>NZ_BBOM01000001.1 GCF_000974485.1 Streptomyces sp. NBRC 109706 | reverse complement strand
AACCGACGGCTCATCGGCGGGTTCCGGAACGGCGGGCTCGGGGTGGCCTTCGAGGATGATGTGGGCGTTGGTGCCGCTGATGCCGAACGAGGAGACGGCGGCGCGGCGCGGCCGGTCGGCCTCCGGCCAGGGCGTCGCCTCGGTCAGCAGCCGCAGCTCGCCGACGGACCAGTCGACCCGGTGGGTGGGTTCGTCGATGTGCAGGGTGCGGGGCAGCAGGCCGTGTCGCATGGCCAGCACCATCTTGATGACGCCGGCGACGCCGGCGGCGGCCTGGGTGTGCCCGATGTTGGACTTCACCGAGCCGAGGAGCAACGGGCGGTCGGCCGGGCGGTCTTGGCCATAGGTGGCCAGCAGGGCGTGTGCCTCGATCGGGTCGCCGAGGGCGGTGCCGGTGCCATGGGCCTCGACGGCGTCCACATCGCCGCTCGTCAGCCGGGCGTTGGCCAGCGCCTGGCGGATGACGCGCTCCTGGGAGGGGCCGTTCGGCGCGCTGAGGCTGTTGGAGGCGCCGTCCTGGTTGACGGCGCTGCCGCGGATGACGGCGAGGATGTCATGGCCGAGGCGGCGCGCGTCCGAGAGTCGTTCGAGGACCAGCAGGCCGACGCCCTCCCCCCAGCCGGTGCCGTCGGCCGCCGAGGCGAACGGCTTGCAGCGTCCGTCGGGGGCCAGGCCCTGCTGGCGGCTGAACTCGGTGAACATGCCGGGGGTCGCCATCAGGGTGACGCCGCCGGCCAGCGCCAGCTCGCACTCGTTGGCGCGCAACGCCTGCGCCGCCAGGTGGAGGGCCACCAGCGAGGACGAGCAGGCGGTGTCGACGGTGAGGGCGGGGCCTTCCAGGCCGAGCGTGTAGGCGATGCGGCCGGAGGCGACGCTCGGTGTGCCGCCGGTCAGCAGATGGCCTTCCAGGTCCGGTGGGGCCTGGTGCATCTGCGGGCCGTAGTCCTGGGCCGTGGCGCCGACGAACACGCCGGTCCTGCTGCCGCGCAGCGAGTCGGGGTCGACGCCCAGGCGTTCGACGGCCTCCCACGCGGTCTCCAGGAGCAGCCGCTGCTGGGGGTCCATGGCCAAGGCTTCGCGTGGCGAGATACCGAAAAAGGCGGCGTCGAAATCGCCGGCGCCGTCCAGGAACGCGCCGGCGGGCCGCAGCGTTCCGCCTGGGTTGCGGGCGGCGTCGCGGTAGATCTCGTCGGCGTCCCAGCCTCGGTCGGTGGGGAAGCCGCCGATCGCGTCGTTGCCGTCGAGCAGGAACTGCCACAGCTGTTCCGGTGTTTCGATTCCGGCGGCGTAGCGGCAGCTCATCGCGACGATCGCGATCGGCTCGGCCGGGTCGGCGCTCGTGGTCGGCGCGACGGGCGCGGCGCGGCCGGTTTCGCCCCGCAGCCGGCTTGTCAGATAGTCGGCGAGCCGGGTCGGTGTCGGGTGGTCGAACAGCAGCGAGACGGGCAGCGGCAGGGTGAGTGCCCGGGCGAGGCGGGTCCGCAGTTCGACGGAGGCGTGCGAGTCGAAGCCGAGATCGTGGAAGGTCTCGCGGGCGTCGATCTCGTCGGTGTTGTCGTGGCCGAGCAGGGCGGCGACATGGTCCTGGATCAGTCGTAGGACGTCGCGGGGCTCGACGCCGGCGGCGGGAGGCGTGGACGTTTCGGCGTCGGGTGTCGGCGTGGCCTCGATCGCCAGCGGCGGCCGGGCGGTGCGGGAGCGGTCCGGGAGATCGTCGAGCCAGTAGCGCTCGCGTTGGAAGGGGTAGGTGGGAAGCGGGACGCGGCGGGTCCGCGCGGGGAAGAGGCTCGTCCAGTCGACGGAAACGCCATGCGTCCAGGCCGTCGCCATCGCGGTGACGAACTGACGGTGATCACCATGATCCCGACGCAGCGTCGCCAACGCGGCACCCGGCCGACCC
>NZ_BBOM01000002.1 GCF_000974485.1 Streptomyces sp. NBRC 109706 | reverse complement strand
ACAACAAGCAAGCCTGCTGTGCGACGCTCCCACGGCTTGTAGGCACACGGTTTCAGGTACTATTTCACTCCGCTCCCGCGGTACTTTTCACCATTCCCTCACGGTACTATCCACTATCGGTCACCAGGGAATATTTAGGCTTAACGGGTGGTCCCGCCAGATTCACACAAGATTTCTCGGGCCCTGTGCTACTTGGGAAACACACAAGAGAGCCACCATGATTTCGTCTACGGGGGTCTTACCCTCTACGCCAGGCCTTTCGCATGCCCTTCGACTACCACAATGGTTTCTTACTCTCCGACCGTCCGGCAGAACGATCAAGCACGCTCCCACAACCCCGCCTGCGCAACCCCTGCCGGGTATCACACACAAACGGTTTAGCCTCATCCGGTTTCGCTCACCACTACTCCCGGAATCACTGTTGTTTTCTCTTCCTGCGGGTACTGAGATGTTTCACTTCCCCGCGTTCCCTCCACACCGCCTATACATTCAGCGGTAGGTGACAGCCCATAACGACTGCCGGGTTTCCCCATTCGGACACCCCCGGATCACAGCTCGGTTGACAGCTCCCCGGGGCCTATCGTGGCCTCCCACGTCCTTCATCGGTTCCTGGTGCCAAGGCATCCACCGTGCGCCCTTAATAACTTGGCCACAGATGCTCGCGTCCACTGTGCAATTCTCAACCAACAACCAGTCCACCAAAACAAACCCCCCGCAAGAGGGGCCGTCCTGGTACTGGAATACCGAAGACAACGTCCCGCCATGACAGCGGCCGTGCCCTCAGACACCCAACAACGTGCCCGACACCCTCCCCCTCACCAACCCACGTTCCACACCCACAACAGCG
>NZ_BBOM01000003.1 GCF_000974485.1 Streptomyces sp. NBRC 109706 | reverse complement strand
TGGATCCGGACAACCCCGAGGGGTCGGGACAGAGCGACCCCGGCGGTCTCGTCGGGACACGCCGCGCCCTATGATTGATGGCCGCCGCGCCGGTGAAGGGCGTGGCGGCCACTCTCGTCGACGAGGGGCGCGCACGAGCGAGACGGGCGGGGAAGCACGAGTTTCGGCCCGTCCGCGCGCCTCGTGGGGCGAACCGCGCATTGACCCTGGTCGGATGCCCCCGTATGCTATAAGACGCGCTGCGGGCTTGCGCGCCTCGGACGGAGCAGGTCGCGCTCGTAACTGTTGTATGTCTCCTCGGTTGGCGAGGCGCGTGTCAGATCCCTCGGGATCGGGATTCGCGCTTCTCAGGCTGTCCGGCTGCGGCAGTGGCGATAGGGGTCTTCGGCGTAGCAGTGCCTACCAATATGTCCGTACCGGAGCCCTTTACCACATGACGAGCAGCACCGAGACCACCGCGACCACCCCGCAGGTTGCGGTCAACGACATCGGTTCCGAGGAAGCCTTCCTCGCCGCGATCGACGAGACGATCAAGTACTTCAACGACGGCGACATCGTCGACGGCGTCATCGTGAAGGTCGACCAGG
>NZ_BBOM01000004.1 GCF_000974485.1 Streptomyces sp. NBRC 109706 | reverse complement strand
CCGTTCGCCACTAATCCCCGGCCGAAACCGGTTCATCGTTCGACTTGCATGTGTTAAGCACGCCGCCAGCGTTCGTCCTGAGCCAGGATCAAACTCTCCGTGAATGTCTACAAAAGGCATCTCACGAAGGATGTTCGAACATCCTCGCAAAAATACAACAAAAATCTGGCATTGACTTTTGGCACGCTGTTGAGTTCTCAAGGAACGGACGCTTCCTTCGAACCTCTTCCAAGGCCCTCCGGGCGCTTCCCTTCGGTATGTCCCGACGCGCGGTTTGTCCCGAGTAGCGGGCTACTCCGGGTTCCCCTTGCGGCGGTGACGTAAACGTACTGGAGTGGAGCGCCAAGATGCAAATCCTGGCGCTCCACTGCCAGATGGCCGCTAGACCTCCATGACCACGGGCAGGATCATCGGCCGCCTGCGGTAGGTGTCGGAGACCCACTTGCCCACCGTGCGGCGGACCAACTGCTGCAGCTGGTGGGCCTGTACGACGCCGTCCTGCGCCGAGCGGGCCAGGACCTCGTCGATCTTCGGGATCACCGCGGCGAAGTCCTTGTCCTCGATGCCGGAGCCACGCGAGTGGATGCTGGGGCCGCTGACGATCTTGCCGGTACTGCTGTCCACCACCACCAGCACCGAGATGAAGCCCTCGTCCCCGAGGATCCGACGGTCCTTCAGGCTGGACTCGGTGACATCGCCGACGGACAGGCCGTCCACATAGACGTATCCCGCCTGGACCTTGCCGACGATCCTCGCCTTGCCGTCGACCAGGTCGACGACCACGCCGTCCTCGGCGATCACGATCCGCTCGGCGGGGACACCGGTCATGGCGCCCAACTCCGCGTTGGCCCGCAGATGTCGCCATTCGCCGTGCACCGGCATCAGGTTCTTCGGCTGGCAGATGTTGTAGAAGTACAGGAGTTCGCCGGCCGAGGCGTGGCCGGAGACATGGACCTTGGCGTTGCCCTTGTGGACCACGTTGGCGCCCCACCGCGTCAGCCCGTTGATCACCCGGTAGACCGCGTTCTCGTTGCCGGGGATCAGGGAGGACGCCAGGATGACGGTGTCCCCCTCGACGATCCTGATCTGGTGGTCCCGGTTGGCCATCCGGGAGAGGGCCGCCATCGGCTCGCCCTGGGAGCCCGTGCAGACCAACACGACCTCGTTGTCCGGGAGATCGTCGAGGGCCTTCACATCGACCACCAGGCCGGCCGGCACCCTGAGGTATCCGAGGTCACGGGCGATGCCCATGTTGCGGACCATGGAGCGGCCCACGAAGGCGATCCGCCGGCCGTGCTCGTGCGCCGCGTCCACGATCTGCTGGATGCGGTGCACATGGCTGGCGAAGCTGGCCACGATGATGCGCTTGTCGGCCCGGGCGAAGACCTGCCGGAGCACTCCGGAGATCTCCCGTTCGGGCGCGACGAAGCCGGGCACCTCCGCGTTGGTGGAGTCGGAGAGCAGCAGATCGATGCCCTCCTCGCCCAGCCTGGCGAAGGCGCGCAGGTCGGTGAGGCGACCGTCGAGGGGGAGCTGGTCCATCTTGAAGTCGCCGGTGTGCACGACCATGCCGGCCGGGGTGCGCACGGCGACCGCGAGGGCGTCGGGGATGGAGTGGTTGACCGACACGAACTCGCAGTCGAACGGGCCGATGCGTTCGCGGTGCCCCTCCACCACCTGGAGGGTGTAGGGGCGGATGCGGTGTTCCTGGAGCTTGGCCTCCAGCAGCGCGAGGGTCAGCTTGGAGCCGATCAGCGGAATGTCCGCCTTCTCGCGCAGCAGATAGGGGACGCCGCCGATGTGGTCCTCGTGCCCATGGGTGAGCACGATTCCCTCGATGTCGTCGAGGCGGTCCCGGATCGAGCTGAAGTCCGGCAGAATCAGGTCGATGCCGGGCTGCTCCTCCTCGGGGAAGAGCACGCCGCAGTCGACGATGAGCAGCCGTCCGCCGTATTCGAGGACGGTCATGTTGCGGCCGATCTCGCCGAGACCGCCGAGCGGGGTAACGCGGAGGCCACCCTCAGGAAGCTTCGGCGGCGGGCCGAGTTCTGGATGGGGATGACTCAAGAGACTCTCCTGACCACGCGCGCCATGACCCGGTGATGGGGGTCCCTGGCGCGCGTGACTGTGTGCATGGATCGGTATTCAGTTATCACCAATGTGCGCGGCGATGCGCGACGTCTGTCATGTCCGTGTTCTAGAGCTGTACCCCGCCGGCGGTCAGATCCCTGCGCAGCTGCTCCGTCTCCTGGGTGGTGAGCCCCACCAGGGGCAGCCGCAGGGGGCCGCCCGGCAGTTCGAGCAGGGTGAGGGCCGCCTTGGAGGTGATCACGCCCTGGGTGCGGAACATGCCGGTGAAGACCGGCAGCAGCCGCTGGTGGATCTCCGTGGCCTTGGCCACGTCTCCCCCGGTGTACGCCTCGACCAGCGCGCGCAGCTCGGGGGTCACCACATGGCCCACGACGGAGACCAGGCCCACCGCTCCCACGGACAGGAGGGGCAGGTTGAGCATGTCGTCGCCCGAGTACCAGGCGAGGCCGGTGGTGGCGATGGCCCAGCTGGCGCGGCCCAGATCGCCCTTGGCGTCCTTGTTGGCCACGATCCTGGGGTGTTCGGCGAGACGGACCATCGTCTCCGTGTCGATCGGCACACCGCTGCGGCCGGGGATGTCGTAGAGCATCACGGGCAGTTCGGTGGCGTCGGCGACGGCGGTGAAGTGCTGGTACAAGCCCTCCTGCGGGGGCTTGTTGTAGTACGGGGTCACCGTGAGCAGCCCGTGGGCGCCGGCCTGTGCCGCGGCGCGGGCCAGCTCCACGCTGTGCCTGGTGTCGTTGGTGCCGACTCCGGCCACCACATGGGCGCGATCGCCGACGGCCTCGACCACGGCCCGCACCAGCGCGGATTTCTCCTCGTCGCTGGTGGTGGGGGACTCACCCGTGGTGCCGTTGACGATCAGCCCGTCGTTGCCCGCGTCCACGAGGTGGACGGCGAGGCGCTGGGCGCCGTCGAGGTCGAGCGATCCGTCTCCCGTGAAAGGGGAGACCATGGCGGTCAGAATCCGCCCGAAGGGGATCTGCGGTGTGGAGGTCGGAGCCATAGGTTCCACGCTACTCGTAGCTCAGCGTGCGGTGGCCCATCGGGGCGGGTCAACCTGTGGAACCCGGCACTGTCTGCTCGGGGGTTCAAACAGCGCCGGGTCCGTTCAATCACCCTAGATGAACTTCGCGAAATGTCGCAATACGGACACCTCGACTGCCCGCCCGCCGGCCGGCGGCGGCCTCAGGGCGCCACTCGGCCGTTGGCGTTGAACGCCTCGTAGGTCAACGGCATCAGCCGGGCCCACTCCGCCTCCATCAGCTCGGCCACCATCTCGATCTCCCGCTGCGGGAAGGACGGGGTGCGGGCCCGCTCGTCCTTGGTGCGCAGGCCGAGGAAGTGCATCAGGGAGCGGGCGTTGCAGGTGGCGTACATCGTGGAGAAGAGGCCGACGGGAAGGGCCGCCCTGGCCACCTCGCGGGCCACCCCGGCCTCCAGCAGCTCCTGGTAGGCGGCGTAGGAGTGGCGGTACGAATCCTCCAGCGTCTTGCCGACCAGCGCGTGCTGCTCGGGCGAGCCGGGAACGAACTCGTACTTCCCCGGGCGGCCCCGCTGGACCAGCCGGCGCTCCTCGTCCGGCACATAGAACACGGGGGCGAGCTGGCGGTAGCGGCCGCTCTCCTCGTTGTAGGACCAGCCGACGCGGTGGCGGTGGAACTCCCGGAAGACAAAGATCGGGGCGCTGATGAAGAAGGTCATCGAGTTGTGTTCGAACGGGCTGCCATGGCGGTCCCGCAGCAGGTAGTTGATCAACCCCTTGGAGCGCTCGGGGTCCTTCCCGATCTCGTCGAGGGACCGCTCCCCCAGCGTGGAGACGCGCGCCGCCAGCAGCACGTCCGTGTCCGAGGCCGCGTGTTTGACCAGCTCCACGGTCATGTCGCTGCGAAAACTGGGTGTCTCGGGCATCTGCTTGGGGTCCTTCCGGGGGCCGTGCGAGTGGGGCGACCCCACCCTAAGGGGGACCACTGACAACCCCCTGAGATCGATGACATAACGGACTCAGAATGCCGAGTCGGACTCTTCGCCTGATATTTTTGTTTCTAGGCCAATCAGGGGAAGGGAGCAGCGCGATGTCAGACGCACCGGAGTCCATGGGCTCGTACGTTCAGGGCGGTCCCTGGCATGACGACTACGGGATGCTGCCCGCCCCGACGCGGCGTCGCCCCTCGGGCGTGCGGCTGGTCGGCAGTGTCCTGGTCGCCCTTGTGGTGATATCGGGCCTGGTGGGAGCCTTGCTCCTGGCCACGCCCGCGCTGGACACGCGGGATCGTGGGATACCGGAGGCGCCGGAGGCGGCCGAGACCCGCTGAGCGCGATAGCCTCACCGTTCGCAGCACTTCATCATCTCCACTGTGATGCGCTTGTGATACGAACGAGGACCAGCCGTGCCCCTGACTTTTCTCTCGGCCGAGCACGACGCACAGGCCGATGCCACTGAATCGCCCCTGCCCCACGGGCAGCAGGACTACTGGAGGCGCCCCTACCGGCCGGGTCCCTGGCGGGTGGGTGGTGCCGCCATCGCCCTGTTGCTCGCCGCCTATGTGCTGATCTCCGCGGTGATCATCGCGGTTGCCGGAACCCCCAGGGGAGCGCTGGCCACCGCGGTGATCGCGCTGCTGGGGATCGTCTTCGCGCTCCGGCTGCTGCGGATCGGGATCTGGGTCAGCTCCCGGGGAGTGCGCCGGGTGGGCATGTTCACCACCCGGACGCTGCGCTGGCGCGAGGTGACCGCCGTGCGCACGGTGCAGCAGCCGGTGAAGTGGCTGGGGCTGCCCCGCAGCGTGCAGGGTCAGGCGGTGGAGGTCGAACGACGCAGGGGTGGACCGCTGCGCACGTTGTTGACGGACCACAACGCCGACTTCCTGACCCGGCCCGAGGCCTTCGAGCGCGCCGCGGACGTGCTGGAGGCCTGGGCCGACGAGTACCGCTGAACCGTCGGCTGACGGGCTCCCAGCCGAAACGTTCCGGCATCCGCCGGGAAGCAGCGGCCCGTCCCGGTCAGCCGCGTTCGGTCGCGCCGGCGACGCGCTTCGCGCGCGGCGGCGTGCGCCCGGCGTGCAGGGCGATGGCGCGGGTCATGGTCCGGCGGGCCCTGGGGGTGTCCCCGGCGTCGTGGTAGGCCAGCGCCAGCCGGAACCAGCAGCGCCAGTCCCCCGGGCCTGCCTCCACCTCGGCCCGCCGCTCGGCGAAGGCCGCGTCGGCCGCCGCCCGGTCGATCCTGCCGCCGGGCGTGCGGGGCAGATCGTCGACCGGCAGCCCGCCCTCCGCGTCCAGCTCCCGGCTCAGCCGGTTGGCGCGCAGCACGAAGTGGAGGCTGCGCCAGAGGAACCAGCCGCCGATCAGCGGCAGGACGAGGACGGCGAGGCCCAGCGTCACCGTCGGCCAGGTGCCTTCGCGCAGCAGCAGCACGGCGCGGTGCCCGGTCAACCCGAAGTAGCCGATCAGCAGGGCGCTGACCAGGAAGTAGCCCGCCTTGGCCGCCATGGCTAGCCGTCCAGGTCCAGGAAGTGCTCCAGCCCCAGGGTCAGCCCGGGGGCCTGGGCCACTCGGCGGACGCCCAGCAGCACGCCCGGCATGAACGAGGCCCGGTTCATCGAGTCGTGCCGGATGGTGAGCACCTCCCCGGCGTCCCCGAAGACCACCTCCTGGTGGGCGACCAGTCCGCGCAGTCGCACCGAGTGCACCGGGACGCCGTCGACCGTCGCGCCGCGCGCGCCGTCCAGCGCGGTGCTGGTGGCGTCCGGCTGGTCGGTGAGGCCCGCCGCGCGGCGGGCCTCACCGACCAGCTCGGCCGTGCGCACCGCCGTGCCGCTGGGCGCGTCGGCCTTGCCCGGATGGTGGGACTCGACGATCTCCACCGACTCGAAGAAGCGGGCCGCCTGCTGGGCGAACCGCATGCTGAGCACCGCGCCGATGCCGAAGTTCGGCGCGATCAGCACACCCGTGGCCGGGGAGTCGGCCAGCCAGCCGCGGACCGTGGCAAGCCGCTCGTCGTTCCAGCCCGAGGTGCCGACCACGCCGTGGATGCCGTGCCGGACGCAGAACTCCAGGTTCTCCAGCACCGCCTCCGGGTGGGTCAGTTCGACGGCCACCTCGGCGCCGGCCTCGGTCAGGGTCTCCAGCCGGTCGTCCCGGCCCAGCGCGGCGACCAGCTCCAGGTCCGGGGCATCCGACACCGCACGTACGGCCTCGGTGCCCATTCGTCCCTGGGCGCCGATCACGGCGACCCGCAGCTTGCCCATCGTCTCTGGCCTCTCGTTCTCTTCGGTTGCTCCCGGGCCGGCGACCGGCTCCGGGTCAGACGGCCACGGCGGCCGGCAGCCTGGCGGCCTGGCGGTCGGTGAGGCGGCCGATGACGGAGAGCGAGGGCTGCTGCCCCAGCACCTCGGCTGCCACCGCGCGTACGTCGTCCGGGGTGACGGCGGCGATCCGGGTCAGCAGATCGTCCACCGAGAGCTGTTCGCCCCAGCAGATCTCGCTCTTCCCCAGCCGGTGCATCAGCGAGCCGGTGTCCTCAAGGCCCAGCACCGTGGAGCCGGCCAGCTGGCCGATCGCCCGACGGGTCTCGTCCTCGTCGATGCCGTGCCGGGCGATCTCCGTCAGCTGCTCGCGGCAGAGCGCCAGCACGTCTCCGACCTGGGCCGGCCGGCAGCCGGCGTAGATGCCGAAGAGTCCGCAGTCGGCATAGCCGGAGGTGTGGCTGTAGACGCTGTAGGCGAGGCCGCGCTTCTCGCGGATCTCCTGGAAGAGCCGCGAACTCATGCCGCCGCCCAGGGCGGTGGAGAGCACCGACAGGGCCCAGCGGCGCTCGTCGTGCCGGGAGACGCCCGGCATGCCGAGCACCAGATGGACCTGTTCGGTGCGCCGGTCGACGATGTCGAGCCGGCCGGCCGTGGTGATGCCGTGGCGACCCGAGCGCGGCGCGGCCGGCTCGGCCGAGGCGGCGCCCGACAGGGCTCCGCCCCGTTCGAACGCCTTCCGCACCCGCTCGACCACCGTCTCGTGGTCCACGTTGCCGGCGGCGGTGACCACCAGCCGGGTCGGGTCGTAGTGGGCGCGGTAGAAGTCGGCGATGCCGTCCCTGCTGAGTCCGTTGACCGTCTCCACGGTGCCGAGGACCGGGCGGCCGAGCGGGCTGTCGCCCAGCAGGGTGTGCGCGAAGAGGTCGTGCACGCCGTCGCTCGGATCGTCGTCGGTCATCGCGATCTCCTCGAGGATGACCCCGCGCTCGGCCTCCACCTCCTCCGGCGCGATCAGCGAGTCGGTGAGCATGTCGCAGACGACATCGATGGCCAACGGCAGGTCGGTGTCCAGCACCCGCGCGTAGTAGCAGGTGAACTCCTTGGTGGTGAAGGCGTTCATCTCGCCGCCCACCTCCTCGATCACCGAGGAGATCTCCAGCGCGCTGCGCGTGGTCGTGCCCTTGAAGAGCAGGTGTTCCAGATAGTGGGTGGCGCCGTTCAGCTCCGGGGTCTCGTCCCTGGAGCCGACGGCGGCCCAGATCCCGAAGGAGGCGGAACGGACGGAGGGGACCGCCTCGGTGACCACCCGCAGGCCACCGGGCAGCACCGTCTTGCGCACCGTGCCGGCGCCGCCGACACCGTGCGGCAGGGTGGGGCGGGAGCGACGCGGACGGGGCACGGCCCGCCCCACCGTGGCGGTGGGGCGGGCCGTCGCGTGACGAGGTGAACGGGTCACTTCTCGGTGGCGTCCTTCTCGTTGTCGGCGTCGCCGTCCGAGCCCTCGGCCTCGTCGAGGACGGGGATCAGCGACAGCTTGCCGCGCTGGTCGATCTCGGCGATCTCGACCTGGACCTTCTGGCCGACACCGAGCACGTCGTCGACGTTCTCCACCCGCTTGCCGCCGGCGAGCTTGCGGATCTGCGAGATGTGCAGCAGACCGTCCTTGCCCGGCAGGAGCGAGACGAAGGCGCCGAAGGTGGTGGTCTTGACCACGGTGCCCAGGTACCGCTCACCGACCTCGGGCATCGTCGGGTTGGCGATGCCGTTGATCGTGGTGCGGGCGGCCTCGGCGGCGGGGCCGTCGGCGGCACCGATGTAGATGGTGCCGTCGTCCTCGATGGTGATGTCGGCGCCGGTGTCCTCCTGGATCTGGTTGATCATCTTGCCCTTGGGGCCGATGACCTCGCCGATCTTGTCCACCGGGATCTTCACGGTGATGATCCTGGGGGCGTTGGGGGACATCTCGTCCGGGACGTCGATGGCCTCGCTCATCACGTCCAGGATGTGCAGCCGGGCGTCCCGCGCCTGCTTGAGCGCGGCGGCCAGCACCGAGGCCGGGATGCCGTCGAGCTTGGTGTCCAGCTGGAGCGCGGTGACGAACTGCTTGGTGCCGGCCACCTTGAAGTCCATGTCGCCGAACGCGTCCTCGGCGCCGAGGATGTCGGTCAGCGTCACATAGTGCGTCTCGCCCTCGATCTCCTGGGAGATCAGGCCCATGGCGATGCCGGCGACCGGCGCCTTCAGCGGGACACCCGCGTTCAGCAGCGACATGGTGGAGGCGCAGACCGAGCCCATCGACGTGGAGCCGTTGGAGCCCAGCGCCTCGGAGACCTGCCGGATGGCGTAGGGGAACTCCTCGCGGGTGGGCAGCACCGGGACCAGCGCGCGCTCGGCCAGCGCGCCATGGCCGATCTCACGCCGCTTGGGCGAGCCGACCCGACCGGTCTCACCGGTGGAGTAGGGCGGGAAGTTGTAGTTGTGCATGTAACGCTTGCGGGTCACCGGCGAGAGGGTGTCCAGCTGCTGCTCCATGCGCAGCATGTTCAGCGTGGTGACGCCGAGGATCTGCGTCTCGCCCCGCTCGAAGAGCGCCGAGCCGTGCACCCGCGGGATCGCCTCGACCTCGGCGGCCAGGGTGCGGATGTCGGTGACGCCGCGGCCGTCGATGCGGACCTTGTCGCGGATCACGCGCTCCCGTACGACCTGCTTGGTCAGCGAGCGGTAGGCGGCGGAGATCTCCTTCTCCCGGCCCTCGAACTGGGAGAGCAGCTTCTCGGCGGCGACCGCCTTGAGCCGGTCCAGCTCGGCCTCGCGCTCCTGCTTGCCGGCGATGGTCAGCGCCCGGGCCAGCTCGTCGCGGACGGCGTTGCTCAGCGCCTCGAACACGTCGTCCTGGTAGTCCAGGAAGATCGGGAACTCGCCGGTGGGCTTGGCGGCCTTGGCCGCCAGATCCGACTGGGCGCGGCAGAGGACCTTGATGAACGGCTTGGCCGCGTCCAGGCCGGCCGCGACGACCTCCTCGGTGGGGGCCTGGGCACCGCCCTTGACCAGCTCGATGGTCTTCTCGGTGGCCTCGGCCTCGACCATCATGATCGCGACATCGCCGTCGGGCAGCACCCGGCCGGCCACGACCATGTCGAAGACGGCGTCCTCCAGCTCGGAGTGCGTGGGGAAGGCCACCCACTGGCCGCGGATCAGCGCCACCCGGGTGCCGCCGATGGGGCCGGAGAACGGCAGCCCGGCGAGCTGGGTGGAGCAGGAGGCGGCGTTGATGGCGACCACGTCGTAGAGGTGGTCGGGGTTGAGCGCCATGATCGTCTCGACGATCTGGATCTCGTTGCGCAGGCCCTTGCGGAACGACGGGCGCAGCGGCCGGTCGATCAGCCGGCAGGTGAGGATGGCGTCCTCGGACGGGCGGCCCTCGCGACGGAAGAACGAGCCGGGGATCTTGCCCGCGGCGTACATCCGCTCCTCGACGTCGACGGTGAGGGGGAAGAAGTCCAGCTGGTCCTTGGGGTTCTTCGAGGCCGTGGTCGCGGAGAGGACCATGGTGTCGTCGTCCAGGTAGGCGACGGCGGAGCCGGCGGCCTGCCTGGCCAGCCGGCCCGTCTCGAAGCGGATGGTGCGGGTGCCGAAGGTGCCGTTGTCGATCACGGCTTCGGCGTAGTGAGTCTCGTTCTCCACCTTGTTGAATCTCCTCTTCTCCGCTCCCGCCTTCGTCGGCGGAGCGGGCGGGTGGAGCACCTCCCGACTGGCCGGCCATCGATCGAAGCTCCCGGGACACCGCCCGGGGGCCACTACCGAAGACCGGCGGCGGTATGAAGGCGCTCCGCCTGATACGTACGTGGTGCTTCGTGCTGCTTGTGGTCCGCTGGGCACCAGCCTACAAAGCCGACCGTTGCCCAGCCTCTTCTCGGCCGTTTCCGGGGGAAGCCCGGATACGGCGAAGGGAGCGGCCCCGCGTGGGTGACCGCTCCCTCTGGGGCGTCTTACCTCGCGCCCGCCGCGCCGCGACGGATGCCGAGCCGCTCCACCAGCGCACGGAAGCGCTGGATGTCCTTGCCCGCCAGGTACTGCAGCAGGCGGCGGCGCTGGCCGACCAGCAGCAGCAGACCGCGGCGGGAGTGGTGGTCGTGCTTGTGCACCTTCAGGTGCTCGGTGAGGTCGGAGATGCGCCGGGACAGCAGCGCGACCTGGACCTCGGGGGAGCCGGTGTCGCCCTCCTTGGTGGCGAACTCGGCGATGATCTTCTGCTTCGTGGCGGCGTCAAGAGACGACACACGTACTCCTCGGGGTGGTTGATCACTAGCCACCGAGTGTTCCCTGGTCTGAACCACAGGGAAGCTTCCGTAACTCGGGAGGCGGGGTCCGCTGAGCGCTTCCTCCAGAAAGAATCCGGGGGCGCGTACGCAAACGGCCGCTAAGCAGGCTACAACAGGTTGGCACGCTGAGCACACTCGGGCACCCTCGGCGCCCGTCCGCCCGGCCGGGCTTCGGCGGGGGGCGGCTCCCGCGACACCGGGGAAACGCCGGGGCGACGGGGAGCCGGTGTGCGTCCCGTGCGGGTCCGGTGCGGGTCTCCGCCACGGGTGTGCGCGGTGGCTGGGCGCCGATGCGCGAACTCGACGTGATGATCATACCCGCGCCGGCGCGCGCGGGTGGGCCCGCCGGCGTGCGCCCCTGGGCGTCGGGGCCGCCGGCGAGCGCGTGCGACGGCTGCCGCGCCGGGGCTCGCGTACCGGCAACTGGGAGGCGCGGGCTCCCCGTTGCTGCCCATTCGGTGCCGGATGGACACGGCTTATGCTGCTCGGGTGACTTCGACACAGCAGGGGACACGGCAGGGGCTCACGCCCAGACAGGCCCGCCGGTTGCGGATGGCCATCGCCGGGGTGGCGATGGTCGCGATGGCGATCGTGCTGGTCGTGCGGCTGGGCGACGGTTCGTCCCTGCAGTCCATAGGGCTCTACGGCGCCGCGTTCGTCCTCAGCGGCGCCGTGATCGAGATGAGCCGCCGAGGGCGCACCAGGCTGGGCATGGCCGTGCTGGTCACCGGCTTCGTACTGGTGCTGGGCGCCGACTGGTATCTGCCGGCCATCTAGATACGTCGTTCGGATCCTCGCGGCAACGGCCCGCCGTGCGGGCGGGTTGCCGCCCTTGCGATCCCCGGGTGCGTGACAGTGCGCTGCGTTACGATCACCTACGGGTTCGGCGCGAGGCCGATCGCCAGACGCCCGCGTGCATACGCGTGTAGAAGTGGGGAGTTGCCTGAATGGCCGCGACCGAGACGCCGGAAGAGATCGCCGCGCGCAAGGAGCGCGAGAAGAACGAGTTGTACGCGCTCGACATCTCGGGGGTCGAATGGCTCAGCGCCCCCGGGGGGCCCGAGGACGAGAAGGTGGAGATCGCCTATCTGCCGGGCGGCGGCGTGGGGATGCGCAACTCCAAGGACCCCGACACGGTGCTCCGCTTCACCGCCGCCGAATGGGAGGCGTTCGTGCTCGGCGCCAGGGACGGCGAGTTCGACATCGACTGACGGTGCGGCCGGCGCGCGGTGGCTCGGCCGCCCGGCCGGTCAGCGCCTGACGCAGGTGTAGGTGCCGAAGAGCCGGCCCTCGTAGTGGGCCTCCGCGATCTCGAACCCGGCGGCGTCCAGCATCGGTTCGAAAAGCCAACGGTAGGTGCTGTGTTCGGTGCGGATGTGCTCGGCGTAGTCCTCGGCGGTGTATCCCAGGTGGGCGTCGTCGGAGGCGCCGGCCAGCCAGTCGGCGAAGACCGTGTCGGCCTCCGCCGGAGCGAAGTCGTAGACCAGGTCGCGGACGCGCAGCACCCCGCCGGGGCGCAGCAGTTCGGCCATCCGCCGCAGGGCGATCGTCTTCCAGAAGTCGGGCAGCTGGTGCAGCGCGTGCCGGGTGTGGATCGCGTCCGGCGCCCCTCCCTCGTGGCCGTAGCTGAGGAAGCCGGCGCGTACCACGTCGACTCCGTCGAACTCCCCCTCCTCGGCACGGCGCGACAGCGCGCGGACCATCGCCGGCGAGATGTCGACCGCGATCACCCGGCGGAAGACGGCCGCGGCCGCGAACGTGAACCGTCCGGTGCCCGCGCCCAGGTCGAGCACCGTCCCGGTGGTCTCGACGCCGTGCCGGCGCAGCGCCTCGATGTCGTCGCCCGGGTCGGGGAAGCCCTGCTTCCGGTCGAAGTTGGCGACGAACTCCTCGTCGAGATGTTCGGGGCCTGCATGGGTCAGCTCGTCGAGCAGCCAGGGTGCGGACATGCGGGGGACTGTGCCACGGGCCCCTCAACTCGCGCATCCGCATTTCGCCTTGGCCGCCCGGGGATGCTTTCCCCACCCACCGGGGCGCCGGCGGGGCAGGGGAGGACTAGGGGAGTTGGACCGGGACGATTAGGGTGAGGGTGGGCGCCGTGGAACGGCGTGGGACACCGCTCCAGGACCGGCGTCCGGCGGAACCGCGGGGGAGTTTCGGCCCGTCCTCCGCATAGTGGCCCCATGGGTGGGGAGCAGAGCGGCAACACAGTAGCGGGAGGCGTCGTGAACAGCGATCGGGACCAGGTTCGCAAGCCCGGGGAGGAGACCCCAGGCGCCGAACAGCCCGATGACGAACTCCTTGAGGAGGAGTCCGAGCACACCGGGCAGTTCACCATCGACTACACCCCGCCCGCCTGGTACGCGGGAGGCGGCGCGAGTCAGGGGAACGCCGGGGCGCGCGCGGGCGATGCGTCCGCCCCCGACGCCGGTGCCGGCGGCTCGTCCCCGGCGCCGGCCGCCTCCGCCGGCGGTCCCGAGCCGGTCGGGTCCCCCGCCTTCCCCGGACCGCCGCCGGCTCCCGCCGCGCCGGCCACGGCGCGGAGCGAGGAGCCGGCCGACGAGGGCGCGGAGGATGTGGAGAGCGGGGCCACGATGCAGATCTCGGCCGCCGCCATCCGCAAGGCCCTCGGCGATTCCGCTTCGCCCCCCGGGCAGCGGAGGGACGAGGAGCCGGCGCCCGCCTCGCCGCCGGCGCCCGAACGGCCGCCCGTCACGGGCCGGCCGGCCCCGCCGTCTCCTTCCGGCGGGCTGCCCGGCGGGCTGCCGCCGCTGCCTCCGGACTTCCAGCTCAGACCGCCGACCCCCGACTCGCCTCCGCCGCCGTCGCCCGTACCGGGCGGCGGCGCGGAGGGCAGGCCCACCGGTGGTTCGTCCGAACCGCCGGACATCGAGGTGGAGTTCACCAAGCCGCCGGAGGAGCCCCCGTTGAACGCCGGGAAGACGCCCGAGGATTCGGGCCCCAGCTCGCCGCCCCTGGGTATGCCGGTGCCGCTGCCGCCCAAGCCCCCGGGACAGGACCGCCAGGACAACCAGAAGCCGGCATCGCATGGGGACGCCTGGCAGGGCGGCGCGCCCGCCTCCCCGTTCCCCGCCCCGTCGAACCCGGGCGGCGCCACCGGTAACACCCCCGACCCCTGGGCGCAGCCGAAGCCGCCGACCGGCGGGCCCGCCGAGCCGGCGCCCCGGGTGCCGAGCGCGGCCGACGGCTGGCCGACGCCGCCCGACCCCACCTCAGGCGGGCTGGTGGCGCAGCCGCCCACCGCGATCGGCAGCTGGCCGGCGCTGGCGCAGTCCGGCGCCGACGCGCCGGGCGGCGGCCCGGCCGAGCCGCCGAAGCAGCCGGGCTCGGAGCTGGCGCCCTGGGGCGCGCCGCCCGCGCCAGGCGGCGACCAGCCGGGGCAGCGCCCGGGCGGCAACCCGCCGCTCGCGCCCGGTGGTTGGGGCACGCCCCCCGGCCAGCCGGGGCAGGCGCAGCCGCCGCATCCGGCCGCCCCCAACCAGCCGACCCCGCCCGCCGCGCCGCAGCCGCACGCCGGCCAGCCCGGCGCGCCCGCCTACCCGGGCGGCCCCCAGCCGGGCGGCCAGCCGGCCCTCCCGCCAGCGCAGCAGCAGCCGGGCGGCCCAGGGCAGCCAGCCCAGCCGGGCTATCCCGGGCCCCAGCCGCAACAGCCCTACCCGGGGCAGTACCCGGGACAGCCGCCGGGGCAGGGCCCCTACCCGGGCCAGCCCGCGGCCCAGGGGCAGCAACAGGGCCACGCCCCGGCCGCGTTGCCGCCCGGGCAGCAGCCGTTCCCGGGGGCCGGCCCCGAGCAGTACCCGAACCAGGTGCAGCCCGGCGCGCTGGGCTACACCGCCTCCGTCGAGCTGTCGTCCGACCGGCTGATCCAAAACAAGCGCAACAACAAGCAGCGTTCCCAGCCGGCCTCCAAGCCGGGTTCGCGGTTCAGGATCGGTGGCAAGGCGGCCGAGGCCGAGCGGCAGCGCAAGCTGAACATCATCAGGACCCCGGTGCTGTCGTGCTACCGGATCGCGGTGATCAGCCTCAAGGGCGGCGTCGGCAAGACCACGACCACCACGGCGCTGGGCGCGACGCTCGCCAGCGAACGGCAGGACAAGGTCATCGCGATCGACGCCAACCCGGACGCCGGCACGCTGGGCCGCCGGGTGCGACGCGAGACGGGCGCCACCATCCGCGATCTGGTGGCGGCCCTGCCTCATCTCAACAACTACATGGACATCCGCCGCTTCACCTCGCAGGCGCCCTCGGGCCTGGAGATCCTCGCCAACGACGTGGATCCGGCGGTCTCCACCACGTTCAACGACGAGGACTACCGCCGCGTCATCGACGTGCTGGGGCAGCAGTATCCGCTGATCCTCACGGACTCCGGCACCGGGCTGCTCTACAGCGCGATGCGCGGGGTGCTGGATCTGGCGCACCAGCTGATCATCGTCTCCACCCCCTCGGTCGACGGCGCCAGCAGCGCCAGCACCACCCTCGACTGGCTGGCCGCGCACGGCTACGGGGATCTGGTGCGGCGCAGCGTCACCGTGATCTCCGGAGTCAGGGAGACGGGCCGGCTGGTCAAGGTCGAGGACATCGTGGCGCACTTCCAGACCCGTTGCCGGGGCGTGGTGGTGGCCCCGTTCGACGAGCATCTGGCGGCGGGCGCCGAGCTGGATCTGGATCTGATGCGGCCCAAGACCCGGCAGGCCTACTTCGACCTGGCCGCGTTGATCACGGAGGACTTCGCCCGGATGCAGCAGGAGCAGGGGCTGTGGACGCCGGACGGCAGCATGCCGCCGTTGGCCGCTCCCCCGTTGCCGGGTCAGCACCCGCCGCCGCACCAGGCCGGCTACGGCTATCCGCAGCCGGGGCAGCAGCCGGGCTACGGCTATCCGCAACCGCATCAGCAGCAGCCGGGCTACGGCTTCCCCCAGCAACAGCCACAGCAGCCGCAACAACAGCCGGGCGGGTGGAATCCGCCGCAGCCGCCGGGCAACTGACGGCGCGCGCTCCGCGCCGGCCGGGCCTGCGGGTTCAGTCGGCGCGGGTCAGCACGCGCACCCGCTCGATGTCCTGGTGGATCTGCGCCAGAAAGGCATCCAGCGAGTCGAAGGTCTCCTGGCCACGCACGAAGGCGCCGAACTCCACGGCCACCCACTGCCCGTACAGCTCCAGGTCGGTGCGGTCCAGCGCATAGGCCTCGACGGTGCGGGCGGTGCCGTGGAAGTGCGGGTTGGTGCCGACGGAGACGGCGGCCGGCAGCCGTTCGCCGTCGGCCAGCAGCCAGCCCGCGTAGACCCCGTCGGCCGGCACGGCCGAATGCGGTACCAGGTCCAGGTTGGCGGTGGGGATGCCCAGGTCACGGCCGCGCCGGGCGCCGTGCACCACCTCGCCCTCGACCCGGTGCGGGCGGCCGAGCACCTCGGCCGCGCTGGCCACCTCGCCCTCGGCGATCAACCGCCGGGCGAGGGAGGAGGAGAACGGCTCGCCGCCGCCGGCCGAGCCACGGGCGAAGAGGTCGACGACCTGCACCTCGAAGCCATAGGTCTCCCCCAGCTCCGCGAGGGTGTCCACGGTGCCGGCGGCACGATGGCCGAAACGGAAGTTGGGCCCCTCGACGACCAGCCGTGCCCGCAGCCGCTCCACCAGCACCTTCACCACGAACTCGGCGGGCGACAGCTGGGAGAACTCCTTGGTGAACGGGAGCACCAGCACCGCGTCAACGCCGAGCCCCGCCATCAGCTCGGCGCGCCGGTCGTGCGGGGCGAGCAGCGGCGGATGGGTGCCGGGCCGGGTGACTTCCTTGGGGTGCGGGCTGAACGTCACGACCACGTTGGGCAGCCCCAACTTCCGGGCCTGTTCCACCGCCTGTCCGATGATCAACTGATGTCCTCGGTGCACACCGTCGTACGAACCGATGGTGACGACGCTGCGCCCCCAGTCCCCGGGGACATCCGCCATGTCACGCCAGCGCTGCACCGTTTCGCTCCTCGCCGCCTCTTGTGTGTCCTGCCTGTCCACGGTACCCGGACCGTTGTTGCGGGGGACGTCCGCCTCACCCCGTCCGCCCGGGCCCCGGAGCGGGGCGTCAGACGAAGACCGCGAGGCTTCTGCTGCGCTCCCCGTCGGTCTCGACCAGGGCCAGGAAACGGCCGTCCGGGTCGAAGACCGCGACCGGTCCCGGGGGCAGCTCGGGGGTCGCGATCCTGGCGCCGTTGCCCAGCAGGGTGGCCTGCCGCTGGTCCACGTCCCACCGGGGGAACGCGGCGGCGGCCGCCTCGGCCAGCGGCAACACGGCCAGCTCGGCGCGGAGTTGGTCCAGGGTGCGGGCGTCCGTCAGCTCGTAGGGGCCGACCCGGGTGCGCCGCAGCGCGGTGAGATGGCCGCCGCAGCCGAGCGCGGCGCCGAGATCCCGCGCCAACGCGCGGACATAGGTGCCGGAGGAGCAGACCACCCGTGCGGTCAGATCGGTGACGGGGGTGCCGTCCGAAGCGGTCAGTTCCCGCGGCGGGCCGGTCTCGAAGGCGTGCACGGTGACCGGTCGGGGCGGCAGGGTGACGTCCTCGCCCTCGCGCATCCGCTGGTAGGAGCGCTTTCCGTCGACCTTGACGGCGCTGACCTTGGCCGGGACCTGCATCAGCGCGCCGGTGAGCGCGGCGACCTCCTCGGCCACCGCCGCCTCGTCGAGCCCCGTGGCGCCCGGCGCCTCGGTGGTCTCGCCCTCGGCGTCGTCGGTCACCGTGGACTGGCCGAGACGGATGGTGGCCTCGTACTCCTTCTCGCGGAGCGCCAGATGCCCCAGCAGTCGGGTGGCGCGTCCCAGGCCGAGCAGCAGCACGCCGGTGGCCATCGGATCGAGCGTGCCGGCGTGGCCGACGCGGCGGGTGTGGGCGATACCGCGCACCACCGCGACGACATCGTGCGAGGTGAACCCGGCGGGCTTGTCGACGACGACCAGCCCGTCGGGGCCCTCGGCCGCCCCGCGTCGACTCATCGGTCGGTTTCGCCGTCGGACCCGGACACCGACCCGGACTCCGTCTCCGGCGCGTCCGCGTCGGCGTCTGCGTCAAGGGCCTCCCGTTCGTCGTCCTTGACATACGGGTCGGCGCCCGCCGCGTAGGAGGCGCCGGCGGCCTCCTGGCGCAGCCGCTCGTCGCGCTCGCGGGCGCGGTCGAAGAGGTCGTCCAGGTTGCGGGCTGTCTCGGGGAGCGCGTCCGGGACGAAGGTGAGGCTCGGCGTGTGCTTCACCCCGGCCGCCGCGCCCACCGCCGAACGCAGCGCCCCCTTGGCGCTGCGCAGCCCGGCGGCCACCTCCTCGCGGTCCGCTTCGTCGCCGTAGACCGTGTAGAAGACGGTCGCCTCCCGCAGGTCCCCGGTGACCCGGGTGTCGGTGATGGTGACCCGGGTGCCGAGGCGGGGGTCCTTGATGCCTCGTTGCAGCTTCTCGGCCACCACCTCCCGGATGAGGTCAGCCAGCCGCTTCGCCCGCGCCCTGTCCGCCACGGTCCCTCTCCTCGCTCTTGCTCTTTCGTTGCGCGACCGCCGTGCGGTGGCCGCTACTCGTCGTCATCGCCGTGGAACCGCCGCCGCACGGACAGCAGTTCCACCTCGGGGCGGCCCGCGACCAGCCGTTCGCACTCGTCCAGCAGGCCGGACAGATGCCCGGCCTCCCCGGACACGGCGGCGAGCCCGATGGTCGCCCGGCGGTGCAGGTCCTGGTCGCCCACCTCGGCGACGCTCACTCGGAATCTCCGGTGCAGTTCGGCCACGATCGGCCGTATCACCGCACGCTTCTGCTTGAGCGAGTGAACGTCGCCCAGCAGCAGGTCGAAGGACAGTGTCCCGGTATACATGCCGAAGATCGTAACGGGCAGGGCCGGGGCGGCTCGACGAGGTTTCCCCCGTCGGCCGGCCCCGGCCCTCCACCCGTCAGGCGCGCGGCTTCTCGCGCATCTCGTAGGTGGCGATGACGTCGTCGATCTTGATGTCGTTGAAGTTTCCGAGGTTGATACCGCCCTCGAAGCCTTCCCTGATCTCCGTCACATCGTCCTTGAAGCGGCGCAGCCCCTCGATGTTGAGGTTCTCCGCGATCACCTTGCCGTCGCGGACCAGGCGGGCCTTGGTGTTCCGCCTGACCTCGCCGGAGCGGATGAGCACACCCGCGATATTGCCCAGCTTGGAGGAGCGGAAGACCTCGCGGATCTCCGCGGTGCCCAGCTCGACCTCCTCGTACTCCGGCTTGAGCATGCCCTTCAGGGCCGACTCGATCTCCTCGATCGCCTGGTAGATGACCGAGTAGTACCGGACGTCCACGCCCTCGCGCTCGGCGGCCTGGGTGGCCCGCCCCTCGGCGCGGACGTTGAAGCCGATCACGATCGCGTCGGAGCCGGCCGCCAGGTCGATGTCGGTCTCGGTGACCGCGCCGACCCCCCGGTGCAGGATCCGCAGGTCGACACCCTCGCCGACGTCCAGCTGGAGCAGCGAGGCCTCCAGGGCCTCGACCGAACCGGAGGCGTCACCCTTGATGATGAGGTTGAGCTGCTGGATCTCACCGGCCGCGAGCACCTTGTCCAGGTCCTCCAGGGAGACCCTGCGGGTGCGCTTGGCGAAGGCCGCGTTCCGCTCGCGGGCGGCACGCTTCTCGGCGATCTGCCGCGCGGTGCGGTCCTCGCCGACCACCAGGAAGTTGTCCCCGGCGCCCGGCACGTTGGTCAGACCCTGCACCAGCACCGGCATGGCCGGTCCCGCCTCCTGGACGTTCCGCCCGGCGTCGTCGAGCATCGCCCGGACCCGGCCGTGCGCGTCGCCCGCGACCATGGTGTCGCCGACCCGCAGCGTGCCGCGCTGCACCAGCACGGTCGCCACGGCGCCCCGGCCACGGTCCAGATGGGCCTCGATCGCGATGCCCTGGGCCGCCTGGTGGGGGTTGGCCCGCAGGTCGAGGGTGGCGTCCGCGGTGAGGATCACCGCTTCGAGCAGACCCTCGATGTTGTCGCCCTGCTTGGCGGAGATGTCGACGAACATCGTGTCGCCGCCGTACTCCTCGGCCACCAGACCGAACTCGGTGAGCTGACCGCGCACCTTCGCCGGGTCGGCGCCCTCGACGTCGATCTTGTTGACCGCGACCACGATCGGCACATCGGCGGCCTTGGCGTGGTTGAGCGCCTCGACCGTCTGCGGCATCACGCCGTCGTTGGCCGCGACCACCAGGATGGCGATGTCGGTCGACTTCGCACCACGGGCCCGCATGGCGGTGAACGCCTCGTGGCCCGGGGTGTCGATGAAGGTGATCCGCCGGTCCTCGCCGTTGACCTCGGTGGAGACCTGGTAGGCACCGATGTGCTGGGTGATGCCGCCGGCCTCGCCCTCGATGACGTTGGTCTTGCGGATCGCGTCCAGCAGGCGGGTCTTACCGTGGTCGACGTGGCCCATGACGGTGACCACCGGGGGCCTGGAGGTCAGGGCCTCCTCGCCGCCCTCGTCCTCGCCGAACTCGATGTCGAAGGACTCCAGCAGCTCGCGGTCCTCCTCCTCGGGGCTGACGATCTGAACCGTGTAGTTCATCTCGTCGGCGAGGAGCTGCAGCGTCGCGTCGGAGACCGACTGCGTCGCCGTGACCATCTCGCCCAGGTTGAACAGCACCTGGACCAGGGACGCCGGGTTGGCGTTGATCTTCTCGGCGAAGTCCGTCAGCGAGGCGCCACGGGAGAGGCGGATGACCTCGCCCTTGCCGCGCGGCAGCATCACGCCACCGATCGACGGGGCCTGCATGGCCTCGTACTCCTGGCGACGCTGCCGCTTCGACTTGCGACCACGGCGCGCCGGGCCGCCGGGGCGGCCGAAGGCGCCCTGCGTGCCACCACGGCCACCCGGACCACCGGGACGGCCGCCGAAGCCACCGGGACGGCCGGCGAAACCGCCGCCACCACCGGGACGCGCGCCGGGACCGCCGCCGCCACCGGGACGACCACCGAAGCCGCCGCCACCGCCGCCGCCACCCGGGCGGTTGCCGCCCCGACCGGCGAAGCCGCCGCCACCGCCACCGGGACGGGCACCGGGACCGCCGCCGCCACCGGGGCGACCGCCGGGACCGCCGCCGCCGGGACGACCGCCGGCCGAGGGCCGCTGCGGCATCATGCCCGGGTTGGGACGGTTACCGCCGGGGCCCGGACGGGGACCGGCGTTGCCGCCCTGCGGGCGCGGCATATTGCCGGGGGTGGCACGGCCGCCACCCGGCGCCTGCGGACGCGGACCGCCCTGGGACGGGCCGCCGGGACGCGGGGCGCCGCCCTGCGCGGGGCCGGCCGGGCGCGGCCCGGGACGCGGCGCCTGCTGGGGGCGCGCCATGCCGGTGGAACCACCGGTGGAGAAGGGGTTGTTGCCCGGGCGCGGGCCGGCCGGGCGGCCGCCGCCCGGCTTGGGGCCGGCCGGCTTGCCGCCGGCGGGCTTCTGCTGGCCACCGGGCTTGGGGCCGGTGGGCCGCTGCGCCGGCTTGGGGGACTGCTGCCCCGGGCGCGGACCGGCCGGCCTGGCCGGCGCGGCCTCGCCCTGCGGGGCGGTGAACTCGGGGTTCGCCGGGGCGGCCGGCGTGGACGGGGCCGGCGGCTGCGGCGCGGCGGGGGCCGCGGGGCCCGGCTTGGGGGCGGGACCGCCCGGCTTCGGGGCGGTGCCGGCCGGCTTGGGGGCGCTGGCGCCGGGGCGCGGCGCGCCCGGCTTCGGGGCACCCGGCCTGGGCGCGCCCGGCTTGGGGGCGGGGCCACCCGGCTTGGGGGCTCCCGGCTTCGCGGGCCGACGGCTGGCGCCGCCGTTGCCCGCACTCAGTGCGTCAGTCAGTTTGCGTACAACCGGCGCCTCGATCGTCGAGGACGCCGAACGGACGAACTCACCCAGCTCCTGGAGTTTGGCCATGACGACCTTGCTCTCAACTCCAAGCTCCTTGGCGAGCTCGTATACCCGGACCTTAGCCACTTCGCTCCTTATACGGTCCGGGGGTCGGTCGTCCGCCGGACCTTCGCTACTTCACGGGCGTACTCATCGCGTACTCATCGAGTGCTCATCGCAATCTCGACCTACTTCCAACTCGCGAGGTACCTACCGTGCGGACCACCCGCACGGCGCTTATTACGGTCTTACGGTTCTTGCGTTTCCTGCGGTGTCGCCTGGCCGACCGCCGATCGCAGGGGTTCGACGTCGAGCGGTCCCTGGAGCCGGAAGGCCCGGGGGAACGCCCGGCGGCGCACCGCCTGCTCAAGACAGGCCGGCGTGGGGTGCAGATACGCACCCCGACCGGGCAGCGTACCGCGAAGATCGGGGACACAACGATCCTCGATCACCACCACACGCAGCAGTCCGTCCCGGAAGAGACGCTGCCGGCACCCGACACAGGTGCGCTCAGGGCAGGCTGGTGCATGGCTCCGGCCAGACACTAAGGATTCTACCTCCCCGTGCTCCCGCCCAACGAACGGGCCGGGCACCGACGATCGGCTCGACTCCGGACGTGGCCCCGGCGCTTCCGCCGGGGCCACGGGCCGGTCGACTAACGGGCGTTCTCGCCCGGTTCGGTGTCCGGTCGGATATCGATCCGCCAGCCGGTCAGCCGGGCGGCCAGCCGCGCGTTCTGGCCCTCCTTGCCGATGGCCAGCGAGAGCTGGTAGTCGGGCACGGTGACCCGGGCGGACCTGGCCGCCTCGTCCACCACGTCGACCTTGTTGACGCGGGCCGGCGAGAGCGCGTTGGCCACCAGCTGGGCCGGATCGTCCGACCAGTCCACGATGTCGATCTTCTCGCCGTGCAGCTCGGCCATCACGGCGCGCACCCGGCCGCCCATCGGGCCGATGCAGGCGCCCTTGGCGTTGAGCCCGGGACGCAGCGAGCGCACCGCGATCTTGGTGCGGTGGCCGGCCTCCCTGGCGATGGCGGCGATCTCGACCGAACCGTCGGCGATCTCCGGCACCTCAAGCTCGAAGAGCTTCTTCACCAGGCTGGGATGCGTGCGGGAGAGCGTGACGGACGGGCCGCGCGCCCCCTTGACCACCCGCACCACATAGCAACGCACCCGCGCGCCGTGGGTGTACTCCTCGCCCGGCACCTGCTCCTGCGGCGGCAGGATGGCCTCCAGACGGCCGATGTCCACCAGCACGCTCTTGGGGTCCCGGCCCTGCTGCACGACGCCGGCCACCACATCGCCCTCGCGGCCCGCGTACTCGCCGAAGGTGACGTCCTCCTCGGCGTCCCGCAGCCGCTGCAGGATGACCTGCTTGGCCGTGGTCGCCGCGATCCGGCCAAAGCCCTGCGGGGTGTCGTCGAACTCCTTGGGCTCCGCCTCGGCGTCGCCTTCCGGCAGGTCCTCCGGATCCTCCTTGGCCCAGACCGTCACATGCCCGGTCCTGCGGTCCAGCACCACCCGCGCCGAGCGGCTGCCGCCCTCGCTGCGGTGGTAGGCGATCAGCAGCGCCGACTCGATCGCCTCCACCAGCAGGTCGAAGGAGATCTCCTTCTCCCGGACGAGCCCCCGGAGGGCACTCATGTCGATATCCACGGTTACGCCTCCTTCAGGCTCTCGTCAGCGGACGCGGCCGACTGCTTGTCGTCCGCCTTGCGGTTGAACTCCAGCTCGACCCGCGCCTTCGCGATCTCGGCGAAGGCGAGCCGGCGGACCGTGGGCTTGCGCCCCTTCTCCCCCGGCACCTCGACCACCACGCCCTCGTCGTCCACCTCGGTCAGCCGGGCCGTGAGGTCCGCGCCCTGGTGCGGGCGCAGCCACAGCAGCCGGCCGACGGAGCGGCGGTAGTGCCGGGACTCCGTGAGCGGACGCTCGGCGCCGGGCGAGGTGACCTCCAGCACATAGGGGGCGCCGCCCATGATGTCGGTGGTGTCCAGCGCCTCCGACACCTCGCGGCTCAGCTCGGCGCAGGCGTCGAGCCCCACGCCGTCGTCGGTGTCCACCACCACAGCGAGGACCCGGCGCCGCCCAGCCGTGGTGATCTTCACTTCCTCAAGATCCATCTCGTGCCGGGTGGCCAGCGGCTGGACCAACTCCCGCAGCCTGTCGATCTGGGTGCTCATCCGGGTGACTCCTCGGCCGCGTCTGCTGTTGTGGGACGGCCCTCGTGTTGGCGGTCTCGTCCCAGCAGCCTATCGCCTGCCGGATGGATCGCCGACCGCCTTGGCCTGGGGCCTGGCACGCCGGGAGGTGGGGTGGCACCGGGTTACCGGGAGGGCACGGGTACGCTCACGGGGCGGTGATCTTCCCGGCCGGGGCCGGAGGACGCCGGCCCGCCCCAACGAGGCACTCCGACACGGAAAACTGCGGGAAAACGGGAAAACGGGGAAACCATGCCCATGGGCCTGCCCAGACGTTCGTTCCTGGCCGCCGGCGCGGCCCTCACCCTGACCGGCGCGGTCGCCGGCTGTTCCACGGACGCGGGGGCGCGTCCCGGCGGGCAGTCGGTGTCTGCGGTCAGCGTGCAGGGGCTGCGGCGAAGGACCGCTCGCCGGAGCACGGCGCTGGTCTCCCGCTACGACGCGACGGCCGAGGCGCATCCGGCGCTGGCCGAGGCGCTGGCGCCGTTCCGCGATGTGGCCGTGGCCCATCTGCGGGCGCTCAGCGACGGTTCGGCGACCGGCCCGGCCGGGGCGCCCCCCGAGGTGCCGGCCGAGCCGGCCGACGCGGTGGGCGCGCTGATCGAGGACGAGCGGCGGACCTCGGACGAACGGTTGGCGGCGCTCGACGAGGCACCGCCCGAACTGGCCAGGCTGCTGGCCTCGTTGGCGGCGGCCGGCGCCGCCCAGGCACAGCTGTTGGAAGGGGTGCGGGCATGAGGACCGCCGACGAGGAGGCGGCGCCGGCGCTGGAGGCGACGCAGGCCGCGCTGGCCGCCGAACACGCCGCCGTCTACGGCTACGGGGTGGTCGGCGCGCTGCTCGGCGAGGAGCGCGGCGGCGAGGCGCGGGAGGCGTACGAGGCGCATCGCGCGCGGCGGGACGCGCTCCAGGGGACGGTGCGGGAGCTGGGCGCGAGCCCGGTGGCCTCGGCCGCCGGCTACGCGCTGCCGTTCGAGGTCGCCGACGAGGCGGGGGCGGTGCGGTTGGCCGTCGAGCTGGAGACCGGGCTGGCGGGCGCCTATGCCGATCTGGTGCTGGTCGCCGAGGGGAAGGCGCGCCGCGAGGCGGCCGGCGCGCTGCGTGACGCGGCGGTGCTGGCGGCCCGTTGGGGCGGCCGGGTGGAGGCCTTTCCCGGTCTGACGGAGTATCGCGAGGAGAGCCAGGGGGATGGCTGAGGTCATGGAGTCGGCACGGGGACTGGCGCCGCCGAGGCGGCTGGCGGAGGCGTTGGGCCCGGGCGGGGCCGGCTGGTTGGCGGGGCTGCCGGCGCTGGTGGAGGAGATGTGCGCGCGGTTCGGGGTGACGCCCGAGCGGGTGGTGGAGCCCGGTGGGCGCGACAGCGTGGCGGTGCTGGTGCGCCGTGCGGACGGTTCCCGGGCCGCGTTGAAGCTGCTCGCCCCCGGCGCTCCCGGGCAACCCCCGCCGGCCGTCCTTGAGTTGGCGGCGCTGCGCCGCTGGGACGGTCTGGGCGCTGTGCGGGCGCTGGACGCGGCGCCCGAGGCGGGCGCGCTGCTGTTGGAGCGGCTGCACGGCGAGACGTCGCTGCGTTCGCTGCCGGACGCCAAGGCGACGTTGGAGGCCGTCTCGACGGTGCGGCGGCTGTGGGTGGCGCCGGGCGAGGGGCATCCGTTCCCCTCGGTGGCCGAGCACACGGCCGGGGAGCTGCCGGCGCTGCGGGCGGTGGCGGGCTCGGAGGTGGGGCCGCTGGTCGAGGCGGCGCTGGCGGCCAGGGACGAGCTGCTGGCCGAGCCGCCCGAGGAGCTGCTGCTGCACGGGGACTTCCGGCAGGGCGCGGTGTTGGCGTCGGACGAGGAGCGCGCCCGGTGGCTGACGGTGGGGCCGCGTCCGGTGGTGGGTGAGCGGGCCTTCGATCTGGCGCGGCTGGTGCGGGACCGGCTGCACGATCTGATGGCGTCGCCCGGTGCCGCCGCCATCGCGCGGCGGCGGGTGAACCGGCTGGCGGATTCGGTCGAGGCCGATCCGGAGCGGCTGCGCCGCTGGGCGCTGTACCGGGGGGTGGCCTCGGGGGTGCGGCAGTCGGCCGCCGGGCGGCGGGCGGACGGCGAGGCTCTTTTCGAGTTCGCCAGCTGGTTGTGAGCCAGCTGGCGGTGAACTCCGCTCGGCGCGGCGCCCGTTCCCGGTCAGGGACGCAGCAGCGGCAGGGGCGCGCCCATCACGGCGTAGGGGCTGGGCGCGGCGGGGAAGAGCACCCGGCGGGCGAGGTCGCGGTAGCCGAGCTTGCGGTAGAGCTCCCGGGCGGGTGACTCGGTGTCGATCGCGGAGAGGATCGACCGGGGCTCGCTGGCCTGGTCGGTGAGCGTGGTGATCAGGCGGCGGCCTATGCCCCGGTGCTGGTAGGCCGACAGCACATGGAGTTCGGTGATGGTGAACGAGCCCTCCAGCCAGCCCTCGTTGCCCTCGCGGCGCAGATAGGGCTCCACGACGGTCGACCACCACTGCACCCGGTCGTTGGGCATGCCGTAGACGAAGCCGACCAGGCGGTCGTCGGCGCGCCGGGTGGCGCCGAGGGCGCGGGCGCCCGGGGTGGCCAGATGGCGCAGCACGATATGGCGGCGCACCTCCACCTCCTCCCGGCTGAGCCCGAACGCCTCGGCCTGGACGGCCAGCGCCTCGTCCACCCGGGCGGCCAGGTCGAGCGGTCCAACGGTGACCTCGTCGGAGGCGTCCACCGCTGCCTCACCAGGAGAACGTGTCATGCCGGGAGGCTAACGCGCCGCGCGGACGCCCGTCGCGTCCGGTGGCCCGCATGCGCGGGGCCCGCCCTCAGAAGAGGACGCTCATCAGGGCGCCCACCTCGGTGAAACCGAGCCGCCGGTAGACGGCGAGCGCCGGGGCGTTGAAGTCGTTGGCGTAGAGGCTGACCAGCGGGGCGGTCTCGGCCAGGGCGTGCCGCAGCACGGTGGCGAGGCCCCGGGTGGCCAGGCCCTCGCCGCGGCGGTCGGGTGCCGTCCAGACGCCCTGGAGCTGGCAGCACTGGGGGGTGACGGCGCCGATCTCGGCCTTGAAGACGATCCGGCCGTCCTCCACCCGGGCGAAGCACCGGCCGGCGCCGACGATCTCGGCGACCCTGGCCTGGTAGGTCAGCCCGCCGTCCTCGGCGTCCAGCGGGGAGATGCCGACCTCCTCGGTGAACATGTCCACGGCGGCTGGCAGCACCAGCGGCATCTCGTCCTTGCGCATCCGCCGCACCCGGGGGTCGGGGGCGACCTCGGTGGGGACGGTGCGGGTGGCGAGCAGCGGCTGGCGGGCGCGTACCTCCCTGGCGGGGCCCCAGTGCGGCTCCAGCAGGCTCCAGAGCCTGGCGGTGGCCGGGACCGGGCCGACGATGGAGGAGCAGCGTCGGCCCTGGGCCCTGGCGCGGGCGGCGAAGGCCCGGACGGCTTCGTCGTCGGCCTGGATGGGGACCAGGTTGGCGCCCGCGTAGCAGAGGGCGGTGAGCCGGCCGCGCCGGTAGTGCCCCCACATCTCGCCGCCCAGGAAGGGTGGTTCGAGGCGGGAGTCGAGCACCCGGGCGGTGACGAAGGCGTTGGCCACCGGGTCCTCGTCGAGCAGGGCGAGCACCGGGCTCAGCTCCTCGGGCGCGATGACCCGGACAGAGGGAGTGATCAGCACGGGACGGCCTCGCGGTCGCGGTCTTCGGTGTTGAGTGTTCGATGGGGGTCGACGGGACGCCGGCACTGTACCGCGCGCCGGCCCCTCGGGGAGGGGCCAGCGCGGGAACGCGTGTGCGGCTCAGCCGACGGCGACCTCGGGCTCGCCGGCGGCGACGCCGTCGCGCTCCATCTGCTCGGCGATCTTCATGGCCTCGTCGATCAGGGTCTCCACGATCTTGGACTCGGGCACGGTCTTGATGACCTCGCCCTTGACGAAGATCTGCCCCTTGCCGTTGCCGGAGGCGACGCCGAGGTCGGCCTCCCTGGCCTCGCCCGGGCCGTTGACGACACAGCCCATGACGGCGACGCGGAGCGGCACCTCCATGCCGTCGAGACCGGCGGTGACCTCCTCGGCCAGCTTGTAGACGTCGACCTGGGCCCGACCGCAGGACGGGCAGGAGACGATCTCCAGGCGGCGTTGCCGCAGGCCGAGGGATTCCAGGATCTGCGCGCCGACCTTGACCTCCTCGGCCGGCGGCGCGGAGAGGGAGACCCGGATGGTGTCCCCGATGCCCTCGCTGAGCAGAGCGCCGAAGGCGACGGCGGACTTGATGGTGCCCTGGAACGCGGGCCCCGCCTCGGTGACACCCAGGTGCAGCGGGTAGTCGCACTGGGCGGCCAGCTGCCGGTACGCGTTGACCATCACCACGGGGTCGTTGTGCTTGACGGAGATCTTGATGTCCCGGAAGCCGTGCTCCTCGAAGAGCGAACACTCCCAGAGCGCGGACTCCACCAAAGCCTCGGGGGTCGCCTTGCCGTACTTGGCGAGCAACCGCTTGTCCAGGGAGCCGGCGTTGACCCCGATCCGGATCGGGGTGCCGGCGTCGCCGGCGACCCTGGCGATCTCCTTGACCTTGTCGTCGAACTGCTTGATGTTGCCCGGGTTGACCCGGACCGCGGCGCAGCCCGCCTCGATGGCGGCGAAGACGTACTTGGGCTGGAAGTGGATGTCGGCGATCACCGGGATCTGCGACTTGCGGGCGATGGTCGCCAGGGCGTCGGCGTCGTCCTGCGTGGGGACCGCCACGCGGACGATCTGGCAGCCGGATGCGGTGAGTTCAGCGATCTGTTGCAGGGTGGAGCCGATGTCCGAGGTACGAGTCGTGGTCATCGACTGCACGGAGACCGGGGCGTCACCCCCTACCGCGACGGATCCGACCTGGATCTGACGGCTGACGCGGCGTTCGGCCAGTTTGGCCGGTACTGACGGCATTCCCAGCGAGATGGCTGTCATGGATGTGTGCAACCCCCGGTGCGAATCGGGTCCCGGAATTGGGCGTACTCCGGCCACAGAGCCTACGGCACTCACCCGGCCAGCCGTACGGGGCTGACGATATCCGCGGCCAGCACCAGCAGGGTGAAACAGACGAATACCCCGGCGACGACATAGGCCAACGGCATCAGCTTGGCCACGTCGAACGGACCCGGGTCGGGCCGCCTGGCGACCCTGGCCGCCTTCCTGCGCACCGACTCCCAGAGGGCGCCCGCGATATGGCCGCCGTCCAGCGGCAGCAGCGGCAGCATGTTGAAGAGGAAGAGGGAGAGGTTGAAGCCGGCGACCAGGAAGAGGGCGGTGGCGAGCTGCTGGCTGGCCGGGATGTCCAGGGTGAAGATCTCGCCGCCGACCCTGGCAGCGCCCACCACGCCCATCGGCCCGTTCTGGTCACGCTCCTCCTGGCCGGTGATCGAGTGCCAGAGGTTGGGGATCTTGGAAGGCAGGGCGAGCATGGCGTCCACGCCGGTGCTCATGATCTCGCCCATCCGGTCCACGGCCTGGGGGAAGTCCTGCCTGACCACGCCGCTGGCCGGGGAGAAGCCGAGGAAGCCGGCGGTGATGAACTCGCCCTCGACGAGACCGCCGTTGCCGTCGGTCTTGCCCACCTGGTTCTCGATGAGGTTCGCCCGCAGCTCCATCCGCGTCCCGTCCCGGTCCACCGTGATGGTGGCGGCGCCGACGGTGTCCCTGATGCGCTGCTGGAGGTCGCCCCACTCGTCCACCGGCTGGCCCTGGAAGGCCACGATCTCGTCGCCGGGGAGCAGTCCCGCCTCGGCGGCCGGCGCCGGCATGTCACCGGCGGCACACTCGCGGGGCTCCTCGTTCTGCGCGATCACGCATTCGGAGACGGTGGCGACGGTGGTGGTCTGGGTGTTGATGCCGAAGCCCATCAGCACGCCGAGGAAGATCGCCACGGCGAGCACCAGGTTCATCGCCGGCCCGGCGAACATCACGATGACGCGCTTCCACGGCTTGCGGGTGTAGAACAGCCGCTTCTCGTCGCCCGGCTGCAACTCCTCGAAGGCCGCCGCCCTGGCGTCCTCGATCATGCCCCGGAACGGGGAGGTGGAACGCTGCCTGATGGCGCCGTCGGGGCCCGGGGGAAACATGCCGATCATTCGGATATAGCCGCCGAGCGGCACGGCCTTGACCCCGAACTCGGTCTCGCCGCGCCGCCGGGAGAAGATCGTCGGCCCGAATCCGACCATGAACTGCGGAACGCGCACGCCGAACATCCGGGCCGTGGAGAAGTGGCCGAATTCATGCCAGGCGATGGAGAACAGCAGTCCGAAGACGAAAATGAGTATGCCGAGGATGAACATCAGGGCCGTCATACCGTCATCTCCTGGATCGCCGTTCCGCCTCGGCCGCTCCGCGCGGCGCTCGCCTCGCTCACCGGCCGGCCCCCGTGGCCCGGACCGGGTGCGCCCCGACCAGCTCACGTGTGCGCAGCCGTGCCGCGCGCTCCGCTTCGAGGACGTCCGAGAGGGTGAGGGAGGTTCCCCTGGCCTCCGAACCCCGTTCGTCGACCACCCGCGCGACGGTGTCCACGATCCCGGTGAACGGCAGCCGGCCGGCGAGGAACGCGTCCACGCACTCCTCGTTGGCCGCGTTGAACACCGCGGGCGCGACACCGCCGAGGCTACCGACCCGGCAGGCGAGCGGCACCGAGGGGAAGGCATCCGGGTCCAGCGGGAAGAACTCCCAGGTGCTGGCCGTGGTCCAGTCGCAGCCCGCGGTGGCGTCCGGCACCCGCCGCGGCCAGCCGAGCGCCAGGGCGATCGGCAGCCGCATGTCCGGCGGGCTGGCCTGGACCAGCGTCGACCCGTCGACGAACTCGACCATCGAGTGCACATAGGACTGGGGGTGGACGACCACCTCGATCCGCTCGAACGGGATCCCGTAGAGCAGATGCGCCTCGATCACCTCAAGGCCCTTGTTGACCAGGGTCGCCGAGTTGATGGTGATCACCGGCCCCATCCGCCAGGTGGGATGGGCCAGGGCGTCCTTCGGCGTCACCTCGGCCAGCTCGGCCCTGGTCCGGCCGCGGAACGGGCCGCCGCTGGCCGTCACCAGCAGCCGCCTGACCTCGGGCACCGTGCCGCCGAGCAGGGCCTGGAAGAGCGCCGAGTGCTCGGAGTCCACCGGGATGATCTGGCCGGGCGCGGCCACCGCCCGCACCAGCGGACCGCCGACGATCAGCGACTCCTTGTTGGCCAGCGCCAGCACGTGCCCCGCGCTCAGCGCCGCCAGGGTGGGGGCCAGCCCGATCGAACCGGTGATGCCGTTGAGCACGGTGTGGCAGGGGCGGGACGCCAGCTCGGCGGCGGCGTCCGGCCCGGCCAGCACCTCGGGCAGCGGCTCGCCCACCCCGTACTGCGCGCGCAGTGTCTCCCGCAGCTCGGTGGCCAGCTCCGGGCGGGCGACGGCCACCGTGCTCACCTGGAGCCGGTGGGCCTGGCCGGCCAGCAGATCCAGCCGGTCGCCGCCGGCGGACAGCCCGGTGACCCGGAACAGTCCGGGGTTGCGCAGCACCACGTCGACGGCCTGGGTGCCGATGGACCCGGTGGAACCGAGGATGGTCACCTCGCGCGGGCCCTCGGACGGCGGCTGGTCCTGATACCTCAGACGCGGGTGGGCGAGACAGTCGGGACTCTCGGTCATCTGCCTATTGTCACCTTGCCGCGCCGCGCCCCCGCGCCGGGTCCCGGTCCGGCCAGGGGCGCGGGGGTCGGTTCCGGCCGCCCGGCGCGGGCGGCTACGGGGCGCGGGGCACGGGCCGGTGCAGATCGGGGTGCGGGGAGGGGCCGCTCGGGGTCTCGGCGATCCAGGGCCCGTCGTCGGACGGCTCCGCGACGCCGGCCTCCAGCCAGGTGTGCCGGCCGTCGGCCACGGCCCGGGCCAGCCGCGCGTCGGAGCCGTCCGAGTTGTGCCAGAGCCGGGGGAACAGCTCCTCGATCCGCAGATGCGCCTGCCGGCAGAAGGCGTCGGCCAGCTGGTACGCCTCGGCGCCGCTCTCGCCCCTGGCGCGCAGCCGCTCGGCGTGCACACAGGCGGCGGTGATGGCGAACAGCTCGGCGCCGATGTCCACCACCCGGCCGAGGAAGCTCTGCTTGCTCTCCAGCCGGCCCTGCCAGCGGGACATCCCGTAGAACACGGCGCGGGCCAGCCGGCGGGCGGTGCGTTCGGCGTACCGCAGATGGGACGAGAGGTCGGGGTGGTCGGAGACCCGGAAGTCGCCGTAGGAGAGGGGGAGATGGCCGCGCCCCGTGGCCAGCGAGGGGAGCCAGCGGGCGTAGAAGCCGCCGGCGGCCCAGGCCGCCTTGCGCTTGCGGGTGAGGTTGGCGTCGGGGTCGACCAGGGCGCCGGCGACCTTCAGATGGGCGTCCACCGCCTCCCTGGCGATCAGCAGCCGCATGATCTCGCTGGAGCCCTCGAAGATGCGGTTGATCCGGGTGTCGCGCAGCAACTGCTCGACGGGGACGGCGCGTTCGCCCCTGGCGGCCAGCGAGTCCGCCGTCTCGTAGCCGCGCCCGCCACGGATCTGCACCAGCTCGTCGGCGATCCGCCAGGCCATCTCGCTGCCGTAGAGCTTGGCGACGGCGGCCTCGATCCTGATGTCGGTGCGCTCCTCGTCGGCCAGCTCGCCGGACAGCTCGACCATGGCCTCCAGGGCGAAGGTGGTGGCGGCGATGAACGCGATCTTGGCGCCGATCGCCTCGTGTCGGGCGATCGGCCGCCCCCACTGGACCCGGGCCGTGGACCATTCGCGCGCCACCTTCAGGCTCCACTTCCCCGCGCCGACGCACATCGCGGGCAGCGCGAGGCGGCCGGTGTTGAGCGTGGTCAGGGCGATCCGCAGCCCCTGCCCCTCCTCGCCGATCCGCTGCGCGGCGGGGACCCTGACCCGGTGCAGCCGCGTCACGCCGTTCTCGATGCCGCGCAGGCCCATGAAGGCGTTGCGGGCCTCGACCGTGATGCCCGGCGAGTCGGCCTCCACCACGAAGGCGCTGATGCCACCCGGATGCCCGGGCCGCTCGGGCACCGAGGCCAGCACCACCAGCAGTTCGGCGATGACCCCGTTGGTCGTCCAGAGCTTGACGCCGTCCAGCAGGTAGTCGTCGCCGTCGGGGGTGGCGGTGGCGCCCAGCCTGGCCGGGTCGGAGCCGACGTCGGGCTCGGTCAGCAGGAAGGCGGAGACGGCGCCGGCGGCGCAGCGGGGCAAATAGGCGCGGCGCTGCTCCTCGGTGCCGAAGAGGTCGAGGGGTTGGGGGACGCCGATGGACTGGTGCGCGGAGAGCAGCGCGCCCAGCGCGGGGCTGGCGGTGCCGACCAGGGCCAGCGCTCGGCCGTAGGCGAGATGGCTCAGGCCGAGGCCGCCGTACTCGGGGGCGATCCGCATGCCGAAGGCGCCGAGCTCGCGCAGCCCCTGGATCAGCTCGTCGGGGACGCGGGCCTCGCGTTCGATGGCGGCGCCGTCGACCCGCTCGGCGACGAAGGCGCCGAGCCGGGCCAGGAAACGCTCGCCCTCGGCCGCGTCCGCCGGCTCGGGCTCGGGACGGGGGTGGATCAGATCGAGGCGCAGCCGACCGAGGAACAGCTCCTTGGCGAAGCTCGGCCTGCGCCACTCCGGGTCGCGGGCCGCCTCGGCGATCCGGCGGGCCTCTCGTTCGGTGGTCATCCTCTGGTCACCTCACCGTCGAGATCGGGGGTCGGGCGTCGCGCACCCCCGTGGGCGCCGCTGGGGCGCCGGGGTCGAACGGGGCCACGGCGGAACGCGCCGGAGGGCGGCCGATCGCCGCTGGAGGAACCGCGGGGGGACTACTGGAGCGTATGTACCCGTTGCGCGGTGAATCGCACCCGTTCGCGGTGGGATTTCCTGGGGCGGTTCCGGGAGTTGAAGCGCTTCAACAGATCCCTGGACACCCCTCCGTGGCGGGTTTAAGGTCATCGGCATGACGTGCGGTGGGCCCGCAGGGGCGCCGTCGAAGCGCTTCAAACCCCGCCGCCGTACCCCACCGCCCCCGCCTACGGTTCCTGGAGAGAATATGGTCACCCTCGCCGAGGTCGCCCGGCACGCGGGCGTCTCTGCCAGCACGGTGAGCTACGTCCTCAGCGGCAAGCGGACCATCTCCCTGCCGACCAGGGAGCGGGTGGAGCGCAGCATCAGGGAGTTGGGCTACCACCCCAACGCCGGCGCCAGGGCGCTGGCCAGCAGCAGGTCCAACATCATCGCCCTGATGATGCCGCTTCGGACTGACATGTACCTGCCGGTGATGATGGAGATCGCGATCGCGGTGGCGACCACCGCGCGTGAGCACGCGCACGACGTGCTGTTGCTCACCGGCCAGGAGGGCCCGGACGCGGCCCGTCGCGTGGTCGGCAGCGGCCTCGCGGACGCCATGATCCTGATGGACGTGGAGCTGGAGGACCAGCGGCTGCCGCTGGTGCGGGTGACGCCCCGCCCCGCCGTGCTGATCGGCCTGCCGTCCGACACCACCGATCTCACCTGTGTGGACCTGGACTTCGAGGCCACCGGCCGGCTCTGCGTCGACCATCTCGCCACCCTGGGCCATCGGGACATCGCCGTGGTGGGCGAGGCCGCGGCCGTCTACGAGCGGCGCACGGGGTTCGCCGAGCGGACGGTGCGGGGCGTGCGTCAGCGCGCCGACGAGCTGGGCATGCGGGTGCTGCACCGGCCGTGCGACGGCTCCTACGAGTCGGTCGCCGGCACCCTGGCCAGGATCTTCGACGAACGGCCCGCCACCAGCGGCATCGTGGTGCAGAACGAGGCGGCGATCGAGCCGCTGCTCAGCCTGCTGCGGCAGCAGGGCCGGGCGGTGCCGGAGGACATCTCGGTGGTCGCCGTCTGCCCCGAACAGGTCGCCGCCGGCACCTCGGTGGCGCTGACCTCGGTGGCGATCCCGGCCCAGGAGATGGGTCGGCTGGCCGTGGAGCTGGTGATGGCCAGGGCGGGCGCCGCCGGGCAGGGGCCGTCCGCCGTGCCGCCGCGCATCGAGCTGCTGCCCCCGGCGCTCACCGTCCGGGCCAGCACGGGCCCGGCGCCCGCGGCTCGCTGAGCCACGGGCGCCGGGTCGGTCGGCTGCTCCCGGGGGGCCGCTCAGCCGCCGCTGACCGTGAAGTCGTTGGTGACGAAGGTGAGTCCGCCGGCGGACGAGGTGATCTCGTAGCCGAACTGCACATCGCCGATGACCTCGTCCTGGCTCATCCAGCCCTGTTCGGTGATCCAGTCCAGGATCGGCAGCAGATCGACCTGTCCCGAGCTGGAGTTCCCGTTCTGGCGCAGGAACGAGTACACGTTGTTGTGTCCGTTGCTGCCGTGGTAGACGTCCCAGGTGTGGCCGCCCAGGGTGGCCTGGCCGACCGGGGAGCCCAACGGGCCCACCGGGCCGTACCAGTTCATCCACAGCATGATCTCGTGGTCGTAGTTCTCGTCCCACACGTCGTACGCCGTGTTGTAGGCGCCGGCGGCGGGGACGGTCACGTCGTAGCTGCTGGTGAGCGAGTCGATCTCGGCGATCGGCTGGTTCACGATCCACTTCGCGTTGGGGTAGGACTTGATGCCGCCGGTGTTCGGGTGGTCGGCGGTCACCGTCCAGCTGCTGCCGGAGTCGGCCTCGACGCACTGGGTGCCGGCGCCCTCGCCCCAGATGTTGTTGTAGACGATGTAGCCGTCGTCCGTCGTCCAGTTGCCCCACTGTTCGCAGGTCTCCCAGACGGCGGCGTTGGCCGTGCCGGCGGAGAGGCCGACAACGGTGGTCAGCGCGATGGCGGGGGCCAGCAGCAGGGTTCGGGTTCTCATGGGTAGCTCCTTCACTCGGTGGGGGGTGAGCCGGTCGGAGAAAGTCAGGGGGGACGGGGGCGCGGCCTCGGTCAGCCCTTCACCGCGCCGATCAACATGCCCTTCTTGAAGTGCCGTTGGACGAACGGCGAGAGCACGGCGACCGGCAGCAGCGCCAGCACCATCACGGCGGTCTGCACCGCCAGGCTGGGGATCGCCCCGGTGCCGATCACCTGGGCCATGCCGGCCGGCCGTTCGCCCTCGATCACGATCTGCTGGAGGACGTTCTGCAGCGGGAGCTTCTCCTGGTCCTGGATGTAGATGAAGCCGTTGAACCAGTTGCTCCAGTAGCCCACCGCGTAGAAGAGCGAGATCACCGCGAGCACCGCGCGGGAGAGCGGCAGCACCATCTGCCAGAGGATGCGGAACTCCCCCGCCCCGTCGATCCTGGCGCTGTCCACGATCTCCTGGCCGACGTTCATGAAGAACGCCCGCAGCACCAGGATGTTGAAGACGTTGACCGCCATCGGCAGGATCAGCGCGGAATAGCTGTTCATCATGCCGAGGGTCTGGATCAGCAGATAGGAGGGGATCAGCCCGGCGCCGCCGAAGAACATGGTGGCCAGCAGGGTCATCAGCAGCGGCCGGTGCCAGAGCGAGCCCATCCGGGAGAGGCCGTAGGCGGCCAGCACCGAGATGGTCATGCTGAAGAGCGTGCCGACCACGGTGATGCCGACGGCGATGACCATGGAACGGGCCACCTGTCCGCCGCTCAGCAACTCCCGGTAGGCGGCCAGGCTGAAGCCGTCCGGCCAGATCACCAGGCCGCCGGCGCGGGAGATGGTCTCCGCGTCCGAGAGGCTGGTGACCACCACGATCCACAGGGGGAAGAGGATCGCCAGCAGCGCGATGCCCAGGATGACGCCCTTGGCGGTGAGCCCCACCTTGGTGGGCTGCTCCTCCCACGGCGGCCTGCGGCGCTTCCCGATCTCTTCGTCGTCCTCGACGAGCACACTGGTGTCGCTCATGCGCGCTTGTACACCCCCTGCTCACCCATCGCGTGGGCGACTCGGTTGGCGGCGAAGACCAGGAGCAGGCTGAAGACGCCCTTGACGATGCCGATGGCCGCCGCGTAGCTGAACTGGCCGTTCTGGATGCCGGTGTTCCACACATAGGTGTCCAGCACCTCGGCGGCGCCCGGGCCGACGGCCGTTCGTTGGATCATGAACTGCTCCATGCCGACGGTCAGCATGCTGCCCACCTGGAGGACCAGCAGCAGCGCGATCACCGGGCGGAGCGCGGGCAGGGTGATGTGCCAGATGCGGCGCCACCGGCCGGCGCCGTCCACGGCGGCCGACTCGTACAGCTCCTGGTTGATGGTGGAGAGCGCGGCGAGGAAGACGATGATGCCCCAGCCGGCGTCCTTCCAGATGACCTGGAAGGTGATCAGGAACTTGAAGAAGCCGGGGTCGGTCATCAGGTCGAAGCCGTCGTCCCAGCCGTTGTCCCGCATCGACTGGGCGACCAGCCCCGCGCCGCCGAGGATCTGCTGGAAGACGGTGATGACCAGCACCCAGGAGAAGAAGTGCGGCAGGTAGAGCACGGCCTGCGCCCAGGCTCTGACCTTGCTGTGCAGGATGCTGTTGATCAGGATGGCGAGCGCGATGGGGACGGGAAAGAAGAAGACCAGTTGGAGCGCGGAGAAGACCAGCGTGTTCTGGAGCGCGTCCCAGAAGTAGCTGTCGTTGACCATCCGTTCGAACTGTTCCAGGCCCACCCAGGCGCTGTTGGCCATGCTTTCGAAGAAGCCGTCGCCCGCGTAGGGACTGAAGTACTGGAAGGCGATGACGTTCCCGGCGATCGGGATGTACGCGAAGACCAGCAGTCCGGCCACGCAGGGCAGCGTCATCAGGATGAGGACACGGTCCCGCCGCAGCCGATGGCGGAAGGTGATGCCGCCCCTCAGCCGCGGATCGCCACGGCGGGAACGGGAACGCGCGCGGGGCCCACGTCCGCGAACGGGGGCCTGTTCCGGTTCGGGCTCCCGATCCGGTTCGGTGGCCGCCCGGGGCACCGTGCTGTTGGACACGGGGATCTTCTCCTTGGTTCTCGACGCCGGACACCCACCCGGCCGGGGACTGTTCGGCCGGGTGGGGGCTGTCGGCGGTGGCGGGCGCCTCAGGCGGACTGGTCGTCGCGCAACCGCTGGTACCAGTCGCGCAGTTCGTCGCCGCCGTTGCGGCGCCACTCCGCGACCGCGTCCTGGACGTCGCCGATCGAGCGGCGGCCCCGGACCACGTCGTCCTCCAGGTCCTCGAACTGGTCGTTGAGGTTGGTGAACTGGTCGGGCTCCTGGATCTGCCGGCCGTAGAAGATCGTCTCCCTGACGTACGGCATCTGCCGCTTCATCCAGCCCGTCCAGTCCTCGACCAGGGTGGGCACGTCGGAGGCGGCGACGAAGTGGCCGGGCGAGGCGATGAAGACATAGGTGTCGGGGACGACCTCCTCCTCGCCCTGCGGGGTGCGGATCCGCTGGTCGCCCTCGACGGTGTGGTGGACCCCCTCGACGCCGAAGGTGCGCAGCAGGTTCTCGCGGGTGCCGTAGGGCGCGGCGCAGAAGTTGGCGATCTCCAGGGCCTCGCGGACGCGTTCCTCGGGGAGGTTCTTGTTGACGAAGGTCCACAGGCTGGAGCCGTTGCCCGCGTAGAGGATCGGGTCCTCGCCGCCGACGCCGAAGTAGTCGAAGGCGTTCATCCGGAAGTCCGGGTTGGCCGAGCGCTGTTCGGTGAGGGTGTTGTGCCAGACGCCCTGGCCCTGGTTGAACATCAGCGACTCGCCCGAGGTGAAGCGGACCAGCGCGTCGCCCTGGTTGGCCACCCCGTCCGGGTGCACCACGCCGGCGTCGAAGAGGCGTCTGGTCCAGTCCAGGGCCTCCAGATAGGCATCGGTCTCGAAGCGGTTGACCAGGCGGCCGTCCACCTCCTCCCAGTACTGCGGCTTGTCGGGGAGCACGCCGTGGATGATGAACGAGGACCACTTCATGTCCTCGCAGGCCCAGACGCGGTTGCGGGCGGAGGTGATGTCCTGGCAGAAGGAGAGGAAGTCCTCGGCGCTGGTGGGCGGTGCCCAGCCGTTGGCCTCGAAGATGTCCTGGCGGTAGAAGGGGATCACGCCGCCGATGGGCGGGGCCGGCATCGGCAGGCCGCGCAACGCGCCGCCGAAGATCGACGACTCCCAGGCCGCGGTCGGCACGGCCGCGAGGTTGGGGTAGTCCAGCACCCGGTCGCCGGAGAGGAAGGGGCCGAGGTCGGCGAAGCGGCTGCTGATGGCGCGCGGTATCTGGCCCTGCAGCTCCCAGCCCGGCACGCAGACCAGGTCGGGGATGTCGCTGCCGGCGAGCACCGCGCCCAACTTCTCGCCATAGGTGTTGCCGTCCTGGGTCTGCCAGTTGATCCGCACCCCGATGGCCTCGTCCATCGCCGTCCAGTAGTCGTTCCCGGACGAGGGCGGGGTGCCCCACAGCGGGGTCATCACCCGGAACTCGCCGCCGGAGCCCTTGGGCTGGGGAACGGTGACGCCCATCTCGTCGGTGCCGATGAAGCTGGTGTAGCCGGGGCTCGAACCGTTCTCCGCCGGGATGTCCGGCTCGAAGGCCACCTCGGAGGCCTGGTACGTCGGGAGGATGCTCTCCAACTCGGTCTCCGCGATCCGGCCCTCGCCCCCGCCGCCGCCCGAGGCGCCGTCCGATGAGCAGGCGGTCAGCAGCGGGACCCCGCCGGCCGTGGCCGCGGCGGCCACCGCGGTGGAGGCGAGGAACCGTCTTCTGCTGGGTGCGGAGGGGGAGTTCGGCATGGCGGGAAACCCTTCCAAGGTTCGGCCGCTTCGGGACCCCGTGGAGGACTGTCTGGTCGAAGCGCTTCGATGTTGCGCCGAGGTTAAGACCCACCAGCGGGGTGCACAAGCCCTGGTTCAGAGAAAGTTGAGGCCGTGGGCGGCGCCCAGGAAAGCATGGAGACACATGATCCCGGACGGCGGCGCCCGTCTGGGACTTGACAGGGGACCGACGGAAAACCGAGCATCGAAGCGCTTCGAAAAACCAGGTCGCCGGGCTGCCCGCGCACCCTCGGGGCATCCGCCACCATCACCGTCTGGGGAGCCTCCCGTGACTGTCGAGCCACCGCCGTTCCGTGCCCCCGGGCTGACCGTCCCCGAGCGCGTCGCCGATCTGCTGGGTCGGCTGACCCTCGACGAACGGATCGCCCTGCTGCACCAGTTCGCGCCCGCCGTGCCCCGGCTCGGCCTGGCCGCGTTCCGCACCGGGCAGGAGGCGCTGCACGGGGTGGCCTGGATGGGCAGGGCCACCGTCTTCCCCCAGGCCGTGGGCCTGGGCGCGACCTGGAACCCGGAGCTGGTCCGGCGGGTCGGCGAGGCAGCCGGGCGCGAGGTGCGGGCGATGCGCGCCAGGGATCCGAGGGTCGGCCTCAACGTCTGGTCCCCCACCGTCAATCCGCTGCGGCATCCGCTGTGGGGCCGCAACGAGGAGGGCTACGCGGAGGACGCCGGGCTCACCGGGACGCTGGCCGCCGCCTACACCCGGGGGCTGGTCGGCGACCATCCGCGGTACTGGCGCACCGCCCCCGTCCTCAAGCACTGGCTGGCGCACAACCACGAGGTGGACCGGGACACGGCCAGCACCTCGCTGCGCGCCCGGGTGCTGCGCGAGTACGAGCTGCCGGCCTTCGCGGGCCCGGTGCGGGCCGGTGCGGCGGCCGGGGTGATGCCGGCGTACAACCTGGTCAACGGCCGGCCCAACCATCTCTCGCCGCTGCTCGACCTGTTGCGCGAGCTGACCGACCTCCCGCTGGTGGTCTGCTCCGACGCGGGCGCGCCGTCCAATATCGCCGGCTCGCAGGGCTATCTCCCGGACCACGCCAGCGGGTTGGCCGCTTCGCTGCGCGCCGGGGTCGACAGCTTCACCGACCACGGCGAGGACGCGGTCCCCACCGTGACCGCGCTGACCGAGGCGCTGGAGCGCGGCCTGCTGACCGAGGCGGACATCGACCGCGCGGCGACGCGGCTGCTGACCATGCGCTTCCGGCTGGGCGAGTTCGATCCCGAGGCGCACCCGTTCGACCGGGAGGCGGCCCATGACACGCCCGAGCACCGGGAGTTGGCGAGGCTGGCCGCCGAACAGGCCGTGGTGCTGCTGAAGAACGACGGGCTGCTGCCGCTGCCGGCGGGCCGTTCGGTCGCGGTGCTCGGCCCGCTGGCCGACGAGGTCAAGCTCGACTGGTACAGCGGCTCGCCGCCCTACCGGGTCAGCCCGGTGGACGGGCTGCGCGCCCATCCGGCGGTCGGCGCGGTCACCTTCGACGACGGCGCCGATCTGGTGCGGCTGCGCACCGAGGCGGGCTGGGTCGCCGTGCCGGCCGCCGCCGGCGACGCCGAAGGGCCTGACGAACAGGCCGCGTTGGACCCGGCGCTGCTGGCCGGGCGCACCGATCTGCCGCCGCTGACGGTGGGCGACGACGCCTCCGCCGGCGTCCTGCGGCTGATCGACTGGGGCGCCGGCGCGCTGACCCTGCGGGCGGCGGACGGGCGCTATCTGTCGGTCGCCGACGACGGCCTGGTGCGGGCCTCGGCGGAGCGTCCCGGCGGCTGGGTGGTGCGGGAGGTGTTCGAGCTGGCACCGCACGGGGCTGGTCACCTCCTGGTCCATCGGGCGAGCGGTCGTCCGGTGTCGGTCGCCGCCGACGGCCTGGAGGTTGCCGCCGAGGGCGAACCCGGCACGGTCTTCACGGTGGAGACGGTCCGCGACGGGCGCGCCGCGGTCGCCGAGGCGGCGCGGGCCGCCGATGTCGTGGTGCTGGTGCTGGGCAACGACCCGCATATCAACGGGCGGGAGACGGAGGACCGCGCCACGCTGCGGCTGCCGGAGCGGCAGGAGGCGCTCTGGCGCGCGGCCCACGAGGCCAACCCCGCGACGGTGCTGGTGCTCTCCTCGTCCTATCCGTACGCGGTGCCGGAGGCGGACGCCGCGCTGCCGGCGCTGCTGTGGACCGCGCACGGCGGACAGGAGGCGGGCACCGCGCTGGCCAGGGTGCTGTGCGGGGATGTCTCGCCGGCCGGCCGGCTGCCCCAGACGTGGTACGCCGACGACGCCGAACTGCCGCCCATCCGCGACTACGACCTCATCACCGCGCGCGCCACCTACCTCTACCACGACGGCGATCCGCTCTACCCGTTCGGCCACGGCCTCGGCTACACCTCGTTCGAGTACCACGGGCTCGCGGTGCGCGCGGAGGGCGAGACGCTGGTCGCCGAGGTGACGTTGAGCAACACCGGGCCCAGGGACGGCGACGAGGTGGTGCAGCTCTACGCGACGGCCGTCGATCCGGCGCTGCCCCGGCCGCACCGCTGGCTGGTCGGACACCAGCGGCTGACCCTGGCCGCCGGCGAACGGCGCCGGGTGCGGCTGACCGCCCCGCTGGACGAGGCGCTGGGCATGTGGGACGTGGCGCACTCCCGGTGGACGGTGCCGCCGGGCGACTACGAGCTGGCCGTCGGCGCCTCCAGCCGGGACCTTCGCCGGCGCGCCCCGTGGCGGGTCGCGGGGGAACCGCCGGCGCCTCGACCGGTGCGGGAACGGGGGCTGCTCGCGGCCGACTTCGACGAGATCGCCGGGGCCGAGCTGGTCGACGCCGGCCGCGTCTCGGGCGACGCGGTGGCCCCGGCCGACCCGGCGCGTCCGGCGGTGCTCCACTTCCGCGCCTGCGATCTGGGCGCCGGCGTCACCTCCGGCACGGTGCACGTGGCCGGCGTCGGCGGCGCGGCGGCCACCGTGGAGCTGGCGGACGCCGAGGCCGGCGTCCTGGCCACCTGGACGGTGCCGGACACCGGCGACCGCTACCGCTACGCGCCGGTCACCGTCGATCTGGCCCATCCCGTCGCCGGGGTGCGGGAGTTGCGGCTGACGCTGCGCGGCGGGGTGCGGGTGACGCGGATCGCGTTCGACTGAGCGGACGGCGTGGATTGCGGGCGCGGGCCCGCCACCGTCTAGGATCCGGCGCGATGGACGCCACGCACACATACGCCTTTCTGCTGCTGCCCTCGCACAACCGGGTCTACGCCCAGCAGTCGGCGCGGCTCGCCCGCGCCGAACTGCTGGTGATGAACGACACGGTGCTCGGGGGGCGGCTCGCCGACATCGCGGAGAGCACGCTGGGCGGCGTGCCGTATCTGACGTTCCGCGCCCCCCGACCGACCGAGGAGGATCTCGCCCACCTCGCCAACCTCTCCGGGCTCTACGCCCTCTTCGAGCGGGTCGGCGACACCCTGACCCCGGTGGAGGTGCGCCGGCTCGACCGGTTCCCCGACGATCTGCTCACCATCCAGAAGTACGTGGGCAAGACCAACGAGGACTTCACCAAGCTGCTGTTGAACGTCACCGCGCTGTCCTGTGCCCGTCCGGAGCGGCTGCTGACCGGCCGGCTGAGGGTGCTCGACCCGCTCTGCGGCCGGGGCACCACCCTCAACCAGGCGGTGATGTACGGCCTGGACGCGGCCGGTGTGGAGCGGGACGGCAAGAGCTTCGACGCGTACCAGAACTTCTTCCGGCAGTGGCTGCGCAACACCAGGATCAAGCACCGCGCCGAGAGCGGCCCGGTGCGCCGCAACCACCGCACGGTGGGCCGGCGGCTGACGGTGACCCTGGGCGCCGACAAGGAGAGCTACCGCAGGGGCGAGACCATCGAGGTCGACGCCGTGCAGGCGGACACCGTGGCCAGCGGGGACTTCTTCCGCGCCGCCTCCTTCGACCTGATCGTCACCGACACCCCCTACGGGGTGCAGCACGGCAGCCGCGCGCGCGACACCGCGGGCCCCGCGCTGTCGCGCAGCCCGCTGCCGCTGCTCACCGAGGCGCTGCCGGTGTGGAACCGGCTGCTGCGGCCGGGCGGGGCGATCGGCATCTCCTGGAACACTCAGGTGGCCGCCCGCGAGGAGCTGACGGCGGTGCTCGCCGCGCAGGGGCTCGTGGTGCGGGACAGCGAGCCCTATCTGGGCTTCGAACACCGGGTCGACCAGGCGATCGTCCGTGATCTGGTGGTGGCCGTGAAGCCGACGGGCGCCCGGGGCGTCTAGCTGTATTGCCCTTCGGGCGCCCTGTCGGCCGGGCCCTACAGGTCGAGTCCGGTGAGGACCATCACCCGCTCGTAGGTGTAGTCCTCCATGGCGTACTGGACGCCCTCCCGGCCCACCCCCGACTGCTTGACGCCGCCGTAGGGCATCTGGTCGGCCCGGTAGGACGGGACGTCGCCGATCACCACGCCGCCCACCTCCAACGCCCGGTGGGCGCGGAAGGCGGCCCGCAGGTCATGGGTGAAGACGCCGGCCTGGAGGCCGAAGGTGGAGTCGTTGGCGGCGGCGAAGGCGGCGGCCTCGCCGTCCACCCGGGTCACCGAGAGCACCGGGCCGAAGACCTCGTCGCAGGAGATCCGGGCGTCGCCGGGGACGTCCGCCAGCACGGTGGGGGCGAAGGCGGCGCCGTCCCTGGTGCCGCCGGCCAGCACCGAGGCGCCGCCGGCGACCGCCTCGTTCACCCACTCCTCGACCCGGCGGGCGGCGTCCTCGCTGACCAGCGGGCCGACCTCGGTGGCCGGATCCGACGGGTCACCGGTGACCAGTCCGTCGACTGCGGCGACCAGCCGGGGCAGCAGCCGGTCGTAGACCGAGGCGTCCGCGATCACCCGCTGCACCGAGATGCAGGACTGCCCGCCCTGGTAGTTGGAGAAGGTCGCGATCCGCTCGGCCGCCCAGTCCAGATCGGCGTCACCGGCCCAGTCCGCCAACACCACGGCGGCGCCGTTCCCGCCCAGCTCCAGGGTGACCCGCTTGCGCGGCACCGAGTCCCTGATCGACCAACCGACCGGCACCGAGCCGGTGAACGAGATCACCGGCAGCCTCGGATCGGCCACCAGCTCCGGCATCGCGTCGTTGGCCACCGGCAGCACGCTGACCGCGCCGGCCGGCAGCTCCGTCTCGGCCAGCAACTCGCCCAGCAGCAGCCCGGAGAGCGGGGTGGCCGGCGCCGGCTTGAGCACGATCGGCGCGCCGGCGGCGATCGCCGGGGCCACCTTGTGGGCGCAGAGGTTGAGCGGGAAGTTGAACGGGGCGATGCCCAGCACCGGGCCGTAGGGCACCCGCCGGGTCAGCGCCAGCCGGCCGGTGCCGCCGGCGTCGGCGTCCAGCCGCTGCGCGACGCCGCCGTTGAACCGGCGCGCCTCGTCGGACGCCCAGCGGAAGACCGAGAGACAGCGGGCCACCTCGACCCTGGCCCATTTGATCGGCTTGCCGTTCTCCGCCGAGATCAGCCGCGCCACCTCTTCCGAGCGCGCCTCAAGGGCGGCCCGAACCCGGTCCAGGGCCGCGGCCCTGATATGGGCCGGGGTGGCGGCGAACTCCTCGGCGACCGCGGCGGCGGCGGCCACCGCCTCCTCGGTCTGCGCGGCCGTGGGCACCGACACCACCCCCACGGTGCGGCCGTCCCACGGCGAGGTGACCTCCAGGGTGTGCTCGCCGTGCGCCGCGCGTCCGGCCAGCCAGAACGCCTGCGGGGATGTCGTTGTCGTCATCGCGGTCCGCCCTTCCAAAGCTCGGGAAACCAGCGGCGAACGGGGCGGCACGCCCCTCGCCCGCACCCACCGTAGGCGCTCGGCCGCCCCGACTTCTTGTCCGGTTTGTAGCGGCGCGGCGCGCCGACACTCCCCTTTGGCGGGAACCGGCGGCCGGCCTCAGCCCCTGGGGTAGCGCCGGGCGGCCACCCCGCTGGCCTTGAGCGCCAGCCACAGCTCCATCCGCAGATCCGGATCGTCCAGGGAGCGGCCCAGGATCTCCTCCACCCGCCGCATCCGGTAGCGCAACGTGTGCCGGTGCACGCCCAGATCGGCCGCCGCCGCGTCCCACTGTCCGTGCCGGGAGAGCCAGGCGCGCAACGAGGCCAACAGATCGCCGCGCCCGCTCTTGTCGTGCTCGCGCAGCGAACGCAGCATCCCGTCGGCGAAGGCCCGTACCGCGTCGTCGCCCAGCAGGGGCAGCACCGAACCGACCGCCACATCGTCGTGCTCCACCAGCGATCTGCCCCGCCGCCTGGCCACCAGCAGCGCCTCCCTGGCCTGTTGGTAGGCGGCGTCGACGCCGGCCAGGCCGGTCGGCGCCGACAGGCCGACCACCACCCCGTCGCCCGCCGTCGCCGCGTGGTCCAGGCAGGCCGCGACCGCGCCGCCGCCGTCGGCCAGCAGCAGCACCAGCCCCTCGCCGTCCGGCGCGGCCAGCACCGACTCGCCGGCGCGGGCCGCCGCGCCCTCTATCGCCTGCCCCAACGCGGTCAGCGCCGCCGGCTCGGCGCCCTCGACCGCCACCACCCGCAGCGGCGCGTCCAGCAGACCGCCGTACAGCTGTCCCGCCACCGCCCTGGCATGGTCCGGCTCACCGCTCAGCAACATCCGCAGCACGGCGCCGCCCAGCCGGGACTCCGCCAGCTGGTAGGCCAGCGAACGCTCCGTCACCAGCGTGAGCAGCGCCACCGCCGCCTGCACCGCGTAGCGGGCCGCGGTGCCGAGCGGCGCGGCGGTGCCGATCGCCAGCACCGCGCGGTCCCGCTGCCCGGTGCCGACCAGTTGCAGCTCGACCCGGTCGGCGCCGGCCGGACCGCCGTCCTCGACCGGCACCGAACAGACGGTACTGGCCGGCGCGGGACGGTCGCCCAACCGCCGCACCTCGTCGGCCAACCGCCCCGCCCGGCGGGCCGCCCATCCGGGAGCGACGGCCGTGACGGCGCCGGAGCGGTCGCAGAGCGCGGCCCAGCCGTCCACCTGGGCCGCCAGCCGCGCCAGCAGCGCCTGCGGCCCCTCGGGCGAGAGCGCCGCTCTGGTCAACTCCCGCTGCGCGGCGAACCCGGCCGTCACCGTGCGGTACTGCTCGGCGGCGATCGCGGCGGAGACCGCCTTGCTGATCGCGATGAACGGGGTGGGCCGCGGCACCTCCAGCAGCGGCAGCCCCACCTCGCGCACCGCCCGCAGCAACTCGGGGGTCACCTCGGGGTGGTTGACCCCGACACCGAAGCCGAGCCCCACCACCCCGGCGGCGGCCAGCCGCGCCACATAGCCGCGCATCGCCGCCAGATCGTCCACCGGAAGATTGAGCCCGATGGTCAACAACAGCTCGCCGCCGTCCAGAAAGGGCGTCGGATCGGTCATCTCACTGGTGTGCGCCCACCGCACCTCGGCGTCCAACCGATCCTCCCCGGCCCTGACCCTGAGCCGGAGCGCGCTGTGCTGCGTGAGGGCGGCGAGAGTGGGTCGCATATATCACCTAGGGCAGCGGGATCGACGTCCAAGGAACCGTATCGTGGCCGGTCATGGCGTCCCAGCGGCCCCCGCGACCGGAACGGCCGGTATCGGCCACCTCCCGGCGGCGGCCTCAGCCGAGCCGGAGCAGCACCGGCGGGGTGGGCTCCCCGTCCACCGAGGTCATCGACAGCACCGCGTGCCGGGGCGGCACCCGATGCGCCAGCTCCGACGCGGACCAGCGCTCCCGCTCCACCCGACGCACCGTCACCGAGTCCGTGGTGGTCTCCCGACCGGTGAACAGCTTCCGCACGCCGCGCACCGTCTTCCGCACGATGCCGCCGGTGCGGTCGGGCGTCCTGGTGATGTCCTGATCCTCCGTCCAGGCCGTGCCCCAGGCGCGGGCGAAGTGCTCGGCGTCCCAGGTGGTGAGCCCGGAGAACGCCATCCGACAGCCGACCGCGCCCAGCAGCCCGGCGCGCAGCTCGGCCGGTACGTCGTCCAGGGTGCGCAGCGCCAGCACCGCGCCGGCGTTGGCGCCGCGCAGCTGGGTGAGCCCGCGCACCGTGCCCGGGGTGACGGCGGCCGTCGCGTCGTCCAGCACCAGCACGGCGAAGAGCGAACGGTCGGGGCGGCTGGTGACCGAGGCGGCGAACTGGGCGAGCAGCAGCCGGGTGATGATCCGGCCGGCCTCCGCGTGCCCGGCGGCCGGAAGGTCGATCCGCACCCGCAGCGGATGGATGAGCGCGGCCAACGAGAAGGGCTCCGCCGGGGCCTCGTTCGAGAAGCCCGCCCGGTCCAGCACCGCCAACCGGTCGGCGAGCCGCCGGCCGAGGTCGTCGGGACGACGCGCCTGCCGCTGCCGGGAGTCCAACTCCCGCTGCTGGTCGTGCGCCCCGGCCAGCGCCAGGTCGTCGCGCAGCGTCGCCAGCAACGCCGGCGCGCCGTCCAGCATGGCCCGCAGCTCGGGCACCCCGGGCAGCCGGCCATAGGCCGCGTGGTACGGGCCGATCAGCTGGATCAGCACCGCGGCGGCCTCCCTGGTCTCCGCCTGGGTGCCGCCGAGCAGCGCCTCGGCGAGCAGCCCGGCCGCCTCGTCGGTGTCGGCGGCGCCGCCGTAGAGCGCCAACTGGTGGGTGCTGGACGGATCTCCCACCCGCACCAGCACGTCGAAGGCGTGGTCGGGGCCGAGGCCGCTGGCCGCCGTGCCCACCGCCACCACGGCGGCCTGCCCGGTCAGCGCGTGCAGGCACAGCGCCTCCACCACCGGGCGCACCACCCGCCCCGTCTTGCCGGCGCCCGGCGGACCGACGGCCAGCAACGAGGTGCCGAGCACGGCCGGATCGAGCGCGATGTCCACGCCCCGGTACTCGTAGGGGTTGCGCTCCTCGTCCACGCCCGAACCGATCCGCACCTGACGGGTGAGCAGATCGTGCCGGGCGGCGCGGACCGGCAGGTCCCGCTCGCCCGACGGATGCGGGAACGCGCCGGCACCGTGCCGCCGCACCGCCTCGTCGAACACCGGCAGCTCCGTCGGCCTGGCCCGCACCGTGCTCCACGCGTGCGCGATCCTGGCGTAGTCCAGATCGCTCATCGCCCCCTCCCGCACCTCGGCCAACAGCCGCTCGGCCGCCGCGTCGGCGCCCGCGTCGCGCAGTTCGGTGAAGTCCGTCAACCGCGCGATCGCGGCCCGCTCCTCGGCACTCCCCGGCGCACGGTCACGCGACAACAACGCCAACGGATACCGCCGCAGAACGGCCCACCACCCGCCGAGCCAGCCGAAGAGCAGCAGCAACAGGACGGTGTACAGCACGTAGTAGAGGTTGTAGACCACCACATACGCCGTGGTGTCCCCGTCCTCCCACATCGCATCCGGCACCACGGCGTTGAGGGGGCCGAGCCAGGATGTCCAGAGCCCGAAGCTGAGCCCGAACACCCAGCCGAAGCCGACCAGCGCCGCCACCGCACGGCGCGTCTTCCCGGACGGCTGCGGCTGGAGATCAGCACGCCCGCTCCAGTACCGCAGGAATACCGGCCGCCAGCGGTACCACACCTGGGAGAAGTTGCCCAGACGACCGAAGATCCAGACCAACATCACGTCGAACAGGACGTAGTAGGCCCAGATGACGGTCTCGACCACCGTCGCACCGGCCCGGGAGTCGAGCTGGATGGGGCGGCTCCACCGGATCCGGTCCAGGGGCCACATCCACAGGTCGATATACCCGTACCAGCACAACGACCAGACCAACAACCCCGTCAGAAACGCCAGGAGGGCGCCGCCGTGGAGTTCGCGGTCGCTGGGTTGGTCGGGGTCGTGGGGTGGTTTGACGATATGGCCGGCGCGCCAGACGCCGGGGCGGGTGGCGGGTCGGGGCAGGCGCAACCAGCGGGTCAGCGGCGGTACTTCGGCCGCCGGTGGCTGCTGGATCGCCGGTGGCGCACCGGGGGGCGGGGGAACCACGGGGGTCTGGTCCGCCGTCTCGTGGGGCATGCGCCTCGGCTTCGCTGTACCGTCGCTGTTCATTGGTCCCCCATGATGCCAACCGCCGTGCCTCGAACGTCGGTTGTCGTCACGTCGGAGGGGCCCGACCGATTCGGCGACCGTTCGTCCACGGCCAAATCTAGTGCAGCCGTCACCCTCCCGCGCCGCCCGTCGAACGGACGGTGTGAGGTGCGCGAACAGGTCCTCGAATATGCGGCGGGGCAAGTTGTACGAAAGCGTTCCCCTGGGACATCTGGTGCGCTACGTTCCTGGCTCATCCCCGAGTCAAGGAAATCCACGGGCGGAACGCCATGACACGCGCCATCTCCCTGCGAGACGTGACCAAGATCTACCCACGGGACGTGGTCGCCGTGGATCGCCTGTCCATGGACATCCGTCCCGGCGAGTTCGTGGTGCTGCTCGGTCCCTCCGGCTGCGGCAAGACAACGGTGTTGCGGATGATCGCGGGTCTGGAGGACATCACCTCGGGGGAACTGCTCTTCGACGGCGAGCTGTCCAACGCGGTACCGCCGGGTGAACGTCGGTTGGCGATGGTCTTCCAGCACTACGCCCTCTACCCGAACATGACAGGCCGCCAGAACATCGACTTCCCGCTGCGCATCGAGTCGCCGTCGCAGGACACCACCTCCCGGGTGCGGGAGGCGGCCCGGCTGCTGGGCATCGAGGACCTGCTGGACCGCTATCCCGGGCAGCTCTCCGGCGGCGAGCGCCAGCGGGTGGCGATGGGGCGTGCCATCGTCCGCCGGCCCTCCGCGTTCCTGTTGGACGAGCCGCTCTCCAACCTCGACGCGAAGCTCCGCACCCGGCTGCGGGCCGAGATCGCGACGCTGACCCGGCATCTCGGGGTGACCACGGTCTATGTGACGCACGACCAGGCCGAGGCGATGTCGCTCGGCGACCGGGTGGCCGTGATGCGCGACGGCGTGATCCAGCAGATGGACAGCGCCAGGGCGGTCTACCAGCGTCCGGAGAACGTCTTCGTGGCGGCGTTCGTCGGCACGCCGCGGATCAATCTGCTGCGGGCCACGGTGCACGCGCCGCTCGGCGGCCGGATGGGCATCGACTTCGGCACCCAACGTATCGAGTTGCCGCAGCCGTTGTCCGTGGACCACCAGATGCTGCGGGTGCAGATGGGGCGGGAGATCACGGTGGGGCTGCGCTCGGAGGCGGCCAGGATCGCCTCCCCGCAGGAGATGCGGCCCACCGAGGCGCTGCTCAACGGCGTGGTGCAGCATGTGGAGTTCCAGGGGCACGAGTCGCTGGTGCATGTGTCGACGGGGGCGCGTCCGGCGCGCGTCGAGGGGCTTGAGTCGCCGCGCCCGCCGGCCAAGCGGTCCCGGGTCGGGCGCCGTTCGCGGCTCGGCGGCGCCGGCGGTCTCGGGCGGCTGCTGGGCCGGCGGCGCATACCGGCCGGCAGCCCCCGGGAGCCGGCCGGGGCCGGTCAGCAGGAGGCGGAGGGACCGCCGGCCACCGCCGCCGGCCGGATCACGGACGGTCTGGTGGTGCGCATCCCCGCCGAGGCGCAGCCCCGGCTGGGCGAGCGGGTGCCGCTGCTGGTCGATCTGAACCAGATGTACGTCTTCGACGAGGACGGCCGGCGGATCTGCCCCGCCCCGCCGCACGACACCGTGTCGCGGCCCTGAGCGCACCCCGCGTGCCCGGCCGTCGGGGTGGCGGCACACCAGGTGCCGAAGTGGCCAAAACCGTGCCCCGTTGACTCCGTGGTGGCGCGTGCCCGGGGCGCTGGTCCGGCCCTAGCCTGCGAGGAAGTGCCCGACGCACCCCCTTCGCGACGAGGAGTCCACTCATGAGCGACACGAACGGAAGGGCCGGAGGTCCCGCTCTCCCCCAGGAGCGCAGGCTGGTCACCGAGATCCCGGGGCCCAGGTCCCAGGAGTTGATGGCGCGGAAGCTGGCCACGGTGGCCGCGGGTGTCGGCACCGTGATGCCGGTCTTCGCCGCCAGGGCCGGCGGCGGGATCGTCGAGGACGTGGACGGCAACCGGCTGATCGACTTCGGCTCGGGGATCGCCGTCACCTCGGTGGGCAACAGCGCCGAGGCCGTGGTGCGGCGCGCCACCGAACAGCTGGGGCGGTTCACCCACACCTGCGCGATGGTCACGCCCTACGAGGGCTATGTCGAGGTCTGCGAGGAGCTGGCCCGGCTCACCCCGGGCGACCACGCCAAGAAGTCGATCCTGCTGAACTCCGGCGCCGAGGCGGTGGAGAACGCGGTCAAGATCGCCCGGTACCACACCAAGCGGCAGGCGGTGGTGGTCTTCGAGCACGGCTACCACGGCCGCACCAACCTCACCATGGCGCTGACCGCCAAGGACATGCCGTACAAGCACGGCTTCGGCCCGTTCGCGCCGGAGATCTACCGGGTGCCGATGGCCTATCCCTACCGCTGGCTGACCGGGCCCGAGCGGTGCGCGGAGGAGGCGGCGGCGCAGGTGATCGAGCAGATCACCAAGCAGGTCGGCGCCGACAACACGGCGGCCGTCGTGGTGGAGCCGATCCTCGGCGAGGGCGGTTTCATCGTGCCGGCCCGTGGCTTCCTGCCGCGGATCGCCGAGTTCGCCCGAGAGCACGGGATCGTGCTGGTCGCGGACGAGATCCAGTCCGGTTTCTGTCGCACCGGACAGTGGTTCGCCTCCGAGGACGAGGGTCTGGTGCCCGATCTGATCACCACGGCCAAGGGCATCGCCGGCGGGCTGCCGCTGGCGGCGGTCACCGGCCGCGCCGAGATCATGGACGCCGCCCATGTGGGCGGTCTTGGCGGCACCTACGGCGGCAACCCGGTGGCCTGCGCGGCGGCGCTGGGCGCGATCGAGACCATGCGGGAGCTTGATCTGCCGGCCAGGGCGCGGCGGATCGAGGAGATCATGCTGCCGCGCCTGCGCGCGCTGGCCGAGCGGTTCCCGGTGATCGGCGATGTCAGGGGCCGGGGCGCCATGGTGGCGATCGAGTTGGTGCGGCCCGGCGGCAAGGAGCCCGACCCGGCGACCACCGCCGCCGTGGCGGCGCGCTGCCACCGGGCGGGCCTGCTGGTCCTGACCACCGGCACCTACGGCAATGTGGTGCGTTTCCTGCCGCCCCTGGTGATCGGCGAGGATCTGCTCGCCGAGGGCCTGGACATCCTGGAGAGCGCACTGGCCGGAAGCTGAGCGCCGCCGCGTGCCCCGCCCGCCGGTCACCCGTCGCCCGGTCACCCGCCGAGGTCGGGGCGGCGGGGCCCGGCCACGGTGGCGGCGGCCTCGTGCATCGCCAGTTCGAGGACGGCGGGGTCCGTCAGCACCCCGGAGCCGTCCGGCGGCACCAGCCAGTGGGCGGCGGGGACGATCCGGTCGGGGCGTGGCACCACGATCCAGGAGCCGCGTCCCGCCGCCCGCACCCCGGTGCCGAGCCAGCGTCCCGCGGTGCCGGCGGGGACGAAGAAGCCGACCCGCCCGTGCCGTCCGTCCGTCAGCACCGGCCCGGGGCGGTCGATGATCCGGCCCAGCACCTCCAGGGTGACCAGGCCCAACACCGGCGGCAGGATCAGCACGTCCCACAGCCGCCCGGCGGGTAGCAGCGCCACTCCCTGCGGTTGGCGCTCCCACTCCCAGCGACAGGTCGCCGGCCTGGGCGCCGCGGCGGCCAGCCACTCCAGCGCCGTCCTGGAGCCGTTCTCGTCTCGCATCCCGCGTCCCTTCTGCCCGCCGGCCCCGGAGGGGCCGGTCCTCTCCCTCTCCGGCTGAGAGGGCGGCGCGGGTGGATCGTTACGCCACTTCGGCGAGGTTCTGGCGCGGGCGGTCGGCGGGCGGGCGGTTCTCAGACGTCGAGGCTGGTGCCGGGCGGGTCCTCGTCCGTGTTCCGGTCGTCTCCCGGCGGCCCGTCCGGCTCGCCGTCGGCCGGAAGGGCCAACTGCCAGTAGGCGTACTCGTAGTCGGCGCCCGGCGCGTAGTCGATGCCCAGTTCCCTGACGTCGTTGCCGACGTCGACCCGGAAGACGACGCTGCGTTGCTCGCCGGGGGGCAGATCGCCCCCGTCGGCGGTGATCCGGTACACCAGATGCGACTCCAGCCGGGTGCCGTCCACCAGGGCCCGGATCGAGTCGTCGAAGACCTCGACGGACCCGTCCGAGCCGTTGGTCAGGTTGACGGTCAGCTCGACGGAGCCGTGGTCCTCCCGTCGGGGCTGGTCGATCCGGACGATGAGGCCGTCCTCGAAGACGACCTCGTCGCCCGCCTCCGCGAGGTAGTCGGAGCCGGCCGCGGACTCCACCCCGGTCGGCACGAGGACCCGGAGCACCAGGACCACGGTGAGCGCGATGCCTATGACCGCGCCGCCGACGCCCGTCCACAGCCCGCCGAGCGCGGCCGGGCGGTTGGTGGCGGCGCCGCGCTTGACCCGTCCGGCGCCTATCAGGCCGAAGGCCACGGCGAGAACGCCGAGGAAGACGGCCAACGGGCTGAGGAACACGGTCCAGCTGACGGAGGCGGCGACGACGCCCAGGATCAGCGCGGCCAGCCCCGTCCCGTTGCGGATCGGCGCCGGTGGCGGCGGCACGAAGCCGGGGTACGGCGGCGACGGGTAAACCGGGGGCGCCGGGTAGCCGCCGGGCGGCGGGGTGGCGCCGGAGGACCAGCCGGCGAACTGTCCCGGCACCGGCGTGCCGGGGGCGGTCGTCGGTCCGCCGGGCGGCGGGGTCGCCGGAGGCTCTTCCGCCGCTGGCCGAGTCGGATAGGCATGCTGTTCCTCGGGCACGGCACCTCCACATTCTGCGAGCCCTAACCCTACGGGCCCGCGGGCGCTCCGTAAGCCCCGCCTACCATGAGCGCAGGTCGAATCCGAGGAGGCGTCTTGTCCCAGCTGCCGGAACCCCCCGCCACCGGCGGTGATCTCGCCGCGTTTGTCGCCGGGCTGCCCAAGGCCGAGCTGCATGTGCACCATGTGGGCTCCGCCTCGCCCCGGATCGTCGCCGAGCTGGCCGCCCGGCACCCGGACTCGCCGGTGCCCAAGGACCCGGAGCGACTGGCCGAGTTCTTCACCTTCCGCGACTTCGCGCACTTCATCGAGGTCTATATCTCCGTGGTCAACCTGATCAAGACCCCGGAGGATGTGCGGCTGTTGACCTACGAGGTGGCCAGGGACATGGCCAGGCAGCGCATCCGCTACGCCGAACTGACCGTCACGCCCTACACGTTGGCGCTGCGCGGCATCCCCGACGAGGCGATCGTGGAAGCGATCGAGGACGCCAGGGTGACGGCGGAGCGGGATCTGGGCCTGGTGCTCCGCTGGTGCTTCGACATCCCCGGCGAGCTGGGCCTGCCGGCCGCCGACGGCACCCTGGCGTGTGCGCTGGGCCAACAGCCGGACGGCCTGGTCTCGTTCGGCCTCGGCGGCCCCGAGCAGGGGTGGCCGCGCGCCCTCTTCAAGCCGGTCTTCGACCAGGCGATCGCCGCGGGCCTGCGCAGCGTGCCGCACGCCGGCGAGACGACAGGGCCCGAGACCGTGTGGGACGCCCTGACCTCGCTGCGCGCCGAGCGGATCGGACACGGCATCAACTCCGCCCAGGACCCGGAGCTGCTGGCCCATCTGGCGCGCGAACAAATCCCGTTGGAGGTCTGCCCCACTTCCAACGTGGCGACGGGCGCCGTCTCGTCCCTGGCCGAGCACCCGCTGCCGCGTCTGGTCGAGGCGGGCGTGCCGGTGACGATCAACTCCGACGACCCGCCGATGTTCGGCACCGACCTGTGCCGGGAGTACCTGGTCGCGGCGCGGCTGTTGGACCTGGACGAGGCCGGCGTCGCCGACCTGGCCAGGAACGCGGTGGCCGCCTCGTTCCTCGACCCGGCCGGCAAGGCCCGGCTGACCGCCGAGATCGACGACCACCTCGCCACATGGGCGGGGTGATCACGGTCGCCCACCGGGGCGACCCCTACCGGGTCAGGGAGAACACCCTGCCCTCCTTCACCTCGGCCGCCGAAGCGGGCGCGGACTCCGTCGAGTTGGACGTGCGGACGACGGCGGACGGTGTGCCGGTGGTGCTGCACGACGCGACGCTCCGCCGGCTGTGGGGGCATGACGCGCCGGTCGCGGCGCTGTCCGCCGCCGAGGTCCGCCGGCTCACCGGCGGCGGAGTGCCCACGCTGGCCGAGGCGTTGGCGCACTGCGCCGATCTCGGCGTGCGGGTCCTGCTGGACCTGCCGGAACGTTCCCCCGAGCAGGCGCGTGGGGTGGTCGACGAGGTGCGGGCCACCGGTTCGACCGCCCGGGTCTGGTACTGCGGCGATCCGGGCGCGCTGCGCGCGGTGCGCCGCGCGGAGCCGGACGCGGAGATCGCCCTCACCTGGAAGCGGACGGGCGCGCCGCGCCCCTCGCTGCTCGCCGAGGTCCGGCCGCGCTGGCTCAACTACCCGCTGGGGCAGGTGAACCAGGCCCGGGTCCGCTGGACCCAGGACGCCGGCTACCAGGTCGCCGCCTGGACGGTCGACAGCCGCCGGACCATGCGCCGACTCCGCGATCTGGACGTCGCCGTGATCATGACCAACCGCATCGGCACCCTGCGCGCCGTCGCCGACGAACCCCACCGACGCCGCTGACCCCGCCCCCCGGCCCGGGGGCGGGGCGACTCCCCCCGGGCCCACGCACCCCACGATCGCCCCCGAACCCACCCGCCGCCCCGTCCGAACACCACCGGGCCACCGGGCCACCGGGCCACCGGGCCACCGGGCCACCGGGCCACCGGGCCACCGGGCCACCGGGCCACCGGGCCACCGGGCCACCGGGCCACCGGGCCACCGGGCCACCGGGCCACCGGGCCACCGGGCCACCGGGCCACCGGGCCACCGGGCCACCGGGCCACCGGGCCACCGGGCCACCGGGCCACCGGGCCACCGGGCCACCGGGCCACCGGAAAGGCAACGCTCCGGAGTCGCAACTCCGCAACCCCGCAAGCTCACAACTCCGCAACTCTGTAACCCGGCAACGCCGCCCAAGACCGCCCAAGGCCGCCCGCCCAGGGCGCCGGTCCGCGGGCGGCCCCGGGGGCCGCAGGCCCCCGGGCCGGCCGCGGTGGCTCAAGGCGAGCCGCCAAGGCTACAGCGAGGTCATCACATGCTTGACCCGCGTGTAGTCCTCCAGCCCGTACGCGGAGAGGTCCTTGCCATAGCCGGACTTCTTGAAGCCGCCGTGCGGCATCTCACCGACCAGCGGGATATGCGTGTTGATCCAGACGCAGCCGAAGTCCAGCGCCTTGGACATCCGCATGGCCCGCGCGTGGTCCCTGGTCCAGACCGACGAGGCCAGTCCGTACTCGACCCCGTTGGCGAACTCCACCGCCTGGGCCTCGTCGGTGAAGGACTGCACCGTGATCACCGGGCCGAAGACCTCGTTCTGCACGATCTCGTCGTCCTGGGCGCAGTTGACGACGACCGTGGGCGCGTAGAAGTAGCCGCGCTCGCCCACCCGGTGGCCGCCGGTGGTCACCTTGGCGTGGGCGGGCAGCCGCTCGACGAAGCCGCTGACCTTCGCCAGATGGTCGGCGTTGTTGAGCGGGCCGTAGGCGCAGTCGGGGTCGGCGACGTCGCCGGTGCGCACCACGGCGGCGGCCTCGGTGAGCGCCTGGACGAAGGCGTCGTAGCGGGAGGCGTGCACCAGGACCCGGGTGGCGGCCGTACAGTCCTGGCCGGCGTTGAAGAAGCCGGCGTCCCTGATGCCCTCGACGGCCGCCGACAGGTCGGCGTCCCCGAAGACCACGCAGGGCGCCTTGCCGCCCAGCTCCAGGTGGACCCGCTTGAGGTCGGCCGCCGCGCTGGTGGCGACCTCGGTGCCGGCGCGGACCGAGCCGGTGATGGAGACCATGGCCGGGGTGGGGTGCTCCACCATCAGCCGGCCGGTGTCCCGGTCGCCGCAGACCACGTTGAAGACGCCCTTGGGCAGGATCTCGCCGAGCAGGCCCGCCACATAGGAGAGGGACGCGGGGGTGGTGTCGGACGGCTTGAGGACGACGGTGTTGCCGGCGGCCAGCGCGGGGGCGAACTTCCAGACGGCCATCAGCAGCGGGTAGTTCCACGGCACCACCTGGGCGCAGACCCCGACGGGCTCCCGTCGCACGAAGGAGGTGAAACCCGCCAGGTACTCGCCGGCGGACTTGCCCTCCAGCATCCGGGCCGCGCCGGCGAAGAAGCGGATCTGCTCCAGCATCTGCGGCAGTTCCTCGCCCCTGGTCAGCTCCAGGGGCTTGCCGGTGTCGCGGCATTCGACGGCCAGCAGTTCGTCGGCGTTCCGCTCCAGCGCGTCGGCGATGCGCAGCAGTGCCAGCTGGCGGTCCGCCGGGGTGGCGTCCCGCCAGGCGGGGAAGGCCGCCTCGGCCGCGGCCATCGCCGCGTCCACGTCGGCGGTGCCGGAGAGCGGCGCCGTGGTGTACGGGGTGCCCGTGGTCGGGTCGACCACCTCGCTGACCCGCCCGTCGGCAGCCTCCCGGAACTCCCCGTCGATGTAGTTGCGCACGCGGCGCGGCTCGGTGCTCACGGAGCCCTCCTGCCTTCCCGGTCCGATGGATTGGAACGCTCACCCTATGCCCAGGGCCCCCGGGTACAACACCGCCACTGGCCATAGATCCGACGCCATGTGCGGCCCAATCCAGGAAAATCGCCACCGAAACATGGCCCCGGAGGAACTTCTTGCACCCGCTCCCCCGGCCCGTACACCGTCCGGAGGATTCTTCGCACCGGTGGTCGCGTCGCGTTCGGCTTCGGGGAAGGGGGTGTGTCAGCGTGCAGGGGTGCCGTGAACGGCCGGACGCCCTCCCGTTCGGCGGGCGGGGCGACGGCCGGCCAGTCCAGCGGAAGGTGCCCCATCCATGGCCCCACCCGACGACCACGTGCTCTGGGCGCGCGATCTGGAGTACGCCCACCGTGGCTCACCCGCCCTGCTCGGCGTGTCCCTGGGGGTGCGCCAGGGCGAGATCCTTGCCGTCGCCGGCCCGCGCGGGGCGGGGAAGACCACCCTGCTGTCCTGCCTGAGCGGCCAACTCCGCCCACAGGGTGGGGAGGTGTGGTTCAACGGGGTCCCGGTGCACGAGCTGTCCCCGACCTCGCGGGACCGGCTGCGCCGGGAGCGCTTCGGCTGGGTCGGGGAGAGCCCACAGCTGGTGCCCGAGCTGACCGCCTGGGAGAACGCCGCGCTGCCGCTGCTGCTGGCGGGCGTGCCGGGACGCCAGGCCCGTAAGACGGTCACCGAATGGCTCGACCGCCTCGATATCGCCGACTGCGCCAGGATCCGGCCCGCCGGGCTGCGCCAGGCGCAGCGCCAACGGGTCGCGCTGGCCCGGGCGTTGGCGCACAAGCCGGAGGTGCTTTTCGCCGACGAGCCCACCGCCCCGCTGCACCGGGCGGACCGGGCGCAGGTGCTGCGCACCCTGACCACGGCGGGCCGCACCCATGCCATCACGGTGGTGCTGGCCACCCACGACCCGGAGGTCGCGACCCTGGCGGATCGCACGCTCAGCCTGGTCGACGGCCACACCACCGCCGCCCCCGAAGCCGTCGAGGATGACGTCACATGCTCGCTCTCCGGCTAGCCCGAGGTTCCGACCCGGCGGCGCTCGCCCGTCGGCTGCTGCTCGCCTCGGCGGCGGCCGGCGTGGGGTTTCTGCTGCTCAGCGCCCTGGCGCGGGCCGCGGCTCATCCCGAGGACGGCCGGCTCGCCGGGCTGCGGCTGCTGTGGTGTCTGGTGCCGCTGGCCGCCACGGCGCAGTTGGCGGTGGCCGTGGCGAGGGCCGATCCGACGGCACGGCCCCGGTCGGGCCTGGACAGCGCGGGCCTCGGCCCGGCGCGCACCCCGGTGCTGGCCGCGATCTCCACGGCGGTGGCCGGGCTGTTGGGCAGCGCGTTGGCCCTGCTGCTCTTTCTGCATCTGCGCGGCGATCTGTCCGGGTTGCCGTTCGACGGGGCCGCGACCGGTCCGTTGAACGGTGGCGGTTCGCTGCCGCTGGGGGCCGCGTTGACGCTGCTGGCGGTGGCCCCGGCGACGGCGGCCGGCGCTTCCGCGCTCGGGCTGCGCGGCGCGACGGTGACCGCGATGCCGGCGCCGGCCGGACTGCCGTGGGGCACGGCGCTGATCGCCGGCGGTCTGGCGCTCGGCACGCTGGCCGGCGAGCCGACGGCCGAGGCGGCGGACGGTTGGCTGCCGCTGCCCGCCCCGTTGGACACCATGCCCTTCGGGGTGGTCGGCGGCTGGCTGCTGATCGCCGCCGGGGTGGTGCTGACCGGCCCTGGCCTTGTCTATCTGGCCGGGCAGGCGCTGGCCGCCTACCAGCCGGGGGCGCTGCGGCTGCTCGCCGGGCGCGGGTTGACGGAGGAGGCCAGACGGCTCGGTCGGCCGGTCGCGGCGCTCACCGTCACGGTGGCGGCCACGCTGGCCGCCGGCGACCTGGGCGCGCTCGGCGACTTCGGGCTCTTCGGGTCGCTGGGCCTGGCGGTGGTCGCGGCCGGCACGCTGGGCAGCGTGCTCACGGTGGCCGAGCAGATCAGGGTGGAACGCCGTCCGGCGACGACCGCCCTGACGCGGGTCGGCACCGGACGGCGGGCGCTGCGGCTGGTGGTCGCGGCGCGCTGCGCCGCGCTGGCGGCGGTCTTCGGGCCACTGGCCTGGCTCACCGCCGAACTGCTGACCCTGGCCGCGCGCCGCTGAGCCGACGCCGGCCCCCGGGCATGGGCGCCCGGGGGCCGGCCCGGCGTCACGCCCCGGGCAGGGCCAGGAACGGCGGGAACGGGGTGTCGGCGATGGTGCCCCTGCCGACCCGGACCGGCAGCACCGGGACGCCGACCACGCCGTCGGGCAGCGTCACCGTCGCCAGATAGTGCCCCGGCGGCACATGCGCGAAGCCGAACCAACCCGAGCCGTCGGCCCGGGCGACCCGCCGTTCGCCGCTGCCCAGCGGGATCAGCGTGACCTCGGCGCCGTCCAGCGCGGTGCCGTCCCGCAGCGCCAGCTCGCCGGTGACATGGCCGTCGGTCGGCGTGGACTTCCACGCCATGTCGGGCACCTCGGCGCGGTCGGCGAACGGCGCGTCGGCGCCGGTGGTCAACGCCTCGGCCAGCGCGGCGCGTTCGGCCTCGGGGGTGGAGTCGGGGACGTCGATGGAGGCGCTGGCGTAGGAGTAGCCGCTCCAGCCGGCGATCGTGTTGCCGGCCGCCGTCGGGGTCAGCGCCTCGCGGGCCTGCTGGACGCTGTCGGCCACCGAGTTGAGGTAGAGCGCGGGCCCGTTGACGGCCTGTCGGTCGCCCTGGGCGTCGGCCAGGAACTCCGACCACTCGCTGTACATGTCGGCCTGTTCGGGCTCCCAGTTCCGCTTGTAGTTCATGGCCACCACGGTGTCCATGATCCCCTCGTCCAGCCAGCCGTCCCAGTCCTGCAGGACCTCGCCATAGGTGCGGGTGTTCTCGAACCCGCCGACCGCGCTGGGGCCGTGGCCGTAGGTGATGGCGTCCATGGAGAGCCTGGCCTGCGGGTTCTCCTCCCAGATGCCCAGGTAGAGGCGGCGCACCAGGCCGGTGACCTGGTCCCGGCGCCAGTCCGACCACTGCTCGTCGGCCGGCTCGGGCACGTCGTCCCGGCCGGTGGCGTGCTGGAACCTGGCGACGGAGACGTCGTTGTAGCCCCAGTCGCTGTGGGTGGTCTCCGAGCTGCCGTCGGGGTAGCGGACGTAGTCCAGGTTGATCCCGTCGACGTCGTACTCGCGGACGATGCTGCGCACCGCGGACTCGATGTAGTCGACGGCCGCCGGGTGGCCCGGGTCGATATAGACGTTGGCGCCGACCAGTTCGGTGCCGTCCGCCTTCTTGTTGAGCCAGCGCTCGGCGCCCTCGGCCGTCGGGCCGTGCTGGTTGTAGACGTGGTCGGGCGAGGTGGGCGGAGTGGCGCTGTTCCAGAGGGTGTTGACGTTCACCCAGGCGTGCACCTCAAGGCCGGCCGCGTGCGCCTGCTCGATCACCTCGTCCAGCGGGTCGTAGGGCGCGGGGTCGATGGCGGCGTCGGTGCGCGGGTAGAGGGCGCGGTTGCAGAAGCAGTCGTAGCGGCGGGCGGTCTGCACGATCAGGGCGTTGGCGTTGACCGCCTGTGCGTCCTCGATCAGCGTGCTGACCTGGTCGGGGCTGTAGATGCCGGCGTTGAAGGCGTCGACCCAGTAGCTGCGCCACTGTTCGGGCGGCGCCTGGTCGGCCTGGGCCGGGGCGGCGACCACGGCGCCGCCGAACAGCAGGCTGAGACAGGCGAGAAGGGTGAGCAGGGTCCGTCTCATAGGGGGATCTCCAGGAGAGTGTGACGACTGCTGCGACAATTTACTTCGCCGTCGTCACCCCGTACAGACGAAAACTTTCACCTTCTCAGGAACTTTCTAGCGTGCCCCGCCCGGCAGTTGAGCGTCCGTCGGCTCCCCGTCCCGGCGCGGGGGCAGCACCACCACCTCGTCGGGATCGAAGGAGAGCCCCACCCGCTCCCCCTCCTCGGGGGCGGCGCGCAGCGGACAGGATGCCTCCACCAGGGGCCCGGACGGCTCGGGGCGGATCAGCAACAGCACATGGTCGCCGCGGAAGGTGCGCGCGTGCACGGTGCCGGTGAGGGCGCTCTCCTCGGCCGGTGTCAGCCGGACCCCCGAGGGCCGCACCAGCACCTCGCGCGGCCCCCGGCCCGTGTCGGCCGGCACCGGCAGCGGGCCCCACGGCGAGGCGGCGGTTCCGTCGCCGACGGTGGTCTCGACCACATTGCGGAAGCCGAGGAACCGCGCCACAAAGGCGTCCGCGGGGCGGCGCCACACCTCGACCGGGGTGCCGACCTGCACCACCCGCCCGTCCCGCATCACCACCACCCGGTCGGCGAGCGCGAACGCCTCGCCCTGGTCATGGGTGACGGCCAGCACCGTGGTGCCCAACCGGCCGAACAGCTCGCGCAGTTCCAGCACCAGCCGCTCCCGCAGATCGCGGTCCAGCTGGCCCAGCGGCTCGTCCAACATCAACAGCCTGGGATCGGGCGCCAACGCCCGGGCCAGCGCCACCCGTTGCTGCTCCCCGCCGGAGAGCGTGGCCACCGCGCGGCGGCCGGCGCCCGGCAGGCCGACCAGCTCCAGCAGTTCGGCGACCCGACGCGCCGTCTCGGCCTTCCCGCTGCCCCGCATCCGCGGGCCGAACGCGATGTTGCCGGCCACATCGCGCTGCGGGAACAACTGGTGGTCCTGGAACATCAGCCCGAGCCCCCGCCGGTGCGCCGGCACCCCCGCCTGGTCGCGGCCGGCCAGCCGAACGGTGCCGCCGGCCACCGGAATCAGCCCCGCGACCGCCCGCAACAGCGTGGACTTGCCGCTGCCGCTCGGCCCCAGCACACAGACCGTCTCACCCTCGGCCACCCCGAGGTCCACCGAGCGCAGCGCGGCGCGCTCACCGTAGCGGACGCTCACCCCGTCGAGTTCCAGCAGACTCACAACTGACTCCCAAGCCATCAGAAGGTTCCCGCGGAACGACTGGGCGCCAACCGCTCCAGCAACAGCAGCACGGCCGTGCACACCAGCATCAGGATCACGCTGAGCGCCATCGCCTGACCGTAGTTCAGCTCACCGGCGCGGCCCAGCAGCCGGGCCACCGCGACCGGCAGCGTCGGCTCGTCCGGGCGGGCGATGAAGACCGTGGCCCCGAACTCGCCGAGCGAGACGGCGAAGGCGAAACCGGCCGCCACCAGCAACGCCCGCCACACCAGCGGCAGATCCACCTCGCGCCAGACCCGCGCGGGCGAGGCACCGAGCACCGCGGCCGCCTGCCGCAGCCGGTCGTCCACCGCGCGCAGCACCGGCAGCAGCACCCGCACCACGAACGGAACGCCCACCAGCGCCTGCGCCAGCGGCACCAGGATCCAGGAGGACCGCAGGTCCAACGGGGGTTCGTCCAGCGCGATCAGGAAGCCGAAGCCCACCGTCACCGCCGAAGTGCCCAGCGGCAGCATCAGCAGCGCGTCGAACCCCCTGGTCAGCCGGCCGGCTCGCCGGGTCAGGGCGACAGCGGCGCAGCCGCCGACCAGCACGGCGATCACCGTGGCGACGGCGGCGAAGCGCAGCGAGTTGCCGATCGCCTCCCAGGGCGCGACCAGGAACGTGCCGTCGGCGTGCGCCAAAGCGCGGTAGTGCGCGAAGCCGTAGCCGTCGGGCCCGGAGAGCGAACGTTCCACCAACACCCCGAGCGGCAACGCCAGCAGCAGCCCGATGGAGAGCAACACCCCGGCCAGCAGCGACCACTGGGCGGCGCCGCGCGGCCGGTGGGAGGTGGACGCCGGATCGACGAGGGCGAGCGCCGTCTCCCGCCGCCGGGTGATCAGCCGGTGCGCCAGCAGCAGCGCGACCACGGCCGCCAACTGCAGCAGGGTGAGCACCGAGGCGGTGGACAGCCGCAGCAGCTGCGCGGTCTGCCGGTAGATCTCCACCTCCAGGGTGGACTGCCGGGGTGAACCCAGGATCTGGATCACCCCGAAGGAGGTGAAGGTGAAGAGGAAGACCATCAGCCCCGCGGCGGCCACCGAAGGCACCAGCGCCGGCAGCGTCACCCGCCGCCACGCGGTGAGGCGGCCGGCGCCCAGCACCCGCGCCGCCTCCTCCTGCCGGGGGTCGAGCTGCGCCCACAGCCCGCCCACCGTCCGCACCACCACCGCGTAGTTGAAGAAGGCATGGGCCAGCAGAATCGCCCACACCCCGTCGTCAAGACGCACCCCCCACGCGCTGTCCAACAGGCCGCCGCGCCCCAGCAGGGCGAGAAAGGCAGCCCCGGTGACCACCGTGGGCAGCACAAAGGGCACGGTGACGGCCGCGTGCAGCAGCCGCTTCCCCGGGAAGCTGAGCCGGGCGAAGACATAGGCGCCGGGCAGCGCCAGGGCCAGCGTCAACGCGGTGGACGCCGCCGCCTGCCAGCAGGTGAACCACAGCACCTTCGCGGTGCTCTCGTCGCCCAGCACCTCGCCGAGCCGGCCCCATTGCCAACTCCCGTCCTCCACCAGTCCCCTGGACACGATGGCGGCCACCGGATAGCCGAAGAAGACCCCGAAGAACAGCAGCGGCACCGCCAGCAGTGCCGCCCTGGTCAACCTCGATCCGGTCACCTGACGACCAGATCGGTCCACTCGTCGATCCACTCCTCACGGTGCTCCGCTATCTCCGCGGGCGCCACCTCGCGCAGGTTCTCCACCGGCTCGGCGTAGCGGGTGAACTCCTCGGGCAGCTCGGCGTCCTGCCGCGCCGGGTGGACGAACATGTTCAGCGGCATGTCCTCCTGGAACTCGAGGCCCAGCAGGAAGTCCAGCAGCGCCCTGCCGCCCTCGGGGTTGGCCGCGCCGTCCAGCAGACCGGCGAACTCGATCTGCCGGAAGCAGGTCTCCGTCGAAACCCCGGTGGGCGCCTCGTCGGGCCGCTCGTCCCCGCCGTAGACCACCCCGGCCGGCGGGCTGGTGGCATAGGAGACCACCAGCGGCTTGTCACCGCCCTGACCGGCACCGGAGAACCGCTCGTTGTACGCCTGCTCCCAGCCGTCGACCACCTCGACGCCGTTCTCCCGCAGCCGCTCCCAGTAGTCCGCCCAGCCGTCCTCGCCGAACTCGGCGACGGTGGCCAGCAGGAAGCCGAGCCCGGGCGAGGAGGTGGCGGCGTTCTGCACCACCAGCAGATCGGCGTACTCGGGCTCGGCCAACTCCTGCAGGGTCTGCGGCGGTTCCAGCCCGCGCTCGGCGAAGTAGGCGCGGTCGTAGTTGACGCAGATGTCGCCGGTGTCCATCGGCGTCACCCGCTGCTCGTCGTCCAACCGCAGCTCGGCCGGCACCTGGTCGAGGCCGGCCGCCTCGTACGGCTCGAAGACGCCCTCGTCCAGGGCGCGGGAGAGCAGCGTGTTGTCCACGCCGAAGAGCACATCGCCCTGCGGGTTGCCCTTGGACAGCACAGCCTGGTTGACCATCACCCCGGCGTCACCGGCCCGCAGCAGCTTCACCCGGAAGCCCGTCTCCTCGGTGAACGCCGCCAGCACCTCGTCGGAGACCAGGAACGACTCGTGGGTGACCAGCACGACCTCCGAGCCGCCCGAACCCTCGTCCGAACTGTCCGAACCGTCGGAGCCGCAGGCGGTGAGGGCGCCGAGGCCGAGGGCGAGCAGGGCGGCGGAGGCCCGGCGGATGCTGCTGCGCTGCATGGTGTCGCTTTCTTAACGCGGGCAGACGCGAGCAGCATGAGAGGAAGTCCGAACTTCCTACCCAGCATGACCTGGGCGAGGTTCGAGGGTCTGCGGCCGGTGCCGCACTCTCAGCGCTGCGAGCGCTCCCCTGTCGGATGACGCACACCCGGTGTGTGCGCTTGTGCAAGTGTTCGAGAGGCCACGATAGCAGTCGCCACCGACAGCCGGCCGGTCAGCGTTCGGCGGCCGCCAACTGCCCGCAGGCGCCCTCGATCTCCTGCCCCCTGGTGTCCCGCACCGTCACCGGCACCCCACGCGCCTCCAACGCCGCCACAAAGGCCCGCTCGTCCTCCGGCCGGGAGGCCGTCCACTTGGAGCCCGGGGTCGGGTTCAACGGGATGAGGTTGACATGGGCACCGCGCCCGCGCACCAGCCTGCCCAGCAGATCGGCGCGCCATGCCTGGTCGTTGATGTCCCTGATCAGGGCGTACTCGATGGAGATCCGCCGCCCGGAGCGCTCCGCGTACTCGGACGCGGCGTCCAGCACCTCGCGCACCTTCCAGCGGGTGTTGACCGGCACCAGGGTGTCGCGCAGCTCGTCGTCGGGCGCGTGCAGCGAGACCGCCAGCCGGCAGCTGAACCCCTCGTCGGCGAACCGCCGCATCGCCGGCACCAGGCCGACCGTGGAGACGGTGATCCCGCGCTGGGAGAGCCCCACGCCGTCGGGCGCCTCGTCCGTGAGCCGCCGGATGGCGCCGACCACCCGGTTGTAGTTGGCCAGGGGCTCGCCCATGCCCATGAAGACGATGTTGGACAGCCGCGCCGGTCCGCCCGGCACCTCGCCGTCCCGCAGCGCCCTGGCCCCGTCCACGATCTGGTGCACGATCTCGGCGGTGGAGAGGTTGCGGTCCAGACCCGCCTGACCGGTCGCGCAGAACGGGCAGTTCATCCCGCAGCCGGCCTGTGAGGAGACACACATGGTGACCCGCTCCGGATAGCGCATCAGCACCGACTCCACCAGGGTGCCGTCGTGCAGGCGCCAGAGCGTCTTACGGGTGGCGCCCTCGTCACAGCTGATATGCCGCACCACGCTCATCAGCCGCGGAAGCAGCTCCCCCGCCAACCGCTCGCGCGCGGCGGCGGGGAGATCCGTCCAGGTCGCGGGGTCGTCCGAGAGCCGGGCGAAGTAGTGCCGCGACAGCTGCCGCGCGCGGAACGGCTTCTCGCCCAGCGCCGTCACCGCCTCCCGGCGTTCGGCCGGGGTGAGATCGGCGAGGTGCCGGGGCGGCTTCTTGGCCCCACGCGGCGCGACGAAGGTGAGTTCTCCTGGTGCAGGCATGATGGCTCCAGTGTCGCAGACTCCCGCCGGGCGCCCGGCCGGCCCCGGGCGCGGGCCCGGGCCGGCTCAGCCGGCGCCGACGAAGACCAGCAACAGCAGCCAGGCGACGGGCGCGGTGGGCAGCAGCGAGTCCAGCCGGTCCATGATCCCGCCATGACCGGGCAACAGGGTGCCCATGTCCTTGATGCCCAGATCACGCTTGATCATCGACTCGCCCAGATCGCCAAGCGTCGCGCTGACGGCCACCCCGAGGCCGAGCAGCACGCCCTGCCACCAGGTGCCGTCGTCGATCAGCGTCGCCATGGACAGCGCGCCGGCCACCGTGGCGAACAGCACCGCGCCGGCCAGGCCCTCACGCGTCTTGCCCGGGCTGATCCGGGGCGCCAGCTTCTTCCGGCCGAACCGCCAACCCACCGCGTAGGCGCCGGTGTCGCTGACCACGGTGAGAAGTATGAAGACCAGCACCCGCCGGTGTCCGTCGTCCGCGGCCAGCATCAGCGCCACAAAGGTCGCCAGGAACGGCACATAGAAGGCCGCGAAGACCCCGGCGGTGACATCCCGCAGGTAGTTCTCCGGGGACTGGAACATCCGCCACAGCAGCACCGCCAGCACCGTCAGCGCCATGGCGGACCAGGCGCCCTCGGCGCCCCTGAGATAGCCGGCGACCACCATGGCCACCCCACCCACCGCCAACGGCGGCAGCGGCACCCGCAGTTGCTTGCGCTCACCGAGGCGGGTGGACAGCTCCCACAGGCCGACGACCACGGCTGCGGCTATCACCACCAGGAACGCCGGTTTGTAGGCGAAGAGCGCCGCCAGCACGACCGCGCCGAGCGCCACCCCCACCCCCACGGCGGCACGGAGGTCACGGCCCGCGCGCTTGGGCTGCGGAGGCCCTGGGGGCCGGGCCGACGACTGCCCGGTGGCCGGGGACGACCCCCTGGTTGATTCATTCACGGATGACAGCGTCTTTCTCGGTCCTGATCGGTCACGCTCGCGACTGAGCCCGTTTCACACCGGCTTCACGCCCGATCGGTCAGACTTCGAGCAGCTCGGCTTCCTTGTGCTTGAGCAACTCGTCAACCTGCGCCACATGCTTGGCGGTGGTCTCGTCCAACTCCTTCTCGCCGCGCCGACCCTCGTCCTCGCCGACGTCGCCGTCCTTGATGGCCTTGTCGATCAGCTCCTTGGCCTTCCGCCGCACCCCACGAATGGAGATCTTGGCATCCTCGCCCTTGGTCTTGGCGACCTTGATGTACTCGCGGCGCCGCTCCTCCGTCAACTCGGGGAAGACGACGCGGATGATGTGGCCGTCGTTGGTCGGGTTGACCCCGAGATCCGAATCCCGGATCGCCTGCTCGATGTTGCGCAGCGCGCTCTTGTCGAACGGGGTCACCACCGCCATCCGCGCCTCCGGCACGGAGAACGACGCCAGCTGGTTGATCGGGGTCATGGTGCCGTAGTACTCGGCCACGATCTTGTTGAACATCGCGGGGTGGGCACGCCCGGTGCGGATCGCCGCCAGATCCTCCTTGGCGACCACGACCGCCTTCTCCATCTTCTCCTCGGCTTCGAGGAGGGCTTCTTCGATCACCACGTGCTCCCTGGTTCGATGTGTGGGGGCGTGACGGGCCGTCAGGCCCGCTGGCCCTGGCTGTTGACGAGTGTGCCGATCTTCTCACCCTTTACCGCACGGGCGATATTGCCCTCCGCGAGCAGTTCGAAGACGAGAATCGGCAGTTGGTTGTCCCGGCACAGGGTGATCGCGGTGGAGTCGGCCACCCGGAGATCCCGGGTGATCACCTCGCCGTAGTCCAACGCGTCGAACTTCACCGCGTCCGCGTTGCGGGCCGGATCGGAGTCGTACACCCCGTCCACCCCGTTCTTGCCCATCAGCAGCGCCTCGGCGTGGATCTCCAGGGCCCGTTGGGCCGCCGTGGTGTCGGTGGAGAAGTAGGGCATCCCCATACCGGCGCCGAAGATCACGACCCGGCCCTTCTCCAGATGCCGCACGGCGCGCAGCGGAATGTACGGCTCCGCGACCTGCCCCATGGTGATGGCGGTCTGCACCCGGGAGTCGATGCCCTCCTTCTCCAGGAAGTCCTGGAGGGCCAGGCAGTTCATCACCGTGCCCAGCATGCCCATGTAGTCGGAGCGCGCCCGGTCCATCCCGCGCTGCTGGAGCTCGGCGCCGCGGAAGAAGTTCCCGCCGCCGATCACCACGGCGATCTGCGCGCCGTCGCGCACCACGGCCGCGATCTCCCTGGCCATCTTGTGCACGACATCGGGATCGACACCGAGCCCACCGCCGCCCGCGAATGCCTCACCCGACAGCTTCAGGAGAAATCGCGGGGGTTTGTTGTCGTCCTGGTTCATGGAACTCTCCTCGTGCACACGCCAAGGAGGCCACTGCCAGCGGACCTTACGGTTCCCCTGCCCGGCAATGGCCTCCTCGTCACAACTACGGTCGCCCCGGTCGTCGCGACGCACCGCGCGGCCGGACGGCCTTCCGCCCGACAATAGCCGGGTACCGTCCGCCATGCGGCGGACGGCGCGTCCCGGGACGTCGCGTGCGCCGGATCAGGCCCCGACGCGGAAGCGGGCGAAGCCCTGGAGGCTGACGCCGGCCTCGGTCAGGATCTTCTGCACCGACTTCTTGTTGTCCTTGGCGAACGGCTGGTCCACGACCACGTGCTCCTTGTAGAAGCCGTTGACCCGACCGTCCACGATCCTGGAGAGGGCGGCCTCCGGCTTGCCCTCCTCACGCGCGGTGGCCTCGGCGATGCGGCGCTCGTTCTCCACCACGTCGGCGGGCACCTCGTCGCGGCTCAGGAAGCGCGGCGCGAAGGCGGCGATGTGCTGCGCGAGGTCCTTGGCGACCTCGGCGTTCTCGCTGTCCAACTGGACCAACACGCCCACCTGCGGGGGCAGGTCGGGGCTGGTGCGGTGCAGGTAGCTGGCGACATAGCCGCCGCTCAGCCGCGCGAAGCGGTCCAGCACGATCTTCTCGCCCAGGCCGGCGTTGGCCTCGTCGACCAGCACCTGGACGGTCTTGCCCGGCTCGATCTCGGAGGCGAGCAGCGTCTCGATGTCGGCCGGCGCGGTCGCGAACACGTGGTCGGCGACCTGCTGGGCCACCGCCTGGAACTTGTCGCCCTTGGCGACGAAGTCCGTCTCGCACTTCAGCTCGACCAGCACGCCCGAGGCGTTGTCGTCGGCCAGAACGGCGACGACGGCGCCGTTCTCCGCCGTGCGGCTCTCGCGCTTGGCCACGCCCTTCTGGCCCTTGACGCGCAGGATCTCCACGGCCTTGGTGACGTCGCCCTCGGCCTCGTCCAGCGCCTTCTTGCAGTCCATCATGCCGGCGCCGGAAAGCTCACGGAGCTTCTTGACGTCGGCGGCGGTGAAGTTCGCCATGGTTACGTGATTCTCTTCCCGGATCTCGTCGTTGGGGTCGCTCGGCGTGCAGTCGCCGCACCGACCGGAGACGGCGGTGCGGGGGCCGATCTGACTCCCCGCACCGCCTCATGCTCTTCAGCTGTCATGCCACGGGCCCGCGCGGGCCCGTCAACGCACCGGCGTCGTCAGGCGGACTCACCCGCGGGCTGCGCGTCGGCGACCGGCTCGGCCTCGGCCGGAACGGCCTCCTCCGCGGGGGCGGCGGCCGGCTCGGCGGGGGTCTCGGCCACGGCCGGCGCCTCGGCCGGCTTCTCCTCGGCCTTGCCCTCGGCACCGGCGAGCAGCTCGCGCTCCCACTCCGGCAGCGGCTCACCGACCGGCTTCTCGCCGTCCTTGGCCTGCGAGGCACCGGAACGGGCGATCAGACCCTCGGCGACGCCGTCGGCGATGACCCGCGTGAGCAGGGTGACCGAACGGATCGCGTCGTCGTTGCCCGGGATCTTGTAGTCGACCTCGTCCGGGTCGCAGTTGGTGTCGAGGATCGCGACCACCGGGATGTTCAGCTTGCGAGCCTCGCCAACGGCGATGTGCTCCTTCTTGGTGTCCACGATCCAGACGGCGCTCGGCACCTTCTGCATCTCGCGGATACCGCCCAGGGTCTTCTCCAGCTTGGCCTTCTCGCGGGAGAGGACCAGCAGCTCCTTCTTGGTGAGGCCGGAGGCGGCCACGTCCTCGAAGTCGATCTGCTCCAGCTCCTTGAGGCGCTGCAGCCGCTTGTGCACCGTCGAGAAGTTGGTGAGCATGCCGCCCAGCCAGCGCTGGTTCACATAGGGCATGCCCACGCGGGTCGCCTGCTCGGCGATGGCCTGCTGGGCCTGCTTCTTGGTGCCGACGAACATGACGGTCCCGCCGTGCGCGACGGTCTCCTTGACGAACTCGTAGGCGCGGTCGATGTACGACAGCGACTGGAGCAGGTCGATGATGTAGATGCCGTTGCGCTCGGTGAAGATGAAGCGCTTCATCTTCGGGTTCCAGCGGCGGGTCTGGTGCCCGAAGTGGACGCCGCTCTCCAGCAGCTCCCGCATCGTGACGACGGCCATGGCCGTTCTCCTTGTGCAGACTCGGTTGTCAGCGCCGACCGGGGGGCCGACGCTCCTGACGCCCCGACGCGCGATGCCGGGGTCGACCTGTCTGTAGACCGCCACGGACCGAGACGCGCGGCCGCCAATGCGCGCCCGGCAGGAGCCGGGGCGCCCCGGCGGCGGGGCGTGCGAGGTCGATCCGGGTGTCCGGATCGCCACGAGAAGTGTACGGGACCGTCGTGGGCCCGGGCGACAGCCCGTCGGGAGCCTGGTCTCGGCCGGCCGGACGGGCCCGGCGCCGGCCGTCGAACGGCTCGGGTGACGCCGCGTTCGAGCCGCGCGATCACTCGAAGGTGTGGCGGAGTTTTCCACAACGGCCGACTTATCCACCAAGATCCACATCTTTCCCGGAGCACCGTCACAGTGTGTGACGGAGGTGATGCGACATGAATCAGCGAGGTGCGCTGGGCCGCTTCGGCGAGGAGCTCGCCGTGCGGCGGCTGCGACGGTCGGGGATGACCGTCCTGGAGAGGAACTGGCGCTGTCGCGCCGGAGAGATCGACATCGTGGCGGCGGACGGATCGGCCGGTCCCGCCCTGGTGGTCTGCGAGGTGAAGACGCGGCGGTCCCGAGGGTTCCAGCATCCGATGGCCGGGCTCTCGCCGGCCCAGGCGCGGCGGCTGCGCGGCCTGGCCCAGCGGTGGCTCTGCGAGCGCTGGCTGGCGGCGCATCCGGCGCCGCCGCCCGGCGGCGTCCGGATCGATCTGATCGGGGTGCTGCTGCCGGAGCGGGGCGCCGCCCGGGTCGAGCATGTCAGGGGGGTGGCGTGATGGCCTTCGCGCGCACCTGCGCCGTCGCCCTGGTGGGGGTGGAGGGCGTGGTGGTCGAGGTACAGGCCGATCTGGAGCCTGGCGTGGCGGCGTTCTCCCTGGTGGGGCTCGCGGACAAGTCCCTGAGCGAGAGCCGGGACCGGGTGCGCGCCGCCGTGGTCAACTCCGGCACCGCCTGGCCGCAGAAGAAGCTCACGGTCGGGCTGAGCCCGGCGGCCGTGCCCAAGACCGGCAGCGGGTTCGATCTCGCCGTCGCCTGCGCGGTGTTGGCCGCGGCCGAGCGGATCGATCCCCGGTCGATCGCCGATGTGATGATGATCGGCGAGCTGGGTCTCGACGGGCGGGTGCGTCCGGTGCGCGGGGTGCTCCCGGCCGTGCTCACGGCGGCCGGGGCGGGCTACCGCCAGGTGGTGGTGCCGGAGCAGACGGTGGCCGAGGCCGCGCTGGTGCCGGATGTCGCGGTGCTCGGCGTGCGGAGTCTGCGGCAGTTGATCGCGCTGCTGTCGGACGAGCCGGTGCCCGATGAGCCGGCCGACGAGGAGCCGGCCGGATCCCGTCCGCTGGGCCCCGGCTGGGGGCATCCGCCGCCGGGCGATCTCTTCAGCCCGCTCGCCGACGGCCGCACGCCGGATCTGGCGGAGGTCTCCGGCCAGTCGCTGGCCCGCAAGGCGCTTGAGGTCGCCGCGGCCGGCCGGCACCATCTGCTGCTCAAGGGCGCCCCCGGCGCCGGGAAGACCATGCTGGCCGAGCGGCTTCCCGGGCTGTTGCCCCCGCTGACCAGGCAGGAGTCGCTTGAGGTCAGCGCGGTGCACTCGGTGAGCGGTTCGCTGCCGGCCGGCCGGCCCCTGATCGACCGCCCGCCGTACTGCGCCCCGCACCACTCCGCCTCCATGGCCTCCCTGGTCGGCGGCGGCAGCGGGGTGCCGCGGCCCGGCGCGATCTCGCTGGCCCACCACGGCGTCCTCTTCCTGGACGAGGCCGCCGAGATGAGCAGCCAGGTGCTGGACGCGCTGCGCCAGCCCCTGGAGTCGGGCTGTGTGGTGGTGGCGCGTGCGGCGGGTGTGGTGCGGATGCCGGCCAGGGTGCTGCTGGTGATGGCCACCAATCCCTGCCCCTGCGGGCGCCATGGCTCTCCGCTGGGGGACTGCGAGTGTCTTCCCAGCACGGTGCGGCGGTATCGGGCCAGGCTCTCCGGGCCGTTGCTGGATCGGGTGGATCTGCGGGTCCCCGTGGAGCCGGTCAGCCGGGCCGAGTTGATCGCGCCGGCCAGCGGCGGCGAGTCCACGGCGCGGGTCGCCGGCCGGGTGCTGGCCGCGCGGTCGCGGGCGGCGGCTCGGTTCGCCGACAGCCCCTGGCGCACCAACAGCGAGGTCCCCGGCCATGAGCTGCGCACCCGCTGGGTGCCCTCGCCCGGGGCGCTGGTCAGGGCCGAGCGGGACATGGATCGCGGGCTGCTCACGGCCCGTGGGCTGGACCGGGTGCTGCGGGTGGCGTGGACGGTGGCCGATCTCGCCGGGCACGACCGGCCGTCGGCGGTCGATGTGGACGCGGCGCTGGAGCTGCGGACGGGCGTGCGGCGCGGCTCCGGGCTCGCCGGGAGTCTGTCGTGATCCCCCCGCCCGAGCGGTTGGCGCGTGCCGCGTTGGCCCGGGTCGCCGAGCCGGGTGATCCGCTGGTGGGGCGCTGGCTGGCCGAGTTGGGGCCGCTCGCCGTCTGGGAGGCGTTGCGCTCGGGCGGCGCGGCGCTGCCGGGGGTCGGCGCCGAGCGTTGGGCCGGGCTGCTGCTGCGCGCCGGGCGGGCGGCGCCGGAGCGGGATATGGGGCTGATCGGTGAGCTGGGTGGGCGGTTCGTCTGCCCCGGCGATCGGGAGTGGCCGAGCCAGCTGGACGATCTGGGCGTGGCCAGGCCGATCGGGCTGTGGTTGCGGGGCGCGTGCTCCCTGCGGTTCGTCTCGTTGCGTTCGGTCGCCCTGGTGGGCGCGCGGGCCTGCACGGACTATGGCGCCCATGTCACGGCCGAGTTGGCGACCGGTCTGGCCGAGCGCGGTTGGACGGTCGTCTCCGGTGCCGCCTACGGCATCGACGGTGCCGCGCATCGTGGCGCGCTGTCGGTCTCGGGGGCGACGATCGCGGTTCTGGCCTGTGGGGTGGATGTCAGCTATCCGTCGGCACACCGGGAGTTGCTGGACCGGATCGCGGCCGGCGGGCTGCTGGTCGCCGAGTTGGCGCCGGGCGACCATCCCACGCGCGGGCGCTTCATCCTGCGGAACCGCGTCATCGCCGCGTTGACCAGGGGCACGGTGGTGGTGGAGGCGGGTCGGCGCAGTGGCGCGCTGAACACGGCGGGCCATGCCCGGCGGCTCGGTCGGCATCTGATGGCGGTGCCCGGGCCGGTGACATCGGGCCTGTCGGCCGGCGCGCATCGCCTGATCCGGGGGGAGGCGACGCTGGTGGGGGACGCCGCCGAGATCGTCGAACTGGTCGGGGAGATGGGCGAGCTGGCCGATCCGGGACCCGCGCCGCTGGTGCCCCGGGATCTGCTGGCGCCGCGTGCGGCCCTGGTGTTGGACGCGCTGCCGGGTCAGGGGGACGGCACGCTCGCGGAGATCGCCGGCGGCGCGTGCACCAGCGAGGCGGATGCCCTCGCCAGGCTGCGGGAGCTGTGCGGCCTCGGCTTCGTCGAACGGGTGGGCGAGCGTTGGCGGTTGGCCCCCGAGTCAACCCGACACGCGCGGGCCGTGCCGGCGAGTGCTCCTGGTGGCCCGTAACTCCAGGGTGCGGCCAGCGGAACGTATCTGCGCATCGGCGCGGACGCGGCACCTGCGCGATGCGACCTCTCAGTCACGCTACGCTCACAGAGTTCTGTCGCCAGAACCCGCACGGACCCCCCTCAGAACGGCTCAAGACGACGTATGCCCCAGCACTCCCTCGGGCCTTGGCACGTGGCCCAGGCAGCACCGGCCGTGGCGGAGGGCGCCATGATCCCCCCGGCCCCCTCAGCGCTCGACGAGCTGTGGCGTGCTTACAAGTCATCGGGTGACGAGCGGCTCCGCGAGCAGCTGATCCTCCACTACTCACCGTTGGTGAAGTACGTGGCCGGTCGGGTGAGCGTGGGGCTGCCGCCCAACGTGGAGCAGGCCGATTTCGTCTCGTCCGGGATCTTCGGCCTCATCGACGCCATCGAGAAGTTCGATCCGACCCGCTCCATCAAGTTCGAAACCTATGCCATCACCCGTATCAGGGGGGCGATGATCGACGAACTGCGCGCCCTGGACTGGATTCCCCGCTCGGTCCGACAGAAGGCCCGGGCCATCGAGCGGGCCTACGCCACCCTGGAGGCCTCCCTTCGACGGACGCCCTCGGAGGCCGAGGTCGCGGCGGAGATGGATATCGCGTTGGAGGAACTGCACGCGGTCTTCAGCCAGTTGTCGCTGGCCAACGTGGTGGCCCTGGAGGAGCTGCTGCACGCGGGGGAGGGCGGCGGCGACCGGCTCAGTCTGATGGACACCCTGGAGGACACCGCCGCCGACAATCCGGTGGAGGTGGCGGAGGACCGCGAGCTGCGTCGCCTGTTGGCACGCGCGGTCAACACGCTGCCCGATCGGGAGAAGACGGTGGTGACGCTCTACTACTACGAGGGGCTGACGCTCGCCGAGATCGGCGCGGTCCTCGGGGTAACGGAGAGCCGGGTCAGCCAGATCCACACCAAATCGGTGCTTCAGTTGCGCGCGAAACTGGCCGATGTGACCGGCTGATCCGGCCACCGGCGCCGGCGGGCCGGCTGACGCCCTAGAGTGAGAAGGTGCCCAGGATCAGAGCGGCCACGGTGGCCGAGCATCGCAGGATGCGACGAGCTGCCCTGTTGGACGCCGCGCGCACCCTGCTGGCCGAAGGCGGCGCCCGCGCCCTGACGTTCCCGGCGCTGGCCGAGCGGACGGGGCTGGCCCGCTCCTCGGTCTATGAGTACTTCTCCTCCCGGGCGGATCTGGTCGCCGAGCTGTGCGCCACCGACTTCCCGCTCTGGGCCGCCGAGATCGAGGCGGCGATGGACGCCGTGGACACGCCTCGGGAGAAGATCACCGCCTATGTGCGGCAGCAGCTCGCGCTGGCCACCGACCGGCGCCACCAGGCAGTCGTCGCGATCTCCAGCAGCGAGTTGGACGATGTGACGCGGGCCGGCATCAGGGCCGCCCATGGCGCCCTGGCCGAGCTGGTGGTCGGAGTGCTGCGCGATCTGGGCCATCGGGAGCCGGTCGTGGTGGCCGGTCTGCTGCGCGGAATCGTCGACGGGGCGGTGGCGGCCGTCGCCGCCGCCGAAGGGCCAGGGGCCCCGTCCCCCGAGCGGATCGCCGAGGTGGCGGTGCGGGTCGCCGTGGACGGGGTGGCCTCCGTCGAGCCCGTCGCCGTCGAGCCCGTCGCCGTCGACGGGCTCGGGGATGCCGAGGGTGGGCAGCAGCCGAGCGGGCCCCGGGCGTAGCAGCCGCTCCGGGATCAGGGCGAGCGGATCCTGGTAGCGGTCGTCGCGCCGCAGCCCCCAGTGCAGACAGGGCGCGTCGCAGTGGAACGGCCCGGCCGCCAGCTCCCCCAGGACCTGTCCGGCCAGCACCCGATCGCCCTCCCGGACGGCCGGTGTAAGCGGCTCATGGGTCAGCCGGAGCGGCGGCCGGCCGGATTCCGCCAGCTCCACCGTGACCACCCCGCGCCCGGCGACGGTGCCGGCGAAGGAGACCCGCCCCTCGGCCACCGCCCGCACCCGGGCCCCCGGGGCCGTGGCCAGATCCACCCCGCGGTGTCCCGCGGACCAGGGCCGGGGCGGTGGCTCGAAGCCTCGCTCCACCACCGGCCGCCCGCCCCCGTCCGCCCCGGGCACCGGCCACCCGGACCAGGCCGCGCCCCCGCTCCCCCCGGGATCCTCCCCGGGCGCGGAAGCCGCACCCCACTCCCCCGGTCGGGCGCTCACCACCGGGGCGGCCACCTCCGCGAGGCCGGATGACACGGATGTCACGGATGACACGGCGGGCGGGCGGGACGGGGACAGGGACGGGTACGCCGGCGCCGGGCCCAGCAGGGCCAGGGCCGACGCCAGACACAGCAGCGCGGTCAGCCGACCGAAGAGCGACCTCATGGGCCGCAGAGTGGCACGAAAGCGAGACCCGGACGGCGAGTGATCGCAAATCTGTGGACAACCGGGCCGGTGGCGAGAAACCGCTCACCCGCGCGGGTGAAACGGAAGCACTAGCCCCCGCGCCCGCCCCGAAACCCGTTGTCCTCCGGCAGGTCGAGCTCGCTGCGGTTGAGCTCCTCGATGTTCACGTCCTTGAATGTGAGCACCCGCACCTGCTTGACGAACCTGGCCGGCCGGTACATGTCCCAGACCCAGGCGTCCGCCATGGAGACCTCGAAGAACACCTCGCCCTGGACCGAGTGCACCTGCATCTCGTAGTCGTTGGTGAGGTAGAAACGACGCTCGGTTTCGATCACATACGTGAATAGCCCGACCACGTCCCGGTACTCCCGATAGAGCTTGAGCTCCATCTCGGTCTCGTACTTTTCGAGGTCCTCGGCACTCATGGCGTGATCCCCTTCAGCCGTGCGTCCCCTCATTGTGCGTCACCGACGACGAGTGCACGCCATCGCGCCGGGAACGCGAGGTCAGCCGGGCGATCGGCGGATAGGCCGCGCCGGCGATGATCAACACCGCGCCGGCCCCCGTGGCCCACACCAGAGGCCACAGCGGACCGTTCCCCGACACGCCGCCGGGCTGGTCGGCGAAGCCGTCGGCCTCGGGCAACGAGCCGATCCGGTCGAACGGCCAGACCGTGGCCTCCACCCGGGCGGACACCGCGTCCTGCGGCACCGTCGCCGGGCTGCCCTCGGCAAGAAGACTGCGCGAATCCAGGGAATCGGATCGATCATCCCCGAGCAGAAACAGCTCCCCCTCGGGCACCTCGGCGGTAAAGCCGGTCGGCGAGGCCGCGTACTCCCCGTATCTCTCGTCGAGATAGGGCTCCTCGATGGGATCCCCGTTCACCGTCAGCCGGCCGGATTCGTCACAGCAGGCGACCGTGTCGCCACCCATGCCGACGACCCGTTTGATCATCGGCAGATCGCCCCACTCGGCGTCGCTGAAGACCACCACGTCCCCGTGCCGAACCTCATGGCCCTCGATCCGCTCGGCGAGCACCCGATCCCCCGAGGAGACCACGGGGGCCATGGAGTCGGTCGGCACGGTGTACGGCTGATAGAGAAAGGCAGCCAGCACGAACCCGCCGAGAAACAACACACAGCCAAGGCCCACGGCGATGTTGGACAGCGCACGGCCGAGTCGTCCACCACGGCGTGGAGTCCTGCTCATCGGCGCCCCCTCCCGATTCGTCTCAGGAGGTGACACTACCCAGCGGCCGGGGGTCGATCAGCCCTCGGGGGACGGCGTCCCCGCCACGGACGCCGTTCGGGCCCCCGCCTCGCGCCCGGCCGTGGCCGCCCGGTGGCGGCGCCACCACGCCAGCGGCACCACCCCGGCCAGCACCGCCGAGCCCGGCGTCCCGGCCAGCGCGGCGCCGGCCACCGCCCCCAGCTCGCCCCCCACGGGCAGCGTGCCCCAACGCGTGACCGGCCAGGCGATCACGATGGCGCGGCCCACCACATCGTCCACGGAGACCGTGCCCTGCCCGGGGAGGTTCTGGTGGTAGCGGGAGTCGAGGGAGTCCTGACGGTGGTCGCCCATCATCCACAGCCGCCCGTCGGGCACCTCGATCGGGCCGAACGGACGGTCGTCGCAGGGGGTGTTGCCCGGGTAGAGATAGGCACTCTCGTCCAGCGCCTCGCCGTTCACCAGGACCGGGCCGCCCTTGTGGCATTCCACCGTGTCCCCGCCGACCGCGATCACCCGCTTGATCAGATCCTGGTCCTCGGCGGACGGCATCAGCCCGATGAAGCTCAGCCCGTCCTGGATCACCGCGCCCACGCCCTCGTTGGCGGGGGACTCGCCGAGCCAACCGCCCGGATCGTGGAAGACCACCACCTCGCCCCGATCCGGCGTGTTGCCGAACCAGGGGGTGAGCTTGTCCACCAGCACCCGGTCCCCGCGCTGGAGGGTGTTCTGCATGGAGTCCGAGGGGATGGAGAACGCCTGCACCAGGAAGGTCTTGATCACCAGCGCCAACGCCACGGCGATGATGATCAGGATCGGCAGTTCCTTCCAGAAGGACCGCTGCTTGCGCCGACGACCGCCGGCGCCGTCCCCGGCGGGATCATCCGCCCCGGCCTCGTCCCCGACGCCGCCCGAGCCGACCGCACCGCTCGGAGCGGCGCTATCCGGATCCGCCTTCTCCAGCCGGATCCTCGCCCCCGCCTCCTCCGCAGCCCCGGGCGCGGCGTCTTCGGCGGCGCCGGCGGCCGACCCCACGCCGGAGGGACCATCGCCGGGCGGCTCGCCACTCGGACTCACCGGACGACGCTCCTCCGGCTCCTCCGCGTTGGATCGCGCACCCACCGCCACATCCCCCACATCCGCTCCTCTTGCTACGCAGTGACCCGTCCGAGGGCCGCAACAGGCCCACCACACCCATAACGAGCGGGAGTTCCGCAGGGATCGGCAGGGAGGGCTTTTCCTTGGCTTGGCCGGAACCCTGGGCGTCGACGGTGCCGCCTCCCGGCTCCGGCACCCCGGAGAACGCCTCCGTGTCACCCAGCCGTTGCCAGTGTCCGAAGGGCCACGCGATCACCATGGCCCGCCCCACCACAAGGTCCTCCGGTACCGTACCTTGTCCCGGGTCGTCCAGGTGATAGCGGGAATCGGCGGAGTTGGAGCGGTGATCTCCCATCACGAAGAGGCGCCCCTCGGGCACCTCGACCTCGAACTCGATCTGGGACGGCGGATTTCCCGGGTAGAGGTAGGGCTCGTCCAGCGCGGCGCCGTTCACCGTGATCCGGCCGCTCTCGTCGCAGCAGACCACCGTGTCACCGCCGGTCCCGATCACCCGCTTGATCAGATCCTGATCGTCCTGGGACGGCAACAGACCGATCCAGGTGAGCGCGTCCCTGACCTGCTTGATCCCCACCGGGGGATCGCTCTCCTCGCCGGCCGGCTCCTGGTCGAGCCAGCCTCCGGGGTCCTTGAAGACCACCACGTCGCCCCGGCTCGGCTCCCAGCCGAACCACGGGGTGAGCTTGTCCACCAGCACCCGGTCGTCGATCTTGATGGTCTGTTCCATGGACCCGGACGGGATCACGAACGCCTGCACCAGGAACGTCTTCAGGAAGAGCGCGATCAGCAGCGCCGTGCCGATCAGGATCGGTATCTCCCGGGTGGCGCGCAGCCGTCTGCGGCGCTTGATCCGCTTCGCCGCCCGGCGCCGGTCGGCCCGGCCCTCGCCGGGGCCGCGCAGCGTGGCCGGCCGCTCCTCCGCCGGCCCCTCGGCCGAGGACTCCCCCGACCCCGCCGGCGACTGGCCACGGGGGGCGGCGTGCCGGCCCCAACGCGGCTCCTCTCCAGGGCTGGACGGTGTGCCCGGCTCCTGGCCCCCGCCCCGCCCGGCGGGCCCTCTCCGGCCCGCGCCACCGGCCCGCCGACCGCGCGGGCGGCCCCGCTCACCCATGGTCCGACCGGAGGGACGTCCAGTGGCCGATGGGCCAACCGACCCACTCGGCACGGCCGATGACCTTGTTTTCGGGGACGGTGCCGCCTCCCGGGGCGCCGAGGTACTCCCGGGAGTCCGCCGAGTCGGAACGGTGGTCGCCCATTACCCACAACCGTCCCTCAGGTACTCGAACATCAAACCTGACATTCGAAGGTTTGTCCCCCGGATACAGATATGGCTCGTCCAACGGCTCGCCGTTGACCTGGATCCTTCCCTCGTCGTCGCAGCAGATCACCCGGTCCCCGCCGATGCCGATCACCCGCTTCACGAAGTCCGAGTCGGACGACCGCGCCAACCCCACGGCGCCGGCGGCCGTCCGCACCAGCCCCTCGATGAAACCGGGGTCGGGCTCCTCGGCGACAAACGAACCGCTGCCGTCGAAGACGATGATGTCACCCCGGCGGATCTCGCCCCCGAACTCATAGGCGAGCTTGTTCACGAAGACCCGGTCGCCGACGCGCAGCGTACCCTCCATCGATCCGCTGGGGATCACAAAGGGCTGTATCACAAACCTGCTGACCAGCGAGGTGACCACCACCGTGGCCAGCAGCACGCAGAGCCAGAAACGCATCGAGCGCGACCAACGCCTCCTGGCCCTTGGCGGGTCGGAGGACTGGTCGCGCTCGGAGCGTTCTGCTGCGGGCTCTGCCGGGGGTTCTGCCGCGTCGGAGTCGGTCACGCGGAGATGCTAACCGGCCGCCCGGGCGGCTCAGTTCTCCCGCTTCTCCTTGATCTTCGCGGCCTTGCCCCGAAGGTTGCGCAGGTAGTAGAGCTTGGCGCGGCGGACGTCACCGCGGGTCACGACCTCGATCTTCTCCGCGACCGGGGTGTGCACCGGGAAGGTGCGCTCGACGCCCACGCCAAAGCTGATCTTGCGGACCGTGAAGGTCTCCCGGACGCCGGAACCCTGGCGGCGGATGACCACGCCCTTGAACTGCTGCACCCGGGAGCGGTTTCCCTCGATGACGCGGACGTGGACGTTGACGGTGTCCCCCGGCCGGAAGTTCGGCACGTCCTCGCGCAGCGATGCGCTGTCGATGCTGTCCAGGAGGTTCATGGTCTGCTGCTTTCCTCGTCGATGCCACAGGTCATCGGCGGAACGTTCGAGATGACGGGTGGGTGCGGCCCGGACGCGCTCGGCGGCGTTGGTCCCCCTGTGGCGGGGTCGCGCGCCTGGCGTGAGCCAGCGGCCTATTCTTCCACGGCCGGGGACACCCGACAAAATCGGCCATCGGGCCCCGGCTCCCAGCCCAGCTCGGCCAGCGTCTCCCGATCCTGCCGGTCGAACGTCCCGGCGGCGCAACCGGCGATCAGATCCGGCCGGTTGGCGCTGGTGCGGCGCAGCGCCTCGTCACGGCGCCAGCGGGCGATCCGCCCGTGGTGGCCGCTGCTGAGCACCTCGGGCACCGTCCGGCCGCGCCATTCGGGCGGCTTGGTGAAGACCGGGCCCTCCAGCAGCTCGGCCATCTCCCCCGGCGCGAAGGAGTCGTCCCGATGCGAGGCGGCGTTGCCCAGCACCCCGGGGAGCAGCCGGGCCACGGCCTCGACCATCACCAGCACCGGCGCCTCGCCACCGGCCAGGACGTAGTCCCCGATGGAGACCTCCCGCACATCGAGGCGGTCGGCGTACTCGTCGATCACCCGCCGGTCGATGCCCTCGTAGCGGGCGGGGGTGAAGACCAGCCAGGGCTCGTCGGCCAGGGCCACCGCCAGCTCCTGGGTGAACGGGCGGCCGCTGGGCGTCGGGACGATGATCACCGGCCGGCCCTCGCCCGAGGCGAGCACCGCGTCCAGCGCCTCGCCCCAGGGCTCGGGCTTCATCACCATGCCGGGGCCGCCGCCGTAGGGGGTGTCGTCGACGGTGTGGTGGCGGTCATGGGTCCAGGAACGGAGGTCGTGCACCCGGACGTCGAGCTGTCCCCTGGCGCGCGCCTTGCCGACCAGGGAGACGTTCAGCGGCTCCAGGTACTCGGGGAAGATCGTGATGACGTCCAGCCTCATGAGCCGGCCTCGGCGGAAGCACCCCCGGAGTCGTCCGCCGCGTCGTCGAGCAGCCCCGGCGGGGGGTCGACGACCACGCGCCGCCGCTCGATGTCGATGGTCGGCACGATGGCCTCGACAAAGGGCACGAACACCTCGCCGCCGTCCGGCCTGGCCACCACCAGCAGGTCCTGGGCGGGCAGATGGGCCATCTCCCGCACCTCGCCGATCGGCTCGCCCCCGGTGGTGACCACGTCGAGGCCGATCAGTTGGTGGTCGTAGAACTCCTCGGGGTCGTCGGGGCGCTGCTCCGGATCGACCTCGGCGACCAGCAGCGTGTTCCGCAGCGCCTCGGCCGCGTCACGTCCGGCGACGCCGGCGAAGCGCAGCAGCAGCCGTCCGCTGTGCACCCGTCCGCTCTCGATGGTCAGCGGGCCCGCCTCGGGCGGCTCGGTGGCCAGCACCTGCCCGGGCGCCAGCCGCAGTTCGGGCTCGTCCGTGCGTACCTCGACGGTGACCTCGCCCTTGATGCCATGGGCCCGGCCCACCCGGGCGACGACCAGCTGCACAGTGCTTCCGCTCCTCGGTGGTTGGTTGACTCCCGGCACCGGCGCGCGGCCGGTCGTCGACGGCCGGGAGACGCAAGGGCCGGGTGCGACGGATGCCGCACCCGGCCCTTGCGTGTGATGCCACGTGATGCCTCAGCGGACCTCGTCCGCGTCCACCAGATCGACGCGGATGCCCTTGCCGCCGAGCGCGCCCACGACCGTGCGCAGGGAGCGCGCGGTGCGACCGTTGCGGCCGATCACCTTCCCCAGGTCGTCGGGGTGGACCCGGACTTCGAGCACGCGCCCCCGACGCAGGGTGCGCGAGGCGACCTGGACCTCATCGGGATGATCGACGATGCCCTTCACCAAGTGTTCCAGGGCCTCTTCGAGCATCTCAGCCCTCGGACGACTCGGCCGGGGCCTGCGCCTCGGAGGCGGCCTTCTTGTCGGCCTTCTTCGCCTTCGGAGTGATGGCCTCGCCCTTGGGCGCGCCACCGGACTCCTTGGCCGCGGCCTCGAAGGTGGCGCGGCGGTCGGGCTTGGGGGCGGCGACCTTCATGGGCGGCGGGGCCGGCAGACCCTTGAACTTCTGCCAGTCGCCGGTGACCTTGAGGATGGCCAGCACCGGCTCGGTGGGCTGGGCGCCGACGCTCAGCCAGTGCTGCACGCGGTCCGTGTCGACCTCGATGCGGGAGGGGTTCTGCACCGGGTGGTACAGGCCGATCTCCTCGATGGCCCGGCCGTCACGGCGGGTACGGGAGTCGGCGACGATGATGCGGTAGTGAGGCGAACGGATCTTGCCCAGTCGCTTCAGCTTGATCTTGACTGCCACGAGTGTGGTGTCTCCTGCGTGATTGACGTGGTGAGCCCCGCCCGCGCCGCGTGGGGATTTGCGGCGGGCCCGGGCCCGGTGGACGCGTCAGCCGGAGGAGAGAGGGGTCCTGTGCGACTGTCGAGTTCAGCGGACCATTCTGCCACAGTCGTTCAGGAGGAGGCTCCCACCGTCACCGCGTCCACGATCTGGAAGGGCTTCTTGCAGGCCCCGCAGACGATGGGCGCCTGGGCCAGCACGGAGGGGACCACCCGGACGTTGCGCCCGCACTCGCAGACGGCCTTGACGCGCACCCCACCGCCGGAGGAGCCATGGCGGGCGGCCGGCCCCCGGAAGCTGCGCTTGGTGTCCGTGGCCGTGGCGACCAGATGCGCCTTGAGGGCGCGCTGCAGCCGCTCGGCCGTGGGCCGGTAGCGGCGCCTGGTGTCGGGGCTCATGGTGACCAGCGAGAAGCCGCTGCTGGGATGCGGATCCTCGGGGTGGTCCAGGCCCAACTCCTCGGCGATGGCGAGGAAACGGCGGTTGTGGTAACGCCCGGCCCGCGAGGTGTCCCGCACCCCTCGGGCGGCGGCGATGCCGTGCACCGCCTCGTGCAGCAGGCGTTCGAAGGAGAGCTCGGCTCCGCAGGCGGACGAGGACTCTCCGATCAGGGATTCGGGCGCGGCCAGATCCGGCAGCTCCGGGTGGTGCCGTTGGATGTCGGCCCACGCGTGTGCCAGCTCGGCGGCGAGTACTGGTGGTGTCGTGCTCACGTCGTGCTTAACGAGCGACGCCCCCGGTGTGTTCCGATTCCGGGGCAAGTCCGCGAATTTGCACTTACCAGTCAGTTCGTTGCACACACCGACCCGCTCGCGCACCCCGCGTCACCGTTCCCGGGCGGCCGGTGGGCCGCCCGGGGACGGGGGCGATCAGTAGGAGCGGCCGACCACGGCGATGGTGCCGGGGGCGTCGTCCGAGGTGGGCACCGAGCCGTCCTCGGCGACCAGACAGCGGACGGTGACCGCGTCCTGCGCGAGCCTGGCCTCGCCCTCCGGGCCGAGGTCGGCCCAGGGGATCCTGGCCCAGCCGCCGGCCTTGGTGGCGGCCTCGACCGCCTCGTCGACGGTCGAGACGTCGAAGGTCCTGCTCTCCCGGCGCTCCCTGGACTGCCGCAGCAGCAGCTCCTGGTCCTCGTCGAGCACCGTGGGCACCACCGTGGGCAGCGCGTCGACGGCCACCGGCTCCTTGCCGCCGGCGATGCGGCGCACCAGCATCGCGGTGCCGCCGGCCAGATCCCGGGGGCCGACCTCGATCCGCACCGGGACGCCCTTCAGCTCCCAGTCCACCGCGCGCCGGCCGAACGGCACGTCGGTGCGGTCGTCGACCTCGACCCGCACCCCGGCGGCGGAGAGGGCGGCGCCGATCTCCCGGACCTTGGCCAGCACGGCCTCGTCCTCCTTGATCGCCAGCACCACGGCCTGGGTGGCGGCCAGCCGGGGCGGCACCCGCAGCCCGTTGTCGTCGCCGTGGGACATGATCATCCCGCCGATGGTGCGGGTGGAGAGGCCCCAGGAGGTCTGCCAGACCAGCTCGCGCTCGCCGTCCTTGCCGAGGAAGCGGGTGTCGAAGGCGCGGGCGAAGTTCTGGCCCAACTCGTGGCTGGTGGCCATCTGGAGGGCCTTGCCGTCGCCCATCATCGCTTCCAGGGTGAGCGTGTTGATGGCGCCGGCGAACCGCTCGGAGGGGGTCTTGCGCCCCCACACCACGTCGATGGCCATCACGTTGCTGATCACGTCGGCGTAGACGTCGGTATGGATCAGCGAGGCGAAGTCCCTGGCGTCCTCGTAGCTGGCGTGCGCCGTGTGGCCCTCCTGCCAGAGGAACTCGGTGGTGCGCAGGAAGACCCGCGGGCGCATCTCCCAACGGACCACGTTGGCCCACTGGTTGATCAGCAGCGGCAGATCGCGGTAGCTCTGCACCCACTTCGCGAAGTACTCGTTGATGATGGTCTCGGAGGTGGGCCGCACCACGGCGGGCTCCTCCAGCTGCTTGCCGCCGCCGTGCGTGACCACGGCCAGCTCGGGGGCGAACCCCTCGACGTGCTCGGCCTCCCTGGCCAGGTACGACTGGGGGATCAGCAGCGGGAAGTAGGCGTTACGGGCGCCGGCGCCCTTGATCCGGGTGTCCAGCTCCGCCTGCACCCGCTCCCAGAGACCGTAGCCATACGGTCGGATGACCATGGTGCCGCGCACCGGCCCGTTGTCGGCCAACTCGGCCTTGCTGATCACTTCCTGGTACCAGCGCGGGAAGTCCTGCGCCTGGGGGGTGAGTACGGGAGCCTTTGCCATGGCGCAGATGGTACGGGGGAACGGGCCCCAAGCGTGAATCGATTGCCGCCGGAGCCCGTCCCCGCCGTCCGTCACTTGGGCGGCAGGATGTCCCTGAACTCCTTGGGCAGCTCGAAGTCGCCCGCGTCCTGACCGGCGCCGGGGATGCCGAACGTGCCGGCGTCCTCCTGGCGGCCGCCTCCCTGCTCCTCGGCCTGGCGCTTCATCGGGTTGCCCGACCTGCGCCGGCCCTTGGCCTTCTTCTGCTGCTGCTTGCCCTTGCGCTTGCCGCCGCCGGGGCCGCCCATGCCGGGGATGCCGGGCATGCCGGGCATCCCGCCGCCCTGGGCCATCTTGGACATCATCTTGCGGGCCTCGAAGAACCGCTCCACCAGGCCCTTGACCGCGCTGACCTCGACCCCGGAGCCACGCGCGATACGGGCCCGGCGCGAGCCGTTGATGATCTTCGGGTCGGTGCGCTCGCCCGGCGTCATGGACTTGATGATGGCGGCCGCACGGTCCACCTCGCGCTCGTCGAGGTTGTTGATCTGCTCCCGCATCTGCCCCATGCCCGGCATCATGCCGAGCAGCTTGGAGATGGAGCCCATCTTGCGGACCTGCTCCATCTGGGACAGGAAGTCGTCGAGGGTGAACTCCTTGGGGCCCTTGGCGAGTTTGCCGGCGAGCTTCTCCGCCTCCTGCTGGCTGAAGGTGCGCTCGGCCTGCTCGATCAGGCTGAGGACATCGCCCATGCCCAGGATGCGGGACGCCATCCGGTCCGGGTGGAAGGCGTCGAACTCGTCCAGCTTCTCGCCGTTGGAGGCGAACATGATCTGCCGGCCGGTGACCTGCGCGATGGAGAGCGCGGCACCGCCCCTGGCGTCGCCGTCGAGCTTGGAGAGGACCACGCCGTCGAAGCCGACGCCGTCCCGGAATGCCTCGGCCGTGCGGACCGCGTCCTGACCGATCATCGCGTCGACCACGAACAGGACGTCGTCCGGACGGACCGCGTCCCTGATGTCGGCGGCCTGCCGCATCATCTCCTCGTCGATGCCGAGCCGGCCGGCGGTGTCGACGATCACCACGTCGTACTGCTTGTCCCGGGCGTAGACGATGGAGTCCTCGGCGACCTTGACCGGATCGCCCACCCCGTTGCCCGGCTCGGGGGCGAAGACGGCGACGCCGGCGCGCTCGGCGACCACGGACAACTGGTTGACGGCGTTGGGGCGTTGCAGGTCGCAGGCGACCAACAGCGGGGTGTGGCCCTGGCCCTTGAGCCAACGGCCCAGCTTGCCGGCGAGGGTGGTCTTGCCCGCGCCCTGGAGGCCGGCGAGCATCACCACGGTCGGCGGGTTCTTGGCGAACCGCAGCCGGCGGGTCTCGCCGCCCAGGATGCCGACAAGCTCCTCGTTGACGATCTTGATGACCTGCTGGGCCGGGTTGAGCGCCTTGGAGACCTCCGTCCCCTGGGCGCGCTCCTTGACCTGCTTGATGAAGGCCCGGACGACCGGGAGGGCGACGTCGGCCTCAAGCAGGGCGATACGGATTTCCCGCGCCGTGGCATCGATGTCCGCCTCGCTCAGACGGCCTTTGCCCCTGAGGTTCTTGAACGTCGCCGCAAGGCGGTCGGAGAGTGTGTCGAACACGGCGCTGGCGAATCCTTACACATCGGCGGTCAGATCGGCGGTGCCCTCCAGCGTATCCGCCCCACGGCCCAAACCGGCAGCCCGTGCCCGGGGACGCTTCAGTCGGCCAGCGCCCGCTCCAGATCGCGGGCCAGCTCCGTGGCCCCGGCCGGCGGCAACGGTGCTCCGTCGGCCCCGGTCACATAGAACGCGTCGACCGCGTTGGCGCCCAGCGTGCTGACATGGGCGCTGCGCACCCGGACCCCGGCGTCCTCCAGGGCCCGTCCGATCCGGTGCAGCAGCCCTGGGGCGTCCCCGGCGCGCACCTCCAGCACGGTGGCGAGACGGGAGCCGAGCGGGGCGACCGTCACCCGGGGCGGTGGCGCGGTCAGGCTGCGCCGACGCGGGCGGCGGTAGGCGGCCTCGCGTTCGGCCAGCCGGCCGGCGATGTCGAGCGATCCGTCCAACACCCGGACCAGATCGGCGCGCAGCCGCTCGGCCTGCGGCAGCGAGCCGTACTCGGCGGCCACCCGCCAGTCCAGCAGCAGCACCTGGCCCTGACCGGTGGGGTCGATACCGCGCAGTTCGGCGGAGCGCACCGTCAGCCGGTGCAGCGCCAGCACGCCGGCGACGGCGGGGAGCACCCCCGGCTGGTCGGGGAGCGCGACGGTCAGCTCCACGCCGACGGGCTCGGCGTCGGCCGCCTGGTCCGGATCCCCGACGGCGGCGTCGTCATCGCTCTCGGTCGGGCGGGCGCGCAGCCGCAGCACCGGCGCCTGGGTGCGGTACGCCTCGACGGCCAACCGCTCGGCGGCGACGGTGGGTTGGGCCTCGACGGCCGCCTCGGGCGGGGCACCGTCGCGCAGGCTGGCGGCCACCCGTTTCACCAGCTCGGCGACGAGCGAGGCGCGCCAGGTGGACCAGGCGGCCGGCCCGGTGGCGAGCGCGTCGGCCTCGGTGAGCGCGTGCAGCAGCTCCAGGGTGAGCGGGTCGCGGACGGCGTCGGCCACCAGCGCGACGGTGGCCGGATCGCCGAGGTCCCTGCGGGTGGCCGTCTCGACGAGCAGCAGATGGTGCCGGACCAGGGTGCCGAGCACCTGGGTGTCGGCGGCGTTGAAGCCGATCCGGGCCGCCATGTCCTTGGCGATGGTCTCGCCGGCGACGCTGTGGTCGCCCGGCCAGCCCTTGCCCATGTCGTGCAGCAGCGCGGCGACCAGCAGCAGGTCGGGCCGGCGCACCCGGCGGGTGAGCGCGGACGCGCGGACGGCGGTCTCCACCAGGTGCCGGTCGACGGTCCACCGGTGCACCGGGTTGCGCTGCGGGCGGCAGCGCACCCGTTCCCAGTCGGGGAGCAGCCGGGTGATCAGGCCGCCGGCCTCCAGGGCCTCCCAGACGGGGACGGTGTCGGGTCCCGCGCCGAGCAGGGTGATCAGCTGTTCGCGGGCTTCGGCCGGCCAGGGCACGGGCAGCGTCGCGGGCTGCGCGGCCAGCGCGGCGACGGCCGGCGGGGCCAGCGGCAGCCCCGCCTCGGCGGCGGCAGCGGCGGCGCGCAGCGGCAGCGCCGGGTCGCGGTCGGGGCGGGCGGCGAGCGCCAGACCCACCTCGCCGTCCTGTTCCACCACACCCTCGGCCAGCGGGGTGCGGTGCTCGGCGGGGGCGGCGCGGCCGGCGCGGCCGCTCAGCAGCCCGCGCAGCCGGCGGCGCGTGGTGCGGGCGCGCAGCACCCGGCTCACCTCGCGCCAGGTGACGTCGGAGGCGTAGGCGATGGTGCGGCCGGCCTCGTAGACCTGGCGCAGCAGGGTGTCGGCGTCCAGCACGCCCAGGGCCTCGGCCACCTGGTCCTGGTCCTGGAGGGCGAGCCGGTCGGTGGCCCTTCCGGTGCTCAGGTGCAGGGCGTCGCGCACGTCGAGCAGGGTGTTGCGGGCGGCCTCAAGGCCCTGGCGCGGGGCGTCGGCGACCCAGGAGGCGGCGACGGCGCGCAGCGCGGTGGCGTCGCGCAGTCCGCCCCTGGCCTCCTTGAGATCGGGTTCGAGGAGGAACGGCAGCTCGCCGTGGCGGCGGGTGCGTTCGCGTCCCAGCTCGTGGAGTTCGGGGAGCCTCGCGGGGGCCTGGGCCCGCCACTGGGCGAGGAGTTCGGTGCGGAGTTCGGCGGTGAGCGCGGCGTCGCCGGCGATATGCCGGGCGTCCAGCAGGCCGAGGTGCGCCTTGAGGTCGTCGGCGGCGGTGGCGCGTGCCTCGCCGAGGGTGCGCACGGAGTGGTCCAGGGCGATGCCCAGGTCCCAGACCGGGTACCAGAGCCGGTCGGCGACCGCGGCGATCTCCGCGGCGGTGGCCTTGCCGTCGTGCAGCAGCAGCAGGTCGAGGTCGCTGCGCGGGGAGAGTTCGCCTCGGCCGTAGCCGCCGACGGCCACCAGGGCCAGCCGAGTGGGACGGGGCGCGGTCCGCAGTAGTCCGGCGAGCCAGTCGTCGGTGAGCCGGGCCAGCTCCGCACGCCGCGGCGGCCCGGACCGCGCCTCCTGGGTCAGGAGGCGCAGCCGGGCCGAGGCATAGCCGGGTTCGCGGCCCTCTTCCTCGCTGGTGGTTGGTGTCAGGGCCGTCATCCGGTCCACTCCCGTGGGGTCGTACTACAGGGCGTCGGGGCCGCGTTCCCCGGTGCGGACGCGGATCGCGGTCTCGACCGGCAGGCTCCACACCTTGCCGTCACCGATCTTGCCGGTCCGCGCGGCCTTCACCACGACATCCAGCAGCTGGTCCGCGTCGTCGTCCTCGACCAGGATCTCGATCCGGATCTTGGGCACCAGGTCGACGGTGTACTCCGCGCCCCGGTAGACCTCGGTGTGGCCGCGCTGCCGGCCGTAGCCGCTGGCCTCCGTCACCGTGAGGCCGTGCACCCCGAACGCCTGGAGGGCCTCCTTGACCTCGTCGAGTCGGTGCGGCTTGATCACCGCGACGATCAGCTTCATGCGTCCACCTTCTTGTCACCGGCCGCCTTGTCGGCGGTCGAGGGAACCGTGCTGCCCGGCGTCGTACCGGAACCGGCCTGGCTGAAGTCGTATCCGGTCTCGGCGTGGTAGGCCAGGTCGAGGCCGCCGGTCTCCTCCTCCTCGGTGGCGCGGAAGCCCATCGTGGAGGCGATGATCTTGGCCAGGATCCAGGTGACGACGAAGGAGTACGCCATGACCGCGCCGGCCGCGATGGCCTGGAGCGCGAACTGGGAGAAGCCGCCGGCCCATTCGCCCGCCTCGTCGACGGCGAGGAAGCCGACCAGCAGGGTGCCGACGATGCCGCCGAAGAGGTGGACGCCGACCACGTCGAGGGAGTCGTCGTAGCCGAGCTTGTACTTCAGGCTGACGGCCCAGGCGCAGACCACGCCGGCGACGAGACCGATGAGGAGCGCGCCCAGCGGGTTGACGTTGGCGCCGGAGGGGGTGATCGCCACCAGGCCGGCGATGGCGCCGGAGGCCGCGCCGAGGGTGGTGTAGGCGCCGTGGCGGATCCGCTCGTAGACGAGCCAGCCGAGGACGGCGGTGCCGGTGGCGACCATGGTGTTGAGGGCCATCAGCGCGGTGGTGCCGTTGGCGGCCAGCTCCGAGCCGGCGTTGAAGCCGAACCAGCCGAACCACAGGAGGGCAGCGCCCAGCAGCACCATCGGCAGGTTGTGCGGACGCATCGGGTCCTTCTTGAAGCCGATCCGCTTGCCGATCACCAGGACCGCGGCGAGTGCCGCCACGCCCGCGTTGATGTGCACCGCGGTTCCGCCGGCGAAGTCGATCACCGAGTTGCCGTCCATCTCCAGGCCGGCGATCCAGCCGTTCTCGCCCCAGACCCAGTGCGCGACCGGGAAGTAGACGATGGTGACCCAGAGGGCGATGAACACGGCCCAGGCGCTGAACTTCACCCGGTCCGCCAGGGCGCCGCTGATCAGGGCCGGCGTGAGCACGGCGAACATCAGCTGGAACACCGCGAAGGTGAGGATGGCGTCGGACCCCTCGACGGTCAGGTCGGCCAGTCCGCTGAAGCCGAGGTAGTCGAAGTTGCCGATGAAGTCGTTGCCCTCGCCGTTGACGCTGTCACCGAAGGCGATGGTGAAGCCGTACAGCACCCACAGCACGCTGGAGATACCGGTGGCGATGAAGCACATCATGAGCATGTTGAGGGCGCTCTTGACACGGATCATGCCACCGTAGAAAAAGGCGAGGCCAGGGGTCATCAACATGACCATGGCGGCACAGATCACTACAAAAGCGATATCTGCTGCTTCCAACGTGACGTCTCCTCGTAAGAAAGTGCAACCGTGCGGGCAGGATGGGTCAGGATGCGCCACACGTTCCCCGAGGGCGGTTTCGGTCGATGCTCCGGTGTGTTTCGCGGGCGTGACGATGGACGACCCCGTGTTACGCCGCAATGAAACGTGCGTAGGCCGGGATCGGGCGCGCTACTGTGTCCGACACGGTCGGACATGTCCATGGCGCGGAGCCGCCCGAAGGACGAGAACCGGCCGTGCCCCTGAGCCACCCGGGTGACCTGGCGGGGGAGCCGAGTCGGGCTGTTCCGGGTGGTGGGCACGGCCGGGGTCGGTGGGGGCGGCGGAGGCTACACCGCCCTGCTGGCCTCGCTTTCCGGCAGTTCCTCGGAGAGCCGCTCGGTCAGATCGGCGACCTCGCGCACCTCGCCGAAATCCCTCCTGGCGGTCGCCCAGGTGGTGCGCAGCCGGTTGCTCACCCGCTCGGAACGCAGCCGGTTGGCCAGATCCAACGCCTGCTCGGACAGCTGGGCGCAGCCCTCGGGCTCCCGCGCCAGCAGGTGCACGGTGGCCATCCCGATGAGGTTGAGTGCATACGACCGCTGATGCCCTCCGCCGGAGTCGTTCGCGCACTCGTCGGCGAAGAGCCGGACGGCCTCCTCCATCAACGGCCGGGCCCGGGAGACATAGGCGGGGCTGCGGCCGGCGACATAGGCGAGGTCCCGGTAGGAGTGGGCGTTCTCGGCGTACAGCTCGGCGCGGGAGAAGAAGCGCAGCCAGGCCGGATCGGCGTCGCTCGGCCCGATCTCGGCGAACGCGTCCTCCGCCATCCGCACCGCGCGATGGCACTTGGGCGGCTGCCCCAACGAGGCGTAGGCCCTGGCCTCCATGGCGTGGAGCAGCGCCTGGGTGCGGGCGGTGGCCTGCTCCCTGCTGCCGTACTGGGCGAGATGGATCAGCTCCAACGCGTCCTCGGCACGGCCCAGATGGATCATCTGGCGGCTCATCTGGGAGAGGATGTACGCCCCCAGCGGCCGGTCCTCCGCCTCCTTCGCCGCGTGCAGCGCGAGCACGAAGTACTTCTGCGCGGTGGGCTGGAGCCCGACGTCGTAGCTCATCCAGCCGGCCAGCTCGGCGAGTTCGGCCGTCACCCGAAAGAGACGACGGCGTACCCGGGGTGACTGCGCCTCCTGGAGCAGATCCGTCACCTCGTGCAGCTGGCCGACCACGGCCTTGCGCCGCAGACCGCCGCCGCACTGCGCGTCCCAGTCGCGGAACTGCGCGGTGGCCTCCTCCAGTTGGTCCAGCTCGGCGCCGGAGATCCGGGTCAGCCGGCGGGGCTCGCCGGCCCTCGACGGCGGCAACGAGCTGAGCCTCGCCCCCTGGGGGGCGTCGGGCGCGGTGGGTGTCGGCACCAGCCAGCGCTGCATCGGCTCGATCAGCGCCGGGCCGGCCGACATGGTCAGCGAGGTGCCGAGGAAGCCGCGGCGGCCGAGCATCAGATCGCTCCGGGAGAACTCGTTGATCAGCGCGATCGTCTGGTTTCCCGCCCAGGGCAGGTCGATGCCGGAGACCGCGGCGGAGTGCGGGGCGGAGCGCAGCCCCAGGTCCTCCACGCTGACGACGCAGCCGAACCGCTCGGAGAACAGCTCGGAGAGGATGCGCGGTATCGGCTCGCGCGGCTGCTCGCCGTCCAGCCAGCGCCGCACCCGCGAGGTGTCCGTGCTGACATGGTGCGCGCCGAGCTGTCTCGCCCGTCGGTTCACCTGTCGGGCCAGCTCCCCCTTCGACCAGCCACTGCGGTGGAACCACGAGGTCAGCCGTTCGTTCGGCCGCCTGGCGGAGGCCCCGCCGCTGCCGTTGCCGCCCACGCTTACGCTCCGATCCCGGGAGTCCCACGGTGGGGGACCCGCCTGCTGACATACCGTCTACGGTGCACTGAAAGTAATCCTACGATCACGCGCGTGACGAGACCGTCATCGCAATCGCCACCATTCGCCACCCCTCCCGCCTGAACCTATTGCCCACCTCGCACGCTTCACTTGTACGCACGCTGTTCGAAGCCCCCCGAAGCGAAGCACGCCGGGGGCGTGCGCGGCCTGTCGTGCGCCCCCGGGCGCCGCCGGCGCGAACCGTAACCTCGGCAGACCGGACCCGTTGGAGTGTGCATGGGTTTCACCATCGGCGGCATGCGGGAACGTGGCGGACCACGCCCGACGACCGGCCGGGTACGGCGTGGTCAGGGCCGCTCCCCGATGGACACCGCGGTCGCCGAGTACGTCGGGCTCTGGGGATGGGACGTCACCCCCGGCGCCGGACTGCGGCCGGCCGCCGGTCGCCGAGGCACCGAATGCTCCTGCGGGCACGCCGACTGCTCCCGCCCCGGCACCCATCCGCTGCCCCGGGGCCGCACCATCCCCGCCGGCAGCCCGCTCGACCGCGCCCTGGACATCTGGGCGGACGCCAGGGCCGAGACGCCGTCCGCCACCGCGCTGCTCTCCACCGGCGTGGCCTTCGACGTGCTGGAGGTGCCGGAGTCGGTGGCCAGGGCCGCGCTCCCCCGCCTCGACCGGCTGGCCGTGCCTCTCGGCCCGGTCGCGCTGGCCCCCGACGGGCGCGCCTGGTTCTTTGTCGCCCCCGGCATCGCCGCCGAACTCCCCTCGCTGCTCGACCGGTTGGGCTGGAGCGGCATCCGGCTCCGGCTCCGTGGGCTGGGCGCCGGCCGGCATATCGCGGCCCCGCCGTCCGACTTCGCCGGTCTTGGCGCCGTCGGCTGGCTGCGCCCACCGGATCTGGAGACGGCGGCGACCCCGCCATCGGGCGACTCACTGCTCGGCGCCCTCGCCAGCCTCTGCCACCGGCTGGCCCCCGCCGACTAGTCGAGCAGCGCGTCCACGAACGCCTCGGCCTCGAACGGCGCCAGATCGTCGACGCCCTCGCCCAGGCCCACGAGCTTGACCGGCACGCCCAGCTCACGTTGCACCGCCACCACGATGCCGCCCTTGGCGGTGCCGTCCAGCTTGGTCAGCGCGATCCCGGTGATGTCGACGACCTCGGCGAAGACCCGCGCCTGCACCAGACCGTTCTGCCCGGTGGTGGCGTCCAGCACCAGCAGCACCTCGTTCACCGGGCCCTGCTTCTCCACCACCCGCTTGACCTTGCCCAGCTCGTCCATCAGCCCGGTCTTGGTGTGCAGCCGGCCGGCCGTGTCCACCAGCACCACGTCGGCGCCCTCGGTGATGCCCTCCTTGACGGCCTCGAACGCCACCGACGCGGGATCGCCGCCCTCCGGGCCGCGCACCGTACGCGCGCCGACCCGCTGGCCCCAGGTCTGCAGCTGGTCGGCCGCCGCCGCGCGGAAGGTGTCGGCCGCGCCCAGCACCACGGACTTGCCGTCCGCGACCAGCACCCGGGCCAACTTCCCCGTGGTGGTGGTCTTGCCGGTGCCGTTGACCCCGACCACCAGCACCACGGCGGGGCGCTCCTCGCCGTCGGCCGAGACGCCGCCCTCGGTGTGCACCGCGCGGTCCAGCTCGGGCTCCAGCTGGACCAGCAGCTCCTCGCGGAGCAACGCCTTCAGCTCCTCGGGGGTACGCGTGCCCAACACCCGGACCCGCTCCCGCAGCCGCTCCACCAGCTCCTGCGTGGGACCGACCCCGATATCGGCTGTCAGCAGCGTGTCCTCGATCTCCTCCCAGGTGTCCTCGTCCAGACGCTCCCGGGAGAGCAGCGTCAACAGGCCACGGCCCAGGGAGTTCTGCGAACGCGCCAACCGCGCGCGCAGCCGCACCAGACGGCCGGCGGACGGCTCGGGAACCTCGATCTCCGGCTCCGCCGGCGGCGCGGTCTCGCCGGGGGCCGGCGGCAGCTCGACATCCTCGACGGTGCGGCGTTCCTCGTCGACCGGAGCGGCCGCGTCCTCCCCGACCCGGGGCTCCTCCGGCGGCGCCGGGCGCGTCGTGGTGCGCGTGGTGGTGCGCTTCGCCTCGCCCTCCGACGGTGGCGCGGGCCGACGCCGGCGACTGACGACCAGGCCGCTGATCGCCACGACGGCGACCACGGCGATGACTACGACGAGGAGAAAAGTGTCCATCGGTTCCCTTGGTGGTGCCCGGCCGCGACGGCCGGGCGGCGAGGCGTCGGTGCGTGCGGCTCCTAAGGTAGCGCCCGGCGCACGGGCCCGCGCGCGCCGGTCGGCGCACGGGCGGGCCGGCTCAGGAGAGCCGCTGGCTGATGACCTTGGAGACCCCGTCACCCTGCATCGACACGCCGTAGAGCGCGTCGGCGACCTCCATGGTGCGCTTCTGGTGCGTGATCACGATGAGTTGGGAGCTGTCCTTGAGCTCCCGCATGATGCGGATCAGCCGCTGCAGGTTGGTGTCGTCCAGCGCGGCCTCCACCTCGTCCATCACGTAGAACGGGCTGGGGCGCGCCTTGAAGATGGACACCAGCAGGGCCACCGCCGTCAACGAGCGCTCGCCACCGGAGAGCAGCGACAGGCGTTTGACCTTCTTCCCCGGCGGCCTGGCCTCCACCTCGACCCCGGTGGCCAGCATGTCGTCCGGGTCGGTCAGCACCAGCCGGCCCTCGCCCCCGGGGAAGAGCCGGCTGAAAACGCCCTCGAACTCCCTGGCGGTGTCGTGGTAGGCGGCGGTGAAGACCTCCTCCACCCGCTCGTCCACCTCCTTCACCATCTGCAACAGATCGGCCCTGGTCTTCTTGAGGTCCTCCAGCTGCTCGCTCAGGAACTGGTGCCGCTCCTCCAACGCCGAGAACTCCTCAAGCGCCAGCGGGTTCACCTTGCCCAGCTGCTTGTAGGCGCGCTCCGCGGCCCGCAGCCGCTTCTCCTGCGCGGCACGGACGAACGGCACCGGCTGGTTGCGCGGATGCTCGGGATCCTCCGGCAGCTCCTCGCCCTCGGCCGGCGGCGACGGCGGCACCGGCTGGTCGGGCCCGTACTCGGCGACCAGCCCCGCCGGCTCCACGCCCAGCTCCTCCAGCGCCCGCGCCTCCAACTGCTCGATCCGCAGCCGCTTCTCCGCGCCCAGCACCTCGCCCCGATGCACCGAGTCCGTGAGCTTGTCCAGCTCGTCCTTCACCTCCCGCCCGGCCGACCGCTCCGCCGCCAGGGCCCGCTCCCGCTCGGCCTTGGCCGCCTCCGCCGCCGAGCGCTCCGCCTCGGCCCTGGCCAGCGACGCCTCGACATGGGCGAGCAGCTGCCGCGCCCCGTCGGCAACCGCGCCGGCGACCTCCGCCTCGTGCCGCGCCCTGGCCCGGCGCCGCTCCGCCCTGGCCCTGGCCTCGCGCTCGGCGCGCGCCGCGCGGTCCAGCGAATCGGCCCGCCCGGCCAGACCGCGCACCCGTTCCTCGTGGGTGCGGACCTGGAGCCTGGCCTCCATCTCGGTCTGCCGGGCGTTGGCGCCGTCGGCCGCCAGCCGGTCCCGCGTCGAGGTGTCGGGATCGTCGTCGTCCTCGCCGGCCTCCTCGGTGACGGCCAGCCGCTCGGCCAACTCCTCGGCCTGCTCGACCGCCCGGGTCAGCTCCGCGGTGGCGCGCTCGACGGCCGCCTCGGCCCGTTCCGCCTCCCCGGCCGCGCCCCTGGACTGGCCGCCCAGCCGCCCCAGGTCCTGCGCCACCCTGGACCGCTCCCGTTCCGCCGCGCTGCGCCGCTGGGCCAGCTCCTCGACGGCCGCCGCCGCCGCGCGGCGCCGCTCGACCGCGCTCTCCCGGGCGGCGGTCAACTCAACGGCACGCGCGGCAAGCCGCTCCGCCTCCGCCTCGGCCTCGTCCACGGCGGCCCGCACCTCAAGGGTGCTGGGTGCGCCGGCGGAGCCGCCGTGCGCCAGGCGCCGCGAGAGCACATCGCCCTCGCCGGTGACGGCGGTCAGCGCCGGCCGTGCCGACACCAGCCGCAGCGCGTCGTCCAGGGTGTCGACCACCACCACATCGACCAACAGGCGGCGCACGGCGGGCAACAGCGTGGCCGGGCCACGCACCAGATCGACCGCCCAGCACCAGGGCGCGGGCGCCTCCTCGGCCGGCCGGCCGGCGGCCCCCTCGTCGGCGGCGCCCACCAGCAGCGTGGCCCGTCCCGCGTCCTGCTTGCGCAGGCGGCGCAGCGCCTCGGCGGCCTCGGCGGGACCGGCCACGGCGACGGCCTCGGCCGCCGCGCCCAGCGCGGCCGCGATCTGCACCTCGTACCCGGGGGTGACCGTCAACAGCTCGGCCGCCGGGCCCAGCACCCCGGCCAGCTCGTCGCCCGAGGTCAGCAGCGCGCCGCTGCCGTCCTTGCGACGCAGGCCGAGCGCCAGCGCGTCGCGCCGGGCCACAACCGCGGCGCGTTCCCGCTCCACCTCGCCCAGCTGTTCCCTGGCGGCGCCCAACGCGGTCTCGGCGGCGGCCAGTTCGGCCTTCGCCGCGTCATGTGCCCCGGCCAGCTCGCCGTCGTCCGCCTCCCGGCCGGCCACCTCGTCGCGCAGCGCCTCGTACTCCGCGCGGGCGGTGGTGGCGCGCTCCAGCGCCTCGTCCCTGCTGGCGGTGAGTCGGTCGATACCGGCCTGCGCCGAGGCGACGCGGCTGCGCGCCGCGTTGACCTGGCCGTGCAGCCGGGCCAGCCCCTCGCGGCGGTCGGCCAGCGCGCGGGCGGCGTCCTTGAGACGGCGCTCCTCCTGGGCCAACGCCCGCTCCAGTTCGGCGCGGTGCGCGACGGTGTCCTCCAGCGCGATGCCGGCGGCCTCAAGCGCGGCGGTCAGCTCCGCCTCCTGCTCCCGCACCCGGGCCGCCTCGCGCTCCAGCTCCTCCGGCTCCCGGCCCCGACGCTCCTCGGGCTGCTGGGCCGTCGCGCTGGTCACCCTGGCATCCGCCAGATTGACGGTGCCGCGCACCCGCTCGGCCAGCTGGGAGAGCCGATACCAGGTGTCCTGGGCGCGCTGGAGGCGCGGCGCGAGGGTGCGGACCTCCTGCTCCAGCTCGCTCTCCCGGCGCAGCGCCGCCTTCAGTCGCTGCTCGGCGGCCTCCTTGCGTTCCTTGAGCGCGGCCTCGTCGGCCAGTTCGGCGCGCAGCGCGCCGCGCAGGGCGACCAGATCGTCGGCGAGCAGCCGCAGCCGCGCGTCACGCAGATCGGCCTGGATCACGGCGGCCTTGCGGGCGACGGCGGCCTGCCGCCCCAACGGCTTGAGCTGGCGCCGCAGTTCGTCGGTGAGGTCCTGCACCCGGGCGAGATTGGCGCGCATCGCCTCCAGCTTGCGCAGCGCCTTCTCCTTGCGCTTGCGGTGCTTGAGAACGCCGGCGGCCTCCTCGATGAACGCCCGCCGCCCGGTGGGGTCGGCATGCAGCACGGAGTCCAACTGCCCCTGGCCGACGATGACATGCATCTCCCGGCCGATGCCGGAGTCGGAGAGCAGTTCCTGGACGTCGAGCAGCCGGCAGGTGTCCCCGTTGATCTGGTACTCGCTGCCGCCGTTGCGGAACATCGTCCGGGTGATGGTCACCTCGGCGTACTCGATGGGCAGCGCACCGTCGGCGTTGTCGATGGTGAGGGAGACCTCGGCGCGGCCCAGCGGCGGCCGGCCCGTGGTCCCGGCGAAGATGACGTCCTCCATCTTGCCGCCGCGCAGCGACTTGGCGCCCTGCTCGCCCATCACCCAGGAGAGGGCGTCCACCACATTGGACTTCCCCGAGCCGTTGGGCCCCACGACGCACGTGATGCCGGGCTCGAAGCGCAGCGTCGTGGCCGAGGCGAAGGACTTGAACCCTCGCAGGGTGAGGCTCTTGAGGTGCACGCCGTCGGACTTTACCCGCCGCTCTTCCGCGATTAGCCGTTTCGACGCGGAGGAAGGGGGGCAGATCAGTGAGTAAGCCAGCCTGGGTCAGCACGCGAACTCAATACGTCACGACATGACGAAGGGACGCCGAAGCGTCCCTCGCATGAGATAAACCGCAAGTGGTGAGCGCCTGGAGCCAGCCTCGTCGTTGAGGTCAGGTCAGGGCGGGCTCCGCCTTGCGCACGTCGATGCCGTCAAGCATCCGGTCGCTCTGCCGAGCGGCGGCGGACAGCGCGTCGTTTTCGGCCTGAACCCGGATGAGCTGGGTCTCCAGGTCCTGGACGCGCTGCTGAAGCCGTCGCATCTCGGCGAGGACTCGGGGGTCGAAACCGCCGACGTGACCGAGAAGCGCCTTTGCCATGATGGATGGTCCTCCACACTGAGTGACCGACCGAAGCCGTTGGTAGGTCGTGAGGGATAACTTCCGCGACGGGCGCTCTGCCTCGTGTTCCATGGCCAGCCGGCAGAACCGCGCGGGACTTTCAGCGTCTCACCAAAAAGTTGGACGGTCAACACGATCACACCGCGTATCGCCCAGCGCGCCGTCTCGCACGGGTCCGGCCGGGTGAGCGCGCCCCAAAGGATCATCGGGGGGTGGGGGTGCGTCGGAAGCTCCTTGAGCCGGAAGCCTTGCACGTCGCGGCGGGGATGGCAAGCAGTTTGGGATGCTTTCCGCTCCGCGCGCGGGCGTGGCTCATCGGATGTCGAACCCCTCGTAGCCGCCGCGCGGTGTGTCCCATATCTCGGTGACACCGGCCACCCGGCCGGGTGTATCGCCGGCGCGCAGCCAGTCGAGAAGTCGCTCGCAGCGTTCGCGCGCCCCCTCGGCGACCACCTGGACCCGCCCGTCGGCGAGGTTGGCGGCGAAGCCGGTCAGCCCGCCGATCTCCAACGCCCGGGCCCTGGTGTACCAACGGAAGCCGACGCCCTGGACCCGACCGCGCACCCAGACGGTCATCCGCACCCGGCCCGCCGACTCCCCCGGGTCTCCCGGCGTCGCCGAGGGCTCCCCTGAACGATCTTCGGAACGGCCTTCCGGCTCGGGTGTCGAACGTCGCATGTGACGCACGCTATCCGTTGTTTTACCTTCGCGACCGCACTCCGTACCACGCCATGCCGTACAGTCACGCGTTGAAACGGCACCCATTCGAGTGAAGTTTTGATCTCAAGATGGACATGCCGCCACCGGAACGACGCAGCTGAACGACAGACAGGGAGGCGCTGCGCATGGGACGCCATCGTCGCCGGCGCGGGTACGCGCGTACCGGGCTCATCGGTGCCTCCGCGGCGCTGACCGTAGGCGCGGTCGCCCTGGGCAGCGGCCTGATACCGGGCCTCGCCCAGCAGTTCACCGGGCAGAACGACACCGACCTCGACGCCGCGGGCGACCGCTCCGGCAGCCCGTCGGCCACCTCGGACCCCACCCCGGAACGGGCGGAGCCGCGCGCCACCCGGGGCGCGGAGCGCGAAACGGCGGAGGAAACCACGGAACCGGCCGAGGAGACACCGGAGGCCGAGCCGGAGACCGAGGAGCCCACCGAGGAGCCCTCCCCCACCGCGAGCGAGGAGACCACCGAGCCGGCCTCGCCGAGCCCGGAACCCGAGCCCGAGCCGAGCGACCCGCCCACCCAGCAGGACGAGCCCGCCCCCACCCCCGAGGTCGAGGCCGCCGAGGCGGTGCTCGGCCTGGTGAACCAGGCGCGTGGACAGGCGGGTTGCCAGCCGCTTCGGCTGGACGCGGGGCTGACCAATGTGGCACTCGCCCACAGCAGGGACATGGCCCAGCGCGGCTACTTCGACCACACCGACCCCGACGGCCGCACCCCCTGGGACCGCGCGGCCAGCGCCGGCATCAGCAACATGGGCGGCGAGAACATCGCCATGGGCCAGCCCGACGCCCAGTCGGTGATGGACGCCTGGATGAACAGCGAGGGGCACCGGGCCAACATCCTCAACTGCGACTTCACCACCATGGGCCTCGGCGCGCACTTCGCCGGCGGCGGCCCCTGGTGGACCCAGACGTTCGGGTTCTAGGACGCTCGGCCGGGACGTCCGGCTTCTCACCGGGCCCTCGGCTGCTCGCCGGACCTTCCGCTGCTAGACCGCCCGATCCCGGGGCGCCCGTTGGCACTTCGGGCAGAAGTAGCTGGAGCGGTTCATCCAGGGACGCCGCCGCACCGGCGTGGCACAGCGGCGGCAGGGCTCGTCCTCACGCCCGTAGACGTCCAGGGAACGGTCGAAGTAGCCGGACTCGCCGTTCACATTGACATAGAGGCTGTCGAAACTGGTGCCGCCCACCGCAAGGGCCTCGGTCATCACCTCGCGGACCCGGGTCAGCAGCTCGGTGGTGACCGGCCGGGTGAGCGTGGCGGTGGGGCGCTCGTAGTGCAGCCGGGTGCGCCACAGCGCCTCGTCGGCATAGATGTTGCCCACCCCGCTGATCAGCGACTGGTCCAGCAGCGCCCGCTTGACCGTGGTGCGCTTGCGGCGCAGCGCGCCGTGGAAGGCGTCCTCGTCGAAGAGCGGGTCCAGCGGGTCCCTGGCGATATGGGCGATGACATCGGGCAGTCCCCCGTCCAGCACCGGATGGAGCGAGAGGCCGCCGAAGGTGCGCTGGTCGACGAAGCGCAGCTCGCCGCCCGCCGGATCGGCGAAGGTGATCCGCACCCTGAGGTGCTTCTCGTCCGGGGCGCGGCCCGGCTGCACCAACAGCTGGCCGCTCATGCCCAGATGGGCCAGCAGCGCGGCATCCTCCCCCAGCGGCAGCCAGAGGTACTTGCCGCGCCGGCGCGGAGTGGCGACGGAAAGACCCCGCAGCCGGTCGGCGAAGTCGACCGGGCCGGCGAGATGGCGGCGGACGGCGCGAGGATGCAGCACCTCGGCACCGACGACGGTCCGCCCGCCGATCCAGCGTTCGAGACCGCGCCTGACGACCTCGACCTCGGGCAGTTCAGGCAACGGGGGCCCCGCCGGCGGCGTCGTCCGCCTTCTCCTCCTCGGCGGCCGCCTTGGCCGCGGCCTCGGCCGCCGCGGTGTCGAGGGCGGAGCGAATCGATCGCCAGGCCGTCTCGGCCGCCTGCTGCTCGGCTTCCTTCTTGCTGCGGCCCGTGCCCGTGCCATAGGTCTGGCCGCCGACCCTGGCCGCGGCCGTGAAGGTCTTCTCGTGGTCCGGGCCGCTCTCCCCGATCACATACTCGGGCACGCCAAGCCCCTCGGCCGCGCTCAGCTCCTGGAGGCTGGTCTTCCAGTCCAGGCCGGCGCCGAGGTTGGACGAGCGCTCGATCACCGGATCGAAGAGCCGGTGCACCAGCGCGTCCGCGGCGTCCAGGCCCTGGTCCAGATAGACGGCGCCGATCACCGCTTCCAGGGTGTCGGCCAGGATGGATGCCTTGTTCCGGCCGCCCGTGCCCTCCTCGCCCCGGCCGAGCCGGACGAAGGCGCCGAGGTCGAGACCGCGCGCCACCTCCGCCAGCGCCCGGGCCTGGACCACGGCGGCCCGCAACTTGGCGAGCTGCCCCTCGGCCAGATCCGGATGACGGCGGTAGAGCGTGTCGGTGACCACCAGGCCGAGCACCGAGTCGCCGAGGAACTCCAGGCGCTCGTTGGTCGGCAGGCCGCCGTTCTCGTAGGCGTAGCTGCGGTGAGTCAGGGCACGCACCAGAAGGGCGGGCTCCAGCTGATAGCCGAGCCGCCCTTCCAGCGTCGCGAGGGACGCGGCGATGTCCGCCGCTGCCTGGGGCTGCGGCTGCGACCTCCTGGCGTGTGCCATGACGCCTGTCACCCGCCGATCAGACGTCGAGAACCTGACGACGGTTGTAGGTACCGCAGTTGGAGCACGCGATGTGCTGGAGCCTCGGCTCCTGGCAGCGCTCGCAACGCACCAGATTCGGGGCAGCGGCCTTCCACTGCGACCGGCGGTGGCGCGTGTTGCTGCGCGACATCTTCCGCTTCGGAACAGCCACGGCTAATTCTCCTGTGGTTCGTCCCCGCGGTCGCGGGGAGCCTTCGTTTGCTTGTCTTGCCCGGCGGGCGCCTCCGAGGACCTGGCCTCGGCGAACTCCCGCAGCGCGGCCCATCGGATGTCGACGGACTCGTCGTGCTCATGGTCGGGATCCCCCGCGAGCGGCACCCCACAGTCGGGGCACAGTCCCGGGCAGTCCTCCTGACACATCGGACGCAGCGGCAGAGCCAACACCACCGCGTCCCGCAGCACGGGCTCCAGATCCAGCAGGTCGCCCTGAAGGAACAGCCTCTCCTCGTCCCCCTCCTCGTCGTCCCCCGCGTCCGCGAAGCGGGCCGAGAACTCGGAGTCGGGGTAGGAGAACATCTCCTGGAAGTCCGCCGTGCCCTCGCGGGTCAGCGGCTCCAGACACCTGACGCACTCCCCCGCCAGCGGGAAACGGACGGTGCCGGTGATCAGCACCCCTTCCATCACCGACTCCATGCGCAACTCGATCTCCAACGGAGATCCCTCGGGGACTCGAATGACCTCGACCCCGAGATCCGCGGGCGCCTCGACCGTCCGCGACAACCGCTTGAGCGTACCGGGACGCCGACCCAACTCACGTGTGTCGAACACGAGAGGGGCTCGGTGGTCCAGCGGGGCGTTCAGGGCTGTCTGCTTTCTCGCGAGGGCTGCCGGGTGACCGCGCATGTCGACTCCCGGATGATCGGGAACCGAGCGGGCAGCCGTGACCACCTGGGGTGCTCACGACCGAAGGGCCAGCATACGGCACGGGCCCGCCCGGGGCCCAATCCGCGGGGGCGTACCGATCGGCTCCCGATCAGGGCTGCCCCTGCTGGTAGTTGCGCAGTTGCTGCGGGTCGATCATCTGGGTGTCGAAGAGGCTGGTCTCGTCCAGCACGCCCTGGCCCTGGTAGCCGTAGCCGGGGCGCTGCGGGGCGGCCGAGGGCTCGGACGCGGCGGCCGAACCGTAGTCGTAGCCGTCGGGGCCGTACTCCGGCTGCCCGCCGTAGCCGGCCTGACCGTAGGAGCCCTGCTGCTGGTAGCCGTCCGCCTGGTAGCCGGCCTCGGCATAGCCCTCCTGGCGGTACTCCTGCCCGTAGCTCTCCTCGCCGTAGGACTGCGCGGGATAGCCGGCGGTGGCGTAGGGCCCCCGCTCGGGGACCGCCGGCAGCTGGGCGGGGGCGGCCGGCGGGGCCGGCGGCTGGTCGTCCCGGCGGGGCTGTGGAACGCCCAGGTAGTCATAGGTGTCCTGCTCGCCGGTAGGCCGGCCGAAGTAGTCCGTGGGCTGGCCGCTCTCGGCGGCGTCGGCGGCCTCCTGGGCGGCCACATGCTCGGCCAGCTCGTCGATGGGGCGGTGCCCGGTGAGCTTCTGCCGCCCCCGGCCCACCGCCTCCAGCGTCTTGCGAAGCACCGCCTCGATGGCGCCGAACTGCGCCTCGACATAGGCGTCAGCCTGCCGCAACAGCTCGGCCGGATCGCCCCGTTCGGGCCCCAGGAGCTTGGTGCGGCCGCGGTCGACCGAGCCGATGGTCTTGCCCAGGACCACCTCGAAGTTGGCCAGCTTGCTGTCCACGTAGTCGTCGGCCTCGGCCTTGATCTCGTCGGCGGCGGCGCGTGCCTCGGCCAGGATGCGGGCCGCCTCGGACTGCGCCTGCTGGACGATCTCGGTGCCGTCGACCAGCGAGGCACGCTCGGTCCGCGCGGCCTCCACCACGCGCCTGGCCTCCTCACGGGCCTCGGCGACCACCTGCTCGCGGTCCCCGAGCACCTCCCTGGCCTGCGCCAGGGAGCCGGGCAGCGCGTCCCGCACCTCTTCCAGACCGGTGAGCAACTCGGACCTGTTGATGACACAGGAGGCCGACATGGGCATGCCTCGGGCGTTGCTGACCGTCGCGACGATCTCGTCGAGTTTCCGCTGTACGTCCACGGGAGCGACTGTACGGGCAACGGCGCGCGCTCGGGCACCCGTCCGGGGTGCGGTAAGCGCGCAGAGGCGCGCGCGGGGGGCTCGTGGGGGCGCTCAGGGCCGGGCGAGCCGCTGCCGCAGTTCGCGCAGCACCACCTCGGGGACCAGATGGGAGATGTCGCCGCCCCAGGCCGCCACCTCCTTGACCAGGCTGGAGGAGAGGAAGCTGTAGGCGGGGTTGGTGGGGATGAACAGCGTCTCGACGCCGGAGAGCCCGTTGTTCATCTGCGCCATCTGCAGCTCGTAGTCGAAGTCGCTGACGGCGCGGAGGCCCTTGACGATCGCGGGGATGTCCCGCTGCTTGCAGTAGTCGACCAGCAGGCCGTGGAACGCCTCGACCTGGACGTTGCCGTAGTCCTTGACGGACTCCTCGATCAACGCGATCCGCTCGTCCACGGTGAACAGGCCCTGCTTGGACTTGTTGATCATCACGGCGATGTGCACCACGTCGTACAGCCGTGACGCTCGGGCCACGATGTCGAGGTGGCCATTGGTGATGGGGTCGAAGGACCCCGGACAAACTGCGCGGCGCAACGGCCTCTCCTCGTTCGGCCGGCCACTCACGGCCGGTCACCTTCGTCGTCGGCGATGAACCCGCCATACCAGAGCGTGCCCTCGCCATAGCGGCGCGAACGCAGCCCCTCGAATCCCGTGGGCCACCGGAAGGCACCGCCTCTGGTGCTCCGCTCCACGGTGACCAGCGCGTCGGCCGTCAGCCAGCCGCCTTCCCGCAGCGAGCGCAGGACCTGCGCCACGGCCTCGTCCTCGACCGCGTACGGCGGGTCGAGGAAGGCCAGATGGTAGGGGGCGGACTCCGGCGGGGACTCGACCACGCGCTCGGCCTTGGCCACGCGTGGCTCGGCGCCCGGCAGGCCCAGGGTGCGGATGTTGGCCCTGATCGTGCCGGCGGCCCTGGCGTCGGGCTCGACCAGCAGGGCGTGGGCCGCCCCCCGGGAGAGCGCTTCGAGACCCACGGCGCCCGAGCCCGCGTAGAGGTCGAGCACCCGGGCCCCCTCCAGCGGTCCGAAGAGCGCGGACCAGGTGGAGAAGAGGCCCTCGCGCGCCCGGTCCGAGGTGGGCCGGGTCCCCTGCCCCGGCGGCACGGCCAGTCGCCGTCCGCCTGCGGTCCCGGCGATCACGCGGGTCATGGGGATCCTCACAGCACTCATGTCCATCGGCCTTGGGGCACCACGCTATACGGAGCGGCCCACGGGGACGCGCCGAGGTGTGCCGGGAGGCGTCCGGGCACACCGGCGGGGGCTGGAAACCGTGCCGTGGGGTTCAGCGATCACCTCCGTGCGCTCTGCCGTGCCGCCGGGCGGCGCGGCTGGCGCTCGCCTCGTCGCCATAGACCTCGCAGACCAGCTGACGCTCCTCGGTGAGATCGTGCTCCAGCTCGTAGAGGCGGACCTCGCTGGCGTCCGGCATCAGAAAGGCGTGCTCGTAGAGGGAGCACCAGCCGCGCCCCGCGTACCCGGCGCGCGGCTCGGCGAGCCGGCCGATGTCGTAGCCGAGGGCGCCGGAGAGCTGCCCGACGACGTCCTCCCCCGGGCGGTCCTGGTTGACCGCGCGCCGCAGCAGTCGGCGCGCGTGGTCGGCGGCGTCCCGGCCCGGGTAGGCCCGGCGGCCGGAGGCCCCGACCTCGGCGCCTGCGCCGGTGTCCAGGGCTCGGGCGAACTGCTCCGCCGCCGGGGCGGCCTGTCTTCCGTCCTCCAGCAGTTCACCCGGCTCGGGGGCCGGCGTCGACCGCGGCTCGGCCGAGGCTGCTGGCTGTTCGGTCATGCGGTTTCCTCCCGGTACGACACCGTCGCGGGGCTCAGCGCGGGCACACACCGTAGTCCTCTCGCTGCGACCCGGGGGGCCGTTTCGCGAAAACCCGATCCGGCCGCCCGGGCCTCGCGCGACGGGGCCGCTCGGGCGCTCGGGGCGCCCTGTGGGAACGGTCCCGGCGGCGGACCGTCGTTCGGCGACAGAGTGCGGGTCCATCAAGACAACTCCCGGGAATCCACCGCGTGTTCCCCGGTGGAACGGCGCGGGCGGTCCCATTCTTCCGCGTGCCACTGACAGTCGGGTGGGCCTAACGGCCCACCCGCGCCAGTCGTTCAGCCCTTCTCCAGGAACTCCTCGCGCTCCGCGTCCAGCAGGGCGTCCAGCGTGACCCTCAGCTCGGGCGCCGAGGCCAGCTCCGGATCCTCGGCGACCAGCGCGGTGGCCTCGGCGCGCGCCTCGACGATGGTCTCCTCGTCCGCGATGACGGCGAGCATCCGCAGGCTGCTGCGGCCGCCGGACTGCGCCTGGCCCAGCACATCGCCCTCGCGGCGCTGCTCCAGATCGATCCGGGACAGCTCGAAGCCGTCCGTGGTGGCGGCGACGGCGGCCAGCCGCTGCCGGGCCGAGCCGCCCTCGGCCGCCTCGGTGACCAGCAGGCACAGCCCCGGCGCCGACCCCCGGCCGACCCGGCCGCGCAGCTGGTGGAGTTGGGAGACGCCGAAGCGGTCCGCGTCCATGATCACCATCACCGTGGCGTTGGGGACGTTGACGCCGACCTCGATCACCGTCGTGGCGACCAGCGCGTCCACCCCGCCGGCGGCGAAGCGGCGCATCACCTCGTCCTTCTCCTCGGGGGCCAGCCGGCCGTGCAGCACCTCGATCCGCAGGCCGCTCAGCGGGCCGTCGGCCAGCTCCTCGGCGATGTCGAGCACCGCGAGGGGCGGGCGACGCTCCTCGCCATCCGCCGGGGGCTCGTCGGCTTCCGAACCGCCGCCCCTGCCCTCCGTGTCGTCGCCGATCCGCGGGCAGACCACATAGGCCTGATGGCCCGAGGCGACCTCCTCGCGCACCCGGTCCCAGGCGCGGCTGAGGAAGTGCGGCTTGTCCCTGGCCGGCACGAGATGGCTGGCGATCGGCGAGCGCCCGGGGGGCAGTTGGTCCAGCACGGAGGTCTCCAGATCGCCGAAGACCGTCATGGCGACGGTGCGCGGGATCGGCGTGGCCGTCATCACCAGCAGATGCGGCGGGCGCTCGCCCTTGGCGCGCAGCGCGTCGCGCTGCTGGACGCCGAAGCGGTGCTGCTCGTCCACCACCACCAGGCCCAGATCCGCGAAGCTCACCTGGTCCTCGATCAGGGCATGGGTGCCGATGACGATGCCGGCCTGGCCGCCGGCCGCCTCCAGAAGCGCGGCGCGCCGCGCCCTGGCGCCCATCGACCCCGTCAACAGGGCCACTCTGGTGGCGCGTTCGGCACCGCCCAGCAGGCCGCCCTCGGCCAGCTCGCCGAGCATCTCGGTGATGGAGCGGTGGTGTTGCTGGGCCAGCACCTCGGTGGGCGCCAGCAGGGCCGACTGGCCGCCGGAGTCGGCGACGGCCAGCATGGCGCGCAGCGCGACCAGCGTCTTGCCGCTGCCGACCTCGCCCTGGAGCAGTCGGTGCATGGGGTGTTCGGCGGCGAGATCGGCGAAGATCTCGTCGGAGACCCGACGTTGTCCCTCGGTGAGGGCGAACGGCAGCCGCTGGTCGAAGGTGGTGAGCAGGCCGTCGACGGCGGGCTCGCGGGCCCGGGCGGGCAGTTGGGCTCCGGCCCGGCGGCGCCGGGCGAGGGCGACCTGAAGGACGAACGCCTCGTCCCATTTCAGCCGGGCGCGGGCGGCCGCGATATCCGCGCGGTCGTGCGGGCGGTGCGCCTTCTCCAGGGCCTCGGGGAGCGACAGCAGCGCGCGCCGCTCGCGCAGGGACTCCGGCAACGGATCGACGATCCCCCGCCAGTCGGTGGCGGCCAGCGAGTCGAGCAGCAGGGCGACGGCCTTGGCGATGCGCCAGGACTCCAGCTGTTTGCACGCCGGATAGATCGGCAGCGGCCGCCCGGCGAACTCCTCGACGGCCGCGGAATCGCTCTCCTCGTCCAGCAACTCGTAGGCCGGGTGGGAGAGCTGAAGCTCCCGCTGGAAACGGGAGACCTTGCCGGCGAACATGCCGCGCCGGCCCGGCAGCAGCACCCGTTCGTGGTGGTGGACCGCGCGCCGGCCGAAGAAGACCAGCCGCAGCCGGCCCCTGCCGTCCGTGAGCGTGACCTCCAGGCGCAGCCCGCGCCCGTTGTTGAACGGGCGGGTGCGGGCGTCGGCGATCTCGGCGACCACCGTGACATGCTCGTCCAGCGGCAGCGCGCCGAGCGAGGTCAGCTCGCCGCGCTCGGCATAGCGCCGGGGGTAGTGGTGCAGCAGGTCTCCGACCGTGCGGAGGTCGAGGTGGGCGGCCATCACCTTCGCGGTGGTGCCGCCGACAACGGTGGCGAGGGGATCGTGCGGGGCGGTCACGGTGCCCATTGCACACCATCGCACTGACAATCGCGGTGGCCAGGGCCCGGCCGGCCGTCGCGTGCCGCCACCGGGACCACCGCGCGCGGCCGTGGCCGTGGCCGCGCCGCCGTGCGGGTTCTTCCGTCTACTCCACGCCGATGAGCAGCGGAGCGGACTGGTGTCCGGCGCAGACCACGGTGTCCACGCCCAGGTGCTCCTGGCGGATCAGCTCGGTCAGTTCGCGGGCCAGCTCGGCCGGGGCGTCCGCGCCCAGCACCAGCGTGACCAGCTCGCCGCCACCGGCCAGCATCCGCGCCAGCACCAGCGCGGCGACCTCGGGGACCGCGCCGCCGATCACCGCGACATCCCCGTCCACCAGGCCCAGCACATCGCCCTGTTGGCAGACGCCCGCCATGGTCCAGGACTGCCGCTCCGCCACGCTCACCTCGCCGAACCTGGTGGCGCCGGCGGCGGCCGTCATGGCGACCACGTCCTCGTCGAAGCGCCGCTCGGCGGTGTGCACGGCGAGCGCGGCTATGCCCTGGACCGGCGAACGGGTGGGCACCACGGCGACCCGCACCCCCTCGGCGCGGGCCTGTTCCGCCGCCGCAGCGGCGGCGTGCCACAGCTCCTTGTCGTTGGGCAGCAGCACGACCTCGCCGGCCCTGGCGCTGGCGATGGCGGCGGCCAGCTCGCCGCCGCCGGGACGCTCGCCGGGCCGGACGGTGAGCGTGGTGGCCCCCGCCTCCGCGCACAGGCCGGCCAGTCCGGGCCCCGGCAGCACCGCGACCACGGCGCGGCCACGGGCGGCGACCGGCTCGGCGGCGACGGTCGGGACGAGCGTGGTGATCCGGACGCGGTGCGGCCGGCCGGCCGCGATGCCCGCCTCCACGGCCGGGCCGGCGTCCGGGGTGTGCACATGGATATGCCACAGTCCGTCGCCGCCCACCACCACCAGTGAGTCGCCCAGCGCGTCAAGGCGCTCGCGCAGGGCGGGGATCGCGGTGTCCGGGGCGTCCAGCAGGAAGGTCACCTCGTAGCCGGGGTCGCCCTGGGGCACCCCGACGCACGGCTGGGCGCGGGAGACCTGTCCGCGCGGCGGGCGGTGGCGCGGCGTCTCGGGCGGCGGGCCGCCGAAGAGCGCGGCGTCCAGCGCGTCCAGCACGGTCACCAGACCGCTGCCGCCGGCGTCCACCACGCCGGCCGTGGCCAGTTCGGGCAGTTGCTCGGGGGTCGCCTCGACCGCGGCCCTGGCCGCGGCCCTGGCCGCCGTCAGCACGGCGGCGGTGTCGCCGGGCGTGCCGGCGGCGGCGCCGGCCGCCGCCGAGGCCACCGTGAGCATGGTCCCCTCCACCGGGCGCGCGACCGCCAGCCGCGCGGAGTCGGCGGCGTGCGCCAGCGCCGCCCGCAGGGTGTCGGCGGTGGCCGGCTCGGGGGCGTCGGCCAGCACCTCGGCCATGCCCCGCAGGAGTTGCGCCAGGATGGTGCCCGAGTTGCCGCGCGCGCCGATGAGCGCGCCGTGTGCCAGCGCGCGCGCCGCCTCCGCGAGGCTGGGCTCGCCGGCCTCGGCGGCGGCCACCGCCTGGGCGGCCGACTCGACCGTGAGATAGAGGTTGGTCCCGGTGTCGCCGTCGGCCACCGGATAGACGTTGATCGCGTCGATCTCCTCGCGGGCGGCGCCCAACGCGTCCAGGGCCAGCCGGCTCCAGCGACATACCGCCCCGGCGTCGAGCGGCTCAGGCACGTGGAACCTCCCGGGCTAGGGTGAACGGCTGGTGCAGCTTAAGCCCTGGTCCCGCCGGGGGAGCGATTTCGCTCATCGGGAAAGCCCGAGGTATGCTGCCCCGGTTGCCTGATGTCCTCGTCTGTGCGTCGGGCGCACTCTCCGGAACAGCTCGTTCCGGATTCCGTTACGTTTCTGTCTTCCCCGCCTCGCGTGGGGCTGACCCGTCTTTGGAGTGACCCGTGGCTGCCAACTGCGATGTCTGCGGCAAGGGGCCGGGCTTCGGCAACAGCATCTCCCACTCGCACCGCCGCACGCCCCGCCGTTGGAACCCCAACATCCAGCGGGTGCGTACCGTGATCAACGGGACGCCGAAGCGCCTGAACGCCTGCACCTCGTGCATCAAGGCGGGTAAGGTCTCGCGCTGATCGACGGCGCGTCAGCGCCGCCATCGGCCGCTCAAGCCGGCTCACCCTCGGGTGGGTCGGCTTCTCGCGTTCCCGGCCCGCGAACCGCCGTTGCCTGCCAGCAGACCGCGTTGCCCGCCGTTGAACCGCCGTTGCCGGCGGGTGGACCCGCCAGGGCGCCGCGCGGTCTCAGATCCGGTGCCCGTGGCGCACGGGCCCGATGCCGGCGCCCAGCGCGAAGCCCTCGGCTATCGCGCCCGTGACATAGTCCTTGGCCGCCGCGACCGCCTCAGGGAGCGCGTCGCCGTGCGCCAGCCTGGCGGCGATCGCCGAGGCCAGCGTGCAACCAGTGCCATGGGTATGGCGGTTGTCGAGTCGGGGGGCGCGCAGCCAGTGCCGTTCCGTGCCGTCGGTGAGCAGATCGACGGCCTCGCCCGGCAGATGGCCGCCCTTGACCAGCGCCCAACGGGGCCCGAGCGCCAGCAGCGCCTCGGCGGCCCGGGGCAGATCCGCCTCCTCCAGCACGTGGACGCCGGTGAGTTGGGCGACCTCGGCGAGGTTGGGGGTGACCACCGTCGCGGTGGGCAGCAGCCGGGTGCGCACCGCGTCCAGCGCCTCGGGGGCCAGCAGCGCGTCGCCGTGCTTGGAGACGCCCACCGGGTCGACCACCACCGGGGCGTCGACGGTGCGCAGCAACTCGGCGACGGTCTCGACGAGTTCCACGCCGGCCAGCATCCCGGTCTTCACCGCCCCCGCGCCGATATCGTCCATCACGCTGTGGAACTGCGCCCGGACCGCCTCCGGCGGCAGCTCCCAGAACCCCTGCACGCCAACGGAGTTCTGCGCGGTGACGGCGGTGATCACGCTCATGCCGTGGGTGCCGAGCGCCAACATCGTCTTGAGGTCGGCCTGGATACCGGCGCCGCCGCCCGAGTCGGAACCCGCGACGGTGAGCACACGAGGAGGTGCCTGCATGGGGACGAGCCTACTGACCGGCGTCGATCAGCCCGCGAAGTGGTCCCAGCCGCCGGCCTTCTCCCAGGGCGCGCCGTCCACGGTGATCCGGGGCGGCGCCGCGCCACCGGGCCCGGGCGGCGCGCCCCGCCCCCGGCTGGGCAGCACCTCGCCGATCACCCGCCAGCGCGCCGGCAGCTTGGTCTCCGGCGGGAAGGTGGCCACGATCGCGTGGTCCTCGCCGCCGGTGAGGACCCAGTGCAGCGGGTCGACGCCGACCGCCGAGCCGATGTCGTTCATCTGGGCCGGCATGTCCAGCGCCGCGGACTCGATGTCGATCCGCACCTTGCTGCCCTGGGCGATATGGCCGAGGTCGGCGATCAGGCCGTCGCTGACATCGGTCATGGCGGTGGCGCCCAGGGCCGCGCCGGCGGGCCCGGCCGGGTAGGGCGGCTCCGGCCTGCGGTGCGCCTCGACGAAGGCGCGCGGCGAGCGGAAGCCCCGGGAGAGCACGGCGTGCCCGGCGGCCGACCAGCCCAACCAGCCGGTCACCGCGACCAGATCGCCCGGCCTGGCGCCCGTCCTGGTGACGGGTTCACGGCCGGCCAGGTCCCCCAGGGCGGTGATGGAGACGATGATGCTGTCGCCGCGGGTCACGTCCCCGCCGGCCACTCCGGCGCCGGCGACCTGGCACTCGTCGCGGATGCCGTCCATCAGCTCGACGGGCCAGGTGGCCGGGAGTTCGGCGGGAACCACGAGCCCGAGCAGCACGGCGCTCGGGGTGGCCCCCATGGCGGCGATGTCGGCGAGGTTCTGCGCCGCGGCCTTGCGGCCCACGTCGTAGGCGGTGGACCAGTCGCGGCGGAAGTGGCTGCCCTCGACCAGGATGTCGGTGCTGGCGACCACCCGCCGGTCGGGCGCCGCGACCACCGCGGCGTCGTCCCCCGGGCCAAGCCGTACCGCCGGGGTCCCGCTGATCCGGGACGTCAACTCCCGGATCAGCCCGAACTCCCCGAGCGCCCCCACACTGCCCTTCACTCAGCTCTCCTCATGCTCTTTCGTGCGCCGACCGGTGCCTCGATCCGCCCGACCAACAGGGGACATGGTCTCCCCGCGCTGGTCATGACGCGCTACGGTAGCGCCCCCACTCCTCGTAGCCGCTGTGGAGGACCCGTGGTACAGGCGTACATCCTGATCCAGACCGAGGTGGGCAGGGCGTCCACCGTGGCCGATGTGATCTCCGGGCTGCCCGGGGTGATCCAGGCCGAGGATGTCACCGGACCCTATGACGTCATCGCGCGGGCCGAGGCGGAGAGCGTGGACGAACTCGGCCGCCTCGTGGTCGCGAAGGTGCAGGGGGTTCCCGGCATCACTCGCACCCTGACCTGCCCCGTCGTTCATCTGTAGCGCCCCGTTATGCTCGCCGCGTGACCTCCACCGTACGCCGCGCCCCCGTGCTCGTCGCCGTCCTGGCCCTGGCCGCCTGTTCGTCGGCGGACGGGGCGCCGGCCGTCGAGCTGCCGACGCCGACGGGCGACGCCGCCGACGCCTGCCGCGCGCTGGCCGGGGAACTGCCGGCCGTGGTGGACGGCGAGGAACGTCAAGTCCTGGACGAGGAGACGCCGTTCGCGGCGGCCTGGGGCTCACCCGCGATCGTGCTGCGGTGCGGTGTGGAGCGCCCCGACGTGCTCACCCCCGACAGCGACGCCTACGACCCGCTCGGCGTCGAGGTGGTCGGCGTCAACGAGGTGTCCTGGCTGTTGGAGGAGCGGGCGGACGGCATCAGATTCACCACCACGGAGCGGGAGTTCTTCGTGGAGATGACGGTGCCCGACGCCTACGCGCCCGAGGTCAACCCGCTGCTGGACGTGGCGGCGCCGATCGACCGGCACATACCGTTGGACGAGCTGTACCGCACCGACGACTCCGGCGAAGGGGACGGCCACGCGCACCACTGAGGCCGCCCCCGCCGCCTACCGCAGCCCGCTGGACCGGCGCAGGGCGGCCTGGATCAGCTCGTCGATCAGCTGGGCGTAGCCCACGCCCGACGCCTCCCACATCCGGGGGAACATCGAGATCGGGGTGAACCCCGGCATGGTGTTGATCTCGTTGATGACGAACTCGCCGTTCTCCAGCAGGAAGAAGTCGGCGCGCACCAGCCCCTCGCAGGACGCGGCCTCGAACGCCTCGACGGCCAGGGCCCGCACCCGCTCCGTCTGCTCCTCCGTCAGCGGAGCCGGCACCAGGCCCTCGGCCGAGTCGATGTACTTGGCCTCGAAATCGTAGAAGTCGTGGCTGGAGACCGGCGGGATCTCCGCCGGCAGGCTCGCCCGGGGCCCGTCCTCGAACTCCAGCACGCCGCACTCGATCTCCCGGCCGACCAGCTGCGCCTCGATCACCACCTTGGGATCGTGCCGCTGGGCCTCCGCGATGGCCGCCGGCAGCTCCTCGGGCCCGGTGACCCGGGAGATCCCGATGGACGAGCCGGCCCGCGCCGGCTTCACGAAGACCGGCCAGCCGTGTTCGGCGGCGAACTCCCCGACCCTGGCCAGCGCGCCGGCCTCGTCCCGCCGCCACTCCCGGGGGCGGATCACCAGGTAGGGGCCGACGGCGAGACCGAAGGACGTGAAGACCCGCTTCATGTAGTCCTTGTCCATGCCGATCGCCGAGGAGAGCACCCCGGCGCCGACATAGGGGACGCCGGACATCTCCAGCAGCCCCTGGATGGTGCCGTCCTCGCCGAACGGGCCGTGCAGCAGCGGGAGCACCACATCGACCTCGCCCAGGTCCTTGGGCACCGAACCCGGCTCGCTGTACACCACTTCGCGCCGGGACGGGTCGACCAGCAGGACGACGCCGCCGATGCCCGGCTCGGCGATGCCCTCCACGCTGGGCAACGTGCCGTCGGTGATCGCCATCCGCTCCGGCTCGTCCGCGGTCAACGCCCAACGGCCGTCGGTGGCGATGCCGATGGGCAACACGTCGTAGCGGGAACGGTCGATGGCGCGCAGCACGGCACCCGCCGTCACCACCGAGATGGTGTGCTCGGAAGAGCGGCCACCGAAGACCACGGCCACACGGGGCTTGCTGCGCTGGGAAGGGGACTCGCTGCTCATCACTCTCCGAGGTTACCTAACGTGATGGCGGCCGTCAGCGGTGCTCGGCCTTGGCGGTTCGCGACATCAGCTCCTCGACCGCGACCTGCGGCGGGGTGCCCTCGTGCACGATGCCCACCACCGTCTCCGTGATCGGCATCTCCACTCCGTGACGGCGTGCCAGATCCAGTACCGAACGGCAGGACTTGACGCCCTCGGCGGTCTGCCGGGTCACCGCGATGGTCTCGGCCACCGTCATGCCGCGGCCCAGATTGTTGCCGAACGTGTTGTTGCGGGAGAGCGGGGACGAGCAGGTGGCGATCAGATCGCCCATGCCGGCGAGACCGGCGAACGTCTTGGGGTCGGCCCCCATCGCGAGGCCGAGCCGCGACGTCTCGGCGAGCCCCCGAGTCATCAGCGACGCCTTGGTGTTGTCGCCCAGGCCCATCCCGTCGGCGATGCCCACGGCCAGCGCGATCACGTTCTTGACCGCGCCGCCCAGCTCGCAGCCGACCACGTCGGTGTTGGTGTAGGGCCGGAAGTACGGCGTGTGGCAGGCCGACTGGAGCCGGCGGGCCACCGACTCGTCCGGGCAGGCGACCACGGAGGCGGCGGGCTGCCGTTGGGCGATCTCGGGCGCGAGATTGGGCCCGGAGAGGACCGCGACCCGCGCCGGTGGCACCGCGGCGACCTCCTGGATCACCTCGCTCATCCGCTTGGCGGTGCCCAGTTCCACGCCCTTCATCAGCGACACCAGCACGGCGTGCGGCGGCAGCGCGGCGCCCCAGTCCGCGAGGTTCTCCCTGACGGTCTGCGAGGGGACCGAGAGAGCGGCGAACTCGGCGCCGCGCGCCGCCTCGGCCGGATCGGTGGTGGCCCGGACGCCGTCCGGCAGCCGCAGTCCTGGCAGGTAGTCCGGATTGAACCGTTCGGAGTTGATGACGTCGGCGACCTCGGCACGGCGTGCCCAGAGCGTCACCTGGCAGCCGGCGTCGGCCAGGATGGCGGCGAACGCGGTCCCCCAGGAACCGCTGCCGTAGACGGCGACCTGTGTCACTCGGCTTTCTCCTTGTCGGGCGTGCTCCGCTGGTCCGGCCGCGCCTGCGGGGTCTTGCGGTACACGAAACGCTCCGCGGGCGGTGTCTCCTGCCTGACCTCCGCGAGCAGTGCGGTGATGGCGTCCATGATCCTGTCAGTGATCTCGCGCAACCGCTCGGCGGTCGGCTCCAGACCGTGGAACTCCTCCAGATCCACCGGATCGCCGGCCACCACGATCAACGTCCGGCGCGGCAGCAGCCGCAGCCGCCGGGTCTTGGCGTAGGGCGGCATCACCTCATGGGCGCCCCACTGCGCGACCGGGATCACCGGCGCCCCGGTGGCCATGGCGACGCGGGCCGCGCCCGTCTTGCCCTCCATGGGCCAGAGCCCGGGATCGCGGGTGAGGGTGCCCTCCGGGTAGAACGCGACGCACTCGCCCTGCTGGACCGCGTCCACCGCGGCCCGGAACGCGTCGGCGGCGTCGGTGGTCTCCCGGTAGACCGGGATCTGTCGGGTGCCGCGCATGAACCGACCCACCAGCCCCCGCTGGAACAGCACGTTCTTGGCGAGGAATCGTGGCACGCGTCCGGTGTTGTACTGGAAGTGCGCATACGAGAGCGGATCGAGATACGAGTTGTGATTCACCACGGTGATGAATCCGCCGGCGGCCGGAATACGGTCCATTCCGCGCCAGTCCTGCTTGAAGAAGATCCGCAGCAGCGGTTTTACCAGAATTGCTGCCAGCCGGTACCAGAAGCCGATTCTGCGGCGAGACACTCAGACACCATCTCCTCTTGCACTGTTCCGGCGCGGTCCGCTGCGGACAGCCGCACAAGTGTGGCCCTGGGTCAGGGGACTGTCCAGCGCCTCGCCGCTGCGCCACCACCGTCTCTGCGCACCCTAGTCCGCGCCGCCGTCGCCCACCGCACGGGTGTGCGGAGAACGTCAGCGGACCGGCCACCGGGCCAGCCGTCCGAGTCCGGCCGGGGCGGGGGAGAATGACCCGATGCGCGACTTCGACTGGGCTCTTGTCGTTCCGCTGAAACCGTTGGGGCGCGCCAAGAGCAGGCTGGCCGACGCGGTCGGGGACGCCGGCCGGCGGGCGCTGGCGCTGGCCTTCGCCGAGGACACCGTCGGCGCGGCGCTGGCCTGCCGGTCGGTGCGGAATGTGGCGGTTGTCACGGATGATCCGTTGGCCGCGCGGCGGCTGGGCGCCCTCGGCGCGCTGGTCGTCGCCGACGAGCCGGCGGCCGGGCTGAACGCGGCGCTGGCCCATGGCGCGGCACTGCTGCGGGCGCGGGACGCGGAGCGGCCGGTGGCGGCGCTCAACGCCGATCTGCCCGCGCTGCGCCCCGCGGAGTTGTCGAGGGTGCTGGCCGCCGCCGAGGGGTACGAGCGGAGTTTCCTGCCGGACGCGGCCGGCGTCGGCACCACGCTGCTCGCGGCCCGTGGCCGGACGGCGCTGGCCCCGGCGTTCGGCGGCCCGTCCCGGGCGCGCCACCGCGCCTCGGGCGCCGTGGAGTTGCCGCTGGCGGGGGTGGACAGTGTGCGCAGGGATGTGGACACCGGCGCCGATCTGGCGGTGGCGCTGACGCTGGGCGTCGGCCCCCGCACCGCGCGACGGCTGGACGAACTGCGCGACGCGGCCGGCTCGTTGAGCCCGTCCGGCTGAGCCGGAAACCCCGGCGGATCGGAACGTCCGGAGCGTCAGAACGTCTGGAGCGTCAGAAACGTGACGCGGCGCTCCGCCCCCTCGCCGGCCACCTCGATCCGCAGCCGCTGCCCGGGGCGGACCAGACGCAGGCCGCCGGCGTCGAAGGCGGCGGCGTCGAACGTCAGCGGCGTGCCGTCGTCGAGCAGCACGCTGCCGGCGCGGGTGGCCGGGTCGAAGGTGTAAGCGGTGGCCTGCATGGGGCGAGCCTAACCGGTGGCCCGACGCGGGAAAACAGCTGCGGGCCGGGCTCCTGACAGGGAGTCCGGCCCGCGGGCGGCCGTGCGGCGATGACCGTCACTTGCGGCGCGAGGTGGCCTTCTTGGCGGTGGTCGCACGGGACGACGCCCGCTTGGCCGGAGCCTTCTTGGCGGTCGTCTTCTTGGCCGGTGCCTTCTTGGCGGTGGCCTTCTTGGTGGTGGACTTCTTGGCCGTGGTCTTCTTGGCGGCGGCCGAACGGCTGGTGGACTTCTTCGCCGTCGCGGTCCGCTTGGCCGTGCTCTTCTTGGCGGCGGCCTTCTTGGTCGCGGCCTTCTTGGTGGTGGTGCCACCCGAAAGGCTGCCCTTGGGAGCCTTCTTCACGGCGACGTCGTTCTTGGGGAGCTTCTTCGTCCCCGCCACCAGGTCCTTGAACCCCTGGCCGGCACGGAAGCGCGGCACCGAGGTCTTCTTGACCCGAACCCGCTCGCCGGTCTGTGGGTTGCGCGCATAGCGGGCCGGCCGGTCGACCTTCTCGAACGAACCGAAGCCGGTGACCGAAACCCGCTCACCCGAGACCACCGAGCGGATGATGGCGTCGAGCACGATATCGACGGCGTCGGCCGCCTGCTGACGACCACCGAGCTTGTCCGCAATCGCTTCTACGAGTTGCGCCTTGTTCACGTCTTCCCCTTCGCAGGCATTGCTGGAACGAATGTGTTCAAGCTTTTTCGCACGTTAGGCAGATATATTCCGCAAATCAAACGCGAAACGGGCGAATCACCCTTGTGTCGCAACGAACTCGCCCCGTCACGAAGCTCCGTCGCGGCCGCCGGTGGCGCGGTCCGATGGCAGCCGACCCTCGTCGACGTCCGCCATCAGTCGCTCCAGCCGGCGCGCCGCGCCCGGCAGATCCCGCTTGGTCGCCGCGGTGATGACCAGCAGCTTCCGAGCCAGGGCCTGCCGTACGTCCTCGGGCACTTGCAGCTCCCGCACCGTCCGGTGCGCGTCCTTCAGTCGAGCGGCGACGCGGTCGTAGAGTTCGAGTTGACCGTCGCGTTCCATGCGGCCGATTGTGCCACCTTGGGCCGGTTATCGCCCCCTAAGCCCCCCAACGCCCGTGTCGCGCCTGCGATCACGGCTGCGCTCACGACCGCGCCCCCGCCGGTGGAACCGACGGGGGCGCGGGTGTCGACGAAACGTCAGGCGGCTTGTGTGCGGGGCTTGTAGGCGGGGCGAGCAGCCTCGAAGGCGGCGACGTCCGGTTCGTGCCTGAGGGTGAGACTGATGTCGTCCAGGCCCTCCAGGAGACGCCAACGAGCGTTCTCGTCAAGATCGAAATCGGCCTCGATCCCGGGCGCGGTGACCTTCCGCGCGACCAGGTCGACGGTCACCTCGCTGGCCGGCTCGCGCTCCACGAGCTCCCAGAGCGCGTCCACCGTGGTCTGCGGGAGGACGACCGTCAACAGGCCGTTCTTCAGGGAGTTGCCACGGAAGATATCGGCGAAGCGCGGCGAGATGACCGCCTTGAAGCCGAAGTTCTGCAGGGCCCAGACCGCGTGCTCCCGGGAGGAGCCGGTGCCGAAGTCCTCGCCGGCCACCAGCACCGAGGCGCCCTGGTACGCGGGCTGGTTGAGGACGAACTCCGGGTCCCTGCGCCAGGACTCGAACAGGCCGTCCTCGAAACCGTCCCTGGTGACCTTCTTCAGCCAGTGGGCCGGGATGATCTGGTCGGTGTCCACATTGCCGCGCCGCAGCGGAACGGCCCGGCCGGTGTGCGTGGTGAAAGCTTCCATGGGTCAGACCTCCACGGGGGTCGGGACATCGGCCAGATCGGCGGGCGAGGCGAGGCGGCCGGTGAGCGCGGTGGCCGCGGCGACCTGCGGCGAGACCAGGTGCGTACGACCGCCCTTGCCCTGCCGGCCCTCGAAGTTGCGGTTGGAGGTGGAGGCGCAGCGCTCCCCCGGGGAGAGTTGATCCGGGTTCATGCCCAGACACATCGAACAGCCGGCGTGCCGCCATTCGGCACCGGCGGCCGTGAACACCTTGTCAAGGCCCTCCTCCACCGCCTGGAGCGCGACCCGCACGGAGCCGGGCACCACCAGCATCCGCACGCCGTCGGCGAGCTGGCGACCCCGCAACACCTCGGCGGCCGAGCGCAGATCCTCGATCCGACCGTTGGTGCAGGAGCCGACGAAGACGGTGTCGATGGCGATCTCCCGCAGCCGCTGCCCGGCGGTCAGGCCCATGTACTCCAGGGCCTTCTCGGCGGCGAGCCGCGCGCTCGGGTCGTCGTAGGAGGCCGGGTCCGGCACGGCCTCGGAGAGCGGCGCGCCCTGGCCCGGGTTGGTGCCCCAGGTGACGAAGGGGGCCAGCTCGGCGCCGTCGATCACCACCTCGTGGTCGAAGACGGCGTCCTCGTCGGTGCGCAGCGTCCGCCAGTAGGCGACGGCCTCGTCCCAGTCGGCGCCCCGCGGGGCGTGGTCCCGGCCGCGCAGATAGTCGAAGGTCGTGGCGTCGGGGGCGATCATGCCGGCCCTGGCGCCGGCCTCGATCGACATGTTGCAGATGGTCATCCGGGCCTCCATCGAGAGCTTCTCGACGGCTTCGCCCCGGTACTCGATCACATAGCCCTGGCCGCCGCCGGTGCCGATCCTGGCGATGATGGCGAGGATCAGATCCTTGGCGGTGACGCCGGCGGGCAGCTCGCCCGTCACCGTGACGGCCATCGTCCGGAACGGGGCCAACGGCAGCGTCTGGGTGGCCAGCACATGCTCGACCTGGCTGGTGCCGATGCCGAACGCCAAAGCGCCGAAGGCTCCGTGCGTGGAGGTGTGGCTGTCGCCACAGACCACCGTGGTCCCCGGCTGCGTCAACCCCAACTGCGGGCCGACGACATGGACCACGCCCTGCTCGGCGTCGCCCAGCGAGTGCAGCCGCACTCCGAACTCGGCGCAGTTCTTGCGCAGGGTCTCCAACTGGGTCCTGGAGACCGGGTCGGCGATCGGCTTGTCGATGTCCAGCGTCGGGGTGTTGTGGTCCTCGGTGGCGATGGTGAGATCCGTGCGACGCACCCGACGGCCGCTCTTGCGCAGCCCGTCGAACGCCTGCGGGCTGGTGACCTCGTGCAGCAGATGGAGGTCGATATAGAGCAGATCGGGCTCGCCCTCCACCCGTCGGACGACATGGTCGTCCCAGACTTTCTCCGCCAGTGTCCGTCCCATCGCGTTTCCTCCGGCCTCACCGCTGGTCTGGGCCGCCTCGTCACGCTCCCCCGCGCACGCATGACGGCCGTGGTCCGCGGGATGCCGCGGCGCACCTCACCAAGGGTGGCGCTTTCCTCGGGGATATGAACTTGCGTTTCACACTGTGAGACGCGAGTATCGTTTCATGGACAACTCTAGTGGCGACTCCAGTGGGGTGGGCGTACTCGACAAGGCGGCCCTGGTTCTGGGCGCTCTGGAGTCCGGACCGGCCACGCTGGCCGGCCTCGTCGCGGCGACCGGGCTGGCCCGGCCCACGGCGCACCGGATGGCGGTGGCCCTGGAGTACCACCGGCTGCTGGCGCGGGACATGCAGGGCCGCTTCGTGCTCGGGCCGAGGCTGGCCGAGCTGGCCGCGGCGGCCGGCGAGGACCGGCTGTTGGCCACGGCGGGGCCGGTGTTGACGCATCTGCGCGATGTCACGGGCGAGAGCGCGCAGCTCTACCGACGCCAGGGCGACCGCCGGATCTGCGTGGCCGCGGCCGAGCGCCTCTCCGGACTGCGGGACACCGTGCCGGTGGGCTCCACACTGCCGATGAAGGCCGGCTCGGCGGCCCAGATCCTGCTGGCCTGGGAGGAGCCCGAGCGGCTGCACCACGGCCTCCAGGGGGCGCGCTTCACCGCCACCGCGCTCTCCGGGGTGCGGCGGCGCGGTTGGGCGCAGTCCATCGGCGAACGCGAGCCCGGCGTCGCCTCCGTCTCCGCCCCCGTGCGCGGCCCGTCCAACCGCGTGGTGGCCGCCGTCTCCGTCTCCGGGCCGATCGAGCGGCTGAGCCGCCACCCGGGCCGGATGCACGCCCAGGCCCTCCTGGAGGCCGCCGGGCGGCTCACCGAGGCACTGAGGCGCGGCACGGCGCTCTGAAGCCCCGGCCGGGGCCCTCAGGGCTCATCCACGGGCCGGCGCGGCGCTCTCGCCGCTGTGCCGCCGGCCCATCCGATCGGCCATCCGCTCACCCCGCGCCGCTATCGGCTCAATGCCGGTGGCCGCGCCCAGGCCGGTCGGCGGCAGGTTCACATAGAACGACTCGGCGGCGCCCGCGGGGACCACGAACGTCTCGTGCCAGAACCCGACCCGCGCCCCGGCCCGCAGCGCGCGGTTGAGCCGCGCCCAGGCCGGGCGGTGCTCTCCCTCGGTGTCCGAGGCGTATGCCGCGAGGCGTTCGACGGACGACCAGTACTGCAGCACGGTGATCTGCCTCGGCGACCCGAAGAACAGCCGGTAGCCGAGCATCCCCCGCTCCTTCTCGCGGGACAGCTCGCGCAGCATCCTCGGCATCGCGCGGAACACCGGCAGCCATGAGCGCAGGCGCCAGAAGCTGTTGATCCGCATGCCCACGAGGAAGACCACCAGCTCCCCCTCGCCCTTGGCCGTCATACGCTCCCTGACGATCTGATCCGCCATCTCCGCTCCCCTCCCGGTCGGGCACCACCGCAACGCATCGGATAGTGCCGCTATCCATGTTTAGATAGTGGCACTATCCATCGCTGAGCGCAAGGGGACCCCGGCCGATGAGACTGTCCGAACTGAGCGCGCGCGGCGGCGTGTCCGTGGCGACGATCAAGTTCTATCTGCGCGAGGGCCTGCTCCCGCCGGGGCGTCGGATCAGCAGCACCCAGGCCGAGTACGACGACGAGCATCTGCGGCGGCTGGCCCTGGTGCGCGCGCTGATCCAGGTGGGGCGGATGTCCGTGGCCGGCGCGCGCGAGGTGCTCTCGGCGCTCAACGACCCCGATCTCGACGAGGTCTCCCAGATGGGGAAGGCGGTCGCCGGGCTGCCGCAGCCGCTGCCCCCCGCCGGGGACGACGGCGCCGCCAGGACGGCGGAGGAGAGCGCGCGCGAGGTCCAGCGACGGGTCGGCTGGCGGGTCGTCCCGGAGAATCCGGCGCACCGCACGCTGGTCTCCGCGCTCAGCGCGCTGGAGCGGCTCGGCTTCCCCTGCGACGACGCGACGCTGCTGCCCTACGCCGAGTTGGCCGAGCGGCTGGCCGAGCACGAGGTGGCGCTGATCGACACGTTCCACGAGCCCACCACCCGCCTGGAGGCGGTGGTCGCGCTCACCGTGCTCTACGAGCCGGTGCTGCTCAGCCTGCGGCGGCTGGCCCAGGCCGAGCAGGCCACCCGTCGGTTCGCCGGGGGGCCGCCCTCCGCCGCGCCCGACGACTGACGGCCGGTACAACCACAACGAGCAGGCGGCCCGCGCCACTTGGGACGCGAGCCGCCTGCTCGATCAAATACCGGCCAAGTACCCCCGACCGGATTCGAACCGGCGCTACCGCCTTGAGAGGGCGGCGTGCTAGGCCGCTACACAACGGGGGCCCTACCACGATCCCGAAGGATCCGTACCCCCGACCGGATTCGAACCGGCGCTACTGCCTTGAGAGGGCAGCGTGCTAGGCCGCTACACAACGGGGGCTTGACCTTGTGAACCGCTGATGCAAGATCGCGCTGGGCTACCAGGACTCGAACCTAGACTAACTGAACCAGAATCAGTCGTGCTGCCAATTACACCATAGCCCACCAAACCGCAACCCCCCAGGGGAGGTTTTGCTTGGTTGACCGCTGATTTCCGGGTGTTGAACCCCTCAGCGGCAGAAAGAACACTACCCGATGGGGGACGGTGCTCCAAAACGAGTTCGCGCCCGGGACCGTCCCCCCACCGGCTACTCCGCGAGCCTGGCCAGCGCGGCGTCCACCCGGGACAGCGTCCGCTCCCGCCCCAGGGTCTCCAGCGACTCGAAGAGCGGCAGGCCCACCGTCCGCCCGGTGACGGCCACCCGCAGCGGGGCCTGGGCCTTGCCGAGCTTCAGACCGTGTTCGGCGCCGGCGGCCAGGACGGCCTCCTTGAGCGGTTCGGCGGCCCAGTCCGGCAGGCCTGACAGCCGCTCCCTGATGGTGCCCAGCACCTCCGCCGCGCCCGGCTTCATGGCCTTGGCCCAGGACGCCTCGTCGAAGACCGGCTCCGGCAGGAACAGGAAGTCGACGTTGTCGGTGATGTCGGAGAGCACCGTGACCCTGGTCTGGGCGAGCGGCGCCAGGGCCTCGAAGGCCGCCGGGTCGAACTCCTCGGGCTTCCACGGCGCGTGCGGCGCCCGCAGCCAGGGCTCGCACGCCCGCGCGAACTCGGCCGTCGACAGCCGCTCCCTGATGTGGGTGGCGTTGATGGCCTCGGCCTTCTTCAGGTCGAAACGGGCCGGGTTGGCGTTCACCGCGCCGATCTCGAAGGCGCCGACCAGCTCGTCGAGCCCGAAGACGTCCCGGTCCTCGGCCAGCGACCAGCCCAGCAGCGCCAGGTAGTTGAGCAGGCCCTCGGGCAGGAAGCCACGGTCCCGGTAGAGATTGAGGGAGGACTGGGGATCGCGCTTGGAGAGCTTCTTGTTGCCCTCGCCCATCACATACGGGAGATGCCCGAACTCCGGGATCCGTCCGTTGCCCACGCCGATCTCCGCCAGCGCGCGGTAGAGCGCGATCTGCCGGGGCGTGGAGGAGAGCAGATCCTCGCCGCGCAGGACGTGGGTGATCTCCATCAGGGCGTCGTCGACCGGGTTCACCAGGGTGTAGAGCGGCGCGCCGTTCGCCCGGACGATGCCGTAGTCGGTGACGTTCTCCGGGGCGAACGTCAGCTCGCCGCGCACCAGGTCGGTGAAGGTGATCGGGGTGTCGGGCATCCGGAAGCGGACGATGGGCTCGCGGCCCTCCGCCCGGTAGGCGGCGGCCCGCTCGTCGGTCAGCGTCCGGCAGGCGCCGTCGTAGCCGGAGGGCCGGCCGGCGGCCCTGGCCTCCTCGCGGCGGGTCGCCAACTCCTCGGGGGTGCAGTAGCAGTGGTAGGCGTGGCCGGCGGCCAGCAGTTTGTCGACCACCTCGGCGTAGCGGTCCATCCGCTGGGACTGCCGGTAGGGTCCGTGCGGGCCGCCCACCTCGGGGCCCTCGTCCCAGTCGAGGCCCAGCCAGCGAAGCGAGTCCAGCAGCGCCTCGTAGGACTCCTCGGAGTCCCTGGCGGCGTCGGTGTCCTCGATCCGCAGCACCAGGGTGCCGCCGTTGTGGCGGGCGAAGGCCCAGTTGAAGAGCGCCGTGCGGACCAGCCCCACATGCGGGTTGCCGGTCGGCGACGGGCAGAAGCGGACGCGTACCTCAGTCACGGCGCACCACCTTGTTGGTCAGCGTGCCGATGCCCTCGATGCTGACGGCGACCGTATCGCCCACCCGCACCGGGCCGACACCGGCCGGGGTTCCGGTGAGAATGACGTCCTGCGGGAGCAGGGTCATCGACTCCGTGATGTGCACAATCAGATCCTCCACCGAGCGCACCATCTCGCTGGTGCGCCCCAACTGTCGCTGTTCACCGTTGACCGTGCACATGATGGCCAGGTCCTTCGGGTCGAGTTCGGTCTCGATCCAGGGGCCGAGCGGGCAGGAGTTGTCGAAGCCCTTGGCCCTGCCCCACTGGCCCTCCCGCCGTTGCAGATCGCGCGCGGTGAGGTCGTTGGCGCAGGTGTAGCCGAGGATCACCTCGTGCGCGCGCTCCCTGGGGACGTCGCGGCACAGCCGCCCGATGACCACGGCCAGCTCGGCCTCGTGGTGCACCTCCGAGGAGGTCGACGGATAGCCGATCTCGTCACCGGAGCCGATCACCGAGGTGGACGGCTTGAAGAAGGTGACGGGCACGTCGGGGACCTCGTTCTCCAGCTCCCGTGCGTGCTCGGCGTAGTTGCGGCCGATGGCCACCACCTTGCTGGGCAGCACCGGCGGAAGCAGCCTGACCTTGTCCAGCGGCACGCGGTGCCCGGAACGTTCGAAGTCGGCGAACGGGTGGCCCTTGATGATGTCGAGCTGGAGGCCACCCTCGTCGGTTGGCTCCCCCTCCACCACACCGAATCCGACGGTGCCGTCGATGGAGAATCTGGCGATGCGCACGGCGGGTCGTCCCTCACTGGCCCGCTGGCGGACCGCGGGCCCCTGGCTGAGCTTGGGAATACTGCGGGCCCAAGCCTAGGACAGCCGGAGAGGGGCGAAGGACGCTGCCTCCCGAACCGCGCGTCCTGGCGGCGGTCGGGAGGCGGTCGGGAGGATCAGCGCAGGCGGGCCATCAGCGCGTGCTCGACCAGGGTGATCAGGCCGCTCTTCGCCTCGGCGCGGTGCCGGGCGTCGGTGGTGATGATCGGGGCGTCGGGGCCGATCTGCAGGGCCTCGCGGACCTCCTCGGGCGAGTACGGCTGGTGGCCGTCGAAGCCGTTGAGCGCGATCACAAACGGCAGACCGCTGTTCTCGAAGTAGTCCACGGCGGGGAAACAGTCGGCCAACCGCCGCGTGTCCACCAGCACGATCGCCCCGATCGCACCCCGCACCAGGTCGTCCCACATGAACCAGAAACGGTCCTGACCCGGCGTACCGAACAGGTACAGGATCAGGTCCTGGTCCAGCGTGATCCGGCCGAAGTCCATGGCGACCGTGGTCGTGGTCTTGTTCCCCGTGTGCGTCAGATCGTCGATCCCCGCCGACGCCGACGTCATCACCGCCTCGGTCCGCAGCGGATTGATCTCCGAAACCGACCCCACGAACGTGGTCTTGCCCACGCCGAACCCGCCTGCGATCACGATCTTCGCGGACGTGGTCGAACGGGACGGCGCGGAAAGACCCGCGTCGTTAGAGCTTGCGAAGTCCACTGAGCACCCTTTCGAGCAGTGTCACATCTGGCTGACCACCGGGCTCCCCGTCATGTCCCGGCTGATGGATGGCGACAAGCCCGGCCTCGGCCAGGTCGGCCACCAGAATCCGGGCGACTCCGAGCGGAATGGCGAGCAGGGCGGAGACCTCGGCCACCGACTTCACCTCGTAGCACAGCTGGCAGATCCGCTGGTGCTCGGGCAGCTGCCCTTGCAGCCGCATCGGATCGGCGGTGGTGCTCACCAGCGCCTCGATGGCCAACTGGTAACGCGGCCTGGTGCGGCCACCGGTCATCGCGTAGGGGCGCACCAGCGGCTGTGGTGCCTCGCCGTCCTGCGGGCGCCGACGGCCGGAGGACTGCGGCGCCGACCAGTCGTCGACCGGGGCCGTGGCCTCGGGCCTCCGCCTGGCGCCGGATCCCGTCGGATGGGCGGTCCCTGACGGGGTGCCGGGACGCGCCTCGTGGTGCGGCGTCTGCGGCGTCTGTGGGTGCGCGGACGGACGTCGGTCGGGCCTGGGAGCCTGCTGCTCCGGCACCGCCCCCCGCTGTCCGCCGCTGGGCGCGGAGGGGAAGTTGAAGCGCCCCGAGCGCCCGCCGTCGTGCGGCTGCCCTGGGTACTCGTCACCGTATGGTCCGCCTGAGGGCGTTGCCACAATTCCTCCTCCGACTGCCTTCGCTGTCCACGGATACCGCGTTCACCGTTAAGCCACGTCCCCGCACCTTATGGTGCGCGGCCCCAATCCGCACACGGAGCCCGCTAGTTGAGCAGACTTCCCTGCAGTTCCGCACGCAGATCGGGCGTCAGGACCGTACCGGCACGATCCACCAACAACGCCATCTCATAACCCACCAGACCGATGTCGGCCTCCGGGTGCGCCAACACCGCCAGCGAGGAACCGTCGGAGATCGACATGATGAACAGGAAGCCCCGTTCCATCTCGACCACCGTCTGGTTCACCGCACCGCCCTCGAAGATCCGCGAGGCGCCGGCCGTCAGCGACGTCAGCCCGGAGGCCACCGCCGCCAACTGGTCGGCGCGGTCACGCGGGAACCCCTCGGACAACGCCAGCAGAAGACCATCGGCGGACACCACAACCGTGTGCGACACCCCCGGGGTGTTCTCCACGAAACTGGTGATCAACCAGTTGAGGTTCTGCGCCGCCTGGCTCATCGGGCTCACACTAACGCTCCTGCTCGTAGGTGTGACCGGGACCTTGGCCCCGTTCTTCGTTCTGCGCGCCGCGGCCCGAGCCGGCGCCGCGCCCTTGCTGTACTCCGCGTCGCAGGCTGCTCAGCCGGCCGCGGACGTCCCTCGGGTCGCGGGAGATCTGCGCTCCACCGGGCGTGGACTCGGCGGAGGAGTGTTCCGTCAGATTGGCCTTGGGCACCCGCTTGGGAAGTCCGACGGGTGTGGTGCCGCCGGTGCGCTCCTCACGGCGTGGCCCGCGTTCCCATCGCGGTTCCTGAGCCGGGGTTTCCCGCCCCGCACGCTGTGCCGAATCCTCCTCGGGCCGCTGCTGGTTCCGTGGTGTACGCCGGGGAAGCCCCTGGTCGTTCGCCGGCCCGTGCTCGGCCGCGACCGGGCCCGACGCAGGGAAGCCTACGCGGTGCGCGGGATTCCCGGGACCACCCTGGCCCGAATCGGCGGCTGGTGAGAAGCCCTCGAACTGCGCCGGTCCGGTGGGAAGCGGGTTTTCCGGCGGTGCGGGCCGCCAGGTCCCGTCCCCGGTCTGACCGGTTCCGAACGGGTCGGCCTGGGGCTGCGCCCCGCCCTGGTGGGACCAGGGCCGGCCGTCCGGCGTGGGGGCCGGATCCTGCTGCCAGGAGCCGGCCGTCGGCTGGTCCTGCCAGGCGGGTTCGCCGACCTGGGGCTGCGGTTGGTGCGGATAGCGCGGCTCCGGCAGCGGTTGGTGCGGCGGCTGCTGGCGCGCGGGCGGCGGCACGGCGTCCGGCGTCCGCCGGTCCGCCGGCTCCGTGGGGTAGCGCGAGTCGTCGAAGCCGAGTTCGGCCGCGGTGCGCAGGCCGGCCTCGCGCTGGGCCTCGCTGATCCCGCGCGGGTCGGCCATGATGCGCGAGACGGTGAACCGTTCCTCGGGGGGTGCGGCCTGGCCGCCGCCGCCGTGGGTGATGCCCTCGGGGAGCATCACGAGCGAGGTGGTGCCGGTCTGCTCCCCCGAAGGCCGCAGTTGGACCCGGATGCCGTGCCGGGCGGCCAGCCGGCCGACCACGAAGAGGCCCATGCGCTGGGAGATCGCGGCGTCGACGGCAGGCGGGGCGGCCAGCCTGCGGTTGATCTCCGCGAAGTCCTCCTGGCTGAGCCCGATACCCTTGTCGTGGATCTCGATCATGATGCGGGCGTCGGGCAGCCTGGTGGCGGTGACATGGACCCTGGCCTGCGGGGAGGAGAAGCTGGTGGCGTTCTCCAGCAACTCGGCCAGCAGATGCACCAGGTCGTTGACCACGTCGCCGTGGATCTCGCAGTCGGGGACGCCGCTGGTCTCGATGCGGCTGTAGTCCTCCACCTCGGAGGCGGCGGCCCGCAGCACGTCCACCAGCGGCACCGGGCGGTTCCACCGGTGGTCCAGCTCCTCGCCGGCGAGGACCAGCAGGTTCTCGCCGTTGCGCCGCATGCGGGTGGCCAGATGGTCCAGCTTGAAGAGGTTCTCCAGCTGCTCGGGATCGGCCTCGCGGGACTCCAACTCGCTGATCAGCCCGAGCTGGCGCTCGATGAGGCCCTGGTTCCGGCTGGAGAGGTTGGTGAAGATCGCGTTGACGTTGCCGCGCAACAGGGCCTGCTCGGCGGCGAGTCGGACCGCCTCCCGGTGCACCTGGTCGAAGGCGCGGGCGACCTCGCCGATCTCGTCCCTGCTGGCGATCGGGATGGGGGTGACGACGGTGTCGACCTGGCCGGGGTTGACCCGGGAGAGCTGGTCGACGACGGCCGGCAGCCGTTGTCCCGCCACCTCGAAGGCGGCGGTGCGCAGCTTGCGCATGTCGCGGCTCATGGAGCGGGCCATCAACCCGGCGACCACGAAGGCCAGCAGCAGGGAGGCCAGCACCGCGGCCGAGTTGACCAGCATGTCGTTGCGCGCGGCGGACGCGATGTCCTTGGCCTCGGCGACCGCCTCGTCCACCAGGTCCTGCTCGATGGAGCGGTAGGCGTCGAACTGCGCGGTGGAGGCGGCGTGCCAGGCCTCCGGGGTGAGCCCCTGCTCGGCCAGGCTCCCGGGGTCGGCGCCCGAGGCGATCAGCTGGGTCATCACGGGCAGGCTGTAGGCGTCGGGGGCCTCGACGGCGGCGGCGCCGGCCGCATCGCCCAGCCGTTCCTTCAGCCGCTCGGCGTCCTCGGGGGTGCCGGCCGAGGTGTACTCGGCCTGGGCGATGCCCTCCAGATAGGCGTAGGAGCTGAAGGCGGTGAGCTGGAGCTGGTGCGCCGTGTCGCCGGGGCCGGGGGCGACCAGCAGATGGGTGCCGATGGAGCGCTGCAGCGAGTTGGCGGCCTTGGACAGGGAGACGGCGTAGACGGTGCGCCCGTAGGTGGTGAGGTTGTCGGCGCCGAGACCGAGTTCGTTGGCGAAGGACATCAGCGGGTGCTGGATGGCGACATAGCCCTCCTCGGTCTGCACCCCGGGGAGTTCGTCCGTGTAGGCGCGCTGTCGGAGCGCGGAGAGCTGTGGCTCGGTCTCGGTGACGCCCTCCATCCGGTGCAGCAGGCTCTCGGTGTGCGGGGTCTCCTCCCAGCGCTGGTGGAACTCCTCGCGCGCCGCGTTGGTGACCCGGTAGGCCTCGCCGACCGCCGACGCGTCGCGGTCGCCCTCCAGCAGCGGTCGGGCGGTGACATCGCGTTCGTCGATCAGCGCGTGCGCGTACGCCGTGGAGGAGCGGACGAGTTCGGCGACGCGCTCGGCGTCCTGGGCCTCCCGCCAGGTGTCGTGGGCGCCGCTGACCCGCAGTCCGGCCAGGACCAGCGCGATGACCACCGGGATCATCAGGATCGCGTACAGCTTGGTGGCGACCCGCCAGTTGCGCGGGGCGAACCGCGAGCCCGTTCCCGGCTCGGTCACCGCCCGCACGGGCGTTCCGCCCTCGACCTGGGAGGGCGCACGAGGATCTTCGGCTTCCCCCGGGTTCGAGGGAGTCGCGCTACTGCGGCTCACTGGCTATCTCACCTCTCGACAGCGACAGCCGGTGCTGACCGGCCGACGTGACTGTGGAGTCGTGTGGATTCCAGCACGCTTGGGGAAGAGATTCCAATCCCCCCGGTCGTCCGGTTTCCACCAACACGAGACGCCTGAATTGGGGCATCAACTCCCAGATGTGACATTCGACCACGAAGTCGCACGCGGAGCGGAACGGGCCGCTCGCCGCGCGTAGACATGCGGATGGGGGCCTACCGGCCAAGTACCGGCCGAATCGTTACAAAACGGCGGAAGCGGAAGATGTGCTCGGGGACACAGCCCGTCGACAAACGTCGCCGATCAGTGCAGACGAGCCAGCAACGCGTGCTCGACCAGGGTGATCAGGCCACTTTTGGCCTCGGCGCGATGGCGAGCGTCCGTGGTGATAATCGGCACATCCGGGCCGATCTGCAGGGCCTCGCGCACCTCTTCCGGCGAGTACGGCTGATAGCCGTCGAAGCCGTTGAGCGCGATCACAAACGGCAGACCGCTGTTCTCGAAGTAGTCCACGGCGGGGAAACAGTCGGCCAACCGCCGCGTGTCCACCAGCACGATCGCCCCGATCGCACCCCGCACCAGGTCGTCCCACATGAACCAGAAACGGTCCTGACCCGGCGTACCGAACAGATAGAGGATCAGATCCTGATCCAGCGTGATCCGGCCGAAATCCATCGCCACGGTGGTGGTGGTCTTGTTCCCCGTGTGCGTCAGATCGTCGATCCCCGCCGACGCCGACGTCATCACCGCCTCGGTCCGCAGCGGATTGATCTCCGAAACCGACCCCACGAACGTGGTCTTGCCCACACCGAACCCGCCGGCGACCACGATCTTCGCGGACGTCGTGGCGGTGGGTGTGGCCGAGGGAGCGGGCCCGGGCGTCGAACGCCCCGTTCCGTCAGAGCTTGCGAAGTCCACTGAGCACCCTTTCCAGCAGCGTCACATCTGGCTGACCGCCGGGCTCTCCCTCGTGGCCCGGCTGATGGATGGCGACAAGCCCGGCCTCGGCCAGGTCCGCCACCAGAATCCGGGCCACCCCCAGGGGAATGGCGACCAACGCGGACACCTCGGCGACCGACTTCACCTCAAGGCACAGCTGGCAGATGCGCTGGTGCTCCGGCAGCAGCCCCTGCATCTGCATGGGATCGGCGGTGGTGCTCACCAACGCCTCGATCGCCAGCTGGTAACGCGGTTTGGTACGGCCACCGGTCATGGCATAGGGACGCACCAGCGGCTGATCGCCCTCGTCGTCATAGGACCCGTAGTTGTGGGAAGCACCGTACGAGCCCTGCGAGGGCGGCGGGGTGTTCATGGCTCCTCCGAGCTTTACATGAGTTCGACGACGCGGATGATGGTGCTCATGTGGGGGGAGCTTGACCTCAGTTGAGCAGACTTCCCTGCAGTTCGGCGCGCAAGTCGGGGGTCAGGACCGTGCCCGCACGATCCACCAACAACGCCATCTCATAACCCACGAGGCCGATATCGGCCTCCGGATGTGCCAACACCGCCAGCGAGGAACCGTCGGAAATGGACATGATGAACAAGAACCCCCGTTCCATTTCCACCACGGTCTGATTCACCGCACCGCCCTCGAAGATCCGCGAGGCGCCGGCCGTCAGCGACGTCAGCCCGGAGGCCACCGCCGCCAACTGGTCGGCGCGATCCCGTGGGAATCCCTCGGACATCGCCAGAAGAAGACCATCGGCGGACACCACAACCGTGTGGGACACCCCCGGGGTGTTCTCCACAAAACTGGTGATCAACCAGTTGAGGTTCTGGGCCGCCTGGCTCATCGGGCTCACACTAACGCTCCTACTGATAGGTGGGGCCTTGGCCCCGGTCCGTGCGACCGGCCGAAGAACCGGCCTGGCGCCCCTGCTGAATGCCCCTGCGGAGATTGGTCAACCGGCCGCGGACATCGTCCGGACGGCGGGAGACCGAGGGGCCCGAGGGAGCCGCCTGCTGCTGATCCGGCTGCGCCGCGCCCGCCACCAGGTTGGCCCTGGGGACCCGCTTGGGCAGCCCCGACGTGGTGACGCCACCCGCGCTCGGCTGCCGCAACTGCTCGGCCTGCCGCCACCTTTCGTCGTTGGGCGAGGCGCGCCACGGCGCACCGCCGCCCTGCGGGGTGGGGGCCGGGGTGGGGGGCACCGCACTCGCCGGACTGTCGTCCGGGCGCGCGACGGTCGGAGACGGCTCTGGCGCCACCGGTGGGGGCGTTGGCGCGGTCGGGGACGGGGCCGTCCTGGTCGGTGCCGAGGCGTCGTCGCCGAGCTGCGGCGGGACGGCACGGCGGGTGCCGAACCAGGTCGACTCCATCTCCTCGAAGATGGGCGTGCGTTCGGGAGAGCGGCGCGGTTCGGGCGCCGGCAGCGGCGCGTCCAGCTCGTCCTGCGGGCGCTGCCAGGAGGAGGTGCGCCGGAGGCCGGCACCGGCCTCGGGCCGCTGCTGCCCGGTGGGCGGCGCCGACTGGTCGGGACGCCGCGCCTGGTACTGACCGGTGGGGTGCTCCGCGGTCTGCCCGACCGTCGGATAGGGGCCGCTGGGGAACTCGCCGGTGTCCTGCGGCCCGCCGGGGGCCGGCCGGGCGGCGGGGGGCGGCGCGCCGAAGACCGAGGGCTCGTCGAAGCGGCCGCCCGGCCGCCCGTCGGGGCGCGGCGCCTGGGGTGCCTCGGGCGCCCACGGCCGCTCCGGCGCCTGACGGGCGTCGGGATGCGGCTGGTCGGCGCGGGGTGCCTGCGGCAGCCGGGGCTCGGGGCGGGGCGGGCCGGGCTGGGCGCCGGAGAAGTCGGACCGGGCGTGCTCGCCGGTCGACTCGGGCGAACCGGCCGCCCTGGACGGCTCGAACGCGTCGTTGACCGCGGGTATTCGGGCGGTGTCGTCCCCTCCGGTGGCCCAGCTGGGGCGGCCGGCGCCGCCGCCCGGCGCGGCCGCCGGCTCGGGGCGTCCCGGCGCGGCGCCGGCCGGCGTGCGCGGCGGCTCCAGACTTCCGGGGCCCTGCCGGGGTTCGGCCGAGGAACGGGAGGGCAGCGCGGGCCGATCGGGACGCCCGGGCGCGCCGAGGGCCTGCTGCCCACGGCCGGGGCCGGCGTCGCCGTCCGACCTGCCCTTGCCGAGCGAGGGGCGGCGCACCGGCGGGGTGTCGCGCTGCAGCGTGGCCGATGTGGTCTCCGTGGGCCCGGCGGGGCGGATCCGCCCCGAGCCCTGGGCGACCTCGGCCGGCAGCATCACCAGCGCGGTGGTGCCGCCGGAGTCCGAGGGGCGCAGCTGGATCCGGATGCCGTGCCGCAGGGAGAGCCGGCCGACCACGAAGAGGCCCATCCGGCGGGAGACGGAGACGTCCACCGTGGGCGGGTTGGCCAGCCGGTCGTTGATCTGCGCCAGGTCCTCGGGCGAGAGGCCGATGCCGGTGTCGTGGATCTCGACCAGCACCCGGCCGTCCGGCAGCGCGTGTCCCGTGACCTTGACCTTGGTCTGCGGGGAGGAGAACGAGGTGGCGTTCTCCAGCAGCTCGGCGAGCAGGTGGACGAGGTCGTTGACCACCCGGCCGGCGACATCGGTCTTGGGCACCGCGCTCAGCTCGATGCGTTCGTACTGCTCCACCTCGGAGGCGGCGGCCCGCAGCACGTCCACCAGCGGCACCGGGCGGGTCCACCGACGTCCCGGCTCCTCGCCGGCGAGGACCAGCAGGTTCTCACCGTTGCGCCGCATGCGGGTGGCGAGGTGGTCGAGCTTGAAGAGCGAGGACAGCTGGTCGGGGTCCGCCTCGCGGGACTCCAGCTCGGAGATGAGCGACAGCTGCCGCTGGATCAGGCCCTGGCTGCGGCGGGAGAGGTTGGTAAACATCGCGTTGACGTTGCCCCGGAGCAGCGCCTGCTCACCGGCCAGTCGGACGGCCTCCCGGTGCACGTCGTCGAACGCCTGGGCCACCCGGCCGATCTCGTCCCTGGTGTGCACACCGACGGACTCGACCGAGGTGTCCACCTCGCCGGGCTCGGCGTCGGACATCTGCCGGACGACCTCGGGCAGCCGGGTGCGGGCCACCTCGGTGGCGGTCTCCTGGAGGCGGCGCAGCGAACGAACCATGGAGCGGGCCACCACAAAGGCGCCGACCAGCGTGATACCGAGCACCAGCAGGACGATCGCGCCGTTGACGAAGGCGTCGCGCTGGGCCTCGTCCCGCAGCTGGCGGGCCTGGTCCTGCATCTCGAAGAGCAGGGTGCGCTCGATGGTGCCCATCGCGTCGATCTTGGTGCGGTCCTGGTCGTACCAGTCCCGGTAGGTGCGCTCCTGGCTGCGGATGCCCTCCTCGGCCGAGAACACCCGCTGGGCGTAGTCGTTGGCCGCGGCGACGTTGACGATGCCGCCCTCCAGCGGGCGCAGCAGCTCCCTGGCCCGTTCGGGGTCGCCGTAGATCTGGGTGAAGTTGTCGAGGGCGACCGTCTCGCTGAGCTGGTGGGTGCGGCCGAAGCGCCAGTCGGCCTCGGACAGCTCGGCCTGCTGGCCGGGCAGTTCGCCCCTGGCCAGGCCGGCGGTGATCACCGCGCGCTGGATGGAGGCGTGCTCCTTGGCGGAGGAGAACGCGGCCAGCGCACGGGTGCTGCGGATCATGTCGCTGTTGTTGGTGGCCTGCGCCATGTCCTGGGAGAGGCTGAGCAGGGCCTCGATCACCTCGTTGTACTGGGTGATCGTCTGCGCGGTGTACTCCTCGTCGTTGTAGGCACCGTTGCGCACCGCGCTCAGCTCGTTGAGCCGGCGACCGATGTCGTAGATGGTGGCCTCGACACCGCGCATCGAGTCCTCGGTGCCGCGGATCCGCAGCCGCGCGTCACTGAAGGCGGCCATCGCCTCGTCGGTGCGCTCCCGGGGGCCGACGACGTCCTCGCTGGTGTCGTCGTCCGCGCTGATCAGCGGACCGGCCGAGCGGTCCCGCTCCTCCTGGAGCGCGGCGGCGAGCAGCGTCGCCTGCTGGGTGATGTCGGTGAGCAGCTGCATGTCCTCCAGCTGCTCGACGTTGCCCAGTGAGGTCTCGATACGCAGCGCGCCCATCACGGTGGCGGCGGCGACGGGGAGCGCGATCAGGGAGACCAGGCGCGTGCTGATCCGCCAGTTGCGCAGGGCGAGGCGCGAGCCGCCGCGGATCGGACGGCTGGGCGGTGCGTCCTTGGCGGGGCTCTCGGCCTCCTCGGCCGCTCGCTTCCTGGAAGGCTGCTCCTTGCCGCCCGTGGTCGGCCGCGCCTTTTCGGCGTCCGGAGCGGGGCCGGTGGCCGAGCCGCGGTCTACCGCACCGCTTCGCTCCGCGTCCCCCGCGGCACTGCCTTCCCTCTTGAAACGTCCCTGCACTAGCGTCGCAACCTCTGGACCAGGCGTTCCCCCGCGGGTGCGGCGAAACGGTATCGAGCCGGGGGCAGTCGTCGCCCCGTAACGGTCGTTTGGGCAACCGGCGCGTGACGGTGATCAGCCGGGTGAGTGACGCCGGTGTGCGCCCTCACGAAATCCGCTGACCCGCGTCGGTTCGTGGAATTCCAGCACAGTGGCCGATCTCCAACAAGGGCCCGGGATACTCCTGTGACATCTATGACGCTGTGAAGGTGAAACATCACCTGGCGTGCACAGATCACACGGAGAAACCGGACTTTTGACCGGGCCGTCACCATCGACCCCGGACCTGTTCACGCTTCCGCGAAGTATCGGAGGATACTCCGCCCGCAACGCATACCACGACCGATGAAGAATGGACCGATCCGCCCGATTCACCCCTTGTCCCGTGAGGAAACTCACACCCCACGGGCGACTATCACCCCACCTTCGTCGGGTAGCCGGCCCTTAGCCTCGGCTTTACAAGGCTTCCCGGAATGACAAGGCTGAACACCGTGAAGAGCACGCTGATCACCCGCTCCATCGCCAATCCACGGCGTACCACCCTGGCACACCTCGTGGACGCCAGCGCACTCGCCCCCGCCGAGTTGGCCCCGGCCGGCTCCCCCGAGGCGCCGGCGCACACGGCCAACCCTCGTCGCACCGTGTTGGAGAAGGGCCAGGAGCCGTCCCTGGCCGGCTACTTCGAGGCCCTCGCCCGCTGACCGGGCGCGACCACCCCGCACGAAAGCCCTCACACGAGAGCCCCCGGCCGATCGGCCGGGGGCTTCGTCGTGTGCGTGTCCAGGGGCCGTCAGCTCTGCCAGCTGCGCGGCACCCGGTAGGTGCTGACCCGCTCCAACCGGCGCCAACCGGCGGTCCTCGGGTGGACGGGGGCCGGCGTCGGGGCCCCGCTCCTGGCGGCCCTGGCCATCAGCAGCGCGGTCACGGCGGCCAGTTCCTCGGCGCTGGCGGCGCCCCGCTCGACCCGCACCAGACGCGGGTCGGTCGTCTCAGAACTCATCGGTGGCTTCCTCCCTCGGCACGCGGTGCCGGGTCACTGGGGCGGGTTGCCGTGCTTGCGGGCGGGCAGATCGGCGTGCTTGGTGCGGAGCATGTCCAGCGCGTGGATCAGGACGGGGCGCGTCTCCGCCGGGTCGATCACATCGTCCACCAGGCCACGTTCGGCAGCGTAGTACGGGTGCATCAGCTCGGCCTTGTACTCCTTGACCATCCGGTCCCGCATCGCGTCCGGGTCCTCGGCGGCCGCGATCTGCCGGCGGAAGATCACGTTGGCGGCGCCGTCGGCGCCCATCACCGCGATCTCGTTGCTCGGCCAGGCGAGGGCCAGGTCGGCGCCGATGGACTGGGAGTCCATCACGATGTACGCGCCGCCGTAGGCCTTGCGCAGCACCAGCGAGATCCGGGGCACCGTGGCGTTGCAGTACGCGTACAGCAGCTTGGCGCCGTGCCTGATGATCCCGCCGTGCTCCTGGTCCACGCCCGGCAGGAAGCCCGGCACGTCGAGCAGGGTGATGATCGGGATGTTGAAGGCGTCGCACATCTGGACGAAGCGCGCGGCCTTCTCCGAGGCGTGGATGTCCAACACCCCGGCCAGCGCCTGCGGTTGGTTGGCGACGATGCCGACGACCTGGCCGTCCATCCGGGACAGGGCGCAGATGACGTTGGTGGCCCAGCGCTCGTGGACCTCCAGGAACTCGCCGTCGTCCACCAGCTCCTCGATGACGGCCCGCATGTCGTAGGGCCGGTTGCCCTCCAGCGGCACCAGATCGAGCAGCGCCTCGGAGCGCCGCTCCACCGGGTCGTCGGTGGGGGCGGCCGGCGGGTTCTCCCGGTTGTTGGCCGGGAGCAGGGAGAGGAGGAAGCGGACCTCCTCCAGGCAGGTCTCCTCGTCGTCGTAGGCGAAGTGCGCCACGCCCGACGTCTCGGCGTGCACGTCGGCGCCGCCCAGACCGTTCTGGGTGACCTCCTCGCCTGTGACCGCCTGCACCACGTCGGGCCCGGTGATGAACATCTGCGCCGTCTCGCGGACCATGAAGACGAAGTCGGTCAGCGCCGGCGAATAGGCGGCGCCGCCGGCGCAGGGGCCGAGCATCACGCTGATCTGCGGAATCACCCCGGAGGCCCGGGTGTTGCGCTGGAAGATGCCGCCATAGCCGGCGAGCGCCGAGACACCCTCCTGGATACGCGCCCCGGCGCCGTCGTTCAACGAGACCAACGGGGCGCCGGCGGCCAGCGCCATGTCCATCAGCTTGTGGATCTTGGCGGCATGGGCCTCGCCCAGCGCGCCGCCGAAGATCCGGAAGTCATGCGCGTAGACGAAGACCGTGCGGCCGTGCACCGTGCCCCAGCCGGTGACCACGCCGTCGGTGTAGGGGCGCTTGGCCTCCAGGCCGAAGCCCGTGGCGCGGTGCCGGCGCAGTCCGCCCACCTCGTGGAAGGAGTCGGGATCGAGCAGCAGACCGATCCGCTCCCTGGCGGTGAGCTTGCCCTTGGCATGCTGGGCCGCAGTCGCCTTCTCGGAAGGCCCGGCGAGCATCTGCGCGCGGATCGCCAGCAGCTCCGCCACCCGGCCCCTGGTGTCCGTGGCGACTGGGGTTTCGGGGGCTGCCGTATCGGCCTGATCGGTCATGTATAGACCCTACGAAACCTTGCCCGTCCACACTCTCGTCGGGTCCGCACAGTCTCCTTCGGCAATTCATGGCCACGCTGTACAGAACCGGCGCCGGCGCGGGGCGGTTGGTGGGCGGACCACACAGAACCGCCCCGAGGCGAATTAGAGGAACCCCACAGCATACGGTTCACGCGTCGGGCCGCAGCCCGGCGCGCAGCAGGCCGTAGGTGTAGGCATCGTCCAGGGCCTGCCAGGAGGCGGCGATGACATTGTCGGCGACGCCGACCGTGGACCACTCGGCCCCGCCGTCGCCGCAGGTGACCAGGACCCGGGTGGTGGACTGGGTGCCGTACTTGCCCTCCAGGATACGGACCTTGTAGTCCATCAGCTGGATACGGGCCAGCTCCGGGAAGGTCCGCTCAAGCGCCAGTCGCAGCGCCTGGTCCAGCGCGTGCACCGGCCCGTTGCCCTCGCCGGTGGCCAGCACCCGCTCGCCCTTCACCCACAGCCGCACCGTCGCCTCGTTGGCCATCTGGCCGTCGGTCCTGTGGTCGGTGATGGTGCGCCAGGACTCCAGCTCGAAGAACCGGTCCCTGCGGCCGGCCACCTCGTCGCGCAGCAGCAGTTCGAAGGAGGCGTCGGCCGCCTCGTAGGTGTAGCCGCCGCGCTCCTGCTCCTTGATCCGGGCGACCACCCGGCCCACCAGCTCGCGGTCCCCGTCCAGGTCGTAGCCCAGCTCGCGGCCCTTCAGCTCGACCGAGGCCCGCCCCGCCATGTCGGAGACCAGCATCCGCATCGAGTTGCCCACCAGCTCCGGGTCGATGTGCTGGTAGAGGTCGGGATCGACCTTGATCGCCGAGGCGTGCAACCCGCCCTTGTGGGCGAACGCCGAGACCCCGACATAGGGCTGGTGGGTGGCCGGCGGCAGGTTGACGACCTCGGCGATGGCGTGCGAGATCCGGGTCATCTCGGTGAGCGCCCCCGGCGGCAGCACCCGCATGTCGTACTTCAGCTCCAGTGCGGCGACCACCGGGAAGAGGTTGGCGTTGCCGACCCGCTCGCCGTAGCCGTTGGCCGTGCCCTGGACATGGGTGGCGCCCCCGTCCACGGCGGCCAGCGTGTTGGCGACGGCGCAACCGCTGTCGTCCTGGGTGTGGATGCCGAGGCGCGCGCCGGTCTCGGCCAGCACGGTGCGCACCACGGACGTCACCCGGCCGGGCAGCATCCCGCCGTTGGTGTCACAGAGCACCACCACGTCGGCACCCGCCTCGGCCGCGGTCCTGACCACGGTCAACGCGTACTCGGGGTTGTCGGCGTAGCCGTCGAAGAAGTGCTCGCAGTCGACGAAGACCCGTCGTCCGTGGGCGCGGAGATGGCGCACGGTGTCGGCCACCATGGCGAGGTTCTCGTCCAGGGTGGTGCGCAGCGCCAGCTCGACATGCCGGTCGTGGGCCTTGGCCACCAGCGTGACCACCGGCGCGCCCGAGTCGAGCAGCGCCTGGACCTGACGGTCGGCCGCGACGTCCGAGCCGGCCTTGCGGGTGGCGCCGAAGGCCACCAGCTGGGCGTGCCGGAAGTCGATCTCGGTGGCGGCGCGTTGGAAGAACTCGGTGTCCCTGGGGTTGGCGCCGGGCCAGCCGCCTTCGATGAAGCCCACGCCGAACTCGTCCAGGTGGCGGGCGATGGTCAGCTTGTCGGCGACGCTGAGGTGGATGCCCTCGCGCTGCGCGCCGTCCCTGAGGGTGGTGTCGAACACGTGGAAGGCGTCGGTCGGCGCCTCTGGCCGGGTGGCTTCCGTCGTCATGGCCTGGATCTCCTCATGGGGAGGTGTGCGTGTCTTAAGGCGGCGTCGCTGCCTCCTTCCCTGGCGCCCTCGCTCCGGCGGGGTGGGCCGGAAAACGAAAAAACCCCTCGCGGGTGCGAGAGGTCTGCGCGCGGGTCGGGGGCTTGGTGTCCCCTCCCGCTACTGGTGGGCGGGGCGGTGGACACCGCGTGACCGGCGCGCTAGTCACCAATAATGTTGGCGAACGAGAGCACGTGCGCAGTATGGCACGGACCGCCCGCCGCGCCGCTTCTCCGTCTCACCATCCGGACCCCGCCCGGTGGGGGCGGGGTCCGGAGGCGCTTTCCTCAGGCGATGGCGTGCATCCAGCCATAGGGGTCGGGGCGCTGACCGGTCTGGATGCCCAGCAGCTCCTCGCGGAGCCGCAGGGTGACCGGGCCCGGCTGGCCGTCGCCGACCAGCCACGCCGCCGCGGCGGACTTGACCGAACCGACGGGGGTGATCACGGCCGCCGTGCCACAGGCGAAGACCTCCGTGATGACGCCGCTGGCGCTGCCCTCGTGCCAGTCGTCGGTGGAGATCTTGACCTCGCCCGTGGAGTAGCCGAGGTCGCTGGCGATGCGCAGCAGCGAGTCACGGGTGATGCCGGGCAGCAGGGTGCCGCTGAGCTGGGGGGTGACGATCTGGGCGTCGGCGCCGCTGCCCCGCACGAAGTAGAGGTTCATGCCGCCCATCTCCTCGACCCAGCGGCGCTCCACGGCGTCCAACCAGACCACCTGGTCGCAGCCCTGCTCGGTGGCCTCGGCCTGGGCGAGGAAGGCGGCGGCGTAGTTGCCGCCGGTCTTCGCCTCGCCGGTGCCACCGGGGGCCGCGCGCACGTACTCCTTGGAGAGCCAGACGGAGACCGGCTTGATGCCCTTGGGGAAGTAGGCGCCGGCCGGGGACGCGATCACGACGAAGAGGTACTCGTTGGCCGGGCGGTTGATGCCCAGGCCGACCTCGGAGGCGATCATGAACGGGCGCAGATAGAGGGACTGCTCCCCGCTGGCCGGGACCCAGGCGGTGTCCTGGGCGACCAGCACGTCGATGGCCTCGACGAACAGCTCGATCGGCAGCTCGGGCATGGCCATCCGCCGGGCGGAGCGCTGGAAGCGTTCGGCGTTGGCCTCGGGGCGGAAGACGGCGACGGAGCCGTCGGCCTGGCGGTAGGCCTTCAGCCCCTCGAAGATCTCCTGCGAGTAGTGGAAGACCATGGTGGCCGGGTCCATCGGGAGGGGAGCGTAGGGCTGAAGTCGCGCATCGTGCCAGCCCTGGCCCTCGGTCCACCTGATGGTGACCATGTGGTCGGTGAAGTAGTTACCGAACCCGGGGTTGGCCAGCGCCGCCTCGCGGTCCGCGGCGGACCGCGGCTGCGCCGCGAGCTTGCGGTCGAAGGGCAAGGAGGAGGTTGTCATGGTGAGCGCGTCCTTCACTGAGTGTCGAAGCGGACCGCGCCCCGGGGCCCGTGGGTATTAGGAAGTCCGAGCATCGGGGCGGAGACCGGGGCGATGACAGGGGAACGAACGCCTACCCGGAATCTTCCCGAACCCGCGTGGAACGGCGGATTCGGTGAGCCTGCCGAAAGGACGTCCGCACCCGTCACCCGGTCGCGGTCCTGAGAACGATGGTGGCACCCAGCGGCGGCGTCGCACCAGCCACCGGGCAGCCAAGCCCGGCGGCCTACGGCCGACAGGCTAGCCGGATACTCGTGCCGCCAGCGCGTCGCCGATGTGCTCGGTGGAGCGGGGCGACGCCGCGTCACGCTCGGCGAGGTCCGCTGTGACGGCGTCCTCGATCCGGGTGGCCTCGGCCTGGTAGCCGAGGTGGCGGAGCAGCAGCGCGACCGACAGCACGGTGGCGGTCGGGTCGGCCTTGCCGGTGGCGGCGATGTCCGGGGCGGAGCCGTGGACCGGCTCGAACATGGACGGGAAGGTGCCCTCGGGGTTGATGTTGCCCGAGGCGGCGAGGCCGATGCCGCCGGTGATGGCGGCGGCCAGGTCGGTGAGGATGTCGCCGAAGAGGTTGTCGGTGACGATGACGTCGAACCGCTGCGGCTGGGTGACGAAGAAGATGGTGGCGGCGTCCACATGCAGGTAGTCGACGTCGATGCCCGGGTACTCCTGGGCGACGCGGTCCACCGTGTTCTTCCACAGATGGCCGGCGTGCACCAGCACGTTGTTCTTGTGCACCAGGGTGAGCTTCTTCGCCGGCCGGGCGGCGGCCCGCTCGAAGGCGTCCCGCACCACTCGCTCCACGCCGAAGGCCGTGTTGAGGCTGACCTCGGTGGCCACCTCGGCGGGCGTGCCGGTGCGCATCGAGCCGCCGTTGCCCACATACGGGCCCTCGGTGCCCTCGCGGACCACCACGAAGTCGATCTCGGGGCGGCCGGCCAGCGGGCTCGGGGTGTTGGGGAAGAGGCGGCTGGGGCGCAGGTTGACGTAGTGGTCGAAGGCGAACCGCAGCTTCAGCAGCAGACCGCGTTCCAGCACCCCGGACGGAACGGAGGGGTCGCCGATCGCGCCGAGCAGGATCGCGTCATGGCCGCGCAGCCGCTCCAACTCCGCGTCGGGCAGGGTCTCCCCCGAGGCGTGCCAGCGGCGGGCGCCGAGATCGTAGGCGGTGGTCTCGCACTTGACGTCCGAGGGCAACACCGCGGTCAGGACCTTGAGCCCCTCCGCGACCACCTCAGGGCCGATGCCGTCACCAGGGATCACCGCGAGATCGATACTGCGAGCCATGGGTGGGACCCTACGCCCCGTCCCACCCTTCGAGGGCGGACGTCCACCATACGGACGAGGGGCTGGTCAGAGGGCGACGGCCCCGCCGTTGTCCCTGCGGTCCACGGCCTCCTGGAGCGCGAGGGCGGCCTGTCGGCGGCTGGCGATGGCAGCGGCGCGGGCATCGGCCCTGGCGCGGCTCCGCGCACTGGGACCGGCGGCCGCCTCCTGGACCGCACGCGCGGTATGGACGGGAACGACGGCGACGGCTGGGGCAGTAGTGACTGCGGTGGCGTCCATGGCGGTCAGCTCCAGGTGGGGGTGACAGACTGCCGGGGCGACGGTGACCCGGCGTATGACCTCCACAAAAGTAGCCCCCCGATGCCGTGCTGTCTGCCCAAATAGTCGACCGTCCTACTATCTGAGACGCGGACGGCCCCCACCCCGCTCTCCCCGAGGCGGAAGGGGCCTTGGGGGCGGGTGGGGGCCGAGGGACGTGCCGCCTCGGTCAGGAGACGGTCAGCCCATGTGCGGATAGCGGTAGTCGGTGGCTGCCACCTGGGTCTCCTTGATCACCCGGGGGGAGACCCAGCGCAGCAGGTTGAGCTTCGAGCCCGCCTTGTCGTTGGTGCCGGAGGCGCGCGCGCCGCCGAACGGCTGCTGGCCGACGACGGACCCGGTGGGCCTGTCGTTGAGGTAGAAGTTCCCGGCGGCGAACCGCAGCCGCTCGCTCGCCTCCGCCAGCACCGCGCGATCCCTGGCCAGAAACGCGCCGGTCAGCGCGTAGTCGGCGACCGACTCCATCTGGTCGAGCATCGCGTCGAAGTTGTCGTCCTCATAGACGTGGACGGCGATGATCGGTCCGAAGTACTCGTCGGTGAACACCTCGTTGTCGGGGTCCGAACAGGTCAGCACCGTGGGCCGGACGAACCAGCCGACGCTGTCGTCGTAGGAGCCGCCGGCGATGATCTCGCAGCTGGGGTCGGCCGCGGCCCGGTCGATGGCGGCCCGGCACTTGGCGAACGCCCGCTCGTCGATGACGGCCGCCATGAAGTTGCCCAGATCCGTCGGATCGCCCATGGTCAGCCCGTCGGTCTCGGCCGCCAGCTCGTCCCGCAGGCCGCCCTCCCACAGCGACCTCGGCACATAGGCGCGGGACGCGGCGGAACACTTCTGCCCCTGGTACTCGAAGGCGCCCCGGACGATCGCGGTGCGCAGCACGGCCGGATCGGCGCTCGGGTGGGCGACGATGAAGTCCTTGCCACCGGTCTCCCCCACGATCCTGGGGTAGTTGCGGTAGTTCTCCAGATGGTCGGCGACCCCGCGCCACAGCGCCCGGAAGGTCGGCGTCGACCCGGTGAAGTGGATGCCGGCCAGCCGCGGGTGCGGCAGCGCCACCTCGGAGACCGCCCGACCGTCACCGGTGACCAGGTTGATCACCCCGTCCGGCAGCCCGGCCTCCTCCAGCAGCCGCATCAGCAGCACCGCGGCATGGGTCTGGGTGGGCGACGGCTTCCACACCACCACATTGCCCATCAGCGCGGGCGCGGTCGGCAGGTTGCCGGCGATCGCCGTGAAGTTGAACGGGGTGATCGCGTAGACAAAACCCTCCAGCGGCCGGTGGTCCGTCCGGTTCCAGACGCCCTTGGGCTGCACCGGCGGCTGCTCGGCCAGGATCTCCCTGGCGAAGTGCACGTTGAACCGCCAGAAGTCGATCAGCTCGCAGGGCGCGTCGATCTCCGCCTGCTGGACCGTCTTGGACTGCCCGAGCATGGTCGAGGCGGCGATGGTCTCCCGCCAGGGCCCGGAGAGCAGTTCGGCGGCCTTCAGAAAGACGGCCGCCCGGTCGTCGAAGGACAGCGCCCGCCAGGCGGGGGCCGCGGCGAGCGCCGCGTCGATGGCGTCCCTGGCGTCCTGCTCGGTGGCGTTGCCATAGGTGCCGATCCTGGCCGCGTGCCGGTGCGGCTGCACCACGTCGAAGCGTTCGCCCCCGCCGAGCCGGCGCCGGCCGCCGATGGTCATCGGCAACTCGATCGGGTTCTCGCCGAGTTCCTTGAGCTTGCGTTCCAGTCGGGCGCGCTCGGGGGAGCCGGGCGCGTAGCCGAGCACCGGCTCGTTCACCGGGACCGGGACCTGGGTCACAGCGTCCATGGCGGTTCGTCTCCTTCGGTCAGCGGGGTCTGTTCGGGGGTGCGGTGGGGTCTCACGGGAGTCAGCCGCGGGTCGCCAGGGAGCGGGCGAAGAAGGCGAGGTTGGCGGGCCGCTCGGCCAGCCGGCGCATGAAGTAGCCGTACCAGTCGTCGCCGTAGGGCACATAGACCCGCACCCGGTGGCCCAGCGCGGCCAGCCGGCGCTGCTCGGCGTCGCGGATGCCGAAGAGCATCTGGTACTCGTAGGCGTCGAAGGCCCGCCCCTCGCGCTTGGCGATCTCCTCGGCCACCGCCACCAGCCGGGGGTCATGGGTGGCGACCATCGGATAGCCGCCCCCCGCCATCAGCAGCCGCAGACACCGCACATAGGCCCGGTCCACCTCGGGCTTGCGCTGGTGGGCGACGGACGCCGGCTCCCGGTAGGCGCCCTTGACCAGCCGCACCCTGGCGCCGGCCTCGGCCAGCTCGCGGCAGTCGTTCTCGCTGCGGAAGAGATAGGACTGGAGCACCGCGCCCGTCTCCGGGTGGGTACGACGCAGCTCCCGGTGGATGGCGAGGGTGGAGTCCACCGTGCGGTGGTCCTCCATGTCCAGAGTGACGGCGGTGCCGGCCTCGGTGGCCGCCGCGACCACCCGTTCCACATGGCCCAGGGCGATGTCGTGGCCGTCGGGGAGCGCCTGGCCGAAGGCCGAGAGCTTCACCGACAGCTCGGCGCGCTCGGCGAGACCGTGCCCCGTCAGCTCGTCCAGCAGCTCCAGATAGCCGTCCCGGTTGCGCACCGCCTGGGCCGGGTCGGTCACCGACTCGCCGAGCCGGTCGAGGGTGACCGTCATCCCCTGGTCCAGCAGGGTGCGGGTGGTGTCCAGCGCGTCGGCGACCTGGTCGCCGGCGATAAAGCGGTCCACCACCGGACGGGTGAGCGAGGCGGACGACACCAGCCGCCGAATGCGATCGCTGCCGGCCGCCGCCAGCAGTACGGGTCCAAGCACGGGCACCTCCCGATGGGTCCGCCGAAACGAAGCGGCGACGCGTTACCCAGAAGGTAGGACCGCCGCGTCCCCGCGCCTATCGACAGCTGTCGAGCGGCCGGTCGCACGAACTCAGACATCTGTATGGGACTGCACGAGAATGGTCGCGGACCGCCGGAACCGGCGCGAGAGGAAAGGTGGCGAACGGGCGATGCGCTCCCCCTACCAGGAACTCATCGACGAGATCTGCGCACTGCTGAACGCCCCCGCGACGCTGGAGGGACGCGACTTCGGGCTGATCGCCTTCGGCGCCCACGACAGCGACGACGACCGGGTGATGGACCCCGTCCGCACCCGTTCCATCCTGCGGCGACGCTCCACGGCGGCGGTGCGGGCCTGGTTCGAGGGCTTCGGCATCACCAGGGCGCGCGAGCCGGTGCGCATCCCGCCCGATCCGTCCGCCGGAGTGCGCACCGGGCGCATCTGTCTTCCCGTGCGCCATGGCGGGGTGGTCCACGGCTATGTCTGGCTGATCGACGACGGCACGTTCCCGTTGGACGACCCCCGGCTGACCGAGGCGATGGAGATCGCCGGGCGTGCCGGCGCGCTGCTGGCCGAGGAGGCCAGGGCCGGCTCCCGGGCCGGCGAACTGCTCCGCACCCTGCTGACCGCGCCGGCGGGCGAGGAGTCGGCCGACGCGGCCGGCGAACTGGCCGACGCGCTCGGCCCGGCGGCCGAGGGCCCGTTGGCGCTGATCGCGGTGGCGCCCTGGGACGCCACGGCCGACCTGCCGGCGCCGCCGCCGGGCGCGCTCGCCCTGACCGCCCTGCCGCCGGGGCAACGCGCCGGCGCCGGCTGGGCGTTGGCCGCGCTGGTCCGGCCAGGCGCGGCGCGCGCGGTGGCCGAGCGGCTGGTGGGGCGGCCGGCGGGGAGCGCCCGCCGCGCCGGCCTGAGCGCGGCCAGGCACGAGGCCGCCGAGCTGGCGGCGGCCTGGCCCGAGGCGCTGGCCTCGGTCCGCGCGGCCGGCGCGGACGACCGCCTCGGCCCGCTCGCCGACTGGGCGTCGATCGGCCCCTACCGGCTGCTGACCGCGCTCCCCCCGCAGCTGCCGCCCGACCCGGCCGTCGCGCCGCTGCTGAGCCCCGAGCACCGCGAACTGGCCCATACCGCCGAGACCTTCCTCGACCTCGCCGGACAGGCCACCCGCACCGCCGCAGCCCTGGGCATCCACCGACAGACGCTCTATTACCGCATCTCCCGCATCGAACACCTCACCGGCCTCAGCCTCAACAACGGCGACGACCGGCTGCTGCTGCACCTCGCCCTCAAGACGGCCCGCCTGCGGCCCTCCACCCAGCCGCCGCCCGCCGGTAGCGTGCCCCCATGACCGGCCACGCGGGACACCCGCTGCTCTTTCTGGACGTCGACGGAACACTTCTCCCCTTCGGCGGAGCGCGGCCCCCCTCGGACCTCGAAGGCTGGGATGCCTGGCAGCACCGGGGCAATCCCCAGCTGGCAAAGCTCGACCCCGCGCACGGCCCCCGACTGCTGGCGCTGCCCTGCGTCCCGATGTGGGCCACCGCCTGGATGACGGACGCCAACGAGGTGATCGCACCGCTGCTCGGACTGCCGCGGCTGCCGGTGTGCGAGCTGCCCGAGGCGCCGGAGGAGGAGGTCCCCGACCGACTGCACTGGAAGACCCGCGCCCTCGTCGAGACGGCGGACGGCCGCCCGTTCGTCTGGGTCGACGACGAGATCACCGCTCTCGACCGGGCGTGGGTGTCGGCCCACCACCGGGGCCCTGCCCTGCTGCACCGCGTCGACCCCCGGGTCGGGCTCACGGACGCGGACTTCGCCGCCGTCGACGACTGGCTGCGCGCGACCGCCGCCCCCGCCCCGGGCGATATCAGCACCGTCTGAGCCGGCGGCGGCCTCGGGCCCGGATCAGCGGGACGTCGGCAGGTCGAATCCGACGTCCGTCAGGCGCTCGGAGACGGCCCACAGCTCGCGGCCGATCGCGGGATCGGCGGCGAGGTGCCCAGCCGCACCGTGGTCGGCGCGCCTCGCGGCTCCGCCGGCCGGGCGTTCTGCGCGAACGGTTTACTCGTCGAGCCGAACCCGCTATGTTCGTGCGACAGCCGATGGGAGCGCTCCCATACCCCCACGTCATCGTCCCGAGAGGAACGGTCCATCGTGCGCACCGCAAGAGACGCAGGGACCCCCACCACCACCGACCCCCGAGGGCGCCGACGCCGCGCGCCGCTGCTGTTGGCCGCCGTGGCGACGGTCGGCGGACTGCTCGCCGGAGTCACCCTCGCATCCGGCGCGCAGGGCGCGGACGCCGCCGCACTCCCCGACGACACCGTGTTCCACAACTATCCGGCCAATGTGCACGCCTGGGTCGAGGCGAACCCGAACGACCCCAGGCAGCCGCTGATCGCCGAGCGGATAGCGAGCCAGCCGCAGGCCGTGTGGTTCTCCAACTACCAGCCCAGCACCGTGACCGAGGACGCCGCCGCCGTGACCTCGGCCGCCTCGGCGGCCGGCGAGGTGCCGGTGATCGTCTCCTACATGATCCCGAACCGGGACTGCGGCGGCGCCTCGGCCGGCGGGGCCCCCACCTTCCCCGCCTATCTGGACTGGACCGAGGACTTCGCCGCCGGCCTCGGCGACGATCCCGTGCTGGTCGTCCTGGAGCCGGACTCGCTCGCCCTGACCACCTGCCTGGACGGCGCGGAGCGGGCCGAGCGGTTCTCCTCGCTCGCCGCCGCGGCCGATCTCATCCACGCGGCCAACCCGGAGGCCAAGGTCTACTTCGACGCCGGCCACTCGGCCTGGCACGCGCCGGCCACCATCGCGAACACCCTGCGCGAGGCCGGCATCCTGGAGAGCGGCGACGGCATCTACAGCAATGTCTCCAACTACCGGGTGACCGGCGAGGAGAACGCCTTTGTCGAGGCGGTGCTCAACGAGCTGGGCGACCCGAGCCTGACCGCGGTGATCGACACCAGCCGCAACGGCAACGGCCCGGACGGCTCCGAATGGTGCGACCCGCCCGGCCGGCTGGTCGGCGAGAGCCCGACGGCCAACACCGGCAACGAGCGGATCGACGCCTATCTGTGGATCAAGCTGCCGGGTGAACTGGACGGCTGCGCCGGTCCCGCCGGCTCGTTCTCACCCGATATGGCGTACGAGCTGGCCGGGGGCAACTGACCCCGGGGCCACGGCTCCACGCCACGCGAACCGACCGGTGTCGCCCCGTCCTCGGGGGCGACACCGGTCTTCGCGTTCCCCGGGGACGGCGATATGGAAAGCGGCGGATGGTATGGCATGAGGCTTCTTCTGTCATACCGACAGATAAGCCCTAACGTGGAGGAGCGTCATCCGCCCTGGCCGCCCAGCTTTGCGCCGGAGGAATCCCCGCCATGAGCATCACGGACTACCGCACGGAATTCGCCGACAAGACCGCCCTGGTGACCGGTGGCGCCTCCGGGATCGGCCGGGCCGTCGCCGGGCGGCTCGCGGCCGGCGGGGCGCGGGTGGTCATCGCCGACTTCAACGAGGACGGCGCGCAGGGGGCGGCCGAGGAGGTGGTGGCCGGCGGCGGCAAGGCGTCCGCGGTGCGTCTCGACGTGACCGATCCGGCGTCGGCCGAGGCGGCGGTCGCCTTCGCGACCAGCACCTACGGGGCACTGCATCTGGCCGTCAACAACGCCGGCATCGGCGGGGCCGGCGCGCCCGTCGGCGACTATCCGCTCCAGGAGTGGCAGCGGGTGCTGGACACCAATCTCACCGGCGTCTTCCTCTGTCTGCGCGCCGAGTTGCCCGCGCTGCTGGCCGCCGGCGGCGGCGCCGTGGTGAACATGGCCTCGATCCTGGGCACCAACGGGTTCCCCGGGTCCGCCGCCTATGTGGCGGCCAAGCACGGGGTGGTGGGGCTGACCAAGACCGCCTCCCTCGAATACGCGGAACGCGGGGTGCGGATCAACGCGGTGGGGCCCGGGTTCATCGATACGCCGCTGCTGCGCCAGTCGGAGTCCGTTGACTTCGAGAAGCTGGTCTCGCTCCATCCGGCGGGCCGTCTGGGCACCGCCGACGAGGTGGCCGAGCTGACCACCTTCCTGCTCTCCGACCGCGCCTCCTTCGTGCACGGCAGCTACCACCTGGTCGACGGCGCCTACTCGGCCCGCTGACCCGCGTCCCGGGAAGACCCGTCCCAGCGAGGAGGCTCCTCATGAAGGCCGTTCAGTATCGGGAGATCGGCGCCGCACCCGAGGTGGTCACCGTTCCGGAGCCCACGCCGGGCCCCGGGCAGGTGCTGCTCAGGGTGGCGGCGGCCGGGGTCTGTCACTCCGATATCGCCCTGATGAGCTGGTCCGCCGAGAGCTTCCCCTACCAGCTCCCGCTCACCCTCGGTCATGAGGGCGCCGGAACGGTGGTGGCGCTGGGCGACGGCGTCACCGGCGTGGAGGAGGGCGATGTGGTGGCGGTCTACGGCCCACAGGGCTGCGGCCGCTGCGTCAAATGCGCCCAGGGCAAGGAGAACTACTGTCTGCGGGCCGCCGAACTCGGCATCCTGCCACCGGGGTTGGGCGCGCCGGGCGCGATGGCGGAGTTTCTGCTGGTGAACGACGCCAGGTTCCTGGTGCCGTTGAACGGTCTCGACCCGGTCGCCACCGTTCCGCTCACTGACGCCGGGCTCACCCCGTACCACGCGATCAAGCGTTCGCTGCCCAAGCTGGTGCCGGGGTCGACGGCGGTGGTGATCGGCGCCGGCGGGCTCGGCCATGTGGCGATCCAGCTGCTGCGGGCGCTGACGCCGGCCCGGGTGGTGGCGGTGGACGTCTCGGAGGAGAAGCTGACGCTGGCCCGTTCGGTGGGCGCCCATGAGACGGTGCTCTCCGACGAGGGCGCGGCCGACCGGGTGCGGAAGCTGACCGGCGGTCTCGGCGCCGAGGGTGTCTTCGACTTCGCCGGCGTCCAGCCCACGGTGACGCTCGCCGGCGCGGTGGCGGCCGTGGAGGCGGATATCGCGATCGTGGGCCTCGGCGGCGGCGCGCTGCCCGTCGGTTTCAACACCACGGCGTTCGACGTGTCCGTCGCGGCGCCCTACTGGGGCAGCAGAAGCGAGCTGGCCGAGGTGTTCGACCTGGCCGGCGCGGGGGAGGTCGAGGTGCGGGTGGAGACCTACGGCATCGACGAGGCGCCGGTGGCCTACGAGCGGCTGCACGCCGGCAAGGTCAACGGCCGCGCCGTGATCCTGCCGAACGGCTGACCCACGACGGCCGCGTGACCTCGGCAGGAACCCGAACGGGCCCCGCCGTGGGGATACGGCGGGGCCCGTTCGCGGGACGGTCGGCGTCAGGACATCAGGGCGTCAGGGCATCAGATCGACGCCACGGGCCGAGGTGGCGCCGATCTCCTCGGCGACCTCGTTGAGCACCTGCGACGGGATGGTGCCGTCGACGGTGAGCACGATCAGCGCGTCGCCGCCCTCCTCGGCGCGGGCCACCTGCATCCCCGCGATGTTGATCTGCGCCTCGCCCAGCACCCGGCCCAGCGCGCCGACGACGCCCGGGCGGTCGGTGTAGCGCAGGAACGCCATATGGTCGGCGACCGCCAGGTCGACGGTGTGCCCGCCGATGCCGACGATCTTCTGCTGGTGCTTGGGCCCGGCCAGGGTGCCGGCGACCGAGATCACGTCACCGTTGGTCAGCGTGCCGCGCACGGTGATCAGGTTGCGGTGGTCGGGGGACTCGGAGCTGGTGGTGAGGCGCACCTCGACACCGCGTTCCTGGGCGAAGAGCGGGGCGTTGACATAGGACACCGTCTCGGCGACGACATCCTCGAAGACGCCCTTGAGCGCGGAGAGCTCCAGCACCTTGACGTCGTGCTGGGTGATCTCGCCGCAGACCTCCACGTCCAGCCGCTGGGCGACCTCGCCGGCGAGCGCGGTGAAGATCCGGCCCAGCTTCTCGGCGAGCGGCAGCCCGGGGCGCACGTCCTCGGCGATGACGCCGCCCTGGACGTTGACCGCGTCCGGGACCAGCTCGCCGGCGAGGGCCAGCCGCACCGACCTGGCGACGGAGATGCCGGCCTTCTCCTGGGCCTCCCCCGTCGAGGCGCCCAGGTGGGGGGTGCCGACGACCTGGTCGAACTCGAAGAGCGGGGAGTCCGTACAGGGCTCGCTCGCGTAGACGTCGAGGCCGGCGCCGGCGACCCGGCCCTCCTTGAGGGCGCTGTGCAGCGCGGCCTCGTCCACGATGCCGCCCCTGGCCGCGTTGACGATCCGCACCGAGGGCTTGACCTTGTGCAGCGCCTCGTCGCCGATCAGCCCCAGGGTCTCCGGGGTCTTGGGCAGATGGACGGTGATGAAGTCGGCGGTGGCCAGCAGCTCGTCGAGGCTCAGCAGCCTGACGCCGAGCTGGGCGGCGCGGGCGGCCTGCACATAGGGGTCGTAGGCGACGATCTTCATGCCGAAGGCGGCCATCCGCTGGGCCACCAGCAGGCCGATCCGGCCGAGGCCCACCACGCCCAGGGTCTTCTCGGACAGCTCGACGCCGGTGTACTTGCTGCGCTTCCACTCGCCGTTCTTGAGCGCGGCGTTGGCCTGCGGGATGTTCCGCGCGGTGGCGATCAGCAGACCGCAGGCCAGCTCGGCGGCGGTGACGATATTGGAGGTGGGGGCGTTGACCACCATCACGCCCGCCTTGGTGGCGGCGGCGACGTCGACGTTGTCCAGGCCGACCCCGGCCCGGGCGACGACCCGCAGCCTGCGGGCCGCGGCGATCGCCTCGGCGTCCACCTTGGTGGCGCTGCGGATCAGGATGGCGTCCACCTCGGCGATGGCGCTCAACAGGGCGGCGCGGTCGGCGCCGTCGCAGTGCCGGATCTCGAAGTCCGGCCCCAGCGCGTCAACCGTGGCGGGGGAAAGCTCTTCGGCGATGAGTACGACGGGCTTGCTCACTTGGTCTCACTGGTCCTTTGCGGAAGGCCGCGTCCCGACGGCCGACGACGGGGGTGGAGAGGTAGGCAGCCGCGTGGAGACGCACGACGCTGTGAGCCTTTGTACGCGCTTGTGGTGGCAGTGTATCGGCGCGCCGTGGGCCCGACGGCAGTCCGTCGGGCCCACCGCTCGTTCGAGCGAACTCCCGCGGTGCGGACGGATTTCCGCCCGGGCTCAGGCTTCCTCGTCCACCCAGCTCATGAGCTTGCGCAGCTCCTTGCCCGTGGTCTCCAGCAGGTGGTCGCCGTCGGCCTTCTTGTACTCGTTGTAACGCGGCAGGCCGGCGTTGTACTCGGCCATCCAGTTCCTGGCGAAGCTGCCGTCCTGGATCTCGCCGAGGATCCGCTTCATCTCGGCCTTGGTGTCGGCGTTGATGAGCCTCGGGCCGGAGACGTAGTCGCCCCATTCGGCGGTCTCGGAGATGGACCAGCGCATCTTCTCCAGGCCGCCCTCGTACATGAGGTCCACGATGAGCTTCAGCTCGTGCAGGCACTCGAAGTACGCGATCTCCGGCTGGTAGCCGGCCTCGACCAGGGTCTCGAAGCCGGCCTTGACCAGCGCCGAGGTGCCGCCGCAGAGCACGGCCTGCTCGCCGAAGAGGTCGGTCTCGGTCTCCTCGGTGAAGGTGGTCTTGATCACACCGGCGCGGGTGCCGCCGATGGCCTTGGCGTAGGAGAGGGCCAGGGCGAACGCCTGCCCCGACGCGTCCTGGTCGACGGCGGCGATACAGGGCACGCCGCGCCCCTCCTCGTACTGGCGACGGACCAGGTGGCCCGGGCCCTTGGGGGCGACCATGCAGACGTCGACGCCGGCCGGCGGCTTGATGAAGCCGAACCGGATGTTGAAGCCATGGCCGAAGAAGAGCGCGTCGCCGTCCTTGAGGTTGGCGCGCACGGACTCCTCGTAGACCTTGCCCTGGATCGGGTCCGGCACCAGGATCATCACCACGTCGGCCTCGGCCGCCGCCTCGGCGGGGGTGGTCACCCGCAGGCCCTGCTCCTCGGCCTTGGCGCGGGAGGCGGAGCCCTCGTGCAGGCCGACGCGGACGTCGACGCCCGAGTCCCGCAGGGACAGCGCGTGCGCGTGGCCCTGACTGCCGTAACCGAGAACCGCGACCTTACGGCCCTGGATGATGGACAGGTCGGCGTCGTCGTCGTAGAACAGCTCGGCCACTTCGGTTTTCTCCTTGTTGTTGCTGGTGGTCCGCCACCACGGGGGACCACCACCGTATGACATGGGCCGCTTCCGACCGGCTGCGGGCGGAAGGGCGTGGACGGCGGGGAACGCGTCCGCCGGGGGGTCAGGCGGAGCGCTCCAGAGCGCGCAGCGAACGGTCCGTGATGGACCGGGAGCCACGGCCGATGGCGATGGCGCCGGACTGCACCAGTTCCTTGATGCCGAACGGCTCCAGCATGCGCAGCATCGCGTCCAGTTTGTCGCTGCTGCCGGTGGCCTCGATGGTGATGGCCTCGGGCGCCACATCCACGGTCTTGGCGCGGAAGAGGCGGACGATCTCCACGATCTGGCTTCGCGTGTCGTTGTCGGCGCGCACCTTCACCAGCACCAGTTCGCGGTGCACGGCGGCGGACGGCTCCAACTCCACGATCTTGAGCACGTTGACCAGCTTGTTGAGCTGCTTTGTCACCTGCTCCAGAGGAAGGTCCTCGACGCTGACCACGATGGTGATCCGCGACACCTCGGGGTGTTCGGTGGTGCCGACGGCGAGGGAGTCGATGTTGAAGTTCCGGCGGGAGAACAGCGAGGTGATCCGGGAGAGCACCCCGGGCTTGTTCTCCACCAGAACGGAGAGCGTGTGCTTGGACATGGCGGTTCAACCTTGTCGATGGCGGCGTTGGCTGCGGCGGTCGGCGGGCGGCGGGATGGCTTCGGTCGGCGGCGTCAGTCGGTGGCGTCGCCGAAGTCGGGACGCACTCCGCGCGCGGCCATCACCTCGTCGTTGGAGGTGCCGGCGGCGACCATCGGCCAGACCATGGCGTCCTCGTGCACGATGAAGTCGACCACCACCGGACGGTCGTTGATGGCGTTGGCCTTCTCCAGCACGGCGTCCAGCTGGTCGGCGCGCTCGCAGCGCAGCCCCACGCAGCCCATCGCCTCCGACAGCTTGACGAAGTCGGGGACCCGGGTGCCCGTGTTGGTGGCGGTGTCGCTGCCGGCCGCCGAGCCGCTGTAGGAGCCGGTGCTGTCGTCGCGCAGCACGGTGTTGGAGTAGCGCTGGTTGTAGAAGAGGGTCTGCCACTGGCGGACCATGCCCAGGGCGCCGTTGTTGATGATGGCGACCTTGATGGGGATGTGGTTGAGCGCGGCGGTGACCAGCTCCTGGTTGGTCATCTGGAAGCAGCCGTCGCCGTCGATCGCCCAGACCGGGGCCTCGGGGCGGCCGGCCTTGGCGCCCAGCGCGGCGGGCACGGCGTAGCCCATGGTGCCCAGGCCGCCGGAGTTCAGCCAGGTGCCGGGGTTCTCGAAGGAGAGGTAGTGCGCGGCCCACATCTGGTGCTGGCCGACGCCGGCGGTGAAGATCGTGCCGTCCGGGGCCAGTTGGCCGATCCGCTGGATCACATGCTGCGGGGAGAGCGTGCCGTCCGACGGCTGGTCGAAGCCGAGCGGGTAGGTCTCGCGCCAGCTGTCCAGCTGTCGCCACCAGGCCGCGTAGCGCTCCCTGGCGTCGGAGCCGTCGGGCGCGCCGCCCTCCGCCAGGGCGGCGGTGAGGTCCGTCATCACTTCCTTGACGTCGCCCACGATGGGCACGTCGGCCAGCCGGTTCTTGCCGATCTCGGCCGGGTCGATATCGGCGTGCACGATCTTGGCGTGCGGCGCGAAGGAGTCGATCCGACCGGTGACCCGGTCGTCGAACCGGGCGCCGAGGGCGACGATCAGATCGGACTTCTGCAGGGCGGTGACGGCGGCGACGGAGCCGTGCATCCCGGGCATGCCCAGATGCTGCGGATGGCTGTCGGGGAAGGCGCCCAGCGCCATCAGGGTGGTGGTGACGGGGACACCGGTGCGCTCGGCGAGGGCCCGCAGCTCGGCGGCGGCCCCGGACTTGATCACGCCGCCGCCGACATAGAGCACGGGCCGCCTGGCCTCGGTGATCAGCCGGGCGGCCTCGCGGATCTGCTTGGCGTGCGGGCGGCTCACCGGGCGGTAGCCGGGCAGTTCGGGGGTGGGCGGCCAGCTGAAGGTGGTCTGCCGCTGCAGGGCGTCCTTGGCGATGTCCACCAGGACGGGGCCCGGACGTCCGGTGGCCGCGATGTGGAACGCCTCGGCGATGGTGCGCGGGATGTCGGCCGGGTCGGTGACCAGGAAGTTGTGCTTGGTGATCGGCAGCGTGATGCCGCAGATGTCGGCTTCCTGGAAGGCGTCGGTGCCGATGGTCGGGGCCGCGACCTGACCGGTGATGGCGACCAGCGGCACGGAGTCCATATGGGCGTCGGCGATGGGGGTGACCAGGTTGGTGGCGCCGGGGCCCGAGGTGGCCATGCAGACGCCGACCTTGCCCGTGGCCTGCGCGTACCCCGTGGCGGCGTGGCCGGCGCCCTGCTCGTGCCGCACCAGGATGTGCCGGACGCTGGTGGAGTCCATCAGCGGGTCGTAGGCGGGGAGGATCGCACCGCCGGGAATGCCGAACACGGTGTCGGCGCCGACCGCTTCGAGGGAGCGGATGAGCGACTGGGCGCCGGTGACATGCGCGACAGCTGGGGTTGGCTGGGGTGCTCCGCCTCGGGGGGCCCGGGGCTGCGGCTTGGGTGCCCCGGTGGCCTGCTCGGTCATCGCGATCTCTTCTCGGAGGATACGGGTGGTGGCGCCGCGTGGAACGCGGGAGTTACGTCTGCTGGGGGGCTGGTGAGGGCTGCTGGGGAGCTGCTGGGGGTGTCGGTGCAACAAAAAACCCCCCGTGCCGAAGAGGCAGACGAGGGGAAGCGCGTCGCTGGAGTCCGCAGGATGCTCCTGGGATCAGCCGACGCGCCACGAAAGTACGAGAATTCCGGTGTGCATGGCACAGACATTGCTCCCCCCCGCCGTCGGCTGTCAAGCGCGAGGGATGGAAGTCTCACTATGTGGGCGAGGGACGGCATCCGGCGGGGGCAGCTGCCCGCCGGCCTGCTCCGGCGACGACGTCCGGCCGCGTGGCAGCACCGGCGCCAGCGGCAGGGAAGGGCTGGGCAACGGGAGCCAGCCCTCTTCGAGCAACCGGCCGAGACGGGCGGCGTCCAGCGGCTCGCTGAAGGCCAGGCCCTGGGCCCTGCGGCAGCCGAGCGCCCGGAGCGCGGCGGCCTGCTCGGGCCGGTCGACCCCGTCGGCGAGGGAGTCGATCCCGAGATCGTCCGCCATCCGCAGCAGCCCCGCGACGATCTTGCCGAGCGTCGGGGAATCCAGCACGCCCTCGACCAGCTCCGCGTCGAGCCGGACCAGATCGACGGGCAGGCGGTGCAGGGCCGCCGCGGCCGTGCCGGCGCCGCCGAACCCGCCGAGGGCGATGCCGACCCCGAGGCGGCTGAGATCCGTCAGCCGATGCCGGAGCTCCGTCGAGGCGAGCACCGGATCGGCCTCGGGCAGCTCCAACAGCAGTGCGCTGGGCGGGAGGTGGTGCTCGCCGAGGAGGGCTTCGAGGGTGCGGGCGGAGAGCGCGCGGTCGGCGAGCCGGCTGCCCGGCACCCGGACGCTGACCGGCGGGGTGTGGCCCGCCCGGTGGCGGCGGCCGGCCGCGGCGATGGCCTGCGTCACCAGCCAGGCCGTGACATCGAGCGTGGCGTCCGGGCCGCCGCCGGCCGCCCGGGGCGGATCCCACCGGCCGCCGTGCAGGAATTCGAGCGGGGTGGTCAGCAGACCGTGCGCGGAGCGCCAGCGGGCCTGCGCGCAGAGGGCGGCGACCCGGCCGTCCGTCAGCTGAACGATGGGCTGGTGGAGCAGGGCGAACTCGCCGTCCTGCAGGGCGCGGCGCAGCCGGTCGGCCAGCTCCGTGCGGCGCACCGCCTCGGACTGGAGCTGGGGGGCGTACAGCTCGACGCGGGCCTTGCCGGCCTGTTTGGCGCGGTACATCGCGAGGTCGGCGTTGCGCATCAGGGCGGCCGGGGTGGCGCCCGGCTCGGCGAAGGCGACGCCGATGCTGGCCGCGACGCCGAGCCGCTGCCCGTCCACCAGATAGGGGCGGGAGAGCGCGGTACGGACCCGCTCGGCGATCTCCAGGATGCGGTACTCCCGGGGCTCCTCCTCGACACCGCCGTCGCCGAGGATCAGCGCGGCGAACTCGTCGCCGCCGAGGCGGGCCGTGGTGTCGTCCGCGCGGACCGAGTCGCGGAGCCGCCGGGCGGCCTGGACCAGCAGCTCGTCGCCCGCCTGGTGGCCGGCGGAGTCGTTGACCGCCTTGAAGCCGTCGAGATCGATGAAGAACACCGCCACCCGCTCCTGGGCGGCGCGGCCGCCGCTGAGGGCCAGCCGGACCCGCTCCGTGAACAGGGCGCGGTTGGGCAGGTCGGTGAGCGCGTCATGGGAGGCGCTGTGCTGCAACTGGGCCTGGAGGCGGACGCGTTCGGTGACGTCCCGGCTGTTGAAGATCAGGCCGCCCTCGTGCCGGTTGACGCTGGACTCGACATTGAGCCAGTGGCCGGCGCCGTGCCGCACCCGGCACTCGACCCGGGTGGCCGGCTCCCGGCTGGGCGGCACGGCCAGGAAGCGACGCAGCTCGTGCAGGACGCGGCCGAGATCCTCCGGGTGGATCAGGGTGGACAGCTCGCTGCCGATCAGCCGGCTGGGATCCTGCCCGTAGACGCCGGTGGCGGCCGGGCTGACATAGCGGAGCTTGCCGTCGGGGGCGGCGATCATGATCACATCGCTCGATCCCTGGACCAGCGATCTGAAGTAGTTCTCCTTCTGGGTCAGCTCCCTCGTCAGGGAGATGTTCTCCAGCAGGGTGATGCCCTGCCGCACCAGCAGCGCGAGCACCACCGCGCAGGCCAGATAGACCACCGTGGCGTCGACCCGGCGCCCGGCGACGATGGTGCCGAGGATGCTCAACACACAGACGGCGGCGGCCAGATAGGGCGCCAGCGCGCCCAGCGAACCGGCCAGCGGATGCCCCGGCGCGCCCCGGCCGTCCCTGGGCCCCTGGGCCTCCACCGGGACGGGGCCCCGGCTGGTCGTCCAGGGGGCGCAGGCCAGCAGCAGCGAGCCGGCGAACCAGCCCGCGTCGAGCAACTGCCCCGAGCTGTACTGCTCGCGCAGCGGCGGGCTGGTGAACAGGGCGTCGCAGAGGACGGTGAGCGCGAGGGCGCCGATCGCCGCGTTGATCGCCGGGCGGTGGCGGGCGCTGCGCCGGAAGTGCAGGACGGCGACCATGCTGACCAGCACGATGTCCAGCAGCGGATAGGCCAGGGCGAGGGCGACCTGGCCGGCCGACTCGTCGCTCAGCTCGGCGGTGTGGGCCAGCGCCACGCTCCAGGAGAGCGTCATCAGGGAGCCGCCGATCAGCCAGACGTCGAGCCCGAGGCAGACCCAACCGGCCCTGGTGCGGGGGCGTTTGGCGAGCATTAAGAGCCCGACGATGGCCAGCGGCGCGAACAGCAGGAAGCAGACGTCGGCCAGCGAGAGGCTGGGCACCGGCTCCCGGAGCACCACCTCGTACCAGCCCCAGGTGGCGTTGCCGAGGCCGATCATGACCGAGGAGAGGCCGAACATCGTCCAGGCGCCGCGGAACTCCTGGGCCTGGCGCCTGGCGTACCACAGACAGGAGACGGCGGCGGCGAACGCGGCGGCGCTCAGACCGAAGTCCCCCATCACCCTGGCGAACTGGGGGGATCCCCAGCCCGCCAGGGCGCCGGCCGCGTAGCAGGCGCAGACCGCGGCGAGTGCGAGCTGTGGGAGCGGGCCGCCCAGCGGCGGCCCCGCCGGCACTTCACACGCGCGCGATCGCGCCCATGAGTGGTGCATCGCCATCGCCCCCCTCTCGTTCCGGGCTCACCCCGAAACGGACGATACACCAGAACAGTCACGGAGCGACATAGATACATCACCCATAGTGATGGTTTGGGGCGAGGCTAACGCTCCGAGCCGCTGGTCGCGACCACATGCCCCGGCTGCTCGCCGGCGGCGAACCGGGCGAGCTGGGCCCGCAACAGCCGCTTGGCGCGCGGCTCGAAGGCGGTCGAAGGGCCGCCCACATGCGGCGTGATCAGCACCCCGGGGGCGCGCCACAGCGGGTGGTCGGCCGGCAGCGGCTCCGGATCGGTGACATCCAGGGCGGCGCGCAGCCGCCCCCGCTCCACCTCGGCGAGCAGCGCCCCGGTGTCCACCACCGGGCCCCGCGAGACGTTGACCAGCAGGGCACCGTCCGGCAGCAGCGCCAACTCGCGGGCACCCAACAGGCCACGGGTGGCGTCGGTCAACGGGGTGGCGACCATCACCACCTCGGCGTCGGGAAGCAGTTCGGGCAGCTTCGACGCGGCGTGCACCGGGCCGCGCGGGGCGGTCCTCGCCCGGCCGGCGACCCGGACGACATCGGCGACCTCGAAGGGCAGCAGCCGTTCCTCGATGGCCGCGCCGATGCCGCCGTAGCCGACGATCAGCACCCGCCGGTCGGCCAGCGAGGTGTGCATGGCCGTCTCCCAACGCCCGTCCAACTGGGCGCGCGCCGCCTGGTCCACGCCGCGCAGCGCGGAGAGCGCCAGGGCGAGCGCCAGCTCGGCGGTGCTGGTGTTGTGCAGTTCGCCGGCGTTGCAGAGCACGGCGCCGGCCGGCAGCTTCGGCACCTCGGGCAGCATGTGCTCCACGCCGGCCGTCAACGTCTGCACCACCCGCACGCCCGTCATCGCGGGCAGCGGACGCACCGCGATCCGTGGGCCCTTGAGATACGGCACGGTGTAGAAGACGCAGTCCGCGGGGTCGGCGGGGAAGTCCCCGTCGCCGTTCCAGAAGCGGTAGCGCAGGGTGTCGGGCAGGGGCGCCAGTTCGGAGGCGGGATAGGGCAGCCAGACTTCCGGTGTACTCATGGCGCCAGGCTAACCGGGGCATCCCGGGCGGGGATCCGGGTGTCGGCGGCGGTATCGCTGGCGGTGTCGGTGTCGGTGTCAGTGTCAGTGGGAGGGGATACGTTGGTGACGACGGCTCACGCCGGGGAGGGAACGGCCAGGTGCGGTACAGGACGATGGGCTCCGGCACGCTCGGGGTGGGCGCTGTCGGCCTGGGGTGCATGCCGATGAGCTGGGGATACTCGGCCTCCCAGCGCGATGGCGAGTCCTCGCTGCGGGCTCTCAACGTCGCGCTGGACGAGGGCTGTTCGCTGCTGGACACGGCCGATATCTACGGCCCGTTCACCAATGAGCGGCTGCTGGCGCGGCTCCTCAAGGAGCGGCGGGACGAGGTCTTCCTGGCCACCAAGGGCGGGCTGCTGGTGGGCGAGCAGCATCTGGTGGCCAACGGCAGCCCGGCCTATGTGCGGCGGGCCTGCGACGCTTCGCTCCGCCGGCTCGGCACCGATGTGATCGACCTCTACCAGCTGCATCGCGCCGATCCCGAGGTGCCGGTGGAGGAGACGTGGGGCGCGATGGCGGAGCTGGTCCGCGCGGGGAAGGTGCGGGCGTTGGGCTGGTGCGCGCTGGATCCCCACGACCGGCGCCGGGGTCGCGGGCCCGGTGGGGAGCACGGGCGCACCCTTGAGCTGCTCTCCCGGGCGCAGCAGGTCTTCCCGGTCACGGCGGTGCAGGCGGAGTTCTCCGTGTGGTCGGCCGAGGCGCGCGCCGAGTTGCTGCCCTGGTGCGAGGCCCGTGGCATCGGGCTGTTGGCGGCGATGCCGCTGGGCAGCGGCTTCCTCACCGGCACGCTGGTGCCGGGGAGCGGCTTCGAGCCGGACGATCCCCGGGCCCGGCATCCCAGGTTCACGGCCGAGATGATGGCGGCCAACCAGCCGGTGGTGGCCGGGTTGCGCCGGGTCGGGGCCCGACACGAGGGGGCGACGCCGGCGCAGGTGGCGCTCGCCTGGCTGCTGGCCCAGGGCCGCCAGGTGATCCCGCTGCCCGGCACCAAGCGCGCGTCCTGTGTCCGGGAGAACGCGGCGGCGGCCGAACTGACGCTCACCGAACGGGATCTGGCGGAGATAGCCGCCCTGCCTGCGGCCCGGGATTCCTGGCACTGACGACCGATCCGCCGCGGTGCCCCGGAACGGGCGGGCCGCCCGCTACCGCGAGCACCACAAGCGGCGCCCGGGCCGCCGGGGCGTGGCCTGGGGGCGGCCGGCCCCTGGGCCTCAGCCGACGGGGCGTCGTTCCTCGTTCAGCAGGCCGAGTCGGTGGGCCAGCGCGGCGGCCTCGCCCCGGTTGGCGACCTCCAACTTGGCCAGGATGTTGGAGACATGGACACTCGCCGTCTTGGGCGAGATGAACAGCTCCTCGGCTATCTGCCGATTGCTCCGCCCCGCCGCCACCAGACCCAGCACATCCCGCTCCCGGGGCGTCAACCCGACGGCGGCCCCGCCCTCCGGTGTCGAGCAGGCCGTGCCCGAGCCGCCGAGGGTCAGCCGCCCCCTGAGGGCCAGCCGCTGTGTCTCCTCCACCAGCGGAGCGGCACCCAGCTCCCGCGCGATGCGGTGCGCCGTGGTCAACGCCTCGGCCGCCGCCTCCCGTTGGCCCTCCGCCAGCAGCGCCTCCGCCCATCTGGCGAGCGCCCTGCCCCGTTCGAAGGGCCGGGTCGCCTCGTCGAAGGCGGCCGCCGCGCCGGCCCAGTCCGCCGCGCCGGCGCGGCCCTCGGCGCGGCGCAGCTCGGCCTCCACCAGCAGGGCGTATCCGGCCCAGACCGGATAGTGCCTGGGCAGCGAACGCGCATAGGCCCTGATCCGCTCGATCGCCGCGCACCGCCCCGGCTCGGCGACGGGCACCCCCACCGCCTCGGACTCGGCCCTGGCCATGGTGTACACCATCGGCCAGGTGTAGTTGCCGACACCGGGCGCCTGGTTGACCCGGACGACCTCGACGAACTGCTCCCTGGCGTCCAGCAGGCGGCCGCGCCAGACCGCGACCGCGATGCGGTACTCCGCCACCGGGTGGGCGCTCTGCGCCGCCGCCCCGTCGTAGTCCTGCAGCTCGCACTGGATGGCCAACTGCCGCTCGGCCTCCGGCAGATCGCCCCGGGCGATCGCCAGCCTGGCCCGCCGCAGCGCGACCAGCGCCCGGCTCACCGGCGTCTGCGCCCAGCTGAGCGCCTCGGCGCAGCCCAGCTCCGACTCCGCCCAGCGGCCCAGCGAGAAGAGCGCGTCCGTGCGGTTGCCCACGATCCAGGCGCGGGTGTCGGCCAGCCCCCAGCGGTGGGCCAGCTCCAGCGCCTCGTCGGCGATCTCCAGCGCGGCCGCCGAGCGGCCCATGCCCTCCAGCTGGGACTGGAGGTTGACATGGCTGCGGGTGAAGACGCCGACCCGCTCCTCCGGCACCACCCGGTCGGCGACCGCCCGCAGCTCGGCCACGCCGCGCTCGCCCTGACCGATGTCGATCAGCAGCTGCCCCCTGCTGAGCAGCGCGTTCAACAGCACCTCCGGTTCGCCCATGGCGCGCGCCAGCTCCACGGCCCGCTCGGCGATGGCCAGGCTGCCCTCCCCCGGGTCGAAGACGGAGCCCCAGCTGGCCGCCTCGGTGAGCACCAGGGCGTGCACCGCGGAGGGGGCGGAGCCGTCCAGCAGCTCCTGGGCCCTGGCCAGCTCCTGCCAGCCGTCGCCCCGGCCTATCTGCCGCACCAGCCGGGAGCGTTGGGTCCAGAACCACGCCGCGCGCAGCGGATGTCCCATCTCCTCCAGCAGGCGCAGGGCGCGCTTGGCGACGGACAGCCCCCGCTCCTGCTCGCCGGCGAACCGGGCGGCCAGCGTCATCTCGGCCAGCAGATCCAGGAAGCCCAGCTTCTCGTCCGGACACTCACAGAGCGGATACGACTCCACGTCCGAGGCGATCCGCAGCGAGCGGCGCACCTCGGCGGGGACGTCGTCCCACAGCTCGGTGGCGCGGTGCAGCAGTTGCAGTTGTTCGGCGTAGGCGTGGCGGCAGCGGGCCTCGGCCGCCGCCCGGATCACGACGGGCAGCGCCTTGGCCGGCACATGCGCGTGGTACCAGTAGCTCGCGAGGCGGGGGGTCCGCTCGTCGGCCGGCACCAGCTCGGGATCGGCCTCCACGGCCTCGGCATAGCGCCGGCTCAGCCGGGAGCGCTCACCCGGCAGCAGCTCGTCGTCGACCGCCTCGCGGGTGAGCGCGTGCCGGAAGCGGTAGGTGTCGTCGTCCCCGGCCCGCAGCACGCCGGCGCCGACGGCCGCGCGCAACGATTCGATCAGCTCGTCGTCCGTGACCCCGACGACCGCTCTGAGCAGCCCGAACTCCACCCGTGAGCCGCCCTCGGCGGCGACCCGCACCACCCGTTGGACGGACTCGGGGAGTGCTTCGACCCGCAGCAGCAGCAGATCCCGGACCGAATCGCTGAGCGTGCCGGCGCGGCCGTTGCCCGTGATGCTGGCCAACTCCTCGACGAAGAAGGCGTTTCCGTCGGATCTGCGGAAGATCTGGTCCAGCAGCTCGGGTGCGGGGACCTCGCCCCGGATGCCGGCCAGCTGCTCGCCGACCTCGCCCCTGGTCAGCCGGGGCAGCTCGATCCGCCGCACCGTGGGCAGCCGGTCCAGCTCGGCGAGGAAGGGGCGCAGCGGATGCCGGCGGTGGATGTCGTCGGAGCGGTAGGTGGTGACCACCAGGAGCCGGCAGCTGCGCACCACCCGGAAGACATAGCCGAGCAGTTCCCTGGTGGACCTGTCCGACCAGTGCAGATCCTCGAAGACCAGGACCAGCGTGCGGGACTGGGCCAGCCGTTCGAACAGCCGGGCGGTCAGCTCGAAGAGCCGGCCGCGCACCTCCTGGTCCCTGGCCACATGGTCGGGCGCGTTGGGCGGGCCGAGATCGGGCAGCAGCCGGGACAGCTCGCCCTGGAAGCCGGCGGCGGCCTCCGTCAACTCGTCCCCCAGCTCCCGGTGGAGGACCCGGAGGACCGCCACGACGGGGGCGAACGGCAGGCCGTCCGCGCCCACCTCGACGCAGCCGCCCACGGCGGTCAGGGCGCCCTGGGCCTGCGCCAGGGCCAGGAACTCCTCCACCAGACGGGACTTGCCTATCCCGGCCTCGCCGCCGACCAACGCCGCCTGCGGAACGCCGTCGGCCGCCTGGCCCAGGGCCTCTCGCAGGGCCTGGAGCTGGCTGGTCCTGCCGACGAAGACGGGGCTGACGGATCTGGTGCGCATGCTCCGCAGGATCGCACAGGGCACTGACAATGGCACGGGCGTTCTACGCCTTGGCCCGACGGCCGGTCAGCCGTTGCGCCAGGCCGGCGGTGGTCGATCGCCATCCCGAATCCCCGGCACGGCGCCGGGAACCCGAGGAGGAGGGGGCGGCCGACGGGCCCCGGGCGACGCGTCGCGTCGCCTTCCGCCCCCTGATCGCCTCCCGGACCAGACGCTCGTGCTCGGCCTCGCGCATCAACAGCTCCACGCGCTGCTGGTGGGCGTACATCTGGAAGAACGTGGAGTACTGCTCGTTCATGGTGGCTCTCCCGGAGTCCCGTTGACGGTGTCGGTGCCACCGGAACCTGGCGAACCCGCTGTCCCGGTGATGTCTCAACCGTCGTCTCCCAGGGGCCCCCACCACATCGGGTCATCGCCGCAAACCACCCCCGGCCGGCCGCCTTAGACGACCCGCCCACCCCGCCTTAGACGCCTCCGGGACCCGGCGCCGCCCTAGGCCGGACGCGCGGTGACGATCGAGGTGAACGCGGCGCCGAGGGCGTCGGCGACGGCCGACGGGTCGCCGAGGTAGCCGTTCACCATCGCTCCGTCCCTGAGGATCATCAACTGCCGCGCGACGGAGTCGACATCGTCCACCCCGGCCTCGGTGGCGATGTCGGCGAACTCGCCGAGCATCCATCGGCGGTGCGTGTCGACGGCGACCCGGACCGGGTCGTCCGGGTCGGCGAACTCGGCCGCGGCGTTGATGAACGCGCAGCCACGGAAGCCGGGGCTACAGCTGGCGGTGCCGATGTCGGCGGCCAGCGCGCGCAGCGAACCGACCGGGTCGCCCGTCCGCCGCACGCCGTCGATCCACTGGCGTTCCGCGGCCGCCTGCTCCTCCAGATAGGCGACGACGAGATCGCTCTTGGTGCGGAAGTGGCGGTAGAAGGTGACCTTGGTGACGCCGACCTGCCCGATGACGCGATCGGCGCTCGTGGCGCGGATGCCCTGGCTGTAGAACAGCTCCTTTGCCGCCGCCAGGATGCGCGCGCGGGTGCGCGGCCCTGAGGTGGTACGTGCCGTGGGTTCGACGGCGTCGGCGTTCATCTTCCGCTCCGGGTTCTGGTCGGTCCGGTTGCACCGGCACTGCGGACAGTCTATGGTCGAGGATGTAGACGAACTAGTAACCCTACTTAACTGGCCGAGAGGAACCACCGTGCCTACCCCCCTCTACACCGCCATCGCCACCTCCACCGGCGACGGCCGCGCCGGAGGCCGCGCCGTCACCGACGACGGCCTGCTCGACGTCACTCTCGCCGTCCCCACCGCGCTGGGAGGGCCGGGCGGCGCCACCAACCCGGAGCAGCTGTTCGCCGCCGGATGGTCGTCGTGTTTCCACTCGGCCCTGAAGCTCGTCGCCGCGCGGCGGAAGGTGACGCTGGTGGACTCCACCGTGGTCGCCGAGATCTCGCTCCTCCCCACGGAAGCCGGCGGATGGGCGTTGCACGCGGCGCTGAAGGTGCGTATCGGCGGCGGAGTCGCCCCCGACATCGCCGAAACCCTCACCGCGGCGGCCCACGAGGTGTGCCCCTACTCGGTCGCCACCCGGGGCAACGTGCCCGTCACCCTCAGCACGAGCACGAGCGCCACGGGCACCGCCTGACCGCCCCGCGGCTCCCTCACACCCCGCAGATCCCGCACATCCCGCATATTCCGGAAAGGGACATCATGGCCACCACGGAGACCGTCTCCCCGTCGACCTTCGGTCGGGCGCTTCGTCGTCTCTACCTCGTCCGCTTCGCCTTCGCCCTCGTCTGGGCGATGCTCCTGTTCTCCACCTCGGACACGACCGGGGCCCTCCTGACCGTCCTGCTGATCGTCTACCCGCTCTTCGACGCCGCCGCCGTTCTCTGGCAGCTCCGCGCTCGCGGTGACGCGCGGAAACCGCAGGTCTCGGAGTGGGTCAACGTGGCGGTCAGCGTCGCCGTCGCCATCGCCCTCGGGGTGGCGTCGACGGTGTCGATCTCCGCCGCTCTCGGCGTCTGGGGCGCGTGGGCGATCGGCTCCGGGATCCCGCAGCTCGTCACCGCCCTCGGCAACCGGCGCTCCGGTGGCCAGGTGCCGCAGATCCTCAGCGGCGGGATCTCGGTCCTGGCGGGCTCGGCGTTCCTGGCCCAGGGGATCGAGGGCACCGACGACATCGCCGGGGTCGGCGGCTACGCGATCCTCGGCGGCGTCTTCTTCCTGGCCTCCGCCGTCCACCTCGGCATCACGCTGGGGAAGAAGCCCTCCTGACCCACGGGCCGGCTCAGTCCGGTCGGAGCGGCACCATGCGCAGCCGGTGGGCGACGGCGGCCGCCTCGCCCCGGCTGGTGACCTCCAACTTGGCCAGGATGTTGGAGACATGGACACTCGCCGTCTTGGGCGAGATGAACAACTCCTCGGCTATCTGCCGATTGCTCCGCCCCGCCGCCACCAGACCGAGCACATCCCGCTCCCGAGGCGTCAACCCGAAGGGGTCGTCCGGCTCGGGCGCCGCCTTGGCCTCGGGCCTGGCGGTGAGGTCCAGCCTGGCGCGCTGGGCAAGCCGCTCGACGCGCTCGCGCAGCGGCGCGGCGCCCAGCTCCCGCGTGGTCTCCCAGGCCGCCCTCAGCTGTTCGGCGGCCAGTTCACGGGCATCGGGGCCACCGGCGGCGAGCAGCGCCTCGGCCCAGCCGTAACGCGCCTCGGCCAGGTGGTGGGGCAGGCCATGCGGTTCGACGGCGGCCACCGTCTCCGCCCAGTGCCGGGGGCTGTCGCGGTTCTCCGCCCGCGCCAGCTGCGCGTCGACCAGCAGGCCCAGCGCCTCCCGGATGGGCAGATTGCGCGGCAGCGAGCCCGCCAGCTCCCTGATCCGCGCGACCGCCTCGGGCCGCCCCTCGTCTGCGCCCGGCATCCCTCGGCTCTCCGCCTCGGCCATCGCGGCCGAGCCGACCAGGCCCCACACCAGCTGGACGAGGCCCAGCTGGAGGGCGGAACGCGCCGAGCTCAGGATCTCCCTGGCCCGCAGGGGCTCGCCGGAGAGCAGGGCCACATCGATCTCCAGCCGGGCCAACTCGATCTCGAGCGAGGTGCGCACCCGGTCCGCGCTGAGCTTGGCCCGCACCGTGGTGGCCGCCTCCCGCGCGGCGTCGATATCGCCGCGCAGCACGGCCAGTTGGCCCGTCAGAATCCGGCTGACATGCGCGCTGTACGGGCTGCGGGCCTGCCGGCGGGCCAGTTCGAGCGCCGACCGCGCCTCGTCCCAGCGCCCCTGGAGGGTCAGCACAAAGGCGTGGTTGGCCTGGAGCCAGCTCTTGGTCTCCTCCAGGCCGTAGCGGTCGGCCAGTTCGATGCCCTCGGTGACGGCGATCAGGCTCTCCCGCAGCTCACCCGAGTCGGCCAGGACCGCGGTCAGGTTGACCAGGCAGCGCCCGAGCAGGCTGACCTCGCCCCGGTCGAGCACCGTGCTGAGCACGGACCGCATCTCGGCGACGGCCCCCGCGCTGTCCCCGGCGTCCGCCTGGAGGGAGGCCAGGGTGTAGCGCGCGTACAGCTCGGTGCTGGTCGCGCCGACCGCCCGGGCCAACGAGACCGCGCGCTCGGCCTGTTCCAACTGCTCGGGGCTGGGGCCCTGGACGGAGTGCCAGGCGGCGGCCAGCGCCAGCACCCGGGCGTGCACCTCGGACGGCGGCAGGCCGCGCACCAGCTCCTGGGCGCGGTGGAGCTCCTGCAGTCCGTCGCGGCGCACCTCCCGCTCGGCCATGCCGGCGCGCTGGACCCAGAACCAGGCGGCGTGCAGCGGCAGCCTGACCTCGTCCAACTCGCGCAGCGCGCCCCGGCAGATGGCGTTCGCGCGGTCGTACTGGCCGGCGAGGCTGGCCGCCACCACGGCCTCGGCCTGGAGGTCGACCCAGCCGACCGGTCCGCCCGCCGAGCCGGAGCCGTCCGGTCCCTCGCCCGCCGGGTAGCCCCACATCGGCTGGGCGGGGCGGAGGGTGGCGCGCACCTCGTCCGGCGCCGCCTCCCACAGCTCCTGCGCCCGTTCCAGCAGCCGCAGTTGTTCGGCGTAGGCGAAGCGGCGCCCCGCGGCCACCGAGGCGGCCAGCACGGCGGGCAGCGCCTTGGCCCGGTCGCCGGCGCACTCCCAGTAGCTGGCCAGCCGGGTGGGCAGCTCGTCGGCGGCGATCAGCCCCGGGTCGGCCTCCAACGCCGTCGCATAGCGGCGGTTGAGCCGGGCGCGCTCCCCCGGCAGCAGATCGTCCGTCACCGCCTCGCGGGTGAGCGCGTGCCGGAAGCGGTAGCCGTCGTCGTCGGTGGCGACCAGCAGCCGGGCGCCGACGGCGTCGCGCAACGCGCTCAGCAGCTCGGCCTCCGGCACCCCGGCGACCCGGGCCAGCAGCGCGTGTTCGACGGAGGAGCCGCCCACGGCCACCACCCGCAGCACGTCCTGCACCTGCTCGGGCAGCGCCTCCACCCGGACCAGCAGCAGATCGCGGAGCGACTCCGTGAGCCCGGACGCCGGATCGGCGTCGACGGTCAGCTCCTCGACGAAGAACGGGTTGCCCTCGGAGCGGGCGAAGACGGCGGCGGCCAGCGACGCCTCGGGCGGGGCACCCAGGATGCCCGCCATCTGCGCGGCGACCTCGTCGCCCGAGAGCCGGGCCAGCTCGACCCGCTGGACGGTGCGCAGCCGGTCGAGTTCGGCGAGGAAGGGGCGCAGCGGATGCCGACGGTGGATGTCGTCGGTGCGGTAGCTGCACAGCACCATGGCCCGGGCGCCTCGGTGCACCGAGCGGAAGAAGAAGGTCAGCAGCTCCCTGGTGGAACGGTCCGACCAGTGCAGATCCTCCAGGACCAGCACCAGGGTGCGGCGCTGGGAAAGACGCTCGAAGAGCCGGATGGTCAGCTCGAACAACCGCGCCCGGTCCAGCGTGTCGACGCCGCCCGGGTGCGGGCCGCCGGCCTCGCCCAGCTCGGGCAGCAGCCGGGCCAGCTCGCCGGTCGGCTCGCTGACGGCCTCCACCAGCTCGGGGCCCAACTGGCGGTGCAGCGACCGCAGCAGGCCGACCAGCGGCGCGAACGGCAGCCCGTCCGCGCCCAGTTCGACGCTGGCGCCGACCGCCGTGGTGGCGCCGGCGTCGCCCGCCACGGAAAGGAACTCCTCCAGCAGCCGGGTCTTGCCGATGCCGGCCTCGCCGCCCACGACCACCGCCTGCGGAGTGCCCTCCTCGGCCCGGCGCAACGCCTCGACCAGAACCGCCGACTCCGCCTTCCGGCCCACGAACACCGGGCTCACACCACGCGTCTCCACGAGGTCGAGGATGACATGCGACGAGAACGACGGGGTAACGGATCTGCCCGGGGCGAAGCGGACGGCGGTCACGCCGCGGTGACCCAGCCCGCGACGGCCCCGCCCGCCTGCTGCCGGGCCCGGCGCAGCAGCTCCCGGACCTGTCGCGTCCTGCGGTGGTCCCGTGCGGCGCTCTCCAGTTGGGCCGCGCGCTGACGGTGCAGTTCGTACTCCAGCATGGTGGTGCTCCTCGCGATCGTGTCGTCTTCGAGGAGCGAACCCCTCGACCCGATGACATCCACGATCCGCTCCAAGGCCCCCCGCCCACATCGGGCGAAGTCAGCGAACGGGGCGCCGAACGTCCTTAGTCGACGGGGAGCCGACGAGGCCCCCGACACCGTGCGGGTGTCGGGGGCCTTAGGCCGGAGCCGTGCGGTCCTTAGACGCGTCGCGTCGGAACCTACTCGGCGACGCCCAGCCGCTCCAGGATCAGCTGGCGGGCCCTGGCCGCGTCGGCCTGCCCCCGCGTCGCCTTCATCACGGCGCCGACCAGCGCGCCGGCCGCCGCGACCTTGCCGGCCCTGACCTTGTCGGCGATGGGCGCGTTGGCCTCGATGGCCTCGTCCACCGCCTTGCCCAGGGCGCCGTCGTCGGAGACGATCCGCAGCCCGCGCCGTTCGACCACGGTGTCGGGATCGCCCTCGCCGGCCAGCACCCCTTCGATGGTGGCCCTGGCCAGCTTGTCGTTGAGCGCGCCCTCCGCGACCAGCGCGGTGACCCGCGCCACCTGCGCCGGGGCGATGGGCAGCGCGGAGAGGTCGACGCCCTGCTCGTTGGCCCTGCGGGCCAGCTCGCCCAGCCACCACTTGCGCGCCGAGGCGGCGTCCGCGCCGGCGTCGACGGTGGCCACGATCAGCTCGACCGCGCCCGCGTTGAGCGCCGACTGCATCTCGTGCGCCGAGATGCCCCATTCGGCGCGCAGCCGGTTGCGGCGCGCCAGCGGCAGCTCGGGCAGTCCGGCCCGCAGCTCCTCGACCCAGGCGCGGTCGGGCGCCACCGGCACCAGATCGGGCTCGGGGAAGTAGCGGTAATCCTCCGCCTCCTCCTTGACCCGGCCCGAGGTGGTGGTGCCGTTCTCCTCGTGGAAGTGCCTGGTCTCCTGGATGATGATGCCGCCGCCGTCGAGCACGGTGGCATGCCGCTGCGCCTCGAACCGCACCGCGCGCTCCACGCTGCGCAGCGAGTTGACGTTCTTGGTCTCGCTGCGGGTGCCGAACGCCTCCCGCCCGTGCGGGCGGAGCGAGAGGTTGACGTCGCAGCGCAACTGCCCCATCTCCATCCGCGCCTCGGAGACGCCCAGCGCCCTGATCAGCTCGCGCAGCTCGGCGACATAGGCGCGGGCCACCTCCGGCGCCCGCTCGCCGGCGCCCTCGATCGGCTTGGTGACGATCTCGATCAGCGGGATGCCGGCCCGGTTGTAGTCGAGCAGGGAGTGCGAGGCGCCATGGATCCGGCCGGTGGCACCGCCGATATGGGTGGACTTGCCGGTGTCCTCCTCCATATGGGCCCGTTCGATGCCCACCCGGAAGACCTCGCCGTCGGCGAGCTGGACGTCCAGATAGCCGTCGAACGCGATCGGCTCGTCGTACTGCGAGGTCTGGAAGTTCTTCGGCATGTCCGGATAGAAGTAGTTCTTCCGGGCGAAGCGGCACCATTCGGCGATCTCGCAGTTGAGGGCGAGACCGATCCGCACGGCCGACTCCACGCCGACGGCGTTGACCACCGGCAGCGCCCCGGGCAGACCGAGGCAGGTGGGGCAGGTCTGCGCGTTGGGGTCGGCGCCGAGGGTGGTGGCGCAGCCGCAGAACATCTTGGTCTTGGTGCCCAGCTCGACATGGACCTCAAGGCCCATGACGGGGTCGTAGGACGCCAGCGCGTCCTCGTACGACACCAGGTCGGTGACGGTCACGGGGGTACTACCTCTCGGGATGTGCGGGAGCGCTTCAGTCGCTGAGGACGTCGTTCCCATCGCGGTTCATACGGCGCAGCTCACGGGCGAGCAGCGCCACGCCGGTGGCGATGGCGGCGGCGGAGACGACGGCGTCGGTCAGCCGCAGCGCGTCCTGCTCCGCACGCGCCTCGCGCAGCTGCCTGACGACGCTGACCACCCCGAACAGCGAGCTGCCGATGGACAGATAGGTGCCCATCTTGGACTTCGGCTTCTTACTCACAGCGCCGGTACCTCCTCAAGAATCGGATGACCCCAGCGTGCCTGGAATCCCGCCTCGACGGCGGCTCCGACGCGGTAGAGGCGGTCGTCGGCCATGGCCGGGGCGATGATCTGGAGCCCCACGGGCAGCCCGTCCTCCGGCGCGAGGCCACAGGGCAGGGACATGGCCGCGTTGCCCGCCAGGTTGACCGGGATGGTGCAGAGGTCGGCCCGGTACATGGCCATCGGGTCGTCGGCGCGCTCGCCGATGGGGAAGGCCGTGGTCGGCGTGGTGGGCGAGACCAGCACGTGCACGTCGGCGAAGGCCCGCTCGAAGTCGCGGGTGACCAGCGTCCGCACCTTCTGGGCGCTGCCGTAGTAGGCGTCGTAGTAGCCGGAGGACAGCGCGTAGGTGCCCAGCATCACGCGGCGCTTGACCTCGGGCCCGAAGCCGGCCTCGCGGGTGAGCGCGGTGACCTCCTCGGCGGACCTGGTGCCGTCGTCGCCGATCCGCAGGCCGTAGCGCATCGCGTCGAACCTGGCGAGGTTGGACGAGCACTCGGAGGGCGCGATCAGGTAGTAGGCGGCGAGCGCCAGATCGAAGGACGGACAGGACACCTCGACGACCTCGGCGCCCAACTCGCGCAGCAGCTCGACGGACTCGTCGAAGCGCTGGAGCACCCCCGCCTGGTAGCCCTCGCCGCGGAACTCCTTGACCACGCCGACCCGCAGCCCGGCCACCGAACCGCTGCGCGCGGCCTCGACCACATCGGGCACCGGGGCGTCGACGGACGTCGAGTCCAGCGGGTCGTGGCCGGCGATGACCTGGTGCAGCAGGGCCGCGTCCAGGACCGTGCGGGCGCAGGGGCCGCCCTGGTCGAGCGAGGAGGAGAAGGCCACCATGCCGTAGCGGGAGACGCCGCCGTAGGTGGGCTTGACGCCCACCGTGCCGGTGACGGCGGCGGGCTGCCGGATGGAGCCGCCGGTGTCGGTGCCGATCGCCAACGGCGCCTGGAAGGACGCCAGGGAGGCCGCGGAACCGCCGCCGGAACCGCCGGGGATGCGGGTGAGATCCCAGGGGTTGCCGGTGGGGCCGTAGGCGCTGTTCTCGGTGGACGAGCCCATGGCGAACTCGTCCATGTTGGTCTTGCCGAGGATCACCACGCCGGCCGCCTTGAGGCGCTTGGTGACCGTGGCGTCGTAGGGCGGGATCCACCCCTCCAGGATCTTGGAGCCGACCGTGGTGGGCACGCCCTCGGTGGTGAAGATGTCCTTGAGCGCCAGCGGAACGCCGGCCAGCGGGCCGAGCCGCTCCCCGGCGGCGCGGCGCTCGTCGACCGCCTTCGCCTGGGCGATGGCGCCCTCGCGGTCGACGTGCAGGAAGGCGTGCACCTTCTCGTCCACGGCGTCGACGCGGTCCAGATGGGCCTGGGTGACCTCGACGGAGCTGGCCGTGCCGTCCGCGATGGCCGTGGCCAACTCGGCGGCGGTGAGCCGGATCAGATCTGCCATCTCGCTCACTCCTCCCCCAGGATCTGGGGCACCTTGAATCGCTGCTGCTCCTGCGCCGGCGCTCCGGCGAGGGCCTGGGCCGGGGTGAGCCCCGGGCGGACCTCGTCGGCGCGCATCACGTTGGTGAGCGGCAGCGGGTGGGAGGTCGGCGGAACGTCCTGGGCGGCGACGTCGGAGACGCGGGCGACCGCGCCGATGATGTCGTCGAGTTGTCCGGCGAAGTGCTCTAGCTCCTCGGCCGTAAGCTCCAGACGCGCCAGCTTGGCGAGGTGGGCGACCTCCTCGCGCGTGATGCCGGGCATATGGCGATCCTCTTGCTCGTCGCGGGCGGGTTCGATGGGCCCAATCCTAGGCCGCGGCACTGACTGCCCGCGCACGCGTCGAGCGGCGGGGCATGCCTCGGGGCTCCGCCGGTGGGCCGGTCAGCGGGTGGGGGCGCGGCCCGCCGGCAGTCCGGGCGGCCGGCCGGCGGGCAGCGAGCGGGTGGCGCGCTCCGCCTCGGGGGCCTCGGTGTCCCTGGCGCGGAGCCAGGAGGTGGCCTCGTCGACGGGCATCGCGGCCGAGACCAGCCAGCCCTGGACCGCGTCGCAGCCCAGATCGCGCAGCCGCTCCCAGGTCTCGTCGTCCTCCACGCCCTCGGCGACCACCACCAGGCCGAGCGAGTGCGCCAGGTCCACCGTGCAGCGGACGATCTCGGCGTCCTGGGCGTCCAGGACCAGTCTGGCCACGAACGAGCGGTCGATCTTCAGCTCGCTGACCGGGAGTTTGCGCAGGTGGACCAGCGAGGAGTAGCCGGTGCCGAAGTCGTCCAGGGACATCCGCACGCCGTGTCCGGCCAGTGCGGCGAGGGTGTCGGCGGCATGGTGCGGGTCCTCCAGCATCACATGTTCGGTGATCTCCAGCTGGAGGGCGTCCGGCGGCACCCGGTGGCGGGCCAGCCGCGCGGCGACGGCGCCGGCGAAGCCGGGCGCGTGCACATCGCGGGGCGAGACATTGACCGCGACGGGAACGGTGAGGCCGGCGGCACGCCAGCGGGCGACCTGGCGCAGCGCCGACTCCAGGACGTGGTCGGTGAGTCGGGGCATCAGCCCGGACGCCTCGGCGATCGCGATGAACTCGTCAGGAGGAACCTTTCCGCGCACCGGGTGGTTCCAGCGGACCAGCGCCTCAAGGCCGGCGACCACCCCGTCGAACCGCACCTTGGGCTGGTAGTGCAGCTCCACCTCGTCGGCGTCCAACGCCCGGCGCAGATCGCCCAACAGGGCAAGCCGGTCGGGCGTGTTGCCGTCCCGGCTGGCCTCGTAGACCTCGACCTCGCTGCGGTCCCGTTTGGCGAGGTACATCGCGACATCGGCGCGGCGCAGCAGGCCCTCGGCCTCGCGGGCGTGCTCGGGGAAGAGGGCGACCCCGGCGCTCGCCTCGACCAGCAGGCTCAGGCCGTCGAGTTCGAGCGGCGCGTCCAGGGCGGTGATCAGGGCGCGCGCGGTGCGCTGCGCGGCGGTGGCCGAGCCGGCGTGCGGCAGCAGGATGGCGAACTCGTCGCCGCCGAGCCGCGCGGCCCGCGCGCCGGCCGGCAGGCAGGCCCGGATCCGGTCGGCGATCAGCAACAGCAGCCGATCGCCGGTGAGATGACCCAATGTGTCATTGACCGAACGGAAGCTGTCCAGGTCGATCAGGATCAGTCCGACCCGGCGGCCCTCGCCAGCGGCCTCCCGGAGCACCGCGTCCGTGCGGGTCAGCAGCCAACGGCGGTTGGGCAGCCCGGTGAGCGGATCGAGCAGCCGCTCCTCGACGCGGACCCGCGCCATCCAGAAGGTGTGGTCCAGGACGATCAGCGGCACCGCGAAGAGCGGCAGCAGCCCGGGCGTCGCGACGGCCACCACGGCGATCAGCGGGGTGGTGCAGAGCAGCGCGAGCGCCACCAGGGCCTCGCGCGGCCAGGCCGGGGTGACCAACGCCCGCCCACCGGCGGCCGGTTCGCCGGTGAGCCAGTGCAGGGAGTGGACGACCAGCAGATAGGCGCCGGCGCCGACCAGCAGTTGGGGGAGGCTGTCCAGACCCCAGTCCGCCGGGCTCCAGGGCCGCTCCACCGTCGGCGTGGTGCCGAAGGCGGCCAGCACCAGGGCGGCGGCGCCGACCCCGAGCGCCTCGATCGCGCCGTCGTGCGGCGCCTCGCGCCAGGGCGCGCCGCGCACCAGGCCGACGACCGCCGCCATGGCCACCGTGACCAGGACGGCGGGCAGCCAGCCGTAGAGCAGCAGGGTGGCCAGCGCCAGCGCGGATCCGGCGCTGCTGCCCCGGAGCCAGCGCCCCCGGTCGACGGCGAGGAAGTAGGCCACCACCAGGCCGATGAGGATGCCGAGGCACCAGCCGGGGCCGTCCGAGGGGAAGAACGATCGGTCGTCCTCCACGACGCGCCGGACGCCGCCGAGCACCAGCAGCCCGGCGGTGACGAGCACGGCGATCCGGAGGAACCGGCGTGACCTGGGATCGTCACGCCGTGAGAACGGTCTCCCCAGGGGGGCTGACTGCATGGCGGGAACCTCTCCGGACCGGCTCGACCCACACGCCGGGAAGGCGCGCGCGCCCTGTCCACCCTAGGCGGCCAACCACCGCCTGGGGCAGGGAACTTGACGGCTTGCCGAAAGCGACCCGAGGGATCGCGTTCCCCTGGTATATGCCGCTGGCGAGTCGGGCGTACGCCTCCGGCGGGCACCGGAAAGCCGGCGCCGCCCCCGCCGGACGGGCGCCCCGGGCCGCGCCCGACGGGGAACGACGCTGGTCATCAGCGTTACGCGGAGGCGGTGTCGGCCTCCTGCTCCTCCTCGGCCTCGGGCGGGGCGAGCGCCACCTCGCGGGCGGCGTCCGGCCCCTGTGCCAGCAGCACGGCGAATCCGGCTTCGTCCAGAACCGGCACCTTGAGCTGCATCGCTTTGTCGAATTTTGATCCAGGGCTCTCGCCGACCACCACGAAACTCGTCTTCTTGGAGACAGATCCAGTCACTTTCGCTCCCCTGGAGCGCAGCGCGTCCTGGGCCTCGTCCCGGGTGTGGCTGCCGAGCGTGCCGGTGACCACCGCCGTGACGCCGGCGAGCGGACGCGGCGTGTCCTCCCGCTCACCGGACTCGGCCAGCCGCACCCCGGCCGCCCGCCAGCGCTCCACGATGTCCCGGTGCCAGTCGACGGCGAACCAGTCCTTCAGCGAGGCGGCGATCGTCGGCCCCACCCCCTCGGTGGCCGCCAGCTCCTCCTCCGTGGCCTCGGCGATGCGGTCCAGCGAGCGGAACTCGCGGGCCAGCGCCTCGGCGGCGACCGGCCCCACATGGCGGATGGAGAGCCCGGCGATGATCCGCGCCAGCGGCCGCTGCTTGGCCGCCTCGATGGACTCCAGCATAGCGCGGGCGTTCTTCTTCAACTCCCCCTGCTGGTTGGCGAAGAACGTGACGACCTTGGGCTCGCCCGTCTCCGGATCCGTCTTGGGCAGCCCCGTGTCCTGGTCCAGCACATGGGACCTGATCGGCAGCAGCTCCTCCACCGTCAACTCGAAGAGTCGGCCCTCGTCCAGCAGCGGGGGCGCCGCCGGCTCCAACGGCTGGGTGAGCGCGGTGGCCGCCACATAGCCGAAGTGGTCGATGTCCAGGCATCGGCGGCCCGCCAGATAGAAGATCCGTTCCCGCAACTGCGCCGGGCAGGAACGGGCGTTGGGGCAGCGCAGATCGATGTCCCCCTCCTTCATCGGCATCAGGCCCGTGCCGCACTCGGGGCACTCGGCCGGCATCACGAACTCCCGCTCGCTGCCGTCCCGCAGATCGGCGACCGGGCCCAGGATCTCCGGGATCACATCCCCCGCCTTGCGCAGCGCGACCGTGTCCCCGATCAGCACCCCCTTGGCCTTGACCACCTGCTGGTTGTGGAGGGTGGCGAACTCCACCTCGGAGCCGGCCACCGTGACCGGCTCCACCACCGCGTAGGGCGTGACCCGGCCCGTGCGGCCCACCCCCACCCGGATGTCCACCAGCCTGGTGTTGACCTCCTCCGGTGGGTACTTCCAGGCGATCGCCCAGCGCGGCGCCCTGGAGGTGTGGCCGAGCCGCCCCTGGAGCGGGATCTCGTCGAGCTTGACCACCACGCCGTCGATCTCGTGCTCCACGGCGTGCCGGTGCTCGCCGTAGTAGGCGATGAACTCCCGCACCTCGGGCAGCGAGGTGACCACCTTGCTGGCCCGCGCCGTCGGCAGGCCCCACTCGGCCAGCAGCTCGTAGGCCTCCGAGAGCCGGCCGATCTCGAAGCCCCGGCGGGCGCCGATGCCGTGCACCACCATCTGCAGCGGGCGCCCCGCCGTGACCTTGGGATCCTTCTGCCGGAGCGAACCGGCCGCCGCGTTCCGCGGGTTGGCGAAGGGCTTCTCGCCGGCGGCGACCAGCCGGGCGTTCAGCTCCTCGAACCGCTCCATCGGGAAGAACACCTCGCCCCTGATCTCCACCAGCTCCGGGACCCGCTCCCCCAGCAGGCGGTTGGGGATCTCGTCGATGGTGCGGACGTTGGGCGTGATGTCCTCGCCCGTGCGCCCGTCGCCCCGGGTGGCCGCCCTGGTCAACCGGCCGTACTCGTAGGTGAGGTTGACCGCGAGGCCGTCCACCTTCAGCTCGCAGAGGAAGTGGTGCGGGATGCCGGACAGCTCGTCGCCGACCCGCTGCTCCCAGGCGGCCAACTCCTCGTCGTCGAAGGCGTTGTCCAGGGAGAGCATCCGCTCCGCGTGCTCGACCGAGGTGAACTCCGTCTCGTACCGGCCCGCGACCGCCTGGGTGGGCGAGTCCGGGGTGCGCAGCGCCGGATGCTCGCCCTCCAGGGCGATCAGCTCCCGCAGCAGCGCGTCGAACGCGGCGTCGCTGATCACCGCCGTGCGTACGTAGTAGCGGAAGCGGTGCTCCTCCACCTGCTCCGCCAGGCGGGCGTGCCGCTCACGCGCCTCGGGAGGCACCGACGACTCGTTTTCGAGGGGTCGTTCGCCAGCCACAGTCCTGTCTCCCGTCACTCAGGGTTGTCCGCGAGGGATCTCGCCGCCCGGACGCACTGCGCCAACGCGGCCCGCGCATACGCCGGGGAGGCGCCCGCGAGCCCGCAGGACGGGGTGACCACCACGGACTCCGAGAGGAGCCCGGGCGACAACCCCAGCCTGCGCCAAAGCGACCTGACTGAGGTGACAGTACCGGCCGGGTCTGACAATTCCGCCGGGACGACGCCAGCGCCGGGCAGGACCCCGGCGAACAGCGCCACGCCGCCCTCGACCGCCTCCCCGACCGCCTCATCGTCACGCTCGGTCAACAACCCCAGATCGCAGGAGACCGCCGCGACACCCGCCCCGCGCAGCAGCCCGAACGGCACCCCGGGCGCGCAGCAGTGCACCACCGTCGGCGCCTCCCCGGCCACCGCGACCAGCCGCCGCAGCGTCTCCTGGACCACGCCCCGGTCGACGGCCCGGTGGGTGCGGTAGCCACTGGCGGTGCGCACCCGGCCGGCCAGCACGAACGGCAACGAGGGCTCGTCGAACTGGATCGCCACCGTGGCGCCCGGCACCCGGCGCCGCACCTCGGCGAGATGCCCGGCCAGCCCCTCGGCCAGCGAATCGGCCAGATCCCTGGTGGCGCCCTGATCGCCCAGCATCGCCTCGCCGTTGCGGCGCTCCAACGCGGCGGCCAGCGACCAGGGGCCGAGCGTCGACACCTTGACCACCCCCTGGTAGCCCTGGGTGAACTCCTCGAAGGCGTCCAGGTCCTCCCGCAGCCACGCCCACGACCTGCGGGTGTCCCGCCCCGGCCGGTCCCCGATCCGCCAACCGCTGGGCTCCAGGCGGGCGTACAGCTCGGCGAGCAGGCCCGTGGTGCGGCCCACGATGTCGGCGCCCGGGCCACGGGCGGGCAACTCCGGGAGGAACAGCAGCGAGTCCAGCTCGCCGGCGACCGTTCGGGCCGCCTCCCTGGCATCCTCGCCCGGCATCGAACCGACGCCGGTGGCCGCCGCCGGGCCCCACGGGAACTTCTTGTTCGTCGTCACCCGAGGCAGCGTACGGAACGCCCGGGGTCAGTGCGTCGGGCGCACCTGCAGATCGGTGATCTCGGTGGAGCGCGGCAGGTCGAGCGCGGTGAGCACGGTCTCGGCCACCGCCTCGGGCGGCATCCAGACCTCAGGATCGTAGGCGCGGCCCTCCTGCTGGTGCACCTTGCTCTGCATGGGGGTGGCCGTGCGGCCCGGGTAGACGGTGGTGACCCGCAGCCCGTTCGCCCGTTCCTCGCCGCGCAGCGAGTCGGCGAGCGCGCGCAGCCCGTGCTTGCTGGCCGCATAGGCGCCCCAGTGCGGGTTGGCGCGGAGCCCGGCGCCCGAGTTGACGAAGACCACATGGCCACGGGCGGCCCGCAGTTGGGGCAGCAGCAGCCGGGTCAGCTCGGCCGGCGCCAGCAGGTTGGCGGCGAGCACGGACTGCCACACCTTCGGCGTCAACTCGCCCACCTCGCCCAGCTCGACCACGCCCGCGCTGTGCGTCAGCGAGTCCACCCGGTCCGGCGGGGACTGGTGGCCCAGCGCCCAGGACAGGCGCTCGGGCTCGGCGAGGTCGCCCACCAGGGTGTGCGCGCCGGGAAAACGCTCCCGAAGCTCCTTCGCGCGCCCCGCGTTCCTCGCCCAGAGCCACAACTCGTCGCCGCGCGCCAGCAGCCGCTCGGCGAGAGCCGCGCCGATACCGGAACCCGCGCCTGTGATCACATGTGTCGCCATAGGAACATGGTCCCTCCTGCCTCCGACGCGGAAGGACGTGCCCCCATGCGGATCGCGCTCAGTCAACTGGCCGGTGGAACCGAGCCGGCGGAGAACCTGCGGCTGGTCGCCGAACAGACCGAGCTGGCCGCCGCGCGGGGCGCCGATCTGGTGGTCTTCCCCGAGGCGACGATGGCGAGGTTCGGCGTGCCCCTGGCGCCGCTGGCCGAGCCGCTCGACGGACCCTGGGCGAACGCGGTGCGGGAGATCGCCAGGCGCACCGGGGTGCTGCTGGTGGCCGGGATGTTCACCCCGGGCGACCGGGGACGGGTGCGCAACACCCTGTTGATCACCGGCCGTGGCGTCGACACCCACTACGACAAGCTGCATCTCTTCGACGCGTTCGACTTCGCCGAATCGGCCACCGTCGCCCCCGGCGACCGGGTGGTGACCGCGTCCCTCGACGGTCTGACGCTGGGCTTCGCCACCTGCTACGACGTGCGCTTCCCCGAGCTGTTCGACCGGCTCGCGCGCCGGGGCGCGCGGGTCATGGTGCTGCCCGCCTCCTGGGGCGCCGGCCCGGGGAAGGCCGAGCAGTGGGAGGTGCTGGTGCGGGCCAGGGCGTTGGACAGCACCAGCTGGGTGCTGGCCGTCGGCCAGGCCGATCCGGCGACGGTCGGCGATCCCCCCGCCACCTCGGCGCCCACCGGCATCGGGCACAGCATGGTGGTTTCGCCGCTCGGCGAGGTCGTCGCGCGGCTCGACGGCGCCCCCGGGCTGCTGGTGGCCGATCTGGACGAGGCGGCGACGGACTCGGCCAGGGCCACCCTGCCGGTGCTCCGCAACCGGCGCACCGACCTGGGCTGAGGCCCGACGCCGCGCCCGCCGTCAGCCGGCGGCCCGGCCCGCGGGGGCGACGGCGCCGGTGGTGGCCGCGATGGTCGCCGAACCGACCACCCGGCTGCCGTCGTAGAGCACGACGGCCTGGCCGGGCGCCACGCCGCGCACCGGCGCGTCGAACGCCACCCGAAGCTCGCCGTCGACCAGCTCGGCGCTCACCGGCGTCTCGGCGCCGTGCGCCCGCAGCTGCGCCGTGTAGCGGCCGACCCCGGCCGGCGCGGCGCCGCCGCACCAGCGGGGACGGATGGCGGTCAGCGCCGCGACGTCCAACGCCTCGGCCGGGCCGACCGTGACGGTGTTCTCCACCGGCGAGATGTCCAGCACATAGCGCGGCTTGCCGTCCGGCGCCGGACGGCCGAGACGCAGTCCGCGCCGCTGGCCGATGGTGAAGCCGTGGGCGCCCTGGTGGGTGCCGAGCGTGGTGCCGTCCTGGTCCACGATGTCGCCCTCAACGGAGCCCAGGTGCTTCGCGAGAAAGCCCTGGGTGTCGCCGTCGGCGATGAAGCAGATGTCGTGGCTGTCCGGCTTCCTGGCCACCGCCAGGCCGCGCCGCTCGGCCTCGGCCCTGATCTCGTCCTTGGTGGAACGGGTGTCGCCCAGCGGGAACATCGCGTGCGCCAACTGCCGGTCGTCGAGCACCCCCAGCACATAGCTCTGGTCCTTGCTCATATCGCTGGCCCGGTGCAGCTCCCGGCCGCCGTCGGCGGTGCGCCGGACGCTGGCGTAGTGGCCGGTGCAGACGGCGTCGAAGCCGAGCGCCAGCGCCCGGTCCAACAGGGCGGCGAACTTGATCTTCTCGTTGCAGCGCAGACACGGGTTGGGCGTGCGGCCGGCCCGGTACTCGTCGATGAAGTCCTCGACGACCTCGGCGCGGAACCGCTCGGCGAGATCCCACACATAGAACGGGATGCCGATCACATCGGCGGCCCTGCGGGCGTCCCGCGAGTCCTCGACGGTGCAGCAGCCGCGGGCGCCGGTGCGGAAGGACTGCGGGTTGGCGGAGAGCGCGAGATGGACGCCGGTCACCTCGTGCCCGGCCTCGGCGGCGCGGGCGGCGGCGACCGCCGAGTCGACGCCGCCGGACATCGCGGCCAGCACGCGCAGTCGGGGGCCGGTACGGGGGCCGGTGGGGGCACCGGGGAAGTCAGTCATAGCCCGTCCAGGGTACGACTTCCGTCAGCTGAGCCCGGCGGCCCGGGCCCGGGCGACGGCCGGGCCGATCGCCTCGGCGAGGGCGGCGACCTCGGCCCCGGTCGTGGTGAAGCCGAGACTGAACCTGAGGGTGCCGCGCGCCAGTTCCGGATCGGCGCCGGAGGCCAGCAGCACATGGCTGGGCTGGGCGACGCCGGCCGTGCAGGCGGAGCCAGTGGAGCATTCGATGCCCTGCGCGTCCAGCAGCAGCAGCAGCGCGTCGCCCTCGCAGCCGGGGAACGCGAAGTGCGCGTTGCCGGGGAGCCGGCCCGCGGGGTCCGGATCGCCGCTGAGCCGGGCGTCGGGCACCGCCTCGACCACCTCGGCGACCAGCAGGTCGCGCAGCGCGCCGACCTCGTCGGCGAAGCGCGGCTGACGGGCCACCGCATGGGTGGCCGCGGTGGCGAAGGCGGCGATGGCGGGCACGTCCAGCGTGCCGGAGCGCACATCGCGCTCCTGGCCGCCGCCGTGCAGCACCGGCACCGGGGTGGCGTCGCGGGAGAGCAGCAGCGCGCCGACGCCGAGCGGGCCGCCGATCTTGTGCCCCGAGACGGTGAGCGCGGCCAGCCCCGACTCCCCGAAACGCACCGGGAGCTGGCCCACGGCCTGCACCGCGTCGGCATGCATGGGAATGTCGAACTCGGCGGCCAGCGCGCTGAGTTCGGCGATGGGCTGGATGGTGCCGATCTCGTTGTTGGCCCACATGACGGTGATCAGCGCCACCGTCTCGGGGGCCCGCTCGATCCGGGCGCGCAGCGTCTCGGGGCTGACCCGGCCCACCGCGTCCACGGGCAGCCACTCCACCTCGGCGCCCTCGTGCTCGGCGAGCCAGCGCACCACATCCAGCACCGCGTGGTGCTCCACCGGGCTGGCCAGCAGCCGCACCCGGCGCGGATCGGCCGCGCGGCGGGACCAGTAGAGCCCCTTGACCGCGAGATTGTCCGCCTCGGTGCCGCCGGAGGTGAAGACGACCTCGCTGGGGCGGGCGCCCAGCGCGCCGGCCAGCTCCTCCCTGCCCTCCTCCACGATGCGCCGCGCCCGCCGCCCCGAGGCATGGAGCGCGGAGGCGTTGCCGGTGAGCCCGAGATGGGCGGCCATCACCGCCTGGGCCTCGGGCAGCATGGGCGTGGTGGCCGCGTGGTCGAAGTAGGGCATGATGCCGCCGATTCTACGAGCCGGCCGGGGACGGACGCCCGGCGGAACCCCTCGCGGTCACCGACCGTTCTCCCAGCCGGAGGTCACGATGGGTGAACACGCGGGGGGTGCGCCGGGGCGCGGCCGGCAGCGGGGCCTGCCCCGGCGGGCGCTGCTCACGGGCGGGCTCGTGGGCGCGGCCGGGGTGGCGGGCTTCGCCGGGCGGGATCGGCTGAGCACCTGGTGGTGGCGGTATTCGGGAGCGGACTCCCCGCGCGTGGAGGGCGAGGTGGACCATCCGGGCGCGGAGTGGGTGCCGGCGTCCTCGGCCAACTACCGCAGGGCCAACCGCCCTCGGGACTACTCGATCGACCGGGTGGTGATCCATCTGCCGGAGGCCACCTATGACGTGACGCTCCGCGTCTTCCAGGATCCGGCGCACGGCGCGGCCACCCACTATGTGGTGCGCTCCGAGGACGGCCATGTCGCCCAGCTGGCACGGGAGTTGGATGTGGCCTACCACGCGGGCCACCGGGGCTTCAACGAGCGCAGCATCGGGATAGAGCACGAGGGCTGGGCGGACCGGCCCGAGTATCTGACGGACGCGCTCTACGCCTCCTCGGCCCGGCTGGTCGCCGGGATCTGCGCGCGGCACGACATACCCGTCGACCGCGAACACATCGTGGGCCACAACGAGGTGCCCGAGGTGATCAGGATCTGCCCGGGGCCCCACTGGGACTGGGACCGCTATCTCGATCTGGTGGCCGAGGCCGGGCGCTCCCCGGAGCCGACGCCGACCGAGGGCGCGCCCTGAGCGGCGGAGCAGGAGCCGGAGGAACGCACCACCCGGGCGCCGCGCGTCAGTTGAGCGTGCCAAGGCGGGTCAACTCCAGGGCGCAGCGCAGGGCGTCCGCCTCACGCTCGAAGAGCGCGGCGCGCAACGCCTGCGTGTCCGGATCGGGGACATGGGCCAAGTGGCCTTCGTCGGAGACCACATACCAGCCTCTGGCCTCGCTGTGGCGAGCTTCGTAGCGCATGGTGACCACGGTAGTACCCACCGCTGACAGTCGGCCATGGCCGGCCGGCCCGCCGGGGGCCGTCAGGTGGACCAGTAGAGCGTCTCGGCCCTGACGTAGTCGATGGTGATCGGCCCGTCGCCGTGCTGCGCCACCTCGACCCGCAGGCGCCGGGAGCCGGAGAGATGGCCGTTCCAGGCGTAGGTGAAGTGGGCGTCGCCGCCGTCGTGCACCGGGGAGTTGATCGGCATGCCGCCCGTGCGCTCGAAGCCGCCGCCGTCCTTCTCCGCGTAGTGCGCCACCCTGATCTGCAGCTCCTGCCCCCGGCTCAGGCCGGTGGCGCGCACCGCGACCGTGGTGGAGTAGAAGCAGGCGCCGAAGGCGACCGACGGCTCGGGCGTCTTGGTCTCCCACCCCTTGCCGCCGTACTTGCGGTCGAACTTCAGGGTGGTCCAGGAGCCCGGCTGAAGGGTCTGGGTGTAGTCGCCCGTGGTGCCGTACAGGGTCCGCTTGGGCACGTCGTCCTCCTCGTGGGGCGGGTTGGAGCCGCCCGGGCTCCAGTCGGCTGGGTGCTTGAGGCGTTCGCTGACCCGCTTGCGGATATCGCCCATGGAGACGCCGGGGCCACGCGGGTCGACTTTCCCCGGCTGCCATTCCAGATGGCCGATCACGCTGGTGTCCCCGGACTTTCCCCAGCCGTGTGCGCGCAGCAGCGCCGCCGAGGCCCGGACGATCGCCTCCACCTGCACGGCCGGCCAAGGGTCCTTGTTGTCACCGAGGTTGACGCACTCGAATCCGTAGAAGTGCTTGTTGCCGTCGGTGTCGGCCTTCTGGTCGGGCGGCAGTTTGCTTTCGGCGATCACCGCGTCCAGCACGGCCCGGTCGCCGCTGCCGGCGTGGTTCGCCCGGCCGTGCCCGACCAGATAGACCGTGCCGTCCTTGGCGATGACGCCGTGGCAGAGCGGCCCCGGCAGGGAGGAGTGCCCGTTGTAACAGAGATCCACGGAGCCGGCGGTGCCGGAGGTGACGGTGTGATGGACCATCACCCCGTGCACCGGACCCCAGGCCCCGACGCTATTTCGATTGTGTGTCCGCCAATTCTTGTGTTCGACGATTTTCACGCCCTCGTCCTTGAGCGCCTTCACAACCTTGTCGGCGGAGAGCGGAGTGGCCATGCGTTAACCCCCCGGAATTCGTCAACTGTCGTTGATGATATGCCCGTTTGTTGGCGACATACGCGGCGACGTGAATTCCCGGGCGCGCCGATCGGCGCGTTCAACAGGCCCTCCGCCCAGGGGTGGTGCCTGCCGAAACGACAGAAGCCGCCGGCCGGCCCGGGTGCCCGGGCCGGCCGGCGGCCGTGCCGGCTGGTCAGCCGGCGTTCTCCGCCTGGAACATCCAGTGGTGCTTCTCCAGGTCCTTGGTGATCTGGATCAGCACGTCCTCGCTGACCGAGTCCACCGGGCCGACCTCGTCCAGCCGCTCCCGCATCCGGAGGATCACCGCGCCCAGGGCGTCCACCATGGACCTGACGGCGGCGTCGTCCCGCTGCCAGCCCTCGGGCGCGTCGCCGATCCCGGTGCCGGCGGCCACCGTCGCGGCGCGGCCGTCCGGGGGGACGCCGAGCGCGGCGGAGCGTTCCGCGACCGTGTCGGAGTGGGCGCGGGCGGTGGTCACCACGTCGTCGAGCTGGAGATGGACGGAGCGGAAGCGCGGTCCGATGATGTTCCAGTGGGTCTGCTTGGCGACCAGCGACAGGTCGATCAGGTCGACCAGGGCGCCCTGCAGCGCCTCGCCGACCACCTTGAGCGTGGTGTCCGGCAGGGTGCTCTTGACGGTGCTCATGCGGCGTCTCTCCTCTCGGCCCGGTGCGGCCAGGTCCCCGGCTGCCCGCCCCGAGTACCCCGTCGACCCCCGGCCTACGCGGCCGCCGGCCTCAGGCCCCCGGGTAGCCGTAGCCCGTGCCGCCCGCGGCGGGGTCGGTCGGGCGCGGCACCCCGGGCGCGTCCCGGTCGTAGAACGGGCGGGTGTTGGCGCGCAGCCACATGGCGACCGGATCGTAGCCGTCCGCCATGGCGACGGTGCCGACCGTCAGCCCGTCCGGTACCTCGGCCACCGCCTCGCGCATCATGGCGCGCACCGCGTCCGTGTCACCCGACGGCCGCCCGTCCACATCCAGGCCGATGGCCAGATAGGAGACCCCGAACGCGGGGCGTACCCAGGCGCGCCACAGGGCGCGGAGCACGGGGGTGCGCCGGGCGAGGGCGACCAGGCGCGCGTAGAACCGGTCCACGTCGACGCTGGGCTCGCTGATCAGCAACGGGCCGGCCGGCAGCCGGTCCAGGCCGCCGGCGATCCGCCGCAGATCCAGCCAGGGGATGCCGAGACCGCCGCCGGGCGCGTGCGGGTTGAGCCACAGCCCCCAGTGCTCCGGGTAGAGCGCGGCGGCGATATCGCGCCCCGGCACCACCTCGTGCTCCCGGTTCCAGCCGCTGACGGCCAGCTGTTCGGCCGAGGTGACACAGGGCGCGTAGCCGTACCCGTCGACCTCGACGCCGCCGTAGTGGGCGTCGGGGGCACCGGGCGCGCCCTGCCACAGCAGCATCCAGACCTCGCCGGCGGCCAGCGCGCCCAGCAGTGCCTCGTAGGTGTCCAACCGGTCCGCCGTCACCTGGGGCAGCAGCTCCTCGACACCCTGTCCCGCACTCACCTGGGCCTGTCCTCCTCGCGCTGCGGCACAGCTCGGTCGAAAGCCTTCACGGGACCCGCCCCGCGTGTCCGTCCCGCAAGCAGCTTGCGAGCCAGTCCGCCAGCTGACAAGGTGCCCCGGCCTCAGGCGCCACGCGAGTAGAACGGGGCCACACACTCGCGCAGCCAGTCCACCACCGGGTCCTGGGCCGCGTCCAACAGGACCAGCTGGACCGGCCAGGCGGCCGGGCGGCGGGCCAGGGCCCGGCCGAGCGCCTCGTTGACGGCGGTCCGGACGGTGTCGTCCAGGCCGTCCAGCTCCACGCCGACGAAGAGCGAGGGGGCGCCGCCCTCGGCGCTCGCCAGGCCCCGGCGCGCGGTGCGCACCGGGGGCAGCGCGGCCAGTTCCTCGGCGGCCGCGGTCAGGAAGTCGACCGGATCGTCCTGCCAGTCCGGCTGGAACAGCCGCATCCGCGCGCCGGACGGCACGCCGGGCGTGCGCTCCCCCGGGGTGACGCGGCACAGCTCGGCGACGGCGAGCGGCGGCACCGGGATGCCGACCGTGCCGCCCGGGTTGACGGCTATCCCCACCTGGGGCGGCAGCCCCCGGGCGAACTCCCAGGCGGGGGCGACGGTGAACGGCAGATGGGAGGCGCCGCCGAGGTGCAGCTGCTCGGCGGAGCTGAAGACGGGCACGAACACCCCGCCGGCCAGGTCGATGGTGGGCAGGTCGAGCGTCTTGTTCTCCGGGCCGCCGCCCTCGGGCAGCGGAACCCAGACGGCGCTGCGGGAGAGCACCTTGAGGAGCTTGGGGGCCGCGTCCGGCACGCCGAGCGAGGCGGCCAACGTCTCCTCCAGCTCGTTGCTCGGCCAGCCGCCGCCGAATCCGGGCCCCGTCCTGTGCTCGCTCATCCGCTCTGTCCACTCCCTCGTCGTTCCCGGCCCGTCGGCGGGCCCCTGGGTCGAAGCGAACCCTAACGGTGTTCGGCTCTTGCTCCCCTCGGCATCCGTGCGATGATGGCCGGGCCGCGACCGTGTGCCCGCGCCTTGGGCCACCCGGTTTCGCCACACTGTTCAACCACGCAGTTCAGCCACACCGTTTCGCCACAAGTACATACCGGCCGTTTGACCACGCGCGGGAGAGTCCCCGGTTTTCGTTCCGGGGCGCCGAAGGAGCAAGTCCTCCCTTGAATCTCTCAGGCCCCGTTACCGCGCGCGGGAGGCAGATCTGAAAAGCGGGCCGGTTTCGCCGGCCCCACCCACGGTGCAAGCCGACGCCCGGCAGAGCGGCGGCGAACCTCTCAGGTGCCGATGACAGAGGGGGAGGGCCCCAGGCGCGCGCGTCCGCGTGTCGCCCGTTGCCCGCACTCCCCTGGAGCGAGCCCCATGCCCGACACCCTTCGCGTCACCGCCCTGGACGCCGTGCACCGCGCGCTCGGCGCCACCATGACGGACTTCGCCGGCTGGTCGATGCCGCTGCGCTACGGCAGCGAGCGCGCCGAGCACGAGGCGGTGCGCACGGCGGCCGGCCTCTTCGACCTCTCCCATATGGGCGAGATCACGGTGCTGGGCGAGGACGCGGGCGCGCTGTTGGACTTCGCGCTGGTCGGGCGGCTCTCCGCGCTGAAGGTCGGCCGCGCCAGATACACCATGATCTGCGCCGAGAACGGCGGCATCCTGGACGATCTGATCGTCTACCGACTGGCCGAGGCCGAGTTCCTGGTGGTGGCCAACGCCGGCAACGCCGAGCGGGTGCTGACCGCGCTGACGGAGCGCGCCGCCGGCTTCGCCGCCGAGGTACGCGACGACCGGGACGCCTATGCGCTGCTGGCCGTCCAGGGCCCGGCCGCCGCCGGCGTGCTGGCCCGGCTGACGGACGCCGATCTGCCGGGCCTGCGCTACTACGCCGGACTGCCGGGAACGGTCGCCGGCCGGCCGGCGCTGATCGCCCGGACGGGGTACACCGGCGAGGACGGGTTCGAGCTGTTCGTGGCGCCCGCCGACGCCGCACCGCTCTGGGCGGCGCTGACGGAGGCCGGGGCCGCCGAGGGTCTTGTGCCGTGCGGGCTGGCCTGCCGGGACACGCTGCGCCTTGAGGCCGGGATGCCGCTCTACGGGCATGAACTCACCGAGCGGACCACGCCGTTCGACGCGGGCCTGGGCCGGGTGGTGAAGTTCGACAAGCCGGGCGACTTCGTGGGGCGCGCGGCGCTGGAACGCGCCGCCGAGCGCGCCGCGAGCGCCCCGCCTCGGGTGCTGGTCGGCCTGGTGGCCGCCGAACGCCGGGTCCCGCGCGCCGGGTATCCGGTGGTGGACGCGGCCGGCTCGGTCATCGGCGAGGTCACCTCGGGCGCGCCGTCGCCCACGCTGGGCCGCCCCGTCGCCATGGCCTATGTCGACGCCACCCACGCGGAGCCGGGGACGGCGGGCGTCGCCGTCGACATCCGGGGGAAGGCCGCACCGCACGAGGTGGTCGCGCTGCCCTTCTACACCCGGCAGCGCTGACCCGCGCCGTCGCCCGCCGCGCCGTACCGTCACGCATCCACCACGACCCACCCGATCCAGGAGAATCAGCTGCCATGAGCGACAACCCCCAGCACCTGCGCTACAGCAAGGAACACGAGTGGCTTTCGGAGGCGCCCGACGGCGTCGCCACGGTGGGCATCACGGAGTACGCGGCCACCGCGCTCGGCGATGTGGTCTATGTCCAGCTTCCCGAGGTCGGCGACACGGTCACCGCCGGCGACTCCTGTGGCGAGTTGGAGTCCACCAAGTCCGTCAGCGACCTCTACGCCCCCGTCAACGGCGAGATCACCGAGGTCAACCAGGCCGTCGTCGACGACCCCTCGTTGGTCAACTCCGCGCCTTTCGAGGACGGTTGGCTCTTCAGGGTGCGCATCGACGGCGCGGCCGCCGAGCTGCTGTCGGCGGCCGAGTACACCGCCTTCACCGAGCAGTGAGCCGGTCGTGGCCCTCTCCGCCTTCGACCTGTTCAGCGTCGGCATCGGCCCGTCCAGCTCGCATACCGTGGGGCCGATGCGCGCGGCGCTGATGTTCGCGCGCCGGCTCAAGGACGAGGGCGCGCTGGCCGCCACCGCCGCCGTGCGGGTCGAGCTGTACGGCTCGCTGGGCGCGACCGGGCACGGGCACGGCTCGCCCAAGGCGGTGCTGCTCGGGCTTGAGGGCCACGCCCCGGAGACCGTCGATGTCGCGGCGGCCGACGCCGAGGTCGAACGGGTGCGCGCCGACCGTCGACTGCGACTGCTCGCCACCGAGTTGGGCGACGCGCATCCCATCCCGTTCGATCCGGACACCGATCTGGTGCTCTACCGCAGGCGTTCGCTGCCGGCACATGCCAACGGCATGATCTTCCGCGCCTCGGACGACGCCGGGCATCCGCTGCTGACCAGGACGTACTACTCGGTGGGCGGCGGCTTCGTGGTCGACGAGGACGCCGAGGGCCAGGACCGGATCCGGGTCGACGACCGGCAGCCGCGCCATCCGTTCCGCACCGGCGCCGAACTGCTGGCGCTGACCCGCGCCACCGGGCTCTCCGTCTCGGCGCTGATGCTGCGCAACGAGACGCTGTGGCGCGGCGAGGCGGAGGTCCGCGAGGGGCTGCTGAACATCTGGGCGGTGATGCGGGAGTCGGTCCGGCGCGGGCTGTCCCAGGAGGGCATCCTGCCCGGCGGCCTCAAGGTGCGCCGCCGCGCCGCCGCCTCCGCACGCCGCCTGCGCGCGGAGACCGGCGGCAGCCCGCACGAGTTGGAGTGGGTCACGCTCTACGCGATGGCCGTCAACGAGGAGAACGCGGCGGGCGGCCGGGTGGTGACCGCACCCACCAACGGCGCGGCCGGCATCATCCCCGCCGTTCTCCACTACTACCTGGACTTTGTGCCGGGCGCCGACGAGGACGGCGTGGTCAGGTTTCTGCTGGCGGCGAGCGCGGTGGGGATGCTGTTCAAGGAGAACGCGTCCATCTCGGGCGCCGAGGTCGGCTGCCAGGGCGAGGTCGGCTCGGCCTGCTCCATGGCCGCCGGCGGACTGGCCGAGGTGCTGGGCGGCACCCCCGAACAGGTGGAGAACGCCGCCGAGATCGGCATCGAGCACAATCTGGGCCTCACCTGCGACCCGATCGGCGGCCTGGTGCAGATCCCCTGCATCGAACGCAACGGCATGGCCGCCGTCAAGGCGATCACCGCCGCCCGCCTGGCGCTGCGCGGCGACGGCCGCCACCATGTCTCCCTGGACAAGGCCATCGCCACCATGAAGCAGACCGGCGCCGACATGTCCGTCAAGTACAAGGAGACGGCGCGCGGCGGACTCGCCGTCAACATCGTGGAGTGCTGAGGCGCACCACCCCATGCTCCCGCGCCCGAAAGGCGTTCGTCCAGTCCGGGCTCGTCACAGCCCGCTCGTCCTCGGGCGCAGCATCTCCCGTAGGAGGGGTCTGACGTCTGCGAAGTCGTTGGGTTCACTCGTGTCCACGACCGAGTAGAGATTCTTCTCGGCCAGTTCACGGAACCGACCGACCTCGACCTCCTTGTCGTGCCGCGTCTGCGGGTGCACGGGCGAGTCGGCACGTCCCCGCACACGGTCGAAGAGGAGATCGCTCGGCGCATCGAACAACAGCCCGAGGTCCGGTCGGTAAAGTCGCCGCAGCGGCTCCGAGAACATCGCTTCGGGATTGAACACCAGCGGGGTGAGGGCGTATCGCTCGCAGATGACGAGATGCCCCTGCCGGAGCGCGGGTTCGATGATCGCCCGCAGCCGGACCAGGCGGTCGCCGACCGCCATCAGCTTCAGGCCGACATCGTCGATGAGGCTGCGGTCGAAGCCGAGGGATTCGTCGCTCCATGCCCGCCAGAGATCGTAGGCGCGCATGTGCTCCCCCGGCATCAGCACATGCGTGCACGGGATTTCGTCCCGCAAGGCAGCGATGAGCCACGAGACGAAATAGGACTTCCCGGATCCGTCCGATCCTTCGATGGCCAGGAGCCGGCCGGGGAAGTCGGGGGACGGCCCGTCCAGCACGACGGGGGCCCAGTCCTCGCCTCGGTCGGTGTCCGTCATCGCTGCTCCCCGACGCTCGCGACCGTCCCGGTGTCCCCTGTCCGAGAAGGTAGCGCGCCGATGGCGACGAGATGTTCCCTGACGACTTCCGTGGAATGCGCGAGGCCGATGTCCGTGCGAACCGATACGCCGCCGTTGACCGCCGCGAATTCACGGAAGAGCTTCGCTCTCATGGACATACCTTCCGGGTCGATCGAATCCGCCTCGGCTCCCCCACGGTCCCGCAGCCGATCGGCGGCAACGTCCAGCGGAACATCGGTGAAAAGATAGCAGTCCGGCCGTGGAAAATGCCCGGCGCACTCCCAGACGGTACGCCGCTCGGCAGCCGAGTGCGGCGTCAGCAGGAACTCCACCAGCGTCGTGAACAAATAGCGGTCGATAATCACCGTATGTCCCGCCTGGAGATGGTTCCGCACCTGGTTGTGCAGCGTGAGCAGGCGGTCTCCCATCAGGACGAGAGTCAGACCGAACGAGTCGATGTAACCACGGTCCAGACTTCCCTGGCGATCCCTGTCGAACTCGCGGAAAAGCGCCGTTTCCTTCAGTTTCCGAGAGGGGAACTTGAAGCGGCGCGTGACGATCGAGCTGCGCTTTGCGTCCGCCGCGATTCTCCGGATCAGTGTCGTCTTTCCGCTGGCATCGATGCCTGAGACGGCGATGAGTTTCCCAGGCCAGTCATGGGGTCGCATATCGATGCGGAAATCGATGTCACCATGGCTGCTCACGGGATGATTCATTCGACGTCCTCCTCCGTCGGCGCGCCGGGTAGGGACTGTTCCGTACCCGGCGTGCCCGAACTCTTCGATCCTGCCCCGCCGTCGAAACGGATCAGGGAATGTTCACCTCGATCGCCGTCGCCTGGGTGAAGGTCAGCACCGCCATGTCCTTCACGAAGGTGGTCTCGCCGGGTTCGAGGAGCTCCCGCACATCGCCGGCGTCGGCCCCCGTCCCGTCCGCCGGGGCGGCATGGGGATTCTTCCCCAACCGGACGCCGTGGGCCAGGTTGTGCGGGTAGCCGAGGACGAGCGCGGCACCCTCGTACTCCTCGGGTGCGAACGTGACATCGTGGTCGCGGTTCCGTAGCTCCTCCGTGGGAAGGCCGGAGAAGTGAGCGCCGAATTCCGCCCCCTCGATGTTCCGCGTGCGCACCGTGGGATAGAAGATCACGCTGCCCACCGGCTCCTGCGGGGAGGCGATGTCGCGGTGGAGGAACCCTTCGTAGACCTGCCCGGCGCGGGCGATCACCCGGTAGAGGAACAGTGTCACGACGACGCGCTGCTCGTCGAATTCCTCCGGGATCGCCAGCCGCGCCGCGAGCCGGACGATGTCGTCCAGGTGCGCGAACGCCGGCACCTCGGTCGCGTCGGGGAGTTCGAGTCCCGCCTCCCCACGGGGCTGGAAGCCGGTCTCGGACAGCGAGAAGGACGATTTGACGGCGCCGGCGACCAGCGCCGGGGTCTCGCCGCGCCCCAGGGAAGCACGCTGGTAGTTGTCCCAACCCCGAAGCCGCGCGGCGACTTGTTCGGTCGGTGCCGTCCGGAGGCGGTCGGTGATCCCGGCGAACACCTGCTGTAGGTGACCTATCGCGGAACCGACCGACTGCCCACTCACCAGTCGCGCCATCGACTCCGGTCGCTCTGTCTCGGACTCAGCCATTGCATCCTCCTGGGAAGTAGTTCTGTATCGGTGCTGGGGGAGGTAGTTTAGGCATTCGAATCTCACCTGAGAGAGCTGGCCATCGATATGGTCAGCGCAAGGAGTATTTCGTCATGACGTCGATTCGACGCCCGATCCGGCCGCCTTACGATGGCGCACCATTTCCGACCGTGACACCGGTCCAGGCCATGGCGGTTGTCGACCGGAACCAGCTCGACATTGATCCGCGGGAAACAAGGCGGATCAATTCGTCGGGCAATGTGCACTCGGTGTACCAGCTCGGCGAGAAGTATATCCTGAAAGTACCGCGAGACCATCCGCGAGCAATCGGAGAAACACTTACCGCGTCGGTCGCCGTGCCGGCCGCCACTTCCGCCGGCGTCCGCACCGGATCACTTGTCGCGTTCGACGACAGCCTGGAGATATTCAGCGTCCCGTTCTCGGTTTTCGAGTATGTGCCCGGCGACTCGGTGACCCCGTCGGCGCGGGCCCTTCCGTCCGAGGCCGCCGTCTGGCACGACACCGGACGCGAACTCGCCAAGCTGCACCACACCGTGGAGCATGTGGACGATCCGAAGGGCTGGCTGGAGGAGTGGGCCCGCCCGCTCGACCACGCCGCGATCCTGACCGGACTCGTCGAGGCCGGCGTGGTGGCCTCGCATCTGGCCGAGTGGTTCGACGAACTGCTGACCGCCCTGAAGCCCTCGGTCGGCGGCGCGGACCAGTATCGACGCTTCGTGCACGGCGACCTCAAACCGGGGAACGTCCTGCGGCGCGACGGCCGGCTCGGTGCGCTGATCGACTGGGACGACGCCGGCTGGTTCGATCCGGCGATCGACTTCGCGCAGATCCCCCTGCACATGGTCGACGTCGCCCTGGCCGGTTACCGGACCGTCGCGCCGCTGGACGGCGACGACACGGCCGAGCAGCGGATCCTGTGGGACCACGTGATGACCGCGCTGACAGAGCTGTGGCGACTTCGTATCGACATGGCCAAGGTCTACCACCCCTGTCCCGGCGACGGGCTCGTCGAGGTGCTCGCCCTCGCGGTCGACGGGACGTCGCCCCTGCTCCGGTACTTCCCGGTCCGCCGGGCCCCGGCCCGGCCGGCGGCGCGGAGCTGACCGTGCCTCACGGCCGGGAACCGCTCCTCGGCCGCTCGTCGGGCCCGGCCTCCGCCGGACCACGGGCGGCCGAGGAGCGCGGCGCCCCGGGAGGGCTCAGGCGGATATGCGGGCCCGGAACCGGTCGGCGTCGACCACCGCGCGCCGGTGCTCACCGTCGCAGAGCACACTGCCGTCGACGCTCCTGACGGAGAAGTCGAACCGGGGCTGCGAGCCGTCGTCGGCGACGGTCGCCTCCATGACGACGACCTCGCCGACCCGGGCGGGGGCACGGTGGTTCATGACGACCTGCACACCGACCGTCATCTCGCCGGGCGCCAGGCGCGGTTGGACGAGGTCGGCACACAGACGCTCCACATGGCCCAGGATGGCCGGCGTCGACAGCACCTCGACACCGGGGTTCCCCCAGCGCGAGGCGGAGTCCTCCGGGCCGACGGTGATACGGCGTTCCTTGCTGATCACGGATGCTTCTCCTGACACGTAGGAGGTTCCCTCACACCGCCGGTCACGGCGGACCGGGGGAACCGATGGATCGTTGTCCGACGTCCGCGTGGCCGACCGCGAGCGAACGTCAGCGCGACATCGGCAGCAGGTGAAGCCGCCGCTCCTGGTCACCGACTGTGGCGGCGTCGGCCCCGACGGCGCAGTATTCGAGGGCCCCGGACTGGGCGGTGTGGTCGCAGGTGAGGATGACGCCCTCGCCACGCTCGGGGTCGAAGGCCAGACCGGCCCGTTCCAGGGCCGCCACGGCGCCGGGGAACGAGTCCACCTTCAGGTCGTTGTTGCTGATGAGGTGCCGGCGTCGCAGGTAGTCGTCGCCCAGCAGCGTCCGGCCGATCCGGTGGAGATGGGTGGAGCCGCCGAGGCGGCCGTTGAACTCGTTGAGCACGACGGTCCTTCTGTCGTCGGCCGCCACCCCGTCGATGTTGATGAGCCCGCGATAGCCCATGGCGTGCACGACGCCGGCGAGTTCGAGCGCGTACCGGGAGAACTCGGCGTCGCATTCCGCGGAGATCGAGCTCGGGGGGATCAGGAGTCCGTCGAAGACGGGCGTCATCCGCATCTCGGCGGTGTGGCGCATGACCGCGCCCTCCCCGGCCAGGTCCACCTCGCACCCCAGGGAGATCGCGTCCTGCAGGTAGTGCTCGATGACGACGGGATCGCGGCCGTTCGAGCTGAAGCGCGGCCACTGCTCGACCAGTCGCTTCTCGGCGGCCTGGCGGTCCGCGACGACGGTGAGCACGGCGGCTCCCAACTGGACGGTGTCCGCCGACGGCGTGAGGATCTCGTTGCCGTGACCGCCCTGGTGTGCGTCCTGTTTGACGATCACGGACCGTCCCGCGTCGACGAACGAGGCGACGAAGTCGGTGGCCTCGCCCACCGACCGGGTCACCAGCCCCTCGGCGACGGGAACGCCGGCTCCCCCGCACAGCGCCCGGAACACCGTCTTCCGGTTGAGCAGGTCGGCGCCGCCGGCCTCGCAGAACGCGACGCTCGCGTCGTGCGACCCGATTCCGAGATCCCGGGCGAGCGACGCGATGATCTGGTCGTAGCAGTAGGGAACGATGTGATCGAGCCCCCGGCTGGCGACCGCCACGCGCAGCTCGTCGGTGAACCTGGCCCTGCGGAGCCGGTCCGCCGTCAGCACGTCCTCGCCGAAGTCGCCCGGCGGCGGAACGATGATGTCCGCCGAGGTGACCGGCACGCCTCTCAGCCGGGAGGCGTAGGCGAGGAACGCGTCGCTGATGGGCTGCGGACTCACGAGGAGGTCCCCCGGCTCCATCAACCAGACCAGCCGGCAGGACAGGTTGCCGCCGATGCGGCGCTCCAGGGGGTCGAACTGACTGAGGTCGCCGACCAGGGTCTCGTTGAACGAGTTCCCGACGTACAGGGTAGCCATCGTCACCCTCCTTGGACGCGCTCTGCTGCCAACGACTCGGACACCGCGCGGGTGAAGCGTGCGATCAGCATCTCGATCTCCCGGTCACGGATGGTCAGTGGCGGGCACACCATGACCGACTGCGTACGCGCGTCGACGCCGGACGGGTACACCAGAAGTCCGTTGCGCAGCGCGGCGTCGACGATCCGGCGGTTCAACGGCGTGGTGGCGAAACCGACCGGGTCCTGCTCGATCCCCACGCCGAGGTGCAGACCTCGTCCACGCGGTGGCCGGAGGGCGGGCACCGACCGTGCGATCAGTGCCAGTTCCCGCCGCAGCCGGGTGCCCACCTCCCGCGCGCGGGAGACGAGCCCGTGGTCGCGGGTGTAGGTGAGGACGGCGAGCGCCGCCGCGGCGGCCAGCGGGTTGCCGCTCATCGTGTGCCCCATCGACACCTCCGCCGCCGAGCCACCGGGCATGACGTGTTCCCCGACGAGGCAGGCGCCGATCGGAAGGTAGCCGCCGCTGAGGCCCTTGCCGGTGGCCAGCAGGTCGGGCGTGACCCCGGACCGCGTGACACCGAACCATTCGCCGGTCCGGCCGAACCCGGTCATGACCTCGTCCACGATCAGCAGCGCGCCGGCGCTGTCACAGAACTCGCGGAGCCCGCGGAACGTCCGGTCGTCCGTCTCCGCCCCTCCGCTGGCCGCCCCGCCGACCGGTTCGAGGAGGACGGCGGCCACGCGTGCGGGATCCACCCGTTGGAGGACGGACAGCCAGTCCTCCAGCGAGGGAAGGATCTCGGCGTCCCGCGAGGACGACACCAGCTCCAGCTTCGCCGCCCCGCCGAGCAGGGGCTCCAGGTTCTGGCGGCGCGGCGGATGTCCCGACACCGCGAGCGCGCCGGCGGTCATGCCGTGATAGCTCGGCCGCTGCGAGACGATGATGTCCCGCCCGGTCCCGGCGTGGTGGTGCATGGCGAGCCGGAGCGCGGTCTCGACCGCCTCCGAGCCGGAGTTGGTGTAGACGACCTCCTTGTACCCGGGTCCCGCGATCGACAGGACCAGGGCGGACAGGTCCTCGACCGGCCGGTTGCGGAACTGGCTGCGGTGGGCGAACGTCACGAGCTGGGACTGTCGTGAGATCGCCGCGAGCACCTCGGGCACGCCGTGGCCGATGTTCACGCAGATCGTGCCCGAGCAACCGTCGACGTACTCCCGGCCGTCGGTGTCGACGATCATGACCCCCTCGGCCCGATCCACCGTGGGCAGCGCGGATGGTCCCGTCATTACGTCCCCGACCCCCTCGAACCCGGAGCGAGCTCGCCGGACCGGTACGCGCGCCGCACGTGGTTGAAGATGTTCTTCTTCTGCATCTCGTCCGTCCCGGCGGCGATCTTGAAGGCCACCGAGTCACGCAGGTTGCGCTCCACCGCGCTGCCGGACTCGTAGCCGGAGTGGCCGAACGCCTGGACGAGGTCGAGACCCGAGCCGACGAGCCCCGTGGAGGCGAACAGCTTCGTCACCGAGGCGCTGAGGCTGTATCCGTCGTGTTGGTCCTCCAACTGCCCGAACGAGCGGTAGGCCAGCGCGCGGGAGCCCTCGACGGCCATGGTGAGCGAGACGACCTTCTCCTGCATGTACTGCTGCGCGCTCAGCGGTGCGCCGAACGCGTGCCGGGTCTCCAGTTGCCGGACCAGCGGCTCAAGCTGTGCCTCCAGGGAGCTGCCGACGATGATCCCGAACAGGATCCTGTCGTACGCCAACGTGTTGTAGAGGCGCGTCAGTCCCTCGCCGACGCCGCCGATCACCGCGTCGGCATCGACGCGCACGTCGCGGAACGCGATGGGCCCGGTGGGGCTCGTCCGCAGACCCAGCAGGTCCTCACCGGGTCCGCTCCCGACCCCGTCGACGTCGGTGCGGGTCACGAACAGGCTGAGTTCGAAGGCCCCGGGTTCGGTGTCGGTACGGGCTGCCAGCATGACCACATCCGCGACCGGCGCGTTCGTGATGTGCGCCTTCGCGCCGTTCAGGACGAAACCGCCGTCGGCCGTGGGGACAGCCCGCGTCGAGAGCCCCCGGATGTCGGAGCCGCCGGACTCCTCGGTCGATCCCGTGGCCGCGACCTCTCCCGAGGTCAGCCCCGGCAGCCACCTGTGCTGCTGCTCCGGGGTACCCGCCGTCAGAAGCAGCCGGATCAGGCCGCTGTGCGACGCGACCGACATCAGGAAACCGAGATCGCGCGCGCCGAGCGACAGGCCCTCCATGGCCGCCAGCCAGTCCCAGCCGTCCTTGCCGAGACCGCCGGCCCCGGTCGGCACCTGAAGCCGCCAGAAGTCGGCGGCCGCCAGCTCCTTCCAGAGCTCCCGGTCGAAGGACGCGTCCCGGTCACGGGCATCGCTCCCGACCGCCACCAGATCGGTGGCGACCTCGCGGAACCGCTCCCGGAGTTCCAACTGACGCTTGTTCCAGGTGATGTTCACCGCTCCTCCAACCTGGCACCCGGGTTCGACCAGCTGATCAGGGTGCCTCCCCACGACATCCCGGCGCCGAAGGCCGCGAGCAGCACCAGTGACCCCTGTCGCAGCCGGCCGTCCCGCACCGCCATGTCGATCCCGAGGGGCACGGACGCGCCGACCGTGTTGCCGTACACCTGGCCGGTGCTCACGTTCCGGTCAGCGGAGAAGCCCGCTTCCTCGGCGCACCGCGCCACGAGCTTGGGATTCGCCTGGTGACAGATCAGATAGTCGACGTCCGCCACCGTGACACCCGCCCGCTGGGTCACCGTGGTCACCAACTTCGGCAGCGTCTCGAACAGCAGCTCGGATATCTCCGCGCCACGCATCCGGTAGAGATGGTCGGTGCTCCCGGGCGCGCGGCCCGGCAGCGGAGGTGAGAAGCCACCCACGGCGTAGTCGCCCAGCGCGCCGTTCGTGGCGAGCTCCGCCGCCATGAACCCGCCCTCCTCGACCGGGCCGAGCACCACCGCGCCCGCTCCGTCCCCGAAGAGCGGCCAGGTCTGACGGTCGAGCGGGTCCGTCATCCGCGACCAGACGTCGGCGCCGATGACAAGGACGAACGGCCGCTCGGCATCCACCCCGACCAGTGGCTGTGCGACCTCCAGCGCGAAGATGAACCCCGCGCACGCCGCGTTGAGGTCGAACGCGAAGGCGTGCGTCGCGCCGAGCCGGTCCTGGACCCGGGCGGCGACCGCCGGTACCGGCGGGTCGGCGCTGACCGTGGCCACGATGACGGTGCGGACCTCGTCGGGGCTGACGCCGGCGGCACGAAGGGCCTCCCGGCCCGCCTCGACCGCCAGGTCGGTGAGTGATGTCTCGGCGGGGGCGCTGCGGCGTTCGCTGATCCCGGTCGCACGCTGGGTCCAGCCGGGCCTGGCGTTGAGCGCCCGATCCATCTCGTCGCAGGTCACGACGGTGCTCGGCACACAGGAGCCGGTGCCGATGATCCCGACCGGCGGCTCCGCCACGGCGTGGCCGCCGCGCCCCCGCGACCGGCTCTTCAACCCGTTGTCGCTCATCGCCACCCCCGTGTCGACGCCGCGCCGACGCCGCTCTCGGCGCCGGCCCGGGATTCGGCGAACTCCACGAGCTGGAGGTTGGGGACCCGTGCCATCTCCGGGGTCCACGCGGCCCAGCCGGGCACCGGGTTGACCTCGATCACCGTCAGCCCGGCCTCGCTCATGATGATGTCGACGCCGGCGGTCGTCAGGCCCGTCGCCTTCACCGCCCGCAGCGCCAGGGACGCGAGCTCGTCCGGCGGGTCGACGAAGGCGGAGCTCACCGGGTCGTCGGCGAGGTCGCCCGAGAACGGCTTCCATGCCTCGCCCGCGGTGTCGAACCGCGTGCAGCTGGAGACCTTCGACCCGATGACGAGCACCCGGTAGTCGCCCGTGTGTGCCAGGTAGGGCTGGGCCAGGAGCGTGCCGTGCCGTTCGACGAGGGTGTCGACGAGTTCCAGCGCCGAGGGGGTCGGGCCGTCGAGAAGGCGCTCGACGTCGAGCCCCCGGTAGCCCAGAGCCGGCTTGACCACCACCTGGCCCCATGCGTCGAAGGCGAGGCGCACGTCGGCGGCGCTGTGGCACTCCCTGGTCGGCGGGACGGGGATGCCGTCCAGCGTGAGCTGCTGGAGCATGGCTCGCTTGCTCGCCGCCCTGATGTGCACGTCCAGCGGATCGAGAACGGTCACGCCCGGCTCGCCGTTGAGCAGCAGAAGCTGCTGGATCTTCTCCGTCCAGGGCGGTGTGCTGAGGTCGCACCGGCAGAGAACGACGTCGAACTCCGACAACGGGATCCCCCGGACGGTCGCCATCGCACCTGCGGGGCCGGGAGTACAGGACACGTCGTCGAGCTCGAACACCTCCACACTGTGTCCCCGTTCCCCGGCAATATCCGCCATTCCGACGGCTTCCGGCTCTGCTTTCTCCCAAGCGAGAATTCCGAGTTTCACGGCGCCCACCGGAGATCGGGGACGTCGGTGACAGTGGTCATCAATGTTCTCCATTCGAAGATGACTTACTCCGATCGTAGAACCGATCCCATCCGTGCAACTGATGATTCTCTTCATTTGCACAGCCCGGATAATCGGGCCAGGAATAGGAAGCTCTCGGATTCATGGCCGCCGGAGTCGCGCCGGCTCGAAGTTCAGACGCTCCGGGCGGTGTGTTCCGCGAGAATCGCCTGGAGATCCGCGTGCCCCGGCACCCATTCGCCGACAGCCGCCTGAGTCGTCGTCAGCACACCGTGTTCCAGGACGCCCCGGGTGCCGATGCAGCCGTGCTCCGCCGTGATGACGCACGCGGCGCCGACCGGGTCGAGTTTCTGGCGTATCGCGTCCACCACCTGGTAGCCGATGTGCTCCTGGACCTGCAGTCGCCGCGCATACCCGTGGAGCACGCGGGCGAGCTTGGACAGGCCGACAATGGGCGCTCCCGGTCGCGGCCGGTACGCGACGGTCGCGGTACCGGTGATCGGCAGCAGATGGTGCGCGCAGGTGGAGGTCAGGCGGATACCGCTGAGCACGACAAGGCCGGGATCCGACGGCCCGGAGAACGTCGCGTCCAGGTGGACACTCGGATCGCTCTCGTATCCGGCAAGGCACTCGGCCCATGCTTCGGCGACGCGTCGGGGCGTGTCGTGTGTATGCGAGTCGCGCTCCACACCAAACGCGAGCAGAAGGTCGGAAACACTCGACGCGACCTTTTCGATGTCAATCATTCAATGACCTCTGTCATCTTGCCAGGCGAGAATATGCAGCCGATGGGTAGCGTTGACGCCGGCATGCGCGGCCGCCTCCGCGATCGCGCGCCAGCGGCCGTTCAGCTCTTGTGCGGTCGTCCCCTCCGGCATCACCCAGACCTGGCCGAGGGGCCAACCGGTGGTGCGAGCGATCTCGACGGCGCTCGCGACATCCTCGGCCGAGGCGCACACCACCTTCAGATGCGCATGGCCGGATTCCGCGACCTCGGCCCATTCGGTGCGCAGTGCCGGGTCGATATTGCCGCGATGGACTCCCGCGTTCGCAAGTTTCGGTGACACCACGAATGTCTGGACGAAACCACGGGTGGTCGCGTTCGGCACGATCGTTCCGTTGGTCTCGACATGGAGCGTGCAGCCGCGCGCTCTCAACCCGGTGCACAGCGCGCGCCAGGCGGGTCGGTTCTGGTGCAGCAGCGGCTCCCCACCGGTGACGACGACGAGCGACGACGGGGGAATCCGGGCAACCACCTCGTCCACCGGTGTCATCGGGATCTCGCGCCGCAGGTCGAAGCGTTGCGCGTCCCAGGTGTACGGCGAGTCGCACCAGGAGCACGAGAGGTTGCAGCCGCCGAGCCGGACGAACCAGGCGCCCCGGCCGGCATGGGGGCCCTCGCCCTGGATGGTCGGCCCGAACACCTCGGACACCGGCAGTGACGGCATGCCGTCACCGGACTCGACCAGGTCCGGGGCGGCCTCGTCCGTCCTCACCCGGAGACCTCTGCGGCGTTGACATGGGTCTCCCGCACCACGACCCGGGACACCCGCACGCCGCGCAGCCCCCGCGATCGGATGTAGCCGGCCGTGACCCGGGTCAGAAGCTGGGCGACGTTCTCCACCGTCGGCCAGCTGAGACCCGCCGAGGGATCGGCTTCGCCGAACACGAACACCTTGGAGTCCACCGCCTTCAGCGCCAGCACGAGCTCGTCCTCGCTGCCCAGCAGGGCCCCGTGGTCGAGATTGCGGTCGATCCACTCCCGTAGATAACTCTTCAGGTCGTGGAACTCCACGACTATCCCGTCGGCTCCGGCCTCGCCCGCGACGGTTGCCTCCACCCACCAGGAGTGACCGTGGAGATTCTGGCATTTTCCGCCCAGCTGCGGCAGTCGGTGCGCGGATTCGAAATTGTGCCGAACGGTGATAGCGGTGGTCGCCGCCGGCTGCCGCTCCTCACCGCGGCCGGCCTCTTCTTCCTCGCGCCGTGTCGCGTCGCCTGCGAGTTCACCGGTTTTTCCAGCCATCAAGCTTTCCTCCAGTACGCAGTAGGCTGCCGTCAACGACGCCGCGAAGGATCCGTCGGCAGTCACATGACGCTGGCATGCTCGCTCGTTCCGTCATCGTGGCGCGGCCTCATGCGATGTCACAAGTGACTGGTCATCGATATCGCCGACCCGGCATGGCAATTCGACGCTGTGCACGGGGTGTTCGATCGCACGGTAAACCGTCCGGGCCCGAATCGGACAAGTCATTGCGATGGCACGTCAATTGTCGGCCTCGGTCCTTCCCCGATCGCGCGGGCGGCCCGCGACCAGGGCGGCGCCCCTGTGCAACTGCCGATAATCCGCAGTCGAACACCCGCCTTCCGGGGGCGGGTTGGCTCGCGCGGCACACACGCGGTGCGTGACGGGAAACCGCCGTACTCTCACCGGGAGAACCCGTCGGGCCGGGTGGGAAAACCTCGCCGTGCGGGCCCGGCCGGGCAACAACCCTTCGTTACCTCAGGCCACTTGCCTGCCCTATTGCGCTTTGCCTGCCATCGGCGCATCGTCCTGTCGATGCGCGGGTTTCATCACATTCCATGCGCTCGCTGTGTATCACCCACCCACCGGAGGACATATCGTGGCTGGTGAGATCCTTGATCTCGTCGTAGGAAACGGGACTGTCGTACTCGGCGGCGGACGCCACGACGTGGCGGTAGGCGTCAAAGACGGAAAAGTGGTCGCCCTCGCGCCCGAGGCTTTGCTGCCCCCCGCGAAGGAACGCATCGACGCGCGCGGAAACTACATCCTGCCGGGCATCGTCGACTCGGAGGCCCATCCCGGCTGCTATGTGCCCTTCGAATACGACATGCGTACCGAGTCGCGGACCGCCGCGTGTGCCGGGGTGACGACCTGGGGCATCCAGGCACCCGTGACGCGCATGGGCACCGAGCCGTTCCAGGAGGTCGTCAACCGGGCCGACGTGGTCTCGTTCCATCAGGCGTTCCCCTCGGCCCGGAAGGTGATCGAGTCCGTCTCGCACGTCGACGCCTATCTCACCTACATGCTGGAGACCGACGAGCAGGCCCACGAGATCCAAGAGTATGCCGAGGCGCACGGCGTCACGTCGTTCAAGCTCTACCTGCAGACGCGCGGTCTCAAGGCCATGCGGGACGGCGACGACAGCAACTGGCCGTCCCGGCGCGCGGGTCTCGGTACGGGGATCGACGACGGAACCGTCTACCAGGTGATGGAGCAGGTGGCCCATCTCGGCTACCCGGGGATGGTGCACATCCACCCGGAGAACTGGGAGATCGGCCGGATCTTCGAGGACCGGCTGCGCGCGGCCGAGCGCACCGACTTCGGCGCCTGGACGGACCGTTCCCCCGACTTCCTGGAGGCCCAGCACATTCGGGCCTACGCGTATCTGGCGCAGCAGACGCCCGGTAACCCTCCGCTGTACCTTCAACACTGCACCACGCGCCTCAGCTTCGAGGAGGTCGCCAAGGCCCGTGCCGAGGGCGCGCGGGTGTTCGCGCAGACCGGCCCGGCGTGGCTGTGGGCGCAGCCGGAGAACGGCTGGCGGATCAACGTCCCGCTGCGGCGCCGGGAGAACATCGACGCCCTGTGGGAGGCGCTGGCCGACGGCACCGTGGATGTCGTCGGGTCCGATCATGTGGTCGGCTGGGAACCGGCGAGCTTCGACGACATGTACAACCCGAACATCTGGGACTGCCGCACCGGCTTCAGCCGGGTCGAACTCTTCCTGCCCGTCCTGTTGTCCGAGGGCGTGCGCAAAGGCCGGATCAGCATGGAGCGCCTGGTGCAGGTGAGCTGCGAGAACCCGGCCAAGACCAGCGGTCTGTGGGGCCGCAAGGGCTCTCTGCTGCCCGGCTTCGACGCGGACATGGTCATCGTCGACGCCGGACGCGAGGTCACCGTCGGCAAGGAACACATCAACACCCGGGCCGGATGGTCGATCATGGAAGGACACACCTTCCACGGCTGGCCGGTCAAGACCGTCATGCGCGGCAAGGTGACCGCCGAATGGGCCGACGACTCCCCGGGGATGCGTCCGGTGGCCGAGGCCAGGGGCGAGTATCTGGCCCGGTACCCGCAGAGCGCACCGCGCTCCTACCCGATCGCCGAGCCGACCGCCGTCGACCTGTCGCACCGCCGGTGGGGCGGTTCGGACTTCAGCCGGCCCGGCTTCAGCGCGGAGACACAGCTCTACACCTCCGTGCGCACGGACGGTCCCGGGGGGGCCGGGCGATGACGGACCGCACCCGGGACGGGCACACCGGCGCGGAGACCGCCGCCTGGGGAGAGATTGACAGGGTCTGGGCGGACGTCCTCGGCGAGACCGACCGGACGGTCTTCGAGGCCGCCGGCTGGGGACGCAGGGCCGGCTTCGGCCGACGTCCGGCACTGATGGTCGTCGACGTGAACTACAACTTCTGCGGAGACCGGCCCGAACCGGTCCTGGAGTCGATCGAACGCTGGCGGTACTCCTGCGGCGAGGTCGCGTGGACCACGGCGATACCGTCGATCGTGCGGCTGCTGGAAGTCGCCCGGCGCAAACGGCTTCCGGTGATCTACACGACCAACCCGCGGCGCCCGGACGGATTCGACCTCGGCGTCTGGACGGCGAAGAGCACCCGCAGCGACGAGACGGTGGACGTGAACGGACACCTGGGCAACCAGATCGTCGCCGAGGTCGCGCCTGAGGCCGATGACATCCTCATCGAGAAGCGGAAGCCCTCGGCCTTCTTCGGTACGCCGCTGATGAGTCACCTGACGATGCTCGGCGCCGACTCGCTGATCATCACGGGCACGACCACGAGCGGTTGTGTGCGGGCCTCGGTGGTGGACGCCATCTCCTACGACCTCCGTGTCACCGTCCCGCACGAGGCGGTCTTCGACCGGGCGGTGCTCTCCCACAAGGTGAGCCTGATGGACATCCATATGAAGTACGCCGATGTCACCGGGCTCGACGAGGTCCTCAGCCATCTCGAAGGGCTCAGGGAGGGGTTGTTCGACGAGGTCTACCCGCCGGCTGCGGCCCGGGCCCGCTCCGGCTCCGGCTCCGGCTCCGAGTAGGAGCCTGCCGGCGAGGAGACGCCGCCCGTTCCCGGTACCGCCCCGCCGCCCGACTCGCGGGGTGTCCGGGCACGGGGCGACGTCCCCCGGACAAGCGGAAGTCGGTGACCGGAGGAGTCCGTCCCTCCTCCCGGCCCGCCCGCTCGGGTCGCGGAGGCGGGCGGGCCGGGGCGTTTCGGTCATCACCCTCAACTGCCCTTGCGGTCCGCTACTTCCACGGTTTAAGAAAAGGTTCTTTGCTGCTTCGCACCGGTGTTGACACGGTCTGACACACGGCCTAGCTTCTCCCCACCAAGAGAGCGCTCTCTCGTCCAACCGACCGTGTGCCTCTGCGAATCGGCTTATCGCCTGCCCGAAAGAGAAACCAAAATGCCCCAGGACGTAGTCGCACGAGTCGTGGCCTCAGCGGCGGAACTCTTCCAGCGGCCGGTGAGCCCCGCCGACAGCTTCTTCGATCTGGGTGGTGACTCGCTGACCGCCATCGAACTCGCCCTGGCGATCGAGGCGTGGCACGGCTCGGAGGTCGATGTGTCCGATCTCGTCGGCGCCGACAGCCTGGCCGAGTTCGCCGGCAGGTTGACACCGAAGGCCCCCTGAGATGGACCGGCCCGGAGCGTGTCGCCGCGGCCCGACGGCCGGGGGCCGGACCAGGCCCGCGTGCCGAACCAGGACAGGAATGAGTTCGAGATGACGCCACGGCCCCGCCCCGCCACCCTGACCGAACTGCTGGAGGCACGTCGTGGCGCCCCCGGCCGTTACGTGGCGTACTCCCCGTCGGGGGCCCGGTCGCTCTCCTTCGCCGAGGTGGCCGAGGAATCGGCCGCACTCGCCTCGGGTCTGCGGGCGGTTGCGCCGCCACCCGGCTCCCCCGACGACATCGGGAACGTCGTCATCGCCCTGGCCGACCCGTTCGCCTTCATCACCACCTTCTTCGCCATCGCCGCAGCGGGTGGTGTCGCGGTTCCGGCGCCGGTGCGAGCCCTCGTCCATCCCGGCCACCGCAGTCGAATTCTCAACATCGTCAAGGCATCGCGGCCGAGCCTGGTGGTCACGGACGAGCCCCAGGTGAAGGGCCTCACCGACGCGCTCGACGGCAGCGACATACCCGTCATATCCCTGGACGAGCTGCCGCGTCACGGTTCGGGTGCACCGGGAGAACTCGCGCGCACCTCCCCCACCGCCTATGTCCAGTACACCTCCGGTTCCATGGCGGACCCCAAGCCCATCGCCCTCCGCCACGACCATGTCCTTGCCCAACTACGGCAGGCCGCGCACGCTTTCGGCGAGACCGCGGACAGCGTGTCGGTGAACTGGGTGCCGCTCTACCACGACATGGGCCTGGTCACGAGCGTGCTCCGACCGCTGTGGTCGGGCTACAGCTCGGTCATCCTCGATCCCTTCGACTTCGTCCGGAACCCGTCGCTGTGGCCCGAGGCCATGTCGGCCTGGCACGCGACGCACACCTCGGCACCCGACTTCGGCTACGCCCTGTGCGCCCAACGGACCGCGGATCCCGGACGCTACGACCTCGGGTCGCTGCGGGTCGCCAGGACCGCCGGCGAGGTCGTCCGTCCGGAAACCCTCTCGCTCTTCTCCGACGCCTTCGGGCCCGCGGGTTTCCGGCGTTCCGCCTTCAAGCCGTCCTACGGACTCGCCGAGGCCACCCTCACGGTCACCACCTGCCCGCTGGACGAGGCGCCCACCGTCCTCACCGTCTCCCGTTCCGGCCTTCGCGCGGGGTCGGTCGACAGGCCGAACGACGCAGGGGACACCATGGAGTTGGTCGCCTGCGGACCGCCGGTGCGGGACACCTCGGTGTGGATCGCGGCCCCGGACGGGACGCCGCTGGAAGGCGAGGGCCGGATCGGCGAGGTCTGGATCTCCGGCCCCCAGGTCGCCGAGGCGGATGACGCGGGCGCCGGTGGGGACCACCTCTCCGGGGCCCGGGGCCGGGGCACCGGCGACATCGGGTTCCTCTCCGGCGGCCAACTCGCCCTGCTGGGACGCAGTCGGGAACGTTTCCAGGTCAGGGGCGAGAACTACTACAGCGGCGAGATCGAGGCCGCCGTCAGCCAGTCCGACGAGCGGCTCCGCCTCGGCCGCACCGCGGTCTTCCTCTCGCACGGGACCGAGCCCGGCGGCTCGCTGCTCGTCGTGCTAGCAGAACTCCGGCAGGGCCACGAGAACGTGGACGCGGCGGGCCGTGCCGAACTCACCAGGAAGATCACCCGCCTGCTGAGCTCGGTCCACTCCCTGTCTCCCGGCCGCATCCTGCTGTTGCCCGCAGGCACCCTCCCGGTGACGACCAGCGGAAAGCTGCAGCGGGAAGCCTGCCGGACCTGGTTCGAGGACCAGGGCTCCGGTCCGCTTCCCGCTCCGTCCGAACACGATGAACGCCTGAAGGGAAGTTGAGTACGGCGTGGGGGAAGAATTGGTCAGCCAAGAGATGCGCAGGGAGATCGACGCGATCGTGAGCCGCCTGCCGGCCGACGTGTCCTGCGTGGCCACCGGATCGATCATCGAGGGTTTCGGGAACTCCAGCTCCGACATCGACCTCTATGTCATCCATGACGAGGGCACGCCAAAGCAAAGCATATCGATTGGCATACGCAAATCCCGCTATGTGGACTGCGAATATATGACCCGTGCGTCGGTCACCGATCTGCTCTCCCGCGTGGAGAACCTGTCCTGGGGCGCGATGCTCGATCAGCCGATCTTCGACATCAACCGGTACTACCGGATTTCGATCGGTATCCCGGTGGTCCTGTCGGACGGCCTGGAGAAGACCCTGCAGAGCTTCGACCGCGGCAGGGCCTGCACGGTCTTCGAGCGGTGGTCCCTGCTGCGCGCCTACGAGCACCTGGCCCGGGCGAGCACGGCTCTGGCGTTCGGCGCCGAGGACCAGGCCGACGTCCTGCTGCGGGAAGGCGTCCTGTGGCACGCGAACAGCAGGCTCGCCGCCGGCGGCGAAGGGTATCCGGCCATCAAGTGGACCGGGGAGAAGGCCGCACGTCTCCATGGGCGGGGAACCGCCGAGTTCGACGATCTCCTCGACGACAGCCTGCGCCCCGAGGGGGATCTCGACTCCCGTCTCGAACGGTTGCGCTCGCGCCTCCGGCTCCCCGACGAACCGGCCGCGCTGATCACGGCCCGGAGCTGCGGCCTGAGCGACGGCGTGGCGTTCCTGCCACCCGCCGGTCCCTCGGCGCCCGGACACCTGGCCCTCCGGGGCCGGGCCGTCGCGATCGTCAAGGGGGTGGTGGCAGCGGTCTGCGCCCGTCTCGCCGAGGGCGCCGACTGGGCCGAGGCGACCCGGGGAACGGCCGAGGCGGCCGGGGTGCCCCACCACGAACTGATGACGGCCGCATGGTTCCACACCGCCGGATTGCGCAGCTCCGGGCTGCTCCGGACCGACGAGACGGAGGAGCCCAAGTGACGCTCTCGGAAATCGACCCGATCGTTCCGTGGCTGCGCCGGACACGTCGGAGCAACGAGATCGTGTTCGACCTGGTCGCCTGGCAGTTCGACATCGACGGGGCCCTCGACGCCGAACAGCAGGAGCTGGTCTGGCGGGGCCGCGAGGGGCTGCTGCTGGCGGGCACGGAGCTGTACCTCCTCGCGTGCGGCCTCCCGCTTCAGCCACAGCGGGACCAGATCGAGCACACCTGCGCGATGTTGGACCTGCTCGCCCGCTGCAACCCCCCGCTGGCCTCCCGGGTCTGGGAGCTGCTGCGCACGGCGGCGCCGGCGTCGATCGAGGCGCTGCGCGAACAGGTGGACGTGGTCCGCGCGTTCCTGGAGAAGGAGTTGTCCGTGCCGGCGGCCGCGTCCTGCGGGGCCGCCATCGCGAGTTGGGCGGAGGGCATCAGGGTGCTGCGGGAGATGGCGGGAGCGATCGGACTGGCCCAGGACGACGGCTGGTACCTCCACGACACGGAACTCGACGAGCAGCGGGGCTGGTACGAGGAAGTTCTTGAGATCGCCGAGCTGTACTCCTGAAGCACCGCGTGAACAGAGGACCGGGAACCCTCGGGTTCTCAAACGGAAATGGCACCTGCACATGTCGTTAGGCGGAGGGCTGCGAAGCCGCCTTGCGGAGATCAATTAACGAGGGGATTGCAGCCATGAGTCAGGCGGATGCAATACCGATATCAGCTCTCTACGAAGACCCGATGCCCGCGTCCGGCGGTGACGCGATCGACAACCTCTTCACGGGGCGGGGACCCTGGACCGTCCCACTGACCAGTCTCTCGCTCGGGCGGTCCCCGCGCCTGGGCGGAACGGACGAGGAGCATATCGCGCGCCTCGCGGAGGCCGACGGCGAACTTCCGCCGATACTCGTCGACCGGCGGACGATGGAAGTGATCGACGGCACCCATCGACTCCTGGCGGCCGTGCTCAACGGGGAAGAGTCCATCAGCGTCGAGTTCTTCGACGGCACCGCCGAGAACGCCTTTCTGTGCGCCGTCGAGGCGAACACGAAGCATGGCCTCCCGCTGTCGCGTGCCGACCGGCGCGCCGCCGCGGCACGGATCATCGTGTCGCATCCCGAGATGTCCGACCGGGCGATAGCCGAGGTCGTCGGCATGGCGGCCAAGATCGTCGCGGAGCTGCGGCACATGACCCAGGACGTGTCGTCGCTGCCCACGACCCGGGTGGGGCGGGACGGCAGGGCCCGGCCGCTGAGCACGGTGGAGGGCCGGCTCAAGGCCGCCAGGATGCTGGAGGACCAACCGCAGTCGTCGCTGCGGGAGGTGGCGAAAAGCTCGGGGATATCGCCGAACACGGTGGCCGATGTGCGCCGCCGCCTGGCACGGGGCGAGGCTCCGGTGCCGGAGGCGCACGCGTCCGACGGGAGCCGCCGGCCGGACGGCCGCGTGTCGTCGACCCGTCGGCGTTCGGAGTCGCGTCCGCTGCTGGCCGCGGCGGATCCGGTCAGCATCGTCACCAAGCTCGCCCGCGATCCCTCCATGCGCCACAAGCAGGCCGGACGCCAGCTGCTGCGTCTGTTGCAGGCGAACGCGTCGAGCCTGCCGGAATCGGCCTCTCTCGCCTCGGCGGTTCCTTCGCACAGTGTGCCCCTCCTGGCCCAACTCGCCCGGGCCTACGCGAAGCTGTGGGACGAATTCGCCCAGGAGTTGGAGGGGCCGCCCGTCTCGTGCCCGAGAACGGAGTGAGGAAGGTAGGGACGGCCGACGTCCCGCATCGGCCGGTGGAATTCCGGACCAACTCCGGCATGGCGCGGGGAACAGGAGCGAATCCGATGACCGAACGGTCCGGCAGCCCTTATCCGAGGGGGATTTCGAAGGGAATCTCGGAAAGGACTTCGGAGGGGGCTTCGGAAATCGATGCCCCTTTCCGTCAACCGGATGCCGGTTTCCTGGTCCGTGGCGGATACGTCCTCACCTCGTCCGAACCCGAGATGATCCCGGACGGCGCCGTGCGCGTGGTGGGCGACACGATCACGGACGTCGGGACGTTCGCCGATCTCTCCGGCAGGTTTCCCGGCTGCGCCGTGCTCGGCGGGCCCGCCGATATCGTCACCCCCGGATTCGTCAACACGCACGGGCACTTCTCCGAGGCCCTGGTGACGGGAATCGCGGAGGAGTACGCGCTCGGTGACTGGCTGCGTACCCTGATCGACGCCGTCGCTCCCCGTCTCGACCGGGAAAGCGCCTATATCGGCACACTGCTCGGCGGTGTTCAGATGCTCAGGACCGGGATCACGCTGACGAACGACATGTTCGTCTGCGACCCGAGGGCAACTCCCGTCACACCGGGGGTCGTCCAGGGTCTGGAGGAGCTGGGGCTGAGGGGCGTCGTCTCCTACGGCGCGAGTGATCGACGGTCGGGGACCGCCGTTGAGGATGTCCTCGCCGAGCATGCCGCGCTGCGTGAGGCCGCGGCCGGCAGTTCGCTGTGCCGGTTCCGCGTCGGTATCGCGACGGTGGCCGCGCAGGCGCCGTCCCTGTTCGCGCGGTCGGTCGATCTCGCGTCATCGCACGGGGACGGGGTCCACATCCACCTGCACGAGTCGCGGGAGGAGATCGAACACATCCGGGAGTCCCGGCAGATGAGCCCGATCGCGTACTGCGCGCGGCACGGGCTGTTCGAAGCGCCGACACTGGCCGCGCACTGCGTCTGGCTCTCGGACGACGACATCCGTCTCCTGGCGTCGCACGGCGTCGGCGTGGCGTACAACCCGGTGTCGAACATGATCCTCGCGTCCGGGGTGTGTCCGGTCCCACGGCTGCGCGGCAGTGGGATCAAGGTCGGGCTCGGCGTCGACGGCCCGGCCAGCAACGACCGCCAGGACATGCTGGAAGCGATCAAGACCGGCGTTCTGCTGCAGCGACTGGATCAGCTCGATCCGGCCGCGTTGACCGCGCGCGCGGCTCTCCGCATGGCGACCGTCGAGGGCGCCGCCGCGCTGCGTCTCGACCCCCTGGTCGGCTCGCTCGAACCCGGAAAGGCCGCCGACCTGGTCGTCTTCGACGGCGACTCGCCGGCCCTCGCCAATGTCCACGACCCGTTCCAGGCGATCGTCTACTGCGCGGGCCCCCGCGAGGTGAAGGACGTCTGGGTGGGTGGACGGCGGCGGGTCGGCGACGGGGAGCTGCTGGGCGTCGACGTGCCCGCCCTGGTCGGCGAATCGCGCGAGCTGGCCCGCTGCCTGGCTCGGGAAGCCGGCCTGGGGGAACTGTCGTTGCTCGCGGCACCGGACTGAGAAGCCGGGGTCGACGTGCGGGCCGTGACCCTGGGGTCCGCGGCCCGCATGTCGACTCCGGGAGGTGCGTTCTCCAGCCCCCGCTACGAACCGTGCGCGGCAACGGCCCCGCGCACCGCGGCGATGGCCCGGTCCACGGCGGCCGCGTCGGTGCCCGCTCCCTGCGCCACGCTGTCCTTGCCGCCTCCGCGCCCCCCGAGGACCGCCATCCCGGTACGGATCAGCTCGCCGGCCTTCAACCCGCCGGCCTGAGCCTTCTCGTTCACCGCGACCACACACAGCGGGCGGTCGTCCTTGACGGAGAACAGGGCGACCACGGCCTCCGGGGACGGGAGCCGCCCGCACACATCCCGTGCCAGCCGTCGCAGATCGTCCATCGCGATGCCGTCGCCCACCTTCGCGGCGACCAGTGCGACGCCGCCCACCTGCTCGGCGGAGCCCGCCAGCGACGGGCTCGACTGCATGAGGTTGTCCAGCCGGAAGCGGTCGATCTCCTTTTCCGCGTCCCGGATCCGGGTGATCATGCCGGCGATCTTCTCCGGCAGTTCCTCCGGCTTGCCCTTGACCAGGTCGGTCAACTGCCTCACCAGCGTGTGCTCGCGGGCCAGGAAGCGGTACGCGTCCACGCCGACCAGTGCCTCGACCCGCCGCACGCCGGCGCCGATGGACGATTCGCTCATCAGCTTCACCAGGCCGAGCTGTGCGGTGTTGCGGACGTGCGTGCCGCCGCACAGCTCCTTGGAGTAGTCGCCGATGGTGACGACGCGCACCTGGTCGCCGTACTTCTCGCCGAACATCGCGACGGCGCCCTGCTTGCGGGCCTCGTCCATGGTCATCACCGCGGCGGTCACCTCCAGCTCGCGGGACAGCACCTCGTTGATCTCCTGCTCGACGTCCGCCAGCACGGAGTGGGGCACCGCGGACGGTGAGGCGAAGTCGAAGCGGAACCGCCCGGGGGAGTTCTCCGAGCCGGCCTGCGCGGCCGACGGGCCGAGCGCGACGCGCAGGGCCTGGTGCGTCAGATGGGTCGCCGAATGCGCGCGGGACACGGCACGGCGGCGTTCGACGTCGACCGTGGCGAGCGCCGTCGAGCCGAGAGTGACCTCGCCGACCAGCACCGTCCCCGAGTGCACCAGGACGCCGGGAACCGGCTGTTGCACGTCGTGAACGGTGACGGTCGCGCCCGCCTGGGTCCGGATGCGGCCGTGGTCGGCCAACTGGCCGCCGCCCTCGGCGTAGAAGGGCGTCCGGCTCAGGACGATCTCGACGTCGTCGCCCTCGGACGCCGCGGGCGAGGGAACGCCGCCGACCAGCAGGCCGACGACGGATGCCTCGTCCTCCATCAACTCGTATCCGGTGAACTCGACGGCGCCGGCGCGGTCCGCGACCTCCCGGTAGGCGGAGAGGTCGGCGTGGCCGGACTTCTTGGCCCGGGCGTCGGCCTTGGCCCGGTCCCGCTGCTGCTTCATGAGCTGCCGGAAACCCGCCTCGTCGACCCGCAGGCCCTGCTCGGCCGCCATTTCCAGGGTCAGGTCGATGGGGAAGCCGTAGGTGTCGTGCAGCATGAAGGCCTGGCTGCCGCCCAGGACGGAGGAACCGCCGCGACGGGTCTCGGCAACCGCCTCGTCCAGCATCGCGGTGCCGGTTCTCAGGGTCCGCAGAAAAGCTTCCTCTTCCGCCAGAATCACGATTTCGATACGCGCGCGGTCTTCGAGGAGTTCGGGGTACTGCTCACCCATGACGTCGAGGACGGTGTCGATCAGCGATTTGGCCACCGGCCCGGTGGAGCCGAGCAGTCGCATATTGCGGATGGCGCGGCGCAGAATGCGGCGCAGCACATAGCCGCGGCCCTCGTTGCCGGGCGTGACTCCGTCGCCGACGAGCATGACGGACGCCCGCATATGGTCCGAAACGATACGGAGCGAGACATCCGATTTCGGATCGGTGCCGTAGGCGACTCCGGTCAGCTCGGTCGCCCTGTCGATGACGGCACGCGAGGTGTCGATCTCGAAGATGTTGTTGACGCCCTGCAGGATCATCGCCAGCCGCTCAAGGCCGAGACCGGTGTCGATGTTCTTCGCGGGCAACTCCCCGAGGATCTCGAAGTCCTCCTTTCCGGTCCCCTCGCCTCGTTCGTACTGCATGAACACGAGGTTCCACAGTTCGATGTAGCGCTCCTCGTTGACGGCCGGGCCGCCTTCGGGGCCGTACTCGGGGCCGCGGTCGTAGCAGATCTCGGAGGCGGGCCCACACGGTCCCGGCACGTCCATGGACCAGAAGTTCGGTCCCATGCCGAGGCGTTGGATGCGCTCCGGCCGGACCCCGACGACATCGCGCCAGATCGCCTCGGCCTCGGAGTCCTCGTGGAAGACGGTCACCCACAACCGCTCGGGATCCATGCCGTAGCCGCCCGCGTCCTGCGGGGCGGTCAGCAACTCCCAGGCGCTGGTGATCGCTTCCTTCTTGAAGTAGTCCCCGAACGAGAAATTGCCGCACATCTGGAAGAACGTGGCATGGCGCGTGGTCTTTCCGACCTCGTCGATATCCGGGGTGCGCACGCATTTCTGGATGCTGGTGGCCCGCCGGAAGGACGGCTGTTCCTGGCCGAGGAAGTACGGCTTGAAAGGCACCATGCCCGCGGGCACCAGCAGCAGGGTCGGATCGTCCGCGATCAGCGATGCCGAAGGCACGACCGTATGCCCGCGCTCCTCGAAAAACCCGAGCCAGCGTTTGCGGATCTCCGCCGACCTCATCAGCATTCGTCCTTCCATGTCGCCGAACGATCCCTGGAGTTCGCCCGGCTTCCTCGTGGCTTTCCGTCGTGTGTGACACGTCCTCATGTGCCGTTGTGCAGTCTAGCCGCGGAGCCTCGTGCGGGGTCTTGCGAACGGGGTCGGCCCTCCGGTCGGCGCGAGGCGGTGCGACGGAGACGGCGAACCGCGGCTGAAGTACTAGCGGCCGTCCCCTTCGTGGAGGACCGGCTGGCGTTGCCAGTCCGCCTCGTCCGCCTCGTCCGCCGGGGCGGTGGCATGGACGACATAGCGGTGGGGCGCGATGGCCGACCGGTACTCCGGCAGCGCCGCCATGCAGGCCGTGTGGAGGTCGGCCGGCGAAACGGCTTCCGTCTTCGGCGTCAGGCGGGCGACAAGGGAGTCGGTGCCATCCTGCGAGGTCTCCAGGAAGACGCCGACGGCGGACCAGTCCCCGATGCCCTGCAGCAGCGCCCGGACGTCCCGCAGCCGTATCCAGGAGGAGTCCACCAGCTGCCAGTCCGTCCCGCGCGGCCGCCAGGACGCGGTGGTCGGCACCTGGACGGGTCGACCGGACGGCAGCTCGTTCCCCGCCTCGTCCACGAGCAGTCGCTCCAGGTCGCCGAGGAGCAACTCACCGGTCCTGGGCGGCAGATAGAAGGTGTCGTGCATGACGTAGAGCGACAGGCAGCCGCTCCAGTCCTCGACGAACACATAGAACGTGGAGTCCCCCTCGTCGTTGGCGTCCTTCCAGCGCATGCTGCCGAGCTCCAGCTGCCCCGGTCCGTTGCCGGCCTGGCCGGGACCGGGGGTGCGCAGGTCGTTGAGCCACAGCGCCATGTCGATGGGCAGGCCACGGGTGTGGGAGACCTCGGCCAACAGGGCGTCACGGCTGCGCGGGTCGTACGCGCCGTGTCGGTACGCCTCAAGGTTGGCCGCCATCGCCGCCCTGACCAGGTCGGGCAGCGGCCGCTCGCCGACCGGCAGGGTGATCAGGCTCAGTTGCGAGAGCGTGCTGACCGAGTTCCGCGCCCCGGCCCGGTTGGCGGACACCACGCCGAGCGGGCACGACTCCACCCCGGCGTTCCTGGCCAGCACCGCCGAGGTGGCGGCGAACAGGACGGTGGAGCTGCTGACCCGGTAGCGCGCGGCGAGCGCGGACAGCGCGGCGTCCATCGCCGGGGACTCGAACGAGCCGTACCAGAAGCGCTTGCCCTCGTGCGGGGGCAGCGGGGCGTTCGGGAAGAGCGTGCGGGGCATCCTGGTCAGCTGCTGCCGCCAGTGGGCCAGGGAGCGCTGGTTGACGAGGTCACCGGCGGGGGAGTTCTCGAAGGCCGCCCGGTCCAGGGGCTGTTGGGTCGACTCGGCTCCGGCGTCCGGGCGGGCGAGCACCGGCCGCAGGGCCCTGGCTCCCCACAGGTCGGCCACCGCGTGCGAGCAGGCGAAGACCACGGCCAGCGCCGTGTCGCCCTCGGTGACGACGGCGAACCGCACCGGCCAGCCCTCGACCAGGTCGAAGCGGGTCTCCCGGAGCCGGGACCGTTCGCGGCGTGCGATGACGGCCGCTTCCTCGCCCTCGGCGGGCACGATCTCGACCTCGACGGATCCGTCGCCGTCGAGGAGTTGCACGCGCTCCTCCCCGAGCTGCGGGAACCGCGTGCGCAACGTTTCGTACCGGGTCAGCAGCCCCTTGATGACCGCCAGCGCGGCGGCCGTCCCGGTGCCCGGTTCGCAGGGTTCCCAGGCGCTGACGTTGCTGGTGTGGGCGTCCTCCCCCAGCAGGTCGAGGAGGCTCATGATGGCGTGCTGCCCCCAGGTCAGCGGCCCCGTGCCGCTACGGAGGTCGGACACCGCGACGGTCACGGTCGGATAGTCGGTGGGATACGTCATGAGGGACCTTCCGTAGCGTAGGCGGACTCCTGGAGGCGGTACAGCTCCGCGTACAGGCCGTCGGCGCCGACCAGCGAGGTGTGGTCGCCCGACTCGACGATCTCCCCGTCGCGCAGCACCAGGATCAGGTCGGCCATCCGCACCGTGGTGAAGCGATGGGTGACGACCAGGGTCACCGCCCCGGTCGCGGCACCCAGGTCGCGGGCGATCCGGGCGTGGCGGGTGAAGACGGCGTGCTCCGTGGGCGGGTCGAGCGAGGCGGTGGGCTCGTCGAGCAGGAGCAGCAGGGGGTGGTGGCGCATCGCCGCGCGGGCGAGCGCCACCCGCTGCCACTGGCCCTCGGACAGTTCGGTCGCGCCCGGCCCGAGCGGGGAGTCCAGGCCCAGGGGCAGGGTCCGCACCAGCGAGCCGCCCTCGGCCTCGTCCAGGGACGCCGTGATCAGGTCGCGGTCGCCCATCCGGTCGGGGTCGCCGATTCCGACGGCCTCACCCAGCGTCAGCTCGTAGCGCCCGAAGTCCTGGAAGGCGCCGGAGCAGGCCGCCCGCCACTCGGTCGCGCTCATCGCCGACATCGGCACGCCGTCGACGGTGATCTCCCCCGAGTCCGGTGGGTAGAGCCCGCACAGGAGCTTGACCAGGGTGGTCTTGCCGGAGCCGTGTTCACCGACCAGGGCCACCATCGCCCCCGCCGGCAGGTCCACGGTGATGTCGCGCAGGACGTCGCGGGTGGTGCCCGGATAGGCGAAGCCGACCCGGTCCAGGCGTAGGCCCCGGTCCAGCCGCGGCGGCACCGGGACCGGATCGGCCGGCCCCCGGCCGCGCGTCCGCGCGTAGTCGCGCAGCCACAGGTACGCCTCCACGGCGACCAGCCCCGCCATGATCCTGCTCATGCTGTAGGCGAGCCGTTCGAACTGCACCCGCAGCGTGCCGGCGAGGGTGACCAGCAGCACCACGTCGCCCACCGAGCCCCTGCCCCGGGACACCTGCCAGGTCACGACGCCGAGGGCGCCGGCGAAGCCGAGGGTGAAGACGGTCCAGCCGATGCCGCCCAGCAGGGCGGCCTTCCAGCGCGCCCCGGCGCCGATCCGGGACGAGCGCTGCCATGCCCGGTCGGCGAGACCGGCGATCCAGTCGCCCGACCCGAAGACCCGCAGTTCCTTGCCGGGGCCGGAGCCGACGGTCAGGTCGAACAGCTCCCGCTCCACCCGGTCGTCGCCGGAGGCGGTGCCCGCGGCCTGCCGTACGGTGCGCTGGCCGGCCCGGTTGAGCAGCAGCGCCGGGACCGCGAGCAGGACGAGCAGGAGCAGCGCGGGCTGGACGGTGGCCAGCAGTCCCAGGGTGACAAGGACCCTGGCGGTGCTGGACAGCGCGTCGAGCACGCCCCAGCTGCTCTCCGCCATCAACTGCCCCCGGCCCCGCAGCCGGTTGATCCGGTCCAGGTATGCGGGGCGTTCCAGGTGTTCGATGGTCTCCAGGCCGCTGACGAACCGCTGTACCTCGCTGTCGACCTCCAGCATGCCGACCCGGTCGGCGAGGTCGAGCCGCAGTTCCTGCTGGACCCGGCTGATCACCAGGATCGCCGCGAAGGAGACGCCGGCCGCGACGGCGGGGGGTGTGACGTTCTGCTCGGCATCGCCCAGTGCCCGGTCGACCAGCTCACGCAGGCTCAGCCCGCTCACCGTCAGGGCGGCGGCGTCGGCGACCATCAGCAACAGGACGCCGGCGGTCGTCCACCGGTCGAGGCGCCAGGAGCGGAGCAGGAGCGCGAGCCACACCCGGGGGGTTCCGCCGCGCCGGCGTTGTCGCGGTGTCATGGGCGGCCGCCTTTCCGGAGAGCGGGCTCGCCACCGTCGGTGAACCGCTCGGCCTGCAACTGGAACAGTTCGTGGTACCGGCCCCGCCGGGCCATGAGTTCGGTGTGGCTGCCGTTCTCCACGATCCGCCCGCCCTCCAGCAGGACGATGCGGTCGGCGCTGCGGACCGTGGACAGCCGGTGCGAGACGATCACGACCGACATGCCCTCGGTGACCTTGAGCAGACTGTGGAACAGGTCCCACTCCGTGCGGACGTCGAGATGGGCGGTCGGCTCGTCGAGGACCAGCACCCGGGCGCCCGCGTGCATCGCGCACAGGGCGCGGGCGAGCGCGACCCGCTGCCACTGGCCTCCGGAGAGGTCGACGCCACCGGGCAACGAGGCCGAGACCCGGGTGTCCCAGCCGTCCGGCAGCCGGGCGGCGATATCGTCCAGGCCCATGTCGGCCGCCGCCCGGCGCCAGACCGCGTCCAGCGCGGCGCCGGTCACGCCCTGCCGGGAGGCTCCGATCGCGATGTTGTCCTTCAACGACATGCCGTAGTGGATGAAGTCCTGGAACACCACGGCCACATCGCGGTACCAGTCGTCGTCCGGCCCCTGGCCCCGCCGGGCGCCGTCGACGCGGATGGTCCCCGAGGTGGGCTCGTAGAGCCCGGCCAGGAGTTTGATCAGGGTGCTCTTCCCCGCTCCGTTGAGGCCGACGATCGCCACAGTCTCGCCGGGTGCCAGGCGCAGGTCGAGTCCCCGCAGCACCTCCCGGGTGTGGCCCGGGTAGGTGAACCGCACGTCCCCGAACCGGATCTCCGGCGGCTCGGCCCGCGCCCCGGCCGTGCCGGGCGCCGCCTTCGGGGAGGTCACGGCGGGCCGCACCGAGGCGCGCACCCGGGCGAGGGCGGCGGCGGGAACCTTTCCGCCCTCGATGTCGAGGATCTCGGGGCCACTCGCACCGATGTTGAACAGCAGCCAGGCGGCGACCACGGCCGCGCTCAGCGCCGCCGCGTCCATCTGCCCCGACTGCGCCTCGCCGGCCAGGGAGTCGAGCGTCCAAACCATCGTGAGCGAGACCGCGGCGAACGGGAACCACTGCTTGCGCAGCAGCGAGAACTTCGCCTTCCGGTAGGGGCCCAGATGCTCTCCGACCGACTCGCGGTACCGGCCGATCATCCACGGCGCGAACCCGTGGAGCCGGACCTCCTTGGCGCTGGGGGCGTCGGTCGTCACACCGGTGAGGTAGGCGGCCCGGCGCAGATGGCGCGCGCCCCCGGCCCAGACCTGGACCATCCGGTACCACTGACGGGACATCAGCGTGTTCTGCGCGGCCAGGACGGCGAGCAGGCACACGGCGATCGGCAGGCTGTGGCGACCGACCACCCCGGCGGCGCACAGCGCGCCCACCCACTTGGTCACCCAGAGCAGTTGCGCGCACGCCGCCGCGCCCGGGGTGCGCTCGGTCCAGTTGGCGGGTTCGGCGGCGGCCAGCTGGAGATCGTCGCGGACCGCCGGGTCCTCCAGCCGGGACAGTCCGGCGGCCAGCGCGACCCGGCCGACCTCCCGGCGATGGCGACCGTCGATCTCCCTTCGCACCGCGAACTGAGCGGGCTCGATGAGGAGTTGTGACAGTTGCGCGATCAGCAGGCAGCCCGCCAGCGCGCCGACCGGCACCAGCAGCGCCCATCCGCTCCGGTCCTCGGCGGCGGAGATGTCCGAGACGACCAGCATGGTGGCCAGGCTCGCGCCGACCGGTGCGGTCGAGCGAACGAGCATCACCGCCGTGAGCAGGAACAACCGCGGTCGGGAGACCTGCGCCAACGGACGGAGCAACCGCCAGTTGCCCATCCCTGTGAGCATCACGTGGGACCTCTCAGTCGGTATCCGGGAGAGAGCGCTTCGCCGGAATCCCCAGACCCTGCCGCCTCGCCTCTCGGGACGTCAATCAATGTCGACACGGGACAACCGGCGCGCGCGTCCACCGGCTGCCGCCGCCGGCGGTTGGACCCGGCGGGCCCGGGAACGGACTGGTCGGACAAGACCGTTGGCGGTGTTCACAATGGGGAATGCTTGCGTCCGGGCCCGGCGGAGTGCGAGGAGGGAGCGGCGGCATGGTGGGGGCGCTCACCGCCGGGCGCGGTCCGATCGGGTACCGGAACGGCTCGGACGAGGCCGACCAGCCGGAGTTATTCGCGTCCGCGACCGAACCGGGCCACCCCGTGGCGGCGTCGGGCCGGCACGGCGACCGACCACGGGACCGGGCTCAACGGGAGAGCGCGGCGAGGCTCAGCAGCAGATGGGCGGAGTCCGGGTGATGGAAGTCGGAGTGCGCCCCGGCGGGCAGCAGCCGGCTCACCCGGCCGCCCCGGAAACGTCCGCTGGCGTCGACATTGACGATCCGGTGGTCGAGCAGCCGGCGCGGGTACGGGTCCCCCGGGGGCCTGAGCCGGGTGGTGAACTGCGGGACGGGGGCCGCACCGACGCCGGAGTGCCCGATGCCGGCGGCGCCCTCGGCCCGCAGATGCCAGAAGCCGGTGGCCCGGTCCCAGCGGGAGTAGGTGAGGACCAGCGGGCCGCGCAGCGGGGCCGTCAACCGCCCGTCGCCGGCGAAGAGCGCGGGGAAGCGGGTGGTGAAGCTGTTTCTGGGGGCGGCCATCTGGAAGATCAGCGAGCTGTCCACGGTGAACGGGCGCCGGGGGTCGACCGGGTTGCTCCAGCCGAGCACCCGTGGCGCCCGCCCCGGATCGGCCGCCCACTGGGCCGCCTCGCACAGGAACCGGCCGCCGAAGGAGTGGCCGACGAGATGGAGATACTGCCCGGCACGGTTGGTGAGCACCGCCGGATCGTCGGGGCTCACCCGGTGGGCGTCCAGATACCCCAGCAGATAGCCGAGCACATGCGCGGCCTGGCCGACCCCGGGCGCGCTCATCGCATGGGCCCGGTCGCGGACCCGGCGGTAGCCGGCGGGCGTCGGCGCGCTGGACGACGGCCAGCAGACGACGACGCACCAGGGGCGGTAGCCGCCCGCGAGCCCCGGATAGTCGCCGGGCGCGGCGGCGGCCAACTCCCGTGCGGAGTCGAGCAGTCGGCCGGCGCTGCGCAGGGCGGCGCGGGGCGGGGTCTGCCAGCCGTGGACATAGACATAGAGGTCGGTGGCGCGCTCCGGCACCCGGAGCGTGCGGTCGAGATGTTCGGCGATCCGGTCCCGCGGCACGGGCGCCGAGGCGCCGGCCGGGCGCAGCCGCCCCCGCTCGTCGAGATGGACCACGGTGGGCGTCAACCGGTGGTCTCCAGCCTGCTGTCGATACCGCAGTAGACGGAGTACGTCAGGGCCAGCGGGTTGTGGTGGTCGTCGACAAACCGGCGGACCAGCCTCATGGCGATCTCGCCGGCGGTGTCCGAGCCGCACAGATAGTGCTCCAGAAAGGCCAACGCGTACTCGGAGGCGAAGAGTTGGGGTATCTCGATCTGCGGCCCGAGGACCCCGTCGGCGCCGAGTTTGACCAGCGCGCCGCCGAGGTGTTTCAGCCCTGGCTCGGGCGAGGTCTGGCCGGTGTGGCAGGCGTTGAGCAACACGAAGGGGCGGAAGTGCGCGTCGGTCGAGCCATGGTGAAGGCTGCGTTTGCGCTCCACCAGATCGGCGTCGATGGGCAGGCCGTCGGAGAGCCGGACGGCCAGGTGCGGATGGGGGGAGCCGTTGTCGACGAAGGCGCCGTGGCACCAGAAGTACATGACGTCCTCGTCGAGGACGGGCTCGGACAGGGCCTCCAGCAGGGGCTCGGAGCGGGTGCGCACGGTGAGTCGGGTCCGTTTGTTGAGCAGCTTGTAGACGTCGCGGGCCCGGCCGACCCCGTCCAGCGTGGAGTCCGTGTTGAGGCTGGTGACGGGGACCGCGCGGATGTTGGCGTCCACCTGGGCCGGCGCGTAGGCGGAGGCGCCGGTCTGCTCGATCTGGTGCCGGTAGCCGAGGAAGCCGTGCCGGGGATCCTGCCCGTCGGGCAGCCGCACGGCCAGCATCGGCCACGGCAGATGGAGGTCCGAGTCGAAGGAGACGCGCATCCGTTCCTCGCCGGCCAGCAGGTCGAGCAGGAACGCGCGGAACCCGCTGATCTGCCGGTCGGTGCCGGCGAGCAGCTTCTCCTCCAGGAAGTAGTGGCCCTCCTCGACCAGGTTCCCGGTGAGCCGGCAGGCGCTGTCGACGTGGGCGGAGAGGTCGACGGCCTCGCTGAACGGATAGCCGCCCAGGGGCATGCCGTCGGCGTCCAGCGGCTGGTGGCGGACCAGTTGGTCGCGCCAGATGGAGCGCAGCCGCGCCGCCGACCGCAGGATCTCGCCGGCCGTCACGGTGAGATACGCGTTGGGGGTGCCGTTCCTCGGGGTGCGCTGCCCGTGTGCGAAGGCCGCGATATGCAGCCGGTCGGGGCTGTGTTGGCGGAGCATCACCACCAGGTCCAGCGGCTCCCGCATCCGCAGGCGCCCCTCCGGGTCACTCGCGCGCGGCGGAAGCAGCGAGAAGTCGGACGACGGATTGTGGACGATGTCCACGGTCAGCTCTCTTGACACCTAATCAGTTCCTCCCCGCGCCCGGCCGGTCGGCGGCCGGGGACGCGGCGTCGGCCGCTACGTCGATGCTGGTCTCCAGGTCCTGGAGGACGACGCCGAACTCCCGGTCGTACACGGTGAACCGCAGCCGGTGGGTCCCTGGTTCCCGGGCGGTGAAGGTGAAGACCGCCGGCTTCTCGCCGGCCGTGTACTCGGCGACCTGTGGTTCGACGGAGGCCGCCGAGCGGGAAGCGGCCACCACCAGCAGCAGTGGGAGCGGCGCCTCGCCGTCCGCCGGCGGGCCGGCGCGTTCCAGGCCCAGCTCGATGGTGACGGACTCCCCCGGGCACACCTCGTCGGCGAGCAGCGTCAGCCGGGGTGTCCAGGACGGGCGCGACGCCAGCAGCCGCCGGCGGGCGTCCCGCACCCGGGGATGGCCGGGGCCGAACGCCCGCTCCCAGTCGGCGAGCAGCCGCGCCGCGGCCCGGGCGGCGCTGCGCGGCTCGCGGGCGGCGCGGGCCAGCACGGCGCCGGTGCGGCTCTCCAGGGTGCGCAGGCTGTGGGCGCCCAGCAGTTGGCCGCGCCCGTCGGCGACGGCGGCGAGCAGCGTCTCGGCGCGCTCCGGGTCGCCGGCCGCGCCATGGGCCTCGGCCAGCGCGTCGATCGCGGTGGGGTGGGTGCGGTCCTGGAAGGGCCGCAGATAGCAGTCGATGGTCGGCAGCGCGGCCCGGCCCCCGCGGTGGACGGCGGCGACCTCGTCGGCGGTGTCGGGGAGGCCGAGGCCGACGATGCGGGCGCGGTCGGCGACGACGGCCTCGAAGAGCGCGATCGCCCGTCGTGGCTCGCCGGCGCGCAGCCAGGCGTAGGCCAGGCGTTCGCGGCTGGCCAGGGTCTCGGGGTGGTCGGCGCCCAACGCCCGTTCGTGGTCGGCGACCAGCGTCGCGCAGCGGTCCACCGCCTCCCGGGCGCGGCCCAGCGCGATGACGGCCAGCGCTCCGGCGCTGCGGGTGTCCAGGGTGTCCTCGTGGTCGGGGCCCTGGACGCGTTCGCGGTCGGTGGCCAACTCCTCGTAGAGCGCCACGGCCCGCGCGTGGTCGCCGGCGGCGCGGCAGGCCTGCGCCAGGTTGTCCCGGCCGACCAGGGTGGCCGGATGGTCCCGGCCCTGGACGCGTTCGCGGTCGGCGACCAGCCGCTCCATCTCGGCCACCGCCACCGCGTGCTCACCGTTCACCTGCCGGGTGAAGGCGAGCAGGTTGCGGCAGGCGAGGGTGTCGACATGGTCGGCGCCCTGCACCCGGGTGGTATCGGCCAGCAGCGCCTCGAAGAGGGCCAGGGCGCCGGCGAGGTCGCCGGTCTCGCGCGTTTCGAAGGCCACCCAGTTGCGGGCGCCGAACGTGTCGGGGTGCTCCGGGCCGAGCAGCCGCTCGGTGTCCTCGGCCAGCTCCTCGCGCAGGGCGAGGGCCCGGTGGTGGTCGCGGGCGTCCCCGTGGGCGTAGGCGAGGCTGCGCCGGTAGTCCAGCGTGGTGGGGTGGTCGGGGCCGAGGGTCAGGGTCAGGTCGGCGACCAGCCGCTCGTAGAGCGCCAGGGCCCGCGGATGGTCGCCGGCCTCCCGGCAGGCCAGCGCCAGGTTCGCGCGGCTCACCAGGGTCGCCGTGTGCCCGGGGCCCTGGAGGCGTTCGCGGTCGGCGACCAGCCGCTCCATCTCGGCCACCGCCACCGCGTACTGGCCGGCCAACTGCCGGGTGTAGGCGAGGGCGTTACGGCACAGCAGGGTGTCGTCGTGGTCCGCGCCGTAGACCCGCGTCAGATCGGCCAGCAGCTCCTCGTACCCCTCGATCGCCCGCCGGTAGTCGCCCGCCTCCCGGGTGCTGTTGGCCAGGAACCGGCGGATGACCAGCACCCGGGGGTGGTCGGGGCCCTGGACGACGAGGTGGTCGGCGAGCAGCGCCTCGTAGCTGGCGACGGCGCGCGGGTGGTCGCCCCACTCCTGGTACGCGTAGGCCACGTTGGCGCGGCTGATCAGCGTCGCGGCGTGGTGCGGGCCCTGGATCCTGACCCGGTCGGCCACCAACGCGTCGAACGCCGCGACGGCCTCGCGGTGTCGGTCGGCGCGCAGCAGCACCCCGGCGAGCAGGTCCCGGCAGTCCAGGGTCTCGTGGTGTTCGGGCCCCTGCACCCGGCGGCGATCCTCCAGCAGCGCCTGGTAGAGCCGGATGGCGCGGTTGAGTTGACGGGCGTCGCGGCAGGCCACCGCCAGGCCGTCGCGGTAGCCGAGGGTGCGGGGGTGGTCGGGGCCGAGGGCGCGTTCGGCGTCGGCGACCAGCCGTTCGTAGCCGGCCACCGCCCGTGGGTGGTCGTCCGCGCTGTTGTGGGCGTTGGCCAGATTGGCCCGGCTGACCAGGGTCAGCACATGGTCGGCGCCCAGCAGCCGGGTGCGGTCGGCGACCAGCTGCTCCATCTCGGCGACGGCCGCCGCGTGCTCACCGGCCAACTGCCGGGCGTAGGCGAGGGCGTTACGGCACAGCAGGGTGTCCCCGTGGTCCGCGCCGTAGACCCGCATGAGATCGGCCAGCAGCGCCTCGTACCCCTCGATCGCCGGCCGGTACCGGCCGGCGCTGCGGAAGCTGTTGGCGACGGAGAGCCGGGCGTCCAGCACATCGGCGTGGTCCGGGCCCTGGACCTCGACGCGCCGCGTCACCACGGCGGCGAACAGCTCGGCGGCGTGCGGGAAGTCGCCCGCCGCGTACCAGGCGTTGGCCAGGATCTCCTGGGCGCGCAGCACCTCGGGATGGTCACGGCCCTGGAGCCGGAGGCGGTCGGCCAGCAGCTCCTCGTACAGCGTGATGGCCCGCCGGTGCTCCCCCGCCTGCCGGTAGGCGAAGGCCCGGGTGGAGCGGGTGTTCAACGTCTCGGCGTGCTCCGGGCCCTGCACCCGGAGGCGGTCGGCCAGCAGCTCCTCGTACAGCGTGATGGCCCGCCGGTGCTGCCCCGCGCCGTCACAGGCCAGGGCCAGCCACCAGCGTTCGTTGAGCGTCTCGTCGTGGTCCCGGCCCTGGAGCCGGATCCGGTCGGCCAGCAGCTCCTCGAACTGCCGTACCGCGTCGGCGTGGTCGCGGGCGGCGTGGCGGGCGCGGGCCAGATCGTGGCGCGCGGTCAGGGTGTCGGGGTGTTCCGGGCCGCGCGCCCGTTCGCGGTCGGCCAGCAGCGCCGTGTACTCGGCGATGGCCGCCGTGTCCTGGAACGCCAGCCGTCGGGTGGCGGCCAGGGACCGGCGGCTGCCGAGCGTATGGGGGTGGTCGGGGCCCAGGACGCGGGCGGAGTCGGCCACCACCCGCCGGTACCAGCTGATGGCCAGGGCGTGGTGGCCGGCGGAACGGTAGGCGTTGGCGATGCTGTCCCTGGTGTCCAGGGTGGCCCAGTGGTCGGTGCCCTGGACGCGGGTGCGTTGGGAGAGCAGCGCCTGGAAGAGCCGGATGGCCCGGGGGTGGTCGCCGGCGTCCAGCAGGGCCTGCGCCAGATCGTCCCTGGCGTCCAGGGTGGCCGGATGGTCGCGGCCCTGGACGCGGGCCCGGTCGGCCACGGCCCGCTCGAAGAGTTCGACCGCGCGGGTGTGGTGGCCGGCGGCGCGGTAGGCGCTCGCCAGGTTCTCCCGCTCGTCGAGCGTGGCGGGGTGGTCGGCGCCCTGCACCCGGACGCGGTCGGCGACCAGCTGCTCCATCTCCCGGATGGCGCGCCGGGGTTCGCCGGCGCCCTGACGGGCGTAGGCCAGATCCGTTCTGCTGCTCAGCGTCTCGGGATGGTCGGCGCCCTGGACCCGGGTCCGGTAGCCGACGATGGCGGCGAAGGCGGTGACGGCCGCGCGGTGGTCGCCGGCGACGCGTTGGGCGTGGGCCAGCCAGCCACGGCTGGTCAGGGTGTCCGGGTGGTCGGGGCCCAGCACCCGGGCGCGGTCGGCGACGGCCTCCCGGTACAGGGCGATGGAGCGGGCGTAGTCCCCGGCGTAACGGCAGGCGTAGGCCAGGCTGTTGCGGCTGGCGAGGGTCGCCTCGTCGTCCGCGCCGAACAGTGCGGTGCGCTCGGCGACCACCGCCTCGAAGTCCGCCACCGCCTGCCGGTGTTCGCCGGCCAGCTGCCGGGCGTAGGCAAGGCCGTCGCGGCTGTCCAGGGTGTCGCGGTGGTCGGCGCCGAGGACGCGGGTGCGGTCGTCGACCAGGCCGGCGAACTCCTCGGCTGCGCGCCGGTAGTCCTCGGCCTTGCGCAGCGCGAAGGCGAGGGTGTGGCGGCTGGTGAGGGTCGCCGGATGGTCGGCGCCCAACAGCCGGGCGCGGGCGGCCACCAGCTCCCGGCAGAGCGCCACCGCGCGCTGCGGGTCGCCGTCGGTGGCCTGGACCTCGGCGAGGGTGTGACGGCTCTCCAGGGTCTCGGGATGGTCGCCGCCGAGCAGCGCCGCACGGCCGTCGGCGACGGCTTCGAGCAGGGTGACGGCGAGCGTCTTCTGGTCCCTGGCCGTCAACTCGTCGGCGGCGCGCTGGTAGAGCCGGACGGTCGGCTCGCTGGGGCGGACGTCGGCGGGGCGGGTGGCGGCCAGCGCCTGGATATGCGGCAGCAGCGCCTGCCAGCGCTCCTGCGCCGTCCGGTCGGCGCGCGGCCCCTCGGGCAGCGCGCCGGCCAGCGCCCGCTCGGCCAGGGCGCGCCCGCCGGCGGCCTCGGCGGTGGCGGCCCGCAGCACGGTCTGCACCAGTCGGTGCACCGTGACGGTCCGCTCGGTGAGGGTGATCATGCTGTAGTCGGCGAGGACGCCGAGCGCCCGTTCGACGGCGGCCCGTGGCGCCGACTCGGCAAGGAGGTCCCTGGGCACCGCCTCGGGCGCGTACCAGGCCAAGGCGTGCAGCAGGGCGACGGCGATCGGGTCGGCGCGGTCGACGGCGCGGAGCGTGGTGCGCCAGATCCTGGCGATGGTGCGGGTGGCCTCGGCGCGTCCGGCGCCGGTGTCGAGCACCGCCTCGGGGATCTCGGCGAGCAGCGCGCGGTAGGCGGCGAACGAGCTGCCCGTCTGGTGCAGATAGGCGCCGGCCTGGGCGAGGGCCAGCGGCAGATGGCCCAACTCGGCGGCCAGCGCGGCCGCTTCGCGCAGCTCGTCGGCGGTGGCCGCGCGGTCGGGCAGCGCCAGCTGGCCGAGCAGGTCGACGGCCGGCGAGGGGGAGAGGACATCGAGCCGCAGCGGCACCGCGTCGCGGTGCCAGCCGTCCGCGCGGCGGCTGGTGACGAGTTGGTGCCCGCGGCCACGGAGCCGGCCGAGGTAGGGGTTGAGATCGGCCGGGTCCTCCGCGTTGTCGAAGACCAGCAGCCAGTCGCGGTGGGACCGTAACCAGGCCAGCGCCCATTCCGTCCGCAGCTTGGGCAGCGCGGTGAGGGCCCAGCCGGGGTGCAGCGAGGCGGCCAGATCGGCGAGGGCCGCGTCCACCTGCTCCCGGCTCTCGGCGACGATCCACCAGACCAGGGTGTAGTCCGCGCGGTGGGTGCGCGCGTAGTGCAGGGCCAGGGTGGTCTTGCCGACGCCGCCGAGGCCGTGCAGGGCGTGGGCCTGGGCGATGACGCCCTCGCCCCGGGTGAGCGCGGCGCGCACCCGCCGCAGGTCGTCGATCCGGCCGACGACATGGTCGGCGGCCTCGGGCGGCAGGTTGTCGAGCCCGGCGGGGGCGTGAATGGCGGCGGCCGCGCGGATGGCGGCGGGGGGCAGTTGGACCCGCTGTTCGCGGTGCGGGTTTCCGCTGGTGTCGGCGTCGGCTCTGGTGGGGCGGACATCGCCGAACTCGTGGTCCGCCGGCTGGGCCTCGTCGCGTTGGCGTAACCGCTCGACCGTGATCAATGGCCCACGCCCCCTACCGCGTCCTCGCACCGAACCCGAAACCAGGACCCCAACCGCCTTGTGGCACAGGATAGTCGGCCGGCCACTGCCGGTACAAGGCGCACGGCCCCGCTCTCGCCCGGCGGGCCGGCACGGCACGGGCCGACACCGCGCGGGCGTCGGGCGTCGGGCGTCGGGCGTCGGGCGCAACGATTTCTGCGGGCGGTGCGGGCGGCACCCCGGCGCTCCGGTTCGGTGACGGATACGGGCCCGGATATCGCGCCGGTAATTTCGGCGGATACACAGAACACGTTTTCCGGCGGCGCGGCCCGCCGCTCCGAATCGCCAGGCGGAGAAACGGCGTCGGGGAATCCGGGGCGATATCGAACGCATTCGAAATCCGAAAATGTTACGGCCGAAAGTGGCTGTGCGATCGGGTGAGGGCGGCTTTACCGTCGGCGTAACCCTCAGGTCGCCGTGAGTTCATCTCACGGACGCCCCCCAGACACTGAGCGGAAAGGACATGTCATGACACAGCCAGTCTTATTCCTCTGCGATATGGCCGCCGTGAGCCTGCTCGTTTTCGGGCTCTACTTCCCCAGACATCGCCGAAGGGACCTGGTGGTCGCCTATCTCGGCGTGAACGTCGGAGTGGTGGCGGTGGCCAGCTCGCTCAGCGCCGGCGGCGCCGACACCGGCCTCGGACTCGGGCTCGCGCTCTTCGGCGTGCTCTCGATCATCCGCCTGCGTTCGACGGAACTGGACCAACACGAGGTCGCCTACTATTTCTCCGCCCTGGCCCTGGGCATTCTCGGCGCGGTGGACACCGACCAGGTCTGGCGTTCCGTCGGCCTGATGGCGATGGTGCTGCTCGCGCTCTATGTCGGCGACCATCCCAGGCTGCTGCGCAAGTACCGCCACCAGGTGATGGTGCTGGACGCGGCGCTGCCCGACCACGCCGCGCTGGTGGCCCATCTGGAGCAGACGCTGGGCGCCCGGGTCCACAAGGCCACCGTGCAGCGGGTCGACATGGTGAACGAGACCACCGTGGTCGATGTGCGCTACCACAGCGCGCCGGGACCGCGCGGCGGCGGTGGCGGCCAGACGCACGCGCTGGCGACGCGGCCATGAGCGGCGGGCCGTTCGGGGCCGCGCTCGACGCGCTGCCCCCCATCGATCTGGCCGAGCTGCTCGAACGCGCGCTGCTGCAGACCCGGATGGACCGCAAGTACGTCCTCCCGGTGGCGGCCGCGCGGGCGCTGGTGGGCCGGCTTCCCGCCGACACCCGGGTGCTGGAGATCGCCGGGGAACGCGGCTTCGGCTACCGCTCGTTGTACTTCGACACCCCCGACCTGGTCAGCTACCGGATGGCGGCGCGCCGGCGGCGTCGCAGGTTCAAGGTGCGGACGCGGCTCTACGAGCAGTCGGACGAGTGCTGGCTGGAGATCAAGACCGCGGGGCTGCGGAACAGCACCGTCAAGGAGCGGCTGCCCTACGACCCGCGCGACCGGGACACCCTGGCGCCGGGGCGGCCGTTCCTCGACGCCGCGCTGGCCGAACTCGGCCTCCCCGACGGGCACCGGCTGACCTTTCTGCCCACGCTGACCACGCGCTACGACCGGGTCACGTTCTATCTGCCGGGCACCGGCAGCCGGGTCACCCTGGACACCGATCTGCTCTGGGAGGACACCGAACGCGCCCTGCGTCTGCCGGACATGGCGGTGGTGGAGACCAAGACCGGCTCCTCGCCGTCCGAGGCGGACCGACTGCTGTGGCGCGCGGGGTACCGCCCGGTGCGGATCTCCAAGTACGCGACCGGTCTCGCCGCGCTCCACCCCCACCTGCCGGACGCGCCCTGGCGGCGCGTGCTGCGCCGCGAGTTGACACCCCGGGTGCGGCAGCGCCGGCCCGAGGCAGTCTCCGCACCCGCCCCATCCCCCCACCGAAGCGATGTCGTCATGGCGGATCGAGGTCCAGCTCATGACTAGAGGACTCAGGACGAGAAGGCTCGGGACCGGAAGGCCCGGGAGGAGAGGGCTCACGGCCCGGACGCGCGGAGTCACCGCGGTCGGGGTCACCGCCGTGCTGATCATGCTGCTCGGCGGCACCAACGCGCAGGGCGACCCGTCCCCCCGACCGGCCGCCGCCGGGACGGCCGCCAGCGCCGCCGAGGCCGGGGCCGCGGCCGAGACGGCGGCGGCGCGCGCGGAGTTGACCGGGGACATCACGTTCTCCGAGCCGAGCGGCACCTTCCAGGGGCAGCTGTCCGTCTCGCTCGGCACCGAGATCGCCGGCGCGGAGATCCGCTACCGCACGGACGGGCAACTGCCCACCGCCGACTCGGAGTTGTACCAGGGCAGCCCGGTGCAGCTGAACGCCACCACGCAGCTGCGGGCGCAGGCGTTCGTGGGCGGGACGGCCACCGGCGACCCCGGTACCGCCCTGTACGTGGCCAGGTCCGACGACGCCTCCAGCGACCTTCCGCTGCTGGTGATGGACGCCTATGGCGCCGGCAAGCCGGACCGCGAGTACTTCGACGTGGCCACGATGCTGATCGAACCCCGGGCCGGCAACGCCTCGCTCTCCACCGACCCGACCTGGGCCACCCGGGCCGGCTTCCGGCTGCGCGGGCAGTCCTCCTCCATGTTCGAGAAGGCGCCGTACCGGCTCGAACTGTGGGACAACGAGGACGACGACGAGGACTACCCGGTGCTGGGCATGCCGGCCGAGTCCGACTGGGTGCTGCGCGGGCCGTTCTCGGACAAGACCCTGGTCCATGGGGCGTGACATGGGCATGGCGGCCCCGCGCTTCGCCTTTGTCGAGCTGTACCTCAACGTCGAGAACCGGCCGCTCTCCCAGGGCGACTACCAGGGCGTCTACATGATCGCGGAGACCATCAAGATCTCCGAGGACCGGCTGGACATCGTGGAGCTGGAGGAAGACGACCTGACACCGCCCGAGGTCACCGGCGGCTATGTCTTCGGCTTCGAGTGGGCGGCCGCCGAGGAGCCCACGCTCCGGTGCCCCGGCGACCCGGCCACCTGCTGGCAGGACCTGGAGGTCTCCGAGCCCGACCCGCTCCAGCCCGCGCAGCAGCAGTATCTGACCGACTACGTCCACCAGTTCCACCAGGCGCTGCGCAGCCCCGACCCGTCCGACCCGCAGACGGGCTACCCGGCCTATATCGACGTGGACTCGTTCGTCGACCTGGTCATCGTCAACGAACTCACCCGCGAGATGGACTCGTACATCCGCAGCACCAACTTCTACAAGGACCGGGAGGGAAAGATCGTCGCCGGGCCGCTCTGGGACTACGACCTGATCTTCGGCACCGGCGGCTACTTCAACAACATGGAGACCGCCGGCTGGCAGTTCGAGCAGGTCCGCCAGCCGCAGGGCAACGACTGGTTCGTGCTGCTGATGAACGACCAGGCGTTCCGGGACCGGGTCAACGCCCGCTGGGGCGAGCTGCGTCAGGGAGTGCTCTCCGACGCGCAGCTCAACGCCCGTATCGACGCGCTGACCCAGCCGCTGGCCGCCTCGGCCGGGCGCAACTTCCAGCGCTGGCCCAACCTCCAGGACCCGTTCGTCGGCCCGTTCATCACCCCGACGGCGCCCACCTGGGAGGGGCAGGTCCAGTACATGCGCGACTGGCTGACCCAGCGCGTCAACTGGCTTGACTCCTCCGGCTGGCACCCGGACGCCGGCTGACCCCTTCGGGACCGAGCCGGTGGCGCCCCTGGCCGGGGGCGCCACCGGCGCCCGGGCCGCGTCGGCCGCGTTCCAGGTCGCGTTCTACGCTGAGGGGATGCGATCCGCGTCCGCCGCCGACCGGCCGAGAGCGAGCCGGGAGACCCGCACGCTGCCGACGTTCGCGCCGGGCGCGGTGGAGACGCCGTTCGTGATCAGCTGCTACGACGAGCTGTTCACCCAGGACACCACCTGGGCCGCGCACTCCCATCCGTGCCATGAACTGCTCTGGAACGAACGGGGCGCCTCGACGGCCGTGGTGGACGCGCGGGTGTGGACCGTCACCCCGACCCTGGGCCTGTGGATGCCGGCCGGAACGCTGCACTCGGGCTCGGCGCCGGCCGGAACGTGGCTGCGGGCCAGCTTCGTCGGGCTGAGCGGCACCGTCTCCATCTCCGACGTGCCGGTGGCGGTCGAGATCACCCCGCTGCTCCGGCTGCTGCTGGAACGGCTCGGCGAGGAGGGTCTTTCGGCGCGGTCCCGGCAGGTGACGGAGGCCATGGTGCTGGATGTGCTCACCCCGTCCGCCCATGAGTTGCTGTTGAATCTGCCGGTCTCCGACCTGCTGCGGCCGATCGCCGACGCGGTCCGCGAGGATCCGCGCGACCAGCGGACGCTCACCCACTGGGCGGCCGAGCTGGGGGTGAGCCCGCGCACCATCACCCGGGCGTTCAACGCCGAGACCGGCACCAGCTTCGCGCGCTGGGTGGCCGCGGTGCGGGCGCAGCACGCGGTGGGGCTGCTGACCCGCGGCTTCGAGGTCGACGCGGTCGCCGAGTTGGTCGGCTACCAGTCGGCGAGCGCGTTCGGGGTGGCGTTCCGGCGTACCACCGGGCTCACCCCGGGGACGTTCCGGGCGCACTGACCCACCCCGGACGGCGGGCGATGTCCCGATCGCGACAGAGGCTGTCTCGAATGGTCGATTGCGACATACCGACACCCCCCATAAGGTACCGAAAGCAAGGCAAGCCTTACCTAACTTCCTTGCCCCAGTCCGGTGTACCGCTCCACGAACGCGTTTCCCCGATCCCGACGTGTGAGGTCCGGCACCAACCACACATCTCGGAAGTGGAGTTCGACAACGATGCGCGCACACCGCCTTCTCCCGCTCGTCGTGGCGGCGGTCCTGCTGGGGGGCACGGCCTGCGGAGGCTCGTCCGACAGCGAGGACGACAACGCCGGCGACAGCTCGGGGAACAACTCGGCGGGCGACGCCGGCGCGTTCCCGCTCACCATCGAGCACGCCCTCGGCGAGACCACCATCGACGCCCGGCCGGAGCGGGTCGCCACCGTCAACTGGGCCAACCACGAGGTGCCGCTGGCCCTGGGCGTCGTCCCGGTCGGCATGGCCGCGGCCAACTTCGGCGACGACGACGGGGACGGCGTGCTGCCCTGGGTCACCGAGCGCCTGGACGAGCTGGGCGCGGAGACGCCCGTGCTCTTCGACGAGACCGACGGCATCGACTTCGAGGCGGTCGCCGACACCGAGCCCGATGTGATCCTCGCGGCCTACTCGGGGCTGACCCAGCAGGATTACGACACCCTCAGCGAGATCGCGCCCGTGGTGGCCTACCCCGACGCCGCCTGGGCCACCCCCTGGCGGGAGATCGTCCGGCTGAACAGCCAGGCCATCGGGCTCGGCGCCGAGGGCGAGGAGCTGATCACCGGCATCGAGGGCGATATCGAGGCCGTGGTCGCCGACTACCCGCAACTGCAGGGCAAATCCGCGATGTTCATGACCCATGTCGACCCCAACGACGTGAGCGAGGTCGGCTTCTACACCACCCACGACACCAGGACGCTCTTCTTCGAGGACCTGGGGCTCACCACCCCCGAGTCCATCGCGACCGCCTCGGCCGACACCGACCAGTTCGCCCTCACCCGCAGCGCCGAGCAGATCGACCTCTTCGACGACGTCGACATCATCACCGGCTACGGCGACGAGACCGGCGAACTGCTGGAGACGCTGGAGAACGACCCGCTGCTGTCCCGGATCCCGGCCGTGGAGCGTGGCTCGATCTATCTGCTGCCCGGCAGCACCCCGCTGGCGACGGCGGCCAACCCGACGCCGCTGTCGATCTCCTGGGTGCTGGAGGACTATGTCGCGGCGCTCGCCGAGGCCGCGGACCAGGTCAGGTGACGGCACCCGTCGCCGAACGCGCGCCGGTCGTCGCCCTGGTGCGGTGGCCGGCGCGCGTTCGGCTGCTGTGGCTGCTGGCCGCCGTCGCGGCGCTGGCCGCCGCGATGCTGGCGTCGGTCGCCCTCGGCTCGCGCACCGTGCCCTGGTCCGATGTGCTCGCCGCGCTCGGCGGCGCGGAGGACTCGTTGGAACAGGCGGCGGTCACCAAGCGGATACCGCGCACCCTGCTCGCCGTGCTGGTGGGTGCCGCGCTCGGGCTGGCCGGCGCGGTGATGCAGGGGGTGACCCGCAACCCGCTGGGCGATCCCGGGATCCTCGGCGTCAACATGGGCGCCTCGCTCGCCGTGGTCACCGCGGTGGCGTTCTTCGGGCTCAGCTCGCCGACCGGCTATGTCTGGGTGGCGATCCTGGGCGCGGGCGGCGCGGCCGCCTTCGTCTACACCGTCGGCTCGTTGGGGCGTGGCGGCGCGACGCCGTTGAAGCTGGCGCTCGCCGGCGCGGCCACCTCGGCCGCGTTCGCCTCGCTGGTGAGCGCCGTGGTGCTGCCGCGCAACGATATCGCCGGCGGTTTCCGGCTCTGGCAGATCGGCGGCGTGGGCGGGGCCTCCTATGCCCGGATCGAGCAGGTGCTGCCGTTTCTGGCGGCGGGTTTCCTGCTCTGCCTGCTGTCGGCCAAGGCGCTCAACTCGCTGGCGCTCGGCGACGAACTCGCCGCCGGTCTCGGCGAACGGGTCGCGGTGGCCAGGGCCCTGGCCTCGCTGGGCGCGATCACGCTCTGCGGCGCGGCCACGGCGGCCGCCGGCCCGATCGGCTTTGTCGGCCTGGTCGTTCCGCACGCCTGCCGGCTGCTGGTCGGCGTCGACCACCGCTGGCTGCTGCCGTTCTCGGCGCTGGTCGGCGCCTCGCTGCTGACGGTGGCCGATGTCGTCGGCCGGATCGTGGCCCGCCCGGCTGAGGTCGACGTGGGCATTGTCACGGCGCTGATCGGCGCCCCGTTCTTCATCCATATCGTCCGCCGTCAGAAGGTGCGTGCCCTGTGACCGCCCCCGCCTCGACGTCCGTTCTGCGGGCCGTCACGGTCGGCCGCATCCGGCGTTCCGTCCGGCGCCGTGGCGTGGTGCTGGCGCTGGCCGTTCTGGTCCTCGTACTGTTCGCCGTCACCCTGATGTTCGGGCGGACGTACTACCCGCCCGGCGACGTGTTCCGGGTGATCACCGGCGAGCAGGTGCCGGGGGCCTCGTTCACGGTGGGACGGCTGCGGCTGCCCCGCGCGGTGCTCGCGGTGCTGGCCGGGTTCAGCTTCGGGATCGCGGGCGTCACCTTCCAGACGATGCTCCGCAACCCGCTGGCCAGCCCCGACATCATCGGCATCAGCGCGGGAGCGAGCGCGGCGGCGGCCATCGCGATCGTCACCCTGTCGCTGGGCGAGACCCAGGTCTCGGCGCTGGCCATCACGGCGGGGCTCGGCGTCGCCCTGCTGGTGTACACGCTGGCGTTCCGGGACGGGGTGGTGGGCACCCGGCTGATCCTGATCGGCATCGGGATCTCCGCGATGCTGGACAGCGTCACCTCCTATGTCCTCTCCCGGGCCGCCGAATGGGATCTCCAGGAGGCGATGCGCTGGCTGACCGGCAGCCTCAACGGCACCACCTGGGAGCAGGTGCTGCCCGTGCTGGTCGCGGTGGCCGTGCTCACCCCCGTGCTGCTGTCCCGTTCCCGTGATCTCTCCGCGCTGGCGCTCGGCGACGACACCGCCGGCGCCCTCGGGGTCCGGGTGGAACGCACCCGGGTGACGCTGATCGTGGCCGCCGTCGGCCTGATCGCGTTTGCCACTGCCGCTTCGGGGCCGATCGCCTTTGTGGCGTTTCTGTCCGGCCCGATCGCGGCCCGGCTGATCGGCCCGGGGCCCTCGCTGCTGGTGCCGGCCGGTCTGGTGGGCGCGGTGCTGGTGCTGGCCGCCGACTTCACCGGGCAGTTCGCGTTCGACCACCGCTACCCGGTCGGCGTCGTCACCGGCGTGCTGGGCGCGCCCTATCTCATCTATCTGATCGTCCGCACCCATCGGGCGGGAGGCTCCCTGTGAACCTGACCCACTCCCCCACCGACGCCGTGACCCACTCGCTGACGGCCGAGGGGCTGACCCTGGGCTACGGCGACCGGGTGGTCGTCTCCTCGCTCGATCTGACGGTGCCGCCGGGCGCGATCACGGTGATCGTGGGGGCCAACGCCTGCGGGAAGTCGACCCTGTTGCGGTCCATGTCCCGGCTGCTGCGGCCCCGCGAGGGCCAGGTCCTGCTGGACGGCCGGGCGGTGCACCGGCTGCCGGCCAAGGAACTCGCCCGCACCCTCGGCCTGTTGCCGCAGTCCCCGGTGGCGCCCGAGGGCATCACGGTGCTCGACCTGGTCAGCCGGGGCCGCCACCCGCACCAGGGCGTCTTCTCCCGCTGGAACGAACGGGACGACGCCGCCGTCGCCTCCGCCCTGGAGGCCACCAGGACCGCCGATCTCGCCGACCGCGCCGTGGACGAACTCTCCGGCGGTCAGCGGCAACGGGTGTGGATCGCCATGGCCCTGGCCCAGGAGACCGATCTGCTGCTGCTCGACGAGCCCACCACCTTCCTCGACGTCAGCCACCAGGTGGAGGTCCTCGACCTGCTGACCGACCTCAACCGGACGCGCGGCACCACGATCGTGATGGTGCTGCACGACCTCAACCTCGCCGCCCGGTACGCGGATCAGCTGATCGCGCTGGCCGACGGCCGGCCGCACGCGGCGGGGCCGCCGGCCGAGGTGCTGACGGAGGAGTGCGTGCGCGCGGTGTTCGGCCTGGAGAGCCGCGTCATCGACGATCCGGTCTCGGGACGGCCGTTGATGCTGCCCATCGGCAGGTACCACGGCGCGCCGACCGCCGCCGGCTGACGCGGGGTTGCCGGGAGGGCGGCGGGTGCGGAAGGCTGCCCCGTGCAGCTGTCATGCGCACGCCACCACTGGAGGAGTTCCGTGAAGGCAGTGAACCGCGTCGCCTCCGTGGCCGCCCTGTTGTGCCTCGCCGCCGGCACCCTGCCGGCCGGCGCGGCCCACGGCGCCACGCCCCCGACCCACCCCGTGACCATCGTCAACGCCCACGCGCCCGACGCCGTCCCCGACAGCTATCTGGTGCTGCTGGCCGACGGGGCGCACGCCGAGGACAGCGAGCTGACCGCACGCCACGGCGTCACCGTGCTGGACACCTACACCGACGCTCTCGACGGCTACCACGTCCGCGCCACCGAGGAGCAGGCGCTGGCCCTGGCGGCGGATCCCGAGGTGCGCGCGGTGGAGCGGAACACCCTCGTCGAGGCCGCCGAGCTGGTCCAACCCAACCCGCCCTCCTGCGGGTTGGACCGCATCGACCAGCCCGACCTGCCGCTCGACGGCGCCTACCACTACCCGGACACGGCCGGTGCCGGCGTCACCGTCTATGTGGTGGGCACCGGAATCCGCTACACCCACCAGGACTTCGGCGGCCGCGCCCAGTCCGGCTACGACGCCACCGGCGGCGACGGCTCCGACGACAACGGCCATGGCACCCATCTGGCCGGCACCGTCGGCGGCGCCTCCCACGGCGTGGCCAAGGCGGCGACGCTGGTGTCGGTCAAGGTCCTCGACGCGGGCGGCGCCGGCACCGTCGCCGGCGTGGTCGGCGGCATCGACTGGCTGACGGCCGACGCCGACGGCCCCTCCGTCGTCACCTTCAGCATCGGCGGCGCCCCCAGCGCGGCGCTGGACGCGGCCGTCCGCGCCTCCATCGCCTCCGGGGTCAGCTACGCCGTGGCCGCCGGCAACTCGGCGGCCGACGCCGGGGACTTCTCGCCGTCCCGGGTCACCGAGGCGATCACCGTCGCCGCCTCCAGCTGCGACGACCGGGCCAGCTCGGCCAGCAACCACGGCCAGTCCGTCGACCTCTACGCCCCTGGCGTCGACACCGTCTCCACCTGGCACACCTCCGATACCGGGACGGCGACGATCTCCGGCACCGCTTCGGCCGCCGCCCATGTCGCCGGGGTCGCCACCCTCTACCTCGGCGACCATCCGACGGCCTCCCCCAACGACGTCTGGGACGCCATCGACGCGGCGGCGGTCCTCGACCGACTCACCGGCGTACCGGCCGGCACCCCCAACAAGCTGCTGCAGGTGGTCGGCTGACGCCCCGCGCCGTGCCCGTCCCCGGCGCCGCCCCTAAGCTGAGGGGCGGCCCGCCGGGGACACGCGGAACGAGGAGCGCGAGGGTGCAGCGGCACGACGAGAAGTGGATCGACTACTTCGCGGCCCGGGGCCACCCGGGGGCCGCGCCGCTGGCGGCGGGCATGGAGGGCTCGGTGTACGCGCTCGACGAGCGTCTGGTCGCCAAGGTCTGGGCGGTCCGCTCCGGCGAGGAGCTGGCTCGGCTGCGCCGCTTCCTCGACGCGCTGGCCGCCGCCGACCTCACCTTCCGCACCCCGCGCATCGCCGAGGTGCTCTGCGTGGACGGGCAGTTCGTCAGCGTGGAGGAGCGGCTGCCGGGCAAGCCGCTGGACGAGCGGGAGGCGCGCCGTCCGGATGTCCTGCCCCGGGTCGCGACGGCGATGCTCGATGTGCTCGACCAGCTGGGCCGCGTCGACGCCCCGGCGCTGCGCGGGCTCGCCGTGCTCGACGAGGAGCACCCCTTCTGGGCCGGCCACACCACCTGGCCGGGCGCGCTGACCGCGCTGGTCGAACGCCGGCTGGCCCGCTCCGGCGACGTGTTCCGGGCCGCCGTCCCCGGCTTCGACGCCAAGGTGCGGCGGATGCTGACGCTGGTCGCCGCCCTCGATGTGCCGCTCGGCCTGCTGCACGGCGATCTCGTCCCGCCCAATCTCCTGGTGGACGACGGGCCCCGGGTGCTGAGCGTGCTGGACTTCGGGTTTCTCTCCACCGTCGGCGACCCGGTCTTCGACCTCGCGGTGACGGCCTGCGTCTACGACATGTACAGCCCAGAGGCCCGGCGGACGGAACGGTTCGTCGACGAGCTGATCGCCCGCCGGTTCGGCTGCCCCCCGGAGCGGATGGCCCTCTACCGGGCGGTCTACGGCGTGCTCACCGGCACCGTCTACGATCCGCTGGGCAACGACGGACACTTCCGCTTCTGCGCGGACCAACTGCTCCGCCCCGAGGTGACCGAACTCCTCGGCTGAGCCGGCCGACCCCGGTCACGGCGCGCCGGTCCCGGCGCCGGTCTCACAGCCGGACGATCACCAGGGCCGTGTCGTCCTCGGTGTCCTCGCGGCTCAGCAGGTCGGCGAGGAGGGCGTCGGCCAGGGTCTCCGGGTCCTCGGTGTGGTGTCGGGCCAGGGACTCCGCGAGGCGGGTGAGGCCCCGGTCGATGTCCTCGCCCCGGCGTTCCACCAGGCCGTCGGTGTAGAGCACCAGGGTGTCGCCCTCGGCATAGGGGACGGACGCCTCCTCGGCCGGCCCGGGCTCGGGGCGGGTGCCGAGCGGTGGCGCGGTGGCCCGGTCCAGGAACTCCACCCGGCCGTCGGCCCTGACCAGCGCGGGCGGCAGATGGCCGGCGCTGCTGTAGGTGACGGTGCGCTCCCGCCGGGAGACAAACGTCTTCACCACGGTGGTGGACTGGGCGCCCCGGACCGAACGGGAGTAGAGGTCGAGCACCTCAAGGGCCCGCGCCGGGCCCCGGGAGACCCGGGCCACCGCGCTGAGCGCGCTCCGCAGCTGGCCCATGACGCCGGCCGCCTCCAGGCCGTGGCCGACCACGTCCCCCACGGCCACCGAGATATGGTCCTCGTCGACGGTGATCATGTCGTACCAGTCGCCGCACACGTTCATGGTGGCGCTGGCCGGGCGGTAGCGGACGGCGGCGCGGTCGCTGATCGCCGGTTCGGGGACGGGCAGCATCGCCTGCTGCAGCGAGATGGCCACCTCCTTCTCGCGGGCGTGTGCCCGGCGCAGATGCTCGTTGGCCTCCTGCACCTCCCTGGCCCGGATGTAGAGATCGGACTCCAGCCGCCGCGCCGGATCGCCGACGCCGTGGCCCGCGCCCGCCTCGGCCCCCGACCGGACGAGCCCGGTGACCTCCTCGACCCGGTGCAGCAGCAGCGCGACGGAGCCGTCGGCCCGCAGCACGGGCGAGTTGACGATGCTCCAGTACCGCTCCGACCACTCGCCGGACGAGTCGTCCGACTCGACGTCATAGCGTTGGACCGCCATCGCGTCCCGTTCCCCGGTGGTCGCCACCCGGGTCAGCGACTCCCTGAGGTTGCGCATCCCGCTGGCCCGAGCGTCGTCCGGGTTGTCGGGAAACGCCTCGAACACGTTATGGCCGACGACCTGTTCCTTCGACCGGCCGGCCACCGCGAGATAGGCGTCGTTGGCGTCCACGTACGTGAAGTCAGGGGTGAGCAGCGCCACCGCGGCGGGATACGCCTGGTAGACCGCCGCGTAATCGATTTCCGACTCGGTCATCCGCGCCACCTCGGCAAGCTGTCGTGTGGCGCCACGATAAGGGCCGGGCGCCCGCCCGGCCCCGGCTTCGCACCCCGTTGGCCACCGGGTCACACGGACGGCGCTGACCCCGGGGCGATGTGAGCCGGCTCACTCGCGGCCGGCGATGAGTTCGCCGGCGGCGCCTGGTCCATATGGGAGAGAACACGGCGAACCAGGGATGGGACGGCAGAAGCGATGGCGAACGCACCTAAGGGCCCGGCGAGTTACTTCCCCTCCATCGAGCGGACCTATGGCCGCCCGATAGCGGAGTGGCTGGAGCTGATCCGCGCCTCGCCGCTGACCCGGCACGGGGAGCTGGTCTCCTGGCTGAAGCAGGAGCACGGCTTGGGGCACGGCCATGCCAACGCGCTGGTGGCGCATGTCCGCGCGGAGGACGCGGCGGCCGGGTGAACGGGCGCGGGGGTGCCCCCGCCCCGGGCGTCGGGGCGGGGGCACCGGGCCGGCCGTGCGCGGGCGGGCCTCAGGGCAGGGCGTTGAGCGTGTACCAGGCCTCGGTGCTCCACAGCGTCTCGCCGTCGGCGGAGCTGAACGGGCGCGGGGACTGGACGTGCACCACCCGGTCGGTCTGGAGGCCGTCGATCCGGAGGGTGACCTCCGTGCCGTCGTCCGACAGTTCGGCCGAGGTGACGCGCAGCGTCTCCTGGTCGAGCTTGGGGCCGCCGTACTGCTCGGTCGGCTCGTAACGCCACTGCTCCACCTGGTAGGCGGAGGCCAGCGAGGCAGCGGTCTCCTCGGAGAGCGGCTGGGTGTAGCTGAGGACGAAGCCGTCCTCGGTGACCCGCATCTCGTGGATGTCGAAGGCGTTGCCGCCGTTGGGGGCCAGCTTCTGGAGGCCGTGGTTCAGCTTGCCCTCCTGGCCCCAGTTGCCGCCGGCGCCCAGGCCGCCGATGTAGTACGCGCCGTCGGGGCCGAGGGTGACCCGGGTGACGCCGACCTCAAGTCCCTGGGTGTGCCGGAAGAGCGCGCCCTGGTACTCGCCGCCGACCTCTTCCAGATAGGCGCGCTGCAGGCCGCCGTAGGTCACGTCGGCGATCATCATCTGACCGGCGAACGGGCCTTCCTCCGCCATCACCAGGGTGCTGGGCGAGTTGCCGATCTCGTTCTGCGGCAGCCACAGCACGGGCTGGGTGACCTCGTTCCCGTCGAACGGGCCGGCCGGGTTCATGTAGTGGTTGAAGAACCGGTCCTGCTTGACATGCACCAGCTTGGACGAGGGCAGCCAGCCGCCCTGGTTGTCGGTGACGAAGAGTTCGCCCTCGGGGCCGTAGCCGATGCCGTGCGGGGTGCGCAGCCCACCGGCGATATAGGAGACCTCGCCGGTCTCCTTGTTGACGCTGATGGTGGTGCCCCGGTCGGGCGCCGGCTGCGGGTCGGTGGTGTTGCCGCCGAGGTCGATGGCGACGGAGAGGTTGAGGTAGAAGTACCCGTCCTCGTAGAGCAGCCCGAAGGCGAACTCGTGGAAGTTGCCGCCGTAGGGCCATTCGGCGATCTGGGTGTAGTCGTCGGCGACTTCGTCGCCGTTGGTGTCGTTCAGCTCGGTGAGCTGGTGCTTCTCCGAGACATAGAGCTTGTCGTCGACATAGGCCAGCCCCATGGGCTCGTTCAGGCCCTCGGCGATCTTGGTGTAGGTGACCTGGTCGGGCCCGGTGTCGCCGACCACGTTGTCCAGCAGGTAGACCTCGCCGGCGACGTTGTCGGTGCCGCCCCAGGTGGCGATGGCCAGCCGGTCGTCCGGCAGCCAGGTCATCGCGGAGACCTGCGGTTCGAAGCCGTCCGGACGGAGGTCCGTCAGATCGTAGTTGGGGTGCAGGGAGTCCAACGGGAGCCCGTCGCCCGGGGTGTCGAAGCCGCCCTCGCAGTCCTTCTTGCCCGGCGCGGTGACCCGCACCACGTCGGCGTCGGTGCTGAGCACGTCGTTCGGCACCAGGCTGAAGCCCTCGGCGCCCGGCGGCTGCCACTCCAGCGTCAGCTGCTGCTCGGCGGCGTGGTCGAAGTAGTCGATATGCAGGCTGTGGTAGCCCTCGGTGAGCTGGACGGAGCCGTCCTTGGGCTCGGCCGAGTGCAGCCCGTCGTGGTCGATGACCAGCTGGTCGTCGATCAGCAGCCGCGAACCGTCGTCGCTGGTCAGACGGAACGCGTAGTCGCCCTCCTCGGCGATGTCGATGTTGGCGATCACCTGGGAGAGGAAGAAGTCCTCCAGACCGAAGTCGTCGGTCGACTCCCAGTCGATCGTGGGCATCAACTTGTCGACGTTGGGCGTCTGTCCGGACTTCAGGGTGCAGATCTGCTCAATCGGGTCCTGGATGTCGAAGCTGCGGAGCGTGACGCCGGGCTCCTGTGGGGGGAGATCGGCCGCGGAGCTGTTGGGCACCGCGAGACTGCCGAGAAGCAGAGCGCTGAACGCCACTCCGGCCGCTCGTCTGCGCCGACGTCGATCCTGCCGTGGATTCACTTGTCCTCCTGCCGCTGACGAAAGCTGTGGGGGCACGTCGCGAGCCGGGCGGGTTGTCATGCTCCCGTAACACGCCCATATCGCGGTTACCGTAGGGACTTTGAACGAACGTGTCCATACTTTCTCCAGCATCAGGACGATGTTTCCCGCATCCGGACATGCTTTTGACCGCGACGGGAGATAGCGCGGGAGTCGCCCCGTAGGGGCGGTGACCCCGAACGACGAAGCGGCGGCCCGGGTGGGCCGCCGCATCGGGTACGGGCGAACGGTCAGCGGGCCCCGTTCGCGAACCAGTCGACGTCAGGACGCTGGTGGATCTCCGGCACCCCACGCGCCCGCTCCGGCTGGGCCGCCCAGCGCACCCCGTTCGCCAACACCCGCCGCACATCGGGGTGGTGGTAGACGGGGTACTCCTGGTCACCCGGGCTGAAGTAGAAGATCCGGCCGTGTCCCCGGGTGAAGGTGCAGCCGGACCGGAAGACCTCGCCGCCGCTGAACGAGCTGACGAAGACCAGCTGCTCGGGGGTGGGGATGTCGAAGTACTCGCCGTACATCTCCTGTTCGGGGATGTCGATCGGGCTGGGCACGCCCTCGGCGATCGGATGCGTGGGCGCCACCGTCCACACCAGCTCGCGGTCCCCGGCGTTGCGCCAGTTGAGGGTGCAGGTGGTGCCCAACAGGGTGGTGAAGATCTTGGAGAAGTGGCCGGAGTGGAGCACCAACAGGCCCATGCCGGCCAGCACATGGCGCCGCACCCGGGCCACCACCGCGTCGTCCACCTTGTCGTGCGCGGCGTGCCCCCACCAGGTGAGTACGTCCGTCTCGGCCAACACCTCTTCCGTCAGGCCGTGTTCGGGCTCGGCCAGGGTGGCGGTGCGGATCTCGGCGTCGGCGAGATGGGCACGGATGCCGTCGGCGACGGCGCCGTGGATGCCCTCCGGATAGCGGGCGGCGACCTCGGGCTCGGTGGTCTCGTGGACGTTCTCGTTCCAGACGGTGACGCGCAGGGGGCGGCCCGACGTCGGCGGTATCGCTCCGGTCATCCTCGGTACTCCTTGCTGCTGGTCAGGGCGTTGTCGAAGAGCGAGCCTGCCATGGGTGCCCGGCCCGGTACACACCGCAGCCGAGCGGGGGCCATCGATCACCCACGCTGATCGATCGTTGAGAAGATCGGCGTTGTTCACGCCGCGCGGCGCTGTTGTGCTGGGCTGCATGAACTCCGCCGCGTCCGCCACCGGTTCAGCGCCCCCGACCGACCGCACCGACCACACCGCCCGCCGGGGGTGGCTGGCCGTCGCCGTGCTGTCGTTGAGCACCTTTGTCGTGGTCACCTCCGAGATGCTGCCGGTCGGGGTGCTGACGCCGATGGCCGACGGCCTGGGCATCGGCAACGGCACCGCCGGCTACAGCCTGACCGTCACCGGACTGGTGGCGGCCGGGACGGCACCGACCGTGCCCCGGCTGCTGGGCGGGCTCGACCGGCGGCTCGTACTGGCCGCCGCCATGGTGGTGTTGGCGCTCGGCAACACGTTGACGGCCGTCGCGGGCGGCTTCGGCACGCTGCTGGTCTCCCGGGTGGTGCTCGGGTTCGGAATGGGCACGGTGTGGGGGCTGGCGTCCGCCGTCGCGATCCGGCTGGTGGCGCCGCGCCACGCGGCCCTCGCGGTGTCCTTCGCGGTCGGCGGCGTCGCCGCCGCCTCGGTCGTCGGGGTGCCGCTGGGCACGCTGGTCGGCGACGCCTTCGGCTGGCGGGCCGCGTTCGGCTCCCTGGCGGGCGCCGCGCTGCTGCTCGCCGCCTGGCTACTGGCGGCGCTGCCCCGGCTGCCGGCACCAACGGTCGCCGACACCCCCGGCGGGAACCGGCCACCGCTGTGGACACCGCGGGTGACCGTCGGGCTGACGCTGATCGCGCTGCTGGTGACCGCCCACTTCGCCGCCTACACCTATGTGCGGCCGGTGTTGGAGGAACGCACCGGGCTGGCGCCCGGCGCCATCGCCCTGCTGCTGCTGGTCTACGGCCTCTTCGGGCTGGCCGGCAACTTCGCCGCCGGCGCGGCGGCGGCCGCCGCGGCCCGCCGCACCGTGCTGGGCCTGGCCGTCGGCATCGGCACGGCGATCGCGCTGCTGGCCCTGCTGGGCACCGTCGCCGGCGCCGCCTGGGCCGCCATCGCCCTGTGGGGCCTGGCCTATGGCGGGCTGTCCGTGGGCGGTCAGATCTGGATGACCCAGGCGGCGCCGCGGCGCGTCGAGCAGATCACCGGCCTCTATGTCGGGGTCTTCACCGCGTCGATCGCGCTGGGCGCTTTCCTCGGCGGCACCGTCGTCGAGTCGGCCGGTGGCATCCCGGCGCTGCTCTGGGGCGCGGCGGCGCTGGCCTTCGCCGCCCTGGCCGTCGGCCTGATCGGACCGGGCCCGACGCCCCGGACGTCCTCGGGTGACGGCCTCAAATGACGGTCTCCGGGGGGCCGGCGCACGGTCCGTCGGAACGCTCCTCGCCGAGGAACCGCCGGGCGGCCAGCACGGCTTGGCCGCGCAGCTCTTCGAGCGGGCCGCCCCCGGCCGCCGTCCCGGCCTCATCCGTGTCCGTGTCCGTGTCGGGGTCGGTGTCCGCCAGCTTGATGGCGATGCGGACGAACGGCTCCAACTCCTCCGGGTAGCGCAGCCAGAAGGCCGCGTCCGACCAGATCAGCCGGGTGCCGCGGTCCGGGTCGATGGAGCCGTCGACGATCCGTCGCGCGAGCCATCTCGCCAGCGCCCAGCGGACCGCCGGGGGGTCGGACGGCAGCCGGACGCCGAGGCCCAACTCGTCCACCACCGCGTCGAACAGCTGCGGCGCCTCCGGCTCCTCGCGGCGGAGCAGACCGGCCAACCGTGCGAGGGAGGGGCACTCGACGCCGGCGAGCAGCGCGTCCAGGCCGGCCCGGATCAGCCGATCGGAACCGACATCCCAGCCGAAGGCGCGCTCCCACACCAGATCGCCCAGCCGCCGCAGGGCCTCGTCCCGCGTCATCTCCGCCGCCTCCGCGCGTAGGCTGCCCGCATGTTCACCGTACCGGAGGCGTTCGCGCGGGGTACCCGGGCCAGGGAGGGGGCGGCCGGGGAGAAGTGGCTGGCCCAACTGCCCGGGATCGTCGGAGAGTTGCTGGACCGCTGGGGCTGTGTGCCGGACAGCGGGGTGAGGCATGGCGGCGTCGGGGTCATCGTCCCGGTGCGGCGGCACGGCTCGGAGCCGGCCGTGCTGAAGGTGTCGTTCCCCCACCCGGGCAACGTCCATGAGCCCGACGCCTTCGCCGCCTGGGCCGGACGCGGCGCGGTGCGGCTGTACGAGCGGGACGACGCGCGCTTCGGGATGCTGCTGGAGCGGGCCGAACCGACCACCCTCGCCACCTTGTCGGACGGCGACGAGGTGGTGCGGATCGCCGGCCGGCTCGGCCGCCGGCTGGCCGTCGCGGCCCCGCCGGGACTGCCCCGGCTGCGGGAGCGGGCCGACGCGTGGGAGGCGGAACTCCGGCGGGACGCCGTCGAGTTGACGCACGCGCTCGCGCCCAGGGTGGTGGACGCGGCGGTGGCGACCGTCCGCGAGCTGGGCCGTGACCAGCCGGACACCCTGGTCCATGGCGATCTGCATCCGGGCAACATCCTGCGGGCCGAACGAGAGCCCTGGCTGGCCGTCGACCCCAAGGGGTACGCGGGCGACCCCGCCTATGACGGCGGCGCGCTGCTCAAGTCCCGCGCGCCGGCGCTCACCGAGGCGGGCGACCTGCGCCGCGCCGTCCACCGCGCGCTGGACGTGTTCGCCGAGGCCGCCGAGGTCGACCCCGAACGCGCCCGCCGCTGGGCGCAGTTCCACGCCGTCGAGGCGGCGTTCTGGGCCCGCCGCCACGGCTTCCGCGCCGCCCGCGAGGGCCCCGACCTGGCCCGCCTCACCGCCCTGGCCGACCACCTGGCGACCCTGCTCACCGACCCGCGCTGAGGGGGGCGGGTGGTGATTGACATCGCGCTGTGTGGGGGACGGGAACATCCGTCCGTGCTTATGCGCTGAACGACAGGGCCCTTCGTGCCGTGGAGGGGACCGGCGCCGCGCGTTCCCGCGACCGAGAGGAAGTGTCCTTGTCCGCCTCATCACCGAGCGTTGTCGCTCTCTCCGGCACCACCCGCCGCCAGGGCCCTGGGCCCTTTGTCCTCGGGGCCTTCGATGACCTCGGGTGAGCGCGTCGGCGAGGGCTTTCTGACCGCCCAGGAGTACAAGTCCGTCTTCCGGCAGCACCCGGCGGGGGTCGCGGTGATCGCGACCGTGCACAATGGCCGGCCGGTCGGGTTCACCGCCACCTCGGTCATCTCCGTATCGGCTGAACCACCCCTCCTCGCCTTCTCCCTCGCCGCCACCTCGTCCAGCGCCCCCGCCATCGCAACCGCCGACACCCTCACCGTCAACCTCCTCTCCGGCCAACAGGACGACATCGCCGCCCGCTTCGCCACCAGCGGCATCGACCGCTTCTCAACCGGCGGCTGGACCACCCTCCCCACCGGCGAACCCATCATCACCGGCGCACACGCCTGGATACGCGCCCGCATCATCGAACGCACCCCCGTCGGCGCCAGCTACCTCATCTCCCTCCTCGCCCTCACCAGCAACGCCCAACCACAAACCACCCCCCTCGTCTTCCACGACCGCACCTACCACCGCCTCGGCCCCCACACCGCCATCTGAACTCAGTCGTGGTCGGCACGGGCGGCCAGCGCCCGCAGCATGCTCCGGCGCGCGCCGGAGTCGGGATCCTGGACGGCGTGCTCGGCCACCAGCCCGTGCGCCTCGTTCGTCCAGTGCCGGGCCAGCAGTTGGAGCGCGGTCCGGCGGGAGGCGACCGACGTCCGGCGGCCCCACCCCGGTGCGAACGGGGGTGGGGCGGCCGGGTTTTGCGGGGGTCAGCGGAGCCAGGGCGTGGTGCGCACCACCGGGAGGCGGGACCAGAACCGGCCGAGGCCCCAGGTGTCACCGGCCCGGCAGAGCGCCAGCGCGATCAGCAGCAGCGCGTAGACGAGGTGGGAGTCCATGAACGGGTTGCTCGACATGCTGGGCGAGCCGTCCGAGAGATGCCGTGCCGGCGGCCACTCCGCCGCCCACATCAGCAGCATCATCAACGATCCGGCGACCGCCGCGATCCGCAGCCCCATCCCCGAGCAGACCGCGACTCCGATGCCCAGCAGGCCCAGCATGAACAGCCAGTCGGCCCAGACCGCGCCCGCCATGTCCTGGAACGTGGACTCCAGCGGGCCGACCGACACATTGCTGAGGAAGCCCCTGGTGGGCGAGCCGCCGTCCACCCAGGCGTTGCCCGACCTGGTGGCGTAGCCCAGGCCGAACGCCTTGTCGAGGAAGGCCCATACGAAGACGAACCCGATCGCGATCCGCAGCAGGGCCAGGAACCGGGCGGCGGCCGGGGCGTCGGCCCGGGCCGGCGCGGCGGCGTCCGCCGGTGCGGTCAGCGGTCGGGAGGCTCCATCGGATGCTCGCGGGGTGTCATGGAGAGTCATGGCCCTTCCCTTTCTGGGAGTTGACGCCGTGGGTGCCGGTGAGCACCTGCTGGCGATATCGACTCTGCTCGCCCGGCACCCGTTCCGGCATGGGCCGCGCGGGACCTGCCGCCGGGGCCGAACGGGCCCTCCGCCGGCCCGTACAACGGGGCCGTTCGGCCCATGTGGAACCGCCGCCCGGTGGTCCACCCTGGAGACGCGGCGCCGTCCGGGGGTGCCGCCCAGGACAGGGAGCGCGGGTCATGAGTGCGGAACGGGACGGTGCGGGGGCCGAGTCGATCAGGGTCTTTCTGCTGGACGACCACGAGGTGGTACGGCGCGGGGTGCACGATCTGCTGGACGGGGAGCCGGATCTGCTGGTCGTCGGCGAGGCCGCCAGCGCCGGTGAGGCGATCGCCAGGGGGCCGGCGCTCCGGCCCGACGTGGCGATCCTCGATGTCCGCCTCAACGACGGCGACGGGATCTCCGTCTGCCGTGAACTCCGGTCGCTGATACCGGGGTTGGCCTGTCTGATGCTGACGTCGTTCGACGATGACGACGCGCTGCTGGACGCCATCATGGCCGGCGCGGCCGGCTATGTGCTCAAGCAGATCAAGGGCTCGGACCTGATCGCGGCGGTGCGGACGGTGGCCTCGGGGCAGTCCATGCTGGACCCGGCCACCACCGCCCGGTTGATGAGCACCCTGCGGACCGAGCCCCCCGGCGAGTCCCCGAGCGAGCAGGCGGTGGCCAGGCTCACCGATCGGGAGCGGGAGGTGTTGGCGCTGATCGGCGAGGGGTTGACCAACCGTCAGATCGGTGCCCGGCTCTATCTGTCGGAGAAGACGGTGAAGAACCACATCTCCCGGCTGTTGGGAAAGCTTGGTGTGGAGCGCCGGGTGCAGGCGGCTCTCCTCGCCAAGGAGGCGGGCCCGGCCCGGGGCTGAGCCCTCGGGCCGGGCCCGGCCGCTGGCCGGTGCCGGTGCGGTGGTCCGAATCGGCCCCGGCGCGGCCTGCCGTTCCAGCGCCGGTCGGCCTGGCAGGTTGGGGAGCAGCCCCTGACCGCGCACATCAGAAGGAGAAGTCCCATGCCGAGGACGGAGCCGGCCGAGATCGTCGCCTATGGCGTCACGGCCGATGAACGCCCGCTGCTGGAGGCCGCGTTCGAGGCCACGTTCGGGGGCGGGCATCGGGTGCGTTGCCTGGAGCTGGTGCTGGACCGGGACACCGTCTCGACCGCCGCGGGACACGAGGTGATCTGCACCGGGGTCAACGACGTGCTGGACGCCGAGGTGCTGCGCCGGCTCGCTGAGGGCGGCACCCGGATGATCACCCAGCGTTCCACCGGCTACAACAACATCGATCTGGACGCGGCGCGGGGCCTCGGCCTGGGGGTGGCCAGGGTCTCCGGCTACTCGCCGCATTCGGTGGCCGAGTTCGCCTGGGCACTGGCGCTGGCCGTCAACCGGCGGGTGGTGCGGGCGGCGACCCGCACCCGCGAGTTCGACTTCCGGCTCAACGGGCTGCTGGGCCGCGACTTCCACGGCCGGACGGCAGGCGTGTTGGGCACGGGCCGGATCGGCGAGGCGTTCGCCCGGATCGCCGCCGGTTTCGGGATGCGGCTGCTCGGCCATGACATCGCGCCGAACCCGGAGTGCGAACGCCTGGGCATGGAGTATGTGCCGCTGGAGCGGATCTTCGCCGAGGCGGATCTGGTCAGCCTCCATCTGCCGCTGCTCCCCGAGACCCACCATGTGGTGGACGCGGCGGCGCTGGCCCGGATGCGGGACGACGCGATCCTGGTCAACACCAGCAGGGGCGGGCTGATCGACGCGCAGGCCCTGGTGGAGACGTTGCGTTCCGGGCGGCTCGACGGCGTGGGGCTGGACGTCTACGAGGAGGAGGCCGGCATCTTCTTCTTCGACCACTCGCTGGATGTGATGACCGACGATGTGCTGGCCCGGCTGATGACGTTCCGCAATGTGCTGGTCAGCTCGCATCAGGCGTACTTCACCCGGGACGCGGTCGGCGAGATCGTCGCCACCACGGCGGCCGATGTCGCCGACTACCTGGCCGGCCGCACCGGCGAGAACACCCTGGTGGCGCCGGCCCGTTGAACGGTCCGCAGGTCGACACGACGGGTCAGTCGACCGGCAGCGGTACCCGCCATTCCAGGCGGCTGCCGCCGCCGTCCGCGCGGTCGAAGGTCAGGGTTCCGCCCAGGCGTTCGGCCCGCTCGGCGAGGTTGCGCAGCCCGCCCCGGTGCCCGGACTCGCGCGGGCCCACGCCGTTGTCCCGCACCGTCAGGGTCAGGGTGCGGTCGTGGACGACCACCGCCACCTCGCCGGCGCCGGCCTCGGCGTGCCGCGCGACGTTGGACAGCGCCTCGCGCAGCACCGGCACCGCGTGCTCGGCGACCTCGGGCGGCACATCCGTGTCGATCAGCCCCTCCATCCGCAGCGCCGGCCGGAAGCCGAGCGAGGGCACGGTCTCCTCGACCGTCCGCACCAGCCGCGAGCGCAACCCCCGGGCGCCGGGTCCGGTTCGGTGGGCGCGGAGCCCGAAGATGGTGGAGCGGATGATCCCGATGGTCTCGTCCAGATCGTCGACGGCCCGCAGCAGCCGCTCCTCCGCCTGGGGGTGGGTCACGAACCGCACCGCGCTCTGCAGGGTCATCCCGGTGGCGAAGAGCCGTTGGATGGCGAGGTCGTGGAGGTCGCGGGCGATCCGGTCGCGGTCCTCCAGGATCGCCATCTGTTCGGCCGCGCGGCGGCGTTCGGCCAGTTCCATGGCGAGCGCGGCCTGTCCGGCGAAGGCCAGCAGCGGCTCGGGGGCGTCCTCGCCGAACGCCGGGCGCCGCCGGTCGCGCGCCAACAGCAGGGCGCCCCAGGCGTGTTCCCCGGCGCGCATCGGGACGGCGAGCGCCGGGCCGAGGCGGGCCGCCGGCCCGTCGGCGCCGGCGCCGATGTCCGCGCCGGTCACCGGGCCGCCCTCGGTCATGGCCCGCCGGACCACCGCCGCCAGCTCGGGTGGTGTGCCGGCGCGCACCGCCTCGGCGGCCGGCCCCTCGGCGACGCTGATCACCGTGCCGGCACCCTCGGCGTCGGGGGCGCAGAGCGCCCCGAGGTCCGCGTCGAGTATGTGCCGGGCGTGGCCCACCAGCAGTTCCAGGACCTCGTGTTCCTCGGCGCCGGAGAGCAGGCTCCGCACCACCTCGGCGTTGGCCGCCAGCCACCGTTGGCGGTTCTGTGCCTCCTCGTAGAGCCGGGCGTTCTCGATGGCCACGCCGGCGGCCACCGCGAGGGTCGCCAGCACCGACTCGTCCTCGGCGTCGAACTCCTGGCCGCCGCGCTTCTCGGTCAGGTAGAGGTTGCCGAACACCTCGTCGCGGACCCGGATCGGCACGCCGAGGAAGGTCCGCATCCGTGGATGGTTGGGCGGGAAGCCGTGGGACGCCGGATGGGTGGTGAGATCGGAGAGCCGCAACGGCGCCGGATGGCGGATGAGTTCGCCGAGGATGCCGTGGCCGGACGGCAACGAGCCGATGGTGGTGGCCCGTTCGCCGTCGATGCCGACGGTCAGGAACTCGCTCAGCAGCTCGTCCTCGCCGATCACGCCCAGCGCCCCGTACTCGGCGTCAACCAGCACCGTGGCGGCCTCGACGACGCGTCGCAGGACCTGCGGCAGATCCAGCTCGCGGCCGACCGCGAGCACCGCCTCCAGCAGGCTGTGCACCCGGTCCCTGGTGCCGCGCATCGCGTCGATGCGCATCTGGAGTTCCTCCAGCAGCGCGTCCAACCGCAGCCCGGGCAACCGTTGTTCGTCGCGGTCCGCCACCATCTGCTCCCGTTCCCCTCCAGCCCGGGCCCGGCCGCCCGATCCGCGAGCCTACCGGCCGTGACGCACCACGGGCCATGGCGGCTGGTCTCGCGAACGCTCGCGGGAGAGGATCCGCCGGAGGGCCGACGAGGTCACCGCACCGAGGAAGGGAACGAGCCGATGACCGACACCGCACCCGAGGTCCTGATCGGCGTGGACGGCCGGGCGGGCCGGATCACCCTCAACCGTCCGCGCGCGATCAACGCGCTCTCGCACGCCATGGTCCGCGCCGTGGACGCCGCGCTGCGCGACTGGGAGCACGATCCGCAGGTGGCGACCGTGGTCGTCGACGGCGCCGGCGAACGGGGGCTCTGCGCGGGCGGCGACATCCGCGCCATCCACGACGACGCCCGTGCCGGCACCGGCGCGGCCCGGGACTTCTGGTTCGACGAGTACCGGCTCAACGCGCGGATCGCCCGCTTCCCGAAGCCCTATGTGGCGTTGATGGACGGCATCGTGATGGGCGGCGGCGTCGGGGTCTCCGCCCATGGCGACGTCCGGATCGTCACGGAACGTTCCCGGGTGGCGATGCCGGAGACCGGCATCGGGTTCGTGCCCGATGTCGGCGGCACCCGGCTGCTGGCCGGCGCGCCGGGCGAGTTGGGCGTCCATCTCGGGCTCACCGGGGATTCGATGACCGCCGGCACCGCGCTGGCCTGCGGGTTCGCCGATCACTTTGTGCCGTCGGCCGCGCTGCCCGCGTTGCTGCGCGATCTCGCGAAGCTGCCCGCCGACGAGGCCGTCGCCCGCCATGCCACCGAGCCGCCGGCCGATCCGCTGTCGGGCGCCCGCGACTGGGTCGACGCCTGCTATGCCGCCGACTCGGTGGAGGAGATCGTCGAGCGGCTGACCGCGACGCCGGGCGAGGGGCCGGGGCGGGCCGCCGCGACGCTGGCGACCCGTTCCCCGACCGCGCTCAAGGTCACCCTGGCCGCGCTGCGCGGCGCCCGCCGGCTCGGCACCCTGGAGGCGGTTCTGGTCCAGGAGTACCGGACGTCCTGTCACTGCCTGGAGACGGCCGATCTGGTCGAGGGGATCCGTGCCCAGGTCATCGACAAGGACCGGCAGCCCCGTTGGGATCCGGCCACGCTGGCGGAGGTCACCCCGGCCGAGGTGGCGGGGTTCTTCGCCCCGCTGGCGGGCCGCGAACTCCGGCTGTGAGCCCACCGGCCGGGGCCGTCAGCCGACGGTCCTCGGCGTACCGCTCCTCGACCGTCGACGCCAACCCCGAAGCCGTCGCCGGACCCGGCCAGCGCGTACCAGCCCCCGAAGCCGAGGCCGGCACGGCCAGCACGGCCGACACGACAAGCACCACCGCCCCCGGGCCGGCCCCCCGCCGGCCCGGGGGCGCCTCCGACCCGGCGGCCGCCGGGTGGGCTTCGTTCCTCGGGTCAGCCCGATGGTGTGACCCGGCGCTTTCCTGCGCCTTTCACGCCCCGACACGGCGCGCGGCGCCCGCCGTGGCCCCGGGAAATCCCTTAATCGTTGGAACCACCAATAATTGGCTGGTACGGTTCCGGCATCGTCTCATCGTTGGCCAGACCAACGAATCCGGAAACCTCCCCTGGAGCCATCGCCATGATCAAGCCGTTCCGCATCGCCGTCCCCCAGGCCGACCTGGACGACCTCGACGACCGCCTCGCCCGCACCCGGTGGCCCAACGAAGTGGCCGACGCCGGCTGGGACTACGGCTTCCCGCTGGCCCGCCTCAGGGAGCTGGCCGAGCGCTGGCGCACCGACTACGACTGGCGCGCACACGAGGCAAGGCTCAACCAACTCCCCCACTACACAACCGAGATCGAGGGCCAGACCATCCACTTCGTCCATGTCCGCTCCGCGAACCCGGACGCCCTCCCGCTGGTCCTCACCCATGGCTGGCCGGGCTCGTTCCTGGAGTTCGTCGAGGTGATCGAGCCGCTCTCCCGCGACTTCCACCTGGTGATCCCCTCCCTCCCCGGCTACGGGTTCTCCGGCCCCACCCACGAACGCGGCTGGGACATCGAACGGATCGCCCGCGCCTGGGACACGTTGATGGACACCCTCGGCTACGCCCGCTACGGCGCCCAGGGCGGCGACTTCGGCTCCGGCGTCTCGATGGCGCTCGGCGCGCTGGCCCCCGACCGGGTCGTCGGGGCGCATGTCAACTACCTGCCGACCAGGCCCGATCCGGACGCCGGTGTCCAACTCTCCGCGACGGACGAGGCCCGGCTGGACAAGGTCAGGCAGCTGATGGCGAACCGCCCCCCGTACCAGGCGCTGCAGGCCGCCACCCCACAGACGATCGGCTACGCCCTGACCGACTCGCCGGTCGGCCAACTCGCCTGGATCGCCGAACGGTTCGCCCACTGGACGGACCCCGCGACCCCGATCGACGACGAGCGGATCCTCACCAATGTCTCGCTCTACTGGCTGACCGCCACCGCCGCCTCCTCGGCACGACTGCACCATGACGCCCGACGCGGCGGCGGGCCCTGCCCCGTCCCGCTCGGCGTGGCGGTCTTCGCCCACGACATCACCCAGGCGGTACGCCCGCTCGTCGAACGCCGCTACGACGTCCGCCACTGGTCGGAGTTCGACCGGGGCGGCCACTTCGCCGCCATGGAGGTCCCCGACCTCCTCGCCCAGGACATCCGCACCTTCTTCCATGGCCTCGACGGCTAGCCGACGGCCCACTCATGGCGCGCTCACCCCGGCCGCCGCCCGGCGGGCGCGGGACCAGACGGCGTCGAACTCCCGGCGTTCGATGAGGAAGGGGGTGAACTCCTCCTGGGCGGCGACCTCGTCCAGCTCGCCGAACGGAAGGTCGGCCAGCGCGGTGCGCCCACTCCGCGCCCGGCCGTCGGCCCAGCCGGTCGTGCCGTCGCGAAACTCCTCGACCCGGCGGAGTTCCGTCCCGTCGGGGGCGAGTTCGCTGTAGAGGGCGACGGGTTCGGCGTCGAACGCGTGGTGCCAGTAGACCTTCCAGTACCGCATTCAGCCGGTCCCCGTCCGGCCCGGGTCGCGGGGTGCGGCCAGGATGCCGGCCGTGAGCAGGTACTGGGCGGCGATATAGGTGGACATCACCCAGAAGCCGGAGGCGGGCAGTTGGGGCCACTCCGCGATATCCGTCGCGATCAGGGTGTCGGAGAGCAGGAACAGCGCGCCGCCGGCGCCGGCGAGCGGGCCCAGCGCACCGGCGCGGTAGGCCATGGCGGCGAGCAGCAGCGAGTACCCGGCGACGGGTATACGGAGTTCGGCCGGCAGGTCGGGCCAGAGCAGCGCCACCGCGCCGACCAGCACCACCGCGTAGCCGGGGCCGAGGAGCGCGGGCGCGCGTCGGCGGCCGAAGAGCGTCAGATAGCAGACGTGTCCGACGGCGAACGAGCCCATGCCGACGAGGAACGCCCAGTCGGCGTCGGGCAGCAGGAAGACGTCGCCGCCCCAGCCGAACAGCAGCGCGGCGAGGAGGAGCTTGGGGGCGCCACGGCTGGCCGCATAGGCGGCGAGCAGCGGCATCAGCAGCGGCTTGGCGATCAGATGGCCGAGGTCGGCGCCGGCCAGCACACAGACCAGATCGACGCCGGCGACCAGCAGGAAGGCGCGGAGCAGCAGTCGGGAACGGGCGGCGGCGGTCATGCGGCACGCCCCGGGACATCGGTGGCCGTCCCCGCCCCTGGCCCCGTGCCCGTCTCCGTCCCTGGCCCCGGTTGCCAGCCGGGGCCGCGGAACACCCGCCCGGCGCGCTCCCGCCAACTGGTCGCCGCCCGCAGGTCGCGGGCGATGGCGGCGTACTCGTGGGTGGCGACGCGCAGCGGGTTGTGGGTGTCGATGTTCTTGGTCAGACCGAAGACGGGCCGCTCGACCTCACCCGCCCAGGAACCGAACAACCGATCCCAGACGATCAGAATGCCGCCGAAGTTGCGGTCCAGATAGTCACCTTGCGACGCGTGGTGCACCCGATGGTGCGAGGGCGTGTTGAAAACGTACTCGACGGGCCGTGGCAGCCGGTCGACGCGTTCGGTGTGGATCCAGAACTGGTAGACGAGGTTCACCGACGAACAGAACGCGATGGCCGCCGGATGCACCCCGAGCACGATCAGCGGCAGATAGAACGGCCAGGACGTCCAACTGGTCCAGGGCTGACGCAACGCCGTGGTGAGGTTGAACTTCCGGCTGCTGTGGTGCACCACATGGCAGGCCCACAGCACGCGGATCACATGGTGGCCCCGATGGCTCCAGTAGTAGCAGAAGTCCTGCGCGAGCAGCATCAACGGGATCGTCCACCACTCCAACGGAACCCGCAGCGGCGTCAGTTCATGGACGGCGCCATAGATCGCGACGATCGGGATCTTCCACAGGAAGTCGAAAACCAGACTGCCGATGCCCATGCTGAGACTGGTCGTGGCGTCCTTGGCCTCATACCCGGCCGCGTCCTCGTCCGGATGGATGCGATAGCTGACCATCTCCACGACGGTCAGCAGCACGAACGCGGGTATGGACCACAGCACGACATCGGGCAGGTTCGGCATGGGACGACCGTAGAACGCACATCCGAGTCCGGCTAGACGTTGTTACCAACAAGTACGCCCGAACCGACGAACCCGGCCACACCGCCGGCCGGCCTCGGCCCCGGCGGGCGGTTGACGTGGGGTCTAGCATCGAGCCTGTGAGTGACTCCCTGGACCTGGTGCAACTCCGCAGCTTTGTCGCCATCGCGGACTGTGGTGGGTTCGGTCGTGCCGCCGCCGCGCTGCATCTGAGTCAGCCGACCGTCAGCCAGCATGTCCGGCTGTTGGAGCGGCGGCTCGGCGCCGAGTTGGTGCGCAGGGACGGGCGTCGTACCCGGTTCACCGACGCGGGCGAGCGGCTGCTGGTGGAGGCCAGGCGCATTCTGTCGGTGCACGATCAGGCGCTGGAGCGGCTGGACGCGTCCGGGCAGTCACGGATCGTGATCGGGTCCGCGGAGACGGCGGCCGAGCAGGTGCTGCCCGGTGTGTTGGGGGCGCTGCGCGCGGCCTATCCGCACCACGGGGTGCGTTTCCAGATCGACCGGTCGACCCAGATGACCGAGGCCGTGGCCCGGGGGACGATCGATCTGGCTGTGATTTTGAGCACCACCCCCGACACCCCTGGGCGTCCGGTGGGGTCCCTTCCGCTGGCCTGGTACGCGGCTCCGTTCTGGCAGCCGCCGGTGGGCCGGGAGCCCTGGCCGCTGGTCGCCTATGTCGAGCCCTGCGGGATGCGGCAGCGCGCGTTGCACGAGCTGGCCGAGGCCGGCCTTCCGGTGGATGTCACCGCCGAGTCGACCAGTCTCGAAGGGGTGATGGGCGCGGCGCGCGCAGGGCTCGGCGTCGCCGTACTGCCGTCCGCAGGGCGGCAGTTGGCCGGTCTGGTGGAGCGCACGGATCTGCCGGACCTGGGTCTGGCCGCGATCCATCTGACGGCCCGTCGGGGTCTTGACATCGATCTGGAGGCGGCGGCGCTGGCCGCCCTGGAGCGGTTCTTCGACGATCTGCGGCGCGAGCGAGGCACCACCTCGATCGAGGCGGACGAGGCCGACGAGGTCGGCGAGCGGCTGGGCCACGCCCGCGACTGACCGTTCGAAACCGTCCGCCGGCGGAGCGTTCCATTGCCGTTCCCGATCGTTTTCGATCGGACATCACTGTTGGACGGTTCCCTGACCCCGTCCTAGGGTGTTGGTCATGACACGCAGCCAAGGACAAGCCGCCGGCCACCCGCCGCTTGGCGGCGGGCTGCCCTGCGCGTTCCTCGCGCCGCGATGTCCGTGTCAGCCCTGTCCGGCTCGCTGACCGAGCCGTCGGACCCTTCGGGAGCGTGGCCGTCCCCGTCCCGGTGACGGGCTGACCCGCCCGGCGAACGCGCCGCTCCCCCACCTCTCTTCAGCCCGGCCCAGCCGTCCCCCGGCGCCTTCGGTCGCGCCCACTCACCGCCCCGCGCGCCGTCGCGCCCCGCGGACGGTGATCACGCCTGTCTCTGGAGCACCGCCATGTCCGTTCTGCTGTCCCCTACCGCCCTTGCGGCGCGGCTGCCCGTCGATGCGCCCGGCCCGCCCGTCCGCCTGTTGGACGTCCGCTGGTCACTGGGCGAACCCGATGGCCGCCCCGCCTACCGAGCCGGCCATATCCCGGGCGCCGTCCATGTCGATCTGGAACGTGAGCTCTCCGGCCACGGAGCGCCGACCGAGGGCCGGCATCCGTTGCCGCCGATCGCCGACCTGCAGGAGAGCGCCCGCCGTTGGGGGCTACGCAACGGGGAGAGCGTGGTGGTCTACGACGCCTCCGGCGGGCTGGCGGCGGCCCGCGCCTGGTGGCTGCTCGGCCACGCCGGGGTGACCGATGTCCGCATCCTGGACGGGGCGCTGGACGGTTGGGCGGCCGCCGGTCTTCCGTTGGCCGCCGGCGACGAGCCGGCGCCGCCGCTCGGTGACATCCGACTCGCCTACGGCCACCGCCCGGTGATCGACATCGACGAGGCCGGCCGGTTCGCCGCCGACGGCACGCTGTTGGACGCCCGGGCCGCCGCCCGCTACCGGGGCGCCGAGGAGCCGGTGGATCCGCGCGCCGGCCATATCCCGGGCGCCGGAAGCGCGCCGGCGAGCGAGAACCTGGACGCCGACGGCCGATTCCGCACCCGGGACGAGCTGACCGCCCGCTTCGCCGCCGCCGGCGTACGGGACGACCGTCCGGTGGCCGTCTACTGCGGCTCCGGGGTGACGGCCGCGCACACCGTCGCCGCGCTGGCCGTCACCGGGCGGGAGGCCGCGCTCTTCCCCGGCTCCTGGTCGGCCTGGTCCAACCACCCCGACCGTCCCGTCGCCACCGGGGACGAACCGGGCCCCGGCACCCCTCCCGACGCCACGCCCCAGGACGCCAAGAACGCACCCACAGGAGCCATCCGATGACCGTCGAGTTCATCAGCGCCAGCTATGTCAACGACTCCACCGAACTCCGTCCCCGGCCCGGCCAGGGCATCGACCGCGCGTTCCTGGCCCGCTACGCGCGCACCCTGGACGAGTACGGCTTCGACTACACGCTGCTGCCCTACGGCTCCGCCGGCTACGACCCGTTCACCGTCGGCGCGACCATCGCCCAACACACCGAGCGCGTCAGGCCGTTGATCGCGCTGCGGCCCAACACCCTCTATCCCACGGTGGCGGCCAAGGCGCTGGCCACCCTGGACCAGCTCAGCGACGGGCGGGCCGCCGTCCACATCATCTCCGGCGGCGACGACCACGAGCAGGCCAGGGAGGGCGACCGGCTGCCCAAGGACCGGCGGTACGCCCGTTCGGCCGAGTTCATCGAGGTGCTGCGGAAGGTCTGGACCTCGGCCGAACCCTTCGACCACGCGGGCGAGTTCTACTCCTTCGAGGACTTCCGCGCCGAGTACCGGCCCCTCGCCGGCACCATCCCCGTCTCGGTCGGCGGCTCCTCGCCCGACGCCTACCGGGTCGGTGGCGCGCTGGGCGACATCTTCGGGCTGTGGGGCGAGCCGCTGGCCGAGACCCGCGAGCAGATCGACGCCGTGCGCCGGGAGGCCGAGAAGGCCGGCCGCGCCGACCGGCCCAGGATCTGGGTGACGTTCCGCCCGATCATCGCGCCCACCGAGGAACTGGCCTGGGAGAAGGCGCACCGGGTGCTGGACGCGCTGCGCCGCCCCGCCGCCAGGACGGCCATCGCCCGCTGGCCGCACGGCGCCGGGCGGCCCCAGAACGTGGGCTCCCAGCGGCTGTTGGACATCGCCGACCGGGGCGAGCTGCACGACCGCGCGCTGTGGACGCCGGTGGCGACGGCGACCAACGCGCGCGGCGCCTCGACCGCGCTGGTCGGCACCCCGGAGACGGTGGCCGCCGCCATCCTCGACTACATCGATCTGGGCGCCGAGCTGATCTCCATCCGGGGCTACGACAACATCAACGACGCCATCGACTACGGGCGTTATGTCCTCCCGCTGGTCCGCCAGGAGCTGGCGCTGCGGGAGCGGGGCGAATCGTCCCCCGGCGCGGCCGGCCCGCCCGTCCCGCCGCCCGGATCACCGTTCGCCGCCGTCGCGGAAGCCGTCCCCACCGCCTGAGCACCCCCGCCCGCCCGGGCGCCCCGTCCCTGATCGCCGAGCACCGCCCGAGCCTCGCCGCCACCTCTGCAAGGAACCCACCATGCGCACCTTCCCCAGATCCCCGGCCCGTCCGCTCCGCCTCGCCACCGCGGGCCTCGCCCTGCCGCTGGCGCTGCTGGTCACCGCCTGCGGCGGCGCCGAGCCCGGCGGCTCGGGCGGCGGCGGCGCCGACGACGGCGAGCCGCGGTCCGGCGGCACCCTGGCCGTCGGCCTCAACACGAGTGTGGCCTGCGTCGATCCGCACCAGAACTCGTCCAATGTGTCGATCTTCGTGGCCCGGCAGATCGCCGATTCGCTCACCGACCAGGACCCGGAAACCGGCGAGATCACCCCCTGGCTCGCCGAGTCCTGGGACGTCTCCCCCGACGCGACCTCCTACACCTTCCATCTGCGGGCGGGCGTCACCTTCTCCGACGGCACCCCGCTGGACGCCGAGGCGGTCGCCGCCAACTTCGACACCATCACCGAACTCGGCCCGGCCGTCACCCCGTTGGCCTCCACCTATCTGGACGGCTACGCCGGGTCCGAGGTGGTCGACGAGCACACCGTCACGGTCAACTTCGACCACGCCAACGTGCAGTTCCTCCAGGGCACCGCCACCATCACCCTCGGCATCCTGGCGCCCGCCACGCTGGCCGCGACGCCCGAGGAACGCTGCGCCGGGAACCTGGTCGCGGCCGGCCCGTTCGTCATCGACTCCTACCAGCCCGAACAGCGCATCACGCTCAACCGCCGCGAAGGATACGACTGGGCGTCGCCCGTGCTGGAGCACGAGGGCGAGGCCCATGTGGAGACCGTCGACTTCGAGGTGGTGCCCGAGTCGGGGGTGCGGGCCGGGCAGCTGCGCAACGGTGAGCTGCATATCGACACCATCCCGCTCACCGAGGACGTGCCCAGCTTCGAGGGCAACGGGTTCGGCGTGGTCGGCCGCCCCTACCCGGGCGTCGGGGTCAATCTGATCCCCAACCTGGAACGTCCGCTGACCTCCGAACTCGCCGTGCGTCGCGCCGTTTCGCTGGGCGCCGACCGCGAGGAGATCGTCGCCGGCGTGTTCACCGAGTATGACCAGGTCGCGCAGAACGTCATCACCTCGGCCACCCCGTTCTTCGAGCCGCTGGACGGCCTGGAGTACGACCCGGAGGAGGCCAGGTCCCTGCTGGACGAGGCCGGTTGGGTGCCGGGCTCGGACGGGATCAGGGAACGGGACGGGCAGCGGCTCGAACTGCTGGGGCTCTACCACGCCGGTCGGCAGGCCGGGCCGATGATGGAACTGCTCCAGTCGCAGCTGCGGGAGATCGGCATCGATCTGCAGATCAGGCTTGAGGCGCCGGCCGATCTGGCCGCGGCCGAGGCCAGCGGCGAATGGGACCTCTGGTACTCGCCGTTCCACCGCGCCGAGGCGGACGCCGCCCGCGCCGTCTTCGGCTTCACCGGCCGCAACCAGAACCGGGCCGCCGAACCCCGCCCGGTGGACGAGCTGTTGCAGGCCCAGTCCGGCGAGGCCGACCCGGAACGGCGGCAGGAGCTGGTCACCGAGGCCACCCAGGAACTGGTGGACCAGGGCTATGCCATCCCGCTCTACGAGCTGGCCGGCGTGATGACCCACCGCGACAGCGTCAAGGGCTTCCACTTCGAGGCCAGTTCGCGGCTGAGCCTCTACGACGTCTGGCTGAACGAGTAGCCCACCCGCCCCTCTCCGCAGGACACCCCGCACCCCGCACCCGACCCGAAACCGAAAGGCATCCGATGGGGAAGTACCTCGCCGCGCGCGCCCTCCAGGCGGTGCTCGTCCTGCTGGGGACCTTCACCCTCGCGTTCGTGCTGCTGTCCGTGCTGCCCAGTGACGCGTTGTCCATCAAGCTCTCCGGTTCGGGCGATTCGGCGCTCAACCCCGAGGAGGTCGCCGCGCTGCGCGCCGAGGCCGGCTACGACGATCCGCTGGTCGTGCAGTACGTACGCCAGCTCGGCGGCCTCCTCACCGGGGATCTGGGGACCTCGTTGCACACCGGCGCCCCGGTGCGTTCCATGATCGGCAGCGCGCTGCCGCACACCGCGCAACTCGCCGCGCTGGCCCTGCTGTTCGGGGTGAGCGCCGGGCTGCTGGTGGGCAGTCTGGCGGCGCACGCCCGGGGCCGGTGGGCCAGGGAGCTGCTGATGTCGCTGCCGCCGCTGGGCATCTCGTTCCCCACCTTCGCCGTCGGCCTGGTGCTGATCCAGGTCGTGGCCTTCCAGTGGCGGGCGCTGCCGTCGGGTGGCACCGACGGGTTCCAGAACCTGGTGCTGCCGGCGATCACCCTGGCGCTGCCGGTCACCGCCACCGTGGCGCAGATCTTCAACCGGAGTCTGCGCGAGGTGCTGGAGCAGGGCTATGTGGACACCGCCGTGGCCAAGGGCGCCGGTCGGCTCCGGCTGCACCTTCGGCACGCGACCCGTAACGCGGCGGGCCCGACGCTGACCGCCACCGCCGTGGTGGTGGGCAATCTGCTCGGCGGCGCGGTGGTGACGGAGACGGTGTTCTCCCGGGAGGGCGTCGGGCGGCTGACGGCCGACGCCGTCACCCGCCAGGACCTGCCCGTGGTGCAGGGCGTGGTGCTGCTGTCCGCGCTGGTCTTTGTCGTCGTCAATCTGCTGGTCGATCTCACCTATCCGCTGCTCGACCGTCGTGTCACCCTCACGGAGGCCATCCGATGACCACCTCAGAGACCGTCGCCGCCGAGGCGCAGGGGCCGCCGGTCCTGGCCCCGGCCGAGCGGCCGCGCCGGCGACGTGACCACCGCCGTCCTGGCCCTGCGGTGCTGCTGGCCTTCGCGGTGCTGTTCCTCGCGGTGCTCGCCGCCTTCGCGCCCGGGCTGCTGACGTCCCAGTCGCCGACCAGCGGCGAGGTGCTGAACAAGCTCCAACCCCCCAGCGCCCAGCACTGGTTCGGCACCGACCAGCTCGGCCGCGACGTCTTCGCTCGGGTGGTGCACGGGGCCGGGCTCTCGCTGCGCGCCCCGTTGATCGCGGTGGGCATCGCCTTCGGCGTCGGCTCGGCGCTCGGCCTGGTCTCCGGTTTCCTCGGCGGGGTGGTGGACGCCGTGATCATGCGGCTCACCGACGTTCTGCTGGCGGTGCCGTCCCTGCTGCTGTCGCTCGCCGTGGTGGCCGCACTGGGCTTCGGGATCACCAATGTGGCCGTCGCGGTCGGGATCGCCTCCGTCGCCTCGTTCGCCAGGATCACCCGCGCCGAGGCGTTGCGGGTGCGGACCTCGCCCCATGTGGAGGCGGCGACCGTGCTCGGGGTGCGGCGGCTGCCGGTGCTCTGGCGGCATGTGCTGCCGCATTCCATCGGGCCCGCGCTGGTGCTCTCCACGCTGGAGTTCGGCAGCGCGATTCTCTCCGTCTCCGCGCTGAGCTTCCTCGGCTACGGGGAACCACCGCCGACTCCCGAATGGGGCAAGATCGTCAGCGAGGGCCGGGACTATCTCGCCACGGCCTGGTGGGTGGCGCTGCTGCCCAGCCTGGTGATCGCGGCGACGGTGCTCTCCACCAACCGGATCTCCCGCTGGCTGGACACCCGGGGGGCGCTGCGATGAGCACCCCCGTCACCAACACGACCGACACGACCACCCGGGCCACCCCCGAGGCCCAAGAGCCCGACGGTGCCGCCCTGTTGACCATCGACGATCTCACCGTCGCCTATCGCGTCCGGGGCGGCGAACGAACCGCCGTACGGGGCCTGAGCCTTGAGGTGCGGGCCGGCGAAACCGTCGCCGTCGTCGGGGAGTCGGGATCGGGCAAGTCCACCACCGCGCACGCCGTCAACGGCATGCTGCCGGGGAACGCGCGGATCGTCGGCGGCCGGATCGGCTACCGGGGGCGGGACGTGCTGGGCCTGTCCCGGTCCGCGCTGCGCCGGCTGCGTGGCGCGGAGATCGCCCTGGTGCCGCAGGATCCCGGGTCCTCCCTGAACCCCACCACCCGGGTCGGCGAGCAGATCGCCGAGGCGCTGCGCATCCACCGGCTGGCCGGCCGGCGGGAGGCCGCCGAACGCGCCGTCCGGCTACTGGCCGAGGTGGGTATCGACCGGCCGGAGACACGGGCGGGGCAGTTCCCGCACGAGCTGTCCGGCGGGATGCGGCAACGGGTGCTGATCGCCATCGCGCTCGCGGCCGAGCCCCGGCTGCTGATCGCCGACGAGCCGACCAGCGCGCTGGACGCCACCGTCAGCCGCCGGGTGCTCGACCATCTGGCGACGCTGCGCGCCGACCACGGGATCGCGCTGCTGCTGATCACCCACGATCTCGCGATGGCGGCGGAGCGCGCGGACCGGATCGTGGTGCTGCGCGACGGCCGGCTGGTGGAGCAGGGCCCGGCCGTCGAACTGGTCACCGACCCCCAACACCCGTACACCCGCGAACTGTTGGCCAACACCCCCAGCCTGCGCGGACGTCGGCTCGTCCGGCCGCGCGAGGCCGGGAACGAGTCGGCGGCCGCGCCGCTGCTGCGGGCGCGGAACCTGGTGAAGACCTTCGGCAGGGACGCCGACGGCACCCGGCTGCGGGCCGTCGACGACGTCGGCTTCGATGTGCCACGCGGCCGCACCCTCGGGGTGCTCGGCGAGTCGGGCTCGGGAAAGACCACCACGGCCCGCATCCTGCTGGGCCTGGAACGCCCCGACTCCGGCAGCGTGCTGCTGGACGGCACGGAGATCACCACCCTCGGCTCCGCCGGCCTGCGCGCCGTGAGGCGGCGGCTGGGGATCGTCCAGCAGAACCCGTACGCCTCGCTCGACCCGAGGTTCACGGTGCGCCGCACCGTCGCCGAGCCGCTGCGCGCCCACCGCATCGGCGACGCCCGCGAACGGGAGGAACGCGTCGCCGAGATGCTGGCCGCCGTCGCGCTGCCGCCCGAACTGGCCGACCGCAGACCACGCGAGCTGTCCGGCGGCCAACGGCAGCGCGTCGCCATCGCCCGCGCCCTGGTGCTGCGGCCCGAGGTGGTGGTCTGCGACGAGCCGGTGTCCGCACTCGATGTGACGGTGCAGGCGCAGATTCTGGACCTGTTGACGCGGCTGCAACGCGAGTTGGGCGTCGCCTATGTCTTTATCTCGCACGATCTGGCCGTGGTGCGGCAGATATCCGACGAGGTGCTGGTGATGCGGCACGGATCCGTCCTCGAACACGGCCCGACCGAGGACGTGTTCGCCGCGCCCAGCCACCCCTACACCCGCGAGCTGCTCGCCTCCGTGGCGGCGCCGTTCCACCGGCCCGACCCCGGGGCCGAGCAGCAGGAGGCAGCGAAATGACCCGAACGGACACCGTCACCCTGGCCCAACTGCTGCCCGACGGGCGCCGGTTGACGTGGCCGGCGATCCGGGACGCGGTGCGCGCCGCCGAACGACGCGGCGTGCGGACGCTGTTGCTGCCGGCGCGCGCCGAGCCGGCGGCGCCCGTGGAGGCCACCACGCTGGCCGCGGCGGTGCTGCGCGCCACCGCCGAACTCCGGGTCGTGGTGCCGCTGGACCCCGAGCGGGTCGCGCCCTACAACGCGGCCCGTGTGCTGGCCACCCTCGCCCATCTCGCCCCGGGCCGCGTCCTGTTGGCGGACACCGGAACGGGCCCCGAATGGACCGACTACCTGGCGGCCGTCCGGCACCTGTGGCACAGCTTCCCGCCCGAGGCGATCCTCGCCGACCGCGTCACCGGCCGCTACTTCGCCCCCGAGGCACTGCCGGCCGACGGCTACCGGGGCACCCACCACCGGATCGCCGGCCCCCTCAACCTGCCGACCCCACCGGGCCCGCCCCTGGCCCTGTGGAGCACGGACGACAACAAGGAACCGACCCGATGACCCGCCCACTGCGCCTGAGCCTCAACATGAGCGGCGTCGGCCGGCACACCGCCGCCTGGACCCACCCCACGAGCACACCGGGCGCCGAACTCGACATCGACCATTTCGTGGGCATCACCCAACTCGCCGAAGAGGGCCTGTTCGACGCCGTGTTCCTCGCCGACTCCCCAGCCCTCGGCACCGACGAACACCGCTTTCCGCCCGAGGCGATCCTCGCCGACCGCGTCACCGGCCGCTACTTCGCCCCCGAGGCACTGCCGCCCGGCGGCTACCGGGGCACCCACCACCGGGTCGCCGGCCCCCTCAACCTGCCGACCCCACCGGGCCCGCCCCTGGCCCTGTGGAGCACGGACGACAACAAGGAACCGACCCGATGACCCGCCCACTGCGCCTGAGCCTCAACATGAGCGGCGTCGGCCGGCACACCGCCGCCTGGACCCACCCCACGAGCACACCGGGCGCCGAACTCGACATCGACCATTTCGTGGGCATCGCCCAACTCGCCGAAGAGGGCCTGTTCGACGCGGTGTTCCTCGCCGACTCCCCAGCCCTCGGCACCGACGAACACGGCATCCCGCACCGCTTCGAACCCCTGGGACTGCTCGCCGCCATCGCCGTGTCGACCGAGCGGATCGGGCTGATCGGCACCGTCTCCACCACCTACAACGACCCGGTGACGGTGGCCGATCGGGCGTTCTCCCTGCACACCCTGAGCGGCGGCCGGGCGGCGATCAACGCGGTCGCCTCGGCCGGCGACCGGATCGCCGCCAACTTCGGCCTGGCCGGACAGCCCGACCACGGGCAGCGCTACGCCAACGCCGAAACGTTTCTCACCACCGTCCGCGACCGCTGGGAGCAGCTGTCGACGGGGGCCGCCGACCGGCCGCTGGTGGTGCAGGCCGGCGGCTCCGCCCGGGGCCGCGAGCTGGCCGCCCGGCACGCCGACGTGGTCTACGCCGGCGGCCACGGCATCCAGGACGCCCTCGCGCTGGACGCCGACCTCCGCGCCCGCGCCGCCGCGCACGGCCGGCCGCCCGGCACGCCCCTGGTGCTGCCGGGAGTGATCCCCTATCTCGCCGAAACCACCGCCGAGGCACACCGGTTGGCCGACCGGCTGGACGCGGTGCAGCGCGGCCGGATCGACCCGATCGCCTGGCTGGGCCCGATCGTCGGCGCCGACCTCACCGGCCTCGATCCCGAGGGCCCGCTGCCGGTCGAAGCGCTGCCCACCGACCCCGACCGGCTCAGCGGCGCCAGCCTCGCCGGACTGGCCCGCACCCTCGGCGAACGCGAGGGGCTGACCATCCGAGGGATCGCCGAACGCCTCCACGCCGGCGGCTTCGGCAATATCCAGACCCATCTGCACGGCACCGCCGAGGAGATCGCCGACACCCTGATCGGCTGGCACCGCCGGGGCGTCGCCGGCGTCAACCTGCTGCTCCCCCTGCAGCCCTCCGGCGTGGAACGGTTCGTGGCCCGGGTGGTGCCGCTGCTCCAACGGGCCGGTGTCCACCGCACCACCTACCGGACCGACACCATCGCCGGCCATCTGGGCCTGGACCCCGCACCGGCCCCCGCGCCTTCCACGGGACCGGCCACCGCCCTCAACACCGCTACCCATAAGGGGACTTCATGACCCGCCGCTATGTCGTGATCGGCGCCGGGGCGGTGGGCGGCGCGCTCGCCGCCGATCTGCTGCTGGCCGGAATCCCGGCGGTGCTCTCCGCCAGGGGAGCCGCCCTGGACGCCATCCGCGCCCGGGGCCTGGTGCGCGTCACCCCGGCCGGCCGCCGCACGGTGCCCGTGCCGGTGGTCGGCGGCCCCGCCGAGACCGAACTCACCCCGGACGACGTGCTGTTGCTGGCCACCAAGGCCCAGGACGCGCAGGCCACCCTCGCCGACTGGGCCTGGCGCCCGACCGGCGACGGCGGCCTGGCCGCCGATCTGCCGGTGATCACCCTGCAGAACGGCCTTGACGCCGAACGGGTCGCCGCCCGCTGGTTCGGGAACGTGATCGGCGCCACCGTCCTGGTGCCGGCCCGCCATCTCGGCCCCGGCGAAGTGCTCACCGCCGCCGCCCCCAGGGCCGGCCAACTGCTGGTGGGCGGCCTCCCGTTCCCGGCCAGGCCGGCACCGCCGGATCCGGCCGCCGTCGCCTTCGTCGAGGACGCCGACGCCGCCGGCTGGCTCGCCCAGGGCGTGCCGGACGCGTCCCGCTGGAAGGCGTGGAAGCTGCTGCACAACGTCACCAACGCGGTCGAGCTGTTCACCGGCGCGCCCGAGGAGTTGGCCGCCGTGGGCCGCCGCGCCACCGCCGAGGCCCGCACCGTGCTGACCGCCGCCGGCCATACCGTGGCCGATCCGGAGACGGAACGCACCTACGATCCGGCGCTCGCCACCATCGTGCCCGGCTCGGGCCATGTCCAGGGACAGCAGTCCACCTGGCAGAGCTTCGAGCGGGGCGCATCGAGCGAGGTCGACTTCCTCAACGGCGAGATCAGCCTGCTGGGCCGGCTGCACGGGGTACCGACCCCGGTCAACTCCGCCCTGCAACGGGTGCTCGGCGTCTCCGCTTCGGCCGGCGAGAAGCCCGGCAGCCGGGACATTGCCGAGGTCCTGCACACGATCGCCGCCCTGGCGGGCACCAGCGCCCCGACCGAAGAGAACACCACCCCCACCCAGCCGACGGGAGCCGCACGCTCATGACCACCACCTCACCCTCCACCGTCCGGCGCTGGCACGAGCCGACGGGCATCGCCCCGCGCGGCACCCTGCTGCTGCTCGCCGGCCGGGGCGAAACCGCCCAGGTCTACCACCGTTTCGGCAGCCGACTGGCCGCTGACGCCTACCGCGTCGTCGCCGTCCCCACGGACCACCCCGGAACCGGCCGGGGCCTCGGCGAGACTCCGGCCGATGTCCTCGCCGAGCTGGTCGCCGACGCCGAAACGCCCGGACCGCTGGTGCTGGTGGGCGTGGACGGCGGCGGCCCGCACGCGCTGCGGCTGGCCAGGGAGCACGCCGACACCGTGGACGCCGTGATCCTGGCCGGCCTGCCCACCCACGACGCGCGCCCCGACGATCCCGACGCCGAGATCGCCGCCCGCACCGCCTGCCCCAACCACCGTCTGGTGCTCGGCCGGGAGGGCGCCGCCGGCTCCCCCGCCGGTCAACCGCCCGTGGTCGACGCCTCCCCGCTGGGCCTGCCGCTGCTCGCCGTGCACGGCGGCGCCGACGGAATCAGCCCGCCGACCGAAGCGGTCCCGCTCTACCGGGCGTTGGGCGCCACCTCGATCGTCGAGGTGGACGGCGGGCTGCACGACATCCTCAACGACGTCTCGCACCGTTCGGTGGCCGCCACCGTGGTGCTCTTCCTGGAACGGCTCCGGCTCGGCGCCCATCTCCCTGCCGTGGTCAGCGAGTTGCCCGAAACCGAACCAACACCCCGATGACCAACACCCCGATGGCCGGCACCCCGATGACCGACGCCCGACCGGCCGCCGCGCCGCCGTTCGACGCCCTGGCCCGTCAACTGTCGCCACGCGCCGTCTCGGTGGACCCCGACGATCTGCGCCGGCTGTCCGCCGACCGTTCGGGCCAGCGCCCCGACGCGCCGCCGCTGGCCGTGGTGCGGGCCGCGTCGGCCGACGATGTGGTCGCCACCCTCGGCTGGGCCAGCGCGCACCGGATCCCCGTGGTGCCCAGGGGCGCCGGCACCGGGCTGGCCGGCGGCGCCACCGCCGGCGCCGGCACGGTGGTGCTCGACCTCGCCGGCATGAACCGGATCCTGGCCCTGCACGCCGAGGACGGATTCGCCGAGGTCGAACCCGGCGTGATCACCGCCGAACTCGACCGGGCCGCCCGCGCCGTGGGCCTGCGCTACGCCCCCGATCCGGCGAGCGCCGAACTCTCCACCGTGGGCGGCAATATCGCCACCGACGCCGGCGGACTGCACTGCGTCAAATACGGGGTCACCCGGGACGCGGTGCTCGGCCTCGACGTGGTGCTGGCGGACGGCACCCGGCTGCGCACCGGCCGCCGCACCGTCAAGGGCGTGGCGGGCTACGACCTCACCTCGCTGTTCACCGGCTCCGAGGGCACCCTCGCGGTGGTGGTCGGCGCGACGCTCAGACTGCTCCCGACGCCGGCCCGCACCGGGACCGCCGCCGCGTACTTCGCCACACCGGAGGCCGCCGCCGCTGCCTGCGCCGCCGTGCTCGACGCGGGACTGCGCCCCAGCGTCCTGGAACTCCTCGACGGCCACACCCTGACGGCTATCGCCCGGCTGCGCGGCGAACCGCCGCCGGACGGGCGGGCGTTCGTCCTGGCCCGGACGGACGGCTTCGCCGCCGACGCGGAGATCGCGGCCGTGCACGCGGTGCTGCGGCGCACCGCCACCACATCCGAGTGCACCGACGATCCCGAGACCGCCGAGGCGCTGCTGGCCACCCGCCGGCTGGCGCTGCCCGCCGTCGAACGGCTGGGGCGGGTGCTGATCGAGGACATCGCGGTGCCCCGTTCCCGCCTCGCCGAAGCGGTACGGGCCCTCTCCGCCCTCGCGGAACGCAGCGGCGTGCCGATCTTCACCTTCGCCCACGCCGGCGACGGCAACCTTCACCCCCTGGTGCTCGCCGAGGGCCGGGACCCCGCAACGGTGACGGAGACCGTCGACGAGATCTTCCGCCTCGCCCTGCGACTCGGCGGCACCATCACCGGCGAGCACGGGGTGGGAAGCCTCAAACGGGCCTGGCTCGCGGCGGAGTCGGGCAACGACGCGCTGCGCGTCCAACGCCGGATCAAGGACGCCCTCGACCCGCTGGGCATCCTCAACCCGGGCAAGGCGATCTGATCCCGCAGCGCCCCCGAACCAGCCCCCAACTCCCCACCGCCGAAAGGAAGTACCCCGTGTCCGCCGCCACCACCGCCCCGAACCACCCGTTGGGAGGCCCCCGATGACCTCGGCCGAACGGGTCGGAGAGGACTGCCTGACCGTCGACGCCTACAAGTCCGTCTTCCGCCGGCACCCGGCGGGGGTCGCGGTGATCGCCACCGTGCACAACGGCCGGCCGGTCGGGTTCACCGCCACCTCGGTCATCTCCGTATCCGCCGAACCACCCCTCCTTGCCTTCTCCCTCGCCGCCACCTCGTCCAGCGCCCCCGCCATCGCAACCGCCGACACCCTCACCGTCAACCTCCTCTCCGGCCAACAGGACGACATCGCCGCCCGCTTCGCCACCAGCGGCATCGACCGCTTCTCAACCGGCGGCTGGACCACCCTCCCCACCGGCGAACCCATCATCACCGGCGCACACGCCTGGATACGCGCCCGCATCATCGAACGCACCCCCGTCGGCGCCAGCTACCTCATCTCCCTCCTCGCCCTCACCAGCAACGCCCAACCACAAACCACCCCCCTCGTCTTCCACGACCGCACCTACCACCGCCTCGGCCCCCACACCGCCATCTGAACTCCCCGGCGCGCGGGCTCGCTTCTCCGCCGGGGGCAGCGGCGTCCTGGCCGCCTCGGGGGAGAGGCTGTCGAGGATCAGCGCCAGATAACGCGACCAGCCGCCGGGGGCCTGCCGCGCGCCGGCCACCAACATGGTGACCAGACAGGGGAAATCCTCCGGCGTGAGGTCGGCCCGCACCACGCCGGCCTGCCGCGCCCGGGAGAGGATCCCGGCCAGCGGCCGCCGGTAGCGGTTGGTGATGCCCCCCGTCAGCGCACCCCCGCTGACCAGCGCGAGCATCCCGGGCTGTGCGACAAACGCGGTGGTGCTCTCCGTCAACACGGTCACCATCGCGCGGTGCGGATCGGGGTCGGCGGCGGCCCGCAGCAGCACCGGCTCCACCCGCTCGGCGAAGTAGTCCTCCAGCACGGCGGCCAGCAGATCGTCCCTGGTGGGGAAGTGCCGGAACAGGGTGCGCGCGGTGACCCGCGCCCGTACGGCGATCCGCTCCAGCGGGACCTCGTCGTTCCCCTCGGCCACCGCCGCGCGGGCCGCCGCCACGATGGCGGCCCGATTGCGCCGGGCATCCGCGCGCATGGGCACGCCCCCGCTCTCCGTCACCGCGTCACGTTAACACCCCGTCAACAAGTGTCATACGGCCGGCACTTACCGCAGCGTGGCCGTCCTGGACCGACTGCTCAGCCATGGCGTCGGCCCTGTTCAAACCGAACAACTCGCCGGCCGGACCGTGAACGTGACCCTCTACGACGGGACGCCGGAAGCCGTGGACTCCCACCGCGAGGCCGGCGTCGACCGCGTTCTCCTCGAACTCCCCGACCACGAGAACCCGGCCGACGCCCGCCCCCGACTCGACCAGCTGGCGACCCCCACCGACACCGGACCACGGTCGACGCCCGCGCCCGACCGTCCGGCCGTCCGGCCGTCCGGCCGCTCAGCGGGTCACAACATGACGCCGGCGCGGCCGAGTTCGTTGTTCCAGTAGGCGGTGAGGACCGCGGCCGACGTCCGGTACACGACCGTGTCCGAGGCGGGGTCGAGCACCAGGTACTGGCCGCCCTCGTAGCCGGCGACGGTCAGGAAGTGCGGCACGGACTGCCCCGACCACGGCAGATCCTTCATGTTCCCGGCCAACACCACCGGCCGGCCCGAGCGCACATGGGACAGCACCCGGTCGATATCGTTGAACACCACCGTCGCCGAAACGCCGTTGGCGGCGAGCGCGTTACGCACATCGGTCTCGTTGGTGCCGAACTTGTTCGGATCGTTCCACGTCGGGTCGTAACCCATGTCCGAACGCGCCCGGTTGATCGCCAGCACCGGGTTGGACGCGTTCCACGACCTCGGCGTCACCCCGGCGGCGAGCAGCGCGGTCACCACGCTGGTCGGACCGCAGTCCTCGCCCTGGTTCGGCTGCCCCTGGAACTGCGACACCGGCACGTACTGCCCCGACGAGCCACCGCAGTCCGGAACGCCGGGGATGCGGTAGTCGTGCCCGGTGGCCATGTACGCGTCGGCGAGATAGCCGCCGAGCGCGGGCACGTAGTCCCACAGATTGCTGGTGAACCCACGGGTGTTGGTCACCGACTGCCCCACGGCCTGACAGGAGATGTCGACCGCCTGCCCGTCCCACACCAGCCCGAGCCCCGCGCTCGACGTGGTGGGCGCCGACCGAATGGTCAGCCCGTCCCCGTCGGTGTTCCCCACGGTCGCCGGCGCCGCGGCGGCCACCCCCGCCGTGCCCACCCCCACACCCAGCACCACCGCGAGCACCAGCAATAACCTGACGGCCGTAGCCGCGATCCTCGATCTCATCCCGGAAATCCCTTCGCTGTGGACATGACACAGACAGGGGGATTCTAGCCGCGTAGACCGCAACTGTCGTTGACCGAGAGCGACTTCGACTCGACTCGACAGGGGACAGAACCGGTACCCGGCGCCGACGCGGACACGCGGACACGCGGACACGCGGACACGCGGACACGCGGACAACCGTCTCGCACCGGCCGCCACGGAGCCCCCCGTCACGGACCCGTTCTAGCGGGCGAACGCGCGGAGTCGGGACTCCTGCTCCAGTGTTCCGGTGAGATAGAGGTGGTCGGCGTCGAGGGCCGCGCCGGATTCGATCAGCGAGCGCTCCAACGGGAAGGGCACCGTCCCGATCTCGCTGCCCGTGCCATCCGCCAGGTCGAGCCAGCTCAGGGTCAACTGTCCGCCGTCTCCCCGCTGGTAGAAGTACGAGCCCAACAGGGCGACGCCGCCCGCGCCGTCCGCGTCATCGGCGTCATCGGCGTCATCGGCGTCATCGGCGTCATCGGCGTCATCGGCGTCATCGGCCGCGAGGAAGCTTGTCAGCGCCGGGAACTCGCCGCTCCACAGCCGTTCGCCGCTGTCCAGGGCGTACCCCTCGAAGACCACCTGTTCCGACTGTTCCGAGGAGTCCTCCGTCAGCCGCTCGGTGATCAGCACCCCGTCCGCCACAGCCCGCGCGGCGAGGCTCGCCTCGTCCGCGTCCAGCCGCCACAGCTCCTCCCCGGCGTCCGTGTACGCCACCAACTTCCCGTTCTCCACGACGATCATCGGGGCCCCCGGCTCGCCGAACCGGACATCGCTCACGCCGGTCCCGGGATCCGGCATGAAGCGGGTCCACAGCAACCCGCCCGTCGCCGCGTCATACACATGCGTCGCGAAGCGCTGCTCCGCCGACGGTTCGCCCGACGGCCCCGGGCAGTGGTCCAGCGTGACGATGCGCTCGTCGGCGTGGTCGATGGTCACCGGGGTCCAGCCACCGGCACAGCCGTCGTCGGCCGTGGGCACGGGCAGGGGCTCGCCGCCGGCCAGGTCGAAACGCTGAAACGCCTCGGGGACGTTGGCGGGAGAGAGGTTGACGGTGAGCGTGTCCTGGCCGACCGTCGCCGTGACGGTGCCGGTCGACACAAAGGGTTCGAGAGCGCTGAGGTCGCGCGACCACAGCAGTTCGCCGGAGCGTGTGTCGATCACCCCCAGCACCAGGCAGCCGTCCACCTCGCGGGACTGGTACAGAACGGCGCCGATCCCCTCGGCGTTGGTGCGCTCGCTGGCCGCGCAGGGGCCGTTCGCCCCCTCGGGCGCCGGAATGCCCCAGAGCGCGGTGCCGTCGGCCGCGTCATACCCGGTGACGTCCTCGCCGGCGTTGGGGCCGACGCGGGTGACCACCCCGTCGTGGACCCACAGCGCCACATCCGGCTCACCGCCGCCGTTCGCCACGTTCTCCGCCCGCCACACCTCCTCGGGCCCGTCGTCGCCGCCCACCAGCACCACCACCAACACCGTGGCCAGCAACGCCAGCAGCGCCGCGCCCCCGATTCCCCACACCACGACCCGCCGTCCGCTTCCCATCGTGCTCCCCCCGACTCCCCTGCTCTCCCTGTGCCTACCGACGTCCCCCACCCCGCGCCGGTTCCGGGTGCGGGGTGGGATGGCCCGCCGGTGCTGTTTTTTCGAAGGCCATGTTGGAGAACGAGGAGGTGGTACCCGTGAACGCAGTGTCGACATGGGTACTCTCCCCCGGGGTCGCGGTCGGGCGATAGGCCGTCCGGGAGCGCCGTTCCTGAGTGCTCCCGAAAGAGCTGACCATGCGCTTCACTTCCGAACAGCGACTCGACGACGGCCTCCACGAGCGCGAGTTCACCCTCGATGGAATACCCGGCATCCTGTGGACACCCGCATCCACGTCCGCCCCGACGCCCCTGATCATGCTCGGCCATCCCCCGCTCGGACCGCGCTCAATATGCCCCCGACTGGTGGCGCAGGCCGGGCGCGCGGCGGCGGACGGCTTCGCCACCGCCACCATCGAGCTGCCCGGGAGCGGCCGCCCGGTCGGGTACTCGGGCGGAGTGATCTCCATCGGCGTCCGCCTCGCGGTGGCCGAACCCCGCATCGTGGCCGCCGCCCTCTGCGCCGGGAGTCGCGTGCCTCGCGCATGTTCGAGGAGGCCCGCCGGTCACCGTTCCGCCGCAGTGGGACGACGAGCGGAAGCCGATTCTGTCGAGTGTCTGAGCGGGGAGAGAGGTGCCGGGTCTGAACAGCGTGGGCGGAAAACCGGTTCCAGGTGCATGGGACCGCCCCAGGTCAATCGTCCAGCACCGCCGCTCCGTACCCCACCAGCGCCGACAGGAACAGGAGGAGCCAGTCGCGGTCCTGGGCCCCGGTTTCGAACAGGCGCGCCGCCTCGCTCATGTCGCTGGTGAAGACGCGCCAGGCATCGCTGAAGTCACCTCCGTACGGAGCGACGCCGATCATGCAGAGGCCGAGGAGCGTGCCGAGGTAGGTGCCGAGCGGGGTGGCCAAGGCGCAGGTGACGGCGACCGACTGGCTGTGGTTGCTGTAGTGCCCAGCGATGAGGCCGGTGATTCCGGCCATCACGAGTGCGCCCCAAGTCATCAGCTGTGCCTGGTCCTTGATGATATGAGCCCAGACCAAGGACAGGCCGGCTGTCATGCCAAGTACGATCAGGATGCCTATGCCCTCGTTGTCGTTGCTCGACTCGCTCATCCCATCCCCCTTTGAGTGCAACAATGTCGGCCTTGTGGGCTGCCCGAACTTGATCGAAGCTGGCGCCGGTCAGTAAAGCGAGGGCCCCATCTCAAGGCTGGTGATGAACTGTTTTCTCTCTCCCACTCCGTCACGGTCAGTCAGTTCGTCACCGACGGGGAAGCCCAGCTGGCTCTCCTCCCTGCCCAGGGCACCCCACCTGTCGCGGATCGCGCCCCCGACGGGGTGAGGTCCAGTAGATGGCCCCACCCTGGAATGTGGTGAACCTTCCGCAGTCGCTCCGGGTGGTCGGTTCCTCAGATGTCGGGCAGCCGACCGGGGAATCCACTCCGCTGATACTCCGGGGCGGATGGCATCCGGCCCGGTGCCTACTCCTCCGGGCCGGATGATGGTCCGGTGGCGCTCGGCGGCCACCGCACGGACTGGTCGCCGCCCTGCACGGCGAAGACCATGCCCGAGCCATGGACGGTGTTGATCTGGTCCAGGCGCGGGGACACTGCGCCGCCGCGTTCCGGCAGCGCACCCCGTAGGTTCTCCACCAGGCGGGCGAGCGGCTCCCGGCAGGCCGCTTCCCGGCCGAGCAGGGCTTCCAGCTCCCGCGCCCAGGAGCCGGCGAGTGCCCGCCGCGTGTCGTCGGGAGCGGCGGCGGCCGCTACCAGGGCGGCGTGGTCGTCGAGGCGGTCCGCGACCTCGGCCCGCCGCCGGCGGCCGGCACGGCCGAACAGCGCGAGGACGCCGCCGCGTGCGGACTGCCACAGCTCGGTCGCCATCGCCGCGACCAGGGCCGCGGCTCCCGCTCCGGCTAGCGCCTCCAGTTCGTCCTCCACAGGAAACTTCCTTCTGCCGCTGACCGGGCGTCAGTGGTGGTGAATGTGCTGGGACCCGTTCTGCGTGGCGTACGCCACGCCGTGTCCCGACACCTTGTTGACCATCTGCGAGGAGCCGGCGGTACGTTCTCCCGCTGGCGAGTCTGTGGATCCCTTCGAGGCCACCCCGCCCTGGGTGGGGTCAGGCGGCTGGAGCGGGGCACCGGGCAGGTGGAGCCAGGCGTCCGCCTCGTACTCCTTCACCGAGACCGCGACCCGTCGGAACGTGTCGGGATCCATGCCCGGATAGCTGTGCCGCACCGTCTCGTCGTAGTAGTGCTGCGAGACGAGAAGCGAGAGGGGAATCGTGTCCGCCGCTCCCGCCAGAGCCTCGCGCGCCGCTGGGGCGTCGAGCAGCCGCGCCAGCACCTCCAGCGGCCCGCCGACGACGGTACCGGTCCGTCCGAACCAGAGGTCGCCCGCGTGCATCGCCACTCTGACGCGGATCCGCGTCGACGGGGCGGCCGTCCGGTTGTGCGCGCGCAACCGGATAGTCAGCTCATGGATCAGCGGATGAATCAGCCTGGCCTTCGACAGACTCGCCGGGGCGATGACCCGCACCCCGTCCCCGAGGTCGTGGAAGCGGCACTCACCCCGGTCGATGCCGCTCTCCTCCAAGGCCTCCCGAAGCGCCGACAGCAGGACCTCGCGGATACGCAGCAGCGCCACATCACCCCTGCCTCCCGACCTCTCGATGTCGACGGCCAGCATCGCCCGGTACTCCGACACCTCGTCCATGCATCCCTCCCAGCAGGTGACAAGCCGATAGGGCACACCGCACCGACGTCCCCCTTCCGTACATCCCCTACTGTGTACCGGCTGTGCGGCGGACATCCCGTACCAGTACGGAATCCGCCGAACTTTTCCACGCTCCAATCCGTGGGGACACAGTGACAGCAGGTCGCGGGAGCCACACACTGATGCCGTGACGAATGCTGTGAACGGGCGGGCTGGGGGGCGGCCGCGCGAGGCGTGGGCGTGGCCGGTGGAGAGTCTGCTCGGCGCGCTCCCGGCAGCGGCGCGCGACCGGTTGCTCACCCTGGGCGCCCTCGCGCGCTACCCGCCCGGCCGCGTGCTGATGCGCGAAGCGGAGGAGACCACGTTCGTCCTGATCCTGTTGGACGGCGTGATCAAGGTGACCGGGCGCACCCACGACCACAGGGACGCGCTGCTGGCCGTCCGGATGGGCGGCGATCTGGTCGGCGAATTCGCCGCGGTCGACGGGCGCCCCCGTGCAGCGACGGTGACGACGTGTGGACAGGTCGTCACCCGGGTCGTCTCCCGTGGCGACTTCCTCAACTGCACGCGGCACGACCCGGGGATCGCGCAGGCGGTCAACGAGTCCATCATCTCGAAGCTGCGGGTCGCGACCACCCAGCGCATCGACTTTACCGGCTGCGACGCGCCGACCCGGCTCGCCCGGGTGCTCTACCAGATCACCATGACGTACGGAGAACGCGCCGGTGCGCGAGCGGTCATCCGCTGGCCCATCACCCAGCCCGAACTGGCCACCCTCGCCGGCACCGCAGAGCCCACAGTGCAGAAGGCACTGCGCAGGCTCCGGACGGAGGGCGTGGTCTCCACCGGCTACCGCACGTTCCGGATCGAGAACCTCCCGGAACTGCGCAGACTCGCCTTCGACTAGCGCGAACTCAGGAAGGAAGCGGAGGAAAGCCGTCCTACGACGGTTTCCCGACTCGCGTACGTCACTAGCGTCGGTGGCTCCCGGTGCCTCCCGAAGGACGGGAACATCGCGAACCCACGCCGAAGACAGAGGAGGATTCCATGTCGGATGACCACGCCTCGGCGCCCACCGGCCCGGGTACCGCGCACCAGGTCACCATCACCGGCAATGCCACCGGCCCCGTGGTGGCGGGCAATCACAATCTGATCGTCAACTCGCGGGACGGCTCCCAGGTGACCGTGCAGATGGGCCCCGAGCGGCCCCGTCCGCAGCGCAGGCAGCACATCTCCCTGCTGCCCCGGCGTCTACAGGAGCCCGTCGGCCGGGAGAACGCGACGCACGCCCTGGCGGCTGCCGTCCGCGCGGGCGGCCCGGTGCAGTTATGGGGGCCTTCCGGAATCGGCAAGACCACACTGCTGCGGCACGCGGCACGCGTCCTGCCGCCCGGCGACGACGGGGTGGTCTTCCTGGGCGGCACCCATCGTGACGTCGGGGACATCGCCCAAGCCCTCTTCGAGGCGTGCTACGAGGCGCCCGACTACGCGCCGACCAGGTCCGAGCTGCGGCGGCTGATGACCGGGGTGCGGGTGACGGTGTACCTGGACGATGTCGCCCTGGCGGCCGACCAGTTGTCGGAACTGTGGGACACGGCTCCGGACGCGACCTTCGTCATCGCCGGCACCGATCGATCGCTGTGGGGCGACGGCACGGCGCTGGAGCTGGAGGGCCTGACGCCCACCGCCTGCTTCGAGCTGCTGGCCAGGACGGTGAACCGCCCACTGCTGGAGGAGGAGAGCGGCGCGGCCGACGCCCTGTGCCATGTCGCGGCCGGTCTCCCGCTGTTGCTGCTACGGGCGGCGGCGGTGGCATGTACCGGCACGGCGAGCGGAGGCAGGCTGCCCCGCCCGGGCGAGGTCGCCGCGTTGCTCCCGACGCTGCTCGACCAACTGGCGTCGGACGAGGCGACCATGACGGTGCTGCACCTGCTGGCCACCCTCGACGGAGCGGAGATCGCGGCCGCCCGTCTTGCGGCACTCGCGGAGGTGGCCCCGGCGGAGGCGGAGGCGGTGGGTGACCGGCTCGTGCGGCTGGGTTTGGCCCAGGACGGGGAACACGGCTACAGCTCGGTCGCGGACACGGTGCGGACGCTGCGCCAGCGATTCGCCGCCCCGTTTTCGGTCGAGCGGATGTGTGAGCACTTCACGTGGTGGGCGTCCCAGCGCACGACCACTCCGGCGGATCTGGCGGAGCACGGCCAGGTGCTGGAGCGGGTGGCCGAGCTGGCCGAGGCGGCCGGCCGGCCGGACCTGGTGGTGGTGCTCGCGCGAGCCACGTCGCCGGGGCTGGCCCGTTCCCTGCGGTTCGGTGTGTGGGGCCGGTTGCTAGGCCACGGCTGGCTCGCGTCGCGCGCCGCCGGGGACCGGCGGTCCGAGGCGTTCTTCCTGCGCGAGGAGGCGATCCGGGCTCTGCTGATCGGCAGGCGGGTCGTGTACACCGCGCTGCTGGCCCAGTCGGCTTGGCTCGGGTACGAACTGGGTCCCGGAGAGGGCGGGAGTGCCACGAACACGACTGCCGACCCGGGTACCGGCACTCCGCCTCCCGACCCGAACGCCGGCACGCCGCCCGACTTCGGCGAGGGATCGGCACCCGACGTGGACATCGTGCAGCCCGACTTCGATGTCGACTCCTACATGGCGGAGAACGGCTTCGAACCGACCGGTCACGGCGCTCTCCCCGACCCTCACGGTCACGGCTCAGCAGACCCGCCGCCGGAGGCGACGGGCGGCGACAGTCTCTGGGGCAACAACGCCCGGTGGGACGGCGACGCACCGGCCGTCACGAGCGACGGCGCGGCGGGGGGCGGCGCATCTCCACCGTCCTCCGGTGGCGCGGACTCGGCGCCCGCACATCTGCCCGATGGCGGCAGCGGTTCCTGGGGCGGCTCTACAAGCGCCTCGTCCGGCGGCACGACGGCCGGGACGGGAGCGGGCGCCGGGGCGGGGGCGGGCGCGGGCGCGGGCGCGGGCGCGGGCGCGATCAGCGTCGTTCCTTCCCTCCTTTCCCTGGCGATCGGCGCTCTGCTCGTCGCCGGCCTCGGATACACCATCAACTCGGTCACGAGCCGGGATGAGGACTCCTCGTCGCAGTCCGACGCCAGCGACACGGCGACCTGGGACAACGAAAACGCGGATACGGGCTCATATCCGACTCACCAGGAGCCGGAGTGGAGCCCGGATACAGGCTCGTCTCCGACACCCGAGGAACCGGAGTGGACCAACGACCTCGCCGGCATCTGGGAAGTCGACGGCGGTATGGTCCAGTTCATCGAGGCCGCACCGGGCACCTACCAGGTGCAATACGTCGATGCGGAGTGCGGAAGGAACTACACGCAGGAGTACCACGGCAGTGACGGCTACTACACGGGGACGCAGCCACTCGCCAATCTGGATGATCCATGTGGGGAGGCGATCGGGGAGGTCGCTTTGACGATCGTCGTCGACGACGAAGGGGCGACCGCCGAGTTCACGAGTGAAATCGAGTGGACGGAGGGAGCCGGGGAGTGTGACGGCTGCGGCACCACGACCATGACCAGAGTGGAACAGCCATGAGACGAGCGGGGAGTCACATCATGTCAACATCATCAAGTTCGGGCGACGAACTCACCATCCGCATCGGCGGTAACGCGTCCGGGCCGGTCGTCGCCGGCCACTGGAATCACGTTGAGGCACATCAGCCCGCCCCCACATCCCCGCCCGAGCCCCAGCCCGCGCTGGCGACGCAGACCAACACGGCGCAGGACCACGGCACGGTCAACGCCGTCACCAACGGCGACATGCACATCCATCACCCCCCGTCGTCCTGAACACCGATCAGCGCTCCTCACCAACGACCACCCTCGGCGTGAAGGAGTGGCGCACGGCTCCTGCCCGGGCGCTCGCCGAAGTGGCTGTGCTGGAGGCGGGTCTCGGGCTGGAGCGGTGGTGGAGAACCCGACATGTCCCCCGGTGTCCGGCTGACCGCCCAGGGGGCCATCTCCACCTCGCTGGCCTGTGCGGTCATCGCAGGCCGCACGAACTCGTGGACGCCGCGCCGCCGATTTGCTCCGGCATCGGCGGCAGGACCGCACTGCTGGAGATCGACGGAACGCCTGTCTTCGTCAAACAGGTGCCCACACCGATCTGGAGCTGTGCCCGGAGAACCTCCACTCCACAGCGAATCTGTTCGGGGTGCCCTCCTTCTGCCAGTGCGGCAACGGCACACACCACGCGGTGATCCCCTCAGGGGTTGCCCCCGATCTGCCCCCGGGGCGGGTGCGCGACCAGCGCACCGGCTCTGACCAGGGAAGATGAAGAGGCGACGGACGAGGCGGCCTGTACGCCGGGTTCTGTGTCTGGTGGGCCCGGGGGCTCGCCAGGTGGCGGTCATCCATCTAGGGGTGATGTCGCCATCACCCTCAAGCGGTCTACCCGTGAACTCGGGCGGGCAGCCCTCGGGCGTTCACGCGGGGCCGCGCCTGTGAGACAGGTGTGGCCCCTTCTTGACCTTGCTCCGGGTGGGGTTTACCGAGCCGCCCAGGTCACCCTGGGCGCTGGTGGTCTCTTACACCACCGTTTCACCCTTACCGGGTGCCGCTCGCGCGGCCCCGGCGGTTTGTTTTCTGTGGCACTGTCCCGTGGGTCACCCCAGGTAGGCGTTACCTACCACCCTGCCCTGTGGAGCCCGGACGTTCCTCGGTGGGTCTCCGGAGATTCCCAACGCGACCGCCCGGCCGGCTCGTCCGCCGTGCGGACCACGATACCCCCTCCGACGAGGACGTACGCTGCTGGTCATGTTGGTGCTGTTGCCGCCCTCCGAGGGCAAGGCCGGGGGGCTTACGGGTCGTCCCGTCGCGTTGGAGTCGTTGTCGTTCCCCGGGTTGACCGGGGCCAGGGCGCGGGTGTTGGACGAGTTGGTCGCGCTGTGTTCGGGCGATGCGGAGAAGGCCAGGGAGGTGCTGGGGCTGAGCGCCGGGCAGGTCGGGGAGGTGGCGCGGAACGCCGCGCTGCGGGGCGCGCCGACCGGGCGGGTCGGCGCCGTCTACACCGGGGTGCTGTACGACGCGTTGGACCTGGCCGGGTTGAGCGCGGCGGCGAAGCGGCGGGCGGCCGGCGCGTTGGTGGTGTTCTCCGGTCTCTGGGGCGCGCTGCGGATCGGCGACCGTGTTCCGGCGTACCGCTGTTCGGCCGGGGTGCGGCTGCCGGGGATCGGCGCGTTGGCCGGGCACTGGCGCGGCCCGCTGGCCGAGGTGCTGCCCGAAGTGGCCGGCGGCGGCCCGGTGTTGGATCTGCGGTCGGCGGCCTATGCGGCGCTGTGGCGGCCGACGGGTGAGGTCGCCGAGCGCACGCTCACGGTGCGGGTGCTGCAGGAACGGCTGGTCGGCGGGGTGCCGAAGCGCACCGTGGTCAGCCACTTCAACAAGGCGACCAAGGGCCGGCTGGTGCGTGACCTGTTGGAGGCCGGCCCGTTGCCGCGCCGCGCGGGCCTGGTGGCGGACGCGCTGCGCGATCTGGGCTACCGGGTGGAGAGCGACGAGGCCGCGCCGAACCGTCTGGACGTGGTGGTCAGCGAGGTGTGAGCCCGGTCAGCGGGCCGGGCGCCCCAGGTGCGCCGTGTCGTTGAAGCGGCGCACCGTGGCGTTGCCGTCCGGGTAGTAGCCGACCTCGCTGAGCGCCGCCGGCGACAGCTCCATGCGGAACATCGCGGACGGCGGGGCGCCGAGCGCCAGCCGGATCAGTGTCTTGACGGGGGTGACATGCGTCACCGCGAGCACCGTGCGGCCGGGGTAGCGCGCCAGGGTCTTGTCCCGGGCGACGGCCACCCGGCGGGCGACGGCGGCGAAGCTCTCGCCGCCGCCGACGGGGGTGGCGTCCGCGTCGCTGAGCCAGGCGGTCAGCTCGGCCGGGTGGCGCCGTCGGATCTCCTCGAAGGTAAGGCCCTCCCAGCTGCCGAAGTCCGTTTCGCGCAGGCCCTCTTCGATGCGGACGTCTAGGCCGAGGCGCCCGGCGACCGCCTCGGCGGTCTGTCGGCAGCGGCGCAGCGGGGAGCTGACGACGGCGCCGATGCCGGCGCCGACCAGCGCGCCGGCCGCCGAGGCGGCCTGCGCGTGCCCGATGTCGGTCAGCTCGGGGTCGGGCCCGCCGCTGCCGGAGAAGCGTTTCTCGGCGGTGAACGGGGTCTCGCCGTGGCGGAGCAGCAGCAGCGTGGTGGGGGTGCCGGTGCTCGGGCCCCAGCCGCGCGCCACCTCGGCGGACTCCGCGGCAGAAGGCTCCGCGACGGCAGGCTCCGCCAGGGTGGGGGGCCCGCTGGGCTGCCACTCCTCGCCGCGCCGTCCGGCGTCCATCGCCTCGTTGGCGAGCCGGTCGGCGTGCTTGTTGCGTTCCCTCGGCATCCACTCGAACCGCACGGCGCCGCTGGGGAAGATCTTCTGGGCCTCCAGGGCCAGCGGCCGCATGTCCGGGTGTTTGATCTTCCACCGGCCGGACATCTGCTCGACGACCAGCTTGGAGTCCATCCGCACCCGTACCGTCGCCTCGGGCGACAGGGCGTACGCGGCGCGCAGGCCGGCGATCAGCCCCCGGTACTCGGCGACGTTGTTGGTCGCCGTGCCGATATAGGCGGCGGTCTCGGCGAGCACCTGGCCGGTGTCGGCGTCCTTCACCACCGCGCCGTAGCCGGCGGGGCCCGGGTTGCCCCGGGAACCACCGTCGGCCTCGACGAGCAACGCGCGGGTCATCGAACGGCTCACAGCCCGGACTCGGGGGTGCGCACCAGGATGCGACGGCAGTTCTCGCAGCGCACCACGGCGTTGGCGGGGGCGGCGCGGACGTCGTTGACCTCGGTGATGTTCAGCTCCAACCGGCAGCCCTCGCAACGGCGTTGGTAGAGCCGGGCGGCACCGATGCCGCCCTGCTGCTCGCGCAGCTTCTCGTAGAGCTTGAGCAGATCGGCCGGGACGCCGGCGACGGCGGTGGAACGGTCGGCCCGGACGGTGGCGACCTCGGCGTCGATCTCCTGGGTGAGGCCGTCCCTGCGGGCCACGATCTCGGCGGCCTGGCTCTGCAACTCGTCGAGCCGGACGGCGAGTTCCTTGGCGCGGGTCTGGGCGGTCTCGTGCCGCTCCATGATCTCCAGGACGATCGTCTCCAGATCGTCCTGGCGCTTGGCGAGCGAGGCGATCTCGCTCTGCAGGCTGGCCAGGTCCTTGGGGTTGGTGACCAGGCCCGAATCCAGCCGCTGTTGGTCCCTGGCGGCGCGCTGGCGGACCTGGTCGACGTCCTGTTCGGCCTTGGTCTGCTCCCTGGCGGTGTCGCTCTCCTCGGTCTGGGCGGCCACCAGCAGATCGCGTTGCTGGACGAGCTGGCTCTCCACGGCGCGGATCTCCGCGTGCTCGGGGAGGTTGTCGCGCCGGTGGGCGAGCTGGGTCAGCCGGACGTCCAGGGCCTGGACGTCGAGGAGGCGGAGCTGGTCGGCGGGCTCGGCGTTCAGTTCGGGGCTCCTGAAGGGGACGAAGGGAGGGACGAGGGGAGTTGGGCGGTCCAGGGGTCCGTCACCAGGCGCGAGACCTCGGTGCGCAGGCCCCAGCCCTGCCGCTCGGATGCGGCGTCGAGTTGGGCCGCCGCCAGCTGGCACCAGGGCCACTCGGTGGCCCAGTGGGCGGCGTCGAGCAGGGCCAACGGGGAGTGTTCGCGTGCTTCGGACGCCGGATGGTGCCGCAGGTCGGCGGTGAGGAAGGCGTCGACGCCGGCGGCGCGCACCTCGGCGAACAGGCTGTCGCCCGAGCCGCCGCAGACGGCGACCGTGCGCACCCGGCGGTTCGGGTCCCCGGCGGCGCGGACGCCCTGTGCGGTGCGGGGCAGCCGGGCGGCGGCCAGCTCGGCGAGGGCGCCGAACGTCAACGGGGCGGCCGGCTCGGTCAGTCGGCCCAGGCCGCGCCGCCCGGTGGGATCGTCGGGCGCGGGGACCAGCGGGCCGGTGACGCGCAGCCCGAGGGCGTCGGCGAGGGCGTCGGAGACGCCCGGATCGGCGCGGTCGGCGTTGGTGTGGGCGACATGGAGCGCGACGCCGTGCTTGATCAGGGTGTGCACCACGCGGCCCTTGAAGCTGTCGGCGGCGACCGTGGTGGTGCCGCGCAGATAGAGGGGGTGGTGGGTGACCAGGAGTTGGGCGCCCATGGCGACGGCCTCGTCGGCGACCTCCTGGACCGGGTCGACCGCGAACAGCACCCGGCTGACCTCGGCGCCCGGATCGCCGCAGACCAGGCCCACGGCATCCCACTGCTCGGCCCAGGCGCGGGGCCATAGGCTGTCGAGCGTGGTGATCACATCGGAGAGTACGGGCACGGGCCCAGGCTACCTGCCTCGCGGCCGGGGGAAACCGTCCCCGGGACGTCGGCCCCGCGCCCTTCGGGTCAGCGGGCGTGGACGGCGTCCCCTCTTAAGCGTGAAGTCGGACGTGCGGTCCGGATGGCTCGATCGTGCGGTCGGTGGGGCGAATCCGGCGGCGGTGTCGGGGGAAGTCCGCGCGGGGGCGGGGCTTCTCCCCCTACCGTCGTTGGTTCGCGCGGTTTCGCCGTCGCCGTCCTCCGGCGCGGTGGGGTCGTGGATCGGACCACACCTGATGGAGGTGACAGGCAGATGACGGCCGGAGCCTTGGAACCGGCGCCGTTGACGATCGCGGCCGACGGTTCCTATGCGGCCAGGCTGGTATCGCGGGGCGGCGCGGGCTGGTGTCCGGAGCGGTGGACCCTGGACAGCCCGGAGCCGTACGCGGTGCTGTTGCCGGCGGACCAGCCGGAGGAGCCGGACAGCCCGGTGGTGCCGCTGGCGGACGGCCGGGTGCTGATCGGCCGCCGCACGGACGGGCGTTACCACTTCTCGCTGCTCTACCCCTCGGGTCCTGACACGGGCGAGTTGGCGTTGGGCGCGCTGGAGTGCGAGCGGCTGACGCTGCTGCCGCCGGCGCCGGACGGGGCGCGGGTGTACGCGTTGGCGCCGCAGTCGGGCGAGGCGGGCGGTACCGCGCTGTGGCTGGTGTGCGGGGGCGCTTTCGGTCCGGAGTTGGTCACGGTGGTGGCCGGGGGTTGTTCGGGCGGCGCCTGGTTGGACGGCGAGGGGCGGCTGCTGGCACTTGACCGGACGGACGGTTCGGGGCGCACCCGTGCGGTCACGGTGGACGTGGAACACGGTGGCGAGCCAACGGAGTTGCTGCGGATCGCCGAGGACTCCGACGACCGGCTGCTGCTGGCGGACTACGACAGCGGGCTGCTGCTGGTGCGTTCGGACGCGCCGGGCGGGGACCGGGTCGGCTGGGGGGTGCTGGGCAGCCACCGTCCGGTGCGGTTCCCCGAGCTGCTGCATCCGCACGGGGTGCGGGTGACGCCGTTCGCGGTGCAGCCGGGGCAGGTGTTGATGCCGGAGCACTGCGCGGTGGCACTGCGGTTGACCACGGCGGACGCCGACTGGGTGGCGGTGTGGCGGCCGCAGCAGCGGGAGTTGATCCATCTGGCGGCGCCCGACGGCTGGTTGGCCGGGGTCGGCCGCTGGACGGTGGACGGGGATCTGCTGTTGCCGTACGCGACGGCGGCCACGCCGTGCGGGGTGGCGCGGATGCCGGTGCCGCTGCCGGGGACGCGTCCGGCGGAGCCGGTGCCGGAGCCGGTGGCGCCGCGGGTGACGGAGCCGGCGCCGGAGCTGCACGAGCCGGCGGTGGGCAACGAGTCGGTGGCGCCGGCCTCGCCGGCCGACGGGGTCGCGCCGGCGGCCTCCGGTGCACCCACGGACAGCGCCGACGGCGCCCGGGGGGCCGAGGACGCGTCGGCGCCGGCGAGGCTGTCGGCCTCGGGGCCGGCCGAGCCGCCGCCATCGGCCACGGCTCCGACCGGGGTGACCAAGCCCGTTCCCCTGCAACAGGCCCCGTTGGCCCGTTCGTTGTAGCCGGTGGCCGGGCCCGGGACGGCCCGCCCGGTGCCCCGATTGGGGTCCGGGCGGGTTGATAGGGCAGCATGTGGGAGGCAGGCACAGGCATCCAGGGGGACAAGTGCGTGACGACGAGGGCGACGTGATCGCCCCCGAGCCGGAGGTGCGCGCCGCCTTCGAAGCGGCGAAGGGCTTCATGCCCGTCGACGAGGGGCTGGCGCTGTACGCGAGCGCGGTCGAGGCGGCCGGGCTCGGGCTGCCGCTGCTGGAGATCGGCAGCTACTGCGGCCGTTCCACTCTGCTGCTGGCCGCCGCCGCGCGGACGGCCGGCACGGTCGCCGTCACGGTTGACCACCACCGGGGCAGCGAGGAGCAGCAGCCGGGGGAGGAGTACGCGGACCCGGAGTTGGCCGATCCCGACCTGCCGGGTCGGATGGACACGCTGCCGCTCTTCCGTCGCACGGTGGCCGCCGCCGGGCTTGAGGAGCATGTGGTGGCCCTGGTGGGGGCGTCCCCCACGGTGGCCGCCGCGCTCGGCGGGAACGGCGGCGGACGGTTCGGGCTGGTCTTCATCGACGGCGGCCATACCGAGGCCCATGCCATGGCGGACTACGAGAGTTGGGTTCCCCGGCTGGCCGAGGGCGGATCGCTCGTCATCCACGATGTGTTCCCCGACCCGGCGGACGGCGGGCAGGCCCCGTACCGCGTCTGGCTACGGGCGCTGGAGAGCGGGGCGTTCGCCGAGGTGAGCACCCGGAACACGCTGCGCGTGCTCAGACGGGTGGGCCCGGGCCACTGACCTGCGGCGGCCTTCGCCCACACAACTGTGGACGAGGTCACGACCTCATCACAAGCGTGTCGCCTGGGAAACAGTCAACCCCTCCGCGACACCCGGGTCGGTGTTCATCCGTACGATGGGGCTCGCTCTGCCCGACCCGATCCGACCCAAGACGACGAGAACGACAAAGGATCTGATGTGAACAACCGCTCGCTCTCCCGAGGCGACGCAGGAGTTATCGGAGCAGCGGTCCTGCTCTTCATCTTCTCGTTCCTCGACGCTCGCAAGGCGGGCCCCTTCAGTGTCAACGGCTGGTCCAGCGAATTGTTCCCGCTGCTGCCCTCGCTCACCCTGGCCGGGCTGCTCGGCGCCGGGGCGATCGTGGGCGCCCGGTTCCTGCCCGCCGGCAAGGAGTACCTGGGGCTGCGTCTCGACCAGTGGGGCATCGCCCTCGCGGTGACCTCGCCATGGGCCGGCTTCTGGGCCCTGGTGGGTGGCCCGGACGGCACGGACACCGGCGTCGGCCTCATCCTGGGCTTCCTCTCCGCGCTGGCGCTGGCCGGCGTCGCCGCCGCCACCCCCGTGGTGCCGGCGCTGCGGGTGCCGTTGACCAGCTCTTCCCCGGCCCAGCCGGGTCAGGTCGGCCAGCCGGGGCAGCCGTACGGTGGTGTGCAGCAGCCCCAGCAGCCGCAGCAGGGGTACGGCTACCCCGGTGGCCAGCCGCAGGGCGGCTACCAGCAGCAGGCCGCTCCGGCCCAGCCGGCGGCCCCGGACCCGAACTTCCAGCCGTTCTGGTTCGCCGTGCCGGCGGCGCGGCCGCTGTACGGCGAGGACGGTTCGCCCGGCACGGTCGCCGAGTTGACCCCGGGCAACTGGTACCTGGCGGTCGAGCAGCGCGGCCAGACCCTGGTGGCGCAGACCCAGGACGGGCGGCGCGGCGTGCTGCAGGACACCTCGGGTATCCAGCGCGGCTGACGACAACTGACGCGTGAAGCGGCGGGCCCCGCCGGAGTGAACCTCCGGCGGGGCCCGCCGCGTTGAGTCCGGGACCGGCCGCTCAGGGCCGCGCGGGCAGCGCGGTCGCCGAGGACCGGTGTTCGGCCAGGCAGAGCCGGAGGCGGCACTCGTCCTCGGCCTCGACGAAGACCTGTTGTCCCCAGTGGGCGGCGAGCCGGCGGGCCACCTCGACCAGCCGACGGCGGTCCTCCGGCGTGTACGCCGGCCAGCGCGCCCAGCCCCGCTCGGCGACGGTGTTGCCCAACTCGCCGAACAGCACGGCCTGATAGCGCCGTTCCTCCTCGTCGGTCAGCGGGGTGACCCCGGCCTCCGGGGCGACCGGGTCAGCGCCCTCCTCGGGCCGTGGCCTGACGTTGTAGAGATCTCGCACCACCATGCGGCTCACCATCTGCTCGGGGGCGTTCGACGACAACCCTACGGCCGGGGGCCGCAGCAGTCCGGGTCGACCGGGTCGAGACCTTCGGGGAGCGCGGTGCCGCCGAAGACCGCCCGGGTGGCGTGGTCGCCGGTGAGCGCGGCGACGGCCAGCAGCACCGAGCCCGCCGTCCAGGTGGTGTGCTCGATCGGCCAGAACGCTTCGTCGGCATAGACAAAACCGGTCCAGTAACGACCGTCCGTTGTCCGTAGCCGTCCGATGGAGCGCAGCACCTCTATCGCGCGCGGCTCTTCGCCGCAGGCCCAGAGCGCCAGGGCGAGTTCGGCGCTCTCGCCGCCCGTGACCCAGGGGTTCTCCCGCACGCAGCGCACCCCGAGGTCCGGCACCACAAAGGTGTCCCAGCGCTCCGCCAGCCGGGCCACGGCGGCCTCCCCGCGCAGCGCGCCGGCCAGCACCGGGTAGTACCAGTCCATGGAGTAGCGGGACTTGTCGAGGAACAGCTCCGGATGGCGGCGCACCGCGTGCCCGAGGCGTCCGGTGGCCATCTCCCAGTCGGGTTGGGCCACGCCCGCGAGATCGGCCAACGCCAGCGCGCAGCGCAGCGCCTGGTAGCCGGACGCGGAGCCGGTGAGCAGCGCGTCCGGCACGGCCCGGCCGTCCGCCTCGCGCCGCCAGCCCAGTTGTCCGCCGTCCCGTTGCAGCCCCAGCACAAAGCCGACGGCCGCCCGCACCATCGGCCACATCCGGCGGCGGAACGTGTCGTCCCCGGTGCTCAGATAGTGGTGCAGCACGCCGACCGCCGGATAGGCGCAGAAGTTGCTCTCCTTGCCGAGGTCGGTGGGGCGCGACGGATCGCCCTCGGCGTAGGCGGCGTACCAGGAGCCGTCCCGGTTCTGGTGGCGGGCCAGCCACTCGTAGGCGGCGGCGGCCCGGTCGTGTTCGCCGGCGGTGTCCAGGGCCATGGCGGCCTCGACATGGTCCCAGGGGTCGAGATGATGGCCGGGGAACCAGGGTATGGCCCCGTCGGAACGCTGCACCGTGCCGATCCACCGCGCGGTCTCCTCGGCCTGCGCGACGGTCAGCACCCCGGGCAGCTCCAACCGGCCGGTGGATTCAGGACGTTCCACGGCCCCGCCCCTCGACCGGCCGCGCCTGGGGCTTGGCATGCGGCTCGGCGTGCGGCTTGGTGGCGTAGGCGACGAAGCTCTTGCCGAGGACGGGGTTGAGCGCGGCCTCGGCGACCCGGGTGGCCAGGGGCCGCTTCATCAGGTCCCAGACCAGCAGCTTGTGGTAGGCGCGGACCGGGAGCACCCGGTCGTTGTCCACGCCCAGCGCGCACTTGAGCCACCAGTACGGCGCGTGCAGCGCGTGCGCGTGGTGGGTGCCATAGGGGCGCAGGCCCGCCTCGCGGAGCCGGCCGAGGAGTTGGTCCGCCCGGTAGATCCGGATATGCCCGCCCTCCACCTGGTGGTAGGCGTCGCTCAGCGCCCAACAGACGCGTTCCGGGCCGTATCTGGGCACGGTCACCGCGATCCGTCCGCCGGGCCGCAGCACCCGGACGGCCTCGGCCAACAGGCCCTTGTCGTCCGGGATGTGCTCCATCACCTCGGAGACGATCAGCGCGTCGAAGCTGTCGTCGGGGAACGGCAGCGCCAGCGCGTCGCCCTCGACCGCGACGGCCTCGGCGCCCGCCGGCGCCTCGCCGGCGTCCCGCATCGCGGCCAACCAGCCGGCGACCTGCCGCACTTCGGCGCCGTCCCGGTCCAGCGCCACCACCCGCGCGCCGCGTCGGTAGCACTCGAAGGCGTGCCGCCCCGCGCCACAGCCCAGGTCGAGGACGCGGTCGCCGGGGGCGAGCGGGAAGCGGGAGAAGTCCACGGTCAGCACGCGGTCAACCCTTTCTCTCGTCGGCCGGCCTGGGCCGGCTTCGGCCGGCATCGGCCGGTGGTCGTCAAACGGGACGGTCGTCAACGGAACGGTCGGCTGGGGCGGTTGCCCCTACGGTCGGCGCCGGCGGCCCGAACGGCGCCCGGCCGCGATGGCCGCCCGGTAGTGGGCGACGGTGGCGCGCGCCGTGTGCTCCCAGGTGAAGCGGGCGAGCACCCGTTCCATGGCCGCCGCAGCCAACCGTTCACGCAGCGGCTCGTCGTCCAACAGCCGGCCCAGCGCCTCGGCCAGCGCGCCGGCGTCGCCGGGCGGCACGGCCAGACAGGTCTCCCCGTCGGGCCCGGTGACCTCGGGGATCGCCCCGCCCGTGGTGGCGACCAACGGGGTGCCGGCCGCCATCGCCTCGGCGGCGGGCAGGCAGAACCCCTCGTAGAGGGAGGGCACGCACGCGACCTGGGCGCCGCGCACCAGCGTGGCCAACTCCGCGTCGCTGACGCCCTTGACGAACTCGACGGCGCCGCCGAGCCCGAACCGCTCCAGGGCGTCGCGCACCGGCCCCGACTCCGGCCGGTTGCCCACCACCACCAGATGCGTCCCCGGGCGCTCCGTGCGCAGCTTGGCCAGCGCCTCGACCAGGAACACCAGGCCCTTGAGCGGGGCGTCGGCGCTGGAGGTGGTGATGATCCGGCCGGGGACCCTGGGCGTGGCCGGGTCCGGGCGGAAGACCCGGGTGTCGGCGCCTATCGGCACCACCGAGACACGTTCCGCCGGCACCGCGAAGTCCTCCACGATCTCCCGACGGGACGATCCGGAGACCGTGAGCACGGTGGGCAGCCGCCTGGCGACCCGGCCCTGCATGCGGGTGAAGCCGTACCAGCGGCGCACCGCGTACCGGCGGCTCCGCCGTTCGGCCGCCGCCAACTCCAGCCGGCGGTCCACGGTGATGGGGTGGTGGATGGTGGTGACCAGCGGCAGGCCGAGGCGTCCGCCGTCCAGGCCCAACAGGCCGTAGCCCAGCGTCTGGTTGTCGTGCACCACATCGAACTCATGGCGCCGCGCGGCGAGTTCGCGGCGGGCGCGGAGCGAGAAGGTCAGCGGCTCGGGGAAGCCGCCGGTCCACATGGTGGCGACTTCGAGGACGTCGATCCAGTCCCGGTACTCCTTGCGCCCCGGCGTGCGGAACGGATCGGGCTGCCGGTAGAGATCCAGGCTGGGCACCTTGTGCAGCCCGACGCCAGGATCCAGCTCGGGATAGGGCTGGGCGCCCAGCACCTCGACCCGGTGGCCCAGGGCGACCAACTCCCGGGAGAGATGCCGGACATAGACGCCCTGACCACCACAGAAGGGGTTCCCCTTGTAGCTGAGCAGCGCGATCCTGATCGGGCGATCCGCCCCGGCCTCCGCCGCCACACACGCTCCCTCGGTCTGCCGCTACCTACTCGCGGGTACGCACGAACACTACTCGCCGGGGGTCGGGTGGAATTGCGGCGGGTGGGGTGATTATCGCCCCCGACGACAGCGGGCACCAGGCGGCCTCGACCCGCCGGACGTGCGCCCGCGCCCGGGGCGCGGCCGGGGAGCGAGCGGCCGGAGCGGGAACCGGGGCCGTTAGAGTGAGCCCCATCAGTCACTCACGAGTGGGGAAAGTCGGTGCGAATCCGACGCTGACCCGCAGCCGTGAGCGCGACGCCGACCGGCGCCGCGCGAGCCGGAACGCCCACCCGTGAAAGGCCCTGGCTCAGGTCGTCGACTCGGCGACCGACACCGTCGAGGAGTACGGCGTCGCGCCCGGTGCCGCATGACGCATGGCCGCGTCATGGCGGTCGGCGTGCCGGCGACCGGCACAGCGAAAGGCTTCCGCGTGTTCATCCCCCGCACCTCGTTCAGGGGCGCGCCGCGCGCCGCCCGCCTCGGCGCGCTCGCGCTCTCCGGCGCGGGCGCCCTGCTGCTCACCGCGTTGGCGCCGACCGCGCTCGCCGAGGACCCGGTGGCGCCGCCTCCGGCGGAGGCGCCGGAAGCGCTCTTCGGCGACGCCGACCCCAGCTACGACGGGGTGTGGCGGCAGTCCTACGCGCTGCTCGCCCAGCACACCTCGGGCTACACCCCGGCGACGGAGGCGGTGGACTGGCTGGTCGGCCAGCAGTGCGCGGACGGCTCGTTCCTCGCGTTCCGGGCCGACCCCGGGGAGCCCTGCGCGGATGTCACCGCCTCCGAGTCCAACGCCACGGCGCTGGCCGTGCAGGCGTTGGCCGCCGTCGGCGGCCATGACGACGCGGTGGACGCCGGCGTCGCCTGGCTCACCGGCGTGCAGAACGAGGACGGCGGCTGGAGCTTCACGCCCGGCGGCGCCAGCGACGCGAACTCCACGGCCGTGGTGATCGGCGCGCTCGCCGCGGCCGGCGTGGACCCGAACGAGGTGGTCCGCGAGGGCAGTTCGGGCTACTCGGCGCTGGCCGAACTACAACTGGGCTGCGAAGCGCCCGAGGACCAGCGCGGCGCGTTCGCCTGGCAGCCGGACGAGGAGTCCGGCCAGCTCTTCGCCAGCGATATGGCGACGGTGGACGCGGTGTTGGCGGCCTACGGCAGCGGGCTGATCGTCGCCCAGGACACGGTGTCGGCTCCGGTCACCGCGCTGGACTGCTCCGACGACGCGGACTCCGACGCGGAGGCGGACGCGGACGCCGGGTCCACCGGCGCACCGTTGAGCCCGGAGGCCACGGTGGGCGCGGCCGGTGCCGCGCAGCTCGCGGGCGCGCTGGAACGGGGCGAGGGACGGCTGGAGTCCACGCCCCCCGGCGGCGAGACCCAGCCGGACTTCGGCACCACGGCGCGCGCGGTGCTGGCGCTGTCGGCCGGCGGCCACCACGAGGAGGCGCGGGCGCCGCTGGATTGGCTGCGCACCCACCACGCCGAATGGGCCGACTACGCCACCAACCCGACGGCGCTCGGCCTGCTGGTGCTCGTCGCCCAGGCGACCGACACCTCGCCGACGGACTTCGGCGGCACCAACCTGCTGACGCTGCTGGCCGAACTCGGCCCCGACCCGGCCGAGACCCCGGCCGGCCACGCCGACGGCGACGAGAACGCCTCGGACGACGACGGCATGGGCCCCCTCCCCTGGATCATCGGCATCGGCCTCCTCGCCGGCATCCTCATCGGCACCCTCCTGAGCTTCCGACGCCGAGCGGCTGGCGCCGCGGCCGACAGGACGACGCCGGCAGAGGCCGGCGACGGCGGCGCGGCAGGCGACGAGCCGGCCGGCGCCGCAGGCGCGGGGCCGGCGGAAGCCGGCACGGCCGGCGCGGGCACGGGGCTGACCGGGGCCGGCGCGGCTGGCGCCGCGGGCACCGGCAAGGACGAGGCGAACGACAACGCTCGTTCCGCGAACACCGAAGGCGCGGGCCCGTCGACCAGCGGCACCACGGCCGGCGCGGCCGGCGCGGCCGGCGAGGGCAACGACAAGGCGAACGCCGAAGGCGACACCCCGTCGGCCAGCGGCAACACGACCGGCGCGGCCGGCGCGGCCGGCGAGGGCAACGACAAGGCGAACGCCGAAGGCGACACCCCGTCGGCCAGCGGCAACACGACCGGCGCCGCAAGCGCCGGCAACGGCGGTCGCGAAGCGGACGACGACACCGCCACGGCCAGCGCGGCTGGCACGAACAAGGACGACGCGAACGACAAATCCCGTTCCGCGAACGCCGCAAGTGCGGCCCCGCCGGCCGACACCGGCGGCGAGCAGCCCGGCGACAGCCAGCCGGACGCCGGCACCGCAACCGCCGGCCAGAACGGGGCAAACGACGACACTCGTCCGGTGAACGCCGAAGGCGACAACCCCGCCGGCAGCGCCAGCGGGCGCGAGGCGAGCGCCAACGCCCGTTCGGCGGACGCCGAAGGCGGCTCCGCCGGAGGCGAGAGCCCGTCGGCCGGCGAGGGTGGCGGAAGTCAGCCGGACGCCGGCGGCAGCGGCAGCGGCAGCGAAGGTCGGCCGGACGCCGGAAACGAGCGGTGAGTCGGGGGGTTGGTCGGCTGCTGTTGACGCTCGTGCTCGCCCTCGGGGCGCTGTGGCCGGCGCCCAGCGCGCTGGCCGAGGAACAGGCCTACCGTTACTGGTCGTTCTGGACCTGGGCGGCCGATGACGCGGAGTGGGAGTACGCGGACCAGGGGCCGGGCACGCTGCGGCCGTCGGACGGGGCGGTGGTGGGGTTCCGGTTCGGGGTCAGCGGCGAGGCCGATGACCGGACGGCGCCGCGTGGGGAGACCGATGTGGCGCGGGTCTGCGGCCCGGCGGCCGAGGAGCCGCACGTCGTTCTCGTTCTGGACTTCGGTACGGAGGCGGACGCGCCGGGGGATGCCATGCCGCCGGCGGCCCGCGAAGAGTGCGTGGGGTTGCCGTCGGGGGCGACCGTCGCCGAGTTGTTGGCCGAGGCGGCGCCGCCGCTCCGTTATGACCAGGCGGGGTTGCTCTGCGGCATCGCCGGTTATCCGGAGCGTGGCTGCGGCGAGGCGGTGGCCGACGAGGGCTCGGGGGGCGGGAGTTCGGCCGGTGTCCCGCTGCTGGTCGGCGTGGGGCTGGTGGCGCTGCTGGGCGCCGCCGGTCTGGTGCGAGCGCGACGTCGCAGGGGTTGACCGGCCATGACTACCTCCGGGGCGGCGCTGGCCGCGCTGCGGGCGCCCGTCGCGCATCGAAGCAACGCGTTGCACGCCGGCGCGTGGTGGCTGTGGGCGCTGGGGTTGGCGACGGCCGCCTCGCGGACGACCAATCCGCTGCTGTTGGGCCTGTTGGTCGCGGTGGCGGGCTATGTGGTGGCGGCGCGGCGCACCGACGCGCCGTGGGCGCGGGCGTTCGGCTTCTTTCTGGCGCTGGGCGCGGTCGTGGTGGTGGTGCGGGTGTTCTTCGCGATGGTGCTCGGCTCGCCGATCGGCGGCGTCCGGGTGCTGTTCACGCTGCCCGAGGTGCCGTTGCCCGACTGGCTGGCGGGGGTGCGGCTGGGGGGTCGGGTGACGGCGGAGGCGCTGGTGTTCGCGTTCTATGACGGGTTGCGGCTGGCGGCCCTGCTGATCTGTCTGGGCGCGGCCAACGCGCTGGCGGATCCGGCGCGGCTGTTGAAGTCCCTGCCGGGGGCGCTGTACGAGATGGGAGTCGCCGTGGTGGTGGCCATGACGTTCGCTCCTCGGCTGGTGGCCGATCTGCTGCGGATGCGCGCGGCCCAGCGCCTGCGCGGGCGCGGCGACCGGGGCGCGCGCTCCCTGTTGCGGGTGGCGCGCCCGGTGTTGGAGGGCGCGTTGGAGCGTTCGGTGGCGCTCGCCGCCGCGATGGACGCCCGGGGGTACGGGCGGACGGCCGCCGTGCCGAAGAGGGTGCGGCGGGCGACCAACGCGCTGTCGCTGGGTGGTCTGTTGGGGGTGTGCGCCGGCTCGTACGGGCTGCTGGCCGCCGAGGGGGCGACGTTGGGGTTGCCGCTGCTGCTGGCCGGGTTGCTGTGTGCGCTGGCGGGGCTGTGGCTGGGCGGGCGGCGCAGCCCGCGCACCCGGTACCGGCCCGACCGGTGGGGCGCGCGGGCCTGGTCGGTGTCGGGTTCGGGCGCCGGGGTGGCGCTGCTGGTGAGCCTGGTGGCCGATCCGGTGGCGCTCCATCCGCCGGCGGTGCCGCTGACCGCTCCCGAGTTGCCGCTGGCGGCGGCGGGCGCGCTGCTGTTGGGGCTGCTGCCGGCGCTGGTCGCGCCGGTGCCCGCCGGGCAGGCGGGCGGCCGGCGGGAGGTGCGGCGGTGATCACGTTCGACTCGGTCTCGGTGCGCTATGCGGAGGACGTGCCGCCGGTGCTCGCCGGGGTCGATCTGACCGTTCCCGAGGGGGAGTTGTGTCTGCTGGTCGGTCCTTCGGGGGCGGGCAAGTCGACGTTGTTGAACGCCGTCTCGGGGCTGGTTCCGCATTTCACCGGCGGGGTGCTCGGCGGGCGGGTCACGGTGGCCGGGCGGGACACCGCGACGCATCCGCCGCGTGAGCTGGCCGATGTGGTGGGCACGGTGGGCCAGGATCCGCTGGCGCATTTCGTCACCGACACGGTGGAGGACGAACTCGCCTACGGCATGGAGTCGTTGGGGGTGCCGGCGGATGTGATGCGGCGGCGGGTCGAGGAGACCCTTGATCTGCTGGGGCTGGCCGAGCTGCGGGATCGGGCGTTGGCCACGTTGTCGGGTGGGCAGCGGCAACGGGTCGCGATCGGCTCGGTGTTGACCACGCATCCGAGGGTGCTGGTGCTGGACGAGCCGACGTCGGCGCTCGATCCGGGCGCGGCCGAGGAGGTGTTGGCCGTCCTGCAGCGGTTGGTGCACGATCTGGGCACCACGGTGCTGATGGCGGAGCATCGGCTGGAGCGGGTGGTGCAGTACGCGGACCGGGTGGTGTTGCTGCCGGGCGCGGGGGCGGCGCCGGTGGCGGGGGATCCGGCCGAGGTGTTGGCGCGGTCGCCGGTGCGTCCTCCGGTGGTGCGGTTGGCCGAGGTGGCGGGGTGGTCGCCCGTTCCGCTGTCGGTGCGTGACGCGCGCCGGCGCGCGGCCGGGCTCCGTGCGCGGCTTGCGGGCCGGCGCGCGGCGCCGACGCGCGCCCCGGGGCCTGGCGGCCCGCCGCTGGCCGAGCTGCGCGGGCTGCGGGTGAGCCGGGGCGGGAACGAGGTGCTGCGCGGCGTCGGTCTGACGGTGGCGCCCGGCGAGGCGGTGGCGCTGATGGGCCGCAACGGGGCCGGTAAGTCGACGCTGCTGGGCACCCTGATGGGCCTGCACGCCCCCGGCGCCGGGACCGTTCGGCTGGCGCCTGAGTCGGCCGGCGAGCGGCCGGTGGTGCCGCACCGGACGGCGCCCCGGGCGCTGTTGCGGCATGTCGGCCTGGTGCCGCAGGACGCGCGGGACCTGCTCTTCGCCGAGAGCGTCGCGCAGGAGTGCGCGGCGGCGGATGTCGACGCCGGCGCGCCCCCCGGGCGCTGTCGCGCGCTGGTCGACCGGCTGCTTCCCGAGGTGGCGGGCGAAGCGCATCCGCGTGATCTCTCCGAGGGCCAGCGGCTGGCGTTGGCGCTGGCCGTGATCCTGGCCGCCGCTCCCCCGCTGCTGCTGCTCGACGAGCCGACCCGGGGTCTTGACTACGCGGCCAAGGAGCGGCTGGTGGCGATCCTGCGCGAGCTGACCTCGGCGGGGCACGGGGTGCTGTTGGCCACCCACGATGTGGAGCTGGCGGCGGAACTGGTGGACCGCGTCGTGGTGTTGGCGGACGGCGAGGTGGTGGCCGAGGGGCCGGCGGACCGGGTGGTCACCGGCTCCCCGGCGTTCGCCCCGCAGGTGGCCAAGGTGTTGGCGCCCGAGCCCTGGCTGACGGTGGCCCAGGTGCGGTCCGCGCTGGCCGACGCCGACGACGCCGGTGACGACGACGGCGGGCAGGTGCCGGCGTGAACGGCGTGCGCGGGACGGGACGGCGTGCGCCGGTGGTGCGGCTGGGCCCGCGTTCGGTGGCCGCGCTGCTGCTGGTGTCGGCGGTGGGTGTGGTCGGCTTCGGCTGGCCGCTGTTGGCCTCGCCCGACTCGGGTCTGGCGCATTCGGCCGACGCGCCCTGGCTCTTCGCGCTGCTGCTGCCGCTGCTGCTCGCGGTGCTGCTGGCCACCGTCGCCGACGGCGGTCTCGACGCCAAGGTGATCGCGATGTTGGGGGTGTTGGCGGCCGCCGCGGCGGCGCTGCGCCCGCTGGGCGCGGGCACGGCCGGAATGCAGCCGATGTTCTTTCTGCTGGTGCTGTCGGGGCGGGTGTTGGGGCCGGGTTTCGGCTTTGTCCTGGGCGGGGTCTCGCTGTTCGCCTCGGCGCTGATCACCGGGGGCGTCGGGCCCTGGCTGCCGTTCCAGATGCTGGCGATGGGCTGGGTCACCATGGGCGCGGGGCTGCTGCCGGGGGCGCATGCGCTGCGCGGGCGTGCGGAGTTGGCGCTGCTGGCCGGGTACGGGGTGGTCTCCTCGCTGGGCTACGGGCTGGTGATCAACCTGCAGGGCTGGCCCTATCTGGCCGGCATGAGCACCGGCGTCTCCTTTGTGCCGGGCGATCCGCTGGCGGAGAACCTGGGCCGCTATCTGGCCTATGTGGCGACCACGTCGCTGGGTTGGGACGTGCCACGCGCGCTGCTCACCGCGCTGCTGGTGCTGCTCTGCGGCGGAACGGTGCTGCGCGCCCTGCGCCGGGCCACCCGAAGGGCCGCCTTCGACGCCGAGGCCCGCTTCGAGCCGGCGCGCACGCCGGCGCACGCGCCCGAGGCGGGCGAATCCACGACGGGCTGACGCGAGGGCTGAGGGGCCCCGGGACCGCTCAGGGCGCTTCGGTGTGGGCTTCGAGCACGGCCCTGGTGGCCGGGCCGTAGACCCCCTCCGGGTCGCCCTGCACCCCGTAGGCCACCTGGAAACGGGTCACCGCCGCCCGCGTCTGGGCGTCGTAGAGGCCGTGCGGCTGCCCGTTGTACACCCAGTGCAGTTGGAGGAGCCTGAGCTGCAGTTCGACGACGGCGGGGCCCTCGTCGCCCTCGGCCAGGCTCTCCTCCGGCTCCGGGTCGGTCGGGGTCGGATCGGGTGTGGGTTCCTCGGTGGGGTCGGGGGTGGGCGTGGGTTCCTCGGTGGGCGGCGGCGTCGAGGGCGGCGGGGTGGGGTCCGGCCGCTCCGGTTCCTCGACGGGGCTGCTGGGCGCCGGCGTGGGCTCCGGCGCGTGGCTCTCCTCGGGCTCCGGCGCGGTCCGCTCGGTCTCCTCGGGCGGGGGCGTGCGCCGGGCGCGTTCCTCCTCGCGGCCGTCCCCCTCGTTCCCGTCCTCCTCGACCTCCGGCTGACCGTCGCCGTCGGGCAGCACCAGGCTGGGGGACGGCAGTTGGGTCTCCAACGCCTCCTCGTGGCGTCCGGCGCCGTGGAAGAGCGAGGCGGCGAGCGCGGTGCAGCCCATCACGGCGGCGACGGCGCCGCCGGCGGCCAGCGCGATCTTGTTGCGGTCGCGGGGTTTGCGGTGCGCGCCCTGTGTACGCCCGATCGTGGGCAACTCGACGCCCAGTCCTTCGAGTCCCGGGCCCTGGTGCGCCCACGGGGTGGGTGGCCGGGAGCGGGGCCGCTCGTCCTCGATGGGGAAGAGCGCCACGTCCGCCGGGTCCGGGTCGTGTTGCGGCGGGCCCACGGGCAGGGAGAGGGAATGCGTCAGGCAGTCGCAGTTCGGCTCGCCTGTGGGCCGCAACAGGCGGCCACAGATCAGACAGTCGAGCTGGTCGGTCACCGCGCCTGCCCTCCTGGTCGGTTGGCAGCGATTATGCACCACCCGTATGGGTGAACGTGGGCCAACTTGCTCAACGCGCTGGCCCCGACAAATGGCGTCAAACTGGGCCTGGACTCGTCCGTGCTCCCAGCCCGTTCCGGCCCCGGCATCCCCAGGAGGCGCCCATGGCCACACGGCCCTCCCGAGCCGATTCCGCCATGCCGCCGCCGCCCGACAGCGCGGCGCGGGGACGGCTCTGGCTGTCCATGGGGGCCCTGTTGCTGGGGTTGTTGCTGGCGGCGCTCGACCAGACGATCGTGGCCACCGCGCTGCCCACCATTGTCGGCGACCTGGGCGGTCTCGACCATCTCTCCTGGGTGGTGACCGCCTATCTGCTGGCCGCGACGGCGGCCACCCCGCTGTGGGGGAAACTGGGCGACCTGTTCGGTCGTAAGCCGCTCTTCCAACTCGCGATCGTGATCTTTCTGCTGGGCTCCGTGCTCTGCGGCATCGCTCGGAATATGCCAGAGCTTATTGCCTTCCGCTTTCTCCAGGGACTCGGCGGCGGTGGCCTGATCGTGCTGTCGATGGCGATTGTCGGCGATTTGGTCTCACCTCGCGAACGTGGCCGGTACCAGGGCTTGTTCGGCGCCGTGTTCGGCACCACAAGCGTGCTGGGGCCCTTGCTGGGCGGCCTGTTTGTCGACCATCTCGGCTGGCGTTGGGTTTTCTATATCAATCTCCCTTTTGGCGCGGTGGCGTTGGTGGTGATCGCCACCGTCCTGCATATCAGAACCGGTGAACGGCACCATGTGATCGATTATCGGGGCACCGCGGCCATCGCCGCGTTCGCCGCCGGGCTGGTCCTGATCGCCTCGCTCGGCGGCGTCACCTGGGACTGGCTGTCGTGGCAGATCGCGGCGCTGGCCGTGCTGTCCGTGGTGAGCCTGCTGCTCTTCGTCCGGGCCGAGCGCAGCGCGGTCGAACCGGTCTTCCCGCTGGGCCTGTTCCGGGTGCGCACCTTCGCGCTCTGCTCGGCGATCTCGTTCGTGGTCGGCTTCGCGATGTTCGGGGCGATGACCTATCTGCCCACCTTCATCCAGGTGGTGCACGGGGTCTCGCCCACCCTCTCCGGGGTGCGGATGCTGCCGATGGTGCTCGGGGTGCTGCTGTCCTCCACACTCTCCGGGCAGTTGATCTCCCGTACCGGCCACTGGAAGGTGTTCCCGGTGCTGGGCACGGCCGTCACCGCCGTCGGCCTGGGGCTGTTGCAGGCGCTGGACGAGCACAGCGGGCTCTGGGCGATGAGCCTGTCCTTCGCGGTCTTCGGCCTCGGCCTCGGCCTGGTGCTCCAGGTGATGGTGCTCGCGGTGCAGAACGCGGTCGGCTACGAGAGCCTGGGCGTGGCCACGTCCGGGGTCACGTTCGCCCGTTCCATCGGCGCGGCCTTCGGTGTCGCGGTCTTCGGCGCGATTTTCAGCCATCGGCTCGCCGACGAACTGGCGGACGCGCTGCGCGGGGTGACGCTGCCGCCCGGGGTGAGCGAGGAGCGGCTGCTGCACGATCCGGAACGGGTGGCCGGGCTGCCCGGGTCCACCAGGGAGAGCGTGCTCGGGTCCTATGCGGACGCGATCACCAGCGTGTTCCTGTATGCGCTGCCGCTGCTGCTGGTGGCCCACGCGCTGGCCTGGGCGCTGCGCGAGGACCCGTTGCGCGGCGGCGCGGTGGCGCCCGACCTGGGGGAGAGCGTGCCGCCCAACCCGGTGGAACGTTCCTCCGAGGACGAGTGTGCCCGGGCCCTCTCGTTGCTGGGCACGAGAGCGGGTCGGCGGGATCTGTACGCCAGGATCGCCGACGACGCCGGCACCGATCTGCTGCCGGCCGCCGCCTGGCTGTTGCTGCGGATCAACCGGCACGGCATGGCCGAACCCGGGCTGCTCGCCGAACGCACGGGCGCCCCGGTCGAGGTGCTGCTGCAGGCGGCCCAGCAGTTGGAGGAGCGCGGCCTGGCGGTGCGCGAGGGGCTGCCGCTGGTGGCGACGGAGGCCGGCCGCGCGGTGACCGAACGGCTGGCGCGGGCCAGGGAGGACGCCCTGGCCGAACTGCTCGGCGACTGGTGGGGCCCGGACCGCCCCCATGACCTGGTCGAGTTGGTCCATGTCCTCGGCGCCGAACTGGGCGGCTCCCGCGCCGAACTGCCCAGGGGCGGCGCCTGATCCCGGACGTCACCCGACCGCCGGCAACCGACTCCGACGGTGAACTTTCCCGGAACGCCACCGTAATTCGGACGTGATGGGGTGGCGCGACGCGGCTCCCGTTTTGTATCGTGTGAAAACAAAGTGGCCCCGCCCGCTTCCCCGACCACCTCGGGCGGGACCACTGGCTTCTTCCGCGCCCCAGGCCACCAGCCGCACTCCCGAAGACGACCCACCGTCGGACCGCTACCGAAGGACGGCCCACCTTGCGCAGCACAACAGAGACCGTCGGGGTGTTCAGCGCCCTGCTCCTGGACATGGACGGCACCCTGGTCAACTCAGACGCGGTGGTGGAGCGGATCTGGCGAGGGTGGGCGGAGCAACACGGCCTGGACTTCGCCGAGGTGCTGCCGGTGGTCCACGGACGCCAGGGCTACGCCACCATGGCCGAACTGCTCCCCGACCGCCCGATGGAGGAGAACCACCGCGAGAACGCGCTGCTGCTGGCGGAGGAGACCCTGGACGTCACCGGCATCGTGCCGATTCCCGGCGCCCGCCGGCTGCTGGACGCCATCGAGGACGTGCCGCACGCGCTGGTGACCTCGGCGGACAGCGCCCTGGCCAAGGCCAGGATGCACGCGGCCGGCCTGCGGATGCCCGATATCCAGATCACCGCCGAGTCCGTCGGCTCCAGCAAGCCCGACCCGGAGGGCTTCCTCAAGGCCGCCGCCGAACTGGGCGTCCACCCCTGGGACTGCGTGGTGCTGGAGGACTCGGGCGCCGGCATCGAGGCCGCCCTGGCGGCCGGCATGCGGGTCATCGGGGTCGGCCCCAGGGCCAGGGACCACGAGGCCAGCGCCCTGGTGGACACGCTGGAACAGCTCACCGTCCGGCCGGCGCCCGAGGACGCCGTCCGGTTGACGATCACCCGCTGAGCCGAACGACACAACGAGACGAACGCCCCGCCGTGGTCGCCACGGCGGGGCGTTCGTCTCGGCGTCAGGCGCCGCTGTTCGACCGCTGTTGTTCGACCGCCGCGGTCAGCCGCTGATGGCCTCGTAGAAGCTGAAGCAGGCGAGCACCAGCATCAGTCCCGCGGCGACCCGGCTGATCAGCTTCAGCGGCACCCGCTTCATCAGCGCCCGGCCGCCGAGCACGCCGATGCCGGCCACCGCCCAGAGCGCGAGCACCGCGCCCACCGCGACGGAGAGCGGATCGTCGTACCGGGCGGCCAGGTTGGCGGTCATGATCTGGGTGAGATCGCCGAACTCGGCGACCAGGATCAGCACAAAGCCGCTGCCGGCGACGCGCCAGAACGTCGCCCCCTCCGGCGCCCGCACGTTGCCGTCGTCCTCGTCCGGCTCCTTGTTGGACTCGCGCACCAGCAGCAGCGAGCCGACCAGGAAGAGCACGCCCACCACCGCCTGCAGCGGGCGTTGCGGCAGCAGGGTCAGCACGCTGCCGGCCGCCACGGCGAGCGCCACATGGATGGCGAACGCGGCGGCCATACCGGCGAAGACATGGGAGGCGCGGAAGCGGGTGCCCAACACCAGACCGGCCAGCGCCGTCTTGTCGGGAAGCTCGGCCAGGAACACCACGCCGAAGACGACGGCCGCGGTGGAGAGACTGAACACGATAGGACCTCGGGGATCGGGCCGCCGCACCGAGGGGCCCGGGGAGCGGCGACCTCGGCACGGCAGCGTCCATGACACTGTCGGCCGAAGGTCTCGCTGGCGGCACGGCCGTCGACCGTGATCCGCTCCGGGCGCCGGGCACACCGCTGGGGGCGGTGGGCCAGTATGTCGAACGCTCCGGCGTAGAGCTACTCCCCTTCAGTGGCCCCAGCCTACTCCCGGCCCCGTGCGCCGCCCACCCCCGTAGGGCCGGAACGCTCAGGCGGTGCCGGCCGACCGGAACAGGCCGCCGACATAGGGCAGCCGGTCGAGCGCGAGGGCCGGCCGGTGGGACTGGCCCGGCGCCGGGACGGCGTCCGAGGGCCGGGCGGTGCCCGAGGCGCCGGGCGGCGGCGCGGGCACCGGCGCGGCCGGCAGGGTGTCGGCCTCGGCGGTGCCCGACTGGACGACGCCGTGGAAGGGGACCGTGAAACAGGCGACCCTGGCCCCCGCGTCCCCCGGGGTGCCACCGTGGTGCCCGGACGAGGTGGCGTGCTCGTGGATCACCACGGACCGCGCCTCCCCGGCGCGGAAGATCCAGTTCTGGCGGGCGAGCCCCTGGCCGGACCCGCCGGCGTCGGCGGTGAAGTCGAGCCACACCTCGTTGGCGGGGTTGGCCGCCTCGGGGGCGTCGCTCTCGCGGTTCCGGTAGTGCGGCCCGGAGTCCTGGGGGTCCGCCCCACAGGGATCGGTGTGCACATGGGCGCCATAGGTGTGCCCGGGGTTGACACCGTCGACCCTGAGTGCGATCCGCATCCGTCCCTCGGTCACCCGCTGCGCGACCTCGATCGTCGAGCCCGGCGGCACCAGGTCCGTCCGGTAGGTGACCGCGTCCGGAACGGCACGCTCGGTGACCGGCGCGAACCGTCCGGCGAAGACCGGGCCCCGCTCGGCCGACGCCGCCGCCCCCTCGGCCGCGACGGCCGTTCCCCCCGAACCGGCCAACAGGGCGGTGAGCACCGCAAACGCGCTTGTGACCAGTGTTTTCATGATTGCTCCCGGTGAGTTTCCTATGTCCGGGCACTCACCCTGCCGGGCTCCGCCATGAGATGCTGAACACACGCACCCGCGTGCTCCTGCCGAAGGACGCGGGCGTACGCTGTACGGCGGAACCGTCACACTCTGCGAGACGTCTCACCCATCACACCTCGCGTGCCGGACCTGCGTACCAAGCCACGGGGGATCGGGGAGAGAAGTTGCAAGAGACCTTGGGGATACTGCTGTACGCCCCCTGGATCTACATTGCCGTCGTGCTGTCGATCATGCTCGACGTCTTCTTCCCACTGCTGCCCAGCGGCGCCCTGGTGGTCACGGCCGCGGCCATCGCGGCGGACACGGCGGCCGGTGTCACCTCGCTGCCCGAGCCCCCCACTCCCAACGGCCGACTGCCGCAGCTGGCGCTGCTGGTGGTCTGCGCGACCACGGCCTCCGTGGTCGGCGACATGATGGCGTACCGGCTCGCGCGCCGGGGCGGGCGCCGGTACGGTCCCGCGATCGCGCGCTCCCGGCGGCTGAGCCGGGCCCAGGAACGGTTGGAGTCGGCGGTGGTGCGCGGCGGCGGCGCCCTGGTGGTGCTCGCCAGATTCGCGCCGGCCGGCCGCGCCGTGGTCAGCCTGGGCGCCGGCATCGCGCACCGCCGCACCCGGGACTTCCTGCCGTGGTCGGCGCTGGCCGCCGTGGTGTGGACGGCGTACAGCGTGGGCGTCGGCTATCTCGGCGGTCAACTGCTGGGCGCCAGCTGGCTGGGCGCGGGGCTCTCGGTGCTGGCGCTGATCGGGGCCGGCATCATCGCCGCCCGCTTCCTGCGGCCGGCCCGCACCGCCGAGGCGCAGGCCACGGCCACGCCCGGCGTCTGAGCGCGTCCGAGCCTTCTTAGCGCACGCTCCCGACGGATACGCGCCGGCGCATGTCCCGGTGGAATGCGCCGGCGCGCGGTTCAGCCGGCGAGGCGGCCTATGCCGCCGTACCAGGAGACATCCGCGTGGTCGGGGCGCTCGGACTCCGGCACCTCGTCGTTGCGCCAGTCCGAGACCACCTGGACGCCGGGCTCGACCAGCTCAAGCCCCTCGAAGAAGCCGGTGAACCGCTCCTTGTCGCGCAGCGTCAGTGGCACGCCCTGGGCGCGGTAGGCGCGCTGGACGCCCATGGCCGCCTCCGGGGCGATATCCGCGGTGGCGTGCGACAGGATGAAATGGCTCTCGGGCGCCACGGCGTCCCGCAGCAGCCGCACGATGCCCTCGGGGTTCTCGTGGTCCCCGACGAAGTGCAGCACCGCGACGGCCAGGACGCCCAGCGGCTTCTCCAGGTCGAGCAGGGCGCGCACCTCGGGGTCGGCGAGCACGGCCTCCGTCTCCCGGATGTCGCCCTGGATCACGGCGGTGCTCGGGTCCCTGGCCAGCAGCGCGCTGCCGTGCACCAGCACGATGGGATCGTTGTCCACATAGACGACCCGCGCGGTGGGGTCGGCCCGCTGGGCGACCTGGTGGACGTTCTCCGCGCTTGGCAGTCCTGAGCCGAGGTCGAGGAACTGACGGATCCCGGTCTCCCGCACCAGATAGCGGACCGCGCGCCCGAGGAAGGCCCGGTTCTCCCTGGCGGCGGTGCGGAGCAGCGGGAAGGAGGCGAGCGCCTGCTCGGCGGCCTCCCCGTCCACCGTGTAGTGGTCCTTACCGCCTAAGAGATAGTCGTACATGCGCGCCGAGTGCGGCTGGTCCGTCCGCAGATCCAGCGCCTCCGGCGGGTGCCCCTCGTCTTGCCACTCACCATCCGGTCCTCCGACTCCAGGAATACGTTCGAAGATCAATTCCCGCAGGGTAGCCGCTGTCCGACGGGCCGTCAGCTCGGCGGGGCATATTCCGTGTCGATTACCGGAGTTGAGGCCGGGCGCGACGACGCTAGCGGGTGGTCGGGGCCCAGCGGAGGGCGCTGGCCGCCGGGCGCTCCAGCACCTCGTCGACGCGGAAGTCGACGACGCGTTCCGCGCCGGGGAAGGTGGCGGCCCGCTCGGGGGACCAGTCGACCTCGGCGCGGCCGACCAGGTGGAGCAGGGTGCCTTCGGTCCAGTCGACGAGCAGCACGCCGGCGGCCGGATGGCGTTCGAAGTTGCCCAGGGTCATATACATCGCGTTGCCCCGGTAGTCGGGCCAGCAGAGCCGGTCGGGGGCGAGCACCCGGAGGAACCCGGGGTCGCCGCCCCGGTGCGAGGCGTCGACCGCCCCCTCGGGATCGGCGCTGGCCACGAAGAAGGTGTCGGCGGACTCGATCAGCCGCCGCTGCGCGGGCGTGAGCGCCGGCGTGCGCGCCGGTGCGGCGCGCGGGCGCCCGCCGGGCAGCTCCCGGGTCACCTCGCGGCGCGCGATATGGCGCGGGCAGTTGGCGTACACCTGCTCCACCCGGAGCAGCAGCCCCTCGTCGGTGCGCTCGGCCAGTCCGTTGAGCCGCATCCGGCGGCGGGTGGCCGGCTCGATGGCCAGGGCGCCCAGGGGCACGGGACCGGGGCCGGGCCCGGCCAGGGCGTCGGCCAGCGGATCGTCCGGTGCCGGCCGGGCCCGCACGGCGACGGTGGTCTCGTCGACCGTGGTCACAAAGCCGGGTGGGCCGGTCAGTTGGGAGGCCCAGACCCGGCCCTCGGCGTCCCGGGCGCCGAGCACCAGCATCCGGCGCTCGGCGAGGAAGTCGGCCGCCACCCGGGGCACCCGGTCGCGGATGGCACGCCGGGCATGATCGGCGCGGTCGAGGGCGTTCGCCCGCCGCTGCACGGCGCGCTCGCCCGGGTGGTAGCCGACGGTCATGGTGCGGGCCTCTCGTCGTCGATACCGTGCACGGGTCCGTGCCCGGCCCTGGTGGGCGGCGCGGGCCCCCGTGCCCCGCCGCCCGCCGGAGTGGAACCCCGGCGTCCTAGAAGAAACCGCAGGTGGGAGCGGCTGTCACGGGGGCGTTCGCCGATTCGGCTCCGGTGGCGGCGAAGATCTCCAGCCGGATGCCGTCGGGGTCGTGGAAGAAGATCCCGCCGGAGGCGGCGCCCTCCCCGTGCGGGACCACGCCGTCATAGGCGAACTCCACGCCCAGCTCGCGCAGTACGGCCTCCCGGGCGCGGACCTCGTCGATCGATTCGGCCTGGAACGACAGATGGTGCAGACCGGCCCGGTCGGCGGCGAAGCCCTCGGCGCTCTGCTGCCAGAGCGTGATCAGCAACGCGCCGTCACGGGCCAGAAACGCCCAACGCCGGTCGCCGTCCTTGCCCTCCTGGGCCACTTCCAGACCGAAGACCCCGGTGTAGAAGGGCAGCGAACGATCGAGATCGGTGACATTCAGTCCGACATGCCCTGTGCGCAGCGACACCGCGGCCTCCCTCAATGCCCCGGCCAACGCCGGGACTTCCGAAGTTTCCTAACCATTACAGAGGACAGTAAGGGTTAGCCGAAGGGCGAGTCAACCGCTGCAAAGATGCATACCGGTTAGGTCGGTGATGTCCGGTGTGGAGCGCTACGCTGGGGCGCCATGGCAGCAGACGACCCTCGCCCCCTGATCGGTGAGCCGCTCTCGCTCGACCTGCTGAACACCCGCTGGCGGCTCACCGCCGAGACCGAGGACCTGCTCACCGATGTCACCGGGCTCGCCGTCTGGCTCCGCACCAACGGCCTCGACCAGCGCTGCCCCGCCGACGAGGCCACGCTGAGCGCGCTGCTCCAGGCACGTGACGCGCTCGCCGGCGCCGTACGCGATCCGGCCGACCCCACCCCGGCCACCCTCACCCGCGTCAACGCGGTACTGGCCAGGGGCCGGTTGCGCCGCAGCCTCACCCCCGAGGGGCCGGCCGAGGAGGCCGGCACCGACTCCCCCGCCTGGCTGCCCGCCTGGCTGGCGGTGGACGACTATCTGCGCCTGCTGCGCGTCGACCCCACCCGGATCAGGGCCTGCGCCAACCACGGATGTCTGCTGCACTTCTTCGACACCTCGCAGAACCGCCGCAGGCGCTGGTGCTCCATGGCCGTCTGCGGCAACCGCGCCAAGGCGGCCCGCCACTACGCCCGTTCCCGCAGCTGACCCGAGCGGCCGTCGCGTCAGCCGGGCCCGGCGTCCGCCGCCAGATGCGAGACATCGCCGAACTCGGCCAGCCGCAGCCGGGTGCCGTCGCCCGTCCAGCGGGTGAGCGAGGCGTTGGGCACCGGCCTGGCCTCCGGCCGGGGCGCCACGCCGAGCCCGGCGACCACCCGCGCCAGCGCCACCACCACCGCGTCATGGGCGACGACCCACACCCGGGCGCCCGGCACCGCGTCGCTCACCTCCCGCAGCACGTCCCGCACCCGCAGGTTGACATCGGCGAAGGACTCACCACCCGGCGGCCGGTAGAACCACTCCCCCACCCGGGCCCGCCGCTCGACCTCCCCGGGCGCGCGGCGCTCGATCGCCGGCGGAGTGAGCAGTTCGAACACCCCCATCTCGCGGTCCCGAAGCCGCTCGTCCACCAGCACCGGTGGGGGCGCGTCCAGCCGGCGCGCGACGATGTCCCAGGTCTGCCGGGCGCGCGCGTAGGGCGAACACAGCACCCACTCCGGCCGCCGCCCCGGCGGCCACCCGGCGATCAGCGCCCCCAACGCCTCCGACTGCGCCACCCCACGCGCCGTCAACTCCACGGCCGCGTCCCGATAGGCCAGGCTCTCGTCGGCCCTCCCGTCCCGCGCGGCCTCGGCGAACACGACATTCGACACGCTCTCGCCATGCCGCACCGCGACCAACTCGGCCAACGAAAACCGCCCGGGAAGGAGCCCATCACCCATGCCCCCAGTCTGCGCGATCACACTCGCGTGTGCGGGCAGCGCGAAGGCCCCGTCTCCCGGTGGGGGCGGGGCCTGTTCGCTTGGCGAAACGTGTGTGGGTGCAGACGGGTTCGAACCGCCGACATCCGCCTTGTAAGGGCGGCGCTCTACCGCTGAGCTATGCACCCCCGGCCGACCGGTGGCACAGCCTACACGGCCTGGGTACGAAGGTGATCGAGATGGGCGGCTACCAGCCGCTTTCGGATCGGGGGGCTGATGGGAGAATGGACGGCAGACTCACATGGCCCATCCATCCGGGGAGAAGGACACGTGGCAGCCGGCCGTTTCGCGAGAGATCTGACCGTCTCCCTGCTGCTGGTGCCGTTGTCCGTGACGGTGGCCGCCGTGGCTGCGGGGGTCGCCGTGCCCGGGGCGTTCACCGGTGGGGGGACGCGGCGCTGGGGGCGGGGCAGGTCGGAGGAGGCGCGGTCGCAGGCGCAGCAGGCCAAGGACGCGGCGGCCACCGCGTTCTACGAGCTGGACACCGCGTACCGGGATCTGCGGATCACCCTGGAGACCATCACGGCCGCCGACAGCTCGCCCGACGCCCGGCGGGCGACCAGCCGGTTCGCGAGTCTCGGCGAGCGGGTGGACCGGGTCAGCCACGACTACATCACCGTGCTGGACGCGCACGATCTGGAGGCCGAGCAGCTGGACTCGGGGCAGGCGCACCGCGCCCGGCGGGAGTTGAGCGGGGTCACGGACGAGCTGGTGCGGGCCAAGGGTGATCTGGCGCGGTTCGAGGAGACGTTGGGCCCGCTGGTGGAGCGGGCCCAGGCGCAGTTGGCGCAGGTGGCGCCGGCCGTCGAGCGGGCCAGGCGGGCGCTGCTGGCGGCAACGGGCGAGCTGGACGCGGCCAGGGCCGCGGGGCTTGGCGCCGATGAGCTGGCGGCGCGGCTGGCCGAGCTGGGCCCCGAGCTGCGCAAGCTGAACGAGGGCGCGGGCCAGCACGGCGTGCAGCCGACCGTGCGGCGCGCGGAGCGGGTGCGGGCGGCGGCGGAGGCGATCTCGGCCGAGGCGGCGCGGCTCCCGCAGCGGGCGGCGGAGATCGACCGTCGGCTGACGTCGCTGCGTACCCGGGCGGAGGCGATCAGCAACCGCACGGGGACGGTGGCGCCGGTGCTCAGCGAGCTGCGGCGCAGGTTCGCCGTGAACTGCTGGCAGGACCTGCAGCGGGTGCCGGAGGAGGCGGTCGAGGCGGTGGCCGGGGCGCGCCGGGCGCTGGACGAGGCGCGCCGCGAGCGCGCCGGCCAGCGGCTGGACGCGGCGGCGGCCGGGCTGGCCAGGGCGCAGGAGCTGCTGGGCGGCGCCGACGAGGCGGTGTCCCGGGCGGGTGAGCGGCTGCGCCGGCTGAACGAGGTGGCGGCGGACTCCGGCGCCGAGGTGGAACGCACCCGTTTTGTGGTGCGGGACGCGCAGCGTCTGGCGATGCAGGGGCGGACGGTGCCCGATCCCCGGCACGCGGGTCCGCTGGATGCGGCGGTCGTGCGGCTGGAGCGGGCGGTCGACGAGCTGGCCGCCGGCGGCCGGCATCCGGACTACTGGCGGTTCCTGGGCGAGCTGGAGGCGGTGCGGGAGTCCGTCGGGGCCGTGGTGGACGCGATCCGCAGCGGTCGCTGAGCCGACGCCGGGGCCGCGCGTGGTTGGCCGGGCGCGCGCCGGGTACGCGGGGTGGACGTTCCCGTAGTACTCCAGGCGTGATGAGGAGGTCGCCATGGCGTCATCGGTTTCGTCACTGATCGGAACGGATCCCCGAGGTGAGCCACGGCTGCCGAACGGTGGGCCGCTGGGCCTGCTGAGCACGGCTCGCTGGGACAAGCGACGGTCGGCCGACCGTCGGCTGAACCGCTTCTACCGGATCGGCGCCGGGCTGATGGGGCTCTTCCTGGTGGTCTTCGGCGTGCTGGGCATCACCAGGAACATCGGCATGTTCTCCACCGGTGACAACGAGGTCCTGGGGTTGAACACCAATGGCGCGTTGAGCTGGCTCTCCGTGCTGGTGGGCCTGGCGCTGGGCGTGTCGATGCTGGTGGGCGGGAACTTCGCCTCCACGTTCTGTCTGGCGCTGGGCGTGGTCTTCGTGCTCAGCGGCTTTGTGCATCTGGCCGTGCTCAACACCGATGCCAATGTGCTGAACTTCCGGATGTCCGATGTGCTCTTCAGCTACGGCCTGGGGCTGGTGCTGCTGACCATCGGGATGTACGGGCGGGTGAGCGGCAGGTTGCCGCATGACAACCCGTACTGGCGGGCCAGGAACCCGGCGATGGCCAGGAACCAGGAGCGCAGGGACGCCATGGTGGCGCGGCGCCGTGGCGAGCTGAGCAGCGTGTGGCGGGAGAACGACCGGAAACGGCTGCGGCGGCGGGAGGCCGACGAGCACGCCAGGCGGCAGGGTGTCACCGCCGGACGTCGGGGCAGCGGGGAGTGAGGGACGGCGTCGGACGTCAGGGCGGTGGCGCCTGGGAGGCCAGCACGGACTGGAACGCGCGCAGGATCGTCTCGCCGCAGCCGACGCCCCGGTCGGCCAGCTCCACCACATGGCCGGCCGACCAGCCGCCGGCGGCCAGTTCGCCGTGTCCCGGCCGCCAGGCCAGGTCGGCGGCGAGCAGCAGGTCGGCGTCGAGCAGGGAGTCGCCGGCGGCGAGGGTCCGTACCGTCCCAGCGCGGCGGGCCACCTCGGCGACGGCGGCGCTCTTGGTGAGCGGCGCGGGCACCACATAGAGCTTGCGGCCCTGGAGGGAGACGGTCCAGCCGCGTGGCTCGGCCCAGGCGGCGAGCGTCTTGGGCCAGGCGTCGGGGAGGCGTTCCCGGTCCACCACCAGATAGGCGAAAAGGTCCTCGGCGGTGCGCTCGCGGAGCAGCCAGGACGGGTCGGCGGTGCGGCGCACCCGGGCGGTGACCTCGTCGAGCGTGGCGCAGTCGGCGGCCAGCCGGGCGCGGACGGAACGGTGCCAGCTCTCGTCGGACTCGCCGTCCACCAGCAGATGTCCGCCGTTGGCGCAGATCGCGTAGGGCGGCGGCGGTCCCGGCAGCCGCACCCGGAGGTACTGCTGCCGGGTGCGGGTGGTGGTGGGCACGAAGACGGCGCGCGGATCGGCGGCGAGGGCGGCCAGCAGGGTCGCCGCGGTCTCGGTGACGAAGGACTGCGGCCGGCCCTGGTAGGTCTCCACGCTGAGCAGCCGGGGCGCGGCGTGGTCGGGATCGGCCAGGGCGAGGGCGCCGGCCGAGTAGATCAGGGTGCGGTCGAGGTCGCTGGCGATCAGGGTGCGGTCCCCGCTCATCAGGCGGTCGTCCTTCCGTCGGCGCCGGTGGCGCCCCTGGTGTAGCGGGGGTGGATCAACCCGACGCAGCTGTAGGGGAGTTCGTCGACCTCCTCGACGGGCACCCCGCGCTGTTCGGCGAGCAGCCTGATGTGGTCGAGGTCGGCGCCGGCGCCGCGTCGGGCGAGGACGCGCCAGGGCACCCGGCGCAGCAGCACCCTGGTGGTCTCGCCGACGCCGGGTTTGACGAGGTTGACGTCGTTGATCTCGTAGCCCTCGCTGATGCGTTCCACCGCGCGCCAGCCGGCCCAGGTGGGGGCGCGGTCGGAGGCGAGCAGGGCGCCGGCCTCGGCCGCCGCCTCGGCCCGGACCTCGGCGAAACGGGCGGCGACCGTGTCCAGGAACTGGGCCGAGACGTCCGCCGCGGCCAGCTCGCGGTAGTGCTTGGCGCCGTGGAAGTCGTCGGGTCCGACCAGGTCGGCGCGGAGCACGGTGCGGGAGACAAGGCCGGAGACGGTGGAGTTGAGGCAGGCGGAGGGGATCAGGAAGTCGTCCCTGGTGCCATAGGTGGTGACGCAGCCGCCGGGGTCGGCGAGCACGGCGAGGGCGGGGTCGAAGCCGGGGAACGGGGCCAGGGCGGCGGCCAGTTCATGGGTGATCGCGCCCTTGCCGGTCCAGCCGTCGACGAACACCACATCGGCCGGATCGTGGTGGGCGGCCAGCCAGCGCAGCGCGGTGGTGTCGATGCCGCGTCCGCGCACGATGGACAGGGTGTAGTGCGGGGTTTCGATGCCGTGTGTCCGCTGGGCCCAGCGGCGCATCAGGATGCCCACCGGGGTGCCCGCTCTGGCCAGCGAGACCAGCACGGGCGGGCGTCCGGGGCCGCCGCGTTCGGCGAGCACCGTCTCCGTGACGGTGCCGACGGCGCGTGCGACCCGGCGCGCTGAGGCGTCCAGCGCGCTGTGGAAGAGGCGCTGGTAGGCGTCGGTCGGCTGGTATTCGACGGGCAGCGATTCGGCGTAGTGGGCGCCGCCGGACTGGATGGCCTCCTCGCGTTCCTCGGCCGGCGCCTCAAGGCGCACCTCGGAGAGGTCCTGGAGCAGCCAGCCCACCTCGTCGGCGCGGTAGGAGGAGAACGCGGGGCCGCGCAGCGGTTGCGGCAGCGGGCGGCGGTCCGGCAGCACGGTCAGCAGCAACGAGCCGGTGTGCGCGGCGAGTTGGGCGAGCAGTCCGCCCGGTGCCCGGAGCGCTTCGGTATCGCCGGCGGCGTCGGTGACCAGCACGACGGCGTCCCAGCCGCCGCCGGCCACGTTGTAGGCGTAGCGGGGTCCCGGGTCGGCGGGCGCGTCATGGGCGGGGAAGGCGAGGCGGCTGCGGATGGCGTAGCCCGGCTCGTCGACGGGGAGCACGGGCGAGCGGGTGGTGGTGGAGAAGTACACCTCGGCGTCCGGGCCGAGCGCCCGTTCGGTCGCCTCGGCGAGCCGCAGCGGGGTGTACATCAGCTCCTCGGTGCCCAGCACCAGAACGCGCCGGGCGTGCGCCGGGAGTGCGGCGGCCAACTCGGCGCCCAGGGTGGGCAGGGCGGCTTCGAGCCGGGCGCGGTGCGCCGGGGTGTAACCGTGCCGCGCGCCGTCGGGCAGCCCGTCCGGCCAGCTCAGCGCGGTGCGGCGGGGGACGAGGCGCTGCCGGGGGACAGCTGTGGAGGCGGCGCCCCGGGGTCCGGCCTCGTGTTCGGTCTCGTGTCCGGCCTGGTGTTCAGCCTCGTGTTCAGCGACGAGGGCGGCACCGCGTGCCAGCACATCGTCGGGGAGCGCGACCCGGCCCTCGGCCAGCGCGATCACCTGCACCGTCGCGCCCAGTTCGGCAGCGAACTTGGCCAGTTCGGCCCGGTCCTGATCGGATCGGGTGTCCACCAGGGCGGCCACCACATAACGGGACCTCGGCCACCGCCGGTGCAGCGCCGCGATGGTGTTACGGATGGTGCGGCCGGTGGACAGCTCGTCGTCGACCAGCACCAGGGGGCCCTGACCGGCGAGCATGCCGGGGTCGCTGGGCGACAGCAGATGCGAGGTGTGGTGGCTGTGCTCCTCCTCGAATCCGCCGACCGAGGGGAATCCGGGCACCGCACGCCGGGTGGAGTGCAGATAGCCGGCGCCGCCGAGGCCGTCGGCGACGCTGTGGCCCAGGCCCGTCGCGGTCTCCGCGTACCCCAGCACCACGGCGGAGGCCGCCGCCTCGCCCAGCGTCCCCCCGACCCGCCGGCCCAGTTCGAGCCCGGTGCCGTGCACCACCCCGGGGCGCTGCGGCACATGCTTGCCCAGCACCCGGGAGACCAGCAGATGCGCCCGCCGGGGGTTGCGCCGCAGCGCGAGCCCCAGCAACTCCTCGGTCCCGGGCCCCGTGAGGCGTATCCCGAGCCGCCTGGTCACCCACTCCCCCGGCCATATCGGGCCGGTCACGCGTTGCCCGCCGCAAGCAGATCCACGAAGTCCACTCCGTCCCTGGCGACGCCGAACACCTCGGCGCGCAACATGGTCCTCTCGGCCCAGGCGCGGTGCGGCTTCACCTCGTTCATCTTGTTTGTATAAGAGGATCGCAACACCCCACCGCCACCGGGACCCGCGTCCAGGATGTCGGCGGCGTCGCTGAACTCCTCGTGGCTGACCACGGACAGCGCGTGCACGGGGGCCACATGCGAGGGGTGGATGCAGGTCTTGCCCATCAGGCCGTTGGCCCGGTCCAGCTCGATCTCCCGCAGCAGACCGTCGATATCGTGCTCGATCAGCCGGGCGCGCAGCTTCTCGGCGCGCCCGCTGAACGGGGTGTAGCGCAGCTGGGGCTTGAACATCCGCTCCTGACGGCGGAAGTACTCCCAGACGGGTCCGGTCACGGTGAAGCCCGAACCGTCGGCGCGGCCCAGCACGTTCACCACGTCGGCGATCACCGAGGCGACCAGGCCGACGTCGTACGCCGTGGCGTCCGGGGTGCGGCGCAACCCGTAGGCCGCGCAGAAGTCCGTCACCCCGAGCCGCACGGCCGGTATACGTTCACGGTGTTTCTCCACCAGGTCGGCCACCGCGCGCAGCCCCTCCTGGCGGCTCTCCAGATGCAGCAGCTCGGGCGACTCCAGCACCGGCATCACCAACAGCCGGCGCCCGCACAGCACCTCGGCCGCCTGGGCCGCCGCCAGGAAGGCGGCGCCCGAGGCGGCGGTGAACTTGGGCAGCACAAAGCCGGTGAGCAGTTCGATGTCCGCGCCCAACCGGGTGGTCAGATCGAGGATCTGGGACGGCTCCCGGACCCGCACGAAGAGCAACGGCACCCCCTCGGGGCCGCCCTCGCCCGCCAGCCGCCGGAACTGCCTCAGCAGGTTCTCCTCGGCGGCCGGCACATCGGCGTCGCTGATGGAGTCCTCCAGGCACAGCACCATGGAGACCACGCCGGTGCGGACCTGCTTGCGGATGTCCTCCGCGAGCCTGGGCCGGGTCGCGGGCGCGTAGAGCGTGGCGCCCAGCGCGAAGCCGACGGTTCTGACCGGGGAATCGGGGCCGAAATCGACCGGCTCCCGATGGAACAGCTCACGACGACGCGCAGCCGAAAGGTGCCCGTAGTGCCGCATGATGACCCCGATCTTCCCCACCCTCCGGCCGTCTGGCTGACGTCACCGGTTTCGGGCCATCGTAAGCTCGGCATTGTTTCGGCAGTATGGCGCCAGGCAGGATTCGGGGTATGGAGCGTGTGGTGGAGCCGGACGGGCCGCTGCGGCTAACCACCGGCCGGGTGCGGGTGGAGCTGCGGTGGGGATGGCACCACGACGGCGAGGGCGCGCCCGACCTCGATCTGTCGGCGTTCCTCCTCGGCCGGGACGGCCGGGTGGGCCACGAGGGCGACTTCGTCTTCTACAACCAGCCGAGCCACCCGGGCGGCCTGGTGCGGCGGCTGCCCAAGTACCGCACGGCGCACGGGGTCACGGAGGGGATCGAGGCGGAGCTGTCCGGCCTTGACGAGTCCATCGCGCGCCTCGCCCTGGCCGCCTCGGCGGACGGCGGCTTCCGGAGCGAGCTGAGCCGCCCCCGGCTGGCCCTCTTCGAGACGGGTCGGGAGGCGGCGCCGCTCGCCGAGCTGCCGCTGCGCCCGGGGCCGGCCGAGACGGCGCTGCTCTGCGGGGAGTTGCGCCGCGCGGCCGACGGCGGCTGGGCCTTCCATCGGATCGAACGCGGCTTCACCGGCGGGTTGGTGGCGCTGGCCGCCGAGTTCGGCATCAGCGCGGCGCGCCGACCGCCGCCCACGCCGTTCGGCAGCCAGCAGACGGACTCGCTCTTCCAGCTGCCGCCGCAGGGGCCGCAGTTCATGCCGGGCGGCGCCGCCTGAGCGGCGGAAAACCACACGGCCGGGGCGCGGCCGGCTACTTCTGCTTCTGCGCGCGCCCCCAGGACATGCCCCAGCCGTAGAGCCGGTCGATCTCGGACTGGAAGCCGTAGACGTATTTGACCTCGCGCCGCGCGACCAGCTGCCCCTTGTGCGGCTCGATCATCACCACGGCACAGGAACGGGCCTGCGGCGGCGGATCGGTGCAGCCGATCTCGACGTTGTTCCCGTCGGGCATGGCGAGGGTGACCACCACATCGGCGCGGTCGAACGTGGGGGCGCCGTCGTAGATGTAGACGAAGATCAACAGCCGCTTGAACTCGTCCTTGTTGTCGAGGTTGATATAGAGATGCTCGCCCGAGCCGGTGCCGAAGCGGTCGTCACCGCTGAGCTTGCAGTACGGCGGATCGTTGAAATCCCCCAGCAGGCCGCCGAGGGACTGGACCACGCCCGTGGTGCCGTCCGTCAGCTCGTACATGCAGGCCAGATCGAAGTCCATGCTGGCGACGCCGTGCGAATGGCCCAGCAGCTCGGCGGGCTTGAAGACGGCCAGCGGATGGCGCCAGTTGTTCATCAGGCGGCGCTGGGACTTGCCGAAGTCGCTGTTGTTCCGCATCCGCCAGGTGAGGTCGACGCGGAGCGTGCCGCCCTCCGAGCCGTCGTTGGTGAGGGTGGCGGTGGGGTTGCGCCGGGTCAGCTCGGAGGCGTAGCTCATGGCGCCGCCCGTCGAATCGAACTTCTGGCTGTCCGCACCGCCGCGCCAGTATGTCCACAGGGACACCATGCGGGCCCACCCCTTGCCTTTCCTCGCACTCCCCCGACGCGCCGCCCGACGCCCCGGGAACGACCGCGCGCCTCTCGCGCGCCGTCGGTAACGGGACGGTCTCGGACCGTCCCGTTACAGGCTTCCGCGTTTGACGGTCCCTCACACTCCGGACGTCACTTGTTTCTTGCCCTCGCCGGAGAGTTCGTCCCTGCGGTTGGCCCGCAGCGAGGAGTAGAAGGCGGCGAAGATCAGACCGACGCCGACCAGGCCCGTGACGACCTCGGGCAGATGCCAACGGATGCTGATCAACAGCATCACGGCCAGCGCGCCGATGGCGTAGTGCGCGCCGTGCTCCAGATAGCGGTAGTCGTCCAGGGTGCCCTGGCGGACCAGGTAGATGGTGAGGGAACGGACGTACATCGCGCCGATGCCGAGGCCGAGCGCCATCTCGAAGATCTGGTTGGTGATGGCGAAGGCGCCGATCACGCCGTCGAAGGAGAAGGAGGCGTCCAGGACTTCGAGGTAGAGGAAGAGGAAGAACGCGGCCTTGCCTGCCACGCCCTCGGCCGAGGGCTTCTTGCCGGCCCGGCGGGCCGCCTCCTCCTCCTCGTTCAACCGCTCCTGGTCGTCCTCCAGGCGGTTCTCGAAGTAGCCGGAGAGGCCGCCGACGAAGAGGTAGGTCAGCAGGCCGAGGGAGCCGGCGAGCAGCACCGTCTCGGCCTTGTCGGCATGCGTTCCGCCGTGCTGGTACGCCTGGTCGGCGATGGTGGTGGCGGTGACCAGCAGCGCGGTGAGGGCGACGCCGACGGAGAAGCCGTCGATCCGGCTCAGCTTGGACAGCGGACGCTCAAGCGGGCCGATCCATTTGACGTCCCGCTCCTGGAAGATGAAGTTGAGGAAGATCATCAGCAGGAACATCCCGCCGAACGCCGCGATCGACGGATGCGCGTCGGTGACCATCTCGGAGTAGCGGTCGGGGTCGTCGACCGCCAGCTCGACGGCCTCGATCGGCCCCACCCCCGCCGTGATGGCGACGATGGCGACCGGGAACACGAGCCGCATGCCGAAGACCGCGATCAGGATGCCGATCGTCAGGAAGATCTTCTGCCAGAACTCGTTCATCCGTTTGAGGACACCCGCGTTGACCACGGCGTTGTCGAAGGAGAGCGAGATCTCCAGGATGGAGAGGATCGCCACCACGGCGAAGCCCTCCCAGCCCCAGAGGTAGAACGCCAGTAGCAGTCCCGCGATCGTTACGCCGAAGGACCAGCCAAAAGTCTTGAGAATCACGAGTAGTCCAGTCTTCCGCACGGGATCGCGGTGGTTATACAGGCGAACATGTCAAACGGTGCCCTGGCACTCCAGGGAGGGCTCGGACGCTGCATGGGAGTGCGGACCGATCACAGCTTCCGCAGCGCGGCCACGTAGTCGTCGAGATCGCGGGCGTCCGGCAGATCGTTGACCACCGTCCACCTGACCACACCGGAGCGGTCGATGATGAACGTGCCACGGACCGCGCAGCCCTTGTCCTCGGCGAAGACGCCATAGGCGCGGGAGACCTCGCCGTGCGGCCAGAAGTCGGACAGCAGTGGGTAGTCCAGGCCCTCCTGCTCGGAGAAGACCCGCAGCGAGGGGGGCGCGTCGTTGGAGACCGCCAGCAGCTGGACCTCGTCGTTGACGAAGCTCGGCAGCCGGTCCCGCAGCTCGCACAGCTCGCCGGTGCACACCCCGGTGAACGCGAAGGGATAGAACAGCAGCACCACGTTCTTCTCCCCACGGAAGTCGGCGAGGCTCACCGACTGACCGTGCTGGTCTCTCAGCGTGAAGTCAGGTGCCTTGGTACCAGGCTCTATCGCCATGCGCGCTTCATCCGTTTCCCGTGGGCCGGCAAAGTGGCCGGCAAAGTGACCGGCCCAGCCTACGCGTCGCCCATAAACCGGCCGTAAACCGACTGAGCGCCCCCGGGTGGTCACCGGGCTCCGACACCGTCGGGGCCCTGCTCACCGGGGGCGCTTGAAGGTCCGGCGCTACTTCTTGCCGGCCGTCTTGGGGGTCACCAGGCGGCTCCCCGACCAGTCCTTGCCGGCGCTGACGCTGCTGGTCTGGGCCAGCCCCGCGGTCTGCGCCGCCTCACCGATCTCGCTGGGCTCGACATAGCCCTCGCGCCCCGTCTTGGGCGTCAGCAGCCAGACCGGCGCCCCCGGGTCGATCAGCGTGGTGGCGTCGACCAGCGCGTCGGTCAGGTCGCCGTCATCGTCGCGGAACCACAGCACCACCGCGTCGGCCACGTCGTCATAGCTCTCGTCCACGAGGTCCTGACCGGTGATGGCCTCGATCCCCTCGCGGAGTTCCTGCTCGGCGTCCTCGTCGTAGCCGAGTTCCTGGACCACCTGTCCGGGCTGAAAACCCAGCCTGGCGGCTGGGTTGGTCCGCTCCTCCGCGTGGTCCGCGGTCGCGCTCACGGATAGCTCCTGTCCTGTGTCGGGTACGTAGTGGAGTACGTAACGGTACGTGCCGCGCGCGTGCGCGGCTTGGGGCGTAGTCCACACGGGCGGGGCGGATCGCGCAAGTACCCCACCCCCGAGCCCGCCCAAACGTTGACGTCTTGGCCCATGGGCGGGTGATCTGCGCCATAGCGCGGGGAACGGGTGTTCGCGGTCGGCTGAGGTCGGGAGCGTAGGCTGCCAAGTCGGCCCTGGGCTCAGGAGCACCGCCGAGACGCCCCCCGGGGAGGACCGCCATGGCACGTGAGGTGAGGATTACCACCCAGTAGAGATGACGTTTCGCCGTCGGCGGTCCACGATGGAGGCGGCGCGACACAGCAGAGCAGACAACTCACAGTGAAGGAACAGCGTGGCTTCCGGATCAGATCGCAACCCGATCATCATTGGCGGCCTTCCCAGCCAGGTCCCGGACTTCGACCCTGAGGAGACTCAGGAGTGGCTTGACTCGCTCGACGCCGCGGTCGACGAACGAGGCCGGGAACGGGCCCGCTATCTCATGCTCCGGCTGATCGAGCGCGCCCGTGAGAAGCGGGTGGCCGTGCCAGAGATGCGCAGCACGGACTACGTCAACACCATCGCGACCAAGGACGAGCCGTACTTCCCCGGTGACGAGGAGGTGGAGCGGAAGGTCCTCAACGCGACCCGCTGGAACGCGGCCGTGATGGTCTCCCGCGCCCAGCGGCCCGGTATCGGCGTGGGTGGGCACATCGCCACCTTCGGCTCCTCGGCGTCCCTGTACGACGTGGGCTTCAACCACTTCTTCCGCGGCAAGGACGGCGGTGACGGCGGCGACCAGGTGTACTTCCAGGGTCACGCCTCGCCCGGCATCTACGCCCGGGCCTTTCTCCTCGACCGGCTGACCGAACAGCACCTGGACGCCTTCCGACAGGAACGCTCCAAGGCCCCCTACGGCCTCTCCAGCTATCCGCACCCGCGGATGATGCCCGACTTCTGGGAGTTCCCCACGGTCTCCATGGGCCTGGGGCCGATCAGCGCCATCTACCAGGCCAGGATGAACCGCTACATGGAGGCGCGCGGCATCGCCGACACCTCCAAGTCGCGGGTCTACGCCTTCCTCGGCGACGGCGAGATGGACGAGCCCGAGTCGCTCGGTCAGCTCACCCTCGCCGCCCGGGAGGGCCTGGACAACCTGACGTTCGTGGTCAACTGCAACCTGCAGCGCCTCGACGGCCCGGTGCGCGGCAACGGCAAGATCATGCAGGAGCTGGAGTCCCAGTTCAGGGGCGCCGGCTGGAACGTCATCAAGCTGGTCTGGGACCGCAGCTGGGACCCGCTGCTGGCGCAGGACCGGGACGGCGTGCTGGTCAACAAGCTGAACACCACGCCCGACGGCCAGTTCCAGACGTACGCGACGGAGACCGGCGCGTACATCCGCGACCACTTCTTCGGCAGCGACCAGCGGCTGCGGGCCATGGTCGAGAACATGACCGACGACCAGATCCTGCATCTGGGCCGGGGCGGCCACGACCACCGCAAGGTCTACGCGGCCTACCAGGCGGCCAAGGAGCACAAGGGCCAGCCCACGGTGATCCTGGCCCAGACGATCAAGGGCTGGATGCTCGGCCCGAGCTTCGAGGGCCGCAACGCGACCCACCAGATGAAGAAGCTCACCGTCGCCGACCTGAAGCGCTTCCGGGACCGGCTGCACCTGCCGATCCCCGACAAGGAGCTGGAGTCGGGCCTGCCGCCCTACTACCACCCGGGTCGGGACTCGGAGGAGATCCAGTACATGCACGACCGGCGGCGCGAGCTGGGCGGCTATGTGCCGACCCGGGTGGTGCGCGCCAAGCCGCTGCCGCAGCCGGCCGAGAAGACGTACGCCGCGGTCCGCAAGGGCTCCGGGCAGCAGCAGGTGGCCACGACCATGGCCTTTGTGCGGCTGCTCAAGGACCTGATGCGGGACAAGGAGATCGGCAAGCGCTTCGTGCCGATCGCGCCGGACGAGTACCGCACCTTCGGCATGGACTCGCTGTTCCCCTCGGCCAAGATCTACAACCCGCTGGGGCAGACCTACGAGTCGGTCGACCGCGATCTGCTGCTCTCCTACAAGGAGTCGCCGACCGGTCAGATGCTGCACGACGGGATCAGCGAGGCCGGCTGTACGGCGTCGCTGATCGCCGCGGGCTCGGCCTATGCCACGCACGGTGAGCATCTGATCCCGGTCTATGTCTTCTACTCGATGTTCGGGTTCCAGCGCACCGGTGACCAGTTCTGGCAGATGGGCGACCAGCTGGCGCGCGGTTTCGTCCTGGGCGCGACCGCCGGGCGCACCACGCTGACCGGTGAGGGCACCCAGCACGCGGACGGGCACAGCCATCTGCTGGCCTCGACCAACCCGGCCTGTGTCGCCTACGACCCGGCGTACGGCTATGAGATCGCGCATATCGTGCGGGACGGCCTGCGGCGGATGTACGGCGAGAACGCCGAGGACGTCTTCTACTACCTGACCGTCTACAACGAGCCGATCAACCAGCCGGCCGAGCCGGACGGCGTCGATGTCGACGGCATCCTCAAGGGCCTGCACCGGGTCAGCGTCGGCGGGTCCGGCAACGTCCCGGCGCAGATCCTGGCCTCCGGCGTCGCGGTGCCGTGGGCGATCGAGGCGCAGTCCATCCTGGCGAACGAGTGGGGCGTGAAGGCGGACGTCTGGTCCGCCACCTCCTGGAACGAGCTGCGCCGCGAGGCGGTGGCGGTCGAGGAGCACAACCTGCTGCATCCGGAGGAGGAGCAGCAGGTGCCCTATGTCACCCGCAAGCTCCAGGGCACCGAGGGACCGGTCCTGGCGGTTTCCGACTGGATGCGCTCGGTTCCGGACCAGATCGCCCGGTGGGTGCCCAACACCTACCAGTCGCTGGGCGGTGACGGCTTCGGCTTCGCCGACACCAGGGGCGCCGCGCGGCGGTTCTTCCACATCGACGCCCAGTCGATCGTCCTCGGCGTGCTCACCGAGCTGGCCAAGGAGGGCAAGATCGACCGCTCGGTGCTGAAGCAGGCCATCGACCGGTACCAGCTGCTCGACGTGGCCGCGGCCGATCCGGGCCCGGCCGGCGGCGACGCCTGACGCGACGGCCGCGCCCCCTCGGGCGCGGCCACCACGGTGCCCGGTGGTCGGTCGACCACCGGGCACCGTGCTGTTTTTCCGGACGACCTACCCGAATGCCCCATCGGGGCACGTATTATCGGCCGACAGTGTTGTCTTCGTCGTCTTGGTGGCCGTTCCGGCCATCTCATCAGCTCGCCAGGGGCCGTCTGCTCCCCGGCACCGCCCACCCCGTCCGTCGGGTGCTGCTCGCACTGGTCGTGGTGCTGGTCGTGCTGGCCACGGCCGGCTGGCTGGCCAGCACCAGGCAGGACGCGCCGAACCCGTTGGCCATCCAGCTGAGCGAATGGGCGCACGCGGAGGTCGCCGGCCGCCGACCGCCGTCGGCCGACGCGCCGCCCGCCGAGGTGGCGGCGTTCTTCGCCGACCTGGGCACCGCGCGGAGCGAGCGGCTGGCCGAACGCTTCCCGCTGGTCGTCGGCAACCTCTCCGGCGCGCCCGTCCCCCTGCGCTACCAGGCCAACCGGCGGGCGATCGAGGACGCCAGAGCCGTCGAACTACGCCGCGCCGAGGACGCGCGGCTCTCCCCCGAGGGCCAGGGGGACGCCGCGCGCCGCGCCCACCGGCTGGCCTCCCTGCTCCGCGCCGACCGGCAGATCCTCGCGTTCGACCCCACCGGCCCCGGCCGGGTCGCCGAGGTGTTCGGCGATCTGACGACGGCGGACCGGATCTCCCTGCTGGTGCCGGGGGTCGACACCGATCTGATCACCTTCGAACGCACCGAGGGCCGGTACACCGCCCCCGCCGGAATGGCCCAGGCCCTGCTCGCCGAGGAACGCGCCCAGGCCCCCGGCATCGCCGCCGCCACCATCGCCTGGGCCGACTACGACGCGCCGCCCGGGCTGGCCATGTCGGCGGCCACCGCCGGACGGGCCGAACGCGGCGCCGCACGGCTGCTCGACACCCTGGCCGGGCTGCCGTCCGACGCGGAACTGGCGCTCTTCTGCCACTCCTACGGCTCCGTGGTCTGCGGCGTGGCGGCGGACGAGCTGCCGTCCCGGGTCACCGACATCGCCGTCACCGGCAGCCCGGGGATGCGCGCCGACAGCGTCGCCGACCTCGGCACCTCGGCCCGCGTCTGGGCGATGCGGGCGGCGGACGACTGGGTCGCCGACCTGCCGCATCTCTCGATCGGCCCGCTGGGCCACGGCACGGACCCCGTCTCCCCGGCGTTCGGCGCCCGTCGGCTCAGCGACGAGGGGGCGCACGGGCACGACGGCTACTACCAGCCGGGGGCGCACAGCCTGCGCGCGCTGGCGCTGGTGGGCGCCGGCGTGAACGCCGCGACGGACTGCGCCCCTGGCGGCGACGGTTGCGCGGCGTTCACCACCTGCCCCGAACCGGTTCATGCCGGCGGTCAGACAAGCTGACGCGAACACACCCATCCGAGGGAAGACTTTTCGTCGGTGCCGCCCCTTACGATGACCCGCATGGGTGATGTGCTGGCCGGAATCCACTCCACATGGGAGTTCGACACCGACTCCGTGCTCATCCGCTTCGAACGGGGGATCCGCACGCCGAAGCTCTTCCAGGCGCTGGGCGAACGCCGCATCCCGTACGAGGCGTTGAGTTCGGTCGAGCTGGCCCCGGGGGCCCGCAAAGGAACGGTGGTGCTGCAAGCGGTGCCGCGTCCCGGCGCCGATCCGCTGCTGGAAGCGGCGGCCGGGCAGCTGCGGCAGGCGGCCGACCCCTATCGGCTGGTGCTGCCGGCCGAGCGGGAGTCGCTGGCCGAGTACTACGCCGGCGAGGTGCGTTCGGCGCTCGGCCCCGAGGCCGACGAGGAGGCGGACCGCCATCTGGTGGCGGCCCCGACCACGCCGCTGCAGTTCAAGGCGTACGACGGCAAGGTCTCCTTCGACGGAAAGCTGGTCACCTTCCGCTGGTTCAGGACGGGCGCGTCCTCGGCCAAGTGGAAGGCGGGGGACCAGTTCTTCCCCGTCGGCGAGCTGGGCGGCGTCGAATGGCGCTCGCCCGAGGTCTCCGGCGGCCATCTGCGGCTGCTGCGGCGCGGCCAGGACGGGCAGCAGGAGAAGGACCGGCCGCCGGTGGACCAGGATCCGGCCACGGTGGTCTTCGACATCGGCTACGGCCTGGTCCACGAGTCGCTGCCGCTCGCCGCCGCCGTGCTGGAGTCCATACGCGCGGCCGAGCCCAGCGGGAACGGCCGCCGGGACGGCGTCGGCCGCGAGTACCGGGCCGACCCGGCGGACATAGCCGACCGCATCCGCCACCTCGGCGACCTGCACCAGGCGGGGCTGCTCACGGACGAGGAGTTCACCACCAAGAAGCGGTCGCTGCTCGCCGAGCTGTGAGCCGGCGCCGCCTCGCCGCCGGGCCCCATGGTCAGTCCGGTATGTCCGTGTAGATGCTGATCTTGAAGTCCAGTACGTTCAGCGTGCTCTGGAGCTCGGCGATCCGCCGGCGCACGTCCTCCCGCGTCGCACGGAGCAGCTCGCGGCGCTCGGCGAAGGTGTGGTCCCCCTGCCGCACCAGATCCGCGTACCGCACCATGTCCGCCACCGCCATGCCGGTCAGCCGCAACTTGCCGACCAGGGCGAGCCATTCCAGATCGCGGTTGCGGTAACGCCGCTGACCCGTGTGCGAACGGTCGATATGCGGCATCAGCCCGATGCGTTCGTACCAGCGCAACGTGTGGGCGCTCAGCCCGGTGTGCTCGGCGACCTCGCTGATCGTGTAGTGGTCCTCCCCCTCGGGACGCGGGTACGGCCGGTCCAACGCGGCACAGTGGTCCACCTGCTCGGTCTGGTCGTCCGGATGCGGTGAGAGCGACGGCTGGGTCTGCGTCAGGGTCATGGCCTCCACGCTAGAAGGTTGGAGTGCACTCCAGGCAAGCGGTTACTCGCCTCGGGCCTCCTGGGCCCGGGGCCAGAAGGCCCGTTGTCGGAGCGCCGCGCTACGCTCGGCGGCATGCGAAGCCTGGAGTTGATCGACAGCTGGCCGGTGGACACGGTGGCCACCGGTGTGGTCACCGCCGACGGCGCGGTGGCCGGCGCCCGGGGGCCGATCGAGCTGGCCTTTCCGTTGGCCAGCGTCACCAAGCCGCTGACCGCCTACGCCGCGCTGATAGCGGTCGAGGAGGGCGCGATCGAGCTGGACGATCCGGCGGGCCCCGAGGGCTCCACGGTCCGCCATCTGCTGGCGCACGCCTCCGGGCTCGCCTTCGACGAGCACCGCGCGATGGCGCCGCCGGGACAGCGCAGGCTCTACTCCAACGCCGGCTTCGAGGTGCTGGGCGATGTCATCGCCAAGGCCACGGGAATGCCGTTCGCCGAGTATCTGCGGCAGGCGGTGTGCGAGCCGCTCGGCCTGACGGCGACGGAGCTGCCGGGCTCCCCCGCCAAGGACGGCGTCTCCTCCGTCGCCGACCTGCTGCGCTTCGGCGCCGAACTGCTCTCCCCCCGGCTGCTGGCCCGCGAGACGCTGGACGAGGCGACATCCGTGGTCTTCCCCGGCCTCAACGGCGTGCTGCCCGGCTACGGCCACCAGAAGCCGAACGACTGGGGCCTCGGCTTCTCGCTCCGCGACCACAAGTCCCCGCACTGGACGGGCGCCCTCTCCTCGCCGCGCACCTTCGGCCACTTCGGCCAGTCCGGCACGTTCCTCTGGATCGACCCGGACGCGGGCGCCGCCTGCGCCACCCTCACCGACCGCCCCTTCGGCCCCTGGGCCACCGACATCTGGCCGGCCCTCACCGACGCGATCCTCACCGAGCTCAGCCCGGGGCCGGGCACCCCCTGACCCCGGCCCTGGGACCGGACGGGCCCGGGCGGGGCCCCCAACCGACGGGGCCCGGGCTCAGCGGGTCTGGCCCCAGGCCGGGCAGGCGTTGGCCGAAACCGAGCCCGGGGGCGGGGCTCGGCAGCGAACTGCAGTAGTGGGTGGGGTTGGACGGGCCGTGGAGGACTCGGTCGGCAAGCCCTGACACGCTCACGGCGCCCGGCCCAAGGCCGGGGCCCAACGAACCCGAGGCCGGGCAGGCCCCAACCGACGGGGCCCGGGGCCGGGTACGGCTTCGCGGGCACAGGCAGTCGGGCCGGGCAGGCCGGCGCAGAAACCGGGCGGGCCCGGGCCGGACAGGCCAAGGCCCGGCAGGCTCGGGCCGCCAGGGCCAGGAGGGTCAGACCGAGCGGGCCCAAGGCCCGGCCCGGGGGCTCAGCAGACCACCGGCCGCGAGCCCGAACCCGGGGCTCAACGGGCCGCCGGGCCCGGAGCCCTGGGGCCAGGCGGGCCCGGGCGGTTCGCGTCGAGCCGGGGTCGGGACCCGACAGGGCGAGGCCGGGCAGGCGTTGGCCGAAACCGGGCCCGGGCCGAGGCCGGGCAGACCAAAGCCTGCCAGGGTCAGGAGGGTCAAGACCGAGCGGGCCCGGGGCCCGGCAAGGGCTCGGCTGGCAGGTCGAGGCGAGGGGCCGGGAGGTCAGGAGTCAGGGGGCAGCGGCCGGGGGCTTGGGGCAGCCGGGGTGCCGGCCAGGTGCCAGAGGAGGGCTTCGGTCGGGGTGCGGGCGGTCAGGGTCACCGCGTGCGGCGTGCCGAGCCGCGCGCTGTCGCCCGCCGCCAGGCGGGCGCGGCCCACCGCGCCGGAGGCGACCAGCTCGGCCGAGCCCGACATGAGTTGCAGATGGCGCAGCGGTCCTGGCGGGAGCCCGGCGGGCTCGCCGGCGGCCAGCCGCAGCAGCCGCAGGGTGGCCGAGGTGCGCGGAAGCCGGTACGGGGTGCCGGGCTCGAAACCGCGCACCACCTCGTACTCGGCTGCGCCGCCCGGCTCTTCGGGGACGAGCCACATCTGCGCGAACCGCAGCGGCCGCGTCCCTTCGTTGCGTTCGCTGTGCCGCACGCCGCCGCCGGCGGTCAGCCGGGCCAGATCGCCGGCCCGGACGACCGTGCGCGCCCCGGTGTCGTCCTCGTGGGTCAGCTCGCCCTCGATCACCCAGCTGACGATCTCCACATCCCGGTGCGGGTGCGGCGCGAAGCCGGCCCCCGGGGCCAGCCGTTCCTCGTTGCAGGCGGTCAGTTGGCCGAAGCGCAGGTTGTCCGGGTCGTAGAAGTCGCCGAAGGAGAACGCGTGCCTGGTGTCGATTCCGGCGGGCGGGTCGCCGCCCCGGTAGCGGTCGTCGGCCCGCACGATTCGCACCCCGGTTCGCGACATGACGCCCAGGTTATCCCGCACTTCGGCCGCCTCCACGGCACCGGGTGACACCCCCCGGGGCATGGGGCCGAGGGAAATGAGGCAGGCTGGACCCGTGTCCGATGCCGATGAGAAGCAGGCTCATGCCGCCACCGTTCGCCGCCTTGAGCAGTCCTCGGGCAAGCTGGCCGCCGCCGCGATCGCGCGGATGGATCAGCAGTTGTCCTGGTACCGCGCCATGCCGCCGGAGAACCGCTCCTGGATCGGGCTGGTCGCCCAGGCGGGGATCGCCGCGTTCACCGAGTGGTTCCGGCACCCGGACACCCCGCAGGCGATCAGCACCGATGTCTTCGGTACCGCGCCCCGCGAGCTGACCCGGGCGGTGACCCTGCGGCAGACGGTCGAGATGGTGCGCACCACCATCGAGGTCATGGAGTCGGCGGTGGACGAACTCGCGCCGTCGGGCAGCGAGATGGCGCTGCGCAACGCGCTGCTGGTCTATGCCAGGGAGATCGCGTTCGCGACCGCGCAGGTCTACGCCCAGGCCGCCGAGGCGCGCGGCGCCTGGGACGCGCGGCTCGAATCGCTGGTGGTCAACGCGGTGGTGTCGGGCGAGGCCGACGAGAGCGACGTGTCCAGGGCGGCCGCGTTGGGCTGGCGTACCCCCGAGCATGTGGTGGTGGTGCTGGGCAGCGCGCCCAGCGGCGACAGCGAGTTGACGGTGGAGGCGATCCGCCGGGCGGCCCGGTACGCGAAGCTCCAGGTGCTGACCGGCGTGCTGGGCAAGCGGCTGGTGGTGATCGCGGGGGGCAGCGACGATCCGGTGCAGGCGGCGAAGGCGCTGATCGGACCGTTCGCCGAGGGTCCCGTGGTGGCGGGCCCGGTGGTGCGGGATCTGCTGTCGGCGACCAGCTCCGCGCGGGCCGCGGCGGCCGGCCTGCGGGCCTGCGCCGCCTGGCCGGACGCGCCGCGTCCGGTGCTGGCCGACGATCTGCTGCCGGAGCGTGCGATGGCCGGCGATCCGGCGGCGCGCACGCTGCTGCTGGAGGAGATCTACAGACCGCTGCAGGAGGCGGGCTCGGCGCTGCTGGAGACGTTGAGCGTCTATCTGGAGCAGGCCAGCAGTCTGGAGGGTGCGGCCAGAATGTTGTTTGTACATCCCAACACCGTTCGCTACCGCCTCAGACGTGTGACTGATGTCACCGGGTGGCCCCCTTCCGATGTGCGGTCGGCCTTTACACTGCGCATCGCCCTGATGCTCGGTCGGCTCGCTGACGGAGATCCCGCCGCCTGACTTTTATGGGATGGCTACAAATCCAACGACTGTTCTTCGTTCTCGCCACCACCGGTGGCGAACCCCCGAACCGGGAGAGAGTGAGAAGGTGCTCGTACTCGTCGCCCCCGGCCAGGGCTCCCAGGCCCCTGGCTTTCTCGAACCGTGGCTCGAACTTCCTGGAGTGGCCGATCGCCTTGGCGACTGGTCCGAAGTGGTCGGCCTCGATCTGATCCGTTATGGAACAGAGGCGGATGCCGACGAGATCAGAAACACCGCGATCGCCCAGCCCCTGCTGGTGGCCGGCGCCCTGCTGTCCGCCCATGAGCTGTTCGGCGCGGAGTCGGCGCCCGCGCCGGCCCGGGTGCTGGGCGCGGTCGCCGGGCACAGCGTCGGCGAGCTGCCGGCGGCGGTCGTCGCCGGTGCCCTGACGGAACGCGAGGCGATGGCGCTGGTGGCCCGCAGGGCGAGCGCCATGGCCGAGGCCGCCTCGGTCACCGAGACGGGGATGTCCGCCGTGTTGGGCGGCGACCCGGACGAGGTGGCCGCGACGCTGGACAAGTTGGGCCTCACGGTCGCCAACAACAACGGCGGTGGCCAGCTGGTCGCGGCCGGCACGCTGGAGCAGCTGGCGGCGCTCTTCGCCGACAAGCCCGACAAGGCGCGGGTGCTGCCGCTCAAGGTGGCAGGCGCCTTCCACACCACGTACATGGAGCCGGCCGTCGCCGAGATGGAGCGGGCGGTGGCCGGGCTCACGCCGGCGGATCCGGGCGTTCCGTTCGTGTCGAACGCGGACGGCGCCGCGCTCACGGACGGCGCCGAGGTGCTGCGCCGGCTGGTGGCGCAGGTGTCGAGCCCGGTCCGCTGGGATCTGTGCGTGGAGACGTTCCAGCAGATGGGGGCCACCGCGCTGATCGAGCTGCTGCCGGCCGGCACGTTGGCGAGCCTGGCCCGGCGGAACCTGCCCGGCGTGACCCGGGTCGCGATCAAGCGCCCGGAACAGTTGGAGTCGGCCCGCGCGCTCATAGCCGAGTACGCGGACCGAGCCCACGAGACAGCCGAATAGGAGCAGGACATGCCCCCCGCCACACTCAAGGCCAGCCGCGGCGCACCCTATGCGCGGCTGGTCGGCGTCGGTGGCTACCGGCCCACCCGGGTGGTGCCCAACGAGGAGATCCTCCGGCACATCGAGTCCTCGGACGAGTGGATTCGTTCGCGTTCGGGGATCGTCACCCGGCACTGGGCCGGTCCCGAGGAGACCGTCGCCGAGATGGCTCTCGCGGCGGCGGGCAAGGCGATCGCCGACGCCGGGATCACCGCGCGGCAGGTGGACGCCGTGGTGATCTCCACGGTGTCGCACTTCGCGCAGACCCCGGGCATCGCCACCCAGATCGCGCACCGGCTGGGCACGGAGAACGCGCCGGCCTTCGACATCTCGGCGGCCTGTGCCGGCTTCGGCTACGGACTGACCGTCGGCAAGGGCCTGATCGTCGACGGCAGCGCCAGCCATGTGCTGGTGGTGGGGGTGGAGCGGCTGTCGGATCTCACCGATCTGACCGACCGGTCCACCGCCTTCCTGTTCGGCGACGGCGCCGGCGCCGTGGTGCTCGGCCCCTCGCTCGAGCCGGCTCTCGGCCCCACGGTGTGGGGCTCGGAGGGCGACAAGGCGGACGTCATCGGGCAGACGGTTCCGTGGAACGAGTACCAGCCGGGAGACCGTTTCCCGGCGCTGCGGCAGGAGGGCCAGACGGTCTTCCGCTGGGCCGTCTACGAGATGGCCAAGGTCGCTCAACAGGCGCTGGACGCCGCCGGTATCACCGTGGACGATCTGGACGTCTTCATCCCACACCAGGCCAATATGCGGATCATCGACTCGATGGTGAAGACTCTCAAGCTGCCGGAGCATGTCGCGGTGGCCAGGGACATCGAGACCACGGGCAACACCTCGGCCGCCTCCATTCCGCTCGCCATGGAGCGGATGTTGGCGACCGGACAGGCGAGAAGCGGCGACACCGCGCTCGTCATCGGCTTCGGGGCGGGTCTGGTGTACGCGGCCACGGTCGTTACTCTCCCCTAAGCAAGGACCTCACCGGCCAGGACCCGAGCGTTTCATCCGGGTTCACCGCGAGGGTCCATGGATCAACATCCGCGCGGTATCCACCGCAGCATACGAAGGAGCGCCGTCATGGCTGCCAGCCGGGAAGAGATCATCGCCGGTCTCGCCGAGATCGTGAACGAGATCGCCGGTATCCCCAACGACGAGGTGACCGAGGAGAAGTCGTTCACCGACGACCTCGACGTCGACTCGCTGTCCATGGTCGAGGTGGTCGTCGCCGCCGAGGAGCGCTTCGGCGTCAAGATCCCTGACGACGACGTCAAGGGCCTCAAGACCGTGGGCGACGCCGTCGGTTACATCGCCGACCACCAGGGCTGACGGGGAAGACCCCCGAGGCTCCACGCGCTGTTCGCCACCCTTCGGGGTGGCCTGCGGCACCATCCCCGATCTAGCGGAGTAAGAGAACTGTGAACGCGACCAATCGAGCGGTGGTTGTCACCGGTGTCGGCGCAACCACACCGCTGGGTGGCGACAGCGCGACCACCTGGGAGGCCATGCTCGCCGGTGAGTCCGGCGCGCGTCCCCTCACCCAGGAGTGGGCGGCCGATCTCCCGGTCACCTTCGCCGCGACCGCCGCGGTCGATCCGAGTGAGGTCCTGCCCAGACCGCAGGCCCGCAAGCTGGACAGGTCGGCCCAGTTCGCGCTGATCTCGGCCAGGGAGGCGTGGGCGGACGCCGGCTTCCAGGGCAGAGCCGGCGAGGACGCGGATGTCGATCCCGATCGGTTGGGCGCCGTGGTGGCCTCCGGCATCGGTGGAGTGACCACGCTGCTGAGCCAGTACGACCGGCTCAGGGAGCTCGGCGCCCGTAAGGTGTCGCCGCACACGGTCCCGATGCTGATGCCCAACAGCCCCTCGGCCAACGTGAGTCTGGACGTGGGCGCGCGCGCCGGCACGCACACCCCGGTGAGCGCCTGCGCGTCGGGCGCGGAGGCGGTGGGCTACGCCTGGGACATGATCCGTTCCGGTCGCGCCGATGTGGTGGTGGCCGGCGGCACGGAGGCCAGCGTCCATCCGCTGCCGATCGCGGCCTTCGCCAACATGATGGCGATGTCCAAGGACAACGAGCACCCGAAGACGGCCTCCCGGCCGTTCGATGTGGACCGCACCGGCTTCGTGCTGGGCGAGGGCTCCGGCATAGTGGTGCTGGAGTCCGCCGACCACGCGGCGCGACGGGGCGCCCGGGTGTACTGCGAACTGCTCGGTCAGGGGCTCTCCTCCGACGCGCACCACATCGCACAGCCGGAGCCGACGGGCCGGGGTATCGCGATGGCGCTGCGGCATCTGCTGGCCAACACCGATCTGAAGCCGGAGCAGCTGGCCCACGCGAACGCGCACGCCACGTCGACGCCCCAGGGCGACCTGGCCGAGGTGCGGGCGTTGCGGGAGGTCTTCGGCGAGCATCTGGACCAGGTGGCGATCTCGGCGACCAAGTCGATGACGGGCCATCTGCTGGGCGGCGCCGGCGGCGTCGCCACGGTGGCGACGGCGCTCGCCCTCTACCACCGGACGGCGCCCCCGACGATCAACGTGGACAACCTCGACCCCGAGGTGAACGCCGACATCGTGGTCGGCAAGCCCCGCGAACTCCCCAGCGGCACCATCGCCGCCCTCAGCGACTCCTTCGGCTTCGGCGGCCACAACGTGGTCCTCGCCCTCCGCACGGTGTAGCCGCGCAGCTCAGCCGCCTGTTGAGGGGGCCCCGGGCGGAGCCCGGGGCCCCCTCCTCGTTCCGCCGCTGCGCGGCGGGGAGGCGGCGCGGGCCTCGCATGGGCGGATCAGACCTGGGCTATCAGGGCGTAGCGTTCGTCGGCTACCGGGCCGCCCCAGAGGGTGGGATCGCTCGTGAGGGGCTCGACGCGCAGCCGGGCGACGAGGGGGCGGACTGCGTCGGCCAACTCCGCCGCGGCCACGCCACCGTGCGAGGGCAGCTCCCCCGCCCGGCGACATAGGCCTGGCCCGCCTCCCGCCACCGCCCCGCAGGAGCGTGCCCCCCGGACGAAGCCGCGCGCCCCAGGCGCGCAGCGCGGCACGGGGGTCGGGCAGCGTCCACACCAGGTGCCGGGACAGGACGACGTCGAAGGTGCCCCCGCCGGTGGGCGGGGCCTCGGCGTCGCCCACCGGAAACCGGCCCCGAAGGCCGGCGGCGGCCAGTTTCGCGCGCGCCTGATCGACCATCCTCGGGGCGAGGTCAACGCCGGTGACCCGATGGCCTGCCTCGGCCACCAGCCGGGAGAGCGAGCCGGTGCCACACCCCACGTCGAGAACGTCCTGCTCGGCGCCCGGTATCCAGGAGGCCAGGCGGCTGGCCCATGCCGCACGGGTCGGCTCCTGGCGCAGGCCGTGGTCCGGCTCGTCGTCGAAGGTGTCGGCAGCGGCGTCCCAGTACGTTCGGATGGCGGTCGCATCGGTCATGGGTGCATCGTGCCAGCCGGCACTGACAGTGCCGGCTGGGTCACGGTGGTCCCTCAGGGGCAGCGGATGACCTGGCCGGCCCAGGCGAGGCCGCCGCCGAAGGCGAAGAGGAGGACGGGGGCGCCGATCGGGATCTCGCGGCGTTCGACCAGCTTGGCCAGCGCCAGCGGCACCGAGGCGGCCGAGGTGTTGCCGGAGTGCACGACATCCGTGGCGACCACGGCGTCGGGGGCCTTCAGCTGGCGGGCCAGGGATTCGATGATGCGCAGATTGGCCTGGTGGGTGACGATGCCGGCCAGTTCGGAGGGCGCGACGCCGGCCCGTTCGCAGGCGAGCCGGGCGATGGGCGCCAACTCGGTGGTGGCCCAGCGGAAGACCGTCTGGCCCTCCTGGCCGAACCTGGGCTGCCAGGCGCCCTCAAGACGGACGGCGCCGGCCCGCGACGGGTCGGAGCCCCAGACGACCGGGCCGATGCCGTCGGCCGGGCCGTCGTGGCTGACGATGGCCGCGCCGGCCCCGTCGCCGAGCAGGACGCAGCTGGAGCGGTCGGTCCAGTCGGTGACCTCGGACATCCGCTCGGCGCCGATCACCAGCGCGTGGGAGGCGGCGCCGGCGCGTACCGTGTGGTCGGCGGTGGCGAGCGCGGTGGTGAAGCCGGCGCAGCCGTTGTTGAGGTCGAAGGTGACGGCGTCGGGGATGCCGAGCCGGCCGGCGACCCTGGCCGCGTTGCTGGGGACCCGGTCCCTGGCGCTGCAGGTGGCGACGATCACCTGGCCGATCTGCTCGGGCGCGAGCCCGGACGCGGCCAGTGCCTTGCCCGCGGCGGCGGTGGCGAGATCGGCGACGGACTCCTCCTTGGCGATGTGCCGGGTGGCGATCCCGGTGCGCTGCCTGATCCAGGTGTCGTCGGTGTCCACCATGGTGGCGAGCTCGTCGTTGGTGAGGACCTGCTCGGGCTGGTAGTGCCCCAGGGCGTGGATGCGCGTCATGGGAGGCATGATAGCGACCGACCGGTCGGACGCTATAGGCCGACGGTCTCTATAGTGGGGACATGAGCCCCCGTCACTCCCTGGCCGAGGCCAGGCAGACCCGTGAGCGCATCATCCAGCGGAGCGTCGACGTCGCGTCCGTGGAGGGGTTGAGCGGGTTGACCCTGGGCCGGCTGGCGGCCGATCTCGGCATCAGCAAGTCGGGCCTGCTCGGGCACTTCGGCACCAAGGAGGCCCTGCAGCTGGCCGCGTTGGAGCGCGGCGCGGTGATCTTCGACCGGGAGGTGTGGCGCCCGGCGTCGGGCGCCACCCCCGGGCTGCCCCGGCTGCGCGCCGTCTGCGCGGCGTGGATCTCGTATCTGGAGCGGGGGGTGTTCCCCGGCGGCTGTCTCTTTGTCAGCTCGACGTTCGAGTTCGACGGCAGGGGCGGCCGGGTGCTGACGCTGCTCCGCCGCCAGTTCCGGGCGTGGGCGCGGCGGCTGACGGGCGAGCTGCGGACGGCCGTGGCGCGGGGGGAGCTGCCGCCGGAGACGGATCCGGGGCAGCTGGTCTTCGAGCTGTACGGGGTCATGATGAGCCTGAACCACTCCATCCAGCTCGGCGCCGATCCCGCCGCGGCCGTCCGGGCGGGGCACGCGGTGGAGCGACTGCTGGGTCAGCCGGCCGCCGGCTCCGGGTCGAAGCTGGCGTAGTAGGAGGCGGCCATGTCCCGGTCGCCGTGGCCCTGGGCGGAGGCGCGGGCCAGCCGGTCGAGGCCTGCGGCGGCCACGTCGAGACGGACGCCGGCGGTGTCGGCGGCGTCGACGATCAGCCGGGCGTCCTTGAGCGCGGTGTCGACGGCGAAGCTGGGGGCCAGTTCGCCGGCCTCGATGGCCGCCGCCTTGGTGTGCAGATAGCCGAGGTCGAGCGGTCCGCCGGCGATGGCGTCCAGGAAGTCGGCGGTTTCGACGCCCAGCCCTTGGGCCAGGGCCAGGGCCTCGGCGGTGCCATGGGTGATGGCCAACACCCAGCTGTTGCAGACGAGTTTGAGCCGGGTGGCGGCGCCGGGGGTGTCGCCGACCCAGATGGCGCGGCTGCCGATCGCGGCCAGCACCGGGGCCAGTCGGCCCCTGGTGGCCTCGGGTCCGGCGGCCAGGATGGTGAGCGTGCCCTCCTCTGCCGGCTGTCGGGTGCCGAGCACGGGGGCGTCGATCAGGGTGATTCCGTGCTCTTCGGCGAGGGCGACCAGCCGGTCGAGGCCGGCGATGCCGGCGGTGGTGCACTGGGCCCAGACGACATCGGGGGCGAGCCCGGGGAGCGCCGCGGTGACGGCCTCGGCGGCGGCTTCGCCGTCGTGGAGGACGGTGAGGACGACGCCGGCGCCGGCGACCGCCTCGGCGGGGGTGTCGGCGACCACGATGCCGTCCTCGGCCAGCGGCTCGGCCTTCGCCCTGGTGCGGTTCCAGACCCGGACGTCGAGGCCGGCGCGACAGAGGTTGCGGGCCATCGCCGCGCCCATGATGCCGGTGCCGAGCACGGCGATGGAGGTCGGTTCGGTGCTGCGCTGCGCGCTGTTGTCGATCATGGCCGCACGCTAACTCGCTTTCGCGAACGGGGGGTTACGCCGCGCCCGCCGGCGGGGCCGGTGCCCGGGTCAGACGACCTGGTGCAGCCAGCGCACCGGGGCGCCCTCCCCCGCGTGCCGGAAGGGCTCCAGCTCGTCGTCCCAGGGCTTGCCCAGCAGGCGGCTGATCTCGGCCTGGAGGTCGGTCTCGCCGGCGGCGGCGCGGTCGGCGGCGGCGCGCAGCCGGTCCTCGGGGATCATGATGTCGCCGTGCCGCCCGGTGACCGCGTGGTAGATGCCGAGCTCGGGTGTGCAGCTGTAACGTTCGCCCTCGGCGGTGCCGGCGGGGTCGGCGGTGACCTCGTAGCGCAGCAGATGCCAGCCGTGCAGGGCGGAGGCGAGATGCGAGGCGGTGGCCGGCTCGCCCTGCCAGGAGAGTTCGGCGCGCCAGGTGCCGGGGGACGCCGGCTGTTTGATCCATTCCAGGCTCACCCGGGAGTTGAGCACCGAGGCGACGGCCCATTCGATATGGGGACACAGCGCGCGGGGGGCGGAGTGCACATACAGAACACCACGTGTCGTCATCGGGACCTCCACTTCCCAACCTGCGCCCGCCGCGAGCTTCAGGGCGCCCCACCGTGACCCGAACCGCGCACGAACAGTAAACACCATTGACGTCTTTTCTCGGCAAAGCGGACAGCCCATGACGTCCGGTCATCTCTTAGCCTTGGTCCGGAGAGCTCCCGGAGCGTTCTCCGGGGGTTCCCAGGGATCCGCCCATCCGCCCATCCGCCAACACGCCAAGAAGTGGACCAGGCGCCCACCCGTGCCAGGTCCAAGCTACCGCTCGGCGCGGGGCCCGTCGGGACAACGCCGGCGCCCACCCCGAGAGCACGCCCGAACAGCGGGAGAACCGAGGAGAGCCCATGGCCGTCAACCTGGTCACCACCGCCCGTTCCCTGGTGGCGCCGCTGGCGCTCGCCGTCCTGCTGCTGGGATGCACTTCCGCCGGTCAGGAGGCCGACGGGGGTGGCGACGTGGCCGCCGAGGAGGAGCGCGGCGCGGCCGGCGAGGTGGCGGCCGAGGACGGGGACGCGCCGGCCGAGCCGGACTGGAACACCGAGCCCACGTCGATAGCGGCCATGGGTGACTCGATCACGCGCGGCTTTGACGCCTGCGCCCTGCTGGCCGACTGCCCCGAGGTGTCGTGGGCCACCGGGACCGACGACGAGGTGGACAGCCTGGCGCGGCGGCTGCTCGGCGGCGAGGAGGCGTGGGCCGACCGGACGTGGAATCTGGCGGTGTCGGGCGCGGTGATGGCGGACCTGCCGGCGCAGGCGGCCGAGGCGGCCGCGTTGGAGCCGGAGCTGGTGACGGTGTTGATCGGTGGGAACGACGCCTGCGCCGCCGATGTGTCGGCGATGACGGACGCGGCGGCGTTCCGCGCGGACTTCACGGCGGCGCTCGACGTACTGCGCGCGGGTTCGCCCGAGACCCAGGTGTATGTGTCCAGCGTCCCTGATCTGGAGCGGCTCTGGTCGGAGGGCCAGGGTTCGACGCTGGCCCGGCTGGTGTGGCGGCTGGCGGATGTCTGCCCGGCGATGCTGGCGGACGCGGAGGAGCAGAGCGAGGAGGCCAACGAGCGCAGGTCGCTGGTGAGCGAGCGGGTGCGGGAGTACAACGAGGCGCTGGCCGAGGTCTGCGCGGCGGACGCGCTCTGCCGCCATGACGGGGGCGCCACGTTCGACTTCGCGTTCACCACGGATCACATCAGCGACTGGGACTGGTTCCACCCCAGCAGGGAAGGACAGTCCTCGCTCGCCGCGTTGGCCTATGAAGAGGTGACGCGGGCGACGGTCGACTGACGCCGTCCCGGGCTTCGTTCCGGACCGGTCCGCGCCATTGACAGCGGAACGGCTGGGTTATTACGTTCTGCTCAGCATTTCGAACGCATGACGAAATATCGAACTGACGGAGGTCCGAGCCCGTGCGCATCACCGGAATCAGCACGCATGTCGTGGGCACGCCCTGGCGCAACCTGACCTATGTCCAGGTGCACACCGACGAGGGTCTGACCGGGGTGGGCGAGACGCGGATGCTCGGGCACACCGACGCCCTGCTCGGCTATCTCCGCGAGGCGGAGGCCAACCACATCGCCGGTTCCGACCCGTTCGCCGTCGAGGATCTGGTGCGCCGGATGAAGACGGGCGACTACGGCCGGGCCGGCGAGATCGTGATGTCCGGCATCGCGGTGGTGGAGACGGCCTGTTGGGACATCAAGGGCCAGGCCCTCGGGGTGCCGGTGTGGCAGCTGCTCGGCGGGCGGGCCGATGCCTCGAACAACCGGGTCAAGGCGTATGCCAACGGCTGGTACACCGTGGAGCGCACCCCCGAGGCGTTCCACAAGGCGGCCGAGGCCGTCGTCGAGCGCGGCTACCAGGCGCTCAAGCTGGACCCGTTCGGCACCGGCAGCTTCGAGCTCGACCACGCCGAGACGGTGCGCTCGCTGGCGTTGGTGGAGGCGGTGCGGGACGCCATCGGTCCTGAGCGGGAGCTGCTGCTGGAGATGCACGGCCGGTTCAGCCCGGCCACGGCGATCCGGCTGGCCAGGGAGCTGGAGCCGTTCGCCCCGTCCTGGTTGGAGGAGCCGGTGCCGCCGGAGAACCTCAAGGCGCTGAAGAAGGTCGCCGAGAAGACCACGCTGCCGATCGCCACCGGGGAGCGCATCCACGACCGGATCGAGTTCCGGGAGCTGTTCGAGTCGCAGGCCGCCGACATCATCCAGCCCGACCTCGGTCATCTGGGCGGCATCGGCGAGATGCGCAAGCTCGCCGCCACCGCCGAGACGCACTATGTGCTGATCGCCCCGCACAACGTGGGCGGTTCGGTGCTTACCGCCGCCAGCCTGCAACTGGCCGGCTGCACGCCGAACTTCAAGATCCTGGAGCATTTCAACGACTTCGCCGACGCGGAGATCAAGAAGGTGGTGAAGGGCGCGCCCGAGGTGGTGGACGGCTACTTCACGCTCTCCGACGCGCCGGGCCTCGGCGTCACCCTGGACACGGACGCGGCGGCCGAGTTCCCGCAGCAGCAGGCCAGGTTCGACCTGTGGGCCGAGGGCTGGGAGAAGCGCGAGGGCAGCAAGGGCGGGAAGCACTGATGGTCGCCGCGCGCAGCGTCGTCGTCGACGAGCCGGGCGTCTTCCGGCTGGTCACGGGCGAGCGCCCGGAGCCCGGCCCTGGCGAGGTCAGGGTGGCGGTGCACGCGGCCGGGGTCTGCGCCAGCGACCGCGAGCTGTTCGACGGCACCAGGCCGGCCGGCTATGTGCGTTATCCGGTGGTGCCGGGACACGAGTGGTCGGGCACGGTGGACGCGGTGGGCGCCGGTGTCGATCCGGCGCTGCTGGGGCGCGGCACGGTGGCCGAGGGCTTCCGCGCCTGCCGGCGCTGCGCGCGCTGCCGGGCCGGCGAGCAGACGCTGTGCACCAGCGGCTACGCGGAGACCGGCTTCACCGAGCCGGGCGCCTTCGCCGACTTTCTGACGCTGCCGGCGGAGCTGTTGCACCCGCTGGCGCCGGACGCCGATCTGACGGCGGCGGCGCTGCTGGAGCCGGCGGCGGTGGTGGCCGCCGCCGTGCTGCGGGCGGCGCCGCGCGCCGGGGAGCGGATCGCGGTGCTGGGCTGTGGCACGCTCGGCCTGCTGGCGACGCAGCTGCTGGCGGCCTCGTCCCCGGTGGCGCTGCTGGCCGTCGATCCCCGGCCCAGGCCGCTGGAGTTGGCCCGGGAGATGGGCGCGAGCCTGACCCTGACGCCCGATCAACAGGACGCGGCCGAGGGCGAGTTCGACCTGGTCGTCGAGACGGCCGGCGCGCCCGGCACCGCGGCGGCGGCCTGCCGGCTGGCGCGCCGGGGCGGCCGGGTGGTGCTCACCGGCGTTCCCGAGCCGGGCGCCCAGGGCCTCGATCCGGTGCTGCTGCTGGTCAACCAGCTGACCGTGGCCAGCGTGTTCGGCGCCCCGCCGGCGGCCTGGTCCTATGCCGTGCACGCCTTCGACCACGGGCTGCTGCGCCCCGAGAAACTGATCTCGCATCAGCTTCCCCTGGAGTCTTTCGGGGAAGCGATGACATTGGTCGGCAGCGGCGGCCCCGGGGTGGGCAAGGTGTTGCTGATGCCCTAGCCGGCGGGCCCAGCGGCGGCCACCCCCCTCCTCATGACCGAACCATGATCGATATACCGAACGAAACGCACTCTGGAGCATCGTGTCTGACCCCGCCGCATCCTCCGCCCGTCGCCCGGCCGACGCCGCGCTCGCCGCGCTCGGCTATGCCCCGGCCGCCGATCTCCCGTCCGAGACCTCCCCGCACACCTTCCCCGACGGTGGCCGCTGGCGCACCGAGATCCCGTCCGTCGAGGGGCCCGAGGCGCTGCACACGGTGCTCGCCGAGGCCGCGCGGCTGTCCGTGCCGATCCACCGGATCAGCCAGGGCAGCGGCATCTGGATGCTGACCGACGCCGAGATCAGCGAGATGGTGGACGCCTGCGCCGCCGCCGGCGTCGAGTTGTGCCTGTTCACCGGCCCGCGCGGCACCTGGGACATCGGCGCAGGCACCCGCACCTCGTCCGGTGGTGCCGGGCTGCGCGCCCGGGGTCAACGCGCGGTCGCCGGCTGCGTGGAGGACGCGCTCCGCGCCTCCCGGCTCGGCGTGCGCTGCCTGCTGGTGGCCGACGAGGGGGTGCTCTGGGCGCTGCACCGGCTGCGCGCCAACGGGGTGTTGCCGGCCGACACCACGTTCAAGGTGTCGGCGTTGATCGGCCCGGTGAACCCGGTCTCCGTCTCAGTGCACGAACGCCTCGGCGCCGACTCGGTGAACGTTCCCTCGGATCTCACCCTGGAGCATCTGGCCGAGATACGCCGGGTCAGCCGGGTGCCGCTGGACTTCTATCTGGAGGCCCCTGACGACCTCGGGGGCTATGTCCGGATGCATGAGATCGCCGAGCTGATCGGGCGCGGGGCGCCGATCTATCTCAAGTTCGGGCTCAGCAAGGCCCCGGCGATCTATCCATACGGGGCGCATCTGCGCGATGTGACGCTGGCCAGCGCGCGGGAGCGGGTCCGCCGTGGGCGGCTCGCCCTCGATCTGCTGGCCAGGCTCGGCGCCGACGGCGGCAGCTCGCCGCTGGGCGCCCGACTGCCCGGGCCGTTGCACCGGTTCCCGACCGACAACGCCGCCGAACCCGGTCCGACTCCTGTCAACAGAAGCCTTACCGACTGACCGTCGAACAGCACCCCTCCCAACAACACCCCTCCCAACAACAGCCCTCCCGACAACAGCCCTCCGGAGAGCAGCACTTCGGACGACAAGGAACAGCGCCAGCACTGCAGAAGAGGAACCATCCGTCGAAAGGACGTGACCTTCCATGTCTCGTGCCCGAGCCGCGACCCGCACTCTCGCCCTGGCCGCCGCCCTCGCCCTTCCCCTGACCGCCTGTGGTCAGGACTCGGGCGGGGGCGGCGGCCGTGATGCCGACGCCGAGGGCGGCACCGTCGGCATCGCGATGCCCACCAAGTCCTCGGAGCGCTGGATAGCCGACGGCGACAACATGGTCGCGCTCTTCGAGGAGGCCGGCTACGAAACGGATCTCCAGTACGGCGAGGACCGGGTGGAGAACCAGATCTCCCAGCTGGAGAACATGATCGCCCGGGGCCACGACCTGCTGGTGGTGGCCGCCATCGACGGCTCCTCGCTCAGCAACGTGCTCCAACAGGCCGCCGACGCCGACATCCCGGTGATCGCCTACGACCGGCTGCTGATGAACACGGAGAACGTCGACGCCTACGCCACCTTCGACAACTCCAAGGTGGGTGAACTGCAGGCGGGTTACATCGTGGACGCGCTCGGCCTGGAGGAGAACCCTGACGAGACGTTCAACATCGAGCTGTTCGCCGGCTCCCCCGACGACAACAACACCCGCTACTTCTTCGAGGGCGCCACCGGCGTCCTGGAGCCCTATCTGGAGAGCGGTCAACTGGTGGTGCGCAGCGGCCAGACGGGCCTGAGCGATGTCACCACCGAGCGCTGGGACGGCGGCACCGCACAGAACCGGATGGACGACCTGCTGACCGCGCACTACCGGAGCGAGCCGGTGGACGCGGTGCTCTCCCCCTATGACGGGATCTCCATCGGGGTGCTCTCCTCGCTCAAGAGTGTGGGCTACGGCTCGGGCGACACCCCGTTCCCCGTGGTGACGGGCCAGGACGCCGAGTTGGCGTCGGTGAAGTCGATCGTGACGGGTGAGCAGACGCAGACCGTCTACAAGGACACCAGGGAGCTGGCGCGGCAGGCGGTGGCCATGGGTGAGGCGCTGCTGGCCGGCGAGGAGCCGGAGTTCAACGACACCGAGACCTATGACAACGGGGTGAAGGTCGTCCCGGCCTATCTGCTGGAGCCGGTGAGCATCGACGCGGACAACTACCAACTGCTGATCGAGGACGGCTACTACACCGAGGCGCAGGTGACGGGCTGATCCGGGGAGTCGGGAGGAGGTACACGCCATGGCGCAGCAGGTGCTGGAAATGCGCGGCATCACCAAGAGCTTCCCCGGCGTCAAGGCCCTGGACGGTGTCGACATCTCGGTGCGCGCCGGTGAGGTGCACGCGATCTGCGGCGAGAACGGTGCCGGCAAGTCGACCCTGATGAAGGTGCTCAGCGGGGTGCACCCACACGGCTCCTACGGTGGGGAGATCCGCTTCGAGGGGGAGCCGTGCGCGTTCAAGGACATCAGGGCCAGCGAGCGGCGCGGCATCGTGATCATTCATCAGGAGCTGGCGCTGGTACCGCAGTTGTCCATCGCGGAGAACATCTTTCTGGGTAACGAACGTGCCCGGCGTGGGGTGATCAGCTGGTCGAACACCCTGGTCGAGACGGAGCGGCTGCTGCGCCGGGTCAACCTCGGCGACGAGCGGCCCGGCACCCGGATCTCCGAACTGGGCGTCGGTAAACAGCAGTTGGTGGAGATCGCCAAGGCGCTCGCCAAGCGGGTCAAGCTGCTCATCCTGGACGAGCCGACGGCCGCGCTGAACGATACGGACGCCCGCAAACTGCTGAAGCTGATCGGGGAGTTCAGGGACCAGGGCATCTCCTGTGTGTTGATCTCGCACAAGTTGGGCGAGGTGTTGCAGGTCGCCGATTCGGTGACGGTGCTCAGGGACGGCAGGTCCATCGACACGCTGACCGTGCGGGAGAGCCCGGGCGAGCCGGCGCGGGTGTCGGAGGACCAGCTGATCCAACGGATGGTCGGCCGCGAGCTGGACCAGTACTTCCCGGCCCGCACCCCCTACACGGGCGAACGCGCCGGACAGGTCGCGTTGACCGTGCGGGACTGGACGGTGCGGCATCCGGTGGACACCGGTCGCCGGGTGGTGGACTCGGTGTCCTTCGAGGTGCGGCACGGGGAGATCCTGGGCATCGCCGGGCTGATGGGCGCGGGCCGCACCGAGTTGGCGATGAGCCTCTTCGGCCGTTCCTGGGGCCGCTTCGAGCGCGGCTCCGTCGAGCTGCACGGCCGGGAGATCTCCACCCGCACGGTGGCCGAGGCGGTCGGACACGGCATCGCCTATGTGACGGAGGACCGCAAGACCTACGGCCTCAACCTGATCGACACCATCTCCCGCAACATCTCGCTGGCCGCGCTGCCCCGGATGGCGCGGCGCGGCCTGGTGGACGCGCATGACGAGCGACGGGTCGCCGAACGGGCCCGCACCTCGATGAACATCAAGGCGCCGACGGTCTTCGAGCAGGTCGGCCGGCTCAGCGGCGGCAACCAGCAGAAGGTGGTGCTCAGCCAGTGGATCAACACCGAACCACAGGTGTTGATCCTCGACGAACCGACCCGGGGCATCGACGTCGGCGCCAAGTCCGAGATCTATGCCGTGATCGACCAACTCGCCGCGCGGGGCAAGGCGGTGGTGGTCATCTCCTCCGAGCTCTCCGAACTCCTCGGCCTCTGCGACCGGATCGCCACCATGGCGTTCGGCCGACTGACCGGGGTGCTGGACCGGACGGACGCCACCCAGGAGGGCCTGATGCGGCTGCTGACACGCACCGAACTCCCGGAGGTCTCCGGGATATCGGACGAGAACGGGGAGGGTTGAGATGAGCCGGACCACACGCGACAGGAACCCGTTGGACAAGGACACGCACGACCGGAGCACGCTCGGCAAGGGCAGCGGCGGCCCTGGGGCGGTCGCCGCGCAGCTGCTCGGCGCGCTGCGCACCAACATGCGGCAGTACGGCATGCTGATCGCGCTGGTGCTGCTGCTGGGGCTCTTCCAGGCGTGGAGCGGGGGCGACATGCTCCTGCCCCGCAATGTCACCAATATTCTGCTTCAGAACAGCTACATCCTTATTCTGGCCATCGGCATGATGATCGTGATCATCAATGGCCATATCGATCTGTCCGTCGGGTCGTTGGCCGCGTTCACCGGGGCCGCCGCCGCGGTGATGATGGTCGACCACGACATCCCCTGGCAGCTGGCGCTCCTCGCCTCGCTGCTGATCGGGGCGGTGGTCGGCGCCTGGCAGGGGTTCTGGATCGCCTATGTCGGCATCCCCTCCTTCATCGTCACGCTCGCCGGGATGCTGCTCTTCCGAGGCGCCACCCAGATCCTGCTGGACGGCAAGTCGGTGGCCCCGTTCCCCGAAGGCTTCCAGGACCTCAGCCAGGGCTTCCTCCCCGAAGTCGGGCCCGACACCAACTACCACAACCTGACCATCCTGTTGGGCGTGCTGGTCTGCGCGGTGGCCCTCTTCCAGGAGTGGCGCGCACGACAGCAGTCACGCGCCTACGAACTGCAGGTCCTGCCGTTCCAGATGTTCGCCCTCAAATGCGCCGCGATCGTCGCCGCCGTACTGGCGTTCACCCTCACCCTCGCCAGCTACCGGGGCGTTCCCGTGGTGCTGCTGATCCTGGGCGGACTGCTCGTCGCGCTCGGCTTCGTGATGCGCAACGCGGTGGTCGGCCGCCATATCTACGCGCTGGGCGGCAACCGGGCCGCCGCCCAGCTGTCCGGCGTCAAGGACAAGCGCGTCACCCTGCTGGTCTTCGTCAACATGGGCGTGCTGGCGGCGCTGGCCGGCTGTGTCTATGCCTCCCGGCTCAACGCGGGCACGCCCGGCGCCGGCAATCTCTTCGAACTGGAGGCGATCGCGGCGGCGTTCATCGGCGGCGCCTCGATGAGCGGTGGGGTCGGCACCGTGCTGGGCGCCGTGATCGGCGGCCTGGTGTTGGGCGTGCTCAACAACGGTATGTCCCTGGTCGGCATCAGTCAGGACTGGCAACAGGTGATCAAGGGGCTGGTGCTGCTGGCCGCCGTCGGCTTCGACGTGTGGAACAAGCGCAGGGCCAGAACCTGACGCGGGCAACCCGCCTGGGAAAATCGTTCAACCGCACCAAACGGGACACCCAGTCATTCGTACCTTCGCTAGACGATCAGAAGGAGACACCTTCGATGACCACCTCACGACGAGCCGTGATCGCGTCGGCCGCGGCGGCCGGGTTGACCGCCGCCACGGTGGGCCGCGCCGCCGCCGGTGAACCCGGCAGCGCGCACAGCGGCGGGCACGGTGGCGAGCCGCCGCGTGCGGAAACGTTCGGCCGCCTGGCGGACGGCACCGAGATCCAGCGCTGGACCCTGGCCGCGGGCGGCGTCCGCCTCGGGGTGCTGAACTTCGGCGGAATCGTGCAGAGCCTCGAAGTCCCGGACCGGGACGGCGAGTTGGCCAATGTCTCCCTGGGCTTCGGCGAGTTGGAGCCCTATCTGGGCGACTCCCCCTATATGGGCGCGCTGATCGGCCGCTACGGCAACCGCATAGCCGGCGGCCGCTTCACCCTGGACGGCACCGAGCACCAGGTGCCCCTCAACGACGGGCCCAACAGCCTGCACGGCGGCACCACCGGCTATGACAAGCGGGTCTGGGATGTCACCCCGAACGGCGACGCGGGGCTGACCCTCCACTACACCAGCCCCGACGGCGAGATGGGCTACCCCGGCGAACTCGACATCACCGTCGAGTACACCCTCACCGACGAGGGCGCGTTCCGCATCGACTACACGGCGACCACCGACGCGCCGACCGTCGTCAACCTCACCAACCACACCTACTTCAATCTGGCGGGCGAGGGCAGCGGCGGCATCTACGACCACAAACTCAGCCTCAACGCCGGCCGCTTCACCCCGGTGGACGCGACGCTGATCCCCACCGGCGAGCTGGCCTCCGTCGGCGGCACCCCGTTCGACTTCCGCCGGGGCAAGACCATCGGCGAGGACATCAGGGAGAGCCACCAGCAGATCCTCTACGGCCAGGGCTTCGACCACAACTTCGTGCTGGACAAGGGCAGCACGGCGCGGCCCGAGCGGATCGCCCAGCTCTACGAGCGCGGCTCGGGCCGGCTGATGACCGTCGCCACCACCGAGCCCGGCGTGCAGTTCTACAGCGGCAACTTCCTGGACGGCACCCTGGTCGGCACCTCGGGCCGCGCCTACCGCCAGGGCGACGGCCTCTGCCTGGAGACGCAGCACTTCCCCGACTCCCCCAACCAGCCCGAGTTCCCCAGCACCACGCTGCGGCCCGGCGAGACCTACCGTTCCACCACCGTCTACGCCTTCGGCACCCGCTGACCCGACCGCGCCCCCGGCCCCCTGTCGAGAGGCCGGGGGCCGGGGCCTCAGCCGAGGGACCTCAGCCGACGGGCGCCCGGTCCGCCTCCCGGAGCCGCGCGACGGAGGCGACCAGATCCCGCAGCGCCTCCGTGTAACGGCGCAGGTTCTTGTGCGCCACATCGGTGTCCGGGAACCGCGAGGCGAACCACAGCCCCTCGTGCGACCTGGTCACCCACACGCACACCTGGGACCCGTAGGAGACCCTGACCAGCCCGTACGCCCGCAGCTCCGCCCAGCGCGCGGAGAGCGGCATGTCCCTGGTGTCGGCGAACGAGACAAACGAGCAGGGATCGGGCGACGCCTGCGGGAACTCCTCGCCCAACACCGCGATCGCCCGGGCGATCGGCACCCGCGCCAACGCCCGGTTGGCCCGCAGCTGCCCGCGCACCGTCTCCAACGCCCCGCGCAGCTCCGTCGACGCCGCCACCGGGACCTCGATCGGCACCCCGCCGACAAACCAGCCGACCGCATGCGCCCAGTGCGATTTCGCCCTGGTGTGGAACGGCACGATGGTGCGGTACACCTCCGTCTCGCCGAGATCCCGCAGAATCAGCGCGGTGGCCGCCAGCACCCCCACCAGGCTCCCGCCATAGGGCCGGCAGTACGCCTCGAACGCCGCCGCGTCCGCGTCCCCGACCAGCGGCTCCGACAGAAACCGCTGCGGCGGCATCGGCCCCGCCGGATCGATGCCGAGATCCACCGGGAACGGGGGCATCGTGCCCCCGCACCGCCGGACGAACTCCCGCCACCGGCCGACCGTCGGATGGCCGCCGTCGATCGCGTCGGCCTCGCCGCGCTCGGCCGCGCAGAAGTCGACATAGCTGGCCGCCGACGGCAGCCGGGCCGCCCGCCCGGCGAGCCCCGCCGCATACAGCTCATGGATCTCCGCCGGGATGCGGTAGATCGAACCCGCGTCCACGTTGCTGTGGTCGAACGCCAGATAGACGCTGGCGCCGTCCTCCCTGAGCACCGCGCTGAACAGGAAGTTCGGCCAGACCAGCGCCTCTGCGGTGCGGTCGAAACGGTCCTGCAGACGGCGCGCGAGCACCGCGCCATCCGTGAACTCCCCGACGTCCGCCCGGTCCAGCGCCACCGCGCCGACCTCCAGGGTGAACCGCCGCAGCTCGCCGTCGACCCAACGGAACCCGCTGCGCAACGTCTCATGGCGCGCCGTCCAGGCGTGCAGCGCGCCCTCCAGGACGCCGAGATCCACCGGACCCGGCAGATCGAACGCGGCGCCAAGCCAGTTGGGCACGAACAGCCCCTGGTCGCGGACCGACCGGGCCGACCGCAGATGGAACTCCTGGACATAGGACGCCGGTCGCGCGTCCTCCGGCAGACCGCGCGCGGCCTCGACGGTCGTCGCCGCCAACGTCCACTCCACGAGACGCCCGGGCCGGATCTCGCAACGCTGGATGTCGGTCATTCGCACGGGGCTCTCCGTTCGCCGGCCGGGGACGCGGGCGGCGCAGGTGGGGGTCGGATGAACTGGGCGCGCGGCGGCGGTCGACGACCGAGCCATGGGGAACGGCTCGGCGGTGGGGAATCGACGCCACCGGCCCGCCGCCGGCCGATGCTCGTCCGACATCGCCCGGCGGCCTGCCCTGACCAACGCGCCGGCCCCCTCCCGGTCACGCCCTGCCCTGCGGGTGGCGGTGCGGGGTCGCCCCGGCGTTGGGGCGTGTCTCTTGGACCTTCGTGGATCAGCCCGTGCTCAGGGCAGCAGTTCGACGTCGATGGCGGGGTAGAGGGTGCGCAGCGGCTCCGGGCTGGCCGTGATCACCGGCCACTGCCTGGCGGCGGCCAGATAGGCGACATGCCCGGGCGTGGTCGCGGCCGGCCGGTGCGCGGAACGGAGAATCCCGGAGCCGACGGCATGCGCCTCGTCCAGCGAGGCGAAGGCGACCAACGGGAACCGGAGGATCGCGGTCAGCGCGTCCCGGCCGTGCGGCTGCAGAGCGGCCGAGGCGTCGGCGACGCAGGTCGCGGGCGCCAACAACGGGATCACCTGGCGGTGGGCCGTGCTGAGCAGCGCCCGCATGTGCAGACTGCCCCGGGCGGCGGCGACCAGCGCCGTGGTGTCCAGAATCCGCCCCCCTATGGCGTCCGCCGTCACGCGACGCCGTCTGCGTTGCTCGTGCTCTTGGTACCGCTCGCATCGTCGAGGCCGAGGGCGCGGTCGGCCCATTTCTGATGCTCGGCGCCGGGGGCCAGATCACCGAAGAGACGCCGCAGCGTCTCGTCCACCTCGGCGGTCTCCTCCTCGCGGCGCAGCAGCTCCTGAATATGCCCGGAAACGCTAGGAATACGGCCGGCGGCCTCGGCCGCCTTGAGCCGCAACAACTGATCCTCGGGCAACGAGATCGCCGTCTTCCGCATGGTCATACTTCAGTAGTACCACGCGGGAGCCCCGCCGGCCAGAGCCTTGACCTCAGCCCTCGGGAGGCGGCATCCCCTCCCCCTCGGCGGATGCCTCGGCCGAGGCATCCGCCTCGCGGCGCAGCCGGCAGTTCAGCTCGCCCTCCCAGGTGTCGACCAGCACCGTGTCGCCGGAACGCGGCCCGTGCTCCTCAAGCAGCGCGTCGATCTCGTTCTCCAGTCGCGAGGGCTGCTCCGGGTCGCTCCCCAACAGCGCCCGCGCCGCCTCCGTACTCTCCAGCCGCAGCCCGCGCTCCCGCAGCCGTTCGGCTTGCCGCCGCAACGCCGTCTCCGCCACCGCCCACCCACCACCCTCCGCTCCCGGGGTTCCCGTCCTTCCCACTACACCCCCGCCCATCCCGCCCCGCAACACCGTCTCCGACCGTCTCCGACCGACGGCCCGAATTACGGATGGTGCACACCCGGTCACACTGCCGTGGGGGCGACCCCGATGGCCACTTTCGCTCGGGCTGCTTCCCGCCCGCGGGGTGGTCCGTGAGCGCCGCCCTTACAAGGCGGATGTCAGCTGGTCCCCCGTGTACGCAGGGGCGGGGGCGGCTACGACGTGCGGTCTACGTGGCGCGTGGTCGGCCGGGTGCGGGTGGGTGGCGAATGCTGAAAGGCGGCTCCTACGGGAGGGAGGGTGGGCTCCCGGGCGGCCCGGCTCGCTGTCGCGTGGGTGGTCGGGTCCGGCTGCCGTGCCCCACGGGCGCGGGGACCGCGCCGCCGCTGGGGACGACCGCCCGGCGGGGGTGCGCGTGGCGCGCACCCGGCTTCGCCGGGCCTGCCGGCGGCGCCCACGCCCGTCTCGCCCGCTCACCTTCGCGGGCCTTCGCGAGGCGTTCGCGAGGCGGGGGGACTGCCGTCAGGTGTAGGCCGCTTCGGGGCGGTCGGCGTTGACGAGGAGGGGCAGCTTCTGGTGTTGGGCCGCGGCGATCATCCCGCGGTGGACGAGGGCGGGCGGGTGGGTGAGTTCGCGCTTGGGGAGCCAGGCCGCGTTCGGTGGAAGGTGGTGCGGGTGCCGGGGGACGTCCGCCGTTTCCCCGCCGTCGAGGACATAGGAGAGGGCGTTGAGCGTGCCGCCGGCATCCGTGTCCAGGCTGACGGCGAGTGCTTCGGAGACGGCCCGGTCGTAGCCGGTCGAGTCCAGCAGCGTCTGCCGCGCGGTGAGAATCAGACACCGCCCCGGCGCAGCCACGCCGGCGGGCAGCATCCAACCGCCGCCCTCCTCGTCCCGCACCATCAACACATGTCGGCTGCGACACGTGGTCACCAGGACGTGGAAGACGATCGGGAGGGGCGAACGGAGAATCGTGGTGGTGGTCATGGTCATGAGGGAACGCTGGTCTCTCTGTTCGTGAAGGGTCAGGGGTCGGGGGGTCAGGTGTAGGCCATGAGGTAGCCGGCGAACGCGGTCAGCAGGCACATCAGTCCCACGAACGCCGGCCCGAACGCTCGGTCGAAGAACTCAGCCACCGGATGACGCCCACTTCGGGCCTCGGCGTCGCCCTCGATGCCGTCGGCGCATCGCTCCACGCGCCAGTGCTTCTCCGCTCGGAACAGGAACAACCCGTGCGACGGCTCCCGTTGGGTATGGCGTATCGCCCATATCGCAACCGGCTGGGGATCGTCGTCCACCAGGGGCGACAGCTCGCCGCAGGTGACGCACTCGCCCCCGAAGATCCCCTCAGGTGCGCCCTGTTCACGCACCGGGGCAAGCAACCAGTTCACGATGTCTCCCCCGGCTGGAACCGGTAGGGCCGGGTGGTGTGTTCGCGGTAGGCGAGGTGGTCCGGGTGTCGCTCCAGATGGGACGCCGCCCATTCCGCGCCATCGAGACCGTCCTCCCCCACCGACCCACACACCCCGCACGACCGGCACTCCATGAAGCACCGCACGGGCTCGGCGCCGGGAAACTCGTCGGGGAGAAGGCTGTAGGCCGTCACCATGAGCGGCCCCCGTTCAACCGGTGATTGAGCTGACTGGCCGCGTTCACCTCACGCAGCCGTCGGCGCAGCTCCGCGTGCGACTCCTCCTCCGCTTCCTCCGCCGGCTCCTCCCCCTCCGGCTCCTGCGGCGTCTCCTCACCGCCCGCCATCGACAGCCACCTCTCCGGCCGCCTCGGCCGGCCAACCCGCCAGCGTGGTCTCGCCGTTGACCAACACCGGCACCCGCTCGCCCTGCGCCAGGGCCAGCAGCGCGTGCTGGATCAGCGGTTCGGACTCCAGCAGCTCACGCATCGGACGCCAGGCCGCGCCCGCGCGAAGACGGCCGGGCCCAGTCGGAACGGTCTCCGTCCGGCCGCCGTCCAGTACGTACTCCAGCCCGGTCACCCGACCGTCGGCGTTCGTCTCCAGACTGACGGCGAGCGCGTACTCGAACGACCCGCAGTACCCCGACCGCCGCACCCCCGCCTCGCGCGCCGACGCCACCGGGCAGGCCCCCGGCGCGACCGTCCCTCGGGGCAACTCCCACACTCCCTCGGCGCTCCGCACCATCAACACGTGGTTGTCAGCCGTCGTCGTCAACAGCTGGAAACCCACGGTAAGTTCAACGTTCTCGGACATAGATCAACTCCACGGTGTGAGGGGTGAAGGGGAATGAGGCCCCGAGGGCCGCGTCCCCCCGGGCCAGGACTGGGCAGACCAACCCGGGGGAACACCACCCGCCGCCACGGCCCCACAAAGGGGAGCCGGGCGACGGAACCGCCCGCAATGCGGACGGGGGACGATGAACAGGCACGGAGGCCCGTTCAGCCGCATGACGAGCGGCACGATGCTCGATATCGCGCCAAATCGCAGCTTCAGCTACGTATGGAGATGAGGCTCACGATGAGGGAGCACCCGCCGATCGTCACTCTGTGGCATACGGTCGCTTACTCGTCGGCGCCCAGCGTCGAAGACCCAACTCACACCACGCGTGGTTGAGTTCGTACGCTCAGCTACCGACGCGATAAGACTGCCTGCCTTCTGACACCGCCCGCAAGACTACGAAGGGCGAGTTCGCTCAAAAGGCATTCGAACACTTGCTCTGCGTTGCGAACGACTGCAATGCACGTCTACGTTCAGTGTGTTGAGACCATTACGAACCGTCAGGGAGGGCGCTCGATGGTGGAGGGAACAACGGGCTCGACCGTGCCGAGGCGACAACTGGGGAGACACCTGCGGGAGCTACGCGAGAGGGCGCGCCTATCGGTGCGGGCCACGGCTGACCTGCTCGAATGGTCAACGCCACGGATCTGGCGCATCGAAACCGGGCAGGTCTCCATGCGTAGCCTGGACGTGCGCAACATGTGCGAGATCTACGGAGCGACTCCGGAGCTGACCAAGGCACTCATGGGATTGGCGAAGGAAACCAAGGCGCGCGGCTGGTGGCATGCATTCGGCGACGTGATTCCGGACGGGTTCGACCTCTACGTCGGTCTGGAGGAGGCCGCGAGCAGCAAGACCGGATATGAGGGTGATGTGGTACCCGGGCTGCTGCAGACGGAGGGGTATGCCGATGACATCATCCGCATCCACACGCCGGGGATCAGCCGGGAGGAGCGCGAGGGGCGGGTGCGGCTACGCATCGAGCGGCAAGCGCTGCTGACACGGAAGACGACACCGCTGACGCTGCGCGTGGCCCTGAGCGAGTCCGTCCTCCGACATCCAGTGGGCGGAGCCGAGGTTATGCGCCATCAACTCGCCCATCTCGTCTACATGTCGGAGCGGCCCAACATCGAACTGCGAGTGGTGCCGTTCGAGGCCGGAGCTCATGTGGGCATGGTCACCGGCCCGTTCAGCATCCTGCGCTTTCCGGTCGGGCCGGACGGCAAGGAAACCGAGCCACCGACTATCTTTGCGGACGGCTATACGGGCAACCTGTACCTGGACAAGCCGACGGAAGTGGAACGGTACGACGCGGCGTTCCGGGAGATCTGGCAGGCATCGCTGGACGAGCGGGCGTCCCGACGGCTGATGGCGGAGATTGCAGGAAACTATGAACAACAGAACTGAGCGCGTCACCAACCTGGCCTGGCGCAAGTCCAGTTACAGCAACGGGACGGGGGACTGCGTCGAGATGGCTGCCACTGCGGGTGTCGTCGCCGTGCGCGACACCAAGAACCACGAGGCGGGCATCACACGATTTAGCGAATCCACCTGGCGCGCCTTCCTCCAGAGCGCCGCCAACCGCCCCTGACCGTGCTGTGCATGGTGGGGGGAGATCGACGCACAACGCCCCTGACCACAGCACGCTTCCCGGCACGCGCGGGGGTGTTCTACAGACGACACGCGATGCCCGATGCAGTGACTGCATCGGGCTCCTCCCCGCGAAGGCCCGCGGAGGTGAGCGGGCGAGGCGGGCGTGGGCGCCGCCGGCAGGCCCGGCGAAGCCGGGTGCGCGCCACGTGCACCCCCGCCGGGCGGTCGTCCCCGGCGGCGGCGCGGTCCCCGCGCCCGTGGGGCACGGTCATCAGACCCGACCGCCCACGCGCCAGCGAGCCGGGCCGTCCGGGAGCCCACCCTCCCTCCCGTAGAAGCCGCCTTTTCAGCATTCGCCACCCACCCGCACCCGGCCGACCACGCGCCACGTAGACCGGACGTCGTAGCCGCACCACACACGCGGGATGGGGACCGAAGTTCGCGCCAACTCCCCCGCGCACGCGGGGCGGGCCGCGCCCCGGGGGGTGGCTGCTGAGCCTGCGCGGCTACGGCGTGCAGCAGGGGTGGGGGTCGGGGAGGTCGAAGGGGAGGTAGCCGTGGTGGGCGGGGGCCAGTTGGAGGGTGAGGAGGCCGTCGTGCCACTGGGGGCGGAGGTGGCCTCGGGTTTCGAGGAGGGCGGTGGGGGCGACGGGGGTGCCGCCCAGGGCCGTGACATGGTCGATGGCGGTGGTGGCCAGCAGCTCCGCGATGGTCAGGGTCGGCGGGATGTCGGACCAGCCGGGGAAGAGGACCACGCGGCCGCCGCCCCGGAGGGCGGCCACCGCGTCGTCGCGGTGCGGGTCGGCGCCGAGGCGCCGGTCGCGCCAGGCGACGGAGAGGCCGTCGGAGTCGGCGAGGCGGCGCAGCGCCGCGTCGGCGGACGGCTCGTCGGGGAGGCCGACGCGGAGCCCGAGACGGCCCGGGGCCACCCGGACCGTCTCGCCGAACGTCGCGGCCGGTAGGGGGAGTTCGGCCGCGAGGTGGTGGAGACGATGGTCCGCCTCCGCGTTGCTCCCGTGGCCGGCGGCCAGGCCGATCCACTCGGTGGGTGTCATTCCGGCAGCACCCAGATGGGGTTGGCGTAGAACCAGAGGTCCTCCCACGGGTCGGCGTCGCCGAGGACGTCGAGGGCAGGGCCGGCCGGGTCGACGCGGGCGCCGCCGAGGCCGACCTGGCTCCGCTTGCCGTCGGTGCCGCGCACCCGGACATAGGCCGGTTCGGAGACGCGGCCCAGGTCGTAGGTGAAGGTGACGGTGCCCTCGGTCTGGTTGACGTCGAAGGACTTGACCACGCGGGTGTCCGGTGCGTGGAAGGTGTCGCGGTCGGCGGCGTCGCCGGTGACCGCGCCCCTGATGACGTCGACGCGGGCCAGTCGGGGCAGGAAGGTGGCCCAGTTGGGGGTGTGCGCCAGCTCGATCTCCAGGCGGAGTTCGACCTTGGTGCCGCGTCGCACCAGCAGCGTGTCGCCGAGGGTCACGGACCGGCCGCCGCCGCGCAGTTGGGCGTCGAAGCCGGCGATCAGCCCGCCGTGGTCGACCCAGATCCGGCCGCGCCTGATGCCCTCCATCACGGCCGCGTAGGAGAAGTCGGTGGAGCCGACATGGGTGCGGCTGTACTGGCCCGGCCAGAAGTCGCCGGCGCCGAGGTTGAGTCCGGTGCCGGCGTAGACGGGGTCGTCGTGGTAACCGTTGGCGTCGAAGTCGGTGCCCTCGGGGCGGGCAGAGGCGTCCGCGTAGTTGGCGTGGGAGTCGGAGTTGGCGGTGATCCACCAGGGCTTGCCCTCGCTGAGGAGGCTGTCCCACAGGCCGCCGACGGTGGCCGTCATCCAGTCGAAGCCGCCCCAGGTGCGGTAGCTCTCGGCCGGGTAGCCGGGAAACGAGTTGGGGCCCGGGCTGCCGGCGTAGTAGCCGCGGCCGCCGCCGGGGCCGTGGGGTTCGGCGATGCCGGCGGCCTGGTGGCCGGGGGCGCCCTCGAAGCCGACGGCGATACGGGGCTGCGCGTCGCGCCAGGCGCGGATCTCGTGCGGGGAGTCGACGCCCTGTCGCGCGGGGTGGTTGGCCAGCATCAGCGCGTCCTTGACCTTGCGCCGGCGGACCTGTTCGGCGAGGAAGTCGAGCCCGGCGATGGCCAGCGCCTCGTTGGCGGGGCTGTTGCCGGACGCGTTGTTGATGCTGCCGTCGTAGTCGGTCTCGAACTGCTTGAGGACGCGCACCTCGTCGCGGCCGGGGTGGACGAAGACGGTGCCGTGTTCGGCGGAGGGGATGTTCCACTCCAGGCCCTGGAAGACGAGGGTGTCGTCGTGGGTCTCGCGGGCGGCGCGGATCTCGGGGTTGACCTTCTCGACGCCGATCCGGCTGTGGTTGACGCTGCCGTGGTCGGTGATGACCATCCAGTCGAGGCCGAACCTGGCGCCGTTGCGGACCTGGTCGCCGACCCGGTACATGCCGTCGGAGCTGAACTGGGTGTGGATGTGGTGGTCGCCGGCCAGCCAGCGCAGCCGGCGGCCCCCGCCGCCACCGCCGCGTCCGGCCGGGCTGGCGGCGGCGGCCGGGGTCGCGGCCCCGGTGACCAGGCCGGCGCCGGCGATGCCGGCCCCGAGCAGCCCGGCGCTGCGCAGCATGCCGCGTCTGGAGAGCTGGGCGGGGCTCAACTCGCTGTCGGGGATGGCGAGATCGAGCGCCTCGGGGAGGGGGCCGGAGTCCGCCTCATGGTGCCCGTGCCCGTGCCCGTGATCGTGGTCGTGTCCGTGGTGGTGGTGATGGTGTCCGTGTGACATGCGTGTTCCGCTCCCGGCTCTCCGTTGACGTGGTCCGCTCGCCATGCGGGCGGAAACCTCGACCGAGGGGCACTCTTGGCGGGTCATATGAACGCGGGATGAGGAGCAGACGTCACCAACGCGCCCATCGAACGGCTGTTTTCAGACATCTGTGATGAAGGGTTACGGAAGGTGCCCGAACGCGGAGAAAGGCCCGCCGGCGCCCGTGCGTCGAGGACACGGGCGGCGGCGGGCCGCTCGGGGGGCCGGTCAGGCGAGTCGGAACACGTTCCAGGAGAGCGGTTCCAGGGTGGCCCGCAGGACGCCGTCGGCGAGGGTGGCGCCGGTGCCGGCGTGCGGGACGACCCGGTCGGGGTCTTCGGCGGTGTTACGGGCGTCGGGGTCGGCGTCGGCGAGCACGCTGTGCTCGACCAGTTCGCCGAGGCCCAGGTTGTTCAGCGCGATCTCCAGGGGCAGTTCACGTTCCTGCCCCCGGTTGACGGCGAAGACGGTGACCGCGCCCGTCTCCTCGTCGCGCACCGCTGTGGCGTGCAGCAGATCGACCTCGCCGAACCGCTTGGTGGTGTAGGTGGGGCTCTGGGGGCGGACGTCGAGCACGGTGCCCCGGCCGTATCGGGACGCCTGGGCGAACGGGTGGAAGATGGTCTGCCGCCAGGCCGGGCCGCCGGGCACGGTGGCGATCGGGGCGATCACATTGACCAGTTGGGCCTGGCAGGCGATCTTGACCCGGTCGGCGTGGCGCAGCAGGGCGATCAGCAGCGAGCCGACCACCACGGCGTCCGTGACGGTGTAGTTGTCCTCCAGCAGCCGGGGCGCCTCGGCCCAGTCCTCGCGCGGCGACTCCTCGCTGAGCTTGGGGCCGCTGCCGTCCTGGTACCAGACGTTCCACTCGTCGAAGGAGAGGTTGATCCGCTTGTCCGACTTGAGCTTGGCCCCGACATGGTCGGCGGTGGCCACCACGTTCTCGATAAAGGACTCGGTGTCGACGGCGGAGGCGATGAACGAGTCGCGGTCGCCGTCCTGGGGGTAGTAGTAGGCGTGCAGCGAGATATGGTCCACCAGGTCGTAGGAGTGCTCCAGGACGGTGGACTCCCAGGCGGCGAACGTGGGCATCCCCTGGCTTGAGCTGCCGCAGGCGACGAGTTCGACGTCCGGGTCGATCTGCCGCATGGCGCGGGCCGTCTCGGCGGCCAGCCGGCCGTACTCGTCGGCGGTCTTGTGCCCGGTCTGCCAGGGCCCGTCCATCTCGTTGCCCAGGCACCAGAGCCGGATGTCGAACGGGTCCCGGTCGCCGTGCGCCGCCCGCAGGTCGGAGAGGGCTGTGCCGCCGGGGTGGTTGGCGTACTCCTGCAGTTCGATCGCCTCGCCGACGCCCCGGGTGCCGAGGTTGAGCGCCATCATCGGGGTGCCGCCGACCTTGCGCACGAAGTCGACGAACTCGCTGAGCCCGAACCGGTTGCTCTCGGTGGACTTCCAGGCCAGATCGAGCCGGCGCGGCCGCTCGTCCCTGGGGCCGACGGAGTCCTCCCACTTGTAGCCGGAGACGAAGTTGCCGCCCGGGTAGCGGATGGCGGTGACGCCCAACTCCCTGACCAGCTCCAGGACATCGCCGCGCAGCCCGGCCTCGTCCGCGCTCGCGTGGTCGGGCTCGTAGACGCCCTGGTAGACGCAGCGGCCCAGATGTTCGACAAAGGAACCGAAGATCCGCTCGTCCACCGGGGAGACGGAGAACGCGGGGTCGAGGGTGAATCGGGCGGTGTGCTCAGAACTCATGCGGGTCCCTGCTCGCTCACGGGGTCGGACGGTCGAACGCGAAGCAATGCGTTCGACATTTCGTACTACGGTCGCAGCTTCGAACGAAAATCTATGGTCGGAACGATCCCCCGTCAACGGGGTGTCGGGGGTCGTTCCCACCTTTTCCGCTCGGCGGCTCACTGACCGGCGATGCCGGTGTGTGCCACACCTCGAACGATCTGCCGTTGGAAGAAGACAAAGACGATCAACAACGGAAGCGCCGCCAGCAGCGCCCCGGCCATCAGCTGGGCCCAGCGGATGCCGAACGACGACTGGACGGTGGCCAGACCGACCGGCAACGTGGCCAGATCGGGATCGGTGGTGACCAGATAGGGCCACATGAAGTTGTTCCAGGACGCGATGAAGGTGAAGATCGCCACCGCCGCCAACACCGGCCGGGAGAGCGGCAACACCACCTGGCCGAAGATCCGCCACCGGCCGGCGCCGTCGATCCTGGCCGCCTCCTCCAACTCCCGTGGCACGCCCTGGAAGAACTTGTACAGAATGAACACCATCGCCGGCGCCGACACCTGCGGCAGGATCACCCCCCAGTAGGTGTCCACCAGGCTTATCGTCCGCACATTGGCGAAGAGCGGCGCCGTGATCACCGTGCCCGGCACCATGATCCCGGCCAGGGTGATCCCGAACAGCACCCGCCGGAACCGGAACTCGGTGCGCGCGAACCCGTAGGCCGCCAGCGCCGACACCACCACCGTCAACGCCGTCACCCCGGTGGAGACGATCACCGAGTTCACCAGCCACTTGGGGATGTTCCCGTCGCCCAGCACACTGCGGTAGGCGTCCAGGTTCATGTTCGACTGGATCCACTTCAGCGGCAGCTTCTGGGTGTCCCCCTCCGGCTTGAGCGAGGTGGACAGCGCCCAGCCGAAGGGCACCAGCCAGAGCGCGGCCAGCAGCGCGCCCAGCGAGGTCAACACGATCTGCCCGGCGTTGCGGCGGATCCGCCGGGCCAGGGGGAGGGCGCTCATCGGGAGTTCTCCTCGGTTCGGTTCCTGACCAGCCAGAGCCGCGCCAGCGTCACGACGACGATCAGCAGGAAGACGATGTACGAGATGGCGGAGGCATAGCCGATCCGGTAGCCCGTGAAGCCCTGCTGGATGATGTACTGCACGACCGGCCGGGTCTCGTTGTTGGGCCCGCCCTCGTTGATCAGGAAGATCTGGTCGAAGACCTGGAGCGACGCCAGGATCTGGAGCACCACGATCAGCCCGGTGATGGTGCGGACCATCGGCACGGTGATATGCCACATCCGCTTGAGCGGCCCGGCGCCGTCCAGCGCCGCCGCCTCGTAGAGATGGCCGGGAATGGACTGCAGCGCGGCCAGATAGAGCAGAAAGCTGAAGCCGACCGTCCACCAGAGGGTGGCCAGCACCATCGAGAACATCGCCCAGTCGCCTTCGAGCAGCCAGGGCACCCGGTGGTTCAGGGCGTTGTTGAGCAGGCCGAAGTCCGGCTCGTAGAGCCAGCGCCACAGCTCGGCGAGGACCGCCGACGGCAGCAGGAAGGGCGCGAAGAAGGCCAGCCGCCAGAACCACTTGCCGCGTCTGATGTTGTGGGCCAGCAGCGCCAGGCCGAACGACGCCAGCACGATCAGCGGGATGATCATCGCGGTGAAGCGCAGCGTGTTGCCCAGCGCGTCCCACATCTCGCCGTCGCGGAACGCCTCGCGGTAGTTGCCCAGGCCGATGAACTCCGTGTTGATACCGGCCAGGTTGGTCTCGTTGAGGCTGTACCAGAGCCCGGAGAGCAGCGGCCAGACCAGGAAGAGGGCGTAGACCAGCAGGAACGGCGCGACAAACCAGCCGCCGTGCTGGAAGAGCCGGCCGAGCCGGGCCCGGGGGCCGCCGTCGTCGCCGGTCGGGAGGCGCCGGGAACGGGGGGACGCGGGCGCCGCGGCCGTCACGGGGGATGTCATGCGGGGCTCCCTTGCCCGAAGGGGTTACGGGTGTTGATCAGCTTGCGCAGCGCGGACCTGATCCCCCGGACCCCTTCGGCGGGGCTGACCGAGCCCATGGCGGCGGCCGAGAGATGGACGCCCACCTCGTTCTGGCCGCGCGACGAGGTGCCGAAGAACCAGGCGGGCGGGTCGAAGGCGGCCATGTCCATGGCCGAGCGGTACTCGGCCTGCGGCTCCATGGCGAGGTAGTCGGGATCCTCCAACACCGGGAGATAGGCGGGCACATGGCTGGCCTCCGCCCAGGAGACGCTGTGCCGCACCAGCCAGGCGATCAGCTTGTGCGCGGCCTCGTTGGCGCCGCCGCCCCGGCCCCGCTGGTGGGGCAGCACCAGGCAGTGGGACTCGGCCTGGGTGGCCGGGGTGCCGAAGAGCGTGGGGTAGGGCGTGGCGCCGTAGTCGACGCCGGCGTGGTCGAAGTCGACCACCAGCCAGTTGCCGAAGAGCACGAAGCCGCCGCCGTTGACGAAGTATCCGACGAGGTCCTGCCCGGGGATGGCGTACTCGTCGGCGACCAGCCGCGCCATCAGCGCCAGGACCTCCTCGGCCCGGTCGTCGTCGAGCGTGATCGCGGTGCCGTCCTCGCTCAGGATGGTGCCGCCGGTCTGCTGGTACAGGCCGAGGAAGGTCCACCAACACTCGCCCGCCATCAGGGCGTTCCAGCCCAGCGGCGACTGGCCGATCACCCCGCGCACCTCGTCCAGGGCGGCCAGGAAGGTGTCGACGCCGGCCAGTTCGACCAGCCGCCCGTCGCCGTCCAGCAGCCCGGCCGCCTCGCAGGCCGGACGGTTGTAGAAGCAGAGCGAGGCGTGCACGTCCAGCGGCAGCCCGTACAGCTCGCCGTCCACCATGGCCCGGTCCCAGAGGCGCGGGTTGAAGTCCTCCCGGTGCACCCCCTCGGCCGCCAGCAGCGCCGGGTCGATGGGGTCCAGCAGCCGGCCGGGGGCGAAGCCGGCGAGCCGGCCCAGATGCAGCACCCCGACCTCGGGCGCCCGCCCGCCGGCGCCGGCCATGGCCAGCTTGGTGTAGTAACGATCGCCCCAGGCCAGGGTGGTGTCCTCGACGGCGATATCCGGATGCTCGGATCTGAAACGATCCAACATGGCGCGCATATTGGCCCCGTCCCCGCCGCTGAAGAGGTTCCAGAAGCGGACGCGGCCGTCACCGCCGGCGAGCGAGGCGGGTGAGGCGCAGGCCGCCAGCGGGCCGAGGGCCCCGAGGGCGCCCAGCCCGGCCGCGCCGTGCAGCAGCCGTCGCCGGCCCAGGCGCGGCGGCGGAGAAGTCGTGGACCATGCCGTGGACCCCCTCTCGTTCGACATACCGAATACCGATCGGCTATTCGAACGGGAAGGTAGAAGGCGGGAGGGAGGGCGGTCAACAGTTGGGACAGAACTGACGGCCCGTCAGCCGGATCCGTTCGGGGCCCACGAGATCGGGGCGGGGGCGGGACCCGGTGGTCCGACCCCCGCCCCGACGGGGCCCGGCGCGCGGCTCAACCGTCCAGGCGCACCAGTGACTTGCCGGTGTTGACGCCGCGCATCATGCCGAGGAAGGCGTCCACCGCCTGCTCGATGCCGTCCGTCACGGTCTCCCGGTGCACCAGCTTCCCCTCGGCCAGCCAGGGGCCGACCTCCGCCAGGAACGCGGACCGCAGCTCCGAGTGGTCCGACACCAGAAAGCCCTCGACGCGCAGCCGCTTGCCCACGATCAGCTGCAGATTGCGCGGCCCGGTCGGCGGCCTGGTGGCGTTGTAGCCGGAGATCGATCCGCAGACCGCCACCCGGCCATGGACGTTGAGCACATCGAGCGCGGCCTCCAGATGGTCGCCGCCGACGTTGTCGAAGTAGACGTCGATGCCCTTGGGGGCGGCCTCGGGCAGCTGCTCGCCGATGGGCGCCGCCCGGTAGTCGATGCCGGCGTCGAAGCCCAGCTCCTCGGTCAGCGCCCTGACCTTCTCGGCGCCGCCGGCGCTGCCGATCACCCGGCTCGCGCCCATCAGCCGCGCCAGCTGCCCGGCCGCCCCGCCCACGGCGCCGCCGGCGCCGGAGACGAAGACCACGTCACCCTCGCGCACCTTGGCGATCTCCCGCAGGCCGACATACGCCGTCAGCCCGGTCATGCCCAGCACGCCCAGATGGGCGGTGACCGGCACCTCGCCGACCGCCGGCAGCGGGGACGCGTAACGCGCCGGCAGGGTGGCGAACTCCCGCCAGCCGAACGGGTGGGACACCAGATCCCCGGGCGCCAGGCCCTCGGCCTCGGAGGCCAGCACCTCGCCCACGGCGTCGCCGGTCATCGCCTCGTCCAGCCGGAAGGGCGGCACATAGGACCTGGCGTCGTTCATCCGCCCCCGCATATAGGGGTCGAGCGACAGATAGCGGTTGCGCACCAGCACCTCCCCGGCGCGCGGCTGCCTGACCGGCTCCTCGCGGAGCGCGAAGTCGGCGTCCGTGGGCCAGCCGACGGGCCGCGCGATCAGATGCCATGCCCGCCCAGTCGTGGGGACCGTGGTTGCCTGGGCCATACGAACGCCTCCATGAGGGGTGTCAACGCGGGGCGGGCCGCCGGTGCGACGCCGCACGAACGCCAGCGGCAACAAGGGCGGGCGCCCACGCATTCCTGCCCCGGCGGCCGGGCCGGGGGGCCGCCGCCTCAGCCGGCGAACGCCGGCTGAGGCAGTCCCCGGCCGAGCCCGGGCAGCACCAGCAGCGAGCCGGCCAGCGGCTCCGCGCGGGGGTCGACGCCGACCCTGGCGGTGCTCACATAGAGGTCGGTGAGGTCGACGCCGCCGAACGCGCAGGCGGTGGCCCGGCTCACCGGCAGCTCAACCGTCCGGTCCAGGGCCCCTTCGGGGGTGAACCTGCGGATCGCCCCCGCGTCCCAGAACGCCACCCAGAGACAGCCGTCCGCGTCCACCGTCATCCCGTCCGGGTAGCCGGCGAGACCGGCGGTGTCGACCAGCACCCGGCGCCCGGCCACACCGCCGTCCCCGGCCACGGCGAAGACGTCGATCCGCCGGGTCGGGGTGTCGATGTAGTAGAGCGACCGGCCGTCCGGGCTCCAGCCCAGGCCGTTGCTGACGGTCACCTCGGGGAGCACCGTCTCGGCCGAGCCGTCGGGGGCCACCCGGCTGAGGGTGCCGCCGCCGGCGCGCTCGTCATAGCGCATGGTGCCGGCCCAGAGCGCGCCGTCGGGGGCCACGGCCGCGTCGTTGCCGCGCCGGCCCGGCACCGTCTCGCGACGCAGCCAGCGGAAGGTGCCGTCGGGGTCGTAGAGGCCGACGCCGTCCCTGAGGTTGACCACCAGGCCGCCGTCCCGCCGGGGTTTGGCGGCGCCCACATGCTGCTCGGTCGGCAGCACGGCGCGGCGGCCGGTGGCCGGATCGAACAGGTGCACCCGGGAGGAGAGGATGTCGACCCAGACCAGTCGTTCGGCCGTCGGGTCCCAGGTGGGCCCCTCCCCCAGCTCGGCGCGTTCCCGCACCGCTATCTCCAGACCCTCCGCCACCCCGTGCTCCTTGTCCCCGCCCGTCAGTGGACGGTCCCTCGTCGGTGTCTCGTCCGCCGTCCGCCGACCGCGCCGCGGTCACTCCCGTGGGTGGTGGCCCAGGCGTTCGGAGAGCTGTCCGGCGCCCTGCCGGGCCAGCTCGGTCAGCTCGCGCCGGCGCTCCTCGCTCCAGCGGATCATCGGGACGGAGACGCTGAGCGCGGCCACCACCTGCCCGGCCCGGTCCCTGACCGGGGCCGCCACACAGCAGACGTCCGCGTTGGATTCCTGCCGTTCGGTGGCCACCCCCGTCTCCCTCGTCTCGGCCAGCACCCGACGCAACTCGGCCACGGAGGTGAGGGAGTTGGGCGTCATGGCGGGCAGCTCGCCGTCGGGCAGCCGTGCGTCCAGCTCCTCGGGCGGCAGCGAGGCCAGCAGCATCTTGCCGACCGCCGTGCAGTGCGCGGGCAGCCGCCGACCGGCGGCCGAGACCATCCGGACCGCGTGGGTGCTGTCCACCTTGGCGATATAGATCACGTCGGCGTCCTCAAGCACCGCGACATGGACCGTCTCGCCGCAGGTCTCGGCGACGGCCCTGGCGACCTGCTGTCCCTCGGCCGCGAGATCCAGCTGCTCCGCGTAGCGGCTGCCCAGCTGGTAGGTGCGCACGCCCAGCCGGTACCGGCCGGGCTGTTCGGCGACCGGCACCAGATAGGAACGCGCCGCCAGGGTGGTCACCAGCTCGTGGACCGTGGTGCGCGGCAGTTGGAGCCGGCGCGTGATCTCGGGTGCCGACAGGGTGCCGTCGCCTTCGAGAAACAGTTCCAGTATGTCCAGTGCACGGCTGACCGCCGGTACCCGTCGCCCCATGCTCGATGCCTCCCCGAGACCGGCTGGCCCAGCCGGTTCACGTTGCTCAACGCCCAGAATGTTCGGCATCTCGATCGACAGACGACATGCCGAACGCCACGCTAACCATCGACGCGACGGTCGGCAATGCCCCCCGGGGACGGCCCCCGGCCGGCCAGGGGGCGTCGAGGACCCCTCAGGGCGTCCCCCAGTCGTCGGCCAACGACGCGTCCGTCGCGCCGCCCTTCCCGCCGACGGCGCGCAGCCGCCCGGCGACCCCCTCCGGCAGCCGGTCCCCGGCCCGGTCGGCCACCGCCTCGGCCGCCCGCGCGGCGGCCTGCCGGCCGGCGAGGGCGGCGGAGTCCACCCCGTTCCTGACGGCGGGATTGGACCGCAACCGGTCGGCGGCGGCGCGCAGTTGCTCGTAGCGCTCCCGCCCCGCCCGGGCTCCCAGCACGTACCCGACCGCTACTCCAGCGACAAACACCAGCCTACGCATGGGTGGCTCCTCTCCTCGGTTCCTCGATCTTCTCCTGACCCGCCACGCCGCCGATAACCGGGCAAGCCGGATACCGATTTCGAAGCACCCCCTCACATGCGCTAATGTATGGCCCGCAGCGAGGAGCCGCCCCCGCCCCAGCGGAGCGGACTCCGAGCGGAGCAGTCCCCTGTAGCTCAATTGGCAGAGCAGCCGGCTGTTAACCGGCAGGTTACTGGTTCGAGTCCAGTCGGGGGAGCACCACTCGAAGGGCCCCGTCCGGGGCCCTTTGTCGTCTCTCACGCATTACTGCCCGAACCTCGGGAACCGATCACCCCGTGCCCAGTGTCCCTGTCATCGTGCGACCGCCCCGACCCGGGCGACAGATCGTATGAGCGGCTATGCTGCGGCAGACGGCGCGCACAGATGTGCGCGGCACGCCGAGAAGGGGCAGTAGCTCAGCCGGTTAGAGCAACGGACTCATAATCCGTCGGCCGTGGGTTCGAGTCCCACCTGCCCCACCTTCTCTCTCCTCCCGGATCGGCCCCCTGAGTCGGCCTCCGGGGTCTCGATGACGGGCCGTCGGACGGTGATGCGGCTGGAGTCGTCTTTGACGGCCATGTGGGCATAATCCCCCACGCGGGGGCGGCGCCGGGGGGCGACCGCCGGTCGACGGCTGCCAGGGGGCGTCGGAATGGAGACAGTTTTCGACAGCAGACTCGTGCCGGGACGGCAGAGGGCGGACGCGTGGGAGGAGGTGACGTCCAGGTCCCTCGTCCTCACCAGGCAGCGGTTCCCGGACGCGCGGATGTTCGAAGGCGGCCTGCACTACGGGCAGTTGGGAGAGGTCGGGCTCTCCGTCGCCTCCTACACCGAGCTACGCTCCTCGCGGACGGCGAAGATGATCCGCCGGAGCGACCCCGACGCGTGCCACGTCAGCCTGATCGCCTCGGGACAGCAAAGCATCGAGCAGAGCGGGCGCACCGCCGTCCTCGGCCGGGGCGACCTGGTCGTCCACGACACGTCGCTGCCGTTCGAGGCCACGGTCACGTCGGACGACGGGCCGAGCCGGAGCGTGGTCCTGCACGTCCCACGGCGGCTTCTCCCGCTGCGGCCACCGGAGTTGACGCCGCTGCTCGCGGTGCGGTTGCCGACCGCGCGGGGCGTGGGGCGGTTACTCGCCGACTCCTGGCCGGCCTGGCCGCCGAACACGACCGGTGCACCCCGGCGGAGGCCGCCAGGCTCGCCGGCACGGCGCTCGACCTGACGACCACCTTCCTGATGCACCTCGGTCGGGGCGACGGAGGGGCCGGCAGCGACCGGGCGCTGTACCTGCGCAGCACCGCGTTCATCCAACAGCACCTGTGCTGCCCGGTGTTGACGCCCGACGCGGTCGCGGCGGCGCTGTGTGTCTCCCGGCGCCAGCTGTACCGAGTCCACGAGCGGCACGGCACCACGGTCGCCGGGCTGATCAGGCGGCTGCGGCTGGAACGCTGCTGCCGCGACCTGGCAGACCCGGGGCTCGCCCACCTCCCCGTCGGGGCGATCGCCGCCCGCTGGGGCTTCCCCGGCCACGCCGAGTTCACCCGCACCTTCAAGAGGCGGCTGGGGGTCACTCCCAGCGAGTACCGGGCCGGCGCCAGGGTGCGGTGCGGCTCGGCCGAAGGCTGAGCGGCGCGCGGCCGGCACGGAAGGCCCAACGGCTGGCACGCCGGGCCGAAGCGCGGCGGCCGTCGCGCTGGTTGGCTTCTCTCCGCCGGGCGGTGGCCGTCCGGTAACAGGGGAGGAACACATGTCTCAGGGGAAGACCGGCCTTCGCGGCCGGAAGGGCGCCAGGGGGGCCCTGGTGGCGACGGCGCTGGCCGCCACGGCGGTGCTCGCCGGATCGCCGGCGTACGCGGCGACCAACGACAGCTTCTCCGCCTGGACGACGGGCGGCGGCTGCGGAATGCTGGAGTTCGTCGACTACGGCCCGGGCGCCCCGGGCGGCGGGGACAACGACGACTATCTCGTCATCCACGACTACTGCGCCGACGGGTACGGCGTCCGCGCCTACGCGTGGCTCAACGGCTACTACCTCGGCACCAAGTACAACGGCAACGGCCTGGCCGGCAGCGCCGTCGTCTGGGACCCGTACAAGCCTTATGGCAACGTCTACCCCGGCGATTACGTCGACATCGAGGTGTGCCTGGTCAACGGCTCGAACGGCTCCCCGGTGAAGTGCGGGGCGGCACAGCGCACCAGCGTGGACGGCTGACCACCCGCACCCGGCACGGGAGTTCACCGCCCCGTCCGTCGGCCCCGCCCCGAGGTGGGGCGGGGCCGACGGACGGGTGGCACCCCATACGGCATGATCAAGACGACCGTGTACCTGCCCGAGGACCTTGAGGTGCGGTTGGACGCCGAAGCGGTGGCTTCCGGCACCAGCAAGGCCGAACTCATCAGGCGCGGCATCGCCATGCTCGTGGAAAGCTCCACGACGCCTCGCGAACACGGCGAGTTGCCGGTCTTCAACAGTGGAAGCCGCCGAGCCCCAAGGCCATGGACGACGAGATCCACCAGCACATCAAGGAACGGGCGGCGCATCGTTGATCATCGTCGCCGACACCTCGGCCCTCCACACCGCCTTCGACGCGGGTCAGCCCGAGCACCGGGGCGCGTTGGACATCGTCAGTCACGAGACCCTGGTGCTCTCCTGAAGGTACTCAACACCAGGATGGCGGACGGTACAGGCCAGCCTAACTGCAGCCGTCCGACCTGGTCACCGCGCATGAGGTGCGTCTCAAGCACGAAGGACTGCGGCTCGACCTGGCGGACGCGGTGGGCGTGGTGCTCGCGCACCGCTACCGCACGGACCGCGTCCTCACCCTCGACCGGCGGGACTTCCGAGCGATCACGCCCCTGACCCCGGGGTTCGAGTCGTTCCGCATCCTGCCCACCGACCGCTGAACCGCCTCAACGCCGAGCGCATCGCCCGCATCGGCTGCGAAATCCGCGCCGTGTGCCCCGAGTACGACGCCGAAGGCCTCGCGGCGGGCGTCAATCCAACCTCCTGACGCACTTTCCGCACTTCTGCCCCGGGCGCCCCGGAGGTACGATCTACGACGTACAACGGCGATGGCCCTCGCTTCCGTTGGATCCTCACCTCCCTTGTGTCGGTGGGGAGTTGGGGCGACGAGGGCCGTGCCCTCGGGGGGCGCCGCGTCGTTGAGCCTCCAGGCGCGGCGCGTGTTCCAGGGCGTGTGCCGGCCATGTGACGAAGGGGTAGGTGCGGTGCCCACAGCAGTGGTGGTTGGCGCGGGTCCGGGGATCGGCAAGTCGGTCGCGGACCGGTTCGCGAGGGAGGGGTTCGCGGTCGCGGTGCTCGCCCGGAGCGAGGAGACCCTGGCGTCCGTGCGGGAGGAGCTTGAGGGGCGCGGCCGCAAGGTGTTGGCGCTGCGCGCGGACAGCACGGACGAGGAGGGGCTGCACGCCGCTCTGGACACCGTGGCCGAGCGGCTGGGCCCGATCGACGTCCTGGTCTACAACGCGGCCCTGATCCGCCCCGACCGGCCGGGCGAGCTCAACGCCAAAGGCCAGTTGGACGCCTGGGCGGTGAACGTGGTGGGTGCGCTGAGCGCGGCCACGCATGTCGCGCCCGGCATGGTGGAGCGCGGTCGGGGCTCGATCATCGTCACCGGTGGGATGCCCAAGCCCAACCCCGCGCTGATCAGCCTGGGCCTGGGCAAGTTCGGCGTGCGGAACCTGGTCGCCCTGCTGGACGCCGAGTACGGGCCTTCGGGGGTGCATGTCGCCTCGGTGACGGTCCCCCGGAGGGTGATCAAGGGGACGGACCACGATCCCGATCTGATCTCCGAGCACTACTGGAACCTCCACCTCCAGCCCCGCGAGGAGTGGCAGCAGGAGGTTCTACACGGCGGCGACGCGGCCTGAGCGAACGCGGCCCGAGCGAACGAGAGCCGGGCCAAGGAGAGCCGGGCGAACGAGGGCCGGGCCAACGAGAGCTGAGCGAAACGGGCTCTCATCACACATTCAGGCACAGCGGTCAAGACGCACCATCCGGCCTCACGGACCGTGCCGCAATACTTCGCGGCACGGTCCAGGTGTTCCGGCCTGCCCAGAGGCGGGATGGTGGGGCATGCGCCGGTGCGGGTCAACACGGCATGAACGAGCGCCGGCGTGCCCCCGGCGCACCGTTCCAGCACCTCGTCGACCCGTGTCGCGCCCCGGCCCGCGGCGGCGAGAAAACGTCACGGCCGGTCTATGAAACCTTCGTTACATCTCGTCCCCGACTCATGGCCGGGGCTTCACCGGGTGGCAGGCCCGTTGGGAATGTCCGGGAAACAGGTGAAGATATGCCGCTTGCCTGGGCCTCCACTTCGCATGGTTTACCACACCGTGTGACGTTGCTCATCGCTGACTTGTCTGGATTCAGGCTGCCAAGACCTTCCTATTCCTCCTCAAGATGAGGGCGCATTCGCCACGTGTGTGCTAGGGGGAAGGAATTTTCCATGCCAGGTAGGCGACGAGTCAGCCGATCCGTTATGCCGGGACGGACGGTCCGGGAGAACCCGGCGGATTCCCGGGGGTCGCTTTCATGAGCAGTACAGGGACCGCTCCGCCGCGACAGGTGGAGATCCTGCGCACCCGGGACGCCGCCGCGGACCGCCGCTTCCACGAGTGGGGCTCCTACGTCAGCCGGGTCTGCGGGCCGCTGCGGGTGGGCCGGGAGTGGCAGGGCGGGTTCAACGGGCATATCGTCACCGGCACCTTCGGCACCGTGCAGCTCGCCGCGGTGCGGGCCGAACCCCACACGGTCGAGCTGACCCGGCTGCGGGCCGCCGACACGACGACTCCCCGGCTCTATCTCACCCATGTGCTGGACGGTGAGGTGCACGCCAGCCAGGGCGGGAACGTCGTGACCGCCGGGGCCGGCAACCTGTTCTCCTACGACAGCTCCCATCCGTTCGTCCTCCGGATGCCGCAGCCCATCCACATGGTCAGCGTCAAGTTCGACCACCGGCTGGTGGACCTGCGGGCCGGGCAGGAGCATCCGCTGCGCGCCGCCTTCTGGTGCGGTGACAAGGGTGTCTCGGTGCTGCTCGCCAGCCTGCTGCGCTCCGTGGCCAACCACATGACCGAGCTGGACACCACGGCCGCCGACCAGTTGGGCACCGGCATCGCCAATCTGGTGGGCGCCGTCTGCGCGGAGAAGCTGGGCGCGCCGGGGAGCGACTTCGCCGCCGTGCGGCGCTCGTTGCTGCACCGGATCAAGTCCTATGCGCGGGCCCGGCTCGCGGACCCGGAGCTGAGCCCGCTCGAACTGGCGCGGGCGCACCGGGTGTCGCTGCGCTATCTGCAGTTGCTCTTCCAGGAGGAGGACACCAGTCCGGCGCTGTGGATCCGCAACGAGCGGCTGGCGCGCTGCTGGGAGGATCTCGGCAGTCCCCGGCTGGCGCATCTGACGGTGGCCACCATCGCGGAGCGCTGGGGTCTGCGCGGGGCCTCGCACTTCAGCCGGCTTTTCCGGGAGGCGTACGGCGTCACCCCGCGCGACTGGCGCCGGCAGGCCAGGGACACGATGCGCTGACCGCGCACGCCCGGCCCGGGATTGGGTTGCGCGAACGCGCCACACCGCGTGCGTGATCACGCGAAAGGGATGACGGCCCGACTGGGAGACTGATCTCCGATTCGGAGTAATTAGCGGGGACCCGGAACTTACCTCCCATATACCCGGGAGGAATCCCCGTATGAATTCGGCTGCCGTTTTCCGTCCTTTTCCTCGGGAACGAGGTTCCTCCAGATGCTGAGTCCCACCAGAATTGGAATAATAGGCGCCGGTGCCTCCGCCGTATGCCTCCTCAGTGCGCTGAGGGAGCGTTCCGAGACACCCGAGGCCGTCACGGTCTTCGATCCTTCCGCTCATCTGTGGCGTGGTCGCGCCTATCAACCGGACGCGGCCACCCTGCTGGTCAACGCGCCCCCGGAGGACATGACGGTGCGGGCGGGCGACCCGGAGCACTTCATCCGGTGGCTGGGCGCGCGCCGGTCCGGCCTGGCCGCGCGGTCCCACTACGACGACCCCTGGGCGGGCATCGCGTTCGCGCCCCGCGCGCTCTACGGGGACTACCTGGAGCAGTGCGCGCGCGAGGCGTTGGCCGCGCTCCACGCCAGGGGCTGCGAGGTGCGTCTGGTGCGCCGGGCGGTCACCGAAGTCGCCCGTGACGGCGAGCGGTTGGCGGTCCGCACGGACGACGGCGCGGTGTATCCGTTCGACCACACGGTGCTGTGTGTGGGCAACGCGGGTCCCGCCGACCCGCATCAGCTCGCCGGCACTCCCGGCTTTGTCGCCGACCCCTATCCGGTGGTGAACCGGCTGGCGGACGTCGACCCGGACGCCCGGGTGCTGGTGGTGGGCAACGGTCTCACCGCCGTCGACATGGTGCTGACGCTCACCGCGCGGGGGCATCGGGGCGGGGTGGTGCTCGCGTCCCGGCGTGGGGTGCTGCCCAGCGTCCGCCAGCGTCCGGTCGAGCACCGGGCCCGGTATTTCACCGCCGAGCGGTTCCGGGCGATGGCGGCGCGCGGCGAGTCCCTGACGCTCGCTCGGGCGGTCGCCCTGATGGCGGACGAGTTGGCCGCCGTCGGCTCCTCCTCGGAGGTGGTGGCCCGCGAGATCACGGCCGCCGGCACGGAGGATCCGCTGGCGCGGCTGCGCCGTCAGTTCGAGGCGGTGAACGCGGGCGATCCGGGGCTGCGGGTGCTGCAGCGCGCGGTGCCCGACACCGGGCCCGATGTGTGGACGCTGCTGCCGGAGCGGGACCGGGCCGAGGTGCTGCACCGGCACTACCGCACGCTGATGAGCCTCTGCTGCCCGATGCCGCCGACCAGCGCCGCCGTGCTGCTGGGCGAGGCGGACGCCGGGCGGCTGGGCTTCGCGCGCGGTCTCACCAAGATCGTCCCGGATCCGACGGGCGGGTTCGGGGTGCGCACGGCCGACGGCTGGCAGCGGGCCGATGTGGTGGTCAACGCGGTCAGTCCGCCGGGCCATCGGGTGCCGGCGGCGGCCCGACCGTTGGTCGACTCGCTGACGGCGCGCGGGCTGGCGGAGCTGCATCCGCGCGGCGGGCTCCGGGTGGCGAGGGCCACCAGCGGGGTGCTGGCCGACGGGGTGCCCGATCCGCGGATCTTCGCGCTGGGGGAACTGGCCTCCGGTTCCCTGCTGTTCACCTTCGGTGTCCCGTCCCTGCTGGACCGGGCGCTGGACATCGTCGAGGCCATCCATCTGGACACCGCGCGACGTGCGGAGTCCATGCAGGTGGTGTGAGCCACGGGGCGGGGCGGTCGTACGGGCCACGGGGCCGGGCCGCCCGTCGTCCGCTCCGCCCCGCTTCCGTTCCATCCGCTCGGCCGGCCCCGTCGTTTCCATCTGTCACGCCGTCAATCCACGTATGAGGAGCAGGACATGACCGATACGCTCCCCCAGGGGCGCGCCAGCTATCTGGCGGACACCCACACCGGACTGCCGCTGCCTTCGCGGCCCGACTTCATCTCCGTCGACGACGAGCGCAGGCACCGCAAGCAGCGACTCACCGCCGCGTTGCGGCTGTTCGGCAAGCTCGGCTACGGCGAGGGCATCTCGGGACACATCTCGGTGCGTGACCCGGAGGACGAGGACAGGTTCTGGGTCAACCCGTTCGGGGTCTCGTTCCGGCGGGTGACGGTCGGCGACCTGATCCTGGTGGACTCCGACGGCCGGGTGGTGGCCGGGCGCCACCGCGTCAACCCGAGCGCGTTCGTCATCCACTCGGCGATCCACCAGGCGAACCCGGACGCCACCGCGGCGGCCCACGGACACACCACGTTCTCCCGGGCGTTGGGCGCGCTGAGCCGGCTGTTGGAGCCGTTCGACCAGGAGTCGGCCGCGTTCTACCAGGACCAGGTCCTCTACGACGCCTACGAGGGGCCCTCGATCAGCGTCGAGCAGGGCAAGGACATCGCGGCGAAGCTGGGCGACAAGCGGGCCATCCTGCTGCGCCACCACGGGCTGATCACCGTGGGCCGTTCGGTGGACGAGGCGGCGCACTGGTTCTTCACCTACGAGGGCGCGGCCGAGGTGCAGTTGACGGCGGCGGCGGCCGGTGAGCCGAAGCCGATGACCCACGCGCAGGCGGTCGCGGCGCGGGACGGGTTCGGCGACCGGCAGCTGGGCGAGTTCAGCTTCCAGCTGTTGTGGGACGAGATCACGCACGAGGAGCCCGATCTGCTGGAGGAGTGAGCCGGGTTCCGACCGAAGAGGCCGCCCCCGCCGGGGGCGGCCTTTCGGCTTCCCTCGGCGGGGGCGGTCGCGTCAGCCGATCCGTTCGTCGACGGTGTCGGCCGGCACGGGTGCCGGCTGCTTGTCGGCGGCGGGGGCCTGGCCGCGCCGTTTGGCCGCCCAGGCGGCCACGGCGACCGCCAGCGCGGAGAAGGCGGCGACCACGATGACGACCCAGGTGCCCTGGTGGTAGCCGTCGAGCAGCTGTTCGCGGGTGTGGTCGGTGTCCTCGCCGCCCATGCGAACGGTGACCACGGCGAGCACCACGGCGGCGCCGACCTGGTAGCCGGTCTGCAGGATGCCGGCGCCCAGGCCCTGTTCCGACTCGGCGAGTCCCGAGGTGGCCTGGATGTTGGCGGCCGTGAAGGCGAACGGGAAGCCGACGCCGATCAGCACCATGCTGGGCAGGATCATCGTCCAGTACGAGGAGTCCGGGCCGATCCCCAGGAAGAGCAGGAAGGCCACGGTGTAGAGGAACATGCCGCCGAACATCATGCCGCGCACGCCGAGCCGGTTGAGCAGCTTTCCGGCGCGCGGCGCGAAGATGAAGATCATCACGCCGATCGGCAGGAAGGCGAAGCCCATCTCCAGCGGCGACCAGCCCCGGTAGGACTGGAGGTAGAGGCTGCCGACGAACTGGTAGCTCATATAGGTGCCGAGGATCGCGGCGGCGATCAGGCTGGCGCCCAGCAGGGCCTTGTTGCGCAGCAGGCCGAGCCGCAACAGCGGTTCGGGGGAACGCCGTTCGATGACGGTGAACGCCACCAGCAGCAGCGCCGCGACGGCGAACACGCTGAGCGTCGCGGGGGCGCTCCAGCCGACCTCGGGGGCCTGCACGATGCCGTAGACCAGCAGCAGCATGGCCGCGGTGACGGTGATCGCGCCGCTGGCGTCGTAGTGCCGCTTGGAGCCGTCGTGCGGGGTGTCCTTGGGCACCAGGATCAGGGCGCCCACCAGGGCGGCCAGCGCCACCGGCACGCCCAGCATGAAGGTGAGCCGCCAGCTGACCTCGGTGAGGAGGCCGCCGATGACCACGCCGATCGAGTAGCCGACGGCGCCGCAGGCGGTGTAGATGCCCAGGGCGCGGTTGCGCTGTGGCCCCTCGGGGAAGTTGCCGATGACGATCGCCAGGGCGGACGGCGCGGTGAGGGCCGCGCCGATGCCCATGACGAGCCGGCCGACGATCACCATCAGGCCGTTGCCGGCCAGTCCGCCGAGGAGCGATCCGGCGGCGAGCACCACGAGCCCGATCAGGAACACCCGGCGGCGGCCGAGCAGGTCGGAGAGGCGGCCGCCGAGCAGCAGGAAGCCGCCGAACCCGAGGACATAGGCGCTGACCACCCACTGGGCGGCGGAGTTGCTCATGTCGAAGTCGGCTTTGATCTGCGGGGTGGCGATGCCGATCATGATGTTGTCGAGCGCGTCGAGGGAGAACGCCCCGCAGACGACCACCAGCATGAGCCACGCACGTAAGCCCCAGCGGACCGGCTCGTCCTCGGATGCCACCGGAGCGGCCGGCGGCTCCTGGGAGTCGATGGGGGCCCGGGGAGCGCCAGGGGATGACCTTCGGTCTTCCGAGGCGTCGTCCGTGATGGCCATCAGTGCAGTCTCCTTGTCGTCCGAAGTGACCGCCGTCCGCTGTGGAGTTGACGGCGGGGGGAGGCGAAACCGGGGGCCGGCGCCGTAGAGTCGTTGGGGAACGGGACCAGATCGTGGGCGGCGTGGCCCCGGGTGGCGACGCCAACGACTTATGTACTGGGCTCTACATAACGCTATCGATCCGCTGAACCACCGTCAAGGAGGTCCACTTGGCACGGCTGGGACGCCCCCGGGCATTCGACCGTGACGCCGCCCTGAGCACGGCGATGCTGATGTTCTGGGAACAGGGTTACGAGGCCACCTCGACCACCGAGCTCAGCGCGGCCATGGGCATCACGCCGACCAGCCTCTACGCCGCCTTCAAGAACAAGGAGACGCTGTTCCGGGAGGCCGTCGGCCTCTACGAGCGCACCGAGGCGGAGGCGTCCCGGCAGGCCATGGAGGCCGCGACGACCGCCAGGGAGGCGGTGGCCGTGCTGCTGCACGACAGCGTGGACCGGTTCACCACGGACGGCAGGCCGCGCGGCTGCATGATCGTGCTGTCCACCGCCAACTCCTTCGGCGACCACGCCTCGCTCCGCGACTTCGCGCTGCGCTGCCGGGCCCGCACCAAGGAGACGTTCAAGTCCCGGCTGGACCGGGCGGTGGCCACGGGCGAACTGCCCGAGGACGCCGACACGGGGCGGGTGGCCGCCTTCTACACCACCTTCCTCAACGGCCTCTCGCTGCAGGCCAGGGACGGCATGGGGCGGGACCAACTGCACGCGCTGGTCGATATGGCGATGGCCGCGTGGGACACCCCCGTCGGCCCGCTGGCGGGCAGCGCCGCCGGGCGCTGAACGACAGCGGGCCCAGGCCGCTCGGGTCAGACCCTCCGGGTCAGGCCCCGGCCGCCGAGGTGATCCGGGACAGCCAGGCGTCCGTGTTCTCCGGCGTCCTGACGCCCTCCCACATCGCCTCCGGGGCGTTGAAGTTGGTCGCGAAGGCGTCCGCGACCCGCTGGTCGGACGTCGCGGCGCCGAAGAGGGCGCCCAACTGCTCGACGGGCGGCCCCACATTGAGGTTGGACCAGTGGACGGCCGGCTCGGCCACCGACCACAGCCGGTCCGCCGCCCGACGCGCGAACGCCTCGTCGAACGGGCCGCCGGCGGCGATCAGTTCGGCCAGTTCGAACGCCGTCCGTGAGCCCAGGTTGGCGCCCTGGCCGGCCAGCGGGTCGTTGGTGATCCAGGCGTCCCCGATGGCCAGCGCGACCCGGCCGGAGGAGAGCGCGGCCCAACTCCGCCGCACCACGGGCGTGATGCCGCCCTGGATGACATCGCCCGGCTTGGCGATGCCGAATTCGGCTGCGTCGATCCGCTCCCGCAGCTCGGGCGCGTGGTCCTCGACCAGCTTCAGCAGCGTCCGGACGAATCCCGGGGCGTCCCGGAGTGCGTCGAGCGACGCCAGCTGCTCCAGCGGGCCGCCGGGCAGCGCCTCGACGACCATGCCGTGCACGGGCCCGTCGGCGGTGAGTATCCGGGTGGAGAAGATCTCGCCGACCTCGGTGACCTGGAAGTGGATATGTCCGGGCCGGACGGGCGCGATGCCCCGGAACAGACCGGCCGTCAGGACCCGTTGGGGCCCTTCGTAGGGGGAACGGGCCGGATCGCGCGGGAAGAGCGCGCTGGCCTGCCGGCCGACGGCCACCACGACCAGATCGTGGCGCTGGGAGATCCGTTCGATCTCGGCGACCTCGGGGCGCAGCGGCTCCACCCGGCCGCCGCGCTCCTGGTAGTCGGCGATCAGCCGGGGCAGATAGACGCGGAAGTCGACTCCGCTCGCCGGCACGTCGAACCGGCCGAGGAAGCCGATCCCGCTGCCGGGCGGGCCGACGAGCCTGACCCCGTGCGTGTGGTGCTCCGGCTGGTCCCAGTGGGCCACCCCGAGCGTCCGCTCACGTTCCTGGGTGCGCCCGAACCTGACCGGCAGGTGCAGGGGCCGGCCGGCGGCGATCTCGTCGGCGGTGCGCTCCGCGTAGACGGTGGTGGCCACCCCGGTCTGTTGGAGGCGCAGGGCCAGATGGAGCGCGGAGATACCGGCTCCCACGATGGCGATGTTCGGCATGGTGCTCCTTACGGCGTGGTGGGGAGGGCGGGGCGGCGCTGCGCCTTTCCGCTCCTCAGGCGAACTGCGGGATCACGTGCTCGGCGAAGAGTTCGAGCGAACGGCGGGCGCGGTCCGCCGGCAGTCCCGGCGCGCGGCCGAAGAAGATGACCCGTTCCACGTCGCCCAGCGGCTTGATCCGCTCCCTGATGCCCTCGGCCACGGCGTCGGGCGGGCCCACCAGGAAGAGCTCGCGCGGCAAATCGTCGACGGAGGGCAGACCCGGGTTGCCGAACCACTCCTGGAAGGTGTTGAGCAGGTAGAAGTAGTGCTCCCGCAGCTCCTGCCAGCCCTCCTCGGCGTCCTCGCAGATGTAGACCCCGGGGGTGACGATGGCCGTGACGCCGAACCGCGCCGGGTCGTGGCCGTTGGCGGCCAGGGTCTCCCGGTAGAGGTCCAGGATCTCCGGCGGGGTCCCGAGGTCGGGAAGGAACCGCAGCCCGTGCCGGCCGGCGCGCAGCGCGGCGGCCCGGCCGCCACCGCCGACCCACAGCGGCGGCTGCTGGCTCGGCACGGGGGTGACCAGCACGTTGTCGAACGTGTGGTGCTCGCCGGCGAACGAGAACCGTTCGCCGCTCCAGGCCCGGCGCAGGATCTCCACGGTCTCCTCGGTGCGCGCGCCGCGGCCCTTGCGCGGGACGCCGAGCGCGGTGAACTCCTCCTCCCGGTAGCCGGGGGCGATGCCCAGCTCCAGGCGCCCTCCGGAGATCAGATCGGCGACGGCCGCGTCCTCGGCCAGCCGGAGCGGATGGATCAGGCTGGCCAGCAGCATGGCGGTGCCCAGCCGCACCCGTTCGGTGCGGGCGGCGATGGCGGTCAGGGCGGGCAGCAGGGACGGCAGATAGCCGTCCTCGGTCAGATGGTGCTCCGAGAGCCAGACGGACTCGTAGCCGAGCCGTTCGGCGTCGGTGGCCAGGTCGACGGTCTCCGAGTACACCTCGGACCAGGGCCGGTGCCAGCGCGTGGGGTTGCGGAAGTCCAACCAGATGCCGAATTTCACTCTTCCTCCAGGGAGTTGGGAGATGTGTGGGGCGGGATCGTCGGTTCAGTCGTCGGAGAGGGTCCGCAGGGTGCCGCCGAACGACACCAGGGGTGGTCTGCGGCGTCGGCTGCCGGTGGCCAGGACCTCGCCGACCACCACCGTGTGGTCGCCGAAGTCGCGTCGGTCGCGCAGGGCGCACTCCAGCCAGCCGGCCGCGTCGAGCACCAGCGCCCCGGTCCTCGGGCCGGGCTCGGCGGCGCAGGTCAACAGGGCGCGTTCCCTGGTCTCCCGGTCGGCGGCGAAGGCCGCGGCCAGATCGTCGCCGGCCACATCGAGGATCGAGACGGCCCACACCCCGGCGGCCAGCAGATCGTCGAGAAAGGCACCGGGACGGGGCAACGCCAGGGAGACCAGGGGCGGTTGGAGGGAGACCGAGGCGAGGGAACGGGTGGTCAGCGCGTCGTGTCGGCGCTCCCCCTCGGGTCCCGCATGGGTTGTCACCACACAGAGCCCCGAGGCGAAGGCGCCCATCGTGGTGGCCAGGTCCAGGGTCATCTGCGGCTCCTCCCGTCGGTCCCCTGACTGGTGCTGGTGCTGCTGCTGGTGCCGGTGCTGCCGGTGGTGCCGGTGAGGAGGGCGGCCAGGGCGGCTCGGGGGAGCTTCCCGGTGGCCGTCCTGGGCAGATCGGCCTCGGGCACCGCCCTGAGGTGGACGATCTCGGCGCCGAACCCCCGACGCACCCGTTCCCGCACCTGGCGGACGGCGCCGGCCGACGGCACCCCGGCGCGGGGGCTGAAGAGGACGGCCAGCTCGCCGCCGACGGCGCGGGCCACCGTGCGGGTCGGGGCGACGCACGCCAACTCCTCGACGGCCTCCTCGATCTCATGGCCGTGGTAGTGGTCGCCGCCCAGCAGGATCTGGTCGTCGGCCCGCCCGGTCACGGTCAGCTGCCCGTCCGCGACATAGGCGAGATCGTCGGTGACCAGCCAGCGTTCCTCGGTCAGAGGCGTCGGATGCCGGGCGCCGTCCTCCCGGTACCAGCCGGCCACCGGGGCCCCGCGCACCTGGAGGCGGCCGCGTACCCCATCGGCGACGGCCCGCCCGTCGTCGCCCACCACCCGCGCCTCGACGCCGGGGTGCGGGGTGCCGACCGGGACGAAGCGGCGCGGCGTTCCCTGACGGAGCGTCAGCACGCCGTCCACCACTCCGGAGGCGGTCTCCGGCATGCCCCAGCCCGGATGGACGGCGTCGGCCGGCAGCCCGAAGGGGGCCAGCGCGGTCAGAAAGCGGCGGGCCACCCGTTCCTTGACCGCCTCCCCGCCGTTCATCACATAGCGCAGCCCGCCCAGGTCCCAGGTGCGGTCGCGCGCCTCCGCCAGCCGGTCGGCGACCAGTGCGAACGCGTGGTTGGGCGCCCAGGTGGTGTCGACCCGGTGCCGCGCCGCCAGATCGAGCCAGCGCAGCGGGTCGGCCCGCACCCAGCCGGTGTCGGCGTGCACCTGGTGGCAGCCGAGCAGCACATCCCGCAGATGGAACATCACGATGCCGCTGACATGGTCCAGCGGCAGCCAGTTGAGCGTTCTGCTGCGGTCGTCCAGGCCACGCGCCAGGGCGGTGGCCCTGGCCCGGGTCAGGATGTTGCGGTGGGTCAGCTCGACCGCCTTGGGGCGTCCTGAGCTGCCGGAGGTGAGGGTCAGCAGCGCCGGCGCCTCGGGGTCGGCCTCGTGGGGCGCGCGGTCGGCGGTGGAGGCGCGCAGCCCGGGCACCGGCCCGAGCGGGCGCAGCCCCTCGGGCGGCGGCCCCGGCGGCGACTCCCCCAACAGCCAGGCTGGCCCCACCGTCGCCGTCACCTCGGCCAGCCGCTGTCGGCCGCCGCCAGGGGGCAGCGGCAGCGGGAGCCAGCCGCCGAGCACACAGGCCCAGAAGGCGGTGAGCAGATCGGCCGAACTCCCGGCCCTGATCAGCACGACGGCCCCCTCGGGCACACCGGCCGAGCGCAGGCCGACCCGCACCCGGGCCGCCTCGTCCAGCAGCCTGGCGTAGGTGCGGCGCGTCGGCCGCCCGCGGCCGTCCACGAGCAGCACCCCGTTGAGGGTGTCGGCGGCCCGCACCAGGGCCGCCCCCAGGGTCGCGACCTCGGGCTCCGGCTGCGGCCCGCCGTCCAGCACGGCGGGCCGCACGGGTAACGGCCGGCCGTGCCACTGGTCGAGGCGCGTGGTCGGCGGGCTCACGCCACGATGCCCAGGCTGAACGGGTTCTGCGGAGTGCCGCCCAGCAGATGCGCGCCGGCGGACTGGAGCACCTGGTCCTGCGCGATGACATGCTGCCGCATCGTCGTCAGGTCCCGCAGCCAGCGGTCCATCGGCGAGGGCCGGTAGATCGCGGCCGTGGCCACCAGATCGTAGAGCCGGGCGACGATGGACCGCGCGACGCGGAACGCGTTCACCCGGGCCAGCACGGTGTCCACCCGTTCGTCGGGGCCCAGTTCCTCGCCGGCGGCCAGCAACGTCTGCTGCCGGCGGAGGCTGCCGTAGACGGCGTGCCGTGCCGCGCCCAGCTCCATCTCGGCCTCGGCGACGGCCAGTTGCACCCGGTAGGTCTCCGGCCAGGGCAGGTTGGCCGCCCGGTCGACCCGGTGCACCGCCATCTCGCGCACCCAGTCGAGCGCGGCCCTGGCCACGCCGAGCGGCACCCCCGGCATGTTGCGCAGGATGGTCTCGGGGGTGGCGTTGGAGCCGGGGACACGCGGCTGGCCCAGGCTGAACGAGTGCTCCTCGGGCACGAACAGGTCGTCCGCCCGGTAGTCCCTGCTGCCGCTGCCGGCCAGGCCCGTGGTGTGCCAGGTGTCGATGACCTCGAACTGCTCGCGCGGGGCGATCATCACCCGCCACTGCGGGCCGCCGTTCTCGCGCGGCTCCAACTCGCCCGCCCGGTACACGAAGCAGCCCGCCACCACCCAGTCGGCGTGGGTGATGCCGCTGCCGAACCCCCAGCGCCCGGTGACCCGGTAGCCGCCCGGCGCCCGTTCGGCCCGGCCCAGGGGCAGGATCAGGCCGGCGGTCACGGTGTCCGGATCGCCCAGCTCCTCACGGGCCACGGACTCCGGCAGGAACTCCGCGTACAGCGGGGTGTCCATGCCGATCATGGCGCACCAGGCCGCCGACGAGTCGCCCCGGGCCAGGATCTCCACCGCCTCCGTCTGCTGCACCGAGTCGAGCCCGGGACCGCCGAGTTCGGTGGGCACCCCCATCCGGAACATCCCGGCGTCGCGCAGCTGCTCCACCACGGCGGCGGGCAGTTGCCGGGCCCGCTCGATCTCCTCGGATGCCGCGCGCAACACCGGCACCAGCTCCTCGGCCCGGCGCAGCACCTCGGCCGCCGTGGTCGGCCTGGTCGGGGCGGCGGCTCGGGAGTCCCGCGCCTTCTGTTGAGTGACCATCTGGCACATCCCTCTGTCTCAGGTGTCTCAGCTGTCTCAGGTCTCTTCGGGGTGTTCAGGGGCTTGGGGGCCTCCGGCCCGGTGTACGTACGCGGTGTAGTACGTCCGCGGATCAGCGGTAACGGCCTGGTGCGATGGCGTGGTTGGGGTCGAGGGCCGCCTTCAGCCGCCTGGTCAGCGCGAGCGCGGCCGGGTCGGCGGCGAGGAGGTCGCGCCGGTCGGTGTGGGCGACATCGAGTCGGTAGGGGGCGAATCCCGCCTCGTGGAAGGAGGTGTGGAGCAGATCGAGCGCGTGGTGGGCCCGGCGGGCGCTCTCCGGGTCGCGGGGGAACTTCAGCGCCACGACGCAGTCGATGAGGTCGGGGCCGAGCAGATGCAGCGTGGCGGAGGTCCGCACGCCCGCCTCGGCGGACACCTCGCTCAGCAGGGCGTCGGCCCGGACGACGGCCTCGCCGGTGAACGGCAGCAGCGGCAGGAAGAACACGAACCCCGCGCGGGCGTCGACCTCGTCGGCCTCGACGCCCATCTTGACGCGGAAGAGGGTGTCGGTGACATCGGGATCGCCGGCGTAGCCGCGTTCCACCAACCGGGCGACGGAGCGCACCGGTTCGTCCGCCTCGTCGGCGTCGGCCTCGGCGATCTCGCTGAACAGTTCGGCGCGCCGCGCCTCGTCGGCCAGGATCCCGACCAGGGCCCGCACCGCCTCGGGGGTGCCGTCCACCGGCAGATGGACCAGGAACTCGCCCTCGGGGCCCGCGTATCCGCGTCCGGCGGCCGGATCGTAGATTCGGGGCACGCCCCGGGTCAGGCCCTGTGCGACGAAGCGCCGGATCGTGTCGACGGCGGCGCCGAGCACGGCGCGCGGAAAGGTCAGGCGCACCACGCGCAGCGCCTCGGGGCGCGGCGCGAGCCGGATCACGCCGGCCGTGACGACGCCCAGGTTGGACTGGACGAACAGCCGCAGCGGGTCGGGCCCGAGGCCGTGCGGGTAGACGGGTGCGCGCCGCCCGGACGTCGGCCACCAGCCGACGCGGACCAGCTCGCCGTCCGGCAACACCACCTCAAGGCCCACCAGTTCCTCGGTGCGCTGACCGCGCAGGCCGACGCCACGGTCCAGGGCGTTGCCCAGCACACTGGTCTCGGCGGCCGAGACGGTCACGTTCACCAACCGCTCGGTGCCGGCGAGCCGCTGCGACAACCGGCCCTGGGTGACGCCGGGTTCGACGACCGCCCAGCCGGCTTCCGTGTCCAGGTCGCGTATCCGGTCCAGATCGCCCAGGTGCAGCACCACGGTGTCGTCGGTGGCCGGCTCGGCCGAGCCGAGGCCCCAGTTGCGGCCGGTGCTGACCGCGTGCAGGCTGCCGGAGTCCGGATCGCGGCCGAAGAGCTTCACGATCGCCCTGGCCTGTTCGGCGGTGGCCGGGCGGAGCAGGGCGGCGATCCGTCGGGAGCGGAAGAGGCTGGTGTTGGGCCCGAGCGGGCCGAGGCCCTCGCCGGCCGGGTCGGCGAGCACCGTCCGGTCGGCGCCCAGGATGGCCGCCGCTTCGTCAAGTGCCGCGCGCAGGGCGGCCGTTCGCACCGTGGGCCGGGCCCCCGGCCGGTCTCCGGCGGGATGGGTGGTGGACATCGAGGACGCCTCCTTGGGGCGGCGGAACGGGCGGCTGACGGGCGGGCGTTGTGTCCTGGCGGGTCCGGGTGGTCCGGCCGGTGGTTCAGCCGAGCGAACGGGCGGCGACCGCCGCCGTCTCCTCGACCAGCGCGGGCCCCGGCACCAGCGCGCCGCGCAGGAACAGCAGCGGCCGGCGGGTCGGGCGCAGTCCGCTGCCGAGGACGCGGCCGATCACCATCCGGTGGTCCCCCGCGTCGAAGGTCTCGACCGTGGCGCATTCCAGCCAGCCGAGCCCGTCCACGATCAGGGCGCCGGTGTGGGCACCGGGGGTGGTCGGCAGGGTCGGCAGGGTCTCCGCCCGCGCCTCCCGTGGCTTGGCCAGCCGGCCTGCCGTCCTGGCGCCCTCGGCGTCCAGGACGGACACCGCCCAGACGCCGGCGGTCAGCAGGTCCGTGAGGAACACCGACTCGTTGCGCAGGCAGAAGGAGACCAGCGGCGGTTCCTCGGAGACGGGCGCGAGGGAGTTGACGGTGATGGCGTCGTGCCGGCGCCCGCCGGGTGCGTCGGCGTCGGTGACATGGGTGCTCACCACACCCACGCCGGTGGTGAAGTGCCGCATCACCGCGCGCAGATCAAGTTCCACGGCTCCTCCTTCAAGAGGGCAAGAGGGTGTTCCGGCCGGTGTCGCCCCTGCGGCGACCGTTTCCGTCGGAGCGGTCCTTCGGAGCGATCCCGACCGCCGACGAGTCGACAAGCTAGTGAGCGGCCGACCGTCCGGATGTGGCTTCCGCGAACCGCCTGTGGCGTGTTCGCGCACGCCACCGCCGGGTGCGCTAACGCGCCACAGGCGGTTCGCGCACGGCGGATATCCCGGCGGCGGGCGCGGTGACACTGCCGGGGTCGCGGACGGGACGGCCGTCCCGGTCAGAGGAGGCATGGTGATCCGCACAGCCGCCATCGTGGGAACGGGGCTCATCGGCACGTCCGTGGGCCTGGCCCTGGCCCGGCACGGGGTCCGGGTCCACCTACTGGACGCCGACGCGTCGACCGCCAGGGTCGCCGCCGCGCTCGGCGCGGGAACGACGGTGCCGCCACCCGGCCCCGTCGACCTGGCCGTGATCGCGGTGCCGCCCACCCGCGTCGCCGACGTGCTCTGCGAGCAGCAACGGCGTTCGCTGGCACTGAGTTACACGGATGTGGCCAGCGTCAAGCTGGCGACGGCGCGGGCCGTCGCGCACGCGTCCCCCGAGCGCGCCGACTATGTGGGTGGCCATCCGATGGCCGGAAGTGAACGGTCGGGGCCGCTGACCGCGCGGGCCGGGCTGTTCGAGGGCCGCCCCTGGGTGCTGACGCCGGACGCGCACACCTCGGCCGACACCCTCAACCGTGCGCTGGCCGCCGTGGCGCTGTGCGGGGCGGTGCCGGTGGTGATGGAGCCCGACGACCACGACCGGGCCGTCGCCGTGGTCTCCCATACCCCGCACTTGCTGGCCGCGTTGATGGCCAGCCGGCTGCGGGCCGCGCCGCCCGAGGTGCGGCAGCTGGTCGGTCAGGGCCTGCGGGACGTCACCAGGATCGCCGGGGGCGCGCCGACGCTGTGGACCGACATCCTGCGGTCGAACGCGCGCGCCGTGGCCGAGATCCTGGAGGAGCTGTCGAAGGATCTGGAGACCCTGGTGCGGGCGCTGCGCGAGGTGGCGCTCGGCGATCCGCACGCCGCCGGGGCGATGGCCCCGGTGACGGAGCTGCTGTCGCGGGGGCGCGAGGGCTGGGCGGCGGTGCACGGGACCGACCGTGACGACTGGGCGGTGCCGACCACGCTTGAGGTGTCGGTGGGCGAACAGCCGGGCGCGCTGGGCCGGTTGCTGCTGGACATCACCGAGTTCGGGGTGGGTCCCGAGAAGGTGCGGCTGCACGGCGGGGACGGTCCGGCCGCGTTGGCCGCGCTCATCGTGGCGGAGCCGGTGGCGGCCGAGACGCTGAGAAAGCATCTCGCGGCCAGCGGCTGGCCGGTGCGGTACCGCCCGCCGTCGAGCGCCGAACAGCCACAGCCCAGCGGGGCGCCGCCCCGTTGAGCCGGGGCCCGCCCGTCGCCGGCCGGGCCCCTGGCCGTGCGGTCAGGACCCGGACGTCCGCGTCGGCAGCGCGTAGGCGTCGGCTATCAACTCATAGGAGCGCACCCGCAGATCGGGCTCGTGTGAGTTCATCGCGATCATCAGCTCGTCGGCGCCGGTCCGCTTGTGCAGCGCGTCGAGCCCGGCCCGCACCTCGTCGCCCGTCCCGTACAGGGCGTTGTCGAGCCAGCCGCCGAGCAGCGCCCGGTCCTCGTCGGTGAAGGTGTGCTTCTCGGCCGCCTCGCCCGAGGGGACCAGGGTCGGCCGGCCGCCGCGCAACCGGATGGTCACCAGCGCCCCGCTGAGCGCCTGGCGCCGCGCCTCGGCGGGGTCGTCGGCGGCGAACGCGAAGACGCCGAGCACCACATAGGGCTCGGCGAGGGTGGGGGACGGCCGGAAGCTGGCCCGGTAGGCGTCGATGGCGGGCAGCGTGTTGTGCGCGGCGAAATGGTGCGCGAAGGCGAACGGCAGCCCCAACCGGCCGGCCAGCACAGCCGAGTTGGGCGAGGAGCCGAGCAGCCACACCTGGGGCCGCTCCCCCGGGCCCTGGACCGGTCCCGGCACCGCGTGCACATCCCGGTAGGGGTGTCCCTCGGGGAAGTCGTCGTCGAGGAAGGCGATCAGCTCCAGCACCTCGGCGGCGAAGTCGCCGCCGTTGCCCGGGCGGCGCAGCGCCGCCGCCGCGCCGGGGCCGGTGCCGGCGGCGCGGCCGAGGCCGAGGTCGACCCGGCCGGGGGCGTAGGCCTCCAGGGTGCCGAACTGCTCGGCGACCACCAGCGGCGGGTGGTTGGGCAGCATCACCCCGCCGGAGCCGAGGCGGATGCGTTCGGTGTGGGCGGCGAGATGGCCCAGGATCACGGCCGGGCTGCTGCTGGAGATGCCCGGTATGGAGTGGTGTTCGGCAACCCAGTAGCGGTGGAAACCGCGCGCCTCGGCTAACGTCGCCAGCCGCGTGGACGCGCGCAGCGTGTCGCGCGTGGTGAACCCGTCCCCCACGGCGGCCAGGTCGAGGATGGACAACGGTACGGGGGCACTGCCCTGTGCGGTGCCCCTGATGGGGTCTCCAGTTTGGTGAGTCACGCCGGGCCAACACTCAACTCACCTGTTTTATTCCCGTAGTTGGCCTTAGTTGGCCGGATCCTCGGCTCCTGTTCCGGCCTTTTTCCTGTGATCGGTAGCGCCGGGCCGCCGGTGATCCTGCCGGCATGGCCGCGAGCTTCGACGTTCTCCTCCCCGCCGGGTACCTCACCCTGACGGCCCTGGTGTGCGGCCTGCTGGTGTGGGGCGAGGCCGCCACCAGGTGGAGCGAGCTGAAGGTCCCGCCCAGGCCGCACGATCCGGCCCGCTACTTCGACCGGCGCCTGGACTCCTGGCGGCGGGGCCCTGAGCCGCTGCGGGACCGGCTGGGCGACGGGCCGACGCCCGACGGCAGGGCTCGTGGCGTGGTGCGGGTCGCTGAGGTCGTCGCGGTGCTCGACGGCACGTCCAGCGACGACGAGGGAACGGTGCTGGCGCGGCTGCGGCTACGGCTGGCCGACGGCGGCAGCACGGTGCTGGAGGCCGATGTGGCGGATGTGCTCGATGTCGGGGCGGGTACCTTTCTCCCGGTCCGCCGGCTGCCGGAGAGCCGGGCGTCGGGCGGGGGCGACAGCTGGGAGACGGCCTGGGAGTTGACCGGACCCCAGATCGGCCGGGTGCTGCTCGACCACCGGGCCGGCCTGGGCCTGGTCGACGAGGACGGCCACCGGGAGCTGTGCCAACGGCTTGGGGACGCACCGGAGTCGGCGACCGTCGCCACGATCCGCCCGACCGGCGCGGTGCGGGCCGGTCAGGTGGAGGTCGAGCTGGCCGTCGACGTCGACGGCCGACCGTCCCTGGTCCGCGGGTTTCTGCGGCCCGACGAGATCGCGACCGCCCGGCACACGGGCCGGGTGCCGGTGACCCGTTCGACGCGAGGAGGGTGGCTGCTGTGGCCCACGTGGTACTGACGTGAACGAGCCCGCCGACCACGGGGCGGAGCGCGATACCGGCCCGCCCGACGCGTTGATGTTGGCCCACCAAAAGCGGCAACGTCGGCACCTGCGGGCGCGGTTGCTGGTCAGCGTCCCGTTGGCGGCGCTGACCACGGGCGTCGGGGTGGGGCTGCTGCTGGTCTCCGACTGGCCCTGGCCGTGGACCCTGGCCGGTCTGCTGTCGGCGCTGACCCTGGTGGGCTGCCTCAATCTGGGCAGCCCGCACGAACCGGAGCGGCCCAGGCCCGGCACGCCGTTGGAGGCGGCGGTCGTCGTCGGGGTGGAGATCACCACCTGGTCGTTCGCCGCGCACCGCACCCACACGGCCCGGCTGATCGGCCGCCCCATCGGCTCGACGACCGGGCAACTGGTCCATGGCTACCGGGAGTTCGACGCCGAGAGCGGCTGCCCCTTCCGTCCCGGCATGCTGTTCGGCTTCCGTCGTCATCCGGGGATGCGACATCTGGTCCATATCGAGGGACGCCAGCACGCCGTCGAACTGCTCGGGCTCCGCGACCGACGCCCCTGGGGACGGGCCGCGCTCCTCGACGCGGTGGTCGAGTCGGTGACGGTCAGCGGCCCCCCGGACGGCGACTGGTGGCCGACCACGGTCACCGTCCGGCACGCCGGGCTGACGTCGACCGACACCCGACGGCGGCTCCCGGAGGAACTGGCGACCCTCGAACCCGGCACCCCCGTGCGAATCGCCCACCTACCCGCCTCAACCGACTCCGCCCTGCTGCCCCCGGTCGTCTGATCGGAGCTGCGCGGTCTCGGTCGCCGCTGAGACGGGTCGGTGGGGGGCTCAGGGTCGGCCGGCGAGCACGGTCTTGATGGCGGTGGCGAGGATGTCGAGGCCGGTGTGGAGTTCTTCCTCGGTGATGGTGAGCGGCGGGGCGATCCGGAAGACGCCTCCCATGCCGGGGAGTTGGACGATGTTGAGGTGCAGGCCCCGGTCGAGACAGGCCGCCGTGACCGCCTGGCCGAGGGCGTCGGCGGGGGCCTTGGTCGCCCGGTCGTCGACCAGTTCGATGCCCTGGAGCAGTCCGCGCCCCCGGACGTCGCCGACGACCTCGTACGTGTCGCGCAGCGTCAGCAGCCGTTCGGTGAGCTGTCGGCCGAGTTCGGCGGCGCGGGCCACCAGGCCGTCCCGTTCGACCACGTCGAGGACGGTCAGTGCCACCGAGGCGGCGAGCGGGTCGGAGACATGGGTGGTGAAGAAGAGGAAACCCCGCTCGTGGCAGACCCGTTCGATCTCGTCGCCGGTCACCACGGCGGCGACCGGCAGTCCCGCGCCCAGGGTCTTGGAGAGGGTGAGGATGTCCGGCACCACACCGTCCCGTTCGAAGGCGTAGAGGTGTCCGGTGCGCCCGAGTCCGGTCTGCGCCTCGTCGAGGATCAGCAGCATGCCGCGTTCCACGCACAGCTCCTTGAGCCGGGCGAGATAGCCGAGGGGCAGTTCGACGATGCCGCCGGACGACAGGATGGGCTCGACCACACAGGCGGCGAGCGCCCCCGTCGACTGCCGGTCGACCAGGGCGAATCCGTACTCCAGCTCGGCCTCCCAGTCGTGCGACCCGTCCGGGCGGCGGAACGGGGAACGGTAGGCGTCGGGGCTGGGCAGGGCGAGGCTGCCGGGCATGGTGGGGCCGTAGCCCCGGCGGCCGGCGGAGAAGGTGACCGCCGAGGCGCCGGTCGTCATGCCGTGCCAGGAGCGGTCGAAGGCGACGATCTCGTGGCCGCCGGTGTAGAGCTTGGCCATCTTGACGGCGGCCTCGTTGGACTCCGCGCCCGTGGTCAGCAGCAGGGTCCTGGTGAGGGATTCGGGCAGCGTGCCGGCGAGCCGGGCGGCCAGGTCGACGACCGGCGCGCTCAGCATGCCGCTGAAGAGATGGTCGAGCGAGGCGACGGAACGGGAGACGGCGCGGACGATATCGGGATGCCCGTGCCCCAGGACCGCGCTCATCTGTCCCGAGGTGAAGTCGAGAATGGCCGCGCCGTCCCGGTCGTGCACATAGGCACCGGAGGCGCGCTCGATGACCCGTGGCATGAACGGGGCGCCATAGCGGACCAGATGACGTTCGGCGTCGTCCCAAAAGGCGTCGGTGCTCAAGGAAGTCTCCTGACTGCTCCAAAGGGTCCCCCGGGCCACGGCGGCACCACCCCTCCCGGCACAGCAGGGTAGTACCGCAACGGTGCACCGGCCCCCCGTCCATCACCCCGGCACCCCTGGTAGCTTAGGTAAGCCTTACCTAGCTTAGGTAAGCCTTACCTCATATCGTCGGGGGCTGCGGTCAGCCGCCCGATGCCCGAACTGCTGCCTGGGGGCTCAAGTGACCAGCGCCAACACCCTGTTGACCCTTGACCGGAGACGTCTGATCGGCGGGGCCGCCGGCCTCGGCGGGGTGTTGAGCCTCGCCGCCTGCGGCGTGCGCGGCGGCAACAACGCCGACGAACCGACCCCGTCGGCCGACGACGCCGCCACCGGCGCCGAGCGGACCGTGGACGCGGACAACGGCCGCATCACGGTGCCCACGCAGCCCGAGCGCGTGGTGGTCACCGACAACTACAGCGTCTGGATGCTCTTCGACGTCGGCCTGGTACCGGTCGGCATCCCGGAGGGCACCGCCGCCCCGGCCACCCTGCCCGCGGACATCCACGAGGCGATCCGCGACGTCACCACCATCGGCGTGCCGGGCGAGCCCAACGCCCAGGCGGTGGCCGCCGTCGAACCCGACCTGATCCTCGACCAGTTCTACCCGGCCAAGGTCGAGGAGCTGACGCCGATCGCACCCGTGGTCCACTTCAACTGGCATGACAGCGACAGCCTCTGGCACCAGCAGGCGGAGCGGGTCGCCGACGCGGTCAACCGCTCGGAGCGGCTGACCGAGGTCAGGGACGCCTATCTCAGCCGCCTCGCCGAGGTCCGCGAGACCTATGCCGAGCAGATAGCCGCCTCCACCTGGGCCCCGCTCAGCGGCGGCCCCAACGGCACGTTCTTCCTCGGCTCCCCGCTGCTCTCCGTGATGCGGGACCTGGGCCTGACCATCGGCGCCGGCATCCCGGACGACGAGGCGGGCTTCGTGGAGATGTCCTACGAGGATCTGGACGTCCTGGAGGACTGCACGGTGCTGATCTACTCGCAGCTCTTCGACGGCGAGTTGGCCGCGCCCACCGCCGAGCTGATGGAGAACCGCGTCTGGCAGGGCCTCACCCCGGTCGCCGCCGGCCGCGCCTTCCCCGTCCACCACTACGGGGTCCGCTCCTACCGCTACGCCAACGGCGCGGTCGACGAGATCGAGGCCATCCTCGCCCAGCTCTGAACGGGCCGGCTCCGAACAGGCCCGCTCCGAACGGGCCGGCGCGTCACCGGCGGCGCAGCAGCCAGGCCAGGTAGAGGCCGCCGAGCAGCGCCGTCAACACCCCCACGGGCAGCTGCACATGCCGCTGCGCCGGGTCGACCACGGTCAGCCAGCTGACGCGTTCGCCGCACCAGGCCAGCACGGCGAACAGCTGGTTGGCCACCAGATGCGCCCCGGTGAGCAGGGTCGCCCCGACCAGCCCGGCGGCGGCCAGGCTCACCCCGGTGCCCCTGGCCAGCCGGGCGGCGATCTGAGGCGCGGCCAGCGCGATAAACGGGATCGGCCCCGCGCTGGCCACCGCGACCGCGCACAGCGCCACGCCGAGCGCCGTCAACGCCAACCGGGTGCGGGCCACCGGCAGTCCGAGCCCGCCGGCGAGATCGTCCCCCAACTCCAGCGAACGCAGCCGCCGGCCCAGCGTGGCGACCACCGGCAGCAGCGCCAGCAGGGTGAGCGCCAGCGTGCCGAACTCCGCCCAGGAACGGCCGTGCAGGCTCCCGATCAGCCAGATATGCGCGTTCTGCGCGGTGTTCAGCTCCGAGCGGGTCAGCAGATAGGAGTTGACCGAGCCGAGCACGGCGGTCACGCCGATGCCGATCAGCACCAGCCGGGACCCCTGGAAGCCGCCCCTGCGCGCCAGCGCCAACACCACGGCGGCCGCGCCGAGTCCGCCACCGACCGCGCCGATCGCGATCCCCTGGGCGCTGCCGCCGGCCACCACGATGACCAGAATCGCCCCGGTGGCCGCGCCGCTGTTGAAGCCGATCACATCGGGGCTGGCCAGCGGGTTGCGCGTCATGCTCTGGAAGATCGCACCGCTGATCCCGAGCGCCGCCCCGGCCAGCGCCGCGACCAGCGCCTGCGGCAGCCGTTCCTGGGTGACGAAGTGCACCGCGAGCCGGTCCCCGGTGCCGTGGAAAAGCGCCTCGGCGACCTCGGGCAGGGAGACCGGATACGCCCCGACGCAGAGGCTGACCCCGATCAGTACGCCGCAGCCGAGCAGCGCCCACAAGGCGACCAGCAGCAGGCGTGGGCGCAGCAGGAACGTCACCCGCGCCGACCAGAACCGGACGGGCACGGTACCCGGCACCACCCGGGCGGTGCGGCTCCGGTTCACAGCGCCATCTCCCGTCGTCCACGCACCATGGCGACAAAGATCGGCGCGCCGATGATCGCGGTCATCGCGCCGACCTCCAACTCGCCCTGCGGCAGCACCAGTCGGCCGGCGATATCGGCGGCCAGCAGCAGACAGGGCGCCAGCACCATCGCATAGGGCAGGGACCAGCGCAGATCGGGGCCGGTCAACTGCCGGGCCACCAGCGGGACGACCAGGCCGACAAAGCCGATCGGGCCCGCTGCCGCGGTGGCCGCGCCACAGAGCAGCGTCACCGTCAGCAGGCCCAGAACCCGGGTCCTGCCCAGGTGGACGCCGAGCGCGCGGGCGGTGTCGTCGCCGAGCGCGATGCCGTTCAGCGAACGGGTCAGCGCCACCGCCAGCACCAGGCCCACCAGGACGAACGGCGCCAGCTCGGCGACCAGTTCGGGCCGCCGTCCGGCGAGCGAGCCGACCATCCAGAACCGCAGATAGTCGAAGGTGGCCGAGTCCAGCACCGTGATGGCGGCGATCACCCCGGAGAGCGCGGCGCCGATCGCCGCGCCGGCCAACACCAGCCGCACCGGGGTGAGTCCGCCGCGCCCCGAGGCCCCGAGCGCGAAGACGACCACGGCGGTGACGGCCGCGCCGGCGAACGCGAACCACACATAGCCGCCGTAGCCGCTGACGCCGAACACCCCGATGGCGATGACCACGGCGGCCGACGCCCCGGCGTTGACCCCGAGCAGCCCAGGATCGGCGAGCGGGTTGCGGGTCAACGCCTGGGTGAGGGTGCCGGCGGCGCCCAGCGCGGCGCCGACCAGCAGCCCGGTCAGCGTGCGGGGCAGCCGCAGATCGCGGATGACGGAGGTGGTGTACGAACCGTCGTCCGACCAGAGGGCCCGCAGCACCTCAAGGGGTGTGGTCTCCCGGGCGCCGACCCAGGTGCTGGCGACGACCAGCGCGGCGAGGACGGCCAGCGCCACAGCGAGCCAGGCGGCCCGGCTCAACGAGGAGCCGCGCCGCACCGGCCCGGCAACGCCGACGCCTCGTTCGGCAACACGCATCGGCCGCCCTCTCGACGTGGTAGGTAAGGCTAACCTTACTCACCCGCGTCCGGGGTCGTTCAGCAGGCGTCCCAGTGCCAGACGCCGTCCTCGCGGGTCCAGCGCTGTCCCTCGGTCTCGAACTGCGGGATGCCGATGCCATAGGAGACGATGGCCGCATCGCCGTCGATCTCGTCCACGCTGAAGTTCTCCACCTCCTGGGCGCCGAACTGCTGGTGGCTCTGGTCGGCCAGGGCGGCGAACGTGGCGGCTGGCATCTCGGCGGCGCAGCGGGCCGACAGCAGCCCGTAGGCGGTGTCGGCGTCCGGCGCGAACATGGCCACGGTGTAGTCCCGGACGGACTGTTCGACGGCGGCCTCGTCGCCGGCGGCGGCCTCGTCGCCTTCGTCGGCAGCGCCCCCTCCGTCGGCCGGTTCGTCCTCGGTCTCGCCGTCCTGGCTGTCGACGGTGTCCTGGCTGTCGGCGCCGCCGTTGGTGGTCGACTCGGAATCGTCGTCGTCGCCGCCGCAACCGGCGAGGGTGAGCGAGGCGGCGGTGGCCAGGGCGGCAACGACGAGTCTGCTGCGGGTGAACATCATGTGACCCATCATGACATCCTTAGCAACTGCGATTAACCACGACCCCGATGCCCCCAAGAGACCAGCGGCCTAAGGCTATTTGACGCCCCTGCTATCGTTCGCGGAACGAAAGAAGCACCGCCGGCCACGGGTGCCCCCCAGGACCCGTGACCGGCGGCGGTGGCGGACATGGCCCCGGTCAGGAGCAGGCGGCTCCGTCGAGGGAGAACCCGCTGGGACCGGCGGCGTCGCCGGTATGGCTGGCCTGGTAGCCGAAGCTGACGGCCGCGCCCGGGGCGATGACCCGGGTGTGGCCGACGCCGGCGGCGGTGATGGCGCCCTGGCTGCCCGTGAACTCGGCGTTCCAGCCGGAGGTGAGGGTCTGTCCGGCGGGCAGGGTGAAGTCGAGCCGCCAGCCGTCCAGGGTGCTCCCGCCGGTGTTGGTGAGGGTGATCTCGCCGGTGAGGCCGTTGTTCCAGGCGTTGGTGGTGACCGTCACCGCGCAGTCGGCGTCACCTGGTTCGCCCGGGTTGCCCGGGTCGCCGCCGCCCGGCTCGTCGTCGGCCAGGCCGAAGAACCGGATCGCCTCGGCCGCCATGCCGCCGGCGGGCAGCGAATGGCCGACGCCTGGCAGACTGATCGCCTCGACCGGGGCCGTCTCCCCGGCGTCGCCGTAGCGGGTGCGGTCCCAGCCGGGGCGCGGGGTGTCCGAGAGAGCGGGCGTCTGGCTCACGCCGAGGACATCCGTCCACTGCTTGATCGCCTCACCGAAGTTGGCGTAGTAGAGGATGTCGTCCTCGGTGCCGTGCCACAGCTGCATCCGGGGCCGCTCGCCGGCGTATCCCGGATGGGCGGCGCGGACCAGATCGCCCCACTCCTGCGGGGTGTGGCTGATCTGCCCGTTGGCGCAGGCGCTGTTCCAGCCGGAGCCGTCGCTGGTCGCGAAGCAGCCGAACGGGACGCCCATGAACGCGGCGCCGGCGGCGAACACGTCCGGGTAGTTCCCGAGCAGCACATTGGTCATCATGCCGCCGGACGAGGCCCCGGTGACAAAGATCCGGTCCTGGTCGGCGCCGTACCGCTCCTCCACATAGCCGACCATCGAGCGGATGGAGACCGGATCGCTGCCGCCGTCGCGCCGCAGCGCCTGCGGCGACGAGACGTCGAAGCACTGGCCTGACCTGGTCGCCGACGGGTAGATCACGATAAAGCCGTGCCGGTCGGCGAGTTGGGCGAACTCCGTGCCGGAGTAGAACGCCGGCCCCGAGCCGGTGCAGTAGTGGACGGCGACCAGCACCGCCGGCTCGTCCTGGACGGTGTCGGGGACATAGAGGTGCATATCGAGGTTGCTGGGGTTCTCGCCGAAGTCGGTGACCTGGGTGAGGGTCGCCGCCGCGGCCGGCGGCGCGCCGACCAACAGCACGGCCAGCACGGGGAGTACCCCGCAGACCAGCGCGACCAGGCCCGAGCGGAGGCGGCCTCGGCGGGGTGGGGACGAGCGAGGTGGGGACGAGCTGGCCGGGGGTGAGCTGGCCTGGAGTGACGCGGCTCTGGTGGTCATGTACCTGCCCTTTCTAGACTGCGCGGTGTGAAGGGTCTTTCGTGAAGGGTCTGTTGCGGCGCCTGTCCTCGCTGGACGCCGATGCCGCCGCCGCGGTGCGGGTGATCGCCCACTACCAGGCGCTGTTGAGCGGCGGGGCCGTCGATCCGGTGGCCCTGGCCCGGTCCACCGCCGGGCTGGCCCAGTGCGCGGCCGGTCTTGAGCTGGCCGACGGCCGCACGGTGCGGTTCGCGCCCGACGGGGTCGCCCTCCCCGGGGTGCCGGGACATGTCTCCGGAAGCGTGGAGTTGCGCCCCCGGGGGCGGGTCTGGCTCGAACGGGACGGCGCCGACGCCCCGTTCGACGCGCTGGTGCTGGAGTGGATGGCCATCGCGGCGCGGGTCGGCCCCGGCGCCCCCGGATCCGCCCCGAGGGCGGCCGATCCGGCGCTGGTGGAACGGGTGCTCTCCGAACGGGAGAGCATCGAGGACCGCACCCGTGCGGTGCGGCTGCTCGGCCTGCACCCGGCGCTGCCGCTGTGGGTGGTGGCGGTCGCCGCCGGCGCCGAGACGGACGTCGGGGTGGTCGCCGTGACGCTGCTGGCCCGTGGCGGACTGGCCGCCACCGTCCCGGTGGCCACCGTCGGCCCGTTGGCCGCCGCCATGGTGCAGCCCCGGCAGGGCAGCGCCTCGCCGGCCGCCGAACTGCGCGCGGTACTCGCCGACCGGGTGCGGGACGGGCTGCCCGACGGCGCCGGGACCCACGTCAGGTTCGGCGTCGGCGGCGGGGTGCCGCCCAGCCACGCGGCGACGTCCTGGGCGCAGGCGCGCGCCGCGCTCCGCTTCGCCGGCGACGGCGGGGTGGCGGAACAGGTCATGGACCACGCGGAGTTGGGCCCGCTGACGCTGCTGGCCGAGGTGCCTGCGGCGCGGCTGCGGGCCGAGCCCGGCGTCCGGGCGCTCGCCGAACTGGCGGAACGGGACGCCGGGTTGGCGGGCATCGCGGCGCTGGCCGCGTTCTGCCGCACCGGTTCGCTGCGCCAGGCGGCCGACGCGCTGCATCTGCACCACAGCTCGGTCGCGGCCAGGCTGGCCGGCGTCGAGACCGCCCTCGGCTGGCGGCTGAACCATCCCGACGGCCGGTTCCGGGCGCAACTCGCCCTGCATGCCTGGCGGTTGATCCGGTCCGACTGAGCGCGCCCGGCGCTCATCCGGACAGCCCGTCGCGCAGCGCGGCCAGCCCGTCGGCCGCGATCCGCCGCGCGACACCGGCATGGGCGACCGCCGCGCAGCCGTGGAACGTGCCGGGATAGAAACGGAGTTCGGTCGGCACCCCGGACTCCGTCAGCGCCTCGGCGAAGGCCAGTCCCTCGTCGCGCAGCGGATCGAACTCCATCACCGCGACAAACGTCGGCGGCAGCCCCGTCAGATCATCGGCCCTGGCCGGGGCGGCATACGGCGGGACCTCGGCGCGGCCGGCCCCCAGATAGCGCTCCCAACTCAGCCGCGCGTTTCGCCGGTTCCACACCGGGGTGTCGGTGAAGCGGACGGCGCTCTCGGTGGTCAGCCGGTCGTCGAGGGCCGGGCTGTGCAGATGCAGAAAGCGGAGCGCCGGCCCGCCGGCGTCCCGGACGAGCAGCGCGAGCCCCGCCGCCAACCCGGCGCCCGCGCTGTCGCCCCACACCCCGATCCGTCCGGGGTCGACGCCCAACTCCCCGGCGTGGTCGGCGAGCCAGCGGAGGGCGGCGTGGCAGTCGTCCAGCGCGGCGGGAAAGGGGTGTTCGGGCGCCAACCGGTAGTCGACGGCGACCACCACGGCCGGCAGTTCGCGGCAGAACCGCAGATTGCCGTCGTGGTCCACGTCCCAGGTGCCGAGGACGAAGCCGCCGCCGTGCAGGCTGAGCACGGCGGGCAACGGGCCCGACACCCCGGCGGGACGGTAGATCCGCAGCGGCACCTTCGGCCCACCGGACCGGCCCGGCGCCCACACCTCCCGCACCCGCACGCCGCGTTCGTCCGCCCGGGCCGTCGACTCCCGCAGTTCGGCGGCCTGGGCCCGCCGGGCGGCGGCCAGATCGGAGATGTCGACCTCGGCCATCAGGGCGAGCGCCGCCGCCAACTCCGGATCGAAGGCGTAGCCAGGGGGCCGGCCAGCTCGCCGGCCGGGGAAGTCGCCCATCCCGCGTCTCCGTTTCCGCTCATGTCGTGCGCCTGATGCGCATCCTGATGCGAAGGTGTCATGACCCGCTCACCGTCGGTACCAGACGGGTGTCGGGGAAACGGCGGGCCCGATCCGACATCCGCGCGGGGCCCCTTCCGCCCGGCCTGCCGACCGGTCGAACCGTCACCGTCCGTGCCCCCGCGCCCCCTTGACGCGACGGGGGCCCGTTCCTACTGTCACGGCGCCGTCGAGCCCCGTCGGTTTTCCCGCCCTTTCCCCACCGCCCCCGCGAAGGAGCCCCGCCCCCATGAGAGCAACCCGCGCCCTCAGACGGCTGCTCGCCGCCATCGCCCTCCCCGTCGCCCTGCTCGCCGGCCCGGCGGCGAGCCAGGCCACGGCCGCGCCCCCCACCGACGCCGAATCGAGCTGGGTCGGCACCTGGACGGCGATGCCCCAACTGACCGAGGAGTCAAACATGCCGCCGCCGCCCTTCACCGGCGACGACGTGGTCCTCGACGACACCACGCTGCGGCAGACGGTGCGGGTCACGGTCGGCGGAGAACGGATCAGGCTGGCGTTCTCCAACGAGTTCGGCGGCGCGCCGCTGCCGCTCACCGACCTCTCCGTCGCGCTGCCGCTGGACGGCGCGGCCGGCGTCAGCGCGATCGAACCCGACACCGTCCGGCCCGTCACCTTCAGCGGCGGCCGGGAGTCGGTGACCATCCCCATCGGCGCCCGCTATGTCTCCGACCCGATCGACATCACGCTCGAACCGGGCGCCAACCTCACCGTCACCGCCTATCTGGCCGACGGCCAGGCGTCCCGGTCGATCACCTCGCACCCCGGCTCGCGCACCACCTCCCACCTGCTGGCCGGCAACCATGTGGACGCCGCCGACCTGCCGGGCGCCACCCCCACCGACCACTGGTACTTCCTCAGCGTGGTGGAGGCGTGGTCCCCGCCGGGCACCCGGGCCACCGCCATCCTGGGCGACTCCCTCACCGACGGCCGAGGCTCCACCACCAACGCCAACAACCGCTGGCCCGACCAGCTCTTCGACCGACTGGCCGAGGACCCCGACACCGAACGGGAGGCCCTGCTCAACCAGGCCGCCGGCGGCAACCGGGTGCTCAACGAGGGCCTTGGCCCCAGCGCGCTGTCGCGACTCGACCGCGACGTGATCGCGCAGAGCGGCGTCGACCAGCTGATCCTCTTCGAGGGCGTCAACGACATCGGCACCGCCGACGCCACGGAGGCGGCCCAACAGGCCGTCACCGACGAGCTGATCGTCGCCTACGACCAGATCATCAGCCGCGCCCACGCGCATGGCATCGCCGTCTACGGCGCGACGTTGACGCCGTTCGGCGACAACGAGATGTACGACGACCCGGCCGGACTGCGGGAGGCGTCACGGCAGGCGGTCAACGAGTGGATCCGCACCAGCGGCCGCTTCGACGCCGTCCTCGACTTCGACGCCGCCACCCGCGACCCCGCCCACCCCCACCGCCTCCTCCCCACCATCCACGACGGCGACTGGCTCCACCTCACCCCCACCGGCTACACCCTCCTCGCCAACGCCGTCCCCACCCACCTCTTCCCCTGACACCCGGGCATCCCCTGCGGGGCGCCACCCCCTGCGGGGCGCTAAACGGAGGCCCCCGGGGCCCTGGCCCTCCGGGCCCCTGGGCCCGGGGGCCAGGGACCCGGAGGGGCCGGAAGGACCGGAGGGCCCGGAGGGGCCGGAAGGCCGGAAGGCCGGAAGCACCGCAAGGACCGGGGGCGCGGCCCGGGGGCCCAGGGGCCGGAAGGCCCGCAAGGCCAGGGCCAGGCCCTCACGGGGCCTTCGGCCCCCTTTGGGCCGGGGCCCGTGGGGGCCGGGGGCCCGGGGCCGGCAAGGCCGGGGACCGGGAGGCCAGCAGGCGAGGCCGGAGGGGCCGGCGAAACCGGGGGCGCGGCCCGGGGGCCGGCAAGCCCAGGGCCAGGCCCTGGGCCCGAGGCCGGCAAGGCCGGGGGAGACCGGAAGGCCGGAAGGCGAGGCCGGGGGCCCGGAAGGCCAATAAGGCCGAAGAGCCATAGGCCAGGGCCCGCCAGCCGCTGATCGTCGGGGCCCGCCCCAGCCGCGCCCCGTGCACGGCCGGGGCCTGGCCCTGAGTCCGAGGCCGGCAGGCCGAAAGCCGCCCGCTGGCCGGAGGCCCGGACAACGCCGCCCGCGTCGCCCCCCCTCACGGCCGAATCGGGCCGCCAGGCCCGGAGGCCCGCGCCCGGGGCCCCGTGGGGCGGCAAGGCCAAGGGACCGGCACGGCCGGAGAGTGGGCAACGCCCAGGCTCTGTGCCCGAAGCCGCCGGGCCCGGAGCGCCGGCAAGGTCAGGGACATGTCCGGGGCCCGGAAAGGTCGGCGGCTGGAAGGCCCAGGCGCCAGAGGCGGAGGGGGCCGAGGCAAAGACCGGCGACAGCACAGGGACATCCGCCCGAGGCCCCAACAGACAGCCAAGCCCGCCAGAACAGCGACCAGTCCACAGGCTTCCCCCCTCACAACCCACATGCCGGCGCCAGCCGGAGAGTTACCCAACCTCCCATCCCCCGGCCGGCAGGCCGAAAACCGCCCGCGTCGCCCCCCCTCACGGCCGAATCGGGCCGCCAGGCCCGGAGGCCCGGCGGTAGTAAGCGCAGCGTCACGCTTCGGCGGCCAGCCGCCCGCGGGCCGCGCGGAGGGCGGCGACGATCGCCGCTTCCCGGGACGGGTCGAGGCGGACGAGGGGGACGGAGCAGCTCAGGGCCTCGTGGACCGCACCGCCGAACCACAGCGGCAGCGCGAAGCAGCGCAGCCCCAACGTGGACTCCTGCTCGTCGACGGCATGCCCCCGGCGGGCCACCGTGGCCAACTCCTCGCGCAGCGCGTCCCGGTCGGTGAGGGTGTGCTCGGTGCGCGCGGTGAGCGGGGCCGGCAGCAGCGCGTCCACCTCGGGCCAGGGGCGGTGGGCGAGGATCGCCTTGCCCAACCCCGTGGCCCAGCAGGGCAGTCGGCGGCCCGGCTTGGAGACGACGGCCAGCGAGTGGCGGGAGGGGGACGTCGCCAGGTAGACGATCTCGTGGCCGTCGAGGCGGGCCAGATGGATGGTCTCGCCGAGCTTTTCGGCCAGTTCGTTCATCACCGGCTGCGCGCGCCGCACCACGTCGTCGTGTTCGACATAGGCCGCGCCGGCGCGCAGCGCCCTGATGCCGAGGCGGTAGCCCGCGCCGTTCCCCTTCGCCTCGACCCAGCCGGCGCGCACCAGCGTGACCAGCAGCGCATAGGCGCTGGCGCGCGGGATGGCCAGATCGTCCGTGACCTCGCGGAGCGAGCGCGGCGCGTCCGCCGCGCTCAGATACTCAAGCAACGCGACGGTGCGGTCGGCGGACTTGACGGTGCGCACTCGTCCCGCGTCCGATTCGGCCATGCTTTTCCCTTCGCCTTCCCTTCGTCCCTCTTCACCCCTTGACGCGCCCCACCCGGCAGGACTTTACTCCCGTCTACAAGGTTAGACAACGTCTCCATATGTAGACGGCAGACACGGACAGCACAAGGGGTCGATCCGGTGCAGGCACAGGCGCAGTCGAGCAACTCCCTCAGCGGGCTACTGGCGTTCCCGGTCACGCCGTTCGGGGCGGACGGCGGGCTGGATCTGGCGCGTTTCGACGAGCATCTGGGCGAGGTGGTGGAGGCCGGGCCCTCGGCCCTCTTCGTGGCCTGCGGCACCGGCGAGTTCGCCTCGCTGACACTGGCAGAGCACCGGGAGGTGGTCCGCGTCGCCGTGGCGCATGTCGGCGGCGCGCTGCCGGTCTACGCGGGGGCGGGCGGCGGCACCGGGGTGGCCGTCGAGTTCGTCCGCGCGGCCCAGGCCGCCGGGGCGAGCGGCGCCCTGGTGCTGCCGCCGTATCTCCAGGTCGGGCCGCAGGCCGGGCTGGTCGCCCACTATCGGGGCATCGCCGAGGCCACCGACCTGCCGTTGATCCCCTACCAGCGGGCCAACGCGATCTTCACCCCGGAGTCGGTCGCCGAACTGGCCGAAATCGACCGGATCGTGGCGTTCAAGGACGGCCACGGCGATATCGAGCTGCTGCAGCGCGTCCAGACGGCGACCGGCGGCGCGTTGCCGGTGCTCAACGGGATGCCGACGGCCGAGACGTTCGCCCGCGCCTATGCCGCCGTCGGCGCCCGCGCCTACTCGTCGGCCACCCTGGCCTTCGCCCCGGCCATCGCGCGCGGCTTCTACGACGCGTTCGTGCGGGGCGACGACGCCGTGCAGCGGACGCTGCTGCGGGAGTTCTATGTGCCGCTGACCGAACTCCGGCTGACCACCGAGGGATACGCCGTCTCGCTGGTCAAGGCCGGTCTCGCCGTGCGCGGCCGGAGCGCGGGTCCGGTCCGGCCGCCGCTGGTCGAGGTCAGCCCCGAACACCGCGAGCGGCTGGCCCGGTTGATCGAGCGGGGCCACGCCGCCCTCGCCTGAGCCGGCGGGCCCCTCCGGCGGCTCAGTAGCGCCACGCCCCCAACCGATCGGGCGGCGCGCCAAGAGCGCCGCCCCGGTCGCCGGCGGGCGGCCGCTCCCTCCCCGCGGCCTCGGCGTCACGCACCAGAAACCCCAACGCCACCAGCAGGGCGACGGCCACGGCCCCGCACACCATCCGCCATCCACTGTTACTGGTCATCCGCCCGTACCCCCGTACGCCGCGTTGATCCCGTTGCCCCCTGGACGCACGGAACGGCCCGTCCGGTTCCCGGCACTTCGGGAAGCTTGACTTCGAGCGCGCTCCAACTGCTGGACTCCTGCGGCGCGGGCGACCGCCCGGCGCGGCGACCAACGGTCCGGAGGCGGAGGATGAGCAGGGAACGGGACGGCGCGGTGACGCTGATCACCGGGGGCGGCAGCGGCATCGGCGCCGCGGTGGCGGGGCGGCTGCGCGCTGCCGGGCAGCGGGTCGCGGTGATGGGACGGGGCAGGGAGCGGCTGAGCGCCCTGGAACGGGAACTGGACGCGCCCGACGAGCTGTTGACCATCTCCGGCGACAGCTCCGATTGGCCGACGGTGCGCGACGCGGTGGCCGTCACGGTGGAGCGCTTCGGGCGGCTCGACGCGGTGGTCGCCAACGCGGGGGTGGCCACCCATGACACGGTCGTGGACGGCGATCCGGAGAAGTGGCGGGAAATGGTGCTGACCAATGTGCTGGGGCCCGCCCTGCTGATCCGGGCCGCGGTGTCCGCGCTCCGCGCCTCGGCGGGGCGGATCGTGCTGGTCGGCAGCGTCGCGGGCATGATCCACACCCCGGGCAACCTCTATGGCGCCACCAAGTGGGCGGTCACCGGGCTGGCCGAGAACACCAGGCGGGCGGTGACGGCCGACGGGATCGGCGTCACGCTGATCGCGCCGGGGCGCGCCGAGACCCCCTTCTGGGACGGTCCCGGCGGGCTGCCGCAGGGCCGGCTGCTCAGCGCGGACGAGGTCGCGGCCTCCGTCGTCTGGGCGCTCGACCAGCCGGCCGGAGTGGATGTGAACACCGTGACGATCCGGCCGGTGGGACAGCCCGTCTGACGTCGCTCCCGGCGCCGTTGTCAGTGCGGGTCGCTACGATGTGGGCCTCCGGAACGGGTAGGCGGGTCCGGGGCTTTCGGGGTGGAGCCGGAGCGTGGCGGCCGGATGGGCGCGGCGTTCGGCTGCGATGAGCACTGGTCGGGGGATCGGTATGAGTAACGACGGGGCGGCGGGGGCCGCCGGCTGGCAGGGCCATGGCGCGGGAGCGCCGGAGGACGGCGGCGTGCCGCCGGAGCTGGCGCGGGCTTCGGGCTGGCGGCGCGGACTGGCCTGGGCGGTGGATTTCTCGCTGGTGATCGCGCTGGCGGTGCTGCTCGGCTTCTTCACGTTCAACCGCATCAGCGCGATGCTGACGGACGCGCCGGGGCTGGCCGAGACCGGGGTGTGGAAGGTCATCACCTCGGACGGCGATCTGGCCGGCGCCGGGCAGGCGTTGGGCGAATCGCTCTGGAACCGCTCGCTGCGCGCGGTCCAACAGGGCTTTGTGCTGCTGTTCCTGGGCACCTTCCTCTATCAGTTCCTGGCGCTGGCGTTCGCCGGCACCACGTTGGGCAAGGCGCTGCTCGGGCTGCGGGTGGTGCCGGCGGCCGCGGGCGCCGGGTCCCGTCGGCCGGCGCGGCGTTCGGCGGCCGTGCGGGCGGCGGTGACATCGGTCGCGGATGTGGGTCTGCTGGCCCTGGCCTGCTGTCTGTTGGTGGCGGGGGCGTTCCTCCTGGCGGGGTTCGTGGTGGTGCTGGCGGTGGTGGTCTTCCTGGTCAACGGGATACCGGCTGCGGTGGGCGCGCGGCGCTCCCTCGCCGACCGGCTGGCCGGGACGGAGGTGAGCGGCGGGCTGCTCCAGGCCACCGCGCGGCGGACGGCCCATTTCACGGCGCACTACACGGCGCAGAGCGGTCGGGCGGCCCGGCAGGCGGCCCAGCGGGTCGCCGAGGCGGACCGCACCCGCGCGGCCATGGCGCGGGGCCGCCGGCTGATACCGGGGCGCCGCCCGGCGGAGCCCCCGCTGGACGGCGCGAGCCAGGTCGACGCGCCCTGAGCCCTCGGATGTCGGTGCCGGTCGTCCCTGGTCGTCAACGGGGCGTGGGAGAGCGTGATTCGACCAGGTCCAGGGCGTGTTTGAGCACTTCGCACGCCTGGACATGGTTGCCGGACTCCTGGAGCAGTTCGGCCAGCCGGCGGCAGACCTGGACGGCCTCGGGTCCGGTCGTCTCCCTGGTCTGGTGGAACGCCTGTTCCAGCACCTCGACGGCCTCCCTGGCCCGTCCCGAGTCGGCCAGCAGCTCGGAGAGTTCGAGTTGCAGCGCGAAGGTGGTGTCCCGGTCGCTGCCGACGCGTTCGTCGAAGGCCATGCGCAGCACGCTCAGCGCGTCGCGGTTGCGTCCGCTGCCGCGCAGCAGGCGGCCGAGGCGCAGGCCCGCTGCGGTCATGGCGGTGCGGACATCGGCGTCCAGCACCGGTCCTGCCGGGACGTCGGGCGCCGCCCTGGCCCGGTTGCGGACCAGCGGCAGCCGGCCGATGTCGTTCTCCTGGCTGCGCCGTGGGCTCGGCCGTGATCGGGAGCGCAGCCGGTCGGCCAACTCCCGGTAGATCGTGTCGAGATCGATCACCTCGGGCCCATCGGCGATGCCCGACCGCAGCAGCCGCAGCAGTTCCCCGGTGAACGCGGTGTAGGTCTCGCCGACGGGGGCCAACGCGGCCCGGTTCGGCGGCGAGGCGGTCAGCACATAGGTGCCGTCGACGGCGGCCAGCGCGGCGATGTCCTCGGTGCCGTTCAAGGTGCGCGCGGCCCGGCCGCTGAAGCAGCAGTCCAGGATGAGCACCTTGCGCCGCGCCCTGCTCTGCCGCAGGGCGGTCCGCAGATGCTCGTAGGCCACGGCGGTGTAACCGGTGTTGGGCCGGGAGCCGCTGAGCGCCAGATAGAGGTCGGCGGAGTCCGGGTCCCGCAGGCCGTGCCCGGCGTAGTAGACCACCAGCGTGTCCTCGGCCTCTTCCCCGGCCCGGTGCACGGGGTCCAGCAGGCCGACGGCCGAGGTCGGGTCCCCGACCACCACGCAGTGCTGCTCCGGCAGCCCCCACAGCAGCGGATCGCGCAGGCTGGCCGCCAGATCCCGCAGATTGGCCCGCACGGCCGGGAGTTGGTCCAGCCGCTCGTACTCGGCCCCGCCGATGAGCACCGCCCGCGAGGCCGCCGGATCAGGCAGGCTCGGCCCGGTCATCCCCGTCTCCTCCCTCGCCCCCCGACCCACCGACCGGGCGCGGCGGGGGCGGTGCGGGCGGCGCCGGCGGGGCGGCCGCAGGGGGCGGCGCGGGCGCCGGCACCGGGAGCGGCGGCGAGCCGGGCACCGGCGCCGGGGCGAGCAGGCCGGCGATGACCCGGGCGAGGGCGCCGTCGTCCCTGGGGCCGGTCGCCGGGATCTCGATCTCGATCTCGCCCCGGCGCAGCACCACGGTGCGGCGGGTGCGCCGCGCGTCGCGCCACTGCAGCAGGGAGACGGCGAGCGCCCCGGAGGAGAGCCCGGAGCCGATGGCCAGCGACAGCACGTCGATGATCGTGCCCATCTCGCCCGGCCGGGTCCGCGTCCCGCTCGCCAGCCGGGTGTGCAGCGCGCCGTCCAGGCTCTCGTCCTCGTCGAGCCAGCGCCGCAGCGAGCGCAGTTCGTCCTCCCGGTCGAGGCCGCCGCCGGGCGGCGCTCCGTCCGGGTCCCGGAGCCACACCCGCACCGTCCGCTCCGGTTCACTCCTGCCGCTGGTCACTGTCCATCCCTTCCCGTTCCCCGACGGGGTCGGTGTCGGTCTCGGCCGAACCGCCCGGCTCGGTATGGGCGTTGACATGGGAGAAGAGCGCGATGGCCGCGCTCCCCGCGCCCAGCCGCGCCAGGCAGACGCCGTGCCAGAACTGGGCGGTGAGCGTGGTGGGGTGGTCGGGCCCCAGCCGTTCGGAGCAGACGGTGTCGATGGTGCTCAGGATGTCCACGGCCTGCTGGATCTCCCCACGGCGCACCATGCCGACGGCCTCGCGCAGCCGGGACACCGCGTTCGCCGGGGTGATCCGGCTGAGCACGAAGCTGCGGGTGACATCGCTCAACGACAGCGCCCCCTCGGGCGAGCTGTCCCCGGCGGCCGGGGGCGAGCCGAGTTGGAGGGCCAGGCCCTCGCCGTCCGGCTTCCCCGGGCCGTCCACGACCAGCGTTTCGGGCGCGACATCGAGGTATTCCGGCTCCCCGGCCGGCTCCCCGGCGGGCCCGTCCGGACCCCCGGCCGTGTCCCAGCTCCGCCCTCCGGCCGGCCGGCCCGGCGCACCGGACGGCCGGCCACCGCCCGGCCGCGATCTGCGCAGGGTGGAGAGCGCCATCAGCCGCCACAGTTCGTCCGTGCCCGGGCGCGGATCGGCCTCGGTCAGTCGTTCCAGGATCTCCTGGCTGGTGGACGGGCGGGCGGCGGGGTCGCGCCGGGTCAGGCCGTTGGCCAGCTCGACCAGGTCCGTGGCGAGCCGGCGCGGGTCGTCGAGCGCGAGCGGGGGCACCCCCTCGACCACCGCGCGCATGATCATGACCCCTATCTCGTCGCTCCCGCCGAGCGGATGCCGGCCGGTCAGCATCTGGTGGAGGCAGATGCCGAGGCCGTAGAAGTCGGAGGCGGGCAGGGGCGGTTGGCCCTGGATCACCTCGGGCGCCATATAGCCGGGGCTGCCGACGAAGGCGCCGGTCTGGGTGACCGTCGAATCCTCGGCCAGCCGGGCGAGGCCGAAGTCCCCGAGCACGACCCGACCGCCCATGTCGATCTGCACATTGGACGGTTTGACGTCCCGGTGCAGCACGCCGGCCCGGTGTGCGGCGCCCAGCGCCTCGGCCACGCCGATGACCACCGCGCGCGTCGCCTCGGCGGAGAGGGTGCCGTGCTCCCGCAGCAGCTGGGAGAGGTCAGCGCCGGGCACCCATTCGAGCACCAGATGCGGCTGGCCGTCGGCGGCGCCCACGTCATGGAGGGTGACCACATTGGGGTGCCGGATGCGGGCCAGCGCGCGCATCTCGCGTTCGAAGCGCCGCATGTCGACGCTGCCGTCGCCGACCGAGCGGTGCAGCCGCTTGATGGCGACCCGCCGCCCCAGCATCTCGTCCCTGGCCTCGTGGACGACGCCCATGCCGCCGGAGCCGACCACGCGGATCAGACGATAACGCCCGCCCAGCAACTCCCCCTCTGCCATGGGCACCATCCTGTCGCGCCCCGGTGACCACGAGCAACCTGGCGAACGAGGCCGCCACCGGGAGGCAAGGCCGGAAACCGGCCCACCCTAACAGCCAAGTCCGTTGTGCCGAACGTCTGTTGAACGCTCGCACGGCCGGGCTTACGGTCGGTGCGCACGACAAACGGCGTGTGTGGACAGCGAGCCGGGCGGGAGGACCGTGATGACCGGGCCGACCGACGGGTGGGCGCCCCGCGTGCCGGCGCCGCCGTCCGTCGAACCCGAGTTGCTGACGCCGCATCTGCGGTTCGCCCCCGTCGACCCGTTCGGCCCCTTCGACGCGGCCGCGCTGCTGCCGGCGCCGTCCACCACAACCGCGCCGCCCCCCGCTTCCGGGCCCCGACACGCGCTGCGCGCCACAACCACCGGCCTCGACCCGGTGCGGGGCCGGTTGATGTTGCGGGCGGAGGATGTCCGGCTGCCCGGGGTGCTGCCGCTGGTGCTGGCGCGTTGGCATCACGGCCGGACGCGCGCCGGCCGGGCGTTCGGCGCGGTCTGGGCGTCCACGCTGGACATCCGGCTGTTGCTGCGCGAGTCGTCGGTGCTGCTGGTCGCCGAGGACGGCCGGCTGTTGACCTATCCGTCGCCGCGCCCGGGATCGGGCCGGCCCGTGCTCCCGTTCCATGGTCCGCACTGGCCGCTGACCTGGGACGGAACCCCGGGCGGTCCGATCACGGTCTGGCGGGCCGACACCGGGCAGACCCTGCGGTTCCGCCCCCTGCCGGGCGGCCCGGGGGCCGAGTTGCCGTTGACGTCGCTGGCCGACGGCCGGGGCAACCATCTTGCGTTGCGGCACGACGCGTTCGGCCGCCCCGTGGAGATCGTGCACAGTGCGGGGCACCGGCTGGCGATCGACGGCGACGGAGCCGGACGGGTGGCGTCGGTGCGGCTGCTCAACGCCCCCGACCTGGCACCGCTGTTGCGCTGCCGCTATGACGAGGCGGGCAATCTGGCGGAGGCGGAGGACGCGGCGGGGGGCGTGGAACGGTACGCCTATGACCAGACGCGACGCATGGTGCGGTTTACCGACCGGGCCGGCGACACCTTCCGGTATGGCTATGACGGCAACGGGCGGGTGTGCACGGTTGATGGGCCCGACGGTCTGCTGTCGCGCACGGTCTCCTATGCGGGGCGGCGCACCACGGTCACCGACGCGCTGGGGCACCGCTGGACGTTCGAACGCAACACCCGTGGTCATCTGGTGGCGGAGACCGATCCGGCGGGGAACACCACCCGTTACACCAGGGACCGCGCGGGCCGCCCCGGCGCCGTGACCGACCCGTTGGAGCGGACCACCGCCCACCGGTACGACCGGTTGGGGAACCGGGTGGCGAGCAGGTTCCCGGACGACACCCGGGCGGCCACCCGCTACGATCCGCGCGGCCGGCCGCTGGTCCGGATCGCGGAGGACGGCGGCACCACCCTGCTGAGCTGGGACGATCAGGGCGGGCTCGAAAGCATCACCACCCCGGGCGGACGGGTGACCCGGATCGGCCACCATCCGGGCGGCGGCCTGGCCACGTTGACCGATCCGCTGGGCGCGGTCTGGCGTTACGCCTGCGACCGGGCCGGGCTGCCCACGGCGGTGACGGATCCGGTGGGCGAGACCACCCGGTTGGAGCGTGATCATCTCGGGGCCGTGGTACGGATCATCAGCCCGCAGGGCGAGCGACTGGGCCTGGAACGCGATGCGTTGGGGCGCGTCACCGCCCTGACGCACCCCTCGGGCGCCGTCGAACGCTGGACCCGCGACGCCCTGGGCCGCACCCTGACGCATACCGACACGGCCGGCCGCACCACCCGTTGGGAACGTGGCCCGCTGGGGCTGTGCCGGGCGGTGTGCCATCCGGACGGGCGGGTGGTGCGTTACCGCCACGATCGGGAGGCGCGCCCGGTGCGGATCACGGATCCGACCGGCCGGCACTGGGAGTACGTCCACGATCCGGCCGGCCGGCTGGTCGAGGCGTCCGACCTGGGCGAACGGCCCATCCGGCTGCGGTACGACGCGGCCGGACAGTGCGTCGGGGTGACCAATGGCGCGGCCCAGCGGATCTCGCTGCGCTTCGACGCGCGCGGCCGACTCGTCGAGCGGCGCAGCGAGTTGGATCGGGAGCTGTTCCACTACGATCCGGTCGGCCGGCTGGTCGGCGCGGAGAGCAGCGAGGTCACCGTCGCCCGCACCCTGGACGGCTCGGGTGCGGTGCTCACCGAGACGGTCAACGGCCGCACGGTGGCGCTGAGTTACGACGCGGCCGGGCGCCGCGCTGGGCGGCGCACCCCGTCCGGCACGGAGACGGCCTGGTCCTATGACGCGGTGGGCCGGCTGGTGGGGCTGCGCGTCGACCGGCATGCCGTCGCCATCGAACTGGACGCCTGCGGGCGGGAGTCGGGCCGGGCCACCATCGGCGGTTCCGGCGCGGTGCGGCAGAGTTGGGACCCGGCCGGCCGGCTGGCCGACCAGACCCTGCTGTCCGGCTCGTCGCGCCGCCGCCGCACCTGGGAGTACGGGGTGGACGGCCGGCTGTGGCGGACCTGGGACGAGGTGGCGGGGACGGTCGAGTTCGAACGCGATCCGGCCGGCCGCCCGCTGCTGGTGCGGGACCGGACCGGCTCGCACCCCTACTCCTATGACGCGCTCGGCCAACTGGGCGGCGAAGGGCGGAAGTTCGAGGGCCCGCTGCTGGTCGTCGACACCGAGGGGGTGTCCTATCGGCATGACGCCAGGGGCCGGGTGGTGGCCGCGCCCCGCCGGCTGCCGTCCGGGTCGGTGGGCAGTTGCCACTACACCTGGGACGCGCTGGACCGGCTGACGGACGTGGTGATGCCGGACGGCCGGCACTGGCACTATGTGCACGATCCGTTGGGCCGGCGGGTGGCCAAACAGCTGCTGGACGACTTCGGCGAGGTCCGGGAACGGGTGCTGCTGGACTGGGAGGACGGGCTGCCCGTCGAACAGACCTATCCGGACGGGGCGGTGACCAGCTGGCACTGGGCCCCTGGGGATCATCGTCGGCCGCTGGCCCAGACCGGGATCGCCGGTTCGTTCGCGCCCGTCTTCCATGGCATCGTGACCGATCCGGACGGCGCCCCGACCGAACTGGTCGATATCCGGGGCGATATCGCCTGGCGCCGCCGCGCCACCCCGTTCGGCGCCCCCACCGGTCTCGGCTCGGACACCGCGCACTGCCCGTTGGGCTTCGCCGGCCAGCTCTATGACGAGGAGACCGGTCTCTTCTACGACTTCCACCGGGGCCACCGCCCCTACGACCCCGTCAACGCCCGCTATCTCGCGCCGCTTCCGCACCCCACCGACCCCTTCGGGCCCCTGCTCCCGACGCGCCCCGCACCCTGATCGCCGCCTGTCTTGAGCGCATCGGCGCCACCTTCGAGCCGTACGGCGGCCGGTTCCTTGTGCACGTCACCGAGCACGAGGTGAAGGAGGGCGACTGGCCGGGAGCTGTCGTCGTGATCGGCTTCCCCGGCATCAGCGAGGCCCGCGCCTGGTGGGACTCGCCGGCGTACCAGGAGATCGCCCCGCTGCGCTCGCGGCATATCGAGGGCGACATCATCCTGGTCGAGGGGGTCCCCGACGGGTACGACCCGGCCGCCACCGCCCAGGAGATGCGCGCCGAACTGTCCGACGACCAGCAGCCCTTGGTCAGCCGGCGGAGCCGGTCGGCTTGGTGAAGGTGAGCTCGAAGACGGGGTGGTCACCGGCGACGGCGCGGAACTCGTCATCGGTGGAGTCGGCGGTGACGCCCTTGAAGAAGCGGCCGACCTGGCCGCTCCAGCGGGCCAGATAGGCGCGGAGCAGGGTGGGCCTGGCGTCCTCGGGGACCTCGACGGCGGTGAACGGGGTGACCTTCCGCCCCAGCGTGAGCTGGCCCTCGCCGGCGGCGCGGAGGTTGTGGGTCCACTGCACATGGCCGCGGGGGGCGACCAGGTAGTAGCGTCCCTCGACCTTCAGCAGATTGACCGGGGCGTGTCGCAGCTCCCCCGACTTCCGTCCCCGGACGGCCAGTTGGCGGGAGCCGGCGACGCCGAAACCGAACCGGTGCAGCAGCGAGACCAGCGGGTTGGCGACCCTGCGGGTGACCCAGTCGGGCTTGATCACATGAGGGTGGTTCGCGTCCATGACAACCTCCGTAGCGGGACCTGAGAAACCCTGGCGAACAGAGAGAGCACCGCTCTCCGTCGAGAGCAACTGTGACATCGATGGCGCCGAAAAACAAGAGCACCGCTCTCTAAGTTGGCCACTGCTCCGAAAGCTGGCAGACTGCCCCCATGGCAGCCATCCGCACGGCGCGGGAACGCGCGCGACAGGAAGTGACCCGGGCGATCAAGGACGAGGCCCGCCGGCAGCTCGCCGCCGAGGGCGCGGCCAAGCTCTCGCTGCGCGCCGTCGCCCGCGAGCTGGGCATGGTCTCCTCCGCGCTCTACCGCTACTTCCCCAGCCGCGACGAGCTGTTGACCGCCCTGATCGTCGACGCCTACAACGCGCTCGGCGACGCCGTGGACGCCGCCGTGCACCGCACCCGCGACGAGTCGCCGCTGGTCCGCTGGCTCGCCGCCTGCCATGCGGCCCGCGACTGGGCCGTCGCCCACCCCCACGAGTACGGACTGATCCACGGCACCCCCGTCCCCGGCTATGCCGCGCCCGACGACACCTCGGGCCCCGGCGTGCGGCTCCCCCTCGCGCTGGTCGCCATCGCCACCGACGCGCGCCGCGCCGGCCGGCTGCACCAGCCGCCCGGCGGCCCGCCCCCGCCCGAGGTGCTGGCCGATATCGCGCACCATGTCCCCGAGCACGCACCGGAGTTGGACCCGACCACCCTGGCGCTGCTGCTCGCCGCCTGGGGGCAGCTCCTCGGCCTGCTCAGCGCCGAGGTCTTCGGCCAGTTCAACGGGGTGATCACGGACGGCGGAGCGTTCCTCACCGACGCCACCACCCGCATCGCCGCCGGCGTCGGCATCGGCGACGAGATTCCCTAGGCCGCGCCCGCCCGATCGCGCGGGGGGCAACTCCCGTCCCGCCATGGCTCGTTGGGCGTCCACACCCGAACGAACGCCCGCATTCCCGGCGCCGCGTGTGATACGCGCCATTGACGTTCCGCCCCGCGTGGCGCAATCTCTCCCCATGCAACCGCTTCTGACGTTGCGCCGCCATGTCGACTTCGGACGTGTCACCTCGGCCTCCTGTCGTTTCTGACGCCGGCCCCGCCCGGGCCAGTCGGCGCCGCGCGCCAGCCGTTCGGCGACCCGCGCCCCTGACCTGAGGCAACCGCCCGCCGCCCCGCGCGGCGCGGCCCACAGACGACGCTCGTCACCCCACCGCCCGAGCCCCCGTCCGCCTGCCCGCCGTGGCACGGCGGCGCGTGGGCGCGGGTGGTGCCCCATCGCCCCGCCTGCCCGCGCGCCGCCGTCGCGCCGCGTCCGGGTGCGTTCCCCTGGAAGGAAGTCCTTCGCCGTGCCCTCCTCCCCCCTGCCCGACCCGAGACAGCTGCCCGACCCGAGAGAGCTGCCGAGCCCGAGGCGTCGGCCCGGCCGACGAGGCTGGACGGTCGCCACCGCGATCACCGTGGCCCTCGCCATCGCCGTGACCGGCTGCGGCTCCGACGGCGGCTCCGACACCTCCGACGGTGCCACGTCCGGCGAGCCGACCGAGGGCGGGACCCTCACCTACGGCTTCACCGCGGCCCCCGACTGCGTGGACTCCCGGCAGCGCCCTCAGCTCAACTCCCGGACGATCGGCCGCCAGTTGGCCGACACCCTGACCGAACAGGACCCGGCGACCGGCGAGCTGCTGCCCTGGTTGGCGACCTCCTGGACGGTCAGCGACGATGTCACCGCGTTCACCTTCGAGCTGCGTGAGGACGTCACCTTCAGCGACGGCGAACCGTTCGACGCCGAGGCCGTGAAGGCCAACTTCGACGCCGTCGTCGAGCTGGGCGCGCTCGCCCCGCAGGGCAGCAGCTTCCTCGCCGGCTACCGACAGAGCGTCGTCGACGACGACTTCGTCGTCACCGTCGAGTTCGAGGAGCCCAACGCGCAGTTCCTCCAGGCGACCGCGACCCAGTCGCTGATCCAGCTCTCCCCCGCCTCCCTGGGCAACGACCCGGCCGATCTGTGCCAGGGCGACTTCGCCGGCTCCGGCCCGTTCACGTTGGACAAGTTCACCCCGGAGTCCTCCGTCGAGCTGGTCCGCCGCGACGACTACGCCTGGGCCTCACCCATCGCCGAGAACCAGGGCGCGGCGCATGTCGAACGGGTGGTTCTGGAGGGCATCCCGGAGGGCAGCGTCCGGCAGGGCAGCCTCACCAGCGGCCAGGTCGACGTCATCGAGTCCGTACCGGCCGCCGGGCTGGCCCAGTTGGAGAGCGACGACCGGTTCACCGTGGACAGCGTGGTGCTGCCGGCCATCGCCATCCCCTATGTGCCGCTGGTGCACAGCCCCAAGCTGAGCGATCCCGACACCCGCCGCGCGCTCGGTCTCGCGCTGGACCGGGAGGCCATCGTCACCGCCGTCTACAACGGCGTCAGCCAGCCGGCGACCGGCGTGCTCACCACCACCAACCCGGGCTATCTCGACCAGTCGGACGACGTCAGATACGACCCGGCGGCGGCCGAGGAGCTGCTGGACCGCGCCGGCTGGAACGTCATCGGCGACGACGGGGTGCGACAGCGCGCCGACGGCGAGCGGCTGAGCCTCACCATCACCTACGCCAGCGGCAACCCCGAGTCCGAACAGCAGCACCAGCTCGCCCAGCAGCAGTGGGCCGAGGTCGGCATCGAGCTGAAGCTGGACCCGGTCTCCGATCTGCCGCTGGTCAACATGGACGAGTACCCGGGCGATATCGCCACCTGGAGCCAGACCCGCGCCGACGTGGATGTCATCCGGCTGGTCTACTCCTCGTTCCACCCCGAGATGAGCATGCTCTACGGCCAGCCCGACGAGGAACTGGACGCGCTGCTCAGCTCGTTGCAGACCACCGTCGACACCGAGGAACGGCAGGAGATCGCCGAGCAGGCGCAGCGCCGCATCATCGAGCAGGGCTACTCGGTGCCGGTGCTGGACCGGGTGTGGGCCTACGGCTATCCGAACGAACTGGGCGGCTTCGCCACCGACATCGAGGGCAAGGCGCTGCTCAACGAGGTCTGGCTGGCATCGTGACGCGTTATGTCCTGGTCCGGATCGTCAACGGCCTGTTCGTGCTGTGGGCGGCGCTGACCGTCTCCTTCCTGGTGCTGCACCTGGTGCCGGGCGACCCGGTCTCGGTGATGCTGCGCACGGGCGGCTCCGAGGCGGTGGCGGTCGACCGCTCCCTCGCCGACGAGCTGCGTGCCGATCTGGGCCTGGACCAGCCGCTGTACCGGCAGTATCTGGAGTTTGTCGGAAACGCGCTCCGGCTGGACTTCGGCACCTCGTTCCAGACCGGGGACGAGGTGACCTCGGTGCTCTCCAGGGCGCTGCCGGCCACCCTCGAACTGGCGGGCGCCTCCCTGCTGTTGGCATTGCTGGTCGGCGTGACCACGGCGGTGGGGGCGTCCCTGCTGCCGACCGCCCGGCTGCGGTCCGCCGTGCTGTCGTCGACCGTGGTGGGCAACGCGCTGCCCAGCTTCTGGGTCGGGATCATCCTGCTCCAGGTGTTCTCCTTCGGCCTCGGCTGGTTCCCCGCCTACGGCAACGGCGAGTTCGCCCAACTGGTGCTGCCCGCCATCGCGTTGGCCCTGCCGAGCATCGGGTTGCTGACCCAGGTGCTCGGCCGGAGCCTGCGCACCGCGCTCGCCGAGCCCTATGTGCGCACGGCGCGCGCCAAGGGCGCGTCGAAACTGCGCGCGGTGACGGTGCACGCGCTGCGCAACGCGGCCATCCCGGCGATGACGCTCTTCGGGCTGATGATCGGCGGCATCGTCGCCGGCGCCATCATCACGGAGAGCGTCTTCTCCCGGCAGGGCCTCGGCCGGCTGACGGCCGAGGCCATCGGCGCCCATGACTTCCCGGTGATCCGCGCGCTGGTCTTCCTCGCCGGCGCGCTGTATGTGGCGGTCAACCTGGCCGTCGACCTGATCTATCCCAAGGTCGATCCCCGGATCGTCCTGCGGTCGACCGGCGCGTGACCGGACCCGGCCGGCGTCTGACCGGACCCGGCCGGAGACCTGCCCCGATCCGGCCGGAGACCGCGGCCCGCCAGAGAAGAGACGAGTAGCACCATGGCCCAGGAGTCACCAGCCGTCACCCTCGCCAAGTCCCAGGCGGCCACCGGCCGTTCGCCCCGGCGTCGGCCGTTGGCGCGGCTCGGGTTCCGGCCCCGGGAGCTGCTGGGCCGCCCGCTGCTGCTGCTCGCGGTGCTCTATCTCCTGCTGGTGGCCGGCTGGACCGTGGCGCCCGGGCTGTTCACCGGGCAGGACCCGCTGCTCACCGACGCGTCCAAGAGCCTGTCGGAGCCCGGGTCCGCGCACTGGTTCGGCACCGACAACCTGGGCCGTGACATCTACACCCGGGTGGTGCACGGCACCCGGGTCTCGGTGGTCGCCGGCATATTGGCCGTCGCCCTCTCGCTGGTCGTCGGCTCGCTGCTGGGCGTGCTCGCCGGCTATGCCGGTGGCTGGCTCGACCAGGTGCTGATGCGGCTGGTCGAAGTCCTCGTCGTCATCCCCGGGTTGCTGCTGTCCCTGGCGGTGGTCTCCATCCTCGGCTTCGGCACCACCAATGTGGCGATCGCCGTCGGCATCGCCGGCATCCCCAGCTTCGCCCGGGTGGTGCGGGCCGAGGTGCTGCGCATCAGGGGCAGCACCTATGTGAGCGCCGCCGTCACCAGCGGCCACCGCACCCCGTCGATCCTGCTGCGCCATGTGGTGCCCAACGCCTCGCCGCCCGTGCTGGTGTTGGCCGCGCTGGACATCGGCGGCGCGGTCCTGTCCATCGCCGCGCTGAGCTTCCTCGGCTTCGGGGCCGCGCCGCCGGCCCCCGAGCTGGGCGCGATGGTCTCGCAGGGCCGCGACTACATCGCCACCGCCTGGTGGCTGACCACCTTCCCCGGCGTCGCCATCGCCCTGCTCGTCCTGTCCACCAGCCGCGTCGCCCGCGCCCTGGAGCGCACCGGAGTCCCGTCGTGAACGACCCGCACCCCCAACCCCTGCTCTCCGTCGACGACTTGCATGTCACCTACCGCACCAGGCGCTCGGTCGTGGACGCGGTGCGCGGCGCCTCACTGACCGTGCCACCGGGCGAGACCGTCGCGCTGGTCGGCGAGTCGGGATCCGGCAAGTCGACGCTCGGCCTCGCCGTGCTGGGCCTGCTGCCCGAGGGCACCGAAACGGTGCGCGGCACGATACGGCTGGCCGGCCGGGAGCTGCTGGGCCTGCCCGACCGGCGGCTGCGCCACCTCAGGGGCCGGGAGGTCGGCTTCATCCCGCAGGACCCCAAGGCGTCCCTCAACCCCGTCCAACGGGTCGGCGCCCAGGTCGCCGAGGCGCTGCGCATCCACGGCCTGGTGACGGGCGCGGCCGAGACCACGGAACGCGTCGGGCAACTGCTGGCCGACGCGGGACTGCCCCAACCGGCCCGGGTCGCCGCGCAGTTCCCGCACGAGCTGTCCGGCGGCATGTGCCAACGGGTGCTGATCGCCATCGCCCTGGCCGGCCGGCCCAAGCTGCTGATCGCCGACGAGCCGACCAGCGCCCTCGATGTCACCGTGCAACGCCGCATCCTCGACCATCTGGCGAAGGTGACCGCCGAGACGGGCGCCGGAATGCTGCTGATCACCCACGATCTGGCGCTGGCCGCCGAACGCGCGGCGCGGGTCGCGGTGATGTCCAGCGGCCGGATCGTCGAGTCCGGGCCCAGCGCCCGGGTGATCGGCGCGCCCGCCCACGCCTACACCAGGGAGCTGGTGGCCGCCGCCCCCTCCATGACGTCGCCGCCCGCCGTCGAGACCCCCGAGGACGCCGAACCCCTGCTGACCGTCGAGGAGTTGCGCCGCGTCTACCGGGTCCGCAAACCCACCGGCGGCCACCAGGAGATCGCCGCCGTGGACGGCATCAGCTTCACCCTGGCGCGCGGCGGCTCGCTGGGCATCGTCGGCGAGTCGGGCTCGGGCAAGACCACCACGGCCCAGCTGCTGCTCCGCCTCGACCGCCCCGACGCGGGCCGTATCGTGCTGGACGGCGCCGATCTGGCCGGCGTCTCCCCCGCCGAACTGCGCGCGCTGCGCCGGCATGTGCAGCCCGTCTTCCAGGACTCCTACGGCTCGCTCGACCCCACGTTCACCGTGGCCAGGGCCATCGCCGAACCGCTGCGCGCCTTCCGCGTCCGGGGCCGCGCCGCCCGGGTCGCCGAACTCCTGGACCTGGTAAGGCTGCCCGCCTCGGTGCGCGACCGGCGACCGGCCGAACTCTCCGGCGGACAGCGGCAACGCGTCAGCATCGCCCGCGCGTTGGCCCTCACCCCCCGGCTGCTGGTCCTGGACGAGCCGGTCTCCGCGCTGGACGTGTCCGTACAGGCCCGGGTGCTCGACCTACTGGCCGAGCTGCGCCGGGAGTTGGGCCTCTCCTATGTCTTCATCTCGCACGATCTGGCCGTGATCCGGCAGGTATGCGACCGGGTGCTGGTGATGCGGCACGGCCGGATCGTGGAACACGGCCGGGTCGCCGATGTGTTCACCCACCCCCGACACCCCTACACCGAGGAGCTGCTGGCCGCCATCCCCGGCGGCGACCGGAGCGCACCGGTGGAGACCGCCGCCCCCTCGTCCCTCACCAGCAACGGAGGAACACCATGACGACCACCGAGACCGCGTTCGACGCCGACCGTGCCGCCTTCGAGGCCGCCTGGCGACGGTGGCGCGAGCAGCGTGACGCCGCGCTGACCGCGCCCCACGGCTTCCTCGCGGTCACCGGACTGCACTGGCTGGGCCAGGACCCGGAACGCTTCGAGGACGCGCCCGGCACCTGGTCGAGCACCGAACACGAGGGCGTGGTCGTCGAGTTGGCCGACGACGAGAAGCTGACCTTCGAGGGCCGGACGATCGTCGGCCGCCATGTCTTCGGCCACCTCCCGGAACGCGGCGGGGTGACCGCCGAGGCCGGCGACACCGTGCTGGAGATCGCCAAACGCGGCGGCCACGACATCCTCCGCCCCCGCCACCCCGACCACCCGCTGCGCACCGGCTACACCGGAACCCCCACCTACGCCCCCGACCCCGCCTGGGTGCTCCGGGGCCGGTTCGTACCGTTCGACGAACCCCGCTCCGTGACGGTGGGCGCGGCCGTCCCCGGGCTTGAGCACGTCTACCAGGCACCGGGCGCGGTCGAGTTCGAACGGGACGGCCGGACGCACCGGTTGACCGCGTTCAACGGGGGCCGCCCGGACGCGCTGCTGGTGCTGTTCACGGACGCCACCTCCGGGGTGACCACCTATGCGGCCAGCCGCTCCCTGGCCATCGACCCGCCGGACGCGGACGGGCGGCTGACCGTCGATCTCAACCGCGCGGCCAACCTGCCCTGCGCCTACACCGACCACGCCACCTGCCCGCTGCCGCCGGCCGGGAACCGCCTCCCCATCGCCGTGGAGGCCGGCGAACGCCTCCCCCTGGAACGCGGCGGCACCCCCGACTGACCCCGCTCAGACCTCCCGGGGACTGCCGGTCAACACCACCCGACCGGTGATCTCCTGGGGGTTGATCAGCAGGTTGTAGATCGGGCACTCCCGCTCGACCGTCTCGTGCAGCTCCCTGATCCGCTCCGCCGAGGCGGGCGACGTCAGATGGACGGTGTAGCTGATGTTGTGCGGATAGATCGGAACCTGCTCATGGCCCGACTCCCCGGCCCGCGGATCCTGGTCGGCCTCGACCTGCACCTCCAACGCGTCCAGCGGCACCCGCAGCCGCGCCGCCTGGATCAGGAACACATGGGTGAGGCAGCTGGAGAGCACCCCGAGCTGGATCTCCGGCGAGGACGGGCCCAGATCGTAGCCCGCGAAGTCCAACGGCGAGTCACTGACGATCTGGTGGTGCCGGATCCGGATACGACGCACCCCACTGCGGGCCTCGGCGGCCGCCCTGGCCCGCAACCGGTGCGGCTGCCCCGGCGGGTTGGCGCGCGCCGCCTCCTCCCGGGCCAACAACGCGGCCCGCTTCACCGTCAGATACTCCCGCAACCCGGGCTGCGGATCGGGCGCGGTCTCCAACAGTATTTCCTCGGCGGCCTCTTCCCGTTCCGCCGACTCCGCCGGCTGGACCTTCTTCGCATTGCGCTGCGCGGTACTCATCAATTTCTTCCTCTCCAGGGCCACGAGCGAAAAACCCCGCCGCCACGCGACATCAAGGGAAATACGATCCCCCCATCCCCACCCCGCCGCCGACGATAACCACCCGAATTCCCCTACGTCAAGGCCGAATTGCCCCCGGCGATGCGACACAATATGTCGCCCCCATTAACCGCCATTACCCGACATAAATCCGTCACGGGCCCGACGAGCACGCTCCGTTTCCGGATGGCCGTCCCCGCCGCCTCCACGTACTCCCCCATCTCCTGAAGATTCCACGCCTGATTCTTGCGGAAGTCCGCGAGCGGGCGAGGACCGGGGGACGTCACCCGATATTCCGCCAGCGCGAAAAGCTCCACAAACAGGCGGGCCGCCGCAGCCCGTCGCCCCGCCTTCGCGAGATTCAGCGCCTGCCGATGAAGGGCATCTCAGGCCCCTGAGGATATGACCCCCTCTCGACCGGCCGCCACCTCACCGAACCACCGCGCAGCCTCAACGAACTCCCCTGCCCGCTCAAGATTCCGTGCCTGGTCGTAGCGCACGTCCAGCGTCTCCCGATGGTCGAGCCCCAACAGCCGCGCCCGATCCTCCGCGACCCCCGCCCACAGCCGGGACGCCTGCGCATGCTCCCCCGTCTCCCCAAGGCACACCGCCTGGCGGTAACGAGCCCGCAGCAGCTCCGGATCATCAGCGCCGACCAACCGCCGGTAACCTCGACCAACTCGGCGAACAGCCGTGCGGCCTCCGCGTGTTCTCTCGTTTCCTCAAGACTCAGGGCGCGGTCGAGTCGGAGACGCAGAACGTCCGGATGGTCAACCCCGCCACCCGCTCATAATCCGAGATCAGGTTGCGGAGCAGCGCTGGTACGTCCCGATACAAACCGATCTCCGTACGTGCGGAGGCATGGATACGGCGGATGGTCAGCGTCTCCGGGTGGTCGGGGCCAAACGTCCGCGCTCGTTCGACCACGTCCTGCACCAGCAGCACCCCCAGATCGTTGAACAGGCCGTATTCCTCATAGAAGGCGATGCGCCTGACGCACGAGTGCGCGGCAGCCATCGCACGTCCTCCCCCGCATCGATGTTCTGTGGCGTCCCCTCATGCTCGAACCTGATGTATTCGGAGACCGGTTCGGACACAACGCGCGCCCTCCGCAACCGCACACCCCGCGCCGCCGTGCCCCGCATCAGGGCAAGCCATCCGGCCTTGCTCGCCGCGTCCTCCTCCGGCCCCCAGCGGCCGGCCCGCCCAACTGCCGCTGAATGCACGTGGCTTCGTCAATCGCGAACGGGAGTTGGCGCTCCTGGACGCCGCGTTGGCCGGTGGCGGGGCCCACGCTGGCGCCGAGGGCACGAGTCCGTTGTGGGTGCTGGCGATCGTCGGAACAGCGGGCGTTGGCAAGACATCGCTCGCGGTGCGCTGGGCCCACCGCGCGCAAGACGCATTTCCCGATGGGCAGTTATTCGTCAATCTGCGAGGCTACGATCCCGGCGCGCCGGTGACCGCGCATGACGCGCTCGGGCGCTTTCTGCGTGCACTGGGGACGCCTGTCGACCGGGTTCCCGCCACCGAGGACGCGTGTTCAGACCTCTTTCGGACTCTGCTGGCCGGGCGACGGATGCTGCTGCTGTTGGACAACGCGGCAACGGTGGCGCAGATTCGTCCGCTGCTCCCCGGTGCGCCTCAATGCCTGGCAATGATTACTAGCCGCACCCGTATGTCCAGTTTAGTGGCACGTGAAGGAGCGCATCGCGTGAGTGTTGAGACGCTTTCGTCGATCGAGGCGGTCCAGCTGTTGCGCACGGTCCTCGCCGGTTACCGCAGCGGTGATGACGAGGCGGAGCTGGCCGAGTTGGCGCGGCTCTGTGCGCATCTGCCGCTGGCACTGCGGATCGTCGCCGAACGAGCCGCCGCTCGGCCCCGGATGCCGTTGCGGGATCTGATCACGGATCTGCGCGACGAAAGCGGGCTCTGGGAGGCGCTGACGGTGGACGACGGTCAGAGCGCGGAGGAGGCCGATGCGGTCCGCACGGTCTTCGGCTGGTCCTACCGGGCCCTCAACCCGGCCTCCGCCCGCCTCTTCCGCCTGCTGGGGCTCCACCCCGGCCCTGACTTCGGCGTCGGCGCGGTAGCGGCCCTGGCCCAACTCACCCCGTCCCGGGCCCGTCTGCAGCTGGACACCCTGGCGGGCGCGCATCTGTTGGACGAATGCGGCCACGATCGCTACCAGTTCCACGACCTGCTGCGCGCCTATGCCCTGGATCAGGCCCAAACCGAGTTGTCCACGGCGGAGTTGGCGTCGGCCCGGCGTCGCGTTCTCGGCTGGTACACGCACACCGCGGCGGCGGCGGCCCGGGCCGGGGCCGGTGCGTACACCCTGCCCGTTGACCTGGCGCCGTTGCCCGAAGGCGTCGTCAGCCAGGAGTTCGACGACGCCAGAGCCGCCATCGCCTGGTACGAGACCGAACGGGAGAACCTGATCGCCGCCGTGCACACGGCGCACACGACCGAAGAGTTCGAGATCGCCTGGCAGATTCCCGCCGTCCTCACCATGGTCGTCGCCGACCGGGAACCCGCCGGCACCTGGCTCGCCGCCCAGGAGACGGCCCTCGACGCGGCGCGTCGAGCCGGCGACCGTTACGGCGAGGCGATCACCCTCGACAATCTGGGCATCGCCCACCGGCATCTCTTCCGGCTCCCGGAGGCGACGGAGTGCTTCCAGGCCGCCCTGGACGCCTTCCAGGAGTTGGGCCAGCCCGTCGGGGCGACCCGGGCGGCCAACGGTCTCGGCGTGACCCATATGTTGGGACGCCGCGTCGACCAGGCCAGAGCCTGCTTCGAGCAGGCGTTGACGTTGGCCCGCGACGCCGACGATCCGACCTATGTCGGCGCCTTCACCCGCAACGTCGGCTGGGCGCTGCTGGAGAACGAGGACTTCCCACGCGCCGAGGCGACGCTCCACGAGGCCGCCGACATCCTGCAACGGGCCGGCGAACCACTGGAGTTGGCGGAAGCGCTCACACTGCTGGCGGCCGTGTACCGGCGGTCGGACCGGATCGCCGAGGCGAACGCGACGGCCGAACAGGCGCTGGCGCTCGCGACCGAATCCGACGGAACGCTGTTCGAGGCGTTGGCACTGCTGGAGTTGGGCCGGATCGCACTGGCCGGCGACGAGGCCCCCGACGCGCTCAGCCACCTCCATCAGGCGGCGACGCTCTTCCGACGCGTCGGCCGATCCGACCTTCAGGCCGCCACCTGGGACGCGACCGGCGATGCCCTGCTCCGGACCGACCGGGCGGCAGAGGCGGCGAGCTTCCACCAGGCGGCGGCCGACGCACGACGCTGGCTGCCGGCCGCGGAGAGCAGGTGATTCAGATCGCTGGCGGCGCGGGTCGCGGCGGCCGTGACGCCCGAAATCCGCCAGGGTGTCCGTGTTCGGGCGGGTAGGGATTTGGTTCCATGATCGCTGGAACGTAGGGAATCCGTATCCGGCATCGCGGACACGTACCGCAGGTTCAACCCACCGCCTATGTCGCCCCGACGGCCACGCTCGTCGGTGATGTCCGCGTGGGGACGAGGGCGCGGGTGATGTACGGCGCGGTGCTCGACGCCGAAGGGTCGCGGATCGAGGTCGGGGAGGCGACCGTGATCTGCGAGAACGCGGTGTTGCGGGGGTCCGCGGTCGCCGGTGATCAGCCGGTGCTGATCGGCGACCATGGCTTCGTGGGGCCGCAGGCCACGCTGCTGGGCTGCGAGGTCGGCAGGTGTGTCTATGGGGCGACCGGGGCGACGGTCCTGCGGTGCGCGCGGTTGGGGGCCGGCTCGGTTGTCGCGGTCGGCGCGCTCGTTCATGCGCGCACCGTTCTGCCGGATGAGTACTTCGTGCCGCCGAACACGGTGGCGCTCGACGCGCCGGTGCGGCTGGTGGCCCCCGGCGATCCGGGCCTCGCCGAGGCCGTCGGGCGGGTGGGCTTCGCGCGGGTGGCGTTCGGCGTCGACGCGGAGTGGGCCGACCGGATCAGCCGGTACGAGCACATCGCCGAGGTGCGCGTCGCCGAGTTCGGCACCCAGGCGGACGACGAGGTGCGGAACCTCGGCTGACGCCTCCCCCGCCCACGTACTCACGACCCGATACACCCGTGAAGATCGAAATGCCGTGCATGCCCGCATCCCCCACCATGGGGCTGAACAGAGAGCCCGAACGGAACAGACGCTGGAAGAGAGGGTGTGCGGTATGACGGAAGGCACGCTGCGGGAGAAGGTCGCGGTGATCGGCGGCGGCGAGAAGAACCTGGGGGGCCTGCTCAGCCGGACCTTCACCGATGGCGGCGCCCGCGTGGTGGTGCACTACCACCACGGCCGGGACGAGGCGGAGGAGACGGTCCAGGCGATCAAGGAGGCCGGCGGGGAAGCGGTCGCCGTCCAGGGCGACCTGACCCGGCCCGCCGAGGTGAGCCGCGTCTTCGACACGGCGGTGGAGTCCTTCGGAGGCGCCGACATCGCGGTGAACACCACGGGAATGGTGCTGCGCAAGCCGATCCTGGAGACCACCGAGGACGAGTACGACCAAATGTTCGGCATCAACGCCAAGGCTGGCTTCTTCTTCATCCAGGAGGCCGGCCGCCGACTCAACGACAACGGCCGGATCGTCAGCCTCGGCACCTCGCTGCTGGCTGCCTTCACCGACGGGTACGCCACCTACGCCGGCGGCAAGGCCCCCCTGGAGCACTTCAGCCGGGCGGCGGCCAAGGAGTTCGCCGAACGGCGGATCAGCGTGAACGTGGTCGCCCCCGGGCCCATGGACACCCCGTTCTTCTACCCGCAGGAAACCCCCGAACGGGTGGAGTTCCACCGATCGCAGGCGATGGGCGACCAGCTCACCCAGATCGACGACATCGCCCGGTTCATCGCCTATCTGGTCACCGACGGCGGCTGGTTCACCGGCCAGACGCTCTTCCCCAACGGCGGGTACACCACCCGCTGACACCTCCCGGCCCGTCAGTTCTCCTGGAAGGCGCGGGACAACTCCTCGTCGATATCACGGAATCCGTTCAGCACTTCGTCGAGGCAGGTCGCCGCCGCATCGGAGAACTCGGCAAGCTTTCCGATGCCGTACTCCCACTCGTCGCCGAAATCGTCCATCCGCTGCTCCAGCCGGTCCACGCCCATATCGGAGCCGTTGACATTGGCCATCGACCGGCAGGGCCCCTCCAACAGGTTCGCTATACTGCGAATGTTGTCGCGATTGGTGCCGAGCAGTTCGTAGTCGAGATAGATATCGCTGTCACTCATGCGGACTCCTGGAGTTCGGCCGTGCTCACTGGACTGGGCTGGGTGGTGAAGACGAGGCTGCGCAACAACCGCACCAGAGCGGGCATGTACTGCTCCCAGTGTTTGGCGGCCGGAGTGGCGAAGCCGACCGTCAACATGTGCTGCTCCCGCAACGACGGCCCGTCGGGCACCGGAACGTACGCCTGCAACTCTGCGAACCGCACGTCGGGCGGCTCCAGTTGCGGCACCCGATACACTCGGGGCCCCGTCACCACCGTGGCCGGCTGACCACACGGCAACGGATAGACATTGCCGCTCCACAGCGGACCCCGGGACGCCACCAACGACTGCAACGTGCCCTCGGCGGCAATCCGCGCGCTGTCCCCGTACGGGAACTCCGTGGCCGTGACCGTCAGCGTCGCCAGCGACGGCTCGCCTCCCAGCGTCCCCACCACCGCGCCCGAATACAGGGCTCCGACGCGCGCCAGCGCCTGCGAACTGCCGTGCACCTCCCGCAGAATGCGCCGCTCCACCTCCGGGTCCCCGGCCGCCACCTCCCTGGCATTGGCGGACGCGTGCGCGTAGCTCTCTTCCGGGCTCATCCCGATCGGCAACTGCCGAAAATGCTCTGGCACATCGAACGCGACATACATCAGCCGACTCCCCCTCCCTCGTCATAACTCCAGAACAACCGCTGCCGATCGAAGGCATCAAGCGTCTGCCGATACTCCACTTCCTTCTTTGCTCGAATACCCGGCCCCCAGATCAACAGCGCGCCCGACCCCAGAGCCGACAGCAGACAGAACACAGCCGCCGGCAGAGCGTCGCTGGAAAGAAACCAGACGCCGGCCACCACGGCCACCACAGTAAATGCGGCGACCATCCGCATATATCGCCGCAGGGGCCATTTTTCATACGTGTAGAGTCCGAGCCGCGCCTCTCCCGCAGCAATCGGCGAGATCGGGTCCGTCGGGCGCGGGGCGGCCGTCGCCCACCAGGCACCGTTGATCTCGTAGTGATACCGCGCCCAAGCAGCCCGCCGCCGCGCCAACTCACTATCGTCGCGGGCAAACATGAAACTGGCGACCCCGCTCGTTCTGAACCGGCAGGAGGTCATCACATACCCGAACTCATGGGCAATCGCCAGCACCGGACGCATCCGGGTCTGCGTCACCACCTTCACCTCGGGAGACCCATCGAAGTGCGCGATGATCTGGTGGTCCTTCACACCGGGCTCCCATCGAACGCGAGACGCATCAGCTGCCGCCCCCTCCCTCGTCATAACTCCAGAACAACCGCTGCCGATCGAACGTCTCCAGAGTCTGCCGATACTCCACTTCCTTCCGCGCCCGAAGACCCGGCCCCCAGAGCAACAGCGCGCCCGACCCCAGAGCGGCCAGCAGGCAGAACACGGCGTACCCCATAGCGTCGTTGGCGAGAAACACGACGCCGGCCACCACGGCCACCGCAGTGAATGCGGCGACTTTCCGCACATATCGCGGCGCGGGCGTTCGTTCAATCTGGTACAGGCTCAGCCTCGCGCCGCCCGCCTGTATCGGCGAGATCGGGTCCGTCGGGCGCGGCGCGGCCGTCGCCCACCAGGCACCGTTGATCTCGTAGTGATACCGCGCCCAAGCAGCCCGCCGCCGCGCCAACTCACTGTCGTCACGCGTGAACATGAACTTGGTGATTCCGGTCGTACTGAACTGGTGCGAGGTCAGCACATAGCCAAACTCATGGGCGATCGCCAGCACCGGAAGTATCCGACTCTGCGTCACCACCTTCACCTCGGGAGACCCATCGAAGTGCGCGATGATCTGGTGATCCTTCACACGGGGCTCCCATAGGGTTCGGCCATTTCGGCAGGGCGAGTCAGGTCCTCCCTACCCACGCCTCCGGCCCGTTCCCCCGGGCGGACGGCCCCACCGAGACGCCAGGCGTTCTCGAAGCCGATCAGCAGCGCCCCGCCCGTCACCTCGGAGTCCGGCCAGAGGCTGGGGTCCTGGAGAATAAGATCACTGATGCTGGTAGAACTTCCGAACATTCCGACGAGACTGTCCACAAGCGCGATGTTCCCCAGGCCAGTGACATGGGCGCTGTCCTTGATGGAGGTGGCGGCGCGGCCGATCGTGCCGCCCACCCGGGCGAAGACACCGACGACCGGAATGGCACCGATCGCGTCCTGCCCAATGGTCCGCCAAGAGACATCGGCGCCGGCCAGCCTGGCCACCCCATGACAGACCAGCGCGCCCGCCGCGAACCCTGCGGACACCCCGCTGAGGGCTGCCCCGACCAATGCTCCCACCCCACTCGTAGCCGGCGAGAAGGCGTACGCGAACAGCGACATCACCCCCAGCACCGTGCTCACCGCCGCGAGGACATCTCCGATGAGCGCGATGTGCCGCGCGTTCTCGACGATCCAGTCGCGTAGCCCGCTGGCGATCTCGCCGATCGACTCGACCATGTCGTTGGCCGCATCCACCAGCATGCCGCCCAGTTGGGAGAAGAAGCCCGGCTCGTTCGGGGCCATCGCCATGGCGTGGGCGATGCGGTCGGCGACACCGTCCCCGTACTCGATAAAGCTGTCGCGCAGCCGCTCGGCCTGCTCGCGTAACGCGGCCAGCTGGTCCTGCAACTGCTGGCGTTCCTGGAGCAGCCGCATCCGCTCCTGGGCGGCGCGCTCCGCCTCCGCCTCGTCCGCCTCGTCGTCCTCGCGGCCGAGGATTTCGTTCCAACTGGGCGCGGGCGGCAGGGCGTCCAGGGATGTCTGGATCGTCTGCGCCTGCTCCTCCAGGGCGAGCGCCGCGCGCTGCTCCCCCGACACAAACCCGGCCCACTCCTCCAGAGCCTGGGCGGCCATCATGAACGACTCGCGAACCTGCTCGACCTTGGGCTTGAAATCGTCGTCGAACCGCTCCCGGAAGGCTTCGGCCGACCGGCCACGCCACTGCCCCTGCCCAGTCCCGCGAAGCAGCGCGACGATGTCGCTGAGCGCGGTGGCGGTGCTTCTGACTTCACCGGCCACATCGTCGATGGCGCTCTGCCTCCCGGGACAGGGCACAAACCCCAACGCCGGGTACAGGCCGGCCTGTTCCGCGTCCGGCTCCACCGGTACCGACGGGAAGAGGTTCATCCGGCACCCCCCTGGCCCCGCTTCTCGAACAGCACGGCATCCGTCATCTGGTCCCCCCTCGTGACTTCATCGGCGGCAGCCCGAACTCCGACTGCCGCGCCCCCACGGTGCGCGCGGGCAGCCCAAAGGGACTGTCACGCATGGTGACGCGCACGCACCAGAGAGACAGTGACCAGTATTGCCAACACATCGATCAACTCTGCCACTGGGTATGCATTCGATGACAGACCGCTGATCAAACCCGGTCGCGCTGCCGCGAGATGCCGGCCGTCACTCCGGCAGGAGCCAGCTGAGCCCGCCGGGTGCGTGCACCCGCTGGCCGGTGTTCTCCGCGATGGTCATGGTGAAGGCGGACTGGGGCGGTGACCCCACGTTCTGCCAGGAGCCGACCGCCGCCTCGATGTCGTCCCAGAGCCTGAGCGGCCCGCCCGGACGCACCACCCACTGGCCCCGGCGCCGGTCGGCTGGTTGGTCAGAGGTTGTCGAAGTCACCCTTCGCCATTCCGCCCTTGAACGCCGCCCACTCACCCGCCGTGAAGCAGAGGTGCGGCCGGCCGGGGTTCTTCGAATCACGCACCGCCACACCACCATCAGGCAACGGCGCCAACTCAAAGCACTGTCCGTTGTTGGCCGTCAGACTGCTCTTCTGCCAGGTCAGCGCCGCCGTGTCGAGCGAGTACAGATCGTCCTTCTCCATCATTCCCTGTCCTTGATGCGTGCCACGAGGTCACGTGTCTCACCGGGAGACAGGGCGACCTTCGTGAGGCTTCGGAGGAGGCGGTGCATCCGGCGAAGGTCACGCGGATCGTCCATAGTCAGGCGACCTGAGACGGACTCGCCAATAGCTACGTCGGGCAGGTCGCCTTTCGGGAACTGGTAGATGGTGAACCCAGCGATCTAGCAGGCTTCCTCGCCCCTGTCATAGGGGATGACCTGCATCGTCAGGCTCGGGTGGTCGCAGAGGTCAAGCAGGTGTTGCAGCTGCCGCCGGTAGACATCCTCGCCACCGACGCGGAACTCCAGAGCAGCCTGGCTGATCAGGTAGTGGCACCTGATCGGGTTCTCCGTCTCAAGGAGGCGCTTGCGCTGGCGGACCATGCGCACCTCGACCAGCCCCTCCACCTGGTCTGGGCCCAGCGAGGCGAAACCGACACCGGTCACCGCCCTGGCATAGTCCTCCGTCTGCACCAGCCCCGGAAGCAGGCCCAGTTGGAACTCGGAGACGCTTTCCGCAGCGTCCTCGAAGGCGATGATCTGCTCGTAGCTGAACGTCACGACCTCCCGGTACCTGTGCCACCACGGCGGGCGACGCTCGTTCGAGGCCGCCTGCAGCTGAGCCAACTCCTCGCGTTCGTCCGTGGGCACTCCGAAGACGTGCATCAACTTCCCGAAGATCTCCTGCGAGCAGGGCCGCTGTGCTGGACGGCGGGCATACGCCGACCATCCCCCGCAACGCGCACAAACGCCTGCCCGCCAACGCCGGTTGGCTTCCGCTGCGCGAGCTGCACGAGCCGCCGGGGATTGTGCAGTACGCCCTCAGCGCCGCCACCCAACGCCGTCGGCTGCCCGTCCTCGTCAACGGCCAGCGTCCCGACGCCGCCTACTGCTAACCGATAGCCGAAAGAAGCGCATGTCTCAGCAGATCCAGGTCCTCGTCCTCCTCACCACTCGTAACGGCTATGTCCTTCTGCACCACGACCGGCTGCCGCAGGCCCCCGTGCCGGCCCATGGCGACCTCGCCCTCACCGGCAGGCTGACGCTCGCCCGCCAGACGGGACTTCTCGCCGATATCACCCGCGCCTGGACCGTCCGGGCCACCGGGCCGGACAACGACGGCGAGCTGTGGGTCCTCGACGGCGGCACCCTCGACACCGTCCCCGACGTCACCGAGGACACCCACCCCGACGCCCGCTGGGCACCCCTCACCTCCCTCGCCCAGGACCAGGCCGCCCAGGAAGCCCTCGACGCCATCGAATCCGACACCAGCATCCAACTCCCCACCACATAAACCGGATGTGAACGAACCTCCCTGCGATCCCACTACGCTGAGCCACCATGAACGGCATGCGTATCGGGTTGCTCTCGTTCGGAGCGGCCGAGTTCGCCGCGCTGCACGAGACCTGCGTCCAGGAGGGGCACCTCCCGGTGGTCTACGCGTACTCCCGCTCCATGCGGCCGAGGCGCGCCACCGACGCCGGGGCCGCCGAGTCCATCGGGCAGATCTCAGCGGCCTTGCCGGCCGGCATGGATCTCCTGCTGCCGGGAAGCTCCGAAGGGCTGGGCGCGGCACTGCGCGGATACGACCTCGATCTCCTTGTCTGCTTCGGGTTCTCGTGGCGTCTGCCGAGATCGGTGCTGCGTATCCCGCGCCACGGTGTGGTCAACGTCCACTCCTCGATGCTCCCGAAGTACCGTGGCCCGGCGCCGGTGCTGTGGGCGATCCGGAACGGCGACACGCATCTGGGGGTGACCGCTCACCGCATGGACGAGGGGTTCGACACCGGGCCGATCCTCGCCCAGCAGGACGGAGTCCCGATCGTCGACGATGTGACGCCCGAACGTCTGTGGCCCGAGCTGTCCCCCGTGCTGCGCCGCGTCGTGGCCCGCGCCCTGAGCCGCGCGGCGGACCCGGGGGCCGGCGAGCCCCAGTCGGAGGAGGGGGCGAGTTACGGCGGGTTGTTGGAGCCGGCGTTCTTCGTCGTCGATCCGACGAGGACCGCGCATGAGGTGCACAACCAGGTGCGGACCTTCCGGTACATCGGCGCGGGCCGGGGGCCGGTCGCCCAGGTCGGGGGCCAACGGCTGAAGGTCCTGCGCACCAGCCTCGTTCCAGCGGACGGACCGCGTCTGGACTGCGCCGACGGACCGCTGTGGATCACCGAGTGCGAGCCCGCGAGCTGACGGTTCAGCCGACGTCCGGATCCGGAGCCCGGCCCAGTATCCCCGCCGCCTCCTCCCGGGCGGCCAGGGCCGCCACTCCCTCGCCGCATCCGTCGAGGGAGTCGGCCAAGTGGGCAAGGGCGTGGGCGAGTTGCCACCGGGCATCCACGGCACGGAAGCCGGCGACGGCGCGGCGGTGCAGTTCTACGGCGTCGTCGTAGCGGCCGAGGACCTGACAGGCCCGGCCCGCGCCGTCGAGGGCGACGGCTTCGCGGGCGGCGTCCCCCAGATGTCGCTGCACCTCGGCGGACTCCCGGCTCTGGCGCAGCGCAGCAGCCGCGTTGCCACGGGCAAGTTCCACCCGGGACGACTCTGCGAGCCAATGGCCTCGCCAGAGCTGGTTGTCCCGCGCCTCGGCCAGGGCCAGGGCTTCGGCGATCGCGGACGCGGCTCTGCCCGGGTCGCCCGCCTCGCGGTGGGCCCAGCTCAGCAACCACAGCGCGTTCCCCTCGCCGGCGTGGTCGCCGAGCTCCCTGAAGTCGGTGAGCGCCGGCTCGATCAGGGCAACCGCTTCCTCGCCCCGGCCGAGTTCGCACAGCGCCTCGGCGAGGTTGCTCCGCAGCAGGGTGCTCCAGCGTCGGTCGCCCAGCTCCCGGAAGAGCCCCAGTGCCTCGGTGAAGTGGGCCCTTGCCTCGGCCAGTTGGCGGCGCCGGAGTCCGAGCAGCCCAAGGGCGTTGATGGAAACGGCCATGCCACGCCGGTCGCCGACGCGTCGGCGGATGGCCAGTGCCGCCCGGTGGCATTCCTCGGCCTCGTCGAGCCGCATCGCCTGGAAGGCGACCTTGCCCAGGCTTTCCAGCGCTTCCGCCTCCCCGTCCTCCTCGCCTGCGGTGCGTGCCGCGTCGACGGCGACCAGAGCCGTGGTGCGCCAGGCGTCGAACGTGTTCTGGTGCATATGGATAGCCCGCGCCGCCACGGCCAGGCGCCAAGCGGTCGCCGGTAGGCCCGCGTCGGCGGCGGCGCGGGTGCAGTCCACCAGATTGGTGGCCTCGGCCTGGTACCACTGGGACGCGTCCTGATAGCCGGCGAAGTGCAATGTGCCGTTCGGGGCCGGGACCCGGTCGTCCATGGGCCAGCTGTCATGGGGCGCGATGGACCGCTGTGCCGCGTCCACGGTGTGCAGGTACCAGGCGGCACAGCGTTCGACGACCGCTGACCGTTCCCCTTCGCTCTCCTCCCGTCGTGTGCGTTCGCCGGCGTATGCCTTCGTCAGATCGTGGAACTCATATCGCCCGCCCGGGCGCCGCCGCAGCAGATGGGCGCGGACCAGGATCTCCAACAACGCGCGCACGCGGGAGGGTTCACGGCCGGCCAGACTGGCGGCCAACGGAAGCCCGAACTCGTTCCCCGGGTGCAGGGCCAGCAGCCGGAACAGCCGCGCCGCCTCCTCGGGCAGCGCCCGATAGGACCATTCGAAGACGCTACGCACGGCGTCGACCTCCTGTTGGGTTCCGTACTCGGGATCGGCGGTGAGCACGCTCAACCGTGCCGTCTCGTCCCGCAGTTCGTCGACCAACTCGCCGAGCGGCAGTGCCGGCCAACCGGCCGCCCGCTCGGCCGCGATACGTAACGCCAGCGGCAGCCCCGAACACATCAGGGCCAGCTCACGCAGATCGGCGACCCGATCGCCTGGGCGGTCGTCCACGGTGGTCACGCGGAGCAGTTCGACGGCATCGGACGCCGGCAGCGTCGCCACCCGGACGCGCACCGCGTCCTGTTGGGTGACCAGGCTCGTCAGATCATCCCGGCTGGTGACGAGCGCCAGGGACCGGGACGTTCCCGGTAACAGGGGTCGTACCTGGGTGCTGTCGACAGCGTTGTCGAGGATGATCAGCATGCGGCGGTCGGCCAACAGCGAGCGGAACAAGGACTCTCTTCGTTCGGGCGCGACCGGCACCTGTGCGGTGGGAACGCCGAGGTCCTCCAGAAAGCGGCCGAGCACCACCTCCGGTGGTGTCGGAGCCGGGGCGGCGTAGCCGTGCAGGCTGGCGTACAGCTCTCCGCCGGGGAAGTGGGATCTGAAGATGTGGGCCCAGTGCAGCGCGAGCGAGGTCTTCCCGACGCCGGCGGTGCCGGTGATGACGGCCACGCGCGCCGCGTGCGGTTCGGCGTCCCGGCCCGCGAGGAGGGTGGTGAGCCGAGCCAGCTCCCGGGAACGGTTGACGAAGTGCCTTACACTTCCCGGAAGTTGGTGGGGAATGACGAGCGAGGATGTCGCGGGGTGCTGATGTATGTGCACCCCACCGTGTACGTCGCGGGTCTGCACGACCTGGTGTACGGTCGCACGGCCCTCGATCCGATTGGCGTGCCCCGGCACCTCGCCCATCGTCTCGGCGGACCCGCTATGGCTGTGCCGGCGGAGGCGGCAGGTGCGCGACATGCTTGTCGAACCAGCCGGCCAGCGGCTCGCCGGCGTCGTACAGGTCCTCGATGAACCGCTGGGATCGACGAATCAGGTCGGGATCGACGAACCTCCGCGCGGCCTCCAGGACGCCGCGCTCGTCGTAGACCGCCTCGTACAGCACCTGGGAGCCGAGAGTGTAGATCTCCGGCAGGGGGCCGTCGGCCTCGTGCCGGACGACCTTGTCCGCATCGATGACGCGGATGGAGCCGCCGCACTCGTCCCGGACCCGTAGCGCGTGCAACTCCCACTGCATATAGGCGGTCAACGGCTCCTTGACCACCCGGATCCGGCGAGGTGAAAAGCCATGGCGTTCGGCCCTGCGGTGGTAGTCCGCCATATCGGATCGGCCCGCTTCCAGGAGCCGTAGGGACTCGTCCCAGTCGCCACGGGCGAACGCCTCCCAGCTGTCGTAGCCCGGCTCGCGGAACGTCTGTTGGCGTTCCAGCTTCCAGAAGCCGAGATCGGCGCTGCGCCAGAAGTGCTTCTCGAAGTCGGCGTAGTAGGCGTCGAGCGGCATCAACTCGCCAGCCGTGCCGGCCAGCGGACTAGGCATCCGGGATGTCCGCCTTCGCCGCGACGATCGTCGCGCGGGGGATGATGACCAGCCGCTCGCCGGGGTCGACGCTCACCCCTTCGGGGAGCCGCCCTTCGTAGGCCCGGGTCAGATCGCTGCCGATGACGGCGACGTCCCCGTTCTCCAGCTCCCAGACATCCGGGCAGCTGGCGTTCCCCGATGTCTGCCCCAGCTCGTGTGAGGACTTCCCCAGCCGCCGCGCGAACGGCGCCTCCGGGTCCGCCTGCCACCTGTCGGTCATGTGCCCTCCCCTGACGAGGTCTTGGCCGCATCGTCGAGGTTATCACTCCCCGTGTCGGCATGACTGCGGCTGGAACGGGCCCCGTCCTATCGCCCCGTGAGCCGTTCCGCGGCCATTTCCCGTCCGTCTCGAAAGGGGATGTCGGCCGGCGCGGAATAGGGGCAATTTATTGCTCAACTACCTCTTGTTTCCTTGCTCTTGCTCGGTGACACTCATCCATAACCCCCCTTCCGGCGGATTTCCGCGTTTTCTCAGGAGGTATGGATGAAGCTCATCCGTCGCGTGACCGGATTATTTCTCGGGCTGGTCGCCGCGCTGTCGCTGACGCTGGTCAGCGCGACGCCGGCGTCGGCGTCGGCTGCCACGTGGGAGTTGGAGCAGGTGCCGCAGCGGGTCTGTGTTCATCCGGAGCAGGGGTGGCCCAACACCTATTTCCTCGTTCCGGTGCGGGGCACCTGGTCCACCGTCATCACGACCGGGCTTTCGGATCTGCCGCCCGGCTCGTACAGCAACGGTGGGGCGATTCATCCCGGGGACGGGAATGGCGACAAGTACATCGGAATGGTCCATGTGTCGATCGCCCCGGCGCCCGTCGGCGACTATATCGCCACGCTCTGGGCCGATGACGGAACGAAAATCCAGACGGCCCCGGTGACGATCTCGTTCAGCGAGGACTGCTACTGATACCGGGTTCTCCCGCTGCGACGACCAGGACCCCGGTGGCACCTGGGGAGTGCCACCGGGGCCCCGTTGGGGGATGTCGTACGGGCGGCAACCGGGGTCAGCTGGCGCCGAAGCCCTGGAGGATGCCGTTGTAGGCCGGCTTGGGCTGGTAGTTCTCGTCCCAGGGCAGGGCCGCGCCCTCGCCGGGGAACGTGTCGGGGACCCAGGAGTCGGCGTCGCCGAAGCCCCAGATGGTCACGCCGGTGCAGCCGGAGACGGCCACGCAGGCGGCGACCACGTCGCGGTACTGCTCGGCCTGGCGCTGCAGCTTCTCCGGGTCGGAGGGGGTGTTCATCCGGATGTCCAGCTCGGTGATGACCAGTTCGAGGCCGAGGTCGGAGAACCGCTGGAGGTTGGTCCTGATGTTGTCGGGATAGTTGTTGTCGAGGATCAGATGGGACTGGAAGCCGACGCAGTCGATCGGCACGCCCTGCTGGAGCAGGTCGGAGACCAGCTGGTACATGGCGTCGCTCTTGGCGTTGCCGTGCTCGGTGTTGTAGTCGTTGATGCACAGCTTGGCCGAGGGGTCGGCCGCGTCCGCGTAGCGGAACGCGTCGGCGATGTAGTCCTCGCCGAGGGTGTTGAGGAAGACGGACTGCCGCAGCGAACCGTCCTCGTTGAACGCCTCGTTGACCACGTCCCAGTAGGCGATGTCACCGGCGTAGCGGCCGGCCACGCCGTTGATGTGCTCCTGGACCACCTGGTCCAGTTCCTGGGCGCTGAAGTTGCCGTTCTGTACCCAGCTGGGCAGTTGGCTGTGCCAGACCAGGGTGTGGCCCCACACCTGCTGGTCGTTGGCGTTCGCGAAGTCGATCAGTCGGTCGGGGCCGGCGAAGTTGAACTGGCCCCGGTTGGGCTGGATCGACTCCCACTTCATGACGTTCTCGGCGGTGACGCTGGAGAACTCGGTTGAGGCGATGGCGTTGTAGGTGCTGTCGCTCAGCCGGTGGTCGGCGATGGCGGTGCCGACGAACATGTTCTGGGCCGCCGCCGCCTCGCGCAGCGTCTCCGCCGCCGGTGAGGGTTGTTGTGCGTTGGGTTGTTGGGCCGGTGTCTCCTGGGCCTGGGCGCTGACCAGCGCCACGCCGGAGAGCAGGGCTCCCACCGTGACGGCGACCGCGGCTCCGCGTGCCAGGGGGAACATACGGTACCCCTTTCGTTGTCATGCCCCCGCAGGCTGACGGATCCGTTCTATGGGGCACTTGGGAGACCGTCAACCCTTCCGGAATAATGTTGAAAAACTTCCGGAGACTGAGAACCAACGAAGAGGTACCCCATGGCAGCGGAGCGCAAGGTCACGATCACGGCCATCGCAAGGGAGGCCGGGGTGTCCGTGCCCACGGTATCGCGAGTGGTCAACGGGCGCTCCGACGTGGCGCCGGAAACCCGCGCCAAGGTCGAGGAGTTGCTACGGCAGTACCGCTACCGGCGGCGTACCCACGCCCCGGGCGACCGGGCGGCGCTGGTCGACCTCGTCTTCAACGATCTGGACAGCCCCTGGGCCGTGGAGATCATCAGGGGCGTGGAGGAGGTGGCCCACGCGGCCGGCGTCGGCACGGTGGTTTCGGCCATTCACGACCGGGCCGGCGCGGCGCGGCAGTGGATGACCAACCTGCGGGCCCGCGCCTCGGACGGCGTGATCATGGTGACCTCGGTGTTGGAGCCGCTGCTGCACAAGGAGCTGCACCGGCTGGGGGTGCCGATCGTGGTGGTGGACCCGGCGGGCGCGCCGCCGTTGGACGCGCCGACGGTGGGGGCGACCAACTGGGCGGGCGGTCTGGCGGCCACCGAGCATCTGCTCTCGCTCGGGCATCGACGGATCGGCTTTATCGCGGGGCCGCCGAGGCTGTTGTGCAGCCGGGCGCGGCTGGACGGCTACCGGGCGGCCCTGGAGGGCGCGGGGGTACCGGTGGACGAGGCGTTGACGGTGCCGGGCGACTTCTACCACGAGGCGGGGTTCACCGGGTGTGAGCGGCTGATGGAGCTGGCGGACCCGCCGACCGCGCTGTTCGCGGCGAGCGACCAGATGGCGATGGGCGCGATGGAGGCGCTGCGGCGGCGTGGGCTGCGGGTTCCGCAGGAGGTGAGCGTCGTGGGTTTCGACGATCTTCCGGAAATGCGGTGGTCCGCGCCGCCGTTGACGACGGTCCGCCAGCCGCTGGCCGAGATGGGCAAGGTGGCGGCGCGGACGGTGTTGCGGCAGGCGAGGGGCGAGGAGATCGACACGCCCCGGCTGGAGCTGGCCACGGAACTGGTGGTCAGGGCCTCGACGGCGCCGCCGCCGGCCCGTTGATCCAACCCGCTGGGGGTTGGCCGGTTCTGATCACCGTTTGGCCACGGGGGCCGGAGTTTTGTCCGCACCGTTGACGGAGCGCTGACATCGCCGTAACTTGCATCGGCATTCACCCGATAATTATCGGCGATTTTCCGGAAGGTGCGCGATGCGAAGCCCCAACCTGAGACCACGACTTCGTGTCCTGTCGGTGGCCGCCGCCACCGTGGTGACCGCGACGACGCTCGCGGCCTGCGGCAGCGACGGCCCCAGCGGCGGTTCGGACAGCTTGCAGGTCTGGGTCTACCAGGACGGTTCGACCACGATCCAGGAGGACTTCGTCGAGCGGTTCAACGAGACCTCGGACGTCCAGATCACGCTGACGCAGATACCAGGCGAGAACTACCAGGACCGCATGCGGACCGCGATGGGCAGCTCCAACGCGCCCGACATCTTCTTCAACTGGGGCGGCGGCAGCATCGCCGACTTCGTCCGCGAGGACATGCTGATCGACCTCACCGACCATCTCGCGGACGACCCCGAGTTCGGCGGCGCGTTCATCCCCTCGATCCTCGACGCCGGGGCGATCGAAGGCCGGCACTACGGCGTGCCGATGCGCGGCGTGCAGCCGGTGATCCTGTTCTACAACCAGACGCTCTTCGACGAGGCCGGCGTCGAGCCGCCCGCCACCCTCGACGATCTGTTCGGCCTGGTGGAGACGTTCCAGGAGCAGGACATCACCCCCTCGGTGCTCGCCGGCGCCGATCCGTGGACCGAACTGATGTGGCTGGAGTACCTGTTGGACCGCAGGGGCGGCGCCGACATCTTCGACCGCATCCGCAACGGCGACTCCGGGGCATGGGGCGAGCCGGCCGTGCTCCAGGCCGCCCAGGACGCCATCGACCTGGTGGACGCGGGGGCGTTCGGCAACAACTTCCGCTCGGTCAGCTACACCACCGACGGCGCCTCGACGTTCTTCGCCCAGGGCGAGGCCGCGATGCACCTGATGGGCAGCTGGGAGTTCGCCAACCAGCTGTCGAACCAGCAGGAGTTCGCCGAGAACGACCTGGCCTGGGCGACGTTCCCCGAGATCGCCGGCGGCAGCGGCGACCCGGCCGCGCTGGTCGGCAACCCGACGAACTACTGGTCGGTCAACGCCCAGGTCGAGGGCGAGAAGCTGGACGCCGCCCTGGAGTTCCTGAAGCTGCACGCCACCCAGGACTACGCCAGCGCGCTGATCGCCAACGGCGACATCCCCACCACGGCCGACGCCGCCGACCTGCTGGACGAGGCGCCCACGCCCGAGTACGCGCGCTTCCAGTACGAGATGGTGCAGAACGCCCCCAGCTTCACGCTCTCCTGGGACCAGGCGCTGCCCGCCAGCCAGTCCACGCCCATGATCAACCACATCGAGGAGCTGTTCAGCGGCCAGCTGAGCGCCCAGCAGTTCGTCGACGCGATGCTGGACCTGTAGGGGTAACGCCACGTGAAGCGCGAGACGACCCACACCCCGCGCGCCGGGCGCCCAGGCATCGCCTGGGCGCTCCCGGCCGTGCTCTTCTTCGTGTTCTTCGCCGCGGCCCCGATGGGGATCGTCGGCTACCTCTCCTTCACCGACTGGGACGGCCTCAGCGACCCCAGCTGGACCGGCACGGACAACTGGTCCCGGCTGTGGAACGACGACGGGATGCGCAACGCCATCTGGCTGAGCCTGCTGCTCACGGCGCTCACCTGGCTGACGCAGACCCCCATCGTGCTGCTGCTCGGCGTCTGGGCCGCCGGCAGGCAACGCAACCGGGCCGTTCTCTCGGCGATCTTCTTCCTGCCGCTGCTGGCCTCTTCGGTGGCGCTCGCGCTGCTCTGGCGCACCATCTTCGACCCCAATCTGGGCCTGGCGCCCGACATCGCCGACTGGTTCAACCTGGAGAGCTCCGATCTGCTGGGCTCGCCCACCGGTGCCTTCGTGGCCATCCTGTTCGTCACCGGCTGGCAGTTCGCGCCCTTCCACACGCTGATCTACCAGGGCGGGGCGCGGAACATCCCGCAGTCCCTCTACGACGCGGCGGCCATCGACGGCGCCGGCACCGTCCGGCAGTTCTTCCATGTGACGCTGCCGCAGCTGCGGAACACCATCGTCACCTCCACCGTGCTGATGGTGGTGGGCGCGCTCACCTACTTCGACACGGTGCTCATCCTGACCAGGGGCGGTCCCGGCGATTCCACGTCGATCGTGCCCTATCTGATGTTCGAAACCGGCTTCCGCGCCTTCGACCTGGGCTATGCCAGCGCGGTCGCCGCCGCCCTCGTGATCACGGCCACCGGTGTCTCGCTGCTGCTGGTGCGGCTGACCGGGTTCAACAGGATGCGCAGCACCCGGGAGGGAATGTGACCGACCTCGACCTCCGCGAGGCCCCCCGCGCGCAGCGCCAGGAGGGGCCCAGGACACCGCCGCCGCGCCGCCGTTCCAGCAAGTGGCGGAAGGCCAACTACCCTGCGGGCTTCGGCGCGTTCATCTGGCTGGTCATCGTGGTGGTGCCGCTGTACATCCTGGTGGCGTCCACCCTCCAGACCCGGCAGGAGTATCTGGACAACGGGCCGCTGTCGCTGCCCACCAGCATCTCCTTCGACAGCTACCGGCAGGTGCTGGAGGGCGACTTCCCGCGCTATCTGCTGAACACCCTGATCGTCACCGCCTCCTGCGCGCTGATCGTCATCGCGCTCGCGGTGACCGTCAGCTACAGCATCGTGCGTACCAGGTCCCGGATGTCGCAGCGGGTGTTCCAGCTGTTCCTCCTCGGGCTTGCCATCCCCTCCCAGGCGGTGATCATCCCGATCTATCTGATCATCACCGAACTCCAGCTGTACGACACGCTGTTGGCGATCATTCTGCCCACCGCCGCGTTCTCCCTGCCGGTGAGCGTGCTGATCCTGGTGGGCACGATGCGCGATATCTCCGAGGAGCTCTACGAGTCGATGGCGCTCGACGGGGCCACCCCGGTGCGGATGCTGTTCCAGCTGGTCATCCCCATGTCGCGGGCGGGCATCTCGACCGCGGGGGTGTTCTCCGCGCTCGGCGCCTGGAACGGGTTCCTCTTCCCGCTGATCCTCACCCAGTCGCGGGAGAACCGCGTGCTCACCCTGGGCCTTTACGACTTCGTCGGCGAGTTCCGGGTGGACATCCCGGCGCTGCTCGCCGCCGTGGTCCTGTCCATCGTGCCGATCTTCACCGCCTATCTCTTCGCCCGGCGCCAGCTGATCAACGGGCTGATGGGAGTGGGTGGCAAATGAGGCCCGATTCCGGGGCGCGCCCTCCCGTGGCCGCCGAGACAAGGAGTGCCATGCACCACCCCTGGCAGGACACCGCCCTCTCCCCGCGCGCGCGGGCCGAGGCGCTGCTGTCCCGGTTGACGCTGGAAGAGAAGCTTGCCCAACTGGGCAGCATCTGGCCGGGTTCGGATGTCGGCGCCGACGAGGACGCCGATGTGGCCCCGCTGCAGAGCCAGATCAACAACGGGACGCCCGACCTCGCCACCCTGCTGCCGGCCGGCCTCGGCCAACTCACCCGCCCCTTCGGCACGTTGCCCGTCGACCCCACGGAGAAGGCGAAGCTGCTCGCGGAGGACCAGCGCCGCATCGTCGCGGCGGGACGGTTCGGCGTGCCGGCGCTGGCGCACGAGGAGTGCCTGACCGGCTTCACCGCCTGGCAGGCCACCATCTTCCCCACCCCGCTCGCCTGGGGCGCCACCTTCCACCCCGAACTCGTCGAGCGTGCCGCCCGGTTGATCGGCGAGTCGATGCGTTCCGTCGGCATCCACCAGGGCCTCTCCCCGGTGCTCGACGTCACCAGGGATCCGCGCTGGGGCCGCACCGAGGAGACCATCGGCGAGGACCCGTACCTGGTCGCCACCATCGCCACCGGCTATGTGCGCGGCCTGGAGACCTCGGGTCTGGTCGCCACGCTCAAGCACTTCGTCGGCTACTCCGCCTCCCGGGGGGCGCGCAACCACGCGCCCGTCTCGCTCGGCCCGCGCGAGGTGGCCGACGTGCTGCTGCCGCCGTTCGAGATGGCGCTGCGGGACGGCGGCGCCCGCTCCGTGATGGCCGCCTACAACGATGTCGACGGCGTCCCCGCCAGCTCCGACAGCACGCTGCTCACCGAACTGCTGCGCGACGACTGGGGGTTCGAGGGCACGGTCGTCTCCGACTACTTCGGGGTTTCCTTCCTTGAGGTGAACCACGGCGTGGCCGGCTCCCCCGCCGAGGCCGCCGCCGCCGCGCTGGCCGCCGGCATCGACGTGGAGCTGCCCGCCCAGCGCTGCTACGGCCCGCCGCTGCTGGACGCCGTCCGCAACGGCGAGGTCACCGAGGAGCTGGTGGACCGCTCGGTGCTGCGCGTCCTCGCCCAGAAGGCCGAACTCGGCCTGCTCGACGCCGACTACAGCCCCGAGCCGACCGCGCTCGCCGCCGGCGAACGGGTCGATCTGGACCCGCCGGAGATGCGGGCCGTCGCCCGCCGGCTCGCCGAGGAGTCCGTGGTGCTGCTGGCCAACCGGGACGGCGCGCTGCCGCTGCCGGCGAGCGCCAGGATCGCGGTGGCGGGACCGCTCGCCGACGATGTGGCGCCGCTGCTCGGCTGCTACACCTTCCCCCGCCATGTCGGCGTCCACCACCCGGAGTTGCCGCTGGGCGTCACCGTGCCCACCCTCTTCGAAGCGCTCGGGGCCGAACTCCCCGACGCGACCGTGACCCGCGCGGGGAACGCCGCCGAGGTCGCGGGCGCCGACGTCTGCGTCGCCGTGGTCGGCGACCGCTCCGGCCTCTTCGGCCGGGGCACCTCGGGCGAGGGCTGCGACGCCGCCGACCTCGAACTCCCGGACGAGCAGGGCGCGTTGCTCGACGAGCTGGTGGCCGGCGGGGTCCCCGTCGTGCTGGTGGCGCTGACCGGCCGGCCCTATGCGCTGGGCCGCTGGGCCGACCGGCTCGCCGGCGCCGTCCAGGCGTTCTTCCCCGGCCAGGAGGGCGCCCAGGCCGTCGCCGGCGTGCTCTCCGGCCGGACCAACCCGGCCGGCCGGCTGCCCGTCGGCGTGCCCAGGGGCACCGGCGGCCAGCCCTGGACCTATCTCGCGCCGCCGCTCGGCCACGCCGGCGAGGCCAGCAACATCGACCCGACCCCGCTCCATCCCTTCGGCCACGGCCTCAGCTACACCGAGTTCGCCTGGACCGAACCCGCCATCGCCACCGACCGCCTGGACACCGCCGACGGAACCACCGTCTCGTTGACCGTCACCAACACGGGCGAACGCGCCGGCACCGAGGTGGTGCAGCTCTATCTGCACGATCCGGTGGCCCGGATCGCCCGCCCCGTCAACCAACTGGTCGGCTACGCCCGGGTGCCGCTGGCCGCCGGCGCGTCCGCCCGGGTCGACTTCGCCTTCCACGCCGACCTCGCCGGCTACACGGCGACGCCGGGGCGGCGGATCGTGGAGCCGGGCGCGCTTGAGCTGCGCCTCGGCGCGTCCAGCGGCGATCTCCGGCACGTCCTGCCGCTGACCCTCACCGGGCCCGAACGGCGCCTCGGCCACGACCGGCGGATGACCTGCCCGGCGACCCTCACCCCCGAACCGACGGACGTCGATTCCTGAGGTGGCTCGCACGCCACCGAGGCGCGGCCTACGCTGGGGCCATGGGCTGGACCGCACGCGACATCCCCGACCTCAAGGGCCGCACCTCGGTGGTCACCGGCGCCAACAGCGGCATCGGCTATGTCACCGCGCGCGAACTGGCCCGGCGCGGCTCCCGGGTGGTGCTGGCCTGCCGCAGCAGGCAGCGCGGTGAGGCCGCGCTCAACCGGCTCTTCGACGAGGTGCCCGAGGCCCGCGCCGAGCTGCGCCTCCTCGATCTGGCCGATCTCGCCTCGGTACGCGGCTTCGCCGCCGAATGGGGCGAGGCGCCGCTCCATCTGCTGGTGAACAACGCCGGGCTGATGGCCGTCCCCAAGGCCACCACCGTCGACGGCTTCGAGTCCCAGTTCGGCGTCAACCACCTGGGGCACTTCGCCCTCACCGGACTGCTCGTCGACGCCCTCCTCAACGCGCCGGGCGCCCGCGTCGTGACCGTCTCCAGCATGCTGCACCTGCTCGGCAACATCGACATCCACAACCTCAACGCCGAACAGCAGTACCGTCGTTGGCTCGCCTACGGGCGCTCCAAGACCGCCAACCTGCTGTTCACCCACGAGCTGGCCCGCCGCAGCCGCGACCACGATCTGCTGGCCGCCGCCGTGCACCCCGGCTACGCCGACACCGAACTCCAGACCAGGGCCGCCCGGCTGGAACGCAACCAGATCAAGGAACGCGTCGCCAGGCTCGGCAACAGGCTGCTCGCCTCCCGGCCCGAGGCCGGCGCCATGCCCACCCTCTACGCGGCCACCGCGCCCGAGGTCACCGCCGACTCCTTCACCGGCCCGGCGCAGCTGCGCGCCGGTCGCGCGCCGCGCGCGATCCGCGCGCCCTGGACGGTCAACGACGCGGTCGCCATCCGGCTCTGGCGCGCCTCGGAGGAACTCACCGGCATCCGCTACGACGCGCTCTCCGGCTAGCAGGGCCCGGCGGGGGCGTTGCGAACGGAAACTCCATCGATCGTTCCAGGACGCGCGAACGGTCTCCCCCATTGCCTCACTTCGCACACCTCATCCGACCCGTCGGGGCCCGTATCGTTCGCCCCGACGACATAAGGGGGAACGGTCGATGGAGACCGCGATGTCCGCGCGGCGGGCGACGACGACACAGCGCCCGGGCGCGGGCCGGGCACTGTTTCTGGCACTGCTGGCGGGTGGCGCGTTCGCAGCCGTGTGGGTGGCCGCCGACGCGTGGGGCTGGTTAGCCGGCGGGGCCCTGCTCGGCGCCGCGTTCGTCGCCCTGGTGTGGTCGCTGGCCAGGGCGCTGCGCGCCGCCGGGCCGCTGGTCGCGATCGTGTTGGCGCTCGGCTGCTGGCCGATCGGCGCCTGTGGCGCCGCCGCCTGGGCCGATCTGATGACCGAACGGCGCGGCGAGCGGGTCGAGGCCGTGGTGATGGTGACGAACGAGGCCGGTTCGTCCGACGGGACCGGCTACACCCTGGAGCGGGCCAACGGGATGGGCCAGGTCAGGGGCGGTGAACTGCGGCCCGAATCCGCCTCGTTCCAGGTGCTCGACCGCGTCACCGTCGTGGAGGACCCGGACGGCGCGACGCCCCCGATCCTGCCGGAGGATCTGCACACCGCGCGCTGGGCCGGCTACTGGGGCGCGGGCGTCGCGGTGGTGTGGGGCCTGTCCTGGTCCGGGCTGCTCGGGCGCCGGGCGGGTGGCGGCCCGACATGGTGGCGTCGCGCGGTCGAGGGAGCGGACATCTCCGACGGCGGCAGCGACAGCTACACCGACACCCGCACCCGTGTCGACCGGCGGAGGCGCCGAACTCGCTGACGGGGACGGCTGCTTCCGGGATCAGATCCGGCCACCGGTGAGTCGGGTCAGCGGACCGGCGTGCGAGTGGGCCGACTGCCGCCCCAGGGCGAACGCCCCGCCCGCCAGGCCGACCACGCCGACGGCGGTACCGGCGGCGATCTTCCTGCGGTGCGGGACGGCGGCCCAGGCGACGGCGGCCGTGGAAGCCGCCCGGCCGGCCGTCGACCTGACGGCCCGCTGACCGCGCTCCCAACCGGCGGCCGCCACGCGGCCCGCGCGCCCCGTCGACTCGCCATCGGCGGGCGTCGACCGGCCGAGCGCGCCGAGCCTGGTCGCCATCGACTCGTCGTTCCTCTTGGCTTTGCTCTTCGCAGTCATACCGATCGGGTTACCGCTCGACGCGTCTTGAAACAGACCCCGGACGGCGGGCGGCCGCACCGGCGTTGTCAGTGGTGGCTGGCAGGATGCGAAGCAGTACAGCGCAGAGCACCACAACGAGGAGAAAACCATGGGCGCTTGGGGCGTCGGTCCGTTCGACAACGATATGGCGGCGGACTTCGGCGGCGCGTTGGACGACGCCGAGCCGGCCGAGCGGGCCGAGCGGGTGCGCGCCGCCCTCGCCGAGGCCGCGGACCACCAGGACTATCTCGACTCCTACGAGGCGAGTCGCGCCGTCGCCGCGGCGGCACTGATCGTCGAGCAGCTGCCGGGCGGCACGCCGGACAACCGGCACTACCGCCCCAAGGAGCCGCTGCCCGACCTCACCGCGCTGCGCGGCCTCGCCGTCCGCGCGCTGGACCGGGTGGTGGCCGACGACTCCGAACTGCGGGAGCTCTGGGCCGAGTCGGGCGGCGACGACTGGGCCGTCGACATAGCCCGGCTGCGCGCCCTGCTCGCCGCGCCCGGCCAGCCGGTGGCGCCCGTCGGCTGACGGCGGGGCGGGGCGTCGCGGCTCAACGACGCCCGTCGTCGTGCGGCAGCAGCGCCCGGCCCGCCGGGGTCAGGCTGTGCACCACCTCGTTGCCCCGACGCACCGAGTGCACCAGCCCCGACTCCCTCAGCACCCGGGCGTGTTGGCTCGCCGAGGCCAACGAGATGTCCAGCGCCCTGGACAGGTCCCCGGTGGTCGCCCCGGTCGCCGCACGCCGCAGCACCCGCGCCCTGGTCGCCCCCAGCAGCCGGCCGAGCGCCCCGAAGTCCGCCGGCTCCCGCGGCTCGTGCCGCACCGGATACACCAGCACCGGCGACAGCCTCTGGTCCGCCAGCATCACCGGACCGCGCCAACAGAAGTAGGAAGGAATCAACAACAGCCCACGCCCGCCCAGGCGCACCTCCCTGGCCACCGGATAGTCCGCCTCCAGCACCGGCGGATTCCACCGCAGCACCGGACGCAGCCCCTGCAGCAGCTCGTGCACCCCACCGGCCAGCAACTGCCGGGTGCGGGAGGCCAGATCGGCGGCCACCGTGGTCTCGATCCCGGACCAGGTCGACGTCGCCCCCACCGCCCGCCGGTAGTGCCGGTCCAGATCGTCCGTCAGCCGCACCAGCGCCGCCGGATCCCCGTCGACCAGCGCCGACGGCCAGCCCGACGCCCGCGCCTCCCGTCCCACCAGGGCCAACTCGGCGCGCAACCGGGCCCGGGGGGTGGCCCGTACCGCCTCCAGGCCGGCGTGCCAGCCCGCCGACGCCTCGGGCGGATTGAGAAAGTCCGGAAAATAGCCCCGCCTTGGGATCAGCGCCCGCAGGCTGCCGGGCACCGGCTCGCCCGCGCGCAACTGCTGCCGCCGCCAGGGCCCGTACACATGGTCGGCCTGCCGATCCCGTAACCGATGCACGCTGAGCACCGTTTCCCACAGCGGATCGGCACGGCTCGCCAGCCGCACCCTGGCCAGATCCTCGCCGGTGAACAGCACCCGCAGTGCCATGGTCAGCCCTCCCGTCGCGACCGGGCCGGGCGACGGCGACATCCCCAACTCGGCGCGAGAGTACGGCGATCGGCGACTACCCGGCGGTTTCAGCCTACGTCGAAACGACTGGTCACCCGGGCGGCCGTAAGCCACTCTTGCCGTCCGGCGCCGCTCGGGTCGGGGGGAAACACGCAGTGACCAAGCGCCAGTGACCAGCGCATCGTCGCGACGGGGAGAAGGGCCTGCGCCCCGACCCCGTCCCGGCACGGTCCCCCGAGCGGCCGCCGGCCTGTCCCCCGGCTGATGCCCTACCACCGGGCGCGGCGTACCATTCCCGTTCGCAGGCACGAAAGCCAGCCACTCTCGTGCCATACTCAGCCGAAAAAGCCGCACACGACGAGCGGTTGTTGTCACGGGGGGCTTGTCATGGGGTTGGTTCTGGCCTTCGTCGGACTGGTGGCGGCGGCGGTGGCCATCGCGCTGGTGCTCCGCACCCGCCGCACACCACCGGCCACCGCACCCAAGGTGCCACGCGACCCGTTCGCGCCGGACGGCGAGACGGGCGGCGACCCACGGACGTTGAAGGCCGGCGACATGGTCGAGTACCTGGGCGAGCGGCTTTTCGTCCGCGGCTCGCTCCGGCTGACCGAGGGCGGCTTCAGCTGGTCGGAACACTTCGTCGACCCGATGGACGACGGCGCCGACGGCGAGAGCGGCCACCGTTGGATCTCCGTCGAGGAGGACCCGGACCTTGAGGTGATGCTCTGGTCCGAGTACCGGGGCGATGCGGAACTCCTCCCCGACAAGAAGACGTTGACCGTCGACGGGGTCACCTACCGCCGCTCGGAACACGGCACCGCCAGCTACCGCGCCGAGGGCACCACGGGCCTCGGCGACAGCGGCCGCGTCGAGTACGCCGACTTCGAGGCCCCCGGCGGCCGCGGCCTCGCGTTCGAACGCTTCCTCGGCGCGCAGGGACGCGGGAACTGGGAGGTCTCCCTCGGCGAGCGCGTGCCACGCGGCACCCTGGTGATCTACCCCGGGGGCGACGCATGACCGGCGGCATACGCACGACCGGCGGCATCCGGCTGGCCGCCCCCTACCGGGACACCAGCGCCGAACAGCTCCGCTTCGCCCTGGACCGGCCCCGGCAGCCGGCGCTCGCCGTCAACGACACCGAACTCGGCGGCGTCCACGTCCAGTTGCGCCTGTTGGGCGCGTCCCACCAGGTGCTGGCGGGGCCGGTCAACGAGACCCTGGCCTGTCTCCCGGCCCAGCCCGGCGACGGCCCGCCCACCGAGGTGCGCCAGCGCGTCCACGGCTGGGAGTACACGTTCCGCTCCACCGTCCGGCACTGCTCGCCCGACGAGTTGACCCGGCGCACCACCGCCCTGCGCGACCGGCTCGACCACCAACCCGACGCGCTCTACGGCCTCTTCCCCGGCTCCCCCGACGCGCTCACCGCGCTCACCGCGCGCAGGGACGGCCGCGTCATCAGCTGGCGCACCTGGCATGTGTACCCGCAGGCCGGCCAGATCGTGGAGACCAGGACCCGAGTGGAGGTGCCATGACCATCCGCACCCGACGCCCGGGGCGCGCCCGCGCCCTGACCGCCGCGCTGGCTGCCGGCGCCCTGCTGCTGACCGGCTGCTCCGGCGGCAGCGACTCGCCCGACGCGCCCAAGAACTGGATCCGCCAGACCTACGAGAGCGCCGGCGCCTCGTCGAACATCTACCTCGACCCGACGGACGGGCCGACCCGGGTGGCCGACGAGATAGAGGGCGAGACCAGGGCCGAGGACCGCATCGTCTCCGGCACGGACGTGTATCTGCGCTACGACGACGACATCGTGGCCATCACCCCGCATGTCTCCGGCGGCAGCGACATCGAGATCGAGGACTACCGGCGCGGCGTCCAACGCTGGCACAGCCATGTCGGCCACCGCTGGTCGTCCTCGCAGAACGACAACTTCCGGGGCGGCGGCCCCGGTTCGGGCAAATGACCGCCTGCCCGGCGCCACCGACCACCGGCTTCTGAGAACCGACAACTCCAAGGAAGAAAAGGAAGAAGGACGACCATGGGGGACATATTCCAGTCCGCCGGCGAGGCGCTCCTCTATGGCCTGGTCGGATTCAGCGTGATGGGCGTCGCGTTCCTCGCCCTCGACCTCGTCACCCCCGGCCGGCTGGACCGAGTCGTCTGGCGGGACCGCAACCGGGGCGGCGCCATCGTGCTGGGCAGCCAGATGCTCGGCGTCGGCTGGGTCGTGATGCGCGCCGTCGGCGCCAGCGAGTCGGAGGACGGCCTCGGCTGGGGCCTGCTCAGCACCGCCGTCTACGGCCTGGCCGGCGTGCTGCTGATGATCCTGGTCTTCGTCGTCATCGGCCTGTTGGCCCCCGGCCCGATGGGCGCGGTCGCCTTCGAGGACCGGGACGGCCAGCCGCATCCGGCGGCCTGGGTGCACGGCGCCACCTACCTCGGCACGGCGTTGATGGTCGGCGCGGCCCTGTCGTGATTCCGCGCCCCCGGCTGGCGCGGTTTCTCCTGTTGACGACGGTCTTCCTCTGTGCGGCCTGCGGGCTGGTCTACGAGTTGGCCCTGGTCGCCCTGGGCGGCTATCTGATCGGCAACACGGTCCTCCAGACCTCGCTCGTACTCTCCGTCATGGTGTTCGCCATGGGCGTCGGCTCCCTGCTGGCCAAGCCCCTGCGGACCCGCGCCGTCGGCGCCTTCGCCCTGGTCGAGGGGCTGTTGGCGCTGATCGGCGGCTTCTCCGTGCTGCTGCTCTACGTCCTCTTCGCCTGGGTCGGCATCTACACCGAGGCGATGGTGGTGATCGCCTTTGTCGTCGGCCTGCTGATCGGCGCCGAAATCCCGCTGCTGATGACCATGTTGCAGCGGATCAGACGCCAGGAGGCGGGCGGCGCGGTCGCCGACATGTTCGCCGTCGACTATCTGGGCGCGCTCGTCGGCGGCCTCTGCTTCCCGCTTCTGCTGCTGCCCACCTTCGGCCAGCTGCGCGGCGCGCTGGTGGTCGGCGCGGTCAACGCCATCGCCGGCATGGCCGTGGTGCTGTGGATCTTCCGCCACCAGACCCGCCGCATGGTGCGCGGCGCGCTGCTCGCCACCATGGCCGTGATCCTCGCGCTGCTCGGCGGCGCCTACGCCTACGCCGAGGACATCGAGATCACCGCGCGCCAACGTCTCTACCGCGATCCGATCCTGCACGCCGAACGCACGCCGTACCAGGAGATCGTGATCACCCGCTCCCTCGCCTTCACCGGCGACCGGGACCTGCGGCTCTTCCTCAACGGCGATCTCCAGTTCTCCTCCGTCGACGAGTACCGCTACCACGAGGCCCTCACCCACCCGGCCCTGGCCGGCCCGCACTCCCGGGTGCTGATCCTCGGTGGCGGCGACGGCCTGGCCCTGCGCGAGGTGCTGCGCTACCCGGACGTGGAGGAGGTCACGCTGGTCGAACTCGACCCGGCCATGACCGAACTCGGCAGCGGCTACGGCCCGTTGCGCGAGCTCAACGACGACGCCTTCGCCGACGAACGCCTCACCCTCGTCCACGACGACGCGTTCAACTGGCTCCGCAGCGCCCCCGGGCCCTATGACGCGGTCCTGATCGACTTCCCCGACCCCGAGGACATCGCCACCGCCAAGCTGTACTCGGTCGAGTTCTACTCGATGCTCGGCCAGATCCTCTCCGAGGACGCCCGCGTCGTCGTCCAGTCCGGCTCCCCGTTCTTCGCGCCCCGCAGCTACTGGTCCATCGCCACCAGCATCCGGGAGGCCGGCCTGGCGACCACCCCCTACCAGGTCGACGTCCCCAGCTTCGGCAACTGGGGCTTCGTCCTCGCCACCCCGACCCCCACCCCACCGCCCCTCACCCTCGCCACCGAGACCCCGCCCCTGCGCTTCCTCAACGAGGACGTCCTCCACGCCGCCGAGACCTTCCCCCCGGACCGCCAACCCCCGCCGGGCATCCAGCCCAACACCCTGATGAACCCGGTGGTGGTGGACTACAGCCGGCACGAGTGGCAGTACGACTGACCCCTGCCCCGCCCGGACGGGGCTCCGCCCGGCGGGGTGGTCAGGCGGTGCCGCCGCCGGTGGCGCGGCGGAGCAGGAGATAGGTCTCGCAGCCGAGGCAGTAGCCGAACGCCGCGTTGAGGAAGGAGGCGGCGAGGGCGCAGGCGGTGGCGGTCAGGGCCAGCCAGTCGGGGCCGGCGAAGTAGCCGACGAGGCCGAGCACCGCGAAGAAGAGGCCGACGGCCTGGGCGAAGCGCGGCGGGGCCGGGGGTTCGACCTCGGTGGTGGGGCCGAGCCGGGGCCGCACCACATAGCGGAACAGCAGGCCGTACGGCGAACGGGCCACGCCGGCGAGCGCGCCGATCGCGAAGCACAGCGCCTGCCAGGCCAGCAGCGGGCCACTGCCGGTGATGAGCACCACCGCCAGCACGACCGTGGTGAGGGCGGCCCCGAAGCGCGGCCCCCTGATGTCTATGTCCATGGAACAAGCATCCTGCGTGCTGACCGCTATGCCACCCGGGAATACTTTGCAGTTGTGTGAACGCTGAGCCGTCATGACGATGACCGGGCTGGTGGTGTGCGCGGCGGTGCTGGCCGCCGCGACCGTTTTCGGGGTGTGGCACCGACGTGCCGACGGACGGCTCAAGAAGGTGGACGGGAGCGGCGGGGAACGGCTGCTGGGCGCCGCCGAACTGGGCCGGGCACTGGGCGAGCGGGCCACCCTGGTGCAGTTCTCCAGTGCCTACTGCCAGCAGTGCCGGGCCACTCGCCGCGTTCTCGCCGAGCTGGCCGGGACGTCCGAGGGCGTGGCCCGGGTGGAGTTGGACGTCGAGGACCGGCTGGAGCTGGTCCGCGAGCTGAACATCCTCAGGACGCCCACGGTGTTGGTCCTCGACCGCGCCGGCCGGATCGTCGGGCGGGCCGCCGGCCGCCCGGACCGGGCCGCGCTGCTGGCCACGCTCGACGAGCGGCTGCCCTGACGGGACGCGAGCCGTTCAAGACCCCCGGTGAGGGCTTCGCGGTGCGGGTGGATGACGATGGGTCCATGTGGCTGGAGTGGTTGGCGATCGCAGGTGCCGGGTTCTGGGCCGGAATGATCAATGTTGTGGTGGGTTCCGGCACCCTGGTGACCTTTCCGACGCTGCTGTTGTTCGGATATCCGCCGCTGGTGGCTAACGTGTCCAACAACATCGGGTTGGTCGGCGGCGGCCTTTCCGGGACGTTCGGGTACCGGGCGGAGTTGACCCAGCAACGGGCGCTGGTGCGGGCGCTGTTGCCCGCGTCCCTGCTCGGCGGGTTGGCCGGTGCGCTGCTGTTGCTGCTGCTTCCGCCGGAGGCGTTCCGCGCGATCGTTCCGGTGCTGGTGGTGGCCGGGTTGGTGATGGTGATGGCCGGCCCCGCCGTGCAGCGGCGGGCGGCCCGGCGTCGGGGCACGGACGAGGCGGCCCCGCTCGCCGGCGGGCGGCTGGTCGCCGTCGTGGGCGGGGTGTTCGTGTTGGGGGTGTACGGGGGCTACTTCGGTGCGGCGCAGGGCATCCTGATCGTCGGGCTGATGAGCGTGCTGACCGCGGAGACCCTTCAGTCGATCACCGGGCTTAAGAATCTGCTCACCACCGGGGTGAACGCGATCGCGGCGATCACCTTTGTGCTGGTCGCCCGGGATTCGATCAACTGGGTGGTGGTCGCGTTGATCGCCGTCGGCGCCACGTTGGGCGGCCTGGCCGGGGCCCGCTTCGGCCGCCGGCTGCCGCCGCATGTGCTGCGCGGGCTGATCCTGGTCGTCGGCAGCGTGGCCGTGGTCAACCTCGTCTTCTTCGACTGAGCCGGCGCGGAATCAGCCCTCGCTCACTCCCCTGAGCAGGCGCAGGGCCTCGTGGGATGGGGAGCCGGGTTCGGCGTGGAAGATGGCGAGCCGTTGGCCGTCGTCGTCGGGAAGGACGGTCACCTCGGTTTCGAGCGTCAGCGAGCCCACCACCGGATGGCGGTAGGTGCGGGTGTGGTGGGAGCAGACCCGCACCGTGTGGGCGTTCCACAGCGCGGTGAACTCCCGGCTCTTGACGGTGAGTTCGCCGATCAGCTCCATGACGCGGGGGTCTTCCGGATGGCGTCCCGCCGTGAGTCGGAGGTCGGCGACGGCGTCCCGCGCCTTGGCCTGCCAGTCGGCGTAGAGGTCGCGGGTGTGCGGGTCGAGGAAGAGCAGCCGGTTGAGGTTGGGGCGCCGCTCCGGGTGTTCGGGGGCGTCGAAGTCGAGATGGCTCGCCAGCAGCGCGTGCGCGACCCGGTTCCAGGCCAGCACGTCCGTGCCCCGGCCGAAGACCAGGACCGGCAGGTCCCCCACCGATTCCACCATCGACCGTACGCCGGGGCGCACCCGCTCGGGTCGGGGCCGGCGTCGGCGTCGCGGCGGGTGGCGGGCGAGGCGGTGGAGGTGGGCCGACTCGTCGTCGTCCAGGCGCAGCACCCGGGCCAGCGCGTCCAGCACGGCGTCGGAGGCGTTATGGCTGAGCCCCTGTTCGAGTCGGGTGTAGTAGGCGACGCTCACGCCCGCGAGTTGGGCCAGCTCCTCGCGTCTCAGTCCGGGGACGCGGCGCCGTCCGCCGTAGTCGCGCAGGCCGATGTCCGCCGGGGTGAGGCGCGCCCGGCGGGACCGGAGGAAGTCCCCCAACCGCTGCCCTTGCTCCATGCCGCCCATTGTGGCGCGCCGGGCCGCGCCCAGCCTGCCCCTGTCAAGGGTATGAACCGCCGGTGTACGAACAGCCGGTGTACGCACCGCGGGCGTACGAAGGCCCGTCGTACGAGGGAGGGGGGTCTCGTTCCGGCGGGCGCCGTTCGGCAGCGTGACGGGGGTCCGTTCCCTCCCGAGAGGCAGCGTCGTGACCTCCTTCCCGTCCCTCGCGTCCGGCGACGCCGTCGCGGACGCCGATCCCCGCCTCGGCGCGCGGGGTTGGCTGATTCTCGTCACGCTCTGTGGCGCGACGTTCGTCGTCGGGCTCGACTTCTCCATCGTGGCGGTGGCGCTGCCGGAGATCGGCGCCGCGCTCGGCTTCGCGAACCCGGGCGATCTGCAGTGGGTCGCCACCGCCTGCCTGTTGCCCACGGCCAGCCTGCTGCTGCTCTTCGGCCGGCTGTCCGATCTGGTCGGCCGGCGGAACCTGTTCCTGTTCGGGCTGCTGCTGCTCGCGGTGTTCTCGCTGACGGCCGGGCTGGCGCCGGCGCCGGGCGCGTTGGTCGCCTCCCGGGTGGGGCAGGGCGTGGCCGGGGCGATGATCAGCCCGACGGCGCTCTCGCTGCTGACGGCCGCGTTCCCGGATGGCCCGCGCCGGACCAGGGCGTTGGGGGTCAACGGCGCGCTGCTGTCCCTCGGCTTTGTGGTCGGCACCATCGGCGGTGGCGTCGTCACCAGTGCGCTCAACTGGCGTTGGACGATGCTGATCATGCTGGTGATCGCGGGTGCGGTGCTGGTCGGCGGGGTGCTGGTGCTGCCGCGCGACGCCGGGCGGGGGCCGGCGGCGCGGCTGGATGTGCCGGGTGCCGTGGCGGTGAGCGGCGGGCTGTTCGCGCTGGTCCACGGGGTGACGGTGGGCGCCGACGCCGGCTGGGGTCGCCCGGCGACGCTGGCCGCTCTGGCCGCCGCGGCCGTCCTGTTGGCGGTCTTTGTCGCGGTCGAGGCGCGGCATCCGGCTCCGCTGGTGCCGCTTGCGCTGTTGCGGCGGCGGACGATCGCCCTGGGGGGCCTGTTGGGGCTGGTGACCTTCGGGATGTGCGGTGGGGTCACGCTGTTGCTGAGCATCTATATGCAGGATGTGCTCGGTTACTCGCCCCTTGAGACCGGTTTCGGCTTTCTCGCGGAGGGCGTCGCCGCGCTGCTGGCCGGGCTGGTCGCGGCCAGGATCGCCCTCCGGGTGGGGACCCGGCGCACCCTGACCGTCGGGCTGTCGGTGCAGGCGGCCGGCACGGGCGCCATGGTGCTGCTGCCGGCCGACGGTCATCTGCCGCTGCTGCTGGCCACCTCGGGCGCCATGGGTTTCGGCCATGTGCTGGCCGTTGTCGCCTCTGTCAGCGTGATGGTCGAGGGCGTGGCCGAGGAGGAGCGGGGCGTGGTCGGCGGGTTGGCGCAACTGCCGCAGTTCGTCGGGGCGATCGGCACGGCGGGGCTCGCGGCCGTGCTGACGGCGCGCGCCGCCGCGCTCGCGCCGGGGGCGGACGAGGTGGCGGCCACCCTCGGCGGTCTGCACGCGGCGGTGGCCGTCGCGAGCCTGGTCTGTCTGGCCGGCGCGGCGCTCTCGCCGGCGCTCGGGCGGGGCGTCAGCCCGGGCGGGGGCGGCGGGTCAGCCGCAGGCTGAGGGCGGCGGCGAGCAGGAACACGACCGTCTCGTAGAGCATCGCGTGCCGCCAGGCCGCCGCCGGTGTCGCCGCGGGGGCGGCGTAGGCGAGGGTGGCCAGCGCGATGCCGAGGGTGCCGCCGAGCTGCTGGGCGGTGGGCAGCACCCCGGAGACCGAGCCGACCGTCTCCGGCGCCGCGCGGGCCAGCACCAGGGCGAAGACCGAGGCCGTGAAGGCGCCGAACGCGGCGCCGCCCACGGCCAGCGCCGGCACGGCGGTCCACGGCTCGGGCCGGGCGCCGACCGTCAGGGCGAGCGTCGCCATCGTCGCGGCCAGCAGCAACGCGCCGAGCGTCAGGAGCCGTCGGCCGAGCACCGGGGTCAGCCTGACGGCCGAGGCGCTGCCCACGATCGCCGCGCCGGCGAACGGCAGGGAGAGCACGGCGGCCTCGGTCGCCGAGTATCCGGAGACGGACTGGACATGGAGAAACAGCAGATAGGTGAACGAGGGCACCCCCGCGTTGAAGACGAGGACCAGCCCCACCCCCGCCCGCGCGCCCCGGTCGCGCAGCACCTCGGGGTGGATCAACGGCTCGGGACCGCGCCGCTGCGCCCAGGCGCAGCCGACGAGCACGGGGCCGGCGCCGAACAGACAGCCGAGGGTCCACGGCGGCCAGCCGCTGCCGGGGCCGACGGTCAGCGGCAGCACCAGCAGGCCGAGCCCGACGGTGACCAGGGCGGCGCCGAGCCAGTCCACGCGCGGCCAGCCCGCCGCCCCGCCGGGCGGCAGCGCGACCGCGCCGAGCAGCGCGGCGAGCGCGACCGGCACCGGCAGCAGGAACACCGGGCGCCAGCCGAGCCCGAACAGATCGGCGCCGATGAGCAGTCCGCCGAGCAGTGGCCCGGTCAGCGAGGCGACCGCCATGGTCGCGCCCAGCAGGCCGAGGGCGCGGGGGCGACGCGCCGCCGGGAGCGCGGTCTGGATGAGCGAGAACACCTGCGGGGCGACCAGCCCGGCCGCCACCCCCTGGGCCAGCCGCGCGGCGATCAGCACCTCGATCGTCGGGGCGAACGCGCAGGCCGTGGCGGCGAGGGCGAAGCCGGCGGTGCCGATGACGAACAGCCGCCGATAGCCCCAGCGGTCGCCGAGCCGCGCGGCCGTGATCAGCACACAGGCGTAGGCGAGGGTGTAGCCGGCGAGGACGAGATGGCCGGCGCCCGCGCCCGCCGCCAGATCGGCGCGGATCGCGGGCGTGGCCACCTGGGCGACGGTGACGCTGAGCAGCTGGACAAAGGTCGCGCTCAGCACCACCGGCAGCAGCAGCCGGCGCGGCGGGGCGGTCACCGTCACCCGGCGGCCAGGGTGAGCTGCGCGGCCAGCTCCGTGGGGTGGGTGGCGAACGGGCTGTGACCGCTGGGCAGTTGACGCACCTCGAACGGCTGGTCGGGGGTGCGGGCGTCCGCCTCGGCGACCATCAGATCCTGGGTGGCCGGCACCAGGGCGCGGTCGGCCGAGCAGCGCAGATAGGTCCGTGGCACCCGCCCCCACCGCTCGGCGGTGAGGGTGATCGGCGTGGCGGGGACGGCGAGCGGCAGATCGGGGCTGAGCGCCAGTCGCCACCGGGCGAACCGGTCGGCCGGCAGATCGTGGTAGTAGGAGGCGCGCAGCTCCTCCGCATAGGCCGGATCGGGCGAGTGCGGGTTGATGCGGACCGCGCCGATCCGTTCCGGGTCGCCGATCGTCAGCCCCTGCCCGAGCGAGGTGGCGTTCTCCGGTGCGCCGATGTAGTCGAAGAACCTCGGCCGCCCGGCCGGCACGAAGGCGGAGACATAGACCACCCGGTCGACCAGCTCCGGCGCCCGTTCCACCGCCAACGAGGCGGCGCCGCCGCCGGCGCTGTGCGCCACCAGCACGGTGGTCCGGTAGCGGCCGTGGACGGCGCGGAGCGTGCCGAGCACGGAGTCGGCGAACGCGTCGAGGGTGATGTCGGCCACCGGGGAGCGTTCGGTGGTGAGCCCGGTCTGGGGGGTGTCGAGATAGCCGGCGGGCAGCGGAGCCGCGAAGCCGTGCCCCGGCAGGTCGACGGCGACGCTGGCGGCGCCGCGCGCGGCGAGCGCGCGTTGGGTCTCGGCCCACTGCCAGGAACTGTGCCAGGCGCCATGGACGAGGACGAACACGGTGTTCGTGTGGTGGGAGGCCATGTCCCCATCCCAGGGGGCGACGGCGGCGTGATCCACTGGTATGTCTGACAAGGCGCCGCGCGATATCTCCGGGGTATCGCGTGGCCCGTTGAGCGTCTTCGGAACGGAGCCATCCCGTGGAGGCACGGCATCTGCGCTACGCGGTCGCGTTGGCCGACCATCAGCACTTCGGCCGGGCCGCCGCCTCGGTCGGGATCGCCCAACCGCCGCTGTCGAAACAGATCGCCGCGCTGGAACGGGAGGTCGGCGCGCGGCTCTTCGACCGGACGCCGCACGGCGTCTTCCCCACGGCGGCCGGCCGGGCGTTCCTGGCGCGGGCCAGGACCGCGCTGGCCGAGATGTCGGCGGCGACGGTCGACGCGGGCCGCGCGGCACGCGGCGAGACGGGCCGGCTGCGGCTCGGGTTTGTCGCGTCGGCGCTGCTGGAACCGCTGCCGACGGTGCTGGGCCGCTTCGGCAGGGAACGACCCCGGGTGCGCCTCGGCCTGCACGAGATGGGCACCGGCCAGAGCACGGCGGCGCTGCTCGCCGGCGAGCTGGATGTCGCGGTCGGCCTGGGCCCGCCCCGGGGCGCCGGCGTCGAGACGCTGGTCTCCGTCACGATCGGCCGCGACCATCTGGTGGCGGTCGTCGGCCGCGCGCACCGATTCGCCGGGCAGCCGACCATCGCACTTGAGCAGCTGCGGAACCAACAGCTGATCGTCGCCCCCGACGAGGAGGAGCCGGGCATCGCGGCCTGGCTGCGCGCCCTTCCCGGCGACCTCGCCCGCGAGCTGGAGACGGCCACGGTGGCCCGCGACGTCCACACCATCATCGGCCTCGCCGCCTGCGGGGTGGGGGTGGGCCTCGGCCCGTCCCGGATGAGCCTGACGGCTCGCGCCGACGTCTGGCTCTGCGAGGTGACCCCCCGCACCGCGCTGCCGGAGCTGACCCTCTCCTTCCGGACGGACGACCGTTCCCCGGTCCTGGCCGCCTTCCTCGACACCATCCGCGCCCAGTGCGCGACGGTGGGCACGGCCCTCGACACCCGCGTCTCCCGGGCCCGGGCGGGCCTCGACCGACCACGGGGGTGATCGCGGCGATCCCCGCCGTTCCTGCGGAACAACATCCGCGGATCGGGTGTTCTCCCGGGCCCGTCGTCATGACCGCCGCCCGCTCGCCGGACCGTAGCGGTCCGGTCGCCCGTTGCGACAACGACTGTGAGGGCGCCCACAGGTCATAGGTCATCTGCGAGGCGCCTTAGGAGACGGTCGGGGTTCGGCGGGCCAGTGCGCGCAGGGTCGGCGGGGGCGGGACCAACGGCCCGGTCTACGACGCGTCTTCGCAGGTCACACCTTTGCCTCCGGGATAAACCCTGGGTCATGTTTGCGATCGCCACCCCCCCGCGGTGGCCGCACATTCCCCGTCCCGAAAGAGGTACGCGCATGACCGTCAGCACCAACGGCACCCGTCGTGCCATGACGCGCAGCGCCGTGATGGCCGGCATCGTGACCGTCGGCGCCACGGCCCTGACGCTCCCCTTCGCCACCACAGCGATGGCCGCGGAGGCCACCGGCCAGAGCATCCCCCCGGCCGCCGACCAGACCACCGCCCCGACCGCGTTCACTCCGCACGGCCCCGGTGGCCTGCTGGGCAAGGCGATCACCACCGCCGAGGACGAGGAGCCGGACGAGCCCGGGACCACGGCCGACGCCGAGGAGCCCGAGGAGTCCGAAGAGGCCGAGGACTCCGAGAAGTCCGAGGAGACCACCGCCGCCGACACCGAGGAGGCCGCCGACGAGGAGGCCACCGAGGAGGCCGAGGAGGAAGAGCCCGGCACCGAGGGGTTCGACGCGGACGAGGGCCGTGGTGAGCGGTACAACGCCGACGGTTCCATCGTCGTGATCCCGCAGCACCAGCAGCCGAAGCCCGTGCCGGCGTCGGCCGAAGAACTCGACGGATGGATCAGGGAAGCCCTCGACGTGATGGCCGAGAAGGGCATCCCGGGCAGCTACGACGGCATCTACCGGAACATGATCCGCGAGTCCAGCGGCGACCCGCTGACCATCAACCTGTGGGACACCAACGCGGAGAAGAACATTCCGTCCAAGGGCCTGCTGCAGGTGATCGACCCGACGTTCGAGCAGTACCACGTCGAGGGGACCAGCGAGAACATCTACGACCCGGTCGCCAATATCGTCGCCGCGTGCAACTACGCCGCCGCGCGCTACGGGTCGATGGACAACGTCAACAGCGCCTACTGAGTCGTTCGGCGCCCCGGCCCGCCGCCGCTGAGGGTTTGAGGTGTGGCGGCGGGCCACGACGTTGTCACACACTCCCGAGGAGGCGGGGGTGTCTGCCCTGACGACGGGAGACTACCCCGCCAATCGCTCATCTGAGCATGGTCGGCATCAGACGTGGCGGGCATCACGCGAACTAAAGCCGCACACCGCCACATACCCCCTGTTTCACCGCGTGGTTCTACTGCATGGCGCTCAGCCGTTCGTCGGCCCGGTCCGGGGCGTAGAGGGATTCCACGACCATGGCGGCGGCGCCCGTCAGGCCGGCCCGTTCGCCCAGGCGGGAGGTCACCACCTGGAGATAGGTGGTGATCCTGGGCATCGCCCGCTGGTAGAGGAGTTCGCGGACCCCGGTGAGGAACGGTGGGCCCGCGAGGTCCCCCGCGATCATCAGGACGCCCGGGTTGAGCAGGGTGACCACGGTGGCCAGCACGCCGCCGACGAGGCGGCCCGCCTCGCGGGCCAGCCGCACCGCGTCCGGCTGGCCGATGGTGAGCTGGTCGCGGACCCCGGACCCGGAGGCCGTCGGCACCCCGGCCGCCGTCAGTTGCTCGGCGAGCGCCCGCCCGCTGGCCACCGCCGCCAGACAGCCGTAGGAACCGCAGCGACAGAGCGCGCCGGGATGGTCGCTGAGCCGGATATGGCCGATATCGCCGGCCGCGCCGTCGAAGCCCCGGTACATCTCGCCGTCCACGACGACCCCGGCGCCGATCCCCGTCGACACCTTGACCAGCAGGAACGCCGAGCAGTCGGGGAACCCCTCGCGCTGCTCGGCGTAGGCCATCAGATTGGCGTCGTTCTCCACCAGCACCGGTATCTCCGCGCCCGCCTCGCCCACCTGGGCGACAAACGCGGCCCGCATCCCGTCGACCAGGGGGTAGCGGTCCCAGCCGGGCATGATCGGCGGCTGGACGACCTGGCCGAGGGAGGTGTCCACCGGGCCCGGGACGGCGAGACCTATGCCACAGACGGCGCCCGGCGCGAGACCGGCCTTCTCCAGCAGCAGCGCGAACCACTGGGCCAACCGGCCCAACACCTCGTCAGGCCCCTGGTTGATCAACAGCGCCCCCGAGTGCTCGGCGAGGACCGTGCCCCCCAGATCGAGCACGGCGGCGCGCGCATGGCGGGTTTCGAGGTCGGCGCAGAGGACCACGCCGTGCGAGACGTCGAACCTGAGGCGGACGGCGGGCCGTCCGCCCGTCGGGGCCTCGACGGGGTCGCCCGCGCTCTCCTTCACCCAGCCGGCACGGAAGAGCTGGTCGAGCCGCTGGCCGACCGTCGAACGGGAGAGTCCGGTGATCCGCTGAAGCTCGCCTCGGGTGCTCGCCCGACCGCTGCGGATCAGCCACAGCAAGTGGCCCGCGCTCGACTGGTTCATGCCCGCTGCCTTCCCCTGGGCGGGATTTCTCACCCCCCGGAGCTTGTGAAGTAGATATTACAGCGGTACTTTTGCGTGTTAAGTAGACGTAACTCTACGGTACCTTCGACAAAACATCGCGCGCCGTCGCGCCCCGACGACAGCGCCAGAAGTCCATCGGAGTTCACGTGGATCGCGCTGATCAGTCCACCAGCCCGCACACAACCGCATACAACGAAGCGCGCCGCGTGCTCACGGGGAACTGGGTCGGGGCCTCCACCGTCCCCTCCCGCTCTCTCTACCCGCACCAGTGGAGCTGGGACTCGGCGTTCATCGCCATCGGCCTGCGCCATCTCTGGCCGCTGCGCGCGCAGCGCGAGCTGGAGACGCTGCTGGACGCGCAGTGGGACGACGGTCGGGTGCCGCATATCGTGTTCAACCCGTCGGTGCCACTGACGGCGTACTTCCCCAGCCCTGACTTCTGGCGTTCGTCGACGGCCGGCGGCGCGGCCGGGGCGCCGCGCGAGGTGGAGACCTCGGGCCTGGTGCAGCCGCCGGTGCACGCCTTGGCGGCGTGGCTGACGCACCGCGCCGACCCGGCCACCTCGGCCAGGCGGGGGTTTCTGCGGCGGGTCTACCCCCGGCTGGTGGCCTGGCAGCGCTATCTCACCGGGGCGCGTGACCTGGGCGGGCAGGGGCTGGCGTCGATCGTCCACCCCTGGGAGTCGGGGATGGACAACAGCCCGTGCTGGGACCCGCCGTTGGAGCGGATCGAACCGGTCGGCAGCGAGGCGTTCCGCCGCGCCGATCTGGACCACAGCGCCGCGGCCGACCGTCCCACCGATCTCGACTACGGGCGGTACGTCCGGCTGGCGGAGAACTACCGGGACCACGGCTACCACGACGGCAGCTGCGGCCATCCGTTCGCCGTCGAGGACCCGGGCGTCAACGCGCTGCTGGCGATGTCGGAGCACGCACTGGCCGCGATCGCCGGCGCGCTCGGCCGGGACCCGAGCGATCATCTGGTGCGGGCCGAGGAGCTGACCACCACGCTGGTGAAGCGGCTCTGGGACGACGAGGCCGGGCTCTTCCTCAGCCAGGACGTGATCGCCGGCGAGGCGATCCACGAGTACAGCGCGGCCGGTCTGCTGCCGCTGATCCTTCCCGGGCTGCCCGAGGAGACGGTGCGGGCACTGGTCGCCACCGCGCGCGGGCCACGCTTCGGGCTCGGCCGCACCACCCGGATGGTGCCCAGCTACGACCTGACGGGCGCCTCGTTCGACCCGGCCCGCTACTGGCGCGGGCCGGCCTGGTTCAACGTGAACTGGCTGATCGAGCGCGGCCTGAGGCGCCATGGCGAGCTGTTGCTGGCCAATGCGCTGCGCGCCAACCTCGTCTCGGCGGCGGCGAGTTCACGTTATGCGGAGTATGTGGACCCGGTGTCGGGCGAGGCCCGTGGCACCAGGGACTTCAGCTGGACAGCCGCCGTCACCATCGATCTGCTGGCCGACGCACCCGCGCCGCCTGGCGGGTCGCGCACCGCGCGTCGTCACCGGGAACGGCTGGTCCCCGTCCCGTCCGACTGACGCGCCCCACCCATCCCAAGTTCATATGGATCAAAGGATCAAAGGAGTCCCCGTGATCCCGACGCATCACTGTCTGCTCGTCCAGGACGGCACCTTCGCGGCCGTGGGCGAGGGCGGTGACATCACCGGCGAGCGGGGCAGCAGCCCCGACGGGCTGTTCGCCCGCGACGCCAGGCACCTCAGCCGCTGGCAGCTCACCGTGGACGGCGGCACGCCGACCGTGCTGGTCCCCACGCGGACCGGGGCCAGGGACGACGGTCCGGCCCGGGCGAGCGCCGTGCTCACCCCGCCGGGCGGCCGGACGGACAGCCCCGCGCTCACCCTCTTCCGTGAACAGACGGTGCGCGAAGGCGAGTTGGTGGAGCGGATCCGGATCAACGGCAACGCGGCCAAGCCGCTGACCACGCTGGTGGCGATCACCGTGGACGCGGACTTCGCCGACCAGTTCGAGCTGCGCGACGACCACCGCTGGTATCAGAAGCCGCATGCCGTGCGCACCCGCCACGTGCTCCCGGACGGCGTGGAGTTCGGCTACCGGCGGCGGGAGTGGCACTCCCGCACGGTGATCACCGCCGAACCGGCCCCGGACGCGGTGGAGGAGACCGGCAGCGGCGCCCGACGACTGTGCTGGCGCGTGGAGTTGCCGCCGCAGGGCGAGCTGACGCTGGATCTGCGGGTGGCCGCCCTGCCGCACGGGGCGCGCGACCAGTCGGCCGAGCGGCCGCCGAGCGAACGCCGGACGGAGCCCGAATTCGCGTCGGACTGGCCGGAGTTGACCCGGGCCTGCGCCCAGGGCCAGGCGGATCTGGCCTCGTTGCGGCTGCCGATCACCGGCCCGGAGGGCGAGACGCTGCGGGTGCCGGCCGCCGGAGTGCCGTGGTTTCTCACGCTGTTGGGCCGGCACGCGCTGATCACCTCGCTCTTCGCGCTCACCACCCACCCTGGTCTGGCCCACGACACGCTGCTGGCGCTGGCCGCGACCCAGGCCACCGAGGAGGAGGCGGAACGTATCGCCCAGCCGGGGAAGATCGTCCACGAGGTGCGCCACGGGGAGCTGGCGCACTTCGGACAGGTCCCCTACGGGCGGTACTTCGGCGCGGTGGACAGCACCCCGCTCTTTCTGGTGCTGCTGGGCGAGCACGCGGAGCGCACCAGGGACGACAAGCTGGCACACCGGCTGGAACGGGAGGCGCGGGCCGCCGTCTCCTGGATGTTCGACCACGGCGGCCTGGGCGAACACGGCTATCTCCGCTACCGCGCCGACGAGGGCGGGCTGGCCAACCAGAGCTGGAAGGACTCCCCCGGCGCCATCTGCTTCCCCGACGGCACCCCGGCCAGGGGCACCATCGTCGCCGGCGTCGCCCAGGGCTACGCCTACGCCGCGCTCACCCGCACCGCGGCGCTGGCCCGCGACGTCTGGGCCGACCCGGACTACGCGGACCGGCTCACCGCCTCGGCCGACGCGCTGCGCGCCCGGTTCCTCGACGACTTCTGGCTGCCCGAACAGCGGTTCCCCGCCCTGGCGTTGGACGGCGAAGGCCGACGCGTCGAAACCCTGGGCTCGGACGCCGGGCATCTGCTGTGGACGGGCATCCTGGACGCCGAACGGGCGGACGCCGTCGGGGCCAGGCTGCTGGAGCCGGCGTTCTTCTCCGGCTGGGGCATCCGCACGGTGGCCGCCGGGCAGGACGCCTACCATCCGCTCTCCTACCACCGGGGCGGCGTCTGGCCGCACGACAGCGCCATCGCCGCGCTTGGCCTGGCCCGCTACGGCCAGCGCGAACGGGCCCGTGCGCTGGCCGGCGGGCTGCTGGCGCTGGCGGCCGCGCACGACTACCGGATGCCGGAGGTCATCACCGGCTACGGCCGCGACGAACACCCGGCGCCCGTCCCCTATCCGCACGCCTGCTCCCCCCAGGCGTGGGCGGCGGCGGCCCCGTTCGCCCTGCTGGAGGCGCTGGCCTAGCCGGACGGCAGCAGGTGGGCCAGCTCCAACTCGTCGACGGGATAGGGGCGTTCGACGGGGAGCAGGCCGCGCGCCGAGTCGAGGTCGCCGGCCCTGACCAGCGCGTGGACGCGGTGCGCCAGCGGCGTGATGTCCTCGATGGAGACGATCCACTCGTCGGCATAGCGGGCCACCGCCTCGCCGGAGAGCCCGAGTTGGAGGGAGCGATAGGGCAACGGGCGCAGCAGCGGGTCGCGTTCGGGATCCCACTGGACCCGGGTCGGGGCCGCGCGCAGCGCGCGCCTCCAGGCGTCGCGGTCGGGGTGGACGGCCCGGTCGTAGTGGGAGAGGCAGGCGTGACGCAGCGCCCACTCGAAGCCGGCGCGGCTGATCTCGACGGCCAGAACGGTCTCCTGGCCCTCCTTCTGGCCCCAGCCGCAGCGGTACATCATCCACAGGAACGACGGCTTGATCCAGGTCATCCGCTCCCGTTTCCAGCGCGCGGGAAATCGCCCGTCACCGGCCGCCGGCCGGCCGATGCCGGGCGGGTACGCCTGGTAGACGGTGACGGTGTCGGGGGTGTACACGGCGCGGATCTGCCGGGCGGGGGTCGGCTGGGACGGCTGGGACGGCTGCGGCGGCTGCGGTTTCAACGGTGTCATCGGTGAACTAACCGCCCGAGGTGGCGAGTTCGGCGTCGGCGTCGACACAGGCCGTCGCGTTCGGGTCGTCGAGCCAGCCGTCGGGGAGGACCACTCGGTTGCGGCCCGAGGTGCGGCCCCGGGGGCCGTCGGCGCCCAGCGGCCAGGGCTGGTCGAGGTCCACCCCGTCGAGCAGCGTCGCCAGTTCGTCGAGGGAGCCGGCCGTGGCCAGGGCCCGTCTGGCCTCCGAGCCGACCGTGAAGCCCTTGGTGTACCAGGCGACATGCTTACGGAAGTCGATCACGCCACGGGCCTCGTCCTCCTGCCACTCGCCCAGCAGCCGGGCGTGCCGCAGCATCACCTCGGCGACCTCGCGCAGTGAGGGCCGGGTGTATGCCTCGGGGCCCCTGCCGTCGAAGGCGGCGGCCAGATCGGCGAAGAGCCAGGGCCGGCCCAGGCAGCCGCGCCCGACGACCACGCCGTCGCAGCCGGTCTCGCGGACCATCCGCAGCGCGTCGTCGGCCGACCAGATGTCGCCGTTGCCGAGCACCGGGATCTCGGGGACGGTCTCCTTGAGGCGGGCGATGGCCGACCAGTCGGCCTCGCCGCCGTAGTGCTGGGCGGCGGTGCGGCCGTGCAGCGCGATGGCGGTGACGCCCTCGTCCACCGCGATCCGGCCGGCGTCCAGATAGGTCAGATGATCGTCGTCGATGCCCTTGCGCATCTTCATGGTGACCGGCAGGCCGCCCGCGTTCCCCACCGCCGAGCGCAGGATGGCGCGCAGCAGCGGCCGCTTGTAGGGCAGCGCCGAACCGCCGCCGCGCCGCGTGACCTTGGGGACGGGGCAGCCGAAGTTGAGGTCGATATGGTCGGCCAGGTTCTCCTCGGCGATCATGCGGGCCGCGCGGCCCACCGTCTCCGGGTCCACGCCGTAGAGCTGGATGGAGCGCGGTTTCTCCGAATCGTCGAAGTGCACCAGGCGCATCGTCTTGGCGTTGCGCTCCACCAGCGCCCTGGTGGTGATCATCTCGCTGACGAAGAGGCCGCGCCCGCCGGAGAACTCGCGGCAGAGCGTGCGGAACGGGGCGTTGGTGATCCCGGCCATGGGCGCCAGCACCACCGGTGGGTCCACCGGATGGGGGCCGATCTGCAGGGGCTGGGACATCGAACGTTCCTTGTGTCTGGGGGCGGGGGGCCGGACTCCCCATTGTGCGCCCGGGCGTGGGGCGGCCCGGCCCACCGGGTCAGGAGACGTGACGGGGGGCCGGGCCGGATGTCCGGTGGAGCCGGTCAGCAGCCGATCAGGCGGGCGGCCAGATAGCTCTCCACCTGGTCGAGCGAGACCCGCTCCTGCTTCATGCTGTCGCGCTCACGCACGGTGACCGCGTTGTCGTCCAGGGTGTCGAAGTCGACGGTGACGCAGAACGGGGTGCCGATCTCGTCCTGGCGACGGTAGCGGCGGCCGATGGCGCCGGCGTCGTCGAACTCGATGTTCCAGTGCCGGCGGAGGGCCGTCGCCAGGTCCTTGGCCTTGGGCGACAGCTGCGGGTTGCGGGAGAGCGGCAGCACCGCGACCTTGACCGGGGCGAGCCTGGGGTCGAAGCGCATGACGACGCGCTTCTCCAGCTTGCCCTTGGCGTTGGGCGCCTCGTCCTCCCAGTAGGAGTCGAGCATGAAGGCCAGCATGGTGCGGCCCACGCCGGCGGCCGGCTCGATGACGAAGGGGGTCCAGCGCTCGCCGGCCTCCTGGTCGAAGTAGCTGAGGTCCTGGCCCGACGCCTTGGCGTGGGCGCTGAGGTCGTAGTCGGTGCGGTTGGCCACGCCCTCCAGCTCACCCCATTCGGAGCCGGCGAACCGGAAGCGGTACTCGATGTCGGCGGTCCGCTTGGAGTAGTGGGACAGCTTCTCCTTGGGGTGCTCGAACCAGCGCATGTTCTCCTCGGAGAGGCCGAGGTCGCGGTACCAGTTCCAGCGCTGTTCCATCCAGTAGATCTGCCACTCCTCGTCCTCGCCCGGCTTGACGAAGAACTCCATCTCCATCTGCTCGAACTCGCGGGTGCGGAAGATGAAGTTGCCCGGCGTGATCTCGTTGCGGAACGACTTGCCCATCTGCGCGATGCCGAACGGCGGCTTGCGGCGCGAGGTCTGCTGGACGGCGGCGAAGTTGGTGAAGATGCCCTGGGCGGTCTCGGGCCGCAGATAGGCGACGGAGGCCGAGTCCTGCGAGGGGCCGAGCTGGGTGGCCAGCAGCCCGGAGAACTGCTTGGGCTCGGTGAAGGCGCCCTTGTTGCCGCAGTTCGGGCAGTTCACCTCGGCCAGGCCCTGGACCGGCGGGTGGCCGTGCTTGGCCTCGTACGCCTCCTCCAGGTGATCGGCCCGGAACCGCTTGTGACACGAGGTGCACTCGGTGAGCGGATCGGTGAAGGTGGCCACATGGCCCGATGCCTCCCAGACCTCGGTGGCCAGGATGACCGAGGAGTCGATCCCCACCACGTCGTCCCGCGAGGTCACCATGGCCCGCCACCACTGGCGCTTGATGTTCTCCTTCAACTCCACGCCCAGAGGGCCGTAGTCCCAGGCGGCGCGCTGTCCGCCGTAGATCTCACTGCTGGGATAGACGAAGCCACGGCGCTTGCTGAGGCTGACGATAGTGTCGATCTTGTCGGCGGCCACGGTGCTCTCTTCAGGACGAGGGGAGACAGGGAATCGCCTCAGGTTACCGGCGCCTGCGGGGGCGGCAGCAAATCGGTTGTCCAAGATCGGCCGCGGGCGGCTGTCGAGGCCCGAACACCGGGCGGATTCAGGCCGGATTCCGGCCGGAATCCCTGGCGCCACCGCGAACAGAAACAGCCGCCCGAACGAGAGATCCCGATCACGGGCAGTTTCTCTTCGTTCACCCCATTGATCCGTTTGACAATCGTTTCCATCTAACTTGAAAATGGCTGTCATGACCGGACGACGACGCTCCCGCGCTCGAATAGCCCCCGCCGCTCTCACCGTCGCGGCGCTGCTGACCCTGACCAGTTGCGGCCTCTTCGACGACGGGGGCGGTGACGGTGACGACAACGGCGGCGGCGGCTCATCCGAGGGCCCGCTGAACGTGGTCGCGTCGTTCTATCCCATGACCTTTCTGATCGAGCGGATCGGCGGGGAGCATGTCTCCGTCAACACCCTCACCGGCCCCGGCGTCGAACCGCACGACCTCGATATCAGCCCGCAGCAGACGGCCGAGGTCGCCGACGCCGCGCTGGTCGTCTACCTCAAGGGCCTCCAGCCGGCCGTCGACGAGGCCATCGAGCAGTCGGCCACCGGCCAGATCGCCGAGATCAGCAACTTCACCCCGCTGGAGATCCTCGACTGGACCGAGGTCGAGCAGGAGGAGGAGCACGAGGGCGAGCACGGCGAGGAGGGCCACGAGGACGAGCACGACCACAGCCATGAGGACGAGCACGACCACGATCACGGTGCCCACGAGGGCCACGACATCGAAGGCCGCGACCCCCATGTTTGGCTTGATCCGGTGAAGTACGCCCAGGTCGCCCAGGGCGTGAGCGCGGCGCTGTCCAACGCCGACCCGGAGAACATGGAGGTCTACGACGCCGCCACCCAGGAGCTGGTCGCCGAACTGCACGCGCTGGACGAGGAGTTCAGCGAGGGGCTGGCCGATGTCGAGACGAACACCTTCATCACCACCCACCAGGCATTCGGCTACCTCGCCGCCCGCTACGGGCTGCAGGAGGAGTCGATCACCGGGCTCGACCCGGAGTCCGAGCCCAGCGCGGCGCGGATGCGCGAGCTGCGGGAGATCGCCGAGGAGAACGGGGTGACCACCGTCTTCTTCGAGACGCTGGTCAGCGACGCGACCGCGCGGACCCTCGCCGACGACCTCGGCCTGGCGACCGCCGTGCTGGACCCCGTCGAGGGAATTACCGATGACTCCCCCGGCGCTGACTACATCGAGGTCATGCGGCACAACCTCGGCGCCCTGCGGGAGGCGCTGGGCGCCGCCTGACGGGCGCACCAGCCCGCACTGCCGGCCCCGGGCCGGTGCACCACCGAACCAAGGAAGCGGAGACGGCCATGAAGCGTGAGGCAGAGCCCGTCATAGCTCTCGACGAGGTGACCGCCGAGCTGGCCGGGCGGCCGGTGCTGCGCGGCGTGGACCTGACGCTGGGACGTGGCGAGGTGGTGGCGCTGCTCGGCGCCAACGGCTCGGGGAAGTCCACGGCCGTGCGGGCCGCCGTCGGTCAGGTGCCGGTGACCGGCGGCCGGCTCACCGTGTTCGGCACGCCGGTGCGCCGGTTCGGCGACTGGGCCAGGATCGGCTACGTACCGCAACGGTCCACGGCCGCCGGCGGGGTGCCGGCCACGGTGCGGGAGGTGGTCACCGCCGGGCGGCTGGCCCGGCGGCGGCTGCGCCCGCTGCGCCGGGCCGACCGGGCGGCCGTCGACCGGGCGATCGGCCTGGTCGGCCTGGCCGACCGGGCCGGCGATCCGGTCGAAGCGCTCTCCGGCGGTCAGCACCAGCGAGTGCTGATCGCCCGGGCGCTGACGGCCGAGCCGGAGCTGCTGATCATGGACGAGCCGCTGGCCGGCGTCGATCTGGACAGCCAGCGGGTGCTCGCCGACACCCTGCGCGCACAGGTCGACGGGGGCGCCTCGGTGCTGCTGGTGCTGCACGAGCTGGGGCCGCTGGCCCCGCTGATCGACCGCGCGGTGATCCTGGCCGGGGGCCGGGTCGAGCGCACCGTCGAGCATCCGACCCAGCTGCCGGAGAGCCACGCCTGCCATCCGGCGGACGAGCTGGAACCGTCCGCCGAGGCGACGCTGCAGACGGGAATCCTGTGATGACCACCACCACGCTCGCCGGCGCCGGCGTGTTCGAGCTGCTGGACTACCCGTTCATGCAGCGCGCGCTGCTCTCCGCGCTGCTGATCGGGCTGGCCGCGCCGGCGGTCGGCATCTATCTGGTGCAGCGCAGGCAGGCGCTGATGGGCGACGGCATCGGGCATGTGGCGCTGACCGGTGTCGCGCTCGGCTTTCTGCTGAGCACCAACCCGGTGTGGATGGCGGTGCTCGTCTCGGCGATCGGCGCGGTGGCGATGGAGCTGCTGCGCTCCTCGGGGCGGGCGCGCGGCGATGTGGCGTTGGCCATGCTCTTCTACGGCGGCATGGCCGGCGGCGTGATGATCATCAATCTGGCGCCCAACGGTTCCACGGCCAATCTGACCTCGTATCTCTGGGGCTCGGTCACCACGGTCTCGCCGGACGACATCCTGGCGATCATGATTCTCTCGGGGCTGGTGCTGCTGGTCTGCCTGGGGCTGCGCCGGCAGCTCTTCGCGGTCTGCCAGGACGAGGAGTTCGCGCGGGTCACCGGGCTGCCGGTGCGCACCCTCAACCTGCTGCTCGCGGTCACGGCGGCGGCGACGGTGACGGTCGCGATGCGGGTGGTGGGGCTGCTGCTGGTGAGCGCGCTGATGGTGATCCCGGTGGTGGCGGCCCAGCAGATCAGCCGGGGCTTCGCGGCGACGCTGGCGCTGGCCGTCGGCTTCGGCGTGCTGGTCTCGGTGGCGGGTACCACCACCTCGTACTACGCGGACGTGCCGCCGGGAGCGACCATCGTGCTGCTGGCGATCGGGCTGTTCGCCCTGGTCTCGCTGCTGTCGCTGCCGCTGGCCAGACGCCGCACCCGGCGGGCGGCGGCCGGGACCGCGCGCCGGGAGGCGGCCCACGTCACGGCGGGGCGACCGTAACGTGGTCGGCACGGGCTACCCTGGGCCGGCAGGGGATGCGAACGACGTGCAGGAGGTACCCGTGGGGACGGCAGAACCGCCGGTGCGCGGTCGATCGACCCGCCAGCGGGCCGCGGTGGCGGCGGCGTTGGCCGATGTCGACGAGTTCCGCAGCGCTCAGGAGCTGCACGACATGCTCAAGCACCGGGGGGACTCGGTCGGCCTGACGACCGTCTACCGCACCCTTCAGTCCCTCGCCGACGCGGGCGAGGTCGATGTGCTGCGCACCAACGAGGGCGAGGCGGTCTACCGCCGGTGCAGCACGGGCGAGCATCACCACCATCTGGTCTGCCGGTCCTGTGGGCGGGCGGTCGAGGTCGCGGGACCCGCGGTGGAGAGCTGGGCGGACGCCATCGCCAGGGAGCACGGCTTCGTCGATGTGGACCACACCATCGAGGTCTTCGGCACCTGCGGCGAATGCGCCACGGCCGAGCGCCCGTCCTGACCCCGACCGGCCCGCCGGCTGACACGGCGGGCCGTCAGCGGCCGGGGTCCCTGGCCTCCTCGTTGGGGATGGCGCCGCCGAAACGGCGGTCCCTTGAGGCGTACTCCAGGCAGGCGTCCCAGAGGTTGCGGCGGTCGAAGTCCGGCCAGAGCGTGTTCTGGAAGACCATCTCCGCGTAGGCGCTCTGCCAGATCAGGTAGTTGGAGGTCCGCTGCTCGCCCGAGGGCCGCAGGAAGAGATCCACGTCCGGCATGTCCGGGTGGTACAGATAGCGCGCCAGGGTCTTCTCGTTGACCTTGTCGGGCGAGAGCCGGCCGGCCGCCACATCGGCGGCCAGTCGGGAGGTGGCGTCCACCAGCTCAGCCCGGCCGCCGTAGTTGACGCACATGTAGAGCGTCATGGCGTCGTTGTCCCTGGTCACCTCCTCGGCGTACTGGAGCTGGTTGACCACGGACTTCCACAGCTTCGGCTGCCGCCCCGCCCATCTGACCCGTACGCCCAGCTCGTTGAGCTGCCCCGTTCGCCGGGCGATCACATCACGGTTGTAAGCCATCAGAAAGCGCACCTCGTCGGGCGAGCGCTTCCAGTTCTCGGTGGAGAAGGCATAGAGCGAGAGGTTCTTGACGCCCAACTCCAGGCAGCCGGCCACCACATCGAGCACCACGCTCTCGCCGACCTTGTGGCCCTCGGTGCGCGGCAGACCACGGTCCTTGGCCCAACGGCCGTTGCCGTCCATGACGATCGCCACATGGCCTGGCACCAGCTCACGGGGCAACTTCGGGGGACGGGCCCCGCTCGGATGCGGGTCGGGTGCGCGATAGTCGCGACGCTGCCGGGACAGTATTCCGCGGCGGCTCATGGGGCACTCCAGTGGTGAGACGGTCCTGCCGGGAGGGTATCCCCTCGCGGGCCCGGGCCACGAACGGCGGGTTCACGCCCCGGCGGCCGGGACGCACGCCACGAACGCCGAGGCACACGCCCCGGCCGCCGGGATCATGCCTCGCGGACGAACCGCAGGGAGCGCAGGCCCCGTTCGAGGTGCCAGTGCAGATAGGCCGAGACCAGCCCGTTGCCCTCCCGCACGTGCCGGGCCTCGGCCGCGTCCGCCGTCGCCCAGTCGCCGGTGAGCAGCGCGCCCAGCAGCAGCAGCGCCTCCGAGGACGGCACCACGCTGCCCGGCACCCGGCAGTCGACGCATATCGAGCCGCCGGCGGCGACCGAGAAGAACCGGTTCGGGCCCGGCAGCCCGCATCGGGCGCAGTCGGCGAAGCTGGGCGCGTACCCGCCCACCGCCAACGACCGCAGTAGGAAGGCGTCCAGCACCAGGCCGGGGGCGTGGCTGCCGGCGGCCAGCGTGCGCAGCCCGCCGACCAGCAGCAGATACTGCTGGACATTGGGCTCGCCCTCGTGGTCGGTGAAGCGCTCCGCCGTCTCCAGCATGGCGGTGCCGGCCGTGTAGCGGCCGTAGTCGGTGACGATGTTCTGCCCGTAGGGGGAGATGCCCTCGGTCTGGGTGCACAGCGGGAGGCTGCGGCCCACCAGCGTGCTGCCCCGGGAGAAGAACTGCACGTCGACATGGCTGAAGGGCTCCAGCCTGGCGCCGAACTTCGACTTGGTCCTGCGCACCCCGCGTGCCACCGCCCGCACCCGGCCGTGCCCCCGGGTGAGCAGGGTGATGATGCGGTCCGCCTCCCCGAGCTTCTGGGTGCGCAGCACAATGCCGTCGTCGCGGTACAGGGTCATGCCGGCCATTGTCCCCCGCGCGCGCCCGGCCGGACCGACCCGGTCGGCGGAGCGTGGCCGAGCGCCCCGTCGGCTCATCGGCGAAGGTGAAGGGGTGAGAGGTGACGGGGTGAACCGCCGCGCGGTGCGACGACCTCCGGGCAGGTCGCCGGACGGTGGATCCGACATCCCCGAGCTGGAGCCGCCGATCCGGATCGGTGGCTGGAACGTGTCCTGGATCTTCCCCGCGCTGCTGCTGGTCGGCGTCGTGGTGGCCGACTGGAACGCGTACGAGCATCTGCGGATCGTCACCTGGATCGCGCTGGCCCCGGTGTTCGCGGCGGTGATGTGCGGGGTGCTGACCACGATCGGCTTCGCGGTGGTGACCGTTGTCACCGCCGCCGTGCTGGAGCAGGTGCTGCACCACCGCTACCCGATCACGCTCAGCGACTTCCTGCTGGTGGCCACGGCGTCCGCGCTGTCCGTCGGCACCTCGGCGCTGCGGGTGCGGGCCTATCGGCAGGTGCGGCGTCTGGAGGACGCGGCCCAGGCGACGCGGCTCGCGGTGCTGCGTCCGATCCCGCCCAGGGTGGGCGGGGTGGAGACCGCCGACACCTATCTGGCGGCCGACCGGGCGGCCAAGGTGGGGGGCGACTTCTTCGACGTCCAGCCGACGCCGCACGGCGCCCGGGTGCTGCTGGGCGACGTCCAGGGGAAGGGCACCAGCGCGGTGGACGCGGCGGCGGCGCTGCTCAGCGCGTTCCGCGAGGCCGCCTACTACGAGGCGGACCTGGCCGTGGTGGCCGAGCGGCTGGAGAGCCGGATGCGCCGCCACAACCACTATGCGTCGCTGCTGGGCGAACGGGGCGAACGGTTCGCCACCGCCGTGCTGGTGGGCGTCCCGCCGCAGGACACCGGGTGGTTGGAACTGGTCAACTTCGGCCATGCCGGTCCGCTCGCCGTGACGGACGAACGGGTGTGGTCGCTGCCGGAGGCCGACGGCGCGCCGCTGGGCATGACCGAGCTGACGGGGGAGCTGCCGCCGGTGCGGCGGGTCGACTTCCCCGCCTCGGCGACGCTGCTGCTCTTCACCGACGGCGTCACCGAGGCACGGAACCCGAGCGGGGAGTTCCTGCCGCTGGTGGACGAGCTGCGCGGCGCCGTCGACACCTCTCCGGCGGCGCTGGTCACCCTGGTGGAGGAGGCGGTGCTACGGCACTCCAGGCGCCGTCTCACCGACGACACCGCGATCCTCGCCGTGCGCCGCGACCCCGACCCGCCGGCGGAGGGCGCCTCCTACGACTGATCCGCGGGGTGGCGAAAGTACTACCCGGGGTGATGAGTTGGGGTGCTGGCGGATTATGCTCCCGGACATGTCGGGACTGAGAGTGAGCGCGGCCGGCGGACCGGCCAGGCGGACCACCACGACTACGACCGCGATAGCGATAGCGCTCGCCGTGGGCGTGAGCGCGCTCAGCGGGTGCTCAAGCGGCGCGGGCTCCGGCCCGGGCGCCGAGGTGCTGGCCGCCCTGGCGGAGGCCAGTTACGAGGAGACGCCCCCGACCGGCATCACCTATGTGGACGCGGAACGGGCCCGTGAGCTGCTGGCCGAGGACGCCGAACGGTTCTCGTTCGTGGCCGAGTTGGGTACCCCGCCGCTCGGTCTGATGACCCTCCCCGAGCACCGTTACGGCCTCGACCCCGAGCTGGCCAGCCGCACCGTGACCGTAGGCTTCGCCGCGCCCTACGGCATCTGGGACGGCGAGTTCGACGCGGCGGCGATCGTCGACGAGCTGGCCGCCGACGGCTTCACCGAGCGGGAGACGGAGGCGGGAACGGTCTGGGTGCACCACGACCGGGGCATAGGGCTGCTGGTCACGGACGAGCGGATCCACTGGGGTGACGAGCAGCTGGACCCGGCCAGGACCGCCGCGTCCGGCGAGCCGGTCGCCGAACAGGACGCCTACCGGGATCTGGCCGCCTGCCTGGGCGATGTCTACCGGGCGGACTTCGTCGAGACCCGCGAGGACTCCGAGGTCGTCGCCTACGCCTACGGGCACCGGGCCGAATCGGCCACCGAGACCTCGACGGTGCTCTGCGCCGTGACCGAGAGCGACACCGCGGCCGACGAGGCCGCCGAGCGGCTGCGGGAGACGGTCGACGGCCGGCCGGACCAGTACCGGGACGCCGAGATCGAGCCGCTGGACCAGGACTCCCCCGGCGTCGTGGTGACCGTCCCCGACCAGCCGGACCAGCGCCCCGGGTGGCTACTCGGCCACATCCGTCTGGCCGAGGCCCTGACCCGCTCCTGACCCCGCCGGGTCGGCCCGCGCCGGGTCGGCCCGCGCCAGGTCAGCTCGCGCCAGGTCCGCCGGCGCCCGGGGTGACCAGGCCCGACTCGTAGGCGGCGATGACCAGTTGGGCGCGGTCCCTGGCGGCCAGCTTGCCCATCACCCGGCTGACATGGGTCTTCGCGGTGAGCGGGGACAGGCCGAGCGCGTCGGCGATCTCTGCGTTGTTGAGGCCACCGCCCACCAGGGTCAGCACCTGCCGCTCCCGCTCGGTGAGCCGGTCGAGGCCGGCGGCCGGCCGGGGCCCCGGCACGCCGGGGGCCCGCAGCGCGCGGGCGATCAGCCGCGCCGTCGGGCCCGGCGACAGCAGCGCCTCGCCGCCCGCCACGGTGTGGACGGCGGCCAGCAGCTCCGCCGGCCTGGTGTCCTTCACCAGGAACCCCGAGGCGCCGGCGCGCAGCGCGGCGAGCACATAGTCGTCGGTGTCATAGGTGGTCAGCACCAACACCCGGGCGCCGGCCGACCGTTCGTCGGCGACGATCAGCCGGGTCGCCTCGATACCGTCCAGATCGGGCATCCTGATGTCCATCAGCACCAGATCCGGCGCGGTCTCCCGGGCCAGCGCCACGGCCTGCCGGCCGGTGCCGGCCTCGCCGACCACCCGCATCCCCGGCGTGGCCGCGATCAGCAGGGCGAACGCCGAACGCACCAGATGCTGGTCGTCGGCGAGCAGCACATCGATCGTCCGCTCCCCGGGCGCGGTGTGCTCCGTCATGACCTGGCCCCCGCTGTCAGCGGCAGTTCGGCGGTGACCGCGAAGCCGTCGGCCGTGGGGCCGGCCGTCAGGGTGCCGCCGACGCCGCGCACCCGTTCGCGCATCCCGGCCAGGCCGAGGCCGGCGCCGCCGGGCGGGGCGGGCGGGGCCGCGCCGGGCGGCGGCCCCTCGTCGGCGACGGTCAGCCGCAGCGCGTCCGGATCGCGGCACAGCCGCACCCGTATCCGGACCCCAGGGCCGGCGTGCCGGACGGCGTTGGTCAGCGCCTCCTGGGTGACCCGGTAGGCGGCGCTGCTCACCAGCCCGGGCAGCGGGCCCGGCTCGGGCGGCAGCGCCAGCTCCACCAGCGCGCCGGACTCCTCGGCGGCGCGCACCAGATCGGGGATGCCGTCCACGCCGGGCAGCGGCCCCGGCGGCTCGTCCTCGTCGCCGCGCAACACCCGCAGAGTGTCCCGGAGTTCGGCACGGGCGTCCTGGCAGACCGCGTGGATCCCGTCCAGGGTGGCGACCAGCGTCGGCCGGTCCTGCCGCTCAGGGGCCGTGGTCAACAGATGGGAAGCGACGGAGGCGCGGACGCCGATCACGGTGATGCTGTGCGCCAGCAGATCGTGCAGATCGCGGGCGACCCGCAGCCGCTCCTCGGCGACCCGGCGGGCCGCCTCCTCCTCCCGGTCGCGTTCGGCGCGTTCGGCGCGGTCCCTGGCGGCGGCGAGCAGCCGGCGGTGCAGCCGGGCCACCTCGCCCAGCGCGATCACACAGAGCATCCAGCCGGAGATCCGCAGCAGCTTCAACGCGGGACCGCCACCGTTGCCCCGCCACACCACCAGCACCACCAGCAGCACCACCGCGCCCAGCAGCACCGTCCGCCGGCGCGGGCCGACGGCGGCCACCGTGTAGGCGGCGACCGCCGTCGCCACAAAGGGCGCCGCGTGCTGGTAGTCCAGCCGGTGGTAGACGGCGACCGGCGCCAGCACCACCAGCAGCACCGTCAGCGGGGCGCAGCGCCGCAGCACCAGCGGCAGCACCGCGCCGGCCAGCAGCGCCCAGCCGAGACCGTCCATCGGCCGGCCGTCGTGCTCCAGCAGCAGCACGACCGAGGCGCTCAACACGGCGAGCACCGCCGTCAGCAGGGCGTCCTCCGCCAGCACACGCCCCCGGCCCTCGGGGAGCGGCCGTCCTCGCAGCGAAACCATCCGCCTATCCTGTGGCATCGCGCGCGCCGGCACGAGCGGCGTGGGCGTCACGAGCGGCGCGGGCGTCGCGGGAGAGCGGCCCTGGCCACCAGACATGCCGGTCCAGCAGCCAACTCGCCGAGGTGACCAGGTAGGTGCGGACCAGGAAGGTGTCCAGCAGCACGCCGACCGCGACCACAAAGCCCATTTCGGCCATCACCACCAGTGGCATGGCGGCCAGCACACAGAACGTCGCCGCCAGCACCACCCCCGCCGAGGCGATCACGCCGCCCGTGGAGCGCAGCGCGTCCAGCGCCGCCCGCCGGGTGCCCGCCCCGCCGACGGCTTCCTCCCGCATCCGGTGCATCAGGAAGATGCCGTAGTCCACGCCCAGCGCCACGCAGAACACGAAGGACAGCAACGGCACCCCGGGGTCGAGCCCTTCGAAGCCGAAGACCGGGCCGAAGACCAGCCCGCCCAGGCCCAGCGCCGCGCCCCAGGAGGCGACCACGGCGGCCAGCAGCAGCACCGGCGCCACCAGGGCCCGCAACACCGCCGCGAGCACCAGCAGCACCGCGCCCAACACCAGCGGGATCACCAGGAGTTGGTCCCGCGCGCTGGCCGCCGCCAGATCCATCCCCTGGGCCGTGGGGCCGCCCACCAGCGCCTCCCCCTCGGGCAGCGTCGCCAACCGCTCCCGCAGCGCCTCGACGGTGTCCCGTTCGCCGGCCGACTCCGGTGGCGCGGAGGCGAACACCAGCAGCTCCCGCCAGCCGCCGCCCTCCCGGCCCCGCGTCACCTCGGCAACGCCGTCGGCGTCCTCGACCGCCGCCCGCGCCGCGTCCGCGTGCTCGGCCGTGGCGAGCACCACGATCGGCTGGCTGGCGCGCTCCGGATACGCCTCGGCGACCAGCTCCATCGCCCGCACCGACTCGGGCGTCTCGGTGAAGTTGTCCTGCTCGGCCAGCGGCCCCGGCAGCCGGAACGCGCCCAGCGCCAGGGCGCCGAGCAGCAGCGTGCCGGCGGCCAGGATGGTCGTCGGGCGCCGGCTGATCGAGGAGCCGAGCCTGGCGAACACGGAACCCCGTCCCCGCTCGGCCGGCGACGGGTCGCCGTACCTGGGGATCAGCGGCCAGAACACCCGCCGGCCGATCAGCACCAGCAGCGCGGGCAGCAGCGTCAGCATCACGGCCAACGCGCACAGCACGCCGACCGCGCCCACCGGGCCGAGGCCGCTGCTGCTGTTGAGGTCGGCGACGAGCAGGCAGAGCAGCCCGAGCGAGACCGTCCCCGAGGAGGCCAGCACGGCCGGGCCGCAGCCGCGCAGCGCCGCCAGCATCGCGTCGCCGGCGTCCGGCAGCCGCCGCAGCTCCTCCCGGTAACGGGACACCAGCAGCAGCGCGTAGTCGGTGCCGGCGCCGAAGATCAGCACCGTCATGATCGACGCCGACATGGTGGTGACCGTCAGATCGAACGCCCGCACAAGTCCGTAGACCAGGGCCATCGAGGTCAGCGCGGCCACCCCGACCGCGACCAGCGGCAGCAGGCAGAGCAGCGGACTGCGGTAGGTGACGATCAACAGCAGCGCCACCACCCCGGCGGTGGCCAGCATCAGGGTGAGATCGATCGTCTCGAAGACGGCCTCCGCGTCCACGCCCAGCGCGCCCGAGCCGCCGAGCGCCACCGTCAGCCCGTCGGGCGACCCGTCGATCAGCGCCCGGATCTCCGTCACCGCCTCGGTCTCCGCCTCCTCGTCCAGGGCGCCGATGGCGAACGGGTAGAGGGCGGTGCGGCCGTCCGCCGAGCGGATCCCCTCCCCGCCGTCGGTGCCGGCCAGCGGGTACTCCTCGGCGATGGCGGCCAGCTGCCGCCCGGCGAGCGCCGTGTCCTCGGCCGTGAGTCCGGCGTCCCGCTGGTGCACCAGCAGCAGATCCGTGGTGTCCCCGCCGGGCAGCACCTCGGCCAGCCTCGCGACCTCGGTGGACTCGGCGCTCTCCGGCAGATAGTCCACGCCGTCGTCCCGCTGCACCTCGCCCAGCCGGCCGCCGAACGGCAGCGCCAGCGCCAGCACCGCCAGCCAAAGCCCCAGCACCGCCCAGGGCAGCCGCCGGCGCCGCCGGGGCGGTGCCGGCGGCGTGGTCGTCCTCGGGGGGCTCGTGCCCAGTGCGCTCATCGTGAGGCTCCTCGGTGCGTCGAAACGGATGATCGAAACGGAGAACACGCCGCGTCCCGTCGGGGCGGCCGTTCCCAGACTTCCGCCCCCGACCAGCGCTTTCGTCGGCCCGGCGAGCGAGTTCGCGGCTACCCCCGGGGGAGGCTCCCGGCCCCCCGTACTCCCCCGGGAGTACGCCCGCCCGGCCGCCCGTCACCGTCTGTGAGAGATGTCTCGGATACTGGGACGGGGGGAGGCAACGTTCCGGAAGAGGACTACTGTGGTCCGCGCGATGCGAACCTGGACGCTTCTCCTCCTTAGCCGCCGCGGCGAGGGTCTGTAGCCCACAGACCGACCCCCTCCCCGCGGAGTTTGGCGTTGCCCGTCGGTCCTCTCGTCCGATAGCCCCTCAGGCACAAGGAGTTCCGTCGCTCATGAGCAGGCCCACGCCGCAGACCAACGCCACCGCCACCCAACAGCCGTCGGGCATGCCGGTGCACCGCTACCGCCCCTACGAGGCGGTGGACATCCCCGACCGCAGCTGGCCGAACAACCGGATCACCAGCGCGCCGCGCTGGCTCTCCACGGACCTGCGGGACGGCAACCAGGCCCTGATCGACCCGATGTCCCCGGCCCGCAAACGCGCCATGTTCGACCTGCTGGTACGCATGGGCTACAAGGAGATCGAGGTCGGCTTCCCGTCATCGGGGCAGACGGACTTCGACTTCGTCCGCTCCATCATCGAGGAGGGGGCGATCCCCGATGACGTCACCATCTCGGTGCTCACCCAGGCCAGGGAGGAGCTGATCCAGCGGACCGTCGAGTCCGTGGTCGGCGCCCACCGGGCCACCGTCCACCTCTACAACGCGACCGCGCCGACGTTCCGCCGCGTCGTCTTCCGGGGCGACCGGGACGCGGTGCGCGGGATCGCGGTGGACGGCACCCGGATGGTGATGGAGTACGCCGAGAAGCTGCTGGACGACCGCACCACCTTCGGCTACCAGTACAGCCCGGAGATCTTCACCGACACCGAGCTGGACTTCGCGCTGGAGATCTGCGAGAGCGTGATGGACGTCTGGCAGCCGGCCGAGGGCCGCGAGATCATCCTCAACCTGCCGGCCACCGTGGAGCGTTCCACCCCCTCCACCCACGCCGACCGCTTCGAGTGGATGGGCCGCCGGCTGTCGCGCCGCGAGTTCGTCTGCCTCTCGATCCACCCGCACAACGACCGGGGCACCGCCGTGGCCGCCGCCGAGCTGGCGCTGATGGCCGGCGCCGACCGCGTCGAGGGCTGCCTGTTCGGCCAGGGCGAGCGCACCGGCAACGTGGACCTGGTGACGCTGGGGATGAACCTCTTCTCCCAGGGCGTCGACCCACAGATCGACTTCTCCCAGATCGACGAGATCCGCCGCACCTGGGAGTACTGCAACCAGATGGAGGTCCACCCGCGCCACCCGTACGTGGGGGACCTGGTCTACACCGCCTTCTCCGGCTCCCACCAGGACGCCATCAAGAAGGGCTTCGACGCCATGGCCGCCCAGGCCGAGGCCGAGAACACCCCGCTGGAGAAGCTGACCTGGGACGTTCCCTATCTGCCGATCGACCCCAAGGACGTGGGCCGCTCCTACGAGGCCGTGATCCGGGTCAACTCCCAGTCCGGCAAGGGCGGCGTGTCCTATGTGCTGAAAACCGAGCACGCGCTGGACCTGCCGCGCCGGATGCAGGTGGAGTTCTCCCGCATCATCCAGGAGAAGACCGACGCCGAGGGCGGCGAGGTCACGCCCGCCGCCATCTGGGAGATCTTCTCCGACGAGTACCTGCCGACCGGCAGCGACGGCTGGGGCCGGATCGCGCTGCGCGACGCGCAGACCTCAAGCACCAACGACGGCGAGGACGCGCTCACCGTCGGCGCCGTGGTGGACGGCCGGAACACCACGCTGACGGGCACGGGTAACGGGCCGCTCGCCGCGTTCTTCGACGCGCTGACCGGCACCGGCGTGATCGGCGGCGACATCCGGCTGCTGGACTATGTCGAGCACACCATGAGCGAGGGCGCCGGCTCCCAGGCCGCCGCCTATATCGAATGCGCCATCGGCGACCGGGTGCTGTGGGGCGTCGGCATCGACGCCAACATCGTGCGCGCCTCGCTCAAGGCCGTGGTCTCCGCCGTCAACCGCGCGGCCCGCTGACGGCTGCCGCCGGGCAGCCACCGCGCTGCCCGGCCCCCGCCGCCGACCACTTCTTCTTCACGCGGTGCTGACGTAACCCGTCCGCTGTGGTTAACATCACGGACGCGGCAGTGTTGCCGGCGGGTTACGGAGGTACGACGTGGTGCACTCCCGGTTGGCCGGGGTCAGGACCGTCTGGCGGGTGACCGACGACGGGGACTTCTTCTGCGGCGCCTGCGGCGGCGACCGTTGCTATCAACGCCTCGACGGACGGCGCCGGTTGACGGTGCTCGGCATCCCGGTGCTGGGGCGCGGCCCCGCGGGCCCCGTGGTCGAATGTGTCTCCTGCCGCACCCGCTTCCCCGAACGGGCCCTCGCCCAACCCACCACCACCCGCCTCGGCACCCTGCTGCGCGAGGCCGTGCACTCGGTGGCGCTGGCCATGCTGGCCGCCGGCGGCACGGAGTCGGAGGCCACCCGCCGGGTCGCGCTCGAAGCGGTCAGGGACGCCGGCTTCCCCGACTGCTCGGAGGAGCGGCTGCTCGCCCTCCACGCGACGCTGGCCGCGCGCGGACTGCCCCTGGTGGCCAGGGAGATCTCCGACGGCATCGCGATGCTCACCCCGCATCTGGCCACCCCGGGCCGGGAGAGCCTGCTGCTGCGCGGCGCCCGGATCGCGCTGGCCGACGGGCCGTATCTGGAGGCCGAGAGCGGGATGCTCCGCAGGATCGGCGAGGCGCTGTGGCTGCCGCCGGCCGACACCACCCGCCTCCTCACCGCCGCCGCCACCCGCCCCCTCCCCGGCCCCTGACCGGCCGAACGGTGCCCTGACCGGGCGGGCGTTGCCCTGACCGGGTGGGCGTTGCCCTGACCGGGCAGGCCCGAGCGGTGCCCTGGCCGGGCAGGCCAAGCGGGAACTGCGACCGAACGAGCCAAGGCGGGCACCCCCGCCGAAACAGAACCCCGACCGGGCAGGGGCGAGCCGACCTTGAACGCCGGCCCCGAGCACGAGCACGGGCCGGAGGGGCAACCAGCCCTGACCTGGCGCAGCTGCGCCAGACGACCAACTGCCCCTGGCCGGGCAGGCGGAGCCCTGGCCGAAACAGAACCCTGGCCGGGCCGGCGCGAGCCGACCTTGAAGGCCGGCCCCGAGCACGGGCACGGGCCCGGAGGGCAACCAGCCCTGCCAGGGCAGGGTCATCCGCCGGGCGGTTCACCCCATCCGGGCAACTCCCCCCCACGACCGGGCGGGTCAGAGCGGAGCCCTGGCCGGGCGGGCCAAGCGGGAACTGCGACCGAACGAGCCAAGGCGGGCACCCCCGCCGAAACAGAACCCCGACCGGGCAGGGGCGAGCCGACCTTGAACGCCGGCCCCGGGCACGAGCACGGGCCGGAGGGGCAACCAGCCCTGACCGGGCGCAGCTGCGCCAGACGACCAACTGCCCCTGGCCGGGCAGGCGGAGCCCTGGCCGAAACGGAACCCTGGCCGGGCAGGCGCGAGCCGACCTTAAGGGCCAGCCCCGAGCACGGGCACGGGCCCGGAGGGCAACCAATCCTGCCGGGGGGCAGCTGCGCCTGGCGACCAACTGCCCCTGGCCGGGCAGGGGCGAGCCGACCTTGAGGGCCGGCCCGGGGCACGGGTCGGAGGGCAACCGGTGCTGGCGGGGGGCAGCTGGGCCGGGCGAACGACTGGCGGCGGTGGGCGGGTCGAGGCGAGGACCCCGCCGGGGAGGCCGGGGCCGAGCTGCAGCACCAACCCCGGGACGCCGGCACACCGGGAAGCCAAGCCGGGCGGGCCGCCCTGGTCAGGGGCAGACGCAACCGCGGGCGCACCAGGCTGGCGGATGAACGCGAGCCTCCCGCGCGGAGCGGGCATGCTCTCGCCCGTGGGTCCGGACGCGAATCGTCACGCCCCCGAAAGGACCGAACGGCCGAACGGCCGGCGTCCCCGGGCTGCCACCCACCGCCCGGTGGGTGCTGTGAAACCCCGCCCGGGCAGGGCCCCGCGAGGCTAGAAGCCGAGGCGGCGCAGTTGTTTGGGGTCGCGTTGCCAGTCCTTGGCGACCTTGACGTGAAGGTCGAGGAAGATCGGGGTGCCGAGCAGGGCCTCGATCTGGCGGCGGGCCTTGGTGCCGACGTCCTTGAGGCGTTGGCCCTTGGGGCCGATCACGATGCCCTTCTGGCTGGACCGCTCGATGAAGAGGTTGGCGTGCACATCCAGCAGGGGGCGGTCCGCCGGGCGGTCCTCGCGGGGCAGCATCTCCTCGACCACCACCGCGATGGAGTGCGGGAGTTCGTCCCTGACCCCTTCGAGCGCGGCCTCCCGGATCAGCTCGGCGATCATCACCAGCTCGGGCTCGTCGGTGAGATCGCCCTCCGGGTACAGCGGCGGGCCCTCGGGCAGCAGCGGCGCCAGCAGGTCGGCGAGCAGATCGACCTGCTCGCCGGCGACGGCGGAGACCGGGACGATCTCCGCCCATTCGATGCCCGCCTCCTTGCCCATCTGGTCGACGGCGATCAGCTGTTGGGTCAGCGTCTCGCGGTCCGCCAGATCGGTCTTGGTGACGATCGCGACCTTCGGCGTCCGCTTGACCTGCGCCAACTCCTTGGCGATAAAGCGGTCGCCGGGCCCGACCTTCTGGTCGGCGGGCAGGCAGAAGCCGATCACATCCACCTCGGCCCAGGTGGTGCGGACCACGTCGTTCAGCCGCTGGCCCAGCAGGGTGCGCGGCTTGTGCAGCCCGGGGGTGTCCACCAGGACGAGTTGCGCGTCCTCGCGGTGCACGATGCCGCGCACGGTGTGCCGGGTGGTCTGGGGCCTGCTGGAGGTGATGGCGACCTTGGTGCCGACCAGGGCGTTGGTGAGGGTCGACTTGCCGGCGTTGGGGCGGCCGACGAAGCAGGCGAAGCCCGACCGGTGCTCGGCGGCCGACGGCGCGGCGGAACTGGGGGAGGTTGGGGAGTTCATCAGGCGGCGATCGTCGCACGAACGGCGCCGTCGGGGCCAGCCAGCAGCACGGGGGTGCCGGCGCCGCCGAGGTCACGGACGGCCGCGAGGTCGTCGTCCGCCGGGGCGTCGGCCGGGGACACCACGGCCGCCGCCTCCAGGGAACGGGCGCCGCTGGCGACCGCCATCGCCACGGCGGTGCGCAGCGCGCTCAGCCGCAGCGACTCCAGGGCGACCGTGCTCGCGACATAGGTGCGGCCGGTCTCGTCGCGCACCGCCGCGCCCTCGGCCGCGCCGTTGCGCGCCCTGGCGCTCCGCGCCAGCGTGATGATCTTGCGGTCTTCCGGGCCGGGTTCACCGGCGCCCGGCTCCTGGGGGGCAACGCCGTCAGTCATGCCCCGAGCTTAAGCGGTGCGCGACGGGCGACGTCCGGGCAGTCCGGCCTCAGAGCCGGGTGGTGCCCGGCTGGTCGGTCCTCGGCTGGGGGGTGTTGCCCTCGATCACCTCGGTCAGCTTGTCGATCGCGCGCTCCGCGATCCTGGTGACGCTGCCGGTGTCCGGGCCCTCCCGGCCGGCCTGGGCGACGCGGATGGTGTGCGCGCCCACGCGGGCGATCACCACCTCGACGATCACCGGGGTGCCGGCCGTCTCGCCGTCCAGCCTGCGGTTGTAGCGCTGGGCGCCGCACTCGTCGCCCAGCGCCTCGGGATCGTCGCGCGGCTCCTCGTCGTAGGCGACGGTGACGGCGCCTTCGGCCGGGCCCTCCTCCGCGTGGAAGGTGCCGCATTCGGCGGCCGTCGCCCGGAACGCGGACAGCGCGGTGCCGGCCGCGCCCTCGCTGTCGTGGGCGGTGACGACGGTGGTGACGAACGGGCCGGTGGCCGACTTGGCGAAGCCGGCGCGTTGGCTGCCGTCGGCGCCGCTGTCGAACAGCTCGCGGCAGCCGTTCTCGCTGGGCCTCGGCACGCCGAAGCCACGTTCGGCGGCGGCCTCCTCGCTGTCGCTGGCCCAGCCCTCGGGGAAGTCCACCGGATCGAGCAGGGCCGCCCGAAGCTGGCTCTCGCCCAGGGCGTCGGAGGCCGCCGGCTGTCCTGGGGCGAGCCCCAGGCTGAGCGCGGCGAGCCCGGCGACCGTGACCGTCCTCAGATGCGGGTTCATGGCTCCCATGGCGCCACCCGAACGGGCCCATGGCCAGCCGCGCTCACCCGTTCGAGTGAGTGCCGTTCCCCTGGCCCTCCTCCGCCGGCTGCGCCCACACCGGCTCGACCAGCACCCGCTCGATGCGGTTGCGTCGGCCGGCCGGGGACTCGGCCGTCAACCGCAGGGCGGCCAGCGGGGGTCCCGCGTGGTCCAGCGGCTGCTCGCCCGAGACGTCGACCACGGCCCTGGCGCCGGCGATCGGCACCCGGCCCAGCGCCTTGGCCAGCAGACCGCCGACCGTCTCCACGTCCTCGTCGTCGAGGCGGAGCCGGTACAGCTCGCCGAGGGCGCCCAGATCCAGCCGGGCCGTCACCCGGTAGGAGCCGGCGCCCAGGTCCTCGACGGGCGGCAGCTCGATGTCGTACTCGTCGGTGATCTCGCCGACGATCTCCTCCAGGATGTCCTCGATGGTGACCAGCCCCGCGGTGCCGCCGTACTCGTCGATCACCACAGCCACATGGATATGGTCGCGCTGCATCTCGCGCAGCAGGTCCCCGGCGTTCTTGGTGTCGGGCACAAAGGTGGCGGGGCGCATCACGCCGTCGACCGGCTCCGCCTCGGCCTCCCGGCTGACATGCACCCGCCGCGTCAGATCCTTGAGATAGACGATGCCGACGATGTCGTCGTCGCTCTCCCCCGTCACCGGCATCCGCGAGAAGCCGGAGCGCAGCGCCAGGCTGAGGGCCTGCCGCAGGGACTTGTGCCGGTCGATGGAGACCAGGTCGGTGCGGGGCACCATCACCTCGCGGACCAGGGTGTCGCCCAGCTCGAAGACCGAGTGCACCATCCGGCGCTCCTCGTCCTCGATCAGCGACTCCCGCTCCGCCAGGTCCACCATGGCGCGCAGCTCGGCCTCCGAGGCGAACGGGCCCTTGCGGAAGCCCTTGCCCGGGGTGACCGCGTTGCCGAGGATGATCAGCGCCTGGGTCAGCGGGTTGAGCACCCGCACCAGCGGGACCAGGACATAGGCGGCGGCGATGGTGGTGGCCAGCGGGTGCTGCCGGCCGATCGTGCGCGGCGAGACGCCCACCGCGACAAAGGACAGCAGCACCATGATCCCGAAGGCCAGCGCCAGCGCGGGCAGCACCTCGTCGAAGGTCTCCAGGCAGGCGTAGGCGACCAGCACGGCCGCCGCCATCTCGCTGGCGACCCGCAGCAGCAGCGCCAGGTTGAGATAGCGGGTGGGGTCGGCGGCCAGCACCGCCAGCCGGGCGGCGCCGCGCCGCCCGGCCCGCACGGCCTCCTCGGCCCGGTAGCTGGTGATCACCGCGAGGCCCGCCTCCGCGCAGGAGGAGAGCCAGCCGATGGCGAGCAGCGCCAGCACCGCGACCAGCAGGGTGCCGGTCATGTCAGCGTGGGGGCCGGGGACGGTCCCGACAGGCCGCGCTCGGCCCGCCAACCGTCCACGATGGCCTGCTGGAGCCCGAACATCTCGGCGCGTTCGGTGGGCTCCTCATGGTCGTAGCCCAGCAGGTGGAGCACCCCGTGCACGGTGAGCAGTTGCAGCTCGGCGTCCATGGAGTGCCTGGTGGGCGCGGCCTGGCCCTGCTCGCGCGCCACCTCGGGGCAGAGCACCACATCGCCGAGCAGTCCCTGCACGGGCTCCTCGTCGTCCTTCATCGGTGGCCGCAGCTCGTCCATCGGGAACGACATCACGTCCGTGGGGCCGGGGAGGTCCATCCACTGGAGATGGAGTCGCTCCATGGCCGCGGCGTCGACCGCGATCACGGACAGCTCGGACAGCGGATGGATCCGCATCCGGGCCAGCGTGTAGCGGGCGATGTCGAGAATGGCCCGTTCGTCGAGTTGGTCACCGGATTCGTTGTTGACCTCGATCGCCATGATGCGGGGCGGCTACTTTCCGGTCCGGTCGTCGTAACGTTCGTACGCGTCCACGATGCGGCCGACGAGCCGGTGTCGCACCACGTCCTGGCTGGTGAGCCGGGAGAAGTGCACATCGTCGACGCCGTCCAGGATCTCCTGCACCTGGCGCAGCCCGCTGGGCGCGCTGCCCGGGAGGTCGACCTGGGTGACGTCCCCGGTGATCACGATCTTGGACTCGAAGCCCAACCGGGTGAGGAACATCTTCATCTGTTCGGGGCTGGTGTTCTGCGCCTCGTCCAGAATGATGAACGCGTCGTTGAGCGTCCGGCCGCGCATATAGGCCAGCGGCGCGACCTCGATCGTGCCCGCGCTCAGCAGCCGGGGGATGGAGTCCGGATCGAGCATGTCGTGCAGCGCGTCGTAGAGCGGCCGCAGATACGGGTCGATCTTCTCGTAGAGCGTGCCGGGCAGGAACCCGAGCCGCTCGCCGGCCTCCACCGCCGGGCGGGTGAGGATGATGCGGTTGACCATCTTGGACTGGAGCGCCTGGACGGCCTTGGCCATCGCCAGATACGTCTTCCCGGTGCCGGCCGGGCCGATGCCGAAGACGATGGTGTGCTGGTCGATGGCGTCGACATAGCGCTTCTGGTTGAGCGTCTTGGGGCGGATGGTCTTGCCCCGGTTGGACAGGATGTTCTGGGTGAGCACCTGGGCCGGGCTGGCGCCCTCGTCGCTCCCGCCGCGCAGCATCGCGATGGAACGCTCCACGGCGTCCTCGCTCAGCGGCTGGCCGGTGCGGAGCACCAGCATCATCTCGTCGAAGAGGCGCTGCACGAGCCGCACCTCGGCCGGATCGCCGGTGGCGCGGATCTCGTTGCCCCTGACATGGATGTCGGTGGCGGGGAAGGCCCGCTCGATGACGCGCAACAGCGCGTCCCCGGATCCCAGCACAGTGACCATCGGGTGCTTGGCCGGGACGGTGAACCGGGCGGTGGCCTCGTCGGTGGGGCTCGGCTGGTGTGTGGGTGTCTGCGTCATGGGCGGCCCGGACGGACCTGCTCATCCCTCTCTGCGCTGGGGGACCGGAGTCCCCAGAGTACGCCGGGAAGCGGGCATTGCCCCAGAGCATTACGGAGCGCGACACCCTTGCCGCGCTGCGGCGTTGGCCGGGCACCGGGCCCTCGTCTCAGCCCCGGAAGCCCAGCGTGGGGACGGCCCGGCGGCGCGGCAGGGGATGGTCCTTGCCGGGCAGGAGGGCGGAGAGAAAGGCGTACCGCTGGAGCACCGCATGGGGGGTGCCGTCGTCGGGGGTGAGCGCCTGGGCGCGGCGCCACCAGGCGGCGATCTCGGCCCAGCCCGGCGCCGAGAGCGAGCCGCCGAACTCCTGCACGGAGAGGGAGGCGGTCAGCCCGGCGAGCGCGAGCCGGTCGGCCAGCGGCCAGCCGGCGAGGGTCGCCGTGACAAAGCCGGCCATGAACACGTCGCCGGCGCCCGTGGTGTCCAGCGCCTCCACCACGATGGCCGGCACCTGGGCCGTCTCCCCGGTGCGGGCGTCCACCCCGTACGCCCCTTCGGCGCCCATGGTGACCACGGCCAGCGGCACCCGCTCGGCCAGCGCGTGCGCCGCCGCCCTCGGATCGTCCCTGCGGGTGTAGCGCAGCGCCTCGGCGGCGTTGGGCAGGAACGCCTCGCAGTGCGCCAGATCGGGCAGCGCCGCCAGGTCCCAGACGCCCGTCTCGTCCCAGCCGGTGTCGGCGAAGATCAACGTGCCCGAGGCGGCGGCCCTGGCGATCCACTCCTGGGGACGGCCGGGCGTCAGCGAGGCCACCGCCGAACGGGCCCCCGGCGAGCTGGCCTCGGCCGGCTCGGGCCGGGACGGGGGCGCCTCGTGGCCGTGCGAGACCATGGTCCGCTCGCCCTCGTAGGCCATGGAGACCGTCACCGGCGAATGCCAGCCGGCGACCGTGCGGGAGAGGGAGAGATCGATGCCCTCGCCGCGCTCCAGCGTCTCCCAGCAGTACTCGCCGTACTTGTCGTCGCCGAAGGCGGCGGCCAGGCTGGTGCGCAGGCCGAGCCGGGCCAGCGCGGTCGCCATGTTGGCGACGCCGCCCGGGCTTGAGCCCATCCCCCTGGCCCAGGACTCCGTGCCGCGCACGGGCGCCGAATCGAGCCCGGTGAAGATGATGTCCAGGAAGACGGTGCCGGTGAGATAGACGTCGGGCGCGGCGTCCCCGGGCGCGCGCAGGCCGGCGAGCGGATCGATCAGACAGCTCCGCGGGGGGTCGTTGAAAGGTGTCACCTGCTGCTCCGGGCGTGGTCGTGGTCGTTTCTACGGTACGTTCCGGCCCATGAGGCTCACGATCATCGGGGGCGGTGGGTTCCGTGTCCCCCTGGTATACCGGGCGCTACTGACAGCGGCCGGTGACGGCTCACCCGATCGCGGGAGCGAGGTGACGCTGTTCGACACCGACGCGACCCGGGTGGCCGTCGTCGCACGGGTGTTGACGGCGTTGGCGGACGGGGTGCCGGGGGCGCCACGGGTGCGGGTGGCGGAGTCCCTGGACGCGGCGGTGCGGGACGCGGACTTCGTCTTCCAGGCCATCAGGGTCGGCGGCACCGCGGGACGGGTGCGGGACGAGCGGGCCGCGCTCGCCGAGGGGGTGCTCGGTCAGGAGACGGTGGGCGCCGGCGGGGTGCTCTACGGGCTGCGCACCGTCCCGGTGGCGCTGCGGATCGCCGAGCGGGTAAGGGAGTTGGCGCCGAACGCCTGGCTGATCAACTTCACCAACCCGGCCGGCATGGTGACGGAGGCGATGGCCTCGGTGCTGGGGCACCGGGTGATCGGCATCTGCGACTCGCCGGTGGGTCTGGTGCGCCGCGCGGCCCGGGCGGCCGGTGTCGATCCGGCCGAGGTGAGCTTCGGCTATGTGGGGCTCAACCATCTGGGGTGGCTCAATTCCCTCACCCACGAGGGACGCGATCTGCTGTCCGGGCTGCTGGCCGACGACGAGGCGCTGGCCGGCTTCGAGGAGGGGCGGCTGTTCGGCGGCGAACTGCTGCGCGCGCTCGGCACGTTGCCCAACGAGTACCTGCACTACTACTACCTGGGGCGGGAGACCCGGCGGGCGGCGGACGCGGCGGGCGGCACCCGGGGGGAGTTTCTGGAGCGCCAGCAGGGCGCGTTCTTCGCCGAGGCGGCGCACGATCTCGAACGCGCGCCGGCGCTCTGGGAGAAGACCCGGCTGGAACGCGAACGGACCTATGGCGCCGAACAGCGCGCCGCCGGCGGCGGTGGGGAACGGGACAGCCGCGATCTGGTCGGGGGCGGCTACGAACATGTCGCGCTCGATCTGATGCGGGCGATCTCGGGCGATCGTCGTACCCGACTGATCCTCAATGTCCGCAACGCGGGCACGGTGCCGGCGCTCCCCGACGACGCGATCGTCGAGACCGTCTGCGAGGTGGACGCCCAGGGCGCCCATCCGGTGCCCTGCCTCTCCCCCGGGCTGGCCGAACTCGGCCTGATGCTCCAGGTCAAGGCCGTCGAACGGGCCACCATCGAGGCCGCGACCACCCGTTCCTCGGCCCTCGCCCGGCACGCCCTGACGTTGCACCCCCTGGTCGACTCGGCGACCACCGCCGAACGCCTACTCCGCAACCGCCTCGCCATGGAGTCGCCGACACCAAGGAACTGACCACCGTCAGGGGGCACGCGGTGGGACGGGAACGCGGGTGAGGTCGTCGGCGATGGTGAGGGTGCCGGTGAAGCCGGCGGCGCGGGCCTCGTCGGCGAACGCCGCCGGGTCCTGGTAGCGCTGCGAGAAGTGGGTCAGCACCAGATGCCGCACCCGCGCATCCCGCGCCACCCGGGCGGCCTGAGCCGCCGTCAGATGCCCGTACTCGTCGGCCAGCGCGGCGTCCCGGTCCAGGAAGGTGGACTCGATCACCAACAGATCGCAGTCCTCGGCCAGTTGGGGGACCGCGTCGCAGAGCCTGGTGTCCATCACAAAGGCGAAACGCTGGCCGGGCCGCTCGACGCTCACCTGCTCAAGGGTGACATCCCCGAGCCGGCCGGCGCGACGCAGCCGGCCGATGTCGGGGCCGGTGATGCCATGGGCCGCCAGCCGCTCCGGCACCATCCGCCGGCCCGCCGGCTCGACCAGCCGGTAGCCGAACGCCTCCACCGGATGGGAGAGCCGCAGCGCGCTCAGGGTGAAGCCCGGCGTCTCGTCGAGCACGCCCTCGTCCTCGACCGGTCGCGGATCGAGCTCGACGGCCTCCCGGTAGGCCGTGGCGTACCGCAGCCGCTCGAAGTACCGCTGGCCGCTGGCCGGATAGTGCACCCGCACCGGATGCGGCACCCGGTCCAGATGCACCCGCTGGATCACCCCGGCCAGACCGAGCGCGTGGTCGCCGTGGAAGTGGGTGACACAGATCCGGGTCAGGGCATGCGCGCTGACCCCGGCCAGCGTCAGCTGTCGCTGGGTGCCCTCGCCCGGGTCGAAGAGCACCCCCTCGCCGTCCCAACGCAGCACATAGCCGTTGTGGTTGCGCCGCCGGGTTGGCACCTGACTGGCCGTGCCGAGCACCACCAGCTCACGGGCCGACACCGCGTCGACCGCCTCAGCCGGGCGGCCAGGCGAGGCCACGGCCGCCCAGCACATGGGCGTGCGCGTGGAAAACCGTCTGCCCGGCGCCCGTTCCGGTGTTGAAGATCACCCGGTAGCCGCTGTCGGCCACCTTCTCCTGGGCGGCCACGGCGCCGGCCTCGCGCAGCACGTCGGCGGCCGTCTCGGGCTCGGCCTCGGCGAGCGAGGCGGCGTCCGGGTAGTGCACGCGGGGGATCACCAGCACATGGCTGGGCGCCTGGGGGTTTATGTCCCGGAACGCGACGGTGGTCGCCGTCTCCCTGACCACGGTCGCCGGCACATCGCCGGCCACGATCTTGCAGAACAGGCAGTCGGCCTGCGGTTCTCCGGCCATCCCCCGGCGTCCTCCTCGGACTTCTCGGAAACGTCCCCAGGATGTTACCGCCTCCCCCGTCGGCGACCGGCCGCCCGGGAACGGCCCGCCGGGCGTGCGGCACCCGGCGTGTTTTGCCCTCGCCCGCCGCCGGGTAGCCGGGAAGCCACGCCCTTCTCGACCTCGACCAAGTGACCGACTGGTAACGTGCTCAGTCGCCGCGTTCCGAGGCAGACCCCCACCAAACCGCACACTCACGCATACACCCCCGCACCCCTCCCCACTTCGTTCTCCCCCACTTCGTTCACCGAGGATCTCCCGACCATGGCCGAACAGCCACCACGCGAACAATGGGGCAGCCGTCTCGGCTTCCTCATGGCCGCCATCGGATCAGCCATCGGGCTGGGCAACATCTGGCGGTTTCCCGCGGTCACCTACGAGCACGGCGGCGGGGCGTTCATCGTCCCCTACCTGCTGGCGCTGCTCACCGCGGGCATCCCGTTGCTGATCCTGGAGTACACCATCGGGCGGAAGTACCGTTCGTCGCCGCCCGGGGCGCTGCGTCAACTCGCCCGGCCCGCCGAGGCGATCGGCTGGTGGCAGGTCGCGATCTGCTTCGTGGTGGCCACCTACTACGCGGCGATCCTCGCCTGGGCGGTCCGCTACACCGGCTTCTCGTTCGACCAGGCCTGGGGCGACGATCCCGAGGGGTTCCTCAACAACGAGTTCCTGAAGCTCAACGAGACGCCGGGCGAGATCTCCACCTTTGTGCCCGGCGTCGCCTGGCCGCTGATCGCGGTGTGGGTCCTGACCCTGGTCATCCTGGGCCTCGGCATCCGGCGCGGCATCGAGCGGGCGAACATCGTCTTCATCCCGCTGCTGGTCGCGTTCTTCCTGGTGCTGGTGGTGCGGGCGCTGACCCTGGACGGCGCCGGCCTCGGCCTGGACGCGCTGTTCACGCCCGACTGGGGCGCGCTGACGGACGGCGGCGTGTGGGTGGCGGCCTATGGTCAGATCTTCTTCTCGCTCTCGGTCGGCTTCGGCATCATGATCACCTACGCCTCCTATCTGCACCGGAAGTCCGATCTCACCGGTTCGGCGATGGTCGCGGCGTTCGCCAACAGCTCGTTCGAGATCCTGGCCGGCGTGGCCGTCTTCGCCACCCTGGGCTTCATGGCGATGGACGCGGGGGTCGGGGTCTCCGAGGTCTCGTCCAGCGGCGTGGGCCTGGCCTTTGTGGCGTTCCCGGCGATCATCTCCGAGATGCCGATGGGCGCCTTCTTCGGCGTGCTGTTCTTTGTCTCGCTGGTCATCGCCGGATTGACGTCGCTGATCAGCATCGTGCAGGTGATCGTCGCGGCCGTGCAGGACCGGACAGGAATGCGCCGGGTGCCGGCGGTGCTGAGCGTGGGGGGCGCGGTGTCCGTGGTGTCGGTGCTGCTCTTCGCCAACGACAGCGGGCTGTACTTCCTGGACGTCTCCGACCACTTCATCAACCAGTACGGCATCGCGCTGGCCGGACTGGTGCTGCTGATCACCGTCAGCTGGGGCCTGCGTCAACTCCCGGCGCTGCAACGGAACACGGACGCGACCTCGTCCGTCGGGCTCGGCGTGTGGTGGCGGATCTGCCTCGGGGTGATCACCCCGGTGGTCCTCACCTGGATGATGGTCGACAGCCTGATCGGCGAACTCGACGAGAACTACGAGGGCTACTCGACGTCCTTCCTGCTGTGGGGCGGCTGGTCGGTCGCGGTCGGCGCGCTGGTGGTGGGCGTGTTGCTGACCCTGCTCTCCCGGCGCGACCCCCGCTCCCGCTCGCCCGAGCGGGATTCCCGGACGGAGAGGACCCACTGATGTCGGCATCGGCGATCGTGATGATGACCATCTCCATGGTGATCGTCTGGGGCGGCCTGATCCTGGCCGTCCTCAACCTGCGCGGCCACCCCGACGCCCCGGAACCGACCGCCGACGACGTCCCGCACCCGCTCTAGCCCCCCAGCCGCCGGGGCGGTAATCGGTTGCCCGTCGGCGTCGGCGGTGGATGCAATGTCCGGCATGATCAACCAGACACACCCCGGTTCACCCGTCCTCGTCGGCGCTCTCGCTCCGTTGACCAGCCCCGGCTGGGTGGAGGCCGGCCACCATCTGCTCGCCGGAATGGAGTTGGCCGTACGGGACGTCAACGCCGCCGGGGGGATCGGCGGCGCGCCCGTCGAGTTGCTGGTCCGGGACACCGCGGCCGATCCGCCGCGGGCGGCGGCGGCCGTGGACGAGCTGGCCGGTCTGGGCGTGGCCGCCCTGGCGGGTGAGTACCACAGCGTCGTCGCCCGGGCCGTCGCCGCCCGGGCGGACGCGCTCGGCCTGCCGTTCCTCTGCTCCTCCGCGGTGCTCGACGCGCTCACCGACGGGCCGACGGACCAGGTCGCGCGGATCGCCCCGGCGCAGTCCCACGGCTGGCGGATCTACGCCGACTTCCTCGTCGGCGCCGGCCACCTTCGCGTCGCCGTGGCGACCCAGCCGAGCGTCTACTGGGCATCGGGGGCCCGCCTGTTGCGGGACCGACTCGCCGCGTCCGGCGGCGATGTCGTCGAGCTGGACCTGACCGCGCTCGCCCCCGACGCCCTGGGCGACCGGCTCGTCGACAGCGGCGCGACGGCCCTTCTGCTGCTGGTTGGCCATCCGGAGCCGGCGATGTCGATCGTCAGATCCGTCCGCCGTGACCCGCGCCTCGCCGGGATCATGATCGGCGCCCCGGCCGGGCAGCCGGAGTTCGCGGAATGGGCGAAGGAACTGGGCGACGAGGGCGCCGCGATCCCCTTTCTGCGCTATCTGCCCGAGCGCCCGAGCCCGCTCGGCGCGCGCGTCGGGACGGCGCTCCGCGAGCGGCTGGGCGAGGCGCCGTCCTTTGTCGCCTTCGAGGGCCATGACACGATCACCGTCCTCGCCGAGGTGCTGCGTGCCCGCGCCGACGCGCCCTGGCCGCGCGTCGACGTCGAGGGCACCCGTGGCCGGATCACGTTCTCCCGCCCGCCGGGCGGCAGCGTCTGGCAGTGGTCCTGGCCGCCGGTCCAGGTCGTCGACCGGGATCCGGCCGACCCGGCGCGCCTCCGGATCCGCCACCCAGCCTGAGCGGACCGCCTGAGCGGGCCGGCGGCCCGGCCGGATCAGGGGCGGGAACGGACGCCACGCACCACACGCAGCAGATACGCGTCGCGGTCCAGCGGGTCGTGGTCGGTGCGCGCCCGACGTGGCGGGGGCCCTTCGACCGGCCGGTAGTGCGCGAACTCGGTTTCCAACACGCCCTCGCCGCCGGTCAGTTCCGGCAGCCGCCGCTCCAGGGCGTGCACCCGACTGGCCGGAACGGTGCCCGTCAGCAGCAGCGCCCGGCCGTCGGGGACCGGCGCGCCCGGCCGGGCGCCGAGGCCGCCCAGCACGGGCAGCACCGTGCCGTAGACATCGGCCGGGATCCAGGGCCTGGGCCGGCCGACGGCTCAACCCGCGCCGGGCAGGCGTCAGCTCCAGCGGCCGGTGCGGGTGAGGAGCAGCGCGGCGGCGGCCGGGCCGGCCGTCGAGGTGCGCAGAACGGTGGGGCCGAGCCGGTAGGCGGTGGCGCCGGCCGCCGTGAAGGCGGCCAACTCGGCCTCGGCGACGCCCCCTTCGGGGCCCACCACCAGCACGAGATCGCCCTCGGACGGCAACGCGGCGGTGGCCAGCGGCAGATCCGTCGACTCGTGCAGCACACCGGCGAACGCGGCGCCGGCCAGCAGCCGGGCCACCCCCGCCGTGCCCAGCGGCTCCGACACCGAAGGCACCCGCAGCCGGCGGGCCTGCTTGGCCGCCTCCCGGGCGGCGGCCCGCCACTTGGCGAGCGCCTTGGCGCCGCGCTCGCCCTTCCACTGGGTGACGCAACGGGCGGCGGACCAGGGCACGATGGCGTCCACGCCGGTCTCCGTCATGGTGCTGACGGCCAACTCGCCACGGTCGCCCTTGGGCAGCGCCTGCACCACGGTGATCCGGGCGGCGGGCTCGGGCTCGGCGCGGCGCTCGACGACCTCGACCGTCAGCCGGTCACGGCCGAAGACCTCGGCCACCCGGCCCAGGGCGCCGGCGCCCGCGCCGTCGCTGAGCACGATCTCCTCGCCGACCCGCAGCCGGCGCACCGCCACCGCATGACGCCCCTCGGGGCCGTCCAGCGTCAGCGGCGCACCCGCTTCGGCGTGCGCCAGCGACTCGACCAGAAAGACGGGCGCGCTGCTCATCGCCCGTTGAACGCGTCCTTCAGGCGGGAGAAGAGGCCCTGCTGACCCGGCTGGAACTGGCCCAACGGCCGTTCCTCACCGCGTAGTTTGGCGAGCCGCCGCAGCAGCTCCTCCTGCTCGGGATCGAGCTTGCCCGGGGTCTGCACCTCGACATGCACCACCAGATCGCCCCGGCCGTTGCCGCGCAGATGCGTGACGCCCCGGCCGTGCAGCGGGATGGACTGACCGGACTGCGTGCCCGGGCGGATGTCCACCTCCTCCGGGCCGTCCAACGTCTCCAGCGGCACCTGGGTGCCCAGGGCGGCGGCCGTCATCGGGATGGTGACGGTGCAGTGCAGATCGTCGCCCCTGCGCTGGAAGACCGCGTGCGGCTTCTCCTGGATCTCCACATAGAGATCGCCGGGCGGGCCGCCACCGGGGCCGACCTCGCCCTCGCCGGCCAGCTGGATCCGGGTGCCGTTGTCCACGCCGGCGGGGATCTTGACGTTGAGCGTGTGCCGGGTGCGAACCCGGCCGTCGCCGGCGCACTCGGGACAGGGCGTGGGCACGACCGTGCCGAAGCCCTGACACTGCGGACAGGGCCTGGACGTCATCACCTGGCCGAGGAACGAGCGGGTGACCTGGGAGATCTCGCCGCGACCACGACACATGTCGCAGGTCTGCGCCGAGGTGCCGGGCGCCGCGCCCTCGCCGTTGCACGAGTTGCACACCGTGGCGGTGTCCACCTGGATTTCCTTGGTGGTGCCGAAGGTGGCCTCGTTGAGGTCGATGGGCAGCCGGATCATGGCGTCCTGGCCGCGCCTGGTACGCGATTTGGGGCCGCGCTGGGACGCCGTGCCGAAGAAGGCGTCCATGATGTCGGAGAAGTTGCCGAAGCCGGCGCCGAATCCGGCGCCCGCGCCCGAAGCGGCCCCGAGCGGATCGCCGCCGAGGTCGTACATCTGCTTCTTCTGCGGATCGGAGAGCACCTCGTAGGCGGTGTTGATCTCCTTGAACCGCTCCTGCGTCTTGGGATCCGGGTTCACATCCGGGTGCAGCTCCCGGGCGAGCCGGCGAAACGCCTTCTTGATCTCGTCTTGTGAGGCATCTCGCTGCACACCCAAGACCGCGTAGTAGTCCGTCGCCACCTAGTTCTCCGCGAGGATTTGTCCGACGTACCGTGCCACTGCGCGCACCGCTCCCATCGTTCCGGGGTAGTCCATCCGGGTCGGTCCGACCACGCCGAGCTTCGCGACCGCTTCGTCTCCTGAACCGTAGCCGACCGAGACAACCGATGTGGAGGTGAGGCCCTCGTGAGCGTTCTCATGACCGATACGCACGGTCATCTCCGAGCCGTTCGCCTCCCCCAGCAGCCTCAGCAACACCACCTGCTCCTCCAGCGCTTCGAGCACCGGCCGGATCGTGAGCGGGAAGTCCTGTCCGAAACGTGTGAGGTTGGCGGTGCCGCCGATCATCAGCCGTTCCTCGGTCTCCTCCACCAGAGTCTCCAGCAGGGAGGCCAGCACCGTCGAGACCGCACCCCGTTCGTCCAGACCGAACGCCTCGGGGAGATCGGCCACCAGCCGAGGCACATCGGGGAAGCGCTGGCCCACGATCCGGCTGTTGAGCCGGGCACGCAGATCGGCCAGCGATGTCTCGCCCAGCGGCACCGGGCAGTCGATCATGCGCTGCTCGACGCGGCCCGTGTCCGTGATCAGCACCAGCATCACCCGCGCGGGGGCCAGCGCCAGCAACTCCACGTGCCGGACCGTCGAGCGGCTGAGCGACGGATACTGCACGACGGCGACCTGCCGCGTGAGCTGCGCCAACAGCCGCACCGTGCGGGCGATCACATCATCCAGATCGACCGCGCCGTCGAGGAAGTTCTGGATCGCCCTGCGCTCGGGCGAGGACAGCGGCTTGACGCCGGCAAGGCGGTCGACGAAGAGCCGATAGCCCTTGTCCGTCGGCACCCGGCCCGCGCTCGTATGGGGTTGGGCGATATAGCCCTCCTCCTCCAGCGCCGCCATGTCGTTACGCACCGTGGCCGGCGAGACCTGGAGGTTGTGCCGCTCGGTCAACGCCTTGGAGCCCACCGGCTCCTCGGTGCCGACATAGTCCTGGACGATGGCCCGCAGCACCTCAAGCCTGCGCTCGCTGAGCACGCCGCACACCTCCCGTCCGGCCCATCCGTTCCCCGTTGCCCACTGGGTCGTCCCACCGGGCCGGCCCGCTGGCACTCAGCCGCTCGGAGTGCCAGGACCTGATCCAGTGTACGGCCGGGTAGCCCGCCCAGGGAACGAGCGGCGGGGACCGAACCGAGAACGGATCCGGTCGACACCCGGCCCATACCGGGTCGATAGCGTCGCCGCCATGACGAACGAGAACGGCCACGGGGACGGCCACTTGGACGGCCTTCCGGACGAGGGGTCGCCGGGAACGGCCGCCGGATGGCAGCGGATCGCGCCGGGGATCCGCCGCCGACGGCTGTCGGGTTGGGACGAGACGGTGGGCGCGGTGCTCGGCGCGGACGGCGTGCTGCTGGTGGACGTGGGGCCGTCGTTGACCGTGGGTGACCGGTTGCGTCGGGAGGTGGCGGGGTTCTCGGCGGCGCCGGTGCGCTGGCTGGCGGTCACCCATCCGCACTTCGACCATGTGCTGGGCGCCGGCTCCTTCCCCGAGGCCGAGCTCCTCGCCCCGGCGGGACACACCCCGCCCTGGTCGGCCGGGGACCGGGAGCTGGCCGCCGACGCGGTACGGCACGGCGTCGACCCGGCCGAGGCGGAACGCGCCCGGCGTGCGCTCCGGGCGCCCGACCGGCTGGTGGACGACCGGCTGGTGCTGCCGCTCGGCAACGGCCGGCGGGTCACCCTGCTGAATCTGGGGCCCGCGCATTCCAGCCATGATCTGGCGGTGCTGGTGACGGACGGCGAGGACGCGGACCCCGGCGTTGTCTTCTGCGGCGATCTGGTGGAGGAGTCCGGCGAACCCCAGGCCGGCCCGGACGCCGTCCCCGCCCGCTGGCCGGCCGCGCTGGACCGGCTGCTGGCGGCGGGCGGCCCCGACGCCCGCTATGTGCCGGGCCATGGCGCGGTGGTGGACGCGGCGTTCGTCCGGGCCCAACGGGCCGCGCTGGCCGAGCGCTTCGGGGGCGCATCGGGCTGACCGTCGAAGGCCGCGCGTGATCGAATGAGGGCATGCGCGCGCGTTCCTATGATCCGGATCTGACCCCGCCGTGGAAACGTCCCCGGGCCGTGCCCGAGGTGCCGGCCGAGCCGGGTCTGGTGGTCGAGGAGGTGACCACCGGGTTCTGCGGGGCCGTGATCCGCTGGGAGAAGACGGCCGAGGGGCCGACCGTCACCCTGGAGGACCGGTTCGGCGGGCATCGGGTCTTCCCCATGGTGGCGCGCGGCTTTCTGCTGGAGGGGCGCGAGGTGACGCTGGTGCGCCCCGCGCCCGCGGCGCCCAGGCGCCCGGCGCGCACCGCCTCGGGTTCGGTGGCGCCGCCCCCGGCGCGCGCCAGGGTGGCGCGCGCCGGCCGGATCTTTGTGGAGGGCCGGCACGACGCGGAGCTGGTGGAGCGGGTCTGGGGCGACGATCTGCGGGCCGAGGGCGTGGTGGTGGAGTTCCTGGCAGGGGTGGACGATCTGCCGTCGGTGGTCAGGGAGTTCGGGCCCTCGCCGGAGGCCAGGCTGGGCGTGCTGGTCGACCATCTGGTGCCGGGTTCCAAGGAGTGGCGGATCGCCGAGGCGGTGCGCGCGGAGTACGGCGAGGATCTGGTGCTGGTGGTCGGGCACCCGTTCGTGGACATCTGGGCGGCGGTCAAGCCGGCGGCCGTCGGCATCCCCGGCTGGCCCCGGGTGCCGCGCGGCCAGGACTGGAAGACGGGCGTCTGCCGGGCGCTCGGCTGGCCCTCCAACACCGGCGCCGCCTGGCAGCGGGTGCTGCGGAGCGTGCGGGACTTCCGGGATCTCGACCCGGGCCTCCTCGGCCCGGTGGAGCATCTGATCGACCATGTCACGGTCGGCGGCCCGGCCGGCACTCCCCGGGCCTGAGCGGGCGCGCCCGGCGGATGCCGGACAATGGCAGGTATGCCCTCCGCCCTGCCCGATGGTGAGCCCATGCCCGAGGACGGCGCGCTGCCGCCGTCCGCGCTGGCCGGCGCCGCCGATCGGCCGCTCGCCTTCTATCTGCATGTGCCCTACTGCGCGACCCGCTGCGGCTACTGCGACTTCAACACCTACACCGCCCAGGAGCTGCGCGGCTCCGGCGGGGCGCTGGCCTCCCGGGAGAACTACGCGGCGGTGCTGACGGACGAGGTGCGGCTGGCCAGAAAGGTGCTCGGGGACGACGCCCGCCGGGTGGCCACCGTCTTTGTCGGCGGCGGCACCCCCACCCTGCTGCCGCCGGCCGACCTGGGGCGGATGCTGGACGCGGTGCGCCAGGAGTTCGGTCTCGCCGCCGACGCCGAGGTCACCACCGAGGCCAACCCCGATTCGGTGGACGCGGCCGGTCTCGCCGCGCTGCGCGCCGCCGGGTTCAACCGGATCTCGTTCGGGATGCAGAGCGCCCGCCCCCATGTGCTGCGGCTGCTGGAGCGCACCCACACCCCGGGCCGCCCCGAGCTGGCCGTCGCCGAGGCGCGGGCGGCCGGCTTCGAACATGTCAATCTCGACCTGATCTACGGGGCCCCAGGCGAGAGCGAGGCGGACTGGGGGGCCTCCCTTGAGGCGGCCATCGGCGCCGGTCCCGACCATGTCTCCGCCTATTCGCTGATCGTGGAGGAGGGCACCAGGCTCGGGCAGCGGGTGCGCCGGGGCGAGGTGCCGATGACCGACGAGGACGTGCACGCCGACCGCTACCTCCAGGCGGACCGGGTGCTGTCGGCGGCCGGCTTCTCCTGGTACGAGGTGTCCAACTGGGCCACGACGCCGGCCGGCCGCTGCCGGCACAACGAGCTGTACTGGACGGGCGCCGACTGGTGGGGCGCCGGCCCCGGCGCGCACAGCCATGTCGGCGGGGTCCGCTGGTGGAACGTCAAGCATCCGGGCGCCTATGCGCAGGCCCTGGCCGAGGGGCGTTCGCCGGGCGCCGGCCGGGAGCTGCTGACGCCCGAGGACCAGCGGGTGGAACGGGTGCTGCTTGAGCTGCGGCTGGTCGACGGCTGCCCGTTGACGTTGCTGCGCCCCGAGGGGCGCGCGGCGGCCGAACGCGCGCTGGCCGACGGTCTGTTGCGCCCCGACGCCCATGCCGACGGCCGCGCGGCGCTCACGCTGCGCGGCCGTCTGCTGGCCGATGCCCTGGTGCGGGATCTGGTGGACTGACCGGACGGGGCCGGCGGGGGCCGGGCGTTACGGCGTCGGGTACATCTCCTCGATCAGGTGCTGGTACTCGCCCTCGACGACGGGCCGCTTGAGCTTGAGGCTCGGGGTCAACTCGCCGTGCTCGATGTCCAGCTCGCGGGGCAGCAGCCGGAAGGTCTTGATCGTCTGCCAGCGCTGGAGCGTGCCGTTGAGCTGCTCGACATAGCCGTCGATCAGGGCCACCGTGCGCTGGTCCGCGACGATCTGCGGGTAGTCGCCCGAGACGCCGTTCTCCTTGGCCCAGGCCGTCAGGGCCACCTCGTCCAGCGCGATCAGCGCGGAACAGAACTTCCGTCCGGCGCCGATCACCAGCATCGAGGAGACATAGGGGCAGACCACCTTGAACCGGCCCTCGATCTCGGTCGGCGCCACATACTTGCCGAGCGAGGTCTTGAAGAGGTCCTTCTTGCGGTCGGTGATCTTGAGGTACCCGTCGTCGGAGACCTCGCCGATGTCCCCGGTGTGGAACCAGCCGTCCTCCGTCAGCACCTCGGCGGTGAGCTCGGGCCGGCCGTGGTAGCCGTCCATGATGCCGGGGCCGCGCAGCAGCACCTCGCCGTCGTCGGCGATCCGCACCTCAAGATCGGGCAGCGCCTTGCCGACGGTGCCGACGCGGTTGCTCTCCCGGCGGTTGACGAAGCTGGCCGCGGCCGACTCGGTGAGCCCGTAGCCCTCCAGAATGGGAATGCCGGCGCCGGTGAAGAAGAAGCCCAGCTCGGGGGTAAGCCTGGCGGAGCCGGAGACACAGGCCTTCATCCGGCCGCCGAAGGCGGCGCGGATCTTGGCGAAGACCAGCTTGTCCGCGATCCGGTGCTTGATCGCCAGCCCCGTGGGGACGGAGGCCCGCCCGGTGCGCCGGTGGTTGTCCTGGGAGACACGCGCGTAGTCCCTGGCCACCTGGGCGGCCCAGGTGAAGATCTTGTACTTCGCGGCGCCGCCGGCCTTCGCCTTGGCGGCCACGCCGTTGTACACCCGCTCGAAGATGCGCGGCACCGCGCACATCGCGGTGGGCTGGACCGCCGGCAGGTTCTCGATGATCTTGTCGACCCGGCCGTCGACGGCCAGCACATGCCCGACCTTGACATGGGCCGCCAGCAGCACCTTGCCGAAGACGTGCGCCAGCGGCAGCCACAGGTACTGCACGTCGTCGGGCAGCATCATCTCGATCTGCTCGATGCCGTACCCCATGTAGGACCAGGTGTCCTGGCGCAGCCGCACGCCCTTGGGGCGGCCGGTGGTGCCCGAGGTGTAGATCAGGGTGGCCAGCTGGTCGCCGCGGAGCGCGGAGACGGTGTCCTTGACCGCGTCCGGCTTGTCCGCCAGATAGCGGGCGCCGCGCTCGGCGAGGTCGGCGAGCGAGAGCACCCAGCCGTCCGGGTCCCCGTCGGCGGCGACCGCGTCGTCGCCCTCCAGCACGACGACATGGACCACCTCGGGCAGCTCGGCGCGGCGCTCCCGCACCTTGGCCAGCTGCTCGGCGTCCTCCGCGAACACGACCCGGCTGCCCGAGTCGGCCAGGATGAACGCCGTCTCCTCGGCGTCCGTCTGCGGGTAGACCGTGGTGGTCGCCGCGCCGGCGCACATGATCCCCAGGTCGGCCAGCACCCAGTCCACCCGGGTGCTGGAGGCTATCGCCACCCGCTCCTCGGGGCGTACCCCGAGGTCCATCAGCCCGGCGGCGATGGCGAAGACCCGGGTGCCGGCCTCCTCCCAGGTGTAGCTGCGCCACTCGTCGGGACCGCCCCCGGCGCTGGGCACCGGGTAACGGAACGCCTCGCGTTCCGGGGTGGCCGCCACCCGATCGAGAAACACGTGCGCCACGGACGGGGGCCGCTTCTTCATGGCCTGCTCATTCACGCTCACGACTTCCTCCGGGTGCCGCAGTGCAACGGGGGTGACCTGCGGGTAACTTCCCGCTGGGGCGAACAGACTAAGCGGCCGGGCCCTCACATGTAAGGGGGACGGCCAACAGTCAGGTGCCCCTGGTTGTTGTGCTACTTCTTACCTTTCGCCTCGCCGCCCCCGTCGGAGTCGGAGGAGAGCGCGGCGATGAACGCCTCCTGGGGGACCTCCACCCGGCCGACCATCTTCATCCGCTTCTTGCCCTCCTTCTGCTTCTCCAGGAGCTTGCGCTTACGGGAGATGTCGCCGCCGTAGCACTTCGAGAGCACATCCTTACGAATGGCGCGCACCGTCTCCCGCGCGATCACCCGCGAGCCGATGGCCGCCTGGATGGGGACCTCGAACTGCTGCCTGGGGATGAGCTCCCGCAGCTTGCCGGCCATCCGCACCCCGTAGGCATACGCCTTGTCCTTGTGCACGATCGCGGAGAACGCGTCGACCTTGTCGCCGTGCAGCAGGATGTCGACCTTGACCAGCGCGGCGGCCGTCTCGCCCGTGGGCTCGTAGTCCAGCGAGGCATAGCCCCTGGTCTTGGACTTCAGCGCGTCGAAGAAGTCGAAGACGATCTCCGCCAGCGGCAGCGTGTAGCGCAGCTCGACGCGCTCCTCGGAGAGGTAGTCCATCCCCTGGAGCGCGCCCCTGCGGTTCTGGCAGAGCTCCATGATCGCGCCGATGAACTCGCTGGGCGCGATCAACGTCGCCCGCACCACCGGCTCGCGGACCTCGGCGATCTTGCCGCCCGGATACTCGCTCGGGTTGGTGACGGTGAACTCGGCGCCGTCCTCCATGGTCACCTGATAGACCACGTTCGGTGCGGTCGCGATCAGATCAAGACCGAATTCGCGCTCCAACCGCTCACGGATGACCTCCAGATGCAGCAGCCCCAGAAAGCCCACCCGGAAGCCGAAGCCGAGCGCGGCCGAGGTCTCCGGCTCGTAGACCAGCGCGGCATCGTTGAGCTGCAGCTTCTCCAACGCGTCGCGGAGCGCCGGATAGTCGGAGCCGTCGATCGGGTACAGCCCGGAGAACACCATGGGCTTGGGGTCCTTGTAGCCGCCCAGCGCCTCGGTGGCGCCATGGCGCTGGAGGGTGACGGTGTCACCGACCTTGGACTGTCTGACGTCCTTCACCCCGGTGATCAGATAGCCCACCTCACCCACGGCGAGGCCGTCGGCCGGGGTCATCTCCGGGGAGTTCACCCCGATCTCCAGCAGCTCGTGGGTGGCGCCGGTGGACATCATCTGGATCCGCTCGCGCCTGCCGAGCCGTCCGTCCACCATCTTCACGTAGGTGACCACGCCCCGGTAGGCGTCGTAGACCGAGTCGAAGATCATCGCGCGGGCGGGGGCGTCCGCCACGCCGACGGGCGCCGGCACCTGCCGGATCACCTCGTCGAGGAGCGCTTCCACGCCCTCGCCGGTCTTGGCCGAGACGCGCAGCACATCCCCGGGATCGCAGCCGATCAGATGCGCCAACTCGGCGGCGAACTTCTCCGGTTGGGCGGCCGGCAGATCGATCTTGTTGAGGACGGGGATGATCGTGAGGTCGTTCTCCATGGCCAGATAGAGGTTGGCCAGGGTCTGCGCCTCGATGCCCTGGGCGGCGTCCACCAGCAGGATGCAGCCCTCACAGGCGGCCAGCGAACGGGACACCTCGTAGGTGAAGTCCACATGGCCAGGGGTGTCGATCATGTTCAGCACATGGGCCGTGCCGTCCTCGGCGCCCCAGGGCATCCGGACCGCCTGGGACTTGATCGTGATGCCACGCTCGCGCTCGATATCCATCCGGTCGAGGTACTGGGCGCGCATCTGCCGCTGATCGACCACGCCGGTCAGCTGGAGCATCCGGTCGGCGAGGGTGGACTTGCCGTGGTCGATGTGCGCGATGATGCAGAAGTTGCGAATCAGGGCCGGGGCGGTACGGCTGGGCTCCGGCGCGTTCGAGGGGATCGCGGGCACGCGGGGTCCTGTCGGTGAATGGCGGTCGTGGCTTGGTCGCCCCCATGGTCCCATGCGCGGGGGGCGGAGCCCGATGCGGAAGGCGACCGGGGGCGCTGGTAGGCTGGTCCACTGCCCCTGGTGCGGGATGGCCGCCGGGGGTGCTCCACCGGCAACGAACAGTCCATCCGCTGCTCGACCGATACATCCGAACCATTCGGGCGCCGAACGCTCTCGGCTCTCTCGAATTCTTCTCGAACCTGCAAAGGCTCATTCGTGGCGAACATCAAGTCCCAGATCAAGCGGATCAAGACCAACGAGAAGGCCCGGCTGCGCAACCAGGCGATCAAGTCCGAGGTCAAGACCGCGATCCGGCGGGCCCGTGAGGCCGCCGCCAACGGCGACTACGAGCAGGCCGAGGCCGCTCGCCGGACCGCCGCCCAGAAGCTGGACAAGGCCGTCAGCAAGGGTGTGCTGCACCCCAACAACGCGGCCAACAAGAAGTCCGCCCTGGCTGCTCGGGTCAACGCGCTCCAGGGCTGATCGGGCGCGACAGCGGCATCGGCCCGGCCTCAGCGGCCCCTCTCTCCGCGCCGGCCGACGCCCATCGGGCACCACGCTGATCCCAAGTTCGCCACGCGGGTGCGGTGCCCACCGCCCACCAAGATCACACGACGAAGGCCCCGACCGCCGAACAGGCGGCCGGGGCCTTCGCCATGCCCGCGTCGGGCCCACGCCTTCCGCCCGCGCGGTCCTGGACGGGGGGCCGGTACGTCGCCGGTCCTGAACGGGGGGCCGGTACGTCGCCGGTGGGATCCACCCAGGAGGGTGACGGGGTTTTCCACAGGGGCCGGGTTATCCACAGATCCGCGGCCAATCCGTCACGGAGAGTGAGAAACGGCTACCTTCCCGGCCATGGATACACAACTGTGGGACGGCCGGGAGAGCAGGAACGGCCGGGAGGATCTGGATGATCGCCGTGCTGGTGCCGGTGCTGATGCTGGTGCCGGTGGCGGCACCGGTACGGGCGGTGGAGTTCGTCGGGCGCGAGGGCGGGGGCGTGGTGGTGGGGCCGGAGCCCGGCCCGGCGGTGCGGCGGGGCGGGGGCCCGGGCGGCATGCCGCCCCCCGGCGCTCCCGGTTCTCGGGCCCGAGCGGGATCCCGTCGCCGGTGTTGGCCGGCCGGGCGGCGGCGCTGTTCCCCGACGCGTCGGCTGACGCGGCGCCCTCGGTGCCCGTCGGGTCGTCGGCGCCCGCGGAGTCATCGGTCGATACGCCCGACGCTTCGGGCGCGGCCCCGCCGGTGGCCGGGCCGCGCCTGTCCTGGTGGCTTCGGCTGCGGCTGGGGTTCGCCGAGCGGATGCCCTCCTGGCTGCGGCTCCGCTGTGGCCTGGAGCCGAGAGCCCTGTTGGCGCTGTTGGTGGTGCTGGTCGTCGCCGGTGGGCTGGCCGCCCACCACTTCTGGGCGGGGCGGGCGCGCGCGGTCTCCGTCGCCGAGCCGGCCGAGGCGGCCCATGGCGGCCCCGCCGCTTCCACGCACTCCGGCGCGGACGCTGGGGCGGGCGCCTCGTCCGTCGCCGATCCGTCCGCCGTGGGCGGCGCGGGCGAGCGGCTGCCCGATGTGGTGGTGGATGTGGCGGGCGAGGTCCGCGCCCCCGGGCTCTATCCGCTGCCCGCCGGCTCCCGGGTGGCCGACGCGCTGGCCGCCGCCGGCGGGCCGCTGACGCCGGCGGATGCCGAAGGGCTCAACCAGGCCCGGCTGTTGGTCGACGGGGAGCAGCTGCTGGTGGGCGGCGATCCACCACCGTCCTGGCCCGGGGGCGCGGCGCCACCGCCGGGCCGGTCCGGGCAGCCCACGGGGCCGGTCAGCCTCAACTCGGCCACCCCCGAGCAGTTGGAGGAACTCCCCGGCATCGGCCCGGTGTTGGCCCAGGAGATCGTCGGCCATCGACAGCAGCGTGGCGGATTCACGGCCATCGACCAGCTGAGCGAGGTCACCGGGATCGGCGAACGGCGCCTCGCGGAGCTGAGGGACCGTGTCACCCTCTGAGCGTCGGCCGTCGCCGATCCCCCGCTCGTCGGGCCCGACGAGCCCGCCCGCCCCGACGTTCGCCGAGTGGCCGGCCCGTACCGGCCAGCCGGAGAGGCGCGCGCTGGATCTGCGGCTGGTCCCGCCCGCCGCCTCGGCCTGGGGCTCCGCCGCCCTCGCCTGGGAGCTGCCAGGGCGCGCCACCGCCTGTTGGTCGATCGGCTGCTGCCTGGCCGGCCTGGTGCTGCTGGGCATGGCGCTGCGCCGCCGCCCCCGCCCCCTGGTGACGGCCGTCAGCCTGGTCCTGCTCTGTGCGGCGGCCGGCGGTGCGGCGGCCGGGGCCCATCGCGCCTCGGTCGGCTCGGGGCCGCTGCCGGAGCTGACGGGCCGGGAGGTCTCGGTCGAGGTCAGGCTCGGCGGGGACCCGCGCCAGGCCAAGGAGCGCGCGGGGCAGCCGGAGCGGGAGCGTCCGGTGCTGCTGACGGCCGAGGTGCGCCGCGTCGGCACCGCGGACGGCGCGGTCTGGTCGACGGCCGACCCGGTGCTGGTGGTGGTCGAGGCCGAGCGGGCCGAGCCCTGGCTCGCCCTGCTTCCGTCCACCGGGCTCCGGTTGACCGCCAGGGTCGGGGAGCCCATCCCGGGCCGTGCCGACGAGTTCGCCGCCGTGCTGCGCGTCGCCGACGCGTCCGAGCCCGAGATCATCGCCGGTCCCTCCACCGCCCAGCGGCTCGCCGGCGCCCTCCGCGCCCGGCTGCGCGAGGCCGTCTCCGCGCTGCCGGCGGACGCCGCCGCACTGCTGCCGGCGCTGATCATCGGCGATGCCTCGGCCATCCCGGCCGAGCTGGCCGAGGCGGTGCGGGCCACCGGGCTCAGCCATCTCATCGTGGTCAGCGGAGGGCATCTGGCGATCCTCTTCGCCGTGCTGATCGGCACGCCGGCCAGCGCCTCCCGAGCCGAACGCGGCGGCCTGGCCGTGCGGTTGGGCCTGCCGCTGCGCGGCACCGCGCTGCTGGGCGGGGCGCTGTTGGTGGCCTTTCTGCTGGTCTGCCGGCCGGGCCCCAGCGTGCTGCGGGCCGCGGTCTGCGGCGGCATCGCGCTGCTGGCCATCGCCACCGGCCGGCATCGGGCGCTGCTGCCCGCCCTGGCCGCCGCCACCCTGCTGCTGGTGCTGCACGATCCACGGCTGGCGCGGTCCTTCGGTTTCCTGCTCTCCGTTCTGGCCACGGCGGCCCTGCTGTTGCTGGCGCCGCGCTGGAGCCTGGCCCTGCGCCGCCGGGGAGTGCCCGGCCGGCTCGCCGAGGCGCTGGCGGTGGCCGGCGCGGCCCAGCTGGTCTGTGCCCCGGTGATCACGGTCTTCGCCGGTCAGGTGAGCCTGGTGGCCATTCCCTGCGATCTGCTGGTCGCGCCGGTGGTGGCCCCGTTGCTGGTGCTGGGGTGGGCGGTCCTGCTCAGCGCGCCACTGCTGCCGCCGCTGGCCGCGGCCCTGGCCTGGCTGGCGTCCTGGCCGGGGCGCTGGATCGCCACGGTGGCCAGGCGCGGAGCCGCCCTTCCCGGCGCCGAGTTGGCCTGGCCCGCCGGTTGGTGGGGTGCCGCGCTGCTGGCAGCCGTCAGCGTGGGGCTGCTGGTCCTGGCCGCCGGCGCCGCCAGGCGCCGTGCCGGGGCGGTGGTCGGCGTGGTGCTGCTGTTGGTCGCCGTGTTCCGTCCCGCCCCGCTGCCCCGGCTGCTGACCGGCTGGCCGCCGCCGGGCTGGCGGCTGGTGGCCTGCGATGTGGGTCAGGGCGACGCACTGGTGCTGGCCGCCGGGGCCCATACGGCTCTGGTCGTCGATGCCGGGCCCGATCCGGCGGCCGTGGATCGCTGTCTGCGCCGGCTGGAGGTGCGTCACGTCCCGCTGCTCGTGCTGAGCCATTTCCACGCCGATCATGTGGCCGGCCTGCCGGGAGTGCTGCGCGGCAGAGAGGTCGCGGCGATCCGGACGAGCCCGCTGCCGGAGCCGGCGGACCAGGCGGAGCGGGTGGCGCGGCTGGCGGCCGAGGCGGGCGTCCCGGTGCTCCCCGCCGCGCCAGGGGAGCACCGGCTGGGCGGCGAGCTGAGCTGGCGGATGCTCTGGCCGCCGGACGACGCCAGGGCCCGTGGGCTGGGCGCCAACGATGCCAGCGTCACCCTGCTGTTGCGCAGCGGCGGGTTGACCATCCTGCTGCCTGGCGATCTCGAACCGCTGGGCCAGGAGGCGTTGTTGGCGGCCAACCCGGAGCTGCCCGAGGTCGATGTGCTCAAGGTTCCGCACCATGGCTCGGGCCGCCAGCACCCTCCGCTGCTCCAGCGGCTAAGGCCCCGGCTGGCCCTGATCTCGGCCGGCGCGGACAACGGCTACGGCCACCCGGCGCCGAGCACCGTCGAGGCGCTGACCGCGTCGGGTGCCGTGGTGCTGCGCACCGATGTCGACGGAGCCCTCGCGGTCGCCGAGAGCGCGTCCGGCGCCCCGCTGGGGGTGGTGCGCGGCGGGCGGGTTCAGACCAACCACCGTCCGTCGCGCATCAGCTGGCGTCCGCGCAGTTCGTTCGACTCGCGCCAGGCCCGGATGGTCCGGGGGCGGAAACGCAGCGAGGCCCAGCCCGGCCGGTCCGTCGCGTCCCAGCCCAGCTTGCCCCGGAAGGCGGCGGCCTCGGCCGCGTCCACGGCCCCGGGCGCCACCGGTTCGGCGGTGGCCTCGATCAGCACCACATCCCTGGTGTGCCCCAGGCTCAGGGTGGCGCGCCCGTTGGCCGCGATGTTCCGGGCGGTGGGGTTGCCGGCCTTGGTGGCCATCAGCAGGGTCTCATCCCACCAGAGGAAGCAGAGCGGCACCAGACAGGGCTCACCCGCCAGGTCCGCGGTCGCCACCCAGACATCCTGGTCCTCGGAGAGCCGGGTCAGCACATCTCGCTTGCGTCGCTCCGGAGTTCGCGGCTCCGGCTTCCCGTCAACCATGATCCCGAGGCTACTTCGGGAGGCCGGGCGGACGGATCGGCCCATGGTCCTAGGTCGTGTCCTGGCCAACGCCTCGCCGGCCGGCCGTGGTTGCTCGGGCGCGGTTCCTCGGGGACGGGGGGCGTCAGTCCCCTTCCGAGGTGAGGCGTCAGTCCCGTTCCAGCCAGCCCTCGTGGGCCTCGGCGAGGGTGGCCAGGGCGGCCGGGTCGGACACTTCGCTCTCCACGACCACCAGCCACTGGGCGTCCTCGGCGTCGTCCTCGCCGGCGAGGGCGTCCCGCACCGGCTCGGGCTCCTCGGCCAGCCGCAGCAGCTCGGCCACCTTCTCCGCCACCTCCTCCGCCGTCTCGCGGTCGGGCAGCACCAGGATGTGTCGCGCGTCAGTCACCGGCCCATTCTCCCGCGCTCGGTTCCGCCGCTGTCAGTGGCGCGTGGGATGCTGAGCCGCATGGTTGGCAGGGGCAGTAGGAACGACGGCGGCGGTCCGGCCGCGGTCACGCTCGCGGTGGGCCAGGAGGAGCTGCTGCTCGATCGCGCCGTGCGGGAGGTGGTCCAGGCGGCCAGGGCCGGCGATCCCGATACGGATGTGCGGGAGCTGATGGCGCCCGATCTCCGTCCCGGCACGCTGGCGGAGCTGACCAGCCCCTCGCTCTTCGCCGAGCGGAAGGTGGTGGTGGTCCGCCAGGCGCAGGATCTCGCCGCCGACACGGTCAAGGACGTCAAGAACTACCTGACGGCGCCCGCCGAGGAGATCAGCCTGGTGCTGGTGCACGCCGGCGGCGTCAAGGGCAAGGGCCTGCTGGACGCGGCCCGGAAGGCGGGCGCCGCCGAGGTCGCCTGTCCCAAGATGACAAAGCCGGCCGATCGGTTGGGGTTCGTCCGGGGGGAGTTCAGGGCGCTGGGGCGCAGCGCCACGCCGGCCGCCTGCCAGGCCCTGGTGGACGCCATCGGCGGGGATCTGCGCGAGCTGGCGTCGGCCTGCGCGCAGCTGTCCTCCGATATCGAGGGCACCATCGACGACGAGGTGGTCGCCCGCTACTACACCGGCCGGGCCGAGGCGTCGAGCTTCACGGTGGCGGACCGCGCGGTCGAGGGGCGCACGGCGGACGCGTTGGAGGCGCTGCGCTGGGCGTTGGCCACCGGGGTGGCCCCCGTCCTGGTCACCAGCGCGTTGGCGCAGGGCGTGCGGGCCATCGGCAAGCTGGCCGGTGCCCCCGGCGGCATGCGGCCGGCCGATCTGGCCCGGGAGTTGGGGATGCCGCCCTGGAAGGTGGACCGGGTGCGGCAGCAGGCCCGTGGGTGGTCCGCCGACGGCGTGGCCACGGCGCTGCGCGCCGTCGCCGATGCGGACGCGGCCGTCAAGGGCGGCGGCTACGACCCGGGCTACGCCCTGGAGCGCGCCGTCATCACCATCGCCCACGCCCGCCGTTGACCCCCGGCCCACCCGCCGGGAACGCTGTCCGGCCGGGAGTCCTATCGGGGTGAGACGATCGCGCCCAGGAGGCCCGGGCCCGTGTGGGCGCCCAACACGGCGCCCACCTCGCTGACATGCAGCTCCACCAGGCCCGGCAGCCGTCCCCGCAGCCGTTCGGCGAGCTGGGTGGCCCGTTCCTCCGCCGCGAGGTGGTGCACCGCGACATCGACGGGTCCCGAGCCGGCGTGCTCCACCGCCAGTTCCTCAAGGCGGGCGATGGCGCGGGACGCGGTGCGCACCTTCTCCAGCGGCTCGATCCGCCCCCCCGACAGTTCCAGCAGCGGCTTCACCGACAGCGCCGAGCCGAACAGCGCCTGTGCCGTGCCGATGCGGCCACCGCGCCGCAGATGTTCCAGGGTGTCGACATAGAAGACGGCCCGCGTCGCCTCGGCGCGTTTGACGGCCGCGGCGACCGCTTCGTCGAGACCGCCGCCCGCCGCCACGACTTCGCTGGCCGCCAGCACGCTGAAGCCCAGCGCCATCGCGATCATCGCGCTGTCCACTACCCGCACCGGCACCGGCGATTCGCGGGCCGCCAGCAGCGCCGCGTCATAGGTGCCGGAGATCTCGGAGGACAGATGCAGCGAGAGGATGCCGCCCGCCCCCGCCCTGGCCGCCTCGCGGTACGCCTCGGCGAACTCGGCCGGGCTCGGCCGGGAGGTGGTCACCGACTGCTTCTGGCCGAGCGCCTGGGCCAGCCGCCGCGCCGCCGTGTCGGTGCCGTCCTCCAGTGCCTCGCCGCCCAGGACCACGGTCAGCGGCACGACCACTACACCGTGTCGCTCGACCATCGGTTGCGGCAGGTAGGCCGTGGAATCAGTGATGATGGCGACAGAGCGGGACATAGACCGGAGACTAGCGGAGCGCGACGCCCCTTCTCGGATCGGTCCGGAACCGCTGTTCCGGCGGGCTCAGCCCCGCGCCTCCTCCGGGCCCGGCAGGCGGCCCTCGGCGCCGGACGCCGGCCCGTCGACCGGCCGGCCGCTCGGCCGCCTGGCGGCCCCGGGGACGGTCGGCGCCCAGTGCCGCAGCGCCTTGGCCTCCAGCGTGATCCGCTCCTGCAGGGTGTCCAGATCCTCGCCCTCGTCATGCCGGGCACGCTCGTTGGCCGCCTCGCGCAGCGCTATGGCCGAAGCCCGGATCCGCTCGGCGCGCGCCCGCAGCGCGGGCAGCCGCTCGGCGATCAACGCGCGGTCCCGCTCGCCGCCGACGACCAACGCCGCCAGCTCGGCGTCCAGCCGCGCGGCATGGCCGGCGAGCTGCTCGCTGAGCGCGAGCGCCTCGCCGAGCGAGGGGTCGTGCGCGACGCCGGCCAGCAGGATCGCGCGGGCGCTCTCCACGCTGGCCCGCAGCTCCTTGCGGGTGCGGGCGACCTCGCCCACCGCGCCCGGCTGGGCGGCGCGGGCGGAGAGCGCCGCGTCCCCGGCCCGGCGCCGCAGCTCCTGCCGCGCGACGGTCGCCCGGCGCTGCAGCGCGCGCACGCCACGCCGCACCGCGATGGCCGACGCGACAAAGGTCAGCGCCAGAAAGAAGAACAGGACGAGAGCCACCTCCATACCTCCAGAGTAGGCCCTCGTCCTGACAACGACCCCACGTCGCGTCGACGTCCGAGGCAACCCCCGAGCGGTCGGCGCTCAGGCGGGAACGATGTTGACCAACTTCGGCGCGCGCACGATCACTTTCCGGATCCCGGCGCCGCCCAGCGCCTGGACGACGGCCGGTTCGGCCAGCGCCAGCGCCTCCAGCTCGCTCTCGGCGATCCCCGGCACCACCTCAAGACGGGCCCGCACCTTGCCGCGCACCTGGACGACACAGGTGACCGTCTCGTCCGCGACATAGGCCGGATTGGCCAGCGGGAAGTCCTGGTGGGCGACGCTGCCCTCGTGGCCCAGCCGCCGCCACAGCTCCTCCGCGATATGCGGGGCCAGCGGGGAGACCAGCAGCACCAGCGTCTCGGCCGTGCTCCTGGGCACCTCGGTCAGCTTGGTGACATGGTTGTTCAGCTCGGTGATCTTGGCGATGGCCGTGTTGAACCGCAGCTGGTCCAGGTCCTGGCTGACGCCGTGGATCGCCTTGTGGGTGACCCGCAGGGTGGTCTCGTCCGGCTCGGTGTCCACCACGGTCACCTCGCCGGTCGTCTCGTCCAGCACATTGCGCCAGATCCGCTGCAGCAGGCGGTACTGGCCGACCACGGCGCGCGTCTCCCAGGGTCGGGAGACGTCCAGCGGGCCCATCGCCATCTCGTAGAGCCGCAGGGTGTCGGCGCCGTAGGCGACGAAGATCTCGTCCGGGGAGACGACGTTCTTCAGGGACTTGCCGATCTTGCCCAGTTCCTTGGTGACGGCCTCGCCGGCGAAGTAGTAGCCGCCGTCGCGCTCCTCCACCTCGGCCGCCGGGACCGGGAAGCCCCGGGCGTCGCGGTAGACATACGCCTGGATCATGCCCTGGTTGAACAGCTTGTGGTACGGCTCGGGCGCCGAGACATGCCCCAGGTCGAACAGCACCTTCTGCCAGAACCGGGCGTACAGCAGGTGCAGCACCGCGTGCTCGGAGCCGCCCACATACAGGTCGACGCCGCCGGACGGCATGCCCTCGCGCGGGGACATCCAGTACTTCTCGACCTCGGGGTCGACCAGCTGCCGGTCGTTGTGCGGGTCCAGATAGCGCAGGTGGTACCAGCAGGACCCGGCCCAGTTGGGCATGGTGTTGGTCTCCCTGCGGTACCGCCTGGGCCCGTCGCCCAGGTCCAGGGTGACGTGGGTCCACTCCTCGTTCCGGGACAGCGGGGTCTCCGGCTCGGTGTCCGCGTCCTCCGGCTCGAAGGTGCGCGGCGAGTAGTTCTCCACCTCTGGCAGTTCCAGCGGCAGCATCGAGTCGGGCAGCGCGTGGGCCACGCCGTCCTCGTCGTAGACGATGGGGAAGGGCTCGCCCCAGTACCGCTGGCGGCTGAACAGCCAGTCCCGCAGCCGGAAGTTGACGGTGCCCTCGCCCAGCCCTGTGGACCGCAGCCAGGCGGTGGTGCGGGCCTTGGCCTCGGGCACGCTCAGCCCGTCCAGCGACACCTGGTCGTTCCCCGAGTTGACCAGCGTCGCGTCGTGGGAGGTGAAGGAGTCGTCCCAGGTGTCGGTGTCGGTTCCCCGGCCGTCCGTGGGCTGCACCACGCAGCGCATGGGCAGTTCGAAGGCGCGGGCGAACGCGAAGTCGCGGCTGTCGTGCGCCGGCACCGCCATGATGGCGCCGGTGCCGTAGCCGACCAGCACATAGTCGGCGACAAAGACCGGGATGCGCTCGCCGTTGCCCGGGTTGGTGGCGAAGGCGCCGGTGAAGACGCCCGTCTTCTCCCGGGCGTCGGCCTGCCGCTCGACGTCGGACTTGGCGCCGGCCTGCCTGCGGTAGGCGGCGACGGCCTCGGCCGGGGTGGCGTGGCCGCCCGTCCAGGCGTCCCTGGTGCCCTCGGGCCAGGCGGCCGGCAGCACATCGTCCACCAGCGGGTGTTCCGGGGCCAGCACCAGGTAGGTGGCGCCGAACAGGGTGTCCTGCCGGGTGGTGAAGACGGTGACGGTGCCGGTGCCGCCGGTGTCCCTGTCCCCCACCTGGAACGCGATCCGCGCGCCCTCGGAGCGGCCGATCCAGTTGCGTTGCTGCAGCTTGATCGCCTCGGGCCAGTCGACCGTGTCCAGATCGGCCAGCAGCCGGTCGGCGTAGGCGGTGATCCGCATGTTCCACTGCCGCAGCTTGGACTTGAAGACCGGGAAGTTGCCGCGCTCGGAGCGACCGTCGGCGGTGACCTCCTCGTTGGCCAGCACGGTGCCGAGACCCGGACACCAGTTGACGGGGGACTCGGAGGCATAGGCCAGCCGGTACCGGCCCAGCAGCTCGGCGCGTTCCACGTTGGTCAGCTCGGCCCAGGGGCGGCCGTCCGGGGTCTTCCGCTCGCCCTCGGCGAACTCGGCGATCAGCTCGTCGACGGGCCGGGCCCTGCCCTGCTCGGTGTCGTACCAGGAGTTGAAGATCCGCAGGAAGATCCACTGGGTCCAGCGGTAGTACTCCGGGTCGATGGTGGCGAACGAACGCCGCTCGTCGTAACCCAGGCCCAGCCGGCGGACCTGACGACGGTAGGTCTCGATATTGGCCTCGGTGGACACCCGGGGGTGGGTGCCGGTCTGCACCGCGTACTGCTCGGCGGGCAGGCCGAACGCGTCGTAGCCCAGGGTGTGCAGCACGTTGTGGCCGGTCATCCGCTGGAAGCGGGCGTACACGTCGGTGGCGATATAGCCCAGCGGATGGCCCACATGCAGACCCGCACCCGAGGGGTAGGGGAACATGTCCATCACGAACTTCTTCGGCTTGGCGGCCTGCGCCGCGTCGTCGTCCAGTTCGCCGACGGGGTTGGGCGCCTGGAAGGTGCCCTCGCGCTCCCAGTGCTCCTGCCAGTGCGCCTCGATCTTCGCGGCCAGCGCGGCGTCGTACCTGTGTGTCTCGCTCATCGTCCTCGAAGTCCCCTAAGCCTCGTTGGTCCTCACCGGTTCCGGCTGCGCCTGCCCATGAAAAAGCCCCTCGCACAGGAGGGGCTGGCCGCGCCGGCGTCGAAGGTCTCGCTCAGCGCGGCCGCGGAAGAAGGAGGCCAACGGCACGCATGGAAGACAGGGTAGCGCACTCGCCCGGGCCGCCCGCCGCGCGTCAGGACCGCCGTCGGCGCCCGATTCGTCCGACGGGCCCGGCATGCGGAACGCGCCGCCGCCGGTGGACGGAACGAAAGAGCCGGGGGCCGGCCGTCCCGGGAATTCCCCGCGCGGTCCCGTGCGGCTTACGGCGACCCCGGCCGGACCTTACGGCGACCCCGGCCGGACAATGGCTTCGGAAGGGGCGAGATGGACGGATAATGGTTTATGGCGGAATCGCGATAAAAGGCGCCGGTCCATGAACGGCGGGCGCCGGCCCGCTGTCCCGCGTCCCGCACGGGGCGATTAACGAGTCGCGCCAGCCGGCGAGTTGGGTAGGCTGAGCGGCCCTGGGCCCTGACAGGGTTCTGCCAGTTCGATTGACATTGCTCGGCCGTGCCGCCCAGGATTCTGGCGCTGCTTCCGGTGGAAATGTGACCTGAGGACACGCCGATTCCGACATGTCCATTCGCGTAGGCGCCGGTGCGTTGTTACCGGGGGAGTCCCCGCTGAATCAGCGCCGAACAGGCGAGGGATTCCACCCGCCGTCCCCGGGCGCCGTCAGCGGCGTTTCGGACCACATTGGGGGTTTTATGTCTCTCGCACGGACCACTCTGCTGTTTCCCGGCCAGGGCGCCTGGACGCCGGGCGTGCTGAGTCGACTCGCCGACCGCTCCGCCATCGTCGAAGAGGTCGTCGACACCGTGCACCGGGTGGCGCGGGACGAGTTGGACGTCGATCTGAAGGCGCTCGTCGAGGACGGCACCGCCGACACCGCGACGCTGCTGCGGGACGCGCCCGAACTGCTCCAGGTGGCGATCTTCGCCGCCTCGGTGGCCTCCGCGCTGGCGCTCCGCAAGGACGGCGTCGAGGTCGGTCTGCACATCGGCCACAGCTTCGGCGAGATCGCCGCGCTGACCGCCGCCGGGGCCTGCTCCGTCGAGGACGGCACCCGCGTCGTGGCCCGGCGGATCCGCGCGCTGGCCGCGCTGGAGCACGCCGAGGGAATGATGCTGGCGGTGCGGACCGGCCCGGAGCGCGCGCGGGGCCTGCTCGCCTTCCTCGACGACGACTCGGTCGCGCTGGCCGGTGTCAACAGCGAGAACCAGGTGGTGCTCTCCGGCGCGGCCGGGCCGATGCTGCTGGCGCGCGAGCTGCTGCGCCAGGCCGATGTCTCGGCCGTTCGGCTTGAGTCGCCGCACGCCTTCCACAGTCCGGTGCTGGCGGACGCGGCGGCCGGCTTCGCCGCGTCCCTCGCCGACATCCGCTGGACCGCGCCCGATGTCGCGGTCTACTCCCCCATCCTCAACCGGCGTTACGAGGAGGGTGACGACTTCGCCGCGCTGCTGGCGCAGCAGCTGGTGACGCCGTTCGACTTCCCGGCGGCGGTGCGGCACGCCCACGGCGAGGGCACCGAGCTGTTCGTCGAGTGCGGCGGTCGCCAGACGCTGACCGAGCTGGTGGGGAAGATCCTGGCCGACGAGCCGGGCTGGACCGCCGTCGCCGTGGACGAGAGCGGCCGGCGCGGCACCGCACTGGGGGACATCGTCCGACTGGCCAACGGCGGTAACGAGCAGCTGCGTTCGGCGGTGCGGCATCTGCTGGGCGGGGACCCGGCGGGCCTGGCGGACTCCGCCGGGTTCGAGCGGTTCTGGCAGTCCGAGGGCGTCGCGGCGCTGCGCGCGATCCGGCAGCTGCACGACCGGTTCACCGGCAGGGCGATCGTGCCCGAGCTGGTGGAGCCGGAGCCCACCGCGCCGGAGGCCACCGCGCCGGAGGCCGTGCGGCCCGAGCCGGTGGTGCCCGAACGGACCGCGCCGGTCGCCCCCGTCGCCCGCGTCGAGTCGGAGCCGGCGCCCGTGCCCGGGCGGGCTCTGGACCGGTCGACGGTGCTGGCCGAACTCGCCGAGCTGTACGGCACCGCGCTGGAGTACCCGGCCGAGGTGTTCACGGAGGACGTGATGCTGGAGGCCGATCTGGGCGTGGACTCGGTGAAGCAGACCGATCTGCTGGGCCGGGTCGCCAGGCAGTACCAACTGCCGCCGCAGCCGCAGGAGTTCAACATATCCGAGTACGCCACCTTCGGCCGGATAGCGGACATGGTGCTCCAGGCCCCGACCCCGGCGCGCGCGGCCTCCTGACCACCGGCCCAGGCAGTTCCCGCGCCCACCCGCGCCCCATCGGGACCCAACCATCGAGACAGGCAACATGCAGCGATTCAGTGGCAGGACCGCCCTGGTGACCGGCGGCGCCCGAGGCATCGGCCGGATCATCACGACCCGGCTGGCGGAACTCGGCGCCCATGTCATCGTCAACTGCTTCCACTCCTTCGCGGAGGCGAAGCAGTTCCGGGCCGAACTCGCCGAGCGCGGACTGACGATCGAGATCGTCCGGGCCTCGGTGGCCAGCCGGGAGCAGGTGGACCGGATGTTCGGGGACATCCGGCAGCGGCACGACCGGCTCGACTACCTCGTCAACAACGCCGCCAGCGGCTCCTTCGACCGGGTGCTGGACACCGGCGAGGAGGCGTTCGACCGCGCCCTGGACGTCAACCTCAAGGGCGCCCTGTGGTGCGCCCAGCGGGCCGAGCCGCTGATGCGGGCGGCCGGCGGCGGCGCGATCGTCAACCTGTCCTCGTTGGGCGCGGGGCTGGCCGTCGGCAACTATGTGACGGTCGGGACGGCCAAGGCGGCGCTTGAGTCGCTGAGCCGCTATCTGGCCGCCGAGTTCGCCGCCGCGAACATCCGGGTCAATACCGCGTCCGGCGGGCTGATCGAGGGCGATGTCGCCAGCCTCTTCCCCGAGCCGGAGGAGATGTACCGACTGGTGGCGCGGAACACCCCGTTGGGGCGGCTCGGCCGCCCCGAGGAGCTGGCCGAGGTGGTCCTCTTCCTGCTCTCCGACGCGGCGAGCTGGATCACCGGCCAGACCCTGGTCGCCGACGGCGGCCTCTCCCTGGGCGGCGCGATGCTGACCCCGCCCAGCCACTGGCACACCCTCGACGCCGAAGCGGACGAAGCCCCCGCCGCCAAGCCCACGCCCACGCCCGCCCCGACCCCGAAAGCCACCGCACCGGCCCACGCCCCGACGCCCGCCCCCACGCCCGCGCCGCCGCGTGCCGCCCTCCGCGTCGACGAGCCGGCCCCCGCCCCCGATCCCTCCGACGAGGTGGCGGCCGCCGAGCGCGCCACCATCGCCGTGGTGGGCATGGGCCTGGTGGTGCCGGGCGCCAACAACCCCGACGAGTTCTGGCAGTTGCTGACCGAGGGCCCCGACCTGCTGGACGCCGACCGTCCCGGCCGGTTCCCCAGCGAGGCGTTCCACTCCGCCGATGCCGACGCCGAGGACAAGACCTACCAAGTGCGGTCCGGCTATGTGGACGACTATGTCCCGCACCCCCGGCTCGCCGCCGAGCTGGGCGATGACCGCCGCCGCACCGACTACACCACCCAGTGGTTCCGGCACGCCCTCTACGAGGCGCTGGACGGGGTGCGGCTGCCCGCCGGCGACCGGCTGTCCTGCGTCATCGGCTACACCGCCGACGGCAACCAACACCTTGAGGACGCCCTGGTGTTGAACAGCCTGCTGGAGGATCTGGACCGCGCCGGCGCGGCCGCCGGCTGGGCCCCGGCGCGCCGCGCCCGGCTCGCCGCATCGGCCAGGGCGGCGCTGCAGGACCACTACCCGCTGCACCGCGCCGAGTTGACCACCCTGCTGCCCCACCAGGTGGGCAACCGCGCCATCGCCGGGCTGCTGCCCGACGGCACCGAGACGCTGATGGTGGACACCGCCTGCTCCTCGGCCCTCTACGCCGTGGACATCGCGGTCAAGGGCATCCTGGAAGGCCGCCATGACGCCGCCGTCTGCGGCGGCAGCTTCGCCGTCGGCCCGCGCAACGCGGTGCTCTTCGCCAAGCTGCACGGCCTCTCGGTCAGCGGCCGGCTGCGCCCGTTGGACCAGGACGCCGACGGCGTGCTGTTCTCCGACGGCGCCGCCGCCGTCGCCCTCAAGCGGCTCGATCTGGCGCGCCGGGACGGGGACCGGATCCTCGGCTACATATCCGCCATCGGCACCTCGTCCGACGGCAAGGGCAAGGCCGTCTACGCGCCCAACACGGCGGGCCAGAAGCTCGCCATCGAACGGGCCCTGGCCAAGGCGCCGGATCCGGAGCGGCGCCCCGACTGGGTGGTGGCGCACGCCACCGGAACGCCGGCCGGCGACCTCTGCGAGATCACCAGCATCCGCCAGACCATGCCCGGCACCGGCTCGACCTATGTGACCTCCAACAAGTCCCTGATCGGACACACCGGTTGGGCCGCCGGCGTGGTCTCGCTGATCCAGGTGCTGCAGAGCTTCGGCAAGCAGACGATCCTGCCGCAGCACCGTTTCGCCCGGAGCCCGGGCGCCTACGGCCTGGACGACGCCGGGCTGCGGGTGCCGACCGAGCCGGTGGCCTGGCCGGCGGATCCGGCGAAGGCCCGGGTGGCGTCCGTCTCCGGGTTCGGCTTCGGCGGCACCAACGCCCATCTGATCGTGCGGGACCGGCCCGCGGCCCAGCCCCTGCCGCCCGTCGCCGAGGGACCGTCGAGCGGCGAGGAGATCGTGGTCACCGCCTGGTCGGCGCATCTCCCCGGGCTCGCCGACGCGGACGCGGTGCGCGGCTGGCTCGCCGGCACCGGTCCCGGGCCGGGACACAGCTTCGGCGCCGCCTACGACTACACCGGCATGGGCCTGCGGATGCCGCCCAAGGTGCTGCGCACCCTCGACCGCTGCCAGCTGATGGTGCTGCGCTGCGCCCAGGAGCTGCGGGACGCCTTCGGCGAACCGCTGTGGGACCGACACCGCGCCCGCACCGGCGTGTTCCTCGGGCATATGGGCCCCACCCGGCATGCCGTGCTCTACGGCAAACGCTGCCATCTGGACAACGCGCTGACCGCGCTCGGCCGGCTGCCCGCCGACGTGGCGCTGGACGAGCGGATCGTCGCCTCGTTCCGCGAGGCGGTGCGCGAGGGCGTACAGCCGTCCAACGAGGACTCGTTCCCCGGGATCATGCCGAACGTCATCTCGGCCCGGGTCTCCAACTACTTCGATCTCAACGGTCCCAATCTCACCGTCGATCTGGGCTTCGGCTCGGCGCTCGGCTCCCTTGAGGTGGGTGCCCGCTATCTGCGCGCGCACGATGTGGATGTGGCCCTGGTGGGCGGCGTCAACGGCAACTCGACCCGGGTGATGACGCGGCTCGCCGGCGAACTGCTCGGCGTCCCCGAGGTCGAACTGGCCGAGGGCGCCTTCATGTTCGCGCTGACCCGCCGGGCCACCGCCGACGCGGCCGGCCTGCCGGTGCTCGCCACCCTGGGGCGGCTGCGCCGGGGCGAGCCCACCCGCGACGCCGCCACCGCCACCAGGTTTCCGGCCGGCGCCGCGCACCCCGCGCATGACACCCCCCGCTATCTGGGCGCCGATTCGGCGGTCGCGCTGCTGCGCGCCCTGCACCACGCCGAGTCGGGCGGCACGGACCACGCCGTGCTGGTCGCCGGCGACACCCCGGACGACGACCGGCTCTCGCTCGACCTCCGCCTCACCGGCCCCGGGGGCACCGCGCCGGACGAGGAGCCGCAGGACGCCCAACAGGCCCGGGACCTGGTGCGGCGCCATGTGCCGCGCTGGCAGCCGACGGCCAACGACCGGGTCCGCCCGGCGGCCGACGTGCTGCCCGCCGACGCCGTGGTGCTCACCGGAACGCCCGAGCTGCTGGGCGAGTTGGGCACCCGCCCGGACGATCCGCTGGTGCTCTCCACCGTTCCGACCACCGGGCGGCGCCGACGCGTCCTGGACGAGATCTCGGCCGCCTCGGTGCGCGCCGCGCTCGGCGAGGAGCTGACGTCGATCCGCCAGGTCCGGCTGCTCACCGACCTGTCGGGTCCTGCCGCCGCCGAAGAGGCCCTGGACGCCGACCCGGAGCCGTACTTCCGGCTGCACGACGCGTTCTTCCTCACCCTCCAGGCGTGCGAGCCGGCGCTGCGCGCCCCCGGCTCCACCGTGCTGGCCGGGTTCGCCCGCGCCTATGACGCCCGCCGCCGGATCGCGCACCCGTTCAGCGGCCTCTTCACCGGGCTGCTGAAGAGCGCGTCGCTGGAACTCGCCGGCCGACTGGTCGCCGGCGTCTTCAGCACCGGGGATCGACTCCCCACCCTGCTCGACGAGTTGACGGAGGAGTCGCGGGCCAGCCAGCTGCTCCCGGTGACCGTCCACGCCGACGGGCTGCGGCACACCCTCGTCATCGACGAGGTGCCGGCGCCGGCCGCGGGGCCCCTGCCGCCGCTGGGCCGGGACAGCGTGGTGGTGGCCACCGGCGGCGGCCGGGGCATCACGGCGGAACTGCTCAAGGCCGTCGCCCGCCGCTACCGCCCGGTGATCTACGCCCTGGGCACCAAACCGGTCGCCGAACTGACCGACCGGATCAACGGATACGGTGGCCCGGACGCGCTGCCCAGCCGGGTGGGTTTTCTGCGCGATGCCATGGCAGCGCGCCCCGGCCGGCCGGTGCGGGAGATCTCCCGCGAGTACGAACAGCTGGCGGGCGCCGCCGAGATCCTGCGCAATCTGGCGGCGATGGAGCGGCACTGCGGCCCGGGGCGGGTCCACTATCTGCGGGCCGACGTGCTGGACGCCACCGCGCTGACCGGCGCCTTCGACCGGATCACCGAGGCGCACGGCCCGATCGACCTGCTGATCCACGCCGCCGGCGTCAACCGCGCCGGCGCGCTGGCCACCAAGCCGCTCGACCACTTCCGCGAGGTGCGCGCCATCAAGGCCGGCGGCTATCTCAACCTGCGGCGCGCGCTGCGCGGCCGGCTGCCGCGCACCTGGTGCTCCTTCGCCTCCCTGATCGGCCTCACCGGCCAGCTCGGCGAGACCGACTACGCCGCCAGCAACGACTTCCTGGGCACCGCCGCCCTGCACAACACCGCCGCCGGACAGGGCGAGTTCGCCATCGGCTGGACGCTGTGGAAGGAGGTCGGCATGGCGTCGAGCGAGGTCCACCAGTCGTTCTTCAACGACGGCGAGATGGCCAACGTGCTCACCCAGATGCCCACCGCCGAGGGCGTGCGGCACTTCCTGGCCGAGCTGGAGGCGGCCGAACGTTCCCCCGTCACCCACCATCTGGGCGATGTGGAACGGGCCGCGATGGAGCAGATGATCCCCGGCTACTTCGGCCCCCGCCCGGCGCCCGCGCCCACCCCCGAACCCGCGCCCGCCCCCGCCCCCGAACCCGCCGCGAAGGGCAAGGGCTCGTTCTATGTAGACCGGGTGCTGCGCGAGAGTGACCGTTCCCTGATCGTGGAGCGACAGTTCGACGAGCGGGACGGCTATCTCCGTGACCACACGGTGCGCGGAGTGCCCACGCTGCCCGGCTGCTTCGTCACCGAACTCGCCGCCGAGGCCGCGCTGCTGCTGGTGCCGGAGCTGAAGGTGGTCGGCTTCCGGGACGTGACCTTCGACCACTTCCTGCGGCTCGGCGGCACAACCGACCGCAGCCCGCGCCGGATCGCCGCCACCCTGCTGCGCCGCGACGCCGACCGGGCCGTGGTCGGCGTCCGGGTGACCGGGGACACCGTCTCGCCGACCGGGATCGTGCTGGCCCGCGACCGCCAGCACTTCAGCGCCACCGTGGTGCTGGCCGCCGAACATCCGCCCGCGCCGCGCTGGTCCCCGTGGCCGGCGGCGCCGGAGACGCCCATCGCCGACCCGTACCACGCCGACGGCGCCTCCGTGTATCTGAGCGGGGCGTTCGTCACCACCGCCGACACCCGGCTGCACCCGCTGGGCAAGCTCGCCCGCTATACCGCGCCGGTCGCCCCCGGCAGCGTCTACGAGCAGTTCCTGGTGCCCAGCCTGATGCTCGACGGAATGGCCAGGCTCGCCGTGCTGGAACTCGTCAAGGAGCACTACATCCCGGTCGCCGCGCCCAGCGGCATCCGCCGTATCGACCTCTATGTCCCTGACAACGACGTGGAGTTGGGACAGCGCGGCGAGCGGATCGAGCTGTCGGCCACCCCGCGCGGGCTGCTGCTCGAAGGCTCGGACCTGGCCAGCAGGTTCACCGCGACGCTGCCCGACGGCACCATGCTGCTCCAGATGCAGGACGTGTCCGGCTTCGCGCTCGGCTATCTCGACTCCCGCACCGGCCGGCCCGTGGACCGCGCCACCGTGGAGAACCTGCCGGACCCGGCACAGGAAGCCCAACGGATCGGAGCCCTGCCGCTATGACCGACACCGCCACCGCGACCCCCCGTATCGCCCCCGGACCGCGCGGCGCGCCCGGCTTCGGAAGCCTCGTCCCCTACCGTCGGGACCCGGCGCAGTTCCTGCTGCGACTCCAGCGCGACCACGGCGAGTTGAGCCGGCTGCGGCTCGGCCCCTACACCGTGCACCTGGCGACCTCGCCGGACGCGGTGCGCCGGGTGCTGGTGGAGAACCAGGCCAACTATGTGCGGGGCAAGCTCTACGACCAGTTCAAGCTGGTCATGGGCACCGGGCTGCTCACCACGGACGGCCGGCAGTGGCGCGGCCACCGGCGCGCCGTCCAGCCGGCGTTCGCCAGGAAGGCGATCGACGCGATCATCCCCAACGTGGTCGAGGCGACCGGCGAGATGCTGGACCGCTGGGAGGCGGCGGAGCGCGCGGGCGAACCGGTCGACCTGATCGCCGAGATGATGCGGCTGACCCTGGTGACGCTCAGCCAGTCGCTCTTCGGCTACGACATCAGGGACCGCACCCCGCTGCTGAAGCGGGTGGTCGACGAGAGCATCGAGGTGATGTTCCCGCACGGCTATGTCAGCGAGATGCTGCCGCAGTGGCTGCCGACCGCCCGCAACCGGCTGATCAGGCGGAACCGCCGGATCTTCGACCGGGTGGTCGACGACATCAGGGAACGGCACGCGGCCACCGGCGAGGGCGTGTTGGTCCGCCTCGCCGAGGAGGCCCGCGATCCGGAGACCGGCGAGCCGTGGACCGACGAGGAGATCCGCGACGAACTCCTCACCATCTATCTCGCCGGCCATGAGACCACCGCGACGGCCGCCTGCTGGACGCTGCACGCGGTGGCCACGCACCGCTCGGTGCGGGAGGAGTTGGAGGGCGAGCTGAGCGGGGTGCTCGACGGCCGGGCGCCGACCGAGGCCGAGCTGCCGACCCTGGACTACACCCGGATGGTGATCGAGGAGAGCCTGCGGCTCTATCCACCGATCTGGCTCTACCCCAGGGACGCCGTCGAGGACGACGTCCTGGACGGCTTCCACATACCGGGCGGCAGCTCCCTGATGCTGTCGCCGCTGGTCTCCCACCGGAACCCGGCGGTCTGGGAGAACCCGGAGGCGTTCGACCCCCTGCGGTTCACTCCCGCCGCCGTCAAGGAACGCCCCAGGATGGGCTACTTCCCCTTCGGGGGCGGGCCGAGGATGTGCATCGGCAACCTGATGGCGCTGATGGAGCTGAAGATCATCCTGGCCATGGTGACCCAGCGCTTCCGCCTGGAGCCGGTGCCGGGCGATCTGACGCGCTACGGCGACTCGGTGATCTCGCTGCGCCCGATGGGCGAGATGTGGGTCAGGCTGAGGGCCCGCGAGGGCGGCCGGGCCCATGGCTGAACCGGGCGGGGCGCCGATCCTGCGCCATCTGCTGGCGCTGGCCCCACTGCCAGCCCAACCGCCCCCGGCCGAGGGCGCGTTGACAGGGCGCACCGTGCTGGTCCTGGGCGGGCATCCGGCCTTCAGGGCCTCGGTGCGGGCCGCCGTCACCGCCGGCGGCGGCATCCCGGCCGACTGGGACGAGACGGCCGGCCGCCCCGACCGCCCCACCCCGGTCGACGCCATCGTGGACGGCGGTCTCGCGCCCGGCACGCCGATCGCCCCCGGCTCCTGGCATGCCGCGATGGCCCGCACCCTGGCCGCGCTCCAACACGTCCACGCCGACTGGGCGGCCGAGACCGACGCCCGCCGGCTGCACTATCTGGCCGTGACCTGGCTGGGCGGCTCGATGGGCCTGGCCGATGCGCCCGGCGCGCAGCCGCTGGGCGGCCTCTGGGCGGGGCTGGCCAAGACCCTGCCGCGCGAGCTGGCCGCCTGCGATGTGCGGGTGCTCGACCTGGACGCGTCCCTCGACCCCGGCCCGCCGGTCGTCGCCGAACTGACGGCCGGCCGACTCCTCGAAGTCGGCCGGGACGCGGGGGGACGGCACGCGCTGCTGGCGCATGTCGCCGGGATCGACGGCAAGCCGATCGATCTCACCCCGGACGACGTGCTGTTGATGACCGGCGGCGCCCGGGGCATCGGCTTCGAGTTCGCCCTGGCGGCGGCGCTGCGCACCGGCTGCCGGGTGCTGGTCGGTGGGCGGACCCCGCTGCCCGACGACCGGCCGGCCTGGCTCACCGCCTCAGCCGACGCGTTCGCCGCGCTGAGCCGAGGCGCCTACACCGAACGCGCCCCGGACGAACCGCTGCACGCCGTGCGCCGCCGGCTGGACCGGATGGCCCAGCTGCGCGAGATACACCACAATCTGGCGCGGGCCGCCGAGGCGGGCGCCGACATCACCTATGTCGCCGCCGATGTGACCGATCCCGAGCAGGTCCGCGCCCTGGTGGCGGCGGCCGGGCCCGGGCTCTCCATGGTGGTGCACAACGCCGGCGTGGACCGGCCGACCCGGCTGCCCGGCAAGTCCTTCGCCGGCTACCGCGAGGTCATCGGCGTCAAGGTCGACGGCTTTCTGCACCTGCTGGACGCCCTGGGCGACACCCCGTTGAAGATGCTCTGCGCGGTGGGCTCGCTCACCGGCCGCTATGGCGGCATGGTCGGGCAGACCGACTACGCGGCGGCCAACGAGGGCCTGGCCCGCCTCGCGCTGCACGCCGGGCGGCAACTCCCCTACCCCGTCAAGGTGTTGGCCTGGCCCACCTGGGACGGGGTGGGGCTGATCACCAACCTGGACGCCGCCTCCCGCTATATGACGCCGATCAGTGTGGCCGACGGCGTGGACGCCTGGCTGGCCGAGATCACCAGGGAGGGCAGCGGCGAGGTCTGCTTCATGGGCGAGAACGGGCTGCTCACCCCGCAACACCTGCGCGGCATCGCGGTACCGTCCGACTGGCCGGGACACACCCCGATGTTGAGTCGCCGCTTCTTCCTGGGCGAGGTCGCCACCTACGCGCCCACCACGACCGTGGTCACCGAGCACCGTCTCGACCCGTCCTGGGCCAGCTGCCTGACCGAGGTCACGGTGCGCGGGGCCCCGGCACTGCCGCTCTCCCTGGCCCTCGAATACCTGCTGGACGGCGCCGGTTGGCTGCTCCCCGGCGGGAAACCGGCGACCCCCGTCGCGCTGCTCGACATCGCGATCCGGCCCGGCGCGCTCCGACTGGACGGGGTCGGGGACGGCGGAACGTTGGACTTCACCCGCGAGGCACGACTGGACCAGGCCACCGCGCACCACCCCGAACTGGCGGCCACCCCGCTGAACACCGCCCGGGTCACGCTCACCCGAGGCGGGACGGTGGCGGCCGAGGCGACCGTGGCGCTGGCCGAATCCCCGCTGACGAACGGCGGGGAAACACCGGCCGGACCCCGGCCGACGAACCCGCCGACGGCCGCCGACGAGGGCTACGGCTGGACGTCGTATCTGCTGTCCGTCGGCCCCTGGCGGGCGGCGGACGGCTGGCGGGCCGAGGTGGAGCCGATCCGCCCGGCGGAGTGGTTCGCGCTGGTCGATCCGCCGCATCCACGGCTGCCGAGCGCGGCCCTTGAGGCGGCCGTCGCCATCTCCCCGCTGCGTCCCGGGGCGGGGCGCGGCGAGCTGTGGAAGGCCGAGCGGCTGCGGCTGACTGCCCCCGACCGGCCGGCGGCGGCGCTGCACGCGACCGGGCCCGCGTACCGGATGCTAGCCGCCGACGGCGGCGAGGTGGCCCAACTCCTGGGCGCCGCCTGGGTGTCGGGCACACCGTGACGGAGGGGGCGGACGGGTTCGAGGTGTGGTGGGCGGCGCCCGACGACGCGGACCCGGCGCTCCGCGCGCTGCTCGCCCCCGACGAGCTGGCGCGGCTGGACCGCTACCGGCTGCCGGCGGCCGGCCGCAGCTACCTCACCGGGCGCGCGCTGCTGCGGCTGGTGCTGGGCCGCCGGTTGGGCCTGCCGGCCCGGCGCGTGCCGCTGCGTTCCGACTGCCAGGACTGCGCCGGCCCGCACGGCCGGCCCCGGCTGCCGGACCGGCACGCCGGGCTCGGCCTGTCCGTCTCGCATTCCGGGGCCCGGGTCGGGGTGGCCGTGGGGCCGGCCCCGCTGGGCCTGGACATCGCCCGGATCGACCGGGACCTCGATCTGTCGCCCGACAGCGCCCTGCTGGCCTCCGCGTTGGCGCCGGACGAGGCACGGGCGCTGCTCCGTCTCGATCCCGGCGCCCGCGCCGCCGCCTTCGCCCGGGTGTGGGCGCGCAAGGAGGCCACGCTCAAGGCGCTGGGCGTCGGACTGACCCGGCCGCCCGCCCGACTGGTCGTCTCCACCGCCGACGAGCCGCCGCTGGTAAGGGAGTTGGAGCCGGCGCTCCGCCCGTCCGAAGGGCGGGTGACCCTGCGCGATCTCGACCACCGGCACACCGGGGACGGCTACCACGGCGCCCTGGCCGTCATCGGCGCCGGCGGCGGTGGGGCCGCGCCCCACCCCACCGCCCACGACGGAACGACCCTGCTCGGCACGGCCACCCGCCGGGGCCGCCCCCGGAGGTGAACCGCCGGACGGGCGGCGTCAGCCGATCGCGTCCGCCACCTCGGACCGCAGCTGCGGCAGCATCTCGTGGAAGATGCCGGGGCAGAGCGTGGAGCCGAAGTCCATATGGCCGTAGATCTCGGTGGCCGGGATGCGGTACTGCGTCGCCACATAAGCGCACAGCTGCACCAGCACCTCCCACTGCGCGGCCGGCGGCGTCGCCCCGTCGTGGTAGGCGCCCTCGTTGGCGATCCCGACGCCCGCGCCGTTCTGGCCCGAGGTGTGCGCGCCGAGCACAAAGCTGGTGCCGCCCTGCAACGTCTCCAGGCTGCGGTGCCGACCCTCGGTGATCCAACCGCCCCGGCTGACCAGGAAGTTGTAGCCGGTGTCGACCCAGCCGTTGCCGTCCATATGGAGGTCCTGCACCCAGTGGCTGTGCGCATGCGCCTGGGCGCGGGAGTAGTCGGTGGTGTTCTCGCTCACCGTGTGGTGGACGATGATCATGCTCGGCCGGTAGTTCAGCACCGATATCGTGCCGCCCGGCGCCCTGGCTCCCCAGGCGCCGGTGCCGTCGATATCGGGCTCGACCGCGGAACTCGACCCGGAGGGGGTCGCGGAGGGGTTGGCGGCGCGCGCCGTGCCGGAGAGGGCAGCCGCCGCGCCGACACCGGCGGCGGCGGTGAACAGCATTCTGCGCCGAAGGGAGAACTCGCGTTCCATCAGGACTCCTTGCGCTCCTTGGGGCTCTTGGTGCCCCAAGTGGGGGGGGAACCACAACGAGGGGGTGGAGCCGGCATCCGCCGGCTCCACCGTGCGCATGTACGTGTCGAGCGGGGTACGAGCCGACGTCAGGCGGTGTTGTTGGCCAGCGCCAGCAGGCGGTCCCTGGAACCGTTGAACTTGTTGCGGTCCACGTTGCCCGAGATGCCGCTGATCGAGCCGGAGTCCGTGTACTGCCAGACCGTCCAGGTCGGGAACCCGGCGGGAATGGTCGGGCTGCCCGTGGTCCAGTGCGCCACCCACAGCGGTGCCTTGGCCGACATACCCGTCCAGTTGCCGGTGCAGGTGTTCCACCAGCTGGCGGTCGTGTAGATCACGACGTCCCGGGTGGTGCGCGACTTGTACGTGTTGTAGAAGTCGTTGATCCAGGTGCGCATCTGCGTGGTGGACAGGCCGTAGCACTGCGCCCCGTAGGGGTTGTGCTCGATGTCCAGGACGCCGGGCAGCGTCAGGTTGTCCCGCGACCAGGCCCCGCCGTTGGAGGCGAAGTAGTTGGCCTGGGTGGCGCCGTTGGAGACGTCGGGGCGGGCGAAGTGGTAGGCGCCCCTGATCACGCCGGCGCCGTGCGCGGCCGGGTAGTTGGTGTTGAACCTGGAGTCCTTGAAGCTGGTGCCCTCGGTCGCCTTCATCCAGGCGAACTGGATGCCGGCGCCGCGCACCGAGGTCCAGTTGATGGCGCCCTGCCAGTGCGAGACGTCGATGCCCTGGACGCCGCTGGTGTCGAAGGGCTCCAACGACAGCTCGCCGGTGTCCAGCGCGCGGCCCTCGTGGATGGCGGTGCCGGCGCCCATGAACGCCTCACCGGGCTCCAGGGTGCCCACGGCCTCCGGCACCTCGGTCGGACCGGCCGCGACACTCGACGCACCGGCCGCGGCCGACGGGGTGGTGAGCAGAATCCCGAACACGGCCACGAACACGCCACCCAGGGTGGCCATTCGCCACCTGAGGCGCCGGGAGAGTGATCTGGTGAAGAGCATGACCGACTCCTGAGTATCGAGGGGGGATGGAACGGATCAGTGCACTTGACGCGGTCACGTCATGTCCCAGTTTACGCACGTAGACCCATCCCCGGGGAAGAGCACTCGGCGCACCCCACCGGTCTATCCCTGTGAAAAACACCCCCGCCTGCACCAACGCGCCCCCTGTATCGGGAACTTTCACAGACGCGACGGCGGCACCCCACCGCCGACGGCCCCCGTACTCCGGCTCCCCCTCCCCCCCTCCCCCGACCTCAGTCGAGCAGCGGGGAGGCCAGCCGCTCCAACTCGTCGACCGCCGAGGGAAGATCATCCGTCAGCGGATGCAGCAGCACATGGTCGGCGCCGGCGGCCAGTTGGGCGCGCAGCCGGGCGGCCACGGCGGCGGCACCGCCATGCGCCAGGACCGCGTCCACCAGGGCGTCCGAACCGCCGTCGGCCAAGTCCCGGTCGTCGTAGCCGAGTCGACGGAAGTTGCGGGTATAGGCGTTCTCCGCCAACGGCCGCCCGCCCACCGCGCCGAACACGGCGCGCAGCCGCCCCCTGGCCGCCTCCGGCTCCTCCTCCAGCGTCAGCACCTGATGCGGAATCAGCAGCGCCCCGTCGCCGACGGCCCCTCGGGCGCGCGCGGTATGGGCGACCGGCTGAAGGAACGGGTGCACCCCGTCCGCGCGTTCCACCGCCAACGCCTGCGCCCGGGGCCCGATGGCCCCCAGCACCCGGGGATACCGCCGGCCGCCCGTCCCATCCGTCCCATCCGCCTCGCCCATCGCGTCCATCGCGTCCAGATAGCCGCGCAGTCGGTGCAGCGGACGGGGTCCTTCGGCGCCGCCGAGGCCCAGCACCAGCCGCCCGGGATACGCCTCGGCCAATCCGGCGGCGGCCGACCGCATGGCCTGGGGAACGCGCATGCCCACGTTGGCGACACCGGCGCCCAGCACCAGCCGATCCGTGGCGGCCAGCAGAACGGCCAGCAGGCTGAAGATCTCCCGCCCGGCGACCGGCGCACCGACCGGCGGCTCCCCCGTCCAGAGCGAGCCATAGCCCAACTCCTCGATCCGACGCGCCTGCGTCCGCAGCACCGCCACCGGCGTGGACCGCACCGCGTCCGGCGCGAGCCAGACCCCGAACCGGCCGAGCCGCCGCCTCGCCAGCTCCACCACCGTCGGGCCCGGCTCGCCCGACGGTCGAACGCCCCTCGACGACACGGTAGTTCGCACTGTTCCCCCACTCCGGCGCATGCCGCGTCGACCTCCGAACCCGCCAAACCGAGGCAGCCTCCGGTTAGCCCGGTCACGATAACGGAGGTAGGCTCCGGTTGGCCACCGAGGCGCCGCCCCGGCCCGGGAACCGGGAGTTCGCGGCCCGGCACGGCGAACCGAGGAGAGAAGGTTGGACGACACGACGACGACGCGCCTCCCGCGCGCCGACGCCAGAAGGAACCGCGAACGGCTGCTCGCCGAGGCGCGCGCCTCGTTCGCCGAACACGGCACCGACGCCTCGCTCGAAGAGATCGCCGCCGGCGCCGGAGTCGGCATCGGCACGCTCTACCGGCACTTCCCCAGCAGGCAGCATCTGCTGGAGGCCCTGCTGCGCGAGCACTTCGACGCACTGGGCGCCACCGGGCGGGAGTTGGTCACCAGCCGCGCCCCCTGGCCCGCGCTCACCGAGTGGACCCGCGCCTTTGTCGCCGCGACGACCACCTTCCGGGGGCTGACCGGCGAGGTGGCCCACACCCTCGACCACGCCGACTCCAGCCTGCACGCCGCCTGCCTGGCGATGCGCGAGGCCGGCGAGGCACTGCTCGACCGGGCCAGGGACGCCGGCGAGGTCCGCCCCGACGTCGGCACCACGGACTTCTTCCTGCTGGTCTCCGGCGTCGCCTGGGCCCACGAGCAGGGGCGGGACGCCTCGGCCGACCGCATCGACCGCCTGCTCGCGGTGGTCTTCGCCGGCATCCGCCCGACCACCGCCGCGCACTGACACCCGGAGCCGGGCGGCAGGCCACGCACCGACGCGTGGCGGCCGTTACGGCTGCGCCACGGCCACCGATCGCGCCGCGCCGCGCCGTGCCGTGCTCATCGGGTCCGGGCGCTCAGTCGACGCAGAACTCGTTGCCCTCGATGTCCTGCATCGAGATGCACGACTCGTTCTCCTCGTCGGCGAGCATGGTCCGCACATGCGTCGCGCCAAGGGCGATCAGTCGATCGCATTCGGCCTGAAGCGTCGCCAGGCGCTCGTCCCCCACCAGCCCGGTGCCGACCCGTACGTCGAGATGCACCCGGTTCTTGGCGACCTTCCCCTCGGGAACGCGCTGGAAGTACAGCCTCGGACCCACTCCCGACGGGTCCGAGCACGCGAACCACGCACCCCGGTCCTCGGGAGGGAGGGAACGGTTGTACTCGTCCCAGTTGTCGAACCCCTCGGGCGGCGACGGCAGGACATACCCCAGGGCCTCGGCCCAGAAGCGGGCGACGCGCTCGGGGTCCGCGCAGTCGAAGGTTATCTGCAGCTTTTTGATCGATGACACCAGCGCACACTAACAAGTCGCCCACCCCGGCGCCCCCCACGTATCGCCCCGACGAAGCGCCACCCGGCCCACCGGGCGGCAAGTCCCCGAAGAAGCGGGCGACTTCGGAGGCGGACGGCCTACGGTCGCCCGGGCAAAGCCAAGAGGCCGCCTCCCCTGCGGGAGACGGCCTCTTCGGCTGCTGTGGAGCTAAGGAGAATTGAACTCCTGACCTCTTGCATGCCATGCAAGCGCTCTACCAACTGAGCTATAGCCCCTTGCCTGTCCGTTCGGGGTTTCCCCCTCGCGGTGATCCCTACTTTACACAGGAACCGGGGTCGAATGCCAAATCGGGGTGGTGGGGCAGGGTGCGCAGGTCAGACGCTCGCGAAGGAGTAGAACCGCTTGAGCGCGCAGTGCTCGTCGAGAAGACGCCCATAGATGGGCTCGCCCTCCAGCTCGCGGTAGACCTCGATCGGATCGCCCTTGATGATCAGCGCCCTGGCGCACTCCACGCACCAGTACTGGTACGCGACGTTCACCGGCTGCAGATCGCGCACGATGGGGGTGCCGGCACCGCACCAATCGCACTTTCTGCTGTGTGCACCCATGCGATCAGCTCCACCCTCGGTTGTGGGCCGTGCACACGAGGCATACCCCTCCGTCGCCACCGGGTGACACGCCGGAGCGTCCGCTGCCCGGCGTGTCCACGATTCTGCCATGTCATGGGCTTTCCGATAAGCCGCTTGGCGCCGCCTCGACCAAGAGGAGACGGGATCGAGACCCACGACGACGCCTTGTCGCCGTCCGTCCAGCTACCCTTCCACTCGCATTCCACGCCCGGCCGCCACCGCTTCACCACCGCCGGACGTCCGCCGCCCCGAGCGCCGGCCGCGCGCGCCCAGGGCCGCGCCGGCCAGGGCGGCGGCCGCCAGCGCCGCCGAGGCGGACCAGGCCCCCTCGGCCGAAGAGGCCGTGTGGGCGGCGCGGTTGAGATAGAGCGTGCCGAAGGTGGCGACCCCGACCAGCATGCCCAGCTGGGTCATCATCACCGTCATCCCGGAAGCGTCCGCCGCGTCCTCGCGCCGCACCCGGCTCAGCGCCGCGTCCAGCGTCGGGCCATAGGCCAGGGCCAGGCCGACACCGGCCCCGGCGCTCAGCGCCACCAGCGCCGCCCCGCCCCCGCCGTCCCGCAGCACCACACCGAGGGCCAGCAGCGAACCCGCCGCCGACAGCAGTCCCACCGGCGGCAACGCCGGCCGCCAACCGGCCGGCAGCCGGCGCCAGTAGAGCGAGATCCCGCCGAAGGCCAGCGCGGTGGGCAGAAACGTCAGCCCCGCGCGCAGCGCGCCGTAGCCGAGTCCCGCCTGACTCTCCGGCCCCTGGATATGCAGGGCCAGCGCGAAGGTGAGACCGCCGTTGAGCGCCATCACCACGAAGATCAACGCCATCGGGCCCCCGGACGACACCAGCACCCGGGGCGAGATCAGCGGCGCCCCGCCCCGGCGGGACAGCCGGGTCTCGTGGGCCAGCAGCACCCCGGTCACCAGGGCGCTCGACGCCAACGCGGCCCAGCACCAGGCGGGCCAGCCCCACTCCTGCCCCAGCACCAGCGGCACCGTGCACAGCAGCACGGCGACCGCGAGCAGCGACAGGCCCGGCAGGTCCATCGAACGGGCCCGCTCCGCCAGCCGCGGCCGCCCCAGGGGCAGCACCCGCAGCCCGCCGACGAGCAGCAGCAGCCCGATCGGCACGTTCACCAGGAAGACCGGGCGCCAACTCCAGCCGAACAGGTCGGCGTTGATCAGCAGTCCGCCCAACAGCTGCCCCGCGGCGGCGCCCACCGCGATCACCGCGCCGAAGAGCGACAGCGCCCTGGCCCTGGCCGCCCCCTCGAAGGAACGTTGGATCAGGGCCAGTACCTGCGGGATCATCAGCGCCGCGGCCGCGCCCTGCAGCACCCGGAAGACGATCAACCACAGGTCGTCGCCCGCCAGTCCGCAGGCGAGCGAGAGGACGGTGAAGAACGCCAGGCCCACCAGGTAGAGCCGCCCGGGGCCGAATCTGCCGCCCAGCCGCGCGCCGGTGACCAGCAGCACCGCGTAGGCGATGGTGTAGCCGGCGACGATCAGCTGCAGCCGGCTGTCGGTGGCCTGGAGGTCGGCGCGCAGGGTCGGCGCCGCGACATTGACGATGAAGACGTCCAGCAGCGCCATGAACTGGCCGGCGAGCACGACGGCCAGCAGCCAGCCTGGCCGTGCCGGGCCGCCGGCCCGCCCGGCGGCGGTGCCGGTGCTGGTGGAAGAGCTGGTGGGAACGGTGGTCATGGCCCGAGCCTGCGACCGGCGCGATACCGGTAACGAGAGCCCGCCGATACTGGTACCGACAGCACCTGGCAGGGCTGGGGGGCGGCCCGCAGGCTGAAGGGGTGGCGACAACGATGGCGACAGGGCGCAGGAGAACGGAGTTGGCCGCGTTTCTCCGCGCGAGACGGGCCCGGGTGCGGCCGGCGGACGTCGGGATGCCGCCCGGGTTCCGGCGGCGCACACCCGGACTGCGCCGGGAGGAGGTCGCCCAGCTCGCCGGCGTGGGGGTCACCTGGTACACGTGGCTGGAGCAGGGCCGGCCGATCAACGCCAGCGCGCAGGTGCTGACGGCCGTGGCCAGGACACTCCGGCTGGACGCCGCCGAGCGGGAGCACCTCTTCCGTCTGGCCGAGGTGCCGTTCGCCCCCGAGGCGACCGTGGCGGTGCCCGGGGCCGATCTGGTCAGCGAGGAGGTGCGGCTGATCCTGGACGGCCTGGATCCGCTGCCCGCGGTGATCTACAACCAGCGGTTCGACGTGCTGGGCCACAACGCCGCCTATATGCGGGTGTTCGACCCGTTGGGCCGCTTCTCCGGGCGGGGGCGGAACGTGATGTGGATGATGTTCACCAGCTCGAAGGAGGACTGTCCGCTGCTGATGCGGGAGGACGAGCTGCGGCTGATGGTGGCGACGTTCCGCTCCGGCTACGGCGACCATGTCGGCGAGCTGGCCTGGGAGGGCTTTATCCGCGAACTCTCGGGCGCCAGCGCCGACTTCGCCGCGATGTGGGCGAGCGGCGACGTGGTGCCGCCGGGGCCCAGGGTGAAGACCTTCCGGCACCCCTCGGGGACACTGCGGCTGCGCTCGGAATCCCTGACGGTCAACGGGATACCGGACGCCCGGATGGTGGTCTATCTGCCCAGCGACGAACACAGCCGCCGACTGGTCGCCGGCGAACCCCCGAACGCCGCGCCCCCGGGGGCGTCCTGACGCCCCACCCCGAAGCCGCCGGACGCCAGACGCCGTCAGACGTCGTCACGCCTCGTCAGACGTCGTCGCCGATGACGGGCTCGGGGAGGGAGCCCGCGTTGTGTTCCAGCAGGCGCCAGCCCCGCACGCCCTGGCCGAGGACGGACCAGCAGCAGTTGGAGACGCTGCCCAGCGCCTCCCAACTGCTCGGCGCCAGGCCGAGCAGCCGGCCGATGGTGGTCCTGATGGTGCCGCCATGGCTGACGACCACCAGCAGACCGCCGGGCGGAAGCTTCTCCACCGCGCGCTCCACCACGGGCGCCGCCCGGTCGGCGACCTCCGTCTCCAGCTCGCCCCCGCCGCGCCGCACCGGCTCGCCGCGCTTCCAGGCCGCGTACTGCTCGCCGAAGCGGGCCTCGATCTCGGGATGCGTCAGGCCCTGCCAGTCCCCCGCGAAGGACTCCCGAAGCCCCTCGTCATAGGAGACCGAGAGGCCCGTGACCTCGACCAGCTCGGCGGCCGTGGCCGCCGTGCGGCGCAGATCGGAGGAGATGACGGCATCGGGCCGAAGGCGCGCCAACAGCTGGGCCGCGCGCCGCGCCTGGGCGACGCCCGCCTCGGTCAGCTCGATGTCCATCGTGCCCTGGAAGCGGTTCTCGACGTTCCACGCGGTCTGGCCGTGCCGCCAGAGCACGATCCGCCGACGGTCCTGGGCGCTCAGCGGGACTCACCACCCGCTGAACCGTCCGCCGAGCCACCGGCCGAGCCGTCCGCGCTCTCGCCCTCGGCCGCGCCCCGGCCACGGGTGGCCTTGGCGTCCTCGGGAAGCGGCAGCTCGGGGCAGTCCTTCCAGAGCCGCTCCAGGGCGTAGAAGACCCGCTCCTCGGAGTGCTGGACATGCACCACGATGTCCACATAGTCGAGGAGGACCCAACGGCCGTCCCGCTCGCCCTCCCGGCGGACCGGCTTGGCGTCCAGCTCGCGCAGCCGCTCCTCGATGCCGTCCACGATGGACTTGACCTGGCGGTCGTTGGGGGCGGACGCCAGCAGGAAGGCGTCGGTGATGGCCAGGACGTCGCTGACGTCGTAGGCGATGATGTCGTGCGCCAGCTTGTCGGCGGCGGCCTGGGCGGCGGCGCTGATCAGCTCGGTGGCGCGGTCCGTGGCGGTCACAGGTACGGCAGTCTCCTCGGTCTCAAGGGGTCGCCTCCGCCGGCGGCTCCCACCGCCCGCGCTGCCACGGGCGATGTCGTACTCGCGGCCCGACCCTGGAATCCCAGGGTCTCATGTCGCACTGACAGTCACCTCCCATAGTCCTCGCCCAGCACGATGGTCACATCGGCGGTGCCCGGCCCGTCGCCCTCGGTGACCACTTCCTCGGGCAGGCCCAGGGTTCTGGCCGCCTCGACCGCGATCTCCCGGTGTTCCGGCACCGAGTAGAGCACCTGGGACTCGGCCAGCGCCTCGTCCGCCGGCCGGCTGTCCACCACCGTCAGGCCGCCGTTGATCAACGTGATCCTGGCCGCCTCGCCCATGCCCTCGACCCCGCTCGCGTCCCGGATGCCGATCCGTGCCATGCCGCCGGGGTCGGCGTTGCTGACCGATCCGCCCAGCACCTCGTGCACCAGGCCGTCGGCGGTCGCGTCGCTGATGGTGCCGTCCTCCTCGACGGGCAGCTCGCTGGTCCGGTACTCGCCGAGCGCCGCGAAGGCCGCCAGCCGGGCCAGGCTGACGCCCAGCTCCTGCTCCGAGAGCGAGGGGTCCTGGATCTGCCGCAGCATCTCCATCGTGGTGACGGTCGCCGACTCGCTCTCCGGCAGCCGCTCCAGCACCGCCTGCATCACCTGCCCGAAGCGGTTGAGCTGCGCCGACTCGGGCTCGTCCGGCGCCCGGTAGGTGGCATAGGCGACGGCCGCCGGACCGTTGAGGGAGACGTTCTCGCCGGCCTCGACCAGCGGGCCCTCGTCCTCGTCCGAGCCCGGCACCTCGATATCGGTGCTGACGGTGATCCCGCTGACCAGGTCGACCAGGTTGGAGAGATAGGGCGTGCCCAGCCGCCAGGTGCCCTTGATACCGGCGCCCAGCAGCCCGCTCAGCGCCTCCCGCACCGAGCCGGCGCTCTCCTCGACGACGGCCTGTCCCAGCGTCATGCTGCCGCTGTCGGCCGTGACGGAGAGGTTGTTGGGGAGCAGCAGCGTGGTGCCGGTGCCGGCCGTCTCGTCGGCGACCAGCAGCGCGGTCGCGGTCTCCGGCGAGTCCACCTGCCGCAGATGCACCACGATCACATCGCGGCTCTCCGCCGCGGCGACGGGGGCCTCCTCCTCGGCGCCGAGGCCCGGGATCCGGTCGGTGGCCCAGAGGAAGCCGAGCCCGCCGACCAGCGCCAGCACCAGCGTGACGACCAGCAGCCGGCGCCGGCCGCGCCCTCGCCGCTTGGCCTCCTCGCGGCGCTCGGTGCGGCTCTCGCTGAACTTCAGCCAGTCGATGACGTCCTCGGACTCCTCGTCCTGTTCCTCGACGAAGGAGAACTGTTCCGTCCGGTAGTCGTCTTGTGGCTCGTCGAGAGCGTCCCCGCCGGCGCCGGGGCGTCGCTGCTCGGGCACAACGGCCGCCTCGGCGGCGGGCGTCGACGGCTCGGGCGGGGCCGGCGGGGCGGGCGGGACGGGGGACTGCTGCCCCGTGTCGTAGTCGGCGACGGGCTGGTAGCCGCCGTACTCGGCGGGATAGCCCCGCTGAGCGGTGGTGTCCTGGTCGGCGACCGGCTGGTAACCGTCGTAGCCGGTGGGGGCGGCCGGGGCAGTCGGGGCGGCCGGGGCGGCATAGCCCTGGTAGGCCCCCGGGGCCTGGTAGCCCTGGTGTTCCTGATAGCCCTGGTAGCCGTCGTAGCCCTCGTATCCGGGGTGCCCCGGGTAGCCGGCGTAGCCCTCGGCCGGCTGGGCCGGATAGCCGTCCTGGACACCCGGGGCCCCCTGGACCCCCGGGGTTCCCTGGACCCCCTCGTGACCGAGCGGCTGTTCGGGCAGGGGCTGGTAGAGCGGGCGCCCGTACTCGTCATAGCCGTAGATCTGCCCGTACGGCTGCTGTCGGTCGTTCACCAGTGCCGCCCTTCGGTCCGTGTCAGCGGGTGGGTTGCGGCGGGTCCCGGTAGAGGGCGCGCTTGTTGATGTAGCGCACCACGCCGTCGGGCACCAGATACCAGACGGGGTCGCCACGGGCCACCCGCGCCCGGCAGTCGGTGGACGAGATGGCCAGGGCCGGCACCTCGATCAACGAGACGCCGCCCTGTGGCAGGCCCGGGTCGGCCAGCACATGGCCCGGCCGGGTCACCCCGATGAAGTGCGCCAGCGAGAACAGCTCCGGGGCGTCACGCCACCCCAGGATCTGCCCCAGCGCGTCGGCCCCGGTGATGAAGAACAGGTCGGCCTCGGCGTACTGGGCACGCAGCTCGCGCAGCGTGTCGATGGTGTACGTCTTGCCGCCCCGGTCGATATCGATCCGGCTGACCGAGAACTGCGGGTTGGACGCCGTGGCGATGACCGTCATCAGATAGCGGTCCTCGGCCGGCGAGACCAACCGATGGCCCTTCTGCCACGGTTGACCGGTCGGCACGAAGACGACCTCGTCGAGGTCGAAGCGGGCGGCCACCTCGCTGGCGGCGACCAGATGGCCATGGTGGATCGGGTCGAACGTGCCGCCCATGACCCCCAGGCGCCGCCTGCCTTCGGATATCCGGTCTCGCATGACGGATGACCCTAGCGGTCGCGGTTGAGCCGGGTGGTGATCCAGAGCAGCAACAGCAGGCCGGCGAGCGCGCCCCCGCCGATGGCGTAGGCGTTCAGGCTGTCGTGCGCGCCTCCCTCGGAGGCGAGCGGCAGCACGGCCTCGGCGGCCGACGAGGACGGGACGAGGGAGGTGACGGCGGTGAACTGGGTCATACGACGGCCTATCCGGGAACGGGACGCTGGGACGTAGGGTCATGGTAAGCGGACGAGGTGGACGAAGCCTCTTGCCCCCACCCGTCCGTGCGGCCAGGGTGGGACAGTAGCCGCATCACGGACGGAGGGGGTCCCGGCATGACGGACAACACGGATGGCGCGGAGAGCCAGGGGGAGGCCGGCGCCGGCGAGTCGCCGGGCATCGAGCTGGCGAAGACCAGGCCGGGGGACGGACGCCGCCGCTTTCCCGGACTGTCCTCGCGCGCCTATGAACACCCCGCCGATCGTTCGGCGTTGGTGGCGCTTCGGAAACTGACCGGTTTTGACACGGTGTTCAAGGCGCTGAGCGGGATGCTGCCGGAGCGGAGCCTTCGGCTGCTCTTCCTCTCCGACTCGGTGCGGGTGGACGAGCGGCAGTTCGCCTATCTGCACGAGATGCTGCTGGACACCTGCGCCATCCTGGATCTGGAGCGGGTGCCGCCGCTGTATGTCACCCAGGATCCCAAGCCCAACGCGATGTGCATCGGGCTCGACCAGCCGATCATCGTGCTCACCACCGGTCTGGTCGAACTCCTCGACGACGAACGGGAGATGCGGGCCGTCATCGGCCACGAGGCGGGCCATGCCCTCTCCGGGCACGCGGTCTACCGCACGCTGCTGCTCTTCCTGACCAACCTGGCCGTCCGGGTGGCCTGGATACCCCTGGGGAACGTGGCGATCGCCGCCATCGTGACGGCGCTGCGCGAATGGTTCCGCAAGTCCGAACTCTCCGCCGACCGGGCCGGGTTGCTGGTCGGTCAGGATCCAGAGGCGTCCATGCGCGGCCTGATGAAGCTGGCCGGCGGCGACCATCTGCACGAGATGAACGTGGAGGCGTTCCTCGACCAGGCCAGGGAGTACGAGGCCGGCGGGGATCTGCGTGACTCCGTGCTGAAGATCCTCAACGTGCTGCCCCGCACCCACCCGTTCACCGCCGTGCGCGCCGCCGAGCTGCACGACTGGTCGAAGACCCGCGACTTCCAGCGGATCATGGACGGCCACTACCCGCGCCGCGACGAGGACGGCGACGCCTCCGTCAGCGCCTCGATGCGGGAGTCGGCGAGCCACTACGCGCGCACCGTCCGCACCAGCAAGGACCCGCTGTTCAAGCTGGTCAACGATGTCGCCGGCGGGGCCAGCGATCTCGGCGGCCGGCTGCGGGACTTCGCGACGGGACGCGGCGGGAGCAACGGCGGGGGCGGGGCGAACGGCGGGGGCCGGGAGTCCGGTTAGCGATCCGGGGCCCCGCCCCGGGCGACGTCAACGGTCGACGGTCAGCTCGCTCGGGGTGAGGGCCCCGCACAGCACGGGGCGGTCGGCGTCCAGCGCCAGCAGGTCGATTCCGGCGTTGACCTGCTGCGGAGCGGACTCGCCCGCCAGCAGCGGATGGAACTCCAGCGAGAGATCCACCTCGCAGGCCATCGGCCCGGCCAGCGTGTCGGCCTGTCTGAGCACCACGGTGCGGTCCCGCAGCTCCTCCTTGCCGAACAGGAAACGCACCTCGCGCTGCACCCCGAACAGCGAGGTGGGCCCGCCCAGTTCGCCGGGGGCGCGCAACGCGTAGACGAAGACATGCCGGCCGGCTATCTCCAGCACGTCCTCGGTGGCCTCGCCGAAGGTGAAGACGCCGCTGACCCGCACATGGGGATCGGCCAGCTCCACCCGCCCGGCGTCGAAGCGCACCAGCCAGTCGGTGGCCCAGGAGGCGCCGCCCTCGCCCACCAGCGCCTGGTCGAACTGCCGCTGCTGCTCCTCCCCGAGCAGCTGCCGGACATCCCCGTAGGCGCCACCGACCAGGACATCCGGGTTGAGGGCGCTGGCGGTCAGATACTCCTTGGCCAGGGTGAGGGCGGTCAGCACCTGCTCACGCGAGAAGTGCTCGGTGGAGTGCGGGTCGGGCAGGTCGAGACCGCCGGCCCCGACGCCGAACTCGCGCACCGGGCCGGTGCCGAACAGCGCCTCCACATCGATCTCGCCCGGCACCTCGCCGTCCGGCACCAGCGCCACGGCATGACCGGCGGGCCGGCCCGAGGCCAGCGAACGGGGCGACTGATAGGGGTTGTTGGCGCCGAGATAGATCGCCGCGGCGAAGGCCAGCAGGATGATCATCGCCAGCGCGAGGCCCTGTTTGGGCACCGCGCGGACCAGGGCGAGCCCCGGATCGGGCTCGCGGTCCCGGACGGCGACCGTGTGATCCGTCAGCCGCTCGTCGGCGGAGAACTCCTGGAGACGGGCAGCATTGACGAACGATTCGTCGAAGACGATCGATCGGTACTCCTCGTCCCCTGCTCCCGGAGCGCCCCCGGGAACACCTTCGGGAGGATCTGCTTGCCCGGCCACCCGTCCAGCCTAGGTCGCCGGGGAAGGCGCCAACAGCCCCCGCCGGTGGCGATTTGGCCACGTACCCGCAACGAGCGGCTTTCAGGGGCCCTCGCCCAGCGCCTCCGTATCGGCGAGACCGGCGTCGGCGACCGTCCGGCCCGAGACGTCCTCCGGCTCCCCCGGGTCCCCCGCCAGGCCCTCCGTGGTGCCGGCGGGCAGCGGCGGCGCCGGCGAGGGATCGCGGGAGCCGCCGGCGCGCTGGATCGCTATCAGGGTGAGCGCGATCACGCTCAGGCTCATCATCATCGCCAGCAGACAGGCCACGGACCGCTGCCAGGTCAGCGCGGGGCGCCGTCGTCCCCCCGGCGCGCGCGCCGGGCGCGGACGGGGCGCGCCCGCGCCGCCCCCGGAGGCAGGCCCGTCGGGGCGCCGGCCCGGCGCGAGGGGATCGGGCGGGGAATCGGCGTCCCCGGGGAGATAACGGGTGTAGTCGGAACGGTCGAAGCGGCCCTCGTCGTCCGCGTCGTCCAACCCGCCCAGGGCGTCGAGCCCGTCCAGTCCGCCCAGCGGATCCGAGGCGTCCAGCCCGTCGACATCCGTCGAGCCGCGCACCGGAAGGCCGTCCAGGGCCTCCAGGCCGCCGGGATCCAGATCCGGATCGCGGTAGAACGAGACGCCCTCGTCCACGCCCTCGGGGAACTCGCCCTCGGAGAGCTCGTCGTCGCCGAACCCGTCGTCGAAGCCGTCATCGTCGAAGCCGTCGTCGGCGCGCTCGGCATCGGAAGGCTCGGCCGCGTCGACGCCGGCCCGGCGCATCCGCTCGGCGGCGCTGGGCTCATGGATCTTCGCCGAGGCGACAAAGGCCTCGTCGAGCACCACGGCGGCGAACGCCTCTTCGGCGGCCCCCGAGTTCTGGCTGTCGGGCCCGTCACCGTCCGGGAACGGCGGGCCTCCCACGTCGTCCGGCACGCCTCCCAGCGTAGGCGGAAGAGCGCGACTCGGGGAGGCCCGCGCGGAATTCACCCTCTGGTGTGACCGTCGCCCGTCACCACATAGGTGGTCGAGGTGAGCTCCGGCAGCCCCATCGGGCCGCGCGCGTGCAGCTTCTGGGTGGAGATGCCGATCTCAGCGCCGAAGCCGAACTGGCCGCCGTCGGTGAACCGGGTGGAGGCGTTCACCATCACCGCGGCCGAGTCCATCCGGGAGACGAAACGGCGGGCGGCCGCGGTGTCCCGGGTGACGATGGCTTCGGTGTGGCCCGAGGTCCAGCGGCGGATATGCGCCACCGCCGCGTCCAGATCGGGCACCACGGCGGCGGCGATGTCATAGCTCAGATACTCGAAGGACCAGTCCTCGTCGGTGGCCGCCGCCACCTCGACGCCCGCCTCGGCGCCGGCCTTGCGCCACGCCTCGTCCCCGTGCACCGTCACCCCGGCGCTGGTCAGCGCCGCCAGCGCGGCGGGCAGGAAACGGTCCGCGATATCCGCGTGCACCAGCACCGTCTCGGCCGCGTTGCAGACGCTGGGCCGCTGCGCCTTGGAGTTGACCAGGATCTCCACCGCCATGTCCACATCGGCCAACGCGTCCACATAGACATGGCAGTTGCCGGTGCCGGTCTCGATCACCGGCACCGTCGACTCGCTGACCACGGTCCGGATCAACGAGGCGCCGCCGCGCGGGATCAGCACGTCCACCAGTCCGCGCGCCGTCATCAGCTCCCGCACCGAATCCCGGCTCTCCCCCGGCACCAGCTGCACCGCGTCGGCCGGCAGCCCGGCGTCGACCAGCGCGTCCCTGAGCACCGCCACCAGCGCCGTGTTGGAGGCATAGGCGGACGAGGAACCGCGCAGCAGCACCGCGTTGCCCGACTTCAGGCAGAGCGCGGCGGCGTCCACCGTCACATTGGGGCGGGCCTCGTAGATGATCCCCACCACGCCGAGCGGCACCCGGACCTGGCGCAGCTCAAGGCCGTTGGGGAGCGTCGAGCCGCGCACCACCTCGCCCACCGGATCGGGCAGCGCCACCACGTCCCGCACATCGGCGGCGATGGCGGCGATCCGCGCCTCGGTCAGGGTCAGCCGGTCCACGATGCTGTCCGGCGTCCCGGCGGCGCGGGCGCGCGCCACATCCCGCGCGTTGGCCTCGATCACCTCGGCCGACCTGGCCGTCAGCGCGTCGGCCACCGCTTCGAGCGCGGCGTCCCGCGCGGTGCGCGGCAGCGGCGCGAGGAGCGCCGCCGCCTCCCGGGCGCGGCGCGCGGTGGCGATGACCTGAGACTCCTGGGCGGTGGGTCCTGAGCTGCTCATGTCGGCATCGTAACCACCGCCCCGCACCCCCGGCACCGGCCGGCCAGCATGCGAACACCGGGGCGCCCGACGCGTCAGAAGGGGTGGACGCCCACCGGATGCGCGGGCGGCGGCCCATAGCCCTCCGAGATCCGCTGGTGGTACGTCTCCCGGCCGATCACCTCAAGGCCGACGATCTCCCAGGGCGGCAGCTTGGCGGTGCGCCGGTGTTCCCCCCACAGCCGCAGCGCGACGGCCGCCGCGTCATGCAGGTCCCTGGCCTCCTCCCAGTATCTGATCTCCGCGTGATCCTCCGCGTAGCGGCTGGTCAACAGGAACGGATGGTCGTCCGCCAGCCGTTCGAGCGCGCGCCGCACGTCGGACAGCGGAACCGCGCGGCCGGCCACGCTCAGGGTGATGTGCCACAGCCGTGCCGGCTGGTCGTCGACATCGCCCCGTGGTCGCTCACTGTGCGCGGGGGAGCCCCGTTCGCTGGCCGGCCGGCCTCCTTCGACGCTGGCCAGTCGTCTCACCGACAGCCTCCTGACATGGTGCGAAGTCGTGCTGGTTGTGCGGTCGGGTGCCGGCAGGGCACCAGGCACGAGTGGACCAGCTGGTCCCGGCGGGCGGGCGCTTTTCCCCGAACCTTCGGTGGAAAGGCTGGTCTTTCACAGATCCGGCACCGGCCGGCCAAGCCTCACGTATACAGCCCCCTCATCGTGCTTATGCCCGCAACAGCACCAGGTCATCACGGTGGACGACCTCTCTTTCATAGGCGGGCCCCAGATCGCGCGCCAGTTCCTTGGTGGAACGTCCGAGCAGCCTGGGAAGCTCCCGTGAGTCGAAGTTCACCAGCCCGCGGGCCACCGCGCGACCCGTTTCGTCCCGCAGCTCGATCGGTTCGCCGGCGACGAACTCCCCGCGCACGGCGACGATTCCGGCCGGCAGCAGTGAGCTGCCGCGCTCCGTGATCGCGGTCACGGCGCCCGCGTCGAGCACCACGGCCCCCGACGGCTCCGACGCGTGCGCCAGCCACAGGAGCCGGTTGGTGGAACGCCGACCCGTCGGCCGGAAGTAGGTGCCGGTCGCGGCGCCGGCCAGCGCGGACCCGACCTCGCCTGCCGAGGTCAGCACCACGGGAATACCGGCCTGGGTGGCGATGCCGGCGGCCTCCACCTTGGTCACCATGCCGCCGGTGCCGACCCCCGCCTTCCCGGCCCGGCCCACCCGCACGCCCGCCAGATCGTCGGGACCGTTCACCACGTCGAGCCGGCGGCTCCCGGGCAGCGCCGGATCGCCGTCGTAGAGTCCGTCCACGTCGGAGAGCAGCACCAGCAGATCGGCCCGCACCAAATGCGCCACCAGCGCGGCCAGCCGGTCGTTGTCGCCGAACCTGATCTCGTCCGTCGCCACCGTGTCGTTCTCGTTGACCACCGGCACCGCGCCCATCGCGAACAGCTGCTCAAGGGTGCGGTACGCGTTCCGGTAGTGCGCGCGCCGGCTGGTGTCCGCCGTGGTGAGCAGCACCTGCCCGACGCGGCGGCCGTAGCGGGCGAACGAGGAGGTGTAGCGCGCCAGCAGCAGCCCCTGCCCCACGCTGGCCGCGGCCTGCTGACGCGCCAGGTCGCGCGGCCTGCCGACCAGCCCGAGCGGCGCGAGACCGGCGGCGATGGCACCCGAGGAAACCAGTACGATCTGCCTTCCGTCCTGTTTCACCAGCACATCGACCAGTGCGTCCACCCGGTCGGCGTCAAGCCCACCAGCCGCCGTGGTCAGCGAGGATGAGCCGATCTTGACGACGATCCTGCGGGCGTCGGAGACGTCCTGCCGTGCCGCTGTCATGGCACCTTCCTGTCCGCGTTCATGTTCCCGTGCGCGTGGGTGTGCGCGTTCATGCCCCTGTGCGCACCTGTCGGCCGGCCCGGCGCCGCGCCGGCGGATATCCCGGGCCCGGAACGACCGCGCCTGAGCGCGCCCGGCCCCTTCGGTCGCCGTCGACCCCCTGCCCGGCCGTCCCCCGACCCCGTCCCAACTGGGAGTTCCCGTCGTCGGGCGGAGTCACGGAGCAGGTCGGCCCGCCGACCGTAATCTATGCCACCGCGCCGAGGCGGTGCCCGGCCGTTTCGTTCCTGGCGTCCTCACCCCACCACCCGGAAGGGTGAATTCCGCCCGCTTTCGGGCAACTCCCCGCGTTCTCTGCGATAGACGCATCGTTCCGTAGGCCAGGGCATCCGCCCTCCCCCTCCCCCCGCCCCGAACCGGAGCTGACTTCCTGTGGCTGCTGGACCGACGCTGCGCCGTGGCGTCCAAGGACTCGCCCTTGGCGCGCTACTGCTGCTCTTCTGCGCTCAGTTGGTGGGCGCCCAACTCCCCAACGGGCCACTGCTGTGCCTGGCCGGCGGCATCGGCCTCGCCCTCGATCTGGCGCTGCGCCGCTGGTGGCCCAGCACCCTGGTGCCGCTGGCCCGGGTGCGCTGCGACGAGACCGTGCGGCAGCTCATCCGCGATCTGCTGATCGTGCTGGGCCTGGCCCATCTCGCCGAGGTGTCGACGGCCGTCCGACTGCTGCTGGTCGCCGGCCTGTTGGCGTCCTACGCCGCGCACTTCCTCACCCGCGCCGTCGCGGTGCTGGTCCGTCGCTCCCGCACGCTGCCCGTGCTCACCCGCAATATCGACACCTCGGGGCTGCGGCTCACCCCGGCCCCGCCCCGGCTGCTGACCGGCGCCCACCGCCGGATGCCGCTGTTCGCCGTGCCCGGCACGGTCGGCATGCTGGCGACGGTCGCCACCGAGCGGGCCGCCTGGGGGCTGCTCGGCGTCGGCGTCTCGCTGCTGCTCTTCACGGGCGGCGCGCTGCGCCTGGCCAGCTGGCTGCTGCCGGCGCGCCGACCGCCGGGCGAGGAGGAGGTACTGACCTGGTTCCAGGGCTGGTTGGACTCCTACAAACCCCAGGTCGGGCTGTACTTCTCCGGCGGCTCGGGCACCGCCTACCAGGCCAACATGTGGCTCTCCACCATGGCCGCGCTGACCAACAACACCATGGTGGTGCTGCGGGAGCGGGCCATGGTCCAACAGCTGGCCCCCACCGAACTGCCCGTCGTCTGCCTGCCCAAGGTCGTCCATCTGATGCGGCTGGAGCACTCCACGCTCCGAGTGCTGATCCACCCGGCCAACGCCCCCAAGACGTCCCAGGTGCTGCGCATCCCCACCATCAAGCACGCCTTCGTCAACCACGGCGAGAGCGACAAGCTCTCCAGCTGCAACCCGTACGCCAAGGTCTACGACCAGGTGTGGGTCGCGGGCCCCGCCGCGCGGGAACGCTACGCGCTGGCCGATGTGGGGGTCGACGACCGGGACGTCGTCGAGGTCGGCCGCCCCCAGCTCGCCCCCATCCACAGCTACACCGGGCCGCCGCCCGCCGACGGCCCCGTCTCCGTGCTCTACGCCCCCACCTGGGAGGGCTGGACCGACGATCCGGGCAACACCTCGGTGCTGCTCGCCGGCGAACAGCTGGTCCGCGCCCTGCTGGCCGACCGGCGGGTCAGGCTCCTGTACAAACCGCATCCGATGACGGGCTCCGTCGACCCCAGGGCCGGCGCCGCCGACGCCCGGATCAGGGCGCTGGTCCAGGCCGCCGAGACGCACCGCGCGGCGGCCGCCGCCTCCGCCGCCGAGCCGGACCGGCGCGGCGCTGCGCTGCTGCGCCGCGCCGGCGGCCCGGTCGCCGAACGCGGCGCGCTGGCCGCGACCCGCGCCCCGCACCAGGACCAGACCACCCGCGAACTGGCCAAGCGGACGGCCCGACTTGACGAGCTGACCAACGCCGGCGGCGGCCGCCCGGCCTGCGACGATCTGGAACGGATGATGTGGCAGTCGGCGCCCGACCCGGGCCGCGCCGAGGCCGTGGCGGCGGCGGCCCGCGCCTGGCGGGCCGCGTTCTGGGCGGCCCAGCCGCCGGAGGGCCACCTCGTGCTGACCGGGCCGCGCCCGGACCTGTACAGCTGCTTCAACCAGGTCGACCTGCTGATCTCCGACGTGTCCAGCGTGGTCGCCGACTACCTGGCCGGGGTCAAGCCCTATGCCGTGGTCAACACCAGCGGCCTGGACGAGGCGGAGTTCCGCGCCGCCAACCCCACGGTCCGCGCCGCGACCGTGCTCAGCCCCGACGCGCGGGAACTCCCCGAACTCCTCGCCTCCGTCGTCGACCCCCGCCGCGACCGCCTCGCCAAGGCCCGCCACGACCTCCGCGCCTTCCTCCTCGGCCCCACCGACCCCCCGCCCCAAACCCGCTTCCAACAGGCGGTCGACACCCTCCACACCCTGGCGACCGCGCGGCGCGTGCGCTGAGCCGGTGCCCACGGCTCCGGGTCAGGTCGCGCCGTCCACGATCCGCCACAGGTTGTCGGGCGACCCGTCGTCCGACGCCTGTACGGCATGCGCGCCGGCCTCGGCCGAACCGCCGAGAACGCCGAGCAGCTTGCCGCTGTTGGCATTGCGGATCTTGTAGGTGCCGTCGCCCTGGTCCAGGGTGGTCCAGCGGTGGTCCGCCGTGCCGGTGTCGGACCACTGGAGCACGGGGGCGTCGTCCGCGACGGACATGTCGCGCACCCCGAGCACCTTGCCGCTGTTGATGTTGCGGAAGGTGACCTCGCCACCGCGCGGAAGGATCTCCCAGCGATGGTCGGCGGTGCCGGTGTCGTGCCACTGGACGGCCAGGGCACCGTCCGCCGTCGACATCCCCTCGATGCCCAGCACCAGGCCGCTCGCGGCGTTCACCAGCCGGACGGCCGACGGGCCGCCCTGCCCGCCGGTGCGCCAGTACACGGTGTAGTTGTGGCGGTGGGCGTCGTGGAACGGGCCGAGGGAGACGGACGAGCCGTCGGCGGTCGCCGTGAAGGCGAGTGCGTCCTGGCTCGTCCTGGCGATCGAGGAGACCTCCAGGGCCGGCAGGCCGCCCGGGTCGCTGTCGCCGTAGTCGCCGGAGAGCACCACGGGGCCGTAGGCGACGGCCGCCACGTCGCCGTCGTCGTTGGCAGGCCGCAGGGTGATCTCCATGGGCAGGTGAACGGTGACGGTGTCCCCGTCCGACCAGGTGCGGGTGAGGGTGGCATAGGTGCCGGGGGTGGTGGACACGTCCTGCGTCTCGCCGTTGACGCCGATGGTGGCGCCCGTCGTCCACCCGGGTATCCGAACCCGCAGCGACCACTCGCCGGTGCCGGCGATCTCCAGCGTGGTCGTGTCGCCGACGGGGAAGGACGTGCTCTGGGTGACGGTGACGCCCCGCTCGGACCAGTCGAGGACCGAGGGCACGAACAGGTTGACGGTCAGCGCCTCGTCGGTGTGGAAGTACACCGAGTCCATCAGCCGGGTGTGCATCTCGATGCCGGTGCCCTGGCAGCACCAGAAGCTGTCGTAGTCCGTGCTCCAGGTGCCGCCGCCCCAGGCGGGGCCGACGCCCCGCCGGCCGCCCGGGTTGAGCGGGGTGAAATACGTGACATGGCCATGGGCGCTGGAGGGGTCCTGCTGCCCGATCATGTGGTTGAGCCACGCCTGCTCGTAGAAATCAAACAGCTCCACCCGGTCCGGGTCCAGGGCGTACAGGTCCCTGGTCAGTTTGAGCATGTTGAAGGTGTTGCAGCTCTCGCAGGCGTCCTCGGCGAGATAGCCGGCGATGGCGTTCGGCGGCCGGAAGTGCTCGGCCTGGCTGTTGCCGCCGATGGCATAGGTGTGGGCACCGACCGTGAAGTTCCACGCGTTGGTGGCGATGTCCAGATAACGGGACTCCCCGGTGGCCTGATATTCCTTGACCGCGCCGATCCACTTGGGCACCTGCGTGTTGGCGTGCAATCCGCTGAGCTGGTCCTGTCCGGCGGCCAGCGGATCGAAGACGGCGGCATGGTCGAAGCGCCGGGCGACCGTCAACCAGCGGTCGTCACCGGTCTCCTGGTGGAGATCGGCCAGCACGTCGTTCATGCCCCCGAACTCGGTGGCCAGCATGGCCTGACGCTGCTGTTCGGAGAGCCGCCCGGTGCGGAAGTCGACCCAGCCGGCGAGCGCCAGCGCCACCTCACGCGCCTGCTCGACGCCGAGCAGCCGCCACACGTCCAGCAGACCGGCCAGGGTCTTGTGGATCGTGTAGTACGGAACGTTGCCGTTGGAGAGCGTGCGCTCCTCCAACGCGTCGAAGTCGGACTCCGGATAGCCGCACAGATAGCCCTCGTGGTACCCGACGCTCCCGTTGTTGGCCTGGCAGGCGGCGAGACCGGTCACCATCGTCTCCGCCCGCTGCCGGAAGACGTCGTCCCCCGTGGCGGCGTGCGCCCAGGACCAGGCACTGAGGAAGTGCCCCTGCATATGGGTGCGGAACGGGAAGTCCGGCGCGTCCCACCCTCCGTTGGGGGAGGCACCACCGGTGGACAGGCCGTGGTTGGCCCGGAAGTTGTAGAGAAGCCGCTCGACATCGACGAAGCGGAGGTACTCCGCCGTCCGGTTCTGGTTGTCCAGCCAACGGCTCTCGGTCAGCCGGACGCGGCCCGGGGGAAACGGCGACGCGGCGGCCTCGACGAGGGCGGCCGGGGCGGCGGCCGTGGCGCGGGCGGACGAGATACCGACGACGGGCACGGCGGCGGTGGCGACGGCGGCTTGCAGCAGCCGCCGCCGACTCGGGGAGAAGGACATCTCTGCACTCTTTTCGGCTCGGGTCTCGACTCGGGTTCCGAACTCAGGTTTTCGGCAGATGAAGGCCGAAAGTGGGGACTGAAAAGCGGTAACTTCCATACGAGCCAGGCCCGGCCGTGGTGAGCGCAGACCATTTTTACGTGGCCACAGCGCGTTGGCAATCCCCTGTTTCCAATGAATTAACAGGTCCATCCCGCTTCGTCTGTCCCGCGCGGAAATGCCGGCACGGGACAGACGAAGACGCCACGCCGCTCCGAAATCCCGAACGAAAGCCCTGCGATTCGATATCACGAACACCGGGCAGGAGATTCGGGGTCAAACCGGGTTAGGAATTTCGGTATCTCGAACGGCGGACCCGTGCCGCTTGCCGGCCGAACCGCCCTCCCGCTCAACAGAAGGTGGCCTCCGGGCGGTCGCCGTTGACGAGAAGGGGAAGCATGCGTCGCTGCCCGGCGGCGACGATGGCGTACTGGTAGAGGGCCGGCGGCTCGTGCAGCTCCCGCAGCGGCACCCAACTCGACCCGTCCTTGGGCGCGTTGGACGGCACATCGGGAAGGACCCCGCCGTTCAGGACATAGGCGAGCCCGTTGAGGTGTCCGTTGTCGTCGGTGGTGGGGGCGAAGGCAAGGACCTCGGACAGGGCGCGGTCACAGCCGGTGGAGTCCATGAGAAGTTCGCGGGCGGTGAGGATCATGCAGCGTCCGTCGGGGAGCCGGCCATGAGGCAGCACCCAGCCGTCGTCGACTCCCTCGTGCGAGCCGCGCACCATCAGCACATGGTTGGTCTGGGTGGTGGCCAGGATATGGAAGGTGATGGGCAGGCTGGAGCGGACGATCGTCGTATGCATGACTTCCCTTTAATCAGTTGGATGGTTGACAGGTCAGTTGACTAACTGGAGTCCGGGCAGCAACCCGGCCAGGGCGGTGAGCAGGCACATCAACCCGACGAACACCGGCCCTGCGATTCCGCCCCCGTCGTTCGCGGGCGGCGTGGCCGGCGGATGGGGGCGGGGGACGACCCGCCAGTGCCTCTCCGTCCGGGCGAGGAAGAGCGTGTGATCCGGTTTGTCCTGTGTGTGATGAATGCACCAGACCGCTATCGGGAGTGGATCGTCGTCGAAGAGCGGGGACTTGGCCTCGCACGTCATGCACTCCACTCCGTAGATGCCCTCCGGCACCCCCGGTCCGCGTTCCTCCGTCAGCACCCAGTCCGCGCCCTTGACGATCTCGGTCATCCCGGATCCCCCCTCTTCGTCTCGCGGTTCGCTGTCGTTTGCGCCAGCCGGGCGCCGAACGCGGTACGCGCCGCCCGCCGACGCCGCCCGGTGACGGGCGGGTTGTCCGTCGCCGTCACCGGTCGGTAGAGCGGCGACGCCCGGCCGTTCCCGTCTCTCGGCGTCATTTCGGCGGCCTCCGCGAAGTCCCAGGCCATGTCGTGGAGTTGCACCAGGCACGGCCGACACGCGTACAGCGGGGCGTTGACCCCCACGCTGGTGACGCACCCGATCCACAGCACGCTCGCGACCCGATGTCCGCAGAAGAACCAACAGGGCCCGGACACCCAGATGTCACCCTCCCTCCGGCCCGGCACCGGAAGCAGGAGCTCCCAGTCAACGGGTGCCCCGGCCGGCTCGTTCACCGTGCGCCCCGGCTCGCGACGGGGAAGCGGAGCCAGACCGATTTCCCCTCCCCCCGGCGGGCAAAGCCCCACTCCTGGACCATCTCGCCCAGCAGCCAGAGGCCCCGCCCGGACTCCGAACTCCAGTCGGCGACACCGGCCTTGGGCTCCTGAGGCGAGTGGTCGTCCACGGAGACGCAAACAATTTCACCCTCACGAGTGATTCTCAGTCTGCAGCGGGGGTCGTATGCCACATGCTTGGTGACATTGCACAGCAGCTCGCTCACACCAAGCCGCGCCAGCTCCACTGCCTCAGCGTCACCACCGAGCCGCTGCACAACAACCGCCGCGACCGCCCGCCAGCGCTCGATCTCCCGCACCCGAGCCGTTAACTCCCAGGTTTAGACGCCCTGTTCAGCGGTGGGATGAGGAATGATGACCACTGGACACCTCCCGGAGCCGGCGCACGACGCGCGCATGGGTGGGCAGACGAGATGAACGCCCCGTAACCGTGCGAGCGCTCCGCGTCGTGAGACAGAATGACCCGAGGGGCACTCGAATTGCAATACCGCCCCAGAGTGAAATTGCAGCTAGGGTCGACAAGCCGCCAGCTCTTGTCGCACACTGCCGGCATGACGACTGCGAGCCCGGTGGTCCGACGCCGCCGACTGGGACAAGAGTTGAAGCGCCTTCGGGAGAACGCCAACCTCAAGTCAGCCGAGGTGGCAAAGAAGTTGAACTGGACCGCCTCGAAGATGTCCCGCACGGAGACGGGACGCTGGGCGCCCACGCTGGCCGATGTGACCGCGTTCCTCGACCTCTTCGAGGTGCAGGGGGAGGAGCGGGAGAAGCTGCTCAAGCTGGCCAAGGAGGCGCGAAAGAAGGGCTGGTGGCAGCTCTACACCGACATCCCCTACTCGACCTATATCGGCCTCGAAACGGAGGCCAGGACCATCCTGACCTACCAGCCCGTCGTCCCTGGCCTCTTCCAGACCAGCCGCTATGCGGAGGCGGTCAACCGCTCCACCGTGCCCGGGATGAGCGATGACACGGCCGAGCAGCGGCACGATGTGCGGTTGCAGCGCCAGGAGTTGCTCAAACTGGCCAACCCGGTGCAGATTCGGGCCGTGATCGACGAGTCGGCCATCGCCCGGGTAGTGGGCGGGCCCCAAGTGATGAAGGAACAGCTCGGCCGGCTGCTGGAGCTGGCGAGCCAACCCAACATCCTGCTCCAGGTGATCCCCTTCTCCAACGGTGCCCATCCGGGGACACTGGTGGGGCCGTTCGTCATCCTCCAGTTCGAGCATCAGGAGGACGCGGACGTGGTGTATGTCGAGTCCAACAGCGATCCGTATGTCCGCGACAGCGAGCGCTACGAGTTGCTGTTCGACAACCTGCGAGCCAACGCGGCCAGCGTCTCCCAGACGCTGGCACTCATCAAGAACAGGATGTCCGAGCTATGAACAGCGGAACGGGCCAGTCCAGGGACCTGGCCCACGCCACCTGGCGCAAGCCTCTCAGGAGTCAGGGCAACGGGGAGTGCGTCGAGGTCGCCGACGGCTACCCCGGCGCGATCCCCGTCCGCGACAGCAAGAACCCCGGCCCCTCACTCGTCCTCCCGACGCACGCCTGGTCGACCTTCATCGACCACCTCAAGCACTGACCCACTGACCGAGGATGCCGGCGTCTCCGAGACGCCGGCATCGTCAAGAACAGGATGTCGGAGCTATGCACACCGAACCGAGCCAGGCCAGGGACCTCGCCCACGCCACCTGGCGCAAACCCCTCAGGAGCGCGGGCAACGGGGAGTGCGTCGAGGTCGCCGACGGCTACCCCGGCGCGATCCCCGTCCGCGACAGCAAGAACCCCGGCCCCGCACTCGTCCTCCCGACACACGCCTGGTCGACCTTCATCGACCACCTCAAGCACTGACCCCAACCCGGCCCACGCCCATGCGGCGTGGGCCGTTCCCGTCCCCGCCGACGGCAGCCCGACGAAACGGTGCGGATTCAAACAGGCGCGGCACCGCGAGAGGCCCTGCGCAGCAGGGTGCGCGCAGCCTGCACCCCCACCGGCAAGGCGTCCCAAGAACACCAAGCGTCCCCGCGCCCAACCGGCACCCACCCCAACCACCCCACCACCCCACCGACGGCGAACCCCCGCCCGCCCCGCGACCTCCCCCTCCCAGCCAGCCCCCACGCAGCCATCCGCACGCCACGGAAACCCGGCCGCGCACCCGCCACGTAGACCGCCCACCGCTGCCGCCTGCCTCCGCACCGATCAGCCGAGGCAACGAATTTATGCGATGACGTGCATCGTCACGTCCCCGCATAGACGGCCGCACCTGGCCCTCGTATCGTCGTGATCAATCAGCCCAACCGGGGCCAGAGCGAGAGGTTCTCAGCTATGACACGGGAGGAACTGACCCGCCTTACCGGTAACGGGAACGGGAACTGCAACAACGACGACTGTCCCAACGTCTACCGGACCGGGCGAGGCTCGTTCGTCGTTCAGGGCGACGTTTCCAAGGCGTTCGATCCCCCCGAAGGGGAAGGACTCGTGGAGATCCCCGAGAGTGTATTGAGGGAGGCCGTACGTGCTCTTGGATGGTGACGCTTGGACCGCCAAGGTTCAGGGCTTCAGACAGGAAGCATGGCGGCTCGAAACCCTTCCCTGGTATCGCGTCCCCAGCGAGGATGGAGACATCCGGGACTTTCTTGCCGGACATCGAATTTCCCCCCACAGCTACACCTCCGGCTACACGGAGGGTCTACGGAGAATCCGGGCCGCAGGAAAGAAGAAGGGGCGGGTTCACATCGTCAGGCGACCCCTGACGGACTATCTGCGCTACGAGTTCATGTACTACCAGGCTCACTCGCTGGCGGGGGATGACATTCGCATTCTCGACGTGACAGACTGCGCGAATCCGCTGGACGGAATTCAGGACTTCTGGTTGTTTGACCGAGCAGAAGTTGTCCTCATGAACTATGCGGAGGATGGCACGCAGATCGATCGCCAACTCCATGAGGGTGATCCTGCGCCGTACATCGAGTACCAGCGCATCGCCCTTGCGGAGTCGGTGCCGTTCGGAGAGTACGTGAAACGGTGGCCATCGACCCTGCTCGACTAGACCAGAGTGGCCGCGAACTGGCGGCAATCCTCAGGCACCTTCGTAAGGAAGCCGGACTCTCAGGGGTCCGGCTTGCCGCGCGCTGCAACATGTCTCAATCCAAGATCAGCAGAATTGAGAGCAATAAAGCTCGTCCGTCTCTTCTAGATGTGGAACAGCTCCTTCGATGCCTGGATACTCCTCCCGCTATAGCAGCTGAGGTGATGGCCCTGGCCCGCATCGCCCAGACGGAATGGCAGGATGGCAGGGCGCTCCGCAGGAAGGGGCTCGACAAGAAACAGACACAGCTAGCCGGTCTCGAAGCATCGTCGACGACGTTCCGATATTTTCTCCTCTCAATGATCACGGGACTTCTGGCCACGCCCGAGTATGTCCGCGCCAGCCTGGCTCAGGCGCCACCAGAGCAGCAGCCCAAAGCCGTGGCGATGAAGCTGGACCGGCAGAGAGTCCTGTTCGACCGCTCAAAGCGCTTCACGTTCATCATGACAGAACAAGCCGTCAGATACCCGCTTGTCCCACCTGGCGAACTGGCAATACAGATCGACCGTTTGGCGTCCCTGACCTACCAGCCGAATATCCGACTCGGCGTCATTCCCATGGAGGTCCGTTTCGCCTCGGGCGCATTGAACACGTTCACCATCTACGACGAGAGCCTGGCAACCGCCGAACTCGACCTGGGAGCCATCGTTTTCCGCGAGAGTCAGGATGTTCAGGAGCTTGTCCGTCGCTTCACCAGCTATGAGGAACACGCGCTCTTCGGCGAGCAAGCCCGGGAGTACCTGGGCGCCTGGGCCGCACACTGCCGCCGATGATCTTTAGTCGACAACGCGCATGGATCGAGATTCCTTCTCCGACCCGAGTGACGATCACATCTCACCGAGGGCGAGACACCCCAACAGGAAGGAACCGACGCATGCACGAGGTACGGGCATTACTCACCCCTGGCGCGTTCGGCGGTGTCGTAGCGACTGTCGTCGACAACAACCCCGGCATGGCGCTGCATACGGCTGAGCGGATCGTGATGGAAGCACTCAAGTTCGTGGATGCCGCCGCGCAGTTCCCCACCGTCAAGATCACCCCCTCCAACGTGGTCGACGAGGGGTGGCACGCTCTGATTCTGCATACGAACCTGTACGACAAGCTGTGTGAACGCCTGGGGCGGTTCGTGCACCACTGGCCCGAGCGGCCCGACGCTGAGCGGCACGACCAACACGCGCTCACGTACACGGTGGCCATCATCGAGCGGGCCGGACACACGGTGGACAGCGAACTGTGGACAAGCCCGCCCCAGGCGCTGACCGCAGTGGCGGCCAACTGCTCCCACACGCCGAAGCCCGGCGGTTGTGGACCGATCAATCCGGGCAATTGTGCTTCGCACTGCTCGGGCGGTGACGGCGGTGGCGGAGGCTGTGGCGGTGGCGGTGGCGGTGGTAATTAGGGTGGCAACCACCCGAGGGAAGGCGGAAATGTGGACGCTGACGAGGCCCGGCAGGTGGACGCCATGCTCAGGCAGTTGGGCATCCCCGGAGTAGTCGCACCGGAGGACCCGGAGAACACGGCAGGGCCATGGCGCGTGTACGACACGGCCGATCCGGCCACGCGCCGGGACGTGACCGCCGACGCGCTAGCGTCCGTGGCCGCCAAGTTCCCCAAGGGGCAACCAGGTTCGGGACCGACACGAGGCTTCGTCATCCCGCCGAAGGACGGCTGACCGCCGACGGCGTATACCGGACAGCCGAACGCTCCTGCCGAAGCCGGCAGGGGCGTTCCGTGGTCTGGGCTGGTCCGTGGCCGGCCCCGAGCTCAGCAGTGGGTGGTTCACGGAACCACCCCCGGGATCCAGTCCGTGACGGCCTCCGTCAGGAGGCGCAGCGCCTCGTCCTGGCTCAGCTCGGACCGTTTCGGCACCGCGAAGGAGTGGTCCGCTTCGGGGATCTCCACCACCGGGGCGTCGGTGGGGAACTCCGTCGGACGGCCGAAGGGGTCGTTGCCGCCCTGGACGACGAGCAACGGTAGTTCGCCCAGGGGGAGTTCGTCCGCCCGGGACTTCTCTGGGCGGCCCGGTGGGTGGAGGGGGAAGGCCAGGGCGAGCACCGCGACCGCGTCCGTCTCGGCCGCCGTGCGGCAGGCGACGCGGGCGCCGGCGCTGCGTCCGCCGGCCACCACCGGCAGGCCGGGCGCGGCCAGCGCCGGGGCCACCGCGCGCCAGCCCGCGTCCAGGGTGCGCGGCGCCGGCGCGACCTTCTTGCCGGCGACCCGCCAGGGGGACTCCACCAGCGCCACCGTGAAACCGGCAGCCGGCAGCGCCGCGGCCAGCGCCGCCAGGTCCCGCGCCTCAACGCCGCCGCCCGCGCCATGGCCCAGGGCCAGCACGGCGCGCGGCGCGTCCGCCTCGTACCAGTGGACGCGGGCGTCGCCGCCCGGCGTCGCAACCGTCTGCCGTCGTGGGGTCTTCTCACTCATGGGGTCAGTGTGCCGCGTCACCGGGTGGACGCCCCCGGGTCACCGGGCGGCTGCCTGCCGTTAGGGTGCTGGGGTAATGAGCTGTTCCTCTCCCCCCACTCGTCTCAGCGAAACGCAGGAGCCGTCATGACGGGCCCGACGCCGTCCAGGGAACGCGGTCAGCACGCCGCGCGGCTGCCGCGCCAGACCGCTCGGCCCAAGCAGCGTGACGCGTTCTTCGACAACGCGAAGTACTTCGCCATCGTGCTGGTCGCGATCGGACACGCCTGGGAACCGCTGCGCGCGGACTCCCGCGTGGTCACCTCGCTCTACATGTTTGTCTACGCCTTCCACATGCCGGCGTTCATCCTGATAGCCGGCTACTTCTCGCGGAACTTCGACGGCCGGCCCGACCGGGTCAGACGCCTGGTCACCGGGGTGCTGGCGCCCTATCTGGTCTTCCAGGTCGCCTACACCTACTTCCTGCGCCGCCTGGACGAGAACGACAACAACTATCTGCCGCTGTTCGAGCCGCGCTGGCTGCTGTGGTTCCTGGTGGCGCTGTTCATCTGGCGGCTGACCGTGCCGCTGTGGAAGACGGTCCGCTGGCCGGTGCCGCTGGCGCTGCTGTTGGCCGCCGTGGCCACCGCGTCCCCCACCATGGGCAGTGACCTGCAGCTTCAGCGGGTGGTGCAGTTCCTCCCGTACTTCGTGCTGGGTCTGACGCTGCGCCCCGAGCACTTCCAGCTGGTGCGCCGCCGCGCGGCGCGGCTGCTGGCGGTGCCGATCCTCGCCGTCGCCGCGCTGGTCGCCTACTGGGCGGAGCCGCGCATGGAGTACGCCTGGCTCTACCACCGGGGCAGCGCCCAGGAGTTGGGCGAACCGTGGTGGACGGGCGTGCTGATGACGCTGGCGCTGTTCGGCTGCGCGGTGCTGCTGACGGCCTGCTTCCTGGCCCTGGTGCCGGGCCGCCACGCCTGGTTCACCGCGTTGGGCGCCGGCACCCTCTACGGCTATCTGCTGCACGGGTTCCTGGTCCGTGGCTCGGTTGAGTGGGGCTGGTACGACCCCGAGCCGATGCAGAACATCTGGACGGGGCTGCTGATCACCACGGTGATCGCGGCCGTGGGCATCTCGCTGCTCTGCGCCCCACCGGTGCAACGGCTGCTGCGCCCGCTGGTCGAGCCACAGATGAAGTGGTTCTTCGGCCGCGAGGCACTGACAGCACCCAAAAAGCCGGAGCCGGCCCGGGCCCCCACCGCCCCCGAACGGAACCCCGACACCGCGACGCCCCGCTCCTAGAGTGCTAGCCGCGGCCCGGGGTGTTCACCCACTCCCGGGCCGCCGCGAGATCCGCGGCGGTGCCAACCACCTGGTAGGCGAACCCGTCCCACTCCTCCAGCACCCGAGCCTCACCGGGCCGAACATGACCGGCACCGCCATTGACGGGGCGGTGCCGGCGGTGGACATCCATCGGCGGCCGGCGCCGCCTGCGGTACGCGGCGAGCGGGTCGGCCTCGTCGACGCGTGGGACGGCACGCGACGGCTGGTTCGGCGGCCCGGGGCGGCGATGCTTTCCCATAGCCCAATGGTCTCAGGCCGCCGGCCAGGCTAGCTGCCGCCCCGCTCGTGGTTCTTGGCGATTTGGAGCATGCGGTCGACGACGCGGCTGGTGGCCAGGCCGTCGGATGGTTCGCAGAAGTCCTTGACGAAGCGGGCGTACTTGGCCGCGTAGTCGCGTCGCACGGACGCGATGTCGCGGATGGCGGCGACCAGTTCGGGGGAGGTCTTGATCAGCGGGCCGGGGGCCTTCTCGGTGAAGTCGAAGTAGAAGCCGCGCAGGGTGTCGCGGTAGTGCTCCAGGTCGTAGGTGAAGAACAGCATCGGCCGGCCCGAGTGGGCGAAGTCGAAGAGCACCGAGGAGTAGTCGGTGATCAGGACGTCCGTGATCAGGTACAGCTCGGCGATGTCCGGGTAGGCGGAGACGTCGTAGACGAAGCCCTGTCCCGCGCCCGGGATGGCGTCCAGGATCTTGGGGTGCTTGCGGAACAGGAAGACGTGGTCGTCGCTCAGCGCCTCGCGGGCCGCCGTGAGGTCGACCTGGAGGTCGAGCTTGAACTTGGACGCGGTGTGCCGCTGGTCGTCGCGCCAGGTCGGGGCGTAGAGGACGACTTTCTTGCCCTCGGGGATGCCCAGCGTGGCGCGCACCCGTTGGGCGATCTTCTCCCGGTCGGGCCGGTGGAAGATGTCGTTGCGCGGATAGCCCGCCTCCAGGACCTCGCCCTCGCAGCGGAACGCGTTCCGCATGATCGGGGTGGTGAAGGCGTTGGGCGAGACCACGATGTCGAACTGGCGGAAGCGGTGCGGCAGGCTGGCGATATAGGCCAGGTTGGCCTTGGGGGTGCCCAGCAGGTCGGCGCCGATCTTCTTCAGCGGGGTGCCGTGCCAGGTCTGCACCACGCACTGCCCCTCGCGCCGCTCGTACCAGTCGCCGAGGCCGACGTTGGTCACCACATAGCGGCTGCGGGCCAGCGCCTCGTACCACTCGGTGCTGTGCCATTCGATGGGGCGGACGCCAGGGGGCAGCGCCACCTGTTCGTCGGCGACGGACCAGAGGTGTTCGACCTCGACGCCCCGGCGGACCAGCTCCTCGTAGATCGCCCGGGGCGAGTCGGAGAACTGCTTGCCACCGAAGCTGTTGTAGAAGACCGCCTCGCGCAGCGGCTCGCGCTTGAACTGCGGGGTGAGGACCTGCCGCAGCTGCCGCTGCCGGTAGGCGCCGCGCTCCTCGGCGGTGAGCACCGGGCCCGAGCCGAGGAACAGCCGGTCGAAGTAACGGCGGTTGACGGTGTAGGTGCGGCCGGCGACCCGTTTGCGCAGCGGCAGCAGGCCGTCGATCAGATCGGCGCGCAGCTTGACGGGGATGTCGGCGCCGTTGCCCCAGGCGGACTTGTCGCGCAGCCAGAGATACCAGCGGCCGGCGCGCAGCGGCAGCACCGCGTCGTAGGTGGTCACCTTGTCGGGTTTGATCCGGGCCTCGAAGCGGCCGTCCGACCAGTCCAGCGGAAGGACATGCTCCTCGAAGCGCTCGCCGTGCCGCAGCACCAGGTGCTTGCTGTGTCCTGGGCCCTCGTACTCGCCTTCGAGGACGAGCGCGCCGCCGCTCCAGCGCATCGCGTCGACCACGGCCTGCCGGGCGCGGTCGTGCAGTTTGAGCAGGCCGGGCCCGTCCGTGGTGACCGCGATCTCGCGGCCGGCGGGGCGGGTGTGGCGGCCGGGGGCGAAGCCCTCGCGGACGGTGGCTCGGCGGTCGGTGCCGTCGGCGAACTCGATATGGGTGAGGAAGTCGATGGTCTTCTCGTCGGGCGCCTCGGCCACCGACAGGTCGGCCAGCGGGATATCGGCCGTGAACCTGGACCAGCTGTCGTCGCCCTCGGCCCGGACCAGCGGGTAACTCGTGGGCGTCTTGGCGTTCTTGCGCACCACCCGCAGCTTGGTCGGCAGCTTGCCGGCGGCCGGGGAGCGCAGGCCGAGGCGCAGGGCGTGGCCGTCCACCACCCGCTGGTCGGTGATCTCCGCCTCCGGCAGCTCGACCCGCACCTGAAAGCGGCCCTCGACAAAGCTGGCCACCAGACGGGCGCCGTCGCCCAGGTCACGGGACTGGGAGTGGCCGGCCGAGCCGACGTCGACGCGGTCCACATGGCCCGGCACATAGCCGCCTGGGCGGGGCAGCGCCAGGGTGAGGCCCCAGGTGCCGGCGCGCCAACGCCCCCTGGACTTGAGCTTGTTGGGGTCGATCACCAGCTCGAAGCCGGCGTCGTCGTAGTTGTGCAGGGCCTGCTTGGAGTCCCGGGTGGCGCGGGTGGCCTCCTCGGCGCGGAACTTCACCGGTATCCGGCGGCCGCCCTTGGCGCGCAGCCAGGCGAGCCGGGGCAGCGGGCTGTGCGACCCGTCCGGCAGGTTGACCACATAGCCGAAGCCGCGCAGCACCAGCCGACCGTCCCGCCACAGCACGTCGGTGGCCTTGGCCCGCACGGGCATCTCGCGCAGCCGCAGCCGGGGCACGGAGGAGGGCAGCGAGGCCGTGTTGACGCCCGGGATCGCGACGGACGGCCGCAGCCGGCCGCGCACCGGGAACGCCGCCGGGTTCTCCCGCTCGAACCGCAGGACCGCCAGCAGGTCGTCGGCGCGCCGCGCCTTCGCCAGATGCCACTTGATCCGCGCGACCGGCGGGAACGTGGCGAGCCTGTCGGCCCTTCCCGCCTCAGCCGCCAGGAATTCGCCGACCGCGTCGAAGAACTCCCCGCGCTCGGCCTCGGTGGCCTCCGGCAGGAACCGCATCCGCCGCCGGAGTTCCTCCGGAATCATCTCTTCGGGCTTCGCGACCACGGATTCTCGTGCCTCTTCCTCGTCTTGCTGTGAACCTTGGTGCTGTGGGGGCGGGCCAACCGGCGGCGGCCACATGGGGTCAGGGGGGCCAGGGGATCAACGGGTCAGGCGATCAGGTGGCGGTCACCACGGCCGCGGCCCCCGTCTCGCCCAGCTTCTGGTTCCGCGCCTCGGCCCGCGCGGCGAGCGCGTTGACCGCCTCGTTGAACCGCTGGAGCGAGCTGGGCTCGTCGGGGCCCAGCAGATAGCGCTTCAGCTCGCGCCGGTCCCTGGCCAGCGGGTCGGCGCCCTCGCTGGTCACGGCGGCGAGCAGCTGGTCGAGCTGAGCGGCGTCGTTGGACAGGATGACGGCGGCCCGCACGGCGGTGTTCTGCCGGCGGAACTCGTCGGCGCCGAGCCCGGCGGAGTCGGTGACGGCATAGGGCTTGCCGCTGGCGATGAAGTCGGAGACCACGCTGGAGATGTCCGAGACCAGCGCGTCCGACTCGTTGAAGCAGTCGAAGAGACGCGGCTCGGAGCCGGTGATCACCCGGTGTTCCCACCAGCCGAGGGAGCGCCAGAACGCGTCGTTCCACTCGGCGAAGCCGCGTTCCTCGATCGCCGCCTGGTCGAGGGGCGTCTGCGCGTCCCTGGAGACCGAGGCGTCGTCCCAGACGGCGCCGAGCAGCGGCTGGCCCACCCGGCCCCGCTCCTCGACGGCGCGCAGCGCGGCGCGGGCGGCGGCCCGGTCGGCCGCGGTGCGCTCGGCCTCGGCGGCCCAGCGCGGGTCGGCGGCGCGGGCCGCGGCCGCCGCCTCGATCATGGCCGCGATCCGCTGGTGCACGACGCCGGCGGCCGGGTCCCTGGTGCCGGTGAACGGGTGCGGTTTGTAGATCACCCGCACCGGGCTCTCGGATTCGAGCAGCCGGCGGACGATGTTCTCGCCGGCCAGCAGCAGCGAGGTGTTGCCCGGATCGTCCGTCCAGCCCTCCCAGGTGGGGGCGTAGAGAACGGTGGGGATGCGGCCTTCGGGGCGGTCGCCCGCCGGGCGGATGGACGCCAGCTGGGGGCGGCCCACCTCCACGATGTCCTCGTCCCGCACCCCGACATCGGCCAGCGCGTAGCGGTCGCGGCCGGCCCGGCCGGCGCTCCACACCTCGTCGTAGGCCTTGGCGTAGGGGTTGATGCTGGCGATCTTGTCGCTGTCGCCGTGCCCGATGAAGACATGCTTCATGGTGGGCACGCGCAGCAGGTGGAGGTTCTTCCCGACGTTGGCCGGGTAGAGCCCGACGCGCAGCGTGGAGAGGTCCATGTTCATCAGGTGCACCGCGCTGGGCACGCACACCACCGGCACCGTGGTGGTGGCCAGCCGGCTGAGGATGGACCGTTCGCGGAGGATCACCAGGGGCTTGGTGTCCAGCTGCTCCATGGTCTCCAGCCACATGTCGGCCTGGTAGACGGACTCCTTGGAGCCGGAGAAGTAGAGCGCGGTGCGCGGCTGGTGTTCCCGCAGCCAGCCGTCGAACCAGGCGAGCGCCGCCTCCGGGTCCGGCGGCAGCTTGGCGGCGCGGAGGTAGGGCAGCAGCACCAGCAGATAGAGGAGGACCACCACGGGGGTGGCCACCGCGCCGACATAGCCGAAGGTGGTGTTGTCGGTGAGGACCGTCACCAGCAGACCGGCGAACAGCGGCACCTCGGCGTGCAGCACCTTCTCCACGGCGCGGTGGGTGAGCCAGCGGGGCGCGCCGTCGGGCACCGGCATCGAGCCGAGGTCGATGTTGCGGGTGGCGAACGGCAGCCTGCGCTTCCGGCGCAGCACCGTGACCAGGGCGGTGTGCGGGATCTGCAGGGCGTAGAACGCCAGCAGCCCGACGACCGCGACATGGGTCACGGTCTCGCCGGTCCAGTCGGTGCGGGCCAGCAGCAGCACCAGCAGCAGCTGGCGGAGCAGGAAGCGGACCGTCAGGCCGACCCTGGCCTTGCCCATGCGGACCAGCAGATAGCTGCCCCTGCGGTGCAGATAGTGGTCGCCCAGATAGCTGAGGGCGGCGGCGGCGACAAAGCCGCCGGTGGTCGGCAGCAGGGCGGTGAGCAGCATCGCCGGATAGCTGAACACCACGACCACCGCGACGAGGAGTTCGGCGGTGGTCGTCACGCCGGCGAGCCGGCGCAACAGTCCGAGGGTCATGCCACCCCCCCGGCGGCCTCGGCGCTGAGGGCGGCGGCCAGGGCGTGCTCGAAGGATCCGGCCTGGCTGGCGTCGGCCGTCGGGTCCTGCTGGCGGACGTCTATGACATGGCCGGTCATGGTGGAGAGCAGCACGTCGAGGGAGGTGCGGGCGACCGCCTCGGAGGAGAGCAGGGTGCCGGCCGGCTCCTGGCCGAACGCCTTGGTCCGCATCGGGGTCGCGGTCCGCTCGGGGTTGACGCAGTTGACGCGGACGCCGTCGGCGGCCCATTCGTCGGCCAGCGCCTGGGTCAGGTTGACCATGGCGGCCTTGGTCGAGGAGTACAGGCTGTACTCGGCGCGGCCCCTGGTGTAGCTGCTGGAGGTGTAGAGCAGCAACTGGCCCTGGGACTCGGCGAGATAGCGGTGCGCGGCGCGGGCGATCCGCACCGGGGCCAGGTAGTTGACCTTCAGCGCCTCCTCGATGGTGGCGTCGTCGGTCTCGGCGAGCTTCCCGATGCGCAGCACGCCGGCGGTGTTCACCACGTAGTCGATGCGGCCGGTGTCCGCGTGCGCCTTGGCCAGCGCCTCGGCGACGTCCCTGGGGTTCTCCACATGGGTGCCGGTGGTGGAGCGGCCCAGCGGGTAGACGGCGGCGCCGTAGCTGGCGGCCAGGTCGGCGATGTCCTTGCCGATGCCGTACGAGCCGCCGAAGACCACCACGGTCTTGCCGGCCAGCCGCTCCCGGTACGCGGCCTCGTCGGACTGCGCGGGCGCGGCCGTGGAGGCGAGCTGGAAGAGCTTGTCGGTGAGGAAGACGTCTACCGGCTGGGTGACCTTCATGTTGAACTCGTCGCCCGGCACCACATGGATCGGGACGTCGGGGAGGTACTTGAGGACCACGGAACAGTCGTCGGTGGCCTGGAAGTTGGGGTCGTCGGCGGCGACCTCGTAGGCCCGGCGGATGGTGGAGAGCCGGAACGCCTGCGGCGTCTGGCCGCGCCGCAGCCGCGAACGGTCCGGCACGTCGGTGATGAACTCGCCGTCCTCGCCATGGGTGCGGGTGACGATGATGGTGTCGGCGGACGGTATGGCCACGTCCACCGCCTGGTAGCGCTCCAGCGCGCGCACGCAGTCGCTGATCACCCGCTGGGAGAGCAGCGGACGCACCGCGTCGTGGAAGAGGACGTGGCGCTCCTCGCCCTCGGCCAGGCCCTCGCCCAGCGCGGCGATGGCGAGCTGGGTGGTCTCGTTCCGGGTGGCGCCCCCCTCAAGGACCCGACTGACCTTGGTCAACCCGCTCTTGGCGACAATGCGCTCGACGTCCTGCGCGTACCCGGGGGCCATCAGCACGATGACATCGTCGATGTCGTCGGCCTCCTCGAAGATGGCCAGGGTGTGCTCGATGACGGCCTTACCCGCGACCTTGATCAGCTGCTTCGGTATGGAAAGCCCCACACGCTGGCCCGTACCACCGGCCAGAACGACCGCTGTGGTGTGCGGGGACGGCCCTTTGGGTTGCATGGTCAAGGAAGCTCCTGCCGGTATCAAGAAGTGTCGCCTACGCGAGGAGAAGGTTAACCCCCGTAGAAGCTTGACCCCTAAGTCGGACTAACCGTTGCCGACCGTTATCGGTTCGAGACAGCGTACCTTTACCCTGCCGACCCCCCAAGCGCTCGGGTGACCAGGCATTTTCGCCGCTGAACCGATAACGGAACGACCCGTCCGACGATCAGAAACCGCCCCAAACGCAGCCAATACCGCCCAGCTCACTCAAAGGGGTCGAATTCCTCGAATTCCCGCTGCGCGGAGTCCTTTCGCTCGGCCTCGCGGTCACGCCGCCGCCTGGCCGCCGGGCGCAGCGGGTTCATACGGTGATCCTCGCCACGTCGGCCCAGCATCTCCGCGCCCGCCGACACCGTGGGCTCCCAGTCGAAGACCACCGCGTTGTCCTCCGGGCCGATGGCCACGCCGTCGCCCTCCCTGGCGCCCGCGCGGACCAACTCCTCCTCGACGCCGAGACGGTTCAGCCGGTCGGCAAGATAGCCCACCGCCTCCTCGTTGGCGAAGTCGGTCTGCACCACCCAACGTTCGGGCTTCTCCCCCCGAACCCTGAAGAAATCCTCACCTTCGGCGGTTACCGTGAAGCCCGCGTCGTCGACCGCCTTGGGCCGGATCACCACCCGCGTCGCCTCCTCGACCGGCTTCGCGGCCCGCGCCTCGGCGACCAGCGCGCCCAGCGCGAAGGAGAGTTCCCGCAGTCCCTTGCGCGACACCGCCGACACCTCGAAGACCCGCAGCCCGCGCGCCTCCAGATCGGGCCGGACGATATCCGCCAGATCCTGCCCCTCTGGGATGTCCGTCTTGTTGAGCACCACAAGCCGCGGCCGGTCGTCCAACCCGCCGTACTGGGCCAGCTCCTCCTCGATCACCGCGAAGTCGGAGAGCGGATCGCGCTCCGACTCCAGCGTCGCGCAGTCCAGCACATGCACCAGCACCTCGCAGCGCTCCACATGCCGCAGGAACTCAAGGCCCAGGCCCCGGCCCTCGCTGGCCCCCGGGATCAGCCCGGGCACATCGGCCACCGTGTAGACGGCGTCCCCCGCCGTCACCACGCCGAGGTTGGGCACCAGGGTGGTGAACGGGTAGTCCGCGATCTTGGGCTTGGCCGCCGAGAGCACGGAGATCAACGAGGACTTGCCGGCGCTCGGATAGCCGACCAGCGCCACATCGGCGATGGTCTTCAGCTCCAGCACCAGATCCCGGCTCTCCCCCGGCTCCCCCAGCAGCGCGAAGCCCGGCGCCTTGCGGCGCGGCGAGGCCAGCGCCGCGTTGCCGAGACCGCCCCGGCCGCCCTGCCCGGCCACAAAGGCGGTGCCCGGGCCCACCAGATCGGCCAGCACCCGACCGTCGGCGTCCAGCACCACCGTGCCGTCGGGCACCGGCAGCACCAGGTCCTTGCCCAGGGCCCCTGTGCGGTTGCCGCCGGCGCCCGGCTTGCCGTTGGTGGCCTTGCGGTGCGGCCGGTGGTGGTACTCCAGCAGCGTGGTGACCTCGGGGTCCACCACCAGGATCACATCCCCGCCCCGACCGCCGTCGCCCCCGTCGGGACCGCCCAGCGGCTTGAACTTCTCCCGATGCACGGAGGCACAGCCGTGGCCCCCGTTACCCGCGACGACGTGCAACTCGACGCGGTCCACGAAGGTTGTCATGACAGGTGCCTCCCGGCAGTTGTGCGTGCTGTGTGTCATCGGTCGTACGTCGCTCGTACCAACAAAGCCAAGGGCGGACCGCTTCCCGCCATGGGGAAGAACGGTCCGCCCTGGAGAATTCGTCGGTCGCGCGCTCAGCCGGCGGCGACCGGCACCACGTTCACGACCCGGCGGTCGCGGTGGGTACCGAACTGCACCGCGCCGGCCTCCAGCGCGAACAGCGTGTCGTCCTTGCCACGGCCCACGCCCTTGCCGGGGTGGAAGTGGGTGCCGCGCTGGCGGACCAGGATCTCGCCCGCGTTCACCACCTGGCCGCCGAACCGCTTCACGCCGAGGTACTGGGCGTTGGAGTCACGGCCGTTCCTCGTGGAGGACGCGCCCTTCTTGTGTGCCATCTCGCTTCAGTCCCTTACTTCGCGGCCGGGGCGGGGATGCTGGTGACCTTCAGCTGGGTGTGCAGCTGACGGTGACCCATCCGCCGGCGGTAACCGGTCTTGTTCTTGAACTTCTGGATCCGGATCTTCTGACCCTTGTGATGGTCGACGACCTCGGCCTGGACCTTCACGCCGGCAAGAACCCACGGGTCGCTGGTGACGGTCTCGCCGTCCACAACGAGCAGGGTGGAGAGCTCGACGGTGTCGCCGACCTCGCTCTTCGCCAGTCGGTCAACCTCGATGACGTCGCCCACAGCAACCTTCTGCTGACGGCCGCCGGTGCGCACGATCGCGTACACGCGGAACTCTCTCTCACTCGATGCGGAGCCTCTGATGCCAGCGACGGGCGAACCCGGCCTCTCCCCGACCACCCGGCCCTGACGGGACGGCGCGGCACCATGGGAGGAAGGTGCTCAGAGGCATGGCGTGTCCAGTGACACGCCGATCGCCAAGAATACGGAGGGGCCAACAAGCGGGTCAAATCCTGGCGCGCTGCCAGGATTCGACCCGCCCCACGGCCGTGGCCGAGGTCACTCCTCGGAGGGGGCCGAAGCCGCCGCCTTGGTCGTGGACTTCTTGGCCGTCGTCTTCTTGGCGGCGGCCTTCTTGGTGGTCGCCTTCTTCGTGGTGGTCTTCTTCGCCGCCGTCTTCTTGGCGGGGGCGCTCTTGGTGGCCTTCTTCGCCGTGCTCTTCTTGGCCGTGCCGGCCGCCTTCTTGGCCACCGTCTTCTTGGTGGTGGCGCGCTTGGCGGTCTTCCTGGCCGTGGCCTTCGCCTCCTCGGGCTCGGCCGGCTCCGCCACCGACTCCGCCAGCTCGGGCTCGGCCGGCTCGGGCTCCGCCTCCTCGGGCTCGGCCGGCGGCTCGGTGGCCACCACGGTGATCACCGCCTCCTCGGCGCCCTCGGGCGAACCGGCCGGCGCCGAGGCCCGACGGGCCGCCCGACGCGGGGCCGCCGGCTCGGGGGCCGCGACCGGCTCGGCCGGCTCGGCCTCGACCACCGGCTCCGGCTGCTCGTTGGAGACCACCAGCACCGTCGGCTCGGCTGCGCTCCTGGGCGCACCGGCCGGGGCGCTGGCCTTACGGCTGCCACGCCGCCTCGCCGGCTTGGCCACCGGCTCCTCGGCGACCAACGGCTCGGGCTCCGGCTCCGGAGCCGCGACCGGCTCGGGCTCGGCCACGGTGACCGTGGTCACCACGCCCTCGTCCGCCACCTTCGGCGGCCCGGCCGGCGCGCTCGCCTTACGGGTGGCGCGCCGACGCCGCCTACCGCCGGACGTCGGCTCCTCGACCGGCACGGCCGGCACCGCGGGCTCGGCGGGCTCAAGGGTGTCAAGCGGCTCGTCCCGCTCCACGTCCTGGGCGGTCCCGGCCGGCACGATCGGCTCCACCGGCTCGACCGAGGCCACCGGCTCCGGCTCCTCGGCCGCGCCCACCGGCTCGGGCACCTCCTCCGTCGCGTGCTCGATCGCGGCGGCCTCCACGGCGGCCGCGCCCTTGCCGCGCTTGCGCCCCTTCTTGCCGCCACCGCCACCGCCGCCACCGCCCGTGATGTGGGCATGCTCCATATGCACGAGCACGCCCCGCCCGTTGCAGTGCACACACGGCTCGGAGAACGATTCCAACAGGCCCTGGCCGACCCGCTTGCGGGTCATCTGCACCAGGCCCAGCGAGGTGACCTCGGCCACCTGGTGCTTGGTCCGGTCCCGGCCCAGGCACTCCAGGAGCCGCCGCAGCACCAGATCCCGGTTGGACTCCAGCACCATGTCGATGAAGTCGATCACGATGATGCCGCCCAGGTCGCGCAGCCGCAGCTGACGCACGATTTCCTCGGCCGCCTCCAGGTTGTTCCTGGTGACCGTCTCCTCCAGGTTGCCGCCCTGGCCGGTGAAACGACCGGTGTTGACGTCGACGACCACCATGGCCTCGGTGCGGTCGATCACCAACGAACCGCCGCTCGGCAGCCAGACCTTGCGGTCCAACGCCTTCATCAGCTGCTCGTCGATCCGGTAGGTGGCGAAGACGTCCACCTCCGACGTCCAGCGCGTCAGCCGCTCGGCCAGATCGGGCGCCACATGCGAGACATAGCCGTGGATCGTCTCCCAGGCGGTGTCGCCGCTGACGATGACCTTGGAGAAGTCCTCGTTGAAGATGTCCCTGACCACCCGGACGGTCATGTCCGGCTCGCCGTAGAGCAGCGTCGGGGCGTTGCCCTTCTTGCTCTTCTTCTGGATCTCCGTCCACTGCGCCTGCAGCCGCTCGACGTCCCGGGTCAGCTCCTCCTCGGTGGCGCCCTCGGCGGCCGTGCGCACGATCACGCCGGCGTCGTCGGGAACGATCTTCTTGAGGATCTGCTTCAGTCGGGACCGCTCGGTGTCGGGCAGCTTGCGACTGATCCCGGTCATCGAGCCCTCGGGGACATAGACCAGATAGCGTCCCGGCAGCGAGATCTGACTGGTCAGCCGCGCGCCCTTGTGCCCGATCGGGTCCTTGGTGACCTGCACCAGCACCGGCTGCCCGGACTTCAGCGCCGTCTCGATCCGCCGCGGCCCATGGCCGAGGCCCAGCGCCTCGAAGTTGACCTCACCGGCGTAGAGCACCGCGTTGCGGCCCTTGCCGATGTCGACGAACGCGGCCTCCATCGACGGGAGCACGTTCTGCACCTTGCCCAGGTACACGTTGCCCACGTAGCTGGAGGACTGCTCCTTGTTGACGAAGTGCTCGACGAGGACGTTGTCCTCCAGCACCCCGATCTGGGTGCGCTCGCCGTGCTGGCGGACGACCATCACCCGCTCGACGGCCTCGCGGCGGGCCAGGAACTCGGCCTCGGTGATGATCGGCACCCGCCGCCGGCCCTGCTCACGGCCCTCGCGGCGGCGCTGCTTCTTGGCCTCCAGACGGGTGGAGCCCTTGATGGACCGCACCCCGTCGGAGGACTCGACGCCCTCCTCGCGCTTGCGGCGCGGCTCGCGCACCTTGACGACGGTGCGCTCCGGGTCGTCCTCGCCGGTCGGCTGCTCGCCCGCGTCGCCGGTGCGGCGCCGGCGGCGGCGACGCCGGCGGGACGAACCGCCGCCGTTCTCGCCGGCCTGCTCCTCCGCGTCGCCGTCGTGCTCCGACTCGGCTTCCGGCTCCTCCGCCGGCTGCTCCTCGACCGGCTCGGCCGGCTCGTCGGGGCCGGCCTCGTCGGCCGCCGCCTCGGCGGCGCGCTCGGCCAGCTCGCCCCGGCGGCGGCGTCGGCCGCCCCGGCGGCGGCGCCTCGCGGGGCGGTCGCGACCGCCCGCCTCGTCGGCGGCCTCGTCATCGGCCTCGGCGGCAGGGGGCAGCGCGACGGGCGCGGACTCGGGCGCCTCGGCCGTCAGCTCGTCGTCGACGTCGGACTCGTCCAGCTCCTCGTCGTCCTCGGCGGAGTTGGCCGACTCGGCGTAGCGGCTGGCCGCCTCCTCGGCGGCGCGCTGCGGGGTCTGGAACATGGGGGCCTGGAAGACCGGCGCCCGGAACACCACGGCCGGGGCGGCCGGCGGCTGCGGCAGCTCCTCCTCCGGCCGCGTGGCGCCCGCCTTGGGCTCGGCATCGGCCCGCTGCTCGGCCTCGGCGCGCGCCGACCGCTTGCGTCGGCGGCCCGTCTCGCGCTCCTCGGTCGGCTCGGGCGCGGCGGCCGGCTCGGCCGCCGCCCTGGTCGCCCGGCGGCGCCGACGCGGCGTGGCCTCGGGCTCCTCCTGGGTTTCGACGGCCGGCTCCTCGGGGGGCTCGGCCACCGGCTCCGACTCGGCCACAAAGGCCGGCGGCTCCACGGCCTTGGCCTCGCTCTTGGCGGCCCGCCTGCGGCGCACCGGGGCCTCGGACCCGGGCTCGGCGGCGGCGCGGACGGCCCGGCGGCGGCGACGCGGCGCCACCTCGACGACCTCCGGCACATCCGCCAGCTCGGCGACCTCCGGCACGGTCTCCTCGGTCGCCTCGGGGGTCGTCGGTGTCTCGGGGGTTGTCGGTGTCTCCGTCTCCTGGGCCTGGTCGGCCGCTTCGGCGCTCTCGGCGGGCCGTGGCTCGCTGGTCGCCCTGGTGGCGCGGCGCCGGCGGCGCGGCGGCGCCGGCTCGTCGGCCGGCGGGCTCGCCGCGGGCGCGGCCTCCTCCGGCGCCGGGGGCGCCGGCGGCGTCACCTCGGTGACCTCGGCGGACACCGGCTCGGCCACGCTGGTCGGCGGTCCCGCCGGGCGGCTCGCGACGCGGCGACGCCGCCGGGGCGGAAGGGTGTCGCTCGGTGTGTTGCTGTCGTCGGTGCGTTCCGCACCTTCCGCGTTCGCGGACTCGTGTCGATCGTGCATTGCGGGCGGTTCTCCCGTCATGCTCCCGGGCACCCCACCCTGTCACGGCGGGCGCCGCTCGGGAGCTTTCGTGTCGCTCGCCGGTTCCGGACCTACTCGGCCCGGCTACGGCGAAAGTCTGCTGGTCGATGCGCCGGCTGAAACGGTCGGGCCCGAGTGGCTCCCTGGCCCCAAGCGGTTCGACGGCGCGGCGACGGCATCACTGTCCGGCGGCTCCCGGCGCCGCCGCGGGTGACTGTCCTGGGGCCGTGGCAAATGCGGCCTGGGCAGCGTCGCGGTCGGGCGCGAACGGGTCGAGCACCGTGCCGGTCTCCTCATCGAGCGGCCCCTGCGCCAGCCTGGTCACCGCAGCGGGGACCGGCGGCGCCAGGTCGGCCGTAGCGCGGAGACCGGACAGGACGTCGTCGGGTCGTACGGCGGGGGTGGTATGCCGTACTACCAGGCGCAGTATCGCACAGGGAGCGGAGCCGGGCCTATCGGACCCGCCTTCGTCGGCGGTGAGGGAGACCACGGCGCCCCTGGCGTCGAAGTCCCTGATGCCCTTCTTCGTCTGCCGGCGCACCATGACCTCGTCGGCGGCGAGAAAGACGGCCACGGCCTGTCGGGCCGTCGCCACGGGCACGCCGTCCAGGCGCAGCTCCCACACGGAGGCGGCGAGCCGGTCGGCGAAGTCGCCGGTGCGCGCGGGAACGGCCTCGACGATGTCGAGCCCGGTGGGCAGCGACTCGTCCAGGCGCGCCCGCAGCTCGGCCGGCTCCCTCGGCTCGGCCAGCGCGATCTCCAGATACTCCGCCTCGCTGGCCGTGCCGGTGGGCGCGGCGTTGGCGTAGGAGACCCGGGGGTGCGGGGTGAAGCCGGCCGAGTAGGCCATCGGCACCTCGGACCGGCGGAGGGCGCGCTCGAAGGCCCGTTGGAAATCGCGGTGGCTGGTGAACCGCAGACGGCCGCGCTTGGTGTACCGCAGCCGCACGCGCTGCACCACGGGTGCAGGGGGCGGTCCTACGGGCTGTCGCTTGCCCAGTTGTCCTCAGTCCCTCGGTCGCTCCGGCCGCGCGCCGACCCCGCCGGGGTGGGGCACGTGACTGTGTTGCCGTGTCGCGGGGCTCGTCGGAACCCCGCGACCAGGTTACGACGGCGCGGTGGCAATCCAGTACCTGAGCTTGTCGCCCCGCTTGTCCTCGAAGGAGCCGCCGGCGGCCTCGATCACCTTGCGGGAGGCGATGTTGGTCGTGTCGCAGGTCACGAGCACCGGATCGAGGCCCAGGCCCCAGGCGTGCGGCAGCGCGGCGCGCAGCATGGCCCGGCCGTGCCCATGCCCCCGCGCGGACGGCCGGACGTCGTAGCCGATGCTGCCGCCCCACTCCATGAGGCGGGGCGTCAGCTGGTGCCGGATGGAGAGCCGGCCGAGGAAGACGTCCCCCTCGGCGAACCACAGCGTGGTCGACGGCACCATGCCGGCGGGGCGTGCCGTCTCGGCCTTCGCGTCGGCGATCAGCCGGCGTACGTAGTCCTCGAAGACCGCCGGCTCCTGCCAGCGGTCTCCGTAAAGCTCGATGTCCCGGCCGAGCATCGTGTCGTCCGCGGCGGTACCGCGGCCCTCCGACCGGAACTCCCGAACGGCGTCAAGAAACGTGTTCCGCAGAGCGCTGCGGGGCGTGATCAGCATGGGCACCAATCCATCCTGCGTGCGCCCCGGGCCCACGGCAACCAGGCCTCCGGGCGTGCCTCGGACCTCGGGTGAATAACGCCAGGTCAGAGGGGGACTACCGACTGCGACTTTTCTTGTCCCGGTTATGCGGCATCGCTTCGGAAGTCCCAACGGGTCTGTGAGTAGGCGCCCTTGGCGAATCCGAAGACGCGCGAAGGGACGATCTCGAAGAGCAGGGCGCTGCCGCCCTCGGCGTGGTGCAGGGCCCCGTCGCGGGCCTCGAAGGCCCAGTCGGGACCGTATTTGGCGGCGTAGGCGTCGGCCAGTCGGCGCAGCGGCTCGGCTTCCGTCCGCCGTCGGGCCCGGCCCTCGACGGTGAGATCGAGGCCCTCGTCGAGCGTGTCGCGCCCGGTGGTCAGCACCACCTCGGGGTTGGCCGCGAGGTTCTTCGCCTTGCGTTCCCCGGCGCCGGTGGTGAACCAGGCGCTGCCGTCCTGCCAGATCGCCAGCAGCGGGGTGACATGGGGCCGGCCGTCCGGGCGGACCGTGGAGAGCCAGAAGACCTCCGCCGAGGTGAGGGCGCGCAGCGCCGTGTCCCAGGGCGTCGGCCGCGCGTCCGGCTCGCTGAACTCGCGGCTGAGGGTGGTGCTGGTCGGTTCGCCCGTCATTCGGTCGTCCTCTTCTTCTCCGGGGGATCCCTGCGGGTTTTCCCGGGTTTCCCCTCGGCCCGCGGGCTCTTCGGTCCCGGGGTCCTGAAGAAGGGGACTCGCGCGCGCTCCGGAACTCATCGCCCCGCGCACGGGCCCGCGCCCCCCGGCGGCTGGCCGGGGGGCGCGGGCGCCTGGTGCTGACGAGCTGACGGATCAGCCGGTGGTGCTCGCCGACGAACCGGGCGGAACCGTGAGGGTGGTGCCGTCCGAGAAGGTCACCGTCCGTTCGCTGCCGCCGTAGTTGTGCGCGGCATAGGTGGTGGTGGTGCCGTCGGAGAACGCCGCCGCCGTCGGACTGTCGGCGGTGATCGAGGTGTCGGGGGCGCCGATCGCGTCCAGGGTGTAGATCCAGTGATAGACGTGGGCCCAGGACTCGCCGGCCTCCGGGGTGTAGCTCCCGCCGCCGTCGCTGTCGTAGGCCGCGCGGGCCGCCGTCGGATCGGCCAGCGCCTGGAACTCCCAGAGGATTTCCTTCCACTCGACGGGCGGGCCGCCGTTCTCCTCGACCAGCTCCTCCAGGTTGCGGATGATCGCGTCCTTGTCCCTGGCGAGGTGGAGCGAGGCGCCGGTCACCGGGAGGACGTTGATGCCGTGGATCTCCTCCGGGTTGCCGGTCCACCAGGTGGAGTGCGAGGCGCCGTTGCTCCAGACCATGCCGACGGTGTTGTGCTGGTAGTCGGCCGGGAAGTTCTCCTCGTCGCCGTCGAACCAGTACTGCCGGATCGACTCGGACTCGGTGGTCAGCAGGTAGACGCCCAGATCGCGCAGCTCGGTGTCGCCGGTGGCCTCGCCCCACATGATGAGGCCGGCGCTGAGGTTGACCGACTCGGACGAGGACTCCTGGTTGTTGCCCGCCTCGAAGCCCTGGTGCCCGGCGGCCCAGCTGTGGCCGGCGTAGACGTCGAAGCCGCGCAGGAACGGGTAACGGTCGTCGTCCCTGGACGGGTTGGCCGCGTCGGCGATCAGCTCCTCGACCATTCCGCCCCAGGCGGACTCCTCGGCCCACGCCGGGTCGTAGGCCGCGATGGTGGCGGCGGCGAAGACGAAGTAGGAGTAGTGGAAGTGGTGGTCGTTCAGCTCCTGGTCGCTGCCGTAGGAGGCCGGGTAGCCGGTGAGGGTCTTCCAGTCCGAGTCGTAGGAGAACTCGGCGGGGCCGCCGACCGTGAACCACTCCTCGAAGCCGGCCTTCATGGCCTCCAGCAGCTGGTCCCTGGCCGCCGTCTCACCGATCTGGTCGGCGATCGGCACCACCTGTGCGAGGCGGCCGAACTGCTTGCCGCTCCAGTAGGTGTCGCCGAACCCGATGGACGCGTCGGCCGCCACCTCGTTGACGAACGCGGCGAGTTGCCCCTGGTCGACGCCGTCGGTCTCCGGCAGCGCCGGCAGCACGCCGGTGACGTCCTGGGTGGTGGTGAACGAGTTGCCGTCCCGCACCCGCATCACGCCGCGCGGCGAGACGTACTCGTAGTCCGTCAGGGTGTCGGAGGTGTAGGCCCACTGGTGGGGGTAGAGGGCCTGGATGGTGCCGGTCTCGTCGCCCTCCCTGGCCTCGGTCTCCAGGGTGTACGTCGCGCTGACCTGGCCGGCCGACTCGTTGTAGTCCCAGTCCACGACCGAGCCGGTGACAAAGCTGTAGGCGTACTGGGCGTACAGGTCGAGGGCGCCCTGGTCGGGCAGGACCGCCACCGAGTAGTAGTCAGCGCCGCCGAGGTCCGAGCTGATGGTGGTGCCCGAGACGTTCCAACTGCTGCCGCTGGGCGCGAAGAGCGCGTAGTCGCGGCCGTTGACGGTGACGCCGAGGGTGCTGCCCTCGTCGGCGAAGACCTCCGCCGGACCGGCCGTCACGATCTCGGCGTTGCCGCCGGTGCCCTCGGCGTAGACATACGGGCTGCCATGGCCGATGGTCGCGCGGAAGGTGTGCCCCGCGTCCTCCCAGTACGGCGTGACGGTCCAGTCGGACCACCCGTCCGCCTTGGTGTCCGGCGAGTTCAGCCCGGCGACGCCGAGCGTCAGGTCCGCCTGGTGCGGGAAGTTGTAGTACGAGCCGTCGACGTTGGGCTGCGTCTGGTAGCCGACCTCAAGGCCGCCGGCCACGGCCCGGTAGCTGAGCGGATGCCCGTACATCGGCTGGGAGTGCGGGATGTCCGCGTACCGCTTGAACACCAACGACGTCCACCAGTCGTTGGTGGGGACCGGCTGACCGGCGACGGCGTCCGTCAGCTGGGGGAGGACCGGATTGCCCGCGGAGTCGAGCGGGCCGACGGTGCCCGCCGGACGCTCGTCCGAGTAACCGCCGTTGCCGACGGGCACTTCGGCGGCGCCGGCCGAACCGGGAATGAGCGTGAGCCCGGCCAACGCGGTGGCGCCGGCCGTCAGCATCAGTGCGATGCGTCTGGTGTGGGTGAGTGGCCGCATTTGCGTCGTACCTCGCAACCGGTGGGGGGAAGGAACGGGACGGGGAGTGGACGGGAACGGGACAGGAACGGGACGGCTGAGAGCGCTCTCTTGATGCGCTCTGAACCTAGAGACGGGCCTATTTCGTGTCAATGGATCGAACGGGAACCGGAACGGGGCCCTGCGCGGGCGGCGTTCGGCAAACGCCGGGCCTCGGCGGCCCGGCGGGGCAGGCCGCGCCGCGTGGAGCGGCGGACTTCGGGGGCGGGGAGTTGCACGGCGGAACGCCGGTAGGTGGCACCGGAGTTCGGCCGTGTGCGGGCGGAGAGCCCCTCGGGAGTACGACGCCCGTGGCTTGGTGGGCATGGTGGGTGCCCGGTGGGCACCGGCGGGGCGGTGGCACGTGGCACTGGAGTTCACCGGCTCCGGTGGGGGTGCGAAGCCGGTGGCCCGGTGGGCACAGTGCGCACAGCGGGCGCCCGGGATACGCCGGCTGAACAGCGGCACCTGACAATGGAGTTCACCGGGACCGGCGGGAGTGCAACGCCCATGCCATGGTGAGCGGGGGGGTGCACCGGGGTGCACTGACTGAACGTTGCCACGTAGCAACGGAGTTCACCGGCGATGGCGGCAGGGAGGACCCCGCATCGGTGGGCGCGGCGGAGCCACCTGGGCCACGGCCAACGTCCCTACGTAGCGACGGAGTTCGGCCCGGCGTGTGGACTGCGGATCCACGGGGGTGTCCCCGGCGGGCCCAGCCGGGGGGCGTACCCGGTTGCAAAGATCGGGGGGTGGGGTGGCGCGGGCCGGGGGAGGCGGCCCGCGCCGGGGGGTCAGTGGGTGGGGCCGAACTCGGTGCGGGGGTAGGTGCGGGGCTCGCCGCAGTACCCGAGGCCGGGGTCGGGGGCGGACGCCGTGACGCGGCAGATCCGCACGACCACCTCGTCCAGGGGGCCGGGGCCGATCACCACGTCGTCGCCGAGCAGGAAGCGGAAGTTCTCGGTGTCGTTGTCGACGGTCTGCTCGGCCCGGTCGACCTCCTGGCCGCGCGAGAGGCCGGTGAAGGTGACGCGCGTCAACAGTCCGTCGTCGGCGCAGAGGCCGTCGGGGCCGCTGTCGCGCACGGAGCCGGTGATCCAGACTCCGTTGGGGCGGGTTCCGTCCCAGGTCAACGTGCCCTCGGAGGATCCGTATTCGCAGCGGTCACCCGAGGTGACATGGAAGGGGGTGTCGGTCGCCCGTGCCTCGGCGGCCGAGGCGGTCGAAGCGAGGGGCGCCGCGAGGAGCATTGCTCCGGCAAATGCCAGCGGGGCGGTTCGACGCGATAATGACGGTCTCATGGGGTGCCTTTCCGCTTGGGGTTCGACAGCGTGCGGTCCTTAAGGAAGCGAAAGGCGGCTGAGACGTCAAGAGTTGGGGCACGCCCTCGCGTAGGGTGCGGCCGGAGGGAGACGGTGACGGTGCGGGTTTCCGATAGGGCACACGGTGCTCGTCGTGCCGCGCACGGTGCGGTGAGCGCGGCTCTCGCCCGGCGCGGGGACGAGGAGTTGGGCGCGCTGGTGGACTCGGCGGTGCCGGTCAGGTCCGGTATCGGCGGGGTGACGGCGCTGCTCGATGTCGCCGGAACGCCGGTCTTTGTGAAGCGGTTGCCGCTGACGGATCTGGAGCGGCGGCCGGAGCATGTCCGTTCCACGGCGAACCTGTTCGGGCTGCCCGTCTTCGCCCACTACGGCGTCGGCACCGTCGGCACACCGGGGTTCGGGGCCTGGCGGGAGCTGGCCGTGCACGCCGAGACGACCAACTGGGCACTGTCGGGGGACCATGAGGGCTTTCCCCTGATGTACCACTGGCGGGTGCTGCCGCATTCGGCGCCGCTGCCCGACGAACTGGCCGATGTGGAAAGGGCGGTGGCGTACTGGGGCGGCGGCACGGAGATGCGTCGCCGGATCGAGGCCCTGGAAGGGGCGTCGGCGAGCATCACACTGTTCCTCGAATACCTCCCGCAGAACCTGCACCAGTGGTTGGGCGACCGGATCGAGGCGGGGGAGGAGGCCACCGACCGGGCCTGCGCCATGGTGGAACGGGAACTCGCGGCCGGTGTCTCGTTTATGAACCGCCAGGGGCTGCTGCACTTCGACGGGCACTTCGAGAACATCCTGACCGACGGCCGGCGCCTCTACTTCGCGGACTACGGCCTCGCCCTCTCCTCCCGTTTCGAACTGGCAGGGGACGAGGCGGACTTCTTCGAACGACACCGGGACTACGACCGCTGCTACACCGCGAGCTATCTGGTCAACTGGCTGGTCACCGCGCTGTACGGCCACCGGCGAGGAGATCAGGAGGGGCGCGCCGCGCGGGTGCGCGCCTATGCGGCGGGTGAGCGCCCCACCGGCATCCCGGCGGGCGCCGCGGCACTGCTCACCCGGCACGCCCCCATGGCGGCGGTGATCTCGGGGTTCAACCTCGCGTTCCAGCACGAGAGCCGCGAAACCCCCTATCCCGTGCGGGAGATCCGCCGCCTGGACGAGGCCCGCACCACCGGTTGAACGCGCGGGCCAGGGCCTACTCCCAGGGCCAGCCGGCGTTCCGACCGGCCTCGATGAGCGGCACCGTCTCCGGGATCGCCCGGGTCACCACCTGAGCGTCGTAGGCGGCCTGTACGGTCCGGCTCGTACTTCGCCGGATCGGTCGGCGGAGCCCCCTGTCGACCGTGAAGCAGTACATCGAGCAACAGAACCGACCGCTCTGACCTCAGCCCAGGTGAGCAATGCGACCTCGTCCACACTTCACCACCGGGCTGAAGCCCGATGCACTGCGAACAGGCCCGGTAGCCGATGGCCGGTGCACCGGGAGGTGCGGAAGTTGTTGGAACGCACTCATCGTAACCAGCCGCTACAGACCGTCGAGATGATTATCGGCAGCCGATATCGCCCCCGTCCGTCTACAGTGCACGGCAGCCGTTGAGGTGGACAACTCATGGAGGGGGTAAGGGACTTGAGGAGACGTATGGGGGCGGTGGCGTTGGCTGGCGCCCTCCTTGTGGGGGTGAACGTTTCGGGCGCGGTGGCGGCTGGGGTCGGGCCCGATCAGATTCGGCCGGGGCAGTTGCGGCTGGAATACGGCGGGGCGTGCGCGCCCGCCGACGACGCGGCCTGGATACGGTCGCCGGGGCAGGTCCACGCGGACGGGGTGACCGATCCGGACGGGGACCAGGTGGCCGTGGAGTTCGCCGCCGCGTGGGACGCCGGCGACGGTGCCGGGGACGTGGTGCGGTGGGGGTCGGGTCTTTCGACGTCGAAGCGGTCCGGTTCGTCGTTCTCCGTGCGGCTGCCCGAGGAACTGCCGGCGGACACGCCGGTGCGGCTGATCGCGCGGTCGCACGACGGGGAGTCGTACAGCCCGTGGTCGGACACCGGTGACGAGGGGCACGCCTGCCACTTCACACTGGACACGGGGGTGCCGGCGGCGCCGACCGTCTTCTCGGCCGACTATCCGGAGTCGAATCCCGCGAGCCCGATCGACCCCTGGCACCAAGGGGCCGGCCACTACGGCGAGTTCACCCTGTCCACCTCGGACGAGGACGTCATCGGCTACAGCTGGCAGCTGAACGGCCGCCCGGGTGGCGAGATCGCCACCAGCGGGGGTGAGCCCCGCACGGTGCTCGTCCTGCCCGAGAGCCCGGGGATCTACTCGTTCTACGCACAGTCGTTCGACCGGGCAGGGAACATGTCGCCGCCCACCGTCTACCAGATCCGGGTGGCCCTCGGCGCCCCGCCGAGGGCCGGTTGGGCGCTGGAGGATGAGGCCGGCGCGGCGTCGGAGCGGTGGGCCGCGCTGCACGGCGGCGCGACGGCCGGGGCCGAGGGGGTGTCGGGCTCGGCGCTGGAACTGGACGGAGTGGATGGCCACGCGGTCACCGAGCGTGCGCTGGTCGACACCAACCGGTCGTTCTCCCTGTCCGCATGGGTCAGGCTCGATCAGAAGCCGACGAACAACGCCGTGGTGGCCAGCCAGTCCGGCGTGCACCGGTCGGGCTTCGAGCTGTACTACTCCGCCGACGACGACAGCTGGGCGTTCCGTCAGCATCTCGCCGACCGGGCGGACGACGACCGTGCGGCGGTGGCGCTGGCCTCGGATGTCGCCGTGGTCGAAGGGGAGTGGACGCGGCTGGTCGGCGCGTATGACGCCGAACAGGGGGAGCTACGCCTGTTTGTCGACGGCGAGTTGGCCGCCGGCGCCCCGCACCGGGCGGAGTGGAACGCGCGCGGTCCGGTGTGGATCGGCGCGGCGGCAGCGGCGGACGGGGAGCCGGTCGCCGCGTTCCCAGGGCTGATCGACGAGGTGAGGTTCTTCGATCACCCGACGGATCCGGCCACCGAAGGACGGCCGGCGGTCGCGTACCTGGGCCTGGACGAGCCGGCCGGTGCGCAGCGGGTCTCGGCGGCGGCCGAGGTGCCGGCGGCCCAGGTACACGGGGGCGCCGAGTTCGGCGTCCCGGCGGTGCACGGGGAGGGGCTGCGTCTCGACGGCGTCAGCGGTTACGCCAACGCCGGGACGCCGGTGCTGGACACCCGATGGCACTTTGCCGTCGCCGCCTGGGTCCGGCTGGACGAGCTGCCGGCCGAGGACGCGGTGGTTGCCACCCAGGCCGGTCGGGACGGCCCGGGCTTCCGCCTCTTCTACGCGGCGGAGCAGGGCGGCTGGGCGTTCGGCGGGCCCGGCGCCGAGGGCGCGGCGGCGGTCGGGGGAACGGCGGAGCCGGACGAGTGGACGTTTCTGGTGGGCGTCCAGGACGCCTACGCCGGAACGCTCACCCTCTATGTGAACGGTGACCCGGTCGGCACGGCCCCGACCGAGCGGGCGGTGAACGCCGACGGTCCGTTGCTGCTGGGGTCGGACGGCGCTGGGGCGTTCTTCCCCGGCGTGCTGGACGATGTGCGGCTCTGGGACCGGATCGTCACCGCGCAGGACGCACGACAGCTCTACCACCGGGCCCCCGCGACATAGGGGAGGCACACGACGGCGAGCCCCGCCGGGGGGCGGGGCTCGCTTCGCTGCTCGGGTCAGTAGGCGCTGTCGACGTTGTCCATCGAGCCGTACCGGTCGGCCGCGTAGTTACAGGCAGCCGCGATATTGGCAACCGGGTCGTAGATGTTCTCGCTGGTCCCCTCGACGTGGTACTGCTCAAACGTCGGATCGATCACCTGCAGCAGACCCTTGGACGGAATGTCCTGCTCCGCGTTCGTGTCCCACAGGTTGATCGTCAGCGGATCACCACTCGACTCCCGCATCAGATTCCGATGAATACCCTCATAGCTGGCCGGAATACCCTCATCCTCCAGCACCTCAAGAGCCTCCCGAATCCACCCGTCGATCTCCTCATCCGAAGCCGGCTCCGGCGTCGGCTGCTCAGCCCTAGGAATCACCACCAGCGAACCATCATCGTGGTACTCCTCACCACGACCCTCATCCTCATCAAACCCATCAGCCACACCATCAACACCGCCCGACCCAGCCTTCTCCTCGACAGGCTTCTCGGGCTTGTCGTCCGCAGGCTTCTCAGCCGCGGGCTTGTCCGCAGGCTTCTCAGCGGCCGGCGCGTCACCCTCACCAGCACCCTCAGCGCCCTCGTCGTCCCCGTCGGCCGTGACCGTCATGGGCTGACCCAACGGACCATCCCCACCCTCGGGAGCGAACGCCGCAGGAGCCGACGTACCCTCCGCCGCCCGCGTCACGCCCTCGGCCTCAGCAGCCATCGCAGAGGTGGCGAAAGGCAACGACAGCGCCGTAGCACCCACCGTCACCAGACCAGCCATCACGACCGGACGAACAACGCGAGCACCCGCACCGTGCGTAGAAACAGTCATGGTCGTAACCTCCCGAAACCCCGTACGAAGACCACCGCCCAAACGCGGCGAGCAGCCAACATGCACCCCACCCCACCCCCAACACAAGCCCCTGACCTGCGAAGACACCTCGTAGACCAGGACAGAAGTCCCACCCCCACACCCCACCCCACACCCCGAAACACGCCCCAACCCACACCCCCACCACCCACCACCCCACCTCGCACACGACCAAAGTCCCGTAACCGCCATCACAGTCGGCGGCCGGTGAAATCGACGGGGAGTGACCGGCTGATGTCAGTCGGTGCCCTCGACATAGGAGCGGATGGCCGCCACGGCGGCCCCCCTGGCCCAGTCGGTGAAGTGGTGTGGCTGGGTGAGGATGGCGAGGGAGGCGTAGTCGCGGCGCCGGGCGGCGACCCCCCGTTCCAGGTCGGCCCGTGCGACCCGGGCGGCGTCGCCGCCCTCGCCGGCGACGATCACGGTCTTGACCATGGTGCTGTTGGCGACGTTGCCGATCATCATGCCCAGCGCCCAGGCGGCCTCCCGGACGACCGCCGAGCAGACCGGGTCGCCGGCCTCCGCGAGGCGTAGCACCTCGGGGTAGCTGGGCGAGCGGCGCAGGCCCTGTCCGGCGGCGCGCAGCACGGAGCGGGTGGTGGCGTAGGCGGAGGCGCATCCCCGGTGGCCGATGGCACAGGCCGGGCCGCTCGGGTCCAGGATCTGGTGGCCGAACTCGCCGATATCGGCCTCGGTGGCCCGTACCTCGCGGTCGTGGAGGACGAGGGCGTAGCCGATGCCGGCGCCGATGGCGACGACGGCGAAGTCGCTGACGCCTCGGGCGGCGCCGAACCACTGGTGCGAGTAGGCGAGCGCGGTGACATCGTTCTTGACCACGCAGGGGATGCCGAGCCGTTCGCCGATCAGGCGGCGGATGGGGACGCGTTCCCAGCCGAGCCGTCCGGAGTCGACGAGTTCGGTCTCGTCGAGCGCGGCGGGGGTGTGGGCGTCGCCACCGAGGGTGATGCCGGCGGCGACGGGGGGCCCGGTCCTGGCGACGAGGGCGTCGGCGAGCTCGCCGATCTGGGCGACCACGGTGGTGGGCGCCAGGCCCGTGAGGGCGACCTCGTCCTCGGCGACCACATCGGCGCGCAGGTTGGTGACCACGGCGAAGACGCGGTCCGCGGTGATCTTGACGCCCAGGAAGCGGAGGCTGTCGGCGACGACCTCAAGGGGGCGGGTCGGGCGGCCGTTGACCGGGTCGTAGGCGATATCGCGCTCGGCGATCAGCCCTGACTCCACCAGCGGTTTGGTCAGTCGGGTGAGGCTGGCGCCGGAGAGGCCGACCTTTCTGGCCAGCGCGGTGCGCGACTGGGGGCCGTGGATCACCAGCTCGCGCAGGATCGGCCAGGCCGGGCGGGGAACCGACCGCCACGCCTGGACCTCGGGCCGGCCCCCGGGATCATCCGTGATGCGCACGGCCCCACCCTACGGGGCGCCGCGATCGCCATAACCGCCGCGGGAACACCGTGGGAACACTGTCGAACGACCACCGAGAACGTAGTCGAACGAACAGTCGAACGCTTTTGGTGTGAAGCCTCTACCCCCACCACTGACCCCTTTTGCCCCAACTTTCCAAAGAAAATCGCACAGTCTTCAACGTAGACACTGCCGATTTGGCGAGAGTAGGTTGTGCGCCACAAGCCACGGGTCAAGGGGTGGCATGGACACGGGACTGGCACATGGACGGAGAACACCCTTGAGGAGACGTTTCCTCGCACGCCCGGGCGCGTTCGCCGGCGTGACGGCGCTTCTTCTGACCTCCTGCGGTGTGGGGGGCGGCGACGACGGCGTTGTGACGCTCGACTACTGGTGCTGGGGCGAGACCACCAAGGTGGAGGAGTTCAACGCCACCCACACCGATATCCGGATCAACCACACGGACGCGGGCGGCGGGAACGACTCGTCCATCAAGCTGCTCACCGCCAGCCGCGCGGGGAACGCGCCCGATGTCTCCTGTGTGGAGTACCAGACGATCCCCGCGCTGGTCGTCTCGGAGGCGCTGGTCGAGATCACCGACCACGCCGGGGATCTGCCGAACCGGTTCGACCCCGGCACCTGGCAGCTGACCAGCTTCGACGGGCATGTCTACGGCGTCCCCATCGATATCGGCCCGATGGTCTTCCTCTACAACCGGGCCCGCTTCGACGAGCTGGGGCTGAGCGTCCCCACCACCTGGGACGAGTTCGCCGACGTCGCCGCCCAGGCCCGCGAGCGGGACCCGGACACCTATGTGATGACGCTGCCCCCCGACGGGTTCGGCGGCTTCGCCGGGCTGGCCCAGCAGGCCGGGGGCCAGTGGTGGGCGGTCGAGGACGGCCGGTGGACGGTCGGCATCGCGGACGAGACCTCCCTTGAGGTGGCCGCCTTCTGGCAGGACCTGCTGGAACGGGACCTGATCCAGGGCGGGCCGATCCTGACCCCCGAGTGGAACAACAAGCTCAACGAGGGCGAGATCCTGGCGTGGCCCACCGGCGTCTGGGGCCCTGGCGTGATCTACGGCATCGCCGAGTCCCAGGCCGGGGACTGGGCGATAGCGCCGCTGCCCGGCTGGGGCGAGAGCGGCGCGGCGGTCCCGTTCCAGGGCGGTTCGGCGCTGACCGTGACCGACGACGACAAGGTCGAGGCGGCGGTGGAGTTCATCGCGTGGATGAACACCTCCGAGGAGGCGTGCGCGCTGCAGATCGCCGCGGGCGAGTATCCGGCCTCGATCACCGGGCAGGAGATGACGGCCGAGCAGCCCCCGCCGCCGCTCGCCGGCGAGCAGGAGGACTACTGGGAGGTCGCGAACTACGCGGCGACCCACACCCTGCCGAACATCCAGTGGGGACCGAACGTCAACACCGCCCAGTCCGAGTTCTCCGACGCCGTCTCGCCGGCGCTGCGCGGCCAGAAGTCCCTGGTGGACGCCCTACGGGAGACCCATCGGGCCGTGGTCGACGACATGGCGCGCGACGGGTTCGACCTCACCGACTGACACGAAGGTAGCCAAGGTAGCCATGGCAGGAGATGTCACCCAGCGGGTCGGCGGACCCCTGGGGAGCCGCACGGCCAAACGACGGCCGCGGACCGCGGCCCCCTATGTCCTTCTCGGTCCCGCGCTCGCCCTCTTTCTCGCGTTTCTCGCGATACCGGTGGTCTATGCGCTGTATCTGAGCCTCCAGGGCATGCGGATCGTGGAGGGAGGTGTCTTCGGCACCCGCGAGGAGGTGTTCGTCGGTCTGGCGAACTACCGCGAGACGTTGACCGACGGGACGTTCTGGTCCGGGTTCGGCCGGCTGGCCGTCTACGGGCTGATCGCGGTGCCCCTCACCCTCGGTCTCGCGCTCTGCTTCGCGCTGCTGCTCGACCACGCCGGCGCGCGGGCGCGGCGCTTCTCGCGGGCGGCGATCTTCCTGCCCTACGCGGTGCCGGGCGTGATCGCCTCGCTGCTGTGGGGCTTCATGTATCTGCCGTCGACCAGCCCGTTCAGCCATCTCACCGAGAAGCTGGGGATGGACGCCATCCCGTTCCTGGACGGCACCAACATCTTTCCCTCGCTGGCCAATATCGCCCTGTGGGGCGGGGTCGGCTTCAACATGCTGATCATCTACACCTCGTTGCGTTCCATCCCGCCGGAGATCTATGACGCGGCGCGGATGGACGGCTGCACCGAATGGCAGCTGGCATGGCGGATCAAGGTGCCGCTGGTGGTTCCGGCGCTGCTGCTCACCGGGCTGTTCTCGCTGGTCGGCACGCTCCAGGTGTACGGGGAGCCGACCACGCTGGCGCCGATGACCACCGAGATCTCCGGTACCTGGGTCCCGCTGATGCATATCTACCGCAGCGGTTTCATCCAGGACGATCTGCCCATGGCCGCCGCCGGCTCCGTCATTCTGGCGATCGGTACGTTCGCCGTCTCCCTGCTGCTGCTGCGGGTGGCCCAGCGCCGGGCCTTTGGAGGACACCAGTGAGCGCGTCGACGACAACCCGTCTCCCCTCGGCCGTGCCCCGGGAGGAACCGCGGAGGACCGGGCGGCGGGCCAGGATCCTGCCGACCGCTGTGCTGCTGATCGGTGCCTTCTACTGTCTGGTGCCGATCGTCTGGATCTTCGTGGCGGCCAGCAAGTCGCGGGCCGACCTGTTCTCCACGTTCACCTTCCGGCCGGGCACCAGCCTGCTGGACAACGTGCGGGACCTGTTCGCCTACAACGACGGCGTCTACGGTCAGTGGGCGCTCAACAGCCTGCTGTACGCGGGCGTCGGCGCGCTGCTGTGCACGCTGATATCCGCGGCGGCCGGCTATGCGTTCTCCCGGTACTCGTTCCCGGGGCGCAACGCGATCTTCTATCTGATCCTGGCCGGGGTGCTGCTGCCGGCGATGACGCTGGCGATCCCGCAGTACATCATCATGGCCAAGCTGGGCATGGTCGGCAGCTACTGGTCGGTGCTGCTGCCGGGGCTGATCTCACCGTTCGCGATCTATCTCGCGCGGATCTACGCGGACGCCTCGGTACCGTCCTCGATCATCGAGTCGGCCAGGATCGACGGGGCCAGCGAGTACCGGATCTTCGCCACCATCGGGCTGCCGATGATGCTGCCCGGCATGGTCACCATCTTCATGCTGCAGTTCGTCGGGGCGTGGAACAACTTCCTGCTGCCGTACATCATGCTCGCCGACGAGGACAAATACCCGATCAACCTCGGCCTCTACACCGTGTTGACCAGGGGTTCGGGCGAGCCGGCGCTCTATGGCATCGCCATCGTCGGCACGGCCGTCTCGATCATCCCGCTGGTCGCGCTGCTGCTCTTCCTCCAGCGGTTCTGGCGGCTCGACATGATCAGCGGCGGGCTCCGAGGATAGAGACCCGGCCGACACACCACCCTTGGATTAGCGAGCACAGGAGACGACCGAGCGATGCCCACACTGACCGACGCCACCCGAGGCGCGCTGCTGTTCGGCGGCGACTACAACCCCGAGCAGTGGCCCGAGGAGGTGTGGGTCGATGACATCCGGCTGATGCGGGAGGCCGGCGTCAACCTGGCGACGGTCGGCGTCTTCTCCTGGGCCACCCTCGAACCCCGGCCGGGGGCACGGGAGTTCGGCTGGCTGGACCGGGTGCTCGATCTGCTGCACGAGGGCGGTATCGGGGTCTGCCTGGCCACGCCCACGGCCTCCCCGCCGCCCTGGATGGGCGCCCGGCACCCCGAGACGCTGCCGCGCGATCCGAACGGAACGGTCGTCTGGTACGGCGCGCGGAACCAGTTCTGCGCCTCGTCCCCGGTGTACCGGGAGCACGCCGCCCGGATCACGGAGGATCTGGCCGACCGCTACGGCTCCCATCCGGCGCTGCGGATGTGGCATATCAACAACGAGTACGGCACCGCCTGTTGGTGCGACACCACGGCCGCCCACTTCCGGGGCTGGCTGCGCGACCGGTACGGCACCCTGGCCGCGCTCAACTCGGCCTGGGGCACGGCGTTCTGGAGCCAGCGCTATGACGACTGGGACGAGATCATCCCGCCGCGCCGCGCCCAGTACCTGAACAACCCGGCCCAGCTGCTGGACTTCCGCCGGTTCACCAGCGACGCGCTGCTGGAGTGCTTCCGCGCCGAACGGGATATCGTCGCCGCCCGCACCCCGGAGATCCCGGTGACCACCAACTTCATGCCGCTCTTCGCCGGTCTGGACGGCTGGCGCTGGTCGGGCGAGGAGGACGTGGTCTCCGTCGACATCTATCCCGATCCGGCCGTGGGCCCGGACGATCCGGCGGGCCCGGCGCATGGCGCGCTGGTCCAGGACCTCACCCGTTCCCAGGCGGGGGGCTCCTGGCTGCTGATGGAACAGGCCGCGTCCGCCGTCAACTTCCGGCCCGTCAACCGGCCCAAGCCGGCCGGGGTCACCCGGCAGTGGTCGCTGCAGGCGGTGGCGCGCGGCGCGGACGGCGTCTGCTTCTTCCAGTGGCGCGCGTCCCGGCAGGGCAGCGAGAAGTTCCACTCGGCGATGCTGCCGCACGCCGGGGAGGGCACCCGCGCGTTCGCCGGCATCCGGGATCTTGGTGCCGAACTCGCTTCGCTGGGACCGGTGTTGGGCGGCGAGGTGACCGCCGAGATCGCGGTGCTGCACGACTGGAACGCCTGGTGGGCGTCGGAGCAGCCGGGCCGGCCCTCGGCCGAGCCGCACTATCCGGCGCTGCTCGCCGCCTGGCACCACGCGCTCTGGCAGCGCAGTCTGACCTGCGACTTCGCCCCTCCGGAGGCGGATCTCGGCCGCTATCGGATGGTGGTCATCCCCCAGCTGTATCTGCTGAGCGACGCGGCGCTGGACAATCTGCTCGCCTATGTCGCCGACGGCGGCACCCTGGTCTGCGGTTTCTTCACCGGCGTCGCGGACGAGGACGACCGGATCCGCGAGGGCCTGGTCGACGAGCGGCTGCGCCGGCTCCTCGGCCTGGCGGTGCACGAGTGGGCGCCGCTGTCGGCCGGGGAGAGCGTCCGGCTTGACGACGGCACCGACGCCGGCGCGGTGGGCACGCTGTGGAGCGAGGAGCTGGCGCCGGCCGGCGCGGAGACGGTGATGGCCTACGCGGACGGCGAGTTGGCGTCCCGGCCGGCCGTCACCCGGCACCGCCACGGGCGGGGCACGGCCTGGTACCTGTCCACGCTGCCGGAGCCCCCGGCGCTGGTCGGGCTGCTGGCCGGGGCCGCCGCCGAGGCGGGCGTCAGGCCGCCGCTGCCGGCGCTGCCGCGGCAGGTCGAGGCCGTCGTCAGGGGCGGGCACCTGTTTCTGATCAACCACGGCCCCGAGGCGGTCACCGTTCCGCTGCCCGGGCCGCACCACGATCTGCTCACCGGCCGCGCGCATCCGTCCGAGGTCGGGCTGGCACGGCGCGGAGTGGCGGTGCTGCGGCCCGTGACGGCACCAGGCTCGACCGGGTGACCCGGCGCCGGCCCCTTATTCTTTCGCCATGAACGAGGTGAGCGGCCCGGGTGGCGGGGAGGCGGGCGGTGACGCCTGGGCGTCGGTGCCACGGGCCGCGCGGCCGATCCTGCGGGAGCTGGTGATCCATGGCCCGCAGTCCAGGACGGCGCTCGCCAGACGGCTGGTGCTGTCCACCGGCAGCCTCACCCGGCTGACCAAGCCCCTGGTGGAGTCGGGCCTGGTGGTGGAGCGGGAGGTCGAGCACGATCCCACCCATGGCCGGCCCACCCGGCCGTTGGAGATCGTCGCCGACACCCACCATTTCCTTGGCGTCAAGCTGACCTCGGGCGCGCTGTACGGGGTCCGCACCGATCTGCGGGGCGAGGTGGTCGCGCGGGAGAGTGAGCCGCTGCCCGATCCCGCGCCCGACACGGTCGTGGACCGCACCGCTCGGCTGGCCGAGCGGCTGACGGGTGAGGGGCGGCGGCCGGTCGCCGCCGGGGTCACGCTGGGCGGCGCCGAACACGGCCCGGCCGGCGAGGAGGTCGTCGACGCCGGCGCGCTGGGCTGGCGGCGGGTGCCGCTGCGGCGGCTGCTGGCGAAGCGGCTCGGGATGCCCTGGGTCGTCGGGCACGATGTGACGGCGCTGGCCGCGGCGCACCAGTGGTTCGGCGACGCCCGCGAGGAGAGCGACTTCGCGGTGATCGCCCTCGACGACGGCGTCGGGGACGGCATCGGCTACGCGCTCTTCGTGCACGGCCTGGCGGTCCGGGGTAGCGAGGCCGATCGGGCGGAGTTCGCGCACCAGATCCTGGACCCCGGCGGCCCCATGTGCCCGGAGGGGCACCGGGGTTGTGTCACCGCGTGGCTGGCCGCCGACTCGGTGCGGATCGCGGCGGCGGAGGGCCTGGGCCGCGTCCCGGACTTCGCCGAGGTGGTGCGGCTGGCCAGGGCCGGCGACCCGTCCTGCGCCGGGGCCGTCCGGGCGGCGGCCTGGGCGCTCGGGGTGGTGATCGCCCATGTCGCCAACAGCGGCCTGGTGAAGACCGTCATCGTGGCCGGCGCCTCCGTCGACCTCGCCCGGGTCGCGCGCGACGAGCTGGAGCGCGGCATTCTGACGCGGCGCCGTGGCCTGGGCGGTCTCCGACTGAGCGCCAGGCCGCACGACTTCGGCGACTGGGCGCGCGGGGCGGCGGTCGAGGCCATCAGGGCCCATCTCGCCGGCGCGCCCTGACCTTCTCTCGGGTTCAGCGGCGGCGCAGCCGGATCACCCGCGCGGTGGCGGCGGCATCGGCGGTCTCCGGGCTGGTCAGCCGCAGCACCCCGGAGTCGGCCGCCCAGTCCAGATCCCAGGTGGCGGCGCCGGCGCCCGGCCCTGGGAAAAGCACCTCGGGCAGCAGCTCGTCGCCGCGCGACGCCGGGACGGGGATGGTGAGTTCGCGGCTGGCGCCGGGCCGACGCCAGACGGTGAGCAGCAGTTCGGACTCCGGCGTCCGCAGCCCCGTCACCACCCAGGGCTCGTCGGTGCGGGCCAGGCCGAGCGGCCAGCACGGCACCGAACGGGCGATCGTCGCGCGCAGCTCCTTGTGCACCGCCACCGCCTCGCGCACCAGGGCGAGTTGGTCGGGCGTCATCCGGTTGAGGTAGCCGGAGAGGTAGAGCCGGCCCAGGATGCCGGTGGCCAGGGTGAACGCCGACTCCTCGACGGTCATCTCGGGTTGGGTGTAGGCCCAGTTGCCGGCCTGCTCGGGCAGCACGGACGCGGGCGCGGCCGCCGCGATGGGCGGGTAGCGCAGCGGGTCCTGCTGGTCGGAGGTGGACTGCAGATGGAGCCGGGAGAGCAGGGCGTAGTCCATCCGCATCGCGCCCGAGGCGCAGTTCTCGATCAGCAGCTCCGGATGGCGCGCCAACAGGGCGTCCAGCCAGTCGAGATGGGCCCGGTTGTGGTCGAGCAGCCCCTCCCCCGGGTCGGCGCCGCCGAGGTCGGTGCCGGGGCCGGGCATGATGTTGTAGTCGAACTTGAAGAACCCGACGCCGAACTCGTCGACCAGCCCGTCGACGATCGCGTCGACATGCGCCCTGGCCGCCGGATGCCGTAGGTCGAGGTGGTAGCGGCCGTGTTCGACGACGCGTTCGCCGCGCCGCTGGAAGAACGCGTCGGCCGGCAGCCGCTCGGCCATCGGGGAGCGGACGCCTACCACCTCGGGCTCAAGCCACAGCCCGGGCACCATGCCACGGTCCCTGATCCGGCCGGTGACCTCGCCGAGGCCGCCGGGGAAGCGGGTCGTCGACGGGCGCCATTCGCCGACGCTGTCCCACCAGTTGCCGCCCTCGTCGTACCAGCCGGCGTCCACACAGAAGTACTCGGCGCCGGCGTCGGCCGCCGCGTCGATCAGGGGCAGCAGCTTCTCCGTGCTCGGGCTCCCCATCAGGGTGTTCATATAGTCGTTGAAGATGACGGGGAGGCGTCGGGAGCGGCCCGCGCGCAGCGCCCGGCGCTGTGCGGTGAGGGCGGCGAAGGCCGCGTCGACGCCGCCGGCCGCGACCGCGAGGGACACCGGCACGGTGCGGAAGGCGCGTTCGGCGGAGACCACCGTGCTCCACTGGTGCTCGGCGTCGGTCGGGCCCAGCAGCGCCAGATAGGCGCCGATCCGCCGCTCGCCCAACTCCCAGTGCCAGGCGCCGTTGTGCTCGATCTGCCAGGCCAACGCCCAGGAGTCGTCGGCGGCGACGACGGCCCCCGTGGGCAGCCGCTCGCCGGTGGACCAGGAGCTGCGCGAGGTGACGGGGAAACGGCTGCGGGAGGCGTGGTGGTGCACCTCGGCATCGATGTCGACCAGCCCGGTGGCGCGCAGCGGCACCCGCCGCCAGCGGGATTCGGCCACCCAGTCGGAGTCGCCGTGCAGCACGTCGAGTTGGTCGACGCTCCGGCCCGAGTCGGCCAGGAAGGCGCCGGTCACCGCCGAGGAGACGGCCGTCAGCCGCAGCTCCCCGGCGCCGGCGAGTGTCACCTCCGTCCAGACCCGCACCGCCGGGGTGCCGGGGCTCGCCCGGAAGACCGAGGTGACCCGCAGACCCGTCGCCGAGTCGGCCTGCTCCACCCGTAGTTCGGCGTCCGAGCCGACGATGGTCTCGGCGTGCGAGAGATAGCGCAGCCGGGTGCCCAGGGTGGTGTCGGCGTAGCGGTGGCTGCCGGGGAACCTGCCGTGGCCGAGCGCCTGCAGCTCCACCAGCGGCGGGGCCGCGGCCTCGTCGATCTCCGGCGCCGGGGCCGCGTCGAGCGGGCGCAACGACAGCCAGCTGACCGGCAGTTCGCCGCCGATCCCGAGGATCAGCCGTACCGCGCCACCGCCCCAGGTCAGCCGCGTGCGGGGGGCGACGGGTGGGTTGGCGGTCTGCTCAGGCATGGGGACTTGCTCTCCGTGATGGCGCGCGGGGGCCGCTGCGGCCGGACAGGACGACCCATGGGCATGGGCTTTGAGGCAAAACCTACGCCGGTTGGGCAAGCCCTGTCCACGCCGCTTTCCTGTGCGAAATCCCGGACAAATCCCGGCAGCCGCAAGGCGGCGCGTCGGAGCAGGATTACGTCGCGAAATCACCCTCCGGGAGCCGGGAACGTCGCCGCCACCGTCAGTCGACCGGGGAGCGGCGCAGCCCCCGAAGGAGCGGTTCGATCAGCCGGCGGGGGTCGTACTCCGGGTCGTCGTCCCGTCCGACGCAGAGGTTGCCGATGCCACGCATCAGCTCATAGGGCCGGACGCCCGGTCTGATCTCGCCGGCCGCGACCGAGGCGTCGAGCAGTTCGGCGCAGACGGGCAGCAGCCGGTCCAGGAAGTGGGTGTGCAGCGCGGCGAAGCGGTCGCTGTCGGACCGCAGGGCGTCGGCGAGCCCGTGCTTGGTGACCAGGAAGTCGACAAAGAGGTCGACCCACCGGCCCAGCGCCTCGGCCGGCGAAGCGGCCTCGGCCAACAGCCTCGGACCGGCCTCGGCACAGGCCTCGATCTGGTGCCGGTAGACGGCGGTGACCAGCTCCGCCCGGGTCGGGAAGTGACGGTAGAGCGTCCCGAGGCCCACGCCGGCCCGGGCCGCGATCTCCCGGATCGGCGCGTCGACCCCGGAGGCGACGAACGCCTCGGCGGCGGCGTCGAGCAGTATCCGCCGGTTCCGCACCGCATCCGCCCGCCTGCCCCGGGCGGGGACCCCCTCGGATCGATCCGCAGTGGACACCAGATTCTCCTCCCGGCCGGACGTTTGACTAAACGGATCGGCGATCCGTATCTTCGTAATCGGAACAACGATCCGCTTGCACCCTAGCCGACCGCGGCCATCAGAAGGGCACGCCCACCATGACCGAAGCCACCGCACCCACCCCCGTCCTCTCCGTCAGCCCCGTGGTACTGCCGACCCCCGACCGGGCGGTGGACCTCCAGCTGCGGATCTCCGCGCCCGTCACCGGAAGCGAACTGCCGATCATCCTGCTCTCGCACGGTCTGGGCTTCTCCCACCACCTCTCCTCCCTCAACGGCTACGCCCCGCTCGCCAACTACTGGGCGGCGCACGGCTTTGTCGTGATCCAGCCGACCCATCTGGACTCCAGGACGCTGAGCCCCGATCCCGCCGCCCCCGGATCCGGCGCGCACTGGCGCACCAGGGCCGAGGACATGACGCGCGTCCTCGACGGGCTCGACGCCATCGAGGCCGCCGTCCCCCAGCTCGCCGGCCGGCTCGACCGGGATCGGGTCGCGGTCGCCGGGCACTCGATGGGCGGACACACCGCGAGCCTGCTGCTGGGCGCCCGGCTCACCGACCCGGCCGACGGAACGGAGGTGGACCTGGCCGATCCCCGGATCAGGGCGGGTGTGCTGCTCGCCGCACCGGGGCGGGGCGGGGACGCCCTCACCGAGTTCACCGTCGAGCACTACCCCTTCTTCCTGACCACGGACTTCTCCACGATGACGACGCCCGCGCTGGTGGTCGCCGGCGACCGGGACGACTCCGCCTTTCTGACGGTCGCGGGCCCGGAGTGGCACACCGACCCCTACGCCCTCGCCCCCGGACCCAAGTCCCTGCTCACCCTGTTCGGCGCGGAGCACGGGCTCGGCGGGATCTCCGGCTACGACGTCGCCGAGACCACGGACGAGAACCCGGAACGGGTCGCCGCCGTCGCCCGGCTGACCTGGGCCTATCTGCGCGGCGAGCTCTACCCGACGGATCCCGCCTGGCGGACGGAACGTGCGGCGCTGGCGTCCGCGACCGACCCGCTCGGCCGGATCGACGCCAAGTAGCTCGCCGAGAACCGCCATTGTCAGTGGCGGGTGACAGACTCCGCCATATGAACGAAAAGGTGTCGCTGCGCGACGTTCGACCGGCCGACCTGGAGGTGTTCCACCGCCAGGAGATCGATCCCGAGTCCGCGCGGCGGGCGAACTTCCCGCCCAGGGAGCGCGAGGTCTTCATGAACCACTGGAAGACCAGGGTCCTCGGGGACCCCACGGTCCTGGTCCGGGCCATCACCGTCGACGGCGTGCTGGCGGGCAACGCCGTCGCCTGGTGGGACGAGGACCGCCGCTTCCTCGGCTACTGGCTGGGCCGGGAGTACTGGGGCCGAGGCATCGGCACCCGCGCGCTGGAGCTCTTCCTCGCCGAGGAGAAGACCCGCCCGCTGCACGCCGATCCGTTTGTCGAGAACGTCGGCTCCGTGCGGCTGCTGGAGAAGCACGGCTTCCGGCGCGCCGGCACGCTCAGGTACGACGAGCACGAGCACCTGCTGCTGATACTCGACGAGAGCCGCTGACGGCTCTCCCCCCTTTCCCGCATCAGTCCGCGCGCATCGGTCCCCCCACATCGGTTCCCGCGCATCGGTCGCCGCGCATCGGTCGCCCTCCCCTGTTGACTAGGTGCCGTGCTTACGGTCAACTAGTCGACGTGAGCGTCGGGTTGGCCTTGATCACGCGTGACCACATCGACCTGGGTCGAGTGTGGTCGGCGTCCTGTCCGCGCTGATGCCCCAGGCGCCCCGCCGGCTGAGCCGGCCGCGCGTCTGACTCTCTCCCGCTAGTTCTCCTCGCTCCGCCCCGCCGCCGGGCCGTCCCTTGCCCTGCCGCCGCGCGGAGCCCCCGCGCCACCCTCCGACGACCGTCGCATCGCGCTGACGGGCGCGCCCGGCCCCGGCCGGCCCGCCCGTCCGCCGCGTCCGCCACGGCGTGCGCCCCCGCGCCTGGAGGGTCGGCCGCCCCGCCGTCGCCCACCCCTGAGCGAAGGACATGCGATGTCGTCTCTTTCCGCCCATGAGTTGACCGTCACCTCGGTGCGCCTGTCCGATCCGCTGACCCTTCCGCTGCTGCGCGAGCTGGAGCACGAGTACACCTCCCGGTACGGCGCGGCCGCCAACGGCGAGATGAGCCGCTATCCCGAGGCCGAGTTCGCCCCACCCGACGGCCTGCTGCTGCTCCTGCTCCACGAGGGCAACGCCGTCGCCGGCGGCGCCTACCGGCGCTATGACGCCCACACCGCCGAGCTCAAACGCATCTGGACGCACTCCGCGCACCGCCGCCAGGGGCTGGCCCGCCGCGTGGTCGCCGAGCTGGAGCGTGCCGCCGCCCGGCACTACCGGCGCATCCGGCTGACCACGGGCCCCCGGCAGCCCGAGGCCAGGCTGCTCTATCTCGACTCCGGCTACACCCCGCTGTTCGACGTCACGGCGGACCCGGAAACGCTCCCCTACCTCCCCTTCGAGAAGCACCTCGTCCCCGCACCCCCCGTCCCGCACCACGACCAGCGGCGAAGCGACCGCTCCTACCGCCCGGAGGCACCGTGAACAGCGCGCCCCCCGCCGCCCCCGTCCCCGCCCAACGCGCCGCGCCGGACGACCCCGACGAGCTGTCGAGGCTGACGGTGGTGCCGGCCCGCTACTACGGCCGCTGGCTGGCCGGGACCGCCACCCTGGTGCTGGTCGCGCAGTTCGGCTACGGCCTGGCCACCAACCCCGGCTGGGACTGGTCGACCTTCGTCGACTACCTGTTCGCCGAAAGCGTGCTCAAGGCGGTCTGGCTCACCGTCCAACTCACCTTCTACGGCACGGCGTTGGGGTTCACCCTCGGGGTGCTGCTGGCCGTGATGCGGCTCTCCAGCAGCCCGGTGCTGCGCGGCGTGGCCTGGACCTATATCTGGGCCTTCCGCTCGATACCGCTGATCGTGCAGCTGCTGTTCTGGTTCAACCTCGCCTATCTCTACCAGGAGTTGGGCTTCGGCATACCGTTCGGCCCGGTCTTCTGGACCTTCGAGACCATGCATCTGATCGGGCCGATCACCGCCGCCGTCATCGGCCTGGCCCTGCACCAGGCCGCCTATGCGGCGGAGATCGTGCGCGGCGGCATCATCGCCGTCGACCCGGGCCAGCGCGAGGCGGCGGCCGCCCTCGGACTGCCCAAGCTGCGACAGTTCCGCCGGATCGTGCTGCCGCAGGCCATGCGCGGCATCCTGCCCAACGCGGCCAACGAGATCATCAGCCTCTTCAAGGGCACCTCCATCGTCTCGGTGATGGCGGTGGGCGAGCTGTTCTACCAGGTGCAGGTGATCTACGGGCGCAACGGGCGGGTGGTGCCGCTGCTGATGGTGGCCACCGTCTGGTACATCCTGCTGACCACCGTGCTCTCCGTCGCCCAGCACTATGTGGAGCGCCGCTTCGCCAGGGGCGCCGAGCGGCAGCCGACCCCCGGCGCGCTGGAGCGACTGCGCAACCGACCACCCCGGCTCCCCCGCCCGCCCCGCGCCGCGCGCAGGCTCAGACCGCCGGGAGCCGCCGACCCCCTGAGCGCGGGACCGGAGAAGGGGGCCGGACGATGAGCGGCGCGACCCCCATGGTCGAGGTGCGCGGGGTGACCAAGAGCTTCGGCGCGGTCGAGGTGCTGCACGGCATCGACCTCCGGGTGCGGCCGGGCGAGGTGACCGTGATCCTCGGCCCCTCGGGCTCCGGCAAGTCCACCCTGCTGCGCGCCATCAACCATCTGGAACCCCCGGACGCCGGCCTGGTCCGCGTCGACGGGGAGGTCATCGGCTACCGGCGCAGCGGAGACCGCCTGTACGAGCTGAAGGAACGCGCGGTGCTGCGGCAGCGGGCGCATATCGGCTTCGTGTTCCAGAACTTCCATCTGTTCCCGCATCTCACCGCCCTGGAGAACGTGGCCGAAGCCCCGATCGCCGCGCTGCGCCGGCCACGCGCCGAGGCCCGTCGGCAGGCCGCCGAGCTGCTGGACCTCGTCGGCCTCGGCGACCGGCTGGACGCCTATCCGCGCCAGCTGTCCGGCGGCCAGCAGCAGCGGGTCGCGATAGCCCGCGCCCTGAGCCAGACCCCGAAGGTGCTGCTCTTCGACGAGCCCACCTCCGCGCTCGACCCGGAGCTGGTGGGCGAGGTGCTGACCGTCATCCGGGATCTGGCCAGGGGCGGCACCACGATGATCGTGGTCACCCACGAGATCGGCTTCGCACGCGAGATCGCCGACACCGTGGTCTTCATGGACCAGGGCCAGATCGTCGAACAGGGCCCGCCCGGCGCCGTGTTGGACGCCCCCGCCCAGGAACGCACCCGCACCTTCCTCGCCCAGGTCCGCTGACCCACCCGCGCCGTTCTCCTTCCCCGTCCCCACGTCCCCCCGTCTCCGTTCCCCGTCCCCCATTCCCTGTCCCCATTCCCTGTCCCCATTCCCGTGATGAAACGAGGCCCCATGGATCCCCGCCCGACGCGTGCCCCCAGATCGCTCGCGGTCATCGCCTTCGCCGCCGTCCTGCTGCTGGCCGGCTGTGCCGACCCCGAGGACGCCGGCGTGGAGCCGGCGGCGGGCGACGACGACGCCTCGCCGGGCCTGGAGGTCAACCTCAGCCCCGAGCAGGACCGGATCAGCACCGAGGCCGTGCCCGAGATCGCCGCGCTGGTCCCCGAGGAGATACGGGAGCGCGGCACCCTTGAGGTGGTCAACTCCGCCGGCACCGTGCCGCCGCTGTCCTTCTACGCCACCGACGACCGGACGGTGATCGGTGTGGAGACCGATATCGCCTCGCTGGTCGCCGACGTGCTGGACCTGGAGATCAACTACAACGTCGTGGACTGGGCGAACATCTTCGTCGGCCTCGACAGCGGCCGCTACGACGTGGGCTTCAGCAATATCACCGTCACCGAGGAGCGCAAGGAGAAGTACGACTTCGCCACCTACCGGCTGGACAACATCGCCTTCGAGACCCTGGTGGGCGGCGACTGGCGCGTCGAGGGCCCCGAGGACGTGGCGGGCCGCACCATCGGCGTCGGCTCCGGCACCAACCAGGAGGCGATCCTGATCAGCTGGAGCGAGCAGAACGAGGCGGCCGGCCTGGAACCCACCGACATCCGTTACTACCAGAACTCGACCGACTACTATCTGGCGCTCTCCTCGGGCCGTCTCGACGCCTATCTCGGCCCCAACCCCAGCGCCGCCTATCACGCCAGGGTCACCGGCGAGACGGAGATCATCGGCAGCTTCTCCGGCGCCGGAGACGGCCTCCAGGGCGAGATAGCGGCCACCACCCAGCGCGGCAACGGCCTCGTCGAGGCCCTGCACGCGGCGCTCGGCGAGGTGATCGAGAACGGCACCTATGCCGAGGTGCTGGACCGCTGGGGCCTGTCCGACGAGGCGATCGAGGCCTCCGAGATCAACCCGCCGGGGCTGCCGCCCACCGAGTGACCGACCGAGCGACCAAGCACACACGACGGCGAGCCCCGCCGGGGGGCGGGGCTCGCTGGTCGGTGGCCGACTACTCGCTCTGGTCAGTACGCGCTGTCGACGTTGTCCATCGAGCCGTACCGGTCGGCCGCGTAGTTACAGGCAGCCGCGATATTGGCAACCGGGTCGTAGATGTTCTCGCTGGTCCCCTCGACGTGGTACTGCTCAAACGTCGGATCGATCACCTGCAGCAGACCCTTGGACGGAATGTCCTGCTCCGCGTTCGTGTCCCACAGGTTGATCGTCAGCGGATCACCACTCGACTCCCGCATCAGATTCCGATGAATACCCTCATAGCTGGCCGGAATACCCTCATCCTCCAGCACCTCAAGAGCCTCCCGAATCCACCCGTCGATCTCCTCATCCGAAGCCGGCTCCGGCGTCGGCTGCTCAGCCTTAGGAATCACCACCAGCGAACCATCATCGTGGTACTCCTCACCACGACCCTCATCCTCATCAAACCCATCAGCCACACCATCAACATCGCCCGACCCAGCCTCCTCAGCCTTCTCGGGCTTGTCATCGGCAGGCTTCTCGGGCTTCTCAGCGGCCGGCGCGTCACCCTCACCAGCACCCTCAGCGCCCTCGTCGTCCCCGTCGGCCGTGACCGTCATGGGCTGACCCAACGGACCATCCCCACCCTCGGGAGCGAACGCCGCAGGAGCCGACGTACCCTCCGCCGCCCGAGCCGCACCCACACCCTCGGCCTCAGCAGCCATCGCAGAGGTGGCGAAAGGCAACGACAGCGCCGTAGCACCCACCGTCACCAGACCAGCCATCACGACCGGACGAACAACGCGAGCACCCGCACCGTGCGTAGAAACAGTCATGGTCGTAACCTCCCGAAACCCCGTACGAAGACCACCGCCCAAACGCGGCGAGCAGCCAACATGCACCCCACCCCACCCCCAACACAAGCCCCTGACCTGCGAAGACACCTCGTAGACCAGGACAGAAGTCCCACCCCCACACCCCACCCCACCCCCCGAACCACGCCCCAACCCACACCCCCACCACCCACCACCCCACCTCGCACACGACCAAAGTCCCGTAACCGCCATCACAATCCGGGACCCCACACCCCCACCCCAGAGCAACCGCACAGATACTCCACGTAGACCATATTGACCTGCGCATGCCATTTTCGCGATCATGGCGCCACCCCACTCTGGAGACGCGCATGCGCAGAATCCCGCGCGGCAGGCGGACCGCCATCGCCGCAACCGTTCTCACCCTCACCCTGGCCCTCGCCTCCGGCGGCGCCCTGGCCAACGCCGCCCCTGACGAGACAGAGCCGACCGCGACCACCGTCCGGCAGTACGAGGTCGACGGCGTGGCCACGGCCGTCGAGCGGACGGACCTGGCCCGAACCGGCACCGCGATCGACGAGGTACGCGACTCGTCCGTCGTCATCACCACCGACCAGGCCCACGCCGAGCGGCTGGCCGAGCTGGGCTACCGGCTGACGGCCCTCACCGCGCCCTCCGTACGCGGCGACGACTTCCGCATCGCCGCCCCGGAGGACTACCACACCTATGCCGAGGCGCTGGCCACCGTCGACCAGCTGGAGGCCGGCTATCCGGACCTGGTCAGCAGCCAGGTGATCGGCGAGTCCTACGAGGGCCGCGACATCGTCGCCGTCAAGGTCAGCGCGAACGTGACCGTCGACGAGGACGAGCCCGAGGTGCTGTTCACCGCCAACCAGCACGCCAGGGAGCATCTGACCGTCGAGATGGCGCTCTACACCCTCGGCGAGCTGACCTCCCAGTACGGCACCGACCCCGAGATCACCGCCCTCCTCGACAGCCGCGAGGTCTGGGTGATCCCCACGGTGAACCCGGACGGCAAGATCTACGACCAGGAGTCCGGCTCGTTCCGCAGCTGGCGCAAGAACCGGCAGCCCAACGCCGGCTCGTCCGCCATCGGCACCGATCTGAACCGGAACTGGGCCTACGAGTGGGGCTGCTGCGGCGGCTCGTCCAGCTCGCCGAGCAGCGACACCTACCGTGGTTCCGGGCCCGAGTCGGGCCCCGAGACGGCCGTCGTGGCCGACTTCGTGCGCGGCCGGGTGGTCGGCGGCGAGCAGCAGATCACCGCGCATATCGACTTCCACACCTACGGTGAGCTGGTGCTGTGGCCCTATGGCTACACCTACTCCGACACCGCGCCCGGGCTGACGGCCGACGACGCGGCGGCGTTCGAGGCGCTGGGCACGGAGCTGGCCGACACCAACGGCTACACCCCGCAGCAGTCGAGCGACCTCTATATCACCGACGGTTCGATCAACGACTGGCTCTGGGCCGACCAGGGGATCTTCTCGTTCACCTTCGAGATGTACCCGACGTCCCAGCTGGGCGGCGGGTTCTATCCGCCCGGGAGCGTGATCGACCGGGAGACCAGCCGCAACCGGGAGGCCGTGCTGACGCTGCTGGACTACGCGGACTGCGCCTATCGGGCCGCGGGTCTGGAAGCGGAGTACTGCGCCAGCTGACCGCCCCCACCGGCGCCATGACCGGCGCCATGACCGGCCGCCGCGCCAGGCCGGTCATGGCGCCGCTCCCCGACTCCCCCCGGCGGCCGGCGGTGGACGCGTTCCGGGGTGCCCTGCCGCACCACCCGGCCGTCGCGCAGCACCGCCACCCGGTCCCCGACCGAATGCGCCTCCCGCCAGTCGTGGGTCACCAGGATCGCGGTGCTGCCCATCGCGGCCAGGGCCCGCCGGATATCGTTGCGCAGCCCCACCCGCAGCGCGCTGTCCACCGTCTCGAACGGCTCGTCCAGCAGCACCAGCGCCGGATGCGGCACCAACACCCGGGCCAGCGCGACGCGTTGACGTTGACCGCCGGTCAGCTCGTAGGGCATGCGGCCCCCGAACCCGTCGAGGCCCACCAGCGCCAGCGACTCCTCGATCCTGGCCCGCCGGTCGACGCGCTTGACCCGGCTCAGGCCGAAGGCGATATTGCGCTCGACGCTCAGGTGCGGGAAGAGCGCGCCCTCCTGGCCGACGATGCCGATGCCCCGCTTCTCCGGCGGCACCCGCACCCCGGGCGCGGAGACGGTGCGGCCGTTGACGGTGACGGTCCCGCCGGTGGGCGTCAGAAAGCCGGCGATGATCCGCAGCAGCGTCGTCTTGCCGGCGCCCGAGGCGCCCAGCACGGCGGTGAGTTCGCCGCCGGCGACCTCCAGATCGAGACCGCGCAGCACGGGCTCGTCCGGTTCGTAGGCCATGGTCAGCCCTCGGACGGAGAGCGCCGTCACCAGTGGGGCCTTCCGACGTTCACCCGACAAAACGCCACCAGGGGACTCCCGTTCGCTCGGAACCAGCCAACCAGGCATCCCATTATTAAGGTTAGCCTTACCTAACCGTCAAGGGGGCGCGCCCGATCCGCCGATCGCGAGGGAACGGGCACCGGCGGCCGACGCCGGGTCAACGCGACCCCCACCAGCACGGCACCCATCCCCACCAACACCCGCACCCCCGGCCGCTCGTCGAGAACCAGCGCGCCGAGCGCCACCGAGACCGGCGGCAGCAGATAGCCGACCGTCGCCGCGTTCACCGCACCCTCGTCGGCGATGATCCGATAGGTGAGGTGGAACGTCAGCCCGGTGGCGAAGATCCCGAGGACCACCAGGGCCAGCAGCGCGGTGCCGCCCGGCCGGGGCAGCGTGAGGCCGCCGACGGGCAACGCGAACAGGGACCAGCCGGTGGCCGCGATCAGCTGCGCGGCGGAGAGCACGATGGTGGGGATGCCCCGGCCGACCAGATGGCGGCCCAGATAGGCGAACGCGACGGCATAACTCCCCGCCGCGACCAGGATCAGCAGCGCGCCCCCACCGGCCGAACCCGTCCCCCGCCAGGGCGCGAAGATGACCACCGTGCCCGCGAAGCCCAGCAGCAGCCCACCGACCCTCGCCGGCTGACCGCCGCGCTCGGCGCCGATGGCCAGCGCGATGGCGAACGCCCAGAGCGGCGTGGTCGCGTTGAGAACCCCGGCAAGCCCCGAGTCCACCCGCTGCTGCCCCAGGCTGAAGAGAAGGAACGGCAGCGCGTTGCAGAGAAACGCGCCCACCACGATATGGCGCCAGACCGACCGGTCGCGGGGCAGCCGACGCCCGCCGGCGAAGCACGCGACCGTCAACACCAGCGCACCCAAGGCGCTGCGCACAAAGGTGACTTGGGACGGCGGGAAGTCCCGCAGCGCCAGCTCGGTCCAGAGGAACGTCGACCCCCAGAGCAGCGCGAGCACGCCCACCCTTATCCACGGTTTCACGGTCCCTCTCCCCCTCGCCCGGCCCCGGTGGCCGCCATGCCCTCACCATCGCCCGGCGTGAGCCAACAGGACAAGCGAAAGGTTCTATGGTTGGCGTTAAGCTCTGCTTCATGCTCGACGTGCGAAGGATGCAGATCCTGCGGGCGGTGATCAGCAGCGGCACGGTGACCGCTGCCGCCGCCCACCTCGGCTACACCCCCTCTGCGGTGAGCCAGCAGATCGCGGTGCTGGAGAGACAGGCCGGCGTCCCCCTGCTGGAACGGACCGGACGCGGGGTGCGCGCGACGGCCGCCGGCCGGCTGCTCAGCGAGCACGCCGGCCTGCTGAGCCGGGGCGTCGCTGCGGCCGAGACCGCCCTGGCCGATCTCAAGGCCGGCCGCACCGGCCATCTCGCCATCCGCTACTTCACCTCGTCCGGCGCCGCGCTCGTCGCCCCCGCCCTGGCCCGTCTGCGCGGCGAGCACCCCGGGGTGCGGATCGACCTGGAGCTGATCGACGATCCGGCCGGCTCACTCGCCGAGGTCGAAAGGGGCCACGCCGATCTGGCCCTGATCGTCGGCCACCCCGGCCGCCCCCGCGAGGGCGTGCGGCTGGAACGGCTCCTGGACGACACGTTCGCTGCCGTGCTCCCCGCCGACCACCCGCTCGCCACCCGACGAGCGCTGGAGCTGGCCGAGTTGGCGACGGAACCCTGGGTGGCCAGCGAACGGCCGGGCCCCTGCCTCGACCCCCTGCTCGACGCCTGCGCGGCGGCCGGCTTCGCGCCCGACTTCGGGGTGCGCAGCGAGGACCATATGACGGCCCAGGGCTTTGTCGCCGCCGGCCTGGGCATCGGCGTGCTCCCCCGACTCGGTCTGGTCAACCGGCATCCGGACATCGTCATCCGACCGATCGAGAACCCCGAACCGGTCCGCACCGTCCACGCCGCCATCCGCGAGGTCTCCCTCGCCCAACCCGCCGTCACCGCCCTGCTGAACGCACTCCGCGAACACGCCCAGGCGGACGCGGCCTAGCCGACGCGGCCTGGCCGACCGGGGCGTGCGGGGTCGCGCACGCGCATCGCGCGGAGGGAAGGGCCCCGCCCTCGCCACCGTTCACGCCACGGCGGCGCCGGTCCCGATGATCTTTCCGTGGGCCCGCTGGCCCCGCTGCAGGTAGCGGTGGGCCTCGGCGATCTCGTCCAGCGCGAATACCTTGTCGACCGCGGGATCCAGCGCACCCGCGCGCAGGCCGGCGAAGAGGAACGCCGCGATGCGCCGCACGGATTCGGGGTCGAGGGTGTGCTCGAAGCTCATGTACCGGTGGATGGTGATGGCCTGCGAGGGATAGGGGGCGGGGCGCGGGTCGAGCCATCCCACGGTGACCAGGGTGCCGGTGATCTGCCTGGCCGCCCTGGCCAGTTCGGCGAGGCCGGGGCCCATGACGGAGTCGAGAATGATGTCGGCGCCGACGCCGCCCGTGTGCCGGAGGGCGGCCTCGACGATGTCCTCCTGGTCCGTGGCGATGACGGCGGAGGCGCCCGCGGCGAAGAGCGCGTCCTTCTTGGCGGTACGCCGGGTCACCGCGATGGGGACGGCGCCGATCCGGCGGGCGATCTGGATCGCCGCGAGGCCGACGGTGCCGGAGGCGGCGGTGATCAGGACATGGTCGCCCGGCCGCATCCCGGCCTTCTCCACCAGCGCGCCATAGGCGGTGGAGTAGGCGACCCACAGGGCGGCCGCCTTCACGGGGTCCAGCCCCGCCGGACGCTTGACGACCCGTGCGGCCGGCAGCACGGTGTAGTCGGCGTAGGTGCCGTTGGACGTCATGTCGGGCACGGCGGTGACAAGAACGGCGTCGCCGACGCCGAGCCCGTCGACGCCGGAGCCCACCGCGTCGACGATGCCCGTCCCCTCGCAGCCCAGCCGGGCGTGCGGGAGTCGGATCGGCATGGGGGCGGCGCCGGAGCGTGTCAGTTCGTCCAGTCGGTTGACGGCGAACGCCTCGATCCTGACGCGTACCTCTCCGGGCCCCGGATCACCGACCGGCTCCTCGACGACGCGCAGCACTTCCGGGCCGCCGGTCTCATCGAAAACAACAACTCGCGCCATGACATGACTCCCTCCGACGGCGCGGCACCACCCCGTTCGGTGGCACCGCTTGCCGACCCCCCTCATTCTTTGTACAGTCGTTCTAGTAAGTCAAGCGGAAGCATCAGGAGGCAGCGATGGCAGGCCGGCCGGTGGATCACGAACGGCGCGCCGAGCTGCTTGACCGCGTGGTGGACTACACGGTCGAGCACGGATTCAACGACCTCTCGTGGCGCCCCATCGCCGCCGCTCTGGATGTATCGCCCACCACGCTGGTGCACCGCTTCGGGTCGAAGGAGCAGATGCTCCAAGCCGTCCTCGAACGTTTGCGGGAGCGCATCTTCGAAGCCACCGACGCGGCGACGACCGGCCGGCGGCCCGGCCTCGCCGAGGCGGCGCGCGCGGTCTGGGAGCGGACGTCCTCCCCGGAGCGGGACGCCGAGTTCAGGCTGTTCTTCGCCGTCTACGGCCGCGCGCTGCAGGCCCCCGGGCAGTTCTCCGACTTCCTGGACCATGTCGTCACCGACTGGATGAACTCCCTGCGCGACGCGCAAGGGCCGCACACCGATCCGGCGGCGGCCACCCGCGAGGCCACCCTCGTCATCGCGACGATCCGCGGCCTGCTCCTCGACCTCCTGGCCACCGGCGACCGGGCCAGGGTCCAGGAAGCGGCGGAACACTTCCTCTCGGGACTCCCGGGCAACCCCGGGCGCCCCGCCCCGGTCCGCCCCGGTGCTACGGGGATTCCCGCCTGAGGTCCATGGTCCAGTTGGTGCGCCAACTGGCCCCGCCGTCATAGGAGAACGCCTGCTCCCAGCGCGGACCGTGCGCCGGCCGCGCCGTCCACCGGAAGCGGACCCCGACCCGCCGCCCGCCGAGAACGTCATCGCAGAAGAACCGGCCGACGCCGTCGGTGAACGAACCCTCCATCGCGGGGTCCAGATGTCCGGGGCGACCGCTGGAAGCCCACCAGATGCGCCATACCCCCGCCGCCGGGTCGAACTGCCGCAGGGTGAAGCCCTCGAAGGAGTCGGCCCGGATCCGGTCCACATGGCCGAGACCGCCGAATATCGGCTCCACCGCCGAGGCCGCGTCGAACTCGATCCACTCCTCGCAGGCCGGATCGACCACATCCACCAGTTTGCGGTTGCGCACCCGCCAGCGGCCGAAGAGGAAGTCGAAGTCGGAACGCCCGTCGGCGGGCGGATCGGAACTCATCGCAGCGTGGACCTTTCCGTGGGGACCAGCCGCAGCCGTTGCAGAACCCTGGGCCACCGTTCGGAACCCGCCGCCGACCGGTCGAGCCGCCGCAGGTGGTCGTCGAGATCGCGTTCGTCGCCGAACCTGGCGAACCGGACGACGACCTCCTCGCCCGTTCGCACCGGCAATGCCGGGAAGGTGTTCCGGGCGTGCTCCGACCGCAGACACGCCAGCGGTTCGCCGCCGCTCTCGGCCAGCAGCGGGCGCAGCCGCCGTTCGAACGAGGCGTCGCCGTCGCCACCGTTGTCGCCGTTGTCGCCGTTGTCGCCGTGGCAGACGGTGGCGAGGATGAGCGACGAGGCCCGGGGTGCCGGCTCGCCGGGCGCCGGTCGGGGGCCGGCCGGCGGCGGGAACCCGCCGTCGGGCGAGGCCGGCCGCAGCAGAAGCACATCGTCGGAGTCGACCATCGTCGCGTTCGCCCGGTCGCGGTGCTCGCGCCAGACCGGCCCACCGTAGAAGTCCTCCAGCGCCTTGCAACGACCCGCCATGTCCGCGAAGCCGCGAAGCCAGACGAAGCGGTCGGGGTCGTCCAGATCGCGAAACTGCCCCAGGACGGTCGCGCCCACGGCCTCCTGCGACTCGACGAACTCCCGGTCGAACAGCTCGATCAGCTCATCCCGCCGCCCCGGGTGCAGCGTGTACTGCCGCAACTCGACGACGGGACATCGTGGTACGTCCATCAGGCTCGCTCACCTTCGACAGCTGAAACAGTTTTTGTTACAACAAGGGGCGCGGGTAACGAAGGTCCGATCAACGGACAGGTTCGCTCAGTTCGCCGCCAACGTGTCGCGCAGGACGTCGGCGATCGAGGTCTCCGCCAACTCCTGGCGCATGACGCGTTCGACCCGGCCATAGACCTCGCTCAACGCGGGGCGGACCCCCCGGCCGACCGGGCACTCCAGATTGGGCTCGCTGCGGTGCAGCCCGAACGGCGGCTGCGCGTCGACCGCGTCATACACCTCAAGCAGGGTGATCTCCGCCGGCTCGCGGGCCAGGCTCCAGCCCGCGCCGGCACCGTGGCGGACCTCGACCAGACCCGCCCGCCGCAGATCGCCGAGGCTGCGCCGGATGATCACGGCATTGGTGTTGACGCTGGCCGCCACCTGCTCCGAGGTGAGCACGTCCTGCCCCCGCCGCCGCGCCAGCGCCATCCAGGCCAACGCGTGCGTGGCAATGGTCAATCGACTGTTCGCCGCCATCAATCCCCCTCCCTGCTGCAACAGTTTCTGTTACAGCCCCCGGCGGGGTCAAGGGCCCGCACCAAAGGGCCGACCATGATCCATGGCCGGCCCCCGGCACCGCCCTCAGTTGACGGGGAGACGGATGCTGACGCCGGTCTCGGCGGCGTCGAGGGCTTCCTGGACGGCGGCGTTGTCAGTGAGGGAGGTGACCGGTGCCCAGCGGGCGTTGGGGCTGGTGTCCTCGGTGGCGTCGGGGACGGTGTCGAGCGTTCCCCCGTCCAGCACCCACAACTCGCCGTGGTCGGTGGTGGGTTGGACGGTCCAGGCGCGGGTGATGTCGGTGAGGTGGCCGGTCTGGCGGGCGAGGGTGAGCCGTCCGGTGAGGGCGAGGTCGCCGTGGTTGGGGACGGTGGCCTGCGGTAGCTCGTCGCGGTGGAGGAGGGCGTATCCGTTGCGGGTGGTGACGAGGACGATGAGGGTCTGCTGTGCCATGTGCTTTTCTCTGTTCCTGTTCTAGGTGTAGGCGGCGTCGGGGCGTTCGCCGTTGACGAGGACGGGTACGCGGCGTCGTTGGGCGGCGGCGGTGAGGGCGTTGCGGATGATGGGGGGTGGTTCGTGGAGTTCGCGGAGTGGGAGCCAGGCGGCGTTGGTGGGGAGGTGTTTGTGTGCGCCGGCGGGGATGGTGGGGGTGTGTCCGCCGTCCAGGACGTAGGTGAGGGTGTTGGTGGGGTGGTGGGTGAGGCTGATGGCGTAGGCGTCGGTGACGCATCGGTCGTAGCCGGTGGTGTCCATCAGCGTTTCGCGTGCGGTGAGGACGGGGCAGCGGCCGGGTGGGATGGTGCCGTGGGGCAGTGTCCAGCCGTCCGTGCCCTGGACCATCAGCAGGTGCCCGTCCCGGGTGGTGGCCAGGACCATGAAGGTGATGAGCATGAAGTTGTTTGTCCTTGTTGCTTAGTTGAGGGAGATGAAATAGCCGGTCAGGGCGGTAAACAGACACATCAGCCCGACGAACGCCGGCCCGAATGCGCGGTCCAGAAACGCGATCACGGGCTTTCGCGGCGGCGTTTGGTTCTCGTCCTCGTGCCGGCGGCGCACGACGCGCCAGTGCTTCTCCGCCCGCGCGAGAAACAGGTCGTGGTCCGGATGTTGGGCCGTGTGTTGAACGGTCCAAACCGCAACGGGCTTCGCGTCGTCGTCGAAGAGCGGGGAGCGGGCCTCGCAGACCATGCACTCCACGCCGTATATCCCGGTCGGCGCCCCTGGCCCGAGTTCGTCGGTGAGCACCCAGTCCGCACCCTTGATGATCGGGGTCACGGCAATTCACCACTCTTGGTCTGGTAGTTGACCTCGCTGGCGGTATTGATCCTGCGGAGCCTGGCCCGCAACTGCGCGTGTCGGTCGGCGTCCTGCTCCACTTCCGTGGAATCGGCCGGCGTCGCGGATTTCCCCATGTCGGCAATCGCCACCGGCAGCGGTTCCTCGTCTGATGAACTGGTCAATGTGGTTCACCCTCTCGTGCAATGGAGAGCCCTTTGGGGGCCTCGTGTGGGAGCGGCAGTGCTTCACTCTTCGGTGGACGGTTGTGACCGAGGCACCAGTAGTTCGTCTCCCGCCGGGAAGCGAGCCGAGCCGCCTTCCTCCCAGGTGAGGACCACGGCTAGACCACCCAATGGCCCTCGGGCCGTACTGGTTTCCGCGACGGTGCGCCACTGCCCCGCGTACCCGACAACATCGCCCGGAACGACGACTGCGGCGCGTTTCGTCGGCCAGGTCAGCCGTTCGGGGCGACCGGGAGGATGGACTCCGGAAGGGTTTCCCACTCAGTACCGCCCCCCTTCGGCCGCAAATAGACGGTTGTGCCCATGGGCCGCCCGTCTACCCCTCGCTCGATCAGTGCACCCTTGATCTCCCCGATGCGGCCGGCGCTCGTGTCCTCGACCACCGTTCCCACCGGATAGGGCGGCTCGCAGTGTTCGAGCAACGTCTTCTCACGTGTCGATGCCATGAGTCCTCGTTCCACCTGTGCACCCGTGTCTCACCCAAGAGAACTGCTCTGGCTGGCAACGAACTTGCACAGCACATGCACAGGGAGCGAGTGGGCCGGTGCTGAGGGTGAGACGATTGGGGGACGTTATTCGAGACGAGCGGGGAAGGCACACCTCATGAGCGTGACCAAGATTCCCGGTCCTGGGGCGAATGTAGCTGTCTGTCGTAAGTCACGCGGTTTGAGTCAGGTAGCTCTCGCCCGTAAGGCCGGCATGTCGGTTTCGCTGCTGAGCAAGATCGAGATCGGGGATCGCGCTCTGACGCAGGGCATGGCCGCCGCGTTGGCCCAGGCCATGGGGTTGACGCTTGATGAACTACTGGGCACGGCCCCCGTCACGCGGGGTAATGCGGACAGTCTGACCGCGCTGAACCATGCCATTCGACGCTTTGACATCCCCGATTCGCCTCCTGCGCACCCCGAGGACCTGCCGCAGAAGCTGGCCGAGCTGAATGAGCACCGTCACCGGACACAGTTGGGTGCGGTCCTTCAGAAGCTTCCCGATGTGCTTGCCGACGGGACCAACCACGCGCATGCCACGCAGTCACCCGATGCCTGGGAGCGGGTCGCCGATACCTACAGCGTCGTGTACTGGCTGGCGGCGCGGCATCGCTGGATGCATCTGGCGGAGTTGGCCGTCATCAAGCAGCGGCTCGCCGCCGAACGGGCCCGGCCGATCGCCGCCACGGTGGCGGCCCGTGACGAGGCCGGCGCGTTCCTCAACTCGGGGGATTTCGCCGGCGGGTTGGCCGTCGTCGACCGTGCCGTCGTCGAGGCGGAAGCGACGCTTCGAGGGCGTGACCGTGCCTATGGCCTGGGCATCCTGCACCTGCGCGGGCTCACCCTTGCTGGCCGGATCAAGGACCAGCGGACGGCGCAGCGGCATATCGACGCCGCTTGGCGGGCGGCGGACGAGTTCCCCGAGGACATCGCCGACCACGGCATCCACTTCGGTCCGGAGAACACCGCCGTGCATGTCATCTCCACCGCGTCCGATATGGAGGAGTACCGCGACGCGCTGAGGACCGCCGACGATCTGTTGCGGACGGGCACATCGTTGCCCGCGACCAGGATCGGGCCGCTGCATATGAGCCTGAGCCGATCGCATCTCGCCCTGGGGGACCGGGAGGCCGCCCTCGCATCGCTCGAAGAGGCGTGGGACGTCGCGCCCGAAATGGCTCGGGTGCATCCGACGAGTCAGGAACTCGTCCGCGTGCTCACCTCGTTGCACCGCCGCAGCAACCCCCGGCTGACGCGCCTGGCCAGGCGCGCGGGGGTCGCGTTCTGACGGCTGGTGTCACCGCCCCGGGGCAGCGCCGTGTTCGGCCGCCCGTTTCAGGTACTGGGCGTGCTTGTCTCGGGCGGAGCGGGTGCGGGGGTGGTCGGCGCCGAGGGCGCGTGACTGGTCGGTGGCGACGTCGCCCATCAGGCGGGCGGCCTCGGCGTGCCGTCCCAGCTCGGCGACGTAGAACGCGTGGCTGAAGCGGGACGCCAGAGTTGAGGGGTGGTCGGCGCCGAGAACGCGTACCCGGGCGTCGGCGACCTCGCCCATCACGCGGGCGGCCTCGGCATGCCGGCCCAACTCGCCTATGTAGAAGGCATGCTGGTGGCGGGAGGCCAGGGTCACCAGGTGGTCGGCGCCGAGGACGCGTGCGCGGTCGGCGGCGACCTCGCCCATCAGGGGTGCGGCCTCGACATACCTCTTCAACTCGCCCACATAGAACGCGTGGTTGTAGCGGGAGGTCAGGGTGCCGGGGTGGTCGGGGCCGAAGACCCGGGTCTGATCGGAGGCGACCTCCGCCATCAGGCCGGCGGCCTCGGCGTGCCGCCCCAACTGACCGACGTAGAAGGCGTGGCTGTAGCGCGAGGCCAGGGTCCTGGGGTGGTCGGCGCCGAGAACGCGCACCCGGGCGGCGGCGACCTCGCCCATCAGCCGCTCCGCCTCGGCGAAACGGCCCGACTCCCCCGTGTAGAAGGCGTGTTCATGGCGGGAGGACAGCGTTGCGGGGTCGTCGGCGCCGAGGGCGCGTGCCTGGTCGGCGGCGACCTCGGCTATCAGGCGTGCCGCCTCGGCGTGGTTGCCGGCCTGGCCGGCCTGTCGGGCCTCTTCGGAACGGCGGGACAGATCCGCGCCGGGGGCGGCGGGCTGCTCGTAGGGCGTCGTGGGGGGTGTGGTGGGGGGTGTGGTCGGGGGGCGGATGAGGGTGGTCACGGCGGCGGGCCAGGGGGAGGCGTCCGGCGGGGTCCAGTGGGTGGTGATCCGTTCCAGCAGTTGGGGGAGCGTGGGCCGGTCGGCGGGGTTCTTGGCCAGGCATGCCACCACCAACTCGCGCAACGGGCCGTTCAGCGTTCCCAGTTGTGGCTCGCCGGAGATGACGCGGTGGACGACCGCGAGCGGTGGGCCCTGGCCGAACGGCTCGACGCCGGTGGCGGCGAAGGCGATCACGGCGCCGTAGGCGAACACATCGCTGGGCGGGCCCAGTTCCCAGCCGTCGGCCTGTTCGGGGGACATGAAGCCGGGGGTGCCGAACACCGTGCCCGTGCCGGTGAGGGAGGTGCCCTCAACGGTGCGGACGATGCCGAAGTCGATCACCCGGGGTCCGTCCGCCGCCACCAGCACGTTCGACGGTTTGAGATCGCGGTGGAGCAGGCCGGCGGCGTGAATGGCCTGCAGGGCCTCCGCCAGACCGGCCGCCAGCGCCCAGACCGATCCCTCCGGCAGCGGGCCGGCCTCGGCCACGGCTCTGGCCAGGTCGGGCCCGGGTATGTAGACGGTCGCGATCCACGGCCGGTCGTCGTCCGGCCCGGCCGCCACCACGGGGGCGGTGAACGCCCCGCTGACCGAGCTGGCGGCGGCGACCTCGCGGCCGAAACGGGCCCGGAACTCCGGCTGCCGCGCCAGATGCGGGTACACCATCTTGACCGCCACCTCCCGCCCGCCCGGCGACCGGCCCAGAAACACCTCGCCCATGCCGCCGGCGCCCAGCCGACCGCGCAGCACAAAGCCACCCACCCGCTCCGGGTCCCCCGCCCCCAACGGCTCCACGCCGCCCCCCTCCGACTGCGACTGCAGCACCGACTACGGCTCCGACTACAACACCGACTACAACGGCGGGTCCTACCCAACCACCCCACGCTGACAGTCGCTGCGGCAGCATACGGGGATGGACCGTTTCGTCAGACCGCTGTGGGCGGTTGTCGTGCTGCTCGGGGTCGGGCTGGTTGTCGGCGGCATGGTGGCGCAGGCCGTCGGTGGGGGTGAGGGAGTCGACCACCGGCCGGCGTTGGTGGGAATCGTGCTGGTGGTGGTCTGGCTGGTCGCCCGGGTGGTGAGGGGCCGGGAGCTGGATCTGCCGAAGGGGGGCGGGCCGGGGCGGGCCGTCGGCCGGGCGCTGGTGCTGGCGCTGGGGTTGCTGCTCGCCGTCTATCCGTCCAGGGAGGCGATCGTCGATCGTGTGGAGGCGATCGGCGACGAGAAGCCCGCCGTCCCCATCCACGAACCGGAGGCGCTGGAGGCCGCGTTGGCGGCGCTCAGCGACCGTGCCGGGCATCGGCAGGCCACGGAGGTGACGATCAGCACGGCGGCGGTATGGGCGCATATGCCGATCGAACCGGGCGAGCGGTGGGTGCGTCTGTGGGGCTATCAGCAGGGCGACGTGACCGAGGCGGGGCGCGGCAACGACGCCATCCAACCGCTCTCGGCCGACGGGCAGTTCTCGTTGGACGAGGTGGCGTGGGACGAGATCCAGCCCGCGTTCGAACGGGCGAGGGCGGAGTTTGTCGCCGAGAACGGGGAGGAACCGGCCGGGTACAGCGAGATCCATGTCCGGCGTGTCCGGGGCGACGGCCCCGGGAACGGGCCACTGCGGATCGATTTCGGCTTTGTGGGCGACGGGCGTTGGCACTACTCGATGGACGCCGACGGCAGCGGACTGGCGCGCGACCCGGGCTGAGCCCCGGTCGCCCCTCAGCCCGTGGGGAGTTCGGTGCTGATGACGTCCCCGTTCTGGTAGAAGATGTGCAGGATGCCGCCGTGGGCGATGGCGAGCGGGTCGTGGGCGGTGCCGCCCCGGACCGCGCCGAGCCAGTCCTCGGGGAGTTCCGGAGGGCCGAGGAGTTCGCCGTCGGAGAGCCGGTAGATGTCCAACTGGCCGAGCCCCGACGCCAGTAGGAGGTCCCCGGTGGCCACGAGGTCGCTGTGGTAGTAGAAGTCCTCCGCCGGGGCGGTCCACATCGCGATGCCGGTCCGCAGGCCCCGGGCCGTCACCACCTCGGGGTCCGAGCGGTCGATCCCGATGCCGTGTTCGCCGGAGACCGGCTCCACGCCGGACGGCAGTATCAGGGGCTCCCATGTCTCGATGTCCCAGAGGGAACCGGTCCCCCCGCTGCCGAGGGCTTCCGAGCAGTACACCAGGCCGTCCGCCAGCAGCCAGGTCGAGCAGGCCCCGCTGGCACCTTCCACCGGTTCGCCGGTGGCGGCGTCCAACACCTCGCCGGAGGCGATGCCGCTCTCCAGGAAGATCCTGCCGCCGGCCAGCCGCATGGACTGCGGGTAGGCACCGGTGACCTCCCGCTCCCACAGCCGTTCGCCATCCTCCTCCTGGAACGCGCGGAACAGCATGCTGAACGAGGAGCCCACGCCGGCGTCGCCGAAGTAGCTGACATAGACGACGCCTCCCTCGACGACGACCCGCCCGACGGTATAGCCGGGCGGGCCCGTCAGCACGGTCTCGACCTCGTCGTCGACGGCTCGCACCCGGACGACGTCCACGCCGTTCACCAGGTAGACGAAGCCGCCGCTCACCGTGGGCGCGCCGAAGCCCTGCTGGGACTGCCACGCGTCGCGGGTGATCTCCTCGCCGTTCGCGGCGTTCAGCACCCTCACCTGCCGGCTCTCGCCGTTGTCCACCAGGCAGGAGATCAACTCGTGGCTGACGGAGCAGCTGTCCGGCAGTCCGTCCAGCTGAGCCTGCCAGGGGGCCCAGCCCTCCGGGCGGAGGGCGGGGTCGGTGGGCGCGGGCAGGGCGACAAAGGGGCGCATCTCCGATGTGACGGGGTGGATGGCGAAGGTGTTGCGGAAGAACTCGGCGGATGTGGGCTGTGGTTCGGCCGGCGTCCCGTCACCGTTCTCGCCGCCCTCGCCGGTCTCGCCGTTCTGGTCGTCGGATGTCTCGGTGGGCGCGGCCGTTTCCCTGTCGTTGTCGGAGTCGCCGCCGAACAGCAGGAGCCCGGCGAGGAGTCCACCGGCCGCTGCCAGCGCGGCGCCGCCGACGAGCAGCAGCGGCACGCGGCGCCGGCGGCCGCCGTGCGCCGCCGTGGTCGCCTCCGGGGCGGGACCAGGAACGGAAGGGGGGCCGGGCGGCGCGGACATGGTGTCCAGCGCGGACGGCGGCGCCGGCGCCTGGGCCAGCACCCGGGCCAGCTCGGCGGCGTGCCCGTCGATCACCTCACCCACCGGGGCGGGCCACGGGAACGCAGCGCTCGCACGGGGATCCGTCAACCGCTCGACGAGTTCGGCGGGTTCGGGCCGGTCGTCGGGGGCGGCGCGCAGGCAGGCGGCCAGGATCTCCCGCAACTCCTCGGGGACGGCGGTGAGATCGGCCTGGGCCCGGCTGATGCGCAGCAGGACGGCGGCGGTCTCCTCGTCGTGGAAGGGGCTGCGGCCGGTCGCGGCGAAGCACAGCACCGCGCCGAGGCAGAAGACGTCGGAGGGGGCGGCCGTCGGGCTGTCGGCCCGGACCTGTTCCGGCGACATGAAGCCGGGCGAGCCGACCAGCATGCCGGTGGCGGTGAGGGCGGTGGCGTCGGCGGCCCTGGCGATGCCGAAGTCGATCAGCCGGGGTCCTTCGGCGCCCAACAGCACATTGCCCGGCTTCACATCACGGTGCACAAGACCGACGCCGTGCACAGCGGCCAACGCCCGCGCCAGATCGACGCCCAGGCGTCGCACCACCGGCACCGGGAACGGGCCGCACCGGGCGACCGCCGCGTGGAGCGTCGGGCCCGGCACATACTCCGTCGCCAGCCAGGGCGGGTCGGCGTCCGGATCGGCGTCCAACAGGGCGGTGGTGTAGGGGCCGCTGACCGCGCGGGCCGCCGCCGTCTCGCGCCGGAAACGCGTCCGGAAGTCGTGGTCGGCGCCCAGTTCGGGCAGCATGGTCTTCACGGCGGCCAGCTCGCCGCCGGGGTCGGCGGCGTCCCGGCGCGCCAGATAGACCTCGCCCATGCCGCCGGCGCCGAGCCGGGCCAGCAGCTGGTAGGGGCCGACCCACGCCGGGTCGTGTGGCGTCAGTGCTTCCAGCATCCCGCTTCTCCTCCGGACCGACCTCGCTCGCTTTGCCCGCCCCACCGGCCGCCCGTCGCGGGGCCGTCGGGGGATTCGCCGCCCGTCACGGGATCTCGACCGAGACCGCCGTGCCGTCCGACCACACCAGATACGCCAACCCGCCGACCGCCAGCAGCTGGGGCGAATCGGCGCCGGCGCCGGTGGCGGGCAGCGGCACCTCCCACTCCTGGCCGTCGCCCGGCTCGTGGACATAGAGGGTGTCGCCGGCCACGAAGACCGCGCGGGTGCCCACATACACGGGCGAACCGACCCGCGCGTCGGCCTGCCCGCCAGGCCTCGGCCAGAGCGTCCGGGGCCGCTCGTCGTAGTAGCTGAGGTCGCGGATCAGCAACTCCTCGGCCCCGGGATCGCCGCGCAGGGTGAGCATGGTGCCACTGCTGAACGCCCGCACCGTCTCCCGTGACCCGTCCGTATCGCCGGGCGAGGGGATGGTGCCGGGCGTCAGCCAGGGGTCGGGACGCCCCTCGTCGTCATCGTCGATCTTCACCTCAAGGCCCTGGCTCGCCATCAACTGGTAGAAGCCGCCGGCCCGTTCGGAGTCCGCGAGGTAGGCGCAGGCCAGATAGCTGCCGGCCAGCCGGCCGTTCGCGCAGTAGGGGGCGCCCGATCCGTCCCGCGCCCGTTCCTCGCCGGTCGCGCCGTCCAACGCCACCAGGCCGTCGGCGTCGTTGGCGAAGAGCGCTCCCCCGCCATACGCCTGCACGGCGGGAACGGGCCGGTCCTCCTCGTCCCGGTGCGGTGCGCCGGCGGGGTGCCGCCACAGCTCGGCGCCGTCCGCCAGGGCGTGCGCGGCGATCGTCACCCCGTCGTCGCCGGCCGTGGCGAGGAAGACGGTGTCGTCGGCGGTCAGCGGCTGCCCGCCGGCCTCGGGGCGGTCGCCCGGCAGGTCGACGTCCCAGTACCGTTCGCCGGTCGCGGTGTTGCGGGCCACCAGCCGGCCGCCCTCGGCGGACAGCACCAGCGAGCCGCCGAGCGCGGGCGCGCCCAGCGAGTCGGGCGCGGCGGCGTCGTCGGGCGTGGCCTGCCACAACGGGCTGCCGTCGGCGACCGCCAGCGCCTGGAGGGTGCCGTCGGCGAGCCGGCAGACCAGCAGGGAACTGCCCAGCGCGCAGTGCTCGGGGGCGCCGGCGAAGGCGCCGGACCACTCGCGCCACTCCTCGGGGCGGTCCAGGGTGTGCGCGGAGAAGTTCCGGCCACGGTCGGGCCCGCCCATGGCGTCGACGGTGACCCGTTCGGCCGGGGGCAGTTCGGCGACCGTTCCCACGTCCGGCGGGGCTCCGCCGCCCGCTTCGGGCTCGTCGGTGCCGCGCGACCACCAGAGGGCGGTGAGGCCGACGGCCAGTCCGACGCCGGCCAGCAGCAGGCCGGCGCGCGGCCGGCGCCGGCGGGCGCCGACGGCGGTGCCGGGGCTGACCGTTACCAGCGGGCCGGGCCCGGGCGGGGGCCCCGGGGGCATCGGGGGGCGGGCGGTCAGCCGGCGGACCTCGGCCTCCTGACCTTCGATCAGCTCCCTCACCGGGGCCGGCCAGGCGCGCTCGCCCTCGCCCGCTTCGTCGAACCGCTCGATAACTTCGGCGAGTTGCGGGCGGCGCGCCGGCTCGGGGTGGATACAGGCGGTCAGCGTCTCGCGGAGTTCTTCGGGCACCGCCGAGAGGTCCGATTCGCCCTCGGCGATCCGGTAGAGCAGCACGGCGAGCGGCGCCTCGCCGAACGGTCCGCCGCCGGTCGCGGCGAAGCAGAGGACCGCGCCGAGGCAGAAGACATCCGAGGCCGCCGTGACATGCCGCCCGCCGGCGATATGTTCCGGGGACATGAAACCGGGCGAGCCGATCATCTTGCCGGTGGCGGTGAGCGTGCTGGCGTCCGTCGCCCTGGCGATGCCGAAGTCGATCAGCCGGGGTCCTTCGGCGCCCAACAGCACATTGCCCGGCTTGACGTCACGGTGCACAAGACCGGCGCCGTGCACGGCGGCCAACGCCCGCGCCAGATCGGCACCGAGCCGCCGCACCACCGGCACCGGCAGCGGGCCGCACCTGGCCACCGCCTCCTGGAGGCTGGGGCCCGGCACATACTCCGTCGCCAACCAGGGCCGCTCCGCCTCCGCGTCCCCGTCGAGGACCCGCGCCACCCGGGGGTGCCGCACCGCGCGGGCGGCGGCGACCTCCCGCCGGAACCGGACGCGGAACTCGCCGTCGACGGCGATCTCCCGCCGCACGGTCTTGACGGCGGCCAACTCCCCGTCCCGCGAGCCGAGACAGACCTCGCCCATGCCGCCGGCGCCGAGCAACGCCAGCAGCCGATAGGGGCCGACCTCCGCCGGCGTGCCCACCCTCAGTTCCCGAAGCACCCGCCGCCCCGTTCCCCTTCTCCCGCACGCCACAACGACCGGCCCGCACGCTTTCTTTGCGGTAGCCATCCTATGTGTTCGAACTTCGAACACCCCTATGGCGCCCGGCCGGGACCCGGCCCCCGGACGATATTCGCCCACCGAGCCACCTCGCACCCGACGGCGCGAGCGACCCCCGGGACCGAGGTCCCGAGGAGCGACCCCCCGCTATGTCGTGTGTCACATGCGGCGCGACGACGTTGAGCGGGCCGGGGGTCTTCAACTCCGCTGCCAGCTGGCCCTTTTGACGCGGCCGGCCGCCCCGGCGCCGAGCCGTGCCGGGCGTGGGATGTCGACAACCCACGGAGCGGGCGCCCCCGAACCCCTTGATGAAAACGATTATCGTTACGTACGCTCGCCTTCCGAGAGCCGCGGCCGGCTCGTTTCCGCGGTGCCGTGAAGAGCAGAAGGAGCAACCCACCACATGACCACCCGAATACGCCCCGGATGGCGACCCGCCGTCGCGGGTCTGATGGCCTCCGCCCTGGTGGTCGGAGCCATGGGCGCCGCCCAGGCGGCCGATCCGCTGGTGCTGGACCACGGGCATATCGACGCGTTCAACGTGTCCGTCGAGGGGGGCGAGGTCGTGCTCGACCTCGCCGAGGACGTCACCGGTTCGCATGTCCGACACGCCCCCGAGGACGTGCTGTTGCAGGTCAAGGAGAGCGCCTGGACCGAGGGCATCCCCGACGGGTACCCGGGCTCGCCGGCCGGCTATGTGCTGCCGCTGACCCAGGACCCGAACCTGATCTGGCCCGGCTGGAACACCAACGGCACCGCCAGCAGCGGCCTCACCGACGTGGAGATCGCCGTCAGCGAAGTGGAGGGCCCGGGCGAGGTCTTCCTCTACACGCTGACCGGATTCGGCACCGTCACCTCGCTGTTGGAGGACGGCGGCTACCAACTCCCGGGCACCATCCGGGAGGAGACCCCCGCACACACCCACGCGCAGTGGACGTTCTCCGACCCCGGCACCTACACCCTCACCGCCGAGGCCACCGCCACCGACCCGGCCACCGGCGAGAGCATCACCAGCGACGCCGCCACCTACACCTTCGCGGTCGGCGTGCCGGGGGACCCCGACCCGGACCCCGATCCGACCGACCCGGACCCGACCAGCCTGTCGATCGAGGGGCTGGCGCACCACTACCACACCGGTGACCCGGTCGAGTTGACGGCCGTCCCCGAGGTGGAGACCGAGCTGGACCACTACCACTGGTACACCAGGGACTCCGAGGCCGCCGAGTGGGAGGCCGCCGAGGGCGGCAACGGCGACCGGTACTCGGGCACCGCCGAGGTGGACGGCCAGCAGCTGCGGGCCGAACTGCTCGACGAGAACCACGAGGTGGCCGCCGCATCGGAGCCGGTGACCATCCACATCGACGACCACGAGGGCGGCCACGAGGGCGGCCACGACGGCGGTCACGACGGCGACGGCGACGACGGCGGTCAGGACAGCGGCTCGGGCGGCCACGACGGCGGCAACGGCGACGGCGACGGGCAGGACGGGGGCAGCGACAACGGCTCGTCCGGCAACGGCGGTTCGGACGGCGCGACCGCCGGCGGCAACGGTGGCGACGACGAGCCGCAGTGCTTCCCCGTCGACCGGGACGGCGACACGCGCGACGCGCTGGTGCTCGACCACGGCCATATCGACGCCTTCAACGTCCAGGCCGAGGGCGAGGAGCTGACCCTCGACCTCCAGGAGGATGTGACCGGCAGCCATGTGACGCACGCCCCCGAGGATGTGCTGCTGCACGTCAAGCAGGACGCCTGGACCGAGGAGATCCCCGACGGGTACCCGGGCTCGCCCAGCGGCTATCTGCTGCCGCTCACCCAGGACCCGAACCTGATCTGGCCCGGCTGGAACACCAACGGCACCGCCGGCAGCGGCTACACCGACGTGGAGATCGCCGTCAGCGCCGTCGAGGGCCCGGGCGAGGTCTTCCTCTACACCACCAACACCTTCGGCGGCGTCGTCCCGCTGCTGGAGGAGGGCGACTTCGACCTGCCCGGCACCATCCGGGAGGAGACCCCGGCGCACACCCACGCCCAGTGGACGTTCACCGACCCCGGCACCTACACCCTCACCGCCCGGGCCACCGCCACCGACCCGGCCACCGGCGAGGCCATCACCAGCGACGCCGCCACCTACACCTTCGCGGTCGGGGACGCCCCCGACGGCGCCGCCAGCGGGACGGCGACGGCCGGCCGGACGGCCGACGGCGAGGACTGCGTGCTCGCCGACAACGCCGACGACGACCTGACGGGCGGCGCGGTCGGCAACCTGGCCAGCACCGGCAGCGGCTTCCCGCCCCTGCTGGTGGCGGGGCTCAGCACCGCCCTGCTGGCCGCCGGCGCCGGCGCGTTCCTGCTCGCCCGACGGCAGCGGACGGCCATCGCCTGACGCGGGACCGGGCCGACGGCGCCCCTCCCCGGCAGGCGCCGTCGGCCCAACACCACGGGAGACACAGGGATGTTCACCAGGAGAGGCAGTCGGCCCATGGCCAGAAGAAGCGCCGCGCTGGCCATCGCCGCCGCGCTGACATGGACGGTCGTCGGCTGCGGCGGGTTGGCCACCCCGCCGGACGACGGCCGCGTCAGCGTCGTCACCACCACCGGGATCCTGGCCGATCTGGCCCGGCAGGTCGGCGGCGAACGGGTCGACGTCGAGTCGCTGGTGCCCGAGGGCGGCGATCCGCACTCGCACGAGCCGACGCTGCGCGATGTGCGGGACATCGTCTACGCCGACGCCGCGTTCAGCAACTACCTGATGCTGGAGGAGCAGAACCTGATCCGCGCGCTGGACGCCAACCTGCCGGACGACGTGCCCAATATCTCGCTCGCCGAGCGCGCGGTGCGCTATGCCGCCGAGATCATCCCGCTGGTGGAGAACGTCAACCTCGACACCATCTGGCTGGGTCTGCGCGTCCGGGGCACGGGCGAGGAGTCGGGGGCCAACCGCACGTCGGAGGTGCGGCTCAAGGCCACCGCTCTCGACGGACCGGGCGAGCTGGTCGGCTATCTGACGGAGACCTTCGGCGAGCCGGCCGTCTTCTTCGACTCCTCCGACGGCTTCGACGCCGGCGACGGCTACCGACACGACACCGCGCTGCTCCCGCCGGACGCCCACACCCATATGAGCTGGGCGTTCACCGAACCAGGCGTCTACCGCCTTGAGTTGGCGGCCGAGCTGGTGCCCGAGGAGACCAGCCGGCCGCTGCCCGTGGGCGGGACCACGATCACCTTCGCCGTCGGCGTCGACCCGCACTCCGTTCCCGGCATGGCCGGGGCGACCGTCCTCGGCGGGGGGCACGCCGATATCACCGTCGACCTGGACGGGCCGCAGGGGGTGACGATCCTCGCCGACGGGGAGGGCCACGGCGGCCATGCCCACCGGGAGTCGCACGCCCCGGCCGAAACGGTGATCGAGGTGCCCAACAAGGCGCTCACCGAGGTGCCGGGCGACCTCAGGTTCCGGATGCTGGGCCGCGCCGGCGACGAGATCCACCAGCTGCCCCAGGCGGTTCTCGGCCGCCATGTGCACGGCGAGATCGATCCGCATCTCTGGCAGAACGTCCGCAACGCGATGGCCTATGTGCAGATCATCCGCGACACCCTGATCGAGATCGACCCGGACCACGCCGCCGAGTACCGCGCCAACGCCAGCGACTACCTGGGTGAGTTGGAGGAACTCGACGAGCATCTGACGGAGACCATCGCGGAGATACCCGCCTCCCGCCGTCAACTGGTCACCACCCACGACGCGTTCGGCTATCTGGGCGCGGCCTACGGACTGGACATCGCCGGGTTTGTGACGCCCAACCCGGCCACCGAGCCCAGCCTGGCCGAGCGGCGCCGGCTGGGCGAGACCATCGACAACCTCGCTGTGCCCGCCGTCTTCCTGGAGCCCAACCTCCGCAGCCGCTCCAGCACCCTCGTCCAGATCGCCGAGGAGCGCGGCGTGGAGGTGTGTGTGATCTATGGCGACGCCTTCGACGAGAACGTCACCAGCTATGTCGCGATGATGCGCGCCAACGCCGACTCACTGCGCGACTGCCTCGGCTGACCCCCGAGCCCCCCGAGCCCCGCCAAGTCCCAAGCCCTCAAGCCCCCAAGCTCTCAAGCCCCCAAGAAGCCCTTCCCAGACCGAGAGAACCCAGGACTCCCGATGCCTCAACTCCGCAAGCCGCCCGGCCCGTCGCGCCGGCGGGCCGTTCCGGTGACGGCCCTGCTCGCCGTCGGCCTCCTCGCCCTGGCCGCGCCGGCCGTCCATGCCGACGAGAACGCCGACGAGGGCGACGATCTGGAGCAGACCGTGGCCCCCGAGGAGGAGAACGCCACCGGCCGGGCGGTGCTCGACATCGGCCATGTGGACATCGGCCCCCGTTTTGTCGACGGCGCATGGCGCATCCAGGGCCGGGACGACTCCCAGTCGCCGCCGGTATGGCGGTCGTTGACCGATGTGGTGACCAGAGTCGTCGACGACGCCGTGCAACAGGCCCCGGACAACCCGCGGTTCGCGTTTCTGGACGCCGAGCCCGGCAGCGACCTCCATGTCATCCCCCAGACCCAGGCGCCCGAGGTGGTCTGGCTGGGCTGGAACACCCAGGACCCGGAGGTCATGGCGCGGGTCAACCGGGGGGTGACGCTGACGATGCACGGCGTCGACGGCCCCGGCCATCTCGCGGTCTTCCTCCAGAACGGCGACCTCGGCGCGCCCCAGGTGCTGTGGGACGGTGACGAGCCCGGCCCGCAGGAGCTGTGGGTGGACGTCAACACCCACACCCACGCCAACTGGGTGTTCACCGAACCCGGCGTCTACGTCGTGGACTTCGAGGTCTCGGCCGAGCTGATCACCGGGGAGACCGTCGCCGACCGCGCACCGCTGCGCTTCGCCGTCGGGGAGGCGACGGATGTGGACGAGGCTTTCGCCACGACCGCCGACGAGCCCACGCCCGTCCCGGCGACACCGGAACCGGACGGGGCCCAGGAGGAGGAGCCGGCGGCCGGGGACGAGAGCGCGACATCGTCCCTGCCGGCGGTGCTGCTCGCGGTGGGCGCGGTGGCCGTGGCTCTGCTGGCCGCCGTGGTGACCGTCACCGCACGGGGCCGACGGGCCCGGCGCCTCGCGGCCGCCCCGGAAGCCCCGGCAGGGCCCGAGGGGGACGCGTCATGACGGCGGCCGTCTCGGTGCGCGGCCTGAACGTCGCCCTCGGCGGGCGGCTGGTGCTGCGCGATGTCGAACTCACCGTGGAGAGCGGCGACTTCATGGGGCTGATCGGCCCCAACGGGGCCGGCAAGACGACCCTGCTCCGCTCGGTGCTCGGCCTGGTCCGGCCCGCCTCGGGCACCGTCGAGGTGGAGGGCGCGCCGATCGCCCGGGTCAGGCAACGGGTCGGCTATGTGCCGCAACGCCACGAGTTCGCCTGGGACTTCCCCATCGATGTCGCCGACGCGGTGCTCTCCGGTCGGGTGCGCCGCGTCGGCTGGCTGCGCCGCGCGGGGGTGGACGACTACCGCGCGGCGGGCGCGGCGCTGGCCCGGGTCGGGATGACGGAGCTGGCCGACCGCCCGGTGGGGCAGCTCTCCGGCGGCCAGCGCCAACGGGTCCTGGTGGCCAGGGCGTTGGCGCTGCGGCCGAGCGTGCTGCTGCTGGACGAGCCGTTCACCGGCCTCGACATGCCGACGCAGGAGCTGTTGACCGATCTCTTCGCCGAACTGAGCCGGGAGGGCAGGGCGGTGCTGATGACCACCCACGATCTGGCCGCCGCGCTGCACACCTGCGGCCGGCTCTGTCTGGTCAACCGGACGGTGGTGGCCACCGGCACACCCGCTGAGCTGCGTGACGCCGAGCTGTGGCGGACGGCGTTCGGCATCCGGGCCGGTAGTCCGCTGCTGGCCGCGCTTGGGGTCAACTGATGCTGACCCCACAGGAGTTCTTCGCCGATCTGGTCAACCCCGCGCTCTCGTTCCTGCCGAAGGCGCTCTTTGTGGCGCTGCTGTCCTCGGCGGTCTGCGGCGTCATCGGCTGCTATGTGGTGCTGCGCGGGATGGCGTTCATCGGCGACGCCGTCGCGCACGCCGTCTTCCCCGGGCTCGCCGTGGCGTTCGTGGTGCAGGGCAACCTGGTGCTGGGCGGCGCGGTGGCCGGGGTGCTCACCGCCGTCGCCGTCGCCGTCTTCGCGCAGAACCGGCGGCTGCGCGAGGACAGCGTGATCGGTGTCTTCTTTGTCGCGGCGTTCGCGCTCGGCATTGTGATCATCAGCCGCTCCCCCGGCTATTCGGGCTCGCTCCAGCAGTTCCTCTTCGGCTCGATCACCGGCATCCCGGACGAGGACCTGGTGGTGGTCGCCGTCTCCTCGACCGTGCTGCTGGTCCTGACCTTCCTGTTCCACAAGGAGTTCGTCGCCGTCACCCTCGACCGGGAGTCGGCCCGGGCGCTGGGCCTGCCGGTCTTCGCGCTGGATCTGGCGCTCTATGTGATGGTCTCGATCGCGGTGGTCATCTCGGTGCAGACCATCGGCAACATCCTGGTGCTGGCCCTGCTGGTCACCCCCGCCGCCACCGCGCGGCTGCTGACCGACCGGCTCGGCGTGATGATGCTGCTGTCCCCGCTGATCGGCGGCGCCTCGGCGCTGGTCGGCCTCTATCTCTCCTGGAGCATCGACCTCCCGACCGGCGGCACCATCGTCCTGGTGGCCACCGGCTTCTTCCTCCTGGCCTGGACCCTGGCCCCACGCCACGGCATGCTGGCCCGGCTGACCCGACGCCTGCGCCGCCGGGTGGCGGGCGCGGCGGCAACGGGGGCGTGAGCACGCCCGGTTGAGTCCGGGACCCGCGATCCGGAAAGATGCGGGTCCCAGGCACGTCGGTCCGCGACGTGGGAGCGAGGGGTGGGGAATGGCGAAACGGGGACGGGTCTCCGCGCGGGGCGTGCAGACGGCGTTACGCACCGTGCTGGCCGGGATCGTGGGTGGGGTCGTGGGGATCGCGGCCTACTCGATCAGCCAGACCGGTGGCCAACGACTGTCCGTCGTGGTGGGCTGCCTCATCGGGGTGGCGCTGGTGCTCGGCGCCGAGCTGTACCGCAGATCCGCCCAACTGACCGATGTGCGCCTCACGGTGCTGGGCAGCGAGATGTCGTTCCGCACCAGGACCGATATGCGGCAGGCCGCCCAGCGGATGTTCTTCCAGGCCGCGACCGGGTGGCCACCAGGCCGTTGGGCGACGGGGAGGGAAACCTCCGCGAGGCGCTGACCTCGCTCAAGACCCTGTTCGACCTCTACCGGGAGCCGTTGGAGTCCGACACGGCACCGTTACCCCCGGCCAAGGGGAACTCCGTCTACGAGCTGGCGCTCGACATGCTCAACGTCGAACTCGCCCCGTTCCTCGCCACCTGGCACCCCCGCCTCAGGCGGTTCGAGGAGGAGCATCCCGGCCGGGACGAGTCCGAATGGCCGCGGAACGCGGAGTTCCGGCGGGAGTTGCGCGCCCTCCAGGGACGGCTCCGCCCCTATGTCATCGGCCTCGGCGATATCGCCGGGATCCCCGACCCGGAGGGCCATCTGCACCGCTCCGCCCACTCCGCCCCGGACCCGACCCCGGCCCCACCGCCCCAACGCCCGCCCTCGGGCACGCGGGAGGAGGACACGGCCTAGCATCGGGTGATGCTCAACGATCGGCTCCGAGTCAGCGGGCAGTCCTTCCCGTGTCGGCCAGAAGAAAGGTCGCGGACCGTGGCGACAGCCGGCTTGTCCCAGGCCGAGTGGGATGTGTTCCTCAGCTACAGCCGGTCCGACGAGCACCGCATCATCGGCGTGGTGGCCGCGCTGCGCGCCGCCGGCCTCCGGGTCTTCGTCGACGACACCGCCGTCGACGACTTCGCCTCGATCACGGCCACCATCACCGACGCCCTGGCCCGCTGCAAGGTGCTGCTCGCCCTCTACTCCGCCGACTACCCCCGCCGGCGCGCCTGTCAGTGGGAGCTGACCTACGCCTATCTCACCGGTCAGCACGAGGGCGATCCGCTCCGCCGCACCCTGTTGATCAACCCGGAGCGTTCCGTCGAGCATGTCCACCCCATGGAGCTGCGCGACGCCAGGCACTGGCGGTGGCCGGCCGACCAGGAGGCCGCCGGCCCGCTGGCGAAGCGGGTCGCGGAGTATGTCGACCGGATCGACACCCCCATGGGGGACATCGCCAGAACGCCCGTCGTGCCCTGGCTGCCGGCGCCGGCCCGCACCGGATCGACGCGGTTCACCGGCCGGCTCGCCGAACAGTGGCATGTCCACACCGCGCTGCACCGCCACCGCGCGCCCCTGCTGTCGGGGACGGCGGCCGGCCGGATCGCCCAACTCCGCGGCATGCCGGGCATCGGCAAGAGCCTGCTGGCGCAGGAGTACGCCCTGCACTTCAGCTCGTCCTTCCCCGGCGGGATCTTCTGGTTCGATCTGCATCCGCTGGCCGCCGCGAGCCCACGGGAGGTCGTCACCGGATACGCGGACCAGCTCGCCACCGCGCTCTCGGCTCTCGGCGTGGATCCCCCCGACCGCTCGCCCACCGGGCTGCTGAGCCATTTCGCCGTGGCCCTGGCCGAGCGGAACGCGCCCTGTCTCTGGGTGGTCGACGGGGTGCCCGACGGGCTGCCGCCCGACCAGCTCCATCTGCTGCGCGGCCCGCATCTGCTCTGCTCGACCCTGGTCACCACCCGCTCGCTCCACTACGGCTCGTTCGGCGAACCGATCGACGTCACCCCCGTCAACGAGCATGACGGCTACCGCCTGTTGACGTCCCGCCGCCCGCCACGGGACGAGCCGGACCGGGCGGCGGCGCTGGCCCTGGTGCGCGATGTGGACGGGCATCCGCAGGCCCTGGAACTCCTCGCCGACCTGGCCGAACGCGGCGACTTCGGGCGGCTCCGCAAGACGTTCCACGGCGCGGGCGGCGATGTGCTGACGCCCCGGCGGACGGCCGGCGCGTGGGAGACGTTTCTGGCCGAGCCGCTGTCCGGGGACGCCCTGACGGACGATGTGCTGCGGCTGCTGGCCCTGGCCAGTCCCGCGCCGCTGTGCCAGTCGGCGCTTGAGGACGCCCTCGCCGCCTCCGGCCCCTACGATCCGTGGGATCTCGGCTCCCTGGTCGGCGGCGCCATAGAGACGCTGCGGGGCACCGGCGCGCTCTGCCCGGCCGCCGCCGAGGAGTGGTCCTGGAGCGTGCATCCGGTGCTGGCCCGCGCGGTGCGCCGCCATGACGAGGACACCGCCAGGCTGGAGGATCTGCGCCGGGTGCTGCTGCGCAACCTGACGCCGGCGCTCACCCCGGCGCGCGGGGCCAGGGCCGGCGACGCGCCCCCCCGTGCCGGCGGCGGCGCCCCGCCCCGCCGCCGGCACGGTCGAACGGGCCGCCGCCTTCGATCTGCAGATCGAGCTGGTGACCCGCGTCGGCGTCCAGCAACTCGACCCGGAACAGGGCTCGTTGCGGGAGGCCCTGGCCTCGCTGCACTCGCTCTTCGGGACGACCCGCGAGGTGCTGCACCGGATGTCGGCCGAGGCCACCGGGCCCCGGGTGCTGCCCGGCATCGCGCTGCGCGTCGCCAACCAGCATCTGCGCCCGTTCCTGTCGACCTGGCATCCGGCGCTCCGCTCCTGGGAGGCCGCCTGCCCACCGGGCGCCGGCGGCGTCGCCCATGAGCGGCGCTGGGACCGCTCACCCCAGATGCGCGCCGAACTCGCCGCCCTGCGCGACCCGTTGACGGCGGCGGCCAGGGAACTGGCCGCGCTCTGCGGCATCGATCTGGTCAGCGCCCAGCACGCCCGGTGAACGCTCGCGCCCCATCAAGGCTCGCGCCCCGTGAAGGCTTCGGTCACTTCCGCCAGAACAGGTGGTGCGTCACCCCGCTCGGGCTGGGCACGACCTCCAGATGGAACCGGTCGAGCAGTTCGTCCGGGGACTCCCACAGGCGCAGCCCGGAGCCGAGTTCCATCGGGGCGACCGCCACATGCAGGGTGTCCACCAGATCGGCGGCCAGGAACTCCCGGACGGTGGTGACCCCGCCGCCGAGCCGCACGTCCCTGCCGTCCGCGGCCTCCCGCGCCTGTTCAAGGACGGTGGCCGGCTCGCCGTCGACAAAGTGGAACGTCGTGTCGGAGAGCGTGAACGAGGGACGCTTGTGGTGGGTCATGACGAACACCGGGGTGTGGAAAGGCGGTTCGTCACCCCACCAGCCCTGCCATTCGTGGTCGGTCCAGGGCCCGCGCTGCGGCCCGAACTTGTTGCGGCCCATGATCTCGGCCCCGATGTTGTGCGTGAAGTCCCGGGTGAAGTAGTCGTCCAGGCCGCGGCTCCCGCCGGGCTCCGTCCGGTTGGTCCAGCTCGCCGTGGCGCCGGCCCAGGCGAACAACCGCCCCGGGTCGATGCCGGGGCCGAACGGGTTCTCCAGGCTCTGGTCCTCGCCGGCGGCGATCCCGTCCCGGGAAACACCGAAGTTCTGGACTCTCAGCAGCTGAGCCATGCGCTCCTCCTTGGTGGTCGACGAACGAAGGTGTGACTCGTCGGACCACCGGAACTCATCGCTCCGTCGCCTGTCCCCGCCGAAGCGAACACCTCGCCCGGCGCACTCGCGCAGGTGCGCAAATCTGTCCGGACTTTCTCCGACCCGCACCAACTCGGCCACCATTTCACCTTTCGGCGGGTAATTCGGGGGTCGAGAGAACGCCATGGAACGGGCTGTTTTCGGGCGCGCCAACCCTGTTGGCGAGTGCTTTCGAAGGGGGGTCCGCCCATAGCGGAACGCCCTATCATGACCGCCGTGAACACCAACAACACTGAGCCCAGCAGCGTCGTCATCCTCGGCTCGACCGGGTCCATCGGAACGCAGGCCATCGATGTGATCCGGCGCAATCCGGAACGATTCCGCGTCAAGGCGCTCTCCGCGGGTGGGAGGAACGTCCGCCTTCTCGCCCGGCAGGCGTTGGACCTGGAGGTGGAGACGGTCGCCGTCGCGACCGACACGGCGGTGTCCGATCTGCGGGAGGCGTTCAGGGACGAGCTAGCCGACCGGGGCACCGACCGGGCGCTGCCCGAGATCGTCTCCGGCCCCGACGGCTCGACCCAACTCGCGGCCCTGCCCTGCGACTCGGTGTTGAACGGGATCACCGGCTCCGTCGGTCTGGCCCCGACGCTCGCCGCGCTCGACGCGGGCAGCCGGCTGATCCTCGCGAACAAGGAGTCCCTGATCGTGGGCGGCCCGCTGGTCAAGAGGCGGGCCAAGCCGGGCCAGATCATCCCCGTCGACTCGGAGCACTCGGCGCTCTTCCAGTGCCTCCAGGGCGACCGGAGGGAGGCGGTGAAACGGCTCGTCCTCACCGCGAGCGGCGGCCCCTTCCGTGGCCGCACCCGTGCGCAGATGGCCGATGTCACCCCCGAGGAGGCCCTCGCGCACCCGGTGTGGGACATGGGCCCGGTGGTGACGATCAACTGCGCCAACCTTGTCAACAAGGGACTTGAGGTGATCGAGGCGCATCTGCTCTTCGACATCCCCTTCGACCGGATCGACGTGGTGGTGCACCCCCAGGCGATGGTCCATTCGATGGTCGAGTTCACGGACGGCTCGACACTCGCCCAGGTCAGCCCGCCCGATATGCGGCTGCCGCTGTCCCTCGGGCTCGGCTGGCCCGACCGGGTCGCCGACGCCACCCCGCCGTGCGACTGGACCAAGGCGTCCACCTGGGAGTTCTTCCCGGTGGACGACGAGGCGTTCCCCGCCCTCGGCCTGGCCAACGAGGTGGGCGAGGCGGGCGGCACGATGCCGGCCGTCTTCAACGCCGCCAACGAGGAGTGCGTCGCAGGCTTTGTCGCCGGGAAGCTGAAGTTCAACGCGATCGTCGACACCCTGCGGCAGATCGTCGAGGAACACGACCATGTCCCCGGCGAGTCCATGACCCTTGAGGCCGTCGCCGACGCCGAGGACTGGGCGCGCCGCCGCGCCCTCGAAGTGACCGGCGCCCGCTGACAGGCGCGACCGTCCGGTGGCCCGTCACACCGGGCTCCCCTGCCGGTCCGCGTTCACGCCGTGGACTCGCTCGGCGCGGTGTAGGCCGCCTCGGCGCGACGGCCGAGGCGGCCCAGGCGACGCCCCGCCGGTAGGCGCGAGCGGGAGCCCCGCGACTGCTTGAATACGTCCGTGATCGGACTCGTGGTTGTCGCCTGCCTGGCCGCCGGACTGACAACGTGGTTGTTCCGCCGCAGGGCGCAGCGGCGTGCGGACAAAGCCGATCAGGGGGGTGCGATCACCTTCACCTGTCTGCTCAGGCATCCGTCCCGGGGTGATCGCTGGCTGCGCGGGCGCGTTCTGCTCGGTCCTTCCACGCTGGCCTGGGAGCCGCGCACCAGGTCCGGAGCCGGGATCTCGCTTCCGGCCGATCTGCGCCGCGTCGGCGTCCGCTCCCCCACCGCCCGCGAGGCCATCAGGATCAACGGCAGATCCCGCATCGTCGAATGCGTCTCCCCCCAGGGCAAGGTGCTTCTCGCCGTGATGCCACACGACGCGGACCACCTGCTCGGAGCCCTGCCCCCGGGACGCGTCGGCGAGTAGGACCCCGGTGACTCCGCTCCGCGCGTCGATCCGCCGCGCGGTCAGTCGGGCTGCTTCTCCATGTGCGCGAGGACGCGGTTCGAGATCCGGGCGAGGGTGTCGAGTTCTTCGGCGGTGAGGGCGTCGACAAACAGTCGGCGGACGTGTTCGACGTGCAGCGGCGCGGCGTCGCCGATCGCCTGGTAGCCGGCCGGGGTGGCGACCACAAACGCCCCGCGTCCGTCGTCGGGACAGTCCTCCTTGGCCACCAGTCCGCGTTTCGTCATCCGCCCGACCTGGTGGGACATGCGGCTCTTCTCCCACTCCACCAGCCGCACCAGGTCCATGAAGCGCATCCGCCCGCCGGCTTCGGTGAGTTTGGCCAACACGATGTAGTCGGCTGGTGACATCCCGGAGTCGGCCTGGACCCGGCGGGAGAGCCGTCCGATCAGCTTCTCCTGCATGTTGATGAAGCTGTCCCAGGCGGCCTTCTGCTCCGCCGTCAGCCAGTGAGGCGTTGCGTTCATGGAGGAAGCGTAACGGCGCAGCTCGGACCGGGTGCCCGTCCCGTCGACAGCTGCCCGAAAGTCGCCTCCCCGGGGGTTGGTTGACGATTCAAGGACTGACGCCTAACGTAGGTGATGCATCAACTACATGATGCGGGGCCCGCCGGGCGGCCACCAGCCCGCCCAAGGGAAACGAAGCTCCAGAAGGGGAATCCCATGAGCACCGAGAACAAGGCCGGACTCGACGCGCTGCTGACGCCCGAGGAAAGCGTTCTCGTACTGATCGATCACCAGCCGTTCCAGTTCGCCAACCTGAACAGTCACGAACCGACGATGGTTGTCAACAACGTCACCGGACTCGCCAAGGCGGCCAAGGTGTTCGACGTTCCGACGATTCTCACGACCGTGTTGGAGGAGCGCGGCGGCCTTCTGATCCAGGCCGTGCAGGACGTGTTCCCGGAGCAGAAGCCCATCAACAGGACCCTTATCAACACCTGGCAGGACGAGCGCGTGGTGGACGCCGTCAAGGCGACCGGACGCAAGAAGCTGATCATCGCCGGCCTCTGGACGGAGATCTGCGTGGCGATGCCGGCCATCCAGGCGGCGGGCGAGGGCTTCGACGTCTTCGCCGTCACCGACGCCTCGGGCGGCGTCTCCAAGGAGGCCCATGACATGGCGGTGCAGCGCCTGATCCAGGCGGGGGTCGTTCCGATCACCTGGCTCGCCGTGCTGGGCGAATGGCAGCGCGACTGGGCCCGCGAGAAGACCGTGCCGGGCGCCGCCGAGGTCCAGGCGCAGCACGGCGGCGCCAGCGGCGTGGCCTTCGCCTGGGAGCTGCAGCTCCTCGCCGAGCGCGCCGGAAGCTCCGTCTGACCCGACCGTCATCCCGGCCCCGGGGCGGCGGTGCCGGAACGCGCCGCCGCACCGGGGCCGGTTCCGGCCAGCCGGCCGCGAACCCCTACGAAAGGAGAGCCCGATGGCTCAGGAACTGGCCGACAACACCGGAGCGCCCGTGACGGTCGAGCTGGATCCCGGCGGACCGATCAGCTCCTACACCGTGCGTATCGGCGACGGATCCCCGGTCGGCAGGGCCGAGTTCGTCGATTCTCCCGGCGAGGACGGGGAGCGGATATTCTTCCACACCGAGGTGGACGGGGAGTTCGGTGGACGCGGTCTGGCCGGACTGCTGGTGCGTGCGGCGCTCAGGGACAGCAGGAGGAGAAACATTACCGTCATTCCCGTGTGCCCGCTGTTCGCTCGCCATCTGGAAAGGCACGGCGCGGAATTCGTCGCCGAAGGTGGCGCGTTCCGCCGGCCGAAGGCGTCCGATATCGCGCTGGTCAGGCGCACCACCCGGAGCTGAGATCAGCATCCGGCGGCGTCCCGGCACCACGACGCCGCCCCCGAGAGCGGAATAGGAAACACCATGCGTCCCTTTCTGGACAAGGTCATGCCCGAGGCCTGGCGGGCGGCCGGAGCGTTCTCGACGGCGATCCGCGAGGCGGCGTTGCAGCGCGGACTCTCCGCGCAGGAGGTCGAGTTCATCAAGCTGCGCGCTTCGCAGATCAACGCGTGCGCCTACTGCATCGATCTGCACGCGCGCGAGGCCAGAAAGGTCGGGATAGCGCAGCAGAAGCTGGACCTGCTGCCGGCCTGGCGGGAGACCGGGTTGTTCGACGACCGGCAGCGGGCGGTGCTCGCGGTGGCCGAAGCGGTCACCTCGCTCCCCACCACCGAGGAGTCGAACGCCGATCTCTTCGGCGCACGGTCGGTGCTCGGCGAGGAGGCGTTTGTCGCGGCCGAGTGGGTGGCGGTCACCATCAACGCGTTCAACCGCATATCGATACTGAGCGAACATCCGGTGCGTCCCCGCGACGCCGACGGGAAGATTGTGCGATGACCAACCTGGAGCCCCACCCGCGACCGGAAGTCCTGGAGCAGGGGCAGCCGTGCACGGCGGTGGAAATCCTCACGCCGCGCCAGGTGCCGCTCGGCGGCGTGCGGGCGACGACGGTGTACCGGACCCTCCCGCAGCGGCGGAGATCGCTGGTGGGCTCCTGGTGCTTTCTGGACCATTTCGGCCCCGACGACGTCTCGGAGACCGGCGGGATGCTGGTGCCGCGCCATCCCCACACCGGGCTTGCCACGGTGTCCTGGCTGTTCGCCGGAAGCGTCGACCATCTCGACTCCGGCGGCAACGCGGCCTCGGTGGTGCCGGGAGAGCTCAACCTGATGATCGCGGGCCGTGGCATCACCCATCAGGAGATCAGCGCCCCGGGGTCGAACGCCCTGCACGGCGTGCAGCTCTGGTACGCGCTGCCGGACGAGACACGTTTCAGCGAGAACGCGTTCGTCCGTCATGTCCCGGAGCCGGTCGCGCTGCCCGGCGTCACGGCGCGCGTGTTCATCGGCGAGCTGCTTGGCTCGGTCTCACCGGTCGACACCCGCACGCCCGACCTGCTCGGCGCCGAACTGATCCTGGAGCCCGGCGCCTCGGCCCGGCTCACGGTGCGCTCCGACTTCGAGCACGCCGTCCTCGCCGAGCGGGGCGAGGTCACCGTCAACTCGACGGACGTCGACCACCGTTCGCTCGCCTATGTCCCGCCCGGATCCGACACCCTGGTGATCACCGCGCGGGACGGCGGGGCCCGCGTCATCCTGCTGGGCGGCGTCCCGCTGCGGGAGCGGATCGTGATGTGGTGGAACTTCATCGGACGCGGCCACGACGAGATCGTCGAGTTCCGGCGCCGCTACCAGGCCGAGTTGGGCTTCGAACCCGCCGACCCGACCGACGCCGACAAGCCGGCTCTGTTCGGCGCGTTCCCTCCTGGCCAACCAGCACCCCTGCCGGCACCGCCGCTGCCCAACTCCCGCATGCGCCCCCGGGCATAGGGCACCGGCCGGCCGGGAACCACGGCACCTCCGCCTCCGCCCGCGACCGTGTCAGGCCCGGTCGGCGGGGGCGGCGACCGAATCGCGGATGACGACGTGGGTGCCGAGGAGGACATGCTGCTCGGCCTGCCGGTCCAGGGCGAGGCGGACGGCGGTGCGGCCCAGCTCCTCGTAGGGGACGTGCACGGTGGTGAGTTGGGGGCGCAGATCGGTGGCCGGGGGCACGTCGTCGTAGCCGACCAGGGAGATGTCACCCGGCACCGACAGACCCGCCTCCGTGACGGCCCGCAGCGCGCCGGCGGCGATCTGGTCGGTGACCGCGAAGACGGCCGTGAAGTCCCGCCGCCTGGCGAGCCGTTCGCGCAGCGCCAGATAGGCGACATCCCGGACGAAGTCCACCGGCTCGACCAGCGAGGCGTCGAACTCCACCCCGTAGTCGGCCAGGGCACGGCGGTAGCCCGCCAACCGCTGGGCGGAGGTGGTCTGTTCGTCCTCGCCGCCGAAGAACAGCACCCGCCGGTGGCCGGCGGCCAGCAGCCGGCCGGTCACCGCGTAGGCGCCGGCCTCGTTCTCGTACTCCACGACGGTGGCCGGCACCTCGGGGCCGAGCGACGGCCGGCCGCAGAGCACCAGCCGGGAGCCGGCCTGGTCCAGCGAGGTGGCCAGCGAACGCATCTGCCGCCGGTATGCCTCGTCGTCCCGGACGCTGCCGATGAGGATCACCGCCTCGGCACCCTGCTCCCGCATCAGCCGGACCGCGTCCAGCTCCCGCTCCGGATCGCCGCTGGTGGTGCAGATCAGACAGAGCCGGCCGCGCCTGGCCGCCTCCTCCTCGATGCCGTGCGCGACCTGCGCGAACGACGGGCCGCGCACGTCGTTGAGGATGAAGGCGACCGCCTTGATGGCCTGGCCGCGCAGCGCGCGGGCATGGGTGTTGGCGACATAGTCCAGCTCGCGGAGGGCCTTCTCCACCCTGCGCCGGGTGCTGACCGCGACCGGGTAGTTCCCCGCGATCACCCGGGAGACGGTCGGCACCGAGACGCCCGCGCGGAACGCGACGTCCTTGAGCGTGGCGCGCCCCGGGCGCGGCGTCTGGTCAGCCTTGGTCGTCACCCGGCCCAGTCTAGTTTTCCCCGGCGACACCGGCGGTGGTGCCGGACGTCATTTGAGGCTGCCCAGGGTGACCCCGGTGCGCCAGTAGCGCTGCATCGCCACCATGAAGACGGCCAGCGGCACGATCGACAGCAGCGAGCCGGTGAGCACCAGGGCCGACAGGTCGATCTCGGCCTCGTCCCGTTTGGCGTTCCAGGCGAACAGGCCCAGGCTCAGCGTCCACTGCTCCTCGCCGCGCAGCATGGTCAGCGGCAGGAAGAACTGGTTCCAGTTCTGCACGAAGGCCAGCAGGAAGACGGTCGCGCCGCCCGTCGTCATCATCCGCAGCACGATCTGGAGGAAGATCCGCACCTCCCCCGCGCCGTCGATGCGGGCGGCCTCGATCAGCTCCACCGGGATCGCGCCGTCCACATAAACCTTCGCCAGATAGACGGAGAACGGGCTGACGAACGACGGGATCAGCACCGCCCACACGGAGTTGACCAGGCCGATGCGGGAGAACAGCAGATACAGCGGCAGGGTCAGCATCGCGTAGGGGATGAGGAAGGAGCCGATCACCGCGCCCAGTGCGACGCCCCGCCCGAAGAACTGGAAACGGGAGAGGGCATAGCCGGCGCTGATCGCGATCACCGTGCACACCAGGGCGCCGACCCCGGCGTAGAGCAGCGAGTTCAGCATCCACCGGAAGAAGATGCCGTCGTTGTAGCGGAAGACCTGGCGGAGGTTGTCGACGAGGTGGAAGCCGTCGCCGAACCACAGCCCGTTGGAGTGCAGCAGATCGCGCTGGTTCTTGGTGACGGAGACCAGCAGCCACCAGACGGGGGCCACGGAGTAGACGGTGAAGAGCGCGAGTCCACACAGGACCAGGGCGTTGGTGCGGCGTGACCGCCCCGCACCGGGCTTCGTCGCGCGCTGCGCTGGCTTCTTCATGCCTGGGGCCTGTTCGTGAGCTTGTAGAAGACGAAGGAGACGGCGCCCACGATGAGCGCGAGGATGATCGACAGCGCGGCGGCGTAGTGGTAGTCGTTGGCGTCGAACGCCTGGTTGTAGATCATCAGGATCGGGGTGTAGTTCTTGGTGACGGTCTCGGGGGCGACCTGCCGGAACAGCAGCGGCTCGTTGAAGATCTGGAGCATCCCGATGATGGAGAGCATCCCCGTCAGCACCAGCGCGCCCCGGACGAACGGCACCTTGATCTGCAGCGCGATCCGCAGCTCGGAGGCGCCGTCCACCCGGGCCGCGTCGAACAGCTCCCTGGGCACGGCCAGCAGCGCGCCGTAGATGATCAGCATGTTGTAGCCGACGCCGTTCCAGGTCAGCAGATTGCCCAGGGAGAGCCAGAGCATCTCCGAGGCGTAGAAGTCCGCGCCGATGCCGATCGTGTCCAGCAGATCGGTCAGCGGCCCGAGTCGGGGGCTGTAGAGGTACATCCACATCAGCGCGGCCACGATGCCCGGGATCATGTACGGGATCAGGAACGCCAGCCGGAAGCGGTGCGCCGTCCTGGTGGCCAGGGTGTCGAGCAGCAGCGCCATCAGCAGGGCCAGCCCGAGCATCACCGGGATCTGCACACAGGCGAAGACGAGCACCCGCAGCATGGACGCCCAGAACGCGCCGTCGCCCAGGCCCCTGGTGAAGTTGTCGAGGCCGACGAAGACCCGCTCCTGACCGCCGATGCCGAGGCCCGAGCTGCGCTCGGTGAAGAGGCTCTCGTAGACGGCGTAGCCGACGGGCAGGGCGAAGACGAAGAGGAAGCCGACGAAGAACGGCGCGGCGAAGGCGGCGCCCTTGAGGGCGCGCACCGTCTGCCAGCGCGGGGACCTCCAGGAGGGCCCGCGCCCCCGGCGGGGCGCCCCCGCCGGGCCGGGCTCCGGCGCGGCGGGGGCCGTGGACGGTGCGGTGGTCACCCGGTCACTCGACAACGTTCACGCCCTGACGTGCGAGGTCGTCCACCGTCCAGCGCTGCATATGGGACAGCGCGTCGGCGACCGTGATCTCCCCGTTCATCGCCTTGCCCCACTGGTCGGCCAACTCCTCATACATGGCCGTGGAGTTGGGGCCGTAGGTCCAGCCCTCGGCGAACTGGGAGGCGCCCTCGATCACGGGGACGGTCCGGTCCGCATGGTCGCCGAAGAGCTGCTCGGGCACCAGCTCGTCGAGGAAGGGCTCGGGGTCGCTGACCGCCGGGTACCAGCCGGAGCCGTCGACCGGATCGGCCATGGCGGCGACCGGCTCCGCCTCGGTGGCCAGCCAGACGGCCGCCTCGACGGCCTCCTCCGGGTGCTCGCAGAGCGCGGGCACCGCGTAGCCGCTGGTGTCGGCGGCGGAGAGGGCGACGTCCTGCCCGGGTGCCGCCAGGTTGGGCGCCGGCTCCCAGTCGCCGAGCGAGGCGTCCATGTTCCGCTGGTGGCCGGCGAGTTGCCAGGTGGAGAGCTGCCGCATGGCGATGCCGCCCTGGTCGTAGCGCTGCATCATCGCCGCGTACTCGGCATAGGAGATGCGCTCCACCAGATCCTCGTCCAGCAGGGTCTGCATGATCTCCGCGGCCCAGAGCGAGCCCTCGTCGAGCAGGTCGACCCGCCAGGCGTCGCCCTCGACCTGGAACCAGCGGGCCCCGGCCTGCCAGGCCAGGTTCATGAAGGTGGACGGGTCCTCGCCGGCGAGGTTGAAAATGTGGATGCCCTCGCCGCGCAGCTGTCGGCCGACCTCGATGGCCTCCTCCCAGGTGGTGGGGTAGTCGAGACCGCGCTCCTCGAAAGTCGGGCGGTGGAACATGGTGAAGATCGGCTGCCGCTGGTTGGGCACCCCGTAGACCGTCTCGGCGATCGACAGGGACTGGAGGGAGCCGTCGGCGAAGCTGTCCCGGTGGGGCTCAAGCGGCTCGCCCAGGTCGGCGATCACGCCCTGGGCCACCAGCATGGCGCCGTTGCGGTTGTCGGTCTGCGCCAGACAGGCCGTCTCGGCGGGGTCCCCCGCCAGATGCGCGTTGTTGAGGTTGCCCGGGATCTCCACGGAAGGGACCTCGACATAGCGGAGTCGGATGTCCTCGTGGGCGGCGTTGAACGCCTCCACGCCGGCCGGGGTGCCGGCCTTGTCGCTCCACAGCTCGATGACGACCGGCCCGTCCGCGCCGTTGTCGTCGCCACCACAGGCGACGGTCGTGGCCATCAGGGCACAGGCGACACCCCCGACCAGCCAGCGCCTCTTCGCGTTGCCCATGTTGGGTTCCTGCCTTCTTCTCGTGGGTCTGGTTCTTACCGGCCGAACGGATGGCATTACAGCAATCGTTTTCTATTCTGACGTCCGCCCCCGCCCGCCGCCGGCTCGCCGGCACGGGGGAAAGAGCGCGACAAATGAGGGCGCTTCCCGGTGGCTTCGCATCGGGGAGCACGGCCCGCCCTGATGAACAGCCCGCTTCGTAGATAACCTTTTCTACGATGGGCGGAGTGCTCACCGGTCGTGATGACGATATGCCCCCGCACGCTAGACGCCACCGCGACGGACGTCAATGGTTCGGGGCCACCCGGTCCCGGCCCCCGGGCGCGATCTCGACCTCGGGCGCGCGGAAGTCGGCGGGGGTGCGGGTTCCGCCCAGATCCTGGGCGCAGACGCCGAGGAAGGCCCCGGTGAAGCGGAGCCGGCTGCCGTAGTCGTCCGACAGCCGGGTGGCGTCCAGTTCGGGGCCGATCGTCCGCCAACGCCCCTCGGCGGGCGCGGCCTCCAGCCACAGCGAGGCGCCGTCGAGCCGCGCCCGCAGCAGGATCTCGTCCGGCCAGTCCGCCAGCTCCACGACCGTCTCCGGCGGCTCGGCGTAGGCGCCGTCGTCGCGGACCACCAGACCGAGCACCCGTCCGCGCCGCTCGTCGTGGGTGACCCGCAGACAGTAGTAGGTGGAGGTGTCGTACCAGGCGATCACGCCGGCGGCCTGCGAGAACCGGGTGGGACGGAACTCCATCCGGACGGTGAGGGACTGACGGGTGGCGGTGACCCGCCGCGCCAACAGGCTCTGGTCGAAGAGGGAATGCGGGCTCTGCCCGCCGAACAGCCGCAGCCAGCCCGGGCGTTCGGTCAACGAGGCCCAGGAGGCGTCGATCGGGCGGCGCAGCGCGCTCCACTCGGGGGAACGCCAGGGGTCCCCGTCCGGGGTTTCGTCCGCGGCCCGGTCCGGTGCCTGAGCGGCCGGCGCCTGGCCGGCCGGCGCGGACGGGGCCGGGGCGGCCGGGATGGCGGGGAGCTGAACGTCCGGGGTGGCGGGGGCCGGGACCGTCAGCGCGGCCTCGGTGGAGCCGTCGGCGAGCCGCAGCCAGCCGTCGCGCCAGACCACCCGCTGCAGACAGGTCTCCCGCCCCAGCACACAGCGGGGTTCGCCCTCGGGCGAGGCCACCGGGCGGCTGGCGAGATGGGCGAGATACCACTCGCCCTCGGGCGTGGCCACCAGCTCACCGTGGCCCGCCTTCTGCAGCGGGAGGTCGGGCCGGCCGCGCGAGGTGAGCACGTCGGGCACCGGGTCGAACGCGTAGGGCCCGGTGATCTCGCGCGAGCGGGCCATGCTGATGCCGTGCTCCCAGCCGGTGCCGCCCTCGGCGAGCATCAGGTAGTACCAGCCGTCGCGACGGTAGAGGTTGGGGCCCTCGATCAGTCGGTCCTTGCGGGCGATGGTGGTGATCGGGCCGGTCATCCGCCGCCGCTCGGCGTCGTACTCCTGGAGCACGATGCCGCCGAAGGACGGGTGGTCCGGCCGGTGGTCCCATTCGACGTTGACCAGCCAGTGCCGGCCGTCCTCGTCGTGGAAGAGCGAGGCGTCGAACCCGGAGGAGTTGAGATGGACGGGATCCGACCAGGGGCCGGTCGGCGAGGAGGCGGTGACCAGGTAGTTGTCCACGTCCTTGTAGGGCGAGCCGACATGGCGCACCACGCTGTGGACAAGCCAGTACAGACCGCCGTGGTGGCTGAGGGAGGGCGCCCAGACGCCGCCCGAGTCCGGCACCCCGCGCAGCTCGGGCAGATCGGCACCGTCGAGTGCGCCGCCCAACGAGCGCCAACGCACCAGATCCGTTGAGTGGTGCAGACGCACGGCCGGCGTCCACTCGAAGGTGCTGGTGGCCAGGTAGTAGTCGCCCCCGACCCGGACGATCGAGGGGTCGGGATGGAAGCCGGGCAGCACGGGGTTGACGATCGTGCGCGGCGCGGGATCGGGCACCTGTTCCTCCGGTGACACACGGGCGAGCGCGGGCCACCGGGGCCACACCCGCCAACCTTTAGATAACGTTTGTTGGAAACTATGCAGGACCAGTGCGATCGTCAACAGTGTCAACGGCATACGACGGCTTCACGCGCCGGTCATTGATGCGTAATGTGCAGAACACGTTTACCACCATCCTTCGTGTGCGCACCCGGGAGGAGAAGCGATGGACGGCACCGGCGCCGCGTCGCGGAGCGCGGGACCCACGATGGCCGCGGTGGCCCGCGCCGCCGGCGTCTCGGTGCCGACCGTCTCCAAGGTGCTCAACGGGCGGCCCGGCATCGCCCCCGAGACCAGACGGCTGGTGGTCCTCGCCGCCAGGCGCCTGGGCTACGCCAGGCCGACCGCCGCCGACCGGACGGCGGGCCGCCCGCTGCTGGAGCTCGTCACCGACCGACTCGACCGGCCCAGGACGGCGGCCGTGCTCCAGGCCGTCGAACGGGCCGCGCGGCTACGGGGGTTCCGGCTGCTGGTCTCCGTCGCGCCGCCGCCGAGCCGTTGGGAACGTGAGCCGGTCGACTGGTTACCGCGTCCGCGCCGCCTGCCGCGCGACGGGCTGCTGTTCCACCTGGACACGCTGCCGCTCCCCGTCTACGAGCGGCTGCTCGACCACGGGGCACGCTTCGTCATGGTCGACCCGGAGACCGCGCCGCCGCACGAGGTCCGCTGGGTGGCCACGGCCAACCGGCTGGCCGGCGCCCAGGCCGCCGAGCATCTGCTCGCCCTGGGCCACCGGCGGATCGCGGTGGTCACCGGCGCCCACGGTTCGGCGGCCGACCGGGCCAGGGTCGCCGGCTTCCGCGCGACGCTGGCCGCCCGGGGCCTTGGCGTGCCGGGGAACCTCGTCTGCTCACCCGGCCCCGGCTCGGTACGGCGGGCCGTCGGCGCGGTGTTGGAACGGGCGGACCGGCCCACGGCGTTCTTCGGCTCGGCCGAGGCGCTGGGCCCCGTGGTCTTCCGGGAGTGCGCCGCCCGGGGGGTCAGGGTGCCGGAGGACGTGAGCGTGGTCGGCTTCGGCGAGCCGCCGTTCGAATGGTGCGGCACCAGGGAGCTGACCGCCGTCTGCCGCCCGGTGGGCGAACTGGCCGCCGAGGCACTGGCGTTGCTCCTGGACGGCGGAGGCCGGCCGCGGGGCGGGGCCTGGGCCGAGCTACCGCCGAGGCTGCGCGTCGGCGCCAGCACCGGGCCGCCGGCGGCCTCCCCGACGGACGGGCCGACCCCGGCCCGTGCCTAGACTGCGGAGAGTGAGAGAAAACGTGTTCTTCAGCGTGTTCCCGGACGTGTTCCCGGGCGTGTTCCCGGACCCGTTCCCGAGGTGTGTCCACCGGAGGTCGACCTAGTGGTTCCGGGCCGGGTCACGCTCCGGTCGGTGGCCGAGCACGCGGGTGTCTCCATGGCCACCGTCTCCCGGGTGCTGGCGGACAACTACCCGGTCGCGCCCGGCACCCGGCGGCGAGTGCTGCGTGCGGTGCGGGAGTTGGACTATGTCGCCAACACCCATGCCCGCGCCCTGCGCGGCCGGCGGACGGGAAGCGTGGCCTTCGTCCTCAACGACGTGCGCGGCCCCTCGTTCGCGCAGGTCGCCCACGGCATCGAGGAGGAGACGGCGCGCGCCGGGCTGCTCAGCCTGATCTGCACCACCCACGGCGACGCCGAACGGGAGCTGGCCGTGGTCCGGTTGATGCGCGAACAGGGCGCCAACGCGGTGATCCTCATCGGCGGCGTCGTGGACAACGCCGAGTACCGGCGCCAGATGACGACGATCGCGCATGCCCTGGACGCCTCGGGGTCCCGGCTGGTGCTCTGTGGCCGACCACCGCTGGCGCCCGGCACCCCGACCACCGTGGTCGAGTACGACAACGAACCGGGCGCCTTCGCCATCACCAGCCGCCTGCTGGCCGAGGGGCACCGCCGGGTGCTCTTTCTCGGCGCCCGGGCGGACGGCTCGACCACCGCCGCCGGCCGACTCGCCGGCTACCGGCGGGCGTTGACGTCGATGGGGGTGCCCGCCTCGCCCGAACTGGTCGTCGAGTGCCCGTTCGCCCGCGCCGAGGCGCAGGCCGCGCTGCGCGCGCGGCTGGCCCGGGGACCGGACTTCACCGCCGTCTTCGCGGCGACGGACGAGGTCGCGGCCGGCGCGCTCGGGGCGCTCCAGGACGCCGGTCTCGCCGTGCCGCGCGATGTCTCCCTGGTCGGCTACGACGACGTCGCCCCGGCCACCGACCTGCACCCCCGGCTGACCACCGTGCATGTGCCCTACGCCGAAATGGGCCGCACGGCAGTCACGTTGGCACTGGGCCCGGACGGCGGCCCACCCCCCGAGCCCCGCCACGCCCTCCTCACCACCCACGTGGTCATCCGCGACTCCACAGCCCCACCCCCACGCTGACCCCACCCACCGCGAAAGCCGGCCCCCCAACGGCCGGCCCACCCCACCACGCCGACACGCGAGCGCGAAGCACCCCGCCGGGGCGCCGACCGCACACCACCGGAAAGCGGCGACGCCCGGGGCGGGGGGGCCACGCCGACGTGCGCGGATGCCGGCAACAACCCCGACCCAGGCGGGGCCTCCCGCCCCGGGGACGGGCCGTCCGCCCCGCTGAACCGAACCGCACAGGCGCCCGCACGCCCCGGAGCCATCCGGCCATGCCCCGCCACCCCTCACCGACCCGACGGCCAGGGCCCACCCGGGGAACCGTCCGCCCCGCCCGGCGGCCCCGGCCCGAGCCCCATCCGGGCCAGGGCCCCAAGCCGCGCCAGCGTGTGCGCGGATGCCGGCGACAGCCCCCGGGCCCGGCGGGGCCTCCCGCCCCGGGGTGGGCCGTCCGCCCCGCCCGGGAAGGGCTACGCCGCGTGGGGGAGTTCGGCTCGGTGGACGCGGTGGTGCAGGGGGTGGCCCGCTGCCAGGCGGGCCAGTTCGTCCACGGCGGTGCCGCCGAGGCGGCGGAGTTCGTTGCCCTGGGAGCCGGCGATATGCGGGGTCAGCAGGACGTTGGGAAGGCCCCACAGCGGGGAGTCGGCCGGCAGTGGCTCGGGGTCGGTGACGTCCAGGATCGCGCTGAGCCGCCCGGAGACCAGCTCGGCGGTGAGCGCTCGGTGGTCGACCAGGCTGCCGCGTGCGGTGTTGAGGAACAGCGCGCCGTCCCGCATGGAGGCGAGCGCGGCGCGGTCGACCAGGTGGTCGGTCTCGGGGACGGCGGGGGCGTGGACGGTGACGATATCGCTCTCCCGGAAGAGTTCGGCGGCCCCGACCGCGCGGACCCCGAGCCGGGCGGCCGCCGCCTCGTCCACATAGGGGTCGTGCAGCACGACGTCCAGGTCGTGGGGCCGCAGCAGTTCGATCAGGCGGCGGCCGATGCGGGAGGCGCCGATGACGCCGACCCGGCGGCCGACGTTGCCCACGTGCGGGTGCACCTCGCCCAGGGTGAAGCCCCGCTCGTCGCGGTAGCGGCCGGCCAGTTGGAAGACGCCCTTGCCGGCCAGCAGGATCATGCCGAGCGCGTACTCGGCGACCGGCAGCGCGTTGGCCGTCGCGGCCGAGGAGACCAGCAGCCCTCGTTCCCAACCCTCGTCGGGCAGCAGGTACTTGACGGAGCCGCCGGTGTGCAGCACGGCGCGCAGCTTGGGGGCGGCGTCCAGTGTCTCGACGGTGAGCGGGGGGCAGCCCCAGCCGGTGATCAGCACCTCGGTCTCGCCGAGCAGTCGGCGCGCCCCGGGGTCGCGCAGGTCGGCCACGACGGTGGGGTCGATATCGGCCGTGGCGGTGAGACGGGCCATCAGGTCCGGCGGGAAGAGCAGCGGAAGGTGCACGGGGTCCAGCGCGAACAGCACCGAGGGACGCTCTGTCATCAGGGGGAAGCCCCTCCAGATCAGCTATAGAAATCGTTCTCTAAACGCTAGAACCTAAGTGGCGTTCCGAGACCGGTCAAGCCGCGGGCGGCCCGCCGGCGCCGTTCACGGCATGCCGGCGGGCCGCTCCGATCCCGGACGCGCCGGGTCAACTCCCCCTCGGCACCAGCCCGTCGACGGCCTCCGTCAACGCGTCGGTGGCGGCGTCCACGGCCTCCTGTTCCGGCGGCTCCGCCGCCAGGGCGGCGCGTGCCGCCTCGGCCGCCGAGTCCACCGTGGCCAGGCTTTCCTCGGTGTAGCCGTCCCGGTCGAGCCCGTCGACCCGCTCCAGCAGCAGGACCGTCAACGTGGTGTCGACCGCCCGCCGGCGCAGCTCGATCTCGGCGAGGTTGGAGCGGCCGTCGTGCTCGTCCAGGAACCGCAGCAGCGGAGCCCGCACCGGCTCGGCGAACGTCGTCCCGTACCAGCGCGCCTCGCTGACGCCGTCGATGGTGTGGAAGGTCTCCCAGCTCTCCCCGCCGTCCCCGGAGAGCTGCACCACCGTGCCGTTGGCGCGGGACACGTGACTTGACCGGGGATGGACGCGCAGCGCGTCGACGGTCAACGGCCCCTGCTCGCCCGGGTCCACGGTGATCCAGCTGGTGGCCGCCGTGGTGTCGGTGAACGTGGCCACGTCCCCGTCGAAGGCCCGCCAGCCGTTGGCCGCCGGGCTGCCCTCGGGGTCGCCCCAGGGCGGCGTCGAGGCCAGCACCATCTCCTCCGTCACCGGAACGGGCACCAGGAGGCTGTCGGCGGAGACCAGCAGCTCATGGGCCGCGTAGACCCGGTCGACCAGCGCCGCCTGGTCGGCGTCGGGCTCCTCGGCGGCCCCGGCCACGGCCGCGACCTCCTCGGCGAAGAGAAAGTGGCTGCCCCGGGTGTAGCCGTCCCGCTGGACGGCCTCGGCCCTGGCGATGACCTCGGCCAGCGGTTCGGCCCTGGCGGTCAGCGTCTCGGGCGAGGTGCGGTGGCCGCCGTCGGCGAGCCTGGCCACCACCCGGTAGTGCGCCTCGCCGGCGCGGAGTTGGTCACTCGCCGTGGTGGCGCGGCCCTCGGCCAGCAGCTCCCAGCCGTCCGGGTCGGCGCCCGGATCGCCGGCGGCGGTCCCGGCGTCGGCGGTGCGGTAGACCTCGAACCGGACCGCGTCCTTGGGCTTGTTCCACTCCAGGGTGACCTCGTCGGCCTCCTGTCGCAGCCAGGGGGTGAGCAGCCCCTGCTCGGTGCCGGCCACGTCCACGGAGGAGAACGTGCCCGATCCGGCCGCCGTCACGCCGGCGTGCACGCCCCGGGGCAGCGGGGTGAACAGCTGCCCCACGACCCGCCAGTCGGTGCCGTCGGCCGAGACCAGCGCCGTGACAAACCCCGTCTCGACGTCCCGCGTCAGCCGCAGCCAGGGGTGGGACTCGGCGGTGATCCCCGCCACCGTCTCGCTCGACGGGCTGCGGACGTCGTCCTGCCAGTCGTGTCGACTGTCCCGCGAGCGGTTGGCGAACACCAGCTCGCCCGCCGCGTCGAAGCCGAGATAGGCGTAGCGGTCGTAACGGGTGTCCTGGCCGGCGCTGTCGCGCAGCATGACCCCGCCGGCCGCGCCCTCGTGCGCGTCCAGCCGCGCGGTGACGCCGCCGGAGCCGAGCAGCGGGCGGTGGACGAAGTGCAGCGCGTCGTCGATGTCCCGGGTGTGGAGCATGTAGTCGTCGCCCTCGCCCAGGCCGGTGCCGTCGCCGCCGGTGACGGTCACGGTGTCGCCGTCGACGCTCGCCCCGCCGGCCGTGATCGAGCCGAGCCGGCCGTCGCGCCAGCCGGAGCCGGCCAGTTCACCCGAGACCGGCTCGGGGACCTCGGCCGCCGCCCGGTAGGAGGCGTTGCCCGCGCCGTGCTCGTTGACCGGGGTCACGGTGTAGTAGTAGGTGCGGCCGTCGCGCGGCCCCTCGTCCAGGTGCTGGAGGTCGGTGACGCCCCGGGCGACCGTCTCGTAGCGGCCGTTCTCCCGGGTGGCGCGCCGGATGGTGTAGGACTCGGCGCCGGCCGACGGGTTCCAGCTGAGGGCCACTTCGCCGTCCCCCGCGACGGCGTGGACGAAGTCCACGTTCGCCGGGGTCGCCGGCCTGCGGGTGTCGTCGAGCTTCAGCACCACGGCGGTGTTCGGGTCGAGTCGGACCGCGCCGCCGCGCACCCGCAACCGTTCGCCGGTCACCAGGTCCAGCACCCGGCCCCCGGTGCCGGGCGGCACGGCGACCTCGTGGACGGTCTCGTTGCCGTACTCCTCGCGGGTGGTGTTGAACGCGAAGAGGTAGTCCTCGTACTGCGCGGTGAGCAGGTCGGGGTAGCCCGAATAGGCGTGGTCGGCCTCGAAGTTCTCCCGCCGCACCTCGCCGACGCCCGGCTGGAGGGTGATGGGCGCGATCTCGCCGGCGAGCGCCTGGGGCGCGTCCGCGCCGCCGGTCTGCTGGTCCTCCATGAAGTCGACGTCGATGTTGTCCATCCGGCCGTAGTGGTCCTCGTACCGGAAGACGCCCTCGGTCTCGATCTGCACGACGGCGTTGTGGTCGCCGCGTTGGACGTGCAACCGCCCGTTGCCCGCGTAGCCCCGCTGCCGCTCGTTGAGCGCGCCGAAGATCCGGGTGTCGCCGTCGCGCAGCGAGACGAAGGCGTTGTCGACGTCCACCCAGGCGAAGCGCTCGTAGTCGGCCGGGTCGACGGCGAGTTCGGCGAGCTGTTCCTCGGTGTAGCGGGTGAAGTCGGTCTGGGGCAGCGCCAGCCCGGCCTCGGTGCGGCCGTCGAAGCGTTCGTGTGCGGCGCGTTCGCCGGTGACATAGGCGTAGGTGGCGGGGAGCCGCAGATCCTCACGCCACTTGTTCGCGGCGTAGCCGGTGAAGTTGTTGAAGTACTGGTGGTCGGCGAGCTGTTGCTGCATCGCGCCGACCGCCTCGGCCGCGTGGCGCCAGGTTTCCTCCCACTCCTCGCCGGCGTAGCGCTCGGGGTGCTCGGCCATGTGGTGCTCAAGCGAGGCGTAGTGCATCGGCCGGTCCACGCTGATGTAGGCGAGCTTGCCCGGGAAGCCGGTGTTGCGCTCGTCGACCACCTGGTTCATCCGCATCACCCGGTTGCCGTCGGCGTCGGTGTCGCTGTAGCGGGTGAAGGAGCGGGCGTGGTGGTTGCGGAGCGCCAACTTCAGGATGTCGTCGTTGAGTTCCTCGTCGCCCTGGTGGCCCCAGGTGCGGTGGAACCACTCGGGGAGGTAGTTGGTGGACTCGCCGTAGTTGCCGACATAGCCGTTCTCGCGGGTGAGGCCGGCCGGGGTGATGGCGGTGTAGTGGTCGCCCAGCGGACGGCGGCGCTCGATCTCACCGTTCTCGTCCAGGGCGCTGGTGGCCAGGCCCTTCATCACGACCGACCGGTAGTCGTCGGTGTAGCGGGCGGTGCGGTCGTGGTAGAAGAGCGAGTGGAACAGGTCCAGTTGCCGGCCGTCGGGCCCGACCAGGACCTCCTCGCCGAGGAAGGGCGCCAGGCCCAGGGCCTCCCTGGCGATCCGGTGGCTGCGCTCCCTGCCCTCGTAGAAGTCGCTGCCGATGACGCGCAGGCCCTCATGCGCCTCCCAGGCGCCCTCATAGGTGTACATCACCTGGTTGAAGATGTACGACAGCCGTGAGCGGGCGAAGTCGAAGTTCGCCTTGAGCGTCCGCTCCCATGCCTCGCCCCTGGTCAGCTCGCCGCCGTCCCAGTCGACGGATGCCAGCGAGGTCTCTCCCGCCTCGGTGCCGGTGTCGAACGGCTCGGCCAGGAACGCCTCGAACGCCTCGCGGCCCAGGATCTCCTCGTCGGCGATCAGGTTCTCCACGATGTACAGGGCCTCGCCGAGCGCGCCGTAGTAGCCGCCCCAGTCGGACTGGTGGCCGCCGTTGCCCAGCGACATGGTGTCGCCGTAGTAGTTGATCACCCAGTTGTCGATGGTCCGGAAGATCCGGTCCAGGGCCGCCGCCCGCTCCTCGGGGGTCCCCGCCGGGGACCAGTCGGTGGTCAGCGCGGTGGCGTAGAAGCGCAGGTCGTCCTTGTAACGCTCGATGCTGAGCCGGGCGTTCGGATCGGCGTCGACGGTCTCCGACATGGCGTGGAAGTTGTCGATCTGCGTCTGCTGGTAGCCGTCGACCAGGGCCTGCCGTTCCTCGGCGGGCAGTTCGTCGGCGACCGAGGTGGGCAGCGGCTCGGCCGGCAGCTCCTCGCCCCGGATGTCGACGGACGGGTCGGTGTGGGTGTAGGCCCGGTAGAAGCCGCGCGAGGGCTCGGTGAGCGGGGTGGCGAAGTCGCCGGAGAAGGACGCCAGGGTGATCTCCACCCGCTCCCTGCCCTGCGTCATCGACAGCGGCAGCAGGACCGTGGCGTAGTAGTGCCGGTCGGGTACGGGGCTGGCGTGGCCGGGGTTGACGGCCTCCCAGTCCCCGGAGCGGCGGTAGCCCAGCTGTTCGCCGTTGACATGGACGAGGGTCTTCTCGGTGGTGGTGTCGCCGCCCCAGAACTTGACGGTGAGGTAGTTCTGCGCCCTCGGGTCGACGGCCATGGTGAACGTGAGATCGCCGGCGCGGATGCCGGGCGGGTCGGTGGGCCGGGCGACGCGGGCGGGTTCGCCCGAGCCACCGGTCTCCACGACCGTGTCGGGGGCCGTCAGCCCGTGGTCGCGTTCGGACTCCTCGTCGCCGAAGACGAGTACGTCCACGTTGTCCCCCCGGTCGGCGGCGCGGGCGCTGCCGGTGACGCCGGCGCTCAACAGGCCGGCCACCAGCGCCAGCAGAAGCGCCGCGACCAGCACGGGCGGCCGGGCCCGGGGCGGGGGTTCGGGGACCGCTCTTCGCATGGGGTTCATCACGGCTCCTGATCGATGGAGACAGATATCGATTTCTGACGGAGGAAGGTACCCGCACTCACCTTCGACGAGAACCACCCCGACACGAAAAACCTGCAGAAGGCCGGGAGTTACCGCCATCTATTCGGGCAGAACCGAAGGAAACACCACGCGGCACCCGGGCTCGCCACCGCCTCGGCCATCGACGGTAGCCATGCGACAGACAATCGTTATCTATCACCGACCCCCACCCCACGCACGGAAAACTTTCCAATCACCGCACGGCCGGTAACCGTCGTGAACGTTCCCGGCCACCATGTCGGGCACTCAACCCCCCACACACGGAGGTACGTTCTCTCATGCAGGGACGACATGGGCGCGGCACCACCAGCCGCCGTCGGCTGCTGAAGACGGCGGTGCTCGGCACGGGGGCCGCCGCCCTCAGCGGCCTCGCCTACACCGCGCAGGCCACCCGCCCGCCCGCCACCGCGACGGACACGGACCCGGTCCGCCCGCTGGCCTTCACCCACCCGGGAATGCTGCACACCCAGGCCGACTTCGACCGGATGAGCGACCGGGTCGCGGCCGGCACCAACCCCTGGCTGTCCGGCTGGAACCGGCTGACCGCCAACGGCCGCTCCTCGGCCGGCTGGGCCCAGCGCCCCACCGCCACCATCATCCGGGGCGGCGACGGCCAGAACTACCCACAGCTCTACAACGACGTGCACGCCGCCTACCAGAACGCGCTGCGCTGGAAGATCACCGGCGACCCCGCCCACGGCGACAAGGCACGCGACATCCTCAACGCCTGGTCGGGCACCCTCACCACGGTCACCGGCAACGCCGACCGCTTCCTGGCGTCCGGGCTCTACGGCTACCAGTTCGCCAACGCCGCCGAGATCATGCGCGGCTACGGCGGGTTCGACCTGGGCCGCTTCCAGTCCATGCTGATGGACGTCTTCTACCCGCTGTGCGACAGCTTCCTGGTCAACCACAACGACGCCTGCATCACCAACTACTGGGCCAACTGGGACCTCTGCAACATGGCCGCGATCATGTCCTTCGGCATCCTCAACGACGACCAGGCCCTCTTCGACCGCGCGGTGGACTACTTCCACAACGGCGAGGGCAACGGCTCGCTCCCGCACGCCGTGCCCCATCTCCACGGCGAGCTGGCCCAGTGGCAGGAGAGCGGCCGGGACCAGGGCCACACCATCATGGGCATCGGGCTGATGGGCACCATCTGCGAGATGGCCTGGAACCAGGGCGTCGACCTCTACGGCGCGGACAACAACCGCTTCCTCAAGGCCAGCGAGTACGTGGCCCGTTACAACCTGGGCCACGACGTCCCGTTCACCCCGTACCACTGGGGCACCGGCCAGAACTGCGCGCCGCAGCAGCACACGGTGATCAGCTCCGCGGGGCGCGGGCAGGTCCGCCCGGTCTGGGAGCGGGTCTACCACCACTACGCGGGACGCCGGGGCCTGGCCACCCCCAACCTGGATGCCATCGCCCGGGCCAACAGCCCCGAGGGCGGCGGCGGTGACTACGGCACCACCAGCGGTGGCTTCGACGAACTCGGCTTCGGCACGCTGGCCTACGTCCGCTGACCCGCCGGCGGCGACCGCCCCCGCCGGGCCCGTCGGTGCACCGAACGGGCTGGCGGGGGCGGTCGTTAGCATGTGCGGGTGAGCACAGCTGAAGGCGGGACGGCCGCCGCCGAGGGGCGGGTCACCATCCACGACGTGGCGCGTCTCGCCGGCGTCTCCCGGCAGACGGTCACCCGGGCCATGAACGACATGACCGGCATCAGCGCGGAGACCAGGACCCGGGTGCTGCGCGCGGCCTCCCTCCTGGGGTACCGGCCCAACCGGGCCGCCCGCGCGATGGTCCAGGGCTCGGGCACCACGCTCGGCCTGGTGATCCGCTCGCTGTGGAACCCGTTCTTCGCCGAGATCGCCGAGAGCGTCATCGACGCCGTGCACGGCCGCCAGTGGAACCTCCAATTGAGCTATGTCGGCTCCGGCGGCCGGGACGCCCCCGCCGTGGTGCGGGACATGGCCCCCGAGGTGGACGCCGTCATCGGCTATCTGCCGCCCGGGATCGGCGGGGCGCTGCCCTCGTTCACCGGCCCGCTGATCCAGCTGGACATCTCGGACCCCACCAGCACGGACGCCGGCTTCCGGTTCGCCGTGGAGCACGATCTGGAGCTGGTGGTACGGCGGTTCGTGGAGACGGGCCGCCGCCGGGTCGCGATGATCGACGGCACCACGACCGGCGGCCCGAGCGTCCGCGCCCCGATCTTCACCGACCTCGCCCGCGCCGGCGGGATCTGGGACGAACGGGGCGGGGTGGTCAGCGCCGACGAGTCCCCGGCCGGCGCCGCCACGGCCGTCAACGAACTGCTGGCCCGCTCCCCCGGGATCGACGCGCTGTTCGTCTTCAACGACGTGATGGCGCTGGGCGTGCTGCACGAACTCCACCGCCGGTCGATCGCGATCCCGGAGGACGTCGCGGTGATCGCGATGGACGGCATCCAGCTGGGCGCCTACAGCTCGCCCCCGCTGACCACGGTCGACCTGGACCCGCGCGGCCTCGGCCGGGCGGCGGTCGACGCGGCCGCCGACATCCTCGCCGGCCAGGCCCCACGCACCGGCCGAGGCGCCCAGTGGGAACGCCACCACCGGCTGTTGACCCGCGAATCCGGCTGAGGCCCGCGCCGCGTCAACCCGCCGGCGGCCCCGCGTCAACCGGCTCCCGGCCCCGCGTCAACCGACCGGCGGCAGCGTGGCGCACCAGTCGGCGAGCGTCCGGGCCAGGGCGCCGGGCCGTTCCTCGTGCAGATAGTGACCGCACCGCGGCCACAGCTCGACCCGCGAGGCGGGATGGCGCGACAGGCCCCGCTCCCACGCAGCGGCGGCCGGCACGTTGTGCACCGCGAGCACGGGGCAGCGGCGACGGCGCAGCAACGCCTCGGTGGCCGGCCGCAGCCCGAACGCGCCGGGCGCCAGATAGAGACCGTGCCGGTAACGCGCCAGTACCTCGGGTGACATTCGGGCCATCAGCCGCCGATGGCGGTCCCGCAGCCCCTCCGGCGCCGAGGGGCCGAAGGCGCCCGCGACGAAGTCCACCGCCCAGCCGCTGCCGCGCCGCCGCAGCTCCCGCTGCTCGGCGCGGATGCGGGGACGGTCGGCCGGGTCGCCGCCGTAGGCGGGGGCCAGCACCACGACGCCCCTGACCAGCTCCGGGTGGGCCACCGCGAGGGCCGAAACCAGCTGCCCGCCGAGCGAGTGCCCGACGGCGACCACCGGCCCGGTGCCGAGCCCGCGCAGCAGCGCGGCCAGCCGGTCGGCGAGGGCGACGGGGGTGAGGGGGCCGCGCCCGAGCCGGGTCCCCGGCCGGCCGTGGCCGGGCAGGTCGGGGGCCACCACCCGGGCCCAGCGGGTCAGTCGGGGCAGCAGGGGGCGCCAGTCCTCGGCGTCGCTCCCCCAGCCGTGCACCAGCAGCAGCGTCCAGCCGCCCCGCCCCACCGGGCCGGTGTCCAGCGTCCGCATCCGTCCTCCCCTTGCCCGGCGCCCCGGCGCCGCCCTACCGTTACCGTAGAAAACGATTACTATCATGCCGGTCCGCAAGCGCCACCGCACCGGCAACCGCAACCGCCCCCGGCCCTGGACAGCCGGGCCCCAGGAGAGGAACCGACCATGAGCGTGGGCCCGATACGCCGCACCGAGGGCTCCTGCGCCCGGCAGTCGCCGCCGGACGAGGCACGCGTCACCGGCGGCTTCTGGGCCGCCAGGCGACAGGTCAACGCGGCGACGAGCATCGCCCAGGGGCCCCGACGGCTGGAAGCCGCCGGCAACCTGGCCAATCTGCGGGCCGCGGCGGCGCCGTCGTCGGACGCCGCGCGGGAGGGATTCCACGGCGACTTCCAGTTCCAGGACTCGGACGTCCACAAATGGCTGGAGGCCGCCTGCTGGCAGCTGGCCGACGCCCCCGACGCCGCCCTGGCGGACGAGGTCGAGCGCCTGGTCGCGCTGGTCGCGGCGGCGCAGGAGCCCGACGGATACCTCCAGACCTACTACCAGGTCGGCCATCCCGAGCTGCGCTGGCGGGAGTTGGGCTGGGGCCACGAGCTGTACTGCGCGGGCCATCTGATCCAGGCCGCCGTCGCCCACCATCGCGCCACGGGCCGCCCCGAACTCCTCGCCGTGGCCACCGGGTTCGCCGCCCATATCGACGAGGTGCTGGGCCCCGACGGCCGGCTGCGCGGGGTGTGCGGGCATCCGGGGATCGAGACCGCGCTGGTGGAGCTGTTCCGGGAGACCGGCGAACGACGCTGGCTCGACCTGGCGGCGACCCTCGTCGACCGGCGCGGCCACGGCCTGTTGGACGCCGGCTTCGACCGGGGACACGACCGTTCCCCCGGCGCCGCCTACTGGCAGGACCACCTCCCCGTCCGCCGGGCGGAGACCGTCACCGGCCACGCCGTGCGCCAGCTCTACCTGCTGGCCGGCGTCGTGGACGTGGCCACCGAGACGGGGGACGCCGAACTCACCGCCGCCGCCGTCCGGTTGTGGGAGTCGATGGCCGCCACCAAGACCCATCTGACGGGCGGCGTCGGCTCCCGCTACGAGGGCGAGGCGTTCGGCGAACCGTACGAGCTGCCGCCGGACCGGGCCTACGCGGAGACCTGCGCGGCGATCGCGTCCATCCAGTTCGGCTGGCGCCTGGCGCTGCTCACCGGCGAGGCCCGCTACTCCGATCTGGTCGAACGGACCCTCTACAACGGCTTTCTGGCGGGCGTGGCGCTGGACGGCGACCGCTGGCTCTATGTCAACCCGCTCCAGGTCAGGCCGGGCCACGAGGAGCGGACCGGCGACCAGACGGTGCGCCGCACGCCCTGGTTCCGCTGCGCCTGCTGTCCGCCCAACGTGATGCGGCTGCTGGCCGCGCTGCCGACGTATGCCGCGACCGGCGACGCCGACGGGCTCGTCCTGCACCAGTACGCCACCGGCAGCTGGGCGGCCGGGGGCGGCCGGGTCTCCGTGGCGACCGACTACCCCTGGGACGGGCGGATCGACGTGACCGTCGTCGAGGCCCCGGCGGACCGGGAGTGGACGCTGGCGCTGCGCGTCCCCGCCTGGGCCGGGAAGGTCCTGCTCGACGGCGTCGCACTGGCCCGCCCCGAGACGGGCTGGCTGCGGCTCACCCGCCGCTGGCGGCCGGGCCAACGGATCACGCTGGACCTGCCGTTGACCGTCCGGCGCACCACCCCACCGCCCCGGGTGGACGCCCTGCGCGGCTGCCTCGCGCTGGAACGGGGCCCACTGGTCTACTGCCTGGAGGCGACGGACCAGCCGCCCGGCGTCGACCTGGCCGACATCGTCGTGCCCGGGGACGAACGCCCCGTCGCCGAACACCGCGCCGAACTCCTCGGCGGGGCCACGGTGTTGCGCCTCACCGGCCGGATCGCCCCGCCGCCGCCCGAGGGTTGGTGGCCCTACGGCCCCGCCGCGCACGAACCGCCGGAGCCGGCCCGAACGGTGCCCCTGCTGGCCATCCCCTACCACCTGTGGGCCAACAGGTCAGAGGGCGCCATGCGCGTCTGGCTCCGCGCCGGCTGAGCCCCACACCCCAACCAGGAGAGCACCGTGTCCCACGTTCCCCCGGCCGAACCCGCCGCCCCCGTGCGCTGGGGCCATGCGGCCCTCGCCGTCGAGTTCGCCACGGCGGCCGACGGCACCACCCGCACCGTCCGGCTCGGCCCACCGGGTGCACCGGCCCGCCCGCTCCAACAGGCCACCCCCGTCGTCGAGTTGCTGGCCCTCGGAGACGGCGGCGACTGGTCGGGACAGCGCTCCATCGAGACGACGCTGGGCGGCCGACTGCGCCTGGTGGGGCACCACGCCGAACGGGACGGGGCCTGGCACCGGCTGCGCCTCTCGCTGGCCGACCCCGCCGGCGGCCTCGCCGTCGACCTCGTTCTCTCCTCACCGGACGGGCTGCCCGTGGTGCGGGCGGTGGCCGAGGTGCGCAACGAGGGCGCGACCCCGGTGACCCTGCTGGCCGTCGTCCCCCTGTCCCTCGGCGGGCTGCCCTCGCCCCGGGAGCTGACGGTGCACCGGGCGGACAACGACTGGCTGGCGGAGTGCCGTTGGCGCGCCGAACCGCTGGGCGACCACCTGCCGGACCTCGGACGCCGGCTGCACGAGCGGGACAGCAGGGGCCGGTTGGCAGTGAGCGGACGCGGCAGCTGGTCCACGGACGGGCGACTGCCCATGGGAGCGCTGACGGCCGCCGACGGCCGCTGCTGGCTGTGGCAGGTGGAGACCTCGACCGGCGGCTGGTCCTGGGAGGTCGGCGAACGGGAGGAGGCCACCTACCTCGCGCTCCAGGGCGCCAGCGACACCGAGCACCAGTGGCGCCAACTCCTGGCGCCCGGCGACGCGTTCACCACCGAACCGACGTCGATCGCCGTCACGGACGGCGGCCAGGACGGCGGCCAGGACGGCGGCCAGGACGGCGGCCAGGACGGCGGCCTGGACGCCGCGTTCGCCGCGCTGACCCGCTACCGCAGACTGATCCGCCGCCCGCACCGGGACCACACCACCCTGCCGATCGTCTTCAACGACTTCATGAACACGCTGATGGGCGACCCCAGCACCGAGAAACTGCTGCCGCTGATCGACGCGGCGGCCGACGTCGGCGCCGAGTACTTCGTGATCGACGCCGGCTGGTACGACGACGACGCGGACGGCTGGTGGGACGCCGTGGGCGCCTGGCGCCCCGCCGCCGGCCGCTTCCCCGGCGAACGCGGCATCCACGAGGTGCTGGGCCGCGTCCGGGCCCACGGCATGGTGCCCGGGCTGTGGCTGGAGCCCGAAGTGGTCGGCGTACGCAGCCCGTTGACCCGAACCCTGCCCCCGGATGCCTTCTTCCGACGGGACGGGGTGCGGATCCGCGAACACGGCCGCCACCACCTGGACCTACGCCATCCCGCGGCGGTGCGGCACCTGGACGAGACGGTGGACCGCCTGGTCCACGACTGGGGCGTCGGCTATCTCAAGCTGGACTACAACATCAGCGTGCCGCCGGGTACCGACGGCGGCGGCGCCTCCGCCCCGGGCGCCGGACTCCTCGGCCACGCCCGAGCCCACCGTCGCTGGCTGGGCGCGGTCCTGGACCGCCACCCGGGGCTGGTGATCGAGAACTGCGCCTCCGGCGGGATGCGGATGGACGGCGCGCTGCTGTCCCTGGTCCAACTCCAGTCCACCAGCGACCAGCAGGACCACCGCCGCTACCCTCCGATCGCCGCCGCCGCTCCGACGGCGGTGCCGCCGGAGCAGGGCGCGGTCTGGGCCTACCCGCAGCCGGAGTTCAGCGCCGAGGAGAACGCGTTCGCCCTGGCCGGCGCGCTGCTGGGACGCGTGCACCTCTCCGGCCACCTGGACCGGATGCCCCCCGCCCAACGAACCCAGGTCCGCCGGGCCCTCGACGTCTACCGGACGATCCGTGGCGACCTGCCCCACGCGGTGCCCTTCTGGCCGCTCGGCCTCCCCGGCTGGAACGACCCCTGGACGGCCCTGGGACTGCGCCACGGCGACCGGACCTATCTCTCGATCTGGCGCCGCGAAGGCACCGAGCCGCAGAAAACCCTCCCCCTGCCCGCCCTGCGCGGCCGACCCGTCGAACTGGAAACCCTCCACACCAGCGCTCCCCCACCCCCCACCCCAACCTGGACCCCACCCACCGCCACCCTCACGGTCCCCCTCCCCACCCCCTACACCGCAACCCTCCTACGCCTCACCCCGCACTGACCCACCACACCCCAGCAGCGCACGCCGCGCGCCGTTGGCCACCGGCCGCCGGTCCACGCGGCGCGCGGCGCGCGGCGCGGCGTTGGCCGCCGCGCGGCGGCCAACGCCGGTCAGAGAGCGCACAGCAGCCAGCCCCGTTGCCCATACCGCCCGGCCACGGCTTTCAGCGCGCTGCGCACAGCCCGGTGACCCCTAACCCGCGCCCGACGAACACCCCCAACACGGGGAGCAGCCGGCACCACGCGCGCACCGGCCGACACCAGTTCGGGAGCGCACAGCCCGCTGGCCCGTGACCCGCGCCCGGCAAGCAGCGCCAGCGCTCAACGGCCAGCGCGCGGCACACGGCAGTCGTCCCACAACGCACACCCCGGTGACCCCTAACCCGCGCCCGACGAACACCCCCAGCACGGGCAGCAGCCGGCGCCCCGCGCCCAGCGGCCAACGCCCCAACGGTCCACGGCCCTTGTCCGCCGTCACGCCCGGCACCCCACCCCATCACCCCATCACCCCACCACCCCACCACCCCAGCACGCAACAGACCGCCTGCGTCCAACGCCCAACGCCCCACCCCGCCAACCCCACGGGCCGCCAACCGCCCGCCACCACGGCAAGCCCGGTGGCCAAGGCGCGCGCAGCGCCCGTCTTTCGTGATCGTTCACGCACGCCTCTTGACCCGCAGGATGCCCGCTCCCTAATCTGCCGCTGAAGCGCCGGCATATTGCCTGCAAAGAGGCGCTTCTCCCTGCCGTCCAGCCATCCCGGCGGCCTCCCGCAGCAGCCGACGTGCACGTTCACGTTCCGGGGGGTAATCCGCCTCGCGGGCCGCGACGGCTCCCTGACCGATCGGAGTACTCACGCCATGACTCAGCTCTCGCGCCGTCGTTTCCTCGGTGGGGTCGGCATGGCCCTCGGTGGGGTCGCGCTCGCCGGTCCGCTCTCCGCCTGCGGCGGAGGCGGCGGGGGCGGCGGTGCCGCCCGCAGTGACGCGCCGTTCGACATCCCCACGTTCAGGGCGCCGCCCGCACCCGCGCTCGATCCGGCCTTCGTCGCCGAGCACGAGGCGATGTGCGACGTCTATGTCGGCCAGCCGGCCGAGTACCACGCCACCTACCAGGGCAAGCCGCTGTCCGGCGGCCAGATAACGACCTTCCAGTTCACCTGGGGCAACCCGCCGACCGATGTCTCGAACGACCCGTACTGGCAGGAGCTGAACAGCCGGCTGGGCGGCGAGATCAAGACCACCTTCGTGCCGGCCGCGCAGTACGGCGACAAGCTGGCCACCACGCTGGCCTCGGGAAACGTCCCCGATCTGGTCTTTGTCGACGACAACAACCCGGTGGCCCTCCAGGCCATCAGGGACGGCGCGTTCGCCGATCTGAGCGAGACGCTTTCGGGAGACAACGTTCTCCAGTGGCCCAACCTCGCGGCCCGGCGCGAGGCCGCGTGGCGGTCCTCGCTCCGCGACGGGCGGATCATGACCGTGCCCAGCCCGGTGCACCCGCTGTCGATCTTCCCGCTGATCCGGCTGGACATCGCGGAGCGGATCGGCGCCAACCCGGCGCCCGCCGACGCCGACGAGCTGTTCGCGCTGCTCGCCGAGGCGGCCACCGTGCGACAGGCGCACGGCCTGCCGGTGCACGGGATCGCGCTCTACGACGACGCGTTGCAGACCACCATCGAGGCGATGTACCGGGTGGGCTGCGACTGGCAGTTGGACGACGGGGGCGGCTTCGTCCACAAGATCGAGACCGACGCCTACCGGGAGTCCCTTGCCTTTCTGGCCCGCTGCTGGGAGGCCGGCGCCTTCAACCCGGACGCGCTCAGCGGCACCAAGCCGGAGGGCCCGGCGGCGAACGCCGTCTTCCACCCCACGGCCTGGTCCGACTCGGTGGGCGGCGGCAACCTGGACACCTGGCAGTCGGACACCGAGGGCGTGCGGCTGGACTTCCTCGATCTGAAGGGCTTCGACGGCGGCGACTGCCGCTGGGAGCGGAACCTGCCGCACGGCCGGTCCATCGCCGTCTCCTCACGGGTGGCCGGCGACGCCGACCGACTGGCGGAGATCCTTGACGTGTTGGACTATCTGAGCGCGCCCTGGGGCAGCGAGGAACGTCTCTTCGTCGACTCCGGCATCGAGGGCGTGCACTGGGAGATGCGCGACGGTCTGGTCACCCCGACCGACCCGCCGAGCACCCAGTACACCTCGGTCAGCGCGGGCGATCCGGTCTACACCCTGGCGCCCCGGTCCGAGCCCTGGGCGGAGAGCTTCTTCCGGGTGGCGTCCCGGGCGGCCGAGCAGTCGGTGCCCAAGGACATCGCCGGGCTGGCGTCCTCGACCCTGGCCACCAAGGGCACCCAGCTCAACTCGGCGCTGCTCGACCAGCAGAACGCGGTGGTCTCCGGCCGTTCCTCGCTCGCGGACTTCGACGACTTCGTCAGTTCCTGGCTGAACCAGGGCGGCGAGCAGATCCGCCGTGAGTACGACGAGGCCCTGCAGGCGCGGGGCTGAGATGGCGGTCGACGAGCCGGCGGTCGACGGGAGCGCGGCCGCCCCAACCCCTCCCACAGCGGAGACCCCCGAGGCCCCCGAGACCCCCAGGGCCCCCGAGGTGCGACCACCGGCCGGTCTCTGGGCACGGGTCAAACGGGAGCGGGTCTCCTACACGTTCATCCTCCCCGGCTTCGCGTTCTTCGTCCTGTTCGTCTATGTCCCCCTGTTGGGGAACGTGGTGGCGTTCATGGACTTCTCGCCGTTCCTCGGCCTGGAGGAGTCGCCCTGGGTGGGCCTGGACAACTTCCGTGCGCTGGTGGACGATCCGGAGCTGCGCGACGCGCTGGTCAACACGTTGACGATCTCGTTCCTGCTGATCGTCTTCGCGTTCCCCGCACCGATCGCGTTGGCGCTGCTGCTCAACAGCCTGCTGTCGGAGCGGATCAAGCGGACGGTGCAGACGATCGTCTATCTGCCGCACTTCCTCTCCTGGGTGATCGTCATCTCGCTCTGCCAGCAGCTGCTGGGCGGCAACGGCTTTGTCGCCGCCGTGGTGGAGGAGTTCGGCGGCGAGCCGTTCAACGCGATGACCAATCCGGACACGTTCAAGGCACTGGTCGTCTCCCAGGCGATCTGGAAGGACGTCGGCTGGGGCACCATCATCTTCTTCGCCGCCATCGCTGCCGTGCCGCGCGACCTCTACGAGGCGGCGGCCGTGGACGGTGCCGGCGCCTGGCGGCGAACCTGGAACATCACCCTGCCCGCGCTGCTGCCGGTGACCACCCTGCTGCTGATCCTCCAGATCGGCAACGTGCTGACCGTCGGCTTCGAGCAACTGCTGCTCCAACAGCCGGCGGTGGGAGCGGAGGCGGCGCAGGTCCTGGACACCTTCGTCTACTACCGGGGTGTCGCCGGCGGTCAGTGGGGCGTCTCGGCGGCGGCCGGGCTGCTCAAGGGCGTCATCGCGACCATTCTCATCATCGGGGCCAACCGCGTGGCCAAGCGTCTCGGAGGGAGTGGCATCTTCTGATGGCCGACACCGTCGCAACGACCAGACCGGCCGCCAGGCGGCGGCCCCGGAGGGCCCCGGCGGAGGATCCGCCGCCGTGGATGCGGAAGACCTCGCGTCCGGTCTCCACGCTCAAGGCCCTGGTGATCACCGGCATCTGTCTGGTGATGCTCTACCCCATCGCCTATGTGATCGTGATGAGCCTGGCCTCGCCCCGGCAGGCCAGACAAGGCGTGCTGTTCCCCACCGAGTTCAGCCTGGACGCCTATCGGGCGATCTTCTCCGGCGGGGTCGTCACCCAGGGTCTGTGGGTGTCGTTCCTGGTCACCGCGACCGGCACCATCCTGTCGCTGGCGATGACCTCGACGCTGGCCTGGGGCCTGACCAGGACCCGGCAGGTGCCGGGCGCGCGGGTGGTGCTGGTGCTCGTGCTGGCCAGCATGTTCTTCGGGGCCGGGATCATCCCCAACTACCTGCTGGTCAAGCAGCTCGGCCTGCTGGACTCGCTGTGGTCGCTGATCCTGCCGGGGCTGATCTCCGCGTTCAACCTGGTGGTGATGCGGAACTTCTTCATGGAGCTGCCCCGGGAGCTGATGGAGTCGGCCCGGATCGACGGCGCCGGCGAATGGCGGATCTTCCTGCGGATCGTGCTGCCGCTGTCCCGTCCGATCCTCGCCGTGATGGGCCTGTTCTACGCGGTCGGCTACTGGAACTCGTACTTCAACGCCCTGATCTACATCAACGATCCGGAGAAGTGGCCGATCCAGGTGGTGCTCCAGCAGTACGTGATCGCCGCCTCCCCGATCCCCGGCATGACGCCCAACCCGGACGCCCCGCCGCCCCCGGCGATCACCCTCCAGATGGCGATCATCGTCGCCGCGACCCTGCCGATCCTGCTGGTCTACCCGTTTGTCCAGCGGTACTTCACCTCCGGTGTGCTCACCGGCGCCATCAAGGGCTGACGGCCGCGCGCCGTCCCCGGCCGAAGAACACCGAAGCAGACCGAAGAAGACCCAAGAACCGCGAAGAACACCGAAGGAGACCTCGCTCCATGACGCCCCCCGCCGTCACCCCCCGTCCCGCCGACAACCTGGAGACGGCCGGCTATGTGACGTCGTTCGCGCCCGGCTCCGGCACGCTGCCGCCCCGCGCCGCCTCGCCCAGCGACGCCCCCGTCCTCTCCCTCGACGGGGACTGGGCGTTCCGGCTGGTGCCGGGGCTGCGCGAGCTGGCCCGGGGCTTCCAGGAGCCGGCGTTCGACGACGCCGCCTGGGACCGGCTGCCGGTGCCGTCCTGCTGGCAGCTCGCCGGGCTGCGCTCCCCGGACGGAGAGCTGTTGGAACGGGGCAAGGCCCGCTACGGGCTGCCCGCCTACACCAATCAGGTCTACCCCTTCCCGCTCGACCCACCGCAGGTGCCGGACGAGAACCCCACGGGCGAGTACCGCCGAGTCTTCGAACTCCCCCAGGAGATGGTCGAGTTCGACGGCCGACTGGTGCTGCGCTTCGAGGGCGTGGACTCCTCCTTCGCGGTCTGGTGCAACGGTCGGCCGCTCGGCCACGCCACCGGCAGCCGGCTGCCCAGCGAGTTCGACGTCACCGACGCCGTGCTGCCGGGCCGGAACGTGCTGGCGCTGCGGGTGCACCAGTGGTCGGCCGGCAGCTATCTGGAGGACCAGGACATGTGGTGGGTCTCCGGGGTGTTCCGCCCGGTGACCCTGCTGGCCCGGCCCGCCGGCGGCGTCCACGACCTCTTCGTGCACGCCGGCTACGACCACCGCACCGGCCGGGGCACGCTCCGCGTCGAGACGAGCGAGCCGGCCCTGGTCTCCGTTCCCGAACTCGGCCTGGCGGGCGAGACGAACGAGGAGCTGACCGTCGAGGCGGTCGAGCCGTGGAGCGCCGAGCATCCCCGGCTCTACGAGGCGACGGTGCGGACCGCGACCGAACGGGTCACCGTCCGCGTCGGCTTCCGCACGGTGACCGTCGAGGACGGGCTGATCCTGGTCAACGGGCGCAACGTCCGCTTCCGGGGCGTCAACCGGCACGAATGGCACCCGGACACCGGCCGCACCCTGGACGAGGAGACCATGCGCCGGGACGTGCTGCTGATGAAGCGGCACCACATCAACGCCGTGCGCACCAGCCACTACCCGCCCGACCCGCGCTTTCTCGACCTCTGCGACGAGCTGGGCCTCTGGGTGATCGACGAGTGCGATCTGGAGACCCACGGCTTCCTCCTCACCGGCTGGCGCGACAACCCCTCGGACGACCCGCGCTGGCGGGACGCGCTGCTGGACCGGATGCGCCGCACGGTGGAACGCGACAAGAACCACCCCAGCGTCCTCATGTGGTCCCTGGGCAACGAGAGCGGAGCCGGCGCCAACCTGCGGGCCATGGCCGAGTGGACGAGGGCCCGCGATCCGGAGCGGCTGATCCACTACGAGGGCGACTACGACCACGGGCTCGCCGACGTCTACAGCCAGATGTACACCCACCCCGACCAGCTGGCCCGGATCGGGCAGCGGGCCGAGGAGCGCACGGACGACGCGGCGCTGGACGCCCACCGTCGCGCGCTGCCGCATCTGCTGTGCGAGTACGCGCACGCCATGGGCAACGGCCCCGGCGGGCTCAGCGAGTACGAGGAGCTGTTCGACCGGCATCCCCGGCTGCACGGCGGCTTCGTCTGGGAGTGGCTGGACCACGGCATCCGGCAGCGCGCCGCCGAAGGGCCGCGCCGGGGAACGGAGTTCTTCGCCTACGGCGGCGACTTCGACGAGGTGCTGCACGACGGGAACTTCGTCGCCGACGGGCTGCTCCTCCCCGACCGCACCCCCTCCCCCGGGCTGGTCGAGTACGCCAAAGTGATCGCGCCGCTGCGGCTGACCTTCACCGGCGACGGCGTCGACACCCTCGAACTGACCGCCCACAGCCGCTTCGACCACATCTCGACCGGTCATCTGACCCACCGCTGGACACTGGAGGTGGACGGCGTGCCCCGCGCCACCGGCCGGCTCGCCGTACCGGAGCTGGCGCCCGGCGCGCACGCCTCGGTCGACCTGCTGACCGCGTGCGCCGACGCCCTCCGCCAGCCGACGCCGCCGGGCGCCGAGGTCTGGCTGACGGTCAGCGCCCGGCTGGCCGCCGACCAGCCCTGGGCGCCCGCCCAGCACGAAGTGGCCTGGGCCCAGCACCGGCTCACCGGCCTGGAGCGGCCGGCCGTCGCCACGCCCGCCACCGCGTTCATCGGCCCCCCGGTGACGGCGGACGAGAACGGTTTCACGCTGGGCCAGGCCCGCTTCGACCGGCGGGGAACACTGCTGGCGCTCGGCCAACTCCCGCTGTTGGGACCCAGGTTGGACATCTGGCGGGCCCCGACCGACAACGACGCGGCCCCGCACGGGGACGACGCGGCCGGCGGCTGGCGTGCCCTCGGCCTGCACCGCGCCACCAGCCGCCTGGTGGCGGTCGAGCAGGCGGACGACGCCCTGGTGGTGACCGTCCGCACCGGCACGGCGGCCACCGACGCCGGCCTGCTGACCACGTTCACCTGGCGCGCCGGCGAGGGGGACGCCGTCGAACTGTCCGTGCGCGTCGAGCCCCGGGGACAGTTCACCAGGAACCTCTTCGAGGTGGCCCACGGGACGGGAAGCGGCCGGCCCGTGCCGCTGCCCAGGATCGGCCTGCGGCTGGGCCTGCCACCCACCCTCACCGAGGTCGGCTGGTTCGGCCTCGGCCCCGGCGAGTCCTACCCGGACTCGCGACGGGCCGTCCGGGTGGGCGCGTTCGCCTCGTCCGTGACCGCCCTCCAGACGCCCTATGTCAAGCCGCAGGAGAACGGCGCCCGCCGCGACGTGCGGCACGCCACGATCACCGACCCGAACGGCGCCGGGCTCGCCGTCGCCGGACACCCCACCTTCCACCTCACCGTCCGCCCCTGGACCAGCGAGGCACTGGCCGCCGCGGACCACCCCACCGACCTCACCCCCGACCAGCACCTCTGGGTGAACCTGGACCACGCCCACCACGGCCTGGGCAGCCAGTCCTGCGGCCCCGGCGTGCTCCCGCCCCACCAACTCCACGCCGCCCCCACCCGGTTCGCGCTCACCCTGCGCCCCCTCAGTCCCCAGGAGCCGACCGCATGACCGCGAGCAACGGCACCCCGTTCACCACCGGGGACGGCCGGCCGATCCACGCGCACGGCGGCGGAGTGCTGCGGGTGGGCGACGCCTACTACTGGTTCGGCGAGAACCGCCACGACGACCACGACGGCTTCCGCCATATCTCCGTCTACCGCTCCACCGACCTCGGCACCTGGGAATTCCGCAACCATGTGCTCAGCCAGTCCTCCCACCCGGAGCTGGCCCGGGCCAACCTCGAACGCCCCAAGGTGATCCACCACGCGGCCACCGGCCGGTTCGTGCTCTGGGCCCACAAGGAGAACGGCCGCGACTACCACGAGGCCCGGGCCGCCGTCGCCGTCTGCGACACCGTCGACGGCGACTACACCTGGCTCGGCAGCTTCCGACCGCTGGGGCACATGTCCCGCGACCTCACCACGTTCGTCGACGACGACGGCACCGGCTATCTGGTCTCCGCCGCCCGCGACAACTACGACCTGCACATCTACCGGTTGACCGACGACTACACCGATATCGCGGAACTGATCGCCAACCCCTGGCCCGGCGGCCACCGCGAGGCACCCGCCCTCTTCAAACGCCAAGGCGTCTACTTCATGCTGACCTCGGGCGCCACCGGCTGGCGCCCCAACCAACAGCGCTACGCCACCTCCACCAGCCCGACCGACGGCTGGACCCCGATGCGGGACGTCGGCGACCCCACCGCCCACGACTCCCAGACGGCCTTCGTCCTCCCCGGCCCCCACCGCTACCTCTACCTGGCCGACCGCTGGGCCGGCGCCCACGGCGGCCTCGTCAACGACTCCGCCTACGTCTGGCTGCCCATCACCTTCCCCACCCCCGACACCATGTCCCTGAACTGGACGGACCACCCACCGCTATGACCCCGGCCGGGGTGGCGCGCCGGGCAACCCGGCGCCAGCTGGCATATTCCGAGACGCCAGAGCCAGGTCGGATTGCGCATTAGTCGCAACGAAGCGATTCCAGGAGCCGCTGATGTCCGAGAACCCCAGCAGGGCGCAACCGCCGGTGGTCGACCGCGCGGCTTTCGAGCAGCGGTTGGACGAGCTGCGGGCCAGGGAGAAGGCCCACACCCACGAAGGCGACGCCATCGCCGCGGCACGCCGCAGGCTCCCGATGGTCGAAGTGGCCGCGGACAGCCCGCTGCTGGGGCCCGACGGCCCCACGACGCTCCTCGACGCGTTCGAGGGGCGACGTCAGATGATCGCCTACTACTTCATGTGGTGGCCCGGCAGGCCGGCCGCCGACCAGTGCGAGGGCTGCACCTGGGTGATGAGCCACGTGGGCGAGCTGGCCTATCTGCACTCCCGCGACATCACCTTCGCCGTGTTCAGTCAGGGACGGAACACGGCCTACGGCTTCGGGGACGCGCAGACGTCCTACGAGGAGAGCCTGCGCTACCGCGCCTTCATGGGCTGGACAATGCCGTGGTACTCCGCCCAGCCCTCCCTCGACTCGCTACTTGTCGGCCGCGAACTCGGCCTGTTCCACCTGGTGTGCTACCTGCGCGACGGCGACCGCGTCTACGAGACGTACTGGACCAAGCACCGCGGGGCCGAGGTGGTCGACTACAGCTACGCGCTCATGGACCTCACCGCGTTCGGACGCCAGGAGAACTGGGAGGACTCACCGAGGGGCTGGCCACACCTCGGACAGGCCACACGAACCCTCGGCGGCGCCCCCGACTGGCCACCACTGCGAGAATGGCCCGGCGGCCGTCCCACGGCACAGTGGCCACGCATCGACACCAACCACTCCGACGACCTGGGCACCACCGACACCGGCACCGACCCGACGACCGAGCCCCGTCACTGCCACTGAACGCGTGACGCATGACACGTGCCCAGCCCGCACCACCGGCGTCACGGGTCCCTGCCGGCAGACGAACGGACTTGAGCCTCCCGTAGGGGGAGACGCAAAGGTAGGGGCATGGACGGCGACACGCTCTACCCGATCGGCGAGCTGGCTCGACGAACCGGTCTCACGGTCAAGACCGTTCGGTTCTACTCCGATCGCGGAATCGTGGCGCCGACGGACCGCAGCCCGGCCGGCTACCGCCTGTACACCATCGACGCCGTCGCACGCCTGGACCTCGTGCGGACCCTGCGCGAGCTGGGACTCGACCTCCCCACGATCCGCAAGGTCGTGGACCGCGAGCTCTCGCTTCCCGAGGTCGCCGCGGCGCACGCCGAAGCACTGGCCGTGCAGATCCGCGTCCTGCGCCTACGGCGCGCGGTGCTGACGGCGGTGGCCGAGCGCGGGTCCACACCTGAGGAGACGGAACTCATGCACCGGCTGGCCCAGCTCTCCGAGGACGAACGCCGACGTCTGATCGACGACTTCCTCGACGCCGTCTTCGGCGGCCTTGACGCGGCCCCCGCATTCGCGGGCGCCATGCGCTCGATGACCCCCGAGCTACCGGACAACCCGGAGGCGGAACAGGTCCAGGCGTGGGTGGAGCTGGCCGAGATGTCCCTGGACCCGGATTTCCGCGCCGCCATGCGGCGAATGATCGAGGACCAGGCAGCCGAGCAGGCCCAAAGCGACACGACCGTTCCGCGACGCGACGTTGTCGCAACCATCCGCGACCAGGTCGGCCCGGCCCTGACCACCGGCCTCGACCCGGCCTCACCCCAGGCCGACCCGATCGTCGCGACCTTCACGGCACACTACGCGCACCTCCTCGGCTCCCCCGACAACGCCAAACTCCGCCGCCGGCTGACGACCCGACTGGAGAACGCGAACGACCCCCGCAGGGAGCGCTACCTCCAACTACTCGCAGTGGTCAACGACTGGCCCACCCCCGAGAGTCTGACCCCGACATTCACCTGGTCCACCCAGGCCTCCGCCTCCGGACACAGCAATAACGGGACGAAGGCGTTCTGTTGTGATCCGTAGTAGGGACGATGAGCTGTGATAGGCCGACTGTTGGGGACCCGAACCACCACGGCGCCCCTCAGATCCCGGACCACCTCCGGGCGCGGAGAGCACGCGATTCAGTTCCTAGCCGGGATTCCTGGTGCCGACCACATCCGCTCAAGTGGAGATGGTCCATGCTCGGATATCTGGGGTGCCGGGAACATCGCGTGGACCGCTATGCAGGCGGCTCCTGCTTGTGGAGGTGACCCGGTTTTCGGTCTGTACCGGTGCTTGGCGAACGTCCGGTGACCGTCCCCCTCAGCGCATACGGTGTCAGAGACGGAACGTACTCCTATGGCAACTCGTTGAAATGATCATTACGCTCACCTAATATGTCGTCACGGTGAGTAGATGACCAGGGGGGATGAGAGTTGTGGTGCGGCCACCTGACTGGACACCGGTGGACATGGATCACGACCCGACGCCTGGCGACCCTGATGAGGTGCGTGAACTCGCCGACGACTTACAGGAGTTCGCCGACGATGTCGGTGAGGCGTTGGCGAAAATCCGGGGCATGGCGGGGGAGCGCGCCATGCTGGAGTGGGCGGGGCTGTCGGCGGAGGCGTTCCGCCGTGAGTTCGACGGTGTCCCGGACAACCTGACGAAGCTGGAGGACAGTTACTGCCTCTGTAGTCAGGCGCTACACACCTACTGGCCGAAGTTGCAGACGGCGCAGGGCATGGCTGATCGGGCGTTGGATCGTGCGATCACGGCGCAGGCGGATCTCGTCTCGGCGCAGTCGACGTTGGGGGACGCCACCGACTGGGTAGGGCGGGCGGGGGAAGAGGCGGAGCGGCTCCAGCGAGAGGGGGAGCGAGAGGGAGCCGAGCCGCCTGACGAGGCCCATGTGCGTTCGGCCGCGCGTGATCAGCAGGCCGCCGAGGCGGCCGCCGGTGCCGCCCGGAGCCGGGTGAACGACGCGGAGGAGCGGCTGTCGGCAGCACGCCAACTGGCGCTCGACGCCCAGGAGATGCGCGAGGAAGCGGCCCGCGAGTGTGCCCGCGACATCGACGAGGCGAGTGACGCCGGTATCCAGAACCGGCGTTGGTGGGAGAAGGCCATCAAGTGGGTGACCGACAACTGGGACACCCTGGTCGAGATCTGCAAGGTCATCGTCGCCGTCCTCGGCGTCGTCGTCCTCATCATCGGCGGACCGCTGGCCTGGGTCGTCCTCGCCGCCGCCCTCGTCGTCCTCGCCGACACACTGATCAAGTACGCCAGAGGAGAAGCCGGACTCCTCGACGTCGCTTTTGCGGCTTTGGACTGCATCCCGGGCATGAAGGGCATCACCACCCTCGGTGGCCTCGCCCAGGGACTTCGCGGTGGCCTCCGCGCCGCGCGAACCGGGCTGCGCGGTTACGCGGGCAATCTGCGGAACCTGGGCCGGATGTGGGAGGCGGAGGGCATTCGCGGAGTGGGAAAGGTGCTTGTCGGCGACCCGATCGACATCGCAACCGGCGAGATGACGCTCCACAACGTCGACCTCGAACTCCCGGGCGTTCTGGCCCTGATCCTCCAGCGTGAGCATCTCTCCGGCTATCGGCACGGGCACTGGTTCGGCCGGTCGTGGGCCTCGACCCTGGACCAGCGGTTGGTGCTGGACGAGTACGGGGTGGACTTCTACGCCGAGGACGGGATGCGACTGCACTACCCCGTTCCGCTGGCCGACCCCGACTACCCGGTCCTGCCGGTCACCGGGCCGCGCTGGAGCCTGGCCTGGGACGGCCAGCCGGGCGGAGTGTTCACTCTCCACCAGCGTGCGAGGGGCCGGGCTCTCCACTTCGCGCCGGTTCCCGGCCGTCCTGCCGGCGAGCTGCCCCTGATCGCCGTCACGGACAGGAACGGCAACCGCATCGAAGTGACGTATGACGAGGAGGGCTCGCCACACGAGGTCGCGCATTCCGGCGGTTACCGGGTCGGCGTCGCGGTGCACGAGGGCCGGGTCACCGCCCTCACCCTGCTGTCCGCCCAGGACACGCCGCTGCTGCGGGCGTTCGAGTACGACGAAGCGGGCAACCTCGCCAAGGTGTACAACTCCTCCGGGCTGCCGCTGACGTTCGCCTACGACGACCAGCACCGAATGACACGCTGGGAGGACCGCAACGGCACCTGTTACCGGTACGAGTACGACGCCTCGGGACGCTGCGTGTACACCACCGGGACCGACCGGGCCCTGGAGTACCGCTACTCCTACGACGAGGCGGCGTTGCGCACCACCGCGACCAACTCCCTGGGCCACGCCACCATCTACCAGCTCAACGACCGCTTCCGACTGGTCGCCGAAACCGACCCGCTGGGCCACACCACATACCGCGAATGGGACGAGAACAACCACCTCGTCGCCCGCACCGACGCCCTGGGCCGCACGACCCGTCACGAACACGACGACCAGGGCAACGTCACCCTGACCACCCGCCCCGACGGTTCCCATGTCCGGTCGAAGTACAACGAGTTCGGCCTGCCCGTGGAAGTCACGCAGGCGGACGGCACCGCGTGGCAGCACTCGTACGACGCGGCGGGTAATCGGGTGGCCACCGTGGATCCAGAGGGACGTCGGACCCGCATGGCGTACGACGAGCACGGGGCCGTGGTATCCGTCACCGACCCGACAGGACGCACCACGTGGGTTCGCTGTGACGCCACGGGGCTACCCATCTCCCTCACGGACGCCATGGGCGAAACAACGCGCTACGACCGGGACGCGTTCGGCCGCCTCGTCGGGGTGACGGACCCCCTGGGTGGCGAGCACCGGGCCGCCTACACCGTGGAGGGACACCAGGTCTCCCTCACGGACCCGCTGGGCTCCGTCCAGAGGTGGACCTGGGATGCTGAAGGCAACTGCCTCACCCACGTCGACGAGCACGGGGGCACAACTCGCTTCTCGTACGGCCCGTTTGACCAGCCCATCTCGCAGACCAACCCGGACGGCTCCCACTACACCTTCGAACGTGACACCGAGCTACGGCTCGTTGGGGTAACGGGACCGCATGGCCTGACGTGGTCCTACGAATACGACGCCGCACACCGACTGATCTCCGAAACCGACTTCGACGGCCGAACCGTCACCTACGCCCTCGACGCGACCGGGCAGCTCATCGCCCGCACCAACGCCGCGGGAGAGTCGGTCCTCCTCACCCGCGGCGTGCACAGCCGGATCGTCCGGAAGGACGTGGGCGACCTCGTTACGACGTACGGATACGACGAGGTCGGCCGGCTCATCCACGCGACGGTCTCCGGGGACGAGCTGATCATCGAACGCGACCGCCTCGGCCGGATATCGCGGGAGACGTTCAACGGGCAGTCCGTCACCCAGTCCTACGACGAGCTGGGACGTCCGCTGGTCCGCGTGTCGCCCGCCGGCCACACGAGCACCTGGGCGTACGACGCCGTGGGGCGCGAAACGGCTCTGGCCACGGGTGGCCGTACCCTGGCTTTCGCCCACGACGCCGCCGGACGCGAGACGCACCGGACCATCGGCCCTGGGGTGGATATGACCTTCACCTGGGACGCGGTCGGTCGACTGGCTCGTGAGGCAGTGAGCACGCGGGATGGAACGCTGCGAGAGCGTTCGTACGCCTACCGAGCCGACCACGTTCTCACCGGTGTCACACGCCCCGACGAGGGCGAGGTGAGCTTCCTGCCGGACGCCCTTGGCCGCATCACCGAGGTCAGAACCCCGATGTGGCGCGAAAGCTATCAGTACGACGCCGCCGGCAATCAGACCGCCGCCAAGTGGGACCTGGTGGACGACGACGGAAGTCAGGGCGACCGGTTCATCACGGGGATGCGCGTGGTCCGCGCCGGGCGGACGCACTACGAGTTTGACCGCGCCGGGCGCGTCACCCTGAAGCGGAAGGCAAGGCTTTCCCGGAAGGCGGATGTCTGGCGGTACCGCTGGGATGCGGAAGACCACCTGACGGGGGTCGTCACGCCGGACGGCACCACATGGCGGTATCGCTACGATCCTCTCGGGCGCCGGATCGCGAAAGAAAGACTTGACGCCTCCGGCGATGTGGTGGAGCGGACGGGCTTTACCTGGTTCGGCACTGACCTAGTGGAACAGACAACCACCGAAGCAGAGAATCCCTCCTCGGTCAGCCTCACATGGGACTACAAGAACGGTCGCCCCATCGCGCAGACCGAGAGCAGGCGGCACCCCGAATACTCAAAGAAGGAAGCTGACGCCCGGTTCTATTCGATCGTCACGGATCTGATCGGGACGCCGACCGACCTCGTCGACGAGAGCGGGCGGATAACGTGGAGCGCACGGTCGACACTCTGGGGGGTGACCTCGGCATCAGCCGATGACCGTGTCTCCATTCCTCTTCGATTCCCAGGCCAGTACGCGGATCCCGAGACCGGCTGGAACTACAACTTCCACCGCCACTACGACCCCGAGACCGCGCGTTACACCACGCCGGACCCACTGGGCCTCGAACCGAGCGCCAATCACTACACCTACGTCGACAACCCCCACACGTGGTCCGACCCGTTCGGACTCGCCGCCCACCAGACACCCGGCATCAACCCCAGCCTGGTGCGCTTCTCCCAGGACGAAGTGAGCTACCGGTTCTCCGACGGAATGACGATCGCCCACGTAGCATCGGGCCTGAGGTCGGGCTGGCTGAACCCCGCCGACTTCCCCGCGATCCGACTCGTCATGAGAGAAGGTAACCTGTTCACCCTGGACAACCGGCGCTTGGTCGCCTTCCAGATGGCAGGGACGCCCGTTCCCTTCCGCATGGCAACCGCCGCCGAAGCCATCAACGAATCCTGGAAGTTCACGACAGTGACCGACGGTATGTCCATTGTCATACGTGAACGAGACGAGGTGTGGAATATCCCGTGACGATGCCAGCCCCAGACCTTTCAGGAATCACCTCTCGACAAGAACTCGCCGCATATCTACTCCGGCTCGCACAGCGAGTCGAACAAGGAGAAATCCGGCAGGAGAACGAGCAATCAGTCGACTACGTCAAGGCAGCAGCATACTGGACCCGTTCCATGCACGGCTTCTTCGCCAACCAGGGAAAGGAAACTCCGGAACAACCTGACTGGGCGCTCATCGCGATGATCTTCAGCGCCGCGTTCGTCTACGAATAGGCTCCGCAAACGGGTCACTTCGGACGCTCAGCGACGAACAGGGACCCCACCACACTGCCCCCGAACCGCGCCGCACCGGCGATGCGCGCGACACCGTGACTTTGACCGGCCGAGCCCGCTCCCGTCAGCGGTCGGGAAGCCACCGCCGTCGCGCCCATGCTCACCGCCGACCACAACCACCAAGATCGATGATTGAGCGTTTTCAGCGTGCCCACTGATCGAGTGACAGGGTGGTGTGGGATCGGAGTGCGCAACGGACAGCGCGCCCGTGCCGTTGAGGGAGGTGTTCGACGTCTTAACTCAGCAACACAGGAGCCCTATTGGTTCCATATCCTGCCGCACTCGACCTGCCCCACGCCCTACTCAACCCACTCCACCACACTCTCAACCTCCGGCCGCCGCCGGGGCGGCGGCAGCGGCTGAGGAGGAGGGGCGGGCCGGGCTGGCCACCGCTGCGGGCGGCGGCCGGCGGTGAGGGAAGCAAGGAGCTTCACCCGTTCGGCCAGCTTCACCCGTTCGGCCTCAGACAGCCCCTCCACAGCGTGCACCGCGCCTCACCCCGTTCCCGCAGGTCAGAGACTCACAGCACCTGAAGTGGCAGCAGCTTCTTCCCCGTTGGTCCGATTTGAATGGACGTGTCCATTTGCGGGCAGACGCCGCAGTCGAAGCAAGGGGTCCAGCGGCAGTCTTCGACTTCGGTTTCGTCGAGGGCGTCCTGCCAGTCGTCCCAGAGCCAGTCCTTGTCGAGGCCGGAGTCGAGGTGGTCCCAGGGAAGGACCTCCTCGTAGGTGCGTTCCCTGGTGGTGTACCAGTTGACGTCCACGCCGAAGGCGGCCAGCGCGGGGGCGGCGGCGGTCATCCACTGGTCGTAGGAGAAGAACTCGCGCCAGCCGTCGAAGCGGCCGCCCGCCTCCCAGACGGCGCGGATGACGGAGCCGACGCGGCGGTCGCCTCGGGAGAGGAGCCCTTCGACGACGCCCGGCTTGCCGTCGTGGTAGCGGAAGCCGATGGAACGGCCGTAGCGCTTGTCCTCGCGGATGGCGTCGCGGAGCTTGGCCAGTCGCGCGTCCGTCTCCTCGGCGGAGAGCTGCGGCGCCCACTGGAACGGGGTGTGCGGCTTGGGCACGAAGCCGCCGATGGAGACGGTGCAGCGGATGTCGTTGGAGCCGGACACCTCGCGACCCTTGGCGATCACCCGGGTCGCCATGCTGGCGATCTCCAGCACGTCCTCGTCGGTCTCGGTGGGCAGCCCGCACATGAAGTAGAGCTTCACCTGGCGCCAGCCGTTGCCGTAGGCGGTGGCGACGGTGCGGATCAGGTCGTCCTCGGAGACCATCTTGTTGATGACCTTGCGGATCCGCTCGCTGCCGCCCTCGGGGGCGAAGGTCAGGCCGGAGCGGCGGCCGTTGCGGGTCAGTTCGTTGGCCAGATCGATATTGAACGCGTCCACCCGGGTCGAGGGCAGGGAGAGACCGATCTTGTCCTTCTCGTATCGGTCGGCGAGCCCCTGGGCGACATCGGCGATCTCGCTGTGGTCGGCGGAGGAGAGTGACAGCAGTCCGACCTCCTCGAAGCCGGTCGCCTTGAGCCCCTTGTCGACCATCTCGCCGATGCCGGTGATCGAACGTTCCCGCACCGGCCGGGTGATCATGCCCGCCTGGCAGAAGCGGCAGCCCCGGGTGCAGCCCCGGAAGATCTCCACGGACATCCGCTCGTGCACCGTCTCCGCCAGCGGCACCAGCGGCTGCTTCGGGTAGGGCCACTCGTCGAGATCCATCACGGTGTGCTTGGACACCCGCCACGGCACCCCCGAACGGTTGGGCACCACCCGGGAGATGCGGCCGTCCGGCAGGTATTCGACGTCGTAGAACGCCGGAACGTAGACGCCGCCGGTGCGGGCGAGCCGCATCAGCAGCTCCTCCCGGCCGCCGGGGCGGCCCTCCCGCTTCCAGTCGCGGACGATATCGCTCATCGTCAGCACGGCCTGCTCGCCGTCGCCGACCACCGCGCAGTCGATGAACTCGGCGATCGGCTCCGGGTTGAACGCCGCGTGCCCGCCCGCGACGACCACCGGATGGTCCTCGGTGCGGTCGGCGGCGGACAACGGGATGCCGGCCAGGTCCAGCGCGGTCAGCAGATTGGTATAGCCGAGTTCCGTGGAGAAGGAGACGCCCAGCAGGTCGAAAGCCCCCACCGGCCGGTGCGCGTCCACGGTGAACTGCGGGACGTCGTGCTCCCGCATCAGCTTCTCCAGGTCCGGCCAGACGCTGTAGGTGCGCTCGGCCAGCACCTCGGGGCGCTCGTTGAGCACCTCGTAGAGGATCATCACGCCCTGGTTGGGCAGTCCGACCTCGTAGGCGTCCGGATACATCAACGCCCAGCGGACCTCACAGGCGTCCCAGTCCTTGACCGTGGAGTTCAGCTCACCACCGACGTACTGGATCGGCTTCTGGACGTGCGGAAGAAGGGCCTCCAGGCGAGGGAAGACCGACTCGATGGGCATGGCTGACGTCTTTCGCGACGATGACGGATGACCGATGACGAAGGCTGGACCCCTCAGCGTACCGGCCGCCGGAACGCGCGCCCGCCGCCGTCGGCCCGGAAGCACGGCCGCGGCCCGCTCAGGCGGACAGCGGCCGTTTCATCCGCACCGACTGCAGCAGCCCTATCGCGATCCACACCGCGAACATGGCGGTGCCGCCATAGGAGAGGAACGGCAACGGCACCCCGGCGACCGGCATGATGCCCAGCGCCATCCCGATGTTCTCGAAGCACTGGAACGCGAACCACGCGACGATGCCGGCCGCGATGATCGTCCCGTACAGCTCGGTGCTGCCCCTGGCGATGCGCAGCGCCCGCCACAGCACGACGCCGATCAGGACGATGATCCCGCCGGCGCCGATGAAGCCCAGCTCCTCGCCGGCCACGGTGAAGATGAAGTCGGTGTGCTGCTCCGGCACGAACTGCCCGGTGGTCTGGGTGCCCTTGAAGAGGCCCTTGCCCTCAAGACCCCCGGAACCGATGGTGATCCTGGCCTGGTTGGTGTTGTATCCGACGCCCGCCGGATCCCTGGACGGGTCGGCGAACGCGGCAAACCTGTCGATCTGGTACTCGTCCAACACCCCCAGCGTCCAGATCAGCACCGCCGCGGCCACCCCGGCGAGGATCAGTCCGATCGACCACTTCAGGGAGGCCCCGGAGGCCAGCAGTATCCCCAGCACGATCACGCTGATCACCATGGCCATGCCCATGTCGTCGATCACCACGACGCAGAGCGGGGCCGCGGCCAGGGCCAGCGCCTGCAGCACCGCGCGGCGGCTGGGGAACTCGCGGTCCCCCGCGTCGACCTGGTCGGCCAGTATCACCGCCATCCCCAGGATGATCGCCACCTTGGCGAACTCGCCCGGCTGCAGCGTGTAGCCGCCGATGGAGAGCCAGGCCCGCTGCCCGTTGATCTCCGTGCCCAGCGGGGTGAACACCAGCAGCATGAAGCCCATGGACAGGGCGAAGAACAGCGGGACGGCCGATCTCAGCCGGTGGTGACCCAGCCACATCACGCCGGCGGCCAGGGTCACCCCGAGCGCCAGGTTGATGCCCTGCCGGACCAGGAAGAAGTGCGGATCGCCCCCGTTGATCTCGGTGCGGTTCCTGGTCGCCGACCAGATCAGCAGGATGCCCAGCACGGACAGCGCGAGCGCCGCCAGCAACAGGATCCAGTCCACGCGCCGCAGCACGGAGTCCCGCGCGGTCAGCCGTCGCCAGGTGCCGCGATCCGGGGCCAGCCGGTCGACGGTGAGACGGTGGATGCTCAACGGCCGGCCCTCACTCGCCTTCTCGCCACGGCCGGGGCTCCCGGCCGGGCGGTTCGCCGGGCGTCCGCACCGGCTCGGGGAACGGTGAACTGTGGAACACCTGCGAGCCGCCCGACAGCGCGGCGGCGGCATTGGGCACGAACTGCTCGGCGCCGTCCGGCTGTTCCTGTTGCTGTCCGGTGCCCGGGTCGAGCTCGACGCCGACGTCGCCGTCGTTCTCGGAACCCCCGGCACCGTCGGCGTCCTCGGCACCGTCACCGGCGTCCTCGGAGCCGTCGGACTCCTCGGAGTCCTCGGGGTCGTCCAGCGGGGCCGGCACGATGGCGCCGGTCTCGTCGATCTCCGGCAGCTCGGTGATCGGCTCGGGCAGCAGTGCCGCGTCCTCGTTGACGCCGCCGCCCTGGACGCCGTAGATGGCCTCCCAGATGCTGCGCACGGCGTCACCCGAGGCGCCGGAGCCGGTGCCGGCCTGGGAGATGGTCATCACGACGGTGTAGTCGTCGGTGTAGGTGGCCAGCCAGGACGAGGTCTGCTGGTCGCCGGCGCCCTCGGCGGTGCCGGTCTTGGCGCGCAGGGTGATCTCGTTCTGTGGCCAGCCGCCGAACTTCCAGGCCGCGCTGCCGGTGGTGATCACCGATTCGGTGGCGGCCCGCAGATCCGCGATGGTCTCGTCGTCCACCGGGAGTTCGCCGGTCACCTGCGGCTCGAACTCCTCGATCACCTGACCGTCCGCCGCGATCACCGCGCGGCCGACGGACGGCTGGTAGAGGGTGCCGCCGTTGCCCAGGGCCGCGTAGACGGTGGCCAGTTGGATCGGGGTGACCAGCACATCGCCCTGCCCGATGGAGAAGTTGAGCATGTCACCGGCGCGCATCTTCATGCCCTCGGTGCAGTTCTCCCGGGCGATCCGGGCCGGGTAGTCGTCCCGGTCGGACTCGGCGATCTCGCACCAGTTCTCCTCGTTGGCCTCCCAGTAGTCGTACTTCCACTGCCGGTCGGGGATCCGCCCCGGGACCTCGTTGGGCAGGTCGATGCCGGTCTGGGTGCCGAGGCCGAAACCGTGCGCGGCCTCGAAGAGGAAGTCCTCCGGATCGTCCGTCGGGTTGTTGCCGCCCTCCCGCTGCCATTCGCGGTGGGCGATCCCGTAGAAGACGGTGTTGCAGGAGACCTCGATGGCCTGGCCGAGGGTGATCATGCCGTAGGAGGTGGTCTCGAAGTTTCGGAACGTCTGCCCGCCGATGTCGTAGGACGAGGAGCAGTTGTAGCGGTCGTCGAAGTCGTAGCCCGCGTTGACGGCGCCGGCGGAGGTGACCACCTTGAACGTGGAACCGGGCGGGCCCTGGCCCTGGATGGCGCGGTTGATCAGCGGGTCGTTGGCGTCCTCGCCGGTCAGCCGGGCGTACTCGTCGCTTGAGATGCCGCCGACCCAGACGTTGGGGTCGTAGTCGGGCGCCGAGGCCATGGCGAGCACCCGGCCCGTGCCGTTCTCCAGGACGACGGCGGCGCCCGAGTCCGCCTCGTAGTCGCGGCCGGTGATGTCGTCGTGCTCGTTCTGCGCGCGCTCCATCGCGCCCGCCAACTGCTGTTCGACCACGGCCTGCAGCCGGGTGTCCAGGCTGGTGACCACATTGGCGCCGGCCACCGCCGGATCGTTCTCCGCCTCGCCCAGGACCCGACCGAACTTGTCCACCTCGTAGCGGGTGACGCCCGATTCGCCGCGCAGATAGCCGTCATAGGTCCGTTCCAGACCGGAACGGCCGATCTGGTCGGAGCGCAGCAGCGGTGAGTCGGTGTCCTCGGAGTCGGCGACCTCGTCGTCGGTGACCGGCGAGAGATAGCCGAGGACCTGCGCGGCCCTGGAGTCGGCCGGCGCCGGGTAGCGGCGCACGGCGGTCGGCTCGGCGCTGATCCCGGGGAACTCCTCGGAGCGCTCCCGGATCTGCAGCGTCTGCTCCGTGGTCGCCTCGTCGGTGATCGGGATCGGCTGATAGGGAGAACCGTTCCAGCAGGGCTGCGGGGTCTCGGCGTCGCAGAGCCTGACCCGGTTGGCGACCTCCTCCTCGCTGAGCTCCAGCAGCTCGGCGAGGTCGGAAAGCACCTCCTCGCCGTCGTCCGGCAGCTTGGACAGCTCGGTGCGGTCGACGGAGACCACCAGCCGGGTCTCGTTGTCCGCGATCGGCACGCCGCGCGCGTCCACGATGGAGCCGCGCACCGCCGGCTGCACCACCTGCTGGACATGGTTGCCGGCGGCCTCCGCCGCGAACTCGTCCCCCTGTCTGATCTGGAGGTACCACAGCCGCCCGCCGAGGGTGAGCAGCAGCGAGAAGACCAGTATCTGGATCACCACAAGACGGATGGTGATCCGCGAAGTCCGGCCGGTCTCGGGAATGTTGGTCACAGCCGCTTGACTCCCTTGATGCGGCCCGCGCGGTTGCGGGCGGAACGGCTGAGCAGGGGGGAACGCTGGCCGATGCCGGCGGCCTTGCCGTAGCGGCTGCGCCGGGGCGCCCGGGGACGCAGCCCGGTGCCGGCGCCGCCGAGCCAGCTGATCGGATTGTCCGAGCCGCCGCCGGAACCGTCCCCGGAGAGCGGGTCACCCTCGGTCCGCCGCGCCGCGGCCATGATCAGCGGCACGACGAACGGGGCCAACAGCAGGTCGTAGAGGGTCGCCGTGAGCAGCAGGCTGGAGAGCCCCACATCGCGCGCGGCCGTGTCGCCGACCAGGGCGCCGACGCCGGCGTAGAGCAGCGTCGAGGTGAGCGCGCCGCCGGCGACCACCAGCATCGGCACGGTGGCCGACCGGTGTTGACCGTTCTCCGGCTTGGTCAGCCCGGCCGCGTAGCCGATGACGCACAGCACCAGGGCGTAACGGCCGACCGCGTGGTCGGCCGGAGGCGCCAGATCGGCGAGCAGGCCGGCGGCGAAGCCGACGAGCGCGCCGCCGGTGTGGCCGTAGACCAGGGCCAGGCCCAGCACGGTGAGCAGCAGCAGATCGGGGACGGCCCCCGGCAGCCCGAGCCGCGCCAGCATGGTCACCTGCGCCATCAGGGCGACAAAGACCAGCACCACGGACAGCAGCGTGCGGTAGACGCGCATGGATCAGCTCCTGGTCGCTGGGTCGTCCCGGGTGCGGCCGGGAGCCTGGGCGCCGAACTCGTAGTCCGGGTCCTCGCCTTCGTCCGGCGGTTCGAGACCGTCCGGCTCGGGGAACTCGTCCACCGCGCCCTCGTCCCCTTCGGCCTCCTCCGGGGCGGCGCCCTCGGCCGGCGCCGAGCGCTGCTCAAGGTCCTCGGGCAGCGGTGGCAGCACCGAGTCCCTGGGGTTGTCCCTGGGCGGCTCGACCACCACGCCCACCAGGTCGAGCTGGGTGAAGGAGACATAGGGCCGGACCTGCACGGTGCGCGTCAGATCGCCGTTGGACCGCTCGACGCTGACCACCTCGCCCACCGGAACGCCGGGCACGAAGGGCTTGTTGTCGGCCGAGCCGAAGGTGACCATCCGGTCGCCCTCGCCGACCTCGGCGCGCTGGTTGAGCAGTTGGACGTCGAGGGTGTTGTCGCCGCGACCGGTGGCGAAGCCCAGCTCCTGGCTGCCCTCAAGACGGGCGCCCACGGTGAACCCGGGGTCGTTGGCGAGCACCACGGTGGCGGTGCCCCTGGCCACGGTGGTGACCCGGCCGACCAGCCCGTCGCCGTTGAGCACGGTCATGTCCTTGGCGATGCCGTCCTCGCTGCCCGCGTCGATGGTGACCGTCCAGGAGAAGCCCTGGCCCGCGCCCACCGCGATCACCTGGGCGCCGACGATGCCGTAACGTCCGGCGCCCGCGGTGCGCAGCAGCTCGTCGAGTTGTTCTATCCGCGATTCGCGGTGCGCCTCGCTGCCCAACTCCTGGCGCAGTTCGGCGTTTTCCCGTTCGAGTTCGCTGACGCGGTCGTGGCGGTCACCGGATTCACGGACCGCGGTGATCGCATTGGCGACCGGATCGACGGCTCCGGCGACGGCTTCCTCCACCGGCCCGAAAAAGGACGCTGCCGCCTCTCGTGGGCCGTTGAGCGGGGAATTGTCGCCACCCCTGATATCCATCGTGATCAGCGCGAAAGCGATGGATACCAGCAGTACGAGAAGCAGCCGGCTCTCTCGGGTGTCCCTCACGTGCGGCGGCCGTGCCTTTCTGGATCAGTCCACATAATCCCGGGTCCGCCCGGCTAACCGGACGTTCCCGGCCGACGTTCCGCTTCTCCGGCGGATGCCGCCCCGGCTAGCGCCGGGGTTGGGCGTCGAGCACCTGCTGGAGCGCCTCGAACTCCTCCACGCACTTGCCGGAACCGAGCGCCACGGAGTCCAGCGGGTCCTCGGCGATGTGGATGGGCATGCCGGTCTCCTGGCGCAGCCGCTCGTCCAGGCCGCGCAGCAGGGCGCCGCCGCCGGTGAGGACGATGCCCCGGTCCATCACGTCGCCGGACAGCTCCGGCGGGCACTTGTCGAGCGTCGTCTTGACCGCGTCGACGATGGCGTTGACCGGCTCCTCCATGGCCTTGCGCACCTCGGCCGAGGAGATCACCACGGTCTTGGGCAGGCCACTGACCAGGTCCCGGCCCCGGATCTCGGTGTGCTCGTCCTGGTCCAGCTCGTACGCCGAGCCGATGGTGATCTTGATGCTCTCGGCGGTGCGCTCGCCCAGCAGAAGGCTGTACTCCTTCTTGATGTGCTGGATGATCGCGTTGTCCAGCTCGTCGCCGGCCACCCGGATGGACTGCGCGGTGACGATGCCGCCGAGCGAGATCACGGCCACCTCGGTGGTGCCGCCGCCGATGTCGACGACCATGTTGCCGGTGGCCTCGTGGACCGGCAGGCCCGAGCCGATCGCCGCCGCCATCGGCTCCTCGATGATGTGCACCTGCCGCGCGCCGGCCTGCGTCGACGCCTCGATGACCGCCCTGCGCTCCACTCCGGTGATTCCGGAAGGCACACAGACGACCACCCGGGGTCGGGCCAGATAGCGCCGTCGGTGGATTTTCAGAATGAAGTAGCGCAGCATCCGCTCGGTGATCTCGAAGTCGGCGATCACGCCGTCCTTGAGCGGGCGAACGGCCACGATGTTGCCGGGGGTCCGGCCGATCATCTTCTTCGCCTCGGCACCAACGGCGAGAATGCCCCCCGTGTTGGTGTTGATCGCGACGACGGACGGCTCGTTGAGGACAATCCCTCGACCCCTGACGTACACCAGCGTGTTGGCCGTCCCGAGGTCCACTGCCATGTCACGACCGATGAACGACATATTGTTCGCCATAGGGATGCATCTGGCCTTCCAGCTGTGCGTAATGTGCGGGGAGGTCGGCGGAGGGTGCGATGGGCTGCGCGTCGGGGCCTCTCCCGCCGAAGGGAGAAGAGGCGCGGCATCGCCATCGTATCCACGGCCGGTCTAACACGGAGCGCCGGAGCGCCGCTTTCGCCATTGTCGGCGGAACCAGCCCCACCCTCCATCATGGTGACGTCGCGTTCGGGTGAAGGGTTCCCCGCACCGACCATACCCACCGGGGCGGACCATCGCATTCCGCCGGGCCGGGCGTGGCCGGAGCGGTCCGACGTGCCGGTCTTCTGACGGGCGGTCACCGGCCCCGGGGTGGTGCGCTCAACCCCGAGGGAAATCGGGGAAGAAGATCTTCACCTCGCGGTCCGCCGACTCCTCGGAGTCGGACGCGTGAACCAGGTTCTCCCGCACCACGGTGCCGAGATCGCCCCTGATGGATCCCGGTGGCGCCGCGATCGGGTCGGTCGGCCCGGCCAGGGTGCGCAGCCCCTCGATAACCCGTTCGCCCTCCACGATCATCGCGACGCTCGGGCCCGACGCCATGAACTCCAACAGCGGCTCGTAGAACGGACGCCCCTCGTGCTCCGCGTAGTGCGTCTCCAGCGTCGTCCGGTCCAGGGTGCGCAGTTCGAGCGCGGTGATCCGCCAGCCTGCCTTGCGTTCCACCCGGCCGACGATCTCGCCGATCAGCCCCCGGCTGACCGCGTCCGGCTTGAGAAGGACAAGAGTGCGCTGGCTCATGGGGGCGGCTCCTGGGAGGAGAGTGGGAATGCGCGACGGGCATGCGCCGACCGGGCCGCGCCGTCGGCGCGGGGGCGCCTAAGAGTACCGGGCTGGCCGGAGAGAGCGGGCGGCGGGGCCGGTCAGCCGGCCGGAGTCGCCTCCGCCCGGCCCGCACGATAGGCGTCGATCCTGGCGCCGAAGTGAACGGAGGCCCACCACAGGCCGCCGAACACGAGACCCAGCACGAACATCGCGGGCAGCACGAAGCCGGCGGCGATCAGCCCCGCCTGGAGCGCCCAGCCGAGCCAGACGCCCACCGGCCGGCCCGCGACCCCGCAGAGCAGCAGGGAGAGCACCATGGCGATGCCACAGACCCACCAGACGGTGCCGGTGGCGGCGGTCGACATCCGATCGGCCACCAGACCGGCCAGGCCGATCACCAGGAACTCGCCCACCAGCGTGCTGGCGCAGAGCGTGCGCATCACCGTCCGCCCTTCAGCAGCAGCCTGGCCTCGCCGACGGTGATCACCGATCCGGTGATCAGAACGCCGGCTGCGGCGTACTCGTGCTCCTCCTCGGCCAGCTCGACGGCCACCTCGATCGCCTCGTCGAGACGGGGCTCGACCTGCACCCGCTCCTCGCCGAACACCTCGACCGCCAGCGCCGCCAACTCATCCACGTCCAGGGCCCGTTGGGTGGCGTTCCGGGTCACCACCACCTCGGTGAAGACCGGCTCGAACGCCTCCAGCAGCCCCCGCACGTCCTTGCCCTCGGTGGCGCCGACCACGCCGATCAGCCGGCTGAAGCCGAACGCCTCGGTGACCGCCTCGGCGGTGGCCAGCGCGCCGCCCGGGTTGTGCGCCGCGTCCAGCAGCACGGTGGGGCTGGTGCGCACCGTCTCAAGGCGTCCGGGCGAGGTGACCGAGGCGAACGCGGCCCGTACCACCTCCACGTCCAGCGGCGCCGCCGGCCGGCCGTCGCCCACGCCGAAGAACGCCTCGACGGCGGCCAGCGCCACGGCGGCGTTGTGCGCCATATGCGCGCCGTGCAACGGGAGGAAGATCTCGGGGTACTCGCCGCCGAGCCCGCGGAGCGTCATCAGCTGGCCGCCGACGGCGACCTCCCGGGAGAGGACCCCGAACTCCATGCCCTCCCTGGCCACGGTGGCGTCCACCTCGACGGCGCGGCGCAGGATCACGGAGGCCGCGTCGACCTGCTGCTGCGCCAGCGCCACCCGGGCGCCCGGCTTGATGATCCCGGCCTTCTCCACGGCGATCCGCTCCGGGGTGTCCCCCAGGCGCGCGGTGTGGTCCAGGCTGATCGGGGTGATCACGGCGACGGAGCCGTCGATCACGTTGGTGGCGTCCCAGCTGCCGCCCATGCCCACCTCGACCACGGCCACATCGACGGGCGCGTCGGCGAAGGCCGCGTAGGCCATGCCGGTCAGCACCTCGAAGAAGGACAGCCGGTGCTCCTGGGCGACGTCGACCAGATCCAGGTAGGGCGTGATGTCGCGGTAGGTCTCGACGAAACGCTCGGCGGCGAGCGGGACGCCGTCGACGCTGATCCGCTCGGTGATGGACTGCACATGCGGGCTGCTGTAGCGGCCGGTGCGCAGGTCGAAGCCGCCGAGCAGCGCCTCGATCATGCGGGCGGTGGTGGTCTTGCCGTTGGTCCCGGTGATGTGGATCGCCGGATAGGACCGCTGGGGCTCCCCCAGCACATCCATCAGGGCGGTCATCCGGGCCGTCGACGGGTCGAGCTTGGTCTCGGGCCAGCGGGCGAGCAGTTCCGCCTCGACCTCGGCGAGCGCGCGGTCGAGCTCCGGGTCGTCGGGGCGGGTCGGCAGATCGCCGCCGGGCGGGCCGGCCAGCGCCCGCAGGGTGCGACTGCCGGCCTCGATCACCGCGAGATCGGGGTCGCGGTCCCGCTCGGCGGCGACGATCTCGTCGAACTCCCCGCCGTCGGCGGCTGCGTCTCCCGCCGCGTCGCGCTGCGGAAAGGCCGGGAAGTCGTCCGGCTCCTGGCCACGGTCGGGCTCTGCGTCACTCACGGTGGCCAGTCTACGGAAGCGGCGACGGCCCCCCGGCCCTGGGGGACGGGGGGCCGATCGCGCGGGTCCGCTACGCGGGCAGCTTCGCCAGCTGGGCCGAGATGCGGGCGATGTCCTCCTCGGCGGCCTGCCGGCGGCCCCGGATCTTGGCGATCACCGGCTCGGGCGCCTTGCCGAGGAACGCCTCGTTGCCCAGCTTGGCCGTGGTCTGGGCCAGCTCCTTCTCCGCGGCGGCCAGATCCTTGGAGAGGCGCTTGCGCTCGGCGGCGAAGTCGATCGCCCCGGAGAGGTCGAGCGCCACCTCGACGCCGGCCACCGGCAGGGTGGCCGTGGCGGCGAAGGAGTCGCCGGCCGGCTCCAGCCGCAGCAGGGACCTGATCGCCGGCTCGTGGGCGGCCAGCCGGGTGTCGGCGAGGGCCAGCGTGGCCGGCACCCGCTGCCCGGGCTGCAGCCCCTGGTCGGCGCGGAACCTGCGGACCTCGGTGACCAGTTGACGGACGGCGTCGAGCTCCGCCTCGGCCTCGGGGGCACGGAAGCCGGAGTCGACCGGCCAGTCGGCGATCACCACGGACTCGCCGCCGGTGAGCGTGGTCCACAGCTCCTCGGTGACAAACGGGATCAGCGGGTGCAGCAGCCGCAGCGTGACGTCGAGGACCTCGCCCAGCACCCGTCGGGAGACCTCGGCGGGCCGGCCGCCGGCGGCGAACGTGGTCTTGGAGAGCTCGACGTACCAGTCGAAGACCTCGTCCCAGGCGAAGTGGAAGAGGGCGTCGCTGAGCTTGGCGAACTGGTAGTCCTCGTAGTAGGCGTCGACCTGGGCGACCACCGCGTTCAGCCGGGAGAGCACCCAGCTGTCGGTGGCGGACAGCTCCTCGGCCGCCGGCAGCGGGCCGGCCACCGTGGCGCCGTTGAGCAGCGCGAACCTGGTGGCGTTCCAGATCTTGTTGGCGAAGTTCCGCGAGGCCTGGACCCAGTCCTCGCCGATCGGCACGTCGACGCCGGGGTTGGCGCCCCTGGCGAGCGTGAAACGGACCGCGTCCGAGCCGTAGGCGTCCATCCAGTCGAGCGGATCGACCGCGTTGCCAAAGGACTTGGACATCTTCTTGCCGAACTGGTCACGCACCATGCCGTGCAGGGCGATGGTGTGGAACGGGGGGACGCCGTCCATCGCATAGAGGCCGAACATCATCATCCGGGCGACCCAGAAGAAGAGGATGTCGTACCCCGTGACCAGCACGGAGTTGGGATAGAACTTGTCGACGCTCTCCGTGCGCTCCGGCCAGCCCAGCGTGGAGAACGGCCAGAGCCCGGAGGAGAACCAGGTGTCCAGGACGTCCGTCTCCTGGTGCCAGCCGGGGCCGCTCGGCGGCTCCTCGTCCGGGCCGAGGCAGCGGATCTCGCCGTCGGGGCCGTACCAGACGGGGATGCGGTGGCCCCACCACAGCTGGCGGGAGATGCACCAGTCGTGGAGGTTGTCCACCCACTCGAAGTAGCGGGTGGACATCTCCTTGGGGTGGATGGCGACCCGGCCGTCGCGGACCGCGTCCCCCGCGGCCTCGGCGAGCGGGGCGACCTTGACCCACCACTGCATGGACAGCCGGGGCTCGACCGTCGTCTGACAGCGCGAGCAGTGGCCGACGGAGTGCTGGTAGGGGCGCTTCTCCGCGACGATCCGGCCCTCCGCGCGCAGCGCGCCGACCACGGCGGCCCGCGCCTCCAGGCGGTCGAGCCCCAGGAAGGGGCCGTGCGCGGTGATCGTGGCCTGCTCGTCCATGATCGAGATCTGCGGCAGGCCGTGCCGCAGGCCGATCTCGAAGTCGTTGGGGTCGTGCGCCGGGGTGACCTTGACGGCCCCCGTGCCGAACTCGGGATCCACATGGGCGTCGGCGACGACCGGGATCGTCCGGTCCGTCAGCGGCAACCGGATCTCGCGGCCGACCAGATGGCGGTAGCGCTCGTCGTCCGGATGGACGGCGACGGCGGTGTCGCCCAGCATCGTCTCGGCCCTGGTGGTGGCGACCACCAGGGAGTCCTCGCCCTCGCCGTAGCGGATGGAGACCAACTCGCCGGCGTCGTCCTGGTATTCGACCTCGATATCGGAGATGGCGCTGATACAGCGCGGGCACCAGTTGATGATGCGCTCGGCGCGGTAGATCAGGCCGTCGTCGTAGAGGCGCTTGAAGATGGTGTTCACGGACCGGGAAAGGCCCTCGTCCATCGTGAAGCGCTCGCGGGACCAGGCGACGCCGTCGCCGAGCCGCCGCATCTGCCCCGAGATCGTGCCGCCGGACTCGGCCTTCCACTGCCAGACGCGCTCGATGAACGCCTCGCGGCCCAGATCGTGCCGGGAGACGCCCTCCTTGGCCAGCTCGCGTTCGACGCGGTTCTGGGTGGCGATGCCGGCGTGGTCCATGCCGGGCTGCCAAAGCGTCTCGAAGCCCTGCATCCGCTTGCGGCGGGTGAGCGCGTCGATCAGCGTGTGCTCGAAGGCGTGCCCGAGGTGCAGGCTGCCGGTCACGTTGGGCGGTGGAATGACGATCGCGTACGGCTCGCGGTCGCTCTTGGCGTCCGCCTCGAAGTAACCCCGGTCTACCCACCGCTCATAGAGCCTGCCCTCTACGTCGGCCGGCGTGTACTGAGTCGGCAGATCTGAGGGGGCGCTGCGGGGCCCGTTGGCGGGCGGCTGGGTCATCTCGGTCACGGCGCTCAGTCTAGGACCCCGCACCGACAGTCCGCGCCGAGGTTTCCCGGCCGCCCCGCACGGTCCGGTAACGGCGTTGCGCGGAACGGAAGATCGTCTCGCCTTCGGCCAGGAACCGCAATGGGGGCGGATGTACAGGAAGCCATCTCATCCGACAGGATGTGCGTGACGCAGACGACGCAGGGCTCGTGAGGGGAAGCAGTATGAGTCAGAACCAGCCGGGTCCGTACGGGCAGCAGCCCCCGCAGGGCCCGCCGCCCGGGCAGCCCGGCCCGTACGGGGCGCCACCGTCGCAGGGCCCGCCGCCCGGCGGCCCCAACCCGTACGCGCAGGGCGGCGCCCCCGGTGGGCCCGGGTACGGATATCCGCAGCAGCCCGATGCGCCGGGACAGCCGGGTGCCCCCGGGCAGCCCGGCCCGTACGGACAGCAGCCCCCTGGCCAGCCCGGGCCCTATGGACAGCAGCCACCGGCACAGCCGGGGCAGTTCCCGGGTCAGCCGGGCCAGCCGGGGCAGTTCCCGGGTCAGCCGGGACCGGGTCAGCCGGGGCAGTTCCCCGGACAGCAGCCGCCCGGGCAGTTCCCGGGGCAGCAGCCTCCCTACGGCCAGCCGCAGCCGCCCGGCGGCGGTGGTGGCAACAAGACCCTGGTGATCGTGATCGCCTCGGTGGTGGCGCTCGCCATCATCGGCGGCCTCGGCTTCTTCCTGCTGAAGGACGACGACGACAACGGCGGCGGGGGCGGCGGCAACAGCGCCGGCACCGACCCGGAGGCGCGCTATGTGCTGGAGCTGCCCGACAGCTTCGGCGACTACGAGCTGACCGAGCCGGTCCAGAGCAGCGACGAGTTCACCGAGGAGGAGCTGGCCGAGGTCGGCCTCGCCGACGCGGAGGGCGCCAGCGCCATGTACCTGGCGGGCATCAGCCTCATCGACGCCAGCCAGCTGCAGGACCCGGCCGAGCTGGGCAGCACCGAGGTCCACACCCTGCTGACGCTGGGCATGTGGGGTCGGATCGAGGACCCCGAGGGCGCCGTCGACGCGTTCCTGGCCTACGGCGCCCAGGAGGCGGCCGCCACCTCGGAGATGACCCTCCACGGCGAGCCGCAGACCATGAACCCGGACGGTCTCAACGGCGCGGTCCTGAAGTGCCAGCAGGGCGAGAGCCGGGACATGTTCACCAACGAGATGGTGCCGGTCCCGGTGTGCGTGTGGGCGGACTACAGCACCGCCGGTTTCACCATCATCCAGAAGCAGACCGGCACCGGCACGGTGGAGATGTCCCTTGAGGACGCCGCCGCGCACACCGCGCAGCTGCGTAACGCCTCCCTGGTCGAGGCCGGGTCCGCCGGCGGGGACACCGAGGGTGCCCCGGAGGACGAGAACCCGGCGGAGGTCGCTCCGTGAGGTCATAGGGTCGGCACTCCCCCGCACCCGAACGGACATGAGGCGGGCCCGGAACCAGCTGGTTCCGGGCCCGCCTCATGTCGTGTCGAGCGGTGCGCCCCCGCTCAGGCCGTCTTCTCCTGCGGCGGCACCGAGGTGTCCCGCTGCTTGGCCAGCCGGGAACGGGGCACCAGCGTCGGGTTGACGTTGGACTTGACGACGTCCTCCGTGATCAGGACCTGGCCGACGTCCTGCCGGGACGGCACCTCGTACATCACGGACATCAGCACCTCCTCCATGATCGCCCGCAGGCCACGGGCCCCGGTGCCGCGCAGGATGGCCTGGTCGGCGATGGCCTCCAGCGCCGGAAGATCGAACTCCAGCTCCACGCCGTCCAGCTCGAAGAGCCGCTGGTACTGCTTGATCAGCGCGTTGCGGGGCTCGACCAGGATGCGCAGCAGGGCCTCGCGGTCCAGGTTGTGGACGGAGGTGATCACGGGGAGCCGGCCGATGAACTCGGGGATCATGCCGTACTTGACCAGATCCTCGGGAAGCGCCTCGGTGAGCAGCTCCGCGCTGCCCCGATCCCGCTTGGAGCGGATATCGGCGCCGAAGCCGATCCCCCTGGCCCCCGAGCGGGCCCGGATGATGTCGTCGAGACCGGCGAAGGCGCCGCCGACGATGAACAGCACGTTGGAGGTGTCGATCTGCAGGAACTCCTGGTGCGGGTGCTTGCGCCCGCCCTGCGGCGGCACCGCGGCCGTGGTGCCCTCCAGGATCTTCAGCAGCGCCTGCTGGACACCCTCGCCCGAGACATCGCGGGTGATCGACGGGTTCTCGCTCTTGCGGGCGACCTTGTCGATCTCGTCGATGTAGATGATCCCCTGCTCGGCCTTCTTGATGTCGTAGTCAGCCGCCTGGATCAGCTTGAGCAGGATGTTCTCCACATCCTCGCCCACATACCCGGCCTCCGTGAGGGCGGTGGCGTCCGTGATGGCGAAGGGGACGTTGAGCATCCTGGCCAGCGTCTGGGCGAGCAGGGTCTTGCCCGAGCCGGTGGGGCCGAGCAGCAGGATGTTGGACTTGGAGAGCTCGATCTCCTCGTCCCGCGACTGGTGGGAGTCGCTGGCCCGAACCCGCTTGTAGTGGTTGTAGACCGCGACCGAAAGCGCCTTCTTGGCGTCCTCCTGGCCGACCACATAACTTTCCAGGAAGTCGTAGATCTCCCGCGGCTTGGGCAGCTCTCCCAGGTCGGAGTCCGGCGAGTCCGCCAGCTCCTCCTCAATGATCTCGTTGCAGAGATCAATGCACTCATCGCAGATATAGACCCCCGGGCCCGCGATGAGCTTCTTCACCTGTTTCTGACTCTTGCCGCAGAACGAGCACTTGAGCAGATCGCCGCCGTCACCGATGCGTGCCACGAGGTGCTTCCCCTTCGACTGCGCACCGCCGGGGCGACGGTGCCGAGTGCTTACTGAAGACGACGGTACCTCGTCGGCCCGGTGGAATGGTCCCCCTTGACGGGAATCCCCCTCGGCGGGGCCTTCCCGTCAAAGGGGATGGAGCCGTTTATCGCGCCGAATGTGTGATCCGGCACAGGTACCGATTGGCGGCCTAGTCGGCCGTGGAGGTGCGGGTGGTGATGATCTGGTCGATCAGGCCGTAGTCGACGGCCTCGGCGGCGGTAAGGATCTTGTCGCGCTCGATGTCGTCACGGATCTGCTCGATCGGCTTGGTGGAGTGCTTGGCCAACATCTCCTCAAGCTGGGTGCGCATCCGCTGCACCTCGCGCGCCGCGATCTCCAGGTCGGAGACCTGACCACGGCCCGTCTCCGAGTACGGCTGGTGGATCAGCACCCGGGAGTTCGGCAGCGCCATGCGCTTGCCCGGGGTGCCGGCCGCCAGCAGTACGGCGGCGGCCGAGGCCGCCTGGCCCATGCAGACGGTCTGGATGTCGGGCTTGACGAAGACCATCGTGTCGTAGATGGCGGTCAGCGCGGTGAACGAGCCACCCGGGCTGTTGATGTAGATCTGGATGTCCCGATCGGGGTCGATGGACTCCAGGCAGAGCAGCTGGGCCATCACGTCGTTGGCCGAGGCGTCGTCGATCTGCACGCCGAGGAAGATCACGCCCTCCTCGAAGAGCTTCGCGTACGGGTCGTACTCGCGCACGCCCTGCGAGGTGCGCTCGACGAAGCGCGGGATCACATAACGGGACTCGGCCGGCAGACGGTCGTAGAGGCCGGAGCCAGGGAACTTGTTCATCGGGGTGTGTACCGCCTTGGGTCTGTGGCTTACGAGCGGGCTGGCGAGCTTCGGTGCTGGACGGTCCTGGGACGCCGGGAGCCGGAGGGCCCCCGAGGGCTCAGGCGCCCGTGCCGCCGCCGCCCGAGATGTCCGCCGCGCTGGTGATGACCCGGTCCAGCAGGCCGTAGTCGCGCGCCTCCTCGGCGGTGAACCAACGGTCCCGGTCCGCGTCCCGCTCCCACTGCTCGAAGGAGACACCGGAGTGCTCGGCCGAGAGCCTGGCCATCTTGCGCTTGGTGCGGAGCAGCTGCTCGGCGTGGATCTTGATGTCCGACGCCGAGCCGGCGAGACCGGCCGACGGCTGGTGGATCAGCACCTCGGCGTTGGGCAGCGCGTAGCGCTTGCCGGCCGCGCCGGCCGTCAGCAGGAACTGGCCCATCGAGGCCGCCAGGCCCATCGCGATGGTGACCACGTCGTTCTTGACGTACTGCATGGTGTCGTAGATCGCCATGCCGGCCGAGATCGAGCCGCCGGGGCTGTTGATGTAGAGATAGATGTCCTTGTCCGGATCGGCGGCGAGCAGCAGCAGCTGCGCCGTGATCCGGTTCGCGATGTCATCGTCCACCGGCTGACCCAGGAAGATGATGCGCTCGTCGAGCAGCCGGTTGTAGACCTGATCGCCGAGGCCACCGCTTGTCGGCTCCGCTGCGGCGGAGGGCATCAAGAGCGTCACGTATCCACCTGCTCATTCCTGGACGGCCTAAGCCTGTGCGCCTGGCCGTCACTCGACATCTGGCTTGTTTCTACGGACCCTAACGCGCGGCTCGGACAGACCCATCCCGACCAGGGAACTGTTCGCTGTGAGCGCAGGGTCACCCCCATCCCGGGTAGCGAACGGGGCCGGACGCGGTGGGCGTCCGGCCCCGTCGAGGTCGCTACTCGCGCCGGCTCAGGCGTCGTTGGGCTTCTCGTTCTTCGTCCCGCCGGCCGTGGCAGCCTCGTTGGCCGCCGCGGCCTCGGCCACCTCGTCCGCCGCATCGTCGGCCTCGTCGGTGGCCTCGTTCACCTCGGCGTCGGCGTCCTCGGGCTCGTCGTCCAGCTCGACCGGGTCGCCGTTGCTGTCCTTGACCGTGGCCTGCTCGACCACGGCGGCCAGGGCCTTGCCCCGGGTGACCTCACCGACCAGCATCGGGACCTGGTTGCCCTCGACGACCGCCTTGGCGAACTGGTCGGGGCTCATTCCCGAGGACTGCGCCCGGCGCACCAGGTGCTCGGTCAGCTCCTCCTGGCTCACGTTGAGGTTGTCGCGCTTGGCGATCTCGTCGAGCACGAACTGGGTGCGGATGCCCTTCGCGGCCTGCTCGCGCAGCTCCTCGTCGAACTCCTCGGCGGTCTTCTCCTGGAGCTTGAGGTAGGCCTCCAGGTCCATGCCGAGCTGGGGCAGCTGGTGGTGCTCCAGGTTGTGCTTGCGGGTCTTGATCTCCTCGGCCAGCAGCTTCTCCGGCAGCGGGACCTCGACCAGTTCGAGGAGCGCGTCCAGCACCTTCTCCTGGGCCTCGGTGGCCTGCTGGTAGGTGCGCTCCTCGGTGAGCCGCCTGCGGCTGTCGTCGCGCAGCTCCTCCAGCGTGTCGAACTCGCTGGCCAGCTGGGCGAAGTCGTCGTCCAGCTCGGGCAGTTCACGGGCGGAGACGGACTCGACCGAGACCGTGACCTCGGCCTCCTGGCCGGCGCCCGAGCCGCCGCGCAGCTCGCTGGTGAAGGTGGCGGTGCCGCCGGCCGCGAGGCCGATGACGGCCTCGTCCAGACCTTCGAGCATCTGGCCCGAGCCGATGGTGTAGTTGACCCCGGTGGCCACGCCGTCCTCAAGGACCTCGCCGTCGACCTTGGCCTCAAGGTCGATCTTGACGACATCGCCGTCGGCGGCCTCGCGCTCGACCACGGTGGTGGAGGCGAAACGGTAGCGCAGCTGGTCGACGGCCTTCTCCAGGTCCTCGTCGGAGACCTCGACGGCGTCGACGGTGACCTCGATGCCCGAGTAGTCGGGGATCTCCAGCTCGGGGCGGATGTCCACCTCGGCGGTGAAGGTCAACGTCTCGTTGTCCTTCAGCTCGGTGATGTCGACGTCCGGCTGGCCGAGCGGGTTCAGCTCGCCCTCGTTGACCGCGTCCGTGTAGAACTTGGGCAGCGCCTCGTTGACCGCTTCCTCAAGGACCGCACCACGTCCGAAGCGCTGGTCGATGATCCGGGCCGGGATCTTTCCCTTACGGAAGCCCGGCACCTGGACCTGCTGGTTGATCTTGCGGTACGCCGCGTCGAGGCTGGGCTTGAGCTCCTCGAAGGGCACCTCGACAGTGAGCCGAACCCGGGTGGGGTTCAGGGTCTCCACGGCGCTCTTCACGGTCGGTCTCCTTGGGGCTGACAATCGAGAGATCTGGCGAAACGACTGAAGCGCCCCGTCATGCGGACACACCACAGGCGCACAGGCAAGTCATCGTACGTGGTCGGGGTGGCCGGATTCGAACCGACGACCTTCCGCTCCCAAAGCGGACGCGCTACCAAGCTGCGCCACACCCCGTCGTGGCTCACGACGCGGTACGTAGCGTACAGGGCTGTGGGCCGGGCCGACTCTCGGGCCCACGGCGAGCCCGCCGACCGCCGTCGCCGAGCGCGCCCGCGATGTCGGCGGGCGGGGTGGGCCGTTGGGCGCTGGTACGATGCTCAGCGTCTCCGAGGCGCATGCCGCCTCGGCGCGTGCGGGCGTAGCTCAATGGTAGAGCCCTGGTCTTCCAAACCAGCTACGCGGGTTCGATTCCCGTCGCCCGCTCTCTCGTTGCCGTCCGGCTCGTTCCCTCTCACCCGCGCCCGATCCACCGGCGCCCGGCCCGGCCCCTCTCGGGGACCGGGCCTCATCTCTGTCCCGCCGGTCGCGGGTGCGGCCTCGGGGTGGCCGGGTCAGGGCGCGCTGTTGATGGAGTCGTCCACGTCGCTGACCCCGTCGGTGACGGACCGCAGGAAGTCGTTTATCGGGTCGGCGGCGCCGGTGGAGGCCAGGGAGAAGCCGAAGAGGATCGCCACGATGGCCGGGCCCCACTTGACCGCCCCGCTTCGGATCATGAAGAACATGATCACGCCGAACAGCAGGGCCAGAGAGAACGAGATAACCACAACTGATCACACCTTCGGAAGGTCGCCACTGCTCCGTCAGGGGCTTGACCACGGCCGCCACACCCCCGCAGGCACCATCGTGCCATCAACTGCCGGTCCAAGGGAGGCGGATGACCCTCCGACAGACCCGTCGGACGGCGTCCGGGGGAGCTCGGACGCCGCTTCGCCCGTTATCTGTCCGTTAGCCACCGCACCCCCCGGGCCGACGACAATTCCAGCGCGCGGCGCCGACGTTCGGGAGCCCTTGCTCGACGGCCGACGCGGGCTATTCGTCGGCCATTCCTCCCACATCGCGGGGCTCACCGGTCGTCGACGGGCCGCCCGATAGAGACTGTTTAGTCTGGATTTACCGCAGTCAAATCACCCGATTTCAGACACTGACCGGACGTCGCCCACCGGAGATTCTCGTTTCGTCATCAGAATCCTCATGAGGATTCCCGCATTCCGTCGGGCGAATGTACGGATCACCTGAAGAAGCGCTATCGTGCGAACAATGTTGCACGTCCGTAACCAACGAGCCCCCTTGCCCGAGGTCCGGGCGACGAAGGCCGTCCCCCCACCGGCTACCACGGACGGTCAAGCCCGAAGCACCTCGCGCGACCCATTCTTCGACAACGCCAAGTACCTGGCCATCGTCCTGGTGGCGATCGGCCACGCGTGGACCCCGCTGCGGGAGGACTCCCGCACGATGGCGGCGCTGTACATGTTCGTCTACGCGTTCCACATGCCGGCCTTCATCATGATCGCCGGCTACTTCTCGCGGAACTTCACGGCCCGCCCGCACCAGTTGAGACGGCTGGTGAGCGGGGTACTGGCGCCCTATCTGATCTTCGGTGTGGCCTATGTGCTGTTTGTCCGCTGGGGCACCGACAGCCCGGACTACCCCTTCGCCCTTCTGGACCCCTACTACCTCACCTGGTTTCTGATCGCGCTCTTCGTCTGGCGCATCACGGCCCCGCTGTGGAACGTCGTGCGCTGGCCGATGCCGATCGCGCTGACGGTCGCCGCGCTGGCCAGCTTCACGCCCTCGCTGGGCAACGACCTCAACATCCAACGCGTCCTGCAGTTCCTGCCGTTCTTCGTGCTGGGCATGCGGTTGCGCCCCGAGCACTTCGAGCTGGTGCGCCGCCGCGAGGTGCGGCTGGCCGCGCTGCCCGTCCTGCTCGGCGCGCTGGTCACCGCCTATTGGGCGGTCCCCCGGATGGACGCCGGCTGGTTCTACCGCAGCTCAAGCGCCCAGGAGATGGGCTTCGACTGGTGGATCGGCGTGGTGATGAGCCTGGCGCTCTTCGGCTGCGGCCTGGTGCTCAGCGTCGCCTTCCTGTCCTGGGTGCCCCGGCGCAGACGCTGGTACACCGCGCTGGGCGCGGGCACGATCTACGGCTATCTGCTGCACGGCTTCGTGGTGAAGGCGTCGCGCTGGTGGGAGTGGTACGACGTGGCCTGGGTGGACACCCCGGGCGGACGTCTGGCGGTCACCGCGCTCGGCGCGCTGGTGGTCACCCTGCTCTGCACCGCACCGGTCCGCCGCGTCTTCCGGTTCATGGTGGAACCGTCCCTGAGCTGGGTGTTCCGGGGCGACGACGAGACGGAACGAAAAGAGCGCGGCGCCGGCGGCGAGCGGGGCCGGTCCGACGAGACGGGCAACCGTAAGCCGGTCAAGGCGGGTTGACGTGCGGCCGGTGGCCCACCGCGCGGGGTGGGCCACCGGAGGTGGCTCAGGGCACCGGAGGCGGCTCAGGGCACCGCCACGCCGTGGTTCGCGAGATAGCTGAGCGGATCGACATCGCTGCCGTAGTTCCGGTCGGCCCTGATCTCGAAGTGCAGATGCGGGCCGGTGCTGCGGCCGGTGTTGCCCGAGTCGCCGATCCAGCTCTCCGCCGCGACCCGCTGCCCCGGCTCGACGGCGATGCCGGAGAGATGGGCGAAGAGGGCGAAGTAGCCGTCGTCCAGGGCGACCAGCACCATGGCGCCGTAGTCCGGGTGGTATCTGGTCTCGGCCACGGTGCCGGGGCCCACGGAGTGGATCGCGGTGCCGACGGGCACGGCGAAGTCCACGCCGGTGTGGTAGCCGGCGGCCCAACTGCCCGGCCGGCCGTAGGCGGCGGAGATCGGGTAGCCGCTGACCGGCATCGCCCACTCCTCGGCGGCGAGCGGCTGCCAGTACCACGGGGCCTCGTCCATGTCCCCGAGGCCGCCGAAGTAGGGGCCGAGCGCGTCCCCGGCCGCGTTGTCGCCGAGGCCGCCGAGCAACTGGCTGATCTCGCCTGTCGGTTGGTCGGTCCTGTCCTCGTGGCCGATGGCCGCGACCGCCCAGGGCCCCGTTATCGCCAGCGCGCCCAGCGCCGTGCAGCCGGCGGCCCGCCGGGCCAGCAGGCGGCGGCCCCTGAGGGCGGCCAGCGGCGCCGACACCCGCCGGGCCCAACGCGCGGCCGTCCGTCGAACGGGGAGGCGCCGGGCCTCCGTCTTCCCTGGCGCCCCGGGTCTCTCCGGCCCGTCGGCCTTCTCAACGTTCGCCGCCTGCTCCGGTTCCGCCGGGTGTCCTGGGTTTCTGACATCGCTCATGATCACGAGCCAAGGCCACCCACGGGCGCGTCGCATCAGGGCGGGGGCGGCGGCCAGGGCCGTTCGGCCCAGGACGGGGGCCCGGGCGCCGACCATCCCCGCAGCTCACCACCGGCGACACGGAACGTGCGCATTACGCTCCGCCGGGTGATCAGCCCAGTGGGTGGGTGAACCCGAAGGACCGAAGCTGACGGAAACCGACGGACAACGATCCGAGCCGCATGGACGGGCGGCTACTCCCGACCGATCAGGACCAGCGCGCGGTCGTCGTTGACGTCCTTGGCGACGGCCTCGATCAGATGCCAGGCGGTGTTGCGGAAGCCGGTGGCCACATAGCGGTCGGCGGCGCCGGTCAGCCGGTCGATGCCCTCGGAGAGATCCTGGTCGGGCCGCTCGACCAGGCCGTCGGTGAAGAGCATCAGCACATCGCCCCGGCGCAGCGTGCCCTTGGCCGGATGGAACTCGGCGCCGTCGTAGACGCCGAGCAGCGGGCCCTCGGCGGTGGTCTCCTGCCACCGCCCGGTGCCCGCGTTCAGCTGGAGGGCGGGAAGATGCCCGGCGGAGAGCAACTCGTAGTCGCCGGTGTCCAGATCGAGCACCAGATGGATGGAGGTGGCGAAGCCCTCCTGCCAGTTCTGCCGCAGCAGATAGCCGTTGGCCGCCGGCAGGAAGCCGTGCGGTGGCAGCGAGCCGAGCAGACCGCCGAAGGCGCCGGAGAGCAGCAGCGAACGGGAGGCCGCGTCCATGCCCTTGCCCGAGACATCCGTCAGCACCACCTCAAGCGTGCGGCGTCCGGGCCCGGTGCGGGCGGCGACCACGAAGTCCCCCGAGAAGGACTGCCCGCCGGCGGGCCGCAGCGACATCTCGTGGTGCCAGCCGGCCGGCAGGCCCGGCAGGGCGCTCTGCGCCCTGATGCGTTCCCGCAGGTCGAAGAGCATGGTGTGGCCGCGCCGCCAGGGGACGCCGACCCGGCTGCGGAACTGCGCGATCAGCAGGCCGATCAGCGCGACGGCGGCGACCAGCAGAATCGTTCCCGGGGTGACCGGGTCGGGGGCGGAGCGCTCGGCGTCGATCAACGCGGTCTCCAGCACCAGCGCGGTGGCGGCGGCGGCATAGAGGCCCAGCAGGCTGGCGGGGCGCAGCAGCAGACCGGCGGCGACCAGCGGCAGCAGCAGCGCCTCGGGCGGGCACCACTCGGGCCAGGTCGCCGTGCCGAAGGCGAGCATGGGGATGGAGAACATCAGGGCGGTGAAGGCGATCCAGTCGGAACCGCCGCCCCTGAAGTAGTCCACGGCGGACCGGCGCAGCCCGACGCGCGCGCGGTGGAGCACCTTGCGGCTCCGCGCCCGCAGGCTCTCCTTGGGAGGGACGGGCACGCTGGGGCGTGTCATGATTTGGGACCTTATCCACCGGGTCAGCCGCACGTCGAACCCCTGGGGTGCTCGGACATCCGTGCGCCCACGCGGGGCGGGCTGGCGCGGCTCCCCGACCGCGCCGGGGCCGGGAAATCGAATCGCCCGGCAGGGTGATCCTTGGTAGGTGTGTCCATATGACGATCGAGGTACGGACCATCGAGGAAGACGAGTGGGAGCGCTGGTACGGCGCCCTGGAGTGGGCGTTCGGCGGTGTTCTCGAAGCGCCGGAGGAGGCGACGCTCTGGCGGGATCTGGCCGATCTCGACCGAAGCGTGGGCGCGTTCGACAAGGGGCGGGTGATCGGCACCTTCGGCACCTTCAACCTGGGCGTCTCGCTGCCCGGCGGCGCGGTGGTCGACGCGGGCGGGGTGACGATGGTGTCCGTGGCCGGGACGCACCGCAGGCGCGGGCTGCTGCGCCGGCTGATGGGCGACGGGCTGCGGGACGCCCATGAGCGGGGCGAGTCCCTTTCGTTGCTGACCGCCGCCGAGGCCGCGATCTACGGCAGGTTCGGCTACGGCGTGGCGACGCGCTCGCTCTCCGCCCGGATCGACACCCATCGGGTGCGGCTGGCCTTCACCCCGCCGGGCACGGACGATATCGAGCTGACCGTGGTCTCCCCCGAGGAGGCGCTGGACCGCTGCGAGGCGCTTTACGCCGAACTGCTGGGCCGGCGGCCCGGGATGCTGCAGCGGCGCCCCGGCTGGGAGCGGCTGCCGCTGCTCGATCCGGAGCGGGAGCGCGACGGCGCGTCCGAGCGGCGCTGTGTGCTGGCCGAACGGGACGGCGAACTGCTCGGCTACGCCCGCTACGCGACCAAGCCGGTCTGGGAGCAGACCGTGGCGGCGGGCCAGGTGCTGGTGCGGGATCTGGACACGCTCGATCCGGCCGCCTACGCCGCGCTGTTGCGCTATCTGCTGGACCTGGACCTGATGTCCTGGGTGCAGTTGTCGGGCCGGCCGCTGGACGACGCCTTCACCCATCTGGTGAACGATATCCGCAGCTGCTCGCTGCAGGTGCGGGACCGGCTCTACCTGCGGCCCGTCGACGTGGGGGCGGCGCTGGCCGCGCGGCGCTACGCGACCGAGGTGGATGTGGTGCTCGATGTGCGGGACGACTTCTGCCCGTGGAACGCGGGCCGCTGGCGGCTGAGCGGCGGCCCGGCCGGTGCGGTCTGTGAGCGCACCGGGGACGCCGCCGAACTGTCCCTGGACGTGCGGGCGTTGAGCACGGTCTATCTGGGCGACAGCTCGTTGGCCGGGCTGGCGACGGCCGGGCTGGTCGGCGAGGAGCGCGCGGGAGCACTGGCGTCGACCTCGACGGCCTTCGGCCATCACCTGGCGCCCTGGTTGCCGCATGGCTTCTAACCCCAACATTCCACCCCCAGTCACCTGATGAAGCCCGAGGATACGGGCCCGCACCGACATCCGGCAGTCTCAGCGAGGCTGACAGCGTGGACACCAGAAGAGATTTCTGGCGGCGAGGGTGGCGGTCGCCACCGGCCCCGCGCAGACCAGACAGCTCTGACCGGCCCTGCGATAGACATAGACCTCGCCCCCGTGGTCGTCCACCCGGGGCGGGCGCCCCATCGCCTCGGGGGTGTGTTCGGGTCGAACGGTATCGATCCGGCCCAGTCTGACACCCTCGCGCATCAGAAGGACCAGATCCGTCCAACAGGCTTCCCATTCGGCCCGGTTGAGGTCACGACCGGGCCGGTGGGGGTCGATGCCGTGCCGGAAGAGGACCTCGGCGCGGTAGACGTTGCCCACGCCGGCGATGACCTGCTGGTCCATCAGCAGGGTGGCGATGGCCGAGCGGCTTCGGGAGACGCGGTGCCAGGCGGCCTCCGGGTCGGCGTCGGCGCGCAGCGGGTCGGGGCCGAGGCGGGCGGCGACGGCGGCCCGTTCGTCGTCGGTGCGCAGGGCGCAGGTGTTGGGGCCGCGGAGTTCGGCCCAGTGGTCCCCGTTGGCCAGCCGGAGTCGTATCTGGCCGACGGGGGCCGGCGCGGGACCGGTGCCGAAGGCGACCTTGCCGTAGAGGCCGAGGTGGATATGGACCCAGCCGAGGAGTTCGGGGAAGCCGAGGAACAGGTGTTTGCCGTGGGCCTCGGTGCCGGTCAGCGGCTGGCCGTCGAGCAGTGCGGCGGTGTCGGCGAACTTGCCCTGGGGGCTGTCCACCCGCACCGGCCGGCCGGCGAACCGCTCGGCGTAGTCGGCGGCCAGCCGGTGGATGACGTGGCCTTCGGGCATCAGCCCTGCTCGGGCAGCGGGGGCAGGGTGCCGTCCGTCTCGTAGGCGGCGAGCATGTCGATCCGCCGGCTGTGTCGCTCGGCGCCCGAGTAGTCGGTGTCGAGGAAGACGGCGACAAACGAGGTGGCCTCGTCGGTGGTGTGCATGCGGGCCCCGACGCTCAGCACGTTGGCGTTGTTGTGCTCGCGGCCGAGCCGGGCGGTCTCCTCGCTCCAGGCGAGGGCACAGCGGACGCCGGCGACCTTGTTGGCCGCGATGGCCTCGCCGTTGCCCGAGCCGCCGATGACGATGCCCAGGGCCTCGGGGTCCGAGGCGACCCGCTCGGCCGCGCGCAGGCAGAACGGGGGGTAGTCGTCCTCGGCGTCGTACCGGGTGGGGCCGCAGTCGACGGGCTGGTGGCCGTGCTGGGTGAGCCAGTCGACCAGGTGGTTCTTCAGTTCGTATCCGGCGTGGTCGGAGGCGAGGTAGACGCGCATGGCCCCCAATATGGCATGGCGCCGGCGGTCGTCCGCCGCCGGCTCCCGCCCTCGTCCGTCAGTCGCCCGAGCGGCGCCCCAGCAGGTGCCAGGCGGCCGGCAGCGCGCCCATGGCCAGCGCCACCTTGAGGGCGTCGCCGAGCAGGAACGGCGTCAGCCCGGCGGAGATCGCCTCGCTCGCCGACATCCCGGTGGCCAGCGCGAGATAGGGGACGCCGATGCCGTAGATGATGACGCTGCCGATCGCCATGGTGCCGATGGTGCGCGGCACCGTGCGGTCACCGCCCCGGCGGGCGAGGGAGCCGACGACGACGGCGGCCAGCAGCATGCCGAGCAGATAGCCGAAGGACGGCATTCCGTAGCCGGAGGTGCCCTCGGAGAACCACGGCATCCCGGCCATGCCGGCCAGCACGTAGAGGGACATGGACAGCGCGGCGCGGCCGGTGCCGAACGAGGCGCCGATCAGCAGCGCGGCGAAGGTCTGGCCGGTGACGGGGACGGGCGAGCCCGGGACGGGAACGGCGATCTGGGCCGCCGCGCCGGTGAGCGCGGCGCCACCGAGGATCAGCGCCACGTCTCTGACGCGGGCCGAGGCGTGGCTGGCCGCGGGGAGCAGATCGGCCAGCACGGCACCCGGCCGGCCGGCGACGATGGCTGAACTCATGGGGATACTCCAGAGCTTCGAGCGAGCGGGACCATCCGACGCTAGCCGAATGCGGTGGCCCCGTCGGAGTGAGCTTGCCGACACTGCCGGGATGACGATGCGGATGACGACGCGGATGACGATCGAACTGCTCGCCGACCGACCGGAGTTGACCGTTCCCCTCGCCGGGATCCGGTACGCGCAGTGGGGCGGGGAGCCGGACCGGGAGCGGCTGGTGGTGACCTGGGTGGCGCGGGACGCCGGGACGGTGCTTCGCAAGGCGCTGAGCGGGCACTACTGATAGCGTGCCGCTATTGCACATCACTCGCAATTAGTGGAGACAGGCAACGGTATGGCCACCTACACGCTCCCCGACCTCCCCTACGACTACGCCTCCCTGGAGCCGGTCATCAGCGGGGAGATCATCGAACTGCACCACGACAAGCACCACGCGGCCTATGTCAAAGGGGCCAACGACACCCTGGACCGGCTCGCCGAGGCGCGGGACAAGGACGCCTGGGACTCGATCAACGGGCTGGAGAAGAACCTCGCCTTCCACCTCTCCGGCCATATCCTGCACTCCATCTACTGGCGCAACATGACCGGTGACGGCGGGGGCGAGCCGCTGGAGAAGGACGGCACCGGGGAGCTGGCCGACGCCATCGCCGAGTCCTTCGGCTCCTTCGCGAAGTTCAAGGCCCAGCTCTCCAAGGCGTCCGCGACCACCCAGGGCTCCGGCTGGGGCGTGCTGGCGTTCGAGCCGGTCAGCGGGCGTCTGGTGGTGGAGCAGGTCTACGACCACCAGGGGAACGTCGGCCAGGGCTCCGTTCCGCTGCTGGTCTTCGACGCCTGGGAGCACGCCTTCTATCTGCAGTACCGCAACCAGAAGGTGGACTTCGTCGAGGCGATGTGGCGTGTGGTCAACTGGCAGGACGTCGCGGCCCGTTACACCTCGGCCAGGAACAACGCCGCCGCGCTGACGCTGGCGCCCTGACGGCGCGGCGCCGCGTCGTACCGAGGCCCCGGTTCGCCCGATCGTCTTCTCACGCCCCGTCGGGGTGGGGCGGGCCGGTGAAGGGAGCGGCCCCCGCGCGGAGGCATCGCGCGGGGGCCGTCTCCGTGCCCGTGGTCCGGGCGGTCTTCCTGGGCAGCCGTCGAACGGTTCAGACGTCGAACTGCGGGCCCACGTCCCTGGTCCGCTTGATCTCGTAGAAGCCGGGGGTGCTCGCCACCAGCAGCGTCCCGTCCCAGAGCCGCGCCGCCGCCTCGCCCTTGGGCGCCGGGGTCACCACCGGGCCGAAGAAGGCGACCGGCTCGCCGTCGGCGCCCGGCACCGAGATGACCGGGGTGCCGACATCCTGGCCGACCAGGTCGATGCCCACCTTGTGCGAGGCCCGCAGCTCGGTGTCATAGGCGTCGGTCTCGGCCGCGTCCGCCAGCTCGGCCGGCAGCCCGACCTCCTCCAGGGCCTCGACCAGGGTGGCGCGGTTCTTCTCCTGCTGCCGGTGGTGGAAGCGTTCGCCCAGCGCCGTGTAGAGCGGGCCGAGCACCTCGTTGCCGTGCGCCTGCTCCGCCGCGATGCAGACCCGGACCGGGCCCCAGGCATCGCGCAGCACCTCGGCGTACTCGGGCGGCAGCTCGTCCAGCTTGGGCTCGTTGAGCACGGCCAGGCTCATCACATGCCAGCTCACCCGCACCGGGCGCACCTTCTCGACCTCCAGCATCCAGCGGGAGGTCATCCAGGCCCAGGGGCAGAGCGGATCGAACCAGAAGTCCGCCCGCACCGCGTCCCCGGTCGCGTTCTCCGCCATCTGTTTCTCCTCTTCACAGGGTTGGGCAAGGGCCGCGCCGGGGCGCCGACCACGCCCCGGTCGTCGTGACCAACACGAGGTGCGCCGATCGCATTCCACCGTGCGGCGCCCAGCCCGCCGTGACATGCTGACACGCGCCCGCGCGGGGAGTGCCAGGCCGAAGCGTTTCACGCCGACCCTCCGCGAGGCGGAAAGATGCACGTCACAACAGGGAGTCATACGCGTGCCCGGAGAGAACCTCACCCGCGACGAAGCCCGCGAGCGGGCCCGGCTGCTGACGGTGCACGGCTACGACGTCGCACTCGATCTGCGCGCCGCCACCGATCCGGCGCCGGCCGAAGGGCCGCGCACCTTCCGCTCCACCACCACCATCAGGTTCGCCTGCGCGGAGGAGGGCGCCGACAGCTTCGCCGACCTGCTCGCGCCCCATGTGCACTCGGTGACCCTCAACGGGGCCTCGCTGCCGACCGACCGGGTCTTCGACGGCACCCGGATCGCGCTGCCCGCGCTACGCGCGGAGAACGAGCTTGTGGTGGACGCCAGTTGCGCCTACAGCCACACCGGCGAGGGGCTGCACCACTTCCTCGACCCCGAGGACGGCGAGACCTACCTCTACACGCAGTACGAGCCGGCCGACGCCCGCCGGGTGTTCGCCAACTTCGAACAGCCGGACCTCAAGGCCCCGTTCGCCTTCCGGATCACCGCGCCGGCGCACTGGGTGGTGCTCAGCAACGGGGCCGAGGAGCGGCGCGAGCAGCTGACCGGCGGCACCGCCGCGACCTGGACGTTCGCCACCACCAAGCCGATCTCCACCTATATCACCGCCGTCGTCGCCGGCCCCTACCACTATGTCGCCGGCTCCTACCGGCGCCGCCTCGACGACGGCGAGACGCTGGACATCCCGCTGGGCGTGCTCTGCCGCAAGGCGCTGGCCCCGCACTTCGACGCCGAGACGCTGCTCGACACCACCCGCCGCGGCCTCGACTTCTTCCACGACCACTTCGGCTACCCGTACCCGTTCGGCAAGTACGACCAAGCGTTCGTCCCCGAGTACAACATCGGCGCGATGGAGAACCCGGGCTGCGTCACGTTCCGCGAGGAGTACGTCTTCCGGGGCCGCACCACCAGGACCGCCTACCAGGGCCGGGCCAACACGCTGCTGCACGAGATGGCGCACATGTGGTTCGGCGATCTGGTGACCATGGAGTGGTGGGACGACCTCTGGCTCAAGGAGTCCTTCGCCGACTACATGGGCGCCTACGCGCTGGTCGAGGCGACCGAGTTCACCGAGGGCTGGATCAGCTTCGCCAACCGCCGCAAGGCGTGGGCCTACCAGGCCGACCAGCAGCCCAGCACCCATCCGATCACCGCCGACATCCGCGATCTGCAGGACGCCAAGCTCAACTTCGACGGGATCACCTACGCCAAGGGCGCCTCGGTGCTCAAGCAGCTGGTCGCCTATGTCGGGAAGGACGCGTTCTTCGAGGGCGCCCGCCGCTACTTCCAGCGCCACGCCTACGGCAACACCACGCTGAAGGACCTGCTGGCCGTGCTGGGCGAGACCTCGGGCCGGGACATGGCCGGGTGGGCCGCCGCCTGGCTCGGCACCACCGGCGTCAACTCCCTCACCCCGCAGGTCACTTACGCCGCCGACGGCCGGATCACCGAGCTGTCCGTGCGGCAGGAGGCCGATCCGGCGCATCCGACGCTGCGCCCGCACCGGGTCGCCGTCGGCCTCTACCGGCGCGAGGGCGGCATCGGCCCGCTGACCCGCTACGCGCAGGCCGAGGTCGACGTGGCCGGCCGGCTCACCGCAGTGCCGGCCCTCACCGGCGCCGAACGGCCCGAGCTGATCCTGGTCAACGACGACGACCTGAGCTACTGCAAGACCAGGTTCGACGAGGACTCGTTGCACACCCTGCGCTCCCATCTGGGCGATATCGAGGACCCGCTGGCCCGCGCCCTGTGCTGGTCGGCGCTGTGGAACCTCACCAGGGACGCCCTGCTGCCCGCGCGTGACTTCCTCGCGCTGGTAAGGGACTTCGCCGGCGCCGAGTCCGAGATCGGCGTGCTCCAGATGGTGCACGACTGGGCGGGCACCGCGCTGCACTCCTACACTCCCGCGCCGCGCCGCGCGGAGGCCGGCGCGGAGCTGGCCGGGGCGGCGCTCGGCGAGCTGCGGCGCGCCGAGCCGGCCGGCGACCACCAGCTGGCCTGGGCCCGCTTCTTCGCCGGCCGCGCCGCATCCGACAGCGACTTCCAACTGCTGTCCGGGCTGCTCGCGGGGAACGCCAGGATCGACGGGCTCGACGTCGACCAGGAGCTGCGCTGGCTGCTGCTCAAGGCGCTGGCCGCCGACGGCCGCGTCGGCGCGGACGAGATCGCGGCCGAACGCGCCAGGGACGACACCGCCTCCGGCATCCGGCACCAGGTACGCGCGCTGGCCGCGCGGCCCGACGCCGCCGTCAAGGCGGAGGTCTGGGCCTCGGTGGTGGACAGCGACCGGCTCTCCAACGCGCTGGTCGAGGCGAGCATCGACGGCTTCGCCCAGCCCGACCAGCGGGAGCTGCTGGAGCCCTACACCAAACGGTACTTCGACGTCATCGAGGACATCTGGCGGGAGCGGACCATCGAGATCGCCATGGACATCGTGCGCGGCCTCTTCCCCGCGTTCCAGGACTCCCCGGAGACCCTGGCCGCGACGGACGACTGGCTGACGGCCCACGAGTCGGCGCCGCCGGCCCTGCGGCGGCTGGTGATCGAGGCGCGCGCCAACCTGTCCCGGGCCCTCACCGCCCAGGCCGCCGACGTCTGACATCCACCGCGACACCCCCCGAGCGGCCGGCGCGCATCCGCGCCGGCCGCTCGACCCACTGCTGCCGGAACGCCGGTCCATACCCCGCCCTCGCGTCGGCCACAAGGGCGCGACGCGGCAGAACATTTGCCCGAAGCGCGGCGGGATGTCGCTGTTTCTCCACGGCTGTGTAACAGAGGTAGCCGAACGGGTGCCCAGCGGGAATCGCCGCTGCATGAACCACGACGTGCCGCTCACGCCTGGACAACGGCCCGAACTCGCCGACGCAGCACGGCGGGTGACCACCATCGAGGCGCTGCGCGCCCAGGGAGTCTCCCCCGCGACCGCCCGGCGCCGCTGCCGCCCCGGCGGGCCCTGGCAGATGCCGCTGCCCGGCGTGGTACTGCTGCACGCCGACCCGCCGGGCGAACACGAACTGCTGCACGCCGTGCTCCGCTACACCGCCGGCCGCTCGGGCGAGGCCGTCCTCACCGGCCGCGCCGCGCTGGCCCTGCACGGACTGGCCGAACTGCCCCAACTCGGCGCCCTGGACGACCGGGTGGACGTACTGGTCCCGCACACCAGACGGCTGCGCTCCGTCGGCCCCGCCCGCATCACCCGCACCGCGCGGCTGCCCCGACCGGTACGGCTCGCCGGCCTCCCCGTCGCCCGCGTCCCCCGCGCACTGGCCGACGCCCTGCCCCATCTGCCGGAGGACGCCAGAAACCACCTCCCGCTGCACGAGGCGGTGCGCCGGGGCCACTGCGAACCACGGTCCCTGATCGCCGAGTTGGAACACGCCGGCTGGCTGGACGACCCCCGGGTCGCGGTGGCCGTGGACGATCTCCTGGCCGCCGGCCGACCGGCCGCCGAGGACCTGCTCTTCCACATGGTCCGCCAGGGCGGACTCCCCGACCCCTGCTGGAACGTCTCCCTCTGGCTGCCGGACGGCCCATTCCTCGGCCGGGTCGACGCCTACTGGCCCGAGGCGTCCGTCGCGATCCACCTCGACACCCGCGTTCCCCGCCAGCGTGGCCACCACCCCACACCACGCGAGACCGAACGCCACCGCCGCGAACAGACGTTGAAGGGACTCGGCGTCACGCTGGTACGGATCCCGCCCCGCGCCCTCCAGGCGTCCTGGCGCCGCCAGGCCACCGCCGTCCGCGCCGCCCTCCAGGCGGCAGCCACCCGCCCCACCACCGACTGGGTGGTCGTCCTCCCCCACTGAGACGTTGGGCACTGGGTCGTTGCCACTGGGCCTCAGCCACGGACCGGCCCCGCCGCCGGCCCCGGCCTCGGCCGGGGCCGGCGGCGGCGCTGGGACGTTGGCACTCGGCCTCGGCCACGGGACGGACGGACAGGACGTGCGCGCGCGGGGCGCTGGGCGCTGGGCCTCAGCCGCATGGGGACGTAAGCGCTCGGCGCCGGAGCCAGGGCGCTGGGCCCGGGGCGGGGATGGCCGCTGTCGCCGGATGGGGTGCGCCGATTTCCGCATGCCCGCGAGGCAGGGCCGACGAGTTGGCAGCCGCCCACCGTGGCACAACCACCGGCGCCGAGCCGCCCCCATGGTCCCGGCCCTGGCCGGGACCAGGCTGGGGAAGGGTCGGGCCGGGGCCGGGAAGCGACCCGACGGGCGGTGACCCGGCTCCGGGGCCCGGACATGGGAAAGCCGGGGCAGGGTGTGGGCCGGTGCAGCGGCACGACGTCTTCGGGGTCTGGACAAGGCAGAGGCGGGACGGGGTGGGGCGGAGCCGGGCTACGGGCGGCGCGGCGACCCGACGGGCCGTGGCCCGGCGCCAGGTTCCGTGCGCCGGCCGGGCCATGGCAGGGCTCCGGCCCGCGCGGGGGCCCGCGCCGGGCGCCGGACGCCGACCGCCGCTGCCTGACCGTGCTTGAGCGCGCCCGGGCCGACGGGCTCATCGACGAGACGGCCGATCTCGACTGGACGCGCCGCGTCTACTACGCGCTGCTCGGGGAGGCGCTGCGCGACAGCGCCGAAGGCGCGGAAGGCTCCGACCCGGACACGCTCGCCGCCCGGGTCATCGACACCCTGCTGCACGGCGCGGGCCCCCACGCCTGAACGGGTCGCCTCCGGCGGGGAGAACACCCGGGCCCACCGACCGAGGCCGGGTCGACGTCGCGGCCGGTGCCACACCAGCCGAGGTGCGCCCCGAGGCGCCGAACGCGGACCACGCCGCCGGCCGGCCGGGGGCTCGCCGTTCAAGGCAGCCGGGTTCCGGCAACGTGCGAGGATGACGCCGGACGACGGCCTCCCCCAACGCGCCGCATTCACCGCAGACAGGCAGACAGAAGGAGAACCAGGTGCCCGGTACGAACCTGACCCGGCAAGAGGCCGAAGAGCGCGCCGAACTGATCAGCGTTGACGGTTACGAGATCACGCTCGACCTGTCCGAGGCACCGCGGGGCGGCACCTTCCCGTCCCGCACCACCATCCGCTTCACCGCGCGCCAGGCCGGGTCCACCTTTGTCGACCTGATCGCGCCCCGGGTGGCCGAGGTGATGCTCAACGGGACCGCGCTCGACCCGGCGGAGGTCTTCGCCGACTCCAGGATCGCGCTCCCCGAGGTCGCCGAGGGCGCCAACGAGCTGCTGGTGGTCGCGGACTGCGCCTACACCAACACCGGCGAGGGACTGCACCGCTTTGTCGACCCGGTCGACCAACAGACCTATCTCTACACCCAGTTCGAGGTGCCCGACGCCCGCCGGGTGTTCGCCTGCTTCGAGCAGCCGGACCTCAAGGGCACGTTCGCGTTCACCGTCACCGCGCCCGAGGGCTGGACGGTGATCTCCAACTCGCCGACGCCGGAGCCGGCGGACAACGTGTGGCGGTTCGAGCCGACGCCGCGCGTCTCCACCTATATCACCGCGCTGATCGCGGGCCCGTACCACGCGGTGCACAGCACCTGGGAGGGCAACGGCCGTTCGGTGCCGCTGGGCCTCTACTGCCGCCCGTCGCTCGCCGAACACCTGGACGTCGACGCGATCCTCTCCGTCACCCGGATGGGCTTCGACTGGTTCGAGGAACAGTTCGACTACCCGTACCCGTTCGCCAAGTACGACCAGCTCTTCGTTCCCGAGTTCAACGCGGGCGCGATGGAGAACGCGGGCGCCGTCACCATCAGGGACCAGTACGTGTTCCGGTCCAAGATGACGGACGCGGCGTACGAGAGCAGGGCCGAGACCATCCTGCACGAGCTGGCCCACATGTGGTTCGGCGATCTGGTCACCATGGAGTGGTGGAACGACCTGTGGCTGAACGAGTCGTTCGCCACCTACACCTCCGTCGCCTGCCTGGCCCACGCGCCGGGCAGCCGGTGGCCGCACGCCTGGACCGGGTTCGCCAACCAGCTGAAGACCTGGGCGTACCGGCAGGACCAACTGCCGTCCACGCACCCGATCATGGCTGACATCACCGATCTGGACGATGTGCTGGTCAACTTCGACGGCATCACCTACGCCAAGGGCGCCTCGGTGCTCAAGCAGCTGGTCGCCTATGTCGGGCGGGACGAGTTCTTCCAGGGCGTGCGGACGTACTTCAAGCGGCACGCCTGGGGCAACACCCGGCTGACGGATCTGCTGGCCGCGCTGGAGGAGACCAGCGGCCGGGATCTCAAGGCGTGGTCCAGGGCATGGCTGGAGACGGCCGGTATCAATGTGCTGCGCCCGCTGGTCGAGACCGACGCGGACGGCGTGATCACCCGGTTCGTCGTCCAGCAGGAGGCGCCGCCGCTGCCGGCCGGCGCCAAGGGCGAGGCCACGCTGCGCCCGCACCGCATCGCGGTCGGCCTCTACGACCCGGTGGACGGCGCGCTGGTGCGCACCGACCGGATCGAGCTGGATGTGACGGGCGCCGAGACGGAGGTGCCGGCGCTGGTCGGCAGGGCGCGGCCGGCCGTGGTGCTGCTCAACGACGACGATCTGTCGTATGCCAAGGTCCGGCTCGACCCGGAGTCGACGGCCCAGGTCGCCCGCCGCGTCGGGGACTTCACCGAATCGCTGCCCAGGGCGCTGTGCTGGGCCTCGACCTGGGACATGACCAGGGACGGCGAGCTGGCGACGCGCGACTATCTGTCGGTGGTGCTGGCCGGCATCGGCAAGGAGACGGACATCGGCGTCGTCCAGTCGCTGCACCGCCAGGTCAAGTTGGCGCTCGACCTCTATGCCGACCCCGAGTGGCGGGCCGAGGGGCTGGCCGTCTGGTCGGCCGAGACCCTGAAGCAGCTGCACGCGGCCGAGCCCGGCAGCGACCACCAGCTCGCCTGGGCCAGGGCGTTGGCGGCCACCGCGCGCGCCGACGAGGAACTGGCCCTGCTCGCCGGGCTGTTGGACGGCAGCGCCGAGGTGCCTGGCCTCGCGGTGGACACCGATCTGCGCTGGTCGCTGCTGCTGCGGCTGGTGGCCAGGGGCCGCGCCGACGAGGAGGCCATCGCCGCCGAGCTGCGGCGCGACCCGACCTCCGCCGGTGAGGAGCACGCGGCGGCGGCCAGGGCGGCGAGGCCCACGGCCGAGGCCAAGGCGGCGGCCTGGCAGGCGGCGGTGTTCGACGAGAGCCTGCCGAACGCCATCAGGGAGGCGACGATCAACGGCTTCACCCAGACCGACCAGCGGGAGCTGCTGGCGCCGTACGCGAAGTCGTTCTTCGAGGTGATCGAGGACGTGTGGAAGACCCGTAGCCACGAGTCCGCGCAGGCCATCGCGATCGGCCTCTACCCGGCGACCCAGACGTCGCCGGAGACGCTGGAGGCGACGGACGCCTGGCTGGCGGCGACGGAGCCGACGGCGGCGCTGCGCCGGCTGGTCACGGAGTCAAGGGCCGGCATCGAGCGGGCGCTGCGCGCCCAGCGGGCGGACGCGGCGGCGGCCTGACCGCCGGAAGCCGATTCGGCCGGGCCCCGAAGGAGGGCCCGGCCGAAGACCGTCGAGGGCGTCGGAGCCGGAGCCTGCCGGCGGATCTCCGGGGCCGGCGATCCGCTGTGCCGGCGCGGCCGTCGGCCGAAGACCGTCGGGGCGGGCGGGAGCTCGCGTGGCTCCGCCGGGAAGGCGTCAGCGCTTGCGTTCGCCGAGGACGACGGCCCAGGCGATCAGCGCGAAGAGAACGACGGGCGCCACCACGAACAGGCCCAGCGTCTCGGCGATGCTCAGGCCGGTGCCGGGGTCGTCGCCGTCGTCACGGTGCAACGCGGCGTGGGCGGCCGGGGAGGACAGCGTCATCAGCAGCACCGTGCCGAGTGTGACCGCGGCGGCACGCTTCTTGTTCATGTTGACCACGCCCCCACACTAACGAACGCCTCGCGCCGGCCGTGGCTCAGGGCCCCGGGTCGCGTACCGAGGCGACCAGCCGGGCCAACCGCTCGGACGCGGTCAGCTCCTCCAGGGGGATGGGGCGTCCGCCGGCATCGGCCACCGGCAGCCGCCAGTTGGGGTATTGGCGCCAGGTGCCGGGGACGTTCTGCGGGCGGCGGTCGCCGAGGCCGTCGGGGAGCCAGACGCCGACCAGCCGGGCCGGGGTCAGCGCCAGAAAGCGGTAGGCGGCGGCGATCCACTCCTCCTCGGCCGCCTCCTCCTCGGCCGGGCCGTCCCCCAGCAGCCCCATGCGGCGGAAGGTGGCCGTCCAGTCCCGCACCTCGGCGTCCGCCTCGGCGACGGCCCGATCCGGCTCGGTCAGCAGGCCGAGCCGGCGGCGCAGCCGGACGTCGGATCCGTCGAACCGGCCGGCGGTGGCCGGCAGATCGTGGGTGGTGACCGTGGCCAGGCAGTTGGCGCGCCAGTCCGCCGGGTCGAGCGGCGGGCGGCCTTCGCGGTCCCAGTGGCGTTCGAACCACAGCACCGAGGTGCCGGCGACGCCGCGTTCGGCCAGCCGCTCCCGGACGCCGGGCTCGACCGTGCCCAGGTCCTCGCCGACCAGCACGGCGCCGGCCCGGTGCGCGGCCAGTGCCAGCACGGCGAGCATCGCGTCCGCGTCATAGCCGACATAGGTGCCGTCGCGCGGCTCGGCGCCCCGGGGGATCCACCAGAGCCGGAACTGTCCCATCACATGGTCGACGCGCAGCCCGCCGGCGTGCCGGGCCAGGGCGCCGGCCAGCTCAAGACAGGGCGCGTAGCCGGCCTCGGCCAGCGCGTCGGGCCGCCAGGGCGGCAGGCCCCAGTCCTGGCCGCGTTCGTTGAAGGTGTCGGGGGGCGCGCCGACCGACATGCCGTCGGCCAGCACATCCTGGCCGGCCCAGGCGTCGGAGCCGTCGGGGTGGACGCCGACGGCCAGATCGTGCAGCAGGCCGATGCCCATGCCGGCGTCCCTGGCGGCGCGTTGGGCGTCGGCCAGTTGGACATCGGTGAGCCAGGTCAGCCAGCGGTGGAAGTCGACCAGCGGGCGGTGCGCGTCCCGGGCGGCGGCCGTCTCGGCGGTGTCGGGGCGGCGCAGCCCGGCGGGCCAGCGGTGCCAGTCGGGTCCGTGCAGCTCGACCAGGGCGCACCAGGTGGCGTGGTCGGTGAGGGCCTGTCCGCAGTCGTCCTGGTAGGCGCGGAACGCGGCGGCCCGCGCCGCGTCCAGCGGCACCGGGTGCAGGATCTCCAGCGCGGCGCGCTTGGCCGCCCAGACGGCGTCCCGGTCGATGGGGGCGCGTTCGTCGAGCACCGCCCGGCGCAACCGGGCGGCCCGTTCCAGCAGCGGTGCGACGCGGGCGCGGGCCGCCGCGTCCAGCGCGGCGTACTCGGGGATCGCCTCGATCCGCAGATGCACCGGATCGGCGAAGCGGCGGGTGGCCGGGCGGTAGGGGGACGGATCGACCGTCTCGCCCTCGGGCGCCGGGACGGCCGCGTGCAGCGGGTTGAGCTGGAGGAAGCCGACGCCGAGCGCGGGGCCCGCCCAGCGCGCCAGCGCGGCGAGGTCGGCCAGGTCGCCCATGCCCCAGGAGTCGCGCGAGAGCAGCGAGTAGAGCTGGACCATCAGCCCGATGTCCCGCGCCCCGGGGGTGGGCGCGGTGTCGGGGGGAACGAGCACCGTGGCGTGGGCGGCGCGCCCGTCGGGCGCCAGCGCGTGCAGGGTGTGCCGGCCGACGGGGGGCGGCGTCGCGTCCAGCGGGCGGCGTGAACCGTCCTCCAGGACCAGCGTGCACACGGTGCCGGCGGGCACCGGCGGCGGGGTGACGGGGGCGCTCGGTCGGGCCACCAGGGTGGGGGGCAGCAGCCGTCGGGTCCGTTCGGCCCGTTGGGCGAGCGCCGCTTCGACGGCGGCCGGGGTGCCGGCGTCCACGCCGAGCGCCGCGAGCACGGCCACCACCGTGGACCTGGGTACCTCGATGGACTCCCCGGGCGAGGGGGCGTAGGAGGTGGCCACCGAGTGGGCGGCGGCGAGCCGCGCCAGGGCGTCCATCAGACGCCGATGGCCTCCGCGCCCCCGCGACCGCTGGGCTCGGAGACCAGGGGCGACTGGGCGGCCAGGGGCTGTTCCGAGGTGAGGGGGGCGAGATCGCCGAGCGGGGGCTCGCTGGTGAGCGGCACCTCACGGGCGGCGGCCTGGGCGGGCACACCGATCATCGGCGGCGGGCCCTGCTGGCTGACACGTTTGCTTTTGCACTGGTTCCGAGTGGCAACGGCCACGGGGGTCTCCGTTCAGGGACGGCAGTCGTCTTGGGTACTGCTCTACCCAGTGAACGTCATCGCATCCGTGGCCGCGACGGGAAAGCGGCGCACCTCACGTCGGTCGACGCGAGAAATCTTGTTGCCGCAGGGCCCGACAGGCCCATGTTTTTCGCGATCGGACGGGGCCTGGTCCGCCGGCCGGCGAGGCCGGGCGCCGGCCATCCGATCGGGTGAGGGCGCGGGGGTGTCAGACGGACTCGGCCGGCTCGCTCGGCTTGACGGGCTTGGCCGGCTTGCCGCCCTTCCCCGCGCGGACCGGATGGGCCTCGATCCTGGCGAGCGCGTCATCGGCGCCGTAGGGCCGCAGATAGGGGAGCCAGCGCGGATCGCGGTGCCCGGTGCCGATGATGCGCCAGGCCAGGCCCGAGGGCGGCCCCGGCGGGTGGCGCAGCCGCCAGCCCAGCTCGGCGACCTGCCGGTCGGCCTTGATGTGGTTGCAACTGCGACAGGCCGCGACGACGTTGTCCCAGGCGTGCTGGCCGCCTCGGCTGCGCGGGATCACATGATCGACGCTGGTGGCCACTCCGCCGCAGTAAGCACAACGGCCGCCGTCCCGCGCGAAGAGCGCACGTCGGGTCAGCGGCACGGCGGTGCGGTAGGGGACACGCACAAAGCGTTTCAGCCTGACCACGCTGGGCGCCGGAATGGCGTGGCTGGCGCTGCGCATCAGCAGCCCCGAGCTCTCCAGGCTGACGGCCTTGTCGTTGAGCAGCAGGATGAGCGCGCGGCGGACCGGCACGACACCCAGCGGCTCGTACGAAGCGTTGAGGACCAAGACGTGTGGCACGAACGCCCTCCGTTTCCGTCGGCGGCACGTGGCTCGCGCCGTGACGATCTCCCTCAGTGTGTCGTGGGCAGGGGCACCGGCGCCACCACGATCCGGGAATGTGTCCCATGTGTCATCCGCCACGTCCGCCCCGGGTTTCCCCCCGCCCCCTCGGGACCCGCGCCGTCCCGGGCCGCGCGCCGATTACGGTTGACCGCGGCACGGGGCGAGGAACGGGTGAGCGGAGAGGGCCGCATGGGCAACTGGGAGACCTGGCTGGCGGTGGCGCTGCGCATTCTGCTGATCACGGTGGTCGCGTTCGCCGTGCGCTTCGTGGTGCGCCGTTCCCTGAGCCGGCTGATCGCGCGGCTCAACCGGGAGGGCGAGAAGGACAGCAAGCGGCGGGCGGCGCGCGGCGGCCGGCTGGTGAACGCGGAACGTCGCCGGCAGCGGTCGGAGGCCATCGGCTCGGTGCTGCGCAGCGCCGCCTCGGTGCTGATCCTGGGCACGGCCGCGCTGATGGTCCTCTCCCAACTGGGCATCCAGCTCGGCCCGCTGGTGGCCAGCGCGGGCATCGTCGGCGTGGCCATCGGCTTCGGGGCGCGCAATCTGGTGACCGACGTGCTGAGCGGGATGTTCATGCTGCTGGAGGACCAGTACGGGGTGGGCGACACCATCGACGCGGGCGAGGTCACCGGCACCGTGCTGGAGATCGGCCTGCGGGTGACCACGCTGCGTGGCGAGAACGGCGCCATCTGGTACGTGCGCAACGGGGAGATGAAGCGGGTGGGGAACCTCAGCCAGGGCTGGGCGACCGCCTCGGTCGAGGTGGCGGTGGCCTCGGACGTCGATGTGGCGCGGGTCCGCAAGCTGATCGAGGAGGCCGGCGCCGAGATGTCGGCGGCCGAGCCCTGGCACGAGCTGCTGTGGGAGCCGGTCGAGGTGCTGGGCCTGACCTCGGTGGCGCTGGAGTCGATGGTCCTCAAGGTCAGCGTGAAGACCCCGCCGGGGAAGGCGGAGCCGGTGGAGCGGGAGCTGCGCTGGCGCATCAAGAGCGCGTTGGACGCGGCCGGCATCTCGCAGGTGGACGGCCCCGACGTCTCCCTGGCCAAGCCGACGGACTGACGGTTACCGGGACGACAACCCCCTGCCGGTCGGGGGAGGTCTGGCGCAGAATGACCGCCATGCACAACACCCGACCCGTCACCGTTCGCGGCTACCGTCCCGGTGACCGCGCCGCGCTGGAAGACATCTGCATACGCACCGCCCACGCGGGCGAGGACGCCACAGGGCACTTCGCCGAGCCGGAGATCTTCCCGGCGATCTTCGCAACGCCCTACGCCGAGTTGGAGCCGGAGCTGGTCTTCGTCGTCGACAACGGTGAGCGGCCCATCGGCTATGTCCTCGGCACCACCGACAGCACCCGGTTCTACCGGGAGTTCCGGGAGCGCTGGCTGCCCACCGTCGCCGAGCGCTTCCCCGCGCCGGCCGAGCCGCCGGCCGGCCGGGACGAGGGGCTGCGTCATCTGTTGCACCACGCCGAGGCGATGCTGGTGCCCTCGCTCGCCGTCGACTATCCGGCGCATCTCCATATCGACCTGCTGCCCGAGGGCCAACACCGGGGGCTCGGCAGTCGGTTGATGACGACGTTCGTCGACGCGCTGCGCGAGCGCGGAGTGCCCGGCCTGCACCTGGGTATGAACCCGGCGAACACCAGAGCGGGCGCCTTCTACCGGCGGATGGGCTTCCACGAGATCCCGCCCCCGGACGGGAGTTCGGAGACCCTGTACTTCGGCCTGCGGCTCTGACAGGCCCGGCTCGACCGGGCGCGGCGGGGAGCGCGCTCGGGGGCGGCGCGTTCCCGGAGAGGAGTCGGGTGCCATGGCCCGTTCGGCGCCCCGGGGAAAGATCGCGAATGCGACAAGATCCGGGCAAGTGCCGTGTGGTCCGGCACGCCAAACGGCATACTGCTGGCCGTGGCCCATGCCGACATCGCGAGGGGGAGGGCCCACCACGTGACCCAGCCACCGACCGCCCCGCCCGTCTCGGGGCCGGCCGCGCCGGCTCCGCGCGCCGGGGCGGGGGCGTCGCTGCCGTCGCCCCGGCCCGTTCTCCCCTCGGTCGACCCGCCGCCGTCCGCCCCGCCGCGCCGGCGGAGCGCGTTCGTGGAGAACGCCGGCCGGCTGCGTGCGGCCATGGGCACCGAGCCGGGTCGACTGCGGTTGATCGGGGCGGTGTTGGCCGGGTTGACGCTGCTGTTCGGGCTGAGCACCTACGCCGAGCTGTCGGATCGGGCGGAGGCGGCCAAGACCGCGCGGCAGAGCAGTCAGCCGCTGAGCCGCGCCGCGGCCGACATCTACCGTTCGCTGGCCGACGCCAACACCACGGCGGCCAGCGGCTTCCTGGCCGGCGCCGACGAGAAGCCCGAGGTGCGCGAGCGCTACGAGGAGCGCATCGGCAACGCCTCCACCCTGCTCTCCTCGGCGGCCGGGCAGGTCGGTGACTCGGACGCGGCGGAGGCGTTGATCACCGGGCTCAACGCCGAACTGCCGACATACACCGGGCTGGTGGAGACCGCCAGGGCCAACGACCGCCAGGGCCTGCCGCTGGGCAGCGCCTATCTGCGCTATGCCGACGAGCAGATGCAGGAGACGCTGCTCGACCCGGCCGCCGAGCTGTACGAGCTGGAGACCGCCCGCTACCAGCGGGATCTGGCCGACGCCCGCGCCTGGCCATGGCTCTCCACGGCCCTGGGCGGCGCCGCGCTGGCGGCGCTCGGCTGGGCCCAGTGGCGGCAGTACCGGCGCACCAACCGGGTGCTGAACCCGGGCCTGGTGGCCGCCACCGCCGCCGCCGGCCTGCTGCTGGCCTGGCTGGTCGGCGCGCACACCCTCGCCAGATCGGCGTTGAACGACGCGGAGAACGGCCCCGGCCAGGCGCTCACCACGCTCAGCGACGCGTGGACGGAGGCGATGCGGGCGCGCGGTTCGGAGAATCTGACGCTGGTGTCGCGCGGCGGCGATATCGCGACCGCGCAGAACAACACCACGTTCGAGGACGACTACCAGGCTTCCATGGACCGGTTGTTGGCCGATGACGAAGGGGCCGAGGCCGGGCTGCTCAGACAGGCGTTGACGCGCGTCGGGAGCGAGGCGGGCGGGGCCCAGGTGGAGGCCGCGATCGCGGCCTCCCAGCAGTGGCGGCAGCGGCACGGGGACGTCACGACGGCCGAGACCGAGGGCGACTACGAGGAAGCGATCCAGCTGGTGATCGGGGAGACGGACTCGACCGGGCAGTCCTTCGACCGGGTGGACGGCGAGTTGAGGGACGCGGTCGGTCTGCAGCAGAAGGAGTTCCGGGCGGCGGTCGGCAGCGGCGTCAACTGGCTCGGCCCGGTGCCCTCGTTGGCCGTCGGACTCGCCCTGCTCGCCGGCACCGCGATCGTGCTGGGGATCGGACGCCGGTTGGCGGAGTACCGGTGAACGGGGCGAGCGGGCGCCGCCGGCCGGCGGACGACCGCCGCCCGGACGGCGAACGGAGGGTGGGGACCATGCGACGAACGAGACGCGGGCGCGGAGCGGCGCGGGACCGGCGGGCGTTGCTGTTGGGCGCCGCCGGGCTGATGTTGGCCGGCACGGTGATGATCGGCTCGCTGCCCGAGGGGGCGAGCGTGCCACCGGGGCCGCCGCCCGGCGGGGCCAGCGAGGCCGCCCAGGCCATGACCCGGAATCCGGTGCCCACCGCCGCCCCGGAGGTGTGCCGGGACGCGGACGGGGTGCCCTTCGACCCGGCGGAGTCCCCGCAGCCCGCCAGCCGCGCCGGCGGCAGCACGGTGGACGCCATCAACGCGAGAGGGCGGCTGGTCATCGGCGTCGACCAGAACAGCTACCGCTGGGGCTACCGGGAGCCGCAGTCCGGGGAGCTGGTCGGCTTCGACATCGAGCTGGCCCAGGCCATCGCCGACGATGTGCTCGACCCCGGTGGCGAGTTGGTCCTCCGCGCCATCCCCACCGCCGAACGGGAGAGGGCGCTGGAACGCAACCATGTGGACATGGTGGTGCGCAGCATGTCCATCACCTGTGAGCGGCTGGAGGAAGTCGCCTTCTCCATCCCCTACTTCCAGACCGGCCAACAGCTGCTGGTGCCCAGACAGTCCGAGGTCACCGGCCTCGACGAGACGGTTGACGGCCTCACGGTGTGCAGCGCCCAGGAGTCCACGGCCAGCCTGGAGCTGAAACGGCGCGAGCACAACGCGGAGTTGATGGAGAAGCCCAACCACCTCGACTGCCTGGTGCAGATCCAACTCGGCGACGCCGACGCCCTGATGACGGACAGTGCGCTGGCCGCCGGGCATGTCGCGCAGGACCCCTCGATGCAGCTGGTGGGGGACGAGCTGACCGTCGAGTCCTACGGTGTGGCGATGCGGCCCGGCGACGACGATCTGGTGCGTTGGGTGAACGCCGTGCTGGAGGACTACATCGGCGACGAGAACGACAGCCGCTGGCAGGACGCGTTCGACACATGGCTCAGCGACTACCTCCCGCCGGGCGCCGTCACCCGTCCGGAACCCCGCTACCGGGACTGACATACCCCGCGTGCCGACCGGGGAAGAGATCGCGACAGGATCGACCACCGACCACCACACCCGAGCAGACCGACGAACCAGAACATCCCGAAGAGCACCCGAAGAACAAACCCGAGTACCCGAACAGCCCGAGACCACAGCCGACGTGTGAGAGCCGGCGGGAAAGACAGAGGGGAGTGCGATGGCCCCGGATTCCGGCGGGACCGTGCTGAGCCGCGAGGAGGTGGACCGCTCGCTGGCGCGCTTCGGCGCCGAACACGAGGCGATCGAGATCTCGTTGCTCGCCCTGCAGGACCACGCCGGCCGCCGGCTGTTGGAGGGCGCCGACCTCACCGGGGCCACCCGGGACCGCTGGGCGCGCGCCGAGCGCGTCATCACCCGGCTGTGGAACGACTTCGACCAGCTCACCGACGCCCTGGAGACGGCACGCGAACTGCGGGGGCGCCGCCGCGATCCGGGCCGTGAGGAGCTGCTGCAGCTGAGCATGGTGCTGGACGGCGCCACCATCGGCGTCGCCGACGCCGACGGCGGGGTCGAGCATCTGGGCTGGCCCGAGTTGATCGGCCGGATGAACGCCGGCTATGCGGAGGTGCTGGATCTGCTGGTCGCCGCCGACGTGGTCTGGTCCGCGCTGCCCGCCCGGATAGATCTGCTGGCCACCGAGCTGTATCGGCTGCGGGATCTGGCCCACTCGGTCGGCGTCCGCCCCGGCGCCCATCCGGCGGGCGACGAACTCACCGGCATCACCGAGGAGTTGACCACGCTGCGCGCCGAGGTGATCGCGGACCCGTTGGCCTTCTGGACGCCCGCCGGCGGCAGCAGCGCGCCCGGCGGGGGCCGCCCCGACACCACCCGCTACGACCGCGCGGCGCGCGCGCTGGACGATATTCGCCGCGAGGTGGACGCGGTCATCGGGGTGCGCAAGGACGCCGAGCAGCGGTTGATCCGGCTGCGCGACGTGCTCTCCCGTGCCGACCGCACCCTCGCGGAGGCGCGGATCGCGCGCGGCGAGGTGCTGGCCAAGATCGCCGCCTCCGAGGTCCCCGCGGTCAGCGGGCCCTCCCAGGCGCTGGGCGAACAGCTGATCGCCGCCGCCGACTTCCGCCGGCGCTCCCAGTGGCACCGCCTCTCGCCGCTGCTCGAATCCCTGGAGCAGCGCGCCGACGAGGAGTTGCGGCGGGCCCGCGACTCGCTCTCCGCCGTCACCGCGCCCCTGGCGGTCCGCGCCGAGCTGCGCGGCCGTCTCGACGCCTGGCGCGCCAGGGTCGTCCGGGCCGGCCGCGCCGACGAACCGGTGCTGGCCGCGCGCTATGACGCGGCCCGCCGGATGCTGTGGACGGCGCCCTGCGATCTACGCGCCGCCGAATCGGCGGTACTGCGCTACCAGGAGGCGGCGGCGGACGCCCTGCTGCCCTCGACCGCCGACCTGTCGGACCACGACACCGGATCGCGAGGGGAGTCATGAGCACGGAAGGCGAGGAGACCGGAACGTTCTGCCAGCGCCCCGGCTGCGACGGCCGCTATCTGCGCGGCCAGGACGGTCAACTGCACTGCGGACAGTGCGGGTTGGCCCCGGTGGTATCCCCCGAGGGCATGATCGGGGACGCCCCGACCGGCACCCAGGTGGTGCACGAGACGGATCGGGGCGACGGCCAGGGATCGGTGGACTCGACGCGCTCCCGCGCCTCCGTCCGCTCCGTCTCCGGGCGGCTCTCCCGCGAGGGCTCGGTATCGCTCGACCCGTCGATCACGGTGCGCAGCTCGCGCACCAAGACCGGGCTCTCCGTCCGCTCCCGGCTCGGCGCCGGCCTGGTGACGGTGCCCGAGGTGCCGCCGCACGACCCGAGCACCGCCGTACTCGACCGGCCGGAGGTGCCCGAACGCAAACGGTTCTGCGGCAACCACGCCTGCGGGGCCCAGGTCGGGCGCTCCCGCAACGGCCGCGCCGGACGCACCGAGGGCTTCTGCACCCACTGCGGCCACCCCTACTCGTTCGTCCCCAAGCTGCGCGCCGGGGATGTCGTGAAGGAGCAGTACCGGGTCACCGGCTGCCTGGCGCACGGTGGCCTCGGCTGGATCTATCTGGCCGTCGACACCGCCGTCCACGACCGGTGGGTGGTGCTCAAGGGCCTGCTGGACACCGGTGACGAGGACGCCATGGCGGCGGCGATCTCGGAGCGACGGTTTCTGGCCGAGATCGAGCACTCCAGCATCGTCCGGATCTACAACTTCGTTGAGCATCTGGACCGACGCACCGGCAGCATGGACGGCTACATCGTCATGGAGTACATCGGCGGCAAGTCGCTCAAGGAGATCGCCAACGCCCGCAGAACCCCCCAGGGGCGCCGCGATCCGCTGCCGGTGGAACAGGCCTGCGCCTACGGCATCGAGGCGCTTGACGCGCTGGGCTATCTGCACAGCCGCAATCTGCTCTACTGCGACTTCAAGGTGGACAACGCCATCCAGCAGCGCGACCAGCTCAAGCTGATCGACCTCGGCGCCGTCCGCCGGATGGACGACCAGGAATCAGCCATCTACGGCACGCTGGGCTACCAGGCCCCCGAGGTGGCCGAGCTGGGCCCGTCGGTGGCCTCCGACCTCTACACGGTGGCCCGCACCCTGGCCGTGCTCACCTTCGACTTCCAGGGCTACACCACCGTCTTCGCCGACAGCCTGCCGGACCCGATGCATATCGACGTGTTCCGGGAGCACGAGTCCTTCTACCGCTTCCTGGTCCGCGGCACCGACCCCGACCCCCAGCGGCGGTTCGCGTCCGCCGAGGAGATGGCGGAACAACTCACCGGCGTGCTGCGCGAGTTGGTCGCCACCCGCACCGGGCGCCCACAGCCGGCCGTCTCCCCCCTGTTCGGCCCCGAGGAACGGGTGGTGGATCCGGAGCCGCTGCGCGCCCCGGCCGGCAGCGTCTCCCGGCTCGGCGTCCGCCCCCTCAACCGGCGCGGCCGGGCCACCGCCCCGGCCGTCACCACGCCCACCGTCCGGCCGCCGGCGGCGCGGGCGGCGGCGCTGGCCCTGCCGGTGCCCCTGATCGACCCGGACGACCCCAACGCCGGTTTCCTCGCCGGCGTGATGGCCAGCGCCCCCGCCGATCTGCTGGTGGCACTGGGCGCGGCCCCCACGGACTCGGTGGAACGACGGATCAGAGAGGTGCGCGCGCACCTCAGGTTGGACGGCCCGACGTCCACCCCCGCCGTGCGCGCGCTGCTGACGACGCTGCGCCAACGCCACCACGACGACTGGCGGGTGGTCTGGTACCAGGGCCTGGCCGCCCTGGCCGAACGCGAGTTGGCCACCGCGGCGCACGCCTTCGACGCGGTGTACGACGCGTTCCCCGGCGAGGTGGCGCCCAAGCTGGCGCTGGCCGTCTGCGCCGAGGAACTGGGCCAGTGGGACAACGCGGCCGACTACTACACCTTGGTCTGGACCTGCGACCCCAGCCATGTGAGTGCGGCCTTCGGCCTGGCCAGGGTCCGCCTCGCCGTCGAGGACCGGCCGGGCGCCGTCGCCGCCCTGGAGTCGATCCCCGAGACGTCGGCCCACTACCCGGCCGCGCGGGTGGCCGCCGTGCGCGCCCGGCTGTGGCGACCGACGGACGGCGTCCACGCCCTCCCCGACCTGCTCGCGGCCGGCGAACAGGTCGCGCGTTTGCGTGCCGCCGGGTTGGAACCATCGTTGAGCGAACAACTGTCCTGTGAAGTGCTGGGATGCGCTCTGGACTGGCTGCTGTCGGGGGGCTCGCACCAGCGGGAGGCGCTGGCCGGCCAACAGCTGCTGGGCACGTCGCTCGACGAGACGGGTGTCAGGTTCGGTCTGGAACGCTCCTACCGAAGACTGGCCAGATTGGCACCCACCAGTAGGGAACGGACGGAACTGGTGGAGGCGGCGAACCGCTTCCGCCCCAGGACATGGGTGTGAAGATGCCGCAGCTCGACCAACTCTCCGCCTGCCCCGGTTGCGGGGAGCCGCTGGAGGCCGACGACCGCTTCTGCGGAGTCTGCGGCACAGACCTACGCCATGCGGCACCCCCACCGCCAGCGCGAGCGGCTGCGCCGCAGGCCCGGCCGGGGCCAGCAGCGCGGGCGGCTGCGCCGCAAGCCCGGCCGGGGCCAGCAGCGCGGGCGGCTGCGCCGCAGGCCCGGCCGGGGCCAGCAGCGCGGGCGGCTGCGCCGCAAGCCTGGCCGGGGCCAGCAGCGGCGGGACCACCGCCAGCCGACGGCGCCCAGCACCAAGCCCCAACAGGCCCCACAGCCCCGGGCACACAGCACACCGCAACCAGCGGCCAGGCGCAGCCGCCAGCGACAACCGGCGGCCCGGCGCAGCAACGCCCCCCGGCGGGAACCACCGAGACCGGCCCACCACCGGCACCCCCAACCACCGCCCCAGCACAACCGCCAGCCCGAACAGGGCAGGCGGCGGGCGGCCCGGCCGAGCCGGGAGCGCGGGCAGCCGCGCCGCAAGCCCGGCCGGGGCCAGCAGCGGCGGGACCACCGCCAGCCGGCAGCGCACAGCGCCAAGCCCCAACAGGCCCCACAGCCCCGGGCACACAGCACACCGCAACCAGCGGCCAGGCGCAGCCGCCAGCGACAACCGGCGGCCCGGCGCAGCGGCGCCCCCCAGCGGGAACCACCGAGACAGGCCCACCACCGACACCCCCAACCACCGCCCCAGCGCAACGGCCACCCCAACCACCGGCACCGCCGCGGACATCCGCGCCCGCCCAACCACCGGCCGCCCCACGGACATCCGCGCCCGCCCAACCGGCGTCCGTTCCGTCGCCGCCCCAACCACCGGCCGCGCCGCAGGCATCCGCACCTCCCGCACCGGCCGTGCCGCAGGCGTCCGCGCCCGTCCAACCACCGCCCGCCGCGCAGGCGTCGGCGTCCAGCCGGCAGGCCGGCAATCCACCCGCACCCTCCACGGCGTCCACGCCGGAGGCGTATACGCCGACGGAGCCGGACTTCCACTTGCCGTCGCCGTTGCCGTCCGAAGGCGAGTTCCCGGCGCCCCCGAGCGCACCACCGGCCGCCGCCCAGCCGCAGCCGCAGCCGCAGGGGCCCGATCCCCGGTCGCTGCCGCCGGCCGATCCCCGTATCGCGCCGCGCGCGTCGGCGGATCCCCGCGCCGGCGCCGCCGCCGCGCCGGCGGCGCCCCGTTGCACGGTCTGCGGCCGCACCGGCGCCGAGGTGGACGGCCGGTGCGTCGACTGCGCCAAGCCGGATCCGGGGGACCGCGACCACGTGGAGCGTGGCCTGGGCACGGTGGCGGCCGTCAGCGATCTCGGTCGGCGTCATCACCGTAACGAGGACTCGTTCAGCGTGGGCAACACCGCGCTCCCGGACGGCACACCCGCCGTGGTCGCCGTGGTGTGCGACGGGGTGTCGTCCTCAAGTCGCCCGCACGAGGCGTCCGAGGCCGCCGCCTACGCGGCGGCGGCCTTTCTGTTGGCCGCGCTGCCGCGCGGGATGGCCGGCGAGCAGGCGATGCACGAGGCGGTGCTGGTGGCGGCCGAGGCGGTGAACCAACTCGCCGACGCCCAGCGCGAGCCGGGCCGCAACGCGCCGGCCTGCACCCTGGTCGGCGCCATCGCCGCCGGCGGCCAGCTGACGGTCGGTTGGATCGGCGACAGCAGGGCGTACTGGGTGCCGTTGGACCGGGCGGGTGCCGCCCGGCTCACCGAGGACGATTCCTGGGCGGCGCAGATGGTGGCCGCGGGGCTGCTCTCCGAGGCCGAGGCGATGGCCGACCACCGCGCGCACGCGATCACCGCCTGGCTGGGCGCCGACGCCCAGGACGTCGAGCCGCACACCGCGACCTTCCAGCCGGACCGGCCGGGTGTGGTGGTGGTCTGCACCGACGGGCTGTGGAACTACGCGGAAGGCGCCGACCAGATGGCCAGGTTGGTGCCGGAGGGGTCCAGGTCGACGCCGTTGCCCGGTGCGCAGCGGCTGGTCAAACACGCTCTGGACGCCGGCGGGCACGACAATGTGACCGTCGCCCTCATCCCGTTTCCGCCGCCCCGGCCCGCCCCCGGCCGCGAGGGGGAGAGCTGAAAACGTGCCGAAGGTCATGGCCCCTGGGCCGTGATCGACCGGTACTGTTCGCTGAGGGGCACCTGTCGCGCCGCCGGTGAGAGGTACCACAGCAGTGCGACAGACGCGAACAACCGTGTAAGAACACCAGATTCGATACCGAGTGAAGAAGTGATGTAAGGGGGAGGCAGTCCATGCCGACTTGCCCTAACGGCCACCAGTCGATGGCCGAGGACTGGTGCGAGGTCTGTGGACACCGCATCATGGCACCCGCCGTCCCCATGCCACCACCGCCGCCCCCGGGGCAGGACTTTCCCGGCCACCCGGGGCCGCCGCCCCCGCCGCCGGGGCAGGGCTTCCCCGCCCAGCCGGGACCGCAGGGGTATCCGGGCCAGCAGCAGCAGCACGGCGGGCCCGGCTATCCGCCGCCGGGTGGGCCGGTCACGGCGCCGATGCCGGCCGCCGAGTTGTGTCCGCAGTGCCGCACCCCGCGCGAGGCGCAGTCCCCGTTCTGCGAGGAGTGCCGGTTCAACTTCCTGACCAACTCCCCCACCACCTACACCCCGCCGGCCCCCGCCTATCCGGGCGGGCCGCAGTCGGCGCCGGTCGGGCAGCAGCCGTTGGGGCAGCAACAGCCGCCGGGGCCGCCCGGGTTCGGCCAGCCGCCGGCGCCGCCGCACCAGCGGCAGCAGTACCAGCAGGGCCCGCCGCAGCCGTCCGGCGACTGGATGCTGCCGCCGCCCGGCGGCGCGCCGGTCGGGCCGCCGCAGCCGGGCCCGCCCGGCTATCCGGGCCAGCAGCTGAGCGGCGGCGTCTGGCTGGTGTCGGTCGGTCCCGACCCCGAGTACTTCGCGGCGATGATGCACCGTTCGGGCCCCGAGGCCGCGCAGCTGTCGCTGCCCGCCTATGCGCCGGAGCAGCAACTCCAGCTCAACGGGCCGCAGATGACCATCGGCCGGCGCCGGAACTCCACGGGTGAGTCGCCCGATATCGACCTCTCCCAGCAGCCGGAGGACCCGGGCGTCTCGCATCAGCACGCGGTGCTGGTGGAGCAGCCCGACGGCGGCTGGGCCGTGGTGGACCAGGACTCGACCAACGGCACCACGGTGAACGGCGCCGAGGACCCGATCCAGCCGTTCGTCCCGGTGCCGCTCCAGGAGGGTGACCGGGTGCATGTGGGCGCCTGGACCACGCTGCGCCTCTACCGTCAGTGACCGGGCGGCCCCCGACCGCTCTCCGGTGGCCCACCGATGGTGAGGTTTCGGCCAGCACTACGATCGCAGAGTGACGAATAACATAGCCGCCATATCGGTCGAAGGACTGCGTAAGCGTTACGGGGAGGTCCAGGCCGTCGACGGGGTCACCTTCGAGGTTACGGAAGGTGAGTTCTACGGCATCCTGGGCCCCAACGGTGCCGGCAAGACCACCACGATGGAGCTGATCGAGGGGCTGCGCGAGCCCGACGAGGGCACCGCGCGGCTGCTCGGCGTTCCGTCCTGGCCCCGGGACCAACGGCTGCTGCGGCGGATCGGCGTCCAGCTCCAGGCGTCGGCGTTCTTCGAGAAGCTCACCGCCCGGGAGCAGATCCACACCTTCGCCGCCCTCTACGGCGTCTCGTCGTCGCGGGCCGACGAGATGCTGGAGACGGTCGGCCTGACCGAGAAGGCGGACACCCGCGAGGACAAGCTCTCCGGCGGGCAGGCCCAACGGCTCTCCATCGCCTGCGCGTTGGTGCACGATCCGGAGCTGGTCTTCCTCGACGAGCCGACCACAGGGCTTGACCCGCAGGCCCGCCGCAACCTGTGGGATCTGCTGCGCGGGATCAACGGCGCGGGGCGCACCGTCGTCCTCACCACGCACTACCTGGACGAGGCCGAGATCCTCTGCGACCGGGTGGCCATCATGGACGCCGGCCGCATCCTGCGGGTCGGTGCCCCGGCCGATCTCGTCGCGGAGTTGGGCGTGAAGAACCTGGAGGACGTCTTCCTCCAGCTCACGGGACGGGAGTACCGGGAATGAGCGTCACCGCCCTCAAGAGCCTGTCCAGGGCGATGTTGTTCGCCCTGCTGAGGGACCGCACGGCGTCCTTCTTCACGCTGATCTTCCCGCTGATGTTCCTGCTGCTGTTCGGCGCGCTGTTCCAGAACGACTCTGTCTCCCGCTCCCATGTGCTCCAGGTCGGCGAGGTCGCCGTCCTGGACGATCTGTCGGCCGAGCAGCGCCGGGACCTCTCCGAGGCGCTGAACGTGGAGCATCTGGCGGACCGCGACGAGGCGTTGGCGCGGGTCAGCGACGGCGAGGCCGACGCCGTGGTCTGGGAGGCGGCCGACGGCACCGTCGAACTGCGCTACTCGGCGGCCGATCCGGCGCGGTCCGGCACCGTGCAGGGGCTGATGCAGTCACTGGTGCAGAGCGCCAACGTGGCGGCGACCGGTCAGCCGCCGGCGTTCGAGCTGGCCACCGACCAGATCGAGGACCGTTCGGTCAAGGCGATCCAGTATCTGGCGCCCGGCCTGCTCGGCTGGGCTATCGCCATGGGCGCCGCCTTCATGTCGGCGTTCACGCTGGTGAGTTGGCGGAAGAAGCGGATCCTGCGCCGGCTATGGCTGGCCCCGATCTCGCCGGCGACGGTGATCAGCGCCCGGATCGGCGTAAGCCTGGGGATGGCGCTGCTGCAGACGGCGCTCTTCATCGGCATCGCGACCATCCCCTTCTACGGGCTGCAACTCACCGGCCACTGGTGGCTGGCGATCCCGCTGGTGGCGTCCGGCACGCTGTCCTTCATGTCGGTCGGCCTGCTGATCGGCGCCTGGGCCAAGACGGACGAGGCGGCCAACGCGGCGCTCCAGCTGGTGATCATGCCGATGGCGTTCCTGTCGGGATCGTTCTTCCCGCTGGACGGCGTCCCCGGCTGGGTGGCGGCGATCTCCAACGCGATGCCGTTGAAGCATCTCAACGAGGCCATGCAGGATGTCCTCACCCGGGGCGGGAGCTGGGGCGACGCGCTGCCGGTGATCGGCGGGCTGCTGCTGTTCACGGCGGTGCTGACGGCGGTGGCGGCGCGGCTGTTCCGCTGGGACGACGCCTGACCGGGCCGACCCCGCCCGCTACTCCGGGGTGTTGATCATGGAGCGGGCGGCGAACACCAGATAGTCCCAGAGCTGCTTCTCCAGCTTGGGATCCAGCTCCAGACTGTCCACCGCGTCGCGCATATGCCGCAGCCAGGCATCGTGCGCGGCGCGGTCGACCGTGAACGGCGCGTGCCGCATCCGGAGCCTGGGATGCCCCCGGGTCTCGCCATAGGTGTGGGGCCCGCCCCAGTACTGCATCAGAAAGAGCGCCAGCCGGTCCTCGGCGGGGCCGAGATCCTCCTCCGGATACATCGGCCGCAGGATCGGGTCGTCGGCCACGCCCTCGTAGAACCTGCGGACCAGCGCCCGAAAGGTCGGCTCGCCCCCGACCAGCTCGTAGAACGTCAGTTGCTGGATCTCCATGGCTCCATGGTGGCAGACCCGCCAGGGCCCGACGCCGCTGGTCCGGATACCCGCCGGTAGCCGGGCGGCCCGCGCTAGACGGGGGTGACGCTCAGGCCGCCGACGCCGGCCCGACGCACGGCCGTCGAGCCGAGCGCCGTCCGCAGCCGCAGCCAGGGGCCGCGTTCCAGCACGGTGACGGGCTCCGCCGCCCGCAGCAGGCCGAGGGCGTGCGCCGCGTGCACGGCGCGCAGCGGCAGCGTGGTGTCGGCCAGCGGGCGGGACCATATCTCCTCGGCCAGCGCGTCCAGCGCGCTCCTGGTGCGCTCCTCGGGCGGCAGCCCCTCGGTGCGCTCCCGGAACTCGGCGACCACCGCGCCGGCGGCCCGCCGCACCAGCTGGTGCGGCACCTCGGCCAGCGCGGTCCAGCCGCCGCGCGGCGGCAGCAGCCCGGCCCAGGAGGGGCCGGTCACGGCGGCCGGCAGCGCCAACGTCCCGCGCTCCTCGTCCACCGCCTCAAGCAACTCCCCGGCGGAGACCGTGCGATCCAGCCGGACCGGCGCGCGCAGCGGCACCGGGCGGACGGCCAGCACCCCGAACCTGGCCGGCTGGGTGAAGACCGCGACCACCTCTCCGTCGCCCTGCACCCGGGCGGCGGCCGTGCGGTCCCACCGCAGCTGGCGGCCGAGGAAGGCGACGAGGTCCGTCGCCTCCCCCGGCCGTGCGAACGCCAACTCGGGCTGCCCGGTCATGCCGCGTCGGCGTCCCTCGCCTCGCCCGCCTCGGCCGGTTCGTCGGCACCGCCCGCCTCGTCGCCGCCCGTCGCCTCGTCGTCGAAGTAGCGGGAGAGGAACGTCCGCTCCTCGTCGGTCAGCCGCCGGGGGCGGCTCAGCTCCAGGTCGTAGGGGACTATCACGGTCTGCGCCGTGACATAGAGGCCGCTCTCGTCCTTGATCTCATAGCCGACCGTGGCCGAGGCGAACCCCAGCTTGGTCACCCAGAGTTCGACGACGACCGGTTCGGGTCGGTGGGTGAGCGGTTTGCGGTAGTCGATCTCGTGCCGGGCCACCACCGAGCCGCCGGTGAACGCACCCGAATCGGCCTGCCGCGCCAGCCGGAACATGAAATCTATCCGCGCCTCTTCGAGATAGCGCAGGAAGACCACGTTGTTGACATGGCCGAAGGAGTCCATGTCCGACCAGCGCAGCGGGCACTCAAAGCGATGCCGCATCGTCCTAGCCCCTGGTCAGCTTCTTGTGGGTGGCGCGGTGCGGACGGGCCGCCTCCGCGCCGAGCCGCTCGATCTTGTTCTTCTCGTAGGACTCGTAGTTGCCCTCGAACCAGAACCAGCGCGAATCGCCCTCGTAGGCCAGGATGTGCGTGGCCACCCGGTCCAGGAACCACCGGTCGTGGGAGACCACCACGGCGCAGCCGGGGAACTCGAGCAGCGCGTTCTCCAACGAGGAGAGCGTCTCCACGTCCAGGTCGTTGGTCGGCTCGTCCAGCAGCAGCAGATTGCCGCCCTGCTTGAGGGTGAGCGCCAGGTTGAGGCGGTTCCGCTCGCCGCCGGAGAGCACGCCCGCCGGCTTCTGCTGGTCCGGGCCCTTGAAGCCGAAGGCGCTGACATAGGCGCGGGACGGCATCTCGACCTGGCCGACGTTGATGTAGTCCAGGCCGTCGGAGACGACCTCCCACAGCGTCTTCTTGGGGTCGATATGGGCGCGGCTCTGGTCGACATACGAGATGTCGACCGTTTCGCCGACCCGGACCGAGCCCGAGTCCACCGTCTCCAGGCCGAGGATCATCTTGAACAGCGTGGTCTTGCCGGCGCCGTTGGGGCCGATCACGCCGACGATGCCGTTCCTCGGCAGCGTGAACGAGAGGCCGTCGACCAGCACCTTGTCGCCGAACGCCTTGCCGAGCCTGTCCACCTCGACCACGACATTGCCGAGCCGGGGGCCCGGCGGGATCTGGATCTCCTCGAAGTCCAGCTTCCTGGTCTTCTCGGCCTCGGCCGCCATCTCCTCGTAACGGGCGAGCCGCGCACGGGACTTGGCCTGCCGGCCCTTGGCGTTGGAGCGGACCCACTCCAGCTCGTCCTTGAGCCGCTTGGCGCGCTTGGCGTCCTTCTGGCCCTCGACCTTGAGCCGGGTCTGCTTGGTCTCCAGGTACTTGGAGTAGTTGCCCTCGTAGACATAGGCGCGACCGCGGTCCAGCTCAAGGATCCACTCGGCCACGTTGTCCAGGAAGTACCGGTCGTGGGTGATGGCCACCACGGTGCCCGGGTACTTGGCGAGGTGCTGCTCAAGCCACTGCACGGACTCGGCGTCCAGATGGTTGGTCGGCTCGTCCAGCAGCAGCAGATCGGGCTGTTCGAGCAGCAGCTTGCAGAGCGCCACCCGGCGCTTCTCGCCACCGGAGAGGTTGGTCACCGGCCAGTCCCCTGGCGGGCAGCCCAGGGCGTCCATGGCCTGCTCCAGCTGGGCGTCCAGATCCCAGGCGCCGGCGTGGTCCAGCTCCTCCTGGAGCTGGCCCATCTCCTCCATCAGCGCGTCGGTGTAGTCCGTCGCCATCTGCTCGGCGATGGCGTTGAACCGGTCGAGCTTGGCCTTGGTCTCGGCCACGCCCTCCTGGACGTTCTCCAGCACCGTCTTCGACTCGTCCAGCGGCGGCTCCTGCAGCAGGATGCCGACCGTGTAGCCGGGGGTGAGGAACGCGTCGCCGTTGGACGGCTGCTCAAGATCGGCCATGATCTTGAGCACCGTGGACTTGCCGGCGCCGTTGGGGCCCACGACACCGATCTTGGCCCCGGGCAGGAAGCTCAGGGTGACGTTGTCCAGGATCACCTTGTCGCCGTGGGCCTTGCGCGTCTTGCGCATGGTGTAGATGTACTCAGCCAAGAGAAACCGTCCGGCTAGCTGTCGTCATGGGTGGGATGTCGGGGGCGGGATGTCTGGGGGCGGGGAATCAGGCGGCGGAAAGCCTGCCACCATCCTGCCGCATCCCCCGGCCCCGGACGAAACCGGTGCCGGGGCGCCGGGGGCACCGGGGGCGGCGCGGGCGCCCGGGCAACGCCGAGGGGGCGGGCCCGTGTAGGACCCGCCCCCAGGCGCGTTCGGTACCGCTGTTACCTCAGGGGGTGACCGTCAGGTCACTCGCCCGCGGTGGTGGAGCGGCGGCGGATGAAGAAGACCACGCCGGCACCGATCACCAGCAGGGCCACGGCGGCCCCACCGATCAGGGCCGGGTTGCCCCCGCTGCTGCCGGTCTCGGCCAGGTCCGGGCCGTCCTCGCCCTCGCCGCCGGTGCTGGCCGGCGCGGGCTCGTTGTCGTCGATCTGCTCCTGGCCGCCGTCGTCACCGGTCTCGCAGTCCAGCACGCCGCTGAAGACCCACGGCTCGGCGCCGTCGATGGAGTTCTCGATGGTGATCTCGTACGCCTGGCCGTTCTCGACGGGAACGACCTGGGAGTGCGACTCGCCGGGGCCGATCTCGTGCTCCTGACCGTCCAGCTCGAAGGTGAAGGGGACGTCACCCTCGTTGGTGGCGGTGATCTCCACGCCGCCCTCGGCGCACTTCTCCACCGCGTTGACCGCGACGGATGGCTGGCCGGCGGAGGCCCAGTTGGCGCTGGCCGAAGCGGTCACGGAGGAGTCCGAGGAACCGGCCAGGATCATGGTCTGGGTGCGGGTGTCGATGCCGGTGAAGGCACGGCCGACCGGCACCTGGGAGGTGGCCGTCGCGGTCAGCGAGGCCTGGCCGTCCTCGGCGTCCTCGGGCACCGAGAAGTACAGCTCGGTGCCATCGGCGACCGGCTGGTCCTCGGTGATGTACTCGCCGTTGGCGTCGACGATCGTCACGCCCTGCTCGGCGGCGCCGGCGTCGGGGGCGACATAGGCCGCGTCCGCGCTGGTGGTGAGCGTGACCGGGCCGATCACCTGGCCGGGCTGGCCGGAGACCTGCGGCGGGTTCAGCGCCAGCGAGGCGCCCGGCTCGGCGACATCGCCGGCGTTCTCCAGCAGCCAGTCGGTGAGCTTCGCGGCGTTCTCGTTGGTGGGAACGGCGTCGACCCCGTCGGACAGCTCCCAGATCGCGGCCTGGGTGCCGGCGGCGGCCTGCTCCTCGTTCAGCGACTCGGCGCCCGCCTGCTCGGCGAGGCCCGCCAGGTCGTTCACCACGGGGAAGGAGTTCTGCAGGATCCAGTGGATCTTGCCGGCGTCCGGGTTGCCGTGGAGCGTCGAGGACTCCCAGTCGGTCTCCTTGTACTGGGCGCCGTCCCGCGCACCGGTGGCGAAGTCGATGCAGTAGGTCTTCAGCGTGCCGCCGTCGTCGGCGGTGAGGTAGAAGAGGCCGGCCCCGTAGGTGTGGGTCTCCCCGTTGTGGGTGACCTCGACGCGGTCGCTGACCGTCAATCCGTCGAGGACCGCCGTGGCTCCCCCGCTGCGCGGGTTCTGCTCGTCGGCGATGGCCGAGCCGGCGGTGGCTATGGCGCCTCCCGCGAACAGCCCGGTGGCGACGGCCGTAGCCGCAAGGCGGGTTACCACCCGCTTGCGCGCGTGCATCATGTGTGTGTCCCCTCCACGAGATCACAGGGCGCAGCCGCATCTTCCGACGGCACGCTCATCAACATCCCCGTGCGTACGGTGGATCGTAGAGAGGCAGTTCGACAATGTCCCCGTCGATCCGCGGGCTCACACATTCCGAAGTGGAATCGTTACCTGGTGACTTCGCCGAACGCCTCACCGGACCCCATGATGGGGCAGTCGCGGAGATTCCGCCGAGTCCTGTGGATTACGGGCCGGTTGTGGACAACTCCGTCACCCCCGCGGGTGAAGCCGCCACCACATAGCGCTCCCGTACCTCCCGGTACCGCAACAGCTCGGCGGCCACCGGCTCCAGCACCTGACGGTGACCCAACTCGGCCGCCAGCCGGCGCAGTCGCCACTCCTCCTGCCGACCGTGCGCATGGGCGGGGCCGCGCGCCGCGATCCGGCAGCCCCAGGCCAGCAGCGGCCCGCCGACCGAGCCCACCACCAGCAGCGTCACCGGCAGCCAACGCCCCATCAGCGGCTGGCCGACCAGCACCGCGAGCAGCCAGCAGACCCCCAACAGCTGGGTGGCCAGCAGCACCGCCTGGCCGGCGGCGGCCGCCGACCACCAACCGGGCCGGGGCGGACGGGTCGCCGGTCCGCGCCCCACCAGGGCGCTCTCCAACGCCCGGGGCAACGTTCCCGCGCCGCGCCAGGCCGCGTCCCGCACCGCCTTGGCCCAGGGCTCGGGCAGCCCGTCCGCCGCCTCGTCGGCCAGCCGCCGCACCGCCTGCTCCACCTCGGGCGCCGACACCGTGGGGGACTCGTCCCCGCGCAGCCGCTTGGCGGCCAACGCCGGCGGCTCCCCGCGCCGTTCGGCCTGCCGGGCGGCCAGCCGACGCAGCCCCTGCGCCAGCGGGGTGCCACAGGCCCGGTCCGAGCGCCGCAGCCAGCCGCGTTCCGCCGCCTGCCCGGCGGCCGGCGCGCCCACGGCCGTGGCCAGCCGGTCCTCGAACTCCTCCCGCGCCTCGTCGGTCAACCCGGCCGGCGCCGCCGCGCCGTCCGCCACATAGACGGCCTCAAGCCGCCGCGCGACGCCGTCCACATCCGCCGCCAACCGCCGCGCCGCAGCCGTCCGTGCGGCCACCAACTCGCCGATCAGCTTGCGTAGTTCGCCGACCCCGTCGCCCGTCAGCGCCGATCCGGCCAGCACCCAGGCGCCCGGCTCGCCGTGCTCCCCCAGCGCCACCCCCCGCTCGTCGAGAAGCCGCCGCAGATCGTCCAACACCGCGTCCACCGCCTCCGCGGGCAGCCGGTCGGCCTGGTTCAACACGATCAACGAAACGTCGGCATGCCCGGCGAACGCCCGCAGATAGCGCTCGTGCAGCAGCGCGTCCGCGTACTTCTCCGGATCGACCACCCACACCACCGCGTCCACCAGGCCCAGCAGCCGGTCCACCTGCTCCCGGTGCGCCGGATCGACCGAGTCGTAGTCCGGCAGGTCGAGCAGGATCAACCCGCGCAACCCCGGATCCAGCACATGCGCCCGACGTCGCGCCCGCGCCGGCACCCCGAGCCGTTCCAGCAGACCGTCGGGGCTCTGCCCACGCCCCGCCTCCCACGTGCAGGAGACCGGCGTCGCCGTCGTCGGCCGGCGCACCCCGGCCTCCGAGAGCTGCGCCCCGGCCAACGCGTTGAACAGCGTCGACTTCCCGCTCCCGGTGGCCCCGGCGATCGCCACCGTGGTGTACGCCCGGGGCAGCCGGTCCCTGGCCGCCGCCTCGTCCAACACCCGGCCGGCCTCGGCCAACACCCGCTCGTCCAGCCGGGTCCTGGACAGCCCGACCAGCTCCCGCAGCGCGCCGAGCCGCGCCCGCAGTGCCCCGTCCTCCTCAAGACCGGTCGGGCCGCCCTGGCCACGGGGCGGCCCCCCGTCGCCAGCACCCCTGGGGTCACGCGACTCCCCGCCGAACCCGTGGATCGACGCCTGCTCTTCCGTCACCTGGTACTCCTCGCGCTTCTGACCGGTCTTCAGACAGTGGTGGGACTCAGACGGTGGTGGGTCGGTGCTCGGCGCGCACCGAGGACAGCGCGGACACCAGCTCCACCTGGGTGTCCGCGGTGATCCCCAACCGGTGCAGCGGCGCGCCCCGCCGCCGCTTCTCCGCCCCCAACGCGCGGGAGACACAGGCGTTCAGCTGCTGGCCGCCCTTGTCCCGCAGCCGCGCCGCGCCCCTGGGGCCCAGCGCCCCGGCCAACGTCTGCTGGGCGACGCCGGCCGCCCGGCCGCCCAGCAGCGAGGCCGCCAACAGCGCGGCCGTCTCCCCGTCCTCCCCCGGCAGCTGACGGCGCTCCGTCGGCTGCCCCAGCATCAGCGGGCTGGTCCGCGCCTCCTCGGCCAACTCCTCAAGGCAGCGCCGCAGTCGACGCACCGCGACCCCCACCCGGTCCGCCACCGCGCCCGGCTCCTCCGGATCCGCGGGCGGCGCGGCCGCCTCCTGCCGCCAGGCGGCGTCCGTCCGCTCGTCGGCGGCGGCCACCGCCTCCACCAGCAGACCGGCCAACGCCGTGGTCAACGCGTCCATCAGCTCGTCGGAGCTGGCGTCGTCGGGGAACGCCATCCAGTGCGCGCGCGCCTCACCGGCCAGCAGACCGCCGTCCGCGAGACAGCCGCGCACCCGCTGGGCCGCCTCGTCGAACGCCTCGTCCAGCCGCTGGTCGAGCCGCACGGCGGTGGCGTGCTGCGACGCCGCCGCGCTGGCCAGCGCCATCACCCGCCCCCGCAGCCCGGCCAGCGCGCCCCGCGCGGTGCGCGCCGCGGCCAGCGCCCTGGCCTCGTGATCCCGCGCCCGGTGCGCCAGCCACTCCCGCAGCCCGGCCACGGCGGTGGCCGGCAGAACGCCCGAGCCGCCGCGCGCCGACTCGGGCAGCTCGGGCACGGTGAACCGTGGAATGGAGCCCAGCCCGGCCCGTTCCAACAGCGCGCCGTAGTGCCGGGACACCTCGGCCGCCACCTGGTGCGGCACCCGGTCGAGCACCGTGGCCACCGTCACATCGGCGTCCCGCGCGCTGCGCAGCAGATGCCAGGGCACCGCGTCCGCGTACCGGGACGCGGTGGTCACCAGCACCCAGATGTCGGCCGCGCCCAGCAGATCGGCGGCCAGATCGCGGTTCGCCTCCACCAGCGAGTCGATATCGGGCGCGTCCAGCAGCGCCAGACCGGCCGGCAGCGCCCGCGTCGTCTCCACCGCCAGCGCCAACTGCCCGTCCCGCCGCACCGGCGGCGGCTGCTCGGCCTCCTGCCGGGGCATCCACACCCGCCCCAGCTGCGGCAGCACGCGCTTCCCCGAGAACCAGTGGTGATCGTCGGGGTGGCACACCAGCACCGGCGTCCTGGTGGTCGGCCGCAGCACCCCGGCCTCGGTGACCCGCCGCCCCACCAGCGAGTTCACCAACGTGGACTTCCCCGCCCCCGTCGATCCCCCCACCACGGCGAGCAACGGCGCGTCCGGCTGCCGCAGCCGGGGCAACAGATACCCGTCCAGCTGGGCGAGCAACTCGGCACACGACCGCCGGGCACGCTCCACCCCGGGCAACTCCAGCGGGAAGCGCGCGGCAGCGAGACGCTCCCGTAGGAGGGTCAATGCGTCCAGCAGTTCGGGCCGTGCGTCCAAGATCGCCACATGCGCAGAATGCCCAACTTCAAGCGGTTTCCAAAGCATATTCCGCCGAACGCGCCCCAAAGCGGACGTGAGACCCCGTGGCGCGGCATAACGAGTGCGCAACACCCCTCCCCTGAGCGTTCAAAACCGCTGCGCACTTCGCACTCGCCTGCGATTATCGGGGCTGCTTCACTGGATCTCCACACAAGGGTGCTGCCGTGAAGCAACCGGGGCGAACCCCTCGACGCTCTATCCTGTCCGCGGCGAGGTCACCGAGGGGGCACGTCCCACGCCCATGACCAACACCGGCCCCCGTAGCTCAGCGGATAGAGCAGGTGCCTTCTAAGCACTTGGCCGCAGGTTCGAGTCCTGCCGGGGGCGCACCATCTTTTACGCCGCCGTCTATGCGCGTTCCCGCAGGTCAGCGGCATTGTTTGCCACGAGCCGCAGGTGTGGTGGACTCCGGCCCTCCGGGGCCCCTCGGGGGCGCTCTCCACCTCCTCCCCGCCGGTTGTGTCCGTTTTGTGGTGACGAGATTCGGCTGCCCACGGTGAATACACGGAAAAGTTCGCCGACGCCTCAGCCGAAAGGCCGGCGGAGCAGCCCGACCCGGCCTACTGTGCCGGGAATCACAGACCGGCCGCGCTGGCCCGGGACGAGTTCACTCTTCCGTGCCCATCTCCCCACCCACCGGACGACCGAACGGCTTCAAACGGCCTCACGGAACACCCGGCCGGCCGGCACTCCCGCACCCCGTCGCGCGCCGCGAACTCCCCACCCACCGGCCCCACCACAGGAGGAAGAGAACCTGCGATGACCGGTACTGGACACGGGCCGTCGGAAGCACCGCCGAGGGACATCGACGCGACAAGGCCGAGGCCCCGCCCCATGCGTGGACACCAAGACCGAACCACTCCCCCACCACCCCCACGCCAGCCCCCTTGGCCCCACACCCACGACCGAGCACTCCCAGACAGCCTGTCAGCACTCCAGGTGCCGCTCCTGCCACCAGAGCTAGGCTGGCCCCATCAGCCCAAGACCCCACGGACCACTCCCACACTTCCTGCACAACGCCCCGCGCACCCCTCTGACCTGCGACGTTGCACTACCGTCAGACTGCTGCACTTTCACCCCCACGCGGCACCCAGCCCTGCCCCCCAACCAGCGGCTTTACACTCGGGTCCTCATCAACCCCGGAGGGTTCGCAACCGAATGGCCGGCGCAGGTCGTGGATCCGAACCCTGGTCCTCATCAACCCCGGAGGGTTCGCAACCCGACCGTGAGCGCGGCGGCGCCGGCAACGAGCTTGCGCGTCCTCATCAACCCCGGAGGGTTCGCAACCCTGGGCGGAGCGCGCGGATGCCACGGTGGTCTAGTCCTCATCAACCCCGGAGGGTTCGCAACGTGGCGGCCATCAGCTGCTGCAGCAAGGCTCGGGCGTCCTCATCAACCCCGGAGGGTTCGCAACCGCTGTGGTCCGCCGATCTATGGGGCGGCCGGGCGTCCTCATCAACCCCGGAGGGTTCGCAACCCGGCCGCGTCCGCGTGCCGCAGTCGAGCCGCCAGCAGGTCCTCATCAACCCCGGAGGGTTCGCAACATGGCCGCCAGCTCGCCTTCGGTGAAACCCGCCGTGTCCTCATCAACCCCGGAGGGTTCGCAACGTCTCCTGCGCCCACGCGCCGAACGCGCGCAGCATCCCGAGTCCTCATCAACCCCGGAGGGTTCGCAACACCGGCGCCGGATGCTCCGCCGGAGCGTCGGCTGGGTCCTCATCAACCCCGGAGGGTTCGCAACCCCGGGCGGTGGCCGATACTGCCAACCAGCACGGCCGCGTCCTCATCAACCCCGGAGGGTTCGCAACTTCTCGTTGCGGTTGTTGGGTACGCGGCCGGTGCCGTGTCCTCATCAACCCCGGAGGGTTCGCAACACTGCTCACTGTCTGCGGAGGAGCTGGGGTTCAGGTCCTCATCAACCCCGGAGGGTTCGCAACGTGACCGGCCGCCGGCTCCCGCTGGACCGGCACCGCGTCCTCATCAACCCCGGAGGGTTCGCAACCCGGCGGGCGCACCCCTGCTGGACCAAGTCTCGTTGGTCCTCATCAACCCCGGAGGGTTCGCAACCTCATGGCGGGCACTCCGTCTCGTGTCGAACTGTCAGGTCCTCATCAACCCCGGAGGGTTCGCAACGATGTCGGCTGGGGGGGTGATGGATCGGATGGTGGCCGTCCTCATCAACCCCGGAGGGTTCGCAACCTCGCCCGCCTGGCCGGGTCCGCGGTGGAGAAGTGGTCCTCATCAACCCCGGAGGGTTCGCAACAGTCCCGCAGGGGCGGGCCGGTCGAGGGCCGCGGCTTGTCCTCATCAACCCCGGAGGGTTCGCAACGGGAGGGCCAGCGCCTCGTCCACGGTGTATCCGAGTCCTCATCAACCCCGGAGGGTTCGCAACCCCGACCCACCCAGTAACCGCGCCCACCACCCCGCGTCCTCATCAACTCCGGAGGGTTCGCAACGCCTCTGCATCGGCCAGGACGAGGAGTTCGCCCCCGCGTCCTCATCAACCCCGGAGGGTTCGCAACGTCTCCGCGAGGGCGCGGTCGCGCTGGCGCACGGCGTCCTCATCAACCCCGGAGGGTTCGCAACCAGGAGCCGGCCGACGATCCGGCGGAACTCCCGGTCGTGTCCTCATCAACCCCGGAGGGTTCGCAACAAGCCCTCCTGCCCGCCGCCGGCCGGGCGCCGCATGTCCTCATCAACCCCGGAGGGTTCGCAACCTCCCCGGCCCGGGCCCGTGTGGGTGGGGTCGGGGAGTCCTCATCAACCCCGTAGGGTTCGCAACACGTAGCCCCAGGTGGTGAACCCGTTGTTCCAGGCGCAGGATCCTCATCACCCCTGGAGGGTGGCTTGGGGGATGCTCATGGAACTTGAACGTGCAGGTCAGCACCCTGTTCGCCACCCGGCAACCTCAGACGCCTGCTGCGCACCGGGGCCGTAGGTTCGAGTTCTACCAGGGGCGCGTCTCCTTCCCTACCCGTTGCCTATCCGCGTTTCCGCAGGTCAGCTCGGGTATTCGCCACGAGCCGCAGATGGCGGGGGTGGGGGAACTCGGCGACACTCACGTTGGTTGTGTGCTCTTTGTCGTGAGGGGATTCGGTTGCCCACGGTGAATACGCGGAACAATCCGCCAGCAGGTCTTCCGTGAGGTCCTCTTCGGTGGGGTAGAGCGTTGTGAGGTCCTGGGCCTGTTCGATCCGTTTGAGGAGTTCGGCTTGCTGGCCGGTGACGCAGTGGGCGTAGGTGGACAGTAGGACGGGGACGCTGTTGCCGGCCCAGGCGGCGACCTGGGCGGGTGGGATGCCGGCGTTGAGCCAGCCGGTCAGGCAGGTGTGGCGCAGGTCGTAGATGCGGCGGGCCAGGGGCGAGTCATGCTCGGCGTCGGTGAGTTCGCTTTTCCGTGCCGATCTCCACATCCGCCGGATGACCGAGCCGGCCAGTTCCCCGCCCTCGGCGCCCTGGAAGAGACGGTCGGTCGGGGCGAGTTTTTCGCGGGTGATGTGGTCCCGCAGGATGCGCACCAGGGCCGGGTGGCAGGGAACGGGGCGCGTCTCCCCCGCCGCGCGGCCCTTGAGGCCGCGCTCCTCGTAGCGGTGTCCGGTGTCCGTCCACTGCCCGCCGACTTCGGGTGTCGCGGTGTGCAGCACAAGCTCCCCCCATCGGTCCGGAACGTCTTGCCCGGGGAGGCGGATGTCGGCGACGCGTAGCGCGACGGCTTCCTCGGGGCGTGCGGCGGCGTAGTAGAGGGTGGCGAAGAACGCGTGCAGACGCGGGCCGCCGCGCGGCCGGCTCCTGACGCGGGCCAGGAGCCGGGCGGCCTGTTGGGTGTTGGGGAGGCTGCGTTTGTCGACGGTGTTGGCGGGCTTGCGCGCGGTGGCGGAACGGCCCTTGGGGAGTGGGTTGGTGTGCAGGACGCGGCGGCTGATGGCCAAGGTCAGTACGACGTTGAGGACCCGTCGGGTGCGCCGGACGCTGGAGGCGGCCACTGGGGTGCCGTCGAGTTTCAGGTCGAGCGCGGCCAACAGACGGTGGACGGCCGCCGGGTCTTCCCAGACGGCCATGGTGGGAGTGTTGCGTCGTACCCATTCCAGGATGCGCACGACATCGTCGGGGGCTTGGGAGCGTCGGCTTCGGTTGAAGGCATATTCCCGAAGAGCGGTCCGAACGGCGACCGGCTGATAGGTGACGGGCTGTTTTTTCAGGAGGGCCATGGTGGTGGCCATAAGAACCTTCGCCGTGGTCTTCCTGGTGTTCCCCGAAGTGTGGGCCCAGCGTTCGTCGACAAAGGCGATGGCGAAGTCGTACCAGGAGATACCTGCGGCCGACGACTCGTAGTTGATGGGCAATCCGGAGAGGACGAGAAAGGGAGTGCCCTTCTTGGTGGCGGCGAGTAGTTCCGCACGGAAGGCATCCGCCTGCGCGGCATTCGCGAACGACTCACGGAACTCTTTACCGTTGACGCACCACCGCACCGAATGCGTCGTCTTCCGCACCCCCTGGTAGACGGAGGTCTTCCAGATCCTGACGTCGTAACTGGTCGGCGTCACCTCGCCACCTCCTCACGACCGGCAAGCCAACTGTCGAGTTCCGCACGCCGCACACGCAGAGCCCCACTGGGCAAGCGCAGGCACTGCGGGGCACGCCGTTTCTGTCGCCAGTCATAGAAAGTCGAGCGGGAAACCTGTAGCTCCGAACAGACCTGTTCCACCGTCAGCAAGCGACCCAGTGCGGATTTCCTGTCCACTTGCTTCCGATTCTCGCCCCCTTGGTTTTCCCTCATGAACCGTCACCGACTTCCCTGTTAGCGACCAGTGGTCGAATTCCGTTTCCCCTTCCCATGGACGCTCGCCAGCACGAATACCCGCAATCACCCATTCCGGTCCGGTCAGGAATGAGCACAAACCCGTGTGCGCACGCCATGTGCAGGCACATCACACTTCGACCGCTGGTGATGGGTAGCAAGACCGGGTTTGCGGAAGATGAGGACGTCTTCGTGGACGATGAGGTGCAGGGGCACACCTCGGCGGCGGGCATCGCTGACGTTCTTCAGCTGGAAGAACGACGGCCGGAGCACGAGGTGGTCGTCGCGGATGCCCGCCAGGAGGGCGACACAGCGTTCGACGAGAGTGAGCCCGGCGGCTTGGCCGCAGGTCGCGACGGTGGTGGGAAAGTCGACAAGTTCGCCGCGTTCCCGCCACGGCCGCGCCGTGACGACAACCGTGCCGCCCGGGCGTAGCAGTCGGTGGGTGTGGCGCAGGATCTGGGTGAAGGCCGTCTGGAGGCGGTCGTTGGTGGTGTGGGCGAGGTTGCGCGGGTCGTTGCCGTAGCGGTGGTTCCACTTGACGACGCCTCCGCTGCCCGTGGTGAGCGCACGCCCGTGGACGGAGTTGCCGTAAGGAGGTGAGGTGACGGCCAGGGCGATCCGCCCGTGATGGGCCTCGTCGACGTGGTCGGGCAGGTGGCGGGCGTCGCCGTGAATCACCGCGCCATAGCGCTCCCCAGCGGTGGTGAGAATGTGGCGGACGTTGGTTCGGGCGAGGTGGGCCCAGCGGCGCTCGAACTCCACGCCCAGGGCGTCGCGCCCCTGATGGATGGCTTCGACGAGGGTGGTGCCGATGCCGCACATGGGGTCCAGGACGAGGTCGCCGGGTTGGCTGTAGCGGCGGATGGCGTGGGCGGCGATGGCCGGGAGCATCTTCGCCGGATGCGCCGAGCTTCCCGCGAGGTAGCGGCCATGGCGTTGCACGGGTGCGGTGGTGGGTGCGGTGTTCCACACGGAGTAGGGCACGGGCGGTCTTCTCCTTCGAGGGGTGGGTTCAGGCGGGGGTGAAGACCAAGAGGTCGGTGTGGATGGTCCGATGGCGCCAGGTGGCGCCCTGAGTGTGTGGCGGCGGGGCGTCCGGGGTGGGGTGGAGGCGACCGTCGTGGGCGAAGGCGTGGACGACCAGGATGTGTTGGCGGTAGGCGAACCCGGCGCCGCGAGCTGCGGCGACCACCTGCCCACAGGGGTCGATCAACTCCCCGCCCGCCTCGTGGTGCTGCCGGCAGGCGACCAGCAACATGCCGGTGGAATCAGACAACAGGCGGTACGTCCGATAGAAGAAGCCCGGCAGGCGATCCGATGGCCCGCCCAACGGGATGTGGTGTGGCAGTTGCGCCAGGAGAACGGGAGCGCCGCGCCTGATGTCGGCACTCTTCGAGGCGCGCACGTAGGTGTGGGCGTCCATGCCCAGGCGTGTGTCCTGAACGTCCAGACACAGCAACGGCACCGGAGCACGGCGCGGGCCGTGCTGGGTGAACTCGCGACGGACGCGGTCGATCGCCCATCGGGGCAGGAGCGGACCGGGCGGGTCGTCAGTGCGCTGGCCGGGCTTTCCGGCGGGAGAGGGCGGTGCCAGCCACACGGCGGGGGGCGGCATCGAACTCGGGTGACGAGGCGCGGGGACAGGGGCTGCGGCCATGGCGCGGTGCGTGGACGGGGGCGCGGTCTCGTGCTGACACCCCTCATAGGGAAACCGGACACCCCACCGTGCCAGCCCCGGCCGCAGGTTCCCTCGAACGCAGCACCCCCGCACACTGATGGCAAAGAGGCTGGTCAGGGGCGGAAACGCAACGCGGTTCCGGAGGCGGACCGCAGAGCGCTTGGCTCGCTCCGGGGCGTTGATCCGGCGTGCGGTCCGGACTTTTTCGGGATTCTTCGCGCCTCTTCTCAGCTCGTCACGTTCACGGGTCGCCGCTGGTCAGGGGCCCGTTCGCCATGCACGGTGCGCGCGGCTGGCGAGGAGGTGGCACGAGGGTGGTCCGGCCGGCGTGGGGTGGTCGCTCGGGTGTGGCGGGGGTGGTTGGCAGTGATGGCGGTGTTCGTGCACCACCGATCGCTGCTGGAGGCGTTCATGCACCGTCGAATGTCCGGATCACCCGAGCCGGAGCGGGCCGGGATGCGGGAGATCTTCTCTCCGTTGGATGAGTTGGACCGGGTGTTCCTGGAGTTGGGGGAGGGAGGTCGTCCGGTGCGGTTGCCGCTGCCGGACGAGGAGGGTCCTGGGCTGGAGGTGGGCGAGCTGCGCGTGGAGTTGGCGCATCCGGCCACAAGCCCGGAGCGCAGGGCACACATCTGGAGTGCGGCCGTCGCACGGGCACGGCGGAGTGGGGAGCCGTGGGTGACCGTGGTCGCCGGGTTCGCGGTGCCGGTGCTGCGTCGCGTGCTGTCACGGGTCCCGCGCGGCTATGTGGAGCGTGGCGAGATCGAGCAGGAGATGTTGGCGGCGCTGATGGCCGCGCTGCGGAATCTCGATCCGTCGGATCCGCAGCTGGACCGGGAACTGTTCCGGGCCGCCGACCGGGCGGCGCACCGGGCCGTGTATGCGGCAACCCGGCGAGCACACAACACGGTTCACGCGCTGGAGGATCGGCCGATGGACCCGGCGTTGTTCCAGGCGTCGGAGGGCGGGGACGAGTACCTGGTGCTGTGGCGGGCCGTGCAGGACAGGGTGTTGACCTGCCGGCAGGCACGGATCATCGCACTGACGCGGTTGAACGGGGAGTCGATGACGGCGGTGGCCCACGAGTGGCGGGTCAGTCGACGGCATCTGTACCGCCTCCGGGAGCAGGCCGAGACGCGGCTGGCCGAGCACCTGACCAATGAGTCGCGGTTGCGATAGTGGTTGCGATAAGGGCGGCTGACCTGCGGTTTGGCACAGCCGACGGGGTCATTTCTCTATAGAGGGTGCACACCCGGACCGGCCCGGATCGGTGACCGGTCGGGCCGGGTGTCCGCCTTCTTCGGTGGTGGCCGGGCCCCTTTGGGCTCGTGCTGACACCCGAGTCGTTTCCCCCTTCTGCCTCCTGTGGAAAGGAGTGCGTGCTGGCGGGTGCGACCCGGTCGCCGCTGAAGAGGGCTGCTTGTCGCCGTTCGGCGCGCTGCCCTGTTGGAGGTGTCCCCTGTGTTGTTCGACTCCGTATCCGCCCGCCGACGCCGTCTGGGGTTGGTGTCGCTGTTCGCCGGTGTGTTGGTGCTGGCCGGTGCCGGGGTGGCCTGGGGGGCGGAGCGCTCGATCGAGGCCGTGGTGGTCAATCTGACCACGTGGATCGTGGGGATCGTGGCCCTGTTGGCGACGCTGTTCCTGACGATCGGTGGCCTGCGTTACCTGATGGCGGGCGGGGACCCCGGGGAGATCGAGGCGGCGAAACGGGCGTTGAAAGCCTCCGCGATCGGCTACGGCATCGTCATCCTCGCCCCCGTCCTCGTGTCGGTGCTCAAAGGCATCGTGGGGGGCGCGTGAGCCTGCCGCGCCGCGCCGTCACGGTGGCTGGTCTGCTCCTCGCGCTGCCGGTCGTGCTCGCCCTGTGGGTGTTGACGCCCGCCGCGATGGCCGACCCCGCCGAGCCCGAGCCCGGTCCTGCCCCCGGGCCACCGCCTCACCCCGAGGCGCCGTTTCCGCCGGAACCGGCCCCGGAGTCCGAGCCGGTCGTTCCGGGTCTGTCGCCGTCCGCCGAGGACCTCGGTGATCTGCCGTCGGAGGGAGATGGTGGCGGGGGCGGGTGGTTCGACAACTGGTTCGGTGGCCTGTTCGGCGGGGGCTGGTTCGACCTTCCGGGCACGATCAGCGACGCGATCATGGACTTCATCGCGGAGTTGATCGAGTCGGCGGCCGAACCGTTCCTCGGCCTGCTGGGCGAGACGCTGCTGGCCACCCCGGCCATGTCCACCCATCCCGTGTTGGTGGAAATGTGGACGACGTCCTGGGGCCTGGCTCTCGGTTCGTATGTGCTGCTGGTGATGGCCGGCGGGCTGACGTTGATGGGCTACGAGACGGTCCAGACCCGGTACGCGGTCAAGCAGATCGCCCCCCGGATCGTCCTCGGAGTGGTGGCCGCCAGCCTCTCCCTCCTCGTGGTGGGGCAGGCCATCGACCTGTCCAACGCACTGTCGACCGCGATCCTAGGCTCGGACGCGGACGGGCTCGGCGAGGGCCTGGCCCGGATGCTGCTGGGGGACACTCTCGGCGGGGGCAACCCTGTCCATCTTCTCGTCCTGGCACTGGTGTTGCTGGTGCTGGTCGCCGGGGTGCTGGTCGGCTACCTGGTCCGCGTCGCCGTGATCGCACTACTCGCCGTCTCCGGGCCGCTCGCCCTGGCCTGCCACGGACTCCCCCAGACCGAGGGCGTCGCCAAACTGTGGTGGCGCGCCCTGGCCGGCGCGTTGGTCATCCAGGTGGCGCAGTCCACGGCCCTCGCGGTGGGGCTGCGGCTGTTCTTCGCTCCGGGAAACTCGCTTCTGGTGCCGGCCGGGCCGGGGCAGTTGGGGACGTTGCTGGCCGGGCTGTGCATGTTCTGGGTGCTGTGGAAGATCCCCGGGTGGGCCACGCAGGTCATCTTGCGCGGCACGCCGGCCACCGTGCCGCACGCCCCGGCGCCGGTGCGGATGCTGCGCGGCGCGGCGTTGGCCATGCTGCTGCACCGCTACCTACCCGCCCGCCCCACCCCGACGCGGCCCACACCAGCCACCACCGGTCGCCTCCTGCCGCCCCCTTCGGCAGGGGGAAGGGGTCGGCCGCCCACGAACCCACCTGGGCCCGGTGCGCCCCCGACGCCGAAGCCCGTCAAGCCCGCGCCAGCGCTCGTGCCTTCAGCACGGACCAGCCCGCAACCGGCCTCTTCCGGCTCTGCGGTGAGCCGCACCGCGCCACCCCCGAAATCCTCCGCAGGGCCACCGGCGGTGCCGACATCCTTCCGTCCTCCCGTCCCCGAGGCGCCCCGTACCACGCCGACGCGTCGGGCGACCGGTCCGGTCGACCACGCCTCGCCGCTCTTCCGCGCGCCCGAGCCCGACGCCGCACCCCGTACCTCGTCCGAAAGGCAGAAGAGTTGAGTCACTCGGTCCGCATCCCCGCCGACATCGAACGTGAGGACCGCATCCTGGGCCCGCTCACCGCGCGGCAGACGGCGATCGTGGGCGGCGGGGCCCTGTTGCTGTACGGCGGGTACTGGATGGCCAGGCCCCTCCTGGGCGTTGTGCCGTTCCTGGTCATCGCCGTCCCAGCGGCCGGCGCGCTCATGGCCATCGCGCTGGGGCGGCGCGAGGGCATCAGCATGGACCGCTTCGCACTCGCAGCCCTGGCCCATCTCAAAGCGCCCAAGCGCCAGGTCCACGCGCCCGAAGGGGGCCCGGCGCTGCCGGACTTCCTCAGCAAGAGCCTGGTCAGAGCGGCCGGCCCGCCCCCAGTGGCCGCCGAACTCCCCTGTCGGGGAGTGGACGATGCCGGAGTCCTGAACGTTGGGCGGGATGGCAGCGTGGCGTTGGCGGAGTGCACGACGGTGAACTTCGGCCTGCGCAGCGCGGCGGAACAGGCCGAGCTGACCGGCGTCTTCGCGCGGTGGCTCAATTCGCTGACCGGCCCCACCCAGATCGTGTTGCGCTCCCACCCGGTGGACCTCAAGCCGGCCGCCGAGGCCGTACACAGCGCCGGCGACCAGCTGCACCATCCGGAGTTGGCAGCCGCCGCGCGTGCCCACGCCGACTACCTCGCCCGGCTCGGAGCCGCATGCGAGGTGCAACGCCGCCAGATCCTCGTGGCCGCCCGCGAGCCGGACCGCAGAGTCTCCGCGGGCAACCGCGCCCGTCAACGTCTCGCCGAGGCCACCAACGTACTGGCCGGCGCCGACATCGACGCCCGCCCGATGAACGCCGCCGAAACGTCCACCACCGTGCGCGACGCCTGCCAACCCTCCGATACGCGTCGCGTTGAGGACGGTGACCGATGACCCGACCCTGGCGAACTCGTTCCACCCATGAGATCTCCACCGTCCAGGCCAAGGAGTTGCTCGAACCCGTCGGACCGCCCGCGATCGAGATCCGGGCACACCACGTGAAGCTGGACCATGGCCTGGCCCAGACCCTGGTGGTGACGGGCTATCCCGCCGAGGTGGCGCCGGGCTGGCTGTCCCCGTTGCTCAACCACCCCGGACGCGTGGACATCGCCCTGCATATCGAGCCGGTACCCACCAGCGTCGCCGCCTCCAGCCTGAAGAAACAGCGCGCCCGCCTGGAATCCACCCGCCGTAGCGGCCTGCACCACGGACAACTCGACGACCCCGAGAGCGAGGCAGCCGCAGCCGACGCCGCCGAACTCGCCTACCGCATCGCACGCGGCGAATCCCGACTCTTCCGCGTCGGCCTCTACCTGACCGTCCACGCCCCGGACGAGCAGCACCTGGCGGACGAGACCGCCGCCGTGCGCGCGGTGGCCGAGTCCCTGCTGATGAACGTGGAACCCACGACCTTCCGCGCACTGCCCGGCTGGCTGGCCACCCGACCTCTCGGGTTGGACACCATGCGGGTGCGCCGCACCCTCGACACCATCGCCCTCGCCGCGTTCTTCCCCTTCGCCAGCCCTGACCTCCCCCACCGCCCCGACAGCGAACCCGTCGCCGGCGGGGTGCTCTACGGCCTCAACGCCCTCTCCCGAACTCCCGTGTTCTGGAACCGCTTCGCCGCAAGCCTCGACAACTACAACTCGGTCACCCTGGCCCGTTCCGGCGCCGGCAAGTCCTACCTCGCCAAACTGGAGTTGCTGCGCCTGCTGTTCACCGGAGTGCGAGCCGCGGTGATCGACCCGGAGGACGAGTACCTCCGCCTGGCCAGGGCGGTCGGCGGCCACACCATCCGCCTCGGCGCCCCCGGCGTGCGGATCAACCCCTTCGACCTGCCGCGCGCAGCGGCCGACGAGGGCGAGACCCTGGTGCGCAAGGTGCTGTTCCTGCACACCTTCCTCGGCGTCCTCCTCTCCACCGAGTTGGACGCCGCCCAGAAGGCCGTGCTGGACCGCGCGCTCCTGGAGACCTACGCACGCGCCGGCATCACCACCGACACGGCCACGTTCACCAACCCGCCGCCCACCCTCGCCGACCTCCACCACATCCTCCTCGGCAACGACAGCCCTCTGGCCCACGGGCTCGCTGACCAACTCACGCCCTTTGTGACCGGTTCGCACGCCCACCTGTTCAACGGGCCCACCACCTGCGAACTGTCCGGGCACCTCCTGGTCTTCTCCGTCCGACGACTCCCGGAGGAAGTCCGCGCGCCCGCCATGGTCCTCGCCCTGGACGCGCTGTGGCGTCGCGTCACCACCGGACCGAAACAGCGGCACCTGATCATGGTCGACGAGGCATGGCTCCTGATGCGCGAACCGGAAGGCAGCAGGTTCCTCTTCCGGCTGGCCAAGTCAGGCCGCCGTCACTGGTGCGGACTGGCCCTCGTCACCCAGGACGCCGACGACGTCCTCGCCTCACCCCTGGGCCGGGCCATCGTCTCCAACGCCGCCACCCAACTCCTCCTACGCCAGTCCGCCCAAGCGATCGACCCCATCGCCGAGACCTTCCTCCTCTCCCGAGGCGAACGCGACTTCCTGCTGACCGCCCGCAAAGGCGAGGCGCTACTCCTCGGCAGCCACCGCCACCGAGCCGCCATCAACACGGTCGCCTCGCCTCACGAGCACGAACTGATCACCACCGACCCCGCCGAACTCGCCGGGCGGGATACGTGAACTCCCCCTGGATGACGAACTTCCTCACCGACCCGTTCTCGTTCTGGCCCGCCCTCATCAACAACGCATGGGGGATTCTGAGCAGCCGTTGGGAACTGCTTGCCCTGGCCACGGCCACCGGCGTGACCACTCTCGTCGCGCGCTCGCTCCTGGCTCGGAGACGGGCCAAGGCATTCGCGCGAGGAGCGCGCTGTGTGACCATCCAAGCCCCACCCCAGGTGACCGACCACGGTGGCGAACTGCTGTGGGCCCAACTGTCCGGGCTGCTGCGCCCCTGGTGGCACCGCCTCGCCAGCGGCCAACCGCACGTCGCCTTCGAATACTCCTGGACCCACCAGGGCCTGGACATCAGGCTGTGGACACCCAACCAGGTACCCATCGCCCTGGTGCGTCAGGCCGTCGAGGCTGCCTGGCCGGGCGCCCACACCACCGTGACCGACGCGGCGGAACCCGTTCCCGCAGGCCACACCGTCACCGCCGGACGACTGAGGCTCGCCCGCCCCGAAGTGGCGACCCTGCGCACCGGACACCACGTCGACCCCTTGCGCGCTCTGCTCCAGGCCGCCGCAGGACTCAACGACGGTGAACGCGTCATCGTGCAAGTCCTGGCCCGACCGGCAACCGGACGGAGACGCCGACGCGTCAGGCGCGCCGCCCGCACGCTGAAGACCGGCCACCAACACCGGCTCACGCCTCTGCGCGGCATGGCCGCCTGGGCAGCGCACCGACCCCAACCCGCCCTGGAAGCACGACAGGACGCCGACCACCACACCGCCGTCAGACAAGCCGCCGACAAACTCACCGGCCCCCTCTGGGCCACCTCCCTCACCTACGCCGCAAGCACACCACCCGCCGCCAACGCCCGAGAAGCCGTGCGCGGGCGAGCCCACGCCATCGCGTCCGCCTTCGGGCTCTTCGCCGCCCGCAACTGGCTCGTCCGCACCCGCCTCCCCCACCCCCACCAACGCCTTAAACGACGCCACTTCCCCCATCGCGCCGCTCTGCTCTCCGTCACAGAGCTGGCCGCACTCGCCCATCTACCCACCGACCCGGACGCCCCCGGCCTGGCCCGAGCCGGAGCCCGTTCCATCCCGCCCCCCACGTCGATCCCCCCACCGAGCAGCGCCGCGCGCCCGCTGGGGCACAGCGACGCCGGCCCACGCCGCGCCATCGCCCTCCCCACCCACGCGGCACGTCACCACCTCCACCTCATGGGCGCCACCGGCTCCGGCAAGTCCACCCTGATCACCCACCTCGCCCTGGACGACGCCCGCCACCGGCGCGGCCTGATCGTCGTCGACCCCAAGGGCGACCTCGTCACCGACCTGTTGGAACGTCTCCCCGAGGACTGCGCGGAGCGCCTGGTCCTCATCGACCCCGCCGACCACCGCCCCCCGCCCTGCCTGAACGTCCTCGAAGGCGACGACAACGACATGGTGGTGGACAACATCACCGGCATCTTCCGCAGGATCTTCGCCGCCTTCTGGGGACCGCGCACCGACGACCTGATGCGCGCCAGCTGCCTGACGCTCCTGCACCACCACCGCACCACCGGCCAGGCCGTCAGCCTCGCCGACATCCCCCGCCTTCTGGCCGAACCCGCCTACCGGCTACGCATCACGCCAGGCGTCAACGACCCCCTGCTACGCGGGTTCTGGACCGGATACGACGCCCTCTCCGAACCCGCCAGGGCAGCGGTGACCGGTCCACTGATGAACAAGCTCCGTGCCTTTCTCCTGCGCGACTTCACCCGCCGCGCCATCGCCCACGGCCCCTCCACCTACCGCCTGGACAACATCCTCAACGGCGGAATCCTGCTGGCCCGCCTCCCCAAAGGAACCCTCGGCGAGGAAACCGCCCGCCTCCTGGGCTCCTTCCTCGTCGCCCGCACCTGGCAGGCCGCCACCGCCCGCGCCCACCGACCCGAGCACACCCGCGTCGACGCATCTCTCTACCTCGACGAATGCCACAACTTCCTCAACCTGCCCTACCCCCTCGAAGAGATGCTCGCCGAAGCCCGCGGCTACCGCCTCTCCCTCAACCTCGCCCACCAACACCTCGCCCAACTCCCCACCGACCTCCGCGAAGCCATCTCCACCAACGCCCGCAACAAGATCTTCTTCACCGCCTCACCCGAGGACGCCCGCGCCCTGGAACGCCACACCCAACCGAGCTTGGCCGCCCACGACCTGGCCCACCTCGGCCGCCACCAAGCCGCCGCCCGCCTCCTCACCGACAACGCCGCCACCAGCGCCTTCACCCTCACCACCAACCCCGCTCCCCCACCAACCCCCGGCCGTGCCCACCACCTGCGGCAGTCCGCGAACAGGCCGCCAACTACGGCGACGGCTTCTTCCCCCACAACACGGGAGACCCTCACGTGAACCCCCCGCGCTCCCGCTACGTCCCCCGCACCGCACTCCAACGCGGCCGACCCCATCGAGGCCGCGAGACCGCCACACTCGCCGGCCGGATGACACCCCGGGACATGTGGCTGCTGGAGATGCTCCACGAGCACCGCGTCCTCACCTCTCACCACATCACCGCGCTCTGGAACACCAGCCACCGCGTCACCAACCGACGCCTACGCCAGCTCCACCAACTCCACGTCCTCGACTCCTTCCGACCCCTCACCCCACAGGGCTCCGCCCCCGAGCACTACACCCTCGGCCCCACCGGAGCCACCCTGCTCGCCGCCCACTGGGCCACCGAGACCAAACACCTCGCCTGGCGCAAGGACACCTGCACCCGCACCGCCTTCTCCCCCACCCTCGAACACGACCTCGCCACCACCACCCACCTCGTCACCCTCGCCGCCACCCACCACCACGAACCCCACGACGAGCTGACCTTGTGGATCTCCGCCCGCTCCACCACCCGCCTCTGGGGCGACCACGCCCGCCCCGACGCCTACGCCCACTGGCACCACCACGACCACGTCCTGCCGTTCTTCCTCGAACACGACACCGGCACCGAACCCCTCCACCGCGTCGAAGCCAAACTCGCCGGCTACGCCACCCTCGCCACCACGACCAACACCACCACCCCCCTCCTCATCCACACCTCAACCCCCACCCGCGAACGCCACCTTCGCCAACGCCTCGCCCCCATCGCCGCCCAGGAAAACCTCCCCATCGCCACCGCCCACACGTCCGACGACTGGCTCCCCCTCCAACCATCCACCACACAACGCCATCCTCTGAGCCGACTCGCCTCCTACTGGCCCCACCTCACCCCCGCCCTCACCCCACAAGCCCTCGAAGCCGCAGCCCACCCCACCGCCAACCGACCACCCTGGCGCCCCATCCCACCCCTACCGCCCCGGTGAAGAAGGCCATCGGCGCCACCCTCACCAGCGCCCTCGCCCTCATCATCGCGACCACAGCCGCCACCACCGGCCTCATCCACCACACCGCACACGCGGAAACGAACCCCCTCCCCAGCCGCCACGCCCTCGACGACATCCCACCCACCTACCTGGCCCTCTACCAACAAGCCGCAGCCGAATGCCCGGGACTGCCCTGGACGATCCTCGCCGCCATCGGCAAAGTCGAGACCGACCACGCCCGTCACCCCACGATGGTCTCCACCGCCGGCGCCCTCGGCCCCATGCAGTTCCTCCCCACCACCTTCGCCCTCTACGACCACCCCATCCCACCCGGCGGCTCCGACCCACCCACCCCCTGGGACCCCATCAACGCCACCCACGCAGCCGCCCGCCTCCTCTGCGCCCACGGAGCCCGCGAGGGACGCGATATCGAACGCGCCATCTGGCACTACAACCACGCCAACTGGTACGTCACCCAAGTCCTCGACCAAGCCACCCGCTACACCGCCCACCCCAACCCGACCAACACCGGCCCCGCCCCCAACCTCCAAGCCGCCATCGCCCTCGCCTACGCCCGCGACCAGATCGGCCTTCCCTACCTCTGGGGCGGCAACGGCCCCACCGCCGGCCACCCCGGCTTCGACTGCTCCGGCCTCACCCAAGCCGCCTACACCGCCGCCGGCATCCACCTCCCCCGCACCGCCGCCGACCAACACGCCGCCGGCCCCCAACTCCCACCAAGCACACCCCTCCTCCCCGGCGACCTCGTCTTCTACGGCACCCCCAACAACATCCACCACGTCGGCATCCACACCGGCAACGGCCACATGATCAACGCCCCCAGACCCGGCGAACCCATTCGCGAAGAGCCCTACCGCTACCCAGGAGACGACTACCTCGGCGCCACCAGACCCTGGGCACAGCACCTTCCGGGGCCAGGCTGAGCCAGGCCCCTGTGGCCCCAACTCGCCCCGCTTTCCCGAGCCTTCCATGCATGACAATACGCATCCGTTCGATTACAGTGATATCTCCTGTGCTCTGAGTTGCCTTGGGGGGTTGATGAGCCACAGCGATCTCTACCTGGACTACGACCGGTTGCAGGCAAACCGGGACAACATCCGCAATATTGCGCAGCTGATGGAACAGCCGTGTCAGGCGATGGCCGAGGTGGGCGGCGCGGCCATGGGGGTGTCGCGGCTGGAGCGGCGGATGGACGACTTCGGCGGGGAGTGGGAGTACGGCATCTCCCAGCTTGCCGAGTTCGCGGACGCCGCCGCCAACGGCCTGACCGAGGTGCTCAATGCCTTCCAGGCCATCGACGACGGCCTTGCCCAGGGACTCGACGACAGTGCTGGGGACGGGGAGAGGTACATCACCATATGAACTGGACCGTCCCCGTCGTCCCCGCGCCCTCACAGCAGTACGAATATCCCGCCCTGGGATTCGTGCCCTGCCCAGGGGACGCCGCCACCACCAGCCACGTGGCCCAGCAAGTACGTCAGACCACCACCGCGCTCGGCGATGTCGTCAGCCTGCTACGCGGCACCGGCGACAACGAGTGGCGCGGCTGCTCCGCCGAGGCGTGGCGCGAACAGTGGGACGACGACTTCCGCCCCAAGATCGAGGCCGCGCACGAGTCGTTCCGCATCGCGGCGATCGCCCTGGAAGAGTGGGCGAACCACATGCCCCGAGCCCAACAAGAAGCCCTCCAACTGGAGGAAGAGGCCCACGCCGCCCAGGCCCGCATCGACCGCCTGCCCACCCCCGCCGGCTTCGGCGAACTCCTCACCACCGACGCGGGCGAGGAACGCGACGAGGCCATCGCCGACGCACAGCGCGCCCAGGACGACCTCGATCGCGCGGGCGCGGACCTCGAAGCCATCCGCCAACGAGCCCACGCCCTGGCCCAGGACTACACCGAACGCGGCGAACACATCGCCGACCGCCTCGGCCACGCCATGGACATCGCCCCCAACAAACCAGGCTGGCTCTCCAGCCTCGGCGACTGGCTGGGCGGCGTCATCGAAGACGTTGTCTCCATCGCAGCCGACGTCCTCCAGAACATCGGCTCCTGGATCGCGGAGAACGCCGCCCGCATAGCCGCCATCGGCGATGTGTTGGCGGTCATGAGCACTCTGGCCGGTGTCATTTCGCTGGGTCTACAGGGAGCTGCCGCCGCGATGGTGTGGGTGCCTCCCGTCGCATTGGTCCTCGGTGCGGCATCGGCCAGCGCCGACATCGTCTCCATGGGGTTCGCCATGGGCGCTCTGGCAGCCCATGGTGTCGCCTGGCTTGGTGGGGCGGACGTGTCCGCCCGCACCTTCAGTCAGGACCTGTTCGGCACGATTCCCCTGATAGGAAAGATCAGGAACGGTGGCCGAATCGCCCATGCCGTCGGCAACAGCATCGCGACGAAGGGGCTCTCCTTCGGCGGACTGATGGACAGCATCGCCGGGACCGTAGAAAACCCCAGCGCACTCACGTACTTCATACCCACCGACGGCCGTCAAACTGGGCAGATGTTCCTTCCAGGCGGCCCACTCCTCATCGGCTTCGAGAACGCCTGGCGGCAAGGAGGCGAGGGGTGAAGGACCACGAGATCATCCAGTCGTTCGCCGGCCAGGAGCACGTCTCGCTCACCGTCGACCACGCCCCCGCCCGCGTAGTCGCCATAGCGCACGAGTACGGCTACGCTCTCGACGACTACCTCATGACGGTCCGACCAACCCGATTCCGGATGAGCTTCGTCCGTGACAACAGCGAGGAAGCACGGCGCCGCGCGGCCTGGGCGGACTACCACCACCGCACCTCCGGTGCCTGGTGGGCTTCCTGCTGGCCGACCCCACCGCCCGCCTCGGGTATCTCCCCGGACGACGCCGCCGCCTACCGCATCGCCGTCCACCAACAACGGCACCACCCATGGCGCCAACTACTCCTCGCCTTCGGCGTCCTGATGTCCCTCACCCTCATCGGGGCCTGGGCCCTCGCCAAGGCGTCGACCCCCGCCGCAGTGCTCCTGCCCCTGGTGATGGCAGGGCTCGGCGGCTGGCTCATGACATGGAGTCGACGAAAAGCACGGGCCGCGCTCCCCGAACACATCGCTTACCTTGAACAGTTCGAACGCCAGCGGGTCTACCCCTCACCTGAGCAGCCAGAAGGACGCTGATGTACGCCTACTTCGACGTCCCCGCCGCATTCCGCCCCATACCCGTCGGCATGTCGCTGGCCGAGTCCATCGACCACATCACCCAGCAGCACGAACGCTCCGGCATACCCCACCAACCGGCCGGTCTGGAGCAGCAAGCAGCGCAGCTGAACCGTCTGTCGAAAGCACTGAAAGATCTCGGCACCATCTTCTCAGGCGTCGCCGCCGGAACCATCGGTGACAGATTCTCCCTGGCGACACTGAACGTATCGGCCAACGAGTTCCGCTACGGCGACAGTGCCGAAACGGCGGCCGAAGGCGCGATGCAGGCCCTCGTCGCCGCCCGGGGAAACGCGTGGTCCGGCCAGGTCTATCCGCTGCCCTGCGGACAGCCAGCAGCAGTAGTCACCGGAGCGCGCATCTACACACTCCCCACCGTGAAACCGCCAACGGTGCCTTTCCACGAACTCCAGGCCATCATCCCAGTACCCGACGACCCCTCAATTCCCCAACAGGCCCTGCTCAACATCACATTCAGCACACCGGCCGCCACCGACTGGGACACGTATATGCCCCTGGTAGCGGATCTGCTGCGTAGCCTCGCCTTCACCACTGAGGCGGAGACCGACAATCAGTGACCCCGTCTGGCTGGGCCGCCGCAGACCCCCTCCCCACCTGAGTGGGAGGAGGCCCGGCGCCACGCCAAAGGTGTGGCGGCCAACAGCCTTCGCATCAGGCACCGCTGATGCAGCGCAGATCCTTGGCCCACGGTCCAGCGATCGGGACAGGGGGTGCGGCGGTGGTGACCAGCGCGGCGCCCCTGGTGCGAAGAGCGAGGTATCGCTACACATTCCGCCAGCAAGAAGTACCCCGTCGGCCCACGTGTGCCCGCCGCAACAATGCCTGTTCACGGAGCCCGTGAGGACACGAACACTTGAAACGTGAGCGGTTGGTACGGCCGGGAACGACCAGCCGTACCAACCACAGCGACGGATTCTGTATCAGCTCCCCTGCCGAGGGGCCGGAACGGCCGCACCCGCGCTACTCGGAACGTCGTCGGCGAGGCGGTAGCGGCGGGGGGCTGGTGAGACCTGTTGGGCGATGCCCTGCTCAGCGCCCACGAGCCGAACGATCACGTCCCGAGTTGCTTACGGATCAGCGGGGTGGTCGGGTGAGCCGCTGGCGTGCCTCCTCCAGGCGTTCTTCGTTTCCGGCAGGGGTGTCGACGCCGGTGATGTCACCGTGCAGGATCCGGCCGGCGTAGTAGAGGGTGTTGATGGTGTACCGGAAGTCCAGGATGGGTGTCAGCGCGCGTTCGATCTCTGCGCGTGGCAGGGCGTCTTGGTCCAGGTAGGCGCGGAGCAGGAGTTGCGCGCGGTCAGGGCCTTGGGCGTCCCTCACCGCCGTGGCCACGTCGTACATCCGGGGCTTGAAGCTGGCCGCGCCCCAGTCGATGAGACCGCAGTTGCCTGTGGACGGGTCGAACCGGAAGTGTTCGGGTGCTGGGTCTCCGTGCACGGGTCCCCACGTCAGCGTCTCCGGGCGGAGTCGCCGCAGTCGCGCCGTAACCGCTTCAATGGCTGGTCGGATCCATGGCCGCAGGTTCAGGGCGGCGTCATCGGGGCTATCGGCCAGCAGATCGAACTGCGACCACGCCTCACCTGGGGTGACCGGTTCCATGCCGAGGACGCCGTGGACGCGGGCGAGCGTCGCGCCCATGAGCACGGTATCGCTGTCGCTGTGGCCCTGGAGTTCGCGGCCTGCTACCCAGCGCAGAAGCGCGAGGGCGTGGTCGCCGACCGGAGTCGCCAGGTGTCCAGCGGACGATGGCACGGGCGCGCCAGCCCACATGCCCGCCTCCTCCACCTGGACCGACAGGCCCAGCCCGTAGTGGAACTGCCCCTCGGGCTCCCCTCGGGGTACGGCCTTGGCCACCCACCGGGTGTCCCCGAGGCGAACGTTCCAGGTCGCGGAGTTCATGCCGCCCATCAGGGGAGTTACCTCGACACCGGGCAAACCCCAGTGAAGTGCCAGTGCGGCGGAGATCTCCTGGCAACTCGGCACCCGCTGCGGCTCAGCATTCGAGGAGACAGCGGGATCCGAGCGGGGATGGCCGGGCAAGTCGCCGTTGGGCGACGTGGCGTGTAACGACATGGTGGTGAGGTTCTCCGGAATCGACAAGAGAACCGCCGCCAGGTACCGGCGACGGCTTCGGCCTCGTGCGCGGCACTTCACGTGCCGCGTAACGGATCACCTCACACCATGAACGGTACCGAGACGACCACGGGCGGGCCAGCGAATACCGAGGGTCGTTGGCACGGCGGGAAAGAGCAGCCGTACCAACCACCGACCGGATCCTGTATCAGCTCCCCTGACGAGGTGCTGGAACGGCCGCTCGCGCGCTGCTTGGTACGTCGTCGGCGAGGCGGTAGCGGCGTGGTGCCGGTGAAACCTGTTGGGCGATGCCCTGCTCGGTGAGGGTGGCCAGCGCGTTGGCGATGGCGCCGGAGCTTCTGCCGATAACGCGACTGATGGCGGTGGCCGTGAACTCCGAGTCCGGGTAGGCCTTCAGGTGCTCGACGACCATCTTCCGCAGTTGGCCCGGTGCGAGGCGTGTGTGGGCTTGTTCGGTGACCGGTTGTGCGGGGGTGGGCGTGCCGGTAGCGGCGCTCTCGGGGGTGACGGTGGCCGCGGAGGTGACCACCGGCGCCGGGTCCGCGTCGGTCGGGGGGTTGGTTGGCGCGGTGGGCTTGGGGGTGGGGAGGCGGTCGGGGTGGGGGTTCCAGCGGTCGGGGGTTCGGTGGTGGCCGGCGCGGGTGCCTCGGGTGCGGATGGCGAGGTTCTTCTCCTCCAGGAAGGTCAGGGCCTTTCCGGTGGTGGAGCGTGCGATGCCTGCGGCGAGGGCGAGTTCGGCTGTGGTGGCGTCGGAGTGCTGGGCGAGGGCCGCCCAGACCTTCATGAGGACTTTGGACTTCTTGTCGCTGGTGGTGGAGGGGTGAGGCAAGCGGGCTGGGTGGTCGTTGGTGGTCATGATCCGAACCTCCGTAGGTATCTCAGGCTTGCCGGATGGTGAGGTGGGGACGAACGAGCGGGTGAATGTCCTCGGTGTAGCGGGCGACAGGTTCAGGGTTGAGGAGCGCGTCGCAGAAGCTCTTGATGACGTGGGCGGGTGTGGTCGCTGAGAAGCCGGCGTACCAGAGGACGTTGGCCGAGCTGAGGGCCGCTTGGGTGTACCAGCAGAGGGTGGTGCGGAGGTCGCTGATACTGGCGCCCGTGGGGGGCGGGAAATAGCGGACCTGAAGGTGGCCAGCAGGGTTGGTGTAGGTCATCGCCCCGTCTGCTATCTCCAGGTCCCAATCGGCCTGCATCAGCTCCTCGGTGATGAGGGTGACGGAATCCGTGGGGAGAGGAATGCTTCGCTGGGTGAGAAGAGGCTCCACCGCGTCGGCGATGATCTCGGGTGGGCAGTCGCCGGTGATGACGGCTTGCCAGAGCGGGCCTTGGTCGGTTCGCCCGCGTTCCGAGATGTGCCAGGCAGTGCCTGCCTCACCGGTCAGGAGATCCTCGCAGACGTACGGGTAGGACACGCGATAGCGCTGGTCGCCCGGGTAGTAGTGGGTCGCTCCCGTGTCGTCGCGGGAGGTGAGCCAGCCCACGTGGGCCAGCAGTCCGGTAACCGGTTGCGCGTCATCGGCGCCGGCGAGATAGCGCGGGGTGACGAGGAAGTCCTCGCGACTCGGGTGGTGGGTGGGGCGTGTGGGGTCGGGCATCGGGGTGGCTCCGTTCCTGGTAACTGGCGTTGGCCTGTGGCATGTCAGGCGGCGGTACGCAGTGGCCGCGCATACGGGGCTGTGGTCCGCGCGATTTGGGCGCTGCGTCGGGTAAGGGGCTGGGGCGCGGTCAGGGCTTGGGCGAAGGCGGTGATCAGGTGGGGTGGGGTGGCCTCGTGGAAGGTCGCGTCCCAGAGGGCGAAGGGGTCGTCGCGGGTCAAGGAGGCGGTGACCGTCCACGCTTCGCGGGGTGTGACGAAGGCTCCGTCGGCCCGGTAGTGGATATCCACCAATCCGTCCGGTGAGGTGGCGGTGATGGCGCACCGTCGGGTGGCGATGTGCCAGCGCGCGGCGCGAAGGGCTTCCCAGACGTTGTTCGGGTCATCGTCCTTGTCGTGTGGGTCAGCGCGTAGCGCGCGTTGACGTCCCTGAGCCTCTGCCCCGAGGTCGCGTTGGAGTGTCGTGGTGACGGCGGTCACGAATTCGGTCGGGGTGTCGATGCTGAAGGTGGCTGTCCAGAGTTGCCCCCATGGGGCGCCCGAGTAGGCGCGGGCATCGAGTTGCCAGTTCTCGTCGAGGTCAGGTAGGTAGGCGACTTGGAGGTTGGCTGTGTCGCTGATGGCGTAGCTGTTGCCCACGTCATCGCGATAGCGTCGCCAGTGGTCGGCTGTGAGGGGGGCGAACGCGTCGTCGGGATAGTCGCCGCTGCCAGCCAGGTGTCTGGGGCTGACCGCCACGTCGTCATGTGAGGTGTCGCGCGGGGTGGCACGGAAATCAGGAATGGGGATCATCTTGGGTTTCTCCTATTCCGTTCAGCCGTTTCCATCAACCCCCATTCTTTCGGGGTCATTTCCAACATAGCTCGGGTCCAGTGGTGCTCGCCAGTCGAAACAGGGGTCTGAAATGCTGGAATTCCCGTGAATTCGTAGGGACTTCTGTCGTCCCGGATGGAATTACCCTTGGAAAGCGTCGTGCCCCGCTTGAAGTCAGTGTGGTTGGGGAATCCGCGCGGCGCTGAACGTGCGTCAGGGGCCGGCGGTCGGGGGGCAGGCGTCGTCAGGCAGGCGCGCAAGCAGGGGGCGGCGGGCCGGGCATCGCGGAGCAGTTCACGGGCGAGTGCCGGTGATGAAGCTGGCGAGCGGGGCAGGCAGGCGGCGCACCGTTGAGGGAGAGAAGGGGATATTTGGCCGGCGGTCGGGCGTTGGCAGATCGGGGTTCGTTACCTGTACCGATCTACAGTCGCGACGGGCCGGGCCTGGTGAGCGTGCCCCTGGCCTGCGGCTATGTGCGGGCCGGGTGGTCCGTTCTCGACGGGATCACTGGCAGGAGCGGCCTTGTGGAGCAGGGAGGGGACCGGTCGCAGGCAGCGGGTTCAACGCCGGGAGGGGGCGGGCCTCGTGGGGGCGGCGGGAGGCCGCGTCGACCGAGGGGGTGGGGTCCGTGGTGTCGGCGGTGTGAGGAGGGAGCGGGTCGTGTCGCCGGGGCGGACGCCGATCTCCTTGAGGTGGCGGGCAAGGCGTTGGTAGGCGTGGTGAGCGGCCTCGGGGTGGCCGTTCTTGAGGTGCAGGCGCATGAGGCGTTGGCAGATCGGTTCGGAGGTGGGCTCCCATCCGGCGGCGCGTTCCAGGAGGTTGCGGGCCTGGTGGTGGTCTTCGGAGTGGGTGGTGTGGTGGTCGGCCAGGAGGATCGCGGCGTCGATGGCCTTGTGGTGGAGCCACTGGCGTAGTTCGTCGGCCCAGGGGTAGTCGGCGCCGTCGCAGAGGGGCCCCTGGTAGAGGTCGATCGCTCGTTCCAGGGCTTGGGTGCGTGCTTCCGGCTCGCGGGTGCGGCGGGCGGTCTCGATGGCGTGGGTGAAGTCGGTGGCGTCGCTGCGGACGAGTTGGGGGTCGAGGCGGTGGCGGTCGGCGGTTTGGAGAACGAAGGCGGCGCTGCGGCTTTCCGTCGCCTGACGCAGGGTGCGGCGTACGGCGCGGCGGAGGTTGACGAGGTCTTTGGTTGCCTGTTCCGGGGTGGTTGAGAGGCGCAGGAGTTCGGTGAGGGTGTCGTTGCGCAGCCCTTGGGGGTGGGCGGCCAGGATGGCGAGGAATTCCTTGGCGGCTTCTTTCATTCCGAGGGGGTTTTCTTCTTCTCGAATGAACAGTGACATTCCGCCGAGAAGTCGGACTCTGACGGGCGGCTCTCTGCTGTTGTCCTCTCTCTCGACGACATCCGTACGGTTTTGGTGAATGCTAACAATTCCGGGCCCGATACCGCTGTCATGCTTGTCACTTTGTGGTGGGATCGACGGCGGTTCGTTCTGTGAGCTTTCCGGTTGGAGGCAGTCGAGCAGTTCTGAGGCGGTCTGCGCGGTGAGGGTGAAGAGTTGGGCGCCGCGAAGGGCTGGGCCGTGGGGTCCGGTGTGGTGTCGGACGGTGCCGTCGGCGGTGAGTTCGGCGGCGTTGCCCAGCTGGCGGTCGCCGAAGTGCAGTACGGCCAGCTCGCCGGGTGCGGCGTCGGCGGCGAACGTGGCCGCCTCCGGCGGGACGTTGGTGTGCAGGAGGAGGATGTCCATCGGGGCCGCCTCGTCCGGTGGGGCCTCGGTGTCCCGTAGGCGGGCACGTCGGATGCTGCCGGACTGGGCGATGCGGAGCGCTTCCTGGTCGTCGTTGGCGCGGATGCAGCCGGGAAGTCGTCCGACGGTTTCCGCAGAGGCAGGGAGTAGGGCGGCCAGCAGTGTGCGCGGGGCGATGAGTCGTGCCGCGAGTGGCCGGGCCGGGGAGCATTGGGCCGCCGTGAGGGTGGAGACGATCAGGGCTCGCGCCGCTGCGGGTGCGCCGTCGCCGTGGAACGACCAACCGCCGGGCGTAGCGAGGGCGTTGATGTCGAGTTCGGTGTGGTCGCGGTGGGCGATGGTGATGGTGCCGGGTGGTGCGGGGGCTGCCGACGGTGGTCGTCGGGTGATCTCGGCCTCTGCGGCCTCGGCCTGGTCGCGTTCGGCGCGGATGGCGGCGAGGGTGGCATGGGTGGCGTTGCGCACGGCGCTGCTGAGGGGCGCGGGTGCGGTGTCAACGGTGAGGTCGGCGTCGTGGTGGCGACGTGCGCGGAGGCGGGATCGTGCGACGGCTGCGGTGATACCGGCGGCGAGGGTGACGCCGATCAGCGCGGCCGGGCCCAGGGGAACGTGGACGGGTCGCGGCGCCCCGACCTCCGGGGCTTTGACGGTGTCTTCCTCCTCGGCTTCCTGCGGGGCGCCGGGGTGGTCGGTGGATTCGTCGGGACGGTCCTCGGACGGCGGAGGTGGCTCCGCTTCTACCGGAAGGTGGAGGGTCCATCCCGGGCGGAGGAGGTCGGGGTTGGTCAGCCGACCGCCGTCCGGTTGGGCGAGGTCGGTGGAGAGGGCGTAGATCTCGGGCCAGCGGATGGGGTCGTCGAGACAGCGTCCGGCGATCTCCCAGAGGGTGTCTCCGGGCCGGACGGTGTACGCGGTGTGCTGCCTTATCTCGGGCTCTTCGGCGATCGTGTTCGTGGCCTTCAGGCTGACCGCCGTCGCCGGGGGAACCAGAGCGCTCGCCGTTGCGGTGCGGAGGGTGGCCAGCACGGCGACGACGACGGTGCCGACGCAGAGGGCGGCCACCAGCCGGGGGACGTTCAATGTCTCCAGGTGGGCGCGGTGCAGGTCGCCATCGGCGCGCAGGTGCACAAGGTTGCGGAGGTACCAGACGGCCTCCCGTGCCAGGGTCGTCAGCATCGCCGCCCAGGTCAACCAGCCCAGCAGCGCGAGGATCTGGACCATCAACGGGTCGGTGGGCGGTTGCGCGAGCCGGTCGAGGAGGTCGTCGAGGCCGGTGGTGCGTTGTGGCCAGGGCAGTCCGGTGGCCGCCGCGAGGACGAGTGGCACCCCGATGAGCAGCAGGAGCAACGCACCGGCGGCGGCTACCGCGCCGGCTCGGTTCTCGTCCCTCCGTGGCCGGATTCTGGTCAACGGTCTTCCTCCGGCGTCGTGCGAGCGGTTCCGCGTTCTGCCCTGGCGACGGCCTCGCCGCTGACGGCCAGTTGGTGGAGTCCGACCAATCGCAGGATCTGCGTGGGTTGTTGGCGGGTGACGGTGACGGTGACGCGGTCTCCGGCCACCCGGACGGTGGCCTCTCCCCCGGTGGCGGCGACATAGTCCAGTGCGGCGGCTTGGGCGCTCTCCTCGTCCAGGCGGGTGTCGGCCTCGGCGCGAAGGGCCGTGATGTCGAGTTGCTGAGCCGCACTGCGGGCCGCTTCCTGGGCGGTGTTCAGCGCGTTGGTCTTGGCCACCAGGGCCATCCCGCCGTCGATGACGATGCCGGCCACCAGCCAGAGTCCGGCGAAGATCCCCACGACGAACGCGGTGATCTGCCCCTCGTCACCGGCTGCTGCCCGTCGCGTCTGCCGCAGTCTGCTGCTGACCGACGTCATTCGGTACTCCGGTAGGTATCGACGGGCGAGGTACTGGTGGCCGTCAGGGTGAGGGCCCCTGGCAGGCCGGTGCCGACGAGGTCGGTGAGGTCGCTTCGGCAGGAGACAGTCGCCGTCACCGTGCTGCCGGGGAGCAGGCCGTCGTGATCGAGGTTCACGAAGTGCTGGGCGCAGCCGGCGAGGGCCGCGCCGGCGGCCTGATGCGCGGCGTGCTGCGCGCGCTCGGTGTCGTAGGCGAGGGAGGCCGCGCGGGCGGCGTGGTGGGCGGCGTCCTCCACCCGGATGCGGACGTCGGCAACCCGGCCCAGACCCACGACCAGCATGGTCAACAGGATCAACACGGGGGTGAGCAGGACCAGTTCGAGGGAGGCCGAGCCGTCGTCCCTTCGGGGGTTCACGGGGCGCCCCCCGGGGTGGTGAACCGCTCGACCGGCCCCTCCGCATACCCGCTGACGGTGAGGTTGAGCCCGGGAATGAGCGGGAGGACCTGGCCGTCGACGCGGACAGAGGCGGCCGACTCGGTCCGCGAGGTATGAACGCGTGCCTGACGCAGAACCCGCCCGGCCGTGTTGTCGATGGCAGCCTGGGCCGCGTCGCTTCCCGCCGACTCGTCGCCGTCCGCCGCGCGGGCGTCCGCCAGGCCCTGGGAGGCCGCGAGTTGCGCGATGTGCTGGGCGTGCCAGGCCAGGGCGAACTGGACGGCGACCAGCAGCAACAACATCAGGACCGGGGTCAGGACGACCAGCTGCGCGGAGACGGCACCACGGTCTCGTCGGCTACTCACTGACCATCTCGACCTCCGCCTCCAGGTCCATGCCCTTGGCGCGGTCGATGACCTTGGTGGCGATGATGCCGCCCGCCGCCAGGCCCAGGACGGCCAGGACGGCGGTGATGATCACGGCCTCGGTGGCGTATCCACCGTCGGTGGACAGGCGTCGGCGGACCGTCCGCAGGTGACGGCGAACGCGGACGGGGAGGCGCTTGAGCAGCAGGAGCATGGTGGTGCTTTCCGATGGAACGAACGTGGGAGGGCTGGTCCTACAGACCGGACAGGACGTGGGAGAGGGCCGGGGTCCCGATGAAGGTGAGGAACCCGAGGAACTGGAGAAGGACGGGGAACGCCATGCGCTCGGTGGCCGCCTGGGCCGCGCCCTCGGCCTGGGTGAGCTGGCGTCGGCGCATCGCCTGGGCCTTCGCCTGGAGGGACGCGCGGACCTTCGCGCCCTCCGTGCCGGCGAGCATGACCGTGCCGGCCAGTTCTTCCAGTTCGCTGACGCCGGTGCGCCGGCCGAGGCCGCCGAGATGCTGCCAGGGATTGGTGCGGGTGACCTGGGCTGCGGCCAGCGCCTGACGCATCTGGCCTGCGGCCCAGCCCCGGCAGGCGTTGGTGGCGTCGTGGAGCGCCTGGTGGATGCCCGCGCCGCCGGCCAGGGAGATGACCGTCAGGTCGAGCACCACGGAGAGGGTGTGGCGAAGTTCCTCCCGGCGTCGGCGCGCGAGTCCGCGTACCTCACCGTCGGGGAGGAAGAAGAAGGCGACGGCCAGCAACAGGCTGGCGGAGGTCGGCATCCACCAGCCCGTCCAGCCGACACCCACGGTCAAGAGGGCGCAGGCCAGCCAGGGGAGAAGGAGCCCGATCCCGGCCGTGGCAGCCTTGGTGGCGAGGAACGTCTCGACGCCGCGCTCGGCTACCACCAGGTCGCGTCGGAGCGCCGAGGACGGCAGGCCGGTCGTTCGCAGCAGCGGTACCAGCCCGCGACCACACCGTTCCAACGGCCGGCCGGATCGGGGCTTTTCGCGATCCTCGGGTGAGCGAGCTGGCCGGCTCAGGCGTGCCAACGCACTGGCCAGATGCGGACGCGGCGGACGAAGCCCATAGGCGAGGACGGCAAGACCGGCGCCGAAGAACGCGCCCAACAGGATCGGGATCATCGGCTCACCGCCGAGCGCGGCGCCGGCATCACCCGGGCGCCGCCATCCGCGAGAGCGTTATCGCGGGACAGCAGACGCGGTGGCTCGCTGACGCGCGCGATGGAGTGCAGCCACGCGAACGAGGCCGCGAACAGGGCCCCGGCCATGGCCAGAGCCAGTTGACCGAGCGGTGTGCCAAAGGGCTCCAGGTAGGGCTGGTTGAAGACCATCAGCCCCGCCGCCAGGGTCAACGTCGTACCGCAGCAGACGCGGATCGACGTGCGGGTGCTGGTACGCCCGGCCGCGACACGCTGCCGCATGGCGACCTGGTCGCGCACGGCCTCGGCCAGGGAACCAAGCAGCGGGCCCAGTTGCGCGGCCTGCCGGTGCGAGGCGACCCGCAGCACGGTCACCACGGTGTCCGCCGCCGGGTCGTCCATCTCGACCGCGAACCGTTCCAGTGCCTCGGGCAACGGCTGTCCCGCGCGAATACGGTCGGCCAGGGCCGCCACCTCTGTCCGCACCGGGCCCGGTGAGAGAGGGGCGGTGGCCAACAGGGCCTGCCCCAGCCCGGCGGCGGCCGAGAGTGTGTCCCGGAGCATCTCCGTCCAGGTGGCGATGGCCTCCATCCGCTCGATCCGCCGAGCGCCCCGCCGATCCGGCCCCAGCAGCTGCGGCAGAGCGACCACACCGACGACAACCAGCACGCCCGCTACCGGCCACCGCGTCACCGCCACCGCCAGGAGACCGGCCACCAACGCGACGAAAAGGCGGGGCTTCGACCAGGATCGCCACCAGCCCCACACCGGCCACCGCGCACTGGGCCTGGCAGCCGTACGCCGAAGGCCGGCCACGCCGAGCATCAGGCCGGCCCCCGCCGCCCCGCCCAACACGACGGCCAGCGGTACGAAAACGTCGTGCACCGTCACGACAACCCCCATCCACTGCTGAGGGCATCCAACGGCAACCCGACGTCGCCCAACTCACGCATGGTCTCCGGCCGCAGGGGCGCGGACAGGACAGCGCGACCATCAGGCCCCGGCGCGAAGACCTCGTTCGAGACGACCTGGTTGCCGTCGGCGTCCAGCACCTCCCGAATGGAGGTGACGGCCCGCCGACGAGCCGCGTCCCAGCCCAGGTGCACGACGAAGTGCACCGCCGAGGCGACTAGCAGATTCGTCGCCTCCGCCGACAACCGCTCGGGGGACTGCGCCGCGTAGGCGGCCAGCTTGGTGAACACCCCGCGCGAGGTCGAGGAGTGGATGGTCGACAGCGACCCGTCGTTGCCCTGACTCATGGCGTTGCACATCGGCACCACCTCCGACCCGCGGATCTCGCCGACGATCACGCGGTCGGGGGACATCCGCAGGGCCCAACGCACGAGTTCCGCCTGGTCGATCGCCCCCTGCCCCTCGATATTGGCCGCCCGCGCCTGCATCGCCACCACATCCGGATGCGCGCGGCTGTCGGCGTCCAACCGCAACTCGAAGGTGTCCTCGATGGTCACCAACCGCTCCTCGGGCGGGATCTGTGAGGCCAGCGCCCGCAGGAACGTCGTCTTGCCGACGTTGGTGCCGCCCGCGACGACGATGTTCTTCCGCGCCCGCACCATCGCCGCCAGGACATCCGCCACCATCTGGTCGCACATGCCCAGCCGGACCAGGTCCGCCAGGGTGACCCGGGTGAAGCGGTGTTTACGGATCGACAGGGAGACCCGCCGCGTCACCGCCATCGCCGCGAAAAGCCGTGAACCGTCCGGCAGTTGCACATTGACGCTGGGAACGCCTCGGTCGAAGCGGCGTTCGTCCTCACCGGCCCGTGCCGCCAACAGGCGCACCAGCTCGACCAGTTCCTCGTCCGACCGCGCCACCGCCGGCCCGCGACGCTTCGTCCCATCGGCCAACCGCAGCCAGACCCGGTCGGCCCCATTGACGGTGATGTTCTCCACCTCGGGATCCGCCAGCAGACGCTCCAACATGCCGGCGCCCAACACCGCGTCGAGGACGCTCTCGGCGGCGGCCGACTCATCCTCAGGGCTCGGCGAGGGGCGCCCGGCAGCCAGCTCCGCGCGGGCATGGCGCTGCAACTCGTCGGCGACCAGCCGAGCCGCCGTCGCCCGATGCTCCTCACCACTCTCCTGCGGCAGGCCCGCCGACTCCCTCGCGTGCGCGTACTGCGCCAGCCTTTGCAGAACGCTCTCTGTGATCGCCTCCGCCCAGGTCGAAGGAGGCGCCAGCTGCCCCGGCAGCAGCAACTCCGAAGGCCCGCCCGTGACCCTCACCGCCCGCTCCCCACCAGGTCCTCGCTCCGGATACCGGCCTCGGCCAACAGCTCGGCCAGTCGCGCCGCCGCCGAGGCGAGCGCCGAGGGCCGCCACCCGGACCCGCGCAACCGACGCGGCACGGCCGCGCCGGACAACACCGCCGCCGAACGCGGCGCCCACGGCAACACGACCACCCGCTCCACCCCCACAGCCGCCCCGACCTCAGCAACCCGATAGGGGCACGGCCCCACCACGGCCAGCACGACCCGACGCTGATCCCAAGCCGGGAGGGCCTCGCGAAAGGCGAGCACATGAGCCAGCGAGTCAACGCCTGCCCGGCACACCAGGACCACCGCATCCGCCAGCGCCACAAGCCCCGACGTCAACGACTCGACGCGCCCCACGTCGACCACCACCGAGCCGCGATCCTCAGGGCCACCGCGCAGTGTTCGCCCCCGGTCCTCCTCCAACAGGCGCACAGCCTCCCGGCACTGACCGGCACCCGCGGGAGCCAGCACCGCCCGCACCCCGATCGGGAGATTCGAAGCCGCCCCCAACAACGAACCGGGCTGCGCCCTCCGGGCCGCAGCCGCAACGTCCAACAGCCCGGGACTGTGCGGGACTCCATGCCGAGCAGCCAGGTCACCACCGGCCTGATCGGCCTCGACCACCGCCGGACGCACCCCACCGTCGAGATCCACTGGCCACGCCCCGGCCAGCGCCACGGCCGTCGTCGTCACCCCCGGCGAACCCTTCACGGAGGCGCATGCGATCAGACGCCTCACCGCTCGTCCCCGTCCCCCGAGCCGTCCTGCGAGGAGAGCACCGCCACCCGGGGATGGCTCAGCACGGCCGCACGCTCAGCCGCCGCCGACTCCACCAACAACGTCAACCGCATCCCAGTCGAGGATCCCACCTCCGCCACCTCGCTCACCGTGCCCACCACACCGCCCGGCACCGCACCGTCCTCTCCCGCCTGCCGCCCGGGAAACACCGCAACCCGCTGCCCCCGCTCCACCCTCGGCGCATCACCGGCCGCCACCGCGAACGCCACCTCGGAGAACCCCTCCGGCGGATACGCCGCCTCGCCCGCCACCTGCCCCGGCGCCAGCAACGAGCCGCGCGTCAACGGCACCGCTGCCAACTGCCCCACCACCGTCCGCATCTCACTCGCGGCCACGACCCCACCATCCGCCGCCACCCGCACCTCACGCAGATCCCCGGGCGCGATCACATGACCGGCCGGCAGATCATCCGCCACCGCCAACACCGCCCGCCGATCCCCGGCCTCCCCCACCAACGCCGCGAACCCCACCGCCGACGCCAGGCACACCGAGGCCCCACCCCACACCCAACCGGGCCGCCGACGCACCACCCCGGGCACCGCCACACCCCGGGCAGGCGCCGCCGACCGCGCCGACGTGGCCGCAGAAGACAAGGAAGGACTCAACACACCACTCCACAGAGGAAAATGAACAAGAAACGGGCCGCCGAACGCCCCGGACTCACCGGCTGGGCTGATCCACCACCAGGGCCTGTATCTCATCCACGGTTACCGGGACTTCCCAGGACGTACGCAGCCCGGGGACTCGCCCGGATTCACCCGCGCCTTCCCAGACGACGTCCCACTCAAGCTCCGCAGACACCGTAAAGACGCCACCGGGCTCCGCCAGCGACGAACGCGTATAGGTGTATCCACAATCCGGCGACTCATCCCCCGGCGAGAAGTCCGCCGAAAACGGCGTCCCGGGCCCGGAGCACACAACCACGCTGCCATCCCCCAACGACCAACGAACCCGCACCGGCCGCGCCACCGCCGTCACAGAAACCCCGGGAACACTGGCCGTCTCCTCCACCGCCCCCCACCCCTCCGACCCGATCCACAACCACGTCGGCACCCGAACCATCTGATAGGCATCCTCGGACGGACTCATGTGAATGACTGGCGAGGGCAACTCCAACTGCTCCACCGCCATACGCCCGACCTCGGCCGCGTCGGGGACGGGCCTCTCCTGGCGCTGGCGCCCGGTCCTCGTAGGAGCTTTCACGAAGCAGAGACCGGACGTGACACTCGGCCCGGAAAGGTTCGCCGAGCACGGCCGCGGAGGTTCCCAGTCAGGCCGCGGGATTTCCTTGGGCCCAGACTCGGAAGGGCGTGGCTTCGCAGTTGCTTCAGCCCGACCAGGTGAGCGGTCAGCGTCCTGAGCCGCCGAAAATTGCTCCCCCGTGGAAGCGGTCAGGCGGCAGCTTCCGCCCTCGCAGGACACGTCGCCATTCGACGGAACGGCGCCACTGGCAAAAGCAGGCGGCGCTGAGTCAAGCAACAGACAGGTGATAGCTGTGGAAAGAAGCAGAGCGTGCCTGCGGCGTCTCAACATGTTCCTGGTTCTTCCAGGTACAGGTCGGTGACCAGCCAGCGGCTCTCGCGCAGCTCGACCGTGGCGTGAGCCGTCCGACGGTTCCCTGGAAGGTCATCCACAGGATCTCCCTCAGGCGTGTAGAGAAGCCATTCGGTTTCGTCGAGGCAATCCTGCAACACCCGTTGTTCGGCCGAGGATTCGACCACCGACACCTCATGCGAGGGGCGCCCTCTGGCGACATGCCCATTATCGGCGTTCCAGGAGATAATGAATTCGAGAAGCATCAACCCATTGTCCGCAGCGTGGTCATCCAACCTGGGGTGATCGATGTCCGAGGTTCGCGAGGCCACGGCCGCGTCCTCCCACATCGCTGTGTAGGCCGCAACGGCCTCATCCTCTTCCACAGGCGTCACGGACGGGGAAGGAGGTTCCGGATCGACCTGCTCAGCCCGGCCGGAATCCGTCGAACTCCCGCACGCCACCAAGCCGGCCACGAACGCCATGGAAAGCGCCGCCCGCCAATTCACCGAACCCGACCCCCTGCGATACCCGAGCACCATGCTGTGCGGCCATGATGCCTGACAAGTCAGGCCCGGGCAGGGTCAATTAGCCCACTTCAGCGACGGCGAATTTGGGAAAACCTTTCAGCACAGGTTTATTTCACGCCGAAGACGCGACCGGGTCCGCCATCGCACCGGGAGGTCCCGGGCGGCCAGTCGTCTCGTCAGGAGAACCAACTGGCGGCTGCGTCCCGCTCGGCGAGTTGGGCGAGTTGGATGGCGGCTTCCTCGATGGCGGCGAGGCTGCCCTCTGCGGAGAGGGCTTCGTTCTCGCTGTTCGTGAAGCACCATTCGGCGGAGGTGGCAGTGGAGCCCGACGCGCTGTAGTGAAAGCAACGGGCGGCGGGCTGGACGTAGAGGCGGGTGCTGCGGCGGGTGATTTCGGTGAGGGCACCGGGGTACCCGCTGGCGCCAGCGGTCAGTGGGAGGACGCGGAGGGTGAGGCGTCCGCGGTGCGCGGCATCTCGTAGGGCGCGCAATTGTTCGGCGAGAACACCGGGGGGTACGACGGTGCGTCGGAGAACCGACGCGTCAAGAATGAGGGTGGCTTCGCGGGTGGTGAGTCCGGTGGTGGGGAGCCAGAGATGGGTCCCATAGCGGCGAGTCGGGGTGTCGGGGCCGACAACCTCGGTGGCGAGCTCGGCAGAGTGGTGGGTGGACCAGGGGAGGTGGGCGCTGAGGGCGTCGGATGCACGGAGGGCCGTGGTGTAGCTGTGGGTGCGGAAGGCGGGCGGGATGAGGTAGGAGCTGAAGTAGCGGAGCCGGTTGGCGTCTTGTTCGCAGGCACGGAGGCGCGTGTGGCAGCCGGGTTGGGTGTCGACGAATCGATCGCGTGCGGCGGGCGGGGCAAGAAGCTCGTTGATGGTTTTCAGGCAGCGGGGGCAGTACAGGCCGTAGCTCTTGAGGAGGGCGTGGACGGCGTCGGGCTTGCTCTCCGAGGTGCCGAGTTCCATCCGGCAGACCCTGGCAGCGGAGGCGCCGATGGTGCGGGCGGCGTCGGTGAGCCTCAGCTTCCGGTCGCGACGAAAGGCTCGCAGGTAGGCGCCGACGACGGCGTGGCCGGGGAAGATGACTGACTCCTCTGTCTTCGAGTGGTGTTCAGCGACCGACCGCCACTGGTCGGCAGCGGCCGGTCGCATGCTGTGCTGTGCTCAGTGGAAGGCAGCCTCAGGACGGTCGCCATCGACAAGGAGCGGAAGGGCGCGGCGGCGGCCGGCGGCGATGATCGCGTACTGGTAGAGCCCCGGCGGCTCGTGCAACTCGCGCAGCGGCACCCACCCCACGCTCGGGTTCGGTTCCATCGGCGGCACCTCGGGCACCACATCTCCGTCCAGGACGTAGGTCACCCCGTTGACCGCGCCCCGGTCGTCGGTGGTGAGGGTGAACGCCAGTACGTCGGTGAGCGCGCGGTCGTAGCCGGTGGCCTTCGTCAGGGTCTTGCGGGCGGTGAGGATGGGGCACTGCCCGGCGGGCACCGTGCCGTTCGGAAGGACCCAGCCCTCGTCGCCCGGACTCTTCTCCCCACGCACCATCAGCGCGTCGTTGGCCCTGGTCATGGCCAGGATATGGAAGGTGACCGGCAGCCCGCCCGGTCCCGGAAGGGTCATGGACATCAGTAACTCTCCTAGCGTGGTCAGCTATCAGTTGACGAGGGCGGGCAACAGTCCGGAGGCGGCGGTCAGCAGGCACATCACCCCGACAAACGCCGGCCCGACCGCCCGGTCCAGAAACGCCCCGACCGGGCTCGCCCGCCCGTCCCCACCCCCCTCGGCCTCCTCCGGCCGACGCTCAACCCGCCAGTGCTTCTCGGTGCGGGAGAGGTACCGGGTGTGCCTCGGCTCCTGCTGTGAGTGTTGGAGGCACCAGACCGCGACGGGCAACGCGTCATCGTCGAAGAGCGGCGACCGCTGCCCGCAGCTGAAGCACTCCGCCCCATAGATCGCCGCTGGCGCACCCGCGCCCCGTTCCTCACACAACACCCAGTCCGCGCCCCGGACGATCGAGACCGGCTCAGCCACCTCGCTCCCGCCCCACAACGGCCGGTTCGGTTCACTCATCGCGTTGATCTCCCTTGCTCGGGGGACGGTTCATCTCTGGCGAGGAGATGACCGTTCGGGGGTTCTTCCGTCGTCGGCCGACATGTCGGTCAGGTTGCTCCTGCCTGTTTGGGCTGCCGTGGCGCCGAGGGCACCTCCAACCGCCGTGCTCGCGACTCCGTCGTCGACTTCATCGCGTGGCTCGGTGATCAGCCGAGACAGCCGGGCTCCAAACGGAGTGCGGAACGGGCGGTCCCGACTGCGGTAACGGATCGGCACAGATGGGACGTCGGCCGCCAACGGCGGGTACAGCGGGAGCAGCCGCCCCACCTCATCCATCGGCGCGTCCCAGGACGCCTCGGTGAAGTCCCAGACCATCGCGTGAAGGAGGCCAAGGCACGGCTCGCACGCGTAGAGCGGAGCGTTGGCCCCCACGGTGGTCACGCAGCCGAGCCACACCACTGCCGTGACCTGGTGGCCGCAGAAGAACCAGCATGGGCCCAGGCTCCAAGTACCCTCCCCACGACCCGGCTCCGGTGCCAGAAATTCCCAGCCATCGGGCGGGCGCGCACTCACCGAGGTGCCCACCTCAGGACTTCTCCCTCGGTACCGCGCCCCAGCACGCGAACCAGACGATCTTCCCGAGCGCCGGGCCGGCGTCGGAGACGTACTGCTTGGGCATGAAGCCGAAGGCGTCGGCCATCTCTCGCAGCAGCCACAGACCGCGGCCGTCTTCGGCGAGTTGGTCCATTACCGGAAGCTTCGGAAGGCATCTCGACTCGTCGAAGACGTGGACCACGACGTCGGGCCCCACGCGCACGATGCACAGGCGACAGCGACGCGTCGGGCAGTGCCGCACGACGTTCGACAGCAGCTCTGAGACGCCGAGCCGAATGACCCCCTCGGCCTCTGGTGAGACACCCCATCTGCCGAGCAGCGCCACCACCTCCCGGCGCCAGCCCGCGATCCCCTCCGCAGTGACCGTTAACGAGGCTTCGTAGGCGTGCGCGCTGTCGATGAGTGAGACAGGAACGGTCATGGTTCCTCCAGCCATGCGTGCTCGCGAACAGCGGCGAGCGCTCCATCTCGTCGCCGACGTCGCACAGTTCTGCTCATCTGCCGTTGGAGAAGGGGCGATCGGCTTGGTCACCCATTGCCGTCTTGACGGCTTCTCGTTACCCAGAAGGCCGCCTCTGCGCATGACTCGTCGCAGAGGCGAAGTCCTGGATGCGGGTGAAACGATCACCGGAAAGTCCCTCGGATCGGGGCCTGGAGCGGGCGGAGTTGGGAGTATGGCAACGGATTCATCCGCCATGCATCATTCACCTTGGAAGTGTCCGCATGGCTGATGCACCGTGAGTAGTTGATCCACCATGCGATCCTTGTGGCTACCGCACCCCGACGCGGAGACTGGTGGCACTTGTTCAAGGGAGCGCGTGTGACGGCGGATAGACCGGCCGAGAAGGCCGACGTGGAGCATCTGGGCCCGACGACACGGCGCCGCCAGCTCGGGCTCCGCCTCCTGGCGCTGCGGGACGAATCGGGCCTGTCGACCGGTGCGGCAGGAGAACGCGCCGGGGTGTCCCAGGCCACCGTCAGTAGGTACGAGCGTGGCCACGGCAACGTGCGATGGAACCAGGTGGAAGCTCTGTGCCGGGCGTACGGCGCGACGGATCAGGAGACCCAGGAACTCATTTCCCTGGCGAAGAACAGCAAGACGACCGACGGGTGGTGGCTCCCGTACGCAGGTCGGCTCAGCCGTCCCATGCGGCTTCTGCTGGCGATAGAGGACGAAGCGGCACGCATCGACCAGTACGCGGCCGGCGTGGTGCCCGGGTTGTTGCAGACGTTGGAGTACGCACGGGCGATCAAGGACACCCCAGGAAGCGCGGTGCCGCCCCAAAAAGTTGAAGAGCTCCTCGCCATGAGGATGCAACGGCAACGGATCCTCGACCGGCAGACCCCTCCGAAACTCCAGGTCCTCCTCGACGAGAGCGTGCTACACCGCGTCGTGGGCAACCCCGAAGTGACCGCCAGGCAACTCGATCACCTCCTGCGACGCGCGAAGGATCCGAACATCACCGTTCAGGTGCTCCCCTTCGCCCATGGCGCCTATGCAGCAGCGCTCAGCAACTTCATCATCTACGGCGGCGCCGACCCGTCCCTCGATGTCATCTTTATCGAGACCGCCGGTGGCTCCCTGTTCCTGGAGGAACCGGACGCCCAGCAGGTCTACGCACGCGCATTGGCCTTCCTGCGTGAGGAAGCGCTCACCCCAGATTCCTCGGCCCGCCTCATCGCCGAGGCCAGCAAGTCGCATCTGTGAGAGAAGTAGAGGGTAATGGCAGATCAGACCGAACCCCGGTGGTTCAAAAGCTCGTACAGCGGCGCACCCAACAACGAGTGCGTCGAGTGCGCCAGGGCGTCGCGATACATCCTGGCCCGTGACTCCAAGGTCCCCGGCGGCCCTCAGGTTGCCTTCTTCTCCACCACGTGGGCCACGTTCATAGAAACCCTCCGTGCCAACGGCCTCAGCTGACCTCGACCGCCCCGGCGGTCACGGGCCCGGAACCCCTGAGAACGGTTTCGGGCCAGTTCCGCTTCCTCTCCGTCCCGTTCGCGCCCGACCGCTGTCGTAGGCCACGGACGGGCGATCCGAGCCACGAACCGCCGTGCACCAGAAGGAACTTGTTCCCACAGCGGTCCGGGCAGACGCCCCCCGACGAGTAGAGACACCAGCAAATGATCGGCCGGTGATGGGGACAGCCCCACACCAGCCGGGTTGTCCGCATCAGCACCAGCGAGGATGCCATGCCACAGCCAGAACGCTCCCTGGACGACACCGTTTCGATGCGCGCCTGGTTCGGCGTCGAGCTGCGGAACTGGCGGAAGGCCCGAGGTCTGAGCACGGCGGCGCTGGGCAGAAAGGTGCAGCTCAGCAAGACATCGGTCGAGCGGATCGAGAAGGCCGAACGATCGTGCAACGCCAAACTGGCAGCTGCCTTCGACGACGCGCTCCAGGCCGGTGGGGCTCTGCGGCGCCTCTGGAGACGGGTGGAGGACGGTGCGAACAGTGGCAACGATGCGGACAGCACCGCCAAAATCGAACGTGTGCATCGCATCGCCCCCGCACCGCCGGGCAGACTGGGGAACGACCAATCCCTGCCTCTGGAGCCGCCGGTGGAACGCCGAGCCTTCCTTGCAGCGGGCGGCGTAGCCGCCACATCCTTCAGCGACCTCGTCCCCCACCTCACGGGCGATCTTCCGAAGAGCGTACGACCGCAGGACATCGCCCAGATTCGGGTGGCGGCCCGGGACCACGCCAGTTGGGACAACCGGTTCGGCGGGGGCGGCTTAGTCCGTGCGCGGGCGATCGGGCAGTTGATGTGGGCCACGAACCTGCTGCATGTCACCTGCCCGCCGAAGCTCGAACCCGAACTGTTCTCCGCCGTGGGAGCGCTCGCCTCGGTGATGGGGGCCTCCGCCTTCGATGCCTACGAACACGATCACGCGGCTCAGCTCTTCGACCTCTCCGTCCAGTGCGCCGAGCACTCCGACAACTGGCACCTGCGGGCACGGGCACTCAACTGGCGCTCCCGACAGGCCACCTGGCGAGGCGCCCCGGACTCGGGATTGACCTATGCCGAGATGGGGCTGGTACGCGCGGACCGCCTCACCTCGCGTGAGAAGGCGATGCTGCACGGCGCCCGCGCGAGGGCCTTCGCGCAAATGGGCGATCGCCAGGCGACACTCGCCGCCATCGGTTCCGGGGACGACGCCTTCGCCAACACCCGGGATGGCGAGGACGCGGAGTGGATGGCCTACTACGACTACGCGCAGCACCACGGAGACACCGGACACGCCGCTTTCGACATCGCCCTCCTCCCCGGCCAGTCGCCGGATTTCGCTGCCACCCGGCTAAGGATCGCGACTCGGCATCACACCGACGCCTACGTCCGCTCCCGCTCCCTGTCCGGCACGAAACTGGCCACCCTTACCATGCACCGAGGCGACCCACAGGAAGCGGTCCTGATCGCCCACCGGGCGTTGGACGAGATGGGACAGCTCCGTTCCCAGCGCGCGATCACCGATGTGCGGGCTCTGGCGACGGCCTCGGCGAAGTACGCCGTGCGGCCGGAGGTCGCCGGGCTGCGGGAGCGGATCCGGACTACGGTCCTGCCATGACCGAGCAACGCGTCGCCGCCTCCTTCACCGTCCTCCAGCGGGTCGCGGCTGCCGCCGGCGTCTCCACAGCGGGCGCGGAGCCCATCCGCCTCGGCGAGAACGACCTGTGGCGGCTGCCGAACAAGGTCGTCGTCCGGATCGCCCGCCCCGGCCAGCAGGCCGCCGCCGCACGGGAGATCGCCGTCACCCGCTGGCTCGCCGAGCACAAGGTCCCGGCCGTCCGGCCGCTCCCCATCGACCAACCCATACGGGTGAACGACCGCAGCGCCACCCTCTGGGAAGAGCTACCACCCCACCGGCCGGGCACCGGAGGCGAGTTGGCCTCCCTCCTCAAGGCCCTCCACGAGTTGCCGCAGCCAACGCACGACCTCGGACTCGGTCGTCTGGACCCCTTCGTCCGCCTGACCGAGCGGATCAACGCCGCCAGCGCGCTCGCGGACCACGACCGGCAGTGGCTCCTCAACCACCTCGCCACCCTGCGGCAACAATGGGCCGCCCTCCCCACCAGCCTGGCCGAAGGCGTACTCCACGGCGACGCCTGGCGCGGCAACGTCGCGGTCAGCGTGACCGGCACCGCCTACCTGCTCGACTTCGAACGCACCTCGCTCGGCCCACCAGAATGGGACCTCACGGCAACCGCCGTCGACCACCAGACCCTAGGAGCGCTGTCCAGTACGGAGTACGAGCATTTCTGCACCGTCTACGGCCACGACGTCATGACCTGGCCCGGCTACCCAACGCTCCGGGGCATACGCGAACTCCGCAAGGTCACCTTCGCGTTCCAGATCGCCAGCGAGAATCCCACTGCGGCCGAACAAGCCCACCACCGCCTTGCCTGCATCCAAGGACAACGTGGCCCACGCCCCTGGCGCTGGCCCCCCGCAGCCTGATTCCGGCAGCGGCCGGCAAGCAGGCGGGGCGCACCACCGGCCACCACGAACTCATCAACGACATCAGGAAGACGCTGTGACCACAGAGAGAATCGAACCGTTGAGCAGCACATCAGGCGTCCGGTGGATCAAGTCATCCCGAAGCGGCAGCACAAACGACTGCGTCGAGGTCGCCGTGCTGGCGAAGGAAACGCACGGCGCCCGCGACTCCAAGCGCACGGACGGCCCAATCCTGACCTTCGGATCCACGTCCTGGCAGGCATTCCTCACGGACGTCGGCGACAACGACGCGGCCCGCTAAAGCGCGAACCGAACACACACCCGCCCCCCGGGGCCCACCCCGGGGGCCGCTGGTGTGGGCGGTGACCTGCGGTCGCCTCCCATCGATCATCCTGTACCCGGCTGTCAACGTGCGAGGAGGTGTTCCAGGGCGGTGTGGTAGGTGGCTTGGACGGTGGGGATGGTGTCGGTTCGGATGCGTTCGTCGGTGGCGTGGAGTCCTTGGTAGGTGACGCCGAAGCCGGCGGTGGCGGGGATACCGAGGCCGGCGAGGTAGTTGCCGATGTTGGAGGGGCCGGCGACTTTGGGGCGCACCCACAGGCCGTGGACGCGTGCCGCGTTGATGAGGGCGGCGCGTAGCGGGGAGGCGGGTTCGAGGGCGTAGGGCGGCCAGTTCAGGTGGTTCTGGAGCAGGGTGGCTGGGGTATCGGGCCATTCCTTGTCGATGTCGCTGGCTGCCCGGGTGAGGAGCTCGGTTGCGGCGTGGTCGTCGAAGGTGGGGGTGGTGCGGATGTCGATGCTGAGGGTGCACAGGTCCGGGGTAATGCTGTAGCCCTGGCCGCCGGTGATGGCGGTGACGGTGAGTTTCGGGGGCAGCGGGAAGTGCTCCGTGGTGGCCGATGGCAGGGGGCGGTCGGTGAGTTCCCGGACGAGGTGGGCGGCCTTGGCAATGGCGCCGGGGGTGGTCTTGCTGCCGCCCGAGTGGGAGGCGACGCCGTGGACGTGGAGTTGGGCTCGGTGGACGCCTCGGCCGCCGATGATCAGATGGTCGAGTCCGGGGTAGCCGATCATGACGCCGGCCACGTCGCCTGGTGCGTCGGGGCCTTCGAAGAAGGTCTTGGCGCCGGCGAAGCCACCGGTGTGTTCGTCGAGGTCGAACAGCAGGGTCAGCCGCCCGTAGAGGCGGTCGGCGACCGTTGCGAGGCGGGCGGCGATATGGCTGAAGATCGCCACCGCGGCCTTGGAGTCGCTTGAGCCTCGGCCCCACAGCCAGCCGTCTTCCAGATGTCCTGATGCGGGTGGGTGAGTCCAGCGGTCCTCGTCGCCGAACGGCGCGGTGTCCAGGCAGGCGTCCAACACCCAGTGCGGCCCTGGACGTTGCCCGACAAGCTCGGCGGTCACGGCGACGGGGGCACCGGTGTCGTCGCGCAGTACCGCCGGGGCCAGCCGGCGGCTGCTCAACCAGGCGGTGAGGTGGCCGATGATCGGCTCGTAGGGGTCAATGCCGGCGCGGCTGGGGATGCGGACCAGGTCCCGGGTGAGTTCGATGACGGCGGCGTGGTCGGCCTCGGCGGCGGCGTGGATGCCGACCGGGTCCGGGCCCAGGTGACGGGAGTGGTTCATGTGGCTCGGTCCTTTGGCCGCCCCTGTTCGGGGAGAGGGTAGAGGGCTGTGATGGCGTCTTGGTGTTCGATGCGGCGGGCGGCGGCGTAGCACTGGCGGGCGTGGTCGATGAGCCGCTCGGCGGCGTAGGGGCCCAGGAGTACGCCGGAGTCGAAGCCGTCCGCAGAGGTGAGGGAGGGCACGGGAACGACGGCGGCCTTCTCCGAGGCGCAGAAGAAGCGTTCGGGAACGTCGTGGTGATCGATGATGCCCATGCGCAGGGTCTTCATTCCGAGGCTTCGGTCATGAGGGTCGCGGAGGCCGAGGAGCCGGAGAAGGTGCTGGGGGAGTTCCGGGTGTCTGGGTGGACCGATGAGGATGCGGTAGTGGACGAGCTCGGGACGAGCCGCCAGGGCGGATTCGATGGCGGCGAGGTAATGGGCGTCGCGCGAGCGGGAGCCGATGACGGCCAGGTACTCTTCGGCGTCGTTCACGACGTTGATCATGGCGTTGCGCAGTTCGCGGTGGCTGGCCAGGAGTGCCGGGTTCTCGGAGCCGGCGGACAGCTGGATGTCCTGGTGGGCGAAGAGGATGTCGGGGGGCTGGCTGTAGTAGTCGGCCAGCAAGGTGCGGTAGCGAATGCTGGTGGTGTGTCGCCCGCGTTCCCAACCCGACAGCATGCTCGGGGTGACGCCGGATGCCCCGTCCGGGCTGAGCTTGTCGAGGTCGGCGCAGACCTGTTCCAGGGTGGCGGGGATCGCTAAGCGGGCGGCGCGCAGTGGGCTGTTCCCCTGTGGGCTGTGCCGTGCACGTGCCATGGCCCCCCCGGGCGGTCGTGTTCAGCTGTCGTCGGCCACCGCGATGGGCAGCGTCGTCCCCCGTGCGGTTGGTTGGGCGGTGAGCTTGTCGCAGACCGCCTGCCACTGTGGATGCCTGCCGATCAAGGTGTAGCCCTGGGGTGGGTGGAAGCTTCCCAGCAGGTCGCGTAGTTCGTCGGCGCTGAAGCCCTCGTACTCCCTTGCCCGCCGGATGGGCATGGCGAATCCGCGCTCCAGGCCGTCAAGGTAGGCGTACACAGAGGCGCCGTTGCCCTCCCGTACCTCCTCGGCGAGAGCGGCGATACGTTCCGGGGTGTCCTCGATCGCGGTGCCCAGGTCGATCACGGCCGCGAGGCGGGAGGCGGGGGTGGTGAGGTAGACGTACCAGGTGGTCGGGCGGCCGGACAGATAGCGACGCCGGAACTCATGCCGTTTCAGTCCGCGCCACATGAGGTCGTAGTACTCGGGGTTGAGCGACATCAGCACCGGCTCGGAGCTGGTGGCGATGCCGTCGAACAGGGCGTCTTGCAACCCGCTGCTCCCTAAGTGTCCGTGCCTGTTGGAGATCGTTCCTCGCGCGGTGCGTGACGACACTGTAGCGATGTGGACGATGCGTCGCAGGCGGCTGCGCGCTTTTGTCATCGGTGGTGGACAAGGCGATAAACAGGTGATGAACAACCCTGTGCATAGCCGGTGAGCTGGGATTCCCCGGGGTGTGCCCCGATCGTGAAGGTGCCGAAGGTGACCACATCCAGGAGGTACACCCGTGCTCTCCACCTCACCCGTCGAAGCTCCGACCGCCGTGGGATTCCCCCGGGAATCCGCTGCCTCGGACCGCCGCACCCTTCTCACTCCCACAACCGCCCGCGCCATGACCACCGCCGGCGTCCTTGTCCTGGCTGAATCCGGCATCGCCGCCAGGATCGGCAATACGGACGCCGAGTTGGAGCGCGAGGGCGTCTGCTTCGCCGCGCCCGACGACGTCTGGGCCGCGCCGCTGGTGCTGCGCTACAAGAACCCTCATCCAAGCGATCTGTCCCGTCTCACTCCCGCGCAGAGCATCGGTGCGCTCTTCCACGCGGAGGGCGACCCCGCGATGCTGGCCGCGCTGGCCGACAGCAAGACCACTGCTTTCAGCTATGAGTTCCTCCGGGATGCCGGCCGCTTCCCCCTCGCCTCGGCCGGCGGGCGGATCGCCGGCGTCCAGGCCGTCCTGGCCGGTTCACAGGCGTTGCAGGACCCACGAGGCCGAGGTGTGCTGCTCGGCGGCGCGCCCGGCGCCAGCCCTGCTCGCGTGGTCGTGATCGGCTGCGGCAACGTCGGTTCGGCCGCCGCCCAGACCGCTGCCGCCCTCGGCGCACAGGTCACCGTGCTGGCCCACACGCGCCAGAGCGCGGACCGTTACCGCCAGCGTGCTCCCCACGGGGTGAGCGTCGAAGTCAACTGCCCCGCGAAGCTGCGGGAGTTGTTGGTGAGCGCCGATCTGGTGATCGGCGCGATCCTCATCTCCACCTATGGCACCCCGGCGATGATCTGCGAGGCGGACCTCGAACGGATGCAGGACGGGGCGGTCATCGTGGATGCCACCTGCGGGTACGGTACCGGCTACCTTCCTACGGCCGGACCGGTGCAACGCCCCGGTGACCCACCTCGCCTGGTGCGCGGCGTCCTGCATGTCAAGCAGGACGCGCTGCCCGTCCTGGTGCCCCGCACCGCGAGCCACGCGTACACCGCCTCCGCCGCTCCGTACCTGGTGCGGCTGGCTCGCCACGTCCTGACCGGACAGCCCGACCCCCAGGTGGCGTCGGCGTGTATCGCCCGTAACGGCCGCTTGGTACACCCGGTCCTCCGCGAGCACGCGGCCTTCTACGGTCTGGAGGGTCTTGGGTGACCTCCGTTGACGCGGTCCTTGCCGCCTACGACGAACGGGCCGCCTTCGCCGGCGGTGAGGCGCGGACGGCCAGGCCCAGGCTGCTGGCCGAAGCCATCGCCAACGCCGTTCATGTTGCTGAAGTCCCCTGCGGCCCGGGGCACTTCCTCAGGGATTACGCGGCGGCCAACTGTGGAGTGACCCTCGTGGACGGCAGCCCCCGCATGCTGACCGCCGCTGTCGCTGCCGGAGTCCACGCGGGCATTCCCACCCACCGGATGAGGACGGTCTCATGCCGGGTGCAGCGTCTGCCAGCACTGCCCGGCGTGGATACCGTCATCGTGCCGAACGCGGCACTGAACCAGCTGACCGCCCAGACCTCGTTGCCGCGCGTGCTGGGGGCGCTTCGCGCCGCGATGGCACCCGGGGCGCGTCTGCTGATGCAGGTGCTGTGCCGCCACGACAACCGCACCGTCGATGCCGCCTCCTTCTACGATCCGCACCAGCCAGCGGGTGCCTGGCAAACAGACCGACGTCTCGACCCAGCAACCTGTGGTGGTGCGGTCGCGCGGCGACGCCGGGTGCACCACGAAGACGGCGACGCCGTGCGCATCGACTTCGCCTATCAGGACAGCGCCGGTGCCCGGCTGCACACCGCGTCCGTCGATCTACGGCTCCTGGAGCCTCACGGGCTTGGTGCCGTTCTGCACGCGGCGGCGTTCCAGGACATGCGGTTTCTGCCCGGGGACGGCGGCCTCTCGGAGGTTCTGGCCGTCGCGAACGGAACCAGCCGATGAACGGCCCGTCCACGGTGCTGCCGGCCGGGGCGTACTGGAAGCGGTACTACAGCGACGCGTTCCGATTCGGCCTGGGTACCGAACACATCCTGGCCACCCTCAACGGCCTCCCGCCCGCGCGGAGGTGGGCCGATCTCGGCAGCGGCTCGGAGACCATGCTGTGGGCCATCGCCCTCCAAGCGGACTCCCTCACCGCGGTGGACACCGATCCGCGACGACTCGCGATCCTGCGTGCCTTCACCACCGCGGCGCGTCCGCGCGGTATCCATCGCACCGCCCTTCAGCTGTGTCACCGCTACCGCTCCGAGGACTTCACAGCCCGCTGCCGATCCCTCAACGCCACCGTCCGCGCGGACTGCCTCACCGGCCACACACCTGTCCACCCTGACCTACCCACCGGCGGCTTCGATCTCGTCACGCAGTTCGGACTCCTCGGCCTATGCCGCAGCGCCGACCATTTCACCGCCTGCTTCACCGCACTCCACCGCCTTCTCGCCCCCGGAGGGCAGGCCGCCGGAGCCAACTGGGTCCGCGCCAGCCCCTCCGACGGGCGCGTCACGCTCGACGAACAGCTCTACCGGCGCGCTGCCGAGCGGGCCGGCCTCGACCTCGCCGAGCTACGCCAACTGCCCAGCGCCGACCCCGACTTCCCATCCCTCTGGCTCTACACGGCAACCAGGAGGACCGTATGAACCCCGACGATGGCCTGATCTTCGCGCCCACGGGGATCGCCCACCTCACCGACACCAACGCGGACCTGATCCGCCCGGCAGCGCGCGACGCCGAGCGGCTGCGGGTGACGACCGCCGCCCAGCTCAACGGCACCCCGCACATCGGAAGCGTCGTCACGGTCATGGCCGTCTTCGCCCTCACCGCCCACGCCGCACAGCGGCTCGACCTACCCGCGACTGTCATCTTCGACGCACTGGACAACGCACCCGCCGAGCACATCGACATCGACGGCCGCAGCTATATCCGCACCGTCGCCGACCTCATCGACACCGGCCACATCGACCGCACCGAGCGCACCTCCGGATTCCAGCGGCTCCTCGCCTGGGCCTCGGCCGCCAGCGGCGTGCGCTACGAGTTCCGCCCCTACGGCGTCTACCAACTGCTGCCCCCGGTGCGGGAGTGCCTGCACCACATAGCCTCCCGCCAAGCCGACTTCGCACCCATCGTCGCCCCCGGCGACGGCATCGTCCGCGTCCGGCCCCGCTGCCCGCACTGCCGGCTCATGGACAAGGCCGCGACCGACCTGCGCATCACCGCCGAACCCGGCGCGGTTCATCTGGACTCCCGCTGCCCCGCCCACGGCCTCTACCGCGAAACCATCGACATCGCCGGCACCAACGGCTGGTACGACGCCAATACCCCGGTGAGATCCATCCAGAAGGGCTACCTCCTGGCCGCCGAACGTGACCTCTACCGGGCCTGTTCCGTCTCCATCGACGGCGCCGACTGGGGCGGCGCCTGGCACGCCCATGTACTCGCCCCCGCCCTCGCGGCCCTCGGCATCCCCACCAACCGCTGGCCCGTCAGCATCTTCACGCCGATGATCCTTGACCGGACGGGAGGCAAACTGTCGAAGTCCCTGTACGTGCGCTACGGGCCGGACTACGCCGACTTACCCGAGGCGTTCCTCAACCTCGACCGACTCCTCGACGACCACGGCGAGGATGCCCTCACCGTCCTGTGGGCCGAAGCCTGCCGCTGGGCGGCCGAGCCCCGCCGACTCCACCGCTCCTACACCGTCGACCACCTCGCACATCTCCTCCGGCGAGCCCCCTCACCAACCTGCGGGGGAACCACCCCATGATCTGCGCCGTCTACGACCTCCTCGACTGCTCCACCCCCGACATCCCGGCCGAACGGCTTCTTACAGCGATGTACGCCGCTGCCGACCGACTCGGTGCGACGGTCCTCGACGCGCTCGCCGTCCCCTTCCAGCCCCACGGTCTCACCTGCGTCCTCGTCCTGGCCGAGTCCCACCTCGTCGTATCCACCTGGCCCGAACACCGCCTCGCCCACGTCGACCTGTTCACCTGCCGGGCCGACGCCCCTGCCAACGAAGCACTCCACCCCATCATCGAAATCCTCGGCAGCCGAGCCACGCACAAACAGGACATCCGACGCCACACGCCCTCTCCCCTCGGACGCCCTGCCAGCCGACACAACGCGGCGGGCTCGCCGCAGCCGTGACACTCGCCCAACTCGTGTCGCACGCCGACCGGTCGGTCGTCGTGTCCGGAACGCACGGGAAGTCGACGGCCACGCTGATGCTGGCCGCCGCCCTGGGCCACCGCGCCCCGTCCTGGGTGGCCGGGGCCAACTCGGTCGCCGACGGTCTCAACGCACGGGCGGGCTCGGGGCTGTTGGTCGTCGAGGGGGACGAGAGCGACCGCAGCGTGGCAGGGTACCGGGCCGATGTGGCGGTGGTGCTGAACGCCGACGACGACCACCCCGAGACCTATGCCGGCACCGGCGATGTGGTCGCCACGCGGTCGCCACGCTGACGGACTTCGCCACCGGCGCCGGGGCGTTGGTGGTGTGCGCCGACGATGCCGGCGCCCGTGAGGTCGCCGCCCGTGTCCGACGGCGCAACGGCGGTGGCAGGGGTACCCGGGTGGTCACCTACGGCGAGAGCACGGGCGCCGACGTGCGGCTGTTGTCGGCGGTGCCCGCAGCGGCGGGTAGCACGGTGACCGTGCTCGACCTCGGCGGGGCGCGGGCGTCATGGACGGTGCGTACCCCCGGCCGTCCGGCTGTTCTCGCGTCCGTCGCCGCGTATGCGGCGGGCCGGGCCCTGGGCGAGGCGCCCGAAGCGTTGGCGGTCGGGCTGTCCGGCTTCGCTGGGGTGCACCGCAGGATGCAGACTCTCCCCGGAGCGCGGGATGGGGTGAGGGTGGTGGATTCCTTCGCCCACCACCCCACCGCGATCCGAGCGGACCTCACCACCGCGCGGGAACTGGCCGCCGGCGGCCGGGTGATCGTCGCGTTCGAGCCGTGCGGAGTGCCGCGCGTACGGGTCCTGGGCACGCGGATGGGCGCGGCGCTGGCGGCGGCGGACGAGGTGGTGCTCCTGCCGGTGCGGGACGCGTTCGCCCCGGCGGCCGGGCCGGTGGGCGTGGACGGGATCGCGCGGGCCACCGTCGCGGCCGGGGCCCGCGTGCACCAGGTCGCAGGTCTGGCGGAGGCCGCCGCCGTGGTCGCCGCCGCCGCCGGGCCCGGGGATGTGGTGGTGACGATGGAGACGGGCGAGGTTGCCGGTCTCGCGACGCTGATCGGGCAGGCCCTGGACCGGCCGGTGGCCGCCGTCGTCTAGCGGGTGTCGCTCACGGGGTCGGGCTGGGCCAGGCACACCGCCACATGCTCCAGCCCGACGCTGTGGGAGCTTTTGACCAGGATGACGTCACCGGGGCGGAGCAGTTCACGGGCCAGGGTGAGGGCGTGGTCCCGGTCGCGGGACTCGACGACCTCCAGGCCCGGCCGCGCCTGCTTCGCGGCGTCGGCCATCGCCCGCGCGTCGTCCCCGCCGACCGTCACCAACACGCTGAGTCCGGCGTCGGCGGCCAGACGGCCGACCCGGGCGTGTTCCTCGCCGGCGTCCGGACCGAGTTCCCGCATCTCCCCCAGGACCGCGACGGCCCGGCGCTCGCCTCTCATGGCCGTCAGCGCGTCCAGGGCGGCCCGCATCGACTCGGGGTTCGCGTTGAACGCGTCGTTGACGATCACGATGTCGTCCGGTCGGTTGGTGACCTCCATCCGCCCGGCGGCCACCAGCCGCGCACCCGACAGTGCGGCGGCCGTCAGCCCCACATCGGCGCCCAGCGCCACGGCCACCGCCGCTGCGGCCAAGGCGTTCGACACCTGGTGGGCACCGTGCAAGGACAGTTCAACGCGCGCCCGCTCGCCCCCCGCCACCAGGCTGAACGAGGGGCGGCCGGCCGAGTCGAGGGCGACATCCTCAGCCCGCACATCGGCATCCTGCCGGACGCCGAACGTCACCACCCGGGCGCGGGTGCGCGATGCCATGGCGGCGACCAGCTCGTCATCCGCGTTCAACACCGCGATACCGCCCTCGACGGCCGAGGGCAGAGCCTCGACCAACTCGCCCTTCGCGGCGGCGATCTTGTCCCGCCCTCCGAACTCACCGACATGCGCGGTACCGACGTTGAGCACCAGGCCGACCGTGGGCGGCGCGATGCCCGTCAGGTGCGCGATATGGCCGATGCCGCGCGCCCCCATCTCCAGGACGAGGAAGCGCACATCACGATGAAGCTGAGTGATCGTCAACGGCATCCCCAGCTCCCCGTTGAACGACGCCACGGTGGCCACCGTCGGCCCCAACTCGGGCAGCACCTGGGCGATCAGGTCCTTGGTGCTGGTCTTGCCCGCCGAGCCCGTCAGCCCGATCACCCTCGCCTCCGGCACAGCAGCCAACACCGTACGGGCCAGCGCCGCGAGCGCGTCCAACACATCGTCCACCACCACGGCCTGAACACCGACCGGCCGGGTCGCCAACACCGCCACCGCCCCGGACGCGACGGCCGCTTCGGCGTAAGAGCCGCCCCGGCGTAGCGCAACGCTTCTTCGACGGTTCCCTCCACGCCTCAGCCGAGGCCGGCGACCCGATCAGCGGGGCCTATGCGCTCTCGTTCGCCGCGATCCAGTGCTACTCCACACCCGGACAGGCAGGCAGGGCCGTATCACTCCTGGAGACGCCGCTGGAGCAGGTGAAGCGGACGGCGACTCCGCGCATGCACGCGATGCTGGCCGCCCGCACCGCCCGCGCGCTGTCGAAGACCGGCGCCAAGAAGGAGTGCGCCCACCACCTCCACATCGCCCGCGCGGCACTGGACAAGGGACCACACGACGACGATCCCAAGTCCCTGTACTGGGTGGACTACGGCGAGGTCGAAATGATCGCCGGCTCGTCCGCCTTGCAACTCGGGGACCCGGCCGAGGCGTTACGCCGCTTCGAGGCCGGCGTGAAGGCGTCGTACCCGGGCGAGGAGGAGTATCCGCGAAGCCACGCGATCTATCTTGCCCGCGCCGCCGAGGCACATCTGGCCATGCACGATCTGGACGCTGCGGTCGCCACGACACACCGTGCGGCCCGGTGCCTCGGGTCGGTGGAGTCCGCGCGCTCAACCTCCGAGCTGAACGGCCTCCGCGAGAAACTGGTACCCCACACCGCGCACCCGGCGGTCCGCGAGTTCCTACAGGTCGAATAGACCCAACATCTCGCGAAGACGCCTGGCCGCCACCATCTCATCCAGTGCCAGCAGCGGCGTCAATCCCAGGCCATGGGCGGCGGCCAGGTTCTGCTCGCTGTCATCGAGGAACAGGCACCGCTCAGCCGACACCCCAAGCTTGTCGAGCACCAGTCGGAAAATGTCAGGATCGGGCTTGCGTACCCCATGCTCCGCGGAGAGCACGACCGCGTCGAAGGTGCCGTACAAGTCGAACCCAGCGTAGGGATCGTAGGGCTCTCGACCGAGGCTGTTGGACAACACGGCGGTCTTGATCCCAGCCGCGCGCGCCTGTCGCGCCGCGCTGAGTACCTGATGCGCCGGGAACGCGTCGTGCAGATACCGGGCCATCAGGTTGTCCGGTTCCACGCCGATCAGGGCAGCGAACCCGCTGTTCCACTCCGTCTGACTGATCTTGCCGAGTTCGAGCTGGCGAAAGAGCTCCTGCCCCCGTGGGTCGGCCCACGCCCGGAGGAACGTTCCCCGAGCAAGTCGCTCCCGGTCCTCGAAATACGAGATCACCTCGACCATGTTGAAGGTCAGGACCCCGAAGAAGTCGAAGATCACACCGTCGAACCTGGGCTCTGCGGTCATCGCCATCCCCAAAGCCTAAGGTCCGGAGAGACGGAGCAGCAGCCCCTCGTCCGCGGCCTGGGCGAAGTGCCCACTCGCACCACGACCGGCACACCGTTGCTGTCACGCACGCCTGACAGTCGACGGCCTGCCGTCGGGCGGGGCCACCTCCATCACCACCTACGCGGCGGGCCGGGTCCTGGGCACACGGATGGACGCGGCGCCGGCGCCGGACGAGGTGGCCCTCGTGCCCTGCGGGCCAGGATCCACCGCGCCACAGGTTTTCGTCCTCGGCTCGCCGACCTCACAGTCTCCAGCGCGCCGCAGCGGGCGGGAGAGGACAGGGATGGCCGATACCGGAAAGGCCGTCGGGAGCACCACCGAGGGGCGTCGGCGCGACGAAGCAGAGGTTCCGTGCAGTACGTGGGCCCAAGACCGACCAACTCCCCCTACACTCCGGCCATGACACCAGCCAACAACTCCTGTGCTGAAGCTAGGCTGGCCCCATCAGCCCAAGACTCCACGGGCCGATCCCGGACCTTCTGAGCGACGCCCCACTCATCCCTCTGACCTGCGATGTTGCACTACCGCCAGACTGCTGCACTTTCACCCACCCCACGGCACCCAGATCTGCCCTTCAACCAGCGGCTTTACACTCGGGTCCTCATCAACCCCGGAGGGTTCGCAACACCTGACCCTGACGCCGCTCGCCGCCACCCGCGTCCCGGGTCCTCATCAACCCCGGAGGGTTCGCAACGCGACGATGCCGGCCGGCGTGATTGCCGGCGGCGTGGTCGTCCTCATCAACCCCGGAGGGTTCGCAACACCAGCCGTGAAATCGCGGGCTGCCATTCCTGCGCGGGTCCTCATCAACCCCGGAGGGTTCGCAACAGGCAGCCGCCGGGGAGGTCGACGACCCCGTCGAGGTGTCCTCATCGACCCCGGAGGGTTCGCAACCGGGCGCTGGTGCCGATGCCGGGTGACCGGCGGGCGTGGGTCCTCATCAACCCCGGAGGGTTCGCAACGCGACCTGATGGGCGGAGTCCCCGAGGACGAGGCGGGTCCTCATCAACCCCGGAGGGTTCGCAACGCGCGGAGGCGGTCGCGGGCGGCGGGGTCCTCGGCGAGTCCTCATCAACCCCGGAGGGTTCGCAACCAGGAACGGGGGCCGGTGATGCATGTTCCGATCCGGCGTCCTCATCAACCCCGGAGGGTTCGCAACGCCACCCCCGGCGGGCGGCATTCACGGAGGACCGTGTCCTCATCAACCCCGGAGGGTTCGCAACCTGACCTGCGGGCCTGGTGCCCCAGTTGCTACCGGGTCCTCATCAACCCCGGAGGGTTCGCAACCCCCCGGTGACCCGCACCTCCATGTCCATGTGACCCTGGGGTCCTCATCAACCCCGGAGGGTTCGCAACGTGTCGATCACGGCGACGCGATCGCCCATACCGCTGGTCCTCATCAACCCCGGAGGGTTCGCAACGCCAGGAGCGCGGCCGCCTCACGGCGGTACTCACTCGTCCTCATCAACCCCGGAGGGTTCGCAACGGTGGTCTCCCGGGGGACACCCGCCTCCTCGGCCAGTCCTCATCAACCCTGGAGGGTTCGCAACGCAATGCAGCCGACGCCCGAGATGCTCGACGCCCTGGTCCTCATCAGCCCCCGGAGGTTGACACACCTCCCCCGGCCCGTCCCGCAGTTGATGCTGCTCCTTGTCACCGTCGGCTAGAGAACGTGTGGAGCTACAGGATGTCGCCTGGGCCGCCGAGGTTTTGGCCGAGGGTGGTGGATTGGACGAATTCTGGGGAGCGGGTGGTGTAGGCGACGATGCTGTCGTGTTCGGGGTCGATGGTGGCGTTGAGGGTGGCCATCAGGGCGCGGTATTGGGCGGTGGATAGTTCGCCTTGGAAGTGGCTGCGTTGGGTCCAGTGGAGGTATTTGCGGCAGGCTTTGAGGACTTTGGGGTTGCGTTCGACGGCGGTGTCGTAGACGAGGATGACGTACATGGCGGCACTCTCACCACCAGGGCCGGAACGGCTTGTAGGGCTTGTCTTCGAGGCATAGGCGGACGATTTTGAGGGCTTCGAGGTGGATGATTTCCTCGTAGCTGACTTTTCGTTTCAGCGTGCGGTGGTAGACGGTGGTGTCGAGCTCTTCCCGCATCAGGACAGCGACCTTCTTGCGGCCGCTCTTGCTCAGAGATGCCCTGCCGACCTCGGTTTCGAAGTCGGATGGTTTGAGGTGTTTCTGGCTGGCGGCGCGTTTGAGGAGGCGTTCGGCGAAGAGGGGTTTGAATGGTTCGGCGAGGTCGAGGGCGAGGGTGTTGCGGCGGCGGTCGGTGTCGGCGTGGAGGAAGCCGATGGCGGGGTGGAGCGGCGTGCTGCGGATGGCGGTGAGGACGCGGGCGTAGACGAGGGTGTTGAGGTAGCTGATGAAGGCGTTGCCGGCGTTGGTGGGTGGGCGGCGGGTGCGGCCGTTGAGGCGGAGCCAGGGCGGGAGTTGGGTGTCGAGGACGGCCCAGCCGGTGCGGCGGTAGTTGCCTTCCTGGGCCATGATCGCGTCCCGTTCATCGCAGGATGGGAGCTTGGCGCGGAGGGTGGCGAGGGCGGGGGCGAGGTGGTCGGTGTCCAGAGACCAGCGGAGGTTCTCGCCTGCGGCGAGGATCAGGGCGCGGCCGATGGTGGCACGTAGGTCGGGGTCGGCGGTGAGTTCGACCTGGCGGCGGAGGACGGGGCCCGAGGACATCGCGTCGGTAGGGGCGAAGTGGCCCGCGTGGTTGCCGTAGTGGTCCAGGACATGGAGGCTGACGCCGTTGCGGCTGAGGATGGACAGCGCGGAGGTGTTGATGTCCACGTGGTCGAAGGCGATGAGGTCGCGGACGTCGGTGATGGGGATGCGCACAGGCGTGTTGTCGGGGCGTTCGATGCGCAGGCTGTTGTCCTCGCGGCGGATGCGACAAGGCTCGGTCAGCCAGTAGGTGCGGCCAACGGCGGGCATCAGTCTCCCCAGCAGTAGTCGAGGTAGGAGCAGCCCCGGCACTCGCGGCGGGGCAGGCGGGGTGGAGTGGCGGGGGCGGCGATGACGGAACGGGCGAGGGCCTCGTCGTCCCGGGCCTGGGCTCGGGCCACGTCGTTCCAGGGGACGTCGACGGTGCGCCGGATGAGCGGATAGTGGACGACCCCGCCGCGCACCGCGACACCCCGGCGTTCCAGGAGGAGGCAGTAGTGGCGGACCTGAGCGGCGTGGGCGGGGGCCGGCACGCGGGAGGATTTGGTCTCGTGGATGACGGCGCCGGCGGTGACCCAGTCGATCTTCGCTTCGCCGAGGTCGATATCGCGGCGCCGGGTGAAGGTGGTCTCGTCGATGACCTCGCCGAACGCCACCAGATCACTGCGCTGCTCGGGGCGGTAGCCGTGGGTGTAGAGCCAGAGTTGGCGGGGGCAGTGGTGGAGGTACTTGAGGTGGACGCCGCCGAGCGGGGCGTCGTTGGAGCCCGGGTCCTCCTCCGGTAAGGGGGGTTGGTTCACAGGACGGTCTCCGGTTCCTCGGGTGGTCTGAGGCCGAGGGTTTCGTTGTATCGGCCCTCGATGACGTGGACGTGGAGGGTTCGGTCGTATCGGGCGCGGTAGGCGGGCAATTGGGTGTAGCGCAGGGGGATCAGCAGGCCGGAGGCGAGGAGCGGGTCGCCGTCGGGGCCCTTGACGAGGGTGTGGAATTCGGGCGCGTCGTCCTCGTGCACGGCTTCGACGCTGTCGAACTGTTCGCTGAGCCGGTGGGCGAACTCGCCCCGGTCGTGGAAGGGGTCGGTGAAGGTGAGGAAGGTTTCGGTGAACTCGTCGCGGGCCCTTCGGGCTTCCTCGGCCCAGGCGCGGCCCCAGGGGGTGTCGTAGGCGTCGGCGAGGAGGGTGTCGATGGTCTCTTCGCTGAGGGCCGCCGAGCCGGTCTCGACGTGTCGGGTCAAGGCGCGCCAGGAGGCGTCCATGGCGCCCTTGGCGTAGGGGCGTTCGGTCTCGGCGCGGTGGACGCGGAACTCGACCGCGCCGTCGGGGTGTCGGCCACGGCGATTGACGCGGCCGGCGCGTTGTGCGACGGCTTCGATGGGGGCGCATTCGACGGCGCCTCGGTCGAAGTCGAGTTGGAGGCTGACCTCGACGGCCTGGGTGGCGACGACGAGCCCGCCGCGCGCCGCCCGCTCGCCGACTGCGCGTTCGGGGTGACGCTTGAGCAGACGGGTCTCGATGGCGGCGCGGTCGCGGTTTCTGAAGCGGGAGTGGAGGAGCAGGGCCGCGTCGGGGTCGTCGGGGAGGGCCTTGCGGGCGTCGTCCGCCAGGAGCGCGTAGAGGTGCTGGGCGGTGGCGACCCGGTTGACGATGACCAGCACGCTGTGCCCCTCGGTCAGCCAGCCGCGCAGCCTGGCGATGCCGGCAGGCTCGGTGATGGGCTCGTCGTCCAGGGCGAGTTGGTGCCGGACGGGGCTGGTGCCGGGTGGTGCGCGGTGGAGGGTGACGGGTTGGGTGAGGGACTCGCGGATGATGTCGATCATCGGTGGGGCGAGGGTGGCGGAGAGCACGGCGGTGCGGCTGCCTAGGTGTTCCCACAGGCGCATGGCGGCGCAGATCCGGCCGAAGGTCTGCGGTTCGTAGGCGTGGAGTTCGTCGAGGACGAAGAGGGAGTTGGCCTGTTCCAGCAGGACGGAGGAGTAGGCCGGCCCGGCGATGGCGCCGTTGAGGAGTTGGTGGGGGGTGGCGACGCGAAGGCGTTGGGCGAACAGGCGCATGGCGCCGGCCTGTTGGCGTGCCTTGGTTGCGTGGGCCTGGGTGGGGGCGCAGTCGTCCTGGGTGGCTTCGGTGAGGAGGGTGTGGGCGACGGTGCCGTGCAACAGGCCGATATCGGGCTGTTGCTGTCCCGGGGCCGGGGTCAACGTGGCGCGGAGGCGTTGCCGGGCGGCGTTGAGGGAGGCGCGGTAGGGCAGCGTCCACACCACGCGGGGCAGTCCTGGCAGGTGGGCGAGTTGGCTGGCGGCCCAGGCCAGGCCGGCCTCGGTTTTACCGCTGCCGGTGGGGGCGACGAGCAGCAGATGACCGTCGGTGGCGGCGGCTTGCCGTTGGTGGGGGTAGGGGGTGTGGGACAGCCGGGCCAGGTAGTCGGCGGTCAGCGGCAGATGGGTCTGGAGTGCGACATGGGCCGAGCCGGCGCGGTCGGCGAGGGTCACCGCGCCCTGGGCGAGGACGGCGAGCAGGCCACGTTCGGGGGCGACCGGCCGTTCCCAGGCGACGAAGAGCCGGGCCAGGGAGAGGCGAGCACGTTGGGCAAGCGTCGGGTCGTCGCGAGCCGGAACGGGCGGGTCGAGGCGGAGCATCCCGGCGAACCAGGCCAGCAACTCCCGGTGGGTGCCGCGCTGGACCTGAACGGTGGATCCGCCATTGGGGTCCGGGGTGCGGGTGAACGCCTCGTCCCAGCGGGTGGCCGAGGTGTACAGCGCGTCGAGGCTGGGCTTGCCGCGCGGAGCGGCGCCGGAGAACAGCGGGCGGTGGTGGGTGGCCACCAGGGTGGCGATCATCAGATGGTCGTGATGCGGCCAGCGCCCGGCCGTGGCCAACAGATCGACATAGGCCAGTGACAGCACCTCGTGCCGCTCGCCCCAGACCGCCCCACCGGGCCGCACCTGCCGCTGGAAGCCTTCCGCGATCTTGCCGGTGTCGTGAAGCAGCGCGGCGCGCCGCACCCGTGACCAGAAGTCCGGCTCCGCGGCCAGCAGCCCGGTCCGGCCGATCCGGGCCTCCACCTGGGAGACGGTCTCGTAGACGGTGAGGGAGTGGGAGGTCAGCCGCTCGGGGTCTTTGACAGGCTTGGACTTGGCCAGGACCTGGGTCAGCGGACGTGCCCCGGGTGTGCCGGTCACGGTGCGATTCACGGTTCGAGCAGCCAGACGGCCTGGCCCTCGTGGGAACCTGTCTCGCGGTAGGCGCCGCGCACCGGGCCGACCGGGCCGGGCGCGTCACACCACAGGTACTCGGCCCAACGGGTGGCCAGCCGATCCGGCGAGACGCTGGCGGCCATCCGCACCGGCCGGGCCGAGCCGTCGTCGTGGCCGCCGAGCGGGGCAACGGCATAGCCAACGGCGGCTTCCCCCGCCGGTTCCAGCAGCACGCGATCACGGGCCTTCGGGTGGACGAGGTCCTGGGAACGTCCCAGCCGCAGGGCCCAACGGGGGCGCCGCAGCGCGCGGGCGATTCGTTCGCCCTCCTCACCCGGCAGCCACAGGGTGAGGTGAACGCCCGCCAGGAACGCACGGTCGCGCAGCGTCATCCCGCCCTTGGCGGCCGGGGCTCGACCGCCGACCGTGGGGCTGGTGGCGTTGGACAGCACCGGATGGTAGGTCTCGGCATCGATGCCTCTCCCCTCCACCCGGACGGCCATCCCGAAGGGCAGCGTCTCCGCCAACTCCCCCGTAGCCGCCGCCAACAGGCCACGAACCGTCGAGGGCGGAGGCACCGGGAGACCACGGCTCAGCCCGGGGAAGAGCGGGTCGCGGAACGAGGCGACGGGCGCGAAGAACGCCAACCGCCACGCCGGCAACAGCTCCTGCCGCGCCGTCACGGTCACCGTTCGGGATCCTCGAACCACATGTCCAGCTCACCCGCGCGCAACTCGGCCGCCAGGTCGCGCAACACCGTCCGGGGATGACCGATCACGATCTCGCCCGCCTCGATCTTCTCCTTGCAGACGCGCTCGAACGTGTCCCGTTGGTCGTCGGCGAAGCCCGGCCGCCAGCCGACCCGCACCGGGGAGAGCCACTCCCCCTCCCACGCCTCCAACTCCCCCAGCAGCACGTCACCGCGCACCCGCAGGCCACGGCCGGGCTCGCCGTCCACCACATGGGCCAGCGGGTTGACCCCGCCCTTGAACGGCACCAGAACCAGCAGATCCGGAACCCGGTCCCCATAGTGCAGCGCCTGCTTCGCCCCGCCGCTCAGCTGCGCCATGGCCTCCAGCAACAGCGCGGCGCGCTCCCGCCGTTCAGCGAGCGGCAGCCGAACCGCCGGCTGGTCGCGAAACGTCACGCTGGATGCCCCGGCCGAGGCCGCCTCCGCGACCTGGAGCGCGGCCTCCTGCGTCAGGTAGTTGGGCCGCCCCACGCCGGCCTTGGTGGGCAGGGTGAACGTGCCGATGCGCGGCAGATCCAGCAGGAAGGGGGCAGCCAGGTCGGCGGTGAAGAACTCGTGCTCGTGCAGCACCGGCTCGCTCACCCCTCGCGCCATCACCCCGAAGTCGTCCGTGACCCGGGTCGGCGCCACCGACAGCAGGGTGCCCAGCATGAAGGGGCTGTCCCGCAGCGTCGTCGCCTCCGAGTCCCCCTTGGGGCCGGCCTTCATATAGCCGAACAGATCGTCGTCGGCGTAACGGGCGGGATTGGCCTCGGTGTTGGCTTTCTGTGCCTTGTTCTGCGCCTTGCCGACCCGGGTCACGGGGGAGGGCACCGAGCCCAACTCCACCATGCTCTCCCGCAGCCACCGCCGCACGGCCTGCGCCGACACATAGGGAAAGGTGCCCTCATGGGTGCGCACCGTCTTCACCTTGGCCTTGGTCGGCTCACCCCGACCGTTGTTCGGGGCGGCGGCCCGCACCGACAACACCATCTTCCCGGCCAGATACGCCATTACATCGCCCCCAGGGAGTCGTCGGCCAGGATGGCCGCCTCGTCGATCTGCTTCTCGATCGCCGCCACCTGCTCTGCTTCCTCGGCGTCGGCCGGCTTGTCGTTCACCCGCACGTTCCGTTCCTGGAGCGCCTGCACCACGGCGACGCTCAGCAGCAGCCGCTGCTCCCAGGCGCGGGGATGCCGTTGGATCAGCGGCTTCCAGTGCTCCCCGTTCGCGGTGATCTCGCGGCCGTCCAGGAAGAGCCGGCTCTGCGCTCTGTGCAACACCCTGCCCAGCTCATAGGGGTTGAGGGCGACGCGCTGATACTCCGCCCAGCGCCCCCTCGGCCCGCCACTCCCCCCGTGCTCGATCCAGTCCACGAGCAGTTGCGTCACCGGTTTCAGATCCGGGTCCATCCCGAGCACCTCCTTGGCATAGGTCATGGCGAGTCGCGCGAGACACGTCGCGTGTTGTGGGGTCCAGCGGTGCTCCGAGCCGGTCAACAGGCGGTGCAGCTCCCAGAGGAAGGAACGACCGCGACCGTCCTCGACCTCGAAGACCAGCCGCGCCGCCTCGGCCGCACCGCCGCTGACCACGGCGCCCTTCTTGTCGCGCCGGGTCAGCGCGATCTCCAACAGCCGCCAGCCGCGCCGCAGCGGCGTGTTCCCCTCCACCAGCGCCAGAAAGCGCGGCGCAGCCCTGCGGGTATAGGTCACCCGCAGCCACGGCTCCTGGTTGTCGTTCTTGAAGCTCCACAACGTGGACGCCGACAGCTCGACCCGTGCGTGCCGCAGGGCCCGCAGCGCCACCAACTCCGGCCGCCCGTCCACCCCAAGCCGTTCGAACCCCAACTGCATCACCCGCCGGGCCCGCAACACGTTCCGCTCCGCGAACCGCCGCTCGGCCACCTCGCTCTCGCAGGAGAACACCGTCGCCGAACCAGCCGTCACCCACGCCCCATACGGCAACGCCCAGGCCGCCACGCGACACCCACGACACACCGGCCAGCCGGGTACTCCGGGCGGCAGCGTGTTCAGCATCTTGTTCGTATCGAACAACGGAAGGTTCGACTTCGACCAAACAGCCCTTGTCTGTGCACCGCAGAAGGTGCACGGCAACTGCTTGGCCGTGTCCGTTCCTTCCGGAGCCAACAGTTCGACGATCGCGTCGCGGAGCGCCGTCCGATCCTTGGGCCGTTTGCTGTGCGTGGCCTTGGAATTGGGATAGAGCGCGAACAGGACCTTCCACCAGTCGTAGGCTGCCGTGCCCTTGTCGGCCACTGCGGCGCGGGACGCGTCCTCGGCAATCCGCACAGCGACGGCTGCCAGATCGGTATCCGTCGCCTCCACCGGGCTCGCCCGCTCCGCCAGCACTGCCACTGCCCAGGCACCTGCCCGCTGCAACGGGTGACCGGACATCACCAACGCCCCCTGATCCACTGGGAGTTGGGCGACGCTCACCGCACCCACCCGAAGCCCTGCACCGTGTCCAACCCCAGCCCCCAGCACCGCACCGCCGCCACAAACCGCCGGTCCGCCTCCAACGCCACCCGCACGCGGGCCCCGATCCTGGGCGCCCCCCGCACGGTGAACCGCCGCCTCGGCCCCGCGTCCACCACCCACACCCCACGCGGCGCCGGCAGACCCAACACATCCGCCTTGTGCGCCAGGTTGTGCCGCAACCGCTCGACGTAGTGCTCGTCGCCCGGCAACAGATACCGCCCCTCCCGCTTCACCACCACCGGGGTCACGGAACTCAACTCAACCAGCCCGTCTTCCCTCTCCTCCCCCACCTGATCCGCCTGCTCCAGCTCCACCCCACGGATCGACAACCGCGCCGAGCCCCAACGAATCTCCGACCGCGCCGCCAGCCCGCGCACCAACGCGGAAGCGATCTCCGGCACCGGCGACCCGAACCACAACGAGCCGTCCTGCGATGTCGTGAAGACCCCCGCCCGCACGGGCGCTCCCCTGAACAACGGACTGGTCATTCCCACCGGCCGCAACGGATGCCCACCCCACCCACCGTCGTGCAACGACCGCGCCAACTCCGGCTCCACCTCGGACAACAGCCCATACAACGTCCCCCGCGCCGGCCCATGCACCTCCTCCCACGGCACCACCGGCACGTCGGCCGCGACGTCCACACGAACTCTCACCACACCCCCACGGCAGGATCGATAGACTCATCCGCACATCACTGCGAGCAGCGATGTGATGACACGCAGTGCAAGATAGTCGCATGCGACGATCCGGCGGACGAAAACGCCTAAATCCAGATGAAACTCGCCTAGTTGTGATAGTGAGCTTCCAGTCACAGCGAGTTCACCAAGACAGGCCCGCGCCTCGGGCTCCCGAACGAGGCTGGCACCGCAAGCCAACACTCGGCCACCTCGACGCCCCCCTTGACCAGCACCGATGTACTACCGCCGACCTGCTGCACCTCACCCCGAAGAGCAGCCCCGTCTGCCCACTCTGACCAGCGCCTTTACTCTCGGGCCCTCATCAACCCCGGGGGGTTCGCAACCCGATGATCCGGATGCGGGCGATGCCGGGCAGGGTGGCCGCCCTCATCAACCCCGGGGGAGGTTCGCAACACCCACTGAGCGCTGGTACCCGCGTACCGTGCGGGCATGGGCCCTCATCAACCCCGGGGGGTTCGCAACGTGAGCCGGGCCTCGTAGCCGGGGGTGGTGGTCGGCAGGCCCTCATCAACCACGGGGGGCTCGCAACCGGTTGGGCAGCAGCAGCTGCCCGTCGCCCAACACGCGCCCTCATCAACCCCGGGGGGTTCGGAACATGTCCCGCCGGGTGCGCTTCGCCTCGTAGACGCGCTGCGTCCTCATCAACCACGGGGGGGTTCGCAACTGGTTGACGGCCGTGACCATGTCACCGGGCCGCAGGTCCTCATCAACCACGGGGGGCTCGCAACCTGACTGGCCGGGTGCGGCGGTGCGGCGGGACGACGAACGTCCTCATCAACCCCGGAGGGTTCGCAACGCGCGCGCTGCTGAGAGGGATGAACGCCATGCAACTGGGTTCGTCATAGCACTTGGAGGGGCGCGCAGCGCTGGTTGCGCCGCGCGGCCCGTGGGGCTCCCCGGGTCCCGTCACCCCCCGGGGGGCGCGCCCGGGGGTTCGTCGGGCGCCGCAGTCTTTTTGGGTACCGGCCCTCACCTCCCGAGGGGCGCAACACAGGGGAGCGAGGTATAACGGGGTTGCTGTGCACTCATTTACCCCCGGAGGGTTCGCAACGCCAGACTGCACGGGGCGCCAGCCAAGGGGCCACGATCCTTATCAGCCCTAGAGGGCTAACGAACCGAGAGTCGCTGCGGCACCAATCTTCCGTCAGCTGCTACACGACCCGGAAATATCTGAACGCGGTAGGCCCTTCGGTCCTGGCAGGTCAGAGTGCCTACCGCGCGGCCTAGTTGAATTCGAGGGAAATGCGAACGCGGACAAATGACCAGCCGTAGATAATCACACACACGACCGGGATTGCCCCGACAAGGGGAGATTCATACAAAACGACTCCAACCATTGAGCCTATCCGACCTGCCCCACGGTATTACATCGCCCAGACTGCAAGGTGATGGGATCTGAGAAGAAACGTCCCTTCAAACACAGATACTCTTTCGGCGCTCAGACGAGGGACCTGGGCAGGAGACGGTGTGGCCCTCGGCCTCGGCGGTAGGGGGTTGGCCGGGGTGAACTGCTGCAGTGGGCCGAAGTGGGCCTCGATCGGGTTGGCCCAGAGGCGTAGGTCGGGGTGGAGCGCAGCTTGACCTTGTTCTTCTTCGCCCAGTGGCGGATGTCCGTGCCGGTGTGGGCGGAGAGGTTGTTCAGGGTGATGTAGATCGGGGCTCCGTCGGGCCGGGCAGCGCGGATCGACTTCCGTGTGGCCAGGGCGTTGGCGGTGTCCCTGCGGTGGCCGTTGACGTTCCACAGCCGGTCGTCATCCACGGAGTAGCAGCCGTGGAAGTAGGTGACGCCGTGGGTGCGGCGGTGGGCCGCGCGTAGTCTGTTGGGCTTGCCCTGCTTCGCCCAACAGGAGCCTGCGGTCGGCCGGATCCCCAGCGGCCCGAACGCGTCGAAGGCGAAGAACCGGTCCGGGAAGCGGTCCAGCACGTGCTCGATCCGGTCGAGCTTGGCGTCGCGTCCGGGGTCGCGAGACTCCTTCCAGGTCTTGGTGCGTTGGAAGGTGAACCCGCAGCGCTGGAGCAGGCAGCGTAAGTCTTCGCGGCCGATACGGATGGCGCGTCCTGGCGCCCGGCACAGGTAGGCGGCGAGCTTGCGGATCGACCGGGCTCTCATCTCCAACACCAGGTGATTGGTGTGTTCCTGGACGCGTCGGGACGGTCGGGAGCAGGCCGACCCCTGACACCTCACCTTCGATTGAGTTATTGAATGACTACCATCTGTGGATAGAAGTCAAGCTGCGGGAGAGCTGGGCGGTACTGTCCTTGCGTGGCAACTATCGAGCTGTTCGGCACCGACGACCTCTCCTTCCCTGAGTCTCTGGAAGAGCCCGTGGAGTACGGTGAGGTGTCCACGCGTGCCTGGGTTGTCGAGCTCATTCTGAACCTTCTCGGCTACACGACGGAGAAGGATCTCTGCGAGCTGAGGCTCGTGGAGCCGGCCTGCGGCGGCGGCGCGTTCTTGACCGTCGTCGCGTCCCGGATCAGCGCCTCATGCCATGTGCACCAGCGCCCCATCACGGATGCGATCGGTGCCGTCCGCGCCTTCGACCTGCTGGGCCGCAACGTAGAACAGAGCCGGGCGCTGATCGCAGAGACATTGCAGAGAGAGGGCTGGGAGCCGAAGGACGCGAGGAGGGTCGCCACAGCGTGGGTGAAGCAGGCCGACTACCTCCTGCAATCAGACTCTGAGCATCGCGCGGACTACGTCGTCGGCAACCCTCCATACATCCGGCTCGAAGACGTTCCAGACGACCGGATGGCCGCTTACCGCCGCGCCTGCCCCACTATGGGTGGCCGGGCCGATATCTACATCGGGTTCTACGAGGTGGCCCTTCGCAGTCTCAATCGAGGCGGCCAGCTGGGGTTCATCTGCGCGGATCGCTGGATGCGGAACCAATACGGCCGACGGCTGAGGCAGCTGGTGACCAGGCACTTCAGCATGGACCTCGCCCTCATGATGCACGACGTCGACGCCTTCGACGAGCAGGTTTCGGCGTACCCCGCGATCACCCTCATCTCAAACAAGCGCCAAGGCGCGGCAGTCGCCGCGGACACGAACCGGTCCTTCGGAGTGGAACAGGCGGGAGACTTCGCCGGCTGGTACCTGAAGGGCAAGCCGCCGACGATTGCCACCGTTTCCTACCAGGCTGCTCGCATGCCTCACTGGTTTCCGGAAGAGGACTCATGGCCATCTGCTTCGCCGGCCAGGCTCGCGATCCTTGAGGACCTCACCGAGCGCTTCCGCCCCCTTGAAGACACCAAGACGGGGACGAGGGTCGGCATTGGCATCGCCACCGGTGCGGACAAGGTATTCCTCACCAAGGACAAGGACTTGGTCGAAGAAGGCCGGCTGCTTCCCATGGCGATGGTCCGCGACACCACCAGCGGCAGGATCAACTGGGACGGCACATACCTGGTCAACCCCTGGACGGCCAGCGGGGCTCTGGTCGACCTCGAAGCGTTTCCACGTCTCGCCTCCTACTTCGAGAAGCACGGTGAGGCCCTACGCAAGCGCTACATCGCGGTCAAGCAGCCGCAGCGCTGGTACAAGACCATCGACAAGGTCGACCACCACCTCACCGGCCGTCCAAAGCTGCTGTTTCCAGACATGAAGCTGAGGATCCATCCGGTCCTCGATGAAGGTGACCTGTACCCTCACCACAACCTGTACTTCATCGTCTCGGACGTCTGGGATATGCGCGTACTCGGTGGTCTGTTGCTGTCCAGGGTCGCGGAGGCATTCGTGGGGGCGTACGCGGTCAAGATGCGCGGGGGAACCCTTCGCTTCCAAGCCCAGTACCTTCGGAAGATCCGCGTCCCGGATCCCGCGACGATCAGCGCAAGCGACCAGGACGCTCTCGCGGAGGCTTTCGATAAGCGCGACGTGGAGGCCGCCACTGAGGCCGCTTTGCGTGTCTACAGGCTCACCGAACTGCCTGACTAGGAGGAACGGATCTTGACGGTCACCCGCCAAGACTTCGAAGACGCCATCGCGGCGTACTGGGGCGCCAAGGAGCTGCAGAGGGATCAGTCGACCATCAAGGCCGCCGTGGGAGCGGGCACGGCAGGCTCCGTGCGTGGCGGCAAGCACTTCGACGTCATCGCCGTTCTGCTGTCAAAGTTCTTCCTTGATGCTGGGTACCCGCCAGAAAGTATCCGGGTCAGCAAGTCACAGGGGCTTGAACTACCTGGCTACTACCGGCCTCAGAAGCAGTGGGACCTCGTGGTCGTCCACGAGAAAGTCCTCGTGGCGGCGTTCGAGCTGAAAGCACTGGGTGGACCGTCGTACGGCAACAATTACAACAACAGGGTCGAGGAGGCGCTGGGAAGCGCCATAGACCTGCGCCGAGCGGCCCTCGCCGAGCTGTACCCGAAGGAGAAGCCCTGGCTGGGTTACTTCTTCATCATGCAGGACGATGAAGGATCCAGGAGGCCGGTCAAGACAGCCAAGGGCGCCCTTCCTGCGGATAGCATCTGGCAAGGAACCTCGTACCAGAACCGGTTCGGGATTTTCTGCGAAAGGCTCATGGCCGAGCAGTTGTATGACGCCGCGTGCTACGTCACATCCTCGGCCGAAAACCCGAAGCCGATCGAACTTGTCGAAAGCCTAGACTGGCGCCACTTCTCTGCGGCGATAAACGCCCGCCTCACCTATCTGAAGGACCTCGGCATCCCCGGATAGGTGCGTGGCTTGCGTTCACCCCCGTGACCGGGAACTACCCTCGACGCCCGCATGACAGAAGCCCTCAGAGTGGGACTTCGCCTCTATCCACGGCGGAGGTGAGGGCCCTCCTATGAGCATCGGCGAGGGCTCCGGCGCCGAGCCCTCGTGAGACGACCACGGCGTCGAGCCGCTGCGCTTACTGGCCGGTCAGGCGGGGGCGCGCTTGTTGGCGGTTCAAGACGTCGCGAGCGGCCCATCGACGACCGCCTCGCCTACACCAGCACCTCAATGACGAACTCAGCAGCGGCGAGATGTACCAACTGGCCCGCAGCGAGCAGTCCCTGACCGTAACGGTCGGGGCCCGCGTTTGCCGGGCCGCAGGTCTGGAGAGGCCCGCTGCCAGGCCCGCGGAAGTGGTGGTGACGATGGGCACGGGCGAGGTCGCCGGCCTCGCGACGCTAATCGAGCAGGCCCTTAACCGGCCGGTGGCCGTCGTCGTCTGACTAGCAGCTGGTCGGGCGGCTGGACAGACAGCGGCGCCGGCACTCATGCCATGACAGTCCGGCGGCATGTGCGGCGCGGACCGCTCCGAATCTGCACCAGCCTTGCGGATGCGGGACCGCGCGGGCAGTCGTCGACGCCCTCAAGACCGACCCACAAAGGATTGCAACGGAACCTCCTCCAGCTGGCGAAAAGTTGCGTGAGAGCGATCTTCGCCTTATACCCTCCTCCCCATCAGTAAGTTCCGGGGGGGGCAGGAGCACGCCATGAGCAAGCTGCACATCGAGTACATCCGCAACGCCATCGACGAGCGGTACGCTGACCTGCTGGACATGTCAGACCTGCCGAAATCGACCTCCGCACAGGGTCGTCGACAGGCATTCCTCAGTCGCGGTATCGCGGCGCTCGCCGTGCAGTATGAACACCAGGTCGGTCCGCGGGCCGCCGCTGCATGCGTCTTCGACGGCGCTGACGACCGCGGCCTGGACGCGATCTCGGTGGAGCTCAGCACTCCGCAGCCGCGGATCTGTCTGGTGCAAGCCAAGTGGAGCGACGCGGGCAAGGGCGGCTTTGACGAGGAGGCGGTGCACAAGCTGTTCCGCGGCCTTGACCTGCTCTTCGACCGGGCCTACTCGAAGTTCAACAGTCGTTTCCAGCCACTGGTGCCAACTCTCCAGCAGGCGTTCGAATTGGGCCTGCCGAAGGTGACCATCGTCCTTGCGCTGATGCGGACCGCGCCCCTTGACCCCAGAGTGCGGGAGTTGCTGGAAGAAAAGGTCGCCGCGCAGAACGAAGTCGATGAGATCGTCGACTACAAGGTTCTCGATCTGCGTGACTTCCACCGAACCATCCTCGGCGACGCGGCTGCGCCGAAGATCGATGCCTCGGTCAGGCTTGATGGGTTCGTGCAGGAGTCGACCCCGTACAAGGCGCTCTACGGCACCATGACGGTCCCCGACCTCGCGGACCTCTACGGCGAGCACAGCCGAGGGCTCTTCGCTCGCAACATCCGGGATTCTCTCGACTTGACGGACGTCAATATCAAGATTCAGAACACGCTGTTGGAACAGCCTGAGCACTTCTGGTACTTCAGCAACGGCATCACCATGCTCTGCGAGACGATCAAGCCGGTCGGCCGAGCAGTCCCCGGGAAGGTCGGTGACTTCAAGCTGACCGGCATCAGTGTGGTGAACGGCGCGCAGACCGTGAGCGCCCTGCATCGGGCCTTCGTCAAGGATCCCGACACCGCGGAGATCGGCCGGGTCACCGTGCGGCTGATCTCCCTGGAGGACTGCCCGGAGGGCTTCGGGGACCAGGTCACCACCACGACGAACACGCAGAACCCGATTGAGGAGCGCGACTTCAAGTCGCTCGATCAAGGACAGATCCAGCTCCGCGAGGATTTCGCCCTGTTGCTGCACCGTAGCTACGTCATCAAGCGCGGTGAGCGTCCCCCGGAAGAGGAGCAGCACGGCTGCTCCATGGCGGATGCCGCGGAGGCCCTGGCCGCCGTCCACCCCAATGCTCAGCTCGCGGCGGTGGCCAAGCGAGACCAGAACCTCGCAGGTCTTTGGGAAGACAGCGTCTACGAGCAGATCTTTGGGACGTCCCCGAACGTGTACCGGGTCTGGCGCTCGGTCGAACTGCTCCGCGCGGTCCGAAAGGAGCTCAAGGCGCTCCGCGACGGCCTGCTCTGGCGCGCCGATGCCGCCGCTTCGCAGGGTGACCTTCTCGTCACCCACATTGTCTTCCGCCGCTTGAACACCACTGCCATCGAGAACCCGGACTTCAACTGGCCGGGCGAACTCGCCAAGGTGCCGCAGCTGGTGCAGGACACCTTCGCGTGGGTACTGCGTGCGATCGACGACGAGTATGGCAAGAGCAGCCACATCATCGCTGCGGTCCGCAACGCCGAACGCATGCAGCGCGTGGTCCGCGCGGCCATGCGGGGACTTGACTCCGGCAGCGCCGCTCCCACTCTTCAGGACGGATACCAGGTCGCGGGAGCCGAGCAGCGCGGGCGGCAGGTCAACGCGGTCGTCACCCTCATCACCGCAGGCCGCATCGCGGAGGGCACCGAGCTGGAGTTCCGCCCCTTCTCGCGGCCGGAACGGCGCGAGATGACGGACTGGCTCGCGGCGAATCCTGACCGTGCCCGTGCAACATGGTCGAACGAGAACGGCAACAGGAATCCTCTGCGTTGGGCCGCGGACCAAAAGTGGTACTCACCCAGTGGTCTGGCCCGGAAAATGCGGGCGGAGGCGTCAGGCGTGAACACCTCGACACAGGGCACAGTGCGGTGGTTCGTGCCCGACGAGGGCTCACTCGAAGAGTTGGCCTACGAGGTGCGGCAGAACGAGGGGACCGACACCGACACCGGGCCGACGGAGCCGTGACAGGCGGGAGGCAACGGACGCGAGACTGACCGCCGGTCGCCGGTGATTGTCAGTGCCTGTCGCTAAGGTCAACGGGCTTGCGAAAGGGGTCGATATGCCTTCTCCAGGAAGGCTCCGCCCGTCGGTTTCTGGGCCGTAGGATCGCAGGTGACAGCCGTTGCGGGAGAGCCTGCAGAGCCGCAGCAGAGCCCTAAAGCGGCTGGTATCTCACGCACCACCGAGCAAAGGGAAGAAGCATCCGCCGATGGAGGAACTGACCTTGGATCTGGACAGCCCGCAGCAACCTGCGGACGGTGCCGGTCGGGCGGCGTCAGCGGAGGCGACCCAGCCACAGGTCACGGCCCTGGAAGAAGGGCAGATCGTCGACTACATCACCGGTGAGGCGATCAAGGAGACCGAGAAGGAGAAGGTCCGCCAGCGCATCGCCCGGGCCCTCGTCCACGAGCACGGCATCGACCCCGCCGACATGGCGCGCGACTTCCGCGTCACAGTCAGCGAAGAGGGCTCAAAGCGGAAGCGGACCAAGTCGGCCGATATCGCGATCTTCGAGTCAGGCGCGCCGCACGCCCCGGGGAACCTACGCCGCGTGGTGATCTGCAAGCCGGAACCCAAGAGCAAGGGCAAGAACGTCGTCAAACTCCGTGAGCCCGGCCAGGCGCAGAAGGATCTTGAAGCCCTCCAGGAGCTGATGGGCAACGAGGAACGCCCGCTGTGCGCGGACGGCATGTGGACAGACGGAGTCGACTTCTTCTTCCTCAAGAAGGTAGTCAGCGACTTCGGTGCGGATTTTGAGGATCGCAGTGACTGGGCAGTCGCCGACGGGACCCTCGGCAGCCGCACCGTCGCCTCGCACCAGCGACTGCGACGAGCAGAGCCCGAGCGCCTCAAGACCGCGTTCCGGCGCTGCCACAACTACATCCACGGCAACGAGGGCATGCCGAAGGACGCCGCCTTCTGGCAGTTCCTCTACCTGCTCTTCGCCAAGATGTACGACGAGCGGGTCAGCCGGGGCACCAGCCATGGCCGCTTCCGCACTGGCCTGAAGGAGATGTTCGAGAAGGACGGCCGGGCAGCGATCAGCGCCCGCGTCAGGGAGCTCTTCGAGGACGTCAAGCGCGAGTACAAGGACGTGTTCAGGCCCACCGACGAGATCACCCTCTCCGACCGGGCGCTCGCGTTCATCGTCAGCGAGATCGCTCCGTACGACCTGAGCGGCACCGACGTCGACGCCAAGGGCCTCGCATACCAGGAGCTCGTCGGCACCAATCTGCGCGGTGACCGGGGTCAATACTTCACCCCGCGCGGCGCGGTCAATCTCATGGTCGAGATCCTCGACCCACAGGAGGACGAGACGGTCCTCGACCCGACCTGCGGCACCGGCGGCTTCCTCCAGGCCACGCTCAAGCACCTGCACGACACCTGGAAGAAGAAGGCCGGCACCTATGGCTTCCCGGACACTGACGAGGAACGGGAGCGCTACCGGGACCGGCTGAAGGAGTACGCGGAGAAGCACCTGATGGGTGCGGACTTCGACCCCTTCCTGGTCCGTGCGACCACCATGTCGATCATGACGCTTGCGGAGACCACCGGGAATGTCTTCCACATGGACTCTCTCGCCTTCCCGCGTGGGCACCTCCCGGGCGTCGAGGAAGCGAAGAAGAAGATCCCGCTCGGCAAGACCGTCAACGTTCTGCTGACCAACCCACCATTCGGGGCGGACATCCCGGTCAGCGACGAGTCGGTCTTGGGATCTTTCCGCGACGGAATCGCCAAGTCCTGGGGTCGAAACAAGGAAACGGGTGAGATCGAGGAGAGCCTGACCAGCAAGCCGAGCAGCATGGCTCCCGAGCAGCTGTTCATCCAACGCGCCATCGAGTGGGTCAAGCCTGCCGGCCGCATCGGCATCGTCCTGCCCAACGGAATCCTGTCCAACCCGGGCCCGACCGACGAGGCGATCCGCCGGTACATCCTGGAGCACTGCTGGATCCTCGCAAGCATCGAACTGCCTGTGGAGACGTTCGTCGTCGATGCCAACGTCAACATTCTCACCACACTCCTCTTCCTCAAGCGCAAGACGGACCAGGAAATCCGTAATCACCGGCTAGGGACGGAGAAGGAGTATCCGGTCTTCATGGCAGTCGCCGAGAAGGTCGGCTTCGACCGACGTGGGAACGAACTACACAAGCGAGAGCCCAACGGGAAGATCGTGGTCGAGACCTCGGTCGAGCAGGAGCGTCTGCGTATTCGCGGCAAGGAGGTCGTCCGACCTCTACGGCGCAGCAAACGGGTCATCGACAACGACCTACCGGTGATCGCGGCAAACTACCGGGAATTCCGAGCCAAGTACCCGGTGCCGGGCACCGACCCGCGCCAGGGCACGGAGGCGGGCGCGTGAAGATCGCCAACCTGTCCAACCCAGTGACATCCGCCTGGTTCCAGGAACAAGGGCTCCGACTCGACGCTTCGCCGTATGTCTCGGGCGCGCTGAAAGTGAGGAAGCTGCTACAACGGCTTCCAGAGACGGTGCCGTTGGCGAGCCTGACGACAGGACACAACGGTGGGATCTTCAACGGCCCCATGTTCCGCCGGGTCTACCTCACCGACCCCGAGCACAGTGTGCCGTTCCTCGGCACGAAGGACATGATGGCCGCCGACCTCACCGGGCTACCCAGGCTGCGGAAGGCCGACGCCCACTCAGCGGCACTGTCGTACCTGCAACTCAAGCCGGGGATGACGCTGATCTCGTGCTCAGGCTTCAACGCAGGCAGGCGGGCCTATGTCCGTCCGGACATGGACGGCATCTGGTCTTCGCAGGACACCCTCAAGGTGCAGCCCGACCCCGAGCAGATCAAGTCGGGATATCTGTACGCCTTCCTGCTCAGCCGGTTCGGCGAGGCACTCGTACGCGGGTCGGTGTACGGATCGGCAGTTAAGCACATCGAGCCGCACCACATTGCGGGGCTGCCGGTTCCGAGGTTCGGCGATCGGGTGGAGTCCGAGATTCATGAGCTGGTGGAGGAGAGCGCGGAGCTGCGCGCTCGGCACCAGGCCGAACTCGTAGCCGCGACCAAGGACTTCTTCGACAGCAACGGGCTCTCCGAGCTGAACGAGCTGCGGTGGCATCAGCAGGAACGGGATCTCGGCTTCGAGGTCGCCAGCGTGGGGCCGACCTCTCTGCGAGCGTTGAACTTTGCGCCGAGGGCTCAGCGGTTGATCGAGAAGCTCGAAACGGTGCCGGGAGCCAAGCTCGGGGACATCTGCTCCGGCGGCCACCTTGGGTCGGGAGTCCGGTTCAAGCGAGTCGACAGCGATCCCGAGAACGGCGTTCAACTCGTAGGTCAAAGGCAGGGCTTCTGGCTGCGTCCGGAAGGCCGCTGGATCAGCGCCGCCCATGCGCCGGGCGGCATCTTCGCTGAAGACGAGACCGTCATGATCGCGGCACAAGGAACCCTCGGTGAGAACGAGGTGTTCTGCCAACCCATCTTCGTAACCGGCAAGTGGCTTGACTACGCCTACACCCAGCATTTCCTCCGCGTAGTCACTGGCGCCCCCGACGTCTCCGGTGCGTACCTCTTCGCCTTCTTCCGCTCCCAGACAGCCTTCCGGGTCCTGCGATCACTCAGCGTCGGCGGCAAGCAGCAGGATATCCACGAGTTCCTGCGGACCCAGATCCCGGTTCCGATCGCTCCCCCCGCCGACCGCGAGCGCATTGCCGCCACCGTTCGCACCGCCTACCGATGTCGCGACCGCGCCGATGTCCTTGAGGACAAGGCGCTCGCGCTGCTCACCGCTGCCGTTGAGGAGGCCGTTGGCTGATGGGTGCCAGGATCGTTGCTGTTGGGGAGGCCGTCAACGATGCCGAGCGGCGCGTGATCGCGCACCTGCGTGATCACGCGCCGGACGACTGGACAGTCCTGCACTCCGTCGAAATTTCGTATGGGAACCGTCTGTTCGAGGTTGACCTCGTGGTGGTCACCGGGCACGCGGTGTACGTCATCGACGTCAAGGGCACCAGCGGCCGGATCGAGGTCGATGGCAGCCGCTGGCATCCGGCGAGGCGGGCCCCGTTCCGGAGCCCGGTTCCCAAGCTGCAGAGCCACGCCAAGCAGCTCAAGACGATCCTGGAGACCGCACACCTGCCGCTGTCCCGGCTCTGGACCGATGCGCTGGTCGTCCTCTCGGCCCGGGACGCGGTCCTGGTGGACAACACGCCCGTGCAGCGCGACGCGAAGGCGACGGTCGCTCTGCCGGCTCTGATCGGACGCCTGACGGATGTCGGCCGGATGCCTGCGTCGTCCGGTCGGTTCGACACGGATATCTCCGCGCACCACGAGGCGATCGTGAACACGGTGCGGGGCGCCTCGCACGCGCCGTCGGGGCCGCTGAGATACGGCAGCTGGGAGGTGATCGAGCGGCTCAGCGAGTCCCAGCACGCCGAGGGCGCCGATGTTCTGGACGAGTACCGGGCGAAGAACGCCCTCGCGGTGCAGGGTTCGGGCACGGTCCGGCTCCAGGTCCGCCAGGCCGACCCGTACGCGCCGGAGGCCGAGCGGTTGCGGCAGCAGAAGCGGATCGGGATCGCCTACGAGGCGTTGGGCAAGCTGCCCGCGCATCCGAACATCGTGGGGGTGCGGGACTTCTTCGCCGACGAGGACCGGGGCGTGTACGTCACCGTCTTCGACGATGTACCCGGGCATGCCCTGAAGCTGCACCTGACCGGGGCCGCCGACCCGCTGACCGCCGACGCCAAGCTGCGCAGCATTCGGCACGTCTTGCAGGGGCTCGCGCACGCGCACAGCCGGCGGATCGCGCACCGCGAGCTGAACCCCTCGACGATTCTGATCGCGCAGGACGGCCGGGCGATGTTGACCGGCTTCGAGTACGCCAAGACCGCTCAGCAGCGCGGTCACACGGTGCTTCAGGAGGCCCGGCAGGTCGCCGACCCGACGTACCTCGCTCCCGAATGCCACACCGACCCCGCCGCCATGGGGATGGCGTCGGACGTCTACGCAGTCGGCGTCATCGGTTACCAACTGCTCACTGGAGAGTTGCCGTTCGGCTCGGTGACCGAACAGGCGGGGGCCGCCGGCCAACTACCGGCAGACGGGCTGGAGAACGCCGGGGTCCGGGTGGAGCTGGCGCACTGGCTGCGAACGCTGTGCGCGACGGCCCCGGACGCGCGGCCCAGCGCCCTGGAAGCGCTGCGCCGCCTGGACCTGGCGATCGGCGCGCGCCGCGCCGGGGCCAAGCGGATCGGCTCCTCGGCCGCGCGACCGATGCAATCATCCGCTGCCGACCAATCCGGCGGCCCGGACGCACCGCGTGGAGCGGACTTCTTCAAACGTCTGCCCGCCGACTTCCAGCTCGGCACCAAGTACCTGGTGCGCCACCGTCTTGGCCAACCCGGCGGATTCGGCGTGGCCTACCGGGTGTACGACACGATACGGAGCGTCGACCGGGCGGTGAAGCTGGTCCTCAGGGACCGCGACTCCCCGCTGGAGCGGCTCAAGCGCGAGGCCGACGTGCTGCAGCGGCTGCAGGGCACGCCGCACCCCAATGTCGTGTCCATGGTGGACGCGGACCGGCTGGCCGCCCCCGATCCGTACCCGTATCTGGTCTTCGAGTTCGTCGAGGGCAAGGACGTCGCCGAGGTGATCCGCAGCGGGAGAATGGGCGCGGCGGACGTGCTGCGGCTTGCCGTCGATACCGCGCGTGGGCTGCGACACATCCATGACCTCGGGGTGTGGCACTGCGACATCAAGCCGAGCAACCTGCTGTGGACCGACGACGGCGTCAGGCTGATCGACTTCGGGATCGCCAAGACTGCCGACTCCTCCGAAGGACACACCTACACCAGCGCCCGCTACAGCCCGCCTGATTTGGACCAGGTGCCGGCCAACGCGACCGGATACGTCGATCGTGATCTGTTCGGTCTGGGGGTCACGCTGTACGAGGCTTTGACCGGCGGGCAGTACCCGTGGGACGCGAACTCACCGCTGCCCAACGTCGCGCCGACCGACCCTCGGGTCGCGTACAGCGGCTTCGGCGATCTCGCCCCCGGTTTCGCCGAGATCCTCCTCCGGTCGATCTCCCCGAGCCGCAGCGAGCGGTTCACCACGGCAGAGGAACTGCTCCAGGCGCTCCAGACGTTGGAGTCCGCACGGGATGTACCGCCCCCCGCTCCCACACCCGAGCGCCTGGAGTTGCCGCCCGTCCCGCCGTCCAGCGATGGTCCTGGCGAACAATCGGTCTCCGAACCCGACACCAACCCGTTCGTGGCGCATCTGCAGACCCTGTACAGCCAGAGCCGACGCAGCAACCGCGGCACGCGGGGCCTCGACCCGCACACCATGTCCGTGTACGTCGAGACGGCCCTGGACCGCGAGCTGGTCCCCGCGCTGCGGCAGGGCAAGCACGCACTCGTCGTCGTCACTGGGAACGCGGGCGATGGAAAGACCGCGTTCCTGGAAAGCTTCGAGCGTCAGGCCCTTGAGCTGGGCGCCGAGTTCGGGCCCCGGCGGCCCAACGGCAACGACTTCACGTTGGACGGCCGCCGGTTCCGCACCAACCACGACGGCAGCCAGGACGAAGGCGAGGTCGGCGGGGACGACGTCCTGGAGGAGTTCTTCGCGCCATTCGCCGGTGAGGACGAGTCCGGCTGGGACGGCATCGAGGGTGAGACGCGGCTGATCGCGGTCAACGAGGGGCGGCTGATCGACTTCCTGAGCCACCACCACGACCGCTTTCCCTACCTCGCCAAACTCGTCAACCTGGGCCTCGCTGGGCGGCAGACGGGACAGACAGTCGCCGTCGTCAACCTGAACGCCCGTGACGTGGCGGCCCGTCCGGCAGACGCGGACGGCGTTCCGCTGGACGGCGAGTCACTGCTGGAGCGGATGCTCACACGGATGACGCACGAACGGTTCTGGGAGGAGTGCGCGACCTGCGACCTCGCTACCACCTGCTATGCCCGGCACAACGCGCAGACCTTCCAGCACCCCTCCGCCGGGCCACAGGCGATGCGGCGGCTACGGCGGCTCTACGAACTGACGCAGCTGCGCGGCAAGCTGCACATCACCCTGCGCGACCTGCGCTCGGCGCTTGCTTTCACCCTCACCTCGGGCCGTGACTGCGCGGAAATCCACAAGTTGTACGCGGCCGGTGACGCCCGAGCTGTCCTGGACAGCTTCTACTTCACCGCGCACCAGGGCACTCCCCCGGCCGATGACGGCAGCCCGAGGGAGCGCGACCGACTGCTCTCCCTGCTGCGAGAGGCCGACGTCGCCGCCGTGCCGCAGCCACGCCTCGACCGCCGCCTCGACTATGCGGGGCTGCTGGAGGACGGTGCCCTGGTCACCGTGGACGGGCGCGGAACTCGGGATCGGGTTCTGCTGACGCAGCGGTTCGCTGAACTCGGCCGGTCGAACCTCAAAGGTCGAGGCCACGCAGGCCAGGCAGCCGATCACCGCCGCTACCTCGACGCGGCACGTCGGCTGCTCTATTTCGAACTCCACGATGAAGAGCGGGCGGCGCGGATGCTGCCCTACCCCTCGGTGCTGCACTTCATGGAGCTGTTGAGCACGGATGCCTCCATCGATGAGGCACGGGACTGGGTGCTGCGCGCCCTCAACCGGGGAGAGGGTCTGACCGCTCCAGACCGCATCGGCAAGTCGCTGGCCCTGCAGGTGCGCGAGGTGTCGGGCGGTCTCGTCCGTAGTTACCGCCGCTTCCCCGCCGAAGGGTTCCGCCTCGCGCCGGGACCCCCGACTGCCTCCGCCTACATCGAATCCGGTCGCACGGCGCTGCGTCTGACCTACCAGGACCCCGCGGGCCGGCAGGGCGGGATCGCGGAGCTGGACATCCGGCTCGACCTGTTCGAGCTGTTGCAGCGGTTCGGTCAGGGATACCGGCCCTCGGTGGCCGACCTCCAGGGTCAGCAACTGGCGTTGGCCGTGTTCAAGAACCGGCTGGCCGCTGTCCCCTACCAGGAAGTGCTCCTCACCACACACGGACACGATCTGCGCCGCGTCCACCGCTCCGAGGACGGCGTCCTACACATGGAAGACCTGGCAGCCGCCTCGGCAGATGCGGCCGGCGGCCTGGACGACGACCAACACACCGACGGGGCGGAGGAGACGGCATGGCGCTGACGGGATCGCTCGGCACGTTCCACCACCCCGGGGTCAGCCGGATCGACTACAAGCCGCTGGACATGGACCGGGTTCTCACCGCGCTGCTTGCCCGGCTGTGGCACCAGGGCATGCCAAGCAAGATCAGCCGTACATCGACGCTCGACGTCGACGTGTTCGTCAAGCTGTTCCTGGAGCACCCCGAGGTGTTCGACGGCTTCGACCGGGAGACCACCACCCGCTGGACCGTCACCCATCTCATGGACATGGTCAATCGCGGCAGGTCCGATGAAGCCGTGGCCGCTCCCAGGCCGCTGCACGGCTTCACCTACAGGTTTCGCAACAGCCGCAAATCCCGCCCGTACGGAGCCGACGAGCAGTTGTACGAGATGCTCTGTGCGGACGACGGCGCCCTTAAGGGACTGCGGGAGTTCTTCTTCTCCGACGTGGACCGGGCCACCGGCGCCATCAGCCCTGGCCCGGACACCGACGTGGAGACGCAGGCACTGTTGCACCTGGTCAAGCTGGCGGGCGGGCGGATGCAGGACCAGGCGGACACGAGCAAGCCTCGCACTCCCTATCCGCCTCTGTGCGCCGAACCCGCACAGTTGCTCTGCCAGGACGTCATGCGGCTCCTCTACCACCAGGACCACATGCCGCGCACCGTACTGGTGGACTACCTCAAAACACTGTTCGCCTTCCACCTGGCGCTGTACCACCTGCGGATGATGAAGTTACTGCCCGCGACGGTCACCAGGGGCACAGTGCCGGACACCTGCCGCAAGGGGCACGGCTCGCAGGCCACGGCGGACCGCTGCCCGCACCAGGTGCGGCTCTTCCTCGATGCGGACGGCACCCCCGGCACCGCGTCCGCCGCCCTCGCCGAGCACAGCGCGGACATCTGGTACCGGCGTATCCCCCGATTCATCCAGGCGACCTACCAGGTGAAGAAGCTTGATGACTTCGCCGAGTCCCTGGCCAAAGTTGGAACGCTGAGCCGACCTGCCGGTCGGAACCACTTCACCCCTGAAGAGGCGCTGCGACTCCTGGACAAGAAGCGCCGCAAGGACCGCGACGCCTTCTTCCTCCAGCGCGTCAACCGGGTGCGGGACGAGGAGGAGGACCTCCCGCCCGAACTCAAGCAGATCATCCAGCTCGGACTCGACCCGTTCGACGAGTACACCGAGATGCTCATGCACTACCGCGGCCGTTACTACCGGAGCCAGTTCGTGAAGTGTCTCGACTCGATGTTGCTGAAACACCGTCCAGGCGCCCTCCTGGCCCAGCCTCGCGGTGGCGGCGCGGACTCCGCACGTCGGTTCATTCTGGACGGGCGTCTCCTCGAAGTCCTCCTCCAGGTTTCGTTGCTACGCGAGGACGCCGACGGCAACGGTGATCTGGCCACCGCCCCGATGCGGGTGGACGCATTTCTCGCGCTGCTGCGCTCCCGATACGGGCTCTATATCGACCGCCTCCCCGATGGCGACGGCTTCACCGGCGCCCACCTCGACGACCAGGCGGCGCTACGCGCCAACTCCGCCGCCTTCCTCAACCGCCTGCGCGAGATCGGCTACTACCAGGACATGTCCGATGCCTACCTGACGCAGACCATCACTCCCAGGTACGCCATCGGCACCGGCGCACGGACGGAGGCCAGCATCCGATGACCAGCCCCCCGACTGGCACGACCGGCCTGGTCGAGGCCACCGCGAAGGACCTACGCGAGGCCCTCGAAGGCATCCTCGTGCCCCAGTTGGCCAAGCTCGTCGCCGAGCGCGGCGCGGGGCACTGCATGCGTGTCACCGAAGTCGAGCCCGAACTCGCCGCCTCCCTGGTGCGTCGGCTGCGCGGTGCGCTCGGTCCCGATGCTACGGTCTGTCTGCTCTGGCCCGCCGAGGATCTCTCCCCGGACAGGCCGTTGCATGACGTGGGCGTCAGCAGCACCAAGCTGGTTGAACTACGAAACCGCAGGGACGGCGAAGGCGCCCTCCCCGGCCCGCTCATGGTCTTCGTGCCGCCGGGCACCCGGGTCAGTGCCGAGGATTCCTTCGGCATCGCCACGTTCGAGGAAGTCCCGCTGGGCGACACATACGCTCATCTCGCCGGTCATCTTCTCGACCAAGTGCCGCAGCAGCTGCGTCCTGGCGTCGACGAACTGCTGGCTGCCATCCGCACCCGCCCTGACGGGCGACAAACAGGCGATCGTGCCATCACCCAATATCTCCTCACCCTTCAGATCAACGGCTACCGTGGCCCAGTCGCCGGAGCGGCGGTCTACCACTTCGGCCTCGTACCGGACTTCGACCTGTTCACCGACCCAGCCCAGGTACGGGAACGAGTCGGCAAGAACCACGGCCTGGTGCAGAAGCTCACCGACTCACCACGCTCCGAACGCCAACGCGTCCTCGACCTCGGCTTGAGCGACAGCGACTTCGCGACCCGCCTCGCTGCCTTTGCTACCCGCTGTGGCCTGGAAGACCCCAAGACGTGGACCCGCCGCATTGTCATCGACCGGGAGAACTGGGGCCTGTCCTTCGGTAACTGGCGCATCGATGAGCGACACCGCGCCACCCTCTCCATCGACCTTCGCGAACTCGGCCTGCCCTCAGCAGGCGACAACTCCCAACACCTGACGGACTACCCGGCACTGGCCTCCATCGCAGGCCAGCCCTACCTCCTCACCGGCGAGAAGGGAGTCCGCGACATCACCGTGCGCTTTGCCGTGCGGCCCAATCCACGCAAGGTGGAAGGGCTGGAGCGCTTCCGCGTGGAGATCGTTTCCGAGAGCGGTGGCCCGATCGGCAGGGCGTCCCACATCGGCAAGGGGAAGACGGCCAAGCCCGAGTACAAGAAGGCACTGGGCCGCCTCAACAAGATCGACTGGGAGGAGGGATGGCACTACGTCCGCGTCGTCCCCCTGAATGCGGAAGACGAGACTCTTCACGTCGCCCCTGGCGCCCACGACCTGCCCGGCGGAGAGAGCGAGCGGTTCTACGTCGTCCCCAACGCTGAGGCCGAGGAGCCACCGGAACGCAACGCTGGACGCTTTCCCGGCCTCACCCAGGCTCTACGCTCCCTGCAACTGGACGCACTCGCCGCGGGAGAGGACCCAACGCAGGTCACCGCCACAGACATCCGGTGGAAAGCATTCAGCGCCCGGAGCCCACACCGCACCCTCAGTGCGAAAATTCACGCTGCGGGCAATGGCGAAATCCGGCTGTCCCCGCTGCTCGTCCAAACCCAGCAACATCTGCTCGCACACCCCGGCGACACCAGTCTGCGCCGATTGCTCCTGCACCCGGATGGCACCGCTCGACTGCCCGATGGGGACGACAGGGACCTCGGGCGCTCCCTCTACAGCCGGGCAGCCGAGGCCTACGACACGTTCGTCGCCGCCCGGCGGGCCTATTTCACCGCGATCACAGGCGAGACGGCCGAGGCCATCGAACCCGCCGAGCTCCTGGTCAGTGAAGCGATCGACTTCGAGCAAGTACGCGACGAACTCGCCGCGTACGCCGAGGCGTACGCCGAGCTCGTCGACGCAGCCGCGCTCCAAGTCGAAAGAGCGACCGACACTACCCGGGGCGACGCTCTGGAGGCGCTCGCCCGCGTCCAGCAGATCGACTGCGTGGCAGCGACGCTCACCGACGGAACGGGCCGACGCGACACCGTCCTGCTCGTGGCCCCCACCCACCCGCTGCGGGCGCTGTGGCTGGCCACGTGGTCGGCACTCGGCTTGGACTGGACAGGCCGCCTGGCCTCCGGAGACAAGAAGACGGTCCTCCCCGTACGGGAATCGTTGCTGGTGTCACCGGCACCCCTCGGCTTCCCCTTCGCCGTCCCGCGTCAGGACGGACGGTTGATGGCCGCGACCGACAATCTCACCCCGTACTGGGGCGTGTACCTGCCGAGCGAGACCGCCGACCCCCGCGGGGTGATCGGCCGGCTCGCCACTGCCCTGAACCTCCCTCCCGAGAACGCCCAGGCCACTACCAACGGCAGCGGTGCGCTATCCGGGATGGCTCTGGCCGACCGCATCGAGCGCTACGTCCGCCTGCACCCGTACGTCAGCAGCCTCGTGATGAACGTAGTCAACGCGGGCCGGGCCGAGATCGTCGCCGACGCCCTACTCGAACTGCAGCGCCGTACGGCAACACACGACCTCACCTACGACATCCGTCTCTGCGTGATCGATCCCGAGGCCCCCGAGACCGGCGCCGCCCTGATGGAGTTGCAGAGCGCACAGAGCCAGATCCCCTCCGCCGAGGCCGAAGCTTTCCTGCACACCACTGGTCCAGCCCGGGTAGCCAAACTCGTCCACTCCGTGCGTTCGGTGTACGAGTTCACTCGACAGCCAGCGGAGTTCGACGCCCATCTCACCATCCTCATCGATGCTTTCGGCGGCGAGCAACATGCCTCCACGGCGCGCCAGGACATCACCCACGCGCCCGTCCACGGACTGGTGCAGGCAACCGCCTCCGCCTACGAGGAGAGGGACCAGCAGATTGTCTGGCGCACCGCCCCACGCCATGGCACGGCCCTCGCGGTAGACGACGCCGAAGACCTCACCACGTTGATGGGCCGCCTCCCCGCCCTGCTCGCCACTGCCGCAGCCTGCGTAGCCACCGCTGGCCAGGCTCTGCGCAATGTCCCGTGCACCGTCTTGTCGCTCGATGTCGATGCCCGCAATCTCCTCTACCAGGCACACCAGTCCGGCGACTGGGTCGTCACCATCGACCGCACACTGGGCCTGGAGTACTTCGACGACGCCAGCCAACACGGTAGGCCCGAGTACGTCATCGACTACGCACCCGCCCAGGGCAGTGGGCTCGGACACCAGATCATGGTCAGCTCCAACTCGGTCGACGAGCTGCGCACCCTCCTCCGGCCGACAGCCGAACAGCACGGACTCGCCGTCGAAGAACGCCACCTCAACACGTTCTTCGACCAGCTCCGGCTGTTGTCGGGCAACCTGGCCTTCAAGCTGGCGTCCACCGCGCCCAACCAACGCACCGAGGTCCTCGGCCTGGCCCTGGCCCGTCTCTACCTGGACTACCAAGACGTCCTGCACAACCAGATCGTCGTGCCCCTCGACGCCCACCCCGAGCTGTACACCGAGGCCCGCCGCCAAGCTCGCGAACTCGGCGATTCCCTCTCCTTCCAGCGCAGCGACCTCGCGCTGTTCCAACTCGACGCACGGCGACGGACCATCACCTGCCGTCTCGTCGAGGTGAAGTGCTACACCGCGCTCGACGACGTCGGCTCCTACCAGCGGCTCAAGACCAAGGTCACCCAGCAGCTGGAACGCAGCCAAACGGTACTCGCCGAGTCCTTCGACCCAAACCTCACCGCCCCCGACCGCGTCGATCGCCCCGTCAAGAACCTCACCCTCGCGTCCATGCTCCGCTTCTACCTGGAGCGCGCAGCCCGCCACGGCACCCTGAACCAGACCGCCCGCTCCGTAGCCCATCAACTGCTCGACAGCCTCGACGACGGTTACCAGCTCCGCTTCACCCGGAGCGGCCTGATTTTCGACCTCGCCCGCAGCGGCACCGACCAGGAAACCGACGGCGATGTGGAGTTCCACCGCATCGGCCAAGACCTCATCACCGAACTCGTCGCGGCGATCCCGACGGTGCGACCAGGTGTGCCGGAGCTGCGGGACAACGTCGAGCCCATGGTCGACGACCACGGCGTCCCGGCACCCGACGGTGCCGCGACTGCTCCGACCCTGGCTCTGCTCCAGCTCTCCCTCCCGCGTCCCACTGATGCGGCCTTCCGCGCGGACGACGGTGTGGTGGCGGAAACGGAACAGCCAGCGCGGGAGGAGGAACCAGTGTCGGGCGGAGAGAAAGCTTCCGCCCCACTACAACCGACGCGCGATCAACCTGCCCGCCTGGAAGGGGAGTCCGTCCGGACAGCTCCGCCAACCACGGCAGACCCGGTTCTGCCCGACGCGCCGCCCGAGATCACCGGAGTCACCCCACAGAACCTTCGCGGCGCCCCTCCCCCGGACGGCCCGAGCCCCGTCACCCCGCCCTCCGCTCCGCCTGCGCCCCGCACCCACAAACCAGAGATCTACCTCGGTGTCACCCGTCCGTCTCTCCAGCACGGCGTCCTGGGGGAAATCGCTGGCCGTACCGTCTCCCTGGACCTCAACGAGACCCACACCATCAGCCTTTTCGGCGTCCAAGGTGGCGGCAAGAGCTACACCCTGGGCAGCGTCATCGAAGCAGCCTCGCTCCCAGCGCCGGCCATCAACGTCCTGCCGCACCCGCTGGCTACGGTGGTCTTCCACTACAGCAAGACCCAGGACTACGCACCCGAGTTCACCTCGATGGTGCACCCCAACGATGACAGCGCCCAACTTGCGGCTCTCAAAGAACGTTACGGCACCGAGCCGCGAGCTCTGACGGACGTCGTCCTTCTCGCACCAGAGGCCCAGGTAGACGAACGTCGCGCGCAATACCCGGGCATCGAAGTGCACCCACTGGCCTTTTCATCAGCCGAACTCAAGGCCAAGCACTGGAAGTTCCTGCTCGGCGCCGTCGGGAGCCGGTCCACGTACATCAAGCAGATCGCCAAGGCCATCCGTAAACACCGCAACAACCTCACTCTCGACACGATCCGCCATGAACTGGCCAACTCTCGGATGCCGGACCACATCAAAGACCTCGCAGAGGACCGCCTGGAGCTGGCAGCGGAGTACATCGACGACAATGTCCGGCTCAGCAGCCTGATCCGCCCCGGACGCCTCGTCATCGTCGACCTGCGCGACGACCTCATCGAAAAGGACGACGCCCTCGGCCTGTTCGTCGTCCTGATGCAGCTGTTCGCCGATGCCCGCGACGGTGACCGTCGCTTCAACAAACTGGTCGTCTTTGACGAAGCCCACAAGTACATCGACAGTCCGGACCTTGTGGCGGGCCTGGTCGAGTCCGTCCGCGAAATGCGTCACAAGGGTATGAGCATCCTGGTCGCAAGCCAGGACCCGCCATCCGTACCCGTACAGCTGATTGAGCTCTCCAACCACATCATCCTCCACAAATTCACGTCTCCGGCCTGGCTCAAGCACCTACAGAAGGCGAATGCTGCTCTGTCCGGCCTCACTGCGGAGAAACTCGCTCAGCTCGGCCCGGGCGAGGCATACATCTGGTCGAGCAAGGCCACAGACCTGGCCTTCACCCACGGCGCTGTACGCGTCCGGTGCCGACCCCGGGTAACGCAACACGGTGGGGGCACGAAAACGGCATCCGATTACTGAGGCCGACCTCGTGGTGTCATCGTTTGACTGTTCGGGCGGGTCGGATGGCCTGACCGGTCTCTCGCGCAGCCGCCCCCTCTCACGCTGGCGTTCCACGGGCTGGGTGACGTAGTACGACAGGCCACGACGCCTCGCAAACCTGGAGAAGAGTTGCGGAGCAGATAGTATCGCTGTCGATACTATCTTCCGTTTCGCGGATGATGTTGGTACGACGGGATCTCTCTCATGCACCGCTTTATCGGTAGGGACCACGAGCTCCGCACATTGCGACGGACGCTCGACGAGGTCCGCGCCGGGGCGGGTGCGGCGCAGCCGGGCCGGTGCCTGCTCATGCGGGGTAGGCGGCGCGTGGGTAAGTCCACTCTGGTCGAGGAGTTCCTTGCCCGGGCAGGGGTCCCCCATCTGTTCTTCACCGCCGCCGGCGGCTCCGCGGAGGACGAGCTGGCGGAGCTGGTCGATGCCGTGGCCGACTCCTCCCTGCCGGATCGCTCGCTCTTCGCGGAGGAGACGCCGAGCCAGTGGAACGCGGCCTTCCGGCTCCTGGCGGAGACACTGCCCGACGACGCCCCGAGCGTGGTCGTCATCGACGAGGTGCCCTACCTCATGAGGCGCGTCGACGCCTTCGAGGGCATGCTCCAGCGCGCCTGGGACCGGTTGCTCAGCCGCAAGCCGGTCCTGCTGCTGCTGGTCGGTTCGGATCTCTCGATGATGGAAGCGCTCAACAGCTACGACCGGCCGTTCCACCAGCGGGGTCGGGAGATGGTCGTGGGGCCGCTGACGCCGGCGGACATCGGCGAGATGCTGGACCTGGAACCGGCCGCCGCCTTCGACGCCGCGCTCATCACCGGCGGGCTGCCGCTGATCTGCCGGGAATGGCGGGCCGGAGCCTCGATGTGGGACTTCCTGGACGCGTCGCTGGAGAACCCGATCTCCGCCCTCCTGGTCTCGGCCGAGCGCTCGCTCGCCGCCGAGTTCCCGCCGCAGGCGTTGGGCAGGGACGTACTGCGGGCCATCGGATCGGGCGAGCGGACCTTCACCAACATCGCGCGGGCCGCCGGCGGCATCGCCCACAGCACGCTCAGCAGGGCGGCCGACCTGCTGATCGACAAGCGGGTGGTGGCGGCCGAGCTTCCGATCTCCCCGCGTCCCTCGAAGGAACGCCGCTACCGGGTGGCGGACCCGTACCTCCGCTTCTGGCTGGCGTTCCTCGACCCCCATATGGCGGAGATCGAGCGGATGCGCGGCGACCTCACGCTGGCACGGATCCGAGAGCAGTGGACCAGTTGGCGGGGACGCGCGGTCGAACCCCTGGTCCGGGAGTCCCTCGCCCGGATCCTGCCGGACGGCGGACTGCCCGCCGCCCCCGCTGTCGGCGGGTACTGGACGCGCGGCAACGACATCGAGATCGACCTCGTGGGCGCGGATCGGCAACCCGTGGCGAAGCAGTTGCTGTTCCTGGGGTCGATCAAGTGGCTTGAGACGGCCCCCTTCGACGCCCATGACCTGGCCACCCTGCACAAGCACAGGGCCGCGCTCACCGACGAACCGATCCCCCTCGTCGCGGCCTCCCGAAACGGCGCCACCTGCTCCGGCCTTCAGGCGGTCTTCGGGCCGAACGAACTCCTCAGGGCATGGCGGCCCCGCTGATCGGACGGTCGCCCATGGGACCGGCCGGATGACAGAAGCCGTTCCGGTCATCACCCGTGCGCGCGGCTGGTTGGCCTTGATCCGCCGAAAGGGGCACGAGATTCCAGCGGCTCCAGACGCGCAGAGGAAGCCGGCTCCAGGAGTGGGCGCGATAGCGAAGGACCTACACGCCGACAGAGGCGGACACCTCCAACCGGGCTGCGGCCGAGCCTCGGCGTGCACAGGGATCCCGCGCTGTAGGAGATCCAGTGGGTGGCGGGCTGGGCGTAGAGGCCGGTGCTGCGGCGGGTGATTTCAGTGAGGGCACCGGGGTATCCGCTGGCGCCAGCGGTCCGGGGCCTTGACGAGCTCTTCGAGGTCGGCACCGGTGAGCAAGCAGTCAAGGGCCCATCGACAGAACGCGGCTCCCGTCCCAGTAGGTGGCCTGGTCGCCGAGGAGTGCTTCGGTGGCGGCCAGAACCTCGCGGTAGCTCTGTCCGCCGGAAAACGGCTCGTCGATGTGTCGGCTCCGCGGTGCGGCACGGGCTGTCTGCGGGCAACCGTTGAGGCGCCCGTAGTCGCACTCAAGCAGACGGCGATCCTGACGGATCGCCACTGTGGTGCCCTCGAAGGCGATCCGCGCGGCGCCCGTCGGAGGTGAACACCGCTGTGATGCCGTCGTTGCGACAGCGTTCCCCGTGCCGGTCGGCGGCCGGCCAGTGAGAGGACGCCCGGTAGCCAACCGGTGACGATCCCAACCTCGTTGTCACTGGCGGTGGCGTGGGTCTCGTAGACGAGCCAGATCGGCATATTCTCGTTCAGCCGGAGAAGAACTCGCTCAGCGCCGTCATGTTGGTCGTCCATTCGGAGATCGGCTGATCCTCCTCACCGACCGTCTCTCGTGGCAGGACCGAGTGCCACGGTGCCGCCGGGTCGAAAGGGGAGGTGAGTTCTTCCAGAAAGATGAGGGAATTCTGAACGTACACGGTCTCGCCCGAGCGGTATAGCGGCCAGCAGAAGACGAAGTTGCTGGTTGCCGGGTCGCTGATGGATGTCACCAGACACGATGTCGCGGCCGGATCATCGGCAAGAACGGCAAACCCGGCTCGCCAACTGCGGCGGTAGTCATCAGCGCTCCAGAAGCTGAGACTCGCGTGGAATTCTTCCTGAAAGGCTCCGATGCGGATGACGCCCAGCGCCTCGACCTGCCCTATCGCGTCCGGAGACAGCTGTCCCGGGTCGAGGGTGATAGCGAATACGTCACTTCTTGACATAGTTCAGCGCCGAATCGTAGGTACCGGTGCGCCTGCCGCGCCTGTCAAACATCTTCCAGCCATCACCGACGTTGTGACCGTCCACATCAGGGGTGATGTAGTTTCTACCATTCGAGAAGACCGGCTGACCATGTGAGTTGAACGGTGCCCGGTTGGGTGGGATGCGCCGGTCGTAGCCCAATTCCCGTGCGCGCTCGGTCACGGACGGCCCGTACACATCCCGGTTCTGCTGGCTGCGTTCCGCGACCATGTCGGGATGGTAGGGGTCGCCTTCCAGCGCGGGGGAGGGAGCGTAGCCGGGCGGAAGGATCTCCTCCCCGGTCAGGCCCAGTGGGTCGGCCAGCGTGCACGGGTTGTGGACGTAACCATAGTGATTCGGCGCCGCCGCGAGCCCCAACGGGTCAGGGCTGGTGAACCGCGCGGTAGCCGGGTCGTAGTGCCGGAAGACGTTGTGATGCCAACCCGTCTCCCTATCGTGGTACTGCCCTGGGAAGCGCAGTGGCGCCTCAGTGCCACCGGGCAACTCATGGGTGACAAGGCCCCACAGCGTGGTGTGCGATCGCCAGGCGATCGCCCCGGCCTCATCGACCAGTTCAGTGGGCGTTCCGACCAGGTCGGTGATGATCGCGAAAAAACGGCGGTCGATGTCGTCCGATCGCGGTCCCCCGGCGCTGTCCACCTGGACCACGGGGTGCGGCCCCTCGTACTCCCAGGTGCGTGCGACCGACTCGCCGCCAGGCCGGCCGGTGCTGGTCTCCTCGACGAGTGTGAAGTCGTCCCAGGTGAACCGGGTCCGTGCGACAACCCGCCCGTCCTCGGCCAGCCGCTCCTTGGCCACTCGGCGCCCCAGGGGGTCGTAACGGTAGTGCCAGCCCACGCCGTCGGGAGTGATGGCGAGCACCAGACGGTCCTCGGCATCCCATTCGTATCGCCAGGTCTCGGGCTTCCTGGACAACATCGTCTTCTGACGCGTTACTGTGCGCCCGGCCTGGTCGTAGATGTACCGGAAGCGGCCGGCTCGCGTGACCCGACTGCCGATAAAGGTGCGCTCGCCGTCGTGCTCCGCGGTGCCCGGGACGCTGCCCCCGCTACCCGTGAGATGGGCGGCAAGCTGGTTCCCGGCAAGGTCATAGGCATACGACTCAGCGCCCCAGGGCCGGGCGACGGTGGTGACGCGGCCGGCCCGGTCCAGCGTCAGTTCCTCCACGGTCCCCACCGTGTTGTCGGTGATGCGCGTGAGGTGGTGGTCGGATCGATAGACGTACCTGCGGTCTCGAACCTGCTGGCCGGCAAGGGTGAGCGTCTGGTTGGTCAGCCGTCCTATGCCGTCCCACCCCTGCCCGAGAACAATGTCGCTGCCCAAGCTTCGCTCGGTCAGACGCCCCTCGGCATCCCGCCGAAGGCTGAGCGTGCGACCGGCGGTGGTGAGGGTCGCGGCGCGTCCCGCCTCGTCGTAGGCCCAGGTGCTGACGACTCCGCCGGGAGTGGTCCGGGAAAGTGGGCGCCCCGTCGCGTCATAGGTGTGGATGAGGGTATGGCCGTCGACGGTCTCGGACAGAATTCTCCCCAACTGATCGCGCTCGATCCCGAGATGACACGAAGGCCCCTCGGCGGTCGCCAGACGCCCCAGAAGATCGTAACCGTAGGTGGTGACCTGGTCGCCGGCATGCTTCTCGATGATGTTGCCCAGCGAGTCACGGCGGTAGGTGACGGTTTGGGCGGTGGCATTGGTGCGGGAGAGGACACGGCCCAGGGGGTCGACCATGTAGGTGCTGGTGCGCCCGTCGTAGTCCGTTTCCTCGACCAGGTGCCCCGCCGCGTCGTAGACGTACTCCCAGGTCTGACCCAGAGGCGCGATCACCCGAGTGACGCGGGTCTCCGAGTCGCGCAGGAACTCGTAGCGGGCGCCGTCCGGTTCGCTCCGGGCAGTCAGCAGGTCGAATGGACCGTACTCGAAGCGGGTGATACCACCATGCTCATCGACGTGACGGAGAAGGTTGCCCTCGGCATCCCACTCCCAGGTCTGCACGCCCCCCAAGGGGTCAACTTTCCGCAGTGGTCTGCCATCGGGGGTGTACTCCGCACGCTGGCCGGCGCCCAGTGGGCTGGCCTGTTCGATGACCCGGCCGAAGGGATCCCGGCGGTAGCGGGTCGTCTCACCCATCGGGTCCGTGGCGGAGAGTGGCAACCCTGCGGCGTCACACTCGAAGCGCGTAATCTCTCCCGTGGCCTCGGTGAACGAGGACAGGCCGCCATGCTCGTCGTGGGTATAGCGGGTGCGATGGCCGGCCGGATCGAGGACCGCGGTCCGGTTACCCCGTGCGTCGAAGGACTGCCGCCAGAGCGAGCCATCTGCCTCAGTGAGACTGGTGACCAGGCCAAGTTCGTTGTACTCAACCCGCACAGTCCCACCATTGGGACGCGTCAAGGCCGCGAGGTGTCCGCTTCCGTCGTACTCGCAGCGGGTCATGTGTCCCAGGGGGTCGGTGACCGTCATGGTGCGGTCATAGCGATCCCAGGTGCGCAGCGTCTTGTAGCCCAAGGCGTCCGTTTCGGCTACAAGTTGAAAGCAGTCGTTGAACTGGTAGACCGTGGCGTTGCCCAGAGAGTTGATCGCCGTGGTGCGGTGCTCTTCGGGTTCATAGCGGTACCGGTATTCGAGTACGCCATCGGTGCCCGTACCGAAGACGCATCGCCCGGACTCGTCGTACTCGTAGCGGTACCACATGCCATTTCGGTCCTCCCACCGTGTGAGCCGCTGGGCCTCGTCATAGGAGTACTCAAGGGCAAGACCTGACGGGTTGTAGACCTTCGCGAGGTTTCCCGACTCGTCGTACTCGTACGCCCGCAACAGAGGCTGGTCGGGGTGGCTCAGGAGTCGCAACGAGGTAACACGGCCTTCCAGGACCGCGACACCGACACGGTAACCGCCGGAATGCCGCACCTCCGTGGGCACACCATGTTCGTCGTAACTCAGCGCGATGACATTGCCGTTGCGATCCTCGATCGCCAGCAGAAGGCACTCGGAGGGGGTGTGCCCGGTAATCGGCGCGAACCGGAACGTCAGACCACTGTCCTGCCGATGGACCCGGAACTCAGATCCCGGCTGTCCATCCCAACTCAGCGGCCATCGAGAACCTTCAACAGGCAGCACCGGGTCATCTACGTCGGTGAGCGGAACGGGGTAGTGCAGTTCCTTCCCGTCCTCGGCGAGGAACCGGACGCCATGTTCCTCCAGAATGAGTCGCTGGTCGAGTGTGGAGGCCCAGGTGCGCCCGAAGAGTCGACCGTTCCGATAGGACGAGAGGTGATGCCGACGCAGAACCAATGGAAGGACGCCGGGCAGTTCGAGGTCGGTCGACGGCCACCCCACCTCGCCGGTGGCGAAGTCCACCGGGTCGGGGGAGAAGTTACGACGTCCCCAGTCCACCGCTCGTTCCGGCCGAGACCGCGCGCCCCCTGTGCGAGCCCACGCAGGCCGGTGCGCCCCGCTGACGCGACTCCGCGAAGGCCCCGCGCAAGCCCGCCGAGAGTCGTCAGCCCCTTCATGCCGGGAATGCAGTCGAGTGCGGCGAACGCGACATCGAGAAGTCCGGCTTCTCCGCGCGCGAATTTAATGAGGGTGTCCGCGAGGACGACGAGAGCGGCGGCCAGGACCACCCAGGCCAGCGGGCCACCAATGATCATGACGACGACGCCGAGAACGGCGACGATGACCTTGCAAATCTCGACCAACGTGTCCCAGTTGTCGGTCACCCACTTGATGGCCTTCTCCCACCAGCGCCGGTTCTGGATGCCGGCGTCGGAGGCTTCATCAACGTCGCGGGCGCACTCGCGTGCCGCTTCCTCGCGCATCTCTTGTGCGTCCCGCGCGAGTTGACGGGCGGCCGAAAGGCGCTCGTCGGCGTCGTTCACCCGGCTCTGGGCGGCGCCGGCCGCCGCCTCGGCGGCCTGGCGGTCACGGGCCGCAGCGCGGACAGCGTCCTCGCTCGGCGGCTCGACGTTCTCCCGTTCGCCCTCACGTTGCAGCCGTTCGGCCTCGTCTCCGGCACGGCCGACCCAGTCCTCGGCGTCGCCCAACACCGACTGCGCGGTTGCGAGATCGGCCTGCGCGGAAATCGCCCGGTCCAACGCCCGGTCCGCCATGGCCTGCGCGGTCTGGAGCTTCGGCCAATAGGTTTGGAGCGCTCGTGCGCAGAGGGAATAACTCCCCTCCAACTTGGTCAGGTTGCCCGGCACACCATCGAACTCGGCGCGAAAGGCGTCTGCCGACAGCCCCGCCCAGTCCAACACCGCACGCTCCGAGGCCAAGCCACGGATCTTCCCCAGCGCCTCCCCGACATCGTCGGCGAACTCCTGGAGATCATCGGCCAGTTCCCGAACCGCATCCGGATCGCCGGGCGTCGGGTCCCGATCCATGTCCACCGGACCCCAGTCGGACGCACGCGCCATGACCCACCCCCAGGACGAGACCTCAGAACACCCTAGATAACATAGGTACGGAGCGTCAAAGTCCGTAACTTTCAGCCACTGTGCAACTCTGTACAGCGGGCCACGCCCGACAGCCACGCATCCGAAGCGAGTCCTCCCCTTATCAAGGAACAATCCGGTCGACCCCAGCGCGGTAACAATGGGGCCCACAGGGGGCGGTGGTGCGACGGCCTGGGAACTGGGGCATCGCACAACGTGGCGGCAGTTGCCACCAAGTAGCGTGTCGGATGTGGAGGCTTCGCCCCCTCTGCTTCGGTGTGGTCGAGCGCCGTCATGCCCGAGTCCGAGGCTGAAGCGGAGAGCGGCAATCAGTGCTCCCCGAAGGGACCGTCAAAATGCACCAGGGGGCAGGTGGTTCAGCTACACGCCGGGAACGCCCCTGCCGAATGGGTGTTGAAGCCCTGCGGACGACAAGGCGGTCAACTACCAAAGCGCAGATCAGCGCGACGTTCGCCTCCTGACTCCAGGTGCCTTCTAAGCACTTGGCCGCAGGTTCGAGTCCTGCCGGGGGCGCACCATTTCTCACCGATGTTTTGGCAGGTCATCGGGCGTGTCGTCGACTGCTCGGCGGTGCTGCGGGGGGCGACGGCGGGAGGGCTCGATGTCCGGTTTGGGCCGGCTCTGATCGGCCTTCTACCGGTGTCCGTGTCAAATACGTGTCCAAGTTTTCCGTCGGCGTGGCCGGGGCGACAGCCCGTCCGGTGAGGTCCTGGGCGGCTTCGATCCGTCGCTGAAGGTCCTTCTTCTGCCCATCAAGGCAACGCGCGTAGGTGCTGAGGAGGACGGGGACACTGTTGCCGGCCCACTCGGCCACGTCGGCGGGTGGGATGCCGTTGTTCAGCCAGGTTGTCAGGCATGTGTGTCGCAGGTCATAGACCCTGCGCCCGAGCGGCGAGCCGTACTCGGCAGGGGTGAGGACCTCTTCCCGCGCCCGTCCCCAGGCGCGGCGGATCACCGAGCCGGCCAGTCGGTCGCCCCGCTCTCCTTGGAACAGCAGGGCCGCATCCCGGAGTGCTTCGCGAGTGATGTGCTCGCGCAGGATCTTCACCAGCGCCGGGTGGGCAGGAACCACCCGGACCTCCCCCGCTGCGCGCCCCTTCAGATGCCGTTCGTCGTGGACCTTGCCGGAGTTGGTCCAGTGCTTCCCCACTTCCGGCGTGGCGGTGTGGACGACGATTTCACCCCATTGGGTGGTGTCGTCCTCGTCGGGCAGCCGGAGATCCATGACGTTCAGCGCGACAGCCTCTTCGGGTCGGAGGCCGGCGTAGTAGAGGGTGGCGAAGTAGGCGTGGAGTCGTTCACCGCCCCGGGGCCGTTGCCGCACCCAGGCCAGGAGGCCGGCGGTCTGCTCGGGGTTGAGCAGGCACCGCTTGTCCACTGCGGTGGCGGCCTTGGGGCTGGTGCCCCGCCCCTTGGGCAGCGGGTTCTCGGACGATCCCCGCGGGTGCGGGGGCGACTCTTGTTGAACTGCGGGTTTGTCGGGCGGGGGGGCCGGTTTTTGTTTAGTTGGGTTCTGGGCTGGGCGCTCGGTGGTCGTGGCGGTTGCGGGCGGAGAGGAGCGCGCCCAGCAGGACCCACACGTTCGGCTATCGCCGCGCGGAAGACCTCGCGGGCCTGCTGATCGCGGCCGTCATCGCGCTCTCAGCCGTGCTGATCGTCCGGGAGTCGATCGACGCCGTCGTCAACCCACGCCCGCCGACCCATCTCGGCTGGGTTCTCGCCGCCGGAGTCGTCGGGGCACTCGGCAACGAGGTGGTCGCCGTCTACCGCAACCGGGTCGGGCGCCGCATCGGCTCCGCCGCGTTGGTCGCGGAGGGACATCACGCCCGCGTCGACGGCCTCACCTCCCTCGGCGTCATCCTCGGCGTCGTCGGAGTCTGGCTCGGTTTCCGCCAGGCCGACGCGATCATCGGCCTGTTGATCGCCGTGGCCGTCCTGGCGATCCTCGTCTCCTCCGCGCGCACCGTCATTCGCCGCCTCATGGACGGAGTCGAGCCCGGCTTGGTCGACGCGATCCACCGGACGGCGGCCACCGTCCCCGGCGTCGAGTACGTCTCGAACGTCAGGGCCCGCTGGAGCGGCCACCGCCTGGAAGCACATCTCACCATCGGAGTCGACGCGGATCTCACCATCGCCGAAGGGCACGATCTCGCCCAGCTGACCCACCACCGACTCCTGCACGCGATCCCCCACCTGGAGAGCGTGGGCGTCCATGTCCATCCATCGCGCGACGGTGCCACCCCGGACGATGCGCATCACCTCACCGACCACCATGCGAGCCCCGAGGCACGACGCCGCTACCTGGAAGCCCACTCGCACGCTTGACGGCGAACGGTCGCGCCTCCCGGGTGACCGCCGAGTCGGCCACCGGGGAGGCGTCACTGGACAAGCCCCACCCACCCCCGCACCATGTGCGCATGAACGCACCTGCGCACCCGCGGCCGCCGGTCGCCTCACACCACGGGGAACCGAGCCCCGAACAGTACGCGCGGGCCGCCGACGTGCTCACCCTGCTCGCCGACCGCACCAGACTCGTCCTGCTCCACACCCTCAGCGCCGGCGAGGCCGACGTCACCGCGCTGACCACCGCCTGCGGCGCGGCCCGCCCCGCCGTCAGCCAACATCTGGCCAAACTCCGCCTCGGCGGACTGGTCACCACGCGCAAGGAGGGACGCCGCGTCGTCTACACCCTGCGCAACAGCCATATCGCCCGCCTCGTCGACGAGGCCCTGGGCCATGCCGACCACGATCTGACCGAGACCGCGCCCCGCGGAGCAAGCGCAGAAGAGTTGCGGAGCAGATAGTATCGCTACCGATACTATCCATCGTGTCGAGGATTGACGCTGCTACGACGGGATCGCCTCTCATGCACCGCTTTATCGGTAGGGACCACGAGCTCCGCACGTTGCGACGGACGCTCGACGAGGTCCGCGCCGGGGCGGGCGCGGCGCAGCCGGGCCGGTGCCTGCTCATGCGGGGCAGGCGGCGCGTGGGTAAGTCCACTCTGGTCGAGGAGTTCCTTGCCCGGGCAGGGGTCCCCCATCTGTTCTTCACCGCCGCCGGCGGCTCCGCGGAGGACGAGCTGGCGGAGCTGGTCGATGCCGTGGCCGACTCCTCCCTGCCGGATCGCTCGCTCTTCGCGGAGGAGACGCCGAGCCAGTGGAACGCGGCCTTCCGGCTCCTGGCGGAGACACTGCCCGATGACGCCCCGAGCGTGGTCGTCATCGACGAGGTGCCCTACCTCATGAGGCGCGTCGACGCCTTCGAGGGCATGCTCCAGCGCGCCTGGGACCGGTTGCTCAGCCGCAAGCCGGTCCTGCTGCTGCTGGTCGGTTCGGATCTCTCGATGATGGAAGCGCTCAACAGCTACGACCGGCCGTTCCACCAGCGGGGTCGGGAGATGGTCGTGGGGCCGCTGACGCCGGCGGACATCGGCGAGATGCTGGACCTGGAACCGGCCGCCGCCTTCGACGCCGCGCTCATCACCGGCGGGCTGCCGCTGATCTGCCGGGAATGGCGGGCCGGAGCCTCGATGTGGGACTTCCTGGACGCGTCGCTGGAGAACCCGATCTCCGCCCTCCTGGTCTCGGCCGAGCGCTCGCTCGCCGCCGAGTTCCCGCCGCAGGCGTTGGGCAGGGACGTACTGCGGGCCATCGGATCGGGCGAGCGGACCTTCACCAACATCGCGCGGGCCGCCGGCGGCATCGCCCACAGCACGCTCAGCAGGGCAGCCGACCTGCTGATCGACAAGCGGGTGGTGGCGGCCGAACTTCCGATCTCCCCGCGTCCCTCGAAAGAGCGCCGCTACCGGGTGGCGGACCCCTATCTCCGCTTCTGGCTGGCGTTCCTCGACCCCCATATGGCGGAGATCGAGCGGATGCGAGGCGACCTCACCCTGGCCCGAATCCGCGAGCAGTGGACCAGTTGGCGGGGACGCGCGGTCGAGCCGCTGATCCGGGAGTCCCTAGCCCGGATCCTGCCGGACGGCGAACTGCCCGCCGCCCCCGCTGTCGGCGGCTACTGGACGCGCGGCAACGACATCGAGATCGACCTCGTGGGCGCGGATCGGCAGCCCGTGGCGAAGCAGTTGCTGTTCCTGGGGTCGATCAAGTGGCTTGAGACGGCCCCGTTCGACGCCCATGACCTGGCCACCCTGCACAAGCACAGGGCCGCGCTCACCGACGAACCGATCCCCCTCGTCGCGGTCTCCCGAAGCGGCACCACCTGCTCCGGCCTTCAGGCGGTCTTCGGTCCGAACGAACTCCTCAGCGCGTGGCGCCCCCGCTGACCTCAGGCGCCGCAGACGGCGCGGAGGCGTTGGTGGGGCGGGCGTCGGCTGGTTGGCGTGCTTGGTTGCGGAACTGTGCGGGTGATGAGCCGACCACGCGGCGGAACGCGGTGCTGAACGCGCTCTCGGACAAGTAGCCCGTGGCGCGGGCGAGTTCGGAGATCGACAGGGTGTCGCGGGTGAGGGCGTCGCGCGCGAGGCTCATGCGCCACTGGATCAGGTACTCCAACGGTGGGACCCCGACGTGGCTCTTGAAAGCCTGGGCGAACGCGGAACGCGACATGTGACCGATCTCGGCGAGTTCCCTGAGGCTCCAGGAGTGGGCCACGTCCGCGTGCACGGCGCGCAGCGCGGCGCCGATACCGTCATCGTTCAGGGCCCCCAGCCAGCCGGTGGGTCGGTCGGTCTGGGCCGCGTGCGCACGCAGCATGTGGACGAGCAGGATCTGTGCGAGGTGGTTCTGCACCAGCGGGCCGCCAGCGGCGTCGACCCCGACCTCGGTGGCCAGGAGATCGATCAGCTGCGCGAGCCGCATGCCGTGAGGATCGGCCACACGGACGACCACGAGCGGCGGCAGCAGATCGGTCAGGAGGGCCGCGTTCCTGTCGTCGAACGCGATATGCCCGACGCAGAGGTAGAGGTCGTCCTCGGACTCCGGGCCGATCCGCACAAATCCGTCCTCGGCCCCCGCCCACACCTCCGCCGCCGGGCGCGGGGGCGCGTCGGGGGTGCTGGCGAGCACATAGGGCGGCGGGTTGCCCAGCATGAAGGTGTCCCCTTCCCGCAGGAGCACCGGCTCGTGGCCCTCGACGATCAACCAGCACCTGCCGCGCACCAGGCCGCCGATCCGCACATGCGGGAACGGGTCGAAGCGCAACGCCCACTCGCCCACGGCGCGGATGCTGGGCCCGATCACCGTGCGGGGCCTGAGCAGGCCGATCGCGTCCGCCACCGGATCCCGAAAGCCGAGCATCGAGGGCACCTCATGGACGATACGTAAAGAATTCCGGACTCTGCATCATGGATCATACTCCGCTGCTCCCGCAGTCTCGATAGCAAACGGATCGAGAAAGCGATGGAGGCACCCGCATGGGACAGCTGGAGGGCAAGACGTCGGTGGTCACCGGGGGCAGTACCGGAATCGGCCTGGCGACCGCCGTACGCCTGGCGGACGAGGGCGCGCATGTGTTTGTCACCGGGCGACGCGAGGCCGAGTTGGAGGCCGCCGTCAGGACCATCGGACCGGACCGGGCCACGGCGGTGGCCGGCGACATCTCCACGATGGCCGACCTGGACCGGCTCTACGACGCGGTCCGAGTCCGAGGCAAGGGGCTGGACGTGCTCGTGGCGAACGCGGCGATCGGCACGTTCGTGACGCTGGAGCAGACCACCGAGGAGCACTTCGACCAGACCTTCGCGGTCAACGTCCGGGGCACGCTGTTCACCGTGCAGAAGGCGTTGCCGCTGCTCAACGACGGGGCCTCGGTCGTCCTGGTCGGTTCGACCGCAGGCGATCGTGGTGTGGAGGCGTTCGGCGCGTACGCGGCGTCGAAGGCGGCCGTCCGGTCCTTCGCGCGGACCTGGTCCGCCGAGCTCAAGGGCCGTGGCATCCGGGTCAACGTGGTCTCGCCGGCCTGGATCGAGACCCCCGGGGGCACCGCCGCCTTCGGCGACGAGGAGACCGCTCGGGCGGTCAAGGAGAATGTCGCCGCGACGGTGGCCAGGGGACGCATGGGCCAACCCGAGGAGGCCGCCGCAGCCGTGGCCTTCCTCGCCTCGGACCAGAGCAGCTATGTCGTCGGCGCGAACCTCTATGTCGACGGGGGCGCGAACCAGATCTGAGCGGGCGAGGAACGGCGGCCCGCCCCACACGGCCTCCCGTCCTCGGCGGTGAACACATGGGCGGTGACGGTGTGTTCCGTGGAGAGCGGGTGCTTTGGCAGGCGGTCATGCCCGCTTCAGGAACGCGATGAGGCATTCGGAGGTTCCACGGGGGCGACGTCGGCCCCGGTCCTGGCCCCGGGACGCATCCGGGACGCGACGACGAGGGCGAGGACGACGACCGCGGCCATGGCCAGGAAGACGTCGGAGTAGGCGAAGCCGTCAGCACCGTCGAAGAGGGGGTTGACGGCGCCGTCGCCGCCCTCCTGCCGTGCGGAGAGCAGCACGCCGAACACGGCGGGGCCGGTGCCGGCCCCGAGGAACTGGGCGCCCTGGAGGATCCCGAGGCCGACACCGGTCTTCTCGGGGGGCAACTCCCTTGCCGCGGCGCTGATGATGGTGGTCATCACGAACATGAAGCCGATGCTCAGCCCGAGGATCCCGACGCCGGCGAAGGCCACCGAGGAGTCGCCGGTGAAGGACGAGAGAAACAGCGAGAACAGCCCGATGAGGCCGAGCCCGAGGAGCACCAGGAGCCGCGCGTCGGCGCGGCCGGCGAGGCGCCCGATCCAGGGCGCGACAAGCGCGGTCACCACCCCGGCCGGGATCATGACCAACGCGCCCCGGCTCGGGCTGAGTTCGTTGACCTCCACCAGCATCAGCGGGACGAACACCAGACCGCCGAGGTTGACGACCATGGCCAGGAACGCGACGACGATGCCCGTCCGGTAGACGCGGTTGGTGAACAGCGCCGGCGGAACGAACGGCTGGTCGACGCGGACGGTGCGCAGCCCGAAGAGCGAGAGCGCCGCGATGGCGACCACGAGGCTGCCCCAGGACAGAGGCTCGGCGAAGCCGGAGACCTGCGCCCGGGTCATGCCGAACAGGACGAGACCGGCCCCGAGGCCGAGGAGCAGGCCGCCGGGCAGGTCGAGCCGGCCCGAGCCCCGCGGGGTCTCGTCCGGGAGCACGCGCAGGGCCGGGACAAGCAGCAGCAGCGAGACCACCAGCATGATCCAGAACAGCGCCTGCCAGCTGAGCGCGTCCCCGATGCCGCCGCCCAACGCCGGGCCCACGGCGGTGCCGACGCCCGCGCCGGCGGAGACGACGCCGATCCCGACGCCGCGCCGCTCCGGCGGCAGCAGTGTCGTGACGGCGATGATCGAGAGCACGGGAATCGCGGCCGCGCCGATGCCGGTCACGATCCGCCCGGCGACGAGCACGACGAGACTTGAGGAGATCGCGCAGATCAGGTTGCCGAGGGCGTAGGTGAGGAGTGCGAAGGCGAAGAGACGGCGCAGGCTCACGCGGTCCGAGACGCGGCCGTACAGGGGGATCCCGACCGAGAACATCAACAGGAAGCCGGTGACGACCCAGGCGAGTTCGGCCTCGGACGCACCGAACTCGGATCCGATCGTCGGGAGCATCAGATTGACCATGTCGCTGGCCGCGACCGTGACGAGGATCGCCGGCATCAGAACGGCCAGTAAGCCCAGTCCTGAACCGGTCCGCTCGGTCGTTGTCGAGGTGGAAGACATACGAGGCCCTTCGGGCGGCTTACCGCCACCGCAGTAGTTACAGTTTGGGTAAAAGGGAGGCGGAGGACATAGCCTCCGCCGTCGGTCAGTTGGTGACGCGTCGCGCGACCTCACGCTCACTGGCCAGCACCTGCCGGACGAGATGCGCGATCGTCGTCCGCCCGAGCCGTTCCTTCATGGCCCGCTCCGCGTCCTGGAACTCCACCTCAAGCAGCTTCTGCATGTTCCGCCCCACCTCGCATTCGGCGCTGGGCGGATGCGGGTACCGCGAGAGGATCGGCCCCGCCTCGACGGCGGCGTACACGTCGAAGAGCGTGATCTCACGGGCGGGCCGGGCAAGCGACCAGCCGCCGGCGCGCCCCTCGGCGGACCAGACCAGGCCCGCGTCCCGCAGTTGACCGAGGATCCGCCGCACCAGAACCGGATTGCTGGCCAGGCTCTCCGCGATCTCCACGGAGGTCAACGAGCGATCCCAGCGCCCCAACATGGTCAACGCGTGAATCGCGACCGCGGTCCTGCTGCTGATACTCACCATGCCCCCTTCGTGGCCGCCACCCCACCAACCCAACCGCAACCACGGTAGTATCAGTTCGGCCCGCGCGTCAATTCCCCCTGTGGGACGTGGGGTTGCGACCCGTGTTGTTCGTTCAGCTACAGAAGTCGTGGAAGAACTCACGCAGGGCCGTCATGGTGGTGGTCCATTCGGAGATGGGGTGGCCCTCCTCGGTGGCGGTTTCGCGGGGGAGAACCGAGCGCCGTGGGGTCCTCCTCACCGTTCCACCGAGGCCGGCGCGGAAGCCGCTGTCGAAGGCCGGGTCCGGGGCGGGGTCGCGGCGACGGGGGCGGCGCGCGGTTCGGAACTCCCTGGCGCGGCGGGGGACTTGAGCGGGGCGCCGAGGATGGTCGTGGCCTAGTCTGCGGTGATGGAACGGATTTCCGATGTGCCAGAAAGCGCCGGGCGGCCGGCGCGGGCGAACGACTACGACAGCTTCGCCGAGGCGTACTCGGCCGAGAACGAGAACAACCTCCTGAACGCGTACTACGAGCGGCCCGCGATGCTGGCGCTCGCCGGGGACGTGGCCGGGCGACGGATCCTGGACGCCGGTTGCGGCTCCGGCCCGCTGTCCGCCGCCCTGCGCGATCGCGGGGCGGAGGTCACCGGCATCGACGGCAGCGCCGGGATGTTGGAGCTGGCCAGACGGCGACTCGGTGACGAAGCGGCGCTGCACCTGGTCGACCTGCGCGACCGGCTGCCGTTCGACGACGGCACGTTCGACGATGCGGTCGCGTCGCTCGTGCTGCACTATCTCCAGGACTGGGGTCCGACGCTGGCCGAGTTGCGCCGGGTGCTCAGGCCCGGCGGGCGGCTGATCGCCTCGCTGGACCACCCCTTCGGGGCCTACGTGTACCGGGATCCCCGGCCCGACTACTTCGCAACCACCAGCTACACCCAGGACTGGGAGCTGGGCGGGCGGTCCGTACCGATGAGGTTCTGGCGTAAGCCGCTGCACGCGATGACCGACGCGTTCACCGCCGCCGGTTTCCGGATCTCCGCCATCAGCGAGCCCCAACCGGACCCGGCCGCGCGGGAGTTGTTCCCGGACGACTTCCATGACCTCATGACCAAGACGTGCTTTGTGTTCTTTGTCGTCGAGGTACCGCCGACGGCGGCGAGCCCGGAGGTGTAGTCGAGACACATGCGGGACCAGGAGATCATCCGGTCGTTCGCCGGCCGGGAACGCGTGTCGCTGACCGTCGACCGCACGCCCGCCCGGGTGGTCGCCATCGCCCACGAGTACGGGTACACCCTCGACGACTACCTGATGACGGTCAGCCCCACCCGTCAACGGCTGCGCTTCGTCCGCCGACGGGTGAGTCGCACCGCCGCCCCCCGGCCGGCTCGTCAGGCGACGTCGGGGCGGGTCATCAGGGGGGATCGGGCGTGCAGGGCGAGGTCGGGGCCGGTCAGGGGTGGGGTGGACCAGGTTGCCGTCGCGGTTCGGGTGGTGGTGTCGACGGTCAGTCGGACGCGGTGCGGGGTGGTGATGACATAGAGGTCGGCGACATAGGTGCCGCCCTGCCAGGCGCCGGTCGCGACGATGGGGCGGCCGAGCGGGGCGCTCTCCCGCCAGTCGTCGTGGCCCACCGCGATTTCGAGGATCGGCTCGAACCGTACGAGCCAGCCGCCGTCGGTGGGTTCGACGGTGACCGTCGTTCCGTCCGGCAGGGCCGATCCCTCGGGTGAGGCGTCGAGGCGCGCGGTCACCGTGCGCCCCGGGTCGGCCGAGCCCGGCACCAACGGCAGCGACAGTCGGGCCAGCCGATCGGCGAGGGCCGCGTCGTCCCGGGCGGTCGCCGGGGCGCCGACGCCGGGGAGCAGGCACTCCCACACCGCGTCGAACACGTCCTGGGCGTTCCCCTGGGCGGTCACGGCGACGACCAGGTCGTGGGAGGGGATCACCAGGCACTGCTGGGCGTAGGAGCCCTGGCCGTGGTAGCCGTGCCGCGCCATCCAGAACTGGTAGCCATAGCCGTGGGAGAAGTCCGCCAGGGGGGTTCCGTCGAGGATCCACTCGCTGTCGATGTGTCGACCGGTCGCCAACTCGACCCAGTCGCGGGGGACAAGCTGGCGGTCGCCCCATCGGCCGCCGTTGCGGAGCAGTTCGCCGTAGGCGGCGACGGCCTCGGTCGTCAGGTGCAGTCCGTGGAAGCCGAAGGCGGCGCCGCTGGCCACCCGGTCCCATTCGGCGTGGTCGATGCCCATGGGCGTGAACAGGCGCGCGTCAAGGAACTCCGGCAGGCCCTGGCCGGTGACCCGTTCGACCATCCGGGCCAGCAGGAAGGTCGTCGAGTTGTCGTAGACGTGCCGGGTGCCCTCGGGTGTGGCGAACGGCAGGCTGAGAAAGCCCTTCACCAGATCGTCCGGCTCCCGCTGCCATGCCTCGGCGAGGCTGTCGGTGGGGTGCCCGGCCGTCATGGTCAGCAGGTGGTGAACGGTGATGCGGCGCCCCTGCGCCGACACGTCGGCCGGTACGTGGTCGGGTAGCACGTCCACCACGCGGGAGTCCGGCGCGAGCAGCCCGTCGCCGATCGCGAGCCCCACGGCGGTCGAGGTGAACGACTTGGTGAGCGAGTAGAGAAGGTGCGGGCGGTCGGCCGAGTACGGCGCCCACCAGCCTTCGGCCACGACCTGACCCCGGTGCACGACCATCAGCGAATGGGTCTCGCCGGATCGCGCTTCGAGCCGGTCGAGCGTCGCGGCGATCGAACGGGACGATATCCCGGAGGCGGCGGGCGCCGAACGGGGAAGCAGGGTTCGCTGGGACGACATTCCGACTTTCTAGCAGACCCGCCCGGACACCCGAGGTCCGGCCGGTGCCCCCACGGAACGAGGGGGCACCGGCCGGGGGTCAGGAACGCCAGGTGTCGTTCAGGGTGAGCGATCCGTTCTCGGGGACGGTGCCCCTGCGGTTGTCGCCGCTCTCCCATACGACGCCGGACTGTCCGTCCACGCGGCGGATGTACTTGTACTCGAAGGTGCTCCCGGTCGGCAGGGCGAGCGTGGCGCGCCAGACCGGGTAGCCGTCGGCACTGAGCCGGACCGCCTGTTCCGGGTTCCAGCCGCCGAGCTGCGGGAGGTTGCCGACGACATGGATGTTCTCGCCCGGCACGGTCCGCGCGTCGACCTGGAACGAGGCGCCCGCGACCGGGTCGGGGTTGCCCGGGTTGCCGCCGCCTCCACAGCCGCGGGCCCCGGTGTGCAGGGCCAACGCGGTGTTGCCGCCGAGGGTGGCGGTGAACCGGCCCGCGCCGTCGACCGTGACCGAACCGCCGCTCTGCACATCGCAGTAGGTGCCGGCGGCCAGCGAGGTCTGGAACGTCCCGCTCAGCGAACCGGATTCGTGGTTGATGACGACATACGCCCGGTCGCCGCGCCCGAAGGCGATGGCGTCGTTGCCGTTGTCCCACCAGTCGGTGACGGGCTGGCCGCGGCTGACATTGCGGAACTCGACCATGCTCTCGATCTCGGGCCAGGCGTGCTGGCAGGTCCAGCCGTCCTGCCAACAGGCGTTCATCTGGCCGTTGTTGGGCGGTCCCGCGTCATGGTCGGTGAACTCGTAGCCGGAGTGGACGTCGGGGGTGCCATAGGGCCAGGCCAGCATGAAGACGTTGGCCAGGGTGTAGTTGGCGCCGCTCCGGTGGTTGAGGGTGGAACCGTTGCGTTCGGTGTCGTGGTTGTCCACGAAGACCGCCGAGCTGCCGCTGGGCATGAAGCCCCAGCTCTCGCCGAAGTTCTCCAGATAGGCGAGGTTCTCGTTCTCGAAGATCCGCTTGAGGTCCGTCGCGTAGCGGAACTCCTGGACGTCGCCGGTCCCCAGGTACTCGTCGGGGTGGATCGCCTCGCCGGCGCCGTAGATCGCCTCCTGCTTCCAGTAGACGTTCGGGTCGGTCAGGCGGGAGCGGATGGCGGCGAGGTCGCCGGCGGGGATGTGCTTGACGGCGTCGATCCGGAAGCCGGCAACGCCCAGGGAGAGCAGGTCGTTGAGGTAGTCGGCGATGCGCTGCCGGACGTAGTCCTTGCCGGTGTTGAGATCGGCCAGGCCGACCAGTTCGCAGTTCTGGACGTTGTAGCGGTCGCCGTAGTTGTCGCCGATGTCCCGACGGCAGTCGTTGAAGTCCCAGTCGCTGTAGGGGGCGTCGGGGTAGTCGTACTTGCTGTACGACGATCCGCCGGTGCCGGTGCCCGAGCCAGCCGTCATATGGTTGATCACCGCGTCGACGATCACGCCCACGCCGGCGTCGCGGCAGGTGGCGACCATGTTCTGGAACTGCGCGCGGTTGCCGAGGCGGCTGTCGATCCGGTAGCTGACGGGCTGGTAGTTGGTCCACCACTGGCCGCCCTGGATCTGCTCCTGCGGCGGCGAGACCTGCACATGGCCGTAGCCGGCGGGGCCGAGCCTGGTGGTGCACTCGCGGGCGATGGAGTCGAAGTTCCAGTTGAACAGCACCGCTGTGACATCCCGGTCGCCGGCGGGCGCAGCCTGCGCGGCGGGCGTGGTGAGGGCGACGACGGTCGCCGTCGCGGCGACCAGACCGGCGAGGAGCGCGCTGCCGAACCGTCTGAGTCTTCGAGGGCGGGATCTTTCCTGGGAACGCCCCTGGGAGCGTGCGGACATGATGCCTCCTGGCGAGGAGTGAGGTGCGGCCGACCGGAGACAACGCGCCCTGTCGCAAGAACAGCCAACCTCACGCGACTCTTTCTGCAAGGATTTGCATCACGCAACGTAGAGCGCCGCCGAAACGCGGTCAATACCCCGCGCACGGATGGCCGCCACCCCACCCGTACGACGGCCGGCCGGTCCCCGGCACCGGCGGTGACGCGGGCCGGAACGGGCGAAACCGCGCCCCGGCGGACGCCGCCCGCGCGACCGCTGACAGAACTTGCAAGAAGCCCCGGTACGGCGCGCCGTGTCCACGGCCCCCTCCCTGCGCTGGCGCGGCGGCCGGCCCCGGGAGCCGGGCATCCGGTGTCGGTGCCCGGCTCCCGGCCGTCGGTTCAGCTCCCGGCGAGGCTCACCTTACGGTCCCTGGCGCGGAGTTCGAGCCGGGTGCCGTGCTCCGGCAGCGTCGAGACGCTGCGGCTGCGGGTCGCTTCCGGCGTCATGTCCGTCCGGTGGAGTTCGCAGGTGGACAGCACCTCACGGAACATGGCCTTCATCTCCAGCAGCGCGATCTTGTCGCCGAGGCAACGAATCCGGCCGCCACCGAACGGAATCCACGTGTAGACGCCCGGCTTGGTGCCGAGGAACCGCTCCGGACGGAACGCGTCGGGCTCGTCGTACAGCGACGGGTGACGGTTCATCAGGTAGGCGCTCGCCCACAGCAGCATCCCCGGCTCGTAGCGCACCCCGCCGATCTCGATCGGCTTCATCACCGTGCGCGGGATGATCTGCGGGATGGACGGACGCAGCCGCAGCACCTCGTGGACCGTCGCCGTCAGGAAGGTGTCCTCCTCGCCCTTGTCGATCTCCTCGACCAGGCGCTCCCTGGCGGCGTGTTCCCGGCTCAGGTACTCGAAGCCCCAGGCGATCGCCGCCGCCGTGGTCTCGGTGCCGGCGAGGAAGATGGTCATCATCTCGTCGCGCATCTCCCTGATGGTCAGCGGAGAGCCGTCCTCATGGGTGATGCCGAGCAGCACGGAGAGCATGTCGTCGCCGAGGTCGCCGACCTCCCTGCGCTCCGCCACGGCCTCGGCGATCAGCGCGTCGGCCCGTTCCCGCAGCTTCAGGAACTGGTGCAGCCCCAGCGGCCGGATCGCGGTCAGCAGCTTCACGGCCGCCGAGGGCATCTTGTGGATCATCATCGCCGAGCCCATGCGGTTGTTGAACCGCATCATCCCGATCAGGACCTCAAGCAGCTCGTCCCAGATCTTCGGCGACACCTTTCCGAAGATCACCTCGCGGATCACATGGAGCGTGAACCGGTGAATATGCGGGTGCAGCGCCATGGACTCGCCGCGCGGCCACTTCGCCACATCCTCGACGGCCATCTCGTCGATGGCGGTGTCCACCCGCTGGAGCGCCTTGCCGTGGAAGCTCGGCATCAGCAGCTTGCGCCGCTTCTTGTGATCGTCCTCGTCCAGCCAGGCGAGCCCGCTCTGGCCGGTGAACTTCTCGATCGTCGACGAGCCGGTGCCGGTGTGCAGGACATCGGCCGGGGCGAGGAACATCTGCTTGATCTCGTCCGGGTCCGACAGCACATACAGCGGCTTCGGTGGGATCCGGATGCGGAGCGCGAACCGACTGCCGTACTCCTCCCGGCAACGCTCGACAAAGGTCGCCGGGTCCTTCCAGTACTTGACGATCTGCATCAGGGCGGGCGTCTTGGGCCCCGGCAGCGACTCCGCCGGTATCGGGGCGGGCGCCGCGGCCTGGGCCGGCTCCTCGGCCACGGCCTTGGCGGCCTTGGCAGCCTTGGCCTTGGCGGGTTCCGCGGCGGGGGCCTCGGCCTCGGCCGACTTCGCCGACCCGGCCGTGGCCAGGGCCGTGTGGTCCACCGGGCAGCCGGCGGCGGCCGCCTCGGCGGCCAGGTCCTTCCCGGCCTGCTCGTTCTCGCCCGTGTCCGCCGGGGACTCCGCCGGGCCTCGCTTGGAAGCGTCCAATTCAGGTCAGCCTTTCTCACACAAGAGTTGCAAAAGTTGTAAGAGTTATACGAGTTGACGGTCGGATCATGGCTGGGCCGACCCGACCGGCCTGGTGTCTCAGGACTTGAGCCACCTCTCGGTGGCCTCTGCGGTCTCCGCCACGGCGTCCTCGATCAGGGCGAAGTGGTCCGCGGCGATCTCGGCCTGTTCGTCGCCGACCTGCCAGGCCGGCCAGGCCGACGCCTCGCCTTCGGCGCCGAGCGGTTCCCCCGCACGGATCAGCAGCGACGGGGCCGCGATCCGCTCCGTGCGCCGCTCGGTCAGCAGACGCATATAGGTGCCCATCGCCAGCCAGTTGGCGTCGTCGACGGCGATGGCCTCGTGCTCGCGCCCGAGGATTTCCGTCATCACCAGGGAGAAGACCAGATTGGTCTCGGTCTCCCCCTCGGGCGTGGGCGTGTCGATCATGACCAGCCCACTCGGCGCGGTGCCCGTCGCCTCCAGCCGCGCCGCCAGCGAGTGGGCCACCACGCCGCCGATGGAGTAGCCGACCAGAACAAAGGGGTCGTCGCCGACCGCCGAACGGACCGCCCGCTCCAACACCTCGACGGCGGCATTCCAGTTGCCCGGCGCCGGCTCGTCACCCCGGAACCCGGGCAGCGAGCAGACATAGACGTCGCGACTCCCCTCGAACCGGTCGGCGAACCGCATGAACTGGTGCGGCCCCGAGCCGACCACAAACGACGGCACACAGACCAGCTTCGGCAGCCCCCCGTCGCCGGACGCGAGACGCACCACATACCCCTCGCTGTCGCCCAGTTCGTCTGCGGACGCATAGCTCGGCCGGAACCGGGACGCCTCCGTCAGCAGCGGCACCGCATCCACAATGGCGCCCCGGGCATGAGCATGACGTAGCAGGGCGTCGAGCGTACCGCCCGGCAGCGCTTCCCGCGCCCCGCGCGCGGCAACTCCCGCCGGCGCGGCGGCCGACGCCGGCCGCACCTCCCCCACCTCGGTCAGCAGCAGCCGGGCGACGGCGGCCGACGTCGGATGGTCGAAGACCAGGGTGGTGGGCAGCCGAACCTCGCTGTCCTGACTCAGCCGGTTCCGCAACTCGACGGCCGCCAACGAGTCAAAGCCGAGCGCCTTGAACTCCCGGTCCGGATCGACGGCCTCCGCCGACGCATGGCCGAGCACGGACGCCACCCGCTCGCGCACAAACTCCGTCGCCGCCAGCTCCCGCTCGGCCTCCGGCACCCCGGCGAGCCGCTGAACCAGCGAACCGGTCCCGCCGGTACGGCGGTTGGGCAGGCGGACCAGGCCACGGAGCAGCGGGGGCAACGTTCCCGACCTGGCCTGAACGCGCAGCGCGGCGAGGTCCAACCGCACCGGGGCCACCAACGGCTCACCCGAAGCCGTCGCCCGATCGAACAGCTCGACGCCCACCTCGGCGGAGAGCGGACGCACCCCCATCCGCTCCAACCGCGCCACATCAGCGGCCGCCAACTCCCCACCCATACCACCCACTCCACCCACATCGCCCCACAGACCCCAAGCCAACGACGTCGCAGGCAAACCCTCCGCACGACGCCGCACCGCCAAAGCATCCAGGAACGCGTTCGCCGCCGCATAGTTCCCCTGCCCAGGACTCCCCACCAACGCAGCCACCGAGGAGAACAACACAAACGCCGACAACTCCATACCGGCAGTGAGTTCGTGCAGATGCACCGCCGCATCCAGCTTCGGCCGCAACACCCCAGCCAACCGCTCCGGCGTCAACGACTCCACCAAACCGTCATCCAACACACCCGCGGAATGGACCACTCCGCCCAACCCGCCGTCCAACGATTCGATGAGCCCCGCGAGTTGAGCGCGGTCGGCCACATCACAGGCGGCGAGCCGCACCCGGGCACCCAACCCCTCCAACTCGGTGACCAACTTCTCCGCACCCTCGGCCGCCGGACCACGCCGGGACACCAACAACAGATCCCGCACCCCGTGTTCGACCACCAGATGCCGAGCGAACAACGCCCCCAGACCACCCGTACCACCCGTCACCAACACCGGACCACCCAACACCCCACCAAACGGCGACACTTGGCCCCCACCGGAGCCACCGGCCCGCACCAACCGAGGCGCCAACACCCGACCAGCCCGAAGGGCCATCTGCGGTTCGTCCAGGACGGTGAGGGCCGGCCAGTCGACCGGGCTGTCGTCGATGTCCAGCAGCACGAACCGGCCGGGCTGCTCCGACTGCGCACTACGCACCAGACCCCACGCCGACGCCAACGCCCCATCCGGCACCTCGTCCCCCACCGCGACCCCACCCCGCGTCACCACCACCAACCGCGAACCAGCAAGCTCCGCACTCGCCAACCACCCCTGCACCAACGCCAGCACCCGCTCGACCGTCAACCGCACCCCGTTCACCGAACCCGCCTCGCCGGCGGGCGCCTTGACCTCGGCGAACACCAGTTCCGGGCGGGCCGATTCTTCCGTCAACGATGCGACCAGCGCGGCCAGATCGGCGTGGTGCGTGCCCTCGCCATCGAGGTCGCCGAGGAACGCGGCCCGGATGTCCCCCGGGCGCGCGCCCCGACTCGCGTCGACGGGCGACCAGGTGACGTTGAACAGCGAGCGCCGCGAGTCCCGCCGCGCATCCTCCAACTGGGCCTGCTCCACCGGCCGGAAGGCGAGTTGAGTGACGCTCGCGACCGCTTGGCCGTGCTCGTCCGCGATATCGATCCGCAGCGCCGACTCACCCGCCGAACCGATGCGCACCCGCACCCGGTCCAGACCGTCGACCTGCCCGAAGCGCACCCCGGACCAGGAGAACGGCAGACCGGCGGACGTTCCCTCGCCCTGGTCGAGCCAGTCGAGACCGCCATGCAGGGAGGCGTCGAAGAGCGCCGGATGCAGCCCGAACCCCCGGGCCGATTCGGCGTGTTCGGCCGGCAGCGCCACCTCACCGTAGACATGCTCGCCATCGCTCCACGCCGACCGCAGGCCCAGGAACGCGGGCCCGTAGTCATAGCCGGCATCCGCAAGCCGCGCATAGGCGGCATCGACGGCGACCGGCCGCGTACCCGCCGGCGGCCACGCCGCCGGCAGCGGCGACAGCAGCGGCTCGGTCTCCTGGGTGACCAGACCACGCGCATGGCAGGTGGCCTCGCCCGGCTCCTGGCCGGCGCGAGGCTCGGGCCGCGAGTAGATCGCGAGCGGGCGCCGCCCATCGGCCTCGTCCGCCTCCCCGACCGAGACCTGCAGCCGGAACGCCGCACCCTCGGGCAGGATCAGCGGGGCTTCCAGGATCAGCTCGTCCAGCACGGGGCTGTCGACCTGCCGGCCTGCGGCGATGGCCAGCTCCACCAGCGCGGTGCCCGGCACGATCACCGTGTCGAGGACGGTGTGGTCCCGCACCCAGGGCGCGGAGTCCTGCGAAATGCGGCCGGTGAACAGCCACTCGTCCCGCTCCCCCACCTGGACCGCGGCCGCCAACAGCGGATGATCCAGCCGGCCCAACCCGGCGGCGGCCGGGTCATGAGCGCCCGCACTTGACGTCAGCCAGTAGCGCTGGCGTTGGAAGGCATAGGTCGGCAGATCGACGCGCTCGGCGCCGGTGCCTTGGTAGAAAGCCTGCCAGTCGACACTCGCGCCGGCGATATGGGCCTGGCCCAGGAACCCGGCAAAGGTCTCGGTCTCCGGGTGCTTGGCACGCAACGTGGAGGCGAAGACCACGGTGCCGTCCTCGGCCTGCTCCTCCAGACAGTGGCGAGCCATGGTCGCCAGAACGGTATCCGGGCCCAATTCGAGGTAACGGGTAACGCCGTACTCGTTCAGCGCGTTGACGCCATCGGCGAACCGGACCGCCTCCCGGACATGCCGCACCCAGTACTCGGGATCGGTCAGCTCGTCGGTGGCAATCTGGCCGGTGACATTGGAGACCACGGGGATGCGGGGAGCCGTGAACGTCAGACCGTTAACGACGGCCCGGAAGTCCTCCAGCATCGGCTCCATCAGGGGCGAGTGGAACGCATGGCTGACCCGCAGCCGCGTCACCTTCCAACCCCGGCCCTCCCACTCCCCAACCAGGCCGTCGAGAACGGGCAGTTCACCCGAGACGACCACGGAGGTGGGGCCGTTCACCGCAGCGATCGACACCCCGACACGGCCGGCAAGCTCTTCGGTGACATCAGCCTCGGTCGCCCGCACCGAAACCATCCCACCACCAGCAGGCAACCCGCCCATCAACCGGCCACGGGCGGCCACCAACCGACAGGCATCCGGCAACGACAACACCCCCGCCACATGGGCAGAGACGATCTCGCCGACCGAATGCCCCATCACCACATCGGCCCGCAACCCAAGCGACTCCGCCAGACGGAACAACGCCACCTCAACCGCGAACAACGCCGCCTGAGTGAACTCCGTCCCGTCCAACACCCCACTCTCCTCGCCCAACAACCCCCGCAGCGAACGGCCAAGAAGAGGATCAAGCTCCGCACACACCTCGGCCAACGCCTCGGCAAACACCGGATACTCGGCCGCCAACCCCACACCCATCCCCGGACGTTGAGCACCCTGCCCCGTGAACAGGAACGCCGTCTTGCCGGAGACCGCGGACCCCTCGAACACTCCGGAGGCGGAACGGCCTTCCGCCAACGCCGCCAAACCGGCCAGCAGTTCGGTGCGGTCGGCGGCCGTCACCACGGCCCGCTGCTCCAACCCCGCCCGGGACGACACCAACGACAAGCCCACATCCACAAGCCGCGCACCCTCGGCCGCCAACAGATACGACCCCAAACGCCCCGCCTGACCCCGAAGCGCGGCAACCCCGCGACCCGACACCACCACCGGCACCACCGCGACATCACGCGACGGAACCGGAGCAGCCTCGCGAACCTCCGGCGCCTCCTCAAGAATCAGATGCGCATTGGTCCCGCTCACCCCAAACGACGAGACCGCCGCCCGACGCGGACGACCCCCGCCCGTCCATTCCTGGGCCTCGGTCAGCAGCTGGATCTGACCAGCCTCCCAATCCACATGCGGGGACGGCTCATCCACATGCAACGTCCGCGGCAGCCACCCATGCCGCATCGCCATCACCATCTTGATGACGCCAGCCACACCCGCCGCCGCAGACGTGTGCCCGATATTCGACTTGATCGACCCAAGCCGCAACGGCCCCGACTCCGACCGCTCCCGACCGTAGGTGGCGAGTAGCGCCTGGGCCTCGATCGGATCACCCAACCGAGTCCCCGTCCCATGCCCCTCAACCACATCGACATCAGCGGGACTCAACCCCGCATTCGCCAACGCCCGACGAATCACCCGCTCCTGCGAAGGACCGTTCGGCGCCGTCAACCCATTCGACGCACCATCCTGATTGACCGCACTACCCCGGACCACACCCAACACCCGGTGGCCCTTGCGCCGCGCATCCGACAACCGCTCCAACACCACCAGGCCGAGGCCGTCCGAGAAGCCCGTCCCATCGGCGCCGGCCGCATAGGACTTGCAGCGACCGTCGGCGGCCAGCCCGCGTTGCCGGCTGAACTCCATCAGCAGGAACGGGCCGGCCATCACCGTGACCCCGCCCACCAGGGCGAGCGAGCACTCACCACTCCGTAGCGCCTGCGAAGCCATATGCAACGCCACCAACGACGACGAACACGCCGTATCCACCGAAATCGCCGGACCCTCAAGCCCAAAGCTATAAGCGATCCGCCCGGACACCACGCTGGTCGTCGCGCCCGTCAGCCGCAGCCCTTCCACCTCGGGCAGGCTGCCGGCCGGCGTCGCGCCATAGTCCGAGGCGCCCACACCGCAGAAGACTCCGGTGTCGGAACCGCGCAGAGAAGCGGGGTCGAGGCCCGCGTCCTCGAACGCCTCCCAGGCCGCCTCCAACATCAACCGCTGCTGGGGATCCATCGCCAATGCCTCGCGCGGCGAAATGCCAAAGAACTCCGCATCGAATTCCCCGGCACGGTCGACAAATCCGCCGCCGCGCGTATAGACGGTCCCCAGCCGATCTGGGTCGGGATCGTAAAGCCGCTCCAGATCCCAACCGCGATCTTCCGGAAAACCGGAAATGGCATCTCGCCCGGAAGACACCAACTCCCACAAATCCTCTGGCGATTCCACGCCGCCCGGATAGCGGCAGCTCATCCCGACAATCGCCAACGGCTCATCCGCCTTTGCCGGACGGCGTCGTGCCTTTGGCCGAGCGGCCGATGCCTCGTTGTCCCCCAACCCGCCGACCTCGGCGAGCAGTAGCTGGGCCACGGCATTGGGCGACGGGTGGTCGAAGACGAGGGTTGAGGGCAGACGGACCCCGCTGACCTGGGTCAACCGGTTCCGCAACTCAACCGCGCTCAACGAGTCAAACCCAAGATCCTTGAACGCCCGATCCGGCGCGACCGCATCCGCCCCAGCATGCCCCAACACCGAAGCCACCTGCCCCCGCACCAACTCCAAAACCACCGCAGCCCGTTCATCAACCGCCACCCCAGCCAACCGCTGCGCCAACGAACCCCCACCCCCACCATCCCGACGCACAGGCACCCGCACCAAACCCCGCAACAACGGAGCCAACCCACCAACCCGAGCCTGCACACGCAACGCCCCCAAATCCAACCGCACCGGAGCCAACAACGCCCCACCCACCCGCAACGCCTCATCAAACAACCCAAGACCCTCCTCACGAGACAGCGCATGCACCCCCATCCGCTCCAAACGCGCCAACTCACCCGCATCCAACTCACCCGTCATCCCCGTCGCATCCCCCCACAACCCCCACGCCAACGAAACCCCCGGCAAACCCTCAGCACGCCGCCGCGCCGCCAACGCATCCAAAGCCGCATTCGCCGCCGCATAATTCCCCTGCCCCGGACTACCAATCAACGCCGCCACCGAAGAAAACAACACAAACGCCGACAACTCCATACCAGCCGTCAACTCATGCAAATGCACCGCCGCATCCAACTTCGGCCGCAACACACCAGCCAACCGCTCCGGCGTCAACGACTCCACCAAACCGTCATCCAACACACCCGCCGCATGCACCACACCACTCAACCCGCCATCCAACGACCCAACCAAAGCGGCCAGTTGCTCACGATCCGACACATCACAAGCCACCACCCGCACCTCAGCACCCAAACCCTCCAACTCCGCCACCAACTCCCCAGCACCCTCAGCCGCCGAACCACGACGAGACACCAACACCAAACTCCGCACCCCATGCCCCACCACCAAATGCCGAGCGAACAACGCACCCAACCCACCCGTACCACCCGTCACCAACACCGTCCCACCAGCAAACGGAGACACCTCCCCACCCACAACAGAACCACCCACAGACACCAACCGAGGCGCCAACACCCGACCACCCCGCACCGCCAACTGCGGCTCACCCAAAGCCACCAAAGCCACCCCATCAACCTCCCCCTCACCCTCCACATCCACCAACACCAACCGCCCCGGATGCTCCGACTGAGCACTCCGCACCAAACCCCACACCGGAGCCACCCCCACATCCACCCACTCATCCCCCACCGCAACCCCACCCCGCGTCACCACAACAAGCCGCTCCCCAACCGACCCCTCATCCCCCAACCACCCCTGCACCAACGACAACACCCGCTCAACCACACCCACACCACCACCCACCTCAACAACCCGCACCCCACCCACATCACCCACATCACCCAAACCACCACCAGAGACCGAAACCCACTCCACCCCAAACAACGAATCCCCACGCCCACGACCACGACCCCCACCCACCCGAACCGCCTCAAGCTGAGCCGGATCAACCGTGCGGAAGACCAGCCGCCCGACGCTCGCGACGGGCTCGCCGTGCTCGCCCGCGATATCGACGCGCAGCGCGGAGTCCCCGGCCGGGCCGATCCGGACCCGCACCCGTGCGGCACCCGACTCGCCGAACCGAACGTCGGACCAGGAGAACGGCAACCGCGCCGTCGAATCGTCGCCCTGGTCAAGCCAGCCGAGACCACCGTGCAACGAGGCGTCGAACAGCGCCGGATGCAGTCCATAGGCCCGAGCGGAGTCGGTGTCGGCATCGGGCAGCGCGACCTCGGCATACACCTCGTCGCCGTCCTGCCAGGCAGCACGGAGGCCCTGGAAGACCGGCCCGTACTCGAACCCGACCTCTTCGAGACGCGCATACAGCGCGTCCACCGCGATCGGCTCGGCCTCCGCCGGCGGCCACTCGATGGGCAGCCAGGACGGGGCCAGCGGCTCCGCGTCCGGAGCGGCGTCCGGCACCATGGTGCCGCGCCCATGGCAGGTGGCCTCGACCTCCGACTCGTCCGCTGTCGAGTCCCGGGTGTAGATCGCCATCTCCCGACGGCCATCCGCGTCCGCCTCGCCGAGGGTGACCTGCACCTGGACCGCCAGTTCGGCGGGCAGGATCAGCGGGGCCTCCAGGACCAGTTCCTCAAGCACCGGGCTGTCGACATGCCGGCCGGCGGCGATGGCCAGCTCCACCAGCGCGGTGCCCGGCACGATCACCGTGCCCAGCACTCCGTGATCGACCGCCCAGGGGGCCGTCTCGTGGGACAGCCGCCCGGTGAACAGCCACTCGTCCCGGTCCCCGACCCTCACGGCGGCGGCCAGCAGCGGATGATCCAGCCGGCCCAGCCCGGAAGCGGCGGGGTCATGAGCGCCGGCACTTGACGTCAGCCAGTAGCGCTGGCGTTGGAAGGCATAGGTCGGCAGATCGACGCGCTCGGCGCCGGTGCCTTGGTAGAACGCCTGCCAGTCGACACTCGCGCCGGCGATATGGGCCTGGCCCAGGAACCCGGCAAAGGTCTCGGTCTCGCCGTGCTTGGCACGGAGGGCGGAGGCGAAGACCACGGTGCCGTCCTCGGCCTGCTCCTCCAGGCAGTGGCGAGCCATGGTCGCCAGAACGGTGTCCGGGCCCAGCTCCAGGAAACGAGTGACGCCGTGTTGGTGGAGCGCGTTGACACCATCGGCGAACCGGACGGCCTCGCGGACATGCCGCACCCAGTACTCGGGATCGGTCAGCTCGTCGGTGGCGATCTGGCCGGTGACATTGGAGACGACGGGGATGCGGGGAGCCGTGAACGTCAGACCGTTAACGACGGCCCGGAAGTCCTCCAGCATCGGCTCCATCAGGGGGGAATGGAACGCATGGCTGACCCGCAGCCGCGTCACCTTCCACCCTCGGTTCTCCCACCCCTCAACCAGGCTGTCGAGAACAGGCAGTTCACCCGAGACGACCACGGAGGTGGGGCCGTTCACCGCAGCGATCGACACCCCGGCACGGCCGGCAAGCTCTTCGGTGACATCAGCCTCCGTCGCCCGGACCGACACCATCCCGCCACCGGCAGGCAACCCACCCATCAACCGGCCACGGGCAGCAACGAGCCGACAGGCATCCGGCAACGACAACACCCCCGCCACATGGGCGGAGACGATCTCGCCGACCGAATGCCCCATCACCACATCGGCCCGCAACCCCAACGACTCCGCCAGACGGAACAACGCCACCTCAACCGCGAACAACGCCGCCTGAGTGAACTCCGTCCCGTCCAACACCCCACTCTCCTCGCCCAACAGCTCGCGCAGCGAACGGCCAAGAAGAGGATCAAGCTCGGCACTCACCTCGGCCAGCGCCTCGGCAAACACCGGATACTCGGCCGCCAACTCGACGCCCATCCCCGCACGTTGAGCACCCTGCCCCGTGAACAGGAACGCCGTCTTACCCGCTACCGCCGCGCCCTCGAACACACCCGCCGCCGGACGCCCCTCCGCCAACGCCGCCAAACCCGCCAGCAGTTCGGTGCGGTCGGCGGCCGTCACCACGGCCCGCTGCTCCAACCCCGCCCGGGACGACACCAACGACCAACCCACATCCACCAACCCCGCACCCTCGGCCGCCAACAAATACGACCCCAACCGCCCCGCCTGACCCCGCAAACCAGCAACCCCACGACCCGACACCACCACCGGCACCACCGCAACATCACGCGACAGCGGCACGGCCGCAGACGCCTCAACCGCAGGCGCCTCCTCCAGGATGATGTGGGCGTTGGTGCCGCTGACCCCGAAGGAGGACACCCCCGCCCGTCGGGGACGATCCCCGCCGGTCCATTCCTGGGCCTCGGTCAGCAGCTGGATCTGACCGTCTTCCCAATCGACATGCGGTGACGGCTCGTCCACATGCAACGTCCGGGGCAGCAGCCCGTTGCGCATCGCCATCACCATCTTGATGACGCCGGCCACACCAGCGGCTGCGGATGAATGTCCGATGTTCGACTTGATCGACCCAAGCCGCAGCGGACCGGAATCCGACCGTTCCCGACCGTAGGTGGCGAGTAGTGCCTGGGCCTCGATCGGGTCACCCAGCCGGGTGCCCGTGCCATGGCCTTCGACCGCGTCGACATCGGCGGGACTCAGCCCGGCATTGGCCAGCGCGGCGCGGATCACCCGTTCCTGTGAGGGACCGTTGGGCGCCGTCAACCCGTTGGACGCCCCGTCCTGGTTGATCGCGCTGCTCCTGACCACACCCAGCACCCGGTGGCCCTTGCGCCGCGCGTCCGACAACCGCTCCAGGACCAGCAGACCGAGGCCGTCCGAGAAGCCGGTGCCGTCGGCGCCGGCCGCGTAGGACTTGCAGCGACCGTCGGCGGCCAGCCCCCGTTGCCGGCTGAACTCCTCCAGCAGGAACGGGCCGGCCATCACCGTCACCCCGCCCACCAGGGCGAGCGAGCACTCACCACTCCGTAGCGCCTGCGAAGCCATATGCAACGCCACCAACGACGACGAACACGCCGTGTCGACGGAGACGGCTGGGCCCTCAAGCCCAAAGCTGTAGGCCACTCGTCCCGAAACCACGCTCGCCGTGGTGCCCGTCAGCCGGAAGCCTTCCAGCTCGGGCCGCATCGCGCCGCCATAGTCCGAGGTGACCACGCCGGTGAAGACACCGGTGTCGGAGCCACGCAGAGAGGCGGGGTCGATGCCGGCGTCTTCGAATGCCTCCCAGGCCGCCTCCAACATCAACCGCTGCTGGGGATCCATCGCCAATGCCTCACGCGGCGAAATGCCAAAGAACTCGGCATCGAAGTCCCCGGCGCGCTCCAGGAATCCGCCACCACGCGTATAGACCGTGCCGGCCTGTTCCGGATCCGGGTCATAAAGCCGCTCCAGATCCCAACCGCGATCCTCCGGCAAACCGGAAATGGCATCTCGTCCGGAAGACACCAACTCCCACAAATCCTCGGGCGATTCCACGCCCCCCGGATAGCGGCAGCTCATCCCGACAATCGCCAACGGCTCATCCGCCTTCACCCGACGACGCGGTGCCGACGGGCGAGGACTGTCCTCGACTCCGGAGACCTGGGAGAGCAGCAGTCGGGCGACCGCTTCCGATGTCGGGTGGTCGAAGACGAGGGTTGAGGGCAGACGGACCCCGCTGACCTGGGTCAACCGGTTCCGCAACTCAACCGCGCTCAACGAGTCAAACCCAAGATCCTTGAACGCCCGATCCGGCGCGACCGCATCCGCCCCAGCATGCCCCAACACCGAAGCCACCTGCCCCCGCACCAACTCCAAAACCACCGCAGCCCGTTCATCAACCGCCACCCCAGCCAACCGCTGCGCCAACGAACCCCCACCCCCACCATCCCGACGCACAGGCACCCGCACCAAACCCCGCAACAACGGAGCCAACCCACCAACCCGAGCCTGCGCCCGAAGTGCACCGAGATCCAACTGCACCGGAGCCAACAACGCCCCACCCACCCGCAACGCCTCATCAAACAACCCAAGACCCTCCTCACGAGACAACGCATGCACACCCATCCGCTCCAAACGCGCCAACTCACCCTCATCCAACTCACCCGTCATCCCCGTCGCATCCCCCCACAACCCCCACGCCAACGAAACCCCCGGCAAACCCTCAGCACGCCGCCGCGCCGCCAACGCATCCAAAGCCGCATTCGCCGCCGCATAATTCCCCTGCCCCGGACTACCAATCAACGCCGCCACCGAAGAAAACAACACAAACGCCGACAACTCCATACCAGCCGTCAACTCATGCAAATGCACCGCCGCATCCAACTTCGGCCGCAACACACCAGCCAACCGCTCCGGCGTCAACGACTCCACCAAACCGTCATCCAACACACCCGCCGCATGCACCACACCACTCAACCCGCCATCCAACGACCCAACCAAAGCGGCCAGTTGCTCACGATCCGACACATCACAAGCCACCACCCGCACCTCAGCACCCAAACCCTCCAACTCCGCCACCAACTCCCCAGCACCCTCAGCCGCCGAACCACGACGAGACACCAACAACAGGCTCCGCACCCCATGCCCCACCACCAGATGCCGAGCGAACAACGCACCCAACCCACCCGTACCACCCGTCACCAACACCGTCCCACCAGCAAACGGAGACACCTCCCCACCCACAACAGAACCCCCCACAGACACCAACCGAGGCGCCAACACCCGACCACCCCGCACCGCCAACTGCGGCTCACCCAAAGCCACCAAAGCCACCCCATCAACATCCCCCTCACCCTCCACATCCACCAACACCAACCGCCCCGGATGCTCCGACTGCGCACTCCGCACCAAACCCCACACCGGAGCCACCCCCACATCCACCCACTCATCCCCCACCGCAACCCCACCCCGCGTCACCACAACAAGCCGCTCCCCAACCGACCCCTCATCCCCCAACCACCCCTGCACCAACGACAACACCCGCTCAACCACACCCACACCACCACCCACCTCAACAACCCGCACCCCACCCACATCACCCACATCACCCAAACCACCACCAGAGACCGAAACCCACTCCACCCCAAACAACGAATCCCCACGCCCACGACCACGCCCCCCACCCACCCGAACCGCCTCAAGCTGAGCCGGATCAACGGGGCGAGCGATGATGGAGCGCACGGAGACAACGGGCGCCCCCGACTCGTCCACCGCGTCGAGTCGCAGCGCCGAGTCGCCCACTTCGGCGACGCGCACGCGCATCCGTGACAGCCCCTGGCGGGCGAGGCTCGCGCCGGACCAGGAGAACGGCATCCGGTGTCCGCGGTTGCCGTCGCCGTCTCCTCCGATCAGCAGCACGGCGCCGCTCTGGAGCGCGGCGTCGAACAGCGCCGGGTGAATCCCATACGCCTGCGCCGAGTCGGCGTCGGCATCGGGCAGTGCGACCTCGGCATAGACCTCGGAGCCGTCCTGCCAGGCGGCACGGAGGCCCTGGAAAACCGGCCCGTAGTCGTAGCCGATGTCGGTCAACCTGGCGTAGAGAGTGTCGACGGGAAGCGGCTCCGCGCCCTCCGGCGGCCATTCGGTCGGCCAGTCCGGCGCGGGCTGGGCATCCGGGGCGAGCGCACCACGCGCATGGCACGTTGTCCGTTCCGCCTCGGGAGCGTCCGTGTTCGCGGGGCGGGAGTAGATCGCCACCTCGCGATGGCCGTCCTCGTCGGCCTCGCCGACGGTGACCTGCACCTGAAGCGCGCTGCCGTCCTCCGCGAGCAGCATCGGCGATTCCAGCACGAGTTCGTCGAGCACGGGGGTGCCGGTCTCCCGGCCGGCGGTCAGCGCCAGTTCAACGAGCGCGGTGCCCGGGACGACGATGTTGCCGAGCAGCACATGCTCGGTGACCCAGGGCGCGGAGTCCTGCGATATTCGGCCGGTGAACAGCCACTCGTCCCGGTCCCCGACCCGGACGGCCGCCGCCAGCAGCGGGTGGCCCAGCCGCCCCAGCCCGACGGCGGCGGCATCGCCGGCCCCGGCCAGAGGGGTCAGCCAGTAGCGCTGGCGTTGGAAGGCATAGGTCGGCAGATCGACGCGCTCGGCGCCGGTGTCGGCGTAGAACGCCTGCCAGTCGACGTTGACCCCGGCGATATGGGCCTGCCCCAGGAAGCCGGCGAACGTCTCCGCTTCGCCGTGCTTGGCGCGGAGGGCGGACGCGAACACAACGGTGCCGTCCTCGGCCTGCTCCTCCAGACAGTGCCGGGCCATGGTCGACAACACGCTGTCCGGGCCCAGCTCCAGGAAACGGGTGACGCCGTACTCGTGCAACGCCCGCACACCATCGGCGAACCGCACCGCCTCGCGGACATGCCGCACCCAGTACTCGGGATCGGTCAGCTCGCTCGACGCAATCTCACCGGTCACATTGGAGACCACCGGGATCCGGGGAGCCTGGAACTCAAGGCCGGAGACAACCGCCCGGAAGTCGTCCAGCATCGGCTCCATCAGGGGCGAGTGGAACGCATGGCTGACCCGCAGCCGCGTCACCTTCCAACCCCGGCTCTCCCACTCCCCAACCAGCTCATCCAGCACCGACAACTCACCCGAGACGACCACCGACGTCGGCCCGTTCACCGCGGCGATCGACACCCCCGAACGGTCACCGATCCCCGCAACAACATCCGCCTCCGTCGCCCGCACCGAAACCATCCCACCACCAGCAGGCAACGCCCCCATCAACCGACCACGAGCCGCCACCAACCGACACGCATCAGCAAGCGACAACACCCCCGCCACATGGGCGGAAACGATCTCACCGACCGAATGCCCCATCACCACATCGGCCCGCAGACCAAGCGACTCGACAAGACGGAAGAGTGCCACCTCAACCGCGAACAGCCCGGCCTGAGTGAACTCCGTGGCGTCCAACACCGCGCCGTCCTCGGCCAACAGCTCCCGCAGCGGACGCCCCAGCAACGGATCAAGCTCCGCGCACACCTCCCCCAACGCCTCGGCGAACACCGGGTACTCGGCCGCCAACTCCACACCCATTCCCGGACGTTGAGCACCCTGCCCCGTGAACAGAAACGCCGTCTTGCCCGAGACCTCAACGCCCTCGAACACACCCGCCGCCGGACGCCCCTCCGCCAACGCCGCCAAGCCGCTCAGCAACCCGCCCCGATCAGCGGCAGCAACGACCGCGCGCCGCTCCAACCCCGCCCGGGACGACACCAACGACCAACCCACATCCACCAACCGCGCACCCTCGTCCGCCAACAGGTGCGACCCCAACCGCGCGGCCTGGTCCCGAAGCGCGGCATCCCCGCGACCCGACACCACCACCGGCACCACCGCGACATCACGCGACGGCGGCACGGCCGCGGGCGCCTCAACCGCAGGCGCCTCCTCCAGGATGATGTGGGCGTTGGTGCCGCTGATGCCGAAGGAAGACACCCCCGCCCGTCGGGGACGGTCCCCGCCGGCCCATTCCTGGGCCTCGGTCAACAGCTGGATCCGGCCGGTCTCCCAGTCGACGTGCGGGGACGGCTCGTCCACATGCAGCGTCCGGGGCAGCAGCCCGTTGCGCATCGCCATCACCATCTTGATGACGCCGGCCACGCCGGCCGCCGCAGAGGTGTGCCCGATATTCGACTTGATCGAACCCAGCCGCAACGGACCAGACTCCGACCGTCCCTGCCCGTAGGTGGCCAGTAGCGCCTGGGCCTCGATCGGGTCGCCCAGTCGGGTGCCCGTGCCATGGCCCTCGACCGCGTCGATATCGTCCGCGTTCAGGCCGGCGTTGCTCAGCGCGGCGCGGATCACCCGTTCCTGCGAGGGACCGTTGGGTGCGGTCAACCCATTCGACGCGCCATCCTGGTTGACGGCGCTGCCGCGCACCACGGCCAGCACCCGGTGGCCCTTGCGGCGCGCGTCGGACAACCGCTCCAGGACGAGCAGGCCGAGGCCGTCGGAGAAGCCGGTGCCGTCGGCGGCTGCGGCGTAGGGCTTGCAGCGGCCGTCGGGGGCCAGTCCGCGTTGCCGGCTGAACTCCGTCAGCAGGAACGGGCCGGCCATGACCGTCACTCCGCCGACCAGCGCCAGTGAACATTCACCGTTGCGAAGGGCCTGGGCGGCGATGTGGAGGGCGACGAGGGAGGAGGAGCAGGCGGTGTCGACGGAGACGGCCGGCCCCTCCAGGCCGAGGGTGTAGGCGATTCGGCCGGAGACGACGCTGGTGGTGGTGCCGGTGAGGCGGAAGCCCTCCAGTTCGGGCGGCATGATGGCCGGGCTGTAGTCGGAGGCGACCGCGCCGCAGAAGACGCCGGTGTCGGAGCCGCGCAGCGAGGTGGGGTCGATGCCGGCGTCCTCGAACGCGGCCCAGGCGGACTCCAGCATCAGCCGCTGCTGGGGGTCCATCGCCAGCGCCTCACGCGGCGAGATGCCGAAGAACTCGGCGTCGAAGTCGCCCACGCCGTCGACGAATCCGCCGCCGCTGGCGTAGATGCCGCCCACCTGGTCGGGGTCCGGGTCGTAGAGGTTCTCCACGTCCCAGCCCCGGTCGTCGGGGAAGCCGGCCATCGCGTCGCGGCCTTCGGCGACGAGCTGCCAGAGTTCGGCGGGGGTGGTGGCGCCGCCGGCGTAGCGGCAGCTCATGCCGACGATGGCCAGCGGTTCGCTGGACTGGGCGAGGTAGCGCTGGTTCTGCTGCCGGAGGCGTTCGGTTTCCTTGAGGGACTTCCGCAGGGCCTCGACAAGAGCCTTCTGATCCGTGGCCATGGTTACGCCTTCCCGTTCTGGCGCGCGCTGGCGACCGCGTTCTCAACTGTGCTCATGCCATGTCCTCTTGGGTCATCCGGATCAGGGCCTCGGCGTCCATCTCGTCGATGGACTCGGCTTCGTTCTGGTCCGCCTCGGGGGCCTCGGTATCGCCCTTGGCCAGTTCCAGCAGCGTTTCGAGGAGTCCCGCCCTGGTCAGTCGGCTGATCGGGATGGACGCCAACGCCTCGCGGATCTCGTCTTCTTCCGACCGCTGTTGAACGGTTGTGGTCGCTCCCGGCATGGCGGCCGGGACCAGATAGCGGGCGACGGCGGTCGGGTTCGGGTGGTCGAAGATCAGGGTGGTGGGCAGCCGCAGGCCGGTGGTCTGGCTGAGCCGGTTGCGGAGTTCGACGGCGGCGAGCGAGTCGAAGCCCAGCTCCTTGAAGGCGCGGTCGGGCGCGACGGCGTCCGCCGTGGCGTGGCCCAGTACGGAGGCGACCTGCGCCCGCACCAGGTCGAGGGCCACGGTCTCCCACTCCTCCTGTGGTGTTCCGGTCAGTCGTTGCACCAGCGAACCGCCCGCCGCCGACTCGACGCGGCGGGCCGGCATCTTCACCAGGCCCTGCAGCAGCGGGGCCAGCATCCCGGCCCTTGCCTGGGCGCGGAGCGCGGCGAGGTCCAGGCGGACCGGGGCGAGCAGGGCCTCGTCGAGCTGCTGGGCCTCGTCGAAGAGGTCCAGGCCCTGGTCGTTGGTCAGGGCGCTGACGCCCATCCGTTCCAGGCGGGCCAGTTCGGCCTCGCCGAGTTCGCCGGTCATGCCGGTCGCGTCGGCCCACAGGCCCCAGGCCAGGGAGGTGGCCGGCAGCCCGTCGGCGCGGCGCCGCGCGGCCAGGGCGTCGAGGAACGCGTTGGCGGCGGCGTAGTTGCCCTGCCCGGGGCTGCCGATCATCGCGGCGACGGAGGAGAACAGCACAAAGGCCGACAGCTCCATTCCGGCGGTGAGTTCATGCAGATGGACGGCGGCGTCCAGCTTGGGCCGCAGCACCCGGGCCAGCCGTTCGGGGGTCAGCGACTCGACGAGGCCGTCGTCCAACACACCCGCCGAGTGCACGACTCCGCTGAGCCGGCCGTCCAACGAGGCGAGAAGCGCCGCCAGTTGTTCGCGGTCGGAGACATCGCAGGCGGCGAGCCGCACCTGGGCGCCCAGGCCCTCCAGCTCGGTGACCAGCTTGTCGGCGCCCTCCGCCGCCGGACCGCGTCGGCTGACCAACAGCAGGTCCCGCACGCCGTGTTCGGCCACCAGATGGCGGGCGAACAACGCGCCCAACCCGCCGGTGCCGCCCGTGACCAGCACGGTGCCGCCGGCCTCGCCCAGCGGGACGGGAACGGTCAGCACCACCTTTCCGACGTTCAGCCCCTCACGGAGGAAACGGAACGCCTCCCGGCCGCGCCGCACATCCCAGCGTCGGACCGGGGAATGCGCCAACTCCCCGGACTCGAAGAGCGACACGATCTCCAGCAGCATCTCCTGAATGCGTTCGGGGCCCGCCTCGAAGAGGTCATACGAGCGGTAGGTCACCCCCGGCCGTTCGTCGGCGATGACGTCCGCGTCCCGCAGATCGGCCTTGCCCATTTCGATGAACCGGCCGCCGCGCGGCAGCAGATCGAGCGACGCGTCCACAAACTCGCCGGCCAACGCGTTGAGCACCACATCGACGCCGGCGCCGTCCGTCGCGCCGAGGAACGCGTCCTTGAACGACAGATCACGGGACGAAGCGATCCGCCCCTCCGGAATGCCCAACTCCCTTACGGCATCCCATTTGGCCTTGCTCGCGGTGGCGAAGACCTCCACGCCCAGATGGCGTGCCAGGCCCACCGCCGCCATGCCGACACCACCGGCGGCGGCATGCACCAGCAGTCGCTCGCCCCGGCGCAGTCCGGCCAGGTCGACCAGCCCGTAGTAGGCCGTCAGGTACACCACCGGAATGGCGGCGGCCTCGACGAAGGAGAAGGTCTCCGGTATCGGCACGACCATCCGTCGGTCGGCCACCGCGACGGAGCCGAAGGAGTCCAGAATCAGGCCGAAGACCCGGTCCCCCACCGCCAGATCGTCGACTCCGGAACCCACCTCAAGCACCACACCCGCCGCTTCGCTGCCCAGCGGCGCCTCGCCCGGGTAGAGGCCCAGGGCGATCAGCACATCGCGGAAGTTCAGTCCGGCGGCGCGCACACCGATCCGCACCTCGTTCGTCCCCAGGGCGCGGCCGCCGTCAGAGCCGATGATCGACAGGTTCTCCAGCGAGCCCTTGGCCGTCGACCCCAACCGCCAGGGCGCGCCGCTCGACACCTTCGGCGCCTCGGCGCGGCCCAGCCGGGGAGCCAGGGCTCCTCGGCCGTTCCGCAGCGCCAACTGCGGTTCGTCCGAGGCCGCCAGGGCGGACCAGTCGGCGTCCGCGTCGGCGGTGGGATCCACGTCCACCAGCAGGAACCGGCCCGGATGCTCCGACTGAGCACTCCGCACCAGACCCCACACCGGAGCCACCGCCACATCCACCAGCTCGTCGCCGACGGCGATCCCGCCGCGTGTCACGACCACAAGGCGTGCCTCGGCGAGCCGTTCGTCGGCCAGCCACGACTGGACCAGCGACAGCGTCCGCTCGGCCACCGACCGCGCGCCCGACACCAGATCCCCGCCGGGCGCCGGCACCTCGGCGACCACCACCTCGGGGACCTCGCCGCCGGCCGCCAACGCCTCGTTCAGCGCGGCCAGATCGGCGAACCGTTCGCCGTCGTCGCCGGCCACCTCGCCCAGCAGTGCCACCCGGCCCGAGGCGCCCGACAGCGTCACCGGGATCCAGTCGAGCTGGTAGAGCGAGCTGGACCTGCCGCGTCCGGCGGATTCCAACTGGGCCGGGTCGATGGGGCGTTGGGTGATCGCGGTGACGTTCAGGACCGGAAGCCCCGTCTCGTCCACCGCGTCGAGGCGCACCGCTGCCGTCCCTGCGGACTCGCCGGCGGGGGCTATCCGCACCCGCAGCCGTGTGGCGGCGCCCGTGTCGTTCAACCGCACCCCGGACCAGGAGAACGGCAGATCGGCGGACGAACCCGCCTCCTTCTCCAACAGCCCGCCGTGCAGGGCCGCGTCGAAGAGCGCCGGATGCAGCGCGAATCCGTCGACCGCGATCCCGTCCGGCAGCCCGACCTCGGTGAAGATCTCCTCGCCGAGCCGCCAGGCCGCGCTCACGCCCTGGAACACCGGGCCGTACTCGTAGCCCAGGTCCGCCAGCCGCCCGTACAGCGAATCGACCGGCACCGCCTCGGCACCCGCCGGCGGCCAGGCCCCGCCGCCGACGGTCCAGGGCGACGCGGCGCCCTCGTCCGAGAGCAGCCAGCCGCGCGCATGGCACACCGCGTCCCGCGTGCCCTCGTCGCCGCCCTCGGCGCGGGAGAAGACCGCCACCTCGCGGCGGCCGTCCTCGCCGAGCGCGGCCACGGTGACCTGGAGTTGGCGGGCCGCCTCCTCGTCCGGGAGCACCAGCGGGGCCTCAAGCACCAGTTCGTCGACGACCGGGCTGCCCGCCTGCCGTCCGGCCGTCAGCACCAGCTCGACCAGGGCGGCGCCCGGGACGATGACCGTGCCGAAGACGGCGTGGTCGCGCAGCCAGGGCGCGCTCTCCTGGGTGACCCGGCCGGCGAGGACCCATTCGTCCCGGTCCCCGACCTGAACGGCGGCCGGCAGCAGCGGGTGTTCGAGTCGGCCGAGGCCGGCGGCGGCCGGGTCGCCGGCCAGCGCGCCGGGCGACAGCCAGTAGCGCTGCCGCTGGAAGGGGTAGGTGGGCAGCGCGACGCGCTGGGCGCCGGTGCCGGCGTAGAACCCGGCCCAGTCGATGTCGACGCCCGCCACATGGGCTTCGGCGAGGGAGCTGGCGAACCGGGCCAGGCCGCCCTCGTCGCGGCGGAGCGAGCCGACGCTCCGGACGTGGTCGGCGGCGTCGACCGCCAGGGCGGTGTCCTCCACGGCCATCCGCAGCACCGGGTGCGGGGAGACCTCGACAAAGCAGTTGGTGCCGTTCTCGATCAGGGCGCGCACGGCCGGTTCGAAGCCGACGCGTCCCCTGAGGTTGGCGTACCAGTAGGCGGCGTCCAGTTGGGCGGTGTCGACAAACTCGCCACGGGCCGTCGAGTAGAAGGGGATCTCCCCCGAGCGTGGCGCGATCGGCGCCAGCAGCCGCAGCAGCTCGTCCTCGATCGCCTCCACCTGAGGGGAGTGCGAGGCGTAGTCGACGGGGACCCGGCGGGCGCGGATCTCGTCCCGTTCGCAGCCAGCCAACAGCTCGTCGAGCGCGGCGGGTTCACCGGCGACGACCACGGCGGCCGGGCCGTTGACGGCGGCGACCGACACCCGGCCCGCATAGGGCTCGATCCGCGCCTCCACCTGGTCCACCGGAAGGGCGACGGACACCATCCCGCCGTCCCCGGCGAGGCGTTCCCGCACGGCGCGGCTGCGCAGGGCGACGATCCGGGCGGCGTCCTCCAGGGACAGCCCGCCCGCCACATAGGCGGCGGCGATCTCGCCCTGGGAGTGCCCCAGGACGGCCGTCGGCCGCACGCCGTGGGAGCGCCAGAGCCGGGCCAGGGACACCATCACGGCGAACAGCGCCGGCTGCACCACGTCGACCCGCTCCAGCGACGGCGCGCCGTCCACGCCGCGCAGCACATCCTCAAGCCGCCAGTCGACATGGGGCGCCAGGGCGGCCTCACAGGCGGCGATCTCCTCGGCGAACACCGGTGCGGTGTCGAGGAGTTCGACGGCCATCCGGTCCCACTGGGCGCCCTGCCCCGGGAAGACGAAGACGGCCTTGCCGCCGGCGACATCGCCCTCCAGCACATTCGGGGAGGGCTCGGCCTTGGAGAGCGCGGCCAGCCCGGTCAGCAACTCCCCCCGGTCAGCCGCGACGACCGCGGCCCGCTGCTCCAGATGGGCCCTGGTGGTGGCCTGGGAGAAGGCGATATCCAGCCAGGCGGTCTCCGGGCGGGCGATCAGCAGGGCGCGCAGCCGGTCGGCCTGCTCGCGCAGCGCGGCATCGCCCCGAGCCGAGAGCAGCACCGGCACGGCGGGCAGCACCCTCGGCGTGACCGGCGGCGTCGACAGTCCATCGGTGTCGGTCGGGTCGTCGGCCTCGGCGGGCTCCTCGGCCGGTGCCTCCTCGATGATCACATGCGCGTTGGTGCCGCTGACGCCGAACGAGGACACCCCGGCCCGGCGCGGCCGCCCCTCGTCGGCGGGCCAGGGCTCGGCCTCGGTCAGCACCCTGACCTCGCCGGCGTCCCAGTCCACATGCCGCGACGGCTCGTCCACATGCAGGGTGCGGGGCAGCAGCCCGTGCCGCATCGCCATGACCATCTTGATGATGCCGGCCACCCCGGCGGCGGCCTGGGTGTGGCCGATATTGGACTTCACCGACCCGAGGCGGAGCGGGCCGTCCGCGCGTTCCCGGCCGTAGGTGGCCAGCAGCGCCTGGGCCTCGATCGGGTCGCCCAGCGGCGTCCCGGTGCCATGCCCCTCGACGACGTCCACATCGGCCGGGCCCAGTTCGGCGTTGGCCAGCGCGGCGCGGATCACCCGTTCCTGCGACGGTCCGTTGGGCGCGGTGAGACCGTTGCTCGCCCCGTCCTGGTTGACCGCGCTGCCCCGCACCACGGCCAGCACCTGGTGCCCGTTGCGGCGCGCGTCCGACAGGCGCTCCAGCACCAGGAGGCCGACGCCCTCGGCCCAGCCCACCCCGTCGGCCGCCGACGCGTAGGACTTGCAGCGGCCGTCGACGGCGACCCCGCGTTGCCGGCTGAACTCGACAAAGACATTGGGCCGCGCCAGGACCGTCACCCCGCCCACCAGGGCCAGTGAACACTCCCGCGCCCGCAGCGACTTGGCGGCCAGATCGATGGCGACCAGCGACGAGGAGCAGGCCGTGTCGACGGAGACCGCGGGCCCCTCGAAGCCAAAGGTGTAGCTGAGCCGACCGGACGCGACGCTGCCCGCCGAGGCGATCGTCAGATAACCCTCGATCTCGGGCCGGCGGTCGCTCTGGCCGGCGACAAACCCGTAGTCCTGATACATGACACCGCAGAAGACGCCCGTATCGCTGCCACGCAGAGACGTCGGATCGATACCGGCGTCCTCGAACGCCTCCCACGCCGACTCCAGCAACTGCCGCTGCTGCGGGTCCATCACCAGCGCCTCACGCGGCGACACCTCGAAGAAGTCCGCGTCGAAGTCGGCGACCCGCTCCAGGAACCCGCCACCCCTGGTGTAGGCGGTGCCGGGGTGGTCCGGGTCCGGGTCGTAGAGGTTCTCCACGTCCCAGCCCCGGTCCTCGGGGAACTCGGCGATGCCATGGCGTCCGTCGGCCACCAGCTGCCACAGCTCGTCGGGGGACGTCACCCCGCCCGGATAGCGGCAGCTCATCCCGACGATGGCCAGGGGCTCTCCGGCCTGGTCCTCGAACTTCCGCAGCCGCGCCCTGGTGTCGTTGAGATCGCCGGCCATCTTCTTCAGATAGCGGACGAGCTTCTCCTGCTGGCCGTCGTTCTCCGCGCTCATGGCTGGGGTCCCCTCGGGGTACGAATTCGCGCTTTTCCTGGTCGTGCCGGGCGTGCCGGTGGTGCTGGTCGTGCTGGTCGTGCCGTCATGCGTCACCGAACTCGGCGTCGATCAGATCGAGGATCTCGTCCGCCGTCGTGGCCGCTTCGATGCGTTCACTGGTGTGCTGTTTCCCGGCACGCCTTCGGTCGTCGGTGAGGGTGTCCAACAGCCCGCGGAGCCTTGCCGCCGCCTGCTGCTTCTCGTCGCCGCCCATGGCCGCGAGCAGCCCCTCAAGTTGCTTGAAACCACGCTCAAACGGCGGTTCGACATCGCCGCCGACCTCCGTCAACAGCAGCCGGGCCACCGCCTCCGAGGTCGGATGGTCGAAGACAAGGGTGGCGGGCAGCCGAACGCCGCTGACCCGGATCAGCCGGTTCCTGAACTCGACGGCGGAGAGCGAGTCGAAACCCAGATCGGTGAACTGGCGTGTCGGGGCGATGCTGCCCGGCGAGGCATGCCCGAGGGCCGCCGCGGCCTGCGCCTGGACGAGCTGCAGCACCGCCTGCTCCCGCTCGGCCTCCGGCACCCCGGCAAGGCGCTCGGCGAGCGGCACCTCCACCTCGGCTGTGCGGCGGTTGGGGACGCGGACCAGGGCACGGAGCAGCGGGGGCAACGTTCCCGACCTGGCCTGGACGCGCAGCGCGGCGAGGTCCAACCGCACCGGGGCCACCAACGGCTCACCCGAAGCCGTCGCACGGTCGAACAGCTCGACGCCCACCTCGGCGGAGAGCGGACGCACCCCCATCCGCTCCAACCGCGCCACATCAGCGGCCGCCAACTCCCCACCCATACCGCCCACTCCACCCACATCGCCCCACAGACCCCAAGCCAACGACGTCGCAGGCAAACCATCGGCACGACGCCGCACCGCCAGAGCATCCAGGAACGCGTTCGCCGCCGCATAGTTCCCCTGACCAGGGCTGCCCACCAACGCCGCGACGGAGGAGAACAACACAAACGCCGACAACTCCATACCGGCGGTCAGTTCGTGCAGATGCACCGCCGCATCCAGCTTCGGCCGCAACACCCCAGCCAACCGCTCCGGCGTCAACGACTCCACCAAACCGTCATCCAACACACCCGCGGAATGGACCACTCCGCCCAGCCCACCGTCCAACGATTCGATGAGCCGCGCGAGTTGAGCGCGGTCGGCCACATCACAGGCGGCGAGCCGCACCCGGGCACCCAACCCCTCCAACTCGGTGACCAACTTGTCCGCACCCTCGGCCGCCGGACCACGCCGGGACACCAACAACAGATCCCGCACCCCGTGTTCGACCACCAGATGCCGAGCGAACAACGCCCCCAGACCACCCGTACCACCCGTCACCAACACCGGACCACCCAACACCCCACCAAACGACGGCACTTGGCCCCCACCGGAGCCACCGGCCCGCACCAACCGAGGCGCCAACACCCGACCACCACGCACCGCCAACTGCGGTTCGTCCAGGGCCGCCAGACCCGCCCAACCGGTCAGATCACTCCCCTCGTCCACATCCAGCAGCAGGAACCGGCCGGGATGCTCCGACTGCGCACTACGCACCAGACCCCACGCCGACGCCAACGCCCCATCCGGCACCTCGTCCCCCACCGCGACCCCACCCCGCGTCACCACCACCAACCGCGAACCAGCAAGCTCCGCACTCGCCAACCACCCCTGCACCAACGCCAGCACCCTCTCGACCGTCAACCGCACCCCGTTCACCGAACCCGCCTCGCCGGCACCGCCGACGGACTCCACGGAGGCAAGCACCAGCTCGGGGGCGGCCAAGCCATCGGCGAGCGCCTTCTCCAGCGCACCGAAGTCGGCGAAGTGCTCGGTCGAGCCGACCGGAGTGCCCAGGCTCACCGCCCGAGGCAGCTCCGCGCCGTTCCGCGCGGCCGGCGGGATCGGGCTCCACTCCACCCGGAACAGCGAATCGCCGCCCGACGAGCCCGCGTCCGCAAGCTGGGACGAGTCCACCGAACGCACCACCAACGTGTCGACGCCGGCGACCGGTTGACCGTGCTCGTCGGCCATGTCGACGCGCAACGCCGACTCGCCCGCCGGGCCGATCCGCACCCGAAGCCGGCCGGGCTTCTGCTGTCCGATCCACACTCCGGACCAGGAGAACGGCAGACCGGCGGACGTTCCCTCGCCCTGGTCGAGCCAATCCAGGCCACCATGCAGCGCGGCGTCGAGCAGCGCCGGGTGCAGCCCGAACCCAGCGCTCTCGTCGGCCTGTTCGGCCGGCAGCGCCACCTCGGTGTAGACGTGCTCGTCGTCCCGCCAGATCTCGCGCACCCCCTGGAAGAAGGGCCCGTAGTCATAGCCCGCCCGCGCGAGCCGCGCATAGAGGGTGTCGGCGGAGGCCGACTCGGCACCGGCCGGCGGCCATTCGGCCGGGAACGGAACGGGCGGCTCGACCGCCCCGGTGGCCAACCAGCCTCGCGCATGGCAGGTCGTCTCACCGCCACCCGCCTCCGCATGGGAGTAGATCGCCAACTCACGCCGCCCGTCGGCCTCCTCGGCCTCGCCGACCGTCACCTGCAGGGGCACGGCGGCGGCGCCGGACCGCAACACCAGCGGGGCCTCCAGGATCAGTTCGTCCAGCACGGGACTGTCGACCTGCCGGCCTGCGGCGACGGCCAACTCCACCAGCGCCGCCCCCGGGACCAGCACCGTGTCGAGGACGGTGTGGTCCCGCACCCAGGGCGCGGAATCCTGCGAAATGCGGCCGGTGAACAACCACTCGTCCCGCTCCCCGACCCGGACGGCGGCCGCGAGTAGCGGATGATCCAGCCGGCCCAGGCCGGCGGCGGCCGGGTCATGAGCGCCGGCACTTGACGTCAGCCAGTAGCGCTGGCGTTGGAAGGCATAGGTCGGCAGATCGACGCGCTCGGCGCCGGTGCCTTGGTAGAACGCCTGCCAGTCGACACTCGCGCCGGCGATATGGGCCTGGCCCAGGAACCCGGCAAAGGTCTCGGTCTCCGGGTGCTTGGCGCGGAGGGCGGAGGCGAAGACCACGGTGCCGTCCTCGGCCTGCTCCTCCAGACAGTGGCGAGCCATGGTCGCCAGGACCGTGTCCGGGCCCAATTCGAGGTAACGGGTAACGCCGTACTCGTTCAGCGCGTTGACACCATCGGCGAACCGGACCGCCTCGCGGACATGCCGCACCCAGTACTCGGGATCGGTCAGCTCGTCGGTGGCAATCTCACCGGTCACGTTGGAGACCACGGGGATGCGGGGAGCCGTGAACGTCAGACCGTTAACGACGGCCCGGAAGTCCTCCAGCATCGGCTCCATCAGGGGTGAATGGAACGCATGGCTGACCCGCAGCCGCGTCACCTTCCAACCCCGGCCCTCCCACCCCTCAACCAAAGTGTCGAGAACGGGCAGTTCGCCCGAGACGACCACGGAGGTGGGGCCGTTCACCGCAGCGATCGACACCCCGGCACGGCCGGCAAGCTCTTCGGTGACATCAGCCTCGGTCGCCCGCACCGACACCATCCCACCACCAGCAGGCAACCCGCCCATCAACCGGCCACGGGCGGCCACCAACCGACAGGCATCCGGCAACGACAACACCCCCGCCACATGGGCAGAGACGATCTCGCCGACCGAATGCCCCATCACCACATCGGCCCGCAACCCAAGCGACTCCGCCAGACGGAACAACGCCACCTCAACCGCGAACAACGCCGCCTGAGTGAACTCCGTCCCGTCCAACACCCCACTCTCCTCGCCCAACAGCTCGCGCAGCGAACGGCCAAGAAGAGGATCAAGCTCCGCACACACCTCGGCCAACGCCTCGGCAAACACCGGATACTCGGCCGCCAACCCCACACCCATCCCCGGACGTTGAGCACCCTGCCCCGTGAACAGGAACGCCGTCTTGCCCACAACCGCCGCGCCCTCGAACACACCCGCCGCCGGACGCCCCTCCGCCAACGCCGCCAAACCCGCCAGCAGTTCGGCGCGGTCGCCAGCCGTCACCACGGCCCGCTGCTCCAACCCCGCCCGGGACGACACCAACGACAAGCCCACATCCACAAGCCGCGCACCCTCGGCCGCCAACAGATACGACCCCAACCGCGCAGCCTGACCCCGAAGCGCGACATCCCCACGACCCGACACCACCACCGGCACCACCGCGACATCACGCGACGAAACCGGAGCAGCCTCGCGAACCTCAGGCGCCTCCTCAAGAATCAGATGCGCATTGGTCCCGCTGATGCCAAACGACGAAACGGCGGCGCGCCGGGGCCGCGTGCCGGCGGTCCACTCCTCCGCTTCGGTCAGCAGCTGGATCTGACCAGCCTCCCAATCCACATGCGGGGACGGCTCATCCACATGCAACGTCCGCGGCAGCAACCCATGCCGCATCGCCATCACCATCTTGATGACACCGGCCACACCAGCCGCCGCAGACGTGTGCCCGATATTCGACTTGATCGAACCCAACCGCAACGGCCCCGACTCCGATCGCTCCCGACCGTAGGTGGCGAGTAGCGCCTGCGCCTCGATCGGATCACCCAACCGGGTCCCCGTCCCATGCCCCTCAACCACGTCGACATCAGCGGGACTCAACCCCGCGTTCGCCAACGCCCGACGAATCACCCGCTCCTGCGAAGGACCGTTCGGCGCCGTCAACCCATTCGACGCACCATCCTGATTGACCGCACTACCCCGGACCACACCCAACACCCGGTGACCCCTACGCCGCGCATCCGACAACCGCTCCAACACCAGCAGACCGAGGCCGTCCGAGAACCCCGTCCCATCGGCGCCGGCCGCATACGACTTGCACCGACCATCCGCCGCCAACCCACGCTGCCGACTGAACTCCATCAACAGGAACGGCCCGGCCATCACCGTCACCCCACCCACCAGGGCGAGCGAGCACTCACCACTCCGCAGCGCCTGCGAAGCCATATGCAACGCCACCAACGACGACGAACACGCCGTATCCACCGAAATCGCCGGACCCTCAAGCCCAAAGCTATAGGCGATCCGCCCGGACACCACGCTGGTGGTGGTGCCGGTAAGGCGGAAGCCCTCCAACTCGGGCGGCATGGTCGGCCCATAGTCGGAGGTCACGGCGCCGGTAAAGACACCGGTGTCGGAGCCACGCAGAGAGGCAGGGTCAATGCCCGCGTCCTCGAATGCCTCCCAGGCCGCCTCCAACATCAACCGCTGCTGGGGATCCATCGCCAATGCCTCACGCGGCGAAATACCAAAGAACTCCGCATCGAAATCGGCGACATTCTCGACAAAGCCACCGCCACGCGTATACACCGTGCCGGTCTGCTCCGGATCCGGGTCATAAAGCCGCTCCAGATCCCAACCGCGATCCTCCGGCAAACCAGAAATGGCATCCCGTCCGGAAGACACCAACTCCCACAAATCCTCGGGCGATGCGATGCCACCCGGATAGCGGCAACTCATCCCCACAATCGCCAACGGCTCATCCGTGTCCGCCCGCCGCTTCCGAGTCTCCGACGGGGCGCTCTCCACGGCGCCCGCCACCTCGGATATCAGCAGCCGAGCCACCGCCGCCGGGGTCGGGTGGTCGAAGATCAGCGTGGTGGGTAGCCGCACTCCGGTGGCCTGAATCAGCCGGTTGCGGAGTTCGACCGCGGCCAGGGAGTCAAAGCCGAGCGCCTTGAAGTCCCGCTCGGGATCGATCACGGCCGCCGAAGCGTGGCCGAGGACCGCGGCGACCTGCGCCTGCACCAGCTCCAGCGCGATCCGCTCGCCGTCCTCCCGCGTCGCACCGGCCACCCGCTGCGCCAGCGACGAACCAGCGCCCGATCCGGTGCGACGGGTCGGCACCCGCACCAGCCCCTGCAGCAGCGGGGAGAGACCTCCGGACCGCGCCTGAGCGCGAAGCGCCGCCAGATCCAGGCGGACCGGGGCGAAGAGCGCCGCGTCAAGCCGCTGGGTCTTGTCGAAGAGGTCCAACCCCTCCTCGTTGGAGAGGGCGCTGATGCCCATCCGGGCCCAGCGCGCGATGGCACCCTCGTCGAGGCTGCCCGCCATGCTCCGCTCTTCCGCCCACAACCCCCACGCCAACGAGGTCGCCGGCAGACCCTCCGCACGACGCCGCGCGGCCAGGGCGTCCAGGAAAGCGTTCGCCGCCGCATAGTTCCCCTGCCCAGGACTCCCCACCAACGCAGCCACCGAGGAGAACAACACAAACGCCGACAACTCCATGCCAGCGGTCAACTCATGCAGATGCACCGCCGCATCCAACTTCGGCCGCAACACCCCAGCCAACCGCTCCGGCGTCAACGACTCCACCAAACCGTCATCCAACACACCCGCCGCATGCACCACACCACTCAACCGGCCGTCCAACGACCCGATCAACGCGGCCAGTTGCTCACGATCCGACACATCGCAGGCCACCACCCGCACCTCGGCGCCCAGCCCCTCCAACTCCGCCACCAACTCCCCGGCACCCTCAGCCGCAGGACCACGACGGGACACCAACAACAGATCCCGCACCCCGTGCTCCACCACCAGATGACGAGCGAACAACGCACCCAACCCACCCGTACCACCCGTCACCAACACCGTGCCGCCGGCCTCACCCAGCGGGACGGGAACGGTCAGCACCACCTTTCCGACGTTCAGCCCCTCACGGAGGAAACGGAACGCCTCCCGGCCGCGCCGCACATCCCAGCGTCGGACCGGGGAATGCGCCAACTCCCCGGACTCGAAGAGCGACACGATCTCCAGCAGCATTTCCTGAATGCGCTCGGGGCCCGCCTCGAAAAGGTCATACGACCGGTAGGCCACCCCCGGCCGTTCCTCGGCGATCGCCTCCGCATCCCGCAGATCGGCCTTGCCCATTTCGATGAACCGGCCGCCGCGCGGCAGCAGATCGAGCGACGCGTCCACAAACTCGCCGGCCAACGCGTTCAACACCACATCGACGCCGGTGCCGTCCGTCGCGCCAAGGAGTGCCTCCTTGAACGACAGATCACGCGACGACGCGATCCGCCCCTCCGCAACACCCAACCCCCGCACCGCATCCCACTTGGACCTGCTCGCCGTAGCGAACACCTCCGCACCCAAGTGCCGCGCCAACCCCACCGCCGCCATACCCACACCACCGGCAGCCGCATGCACCAACAACCGCTCACCCCGCCGCAACCCCGCCAGATCAACCAACCCGTAATAGGCCGTCAAATACACCACCGGAATCGCCGCCGCGTCAACAAACGAAAACCCATCCGGCATCCGCACCACCATCCGCCGATCAGCCACCGCAACCGAACCAAACGAATCCAGAACCAGCCCAAACACCCGATCCCCCACCGCCACATCAGCAACCCCGGACCCCACCTCCAACACCACACCAGCCGCCTCACTCCCCAACGGCGCCTCCCCCGGATAAAGACCCAGGGCAATCAACACATCCCGGAAATTCAACCCCGCCGCACGCACCCCAATCCGCACCTCGTCCGTCCCCAAGGCACGGCCGCCGTCGGAGCCGATGATCGACAGATTCTCCAGCGACCCCTTCGCCGTCGACCCCAACCGCCAGGGCACACCACTCGATACCGCCGGCTTCTCGGCCCGGCTCAGCCGAGGCACCAACACCCCACCGCCGCGAAGGGCCAACTGCGGCTCGTCCGAAGCCGCCAGAGCGGACCAATCGGCCTCCCCTTCCCCGTCCCTGTCCACGTCCATCAGCAGGAACCGGCCCGGATGCTCCGACTGAGCACTCCGCACCAGACCCCACACCGGAGCCACCGCCACATCCACCAACTCGTCACCGACCGCGACCCCACCCCGCGTCACCACCACAAGACGCGAACCCGAGAACCGCTCACTCGCCAGCCATTCCTGCACCAACGACAACGCCCGCTCCGCCACCGACCGCGCACCCGACGCCACATCATCCCCAACGGCGGCCCCCACCTCGGCCACCACCACCTCCGGCACCTCACCATCGGCCGCCGCCAGCACCTCGTCCAACGCCAAGGCATCACCCAACAGCGCCACCCGTCCCGCATCGGCGCCATCCGACGCCGGCACGGTCACCGGCGTCCAGTCCACCGTGAACAACGAATCCCGTTCAACAGCCCCGGAACCGCTCAGCATCTGCGCGGAGTCCACCGGGCGCAGCGCCAGGGTGTCGACGGTGGCCACGGACTGGCCCAGCTCGTCGGCCATCTCGATGCGCAGAGCGGACTCGCCGGCGGGGGTTATGCGCACCCGCAGCCGCGTGGGGGCGCCCACGTCGTTCAAGCGCACCCCGGACCAGGAGAACGGCAGCTCGGCGGACGAACCGGCCTCCTTCTCCAACAACCCACCGTGCAGGGCCGCGTCAAACAGCGCCGGATGGAGCCCAAAGCCGGCGGCCCCTACCCCGTCCGGCAGCCCGACCTCGGTAAACACCTCGTCGCCGAGCCGCCAGGCCGAGCCCACACCCTGGAAAAGGGGACCGTACTCATAGCCCAGGTCCGCCAGCCGCCCATACAGCGACTCGACCCCCACCGCCTCGGCACCCGCCGGCGGCCAGGCCCCGCCGCCCACGGTCCAGGGCTCCGCCACGCCCGCATCCGCGACCAGCCACCCACGCGCATGACACACGGAGCGAGAGAAGATCACCACCTCGCGGCGGCCGTCCTCCTCGGCGGCCTCGCCAACGGACACCTGCACCTGGGCGGAGGCTCGTTCCGGGAGGACCAGCGGCGCCTCAAGCACCAGTTCGTCGACAACCGGGCTGCCCGCCTGGCGCCCAGCCGTCAGCGCCAGTTCCACCAGCGCGGTGCCGGGGACCACGATGTTTCCGAGGATCACATGGTCGCCGAGCCAGGGCTGCCGGTCGGTGGACAGACTTCCGGTGAACAGCCACTCGTCCCGATCGCCGATCTGCACCGCTGCCCCGAGCATCGGATGGCCGAAACGCGCCAGTCCAGCGGCAGCCGCCTCCCCGGCGCCGGCACCCGAGGGCACCCAGTAGCGCTGGCGCTGGAAGGCATAGGTCGGTAGGTCGACGCGTTCGGCGCCGGTCCCGGCGTAGAACGCGGTCCAGTCGACGCTCGCACCGGCGATATGGGCCTGGCCCAGGAAGCCGGCAAAGGTCTCCACCTCGGGGTGCTTGGCGCGCAACGTGGAGGCGAACGCCACGCTTCCGTCCTCGGCCTGCTCCTCCAGACAGTGGCGGGCCATGGTCGACAACACGCTGTCCGGGCCCAGCTCCAGGAAACGGGTGACGCCGTACTCGTGCAAGGCCCGCACACCGTCGGCGAACCGGACCGCCTCGCGGACATGCCTCACCCAGTACTCGGGATCGGTCAGCTCGTCGGTGGCTATTCGACCGGTCACATTGGAAACCACCGGAATCCGAGGAGCCGTGAACGTCAGACCGGAAACGACGGCCCGGAAGTCCTCCAGCATCGGCTCCATCAGGGGGGAATGGAACGCATGGCTGACCCGCAGCCGCGTCACCTTCCAACCCCGGCCCTCCCACTCCTCAACCAGACGGTCGAGAACGGGCAGTTCACCGGAGACAACCACGGAGGTGGGGCCATTGACCGCAGCGATCGACACCCCCGAACGGTCAGCAAGCGCCTCGGTGACATCAGCCTCCGTCGCCCGGACCGACACCATCCCACCACCAGCAGGCAACCCACCCATCAACCGGCCACGGGCAGCAACGAGCCGACAGGCATCCGGCAACGACAACACCCCCGCCACATGGGCGGAGACAATCTCGCCCACCGAATGCCCCATCACCACATCGGCCCGCAACCCCAACGACTCCACCAGACGGAACAACGCCACCTCAACCGCGAACAACGCAGCCTGAGTGAACTCCGTCCCGTCCAACACCCCACTCTCCTCGCCCAACAACCCCCGCAGCGAACGACCAAGAAGAGGATCAAGCTCCGCACACACCTCCCCCAACGCCTCGGAAAACACCGGATACTCGGCCGCCAACCCCACACCCATCCCCGCACGTTGAGCACCCTGCCCCGTAAACAGGAATCCCGTCCTACCCGCAACCACCGCACCCTCGAACACACCCGCCGCCGGACGCCCCTCCCCCAACGCCGCCAAACCACTCAACAACCCACCACGATCAGCAGCCACCACCACCGCCCGCCGCTCCAACCCCGCCCGCGACGACACCAACGACCAACCCACATCCACCAACCCCGCACCCTCAGCCGCCAACAAATACGACCCCAACCGCCCCGCCTGACCCCGCAAACCAGCAACCCCACGACCCGACACCACCACCGGCACCACCCCCACACCACGCACCGGAACGGGAGCGGCCTGTTCCTGCTCCTCCGGCGCCTCAACCGCCGGCGCCTCCTCAAGGATCAGATGGGCGTTGGTCCCGCTGATGCCGAACGACGAGACTGCGGCGCGCCGAGGGCGGGTGCCGGCGGTCCACTTCTCCTCTTCGGTCAGCAGCTGGATCTGGCCGGCGTCCCAGTCGACATGCGGGGAGGGAGCATCCACATGGAGGGTGGCCGGGAGGCGGTCATGGCGCATGGCCATGACCATCTTGATGACGCCGGCCACGCCCGCCGCCGCAGAGGTGTGCCCGATATTCGACTTGATCGACCCAAGCCGCAACGGCCCCGACTCCGACCGTTCCCGGCCATAGGTGGCCAGTAGGGCTCGGGCCTCGATCGGATCGCCGAGCCGGGTGCCCGTGCCATGGCCTTCCACCACATCGACATCGGCGGGGCTCAACCCGGCGTTGGCCAATGCCGTGCGGATCACCCGTTCCTGCGAGGGACCGTTCGGCGCGGTCAACCCGTTCGACGCACCGTCCTGGTTGACCGCGCTGCCGCGCACCACGGCCAGCACCCGGTGGCCCTTGCGGCGCGCGTCGGACAACCGCTCCAGGACGAGCAGGCCGAGGCCGTCCGAGAAGCCCGTCCCATCGGCGCCGGCCGCATAGGACTTGCAGCGGCCGTCGGCGGCCAAGCCACGTTGCCGGCTGAACTCCGTCAGCAGGAACGGGCCGGCCATCACCGTCACGCCGCCCACCAGGGCGAGCGAGCACTCACCGCTGCGCAGGGCCCGGGACGCCACATGGATTGCCACCAGGGAGGAGGAGCACGCCGTGTCCACGGTGACGGCCGGCCCCTCCAGGCCGAGGGTGTAGGCGACGCGGCCGGAGATGACGCTGGTGGTGGTGCCGGTGAGCCGGAAGCCCTCCAGCTCGGACGGCATGGTGCCGCCGTAGTCGGAGGTGAGGGCGCCGGTGAAGACGCCGGTGTCGGAGCCGCGCAGGGAAGCCGGGTCGATGCCGGCGTCCTCCAGGGCCTCCCAGGCGGCCTCCAGCATCAGCCGCTGCTGGGGGTCCATCGCCAGCGCCTCACGCGGCGGTATGCCGAAGAACTCCGCGTCGAAGTCGCCCACGCCCTCGACGAATCCGCCGCCGCTGGCATAGACAGTCCCGGTCTGGTCCGGGTCCGGATCGTAGAGGCTCGCCACATCCCAGCCACGGTCGTCGGGCAGCTCGGATACCGCGTCCCGACGGTTGGCGACCAGCTCCCACAGCTCCTGCGGCGAGGAGACGCCGCCGGGGTATCGGCAGCTCATCCCCACGATCGCCAGCGGCTCCAGGTCGCGTTGCTCCAGCTCGCGCACCCGCCGGTTCGCGGTACGAAGCTCCCCGGTCACCTTCCGCAGATAGGTCCGGAGCTTCTGCTCGTCCGCCATCGAGGCTCCCCGCGAATTGTCCGTGCCCTGACTCATGCCGTTCCAAGCTCCTTGTCGATCAGGTCGAACATGTCTTCGTCGGAGACCTCGTCAAGGTCCTCGTCAGGCTCGTCGTCCCGACCGACGTACTGGCCGTGGGCCGCGCCGAGCACGGTCAGCAGCCGGTTGTTGAGGGAGCGCAACCGGGGTTCGAACGCGGCGAGTTGTGCCTCGTCGTTCGCGACCGCGGTGAGCAGAGCCTCGATCTTCTGCAGCTCGTCCTCGAAGGGCGAGGAGGACGACGGGCCGCCCACGTCGCCGATCTCGCCGAGCAGAAAGCGGGTGACGGAGGCGGGCGTCGGGTGGTCGAAGATCAGCGTGGTGGGTAGCCGCACTCCGGTGGCCTGAATCAGCCGGTTACGGAGTTCGACCGCGGCCAGGGAGTCAAAGCCGAGCGCCTTGAAGTCCCGCTCGGGATCGATCACGGCCGCCGAAGCGTGGCCGAGGACCGCGGCGACCTGCGCCTGCACCAGCTCCAGCGCGATCCGCTCGCCGTCCTCCCGCGACGCACCGGCCACCCGCTGCGCCAGCGACGAGCCACCGCCCGACTCCGTGCGACGGGTCGGCACCCGCACCAGCCCCTGCAGCAGCGGAGCCAGCATCCCGGACCGCGCCTGGGCTCGCAGCGAGGCGTGATCCAGCAGCACCGGGACGGCCATCGCCTCGTCCGTGAGGCATGCCTGGTCGAAGAGACGCAGGCCAAGCTCGTTGGAGAGCGGGCTGATGCCCATCCGGGCCCAGCGCGCGACGGCACCCTCGTCGAGGCTGCCCGCCATGCTCCGCTCTTCCGCCCACAACCCCCAGGCCAACGAGGTCGCCGGCAGACCCTCCGCACGACGCCGCGCGGCCAGGGCGTCCAGGAACGCATTGGCCGCCGCATAGTTCCCCTGACCCGGACTACCAATCAACGCGGCGACGGAGGAGAACAGCACAAACGCCGACAGCTCCATGCCGGCGGTGAGTTCATGCAGATGCAGCGCCGCATCCAGCTTGGGCCGCAACACCCGCGCCAACCGCTCCGGCGTCAACGACTCCACCAAGCCGTCGTCCAACACACCCGCCGCATGCACCACACCACTCAACCGGCCGTCCAACGGCGCGATCAACGCGGCCAGTTGCTCACGATCCGACACATCGCAGGCCGCTACCCGCACCTCGGCGCCCAGCCCCTCCAACTCCGCCACCAACTCCCCGGCGCCCTCAGCCGCCGGACCACGACGCGACACCAACAACAGATCCCGCACCCCGTGCTCCACCACCAGATGACGAGCGAACAACGCACCCAACCCACCCGTACCACCCGTCACCAACACCGTTCCCCCGGCCTCCCCCAACGGGACGGGAACGGTCAGCACCACCTTGCCCACATTCCGCCCCTCACGGAGGAAACGGAACGCCTCCCGACCACGCCGCACATCCCACCGCCGAACCGGGGAATGTACCAACACCCCCGACTCGAACAACGAAACAATCTCCAGCAACATCTCCTGAATACGATCAGGACCCGCCTCAAACAGATCAAACGACCGATACACCACCCCCGACCGTTCCTCCGCCACCACATCCGCATCCCGCACATCCGCCTTGCCCATCTCAACAAACCGACCACCACGCGGCAGCAAATCCAACGACGCGTCCACAAACTCACCCGCCAACGCGTTCAACACCACATCGACGCCGGCACCGTCCGTCACACCGAGGAACGCCTCCTTGAACGACAGATCACGCGACGACGCGATCCGCCCCTCCGCAACACCCAACCCCCGCACCGCATCCCACTTCGGCCTACTCGCCGTAGCGAACACCTCCGCACCCAAATGCCGCGCCAACCCCACCGCCGCCATACCCACACCACCAGCAGCCGCATGCACCAACAACCGCTCACCCCGCCGCAACCCCGCCAGATCAACCAACCCGTAATAGGCCGTCAAATACACCACCGGAATCGCCGCCGCCGCAACAAACGAAAACCCATCCGGCATCCGCACCACCATCCGCCGATCCGCCACCGCAACCGAACCAAACGAATCCACAATCAGGCCGAAGACCCGATCGCCGACCGCCAAGTCAGCAACCCCGGACCCCACCTCCAACACCACACCAGCCGCTTCGCTGCCCAGGGGCGCCTCCCCCGGATACATGCCCAGAGCAATCAACACATCCCGGAAATTCAACCCCGCCGCACGCACCCCAATCCGCACCTCGTTCGCCGCCAACGCACGGCCGCCATCCGAAGCGACGACCACCAGGCCGTCCAATGACCCGCGCTGTTCCACGGAAAGCCGCCACGCTCCGTCCAGCGAATCCACCGACCCCTCGGCGCGACCCAGTCGAGGCACCAACACCCCACCGCCGCGAAGGGCCAACTGCGGCTCATCCGAAGCCGCCAGAGCGGACCAATCGGCCTCCCCGTACCCGTTCCCGTCCACATCCACCAGCAGGAACCGCCCCGGATGCTCCGACTGAACACTCCGCACCAGACCCCACACCGGAGCCACCGCCACATCCACCAACTCGTCGCCGACCGCGACCCCACCCCGCGTCACCACCACAAGACGCGAACCCGAGAGCCGGTCGCTGGCCAGCCACGACTGGACCAGTGCCAGCGCCCGCTCGGCCACCGACCGCGCACCCGACGCCACATCATCCCCACCGAGAGACCTCACCTCGGCCACCACCACCTCCGGCACCTCACCGCCGGCCGCCAACGCCTCGTCCAACGCCGCCACATCGGCGAACCGCGCGCCGCCCGCAGCGCCCGCCACCTCGCCCAGCAACGCCACCCGGCCCGCGCCGGCACCCTCCAACACCGCCACCGGCACCCAGTCCACCGCAAACAACGAATCCCGCTCGGCATCCGCCGCGCCGCTCACCAGTTGCGCCGAATCCACCGGCCGGAAGGCGAGGTTGTGTACTCCGGCGACCAACTGGCCCGCCTCGTCCGCGATATCGATGCGCAGGGCGGACGCACCGGCCGGAGTTATTCGCACCCGGGCGCGTCGGAGACCACGCGGATCGATCCAGACCGACGACCAGGAGAACGGCAGGCCGGTCCCCGAGTCACCGTCCAGGCCGACATCCTCAAGGCCGCCGTGCAGCGCGGCGTCGAACAGCGCCGGGTGAAGCCCAAAGCTCTCGATGCCGACGCCATCCGGCAACACCACCTCGGCATAGACCTGTTCGCCCTCGCGCCAGGCGGCGCTCACCCCCTGGAAGGCGGGGCCATAGTCGTAACCCGCCTTGGTCAGACGCAGATAGAGCGCGTCAAGCGGAACGGCCTGGGCGGCGGGAGGCGGCCACTGCGTCGGGAACGCGGTCGTCGGCTCGACCGTCTCGCCCGTCAGCCAGCCCCTGGCATGGCAGCTGGCCTCCCGGGGGCCTTCGTCCCCGATGCCCACGGTGCGTACCACGCGCGAGTAGACGGCGACGGCGCGACGGCCGTCCTCCGCGGACTCCCCCACGGTGACCTGCAGTTGCACCGAGGCACGTTCCGGCACGGTGAGCGGGGATTCCAGGACCAGCTCGTCCAACACGGGACTGTTCACGTGCTGACCTGCGGCGATGGCCAACTCAACCAGCGCGGTCCCCGGGACCAGCACCGTGCCGAGCACCGCGTGATCCTGCACCCAGGGCGCCGTCTCATGGGACAGCCGCCCGGTGAACAGCCACTCGTCCCGCTCCCCCACCTGGACGGCGGCGGCCAGCAGCGGATGATCCAACCGGCCCAGGCCGGCGGCGGCCGGGTCATGAGCACCGGCCCCCGAAGGCAGCCAGTAGCGCTGGCGTTGGAAGGCATAGGTCGGCAGATCGACGCGCTCGGCGCCGGTGCCAGCGTAGAACGCCTGCCAGTCGACACTCGCGCCGGCGATATGGGCCTGGCCCAGGAACCCGGCAAAGGTCTCCGTCTCGGCGTGCTTGGCACGGAGGGCGGAAGCGAAGACCACGGTGCCGTCCTCGGCCTGCTCCTCCAGACAGTGGCGAGCCATGGTCGCCAGAACGGTGTCCGGGCCCAGCTCCAGGAAACGGGTAACGCCGTACTCGTTCAGCGCGTTGACACCATCGGCGAACCGCACCGCCTCCCGAACATGCCGCACCCAGTACTCGGGATCAGTCAGCTCGTCGGTGGCAATCTCACCGGTGACATTGGAGACCACGGGGATCCGGGGAGCCATGAACGTCAGACCGGAGACAACCGCCCGGAAGTCCTCCAGCATCGGCTCCATCAGGGGTGAATGGAACGCATGGCTGACCCGCAGCCGCGTCACCTTCCAACCCCGGCCCTCCCACTCCTCAACCAGGCCGTCGAGAACAGGCAGTTCACCCGAGACGACCACCGACGTCGGCCCGTTCACCGCAGCGATCGACACCCCGGCACGGTCAGCAATCCCCACCTTGACATCAGCCTCGGTCGCCCGGACCGACACCATCCCACCACCAGCAGGCAACCCGCCCATCAACCGACCACGAGCGGCCACCAACCGACAGGCATCACCGAGGGAAAGCACCCCCGCCACATGGGCGGAGACGATCTCACCGACCGAATGCCCCATCACCACATCGGCCCGCAACCCAAGCGACTCGACAAGACGGAACAACGCCACCTCAACCGCGAACAACGCCGCCTGAGTGAACTCCGTCCCGTCCAACACCCCACTCTCCTCGCCCAACAGCTCCATGAGGGAACGACCAAGGATGGGGTCAAGCTCGGCACACACCTCGGCCAGCGCCTCGGCAAACACCGGATACTCGGCCGCCAACCCCACACCCATCCCCGGACGTTGAGCACCCTGCCCCGTGAACAGGAACGCCGTCCTGCCCACAACCGCCGCGCCCTCGAACACACCCGCCGCCGGACGCCCCTCCGCCAACGCCGCCAAACCCGCCAGCAACCCCACCCGGTCAGCGGCAGCAACCACCGCCCGCTGCTCCAACCCGGCCCGCCCCGACACCAACGACAAGCCCACATCCACCAACCGCGCACCCTCATCCGCCAACAGATACGACCCCAACCGCCCCGCCTGACCCCGAAGCGCGGCAACCCCACGACCCGACACCACCACCGGCACCACCGCAACATCACGCGACGAAACCGGAGCAGCCTCGCGAACCTCAGGCGCCTCCTCAAGAATCAGATGCGCATTGGTCCCGCTCACCCCAAACGACGAGACCGCCGCCCGACGCGGACGACCCCCACCCGTCCACTCCTGGGCCTCGGTCAACAACTGGATCTGACCAGCCTCCCAATCCACATGCGGGGACGGCTCATCCACATGCAACGTCCGCGGCAGCAACCCATGCCGCATCGCCATCACCATCTTGATGACGCCAGCCACACCCGCCGCCGCAGACGTGTGCCCGATATTCGACTTGATCGAACCCAACCGCAACGGACCCGACTCCGACCGCCCCTGCCCATAGGTGGCCAACAACGCCTGGGCCTCGATCGGATCACCCAACCGAGTCCCCGTCCCATGCCCCTCAACCACATCAACATCAGCGGGACTCAACCCCGCATTCGCCAACGCCCGACGAATCACCCGCTCCTGCGAAGGACCGTTCGGCGCCGTCAACCCATTCGACGCACCATCCTGATTGACCGCACTACCCCGGACCACACCCAACACCCGGTGACCCTTACGCCGCGCATCCGACAACCGCTCCAACACCACCAACCCAAGACCATCCGAGAACCCCGTCCCATCCGCACCCGCCGCATACGACTTGCACCGACCATCCGCCGCCAACCCACGCTGCCGACTGAACTCCATCAGCAGGAACGGCCCGGCCATCACCGTCACCCCACCCACCAACGCCAACGAACACTCGCCGTTCCGCAGCGCCTGCGAAGCCATATGCAACGCCACCAAAGACGACGAACACGCCGTATCCACCGAAATCGCCGGACCCTCAAGCCCAAAGCTATAAGCGATCCGCCCGGATATGACGCTGCTGGTGGTGCCGGTGAGCCGGAATCCCTCCAACTCGGGCTGGGCCGAACTCCCGTAGCTGTCAATGGACATGACGCCGGTGAAGACGCCGGTGTCGGAGCCGCGCAGGGAGGTGGGGTCGAGACCCGCGTCCTCGAACGCCTCCCAGGCCGCCTCCAACATCAACCGCTGCTGGGGATCCATCGCCAGCGCCTCACGCGGCGAGATACCGAAGAACTCCGCATCGAAGTCCCCGGCGCGTTCGAGGAATCCACCGCCGCGCGTATAGACCGTGCCGGCCTGTTCCGGATCCGGATCGTAGAGTCGTTCCAGGTCCCAGCCGCGATCCTCCGGCAGAGCGGAGATGACGTCCCGGCCCGAGGAGACCAGCTCCCACAGCTCCTCGGGGGAGCCCACCCCGCCCGGGTAGCGGCAGCTCATGCCGACGATGGCCAACGGCTCATCCGTGTCCGTGTCCGCCCGCCGCTTCCGAGCCCCCGACGGGGTGCTCTCCACGGCGCCCGCCACCTCGGAAACCAACAGCCGCGCCACCGCCGCCGGGGAGGGGTGGTCGAAGAGCAGGGTCGTGGGCAGTCGCACGCCGGTCGCCTGGATCAGCTGGTCCCGCAACTCGACGGCGGCGTAGGAGTCAAAGCCGAGCTGCTTGAACGCCCGCAGTGGGTCAATGGTCTTCGGCGACGCGTGGCCAAGGATCGCGGCAACCTGGGGCAGCACCAACTCGTCCAGCACAACCGTCTGTTGGTCGTGTGATGGGACCTCGGCGAGCCGTTCCGAGAGCCAGTTCTTCTCGTCCTCGTCCAGGGGCTCCTCGGCCGGCAACGTCCGGCTCGGCTGACGCGGCGTTGCGACTCCGGAGAGATCGGGCAGCGGGTAGCGCTGGCGTTGAAAGGCGTAGGTCGGCAGGTCGACGCGCTGGGCGCCGGTCCCGGCATAGAACGCGTTCCAGTCGACGCTCGCGCCGGCGATATGCGCCTGGCCCAGGAACCCGGCGAACGTCTCCACCTCGGGGTGCTTGGCGCGCAACGTGGAAGCGAACGCCACGCTTCCGTCCTCGGCCTGCTCCTCCAGACAGTGGCGAGCCATGGTCGACAACACGCTGTCCGGGCCCAACTCCAGAAAACGCGTAACGCCGTACTCGTGCAACGCCCGCACACCATCGGCGAACCGCACCGCCTCCCGAACATGCCGCACCCAGTACTCGGGATCAGTCAACTCGTCGGTGGCTATTCGACCGGTCACATTGGAGACCACCGGAATCCGAGGAGCCGTGAACGTCAGACCGGAGACAACCGCCCGGAAGTCCTCCAGCATCGGCTCCATCAACGGCGAGTGGAACGCATGGCTGACCCGCAGCCGCGTCACCTTCCAACCCCGCCCCTCCCACTCCCCCACCAGCTCATCCAGCACCGACAACTCACCCGACACCACCACCGACGTCGGCCCGTTCACCGCAGCGATCGACACCCCCGACCGGTCACCAATCCCCGCAACAACATCCGCCTCCGTCGCCCGAACCGAAACCATCCCACCACCAGCAGGCAACCCACCCATCAACCGACCACGAGCCGCCACCAACCGACACGCATCAGCAAGCGACAACACCCCCGCCACATGAGCGGAAACGATCTCACCCACCGAATGCCCCATCACCACATCAGCCCGCAACCCCAACGACTCCACCAGACGGAACAACGCCACCTCAACCGCAAACAACGCCGCCTGAGTGAACTCCGTCCCGTCCAACACCCCACTCTCCTCGCCCAACAGCTCCCGCAGCGAACGCCCCAACAACGGATCAAGCTCCGCACACACCTCCCCCAACGCCTCGGCGAACACCGGATACTCACCCGCCAACTCCACACCCATCCCCGGACGTTGAGCACCCTGCCCCGTAAACAGGAATCCCGTCCTACCCGCAACCACCGCACCCTCGAACACACCCGCCACCGGACGCCCCTCCGCCAACGCCCCCAACCCACTCAACAACCCACCACGATCAGCAGCCACCACCACCGCCCGCCGCTCCAACCCCGCCCGCGACGACACCAACGACCAACCCACATCCACCAACCCCGCACCCCCATCCGCCAACAGATACGACCCCAACCGCCCCGCCTGACCCCGCAAACCAGCAACCCCACGACCCGACACCACCACCGGCACCACCCCCACACCACGCACCGGAGCCGCGGGGGACCGCTCGACGGTGGGGGCCGCGCTGAGCAGCATGTGGCAGCAGGTGCCGCCGATGCCGATGGACGTGACGCCGGCGACGGGCGGCTGGCCGTCGCCGGTGGGCCAGGGCTCGTTGGCGGTGGCGACGCGGAGGCCCAACTCGCCCAGGTCGATGGCGGGGTTGGGGCTGTTGAAGTTGAGGCTGGGCACGAGTTCGCGCCGGTCGAGGCAGAGGGCCGTCTTGACGAGGCCGGCGATTCCGGCGGCGCCTTCCAGGTGGCCGATGTTGGTCTTGATGGAGCCGACGGCCAGCGGCGGGGCGTCGGGGCGTCGGCTTCCGTAGGCGGTGCCGAGGGCGGCGGCCTCGACGGGGTCACCGGCGCGGGTGCCGGTGCCGTGCAGTTCGACATAGCCCACCCGGGTCGGCTCGATCCGCGCCTGGGCGAGGGCGTCGGTGATGGTTCGGGCCTGTGCGGTGGCGCTGGGCGCGGTGAGGCCGGCTTCGCCGGTGCCGGTGCCGAGGGCGCTGCCCTCGATGACGGCGTAGATGTGGTCGCCGTCGGCGACGGCCCGTTCGAGGGGCTTCAGGACGACGATGCCGCCGCCTTCGCCACGGACATAGCCGTTGGCTCGTTCGTCGAAGACGTAGCAGGTGCCGTCGGGCGAGAGGGTGCCGGAGGCGTCGACGACGGCGCTGCTGAGCGGGGAGACGTTGAGGTGGACGCCGCCGGCGATGGCGATGTCGGTCTCGGCCTTGCGGAGGCTTTCGCAGGCGAGGTGGACCGCGACGAGGGAGGACGACTGGCCGGTGTCCACGGTCATGCTGGGCCCGGTGAGCCTCAGGGTGTGGGAGACCCGGTTGGCGATCATGGCGCGGCCGACGCCGGTGAGGGTGTGGCGGCTGACGTTCTCGGCGCCGGCCATGGCGACCAGGTCGGCGTAGTCGGCCGCCATCACGCCGAGGAAGACGCCGATGCGGTCGGGCCAGCTGTCGGGGTTGGCGGCGCCGGCGTCTTCGAGGCCCTGCCAGGCGAGTTCGAGGGCGAGCCGCTGCTGGGGATCGGTTTCGGCCACCTCGCGCGGGGACATGCCGAAGAGGTCGGCGTCGAACTCGTCGATGCCGTCGACGAATCCGCCGCGGTCGGGGCCGACGGGCCGGTCGGGGTGACGTTCACGGATGGCGCTTGTGCCGCTGTGCAGCAGCTGCCACAGCTCCTGGGGCACGGGGGCGCCCGGCATCCGGCAGGCGATTCCCACGATGGCGACCTGCTGACGAGCGTCACCTGGCATTGCATTCCCCCGTCATGAATGGATGGGTCGCGTTCCCCGGTTGCGTAGGCACGGGGAGCAACAGGTCATGGCCGAAAGCTGCGCAGGTGAGTACCCGAAAGAGCATGCTGTCGCCCCATTGGCGCCGGCCGGCCGTCGGCACCCTACCATCGGGACTTATGAGACAGATGACTATTAACGAGGAGAACCAGCACGGAATATGACGGCGTGTTTGTTGAAATTCTGTAAAATCATCGGCGACTTGAGGAAACATCAGCCGTCATGTCATCCTCGCGAGGTGCCGGGCGCTCCGTCGACCAGTGTTGCGCCCGGGTCGACGCCCGAGGAGATGGTGTGGTCGTGGTCGTGGCGCGGGGTGTCGCATGAATCCGCTGTTGTTGCCGGTCGTCGCCGTGCAGGGTATGCGGGTGCGGTCCTCGACGGAGGTCCTGCCTCCGGCGTCCGGGCCGCTCACGGGCCGGGTGCCGGCGGGCGATGACGGTGCGCCGGACGATACCTCGGACGACGCGCTGCGGCTCGGGGTGCTGGGCGAGTCGACGGCCGCCGGCTGCGGGGTGGATTCGCATGCCGAGGGCTTCACCGGCTGTCTGGCCGGGGAGTTGGCGGCGCGCACCGGGCGGCCCGTGACCTGGGAGGTCGTCGGCCAGCACGGCGCGACCGCGCGGCGCATCAGGTATCGGCTGCTTCCCGAGTTCGACGGGAAGTTCGACACGGCGGTGCTGCTGGCCGGGGTGAACGATGTGCTCTCCCGCCGCTCGCCCAGGGACTGGGGCGATGATCTGGCCGCCGTCATCGACGAGTTGACGACGCGCGCCGGGCGGGTGGTCGTTCCCGGGATCCCCGCCTTTCGGGCGTTTCCGTCGCTACCGCGAACGTTGGCGCGCTTTCTGGACGAGCGGGCGCAGGCCCTGGACGAGGTGTCCCGGCGGGTCTGTGGTGAGCGGCCGGGGGCCCTGTGGGTGGATTCGGCCGAACTGCTGCCGGTCGGTGCGGACTTCTTCTCCCGGGACGGCTTCCATCCGTCGGGCTCCGGCTACCGCCGGTGGGCCGGTTCGGTGGCGGGCAAGCTGCCGAGCGAGTGACACCCGCTCCTGGCTTGGGAGTTGGGGTCGACAGCGGATGCGAAGGTGTCCTCATGGCTTATGACTCCGGTGGTGAAGGCGATGGCCTGCCGTTCCTCGATGAGCATCGACTGTGGGTGGCGGCCGGTCCCGCCGCCGTCTGGCGGGCGCTCGGCGTACGCCTGTCGGGGCGTCGGATCGTCAACGCGCCGGCCTATGCGCGGCTGGTCGGCGCCGACCCCCGGGTGTCATCGGGGGACTCGCTGAGCCGGGGGGCGACACTGCCGGGCTTCCGGGTGGCGGAGGCCACACCGGACCGGCGGTTGCGACTGACCGGACGGCATCGGTTCTCCCGCTACGAGCTGGTGTTCGGGCTGACCCCGGAGGAGAACGGGACGCTGCTCAGCGCCCGTTCCTACGCGGCGTTCCCCGGGCCGCACGGAAGTGTCTACCGCATGCTGGTATTTCGCTCCGGCGCACACCGACTCCTGGTGCCGCGTTTGCTGCGCGGGGTGCGCGACAGCGCACAAACGCCGAACGACGCCGACTGAGCCGACGAGCAGCCGCTATTGCGTCGAGCAAACACGCCCAGGTCTTCCTTATTACCCCTGGAGGATTCAGACTTGTCGACACGACAATCCCCGGGGTCACCCGATATCCCCCGGACCACCGATATTTTGACCAAAAGGGATGGATAGCCGAATTCCAGCGAAGATGCTTGGGAAAGATTTTACCGGCGCGACAACGGACGGGCAGGGCCCGACAGCTCCGGCCTCCTCGGCGCGAGGGAGGGCCCGTTGAACGAGCATGAGTTCATCGGACGACTCGACGGCTCGGAGCGGGTCTCCGTGCAGGTCGCCAACGACGGCCGGCTACAGGTCGCCATCGCCCATGAGTTCGGCTACCGGCTGGACGAGATACGGGGTGGCGGTGCGCTCCTCACACTGATCCTTGTGCGGGACGACGCCCCGGACGCCCGGCGTCGCGCGGCCCTGACCACATCCCTCCACCGCGCCAACGGGGCCTGGTGGGAGAGCTGTTTGCCGCCGCGGCTGCGGCAACTGCCGGACGCGGTCACGCCCGCGCAGGCGGGGGCGGCCAGGATCGCGGTCCACCGTTTCGACCGGAACGGCACCTCGGCCGTCCGTGCCTTCCTGCTGATCGGCGCGGTCGCGGCCCTGCTGGGGGCCGGCTACGCACACGACACCCCGCCGTTGGCGCTGGCGCTGCTCACGCTCGCCGGGGCACTTGTCGCCCTCATGCCCGCCATGGCCCGCTGGACTCTCGCCGCGCATCGGCGTCAACTCGCCGTGCTGGAACGGTTCGAGCGGCAGCGGGGCGACGGGGACCGGTGAGTGGCGGCTCAGAGGCCCGTGAGCCGGGGTATCTGGGTGGGGGTGCCCCAGGTGACAACGCGGCGGAGCATGCCGGTGAACGCGGCGAGCTCGTCCGGAGGCACGTCGAAGGTGACATCGAGGGTGGGGTCCGCGAGACGGAGGACGGCGGCGTCATACGGGGCGAAGCGGAAACGTGCGGTGGGCGCCGTGAGGTCGACGGAGAGCAGCCCGCCGTACACGGTCGCGCCGCCGACGACAACGCAGTAGCTGTTGTCGAAGAGGTCGTCCCGGTCGCGCACGACGCCCTGCCAGGGGTCGGGCGCCGACCTCATCCGTTGGAAGGAGACGGCCAGGCCGGAGTCCGTTCCCTCGGCGAAGCCCGCCTCCAGAACGTCGTCGTACTCGTCGTCGTCGGCTCCGACCAGCCGTGCGGTGATCATCATCGCGCCCGCCTCACCACCACGGCCGGCCGCGGCCGCGGATGCCGGAGGCGAGGTCGGGGTGGGTGGGGACGGCGCGGAGGTGGGTGTCGGCGGCGAGGGCCAGGGCGAGGACGACGCCGGTGACGATATAGCGGGAGGCGGTGTCCAGGTCGAGCAGTGTGAGGCCGCTGGAGATCGAGGTGATGACGAGCACGCCGACCAGCGCCGACCAGGCACTGCCCCGGCCGCCGAAGAGGCTGGTGCCGCCGATGACGGCGGCGGCGATGGCGGTGAGATAGGTCTCGGCGCCGCCGGTGCCCTGGTTGGCGGCGGCGAGCCGCCCGGCGGCGAGGACGCCGCCGAGCGCGGCCAGCGTCGAGCAGGCGACAAAGCAGGACACCGTGGTCCGGCGCACCGCGACGCCGGCGAGCAGCGCGGAGCGGCGGTCGCCGCCCACCGCGCGCACCGAGCGTCCCCAACGGGTGCGGCGCAGCGCCACATCGACCAGGGCGACAAGCGAGACGAACAGCACCACCGGATAGCCGATACCGCGCGCCGTGCCCAGATAGCCGACGGTGGCGGCGAGGAGCGCGGCGAGCGCGGCCGTCCGCCCGAGGAACTGGGCCAGGCTGATGCTCGGCAGTCCGGCGCGCACCCGCCGGGAGCGCCGCACCCACTGGCTGGCGGCGACGACGGCGACCGTGCCGACGACCAGCGCCCACGCGATCAGCGGTGGCAGAAAGCCCTGTTGGGCGAACCAGACCAGGCGGGACTCGAAGGGCAGGTTGATCGATCCCTGGGGGCCGAGCACCCGCAGCTGCAGTCCGGCGAGGACGAGCAGCCCGGCGAGGGTGAGCACCAGGCTGGGCAGTCCGAGTCGGGTGGCGCAGAAGCCGTAGCCGAGGCCGACCAGGACGCCAACCGAGAGGGCGAGCAGCACCGCGACGCCGACCGGCCAGTCGTGCAGCCCGGTGGTGACGCCGATGACGGCGGCGGCGAGGCCGCTGACCGAACCGACGGAGAGGTCGATCTGCCCGACCAGCAGGACGATGACCACGCCAAGGGCGATCATGCCGGTCGGGGCGCTCTGCAGCGTCAGGTTGACCAGGTTCTCGGCGGAGAGAAACGCCGGGTTGACGATGCCGAAGACGATCCAGATCAGGAAGAGGACCACCAGCGCCGGGACCACGCCCAGCTCCCGGTCGGGGAGGATCCGCAGCAGTCCCGGCAGGGCCTCGCCGCCCTCGGTGGCACGGTCCCGCACCGGGGACGCGGGGCCGCGGGTCATCCCGGTCTCCTGCCGCTGGGCCTGCTGACCCCGGTCATGGCGGCGAGCAGGTCCTCGTATCCGGCGCTCGCCGCGTCGAGTTCGCCGCCGACCTTGCCGAGGCGCAGCACCACGAAGCGGTCGGCGACGGCCTGCAGGTCGACGGCCTGGTGGCTGATGAGGACGACGGCGAGGCCGCGTTCGCGCAGCCGCTCCACCAGGTTGAGGACCTCGGCGGTCTGGCGGATGCCGAGCGCGGCGGTCGGCTCGTCGAGGACGACCACCCGGGGCGAGCCGAGCAGGGCGCGGGCGACGGCGACGACCTGCCGCTGCCCGCCGGACAACGTGCGGACCGGGACCCGCACCGATGGCACGCTGGTGGCCAGCTGGCCGAGCAGTTCCCATGCCTCGCGTTCCATGGCGACCTCGTCCAGGAACCCGCCTCGGGTCGGCTCGTGGCCGAGGAAAAGGTTCTCGACGACATCGAGGTTGTCGCAGAGGGCGAGGTTCTGGAAGACGGCGGCGATGCCGTGATCCCTGGCGGCGGCCGGGGAGTTGAGCACCACCTCCTCGCCGTCGAGCAGCATCCGTCCGGCGTCGGGCCGGTAGACGCCGGCGATCACCCCGGCGAGCGTCGACTTGCCGGCGGCGTTGTCGCCGACGACGCCCAGCACCTCGCGCGGGTGGACGTCGAGGTCGATGTTGACCAGGGCGCGGACGCCGCCGAAGTTCTTGGAGACGCCGCGCAGGGAGAGCACCGGCGCGGAACGGGAGGACGCGTTCATGCCGTCTCCTCGTCGTCGTCCCGGTCCGTGCCGAGGCCGATCCTGGCGCAGTCCGCCGCGTAGTGGCGGGTGCAGATCTCCTCCACGGTGTGCACGCCGCCGACGACCAGGACGCGTTCCACGTCCTCGGCGCCGACCGCGCGGGGGGCGAGCAGCAGGCTGGGGACGCCGTCGATCACCGCCGTGGTGCGGGGGGTCTCGCCCCGCAGGACGCGGACGGCCAGTTCGGCGGCGGTGCGGGCCTGTTCGGTGGTGGCCTTGTAGACGGTCATGTGCTGGTCGCCGGCGATGATGCGTTGGGTCGCGGCCAGCTCGCCGTCCTGCCCGGTGACGGGCGGCACGGGGTCTATTCCGGCGGCCTTCATCGCGGCGATGGCGCCCCCGGCGGTGCCGTCGTTGGCGGCGTAGACGCCGTCGACCCGGCCGGTGAACTCGGTCAGCCGGCTCTCGACCCAGTCGGTGGCCATGTCGGGGCTCCAGTCGGGGGTGTCGTACTCGGCGAGCACCTCGATGTCCTCTCCGTCGAGCGCCCGGTGGACTCCGGCGGCGAGCCGCGCCGCGTTGGGGTCGGTCGGCGAGCCGTGGACCAGCAGGACGCCGGGCGGGCGCCCGTCCGCCCGTGGGCCGCGCTCCCTGACCGCGCTGACCAGGGCGGTGCCCTGGAGATAGCCGATCAGCTCGCTGTCGAAGGAGACGTAGTAGTCCACATCGGCGTCCGCGATGAAGCGATCGTAGGCGATCACCGGCACCCCGTGGCGCTTCGCCTCCTGGACGATGCTGACGGCGGCGACCGTGTCCACGGCGTCGAGCACCAGGACGTCGGCGCCGCGCGCGAGCATCGACTCGGCCTGCTGCTGCTGGGTGGCGGCGTCCTGGTCGGCGTTGGCGTAGTAGACGGCGCAGCCGGGGCAGCGCTGTTCGACGACGCCGAGGAACGCGGGCCGGTCGGTGGTCTCGTAGCGGGCCGTCTTCACCTCGGGCAGCAGCAGCGCGATGGCGCCCTCGGGCGGCTCGTCACGGGAGGCGGCGGAGACCAGCACGGCCCCGGTCAGTGTCAACACCACGGCCAGGACGGCGGCGACCAGCGCGATGGGGCGTGAGCGGGGATCGGCGGGGCGCCGGCTCATCCGCCCACCAGCGGCGCGCTGCCGACGCCGGCCGTGTCGAGGGCGATGGCGAGGGCGCCGCGCACCTCGGCGGCCGCGCCGAGCTCGGCGGCGACGACCTCGACGCGTCCGGCGGTGCTGGCCATGGTGCGTTGTTCGACGACGGTCCGCATCGGGCCGAGCAGGATCTCGCCGGCGCCGGAGAGTTGGCCGCCCACGACGACGATCTCCGGATCGACGAGGTTGCAGAGGTTGGCGGCGGCGACGCCGAGGTGTTGCCCGGTGTCGGAGAGCACCCGGCGGCAGCCGGGGTCGCCGTCCTTGGCGCGGACGATGACATCGCGCAGGGTGAGATGACCGTGGCTGGCGGTCAGCATCTCCAGAAGGGCGGGCGCGCCGACATAGGTCTCCAGGCAACCGCGGTTGCCGCAGCGGCAGATGGGGCCGCTCTCGTCGATCGTCACATGCCCTATCTCGCCGGCGCCGCCCGCGCGGCCGTGGACGAGCTGTCCGCCGAGGATGAGGCCGCCGCCGACCCGGTGGGAGACCCGGAGGTAGGCGACGGAGTCGCGTCCGACGGCGGCGCCGAAGCGGGTCTCGGCGAGGGCGCCGAGGTTGGCGTCGTTGTCGATGCCGACGGGGACGTCCAGCTCCTCGGCGATGATCTCGGGCACCGAGGCTCCGTCCCAGCCGCGCAGCATGCCGAGCGCGGTGATCCGGCCGGTGCGCCGGTCGACGGGGGCGGGGAGGCAGATGCCGACGGCGAGCAGTTCGTCGGGGCTGGCGTCCAGCGACTCGATCATCTCCATGACCAGCAGCGCGGCGCGGCGCAGTCCGGCGTCGGCCCGGTGGTCGGGGGCGAGCGGCATCGACTGGTCGCCGAGGACCTGCATGGAGGCGTCGGCGAGGGCGACCCGCAGGGACCGGGTGCCGAAGTGGACTCCGGCGACCAGGCCCAGGTTGCGGGCGAGGGTGACCTGCAGGGCCCGTCGGCCGCTGCGGGTGGAGGGGGAGGTGTGCAGAACGCCGCCGGCCGTCAGCTCCTTGACGATATTGGAGACGGTCGCCGGGGACAGCCCTGTGACGCCGGCCAGCTCGATCTGCGTGAGCGATCCCCGGCGTTGGACAGCACTCACGATCCGGGCTCGGTTGGCCTCACGTAGTGAAGTCTGCGAGCCAGGTGTCACCCGGTCAGCGCGCACAGCGAGAAGGATAGCGCCTGACGTGCCACTTGGGGATCCCTTCGTGAGGAGTGCCTGGGAGACGACGAGACCGGACCGTCTTGTGTATGTGATCCGACTGCAACCTGCCGTTTAGCGTCTCTTTGGATTTACTTCTTGACTTCAAGCTCGCGGGGTCCTTTGATGAGCCTCCGGACGACGCGGGCGTCGGAACACAAGGGCGCCCCACGACGCTTCGGTTCGGCGATGCTCATCCCCATGCGCGCCGATCCCCCGATACGGCAACGAAGGCGTAAGGAAATCTCATGCGGGTCAATCGCAGAACCAGCGTGCTGGTGGCGGGTGCCGCCATCGGCGCCCTGACACTCTCGGCGTGCAGCGGCGGCTCAGGCGGCGACGGCGGGGGCTCCGGCTCCTCCGGTGGCGGCGACTCCGCCTCCGAGGTCGAGGTCTTCACCTGGTGGGCGGCCGGTTCGGAGAAGGCCGGCCTGGACGCGCTGGTGGCCGTCTTCGACGAGCAGCACCCCGACACCGAGTTCGTGAACGGGGCCGTGGCCGGTGGCGCCGGCTCGGCGGCCAAGGACCTCCTGCAGTCCCGGCTCCAGGCCAACGACCCGCCGGACACCTTCCAGGCGCACGCCGGCATGGAGCTGCTGGACTACATCAACGCGGGCCAGCTGGAGGACGTCTCCGACCTCTACGACGAGTTCGACCTCCGCGAGGCGTTCCCGTCCGACCTGGTGGAGCGGCTCACCCACGAGGGGAACATCTACTCCATCCCCTCCAACATCCACCGGGCCAACGTGCTGTGGAGCAACCCGAGCGTGCTGGAGGAGAACGGGGTCGACCCGAACGCCGAATACGCGTCGCTCGACGACTGGTTCGCCGACCTGGAGACGCTGCAGGAGGCGGGCGTCACCCCGCTCTCCGTCGCCACCGCGTGGACCCAGGTCCACCTGCTGGAGACGATCCTCCTCGCCGACCTGGGCCCCGACGCCTACAACGGGCTGTGGGACGGCACCACGGACTGGGAGGGCGCCGAGGTCACGGCCGCCCTTGAGGACTTCGAGACGGCCATGAGCTACACCAACGGGGACCGGGACGGCCTGGACTGGCCGGAGGCCACCCAGCTGGTGATCGACGGCAACGCCGCGTTCAACGTGATGGGCGACTGGGCGGTCGCCGCGTTCGAGGAGCAGGGCAAGGAGTTCGGCACGGACTTCAACGCCGCCCCGGTCCCCGGCACGGACGGCGTCTTCGACTTCCTCGCCGACTCGTTCACCCTGCCGGTCGGTGCCCCCAACGGCGGTGGCGCGCACGCCTGGTTGGAGACGGTCGCCTCGCTCGAGGGCCAGACCGCGTTCAACGCCGCGAAGGGTTCCATCCCGGCGCGCACCGACGCCGACCCGGCGGACTTCTCCGAGTACCAGCAGACGGCCATCGAGTCGTTCGGCCAGGACACCATCGTCTCCTCGCTGGCCCACGGCGCCGCGACCCCGGTGTCCACGCTGAACGCCGTCACGGACGCCACCAGCAAGTTCACGTCCGGGGCCTCCGACCTCTCGACGTTCCAGTCGGAACTCGCCTCAGCGGCCGCCGCCGGCTGAGTCGGGGCTCCGCCCGGGGCGATGCGCGCATCGCCCCGGGCCGGATCCGGACCGCGCCGTGGCGCGTCGTCGCCCCCCGTGTCGACGCGCCACGGCGCTCCAGGGAGACATCGATGAACAGAACCCTCAAACGAGTCGGGCCGCCGCTGCTGCTGCTGGCTCCTTCGCTGATCCTGGTGGGCATCTTCGTCTACGGCCTCATCGCCGTGAACTTCGGGACGTCGACGACCGACATCCACACCGCCGCCCAGACGACCGGCCAGGAGCCGTCGAGCAACGTGTGGTTCAAGAACTACTTCGACCTCCTCGGCAACGAGGCGTTCCAGCACTCCTTGAAGAACCTGGCGCTCTACACCCTGCTCTTCCTCGGCGGCACCCTGCTCATCGGCTTTCTGTGGGCGTGGTTGCTGGAGCGGCCGATCAGGGGCGAGAGCATCTTCCGCTCGATCTACCTCTTCCCGATGGCGGTCTCGTTCATCGCCTCGGGTGTGGTGTGGCGGTGGCTGCTGAACTCGGGGCAGGACCAGAGCGCCACCGGGCTCAACCGGTTGTTCCAGATGGTCGGCCTCGACTTCCTGCAGAACAACTGGTGGAACAACGTCGACTACGGCATCACCGCGATCGCGATACCCGCGATCTGGCAGCTGTCCGGCTATGTGATGGCGCTCTTCCTGGCGGGCTTCCGTGGCATCCCAGAGGAGCTGCGCGAGGCCGCCAAGATGGACGGCACCACCACCTGGCAGCTCTACCGGCACGTGCTGTTCCCGCAGCTGTCGCCGGTCGCGCTCTCGGCGCTGATCATCATCGGGCACATGTCGTTGAAGTCCTTCGACCTGATCATGTCCATCTCGAAGCCGGCGAACTACCAGACCAAGGTTCCCGCCATCGACATGTACATCTACAAGTCGAGCTTCGACTACGCCAACGCGGCCGCCATCGGGTCGATCCTGCTGGTCATCGTGGCCGTGGTGGTCGTGCCCTATCTCATCCGCACGAATCGCAAGGAGAAGTGATGGCCACGCTCTCCGCCCAGGCGGCTCCGCCGAAGGAGACCGCGGGCCAGCCGGGCCAGGCAACCGGCGGGGGCCGGCGCGGCAAGGGGTTCAGCCTCGCGCGCACGCTGCGCTACGCCGCGCTGCTCTTCTTCCTGCTGATCGTTCTGATACCCGTCTACGTCCTGCTGGTGACGAGCTTCAAGGGCCCGGGCGACGCCTCGCCCGAGCGGGCCTGGAACCTGCCGTCCAACTGGACGCTCGACAACTGGCGCACCGCGTGGGACGCCCTGGCCCCGTCGATCTGGCGCACCCTCCAGATGGTGGTGCCCTCGGCGGTCATCGCCGCGGTGCTGGGCTCGATCAACGGGTTCGTGCTGGCGCGCTGGAGCTTCCGGGGCGCCAACCTGGTGTTCACCCTGATCCTGTTCGGGATGTTCATCCCCTACCAGGCCGTGATCATCCCGCTGAACGAGCTGGTGCTGGACCTGTCGCTGCCCAGCGGCATCCCCACGCTGATCCTGCTGCACGTGGTGTTCGGCATCCCCATCACCACGTTGATCTTCCGGAACTACTACCAGACGATCCCGCACGAGCTGATCGAGGCCGCCAGGATCGACGGCGCCGGGCTGCTGCGCACCTACGCCTCAGTGATCCTGCCACTGTCGCTGCCCAGCTTTGTGGTCGTGCTGATCTGGCAGTTCACCTCGGCCTGGAACGACTTCCTGTTCGCGGTGTTCTTCTCCTCCAGCCAGAACGGCCCGGTGACACTCGCCCTGAACAACCTAGCCAACGGCGCGCTGCTCCAGAACTACGGGGTCTCCATGGCGGGAGCGCTCTTCGCCTCCCTGCCGACCCTGCTGGTGTACATCGTCCTCGGCAAGTACTTCATCGGCGGCCTGATGTCCGGGTCGGTCAAGAGCTGACCCCGCCCCCGCACCCGTTCCGCCCGTGTCCCCGCCAGGGAGCCCCTCCCCGGCGGGGACACGGCGTTGTGGGGACGTCCGCCCGGCCGCGCCGCCCGGCCGCACCCGCCCGCGCAGGACATAAGGTGCGCATATGTCGGATTCGCCTGCCCGGGGGCCCGAAATCCTGGTCCCGGCCTTCAACCAGGTGATCGAGGAGAGCGGCGCCCACGGCGGGCTGCTGATGTTGCTCTCACCGAACGAGGCCATGCTCCGCATGGCGCTGGTCAGCGGCTTCCCCGTCAAGTTCACCGGCCCCTGGAAGCGGATCTGGCTCAACGCCGACTTCGCGATCGCCCGGGCGGCCAGGGAGCGCCGACAGATCTGGATGGGCCCGGACGAACGCGCCACCGACTACCCGGAGTCGGCCGTCGCCGCGCCCTACCCGTATGCCGTGGCGGACACGCCCCTCTTCACCGGCGACCGGCTCTGGGGCGTCCTCAACATCCTCTGGCCGGGCTCGCACCCCGCCGAGCCGGTGCCGGCCGAGCTGGCCGCGGTCGACGCGGGAGCCCTCCGGCTGAGCGAGCTGCTGAACCGGTACGCCCAGGAGGGGCGCCCCGTGCGGCCCCTTCCCGAACCCCTCGCCGTTCCCCGGCAGGAGACGAGCGGGCACGCCGAGGAGGATCCGCACGCCGGGGCCCGCTTCGCCGAGCGGCTGCCCGGCGGCAGCCTGGCGATGAACCTGGAGGGCGAGGTCACCTTCGTCACCCGCGGCGCCGCCGAACTGCTCGGCTGCCCGGTGACCGACCTGCTCGGCGCGCTGCCCTGGGACGTGCTGCCCTGGCTGAGCGACCCGGTCTACGAGGACGGATACCGTCGGGCCCTCTTCACCCGCGAACCCACCTCGTTCACCGTGCTGCGCCCGCCCGACCGGTGGCTCTCCGTCAATCTCTTCCCCGGCATCTCCGGCATCAGCGCGCGCGTCTGGGAGACGGCGCCGCCCGACGAGAACCCCCGTTCGGGACCGCCCGGCCGGACCGCCGAGGCGGAGGCCAGGGTCGCCGAGGCCACCCAGGCCGGCGACGAGGCGCCCACCCGGGTCGGCTCCGTCTACCACCTGATGCACCTGAGCCTGGTGCTCGGCGAGGCCATCGGCGTGCGGGACATCGTCACCATCGTGCGCAACCCGGTGATGTCCGCCTTCGAGGCGGACGCCATCGTGCTCCTCACCGTGGAGGGGGACAGACTGCGCCTCCTGGGCCATCGCGGGCTCACAGACGAGTTCGCCGAGGAGCTCGACCACCATCCGCTGGACGGGGGGAGCGCCGCCGCCCGCTGCGTACGCGACCAACAGGCGTTGTTCTTCAGCACCCCGGAGGAGTTGGACCGCGACCGTCCCGGCTGGTCGGCGACGAGCGGGCTCGCCGCCTGCGCCCTGCTGCCGCTCTCCGCCTCCGGGCGGCCGGTCGGCTGCGTCGGCGTCGGCTACCGCGAGCCCTATCCGTTCGGCTCCGGCCACCGCACCCTGTTCACCTCCCTGTCCGGGCTCCTCGCGCAGTCCCTGGACCGGGCCCTGCTCTATGACACCCAACATCAACTGGCCCACCGGCTCCAGGAGTTGTTGCTGCCGCGCGAGTTGCCCGAGATCCCGGGGGTCGAGGTCGCCGCCCGCTACCGGGCCGCGACCCGGGGCCTGGATGTCGGGGGCGACTTCTACGACCTCATCCCGCTCGACGGGCACTGCGCGGCGGCGGTCGGCGACGTCCAGGGACACAACATGACGGCCGCCGCCCTGATGGGCGAGGTCCGCGCCGCCGTCCACGCCACCGCGGGCACCGACCCCGGCGATGTGCTGATGCGCAGCAACCGACTGCTCACCGACCTCGGCGTCGAGCTCTTCACCAGCTGCCTCTATGTCTACGTCGACTTCACCAGCCACCGCGCGCGGCTGGCCACCGCCGGCCACCTCCCTCCCCTCATGGTGGACCCCGAGGGAGAGGTCACCATCCTGGACGTGACCCCGGGGCCCCTCCTCGGCATCGACCCCACCGCGCGCTACACCTCGACGGAGATCCCCCTGCCGCCGGGCAGCGCCCTTCTCCTCTACACCGACGGGCTGGTCGAGCGGCCCGGGGTCGACATCGGCGACTCCCTCGCCGAACTGGCCGACCGCCTGCGGGCGGTGGCCCACGAATCCCCGGGCGCCATCGCCGACGCGCTGCTCGACGAGGCACCGCGTACCCGTGTCGGCCCCGACGACGTGGCCCTGCTCCTGGTCCGCTGCGCGACCACGCCGAACGGCCGGCCGATCCGATCCGGCGGCGGCCCGACCGGAGACCCCACGGGGGGACAGCGGGCAGGATAAGAGGCATGAGTGAGCCCACCTGCACGCCATCGACGCCATGCTCAGCGCCACCGCACTGGCCGCCCCCGGGCCCGTCACCGTCCTGACCTCGGATCCGGAGGACATCACCGCGTTGTGCGATCCGCGCGTCGTCGTCATCGCGCTCTGACCGGCCCCGCCGGGGGTGCTCCCCGGGGCCGATTCCGGGTGGCTGAAAATGGCTGCGTGCGGTGATCGGGCGATGAGAGGGAGCGATGCGCCAGAAAACGGAAGCAAAGATACGGAGCCTGGCCTGGGACGCCGTCAGGGATGCCTGGAAGAACCCCATCGGCGGCGGCGCCGGGCCGTTGCGGCTGGAAGTCGAGGACGCCGTGAAGGCGGCCGTCGAGACCGCGGTGGCGGAGAGCGCCGAGGAGCTGGTGGCCCGGCGGTTCGACGAACGGCTCGCGGACGACGGCGAGTTCAGGACGCGGCTGCTCGCCGAGGCCGCCGGGATCGCGGAGCGGAACGCGCAGCGCGCCCTGGAGGAGACCAAACTCGACTTCCTGGCCTTCGCCCGCGCCCGCGCCGAGCGGATGCTCGACGACGCGGTGCCCCCGGTGATCGAGATCAACACCGGCCGTGGCCCCGCCGTCCGGCTCCCCGAGGCGCACCACCGGGTGCTGCCCGAGGTGCTGCTGGTGCTGAAGGCCCGCTGCCACGCGCTGCTGGTCGGCCCGGCCGGCACCGGCAAGTCCATGCTGGCCCAACAGATCGCCACCGCGCTCGGCCTGGACTTCCACGCGCTCTCGCTGGGGCCGACCACCCCGATGAGCAAGATCTTCGGCTACTACGACGCGCATGGCACCTACCATCCGACCCCGTTCCGGCGGGCCTTCGAACACGGCGGGGTGATGCTGCTCGACGAGTTGGACGCCGGGCATCCGGGGCTGCTCTCCGAGCTGAACCAGGCGCTCTCGCTCGGCGTCTGCGCCTTCGCCGACGATATGGTCAGCGCCCACCCCGACTTCCGGGTCGTTGCGACGGCGAACACCTATGGCACGGGCCCCGACCGGCAGTACACCGGCCGACAGGCGCTGGATGCGGCCACCCTGGACCGGTTCACCCTGGTCGAGGTGCCGGTGGACGAACGGCTGGAGGAGCGCCTGACGCTCGCCAACGCCCCGTCCCAGCCGCTGGCGGCCCGCGCCGTGCTGGCGAAGGTCCGTTCGCTGCGGTCCACGGCCGAACGGAAGCGGCTGCCGGTGATGTTCTCGCCCCGCGCCAGCATCGACTCGGCGAAGCTGCTGGAAGCCGGCGCCACCCTCGAACAGGTCCTGGAATGGCGGGTGTTGCGGGGCCTGTCGGCGGCGCACCGCGCCGCCCTCGAAGCAGACGAGACGGATGGGAACGACTCCCCCGAGGGCGGCGCATGAGGCCGGCCACCTCGCTGCTGCTGCCGCCGATCTGGTCCTGGGGGGAGTTCCTGGAGCTGGTCGCCGGCCGGATGGCGCATGCCGAAGGACACTCCCGCAAGAGGGACGACGCATGGGCCGGCGCCGACTTCGCCGGGGCGCTGCGGCTGGCCACCGACGGCTGGGCCAGGGCGCTTCCGGAGACCGATGTCAGCATCGCGACGCTGCGGGAACGCACCGGCCAGCGGGTGCGGACCACCGTGCTCGAACCGCGCTGGGACGTGACCGGCAGCGAGGTGGACATCGCGGCCTATCTGGCCGGCGAACCCGAGTGCATGATCGACGCGGTGCCGCAGCTGACGACCACCGTGGGCCGGGTGGTCACGCTGCTGGTGCCGGCGGTCTGCACCGCAGGCACGCCCAACGCCTTCATCCAGCACCGGGGGTTGGCGCTGGCCGCGCTCTGCTCCGCGATCGTCGGCGCCGGGCACAGCGTCGAGGTCTGGTCGGGGTGGGCCAGCAACCCGGACGGCGAACGGTATGCGGCGGTCGCCCGGGTGATCTCGCCGTCGGAGCCGCTGGACCTGGGCCGGCTGATCTTCGCCATGGCGCATCCGGCGATGCTGCGCCGCCTCTGGTTCGCCGTCTGGGACACCCAACCCGAGCCGGTCGCCCGGCGGATGGCCGACACCAACTACGGCCAACTGCCGTTCACCTGCTACCAGGAGGACCTGCCGGACGGCGTCGCCAACGCCTATGTGCTGCCGTATCTCGACAAGACCGAGGAGCAGTGGGAGACGTTGGACTCGGCGCTGGCCTGGTGCCAGGAGATGTTCCGCGATCTGGGCCTGCTTCGCCCCGACTGACCGGCTCGCCGCACGTCGTCAGAAGCACGTGGGCATCCGTGGGTCAGCGGAGGATGCCCGCCGCGCGGCTCGCCGTGAGCCAGTCGGGGAACTCCGCCATCAGCCGGTCGTAGAGCTCCCGGTCGGAGAACGCCCGGGGGTCGGTGCCGGCGGGGAAGAATCCCGCGTTGTCCACGGCACGCCTGGCGGGCACCGGCAGCTCGTCCAACTTCCGCAGAAACGCGAACTGTTGGTCGTCCGGATCGCCGAAGCCCACGAACTGCCAGAAGATCGGCAGCCGCGCCGCCTCGCACAGCAGCTGCTCGGCGGCGCGGCGCGAGCTCGGGCCGCCGTCCGTCTGGAAGATGACGAACGCCGGATCAGCGCCGCCGGAGGCGGCATGGTGGTCGATGACGGCGCGCATCGCGAGGTGGTAGTTGGTGCGCCCCATGTGGCCGTAGGAGTCGTGCAGTTGGGCGATCCGGCCCCGGTAGGCGTCGAGCGAGAGATCGGCGACGCCGTCGACCTCGGTGGAGAAGAAGACCACCGGCACCACGCCGTCGTCGTCCAGGTTCGCCGAGAGGGCGAGCGCCTGCTCGGCGAGATGCTGGACGGTGCCGTCCCGGTAGTAGCGGCGCATCGATCCCGACCGGTCCAACACCAGGTAGACGGCGGCGCGTTGACCGCCCAGACCCAGCTTCTCCAAGGAGACACGCGCCGACTCCCAGGCGCCGGCCAGCGCCTCGCCCCCCGTGGCCCGCACCTTCTCCAGACTGATCGCCGGAGTTCCCATGCCGCCCCACCCCTCTCGCCGTCCCGGCACGCTACCAGCCGGGACGAGGCCGCGACGGGCTGTTGGGGAAGCCGACCGATCAGCGGAAATACCACCGGACGCCGGGCAGGGCCTCGGGGTGCTCCCGCCACCACCGCCACCGTTCGTCACCGGCCAGCACGGCCCGCAGGGCCTCCTCCACGCCGACCGTCCCCGGCCCCAGGATCGCCCGGACGATCACGGTGGCGGCGGCCAGCCCCTCCCGGCTCTCGGCGCTCAACCAGCCGACGGCCGAGGCGGGTTCGGCCTCGGCGCGGGCCCGGACGGCGCGCACCCATGGCGCGAGCCAGCGCGCCCACCGGTCGTGCTCGCTCTCCCCCGGGCGCGCCGCCTCGGCCAGCAGCGGTCCCAGCACCCGCAGCAGCCGGTCCGGGAAGTCGGTGGCCCGGGCCGCCAACTCCGGGTGGTCGGCGGCGAAATGGCGCCAGCCGTCGCCGACGTCCAGCCTCTCCACCCAGTGCGGTCCCGGCGGGCGCAGCGCCTCCTCGCCGGCCGCCAGGAAGGCGTCCCGCACCAACGGGTAGGAGGGCGGGGTGTGTTCGGCGAGCAGCACCGCGTCATAGAGGTCCTTGCCCTGGGGGTACGTGTCGGTGACCAGCCAGAGCAGTTTCCAGGCCAGCGAGAGCCCCGGGGTGACGCCCAGCACCGCCGAGCCAGGACCCTCGCCGAGCGGCCGCAGCGTGGTGCGTTCGGCGGGGACGGGCAGCGGTTCGTTGAAGACGATGTCGAGCTGCACGACGCCGCCCGGGGTGCCGGGCGCGGCCCAGGGCAGCACCATCCGGCGTCCCGGGACCCGTTCATAGGTCCAGATGGACTCGACGATCCGGCCGGCCGCGTCGATCGTCACCCCGCCGTGCGCCCGGGCCGCCGCCTCGGCGTCCCGGGCGAGGTCGTCGAGGAGACCGGCGGTCTCCGGTCCTTCCATCGCCCAGTCGACGGGGGTGACCAGAAAGTCGAGATCGCCGGGGTCGCGGGCGGCGTCGCCGAACCAGGTGGCCAGCAACACGCTGCCGCGCAGCACCAGATGACCGGCCCACCGGCCACCGGCGAGCCCGCTGAGCACCAGGTCGATCGCGGTGCGGCGGGCGCGGTGCCAGGCGTGCCGCGCGGCGGCGTCCTCGAACACGGGCTCGCCCGCGCGGTAGGCGTTGGCGAACTGTTTCAGCGCGGGGTCGAAGACCGGCGGCTGTCGCAGCCCGTCCGGGGTGGGCAGCAACGTCGGTGGCAGGCTCAGGCGTTGACGCTGCTCCTCGTCCAGCGGGGTGTGCGGTATCTCGGCCGCGCGGTAGAGCCCCCGCCATTCGGAACCGGGGTCGGGGTCGGGTGCGGTCACCGGGTGGGCTCCGCTCCGCCGTGGATCGTCGCCGGCGCCAACCAGCCGTCGTCCAAGGCGAGGTTGCTGTCGTGCACCACATACTCCCGTTCCACCTCGACGATCGACGCGGGGACCGTCGACGCGTCCAGGGCCCGCAGCAGGGCCGCCAGCCGCCGTTCGGCGGTGGCCCGGCCGACCCGGGCGCAGCGCTGGGTGACAAACCGCTCCTGGTGGCCGTCGGCGCGGAACCGGCGGGCGTTCCAGGAGAGATGCGCGTGCCGCGGGGCGACGACCCGGGCCAGCGTGGTCCGGTCGTGGTCGGGCGGCAGCAGCAGCTTCACATGGTGCTCGAAGTAACGGCCCGGATCGGCGACGCCGGGCGCGGTGTCGTGCTCCGGCACGCCGTCGGCCCAGGGCGCGGCCTCGGTCTTGGTCCTGATCACGGGGTAGCCGGCCGCCGCCAGCTCGGCGGCCAGCCGGTCGGCGGCGCGGCTTCGGTCGGCGAGGCGGCCGGTGCCGGTGAGGTTGACCATGGGTTGGGAGGGGGTCGGCCCCTGGCCAGCCGGATATGCACAAACCCGAGGCCCCGCGCGGCGGCCCAGGCCGCAAGTGTCCCGACCTCGGCGGGCGGGCAGTCCACCGTCAGATGGGTCTCCAACTCGCCGCTGATATCGGGGCGTTCGCCCACCGGGTCCAGGGATCGCGATCCGCGCATGGCGGTACTGTCGCAGGCCGGGCGGCCCGTTCGCCACGGAGTTCGGACCGGCGGGCCCGGTGCCGCCCGGCAGGATCGGAGGGCCGTCGGGGAGCCACACAGGAGGAGCCGCAAAAGGGGGGCGCAGTGCAGAAGTTGACACCCGGGGACCCGACCATGGTGGGTCCCTACCGGCTGCTGGGACGGTTGGGCGCCGGCGGCATGGGGCGGGTGTATCTGGGGCGCTCGTACGGCGGCCGGCTGACCGCGGTGAAGCTGGTGCATCCGGGGTTGGCCGACGATCCCGACTTCCGCCGCAGGTTCGCCCGCGAGGTGGCCATGGCCCAACGGGTCGGCGGCCGGTGGACCGCGCCGGTGCACGGCGCCGACACCGAATCGGAGCTGCCCTGGGTGGCGACCGGCTATGTGCCGGGGCCGACGCTGCGCCAGGTGGTGGACTCGTGGCACGGCCCGCTGCCGGCGAGCACCCTCTGGCCGCTGCTCTGGGGGCTGAGCGAGGCGCTGCGCACCATCCACGCGGCGGGGCTGATCCACCGGGATCTGAAGCCGTCCAATGTGATGGTGACGCTGGACGGGCCGATGGTGATCGACTTCGGCGTCGCCAAGGCCGTCGACGCCTCGGTGGCGACCCGGACGGGCGCGGTGATCGGCTCCCCCGGGTTCATGGCCCCCGAACAGGCACGAGCGGTCGAACTGACCACCGCCGCCGATGTGTTCAGCCTGGGCGCGGTGCTGGTGCACGCCGCGACCGGCACGGCGCCGTTCTCCGGCGGCGAGGTGCCCGCGCATGTGGTGCTCTACCGGATCCTGCACGAGGAGCCCGAACTCGGCTCGCTGGACGGGCCGTTGCGCGAGCTGGCGGCCCGCTGCCTGGCCAGGGACCCGGCGGACCGGCCCACCGTCGAGGAGATCGGTGGGCTGGCCTCGGCTCATACCGAGGGGGAGCCGGCGTATGGCGGCTGGCTTCCGAACGCCCTGGCCGCCCGGGTGGGACGGGAGGTGGTCCGGCTGCTCGACTGGGAGGGCCCGCCGGCCCCGCCCACGCACCGGCCCGCGCCCTTCCCCGTCACGGCCCCAGCCACCCCGACGCCGACGCCGACTCCGCCGACTCTGATGCCGGCGCCGCCGTCGCCGTCCCGTCGGGGCCGGCGGGCCGCCCTGGCCGCCTCGGCGGTCGCCGTGGTGGCCGCGCTGGTGGTGACCGTGGTGGTGACACGGATGGGCGACGAGGACGAGCCGACCGGCCGTGGCCCCTCCGAGACGCCCACCACCGAGGAGGAGCGGCCCGCCACCGACGACGCGGAACAGCCGTCGCGCGACCGGCTGCCGGCCGACATCCTGGAGTCGGGAGAGATCATCGTGGCCACGCCGGGCCCCCGCCCCCCGCTCTCCTACCCTGATGACGACGGGGCCGGCGTCGACCGCGAACTCGCCGCCGCCATCGGAGAGTTGCTGGGCGTCGAGCTGGTCTTCCAGCAGGTCCCGTTCCAGCAGCTGGAGCCGTCGCTGCTCGCCGGCCAGGCGGATCTCGCCTTCGACCTGGCGGACACCGAGCACACCCGACAGCAGGGCGTCGACCTGGTCGACTACTACCGGGCGGGCGATGTCCTCCTGGTGAACGAGGACTCGGGGAACACCACCGGCCTGTCCGGGCTGTGCGGCGGCACCGTGGTGACCTGGCCAGGCGACGAACTGACCGAGCTGATCGAGGAGAGCGTCGACAACTGCGACGAGGGCGTCGAGGTGCGGCCGATGGCCGACGAGCTGGCCATGTTCGAGGCGGTGCGGAACGGAATGGCCGACGGCGCGCTGGTCAGCTATCTGACCGCCGCCCACCACACCGGCGAGGGCGGGGCGGCCGAGGATCTGGTGATGGCCGGGGAGCAGTGGAAGGTCATCCCGTTCGGCATCGCGGTCAGCGGCGACGAGGAGCAGCTGCGGGATGTCGTCCAGGAGGCCCTTCAGACGCTGATGGACGACGGGACCTATGCGGAGATCATGGACCGTTACGGCCTGGCCGACTGCGCCGTGGCCGAGCCGACCGTCAACTCCCCCGAGTAGGCGCGGAGTCCAGGCCCCCGGGCGCGTCGACGCCCGGTCGGGGCAACCGAGTTGCCCCGACCGGGGGGTTTCTGCCTGGCGGCTATGCGAAGGTCTCGTACTCGGCGACCTGCGGAGTGCCGCTCGCGCTGGTGATCTCGAAAGTGATCTTGCGCAGCGAGGTGGCGGGGAAGGTGGTGGCGCCCGCACCGCTGCCGCTGGCCAGCACGGCGCCGGTGTCGGCGTTCACGATCCGCCAGTTGCCGATGGTGCCGACCGAGCCCGCCGCCTCACGGATGTTGATGGCGGAGACGGTGGTCGCGGTGCCCCACTTGATCGAGATGGAGCCGGTCGAACCGTTCGGCGACCAGTAGGTGTTCAGGTTGCCGTCCCGCACGTTTCCGTAGGAGGTGCCGCTGGCCTTGCTGCTGCCGTCGGCGTCGGCCCCCAGGCTGAGGTTGGTCCCGCCGGGCGGGTCGGTCGGATCCGTCGGGTCGGTGGGGTCGGTCGGGTCCGTGGGGTCGGTCGGATCCGGGTTCTGCGGGGTGCAGTTGCCGTCCGACACCCGGTTGCCCTTGTTGGCGCCGGCGGTGTCGCGCACCACGCTGGGCACGCAGTTGGCGGCGTCCGGGCTGAAGGAGTAGGGAATGGAGACCGTGGTGTTGGACTGCGGGTTCGGGCCGGCCGGGTTGTTCTGGTTCCCGGGGCTCGACCAGGTCACATTGTCGAAGATGTTGTCGTTGACCTGCCAGTAGCCGGCCTCGTTGGTGTAGAAGGTGCCCAGGACGTCCTTGGAGTCCTCGAAGTAGTTGCTGTCCACCCTGGCGCGCGCCCCGGCACGGGAGTTGATCCCGGAGTCGTTGACGCTCAGATAGTGGTTGTTGTACATGTGGCCGATTCCGCCGCGCAGCAGGGGCGCCCGGGAGTCGATGTTCTCGTACAGGTTGTGGTGGTACGTGATGTAACCGTTCGAGGTGTCGCTCTCGCTGGAGCCGACCAGACCGCCACGGCCCGAGTTGCGCAGGATGCTGTAGGAGAGCGTGACGTACTGGGTGTTGTTCTTCAGGTCGAAGAGCCCGTCGAAGCCCTCCGACTCGCCGCCCGAGGCCTCCAGCGTGACATGGTCGACCCAGACGTTGCGGACGTTGGCCTCCATGCCGATGGCGTCGCCGCCGTTGGACGTCGGCGAGCCGGACTTCTTGACGTTCCGGACCGTCACGTTCTGGATGATGATGTTGCTGGACTCCCGGACGTGGATGCCCAACTGATCGAAGACCGCGCCGTTTCCGACGCCGACCAGCGTGACATTGCTGATCTGCTTGAGTTCGATCACGCCGTCGGCGGTGTTGCAGCTGCCGCCCGACACCTTGCTGGTGTTGCCGTGGTTGATGGTGCCCTCGACCTCGATGACGATCGGGGTGCTGCTGCTGGCCCGACCGCAGAGGGCCGCGTGGATGGCCGTGCCGGTGGTGGCCCGGACGGTCTGGCCGCCGGCGCCGCCGGTGGTCCCACCGTTCTGGGTCGCGAAGCCGGTGGCCGAGCCGGTGGCGGCCGACGCCTCGGGCGACGACAGCACCACGCCGGTCGCGGCCACCACGGCCATCAGGGCCAGCGCGGCGAGGAATCTGAAGCGCAGCACGAATGGTTGTCTCATCCTGGGTTTCGCCTTTCGTCTTCGAACAGCGGAGAGCTGGGCGTTCCATGGGTCCGGCCGAGCCGGCGAGGGCAGGCCGGGCCGACGCGGGGGCGGCACGGCGACCACGGGACGCGGCATGCCGAGGTCACCGCCCCCGCGGGCGTTGATCGGGTGGTGGGGTCAACTCCTGGTCGGGAGAGCTGAGAAGAGAGGGGGGTGGAAGGGGGGAACGCCGGGAGGGGGGTGGCGACGGCCGCCGGACCGGCGGCGAGTAAGCGCTTGCCGTCAGGGGCGGCGTCCCTCCGCCCCTTCGGGTGACTCACTGACCACAGCGTAGGGGCGGGGCTCGAACAATTCAGCGCGGGGCGTGGACAATACCGCGCTCCGGCACGTCGGGGAGGATCCGCCGGGTCAGGCTTCCTCGCGCTTGTCGTACGCCTCGCGGTGGAGGTGCACCTCGTCCATATGCGTCTCCGCCCAGCACTTGACGTTCCGCACCACCTCGTGGAGCGAGAGCCCGAGATCCGTCAACTCATAGGTGACGGTGACCGGAACGGTGGGGGTCACCGTGCGGGTGAGCAGTCCGTCGCGTTCCAGGGCGCGCAGGGTCTGGGTGAGCATCTTCTGGCTGACCCCGACGAGCCGGCGGGACAGCTCGGAGTACCGCATCGCCCTGGGCTCGCCGGCGCATTCCCCTCTCCGATGCGGGCCGTCGCTGCCGAGCGCCGCCAGCACCAGCGCCACCCACTTGTCGGAGATGCGGTCCAGGAGTTGGCGGCTGGGGCAACCGGCGAGGAACGCGTTGTACTCCTGCTTGGCCAGCGCCCGCTGCTGGGCCGCCGTCGTCGTCGCCATCGACATTCCTCTCCCGTGCTTTCCCCGAGGTGGCCTACGCACCTTCAAGTGCCTACTTCCCAGGAGAAAGCTACCCAACCAGAGTGGAGTCACTGAAACGGTTTCCCCCATCGGAGGCGAACATGTCCCACACCTTCCGTACGGCGGTCGTCCGCACCCCCGGCGGCCCCGACACCATCGAGATCGTCCGGGTGCCCGTGGTGGAACCCGGGCCGGGAGAGATCCGGGTCGCCATCGCCGGGGCCGGCGTCAACCCCGTCGACCTCGGCGTCGTCGCCGGCGTCTTCCACCAGCTCGGCCTCGTCCACCAGCCCCGACACACCGGCCTCGGCTGGGACTTCGCCGGCACCGTGACGGCGACCGGGCCCGGCGTCGACCTTGCCGTCGGCAGTCGGATCGCGGGGCTCGTCCCCGGATTCGACCGCGATTTCGGCACCTATGCCGAGCAGTTGGTCGTCCCGGTCGGGGTGACCGCGCCGGTGCCCGACGGGCTCGATCTGATCGAGGCGGCGACCGTTCCGCTCAACAGCCTGACCGCCGCCCAGCTGGTCGACCTGCTCGGCGACGGCGACGGGCGGCGCCTGCTGGTGACCGGGGCGGCCGGCGCGGTCGGCGGATACGTCCTGACGTTGGCCGGCGAACGCGGCTGGCGGGTCACCGGGCTGGCCCGGCCGGCCGACGAGAAGTTCGTGCGCGGCCTGGGCGCGGAGTTCCAGTCCGCGCCCACCCCCGGCTGGGACGCGGTGGCCGACGGCGCCGGGCTCCAGGAGCGCGGTGTGGAGCTGGTCAGCGACGGCGGACTCTTCGTCGGGGTGCGGCCCAGCGCGCCGCCGGCCGCCGAACGCGGGGTGACCGTGCGGGTGGTGGGGGTCGAGCCGGACGCCGCCCGGCTGGCCGAACTGCTGGACGCCACCGCGCGGGGCCGGCTGCCGGTCCGGGTGCACGCCGTGCTGCCGCTCGACGAGGCGGCCACCGCGCATCGCGCGCTCGCCGCCGGCGGCGTGCGCGGCCGGTTTGTGCTGCGGCCCTGACGGGGCCGCGCACATCGGGAACTTCGGCGGGCGGCGGGCCGACCTGTTGGATGTGCCCTCGGCGAGCGGTGGCTCCTCGGCCCCTCGCCGCCCCCGTGTCGGGAAGGAAACCTCGTGGAGAACCACGGTCCTGAGACCTATGGCGAGTTGAACGCCGACATCTACGACGAGTGGCATTCCACACTCGACCCGACGGAGGCGGTCGAGGCCCTGGCCGCGCTGATCGAGGAGGGGCCGGACGGGCCCGTGCTCGAACTGGCCGTCGGCACGGGCCGGGTGACGATCCCGCTGGCGGCGCGCGGCATCGACCTGTGGGGGGTGGACGCCTCGCCCGCGATGGTGGAGCGGATGCGCGCCAAGCCGGGCGGGGAGCGGATCCCGGTGGCCATCGGCGATATGGCGGACGTCGCCCCGGACACCGACGCCCGGTTCGCCATGGTCTTCGTGGTGTTCTCCACCTTCTTCTTCCTCCAGACCCAGGAGGAGCAGATCCGCTGTTTCGCCAATGTCGCCGACCGGCTGCTGCCCGGTGGCCGGTTCGTGCTGGAGTGCCCGATGCCCGATGTGGCGCGCTACGACCGCAACCAGCGGGTGGAGGCGCACCAGGTGGGGCTCGGCCATGTCCGGCTCACCACCGTGCGACACGATCCGGTGGAGCAACGCTTCGAGGGACAGCATGTGTTGATCACCGACCGGGGCATCAGGCTGGCGCCCGCGTTCCTGCGCTACGCCTGGCCGGCGGAGCTGGATCTGATGGCCCGTCTCGCGGGTCTTGAGCGCCGCCACCGGTGGGGCGGTTGGCATGGGGAGCCGTTCCGTGGCGAGGGCTCCTATGTCACCGTCTACGAGAAGCCGGCGGCCTCGGACGGCTGAGCCGGCGGCCGGCCAGCAGCGCCAGCGGCGGCAGCAGCAGGCACTGGGCGGCGACGGCCAGCCAGAACCAGGAGAGCCGGTCGGCGCGTTCCAGCAGGCCGTAGAGGTTGCCGCCGAGCACGCCGCTGGCCAGCGCGCCGAGGCCGACCGCGAGGCGCTGCTGGCCGAAGGTCACCGTGGCGGAGCGCCGCGAGAGGGCCAGCGCCTCCAGATCGTTCTTCAGGAACAGCACGGCCGTGCCGCCGCTCATCGCCAGCGCGCCGACCGCGACGCCGGCGACGCTCCCGTCCGCGATCGCCACCAGTCCGACGGCCATGCAGCCGAAGCCGGCCGCCATCGCCGCCGGATAGCCGGCCAGCCCGATCCGGCGCGCCAACAGCGGTTGGCCCAGGGCGAGTCCGAGGGCGTAGCCCATCATGACCACGCCGAGGACGGCGGCCGGCAGCCGGCCGTCAACAAAGGTCGCGAGGTACTGGTAGAACTGCATATAGAGGTAGTGGGTCAGCACGGTCACGGTGAACGGCAGCACCGCCACGCCGCGCAGCACCCGGCGGAACGGTTCGACGGGCGGCTGCCGGTCGGGCGGCGGCTCGGGCCGCAGCAGGCAGTGGCCGAGCGCGAGGGCGGCATAGAGCGCGGTGGTCAGGGTGAAGAGCCGGGCCGGTTCGTGCAGGAGGAGGGCCCCGACCACGGGTCCGACGGCGATGCCCAGCTGGCCGGCCGCATTGCCGGCGGACACCAGCCGAGGGCGTTCCGCCACGTCGGCGGCCTGCACCAGATAGCCCCGGTAGGCGGGCGAGTAGAGCGCCCCGGCACCGCAGCTCAGCAGCAGCCCCAGCAGGGTCAGCGCGGGCCGGTCGACCCCGCCGAGATAGGCGGCGGCGCCGAGCAGATAGCCGACGGTGGCGAGCGTCAACGTCCGTTTCAGGCCGAAGCGTTCGGCGAACGCGGCGGTGAGGGGGGCGCTGGCGAACTGGGCCAGCGTGGCGATCCCCAGGACGATGCCGACCTGCGCCATGCCGACGCCGAGCCGGTCCCGCAGCAGCACCGCCAGATAGGGGTAGACGGCGAAGGTGCCGACGTTGACGAGCAGCCCGCCGGCGAGCAGCGCGAGCCTGGCCCGGCCGAGGGCCCGCCACGCCCCGGGCGGTGACGCGGATGGTGCGCGGCGCCCGTCCAAGGGGGACCTCCGTTCGGCTGCCGGTCGGCCGGGCCGCCGGTCCGGCGCGGACGGCCCATGCAAGGACTGGTCGTGCGGCTGCCGGCGGAAGTTCCCCGGCCCGCGTTCCCGGCCGTTTCCGCTCCGCTGGGAATTGTCAGTGCGGCATGGCACCATCGCGCCTGTGACCAGCAGATCCGATCCGGCCCAGCGGCTGCGCGACCTCGCGCTGCTGCGTCGGGTGCGCGACCGGATCGATCGGGAGTACGCCCGGCCGCTGAACGTCGAGGCGCTGGCCAGGGGCGTGCACATGTCGGCGGGCCATCTGAGCCGCGCGTTCCGGCAGGCCTATGGCGAATCGCCCTATTCCTATCTGATGACGCGGCGCATCGAGCGGGCGATGGCGCTGTTGCGCCGGGGGGATCTCAGCGTCACGGAGGTCTGCTTCGCGGTGGGCTGTTCCTCGCTCGGCACCTTCAGCAGTCGCTTCACCGAGCTGGTCGGGGTGCCGCCCAGCGTCTACCGGCGGGAGGCGGCGCCGGCCACCGCCGGCATGCCGTCCTGTGTCGCGCAGCGGGTGACACGACCGATCAGGAATCGAGAAGCGGGCGCGCCGGCACCGCGTCTAGCGTGACGGGCATGGATATCACCATTCACAGCAGTTTCCTCCCGCATCTGGACCCGGACGCCTCGTTGGCCTTCTACCGCGACACCCTCGGCTTCGAGGTGCGCAACGACGTCGGTTACGAGGGGATGCGCTGGCTCACCGTCGGCCCGCCGAACCAGCCGGAGACGTCCATCGTCCTGCACCCGCCGGCGGCCGACCCGGGGATCACGGAGGAGGAGCGGCGCACCATCACGGAGATGATGGCCAAGGGCACCTATGGCTCGATCCTGCTGGCCAGCGCCGATCTCGACGCCGCCTTCGAGCGGCTGCAGGCCGGCGACGCCGATATCGTCCAGGAGCCGACGGAGCAGCCGTACGGCGTGCGGGACTGCGCCGTCCGGGACCCGGCGGGCAATCTGATCCGCGTCCAGGAGCGGCGCTGACCCGGATCGGGCCCGACGCTATCCGCCGAGAGCACACCACGGCGGGCCTCCGCCGCGACAAGGGAGACAGCATGAGCACGGCCGGGACGGCGGACGAGCGTTCGTCCGCACCGCACACGGCGGACAGCCACGAGCTGATCCGGGTGGCGGGCGCACGGGAGAACAACCTCAGGAACATCCGGATCGAGATCCCCAAGCGGCGGCTCACGGTGTTCACCGGCGTCTCCGGCTCGGGCAAGAGCTCGCTGGTGTTCGGCACGATCGCCGCCGAATCGCAGCGGATGATCAACGAGACCTACAGCGCGTTCCTGCAGGGCTTCATGCCGTCGCTGGCGCGGCCCGACGTCGATCTGCTGGAGGGGCTGACCACGGCGATCATCGTCGACCAGGAGCGGATGGGCGCCAACGTCCGCTCCACGGTCGGCACCGCGACGGACGCCAACGCGATGCTGCGGATCCTGTTCAGCCGACTGGGCCAGCCGCATATCGGCTCGCCCAACGCGTTCTCGTTCAACGTTCCCTCGGTCAGGGCGTCGGGCGCGATCACCGTGGAGCGTGGCGACCGCAAGGCGGAGCGGAAGACCTTCTCCGTCCTCGGCGGGATGTGCCCGCGCTGCGAGGGCCTGGGCCGGGTGAGCGATTTCGACCTGGCCCAGCTCTTCGACGAGAGCAAGTCGCTCGCCGAGGGCGCGATCACCATCCCCGGCTACAAGGCGGACGGCTGGATGGTGCGGCTCTTCAGCGCCACCGGCCTGCTCGACGCGGACAAGCCGATCCGGGACTACACCGAGACCGAGCGGCACGACTTCCTGTACCGCGAGCCCACCAAGATCAAGATCGAGGGCACCAACATGACGTACGAGGGGCTGGTGCCCCGCGTGCGGAAGTCGTTCCTCGCCAAGGACCGGGAGGCGATGCAGCCGCATATCCGGGCCTTCGTCGACCGGACGGTCACCTTCACCGCCTGCCCCGACTGCGGCGGCACCCGGCTCAGCGAGCCGGCCCGCACCTCACGGATCGGGGGCGTCAACATCGCCGACGCGTGCGCGATGCAGATCAGCGATCTGGCGGCCTGGGTGTCGGAGCTGGACGAGCCGTCCGTCGCGCCGCTGCTCGGCGCGTTGCGGCACACGCTCGACTCGTTCGTGGAGATCGGCCTCGGCTATCTCTCCCTCGACCGGCCCGCCGGCACCCTCTCCGGCGGCGAGGCACAGCGCACCAAGATGATCCGGCATCTCGGCTCCTCGCTCACCGATGTCACCTATGTCTTCGACGAGCCGACGGTGGGGCTGCACCCGCACGACATCCGGCAGATGAACGATCTGCTGCTGCGGCTGCGCGACAAGGGCAACACGGTGCTGGTCGTGGAGCACAAGCCGGAGACCATTGCGATCGCCGACCATGTCGTCGACCTCGGGCCCGGCGCGGGAACGGGGGGCGGTTCGGTCTGCTTCGAGGGCACCGTCGAAGGGCTGCGGGCCAGCGACACGCTGACCGGGCGGCATCTCGACGACCGGGCCTCGCTCAAGGAGAAGGTGCGGCAGCCGACCGGCCGTATCGAGGTGCGGGGCGCGGCCACCCACAACCTCAGGGATGTCGACGTCGATATTCCGCTGGGGGTGCTCACGGTGGTCACCGGCGTCGCCGGGTCGGGGAAGAGTTCGCTGGTGCACGGTTCGCTGGTCGCCGGTTCCGGGGTCGAGGGAGCGGAGGTGGTCTCCATCGACCAGGGCGCGATCAAGGGTTCCCGGCGGAGCAACCCGGCGACCTACACCGGGCTGTTGGATCCGATCCGTAAGGCGTTCGCGAAGGCCAACGGCGTGAAGCCGGCGCTGTTCAGCGCCAACTCCGAGGGTGCCTGCCCGCACTGCAACGGTGCCGGCGTCATCTACACCGATCTGGGGATGATGGCCGGCATCGCCACCACCTGCGAGGAGTGCGAGGGGCGTCGCTTCCAGTCGGCGGTGCTCGAATACCGCTTCGGGGGCCGGGACATCAGCGAGGTGCTGGCCATGTCGGTCGCGGAGGCGAAGGAGTTCTTCGGCGCCGGCGAGGCACGCACCCCGGCCGCGCACGCCGTCCTGGGGCGGCTGGACGATGTCGGGCTCGGCTATCTCCGGCTCGGCCAGCCGCTGACCACGCTCTCCGGCGGGGAGCGGCAGCGGCTCAAACTGGCCACACACATGGGGGAGAAGGGCGGCGTCTACGTTCTCGACGAGCCGACCACCGGGCTGCATCTGGCGGATGTGGAGCAGCTGCTCGGGCTGCTCGACCGGCTGGTCGACGCCGGCAAGTCGGTGGTGGTCATCGAGCACCACCAGGCGGTCATGGCGCACGCGGACTGGATCATCGACCTCGGCCCGGGCGCCGGCCACGACGGCGGGCGGATCGTCTTCGAGGGCACCCCGGCCGAGTTGGTCGCCGACCGCACCACCCTCACCGGCGAGCATCTGGCCGCCTATGTCGGCGCCTGACGCTCCCCTCCGTTCGGTCCCGGCCCCGGACGCCGCCGCGCGTCCGGGGCCCGCGTCGTTTCCGACCGCCGAAGAGTTCCCGGCCGGCACGGTTTTTCTCGCCCAATTCCCCATCGGTGACGGGTAATCCGGAACCGGATCGATGTCTTCCGCGGCGGGGCGAACGTCGTTATTCTTCACGGCAGGGAGCGCGGGGCCACCATGTCGCCACGGGACATTCATTGTGATGGACCGTCGGCGAGCCATACCGAAAACGGAGTTGTGCGATGGCAGAGGTCTCCGAATCGGCGGTTTCCTCCCCGGAACGGGAGAGAAAGCGCCGGGCCCGCTTCGACTGGGCCGGTCTCCGCGCCGATCTTCGGGGCGCCGTGCCCGACGCCTCACTGGCCCTGGTGATCACCGGGTTGATCTACTGGCTGCTCTATGTCCGCGTGGAGAACGGCAGTTCGGCGACGATCAAGATCATGCCGATGCTGGCGGACGCGGACAAGTTCTGGATGTACTGGATGTGCCAGGCGTTCGGCTGGTCGGCGATGATCTGGGCCTATATCACCGTGGTGTTCGGGCTGATGCGCTCCGGGCCGCGCCCCCGCTGGGGTTGGCTGCCGGCCGCCCGCCTGGAGAAATGGCACCGCACCACCAGCCTGACCACCATCGGGCTGATGTTCATGCACGCGTTCTTCTTCTTCACCGACCAGATCAGGGACAACCGGGACCGCTGGTCGTTCGGGCGCAGCGTGTGGACCGCCTTTGTGGACAGCTTTGTGCCCGGCGGATACGCCACCGGCACCGGCCGGGTCGCCATCCTGGTCGGCCTGCTCGCCCTCTATCTCGCCATCCCACTGGGCCTGGCGTTCTACCTGCGCCACCGGACCGGGCCACGGATGTGGCTGGCCGTGCACCGTTTCGTCATCGTGGTCTATATCCTCAGCGCCTGGCACACCCTGCTGTACAGCAGCCAGGCATGGTACGACGGCCCGTTCCGCACCTTCCTCTGGCTGACCCAGATACCCATCGCCGGTCTGCTGCTGTGGCGGCTGCTCTCCCCCGCCCGGTCGGGCGAACGGCTCCGGCTGGGGGAGCCGAGCCGCCGCGACCGCGCGTTGCCGATCAGCGCGCGGCTGGCCGGCCGGATCGTGGTGGGGGCCACCCTCGTCGGCCTGGTGGCGGTCGTCGTCACCGGCATCGACGGCGGACGCTCCCCCGAGGGCGGCTCGTCTCCGCCGCCCTGGCCCGAGAAGTGGGTGCTCTGGCTGGGCCTGCTGCTGTTCACGCTCGCCGTGCTCGCCGTCGTCATCCGACTCCGCCCCCGAGGGCACACCGGGGGCCGCAGGACCGCCCCCGACAGCCCCGAGGCCCCCGACGCCCCCGGCGCCTCGGATGCCTCCGACGAGGAGCCGGCGGCGACCGGTCCCGCCGACCGGAGTTGACGTCACGTCACCTGACAACGGTTTTCCATGCGGCCCTTTCCCGCTCGCCGGGAATTGCCGTGGGGTCCCGGAACGGGGAAATGGGAGAAGATCTTTCCCGCCGTCGGGAACCTGATCGGGAGCGGGTCGTTGGCGTCTTTCGTGAACGTAATCGGGTGTGTCGCCGGGAGCGGCGAGAAAGTTCCCGGCGATAAACCGGCCGTCCCCGCCCCGTCGCCCGGTTTCCGCTTTCGGGACCGCGTTGGGGTGTAGTAACCGTTCAGGTTGGTACCCGGCGGCCATGACTGCCCCGAACCCGGACCCCGATCCGGATCACACGCCCGGGTACCGCCCCGGCGCCCCCGGTCGCGTCGGTGAGACCCCGCCGGGGGAGACGCCGCCGGCCGAGAGCGGCACCACGTTCACCGGACCCGACGAGGAGCCGACGCCGAGCCGGGGCTGGGCCGCCGTGCCGCTCACCGCGGTGTCCGTGGTGACGGCGCTCTTTGTGGCGTTCTTCATCGTCTACGCGGTCTGGATCTGGATCGATTAGCCGCACGCCGCCCCGCCCCCGGCTACGCTGGCTGGCCGAAAAGGGGCGGCGGCGTGCGGAGGGGGACGGCGATGGGTGGCGCGCGGCACGCGGTGGGCACCGAGACGAGGAGCCCGGCGGGCGAGCCGCGCATCCCGTTCGGCATCGTGGGCGAGGCGGAGACGCTGACCCGCCCCACCCGGTGGACCGCGCACAGCCATCCGGTGCACGAGCTGATCTGGAGCGTCCGTGGCGTCCTCAACATCGAGATCGGCGCGCGGCGTTGGGCGCTGCCCACCCGGGTGGGCCTCTGGATACCGGCCGGCGTCGGGCACGCCGGCAGCGCGGCCGACGGCACCAGCTACCACGCCGGCTTCTTCGCCCCCTCCGCCGTCACCGATGTGCCGCGCGAGCCGGTCCCGATCGAGGTCACCCCGCTGCTGCACGAGCTGCTGTTGCATCTGACGGACGCCGAGCTCGCCCCGGACGCCAGGGCGCGGGCCGAGGGGGTCGTCTTCGATCTGCTGCGTCCGGCCCGGCGGGACCACCATGTGGTGCTGTCGGACGATCCCCGGGTGCGGGAGATCGCGGTGGCGGTCGCGGCCGATCCGGCCGACGAGCGCGGCCTGGCCGACTGGGCCGCCGAGTTGGGCGTGAGCACCCGGACATTGGCCCGCGCCTTCGCCGACTCCACGGGGCTGAGCTTCTCCGCGTGGCGCGCGGTGCTCCGGGTCCATCTGGCGTTGGCGCTGCTGGCCGGCGGCACCCCGGTGGCCGAGGTGGCGCGGGCCGTGGGCTACACCAGCCCGAGCGCGTTCACCGTGGCCTTCCGCCGGGTGACCGGGCACGCGCCGAGCGCGCACCATCACGCGCAGCTGTCCGATTCGCGATAGCCGACGTCACATCGGCGCGATTGCGCCATTTCGGGCCCCCGCATAACATGAGGCGACTTAGGGATGCCTAACCTAACTTGGTGGGCGGTTTCCCCTGCCGTCGCCTGTCCGGTCGTCCCGCGTCGGACCCCAGCCAGACCCCAGTCGGATCCCAGCCAGCCCCCTGCCGTCCCCTTCACCGCCCGGAGCACGACCATGCCACCCACGGCGCCGCCCGCCGTCGCGCAGGACGACGACCTGGTGCGCGAGCGGTCCTCGCGTCCCGGCGCGCTTGCCATGGCGCTCGGCTGCTCGCTGCTGCTGGTGGTCCTGGTCGCGGCCAGCCTGCTGATCGGCTCCGGCTCCATCGGCATGGCCGAGACCGTCGACGCCCTGCTCGGGCGCGGCGACGGGGACACCACCAACGAGCTGCTGATCCGCGAATACCGGGTGCCGAGGACCGTGTTGGCGCTGCTGGTCGGCGGTGCGCTCGGCCTGGCCGGCGCCGTCATGCAGGCCCTGACCCGCAACCCGCTGGCCGATCCGGGACTGCTGGGCGTCAACGCCGGCGCCTACGCGGCGGTCGCGTTCGGCGCCGCGTTCCTCGGGGTGAACGGCACCAACCGGCAGGTGTGGTTGGCGCTGGCCGGCGCCGCCGCGACGGCCGTGCTGGTCTACACGGTCGGCACCGGCGGGCGTGGCTCGCACGGCGCGGCGAAGCTGGTGCTCACCGGGGTCGCGGTGGGCGCCGTGCTCAGCGGTCTGGCCCTCGCCGTCACCCTGGTCCGGCCCGAGACCTTCGACCGCCTCAGGTTCTGGCAGGTCGGCTCTCTCCAGGGCCGGCAGTGGGACACCGTGCTCGCGATCCTGCCGTTTGTCGCGGCCGGCACGCTGCTGGCGCTGGCGTTGCCCCGTTCGCTCAACAGCCTGGCGCTGGGCGACGACGCGGCCGCCTCGCTGGGCACCCGGGTGGTGGCCACCCGGCTGACCGGCCTGCTCGCGGTGACGCTGCTCTGTGGCGCGGCGACGGCCGCCGCCGGGCCGATCTCGTTCCTCGGGCTGCTGGTCGCGCACGGCGTCCGGGCCGTCGTCGGGCCCGATCTGCGGCGCGTGCTGCCGGCCGGACTGCTGGCGGCGCCGGTGCTGTTTCTGGCCGCCGACGTCCTGGGCCGGGTGCTGGTCCCGGCCGAACTGCCGGTCGGCGTGGTCACCGCCTTCCTCGGCGCACCGCTGCTGATCGCGCTCACCCGCCGCCGCCCGGGGGGCGCGGGATGAGCCCGACGGAACGGATCTGGCCGGCGCGCACCCGGCTGCTACGGCTGCCCTGGCCCGACGCCAGGATCCGTGTCGACCTGCGGGTCGCCGCCGTCAGCGCGGTGCTGACGCTGGCCGCGCTCGCGGTGTGCCTCTGGTCGCTGACCATCGGCGAACTGTCCATCGCACCCGGCGAGGTGCTGGCCGCGCTGACCGGCGACGCCGACAGCGGGATCACCCGGGTGGTGCGGGAGTGGCGGCTGCCGCGCGCCCTGCTCGGGCTGCTCGGCGGCGCGGCGCTGGGCGTCAGCGGGGCGATCTTCCAGTCCCTCACCCGCAATCCGCTGGGCAGCCCCGACATCATCGGCTTCAACGCCGGCGCCTACACCGGCACCCTGCTCACCGCGCTGCTGGTCGGCGACAGCGAGTTGGGCACCACGGCGGGCGCGCTGCTCGGTGGGGTCTGCACCGGACTGCTGGTCTATGTGCTGGCGTTCCGCCATGGCGTCCAGGGCCATCGGCTGATCATCGTCGGCATCGGGGTGAGCGCGCTGCTCACCTCGGTCAACAGCTATCTGCTGGTCAGCCTCCGCCTTGAGGAGGCCATCGCGGCCGCCACCTGGGGCGCGGGCTCGTTCCACGACGTGGGCTGGCCGGAGGTGTGGCCGGTGCTGATCGCGACCGCGCTGCTGCTGCCGGCCGCGCTGCTGCTGACCGGCCGGATGCGGCTGCTCGAACTGGGCGACGACGCGGCGCGCGCCCTGGGCGTCCCGGTCGAGAGGACCCGGCTGGCGATGCTGCTGGTCGGCGTCGGACTCACCGCCGTGGTCACGGCGGTGGCCGGGCCGATCGCCTTTGTCGCGCTGGTGGCGCCCCAGTTGGCGATCCGGCTGACCCGCTCGGGCGGGATCCGGCCGCTGCCGGCCGCCGCGATGGGCGCGCTGCTGCTGACCTGCGGGGATCTCATCGCCCGCACCGTGGTCGCCCCGTCCCAGCTGCCGGTCGGCGTGGTCACCGTCTGCCTGGGCGGCGCCTATCTGGTCTGGCTGCTGTGGTCCGGCGCCCGGCGGGGGACGGCATGAAGGACCGGACGACCATCTACCACGACGAGACCGGGACCGATCCGTTGACCGAACTCACACACCCCGGCGGTGTGCCGCTCGGCGCCCGAGGGCTGACCGCCGGATACGACCGGCGCACCATCCTGACCGGGCTGGACGTGGACATCCCGGACAACTCGTTCACCGTGATCGTGGGTCCGAACGCCTGCGGCAAGAGCACCCTGTTGCGCACCCTGGCGCGGCTGCTGCGCCCCGAGGCCGGCCGGGTGCTCCTGGCCGACGGGGACATCGCGCGCCTGAAGACCAAGGAACTGGCCCGCAGGCTGGGCCAGTTGCCGCAGAGCCCGACGGCGCCCGACGGCATCACGGTGGTCGATCTGGTCTCCCGGGGACGGCATCCGCACCAGTCGCCGCTGCGCCCGTGGTCCACCAGGGACGAGGCCGCCGTCCGGGAGGCGCTGGCCGCCACCGGGCTCACCGGGCTCTCCGGCCGGTTGGTGGACGAGCTCTCCGGCGGGCAGCGGCAGCGGGTGTGGATCGCGATGGTGCTGGCCCAGCAGACCCCGCTGCTGCTCCTGGACGAGCCGACCACCTTTCTCGACCTGGCGCACCAGCTGGACGTGCTGGATCTCTGCGCCCGGCTGCACGAGGAGGGCCGGACCCTGGTCGCGGTGCTGCACGACCTCAACCAGGCCGCCCGGTACGCCACCCATCTGATCGCGATGAAGGACGGCCGGATCGTGGCGCGGGGAGCGCCGACCGAGGTCGTCACCGAGCGGCTGGTCGACGAGGTGTTCGGCGTTCCCGCCCGCGTCATCGACGATCCGGAGACCGGCACCCCGCTGGTGATCCCCCGCGCCGACCGCGCCCACCGGACCGGACGCCCCCACTCCTGAATCCCGCACACCCCCGTAACCCCCGTAGCCCCCGAAACCGAAGGACCGTTTCGCGATGAACTCCCTGTTCCGTGCCCCCCGCCGCACCGCCGTCGCCACCGGCGCCGCCGTGCTCGGGCTGCTGCTGACCGCCTGCTCCTCCTCCGACAACGGCGCCGACGGCGGCAACGCCGAGGACAACGGGGGCGGCGGCGGTGAACTGCTCGCCTCGGTGGAGACCGCCTACGGCACCGTGGACATCCCCGCGCCGGCGGACGGCGAGCTGACCGTGGTCGCCCTCGGCTGGTCGGACGCCGAGGCGGCGCTGGCCCTGGGCGTCACCCCGGTCGCCGTCTACGACTGGCTCGGCTTCGGCGAGGACCAGAAGGGCGTGGGCCCCTGGGCGACCGAACTCTTCGGGGACGAGACCCCCGAGGTGATCGAGAACGTTAACCAGTCGGTCAACTACGAGCAGATCCAGTCGATGGAGCCGGATCTGATCCTCAACACCCGCTCCGCCAACGACGAGTCGCAGTACGAACGGCTCTCCTCCATCGCGCCCACCGTCTCGCCGCCCGCCGACACCCCGGCCTTCGCCACCCCCTGGGAGACCCAGACCAGGCTGGTCGCCCAGGCGCTCGGCAAGGAGGCGGAGGGCGAACGGCTGGTGACGGAGGTCGAGGAACGGATCGCCGCTGCCGCCGCCGAACACCCCGAGTTCGAGGGCGTCGGCGCCGTCACCGGATCCAAGTTCGGCGACGCCTACGGAGCCAGCCTGCCCGGCGACGCGCGCTTCGACCTGCTGGCCCAGCTCGGCTTCGAACTGCACGGGCCCGTCGCCGAACTCCCCTCGTCCGAGGGCTTCTACGCGCCGGTCGCGACCGAGCAGGTGGAGGTCCTGGACGCCGAGGTCGCGGTGCTCTTCCCCATCGGCTACACCCTGGACGAACTGCTCGCCGACCCGCTGATCCAGTCCCTCCAGGTGGTCAGGGACGAGCGCGCAGTCTTTCTGGACGGCGAGGGGGACGTCTCCCAGGCGTTCAGCGCGGCCAGCGTGCTGAGCATCCCGCTCGCCCTCGACGCGCTGCTGCCCGAACTGGCCTCGGCCGTCGCCGGCGACTGAACGCCGGGCCCCGCCCTACGAGACGGCGGCGGTGCTGTTCCGCACCACCAGGGTGGTGGCCAGCTCGACGCGGGGGCTCTCCGGCTCCTCGCCGTTCATCAGCCGGACCAGGGTACGCAGCGCGCTGCCGCCCATCTCCTTCAACGGCTGACGGACCGTGGTGAGGGCCGGGGAGACCCAACGCGCCTCCGGCAGATCGTCGAAGCCCACCACGCTGATGTCGTCCGGCACCCGCAGGCCGGCGCCGGCGATGGCCTCATAGCCGCCGATGGCCATATGGTCCGAGCAGATGAACATGGCCGTCGGGCGGTCGGGCGACTCCAGCAGCGCCCGCACCTGTTCGGCGCCGCTGGCCCGGTCGTAGGTGCCGTGCCGCACCTGCCCGGACGCCACCTCGATGCCGGCGGCCGCCATCGCCGAACGGTAACCCGCCGTCCTGGCCCGCGTGTAGAGATGGTGCGGCGGGCCCGTGACCAGCGCGATGCTCCGATGTCCTCGCTGCAGCAGATGGGTGGTCGCCTCATAGGCGCCGGCCCAGTTGGTGGTGCCGACCGACATCACGTCCGGCGGCGGATCGCTCAGCGGATCGATGACCACACAGGGCACCCGCGCCTGGGCCAGCCGCCCCAACTGGTCCTGGCTGGGCTCGATCAGCCCCAGCACCACACCCGCGCTGCCGCGCTCCAGGACCCGGTCCACCCAGTCCTGCGCCCGGTGGTTGGTGGCCGCCTCGGACGAACGGGCGACGGAGATCGCCACATGCACCCCCGCCTCGTAGGCCGCCGCCTCCATGCCGCTGGCGACGCTCGCCGGCCAGGAGCCGTCCAACCCGCTCAGCACCAGGTCGACCGTGCGGATCGCCGGCTCGGAGGCCGAGGTGCCCCGGCGCACATAGTGGTGCTGGCGCAGTGCGTCATCGACCTTGGCCCGGGTGTCCCGCGAGACGTCGTCCCGGCCGTTGAGGACCTTGGAGACGGTGGAGATCGACACACCCGCCATCTCGGCGATGTGCGCGAGAGTGGGGCGGGGCATCCTGCTTTCGGTCACGAGTCCATTCTCTGCTCTTCCGATACTTTTCGAGACACTGTAATCCGGGGGACCCCCCGGCCCACACCGAGTCCGTCACCCCGGGGCCGGCCGGTCGGCGCGGCCTCCACGGACAGTGACCAGTTCTCGTTCCTTCCCCTGCCTTGACGGGCCGACGCCCGACATCTAGCTTCCCTACGACCTGTTTTCGAAAACTGATCGACACCGTGCTGCCTCCGGCTGCCCGGCCCGCTGCCGACGCGGGGCGCCACCCCGGTACTCCCGACAGGAGAGCCCATTGTCGTCATCGTCACTCCCCCCGCCCCTGCGCGTCACCGTCTGGAACGAGGGCCGCCACGAACAACAGGATCCCGAGGTCGCCAAGAGATACCCGCACGGCATCCATGGCGCCGTCGCCGAGGGTATCGAGGAACACCTGGGCGCACGGGTGTCGGTCCGCACGGCGACCTTCGACGAGCCGGAACACGGGCTGACCGAGGCCACCCTCGCCGAGACCGACGTACTCACCTGGTGGGGGCAGTTGACCCACCGCGAGGTGTCCGACGAGGTGGTGACCCGGGTGCACCGCCGGGTGCTCGCCGGCATGGGGCTGATCGTGCTGCACTCCGGGCACTGGTCGAAGATCTTCACCCGCCTCATGGGCACCACCTGCACCCTGCGCTGGCGCAACGCGGCGGAACGCGAACTGGTGTGGACGGTCGCCCCCGCCCATCCCATCGCCGCCGGCGTCGACCATCCGATCGTCATCGACCAACAGGAGACCTACGGCGAGTTCTTCGACATACCGGCGCCCGAGGAACTGGTCTTTATCAGCTCCTTCAGCGGCGGCGAGGTCTTCCGCAGCGGCTGCACGTTCCGGCGCGGCAACGGCCGGATCTTCTACTTCAGCCCCGGCGACCAGGAGTACCCCGTCTACCACCATCCCCAGGTGCGGCGGGTGATCGCGAACGCCGTCGGCTGGGCGGCGCCCGAGGCGATCCGCGCGGTGCCCCGGCTCACTCACAGCGAGGCCGGTTGGTTCGAGGACGCCGGCGGGCCGGCGTGACCGGGCCCGGGTTCGCGACCCTCGCCGACGACGGCGAGCCGCTGCGGGTGCTGGTGGTGGGGGCCGGCGGGATGGGCCGCGCCTGGCTGGGCGCGGTCAGGGACAGTCCGGACACCACCCTGGTCGGGCTGGTCGATCTCGCCCCGGACCGGGCGACCGCCGCGCTCGCCGAAGCGGGCCTCGCCGACGTGCCCGTCGGCACCGAACTCGCCGAGCTGGCCCGACGGACCGAGCCCGACGCCGTCATCGACGTCACCGTGCCGGAGGCGCATCTGCCGGTGACGCTCACGGCGTTGTCGCTCGGGCTGCCGGTGCTGGGCGAGAAGCCGCTGGCCGGCACGCTTCCCGAGGCGCTGCGGCTGACCGCGGCCGCCGAGGCGAGCGGCCGGCTCTTCATGGTCAGCCAGTCCAGGCGCTACCACCCGCAGCTGTACGCCCTCCGGGCGCGGGCCCGGGGCCTGGGCCGGATCGGCGTGCTCAGCACGGAGTTCTTCCGGGCGCCCAGGTTCGGCGGGTTCCGCGAGACGATGGCCCAACCGCTGCTGGTGGACATGGCGATCCACGCGTTCGACACCGCCCGTTGGCTGCTCGACGCCGAACCGGTCGCCGTCCACTGCGCGTCGTACAACCCGCCCTGGAGCTGGTACGAGGGGGACGCGGCAGCGACCGCCGTCTTCGAGATGGCCAACGGCGCGCGCTATGTCTACACCGGCAGTTGGTGTGCTCCGGGCGCCGAGACCTCGTGGAACGGCAGCTGGCGGCTGAGCGCCGAACACGGCTCGGCCAGCTGGGACGGCAGCGGACCGCCCGAGATCGAGGGTGCCGCCGGCCGGGACACGGAGGCGGAAGGGCCGGGCGGCAAGGGGATAGCCGGCTCGCTGGCCGAGTTCGTCCACGCGCTGCGCACCGGGCAGCGCCCGATGGGCGAGGTGCACGACAACGTGTGGACGCTGGCCATGGTGTTCGCCGCGGTCGAGTCCGCGACCACGGATCGGCGGGTGCGGATCGTCGACCTGCTGGAGGCCGCCCACCGGGAGGCGTCGGCCGACGCCGGCGAACTGGAGCGGGAGCGGCTGGCGGCCTGGCCGTCCGTGGTGGCCGCGCTCGGCTGACGCCGCCGGACGGCGCGACGGACCGCCGGGCCCCGCCCGGCCGCCCCCGCGAGGGGACGACCGGACGGCACCCGCGTGCGGGCGGATCACGAGGGCTCAGTCCTCGGTGATGCCCTGACCGATGAACTCAACCCAGTTGACGTTGAGTTCGCCGGTCGTCTTCACGAAGTACAGCGGGCCGCTCTCGGTCGTCGAGTCGCCGCTCACCGTCCCGGTGAAGTTGTCGTACTCCTGCCAGGCGCCGGTGGCGTCCAGCTCGATGGTCGCCACCGTCGGCCCGGTGTCCGGGTTTCCGGTGCGGACCTCGACGGTCGCGCCCAGCTGGTTGGTCGCCGCGCGCAGGCTGATCTCGTCGATGTTGGTGAGGTTGGCCGGCTCCCAGGCCCACCAGTCACCGTTGTCGATATGACCGATGTTCTTGCCGCCACCGGCCGAGTCACCCGTGTCCTCGATGGAGACACCCGGGTCACCGCCGCCACCGGCGGACTCCAGACGGCCCGTGCTGTCGAAGTACTCGGCCTCCCGGTGCTTGGTCTGGAGCACCAGCACCTCCTGGGTGGTCAACGCCGGGGCGTCACCGTTGCCCTTGTCGGTGTAGGTGACGGTGACGGTGCCGAAGATGTTGGCACCGATATGCCCCTCGTCGCCGGGCAGCGGGAAGGTGCCGGAGCACCCCCGGTACTGCTCGTAGCCGTGGGAGTGCTCGTCATGGCCGAGCCCCGGCTGCACCACGACGTCCTGGCAGTCGACCTCGCCGTCCTCCGCGTCGGTGACGGACACCTGGTAGGCGATGGTGTCCCCGAACTCGAAGTAGCCGCCGTCGACCGGGGCGGTGACCTCGATCACCGGAGCGGTGTTGCCCGACACGATGGTCAGGTTGGACACCCCGGTGCTGCCGTCGGCGTCGGTCACGGTGAGCCGCGCGGTGTACTGACCCGGCTCGGTGTAGGTGTGACTGCCGGTGGCCTCGGTGCTGTCCACCGAACCGTCACCGTCGAAGTCCCACGCGAACGTCACGGGGGTGCCGTCCGGATCGTGCGACCCCTCGGAGTCGAAGTTGACCTCCAACGGCGCGGGCCCCGAGGTGCGGTCGGCGGTGATCTTCGCGACGGGGGAACGGCTCCCCTGCACATAGTCGATCCGGTAGACGCCCGAGTCGCTGTTGTCGCCGCCGAAACCGCTGCCCCACTCGATCACATAGAGCGCCCCGTCCGGGCCGAACTGGAGGGCGTGCGGACGATTGAAGCCCATGTCCTCGAAGATCCGCGTCACCTCGGTGACCGAGTCACGCGCGTCGTCGAGGGTGAGCGAGAAGAGCCGGCTGTCGTTCCAGTCCGCGAAGACGACGTTGCCGTCGTACTCCTCGGGCCATTTGACGGCCGAGTCAAGCTCCGGGTCGAACTGGTAGGCACCGCTGGTCATCGGGGCACCGCTGCCACCGATCTCCGGCGACCCCGTGGTGGACTTGCCCATCCACAGCTCCGCCGGGATGGCGGCCGGAAGCTCCGTCACCCCGGTGTTGTTGGGCGAGTCGTTGACCGGCGCCGAGCAGTCGAACGCGGCGCCCGAGCTTCCCGCGGCGAAGTCGTAGTCGATATAGGGGGTGTTGTCACCGACGCAGTACGGCCAGCCGTAGAAGCCGGGCTCGTTGACGATGTTCCACTCGACCCGGCCGTCGGGGCCCCGGTCCTCGCTCACATTGCCGGCGTCGGGACCGTAGTCGGCGACATAGAGGCCGTCGGTGGTCGGGTCGATGCCGATCCGGAACGGGTTGCGGAAGCCCATGGCGTAGATCTCGGGCCTGGTGTTCTCCGTGCCCTCGGCGAAGAGGTTGCCGTCCGGCACGGTGTAGCCGCCGTCCGGCTGCGGGGTGATGCGCAGCACCTTGCCGTTGAGCACGGCGCTGTTGGCCGAGGTGCGCTGCGCGTCCCAGGCGGCCCGCCCCTCCTGCTCGTCGATCGGGGAGTAGCCGTCGGACGCGAACGGGTTGGTGTTGTCCCCGGTCGCGATGTAGAGGTTCCCCTGGGTGTCGAACTCCAGGGCCCCACCGGCATGGCAGCACTCCTGACGCTGGGTGTCCACCGTCAGAACCACCTCCTCGCTGGCGAGGTCGAGGGTGTTGCCCTGGACGGTGAACCGGGAGACCCGGTCGATCTCCTCGGTGCCCTGCGGCGAGTAGTAGAGGTAGATCCAGCCGTTGTCGGTGAAGTCCGGGTCCAGGGCGATGCCCAGCAGGCCGAACTCCTGACCGGTGTAGACGGAGAGGGTGCCGGCCGTGGCCACCGAACCGTCCGTGCCGATCACCTTCACGGCGCCGTTGCGGTCGATATAGAAGACCCGACCGTCGTCGGCGACCGCCAGCTCCATCGGGTTGCTGGTGTTGTCGTCCAGCGTCACCTTCTCGAAGCCCTCGTCCAGCGGTTCGACGGCGCCGCCGCAGTCCGCCGGCAGCGCGCCGGCAGCCGTCTGGATGCCGCCGAGCAGATGCGCCAGGAACTCGGGCTCCTGGAACGACTCCTGGGTGTGGCCCATGCCGGTGTACCAGGCGCGGCCCGAATCGACGTTCTTGCACCAGGAGATGGGGTGGTCGTCCCCCATGCTACCGCCGTTGTAGCTGCTCTCGTCCAACGTGGCGAGGACGCGCGCGTCCTCCCTGGGGTTGGGCGCGTAGTTGTACCACTCGTCATGCCGCTCGAACTCGGCGGGCAACGAGGCGGTCGACGGATGGTCGGGGTCCTCCACCTGGACGGTGGCGGTCTGCGGTTCGGGGTGACCGGCGAAGTAGCCGCCCACCAACTCGCCGTACCACGGCCAGTCGTACTCCGTGTCGGCCGCCGCGTGCACGCCCGCGTAGCCGCCGCCGGCGGAGATATAGCGTTCGAAGGCGCCCTGTTGGTCTTCGTCGAGCACATCGCCGGTGGTGGAGAGCCAGATGACGACCTCGTACTGGGCGAGGTCCTCGTCGTTGAAGACCGCCGCGTCCTCGGTGGCGGTGACATCGAAGCCGTGCTCCTCGCCGAGCGCCTCGATGGCGGCGATCCCGGCCGGGATGGAGTCATGCCGGAAGCCCGCCGTCTTGCTGAAGACGAGGGCGTTGAAGTTCTCGGCATCATGGCCCGGATGCGCGACGGCGACGCCGGCGCCCACCAGGAGGGCCAGGGCGACGGCGCCGAAGCGCGCCGTCGGTCTGAACATTCGCTGGGCTGTTGCTCTCAACACTGCTCCTCACTGAACAGGTGGGGGTGTTGGGCTCCTTCGGTTCCGGGGCGGCTCCCCGGGCGTGAGGACCCTGCTGGGCGGGTGGGTCGGCCATGGGCCTGACCAGCCCGGTCCCCCACCGCGCGGCCGGGCCACGGGCGGGGAAATCTGCGGGTACGCGGGCCTTGAGGGAATGCGGCTGGGGGGCGACGTGGGGTTCTTCGGGGTTCCTGGGGGTCTCGGGGCTCTGGTGGGGGGACGGTCAGCGGCTGCCCCAGAGCAGGCCGCGTTCGGTGATGGCACGCACCTCGGGGACGGCGAAGTCGTCGAGGCCGTGGCCGATCGTGGAGACAAAGACCCGGCCCCGCCCCCAACGCCTGGTCCACACGGCGGGGATGGCGACCGGGCGCTCCCTGGCCTCGTCGGCGTCGAAGGTGACGGTCGCCAGCACGTCGTTCAACGGGTCGTCATGCACCCAGTACGGCGGGGTGGGCACCTCGAAGTCGCGCAGACCGGCGATGACGGGATGGTCGGCGTGCTCGCCGGAGAGCCGCACCCGCTGCGAACGCGGGCCCGGCATGTCCGGCACCGCCTGTCCGCCGACCAGCAGCCGGTAGGCCCGGTCGTCGGGGAAGGCGTCCAGGATCCCGCCGTGCCAGCCGGCGAAGCCGGTGCCGGCGCGCACGGCGGCGGCCAGCCCCTCGCTCTCCGCCCGGGTGATGTCGCCCAACGTCCAGCACTGGACGATCAGATCCGTCTGGGCGAGCAGCTTCTCGTCCTCGTAGACCTCCAGGGAATCCTCGACCAGGATCCGGAAGCCGTTCTCACGGAGGAAGGACATGAAGAGATTGGTGGTCTCCCGGGGCTGGTGACCCTCCCAGCCACCGCGCACCACAAGCACCTGCCGCCTTCCGGGGGCCATAGGGTTCCCCAGCTCCTTCCCCACCGCGCCGCCCCCGTCCTCGAAATATTTCGAAAAAAACCGCTTACTGCGCGAGCACTGTAGAAAGCGCTGTCGAGGCCGTCAAGGCTTCGAACACGGTCCCGGGAAACATTTCGAAAATAATCGGTAGTGTCGGGTCGGGGCGGCGAACCGGCCGCTGGCCGGATCGGCGGGTGGCCTGGCAGGCTGACGGCATGGGCCTTCTCGAACCGCCGCCCCGTGACCTCCAGGAGCTGTGTCGCCTCGAACAGCTGGACCAGCACGAACAGCCCGGGCCGCAGGGGCGGCTCGACCGGGGTGGGCAACGCCTCAAGTACCTCTACTTCTGGGGACATCGCCCCCGCCACGGCGGCCCGGGCCCCTGGTACCTCAGCCAGTGGTGGCCCGTCCCCTTCACCGTCGACGGCATCGCCTACCCGAGCGCCGAGCACTACATGATGGCGGCCAAGGCCCGGCTCTTCGGCGACGAGGAGACGGCCGCCCGCGTCCTCAACGCGCCGCATCCGGCGGCGGCCAAGGAGCTGGGCCGCCAGGTCTCCCCCTTCGACGAGGAAACCTGGCGCGCGCGGCGCTTCGACATCGTCGTCCGGGCCAGCGCGGCGAAGTTCGGCCAGCATCCTGAGCTTCGCGACTATCTGCTCTCCACGGCGGGACGGGTGCTCGTGGAGGCCAGCCCCGTCGACCGGATCTGGGGCATCGGGCTGGCGGCGGACGACGAACGGGCGGCCTCGCCGTCCCGCTGGCGCGGCCAGAACCTGCTGGGCTTCGCGCTGATGGCGGCCAGGGCGGCGCTCGCCGACCCCGGCCGGGAAGGCGTCAGAACAGGGTGACCTCCTCAGGGCCCGCCAACTCGGCCAGCAGCTCGGGGCCGTTGTTGCGCACGTTGCTGACCCGGGTGGACACCGGATAGGCGCGGAAGGAGCCGGGCGGCGGCGGAGCCAGCAGCCCCCGTATCTCCTCCGGCTCCCGCAGGGCCGGATCGAGCCAGGCGTCCCACCGCTCCGGCGGCAGCGTCAACGGCATCCGGGGGTGGATATCGGCCAGCGTGCGCGGCCCCTCCGCCTGATCCCCCTCGGCCTCCATGGCCTCCACGGCCCGGCCCGGCAACGAGGTGCCCTCCGCCTCCGTGGTGACCACGGTGCAGGTGGCCCACCAGGCGGCCGGATGGTCGTCCGGGAGCGAGGCATCACGCCAGAACTCGTAGAGCCCGGCGAACGCCATCACCGAGCCGTCGACCGGGGTGACGAAATAGGGCTGCTTCCTCGGGCGCTTGCGCTTGCCCTTCTCCTCCTCCACCCGCTCGGCGTCGCCGGTGACCCACTCGTAGTAGCCGTCGGCCGGCAGCAGACAGCGGCGGGCCACAAAGGGGCGGCGGTAGGACGGCTTCTCATGCACCGTCTCGGCCCTGGCGTTGATCATCCGGGCGCCACCCTCCGGCGACTTCGCCCAGGAGGGCACCAGCCCCCAACGAAGCTTCCGCAGCTGACGCACCGGCGTCGGCCCGGCCTCCTTCACCGGCCGCTCAAGGACGGCGTACACCTCCTTGGTGGGCGCCACGTTCCAGTCGGCCGGCAGGGGCTCCGCCGGATCAAGCAGCTCGACGTCGAAGAGGCCGGCCAGATCCTCGGGCCGCCTGCTCGCCGCATACCTTCCGCACATGGCGCCCAAGAGTAGTGCGGCCCTCTGACAACGCGCGCCCGAAGGCCGGACCCGGGGTCCGCGCCCGCCGCCACCTGCGACGACCCGTCGAACGCCCCGGCCGGTCCGACAACACCGCCCCGGAGCCCCGGGGTTGACCGCGCTCAGGACACCATCGCCCGCCCCAGGACGCGGGTTTGGCCGACGCTATGGTGTTCGACACCCCCACTGGTCCATCGCAACGAAACGGGGAGCCATGGACTACTGCGAAGCCTGCCGCCGTCATATCAACGGCGCACTGATCTGCCCCGGCTGCGGGGCGTTGGCCGCCTGGTCCCTGTCCGCGCCGAACGCGAGCGCGACCGACACCGACGCATCCGAGCCCAGGACCGAAGCGGGTCCTGCCGAGGCCGGCCCTGCCGACGCCGCCGAGACGAAGACCGTGCCGACGCCGGCCGCGGAGGACAAGACCCACCCGGGGTCGGACGGGACATCCCCGACCCTGGTTCACAGAAGCGAAGGGGAAAGAGGAAGGGGCAGGAGAAGAAGGCAGCCGGTCCGCCGCCGCGCCGGCCACGCCGCCACCCGCAACACCAGACGCCGCTACCTGCTGGCGGCGGTGCTGGGCCTGACGGTGCTGGGGATAGCCGTCGCCGAGGTCGGCGAGGTGGTGCTGCCCACCGGCGGCTCGGCCCAGGAACGGGACATCGAGGCCGTCGCCAGCTCCTCGCCGCTGGAGAGCGCGACGCAGGATCCGTCCTCCTCCGCATCGGAGCCGACACCGGGCGAACCCTCCACCGAGGCGGCCGAGACGGCGGAGACGGCCGAATCCGAGCCCCCGCCCGAGGAGTCGACGGACGCCGAGGCGTCGTCCCCGGCCGAGGCGCCCACGCCGGTCGAGGAGGGCGGCACCGTCGCGCCCCGACCCACCCCGGAGGAGTCGACGGCCCCCGAGCCGACCGAGGACCCGACCCCGGGCGACCCCGGCGAGCAGCCCCCGCCGCCCCAGGACCCGGAGCCCACCCCACCGCCGGACGACGAGGGTGACGGCGGTGGCGACGAGGACGACACCTGCGTTCTCTTCTGGTGCTGGTGACCCTCAGGAGCTGGTGACCGCCGCGCCACCGGGCGCCCCGCGCGGGACATGCCGAGGGCCCTGGTGCGCTCTCACCAGGGCCCTCGGTGACCGGTGGGTCAATGGAGGGGATCACCCACCGAGCTTTCGCCTCGCGGCCTCCTACCCCTCGTCCCCGAAGAGGTTGGTGTAGGTCGCCAGGGCGATGGCGATGTCCGCCTGCGCCCAGAAGCGGTGGTATGTGAACGTCGGGGCGTCCCCACCGTTGAGGTACTCCTCCACCTGCGGCCAGTTCGGGTCGTCGTGGTAGAAGGACCGGATCGACTCGAAGGTCGAACCGGGCTCCACGACATCCCCGTTGGGCATGGTGCCACTGAAGCCGGCCGGCACATAGACCTCGTCGTCGAACCGACCGAAGTCCGTCCGCTCCTCCTCGGTGGCGACACCGAGGTCGTCGGAGTTCGCGACCAGCGCGTCGAGCAGCCCGGCGGCGGTCTCCTGCGCGGCGGTGTCACCGGTGGCGGCCGCGTAGAACGACAGCGCGTTGGCCAGCGAACCGGCCACGCCCACGTCCTGCGAGTGGCTGGCGACGGTCACATGCAGATCGGAGTTGTCACCGGGGTTGTCCGGGTTCCAGGTGTCCGGCTGACCCGACCACGACAGGGTGGACGGAATCGCGAAGTCGGCACCGTTGCCCACGGTCACCTCGGGCAGCACCCAGGCGACCCACTTGTCCAGCACCTCGCCGGCGAGCGCGTCACCGGACTCGTAGTAGTACTCGGCCAGACGCTGCATGGACCAGGCCTGCATGCCGAACCACTCGTTGGACGGCGGGTCGTGGTAGACCGGGTCCTCGTCGTACCACATGCCGTAGAAGGTGGACGTGCCGGCCGGCGGCTGGGCGTAGGCGCCGTCCCAGCTGTTGTTGGCGCCACCGGCGATGCCACCCTCGTCCGACTGCAGCCACCGGTAGAACTCCACCATCCGGTCCAGGCTGGTGCCCCAGTCGTCGCCAGCGGTCGGCGAGTCGGGGATCAGCGCGGAGTCGTTGGAGAGCGCGTAGGCGGCCAACGGGTTCTGGTAGCCGAAGTGGTTGAAGCTGGAGCCGATCCGCCAGGCCCAACCCGCGGAGGCGTCGAGCGCCCCGCCCCACGCGAAGTACCAGGACATCAGGTACTGGGAGCTGTTCTTGCCGTTGCCGGCGGGGCACTGGGTGGGCCCGACGCACTCGCCGACCTGCTTGAAGTACTTGTCGTACATCGAGTAGCGCAGGTAGTCGCCCAGCTCAGCGGCCTTGGCCACGGTATCGGCGACGGCACCCTGGTTGCCCTGCTCCGTCGCCCACTGGTTGGCCCAGTAGGCCGCCTGCACCGCGCGGGCGTCGGCGTCCGGAGCGTTGGTGTAACGCCACTGGGTGGCGTACGCCGCGTCGTCCGTGAAGAGGTCGAGGTAGCCGTTCTCGCCACCGAACGTGAAGTCGTCGCAGGACGGGTGGGGAACGGTCTCCCACACCGACTCCTGCGGACCACGCTGGAAGGTGTTGATGAACGACGGCCCGTCGGCGTTGTTCCCACAGGGATCGCCGGGCGTGTTCCCGTAGCCGTAGACGTTGTCCACGTCCTGCAGCCAGTGCATCGCGTAGATGTCGTCCGTGCCGTAGGTCGACGACAGCTCGTTGGCGAGCGGGTCGTCGCCCACCGGAACGTTCCCGTCCAGCGCCGCCGGATAGTTCGACGGGTCGTTGGACTCCGGCGCGTAGGTCGCCGGCGACGAGGGGTCGTAGAAGCTGTTGGTCGGCTGATCCACGGCCCCGGGGATCATGTACTCCTCCATCAGCGCCCAGGAGTCGTTGAACGGCCCCCAGTCGCCGGTGACCTGGCCGTACTGCGCCTCCAGCCAGATCAGATAGGAGTAGGCCTCCGACGTGGTCTCGTGCCCGTGGTCGGGTGCCTCCACGATCAGCGTCTCGACCGCGTGGTAGGGGATGCCCTCGGGGGAGAAGTAGCCGTTGGCCGGGTCCTTGATCTTGTCGTACAGCTCAAGGAACTGGTCTTCGTACTGCTGCGCGTCTATGCCGTCGGCGGCCGACGGAGCGGCGGTTCCACTGCCGGCCAGGGTCAGCCCCAGCGGCAGGGACAGCGCCACGGCACCGGCCACCCAGAGGCGGCGGCCCTTCTTTCGTGATCTCGCTCTTGTTGAAGTCTCGACGGGAGATCCACGGTGGACTCGCATCGACCCTCCTCGCGGCTCGGTGGGGGGAGATAAGGCGCCCGTCTGGTGACGCGCACCCGGCCAGTGGGAGCGCTCCCAAGAATCCGAGCATTGCCTGAACACGTCAACCCCTCCGACAAATCCCATGCTTAAGGGGCAGGTCAGCGGCGAATTCTTGAACGACCCCTTGGCGAACGGGGGTTGTTTGGCCTACGGTCCCTTCAACCAGTGGGAGCGGTCCCAAGGAGTTCGAGGCGTCGTGCACCGGCGCCGGACGACTGGAGTCGCTCCAATGCACCCCCCATGTCCCCCACCACCCCCACCACCTCCCAGAAGAGTTCGGCCACCGTTCCCGGCCATCGCCGGGGACATCGCAGCGGGCTGCACAGCCGCCGGCCGGGCCCCCTGGTACGCCGTGGGCGGGCGACGGACGGGACCGTGCGGCGGCACCACACGGTCGCCCCGGCCCGCACGCCCGTCGACGCCCCACGGACCAGGTGAGCCCACCGGTTCGCCCTTCCCTGCCTGACGCACGACGGCCCCAACACGTCATCTCCGTTGGGCCGACGCAACCATCTGGAGGAAGTACCGCATGAGCCGCACCAACCCCCCACGGCATCGACGCAGGAAGACCGCGCTCCTCGCGGGTGCCCTGCTCGGCGCTGGAGTGATGACGGTGAGCACCCTCGGCATGGCCTCGGCCAACGAGGACGCCCAGCCGCTGGCCCGCGTCGACAACCCCTACGAGGGCGCCGGCGTCTATGTGAACCCCGACTGGGCGGCCAACGCCTCCGCCGAGCCGGGCGGTTCGGCCATCGCCGACCAGCCCACCGCGGTCTGGCTGGACCGCCGCGCCGCGATCGACGGCGGTTCGGCCGGCAACAGCACCGGACTGCGCGAGCACCTCGACAACGCGCTGGTCCAGGCCCAGGACCACGAGAACTTCGTGTTCCAGGTCGTGGTCTACAACCTGCCGGGACGTGACTGCGCCGCGCTCGCCTCCAACGGGGAGCTGGCGCCGGACGACCTGGCGACCTACCAGAACGAGTTCATCGACCCGATCGCGGAGATCATCGGCGACCCGGCCTACGCCGACCTGCGGATCGTCACGATCATCGAGATCGACTCGCTGCCGAACCTCGTCACCAACGTGAGCCCGCGCGAGACGGCCGTGCCCGAGTGTGACGAGATGCTGGCCAACGGCAACTACGTCAACGGCATCGCCTACGCGATCGAGCAGCTCGGCGCGATCGAGAACGTCTACAACTACATCGACGCCGGCCACTACGGCTGGATCGGTTGGGACAACAACTTCGGCGCCTCGGCCGAACTGTTCGCGGAGACCGCCACCACCGGCGGTGCCTCCGTCGACAACGTGCACGGTTTCATCGTCAACACGGCCAACTTCGGTCCGGCGGTCGAGCCCTACTACGACGTCACCGACACGGTCAACGGCCGCTCGGTGCGCGAGGGCTCCTGGGTCGACTGGAACAACTACAACGACAACCAGTCGTTCGCCCAGGCGTTCCGTCAGGAGCTGGTCTCCAAGGGCTTCTCCTCGGACATCGGCATGCTGATCGACACCTCGCGCAGCGGCTGGGGCGGTTCCGACCGTCCGACCGGCACCAGCTCCTCGACCGACCTGGACACCTATGTCGACGAAAGCCGCGTCGACAAGCGGTTCCAGACCGGCAACTGGTGCAACCAGGCCGGTGCCGGTCTCGGCGAGCGCCCCGAGGCCTCGCCCGCGCCCGGCATCGACGCCTACGTGTGGATCAAGCCCCCGGGTGAGTCGGACGGCTCCAGCGAGGAGATCCCGAACGACGAGGGCAAGGGCTTCGACCGGATGTGCGACCCGACCTACGAGGGCAACGCGCTCAACAACTACAACATGTCGGGTGCCCTGCCCGACGCGCCGATCTCCGGGCACTGGTTCTCCGCGCAGTTCCAGGAGCTGCTGGCGAACGCCTACCCGCCCCTGTGATCCGAGCCCTTCGGACCGGGTGACCAACCCTGCCCGAAGGACCTGGTGACAACCAGAGAAAACCCCCCACGCCCGCGCCCCCCTGGCCCACCCCGGCCCGGGGGGCGCGGTGCCTCCCACCACACACGGCGGGTTCGCTGCGCGGCATCAGCAGCCCGGGGCCGGTTCGCTGCGAAAGTCCAGCAGCACGGCACGAAACGGCCGCGCGGCGCTGGCGTCCCGGCACGGGCTCACTGTGCAAGGCCGGCGCCTCGGGACGGACGGCGCGACGTCAACCGCACAGCCAGCTCCTGCACTGCACGGAGCAGTCCGCGCGACGCAAGCAACACGCAGCGCGCGCACGGGCGTCGGCCTCGCCGCACGGAGCGAACGGCTTCGGCATGACACGGCCGTGGACCGCACCGCAGGTCTCGCGCGACGGGCCGCACCACGTCGGCTGCACGGCACGAGCCAGACCGCGTGAGCCTCACCGTGTTGGCAACGGCCAGAGGCGGGCGCCGAACTGGGTTACGGTGACCAGGGTGTGACCGTCGGGTGAGAGCGCGACGCCGCCGTCGGCGCAGCCGAACGGTATCTCCGCCAGGGTGCGGCCGGTGGCCGCGTCCCAGAGGACGCCCCAACCGTGACTGCCAGGGAAGTACGCGCGGGGGCCGGCCGTCGACCACACCAGCTGGCCGTCCGGTTGATCGTGTATCGGCAGATCCCGCACCGCCGTGGTGGGCGCGACCGTGGCGTCGCCGGCGCCCTCGCCCAGCGGAAGCAGCCACAGCCCGGCGTGCCCCCGATGGGTGGCGCCGGCCACCGCCAGCCGCTCGCCGTCGGGCGAGAAGGCCAGGCCGGTGATCTGCCGCAGCCCGGCCGGCACCGGAACGGGGACGGCGGGGCCGCCCACCTCGCGGACGATCACCCGGCTGAGCGCGTCCCGCACGCCGAAGGCCAACCGTTCGCCCGTCGCGTCCAGCGCCGCCAGGTCGACCCTGGTGCCGCGCCAGGAGACGGTGTCCTTCAGGGGTTCGGCCAGCGAGAGCACCGGCTTTCCACTCGCGGTATCGACCACCACGACCCGGCCCGTGACATGGGCCGCCATGACCAGCCGCGAGCCGTCGGCGCTGAAGGCCAACCGGAGTCGTTCCTCCTCGTCCCAGGGCAGCGTGGGCAGGGTGAACACCCAGCGGGTGCGGCCGGTCGCCACCTCGTCCAACGCCAGCACCGTCTCCTCCCCCAACAGGCCGCGCGCCAACACGTCGCCGCGTGGGGAGAACGCCAGGTCGGAGAGGTAGGCGGCGCCCTCGACCGGGGGCAGCAGCAGCGCGTCGACCCGGCCCTCCCCGGCGTCGTCCGACGGCCACCGGCACAGCACCTGGGGGCGGCCGACGGAGTCCCGGTCGAGCTTGGTGCAGAAGGCCAGCGCACGGGCCCGGTCGGCGACCGCGGCGACCCGTACCGACCAGTGGGAGCAGGGCAGTTCGTCCGGCTCCGGATCAGGCCCCGGACGCGGATCCGCCGAGGTCCGGCCGGCCAGCGCGGGCGGCAGCCCGGTCAGCAGCACCCGGCCGGGGCCCGGCTCCTCGCCGGCCGGCTCCTCGTCGCCGTCCGGCCTGGCCAGCCCGTCGAGGAACCAGGCGTCGATGTCCTCCTGGACCACCACCAGGGCCCGACCGTCGGCGGTGAACCCACCGATGGCCCCGGCCGGGTCGGCCCACAGGGTGCGGCCCGCGCCGTCGAAGAGCAGCGAACCGAAGTCGGCGCCGATGAAGGCGAACGGTCCGCTCGACGTCCAGCAGGCGCGCGCGGTGATCGCGGCGGACGGCGAGTCGGCGTCCAGGCCCTCGGTGAACCCGCCGGGGCGCAGCAGCCGGCCGCCGACCAGCGTGGCGCCGCCATCGGCGGGGCGCTCGACCATGAACAGCCTGGCGGCGGGGCGTGCGGCCGTGGCCAGACCGGCCCGCTCGGGCACTCCGCCGACCGCGCCGCCGACCACGAACAGGCCGTCGCCTGCGGGCGCCAGAGCCAGCGCCGCGATCGAGCTGAGCCCCGTGTCGGCCACCGCCAGCACCCGCCCGTCGGCCACCGCGCGCAGCACGACCCGGCCGGCAGGACCGGTGTGCGCGACCAACTTCCCGGTGCCGTCCAGGGCGACGGGCCCAAAGGCGTCCTCGCCCTCCGGGATCCGCAACAGCACCTCGCCGGTGGCGCCGACCAGCACCGCCACCACATCGGAACTTCCCGTTCCCACGGCGACCCGCCGGCCGTCGGCGGAGAAGCCGAAGCGGACCAGATCATCCATGCCGGCGCCGGTGTCGTCGGAATCGGCGGTCGGGGCGCCCCACCCGTTCGCAACCGGTTCCGGACGCCCGTCCGGCACCGGCTCCTGATGCGGCGACACCCGCCAGAGGCGTTCCCCGGTGCGCACCGACCAGCCGACCCATGCGCCCTCGACCGCCGCCACCACCACCTCGTCGTCGGGGCTGATCGCCAAGTCATAGGACTCGTCATGGTGACCGGCGCCGTCGAGATACCAGACCAGCGGGGCGTCCCTGGTGGTCTCCCAACGGACGATGTCACCGCCGTTGTGGTGCCACTCGGCCGCGGCGGCCATCGCCAACCAGCCAAGACCCGAGGGCGCGGCGACCGCGCTCGCGCCGTTGTAGAAATAGGCGGCGCGGCCCTCGCCGCCCTCCGGGCAGTCCAGGAACTCCTCGTCCGACGGCTGTTCCTCGGGCTCGTCCGCCCAGTCCTCGGCGACCGGACGGGGCACCGTGCCGGTCTCCACATGGTCGAGACGACCGAGCGCCCGGGTGCCGGCGAGGGCGTGGTAAGGGCGGATGTCGCCCGCGGTCCACCGGGCCCACCAGTCGTCCGGCATCGGACGCTGGGCGGCCGGCCAGCGCAGCACCAACGGGCGCAGGGCGAGCAGTTCGTCCCCGGGAAGCCGCTCCAGCAGCCGGCAGATCTCCCACCAGCCCGCCTCGTTCGGCCGGGCCGACAGAAGCTCCCGCGACCGCGCCCCCGGGTCCAGGTCCGGGTCAAGCTCCGGGTCAAGATCCGGGCCCTGGTCAAGATCCGGGCCCGGCGGCTCGGGAACGCGATCGACATGCGGAGAACAGGAGGAGTGCGGGGAGTTCGAGGGGTGCGGAAGATCGTGGTCCGAGGGGGGCATGGCGTTGGTCCTAGGTTCGGCGGGCGTGTCGGCGGTCAGCCGAGGTCGTGGCCACGGACCTCGGCCGGGGTGGCCACGACCAGCGCGCGGCCGTCGGGGGTGAGCGACCAGGCCGTGGAGCGGCCGAGATCGGACACCGAGCACAGGGGTTCCCCGGTGTCCAGCTGCCAGACCGTGACGGTCCGGCCCGCGCGCACCGCGGCCCTGGGGCCGTCGGGCCCCCACACCGGACGGAGCGTCTGCTGGCTGGCCTCACCGGGCAGCGGGCCCAACCGGCGGCGCGCGCCGACCCCCGTCCCGTCGACCGTCCCGTCGACCGCGACGAAGACCGCCTCGGCGGCCCCGGCGACCACGCCGAGCACCACCAACGTCCCTCCGTCCGGCGCGAAGGCCAGGCCGGCGCACCAGTCGAGCCCGGTGGGCACCACGGCCAACTCCCCGCTGGCCGGGGTGAGCACGGCTATCCCGCCGTCGGGCGCGCGCTCGTAGGGGCGGCAGAGCCGGAACGCGAGCCGGGACCCGTCCGCGTCGACCGCGATGGCCTCGCTGCCGCCGACCCTGGGCGGTTCGGCGGCACCGTCCACCAACCGGCCCCCGTCGACCGCCGACCAGGCCAGCACGCTCCGGCTGCTCTGATCACAGCCGGCGACGGTCCTTCCGTCCTGGCTGACGGCGAGGCGCAGCGCGTCGCTCTCGCCGAAGCCGCCGTAGACCGGACGACTGAGCGAACGTCGCCAGCGCTCGGATATCTCCGGCTCCAGCGCGAAGTGCGCTATCTGACCTATCTGTTGCTCCTCGGTGCCACCGAGGGAGACGGTGAGCGCTGCCTCCCCCGAGCTGAACAGCAGATCCCTGACCACCGCCCCCTGCGGACGGCGGGCCAACGGGACCCGCCGGGGCGGGCCGACCTCGCCCGCCCGGCAGAGCAGCAGCTCCGCGAGGCCGGGGAACCAGGGCGCGGCGGTGGCCACGGCGATCCGGGACAGCCCGGCCGTGGCCGCGACGGCGGTGACGCGTTGCGCGGCGGCCGGCCGTCCGGGCAACGGCCGGCGAAGATCCAGATCGCCTGGCGCGCAGAGTTGTCGAACAGCCATGCAAGGGACCATAGACCGCCGCACCGACAGTGGACGCTCCCTTGCACAACCTTCTGACAACGGTCGGACGGCGGTTGCGCAGCGATCGGAGAACGGTTGGACAGCGGTCGGCCGGCGGTCGGCAGGCAGTCGGACAGCGCCGATTTGGCCGAGAACCTGCGCTGTGGGAGCGCTTCTACGGGCGGGTGCCGATCGGAAGGCCGCCGACGGGGGATCCGGGAGTGTCGGCCGGATCCCCCGTCGGCCCGAAGGTCGCCGCCCGTCGGCCGGAGGAGCGCGACGGACGGCTTCGGCGGCTCAGGAGGAGGAGCGACGCACCAGCTCGGTCGGCAGCACCAACCGGGGCCGGTCGGGCCCGGCGTCGGAGATCTCCGCCAACAGGGCGCGCGTCATGGCCCGCCCCATCCCCTCCATCGGCTGCCGCACACTGGTCAGCGCCGGATCCATGTGCCGAGCCAGCGCCGAATCGTCGAAGCCGACCAGGGCCACATCGCCCGGAACCGAACGCCCCAGCTCACGCAGGGCGCGCCGGGCGCCGATGGCCATCAGGTCCGACGCGCAGAAGACGGCGTCCAGACTCGGCCGGCGCCGCAGCAGCTGGTGCATCGCGGCATGGCCGCTCTCCTCGGAGAAGTCCCCCTTGGCGGTCAGCTCCTCCTCGGGCTCCCGCCCCGCCGCGCGCAGCGCCTCGCGGTACCCGTCCAGCCGGCAGCGGGCCACATACATATCGGCGGGACCCGTGATGGTGGCCACCGTGGAACGCCCACGACCGAGCAGATGCTCCACGGCCAACTGTGCGCCACCGACGTTGTCACAGTCGACATGCGGGACCATTTCGCCCGATGAACGCCGCCCATTCATCACGACGGGGATGCCCATTTCAGCCAACTGATCGGGCATGGGGTCGTCGCCGTGGACCGAGACCAGCAGCACGCCGTCCACCCGATGACTGGCCGCGTACTGGGCGAATCTGGCTCGTTCCTTGGGTGTTCGGATCAGCGTGAGCAGCAACTGGATGTCGGTGTCCGCCAGTTCAGCGCTCACGCCCCGGATGATCCCGGAGAAGTACGGCTCGGCGAACAATCTCGTCTCCGCCTCAGGCACCACCAGCGCGATGGCGTCCGAACGGTTGGCGGCCAGGGCCCTGGCCGCTCGGTGCGGCACATAGCCCAGATCGGCGATGGCCTGCTCAACCGCCGCACGGGTGCGCTCGCTGACCCGGGGGGACCCGTTGATCACACGGGACACCGTCCCTCGGCCCACGCCCGCGCGAGCGGCGACCTGCTCCAGGGTCGGTCTTCCGTCACGTCCAGCGCCGCGCCTTGATACTGCCATCGGTTCCTCCCGTTTGCGCCCCAGAATCCAACTACATCACGGATACCGAGACGACTCGTTCTACGACTTGACACTCGCCGAGGGCTCAGGAAGCCTTCAACCCACCACATCTGGGAGCGCTCCCACGCGCTCGAACCCTACAACCCGTACGTTCCAACCCGGGCCCGTCCCCCCACAGCCGCACCACGGCCTGGAACGGCAACGTCATCTGAGCGCCAGGAGGACGACGCGTCATGCGCGATAGAGCACGCACTTCTTACCGACCCAGCCGCAGATCCACCAGGATGTTCGCCATCGGCGTCGCCGCCACTCTCGCCACCGGCCTGCTCGCCGGCTGCAGCAGTGACGACGACGACGGCGACAACGGTGGCAACGGCGATGGTGAGGTGACCCTGCGCATCGGTGTCTTCGGACAGTTCGGGTTCGAGGAGGCCGGCCTGTACGAGGAGTACATGGCGCTCAACGAACACGTCACCATCGAGCAGGACTCGATCGCCGAGAACGGCGACTACATCACGCAGCTGCGCACCCGTCTCGCGCAGAACAGCGGCCTGCTGGACATCCAGGCCATCGAGGTCGGCAACATCGCCGAGATGGCCGGCGACCTCAACGGCCGCTGGGTGGACTTCAACGAGTACGAGGACGTGGACACCGGCCACTTCCTGCCCTGGAAGCTGGATCAGGCGACCTCCGAGGACGGTCGTGTGATCGGGCTCGGCACCGACATCGGCCCGACCGGCATCTGCTACCGCACGGACTACTTCGAAGAGGCCGGGCTGCCGACCGACCGCGACGAGGTCAGCGCCCTCTTCACCGACTGGGATGCGTACCTCGCCGTTGGCGAGGAGTTCGCCGCCAACGGGCCGGCCGACGTGGCCTATCTGGACTCCGCCGGCGGCATGTTCAACGCGGTGGTCTCCGGCTACGAGGAGCGCTACTACAGCGCCGACGGCGAGATCAACTACCAGGAGACCGAAGCCGTCCAGACCGCCTGGGACCTCTCCGTGCAGGCCGCCGAGGCCGGCCTGACCGACCAGCAGCAGCAGTTCCAGGACGAGTGGAACAGCGCCTTCGCCAACGGAGCCTTCGCCACCGTGGCCTCCTGCCCGGCCTGGATGCTCGGCTACATCCAGGAGCACGCCGGCGAGAACGGCCTGGGCAACTGGGATGTCGCCCAGTCGCCGGGCCCGTCCAACTGGGGCGGCTCCTTCATCGGGGTGCCCGAGGCCGGCAGCAACAAGGAGGAGGCCGTCAAGCTGGCCGCCTGGCTGACCGCCCCCGAGCAGCAGGCCAAGCTCTTCGCCGAGCGCGGCAGCTTCCCCAGCTCCGCCGAGGCGCACCAGCTCCCCGAGGTGCTTGAGGCCACCCACGAGTACTTCCAGGACGCGCCCATCGGCGAGATCTTCACCCAGGCCGCCGCCGAGATCCCGACCACGATCATCGGCCCGTCGGACCAGATCATCCAGGAGAACATCACCAACGGCCTGGTCGCCCTCGAACAGCAGGGGCTCTCTCCCGACGATGCCTGGAGCAGCGTCGTGAGCCAGCTGGACAACGCACTCGCGGAATGACCAGGACAGGTAGATGACGACTGACCACGCCAAGGCCGCGCCCCCCGACTCCTCGGGGGGCGCGGCCCCGCGCCACACATCCGACAAGTCAAGCGAGCCCACCGAACGGGAGGCCAAGAAGCTGGAGCGGCGGTCCCGTTGGTACCGCTGGGATCTGAAGTACAGCCCGTACGCCTTTATCTCCCCCTTCTTCCTCTTCTTCGCCGCCTTCGGGCTCTTCCCGCTCATCTACACGGGGTGGGCGGCACTCCACCAGTCGTCGCTGATCGACCCGAACAACATGACCTGGGTCGGCCTGGACAACTTCACCCGCCTGTGGAACGACGAGTTCTTCTGGAACGCGCTGCGCAACACGTTCACCATCGGCATCATCTCGACCGTGCCACAGCTGCTGATGGCCCTGGGCCTGGCCCATGTGCTCAACTACAAGCTGCGCGGCAGCATGGCGTTCCGCGTCGCCATGCTCACTCCGTACGCCACCTCGATCGCGGCGGCCACCCTCGTCTTCGCCATGCTCTACGGGCGCGACTACGGGATGATCAACTGGGCTCTCGGGCTGGTCGGCATCGACCCGGTGAACTGGGAGGCCGGCACCTGGACCTCGCAGTTCGCGATCTCCACCATCGTGATCTGGCGATGGACGGGCTACAACACCCTGATCTATCTGGCCGCCATGCAGGCCGTGCCGAACGATCTCTACGAGTCGGCCTCGCTGGACGGCGCCTCCCGCTGGCAGCAGTTCCGCTATGTCACCATCCCCTCACTCCGGCCCACCATCATCTTCACCGTGGTGGTCTCCACCATCGGGGCTACCCAACTCTTCGGTGAGCCACTGCTGTTGGCAGGTAGTCCAAACGGCGGTTCGCAGAGCCAGTACCAGACGCTCGGGCTCTATCTGTACGAGACGGGCTGGGTCAACCTCCACCTCGGCCGCGCGGCGGCCATCGCCTGGGCGATGTTCCTGTTGCTGATCGTCATCGGGCTTCTCTACTGGCTGCTCACCCGCCTGGTGGGCAAGAGCAATGGCGAGGAGGCGTGATGGCCAGCACCACCGACGCCGTCGCGACGGACACCACCGCCGAGCCGGAACCCGCTCCTCGGCGGAGCGCGCGCAAGCCGCGCGGGAAGGCCAACCAGGCGGGCGGGCATCTGCGCGCCGGCTGGCTGACGTATCTGATCCTGATCGTCTTCTCCGTGGGCTCGCTCTTCCCCCTGGTGTGGTCGGCGATCGCCGCCTCGCACACCAACTCCCGGCTCTCCGAGCCCACGCCGCCGTTCTGGTTCGGCGGGCGCCTGTTCGACAACCTTGACCGGGCCTGGAACGACGCCAACCTCGGCAAGGCGATGTTCAACACGATCTTCGTGGCCGGCACCATCACCATCTCCACGGTGCTGTTCGCGACGCTCGCCGGGTTCGCCTTCGCCAAGCTGCGGTTCCGGGCCAAGAACCTGTTGCTCCTCCTGGTCATCGGCACGATGATGGTGCCACCGCAGCTCACGGTGGTTCCGCTGTTCATGGCCATCGCCGAGCTGGAGTGGACCGACCAGCTCCAGGCAGTCATTCTGCCGACGATGGTCAGCGCGTTCGGCGTGTTCTTCATGCGCCAGTACCTGGTACAGGCGCTGCCGTCGGAGCTGATCGAGGCAGCTCGGATGGACGGGGCGAACAGCCTCCGCGTGGTGTGGCACGTGGTCTTCCCCGCCGCCCGACCCGCCATGGCCGTGCTGGGCATGCTGACCTTCGTGCTGGCCTGGAACGAGTTCTTCTGGCCAATTATCGCGCTGACCCAGCAGAACCCGACGGTGCAGGTCGCGTTGACCGGGCTCGGCCAGGGTTATGTGCCGGACCGTGGCGTGATCATGGCCGGCGCGCTGCTGGGCACGCTGCCTCTGCTGATCGCGTTCGTGCTGTTCGGCAAGCAGATCGTCGGCGGCATCATGAACGGCGCACTCAAGGGCTGAGCGCTTCGCCAGCCACGGTTCGATACCCTCACTACGAGCAAGAATGGGAGCGCTTCCATGACTGAAAAGCAACCACGGGTTTTTCCGTCCGACTTTCTGTGGGGTTCCGCGACGGCGTCCTACCAGATCGAGGGCGCGGCTCGTGAGGACGGTCGTACGCCGTCCATCTGGGACACCTTCTGCCGGACCCCCGGCAAGGTCTTCGAGGGCGACACCGGCGATGTCGCCTGCGACCACTACCACCGGTGGTCCGAGGACCTGGACCTGATGACCGAACTCGGTCTGGGCGCTTACCGCTTCTCGGTGTCCTGGTCCCGCGTACAGCCCACCGGGCGCGGCCCCGCCGTGCAGCGCGGGCTGGACTTCTACCGCTCGCTGGCCGACGGGCTGCTGGAGCGGAACATCACCCCGGCGATCACGCTCTACCACTGGGACCTCCCCCAGGAGCTGGAGGACGCCGGCGGCTGGCCGGAGCGGGACACGGCCGAGCGGTTCGCCGACTACGCGCGGCTGGTCGCCGAGGCGCTGGGCGACCGGGTGCGCCTGTGGACCACGCTGAACGAGCCGTTCTGCAGCGCGTTCCTCGGCTACGGCTCCGGCGTCCACGCTCCGGGCCGCACCGAGCCGGAGTCCGTGCTGAAGTCGGCGCACCACCTCAACCTGGCGCACGGGCTCGGCGCGCAGGTGCTGCGCGAGGTGCTGCCGAGCGACGCGCAGGTGGGCATCACCGTCAACCCCGGTGTGATCAGGGCGCGGACGGACTCCCCCGAGGACCTGGACGCCGCGCGCCGGATCGACGCGCTGCACACCCGGATCTTCACCGATCCCGTGTTGCACGGGAGCTACCCCGAGGACCTCAAGCGGGACACCCGGCAGGTCAGCGACTGGTCGTTCGTTAAGGAGGGGGACGAGGCCGCCATCCACCAGCCGTTGGACTTCCTCGGCCTCAACTACTACACGCCGACCGTGGTCTCCGCGCCGGTGGAGGGGGACACCAGCCCGCGCAACGACGGCCACGGCGCCTCGGAGCACTCGCCGTGGGTGGGCTCCGAGACGGTGAACTTCCATCTGGAGGCGGGCGACCGCACCGACATGGGCTGGGTGGTGGACCCGACGGGCCTGGGGCAGCTGCTGCGCCGCTTCCAGGAGGAGGCGCCCGACATTCCGCTGTACATCACGGAGAACGGCGCCGCCTTCGAGGACAAGGTGGACGCCGACGGCTCCGTGCACGACCCGGAGCGGATCGGCTACCTGCACGGGCATCTGGGCGCGGTGCACCAGGCGATCGAGCAGGGCGTGGACGTGCGCGGCTACTTCCTGTGGTCCCTGCTGGACAACTTCGAGTGGGCCTACGGCTACAGCAAGCGCTTCGGCATCGTGCATGTGGACTTCGAGTCGCTGCGCAGGACCCCCAAGGCCAGCGCCCGTTGGTACGCGGATGTCATCGGCTCCGGACAGCTGCCGGCCGCGGACTGAGCCAGGGGCTCCGCCCCGCAGAAACTTCCCGTGTCCTACCCGGAAGCCTCTCCTCGGCCATGCGCGGAGAGGGGGACAGGGGAGACTCGCCCCCGGCTCGTCGTCGTGCGTGACACGACCGGGCCGGGGGCAGCCGCGTCCGGGCAGCCATCGGGCGCGCCAGCGCCGAGGGGCCCCGCCCGCCGCGGGCGGCCCCGCCGGCCGCGAAGGGCGCCACAGCGCGCGAAGCCGCCCCAGCCCATGCGTTCCTCGTACCGCCATCGCCACGGCCATCGGCCTTCCCTTCCTCGTGACCCGTCCCATCCCCCATGGGCTTCACACTCTGTCACGAGACACTGACAATTCGTGCCCGTCAGCCGAAGGCACCCTCGGGCGGAGGCGGTGAGGGGCGCGCCGTCGCATCGGTCACCGGGGCCGCGCCGGCCGTGAAGTCGGTCAGATCGCGCCCGGTCAACAGCCGTGCGGGGAACGGATCGCCGGCCGCCCGGTGTCCCAGGTCGCGGGTCGGCAGCGGGTGGTCCGCCGCGCAGAGCACACCGTTCCCGAACCGTCGTCCCCGCAGCACCGCCGGCTCGATCAACAAGCACACCTCGGCGAACCTGGCCAGCAGGGTGGCGGCCTGTCCCCGCAGATGGGCCAGCGGCGGTCCGTCCGTGCAGTTGACGGCGTACCGACCACCGGGCGCCAGCACCTGCCGCACCTCGTCGAGGAACTCGACGCTGGTGCAGTGGGCCGGAGTTCGCGCGTCCGCGAAGACATCGGTGATGACCAGATCGGCCCAGCCCTCGCCGACCCTGGCGAGGACCGCCCGCGCGTCCTGGGCGCGCACCCGCACCCGGGCGCCGTCGGGGAGCGGCAGTTCGCGCCGGACCAGCGCGGTCAGTTCGGTGTCCGGTTCCGCCACCTGCTGGGTGGAGCGCGGTCGGGTCACCGCGACATAGCGGGCCAGTGTCAACGCGCCGCCGCCCAGGTGCAGCACCCTGACGGGACGCCCGGCCGGGGCGAGCAGGTCGATCACATGGCCGAGGCGCCGCTGGTACTCGAAGACCAGCCGGGTCGGGTCGGCGAGATCCACATGGGACTGCGGGGCGCCGTCCAGCAACAGCTCCCAGGAGCCTTCCCGATCCTGGTCGGGCACCAGCCTGGCGATGCCGCCGCCCACCTCTTCGGTCGTCTCCCGCCGGTCAACGGAGCGCCGCGCTCTTCTTCCTGCCACCCCCTCAGTGTCGCCCGAGGAACGTTCCTCCGGGGCGGCGCCCCTCGGGTCGGGAACTCCGGTCGACGGGGCCGGGCTAGCGGCAGCGGTCCACCACGGCGAGCATGTTCACGGCCTCGTAGATGGCCGCGCGCAGTCGCTCGGGCTCGGTGGACCGGGCGACCGCGCCCTCCGGTGGCACCAGCCAACCGCTGCCGGTGACCGGCGGCCGGGCGCCGCCCTGTTCCGTCCCCCTCGTTCGGGTACAGGCGCTGCCCGGCAGGTTCCACCGCGCGGCGGTGCCCGGCGGCACCAGGAAGCCCAGCGTGCCGCCCTCCCTGTCGTGCAGAACGGGTCCTACTCCATGCCGAAGACGTAGCAGATCGACGGCCTCCAGCCCTTCCCGTGCGGGGACGGTGACCAGGTCGCAGGCCGCCGCTTCGCCGGTGTCCGCCATGGGGTCCTCCTCCAGGGGTGCTGTTTCGAGTGCGTTTGTTTAACGGCGGACCACTGTCAACGGCTACGGCCGGGATCCCCTCCTTTGGATGGCAGTTGATGGCAGATTGTTGGGCGGGCGGCTGATCTCCCCCGGAACGGGCCGTACGCAACCCGATACAACCGGTACCTTCCCGGCCATGGCGAGGTCATCATCCACGTCCCGACCGGCCGCTCCCAACCGGATCTTCCGACAGCTGCGGGGCGGCCTGTCCCCCGGGGAGTTCGCGGCGGCCGTGCGGCGGGCGGCGCGGGAGATCGGCGAACGCGTCTCCTGTGACGCGCGTTACATCGGGCGGGTGGAAGCCGGCGAGATCCGCTGCCCTAACTACGCGTACGAACGGGTATTCCTTCATATGTTCCCCGGTCGCACTCTGACCGACCTGGGCTTCGAGCCCCGGCAAGCCGTCCGGGGGCGCGGCCCACGGGCCACCCCACCGCCCCGTGCCGCGCCGCCCCTCATCACCCCCACATCGCATGCGGTGGGCGGACTCCTGCCGCCCTGGCCTCAGCTCGGTCCGGCCACCCACGGCGAGCACACCCACAACACGGAGGAGGGCGACGTGCTGCGTCGCGCGTTCATGACCGGCGGCCCCGCCGCCATCGCGTCCCTGACCGCCCTGGGCACCACCACCCCCGCCGCCGCTGCCGGCGGCCGACGCCCCGGGATGACGGAGGTCGCCACCGTGCGCCAAGCGGTCCGGGACATCCGGCTGTTGGACGACCGACACGGCGCCGACGCCCTCTACCGGCCGGCCGGGGAGGCCCTGCGGACGGCCTACGAACTGCTGGACATCGGCGCCAAGAACTCCGCCGTCAGCGACGAGTTGCACAACGGCACGGGAGAGCTGGCGATCTCCGTCGGCTGGCTGGCCCATGATTCCCGCCGGTATATCGAGGCCCGCTCGTACTACGCGGAGGCGCTGGCCACCGCCAGGGTGGGCGGGGATGCCGCGCTGGAGGCGCACGCGTTCTGCAACACCGCGTTCCTGGCCAGTGACACGGGACGCCCCCGGGAGGCGGTGCGCGCCGCGCAAGCCGGCGCGCGAGCGGCGCACGCCCTGGGCTCCGAGCGCCTGAGCTCCCTGTTGGCGCTGCGCGAGGCCGCTGGCTGGGCCGGGATGGGCGACCGCGGCGGCTGCCAACTCGCCCTCTCCACGGCCCGCACCGCGTACGAGCAGGGCGATGCGCCCGAGTCCCCGGAGTGGATGTCGTTCTTCGGCGACGGCGAGTTCGCCAGCCTGGAGGGCCAGTGCTGGGCCCTGCTCGGCGACTGGGCACAGGCCAGCGCCTGCGCCCGCCAGGCGGTGACCGCCGCCGGAAACGATCCGCACTTCGCCCGCAACAGCGCGCTCTACTCGGCCGAGTTGGCGAGCTTCCTGGCCCGGGCCGGCGAGCCGGAGGAGGCGGCCACGGTCGGCAACCAGACGCTTGACCTGCTGGACGGGGTGCGCTCCACCAGGATCACGGAGCTGCTGGCCGACACCGCCGGCCGGCTGCACCCGGCGCGCGGGGACGCCACGGTCGCCGCGTTCCTCGGCCGCCAGCGCTCCCGCCCGCTGTGAGCGGGCCTCGTCCCCCCGTGGCCGCGCCGCGCGCCGGCCACGGGCGCGGGGCGCCAGGGCCCCGGAGGGCTCAGGCGAGATGCGCTGAGTCGTTCCAGCGTTCGACGGCAGGCTCCCCGTAGGCCCAGGAGAGCACGGACAGCGCCCCGGCATCCAGCCGGAGCCGGGCCGCGAAGTCGACCTCCTGGCCCAGCCAGCGCGCCGCCACCGCGCGCAGCACATGCCCGTGCGCGAAGACCACGCTGTCCCGCTGGGAGGCGCGGGCCCAGTCCACCACCTCGTCGGCACGCTCGGCGAGTTGCTCCATGGTCTCGCCGCCGCGCACCCCGTCCCGCCAGATCACCCAGCTGCCACCCCTCGCCTTGGCGATCTCCTCGGTGGTCAGCCCCTCCTCCTCGCCGTAGTCCCACTCGCGCAACGCGTCCCAGGCGGTGGCGCGCTCGCCGAACCCCGCCAGCACACAGGTGTCCCTGGCGCGGGACAGCGGGCTGGTGCGGATCCGGGCCTCCGGCAGCCCGTTCCACGGCTCGGCGCGCAGCCGCTCGCCCAGCGCCCTGGCCTGCTCCCGGCCCTCTTCCAACAGGGGGACATCCGTCAGCCCGGTGTGTCGCCCGGACACCGACCAGGCCGTTCGCCCGTGCCGGACCAACAGGACGCGCGCTGGCATAGAGATCCTTTCCGCCGTATCAACCGCCACACATCATTCCCCACGCAACCGTAGAGGGCTCCCCGGGCGTCTCTTTCACAGCAGTTCGCCGTACGGTGGACTGGCGTGCGTCTTACCGAAAGCCAACGACGAGATGATCCGGAGTTCGCCCCCATGCCCCGAGAGCGGCCACGTTGGTGGACCGAACTACTGCTGATCCTGGTCGCGTACGGGGCCTACACCTGCGCCAGACTGCTGGCCCGCGGTGACGTCTCCACCGCGGTGGACAACGGGTTGAGCATTCTCCGCCTGGAGCGTGCCCTCTGGCTGCACGCCGAGGAGCCGCTGAACGAGCTGTTCACCCAGGAGCCGTGGCTGGGGGTGCCCTCCTCGTTCGCCTACGCCTCGCTGCACTACCTGGTGACGCCGCTGATACTGGTCTGGCTCTTCCGCTACCACCCCGTGCGGTACCGGCTGATGCGCACCTGGCTGCTGGCGTCCACGATGATGGGCCTGATCGGCTTCACGCTGATGCCCACGAGCCCGCCCCGGCTGCTGCCGGGCGGCCAGGGCTTCGTGGACAGCCTGTCGCAGTACAGCAGCTGGGGCTGGTGGGCCGACGACGCGAGCGCCCCGAGCGGGATGGGCGACTTCACCAATCAGTATGCCGCCATGCCGAGCCTCCATGTCGGTTGGGCGCTGTGGTGCGGGGTCGCACTGTGGCACTACGGGTCGCGTTCGCTCTGGATGCGCGCCTCCGCCGTCGGCTATCCGTTGATCACCACCATCGTGGTGATGGGGACCGCCAACCACTACTTCCTGGACGCGGTCGCCGGGGTCGCGGTGATGATCGCCGGCCTGCTGATCGCCAGGCCGCTGCTGCGGCTCTCCGGCCGGCTCAGGGCTCGCTTCGGCGGGGCCGACCAGGCCGCTTCCGGCTATGCCGCCCTCCCCACCATCGAGGAGCACGCCCGGCGCCCGCGCCCGCGCGCGATGGAGGACGGGGCGGCTTCGGGCGCTCCCGGCGCCACCCCCACGGTCCCGCGCGCGCGGCACAATGGATCAGGGCAGCAACAACGCCACCTCACTCCCCCGTCCTGATCTGGAGGCTGATCCCGCATGTCCGACTCGGGCCAGGGTCGAGAACCCGCCGGCGAAGGGCCTCAGTTCCGTCGGCCGGCGGCGCTCTTCTTCGAGCCGCCGGCCGGGGCGTCGGAGCAGGAGCACTTCTTCTCCCTGGAGTCGATCACCGATCCCCAGGAGCTGCTCGGCCGCGCGACGGAGCTGGCCGTGGCCTTCCAGACCGCCGCGGACCGGGCCGTGGAGTTCCAGGCGGTGGCGGCCGCGCAGCTCGCCGATCCGGCGCGGTTCGACCGGCTGTCCACGGCCGCGATCGCGGACCGCGCGGGCTGGACCGAGGACTACACGGAGCGGATGGTCGAGTTCGGGCGACAGCTGCTGCGCCGCCGCTCCCCCTCCTGAGCCGCTTCCCTGCGGCAGGCCCGTGGGCTGCGCAAACGCCCGCCCGAGCGGCTCCGGAACTGATTTTTGCTTCACCGGATCGGGGTGCTAAAGTCTACGACGTCAGCAGGCGCCGCTAGCTCAGTTGGTTAGAGCAGCTGACTCTTAATCAGCGGGTCCGGGGTTCGAGTCCCTGGCGGCGCACCTGATGGGAAGGCCCTCATCGGTCGGAAACGACGATGAGGGCCTTCCTCGTGTGTGCACCGGGCCGGCTCATTCCCTGGCGACCTTGATATCCCAACCGCCGGTGGCCGTGCGGTCGCCGACCTCCACGCGCACGCCGGTCTTCTCGTCGAAGTAGCTCTCGCCGCTTTCCAGGGGCGCGTCGGCCAGCCGGGGGTGTACCGAGGTGCCATGGCAGCCCTCGGTGTCCGGATGGCCGTCCACCACCTCGATCGGGCCGTCGGCGGAGGCCACATCGCTGCGGACGCGATAGAGCAGCACCCCCCTGGTGCAGATGCCGCTGTCGTTGCCGACGGGGGTGCGGGCCTCGGCGACCAGGGCCTCGACCGGGCCCGTGCGGATCACCGCGAGACGGGTGTCGGCGCGCGGACTGCTGTCGTCCAGCGGGGCGCCGAGCGGCTGGAGCGTGTGCAGGCTGGTGCCCGTCGGGCGCACACAGGCGACATGCTCGGCGTCCAGCCAGCCCAGCTTCCACTTGTGCCAGCCGAAGAGGTCGGGGGCGAGTCCGAACTGGCTGCCCATCAGGTCCCAGTCCCCCACATGGGTGTCCCAGTCGCCCATGCCCTCGTCGGGGCGGTTGTAGAGGTCGGGGAGGTCGAAGACATGGCCGGTCTCGTGGGCCAGCACGTTCCGGTCGGGCCGCCGGTGCTCGAAGACGGTGACCAGGCGACGGATCTCGGCGTCCCCGATGGTGATCGGGCTGTTGAAGTTGACCACCTTGGTGGCGTCCGAGTCCACGCCGGGGGCGTCCGGGTCGGCGACCAGATAGACGATGTCGTAGGCGGCGAGGTCGACGCGGGGGGCGATCACCGCGAGGGCGTCGTGGAGGTAGTCCGCGCGCAGCTCCGCCGGCCAGTCCCGCTGTATGCCGTAGTCCGCCGAGTCGGCGGGCATGCCGAGCCATTCGCCGACGATCTCCGTCTCCAGGCTGAGCCGGCCGTAGGACGCCTGGTCGAAGTAGTCGCTGGTGGCCGGGAAGTAGTCCTCGGCGATGCGCTCGGGGGTGAGCTTGGGGGTGGCGTCGGGGAAGGACAGGAAGAGCATCACGGCCTTGATCGAGCCCACCGGCTTGGGGTAGGCGGCGTTCCAGGTGTCCAGGCCCAACGAGTGGTGCGCGCCGGAGCGCGGCAGGCCACAGGGGGCGTCGGCGAGTGCGCCGGTGCCGGGGGCCGAGGTCATGGTGGTGGCCAGCAGGGCGGCGAGCGCCGTCAGTACGGCGGCGGGTCGGCGGTGATCACGGCGCACATCGACCTCCCATCGAGCCTGTGGAGTCGCCGAGACCACCTTGTTTGGTTTTGCTGCGATACGCCCTGTTTCAATAGCCCGGTCAGGTAACGGGGTTGCGATTACCGAGCGTGCACATCAGTCGGGAACGATCGGGAGGGCGCAGCCGTCGAGCAGAAACGATCAGCTGCTCGAAAACTTGTCGGAGGCGGTTATTCCTGGAGATTCCTGGAATCGAGACAGGCCCGCCTGGCACTGGATCAGCCCACGCCAGAACCTCTATGATCGGCACATTTCCAGCGTGGATACGCCATGCGGGCAGCCGGGGAGTGCCCGACGGCACCATCCGCGGGCGCCCCATCCCCTCCCGGAGCAATCGGTGAACGGACCCCCCGAAGGACCGGGCCAGACCCCCGGAGGCGGCCTGGCCGCGACTCCCCACGCCATCACGGAGAGTGAAGTTCTCCGGGATTACCAGGCCGCGTTCCGCATCGCGGCGCTACCCATGGCCCTGGTGGGCAGATCCGGCCAGATCCTGTCCGCCAATCCCGCGCTCGGCACCCTGCTCGGCATCGCCCCGGACGAGCTGACGGGCCGCGCGGCGGACTCGGTGGCCGGCCTCGGCCTGGACGACCGCGCGCAGGGCTCCTACCACGCGGTGCTCTCCGGCCACCGGGAACTCCTCCGCTGCACCCGCAGGTTGAAGCACACCGACGGCCACACCCTGTGGGCGGACATCACGGTGGCGCCCACCGGCGGGCAGCGCACCGTGGCGCTGCTGACGGTGGCCGATATCAGCGAGCGGCGGGACCTCCAGGACCGGTTGCGGCACATCGAGATGCACGATCCGGTGACGCGGCTGCCCAACCGCGCCCTGTTCTTCGAACGGCTCAACAACGCGCTGGCGGACTCGGCGACCGGCCGGATCGGGCTCTGCTACCTGGGTCTTGACGGCTTCAAGGCCGTCAACGACACCCTCGGCCACCGGGTCGGCGACCAGCTGCTGGGCGCGGCGGCCAAACGTCTCACCGAATGCGCCACCGGCGCCGGCGGGCATCTGGTGGCCCGCCTCGGCGGCGACGAGTTCGCGGTGCTGGTGGAGAGCTCCACCAGCACCGAGCAGCTGACGGTGCTGGCCGGGGCCATGCTCGCGGCGCTTCAGCATCCGTTCGACCTGGAGGGGCAACGCCTGGCGGTTTCGGCCAGCATCGGCGTGGTAGAGCGAGAATGCGCCACCACCACGCCCACCGATCTGATGCAGGCCGCCGACACCACCCTCTACTGGGCCAAGGCCGACGGAAAGGCCCGCTGGACGCTCTTCGACCCGGAGCGCAACGCCCACCGGATGACCCGGCAGTCGCTCTCCTCCACGCTGCGCCACGCGGTGGAGCGCGGCGAGTTCACCCTCGAATACCAGCCCATCGTGGGGCTCGCCGACGACATCGTGCGCGGCGCCGAGGCGCTGGTGCGCTGGCGGCATCCGCAGTTCGGCATGCTGGGCCCCGACCGTTTCATCGGCCTGGCCGAGGAGAACGGCGCGATCGTCCCGCTGGGCCGCTGGGTGCTCAACGAGGCGTGCCGCCAGGCCCGCCGCTGGCAGCAGGAGCATCCGGGGCCGCCGCTGTTCGTCTCGGTGAACGTGGCGGTGCGTCAGGTATGGGACTCGGACCTGGTCAACGACGTGGCGTGCGCGCTGCGCGAGTCCGGGCTGCCGTCGGGGCTGTTGCAGCTGGAGCTGACGGAGTCCGCGGTGATGGGATCGGCCGGCCGGCCGTTGCAGGCACTGCAGGCGCTCTCCGACATGGGGGTGCGGATCGCCATCGACGATTTCGGCACCGGCTATTCCAACCTCGCCTACCTCAGCCGACTCCCCGTGCGGGCGCTCAAGTTGGACGGCACCTTTGTGCGCGGTTTCCGTACCGCGCGGCATCTCAACCCGGCGGACGAGACCATTGTGACGTCGCTGGTGCAGCTGGCCCACAAACTGGGCCTCACGGTGACGGCCGAGTGCGTGGAGGGCCCGGCGCAGGCGGAGCGGCTGCGGCGCATCGGCTGCGACACCGGCCAGGGCTGGCACTATGCCAGACCGCTGTCGCCCGATCACCTCGCCGCCATGCTGGCCGGTCGCGGCTGATCCCCCGGGACACGCGCCCCACCACGCTGGCTACCGCTCAGAAACCCTGTACTGCGGCCGAAGATGGCGGAATACTGCCAGGCCATGACGATCGTGGCTGAAACCATCACCCCGGAACGCCTTGACGCCCTTCTGACCGACCAGTCGATCCCCCTGGTGCACCGCGCGCTGTGGCAGCTGTTGTGGGAGTCCGAGATCAGGATCCTGGATCTGCTCTCGCTCTCCGTTGCGGAGGTGGATCCGGACAGCAGACGGATCGTGAGACCGGCGCCGGGCTTCCCGGTGGAACTGAGCGAACGCGCCACCGAGCTGCTGACGCCGCTCCTCGACGGCAGGACGGAAGGACCGCTCTTCGTGGCCGGCCAGCAGCGGACCAGGGCGCTGAGCTGGGAAGAGGCGGTGCGCACGGCCAAGGGCCACGGGCATGCCATTCACGCCTTCCGCACCGGCGGCAAGCAGCACCGCCGGCGCGCGGCCTGACAGCGCCGACGGCTCAGCCCGCGAAGCGCCGAAGCGTCAGAGCACCGGAGCGTCAGGAGACCGCCGAACGGGTGAAGAGCCGGCCCAGCGCGGGGCAGACGGGGCGGTGGCCCAGCAGCCGCAGCCCCTCCCAGGCGGTGACCTGGTTGGCCGTGAGCACCGGCTTGCCCAGCGCCTCCTCCAGCTCGGGCAGCCAGGCCACGGTGTGCAGCGCTGTGTCCGGGAGCAGCACCGCCTCGGCCGTCGGATCGTCGCCCTCGGCCGCCAGCCGCGCCACCTCGTCCCTTCCCCAGGTGCCGACCTCGGCGGCGGTGATGATGCCGCTGCCGCGCATCGCGACCACCTCGACGCCGGTCGCCTTCAGGAAGTCGGCGAAGAGCGCGGCCACGTCCTCCGGGTAGGTGGCGGCGATGGCGACCCGCGAGACGCCCAGCGCGGCGATGGCCCGGGCGAAGGCGAAGGAGGTGCTGGACGCGGGCAGCCCGGCCGCGGCGGACAGCTGACGCGCCTGTTCCTGGGCTCCCTCGTACCCGTAGACGAAGCTGGCCGAGGTGCAGGCCCAGACCACCGCCTCGACGGGATGTCCGGCGGTCAGCTCGGCGAGGCCCGCCTTCAGTCGGTCCATCGAGCCCATCTCCAGCAGGGCGTCGACCCGGTGTGCGTCCGTGCCGATGTCGGTATGCGTCAGCGGCAACCGCACCTCCGCGCCGTCCTCGTTCAGCAGCGCCTCAAGGCGTGGGAACTCGTCCTCGGCGGAGTGGCCCGGGTACAGGAAACCGACCGTGGCGACCATCCGTCACCTCACCTTTCCTCGTCGGGGTACACGTCGGGGAAGACGTCCGGATACGCGTCCGGGTAGCTCTGGGCCGCCTCGGTGGCCTCGGCCAGGGCCGGCTCGGGGAGCGGCGGGTCGGCGATCGGCTGGCTGGGGGCGAGCGGTTCGACGACCGGCACCGGCGCCATCGAGGCCGGGCCGCTGCGCGCCGCCGCGTCCAGCAGAGCCTGGTAGGGGCCGACGGCGGACTTGCCGATGCGGCGCAGCGCGGCCCACATGGTGACCTGGTTGGCCGAGATCACGGGCATCCGCAGCTCGGCCTCAAGCTGGGGGATCACGTCATAGGTAGGGAGATTGGTGCAGCTGATGAAGAGCGCGTCCGGCCCCTCGCTCACCGCCTCGCGGGCCATGTCGACCACATCGCGGTAGCCGACCCGCCAGATCTCCCTGGTCAGCCCCAGATAGCTGCGCCCGCAGACCTGGACTCCGGCCTCCCTGAGGAAGTCCTCAAGGGCGTCCGTGACGGACCTGGTGTACGGGGTGACCACCGCGATCCGGCGGGCGTCCAGCTCGCGCAGGGCCAGCAGCAGCGCCCCCGAGGTGGTGAACGACGGGACCTCGCCCGCCTGGGCCATGGCCGCGCTCATCGCCCGCTCCCCGGCGACCCCGCCGACGAAACTGCCCGAGGTGCAGGCGTAGGCCACCGCCTCGGGGCTGACCGCGATCAGCGCGCGCACCGCCTCGCGCAGCGTCTCGTGCTCGCTGACCAGCCGCGCGAGGTCCAGGCTGACCTCGACGGGCACGAAGGGCGTCCTGGTGAGGTGGAGCGAGACGTCGTCCGGTACCCAACGCCATAGCTCGCGGTCGAGGGCGAAATCGAATGGTGCGACGACTCCGATCCCGCGTTGTGGTTGCGGCCCACCCAAAAACGAGACATCCATGTCGAACCCCGATTCACGGACGGAGGGGCGGCGTCGGGGATGGGGAAACCCCGGCCGGGATACTGGCTTTCGCAGATGCCTTCATTGACGAAGGTAGTTCCGGTTCCTAGCGTGGTCAATCCTCGTCATCTCACTCAAACAGCCATTCGTTTCGAAACGGTTTCTCGCTAATGACCGCACCTCGTGTCCTGGTTCTGGACGCTGACCCCCTGCCCCGACTCGACCGGATCGCCGGCCGCGCGGAAGTGCTGCACAGCGACGCGGACTCGCTGGCCAAACGCCTGCCCGAGGCCGATGTCCTGCTGGTCTGGGACTTCACCTCCGACGCGGTCCGACACGCCTGGCCGGGCGAAGGACCCCGGCCCCGCTGGGTACACACCGCCAGCGCCGGCGTCGACCGCCTGCTCTTTCCGGAACTGATCGAATCGGACGCCATGATCACCAACGCACGTGGCGTCTTTGACCGTCCCATCGCCGAATATGTGGCGGGACTTGTGTTGGCTTTGGCGAAAGATTTTCACGGAAGCTGGGAGGCCCAGCGGGAGCACCGCTGGCAACACCGTGAGACGGCCAAGGTCCACGGCAGTAAAGCCCTGGTCGTCGGGTCGGGCCCGATCGGCCGGCGGATCGGCGCGATGTTGCAGACCCTCGGCGTGGTGGTGGAGCTGGTCGGCCGCCGCGCCCGGGTCCGCGACCCGGCGTTCGGGCGGGTGCATGCCGCCGACTCACTCCCCGAACTCCTTCCCGAAGCGGACTGGGTGGTGTGCGCCGCGCCGCTCACCACGGCCACCACCGGCATGTTCGACGCGGACGCCTTCGCGCTGATGCGGCCGACCGCGCGCCTGATCAACATCGGCCGGGGGGCGCATGTGGTGGCGGACGACCTCGCCGAGGCGTTGCGCGCCGGACGGCTGGCCGGCGCGGCCCTGGACGTGTTCGACGAGGAGCCGCTACCGGCCGGCAGCCCGCTGTGGGACGTGCCTGGGCTGATGGTCTCGCCGCATATGAGTGGTGACACCTTCGGCTGGCGGGACGATCTCGCGGAGCAGTTTCTGGACAACTTCGACCGGTGGCTGGCGGGGCGGCCCCTGTTCAATGTCGTGGACAAGAAGCTCGGCTATGTACCCACGGAGGACACATGACGGATCTGGCCACGCTGACCGCCGCCGAGTTGACCGCCGAGTACGCGGCGGGCGACGCGTCCCCCGTGGAGGTCGTGGGCGCGACGCTGGAGCGTGCCGAGGCGGCGCAGGCCGCGGTGAACGCCTTCACGCTGATCGATCACGAGGGGGCGTCCGCGCAGGCCAGGGAGTCAGCGGAGCGGTGGCGGCGCGGCGAGCCGCGCAGTCCGGTGGACGGCGTGCCGGTCACCGTCAAGGACATCCTGCTGCAGCGCGGCCACCCCACCCGGCGCGGTTCGGCCGCGGTGCCGGCCGACGGGCGGTACGAGGAGGACGCGCCCTCGGTGCAGCGGCTGCGCGAGGCGGGCGCCGTGTTCGTCGGAAAGACGACGACGCCCGAGTTCGGCTGGAAAGGGGTCACCGACTCGCCGCTGCACGGCGTGACGGGGAATCCGCACGCCCCCGGGCGCACCGCCGGCGGGTCGAGCGGTGGCTCGGCGGCCGCCGTCGCGTTGGGCGCGGGACCGCTCAGCCTGGGCACGGACGGCGGGGGCTCGGTGCGCATCCCGGCCTCGTTCTGCGGGATCTTCGCGCTCAAACCCACCTACGGCCGGGTGCCGCTCTACCCGGCCAGCGCCTTCGGCACCCTGGCGCATGTGGGGCCGATGACCAGGGACGCGGTGGACGCGGCGCTGCTGCTCGATGTGATCAGCCGTCCCGACTCCCGCGACTGGTCCCAACTCGCGCCGCCCACCAGCAGTTACGCCGGCGCCCTGGTCGGCGGCCCGGAGCGGGTGCGGGGGCTGCGGATCGCCTACTCGCCGGCGCTGCGCGAGGTCTCGGTGGCCCCGGAGATCGCGGCCGCCGTACGACAGGCCGTGGAGCGGCTGGCCGAGCTGGGCGCGGTGGTGGAGGAGACCGACCCGCCGCTGCCCTCGTTCGACGAGATGCGGGCGGCCTTCCATGTGCTGTGGTTCAGCGGGGTGGCCCGGGTGACCGAGTTCTTCGACGAGCGGCAGGTGGCCGCGTTGGATCCGGGGGTGGCCGAGGTCCGTGCCGAGGGGGCCGGGTACAGCGCGCTCGACTATCTGGCCGCCGTCGATGTGCGGATGGCGATGGGGCGCGCGATGGGCGCGTTCCACGAGCGGTACGACCTGCTGGTCACCCCGACGATGCCGCTCACCGCGTTCGCCGGTGGCGTCGAGGTGCCGGAGGGCTCGGGGATGCGCCGCTGGACGGAGTGGACGCCGTTCACCTATCCGTTCAACCTGACGCAGCAGCCCGCCGCTTCGCTGCCCTGCGGCCTGGACGCGGCGGGGCTGCCGATCGGTCTTCAGCTGGTCGCGCCGCGCCATGGCGACGCGACCGTGCTACGGGTGGCGCACGCGCTCTACGCGGCGGGAGTCGCCGGCCTCCCGGAGCCGACGCTGCCGCCGTTCTGAACGAACCTGCCTAGGCGCGCCGGAAGTTGAGCGATTCGCCCAGGGCGCCGGCGCGCCACAGGTCCTGGCAGGCGTCGGCCATCCGGTCGAGGCCGTCCACCACGGCGCCCCAGACGATGCCGGGAACCCAGCCGGCGTCCCCGTTGATCAGCAGGTTGTTGCGCTCGTAGAACAGCGCCAGATCCACCACGGTCGTTCTGCCCTGGTGCTTGGCCTCCTGCTCGTACCCGTAGGAGCTGGTGCCCAACTGGGTGTCGGAGAAGGTGAAGTAGCACAGATCGCCGGGGATCGGGGTGATGGTCGGGTTCTCCAGGGGCGGCTCCTGGGGGGCGAACGGGGGCACCAGGGCGTAGATCTCGTTGCGCGCGTACTTGGCGTGGTAGACGTCGCCGCCCAGCGGTAGCGCGTTCCACACCGCGTCGCAGGTGATCGGGGCTCTCTCGCTGAGGAGCCGGGCGGTACAGCTGACGCCTCGTTTGTCCAGCGAGACGGTGATAAAGCGTTCGGCCTCGGACATCGCAGCTGCCTCCTTGTCGTGCGCGGCACTGTCGAGGCATGGTCGCACGGCGCGCCGCCGAGCGGGTTTCCGCGCGGGAGCGAACTCATGTCCGCGGGTGTGCCCGGGGCCGGCGGCCGGGCGGTCAGGAGAGCGGTGTGGTGTACAGCTCGGGGCGGTCGGGCCCCGGCGGGGTCTCGATGACGGGCACCGGCTTCCCGCCGGGGTCGCCCTCGCGGTCGGTGGTGAAGCTGAGGGTTCCGCCGGCGGCTTCGACCGCGTTGTCGAGATGCAGCAGGAACAGGGCGTCCGTGACCCGTTCGGCCGTCATCGGGGTCTCGGGGGCCTCGGCGTGGCTGACGCGGATGGCCTGCACCGCGACCGCGACCGCGTCGTGGTTGGCGACGGCATAGCCGTCCCTGAGCGCGGTGGCCGGATCGTCCTGGTAGGCGATCTGCGCGGCATATGCCGCCTGGAAGGCGGGGAAACCGGGCGGGGCCAGCGGGTCGGCGCCTTCCGTCCCCGTCCAGACCGGGTCCATGGCGGAGGACTGCACGATGGTGATGTGGCTCTCCACCAGCCGCTCGTACTCGCTCTCGTCTATCACGGGCCCGGTCTCGGCGAACAACACCGCTATCGGCCGCCCCCGGCACGGCCGGCTGTGCAGGGAGTCGACGAAGGCGTCGAGATCGGCTGCGCGGCCGGCGAAGAGGACCATGTCCGCCTCGGTGGCGCACACGTTCTGCACCGCCGCGCGGAACAGCGCGGGCGGCGCCGACTCGCCGGTGGTGGTGCCCTGGAACGGCTGGTCCGGGTTGTCGCCCAGCTCGGCGGCCAGCTCGGTGCGGAACGCCTCGGTGAGGGTGGTGACATGGAGGTCGGGCGCCCGGGTGTCGTGCACCAGGACGGCCGCGTCCAGATCCTCCCTGGCGCGCACGTACTCCCGCAGAGCGGACACGAAGTCGGTGTTGCTGGCGGTGACCCGGATCAGCCCCGGCACCGTCGCGCTGTTGAGCTGGTCGGCACTGGCCGAAGCGGCCACGATGGGGATGCCGTGCTCGGCCAGCCGGCCGGCGGCGTTCGCGCTGTGCTCCGTGCTGATGGAGAGACCGGCGACCGCGACGAGCGGGGCTTCGTCGTCCCGCATGGCGATCAGCTCCGTCACGGCCGGCTCCCATTTGTCGTGGCGGGAACCGGCGTTGGCGAGCAGCAGCTGGATCTGCGGCGCCGGATCGCCCAGTTCACGGCTCTGGTTGGCGCGCACCTGCGCGGTATGGGCGCCTTCCAGGGCGTGCAGCACGCGGTCGGCCGAATGGGGACCCCGCTCGTCGGGGGTCAGCGTGGAGAGCAGGCCGACCTTCACATAGTCGTCGCGCTCGGCCGCGACCCGGTCGTTCTCCGCCTTGATCAGCGCCTGGATGTCCCGGAAGCGCTGGACCAACGCGCTGTCCGCCTCGGCGGGCAGGAAAGCGAAGGAGCCGTCGCTGACCCCGACGCACTCCCCGCCGCGCTCCGTCAGCCGCGTGCCGTCGCACTCCTTGTCCGAGACCCAGCCGGGCACCAGGGTGACCGCGAGGGCGACCGCGGCGGCGCCGACCAGCAGGGACAGCAGCCAGAGCCCACGGCGGGGCGGCGGCCTGAACGAGGGGCCGCCGCTCTGGGCGGGGCCCCCGCGCCCGGGAGCCGTGGCGGAACGGGGCATCTGCTCTCCTCGGGTTTCGCGTGCGGATGGCGGTCGCCGGATGTCGGGGCCGGATCAGGTCCACCAGAGGGCCTGCGCCTGGTACTCCTTGACGGACTGCTGGAGCACCACAAGGCCGTCCGGGGAACGGGGGGCGAGAGCCCCCAGGGCGTTGGCTATCTGGGTGTACAGCAGCGGACGAGCGGTGCCGTTGAGCGGATCGCCGACGATGCGGAGGGCGGCCAGCAGATGCACCGCGCGGGTGATGGTGTCGTCGCCGGACGAGGCCACCCCCGAGTCGCGCACCATCTGGTGGAACAGCGCGTGTGGCTGCCGGCGCTGATCCTCGACGGAGCCGAGCGGGGCCTCGGCGACCCGGTGGAGCAGGGCGAGCCAGTCGGCACCCGGCATGCGGGGCAGCTGGCGGGCCAGCTCCAGGGCGACATCGCGCAGCTCGTCCATGGCCAGCTGGTGGTACAACCGGCCGGCCAGATCGTCCCGTTCGGCGCAGTGGTCGCGCAGTTTGGCGTGCACCTCGCGCCAGCCGGCCGGGGCGTCGGGCAGCCGGGCGAGCCGACGGCGGAGCAGCTGTCTCAGCACGGCGGAGCCGGCGCTGGACGACGCGTCCCAGGGGGCGACCTGGTGCACCACCTGCAGCCAGGCGGCGTCCACCAGATCCGGTTGATGGCTGAGCCACAGGCCGCCCGCCTCGTCGCGGGCGGCGGAGCAGCGCGCCAGCGCGGTGAGCAGGTTGTCGTCCCCGGGGGCCAGCCGCGCCAGCAGCCACTCCTCGGCCGTCGGCACGCCCTCGGGATCGATCGGCGCGGCCGCCTCGGCGAGCGCGGGCGCCGGCCTGGCGAGCAACTCCCCGACCGACTCCGCCCGGTGCGGTAACCGGGCGAGCACGGCGGCGAGCACCCCGACCGCCTCCGGATGCCCGGCGCTGAACTCGTGGACGAGGCGGGCGAGTCGGCGGTGGACCGGGCCACGGGCGGAGGCATCGCTCAGCAGCCGCTGGATGTCGGAACGCGTCAGATCGGGCAGCGGATAGCTCAGCCACGCGGGATACGCGCTGCCGCCGGCCACCGGATCGGTCAGCACATCCTCCAACCGGCCCACCGCCGAGTCGGACATCTCGGGCGTGGGCCGGCGGCCGGTGGCGATCAGGGTCAACGGCTCGGCGGCGCCGCCGACATCCAGCGGCGGCAGCGCCTCCCAGAGCCGGCCCAGGAAGGCCCGCCCGGCCGGGGCGTCCACGTTGTCCAGCAACAGCAGGGGCGTCGGCAGCGCGCGAACCCGCCTGGGGGCGTCCCGCAGATCGGCGAGGAACGCCTCGCAGAGCAGCTTGTCCAGGCTCTCCCTGGCCGAGCGGTCGGCGAGCCCGGGCGACGCGTTGCGCACCTCGCGGGCCCAGGCGTTCAGCTCGATCAGGGTGTCCAACTCGTGGTCGGTCCGCCCCCGGTCCCGGTGGCCGAACCAGCGTTGGGAGCGGCGCGGGAAGATCGGGAAGAACAGGGCCAGCACCGAGGCGAGGAGGTGCAGGGGCAGGCGGAAGACCAGCGTCATCGCACCGACGGAGGCGCCGGCCTCGGGCTGCTCACCGATGAGCTCGCCCAGGAACCGCTGCGGCCAGCGGGCGCCGCGCCGCTCCTTCAGATGGTGTCGAAGGGCCTCTCTGGCCTGTTCGAAGTCATAGAGGCTGAGGTCCTGTTCGGCGACGAGCAGGGCGATGAGCAGGCGGGGGAAACGCAGTCGGCGGTAGCGCGGGCGGTAGCGGGCCAGTCGTTCGGCGAGAACGGACAGCGTGTGGGGGATCTCGTCGTGGCGGCTGTCCTCGAAGTCGACGTGTGCGTAGGGAACATACTGGTCGACCCGGTCGGCGAGGTCGTTGAGCAGCAGCGTCTTCCCGCTGCCAGGGCCGCCCTGGAAGAACACGGCGGGGCGGCGCTGCCCGGCCGGGAGCGGATAGCCGGGCTGCATCAGCGCGTGCACGCCACGGATCGCGGCCTCCCGCTCGAAGACCGGCTGTCTCTCCCCCACCATCTGGCCCCTTCCCCTGCCCGTCGACGGCAGGGCAGCACGGGTTCCCGAGTGACGACTTCTGAGCGACGAACCTGGGTGAAGACTTCTGGGCGAAGACTTCCGAGTGACGCTCCATCACCTTAACGTCGCATGCACACGGTTGTCCGATAACAGAACCGAGATCGACACCAACTCGGTAACTTGGCGCCGAAGTTGATCAGAAGACGAGCGGGACCGCCGCCGGGAGCCTCCCACCGGATGGGCGGGAGGCCACGCGGCGCACGCGTTCAGCGGCGCATCAACGAACGGACCAGGCGGCAGGTGGTGTCGGAGGGCGGGTGCACACCGATCAGGGGGGCGAGGGCACGTATGCGCTCGTCGCTCGCCTGGACCGGGTGGTACACCCCGGTGTCCAACAGGGCCGTGGCCAGCCGCAGCGCCTTGAGCCTGCGGTTGTGCGACTCGTACCACGCTCGCGGCTGCCCGGCGGGCAGCGGCCTCTTGCGCAGTTGGGGAACGGTCAGAGAGGAGAGGGGCAGGGGAAGGGGTGTTGCGACGACGGCCATCGGCATCCTCCGGGGCGACGGCGAACCATGCGAACACCCCCAATTTTACGGGGGACCACTGACAATCCCCGCTGATCATCGGGCCCTTGGCGGCTCGCCGGCCGGTGCTCCGCCCACCCGTTCGCCATCCGATGCGGTTCGACGTCATAGCCGGCCGACCCGCCGGACGTCTCTCCTGGTGACAGAGCCTCCGCCGAAGGGACGCGACACCATGACCACCCGCCTGCTCCGCACCGCTCTTGTGGGAATCGCGACCGCCTGCCTGCTGGGCGTCGCCAACGGCTCCGCCCAGGCCGCCCCGATCGACAGCGACCGCGACCGCGGCCACCGCGCCTGCGCCCCGAGGACGGATGTGCGCACCGTCCGGCCGCTGGAGCGGATCGCCCTGGACGACGAGATCGCCCTGGCCCTGATCCCCTCGGCCGACCAGAAGTACGTCTTCGGCCCCAGCGAGGACACCTGGTTCTGGGAGGCGGTGCGCTTCCAGTTCCAGTACGGCGGTCCCGACCTGGCCGACGACCGCTTCACCTTCGACGGCATCTCGCTCTTCCGCGGTCCCGAACAGGCCGAGGCGGACAACTACTTCGGCGGGGTCTGGCGGACGGAGTGCGCGCCGTCCAGGATCGCCGCCGAGATCGACGGGGTCTACCATGAGGCGAACCTGATCCGACTCCCCGGCGCCTCCGGCTGGGGTGGCTACTACTTCGACGGGCCGATCACCGGTCTGCCCCATGTGAAGCTCACCGCCTACGACAAGGACGGTGCGGTGATAGGCGAGATCGAGGGCGGCCCGGAGCAGACGGCCGATGTGCACCGGCCCGCCGCGTGAGGACGGCGAGCCCCCTGATGCCCGGCCCACCGGCCCCGGCCGGACGCACGGTGGATGTCGACGACGGGACCCACCCTCGCCGGCCGTCCCCCGGCACGGCCGCGCAGGCCGGATCCGCCGAGGGTCCGTCGCCCGAGCGACGTCCCCAGGACACGGACCTGGACGCCCTGGACGTCGAGTCGGACTTCCGCGCCTATATGGCGGCCCGGTGGCCGGCGTTGCTGCGCACCGCCTATCTGCTCACCGGCAACCACCACGACGCGGAGGATCTGGCCCAGACCGCGCTGACCAAGGCGTGTGCCCGGTGGAAACGGGTCAGGCGGGCCGACGATCCGGACGCCTATGTGTGGCGGGTGCTGATCAACGCCAATGTGGACCGCTTTCGGCGCCGCAGGGTGCGCGAATGGCTCACCGACCGGTTCCCCGAACGTGCGGAGTCGGACAGCGCCGAACAGATCGCCGCCCGGGGCGTGTTGCTCCCGGCGCTGGAGCGGCTGACGCCGAGACAGCGGGCGGCCGTCGTCCTGCGCTATCTCGACGACCGGAGCGAGACCGAGGTGGCACGGCTGTTGGGCACCGGCGTCGGCACCGTACGCAGCCATACCGCGCGCGGACTGGCGAAGTTGCGCGCGGACGGCGCCCTCCTCGCGCTCCGCGAGACCCAGGGGACGCGGGAGATCGAGGAGACGCGCGTGCGGCCTGAGGAGGCGGGGACATGAACGAGCGCGGCGGGGAAGGAAACTGGTCCGATCCGATCGTCGTCACCGCCGACGGCCGGGCCGGCGACACGGAGCTGGGCAGGGCACTGCGCCGCGAGGCGGCGTCGGTGCCGGTGGGCCCACCGCCGACGGATCTGGTGGTCGCCCGGGGGCGGCGGTCGCGCCGCCGGCGTCACGCGGCCACAGGGCTGGTGACGGCGGCGCTGGTCGGCGCGGCGGTGGCCGTCGCCCCCCTCTCGCAATGGCTGGGCGGCGACAACGAGACCGGAACCGGACCCGCCCTGGCCGTCCCGGCGGCGCCCGGCTCGGCCACGGTCGTCGAGCCCGGCGTTCCGGTCGAGATCGGCCAGGGCCAGGGCCTGGCGCTGTGGCCCGACGGATCCCTGCTCGTCGCCCCGCTGGACGCGTTCGCGGAGTGGGACGAACCGCCGGGGACCGCCGTGACCGAGCCGTTGACCATCGGCGTCACCGCTACCGGTGCCGGTGCCGTCGGCACCGGCACCTGGCAGTCGGACCCGGCGGTTGACCGGCTGACGGTGGTCGTGGACGGTCAGGAGCGGGAGGCCGAGCTGATCACGCTGGAGGGCGAGACCGGCTGGGGCGCCTACCACGTGGCCCTGCCGGAACCGCCGTCCGGGCAGCTGACCGTCACCGCCTACGGCGAGGACGGCGTGGTGCTGAGCCAGCTCACGGAGGAGCTCGCGCCCTGAACGGCGCCCTCGTCGGGGCTCCGGGCCACGATCGGAGGGCGGGCCAGGGGCCGGCCGGTGGGCGGACGTTGTCCTCCCGCCGGCCGGTTCCGCTCTGTTAGCCTGGCCGTTATGCAGCGTGCCGCCATGACGACGACGCCGGAGAGTGTCCCGGCGCGCTGACGAATGCCTAGTCGAAGCCCCGGGGCGAGCGCCCCGGGGCTTCGCCGTGTGGTCGCTCGTCCGAGGCCCACCCCAATCCGCCGCTCCGCGCACCACGCGGTCGGCGGCGGTCCGGAACGAGGGAGACCACCGTGTACGACCACCGCAAGCTCGGCCGCGAGCTGAACCTGTTCGACACCGATCCGTTGATCGGCGCCGGGCTGCCCTACTGGCTGCCCGACGGGGCGGCCGTGCGCCACGCCCTGGAGGAGTACGTCCACCGGCTTGAACGCGGCGCCGGCTACCAGCACGTCTACTCGCCGGTGCTCGGCAAACGTGAGCTGTACGAGATCTCGGGGCACTGGTCGCACTACAGCGATGACATGTTCCCTCCGATGGAGGTCGGCGACGAGCAGATGGTGCTGCGGCCGAGCCTCTGCCCCCACCATGCGCTGATCTTCCGCTCCCGCGCGCACAGCTACCGGGAGCTGCCGCTGCGGATGGCGGAGCTCGGCGGCATGTACCGATCCGAACTGTCCGGCGTGCTGGGCGGGTTGACCCGGGTGCGGTCGATCCAGCTCAACGACGCCCATGTGTTCTGCACCCTCGACCAGGTCGCCGAGGAGGCGAGCGCGGCACTCGGCCTGATCCGACGGGCGTACCGGGCGTTGGGTATCGCGCCGCCGCGCTATCGGCTCTCGCTGCCGGGTGAGGGCGGAAAGTATGTGGCGGCCCCGGAGTTGTGGCGCCGTTCGGTGGTCCTGCTGCGCGAGGTGTTGGACAGCTCGGGGCTGCCCTATGACGCGGTGGAGGGCGAGGCCGCGTTCTATGGACCCAAGATCGATGTGCAGGTGACCGACGGCGCGGGGCGGGAGTTCACCCTCTCCACCGTCCAGGTCGACTTCCACCAGCCGGAGCGGTTCGATCTCGGCTATATCGGCCCGGACGGGGCCAGGCATCGTCCGGTGATGGTGCACCGCAGCATCGTGGGCAGCGTGGAGCGGGCCGTCGCGCATCTGATCGAGGAGCACGGCGGCGCGTTTCCGCCCTGGCTGGCGCCCCTCCAGCTGGTGCTGCTCCCGGTCTCCGACGCGGAGTGCGCCGATGCCGGGGCGGTGGCGCTGCGCGCCGCCGAACTGGGTCTGCGCGCCCGGGTGGTCGGCCCGGAGCAGGGGAGCCTGGCGGCGCGGGTGCGCCAGCATCGGCTCGTTCCCTACCAGGCGGTGCTGGGCGCGCGGGAGGCGGCGGCCGGGGAACTCGCCGTGCGGCTGCGCGACGGGCGCAGGCTCGACGCGCAGCCGGTGGACGAGGTGCTCGGCCGCATCGCCGCCCGGGTGGCGGGGCACAGCGTGGCGCTGTGGGACGAGGCGGCGGAACGGGTCGGCTGAAGCAACGGAGTTCGGGACGGGCCGGCGGTTCCGGGCGGCCCGGGGCCTCAGGGGAGGGGGTGGGGGTGGGCCGTCGGCTCGTCCCCTCCCTCGACCGGCGGCGGGCCGTCGATCCCCCAGACGGCCAGCGAGCGGGTGAACGGATGCTTGGCGACCACCAGCCCACTCGCGGCGAGGAGTTCGGCGAGGGCGTCCTCCATCGCCGTGAGCGATGCGCTCATCAGCCGCTCGGCGGGACCGGCCGGCAGCTCCTTCTCCGCGACGTCGGACAGCAGGTTCGACGCGTGCCAGCGGATCACCACATGATCGACCGAACCCTCTATCGGGCCCTCCCGATCCAGGTAGACCCCGGGACCGCCCGTCTCCACCGCCAGCGGGAGGCCGACCAGGCGCACGGCCTGCACGATCCGCTCCACCAGGGCCTCCGGCAGCAGCTGCTCCTCGGGGGTCGACGTGCGCTGATTCGGCCGCTGGCCGTCACTGTCAAGTGTGTCAGTGCTCACACCGACAGCCTGCCCTAAGCCCGGGGCGACAGGAATCGTTCTTCCCAACTTCGTGAACTTCCTGCTCCTGTTTCGGCCTTCGCCGGGGTGGGCGGGCCTGTCGCGCCGCGCCCACCCCGGGTGGGGCGCGACAGGCCCGAGGGGTGTTCGGATCAGGGCAGTTGACCGCGCAGGGTGCGCGCGGCCTCGACCAGGGAGGTCAGCGAATCGCGCACCTCCGGCCAGGCCCTGGTCTTCAGACCGCAGTCCGGGTTGACCCACAGGCGCTCGGCCGGAATGGCCGCGAGCCCGGCCCGCAGCAGTTCGGTGACCTCGGATGGGTCGGGAACCCGCGGGGAGTGGATGTCGTAGACGCCGGGGCCGACCTCCCTGGGGTAGCGGGCGTCGGCGAGTTCGGCGGCGACCCGCATATGCGATCTGGCCGCCTCCAGGCTGATCACATCGGCGTCCAGATCGTCGATGGCCTGCAGGATGTCGCCGAACTCGGCGTAGCACATATGGGTGTGGATCTGGGTGTCGGGGCGGACCCCGCTGGTGGTGAGCCGGAAGGCCTCGGTGGCCCAGGCCAGATAGTCCGGCTGGTCGGCGGCGCGCAGCGGCAACGTCTCCCGCAGCGCCGGCTCGTCCACCTGGATCACCGCGGTGCCGGCGGCCTCCAGGTCGTTCACCTCGTCGCGCAGGGCGAGCGCGACCTGGCGGGCCGTGTCCGCGCGGGGTTGGTCGTCGCGGACGAAGGACCAGGCCAGCATGGTGACCGGGCCCGTCAGCATGCCCTTGACGGGGCGGTCGGTCAGCGACTGCGCGTACTGGGCCCAGCGCACCGTCATCGGCTCGGGGCGTGCGATGTCGCCGGCGAGGATCGGCGGCCGGACATAGCGGGTGCCGTACGACTGGACCCACCCGTGCTGGGTGGCCAGATAGCCGGTGAGCTGCTCGGCGAAGTACTGCACCATGTCGTTGCGCTCGGGCTCGCCGTGCACCAGCACATCGAGCCCCGCCTTCTCCTGGAAGGCGATCGTGTCGCGGATCTCGTGCCGCACCCGCTCCTCGTAGCCCGGCGCGTCCAGCCGGCCGGCGCGCAGATCCGCCCTGGCGGTGCGGAGTTCGACCGTCTGCGGGAAGGAGCCGATGGTGGTGGTGGGCAGCGGCGGCAGCGCCAGCTGGGCGCGCTGCGCGGCGGTGCGCTCGGGATACGGCTGCGAACGGCGGCCATCCGCCTCGGTGACCGCGGCGGCGCGGGCCCGCACCGCCGGGTCGTGGGTGATCGGGGAGCCGGCGCGCGAGGCGAGATCGGCGCGGTTGGCGGCGAGTTGGGCGGCGATCGCGCCGCTGCCCTCGGCCAGACCGCGGGTCAGGGTGACGATCTCGGCGACCTTCTGGCGGGCGAAGGCCAACCAACGGAGAATCTGCTGGTCGATGTCCCGCTCGGCGGTGGCGTCCAGCGGGACGTGCAGCAGGGAGCAGGAGGCGGCGACATCGACGCTGCCGGCCAGCCCGAGGAGCGTGGCAAGGGTCGCGAGCGACCGTTCGAGATCGTTGATCCAGACGTTGCGGCCGTTGACCACTCCGGCGACCAGGCGCTTGCCCGGCAGACCGCCGGCCGCCGCGAGATCCTCCAGGTTGCCGGCCGCGGCCCCCGTGAAGTCGATGGCCAGCCCCTCGACCGGGGCCTTGGCCAGAACGGGAAGGGCCTCGCCCAGGCGGTCGAAGTAGGAGGCGACCAGGAGCTTGGGCCGGTCCACCAGGGCGCCGAGATCGCGGTAGGCGCGCGCGGCGGCGGACAGCTCGGCGGGGGTGCGGTCCTGGACCAGTGCCGGCTCGTCGATCTGCACCCAGCCGGCGCCGGCGGCGCGCAGATCGGCCAACACCTCGGCATAGACCGGCAACAGGCGGTCCAGCAGCGTCAGCGGCTCGAAGTCCTCGGCGACGCCGGGGGCCGGCTTGGCCAACAGCAGATAGGTGATCGGGCCGACGAGAACGGGCCTGGCGGCCAGGCCGAGGGCCAGCGCCTCGCCCAACTCGGCGCGCTGCTTGCTGGAATCGGCGGTGAAGACGGTGTCAGGGCCGAGCTCGGGGACCAGATAGTGGTAGTTGGTGTCGAACCACTTGGTCATCTCCAGCGGGGCGACGTCCTGGGTGCCACGCGCCATGGCGAAGTAGCCGGCCAGGGCGTCGGCCTCGACGGCCGAGCGGTGCCGGGGCGGAATGGCGCCGACCATCACGCTGGTGTCCAGCACATGGTCGTAGAACGAGAAGTCTCCGGTGGGGACTTCGTGCAGGCCGGCGTCGGCCTGCTGACGCCAGTTGGCCTGGCGCAGTCGGGAGGCGGTTTCGAGCAGATCCGGGGCGGTGACGCGCCCCTTCCAGTACCCCTCGATCGCCCTCTTCAGCTGCCGGTTGGATCCCTGACGGGGGTAGCCGTACACGGTGGCCCGTGGTGCCGCGGCTGCGGACTCGCTGGTCAAGAAACTCTCCTTCGCGAGCATGTCTCCTGGCTGGTCTCGGCGACCGCGCGCGGGAGCGAAGGAGCACGGCGACGGAAGGGCCCGGCGCGGCCGTTGCCGCCGCTCAAGGCACTCGTCACCAGCACGCCGACCCGCCCACGAGGTCACCGAAACAACCGTGAGCGACGGTCGCCCACGGGCAGCGGCAGGTCTTCGGACTCGCGGGCACCTCCGGCCTGAATGCTCAGGCGAAGACCTAATGGCCGTCGCTTCCCAGGCTCTTGGAGCCCAGTGCGTTTGACGGCGGTCGTTCCCACTCACCGCTGCGGGGCAGTCCCGGATTCCCACCGGGTTCCCTCTTACGACGCGCCTGCCTGGCGGACAGGGCGAACCAGCTGCGCTCGTCAGCCTAGCGCCTTCGGGCCCGTTGCCCAGAGCGCCTGGTGCGGGGGCCCCGGAACCGGCCGCGGTGGAGCGGGGGTGGCCCGGCCGCCCCGACCACCCGGGCGGTGGCGGGCCATGGCGGCGGAGGCGGGCCGGGAGCCGTGAACGCGATCGCACCGAGGCCATCACCATCGCGGGCCACCGAGAGACACCGCCAAGGGCGGAGCCCAGAGGGCGGCGCGGTCGTCCTACCGAAAACATCTTGAGAATCATCACTCTCCGTAACCTACCCCCTTGTCACTCTCCGTGTCCAGTGGCACACTAATAATTACTCCGCGCAACATCGGCGAGGAGTCAGGCCACTGGAGGGCATGCGATGCGTCCGTTGTTCGACAACGAATCACCCCACGTTCACGACGAGTCCCGGCCGGCCGACGCCGGGCCGACCGGCCGGGCGGGCTCGTCAGCCGCGCGGGCGCAGGAGTTCCAGGTCAACGCCCCAGGAGTCCAGCACGGCGGCATGGCCGGCGGCACGGGCGACGGGCTCCACCTCCGCGAACAGCCCGCGCTGGACGCCGGGATCACCGTCGGCGAGAAGGCGGCGCAGGAGCGGAAGCAGCCGCTCGGCGCTCCAGCCGGCGGTGGCCAACGGGTGGTTGGTCAACTCCCAGCCGAGGAACTTGTTGTAGGGCCGCACCCGCCGATGGAGCGCGAAGGCGACCTCGAGCAAGAAGGGCACGCTCTCGGCGGCATCGAGATGTCCCAGCTCCGGACGCCCGTCGCGGAAGCTCTTCAGGGAGCGGTAGGTCTGGTTCACGTAGGCGTCCAGCCAGCCGTCGACGGCCGCCCGGGCCTCGTCGGGGAGCAGTGCTCGTTTGCGCTCCAGGAGTTCGGCGATCCCGCCGTCGAACCGGTCGAACAACAGCCGGGCGTGGACGTAGGCGTAGCGCATCCAGCTCTGCTCGTCCCCGGGGAGTCCCCGCCGGGTGAAGTCGGCCAGGGGAAGCACGACCAGGTCCAGTGTCGGGGAGCGGTATCCGTCCCAGTCGGCGAAAGCCGAAGGGCCGTCGTCCCGGACCACCACATGGATGTCGTGGTCCGAGTGCTCGGTCCCCATGCCGTGGTGGGCTCGGGATCCGCTGAGCAGCACGCCGAGGACGGAGGAGTCTGCCTGTGCCCGGGCCAGCAGGGCGTCCAGGTCGTGGGGCATGGCCGAAGCGGGCGATTGACGCGTCATTCTGGTGATCTCTCCACACGGAAGCGTCCGGGGGCAACAGCCCACGGATTGACAGGGGTTCGCTTCGGTGGCGACGGCTACGGTCGCCACGGGGGATCACCTCACGAGGTGGAGGCTAGTCCATCCGAGCGGCGCGGCGGCAGGGGGGCGTCGTCAGGCCGTCGGCGGATCGGCGCATTCGTCCTCGCCGTCCTGCGCGGCGAGTTGGGTGGCCAGCACATAGCGCACCCGGGCGTCGCGGTAGCGCACTCCGGGGGCGACCTGGTCGGGGAGGTCGGTCCGATCGGAGGCCGAGAGAGAGGAATGACCCGGGCAGCCGTGGAAGGCGATCCGGGCATCGGGCACCTCGCCCCAACGCATCTCGTCGGCACGCACGATCGCGGAGAAGGCCAAGTCCGGCTCGGTGCCGGTCTCGTCGCCGCGCTCCGCGTGTTCTCTTCAAGTCGCCCCGGATTTGGCCGCGGCCTTCCTCGCCAGATCCTTGGCCACATCGGTCACCTTGCCCGCGACGGACATCTCCTCGCCCGTCTTGGAGACCTCCTCGCCGGTCTTCTCCACCGCTCCCCCCGCGCGATCGACCGCTCCGCCCGCGGTCGCGGAGGCCTCCTGCACCACCTGCTCGATGATGCGGGGGTTCTGGTCGATGGTGTTGAGGACCTCCTTGATGATCGAGGCGACCTGGTCGAGACGCACCTTGAGGAGCGCCTGGGCGTCCACGCCCTTGAGGTCCAACTCCAGCTTGCCGAGGGTGACATCGGCGCCGACATTGAGCTTGAGCAGGCTCAACACCTCCGCCTTGAGGGAGATCTTGGCCCTGAGGTCATCCGCCTCGATCTTCAGTTCGTCGAGCTTGAGCACCGGAACGTCGAGGAGCACATCGGCGTCCTCCGGGTCATAGCCCTGCTGCGAGCTCTCTTCACTCATCGTCCTGTCCTTCCGGCCGCTCTTCGTCGGTGTCGTTGTCGTTGTCGTCCTCGGGTCCGCCGGCTTCTCCGCGCTCCTCCTGAAGCGCCTGCTCGTGGCTGCGCACGACCTCCTCGTCCCGGATCTCGCCGCGCCAACCCTCGATCTCCTCCTCCGGCGCCAAGGTCACATAGCGCTGGAAGTGTTTGAGGTCCAGGCGGACCCGGCGGCCAACGGCCCGCCAGAGATTGCCCGTCTTCTCGAAGAAGCCCGACGGGTGGTACTCGACGACCGCGATGATCCGGGTCAGCGTCGGAGTCAGCTCGTGGAAGGTGACGGCGCCCCGCGTCGATCCTTTGGCGCCCTCCGAGCGCCAGACGATGCGGTCGTCCGGCACCTGCTCCTCGATGGTGGCCTCGAAGCTGCGTTCGGAGAACGCGATCTTGGTCTTCCACTCGGTGGTGGTGTCGTCGGAGGTGGAGACGTTGCTGACGCCCTTGGTGAAGACACCGAACTTCTCGAACTGCGTCCAGTGGTCGTAGCAGGTGCGCAACGGCTTACCCACGTCGATCACCTCGACGATGTTGGTGACCTTGGTGTCTCCGGCCTCCTGTTCACCGCCGGTCGCCGCCTGCCCGCCGTCCCCGTCCCCCTCCTCGTCGCCCGAGGAGCCGCCCCCGGGAGTCACCTTGTCCTTGAGCCCTCGTAGCGTCGAACCAGCGGCAGCCTTGGCCGGATTCTCACCCTTCATCAGGCGGGTGGCGGTATCCGGAACGGCCTTGCTGTCCTCCGCCGACTCGGCGATCCGATGAGCCACATCGGTCAGCTTTTCGCCGGCCTTGTCGACCAGATGTTGCGCCTGGGCGCCGAGAAAGCTCAGCAGCTCCTCGCGAAGCCGCTCAAGTCCCGACGGCTTCTCCTCCGCGCCGTTCTTCCCGCCCTCTTCGGTCTCCTCGGGTGCCTTCGCGGCCTGGGGGCTCATCAGCTGGCACCGCCCTTCTGCCGGGAGCCGCTGGTGGCCGATGTGCGCCGGCTGGGCCGCCTGGGCGCACGTTCCCTGGTGGGCAGTGGCTCGCCGGGGCGGCGGCGCCCCGAGGACCGCGCACGGCTCCCCCGCCCGCGCCCGCCGCCCGCCTCCTCATCGGTCTCGTCCTCGGCAGCCGCGGAGGCGCCCGCGTCGGCATCGGCATCGGCATCGGCATCGGCATCGGGATCCGGGTCGGCACCGGAATCCGCGTCCGAATCCGTGTCCGCTCGCGAATGTTTCCGGTCAGATCGCCGAGCCGGCTGCTTCGCCGCCGGCTCGGGCTCCTCCTCGCCGACGCCGGGAACCGCGTTCTCCAGGAGGGTCTTGGTGCGGCTGGCCAGGCCGTCGGCGACGGTCTCGTAGCCGCGGTGCACCACCGCCGACACCACGGATCGGCCGCTGGACAGCAGCTCGCCGCGCACCTGGTCGCTGATCCTGGCGAACTGGTCGGTGCCGCCGAGCCGGTGCAGCCCCTCGGTGACGAGTTCACGCGGGTTGAGCCGCACCCGGCGGCCCAGCGCGTAGGAGGCGAGCACCAGGGCCAGCTTCGCCTTCTTGGTGCGGCCCAGCAGATAGCCGGCCGCCATCCCGGCGGCGACCGCCGCCCGTGTGGAGGTCTCCGTCATGTTCCCGTGTCCTTGTCGTCGCCCGGCCCTCGGCGGCGCGCCCACGAGAACGTCGGCTGGCACCGCCACGGGCTCCAGCCAACGGCGGCCCGGCGCGGGGCGCACCCCGAGCGAGGCCGTTCGGATGAGAACCGGAGTCCTGCCGACGGCAAGGAGGTCAGGGCGAAAGCCCGCCACACACGACATAACGGCCACCGCGTCCACTACTCGACACGGTGACCGTTACGTCAGTCAGCAGAGATTGGCTGAAAGTCACCCCTCTGTCGTCCATTGCCAGCCGCTCGACGCGGCCGGTCAGTCGGTTGTTGCGGTCGCTCCGGCCGGACCGGGCTCTGGCCACGCCTGGGCCGGCCGGCGAGCGCCGTGGAGCCACCCGCACGGCACGGCCTCAGATCGCCGGCCTCGCCTGGGACCAGCCGGGAACCCCACCGGTGCCCAGCCGCTCCACCTGGGAGGTGAACTCGGCCGCCATCTGCTGCGCGTCGTTCTGCGCCGGGGACTGGTTGGTGATGTTGACCGCCACCGTCAGCACCCCGCTCACGGGGGCCTTGGGGGAGAGCCGCACCGGGGTGCAGGTGAAGGTGAAGTTCTGCGGCGTCGTCGCGTCGTAGGAGGCGATCCTGGCGTCGGCGAGGCTGGCGGTCTGGCCGGTGTGGTACGCCCGGTCCATGGTCGCGAAAACGCCGACCGCGTCCAGGCCCGGAAGGGACTCGCGCCCCGCGCTCAACTGCTGGACCCGCCCGAACGACGCGCCCTGCTTGGCGTTGGCGTACCGCAGCAGATGGTTGGGGCCCTGGGTGAGCATGATGGGGAACGGAGCGCCGTCGAAGACGGCGAACATCTCCTGCTGCTGCGTCAGCAGGCTGTCCCGGAGCTGGAACTCGGAGAGCAGCGTCTCGGCGAGGTTCTGCATGCCCTCCATGTGTCGGGCGTCCCACTGCCGGGGGCGCGTGTCGGCGACACAGACGGTCCCGAGGATCTGGCCGGTGTGGTCGAGCAGCGGGGTGCCGAGGTAGGCCCGCACGCCCATCTCGTTGACCAGCGGATTGCCCTTGAAACGCGGATAGTCGAAGACGTCGTCCAAGGCCAACTGTGAGCCCTGAGCGACCACATGTGGGCAGAACCCGTAGTCGATCGGAGCCTCTCTGGCTATCTCGGGAAGGCTGTTGAGGTCGAAGGCTATGCCTCGACCATCGCCATCAGCACCGATGCCGTCCTCCGCCGCCGGCGGGCTGTACATCCCCCGGAACATCTGACGTTCATCGCTGATGAAATTGACCATGGCAAGGGGGGCTTGGGCAAGGTTGCCCGCAAGTCGAGCGACGCGATCGAACTTTGCCTCGGGCTCGGAGTCGTTCAGACCGAGAAGCTGCAGCCGGCGCCTGCGCTGCTCACCCTCGTTGGGGGTTTGATCGGGTGTCAGGGGCTTCATGGGCACACATGAAACCAGAAGCGGTGGGCTATGCGCCGCCCCACCGGGGCACTTGCGGCGCCTTTTGTCACACCGGCTGCGTCACACCGGCTCCTCCCGCACCATTGGTCCGCACCTGGTCCTCCGTCGGCGGGCATGAGGCGCAACCCGACAGCTTGTCCAGATCCAGTCCCCTTCAACCCTCCCACAGCCACTTCCCGTCATTCCCAATCAGAAACGAGCGGATCCGATTGCCTCGTACGACAATCGTGCGGTGGTCTTCATGTCGGCATCCGCGAGCACGCCGCCGCCCCCGCCCTCCACCGGAGCACCAATGCGTCGGTTGGGGCAGTTGGGGCGAGTGGCGCGACAGGCGGCCACTCCTGCGGCAGAACGTGTTCAGACAATGTCGTGTCACTGTCGTAAAGAGGCAGTTAAGAGCGGTGATCTGAGCGCCTACTTTCGCGTAGGGTCTCCCTGCCGTGCCAATCCGCAGCACCACGCCGCGAGTCATGAGGCTATGAAGCACCCGACAGGAACCGTCCGCAGAGGGGACGTCAGTGACGTGATCCGGCCATTCGCCATGGATCGGACGTCACGGACGCGCCGGACGTTACGAAGAGTCGGCCCTGCCCGCAGCCATGTGGGGCGCGACCTCTTTCCGGTCGGCAAGGTTGCCCCGACGAGGGCATGGTTCGGGAACCGCGGGTGGATACCCACCCAGGGACGGCACCATGCACTCGCGTAAGACATATGACACCGGCATAGAGCCAGGTGAGCGAGGCTGATCAGCAGCAGAACAGAACCCGCATTGGACTCGACAAGGTACGGCCGACACCGGCCGAACCTGTCACACCGATAAGGGGGGCGGGGGCGGACGAGGGGTCCGGCCCCGCATAAGTTCGACCACGCATGGGAACTACCAGCGAGCGGAGAGTTACAGAGCGAGACCAAAGCCCCGGCGAGATATACGCAGAGTAAGGGCGGCAGGCACACAAAGACATCGCGGCGTCACAACCGTCCGCGGCACCCCCCAGGCACCAGGGATCAGGCACCAGGCACCAGACACGCGGCCCCACCCGCACGAAGCACGAGACACCAGGCACAGAGCACCAGGCACAGAGCACGCAAGTACCAAGCACAGAGCACCAAGCGCAGGCATCACGCACGAACGCAGCACCATCGCAGGGACGTCAGAGAATGCAGAGGAGTGGACTGGTGAAGAGTTCGACAGCGGAGGTCGAAGAACGCTCGGTGGCCGTGATCGGCATGGCCTGCCGGCTCCCGGGCGCGGCAGACCCTGATCAGCTGTGGGAGGTGCTGCGACACGGCTTGGACGCGACCAGCGACACCCCGACCGACCGCTACGACGTGGACGCCCTGTACTCCCCCGAGCCCGGCCCCGGGATGATCGGCACCCGGCGGGCCGGCTATGTCAGCGGGATAGCCGACTTCGACGCCGAGTTCTTCGGCATATCAGCCGGCGAGGCCGTCGAACTCGACCCGCAGCAGCGCCTGTTGCTGATGGCCACCTGGGAGGCGCTGGAGGATGCCGGGCAACGTCCCGAGGATCTGGCCGGCACCCGCACCGGGGTCTTCGTCGGCGCCGCGCGCTCCGACTTCCTGGAGGAGCAGTACCGGCGGGGCCTGACCACCGTGAACGCCTCCTCGTTCCAGAACTACCGCTCCCTGCTGCCCGCCCGGATCTCCCACAGTTTTGATCTACGCGGGCCAAGTGTGGCGATCGACACCGCCTGCTCCTCCTCCCTGACCGCCATCCACTCGGCCGTGTTGAGCCTGCGCGCCCGGGAGACCCCGCTGGCCATCGCCGCCGGGGTCAACCTGCTGCTGCGCCCGGACGAGGGCGTGTTGATGACCCAGGCCGGCGGGATCGCACACGACGGCCGCAGCAAGTTCGGCGATGCCGACGCCGACGGGTTCGCGCCCAGCGACGGCGTCGGCGTGGTGATCCTCAAGCCGCTGCGGCAGGCGATCGCCGACGGGGACCGGATCCGCGCGGTGATCCAGGGCAGCGCGATCAGCAACGACGGGGCCACCAGCCAGTCCGTGCTGACGCCCTCGCTCGCCGGGCAGATCGAGGTCCTGCGCTGGGCCCACGAGGACGCGGGCATCGCCCCGGCCGACGTGGACTTCGTGGAGGCCCACGGCTCCGGTTCGCCCACCCTGGACCCGATCGAGATCACCGCGCTGGGCCAGGTGTTGGGCGAGGGCCGGCCGGCTGACCGGCCCTGCCTGGTGGGGTCGGTGAAGACCAACATCGGGCATGCGGAGGCGGCCGGCGGGATCGCCGGCCTGATCAAGACGGTCCTGGCCCTGGAGTACGCGCAGGTCCCGCCGAGCCTGCATGTACAGACCCCCAACCCGAAGGTCGACTGGGCCGGGCTGCCGATCGCCATCGCCACCCGGCCGCACGATCTGCCGGAGACCGGACGGCCGGCCATCGCCGGCATCAGCGGACAGGGTTCGTCGACGTTGAACGCGCACCTGGTGGTGCGCCAGGGCGAGACGGTCGCCGAACGGTATGCCGCCGCCCGCCGCTCGGAACGGCCGGGCGAGGTCTGCCTGTTGACGCTCTCCGCGCGGTCGATCCCGGCGCTCCAGGCCCTCGTCCGCTCCTATGCGGACTATCTCTCCCCCGGCGGCCGGGGTGCCGAGTTCGCGCTGCGCGACATCTGCTTCAGCGCGGCGACCCGGCGTCAGCACCACGCGTTCCGGCTGGCCGTCGTCGCCGGTTCGCACGAGGAGATGCTGGAGGCGCTGCGGGATCCGACGCGGCCCACCCAGCCCGAGGCGGAGGCGACGCCGTTGGCGGCCATCGCCGAGCAGTACCGACGGGGCCACGAGGTGCGCTGGGAGAGCGTGTTCGGCCCGGACCACCGCTTCGTCCAGCTGCCGCGTTACCCCTGGCAGACCCAACGTTTCTGGCCCGGCGAGCACTTCGGGTCCGAGCACGGCGGCGGCGATCTGGCGACCACGGTGCTGCGCGAGCACGCCAGAACGGCGGCGGACGACTATCCGGACGGCTCGCTGCTGTCCGATATGGGCATCGACTCGCTGGCACGGGTGCGGATCATCCTGCGCCTGGCATCGGACCACGGCTACGAGGTCGAGGCCGAGGAGCTGGCCCAGCTCCGCACCGTGGGCGACTTCCGTAACTGGCTGCATGTGTTGGAGGCTCAGGCGGCATGACCGGCGGGCGCGAGACGCTGTACGGGTGGTTCGCCGAATCGGCGGCCCACCACCCCGAACAACCGGCGTTGGAGGTGGGCGACGAACGCCTCACCTACGGGGAGTTGCGCCGGCTGGTCGAGGGGCTCGCCGCACATCTGGTCCAGGTGTGCGGCGGGCGACCGCCCCGCGCCGTCGGCCTGGTGGCCAGCCGGTCGCTGGTGACCTATGTCGGCTATCTGGCCGCGCTGCGGGCCGGCGCCACGGTGGTGCCGCTCAACCCGGAGGCTCCGGCGACGCGCAACGCCGCCGTGTCGTCGGCCGCCGGCGTGGAGTTGGCGGTGGCCGAACCGGCCTATGGCGCGACGGAGTTGGGTGTCCCGGTGGTGGCGCCCTCGGTGGCCGGGCTGCGCGCGTTCGCCGCCGGCGGCGAACAGGCTCCGCCGTGCGCCGCCGGCCCCGACGACCGGGCGTATGTGGTCTTCACATCCGGCTCCACCGGGACGCCCAAGGGGGTGCCGGTGCTGCACCGCAATGTCACGGCCTATCTGTCGCATGTGGTGCCCCGCGCGGACGCGGGCCCGGGCAGCCGGATGTCGGGCACCTTCGAGCTGACCTTCGACGGCTCCGTATACGACCTCTTTGTCGCCTGGGGTTCGGGCGCCACGCTGGTGGTGCCGATGCGCAGCCAACTGCTGTCGCCGGTCAAGTTCATCGCCGGCCGGGAGTTGACGCACTGGTTCTCGGTGCCGTCGCTGGTCTCCTTCGCCGCCCAGTTGGGCACCCTCAAGCCCGGAGCGCTGCCGACCCTGCGGCGGAGCGTCTTCGGCGGGGAGCCGCTGCCCCTGGCGAGCGCCCGGGCATGGCGGGCGGCGGCGCCGGACAGCGTGCTCGAAATCCTTTACGGCCCCAGCGAGACGACCGTCTCCTGCACCGAGTACCAACTGCCGCCCGATCCGGCCGACTGGCCGAACCCGGCCAATGGCACGGTCCCGCTCGGCGAGGGTTATTCCGAGCTGGAGTTCGTGCTCCTGGACGAGGCGGGCGCCGCCGTCGACGACGGTGAACTCTGCGTACGCGGTGCCCAGCGTTTTCCCGGCTATCTGGATCCGGCCAACAACGTGGGCCGTTTTCTCAGCATCGACGAGACCGGCACGGTGCATCCCTACACCGGGAACGCGCCACTCACCGATGCGCACTGGTACCGCACCGGCGATCGGGTGGCCGTCCAGGACGGTCGTCTGGTGCATCTGGGGCGCGTGGACCATCAGGTGAAAATCCGTGGATACCGCATCGAACCGGGCGAAATCGAGGCACTGTTGCGTGAACAGGACGGCGTGCGGGACGCGGTGGTGCTGGCCGTGCGGGGCCCGGACGGGGAGAAGGAGCTGGCAGCCGCCGTCGTCGGCCCGGAAGCCGATCCGCAGCCGCTGTACGCGGCACTCGGCGACCGGCTGCCGCCGTACATGATCCCCCGGCGTATCTCGGTGCTCCCCGAACTCCCCCTGAACGCCAACGGAAAGATCGACCGTCGCGCCCTGACCGGCGCCCTGGAACAGCCGTCCGCCTATTAGTCGAGAGCGCCGGCGGCTCCCCACCGCTGCGGCTGCCGTTCCCCGCAGCCGAATGGCGCCCCGAATTGCCCGAATATCCCCAGGAGAAGCTGTCAGAGAAGACGCCGGACAAAGCGGTTTCGCTGTACAGCCAACTTTTTGTGAGGCTCACATAATGTTCGACGCCATCGTGGTCGGTGCGCGGTGTGCCGGATCCCCAACGGCCATGCTGCTCGCCCGGGCCGGATTCCGCGTCCTGTTGGTGGACCGGGCGGGATTCCCGTCCGACACCCTTTCCACCCACCTCATCCACCAGCCGGGTATCGCCGCGCTGGCGCGTTGGGGCCTGCTGGAGCAGGTGGTCGCCTCCGGCTGTCCGGCGTTGGAACAGGTCCACTACGAGGTCGAGGACGTCCGGTTGACCGGATGCGGCCGGGGCGTCGAGGGGCAGCGGGCGGCCCATGCGCCGCGCCGTCATGTGCTGGACGCCATCCTGCTCGACGGGGCGATCGCGGCCGGGGTCGAGTTCAGGGAACGGCACACGGTGACGGGTCTGCTGCGGGACGAGAGCGGCCGGGTCGTCGGCGTCGAAGGCACCCACCAGGGCGGGCGGTTCAGCGAGCGCGCCTCGCTGGTGATCGGCGCGGACGGGATGCGGTCGCGCACCGCGGACCTCTGTGACGCGTCGTTCACGCGGCGGAAACCTCGCCTCACCTGTGCCTACTACGCTTACTGGGACGACCTGCCGGCGGGGCTCGAACTCTATGAGCGGCCGGGCAGTTGGGTGGCGGCGGTGCCGACCAACGACGGGGCGACCCTGGTGCTGACGTACTTTCCCCAGGACCGCTTCGACGAGGTGCGGGTGGATCTGGAACGGGCCTACCACGAGCAGATACGCACCACGGCTCCCGCTCTCTTCGAGCGGATGCGGGGGAAGCGGCAGGTGGAGCGGCTGCGCGGCACGGGGGACCAGCAGAACTTCTTCCGGCAGGCGAGCGGCCCCGGTTGGGCGCTGGTCGGCGACGCCGGGCACCACAAGGACTCGATCACGGCGCGTGGCATCAGCGACGCGTTCCTCCAGGTCGAATCGCTGGTGCGACACATAGGGGACGACATGGACCATCCCCTCCGTCTCGACGAGGCCCTGGCGGGCTATGCGGCGGAGCGGGACAAGGCCCTCCTCGGCGGTTTCGAAGCCACCCTGAGCGTCGCCCAGTTGGAGGTGCACCAGGAACGGCTCGCGCTGTTGCGCGCGGTGTGCAAGGACGAGGAACTGACCACCACCTACTTCGACCTGGTGGCGGGCGTGGGTTCCTTCGAAGCGCTCTACACGCCCCGACTGATGGCACTGCTGTGAAGCTTCTCGGGAGAGGCGGCGATGGTTGTGTCACGGGGGCCGAGTTCCGGAACATCGGAAGCGGTGAAGCACTGGCCAGATGCGTTGTTCGAGTTCAACGGCCCGTGGCCGAACAACATCGGCATGACCTGGTACGGTGCACCGGGTTGGACGTTAGTTGACGTGGCGTTACGCTGCGCAAACGACATTTTCACTGTAGCAACCGGACATTGCACACATCCTGCTTTGGATGTCCCTCATCGCTATCATCGTTCCGCCGCCCCCGAGGAATCAGATGTCAGGCATACGCGACCGACGCAGAGATCCCAGAACATCGCGTAGATCTCTTCGGATATCGCTCGTTCTGCCGGTCCTCATCGCCGCACTCACCCTCACCGTTCTGTGGGGTTGGGCGGGCAGCGCCCTGGTCTCGGAGAGTTTCAAGCTCAGCGCTGACGCCGACCGCGCCGAATCGATCGGGCCCCCGACCCACGATCTGATCACCGCCCTTCAGAACGAACGCCGCCTGACCGCCGCCTGGCAGACCGACGGCGACAGCGGCTCCCATGAGGCCCTGGAAGAGGCCAGGACAGCCACGGCCGACGCCACCCAACGCTTCCGGAGCGCCCGCTCAGGGCTGGACTCCGCCAGCGCCACCATTCGAAGCCTGGCCGGCCAGTTCGACGGCTCGCTCGTCGAACTCTCGCCGCAGCGCGAGGCGATCGACAGCGGCGAACTTGCCGGACTGGCGCCGTACCAGTGGTTCACCGGCGCCATCGGCGAGGCCATCACCCTGATGGGCGCCGCGGCCAGGATCGACGACGCGGAGCTGGCCTACCAGGCCATCGCCGTCACCGAACTGGCCCGCGGCTCCGAGGCCGCCTCCCGACAGGACGCCCTGTTGTACCTGTCGGAGGGTGACGACGCCGAGAGCGAGGCCGTCGTCCAGGCATATGCCCAGGCGTTGGCCCTGCAGCACCAGGCCCGTACCGGGATGGACCCGACGGATCTGCCGTCGAGCCAGATCGGCGCCTTCGAGAACCTTGTCAAGAGCCAGCAGCTCGGCATGCTGATCGCCGTCGAGTCGCTCGGTGGCGGCGGGGTCACCGTGCTGCCGACCAACCACACCGCCTGGCGCGAGGCCGCCGACATGATCGGCGCAGAGCTGCACACGCTGAGCGGCAACACGCTGGACAGCATTGTCGACAGCGCGTCCTCGCGCAGCACCCGGCTGCTCATCGGCGCGATCGTGGGCACCATCCTGGTCCTCGCGGCGCTCGTCTGGGCCGTCTTCCTGAGCATCCGCTATACCCAGTCCCTGCTGCGTCGGGTCTCCGCGCTGCGTTCCGACACCAAGGAGCTGACCGAGACCACCCTGCCGGAGCTGATCGAACAGCTCGGTCGGGTGGCACAGGCCAAACTGCCGGGATCGGAGAGCGACGAGGAGAAGGCGAAGGCATACGGCGACGACGAGTTGGGGCAGCTGGCCAAGGCGTTCCAGCAGCAGCGCCAGCAGGTCCTGGAGACCGTCGTCCAGCAGGCCAGGCGCCGTGAGGGATCCGAGACCGTCTTCCTCGGTCTGGCCCGCCGCACCCAGATCCTGATCAACCGGATCATCCCCAAGCTGGACAAGCTGGAGCGCGAGCAGCAGGACTCCCGGCTGCTCAAGGAGATCTTCGCGGTCGACCACCTCGCCACCCGCGTCCGTCGCCACACCGAGAACCTGCTGATCCTCGGCGGCGCCGTGCCAGGCCGTCGCTGGGGTGAGCCGGTCCCCGTCTACGAGGTGATGCGGAGCGCGATCTCCGAGACCGAGGACTACAGCAGGGTGGACGCCCCGCCCGCGCCCCGGGTCTCGCTGACCGGCCGCGCCGTGGCCGACGTGGTCCACCTGCTCGCCGAACTCATCGAGAACGGCACCTCGTTCTCCCCGCCGGACACCAAGGTCTCGGTCAACGCCCAGATGGTGGCCAGGGGCCGGGTCGCGGTGGAGATCATCGACCGGGGTCTCGGCATGGCCGAGGCCGAGTACGCCCGGCTCAACCAACTCCTCGCCGATCCGCCCAAGCTGGACATGATGGCGTTGGGCGAGGCCCCCCGCCTCGGCCTCTTCGTGGTCGCCCGGCTCGCCAGGCGGCACGGACTGGAAGTGGTGCTGCGCTCCTCGCCCTACGGCGGCACGCTCGCCGTGGTGCTGATCCCCAACGAGCTGTTGGAGGAGGGCAACACCTCGGTCCTCTCCGGGATCGTGTCCGACGCCCAGGCCGCCAAGAACGCCGCCGCCGAGCTGGAGACCACCCAGCCGTTCAACGCCCTGCCCGGCGCCACCAAGGAACGGCAGTCGATCGGCAGCGGCCTGGACCCGGCCCCCGCCCTCGGGGACGAGCGCCCGGCGTTCGACGAGCGGGACCTCGCCCGCGCCGAGGACCGCGAGTCCGCCGATCCGCACCACGAGCCCGCGCACGCGACGGGCGGCGAGCACGAGTTCGCCGGCCGCGAGCAGGGCGTCCCTCCCCAGCAGGATTCCATGGCGAGCCTGTCCCAGGGTTCGCTCGTCGAAACGGAGGCACTGCCCCACCCGCCCGCCGTCTACGACGAAAGCGGATACCCCGCCTACGGAGGTGCCGGCCTGTTGCCCAGCACGCCCAACCCCCCGGAGTCACGATCGGGGGCCACCGCCTCCTCGTCCGCCCCGGGTCAGTCCCCCGTCAACTCCCCCACGTCCCCCACCTCCCGTACCTCCGACACCGGTGGCTCGACACCACGCCGCCAACGCTCCTCTGGTCCCCCCACGCGAACGGTCCCGTCCGGCTCCTCGATCGACAAGACCGTCGAGAGAGCGGAAGATATGCCCCGTGCACATGCGGACATCACATCCCCCGCCCCCGACGGGCCGTCACAGGCCGGTGACGGAGCCAACGCGCCTCTGAAGCTCCCCGTGCGCGTTCGAGGCGAACGCCTGGCGGAACAGCTTCGCAAGGAGGCGCACCTGCGCCCCGGGCAGGACGACGAATCGTCCCGTCCGCTCTCCCCCGGTCGGGCAGGCGCCACCATGGCGGCCATCCAGTCGGGAAACAAACGCGCCCGCGCCACACCGTCCGCACCCTCTGCCGAAGGACATGACCCGCAGGCGCAACCCGCCGGATATGACGCCGATGCGGAAGGAACTGCGAGGAAGGATCAGCGATGACCGACCAGACCCATGCCAGTGCCCACCTGGGCTGGCTCCTGGACAACCTGGTGGCCGGGGTGCCCGAGGTTCACCATGCGATCGTGCTGTCCCAGGACGGGCTGCCACTCGCGCGGTCCTCCGCGCTGGGCCGGGACGACGCCGAGCACCTTTCGGCCGTCGCCTCCGGGCTCCAGAGCCTCTCCCGTGGCGCTTCGCTCCGCTTCCAGGGCGGCTCGGTGCGGCAGACCGTCATCGAGATGGACAACGCCTTCCTCTTCGTCACCAACGCGGGCCAGCGGGCCCAGTTGGCGGTGCTCACCTCGGACCAGGTGGACGCGGGGATGGCCGCCTACGAGATGACGCGCATCGTGCAGCAGGTCGGCGAGTACCTCAGCGCCGCCCCGCGCACGGAACCCTCGTCCGCGACGGCTTCGGGACACTAATTCGGTGACGGTCAGGAAGAAAGCATCGTGGTTCGACGAGGAGTCCGGATACCTCGTCCGCCCCTACGCCATCTCCGGGGGCCGTACCTCACCAGACGGATCTGAATTCGCCCTGATCACCCTGGTGGTCTCCATGCCGGCCTCGCACAGCCACGACAGGCGCCGCGAACAACCGGAGTTGACCGCCATCCTCGATCTATGTCAGGAACGCCCACTGGCGATCGTCGAAATCGCGGCGCGGCTTGACCTGCCGGCCAGTGTGGTGAAAGTGCTTTGCGGGGACCTGCTCGACAAATCCATGATCTCTATCAAAAAGCCGAGTCATGAGGCGACAGCCCCCAGTGTGGAACTACTGGAGAGGGTCATCAATGGAATCCGCAGGCTATAGCCAGCCGGGGGGATCGTCGCTGGCCATGCCAACGGCCCTGAAAATCCTGGTCGCTGGCGGCTTTGGGGTGGGCAAGACCACCATGATCGGCTCGGTCAGCGAGGTTCCCCCGCTGGAGACCGAGGAGTACATGACACAGGCGAGCGTCGGCGTGGACGACCTCGCCCAGATCCCGGAGAAGACCACCACCACGGTGGCCATGGACTTCGGCCGGATCACGCTGGACGCCGAGCATGTGCTCTACCTCTTCGGCACGCCGGGGCAGGAACGTTTCTGGTTCATGTGGGACGATCTCGCCGCCGGGGCGCTGGGGGCGGTCGTGCTGACCGACCCACGCCGGCTGGCGGACAGCTTCGCCTCCGTCGACTTCTTCGAACAGCGACGCATCCCCTTCGCCATCGGCATCAACTGCTTCTACGGCCGCACCGAGGTCACAGCGGCGGAGGTCAACGCCGCGCTGAACCTGCGGAATCCCGCCCCCGTCGTCATGTGTGACGTGCGGCAACGCGATTCCAGCAAGACGGTTCTGCTGGCGCTCCTGGAATCGGCGAAGGCGGTCGCCATCGGCTGATCCACGCACGGAGAACACCGGCTGGTACGAAACCGGGGGGCGCGCCCAGTGCTGGGCGCGCCCCCCGGTGCCATGCGGTGGCCTACGGCTTGCGGGCCACGCCCGCCCACATGGAGACGGCGGCATGGGTGGCCTCGGCCGGCACCGGGCCGTCCGGGCGCCAGTCCTGCGGCGGAACGAGGCCCGGCTCGACCAGTTCGAGGCCGTCGAAGAACCGGGCGATCTCCGGTTCGGTCCGCACCTGCCCCATCTGCCCGGTGGCCGCGCGGTCACCGGAGATGATGCGGTCCCAGGTGGGCGGGTCGAAGTCGGACGTCACATGGGTGACCACCAGACAGCTGCCCGACGGCAGGGCGTCGACATACGCGGCGACCAGATCGTGCGCGGTCACCCCCCGCTCGGGGTCGTCCGCGATGTAGTGCAACAGGGCGTTCAGGCAGAGCGCGACCGGCTGGGAGAAGTCCAGCACCGCCCGCATCTCGGCGCTGCCCAGAATGCTCGGCGGATCGAAGAAGTCCGCGTGCAGATAGGCCGTTCGCCCCTCCGGTGTGCCCGTCATCAGGGCCTCGGCATAACGCAGCACGATCAGCCGGTTGTCCGTGTAGACGATCCGCGCGTCGGGCGCCAGACTCTGCGCCGTCTGGTGCAGGTTGGGCTCGGTCGGAATGCCGGTGCCGATATCGAGGAACTGCCGGATGCCGGCTTCCCCGGTGAGCCAGCGCACCGCGCGGTGGATAAAGGCCCGGTTGGCCCGGGCCGCGGTCTTGACGCCCGGCCATATTCCGGCGACGAACTGGCCGGCCTGCTCGTCGGCCGGATAGGAGGTCTTGCCATCCAGGAACCAGTCGTAGACCCGTGCCGGGTCGGGCTTGTTCGGGTCGATTTGTTCCTCAAGCAACGGCTTTTTCCTCCCAGTTGGCTATCCACTCGGTGATCGGCAGGCTGTCGCGCACGGAGGCGGCGGAATCCAGCGCCATCAGGTACTGGCGGACGACATCGGGCCGGTCGCTGACCTCGGCGCCGTCCAGCGTACGCAGCAGCACCCGGTCGGCCAGGTCCGCCGCCTGGTAGCGGACCATCTGCACCGGGCCGCAGAGCAGCGCCGAATGCGCGGTGTGCATCGGCATCACCCGGATGGTGAACCGCAACTCCTCGGCGAGTTCCCGCAGATGCTCGAACTGCTCCCGCATGACTGCGGGACCGCCGACCTGTCGGCGCAGCGTCGCCTCCTCCACCAGCGCCCAGACGGAGGGCGGCCTGGGGGTGGTGCGGCGCAGCACGGCCTGCCGGCCGATGAGCAGTTCGAGCCGGCGGTTGATCAGGCGCGCGTCGTCGTCGGGGTGTTGGATGCGCAGCAGCGCCTCCGCGTAGCGCGGGCTCTGCAGCAGCTCCGGCACGGTGGCGGGGGCATAGAGGCGGATGATCTGCGCGTGTTCCTCCAGCGCGAGATAGTCCGCCAGCCAGTCGGGAAGCACCTCCCGATACCCCTCCCACCAGCCGGGACGTCGAGCGCGCGCCACCTCGTCCAGGAGTTCGTCGATGGACTCGGCCTGGCCGTACGCCGTCAGCAGCGGCGCTATCTGGGCCTCCTCCGGCGGGAGATGGCCGCTCTCCAGCCGACGCATCGCCACCGGGGAGATCCGGAGCGCCACCGCGGCCGCGGCCACCGAACAGCCGGCGGCCTCCCGCATGCGGCGGAGCCTGGCCCCGAGGAACAGCTGCGTGGCCGTTGGTCCCGAGCGTCCAGCCGACACGCCATACCCCCCTTCTGCGGGGCTTCTTCGAGTCCCATACGCTGCCGATCGGGTAGGCGGGTACCTACCCACACGAGATGGTGATGTCATTCTGCCACTCGCAGAACGACACAGGCGGCGGTCCGCTCGGAACGCCCCCTCCGGACACGTTGGTTGACGCCGGTTGACGTCACGGGGCCGCTAACCCGGCTCCCCGCCCGATTCCCTCGCCCGCCGCTCGACGTGGTCGTGCACCATCCGCGCGGTGCCGCCCACATCCACCGGCAGGATCGTGACGGCGGTCGAGGGCAGATGCCGCACCGCCCGGGCGATCCGCTCCGCCACATGGGGATGCAGCAGCTTTCCCAGCCTGGTGGTGTAGAGCCGACGCGGCAACAGCATCGTCAACGCGGTCCGGCCGTCGGCCGTCTGCCGCACCGCGACGCGGGTGACCGCCGGGGTGAGCCGCCGGTCCTGGCAGTCGACGATCTCCAGGGGAACGGCGGTGGTCGCGCTGGCCGCCCAGCGGCTCCGCAGCCGTTCGGCCCGCACCGGATCCAAGGCGACATGCACGGCGCGCAGTTCATCGGGGTGCAGGGTGTGGGCATAGCGCAGGGCGCGCAGGGCGGCCAGGTCCAGCGCGTCCACCAGCACCAGCACCACATGGCGGTTCCAGACGGGCTGGTCGGCGCCCTTGCGCTCCACCGTGCCCAACGCGGCCGCCTCCGCCCGGTACTCGTGGTTGATCCTGATCAGCGCCCAGACGCCGAGCGGAAAGACCACCACCACCAGCCAGGCGCCCTCGGTGAACTTGGTCAGCGCGAAGATCCCGACCACCGCGCAGGACACCACCGCCGCCAGCGCGTTGCCGGCCAGCTTGAGCCGGAAGTACCGGCCGCGCTCCCGCCAGTGGTGCACGGTGAGTCCGGCGCCGGCCATGGCGAACCCGGTGAAGACCCCGATGGCGTAGAGCGCCACAAGACGCTCCACCTGCGCCCGGGTGACCAGCAGCAGCACCACGGAGACCACCGTCAGCGCGATGATCCCGGTGGAGAACGCCAGCCGTTGCCCCCGCCGGGTCAGCCGTTCGGGGAGAAACCGGTCCTCGGCGACGAAGTCGGCCAGGAACGGGAAGCCGGAGAACGAGGTGTTGGCCCCGGTGAACAGGATCGCCGCCGTGGCCACCTGCACGAAGAGCAGGCCCGCGAGGCCCAACACGCCGTCCCCGAAGACCAGATGGGCCTCCTGCGCGATGACCGTCGGGCTGCCGTCCCGGTACGGCACGGTGTGGGTGACGGATGCCAGCCAGGCCACCGTGAGAATCATCCCGGCCAGCAGCACGCTCATGGTGAGCAACGTCCTGCGGGCGTTGACCCCGCGCGGCTCGCGGAAGACCGAGACGCTGTTCGAGACCGCCTCAAGCCCGGTCAGCGAGGCCCCGCCGTTGGCGAACGCGCGCAGGACCACGAAGACCGTCGCCCCGTAGAGCAACCCGTCCCCCGAGGTGCCCAACTCCAGTGCGCCGTCGGCATGCACGTCGGCCCGGGGCATGGTGTCGGTGGCCAGCCGCCAGAGCCCGGCCAGCAACATCAGGGAGACGGCGGCGATGAACAGATAGGCGGGCACGGCGAAGATCCGACCGGCCTGCCGTACGCCCCGGAGATTGCCATAGGCCAACAGCAGCACGATCAGCACCGTCACCGGCACCTTGAACCCGTCGATCGCCGACCAGCCGTCCCCCATCAGATGAACCAACGAGAACAACGCATCGGCGCCGGCCGCGGCCTGGACCGCGACCGTCACCACATAGTCGACGAGCAGCGCCACCGAGGCGATCTGCGCGATCCTGGGGCCGAAGTTCTCCTTCGCCACCACATAGCTGCCGCCGGCCCTGGTGTAGCTGACCACCACATCGCTGTAGGTGAGGGTCAGCACCAGCAGGACCAGCAGCAGCGCCCCCGTCAGCGGCAGCAGCAGACTGAAAGCGGCGGTGCCGACCACCGGCACCAGCACCCGCAGCATCTGCTCCCCGCCGTAGGCGGTGGACGACAGCCCGTCCGAGGCGAGCACCCCCAGCGCCGTCCGGTTGGAAAGCGTCTCCCGCCGCAGCTCGCTGTCCCGCAACGGCGGCCCCAACACGGCGTCCTTGAACCGTAGCCACGCCGTCCGCTCCCGCCCCGCCGCACTGTCACCGCTGGTCATGGAGCCATGACAGACCACCCCACGACACCATCCGGGTAAGGCACTCCGAACCGTCCACGAACGGCCGCGCGGGGTCACGTCCGGCGGATGCCGTCTCCCGCCTCCGGGTTATGTCGGGAGGATCGGGAGGATGACGCGGCGGCCGGTGGGGGTGCCGCCGGTCTCGGCCGCGCGGTGTTCGTCGGCGATGGCGGAGAGCGGGCGCGTCTCCACCCGGCGGGACGCCAACGCGCCGCGCGCCAGCAGCCGGTTGACGGCCGTCGCGGCGTCGGCCAGCTCGGGCACGGTCGCGTGCGAGATGACAAAGCCGCGCAGCGACAGGTCCCGCTGGTAGAACGGGCCGACCGGCAGCGGCGGCCGACGGTCGGGCCCGGCCAGCAGCACCAGTCGGCCGCGCGGCGCCAGCCGGTCGACGGCCCAGGACAGCTCCGTGTGGCCCGAGGCGTCCACCAGCAGCGGCACCCCGTCGGGCGCGGCGCGCGCCAGCCGGGCGGTCAGCTCCGGGTCGCGGTAGTCGAGGACCACGGCCGCGCCCAGGTCGCGGCAGTGGTCGGCGTCCTCGTCGCGCGCCAGGGCCAGCACCCGCGCCCCCGCCTCGGCGGCGAACGTGACGGCGGCGCCGCCCACGTTCCCCGCCGCGCCGGAGACCAGCACCGTTTCGCCGGCGCGCAGCCGTCCGTGGCGGAAGAGCGCAAGCCAGGCCGTGGCGCCCGGGTGCAGCACGGTGACGGCCGTGGTGGGGCTGGTCTCGGCCGGCAGTCGGTAGAGGCGGTCGGCCGGCACCACCGCGTACTGGCCCGCCGCGCCCTGCCGACCGCCGTGCCCCAGGCTGTTGGTCCACACCGGCTCGCCGGGGGCGAACCCGGTGCCGGGCCCGGCCTCGGCGACCGTGCCCACCGCGTCCCTGCCGAGCACCAGCGGCAGCGGCGCCGGCGTCGGGAAGGCACCCGAACGCACCAGCGCGTCCACCGGGTTGACGGTGGTCAGGGCCACCCGGACGAGGACATCCGTCGGTCCGGGGACCGGCTTGGGCAGCAGGCCGAGCCGGATCTCCTCCGGCGGGCCGAGGCGTTCCACAAAGGCCGCTTCCATGCCGTCGATGCTGCCACCGGGCGGCGCCGTCGACTCGCGGGGCGAGGTCAACCAGGTGATGATCCCCTCATCTGTCAGATAACCGGACAACCCGGAGCGACCGATCGGAAGGACCCGGCATGGGCGTGCGGACCTGGATTCAGGACTGGCCGGTCTACCGGCAGCTGGCCGGACAGGACCCACGCGGCTCGGCGGCCCGTTCCCGGGTGACCAACGAGCTGCGGCCCCGCACCGCCGGCGCCGACCGGGTGGTGGACTCCATCTGCCCCTACTGCGCGGTCGGTTGCGGCCAGCGGATCTATGTGCAGGACGAGCGGATCACCCAGATCGAGGGCGATCCCGCCTCGCCGATCAGCCGCGGCCGGCTCTGTCCCAAGGGGGCCGCCACCCGGCAGCTGGTCACCGGCGAGACCCGGCAGCACGGGGTGCTCTACCGGGCGCCGCACGCCACCGACTGGCAGCCGCTCGACCTGGACACGGCCATGGACATGATCGCCGACCGAGTGATCGAGACCCGCCGCGCCACCTGGGCCTGGGAGCGGGACGGACGGTATGTCGCGCATACCCTCGGCATCGCCAGCCTGGGCGGCGCCGTCCTCGACAACGAGGAGAACTACCTGCTCAAGAAGCTCTTCACCGGCCTCGGCATCGTCTCAGTCGAGAACCAGGCGCGGGTCTGCCACAGCTCGACGGTCGCCGGGCTCGGCACCTCGTTCGGCCGGGGCGGCGCCACCACCTTCATGCAGGACCTGCAGAACGCCGACTGCGTGGTGATCCAGGGCTCCAACTTCGCCGAATGCCACCCCGTGGGCTTCCAGTGGGTCATGGAGGCCAAGGCACGCGGCGCCACCGTCATCCATGTGGACCCCAGGTTCACCCGCACCAGCGCCCTGGCCGATCTCCATGTGCCGCTGCGCGCCGGCAGCGATATCGCGTTCCTCGGCGGCCTGATCCGCCATGTGCTGGAGGAGGAGAAGGACTTCAGGGAGTACGTCCTCGCCTACACCAACGCGGCCACCCTGGTGAGCGACGACTACCGGGACACCGAGGAGTTGGACGGGCTGTTCTCCGGGCTCGACCCGGAGCAGGGCGTCTACGACCCCGCCAGCTGGGCCTACCGGGGCAGCCCCGTCCGCGCCCCCGCCGGCAGCCCCGACGCCCAGCCGAGCGAGGAGCTGCTGCAGGAGCACCGCGCCGGCGGCGCCGAATCCCACGGCTCAGGCGGCCACGATGTGCCCACCTCGCCCGAACGCGACGAGACGCTGACCGATCCGCGCTGCGTCTACCAGATCCTGCGCCGCCACTACGCCCGCTACACCCCCGAACTGGTGGAACGCGTCTGCGGAATCTCCAGGGACGTCTTCGCCCAGGTCGCCGACGCGCTGACCCGGAACTCCGGGCCCGAGCGCACCAGCGCGTTCTGCTACGCCGTGGGCTGGACCCAACACACCGTCGGCGCCCAGTACATCCGCGCCGCCAGCGTGCTGCAGCTGCTGCTGGGCAACATCGGCCGGCCCGGCGGCGGCATCCAGGCGCTGCGCGGCCATGCCAGCATCCAGGGATCGAGCGATATCCCCACCCTGTTCAACCTGCTGCCCGGCTATCTCCCGATGCCGCACGCCATGAACCACCCGGACCTGGACACGTTCGTCGAGTCCGTGCGCACCCACAAGGGGTTCTGGGCCGAGAGCCGCGCCTATCTGGTCAGCCTGCTCAGGGCGTACTACGGCGAGGCGGCCACCGCCGAGAACGACTTCTGCTTCGACCACCTGCCCCGGATCACCGGCTCCCACAGCACCTACGACACGGTGTTCGCCCAGCTCGACGGCGACTGCAAGGGCTACTTCCTGCTCGGCGAGAACCCGGCCGTCGGCTCGGCCAACGCCCGGCTGCAGCGGCTCGGCATGGCCAACCTCGACTGGCTGGTGGTCCGCGACTTCAACCTGATCGAGTCGGCCACCTGGTGGCGCGACGGGCCCGAGGTCGAGAACGGCGAGCTGGTCCCGGCGGAGAACGCCACCGAGGTGTTCTTCCTGCCGGCCGCCGCCCACACCGAGAAGTCCGGCTCGTTCACCAACACCAACCGCTGGCTCCAGTGGCACCACGCGGCCGTCGAACCACCGGGCGACGCGCGCAGCGAGCTGTGGTTCGCCTACCACCTCGGCGCCCGCATCCGGGCGAAGCTCGCCGACTCGACCGACCCGGCCGACCGGCACATCCTCGATCTGGCCTGGGACTATCCGCTCTCCGGCCCCCACCGGGAGCCGGTTCCCGAGGCGGTGCTCGCCGAGATCAACGGACGCGGCCCCGACGGCCGGCCGCTCTCCGCCTACACCGAACTCCGCGACGACGGCAGCACCTCCTGCGGCTGCTGGATCTACTGCGGCGTATACGCGGACGGCGTCAACCAGGCCGCGCGCCGCAAGCCGCACCAGCAACAGGACTGGGTGGCCGCCGAATGGGCCTGGAGCTGGCCGGCCAACCGCCGCATCCTCTACAACCGCGCCTCGGCCGCCCCGGACGGCCGGCCGTGGAGCGAACGCAAGGCGTATGTCTGGTGGGACGAGGACGCCGCCCGCTGGACCGGACACGACAACCCGGACTTCGTCCCCGACCTGCGCCCCGACCATGTGCCGGACGGCGACGCCGACGGCGTCGCGGCACTGCGCGGCGACGACGCGTTCATCATGCAGGGCGACGGCAAGGGCTGGCTCTTCGCGCCCGCCGGGCTCACCGACGGCCCGCTGCCCAGCCACTACGAACCGCAGGACTCCCCGTTCGGCAACCCGCTGCACCCCGAACACCCGCGCAATCCGGTGCGGTTGACGTATCCGAGGCCGGGCAACGAGTACCACCCATCGGGCGAGGAACCGGGCGCCGGCGTCTTCCCGTTCGTGGTGACGACCTACCGGCTGACGGAGCACTTCACCGCCGGCGGAATGACCCGCTGGTCGCCCTATCTCGCCGAGCTGCAACCGGAGTTCTTCTGCGAGGTGTCGCCCGAACTGGCTGGCGAACGCGGGCTGGAACACGGCGGCTGGGCCACCGTGGTCACCCTGCGCGGCGCGGTCGAGGCGCGCGTCCTGGTGACCACCCGGCTGGCGCCGCTGCGCGCCGAGGGACGCACCGTGCACCAGATCGGGCTGCCCTACCACTGGGGCCCCAACGGCTACGCCACCGGCGACGCGGCCAACGAGCTGGTCGCGATCGTCCTCGACCCCAACGCCCATATCCAGGAGGACAAGGCGCTCTCCGCCGACATCCGTCCCGGACGCCGCCCACGCGGCCCCGAACTGCGCACCCTGCTGGCCGACTACCGACGCCGCGCCGGCGCCACCGAGACGACAGGCACGGAGGTCTGAACGTTGCTGCCCGAACTCCCAGGAACGGAGCGGATGGGGTTCTTCACCGACACCTCCGTCTGCATCGGCTGCAAGGCATGCGAGGTGGCCTGCAAGGAGTGGAACCTCGTCCCCGAGGACGGCCTGGAACTCACCGCCATGAGCTATGACAACACCGGCTCGCTCGGCGCCTCCACCTGGCGCCATGTGGCCTTCGTCGAACAGAACAAGCCACTCGGCGGTCAACAGGCGCATCAACCCCACGAGGATCTGGACGTGTTGGCGCTCGCCGCCCAGGGCTCGGCGACGCCGGTCGCCGACGCCGCGATCACCCCCACCACTCCGGGCACCCCCACCCCGGACGGACGCACCGAACTGCGCTGGCTGATGGCATCGGACGTCTGCAAACACTGCACCCATGCCGCGTGTCTGGACGTCTGCCCCACCGGCGCGCTGTTCCGTACCGAGTTCGGCACCGTGGTCGTCCAACAGGACGTCTGCAACGGCTGCGGCTACTGCGTGCCGGCCTGCCCCTACGGGGTGATCGAACAGCGCGAGGGCGACGGCCGCGCCTGGAAGTGCACCCTCTGCTACGACCGGCTCGGCGCCGGACAGGAACCGGCCTGCGCCAAGGCGTGCCCCACCGACTCCATCCAGTTCGGCCCGCTCGACGAGCTGCGCGAACGCGCCGCCGAAAGGCTGGCCCGACTCCATGAGACGGGCGTGCCCGACGCCCGGCTCTACGGTGCCGACCCGGACGACGGCGTCGGCGGGAACGGGGCGTTCTTCCTGCTCCTCGACGAACCCGAGGTCTACGGTCTGCCGCCCGACCCGCAGGTCACCACCCGTGACCTGCCCCGCATGTGGCGGCACGCCGGAGCGGCCGCCCTCACCCTGCTCGGCGGCGTGGCCGCCGTCTGCACCCTGACCCACCGGAGGTCGCGATGAGCGAGGCACGCGTCACCAGACACGGTCTTGAGGGCGAACGCCCGGGCCGGGACGCCCTGTTCGGCAACGGACTCGACGGGCACGCCGGCTCGACCGCCGCGGGCAGGCGCCGTGGCGGCGAGCGACGGATGGTGCCACAGGCCGAGTTCAGCTCCTACTACGGCCGTCCGGTGCTCAAGATCCCGGCCTGGGAGGCCAAGGACATCGCCGGCTACCTCTTCTTCGGCGGGCTGGCCGGCGCCGGCTCAACGCTGGCGGCGGCGGCCCAGTTCACCGGGCATCCCGCCACCGCCCGCGCCATGAAACTCAGCTCACTGGGCGCGATCTCCCTCTCCACGGTGGCCCTGGTCCACGATCTGGGCCGCCCCGAACGGTTCCTCAACATGCTGCGGGTCGCCAAGCCCACCTCCCCGATGAGCGTGGGCTCCTGGATCCTCGCCGGCTACGGTCCGGCCGCCGGACTCGCGGCCGCCGGCGCCGTCACCGGCCTGCTGCCCCGCGTCGGCACCGCCGCCACCCTCGCCGCCGGCGCCATCGGCCCGACCGTCGCCGCCTACACCGGGGTGCTGCTGGGCAACACCGCCGTACCGGCCTGGCACGAGGGCCACCGCGAACTCCCGTACCTCTTTGTCGCCTCGGCCGCGACCGCGGCGGCCGGCATGGCCCTGCTGGCCGGCCCGCGCACCGAGAACCGCCCGGCCCGCCGCCTCGCCGCGCTGGCCACGGGCGCCGAACTGATCGCGCTGCGCTCCCTGGTCACCAGCGCCGGCATCGCCGGCGAGACCTACCAACAGGGCCGCCCGGGCCGCCTGTTGACCACCGCCAAACGCCTCGCCCTGCTCGGCACGGCCGGCGCGACCCTCTTCGCGGGCCGCAACCGCCCCGCCGCCGCCCTCAGCGGCGCCGCCCTCCTCGCCGCCTCGGCCGCCACCCGCTTCGCCGTCTTCCACGCCGGCCTGGCCTCCGCCCGCGACCCCAAGTACACCGTGCTTCCCCAGCGGTTGCGCCTGCGCGCGAAGGCCGAGAACGGCCGGTCCAACGAGTAGCGCCTCCTCCACGGGGAGGAGGCGTCTCCCGTTCCGGGCCGGTGCACGATGCGCATGCCCCCGGCTTCCCCGGCTGTTCCGTCGGCTGGCCGCCCCCCGGGGGTCAGAGGTCGCGTTGGGCGGCGTGGAGGTTGACGGGGTCGGCGGCCGAGGGGTCGCCATAGGACTCAAGGCGGGTGTGGAGTTCGCCGACGAAGTCCGGCTGATCGATCTGGCCGAACTCCGTTACCTCGTTGATCGCCACCGTGGCGCTGCGCGGCGCTATCTCATCGAGTTTGATCATGCCGGCGCGTCCGTTGGTCACCGTGACGTTCCAGTGGGTGAACCGCGCTCCATAGAGCGGCCCAGCGGTGTCGTCGCCGCCGTGGGTGCCGTTGTTGTTGACGGTGATCTCGGTGCGGACGTTGGCGAACGGCATCCCCCGGTGGGAGTCGAAGGTGCCCATCTCCATCCGGCCGCGCGACCAGACGTTGTAGCTGGAAAGGCCCTCGACATTGATGCCGTGCAGCTGGGTGTTGGCGGGCGGCGGGGAGGTGCGGTCGAGGAGGGTGAAGCCCTCGACCAGGTTGTCGTGCGAGCCCTCCCGACAGCAGTAGGGATGGTGGCTGCCGCGCCCGGAGACGGTGGTGTCGCGCAGGGTACAGCCCTTCGCCGAGACCAGCAGAAAGCCGTTGTCGGTATGGGTGACCTCGACGTCACGCACCCAGCAGTCCCAGGCGCACTGCAGCGCGACCCCGTTGAAGCCGGTGTCCAACAGATGCTCGGAGAGCGGGAGTTCGGGACAGACCAGGGTAAGTCCCTCGACGCCGGCGCCGACCAGCGGCGGGACCAGGGTGGTCAGCCGGGGATCCCACTCGGGGCGGGCGTCCAGCGGCAGCGGCCGGTCCAGGGTGACCGTGCCGGCCTCGTGATCGACGGCGGTCAGCCGGCAGGGCCACTCGTAGGGCACATAGCTGGTCAACTTGGTGCGCGAGGCCCAGTCGTAGGAGGCGGTGCCCGGCACCTCGCCCGCCATATGCGCGAGCAGCGTGTGCTCGGCGTCGTCGGCGAGCCGCAGCAGCACCCGGTCGCCTTCGGCGAGACCGTCCGTGCCGGCCACCTGGACGGTCCAGTCCCCGAGCGAGGGCGAGCCGGTGATCTCCGTCAGGGACTCATACTCGTCCCGCGCGTTGCCCGTCCAGCCCTCGAAGGGCCAGCTCTCCGCCCTGATGGCATCCGTCAGGGAACGCCAACGTGCGGTGGGGCAGAGCCAGATGAGGCCGCCGGCCCAGGACCAGCTCGACTTGTCGCCACCGTAACGGCTGCCATAGCGGCCGATCAGATCGGTCAGGCTGCGGGTGGCCTCGATCACCGTCCGGCCGCTGCCCTCGCCGCGCAGCACCACGCCGTCGGCGCCGATGTGCAGCAGATCGTCGATGCGGTACCGCCCGGCGGGCAGCAGCACCGCGCCGCCGCCGGCCTCGGCGGCTGCGGCGATGGCGGCCTGGATGGCGGGCGCGGAGTCGGCCTCGCCGTCCGGATCCGCGCCGAAGTCCAGCGCGTTGGCGACCACTTCGGGGTTCGGCAGGTCGTCGGTGCCGCCGAAGGCGCCGGCCCGGCCGACGAAGGGGATCTGCGGATGGGCATAGGGGGCGGCCACATACTCGGCCCAGAGTTCCGCCGCACCGGCCGCGTTCCCGGCGCCGGCCGCGCTCCCGGCGTTTGCCGCGTTCGCGAGCCGGGGCGCTCCCACGGCGGCGACGGCGACGCCGATCGCGCCCCCGAGCAACGCGCGACGTCCCACCGCCGGCCCGACACTTCCCGAACCGCTGGCATGCATGGTCAACCTCCAGATACGTGAACACATTTCAGGTATGTGACCTATGGCTGTGGTGGAGGATGACACGCCCCGAACGGGCGCGGAAGACGTTCGACGTTGCGGAACAGAGCCCTCGCGCCGGGCCGGCGTCGGCCACGGCCCCCGCCGTGTGATGGCGCCTCCGGCGGCTGGGGCCGGTCTGGCCGGGCGGAGGCCCTGGCGTTGCCCGAAGCTCGATGGACGTCGGAAACCGGTGCGCCCCCAAGAAAACCGGGTGGCCCCGGTTCGGGGTGGGGCGTCCTGGAGGCGACGCCCCACCCTCGGCCCGGGGCCACGGGGGTTGGTCTCAGCCGCTCGGTCGCTCGGCGGAGCGGCCGAGCAACCGCGCTCAGCGGCTCAGTGGTGGGCGATCACTCCTCGCCCGGCCCGCCGTTGATGACGAACTGGGAGCCCGGCTCGACGACCACGTCACCGTCGGCGTTGTTGCTCAGCGTGACGTTGTTCAGGTTGGCGCTGCCTCGCGCGCCGCCCATCGCCAGGATGCCGGCGCCGTTGACGGAGCCGTCGATCACCACGTTGGAGATCTCGACGCCCGGCACCTCGCCGCCACCCGACTTGAACTGGATGCCGTCATAGGTGGAGTCGTAGATCTCGGTGTCCTCGATGACCACCCCGGTGATGGGCTGGCTGGCGGGGAAGATGGTGATGGCGCCGAACTCCTGCGCCGCGCCCCAGAATGCGCCGCCGGTGCGGTGCAGGACGTTGCCCGAGATCCGCGTCTCGCCGGAGAACGGCAGCGGGTCGTGGTCGGTGGCCAGCATGATGCCGGGGTAGTTCATCGTGTCCGAGATGGTGTTGCCCTCGATCACGTTGTCGTACCCGCCGTAGACCGCGATGCCGTTGGCCCGCCAGGGCAGCTGGATCGTGTTGTTGGACAGGGTGTTGGTGTGCGCGATGTCCACGGACGGGTCCTGGACATAGCGGTTGGCCCAGATGGCCAGCGAGTCGTCACCGGTGTTGCGGAACGACGAGTTGGTCACCGTGGAGTTGCGGGTGCCGTTGGTGAAGTTGACGCCGTCCGCGTAGGTGTTGCGGATCCGGACGTCGCTGAAGACCAGGCCGTCGGCCGGGCCCCACAGCTCGGGGATGTTGTCCAGGTCGCGGCCGACCCAGGCACCCACGTTGGCGTGCTCGATCCACACCCGGCTGATCTCGGTGCCCTCGCCGAAGCGGCCGTTGAGCGCGACGCCGCCCTCGTGGTTGCCGTCGCCGCCCCTGATGGTGCCGGAGCCGAAGATGGCGATGTCGGAGATCTGGGTGTTGTGGTCGATGTCGAAGCCGAAGTTGCCCTCGTGCGGGTGGTTGATGCCACCGGCCTCGTGCGGCGGCGTCAACGTGTAGAGCTGGGAGTGCCACATGCCGGCGCCCCGGATGGTGACGTCCCTGATGCCGACCTGGTTGTGCTGGCCGCGGTCCTCGGGGTCGTCGGTCAGGATCTTCTGCTCCTGCCGCCACTGGCCCTCGGGGATCCAGACGCAGTCGATCTCGCCTTCCTGGTTGGCCGTCACGGCCGCCTGGAGGGCGTCGGTGTCGTCCTCGCCGTCGTCCGGCACGGCGCCGAACTCCTCGATCGAGGTGCAGTCCGCCGGCTGCGCGGCCGGGGGCGCGACCTCTTCGAGGTCGATCAGGTCGACGATATAGAAGTCGGCCGAGTCGTCCGCGTCCCGCTGGAGACGGAACGTGGTGCCGGCCGGGTAGGTGGTGTCGAGCAGCGCGTGCGACTCGTCGAAGAGCCGACGCGCGTCACCGCTGGGCGTGTTGGTCAGGCCCTCGGGGTCGTCGGTGTTGCCGTACAGCCAGCTGTGCTTGGAGGAGAGCGTCAGCTTCTGGACGAACTCGCCGTCGGCGTAGAGGCTCAGCGTCTCCTCGACGCCGCCGCCGCCCGGGGCGTCGGGGATGGAGTTGCGCACCACGATCGAGTTCGAGGCGCCGGTCGAGGTGACCTCGACATACTCCCCGGTGCTGTCCAGCCGCACGGACTGTCGGCCGGAGGATTCGGTGGCGAAGTTGGTCTGCCCGTGCGGGCGTTCCGGTTCGGCCTCCAGCAGGGTGCCCGAGTAGTCGCCGGCCTCCGCCTCGTACGAGACGAACGGTGTGTCGGCGCCGGCCGCCTCGGCGACGGGGCTGATCTCCTGGGCTCCGCTCTCGCCCGCGTCCGCCGCGTCCTCGGCGGCGGTCGCGGCCATGGGGAGGCCGACGGCGACGAGTCCGGCCAGGGACACGCCGCTGGCCAGACGCCAGCCGCGTTGCTTTCTCTTCATGGGTGTCCTCTGTTCTGTGGGGGGCGACAGAGCGATGCGCGGCCACGGTCCGGTCCGCTGTGGGGGTGTGGGCCGGTCCGGGTGCGCGGGTGCCGAAGGTGTGGGTACGGCCCGGGCGTCCCAGGGGCGGCCGAGGGGCCGCCGGCACGTCGACGGGCTGGGTGGGGGCGGTCGTCGTGGGGTGCGGTCGTGGTGGGGTGCGGTCGTGGTGGGGGGTGGCGCGGCAACGGACCAGGTCGACCCGGCTGCCGCGAACTTGCAGACTGCTCGCAAAGAATTGAGTTGTGTTAGTCAATCTCTTGCGGGCCGGCAGTCAGAGTTTTCAAGCATGTCACGGGTTTGTCAACGGTTCGCACACGGCGGGAGCCCAACGGGGCGACGTATGCTGCCAATTGGCGCCCATCCCGGTGTTCCAGGGCAAACCGCACCGCGCGCCTCGGGCGCCCACCGGGGGCCGGGCCAGGGCCGCCGGATCGCCGCCCCACCACGGATCGATAACCCTGTAACGATCGATGCCCCCGGCTTTTCCTCGGCCCGGTGCATGGTGTCCAATGACCCGCGCATGTACGCACAGACGATGGGGGGATTTCATGGCACGAACTCAGTCGATAAGAAACGTCGCACGAGCCGTGGCCGACGGGGCCAATCCGCGAACGGCCCTCAGGGAAGAGGCGCGCGGCCAACTGCGCCGCCGGGAATCCGCACCCGTTACCGAGGGCGAGGAACAGCCCACGCAGCGGGAAGACGGAATGGATCCCAGCGACTTTCCCGCCGCGCGTGACCAGGGCGGCAGTATCGACACCGTCATGGAACAGAAGTCGGTGCCGCTGGACGACGCCGGAGAGGCGCTCAACCGCAGCGAGCAGCGCCGCGTCGGGGCCCAACAGGTGCACGTCATCTGCCCGATGGTGATCCCGCGCGGACGCTCCCTGCTCTCCATGCTGCCGGTGCTGCTCCTGCTGGTCGTGGTGCTGGTGGGCACCGTGGTGGTCGCCGCGACCACCGACGACATACTGACCAACCCGCTCTTCGGCGCGCACTCCTGGCTGATGGTCCTGGTGGCCGTGGGCTTTGTGTGGTGGCGCCAGGGCATGGTGATGGTGCCGGACGGCTGCCATGCGTTGATCACCCGCTTCGGAAAGCTGGAGCAGGTCGTCGGCCCGGGCCGGGTGATTCTGCTCAATCCCTGGAAGCGGGTTTCCTACATCATCAACACCACCAGGGAGTACCCCTTCAACGCGCCGGTGCGTGAGGCCCCGACGCGCAGCGGCGTCAAGGCGTCCATCGATCTCTTCATTCAGTTCCGAATTTCCGACCCGGTGGAATTCGTCTACACCCTGGGCGCCGTGCGCGGTTTCCAGGAGAAGCTGAACAACGCGGTCAGCGAGACCATCCGCAGCCTCATCTACGAACAGGAGGCCGCCGGCATCTACAACATGGTCGGCGAGGAGACCGGTCGGCTGCTGGAGCAGCTCAACCAGCAGTTCCTGCCCGCCGTCGCGCTGACCAACGCCAACATCACCCACGCCGAGCCGGGCGACCGGGGCTACCGGATGGACCTCGCCGCCCCCGAGATGGTGCGGGTGGCCAAGGAGGCGTACACCCACGAGTACGCGCTCCAGCTGCGCAAGGAGCAGGACGAGGGCGATCTGACCAAGGAGTTGGCGACCCGGCAGGAGACGCTTTCCGCGATCCAGGCCGATATCGCGCAGTACCAGGCGCAGATGGACACCGCCGTCGAGCGGGAGAGCAACCGCGCCGAGGCCCTGGCCCGCGAACGGTATGTGATGGCCGAGTCGGAGGCGCGCGCCAACGCGGCGCTGCTGGAGGCCCAGGCGCTCGACATCCGCGCCGTCACGGCCGCCGAGGCGCCGGAGATCCTGGAGTACCGCTACCAGCAGCAGGTGTTGGACACCCTGGAGCAGGTCGCCGACCATCTGCCCCGACTGGTGCGGATCGGCGCCGAGCGGGACGCGGACGGCCATACCGGCGTCGACTATCTGGCGCTGGCCAGGCAGTTGGTGGGGGAGCACGGCGCCGAGCTGTTCAGCGAGGCCGACATGGCGGCGGTGCGGGCCCGGCTGCCCGAGGTGGCGGCCAGGATCGCCGGCCGTCAGGCGGAGATCGAGGCGCTGCGGGAGGCCGACCGGCCCACCGTTCCCGAACCGCCCGCCGGTACCGCGGCCGCCGGTTCGGACGTGGCTTCGGACGTCGGCTCGGCCGTCGGTTCGGACGTCGGTTCGGCCGTTGGGGAGCCGGCCGACCGGAACGTGGGAGGCGCGCCCGACGATCCGCGCGCCACGGGGCACTTCGGCACGTTGGGGGAGTCCTTCGGCGCCCCCTCGGGGCAGCCGTTCGGGAACGACGAGGAGGGCGGTGAATGAGCACCGTGCGGACCAACAGGTCGACCATCGCCGAGGCGGTCGCTCCCTGGAGCGATGTCGCCCAACTGCTGCGCGGCGGCGACGCCGGCACCCTCACCCCCGTGATCATCCCGCGCCACCGCAGGCGGCTGGGCTGGATCGCCCCGCTGTGGGTGGGCCTGTTCTCCATGCTGACCGGCGTGATGCTGGCCGCCCAGGACGGCGGTTCGGCCGATATCGCCTATGACACGCTGGCCGTACTCGCCTACTGCTTCGGCGTGTTGCTGCTGCTGCTCGGCGTCCTCTGGTGGTGGCGGTCCTCGATCGTCGAGGTAGAGCAGGGCACCAACGGCATCCTCACCCGCTACGGGGCGGTCGTCCGCACGCTTGCCCCCGGGCGTCACTATCTGTGGCACCCCTGGTCGCGCGTCGAGTTCGTGGTGGACACCTCCACCGAGATCCCCTACTCGGCACCGGTGATGGCCTGTCCCACCAGGGAGAACGTGCCGCTTCGGTCGATCGAGTTCTTCCTGAAGTTCAGGATCACGGACGCGGTGCTCTTCGTCCGGATCATCGGCGCGGGCAACTTCGATCTGGTGCTCTCCAGCGCCGTACAGGACGCCATCCGGCAGCGGGCCCGCCAGGTCCGCACCGAGCACGCCTACGATCTGCGCGGCTCCGATGTCGCCGACATGCAGGAGCTGCTGAACCGGCAGCTCTCCCGCTACGGCGTGCGCATCACCGGCTGCAACATCCCCGATGTGCAGTTGCCCGCGCAGTACCAGCAGCATCTGGCGACCCGCGAGCGGGTGGCCAAGGAGCGGGAGGCCTACGACCAGGAGTGGGGGCTCACCCGCAAGCGTCGGATCGACAGCCTCCAGATGGATATCGAACGGGCCAAGAAGGTGCGCGACGCCCGCATCGTCGAGGTGAAGGCCGCGCTCAACAACGCCCGCGAGGAGGTCGCCCAGCTGCTGGAGCAGCAGGAGACCAACGCCCAACGGGTCAGGTTCGAGATCGAGACCAGGGGCCGCAGCGGGCTGATCGCCGCCGAGAACGAGGCCAGGGCGCAGTCCCGCCTCGCCCAGGCGTACCGCGACAACCGGGCGGTGCTGCAGTACGAGTTGGCCCGTCGCCGTCTTGAGGTCGGCGCCGAGCTGGCGGGGAAGGCGCCCCAGCCGGTGGTGGTCCGCACCGACGCCGGCTCGGGCGGCGACTCGTCCGCGCTGGCCACCCTGCTGACCGCACAGCTGCTCCCCCGGCTCGCCGCGCCACCGGAGACACGGCAGGACGAAGACTGAACCGGCCGACCGGCTGATTGGCTGACCGGTCGTTCGTCAGCGGTACCGGGCGCGCCTCCCGCGACAACGCGGGGGGCGCGCCGTCGCGTGTTCAGCGGCTACCGCCGCGCGCGGTGCCATAGTCACTGTGCGGTGTTCGCCGCGACCGCGCCCCGTCGGCATCCCGCGCGGCCGCCCGAACGCCGAATCACTCCGAATCACTCCGCATCACCGAACACCCGGACGTGGAAGGGAAGTTGCCGTGAACGCGAGCACCGAGCTGCTGGTCGACGCCTTCGACCGGATCAGGGAGGAGGTCGAGGTGACGGTCACCGGGCTCACCCCCGACGAGGTCGGCACCCGGGTCGGCCCGGAGGCCAACCCCATCGGCTGGCTGGTCTGGCATCTCACCCGGGTCCAGGACGACCATATCGCCGAGTTGGCCGGACGCGAGCAGGTATGGACCAGGGACCGTTGGTATGACCGCTTCGCGCTGCCCTTCCCGCCCGAGGCGACCGGTTTCGGCCACAGCACCGACGAGGTCGAGGCGCTGGGCGCCCCGAGCGCCGATCTGCTGATCGGCTACCACCAGGCGGTCCACGAGCGGACCGTCCAGTACCTGGGCAAGGTCAACGTCGGCGATCTCGCCGAGCCGGTCGACGAACGGTGGAACCCGCCGGTCACGCTGGGCGTCCGGCTGATCAGCGTGGTGGCCGAGGACCTGCAGCACGTCGGCCAGGCGGCCTATGTCCGGGGGCTGCTGAGGTCGTCGGCCGACTGACTCCCGACGCTCCTGTCACAGCTTGGAAACCCCTTCTCGACAACCGCATCGCAAGAGTCTTTCGCGTCGTTCTCAGGACGTCCGCAGGACCTACGCTCGGCGAAGTCCGGCCTTGCCGGCGTCTGAGCACCTCTGCCGAAGGACCCGTCCGCCGATGACTCAGCGACCGTACTCCACCGCCACCTACCCCTGGCCGGCGCCGGCCAGACCGGCCGCGACGCTCGCGCCCACGCCGGCGCTGACGCCGGCCGGGGCGCTGTTCGGCGAGACCCTGTGGCGGGTACTGATCATCGGCTGTGCCCTCATCGGCTACCAGGCGACGGGCGGCGGCACCCTCCTCGCGCTCAGCCAGCTGGCAAGCGTGGCGGCCGGCATCGGCTACGCGATGGTGACGGTGCTGACCCTCAGCGCGGCGGCGCTGCGCCGCCCCGAACCGCCGACCGCCTGGCTGCGCGGGCTGCTGGCGGTCACTCTGCTGCTGGTGATGATCACCTGGTTCACCGCCATGGGCGGCGGGTTGGACGAGACCTGGAGCCTCTTCGAGCATCTGCTCACCCCGCTGGCGGTGCTCGTCGACTGGCTCTTCATCGGCCGCAGGCAACGGTCGGCGCGCTGGTGGTACCCGCTGAGCTGGGCCGGCGTGCTGCTGCTCTACCTGGCGGCGTATCTCTCCGCCGATGTCGCCGTCTACTCGTTCCTCGACCCGGCCGACCCGATCTTCGGCGCCGCGCTGGCCGGCCTCAGCACGGTCACCCTCGCCGTCGGCTTCGCCCTGGTCGCCACCGCCAGGGCCCGCCGGGACTGACACAGAAGCCGGGCGCGGCTCAGCCCATCGCGGCGGTGGCCACCACCAGGTCCTGCCAGGACATTCCGACCCCCTTGAACAACCGGGGACGATCGCCCGGCAGCGGCAGCTCGCCCCGCACCAGCTCCGCCATGTTCCCGGCGATCACGTCGGGGCCGATCTCGCCGGCGGCCAGCGGAACGCACAGGTCCCCCGCCTCCCGCAGCGCCGAGGCGCGCGCCTCCACCACGACCGTCGAGCGGCGGACCAGCGCGCCGTCCACCTCACGCGCCGTCGGCTCGTGCGAGCCCATCGCCACCACCGTGGCGTGGTCGGCGACCGCCCGCCCGTCGAACAGCGGCTCCCGCGCCGAGGTGCAGCAGGCCACCAGATCCGCTTCGGCGACCGCGTCGGCCCCGACCAGTTCGGCGGCCAGGCCCGCGTTCCGGCAGCGCTCGACCAACTCCCGTCCCCGCTCGGGCGATCGGGCCACCACGCCCACCCGGTCCACCGGGCGCACCTCCCGCAGCGCCGCCACATGCCCCCACGCCTGCGGCCCGGTGCCGAACACCACCAGCCGCCGCGCCTCCGGCACCGCCAGCCGGCGCACCGCGACGGCGGAGACGGCCGGGGTGCGCAGGGACGTCAGCGCTGAGCCGTCCAGCAACGCGACGGGCCGCAGGGTGGCCGCGTCCGCGAGCAGATAGGACGCGACGATCCTCGGCAGCCCGAGCGCCGGATTCGCCGGCGCAACCCCGGCGACCTTCACCCCCACATAGCGCTCGCCGGCCGCCGGCATCAACAACAGCTGCCCGGCGGGCACTTCGACGGCGGACCTGGCGACGTCCGCCTCCGGATCAAGCCCGCCCAACAGCGCCGCCTCGACCGCGTCGACCGCCCCCGCCATCGACAGCCGCCGCCCCAACTCCACACCGTCGATCACCGTCAGTCCCATGGCACCCATGCCGCCACTCTCCCAGAGCCACCCGACCGCCGGCGTGCGCGGGGCGCGCGCCCCGAAGTTGGCCGAATTCCGCTGAGGGTCGGTGAGGGCGCACACGCGGCTGGTGTCACATGGTCCCCAGGATGCGCTCGGTGTCGGCCATCCGCTCAAACGGCATCTCGACTACCCACGGAAGCCCCGGCTATCCATGCGACGGGGGAAGCAACGGACAGGGTTCCGCCGCATGTTCGAATTCCCGTCGTGGTGCCGACGTGCTCTGGCTCACAAAGTCGCCGCCATGCCATGCTCGCAACAAAGGGCCTAGCCGGCGGGAGGCGCTGGTGGACTTCCAAGTTTTGATGCTTGGGACGGTCGAGTTGCGGTATGGGGCCGAAAGGCGCAGCTCCCTTGGCTCCGCCAAGGAACGCCTCGTCCTCGCGGCACTGGCCTGGGATGTGGGCCAACTGCTCAGCGCCGAAACCCTGATCCACCGCGTATGGGACGACCATCCGCCGCCCAGCGCCCGGGAGGGCATCCGCACCTACGTCTCCCGCATCGGCCGGAGGATGCGCGCTCTCTCGGATTCACCCACCAGCGCGGTACGCGGCCGGCAGCACGCCTACAGCCTGGACGCCGATCCCCAAACGATCGACGTACGACGTTATTTGAGCCTTACCGAACAGGCACGAGCGCTTACGGACAGCGGCAGTCTCGGTGAGGCGACAAAACTCCTCGGCGAGGCAGACCGATTATGGCGCGGGGACCCCCTGGCCGGCCTCAGGGGCCGCTGGCCCGACCGTGTTCGCGGAACGCTGCACGAGAAGCGCGTCGGCGTACTGCTGTTACGCAGCCGCATCAACCTCCTCCGGGGCGACTTCAACGAGGTCATCGCCGAACTGGAACCGCTGGCCGACACGCGTCCCGAGGACGAGGCCTTGGTCGAGTATCTCGGGTGCGCCCTCTACGGCGCGGGACGGACCCTCCAACTGGAGCGACTGCTCCGCCGCACCGAGCGCGCGCTGATCGAGGACTTGGGCACCGACCTGGGCGAACGCCTGCTCCGCGTGCGCGCGGCCGCCCGCGACCGCACCCCCCTGACCGAACTGCTCACCGCCCTGGGCCACGGCCCCCGGCCCGCGCCACGGATCACCTCGGCGATCAGCAACCTACCCGGCGACACGGACTGGGTAGGCCGCCGGGACGAGATCGACAAGCTGCTGTCCATGGTCAACGGAACGGGAAAGCAGCGGCCGTCAACTGTGACGATCAATGCGATTGACGGTATGGGCGGCGTGGGCAAAACCGCACTCGCCGTCCACATCGCACACCAGGTCAAGTCGGCGTTTCCCGATGGCCACATCATGATCGACTTATGTGGCTATGACGCCCACCAGAAGCCGCTGGACACCACAAGAGCACTCACCGAACTCCTGAACCTCCTGGGCCTCCCGGCAAAGCAAATCCCCGCGGATCCCGCGCAGTTGACCGCCACCTGGCGTTCCGTTCTCAGCTCGCGACGCGCACTCGTCATCCTGGACAATGCGGCAGGACCCGAACAGGTGAGCCCATTGCTGCCCGGCCCCTCCGAGTCGCTGTTGATCATTACCAGCCGCCGGCATCTGGCGGCGGTGAGTGTCGCCCGCACCCTGTCCCTGGGCACGCTTTCCGAGGACGACGCCATCGCGCTATTCCAAGATCGCGTCGGCGCGGAACGAAGACCAAGTGCCGCCGAGGCGAGCAAGGTTGCTCGACTCTGCGGAAACCTGCCACTGGCCGTGGAAATCGCGGCCAGTAGATTTCTCACGCACTCCTCCTGGAGCGTCGATGATCTCGTTCGACAGTTGAATCGCGCAAGCGGTCGAACACGGGAACTCCATGACGGAACACGGGACATCGAGAACGTTTTCGCACTCTCGGTTCAAGATCTGTCCCCCGAGGAACAGCGACTGTTCCGCCGACTCGGCCTGCATGTGGGCCCCGCGTTCGGCCCCCACGCGGCGGCCGTACTCGCCGACCTGCCGGTGGACTTGGCCGAAAGATCGCTGGAGCGTCTTCTCCACGAGCATCTTCTGATGGAGCCCGGCTCGCACCGCTACCGCCTGCACGATCTGCTGGCCGACTACGCCCGCGCGCTGGTCGCTGCCGAGGACGACGCGGCGGAGTCACGAGCGGCGGTCGACCGCCTGCTCGACGCGTATCTGCACGTCGCCGACCGGGCCGACCGCCTCGCCTTCCCCTACCGCTGCCGCATCACCGTCCCCGACGCCGCCCAGCCGGCCGGCACCGCCGGCTGGTTGGACGAGGCCAATGCGAACGGCTGGTTCGTCGCCGAGTCGTCGAACCTGCTGGCGATACTCGAATATCTCCGGAGTAGAGGGGATCACGGCCGAGGCGCTCTGTTGGTCCATGTACTGGGTGGTTTTCTGACCACCCAGGGGTATCTGGCGACGGCCCGGCCCTACGTCGCCGAGGCCGTGGACTACTGGCACGGCATCGGCGACGGCCACGCGGAAACCCGCGCGTTGATCGACCTCGCCACCCTCGGCACGCACGCCGGCGAATCCGAGACGGCGGTGACCGCGGCGGATACTGCGTTGGCCTTGGCACGAATGCGAGGTGACCGCGAGGGGGAGGTCGAGGCGTTGTATCAACTCGGATTCAGCTATTACTCCTCCGGACGGAACCGAGAGGCGCTGCCGATACAGGAGCGGTCAGTCAAACTCGCTATGAGTCTACCCGACGCTCTTAGGCAGGCGCGCGCGCATAACCTTTTGGGCGTCATTCATCTGGGACTTGGGAATCTGGATGAGGCGTTAATGACTTTTAACGCGTTCCTGGAAGGCTCCCGTGCCGCCGGATACAAAAGAGGGGTCGTTGCAGCACTGCAAAACCTGGCCGAGCTTTTCAGGACTCGGCAGGAGTATGAGAAGTCGCTTGACCACTTCAGACAAGCAATGGCACTTGAGCCCGAGAGTACGCATTTGGACAGGGCGACCTTGCGGCTGAACATCGCGCACACTCTTCTTGACGCCGGCGATTTATCCGCATCTCTCGATGGATATCGCGAGGTGCTGCCCATGCTCAGGTACATGGAGTTCAAGAGGGGCGAGTGCGCGGCGCTCAACGGGATAGGCAGGGCACTCCATAAGCTGGGAAGGCATGAGGAGGCCATCCCGCAGCACATGGCCTCCCTGGCGCTGGCCCGCCAGATCAACGCCTCCAAGGAGGAGGCCGGCGCCCTCCATGGCCTGGGGCTTGGTGCGCTCGCCAGAGGACGGCGCGAGCAGGCAGTCGGATACCTCGAAGAAGCGCTCACCCTCTTTCAGCGCCTTGGAGCGCGCGCGGAGGAAGCCCAGGTATCTCGCATCCTGGCGGAAGCAGAGTTGTCGGGGATTGGCCTGCGGAGCGCCCTCGGTTAGCAGTCCGCCTTCAACGTTACCGGGGTAAGCTTGCCCAGGGCGGCTCCCGAAGATGACCCAACGGGTCCTCCACTCCCAGAAGTTCACCCGAATTTGACGAGCGCGGAGCGCGCAGTTGAAGATGGGCGACCACCCCGCAGTCGGGTCTCGACTGGCGGCGGCGGTCATGTAGAGAACGAATCTGAGGAGCAATCGCGCGTGGACAACGCGTTTCTGTCATTGATCCTGCTGAGCCTCGGCTCTCACCACGCGGACGCCATGGCTCCTGCCCCGGCTCCGACCGTCATATCGGAACCCTCGGAGCAGCCGCAGATAGCGGATGACGGGCTCACCACCCAAGAAATTTGCATCGTACTCGGCGACAAGGAATTCCCCACGCGGATGACGCCCAGCAAATCTGCAGATCCCTTGTCCCCCAGTAATTGGGCGGTGTGACGGCAGGATAGCGGGGGCCGTGGAGGACCAGGCCCAGGCCGGTTCTCCACGGCCTTTCGCGTTCAGGGGGTCCTCGGCGTGTGGAGGCCGGTCACGATGATGGAGAGGTAGCGGGGCCAGTCGTCGGGGGAGGCGTCGAGGGCCGCGTCGAACATCGCGACGATGGCGGGGATGTCCGCCGGTGTCACATCCCCGCGGAGCGTCCCGGCCGCGTGGGCGCGGTCCATCAGGCGTCCGCAGTCCTGGGTCAACTCGGCCCGCGTCGCCGCCAGTCGGTCCGAGCCGAAGCCGCCCTGGCGCATCACCTCGCGTAGGCCACGGTTGTCCGCCAGCCGTTCCAACGCCCGTTCCAGAAACGCGGCGAACGCCTCGAACGCCTCGCCCCCGTCGGCCAGGGCCTCGGCGGCCATCGTGCGGATGTCCGCCAGCTCATCGGCGAAGACCGCCTCCGCGAGGCTCGCCTTGTCGGGGAAGCGGCGATAGACCGTGCCCACGCCGAGGCCGGCGTGGTGGGCGACATCGTTAAGCGTCGCGGACAGCCCGCGTTCGGCGAAGACCTCGCGGCCGGCGTCGACCACCTTCCGCCGGTTCTGCTCGGCGTCCCGCCGCAGCGGGCGCCCCTTCTTCTGCGGCTCGGGCATCCGCCTCTCCTCCCATTAAGTGGATAGCTCATATCCACTTCGTGCTACGCTCGCCCCGTTAAGTGGATAAAGGCTATCCGCCTTGCTCGGGCGAGGGAGTTCGCCGTGCGCACCATGGTCGTCACCGGAGGAACCAGCGGAATCGGCAAGGGAATCGCGGCGCACTATCTGCGTCAGGGCGCCCATGTGATCGCCGTCGGCAGTAGTGAACAGCGGGGGGCCGTTCTTCGCGCGGAGGCTCAACGCGCGGCGTGGAAAGGGAAGTTGACCGTGTTGCGGGTCGATCTCAGCTCGGTGGCGGCCGGCCGTCGGCTGGTCGACTCACTGGTCGAGGCCGAGCCGATCCTGGACAACCTCGTGCTCTGCGCGCAGCGTTACCGGCTCACCGGTGGTCGGGTGGAGACGGCGGAGGGGTTCGAGCACAGCTTCGCCCTCGCCTATCTGAGCCGCTATGTGCTGAGCCATGGGCTGCTTCCCGCGTTGGAGCGGTCGCCCGGGCCGGTGATCGCCAATGTCGGCACGCCGGGGCTGCGGCTCGGCCGGATCCACTGGGACGACCTCCAGCTGACGCGGCGCTACGGCGGGACCAGAGCCACCCTGCAGTCCTTCCGCGCCAACGATCTGCTGGGGGCGGCGTTCCCCCAGGTCCGTCCGGACTCGGCGGTGCGCTATGTCGGCTATCACCCCGGCGTGGTCCGCACCGGCATGCCGGCCAGCCAGCCGCAACCGCTGCGGGCACTGAGCGCGGCCTCGCTCGCGCTGTTGGGCCGCGGCGTGGAGCAGGCGATCCGGCCGCTGGTCGCTCTGCTCGACGACCCACCGGAGGAGCGGTTCACCGCGCACCGGGGCCGCCGCCGACTCTCGGTCGACAGACCGACGTTCGACACGACGGCCGCGCTGCGGCTGCACCGGGAAACCCAGGCACTGCTGGACTGACCACTCCCCCGTCCACGAAAACCCGGCGGGCTCGGCGCGAAGGCCGGTACCGGTGAGCGGACCGCGAACGGGACCGGCCCGCCGCAGGCAGACGACGAACCGGTATCCCCCGCCGGACGGCGAATCAACCGCGCCCTTCAGCCCGGCAGCGGTCACCGCCTCGGGGCAGGGCCCGGGGGCCGGATCGCGGCCCCGCCGCCGGAGGCTAGCGTTTGAGGGCGATGCCGCCGAAGTCGTCGATGGGGCGGGTTTCGTCGGCGGCGAAGAGTTCGGGGCGCCACAGGGATGTGGAGATCATGCCGGGTTCCAGCACCTCAAGGCCGTCCAGGTAGGACGTGACCTCGTCCGTGGTGCGCAGGGTCAGTCGGGGTGAGCCGCCGCCGTCGTTCCACTGTTTGACGGCCTCGTCCATCCGGGGGCCGCGCACCGCGTTGGTCGGGTGGGAGAGCGCCACATAGCTGCCGGGCGGCAGCGCGTCGACCAGGCGGGCGACGATGGCTCTGGTCTCCTCGATGTCCTCGACGAACTGCAGCACGCCCAGCAGCATCAGCGCGACGGGCCGGTCGAAGTCCAGTGTGGCGGCGGCCTGTTGGAGGATTCCGTCGGGGTCGCGCACATCCGCGTCGAGGTAGTCGGTGGCGCCCTCGGGGGTGCTGGTGAGGAGCGCGCGGGCGTGGGCGAGGACCAGCGGGTCGTTGTCCACATAGACGACGCGCGCCTCGGGTGCCATCCGCTGGGCCAGTTCGTGGGTGTTGTCGACGGTCGGCAGCCCGGTGCCGATGTCGAGGAACTGGCGGATCCCGGCCTCCTCGACCAGGAAGCGCACCGCGCGGCAGAGGAAGTAGCGGTTGCCGCGCGCGTTCTCGGCGATCTCGGGGAAGTAGTTCATGATCTGGTCGCCCATGGCCCGGTCCGCGGCGTAGTTGTCCTTGCCGCCGAGCCAGTAGTTCCAGATCCGAGCGGAATGGGGCACGGAGTTGTCTATGTCGGGCCCGGGGGCATGTTCGGCAGGCGTTCCGTGCGCCAACTGCTCGGGCTGCTCCGGTTGTTCCGCCATCTGAGGACTCCCTGGACTCGGTGGCGCGACCCTCGCGCCCGCCCATGGAAGCACCTGGACGGGTGGACCGTCAGCCCGGGGGGCGAACCCGGGGCAGCATGGGGCCTTTGGTGTGATACGCCCCAACAGGCGATCATCGGTCGGCTATGTCACGGTTTAAGGGACGCTGCCACCTGGAGCGAAACCACCCGAATGAAAGCCGAGAGGATGCTCCCGCGATGCATGAGATGCGAGCCGAAGTAAACGCGCAGGGTCACCGGAACTGGCATGTCACCCCCAAGGCCAGTCTCGTCGCCCTGTGTGGCAAGCATATGGCGCGTCCGGACGGGGGCCAGCGGCCCGAGCTGTGCGAGACCGTGGTGCACGAGAGCCACTGCGGGCCCTGTGTGCAGGGCTTCGAGCAGTTTGTCGCGGCCAGGCTCTGAGGCCGCCCGTCCGCAGAGCGAAGGCGCGGCTCAGTGGTCGCCCGGCGGCTCCGGGCCCCGGTCCGCGTCCGGATCCCGGTCCCGTTCGCCGGACCTGAGCCGTTTCTCGCTGATCAACCGTGCCGCCAGTTCGTCCAGCACGATCTGGCGGCGTTCCACGGCGTCCGTGCGGTAGGCGATACGGGCCACGATATGGCCGGTCACGGGGGCCGTGAGCAGGGAGAACGCGGCGACGAGCAGCAGCGCGGGCGCCTTGCCGAGCGGCATCTGGAGCACGGCGCCCAGCACCACGAAGAGCAGTCCCAGGGTCTGGGCCTTGGACGCGGCGTGCAACCGGGACACCGTGTCCGGGAAGCGGACCAACCCGATGCCGCTGATCAGGCAGAACGCCGCGCCGACCAGCAGCAGCGCGGCTGAGACCATATCGTTCAGCACGCCCAGCGCGCTGGTGAGGGCGCTCATCGCATGTCCTCCCGGCGTTCGATGAGGCGGGCCGAGGCGATGGAGCCGACAAAGCCCAACAGGGAGAGCACCACCAGCACATAGCCGGTGGTGGTGTCGGATCTGGCCAGGGTGCCCAGCACGGCGCCGACCACGATCAGCGTGACCAGGGCGTCCAGCGCGACGACCCGGTCCAGGGCGGCCGGGCCGAGCGCCAGCCGGACGACCACCAGCAGGGCGGCCAGGCTGACCAGCGCCAGCGCGATATTGGCGACGGTGATCACCGGGTCTCCTCCCTCTCGTCGGTGTCGGAGTCCCCCTCGTCGGTGCCGAAGGCGCGGCGCAGTCGGCGTTCCGCCTGGACGACCTCCTCCCGGCGGCGCTCCACATCGTGTGGCGAACGCAGCGGCAGCGCGTGGATATAGAGCAGGCGCCGTTCCCGGTCGATCTCCAGCACCAGCGAGCCGGGCACGGTCAGGCTGAGCAGCGCGGTGGAGGCGATCAGCAGTTCGCTGTCGGTGCGCAGCGGCACCTCGACGACTCCGGTGGAGACGTTCGGGCCACGGGCGACGGCCTGCCAGGCGACCACCACGGACGAGGTGACCAGTTCGCCCAGCAGATGGCCGATCAGGCCCAGCAGTCGCAACGGGCGGCGCAGCGCTGGGCGGTTGACCTCGGGCAGGCCGAACAGCGCCAGCACTCCGAGCGCCACCAGCAGGCCGCCGACCAGCGGGATCGGGCGAACCCCGCCCCACAGCAGCAGCCACAGCGCCCAGAGCCACAGCAGCACGGGGCCGCGTCGGGCCAGCGCACGGGCCCGGTCCCTGGCGTTCACTCGGCCTCCTCTCCGAGCACGGCCTCGCGGTAGCCGTCCCGTTCCAGCAGGTCGTGGGCGGCGCGCTCGCTGATCCGGCCGATCTCGCCGGCGCCGACGGCGATGCCGAGGCCGGTCAGCACGATGCCGGCGGCGGCGCCCAGGATCAGGACGTTGCCCGGGTAGCGGCTGGGCGGTGGCCGTTCCGGGCCGGCCGAGAACACCGCCCGCCAGAGCCTGGCCATGGCGTAGAGCGTCAACAGGCTGGTGACCAGGGCGGCGGCGACCAGCACCGGGATGGCGCCGCCATGGCCGCCGCCGGCCTGGAGGAGGACGAACTTGGCGACAAAGCCCGAGGTCGGCGGGATGCCGGCGAGGCTGAGCGCGGGTACCAGGAAGAGCCCGGCGACCACCGGGGGCGGTGGCGCGGAGCGCGCCAGCCGGGTGAGCGAGGCGGTGCCGGCGAGCCGCACCACGATGCCGGCGACCAGGAAGAGCCCGGCCTGCACGGCGATGTGGTGCACGGTGTAGAGGACGGTGCCGGTCAGCCCCGGCACGTCGAACAGGGCGAGGCCGAACAGCATGAACCCGATATGGCTGACCAGGACGAAGGACAGCAGTCGGTTGATGTCGTCCTGGGCGACCGCGCCCAGCACGCCGACCAGCAGCGTGACGATGGCGGCGACGGCCAGCAGGGTCCAGGTCTCGTCGCGCGGGAAGAGCAGTGTCTGGGTGCGGACCATCGCGTAGACGCCGACCTTGGTCAGCAGCGCGGCGAAGACGGCGGTGATCGGCGCCGGCGCCGTCGGATAGCTGTCGGGGAGCCAGAAGTGCAGGGGCACCACGGCCGCCTTGATGCCGAAGACCAGGAGCAGCAGCACGCTGAGCGCGGCGACCATCCCGCCGGGCACGGAGTCCATCCGCTGGCTGAGGTCGGCGAGGTTGACGGTGCCGACGGCGGCGTAGCAGAGCGCGATGGAGGTGAGGAAGAGCAGCGAGGAGGCGAGGCTGGTGATGGTGTACGTCATCCCGGCACGGATCCGGTCGGCGCCGGCGCCCAGGGTGATCAGCACATAGGACGAGGTGAGCATCATCTCGAACGCGACAAAGAGGTTGAAGAGGTCGCCCGCGAGATAGGCCAGGCCGATGCCGCCGGTCAGCAGCAGATAGGCGGGGTGGAACGCCACCGGCGAGGAGCGGCCCGAGTCGGCGAAGCCCTGGCCGATGGAGAAGACCAGCACGGCGAGCGCGACCGCGACGGAGACGGTCAGCAGCAACGCGGAGAGCCGGTCGGCGAGCAGGGTGATGCCCAGCGGGGCGGGCCAGCCACCCATGGTCGCGGCGCGCGGGCCCTCCCGTTCGGCCAGCACGAGCAGCACCACGGAGTCGACCAGGACCAGGGTCAACACGACGACGCCCAGGGTCTGTTGGGCCGCTCGGCTGCCGGAGAGGGTGAAGGAGACGCCGGCGGCGAGCACCGGCAGCAGCATGGGGGCCACCAACAGCCAGGCGGTCATCGTTCCTGCCTTCCGCCGGGCTCCTGGTCCCGGTCGGTCGGCAGCGGCGGGCCGCTCTCCGCCCGGTCCTGGATGGTGCCGATCCGCCGGTCCTCCACGTCGTCCCGCACCTCGTCGTGGCCGTCCAGCTGCCAGGCGCGGTGCACCAGTGCCAGCAGCAGCGTGGTGATGCCGAAGGTGATCACGATCGCGGTCAGCGCCATCGCCTGCGGCAGCGGGTCGGCGTAGCGTTCCCCGGCGTCGGCGTCGCCGAGCACCGGGGGGACGCCCGGTGGGCCGCCGGTCAGCAACAGCAGCAGGTTGGCCGCGTGGCCCAGGACGATCACGCCCAGCAGGACCCGCATCAGGGAACGGTCCAGCAACAGGTAGAAGCCGGCGGCGAAGAGGCCGCCGACCACCAGCGCCATCACCAGGTCAAGGGTGGTCATCGGGCAACCCTCCTGGTCCGGTCGTGGTACGGGGCGAGGGTGTCCCCGGCGTCCCTGGCCTGGGCGAGCGCGAACAGCAGCTTGAGGCAGACGCCCAGCACCAGCAGATAGACCCCGAGGTCGAAGAAGATGTTGGTGACGAGCTTGATATCGCCCAACAGCGGTGCGTTCCAGTGGAGTTCGGTGCTGTAGAGCGGGGGTTCGCCGAAGAGCAGCGGGGCCAGGGCGACGATCGCGGCCAGCGCCAGGCCGCCGCCGGCCACCGAGCGCGGGGTGATCGGCAGCGGGAACGCGGCCTCGGCGCGGCGGCCCACCAGATAGCGCAGGGTGAACGCCTGCCCGGCGACCAGTCCGCCGGCGAAGCCGCCGCCCGGCCGGTAGTGGCCGGCGAAGAGCAGATAGACGGAGAGCACCAGCACGGCGGGGAACAGCGCCCGCACCACCACTTCCAGCAGCAACGAACGGTCGCGGCTGGGGAGTTCGTGCGCCTCGGGCAGCCAGGGCTCGCGCGGCACATCCCAGTGGACGCCCCGGAACGCGCGGGCCGCCGCGCTGCCCTCGGCCGGCCCGGTGGGCCACTGGCGACGCGAGGAGCGGTAGCCGAGCAGCGCGCCGGCGCCGATCGCCGTCACCATCAGCACGCTGATCTCGCCCAGGGTGTCCAGGGCACGGAAGTCCACCAGCAGCGCGTTGACGGCGTTGTCGGCGCCGGTCTCCGGGGTGCGTTCCAGGATGGTGTCGGAGAGTTCGAGGGACTGGCGCACCGCGGTGGCCGAGACGGCGAAGTAGGCGACGCACAGTCCGGCGGTCACGGCGACCGCGGCGCGGAAGAACAGGCCCTTCGGGGACGGCCGTTCGGGGGTGAAGTTGGACGGCAGCCGGCGCAGCACCAGGACGACGACGATCACCGTCAGGGTCTCGACGAGGAACTGGGTGAGCGCCAGGTCGGGCGCGCCCTGCACCAGGAAGAGGCCGGCGACGGCATAGCCGACGGCGCCGACCAGCAGCACGGCGGTCAGCCGGTGGCGGGCCACGACCAGCGCGCCGAGCGCGGTCAACACCACCAGGGAGAGCGGGATCTGGGCCGCCGAGTGCCAGCCGACCACATGCGGCCAGGCGGGCCGGTGCAGCAGCAGGGTGCCGCCGGGGATCAGGATGACGGTCAGCAGCAGCGCCGTCAGATAGAAGGGGAGCGAGCCGACCTGGGTGTGTCGGGTGACCCACATCGCGAGGTGGTCCACGCCCCATACGGTGCGGTCGTAGCCGCGCTGGCTGTCCGGCAGCCGGGGCACATGCGCGCGGATCCGCTCCACCGGGCGCCTGGCCTGGTGCAGCAGCAGGCCGAGCACGATCATGCTGGCGGAGACCAGCAGCGGGGCGGTGACACCGTGCCAGAGCTTGATCGCGTAGGCGGGTCCTGGGTCGGCCAACAGCCCCGGCGTCGCCGCGTACGGTTCCACCAGCTCGGCGAGGCCCACGTACCAAACGCCGAGGGCGGGGGCCGCCGCCGACAGCAGGCAGATCGGGCCGACCAGGCCGAACGGCGGGTGCTTGGGCCTGGTCTCGGGAACGTCGGGCTTGCGGGCGAAGGCGCCCCACAGGAAGCGCGCCGAGTAGGCGACGGTGAGCAGCGAGCCGAGGGCGAGGCCGACGACGGCGAAGGCGCCGCCGCCGAACGGCGCGTGCCAGAACCCGTCGTAGCCGGCCTCCTTGCCGAGATAGCCGATCAGCGGCGGCAGCCCCGCCATCGAGGCGGCGGAGACGGTCGCGGCCACGGCGAGCAGCGGCTGTTTCCGGCCGAGCCCGGAGAGCCTGGTGAGATCCCTGGTGCCGGTGCTCTTCTCGATCACCCCGACCGTCAGGAACAGCGCGGACTTGAACGCGGCGTGCGCCAGCAGCATCTCCTCGCCGGCCAGCGCCAGCGTATGGGTGCCGGCGCCCAACATGGCGATCAGCATGCCGAGTTCGCTGACCGTGCCATAGGCGATCAACAGCTTGAGGTCGACCTGGCGCAGCGCCCGCCAGGCGGCCACCACCATGGTGGTCAGTCCGACGGTGAGCACCAGCGGGCGCCAGGGCTGCGCGCCCTCAAGCGCCGGGGCGAGCCGCCCCACCAGGTAGACGCCGGCCTTGACCATGGCCGCCGCGTGCAGGTACGCGGAGACCGGGGTTGGCGCGACCATCGCGGCCGGCAGCCAGGCGGAGAACGGGATCTGCGCCGACTTGGCGAACGCGCCGACCAGGATCAGCAGCACCGCCAGCCAGACCAGCCCGCCGCGCGGCGGGTCGGCGACCAGCTCGGAGATGCGGTAGGTGCCGGCCTCCGCGCCCAGCAGGATGAAGCCGAAGAGCATCGCGAGCCCGCCGGCGGCGGTGGTCAGCAGGGCCTGTTCGGCGGCCCGTCGGTGCGCGGCGCCCTCGCCCCGGCCGGCGATCAGCAGGAAGGAGATGACGGAGGTGAGTTCCCAGAAGATGTAGAGCGCGATCAGGTGGTCCGCCGTCACCAGGCCGAACATCACCCCGGCGAAGGTCAGCAGCAGGCCCGCCTCGCGGCCGGCGCCCGGGAGGTAGCGGGCACAGTAGATCAGCACCAGTGCGCCCACGCCGCTGACCACGAAGACCATCAGCAGGGAGAGCGGGTCGAGCCGGAGGTCGACGACGAGATTCAGCCCAGTGGCCCAGGGCAGCCGCTCCTCCGGGGCGTCGCCGTCGAGCACGCTCGGGGTGTGCCAGGCCGCCCAGGCGACGGCGACCAGCGGCACCAGCGCCGCCAGGTACCAGGCGCCGCGCGGCAGCCGGGCGGCGAGATAGGGGAGCGCCATCGCCAGCACCATGTGCAGGGCGAAAAGTGCCAGCACCCAAGCCCTCCTGTCCGGCGTCGTTCCCTTGGCCGCCACGATCGGGACCGGTCATGGCGAGACCGGCCATGCAACAGACCGCCGCGACGACTGATGGCGGTATGGCACGGTTTCGATCATCGCGGGCCGAGCGGCGCAACCGGGTGCAGCGCCGCCGGGTCGCGTGTCGCGGCCCGCGCGTGTCCCTCCGGCACCTGGGTGACCGGCCGCCTCTCCCGTCAAACGGGGGTGTCCCGTTTGCCCCTCGATGTACGGGGCACTCGGGGGATTTGACGGCCGGGGCGGCCGGGCGCCGCCGAGGCCGGGTCGTGCACGCCGTCGAGGGGAGCGTTCGCATATGAGTACGCCCAGGCCGGGGACCGAGCCGGATCCGATTCCGCCCAAGCCCACGCCGCCGCCGCATCCGCCGGGGCCAGGCGGGCCGAGGCCGGGGCCGCAGCCGGGCCCGGTGCCCGTGCCGCCGCCCGATCCCGAGCCGCCGGCGCCGCCCGGGCCGGACCGTCCCGGGCCGCGCCCCGAACCACAGCCGGCGCCCCCGCGCCCGCCGCCGCCGATGTGATCGGCGGGCGGCGGGCGCGGGGGCGCGCGGCGGTACGGGGAGGACGTCAGTTGGGCTGGTTGGCGTGGGTCAGCGTGCCCCAGGCGACGAAGAGCCAGTTGCTGCCCTGGGGGCGGGTGCTCTCGGTGTACGCCTGGGTGTTGGTCATGGCGTGGCCGAGGCGGTTGCCCATCGCGTTGAAGCCGACCTCGGTCACCGGGCCGAGGCCGCGCTGGACGCTGCCGCCGCAGAGCCAGCCGGGCGGCTGCTGCCGCTCGTAGGTGGCCTGCAGCCCCAGGCCGTGGCGCAGCCGCTCACCGATATGGCCGGTGTAGAGGTCCTGGCCCTGGATGCGGCTGGTCTCGGCGACATGGGCGATGGACGCCAGACCGTAGCCGGTGTGGGTGAAGTCGCGGCAGGTCTCCTGGGTCACCCCGTTGACGAAGGTGTTCTGGCCGTGCCAGTAGTTGATGATCTGCTGCGGGGTGTTCAGCCCGCTGCCGGGCACGGTGCGCGGCAGGTCGCCGTCGGACTCCAGATAGATGAAGGCCGGCACGCGGTTCATGAAGCGGCCCATGGCCTGGTCGTAGGCGCCCGGGTCGTCGAGGAAGACGGCGATGCCGACGGCCGCCTCCATCATGGTCAGCTCCCAGTTGCCGTTGCTGTTGGAGCCGCCGATGATCTTCGGCAGATAGACGTTCCGCAGCATGTTGCCGAAGGCGCCGGCGCCCGGCCAGTCGCCGTAGGTGTGCTTGATGAGTTCGGCGGCGCGCGCCCAGGAGGCGCCGGCCCAGCCGGTCTGCAGCGGGGCGTTGCTGTTGGTGTGGTCCTGGATGACCCCGGACCAGGCGTCCATCAGCTGGATCGCCTTGCGCGCGTACTGGGCGTCCTGGGTGATGTACCAGGCCAGCGCGTTGGTGTACGCCGCGATGGCGTCCTCACGCTCGTCGGTGCACCCGTGGTTGGGGTTGGAGTACGAGCCGCACTCGACGATGGCGCGCGGCCTGGGGGTGCGCGACTGGTCGGCGAACGGGGAGGCCATCATCTGGTTGAACGCGTTGGCCCAGGGCTGTTCGCCCGCCTGGACCCGGGCGCGGACGAAGTCCAGTTGGGGCCGGCTGACCAGCACCCCGGGGTGGGTGAAGCTGGCGGGCGCGAACTGGTGCACATCGTCGGCCGTGGCCGTCGAGCCGGCCTCGGCGCGGTCGGCCTCGGCCGCGTTGCCGGTGGAGACCTGGAGCAGGCCCACCAGCAACGCGGACACCAGGGCGAACACGCCGAGTAGCCATCTTCTGTGGACGGTTGACGGGGCGGAGGACGCGGGTCTGTTGAACATGGGGGGCCTCTCTCAGGCAACAACGGACCGGATACGCGGCGTTCGACAGCCCTCGACGTTCACACTCGACGTTCATATGGGTGAACGATGAGCGTCCATTTGAACATTGGGCTGGCTGCTGAAGTTAGGTCTGGACCATTGGGGTGTCAAGAGACTCCCCCAGGTTCCGGAACCGGCCCCGTCCGCCCGCCCGTTGGGCTATCTGAAGCCGGCCACCGCATGCGGCACATAGGGCTCGTTCAGCCGCTCGATCTCCTCCTCGGTGAGGGTCAGCTCCACCGCGCCGACCGCGTCCTCGATATGCCGGGCCGCCGTCGCGCCCACGATGGGCGCGGTCACCCGGGGATCGGCCAGCAGCCAGGCCAGCGCGATCCGGGCCGGCGCCACCCCGCGTTCGGCGGCGACGGCCGCCACCCGCTCCACCACCACCCGGTCCTCGGGCCGGTAGAGCGTGGCGCCGAACTCGTCGGTGGCCGAACGCGCCGTCGACTCGTCCCAGTCCCTGGTCAGCCGCCCCCGCGCCAGCGGGCTCCACGGGATCACCCCGACGCCCTGGTCGGCGCAGAGCGGCAGCATCTCCCGCTCCTCCTCGCGGTAGATCAGGTTGTAGTGGTTCTGCATCGAGACAAAGCGCGTCCAGCCGTTGCGCTCGGCGACGAACAGCGCCTTGGCGAACTGCCAGGCGTGCATGGACGAGGCGCCGATATAGCGCGCCTTGCCCGCCTTCACCACATCGTGCAGCGCCTCCAGGGTCTCCTCGATCGGCGTATGGGGATCGAGGCGGTGGATCTGGTAGAGGTCCACATAGTCGGTGCCGAGCCGGCGCAGGCTGTTGTCGATCTCGCTGAGGATCGCCTTGCGCGACAGACCGCCGCCGTTGGGCCCGGGCCGCATCCGGCCGTGCACCTTGGTCGCGATCACCACATCCTCCCGGCGCGCGAAGTCCGCCAGCGCCCGCCCGGTGATCTCCTCGCTGGTGCCGTCGCTGTACACATTGGCCGTGTCGAAGAACGTGATCCCGGCCTCAAGGGCCTGCCGGATCAGCGGCCGGCTCCGTTCCTCGTCCAACGACCAGGGGTGCGCGCCGCGTTCGGGCACGCCGAAGCTCATGCACCCCAGACAGATCGCCGAGACCTCAAGCCCGGTCGCTCCCAGTCGTGTGTACCTCACTCGTACCTCCAGCTGTCAGGCGAACCCCCCGGAACGCCGCGATGGTAGCCAGCCGGTGTGACACGCGGATGGACGCGGGAGCGGCCCGTTCGGTCCCGTGCGTCGGCACCGGACCGAACGGGCCCTCGGCTCAGTGGAGTTGGGCCAGCTCGTCGAGCACCCCGGTCAGCGCGGGGAACCAGGTGTCGGCCATCTTGCGGATGCCGGAGTCGCCCGGGTGCACCCCGTCATAGGTGTCGGTCCCGGTGTCGAAGCCGGTCCACAGGTCGACGACGGTGATCGGCGACTCGGCGCTGTCGAGGCCGGCCGCCCAGCCCGGGATGGCGGCGTTCAGCTCCACCACCCGGGCACCGCAGTCGGAGCAGCCCTGCGGGTCCATCGGCAGGATCTGCGCGACCAGCACCCGGACGTCCGGGTTGGCGTCCCGCATCTGGCCGACCAGGGTGGTGTAGGCGTCCAGCAGGGTCTCGGTGGACAGGCCGCTCCACACGTCGTTGGTGCCCAGCGTCATCATCACCACGTCCGGGTCGCTGGTCGCCAGCCAGCCGGGCAGCAGATTGTCCCGGACGATGCCGGTGGCCAGGATGCCGCCGTGGCCCTCGTGTTCGCCGTCGTAGGGGAAGCCGCAGCCGTCGGGGGTGCGGGAGCCGACGAAGTCGACATCGGTGTAGCCGGCGGCCTGCATGTCCTGCCAGAGCAGGGCGCGCCAACAGCCGGGCGATCCGGTGATGGAGTCACCGAGCGCCATGATCCGCACCGGTTCGGCGGCGGGCTCGGCGGTCGGCTCGGCCGCGCGGACCGTGGGCGCGGTCAGGCCGAGCAACACGGCACAGACCAGGGCCAGCAGTCCGGAGAGGGTCAGGGCCCGGCGGGCGGGCAGGGGAAAACGGACAGATCCATCCATGAGGGGCTGCTCCAGGGTAGGGCGGAGTAACCTCCGGACGCGCGGCCCATCCCGTGGAACCGCACACAGCCCCCTCCGGTGGCCCGTCCATTCTCCGCCGCCCCCGACCTTCCCTCAACGGGACGAACTCCCCGAAACCCGACGCCCGTTGACGCCGTTCCCGGTACCGCCCGACGCGGTGCGGCGGCGCGCTGGCAACCTTTGCCCCGTGTCGGGCGTTCCTCCCGGTGGAGACGCGTGTGGTTCGCAGGCAGGTCGGAGGCAGACGGGGTGTGCGGTGACTGACAAGGGGACCGAGACACGGCGCGAGGACGAGCCGCCGGCCTGGCGGGTGCTGATGGGGTATGTCCGGCCGCACCGCTGGACGCTGCTCGCCGGGGCGCTGCTCTCCCTGGTGACCAGCGCCACCGGTCTTGCGCTCCCGCTGGTCGCCCGTGGCCTGATCGAGAACCTCACGGCGGACAGGGCCATCTCGGGCGCCCTGCTCTGGCTGACGCTGCTGGTGATCGGCAACGCGGCGGTCGGCGCGCTCGGCTCCTATGTGCTGCACCGCACCGCCGAGTCCGTGGTGCTCACCGCCCGCCGCTCGTTGACCTCCTATCTGCTGCGGCTGCGGGTCTCGGCGGTGGACGCCAGCGAGCCGGGCGATCTGCTCTCCCGCGCCACCTCGGACACCACCCTGCTGCGGGCGATGACCACCCAGTCGCTGATCGGCCTCGGCACCGGCGGGCTGACGCTGGTGGCCACGCTGGTGCTGATGGGCGTCGTCGACCTGGTGCTGCTCGGGGTGACGGTGGGGGTGATCGCGGTCGCCGCCGTGGTGATCGGGGTGATCTCGCCGCTGATCCACCGGGCCAGCAAACGCGCCCAGAAGTCGGTCGGCGACATGGGCGCCAGCCTGGAGCGGGTGCTCGGCGCGCTGCGCACCGTGAAGGCCGCCGGCGCCGAACGGCGCGAGGAACGCACGGTGCACGCGGCGGCCGAGCGCTCCTGGGAGGCCAGCGTCGAGTCCGCCAAATGGTCGGCTGTCGCCGGCAATGTCGTGGGCCTGGCCATGCAGGGCGCGTTTATCACCGTGCTGGCCGTCGGGGGCGCGCGGGTGGCAACGGGCGCCATCGAGATCGGCACCCTGGTGGCCTTTCTGCTCTATGTGTTCTATCTGATGGCGCCGCTGCAGAACGTGGTGCAGGCGGTCACCCAGTACCAGGTGGGGTCGGCCGCGATCAGCCGGATGCGGGAGGTCTGGCGGATGCCGGCCGAGCCGGAGGCGTTGTCCGACGAGCCGGCGCGGTCCCCGTCCGACGAGCCGGCCGCGCTGGCCTTCGAGGGGGTCCGCTTCCGCTACGCGCCCGAGCTGCCGCTGGTGCACCACGGCGTCGACTTCGAGGTCCCGGCGCGCGGGATGACGGCCTTCGTCGGCCCTTCGGGCGCCGGCAAGACCACGGTCTTCTCACTGATCGAGCGGTTCTACGACGTCAGCGACGGCGGCCGGATCATGGTCGACGGGCGGGACATCCTGGAGTGGGACCTCGCCGAACTCCGCGCCGCCATCGGCTATGTGGAGCAGGACGCGCCGGTGCTCTCCGGCACCCTCCGCGACAACCTCCTCTTCGGCGCGCCCGAGGTCTCGCCGGCCGGGCTGGACGAGACGCTGCGCACCACCAGGCTGCGGAACCTGGTCGAGCGGCTGCCGGAGGGCCTGGACACGGTGGTCGGTCACCGTGGCACCAAGCTCTCCGGCGGCGAACGTCAACGCGTCGCCATCGCCCGCGCGTTGCTGCGCCGCCCGCGCCTGCTGCTGTTGGACGAGGCCACCTCGCAGCTGGACGCGGTGAACGAGGCGGCGCTGCGCGACACCGTCGCCGATATCGCCCGCCGCACCACCGTGCTGGTGGTGGCGCACCGCCTCTCCACGGTGACCTCGGCCGACCGGATCGTGGTGATGGAGGCCGGCCGCGTCCGCGCCGTCGGCACCCACACCGAGCTGGTGGCGGCCAACCCCCTCTACGCCGAGCTGGCCGCGACGCAGTTCCTCACCGAGCACGACGCGGCCGAGGCGGCGAGGTAACGGGCGCGGTCGGCGCTCCTCGTCGGGGTGGGGGGTGCGGCCCTCGGCCGGCGGTCGGGGTCACCGCCGAGCCATCCAGCTGACGACCACCCCGTTGTCGAAGGACCTCCGCTCGGTGACGGTGAAGAGGGTGGGCCCGAACTTCCCGTCGAAGGCGGGGATGCCGTCGCCGGCGACCACCGGGTAGCTCTTGATGATCAGTTCGTCGATCTCGGGCAGCAGCTCGCCGGCGAGCCGACCGCCGCCGCAGAGCCAGATGTCCTGCCCCTCCTCCCGCTTGAGGTCCCTGACCAGGCCCAGCGGATCGTCCTCGACCACGGTCACCGCCGGGTCCTGGTCGGGCGTCATGGTGCGGGAGACCACATACTGCCGCAGGTGGGCATAGGGGTTGGCGCCGCCGACGCGGTAGGTGGCGCCGCCCATCAGCACCGTGTCGAAACGCCGGTTGGGCGTCCCGGCCAGGCCAAGGGCCTCCCGGCCGAAGGACGGAATGGTGTCCGGCAGCCGCTCCACCATCCATCCCTGGTACGCCGCCAGCTGCTCCCCCTCGCCCTGCGGGAAGAAGTCGAACTCGTCGGCGGGGCCGGCGATGCGGCCGTCGATGGTGACCGCGATGTAGTAGACAAGCTTTCGCATGGATGACCCCTGCTCGTAGTACTCTGCTTGAAGTGCTTTGAAGATAGTACTACGAATGGAGTGGTGTCAATGGTGCGCAGAAACGACCAGCGTCGATCCGAACTGCTGGACGCCGCGATCGAGGTGCTGGCCCAGGAGGGCGCGCGCGGGCTGACCTTCCGCGCGGTGGACAAGGAGGCGGGCGTACCGGCCGGCACCGCCTCCAACTACTTCGCCAACCGGGACCAGTTGCTCACCCAGTCCGGCAGCCGGGTCTACGAACGGCTGGTCCCGGACGAGGCCACCGTCGCGGCACAGGAGCCGATCGCGCCGAGCAGCGAGAAGTTCCACGGGCTGATGACGGACCTGATCGGCCGGCTCACCTCGTTCCGCAGCGGCTATCTGGCGCTGCTGGAACTCCGCCTGGAGAGCACCAGGCGCCCCGAACTGCGTGCGGTGCTCACCGAACGGGTGCGCGCCGACATCGCCTATAACGTCGCCCACCACGAGCAGTCGGGGCTCCCCGGGGACGCCACCTCGGTGAAGCTGCTGATCCTCGCCCTCAACTGGCTGATCGTCGAACAGCTCACGCTGCCCGAGGTGTTCGACGAGGAGGAACGGCGACACCTCGTCTCGGAGGCGGTGCGGCGCATCGTCGGGGAGTGACGCCGAGGCGTTCAGGCCACCCGTGCGGTGGCAAGGCCCGCCAGGACGGCGTCCACCGTGCCGGCCGGGTCCAGGGCCGAGGTGTCCAGCCACAGGCCGATCCTCGGCGTGCGCTCCCGCAGCCAGCCGTCCAGCGCGGCCACCGTCCAACCGCCGGCCTCGGCATAGGCCGTCTTGGCGCGGGCCGCCTCCCGGTCGGCGACCGCGTCGGGGGACGGCGCCAGCACCACCACATACAGCGGCCGGGTACGCACCAGGCCGACCAGATACGGCAGTTCGTCGCCGAGCACCACGTCCTGCAGCACGGCGGTCAGCCCCGCCTCGGCGTAGCCGTCGGCGACGGCGGCCGACAGCCGGTGGCGCAGGCGGAGTTGGGCGACGGCCTCGGGCCCCGCCGTGGGGTCCGGGTCCACCCGGCCGGAGACGATCATGCGACGGAAGGTGTCCCCCCGCACATGCGCCGCCGCCGGCAGCCGCTCCGCCAACGCCTGCGCCACCGTCGACTTCCCGGCGGCCATCACCCCGGCGATCACCACCACCGCGCCGTGCAACGCGGGGACGCCGCGCTCGTTCTCACCCATGCGCCGCATCCTGCCGGACGGCATCAGGCCGTGGCACGCCAATTCGGCAGCAGCTCGTCCAGCAGGGCCTCCGTCCCGGCGGGCAACGGGGTCGCGGGGCCGAAGAGTTGGGCATGGTGGGCGGTCAGCCAGCGGACGGCGCCCGTCAGCCAGTCGGGACGGCCGGTGGCATGGGCCGCGCGCAGCAGCTCGTTCCAGAGCCGTTCGTCGGTCGGCGCGGCGGCCAGCGCGGAGCGGACGGCGGCATAGGCGGCCTCGCCCTCGTCGGCGGCGCGGTGCTCGGCGGCCAGGGTGAGGGCGATCTCCGCGACCAGCAGCGGGTACTGGGCGTCGACGATCTCGTGTTCGAGCCAGCCGAAGCCGCCGCCCTCCCGCCGCCCGGCGAGCAACGGGCCACCGGCCAGGGACAGCGCGTCACGCAGCTTGCGCATCCGGTCCGCCGGACCGCCCGTCTGGGTGGGGTCCTCGCTGACCAGCACCTGGTGGTGCAGGGTGCGCAGCACATCCCAGTCGGAGAGCACATCGGCGGAGAGCGTCAGCCGCCCGTCCCCGCCGGCCGAAAGGCGCGGGGTGCCGCTCCGGTCGGCGCCCAGCCAGGCGGCGAGCCGGTCGATCAACGCGTCGCGCAGATCGTCGGTGACGCCGCGCGGCCACAGCGCGGAACCCAGCACCCGGCGGTGCACGCCCTCCCGGTGCAGCGACAGCAGCGCCAGCGCCTCCCGGAGACGGTCGGCGCGCTCGGCGTCCGGCTCGTCGAGGCCGGTGACTTCGAGGCCGCCGAGCAGCGACACATAGACGCCGGGGCGGCCCCGGGTCAGATCGACGGTATGGCCGGCGACCGGCTCGGCCGGCGCCGTGGTGAGATCGCTGAACAGCTCGACCACGGCGGCCCGTTGGGCGGCGGGCAGCAGCTGGGCGCGGAGCGTGAGCCCCATCTCGGGCTCGGTCAGCAGGCCGTCCGGGCTGATCGCGAACTCCCAGGCGACGCCCGGCAGTTCCGCGTGCTCGGTGGCCAGCAGATAGCCGATGCCCAGCGGCGCCGAGATCGAGGCGAGCCCCGCAAGCCGCTCCGCCTGGTCCTGGCTCGGCGGCGCGCCGACCAACACCAGGTGCGGCGCCCACTGTTGCTGACGAGCGGGCCCTGTGCGCCCGCTGAGCAGCGACTCGTGGCCTGCGTGCCGCAGCGCGCCGCGCCGCAGCCCGGTCTCCGTCTCCATCACCTCCAACAGGCCGGCGATATCGTCGAGATGCCGCACCCGGGTGGGGGCAAGGGCCGCCAGCTCGGCGCCGAAGCCGACCAGGGTGACGGTCATCCGGTCCGACCAGCCGCTGGTGGCCAGCTCGGCGGCGATGGAGGCGAGCACCGCCTCCCGGTCGCCCGGCGCGCCCTGGACGGCGACGATGCCGGGCACCGCCTCCAGGTTGAGCAGCAGCCGCAGCTCCTCCCGCATCCCGAGGCTGACCAGCCCCGGGTAGGGGGCCTCCGCCTCCGGCTCGGCACCGTCGGGCCGTTCGGGCAGTTGGCCGCGCTCCAGCGTCCAGTACGTGCGGTCCTGACCCTGGCTCCAGGGCGCGGGCGGGCGGCCGACCGGGCCCGACAGCTGGAGATGCAGCTCCTGGGAGCCGAGCCAGGCCGCGTAGACGGCGGGCAGCACCCGGCCCTCCTCGGCGAGCGCCGCCGACAGCAGCCGCAACGCCCGGTCCAGGAACGCGACCTGATCGGGCGCCGCGCCGACCAGCAGGGCGTCCCTGGCGTCGGTGGCGCGCGGGGTCGGCGGGGCGAGGCCGTCGCCGACGCCCCGGCCGAGCACGCCCGCGGCGCTCTGCCAGAGCGCCATGCGGCGCCCCCGGCCCAGCGCCACCAGCAGCCCGGCGGCCAGCAGCGGGGCGGCCACCAGCGCGTCGGGCAGTCCGGGCTCCTCGCCGCCGGGGGCGGCCGGTTCGGCCTCGGCCGGGGGTGGCGGCGCCGGCTGCTCGCCGGGCGTCGTCGGCTGTTCGGTGCCCTTGCCGCCGGCGCCGGCCTGCCGGTCCTCGGGGCCGACCCGTTCGGCCGGCTCCTCGGCGTCGACGAGGGCATCGGCGGCCGGCGGCGCGCCCGTTCGTTCGTACCGCTCGAACTCGGCGACCTCCTCGGAGGTCAACTCCTCGGCCTCGTCGGGGAGTTCGACCAGCTCGCCGCCCTGGGCGTCGGCCGGCATCTGGAGGATCCAGCCGGGCCTGATCAGGCTGGCCTCGGTCAGCCGGGAGCCGTCCGGCTGGAGACGGTCCTTGTTGAGCTGGAAGATCTCCTTGTAGCGCAGGCCGTCACCCAGATGGCGTTCGGCGACGCCCCAGAGGGTGTCGTGGTGGCGGCCCTCGGGCGGCTGGATGCGGTAGTAGAGCGCCTGGTCCGCCTCCGATTCGGCCGCCTCGACGGTGCGCGCGTCCTCGGCGGGCGCGGGCGCCTCGTTCACCTTGGGGGTGTCGGCGATGCCGGCGGAGAGCACCACCGTCTGACCGCCGCCCGGCACCAGCGCGGCCTCCGCCACCACCCGGCCCTGGCCCGGCGAGTCCGTCGGCTGCCCCAACTGGCTGAGCCCGGGCGTCAGCGAGGCCGCCGCCGAGGTCAACAGCAGCACAGCGCCGACGAGTTGGCGGGCCAGCAGCTGGCTGGGCCCCGCGCCCGGCACCCGGCGGGGCAGGCCGACCCCGGAGACCGCCGCCCGCACCTCGACCAGCACACAGGCGGTGAACTGCGCCCAGGCCACCCAGACCAGCACCGCGAGCACCGCGACAAAGGTGTCGGCGGAGATCTCCTCGGTCAGCATGTCCCAGCTGGGCGCGGTGCGCGGCAGCGGCCAGCCGACCAGGCTTGCCAGCGCCAACGGCACACCCGCCACCAGGGCGAGCAGCGCCACGATGGCGACACAGGCGAGCAGCACATCGCGCGGACCGCGCCGCCCCCGGACCGGGACGGGCGTCCGGTTCCCCGGGACGGGCGGTGGAGTGCGGGCCATGGCGGATGCTCCCGTGGGTCGGATGGCGAACTCGGTTGGTGAGGGGCGCCGGTTGGTCGACGTCAGCCGACCTGGGCCTCGGCCGTGGCCTCGCCCCAGACGGTCAGCGGTTGGTCGTAGACAAAGCCGATGAACACCGGCCGGTAGGTGAGTCTGATTCGCACGGTGACCTGGTTGACCCCGGTCTCCGTGCACTCCGAGGCGGCGATGTCGGCCGGCTCCATGCCGACCGAGACGGCGTACTCGGCGATCCGGTTGGCGCAGTTGCCGAAGTTGATCGGCGCCGGCGAGACCCCGTCCCGCAGCGCCGCCTCGTCCAGGTCCTGCGCGGCGTAACGGGCGGCCTGTTCGGCGATGTCGGCGGCCCGTTCGCGCTGCGCGATGGAGAGGCCGCCGTCCACCACGAAGGCGGCCAGCGCCAGCACCACCAGGGCGGAGAAGATCACCACCAGCGCGCCGGAGCCGCGCTCGCGTTCACGTTCATGTTCACGTTCACGTCGGGTGGCGCCGCTCATCCGGACCTCCGGTAGGGGTCGATGGGCGAGCTGGAGAGGCCGGAGATGGTGGACGTCACGCCGACGCCGAGCATGTCCAGGCCCCGCACCCGGCAGCTGACCTCGACGCCGAAGAGCGTGCCCGGCTCATGGCCGCCGTCGGTGGTGCGGCGCACCGTGACGGAGCCGCTGACACAGATGTCGTCCAACTGCCCCTCGGCGACCCGGGTGGCGGCGCCCATCGCCGCCGTGGTGGACCGCTCCAACGAGCCGGCCCTGGCGGCATCCCGCGCGGCGCCGTTGACGGCATTGCGCCCCGACACCAGCTGACCGAAAGCGACCAGCACCAGAATGAACGCGATCATCAGCGGGGCGAGCAGGACCACTTCAAGCGAGGACATGCCCCGATCCCGCCCGTTCCCGTTCCCGTTCCTGTTCCCGTTCGGCGAACGGGCGCCCGTCCGGCGCGGCACACCGACCATGGCGCGCTCAGCCCTCGTCCGGGACAAAGCGCTCGACAGGACCCTCCGAGGCGGCCGTCACCGTCAGGTTCATCCCCGGCACGATGGACGGCACCCGCCCGCTGACCTCGACCCTGACGGTGAACTCGGCAGGCTGGCTGGCCTCCACATCCGGCGGCGACTCGAAGAGCCCGGGGCCCAACTGCCGTATGTAGTCGTACGCCTTGGCCTCCGCCGAGTCGGCCCAGCCCGAGGGGTCGGCCTCCGCCTCCGCCCGCGCCGTGCGCGCGCCGGCCTGGGCGGCGGCCTTGGCCACATGCTCGGCGAACGAGTACAGCGCGAACTGCACCGCGCCGAAGATCATGAAGAACATCACCGGCGTGAGGACCACGAACTCGATCGCCGACGTGCCCCGGTCCCCGCCGGCGCGCAGCACGGAGCCGCCCCGGTCGGCCCCCTGGCCCAGCCGGCGGCGGAGGAACGACCCCAGCGACCCCAACGCCCGCACGGTCAGCAGTTGGCGTAGTTCTGGGCGCCCTCGATGCAGTCGCCCACGCTCTCGGCGCGATCGTCCAGCGCGTTCATGATCACGGCCGCCACGCCGGCGACGATCCCGACCACCACGGCCGCGATGATCACCCACTCGATGGCCGAGGCCCCTCGGTCCAACTCGCCCGACCTGGCACGCGCCAGCCTGGTCCGGAGAAAGGTCAACAGAAAGTCGGTCGCCGGATGGCGCACCATGGCTCTACCTCCACGCTTCGTCGCCCGACCGTCACGCCTGGAAGACGCGCATCCCGGCCGGGAAAATCAGAAAGATCAGAAAACCCATACAGAGCACCAGCTGGGCGATCAACATCGACTGGGACTTCTCCCCCGCGCTCCCCTCGATATCGGCGAGTTCCCGGTGCCGCATCGTCTCAGCCCGCGCTGACAACGACGCCCGCACCTTCGCGCCGTCGTCCGCGACCAGCGCCAACGACGTGGACAGATCCTTCAGTTCCTCGATACCCAGCTCGTCGCCCAGCCGCCCCAGCGCCTGCCACTGGGTGAGCCCGGTGATCCGCGCGTCGGCCAACGCCGACTGGATGCGCCGCAGCGCCCAACCGTCGCTGACCTCGGCCGCCGCCTTCAGCGCCTCGGGGAGGCCACGGCCGCCGGCCAGGCTCATCGCCACCAGATCCAGATAGGCGGCCACCACCCGACGGAAGTCCCGCCGCTTCGCCTTGGCGTCCCGCCGCACCTCCAGATCCGGCAGGAAGAAGAAACCGGCCGCGAACGCCAGCGCCAGCCACACCGGGATGAACGGGCTGCTGCCGAAGCCCAGCACCATGCCCATGGAGAAGACGAACGGGCCGAAGAAGAGACCCAGCGCGGCCAGCACCACCTTGTTCGCCAGAAAGCCCTCCCAGGTGCGGTCCAGCAGCGCCAGATCGGCCCGCAACGACCGCTGCTCCCAGCCCCGTTGCCGGTACAGCTCGGCGAGCCGGTCGCCGATCCCGGCCTGCAGCTCGGTGAACCGGCCGCGCGCCGAACCCTGGTCCGCGCCGGCCGACGAGCCGCCGGCCGTCGACACCGAGGGCGGCGGATAGCCGCCGATCCCGCCGCGCGCCCGCAGCTCGTCGATCCGCGCCACCGTCGACACCGGGCCGCGCCTGGCCGGGACGAACGCCCTGACCAGCGCGTAGACGCCGAGCCCGAAGACCGCGCCCACCACCACCGCCCAGGTCACCGTCGAGTTCATCGGGCCGCTCCCCCGTCCCGCCGGCCGGCCGCCGGCTCGCGCGGACGCAGCGCCGAGGCCGGCTCGGCCCGGGCCAGAAACCGCTCCGGCGTCTCGATCGTGGACAGCCGCCGCATCCACCAGAAGCCGAGGCCGAACAGACCGCAGACCACGGCCAACACGGCCTGCCCCAGCGGATCACCGAACGGCTCGACAAAGCTCGGGTTGAAAACGGCAAGCCCCAGCGGGAACGCCACGCTCACCCCGACCACGATCTGCACGCTGCGCCGGGTGGACGCGCGCTGCGCCATCACCCGCTGCCGCATGTCCACCTCCTCACGCGCCGACCTGGCCAGCGCGCCCAACACCTCCCGCAGCCCGGGGCCGCGCAGCCGCGCGTTCAGAATCAGCGACGCGATGATCACATCGGCCGATGAGTCGTCCAGCTCGTCGGCGAACTCCTGGAGCGCGTCCGGCAGCGGCGTCCGCGCCCGCAACCGGTCCACCAGGTTGTTCAACGGGCCGCGCAGCGCCGGCGCGGCGGCCCGCGCCGACGAGGGGATGGCCTGCTCAAGACCGACGGCGCCGGCGATGGTGTCGCGCAGCGACTCCGTCCAACTGGCCAGCGCCTCCACCCGGCGCATCGCCGCCCGCTCCTCGGCCGCGCCGCCGAACAGCTGGTTCCAGCTGAACGCCAACAGCGCCGTGGCCAGCGCGGCGATCGGCCAGCGGGTCAGCAGCAGCACCACCAGCGCGATGCCGAGGGCCAGCGTCCCGCGCCGGCCGAAGAACGTCGCCAGCTCGGACAACCGCCGCTGGCGCGCCGCGACCTCCTCCGGCGTCCGGGGCGGCCGCCCGCGCAGCGCCACCACCAGCAGCCCGAGCCCCCCGCCCACCGCGACGCCGCAGGCCAGGGCCAGCAGCGTGGTCAGCGAGAACAACCCGCCGGATATCGTCACGCTCTCACCCCCATCCGCCCCGGTAGCCGTACGCAGCCAGCTCCTCGGCGTTCGACAGCGCGGCATGCGGCCTGATCACGCCGTCCGCGCCCTCGGCGAACACCTCGCTGGACAGCACCCGGCCATCCACCCCGTTCACCTCGCGGACCGAACTGACGAACCGCCGCAGCGTGCCGCCCTGGGCGTAGGTGTTCCGCCGCTCGATGAACACCACGAAGTTCACCGCGCCGGCGATCAGCATCTGACTGGCCTCGATCGGCAGCCGCTCCGCCGCCTGCAACGCGTAGGTGGAGATCCGGTTGAACACCTCCTGCGAGCTGTTCGCGTGGATCGTGGACAGCGAACCGTCGTTGCCCTGGCTCATCGCGTTCAACATGGTGACGATCTCGTCGCCCAGCACCTCGCCGACGATCACCCGGGACGGGTTCATCCGCAGCGAGCGGCGCACCAGCTCGGCCATGGTGATCGCGCCCTGCCCCTCCGAGTTGGGCAGCCGCTCCTCGAACGCCACCACGTTCGGATGCAGTTCGGCGAACTGGTCAAGGCCCAGCTCCAGGGCCCGCTCCACCGTGATCAGCCGCTCGTCCTGCGGGATCTCGTTGGCCAGCGCCCGCAGCAGGGTGGTCTTCCCCGCGTTGGTGGAGCCGGCGATCATGATGTTCTTCCTGGCCCGCACCGCCGCCGTCAGAAACTGCCCCAACTCCTGCGTCAGCGTGCCGTTCCCGACCAGATCCGCCAGGAACACCTTGCCCAGCCGGGCCCGCCGGATGGAGAGCGCGGGCCGCCTGGTCACGTCCATCACGGCCGACAGCCGCGAACCGTCGGGGAGCCGCAGGTCCAGCTGCGGGTTGGCGGAGTCGAACGGGCGCGACGAGAGCCCCGAGTAGGCGCCGAGGATCTGGATCAGCTCGATCAGCTCCTCGTCGCTCTCCGCGACCGGATCGCCGCGCACCTCGCGGCCGTCCGCATAGCCGATGAACACCTGGTCGCAACCGTTGACGTCGATGTTCTCCACATCGGGATCGTCCAGCAGCGGCTGCAGCCGCCCCACGCCGAAGAGCGCCGCGTGCACGGCGGAGGCATAGCCCTCCTCCGCCACCGCGTCCAACGGCGCCCGGCCCTCGGCGATCTCGGACCGCGCGTACTCCTCCAGCACCTGCGCGATCACCGCCCGCGCGTAGTGCCGTTCGTCCTCCGACGTCATCGGGCGCACGCCGCTGGCCTGGTCGATCCGCCGCTGCTCGGCGATGCGGTCCCCGGCCTCCTGCCGGAACCGCTTCACCAACTGGTGGTTGACCTCGCTGCCGCGCTCCGGCTCGATCATCCCGACGCCCCCCTCGACAGTCCCGGCTCCCACGGACGGGCCCCGGGCGCGGGCGCCGGCGGCTGGTCGTAGCCGGGCGGCGGCGCGTAACCCGGCGGCGGCCCGTACCCGGGCGGCGGGCCATAGCCCGGCGGCGGGCCGGCCGGCGCCCCCGGCGGCGCGTGCACCGGCGGCGGCACCTGCTGCGGGCCGGTCGGGGCGCTGCCCGAGGGCGCCAACTCCGAGCGGTACACCTGATGCAGATCGGCCACCACCCGGCGCACCGAACGCACCAACAGCGAACGGTCAAGACGGCCGCGCCGCCGCCCCGCCAACTGCTCGGCGCCCACCGGGTCCTCGGCCACCAGGCCGACCACCCGCGAACCGGTGCCCGAGGCGATCAGCATCTCGTTCACCTGGGTGGCGACCCGCTCACCGCGCTGCGGATCGGCCACCAGCACCACCCCGATCTGCGGCTGCCCCAACTGGGCCGACCCGCGCTGCTGCCCGTGCAGCTTGTTGTGCAACGCGGCGGCCCGGTCCCGCACATGCGCGATCTGCTCCGGCGCGGCCCGCGTCACCAACAACAGCAGCGCGGCATGCGGCAACACGGCGTGCACCGGCGAACCGGCGTCCAACCGGCCGCAGTCGGCCAGCACATCCGCGGCCACCTCCTGGTGCGGCGACTGCGCCAACTCGGCGAACGCGCGGCCCAGCGCGGCCCACTGGCCGGTGAGCCCCGCCGCCTGATCCGAGTTGGCCAGGCCGACCAGCACATCGAGACCGCCGGAGAGCCGCTGCGCGTGATCCCACAACTGCTCGGCGGCGATGCCCCGGCGGGCGGTCGCGGCCAGCGACAGAATTCCCGTACTCGGGTCGGGCGGACGGCCGTTCGCCGTCACCGAGCGGTAGACCAGATCACCGCCGGCCGGATCGATCTCCGCCAGCAGCGCGCGCCGTGGCCACAGCGCGGCCAACGCGACCGCCGTGGTGGTGACGCCAGGCGCGCCCTTGTCCGCGGCCACTGCGATCAGCGCCATCCGTTCCCGTCCCCTCCACCGGCCCCGGCCCGAGCCGTTCGCCGCGTCATCCCGGCGCTCACTCGCCGGGGGCGGCGACGATCACCAACGAGACGTCGCCGGACGCCGCCGCGCGGGTCAGATCGGCCACCACGGACTGCTCGACGCGCAGCGTCACGGGCAGCGTGCCGGTGCCGGTGACCCCCTGCTCGCCATGGATCGCGGCGACCCTGGCCCGGTCCGTCAACAGCGTCTCGCCACCGGACGGCTCGGCCCCTTCCTCGGCGTCGACGGGCGGCGCCGCGTCCCCGACGAAGTAGGCGGCGACCGTGTCGCCGGGCTCAAGCCCCGAGGGATACTGCCCCGGTTGGAGCGAGACACCGACCATGACCTCGCCCTCGGCGAGCGTCGACTCACCCGTGAGCATCTGGCCCACCAGCACCGTGCCGGCCATCAGATCCGTCACCGGACGGTACTGCTCCGCGAGGCTGCCCCGCTGTTCCCAGGGCACATAGTCCACGGCGTCGTCGTCGGCGACCAGCACCATCTTCATGGCCGACTCCGGAATGCGCTGCCCCATCGGGACCCGCTCGGTGACCTGAATCGCCTCCATCCGGTCCCCGGCGCGCATCACCAACACCGTGGCACCCAGGGCACCCACCAGCACCAGAAGAGCGGCCAACGCCGCCAGCGCGGGCTTCCGCTCCCTCGGGGGAGCCGGCAACCGGTCCCCGACCCCTGGGCCAACGGCGATCGACTTCTTGGCAGCCGTGGACACCCGGTCCTCAGTTCTCATCCGCCAACCCCGGTTCCCACGTGGAGGAGACACCTACAAGCACGTCGCGTACGTTCACGCAAAAGAACGGTCTCATTACCCTATCCGGTGATTCGCACGCTATCAGTCCGCTCATCACGCCATCAACGGCCGCCAGGTCACACCTCTCTCACGGCTGGTGCCCCCTACCGGACGACTGTCTGGACCTCGTCGACGGTCAGGTCGTAGGTCGTCTCGAACACACCGTCCGGCAACGTGCCGCCGCTGCCGTCCGAGCCCTCCCACGTGATCTCCCAACGCAACGACGCCGACAGCGAGTACACGCCCCCCTCCCCCGTCGACCGCAGATACGTCACCCCACACACCGGCTCCTGCCCCACCAACCCCCCGTGATACGCCGGCGCATCCACCGGACACTCCCCCGACCCCGGATACACCACCGCATCCCCCGTCCCCGGCACCACCCTCAACCCAACCGGCGCCGCAGTCGTCGTCGCCGACAACCCATACCCCTCCAACGAAGCCGTCACCGACACCGGCCCAAACTCCCCCACCGGCAACCACACCCACATCGGCAAATTCACCGTCTGCACACCCACCGGATTCAACTCAACCACCGTATCCGGCACACGAATACGCTCATACGCCAACTCCGCAAGCATCGCGATATCCACCACCTGCGGAACATCAGCCGGCGGAGCATCCCCGAAATCCACCCAGAACGTACGGGGTTCACACGCGAACTGCGCAGTGCGGTCCGGATGTTCCTCATTTCGCACTGCCTGCCAGAACATCCCCTCACCCTGCCGGTCGACGTTGTAGTCGGGATATTCGCCATCGGGCCCGTAGAGGTCACTGAGGGACTGCCGTAACGCCTCCTTGTCCTCGGGGAGATGGCCTGCCCCATAGAACTCGCTCGACAACTCGGCCCAGAACGCGCGGTATTCCTCGGGAGTGTGGGTCGGTGCGTAGTAACAGGCGGGCGGAGACCAGGATGTCGTACTGTCGACAGAACCTACTCCGGTGCCGCCCTCCGACGAGCTGTAGGTGATCCCGGATGCCGCCACACTGGCCCCGAGGGTACGGTCATGGCGTTCGGAATGGATCTCGACTTCCAATCCCCGTCGTCCGTCCGAGCCCGCCGTCAGCACCAGGCAGAGAAAAGCGGACAGCCCGACACGCCGCCATAAAAGGGCACGCATCATGCGCACTCGGCCGCATTGGGCTCAAGGTCATAGTCGACCGCCTGCCATACACCGTCCGTGTTCAGCTTTACGCGGCCGAAGAAGAGATCGGGCACAGCTCCAGGCTCAGCCGGTTCGACGATCTCTCCCGTGTTGACATCGAGCGTCACCGTCTCCGAGTAGTCCCGGCAGTAACTGAAGGTTGCCGACGTTTCGTCCACAAGATTGACCTCGCGAATGACATAGTGAGCCTTCCCGGCAGAGGTATGGCCATCCTCATACATGCTGTCAAGGATCCGGACCGTTCTGTCCAGTGCCTCCCCGGCGATGTAATAGCGCAGCGCTGGCCGGTCGTTCTCGCGGCTGACGATGGCCTCGTCCACCGCGTCGTTGAACCCCTGAAGGGACTCAACAATCGCATCCACCTCCGGGCCCCCGGAAACCTCGCTCTCGTAGACGTTCTCCAGGTCCGGGCCCAGGTCGATTTCCGGGCGGTCGTCGTCGGCTGGTTCGGTGGGGGCGGGGTCCTCGGAGGGTTCCGGCTCCGGGGTGTCCTCGGCCGTGGTTTGGGCGCCGGCGATTTCGTCGTCGACGGTGTCGTCTCCGCCTCCACCGCAGGAGGTCAGCAGCAGAGCACCGGCCGCCAGAGCGGCCGCGTAAGCGATTCGGTTCCGACGAGTCACAGCAACTCCGCATCACCAGAAGACGGTTCATACACCTGACTGACCACCAGCTTAGTCACCGCCCGCAGTCGACCGACTCCGCACCCCGACGATGGCCGACGTGGTCGGGGTGGTGAGGACTTCCGTCGTGGTCAGGGCGGGGTGGGTCAGGTAGTGGAGACGTAACTCGTCGACCCCGCCGGCGAAGTGGGGTGGCCAGTGAGGGGAGGGGGTGAAGTCGTCGAGGAGGAGGAGCCCGCCGGGGGCGAGGAGGTCCACGACGCGGTCGGGGGCGTCGCGTTTGCCGCCGCCGTCGCAGAAGAAGACGTCGAACGGGGCGTGTTGTTCGAGCCGGGTCCAGTCTCCGGTGAGCACGGTGACGCGGGGGTCGTCGGCGAAGAGGCCGGCCGCTCGGCGGGCCAGCCGCGCGTCGCGTTCGACCGTGATCAGACGGGCGTCGGCGCTCAGGCCGGCGTGGAGCCAGGCGGTGCCGACACCCGCGCCGGTACCGCTCTCGGCGATGATGCCGCCCGGCTTGGAGGCGGCGAGAAGGCGAAGGAGGCGACCGACCGCGGGAGTGCAGCTGTCGGGGAAGCCCCATGCCGAGGCGGTCCGCAGAGCGGTCAACACCCGGGGTGGTAAGGCGCGTTCCGTCATAACGTGGTCGGCCCGGCCTCCGGTCGCCGCAGCCAGGCCGATGCCGTCGCTACTGCACATGACTGGTTGACATCCCACCGGGACAAATCGACACAGCGGACCTCCGTTCGCCATGCAGCGGTCAGGGGGTGGCGGGAGGGAAGGCCATGGCGCGCGCGGTCTCAAGTGACCAGGTGACGAAGGCGGCGGAGATCTCGTTCACGCGCGGGCTGACGCTCACCAGCGCGTCCCCCCAGTCGCCGCCTTCCGGGATCACCACCGCCAGATGCGCGCCGGCGGAGCCGATCGCGGGGTCGTGGAACTCGATGATGTGCTCGCCGGAAGAAGCGTCGTCGACATCGACGATGGCGATCTCGCGATCGCCGAAGGTCCGCTTGCGCATAGAGGGTTTCCCAGCCAACAACTGATTGAAGACGTTCGACATGGAGAATCTGGCGCCGCGCCTGGCGAGGGTGCGGGATCGATTTGGTCCACCAGTCAGCGGACGACTGTCTGGACCTCGTCGACGGTCAGGTCGTAGGTCGTCTCGAACACACCGTCCGGCAACGTGCCGCCGCTGCCGTCCGAGCCCTCCCACGTGATCTCCCAACGCAACGACGCCGACAGCGAGTACACGCCCCCCTCCTCCGTCGACCGCAGATACGTCACCCCACACACCGGCTCCTGCCCCACCAACCCCCCGTGATACGCCGGCGCATCCACCGGACACTCCCCCGACCCCGGATGCGACACCGCATCCTCCGTCCCCGGCTCCACGGCCAGCCCAACGGGGGTGGCGGTCGTCGTCGCCGACAACCCATACCCCTCCAAGGAAGCCGTCACCGACACCGGCCCAAACTCCCCCACCGGCAACCACACCCACATCGGCAAATTCACCGTCTGCACACCCACCGGATTCAACTCAACCACCGTATCCGGCACACGAATACGCTCATACGCCAACTCCGCAAGCATCGCGATATCCACCACCTCCGGAATATCAGCAGGCGGAGCATCCCCGAAATCCACCCAGAACGTACGGGGTTCACACTCCCACCGGGCGTTGCGATCGGGATGGTCCTCGTTCCTGACCACCTGCCAGAACATGCCCTCACCCTGGCGGTCGAGATGGTAGTCGGGGAACTCGCCATCCTCGCCATAGGTGGAGTCGATGAAGTCCCGCACGCCCTGCTTGTCCTCGTCCGGGAAAGGCGCCCTGTAGAAGCGCTCCGAGTAGTCGGCCACGAACGCCTGCATCTGCTCGGGCGATCGAGTCGGCGCGTAGTAACAGGCCGGCGGCGACCATGCCCCGCTCGAAGTGCTCGTGGAACCGGTGTCCTCACTCTGTGAATCGGACGAGAACTCGATACGCGCTACCCCCGCCCCCAGGTCCTGCCCCCCGGAGCCGGCAGACTCGTCTGAGTCTTCCGTGACTCGTTCTCCCCAGTAGTCGTCCCCTGAGGCAGCCTGCGGAAGCAGGAGGACAGCGAGAACCGCGACCAGGACCGCGAGCCGGCAACGGGAAGCCATGCTCATGCGCACAGGGGGGAGTCCGGCTCTTGCTCAAATCCCACGGTCTGCCAGACGCCTTCCGAATTCAGCTCCAGACGGCCAGCATAAAGGTCCGGCTTTGAGCTGGGGTCGCGTTCGTCAAGGATCTCCCCTGTCACGAAGTTGATTCCGTCCACTCCGCTTGAGTCACGGCACTGGGTGAAGGTGGCGGCTTCTTCACCCTCCAGAATCGTCACGCTCCGGTTGAAATAGCGTACGGTCCCGGCGGAAGAAAGACCGTCCTCGATAATTCCGTCAAGAACGCGGAGCGCGGTGTCGAGAGCCTCGCCACTCGCGTAGTAGCGAAGTGCCGGGCGGCCAATATCGTTTGTCACGATGACTTCGGCTACGGCGTCCTCAAAACCCCGCAGGTCCCGGAGGGCTGCGTCTGCCACTGGGTCGCCGGTCAGGTCGTCTTCGTAGACGTTCTCGAAGTCCGGGCCCAGGTCGATTTCCGGGCGGTCGTCGTCGGCTGGTTCGGTGGGGGTGGGGTCCTCGGAAGGCTCCGGCTCCGGGGTGTTCTCGGCCGTGGTTTGGGCGCCGGCGATTTCGTCGTCGACGGTGTCGTCTCCGCCTCCGCCGCAGGAGGTCAGCAGCAGAGCACCGGCCGCCAGGGCGGCCGTGTACGTGGTTCGGTTTCGACGGGTCACAGCAACTCCGCATCCGCAGAAGGCGATACAACATCTGACCGGCGCCCCAGCTTAGTCACCGCCCGCGCACGGGCGATTGCGTGCCCCGCCGTCATGGGGTGGTCAGGACGGCTCCCGGCCGGAGGTGGTCGGTCGTGGGGCCGGTGAGGCGGACCTTGCCGTGGTGGGCGGGGTCGAGGGAGTCGACCTGGCGTCCGTACCACTCGATCTCGTCGAGGCGGAACTCGGCGTCGGCGACGCGGAACACCGTGCCGCGACGGGCCGGGCCCGCGAGGCAGCGGACGACGCAGACCGCGCCGTTGGGGTCCGTGCTGACGATGTGGTGGACGGACAACTCGGCTTGTTCAGACACGCCTTCTGGCCTCCGAGATGAACTGGTTGATCTGGTCGGTGCTGAGCTTGGGGACGTCGAACTCCAGGGTGGAGTCGATGCTGCCGATCGGGATGTTGTTGGGGATGTTAATGCCCATGTCGCCCAGGATGTCCCGGGCGACGCTGACCGGCACCTCCAGCTCGGCCCGGCGGCCCAGTTCGTCCGCCGGGAGTTCGACGCCCCATTCGGCCTCGCGGCGGATATAGCCCTCGTGGTAGGGCACGTCGTCCAGTGCCCTGGTCGGGATGACCTGGACGAATGCCTCGCCGAAGCTCTCCGAGTGGGTGGCGAAGACGGTGGCCACGCCGGGGTCGGAGGAGGTGGGGGTGATGCCGATGTTCTGGGTGTTGGGGCTGCCCGAGAAGTCGCGGGTGGTTCCCCGGAAGAGATAGCAGGGGGTCAGCCCGTGCGGGTCGCTCCACACATGGGGGTTGCGCGGGTAGGCGACCGGGTTGGGCGCGGGGCCGATGCCGAGCGGGTCGGGTGAGGTGTAGCGGCCGGTGGTCGGGTCGTAGTGGCGGTGGAAGTTGTAGTACCAGCCGGTCTCGGCGTCGGCGTACTGGCCGGGGAAGCGCAGCGGGGTGCCGGGGGCGTCCGCCGCCGTGGGGCGGGTGACGCCCCACAGCGTGGTGTCGGCCGTCCAGGCGATGTCCCCCGTTTCGTCGACGAGTTGGACGGGGGTGCCGACGAGGTCGGTGACGATGGCGTAGAACCGTTCGTCGACCTCGGCCTGGTCGAGTCGGGTCTGTTCCAGCGTCGCGGTGCCGGTGGCGCCACGGCGTTCGGTCTGGGCCAGGGGGCGGCGGCCGTCGTAGTCCCAGGTGAGGGTGGTGGGGGCGGGGTCGGCCTCGCTGACGGCGGTCTGTTCGACGAGTGTGGTGCCCAGCCAGCTGAAGAGGACGCGTTCGGCGATCCGCCCGTCGTCGGTGCGGCGGTGCTTCTCCACCCGGCGTCCGAGCGCGTCGTAGCGGTAGTGCCAGCGGTCCCCTTCGGGGGTGGTGAGCGCGGTGAGGCGGTCCTCGACGTCCCAGGTGTAGCGCCAGGTGTCGGGCTTGCGGGAGAGGCGGGTGCGTTGGCGCAGCATGGTGCGGCCGGCGGCGTCGTAGGTGTAGCGGATCCGGCCGGCCTGTTCCAGTCGGGTGCCGGCGTAGCTGCGGGTGCCGGTGGCCTCGGTTTCGGGGTGCCGCTCGCCCCAGTCGGCGAGGGTCTGGTTGCCGGCCTCGTCGTAGGCGTACCGCTCGGCCCAGCCGGGGCCGGTGACGGCGGTGACCCGGCCGATCGGGTCCAGGTCGTAGGCGATGTCGCCGAGCCGGGAGTCGGCGATGCCGGTGAGGTGGTTGTCGTCGCGGTAGCGGTAGCCACGGGTGTGGGTGACGGCGCCGCGCACCGTGAGCGACTGGCGGCGCAGCCGGCCGGCGGCGTCCCACTCCTGGTCGAGGCTGAGCCCGGGCCCGAGGGTGCGGGCGGTCTCCCGGCCGGCCCGGTCGCGGGCGAACTCCATGAGGTGCCCGTTGATGTCGACGGCGCTGCGGTGGCCGGTGCCGTCGTAGGTGTGCCGGCTGGTGTGGCCGCTGGGGGTGGTCCTGCTGTGGACGCGGCCCAGCGCGTCGTACGCGACGGAGGTGCTGCGGCCGTCGCAGATCTCCCGGGTGACGCGTCCCACGGCGTCGCGTTCGATCTCCAGGACGGTGCCGTCCTGGACGGCGCGCCGGAGCCGGCCGAGCGGGTCGCGTTCGAAGGTGGCGGTGACGCCGGGCGCGCTCCGGGTCACTATCTGGCCGAGTACGTCCCGTTCCAGGGTCAACGTCTCGCCCGACGGGTTGACGCGGGCGACGAGTTGGCCGGCGGCGTCGTGCTGGTAGCGGCGGCTGCGGCCGTCGAAGTCGGTTTCGGCGACCAGCCGGCCGGCCGGGTCGTAGCTGTACTCCCAGGTGGCGCCGCCCGGTTCGCGGACCTGGCGCAGTCGCAGCTCGGTGTCGCGGGTGAACTCGCGGCGCACGCCCTCGGCGGTGGTCTCGGCGACGGGGATGTCGAACGGGCCGTACTCGAAGCGGACGACGGAGCCGGTGGGGTCGCTCTTCTCCAGGCAGTTGCCCTCGGGGTCCCAGCGCCAGCTGTGGTGGCCGCCGAGCGGGTCGACGCGGTGCAGCGGCCGGCCCTCGGGCGTCCACTCCAGGCGGTTGACCGCGCCGGACGGGTCGGTGATCTCCACGGGTTGGCCGAGGGCGTTGCGCCGGTAGCGGGTGACGCCGCCGTCCGGGGTGCGGACCTCGACGGGCAGTCCGGCCGCGTCGCAGACGGCCGTGGTGGCGTTGCCGAGCGCGTCGACGGTGCCGGCGAGGGCGCCGCCCGGGTGGTAGGTGAAGCGGGTGACCTTGCCGGCGGCGTCGGTCACGGCGGTGCGGTTGCCGTGTTCGTCGAACTCCTGGCGGGTGACGGAGCCGTCGGCCTCGACCACCGAGGTGGGCAGCCCGGCCTCGTCGTAGTGGAAGCGGACCTCGCGCCCGTCGGGGCGGACGATGGTGGTCAGCCGCCCGTCCTCGTCGTAGACGTAGCAGGTGGTGCGGCCCAGTGGGTCGGTGACGGTGAGGGGGCGGTCGTAGCGGTCGAAGGTGCGGTGGGTGGTCCCGCCGGCCGGGTCGGTCTCGGCGACGGGCTGCCAGCAGTCGTTGAACTGGTAGACCGTGGTGTTGCCCAACGAGTCGGTGAAGACGGTCTGTTGGCGTTCGGTGTGGTAAGCGACGCGGCTGGCGAGGATGCCGTCGGTGCCTTCGGTGGCGACGCAGCGTCCGGACTCGTCGTAGGTGTAGCGGTACCAGGTGTCGTTGCGGTCCCGCCAGCCGACGATGCGGTGGCGGTCGTCGTAGGTCAGCCGCAGCGGCAGCCCGGTGGAGTCGAACACCTCGGTGAGGTCGCCGTGTTCGCCGTAGCCGTAGCGGGCCAGCACCGGCTGGTCGGGGTCGCTGAGCAGGGTGACGGCGGTGATCCGGCGGCCGGCCGTGGTCAGGCCCAGACGGTAACCGCCGTCGTGGACCACCTCGTTGGGCGCGCCCTCGGCGTCGTAGCCGACGCGGATCCGGTTGCCGAACCGGTCGGCGATCTCGACCAGCGGGAGTTCGCCGCCGCGTCGGCCAGGCACGGGGGCGAACCGCAGGGTGAGGCCGTGCTGGCGTTGGGTGACCCGGATCGCGCCGCCGGGGGCGCCGTCCCAGGCCAGCGGCCAGCGGGGGCCCTCGACGGGCAGCACATCGAACTCGGCGTCGGGGCGCGGATAGCTGAGGACCATGCCGTCCTCGGTGGTCAGCCGCACGCCGCCGGAGTCAAGGAGGAGGCGCTGGTCGAGCGTGGAAGTCCAGGAGCGGCCGAACCAGGTGCCCTCGCGCAGGCTGGTGCGGTGGTGGCGGCGCAGCACCAGCGGCAGCACGCCGGGGAGCCGCACATCGGTGGCGTCCATCACCATCTCGCCGGTGGCCATGTCGATGGGGTCGGTCTGGCAGACCAGGTCGTCGGCCTGCCGCCCGCCCCGGCGCAGCAGCCCGCCGAGGCCGAGGGCGCCCTCGCGCAGGCCCCGAAGCCCGGTGGTGGCCAGCCCCTTGAGGCCCTTGGCGAGGCCGCCGAGGGTGGTGAGGCCCTTGAACCCCGGGATGCAGTCGAGGGCGGCGAACGCGACATCCCAGAGGCTGGCCTCCCCGTTGGCGTATTTGATCAGGGTGTCGGCGAGCACGATCAGCGCGGCGGCCAGCACGACCCAGGCCAGCGGCCCGCCGATGATCATCACGACGATGCCGAGGACGGCGACGATGGCCTTGGCGATGTCGACGATGGTGTCCCAGTTGTCGGTCACCCAGTCGATGGGCTTCTGCCACCACTTGCGGTTCTGGATGCCGGCGTCGCTGGCCTCATCGATGGACTGGGCGCAGACCCGGGCCGCCTCCTCGCGCATCTCCCGTGCTTCGAGGGCCAGTTGGCGGGCGGCGGAGAGCCGTTCCTGGGCGTCGTTCACCCGGCCCCGGGCGGCGGTGGCGGCGGATTCGGCGGCCCGGTGGTCGCGGGTCGCGGCCCGGACATCGGCCTCGTCCGGGGGTTCGACGTTCTCCCGTTCGCCCTCGCGTTGCAGCCGTTCGGCCTCCTCGCCGGCGCGGCCGACCCAGTCGGTGGCGTCGCTCAACGCGGACTGGGCGCTGGCCAGATCGGCCTGGGCGCTGATCGCCCGGTCCAGCGCGCGGTCCGCCATGCCCTGGGCGGTCTGGAGTTTGGGCCAGTAGCCGTCGAGCGCTTCGGCGCAGAGCGCGTAGGAGTCCTCCAGTTTGGTCAGGTTGTCGGGGACGCCCTCGAACTCGCGGCGGAAGGTGTCGGCGGAGAGGCCGGCCCAGTCGAGCACCGCGCGTTCCGAGGCGAGCCCCCGGATCTTGCCCAGCGCCTCGCCGACATCGTCGGAGAACTCCCGTAGGTCGTCGGCGAGTTCACGGACCTCGTCCGGATCTCCCGGTGTCGGATCCCGGTCCAGGTCTACCGGACTCCAGTCGGCTGGGCGCACCATCCCGAACCCCCCTGGGGACACGGCCGGCTGGTCTGGCCGGCCTCGGCGCCGAACGGGCCGGCTGGTCAGGCCGGGCGGCGCCGTCACGGGTATGAGCGGCGAACGCGCTCATGTGATGAGACCACGATAGATCATGAAAAAGCGCCGGTCACGCCCTCCGGGGCAGGAAAAGGACAGTGCGGTGGTTCCCTCGGGTTTCCTCTCACACCCTGTCAACAGGGCTGGCTACATAGTGTGTTCGATGCGGACGGTCAATCCTCCGGCTTGCTCTCGGCGAGGAGGTGTACGACGCCCGCCGGGTTTCTGATCCAGTGGGCCCTGGTGGACGGGTCGGTGAAGGGCTCGACCTCGTCACAGACGCGGTGGCCGGCGGCGGCCAGGCGTTCGACGGCGGACTCCAGGGCCGGCGTGCGCAGTTCGAGCCAGAGATCGGAGCGGGCCAGGCCCTCGACCCGGTCGAGCCAGAGCGTGGTGGGGCCGAAGCGGAAGGCGCAGGTGTGGGAGACGGTGGCGGCGCCGGTGGCCTCGCCCTCGGCCTCGTCGACGACTTCCAGGCCGAGGGTGTCGCGGTAGAAGGAGACCGTGGCCGCGTAGTCGGCCGCCGGGATCTTCATGGCGATATTGGCGCCGCCCCGGACGTCGGCCGGGGGGCCGGTGCCGCTTCGCGTCGCCTCGGCCGTGTGTTTCTCGGTCATGCTGCCGTCCTCCGTGGGATGCCGGGTGCCGGATGTCGTGTCCTTCGGAGGCTAACCGGAGGCACTGACAACCGGCCCGGGGCTCACCCCACGGGCGGTTCGGCGGCCCAGATGTCGCTCTCCACCACCTCGGGCGGTGCGACGGAGACCGCGCCCGCCGTGTAGGCCAGCCACAGCAGGTCGAGGTGGGCGAACCAGGGCTCGGTGCCGCAGTCCACCCAGATCCGCAGCCGGTCGGGGGCCGGGGCGGTGAGGTCCCACCAGGCCCAGCCGCGCATGCCGTACTCGGGCTCGAAGCGGGAGAGCCAGTCCCGCAGCTCCCAGGGCCCGTCGGTGCCCGGGTGGTCCGCGTAGCTGGCCCGTCCCGCTGCCGCGAACTCCGCTGTCTCCTGGGACGGTTGGCCGGAGACGCGGGCGAACCAGTCGGGGATGTCGCCGGTCGGCAGCTCGGCCGCGTCGAAGTCGGCCGTCGCGGCGATGGCCAGCGTCGGGTCGAGCACCGAGCGGAGGTGGCGGGCGTAGTCGCCGACGGCCACCCCGGGGCGCACCTCCAGATAGGCGAACGCGGGGATGCCCTCGTCGTCGGGGGGCCGGTGGGTGAGCCGGTGTCGTTCGGCCGCCAGCTCGGCCGCCAGCTCCTCGTCCTCCGCGTGGACCACGGCGTCTCCTCCGGGCGCTCGGTCGGCCGGGTCGCGGCTCAACTCGACTCGTTCTTGATGATCTTTCCGGAGCCGGGGACGATGGCCTCCTGGAACTCGTCGAGCATACTGCCCGGCAGTCCGTAGAGATCTTCTCCCTTGGTCGGGTCGGAGATCTCCGGGTGGGTCTGTTTCATCTGCTTCCACTGCTCGGGCGTGTACTGGCCGGGGTTCCGCTGCGGGATGGCGGTCCTCCGGATCTGGTCGAGGAAGCTCTGCCGCAGCTGGAAGGAGACGATCTCCCCCTGCCCGCCACGGAAGTTGAGGGTGTGTCTGATGTCGTTGCTGAGGTTGACATACAGATGCTGCCGGCCGGTGATGGAGACATTGCCGGCCGCGTCCACCCGCATCCGCCGGCTCAGCCGGTGCGCGGTCTGCAGCCGGAACCCGGTGATCAGCGCCGAATGGGGCGCCAGGCCCAACGGGTCCGACCAGGTCAGCGGGTTGTGCACATAGACCCGGGGGTTCTCGGCCGGGGCGAGGCCGAGCGGGTCGGCGGTGGTGTAGCGGCCGGTCTCCGGGTCGTAGTGCCGGTGGTGGTTGTAGTGCCAGCCGGTCTCGGCGTCCGCGTACTGGCCGGGGAAACGCAGCGGGGTGTCGGTCGTCCTCGATCCGCCGGGCAGCGGCGCGCCCCAGAGGGTGGTGCGGGACTCCCAGGCCGTCTCCCCCTCCTCGTCGATCAGGTGGGTGGGCCGGCCGACCAGGTCGGAGACGATGGCGAAGAACCGTCGGTCCGTCTCGTGCTGGTCGGCGGACCGGCCCGTGCTCTCCAGTTGCAGCAGCGGGGTGCCGCCCTCGTGCTCCCAGGTGAGGGTGGCGGGCCCCCGGGTGTCGCCGGTGGCGGTCTGCTCGACCAGGTCGGCGTCCTGCCAGGTGAAGTCGACGCGTTCGACCGGGGTTTCGCCGTCGGGGCCCAGCCGTTCCTTGGCGGCGCGGCGGCCGAAGGCGTCGTAGTGGTAGCGCCAGACGGTGCCGTCCGGGGTGGTGACGGAGGTCAGCCGGTCGTCGGCGTCCCAGGTGTAGGCCCAGCTGTCCGGCTTCTTGGAGAGGTTCTTCCGCCGCCTGGCGACCACCCGGCCGGCCGCGTCATAGGTGTAGTGGGTGCGTCCCGCGTCGGTGAGCAGGGTGCCGGTGTAGCTCCGTGGCCCGGCCGCCGCACGGTCGCCGTGCGCCCAGTCGGCCTCGGCCTGGTCGCCCGTGTCGGTGTAGGCGTAACGCTCCTCGCCGGCAGGCCCGTTGACGGCCGTCACCCGGCCCCTCGGGTCGAGGGTGAGATCGATCGGGCCGCCCCGGCCGGTGAGGCCCGTGAGGTGGTGGTCGGCGCGGTAGGCGTAACGCTGTCCCGCGATGTTCCGGCCCTCTGGCCCGGTGACCAGCTGCTCCGTCGGCCGCCCCGCCGCGTCCAGCTCGACGGAGACCGTCAGCCGGCCGCCGTAGGTGCGGGCGGCGCCCCGGCCGTGTGCCGTGCCGGCGAACGCGACGGTGCGCCCCGCGACGGTCAGCGCGGTGGGGGCCGCGAGCCCCGCGTAGGCCCAGGCGCTGTGCACCCCGGCCGGCGTGGTGCGCTCGACGATCTGCCCGAGGGCATCCCGACTGACGGTCAACGTACGGCCGTTGACCGTCTCGCTCAGCCACTCCCCCCGGATGTCATAGGAACGGGTCAGCACCGTGCCCGGGCTCTCGGCGGCGACGACGCGGCCGATCGGATCGCGGGTGAACGTGGTCACGCCGCCGTCCGAGGTGGCCGACTCCACCACCCGCCCCAACGGGTCGTAGCGGTAACGGACCGACTGCCCCGCCGGGTTGACCCGTTCGACGAGCTGCCCGGCGGCGTCCCTGCGGTAGCTCGTGACCCGGCCGTCGAAGTCGGTCTGGGCGAGCAGCCGCCCGTTGGGGTCGTAGTCGTACCGCCAGGCCCGGCCCAGCGGGTCGATCACGCCGGTCAGGCGCAGCTCGGTGTCCCGTTCGATGCGGTGGACCACGCCGTCGGGCCCGGTGCGGCGGATCGGGAGATCGAAGGCGCCGTAGTCGATCGTGGTGGTGGCGCCCGTCTCGTCGACGCTTGCGGTGCAGTTGCCCTCGGCGTCATAGGCCCAGCTGCGGACGCCGCCCAACGGGTCCGTCTGGCTCAGCAGTCGGCCCGTGACCGACCATACGAAGCGGGTCTCGGCGCCCGAGGGGTCGGTGACGGCGGTGACCCGGCCGAACGGGTCCCTGGTGTAGCGGGTGACCTCGCCGTCCGGGCCGGTCACCTCCAGCGGCAGCCCGGCCGCGTCCGAACGGATCCGGGTGGTGTCCCCGGACGGGTCCCTCACCTCGGCCAGTCCGCCATGCGCGTCATAGGCGTACCGCGTGCGCCGCTCGGCCGGGTCCTGGAGGACGACCAGGTCCCCGGCCGCGTCGAACGCCTGCCGCCAGACGGAGCCGTCGGCCTGCACGACCTCCGTGACCTGCCCCAACTCGTTGTGGTCGAGCCGGGCGGCCAGACCGTCGGGACGGACCAGCTCCGCGAGGTGCCCCTCCGGGCTGTAGCCGAAGCGGGTGACCCGGCCCAGCGGATCGGTCCTGGTCAGCGAGCGGTCGTAACGGTCCAGGACGTGGCTGGTGGTCGCGCCCAACGGGTCGGTCTGGGCGATGAGTTGGAAGCAGTCGTTGAACTGGTAGCGGGTGGTCTGCCCCAACGAGTCGGTGACGTCGGTGCGCAGGTTCTCCTCGTCGTAGGCGTAGCGGTACTCCAACACCCGGTCGGTGCCGGTGGTGAAGACGCAGCGGCCCCGTTCGTCGTAGTCGTAGGAGTACCAGTAGCCGTTGCGGTCCTCCCAGCGGGTCATCCGGGCGTGCCGGTCGTAGGCGAACCGCAGCGGCGGCCCGTCGTCGCCCTGTCGGATCTCGTGCGGCAGTCCGGCCGCGTCATAGCCGTAGGACATCAGGACCGGCCGCTCGGGATGGCTGAGCAGCCGCAGCGCGGTGACCCGGCCGTCCCGGGTGGTGACGCCCAGGTGGTAGCCGCCGGAGTGGTGGACATCGGTCGGCGCGCCCGCCTCGTCGTAGGCGAACTGGACGCGGTTGTCATGCCGGTCGGTGATCGCGACCAGCGGCAGCTCACTGCCCGGCCGGCCGGCAACGGGCGCGAAGTGCAGCCGGATGCCGTCCCGTTGGTCCACCGTCAACGGCGTGCCGGCCCGCCCGTCCCAGGAGAGCGTCCAACGCGGCCCCTCCACCGGAAGCACCGGCTCGTCCACCATGGGACGCGGATAGAGCAACGTCATCCCGTCGGCGGTGAGCAGCCGGGCGCCGTGCTCCTCCAGGACCAGCCGCTGGTCCAGCGTGGACGTCCACGACGAGCCGAACCAACCCCCCGCGCGATAGCTGGAGATATGGTGCCGCTCCAGCACCAGCGGCAGCACGCCCGGCAGTTCGACATCGACCGCCGACATCAACAGCTCGCCGGTGGCCACGTCCACCGGGTCGCCGCAGGCGTTGCGCGCGGTCATCGGGATGCCCTCGCCCCGGCCGATCCGGCCCAGCCGCAACGCGCCCTGCTTCAGCCCCTTGATCCCCGTGGTGGCCAGCCCCTTGACGCCCCTGGCGAGCCCGCCGAGGGTGGTCAGGCCCCGCATCCCGGGGATGCAGTCCAGCGCGGCGAACGCCACATCGAGCAACCCCGCCTTGCCCTGGGCGAATTTCACCAACGTATCCGCCAGCACCACCACGGCCGCCGCCAGCACCACCAACGCCAGCGGCCCACCGATGATCATGGCCACCACGCCCAGCACCGCGACGATGACCTTGCAGATGCTGACCAGCGTGTCCCAGGCGTCGGACAGCCACTCGATCAGCTTCTCCCACCACTTCTTGTTCTGAATGCCGGCGTCGCTCGCCTCGTCGACGCCCTGGGCGCAGATCCGGGCCGCCTCCTCCCGCATCTCGCGGGCGTCCTGCGCCAACTGCCGTGCGGCGTCCAGCCGTTGCTCCGCGTCCGCGACCCGCGCCTGCGCCGCGCCGGCCGCCGAGGCGGCGGCCTGCTGATCCCGCGCCGCGGCCCGGACGGTGTCCTCGTCCGGCGGCTCGACGTTCTCCCGTTCGCCCTCGCGCTGCAGCCGCTCGGCCTCCTCGCCGGCCCGGCCCACCCAGTCCTGCGCCTCCTCCAACGCGAAGCTGGCGCCGGCCAGATCGGCCCGCGCCGAGATCGCCCGGTCCAACGCCCGGTCGGCCATCCCCTGCGCGGTCTGCAACTGCGGCCAGTAGCCCTGCAGCGCCTGCGAACAGAGCGAGTAGGACTCCTCCAGCTTGGTGAGGTTCCCCGGCACGCTCTCGAACTCGGCGCGGAACGTGTCGGCCGAGAGCCCCGCCCAGTCCAACATCGCCCGCTCCGAGGCCATCCCCCGGATGGTGCCCAGCGCCTCCCCGACATCGTCGGCGAACTCCTGCAGCTCGTCCGCGAGTTCACGGACCTCGTCCGGATCCCCCGGCGTCGGATCGGAATCCAGATCCAGCGGAGACCAGTCAGCGGGACGTCCCATTTCCAACTCCCGGCCACAAAAACGGAGGCGAGTCGACGGCACCCGGCCGCCGCCGGAAGGATGCTGCCCCACCGGCGCCCCCCAAACCCGCACCCCCGGGTTCTTCACGTCACACGCGGCTCCTGTTCGGACCACTCGAACGCGCTTTGAACCACCCGGCGGGCCACGGGCCGTTCACAGCCGGTGGTGCACCCAGACTCCCGGTTCGACATAGACCGCGACACCGTGCTCGACATCGCAGTGGACCGGCACCAGCGCGCCGGGCACCACGACCGGCCCCGTCTCGTCGAACGGCAGGCCCGTCCAGGAGCGCCACTCCGCCAGCGTGCCGGGGATGACCATCGCGCGTTTGCAGGTGCCGACGATCCGTCCACCGGCCCGAACATGGACGCGCAGCCACGGATCCTGCGGCAGCCCGTCCTCCCTGACCAGCGCGGCGTACGCGTCGATCGGCAGGTCGGGGACCAGATGCTTGTGGTTCGGCCGCACCGGCGCGACCAGATGCTCGAACCCCAGCCGGGCCGCGTTCTCCCGCATCGCCGCGAGCATCCGACCGGAGAGCCCCGTGCCCTGGAGATCCTTGGGAACACTGATCTCCAACGCCGAGACGAGGTTCGGCTTCCGCCCGACCTGCCGATCACGCGCCGACCGCCAGATCACCCCGTCCCACCCGTCGACGGGCAACTCCCCCGCCGCCGGGTCACCGTCCCAGGCGAACGGCACACAGAACGCGCGGGCCACCGCCTGATCCGGGTCGCCGGCGTCATACGCGATCAGCCCAAACTCCGGATGCGCCGTCCTGACATCGCTGTAGTAAAGGTTGCCGATGGGGTCCTCATCCATGAACGCGGGCCAAGGCTCGGTCTCGGCACTCGCGAAAGAAGACTTCAACCCGGGCCGCTCGGCGAGCGTCACGATACGCAGATCCATCCCCGGACCGTAGACACATCACCACCGCCGGGCACCCGATTTACCCACCGATCCGGCGGAGGTGCTGCGGGTCTGCCAGACACGAGACGCCGCCTGGCACCACGCGGTCCCCTACCGGGACTTCACGGCTCAGGTACCGTCCGCTGAGTGAGTACGGACTTCCAGCTGGGCCGGTTCTCCCTCGGCGCGCGCCGGAAAGCCCCGCTTGCTCCGGACTGGTCAGCGCGGCAGGGCCAGGCCGACGACGTGTTCCGTGTCTTCGAGGCCAGAGAGCGTGAAGTCGGCCCCAGCCTCTGCCAGTTCCTCCTCGCCGCTGCGACCGGTGGCCACGCCGACAGCGCGAACGCCGACCTCGGCAGCCGCCCTGACATCTGCAGGCGTGTCCCCCAGAAGTGACACCTGGCCGACCGCCGGACTGCCTGCACGCCTCAGCGCAATGCGCACCAGCTCGGGCCGCGTCTCGGCGTCCTCCCCATAGGCACCGGCCTCCCAGTCGACAAATGAGTCGAGGCCGAAGGCAGCCAACTTGACCCGCGCACTGGACCGAACGTTCCCCGTGACGACGCACTGCCGCACACCCGCCTCCGCCAACGCGGCCAGCGCGGACGCCGCCCCCGGCAACGCGACTCCCCGAGACCGGATCTCCGCCACGGCCCGGGCGTGCTCCTCGCCCAGCACCATCGCGAACTCCTCGAACTCACGCCGCCCGGTGCTCACCCCGTGCAGGGCGGCCGTCTCCCGGAAAATCACCGGATCGGTCATTCCGTCCACAGCGGCTATGCGCTCCATACGCCGCCCGGTCACCCGGGCGAACGCCCGCCCGAACAACTCCCCGCCTACACCCCGCATCGCCACCAGAGTGTGGTCGATATCCCAGAACACCAGGCGTTCCATACACCCTCCGTTGACTGACGGCCCATCACTCCACCTGTTCCATGACAGCATCCGATCCCCCGGCGTAGCGTTGGCATTCGACCTTTGGCGGGGATGGCGCAATGCACGAAGAGTCAAGCATCGGCGATCGGATCGCACGGCTTCGCGTCAGGCGCGGGCTGACGCAGGAGCAACTGGCGGATCGAGCACGGCTTTCGGTCGATGTCGTACGGAAACTCGAACAGGGACGGCGGCAGACGGCACGGCTCGCGACCCTCAACGCGCTCGCTCACGCCTTGGACGTGGAAACCTCCGTACTGGTGGGGCAGCTCAACACCTTCGAGGCGAAGGAGAGCGAGGATCCGCCGTCGGTGCTCGCGCTCAGACAGGCCATCTCCCCCGTCAACGATCTGCTGGGAGAGGCCCACGATCCGGACCCGGAGGATCCCCCCACCCTGGAACGGCTGCGGCAGTCGCTGCGGTCCACCGAGCGGATCCGGCGCGAGGGGCGCCTGGCCGACATCGGCGCCATGCTGCCCAGCCTGATTCGCGATGCGCAGGCCACCGTGCAGGTGACCGAGGGCGTGAACAGGGCAGCCGCCTGGGCGGTGCTCGCGGAGGCATACCAGGTGGGAGCCACAACCCTGGCGGCACTGGGCAAGGAGGACGCGGCCTTCACCGCTCTCGAACGCTCCATGCACGCCGCCGGACAGTCCGACGACTCTCATCTGGAAACCGTGGGATTCTCCACACTCTCCTGGATTCTGACAAAACAGGGACGGCTCGCCGATGCGGAGCACATCGCCCTGGCACATGCCACAAAGATCGAACCCGGGTTTCGCTCTCGCCCAATCGACCTTTCCCTCTGGGGAATTCTCCTGCTGCGAGCCGCCACCGCTGCCGTGCGGCAGGAGAAAGAAGCCGAGGTGAATGAGCTGCTGAGCCTGGCCGGCGCGGCGGCAACCCGGGTGGGACAGGACCAGATCGTCTACGCGACCCCCTTCGGAATCACCAACTTCGGTGTGGCCCAAGTCAACTTCCTGGTCGAAATGGAAAAGAGCCGCGAGGCCCTTCGAGCGGCAAACGAAGTGCGCGCCGTGGGAACCTTGCCGCCCACCTGGGCCGCCCGCTTCCACGTCGACAGGGCGATCGCACACACCGACCTCAAGGAGGACGGCCACGCGGTACAGGCACTCCTGAACGCGGAACAGACCGCCCCGGAATGGCTGCGCTACCACGCCACGGCGCGACGAGTAGCAGCCGAACTACGAAACCGCGAACGCCGCCGAAGCTCACCCATCAGCGCCCTCGCCGACCGCCTGGGCCTCGACGCCTAGGACACACTGTCCTATTTCCTTGAGCGGGGTCGGCCACCTCGTCCCATGGAAGTCAGAAAATGGGACGCTGCGTCGCTGTTCGGTCGCTCCATGTCGCCATAGCCTGCGGTCTCCGAAGTTCGGCGCCATGCATCCGGAGGCGCCGACGCGCTCCAGGAGCCGATCTATGACCGACACTTCGCGCCACCCGCCTGAGCAGGCGAGCCGCCACGTCGACGCAGTTGACGCGGCCATGGGCGCCAGCGAAAAGATCTGTCCGGACCCACAGCCAGCGCCCGACCCGCATGCCGTGCTGCTCGCTCGGCTGCGGGAGCGGAACGCCGCCAGTGAGAGCAACTATCGGATCAAGAGCGGGGACGTGCCGTGAGTGCCCCGGAGTTCGCCCTCGATCCGGACCAGCCGACGTTGTTCGTCATGGAGTGCGTGGCCTGCGGGTTCTTCGGGCCGAAGGGGCAGGACGCGGAGGACGGGGCGGAGTGGGCGGGGCAGCACCTTGCCCTGCACCCGGACCACCTCACGTACCGCGAACACCTCACGCGGGCCTACCAGTTCGAGGCGGCGACGTCATGACCCGTGAGCCGATCATCAAGGGTGCGGACTGGGTCCTGACCGACGATCACGGGCCCGGGGCGCCCAGCGGGATATACGGCGTGGAGTGCATGGTCTGCGAGGCCCGCTCGCCCCTCTTCGACGACGACGCGAAGCCCGTTGCGGTCTGGTGCCTCCATCACACCGCCCAACACCCGGACCACGACCTGTTCCTCGCGCGGGCCGAGAAGCACTGGCAGGTGGTCCGGCGCCGGCACGAGGACGAGAACCCGCCGCCCCCGCAGAGACCGGTGCTGGCGTTCCTGGACCGGGCATTCGGACCGGCCTTCGTCGGGCTGATGTGCCTGGGCACCGCCCTCACCGGCTATCTCATCGCCCTCAACTGACCAGCAAGGACAAACAACTTCATGAACATAGCCTTCCTCGTCCTGTCCACCACCCAGGACGACCACCTCCTCATGGTCCAGGGGCCCGACGGCTGGACGCTGCCGCACGGCACCGTCCCACCCGGACACTGCCCCGTGCTCACCGCACGCCAGACGTTGATGCACCAGACCGGCTACGACCGGGGCGTCACCGACGCCCACGCCATCAGCGTCACCCACAAGACCAACACGCTGACCTACGTCCTGGACGGCGGGCACATGCCCGCCCTCCCCCGCAACGCGCACAAGTACCTCCCGCCCAACGCCGGTTGGCTCCCCCTCCGCGAGTTGCACGAACCACCCCCCATCGTCCAGTACGCCCTCACCGCCGCCGCCCGACGACGCCGCATCCCCGTCCTCGTCAACGGCCAACGCCCCGACGCCGCCTACACCTAGAACAGAGAACAAGCACATGACTCGGCAGATCATCGTCCTCGTCACCACCCGCAACGGATACGTCCTCCTCGACCGCGACGAGCTGCCGCAGGCAACCGTCCCGGCCCACGGGGACCTCGCGCTCACCGGCCGGCTCACCCTCGCCCGTCAGACCGGGCACCTCGCCGATATCACCCGCACCTGGACCGTCCAACCCGCCACCGGTAACGGCGAGTTGTGGGTGCTGGACGGCGGGACGTTCGACACCGTTCCCGATGTCACCGAGGACACGAGCCCCGACGCCCGCTGGGCGCCCGCCGCATCGCTGAACAGCGGCATCGTCCAGGAAGCCCTGGAGGCCGCCGAGGCCGGCATCGGCATCCGACTTCCCACCACGTGAACGAACCCACGCGGGTGGCCGGAGAGGCCAACGCCTGAACGCCCCCGCTGCGCGGGGGCGTTCAGGCGTTCAAAACAGTGACAACCAGCGGCCCGTCAGGGCGCCGGCGTGGTCACCGTGAACGGCGTGCCGTCGCCCAGGTGGAGAATGGCCCGCCCCGGCGTCGGCTGCTCCGCCGCCGCACTCCGCGGCAGCTTCGCGCCGATCAGGTCGCCCGAGCGGTGCGTGGTCGGCGACAGCAGAACACCGCGGCGCGCCTTCTTCGCGTCGACCTGCCAGCCGGAGAACCCGCCGCAGATCTCGCCCTCGTCGCCGCCGAGCACCAGGTAACGGCCCTGTTGGGCGCCCTGGGTGACCACGACCTTCAGCTCGTCGGCGGCGTCGCAGCGGCGCAGGTCCTCGCCGTCGTCGATCAGCAGCACGATGGGGTTCTCCAGCGAGGCGGTGCTCATCGCCTCGCGCAGTTCCTTCTCGTAGAGATCGTCGCCGGTGAAGACATGGACCACGCCGTCCTGGCCGGCCAGATCGCGCAGTGCGGAGGGCCGGGGAGCCGCGATCACCACGCGAACACCCTGCGCCAGATAGGACTTGGCGAGCATGGTGAGCACGGTGGAGCGTCCCGACTTGGGCGGGCCGGCGATGATGAACGCCGGGGTGCCCTGGGCCAGGTCGGGGCCGTAGCCCATCAGTTCGTCGCCGCCGACGCCGATCAGGCCCCAGAGGCGGGAGTTGGACGTCTCCGGGTCGCGCATCTCCCACGCGTCGGCGAAGGTGAGGCGGCTGGGCAGTACATCCACCCGGAACGGGCGCCTGGAGCGCGGCACGGCCGCGTCCCGTTCGGTGGCCCAGTCGCCGATGGCGCCCAGCGCCGCCGCCTGGGCCTGGCCCGACAGCTCCTCGGCGAGCACCGCGATCTGGATCTCGGTGAGCGCCTGGTTGCGGAACATCCGCCCGTCGGCGACCTCTTCGGGCACCTTGCGGGCCGGCATGCCGATGCTGGAGTAGTCGGACTTGTCCGAGAGGCGCATCGCGTAGCGCTCCTCGGTGAGGGTGGCGATCCGGCCGGAGAGAACGCTGCGGTCGCCGACGATGACGATATGGATGCCGACGCTGGCGCCCTCCCGCATCATCACGAAGATCTCGTCGGTGAGCGCGCCGTGGTCGATCTCGCCGAGGGTGGAGACCCAGCCCTCCCAGCGGTCGATCAGGATCACCAGATGCGGCAGCCGCTGGTCGGGCTGGGCGGTGGCGCGCTGCTCGTTGATGTCGGCCAGCGCGTCGGCGGCCAGCACCTCCTGGCGGCGGTCCATCTCCTGGCGCAGCCGACGGATCAGCCGCCGCACCCGCTCCACCTGGTTACGGGTGACGACGGCGCCGCAGTTGGGCAGCTTGGTCAGCGCGTTGAGCGCGCCGTTGCCGCAGTCGATGCCGTACATGTGCACATCGGCGGTGGAGTGGATCCAGGCCAGCGAGCCGGCCATGGTGCGCAGCAGCTGGGAACGGCCGCTGCGCGGGGCGCCGCCGACCAGCATATGGCCGAAGGAGCGGAAGTCGATCGCGGCGGAGCGCCGCGCCTGCTGGGTGGGCAGGTCCTCCACTCCGAAGGGAGCGGCCGGCAACATGCCCTGGGGCGCGGGGTGTTCGAGATCCCGCAGCAGTACGGCGTCGCCGAGCGCGGGCAGCCAGGGGCTGTGCTGCTTGGGGAAGCCGAGCTGTCGGTCGGCCTCGATCACCGCGTCGACCAGCACCTTGAGGTCGGTGATCTCCTCCTCCTGGGACTTGGCCCCCGGCGGCTTCCTGAGCGCGGCGCGGCCGAGACCGTTCCAGTCCAGCTGTCCCGACCAGGGGCGGGAGACCGCCGCGTCGACGGCGCCAGGACGGCGGCCACCGACGCGTCCGGACTGGAAGGGCACCAGCGAGGCGTGCCCGAGCCGGACGAAGGCGCGTCCGGGCGTGGACTTGGCGATGAAGCCGGCGTCCGGGGCGTCGATGACGTCCGAGGACTCGCTGCCGTCGGTGACGCGCAGCGCGATCCTGAGGTTGGTGTTGGCGCGGATCTCCGGGGAGACCACGCCGCTGGGGCGCTGGGTGGCGAGCAGCAGATGGATGCCGAGGGAACGGCCCCGCTGCGCGATGTTGACCAGGCCCTTGACGAAGTCGGGCAGTTCCCGCGCCATCGAGGCGAACTCGTCGATGACGATGAGGAGTCGGGGCAGCGGGGTGAGCCGGCCAGGGTTGCGCCGGATCAGGTCCTGGTAGTCCTCGATGTCCTTGGCGCCGACGTCGGCGAGGATGTGCTCCCGACGGTGCAGCTCGGCGCCGAGCGAGGTCAGCGCGCGTTCCACCAGGTGGTTGTCGAGGTCGGTGACCATGCCGACGGTGTGCGGGAGTTGCACACAGTCCTTGAACGCGGAGCCGCCCTTGTAGTCCACCAGGACGAAGGTCATGTTCTCCGGCGTGTTGGCCACGGCGAGCGAGGCCACGATGGTCTGCAGCAGCTCCGACTTGCCGGAGCCGGTGGTGCCGGCGATCAGACCGTGCGGGCCGTCCCTGCGCAGGTCGATGGCGAAGCCGCCGTCGTAGGACTCGCCGATCACCGCCTCCGTGGACTGGCCGCCCATCCGCCAACGGGCCGCGATGGCGCCGGCGCTGGGCGGCTCCATCTCGATCACGTCCAGCAGCCGGGACGACGAGGGCAACGCCGCGTCCTCCGACTCGCCGCTGATGTCGCGGATCGGGGAGAGCGAACGGGCCAGCAGCTCGCACCATTCGGGCAGCACCCAGTCGGGGCGGACGCCTCGGAGGCGATAGGCGCCGGTCTGTTCGACGCGTAGCCGGTCGGCCGTCATCGCCGGGGCCTGCACCGCGCCGGGGCCGCCCTGGCCGAACGGGCTGCCGCCGGGGACGGCGAGGAAGGTGTGGAAGCCGGTGGCGTAGCCGGGCTGCCGGGCGCCGCCGGAGGAGGCGCGGTCCGGGTTGGGCTCGGCGATCACGACGGCCTGGCACTCGCTGGGCAGGAACCGTTCCTCGTCGTCGAGGCAGAGCGCGAAGATGGAGACGGCGGGGCCCTCGCGCAGCAGCCGGATCACGCCGGGCAGCGAGCGCATCTTCCGGGAGCCGTCGAAGATGACGACGATGTCCGGATCCTTGAAGCTGGTCGGCCCGTTGGACCTGGCCGTCTTGGCGGCCTTCTGCCGGGCGTCGAGCGCGCCGGTCAGCTCGGCGACCCGGGCGCCGATGGTCTCCGCGTCGTTGCCGATCAGGAGGTTGGTGTCCTGCTCGGGGGCCGGCCTGGCGTGCGGCAGCCAGCGCATCCAGTCCCAGCTGTACTGTCCGGTGCCGTCGGTGAGGAGCACGAACTGGACGTCGACCGGGCTGTGCAGCACGGCGATCTGGCCGACGGACCAACGGGCCAGCGCGCGGGCCGCGTCGCCGGAGCCGGCGTAGCCGATCACACCGAGGCTGCGCAGCGGCAGGGTGACGGGCGCGTCGGCGATCTTCCAGGCGACCTGGCGCTTGTGCTCGTCCTGCTCGGGGTCGCTGAGCACCACCTCGGAGTCCAGTTGGACGGTGCCGACCCGCAGCAGCAGATGGTCCTCGTCGGTGCGGCGGCGTTCGAAGAGGCGGGTGCGCGGACCGGTGGCCTGGGTGAGCACGGTCGCCGGGTCGGGCGCGGCGTGCCGGCGGGCGAACCGCTCGGCGATCAGCGCGTCCCGGGCGTCCTTCTCGATCCTGGCCTTGCGCTCGCGGTACTCCTCCATCTTCTTGGCGTGCGATATGCGGCCCCGCTTCTTGTCCATGAAGTAGTTGGACAGCAGCATGATGGGGCTCATGAACGCCATCATCAGGAAGATCCAGCGCCCGGTGATGCTGGCCATGGCGACGGCGCCGACCACCGGGAGGATGGCCATCAGCCAGGGCAGCGGCCGCTTCTCGCGTTCGCCGACCGGCTTGGGGAGGCTGAACTTGGTCTGCCGCTCGGGCGGCAGCAGCCTCGGCGGCCGGTTGTAGTCGAGTCCTGCGCCGTCCTCGGAGACCTTGAGCGCGGCGTCCGGCGGGAAGTACGGGGTCAGCTCGAACAGCGAGTCGCCGATGGCGAGTTGCTTGCCGAGCTTCCAGACCGCGCGGTCGCCCTCGGTGTGGTAGAAGGGCTCGCCGTCGATCAGGGGCTGTTCATCGCTGTAGACGGTGACCCGGCAGGTGCCGTCGCCGGCGACGCGCAGGGTCATGGCCCGCTCGGGCAGCGTCGGGTCGCCCACCTGGATGTGGACCTGCTGGCCGGTGCCGATCTCGACCTTGCCGACGCCCATCCGGTGCACCGCACCGGCCGCCGGACCGCCCACCACGCGCAACTCGACGAGCCCGTTGGGCTCCGGCGGCCAGCAGCCGCTCGGGTTGTGCAGGCTCACCACGCTGCCTTCGCGCAGCGGGGAGAGGGCGAGGGTCAGACCGGGATCGACATACTCGCCGTTGACGAACAGATGGGCGCCACCCGGCGCTTCGACGTGGCCGCCCTGCTGTCCGCCCGCCGCCGCGTAGCGACTGCCCACGGCCTGGGTGAACTCGGGCGTCAGGTCCGCGATCTGCGTCTCCGGATCGGCGTCGATCACGGTATCGGCCCGATGACCCCCGACCGGGTCTACTACTGTCAGGGTCAGGCGCACACTCATCCTCCCGTTGCTGACACGATCTCCAGTTGGCTGAACCCGCACATCATCGCATCCCGCCGCATGGTGCCCGTGGGGGGCAAGAGCCCGGACGGGTGCGGGAGAGCCAGCCGCCCCGAGGGCGGAGATGCGGTGAAAGCCCCGCTGGTTCCCGGTGCTTCCGTATGGCTTCCACGATGCCCCAGTTTTGTCCCGGTTGGAAGCGAAACGGGAGCGCCGGGGGCGCCAATCCGTCGTCCCGCTGTCGGTCCCGCGCCCCGGGGGGCGTGGGGTGGCGCGAGGGGTGATCGTGCGCCGGTGACGGGCTTGCGGACGACCCGCGAACGCCTCCCGCTACACGTCGCGGAAATCCCACGAAATACCTCTGGGTTCAGCGCAACCGGCCGCCAACCGGCGACGTCCTTGGTGTTGTTGAGGTCGAGCGGAGGCTGCCGGGGACGGGGCTTTCGTCCGAGTTGACGCACACGTAGGCTGTGGTCCGACGGCGTGCCGTCTCGGACGTGACCGCGACGCCGTACCGCACGCAGCGGGGGGAAGGCCCCCGCCAGGGCCAGAGGAGGGGACCGCCATGAGCGATATGGATGTGACTTATGACGATATGCAGGAGGCTGGTGACCGACTCATCGATGAGCGGGACCAGATCGACCAGAAGCTGTCGTCGCTCCAGAGCTACATCGACAACCTGGTCCAGACGGGCTTCGTGACGAGCCGCGCCTCCCGTGCCTTCGACGAGTCCTACCGCGAGTTCACCACCGGTGCGCGCAGGGTCATCGAGGGTCTTGAGGGCATGGGCACGTACCTGAAGACCGCGGCTGACACCTACCGCGAGACCGACGAGGGTCTCGAAGGCGCCATCCGCGGCGGCTGATTCCCGCCTCCCGCGTATGAGGGCGGTGCCGGGATGCCTCAGGGCATCCGGGCACCGCCCTCGCCTTTGTGCTCGGGGCGAGGGCGGTGTCGGCGTGGTCGGCGGGGGTCAGCGGGCGTAGCCGGCCCTGATGTCGGCCCAGCGTTCGGCCTGCTCGGGGGTGAGGCGGCCGCGCAGTTCGGCGAGCTTGAGGAGGTTGGCCTCGGCGCCGGTGGTGAGGGTCTGGGCCTCCGCCAGATAGTGGTCGTCGATCAGCGCCTCGACCTCGGCGTCGTTCATCACCGGCACGATGCGCTCGGCGAGTTGGTTGGTGTTGCGGTAGGAGCCCTGGAGGCGGAACGGGGGCTCGGTGCGGGTGGCGTCCTCCTGGGTGGCGGAGGCGATATAGGCCGCGTTGACGCGGAGCGTGGTGTCCTGGATGTGCAGCAACTTGCGCAGCACGGCGAGGATCTGCTCCAGATCGCTGGGTGTGTAGGGGTGGCGCAGCCGCTCGGGCGATGCCGTCTCGTCGCCCCTGGCGAGGCGCACCAGCAGCTCGATGTCGGCGCGTTCGCGGGCGGCCAGCGGCGCCAGCACCGGGTTGGCGGTGAGGGCGTTCTCGATATGGCTGAGCGCGAACAGCTCCTCCCGGCCGCTGAGCACATCGCCCAGGTTCCACACGTCGGCCCGGTTGGCGAGCATGTCGGGCACCCGGAAGCGGCTGCCGGACTCGGTGAACGGGTTGCCCGCCATGCAGACGGCGAAGCGTTTGCCGCGCAGATCGTGGGTGACGGCCTCGCCGTCGGCGGTGCGCACCCCGTCGATGCGGCGCTGGGCGTCGCAGAGCGGGATGAAGCGCTGGAGCAGTTCGGGCGAGGTGTGCTGGATGTCGTCGAGATGCAGCAGCACGTTGTTGCCCATCTCCAGCGCGAAGTTGAGCTTCTCCACCTCGCGGCGGGCCGCCGCGTCGGGGGCCGCGTTCGGGTCCAGTGAGGTGGTGTGGTGGCCGAGCGCGGGGCCGTCCACCTTGACGAAGACCATGCCGAGCCGGGCGGCGACATACTCCATCAACGTGGTCTTGCCGTAGCCGGGCGGGGAGAGCAGCATCAGCAGGCCCTGGCTGTCGGTGCGCCGGTCGGCGCCGGCGGTGCCGAGCTGTTTGGCGAGGTTGTCGCCGATCAGCGGCAGATAGACCTCGTCCAGCAGCCGGTTGCGGACGAACGCCGGCATCACCCGGGGACGGTAGGAGTCCAGGCGCAGCCGGCGGCGTTCGGCGTCCAGCAGCGCGTTGCGGCGCCGCACATAGGCGCGGTGCGCGGGCACCCGGACGGTGCGGAACTCGTCGGTGCGGGCCAGGAACTCGTCGAGCCGCAGGGTGAGTTCGCCCCGGGGCAGCCTGGGGTGGCTGCCCAGCAGGCCGCTGATGGTGGCGGTCAGCGGGGCGTCGAGCTGGCGGTGTTCCAGCGTTTCGCCGGTGAGTTCGACGGCGGCGGCCTCGGGCAGGTCGGTGGTCTCCCGTTCGTGGGCGGCGGTGAACGCGCCGAGCCAGGCGGTCACCAGCTGGTGGCGGGCGGCCAGGTCGGGCCCGATGGCCTTGAGGTCCTGGGCCAGCTCGCGGCTGCCGGGGTCGCCGATGGCGGACCGGAAGTCGTCCAGCAGCGCGGTGGCGGCGCCGCTGGTGGCGAACGCGGGCTTGCCGGTGCTCAACTCCTCGACCAGATAGTCGCCGAGCGCGGCGGGCGCCCGCTCGGGCAGGCCGCCGGAGCGGGGCAGTGCGGCGAGGAACGCGTCGGCGGCTTCGGTGAGTTCGGCGGCGAGCGCGGCGACGGCGTCGGGGCCGCCGGAGCCCTGGAACACGGTCCGCGCGCGGGCCAGCGACTGGGCCCTGACGATCCAGCCGACGCGGGCCTCCTCGCCGGTGCCATGGGCCCAGAACAGCTGGGCCAGCGCGCGGACCCCGGGCGGGAAGCGCAGCAGTCCCGCGCCCTCGCGCAGCCGTAGCACGGCGGACAGGATCCGCGTCGCGTCCTGGTCGTGGACGCCCCTGTCATAGCCCTCGTCATAGGCGGCCTCGGCGAACCTCCTTACCAGTTCGAGGAGTCGCGTCTCGTCGGCGGCCTGTGCCAGCTCCTCGGGGCGCAGCCCGGTGAGCACGGCGGCGGCCAGGTGTTCGGCGCGGTAGACCTCGGGGGATTCGGAGGCCAGCGGCTGGTCCCAGAAGTGCCGGGCGGCGGCCAGCTCCTGGTCGGTGACGGCGGCCCGGTAGTCGGTGCCGGTGACGGCGAACGCGAGACCGCCGTCGTGCGGGACGAGGGTGAGGTCGACGGGCTGCTGGACGGCGGTGAAGTGGTGCCTGCCGAGCCGGATGGTGCCGTCGGCGCCGAACAGGTCGGCCCGGTCGCGCAGCGCGCGGCCGGCCTCCTGGCGCAGCGCGGTGAGCCGGCCCTCGATCTCGTCGGCGCGGACATGGCCGCCGATGGTGCGCAGTTCCTCGGCGGTGGCGCGGACCCTGGCGACCAGCGGGTCGGCGGCGAAGTAGGCGTTGACCTCGTCCTGGCTGCTCTGCGCGGTGGCGCGGCGGCCCACGGTGTCGAGCACCCGCTCGGCGGACGCGGCGAGCCGTTCCGCGTGCCTGGCCTGGTCGTCCAGCTGGGCCTGCTTGCGGGCGGCGAAGGTCTCGTAGATCTCCTCGCGCTGGTCGGCGAGTTGGGTGAGGAAGTCGTCGAAGGTGCCGAACCTGGCCTCCAGGTTCTCCACCTGGAGCAGCAGCCGGCCGAGGTGTTCGTCGCACTCCTCGGGGGTGCCGGCGGCGGCCAGCGCGCCGGTGACGGACTGGCCGAGCAGCGCGTACTCGGCGGCGAACTCGGCGCGGCCCTCGGTCTCCAGAAGTTCCCGGCGGCGTCCGTCCAGCACGGCGCGGGCCCGGTTGACGGCGCCCATCACCTCGCCGATCCGGGTCAGCAGATCGGTGCGCACCAGGGCGTCGTCGATCTCCAGGGTGCCGATCACATCGGTGACGGTGCGGAGTTCGTCGGCGTGCTCGTCGCATTCGGCGGCGAGCGGCGCGGCGTCGGCGACGCTCTCCACGGTGCCGGCGCGTTCGGTGAGGGTGGCGATGGCGGCGTGGCTCTCGTCGAACGCGTCCTCGCGGGAGAGGAAGGCGACGGCGCGACGGCCGGTGGCGGTCAGCGACTCGGCCAGGGTCTCGTCGAGCGCGTCCAGCCCGGCGGTGTCGATATGGCGGGTGTCGCGGAGCGCAGCGACCCGGCCCTGGGCGCGGCGGAGCCGGGTGAGCAGGGTGACCCATTCGGCGGCGCCGCGCGGGGCCTCGCCCCTGGCGCGCCGCACCAGGGCGGTGATCTCGTCCCGCGCCTCGGTGAGCGCGGCGGCGGCCTGTTCGCGGAGCTGCCTGATCCGCTCGTACTCGTCGATGACCTGGTCGGCGGACGCGCGGACGGTGGCCAGCGGCTCGTGCAGGGCGTGGGTGCCGGGCAGCGTCAGCCAGTGGTACTGGTCGGTGAGCCGGTCGCAGGCCGCGACCACGGCCTCGAACACGGCGGTGTCCGGTTCGAGTTCGCCGGCCATCCGGGCGACGGTGAAGGCGTCGGAGATGCCGCGCACCAGGTCGGCGTTGCCGATCCGGGCGAGCGGCCCGGTGCCGGCGGGCTGCCCTGCGGCGTGCTCCTCGCTGGCGAACGGGGTGTGCCACAGCTGCACGGGATGCACCCGGGACGCCTCGGCGGCCTCGGCGCGGCAGACCACCAGACGGCCGTCGTCGAAGAGCGCGAAGCCCAGGCAACTGACCGGGTTGCGCACCGACTTGTCGATCAGGTTGTACGGCAGCAGCAGGGCGCGGCCGCGCGCGTGGGCGCGGAAGACATAGAGCAGGTCCTCGCCGTTGGGCGAGCGGAGCAGCTGCTCGTACTCCAGGTCCTCGGTGTCGATGTCGAAGACGCGGGCGGCGGATCCGGCGGGCGCGGCGGAGAGGTAGTAGCCGCCGGGGAAGATCACGCCCTGGTCGTCGGGGAGCACCCGGCAGCCCTGGCCGAGGCCGTCGAGCCGGACGATCTCCCTGGTGCGGGAGTTGTACACCAGATAGCGGTGCGCGCTCTCGTTGTACGGCAGCACGGAGAGCAGCAGCAGCGCGCCGGCGCGGGCCCAGGCGACCTGGGCGTCGGCCAGCGACTGGAGCGGTTCGGCCAGCGGCTCGCTGTAGCGCCCCTCGGCGGTGCCGGTGTCGTTCTCGGTCTTGACGGTCAGGGTGCCGCCGGCAGTCGCCAAATAGACGGTGTCGTCGATGGCGATATGCGGGTGCTTGCCGGGGACATGGTCCTCGCGGGTGGTCGCCACCCAGACGACCTCGTGCGGGGGCGGCAGCACATGGTCGCGTTCGCCCTTGGCGTCGACATACTCGGGGCGGCCGTCGGGGTGCAGCCGCCAGCGCAACACCCGGATGTCGTCGAGGCGTTCACCGGTGCGGAAGACGGCGAGCAGCAGTGCGCCGACCAGCCGCAGCCTGAGCAGCCTGGACTGCTGGAAGTAGCGAAAGAGTTCGGCGAAGTCCCGTCGGAAGGCGGGGTCGTCGAGCAGGCCGGGGACGGCGTCCGGCGGTACGGGCACGAAGCCCTCGCCGGCCGGCCGGTAGAGGCCGAAGACATCGCCGACGTCGGTGGACTGGCCGGGGGCCGGCGGCACCTGGTAGCCCAGCAGCAGCGCGTCGCCGACCCGCACCAGATCGCGGGGGAGGCTGTCGCGTTCGGTGCGCAGCCGGTCGGTGGCGACCAGCTCCAGCTCCCGGCCGCCGAAGGTCGCCACGCGTTCCGTGTTGAGCGCCCGCGCCCGTTCGGCCAACTCGCCGGCGGCCGTGGTCAGTCGGTCTCTCAGCACCTCGTAGGTGCCGTGGTCAAGCCGTTCTTCCGTGGTGCTCTCCGCCACCCGCGTGGTCACCTTCGCTACCCCCAGCCGTGTCTGTGCCGTCCTAGCCCCGCGCGGCGCCCCCGCCCTCCCCCGGCATCCGGGCCGGGGGAGGGCGGGGGCGCCGTCCCCCTACTTCTCCAGGCGGGGTCCGTCGCCCTTGACCAACCTGCCGTTGGCGCCGGCCAGTTCGGCGACGCGGGTGTCGCCGAGGCCCTGGGCCCGCAGCGTCTCCAGCAGGCCGCCCAACTGGCCGCCGGCGTCGCCGCCCTTGGCGATCAGGCCGCTGAGCAGCCCGGCCAGCGTCAGGTCCCGCAGTCCGCCGGCGCCCAGGCCGCCGACCATCCGGCCGATGTCCTCGGTGAAGGTGGAGTTCTCCTTGTCCAGCCACGGGCCGGCCAGGGCCTGCGCGTGCTCGGAGCGGTCGATGAAGCCGTCCAGGCTCTTGCCGGCCGAGATGGCGCCGACCAGCTTCTCGAAGAACACGGTGTCGCCGCCGACGATGTCGATCTTCGCGTTCTCCAGGCCGGCGCCGACCAGCGCGGCCTGGGACTCGGCGATCTGCCGCTGCACGTCGATGCCGGCGAGCCTGACGTCCTTGTCGGCCTCCAGGCGCAGTCGGTACTCCTCGTGCTCCCGGCTGGCCGCGTCCAGCACGGCCATCGACTCGGCCTTCTCCTTGATGCCGGTCGCCTCGGCGCCCATCTTCTCGCGCAGCGCCTCGGCCTCGGCCAGGCCCATCTCCCGGGCGGCGTCCGCCTCGGCCCGCTTGGTCGCGGCGATGGCCTGAGCCATCCGCTCCTGCACCTCGGCCTCGGCCATGCCGGGCGCGGCGGCCTCGGCGCGCTTGCCCTCGGCCAGCCGGATCGCGGCCTGCGCCTCCAACTCGGCGGCCTTGCGCTGGGCCTCGGCGATGGTCAGGGTCTCGTTGGCGCGGTGCACGGCGGCCGTCTCGGCGGCCTCGGCGGCCTTGATGTCCTTGACCAGCCGCTCCTGGGCCTCCGCCTCGGCGGCGATGATGACGGCCTGCCGCTGCCGCTCGGCCTCCTCGACCGCGCGCAGCCGCTTGATGTCCTCCTCCTGCTGGGCGACGGTCTTCTCGACGGCGATCCGCTCCCGGATCACATCGGCGATGTCCCGCTTCTCGCCCTCCAGTTCCTTGTCGGCGGCGATCCGGTTGAGGCCGGTCTCCCGGTCGCGGGCGATGACCTCCAGCATGCGGTCCTTCTCGATCCGCTCGTTCTCGATGGCCACCACCCGGTCGCGGTTGAGCCGGGCGACGGCGACCTCGCGCTCGCGGTTCTCGTTCTGCACCCCGAGGACCTCGTCGGTCTTCAGGTGCGCGGCCTGGGCGCGCAGCCGCTCCTCGGCCTGGACCTTGGCGGTCTCGGCCTCCTCGCGGGCCCGCACGGTCTCGATCTCGCGGCGCTGCTTGATCTCCGCGTCGGCCTGCCGGCGCTCCAGCTCCAGGACGGCCTCCTTGGCGTCCACGTTCTGGCGGGTGATCTCCTTCTCCTCGTTGCGCCGGAACTCGTTGGTCAACACATGCTGGGCGGCGGTGAGTTCGGTGATCTTCCGGATGCCCTGGGCGTCCAGGATGTTGTTCTTGTCGAGCTGACCGAGCGGGGTCTGCTCCAGGTAGTCGATCGCCGCGTCCTCCAGGCTGTAGCCGTTGAGGTCGGTGCCGATGACGGCGATGATGCGGTCGCGGAACTCGTCGCGCTTGGTGTAGAGGTCGGCGAAGTCCAGCTGCTTGCCGACGGTCTTCAGCGCCTCGGAGAACTTCGCGTTGAACAGCTCCTGCAGCGTGGACCGGTCGCTGGCCCGCTCGGTGCCGATGGCCTGGGCCACCTTGATCACGTCCGACACCGTCTTGTTGACCCGCACGAAGAACGAGATGCGGATGTCGGCGCGGATGTTGTCCTGGCAGATCAGGCCCTCGTGGCCGGTCCGGCCGATCTCGATGGCCTTCACGGAGATGTCCATGACCTCCGCCCGGTGCAGCACCGGCAGCACCACGGCCCCGGTGAAGGTGACATCCACCTTGCGCACCTTGGAGACGATCAGCGCCTTGCCCTGTTCCACCTTGCGGAAGAGCCGGGTGAGCAGGAACAACGTGGCCAGAACGATGATCAGGATCGCGGCGATCAGCACGCCAAGGCTGGTCCCGAGAGTGTCCATGAGGTTGGCCCCCCTTGTGTGTTCAGTTCGGCGGGCGGCGAGGCCCGCACGGCGGCGCCCCGTTCGCGGTGGGTCGCGACGGTGCGGAGCGCCCGGTGGTGAGCTGTGCCGTCGCGCGGACGCCTGACGCCCGGTCGCGCGGCCGGCGTGGATCGTGTTCGCGGAGCTGGTCCGCGTCGTGCCGGCCGGCGGGGTGTGACGGCTGTGACAAGTGGTGTGGTGCGAGATCGAGGTGATGGAGCGTGGAACGTCCGACCGAAGACGAGGACGCCGTCAGCCCCGTGCCCGGTTTCGTCCGGGCCCCGGTTCGTCCGGATCGGGATCCTCGATGGGCACGTCCGCGGCGTCGAGCGCCAACGGACCGGCGTCATAGGGCGCCACCCAGAAGAACCCGCCGTCGGCCTCGTAGCCGTAGATCATCGCCCGGTGCCCGGCGGCCAACTCAGCCGCCTCCGGGCCCTCGGCCCGTACCTGGATGATCGCGGTGCCGCCGTCGTCGGCGGCCACCTCGGCCTGGCCGAAGCCGCCGGTGACCCGGCTGGTGCGCACCTCGCACACCCGGCCGACGAAGTCCTGGTGGTAGATCCCGCTCTCCGCCACGAACAGCCGACGCAGCGGCCGGACGGCCAGCCAGCTGCCGGCCCAGCCGACGAACAGCGCGACCGGCGGCACGAACGCCCGAACGACTCCGTCGTCGATCAGCTCCGTGCCCGCCATGGAGACGAACCAGGCCAGCGCGACCAGCAGCGACAGCGAGACGGCGAGCGGAACCCCGCCGAGACCGAACCAGCCGAAGCCGCCGGCCGAACCCGCGTCGACGGGCGCGTCGGCGTCCACCGCGCCGGCGCCCACGCCGAAGGCCAGGGCGAACAGCCAGTAGAGCAACACCACGGCCAGGGGGATGGAGAAGACGACAGCGGGAAATTCCAACGCGGTGGAAAAGAAGTCGCCCATGTCACCCCCCCGAGGTCACTTGACCATATTAATACATCCTTAACACCCGTCCGCGCCAGTACACTTCCGCATCGCACTCCGGCGAACCGCCCCAGAAACGGTCAAAAGCCCCGCGCACTGGCTATGCTGACTCGCTGTCAGCCGTGCCCCTCCCACGGCGACGCCAACCCAGGCAAACCAAGCTTTCCGTCGGCGAGCAGAAACGGGGATGCCCGTGGCGCACCTCGCGACCCGCCTGCGTCGTCTCCTCGCGAGAACCCACCCCGCGCGGCTCGTGGTGCTGGCCATGGCCCTGGCCATCGTGCTGGGCACCATCCTGCTGAAGCTGCCCGTGGCCTCCGCGCACGGCGAGTCCCCCAGCCTGCTGACGGCGCTGTTCACCGCGACCTCCGGCATCTGTGTGACCGGGCTGCTGCTGGTGGACACCGGCAGCTACTGGAGCGGCTTCGGGGACGCGGTGGTGCTCGCCCTGGTCCAGATCGGCGGCTTCGGCATCATGACGCTGGCCTCGCTGCTGGCCCTGGTGGTGGCCGGAAAGCTGCGGCTGCGCACCGCCCTCAGCCTGGACACCGACACCAGCGCCGGCAGCGGCGACATCCGCCGGCTGCTGCGCCGCGTCGCGCTGATCACCGTCACCGTGGAGGCGGTGACCGCGCTGCTGCTCACCGCGCGGCTCGCCATCGGCTACCACGAACCCCTGGGCGAGGCGCTTTACCACGGCGTCTTCCACGCGATCTCGGCGTTCAACAACGCCGGCCTCAGCCCCTACCCCGGCAATCTCACCCACTTCGCCCACGATCCCTGGACCCTGCTGCCCATCGCGCTGGCCGCGCTGCTGGGCGGCCTCGGCTTCCCGGTGATCATCGAGCTGTTGCGGGCCCGTTCCACCCGCCGCACCAGGGGCTTCCACCGCTGGTCGCTCCATCTTCGCCTCACCCTGGCCACCAGCGCGCTGCTGCTGGTCGCCGGGATCGCGCTGACCCTGGCCTTCGAGTGGTCCAACGCCGAGACGTTCGGCCCGTTCAGCGTCGGCGGCAAGCTGCTCAACGCGTTCTTCCACTCGACGGTCGCGCGCACCGCCGGGTTCAACACCACGGACATCGCGGCGATGGAGCCCGAGACGCTGCTGGGCACCACGCTGCTGATGTTCGTCGGCGGCGGCAGCGCGGGCACCGCCGGCGGCATCAAGGTGACCACGGTCGCGGTGCTCGGCGCCGCCGTGCTCGCCGAGGTGAACGGTCAACGGGAGGCCCAGCTCTTCGGCCGCCGGCTCACCCCCGAGGTGGTGCGGCAGGCGCTGACCGTGACGCTGCTGAGCGCGGTCCTGGTGACGGTCTCCGCCATCGCGCTGATGGCGACGCTGGAGGCCAGGGCCGAGCTGGTGATCTTCGAGACGGTCTCGGCCTTCGGCACCGTGGGGCTGCACTCGGGGCTGGTCGGGGAGAGCCCGGCGAGCTGCCAACTGATCATCATCGCGCTGATGTTCGTCGGCCGGATCGGCCCCATCACCCTGGTCTCCGCGCTGGCCCTGCGGGTCAGGCCCCAGCGGTACCGCCTCCCCGCCGAACGGCCGATCATCGGTTGACCGAACCATCGGCATGACCTTGGAGCCCCATGAGCAGCCATCTGCACGCACTGCGCCGCAGGCGCGGCAAGCACACAGGACCCGACGAGCCCGAGCACCGGACCGGCCGCCCGACCAGGGAGGAGCAGCGGATCGCCGTCATCGGCCTGGGGCGCTTCGGCACCTCGCTGGCCGAGGAGCTGATGCGCCGGGGCTGGGAGGTGCTGGGCATCGACGCCGACGAACGGCTGGTGCGTCAGCACCGCGACGTCCTCACCCACGCGGTACAGGCCGACGCCACCGACGAGGAGGTGCTGCGCCAGCTCGGGGTGCGCGACTTCAGCCGCGCGGTGGTCGCCATCGGCACCCATGTGGAGGCGAGCATCCTGGTCACCTCCAATCTGCTGGAGGAGGGCGTGCCCAATATCTGGGCCAAGGCGATCAGCCGCCAACACGGCAAGATCCTGGAGCGGTTGGGCGCCCACCATGTGATCCTGCCGGAACACGAGATGGGCGAGCGGGTCGCCCATCTGGTGACCGGCCGGATGCTCAACTTCATCGAGTTCGACGACGACTACGCCCTGGTCAAGACGGTCGCGCCGGAGAGGACGACGGGGATGCCGCTGGGCGAGAGCGGGGTCAGGAGGCGCTATGGCGTCACCGTCGTCGGCGTCAAACGGCCCGGCCGGCAGTTCACCCACGCGACGGCCGAGACGGTGATCGAACCGGGCGATGTGATCGTGGTGACCGGGCGCACCGGCGATGTGGAGACCTTCGCCGATATGACCTGAGCCTCGACGGGAGGCTCCTCAGGACTGGTCGGCGAAGAGCGTGCCGCCGACCGCCGAGCGGTCGTCCGCCACCCCGACCAGGGTGACGGCGATATCCGGGCGGAACCGTTCGCCGAGCGCGGCGACGACGGCGTCGGTGAGACCGGCCGCCAGCCGGGGCGCGGCGTCCGGCACCAACTCATAGATCCCGGCGCGGCTTTCGAGCCGGACCGCGGGGGCCGGCGCGGCGCCGAGCCGGCCGCCGACCGCGAACCGCGCGGTGGGGACGGCCTGGAAGGAGATGACCACCAGCGGTCGGGCCCAGTCGCCGTAGACGGAGACCACGGCGTCGGTGAGGGTGTCGACGAGCCGCTGCTCGGCGGTGCCGTCCAGAAGTTCCTCGGCGAGGGTGACGGTGCAGTGCGGCATACTTCACTCCTGCTGCTGTTACTGGAGACAAAATAGATTTGGAAGCAAACATAATGGCCGCTGCGCCCCCCGTCCAGTCCGATCCGGCGGACGGCGGTGATCTCGACGCCGCCATCCGCACCCTGCTGCTGGTCCTGCCCCGGGCCGTCGGCCGGATCAAACGCATGGAAGTGCCCGAGGAACTACGGGAGATGGCGCTCGCCCCGCGCCATCTGTCGCTGCTGTCCTTCCTGCTGCTCGACGGCCCGATGACGGTCAGGGAGCTGGCCGACCGCCTTGAGGTGGCGCCGACCACCGCGAGCCTGCTGGTCGGCGAGCTGAGCAGAAAGGGCGTGCTGGACCGGCGCGAGGACGAACGGGACCGGCGGCGGCGCATCGTCAGCGTCCCCGAGGCCAAACGTCCGGTGCTGGAACGCTGGCTCTCCCCCGGCGCCCGCGCCTGGCGCACCGCGCTCGCGCCGCTCCAACCTGCCGAACGCGCTGCCGTGGTAAGGGCGTTCACCGCCTATGAGGCGGCGCTCAGCGAGGGGACCGAGGAATAGCCGCTCGGCAGCGGGTACGGTGGGCGGCGGTGTGCCGGGAAGTCTGGTCGGCGAGGTGTTCGCCCTGCCCGCCCGAAGGACCGAGAGGCCCCGCCATGTCACACCCCACCCGCCGCCGTCGCTCCCTCGCCGAACTGCTCCGGCTTGAGGTCACCGGCGGGCTGCTGCTGCTGACCGCCGCCGCGCTGGCGCTGCTGCTGGCCAACTCGCCGCTGGGCGACGGCTACACGGAGCTGCGCGACCACCATCTGGGGATCCCGTTCCTCGGCCTCGACCTCTCCGTCGGGCACTGGGCCTCGGACGGGCTGCTGGCGGTCTTCTTCTTTGTCGCCGGCACCGAGCTGAAGCGCGAGCTGACCGTCGGCGAGCTGCGCCGCCCGGCGGCTGCCGCGCTGCCGGTGGTGGCGGCGATCGGCGGCATGGTCACCCCGGCGCTGGTCTATCTGGTGGTCGCCGTGCCCCGGGGCGGGGCGCCCGACGGCTGGGCGGTGCCGATGGCCACCGACATCGCGTTCGCGCTCGGCGTGCTGGCCGTCGTCGGCCGCCATCTGCCGAGCGCGCTGCGCACCTTTCTGCTGACCCTGGCGATCGTCGACGACCTGATCGCGATCCTCGTGATCGCGGTCTTCTTCACCTCGGGCCTCGACCCGCTGGCGCTGCTGGGCGCGGCGGCGGGCCTGGCGCTCTTCCGGCTGCTGCACGGGCGCGGCGTGCGCGGCTGGTACTGGTACGTTCCGCTGGCCCTGGCCGTCTGGGTGCTGACCTACCACAGCGGGGTGCACGCCACCGTCGCCGGTGTGGCGCTCGGCATGCTGCTGCGGGCGACCCCGGGGGACGGCGAGGCCGAGGCGCCGGCGGAACGCGTCGGGCAGCTGGCGCAGCCGTTCTCGGCCGGCATCGCCGTGCCGGTCTTCGCGCTCTTCGCCGCCGGGGTCTCCGTCTCGCCCGGCACCGTCGGCAAGCTGGCCGGCGAGCCGGAGGCGGCCGGGGTGGTCGCCGGCCTCTTCCTCGGCAAGCTGCTGGGCATCTTCGGCGCGAGCTGGCTGCTGGTCCGGTTCACCCGCGCCCGGCTCGCCCCGACGCTGCGCTGGCCGGACATCGCCGGCCTGGCGCTGCTGGCCGGCGTCGGGTTCACCGTCTCGCTGCTGATCACCGAGCTGGCCTTCGCCGACGACCCGACGGTGGAGGAACACGCCAAGGTGGCCGTGCTGTTGGCCTCGCTGCTGGCCGCCGGCTGCGCCTCCGTCGTGCTCACGCTGCGCGGTCGGGCCCGGCTGCGGGAGGCGGCCTCGCCGTCCCACTCCGCCGTGACCTAAACGAGACCCATCACACGGAGAGCCCCGCATAGATGCGATGAGTCTGGGTAGCCGCGCGGCCATGGCTCCACCAGAGAGAGAGTTTCCGAGCGACAGACACCGGCGAGCCGGCCTCAGCCGTCGATCGCTGCTGGCCGGCGCCGCCGTCTTCGGCGGCCTGGCGGCGGCCGGCTGCAGCCGGGTCCCCGCCGAGGGCAAGGTGGAGGGGGGTGATCTGCTGGAGCGGCTGCGCGACAAGGGCACCGTGAAGGTCGGCATCGCCAACGAGCCCCCCTTCGGCTATATCAACGACGACGGCGAGCCCACGGGCGAGGCCCCGGAGATCGCCAAGGTCCTTTTCAAACGGCTGGGCGTCGACAACGTCGAACCGGTGCCGGTCGACTTCAGCGCGCTGATCCCCGGGCTCAAGGCCAGGACCTTCGACGTGGTCTCCGCCGGCATGTACATCAACCCTGAGCGATGCGCCCAGGTCCTTTTCTCCGATCCCGACTACCAGATGCCGGACTCCTTCATCGTGCCGGCCGGCAATCCCAACGGCATCACCAAATACGAGGACATCGCCGAGCAGGGCCTCACCCTGGCCACCGGCCAGGCCTACGCGGAGATCGACTACGCGCTGGCCGCCGGCGTGCCCAACGGCAAGCTGCTGATCCTGCCCGACCAGGTGGCGGGGCTCGACGCCGTCGTCCAGGGGCGCGCCGACGCGTTCGCCGGGACCAATGTCACGGTCATGGGCGTGGTCGAGGGCAACAGCCGGGTCGAGGCGACCGAGGCGTTCGTGCCGATCGTCAACGGCGAGCCGGCCTACGGCGCCGGCGCCTTCGCGTTCCGGCTCTCCGAACAGAACCTGCGCAACGCCTTCAACGAGGAGTTGCACAAGATCAAGGAGAGCGGGGAGCTGCTGGAGATCGTCGCGCCCTTCGGGTTCACCGAGGCGGAGATGACCGAGCTCACCGCTGAGGAGCTTTGCTGATGATGACCGAGGGGATGTTCAACAACTACTTTCTGCCGGGCATCTGGATCACGGTCCAGGTGACCCTCTACAGCGCGGCCCTGGCCCTGGTGGTCGCGTTCGCCGTCGGCACCCTGCGCACCTCCCGGCTGTGGATCGTACGGTTTGTCGCCGGCGTCTATTTCGAGATCTTCCGCGGCATGTCGTCGCTGGTGTTGATGTTCTGGCTGGTCTTCTCGGTGCCGCTGCTGTTCCAGTGGCAGTTCGCGCCGATGTACGCGGGCGTGCTGGCCCTGGGCCTCACCTATGGCGCGTACGGATCCGAGGTGGTGCGCGGCGCGCTGGCCGCCGTGCCGGAAGGGCAACGCGAGGCGGGGATCGCGTTGAGCTTCACCCGGATGCAACGACTGCGACGGATCGAGATCCCACAGGCGTGGCCCGAGATCGTGCCGCCGTTCAACAACCTGCTGATCGAGCTGCTGAAGGGCACGGCGCTGGTCTCCACCATCACCGTCGCCGACATGACCTACGCGGGCAACCTGGTGCGCCTCGGCAGCAACGAGAGCGCCCCCGTCTACACCCTGCTGCTGGTGCTGTACTTCGCGCTGGCGTTTGTGATGACCCGCGGCATGCGCGTCCTGGAGCGGCACGCCAAGGCCAACGTCGGCCGGCCCGAGCCCCGTCGCGGGCTGCTGGCCAAGCTCTCCCTGCGGGAGAGCGCCGGTGAGGGCTCGGGCGCGCTCACCACGGGAGGTGCGGCCAAGTGAACTGGGACTGGGACGTTGTCAGTGACTTCATGCCCGTCTTCTGGGACGGGCTCGCGGTCACCCTGCAGGCGCTGGTGCTCGGCTCGCTGATCGCCTTCGGCCTCGGCCTGGTCTGGGCGATGGCCCAGCGCGCGCCGTTCGCCTGGGTGCGCTGGCCGGTGACCGCGCTGACCGAGTTCATCCGGAACACCCCGCTGCTGGTGCAGCTGTTCTTCCTCTACTACGTGGTGCCCGAGTGGGGCCCCTCGATGTCGGCGCTCACCACCGGCATCATCGGCCTCGGCCTGCACTACTCGACCTACACCGCCGAGGTCTACCGGGCGGGGATCGGCGGCGTGCCGGTCGGCCAGTGGGAGGCGGCCACGGCGCTCAGCCTGCCGCGCTCCCGCACCTGGCTCGCGGTGATCCTGCCGCAGGCCATCCGCCGTGTGGTGCCGGCGCTGGGCAACTATGTCATCGCGATGCTGAAGGACTCCCCCATGATCGCGGTCATCGGGGCGATGGAAATGCTCGGAGAGGCCGAGAACTTCAGCAACACCACCTTCACCACCGAGGCCTACACGATCGTGGGCATCGCCTTCCTCGTCATCGCCTACCCGGCCTCTCTGCTGATCCGAGTTCTGGAGCGTCGTCTTGCCCTCACCAGCTGAAACCCCGAGAAACGAAACCACCAACGGCAGCCGCGCCACCGGTAGCGAGCTGGTGCGGTTCGACAAGGTCACCAAGCGGTTCGGCGACGTGACGGTCCTGGACCAGCTGGACTTCTCGGTGGACACCGGGAAGCACGTCACCCTCATCGGCCCCTCCGGATCGGGTAAGACCACCATCCTGCGGCTGCTGATGACCCTGCTCACGCCCGAAGAGGGCACCATCAAGGTGGACGGCGACTATCTGACCCACCAGGAGCGGAACGGCAGGCTGGTCAAGCCGTCCGAGGGGCATGTGCGGGAGGTGCGCAAGAAGATCGGCATGGTCTTCCAGCACTTCAACCTCTTCCCCAACATGCGGGTGCTGCGCAATGTGATGGAGGCCCCGGTGCATGTCCTGGGGCTCTCCAAGGACGAGGCGGAGCAGCGCGCCAAGCAACTGATCGAGCTGGTCGGGCTCTCCGAGCAGCTGGACAAGTACCCGAGCCAGCTCTCCGGCGGCCAGCAGCAGCGGGTCGCCATCGCCAGGGCCCTGGCGATGCGCCCCCAGGTGCTGTTGCTGGACGAGGTCACCTCCGCGCTGGACCCGGAACTCGTCGCCGGTGTGCTGGACGTGCTGCGTGACATCGCGGTCAGCACCGACATCACCATGCTGGTGGTCACCCATGAGATGTCCTTCGCGAGGGACATCTCGGACTCGGTGCTGATGTTCGACCGGGGGAAGATCGTGGAGTCCGGATCCCCGGACAAGATCTTCAGCGAGCCGGAGCACGACCGCACCAAGGAGTTCCTGTCCACGGTGCTGTGACCGGGGCCGGTCCCCGGCCGTGACGACCGACCCCGGTGGGGCGCCGTTCCTGGTGAACAGGGCGCGCCGCCGGGGTCGTTCTCGCTACGCTGGGAGACGTTTGGCGCACATGCGTGATCCCATGAACGCTGGCAGGAGGACGACGTGGCGACACCGCCCGGGCGCACGGCCCCGTTCCACTCAGTGCGGTACGCACTGCGGCTGCTTGAGACGATCGCCGGGCACCCGGACGGCATACGCGTCGACGAGCTGGGGCAGGCCACCGGACTCCCGCCCAACCAACAGGACCAGCTGCTGCGCATGTTGGTCGCCGAGGGCTATGCGCGAGAGCCCATCGAGGGCGTCTTCGCCCCCGGGGAGACGCTGCTGATGCTGAGCGGCGGCCCCTCCTCGGGCGAGGGCGACGAGGGCGAGGACGGCCGGCGACGCTTCCGTGAGGAACGCCTCCAACGGGCCCTGGACGCCCTGCGGGACTCCCTCAACGCCCCTGTCTACCTGGCGCGTTATGCGGACGGCGAGCTTGAGGTGCCGCGGATCTCCGACACCCCCGACGCCCCGGGCGTCAACGAGTGGGTGGACTTCCGCTCGGCGGCCCATGCCACGGCCATCGGCAAATGCCTGCTCAGCCAGCTCGACCACGACGGCCGACAGGACCATCTGGCCAGACACCGGGCCGCCAGGCTCACCTCACGCACCATCACCGACCGCCGGGTGCTGCTCAGCGCGCTGGATCGGCAGCCGCCCACCGTGCCCGTACTGGACTTCCAGGAATACGCGGTGGGCACGCTGTGCGCGGCCGTCCCGCTGACCGCGGGGGCCACGGTGGGCTGTCTGGCGCTCTCGCTGCCGATCGGCGAGGCTCACCGACTGCGCCGTGCCGCCGAGGAGTTGAACCGCCAGGCGGCCTCGGCGCTGCTCTCGCTCAGCATCTGAGAGCGGCGCCGGGCCGGGAGGTTCAGCTCGCCGGGGGGCCCGCCTGCTGGACCACGTCGAAGGACCACAGCTCGGCGCCGCTCGCCGCGGGCCGCTTCCCCTCGTTGCCGCCGTGCGCCTGCCGCGACGGGCCCTCGGACCAGCGCTGGAAGTCCTCCTCGCTGCGCCAGCGGGTGTACACCAGATAGCGGTCGGAGCCCTCCACGGGCCGCAGCAGCTCGAACCACTCGAAGCCGTCCTGCCGCTCCACCGCGCCGGCCCGGCCTGCGAACCTGCGCTCCAACTCCTCCCGCTGCTCCGCCGGCACGGTCAACACATTGATCTTCACCACGGACATTCCAACCACCTCGACTTCGACATAACGGGGAAACCCCCTTCAGGAGCAGTCTGCTTGACCGCCGGGGTTTCCCGTTCGGCGACCCGACAGCGATAGCGTGTGGGGGACCCACAATCTGGTTTTCCTCCGGAGGATCGCCCATGGCAACCACACGCACCGCGACGACCAACTGGGAAGGCTCCCTGATGGAGGGGGCCGGCAAGGTGAACCTGGACTCGTCCGGGCTCGGCACCTTCGAGCTCACCTGGCCGTCCCGCGCGGAGGCTCCCGAGGGGCGCACCAGCCCCGAGGAGCTGATCGCCGCCGCGCACTCGGCGTGCTTCTCGATGGCGCTCTCGCACGGCCTGGCCGGCGCCGGCACCCCGCCGGAGTCGGTGCACACCGAGGCCGACGTCACCTTCCAGCCGGGGCAGGGCATCACCGGCATCGTGCTGAAGGTCAAGGCCCGCGTCCCCGGGCTGACGGCGGAGGGCTTCCAGGAGGCCGCCGCCGGCGCCAAGGAGAACTGCCCGGTGAGCAAGGCGCTGGCCGGCGCCCCCATCACCCTTGAGGCCGAACTCCTCAGCTGAGCACCGCGTTCGGGGCCCCCGCCACCCCTCCGTCAGGGGCGGCGGGGGCCCCGCCGTGTCGTGCGGCCGGAGGGATTCGAACCCTCACGCGCTCAGAGCGCACTGGGACCTAAACCCAGCATGACTGCCAGTTCCATCACGGCCGCGCACCCGGGTGATTCTACCGGCCGCGCCGGCCGCGGCCCCCTGCCCCGAGTTGACGGGGAACGTCCCGTTCGGTGCCCCTCAGCCGCCCAGAACCCGGGTGACGGTGTGGATCACCAGCCCGGCGAGCGCGCCGATCACGGTGCCGTTGAGCCGGATGAACTGCAGGTCACGGCCGATATGCAGCTCGATCTTGCGGGATGTGGTGGGCGCGTCCCAGGCCGCGACGGTGTCCGTGATCAGCGAGGTGATCTGCGAACGGTAGCCGGAGACCACATGGATGGTGGCGTCGGCGACCCACCCGTCCAGCTTGGCGCGCAGCCGCTCGTCCGACGCCAGCCGCGCGCCGACGCCGAGCACCGCCGCGCGGGCGCGCAGCCGCAGCTCGCTGCGCTCGTCCTCGGCGGCGGTGAGCACCATGGAGCGCAGCGTGCCCCAGGTGGAGGCGATCAGCTCCCGCACCTCCGGCCTGGCCAGGAAGTCCCGCTTCAGGCGCTCCACCCGCTCCCTGGTCTCCGGATCGTGCTGCAACTGCTGTGCGAAATCGGCCAGGAACCGGTCGACCGTCGACCGCGCGGCGTGGTCGGGCTGCTGCCGCGCCTCCGAGACGAACCGCAGCAGCTCCCGGTAGACCCGCTCGCCCACCCGACGGTCCACGAAGCGCGGCGTCCAGCCGGGCGAGCCGCCGGCCACCGCGTCCAGCACCGCGTCCCGGTGCCGGGTGAGCCAGCTGTGCGAGGCGTCCAACACCAGGTCGACCAGCCGGCGATGCCCCTCGTCGGCGATGGTCTTCTCCAGCAGCCGGCCCAGCGCCGGCGCGATCTCCGTCTCCCCGGCCCGCCGGGTGATCGACTCGGCCAGCACCTCCTGAACGTCCGCGTCGCGCAGCACCGTGAGGCCGCCGCGCACCGCCGTCGCCAACTCGGCGGTGACCCGGTCGGCGTTGTCCGGCTCCGCCAGCCAGTCGCCGAGCCGCTGCCCCAGCTCGACGGAGCGCAGCTTGTCCCTGACCACCTGTTCGGAGAGAAAGTTCTCCCCGACGAACTCCCCCAACGACTCGCCGAGTTGGTCCTTCTTGGTGGGGATGATCGCGGTGTGCGGGATGGGCAGGCCCAGCGGGTGGCGGAAGAGCGCCGTCACCGCGAACCAGTCGGCCAGCGCACCCACCATGCCGGCCTCGGCCGCCGCCGCCACATAGCCGGCCCAGGGGCCGGCGCCGCTGTGCTCCGCCCAGGTGGCCAGCGCGTAGACCACGGCGACCAGCACCAGCAGCCCGGTGGCCACGCCCTTCATCCGGCGCAGACCGCGCCGCTTCAGCTCGTCGGCCGGGGTGAGCGTGCCGAGCGGCCCCGGGTTCCTGCCGGCTCCCGCCCCCTCGGCCCCTTCGTCCGCCGTGGATTCCTGCGTCCGAATCGTCATCCGCTCCCTCCGCGTCCGCCGTGCGCGACGGTGAGCACCCGGCGCGTCGTTCCCCCCGCATTGTGGCGGGTGGCGCGCCCGCTGTGGGCCCGGTGTGGCCCGGCCCACCCCGGGACGGTGCGCCCGCCCGGGTGACGCATGGGATCATCGACGGGTGGGAGAGGTCAGCAGGCGAGGGCTTTTCGGCCTACTCGCGGGTGCACTTGTGGTCCTGCTGGGGGTGGCGCTGGCCATCGGTACGGGGCGGGGAGAACGGGTCGAGATCGCCGCGCCCGCGCCCACGCCGGCGCCGAACGTGGTGCCGGCGACGCAGGGCGGCTGGGTCGGCACCTGGTCCGCCCCGCCGACCGGCGCCGAGCCGGGCACCAGGGACGGCCTGGCCGACCAGACGATCAGAAACGTGGTGCGCACCTCGGTGGGCGGCAGCGGGGTGCGGATCGAGCTGTCGAACCGCTACGGCACCGCGCCCGTCACGTTCACCGGCGTCACCGTCGCGCTGTCGTCGGCGCTCGGCGGTCCCGCGGCCCACCAGGGCACCATGCACCGGGTGACGTTCGGCGACAGCACCCGGGTGACCATACCGCCCGGCGGATCCGCGATCAGCGACGCGACGCCGCTGGAGACGCCCGACGCGGCCGATCTGCTGGTCTCGCTCTACACGCCCGAGGCGTCGGGCCCGGTCACCTACCACCGGATGGCGCAGCAGCCTGGCTATCTCGCCGCCGGCGACCGCAGCGGCCAGCTCTCCGGGACCGACTTCACCCGGTCGGCCGACGTCTGGCGCTATCTCACCGGCGTGCAGGTGTTCACCTCCCGCGCCGACGGCGCCGTGGTGGTGATGGGCGACTCCCTCACCGACGGCATCACCTCGACGCCGGGCGCCAACCGCCGCTGGACGGACTTCCTCGCGAGCCGGCTCCGCGCGGAGCCCGACATGCCGGAACTCGCGGTGCTCAACCAGGGCATCAGCGGCAACCGACTGCTCAGGGACGGCGCCCCCGACCGGCTCTACAACGGCATCAGCGGACTGCGGCGGCTCGGTCTCGACGCCCTTCCGCAGCCCGGCGCCAGCACCCTGGTCCTGCAGCTGGGCATCAACGACATCCTGCTCGAACCCCGGGTCACCGATCCGGCGGTGCTGGTGCGGGGCCTGCGCCAGGCGGCCGAGGAGGCCAGGGCCCAGGGGCTGCGGGTGCTGGGCAGCACGCTGGCCCCGTTCGGCGGGCACCGTGGCTGGACGCCGGAGGCGGAGGCGGTGCGTCAACAGGTCAACCAGGAGATCAGGGCCGGCGGGATCTTCGACGCGGTCATCGATCTGGACGCGGCGCTCAGCGATCCGACCGCCCCTCAGCTGCTGCTGTCCGACTACGACTCGGGCGACGGGCTGCACCCCAACGACCACGGCTTCCGGGCCATGGCCGACGCCGTCGAACTGTCCGACCTGCTGGTGACCGAGGCGGACGCCCAGGCGCTCTGAGCTGCCCCGAGGACCGCGCGGCGCCCGCGAACGACCCGCGCGGGAGGGCACGTACGCGGGGCTAACGGGTGAGTCGGCGCCCCCGTCCGGGGGACAGCGGACGCGCCGGCGGTATGGCCGACCCCGGCACATCGTTACGCACGGTGCGAGAGTGGTTACCCCCCACAGTGCCTCAGCATGGCAGCAAGGCAGATCAACGTACCGCACCAGGTCGTGACGAGGGCCCCATGAGCGACGACAGCCCGCCCACCAGCAGCGACGACTCCGCCGCCGACCCGCCCCGCCCCGGTCGGTGGCCCGGCTGGGCGCCTCGCCCGGCCGGCGTCCCACCGGCGCGCCCACGCACCGGGCTGCGCCGGCTGCTGCCCGGCTGGCGCCTGGCGCTGGTGACGGCCGGCGTCGGCACGGTGGTCCTGATCGGCGCGCTGATCACCGGCTATCTGCTGGTGGAGATCCCCGAACCCAAGTCGGCGGCGGCGGCCCAGAGCAATGTCTATCTCTACGCGGACGGCAGCCAGTTGGCCAGGGTCGGCGAGATCGACCGGGAGAACGTGCCGCTCGCCGAGGTGCCCGAGCACGTCAGAAACGCCGTGCTGGCCGCCGAGGACCGCGACTTCTACCACGATCCCCCGGTGGACGTCTCCGCGATGGTGCGGGCCGGCTGGAACATGCTGCGCGGCGGCGGTCGGCAGTCCGGATCGACCATCACCCAGCAGTATGTGAAGAACTACTACCTCGATCAGCGACAGACCGTAACCCGAAAGGTCAAGGAGCTTTTTATCGCGGTCAAGCTCGATCGCGAGGTGAGCAAGGACGAAATCCTGGAGGGCTACCTCAACACCAGCTACTTCGGCCGCAACGCCTATGGCATCCAGGCTGCCGCACACGCCTACTACGGAAAGCCCGCCAAGGAGCTGACCGAGGCCGAGGGCGCCTATCTGGCCGCGCTGCTCAACTCCCCCAACGCCTACGACGTCCGCAGCAACCCGCAGAACCACGACCGGGCGGTGGCCCGTTGGGAGTACGTGCTGGACGGGATGGTCTCCGAGGGCTGGCTCGACGAACGGGACCGCGCCGGCCTCGACTTCCCCGAGCCCAACGAGGCGAACGTCTCCGCCGGGCTCGACGGCGAACGCGGCTATCTGGTGGAGGCGGTGCGCGCCTACCTCGCCGAGAACGACATCGTCGACGAGGACCAACTGGGCGGCGGCGGCTACCGGATCACCACCACCATCCAGCCCGAACGACAGCGCGCCCTCACCCAGGCGGTCGACGAACAGCTGGAGAGCGCGCTGAGCGAGGACCGCGAACGGGACGCCTGGGTGCGCGCCGGCGCGACCTCCGTCGACACCGGGACGGGGCATGTGGTCGCCATGTACGGCGGCCGGGACTATGTCGACCAGTATGTGAACAACGCGACCCGCAGGGACTACCAGGCCGCGTCCACCTTCAAGCCGTTCGTCTACGCCGCCGCGCTGGAGAACGACTCCCGCACCCACAAGGGCGAGCTGATCGGCCCGTCCACCGAGTACGACGGGAAGAGCGGCCGCGAGGTGGTCGGCCGCGACGGCCGGGGCACCGGCTGGTCCCCGGAGAACGAGCAGAACCGTTCCTACGGCACCGTCAAGGTCAGCGAGGGGATGGACAAGTCCATCAACGCGGTCTTCGCGCAGATGGGCGTCGACGTCGGCGCCGAGCTGGTCGCGGAGACCGCCGTCGCCCTCGGCCTGCCCGAGTCCACCCCGGGGCTGACGGAGGCCGACGCCTCCATCTCGCTCGGCACCGCGACACCCAGCACCCTGGACCTGGCCGGCGCCTACGCCACGCTCGCCCGGCACGGCGAGCACCGCCCGGTGGTGCTGGTCTCCGAGATCACCAGGGACGGCGAACCGCTGGAGCTGCCCGGGTCCGAGACCCGCCAGGTGATCTCCCGGGAGGCGGCCGACGGTACGACCGCGATGCTGGAGGCCGTGGTGCGCGGCGGCACCGGAACGGCGGCGGCCAGCGCCGGCCGGCCGGCCGCCGGCAAGACCGGCACGGCGGAGAACGACAGGGCCGCCTGGTTCGCCGGCTTCACCCCCGAACTGGCCACCGTGGTCGCCGTCTTCGGCCAGGACCCGGAGACCGGCGCCCAACGCGAGCTGTACGGCGCGGCCGGGCTTGAACGGATCAGCGGCGGCGGCTTCCCGGCCCGCATCTGGGGCCAGTACACCAGGGCGGCGCTGGAGGGCGAGCCGGCCACCGCCTTCGAGCTGCGGGAGCCGGAACGCCGCGAACACAGCGACGAGGACCAGGATTCGGACGACGCCGACGACGCGGACGACACCGAAGACACCGACAGCACCGACAGCACCGACAGCCCGGACGCGTCGACCGGACCGGGCACCGGCGAGGGCGGCACCCCGTCCTCGTCGCCCTCGTCGCCGAACACCCCGGACGAGGGGGCGAGCGACCGTCCGACGCCCTCGACGGGCCAGCCGTCCGGAAGCGAGAGCGCCCCGCCCGGCGGGGACGACAACCCGCCACCGCTCGCCGTCGAGGCGGCGGCCGAGGGAACGGGAGCCGAGGAGGAGCCGACGGCCGGGCCGACGACCGAACCCGCCACCGAGCCGACACCAGGGCCCGGGTCCGACGAGGACCTTGCCCAGAAGCCGGAGGTCTAGAGGTAGAGCCCGGTGGAGTCGTCTGAGCCCTGGAGCCGTTCGGCGGCCACCGCGTGCACATCGCGCTCGCGCATCAGCACGTACATCACGCCGCGCACCTCGACCTCGGCGCGGTCCTCGGGGTCGTAGAGCACCCGGTCCCCGGGCTCGACGGTGCGGACGTTCTGCCCGACGGCGACCACCTCGGCCCAGCTGAGCCGCCGGCCGACCTGGGCGGTCGCTGGGATGACGATGCCGCCGGTGGACCGGCGCTCACCCTCGGCGCTCTCGACCTTGACCAACACCCGGTCGTGCAGCATGCGGATGGGCAGTTTGTCGTGGGTGGGATGCGAACTCACAAGGCGACCGTATCTCAGGGTCGACGCCGGCCGACTACCGGCGTCGACGACGGGAGGAGAGGACCAGCAGCCCGGTGACGGCGACGGCCAGCGCGGCGACCGGGATCACCCGGTCCAGACGGGGCCCGCCCTCCGCCGAGACCAGCTGCGCGCGGACGTTCTCGGCGCCCCGGGAGACCGCGAAGGCGGCCTTGCCGACGGTGCGGTCGACGGCACCGGCGGCGCGCGCCTTGGCGTCGCCGACGATCGTACTGGGGTGCACCCGGACCGCGATCTCGTCGAGGGTCACGGCGAGGCTCTCGCGCCGGCGGGCGATCCGCTCCTCGATCTCCGCTGCTGTCCTGGCTGCTTCCGGCACCTTGCTGCCTCCATCGTCCACACGGGTGTCAACGGCCCTTGGGTTACGGCACAGTGTGTCAGCTCCACCGGGGCGATGCCTGTCGGATCCCCCGATTAGGCTGGGTGGCGCACAATCCTTCTGGAAGCCGTTGGAAGCCGGCGAAACCCGCCGGAACACATCGGCGCCCCGTGGGAACACCTCGACCCGACCGGTGCCGAAACACTGAGGAGCCGCGCCATGAGTGAGCGTCTGCAACCCGGGGACGTCGCCCCCGCGTTCACCCTTCCCGACGCCGACGGAAAGCCGGTCTCGCTGGCGGACCACGCCGGCCGCAAGGTCATCGTGTACTTCTACCCGGCCGCGCTCACCCCCGGCTGCACCAAGCAGGCGTGCGACTTCACGGACAATCTCGACCTGTTGGCCGACGCCGGCTACGACGTGATCGGGGTCTCCCCCGACAAGCCGGAGAAGCTGGCCAAGTTCCGTGGCAAGGAGGATCTTCGGGTCACCCTCGTCAGCGACCCGGAGAAGGCCACGCTGGAGGCGTACGGCGCCTTCGGCGAGAAGAAGCTGTACGGCAGGACGGTCACCGGCGTGATCCGCTCCACGGTGATCGTGGACGAGGAGGGCCGGGTCGCCAGGGCGCTGTACAACGTGCGGGCCACGGGCCATGTGGCCAAGCTGATCAAGGATCTGGACCTCTAAGGAGTCGTGCGGCGTGTCGATGCGAAAGCCGATCAAGTCCTGGCTGACCGACATGGATGGGGTGCTCATCCACGAGGGGGTGCCGATCCCGGGCGCCGAGGAGTTCATCCGGCGGCTGCGGGATTCCGGCATGCCGTTCCTGGTGCTGACCAACAACTCCATCTACACCAGGCGTGACCTCCAGGCGCGGCTGGCCCGGATGGGCCTTGAGGTCCCGGTGGACGCCATCTGGACGTCGGCCCTGGCCACCGCCCAGTTCCTGGACGACCAGCGCCCCGGCGGCTCCGCCTTTGTGATCGGCGAGGCGGGGCTGACCACCGCGCTGCACGACGTGGGCTATGTGCTGAGCGATGTGTCCCCGGACTATGTGGTGCTCGGCGAGACGAGGACCTACAGCTTCGAGGCGCTGACCAAGGCGATCCGGCTGATCAACGGCGGCGCCAGGTTCATCGCGACCAACCCGGACCACACCGGACCGTCCGCCGAGGGCGCGCTGCCGGCCACCGGCTCCGTCGCCGCGCTGATCACCAAGGCGACGGGCCGCGATCCGTACTTCGTGGGCAAGCCCAACCCGCTGATGATGCGCACCGGGCTCAACATGATCGGCGCCCATTCGGAGACCAGCGCGATGGTCGGCGACCGGATGGACACCGATGTGCTGGCCGGTCTTGAGGCCGGGATGGAGACGTTCCTGGTGTTGACGGGGCTGACGGAGCCGGGCGAGATCGACCGGTTCCCGTTCCGGCCCTCGGTGGTGGTGGATTCGATCGCCGATCTGGTGGACCGCATCTGAGCCGCCGACAGGCGCGAACTCTCCCCCGAGCGGCCCAAGGCGGGCCGGCAGCGGATGCGGTGGGCGACGCCCCGGGAGACCTTCGACGGGTAGCCACCCCGGAGGTTCGACATGGGCATCACCCGCTCTCTTCCGCTCACCCTCTGCGCGGCGGCGGCCGTGGCGGCCACCGTCGGCGTCACGCCGGCGGGCGCCGCCGACGGCCGGCCGGCGGAGGGCGGTACGGTCCTCGTCACCCCGGTGGCGCCGCTCCCCGGCGATGAGGTAGCTCTCTGGGTGCCGGACTGCGCCGGCGACTCGGGCACCGCCGTCTCCGCCGCGTTCGCCGCCGAGGTGCGGCTCTCTCCCACGGGCACCGGCGGCGGGCTCTACGGCGAGGCGCTGATCAGCTCCACCACCCCGCCGGGGGACCATCCCGTGCAGGTGACCTGTGGCCATCCGGACGGGGCGCTGACGGGACTGGTCTCGGTCGGCGGCGGTGAGCCGACCACCTGGGCGGACAGCGTCGGCGGCGGCGACGAACCGGGCACCTTCGGCGAGCCGGGCACCTTCGGCGACCATGGCGAGGGTCCGGGCCATGGCGATCCGTGCCACCGGGGCGGTCGGGAGTCGCACCGGCCCGAACCCCCGGAGCGGCCGGGCCACGAGAAGCCCGAGAAGCCGGGACATGAGAAGCCGGGGCATGACAGACCAGGTCACGAGAGGCCCGAGAAGCCCGAGAAACCGGAGCACGAGCGGGGTGGCGCGGGTGGCGGCGGGGACCGCTGCGAGCGCGGTGGCGGGCATCGGCCGGACGGGCCGACCGGGCCGGTGCGCGCCGGTGGCGGTGGCGCGGCCGGCGCCGAGCCGCTGACCGCCGAGGGGTTCAGGCCCTCGGGTCTCGCGGTGCTGGCCGGCGGTGGCGCGGTAACGGTGCTCGCCGTGCGGCGGCTGCGGTCGCGCGTCCGAGCCTCCCGGTGAGCCGCCCCTGGCACGGCGCCCGGCCGCCCGGGGTGCTGACCCCGCTGCTGGTGTGGACCCTGGTGCTGAGCGTGTTCTGGTTCTGGGGACGGGAGTTGACCGGTGGCCCCGGACTGCCCTGGCTGGCGTTCCACGACCGGCAGGAGGAGGTGCGGAGCGCCGAGGGGCCGTCGGGCGCGGTGGCGCCGCTCCCCGGTGACGCGCCGCCGCGCACCGTCCGGATCGACTCCGTCGGCGTCGCGGCCGAGGTGCTGCCCCGTGGCCTGGACGAGGACGGCGGGGTCGAGCCGCCGCCGTTCGACGCGGCCGATGCGGTCGGCTGGTGGGCGGGCGGCGCGACGCCGGGCGCCGTCGGGGCCGCCGTGCTGGTCGGCCATGTGGACACCGAGAGCGCGCCGGCGGTGTTCCACGCGCTGCCCGAGGTCGAGGCCGGCGACCCGGTCCTGGTGGAACGGGCGGACGGCTCGGTGGCCGTCTTCACCGTGCGGGACGTCGCGCTGGTGGAGCGCGCGGACTTCGACCCGGAGACGGTCTACGGTCCGAGCGCCCCCGGAACGGCTGAGCTGCGGCTGATCACCTGCGGCGGCGTCTACGACCGGGAGCGCGGCGGCTATTCGGCCAATGTGGTGGTCTCGGCCGATCTGACGGGCGTCGAACCCCGCGCCGGCGTCGGCTGACGCCCCAACAGCGGCCCGTCCCACAGGAGTTCGTCCCTACAGGAGTTCGCCGACGAGGGGGGCCAGCGCGCGGAACGCGAGCCCCCGGTGGCTGATGGCGTTCTTCTCCTCGGCGGTCAGCTCGGCGACCGTGCGGGTCTCGTCGACCGGCTGCAGGATCGGGTCGTAGCCGAAGCCGCCGGCACCGCTGGGGGCGTACCGCAGGGTGCCGTGCAGCCGGCCCTCGGTGACGCGTTCGGTGCCGTCGGGCAGGGCCAGCGCCGCCGCGCAGGCGAAGTTGGCGGCGCGGTGTTCCTCGGGGACGTCGGCGAGCTGGGCCAGCAGCAGATCGAGGTTGGCCTGGTCGTCGCCGTGTCGGCCGGCCCAGCGGGCGGAGAAGATGCCGGGCGCGCCGCCCAACACGTCCACGCAGAGCCCCGAGTCGTCGGCGACGGCCGGCAGTCCGCTGGCCTGGGCCAGCGCATGCGCCTTGAGCAGCGCGTTCTCGGCGAAGGTGACGCCGGTCTCCTTGACGTCGGGCACCTCGGGGAAGGCGTCGGCGCCGAGCAGTTCCAGCGCGAGCCCGGCCTGGGCCAGGATGGCGCGCAATTCGGTGATCTTGTGGGCATTGCGGGTGGCGAGAACGAGACGCTGCATGGCGGCGATTATCGACCATCGCCACCGGGGCCCGGGAGCCGGGCCGCCGGCGGCGCCTCGCCCGGCGTCAGTCGCCCGCGGCGCAGGCCGAAGTCAGCTCGCCCACCGCGTCGTTGAGCGGTGACAGGTCCGGCGCGCTGCCGGCCGGCTGTTGGGCGATGTTGTCGATCGCCTCGGCGACCGAATCGGCCGCCGCGCTGACATCGGTGTCGGAGAAGCCGTCCCGCAGCTCGTCCAGATCGTTCTGCGCGGCGTCCGCCGCGTCGGAGAAGCCGACCGGGTCGCCCGAGTCGACCGCCCGCGACAGGGCGTCCACGCTGCTGGTCACTTCCAGGGCCAACTGTGCGCAGTCCAGGGCGCGTTGGACATCGCAGCCCAGGGTGCCGAGCCCGGCGGCGCCGGCCAGCAGCGTGCCGGCGACGCCCATCCGTATGGTCTTCATCGTCCCTCTCCCCTCCCGCCGGCGGCCCCTCCGCCGGCCCTCACCTTCTACCCCTCGCTACCCCTCGGCGAGCGCCGCGCGCTGGGCCTCGGCCAGTTGGTCACAGCCGACGACGGCGAGATCCAGCAGGGCGTCCAACTCGTCCCGCCGGAACGGGGCGCCCTCGGCCGTGCCCTGCACCTCGACGAAGCCGCCGTCGCCGGTGCGGACCACGTTCATATCGGTCTCGGCGCGGACGTCCTCCTCGTAGGCGAGGTCGAGCAGCGGCACCCCGTCGACGATGCCGACGCTGACGGCGGAGACCTCGCCGGTCAGCGGCTCGTTCCTGCCCTTCACCAGCTTCTTGCGGCGCGCCCAGGCGACCGCGTCGGCCAAGGCCACATAGCTGCCGGTGATCGCGGCGGTTCTGGTGCCGCCGTCGGCCTGCAGCACATCGCAGTCCAGCACCACGGTGTTCTCGCCCAGCGCCTTGAAGTCGACGACGGCGCGCAGCGAACGGCCGATCAGCCGGGAGATCTCGTGGGTGCGGCCGCCGATCTTGCCGCGCACCGACTCCCGGTCGCCCCTGGTGTTGGTGGCGCGCGGCAGCATCGCGTACTCGGCGGTGACCCAGCCCTCCCCGCTGCCCCGACGCCAGCGGGGCACTCCCTCGGTGACGCTGGCGGTGCACAGCACCCGGGTGTCGCCGAAGGAGACCAGTACGGAGCCCTCGGCGTGCTTGCTCCAGCCGCGTTCGATTCCCACGGGGCGGAGCTGATCGGCCGTCCGGCCATCGATGCGAGACATGACGACGAGCCTAGTGCCCCGCTGCCTGCGCCGTTCCCCGGTGACAGGACGGTGGTCCGGGGCGGCGGTGTCAGAGTTCGTAGACCGCGCCGGGGCGGGCGAGTTCCACCGGTCCTTCGAAGGCGGACTTGGCGTCCCGCAGGTTCACCTGGGCGTCGGTCCACGGTGGGATATGGGTGAGCACCAGCCGCTGGGCGCCGGCCCGTTGGGCGCACTCGCCGGCCTGCAGTCCGTTGAGGTGCACCCCGGGGGCGTCCTCCTTGCCGTGGATGAAGGACGCCTCGCAGAGGAACAGGTCGGTGTCGGCGGCGAGTTCGGTGAGCGCGCCGCAGCTGCCGGTGTCGCCCGAGTAGCACAGCGACCGGCCGTCGTGTTCGATCCGGAACCCGTAGGTCTCCACCGGGTGGGCCACCCGCGCGGAGCGCAGGGTCAGCGGCCCCAGGGCCAGCGTGGTGTCGGCCTTGAGGGTGTGGAAGTCGAAGACCTCCCGCATGGAGGACTCGTCTGGGGTGTCGTCGTAGGCGGTGACCAGCCGCTGCTCCGTGCCGCTCGGTCCGTAGACGGGCACCGGCTCGGGTCGGCCGCCCTCGTGCCGGTAGTAGCGGGCGACGAAGTAGCCGCACATGTCGATGCAGTGGTCGGGATGGAGGTGGCTGAGCACGATGGCGTCGACGTCATAGAGCCCGCAGTACTTCTGTAGCTCGCCGAGGGCGCCATTGCCCAGGTCAAGGAGGAGCCGGTAGCCCTCGGCCTCGATGAGATAGCTGGAACAGGCCGATTCCGCGGACGGAAACGAGCCCGAACAGCCGACGACGGTGAGCTTCATATAGGGGGGAACCTCCACTGTGGGGTTCGAACGACTCTAAGTCGCGATCCGGCCGGCGGTGCCTGGCCCGGGCCCGGGTGTGGGCGGAATCACCAGCCCGGTGGGCGGCCACAAAAGGCCAGCTCGGGGCTTTCGATCACATTCTGGTGAGAGTTCGAATACGAATGGCTAGCAGCAGCCCAACTCCGATCCAAATGGCAAACATGGATGAGCCGCCATAGGACAGGAACGGAAGCGGCAGTCCGGTCACCGGCATGATCCCCAGCGCCATCCCCATGTTCTGGAACGTCTGGAAGGCGACCCACGCCACCACCCCGACGGCGACGATGGTGCCGTAGGGGTCGGGCGCGTCCCTGGCGATGCGACAGCCGCGCCAGAGCACCATCCCCAACAGCACGATGATCAACCCGGCGCCCAGAAAGCCCAGTTCCTCGCCGGCGACGGTGAAGATGAAGTCGGTGTGCTGCTCCGGCACGAACTGACCGAGCGTCTGACTGCCGTGGAAGAGGCCCTGTCCGGTGAGCCCGCCGGAGCCGATCGCGATCCGGGCCTGGTTGGTGTTGTATCCCACACCCGAGGGGTCGAGGGCCGGGTTGGCGAAGGCGGCGAACCGGTTGATCTGGTACTCGTCCAGCAGGCCCAGCTGCCAGACCGCCAGCGCGCCGACCACGGCGAGCGTCACCAGGCCGACGATCCAGGACCGGCCGGTGCCCGAGGCCGCCAGCACGCCGAGCGCGATCACGGCGAGCACCATGGTCTGGCCCACGTCGGGGGTGAGCATCACCAGCGCCGCGGGGACGGCGGCCACCAACAGCGCCTGGAGCACGGTGCGGTGGTCGGGACCGTGCCGGCGTTCGTTCGTCCCCGGCGCCGCCAGCAGCAGCGCCATGGCGAGGATCACCACGATCTTGGCCAGCTCGGACGGCTGGAACGCGAAGCCGGCGCCCAGCTGGAGCCAGCTGCGGGAACCGTTGACCGTGGAGCCCAGCGGGGTCAGCACCAGCAGGGAGAGGACCACGCACAGCAGATAGAGCAGCGGCACGGCGGCCCGCAGCCGGACATAGCCGTACCAGACGATCAGCGCGGCAAGGCCCAGGCCGATGCTCACGTTGAGCAGCTGGCGCATCAGGAAGAACTCGGGCTCGCCGTTGTTCAGATCGGTGCGGTTCCTGGTGGCCGAGTAGACCAGCAGGATGCCCAGCGTGGTGAGGACCAGGGCGGACAGCAACAGCGGCCAGTCCAGCCGCCTGGCGAGCGAGCCCCGCGCGGTGAGGATGCGCCAGACACTCTGCTCACCCGCCGGGGGAACGGAAGTGGGGTAGCTGCGTACGGTCACACAAATGACCTTACGTGTCCACCCCACTCCGGAGCGTCAACGCGGATGTCGGCGGCGTCGCCGGATCAGGCCCAGAGCTGTCCGTGCAGCCCGGCCACCGCCTCCTCGGTGCTGGCCGCGTTGTAGATCCCGGTGGAGAGGTACTTCCAGCCGCCGTCGGCGACCACGAACGCGATATCGGCGGTCTCGCCCGCGCGCGCCGCCTTCCGCCCGACGCCGAGCGCCGCGTGCAGCACGGCCCCGGTGGAGACGCCGGCGAAGATGCCCTCCTGGTGCAGCAGCTCCCGCACCCGGCGCACCGCGTCCTCGGAGCCGACGGAGAAGCGCGTGGTCAGCACGGAGTCGTCGTACAGCTCGGGGACGAAGCCCTCGTCCAGGTTGCGCAGTCCGTAGACCAGATCGTCGTAGCGCGGCTCGGCGGCGACGATCTCCACGCCGGGGCGCTGCTCCCGCAGATAGCGGCCGACGCCCATCAGGGTGCCCGTGGTACCGAGGCCGGCCACGAAATGGGTGATCGACGGCAGGTCGGCCAGGATCTCGGGGCCGGTGGTGGCGTAGTGCGCGCCCGCGTTGTCCGGGTTTCCGTACTGGTAGAGCATGACCCAGTCGGGGTGCTCGGCGGCCATCTCCTTGGCCACCCGGACGGCCGTGTTGGAACCGCCGGCGGCCGGCGACGAGACGATCTCGGCGCCCCACATCGACAGCAGCTGACGTCGCTCGACCGAGGTGTTCTCGGGCATCACACAGACGATCCGGTAGCCCTTGAGCCGGGCCGCCATGGCCAGCGAGATCCCGGTGTTGCCCGAGGTCGGCTCCAGGATCGTGTTGCCGGGGACGAGCCGGCCGTCCTTCTCCGCCTGCTCGATCATGTACAGCGCCGGCCGGTCCTTGACGGAGCCGGTCGGGTTGCGGTCCTCCAGCTTGGCCCAGATCCGCACCGACTCGTCGGGGGACAGCCGGGGCAGCCGCACCAGCGGCGTGTTCCCGACCGAGGCCAGCGCATGGTCGAACCGCATCAGCGCATGCCCCCGGCGACCGCCGGGAGGATGGTGACGCTGTCGCCGTCGCTCAGCGGCGTGGAGATGCCGTCCAGGAACCGCACGTCCTCGTCGTTGAGATAGACGTTGACGAAGCGGCGCAGCTCGGCCCCGTCGACCAGGCGCTCCCTGATGCCGGGGTGGTTGGCGTCCAGGTCGGCGAAGAGCTCGTCGATGGTCTTCCCGCTGCCGGAGACGGCCTTCTGGCCGTCGGTGTAGGTGCGGAGAATGGTCGGGATGCGGACCTCGATGGCCATGGGGACTCCAGAACGAGAGACGGGCTTGGGGTCTGTCCGGCGGACGTCGCTGGACGGCTTCGGCGGTGTGCGATCGACCAGCCGGTCAGCCCACCACGCGACACGGACCGAGACGACACGGCTCGAAGTACGGACATGCCTCGCGCGGCGCGGGTGATCGGCTGCCGCTCACGTCCGGGAGAACCATGGCGTCATCGTATCGATTCCCGATTGGGCGATCGAGAGCGTTCAGCATGCGAACGAGGACGTTCAGCCAGTGGTCGAGCCGGCGTGATCCTCGTCCGATCCCGGGGGATAACTCGCCACGACCCGCACTTCCTCCTCGGTGACCACCTCGTCCACGATGCGGAACGAGCGGAAGGAGACCGGCCCCTCGTCGTTGCCGCACTCGGCCGTGGAGACCAGCACATAGTGCGCACCCGGCTCGTTGGCGTAGGCGATATCGGTGCGCGAGGGGTAGGCCTCGGTGGCGGTGTGCGAGTGGTAGATGACCACCGGCTCCTCGTCCCGGTCGTCCAACTCCCGGTAGAGCCTGAGCAGATCGCCCGAGTCGAACTCGTAGAAGGTGGGCGAGCGGGCGGCGTTGAGCATCGGGATGAAGCGCTCCGGGCGGGAGGTGCCGGCCGGTCCGGCGACGACCCCGCAGGCCTCGTCCGGGTGGTCGGCCCGGGCGTGGGCCACGATCTGGTCGCGCAGTTCCGCCGTGATGGTCAGCATGCGGCCAACCATAGGACGCCCTCGGGGCCGACCGGGAGGCGGGCGCCGGCAGCCGAGGTGTTCCGGGACTCACTTCGCCAGGGTGATCCCGTCCGTCGGGTCGGCCTCGTCCTCGTCCCTGCCCTCGTCCCCGCCCTTGTTCTCGTCCTGGGCCCGCTCGTCCTGGGCCCGCTCGTCCGCCTCGATCGCCGCGTCGCTCTCGCCCGCGTCGCGGCGTCGTACGTAGACCAGCACCCGGCGCAGTTCACGGCGGACCACCGGGGTCAGCAGATAGAGGCCGATGATGTTGCAGACGGCGGCCAGGAAGAGGAAGGCGTCCGCGAGGTCCACCAGGGTGCCGAGCGAGAGCAGCGCGCCGCCGACGGCCAGCAGGCAGAACAGCACCTTGTAGCTGCCGTCGGCCAGCCGGCCGGCGCCGAAGAGATAGGTCCAGGCCTTCAGCCCGTAGTAGCCCCAGGTGATGATCGTGGCGAAGGCGAAGAGGAAGACGGCCAGGGTCAGCACCACGGGGAAGCCGGGCAGGGCGGTCTCGAAGGCGTCCGAGGTGATGGAGATGCCCACCGCGTTGCCCTCGACCTCCGCGCCGGAGACGGCCCGCTCCCTGGCCTCCTCGTAGAGCGGCCCGCCGGCCACCACGATGGTCAGCGCCGTCATGGTGCAGATCACCACGGTGTCGAGGAAGGGCTCGATCAGCGCGACCAGGCCCTCGGTGGCCGGGCGTCTGGTCTTGACGGCGGAGTGGGCGATCGGCGCCGAGCCGACGCCGGCCTCGTTGGAGAACGCCGCCCGTTGGAAGCCGACGATCAGCGCGCCCACCAGGCCGCCGGTGACGCCGGCCGGGCTGACCGCCTCCCGGCAGATGGTGGCCACCGCGTCCGGCACCTGGGTGACGTTGCAGCCGATCACCACCAGACAGGCGGTGACATAGAGGATCGACATCGCCGGGACCAGTCGGCTGGTGACCCGGCCGATCGCCCGGATGCCGCCGACCAGCACCAGCCCGGCGAGCAGCGCCACCACCACGCCGAAGAGCAGGGCGCCGGCCGAATCGGCGAAGAACGAGGTGTGGTCCTCGGTGACCGCGACCAGCTGCTCCAGGCTCTGGTTGACCTGGAAGAGGTTCCCGCCGAAGAAGGCGAAGAACAGGATCATCACCGCGGCCAGCAGCGCCAGCGCACCGCCGAGCCTGGGCAGCCCGCGCTCCGCCAGGCCCTTGCGCAGGTACTGCATGGGGCCGCCCGACACCCGCCCGTGCTCGTCGATGTCGCGGTAGCGGACGCCCAGGGTGCACTCGACGAACTTGCTGGCCATCCCGAGGAATCCGCAGAGCATCATCCAGACGGTGGCCCCCGGCCCGCCGATCGAGACCGCGATGGCCACGCCCGCAATATTGCCCAGGCCGACCGTGCCGGAGACGGCGGATGTCAGCGCCTGGAAGTGGCTCACCTCGCCCGGCGCGTCGGGCTGCTCGTAACGGCCCCTGACGATGCGGAGCGCGAGGGGCAGATGTCGCACCTGCACGCATCCGAAGGCCACGGTGAAGACCAGTCCGGCGACCGCGAGCCAGGCGACGATCAGCGGGAAATCGGCGCCGAGGATACCCACTTCGTAGAAGACCACTCGGGTCAACGCGTTACTGACCGGTTCGAAAAGATTGTTGACCGTCTGATCGATCTCATCGGTCCAGGAGTGTTCGCTCGCCATGGCAGACCCCTGACGGTGCAGGAAATGAAAACACCGTCAGGTTATCCGGGAATCCGAGTTACGGCAGAAGAGTCTCCACCAGCGACTCCAGCAGTCCGCCGAGCCAGAGAAAGGCCAACACCATGGGTCTACGGGGATCGTCGTCCGGCAGCTCGAAAAGCTTTTCGACAGTGGAGTCGTCCTCGATCTCCAGCCGCGCGCCGATGACCAACCTGATGTCGTTGAGCGCGCCGACCCAGCGCTCCGACTGCTCCCGGCGCAGCGTCAGCAGCAGCCCGTCGGCGCCGGTGGGGGCGGTGGAGCGGGCCGTGTCGAGGGTGCGCACGACCTCCAGCAGGCGTTCCCTCTTCTGGGTGCGCAGATCGCCCTCGGTGAAGCGGCGGAACTCGGCGGAGAGCCGCTGCCCCTCGGCGTCCGGCGGGCCGTCCGGAGTCTGATAGGCGTCCGGGAAAAGCCGCGCCAGCGCGGGATCGCTGGGCGGTTCACTCGGCCCCTCGGCGAAAAGCGCGGCCAGTGGGTCGGCGCCTTCCTCCTCCTCGGGGCCCGGGCCGATCAACTCCAGAACCTGCACCGAGACGCTCCGCAGAATGGACCATTCGACTTCGTCCAAAGCGATCGCCGCGCCGCGTTCGTCGCCGCCCACCGGCTCGAAGTAGCCGGCCATCAGCGGTCCCGCTGGAGCGTCGCCCACAGGCCGTATCCGTGCATCGCCTGCACGTCCCGCTCCATTTCCTCGCGGGTGCCCTGGGATACCACGGCGCGGCCCTTGTGATGGACATCGAGCATGAGTTCCTTGGCCTTGTCCTTCGCATAGCCGAAATACGTCTGGAAGACATAGGTCACGTAAGTCATCGTGTTCACCGGGTCGTTGTGCACCACGGTGACCCATGGGACGTCGGGGGTGGGCGCCTGGTCGGGCGCCGCGCGCTCCTCGGTGCGTTCGATCTCCACGGGCATGGCAGTCACGCCCCCATGCTGCCACCACCCCCGCCTCCGGACCCAAACGCCCTGCGCAGCGGCCCGCCGGACAGATATCGTCAGTTTGACGAGATCCTGGGGTACGCTGGCGTCATGGACGTCATGGACCGTAGGCACCAGAGCCCGCAGGTGGCGGTGCCCTCCACCGCGCTCTTCACCGACCAGTACGAACTGACCATGCTGCAGGCGGCGTTGCGCGCCGGCACCGCGCACCGGCGCTCGGTGTTCGAGGTCTTCACCCGCCGGCTGCCCGAGGGCCGCCGCTACGGCGTGGTGGCCGGCACCGGGCGGGTGCTCGACGCGGTGACCAACTTCCGCTTCGAGCCCGAACTGCTGGAATTCCTCGACCGCCAGCAGGTGGTGGACCGCCGCACCGTGGACTGGCTGGCCGACTTCCGGTTCACCGGCTCCGTGCGCGGCTACCCGGAGGGCGAGATCTACTTCCCCGGCTCCCCGATCCTCCAGGTGGAGGGCAGCTTCGCCGAGTGCGTGGTGCTGGAGACCGTGATCCTTTCGATCCTCAACCACGACTCGGCGGTGGCCGCGGCCGCCTCCCGGATGGCGGTGGCCGCCGCCGACCGGCCGCTGATGGAGATGGGCGCCAGGCGCACCCATGAGCTGGCCGCCGTCGCCGCCGCCAGGGCCGCCTATGTCGGCGGCTTCTCCGCCACCTCGAACCTGGCCGCCGGCTTCCGCTACGGCATCCCCACGGTGGGCACCAGCGCGCACGCGTTCACCCTGCTGCACGACAGCGAGCGCGACGCCTTCGTCGCCCAGGTCGACTCGCTCGGCGCCGGCACCACCCTGCTGGTGGACACCTACGACGTGGCCGAGGCCGTGGCGACCGCCGTCGAGGTGGCCGGGCCGGCGCTGGGCGCGGTGCGGATCGACTCGGGCGATCTGCTGGTGGTCGCCCACCAGGTCAGGCGGCAGCTGGACCGCCTCGGCGCGACGGGCGCGCGGATCGTGGTCACCAGCGATCTCGACGAGTACGCCATCGCCTCGCTGGCCGCCGCCCCCGTCGACTCCTACGGTGTCGGCACCCAGCTGGTCACCGGCAGCGGGCACCCCACCTGCTCGATGGTCTACAAGCTGGTCGCCAGGGCCGACGGCGAGGGCCCCGACGCCCCCATGCGTCCGGTGGCCAAGAAGTCGCTGGGCGGCAAGCTGTCGGTGGCCGGCGTCAAATGGGCCGCCCGGCCGACGGACGCCCAGGGCGTCGCCGAGGCCGAGGTGATCGGCACCGGCGAGATCCCCGCCGAACTGGCCGACAGCCGGCTGGGTGTGGAGCTGATGCGCGACGGGGAGCCGGTGGGCGCCGAACCGCTGGACGCGGCCAGGGAACGCCATGTCCGCGCCCGCGCCCGGCTGCCGCTCTCGGCCACCCAGCTCTCCAAGGGCGACCCCGTGCTGCCGACGCACTACCGCACGCCGAAGGCATGACCGCACGCCGCCCAGTAGGCTCGGGCCGACCGGATCACAAGGGCAACCGCACGGGGATGGACAGGTGGTCTCGATGCACCGCGCACTGATCGTCGTCGACGTACAGAACGACTTCTGTGAGGGCGGCAGCCTCGCCGTCGCCGGCGGCGCCGATGTGGCCGCCGCGATCACCGACCTGATCGGCGCCGCCACGGCCGGCTACCGCCATGTGGTGGCCACCAGGGACCGGCATATCGACCCGGGCAACCACTTCGCCGAGCAGCCCGACTACGAGAACACCTGGCCGCGGCACTGCGTCGCCGGCACCGAGGGCGTGGGCTTCCACCCCAACTTCGCCCCCGCGGTCGCCTCCGGCGCCGTGGAGGCGTGTTTCGACAAGGGCGCCTACGAGGCCGCCTACAGCGGCTTCGAGGGGCACGATGAGTCCGGCACCGGGCTGGCCGACTGGCTGCGCGCCCGGGAGATCACCGAGGTGGACGTCGTCGGCATCGCCACCGACCACTGCGTCCGGGCCACCGCGCTGGACGCGGCCGGCGAGGGGTTCACCACCCGGGTGCTGCTGAGCCTGACGGCCGGCGTCGCCCAGCCCACCGTGGACCAGGCGCTGGCCCAGCTCGCCGAGGCCGGCGTGGAGCTGACCGGCACCCCGACGGTGCGCTCCTGAGCCCCGGGCCGCCCCCGGCCTCAGGAGGCCAGCCGGCTGGGCCGGCGGAAGAGATGCGTCATCGGATGCCAGCGCTCCGTGACATCGCAGGGCGCGGAACGCCACACCACGCCCTCCGGATGGTGCAGCACGGCCGAGATCTCGTCCGGGGTCGGCGGGGCGGCGTTGCCCCGCAGGTAGACGGCGCGCAGGCCGAGGTTACGCAGCCGGGTCAGCGCCCTGGGGCGATTCACCGCGTGGACCAGCACGCGCACCGGCCGGCCCGACGCGTCGGGCCTGGGCACGGTGAGCGCGACGACGACGCTGCCATCGGGCAGCCGCACAAACCCTCCGTCGGCCATCAGACACCTTTCCCGGTCGTTCTCCTTCGAGGATGGACTCAGCATCCCTCCGCCGATCCTTCCGCCAATTCTTACAGCCAATCCTTACGCCATCGGCCGCCGCCCGTCGAGGGGCGGCGGCCGATACGTACTCTGACCTGCGGTTTTCTAGTGGGTCACATCAGCAGCCGTCAGATATCGACGGAAGGCCAACGGATGACCACGTTCCGTGTGGGACTCAGCGGCGACCGCTGGGACCCACCCGGACGGTGATCGGCTGGGAACCGTTGCGCGGCTCCGAGAGCACCGTGATCTTGGTGTTGGTGTCCGGAACGATCACGCTGTTGCCGGGGTTGCTCTCGTCCCAGTACTCGCCACGACGGTCGTCGAAGGTCCGCTCCCCGCGCTGGCTGCGCAGCGTGGTGGGCTCGCCGTCCAGATGGAGCGTCAGCTTCTCGGTCGCGGAGCGGCCGAAGGTGGCGTCCCTGGACTGGATCCGGTTACGGATGGTCGAGCCGTCGGCCCAGTTCTCCGAGGTCGGATGCGCGTCCACCGGCAGGATCAGGCCCTCGCCCGGGTGCTGGCTGGTGTTGTTGTTGGTCTGCGAGGTGTCCCACAGCCACACCAACATGCCGTTCTCGTAGGAGTAGTGCTCCACCCAGTCCGGCCGGTCCGTGATCCAACCGAAGTTGTAGGGACCGTTCTCCAACGTCGCGTCGAAGTTGGTGTACTGGCGGTTCTCCAGAATGTAGTACTGCGGGTAGTCGTCGGTGATCGACGCACCCACGATCGAGAAGCCGTTGGCCTCCCAATCGCCCTCGCCGTCCTCGGCGTTGTCGCTGAAGGCGACCTCGCCGTCGACGCTGATCGTGATCTCGTCGGCGGTGAAGCCGATCTCGGTCAGCGCGCCGTCCGTCTGGTAGCGGAACCGGATGTCGACGCTGTCGCCGGCGTAGGCGTCCAGCGGGAAGGACAGGGCCACATGGCCGTCCGAGACGCCGGTGATCACCGTGCGGCCGGCGCTGTCCTGGGGCAGCGGCTCACCGTCGGCGGTGCCGTCGATCGGCGTCCAGGTGGTGCCGTTGGTCGACGCCTCGACATAGAGGTTGTCGTAGCCCTCCTCGATGCTGTACCAACCGGTGAGGTCCAACGAGGCGGTCTCCGCGCCGGTCAGATCGACCGTGCGGGTCAGGGTGTTGCTCAGGTCGTCGCCCGAGCCGCTCCACCACTGCGCCTCGCCCTCGGCGGGCTCGGCGATCTCGTGGGTGACGGTCTTCGACGGCAGCTCGACGATCACGGCCTGCGTGTCGCCGCGGCCGCGCCGCGCCTCCGGGTACTGGTTCCCGGACGCGCCGATCCGGTGCGTGGACCGCGTGGCGGCCTGCGCCACCTCGTAGTCCAGCCAGCCGAGTTGCAGCTTCTCCCAGGAGCCCATCTCGTTGGGCAGGGTGCCGATGGCACCGTCCCCGAGACCCAGCCAGGAGCCGGAGGACATCGCGGACCAGAAGGCGGTGCCGTTCTCGCCGCCCGCCGTGTCGTAGAGGTCGGGCAGCCCCAGGTCATGGGCGAACTCGTGGGCGAAGACGCCGACTCCGCCGTTCTCCGGCTGGATGGTGTAGTCGCCGACCCAGATGCCGGTGTCGCCGATCTGGGTGCCGCCGGCCGGGTTGTCCTCGGGCCCGTTGAGCCCGATCTGGTCGGCGTACGCGTACCAACGGTGCGCCCAGATGGCGTCGTCGCCCTGCGCGCCGCCGCCGGCCGAGGCGTCCTCGCCGGCGTGCACGATCTGGAAGTGGTCCAGATAGCCGTCCGGCTCGTTGAAGTCGCCGTCGCCGTCGAAGTCGTAACGGTCCTGGACGTCGTACTCGGCGAGCGTCGCCCGGATCTCCTCCTCGGGCACACCGGCCGCGAGCTGGTCCTCGTACCAGGCGTTCACGCCGTGGGCGACGACGTCCCACACCTCCTGGCAGACGTTGCTGCCACAGATGCTGGTGCCGTACCTGGCCTCGTTGTAGTCCACCCGGACCCAGTCGGTGACCAGGCCGTCGACGGTGTAACGGCCGGAGGACTGCGCCTCGAAGTACTGCTTGACGGACGGGACGTCCGGGTCCTCCGAGTAGTAGATGTCCTCGTAGTACTCGCGGCCGAAGTCCTCCTGCCAGATGGTGGTGTTGTCGTGCTCCCGGTCCGGCTCGGCGATCTCGTTGACCCGGGGGCCCGGCTCACCGCCGTAGACCGGGTGCACCTCGTCGCCGAACTCCACCAGCACGGTGAAGATCTTGTCGGTGCCGGTGGTGGCCACCTCGACGAACTCACCGTCGGACAGCTCCACCACCTCGGAGCCGGCCAGGGCCTGAGCGCTGGCGTCACCGGCGATCAGCGCCTGGAAGGCCTGCTGCTTCTGCGCCTCCCGCTTCTCGGCCAGCGGGTTCTCCAACTCCGGTGCGGCGCCGAAGCGTTGGTCCTCCACCGGAACGTCGATGTCGTCCGCCGGCGTGTTGGCCTGCGCGGTACCGACCGGCACCAGAGCCGCCGCGCCCAACGCGGCAATGGCCGTGGCCACGGCGACGGTTGTGGATCTTGTGGATCTCTTTCCTAGCTTCACCTGTTCGCCAGTCCTCCCCTGCGCACGCAGTGATCTATCGGGACGCATTTGACATGAGTAAGACAGAAAAAGACAGACCTTGATTCAAACTCAGGGGCCAACTAACGTTTTGCAGGCGCCTGTCAGCCTTCCGTCAAGCGAAGCGACGGCCGATCCCGCTCCCGCGATCCGGGCGATCAGCCCGTGACCCCTGCGCGGATGAACCGATGCGCCCCCCGTGCTCCCGAGCCCCCGGCCCGGCACGCTTACCCGACTCGCGGGACGGGCATCGAGGCTCGTAGAGTCGTTCGATGGGAAGGACACCCCCTCGCCTTCCCGACGGCTACAGCTCTCCATCCGAGGACGGATACCGCCATGCCGCACCCGACCCCCGTGCAGATCGTCTACGGTTCGGTCACCGTCATCACCCTCACGTTCCTGATGCTGGTCCTGGTCCCCGCCGACTCCCTGCCCGTCGCGCTGGCGATCGCCTGCGGCGCGCTGGCCGCCGGCACCGGGGTGGCCCTGTTCGTCAACGCCCGTTCCGCCGGCTCCCGTTCGGCCTCGGCCTCGGCCGCGCCGGCGCCGCGTTCGGCCGCCGTCCCGGCGGCGCCGGTGGCCGCGCCGCGTGAGCGCCTGGCGCCGGTCGGGAAACGCTCCGAGGCGCGCGTCTGATCGACGACGGCCCGGGCGGCGGCGCGGGCGACCGGGCGGCGCGGGCGACGGGGCGGCGGCGCGGGAAACGCTCACCCGGTGGAGACCACCAGGGTCCTGGCCGCCTTGTCGTGCAGACACTGGCGGTAGGGGCGATCCCAGGTGCAGAACAGCACGTTGACGAGCCAGAAGACAAAGCCGACGCAGGGCAGCAGCTGGGGCAGCGAGTAGACGCCCGCCCGGAACCACGCCGGGTTGCCGTGCGGCACCGCCCCGTCGGCGAGCATCGCGACCCGGATCCTCATGGCCATCTTGCCCAGGGTCTGGCCGCGGGCGCTGAGCATCAACGCCTCGTAGACGAAGTAGACCAGCAGCACCACGGCCTGCCGCCCGTAGGAGCCGCCGCCCCCGTCGTTGTTGTCGAAGTCGTAGCCGCCGGCGAACGGCCAGAGGATGAGCGTCACCGGAACCGCGATGATCACTATGTCGATGATCCGCGCCACCAACCGGCGCCAGAGCGCGGCCAGTGGCGGCATGCCGGCCAGCGGGTCGGCGGCGCCGCTGGCGTCGCCGTAGGGGTTGGCGCCATAGCGGTCGCCGCCCGTGGGACCGCCGACGCCGGGCACACCGCCGCCGGGCGGGACGCCGCCGGCGGTCGGCGGAGGCGGCGCGGGAGGCAACCCGGACTCGTCGCGGAGGGTGGGGTCGACGGGCCAATCGCGTTCCGGCTCGTCGCCGGGGCCTGGGCGCGGCTGCTCGGTGCTCATGGCAGCGAGTCCACCCCGGCCCCGACGCGACCGCATCCGGACGGCCGGCGGATGGGCTACCGAGCTGGTCCGACCGGGTCAGCCGGCTTCTTTTTCGTCGCCACGAAGGTCTTGGCCGCCTTGTCGTGCCAGCCCTGCCGCCAGGGCCGGTCCCGTACGGCGAGGATCATGTTGACGATGCCGACCAACACCACGCTCAGCAGGTTGTAGACCAACCAGCGCAACAGCGCGGCGCCGAACGACGGCGTCTCCTGGCGTTGCATGTCCAACACCCGGAGCCCGCAGACGGCCTTGCCCAGGGTGGTGCCCCAGAGCGCGACGGGCAGCACCTCGAAGAGCAGCCCCACGCCGAAGAACACCCCGAGCACCATGCCGAGATAGCCGCCGGTGGTGCCGTCGATCAACCAGATCTGCTCGTTGACGCCGGCATGCTCGATCGAGTCGATCCGGTCGCTGATGTGGTCCCTGGCGTCCCCGAGCAGCGGCACGGCCAGCGCGATCGCACCGCCGAGCGGAAGGATCAGATCCAGCAACCGGGCGGTGAGCCGGCGCCCCGACGTGGCCGGGTACTTCTGCTCCGGCTCGGCCAGCTTGCCCATCATGGTGAGCGGAGCGCCCTCGTGGGACTGGAGATACGACGACTGGGAGCCGCCCGGGCCCTGCGCCGAGCCCTGCGCGGGCGGCGGGTAGCCGTAGCCGCCGGAGCCCTGCGCGGGCGGCGGATAGCCGTAGCCGCCCTGCGGCCCGGCGGCGGGGCCGCCGCCCTGCTGGGGGAAGCCGTAGCCGGACTGGCCCGGCTGGCCATGACCGCCGGGCTGGGGCTGCCCGGGCTGGGGGAACCCATAGCCCTGCTGCCCGCCCGGACCACCGGGCTGCCCCGGCTGGCCCGGGAAACCCGCGCCGGCGGGGGCCGGCTGCCCGGGCGCGGCCGCACCCGAGGCCGGCGGAAACCCGTAACCCTGCTGACCACCTGGACCACCCTGCTGGCCGGGGAACCCAGCCCCGCCGGGACCTGCGGCCGGCTGACCGGACGCACCCCCCGGGCCACCAGGCTGGCCGAAGCCAGGAGGACCACCGGCCGGAGCCGACGAACCACCGGCGGCAACCTGCGGGTTGGCGCCGCCCGCGGCCGCCGGCGGGGCGGCCTGACCGCCGGAGGCACCCGGCTGACCCGGGAGGCCAAGGCCGGGTGGGCCACCAGCGGGACCGGCACCGGGCTGACCGAAACCGGGAGGGCCACCGGCAGGGGCCGACGAACCACCGGCGCTCGGCTGGCCAGGAGCAGCGCCCGCAGGACCCGCACCGGGCTGGCCGAAGCCAGGAGGACCACCGGCCGGGGCCGACGAGCCACCACCACCGGGACCACCGGACTGACCCGGCAAACCAAGACCAGGAGGACCACCAGCGGGAGCCGACGAACCACCGGCAGCCGCCGGCGAGTTGGCACCACCGGACGCACCACCAGCGGGACCCGCACCGGGCTGGCCGAAGCCAGGAGGACCACCGGCCGGGGCCGGCGAACCACCACCACCGGGACCACCGGACTGACCCGGCAAACCAAGACCAGGAGGACCACCAGCGGCAGCCGGCGCGCTGGCCTGACCGCCGGAGGCACCCGGCTGGCCCGGGAGGCCGCCCGCGGGGGAGGAGGACGAACCAGGCCCGGCCGGCTGGGGGTTGGCGCCGCCGGCCGGGGCGCCGGGGGCGTCCGCGCCCGCCGGCGGGGTGGCCTGACCGCCGGAGGCACTCCGCTGGGGTGGGAGGGAAAGGCCGAGCGGGGGGCCGGACCCCGCCGGCCCGGCCGGCTCGGCCGGCGCCGCCTTCGGCTGGGGAGAGGCCGGCGGCTCGGAGCCCTCGGACGGCGTGCGCTGGAACTGTCCCCGGGGGTCGCCCCGGCCCGGCGCCGCCACCGGGGAGGTGCTGACATCCTCGTCGGGGCGCCAGGGGCCGCCGCGTTGGTCCCCTCCGGGCGCGATCTCGGCGCGCCCCTGCCGCTCGGGCAGGGCGGCGGCGCCCGACCCCGCCGCCGGGGGCGTCGGCATGGGCTCGCCTTCCCGTGGCTCGGGCCGGCTGCTGCCGGGAACCCAGGTCTGACCGTCCCAGTACCGGATATAGCCCGGAATGGACGGGTCGGGATACCAGTTGGGCCCCGGGCCGCTGGCGTTTCCTGCGGGTGGGAGGCTCATAGGCGGGCCGAATCCCCTCGTCCGTACATCCTGCTCATGGTCTCTGCGGGATACGATGTTACGTCGCCGCGGGTGCGGCGATACCCCGAGTCAGTCTGTTGTACGAGGACCCTAACGAACAGCGGCCGACCGCGGGGAGCCGAGGCGGCACAGCCCCCGGCGGCCGGGCCCCGGGCCGCCCAACCCGCCGCGCCCACCGCGCTCTTGGGCCCACCGCGCGCCAGCGGAAAACCCCGCGCGCCCCCGGCTCCCACATGGTTCCCTCACAGGTGTTTCGCTCACACGCGGTTCGCTTCTCCATGGATTGCTCACTCATGGTGACGAAGGTACTCGCCGGCACTGACAATCCACCCCGGGAAAAGTTCGGCAACCCGCGTAATAGGAGGCCATCACCCCACTCTCCTCCCCCAGACGGCACCAACGTGGGTGAAGTGACCACAGAAGAAGGGGGTCTTGTCATGCAGACCATCATCGAGCGGGAGTTGGACGTTCAGTTGGTGCTCTCCCCGGAGCGCAGCATCCTCATCCCGGCCCGGCTCAGCTACCGCTCGGACGACCCCTATGCGGTGCACATCACGTTCCACGTCGGCTCGGACGCGCCCGTGCAGTGGACGTTCGCCAGGGAGTTGCTGGTGGAGGGCGTGTTCCGGCCGGCCGGGCAGGGCGATGTGCGGGTCTGGCCCGATCTGCCCGAGGAGCAGCGCGGCGGCGCGATCTGCCTCTCGCTGCGCTCCCCCGACGGAGACGCGCTGCTGCGCATCCCCGCGCACTCCGTCGCGGCCTGGCTGGAGCGGACGATGCGGGTGGTGCCCCCCGGGCGGGAGGGCCGCGACTGGGACATCACGGACGAGCTCTCGGCGCTGCTGGCCGCCCCGTTCGCCGACGCGCGCGGCCGGTCCGAGGTGGAGGAGCGGCACGACCGCGCGGCCGAGCGGCCGGGCCGGCCCGAGTTGCCGGGGCTGTCCCAGGTCTCCGATCTGACCGATCTCGCCGAACTACCCGATCTCGGGCGGCTCTCCGCCCGCGACCGGCCCGCCGACCTCGGGGGCCTCGCCGACCTGGCCGACCTTCCCGAACGCACCGACCTCGGCGGTCGGTTCGACGACACCGGGGAGGCGGCCGGCTGAACCGGCGGCGGCGTGACGCACCAGCGGGATGGTCCGCAGCGGCACCGGGTTGGAGAGCGCTATCACCGTGGACGAGCGGACGATCCCGGCGAACCCGACCACCTGGTCGATCACCCGCTGCAGATCCTCGTTGGAGCGGGCCACCAGCCGGCAGAGCAGATCGCCGTGGCCCGTGATGGTGTGCAGTTCCAACACCTCGGGCACCCGGCGCAGATGCAGCCTGACCCGCTCGCCGACCCCCTGGGTGATCTCCAGGGTGACGAAGGCGGTGACCGGGAACCCGATGGCCGCCGGGTCCACCTCGGGGCCGAAGCCACGGATCACGCCCCGGGCGCGGAGCTTCTCCAGCCGCGCCTGGGCCGTGCCCCTGGCCACGCCGAGCCGGCGGGACGCCTCCAACACCCCTATCCGCGGCTCGTGCGCCAGCAACTCGATCAGCCGCGCGTCCAGCGTGTCGATGGCCGCTTCGGCCGGCCCCTCGATGGCCATGTCGTCCCCTCCCGTAACACCGCCCGTCGGACCCTGGGCAACCTGTGCAGGTTGACCGGCGTTCTCCCCGTTCAGCCGTACAACATGCCCAGAGAAAACGCCAACTATTGCACAGTGTGCCGAGGAGGCGCACCCTGCGGACATGACTGCGGAAAGACGTGAACACAGCGTGGACGACCCGTTCCCCGTGCGGGGCATGGACGCGGTCGTCTTTGCCGTGGGCAACGCCAAACAGGCGGCCCACTACTACGCCACGGCCTTCGGGATGACCCTCGTCGCCTACCGTGGCCCGGAGCACGGCAGCCCGGAACTCGCCTCCTATGTACTGGAGTCGGGCGGCGCCAGGTTCGTCCTGACCTCGGTGATCCGGGCGGCGAGCGAGGAGGGGCACGCGCTGGCCAGGCATGTCGCCGAACACGGCGACGGGATCATCGATCTGGCGATCGAGGTGCCGGACGCCAGGGCCGCCTTCGCGCACGCCACCGCCCAGGGCGCGCGACCGCTGCGCGAGCCGGAGGAGATCTCCGACGAGGACGGCACGGTGGTGCTGGCCGCCGTCGCCACCTACGGCGGGACCCGGCACACCCTGGTGGAACGCGGCGACTACAAGGGCGTCTACCTGCCGGGCTACCAGCCCGCGCGCCCCCTGGTGGCGCCCCCCGAACGACGCTTCTTCCAGGCCGTCGACCACTGCGTGGGCAATGTCGAACTCGGGCGGATGAACGAGTGGGTGGAGTTCTACCAGCGGGTGATGGGGTTCACCAATATGAAGGAGTTCGTGGGCGACGACATCGCCACCGAGTACTCCGCGCTCATGTCCAAGGTGGTCGCCGACGGCTCGCGCAAGGTCAAGTTCCCGATCAACGAGCCGGCGCCGGGCCGGAAGAAGTCGCAGATCGACGAGTACCTGGAGTTCTACGGCGGCCCCGGGGTGCAGCACATCGCCCTGGCCACCAACGACATCGTCCGGACGGTGGACGCGATGCGCGCGGCTGGTGTCGAGTTCCTGGACGTTCCGGACTCGTACTACGACGAGTTGGGGTCCTGGGTGGGCGAGACCCGGGTGCCGATCGACACGCTGCGGAAGCATCGGGTGCTGGCCGACCGGGACGAGGACGGCTATCTGTTGCAGATCTTCACCAAGCCCGTACAGGATCGGCCGACCGTCTTCTTCGAGTTGATCGAACGGCACGGGTCGCTGGGGTTTGGAAAAGGGAACTTCAAAGCTCTCTTCGAAGCAATCGAGCGTGAACAGGCGCGACGGGGGAATCTGTAACAGCACCACCCCCCACAGCCGCCCCCGCGACCTGCACTCGCGGGGGCGGTCTCCGTTCCGGGGCCGCGCCTCAGCAGGAGGGCGCCGAGCCGTCCGTGGCCAGGGAACGAAGGCTTTCGACCGCGTCGCCCAGCGTCTCGACGGGGACGAGCCGGAGCCCGTCCGGCGCGTTGCCGCCCGCCGCGTCGCACTCGTCGCGCGGCACCAGGAACACCTCGGCGCCGTCCGCCCGCGCCGCGTGGGTCTTCAACGGCACGCCGCCGACCGCGCCCACCGTGCCGTCGGCGTCGATGGTGCCGGTGCCGGCGACGACCAGGCCGCCGGTGAGGTCGCCGCCCTCCCCGTCGCCGTCCAACAGGGCGACCACGCCGAGCGAGAACAGCAGCCCGGCGCTCGGACCGCCGACATCGCTGAGGTTCAGCTCGATCTCGATGCCCTCGTCGGCGCGGTCCAGATAGCCCAGCGCGGCGGCCACCGCCGCGTCCTGGGAGACGCGCATCTGCTCGGCGTTGTGCTCCCTGATCTCCTGCGTCGAGTTGCCCACCGGATAGACCGAGTCCCTCGGCAGGACGGCCCGGTCGTCGGCGAGGTACCCGCTGACCACGTCGGCCAGCCGGATGGTGGCGTCGGGCGAGGTGGCGTTGATCGTGGTCATCCGCAGCTCGCCGGCCACCGGCAGCGGTTCGACGCCGCTGATCCGGATCACCGGCTCGCCGTTGTGCTCCCCCAGCACATCGGCGGTCATCCCCGGCTCGGTCACCGCGAACGGCAGCGGGGCCAGCGCGGTGACCGCGAGCAGCGCGGCGAACGCCGCGCCACAGGACGCCAGCACGCGGCGCCTGCGGCGCTCGGGTGACGGCCGGTCGGCGGGGGTGTCGGTGGCCGTCTTCGCGGCCGGCGCTGCGGGCATGGCAGCGAATCTAACGCAGCGCTAGCGCAGCGCGTCGGCCACCTCCCGGGCCGCCCTGATCACCCGGGGTCCCACCTCGGGCGGCACCACATCGCTCAGCAGCACCACGCCCACGCTGCCCTCGATGCCGCACTCGGCCGGCAGCGGCGCTGCGGCGCCGCTGGCGCCGGCCTCCAACTCGCCCTGGGTGGCGACGAATCCGTCCTCGTTGTCGATGTCCTTGCAGCGTCCGGTGAGGATGGCACGGCCCGCCGCGCCCTGTTCCAGCGGATGCCGGAAGCCGGTGCGGTAGGCCACGTGGTAGTCGGTCCAGCTGGGTTCGACGACGGCGACGGCCAGCGCGTCGGTGCCGTCGACGACGGTGAGGTGGGCGGTGGCGCCCAGCTCCTCGGCGAGCGTGCGCAGCGCCGGCAGCGCCGCGTCCCGCACCAGCGGATGCACCTGCCGGCCGAGGCCCAGCACGCCGATGCCGACGCGGGCCCGGCCGCTGGCGTCGCGTCGTACCAGGGAATGCAGTTCCAAAGTGGCCAGCAGCCGGTAGACGACGGTTCGGTTGACGCCCATCTGGCGCGAGAGTTCGGTCACGGTCAGCCCGTGGTCGGTCTCGGCCAGGAGTTTGAGGACCCGAAGGCCCCGGTCGAGCGTCTGAGAGGTCTCGGTGGTCACGACGCCCCCTTCTCAGGTGAGCCCGCAGATCCCACTCGGCACCGCGAAACTCCCGACCCGGCCGCGGCGCGCGCGTGGGCCAACGGTCGCGGTTGCCAAGGAGCAGAAGCCGGCTGCACTCCCCGGAGGCGGCTCTGCCACCCGGGTGTACGCGTGTCCGGAAATGTATCGAGCGTTACCGCTCAGCGGAAGAGGCTGTCCAGATTCCGAGCAGTTCGCGGGCGATTGGTGCCGCTATCTGCCGCAACTCCCGTTTCTGGCCGACCGGTCACCGCATTTTCGTGGCCCACTCCCGCACCTTGAGCATCCGCTGCCGCAACTGCCCTGGGGTGGCCTCCGCCGTCGGCGGTCCGCCGCAGACCCGGCGCAGTTCGGTGTGCACCACCCCGTGCGGCTTCCCCGACTGGTGGGAGTAGGCGCCGACGAGGGAGTTCAGCTCGCGGCGCAGCTCCATCATCTCCTTGTGCGAGACCACCGGACGACGTTCGGCCGGCAGCTCGATCAGATCGGCCTCCTCGTCGGGCTTGCGCCTGCTGTGCGCGATCTGCCGCGCCTGCCGCTTCTGGAGCAGCATCTGCACCTGGTCCGGCTCCAGCAGCCCCGGGATGCCGAGGTAGTCCTGCTCCTCCTCGCTCCCCGGATGCGCCTGCATGCCGAACTCGGCGCCGTCGTACATCACCCGGTCGAAGACGGCCTCCGACTCCAGCGCCTCGAAGGGCAGTTGCTCCTCGCCGTCCGGCTCGTCCCGCTCCCGCTCGGCCTCGGCGAGCAGTTCGGCCTCCTCGGCGTACGGGTCCTCCTCGGCCTTCTTCGGCTTGTCCAGCACATGGTCGCGCTCCAGCTCCAGCTCGTGCGCGAAGCCCAGCAGCGAGGGGATCGTCGGCAGAAAGACGGACGCGGTCTCGCCACGCCGGCGGGAGCGGACGAAACGGCCCACCGCCTGGGCGAAGAACAGCGGCGTGGAGATGGTGGTGGCATAGACCCCGACGGCCAGCCGGGGCACGTCGACCCCCTCGGACACCATCCGCACCGCGACCATCCAACGGTCGTCCGAGGTGCGGAACTCCTCGATCCGGCCCGAGGCGCCGGAGTCGTCGGAGAGCACCAGGGTGGCGGACTCCCCCGTGATCTCCCTGATCAACTTGGCATAGGCCCGGGCCGATTCCTGATCGCTCGCGATCACCAGGCCGCCCGCGTCATGGATGGACCGACGCACCTCGTGCAACCGCCGGTCGGCGGCGCGCAGCACGGCCGGCATCCACTCGCCCCTGGGGTCGAGCGCGGTACGCCACGCCTGCGACACGGCGTCCTTCGTCATCGGCTCGCCCAACCGCGCCGCGACCTCGTCCCCCGCCTTGGTGCGCCAGCGCATGCTGCCGCTGTAGGAGAGGAAGATCACCGGCCGCACCACGCCGTCCGCCAGCGCGTTGCCATAGCCGTAGGTGTAGTCGGCGACGGAGCGCCGCACCCCGTCGTTGCCCTCCGCATAGGCGACGAACGGGATCGGGTTGGTGTCCGAACGGAACGGGGTACCGGTCAACGCCAGCCGTCTGGTGGCCGGTTCGAACGCCTCAAGACATGCCTCGCCCCAGGAGCGGGAGTCCCCCGCGTGGTGGATCTCGTCCAGGATCACCAGCGTCTTGCGCTGCTCGCTGCGGTTGCGGTGCAGCATGGGCCGCACCCCGATGCCCGCATAGGTGACGGCGACCCCGTGGTACTCGCGGCCGACCGGGCCCGCGCTGTACTCCGGATCCAGCTTGATGCCTATCCGGGCGGCGGCCTCCGCCCACTGCGACTTCAGATGCTCGGTCGGCGCGACCACCGTGATCTGCTGCACCACATGGTGGTGCAGCAGCCAGGAGGCCAACGTCAGGGCGAACGTCGTCTTGCCGGCACCGGGCGTGGCGACGGCCAGGAAGTCCCGTGGCTGCGTCCGCAGATACTCGTCCATCGCGCCCTGCTGCCAGGCACGGAGCTTGTTCGCCGTACCCCAGGGCGCGCGGCCGGGAAAGGCCGGCGAGAGATGGGACGAAGGGGCCGGAGTGGCCGGTGAGGAAGAGGCGGTGGTACTCACGATCTCCCGTGCGGTCTCGTCGAGACGGTCGGTCGGCAACGCTCCCCAGCGTATCCGCTGCGCGGAGCCGGGCCGCCGGCCGTCCCCCGGCGGTGCGGGCGCTCGGCGCCCGCACCGCCGGGGGACGGCCGGTATTCGCCCTGCGGGCGGCGGGGCCGGGTTGGAGAGACAGCGGGCTCGTTTCGCGGCCGGTCCGGGGGGGGGGACGGCTGTCCCGGCACGATGGCCGGGCGAGGGGAACGGGCGGAGGGGCCATGCCGTGGTCCAACCGGGCCGCAGGGGACGGGGCGCCCTGCGGGCGGCGCCGAAAGGGCCGGGGAACGGACAGGGAACAACCAGCGGATGGTGATGCCGGTTGCCCCGGCGACGCCGAACAGGGGCCCCGTGGGCGGGAGGGCCTGCGGCGTGAGGGAGGCCACGCCTGATCGGACGCAGCGGCGTCGTGCCCACGCGCATGTACGGTGACGTCTGTTCCGGGCCGCGTCGGCCACCGCCGACCCCGGGGAGAGGCACCGGACGAGGATCCCCGACGCCCGGGGCCGAGCCGGCGGGACGGGCTGACGTCGCTCGCTGGTCGGCCACGCCCGATCCCCCGCCCCGGGGCACCGTCCCCGCCGTCGCGGGTCCGGCCCCCTGCACGGGCGACCACGTCCGGCAGACCTTCAGCCGCGCCGACGGTCAGTCGGTCGGCGGTGGGCGTTCGTGGAGCCGGGTGGCGACCAGGACGCTCAGGAGGGCGGCGGCCGAGGCCGCGGCGTAGACCGCGACAAACGCGGCGGGGCCGACCGTCGTGTCCGTGGCCGTCTCGGCCGCGTGGGCCGAGGCGGCCGTCGCGTCGCCGCCCAGCGCCGCGAAGAGGGAGCCGACCGTGGTGAGCATCACCACATTGGCCAGGGAGTCGCAGAGCTGCAGCGAGGCCACATTGCCGCCCGCCTCCTTCGGCGTCGAGAAACGCAGCACCAGCACACCCACCGTGGACACCACCAGGCCCATTCCGAAGGCGCCCACGCCCAGTGTCAGCACCGGCAGCCAGACCGGCACCGCGTCCAGCAGCACCAGCGGCGTGGTGCCCACGCCCAGCACGATCAACACCGTGCCGGCGCGCACGAGTTCGAAGCGGTGGGGTTCAGCCCAGGGCCGGGACTGGGCCCAGGAGCCCACCGCCCAACTCGCGCCCGAGGCCGCGAGCGAGAGCCCGGCCTGGGTGTAGGACAGGCCCCGCTGGGTCACCAGCAGCAGCGGCAGAAACGTCTGGGTGGAGAGATAGGCCGCCGAGATCACGCCACGCAGCGCGATCACCGACGGCAGGCCGCGGCGGAGCCGGAACGTTCCGGCCGGCAGCAACCGCAGCGCCGAGGGCGCCAGCAGCGCGAGGCCGACGAGCACCGGCAGCAGCGAGAGCCAACGCAGCTCCTGCCCGCCGTACTGGAGCAGTCCCGCGCCCACCGCGACCGCGACGGCCAGCCGCAGCAGCCGCCGGTCCATCGCCCGCGCCACCCCGTCCGGCGGACCCGAAGCGGCGCGGCGCAGCTCGGGCAGCAGCACCAGCAACGGCAGCACCACCAGGACGGTGATGCCGAGGAACACCCAACGCCAGCCGAAGTGTTCGGTGATGGTGCCGGCGATCACCGGACCCACCATCGAGGGCACCACCCAGGCCGCCGAGAACGCCGCCAGCGCGGCGGGACGCAGCCGCTCCGGATAGGCCCGTCGGACCGTGACATAGAGCGCCACGATCACCAGCCCGCCGCCCACCCCCTGGAACGCGCGGCCCACCACGAAGACCCACATCGCCTGCGCCACCCCGGAGAGCAGCAGCCCGGCGGCGAACGCCGCTATCCCCGTCACCACCGGGGCCATCGGCCCCGACCGGTCGCACCACTGCCCGGACACCGACATGCCCAGCAGGCTGGTGGTGAAGAAGGCGGAGAACGCGAACGCGTAGAGCGAGACGCCGTTCAACGCGTCGGCCGCCGCCGGCATCGCGGTGCCGACCGCCATCGCCTCGAAGGCGATCAACAGCACCGTGGCCACGCACCCCAGCGTCAACGCGCGATAGGAGGCGCTCAGCACCCCGCCCGCGGGTTCGGCGGGCGGGGAGGGACGGACGGGGCCGACAGACCGGGCCGGTTCGTCCGGCTCGGCGTCGGGTTGCGCGGCCTCGGCATGTTTCATGCCACCACCGTAAGGACCGAACCCACCTGATGCCTATGCACTTACCGCCGGTACCCCCTGGTCCCGGGGGACCAGGGCCAAAGTCCCAGGCCCTAACCCGCGCCGACCGCGAACTGGGGCTTGATCGGGAGACGGTTCACCGGCTGTCCGGTGGCCGCGCGCACCGCCGCCGCCACCGCGGCCGGGGAGACCACCAGCGGCGGCGCGCTGGCCGACTTGGCGCCGAACGGCGCGACCACGTCACGTTCCTCCAGCAGCGACACGATCCGTACCTCGGGTGTGTCCAGCGCCGTCGGCAGCGCGTACTTGGCGAGGTCGGCGTGCCGCACCTCGCCGCGCACCACCCGCAGATGCTCGGTCAGCGCGGCGCCGATGCCCTGGGTGACGCCCGCCTCGATCCTGGCCCGCAGCTGGCGCGGGTTGAGCACCCGGCCCACATCCTGCGCGACGGCCATCTCGACCACCCGCACCGCGCCCAGCTCCACATCGACGTCGACCACCGCCCGCACCGCGGCGAAGGCCAGGCCGACAAAGGCGTCGCCCTGCCCCGACTCGTTCAACGGCTCGGTCGGGTGCGGCCGGCACTGGGCGGTGGCCCACAGCTCCTTGCCCTCCAGCGCCTCCGCCACCGTGGTGCTCAACACCCCGTCGTACGAGGTGATCTTGCCGTCCTCGATGGTCAACAGCTCGGCCGACATCCCGAAGTTGGCGGCCAGCGGCTGCAGCAGCTGGGTGCGCACCATCCGGGCCGCCCGTTCCACGGCGCCGGCCGACACCCAGGTGTGCCGGCCCCGGCCGCCGGGGCCCGCCGGCGGCTGGTCCGTGTCGACGGGCGCCACCACCACCTCGTCGATGTTCAGCACCTCCTGCACCACCTGCCGGGCCAGGGTCGCGAAGCCCTGCCCCGTCTCCACGGCGGCGCACAGCACGGTGGCCGTACAGCCGTCGGCGTTCCCCTCGACCCGCACCGTCGCCGTCGACACCTCGTCGGTGCCCTCGGCGCCCAGCAGATGCACCATGCCGAGGGCGTAGCCGACGCCCCGGCGAACCGCCGCCGGATCGCCGGCGCCGTCGGGGCCGCCGGGCAGCAGCCAGTCCTCGATCGGGCCGTCCTTGGGCAGCGCAGGCAGCGGCGCCTCGCGCACGGCGGCCAGCAGCTCGGCGACGGGCGCCGGGCAGGTCACCGCCTGCCCGGTGGGCAGGGTGTCGCCGGTGGCCAGTACGTTGCGGGCGCGCAGCTCGGCCGGGTCCATCCCCAGCCGGGCCGCCAGCTGGTCCATCTGCCCCTCGTAGGCCGCGCAGACCTGCATGGCGCCCTCGCCCCGCAGATAGCCGGCCGGCGGGTTGTTGGTGCGCACCGCCCAGCCGTCCACCACGGCGTTGGGCACCACATAGGGGCCGCCCGCGAAGGAGACGGCGGCGGCCAGCGCCTCGGCCGACTCGTCCGCGTAGGCGCCGGCGTCCATCAGCAGCTGCGCCTCGACCTTGACCAGCCGGCCCTCGCGGTCCGCGTGATGCCAGTACCGCAGCAGCGTCGGATGCCGGTGGGCGTGCCCCAGGAAGGACTCCTCCCTGGTCGCGGCCAGCTTGACGGGGCAGCCGGTGCGGATCGCCAGCAGCGCCAGCGGCAGTTGGAAGCCCTGGTCCTCCCGGTCCCCCAACGAGCCGGGCACACCCGTCACATAGACCTTGACCTGCTCCGTGGTCAGCCCGAGACAGCCGGCCAGCCGGTCCCGGTCGGTATGCGGGTCCGTCGCGGCCACATAGATCTCCACGCCGCCGTCCGGGCGCGGCACGGCCAGGCCCGATTCGGCGCCGATCGGCGCGGAGTCCTGCCGGCCGATCCGGTAGAGGCCCTCGACCACGACCTCGCCGGTCGCCGTCGGATCGCCGTGGCGCAGCGGGATATGCCGAATCACATTGCCGTCCGGATGCAACGGATCGGCCTCGAACGCGCGTTGCGCGTTGGTGACCGCCTCCAGCGGCTCGTAGTCGACGGCGATGGCGGCGGCCGCGAGCCGCGCCGTCTCCGGATGGTCGGCCGCCACCGCGGCCACCGGCTCCCCGTGGTACCGCACCTCGTCGGAGGCGAACGCCGGCCGGTCGGTGACCCGCCGGCCCAGCAGACCGTCGCCCGTCACATCGGCGTGGGTGACCACCGCGCGCACCCCCGGCATGGCCTGGGCGTCGGCGGTGTCGATGTCCTTGATCCGGGCGCGCGGATGCGGCGCCCTGAGCACCGCCACCCACAGCAGCCCCTCGGCCCAGAGATCGGCGGTGTAGGGGAAGGTGCCGGTGGCCTTGGCGCCGGCGTCCGCCGGGGCCAACGAGGCGCCGATGCCGTACTGGCCGCGCCGGCTCCGCCCGGCACCGCCGGCGGTGCCCGCCACGCCGGACGTCACATGGGCCGTGACGGCTGTGACATCGGCCGGCCCGTTCGCTTCCGCCATCACATGCCTCCTGCCTGGGGAAACCCGCCGGCCGCCGGCGGACCCGCCTGGTGTGGGATGCGCGGCGGCAGCGGCTCGACGCCCTGGGCCGCCTCGCCGGCGGCCTTGGCCTCCGCCGCCTCGGCCGCCGCCCTGGCGGCCCGCGCGCCGCGCTCGGCCGCCACCTCGCGAACCGCGTCCAACACCCCCCGGTAGCCGCCGCAACGGCAGAGGTTGCCGCACAGCGCGCGTCGGGTCTCCAGCTCGGTGGGGGCGTGGTTGCCCTCCAGCAGATCGTGCACCGTCATGGCCATGCCCGGCAGGCAGAACCCGCACTGCACCTCGCAGCCGGCCAACGCCCGCTGCACATCGGACGGTTCCTCGGCGGTGCCCAAGCCCTCGACGGTGCGGATCTCGCTGCCGGCCGCCGTCGCCGCCGGCACCAGACAGGCCGCCACCAGCCGGCCGTCCACCTGCACCGAGCAGGCGCCGCACTCGCCCTGCGAGCAGCCGTCCTTGGCGCCGGCCAGGCCGAGCCGTTCGCGGAGCACATAGAGCAGGGACTCGCCGATCCAGGCGCCGGCCACCGGCCGCTCGACCCCGTTCACCCGCAACACATAGGAGACCTCGGGGTGTTCGCTGCTGCTGACCACAGGCGCCGGATCGCCGTCCGGCGCGTCGGCCGCCGCCTCGGGCTCCGCCGGATGCGGTTCGCCCGCCGCCGGCGCGGACCAGGGCGCGGGCGCCGCCGGCTCGCCCGGCTCGTCGGCCGGCGGCCGCCAGGGCTCGGCCTGATGGCCGTCCGTCGGCTCGCGCAGTTCGGAGCGGCCCTCGAAGGAGCCGGCCAGCGCGGCCGCCGCGCCCTGCCCCAGGGCTGCGTGCCGAGTCTCGGCCGGCGTGGGCGGCTCGGCGCCCTCGGGCCTGGCCGGCGCCTCGCCGAAGGCGAACGGCATCGTCCACTGCCCGGTGGCGCCGGGGTCGACGCTGGGCTCGGCGGTGGCGGGCGGCGCGCTCGGCTCGATCACCGGCGGCTGGTACCCCTGGCCCGGCGCGGCCAGCGGCTCGCTCCCGCCCTGCCGGGGGAAGTCGCCCGGCAGCTCCAGGAAGCCGGTGGCCTCCGCGTCGTACTCGCCGCCCCAGTTGGGCTGCGGCGCCTGGGCGTTGGGGTCGGGCTGCTGCTCGTTGCTCATCGAAGAGCCCTTCCGAGTCCACGGCGGGCCAGTGCTGCCACGGTACGCCGCAAGTGCAGTAGGGCGCGCGGGAGTTGGGCAGGTTCGGCGCCCTCCTTGGCGGGCGCGGGGTCCGGGATGCACGCCATGCCGACATAGTCCCCGAAGGCGGCCAGCGCCTCGGGCGCCAGCCCGCGTTGACCGTCCCAGTCGACCAGCGAGGCCACCCAGCGTTCGGCGTCCAACGGGCGCAGCGGCATCGGGGCCACCGCGCCCACCGCGCAACGCACTTCGCGGCGCAGCGGGTCGAGCACCACGGCGACCGAGGCGACCGCGCGCGAGGGGCCGGTGCGCGCGGTGGCCTTGAGATAGGTCTGCGGGGCGTGCAGCAGCGGCACCCGCACATGGGCGACCAGCTCGCCGGGGTTCAACCGGTCGCGGCCGGCCAGCAGATGGCTGACCGGGATCTGTCTGCCCTCGCCCCCCGGGCCGGCGATCAGCAGCGTGGCCTCCAGCGCGGCCAGCACCGGCAGCGTGTCACCCGAAGGTGCGGCGGAGATGATGTTCCCGCCCAGCGTGCCGGCGTTGCGCACCTGCGGAGGGCCGGCGGAGCGGGCGGCGGTGGCCAGCGCGGGGATCAGCGCGGCGAAGTCGGGGCGACTCATCCGGGAGTGGGTGAGACAGGCGCCCAACAGCGCGTGACCGTCCTGGTACGCCCAGCCACGCAGCTCGGCAAGCCGGCCGAGCCCCACCAGGGCCGCCGGGCGCAGCAGCCCGGCGTTGACGCCCGCCATCAGATCGGTGCCGCCGGCGACCGGCACGGCCGCCGGCACATCGGCCAGCGCGGCCACCGCGTCATCCAGCGTGGCCGGCAGCGCGACGAGCTGGGCCGTCCGTGGTGCCGGTGCGTGCGTGCTCAATCCAGCTGCCCCTTTCCGGTTGTCCCGGCTGCCGAGCCGTACGGTACGTGCTCCGGGCCCGGAGGTGGCAACTCTGGCACATTTTTCGCCTCCGCAGACGCGCGGGGCGGTCAACTCGGCCGAGGAACGGCGGGCGCTTCGAGGCGGGTTGGGAACAGGCTCACACGATCAGGGCACACGAGGATCGGGACACCGGGGAACACGCCGCCGACCCACCGCCCGACCGCCGCCCGCGCGGGCACGACCGGACGCCGCCCCGGCCGAATCCCAGGGCGTCGCGCCTCGGTCCCTCGCGGCCCCGGCGGGGCCTCGCGCGGGCTACTTCTTGCCGCCCTTGCCGCCCTTTCCGTCGTTGCCGCCACCGAACGAGCCCATGGACTCGTAGATCTCCTTGCAGGTGGGACAGACCGGATACTTCTTCGGGTCGCGCCCGGGGACCCAGACCTTGCCGCAGAGCGCGACGACGGGCGTGCCGTCCAGCGCGCTCGCCATGATCTTGTCCTTCTGGACATAGTGGGCGAACCGCTCGTGATCGCCGTCACCGTGGGTGGTCTGCGGGGTGGGCTCGACGATGGTGCCGGTGCCCGCTCCGCGCTCGGGCTCCTCAACAGTGCTCATGAGTACCTAGCCTAATTGAGCGAGGCGTCGTCCGGATATGTGGCGAGCATCGCCAGACTGCCGTGCTGCCGCCGCAGCACCGCCCGCCACAGGCTCTCTGGGCGGGGCGCGGAGACGTCGCCCGGCTCCGAGTCCACGACATACCAGGCGCCCTCCTCCAGCTCGCGCTCCAGCTGTCCCGGGCCCCAGCCCGCGTAGCCGGCGAAGACCCGCAGCGAGCCCACCTCGGCGGCCAGCACCTCGGGCGGGGCCTCCAGGTCGACGAGGCCGATCGAGCCGTGCACCCGCCGCCAGCCCAGCGGCCCGACGCCCGGCACCACGGCCAGCGCCAGGGCGGCGTCCAGCGCGACAGGGCCGCCCTGGAAGACCACGCCCGGCTCACCGGCGAGCGCCGCCCAGGGCTCCAGCACCTCGGACACGCCGACCGGCGTGGGCCGGTTGAGCACCACGCCGAGGGCGCCCTCCCGGTCGTGGTCGAGCAGCAGGACGACGGACCGGTCGAAGTTGGGATCGGACAGGGCTGGGGTGGCCACCAGCAGCCGCCCGGTGAACGAGGAGACCTCGGGCATGGGCCCATGATTCCGTATTCGGGACCCAGGGGGGAGGGGCGGCCCCGGCCGGGGTGCGGGGGCCGGGCGGCATGCGGCCATTACCATTCGAAGTGGTCCCCCGCACCCCTCCCGAACAGATCGCGAGTTCCATGACCGACGACGTACTCCTTGTTCACGGCGGCACCCCGATCGAGGGCGAGATCCGGGTCAGAGGGGCGAAGAACCTGGTCCCCAAGGCCATGGTGGCGGCCCTGCTGGGCAGCGCGCCGAGCCGGCTGCGCAACGTGCCGGAGATCCGTGACGTGCGGGTGGTGCGCGGCCTGCTCCAGTTGCACGGGGTGACGGTGCGCAGCGGCGAGGAGCCGGGCGAGCTGGTGCTCGACCCCTCGCATGTGGAAAGCGCGAACGTGGCCGACATCGACGCCCACGCCGGCTCCTCGCGCATTCCCATCCTGTTCTGCGGCCCGCTGCTGCACCGCCTCGGGCACGCGTTCATCCCCGGCCTCGGCGGCTGCGACATCGGCGGCCGGCCGGTCGACTTCCACTTCGACGTGCTGCGCCAGTTCGGCGCCGTGATCGAGAAGCGGGCCGACGGCCAGTATCTGGAGGCCCCGCAGCGGCTGCGCGGCTGCAAGATCAGGCTGCCCTACCCCTCGGTCGGCTCCACGGAGCAGGTGCTGCTCACCGCGGTGCTGGCGGAGGGTGTGACGGAGCTGACCAACGCCGCCGTGGAGCCGGAGATCGAGGACCTGATCTGCGTGCTGCAGAAGATGGGCGCGATCATCTCCCTGGACACCGACCGCACCATCAGGATCACCGGCGTCGACCGCCTCGGCGGCTACACCCACCGGGCGCTGCCCGACCGGCTTGAGGCCGCTTCCTGGGCGAGCGCGGCGCTGGCCACCAAGGGCAGCGTCTATGTGCGCGGCGCCAGCCAGCGGGAGATGCTGACCTTCCTGAACGTCTACCGCAAGGTCGGCGGCGCGTTCGAGGTGGACGAGTCGGGGATCAGGTTCTGGCACCCCGGCGGCCCGTTGAACGCGATCGCGCTGGAGACGGATGTGCACCCCGGCTTCCAGACGGACTGGCAGCAGCCGTTGGTGGTGGCCCTGACGCAGGCATCGGGGCTCTCCATCGTGCACGAGACGGTCTACGAGTCCCGGTTGGGCTTCACCAGCGCGCTCAACCAGATGGGCGCGCATATCCAGCTCTACCGGGAATGTCTGGGCGGCACGCCCTGCCGCTTCGGCCAGCGGAACTTCCTGCACTCGGCGGTGGTCTCGGGGCCGACCACGCTCCAGGGCGGCGATCTGGTCATCCCCGATCTGCGCGGGGGATTTTCCTATCTGATCGCGGCGTTGGCGGCCGAGGGCACCTCACGGGTGCACGGCATCGAGCTGATCAACCGTGGATATGAGAACTTCCTCAACAAACTTGAGGAGTTGGGCGCCAAGGTCGAGCGCCCCTGACGGTCTCCCCGCGCCCCCGGCGCCGCCGGGGCACGCGAGAGTGGCACGGATGACCGAAGAGTGAACGAACATGTGAAAGGGGTGGCCCCCCATGGAGGGGCCACCCCTTAGTGGTCGTCATCCGACGGTCACTTGCCCTTGGCGGCTTCCTTCAGCTTGGTGCCCGCGGACACCTTCACGCTGTACCCGGCCGGGATCTGGATGGGCTCGCCGGTCTGCGGGTTGCGGGCGGTGCGAGCCGCGCGGTGGGTGCGCTCGAAGGTCAGGAAACCGGGGATGGTGACCTTCTCGTCGCCCTTGGCCACGACCTCCCCCACCGTCTCGGCGAGGGCCGCCAGGACGGCGTCGGCGTCCTTCCGAGTCACCTCGGCGCGCTCGGACAGAGCGGCCACCAGCTCACTGCGGTTCATATTACGTACTCCCAAGTTCATCTTGCCAATGAGGCGTGAGATCGAAGCCGATGCTGCCAGGACCCACTGACACTGCCAGGACCAGGGGTCCTCCCTGACGCCCGGGTACGCATCCTGCCCTCACCAGTGGCGGGAAGGCCAATCCGAGGCCCCCGGTCGGACGCCTGTTGAGCGCCCAAGTCCGCAGGTGCGACGTGCCCGAGGCCGTGCCTCCCGGTCACCCTAAGGGGCAGTCGGAGCCCGCCGGCAACCGACTCGCCGCCCCGCGCGCCGCGGGGCGGCTCTCCCCGCACGGGGAGTTGACGTCAGCGTGAACCCGCGGCCTGCCGCACGGCCTCGGCCACGGCGCCCGAGACCCGCTCGTTGAAGACGCTGGGCACGATGTAGTTGGCGTTCAACTCGTCCGCCCCGACCACATCGGCGAGGGCCCGCGCGGCGGCCAACATCATCGCCGTGGAGACCGAGCGCGACTGGGCGTCCAGCAGCCCCCGGAACACCCCGGGAAAGACCAGGACGTTGTTGATCTGGTTGGGGAAGTCGGAGCGTCCGGTGGCCACCACGGCCGCGGTCTGCCGGGCGACCGCCGGGTCGATCTCCGGGTCCGGGTTCGCGAGGGCGAAGACGATCGCGCCGTCTGCCATCGTCGCCACATCGTCCCCGGTCAGCACGTCGGGAGCGGAAACCCCGATGAACACATCGGCGTCCACGATCGCCTCGCCCAACGTGCCCGTCACACCATCGGGGTTGGTGTTGTCGGCGATCCAACGCAGCGGGGAGTCCCCGTCGGCGCCGACCAGGTCGTCGCGGCCCGCGTGCACCACCCCGTAGAGGTCGGTCACCACCGCGTGCTTGACGCCGGCCGCCAACAGCAGCTTGAGGATGGCGGTTCCGGCGGCGCCGGCCCCCGACATCACCACCCGGACGTCGCCCAACTCCTTGCCGACCACGCGCAGCGCGTTGTGCAGCGCGGCCAGCACCACGATCGCGGTGCCGTGCTGGTCGTCGTGGAAGACCGGAATGTCCAACGCCTCCCGCAGCCTGGCCTCGATCTCGAAGCAGCGGGGCGCGGAGATGTCCTCCAGGTTGATCCCGGCGAACCCGGGGGCGATGGCCTTGACGATCTCCACGATGGCGTCCGGGTCCTGGGTGTCCAGGCAGAGCGGCCAGGCGTCGATGCCGGCGAACCGCTTGAAGAGCGCCGCCTTGCCCTCCATCACCGGCAGCGCGGCGTGCGGGCCGATGTTGCCGAGCCCCAACACGGCCGACCCGTCGGTGACCACGGCGACGCTGTTGCGCTTGATGGTCAGCCGCCTGGCGTCCTCCGGATGCGCGGCGATCTGGGTGCACACCCGGGCCACGCCGGGGGTGTAGATCATCGACAGATCGTCACGGTTGCGAATCGGGTGCTTGGAGGTCATCTCGATCTTGCCGCCGAGATGCATCAGGAACGTCCGGTCCGAGACCTTGCCCAGCGAGACGCCGTCGATGCCGCGGAGCTTCTGCACGATCTCGTCGGCGTGCGCCGTGGAACTGGCCGCGATGGTCACGTCGATCCGCAGCTTCTCGTGCCCCGAGGCGGTCACGTCGAGGCCGGTGACCGACCCGCCGGAGGACTCCACCACGGTGGTGAGCTGACTGACGGCCGTGCCACTCGCTGGCACCTCCAGCCGGACCGTCATCGAATACGAGACACTGGGCGCCGTTGCCATGGCCGAACTTCCTTCACTTTCCTGGTCCGCGCGGGGGCCGAGGGACGGGCCGCCCGCCGGCTCGGCCGCTGTCACCTTACGAAAGGCGCCCGGAGCGGCCAAAGCCAGGACCACGCTGACCGGCCTGACGCTAACAGCGCTGTCAAGAGCTCGGGAAGAGATCCCGGAAAGTCAGAGAGCGCAGCGGGGAGGATCGGCGAGGAACGGGGAGGATCAAGGACACCGACCCGCCAGCTCGCCTCGCGGCAAGTGGTCGCTCGTAGCGACAATGGTTGGGCCCGGGGGCATGGAACGGGCCGGTGTCGTTATCCAGGCTACCGCACTGAGCCCGAGGGTCAACCGGTGTCTTGGCGCAGGTCAGCGCGGTGCGGCGGGGGCGCCGCCGGCACCCGGGGGGCGTCGGCGGCACCGCTCGGGGGCCGCTCAGCCGAACTGTCCCGGCCGGTAGTGGCCGGCCGGGTTGCGGACGATGACGTTCAGCCGATTGAAGGCGTTGATGACCGCGATCAGATAAACGAGGGCGCCGAGTTCGTCCTCGTCGAAGTGCTTGGCCGCGTTCTCCCACACCTCGTCCGGGACGCCGCCGGCGGCGTCGGCGATCCTGGTGCCCTGCTCCGTCAGCTCCAGGGCGGCCCGTTCGGCCTCGGTGAAGACCGTGGCCTCCCGCCAGGTGGCGATCAGGTTGAGCCGCACCGGGGTCTCGCCGGCCTCGGCCGCCTCCTTGGTGTGCATATCGGTGCAGAAGCCGCAGCCGTTGATCTGGCTGGCGCGGATCTTCACCAGCTCCTGGGTCGCGGCGGGCAGCGTCGATTCCGTGACCACCTGACCCGCCGAGGTCAGATGCCGGAGGGCCCTGGCCCCGTCCGGGGTGGAGAAGAGGTTCAGTCGAGCGTTCATGGAGTGCTCCTACGCCGTTGCTTTCGGTGACACACATCGGTGACACACATGGGATGCGCGAACGGGTCCCCGATGTGACGCGGCCGCGCTGTGATCCGCGTCTCCCCGTCAGGGGGCGTCCGCCGGCCGGAGCAGCGCGGGGACGCCGTCCTGGTCCGGGGCGTCGTTCGGGCCGGCGAGGACGGTCAGCCGTTGGGTGGCCCTGGTCAGGGCGACATAGAGCACCCGGTGTCCGGCCGGGGACTCGCCGGCGATCCCGGCCGGCTCGACCACCAGCGTCGCGTCGTACTCCAGGCCCTTGGCCTCCAGGCTGCCCAGCACCACCAGCCGGTCGTCGGCGCCTTCCAGCCAGCGTCCGGCGGTGGCCCGCAGCCCCATCGCGACCACCACGCCCACCGTGCCCGTCACCTCGGCGAGCAGCCGCTCCGCCTCGGCGCGCACCGCTTCGGGCAGCGCCTCGGCCGTTTCGGCGACCGCGAAGCGCGGCTCGACGCCGGTGGCTCGGACCGCGCGGGGCGGCGTGGCGCCGGGCAGGGCGCGGGTCAGCACGCCGTCGGCGACCCGGGCGATCTCGGCCGGGTTGCGGTAGTTGACGGTCAGCTCGAACCTGCGCCGGGAGCGTCCGCCGAGCGCGGCCCGCTGCTCCTCGGCCGCCTCGTCCGGCGCCGACCAGGAGCTCTGCGCCGGATCGCCGACCACCGTCCAACTGGCCTGCCGGCCGCGCCGACCCACCATCCGCCACTGCATCGGGGTGAGGTCCTGGGCCTCGTCCACGATCACATGGGTGTAGTCCGCGCGTTCCTCGTCGTCCCGGGCGGCCCTGGCACGGCGCTCCGCGCGCTCCCCATAGGTGGTCAACTCGGCGACGCCGCTGAGCGCCTCAAGGGCGTCGAGGCCGCCGCTGCCGGCGTCCCGGGCCGGCGCCGGCCTGGCGGGGGCACCCAGCAGGGCGCGCAACTCGTCGAGCAGCGCCACATCGTGCGCCGAGAGCCCGGCGCCCACCGGCGTGATCCGGCGCAGCGAACGGGCGACCAGACGCACCTCGCGCGGGCGGAGCAGCCGCCTGGCCCAGCGGGAGAGCCGCTGTTCGTCGGCCATCGACAGCAGCACGTCGAGCGGGGTGACCTCGGGCCACCAGGCGGCGAGGAAGTCGAGAAACACGTCCTCGGTGCCGATGTCCTCGGCGAACGCCTCCCTGGCCTCGGCCGCCAACTCCGGATCGCCGAACCGCGAACCGGCCCCCGAACGCTCCCAGAGCGCGTCCAGCAGCAGCCGGCGGGCCCGGGGCCGCAGCAGGTTGACGGGGGCCGTGCCGCCGAGCACCTGTCGGCGGACCTGGTCGAGGCGGTCCGCGTCCAGCTCGACCCGGCGGCCGAAGGCGACCACCCGCAGCGTCCTGGGCCCGCCCGGCGCGTCCACGGCGCCACGCGCCGCGCGGGCCAGCACCCGCGCCATGGCGGCCGAGCCCTTGACGGCGGCGACCCGCTGTTCGTCGTAGGAGTCCGCCTCGAAGCCGTCCACCAGCGAGCCGAGCGCGCGGATGACGACCTGCCCCTCCTCGCCGAGCGCCGGCAGCACGCCCTCGGTGTAGGAGACCAGCAGCGGGGTCGGGCTAACCACCAGGATGCCGCCGGCGTAACGGCGTCGGTCCTGGTAGAGCAGGTAGGCGGCGCGGTGCAACGCCACCGCGGTCTTGCCGGTGCCTGGGCCGCCGGTGACCTCGGTGACCTTGCCGGCGGGGGCGCGGATCACCTCGTCCTGCTCGGCCTGGATCGAGGCGACGATATCCGTCATCCGGTGGCCGCGCTCCCGGCCCAGCGCTGCCATCAGCGCGCCGTCGCCGATCACCGGCAGCTCCTCGCCGGCGAGCAGCGCGCGCAGCCCGGGGCGGAGCAGATCGTCCTCCACGCCCAGCACCCGCCGCCCCCGGCTGCGGATCACCCGGCGGCGCACCACCCGTCCCGGGCGCAGCGGGGTGGCGCGGTAGAACGGCGCGGCGGCCGGCGCGCGCCAGTCGATGACGAGCGGGACGTACTCCGCGTCGAGCACGCCGAGCCGGCCGATGTGCAGGGTCTCGGCGATATCGGCGACCGGCTCGCCGTTCTCCTCGCGCACCGCGTCGTCGGCCGGTTCGACGGAGGTGGAGGCGCCGTCCGGGCCACGCACCCCGTCCTTGCCGGCGAGCAGGTCGATCCTGCCGAAGAGGAAGTCCTCGAACTCCCGGTTGAGCCGGGAGAGATGGAGCCCGGCCTGGAAGACCTGGGCGTCGCGTTCGGCGAGCGCTCCCGGGGTGCCGACCTGGACTCGGCTGGCGGCGTCCGCCATCAGGTACTCGGCCTCGTGGATCTTCTCCGTGAGCCGTCCGTAGACGACGTCGAGATGCCGTTGCTCGTTCCGGATCTCCCGGTCCCGCGCGTCCAACGCTCCGGCCCCCTTCTGCTGCAGTGCAGGGCAGCCGTCAACCGTACGCGAAGTTGGCGGCCCCGACAGCCGCCGCGACACGTCCGGGTGCTGGTCAGTCGCCGTACTTGGGGGCTTCGAGCGCCGGGTCGAGGGCCAGCCGGTAGCCGCGTTTGACCACGGTCTGGATCACCGCGGGGACGCCGAGCGCGGTGCGCAGCCTGGCCATCGCCGTCTCCACGGCGTGCTCGTCGCGCCCGGCGCCCGGGAGCGCGCGCAGCAGATCGGCACGGGCGACGACCCACCCCGGCCTGCGCGCCAGGGCGCGCAGCAGGGCCATGCCCGCCGGCGGCACCGGACGGAGCGCGCCGTCCAGCACCACCGCGCGCCCCCGGATCTCCAGCCGGTGGCCGGCCACCGGCAACACCTCGGCCCTGGCGGGCAGTTCGGCGCAGAGCAGCTGGACCAGCGGGCCGAGCCTGAACCGTTCCGGGGCCCTGGTCGGCACGTCGTGCGTCTGGAGCGGCAGCGCCGTGACCGGGCCCACGCAGGCGGCCAGGACCTCGCGTTTGAAGGCGTCCAACAGCGGTTCCAGCTGGCCGCGTTCCTCGGCGCGGCGGAGCAGCGAGGCGGCGGCGGGGGCCGAGGTGAAGGTGACGGCGTCCAGGCCACGGGCGATCACGGTATCGATCATCCGGTCGACGGGTGTGATGTCGGCCGGCGGCATCCAGCGGTAGACCGGGACGTCCACCACCTCGGCGCCGGCGGCGCGCAGCGCCTCCATGAACCCCGGCAGCGGCTCGCCGTGGAGTTGGAGCGCGATGCGGCGGCCCGAGACGTCCTGGTCCAGCAGGCGTTGCAGCACCTCGGCCATCGACTCGGACGCCGGCGACCAGCTCTCGGTCAGCCCCGCCGCCCGGATCGCGCCGCGCACCTTGGGGCCGCGCGCCAGCACCTCGGCGGTGGAGAGGGTGGCCAGCAGCGATTCGCCCAGGCCCCAGCCGTCGGCCGCCTCCACCCAGCCCCGGAAGCCGATGGCGGTGGTGGCCACCACCAGATCGGGCGCCTGCTCGATCAACCGCTCGGTGGAGTGGAGCAGTTGGTCGTCGTCGGCGAGGGGCACGATGCGCAGCGCCGGAGCGTGCACCACCTCGGCGCCCCGTCGCCGCAACAGCGCGCCCAACTCCTCGGCGCGCCGGGCCGCCGTGACACCGACGGTGAAGCCATCCAGTGGCCGGACGGGGTTTTCCTGGTGCTGCTGTTCCTGCGGCATCGGCCTGACCGTTCCACCTGTGATCGATAGCGTGCGGCTGACCCTGTCAATCTGCCATGACGGGCCTGGTTCCCACGGATTTCCCCGGTGTTACGCCCGACCCCGACCTGTCGCGCGGGTCGGGCGCCCGGCCGGGCTCACACCCCCACGTAGGCGGGCTCCTCGCTGGGCCGATTCCCGGCCGCCACCCGCCCGCCGGAGGAGGCCCCCGAGCGGCCGCCGCCCCGCAGGTATACGGCCCAGGTGACGACGGAACACGCGGCGTAGAAGGCGAGGAACGCGGTGAACGCGCCGGCGCCGGAACCGGTGGCGAGGAAGGACTGCCGGAAGGCGAGGTTGATGCCGAGGCCGCCCAGCGCGCCCACCGCGCCGATCAGGCCGATGGCGGCGCCGGAGAGCCGCCGCCCGTAGGCCGCCGCCGCCTCCCCGGTCAGTCCGAGGGCGCCGGCCTTGGCCTGGTAGATCCCCGGGATCATCTTGTACGTCGATCCGTTGCCCACCCCGCTGAGCACGAAGAGCGCGGTGAAGCCGACGAGGAAGACCGGCAGCGACTCGCTCCGCGAGGCCGCGATCACCACCCCGGTGGCCGCCGCCATGCCGACGAAGGTGGCCAGGGTGATCCGCGCGCCGCCGAACCGGTCGGCCGCCAGGCCGCCGATCGGCCGCACCAACGAGCCGAGCAGCGGCCCGATGAAGGTGATCGAGGCGGCCTGCAGCGGGGTCCGGTCGAACTGGTTCTGGAGCACGAGACCGAAGGCGAAGCTGTAGCCGATGAAGGAGCCGAAGGTGCCGATGTACAGGAACGACATGATCCAGGTGTGGGCGTCCCCGACCGACTCGCGGGCGGCCCCGGTGTCGTTGGTGACCGGCGCGAGATTGTCCATGCAGCGCCAGGCCAGCACCGTGGCCAGCACGATCAGCGGCGCGTACACGGCCAGCAGCACCCGGGGGCTGCCGTCCCCCGCAGTGGCGATCACCAGCAGGCCGACCAGCTGGACCACCGGCACCCCGATGTTGCCGCCGCCCGCGTTCAGACCCAGCGCCCAACCCTTCTTGCGCAGCGGGAAGAACGCGTTGATGTTGGTCATCGAGGAGGCGAAGTTGCCGCCGCCGACGCCGGTGAGGACGGCGACCCAGACAAAGGTGCTGTACGAGGTGCCCGGCTCCATCACCCACCAGGCCGCCACCGTGGGCAGCAGCAGCAACGAGGCCGAGACCACCGTCCAGTTGCGCCCGCCGAACCGCGCGACGGCGAAGGTGTAGGGCACCCGGACCAGCGCGCCCACCAGGGTGGCCACCGAGACCAGGAAGAACTTCCCGGCGGCGTCGATGCCGTACTCGTCGCCCATGAAGAGCACCAGCACCGACCAGAGCGTCCAGATCGAGAACCCGATGTGCTCGGAGACGATGGAGAACGCCAGGTTGCGGCGGGCGATCCGCTCGCCCCTGGTGCGCCAGAAGTGCTCGTCCTCCGGCTCCCACTCCTCGATCCAGCGCCCACCACGGCGGGCGGACTTCGGTTGGGTGACTGTCATGGCGCCTCCAGCGATATCCGGGTCCCGTGGTCGTACCGCCGAAGCTAGGGACGCCGCACTTCCGGTCTGTTGGCGGGAGGTGACATGGACGAAACCTCGGTCTCACCCGGCCGCCCCGCCCCGCGTGAGAAAGGACGGCCCCGGCCTGACCGGCCCGCGCACCCGGCGGGCCCTCAGTCCAGGGGGCCGCCGACCGGCGAGGGCCCCAGATGGGTGCTCTTCGGCGGCATCCCGGCACCGCTGGCGGCACCGGCCCAGATCTGGTCCCAGGTGGGCGGCGGCAGGATCAGCGCCACCTCGTCCGACGCCGGGTACTGGCTGGTGTAGCGCGGCACCGGCACCAGCTGCTGGTCCTCGCAGAGCACCGGGATCAGCACATGGTCGCTGATCGCCGCCGGCAGCTCGACCCATTCGGCCGGCAGGGTGCGCAGCCGCCCGGCGAGGGCCTGCGGCGAGATCTCCGACAGGCCCCAGATCCGCCCGTGCCCGGTCAGCAGATAGGTGCCGGGACGCGGCACCGGCCGCTGCGCCGGCGGGAGTTCACGCACCCGGGCGATCCGCGCAGCGGACCGCACCGCACGGTTCAGATCGAGCCCAGGCACCACCCGGTGCGTCGCGGACAACGTCAACGGGTACTGCCGGTAGTCCACGACCAGGGCCAGCAGCCGGTCCCCCACCGCGCCCGGATGCGCGCGGTACAGCCGGCGCGCGGCCTCAAGACGGTGGTGGCCGTCGGCCAGCAGCAGCGGGGGCAACGGGGGCGGCTCCAGCGCCCACCGCGGATCGCACACCCAGAGCCGCTGCACGCCGCCCTCGGGGGTGCCCAACTCCTGGACGGCCGGCCGGCGCACCGTCTCCTCGACACAGCTGCGGAAGGCGCCCAGGCTGGGCGCGGCCAACAGCAGCGGATCGACGCTGCCGCCGCGCTCCTTCAGCAGCCTGGCCTGGAGCCGCACGGCGGACTCGCCCACCTGCTGATGGCGCAGCACATGCCCGCTCTCCACGCCCTGCAGGCTCAACGCGCCGAGCACGCCCCGCTGTTCCACCGCCCCCACCGCGTCCATCCGCTCCAGCACGTAGTAGCTGGCGCGGTCGAGGGGACGGGCGAGCACACCGTGGAAGGGGAGCAGCAGATCCGCGCGCGGGGCCGGGCTGCTCGGCGGCACCAGCGGGCGGGACAGCTCAGGCAGCAGAGTGCTCCTCCTCGCTTGCGGACACGGGTACCACGATCGGCCGAAGGGTGTCCTGCGCCTTTCTGAGCACGGCTTCCAACGCCTGGGGGCCGTCACTGACAGCGGTGACGGAACCATGTCCGGCGACCCGGCTGGTGGTCTCCGGAACATGGCCGCCCAGGGGGACGGAGATCTCGACCCCCGTCACCCCGGGCAGCGCCAACGCCTCGTTGACGCCCTCCACGGCCGCCAACACTCCGGGTGGCAGGCGCAGTTGACGGATACCGGCGTAGCGGCGCGGTGGTCGGCTGGCCGGCTGGGGCAGTTCGAGCGCGGCGGCGATGGTCAGCGCCGCGAGGTCCGTGCCCTCCGCGAGCACCAGCAGATCGCTGATCCAGTCCTCGCCCGGATGGGCGTGCGACTCGATCAGGCGTGGCCCCGCCTTGGTGAGGATCACCTCGGTCCCGGATGGGCCACTGCGGTGTCCCGCGGTGTTGAGGGTGGCCACCACCAACTGGTGGATCTGCTGAGTCGTTTCCTCATCCAGTTCCGCCGGCAGGTCGTAGCCCGTCTCGGTGCCCTCGGGTATCCCCGAGGTGTACTTCCTGGACACCGCCAGGATGGTGTGGGTGCCCGCCCGGGAGTGGGCCTCCACGCTGAACTCCGGGCCCTCCAGGAACTCCTCGACGATCAGGGCGGGTTCCGCCGCCAGTCCGGCGGCCAGGAGCGCCGCGTCCGCCGCGTCACGCAGCAGATGGACGCCCTGGCCGCCGAACCCGGTGCGTGGCTTGGCCACACACGGAAAGCCCACTCGCGCGGCGGCGGCTTCCAGGTGTGCGGCCCGGTCGCACTGCTCGAACCGGACGGGGGCACCGGTGAGCTGGTTGACCTTGCCACGCAGGGCCGCCTTGTCCGTGAGGTACGCGACGGCCGCATGGGGATTGCCAGGAAAACGCAGCACCTCGTTCGCCCGGGCCGCCGCGAGTGCGCTGGCCTCGGCGAAACCGAAGACGGAGATCCTGACAGGAAGGTTCGCGAGGTGACCGATGGACATCATCAACCGCGAGTGGTCGGACCACTCCACGGTCATGGCCTCGTCGGCCAGTTCCACGGCCTCCTGGATCTCGGGGCTCGAAAGGTCCGGCGCGAGGACCAGGCTGCGGGCACCCACAGCTCTGGCGGCCTCGACCACGGATCGCCGCGGGCTGAGCAGCACCGCCAACGGCGCTGGTGGCTTGATCATGCCGCCCTCGCTGCTCACACGGACCTTCCGAGACCCTTGATCAGGCCCAGATGTTGAGCGTCGAGACGGCCTGGTTCGAACCGGATTCCGAGGCGGAGCCCTGAGCGGCGGCTACTCCTCCGGACACAGCCGCGACCAAAAGGGCTGCGCTAAGGGCGAGAGCAAACTTCTTCACGGGTTCCCTCTTCCGTGTCCACATAGACGAACATGAGTGGCATGCTGGCGCAATCATGCTCACGAGCATTCACGGAGAAGTCGATAGAGTCACTGTGGCATCATCTCGCCTGTCAAGTTGACGCCAAGGGGCTGGCCGACGTCGTTCGAGGAAGAAGAGCGTGCACGAATCCGGCGAAATAGACGCAGCGGCGACCCGAGTCTACCGGCTCCGCGTGATCCATCCCACAGATTCCGTGAGTCAGATCGCGGTCCGCGCCGGATTGACCGAGGACGAGGTCACCTCGTCCGAAGAACGCCTCTTCACCCTCGGCCTGTTGCGCACCTCGCCCAGCGGCGGCCGGGTGGCGATCAGCCCGGAGAGCGCCGCCGACGCCCTGTTGGCCCCCCTCGAACAGGACATCCTCCAGCGGCGGATCGCCATGGCCGCGACCAGGGCCAGGCTGCACGCCCTCTCCGGCGACTATCTCGAAGCCCGCTCCATGCGGTCGGCCAAGAGCAGCATCGAGGTGGTCGAGGGCATCGAGAACATCCGCGCCGTCATCGACGATCTGGCCCGCACCTGCACCGAGACGCTGGACGCCCTCGTCCCCGGCGGCGGCCAGCCGGAGGGCGCCATCCGCGCCGCCACCCCGCTCGACCTTGAAACGTTGGAACGCGGCGTCAAGACCCGGATGTTGTTCCAGCACACCGCCCGCAAACACCGCGCCACCGTGGTCTACGCGGCGACCCTGGTGGGCGCCGGCGCCCAGGTGCGCAGCGCCAGCGTGCTGCCCTCCCGGATGCTGATCTACGACGCCAGCTGCGCGGTGCTGCCGATCGACCCGCTGCACACGGCGGCCGGCGTCGCCCTGGTGCGGGCGCCCGCCGTCCTCAACTTCCTCCAGCAGCTCTTCGAGCACTACTGGGACCGCGCGATCGACTTCGCCGAGGAGGACCAGCGCTCGGGCAGCGAGCCGAGCGATGTGGAGCGTGACGTCCTGGTGTTGATGGCCGCCGGCAAGAAGGACGAAGCCATCGCCCACCAACTCGGCATGTCACCACGGTCGGTGAGCAGGATCGTGGCCAGGCTGATGGAACGTCTCGGCGCCGACAGCAGGTTCCAGGCCGGGGCCCGGGCGGCGCTCCAGGGCTGGCTCACCTGACCCGTCGCGCCCCCACGCGACACCTCCCCGCCCACGCCCCACCCTCGCAACCGCCCGCGCGCGACCGCACTCGCGCAACCAACCCCACGCAGCCGACCGTCCTCGACTGTCCGACCCCAACTGTCTCCAGAACCTCCGTTCCCCCGGCGGAGGTTGTCCCGACAGGGAAGCGACTGACGTGATCGACCACGAGATCGACGCCACCACGGTACGGATCTACCAACTCCGGGTCACCCACCCCACGGCGGACGCCAACGAGCTGTCCCGGCAGCTGGAGCTGACGGTGGAGGAGGTGCTGGACGCCGAACGAAGGCTCGCCCGGCTCGGCCTCCTGCAGCCCTCGCCCGGCGGCGGCTGGGTCGCCATCAACCCGGAGAACGCCGCCGAGTCCCTGCTGGCGCCGATCGAGGGCGACATCCTGGAACGACGGGTGGCGATGGCCGCCACCAGGGAACGACTGCACGCCCTCTCCGGCGACTACCTCCAGGCCCGCTCGCTGCGTTCGGCGCGCACCAGCATCGAGGTCGTCGAGGGCATCGAGAACATCCGCGCCGTCATCGACGATCTGGCCCGCACCTGCACCGAGTCCCTGGACTCCGTCGTCCCCGGCGGCGGCCAGACCGAGGCGGCCCTCCGCGCCTCCCGGCCCGTCTCCCTGGGCCTGCTCAAACGCGGCGTCCGGATCCGCGCCCTCTACCAGCACGGCGCCCGCCACCACCGGCCCACCGCCCGCCATGTGGAGCGGCTGCTCGCCGCCGGCTGCGAGGCCCGCGTCACCGGCGTCCTGGCCTCCCGGCTGCTGATCTACGACGGGGACGTGGCGGTGCTGCCGCTCGACCCGGCGAACTCGTCCGCCGGAGTGGCCCTGGTCCGCGACCTGGCCGTGGTCGACTACGCCCGCCAGTTCTTCGGCCTCTGCTGGAGCGAGGCCCAGGACTTCGCCGAACCGCCGCCGCCCGCCCCCCAGGACCACGCGCCCACCGCGGCCCCCGTCGGGCTGGACCGCGATGTGCTGCTGATGATGGCGGCCGGCCTCTCCAACGACGAGATCTCCGAACGCCTCGGCGTCTCCCAGCGGTCGGTGAGCCGGGTGGTGGCCCAACTGATGCACCGGCTGGGCGCCACCAACCGCTTCCAGGCGGGCGTACGGGCCGCCGCCCGGGGCTGGCTCACCAGCTGACCCAGGGGGCCGTCAGCGCCTTCGGGGCCTTGGGAGCCTTGGGAGCCGTCAGCGCCTTCGGAGCCCGCTCAGTCCGGTCGGTCCGGCTGGCCGGCCTCCGAGAGCAGCGCGCGGTCCGCCTCGGGCAGCCAGTGGTCCGACGGCCGGTGCGCCCAGCCCTCGGCGACGCCCAGCCGCCGGGCCTGCTCCAGCAGCACGTCGAGGCCCGGATGCCGCAGCCCCCGCCGCCACACCATGGAAACCGGGGAGATCGGCACCGGATCGACCAGCGCGCGGGCCACCGTCCCCGGGATCTCCATGAAGGCGTCGTTGATCAGCACCGTCCAGCCCTGCCGGCGCACCGTCCGGCTGAACTCGGCGTCCCCCTCGATCTTGGGAAAGGGCGGGACCAACCCGATGTCCCAGGCGGCGAAGAGCGCCCTGGCGTAGTCCGTCCACTCCGTGGTGTCCTCGTTGCCGGCCGCCGCGTAGATCGTCTCGCCGGCCAGCGCGGCCATCGGCACCCGGGGCAGCGCGGCCAGCCGGTGCCCGTCCGGCAGCAGCACCGCCAGCCGCTCGTAGCGGACGAGGCGGTGCGCCAACTCGGCGCGCGACGCCGGCGCCAGCCCCGCCACCCGGCCGAAGGAGACATCCAGCCGGCCGTCCAGCACCTCAAGCGCCGCGCCGGCCAGACCGCTGCGGAACCGGGCGACGAGCTCCACCTCGGGCGCGGCCTCACGCGCGGCGTCCAGCACCCGATGGCCGGTGGCGGCCGGCGCGCCGACATCGACGACCAGCGGCCGGCTGCCGCCCCGCCCCACCTCGGCCGCCAGCCGGGTGTGCGCGGCCAACACCTCGCGGGCCAACGGGAGCAGCCGCACGCCGGCGGGGGTGAGCGCGACCCGGCGGGTGCTGCGGACGAAGAGCGTCGTCCCCCAGCCGCGCTCCAGCCGGGCGATGTCCCGGCTCAACGCCTGCTGCGCCACGAAGAGCCGGGCGGCGGCCCGGGTGAAGTGCAACTCCTCGGCGACCGCGACGAACGAGCGCAGCAGCCTGGGGTCGGTGTCCCGCGTCATCTTCCCGGCCCCCCGCCCGCCCGCGATTCACACCACGGGCCGGTAAATGCCCGCTGACCTGGTGTTGGACGCCCAAGGGAGCGTCCGGCCAGGCTGGGGAACATGCCTGGTCCTTCCTTTTCCGATGCCCGACGACGCCAGGAGGCGGCCTCCGGCGACCGCCCTCGTCCCCTGCTCACCACGGCCGGCGGCCTGCTGGTCTGGACCCCGCGCCGCCGAGCGGACCCGCGGGGCCCGACCGGGGCGGCTCAGCCCCGGCCGAGGAACCCGTTCAGAAAGTCGGCCGCCAGCGGCCCCGCGTCCCGGCCGCCCGAACCGCCGTCCTCCAACATCACCGCGAACGCCACGTCCTCCGCGCCCAGATAGCCGATCATCCAGGCGTGCGTGGCCACCTCGCCCTCCTCGTTCTCGAACTCGGCGGTGCCGGTCTTGCCATGCGGCTCGCCCGGCACCCCGGCCAGCGCCGAGGCGGAGCCCTCCGTCACCGTGTCCCGCATCAGGCCGCGCAGCGCCTCGAAGGTGGCGTCGGACAGCTCGACGGCCGGGGCGTGCGGGGCCTCCACCGCCTCCGGCACCAGCACCGGCTGGTGGAACCCACCGGCCGCGACCGTCGCCGCCACCGATGCCATCACCAACGGACTGGCCTGCACCTGGTGTTGCCCGATCAGCGAGGCGGCCAGCTGGTTGTCCTCCTCGCTGACCGGCACCGCGCCGTCGAACGTGGCGGCGCCCACGTCCCAGGTGCCGCCGATACCGAACGCCTCCGCCGTCGCGCCCAACGAATCGGGCTCGAAACGGTCCAGCTGGCCGATGAAGGCGGTGTTGCACGAGGCGGTGAACGCGTCATGCAGATCCGTGTCGTCCCCCAGCTCGAACTCGCCCTGGTTCTCGAAGCGCTGGCCGTTGACCGTGACATAGCGCGGGCAGCCGAGCGGATCGTCCACCGCCACCCCGCTCTCCAGCAGATGCGCCGCGGTGATCACCTTGAAGGTGGACCCGGGCGGCAACTGCCCCTGGAGGGAACGGTCGAACCCGCCCGCCGGGGCGTCGGCCAACGCCAACACCTCGCCCGTCGACGGCCGCACCGCCACGATGGAACCGTCCTTGCCCGCGTCGGCCAGCGCCTCCTCCGCCGCCCGCTGCACCTCGGGATCGATGGTGGTGGCGACGGGCCGCCCCGACTCGCCCTCCCGCTCCTCCAGGGTGCGCACCGCCTCGCCGGTGGCGCGGTCCGCGATCACCAGCCTGGCCCCCGGCGTGCCGGCCAACAGCTCCTGATACCGCGCCTGGAGCCCCGATGTGCCCTCGCCGGTCTCCGGATCGACGCTCCCGACCACCGCGCGGGCCGCGAGCGCCAACGTCCGCTCCCGCTCGGCGAACTGGAGCCCCGGCACCGGAAGCAGCTCCTCGGCATGCGCCGCGTAGACCTCCTCGCGCACCGTGACCACCGGCACCGCCTGGTCCGGCTCCGCCTCGGCGACCCGCTCGCTCAACGCCGCCACGTCTATACCGGCGTCCAGCTCCTCCAGCACGCTCCAGGCCCGTTCCTCGTCGGTGAGTTGGGCCGGCCATATGCTGATCTCCCACACCGGGGCACGATCGGCGAGGGGGCTCTCGTCGGCCGCCAGTATGGGGGCACGCTCCGGCCAGAGCACGGTGTTGACCAGCGTCTGGCCCTCCGCCAACTCGGGATGCAGCAGGGCGGACTCCCAGCGCAGCGTCCAGGCGTCGCCCTCCCCCGGCACCGCCAGGGCCTCGCTCTCGTAGGACAGCTCCCCGAACCCGGCGAGCGTGAGCCGGGCGGTGAACGGCACCGCCCGCGCGCCGTCCGGGGCCTGCGCCGCGTCCGACGGCGCGCTGTCGTCGCCGACCTCGAAGGAGATCTCCTCCGGGGCGGTGTTGGACATCACCGACTCCAGCAGGGACTCGGCCTCCGCCGGATCGTCCGTGCCCTCGGCCGCCCGCGCCAACTCCCCTTCGGCCCAGGCGTCCAGAAAGTCCTGGACAGCCGCCCGGGCCCGCTCGTTCCCGTTGTCCCCGCCGCCACCGCGCAGCAGCAGCACCGCCCCCACGGCCAGCACCGTCACCAGCGCCGCTGCGCCGATGAACGTCCAACGGTGGCTCCGCCAACTCCCGGACGTTCGCGCGGGAATCCATCCAGATCCGCTGTTCGCCATGGCGCGACCTTACCCGGCCACACTGTCAAAAGCCGGGCGTGCGCGGAGACAAGGGGCCCGGAAACGGCGGAGAGCCAGTCGTGGGCATGGAAAAACCCCGATCCGGAGCACCGGATCGGGGCGATGCGCCGGCCCGGGGCTACCGGGCCGGCACTGAGGTGGAGATGGCGGGAATCGAACCCGCGTCCAACGAAGCAGAAGGAGGGCTTCTCCGAGCGCAGTCCGCTGCGATTTTCTCGGCCCCGGAGATCACGCGGACAAGTCTCCGACGGGCTCAGTCACTGTTTGGTGTCCCGCTCAACTCCCGTGACCGGAGTGAACGGTGAGTCCCCTAGCTGATGCCAGGACCCGGGACGGGAACAAGCCCGGACTGACACTTCGCGTTCGCTACTTAGGCAGCGAGGGCGAAGGAATCGCGCTTGGAATCGGCGATTATTTTTTTGCGACATATGGTTAACGAGATCATTGCCGCTTCCTCGGCTCGCTTCCCCTGCTTCAACATTCGCTGTCGAAACCGATCATCCCCATGTTGAGTTAACAAACGAGCCACCGGGATACTTCCTGCCCCGGCCCGCCTCGCGGCACCGCCCCGTTCGAGGGCCCGGCTCGTGCGCTGTGCTCCGTCGTCCAGTATAGCGCGACGGCCGTCAGCCGCGCTCCCGGCGGCGGACCGCCGACATCGTCCGCTCCGCCTCCCTGCGGTCCTGCTTCTCGCGCAGCGTCTGCCGCTTGTCGTACTCGCGCTTGCCCCTGGCCAGCGCTATCTCGACCTTGGCCCGACCGTTCGAGAAGTACAGCGCGAGCGGCACCAGGGTCAGCCCCGACTCCTGGAGCTTGCCGATCAGCTTGTCGATCTCGGCACGGTGCAGCAGCAGCTTGCGCTTGCGCCGGGCGCTGTGGTTCGTCCACGTGCCCTGCGCGTACTCCGGAATGTGCACATTGTGCAGATAGACCTCACCGGCATCGAGCTGGCCGAAGCCGTCGACCAACGAGGCGCGACCGGCGCGCAGCGACTTGACCTCGGTGCCGGTCAGCACCAGACCACACTCATAGGTATCCAGAATGTGGTAGTCATGCCGCGCCCGCTTGTTCTGCGCGATGAGTTTGCGACCCTTTTCCTTAGCCATGGCCCGCCAAGTCTACCCATCAGCCCGCCGCCGGCCCCGGGGATTTTCCCGGCCCGCCGCCGCCCCCGGCTAGCCTCCGGCCTCCAGCCCGCCGAGCACCGTCCTGGCCTCCTCCTCGGCGTCCTGCCCCGAGCCGACCAGCAGATCGGGCACGATCCCGTCCTCGTCGACCGTCCGCCCCGACGGGGTGACATAGTGCCCAACGGTCAGCTCGGCCACCGATCCGTCCGGCTGCTCGCTCGGCATCTGCACCGTGCCCTTGCCGAAGGTCCTGGCGCCGACGATCACCGCGCGGTTGCGGTCCTGGAGGGCGCCGGTCAGCATCTCGGCCGAGCTCATGGTGCCGCCGTCCACCAGCACCACCAGCGGCGTGCCGGTGTCCCCGCCGGACTCGGCGTGCAGGGCCCGCTCGTCGCCGTAGACCTCGTAGGTGGCGACCAGTCCGCCGTCCAGGAAGACCGAAGCCGCCTCGGCCGCCTCGGTGAGCAGCCCGCCCGCGTTGCCCCGCAGGTCGAGCACGATCCCGTGGTCGTCCGGCACCTCGGCCACCGCCTCGCGCAGCAGCTCGGCCGCCCCCCGGGTGAAGGAGCTCACCTCGATCCGGGTGACGCCGTCGCCGCTCTCGGAGACCGAGACGCTGCGCACGGCGAGCCTGGCCCGTTCGACCTCAAGATCCCAGCGGCGGTCGTCACGTGCCAGCTCCAGCAGGACCGTGCTGCCAGGACCCGCCTGTTCGGCCTGGTCGCTGCCGCGCAGCCGGCTGACCACATCGGTGACCGGGCCACCGGCCAGCGGCACCCCGTCGATGGCCAGGATCTCGTCGCCCGGCGCGATCCCGGCCCGCTCGGCCGGGCTGTCCCGGTGCACCTCGGCGACCTCGATCCGGCCGTCGGCGGTGCGCAACACCGCTATTCCGGTGCCGACGTACTCGCCCTCAAGGCCGCGGCGCAGCTGTTCGTACTCCTCGGCGGTATAGGCGGCCGACCAGCGGTCCCCGCTGTCGCTCACCAGCCGTCTGGCATCGTCCTCGGCCGCGGGCGCGGTGCCGCCCGAGCGGCTGAGGCCGGAGGCGAGCACCCGCGACTCGACGCCGTCGGCCGCCTCGGGCCAGGATCCGGTGACCGCGCCGGCGGCCAACACCCCGGTGAAGACACAGGCCAGGGCCACACCACTCCGGACGCTCCGGGACGAACCACGGTGGGACGGACGTGACATGCTGCGGAGTGTAGGACATCTCCGGCGCGCGCACGGCAGTTGGCATCCGGCGCGCACCGGGGATACGTCACACCCGAATTACACCTTCAGGTACTTGTACAACGCGAAGAATGCTGCAAGGGCCGGCATCGCCACGCCCACCGCGAGGACATAGGGGAGCACCGAGAACACCGCGTCCCAGCCGACGAAGTCGATCACCGGGATGCGTTCCGCGAGGAAGTTGTCGATCGCGAAGTAGACGCCGAGGAGCAGCACACAGGCGAAGAGCGCGCCCATCAGCCCGGCGATGGTGGCCTCCAGGATGAAGGGCATCTGGATATAGAAGCTGGACGCCCCCACCAGCCGCATGATCCCGGTCTCCCGCCGTCGGCTGAACGCCGACACCCGCACCGTGTTCACGATCAGCAGCACGGCCACCACCAGCATCAGCAGCATCAGCCCCAGCGCGGCGACGTTCACACCGTTCAACAGGTTGAACAGGTTCTCCAACAGGGAACGTTGGTCCGTGACGGACTGCACGCCCTCCCGGCCGGCGAAGGCCGAGGAGATCACCTCGTACTGGGTCGGGTCCTCCAGCTTGACCCGCAGCGACTGCTGCATCTGCTCGGGCGTCACCACGGCGGCGAACGGCGAGTCCTTCTGCTGCTCCTGGTAGCGCTCGTACGCCTCCTCGGCGGACTCGACATAGACCTCCTCGACGAGCGGCAGCTCCTTCAACTCGTCGTAGATCGCGTCCCGCTGCTCGTCGGTCGCCGCCCCCCGGGAGCAGGCCGCGTCGTTCTCCGCGTCGATCTCGTTGCAGAGGAAGATCGACACCTCGACCCGGTCATACCAGAAGTCCTCCATGCTGTTGACCTGTTTCCTGGCCAACAGCGCACCTCCCAGCAGGGCCAGGGAGAGGGCGACGGAGACGATCACCGCGAAGGTCATCGTCAGATTGCGACGGAGACCGACCCCGATCTCCGAGAGGACGAAGTGAGCGCGCATGGCGTCCTTCCAGTGGTCGAGTCAGTGTTGGTAGCCGTAGACGCCGCGTACTTGGTCACGGACCAACCGACCACGTTCGAGCTCGATCACGCGCTTACGCATCTGGTCCACGATCTGGGCGTCGTGGGTGGCCATGATCACCGTGGTTCCGGTGCGGTTGATGCGATCCAGCAGCTTCATGATGCCGACCGACGTCTGCGGGTCCAGGTTGCCGGTGGGCTCGTCCGCGATCAGCAGCATCGGACGGTTGACGAACGCCCGGGCGATCGCGACGCGTTGTTGTTCACCGCCGGAGAGCTCGCCCGGCATCCGGTCGTCCTTGCCGCCCAGACCGACCAGGTCCAGCACTTCGGGCACCGTCTTGCGGATCTGCCCGCGCGGCTTGCCGATGACCTCCAGGGCGAACGCGACGTTCTCCCCCACGGTCTTGTTGGGCAACAGCCGGAAGTCCTGGAAGACCGTCCCGAGTTGACGCCGCACCTGGGGAACCTTCCAGTTGGACAGCCGGCCCAGGTCCTTGCCCAGCACGTGCACGGTGCCCTGGGAGGCACGCTCCTCGCGCAGCAGCAGCCGCAGGAAGGTGGACTTGCCCGAGCCTGACGAACCCACCAGGAAGACGAACTCGCCACGTTCGACCTCCAGCGAGACGCCGCTGAGCGCCGGCGCCTGCTGCCGGGGATATGTCTTGGAGACGTTGTCGAATCGAATCACGGTTACACCATGTCGGGACTGGGTATCTGCGAGGGGCTTCCCCACGCTGGGGCAGACCCTACGCGAAGCGCCGCGCGGCGCGCAGTCGGCGCCCACAACGGCATCCCGCTTGTCCGTTCTTGTAGGGGTTTCGCTGCGGCACCGACCGGCGGTTCCGTCTCCCGCGCGCGGTCTGCGTTCGCGCCGCGTTCCTGGCACAGTGGAGGGTGACGGGGGGATCGAGAGGAGACGATCGCATGACCGCCGAGTGGCTGGTATGCGCGAACTGCGCGGGGCGGGTGAGCGAGGGGCGGTGCGCGGTATGCCGTGCCGAGCTGGCGCGGCTCCGGCAGGAACGAAACCCCTGGGCCACGCTGGGCGGCCCCGCTGGGCTGATCGCCCTGCTGCTGGGGCTGGCCGCCGTGGCCCTCCTGGTGGCCCGCCCGGCCTGAGCGAGAGGCCGGGGCGGGGGCCGCTCGCGAGCGCCTGTCGGCGGGAGCGGCCCGGAACGTCGACGGGAGCGGTCCGGAACACGGACAACGGGCCCGGAACGACTCTGCGTTCCGGGCCCGTCGCCGTGTGTCAGGATGCGTCAGCGCGGCCCTCAGGCAGCGGCGGCGCCACCCTTGTTGATCAGACGCGGAAGGTAACGGAAGCCGACGCCACCGGCGATCATGGTGGCGGCACCGATGATCAGCAGCGTCTCGTTGGTGGAGGAACCGGTCTCGGCGAGCTCGCCGCGGTCCTCCTCCGCCGGCACCTCGGTCTCGGTCAGGTCCTCGGTGGGAGTGTCCTGCTCGATCGGGCTGCTGCCCCCCTCGGTGTCGGGCTCAAGCCCGCCACTGCTGGCGCCCTCGGCAACTCCCTCGGGGCCGTTGCCCGGACCCTCGGGGTCACCCGGGTCCCCACCGGGGCCCTCGGGGTCCTCGCCGCCCGGACCACCCGGGTCCTCACCGGGGCCACCCGGGTCTTCACCCGGACCACCCGGGTCCTCGCCCGGACCACCCGGGTCCTCACCGGGACCGCCCGGGTCTTCACCCGGACCACCCGGGTCCTCGCCCGGACCACCCGGGTCCTCGCCCGGACCACCCGGGTCCTCACCGGGACCCTCGGGGTCGCCCGGCTCCTCGCCGCCCGGACCCTCGTCGTCGCCCCCGATCGCACCCTCGAGCAGACCGTCAAGGGTGCCCTCAAGGACACCGTCGATGGCGGCGTCGTTGCTGCCCGCCGGAGGCTTGGCGGAGTTGTTGCTCGCCGACGCGGTGCCGACCACGGCGAGCGAGGCGCCGGCGGCGAAGACAGCCGCTGCGGCCACCCGTGCCACGTTGGCCCGTGTCTTGGGACTGGCCATCTATTCACTACCCCCTGTAGCTATATGGTTCGTGACAGTGTCCCGTCAATGGAGCCGCCTCACGCAAGAGCGATGGCCGTGCGGGGCACTCACCTAGACTCTCGCGCGCCCCGTGCGCAGCTCGCACCCACGGATGACAGGCGTGCCAAGCGAACAGCTTTCCCCCTGAAAGCATCCACGTCAAGCAGGATGTCCGGTAAGTGGCTTCCCAGGATGAAGAGTTGTGTGAAGGTTACTTCTCGTGCTGTTTACGCCAGCGGATTCCCGCATCGAGGAACTCGTCGATATCCCCGTCCAACACGCCCTGCGGGTTTCCGACTTCATGATCCGTGCGCAGGTCCTTGACCATCTGGTACGGCTGAAGAACGTAACTCCGCATCTGGTTGCCCCAGGAGTTTCCGCCATCGCCCTTGAGCGCGTCCATCTTGGCCTGCTCGGCGGCACGTTGATGGGCGAGAAGGCGCGCCTGGAGCACGCGCATCGCGGCGGCGCGGTTCTGGATCTGGGACTTCTCGTTCTGACAGGAGACCACGATGCCGGTCGGCAGATGCGTGATACGGACGGCTGAGTCCGTGGTGTTGACGGACTGACCACCCGGGCCCGAGGAGCGGAAGACATCCACCCGGATCTCGTTCTCCGGGATCTCGATATGGTCCGTCTGCTCCACCACCGGAAGCACCTCGACGCCGGCGAACGACGTCTGACGGCGGCCCTGGTTGTCGAACGGGGAGATCCGCACCATCCGGTGGGTGCCCTGCTCGACGGAGAGCGTGCCGTAGGCGTAGGGGGCCTTGACCGTGAAGGTGGTGGACTTGATCCCCGCCTCCTCGGCATAGGAGGTGTCCAGGACCTCGGTGGGGTAGCCGCGGCGCTCGGCCCAGCGCAGATACATCCGCTGCAGCTGCTCGGCGAAGTCCGCCGCGTCGACGCCACCGGCCTCGGCGCGGATGCTGATCATGGCCTCGCGGGGGTCGTACTCGCCGGAGAGCAGGGTGCGCACCTCAAGCTCGTCCACGGACTTGCGCACCGAGGACAGCTCCTCCTCGGCCTCCCGGCGGGTGTCCGCGTCGCTCTCGTCCTCGGCCAGCTCGAAGAGCACCGCGAGGTCGTCGATGCGCGAGTGCAGCTCCTCGACCTTGCGCAGCTGGCCCTGGAGCCACGACAGCCGGCTGGTGACCTGCTGGGCGCTCTCCGGGTCGTCCCAGAGGCTGGGCGCCGCCGCCTGCTCTTCGAGCTGGGCGATGTCGGCCCGCATCCGGTCGAGATCGATCACGGCCTCGATGGACTCCATGGTGGAGGTGAGGGACTTCAGCGCTTCGGAAACATCGACGACTGCCACCCCCCCAGCGTAACCGCTGGCGACCACGGCGATCCGCCGCCCGACCGTACCGATGGGCGGGGCTCCGCCACGCGGCGCCGGGCGCCGGGGCGGGAACGGCGCTCAGCCGAGCTCGTCCACCTCGCTGACCACGCTTTCGACCGGGCCCCGGCCGTCGGAACCGCCCTCGCCGCCGTCGCCACCGTCCCCGCCATCCCCGGAGAACAGCAGCCAGCCGCCGAGCGCGGCCAGCACCGCGGCACCGGCCACCGTCACGGTGAGCCGCCGGCGGCGGCGGTTGCTGGCGGCGTTGCGGGCCGACCCGGCGCGCGGCTGGCCCGGCGCGCGGGGCGCACGGGCCGTGCCATGGGCGCCGCCCGCCAACTCCTCGGCGTCGGGCACCCGCATACGGGTGTGGGTGGCCCGCTCCGAGTCCGGGGCGGCACCGCGCACCAGGGGCACGGCGGCGCGGCCGGCGGCGGCCGGCGCCAGCTCGGCGGACTCGGCCAGCTCGGTCAGTTCGCCCAGCTCGGCCAGTTCGCCATAGGCCGCCCGCCCCTCGTCCTCGGTGGGATCGCCCAGGTCGAGCGGGGGCAGTCCGGCCAGCGACGGCTGCAGCTCGCGGAGCCGGGAGGCCAGTTCGGCGGCGCGCAGCCGGGAGGCCGGCGCCTTCGCCAGGCACTGCTGGATCAGCTCCCACAGCTCCTTGGGCAGCCCGGGCAGTTCGGCGGCCTTCTCCGTGACCTGCCGGCGGAGCACCGCGCCCGGATGCCCGCCGCCGAACGGGGTGAAGCCGGCGAGGAGTTCGTAGAGCACGGTGACCAGGGCGTAGATGTCCACGGCCGCGCGGGGCGGCAGGCCCTCGACGATCTCCGGCGCCATGTAGTCCGGCGTGCCGACCACCCCGGAGCGCCCGCCGTGCCGTGGCTCGTCGATCAGCTTGGCGACGCCGAAGTCGGTGAGCAGGGCGGTGGGTTGCTCCTTGGAGTTGTCGAGCAGGATGTTCTCCGGCTTGACGTCGCGGTGGACGATGCCGGCGGCGTGCGCCACCGCGAGGCCGCTGGCCACCCCGGCGGTCAGGGCCACCGCCTCGGCGGGCGCGAGCCGGCGCTCGCGTTCCAGGTGCGCCCGCAGGTCGGGGCCGCGCACCAGATCCATCACCAGGGCGATGTCGCCGCCCCCCGAGTCGCCCTCGGGATCCGCGATGACCAGCTCGCGGACGCCCACGACATGGGGGTGTTCGAGGCCGAGGAGCGCGTGCCGTTCGTGGGCGAAGCGCTCGGCCAGATCGGGGTCGGCGGCGAGATCCTCCCGCAGCACCTTGATCGCGACGGGCCCGTCGGGCCCCTCCCCGAGCCACACCGTTCCGGCGCTGCCGCGGCCGAGCACACGGTGGGCGGTGTAGTGGCTGCCGATGTTCCGTGCCATGGCGTGAGGCTACGACGCGGCCTCGTTTCCCACAGGCCCCGCACGCCGGGCTTGTCCCGGTTTGCTGGCATGTCCGGCCGAAATTATCTGATGGGAAGTCGATAAATCACCGAGGTCGCCGAGGAGTTGGCGTCGACTTCACACCGCCCTGGCACCGACACGGCACCGCGGGCTCCCCGCTTTTCCCGGGAACCGGGAAAACGCCGTGCGGGGCACGGCATTCGCCTCATTCGGTATTGGGGAGGTTCTCCTGGATCTCCGAGACGTTGTCGCTCGCCTCCTCGATGAGCCCGAGCCATTCCCCCGCGTCCCTGAACCAGTCCTCGACGGTGTTCCAGAAACTCTTGCCGTCCGCGATCCAGTCCTGGAGCGGGGTGAAGTTCCACACCAGAAAACCGATCACCACGAGAATCAGCACCATGAACAGGCAGCCCTTGAGGCAGCCGAGCCCGGGGATGCGCATCGGATTGGCGCTGCCGGAACGGCCGCGCGGCTCGCGATCGTCACGCGGGGTAGCCGCGCGCCGGGGCGGGGGCTCCTGGTAGGGCGGCGGGGCCGGCCGCTGGTACTGCTGGGGCTGGGGGTACTGCTGCGGCTGCTGGTAGTGCTGGGGCGGCGGCTGCTGGGCCGGATAGCCATAGCCGTCCTGGCGCTGCGGCTGGGGCTGCGGCTGGGGTCGCTGCGGGGGGCGCCGCTGCGGACGTCGCTGCGGGGGGCGGTAGAGCGGATCCTGCGCCTGCTGCGCCGGCTGCACCCGGGTCGGCTCGTTGCGGTCCCTCGCGGCGCGCATCTGGTCGCCCCAGGGATGCGGGCCGTCGGCCCCCGGCCCCGAACCGGGCCCCTGGGCCGGCATGGCGCGGGTGGTGTCGAGCCCGAGATCGACGTCGTCGCCGCCGCTGTCGTCGCGGCCGGCGGTGGGCAGCAGGCTGGTCGAGGCGTTGGGGTCGGCGCCGAACCCGCCCGCGTCGTCCCCCGCGCCGCCGCTTCCCGATCCGCCGCTTCCCGATCCGCCGGGCATGACCCGCGTCGGCTCGGCGGATCCCGGCGGGCTGATGCCGGTGTCGGGGACCTTGACCGGGCTGGCGTCGGGCAGCAGCAGGGCGGTGACGCCGAGCGCCGCGTTCCGCTGCTCGGGGGTGGCGTTCTCGTTGATCCCGGCGGCGACGGTGCGCAGCGCACGGGCGAGGTTGACGGCCGAGGGGCGCTCGCCCGGCGACTTCCGCAGACAGCAGTCGACGACCGTCCACAGCGGCCCCGGCATTCCCTCGGGCTGCCGTGGCTGCTCGCTGATGTGCCGCTGGAGCACCTGGAGGGTGTTGGAGCCACCGAACGGGAACTGCCCGGTGACCAGTTCGTAGAGCAGGATGCCGGCGCCGTAGACATCGACCGCCGAGGTCTGCTCCCGGCCCTCGGCCGATTCGGGCGCGACATAGGACGGGGTGCCGACGAACTCGTGCGCCCTGGTGACGCCGGGGGAGTCGGCGAGCCTGGCGATCCCGAAGTCGGTCAGCATCGGGCGCAGCGGCTGACCGTCCCGGCCGCCGGCGAGCAGCACGTTGGCCGGCTTGAGATCGCGGTGGACGATGCCCTTGCCGTGCGCGGCGGCCAGCGCGTCGGCGATCTGGGCGGTGAGCAGGGCAGCGCCGACGGGGCTCAGCGGGCCGTTCTCGTAGAGGTAGCGATGGAGGTCCGGACCGTCGATCAGATCCATCACCAGGGCTATCAGCTCGCCCTCGACCACCAGATCGCGGGTGCGCACGATGTTGCCGTGGTTGGCAGCCGACAGCCGCAGCAGGACGGAGCGCTCCCGCAGGAAGCGCATCACCACGTCCGGGTCGTGCGCCAGCTCCTCCTTGAGCACCTTGACCGCGACCAACTCGCCCGGCTGACCGGCCACCGCCGCGTCGTCGCCGGCGGCCTCGCGCTGGCGACCGCGCCAGACGGTGCCCGTGGCTCCGCGCCCGAGCGGCTCCTCAAGCAGGTACTTGCTGCCTACCGGCCGCACGTGTGCTCCCTGATGCTTCGATGATGCTTCGATGCTTCGCTGGTGGTGACGAGATCTGAGCCCCCTACTGTAGTGCCGCCCTCCGACAGCGGGGGGTGTCGTGGGACCGTCCCGGCCTCGGCCCGGGCCGAGGGGGCTCGGTCGGACCGACGCCCCTCTGGACGCGGATTCGGCCGGTTCGGTTCCGCCGGCGCGATCCGGCGGGGACGGATGAGGCAGCGTCGGGCCCGGGCGGCTGGCGTGCCGGACGCGGTCGGGGTGCCGTCGGAGCATGGCCGTGGCGCGGTCGGGGCGTGGCCGTGGGACCGGTCGGGGTGCGCCGGGAGAGGGAGTCGGGTGAGGAAGTGGGGCGGGTCCGGTGAGGCGTATGGGAGTGAAGGTGGAGAATGCGCTTTCTCTCCCCCTGGCATTCACCGATCAGATCTGGTCAGATATGGCCAATCAAGATCATTAAGCACCAGGGGCGCGGAGCGGTGTCAGTGGCGGGTGCGAGGATGCCCTCAGCATCGGCATCCGATGCGGATCGGAACATGACAGCCGGGCTGGCGAGCGACCGGGAGGGCCGATGCCGATTCAGATCAGGTTGACCGTTCTCGGGCATGGCGCCGCCGGCGGGGTCGATGTCGCCGTCACGGCCCCGTCCGGCACCCCGCTCTCCGCCGTTCTCGGCTCCCTGGCCGGCTCCGTCGCGCCCGGCGGCGCCTCCCCCGGCGCGGTCTTCTGCGAGGACAGCCGGCTGGATCCGCGGCAGAGCCTGCTCGGCGAGCCGCCGCTGGTGGACGGCGCGGTGCTCTCGTTGCACCGCCCGCTGGAGGCCCCGGGCGCCGAGCCGGTGCCGGCCAGGCTGCTGGTGGTCTCCGGGCCCGACGCCGGCGGCGTGCATCTGCTGCGCGGCGGCACGGCCACCATCGGGCGTTCCGCCGACGCCGACATCCCGCTGGACGATCCGGATGTCTCCCGGCTGCACTGCTCGCTCACGCTGCGCCCCGACGGCACGGTCACCGTCGCCGATCTCGGCTCGACGAACGGCACCTCGGTGGACGGGCGGCCGGTCGGGGAGCAGCCGGAACGCGTGCCCCCCGGCGGGATACTGCGGCTCGGCGAGTCCGCACTGCGGGTGATCGCTGCGGACGGCTCCGTGCCGCCGCCGGCCTCGGCCCCGCCCGTCGCGGCCCCGGTCGGCGGCCCGCCGGTCGGCGGCGCGCCGGGCCGGCCGCAGCGGCGCGGCGGCGGTCTCGCGGGCTGGGCGCGGGGGCGGCTGGCCCCCGCGCCCGAGCAGACACACCTCGGCACGACGGTCCCGCCGCCCGTCCCGGCGGAGCCGGTCGACGAGTCCCGTTGGCCGGATCTGGCGGCCGTGCTGCTGATGGCGGTCGAGTCGGGCCCGCGCCTCTGGGAGCGCGGCCCCGGGCATCCGGACGCCTACGGGATACGGCTGGGCACGGCGCAGAGCGCGGGCGGCGGGCTCCCACCGGTCACGGTGAGCCTGCCGGCGGTGGGCTCCCTCGGCCTGGCCGGGCCCAGGGAGCGGGTCACGGGGCTCGCCCGTTCGGCGCTCGCCCAGCTGGCCGCGCTGCATCCGCCCAGCGCCCTGGAGTTGGTGGCGCTGGCCCCCGGCCGGGCCGAGGAGTGGTCCTGGCTCGGCTGGCTGCCCCATGTGAAGCCGCTGCGCGGCCAGGACTGCCGGCTGCTTCTCGGCTTCGACGAGGAGCAGGTGGCCGCCCGGCTGGCCGAGTTGGCCGAGCTGGCGGCCGCGCCGGGCGCCGCCCCCCGGCGGCGCACGGTGGTGCTGGTCGACGGCCGGGTCGACGGCCCCGCCGCCACGGCGCTGGCCCGGCTGGCCTCGGACGGCGCCGCCGCCGGCATCCATCTGCTCTGTCTGGCCGAGGCGCCCCCGGCCACCCCGGAGTCGCCGGTGGCCGAGGCGCTGGAGGCCGCCGGTGCCGCCCTGCCCGCCTTCGCCGGGTGCGGGGCGGTCGGGCTGCTCAGCGGCGCGGTGGCCACGGCGGTGCGGCTGGTCGGCGCCGATCGGCGTCCCGGCCCCCCGGCCAGCGCCGACGCGGTCTCCCGGGCCTGGGCCGAGCGCTTCGCCCGCGCGCTCGCCCCGCTCTCCGAGGACACCCTGGGATCCCCGCCGAGCGCCCCGGGCGCCCCCGCTCCCACCCCGCTGCCCGACAGCTGTCGGCTGCTCGACGTGTTGGAGCTGTCCCGCGTCACCCCGGGCGCGTTGCGGGAGCGTTGGGCCCATGGCTCGGAGCTGCCGCTGGCCCTCGGTCTGGGCGAACGGGGTCGGGTTTCGGTCAATCTTTCGGAGTTGGCCGCCCCGCTGTTGATCGAGGGCGCCGCCCGCTCCGGGCGCACCGAGCTGCTCAACGCGCTGGCCGCCTCGCTGGCCGCGACGCTGGGCCCGCACGAGCTGTCGCTGCTGCTGGTCGAGGGGGCGGCGGACGGGCTGCGTCCCTCGGCCGAGCTGCCGCAGGTCGCCTCCTATCTGGGCGCCACGGATCCGTTGCGGATCCGCGCCTTCGCGCAGGCGCTGCGCGCCGAGTTGAAGCGGCGGGCGCTGCTGCTGGGCGAGTCGGCGTTCGCCGCGCAGGAGTTGGGCGGCGCCCAGCTGTTGCAGGGCGAGCCGGGGGCGGACGGCGGCCCGTTGGCCGAGGGGCGGGTGATCTCCCCGAGGTCGGGGCACGAGCCGAGCGGCTGGCACGGCCAGGAGGCGTCCGTCCCCGAGCCGCCGATGCGGGTCCCCGGCAGCGCGCCGCTGCCCTGGCTGGTGGTCCTGGTCGACGATCTGCCCGCGCTGTTGGCGCCCCCGCTGGGCGCGCCGGGCCGGCAGGCCGCCGGCTCGATGGTGCGGGTGCTGGAGGCGGCGCGGCGGGAGGGCCCCCGTCTCGGGGTGCGGCTGGTGTTGGCGGGCGGCCCGCCGGCGGCGGGCGATCCGTTGGATCTCTCGGTCGCGCTGCGGCTGGCCCTGACGGGCACGCCCCCGGGGCGGGCCGAGTTGCGTTCCCCCGGCGGCGCCCGCACCCCGTTGCAGACGGGCCGGGTCACGGGGCGGATCCCCCGCACGGCCACGCTGCGCCCCACGGTCACCCGGCTCGACTGGGAGCGGGTCGGGGATCCGCCGGCCCGGCGGCCGGTCCGCGAGTTGGGCAACGGCCCCACGGATATCGCCCTGCTGGCCAGCGCGGCCACGCGCGCAGCGCAGACCCCCAGGACCGCGAGCGCCACCCCCGTCTGACGGCCCACGGGCCCGCCCCGCCCGGCGTGCTCTTCCCGCAGGCCAGCGGGGCCGGCGCGCCCTGTCGACGCCGCCCGCCTTCCCCGGAATCGTCGCGCCCGGCGCGGGCGACGCGCGCCGGCGTCCGCGCCCGGCGGGTACGCGTACATTGTCCGAGGGAATCCTGACTGGCCGGTAACAGGCCCATCACAAAGGTCAGTTGAGACCCCATCCGCCTTGATCGGAAAGCCGACTGCGCGTAGGAACGTGCGGCGTAGGACGTGCGGCGTGGCAGGCCCTGCATTTCGTAGGGACACTGCCGCATCCAAGTGAGGCGGTGTTCATGCGCGGTTCGGGCCCAAGCCCTGGCCGGAGAATGACGCGGGTGGCAGCGGCGGTGGTGGCCACCACCGCGCTGACGCTGACAGCGTGCGGCAACGACGACGAGGGCGACCGTAGCGACAGAGAGCCCACCATCGAACTCCCTGACCTGAGTGGTCAGTCCCTGGAAGTGGCCGCGGTCTGGACAGGCGCGGAACGGGACAACTTTGTTCGGGTGATGGACGAGTTCGAAAGCCGAACGGGCGCCTCGGTCACCGTGGTACCCAGCAGCGACAACGTCTCCCAGTTCGTCGGCACCAAGATCGAGGGCGGTTCGCCGCCCGACGTGGTGATGGTGCCGCAGCCGGGTGTGCTGCGGGAGTTCGCCGAGAAGGGGTGGCTGGCCCCGCTGGGCGAGACGACACTCGCGCAGCTGGAGGCCAACTACACGCCGGGCTGGCACGAGTTGGCCTCCTGGGACGGCGACCCGTACGGGGTCTATGTGAAGGCCGCCAACAAGTCCCTGATCTGGTACAGCTCCACCGCGTTCGACTACGCGGGGGTGCCGACCCCGGAGACCTGGGACGCGTTTGTCGACACCGCCTGGACGGTGTGGGAGTCGGGCACCACGCCCGTCTCGGTCGCCGGCGCCGACGGTTGGACGCTGACCGACTGGTTCGAGAACATCTACCTCTCCCAGTCGGGGCCGGAGATGTACGACCAGTTGGCCGCGCACGAGATCCCGTGGACCGACCAGAGCGTCACCGACGCGCTCACCACCCTCGGCGAACTCTTCGGCGAGAACCGGTTGTTGCGCGGCGGCGCGAGCGGATCGCTGGGGACCGACTTCCCCACCTCCGTCACCCAGACGTTCATCAACCTCACCACCCCCGACGCCGCCATGGTCTTCGAGGCGGACTTCGTCGGGTCGGTGATCACCGACAGCACCGACGCGGTGATCGGTGAGGACGCCCGGGTGTTCCCGTTCCCGGCGGTGGACGCCGGGGACCCACCGGTGGTCAGCGCCGGTGACGCGGCGGTCGCGGTCTCCACGGACGGCCGGGCCAGCGAGGCGCAGGAGGCGCTGATGACCTTCCTGGCCTCCACCGACGCGGCCGCCATCTGGGCGGAGCCCGGCGGCTTCGTCTCACCGAACAAGTCGCTTGAGTTCGACGTCTACCCGAACGAGGTGCAGCGCGGAATCGCCGAAGCGCTCATCGCGGCGGGTGACGACTTCAGGTTCGACATGTCGGACCAGACCCCGGCCGCCTTCGGTGGCACCACCGGCCAGGGCATGTGGCAAGGACTGCAGAACTTCCTGCGCGACCCCGACGACATCGAGGGGGCCCAGGCGTACCTGGAGTCCCAGGCGGCCAGCGCTTACGGCGACTGACGGACGGAGACTGACTTCCCATGGCATCCGGCAAGGCGGTGATCAGGGCACGCCCCTGGGCCGTGGTGTGCTTCCTGTTCCCGGCGCTGCTGTTGCTCGGCGCGCTGGTGGTGTACCCCATCGGGTACTCCGTGCAGCGCAGCCTGTTCGACGCGTCCGGCGACAGTTTTGTCGGCCTGGACAACTTCAAGGAGATATTCAGCGACGACGGCATCAGGACCGCGCTGGAGAACACCCTGATCTGGATCGTGGTGGCGCCGACGGTGGCCACCGCGCTGGGTCTGGTCTTCGCGGTGCTGACCGAACGCATCCGCTGGGCGACGGTCTTCAAGCTGATCGTCTTCATGCCGATGGCGATCTCCATGCTGGCGTCCGGAATCATCTTCCGGATGGTCTACGAGCAGGACCCCGAGCGGGGTCTGGCCAACGCGCTGGCGACGACCGTGCACGACACCTTCGCCAGCAGCTCCAGTTGGCCCGACGCCGAACCGCGTCCCGGCGGTCCGTTGACCGTTCAGGACGACGGGTCGTATCTGCTGGAGGAGACCGTCTCGGCCGGCAGCCCGGTGCTGCTTCCGCTGGTGGCGGTCCCGCAGCCGAAGCTGTCGGGCGCCGATCTCGCCCAGGAGCCGGTCAGCGACCCCGGCCAGGTGACCGGCGCCATCTGGATGGACTTCACCCGGGGCGGCCAGGGCGTCGAGGGCGCCATCGACCCGGAGGAGAAGGCGCTCTCCGGGATCAAGGTCGAGGCGGTGCGGGACGGCGAGGTCGTGGCCGACACCAAGACCGGCGGGGACGGCACGTTCCAGCTCCCCGCCGAGGCGGAGGGCGCCCAACTCAGGCTCGCCGCCGACAACTTCACCGCCCCCTACAACGGCATCGAATGGCTCGGGCCCAAGGTCATCACACCGGCGATCATCGCCAGCTATGTGTGGATGTGGGCCGGCTTCGCCATGGTGCTGATCGCCGCCGGACTGGCCTCCGTACCCAGGGAGACCCTGGAGGCGGCCCGGGTCGACGGCGCCAACGAGTGGCAGGTCTTCCGCCGGGTCACGGTTCCGCTGCTGGCGCCGGTGCTGGGGGTGGTGGCGGTGACACTGATGATCAACGTGTTGAAGATCTTCGACCTGGTCTATGTCATCGCACCCGCCTCGTCCCAGGCGGACGCCAACGTGCTGGCGCTCGAACTGTATCTGTCCTCCTTCGGGGCCGGGGCGAACCAGGGCGTGGGCAGCGCGATCGCGGTGTTCCTGCTGCTGCTCGTGGTGCCCGTGATGATCATCAATCTGCGCAGGCTGCGACGGGAGAACCAGCGGTGACCGCTCCCACCTTGACCGCACACGTACCCGACCCGGCGCCCACCCCGGCGTCGGACGCCGTGGGCCCGCCCCGGCGTTCGGTGGGCAACCGTCTCGCCTCCCTCGCCGCCGGATCCGTGGTGCGGGTGATTCTGGTGGTGATCGGGGTGCTGTGGCTGCTGCCCACCGCCGGTCTGCTGGTCTCCTCGTTCCGCGATCCGCGCGATATCGCCTCCACCGGCTGGTGGGAGGCGCTGACCGATCCGGGCCAGTGGACCTGGTCCAACTACGACAGCCTGCTGGGCAACGACACCTTCACCGGCTCGGTGTGGACCACCGTGGCGATCACGGTGCCGGCCACGGTGTTGGTGATCGCGCTCGCCGCGCTGGCCGCCTACGCCTTCGCCTGGCTGGACTTCCCCGGCCGCGACTGGATCTTCCTGGTGGTCGTCGGGCTGTTGGTGGTCCCGGTCCAGATCGCGTTGATCCCGGTGGCCCGGCTCTTCAACACGCTGGGCATCTTCGAGACGACGCTGGGCGTGGTGCTCTTCCACTCGGCCTTCGGGTTGCCCTTCGGGATCTTCCTGCTGCGCAACTTCTTCTCCGAGATCCCGCGCGAACTGCTGGAGGCGGCCCGCCTTGACGGGGCAGGCGAACTGCGGCTGTTCTTCAAGGTGGTGCTGCCGCTGGGCGGCCCGGCGATCGCCGCGCTGGCCATCTTCCAGTTCATGTGGGTCTGGAACGACATGCTGGTGGCGCTGATCTTCGCGGACTCGGGCTCGCCGCCGATGACGCTGGCGCTGCAGCAGGAGATGCGGCAGTTCGGCAGCAACTTCGACGTGCTGGCCCCCGGCGCATTCCTGACCATGCTGATTCCGCTGGCGATCTTCTTCGCCTTCCAGAAGCAGTTCGTCTCCGGCGTGATGGCGGGCGCGGTGAAGTAGCCGTCCCGGGAGGAACGGACGGACGGCCAGGGGCCGGCCGGGGTGCTGACACCCCGGCCGGCCCCTTTTCTTGTCGGTCAGCCGGCGCGGCCGAGGTGCACGGTGCCGGCGGCGAGATAGAACGCGTCGGGCCGGTGCAGGATGCCCGAGGCGGCCTCGGGGTCCAGCAGGGCATCGAGGGTGGCACGGTCCTCGGGAGCGAGCCGGTCGGCCAGCTGCTCCCGCTGCCGGCTCAGTCGTTCCCGCAGATACTCCCGGGCGTCGGCGGGGAGCGGGGCCGGCAGCTCGGTGAGGAAGGTGCGCGAGGCGACGGGCGCCAGGCCCGCGCTGGTCAGCATCGAGGGCCAGTCCTCGGGCACGGCGACGGCACCGGGAAGCGCGTCACGCATCTCCTGGAACCATTCGGCGTGCGCCGCGTCCAGCCGTTCCTGCAGCCCCGGCCGGCCCAGGCCGAAATCCCTGGGCAGGCAGCGCGTGGGCAGCCCGCCCTCGGTCAGCGCCAGCGCGCCACCGGGCCGCAGCAGGGCGGCCAGTCGCCCCAACGCGCCCCGCTGGTCGCCCAGATGGTGGACGAAGAGGCTCGCCCAGACCAGGTCGAAGCCGCCCTCGATCCCGGCCAGCCCGGCCGGCAACTCGGCCTGCCGGGTCCGCACCCGGTCGCCGAGCCCCGCCGCTCGGGCGCGTTCGTCGGCCAGCCGCAGCAGCTCGGGGGAGCCGTCCAGGGCGACCACCTCGGCGTCCGGGAACTCCTCGGCCAACAGCGCGCTGGCCACCCCGGGACCGCTGCCCACGTCCAGGATCCGCCGCGCGCCCGGCTGCTCGCCACGCAGCCAGCGCACGGTCGCGCGCAGCGCGACGGCGTGCAGTTCGGCGCCCCGGACGAGCTGCGCGCCGGCCGCGTCCCAGTCGAAGTCCACCGCCTCGGCCCCGTGCTCTCCGCGGCGCTGGTGGTGCTGGTGATGTCCGGATGCGGACACGTCATCTTCCTTCCCTGAACCTACGGTTGACGCCGGCTCGGCCGCCCCGCACCAGCCGGGCCGGACGACGACGCTTCCTGCCGCCCGGCGGCTACCGGCCCTGCGGCCCGCGACGCGCGGACGGCCACGCGCGGCGGCCGAGGTGGCGGGCCCGGCCGGACGCCGCCGCGCGGGCGGCCGAGCAGCAGGCGCCAGGGCAGCACGGCCGCCTCCAGCTGGCTGGCCGCCGACAGCTTGGAGGCGCCGTCGAACCGCCCGGCGAAGCCGATGGGAATCTCCACCACCGGACAACCCGCGCGCACCGCCGCGTACTTCAGCTCCACCTGGAAGCCGTATCCGACGCTGCGCGCCGGCGCGGGCCCCAGCGCCCTGAGGGTGTCGGCCCGCCAGAGGGCGAACCCGGCGGTGATATCGCGCAGCCCGCCGCGCAACACCGTGGCCAGATAGCGGTTGGCCCAGCGGGAGAGCAGCCGGCGATGGGCCGGCCAGTCGGCGGCCAGCCGGCCGCCCGGCACATAGCGGCTGCCCACCACCAGGCCCGCGCCACTGGACAGCGCGGCACCCAGCAGCCGGGGCACATCGGCCACGGCATGGCTGCCGTCGGCGTCCATCTGGAGCAGATAGTGGGCGTCGCCGTCGCGGAGGGCATGCCGGAGGCCCGCGGCATAGGCGCGGCCGAGTCCGCTCTTGGCCGGCCGGTGCAGCACCTCGACCCGCTCCGGATGCCGCTTGGCCAGGCGGTCGGCGATCTCCCCGGTGGCGTCGGGGCTGTTGTCGTCCACCACCAGCAGCCGCAGCCCCGGCAGCGGGAGGGCCAGCAGCGCGGCCGCGGTCCTGGGCAGCGTGGTGGCCTCGTTGTAGGTGGGCATCACCACCGTCACCACTGTCGCCACCGTGGACGGGGTTTCGGCCCCGCGCGCGGGCACCGCCATGTGCACGCCCCTTCGTCGCCGACTACGCGGTCCGGATGCGGCGGCCCGGACGGCCCGGAACGGGCCCCCGGCCACCTATCGCTACGAATATCACCTTTATCCGTGGGCGGCAGATTTGTCCGTGGACGACAGATCGCGGGTGACCGCTCGCCGGGCGGCCGAAGCGCTTCCGCGCCGGCCGCCCGGTTCCCCCGCCTCGGCTCAGCGGTTGCTGCGCAGCAGGGTGCGCATGGTGCGCATGGCCACCGAGAGATTGGCCAGATCGAAGCTCTCCGAGGACTGGATCTCGTGCAGGGTGGCCCGGGCCCGGCCCAGGATCGCCGCGCTGCGCTCCGCCCAGGCCGCGAACCGCTCCTCCGGCTCGGCCTCGGCACTCCCCTCGGCCAGCACATCGGCGGCGATCAGCTGATGCGCCGCGTAAAGGTCCTCCCTGATCGCGGTGCGGGCCATGGACTGCCAACGGTCGGCCCTGGGCAGCTCGCTGATCCGGTCCTGGAGCCGGGAGATGCTCAGCTCGTCGCTGAGGTGGTAGTACACCTCGGCGACATCCAGCAGCTCACGGCCCGTGCGGTCGGCCACCGCCACGATGTCGAGCGCGGAGAAGACGGCGGAGAACCCGGCCACCCGACCGGCCAGCTCCGACGGCACCCCGGCCGCCTCCAGCTCCTCCCGCTGCGCCGCGATCCAGTCCAGCTCCTGGCCACGGAGCAACGACGGCAGCTCCTGCCGGACCTGACCGACCCGCTCGGCGAACAGCTCGATCGTCTCCGCCAGCCGCAGCGGCTGCGGGCGGTTGTTGAGCAGCCAGCGCGCGCCGCGCTCGACCAGCCGCCGGGCGTGCAGCCTGATCCGGGTGAGCGTGGCCTCGGCCACCTGGTTGTCCAGCCGCTCCACCGTGTCCCAGATGTCGGCCAGCCCGAAGATCGCGCGCGCGGCGGTGTGCGCCCGGACGATCTCCTCCGTGGAGGCCCCCGACTCCTCCTGCATCCGATGGATGAAGGAGCAGCCCGCCACGTTCAACGTGTCGTTGACCAGCAGGGTGGTGATGATCTCCCGGCGCAGCGCGTGCCGCTCGATCAGCTCGGGGAATCGTTCCCGCAGCGCGCGCGGGAAGTAGGCGGAGAGCAGCCGGCCCACATAGGGGTCGTCCGGCAGGCTCGTTCCCAGCAGCTCCGTGGTGGCGGTGAGCTTGCCGTAGGCCAGCAGCACCGACAGCTCGGGCTGGCTCAGCCCTCGCCCCGCGGCGCGCCGCTCACGGAACTCGTCGTCCGAGGGCAGGAACTCCAGCTCCCGGTCGAGCAGGCCCCGCTCCCCCAGCCGGGCGATGACCCGCTGGTGCGCCAGGACGAGGCCGGCGGCGGTGGCCTCGCCGTTGGCCAGCGCGACGTTCTGCGCGTAGTTGTTGCGGAGCACCAGCGTGCCCACCTCGTCCGTCATCTCGGCGAGCAGCGCGTTGCGTTGCTTCACCGTGAGATCGCCGCCCGCGACCACCGCGTTCAGCAGGATCTTGATGTTGACCTCGTGGTCGGAGGTGTCCACGCCGGCGCTGTTGTCGATGGCGTCCGTGTTGCACCGGCCGCCGGCCAGCGCGAACTCGATCCTGCCCAGCTGGGTGAGGCCCAGGTTGCCGCCCTCGCCCACCACCTTGGCACGCAGCTCCCGGCCGTTCACCCGGATCGCGTCGTTGGCCTTGTCCCCCGCGTCGGCGTGGCTCTCGGCCGCCGCCTTCACATAGGTGCCGATGCCGCCGTTCCACAGCAGGTCGACGGGGGCGCGCAGGATCGTCCGCATCAGCTCGGCCGGCGTCAGCGAGAGGATGTCGTCGGGGATGTCCAACGCCTCGCGCACCTGCGGGGTGAGCGGGATGGACTTGGCGGTACGCGGATGCACCCCGCCGCCCTTGGAGAGCAGGCCGGTGTCGTAGTCGGCCCAGGACGAGCGGGGCAGCTCGAACAGCCGGCGGCGCTCGGCGAAGCCCACCGCCGGATCGGGATCCGGGTCCAGGAAGATATGCCGGTGGTCAAAGGCCGCGACCAGCCTGATGTGCTCGGAGAGCAGCATCCCGTTGCCGAAGACATCGCCCGACATGTCGCCGATGCCGGCCACCGTGAAGTCCTCGGACTGGGTGTCGTGGCCCAGCTCGCGGAAGTGCCGCTTGACGGACTCCCAGGCGCCGCGCGCCGTGATGCCCATGCCCTTGTGGTCGTAGCCGGCGGAGCCGCCGGAGGCGAAGGCGTCCCCCAGCCAGAAGCCGTAGGACTCGGCGACCTCGTTGGCGATATCGGAGAAGGTGGCGGTGCCCTTGTCGGCGGCGACCACCAGATAGGTGTCGTCCTCGTCGTGCCTGACCACGTCGGCGGGGGGCCGCACCGCGCCGTCCACCAGGTTGTCCGTGATGTCGAGCAGGCCGGAGATGAAGGTGCGGTAGCAGTCGACGCCCTCCGCCAGCCAGGCGTCCCGGTCGGCCGCCGGATCGGGCAGCCGCTTGCCGACGAAGCCGCCCTTGGCGCCCACCGGCACGATCACCGTGTTCTTGACCTCCTGCGCCTTCACCAGGCCCAGGATCTCCGTGCGGAAGTCCTCGCGCCGGTCCGACCAGCGCAGACCGCCCCTGGCGACCTTGCCGAACCGCAGATGCACGCCCTCGACCCGGGGCGAGTAGACCCAGATCTCGAACGCCGGGCGCGGCTCCGGCAGTTCGGGGATGGCCTGCGGATCGAGCTTCATCGACAGGTAGTCGTGCGGGCGGCCGTCCGCGTCGCGCTGGAAGTAGTTGACCCGCAGCGTCGCCTTGATGACCGTCAGAAAGGCGCGGAGGATGCGGTCCTCGTCGAGGTTCTGCACCTCCTCCAGGGCGCCGTCCAGCTCCTCCAGCAGACCGTCCGTCAGCTCCCGGCCCGCGCTCTGCCGCGTCGGGGCGTGCCGGGCCTCGAAGAGGTTCACCAGCAGGCGGGTGGTGTGCACGTTGCGGCGGAGCGTGGCCTCCATGTTCTCCCGGGCGAACCGGGAACCCGCCTGCCACAGGTACTTGGCGTAGGCGCGCAGCACCATGGCCTCACGCCAGGTCAGCCCGGCGGAGAGCACCAGCGCGTTGAAGCCGTCGTCCTCGGCCGCGCCCGTCCACGCCGCGGCGAACGCGTCCTGGAAGCGCTGCCTGGCGCCCCCGCCCAGCCCGTCGGCCAGCGCCGGGGGCAGCCGCAGCCCGAAGTCGTAGATCCAGGCGGGCGCGCCGTCGTCGGGCCGCAGGTGGTAGGGGCGTTCGTCGACCACCTCGACGCCGAGGTTCTGCAGGACGGGCAGCACGGCCGACAGGGTGACCGGCTCGCCGATCCGGTAGATCTTGAACCGGCGCTCGCCGGGCGCGGCGTTGACCGGCTCGTAGAGGCTGAGCGCGAAGTCCCGGCCGGGCTCGGGGCGCAGACCGATCACGTACTGGAGATCGGCCACCGCCGCCCGGGGCGGGAAGTCGGCCTTGTAGCCCTCGGGGAAGGCGTTGTGGAAGCGGCGCCCCAGATCGGCGGCCTGCTCCTCGCCGCACTCGGCCAGCAGCGCGTCCGTGAACCCGTCCGTCCAGGACCGGGACGCGTCGGCCAGCCGGGCCTCGATCCGGTCCAGATCGGACTCCGTCAGCTCCGGCAGCTCGCTGCCCGGCGCCACCCGGATCACGAAGTGCAGCCGAGAGAGCACCGACTCGGTGTTCCAGGCGGTGAAGTCGACGCTGTTGCCGTCCAGTTCCTCCAGGAGGATCTGGGTGAGCCGCAGCCGGACCGAGGTGGTGAAGCGGTCGCGCGGCAGATAGACCAGCGCCGAGTAGTAGCGGCCGTACTCCTCCTGCCGCAGGAAGAGCCGCAGCCGGCGGCGCTCCTGGAGATGCAGCACGGCGGTGGTGATGCTGCGCAGTGTGTCCACCGGCGTCTGGAACAGCTCGTCCCTCGGATAGGTCTCCAGTACCTGCAGCAGATCCCGGCCGCTGTGGCTCTGGGTGTTGAAGCCGGCCGCCTGCATCACCTCGGCGACCTTGCGTCGGATCACCGGGACCCGACGCACCGACTCCGTGTACGCGGCGGCGGAGAACAGGCCCAGGAAGCGCCGCTCCCCGACCACCCGTCCCTGGTTGTCGAACTTTTTGACGCCCAGATAGTCCAGATAGGAGCGACGGTGCACGGTGGCCCGGCTGTTGGCCTTGGTGAGGACCAGCAGCTTGGGATCCCTGGCCTTCGCCCTGGCCGTGGGCGACAGCCGGCTGAACGCCGCCGACTCGGCCGGCAGATCGGGGTCGACGGCATAGGGCGGATCGGAGCGCAGGATGCCGAGCCCGGTGCCCGGCACCGGACGCAGCACGTCGCCCGAGCCGCCGTTGTCCTCCCTGGCCAGCTCGTACTCGCGATAGCCGAGGAAGGTGAAGTGGTCGGCGGCCAGCCAGCTCAGCAGCTCGCCGGCCTCCTCGATGTCCTGCTGGCGCAGTTCGTCGGCCAGCGGCTCGTCGGGCAGCCCCTCGGCGATCCGCAGCGCGATGGCGCGCATCTTCTGGTAGTCCTCGACGGCCTCGCGGACATCGCCGAGCACCCGCCGCAGATCGGCCTCGACCTGCTGGACGTTGCCCTGGTCGGTCTCCCGGTCGATCTCGACATGGATCCAGGACTCCACCACGGCGTCCGGCGGCAGCTCGTCGACGGGGAGGCCGCCCTCCATGTCCCGCCCGGCGTCCAGCACCTCAAGCAGCCGGCCGGTGACATCGCGGCGGACCACGATCTGCGGATGCACCACCAGATGGATGCCGCGCCCCTGCCGGGACAGCTCGTTGGTGACGGAGTCCACCAGGAAGGGCATGTCGTCCGTGACCACCTCGACCACGGTGTGACTGCACGTCCAGCCGATCTCCTCGATGGACGGGGTGTAGACGCGGACGTTGGCGGTGCCCTGGGGGCGCTCGCCGGCCAGTCGGTGGTGCGCCATGGCGGCGCCGTAGAGATCCACCGGGTCCCGATCGGTCACGTCCTCGGCGGCGATGAAGAGGTAGTAGCGGCGTAGATAGGAGCGGAGCGCTTCGGCGTCCATCCCGTGTGCGGGTGGCTGCCCCTGGGATGAGCCCTGTTCGGCTACCCGGGCCGCCTGGGCCAGCAGTTCGTCCTTGACTTCGTCCAGCTTGCTGTGCATGTCCTCTTACTCCTGTCGCGCACCGTCGCGTGACGTCGAGAAACGGCCACAGGGCAGCGCTCGCCCGCGAGGGTGGGGCGCTCCCGGTGGTCCCGATGGGGGGAATCAGCCGATGAGCCGGCCCGGCGCGGGCTGGATACCGAGGGGAGGCCACACTGCCTCCCGGCCGAGGTGACGGCCGATATCGCACTGATCACATGGCAAGGCTAGCGCCCCAACCTGAAGAGCGAACGGGCGCCAGGGCGCCAGGGAGGGCGCGTCAGCCTCGCCCCACCACCTCCTGGGCCACGGCCACCGCCTCCGCCAGGCTGTCGACCACGGGCACCCCGGCCCGCTCCAGACTGCGCCGGCTGTGCGAACCGCCCGTGTACAACACGGCCTTGGCGCCCGCGTGCGCGGCGGCCACCGCGTCGTCCGTGGCATCGCCGATCACCACGACCCACTCCGGCGAGACGCCCTCCAGACCGGCCAGATGGCGGACCATCTGCGCGGCCTTGCCGATCTTCCCGCCCTCGCCCAGATGACCGTCCACCCGTATGAAGTGCTCCGCGATGCCCAGCCTGGCCAGCCAGGGCCCCAGCCGCTCGTGCGGCGCCAGCGAGCAGACGGACTGGGTGCGGCCGGCGAGCACCCACTCGGCCAACAGCCGCTCCGCGCCCTCGGTGAGCCGGGCGGAGTCGGCCCTGGCGAAGTAGTGCCGGTGGAATGTGGCATCCATCACGGCCCATTCCTCGTCGCTCGGCGCCCGCCCGAGGAGGCGCTGGTAGAAGAGGGGCACCGGAACGCAGTACAGCTCGCGATAGCGCTCCAGGGTGATGCCGGCCATCCCGACCTCGGCGAAGGAGGCGTTGGTCGCCGCTATGACGGCGTCGATGTCGTGCAGCAGCGTGCCGTTCCAGTCCCACACGATATGCGGGGCGGTTACCTGGTTGCTCGGTGCGCTCGGGGTACTCGTGGGGCTCGGAGTGCTCGGGAGGTGCGGAAAAGCCATACCCCGCACATTACGGGCCGCCACTGACAACGGGACAGAGCGCCGGCGAGCGGCCGGTTACAGCAGCCCGTCGATCTCCTGCACCCCGTACCAGAGCAGTTCGTGGTCGGCCGCCCCGTCGACGGTGAACCGGGCGTCGTCGTCGCCCTGGTCGGCCGCGCCCACCGCCGCGGCGGCCAGCGCGATATCGTCCGCCGCCTCCTCGGCGTCCACATGGACGGCCGCCAGCCAGCGCAGCGGAACGACCTCGGCGATCCTGACCTCGCCCAACGCCTCGACGGCCAGCGTCAGATCCGGATCGGCGACCGCCGCCCGGTCCGGCACCTCGGCGGCGAGCACCACCCGCCGCCTGGCGACCTCGGGATCGGTGGCGACCAACCGCAGCGAGGCGGCCGCCGCCCTGCTCAACGCGGCGTACTCCAACTCCTCCTCGCCGCCAGAGAGATACCACTCGCGGAGCGCGGGAGTGACGGCGTAGGCCGTGAGCGGGGCCGGACCGACCTCGCCCGACTCGTGCAGCCGGGCCAGCCCGGAGAGCGTGAGGGGAACATAGACGCGCACGGAACCGCCGTCTCCTTCCTGGCCGTAAGCCGGCCCACCCTACCAGGGGGCGCACGGGGCACAGAGACACAGCGCCCGCGCCTCCGGCGTGCGCCGGACAACTCTTGCCGCTCGGTGCGGAGTTGATTACACTCCGCATTGGCTACTGGCCGGTAACGCGACAGACACACGGGGACGGTCCAGCGACAATGCTCAGCAATCGGGGCCCGCGGCCGACCGGGCCAGCCGGCCGGCGCGTCGACTCCCGGCACCCACGACACCGGTCACGACCGAGCCCACCGCCGCGCCCGCAGGAGTGGTTCGCCGGCCGGCTCCTGCTGGTGCTCAGCGGTCAGCGCCCGGTCACGATCCTCCTCGGGCACGTCAGGGACACGGCGTACGAACAACTCGGCCAGCTCGCCCCCCTCGCCCCGCTGCGCCCCGAGGGCGGCGGCCCGGCGCCCAGGCTCCTGCTGGTGCGCGGCTCCTGCCCGGCCAGCTCGGCCATCGAGGCGTGCGCCCTGGTCCGGGTCGGCGAGCGCACCAGGGCGCTCGCCTTCCGGCTGGAGCGACGTCCCGGCGGCGGCTGGCGCTGCACCGCCGTCGAGCTGGACACGGTGCCCTGACGCCGGACACGCCTCGGGGGCGCGTCCCGCCCGGGACGCGCCCCCGAGGGCCGCTCAACGCCGTGCCGTCACTTCTTGCGGCGCCGGCCGCCGCCCTTCTGGGCCTTGCGGCGCTCGGCGCGGGTCTGGCCGGAGCCGGAGCTGGTGGCCTCGGCGGCCGGAGCACCGTCGCCCGCGGCGAAGTCGCCCTCCACCACGCCGCCGGCGCCGTCCACCGTCGGCGCGGAGAACCGCAGCCCCTCGGCGCGCTTGGGCGCCTCCAGGCCCTTGGCCAGGATCGCGGGGCGCGCCCCGCCCTGCGCGGCGCCGGCCGGGGCCCGCCGCTCCTCGCCGGCGGCCTCCTGCTCCTTGTCGCCGCCCTGCACCGGGACCTGCTCGACCTGCCGCTCCACCTGGACCTCCAGGTTGAACAGATAGCCGACGGACTCCTCCTTGATGCCGTCCATCATGGCGGTGAACATGTCGAAGCCCTCGCGCTGGAACTCCACCACCGGGTCGCGCTGCGCCATCGCCCGCAGCCCGATGCCCTCCTGGAGGTAGTCCATCTCGTAAAGGTGCTCACGCCACTTGCGGTCCAGCACGGAGAGCACCACCCGGCGCTCCAGCTCGCGCATCACCTCGGAGCCCAGCTCCTCCTCGCGCTTGTCGTACTGCTTGGAGACGTCCTCCTTGACGGAGTCGGCGATGAACTCCGGCGTCAGCCCGTCCCGGCCGCCGCACTCCTCCTCCAGCTCCTCGACCGTCACGGACACCGGGTAGAGCTGCTTGAACGCCCCCCAGAGCCGCTCCATGTCCCACTCCTCGGCGAAGCCCTCCACGGTCTCCGCCTGGACATACGCCTCAATGGTGTCGTCCATGAAGAACCGCACCTGCTCGTGCAGATCCTCACCGGAGAGCACCCGGTGCCGCTCGCTGTAGATGACCTCGCGCTGCCGGTTGAGCACCTCGTCGTACTTGAGGACGTTCTTCCGGATCTCGAAGTTCTGCTGCTCGACCTGTCCCTGCGCGGACGCGATCGCGCGGGTGACCATCTTGTTCTCGATCGGCACATCGTCGGGCACGTTGGCCATGGCCATCACCCGCTCGACCATCTGCGCCTTGAACAGCCGCATCAGGTCGTCGCCCAGCGAGAGGTAGAAACGGGACTCGCCCGGGTCGCCCTGCCGGCCGGAACGACCGCGCAGCTGGTTGTCGATCCGGCGCGACTCGTGCCGCTCGGTGCCCAGCACATAGAGCCCGCCGAGCCCCTTGACCTCCTCGAACTCGGCCTCGACCGCCTGCTTCGCGCGCTCCAGCGCGGCGGGCAGCGCGGCCGCCCACTCCTCGGCGTTCTCCACCGGGTCGAGCCCCTTGCCGCGCAGCTCCTCCTCGGCGATGTCGTCCGGGTTGCCGCCGAGCTTGATGTCGGTGCCACGGCCGGCCATGTTGGTGGCCACCGTGACCGCGCCCTTGCGGCCGGCCTTGGCGACGATCGCCGCCTCCCGCTCGTGGTTCTTCGCGTTCAGCACCTCGTGCCGGGCGCCGCGCTTGTTGAGCTGCTGCGACAGGTACTCGGACTTCTCCACCGAGGTCGTGCCGACCAGCACCGGCTGGCCCTTCTCGTGCTTCTCCACGATGTCGTCCACCACGGCGGCGAACTTGGCCACCTCGGTGCGGTAGATCAGGTCCGCCTGGTCCTTGCGGGCCATCGGGCGGTGCGTGGGGATCGGGACCACGCCGAGCTTGTAGATCTGGTGGAACTCGGCCGCCTCGGTCATCGCCGTACCGGTCATGCCGGAGAGCCGGTCGTAGAGCCGGAAGTAGTTCTGGAGGGTGATCTTGGCGAGCGTCTGGTTCTCGTCCTTGATCTTCACCCCCTCCTTGGCCTCGATCGCCTGGTGCATGCCCTCGTTGTAGCGCCGCCCGGCCAGAATGCGTCCGGTGTGCTCATCGACGATCACGACCTCGCCGTCGATGACGACGTAGTCCTTGTCCTTCTTGAACAGTTCCTTCGCCTTGATGGCGTTGTTCAGATAGCCGACGAGCGGGGTGTTGACCGACTCGTAGAGGTTGTCGATGCCCAGCCAGTCCTCGACCTTGCTGACCCCGGCGTCGTGGATGGCGACCGTGCGCTTCTTCTCGTCGACGTCGTAGTCGCCCGTCTCGGCCTGCTGCCGCGTGGGAACGGCCGCCTCGCCCTTCTCCAGGCGCTTGGCCAGCTTGGCGAAGTCCGCGTACCACTTGGTGGCCTGGTCGGCGGGGCCCGAGATGATCAACGGGGTCCTGGCCTCGTCGATCAGGATCGAGTCCACCTCGTCCACGGTGGCGAAGTTGTGGCCGCGCTGCACCAACTCCTCCTTCGACCACGCCATGTTGTCGCGCAGGTAGTCGAAGCCGAACTCGTTGTTGGTGCCGTAGGTGATATCGCAGCCGTACTGCTCACGGCGCTGCGCCGGACGCATCCCCGAGGTGATGCAGCCCACGCTCAGGCCGAGGAAGCGGTGCACCCGGCCCATCCACTCCGAGTCACGCTGTGCCAGGTAGTCGTTGACCGTGATGATGTGCACGCCCTTGCCGGAGAGCGCGTTGAGATAGGCGGGGAGCGTGCCGGCCAGGGTCTTGCCCTCACCGGTCTTCATCTCGGCCACATAGCCCAGATGCATCGCGGCGCCGCCCATCAGCTGCACGTCGTAGTGCCGCTGGCCCAGTACCCGCTTGGCCCCCTCACGGACCGTGGCGAACGCCTCCGGGAGCAGATCGTCCAGGCTCTCGCCGCCGGCGTACCGCTCCTTGTACTCGTCGGTAAGGGCCCGCAACTCGGCGTCCGTCAGGTTGACGAAGTCCTCTTCGATCGAGTTGACCTCTCTGGCGAGGCGCTGCAGCCTGCGCAGGATCTTGCCTTCGCCTGCACGCATGATCTTGTTGAAGACGGACACGAGGGCTGGTCTCCTTGCCGGTCGGGCCTGGCGCGACTGAAGGCGCGGGCACAGCGAGATGGCCCCGCCGCACCGGCCATGGTATGCGAGCGCCACGACGGGTGTCAGTGGTCGGTCCTACCATCCCGCTATGACTGCTGCTGGATTCTCCCTCTCCGCCGACGAGGCTCGCCGCATCGCCCTCCGGGCCCAGGGGCTGCTCGGCGCCCCCGACCGCCGTGGCGGGGTGCCCGGCGTGCTCCGGCGTCTCGGCGCCGTCCAGCTGGACACGATCTCCGTGCTCGCCCGCTCGCACGAGCTGCTCCCCTACGCCCGGCTCGGCGCGGTCGGCCGGGAGGCCGTCGAGTCGGCGTACTGGACGGGCGAGCGCGCCTTCGAGTACTGGTCGCACGCGGCCTGTGTGCTGCCGATCGAGGAGTGGCCGCTGTTCGCCTTCCGCCGCCGCGGCTATCAGCAGCGGTACCGGGACGGCCAGCGGCCGTCGGGCTCGGACCACCGCCGGGTGCTCGACCAGCTGCGCGCCGAGGGCCCGCTCACGGCAACGGAGTTGGGCGGCGCGAAGAACGGCGGCCTGTGGTGGGACTGGAGCGAGAGCAAGGTCGCCGTCGAGCGGGCCCTGTCGACGGGCGATGTGGTGGTCACCAGCCGCCGTGGCTGGAAGCGCGTCTACGACCTGCCGGAGCGAGCGGTGCCCGAGGAGCTTTACCACGATCGGTTGACGGACGAGGAGTGCCTGCGACGTCTGGTGGCCCAGGCCGGCGCCGCGATGGGGGTCGCCACCCAGGCGGATCTGGCCGACTACCACCGGCTGCGGGCCGACGCCGTGGAGGCGGTGATCAGGGACACGGGGCTGGTCCCGGTCGAGGTGGCCGGCTGGCCGGCGGCCGAGAGCCGGAGCGGCCGGCACCGCGCGTGGGCCGATCCCGCCGCCCTGGCCACACCGCCGCGCGGCCGGCACCGCACCACGCTGCTCTCCCCGTTCGACTCCCTGGTCTGGGACCGTCCGCGCACGGAGCGGATCTTCGGCTTCACCCACCGGCTGGAGGCGTATGTGCCCCGCCCCAAGCGGATATACGGCTACTTCGCGATGCCGCTGCTCGCCGGCGGCCGGCTGCTGGGGCGGGTGGACCCGGCCCGCGAGGGGAGCACGCTGGTCGCCCGGCACGCCGCCTTCGAGGGCGCCCTTCCGCAGGCGGCCAAGGCGGTGCCGGCGATGGCCGAGGCGCTGGTCGAGGCGGCGAGCTGGGTCGGCTGCGACCAGGTCAGGGTGGAGCGCTGCACCCCGCCCGAGCTGACCGCCCCGCTGTCCGCCGCCGTGGCCGTGGCCCAGCCGGCGACGCCATGACCCGGACCCCGATCAGCCCGTCTCCAGATCCAGGATCTTCTCCCGCATGGCATAGACCACGGCCTCCATCCGGGAGTGCAGCTGCAGCTTCTCCAGGATGTTGCGCACATGGTTCTTGACGGTGTTCTCGCTGATGAACAGCTCCTTGGCGATGTCCCGGTTGTTCTTCCCCGTGGCCACCAGCTTGAGCACCTCAAGCTCCCGGTCGGTGAGCCTCGGGGCGGGCACCAGCCGGCGCTCGTCGGTGCGTTGGATCATCGACTTGAACTCGGTCAGCAGCTTGGCCGCCATCGAGGGGCTGATCTGCGACTGCCCGTCGGCCACCGCCCGGATCGCGGCCGTCACCTCGTCGGTGGAGATCTCCTTGAGGAGATAGCCGGTGGCGCCGGCCTTGATCGCGTCATAGAGGTCGGCCTCCTCGTCGCTGATGGTGAGCATGATGATCCGGGCGGAGGGGGCCACCTCCTTGATCGAGGTACACGCCTCGATCCCGCCCCGCCTGGGCATCCGCACATCCATCAGCACGATGTCGGGCAGCAGGTCGGCGGCCTTCTCCACCGCCTCGGCGCCGTCCCCCGCCTCCCCGATCACCTCGATGTCCGCCTCCTGGGCGAGCACGATCTCCAACCCCCGGCGGAACAGCTCGTGATCGTCCACCACCAACACCCGGATCGGTTCGCGCTCCGCCGCCGGCGCCCGCTCCTCGCGGGCCGCCGGCCGCCCCCTGGGCATCCTGGGCCCGAACGTGTCCACCATCGAATCCTCCCCCTGGCCGGGCTGGTACGCGCCGCCACACTCGGCAACCCCATGATTCCATGGCGGCACCCTTGGCCGGATCCACGATCCGGCCAAGGGTGCCCAGGTGAACGGGCCCGGTCAGCCGCCGAGCGCGCCGCCGGCGCCCTCGGGGGCGACCTCGCTCAGCGGATCGGTCTCCAGCCGGATCACACCGTAGTCATACGCGTGCCGCCGGTACACCACGCTGGGCTGCTTGGTCTCGATGTCGACGAACAGATAGAAGTCGTGGCCGACGAGCTCCATCTCGTAGAGCGCCTGGTCCAGGCCCATGGGAGCCGCCGTGTGCGTCTTCTCCCTGACCACCAGCGGACCGTCGCCCTCCACCACCACGGGCCCGACCCGCCGCACCGGCACCTCGGGCTCGGCCGAGGGGGCCGGCACCCCGCCGACATCCACCGTGACCGCGTCCGGCACCACGTCGGCCACCTCGCTGGCGGGAATGCGACCGCGCCCACGGCGCGAGGTGCGCTTGTCGTTCTCCCGACGGAGCCGGGACTCCAGCTTCTCGACCGCCAGATCGAGCGCGGCATACGGATCGGCCGCGGCCGCCTCGGCCCGGACCACCGGACCGCGATGGCGCAGGGTGATCTCCACCCGGTCGGAACGGTCCGCCTGACGCGGGTTGTGTTCCTTGGACACTTCCACGTCGAGGCGTGTCACCTTGCCGTCGATCCTCTGGATCTTGTCCAGCTTCAGCTTCTCGGCCACATGCCGCCGGAAACGCTCCGGCACCTCGGTCTTGCGGCCCTTGACGACGATGTCCACGCGAACTCCGTTCCCGAAGGAACCCGCCTCTCGGCGCGGCCCCTCCTTGGTGCGATGGCGCGGGGCGAGCCGGTGTCCACGGCCCGACCCCGGCGTTACGTCGGGGTTACGACTTGCACCTCCCCTTCCCCGGTGAGGAAGATCAACACCTCCCGTTGCCCTGGGCAGACGCTCAAGAGTCGACCGATCGCGATCACAAACCTGTATGCACTTATAACGGATGGGGCGAACAAACCGTCCCCTTCCATCTGTTCCGTCTGTCCCGTCGCTTCGGCCGCTTCGATCGCTTCCGTCTCTTTCGAACGTACCGCTGTCCGTCCCGGTGTGGCGCCCCTACCCACGCGTCCGGTCGATCCACTCCCCCGAGGGCCCGGCGACCACCGCGCCGCCCCACACCAGAGCACCGGCCCGACGCAGGGTCCGAGCGGCCTCGGCCAGCGAGGCGCCCGTCGTCACCACGTCGTCCACCACCAGCACGGGCACCCCGACCAGGCTCGGCCCGGGGCGTACGCCGAGCGCCCCCGCCAGGTTCGCCGCCCGCTCCGGCGCCGCCAGGCCCACCTGGTCCAGCACCGGGCGGACGAAGCGCAGCGCCGGCAGCACCCGGACCGCCAGCCCGTCCCGGCGGAGCCGCGCCGCCGCCCGCAACGCGATCCGGCGCGTCGGATCGTGCCCGCGCCTGGCCACGGCCAGCCGGGCCGACGGCACCGGAACCAGCACCAGGGGCACGGCGCCCGGGCCCGGCTCGCCGCCCGAGGCGACCGCGGCGGCCCGCGCGCTGCGCGCCAGCGCCGCGCCCAGCGGCCCGGCCAGACCCAACATCCCGCGTTCCTTGTGGGCCAACAGCATCCCGCGCGCCCGGTCCGCGTAGGCGGTGGCCGCCCAGACCGGCGGCAGCCCCGCCGGTCTGGGCGTCGGCCGCACCTGACGCGCCCGCCCCGTGCCCAGCTCGGCCACGCACCCGGCGCACACCGCCGAACGCCCCCGGCCACAGCCGGCGCACTCGGTGGGCAGCACCAGGGAGGAGATCTCCCGCCACCATCCGCGCATGGCCCCACCGTCCCCGATCCACGCCGGCGGGGCGCCGTCAACCGGGGCGGTTCCCCCCGACGGGCGAGGCGAGGTCAACTTCGAGCCGCGCCGTCCACCCCGCAGGGGGACGAGCCCGGGGGGTCAGCCCGGGTAGAACGGCGCGGAGCCGGATTCGGCGACCAGCTTCCACTGACCGTCGTCGCCCAGCCTGGCGATCCGGCCGCCGCTCTCGGCCAGCATCGGACGGCTCTCCTCCTCGCTCGCGGCCACCGCGCGCACATCGTTGAGCCCGGGCACACTGGGCGCGCCCCCCGTGGAGCCGTCCGTCTCCACATAGCTGATCTGCTCCACGCCGTCGACCGGCCGGCCGACCACGACCAGCCCCTGGTCGCCGGCCCAGGAGACCGCCACCGTGTCCGCCAGCTGCGGGGCGACCGGCCTCGGCTCGTTCACCGTCACGGCGACGCCCTGCTCCGAGCCGACCCGCTCCACCCGGCCGAGCATCAGGGAGCTGCGCTCCCCGTCGCCGATCAGCATGGCGATCCGCACCCCGTCCGGCGCCACTCGCAGCGCCTCGATCCGCTGCCCCGCGCCCAGCCCGTCGACGGGCACCTCGCGGGGTTCGCCCCGGCCGGCGCTGAGCCGCAGCAACCCGGGCTCCTCGGCATCCCGGTCGGCCAGCCACAGATCGCCGAGACCGTCCCAACTCGGCGCGGTCAGCCCGCCGTTCTCGTCCGCCGGATCGGCCAGTGGCAGCGCTTCGAGCTCCGCGTCCCGGCCGTCCAGCGGGGCGACATAGAGCGTGCTGCCGTCCTCGCTCACCCCGGCCGCCGAGTCGCCGTCCCGGCTGACGGCGGCGCTGCGCAGCACGACATCGCCCTGCCCGAGCGGCCCGCTGACCGGATACGGCTTGTCGGCGTGGTCGGCGGAGAGCGACACCAGGCGCCGCGCCTCGTCCAGGAAGTAGCCCTGGCCGCCGTCGCCGTCCAGCAGCCCGGGCGCCAGATCGCGCACCTCGGCGGCCGTCTGGGTGCAGAGCTGACCGCCCGAGGCGGAGCGCAGCCGGACCTCGCTGATCTCCACGGAGGCCACGTCCCGCGCGGTGTGCAGCACCTGCGCCGCCATCCGTTCGCAGCGCGGGGCCGGCCATTCGTCGGGGATGCCGTCGATGCGGAGGCTGAGCCGACCGCCGCCGTCGATGTTCACGCCGTCGTCGGTCAGCCGCACACCGCTGGGGAAGGCGGAGGTGACCACCGGGCTCAGCCATTCGCTGGGGCCGGCCAGCAGGGTGCGCACCGCCTCGGAGACCGGCTCCACCCGGCGCCGCACATAGATCGGATCCGGCACCAGCACCCCGTCGCCCCGCTGGGCGCGGTCCGACTCGGCGGCGAGATCCGCGTAATAGTAGGTGCTGACGGCGTGGTAGATCCGGCGGAAGTCCGCTTCGCCCATCACCAGCCCGTCCGGCAGGCTGTCGATCCGCCACTGCTGATCGACCATCCGCAGCAGGAACACCGTCCGGAAGTCGTCGTCGCGCGGCGTGTAGACATGCCCGTCGTTGACCTCGGCCAGCCGGGAGCCGCTGACCTCCACCTGGTCGGTCTCGGCGTCCTCGTCCGGCACGGCGTCCCGGCCGGTCAGCTCGAAGATCGGGCCGTTGGCCAGCACCGTGATGCTGTGGAACGGATCCCATGCCTCGCGCCGCTCCGGCGTCAGATACTCCTTCGCCGTCTCGTACTCGGCGTCGTCGCTGGTCACCGCTTCCAGGAAGCCGCGCACGATCTCCTGCGGGGAGGCGTTCTCCTGGGGGCTGACGCCGTCCACCCGCACCTGGGAATCGCCCTCCGCCCGCTGCGAGGCGTCCACCCGCTGCACCGAGCCGCTGCCCGGCATCGACGCGCAGCCGGCCAGGGTCAGGGCGGCGGTCAGCAGCCCGACCCACCGCCAGCCGCCCCGCGTCCGCTCACCGTTCATGGCCGGCCTCCCCGGGCGCTGACGTGTCCGAACCGTCCGACGCGTCCGCGTCCGACGCCGCGCCGGGCGGCGCGCCCGGCGGCGCGGAGACCGCGCGGGCCCCCGCGACCGCGCCGGCCCGCAGCGCCCGGCGGGCCTGCGAGTCGTCCGGCTCCAGCGGCAGCGGGGAGCTGCGCGGCGTGGCGCCCACCGTGCAGGGCAGCGTCAGCCGGAACTGCGCGCCGCCGCCCGGCTCGCCCCACGCCTCCAGCAGCCCGCCGTGCAGTCGGGCGTCCTCCATCGCGATGGACAGCCCCAGGCCAGTGCCGCCCGTGGTGCGCGCCCGCGCCGGATCCGCGCGCCAGAAGCGGTTGAAGACACGTTCCGCCTCGCCGGGCCGCAGCCCGATGCCGTAGTCCCGCACGGCCACGGCCACCGCCTGGCCGTCCCGGCCGGCGGCCAGCCGCACCACCACATCGCGGCCCTCGCCGTGCTCGATCGCGTTGACCACCAGATTGCGCAGCACCCGCTCGATCCGGCGCGGATCGACCTCGGCGACCACCGGCGAGCCATCGCCCCTGACCAGCAGCCGACCGCCCTTCCGTTCGGCCAGCGGCTCGGCGCCCTCGACGACCCGGTGCACGACATCCCGCAGATCGGCCGGCTCCGCCTCCAGATGGGCGGCGCCCGCGTCGAACCTGCTGATCTCCAGCAGATCGCCCAGCAGCGACTCGAACCGGTCCAGCTGGCTGAGCAGCAGCTCGGCGGAGCGCGCCGTCGCCGGGTCGAAGTCGCCGCGCGACTCGTGGATCACATCGGCCGCCATCCGCACCGTGGTCAGCGGGGTGCGCAGCTCGTGCGACACATCCGAGACAAAGCGGCGCTGCATCCGGGACAGCTCCTCCAGCTGCGTGATCTGGAGCTGAAGGTTGCGGGCCATCTTGTTGAACGACTCGCCGAGCCGCGCGATATCGTCCTCGCCGCTGACCTTCATCCGCTCCTGCAACCGGCCGGCCGCCAGCCGTTCCGCGATCCTGGCCGCCATCCGCACCGGCGTCACCACCTGCCGGACCACCAGCCAGGCGATCGCGCCCAGCAGCGCCACCAGGAAGAGCCCGGCGGTGGCCAGCGTGCCGGTGACCAGGCTCAGCGACTTCTCCTCCTGGGTGAACGGGAAGAGGTAGTAGAGCTGGTACTGGTTGCCCTCGTTGTCGGGCAGCCGCTTTCCGATGATCAGCGCGGCCTCGGTCTCGCCGTTCTGCCGCACCACGGTGCCGTACTGCCGATGCGCCGCCGAATACCGGTCGACGGCCTCCCGCAGCTCGGCCGAGATGCTCTCCCCGGCCCGGATGTCCCCCATGGAACGGGTGCCCCTGGGCGGCGCCGGGCTGGAGTCCGAGCCGAACGGCGGCCGGGACAGCTCGGAGCTGAGCGCCACCACGTAGTAGACGCCCTGCCCGCCGCTGGCGAGCTGTTCGACGATGCTGTTGAGCCAGCTGCTGGTGTCCACGCTCTGCGCCGCGGAGGCGTCGCCGTTCTCCCCGGCGTCGGCGGCCAGGTCCTCGGCCACCGCGAACCCGCCGTCGGCCTGGCTCTGCGCCGTCTGCCGTTTGGCCTCCAGCAGCCCGTTGCGCACCTGGCCCACCACCACGACGCCCAGCACCAGCACCACGGCCAGCGACAGCAGCAGCGTGCTGGCCACCACCCGCAGTTGGATGTTGCGCCGCCACAGCCGCATCACGGACAGCAGCGGACCACGCGCCACCCGCCCGAAAATCCGGATCGCCGGCTGGGCCCGGCCGCTGGTCGCTCCTTCCGACAGCAGCCGGGAGCTGTGCCACCACATCCGGTCGGACACTTCCAGTCGCTCGTTTCTTTCGCTCGGTCCAGTCCCCGCTGGACCGGGTCTCAGCTCGATCCGGCCTTGTAGCCGACGCCCCGCACGGTCACCACGATCTCCGGACGCTCCGGATCCCGCTCGACCTTGGAACGCAGCCGCTGCACATGCACATTGACCAGCCGGGTGTCCGCCGCGTGCCGATAGCCCCACACCTGTTCGAGCAGCACCTCACGGGTGAACACCTGCCACGGCTTGCGCGCCAACGCCACCAGCAGGTCGAACTCCAACGGAGTCAACGAGATGGCCTGGCTGCCACGCTTCACCGAATGCCCGGCGACATCGATCACCAGATCCCCGATCGCCAACTGCTCCGGAGCCGGCTCCTCGGAGCGCCGCAGCCGCGCCCTGATCCGGGCGATCAGCTCCTTCGGCTTGAACGGTTTGACGATGTAGTCATCGGCCCCCGACTCAAGACCGACCACCACGTCGACCGTGTCGCTCTTGGCGGTCAACATGACGATGGGCACCCCCGACTCGCCACGGATCAGCCGGCAGACCTCGATGCCGTCCCTTCCGGGCAGCATCAGGTCCAGCAGCACCAGATCGGGCTTGATCTCCCGGAAGGCCGCGAGCGCCTTGTCGCCATCCGCCACAAACGACGGCTCGAACCCCTCCCCACGCAGCACGATGCCCAGCATCTCCGCCAGCGCGGTGTCGTCATCGACGACGAGTACGCGTCCCTTCATGAACCCATCATCCCATTGCCCGATGGCGACTGATATGAACGTGATCTGGAACACACTTCCGCAAGGGCACCGTGATCCACCGGAGACACCACCCCGCGGTCCGTGACGATCGCCGTCACCAGCTCCGGCGGCGTCACATCGAACGCCGGGTTGTACGCCTGCGCCCCCACCGGAGCCACCGAAACCCCCGGCGCCAACTCCGTCACCTCGTGCCCCGACCGCTGCTCGATCCGGATCCCGGCACCGTCCGCCGTCGCCAGATCCACCGTGCTCACCGGCGCCACCACCACAAACGGCACCCCGTGATGCCTGGCCAGCACCGAAAGCCCGTACGTGCCGACCTTGTTGGCCACCGAACCGTCCGCCGCGATCCGGTCCGCCCCCACCAGCACCGCGTCCACCTCACCCGCCGCGAACAACGAACCGGCGGCGCCGTCCACCTGCACCGAGTACGGCATCCCCGCGCGCGCCGCCTCCCAGGCCGTCAGCCTGGCCCCCTGCAACAGCGGCCTGGTCTCGTCCACCCACAACCGCCGCAGCTCGCCCGCCAGATGAGCGGCCCGCGCCACCGCGAACGCCGTACCGTCCCCCATCGACACCAACGCACCCGTGTTGCAGTGCGTCAACAGCCGATACCGCCCGCCCGGCAGCAGCTCGCCCAGCAGCTCACGCCCGAACGCCGCCATCCGCTCGCTGTCCTCGACGTCCTCCCGGTGCAGCGCCCTGGCCTCGGCCAACGCCGCGGCCGCCGCCCGCTCCCCCGAACCACCCGCCGCGTCATAGGCGGCCACCGCCCGACGCACCCCGTACGCCAGGTTCACCGCCGTCGGGCGCGCCTCGGCCAGCGACCGCGCCGCCTCCGCCACGTCATAGCCCCGCGCGGCGGCCAGCGCCACGCCATAGGCACCCGTCACCCCGAGCAACGGGGCACCGCGCACCACCAGCGACCTGATCGCCTCGACCAGCCCCGGCACATCGGTGACGGACAGCTCCACCTCCTCGGCGGGCAACCTCGTCTGGTCGAGCAGCACCAGCACCGGGCCCTCGGGGGGCTCGGCCCAGCGCAGGGAAGGGAGTCTGAGATCAACCATTGACCCAGTCTGCCGCCCAGGGGCCGCGGAGAGAAGGTACGTCGGCGCGGCGAACGCGGCCGACCCGGCGTCACCACCGCCATGGCACGATGGGCGCCAAGAACCGCGGCGGGACCGTCAATCGGCCGCAGGGGAACCACACGCAAAGGGAGTAGCCGTGAGCGACAAGCCGGGCTGGGCCTCGCCCGGATCCTCGTCCCCCGACCCCGAGCACGGCCCCGGTGGCCGGGGCGACCGGAGCGCGCCGCCACCCGGCGGCCAACCGCCACAGGGCTGGGGCCAGGCCCCCGCCCCCGGCCGGGGCGGCTGGCAGCCACCACCCCGCGCCCCCAAACCCGGCGTGATCCCCCTCCACCCCCTCGGCGTCGGCGAGATGCTCGACGGCGCCGTCTCCACCGCCCGCGCCCACTGGCGCACGGTGCTGGTCATCGGCCTGGGCGTCGCCATCGTCACCCAGATCGTCGCCACCATCGCCATGCGGCTCTGGCTCAGCGACAGCGAGGGCCTGGCCGCCCTGGAGAACAACCCCGAGCCCACCGACGAGGAACTGCGCCAGGCCCTCGGCGACCTGTTCGCCTTCAGCTCGGTCACCGGCGTGGTCACCCTGCTCGGCAGCGTCCTCGCCACCGCCATGCTGACCATCGTGGTCAGCCGCGCCGTCCTCGGCCGCGACGTCACCCTCGCCGAGACCTGGGCCGACTCAAGGGACCGACTGCTGCGCCTGCTCGGCGTCGTCCTCCTGGTGCCCCTGCTCGCCGTGCTCGCCGTCGCCGTCCCCGCCCTCCTGGCCGCCGCCACGGGCAACTTCGGCCTCACCGTCCTCGCCACCCTCGGCGGCGCGGTGCTCGCCGTCTGGCTCTACATCCGCTTCTCCCTCGCCGCGCCCGCCCTGATGCTGGAACGGCAACGCGTCATCCCGTCCCTGCGCCGCTCCGCCAAACTGGTCCAGGACGCCTGGTGGCGAGTCTTCGGCATCCAACTCCTCGTCCTGGTCCTGGTGTTGGTGGTCAGCGGCATCATCGAACTGCCGGCCGCCGCCATCGCCGGATTCATCGACGGCAGCGGCACCGACGCCCTCACCGGCGGCCTCAGCGACACCAGCTGGACCTATCTGATCCTCTCCGGCATCGGCGCGGTGATCGCGGCCACCATCACGCTCCCCATCAGCGCGGGCGTCACCGCCCTCCTCTATATCGACCAACGCATCCGCCGCGAGGCCCTGGACCTCGAACTCGCCCGCGCCGCGGGCATCGACAGGCCCACCGACCCCGACGGCCCGGGGCTGTGACCCCGTGCGGCACGCGGCGGACGAGCCCGGTGCTCCCCTCGGCGTGCCCAGGGACCCGGCCAGGGAGGCCGCCGAACGCGAACTGTCCCAGCACGCCTACACCCAGCACGAGCCGGGACTGGTCCGCCGCGCCTGGAACTGGCTCTGGGAACGGCTCTTCGGCACGCTGGAGTCCGCCGCCTTCCACGCCCCTGGCGGCTGGCTCGGGCTGCTGATCATCGTCCTGCTGGTCGCCGCGCTGCTGCTCGCCATCCGGCTACGGCTGGGAGCGCTGCGCGGCGCGGCCGGCCCGGGACGCGGCGGCACCCTCTTCACCGACCGACCCCGCACCTCGGCCGAACACCGCGCCGCCGCCGCCGAACACGCCGCCGCCGGACACTGGAACGAGGCCGTCAGGGAACGCATGCGCGCCATCGTCCGCGCCCTGGAGGAACGCGCCCTCCTCGAACCACGCCCGGGCCGCACCGCGACGGAGGCCGCCACCGAAGCGGCCCACGCCCTCCCCGACCTCGGCCCCCGACTGCTCGCCGCCGCCGCCCTCTTCGACGCCGTCAGCTACGGCGAACAGCCCGCCACCGCCGACGACTACGCCCGTCTCACCGCGCTGGACGAGGCCCAGCGCGACACCAGGCCCCGGCTCGCGACGGCACCCGGCTGGACCGCGCCATGAGCACCACCACCGCCGGCCCCGACCGTCCGACCGCGCTCTCCCCCACCGCCCGCGACCTCTGGCGCCGCTCCCGGGGCCCCCTGCTCGCCGTGGTCGCCCTGCTGCTCGCCGGGCTGATCCTGGCGCTCTTCAACTCCGGCGACAGCGGCACCCTGCACCCCCGCTCCACCGTGCCGACCGGCAGCCGCGCCATCGCCGAACTGCTCGCCGAACGCGGCGTCCCCACCACCCTGGCCGGCACCGCCGCCGAGGCCGCCGAGGCCACCGGGCCCGACACCACCCTGCTGATCGCCCACCCCGAAGCCCTCACCGACCACGCCGCCGCCACCCTGCGCCAGGCCGCCCGAGGCAGCGGACGCACCGTGCTGGTCGCCCCCGGGCCGACCGCCACCGAGACGTTCGCCCCCGACATCGCGGTCGGCCCGCCCGCCGAGGCCACCGAACGGGCGCCCCACTGCGCCGCCCCGTTCGCCGAACGCGCCGGCAGCACCAGAATCGGCGGCTACCGCTACGCCCCGCCGGACGACACCCCGGGGACGATCGCCTGCTACCCGGCCGACGGCGCCGCGACGCTGCTGATCGCCCCGACCGCCGGCGCCTCATCCGACGGCGCCGACACCGTGCTGCTCGGCACCCCCGAACTGCTCCACAACGACCACCTCGACGAGCTGGGGAACGCCTCCCTCGCCCTGCAACTCCTCGGCGCCCACCCCCGGTTGGTCTGGTACCTGCCCAGCGGCGAGGAGGCGCCCCACAGCGCGGACGAACGCTCGCTGACCGCACTGCTCCCGGACGGCTGGCGCTGGGCCGCGCTCCAACTGGCCATCGCCGCCGCGCTGGCCGCGCTCTGGCGCGCCCGCCGCCTCGGCCCGGTGATCACCGAACGCCTGCCGATCACCGTCCGGGCCAGCGAGACCACCGAGGGACGCGCCCGCCTCTACCACCGGACCGACGCCCGCGACCGCGCGGCCGACGCGCTCCGCGCCGCCACCCGCGACCGTCTCGCCCCGCTCGTCGGCGTCCCGCCGGCGGCCGCCCAGGACGCCGAGGCCCTGCCGGCGGCCGTCGCCGCCCGAACGGGCGACTCCCCCACCGCCGTCCACGCCCTGCTCCTCGGCCCGCCCCCCGGCGACGACCGGGCGCTGATCCGCCTCGCCGACCAACTCGACGCGCTGGAACGCCGCGTCACCCACCAGACCGGCCCCGAACACCCCGGGTCCCCCGATGATCCCGATTCCACGGAAGGCGAGGACCGCAGCTCGTGACCGCACCATCAGCCGAAACCCCGCACGCGGTACTGGAGTCCCTGCGCGCCGAGATCGGCAAGGCCGTCGTCGGCCAGGACGCCGCCGTCACCGGCCTGGTCGTCGCGCTCCTCTGCCGAGGCCATGTCCTTCTCGAAGGCGTCCCGGGCGTCGCCAAGACCCTGCTGGTCCGCACCCTCGCCACCGCGCTCGAACTGGACACCAAACGCGTCCAGTTCACCCCCGACCTGATGCCCAGCGATGTCACCGGCTCCCTGGTCTACGACACCCGCAGCGCGGAGTTCTCCTTCCAGCCCGGCCCGGTCTTCACCCATCTGCTGATCGCCGACGAGATCAACCGCACCCCGCCCAAGACCCAGTCGTCGCTGCTGGAGGCCATGGAGGAACGCCAGGTCACGGTGGACGGAAAGCCCCGCCCACTGCCCGACCCGTTTATGGTGGCCGCCACCCAGAACCCGGTGGAGTACGAGGGCACCTACCCCCTGCCTGAGGCGCAACTCGACCGTTTCCTTCTGAAGTTGACGCTTCCGCTCCCCACCCGCGATCAGGAGATCGACGTTCTCACCCGCCATGCCTCGGGATTCGATCCACGCGATCTGCGGAGCGCCGGCGTGCGACCCGTCGCGACCGCGGCCGATCTGGCCGCCGCCCGCGAAGCGGTCCACAAGGTCTCCATGGCGCCCGAGGTCACGGGCTATGTGGTGGACCTCTGCCGCGCCACCCGCGATTCGCCCTCGCTCTCCCTGGGCACCTCGCCCCGGGGCGCCACCGCGCTGCTGGCCACCGCCCGCGCCTGGGCCTGGCTCTCCGGACGCGACTATGTCACCCCCGACGACGTCAAGGCGCTCGCCCTGCCCACGCTCCGCCACCGCGTCAAGCTCCGGCCCGAGGCGGAGATGGAGGGCATCACCGCGGACAGCGTGCTGACCGGCCTGCTGGCCCGCGTCCCGGTCCCGCGCTGATGGCGATCTCGGGGCGCACCGTGCTGCTCGCCGCGCTGGGCAGCCTGATCGTCGGCCTGCTGCCCGGCTGGCACGGCGTCCTCGCCGTGCTGCTGCCGCTGCTCGCCGGCGTGTTGTGGGATCTGGCCCGGGCAGCGCCCGTGCGCCCGCTGCGGCTGACCCGCGCGGGCAGCACCTCGGCACGGCTCGGCGAGACCGCCGAGGTCCAGCTGCTGGTCACCAACCCGAGCCGCCGCCCGCTCCGCGCCGATCTCCGCGACGCCTGGCCGCCCAGCGCCTGGCAACCAGGCGCCGCCTTCACCGCCGCCCGGCACCGGCTGACCGTCCCCGGCGGCGAACGCCGCCGGCTGACGACGGTGCTCCACCCCACCCGACGCGGGGACCACCGGGCGGTGCGGGTCACCATCCGCTCCCATGGCCCGCTGGGCCTGGCCGCACGCCAGGGCAGCCACTCGGTGCCCTGGCTGGTCCGGGTGCTGCCCCCGTTCACCAGCCGCCGCCATCTGCCGGCGAAACTCGCCAGGCTCCGCGAACTCGACGGCCGCACCACCCTGTTGACCAGGGGAGAGGGCACGGAGTTCGACAGCCTCAGGGACTATGTGCCGGGCGACGACGTCCGCTCGATCGACTGGCGGGCCACCGCGCGCCAGTCCGAGGTGGCCGTCCGCACCTGGCGCCCTGAACGCGACCGCCATCTGCTGCTGGTCCTTGACACCGGCCGCACCTCCGCCGGCCGGGTGGGCGACATCCCCCGGCTGGACGCCGCCATGGACGCGGCCCTGCTGCTCACCGCCCTCGCCACCCGCGCGGGAGACCGGGTCGATCTGCTCGCCTTCGACCGCACCACCCGCGCCACGGTGCGCGGCCGAACGGGAACGGACGCCCTGCCCGCCGTGGTCCACGCGATCACCGCGCTGGAACCGGAGTTGGTGGAGACCGACACCCGCGCGATGGCGGCCACCACCCTGGCCCAGGCGCCCCGCCGCGCCCTGCTGGTGCTCTTCACCGGCCTGGACGCCGCGCCGGTGGAGGCCGGCCTGCTGCCGATCCTGCCTCGGCTCACCGAACGCCATACCGTGCTGGTCGCCGCCGTCGGGGACCCCCAGATCCAGGAGCTGGCCGAGCGGCGCGGCAGCGTCACCGCCGTCTACCAGGCCGCTGCCGCCGCGCAGCACCGGGCGGAACGCCGGCGCACCGCACAGCGGCTGCGAGCGATGGGCGTCACGGTCGTCGAGGCCCCACCGGCCGAGCTCCCGCCCGCTCTCGCGGACGCGTATCTCTCCCTCAAGGCATCCGGCAAGCTGTGACCGGTCCACGGTAGAAGCGGAAAGCGGGGATACCCGAAAGAACCAAAGATGCAGAAATACAAAAAAGGGGTGGGGTTCACCGATTGGTACCGGTGAACCCCACCCCTTCTATTCAATAATTGTCCGGCGGCGACCTACTCTCCCACACGGTCCCCCATGCAGTACCATCGGCGCTGAAGAGCTTAGCTTCCGGGTTCGGAATGTAACCGGGCGTTTCCTCTTCGCCATGACCACCGGAACCCTAAAAGGCGTGGCCGTACAACGAACTTCACAGTGGACGCGAGCATCTATGGACAAGCCCTCGGCCTATTAGTACCGGTCAACTCCACCTATCACTAGGCTTCCATCTCCGGCCTATCAACCCTGTGGTCTACAGGGAGCCTTACCCCATCAAGTGGGTGGGAGTCCTCATCTCGAAGCAGGCTTCCCGCTTAGATGCTTTCAGCGGTTATCCCTCCCGAACGTAGCCAACCAGCCATGCCCTTGGCAGAACAACTGGCACACCAG
>NZ_BBOM01000005.1:542288-1195274 GCF_000974485.1 Streptomyces sp. NBRC 109706 | reverse complement strand
AGCGCCGTCGCTCAACGGATAAAAGGTACCCCGGGGATAACAGGCTGATCTTCCCCAAGAGTCCGTATCGACGGGATGGTTTGGCACCTCGATGTCGGCTCGTCGCATCCTGGGGCTGGAGTTGGTCCCAAGGGTTGGGCTGTTCGCCCATTAAAGCGGTACGCGAGCTGGGTTTAGAACGTCGTGAGACAGTTCGGTCCCTATCCGCTGCGCGCGTTGGAGTCTTGAGAAGGGCTGTCCCTAGTACGAGAGGACCGGGACGGACGAACCTCTGGTGTGCCAGTTGTTCTGCCAAGGGCATGGCTGGTTGGCTACGTTCGGGAGGGATAACCGCTGAAAGCATCTAAGCGGGAAGCCTGCTTCGAGATGAGGACTCCCACCCACTTGATGGGGTAAGGCTCCCTGTAGACCACAGGGTTGATAGGCCGGAGATGGAAGCCTAGTGATAGGTGGAGTTGACCGGTACTAATAGGCCGAGGGCTTGTCCATAGATGCTCGCGTCCACTGTGAAGTTCGTTGTACGGCCACGCCTTTTAGGGTTCCGGTGGTCATGGCGAAGAGGAAACGCCCGGTTACATTCCGAACCCGGAAGCTAAGCTCTTCAGCGCCGATGGTACTGCATGGGGGACCGTGTGGGAGAGTAGGTCGCCGCCGGACAATTATTGATAAAGCAGAGGGCCTTGTCGGAATTATCCGTTCCGACAAGGCCCTCTTGCTTTCCGCTACGGTGTGCCCATGAGCGGAGAAGCGCGTCTGCTGTGGGACGAGAAGGTCACACGCTACAACTTCGGGCCCGGCCACCCCATGGATCCGGTGCGGCTGAGCCTGACCATGGCCCTGGTCGAGGCGCTCGGCCTCGACCAGCGGATCGCCGTCAGCGGGGCGTCCCCCGCGGACGAGGCCACCCTGGTGACCGTTCACCGACCGGAGTATGTGACCGCCGTTCAGCGGGCCTCCCGCCAACCCGAGGACGCCGACGAGAAGTTCGGGCTCGGCACCGCCGACAACTGGGCCTTCGCCGGAATGCACGAGGCATCAGCGCTGATCGCCGGCCAGTCCGTCGCGGGAGCCGAAACCGTCTGGCACGGCCAGGCCGCGCACGCCGTGAACTTCGCCGGCGGCCTGCACCACGCGATGCCGGCCTCCGCCTCCGGGTTCTGTGTCTACAACGACGCCGCCCTCGCCATCGCCCGCCTGCTCGAACTCGGCGCCGAACGGGTCGCCTACGTGGACCTGGACGTCCACCACGGCGACGGGGTGCAGAGCGTCTTCTGGTCCGACCCCAGAGTGCTCACCATCTCCGTCCACGAACACCCCCGCACCCTCTTCCCGCACACCGGCCACCCCGAGGAGACCGGCGCCGAACAGGCCCCGGGCAGCGCGGTCAACATCGCACTCCCGGCCGGAAGTTCCGACGAGGAATGGCTCCGCGCGCTGCACGCCGTCGTGCCCGAACTGCTGGCCGAGTTCCGCCCCCAGGCGCTGGTCTCCCAACACGGCGCCGACACCCACTTCGAAGATCCACTCGCCCATCTCACGCTCAGCCTTGACGCTCAGCGGCTGGGCGCGGAGGCTGTTCACGCGTGGGCGCACAGCTATGCGGACGGTCGGTGGCTCGCCCTCGGCGGCGGCGGATACGCCGTGGTGGACGTGGTACCGCGGATCTGGAGCCATCTCGTCGGCATCGCGGCCCACGCCCCCGTGGCGCCGGAGACGCTGGTCCCCGAGGAATGGCAACAGCGCGTCTACGCACTGACCCGAGGGATCGGGCCGCAGCGGATGACCGACGGTCGGTCTCCTCGTTGGTCGGAGTGGGGTGCGGGATACGACCCGGCGGATCGGGTGGACCAGGCCATCCTCGCCACCCGGCGCGCGGTCTTCCCCCACCACGGTCTACTCGCCTGAGCGGATCAGGAGCTACGGCATCCGGTCCCCCCGGGGTAGTTGGGGCTGCCGAGGTTTCGCTGCGTCCACCGCAGGGGGATCTATCGACAAAACGACCTGATTGGTTCTACGTCCGGTGCGTCGGTTCCGACCGGTCCCGGGGCGAGACGATCCCGTCGACGAGCCCGTCACCGCTTGGTCATGCCTTCTCCTTCACTCGTTCAAGGGGTGTTCCCGGGCGTGGAATTGACGGCGTGACGGTTGCCGCCCGCGGGGGGTGGGAAATGCCTTCCACGCAGGTCAGCGTCGAGCCGGCGGGGGTGGGGCGGCGGAGGCTCTTGGTCCCGGAGTCATGGGTCGGGAGCCGGGTGACGGCCGGGGCGGCGGCGCCCGTCGGCGCGGAGGGCGGAAGCCGAGCCGGTCGCTACGCACCGCGTACGTACTATGTGACAAAGGGGGTTCTCTGTCATGGTAAGGGCCGGCTCGTTGGATAAGGCCGGTTGAGGCACCTCTTCCCCACTCGCATCACCCGCCCCTAATCTGGGGAGGAGCGCACATGCGAGAGGGAGTCACCGGAGGGGAAGCCGGTGTCCGACATGTGCGGAAGGTCAGGTGTGACATGGCTGCTGGTGAAAGGCTTCTGAGCGAGGCCAAGTTCCTGACCGTGGCGGAGGTCGCCGCGGTGATGCGAGTCTCCAAGATGACTGTGTACCGCTTGGTGCACGCCGGTCATCTGCCTGCGATCCGAGTGGGAAGGTCCTTCCGAGTTCCCGAGCAAGCCGTTCATGAGTACCTCCGAGAGTCCTTTGTGGGCGTCGAAAGCGCCTGACAACGGACGGAGCCTCTCGATGCCCCTCGATTAACCCGCATGACCCGGTGACCGGTAGGCTGAGCCCATGTAGGTCGTGTGGGCTCGGACGCCCCGCACCGAGTAATCGAAGTGAGCGAGGGTAGTCGTGGGCTCTGTTATCAAAAAGCGGCGTAAGCGGATGGCGAAGAAGAAGCACCGCAAGTTGCTGAAGCGCACTCGCGTGCAGCGTCGCAACAAGAAGTGAGCGAACGCTGCTGACCGGCCCTCCCGCCCCCGTGGCGGGAGGGCCGACGCGCGTTTTGAGGGGGTTCGATGGGCAGGAATGTGCTGGTCACCGGGGCCGCCGGGCCTCTGGGAGGCCGGCTGCTCCGCTTTCTGCGGAGGGACAAGGGGGTGGCGCGGCTGATCGGGGTGGACAGCCGCGCACCGGTGAGCCCCGTGCCGGACACGGAGTTCGTGCGGATCGACCTCGACGGGCCGACGGTCGTCTCGGTGCTGGCGGAATGCGCCGTGGACACGGTGGTGCATCTCGATCTCCGTGAGGAGTCGGGGGCGCCGGCGGGCCGCGTTTCGGCGCGGGAGGCGAACGTGCTGGGCACGATGCGGCTGCTCGGCGCCTGCCAGCGGGTGCCGGCGGTGCGGCGGCTCGTCGTCCGTTCCAGCACCCGGATCTACGGCGGTTCGGCGCGGGAGCCGGCGGTGTTCGGCGAGGACAGTCCGCCGAGGGCGCCGAGCGGTGAGGGCTTCGCCAGGGATGTCGCCGAGGTCGAGGAGTATGTCCGGGGCTTCGCCCGGCGGCGACCCGATGTCTCCGTCACGGTGCTGCGGTTCGCGCATCTGTTGGGGCCCGGCTCGGCCGCTCCGCTGGCCGCCTACTTCAGGCTGCCCGTGCTGCCCACGGTATGGGGCTACGATCCCCGCCTCCAACTGCTCCACGAGGACGACGCGCTTGAGGTGGTGGGCCTCGCCTCGGGGGAGCCGGGGCTGGGCGAGGGCGGGTTCACGGTGTTCAATGTGGCGGGTGAGGGAGTGGTGACGCTCTCCCAGGCGGCGCGTCGGCTGGGGCGGCCCACGGTGCCCCTGATGTCGCCGTTCGCCCCCTGGTTCGGCTCGACCCTGCGGGCCATGGGGATCGCCGGCGTATCGGCGGAGCGGTTCCGTTCGCTGCTGGCCGGCAGGGTGGTGCGGACCGCGCGGCTGCGGGCGGCGATGGGGGGTCCGTTGCCGCACAGCACGGCGCGGACCATCGCGGACTTCGGCGCCGTCCATGGCCCGGGGCTGCTGCCGCCCGAGACCGTCTCACAGGCGTTCGACCGGTTCGAGGAGGCGTTGCGCCGTGGCTGATGCCAAGGTGATCCCGTTCGACGAGGGCGAGCGGCGCTCCCGGCGGGCGACGGATGTCGGGCCGGTTCCCGAGCCCGTGGAACAGGCGGAGGAAGCCGGCGGAACAGCCGGGGGGACGGCCGGCGGGGCCGGCTGGGACGCGGCGTTGGCCCGGGGACTGGCCTTTGTGCGCCGGCGGTTGTCCGGTGACTACGAGGTGGACGACTTCGGCTATGACGAGGACCTCACCGACGAGGTCCTGATGACGCTGCTGCGCCCGGTGTTCGAACGGTACTTCCGGGTCGAGGTGCGCGGGATCGAGAACGTGCCGGACGAGGGCGGCGCGCTGATCGTCGCCAACCATTCGGGCACGCTGCCATGGGACGGGCTGATGACCCAGGTCGCGGTGCGCGACCGGCATCCGGCGGGGCGCCGGCTGCGACTGCTGGCGGCCGATCTGGTCTTCCAGCTGCCGGTGGTCAACGAGCTGGCGCGCAAGGCCGGGCACACGCTGGCCTGTGCGGAGGACGCCCAGGAGCTGCTGGAGCGTGGGGAGTTGGTCGGCGTGATGCCCGAGGGCTTCAAGGGGATAGGCAAGCCCTTCGCCGAACGCTACAAGCTCCAGCGGTTCGGCCGGGGCGGGTTTGTGAGCACGGCGCTGCGCGCGCGGGCGCCGATCGTGCCGTGTTCGATCGTGGGCGCCGAGGAGATCTATCCGATGGTGGGCAACGCGCGGACGATCGCTCGGCTGTTGGGCCTGCCGTACTTTCCGGTGACGCCGACGTTCCCGTGGTTGGGGCCGTTGGGCGCGATACCCCTGCCGACCAAGTGGACCATCCAGTTCGGCGAGCCGATCGAGACGGGGGACCTGCCGCCGGAGGCGGCGGAGGACCCGATGCTGATGTTCCAACTGACCGATCAGGTCAGGGAGACCATTCAGCACACCCTCTACAAGCTGTTGGTGGCTCGTCGTTCGGTGTTCTTCTGAGCGCTCTTCCCGCCGTGAGCGCTCTTCCCACCGCCCACCCGCGGTGGCCGGCGCGGCCGTTCAGTCTCCGGTGTCGTCGGGTTTGACCTCCAGGCCGAGATCGGGCAGCAGCTCGTCCAGCAGGGGCGGGATGGTGATGTCGTTCGCCTCCTGCGGGTGCTGGGACTCCGGGGTGCTGGACGGGCTCCCCGACCGGGGCTGTTCCTCGGGGGCGATGGCGTCGAGCAGCCCCGTGTCGCCGAGCAGGCCGCCGCTCTCCGCCGGGGCCTCGGGGCTGGCCGATCCCGCCTCGGCCTCGGGGGCGGCCTCGGTGGTCGCGCCGGACAGGGCCCGGCTGGGCGAGGCCATGGGCTCGGCCTCGGCCGTGGCCGGGGGGCCCATGGAGGCGTTTCCGCGCTCGTCCGCGAGGGCGCTGCTCTGCGGCTCGGGGGGAAGCAGCGAGCGGAGCGGTGCGATGTCCTCCTGCATGGCGTCCAGCACGTCGGTGACCTCGGCCTTGACATCGCCCAGCTGGGGCGGGAGCAGCCGGCGGACCTCGTTCCAGGTGGTGCTCTGGCCCTCGAAGAAGCTGGAGAGGGACTGGATGGAGCCGATGGCGCCGTCGGTCTCGTAGGCGCGGGTGAGCAGCAGGTGGCCCTTGGCGGCGTCGTCGCGCATGTTGGAGAGCGCGCGGCGGATCTCGCCAAGCCGTTCGTGGTCGGGCGTGCCGTCGTGTCGCTCCTGGGCGAGCAGCTGTTGGGCCTCGTGGAGGCGGGTGGCGGCGTGGTCGAGATAGACCTGGCCCCGGTCGGCGTCGCCGCTGGTGAAATCGAGGCGAAGATCCTCCATGCCGCGTTTCAGGCCGTACAGGGTGTCGCCCGGCAGGGCGTCCCCCGAGGCGGCGGCGACGCCGCCGAAGGCGCCGGCGGCCACTCCGGCGGCGAGCCCACCGGCGGCGAGCCCCTTGGACAGCCGGGACCTGGGGCGCAGCCGGCCGAGCGGCCCGGCGGCGAAGCCGCCGGCGCGCTCCCTGCGCTGTTGCTGGGGGACCCGGGCCTGGCCCGGGGCGGCTTCGGCGCCGCCCTCGGCCCCGGTGTCGTTCATCGCGGTGAGCAGCGCGGCGCGCTGGGCCGCGCGTGTCTCGGCGGACAGCTCGGGCCTGGGCAGGGCGGTCAGCCGGTCCACCACGGACAACAGGGCGGACTGCTCGCCCCCTTGGGCGGAGCCGGCTTCGGGCCTGGCCGCCGCCGGGGGCACTTCGTCATGCCGGGGCTCTTCGCCGCAACGGTGCTCCTCGGGTGGGCGAGCCTCTTCGAGAAGCTGGGCGAAGGCAAGGGCGCGGCGGTTTGCCGACACGGAACCGATCACGGACGGCACCTCCTCTCGTCACACGAAGGACTCCCTAACGGGTATGGAAGTTTCGGGCTTCTGCCAGGAGCATCCGGATGAGTGAAACCCCTGGCGGAATGTGGCCGTAGGGAGTCCGCGAACTCGACAACGAGCGGACAGGCAGTCGGGTTACGGCTGAAAGATTATGTGACTGATTGACTGCTCATGCCTACACCCCGTCATCTCCGGGAGGAGGGGGTGTGCGGCGGAGGCGCGGGGGTGGTGTGGCGCCGCGCGCCCGGGGTCACCATGCCTTGAAGTGCGGTTGTGTGCCGCGGTGTTCAGCGTGCGTCGTCGGGGAGGAGCCGGGCGAGGGTGCGCACGGCGCGGTACTGCAGTGTCTTGATGGCGCCCTCGTTCTTCCCCATGACCCGGGCCGTCTCGGCGACGGAGAGCCCCTGCAGAAAGCGCAGCGTGACGCACTCCTGCTGCTGGGGGTTGAGCTTGTGCACCGCGTCCAGCAGGGCGGAGTTGGCCAGCGACTCCAGCACCGACTCCTCGGGGCTGCGCTCCACCTCGTTGGCGTCCAGCATTTCGCCGGTGGTCACTTCGAGTCGGAATCGGCTCGACTTGAAGTGGTCGGCGACCAGGTTGCGCGCGATGGTGACCAACCAGGCGCCGAAGTCGCGGCCCTGCCAGGTGAAGGTGCCGATGCGGCGCAGCGCGCGCAGGAAGGTCTCGCTGGTGAGGTCCTCGGCGGTGGCCCGACCGCCGACGCGGTAGTAGATATAGCGGTAGACCGTGTCCGAGTAGTGGTCGTAGAGGCTGCCGAACGCCTCGGACTCGCCATTCTGGGCGCGTTCGACCAGATCCATCATGCGGCGGCTGTCGCTGTCGGCGGCGGGACGCCGGGCCGTCGAGGCGCCGGCCGAGCCCGAGCGGGCGCGTCTGCCGACGGTGGTGCCGCCGGCGGCGGCTTCGGCCAGGGCGTAGGCGAACGGCCCCGCGGGGACGGGTGTGGCGAAGGCAGGGGTGGAATACGCGGCGGGGACAAGGTCGCGCAGCCGGTCGAGGACCGTCGTGCGCAGCGTAGCCAGGCCCGAGGCGACAACCCCGACGTGTGGGTACACGGGACTCCCAGAGGCAGAGCTTCCAAGACGAGCGGTACTTGGTCCGGTGCCGTCACCTGGCTGGGGACGGGTGGGGACCGGAACGCGTCTGAGGAGAATAACGCTTCGTGAAGACAGCGCTACGCCCAGTTGCGGAAATCGCCGATTCGGTTTGAAGAGTTACGCGTTGTGTTCGCCGCGCCACGGTAACGCCAGGGGGAAGTTGACAATAAGGATCATGTTCTTGATAGCGCGATGACCGATATTGATCGATGGAGCAGGGGGCACCCGTCTCGCCTGGGAGTACGTCGAAAAGAGAGATGAGCGCCGCATGTCAGCGGCGGACCGGCCGGGAGCGGGGAGCGTGGGTCAGCCAACCCAACGACCTGACCAGGGGATAGTCACACCCGACGCGTTTTCGCCGGGCGGAACGGGCGACTTCGGCACCGACGCCGGTCGGTGACGCCGGTCGGTGGCTTCGGCGGAGGCTTCAGCGACGGCGGCGGCGGTGGACCGCGACCGCCGCGGCGGCGCCGCCGACCACGGCGCCGGCGCCGGCCGCCGCCGGCACCCCGATGCGGACGGCCTTGCGGCCCCTGCGGTAGTCCCGCAGTCGCCAGCCCATCTCCCTGGCGTGGGCTCGCAGTTGGCTGTCCGGGTTGATCGCGTAGGGGTGGCCGACCAGGGACAGCAGCGGGATGTCGTTGGCGGAGTCGCTGTAGGCGGCGCAGCGGGCGAGGTCCAGGCCCTCCGCCTCGGCGAGCGCCCGGACCGCCACGGCCTTGGCCGGGCCGTGCAGCGGTTCGCCCACCAGACGGCCGGTGTAGACGCCGCCGACGGATTCGGCGACGGTGCCGAGCGCGCCGGTCAGGCCGAGCCGGCGGGCGATGATCGCCGCCGTCTCGACGGGCGCCGCCGTCACCAGCCACACGCGTTGGCCGGCGTCCAGGTGTGCCTGGGCGAGGGCCCTGGTGCCCGGCCAGATGCGGCCGGCCATGTACTCGTCGTAGATCTCCTCGCCGATGGCCATGAGATCGGCGACCCGATGGCCCTGGACGATGGAGAGGGCGCTGTCCTTGGCGTCCGCCATGTGTCCCGAGTGCTCGGAGCCGGCCAGCCGGAAGTACGCCTGCTGCCAGGCGAAGCGGACCAGTTCGCGTTTGGTGAAGAACTTCCGCTTGTAGAGGCCGCGTCCGAGGTGGAAGATCGCCGCGCCCTGCATGACCGTGTTGTCCAGGTCGAAGAAGGCGGCGGCCCTGGGGTCGCCGGGGGTGGGGAAGGCGGGCGCGTCCTCGGCCTCGTGCGCGGGGGCGTGCGCGGCCCGGCGCGCGGCCTCGGCCGCCGCCTCACCTGCCAGCACGCTGCGTTCGGTCGCCGTGCGGCGGCGTGCGGTGAGCCAGCTCCTCGGACGGGCGGCCCATGAGGTCAGCGCGGGAAGGCCGGCGGAGCCGGGGAGACCCGGAATCCATGGGAGGCCGGGGACGCCGGGGACGCCGGGGACGCCGGGGAAGCGGGGAAAGCCGGGGAAACGGAACCTGGCCATGGTGTCGAGCATAGCCACCCCGTCCGGCCGGCCCGATGGGCCCCACATGGCTCGTCGATGGCTTTCGGGTGGCGTCGGGATGGCGTCCGGGGCGTCCGTTCGGCGGCAGAATGGGCGGCATGAGTCTGCTGCGTCGTGCCTCCCGTAAGCGTCCGGTCGCCGAGCGTGTGGTGACGTTGATCGGTCGGTCGGGCTGTCATCTCTGCGATGACGCCCGGCGGGTGGTCAGCGAGGTGTGCGAGGAGCTGGGCGCCCGTTGGGAGGAGCGGGACATCGACCAGGACGCGGAGTTGCACCGCAGGTACTGGGAACAGATCCCGGTGGTGCTGGTGGACGGGGAGCAGCACGATTTCTGGCGCGTGAACGAGCAGCGGCTGCGGCGCGCTTTGGGAGCTTGACCCGATTTGGATTAGCATCCGGGGTTGATTTTTCCATTCAGGGGCGTATAGGCGAGGAGTGTGACCCGGTGTCCGTGTTGGTCCATGTGGCACCGGTCACTTTGCCGGGACAAACCGGACACAATCTTTGTGCACGCGTTCACAAAGGCATAGCCTGGGCACGGTTGAGCGGTTGTGGCGCAGGTGCCACAGGTAGCCGCCTTCCGGATGGCCCGACCGGCAGGAGCACCGTGGCAACTGGCCGAAATCACCGACCGGCGACTCGAAGCCGAGGAATTCCCGAGGCGACGGTCGCCCGGCTCCCCCTGTATCTGCGGGCGTTGACGGCGCTGTCCGAACGCTCGGTGCCCACGGTCTCGTCGGAGGAGTTGGCGAGCGCCGCCGGAGTCAACTCGGCGAAGCTGCGCAAGGACTTCTCCTATCTGGGCAGCTATGGCACCAGGGGCGTCGGCTATGACGTCGAGTACCTCGTCTACCAGATCTCGCGTGAACTCGGTCTCACCCAGGACTGGCCCGTGGTGATCGTCGGGATCGGTAACCTCGGCGCCGCGCTCGCCAACTACGGCGGATTCGCCTCCCGGGGATTCCGGGTCGCCGCGCTGATCGACGCCGACCCCGCGCTGGCCGGGCGCCAGGTGGCCGGTATTCCGGTGCGTCATGTGGACGATCTTGAGGCGATCATCGACGCCAACGGGGTTTCCATCGGTGTGATCACCACCCCGGGGGGCGCGGCCCAGCAGGTGTGCGACCGGCTGGTCGCCGCCGGGGTCACGTCCATCCTCAACTTCGCCCCCACCGTGCTGACGGTGCCCGAGGGCGTCGATGTGCGCAAGGTCGACCTCTCCATCGAACTGCAGATCCTCGCCTTCCACGAGCAGCGGAAGGCCGCCGAGGCCATGGGCGGCGAGGTGCCGGAGGCGCCGGCGCCCGGCTCGGCCGCGCGGGGGGCGGGCCGTGAGCAGGGCCCGGAGGGGGATATTCCGGCGGTGATGCCGGCATGACCCTGTTGGTCGTGGGGCTCAGCCATCGCAGCGCTCCGGTCAGCGTGCTGGAGCGCGCCGCGCTGAACGCGGAGGCGGGCGGCGGGCTGCTCCGGGAGCTGCTGGACGGCACGGCGCTGGAGGCGGCGCTGCTCTCCACCTGCAACCGCATCGAGATCTACGCCGAGGTGGACCGCTACCACCCGGGCGTCTCCGGGCTGACCACCGTGTTGGCCCGGCACACCGGGGTGTCCGTCGACGAGCTTTCTCCGTACCTCTATGTCCACTACGAGGAACGGGCGGTGCGGCATCTGCTCACCGTGGCCTCGGGGCTTGACTCGATGGTGGTCGGCGAGGGGCAGATCCTCGGCCAGATCAAGACGGCGCTCGCTTTGGCGCAGGACGAGCACACCGCGGGTCGGTTGTTGAACGACCTGTTCCAGCAGGCCCTCCGGGTCGGCAAGCGGGCCCACAGCGAGACCGGAATCGATCGAGCGGGACAGTCCCTGGTCACTTTCGGACTGCGGCAGTTGGCCGGCGCCGAGGAGGTGTCGTCCTGGGCCGCCGGGCGCCGGGTGCTGGTGATCGGCGCCGGCTCCATGTCCTCGCTGGCCGCTTCCACCCTGGCCCGGGCCGGTGTGGCCGAACTGGTGATCGCCAACCGGACCTTGAAGCGCGCCGAGCGGCTGGCCGAAGCGCTGGCGCAGAGCGGGGTCAAGGCCAGGGCGGTGCCGATCAACGCGATCTCGGTGGCGGCCGAGCTGGCCGTCGCCGATCTGGTGGTCTCCTGTACGGGGGCCACCGGTCTGGTGCTCGGCACCGAGACGGTGGCCCACGCGATGCGGGAGCGGGAACGGCCGCTGGCGGTGCTCGACCTGGCCATGCCACGCGATGTGGACGCCGGGGTGCACCGCCTCGACGGGGTGCGCCTGGTCGACATCGAGTCGCTGGCCGCGGCCTCGGCCGACGCCCCGATGGCGGCGGACGTGGACGCGGTGCGGAGCATCGTCGCGGACGAGGTGGCCGCGTTCTGCGCCGCCCGCCGCGCGGCGCACATCACGCCGACCGTGGTGGCGCTGCGGGAGATGGCGTCCGATGTGGTCGCCGCCGAACTGACCAGACTGCACGGTCGCGTCCCCGATCTGGACGACAAGCAGCGAGCGGAGATCACCAGGACGGTGCGCAGGGTGGTGGACAAGCTGCTGCACGCGCCGACCGTACGGGTCAAGGAGTTGGCCGGTGAGCCGGGCGGCGACCACTACGCGACGGCGCTGCGTCAGCTTTTCGATCTCGACCCGCGGGCGGCCGTCGCCGCTCGTAACCCGGAACAGGAGCGGTCATGAATGCCCTGCGGCTCGGAACCCGGCGCAGCCAGTTGGCGGTGGCGCAGTCACGCGGCGTCGCCGACCGGCTGACCCGGTTGACCGGGCAGCCCGTCGAGCTGGTGGAGATCACCACCTACGGGGACGTCTCACGGGAGAGCCTGGTGAGCATCGGCGGCACCGGGGTCTTCGTCTCGGCGCTGCGCGACGCGCTGCTCGACGGGGAGATCGATTTCGCGGTCCACTCCCTCAAGGACCTGCCGACCGCGCAGCCGGCGGAGTTGACGCTGGCCGCGGTCCCCCAACGGGCCGATCCCAGGGACGCGCTGATCGCCCGCGACGGCCTCGACTTCGAGCGGCTCGCGATGGCGGGCGGCTCGGAGGGGCCGGCCAGGATCGGCACCGGATCCCCGCGTCGGATGGCGCAACTCAACGCCTGGGCAAGGGCGTTGGGGCGGGACATCGAGACGGTTCCGATTCGGGGGAATGTCGATACCAGGATCGGGTACGTGCACAGCGGCGAACTCGACGCGGTCGTGCTCGCCGCCGCCGGACTGAGCCGGTTGGGCCGCAGCGCGGAGATCACGGAGTTCCTGGCTCCCGACACGGTGCTCCCGGCCCCCGGGCAGGGAGCGTTGGCGGTGGAGTGCGCCGCGTCCCGCGTGGAGCTAGCCGCCCAGCTCGCCGGGCTCGACGATCCGCACACCCGGATCGCCGTGGCCGCCGAGCGAACCCTGCTCGCCGACTTGGAGGCCGGTTGCAGCGCCCCTGTGGGTGCCTTCGCCGACCTGCTGGCCGACGGGCAGGCCGTCACCGAGCTGCGTCTGCGCGGCGTCGTCGGCACCACCGACGGCTCCCAGCTGGTGCAGCTGTCCACCACCGGTCCCCTACCGGCGTCCGTGGCGGAGGCGGTGGCCGTCGGCCGCCAACTCGCCGACGAGATGCTCGCCAAGGGCGCGGCCGGTCTGATGGGGGAGCGAGCGTCTTGAGCCCCACCACCGCGCATGTCACGCGCGCCAAGCCGACCGTCAGCGCCCTGGGACACGTCACCTTCCTCGGTGCGGGACCCGGAGATCCGGGCCTGTTGACCCTGCGCGCCGTCGAGGCGTTGGCGCAGGCCGATGTGCTGGTCGCCGACCCCGCCGCCTATGAGGTGGTCCGGGCACACGTCAAGCCGGGCACGGACACCCCGTTGCAGAACACGGCCGAGGGCGAGCCCCCGACCGCCGTGGGTGACGATGTGGCAGATCTTGTCATGCGGGCCGCGAGCGCCGGCAAGCGGGTCGTCCGTGCCGTGGTCGGCGACCCCGGCATGGACACCGACGCCACGGGGGACATGCTGGCGCTGGCCACCGCGGGCATCACCTTCGAGGTGGTGCCCGGAGTGGCGAGGGCGGTCGGCGTGGCCGCCTACGCCGGGGTGCCGCTGCGCGATCCCGAGGGCGGCGATGTGCGTTTTGTTGACGCGCGTACCGCCGACGAACGCTGTTGGACCGAGGTCGGCGGCAGCGACGCCACCGTGGTGATCAGCTGTGTGCTGGAGACGGTGGCCCAGACGGCCGCCCGGCTGATCTCCTCCGGGCGCAAGCCCGACACCCCGTTGACCGTCACCGTGGCCGGCACCACGACCAGGCAGCGCACCTGGTCGGCCACGCTGGGCACGGTGGAGCGGACGTTGAAGGCCGCCAAGGTGCTGCCGCCCGCCGAGGGGGAACGTCCGGTCATAGCCGTGGTCGGCGAGCGGAGCGCGCCCGCGCTTCGGGACCAGCTGGCCTGGTTCGAGTCCAAGCCGCTGTTCGGCTGGAACGTGCTGGTGCCCCGCACCAAGGAGCAGGCCGCCTCGCTCTCCGACCAACTGCGGTCCTATGGCGCGGTGCCGAGCGAGGTGCCGACCATCGCCGTCGAACCGCCGCGCACCCCGCAGCAGATGGACCGCGCGGTCAAGGGCCTGGTCACCGGGCGCTATGAGTGGATCGCCTTCACCTCGGTCAACGCGGTGCGGGCGATCAGGGAGAAGTTCGAGGAGTACGGCCTGGACGCCCGGGCGTTCGCCGGGATAAAGGTCGCGGCGGTGGGCGAGCAGACGGCCGCCGCGCTGGTCGAGTTCGGCGTGCGGCCCGATCTGGTGCCCAGCGGCGAGCAGTCGGCCGCCGGCCTGTTGGAGGACTGGCCGCCCTACGACCCGGTCTTCGACCCGATCGACCGGGTGTTCCTGCCGCGCGCCGATATCGCGACGGAGACCCTGGTGGCCGGCCTGGTCGAGATGGGCTGGGAGGTGGACGACGTCACCGCCTACCGCACGGTGCGGGCGTCGCCGCCGCCGGCGGAGACCAGGGAGGCGATCAAGGGCGGCGGCTTCGACGCGGTGCTCTTCACCTCCTCCAGCACGGTCCGCAACCTCGTCGGGATCGCCGGGAAGCCGCACAATGTGACGGTTATCGCGTGTATCGGCCCGGCGACGGCGGCGACCGCGCAGGAGCACGGGCTGCGGGTCGATGTGCTGGCGCCGGAGCCCTCGGTGCACCAACTGGCCGAGGCGCTGGCCGAGTACGGCGCGGAGCGGCGGGCGGCGGCGCTGCGCGCCGGCGAGGTGCTGAAGCGGCCGAGCGAGAAGCGGCCGCAGCGGCGGCGCGCGCGGACGTCCTGAGGTACCGCCCTCGCCTGTTGCGCGGACGGCGCGGGCCCGTGTCGGTGGAGACGGCGAGCGCCCTTGCCGGCGGGGACGGCGCGCGTTGCTCGGACGGCGCGCGCCTCGGTGGCGCGCGCCGGCGTCGGGGGCGTACAACCGGGGCACGGGGCGTAGAAGACGACTGAGTACGGAGCGGTTTCGTTGAGTGCAGAGAACGGCGCGTTTCCCGATGTCCGGCCGAGGCGGCTGCGTACCAGCCCGGCGATGCGCCGCATGGTGGCCGAACACCGGCCGCATCCGGCCGATCTGATCCTGCCGGCCTTTGTCCGGGAGGGCGTTGACCGGCCGGTGCCGGTGTCCAGCATGCCCGGGGTGGTCCAGCACTCGCTGGACTCGCTGCGGGCCGCCGCCGTCGAGGCCGCCGAGGCCGGGGTCAGCGGGCTGATGCTCTTCGGGGTGCCGGAGGACCACAAGAAGGACGCGATCGGCACCCCCGGGACCGATCCCGACGGCATTCTCCAGGTGGCGCTGCGCGCGGTGCGCGCCGAGGTCGGCGATGCGCTGGTGGTGATGGCCGACACCTGTCTGGACGAGGTCACCGACCATGGGCACTGCGGTGTGCTGGACGCCGAGGGCCGGGTGGACAACGATGCCACGCTGGCGCGTTACGCCGAGATGGCCGTGGTCCAGGCCGAGGCCGGCGCACGGGTGCTGGGCCCCAGCGGCATGATGGACGGTCAGATCCGGGTGATCAGGCGGGCGTTGGACGCGGCCGGGCACCAGGATGTGGCGCTGCTCGCCTACACCGTCAAGTACAGCTCGGCGTTCTACGGCCCGTTCCGGGAGGCGGTGAACTCCTCGCTGCGCGGCGACCGCCGCGGCTACCAGCAGGATCCGCCCAATGTCCGTGAGTCGCTGCGGGAGTTGGCGCTGGACCTGGCCGAGGGCGCCGACATGGTGATGGTCAAGCCGGGGCTGCCCTATCTGGATGTGCTCCGCCAGATCGCCGACCGGTCCACGGTGCCGGTGGCGGCCTACCAGATCTCGGGCGAGTACGCGATGGTCGAGGCGGCGGCGGAGAAGGGCTGGCTGGACCGGGAGCGGGCCATCGAGGAGACGCTGACCGCGTTCAAACGGGCCGGCGCCGACCTCACGTTGACGTACTGGGCGACGGAGTTCGCCCAGTGGCTGCGCGCCCGGTACTGACCGGCGGGTGAGCGGTGGCGGCGGCCGCCCGGTGACCGTTGCTGCCCATCTGGCGATCATTGCTGCCTTTTCGGCGCCGGTCTGGTGATGATGGTGGCGCCGCGTCCGTCCGACTGTTCCATCCGGTTGTTCGGTCCGGTTGTTCCGTCCAGCGTTCTCCAGGAGGCCATGTGTCCACTCCAATCGCCGTCGTCACCGGGGCCAGCAGCGGCATCGGCGCCGCCACCGCGCGACGGTTGGCCGCCGCCGGCTACCGGGTGGTGCTGACCGCGCGGCGCCGGGACCGGATCGAGGCGTTGGCGGACGAGCTGCGGACGGCCGGGCGGGAGGCCGAGGCCCATCCGCTGGATGTCACCGACCGGGCGGCCGTCGACGCGTTCGCCGGCTCGTTGGACCGCTGCGATGTGCTGGTGAACAACGCGGGTGGCGCGATCGGCCTGGAACCGGTGGCCGACGGGGACCCGGCGGACTGGCGCGCCATGTACGAGGTCAACGTCCTGGGGGTGTTGAACCTCACCCAGGCGTTGCTGCCCGCGCTGATCGCCTCGGGCGCCGGCACGGTGCTGGTGGTCACCTCGACGGCGGGGCACGGCACCTACGAGGGCGGCGGTGGCTATGCGGCGGCCAAGCACGGCGCCCATGTGCTGGCCAACACGCTGCGGTTGGAGATCGTGGACCAGCCGGTCCGGGTGATCGAGATCGCGCCGGGGATGGTGCACACCGAGGAGTTCTCGCTGACGAGGTTCCGTGGCGACGCGGAGCGGGCCGCCGCGGTGTACGAGGGCGTCGCCGAGCCGCTGACCGCTGACGATGTGGCCGACACCATCGTCTGGGCGATCACCAGGCCGCCGCATGTCAATGTCGATCTGCTGGTGTTGCGCCCGCGTGCCCAGGCGTCCAACAGCAAGGTGCACCGGGCGCCGGTGGGGCGTTCCGACTCATGAGCGGGGATCTGCGCGGGGCGCGGGTGCTGCGTTTCGGGGACGCGGGGGCGGCGGGTCTTGACCCGTCCGCGATGGAACAACTGGTGCCCTGTGTCGAGGAGTTCCTGACCGGTCCCGAGCCGGCCTTCGCCGGGTTCGCGCTGCTGGCCGCGCGGAACGGGGTGGTGGTGGCGCATGCCGCCGGGGGCCATGCCGTGCGGTACGCGGTGGCGCTCGGACGGGACGGCCGGGCCGCCGAGGAGGGCGCCGTGGTCGAGCTGCCGGAGGCGGACCGGGTGCCGGCGGCGCCGGACACGGTGTTCGATATGGCCTCGGTCTCCAAGATGTTCACCGCCCTGGTGGTGGTGTGCCTCGCCGAACGGGGCGCGTTGGGGCTGGACGACCCCGTTTCCCGCTGGCTGCCGGGGTTTCCGCCGCTCAGCGTGCGCTCGTTGCTGACCCACACCGCCGGCTGGCCGGCCGAGATCGATCTGGGGCCCTATCCGGACCGGGACGCCAGGCTGGCGGCGATCGGGGCGCGGCGCCCGGAGTACCCGCCGGGGACCGGCTACCGCTATTCGGACCTGGGGCCGATGGCGCTCGGCGCCGTGGTGGAACGGGTCGGCGACGCGCCGCTGGACGAGCTGGTCCGCCAACTCGTCACCAAACCACTGGGGTTGACGGACACCGGCTATCGGCCTTCGCCGGCGCTCCGCGAGCGCTGCGCGGCCACCGAGTACCAGCCGTGGACCGGGCGCGGCATGATCCGTGGCGAGGTGCACGACGAGAACGCGCACTATCTGGGCGGGGTGGCCGGTCATGCCGGGGTGTTCTCCACCGCCTGGGATCTGGCCGTGCTCGGCCAGACGCTGCTCAACGGGGGCTGCTACGACGGGGTGCGGCTGCTGGGCGAACGCTGGGTGCGGGAGATGCTCACCCAGCAGAACGCGGGTCTTGGCCGCGATGCCGCGCGCGGCCTGGGCTGGCAGCTCGACCAGCCCTCGATCATGGGGGAGTTGGCCTCCCCGACGGCCTTCGGGCACGGCGGCTACACCGGTACCAGCCTGGTGGCCGACCCGAGCAACGGGGTGCTGTGGGTGCTGCTGACCAACCGGGTGCATCCGAGCCGCGACCGGGGCACGGACGGTGTCTACCGCCGTGCCCCGGCCGCTGTGTTGGCGCGGGCGCTGCGCGCCGAGCGCTAGCGGGGAACAGCCCCGGGCGCTCGGCCCGGTGGGGTCAGCCCACCTGGAGCAGGTCGGCCGTGGTGGCGGCGCCCGGGTTGGAGACGGCGTCAGCCGCGGCGGCGGCCTGGATCGAGGCCAGCACGTCGTCCGGGGTGGCGCTGGTGTCGTCGGCCAGCACCAGCGCGGCCACGCCGGCCACGTGCGGGGCCGCCATGGAGGTGCCGGAGATGGTGTTCTCGGCGGTGTCGCCGGTGTTCCAGGCCGAGGTTATGGCCTCGCCGGGAGCGTAGATGTCCACCACCGAACCGATGTTGGTGAAGAAGGCGGAGCTGTCGTCGTCGCTGCTGGCGGCGACGGTGATGGCCTCGGGGACACGGGCGGGCGAGTAGTTGTCCGCGTCCGCGCCGTAGTCGTTGCCGGCGGCGATGGCGTAGGGGATGCCGGCGGCGATGGACTCGCTGACGGCCGCGTCGAGCACGCTGTCGGCGCCGCCACCCAGGCTCATGTTGGCCACGGACGGGCCGGTGGCGTTCTCGGTGACCCACTCGATGCCGTCGACCACGGTCTGGGTGGTGCCGGAGCCGCTGTCGTCGAGGACCTTCACCGAGACCAGGGTGACGTTCTTGGCCACGCCGTACTCGGCGCCGCCGACCGTGCCGGCGACATGGGTGCCGTGGCCCTGGCCGTCACTGCCGTCCCCGCCGAAGGCGTCGAAGCCGAACTCGGCCCGGCCCTCGAAGTCCTCGTGGGTGTAGTGGATGCCGGTGTCGAGGATGTAGGCCGTCACACCCTCGCCGCCGTGGTCGGGGTAGGTGTAGGAGTCGTCCAGCGGCAGAGACGGCTGGTCCAGCCGGTCCAGACCCCAGGAGGGGACGGGGGACTGGGTCTCCGCGATGGTGAACGTCTGGTTCTGGACGACCTCGGAGACGGCCGGGTCGGCGGCCAGGGCCACCGCCTGCTCCTCGGTCGCGGTGATCGCGAGGCCGTTGAACACCGTGTCGTAGGTGCTGGTGATCTCGGCGTCGTACCGGTCGGCGAGCGCCTCGGCGCCGGCCGATTCGGCCCGGATCGAGCTCTCGTCGAGCACCACCAGATAGCTGTTGTCGACCGTGCCTTCGGCGCCGGCGTTGGCGATGACGGCGGTGGCGTCGACCGTGGTGTCGTTGGCCGAGGCCATGGTGGGCAGCAGCACGCTGGCGCCGAGGCCAAGCGCGGCTGTCGCGGCGACGGCTGTGGTGCGGGTGATACGCATCCCTGCCATTGAGGGGTCCTCCTCAGAGGTGAAGCGCGAACAGTGTGGGGGAAGTGCTCTGAGTAACGGGTGTGAGCATGACAGCTCGTTCTTCGCTCATCACCTGTCAGCTCGAAAGGTTCGTCCACCAAGAGGAATTGGGCAAGGGGGCCTCGGTGTAAGAAACTTTTTTGTCATGTGACTGTAAAAGCTAGCGCGTGGCTTCAGGCGGGAACGCTCAGAAAAGGGCGAAATGCGCGTAGACGGACGTGAGTTGTGGAGGGGAGGCACGTTAGACGGAGACGGAGGGTGACGCCTCGGGCGGAGCCCGCCGGGACGATCCGGGGAGGAGGCCGCCCTCGGCGCGGTGAGTGACGGGGCGGGTGGTGCCGCCGGCGAGGGACGCGGCGCGACGGGGTGCCGTGTAACGGGGTGCGGGGGACGGTTTTCGAGGTGAAACAATGGCTCGGTCGTCAACCGCCAGAAGGAGAAGTGCCAGCCGTGGCCCAGACCCCCATGGAGACCGACTGGGTCTCCCGACTCGCTGACGAGGTCATCGCCGAGGCGGAGCGTCGTGCCCCCGGCAAACCCGTCGTCTGCGCGTCCGGGCTCAGTCCATCGGGCCCGATCCACCTGGGGAACCTCCGCGAGGTCATGGTGCCGCATCTGGTCGCCGACGAGATCAAGCGGCGTGGGGTGCCCTGCGTCCACCTGGTCTCCTGGGACGACTACGACCGCTTCCGCAAGGTGCCGGCCGGGGTGCCCGGGGTCGACGAGAGCTGGCAGGAGCACATCGGCCGCCCGCTCACCGCCGTCCCCCCGCCCGCCGGCAGCCCCTACGCCAGCTGGGCCGAGCACTTCAAGGCGCCGCTGCGGGCCGCGTTCGACGCGATGGGCATCGAGGTCCGGGAGATCAGCCAGACCGAGCAGTACACCTCGGGCGCCTACCGCGAGCAGATCCTCTTCGCGATGCGCGAGCGCCGGCGGATCGACGCGGTGTTGGAGCGCTACCGGACCAAGGGCAAGACCTCCCAGGAGGCCGCCGTCGACGCCAGCGAGGACGAGGCGGAGCGGGCGGCCGCCGAGGGCTCGGGGGCCGCGACCGAGGACGACGGCGGAGCGGGCGGCGCCGGCTACTACCCGTACAAGCCGTACTGCGGCGTCTGCGGCCGGGACACCACCACCGTGACCGCCTACGACGACGAGAGCACCGAGCTGCGGTATGTCTGCGACTGCGGCCACGAGGAGAGCGTCAAGCTCTCCGAGTTCAACCGGGGGAAGCTGGTCTGGAAGGTCGACTGGCCCATGCGCTGGGCCTACGAGGGTGTGATCTTCGAGCCCGCCGGGGTCGACCACCACTCTCCCGGCTCCTCCTGGGTGGTGGGTGGTCAGCTGGTCTCCGAGATCTTCGGCGGACTCCAGCCGATCGGGCCCATGTACGCCTTCGTCGGCATCAGCGGGATGGCGAAGATGTCCAGCTCCAAGGGCGGGGTGCCCATCCCCGCCGAGGCGTTGGAGATCATGGAGGCGCCGCTGCTGCGCTGGCTCTATGCCAGGCGCCGGCCCAACCAGTCGTTCAAGATCGCCTTCGACGGGGAGATCCAGCGCACCTACGACGAGTTCGACGCGTTGGCCCGCCGGGTGGCCGCCGGCACCGCGCAGCCGGCCGACGCGGCCGCCCACAGCCGCGCCGTGCGCACGGCCAGCGGCGAACTCCCCACCACCGAGCGGCCGTTGCCCTATCGGATGCTTGCCTCCGTGCTGGACATCACCACCGGGGACGAGGAGCAGACGCTCCGCATCCTGAGCGAGGTGGACCCGGAGCAGCCCGTGCGTTCGTTGGCGGAGGTGCGCCCCCGGCTCGACAAGGCCGCGCGGTGGGTGGAGACCCAGCTGCCGACCGAACAGCGCACCTGGGTGCGGCAGGAGCCCGACGCGGAGCTGTTGGCCTCGCTCGAAGAGGAGCAACGGGCGTCGCTGCAACTGCTGTTGGACGGCCTGGACAGCCACTGGTCGTTGGACGGCCTCACCACCCTCCTCTATGGCGTGCCCAAGGTGCGGGCCGGGCTGCCGCCGGACGCGAAGCCGACCCCCGAACTCAAGGTGGCCCAGCGGGGCTTCTTCGCTCTGCTGTACCGGCTGTTGATCGGGACCGAGACGGGCCCCCGGCTGCCCACGCTGCTGCTGGCCGTCGGCGCGGACCGCGTGCGCCGGCTGCTCGGCGGCTGACCACGGGCGCCGCGCGCCTGAGGCGCGGACCGGCCCCGGAACGGCGGCCGGCCGCGCACGCCGCCGCGCCCCCGCCCGGCTGAGGCGGGGAACGCGGCGCCGGGCGATGCCCCGGGCGGGGACCGGCCCCATCGCGAGGGCAATCGCCACAACCGCCGCCATCCCGAGGGCGAGGGTGAGAGCGGGGGCCGGCGGAGCAAGCTGCGCCGGAGCCGCCGCCAGCAGAAGCGCCGCCAGCAGAGCGGGCACCAGCAGCGACAGCGACAGGGCCAGGACCAGCGCGAGGGGCAACGCCAGAACCGGCGCGAGGACCAGGACCAGCGACGGGGACACGGCCGGCGCAGCGAAGGTGTGGGCCGCCGGGTGAGACGGGGCCCGGCGGATGGGCGGAGTCGGCGTGGATCGGGGAAGCGGCTGAGGGGACATGGCACTCTCCTCGGGCGGCGGAGCCGACGCCCATCGGCGATTACTGACAGTGCCAACTCTGCGCCATGCCGCTACCCTCTGTCATCACCCACACGAGGGAATCCCCCGGCTCAGCCGTGACGGACGTCGGATCAGACGCCCGTCCCCATCTCGGCGTTGTAGCGCTCGCGGAAGCCACGGGTGAAGGGGCGGAGGTACTGCTCGCTCAACAGAGTCCCGTCGCTGTCGGTGATGGCGAATCGTTCGTGCAGAAAGCGGGACAGCTGACGGGCGTTGGGGAAATCGCCCTGTTCGAGTATGTACTGCCGATAGGCGTCATAGAGGGGTTCGCTCTGCTGGGCACCCTCGGGAAGACGGTCCGTCGATGGCTCCACCGGGGCCGTCGGAGCGTTGCCCAGGGCGCGTCGGCGGCCCGGGGCGACCGGCACCGTCACGGCGGCCTCCTGGGAGGCGGGCGCCGCCGCGCCCACCAGATCGTCCAACTCGCGGTAGGCCGGCTCGGGCTCTTCCATCTCGGGCGCGATCCAGGTCTCGCGTACGGGAGTCCGCTCTGCCGCCGGCGTCGCCACCGGTTCCGTGGGCGCGACCGGCGCCGCCGCCACCTCCCGCGCCCCGCGCTCGGCCGGCTCGCGCTCGACCGCCGGCCCGGCCGGCCCCGCGGCCGCCGGCACCCCCGTTTCGATGCCGGACCCGATGCCGGACCCGATGCCGGCGGTGCCCGTTGTGACGCCCGCCTCCTCCGTGTCCGGCGCCCGGCCGGCGTCCGGCTCGGTCCCCTCGCGTCGTTCCACCGCGAGAGGCGCGCGGGCCGCCGCCAGTCCGGTTGCCGCGGTGTCGCGCAACGGGACGCCATAGCGCGCGAGTTTGAGCGGCATCCTGGCCTCAACCGGCGCGCGGCGGCGCCATGCGCGCCCGTACTCGGCACGCAACTGCGCCTGGTAGACCAGCCGGTCCCGCTCCATCGCGATGACCTCCTGGTAGGAGCGCAGTTCCCAGAGCTTCATCCGGCGCCAGAGCCGGAAGGTGGGGATCGGGGAGAGGAACCACCGCCACATCCGGACGCCCTCCATATGACGGTCGGCCGTGATGTCGGCCACCCGTCCGATGGCATGGCGCGCGGCCTCGACGGTGATCACAAAGAGCACCGGAATGATCGCGTGCATGCCGACGCCCAGCGGGTCGCCCCAGGCCGAGGCGCCGTTGAAGGCGATGGTGGCCGCCGTCAGCAGCCAGGCGCACTGGCGTAGCAGGGGGAAGGGGATGCGCAGCCAGGTCAGCAGCAGGTCGAGGGAGAGCAGGACGACGATGCCGGCGTCGACGCCGATGGGGAAGAAGGGGGCGAACTCGCCGAAACCCTTCCGTTCCGCGAGGTCGCGGACGGCGGCGTAGGAGCCGACGAAGCCGATGGTGGCGATGACGACGGCTCCGGCCAGCACGATGCTGACCAGGATGCGATGTGCGCGGGTCAGCTTGATCGCGGCCACTGGTGGTGCCTCCCCAGGGGTCGGCGGCGGGGTCGGTGTCGGCCCCAGCCTGGCATATGACCTAGGTCATGTACGCGCCGACCGCCGCCAACTCCCGGGCGACCCACCCGGGATGGCCCGCTCAGGAGTCGCTCTTGCCGTCCTCGCCGGATTCGCCGTCCCCGCCATCCGCGCCGTCTCCACCATCCCCACCGTCTTCATCATCCGCGCCGTCGGCACCGTCCGCGCCGTCGGCGCCTTCGTCGGCGGCGCCGGCGTCCAGGTTGGTGACGACCTCCTGGGCGGTGATGTCGGCGGCCTCCTTGATGCCGCCGGCGCCGGGCAGATCGTCGCCCTGGAAGCCGGCGCCCGAGTAGTCGACGGTGACCACGGCGTTGCCCGTGCGAACGACCACGCGCTGCTGGCGGTAGTCATGCTCGTCGCCGTCGGCCTCCTTGGTGACCGCATAGGCGATGGAGACCGCCTCGTCGCCCGTTTCCGGCAGTTCCTCGGCGGTCGGCTCGTGGTTGTCCTCGTCGCCGGTGATCTCGTCCACCATCTGCTGGAGGTAGGCGCCGGCCCGCTCGTCGCCGCTGCCCACGGCCGGATCGGAGTCGAAGCGGCGCAGCGAGACGGTGAGCGAACGGAACTGGTACTCGTCCAGGCCGCTCCACAGGCAGGCGGCCGAGGCCGAGGTGTTGCTGGACTCCAGCGCCTGGCCGTTCTCGGGGTCGGCCTCGGGGACCACGTTCTCGACGGTGTCGCCGCTCAGCAGGGAGCAGGGCTCGGGCAGCTCGGCGAACCTGACCGGCTCGGGGGTCGGCGCCGCGGACTGGGGCGCGTTGTCCTCCTCGGATCCGGAATCGTCGGACGAGGAGGAGCAGCCGACGGCGAGCAGCACGGGCACGGCGGCCAGTGCCGTCAGTCGGACAACGCGTCGCGAGGCTTTACGGACCATGGGTTCTTCGCTCCCGTTACCTGTCACCAGTTGCTTGAGCTCGCCAGTTGCCCGAGCCGTGGGCCGGCCGTCGTGGTGGCCGTGGGCCGGCCGCTGCCTCGCCACGGTACGCCCGCCGAAGGCCGGGACCCGGATGGCGCGGCTGCGTCAGCCGTCCAGACCGGCGGCGAGCTGTCGGGCCACGGTCTCGGCGTGCTGCTGGGACTCCGAGCTGTCGGGCGCGGCGTCCGGCTGGATGGTCGCGACGCTGTACACAACGGTGACGATAACGTTCGCGTTGCGGAAGGCGAGCGTCACATCCCGTCGGCTTGTGGCATCACTGCTGGTCAAACGGTCATCGAGAAAAGCGACGTGACCAATGCCATCAAGCTGTCTGGCGCTTGCCGGCCTTCCGCCCAGGTCGGGGGAGAGGGCGTTGGCACCGTCCTCGTCGGTCTGGTCGGCGTCCTCGCCGAGGGTGAGTCCGAACTCTTCCGCGCGGGTCTCGAAGTCGAACTCCGCCTGATCGTCGTCGCTCACCTCGGATTGGTACGAGATCACGCGCAGAAAGTCGACGGTCAGCCGTTGGGAGTCCGCGCCGTCGGTGTTGCGCCATTCGCAGCCGACGCGGCGGCCGGTGTCATAGGTGGCGAGCGGATCGCCCGCGTAGACCTCGGGGTCGGCGTCGGGCATGAGTTCGGCGAGGGTCTCCTGGCGGACCGAGCCGCAGGGCTCGGGGAGACCGGAGTAGCGCCCCTGCTGGGCCTGGTTCCTGGCGCCGTCGGACGGGTCGGACCCGCCGGTGTCCTCGGTGCCGCCGATATCGGCGGCACAGGCGCCGGCGCCGAGTATCAGCGCGACCGCCAGCGCCGCGCCCGCGGCCCTCGCCCTGCCCTGCACCCTGGCCTCCCTCTCGACCCCTCGGCCTCGGCCCGCTTCGGTCCTCCGCCGGCTGGTCCACGTTCGCAGGGGTCATGTCTATCGCAGGCGACCGCCAAACGGGTAACGCACGGACAAGCGACGGCTGAGCCCGGGAGCCGGGGGAGCCGGCGAAGGACCGTCGGGACAGCGCCTCGCCTCGGCACGGGCGTGGTGGGTGATCCCGCCGAACAGGGCCTACGGCCAGACCAGGCAGTACGGCTGGTGGCCGGCCTCGTGGAGGCGGCGGGAGAAGTCCTGCCATTCGTTCAGCAGCCGATAGACGCCGAACGCGTCGTTGGGGCCGCTGCGGTCGGGGACCGTGGACCAGATGAACGCGGCGGCGCCCACCGTTTCGTCGCCGATGCCGCGCAGCGGATCCACCACCGTGGTGGGCAACTTCACCACCGCGTAGTCGGGGTGCAGCACCACCAGCTCCAGCGGGGGAACGCGGTGCAGCGGTATCCCCTCGATGCCGGTGAGCACCATGGCGGCCATGGTCTCCGGCTTGATCCGGGTGAACATGCCCTGGCCCAGCTCGTCGCCGCCCAGCTCCTCCGGCCGCATGGACAGCGGGACGCGGGCCGCGGTGGCGCCGTCGGGGGCGCCGAAGTACTTGTAGGTCACGGACATCCGGCTGCCTCGGCCGCGGAACTCCAGCTCGCCGTTGTCCGTCTTGCGGCGGTGTCGGCCACGGCGGGAACGGGCTCGTGGTGAGGGCTCGGGCCCGAGGTCCCCGGTTCCCTCGCCGATTTCGCCACCGCGTTGCATGTCACCACCTGACTACTCGCGACCCCCGCCGCACAAACCCGATCATCGTTTCAGACACCTCCCCCCTCAGGCGGCTGTGAAACGCCCTGACACCGAGCTGTGAGGTGCTGATGTCACCATGGACGGCGTGACCCGATCCATCGAAGCCCCAGTCTCGCAGACGCTCTATGACCGTGCGGCCAGTGTCACCCCCGGTGGCGTGAACTCTCCGGTGCGCGCTTTCGGTGCCGTGGGCGGTACGCCCCGTTTCATGGTGTCTGGCGAAGGTCCTTACCTCACCGACGCCGATGGGAGGGAGTATGTCGATCTGGTGTGCTCCTGGGGGCCGATGATCCTCGGCCATTCCCATCCGGCGGTGCTGGACGCGGTGCGGGCAGCCGTCGGGCGCGGCACCTCGTTCGGCACCCCGACGCCGGGCGAGGTCGAGCTGGCCGAGGAGATCGTGGCGCGGATCGGCCCCGTCGAGCGGGTGCGGCTGGTCTCCTCGGGGACGGAGGCGACGATGTCGGCGCTCCGGCTGGCCCGTGGCTTCACCGGCCGGGCCAAGGTGATCAAGTTCGCCGGCTGCTACCACGGCCATGTGGACGCCCTGTTGGCCTCCGCCGGCTCCGGCGTCGCGACGTTCGGGCTGCCGGACACCCCGGGGGTGACGGGCGCCCAGGCCGGCGAGACACTGGTGCTCCCGTACAACGATCTGGGCGCGGTGCGGGCCGCGTTCGAGGCGCATCCGGCGGAGATCGCCTGTGTGATCACCGAGGCCGTGCCGGGCAACATGGGCGTGGTGCCGCCGGCGCCCGGTTTCAACGCGGGCCTCAAGGAGCTGTGTCGGAGCCATGGCGCGCTGCTGATCTCCGACGAGGTGATGACGGGCTTCCGGATCAGCCGGCAGGGCTGGTACGGGGTGGAGGGCGTCGAGGCCGATCTGTTGACCTTCGGCAAGGTGATGGGCGGCGGCTTCCCGGCGGCGGCGTTCGGCGGCCGGGCGGATGTGATGGACAAGCTGGCCCCCTCGGGCCCGGTCTACCAGGCCGGCACCCTCTCGGGGAATCCGGTGGCGACGGCCGCCGGGCTTGCCCAGCTCAGGCTGCTGGACGACGCCGCCTACGCCACGTTGGACGCCACCGCCGCGCGGCTGCGCGAGGCGGCCGGTGCGGCGCTCGCCGAGGCGGGGGTGGCGCACCGGGTGAGCGCGGCGGGCAACATGTTCTCGGTGTTCTTCACGGACGCGGAGGTCACCGACTTCGCCTCGGCCAAGGCGCAGGAGACCCACCGGTACACCGCCTTCTTCCACACCATGCTGGAGCGCGGCGTCTATCTGCCGCCGTCCGCCTTCGAGGCGTGGTTCGTCTCCACCGCGCACGACGAGCGGGCGCTGGAGCGGATCTTCGAGGCGCTGCCGGCCGCGGCGCGCGCCGCCGCCGCGGCCGAGGTTCCGGCATGAGGCGTGGCCTGCTCCCCCGGGGGGCGCGGCGCGTACGGATATCGACCCCGCCGGACACGGCGAGACAGTGAGCGGAGCGATGAGCAGCAGCGAGCGGACGACCGTGCATGTGATGCGGCACGGCGAGGTGGAGAACCCGGAGGGTGTGCTCTACGGACGGCTGCCCGGCTACCACCTCTCGGAGTTGGGCCGGCGGATGGCCGAACGGGTCGCGGAGCGGGTCGCCGAACGGGACATCGTCCATGTGGTGGCGTCCCCGCTGGAGCGGGCGCAGGAGACGGCCGCGCCGATCGCAGAGGCGTTGGATGTTCCGGTCGCCACCGACGGGCGGCTGATCGAGGCGGCCAACGCGTTCGAGGGCAAGACCTTCGGCATCGGGGACGGCGCGCTGCGCCGGCCGGCCAACTGGCGTCTGCTGCGCAACCCGTTCCGCCCGTCCTGGGGCGAGCCCTATGTGGACCAGGCGGTGCGGATGAAGGGCGCGTTGGACGCGGCGCGGGACGCCGCGCGTGGGCACGAGGCGCTCTGCGTCAGCCATCAGCTGCCGATCTGGACGCTCCGCGGCTGGGTGGAGCGCCGTCGGCTGTGGCACGACCCGCGCAACCGGCAGTGCACGCTGGCCTCGTTGACCAGCTTCACCTTCGAGGGGGACGAGATCGTCTCCGTCACCTACACCGAGCCGGCGCTCGATCTGGTGCCGGTGCATCTGCGGTCGGGCGCGAAGCGGGTCAAGGGGGCGAACGGGAGCAAGGCGTTCGGCGCCTGACGGGCGGGCCCGCGGCCCCCGGAACTCCGGGACGGTTGGGGATGAGGGGGGCGCCAAAGATCGTTCAGGGACGCATGGGAAACTTTTCACATGATCCAGCTCCGGGTTGTCAAGGGGGTCGTGGCCGTCGTCGGCCTGCTGGCCCTGACCGCGTGTTCCGGTGAATCGGCCGGCCCGTCCGGCGGCGACAGCAACATCGTCCAGGGCACGGGCCAGGTCACGACCGTGCCGGTCGCCGAGCGACAGTCGCTGCCGGAGCTGTCCGGTGAGACGCTGCAGGGCGAGGAGTTGAACGTCTCGGACTACGAGGGCCAGGTGCTGGTCCTCAATGTGTGGGGCGCCTGGTGTGCGCCGTGCATCGCGGAGGCCAAGAATCTGGTGGCCGTCGCCGAGGACACGGCGGACCAGGGCGTGCAGTTCATCGGGATCAACCTCAGGGATCCGTCGGTGGAGAACGCGCTCGCCTTCGAGGAGAACCACGAGGTGCCGTACCCGAGCATCTACGATCCGAACGGCAGGACGCTGCTCCAGTTCCCCAAGGGCAGCCTCAACCCGCAGGCCGTTCCCTCGACGTTGATCGTGGACCGGGAGGGCCGGATCGCCGTCCGGCTGCTCAAGGCGGTCACCGAGGAGGAACTGCGCGAGGCGCTCGACCCGGTGATCGCGGAGAGCTGACCCGGCATGGGCCACAACGAGACGGTACTGAGCGGGGCGCTGCTGTTGGCGCTGCCGGTCGCGGTGTTCGGCGGGTTGGTGTCGTTCTTCTCGCCCTGTGTGCTGCCGTTGGTGCCCGGCTATCTGTCCTATGTCACGGGAGCCGGCGGCGCCGATCTGGCCGAGCAGAAGCGGGGCCGGATGTTTCTGGGCGCCTCGCTCTTCGTGCTGGGCTTCACGGCGGTCTTCGTCTCGGGCGGCGCCCTCTTCGGCAGCTTCGGGTTCACGCTGCTGGAACACCGGGAGACGATCAGCCGGGTCGCCGGTGTGCTCACCATACTTCTGGGTCTGTTCTTCATCGGTGCGCTGCCCTGGCTGACCAAGCGGGAGTACCGACTGCCCGTGCGGCCGGGGATAGGGCTGGCCGGCGCGCCCATGCTGGGCGTGGTCTTCGGCGTCGGCTGGGTGCCCTGTGTCGGCCCGACGCTGGCGGCCGTCAACATGCTGGCGATCAACGAGGCGACGGCCGGCCGCGGTGCGCTCCTCGCCTTCGCCTACTGTCTTGGACTGGGGTTGCCGTTCATCGCGGCGGCCCTCGCCTTCCGCCGGATGCTGGGCGCGTTCGGCTGGGTCAAGCGGCACTACCGCTGGGTGATGCGGCTCGGCGGCGCGATGCTGATGGTCACCGGGGTGCTGCTGGTCACGGGCGCCTGGGATCGGATGGTTTACGAAATGCAGATCTGGAGCGTCCAGTTCACCCCGGGAGTCTGACCCTATGACCGACGAAGGCGCTTCCCGCACAGGCGTCGCGACCGAGCGCGGCGAGGGCGGCGAGCCGGCGGAACCCGACGCCTCGGGCGGGCGCGAGGTGCCCGAGCAGCGGGCCGAGGACCGTGGCGACGAGGTCTCGGCCGCGGTCGGCCTGTCCACCGCGCCCCTCGACGAGGCGGAGCCGACGGGCGGCACCGCCGTGCCCGGCTCGTTCGGCGGCGTGCGCGCCCCCGGCGCGGGCGGCGCGCTGCGGTGGACGGCGCGCGAGCTGGTCGGTTGGGGGCGTTGGTTCTGGCGCCAGCTGACCTCGATGCGGGTGGCGCTGCTGCTGCTCTTCCTGCTGGCGCTGGCCTCGGTGCCCGGCTCGCTGATCCCGCAGGAGCGGGTCGACGCGATGGCGGTGCAGGAGTTCAGGGAGAACAACCCCGGCCTCGGGGACTTCTACGACCGGGTGCAGCTCTTCGAGGTCTACTCCTCGGTCTGGTTCTCCGCGATCTATCTGCTGCTGTTCATCTCGCTGATCGGCTGCATCCTGCCGCGCAGTTGGCAGTTCGTCGGCCAGTTGCGCGGCCGTCCGCCGCGCGCCCCCCGGCGCCTCGACCGAATGCCGGCGTACACCACCTGGCGCACCGCGACCCCGCCCCAGCAGGTGCTGGACGCCGCCCGCGCGCGGTTGCGCAGGAGGCGGTTCCGCACCGATCTGGCGGATCAGCCGGGCCATGAGGGCCAGGTGGCCGCCGAGAAGGGCTATCTGCGCGAGGCCGGGAACCTGCTCTTCCATGTGGCGCTGATCGTGATGCTGTTGGCCTTCGCGCGGGGCCAGCTGTACCACTCCGAGGGCGGCAAGCTGGTGGTCGAGGGCAGCGGGTTCTCCAACGCGCTGCCGCAGTACGACGACTTCTCCTCCGGCCAGTTCTTCGACGTGAACGATCTGGAGCGGTTCGGCTTCACCCTCGACGACTTCGACTACCGGTACAGCAGGGACAGCGTCGACATCGGCACCCCGACCGACTTCAGGGCCGACGTCACCTACTGGACCGCCGACGGCACCGAGAAGCCCGGCGTCATCACCGTCAACAACCCGCTGAAGGTCGGCGACTCCCGGGTGCGCCTGCTGGGGCACGGCTACGCGCCGGTGATCACCGTGACCGACGGCCAGGGCAACACGGCGTTCAGCGCGCCCGTCCCGTTCCTGCCGCAGGACGCCGGGTTCACCTCGGTCGGCGTGATCAAGGTCAGCGACTATGTGGGCCCCGACGGCGAGCGCACCCAGCTGGGCTTCCAGGGCTTCTTCAACCCGACGTACAACATCGACGAGGTACGCGGCCCGCACTCGACGTTCCCCGAGCCCGACTACCCGGTGCTCACCCTCAACGCGTTCGAGGGCGATCTGGGCGTCTCCTCCGGCATCCCGCAGAACGTCTACCAGCTGAACACCGACAACATGGAGCAGCTGGAGGACGGCGAGGGGGATCTGTTCCGCTTCGATCTGCTGCCCGGGGACTCCATCGACCTCCCGGGCGGCCGGGGCACCCTCACCTTCGAGGGCTTCGAGAACTGGGCCACCTTCCAGGTCACCACCCGGGAGGGCAACAGCTGGGCGCTGGTCGGCTCGCTGGCCGCGATCCTCGGCCTGACCGGCTCCCTCTTCCTGCAGCGCCGCCGGGTGTGGGTGCGGGCCAGGACCGGGGACGACGGGGTGACGGTGGTGGAGATGGCCTCGCTGGGCCGCACCGAGTCCGCCCGGATCCCCGAGGAACTGGGCGATCTGGCGGTCGAGCTGCAGCCGGAGGCACCACCGGTGGCGGACGAGGAGCGGAGCCGGGAGCAGGACGGCCCGGACCCCGACCCCGACGCCCAGGACCACGAATCCGAGGACCACAAACCCGAGACCGACGCATCCGAGACCGACGCGTCCCGGGACGACCGACCCGAACGCCGGGACGACGACGAACCCGACTCCGCATCGCCCGAAGCCGCTGAAGGAGCGCGCCCATGATGCTCGCCGCAGACGAGGGTCTAGCCGATGTCAGCAATGTGCTGGTCTACACGGCGATGGCCATCTACGCCCTGGCCTTTCTGGCCTATGTGACCGAGTGGATCCTCGGCGGGCGCAGCAAGGTGGCCCGCACCTCGGCCGCGCTGCTCCCCGAACGGGACGCCGAGGAGGCGTCCGCCCGCGGCGGCCCGACCGTCGTGGTGCGGACCAAGGGCGGCACCGAGGTGCTGGAGCGGCCCAAGATCGTCACCCGCTCCTCGACCCCGGCGCGGGACGAGCTGCCGGACGGCCCCGGCGCCTCCGGCGGCAGCGAGCAGGGCGACATGTACGGCCGGATCGCCGTCTCGCTGACCACGCTGGCGTTCCTGCTGCACCTCGGTGCCGTGATCACCAGGGCACTCTCCGTGCAACGCGGGCCCTGGGGCAACATGTACGAGTTCTCCACGGCCTTCTCCATGGTGGTCGTGGCCGCGTTCCTCGGCTTTCTGCTGACCAGCCGCCGGGTGCGGTGGATGGGGCTGCCCCTGGTGGGCACGGTGCTGGCCGATCTCGGGCTGGCCGTGACCGTCCTCTACACCGAGACCCAGCAGCTGGTCCCGGCGCTGGACTCGATCTGGATGTGGATCCATGTCCCGCTGGCGATCATCTGCGGCGGGCTGCTCTATGTCGGGGCGCTGTCCAGCGTGCTCTTCCTGCTCAGGGACCGCTACGAGGCCAAGCTGGTGGCCGGCACCCCGATGCGGAAGCGGACCGTTTCGGTGCTGGGGCGGCTGCCGTCCTCGGTCACCCTGGACAAGTTCGCCTACCGGGTCAACGCGGCGGTCTTCCCGCTGTGGACGTTCGCCATCGTGGCCGGCGCGATCTGGGCCGAGAGCGCCTGGGGCCGCTACTGGGACTGGGACCCCAAGGAGACCTGGGCCTTCATCACCTGGATCGCCTACGCCTGCTATCTGCACGCCAGGGCCACGGTCGGCTGGAAGGGGAGGAAGGCGGCCTATCTGGCGATCGTCGGCTTCCTCTGCTTCCTGGTGAACTACTACGGAGTGAACATCTTCTTCAACAGCCTGCACGCATACGGCGGGGTGTAGCCCCCGCTCCGGGTGCCAGAGCGCCCGGGGGACCACCGTTTTCGGTGGCCTCCCGGGCGCTTTTCATGCGCTGGATCGTGACGCCCGCCACAGGCCGATCCGGCCCTACGAGCGCCGATAGGAGCGGGAAAGGACAAAGGGCCGGGGACTTTCGTCCCGGCCGTCCATGACCTGCGTCCCGGCGCCCGTGGACTTTCGGAAAGCGCGGCGCCCCGTCGTGCCGGCCCCGCCCTGTGCCGGTGGGCCGGGACGCCCCTCGGCGGGCGGGCGAAGAACGGTCGCCGGGGCCGTCCGAAACGGTTTCCGCGGTGGGCTGTAAAGGGCCGTTGGACCGCCTTTCCGGTTACGAGGGCGGCTCGTAGGAGGGGGGGTTGTCAGGCCCCGAACGGCCGGGTATCAATGAAGCTCGTTCGGTCGATTTGTCCGGATATCCCCGATTTACCGAGGTGGACTACTCATGCCGAAGATCACCACGCACCGCATCCGCGAGAACCTCCGTCCGAGCACCCGTGTCGCCACTGTCGCGGCCGCCGGTCTCGCCGCGTCGGTCGTGCTCACGGGCGCGGCGGTGGCGGCCGATGGCAACCCCGCCGAGGTCTACGCCGCGCACACCGTGTCGGAGCTGGCCTCGACCGGCCATGGCCCCACCACGGGCGAGGCGACCGCCGTCGCGAAGCAGGACGACGCCGCGAAGAACGCCGACAAGGGCGACGAGGGTAAGAACGCCGAGGACGCCGAGAACGAGGACGTCACCAACGACCCGGACGCCTGGGTCTCCCCGATCTCGGACGACTACGAGCTGTCGGCCACCTATGGCAACGCCGGTGACCGCTGGGCCGCCAAGCACAGCGGTCAGGACTTCGCCGTCCCGAGCGGCACCGAGGTGAACTCGGTGCACGAGGGCACCGTGGTGAAGGCCGGCGGCAACGGCGCCGGCGACGGCCCGGCCTACGGTAACGCCGTGGTGATCGAGCACACCGACGGCACCTTCACCCAGTACGCGCACCTCTCCGAGGTGGATGTGGCCGTGGGTGACGAGGTCGAGACCGGCGAGAAGATCGCCCTCTCCGGTAACACCGGTAACAGCAGTGGCCCGCACCTGCACTTCGAGGTCCGCACCAGCGCCGACTACGGCACCGCCATCGACCCGATGGAGTTCCTGCGCGGCGAGGACGCCAAGGTGTGACCCACCCGGTGACACGCGGCGGCACCCCGCAGCACCCGAAGGCCCCGGACGCCCTCCGCGTCCGGGGCCTTCCCCTTGCCCCGTTGACAGGAGTTACGTAATTACGTAATCTCCCGGCATGGATCTGGAGGAACGGGTCGACGCGCTGGAACGGCGGCTGGCCGAGCTGGAGCGGCGGGCCGAGGCGCCGGCCGGCGGGGACGAGCCGGCGGGCGGCGACTTCTGGGCGCTTGAGGCACTCAAGGCCAGGCTGGCCGATGAGGCGCCCGACGGGGGAGTGCTCTTCACCGGCTCGGTCACGCTGCCCACGGGCGAGCACTACGAGTGGCAGTACGGGCAGCCCCTGGAGGCCCTGCTCGACGGGGACTGGTCGCCGGCGGCCGATGCCCTGGCCGCGCTGGGGCATCCGGTACGGATGCGCCTGCTGCGGGAGATCGTCGCCGGCCGCCGCACCGCCGGCGAGCTGGCCGAACTACCCGACCTCGGTACCACGGGGCAGATCTACCACCACCTCCGCCAGCTGTCGGCGGCCGGCTGGCTGACCTCGGCCGGCCGGGGCCGCTGGACGGTGCCCCCGGTGCGGGTGGTGCCGCTGCTGGTGGTGCTCACCGCCGCCGGCCCCTGAGGGGCAGCGGACCCGGCAAGGAACAGAACCGCTCGTCCAGGAGCGGCCGGCGAGGGAGATGGCGACGATGCCCAAGCGGCGGAAGCACCCGACACACGACCCGACACACGACCCGAGGCCCCCGACGCACGATCCGTCCTGGGCCGTCGAGACGCGACCGCCCAGGACGGCGCGGAAGAGCCTGATGGTGGTCTACCGCACCTGTTGGGCGGCCTTTGTCTCCTACCTTCTGCTGGATCTGCTGGCCGGACTGCCGATGCTCGGCGGCTGGCTGCTGATCGCCGGCGCCCTGCTCGGCCAGCTGGGCGCCATGTCGCTGGCGCGGCGCGACAGAGGCGAGGAGGCCCCGCCGCTGGCGACGGCGGCGCCGGTGGCCGGGCGCTGGTCGGCGCTCAACAGCCCGGCGGACCGGGTGCCCAGCCACGGGACGCGGGCCTATGGGCAGAGCCACGCCATCGATGTGGTCGCCGAGTCGGCGGCCAGGGCCCCGGCGTCCGCGACCGCCCGGCCCACCGTCGGCTGGTGGCCGCCGGCCCGGCGCAACACGGACTTCCCCGCGTTCGACGCGCCGGTGCTCGCCGTCGCCGACGGGGTCGTGGTGCGCGCCGCCGACGGCCAGCGGGACCATCTCAGCCGAAACTCCTACCCGGCGTTTCTCTTCCTGCTGGTCGAGGGGCTGCTGCGGGACATGCGCGGCCCCGGACGGGTGATCGGCAACCATCTGATCCTGGATCTCGGCGGGGGAACGTATGCCCTCTACGCCCATCTGCGGCGCGGATCGCTCGCCGTGCGCCCCGGCGAGCGCGTGCGCGCCGGCCAGCCGGTGGCCCGCTGCGGGAACTCCGGCAACTCGTCGGAGCCGCATCTGCACTTCCAGCTGATGGACCACCCCGACCCTGATGTCGCCGACGGCCTCCCGTTCCGCTGGCACGGTGTGGGCGTACCGGCGGCGAAGGAGACGTTCACCGTTCCGGAGCCACCCGGCCGGGACGACGCGGCGGCAACAGAAACGGGCCGCTCAGTGGCCTGAGCGACCCGCTGGGGCGGTGCGGTGGGGAGGGCGTCAGCTCTTGCCGCCGCCGCCCGCCGGGGGCTCGGGCGGCGCGCCGGGGCCGTCGTCGCCGTCGCCGCGCTGGCGCAGCTCCTCCTCGCGCCGACGGAGATCCTCTTCCCAGTTCTCCAGCAGCTCCTTGTCCTGCTCGTCGCGAGCCGCCCGCTGCTCGTCGTTCAGGGAGCGCAGAAACTCGGGGTTGTCGTCGGGGGCGACCCAGCCTGCGCCCCCTCGGCGGCCGCCGACACCCGCGGTGCCCCGCTTGCGGCCCACCAGGATCCAGGCGAGCGGGCCGATCACCCAGGCCAGCACGATCAGCGCCAGCCAGACCAGCTTGGGCAGATGGCGCACCTCGTCGTCCTTGGCGCTGATGCAGTCCACCAGGGCGTAGATGGCCAGGGCCAGCGGTACCAGAAACATCAGCACCCGCAGCATGGTAGTCCCCCTGGACACGATGGCTTGGGCCTCGGTGCGGCCCCTGACTAAGGCCCAGGGTAATGCGTCCGGAATACTGAGGCCCATGGCATACGACGACCTTCGTGCTCTGCTCAAGGCCCTGGAGAAGGACGGCGACCTCAAGCGGGTCAAAGCCGAGGTCGATCCCCATCTCGAAGTGGGCGAGATCACGGACCGGGTCAACAAGGCCGGCGGTCCCGCGCTCCTCTTCGAGAACGTCAAAGGCTCGGACCTGCCGCTGGCGATGAACGTCTACGGCACCGACCGCAGGCTGCTCAAGGCGCTCGGTCTGAAGTCCTACGAGGACATCAGCGAGTCGATCGGCGGCCTGCTCAAACCCGAGCTGCCGCAGGGCTTTGTCGGATTTCGTGAGGCGTTCGGCAAACTCTCCTCGATGACCCATGTGCCGCCGAAGAAGGTCAAGAACGGCCCGGTGCGGGAAGTCGTGCTCCGTGGCGACCAGGTCGATCTCGACCGGCTGCCCGCCCTGTTCACCTGGCCGAAGGACGGTGGCTCGTTCTTCAACCTGGGCCTCACCCACACCAAGGACCCCGAATCCGGGGTGCGCAATCTCGGCCTCTATCGGCTGCAGCGGCATGACCGGCGCACCATCGGAATGCACTGGCAGATCCACAAGGACAGCCGCAATCACTACCAGGTCGCGGCGCGGCGCGGCGAGCGCCTTCCGGTGGCCATCGCCTTCGGCTGCCCCCCCGCCGTCACCTATGCGGCCACCGCGCCCCTTCCCGGGGATATCGACGAGTACCTGTTCGCCGGTTTCGTCGGCGGAAAGCGGGTCGAACTGGTGGACTGCGAGACGGTGCCGCTCCAGGTGCCGGCGCAGGCGGAAGTGGTGCTGGAGGGATGGCTGACGCCGGGCGAGACCCTGCCCGAGGGCCCCTACGGCGACCACACCGGCTTCTACACGCCGCAGGAGCCGTTCCCCGCGCTCACCATCGACTGCGTCACCATGCGTCGGAAGCCGATCTTCCAGTCGATCGTGGTGGGCCGCCCGCCGACGGAGGACGGACCGCTCGCCCGGGCCACCGAACGTTTCTTCCTGCCGCTGCTGAAGGTGATCATCCCGGATGTGGTCGACTACCACCTGCCGGAGAGCGGCGGATTCCACAACTGCGCGATCATCTCGATCGACAAGAAGTACCCCAAACACGCACAGAAGGTGATGTCGGCGGTGTGGGGTGCGCACATGATGTCGCTGACCAAGCTGGTCATCGTGGTGGACGCCGACTGCGATGTGCACGATCTCCAGGAGGTCGCCTGGCGCGCGCTGGGCAATGTCGACTACGCGCGCGACGTGCTGCTGACCGAGGGGCCGGTCGACCATCTGGACCACGCCTCCTACCAGCAGTTCTGGGGCGGCAAGGCGGGCATCGACGCCACGGCCAAATGGCCGGAGGAGGGGTACACCAGGGACGGTGGCTGGCCGGAGATGATCGTTTCCGACCCGGATGTCGCCGAGCGGGTCACCCGGCGTTGGAAGGAATACGGGCTGTGACGGTCGCGGCGAGAGCGGAACGGCCCGATTCCGGTCCGGTGCGGGCGTTTCTTCGACTGGTGATGATCGAACACTCGGTCTTCGCGTTGCCGTTCGGCTATATGGCCGCCCTGACCGCGATGTTCCTCGACGACGGCACCGTGCACTGGCTGACGTTGCTGCTGGTGACCATCGCCATGGTGGGCCTGCGCACCTTCGCCATGGCGGCCAACCGGATCATCGACCGGGAGATTGACGCGCGTAACCCGCGCACCGCGGGCCGTGAGCTGGTCACCGGGGCGGTTTCGGTGCGGACCGCCTGGGTGGGGGCGGGGATCGCGCTGGCCGTCTTCCTGGGCGCGGCCGCCCTGCTCAACCCGCTCTGCCTGGCGCTGGCGCCGCTCGCCGTGGTGCCCATGGTGGTCTACCCCTACGGCAAACGGTTCACCGACTTTCCGCACGCCATCCTGGGCCTGGCCCAGGCCATGGGCCCGGTCGGCGGCTGGCTCGCGGTGACCGGCGCCTGGTCCTGGGACGCGGTGCTGCTCGGCGCGGCCGTCGGCCTGTGGATCGGCGGCTTCGACCTGATCTACGCCTGCCAGGACGTCGCCGCCGACCGGGCGGGCGGCGTGCGTTCCGTCCCGGCCCGCTTCGGCATCGGCGGCGCGCTGCTCGGCGCCCGGCTCTGCCATCTGGTGACCACGCTGCTGTTCGCCTGGTACGCGCTGGCCACCGACGCGGGACCGCTGCTGTGGGTGGGCCTTGCCGTGGTCGCGGCGGCCTTCGTCTACGAGCACTCCATCGTCCACCCCGACGACCTCAGCCGCGTCAACCGGGCCTTCTTCACCGTCAACGGCTTTGTGGGCATCGCGCTGTTCAGCTTCGCCCTGGCCGACCTGATCGCGCGCGGCCTCACGGGGTGACCACCGATGGTCAGCTGATCCCGTACGGCTGGACGACGTCACCGATCAGAACGCGGAGCGGGCCGTCACTCGCGTCGGGGAGCACGGCGGTCGGCGCGGTCAGATCGTCGGCCAGCAGTTGCGGGGCGCCGCTGACCTCGGCGGCGCTCAGATCCAGCGGCAGCCGCCACAGGCCCTGGCCTCGGGAGGGCACCCAGAGCGAGACGGCGCCATAGGCCAGACCCACCGGATCGACCTCGCTCGCCTCCCAGGAGTGCTTCGGCGCCTCCTCGTCGTAACGCGCCTGCGGAATCACGGCGTTGACCTCCGTAACACCGTCCGGATCGACCTCGACCGACCAGAGCCTATTCACGTCGTCCCAGGCCAGGCCGCGAATGTCGCCATGGCCACTGGAGTGCACGAGGGATTCGGTGGCGATGTTCCCTCCGTCCACTGGAAGGGGGGTGTTCTGCTCGATCCGCAGGATCTTGCCGGCGCCGGATGTCGGGCTGGTGGCCAGCTCGGCATTGCCCGCGTCGCCTATGCCCACATAGAGCAGACCGTCCTCGGGGCCGAAGGTCAGCGCCCCGCCGCTGCGGCTGTCGGCGTGGGGCAGATACCGCACGATCTGCTGGTTCGTGCTGTTGACCTGGGCGCCGTCCGGCTCGGTCGGGTCATAGCCATAGGCGGCCACGCTGCTGCTGCTGGCGCCCGCGTAGTAGGCGTACAACGTGTCGGGTTCGTCGTCGGGGGGGATCGCCAGGGCGAGCAGTTCGGTCAGGGCGCCCTGAAGCTGGCCCACGTCGGTGATGTCGCCCTGCTCCGTCACCCGGCTGAGGTTGCCCCCCGTCGTGCCGACCAGCAGGTCGCCGTTCGGGAAGGCGGCCAGGCAGCAGGCGTCGGGCACGGCTGGGATGGCCGTGCCCGGATCCAACGAAACGTTGGGCTCGGCCGTCGGCAGATTCGGCGGGTCCTCGGGCGCGGACTCGGTCGGAGACTCGTTGTCCTCCTCGACACCCGGGCTCTGGCTCCCCGTCGGGGATGCCTCGTCCTCGTTGTCGGAGTGGTCCAGCCCGGCGCGGTTGGCCGCCGGGCCGCCGGCGCAGCCGGCGAGGAGGGTGCCGCCCAGTGCCATCGCGACCAACGCACGCCTCAACAGCCGTTGACGGGCGCCCCGTTCACGCATCGGCCGCCGTTCCTTCCCCGGACCGTCAGATGGCCATGCCATAGATGATGGTGAACAGCGTGCCCAGGGAACCGATGATGAAGATTCCCGTCAGCCCGGCGACGATCAGCCCCTTGCCCTGCTCGGCGCTGAAGCTGTCCCGCATCGCGGTGGACCCGATCCGTTGCTTGGCGGCGCCCCAGATGGCGATGCCCATGCAGATCAGGATGGCCAGCGCCATGATGACCTGGATCAGCGTCCTGGCCTCGGTGCCAACAGCGGAGAAAGGGCCCCAATCGGGCGCGATTCCGCCGATGATGTTGGTGATGTCGTCTTCTTCGGCCGCTAGGAGCATTCGAACTCACCGCCTCACTCGCTCTCTTGTCCCCTCCTCATCGGATTGTGCCACGGCCCACCGACAGCGTGTCCCGTAAGGTGACGAACGCTCACCGTGCCGAGTGCCCACTCTTTGGCCGGATTTCGCCGCCGGACGGCGCCGATCGGCGACCGATCAGGGCCCGTTCCCGTCCGCGATGTCCAGAACCAGTCCCGGGACTCGACGGTGAACCCCGGTCACATGCCACCATCTTCGGAGAGCCGGCGAACCGCGTCCGGCGGCTGGTCGGTTCCTGGACGGAGGGGGCGGGCGATGCGGCGGGTCGTGATGCTGGTGGGTGCCGGCTTCGGCATCATGCTGCTCTTCGTCGGCTTTCTGGTGATCGGCGTCTATGGCGCGGCGGCCGACCTGTTCGGCGGCGCCGGCCGACCGGGCGGCGGGGACGGCCAGTTGGCGCGGAACACCGTCCCGCCGGAGTACGAGGACCTGGTGCAGCAGTGGGGCAACACCTGCCCCGAGCTGTCCCCCGCGATCCTGGCCGCGCAGCTCAACCAGGAGAGCGGCTGGCGGACGGACGCCGAGAGCCATGCGGCGGCCCAGGGCATAGCCCAGTTCATCCCCGGCACCTGGGCCACCCACGGACTGGACGCCAACGGCGACGGGGTGGCCAATGTCTGGGACCCGGAGGACGCCATTCCGTCCGCCGCCGCCTATGACTGCGCGCTGGCCGGCTATGTGCGGGATGTGCCGGGCGACCCGGTGGACAACATGCTGGCCGCCTACAACGCCGGGCCGTACGCGGTGATCCAGTACAACGGGGTGCCGCCGTACGAGGAGACGCAGAACTATGTGCGGATCATCCGTGGCGCGGAGGCCAGCTTCACCGCGCCGCCCGAGGACGAACGGCTTCCGCCGCTGGAACAGGCCGCCGGCGCCGTGTCCTTCGCCCAGGAGCACCTGGGCACGCCCTATCTCTGGGGCGGCGACGGCACCCCCGAGGACGACGGAAGATTCGACTGCTCCGGACTGACCAAGGCCGCATACGAGTCCGTGGGCATCGAACTGCCCCGGGTGGCCAACGACCAGTGGATCGCCGGGCCGCACCCCACCCGGGACCAACTGCTCCCCGGCGACCTGGTCTTCTTCGCCACCGATCTGACCGACTCCCGGAGCATTCACCATGTCGGGATCTATGTCGGCGGCGGCTACATGATCAACGCGCCCTATACCGGAGCCACCATCCGCTTCGACCCGATCGACTCCCCCGACTACTTCGGCGCCACCCGCCCCACCGACGCATGAGGCCGGTCCGCCGACGAAAAACCAGCTGCTGACGGGCCAGTTGGCGTTCGTATACTCATGCGACATCAAGCAGGACGGGGAACGGGGGGCGGCCATGAAGCTGGCCGAGGCGCTGGCGGAGCGCGCGGAGGCGACGCGTCGGGTCGAGCAGTTGCGGGCACGGATCGTCAGCAGCGCGCGGTACCAGGAGGGGGAGACGCCCGCCGAGGACGCGGCGCAGCTGTTGGCGGAGACGGGCGAGGTACTGGACCAGCTGGAGACATGGATCCGGCGGATCAACCTGACCAACGCGGCGGTGGAGATGGGCCAGGACGGCACCCTCACCGACGCGCTGGCGCGCCGGGACACGCTGCGGCTCCGCCACTCGGTGATCACGGACGCGGCGGACGCGGCGGCGGGCGCGGGTGAGCGTTCCTACGGTCGTCAGCTCCGTTCCGAGCTGATGATGCTCTCGGCGCTCCCGGTCGCCGAACTGCGCGGCCAGGCCGATGCGTTGGCCCGGGAGATTCGCGAGCTCGATGTGCGCATCCAGCGCGTCAACTGGGAGGCCGATCTGTTGGACTGACCGATCCGGCGGGCGAGGGCCCGGGGACGATGACGGTATGGAGCAGGTAGTCGCTCGGAGGCGTGCACAGACCGAGGGGCCGGCGGTTTTCCGGCCCACTTAAGGTGCGTGGAGAGCAACGCTGGGGTTCGATTCCTCGATTACGGTGCAGCTCAGCACAGCCGAACAAGTAAAGGTGCACAACGCACGGCTTATCACCGCGTGCAGATCCGAGGCGACGAGGGCGGGTTCGGGGCTTTCCATATCGTGACATCCAGGCGGAAACAGCGCTTGCCGGGACGGGTGCCGAGCATCCCGGTGCGAACGCGAGGGCCTGTACTCCTTCTCGGACCACACCCGTCTGGTGACGGTCCGTTCGCTACTGGCCAGTGCCACCGGGTCGCGGTGCGGCGCGGCGTTGCTGTTCGATAACGCTGTCGCGCGCATTCGATGGACCTAGGCACTCCGGGGGAACTCATGGGCGTTACCTGTACCGGAACAGGGGCTCCTCTTCCCTGCCAGCCTTGGCAGGGTCCCCCACAGCACGAAGGGGCCACAACGGCATATGGCTGAGATCGATAATCCGGACTTCGAGCGTGACGTCCTCTTCGAGATCAACGGCCTCGCCGAGCGCCTGCCCGGCCGGATGCGAGACGCCGTCACCTTTGTCGGCGAGTACGGACTGCCGTTCGTGCTGGTGGCGTTGGTGGTTCTCGGCTGGCTGCTGGTGCGGCGTCGGTCCGACGCGCCGCAGGCGGTGGCCGGCTGCTGCTGGGCGCTGGTGGCCGCCGGGTTGGCGTGGTCGGCGAACATGCCGATCCGCGCCTTTGTCGCGCGGCCGCGTCCGTATGACAGTCATGCCGAGCTGATTCCGATGGTGGACGGCAAGGACGGCTACTCGTTCGTCAGCGATCACGCGGGGGTGGCGATGGCGATCGCGGTGGCGCTGTTCCTGGTGCACCGGGTGCTGGGTCTGGTGGCGCTGGGGTTGGCCCTGTTGCAGGGCGCGGCCCGGGTGTTGATGGGGGTGCACTATCCGACGGATGTGGTCGGCGGTTTCGCGCTCGGCATGGCGGTGGCGCTGCTGCTCGCCCCGCTGGGCATGGCGCTGCTGACCCCGCTGGTGCGGGCCGTCGCCGGCGTGGGCTGGTTCGGCTGGTTGGCCAGACCGCCCGAGGACGATCCGGAGCAGGAACGCGGCGCGGGCGAACGGCTGGCGGCTTAGCCTCCGGGATCGTCGGTGCCGTCCGAGCGGGTGTGTCCGGCGGCCTCGTCCCTGGCGAGCGGCCGGGAGCGGCGGGCCGGCCCGTACCATCCGCAGCTGCAGCGGGAGGCCAGAAACGGGCCGCGCTCGTAGAGTTCCACCTGGTGTGTCTCGCCGATGACGTCGGGTGACGTCTTCGGTATGTCCGCACCCTGCTCGTCCACCCCACCACCGTAACGGGCCCGCCAGGACCTCGTTAGGTCGGTAGTCATCCGAAGCGGCGGTTCCGGGAGGGCCAGGGGATTCATGGTGGTGTGGCGGCGAACGACCGGGCTCGGTTGGGGTGGGCTGTTGGCCCTGATGCTCGCGGTCAGCGGCTGCTCCGGCACCGGCACGGCCGCCTCCGACGGGCGGTCGTCGGACGATCCGCTGCGCGTCGTGCGGTCGGCGCCCGATCTGCTGGTGGAGTCCGGCTCGTCGCAGACCCGCACGGCCATGCGGATGGCCTCGGGCGGCACCCGGCTCACCATCCAGGGCGAGGGCGTCTTCGACTACACGAGCGGCCTCGGTGAACTGCGGGTGACCCTGCCGCCCGATCCGGGGGCGCCGGAGCGGGGCGAGCCGGTCACCGAGGTCTTCGCGCCGGGCGAGCTGTTCATGAAGAACCGCGGCGCCGGGGTGCCGGCGGACAAGTGGGTGCGGGTCGAGGTGGCCGGCGTCGCGGACGGGAACGTGGTGACCGGCGGCGCGACGGACCCGATCACCGCCGTCGAGCTGCTGCGCGGGGTGCGCAGCGCGGACGATCTGGGGGCGGCCAGCGTGGACGGGGTGCCGGTGCGGCACTACCGGGGGGTGACGGATATCGCCGTGGCCGCCGAGGCCGCGGCCACGGCGCGGCTCAGGGAGCAGCTGACGGCCGCGGTTGGCGGCTTCACCAGCACCGAGGTCCCGTTCGACGCCTATCTCGACGACCAGGGCACGCCCCGGCGGGTGCGGCACGAGTTCAGCCTGGCGCAGGGCCTGCGGGCGGTGGAGGTGACCTCCACGGTGACGCTCTTCGGCTTCGGCGTCACCGTCGACGTGGCGCTGCCGGCACCCGAGGACGTCTACTGGGGCGCCGTCGCCTGAAGCCGAGCCCCTAGCCCTGAGCGCTGAGCCCCGAGCACGGGCGGCGGTCTCTCGGGCCGTGGCGGACTCGCGGCTCCCCGGGCTCCGCCTGGGAGGCGCCCCCGGCGGGTGGGCTCCAGCCGCCGGGCCGGGGGAGTCGGTCGCGCTCCACGACGGTCTGAGGGCGGACGCCGACGGCCGGGGTCCGCGCGGCTCGGGCGCGGAGCGTTCGGCGGCTCAGGTGCGGAGCATTCGGCCGATGGCGGCCGTGGCCTCCTTGACCTTGGCGTCGATCTCGGGGCCGCCCTCCTGGGCGGCGTGGGCGACGCAGTGCCGCAGATGCTCCTCCAGCAGCTGGAGGGCGAAGGACTGGAGCGCCTTGGTGGAGGCGGAGACCTGCGTCAGTATGTCGATGCAGTAGACGTCCTCGTCGACCATGCGCTGCAGGCCACGGATCTGCCCCTCGATCCGGCGGAGCCGTTTGAGGTGGGCGTCCTTGTCCTTGCTGTAGCCGTGCGGGCCCTGACCCGGTTCGGCCGTCGGCGGCCCGGCATGGCAGGCGGGGTCCGGCGTGGGCTCGTCCGGCTGCCGCTCGTCCGGTGCGCCATGGCCGTCGATCGTCCCTAGTGTGGTCATAGTGCCGCCTTCTGCTCATATACCCCTGATGGGTATAGCGTAACGAACCGTCGGCCAACCGGGCAGTATCGTGCACCCTGCCGGCCACCTGACCGCCCTGCGTGATTCATTTGCTATTCACTTTTGACCGTAAGTCGATTCACCTGATCAACCTACTTTCAGGTGAGAACGGTTACGGGAAGGATCGAACGACAGTGAAGCTTTCGCGCACGAGCGGGCGGCAGCGGCGGGCGCTCAGCCTCGGCGCCGCGCTGGCGGCGGGCGCCCTGGCCCTCACTGCCTGTGGCACGGATGACAACTCCGGCCTTCCCGGGGCGGTGGACTTCTCCATCGAGGGCCTTGAGTGCGGCCCGGGCGGCACCCTGCTGGCCTCGGGCTCCAGCGCCCAGGCCAATGCGATGGAGGTCTGGGTGAACACCTACCAGGCCAATTGTGAAGGCAGCCAGATCAACTACAAGGCCACCGGGTCCGGCGCCGGCGTGCAGGAGTTCCTGCAGGGCACCACCGCGTTCGCCGGCTCCGACTCGCTGCTCTCGCCCGGCGAGGTGGAGGAGTCCCGGCGGGTCTGCCGCGACGGGGGCCGTGGCATCCATCTGCCGATGGCCGCCGGCCCCATCGCCCTGGGCTACAACCTCCCCGGGGTGTCGGACCTGACGCTGGACGCGGCCACGCTGGCCCGGATCTTCGACTCCCGGATCACCCGCTGGGACGATCCCGCCATCGCCGCGCTCAACCCCGACGCCGACCTCCCCGACCTCGCGATCACCCCGTTCCACCGCTCGGACGGCTCCGGCACCACGGAGAACCTCACCAGCTATCTGAACGCGAGCGCGCCGGACGACTGGCCCTACGAGCCGGACAAGAGCTGGCGCGGTCGCGGCGGGCAGTCGGCGGACGGCTCCTCGGGGCTGGTCGGCATGGTGCAGCAGAACAAGGGCGCGATCAGCTATTTCGAGCTGTCCTACGCGCACCAGAACGAGCTGGACACCGTGGCGATCGACACCGGCGCCGACGAGCCGGTGGCGGCCACCGTGGAGAACTCGTCCAACGCCATCGCCGAGGCGGAGGTGGTCGGCGAGGACGGGGACCTGGCACTCCAACTGGACTACGGGACCACGGCCGACGGCGTCTACCCGATCGTCCTGGTCACCTACGAGATCGTTTGCGACCGGGGCAACGCGCCCGGAACGCTCGATCTGACCAGGGCTTTTCTCAACTACACCGCCGGCGAAGAGGGGCAGCGGGCGCTGGCCGAGATCGACTACGCGCCCATCTCCGACGACATCGTCGAGCAGGTGCGGCAACGCGTCGAGGCGATGGACTGAGGCCGGAGATGACAGCGAAGAGCAAGGACATCGAGCCCGCCCCCCGTCCGCCCGAGGGGTCGGCCGGGGCCACCACCCGCCTGGGTGACCGGGTCTTCAGCAACCTCTCCAAGGGGTCGGGCATCGCGCTGCTGGTGATCATGGGCGCCATCGCGGTGTTCCTCACCATCCGCGCCGTGGTCGCCATCCGGGCCAACGAGGGCAACTTCCTGACCACGTTCGCCTGGGAGGCCAACGCCGATCCGCCGTACTTCGGGATCGCGGTGCTGCTCTTCGGCACCGTGGTCAGCTCGGTGATCGCGATGCTGATCGCGGTGCCGATCGCGGTGGGCATCGCGCTGTTCATCTCGCACTACGCGCCGCGCCGGCTGTCCACCCCGATCGGCTATCTGATCGATCTGCTGGCCGCCGTGCCCAGCATCATCTACGGCCTCTGGGGCGCCCTCTATCTGGTGCCCAGGATGACCGGACTGTACGACTGGCTGGACCAGTTCCTGGGCTGGACCAAGGTCTTCTCCTACGACGGCAGCCCGGCCCGTTCGCTGATGACCGTCGGCATCCTGCTGGCCATCATGATTCTGCCGATCATCACCTCGGTCGCCCGTGAGGTGTTCAAGCAGACGCCCAAGGCGCACCAGGAGGCGGCGCTGGCGCTGGGTGCCACCCGCTGGGAGGTGATCCGGGTGACCGTGCTGCCCTTCGGGCGGTCCGGGGTGATCAGCGCCTCGATGCTGGGGCTCGGCCGGGCCCTCGGCGAGACCATGGCGGTGGCCACCGTTCTCTCGCCCAGCTTCCTGATCAACGCCAGCGTGCTGGAGTCCGGCGGCGGCACCTTCGCGCAGAACATCGCCAGCCAGTTCAAGGAGGCCGGGTCGATGGGCCGGGACGCGCTGATCGCCTCGGGGCTGGTGCTCTTCCTGCTGACCCTGCTGGTCAACGGTGCCGCCCGGCTGATCATCGCCCGTCGCAAGGAGTACTCGGGGGCCAACGCATGAGCCACGACACCACGACCCCGGAGAGCCCCGAAACCACCGGCACCGTCGACGTACGCCCCAAGACGCTGCGTCCGCCCAGGCTGCCGCGCTGGTCGGTGGCGGCGCTGCTGCTCGGTTCGGTCGCGCTCGGCGTGGCCGCCGGGCTGTTGGGCGGCCTGGAGAGCCGGGTGCAGTGGGGGCTGATCGCCGCGCTGGCCTTCGTCGTCTCCCGTTTCCTGCTGACCTCGGCCGTCGAGGGCCGCCGGCAGGCCGTGGACCGGCTGGCCGCCACCCTGGTGTGGGCAAGCTTCGTCCTGGCGGTGCTGCCGCTGGCCTCGCTGATCTGGGAGACGGTCGCCCGGGGCGCGCCGGGCGTCGACTGGTACTTCCTGACCCACTCGATGAACGGGGTGCTCAGCTGGCAGGACGGCGGCGGGATCTACCACGCGCTGCTGGGCACGGTGCAGCAGGTCGCGCTGGCCTCCGTGCTGGCCATCCCGATCGGCCTGCTCACGGCCGTCTATCTGGTGGAGTACGGCTCGGGCCGGCTGGCGAAGGTGATCACCTTCTTCGTCGATGTGATGACCGGCATCCCGTCGATCGTCGCCGGCCTCTTCGTCCTCAGCCTGTGGATCATGATGCTGGACCTGGGCTACTCCGGCTTCGCCGGATCGTTGGCGCTGGCCATTCTGATGATGCCGATCGTGGTCCGCTCCACCGAGGAGATGCTCAAGCTGGTCCCGGGCGAGCTGCGCGAGGCGTCGCTGGCGCTCGGCATCCCGAAGTGGCGCACCATCCTCAAGGTGGTGCTGCCCACCGCCATCGGCGGGATCACCACCGGGGTGATGCTGGCCCTGGCCAGGATCGCCGGCGAGACCGCGCCGATCATCCTGCTGGTCTTCGGCAACAACATGATCAACGCCAATGTCTTCGAGGGCGCCCAGTCCTCGCTGCCGCTCTATGTCTACGAACAGTGGGCGTACGGCACCGAGGCCGCCTATGACCGTGCCTGGTCGGCGGCGCTGGTGCTGATCGCCTTCGTGATGATCCTCAACCTGGTCGCCCGCGGCATCGCCCGCTGGAAGGCCCCCAAGACCGGTCGTTAGGAGAGGTGCCACCATGGCCAAGCGCATCGATGTCAGCGGGCTCAATGCCTACTACGGCGCCCACCGGGCGATCGAGGACATCACCATGCATATCGAGCCGGGCGCGGTGACCGCGTTCATCGGCCCGTCCGGCTGCGGCAAGTCCACGTTTCTGCGCACCCTCAACCGGATGCACGAGGTCACCCCGGGCGGCCGGGTCGAGGGCAAGGTGATGCTGGACAACGAGGACCTCTACGGCCCGGGCGTCGACCCGGTCTCCGTGCGGCGCACCATCGGGATGGTCTTCCAGCGGCCCAACCCGTTCCCCACCATGTCGATCTACGACAATGTCGCCGCCGGCATCCGGCTCAACGGCGGCGGGCGGCGCAAGTCCGAGCTGGACGAGCTGGTGGAGCGCAACCTGCGGGCCGCCAACCTGTGGAACGAGGTGAAGGACCGGCTGGCGCGGCCCGGTTCGGGGCTCTCCGGCGGTCAGCAGCAGCGGCTCTGCATCGCCCGCGCCACGGCCGTCGAGCCCGATGTGCTGCTGATGGACGAGCCCTGCTCGGCGCTCGACCCGGTCTCCACGCTGGCGATCGAGGATCTGATCGACAAGCTGAAGTCCGAGTACACCATCGTGATCGTCACCCACAACATGCAGCAGGCGGCCCGGGTCTCGGACCGTACCGCGTTCTTCAACCTGGCGGCGATCGGCCAGCCGGGCCGGCTGATCGAGATCGACCAGACGGAGAAGATCTTCTCCAACCCGTCCGTGCAGGCCACCGAGGACTACATCTCGGGCCGTTTCGGCTGAGCGTTTCCCCTTGAATGGCGGCGGCCCGCTCCCTTCCGGCCAAGGAGGGGAGCGGGCCGCCGGTCGTGCGGGGTGGTGCTCAGGCGGTGCGGTAGGCGTCGATGATGGTCTGGGTCAGCGTGTTGCCCGCGCCGTCCTCGACCTCGGCACGCAGCGAGACGCTGCCGCCGGCCTCGGGGCTCACGATCTCCACGGCCCCGTCGACGATCTCGACCTCCTCCCAGGTCTCGCCGCCGTCGACCGAGGCCGAGACGACCAGCGAGGCCGGCTCGTCGGCCGCCGAGCCCTGGACGGTCACCGGCACGGTCAGCGTCTCACCGGCCGGGGTCGTGCTGTCCAGCGCCAGCTCGGGGGTGAACCGGACGGCGCTGAACGGCAGCGCCGTCAGCTCGTCGGTGCTCGCCGAGGTGAACGTGAACGCGGAGGTGATCTCCGTGCTGACGGTGGCGATCGACGGGCCGCGCGAGACGGTGGTCACCAGCTCGTACTCGGCCTCGTCGGCCGGCACCTCGAACTCCACCCACTCCAGCGGCTCGTTCACGACGGCGTACTCCTCGCCGTCCCGGTAGAGCGTGGTCTCGGCCGAGTCGAAGTCGCTCGAACCGATGTTGCCGGCGCCGTCGGTGAACGCGTTGGTCCAACCGAAGAGCGTGTCGCCGTCGCGGTAGATGTTCCCGTCCTCGTCGGCCGCCGGGCCGTGGACGCCCACGTTGAGCGTCAGATCGTAGACCTCACCGGCGGTGTACTCGGCGAAGTCGACGAAGCTCAGCGAGGCGTACCAGACCTCGGGGGTGTCGACGGCCAGTTCGAGGCCCCAGGCCACCCCCTCCTGGAGGTAGAGCTCCGCGGTGCGCGGCAACGCGTACGCGTAGGCCGACACGAAGAACGAGCTCTCCGGGTAGACGAAGAGCGGCCCCACGGAGTCCGCGACCGAGCTGCCGAGGCCGGCGTTGACGCGGGCCGTCTCGGACAGCTCCAGGTGCTCGGTCAGACCGGTGTAGAACGCGTCGGGGCTGGAGTGCGCGGCGTAGTACTCCTGGCCGTCGGCGCCGAGCCAGCTGGCGGTGGCGTCACCCCTGACCTGGTACGAACCGGCCTCGCCCAGCTGGGCGGTGCGCAGCCCCTCGGGCAGACCCGGGGCGCTCCACGCGCTGAGGTAGAACGCCTCGCCGTTCTCGTCGAGGAACGAGACGCTGGGCGAGAGGTCCAGCTGTTCGGCGGTCTCGTCCGCCACCGTCCACTCGATCAGCTCGGCGTCGTTGGCGTCGGCGGTGACGGATGTGTCGCCGTCGACCTGGACGCCTGGCGCGACCAGCCAGTCGACGCCGGCCAGGTCCTCGCCGGTCTCGTCCAGGTGGTAGAGCGACACCTCGACGGCGTACTCGCCCTCGGGCACCCGGATGGTGCCGCTGCCGTCGGTCCCGGCGACCTCGAAGGCCTCGTTGGAGTCCAGGTTGAAGACGGTGGCGTAGAACTCCTCGGTCGGGGCGCCCGACCGGTCCGTCGACTCGACGGTCAGGTCGAACTTCTCCGACTCACGCTCCACCGCGCCGGCCGTGGTGACCACGGTGTCGGCGCCGTCGGTCGCGGTGATGTGCAGCGAGTGCACGCCGAACAGCGTGCCCACGGAGGTGTCGGCCGTCACCTCGACGGAGGCGGTGCCCCCGGCGGGCACGGTGACCTCGTCCGCGCTCAGGCCGAACAGCCCCTCGGGGGCCTCGGCGCCCTCGGGGTCGGTGGCGTGGGTGCTCAGCTGGAGCGTGACGTCCGCATCGCCGAGGTTGGTGTAGCTCAGCTCACGGGTGACCGGCTCGGCGTCATCGTGCGGGAAGGGCACGATGCCGAAGCTCAGGTTGGCCGGCTCGGCGATCACCGTCTGGGAGATCGCGGCCGGCACATCGATCCGGCCCGAGCCCTGCTGCACCGCGCTGTAGCCCTCGGCGGTGACGGCCGAGCCGGAGAGGACCGCCTTCACCTGCTGACCGGTCAACTCCGGGTTGGCCTGGGCGACCAGCGCCGCGGCGCCCGCGACATGCGGGGTGGCCATCGAGGTGCCGGAGATCGCCACATGGCTGTCGTCCACCGGGGTGCCGTAGTCCCAGATGGCCGCGCCCTCGGCGCCGGCGGCCGCGATGTCGACGCCGGGCGCCGTGACATCGGGCTTCAGCGCGCCGTCCCTGGTCCGGGGGCCGACCGAGGAGAAGTCGGCCAGCTCGTCGTTGTCGTCGACGGCGCCCACGGTCAGCGCCGCGTCGGCGGTGCCGGGGGTGCCGATGGTGCCGGCGCCGGGGCCCTCGTTGCCGGCGGCGATCACAAAGAGCGCGTCGCTCTCGGCGGAGAGGGTGTTGACGGCCTCTTCCATCGGGTCGATCTCGTTGCCGGCGTAGCCGCCCAGGCTCATCGACACGATGTCGGCGCCCTCGTCGACGGCCCACTGCATGCCCTCGATGATGTCCGACTCCCAGCCGCTGCCGAAGTCGTCCAGCACCTTGCCGTTGATCAGCTGGGCGCCGGGCGCGACCCCGGTGTACGGGTCGCCGACGCCGGCGACGGTCGACGCCACATGGGTGCCATGGCCGTCGAGGTCGGTCACCAGCTCCGACTCGGAGAAGTTCTGTGCGGCGACCACCTTGTCGGCGCCGAGGTCCGGGTGCTCAGCGGAAATGCCGGTGTCCAGCACCGCGACCGTCACCCCGGTGCCGTCGAAGCCGGCCTCCCAGGCATCGGGGGCGCCGATCTGCGGCACGCTCACGTCGAGCGACTTGGTGACCAGACCGTCCAGCGCGACCGAACCGATGCCGGGCGCCGCCTCCAGGACGCCGACCCCCTCGGCGGGCCGGGTCAGCTCGGCCCACAGCGCGGGCAGGTCCTCGTCGGCGACGGTCAGCGCCTCGCCGTCGACCGCCTCCAGGTCGGCGTCCACCTCGGGGTCGGCGTCGGCGAACAGCTCGGCCGCGCCCTGGTCCGATCCGGTGTAGGAGACGATCAGCCGCAGCCCGTCGACCCGGCGGTACTGCTCGCGGCTCAGCTCGGTCACATCGAAGAGGCGACGGTCGAGCGTGCCGTTCTGGATCAGCGGGATCACATCGGCCGGCAGCACCTGGACGCTGTCGCCGATCCGGACGGTGCGGGTCGGGATGTTCTCCCGGCCCTCGGCGGGGATCAGGCCGGTGGCCTGACCCCCCTGGCCGACAATCACCTGGTCGCCGGTGATCAATGTGATCCGTTCGCCGACGGCGTCCCCTTCGGCGACCGTCGGGAGCCGGCCCGCCGCCCCTGCCGCACCCTCGTCCGCTCCGGCCGTGGCCGCGAGACCCGCCGTCATGGCGAGCGCCACGGCGGTGGCCGCGACCACCGTCCGGTTGCGAGTCCTCTTGGGATCTATCTTCAACTGTCCCCCTGGTGACAGAAGTTGACAGGGGGCGTCATCCATCCCCCCAAACCGATCATCGGTCGGAGGACCAGTCACTTGCCATCGGATCCGGGGCGGAATTGGTGAGGAAGCGTCGGGGGAGAAGTGACCTTCCCGTGACCATCGACGCCGGGGAGCCGGCTCAGCCGACCACCAGATGCACCAGCCAGTAGCCCAACGCGGCCACCCCGCCGGCCGCCGGCATGGTGATGAACCAGCCACGCACGATGCTCCCCGCCACCCCCCAGCGGACCGCGCTCACCCTGCGGGTGGCGCCCACGCCCATGATCGCCGAGGTGATCACATGGGTGGTCGAGATCGGCGCGTGGAAGAAGTACGACGCCGAGTACAGCACCGAGGCCGCCGTGGTCTCCGCCGCGAAACCGCGCGGCGGATCCAGCTCGATGATCCGCCGCCCCAGGGTCCGCATGATCCGCCAGCCGCCCGCATAGGTGCCGAGCGACAGCATCAGCGCACAGGACACCTTCACCCAGATCGGGATGGCGTCGCTCTCGTCCTGCACATCGGCGATCACCAGCGCCATCACCACCACACCCATGGTCTTCTGGGCGTCCTGCAGACCGTGCCCCAACGCCATCCCCGCCGCCGACACCGTCTGCGCCATCCGGAAACCCCGCTGCGCCCGGTGCGGATTGGCCTTCCGGAACGCCCACAGGATGCCGACCATCACCAGATAGCCGAGGACGAGACCGATCAGCGGCGACAGCACCATCGGGATCACGATCTTGGTGAGCACCCCGTCCCAGTGCACGGTGGAACTCCCGGCCAGCGCGGCCCCGACCAGCCCGCCGAAGAGCGCGTGCGAGGACGACGACGGCAGGCCGTAGTGCCAGGAGACCAGGTTCCAGGAGATGGCCCCCACCAGAGCGGCGAACAGGATGACCATGCCCTGTTTGCCGGTCGGGGTGGCGATCAACCCCTCGCTGACGGTCTTTGCCACGCCGGAGCCCAGAAAAGCCCCGGCCATGTTCATCAACGCGGCCATCGCCAGCGCGATACGTGGGGTCAACGCGCGGGTCGAGATCGAGGTGGCGATCGCGTTGGCCGAGTCGTGGAACCCGTTGGTGTAGGTGAAGAAGAACGCCGCACCGATGACGACGAGCAGAGCGAAGGTGTCCACAGTGGGCTCAGGACTCCTTGACCACAATCGTCTCCACCGTGTTGGCGACCGACTCGAAGGCGTCGGCCGCCTCCTCCAGCACATCCACGATCTGCTTGAGCTTCATCACCTCGATGGCCTCGAAGCCCCCGCTGAACAGCTGCGCCAACAGCTTCCGATGCACCTGGTCCGCCTGGTTCTCCAGGCGGTTGACCTCGATCCAGTACTCGTTCAACTCGCGCATCGTGCGTAGCTTCGGCATCGCCTCGGCCGTCAGCTCGGCCGCCCGGCCCAGCACCTCTATCTGGCTCTCCACGCCCTTGGGCAGTTCGTCGATCTTGTACAACACCACCAGATCGACGGCCTCTTCCATGAAATCCATGATGTCGTCGAGCAGCGAGGCCAGCCGGTAGATGTCCTCGCGGTCGAACGGGGTGACAAACGACGAGTTCAGCTGATGGAAGATGGCATGCGTCACATCATCGCCGGCGTGCTCGGCGGCGCGCATCCGCTCACCGATTTCCACCCGCGCCTCCGCGTCGGCGCCCAGCAGCTCCATCAGCAGTTTCGAGCCACTGAGCACATTGTCGGCCGCGGTGGCGAACAGCTCGTAAAAGCTGGTCTCCCTCGGCGTCAGGCGAAAGCGCACGGCAGTTCCTCTGGCATTCAGCGGCTGTTGTCCCGATGATGCTAAGGGCAGAAACCAGCCACGGCTAACCTCTCCGGGAGCGAGCTGCTCAGCGGTTGCCGTTGTAGGGGCCGTAGGGTCCGTCGCTGCTGCTCCAGCCGCCGCCATGGCCGCCGCCGCGCGTCACCGAGGTGACCGCGGGCTTCACATCCACCAGGTAGACGATGGTGGCCACTGTGCCGGCGAGCACCAGCAGCAGCATCGGGATGGCCAGCTGCACGGCGACCGTGACGCCGAGGATCACCAGCCAGAACGGCTTGGTCTGCTTGTCGGCCGCCCGGAACGCGTCCTCCCGCTGGAGCGCCGCGTGCACCAGCGCGTAGACGCTGAGGACCAGCAGCGCGAGGAAGAGATAGAACCACAGCGACATGAACTTCTCGAAAAACACGCTCGCCACCCACTATGTCCGTTTGCTGAAGGTCGCCTTCCACGCTACCGGCCGAGAGCCCACGTCGGTAATGCCTGCTCCCGGCCGGGCCCGCCAAACCTTTCCCACGGGGGGTGTCAGTTCTTCGGCGGCATCTTCTTGGGCGCGCGGGGCGCGGCCCTGCGGGGGCCGCCCGGGCGGCGCGCCGCCTTGGCCTTGCTGGCCGGGGCCTCCGTTTCGGCCTCGGCGGCCTCGGCGGCCTCGGCGGTGACGGGCTCCGGCTCGGTGACGACCGGCTTCGCCTCCGTTTCGGCCGCGACCGGCTCGGTGACCGGCTCGGTGACCGGCTCGGTGACGGGTTCGGTGACAGGCTCGGTGACGGATTCCGGCTCGGTGATGACCGGCTCGCGCTCGACGCGGACCTCGGCGTCCTGTTCGGGCGTGCGGCGTCGTTCGACGGCGCTGCGGCCGCGTTCGGCCAGCTCGTCGTAGGTCTCGCGCGCCTTCACCGCGTACTCAAGGGCGAGGCCCACTCCCGTGAACGCCACCTCCTGCGCCTTCTCGCGCAGCTTGGGCAGCCGCTCCGGGGCCTCGGCGCGCAGCCGCTCCAGCGTGGCGGGCAGCTCCCGCAGCTTCTCCGCCGCGAGATCGGCCGTGCCGGCCGCGACATAGAGCGGAGTGGACTCGCTCAGGGTCTTCCGCAGATCGTCGGTGATGGTCATGGTGTTCCTCCCCTTGGGCGTCCTGGGTGGTTCAGTCGCGCTCGCCACGGAACGAGGCGTAGATCTGGAGCAGCGCCTCCTTCTGCCGGTCGGAGAGATCCGGATCGGCGAGGATCGCCTCCCGCACCCCGACCCGCTGGGCCTCCTCGGCCTCGTTCCGCACGCGTTCGTCGAGAAAACCGGCCTGGACGTACAGCGTTTCGGCGGAGATCCGCAGCGCCTTGGCCAGCTGCTGCAGGATCTCCGCGCTCGGTCTGCGCAGGCCCCGCTCGATCTGGCTGAGATAGGGGTTGGACACCCCGGCGGCGTCGGCCAGCTGGCGCAGGGACAGCTTTGCCTGCTGCCGCTGCTCCCGCAGGAACGCCCCCAGATCTTCCACACCGAGTGAAGCCATACCCCCAGCGTGCCCGAGCTTGCTAACTATTGCAAGCGATCCGCTTGCTGTGGGCTGTCACACAGGGCGCGGTCCACCAGATCGCTGGCGGCCTGCTCCTGGCGGAGCATGTTGTCGGGGGAGTCGCCCAGCGCCGTGGTCATGGAGACGGTGACGGCACGGCCGCCGTCGTCGGTGGCGCCGTTCAGCGTGATGTAGCCGCTCTCGCCGCCCTCGTGGCTCCAGTAGCTGCCGCCGCAGGACAACGGCCGGTTGACCAGGCCGAGGCCATAGCGTCCCGACGGCCAGAACGTCAGCATCTCCTCGCTGACCGGGACCGTGTCCCGCATCTCGGCCAGCCGCTCCTCGGACAGCAGCTCGCCGCCGAGCAGGGCCTGGAAGAGACGGTTGACGTCCTCGGTGGTGGAGACATAGCCGCCGGGGTCGGGGACGATCACCTCGGTGACATCGACCAGTTCGGCTGATTCGGCGGATTCACCGGATTCGCCGGATTCTCCGGCCGGGAAGAGCTCGTAGCTGCGGGCATGCGGCTCGCGGAGCGTCGGGGTGCCGTCCGGGAGATAGGTGTGGTCCATGCCGAGCGGCACCAGGATCCGGTCCTCCACCTCCTCGTGCCAGGAGCGGTCGGTGGCCCGTTCGACGATCATCGTGAGCAGGGCGTAGCCGGTGTTGGAGTAGGCCCAGTCGGCGCCCGGCTCGAAGTAGGGGCGGTGCGCTGTCGCCCGCGCGACGATCTCCTCGGGTGTGTAGGTGTCGTACCGGTGCTCGTAGTAGTCCTCCGGGGTGGCATGGCCGGGCAGGTCGTCCGCGAGGCCGCTGGTGTGCTGGAGAAGCTGGCGGACGGTGATCAGCCGGCCGTCGTTGCCGTTGCCCTCCACCACCCCCGGCAGCCAGTGGTCCACCGTGTCGTCGAGCGTCAACGTGCCCTCGTCGACCAGCCCGAGCACCACGGTGGCCACCAGGGTTTTGCTTGTGCTGGCCATCCGGAAATAGCCGTCCTCGGGCACCGGGCGATCCGTGTCCACCTCGGCGACGCCGCTGGTGGCGACCAGATCCGGGCCGTCCCCCGTGGTCACCCGGGCCTGGACGCCGGTGATCCCCAGGGCCTGGATGGCGTCGGTGTCCCGGCGCAGTTCGTCCTGCCCGTAGGCGGGCGCGTGCTCCGCGTCGGATGGCAGCTGGGCGGCGACGACGGCGGCGATCGAGGCGACGGCGGCCGTCCCGGCGACGAGCCACCACCTGCGGTTCTTACGGTTCTCGCCGGTCTTGCGGGTGGGGGCGGTTGGGTTTCTCATGGCGGCAACGCTAGGTAGGCGAACGGTCGCGGGTCGCTACCGCAGGCTGCCGAACGAAAGCTACAGCTGGCTGTAGTGCCCCGGCACCGCCCGCTTCCTAGGCTGAACCACGTGACAAAAGTGCTAGGCGTGGTCGATGTGCTCGGCGTGATCCGTGTGTGGGCGTTCACGGCGCGGCACGGCGCGCGCTATCTGCTGGGCACCCTGGTGACCGCGACGCTGACGCTTTTCGCAGCGCCGCTGCTGTGCATTCCCTCGCTGGCGCAGCCCTGGGCCGAGTGGCACCGCCAGCGCGCCGGGGCGCTGCTGGGGCAGCCGGTCGAGCCGCGCCCGCGTGCCACCCGCCGCAATCTGCTGTGGCTCGCGACGCAGGTGGGCCTCGGCCTCCCGCTCGGCCTCCTCGCCCTGCTCATCGTGGCCAATCTGCTGTTCGTTCCCCTTATCGCCCTGTTCTGGTGGGCATTCGATCCGGCGCCCTGGCTGCCCGTGGCCAGTGTTCCGCTCACCGACTGGGACACCGCGATCACGATCGGTTCGGTGAATGTCGTGGTGCTGGTGGGCCTCGCCCTCCTCCTGCTGTCGCCGCTCGCCCACGCGCACGCCAAGTGCTGCCTGGCGATCCTGGCGCCGACCCCCGAGGAGCAGCTGGCCGAACGGGTCACCGAGCTCACCCAGACCCGTTCGGATGTGCTGCAGGCACACAGCGCGGAACTCCGCCGGATCGAGCGGGACTTGCACGACGGCACCCAGGCCCGGCTGGTGGCGATCGCGATGCGGCTCGCCGTCGTCGGCCAGCGCCTCCCCGACGATCCCGACGCCGCCGTGCCGCTGGTCCGGCAGGCCCAGGCCGAGACCGAGGAGGCGATGACCGAGCTGCGCGCCGTCATCCGCTCCATATATCCGCCGGTCCTGGCCGATCTCGGCCTCTCCGGCGCGCTCAGTACGCTCGCCACCAGAGCCGGGGTGCCGACCAGCATCGATATCGGGCCGCTCGGCGAGGTTCCGGCGGCGGTCGAGGCGGTCTCCTACTTCGCCGTCACCGAGGCGCTGGCCAATGTCGCCCGCCACAGCCGGGCCACCCGGGCGTCCGTCCAGGTCACCCGCGAAGTCGAGCTGCTGCGCGCGAAGATCACCGACGACGGCACCGGCGGGGCCGACGCCGCCCGGGGCTCGGGGCTGGACGGCATGGCCCGCCGCGCAGCCGCGCTCGACGGCACCATGACCATCAACAGCCCGCCGGGCGGGCCGACCGTCATCACCGTGGAGCTGCCGTGCGCGTAGTGATCGCCGAGGACAACGTTCTGCTGTCGTCCGGTCTTGAACTCCTGCTCAACGCCCAGGGGTTCGAGGTGGCCGCGATCGCGGCCGACGCCCCCGCCTTCCTCGCCGCCGTGGCGACTCACCGGCCCGATGTCACCATCGTGGATGTGCGGCTGCCGCCGAGCTTCCGCGACGAGGGCATCCGGGCGGCCGTCCAGGCCCGCGCCGACCATCCGGGGCTTCCGGTGCTGGTCCTGTCGCAGTATGTGGAGCAGGAGTACGCCGGCCGGCTCCTCGCCGACGCCAGGGGCGGCATCGGCTATCTGCTCAAGGACCGGGTGAGCCGGATCGCGGAGTTCACCGACGCGCTGCGCCGGGTGGCCGACGGCGGCACCGCCATGGATCCCGAGGTGGTCGCCCAACTCCTCGCCGCCCGCGTCGATCCCGTCGATTCGCTGACCGCGCGGGAGCGCGAGGTGCTGGTGCTGATGGCCGAGGGCCATGACAACGCGACCATCGCCGGCCGGCTGGTGATCACGGAGAACGCCGTGCACAAACACATCGGCAATGTCTTCCTCAAGCTCGGCCTCTCGGTCGGCGACAGCGGCCACCGCCGCGTCCGCGCCGTGCTCGCCTACCTCCGCCACCATGGCGGCACCGCCGGCGTCGAGGGACGGCTGCCCCCCAACGCCGGCGGCCGGTGAGCCCGTTGGTCGGTAGACGCGTTGGCCGGTCGGTCAGACGGGCAGGTCGGTGAGGATGGCGGCCAGTTCGGTCGGGCGGAGGACGAAGCCGGCGTGGCTGGTGGCCAGGGTGTGCACGTCGTACGGGTTGTCCGGGGTCAGCGCGTCGGCCTCGGCGATCAGCCGGTCCTGCATGGCCACCGGCAGGGAACGGTCCTCGGTGAGGCGGACATAGCTGCGCGGGATGGTGCCCCAGGTGTCGGCCTGGCCGCGCGCGTCGGCCGTCATCACCGCGATGGACTCGTCGGGTTGGAGGAGGTTGAGGACGGTGAGGAACTGCTCGTCCGTGCCGTCCGCCAGGATGGCCGCCTTGAGGGCGGTGAGCAAGGTCCGGTCCGCCGTGCGGTAGTTGGCCCGGCCGACACCGAGCGTCGCCGGGTCGCCGACGTTCAGCGCGGCCAGTTCGCCCAGCAGGCTCTCGCCGAACTCCGGCTCGGTCATGTACTCGATGGGGCTCGATTTCCGCACACAGGACCAGGCGGAGACATAGACGAGCCGGTTCACCAGCTCCGGCACCTCGTTGCCGACCCCCGTGATGGTGGCGCCGCCGAGGCTGGCGCCCACCAGCACCACGGGGCCGTTCTCGGCCACCTTCCGGACGATGTCGACGACATGGTCGACGTTGTCCCGCAGGGTGACCTCGGCCAGTGGCGACGGCACGGTCGCCCAGGCGTCGAGGTCCTGCGGGGCCTGGTAGGCGACGGGGTAGTGGGCGTCGAAGCCGTGGCCCGGCAGATCGACGGCGTAGCTGCGGTGGCCGAGCAACGTCAGTTCGCGCTGTACCGGGGCCCAGATGAACCCGTTGGAGCCGGAGCCGTGCACCAGCACAAACGTGGTGTCGGGGTGCGCCGAGGCGGGGGAAGGGGATGGCATAAGGAGGTTGTCCCATGTTTGAACGGCGACGCGGCACGCGTCGCCTGGGTGAGCGGGGAAACGGGGGCGCCCGGAACCGGGCGCGGCGCACGTCTCAGCTGGCTCGATGCCGCACAAACATGAAACACATGCCGCCGATCATACCCGCGGGGTGTCAGACGAGGGCACCCACCAGCAGATCGGCGAGCAGGGCGGCGCCGGTGCCCCCGGGGTCGAGGTCCGGATCGTAGATGGTGAGGTTGAGGCCGACGCACCGCTCCGAGCGGGTCAACGCGCCCAGCAGCGCGCGGAGTTCGTCCGGCAGCAGCCCGCCGGGGTCGGGGCTGTCCACGGCCGGCATCACCGTCGGGTCCAGCACATCCGCGTCCAGGTGTATCCAGAACCCGTCCGTCGTCGGCTGCTCCAGGGAGGCCACCACGGCCGCCAACTCGGCGGCGCCCCAGGCCCTGACCTCGCCGGCCGTCGCGTTGGCGATGCCCAGCGCGGTCAGCTCCGCGCGGTCGGCGTCGTAGTCCCGGATGCCGAAGAGCCGGATGTCCTCGTCGCGGAGATAGGGGCGAAGCCCCTCCAGATCCGTGAGATCCGACTGCCCCCGGCCGGTGCTCAGGGCAAGTTCCTCCCCGCCGGCCGCGCCGATCCGCGCCGCCTCGGTGTTGCCCGGATGCCGGAAGTCCGCCGAGCCGTCGATCGCGGCGAGCCCGTAGCGGCCGATCCGGCGCAGGGCCAGCGACGCGCCCAGCTGGATGGAGCAGTCGCCACCCAGCACCACGGGGAACTCCCCGGCCCGCACATGGCGTTCGACCCGGTCGGCGAGCCTGCGGGTGTAGTCGGCGATGGCCGCCGCGTGGAAGACGCCGTCCCCCGGCCGCCAGTCGCCCCGGTGGTAGCGGGGCGGCACGACGACGCCACCCTCCCGCGCGCCGAGCCGCGCGGGCAGCCGCTGCTCGCGGAGCGCGCCGGCGAGCTTGTAACAGCCGGGCACCGCGCCTTCGACGGGCGGGCGGAGACCCAGGTTTGACGGGGCGTCCAGAATAACGATCTTTCGCATCCGCCCATTGTCGCCGAGGGGTTGAGGGCGCGCCGGGCAATCAGGGCGATCGGGGTGATCGGGGTGATCGGGACACCGCCGGCTCTCCTCGGCGCGCCGGCCTCAGGGGCGGCCGTAGTGGGGGGAGCGGCGGTGGCGGGAGCGGGTGGGGCGTGGGTGGGCGAGGTCGGGGCGGTCCTCGGGGGCGGTGCGGGTGGCTTGGGCGTCGAGTCGGGCGAGGCCGGCGAGGAGTTCGTCCCGGTTGCCGGCCCATTTCATTCAGGCCGGGAGGCGGGCGAACATCGAGGTGGTGGGCCGCAGCGCGCCGCGTTCGCGCAGCCGGGCGCCGATATAGGCGGTCAACTCGGCAATATGCGCCTCGTTGTACGCCCACAGGACCTCGCCGACACAGCGGGTCTGGAGCCACAGCGGCCGGTGGAAGAACGGGTCCTCGGTGCCGCCGAGGCTCACGCCGATCCGGGCCGCGCCGACCCGTTCCGGCCCCCACTCGGCCACCGCGCCGCAGCCGGCACAGCTCAACCGGCGGTCGGCGACCAGGAGTTGACCGGGGTAGGCGAGTGGCGGCCGATCGGGCGAGACCGTCACCGACGCGCGTCCGCCGCAGCGCGGGCAGACCACCAGCAGCCGGTCGGTGAACCGGCCCAGCCAGCCGCCCTCGTCGCGGTGGCGGGTCGCGGCGGTGTTCTCGGCCATGACGGTCCTCTCCGGTGCCGGCGGTCCCGGTCCCCGCCTCGCCCGCCCACCCTGGCAGCCGACCGGCTCCCGGCGCCAGCGTTCATGGCCCGTCCGCGCCGGTCGGGGCGAAGGCGCCGGCGACGGCGAGGGGCGGGTGGAACCGTTCCTGCCGCCATCGCCCGGCGCTGAACCTCAGTCGACCTGGCCGGTGGGGAGCACGGTGAGCTGCTGGATGTTGACGCGTGGCGGCAGCGAGGCCAGGAAGCCGACGGTGGTGGCGATATCGTCGGCGGTCAGCCACTCCATCGTCTCCCGCGTCCCGGCCAGCCAGTCGAGGGCGCCCTGGTCGGTCACATGACCCTGCAACTCCGTTTCCACGATGCCCGGTTCGAGCGCGGCGACCCGCACGTTCCGCGGGCCCAGCTCGGCCCGGAGATGGCGGGAGAGATGGCTGACAAACGCCTTGCTCGCCGAGTAGACCGCGAACTTCGGGAACACGTTCTGCGCCGCGATGGAGGAGGTGTTGACCAGATCGGCCACCCCCCGCTCCGCCGCCGCCCGCACCAGCTGCGGGGTGAAGGCGCCGACCACGTTCATCAGTCCGGTGATGTTGAGGTCGATCTGGCGCTGCCACTGGTCGCTGGCCACGTCCTCGACCGGCGCGGCCAGCATCACCCCCGCGTTGTTGAACACCAGGTCGGTGTCGCCGAGTTCGGCGGCCACCCGGTCGGCCGCCGCCGACACGGACGCCCGGTCCGTGGCGTCGACGGCCAGGACCAGCGCCGTGCCGCCCTTCTCCCGGACCCGCTCGGCCAGCGCGTCGAGCCGGTCCGCGCGGCGGGCCAGTAGCGCGACGTCGGCGCCCAACCCCGCCAGGTGTTCGGCCGAGGCGGCGCCGATGCCGCTGGAGGCGCCGGTGATCACGGCGACCCGGCCGGCCAGCGGCTGCCGCGCGGGGACTGCTGAAGCTGTGGACACCAAGTGCCCCTTTCCAGAAGGTGGTTGTGGTTGACGGGGCCCGGCCGCAAGCGTCCGGTGCCCGTTGTCCAGCACACCACCGGGACACCGGCCCCGGACCGGCACAACGGACCCTGACCAGGCAGGTACCGCCAGGGCCACCCGGGCCCCCGCCACCCCGCGCCCGCCTCCCGCACACTGGACGGATGACCGACGCACACCGCGCGGAGCCCGCGATCGGCGCCGAACGAGGCGCCGAGATCGCCGACTTCCTGCGCACCCGCAGGGCCAGGATCACTCCCGAGGAGGCCGGGCTGCCCGCCGACGGCCGGATCCGCCGGGTGCCGGGGCTGCGCCGGGACGAGGTCGCCCGGCTGGCCGGCGTCAGCACCGAGTACTACACCCGGCTGGAACAGGGCCGCGCCCGCAACCCGTCGCCCGAGGTCAGGGCGGCGCTCGCCGGCGCGCTCCGGCTCGACGCGGCCGAACGGGAGCATCTGGCCGATCTGTTGTCCCGCCACCGGACGCGCCGCGCGCCCACCGCGCCCCAGCGGGTGCGCCCCGGGGTGCGGCTGATGGTGGAGTCGCTGGACCGGGTGCCCGCCTTTGTCCTGGGCCGCCGCACCGATGTGCTGGCCACCAACGCGCTGGCCAGGGCGGTGATGACGGACTTCGACGCGCTGCCGGCCAACCGCCGCAACGTCGCCCGTTACTACCTGCTCGACCCCCGGGCGCGGGCCACGGTCGGCGACTGGGAACGGCTGGCGGCGGAGACCGTGGCCATGCTCAGGCTGGAGGCCGGTCGCTATCCGGGGGATCGGCTCCTCGCCGATCTCATCGGCGAACTCACCCTGGGCTGCCCGGAGTTCACCACCTGGTGGAACGACCACCGGGTGGTGCGCCGCACCCATGGCAGCAAGACCTACCACCATCCGCTGGCCGGCGAGCTGAACTTCTCCTACGAGTCCTTCCTGGTGCCGGGCGACAGCGAGCAGACGCTCTGCGTCTACAACGTCGAACCCGGCTCCCGCACCGAGAAGTCCCTGGCGCTGCTGGCCAGTTGGCACGCCCCGGCGCCGGCCCGCTGAACGTTCCCCGGAAGCCGGCCCGGAAGGACCGGTGGAAGCACGGACGGAAGGGCGGAAGGCCCGAGGCCGGGTGCGCGGCGCGGTGGCGCGCCCGGCCTCGGGTGCTCATGCGGGGTCCCTCCTGATCAGAGCGCCCCGGTGGCGAAGTACGGCTTGCAGACGTCGCCGTCCCAGTCCGTCGCGATCATGAACAGCTCCCGGCCGTCGGCCGAAGGCACCAGCGGTGAACTGTAGTTGGGGCAGTAGTTGGGCACCGCGTCCGGCACCTGGACGGGTGCCGGGACGGCCCGCCAGGGGCCCGCGCCGTTCGCGTTGTTGACCAGCACGATCCGCCCGTTGTCGGCCGAGGTGCTGCCGTCGGCGTTGAGCGCCATCTGGCCGACGATCACCAACTGTCCGTTGGGGTTGCCATCGGGCGCCGGGGACCAGGCCACGGTGGGCGCGGCCCGCAGATAGGTGCCGTTCGCGGTCTCCGGACGGAACCCGAGATGCGCCGGATCGCCCCAGTTCCAGCCGTCGGGCGAGGTGCGGTAGTGCACCACGCACTGGTACTGGCCGCCCGGGTTGCAGATCTCGAAGATCATGAAGTACTCGCCGTTGGGCAGCTTGCGCACCACCGGCATTCCCGGCCGGTCGGGCTCCCAGGAGCTGGCCACGGTGTTGCGGTGGTCGACCCAGTTGACGCCGTCATAGCTGCGCGCGGCGGCCAGCTTCTGGTTGTGCGCCGGATCGGTCTCGTCCGCGTAGTGGCAGACCAGCGCGCCGTCGGCGGCCACCGAGAACTCCGGCTCCCACAGCCCGCCGGTCCCGTTGGCCACCGCGCAGCTGGACAGGTACGACCAGCTGCGGCCGATGTCGTGGCTGGCCCAGATGCGCAGCGCCATCCGCCGGTCGGCCTCGTCCTGCCCGGCCGACGAGGCCCAGAGCAGCGTGCCGGCCGGCAACGCGCCGACCTGCTGCGGGAGTTCGTAGAGCGTGGCGCAGCACAGGCCCTGGCCGCCGGACGAGTCGGGATCGGCCACCGTGCCGACCTGCTGGAACGTCCGGCCGTTGTCGGTCGACTCGTGGATGGCGCCGAGGCCGTTGTTCTCCTGGAAGGTGACGACGCCGGCCAGGATGCGGCCGTTGGCGTTGCCGTTGTGCTCCAGGCGGATGGCGCGCGGGTAGAGGCCGGTGTCGTCCCGGAGCGGGGTACCGGTCGCGGCCGGCACCGCCACTCCGGACTCGATGGCCTCCCTGGCGTCCTCGGCCACGGTGGCACGGGAGGTCTCGGTGGTCGTTTCTGTTGATTCTGCTGATTCTGCTGATTCGGTGAACGTGGCGCTGGCCGCCGGGGTTCCCAACAGCGCGGCCAGCAGCACACCGACGCCCAGCAGCGTCGTACGTCTGGCCAAGCGCGACGATATTCGGCTCATGGAGGTTTCGTCCCTGCCTAACTTTCGGTGGGGGGTACGGGAGTAGGCGCGGTCAGCGACAGGTGCTGGTGAACGTCAGCTCGGTGAGGCCCCGGCAGAACGCGTCGGTCGCCGGCCCGTATCGGGAGAGGCGTCCGTCGACGAACCAGGTGCTGTCGGGCGGGAACTCGAAGTGCTCGCCCGGGATCCCGTCCCAGCCGTAGCGGAAGTCGAGGTTGATGTAGGTGACCATCCGGATGACGTCCGACAGGTCGTGCTCGCCTTCCTGGCCCGGGACGGGGCCCACGTAGTTCAGCAGCCCGAAGAGCCGCTCGGCCCAGAGCGTGGCCCGCTCCGGTTCCAACCCCGAGGTGTCGGTGCCGTCTTCGGTGAAGTTCAGCAACCCGGCCTCGGAGATCACGATTGGTTTTGTGTGCTCCTGTGCGAACCGCGTCATTCTCAGCACGTTGGCATCGTGGTCCCAGTTCTTCCAGACGGCAGAGGGGTTGCCATTTTCGTCTTCATCGATGTAAACGTCGCGGCACTGAAGGGCGTTCACGTCGTAGTTGTCCGGAGGTGTCCCGTTGTAGAGATACCCGTTGTCATAGATCGGCAGGCACAGTTCGTGGGCGAACACGGACAGGCCGATCCAGTCCACCCGCGCGTCCCCCGGGTACAGCAGCTCATACTCGCCGCGCACCGGGTGGTAGACATACTGGACGTTCGCGCCGCCTCCGGTGTGCTGGTCGATCAACTCCGCCAACGTGTTGTAGGCGTCGCGGTAGGAGGCACAGCCGGCGTCCAGGCAGTGGAAGAAACTGGACACCTCGTAGTCCAGCCGCAGCATAAAGGTGGCCTGCGGGTTGGCCGTGATGAACGCCGCCAACGCGTCGAAGCGGTCCTGGTGTCGGCCGTCCGCCAGCTCCTGGGTGACCTCCCGGGAGCGCCGCGCGCGGGCGTCGCCGTCGCCGCCCTCGAAGCCCGGCGGGTTGTCCTTCCAACTGACGCCGATCTGGATGGTGTCGCCACGTTCCGCGAGGAACTCGGCGTATTCGCGGTGCCCTTCGCTGACCCAGGTGCCCGAGGCGACCTCGTAGTAGACCGAGCCGCCGGCCGGATCGCTGCCCACCGTCGCCCAGTCGTCCCAGGCCGCCTGCGAGGACTGCCCGATCAGCAACTCCCGCTCCATGGCGGCGGGTCGCCGGCCGTCCTCGGCCGGGCCCGGCCCGGCCACCGCGGGGGCGGCGGCCGGGACGAGCGTGGCGAGGACGGCCAGCGCGGTGATGCCAAGTGCGGTGCTACGGATGCGCATGACCGTGCCTCCTTACTGAGCGTCGCCGCTGTTGACGCCGCTGGTGCGATGGACGCCGCTGCCGCCGTTGACGAAGTGGGGTGCCCTGACCTCGTCCAGGAAGTCGGCCAGCACCTGCGGGTTGGCCTGCACCCGGCTGTCGCCCCAGTAGCCGTTGGGGCAGTCGGGCGAGCCGGGCGCGCTGCCGGCCGGGCACTGCCACATGGTCTGGCTGTCCCAGTCGGTGTTGATATAGGCGGCGGCGCGGATCACATCGCGGTTCTCCTCGATCAGCGAGAAGAAGCCCGCGTACCACTGGTCCCAGACGGCCGTGGGGTCGACGGGCGCCGGGTTGGGCCCCATGATGCAGCTGGACGTCGCCGCGCCGTTGTCGTAACCCTGCGGCGCCGCCTCGGAGATCATCGCCGGCTTGTCGTGCGCACGGGCGAAGTCGAGCACGCGTTGCTGCTGGACGATGGGGTCGATATCGGTGGCCGAGCAACCCCACTGGGTCGCCACCGATCCCGGCTGGTAGAACGTCGAGAGGCCGACCCAGTCCACATACGCGTCACCCGGGTACCACTTGTCGAAGTGGGTGGGGTCGGTGACGACGTAGTTCCACTCCGGGTGCTCCGGGTTGGTGTTCAACGGCCAGGCCGCCGTCTGCCAGACCGTGGCCACCCGGTCGGCGCCCAGCGCGTCGAGGCGGTCGCTGATGTAGCGGAACGCCTCCTTGTAGAAGTCGGTGTTGTAGCAGTTCCAGGGGCCGTCGAACTCGTAGCCCACCCGGAGGTAGACGTCCCGGTCCCAGGACTTGAACGTCTCGATCATGCCGTCGAGTTCGGCGCGGTAGCGGTCGACCAGGCTCGGGTTGCCCGCCCGCACATCGTCGTCGTCGGTGCCGATCAGGGCGCGCAGCGGCTGGTTGCCGCAGGAGGCGGCGAAGTCCGCGTCCGAGAGGTACAGCCCGATGGAGACCGCGGAGTCCGGGTACTGGGTCAGCGTGGCGGGGAAGTCGACTACGCCGGCGCCGTAGTCGACCGGCCCGTGCAGCCCGGCGCCCGGTCCGTCGCCGCCGCCGTCGGTCGGGATGACGAGGTTGGTGTAGAGGGTGACGCCGCCGGGTTCGGGGGCGTTCAGCGACGGGTTCTCCAACACGTCCCGGTGGTAGTCGGCCAGGGTGCTGCTGTCCTGGCCCATGATCATCAGAACCTGGTCGTCGGGGGGCAGGCCGGGCGCGTCGGCGAACGCGGCGGCGGACGTTCGGGCGGTTTCCGCTGGTTCGGTGGCGGGCGTCTCGGCGGCGCCGGCCGACCAGGCCAGGCCGGCCGGCAGGGCGAGGGTCGACACCAGGGCGGCCACCAACAGGGAACGCCTGGGCCGGCGTCGGCGGGGTGCGGGTTGCATTGAGGTTCCTTCCTCTCGGTGAAGGTCCCGGGGTGTGGGGGGTGGAGACCACACGCGGGGTGAACTCACCCGTGGTCACAGGACATTGGGCCCGGAGCCGGCCGCCACGTCAACAGTTGCCGCAAAACTTTCGGTAGTTCCCGGAGGGGGTGTCCGGGCGCCGACCGGCGTGTGGGGGAGGGATGCGGGCTGCGCTGCGGGCCGGCTGAGCTGCTGTCTCTCGGGTATGGGGCCGCTGACCGACCGCGACGTTCCCGGTGTTGCTACCTAAAAGTTTCTGGGAAAGTCCCGGGAAAAGTGTTGACGAAGTTCGGGAACCTGCCGCAGGGTGAACGCCGAATCCGTGGTCCGGCACTTCCCAGCCCCGGCCGCCCCGCGCCCCCTCCCGCCTGGAGCACCTGATGCGACAACACATAAGACCCAGGAGAACCGCCGCGACCGCCGCGGCGCTCGCCCTCTCCCTGCTTCCGCTCGCCGCCTGCGGCTCCGGCTCGGGCGACGGCCGAACGCAGCTCACCGTGGCCACCTTCAGCGACTTCGGCTACCAGGCGCTGGTCGAGGAGTACGAGGACGCGCACCCGGACATCAAGGTGAAGATCCAGGTGAGCCAGTTCGAACAGCACCACCAGCAGCTCACCACCCAACTCGCCGGCGGCTCGGGAGCGGCGGACATCGTCGCCGTCGAAGAGGGCTGGATGCCCCGCTTCCGCGAGTCAAGGGACGAGTTCGTGAACCTCGCGGAGCACGGTGGCGCCGAGCTGGCGGACCGCTGGCTCCCCTAAAAGTGGGAACAGGGCGTCATCGACGGCGACTTCGTCATGGGCTACGGCACCGACGTCGGCTCGCTGGCCATGTGCTACCGCCGGGACCTGCTGGAGGCGGCCGGACTGCCGGCCGACCGCGACGAGGTCGGCGCGCTCTGGCCCACCTGGGACGACTACTTCGCCGTCGGCCAGCGCTTCCTGGACTCGGGCGCGGACGCCGCCTGGTTCGACGGCGCCGACACGATCTACTCCTCCATGCTCAACCAGAGCGAGATCGGCTACTTCGAACGCGACGAGACGTTCGTCGGCGACACCAACCCGGCGATCGCCGACGCGTTCCTGGCCGTCGGCCAGGCCGTCGAGGACGGCATGTCCGCCGGCCTGGTCGGCTTCTCCCAGGAGTGGAACGTCGGCTTCAAACAGAGCTCCTTCGCCACCGCGCCCTGCCCCTCCTGGGCCCTCGGCCTGATCGAGGACGCGGCCGGCCCCGAGGCCGAGGGACTGTGGGACATCGCGTCCGTCCCCGGCGGCGGCGGCAACTGGGGCGGTTCCTTCCTCACCGTCCCGGCACAGGGCAAGAACGTCAAGGCGGCCGCGGAGCTGGCCGCGTGGCTGACCGCGCCCGAGCAGGAGAGGCGGATCTTCCAGGACGTCGGCAGCCTGCCGTCCATCCCCGAGCTGTACGAGGACCCGGCGGTCACCGAGTTCACCAACCCGTACTTCAACGACGCGCCGGTCGGCGAGATCTTCGCCGCGTCGGCGGCCGAACTGCGGCCGAACTTCCGGGGTGTTCGCGACTCCGACGTGCGGCCGGTCTTCGGCAGTGCGCTGCAGCGGGTGGAACAGGGCAAGGCGTCGCCGGAGGAGGCGCTGGAGCAGGCGGTTGAGGAGGCGCTCTCAGCGGTGGACTAGCCGTCCGGGCTTTTGCGGGGCCCGGGGCCGCCCGTCGCCCTGGCGGGCGACGAAGGCACCCCCGGACCGGGCCGCCGGGGCTGCTCCCGCTGCTCGGCCTCCGGCCATTGGCACTTGGCCTCCGGCCGGTTCCGGCGGGGTTTCGGGGTCGGGCCGGAGTTTGGTTCCGGCTGCTGGTCGGGTGTTGGTCGCCTGGTGGCGGCTGTTGGCGCCCGGACCTGGTACGTGGCCTGCGGGCGGTTCCGGTTGGGGTTGGGGATGGGGCTCGGTGGGCGGTTGGCGTCGTGGCCCGTGTGTCGGTCTTCGGGTCGGCCGGCCGGCAGGTGGGTCCGGGGTTTGGTTCCGGCTGCTGGTCGGGTGTTGGCCCGGGGTGGTGCGTGGCGGCGGTTGGAGTCCGGGCCGGGGCCTTGGCCTTCGGGCGGATGTTGGTCGCGGGTGGTGGGTTGTGGGCGAGTTCGGGCCTTCGCCGCCTGGCGGCGGCCGTTGGCGCCGAATCCTGGCACTGGGCACTTGCCCCTCGGCCGGTGGCCTCACCCGGGCCCCGTCCGGTCGGTCCCGGAAGCGGGCATCGGCCTTCGGCCGGTGGGGCCCCCACCTGGGGCGCTGGCTCGCTGGCGTCCGGTCGGCGTCCGGTCGGCGTCCGGTCGGCGTCCGGTCGGTCCCGGAGGCCGGAGCCGGTCCCGGACCGGTCCGGGACCCTGGGCCGCCGGCCCAGGCCGGCAGGTCGGAACCGGGTCCGGGGTCCTGGTCGCTGGCCCCGGACTGACGGGCCTTGGGCCTTCGGCCGGTGGTGGCTCCGCCTGGGGCGTTGGCCAGCTGGCTTCCGGTCGGCCACGGAGGTCGGAACCGGTCCTGGGCTTTGGCCCCGCTGGCCAGGTCGGCGGGTCTTCGGCCCTTGGTCGGTGCCCCATCCGGGGTGCTGGCCCGCTGGTTCCGGACGGCGGGACCGGTCTGGGGTCTTGGCTGCTGGCCCCTGGCCGGCGGGTCTTCGGTCTTCGGCCGGTGGCCCCACGCGGGCCCTCGGCCCGGGGACTTGGGCCTTCGGCTGGTGGCCCCCTGGGGGTTGCTGGCCCGCTGGTTCCGGAGAACGGGACCGGTCCGGGACTGGTCCGGGGTCTTGGCTGTCGGCCCTTGGCCGGCGGGCCTTGGGCCTTCGGCCGGTGGTGGCTCCGCCTGGGGCGTTGGCCAGCTGGCTTCCGGTCGGCCACGGAGGTCGGAACCGGTCCTGGGCCTTGGCCCCGCTGGCCAGGCCGGCGGGCCTTGGGCCCTCGGTCGGTGCCCCGCCCGGGGTGCTGGCCTGTGGTCGCAGCTGTCGGCCCTGGCCGGCAGGTTTTCGGCCTTCGGACGGTGGCCCCCTGCGGGCCCTCGGTCCGTCGGCCCTGGCTGGCAGGTGGCCCCACCTGGAGGGCTGGCGCCCGGTCGGCGACCGGCCGGCCGGCAGGGCGGAACCGGGCCGGGACCGGGTCGGGGTTTCGTCCGCCGGCTCAGGCCGGCCGGGGCCCCCGGGCCCCGGCCGGGCGGCCGACGGCCGTAGGCAGTGCGTGGAACGGCCGGGGTGCCGGCGGGAACTGTTTCTGGAAGGGGAAGTGGGTCAATGTCCAGTTCGACCGGTCGTGTCGGGGCGCGGCGCCGGCCGCGGCGCGGGTTCGCGCCGTACGCGTTTATCAGTCCGTTCTTTCTCGTCTTCGGGTTCTTCGGGCTGTTTCCGCTCGGCTACACCCTCTGGGTCTCGCTCAACGACTGGCATCTGGTCAACGGGCGGCAGGAGTTCGTCGGGCTGGAGAACTTCCGTGAGCTGGTGGCCGATCCGGACTTCAGCAACGCGTTGTTCAACACGCTCAGCATCTTCGTTCTCTCCACCGTGCCCCAGCTGCTGCTCGCGCTGGGGATCGCCTGGCTGTTGGACACCCGGCTGCGGGTCAGCACCTTCTGGCGGTCGGCGGTGTTGGTGCCCAACATCGTGTCGGTGGTCGCCGTCGGCCTCGTCTTCGCGCAGCTCTTCGGGCGCGACTTCGGGATCGTCAACTGGGCGTTGGACCTGGTCGGGTTGGCCGGCGAGGAGCCGATCGACTGGCGGGCCGGGACGTTCACCTCGCATCTGGCGCTCAGCGTCATGGTGATGTGGCGCTGGACCGGCTACAACGCGTTGATCTACCTCGCCGCCATGCAGGCGGTGCCGCGCGAGCTGTACGAGTCGGCGATGTTGGACGGCGCGTCCAAGTGGCGCACGTTCTGGAGCATCACGGTGCCGTCGATCCGGCCGACGATCGTCTTCACGGTGATCATCTCCACCATCGGTGGGCTGCAACTCTTCACCGAGCCCCTGCTGTTCGGCGGCATCAACGGCTACGAGGGCGGCTCGGACGGGCAGTTCCAGACGCTGACCCTGCTGCTCTACAAGCACGGTTTCACCAGCTTCGACTCCGGCTACGCGGCGGCGATCTCCTGGATGCTCTTCCTGCTGATCGCGCTGATCGCGGCCGTCAACTTCTTCCTCACCCGCCGCATCTCCTCGAAGGGCTGAGTGCCGTGGTCACCACCCTCGCCCCCGTGCGGGAGCCCGACCCCGCCAAGCCCGGCCGGGCAGGCCGCCGTTCCCGGCTGGGGGTGCGGCGCGCCGGGCCGCTCACCTATGCCGCCCTCGCGCTGGTCGCGCTCGCCTCGATGTTCCCGCTGTACTGGACGTTCGTCATGGCGTCGTCGGACAACTCGGTGCTCTCCGAGACGACTCCGCCGCTGGTGCCGGGCGGGCATCTCTTCGACAACATCTCCCGGGTCTTCGATTCCGTCGACTTCTGGATAGCGATCCGTAACTCCCTGATCATTTCCAGCGCCGTCGCGCTCAGCAATGTGATCTTCTCCAGCCTGGCCGGTTTCGCCTTCGCCAAGCTCCGTTTCTCGGGGCGGGACGCGCTGCTGATCGTGGTGATCGCCACCCTGATGGTGCCGACCCAGCTGGGCATCGTCCCGCTGTACATGCTGATGAGCGATTTCGGGCTCTACGGCAGCCTGTGGGCGGTGATCCTGCCGGGGATGGTCTCCGCCTTCGGGGTGTTCTGGATGCGGCAGGCCATCGACGAGGGCATCCCCGACGAACTGGTCGAGGCCGCCCGGGTCGACGGCGCCGGGCTCTTTCTGATCTGGTGGAAGGTGATCGTTCCCGGCGTTCGGAACACCGCTTCCGTACTGGGTCTGTTCGTCTTCATGACCGCCTGGAACGACTTCTTCTGGCCCCTGGTGGTGCTGCCGCCCGACAACGGGACGGTGCAGACCGCGCTCAACCAGCTGGCCGCCGGCTACTACACCGACTATGCGCTGATGCTCTCCGGCGCCGTCCTGGCCGTGATCCCGCTGCTGATCCTTTTCGCCCTGCTGGCCCGCCGGGTGATCGCCGGCGTGATGTCAGGAGCGGTCAAGGGATGACCACCAGGACGACCAGGACGACCAGGACGACCAGGGCCGCCAGGACGAGCAGGGCCGGAAAGACCGCCAGGACGACGCCCCACCCCCGCGTAGACAACCCCGAGGTGAACGTATGACCGTCGCACCCACCGGTGCCACCGAGGCCCAGCCCACCGGCATCCCGGGCCCCGGCCGTACGGCGAAGCTGCGCAACCCTGTACTGCCCGGCTTCCACCCCGATCCGTCGATCCTCCGGGTCGGCGGGGACTACTACCTGGCGACCTCCACCTTCGAATGGCATCCGGGGGTCCAACTCCACCATTCCACCGACCTGTCGCACTGGACGCCGATCGGTGGCGCCCTCACCGGGGAACGTCAGCTGCCGATGGCCGGCAACCCGGACTCCGGCGGCGTCTGGGCGCCCTGCCTCAGCCATGCCGACGGCCGCTTCCACCTGGTCTGGTCCAACGTCCGGAGTCTGGGCGGCGCGTTCAAGGACGTGCGCAACTATGTGGCCACCGCGCCCCACCCCACCGGGCCGTGGAGCGATCCGGTGGAGGTGCACGGCACCGGGTTCGACCCGTCGCTCTTCCATGACGAGGACGGCCGCAGCTGGCTGTTGGCCATGCGCTGGGACCACCGTCCCGGCCATGACCCGTTCGGCGGGATCGTCATCCAGGAGTGGGACCGCGCGGCCCGTTCGACCGTGGGACCGTTGCGCACCCTCTGGGAGACGGGACCGCTGGGCCGCACCGAGGGGCCCCATCTCTACCGGCGCGACGGCTGGTACTACCTGATGGTCGCCGAGGGCGGCACCGGCTACGAACACGCCGTCACCGTCGCTCGGTCCCGGGCGCTCACCGGCCCCTGGGAGAGTGACCCGGCCGGCGCCATGCTGACCTCCTACGGCACCGAGGCCACCCTCCAGAAGGCCGGCCACGGCAGCCTGGTGAGCACGCCGACGGGGGAGTGGTACCTGGCGCATCTGTGCGCCAGGCCGCTCACCCCCGGCGGGCGTTGCGTGTTGGGTCGCGAGACCGCCATCCAGCGGGTGGCCTGGACGGACGACGGTTGGCCGCGGCTGGCCGACGGCGGCCGGCAGCCGCACGAGTACGTCACGGTGCCGGCGGCCGAGGCCGGCACCGGGCCCGCGCACGACGCCCCGTTCGTCGACGACTTCACCGGGCCCGGGCTGCGGCCCGAGTGGGCCACCCTCCGGATCGCCCCCGACCCCGGCTGGTTCTCGCTCACCGAACGTCCGGGCGCGCTGCGGCTGCGCGGCCAGGAGTCCCCCGCGTCCACCCACCGCCAGTCGCTGGTGGCCCGCCGGCAACAGCACCACTCCTGCCGCGCCGAGGTCACCGTCGACTACGCGCCGCGCACCTCGCAGCAGATGGCCGGGCTGATCCACTTCTACAACACCAGGCTCTGGCACTACCTCCAGCTGACCGGCGACGAGGAACACGGCCGGGTGCTGCGGCTCGGCGTCTGCGACAACGGCGACTACACCGAACCGGCCGATCCCGTCGTGCTCCCCGGCCCCGGGCCCGTCCGGCTCCGCCTCGACGTGGACGGCGCGCGCGGCACGTTCTCCTGGGCGCCGGCGCCGGACGACGACAAACCGCCGGCATTCCGCCCGGTGGGGCCGCCGCTCGACGTCTCCCGGCTCTCCGACGAGTACGCCGTCACCGGGCCCGAACGGCTGCCCAGCACCTGGGGGTTCACCGGCGCCTTCATCGGACTGGGCGCCCACGATCTGCTCCGCGAGGGCCTGCCGGCCGACTTCACCCGGTTCCGCTACCGGCCGGGCGCCGCCCCCTGAGCCGGGGCGCCCCGCCCCCCGCGCGCCCACATATGCTGCAGTCCGAAGCACCGAGGAGGAACCCACCATGGCCGGCGGCTCCCGAACGTCCCGGGTCACGATCACCCAGATCGCCCGCGAGGCCGGCGTCTCCACCTCCACGGTCTCCAAGGTCCTCAACGGGCACGGCGACGTGGCCCAGGACACCCGTACCCTCGTCGAGTCCGTGATGCGCCGCAACGGATACCACCGGCGGCCGTCCCGGCAGCGCGGCGCCCTCGTCGACGTGGTGCTCAACGAGCTGGACAGCGACTGGTCGTTGGAGATCGTGCGCGGCGCAGACGAGGTGCTGCACGCGGCCGGCATGGACATGGTGCTCTCCGTGGTGCACGGGCGCAGCGAGGAGACCCGCCAGTGGCTGGACCGGCTCGCCGCCCGCCGCTCAGCCGGCGTGATGCTGGTCGTCTCCGAACTCTCCGACCGGCAACGGGAACGCCTGGGCGCGATGGGCGTCCCGCTCGTCCTGGTCGACCCGGTCGGCGGCACCACCGGCGACATCCCCACCGTTGGCGCCACCAACTGGAGCGGCGGGATGGCCGGCACCAACCATCTGATCGAGCTGGGGCACCGCCGCATCGCCCATATCGGCGGGCCCGCCGAGCTCAACTGCGCCCAGGCCAGGGCCGACGGCTTCGGCACCGCGATGCAGCGCGCCGGGCTGCCGGTGCCGCCCGACCATCTCAGCCATGGCGAGTTCAACGAACGTTCCGGCTACGCCCAGGCCCAGGCGCTGCTCGCGCTGCCCGAGCCGCCGACCGCCGTCTTCGCCGCCAGCGACCTCCAGGCGCTCGGCGCGTTCGAGGCCATGCGGGAACGGGGCCTGCGCGCCCCCGACGATCTGAGCGTCGTCGGCTTCGACGATCTGCCGCTCGCCCGACGCGTCTCCCCGCCGTTGACCACCGTCCGCCAGCCGATCCTGGAGATGTCCACGCTCGCCACCCGCACCCTGCTGCGGCTGATGGACGGCGAACCGCTGGAGAACCCCCGCGTCGAACTCGCCACCCGGCTGATCGTCCGCGAGTCGACCCGCCCCCTCGGCTGAGCCGGATCGAGCCGGCCGGCCGAGCCGCCACCGGGAAGAGGAGACGGCCATGACGGACGGACCCGGCGCGGCCCGCTGGCCGGCGAACACCCTGCTCGGCGAGCTGGCCGAACCGGCCCGCGCCCAACTCCTCGCCCTGGGCGTCCGGGTCGACTACCGGCCGTCGCGGGTGCTGATGGCGGAGGGGGAGAACACCGGCTTCGTCCTGCTCCTGCTGGACGGCATCGTCAAGGCGACGGGCCGCGCCCCCGACGGCCGGGAGACGCTGCTGGCGGTGCGGATGGGCGGCGATCTGGTGGGCGAGTTGGCGGCGTTGGACGGCAGCCCACGCTCCGCCACCGTCACCACCTGCGGCCCCGTCGTCGCCCGCCGCGTCAACGCGGCCGACTTCCGGGCCGCGATGCGGGACCGGCCGGCCGTGGCGCGGGCCGTCAACGTGGCCGTGGTGCGCAAGCTGCGCGCGGCCACCGCGCACCGCATCGACCTGACCGGCTGCGATGTCACCACCCGGCTCGCCCGGGTGCTCCACCAGATCGCCGACACCTATGGCGAACCGCGCGGGCGCGGCGTCGAGCTGCGCTGGCCCATCACCCAACCGGAGTTGGCCACCCTGGCCGCGGCGGCCGAGCCGTCGGTGCACCGCGCGCTGCGCGGACTGCGCGAGTCCGGCGTGGTCAGCACCGGATACCGCTCGATCCGCATCGAGGACCTGGCGCGGCTGCGCCGCATCGCCGTCGCCGGAAGCGAGGGCGACGAAACCATCATCTGATGGGGTGTCGACGGCGCGCCGCCCCTAGCGTGGGTCGCACCGTGGGCGAGCGCGATGCGGGGCGGTGACCCGGGGGCCCGTCGGGGGGAGCATCGCGCCGCACACGGTGCACCCGTCAGCCGACCCGTTCGGTGACGATCCGTTCGACGACGGCCCGTTCGGCGATGATCCCCGCGTCCGATGCCCGCGTCGACGCCGGCAGCGCGTCGACCAGGGGGCCGACGCCGAGGGTCAGCCAGGGCTCGGCGAGCACCGCCTGGAGGCAGCGCGCCACCCCCGACTTCCCCGCGCTGGACCCGCTGTTGAGCACGATCACCCGTGTCGTCGCCATCGGGCGATCGTACGCATCCCGCCGGCGGCGGGGCCCAGCCGCTCACTTCGGCCGGTGGCCGCAGGGCTCCCGGACGGTGATGGTCGCGGTGGCGGGCTCGGAGCGCAGCGCCCCGTCGTCGGTGCTGGCCGTCGCGGTGTTGGTGATCTCGCCGCAGTCGCCCTTGCGTTCGCCGACCCGGTAACGGCCGACACAGCTGGTGCTCTCGCCGGCCGCCAACGTGCCGCTCTCGCAGATCACCTCGGCGACCAGGTCGTCCGTCACGGCCAGCCCGGAGACCGGCCCGTCGGTGAGGTTGCGGACGGTGTACTCGTAGTCGACCCGGTCCCCGTTCCGGTAGGGTCCGGCGTCGTCCACGGTCTTCGTCAGCCCGAGGCCGACCTCGGAGCCCAGATCGAGCGTCACCCGGTCGGGCGCCGAGGTGACCACGGTGCCGCTGACCACTCCGCTGGCCACCGCCGTGTTGGTGACGGAGCCCCGACCGACGTCCTCCCGGGTGATCACATACTCGCCCGTGCAGGTCATGCTCTCGCCCGGCGACAGCCGCCTGCTGGGACAGGACACGTTCTCCGCCCGGTCGTCCAGCACGGCCAATCCAAAACGCCCCGACCCCGGGCGCCCCCTGCCCGGACGGATCGCATTCCAGCTCGAAGGCCGAGGTCCTCGCCCGTCCGTTCGGTTCGGTGGTGGCGCGGGGAGTTGGGGGCTGGGGGCCTCTGGCACACTTCGAAGGGCTGTCGGGCAGGGCAGGCGGGGGCCAAAGAGGTGCGGCGGCTCGTGAGTTGAGCAGAACGGGGAAGTGGCAGATGGTGGCACGGGGGACGGTGCTCGGGGGCCGCTACACGCTGGTCGCGCGGATCGGCGGCGGCGCCATGGGGGAGGTCTGGCGGGCCGACGACAGTGTGCTGCTCCGGCAGGTCGCCATCAAGACGCTGCTTCCCAAGCTGCTCGACGACGCCACGTTCGCCGCCCGTTTCCGCCGGGAGGCGCGGGTTCTCGCGGCGCTCAACCACCCCAATATCGTCAATGTCCACGACTATGGCGAGGGTGGCGGGCAGGCCGATGACGACGGTGACGGGGAGGATGAAGTCGCCTATATCGTCATGGAGTTGGTCGACGGTCGACCGCTGGACGCGGTGCTCGCCGAGGCCGGTCCGCTGCCGGCCGAGCGGGTGCTCGAACTGCTCGCCCACGCGTTGGACGGCCTGGCGGCCGCGCACCAACGGGAGGTGGTGCACCGCGACGTCAAGCCGTCGAACCTGATGCTCCGCGAGGACGGCCGGGTCACCGTGACCGACTTCGGCGTCGCCCGCGCCACCGCGCGGACCAAGCTCACCGAGACGCGCGCTGTGCTCGGCACGGCCCTCTATATGGCGCCCGAGCAGGCGGAGGGGCGCGGCGCGGTGCCCGCGTCGGACCTCTACTCCATTGGCATCGTCGGCTACCAACTGCTCACCGGGAAACTGCCGTTCCGGGGCGAGGCGGCGGTGGAGATCCTGCTCAAGCACATCCGGGAACCGGTGCCGACCCTGCCGGACGAGTTCCCGGAGCTGGTGCGCGCCTTTGTCGCCAGGGCGCTGGCCAAGCAGCCGGACGAACGCCACCCCGGCGCGGCGGCGATGGCCGCCGACGCGAGACGCATCGCGTCGACCCTGCGGGGCCGGGCCGGTGCCGCCGGTGCCGCCGGTGCCGCTGGCGCGGCGGCCGAGCCATCGGGCGGTGCGGCGGTAGCGGCGCCAGCGGCCGGGGGGTCTGACGGGAGGGCTGACGGGGGGTCTGACGGGGGCGAAGATGCGGCCGGCGTGGCGGCCGAAGCGGCCGAAGAGTCAGAGATATCCGGTAGGGCCGAGGGGGCTGGCGGTGCTGCCGGTGCTGGCGCGGAGGCCGAGCTGTCGCCCGAGGCCGACGGTCCGTCCGGGGAGTCGGACACGGCCGAGGATGCCGCCGGTGCCGGTGCCGGTGCCGGTGCCGCTGGGGCGGTGGCCGGCGCGGGCAAGGGCGACGTCGGTGACGTCGGTGACGTCGGCGACGCCGGTGCCGCCGGTGCCGGCGGTCACGCCGAGGGGGGTGACGCCGGTCCTGCCGTAGGCAGGTCGCGGCGGGGGTTGCTGCTGGTGGTGGCCGCGTTGCTCCTGGTGGGGGTGATCGTGGTGTGGACCCTGGATCTGTTGCCGGGTGGGGGTGGTGGGGAGGAGCCGGAGGCGTTGCCGTCCTCCGTTCCGTCGGAGGAGGTGAACTCCGGTGCGGGGGAGGGGGATTTGGTCGGTCCCGAACCCGACGGGGAGAGCGAGGCCGAGGGCGAGGACGACGACGGCGCGGACGAGGGTGCGGAGGGCGCGGAGGGTGAGGAAGAGGGCGGCGCGGAGGGGGACCCCGGGGCCGACGACGGGTCCGCGTCCGGCGGCGCGGAGCAGCCCGTCGACGGCAGCGGCGGCAGTGGCAGCAGCGGCAGCAGCGGCGGCGGCGATACCCCGGCCGACCCGCCGCCCAGTCCGGACCCGACGCACTCGGATCCCGACCCCGACCCGCAGGGCCCCCCGTCCGGCTGTGGGGGCAGCGGCTGGGGGCATATCGTCAACGTCGGCGACGGGCTCAGGATGGGGCTGGCCACCAACAGCCTGGCGACGGGCACCGGGGTGGTCATGGGCGGCCACACCGGGAACGGCTGGGTGTACGACTCGACGTTCAGCGATCTCCGCGCCTGCAACATGGAGGGCCCGAAGGTGGGTGTGAGCTCCACCATCCCGGCGACGGCCAAGCTGGGCACCAGCTACAGCAGCATGTGGCAGCTGTCGGAGGGCGAGGCCGGCGGGGTCGTGATCAAGAACTTCGCGGGGCAGTGCCTGACCAGTAACGGTCGCGACAACCTGGTGACCATGGATCCCTGCGTCGATGGCAACAGACTCCAGATGTGGCGGCTGCCCTGACAACTTCCTCGCGCTGTGAGGATGTTGGGCATCTCGGGGTAGGGGAGCGGAGAGATCATTCCGGGGACAAGGGGGACACCGTGTTGTGGAGCGCGCCGAAGCAACTGAAGCTGTTGATGAGCCACCAACTGAACAGTCGCCAGGGGCCCAGCACGATACGCACCCAGCTGCGGCAGACGAGTGTGGTGGTCGCCCGTCCCGCGCGCGGCGAGGCGCGGTTCGCCCTCGCATGCGGACACTGCGGTCGGGAAGGGGTCTTCGTCGTTCAGGATCTGGACACGACCAACCAGCTCCGACGCGTTCCGATCATCCGTTCCGTGCTCCTCGCCCTGGTGTTTCTGGCGCTCCCGGTGTCCTTTGCGATCATCGGATTCGGCGGCGGCGACATCCTCTTCCAGGTGTTGACGATTCCGGCCGGCCTGATCTTCGGCCCGTTCGGCCTCGCGCTGCTGATCGCTCCCACCGGGAAGATCGGCGTCGAGGTGCCCGAGCCGATGTTCTACGAGAGCAACACCTCCCGGCAGGGATTCACCTATGTGACCCGCAACAAGCACGCGGGCCAGGGCCTGAGTTGTGTGGGCCGGGTCGAGGTGGTCAAGTGAGCACCCGCCCCCGCCCTCGAATCACCGGCGCTCAGTCGGGGGCCACGGCGGACGGAAGCGGGTAGGCGTCGATCGCCACCGTCGATTCCAGCGCCTGCACCTTCACCGCCAGATAGAGCGTGGTGTCGGTCAGCGCATACCCCACCATATGGTCATAGTCCGACGGGAGTTGACCGACGGACGTCTCGGTGCCTTCGGTCAGGTCGAGCACGGTCAGCTCCCCGCGCTGCTGGAGGACGAGCAGCCGGCCGTCGCCCAGGTCGAGCGCCGCGTCCGGCGCGCCGGCGTAGTCGTGGCGCCAGCGGAGTTCACCGGTCTCCAGATCGTGGCCGGCGAAGCCCGAGCGGCCGTCCTCGCCGAACGCCGACTCCAGCGCCGTGTCGCCGACCAGTCTCGGATGGATGAAGTGCCCCTGGACCGAAACCCGTTGCCGCACCTCGCCGGACGAGTCGAACGTGGTCGCCTCGCCGCCGATCAGCAGCGTCAGCGGCTCGTCGGCGAGTACTTCCTCCGTCACGCCGCCCAACTCCCGCACGGGGCGCGTCCACAGCTCCTCGCCCGTCGCGCTGTCGAAGACGGTCAGCACATTGTTCTCGTTGCGCTGTTCGTCGTCGGTCTCCCCGCAGTTGTAGGAGATGGCGGAGCGTTCGACCGAGATCGCCCAGGAGTGGCCCCGGCAGTCGTCGGGCGGCCAGGGCGTGGGGAGTTGGGCGCCCGATGCGAGGTCGAGACGGTGGTAGGCGTAGGGCACCGGGGTGGTGTACTCAGGGGACACCCGGACGCCGACCCAGTCGTCGGCGAGGGTGATATCCATCCAGGAGTTGGCCAAGTTGGCGCTTTCGTCGGCCGGTTCGATATCGGAGGTGTCCACCAGCCGCTGCCGCCACACCAGTTGACCGTCCGCCGTGTCGACTATCGCCAACTCGACGCAGACGCCGTTGTGTTCGGCGTCCCGATAGGCGACGGCGGCCAGCCCGGCCGCGTTGACGGTGGCGCTCGCGGCGCAGATGCCGCCGACCTCGGCCGGCGTTTCGAGCGTCCAGGACGGCTCGCCCGTCGCCGGGTCCAATGCCTGCACCGTGTCCTCGCCGACCAGGGCCACAAGCCCCGACTCGGCCCAGAGTGTGGTGAGTTGGCCGCTCTGGATGGTGAACCCCTCGTTCGCCCGCCAGGACCGCTCCCACGGGGTCACCTCGGACGCCGCCGCCTCCTGCCCCTCGTCGTTCCCGCCGTGGCGCACCAGCACCGTCGCGGTCGCCGACACGGTGGCCAGCAGCGCGCCGACCACCATGAGGCGCCGCCGTCGTCGCTGTCTCGTCGATTCCATCCTGCCCACACCCCCGTTGCACCCGTACACCCGCGGACACGCGGCGGGAACGGCCGACGGTTCCCTGACGGGACGTCCGACGCGCGGGCTTCCCGGCCCGGGTACGTGCGGTGACCGCCGCGCGCGGGCTACGTTCGCCCGGTGATGAGCAGCGACGAGAACGAGCGCGACACCCGTGAACGCGACACCCGTGAACGCGACCCGCGCGAGCAGGACCGGCCGACGCCCAGGGAGCTGTTGGCGCGGGCGCCGCTGATGGCACGCCCACTGCCGCCGTTCGACCCCGGCCCCGCGCCCGCGTCCCCCGGCCGGCTCTTCGTGGACTGGCTCGACGAGGCGATCGACGCCGGCGTGCTGGACCCGGGCGCCGCGCTGCTCTCCACGGCCGGCGCGGACGGCCGCCCGGACGCCCGGGTTGTGGCGCTGCGGGATGTCGAACTGGCCGACGAGGGTTGGGTGTTCGCCGCCGACACGGCCAGCCCCAAGGGGGTGCAGCTGACCCAGCGGCCGGCCGCGGCGCTCACCTTCTACTGGCCGGCGCAGGGCCGGCAGATCCGGATCAGGGGGGACGTCACCCAGGCCACGGCCGAGGTCTCCGTCGCCGATTTCCGGACCCGTTCGCCCGCTTCGCAGGTGGCCGGGCTGATCGGCCGGCAGAGCACCCCGATGGAGTCGCTGACCGCGTGGGACACCGCCGCCGAGGGCGCCAGACGGCAGTTGGACAACAACCCGGACGCGCATCCGCCGGGCCACACCGTCTTCACGCTCCGCGCGCACCGGGTCGAGTTCTGGCAGGGTGACTCGGCGCGGCGCCATGTGCGGCTGGGCTACCGGCAGTCGGGCGACGGCTCCTGGCAACGGACGCTGCTCTGGCCCTGAGAGCGGGCCGCTCCCCAGGAACGGGGGCGCCGCCCCCGCCCGGGCCGGGCGAGGACGGCGCCCCCGTCATGTGTTGCGTGGTGCGGTGGTGTGGTTCAGGAACGGGACGTGACGGTGTCCCGTTCGCGTTCCTCGTCGGCCGGGGCCTCGTCCGCCTTGTCGGCCGGGGTCTTATCGTCCGGGGCCTCGGCGGCGGTCGGCAGCTGGGCCACGGCCGAGCCCTCGACGTCGACATTGGGCAGGATCCGGTCCAGCCAACGCGGCAGATACCAGGCCGAGTTGCCCAACAGCGCCAGCACCGCCGGCACGATGGCCATCCGCACCACAAAGGCGTCGAAGAGGACGGCGACCGCGAGGCCGAAGCCGATCATCTTGATCATCTGGTCGGAGGTGCCGATAAACCCGGCGAAGACCGCGATCATGATCACGGCGGCCGCCGTGACCACCCGGGCGCCGTCCCGGAAGCCGGTCACCACGGCCTGGCCCGCGGACTCCCCGTGCAACCGGGCCTCCCGCATCCGGGTCACCAGGAACACCTCGTAGTCCATGGCCAGGCCGAACACCACACCGACCATCAACAGCGGCATCATGCTCATGATCGGGCTGGTCTGCTCAACTCCGAACAGTCCGCCGAGCCAACCCCACTGGAAGACGGCCACCACGGCGCCGAGCGCCGCCAGCACCGACAACAGGAAGCCGAGCGCGGCCTTCAACGGCACCAGCAACGACCGGAACACGACCGTCAGCAGCAGAAACGCCAGCCCGACCACCAGCACCAGATACGGCACCAGCGCGTTGTTCAACTTCTCCGAGACGTCGATGTTCATCGCCGTGGAACCGGTCACCAGCACCTCGGCGCCGGTGTCGGCGGCGATGCCGTCGCCGGCCTCCCTGATGCTGTGCACCAGATCCTCGGTCTCGGTCGAACTCGGCTTGGAGGCCGGGATCACGGTGATCGTCGCCGCGTCACCGGCCTCGTTCAACACGGCCGGCGTGACCATCGCCACGCCCGGCAACTGCCCGACCTCGTCGGCCACCCGGTCCGCCGCGCCCTGCGGGTCGGCGGCGTCCTCGGTGTCCACCACGGTCAGCAGCGGACCGTTGAATCCCACGCCGAAACCGTCGGCCAGCGTGTCATATGCCTTGCGCTGGGTGGTGCTGGTCGGCTGGGTCCCGTCGTCGGGCAGGCCCATCTCCATCTGGGTCACCGGCAGCGCCATCGCGCCCAGACCGACCACCGCCGTCAACAGCACCGCCACCGGCCGGCGCAGCACGAAGTTCGCCCACCGCACGCCCATCGCGGGCTTGGCGTCCGCGTGCTCGCTCTCCTGGGAGTTGTGCGCCTTGCGGGACTTGCGGGGGTGCACCCGGTCGCCGACATAGCCGAGCAGGGCCGGGATCAGGGTGAGCGCGATCAGCACCGCGATCAGCACGGTGGCGGCCGCGGCCAGACCCATCTCGGTCAGCAGCGGAATATTCACAACGGACAGGCCCACCAGGGCGATCACCACCGTCAACCCGGCGAAGACCACGGCGGAGCCGGCGGTGCCGACCGCGCGCCCGGCCGCGTCCTCCTTCTCGCGACCGTCGCGCAGCTCGCCCCGGTAGCGGGAGACGATGAACAGCGCGTAGTCGATGCCGACCGCGAGGCCGATCATCATGGCCAGGGTCGTGGTGTTGGTGCCCAGGTCGAGCGTGCTGGCCAGGGCGGTGATGCCGCCGACGCCGGCGCCCACGCCGATCAGCGCGGTCAGCAGCGGCAGCCCGGCGGCGATCAGCGAACCAAAGGTGATCACCAGCACCACGGCGGCGACCGCCACCCCGATGATCTCCGTGGCCGCGACCTCCGGCACGGTCTGCAGCGCGTCGCCGCCGACCTCCACGGTCAGGCCGCGCTCCCGCGCGTCGTCGATGACCGACTCAAGGGCGTCGCGGCTGGAGTCCTCCATCTCCATCGACGGCACCTGGTAGGTCACCGAGGTGAAGGCCACCCGGCCGTCCTCGCTGACCGTGCCGGTGGCGAACGGGTCGGTCACCGCGGCCACTTCGGGGGAACTGTCGCCCAGGGCGGCCAGCGTCCGCTCGATCTCGGCCCGGGTCTCGGGCGCGGTGACGTCGCTGTCGGCCGGTGCCTCGAAGACCACCCGGGCGCTGGCACCGTCCGCGTTGGCCTCCGGCACCCGCTCCTCCAGCAGGTCAAAGGCCTCCTGCGCCTCGGTGCCCGGGATGGAGAAGGAACTGTTCGTCGGGGCGGGCGCGGTCGCCGCGCCGACGCCGGCGAGGGCGAGCAGGGCCAGCCAGAGAAGGGTGACTATGTGTCGTTGCCGAAAGGCGAATCGGCCCAGTTTGCTGAGGAATATGGACACGGTCGAAGAACTCCCGATCAAGATCGGAGGGCGGGGGCTGGGGGGTGAGGGTGGGGTGTGGACGCGCGGGGGGTGGCGGCCGGTGGTTCAGAGGCCGACGGCCGGGAGGATCACGGCGTCGATATAGCCGAGCAGGAACTCCCGGGTGGGCAGTTCGCCCGTGACCAGTTCCTCCATGGCCAACGCGCCGATCGCCATATGCGGGATATAACGCAGCGCCGGCCGGTCCGCCGGCACCTCGCCCCTGGCCACCGCGCGCTCCAGCAGCGCGTCGAACTCGGCGGTGGTCGGACCGATCACCAGTTCCCTGAACGCGGTCATCAGGTCGGGGTTGTTGTGGGTGGCGGTGAACAGGCTGCGCATCAGGGCCGAGTGCTCGGCCATGGCCTGGTCGTCGCCGACCATCACCAGGGCGCGAAGGTCGCCACGCAGGGTTCCGGTGTTGATCTCGGCGGGACGGACGCGGCGTTGGGCGTTCAGCGCCTTGACGACCAACTCGGGTTTGCTGCCCCACTGTCGGTAGAGCGTGGCCTTGCTGGCGTGGGTCCGGGTGGCGACGGCGTCCATGGTCAACGCGTCATAGCCGACCTCCCGCAGCAGATCGAGCACCGCCTCGTACAGCTGAGCCTCACGCTCGGGCGTGATCCGCCGCCGCGTGCCCTCGACGGTCATGAGTTGGGCCACCTCCCTTAAGTGTACGAAACCGTTTCGTACGCCTCCTTCGAAGGTAGGCCACCCGCTTAACGAAACGAAACCGTTTCGATGTGTCCTCCCTCACGGTGCGCGCACTCGCGCTGAGTCCAGCCACCCCGGGGCGGGGCCCGGGCCCGGGCAGGGCCCGGTCACCGGCCGGTACCTCGCCCCGCCGGGCGGACGGCCATCGGCCGGCCGTTACCGGCCCCGGCTGTTACGGCCAGGCACCTCGGGCAGTCCGGTTGCCGGAGGGCTGGTTCGGCCCTGTTCCCGTATGGCTACCGCCAGGTGGCGTGCAGCGCTGAGTAACCATCCGGCAACGGCTGTGGTCTTCTGGTCTTTCGCTCCGGATCTGCCTCGCCACGCTGTGGTGATCCATCTGGTCGGGCGAGGGAGCACGGGTGCGGCAGGACCGGGAGCCGGAAGACCTGATCGAGGTCTGGACGCTGCTCGAAGACGACATGAAGAAGACGACATGAAGAAGGTGCGGAACAAGTCCGGGGCGACCCCGGTCGGGCTTCGCGCTGTTGCTCAAGTTCTTCGAGGTGGAGGCCCGGTTCCCGGAGTCCGCCAGGGGGGATGCCCGCGGCGGCAGGGCTGTGCGAGGAGCGGACCGGAGAACCGGTGTCGCTTTCATACGCCCTCAGCCGGGCAGTGTGACGAGCCCCATCTCATAGGCGGTGATCACGAGCTGAACCCGGTCCCGGGCGTCCAGTTTGGTGAGCAGGCGGGACACGTGCGATTTGGCGGTGGCCACCGTGATGAACAGGTCCTCTGCGATCTCGGTGTTCGACCGGCCGCGCCCGACCAGGGTCAGGACCTCTCGTTCCCGCTCGGTGATGCCCTCGACCGGCCGTGGGGAGCGCGCCGGCGCGCTCGCGGGGCGACCGGCGAACTCGGCGATCAGGCGGCGCGTGACGCCAGGCGCGATCAGCGCGTCGCCGGAGGCGACCACGCGGACCGCGGCGAGGATCTCGTCGAGCGCCATGTCCTTGACCACGAAGCCGCTCGCTCCGGCCCGCAGCGCGCCGTAGACGTGGTCGTCCTCGTCGAAGGTGGTCAGGACGAGGACACGGGCGGCCGCAGGTCCGGCGGTGATCAGGCGCGTTGCCTCGATTCCGTCCATGACCGGCATGCGGATGTCCATCACCACGACGTCGGGGTCGATCTCCCCGGCCAGCCGGACCGCTTCCGCGCCGGTGGCGGCCTCGCCGACGACCTCCAGGTCGGGGTCGTGGGCCATGAGCATGCGCAGCCCGGACCGCACCAGCGGCTGATCGTCGGCGAGGAGGACGCGTACGGGACCCCCGCTCATCGGGCCTCCACCGCAACTGCGACGGGCTGCGGCAGCGGGAGTCGCGCCGCCACCCGGAAACCACCCTCGGGACGCGGCCCGGCACTGAAGCGGCCGTGGAGCAGGGCGACCCGCTCGCGCATGCCCACGATGCCGAAGCCGTGGGCCGCGTCGTCCCCGGCGCCGCCGCCGTGCCCGTTGTCGACGATCTCCACCGACAGTTCCTCGTCCCCGTAGTCGACGGTCACCCGGCACCCCCCGGTGCCCGCGTGGCGGACCACATTGGTCAGCGCCTCCTGGACGATACGGTAGGCCGACAGGTCGATGTCGGCCGGAAGCGGGCGCTGTTGTCCGCTGCGGCGCACCTCGACCCGGACGCCGGCGTCGGCCGTGGCCGCCGCCAGCCGTTCGAGGTCCTCAAGGCCGGGTGATGGCGCGAGCGCGGCCCGCCCCGAGGCCCCCGTGTCCGGATCGGCCTGACGGAGCGCCGCCACTGTGCGCCGAAGGCCCGACAGGGCCTCCCTGCTGGTCACTTCGATGGCGCACAGCGCCTCGCGGGCCTCCTCGGGATGGGTCCGGATCACCCGGCTCCCCGCACCCGCCTGGATCGCGATGATGCCGATGCTGTGAGCGACCATGTCGTGCAGCTCCCGGGCGATCCGCAGCCGTTCGGCGACGACGGTCTCGGACACCTCCTGCGTGCGCAACGCCACTGTGTGCTGGCGGCGTTCGCGGATCAGCTGGCCGGCGGTGCAGGCCGCGGCCATCGCCAGGACGGTGATCAACACGTTGCCGATCATGTCGTTCCCGTGCGTGAACCCGCCGATCATCAGGAACTGGACGAAGAACGATCCGGACGCGGCGAGGACCGAAGTCCGCCGGGCGAGCGTGGTGACGACGAACCCCAAGAAGAGGTTCGCCGACAGATACGCCAGGAACAGGCCCCGGTACGCGTCCGAGAGGTCCGCGGGGGCGCCCGCCAGAACGACGGAGGATCCGAGCAGCGCCAGGACCAGGGCCAGGAGCGGCGCGCGGCGCAGGACGCCGACGAGCAGGGTCGCGGCGAGCATCGCCCCGAGGCCGTGGACCGTGCCCGAAGCCTGCGGCGCACCTCCGATGAGCAGACCCACCGCGAGGAAGTACAAGACGCCCCCCGCCCAGGCCACGAGGTGCGAGGGCGGCGGGGCGCTCGGTACGTCGCTCATCCCGGGAGGCTATCCAGCCGCCACCCCTCGCGGCATCGTCCCGTGGGCTTACGCCCCCGGGCGAACCCGGCCCGGCGATGGTCGCCCACGGCCCCATGACCCGACGGGGGTCCTCCCGGGAGCGTTGCTCCTGTGATCGAAGTCAACGAACTCACCAAGCGCTACGGCGCCAAGACCGCCGTCGACCACCTCTCCTTCACCGTGCGGCCGGGCCATGTCACCGGATTCCTCGGCCCCAACGGAGCCGGCAAGACCACCACGCTGCGGCTGGTCCTCGGGCTCGACGCGCCCACCGGCGGCTCCGCCACCGTCAGCGGGGTCGCCTTCCGCAGCCACGCCCGCGGACTGCGGCACGTCGGCGCGCTCCTCGACGCCGGCCGGGTCCACGGCGGACGCACCGCTGCGGCCCACCTGTCTGCCCTGGCCCGCAGCAACGGGATCTCCCTGCGCCGCGTGGACGAGGTGCTGTCCGAAGTGGGACTGGCCGAGGCGGCGAACCGCCGCATCGGAGGGTTCTCGCTCGGCATGAAGCAGCGGCTCGGGATCGCCACCGCCCTGCTCGGCGACCCGCCCGTGCTGATGTTCGACGAGCCCGTCAACGGGATGGACCCGGAAGGGGTGCTCTGGATGCGCCGCCTCTTCCGGCGCCTCGCGGCCGAGGGCCGCACGGTCTTCCTCTCCAGCCACCTCATGTCGGAGATGGAGAACACCGCCGACCGGCTCGTCGTCATCGGCCGGGGCCGGCTCATCGCCGACGAGTCGATACGGGACTTCGCGGCCCGCGGCGCCGGTCTCGGCGTCGTGGTGGGCACGCGGCAGGCCGCCGAGCTGGCCGCCGTACTGACCGCCGCGGGCGCGTCGGTCGACCCGGAGAGATCGCGGGGCGCCGAGAAGCTCGCCGTGACCGGGCTGCCCGCCGAGCGGATCGCGGCGCTCGCGTTCGAGCACCGGATCCTGCTGACCGAGCTGACCACCCGAACCGCCTCGCTGGAGGAGGCATTCATGGAACTCACCGCCGGCAGCGTCGAATACCAGGCAGGACAGCCCCGATGACCTCACTCACATCCGCCTCCGCCTCGGTCGCGTCCCCCGCCGAGCCGCCGGCCCGGTTCCGCGAGCTGCTCGCCTCCGAGTGGATCAAGATGCGGTCCCTGCGCTCCACCCCGTGGACCCTCGCACTCACCACACTCTTCGTCATCGGATCCGCCGCGGTCTCGGCCCTGGCGGAGAACGACGACCTGCGCCGGATGAGCGCGGCCGCGCGGGCCCATGAGGGATTCCACGTGTTCGCCGCGTTCCCCCCTGCCGGCTACATGACGCTGATGCTTGTCGCGGGGAGCATCGGCGCCCTCACCGTCGTGAGCGAGTACAGCAGCGGCCTGATCGCCACCACCACCGTGGCCGTCCCCGGCCGCGGGGCGGTGACGGCGGCCAAGGCGGTCGTCACCGCAGCGCTCTGGACCGCGCTCGGCACGGTCGTCTCCGCCGGTTCCTTCCTGGTGTCCCAAGCCATCCTGAGCGAAGAGCGGGCCGGGGTCCCGCTCAGCCATCCCGGAGTGCTTCGCGCGCTGATCGCGTCGGCCCTCCTGGCCCCGGTCTGTGCCCTGGTCGGCCTCGGCTTCGGAGTCCTGATCAGGCACAGCGCCGCCACCATGGTCACCACGGCCTTCGTCCTGGTGATGCTGCCGCCGATCTTCTCGCAGAGCACGCGCTGGTCCGCCGCCGTGAACCACGCGATGCCGGCCTCGGCATGGCGGCGCCTGGTGCAGACCTGGGAACCGGATCCTCACTCGCTCGGCTACGACGCCACCGTCCCCGGCTCCTGGGCCGTGTACGTCCTCTGGCCGCTGCTCGCGGTCGTCCTCGCGGTGGTCCTCGTACGACGCCGCGACGTGTGAACGTGTCTCCAAGACCCGCATATCGCGCCCCGGAGACAGAGGGGCAAGGCGCCCGAAGCCGGACACGGCGTGGGCGAGGCCCCGGCCGCGTGCCGAGGGGTGGGTGGTGACTCCGTCCATGAACCCGCACCCGGCCGCCGACCAGGCGTCGCCGCGACGGCCAGCGGTTCCGTCTCGTCGACGACGCCGGCCCAGCGGCGCACGCCCGCGCGTCCCGGCTGCGCATAGGAGTCGGGGAAGAACCGGTCGAACAGCGATGTCGCCGCCTTCTCCTCGCTCGCGTCCAGCCACCGCACACCCTCGGTCGCGGCGCCGCGACGGGACGTGGTCTCCATCCACAGGAAGCCGTGCACAGGCGCCAGGCCGGGCATCCGCCGCACCAGCGCGTCGGTCAAGGCGGCCTCGCCCAGCACCCGGTAGGACGCGCCGACCTCCGCCAGGACTCGTCGCACCAGTATGGCCGCGTCGTCGCTGTCACCGTGGCTCAGTTGTGCCAGATCCTCCATGCACCCGCGCTTATCAGATATTCCGGGAACGCGGCGCCCGTTCAGCCGTGCCGCTACCGGTGCGGGTGAACTCCCATGCGGACGGGCGCCGTTCGGTGTGCTCTCGGGTCTACTGCCAGGGAAACGTCCCACCGGCCAGCGTTCAGGAAGTGACCCTCGATGTCTTCCACCGCCCCGCCCTCCGCACCCCCGGGTTCCGTCGCGGAGCTGGTGCGCCGGTCCGCGCGGGCGGCTGGGCGTCGGGTGCGGCTCAGCCGCTGGCTCTATGTCACCCGCCCCACCCCACCACCACCGGCAACGGCGGCCGACCCCGCCCCCGAGCACGGCTGGAAGCTGCATATCGCCGCCCGCCCCAGCACCCTCCGCGCGACGCTGGAACGCGCCCTGCCGACCCTGCTCCGCACTGACTGCGACTTCAAGTCCGTGCCGGACGAGGGGAGTCTGGCCGAGTTGAACTCCACCGCGAACAACAACCCCGGCGCCGTCGGCAAGGCGCTGACCGTCTACCCGCCGCAGGAGCCGGCCGCCCTCCGCGCGCTCGCCGACGCCCTCGCCGACGCGTTGACCGGCCTGACCGGGCCGACGATCCGCAGCGATCGGCGGGTGCGCGGCGACGCCCCGCTGCACTACCGCTATGGCCCGTTCCGCGCCCGCTACCTGTTCGACGCCGACGGGCAGCCCGAGTTGGTCATGGTCGGGCCCGACGGCCAGCGGCACCGGGGCATCGCAGGGCCGGAGTTCGACCCGCCGCCCTGGGCGAACGACCCGTTCGCCCAACCGACGGCCACGCCCGTCAACGAGCCGTTGCTCGGCGGCCGTTACCGTCCGACGTCCGGCATCCGACGCGCCGCCCGAGGCGACGTCTACCGCGCCGTCGACACGGCGACCGGCCAACTCGTCGTCGTCAAGGAGGCGTTCGCCTGGGTCGGTGAGCGGCCCGAGGGGTATGACGTGCGCGGCCGGCTACGGAACGAGCGCCGGGTGCTCCAACTCCTGGACGGATCAACGGATGTGCCCAGCGTCATCGACCACTTTCGGCACGGAGAGGACGAGTTCCTGGTCATCGGGGACCTTGGCGGCCGGACCCTCGGCGAAGTGGTGGCAGACGAGGGCCTGTTCGTCGATCCGGCCGATCTGCGGGCGCCGCTGGTGGCGCGCGCCGACGGGCGGACGCTCATCTGGCTTGCCCGCGCGCTGCTCGCCCTGCTCGACCAGGTGCATGCGGCGGGCGTGGTCGTCCGCGATCTGGCGCCGAAGAACGTGCTGGTCGGGACGGACGGGCGGCTGCGGCTGATCGACTTCGATATCGCGGCGCACGCCGGCGTGCAGTGCGCCGGCCACACGCCGGGGTACGCGCCGGGGGACCAGTGGCGGAACCCGCCGGCCCGGGTGGAGGACGACTACCACGCCCTGGGCGCGACCCTCTTCCATGCCACGACCGGCCTCCAACCATCGGTCATGGCCGACGGCCAACGCCCGGACACGGAGGCGACGTTGGCCTGCCTGGCCACCGTTCACCCGGCGTTGACGGACGGCTCGGCGACGGGCGCCCTGGCGCTGCTGCCCCGGCTGCTGTCGGACCGCCCGGACGAACGGGCGGCCGCCGCAACGGAGTTGCGCACCGAGCGCATCAGCCGACCACCGACAACGACCGTGCCGGAACCGAACCTTGACGTGTTCGCCGCCCAACTCCGCGACGGCCTCCGCCGTTTCGCGGACCGTCCCGCCGACCCCGATGGGGAGCCCGAGGTACCCGGCGTCTATCGGGGAACGGCCGGTGTGGCGCTGGCGCTGAGCCGGCAACGGGACCCGGTCGACCGTCGAAGAGCCCTGTGCCTGGCCCGCCGCGCCGCCCGCCCCGGGCCCGCCGGGCAGCCCCCGCCCGGCCTGGCGGCCGGCGGCACCGGCATCGCCGTCGCCCTCGCCACGACCATCGAAGTGGGGGACGAACTCACGGACGCCGTAAGGCGGTTGGCGTCCCCGGACCCGGCCGCGTTGCCGTCCGGCGCCGAGGTGGTCGCCGACCACACCCATGGCCTCGCCGGCATCGGTGTCGGCCATCTGCGGCTCGCCGCCCTCACCGGCGACCGGCGCCATCTGGACGTGGCGGACGTCTGCCTCCGCCGGCTGCTCGCCGGCGACCATGGCCACGCCGAGCCGCCCGACGCCGCGCCCGGCACCGGCGCCGGCGTCGCGCATGGCTTCGCCCATGGCACCGCCGGCCTGGTCGACTTCGCGCTCGCCGCCCGCGCCATCCTCGGCGCCGATCCCCGACTGGACCGGACGCTCGACGCCTGGTGGGATCAACTCGCCGCCGCGACAGGGCAGTCGATCGCCGATACGCGCGGCCCGCTGGTCCGTCCACTGGCCGGCTCCTGGTGCCAGGGCCTTGCCGGGATGGGCCGCGCGCTGCTGCACGCCGGCCGTGCGTTGGACCGGCCCGAGTCCACCGAGCTTGCCCTGGCGGCCGGCGAGGCCGCGTTCGGGCTGGCGCCCCGGATGGCCGCCGTCGGCCAGTGCTGCGGACTGGCCGGACTGGGCGAGTTCCTTCTCGATCTCGCCGAGGCCGCCGACGACCCCACCCCCTGGCAGGCCCGCGCCCGCCGCGTCGCCACCCTGCTCCTACTCCGCAAACCCCCTGCCAGGGACGCCAGTTGGGCCCAGGGCGACGCCGGTCTCCTCACCTTCCTGCACCGCCTCCATCCCCCGGCCGAATGACAGAGGTGCCAGACCAGAAACCGCTTCTAGGATGGACGTAGCGCGTTCGCCGACACACGGGGGGTAGCTGTGGCACGGTATCCGACACCGGTACAGATGGAAGTCCGCATCGCGAACGGGATGTTCTGGATCGGCAACGAGATGTTCCCGGTGCACACCATCGCATCGGTGGCCAAGCGCTGGACGCCCGGACAGCGCAACAAGGGGCCGGTGGAGCTGGCCGTCTATCTGCTGGCCGCCGTCATGACCGGCATGATGGGGGCGAGCGCAGTGGGCCCGGCGGGGCTGCTGATCGGAGTGCCGCTGGTCCTGTTCGGCTGGTGGCGGTTCAGCGAGGCGCGCCCCCAACCCGACATGTTCTCCCTGCAGTTGATCACCTGGACCAACCGCAGATACTTCGTGTGGAGTCCGGACCCCAACTACATCGACTGGCTGGTACAGGAGATCGCCGCCGCCACCGCCCAACTCCCCGGCCCCGGCCCGGTGTACCAGGTCGAGAACTACGTCCAGGGCAACGTCATCTACAACGGCGGCAACGGCGGGAACGAGGGGCCGCCGGCGGGCGACGGGCCGCCGGGGAACGGGAAGCCCGCCGGTCCCGCCAGCTGAGACGGGGGTCAGCCGCGGGCGCGCGGTGGGCTTGCCGTTCGCTTCCACGAGCGCAGCGTCCCTCCTACGGGTGGATGGGCCGGGGAGGCGCGCCCGCGCCGGCGCGCCACATGGTCTACTTCCGGTCGATCAGCGTCGAAGCAGCCGTCGACCAGCCCACTGGGAGGAAGTCCCCATGCCAGTCCCGCAGTTCACCACCGTGCCCACGCCCCCGCACACCAGCCCGTTCAACGGGTTCAACGTGTTCAACGGGTTCGCGCCGCGCGACGCCGGTCCCGCCGCCGGCCGGGCCGCCGCGACGGGGGTCGTGTTCGCCGTGGACGATGTCCGGCATGCCGCCGACAGATGCGGCTCGACCTGCATCTCCAACCGCACCTTCTTCTGCGACGCCATCACCCGATAGGGCTCCCTCCTTGCCCGCCCTCGGGCAGGAGGGGCCCATCACTCGACAAGGCGCCCCGCCGTGTCGCGCAGCGCGCGGATCAGGGCGCGGACGGCCTGGGACGCGGCGAGTTCGGGGGTCGTCACATAGCCGATGGCCCGGCTGGGGCGGTTCGGGCCGAGGTCGGTGACCTCGATGTTGGCCGCCCGCCCGCCCGGTTCGCCCAGCTCGCGCAGCGAGAACACCGGCATGATGGCCATCCCGTCGCCGTTTCCGACCAGGGTCAACACCCCGCCCTCGTCCTCGGTTTCGACGGTCGGGGCGGGGAGCCAGTCCTGGGCGTCCCACCATTCCCTGGTGTACGAGGAGCAGTTCTCCGCCCAGTCCACCAGCGGCAATGCTCGCGGGGCGGGATGGCCGGCGGGGGAGACCATCGCATAGGGCTCCCGCAACAGGGTGCCGCCGACCATGCCGTCGGGAACGGGGGAACGGTCCCCGATGGTGGCGATGGCGAGGTCGGCGCGGCCGGCCGCGACCTCCCCCGGGGTGCCGGCACCGAGATCGCGCACCACCCGCACCCGTGGCTGGATCCCGTCGTGCCGGGTGGTGAGCAGCCGCAGCGCGGGCGGCAGCAGATGCAGCGCGGCGCTGCGGAACGCGGCGATCCGCAGCGGGCCGGCGACGACGCCCGTCTCGGCCTCGCGCGCCTCCCGCGCCAGCACATCGAGCAGTTGCAGCACCCGGCGCGCGTGGCCCACCGCGCGCTCCCCGGCCGGGGTGGGGCGTGCGCCCGCGCGCCCGCGCTCGAAGAGCACCACGCCGAGCTTTCGTTCGATACCGCGCATCGCATGCGAGACGGCGGACTGGGTGAGGCCCAACTCCCGGGCGGCGGCGGAGAATCCGCGTTCCCGCTCCACGGCGACCAGCACCCGCAGCTCGCCCGGGCTCAGATCCCGCTCGGTCGTCAACGCCATGGCCGCGCCCCTCCTCGCCCTCTCACCTCGTGCTATGAGCGCGATTCATGGCCGCGCGCCGTTCCATGAGCCCAACGGTCTGATGACCCGACCTGTTCCCCGCCTACCGTCCCGACCATGAACCAGCCCCCCAGCACCACGCCCGCCACGCCCACCACTGCCGTCGCCGTCCACCAGGTGGCGCGCCCCGACGGGTTCCCCACCGCCGACCACTTCCGCTTTGTCGAGGGCCGGCTGCCCACGCCGGAGCAGGGAACGGCGCTGGTGGAGAACGTGTACTGGTCCGTCGACCCGTACCACCGGGAGATGATGGACGGCGCCTTCGCGCTCAACGCGCCCCTGGAGGGGCGCACCATCGGGCGCGTGATCGAATCGCGCGCCCCCGAGCTGCCCGAAGGCGCCCTGCTGCTGCACCGGCACGGCTGGCGCACCCATGCCGTGGTGCGCCCGGACGAGGTGCGGCTGCTGCCGAGCTATGCCGGGGTGCCGCTCTCCGCCCATCTCGGCATCCTCGGCGGCACCGGCCTGTCCGCCTATGTCGCCCTGACCAGGATCGCCCAACTCCAGCACGGCCAGGACGTGTTCGTCACGGCTGCGGCCGGCGGCGTCGGCACGGCGACCGCCAGGCTCGGCCGGCTGCTGGGCGCGGGGCGGCTGATCGGCAGCGCCGGCTCGGCGGCCAAGGTCGCCCATCTCACCGAACACGTCGGCTATGACATCGCGTTCGACTACCACGAAGGCCCGATCGTCGACGCGCTGCGCGCCGCCGCGCCGGACGGCGTCGACCGCACCGTGGACAATGTCGGCGGTGAGCATCTGGAGGCGGCCATCGACGTGTCCCGCGACCACGCCCGGATCGCCTGGGTCGGCGCGATCGGCCAGTACAACTCGCCCGAGCCGCCGCCCGCGCCGCGCAACCTCTTCGACCTGGTCGGCAGGTCGATCCGGTTGGAGGGCTTCCTGGTCCGCGACTACCAGCATGTCCAGCAGGAGCTGTACGACTTCGCCGTGCCCCATATCCAGTCGGGCCGGCTGGGCCTGGACGCCACCGTGGTCACCGGCTTCGACCAGATCGTCAACGCCTTCCTCGGCATGCTGCGCGGCGAGAACGTCGGCAAGATGATCGTCGCCGCCACCGATCAGGCCGATCAGGCCCGGTAACGTAGCGCCGCTCGTCAGAACGCGTTGATCGCCGACGGCGCCCGTTCCGCGCGGGTGAGGGCGCGCAGCAGCGCGGGTTGGCCGTGCCGGCGGGCGGCCAGGCCGGCCAGCAGGGCGGCCACCGGATCGAACGCGGCGGGCGGCAGGTTCGGCGTCGGGACGTCCACGCTGACCGCCAAATCGTCGCCGTGCACGGCCAGTTCCATCATCCGGGTCAGCAGGAAGTCGTCGAGCCGCAGCGCCCAGCCCGTCCAGGGCAGCTCGACGGGCGCCTCGCCGTCCAGCGAGGGGAGCGCCGCGCGCTGCTCGTCGAGCGCCGCGCGCAGCCGCGCGACCAGCTCGGCCGGTCCTTCGGCGGCGACGTTCGCGCCGTTGTCCCTGATGCCGACGTTCACCTCGCTGTCGACGGGCGCGTCGATCCAGGCGGCGCGGGCGTAGTGCTCCAGCACGGGGACCGGTCGGCTTCCGGCCGGTGCCGTCGTCCCCATGACGCGGGCCACGCTGAACACCTGGTGGGCCAGATGCCCGGCCAGGGCCTGGACGGTCATCTCCGGCAGCGCGCTGGGCGCCGCCCAGCCGGCGGCCACCTCGGGCGCCGCCAGCAGTTCGGCCGCCACCTCGGCGGCGTCCAGATACGCGTTGCTCAGACTCATCGCCCCTCCAAGATCGATTCGCCCAAGTATGCGCCTCAAGTGCGCGACGCCGCCTCTCACTTCCGTCCGGCTGGATTGTCAGTGCCACGTAGTACCAATGAGGGCAGGCAGAAAGGAGCCTTCGCCTTGGCAGCTTGTTCTTGTTCAGGGATCAGTTCGGCACGAGCACGACTCCGCGCGACCCTCCGGATACGTCCGGCCCATCCCCTGACCGACCGGCGCGTCAGCACCCCCCGGCTGCCGGCGGTCGCCGGCGACGACCACTACGTCTCCAAACGCCGCCAACTCACCGTCTCCTGCTAGCCCACCACCAGCGTAAGCCCAACCCGGCGGGAGGCCCCCACCCCACCAAGCCTCCCGCCGGCTCACCCACCCACCCACCCCGGGCCGACCGGGCCCGGGGCGGGTGGGTGGGGAAAGGCTGCGGGGGAGGGGGTGGCGTCGGTATGGTCGCTGGGGTCTCACGAGGACCGCGTCATCCGCACATCATCGCCACATTCGCCGGCGTCACCGGGCTCCGGCGGGAGGGGTTGTGTTCGTGCCCAACAGCTCATCTCCAGCGGACAGTTGACAGCCCATGCTCCTCGCACGCCTGCTTCTCTACCTCGGCTGCGGCACCATCATCGGCGCCCTTCTCTTCAGCGCGGCGGCCTGTACGGTGCTGCGTTAACGCGCGCCCTCGGCCGTCGGGGTGAACTGTTGGTCGCCCACGACGCGGAGCAGCGCGAGGCGGTCGGCCGTGTCCGAGCCGGGTGGGGGCGTGTACAGCACGACGCGTTGGTCGCCCTCCGGGGCGAGCAGCACCTGGCAGTCCAGGTCCAGCGCGCCGACCACCGGGTGGAGCACCCGCATCCGGCTCTGCCGCCGCACCGCGACCTCGTGCTGCTCCCACAGCGAGGCGAACTCCGCGCTGGCGCCCAGCAGTCGGTCCACCAGCCGGCCGGCGACCGGGTCGCCGCCCCGGCGGCCGACGGCGGCCCTGAGGTCCGCGACATGCGTCCGGCTGAGCCGCGCGTGCTCCTCCGCCGGGTACGGGTCCCGCTGCGCCGGCTCGGTGAACCAGCGCCACACCACATTGCGGCCATGCTCCGAAACGGTGCACACCCCGCCCAACAGCGCCCGCGCCAATGCGTTCTGGGCCAGAACATCGCCCAGGTCATTGAGCACCTGGGCCGGTGTGCTGCCCGAGAGCTGGTCCAGCAGATGCAGCAGCGTCGGGCCGACCTGGTCCCCGGCGGCCCGTCCCGCCGGCGGCCGGTGCCCGGCGAGGAGGTGCAGATGGTCCCGCGCGTCGTCGCCGAGCCGTAGCGCCCGCGCCAGCGCGCCCAGCAGCTGCGGCGACGGCCGTGGCCCACGCGCCTGCTCAAGCCGGATGTAGTAGTCGGCCGACATGCCGGCGAGTTGGGCGACCTCCTCGCGCCGCAGCCCGGGCGTGCGCCGTCTCGGCCCGGCCACCAGGCCGACGTCCGCCGGCCGCACCCGTTCCCGTGAGCGGCGGAGGAAGTCGGCGAGGGCGCGGCGATCGATCGGCATGCCCACCATCGTGCCCGACCGCCGAGACCGTAGCCAGGGACCGCCGATCCCTGGCTCGACAAGGCTCTCCCGCGAGACGCGGCCCGCGAACAGAGTGGTCCACCAGCAGGAGCAGACACCCGCGGAGCACCGAGGAGCGAACCCGTCATGAACGTTGCCACCCATACAGTCGCCACCCACACACTGGACGTCGCCGATGCGCGGCTGCACTACGACCGCGGTGGATCGGGCCCCGCCCTGGTGCTGGTGCATGGCACCGGATCGGGGGGATCGGAGGTGAACTGGGCCGGGCTCGCCCCCCGGTTCGCCGCCGCGCACACCGTGATCACCCCCGACCTCTCCGGCACCGAACGCACCACCGACGCCGGCGGCCCGCTGACCGTCGAGGGCCTGGCCGCCCAGGTCGCCGCCGTGATCGAGGACGCCGGCGTCGGCCCCGTCGACCTGTTGGGGTTCTCGATGGGTGCCCCGGTCTCCGTCGCGGTCGCCGCGCTCCGTCCCGAGCTGGTGCGGCGGCTGATCCTGGTCGCCGGCTGGGCCCACACCGAGGGCGACGAATACCTGCGGAACCTGTTCGCCCTCTGGCGGCAGCTCAGCGTCTCGGACCCGGCCGCCTTCGGTCGCGCCGTGACGATGACCGGCTTCAGCCGGGGCTTCCTCAACGCCATCGGCCGCGAGCAGGTGGAACTCCTCATCCCCAATATGCCGCCCACGCCGGGCACCCTGCGCCATGTCGAACTCGATGCCCACGTCGACATCCGCGACCTGCTGCCCCACGTCCGGGCCCGGACACTGGTCATCGGCTGTGCCCAGGACATCACCGTCCCCGTCGAGCACAGCCGCGCCCTGCACGAGGCCATCGCGCACAGCGACTATGCCGAGATCGACGCCGGCCATGTGGCGTTCTTCGAGAAGGAGAACGAGTTCGTCGCCCTGGTCGACGAGTTCACCGCGGGAACGAGGCGCTGACCCCGTTACGGCACGAGCGGCCGGCGTCCCCGTCTACGCCGAACGCGGCCGGCATGGCGGGTTCGCCCTGCTGCCCGGCTTCCACACCGAGCTGACCGGGTTGAGCCATGACGAGGCGCTGGCCCTGCTGGTCGCCGGATCGCGGCGCGGCGCCCAGGTGTTCGGCCTGGGCACGGCACTGGCATCGGCGATGCGGAAGGTGGTCGATGCGCTGCCCGCCGGCTATCGGACCACGGCCGCCGGCGCGGCCCGACGGCTCCTCGTCGATCCGGAGACGGATCTGCTCTCCCGCCGGGAGGCCGTCGACGAGGTGCCGGACGCCACGGCCGCCGAGATCAGGCGCGCGGTGTTCGCCGGAAAACCGGCTGCGCATCCACTACGCGGCGGTGGACCAGGCCCCGAAATGGCGCACGGTGGACCCCGTCGGCCTGGTTACCGTGCATGGTCAGGGCTACCGGCCCCGGGCCGGGCGGGGGACGGTGTGCAGTTGGTGCTCCAGGGTGGTCAGCAGGGAAGGCAGGTCCGGGGCGACGGCGAGGTCGTCCAGGGTGGGGGCGGCGAGGAAGCCCGCGTCGACGAGGCCGCGCAGGGCGCCGAGCAGCGGCGTCCAGAAGCCGCCCGCGTCGAGAAACCCGACGGGCTTGGCGTGAAAGCCGAGTTGGCGCCACGACCAGACCTCGAAGATCTCCTCCAGCGTGCCGAGCCCGCCCGGCAGCGCGACAAACGCGTCGGCGCGCTCCGCCATCAGCGCCTTCCGCTCGTGCATCGAATCGCAGATGACCAGCTCCGTGACCTCGCGGTGGGCCCACTCCCGTTCGACCATGTCGCCCGGCATGACGCCGATGACCTCGCCGCCGGCCGCCAGCGCGCTGTCCGCCAGCACGCCCATCAGCCCCCGGCGGCCCCCGCCGTAGACGATCCCTATGCCGCGCCGCGCCAGCTCCGCGCCCACGGCGGCGGTGAGTTCGGCGTGCGCCGGGTCGTGTCCGTCGGACGAGGCGAGAAAGACGGCGAGTCGGCGCATGGGATTCTCCGGAAGGTTCGCGGGAGGATGGCCCGGTGAGCGATGACCTTGTGGAGCATGGTTCGGGTGGGCCGGGCGGGATCGCCGTGCTCTTTATTGTGGCGGTCTGCCTGCTGGTGCTGTTCAGCGGCCTGGTCTTTCTCGCCTCCCGGATCGCCACCCGCCGGAACCGGCGGCCAGGGCCCGTCGCGGTCTGGCTCGGTGGGGCCGCGCTGCTGAGCGGCTATGCGGCCGTGGCCATCTACTTCTGGGGAGCCCTGCACATGCTGTTCCTGGAGGACGCCGATCTGTACCAGGGCTGCCAGGAGGCCGCCGGCACCGAGCAACCGCTGGACGTGAACGGGTACTCGACGAGCTACGTTCCGCCGCGCATCGTCTGTCATACCGGCGACGGGGCCGAGCTGGCGATGATCGTGCCGGCGTGGATCGCGCCGGGCCTGGCGGCCTCCGGGGGGTTCACCCTGGCCGCCGGCCTGGCCTATGGCGCGCAGCGACGCCGCGCCGCCCCCGTCGCCGTTACAGGAACGCCGAGTCCGGGCGGTCGCCGTTGATCAGGACGGGGATCCGGCGGCGGCGGTTGCCCGCGATGATGGCGTACTGGACGATGGAGGGCGGCTCGTTCAGCTCGCGCAGCGGCAGCCAACTCACCTTGGGCGGCAGCTGCTTGGAGTCCGCCGGCACGCGCGGCAGCTCGCCGCCGTCGAGGACGTAGGTGATCGCGTTGAGTTCGCCGGCCTCGTCCGTGTCCAGGCTGACGGCCAGCATCTCGCAGACCGAACGGTCATAGCCGGTCGCCCTGATCATCTTCTCCCGCGCCGCGAGGATCGGGCAACGCCCGGGCTCCACCTCGCCGTTGGGCAGCACCCAGCTCGCGTCGTCGCCCGAGCCGCGCACCATCAGCACATGGTGGGTCGCGGTGGTGGCCAGGACATGGAACCGGATGGGAACGGGAGAGCGGCGGATCGTCGTATGCATGGTTGCGGTAAGTCCTCTTTCTTATCGGGGGGTTCAGGCGTGGGCCATCAGGAGGCCGGTGGCCGCCGTGAGCAGGCACATCAGGCCGACGAACGTCGGCCCGAACGCGCGGTCGACGAAGTCGGCCACCGGCCTGCGCGGAGGCTCGGGGGCGGCGGAAGGTCCGGCGGGGGGTCCGGCGGGGGGTTCGGTGGGGCAGTCCACGCGCCAGTGCTTCTCGCTGCGGATCAGGAACCGGCCATGGTCCGCGGTGTCCCTGGTGTGCTCTATCACCCACACGGTCACCGGCTGCGCGTCGTCGTCGACCAGCGGCGAACGGGCGTCGCAGCTCAGGCATTCGGCGCCGTAGATCACCTGTGGCACGCCGGGCCCGCGCTCCTCGCTCACCACCCAGTCGGCGCCGCGGACGATCGGGTACGGGTAACGGTGCCCGTAGGCATGGGTCCTGTGGTGGGTCAACGCTGTTCCCTCGTTTCGCGGCGGTATGCGCGGCGGATGGGTGGATGATTCGTCGGATGGTGGGCGAATTGCCGTGATGGTCATGGCAGTTCGCCGCTTTTGATGCGGTAGTTGGTCACGCTGGTCGCGTTGAGCCGCTTGACGCGGGCCCGCAGCTCGGCGTGCGCGTCCAGTGGATCGGCCCGTGGATCGGCCGAGCGTGCCGGGCCCGGGGCAACGGGGGACGGCGCCGGCTCGACGTACCCCTCCTCGGTCCGCCTGATCTGGTCGGCCAGCCGGAGCAGCGTCGAGGCCAAGCCCTGGTAAACCAGAAAGACCAGCGCCGGTGCACCGAGCAGCGTCAACCATGCCCAGTGACACAGCATCCAGGTATTCAGCACGTGGCATCCTTCTCACAACGGAGCGCGAACCACACCGACTTGCCGACCGTTCCGTCGTCCCAGACATGTCGGAAGCAGCCGAAGTCGTCGACCAGTTGGCCGAGTAGCCAGAGCCCGCGCCCCGTCACCGCCTCCGGATCGGGCGGGGTGGTGAGGACGAGAGGGAAGGTGGATGAACGGTCCAGGACCTGGACGATGGTCAGCCCGCCGCGCAACCGCGCCAGCAGCAGCCGGCACTCCTGGTCGGGAACGTGCCGCGTGACATTGGTCAGCAGCTCGGTCACGCCCAGCTGTCCCAACTCCAGGGCGGGCTCGGGAAGATGCCAACCGCGCATAACTTCGGTCACGCGCCCCCTCCATGCACCGATCCCCTGGGCGCGCGCCGTTAACAGCCAGTTACGCGCGTTCTCGTTAGCAACGAGCCTTCCCGTCAAGGTCATTGATGCCTCCCCAGGTGGTCGCGAGCAGGGGCTCGAACGACGTCGCTCACCGTTTCGAAACAGAGAGTGAGCGCACAGCTTCAGAATGACAGGCAGGGTGGTAGCGGAGCCACGGAAATCCTGTAATTGTGGCCTCAAAATCCATTGAGTGTTTCGGCGATTACGGCAGGTAATTCCATGCCGGCGCAAAAGAATTGACGAACGCTCAGAAAATTGCTTGTGATCGCAGAACGTGCGGCGCAAGACTGAAGTGAGAGAGGACTGACGGATGAGGACGGACATCGAGTCGGCGACCCCGGCGCTGTGCCGCATCCAACTGGCCAACGAGCTGCGGAGGTTGCGCATCGCGTCCGAGCTGAAGGCCAACCGGGTCTGCGCCCGGCTGATCTGGAGCCCTTCCAAGCTGACCCGCCTTGAGGGCGCGGAGAACACGGTGGTGGAGCCCGCAGACGTGATCGCGCTCTGCGAGATCTACGGGGCCGGCAAGGAAGCGAAGAAGGAGCTGGTGGAGTTCGCCCGGGTGACCAAGGAAAAGAAGGACTGGTGGCAGAACCCGGAGTATCACCCCCTGATCACCCCGGTGTTCCGGGCCTTTCTGGGTCTGGAATCCTCGGCCTCGGGCCTGCTGAACTACGAGTCGGAGTTTGTCCCCGGGCTGCTTCAGACCGAGGCCTATATCCGGGCGATCTACCAGGAGGCGCATCGGGAGATGACCCCCGACGACGTCGAACGCCATGTGGCGATCCGGATGACCCGGCAGGAAAACCTGCTGCGGAAGCCCAACCCACTGCGGTACACCGTGATCATCAACGAGTCGGTGCTCCGACGTAGGGTGGGCAGCGCCGAGCTGATGCGGGAGCAGCTGGCCCACATCGTGAAGACGGCGGAGGGGCGAGCCCATGTCCGGGTCCAGGTGGTGCCGTTCGCTCTGGGGGTCCACCCCGGGATGAACGGCAAGTTCGTGATCTTCCAGTTTGACGAGCCCACCGTCGCCCCCTCGATCGTCTACCTGGAGAGTCTGGCCGACAGTTGGGTCAGTCGTAAGGAGCGCTACGTTCAGCGCTACGAGGACACCTTCCGCGACCTCCAGGCCCTCGCCCCCGGGCACCAGGAGTCCCTGGGCCTGATCAAGAAAGCAATCAAGGAGTTCTAAGACCGATGAACACGCGAGCGATCATCGCCTCCACCGAGCTTGACTGGTTCACCTCCAGCTACAGCAACAACCAGGGCGGGGACTGCGTCCAGGGGGCGCGGCTGTCGGGCGGCGGGATGGCCGTTCGCGACTCGAAGGTCCCCACGGGCCCGGCCTTCGCCTTTGACTCCTCGGCCTGGACGGGCTTCCTGTCCGCCGTGAAGTCCGACGGCCTGGCCTGACAGAACCAACCGGTGCCCCAACTGCCCGCCGCCGGCGGATGGTTGGGGCACCATTGCGCCCGCCGGCTACCGTTGTTGCCATGAGATCGCATCCCGAGCTCAAGTGGTTCAAGTCCAGTCACAGCAACGATCAGGGCGGCAACTGCGTCGAGGCGGCTCGCCTCCCCGGCGCGGCCGGCATCGCGGTCCGCGATTCGAAGCGCCCCAACGGCCCCTCGTTCACCGCCACTTCATCGGCCTGGAGCGGCTTCCTCGCCGGCCTCTGACCCCCGTCGGCCGTTGCCTCGGGCGGCGCCGGTCGTTGGTGGTGGCGACGGAGGCGGACCCTCCGCCTCCGCTTCGAGAGAGGCAGCCGACACCATGCGCACCACCGTCACCACCTTGGGCACCCTGGCCGCAGCGGCCCTGCTCGCCGTCGCCGGAACGACGTCCGCTCAGGCGGCGCAGGGCGTGCTGACCGTCAACGGCGTTGACCACGTGAACCCTTCGGGCTGCATCGCGGTCAGCGGTGAGGCCGACTACTTCACCGTCGCCAACGGCACCGACACCACCGCCCGCATCCACTCGGGGCCCGACTGTTCCGGCGGCCTCACCAATGTCGTCGGGCGCGGCAACATCCAGGAGGTCTACGGCGCCAGCGTCTTTATCCCCTGACCCGTTCGCCGTTCCCGTTCCCCGTTCCTGTTTCCCGGCCCCCGTCCCTTTCTGGGCGGGGGCCACCGTCGTTTTTCGGACACACGGAGCGTGACCAACTGGGGGGCGCGTCAGCCCCGTTCACCCGCGCCGCCGCCCGCGCCCGCGCGCCCGCCCGGCACCTTTTGCCCCCCATGTCCCCACCCCCCGCAAGCCCACACCCGACCACCCTCCGTCACCACCCCCCACCCCACCCATCCACCCGCGCCGCTCGCTCTCCCCTCCCGCCCACCCACCCTGATGCGCGCGCCCCCACTCACTTTCCGTCACCAAGCCGAACTTTCCACGACCCCACGACAGTTTTCCCCACCGGCCGGAGGTTTAACCGCCCCTGCTATGCCTCATGTTCAGTAACTGAACGCCGAGGCCCCGTTGCTCACCCCCAGCCAGGCTGTGCGAAATACACCTGGAGGCTTCCCGACCCACCACACCGGACGCGGCCCACAGTCAACCTCGGCGCCAAGTCCCCACGAGATGGAGGCACATGATGACCCCAACGACTCGCCCCTTACCCATCGACGCCGCAGAGGTCGAATTCCTCTGGCTCGACCTGACGCGGAAGTGCCAGCTCGCATGCGACCACTGCTACAACGCTTCCGGCCCTGAAGGCGGTCACGGAAGGATGAGCCGCGAGGCATGGCTCGATCTCCTTGACCAAGCGGCGACCGCCGGTATCCGCAGCGTTCAGCTCATCGGTGGCGAGCCAACGATGCATCCGCACTTTGCGGAACTGCTGGATCGCGCGGTGGCCCTGGGGATGGAGACCGAGGTGTTCAGCAACCTCGTTCACGTCTCGGACGCGAACTGGGCGCGTTTTCGACGCACCGGCGTTTCGCTTGCCACGTCCTACTACTCGGATCAGGCCGGCGAGCACAATGCGCTGACCGGTCGGCCGAGCCATCGCCGAACTCGGGCCAACATCGCCAGAGCCGTGGAACTTGGTATCCCGATCCGGGCGGGAATCATCGTCGGTCGCGATGATCAGCGTGTGGCCGAAGCCCGGGCCGATCTCGAATCGCTGGGCGTGACGAGAATCGGCCTCGACGACGTTCGGCCGTTCGGGAGGGGCGCGGAGCACGGGCAGCCGCCGGACCTCACGAACCTCTGCGGCCGCTGCGGCACCGACGCGGCCGCCATCGGCCCGAACGGGGAGGTCACGCCCTGCGTGTTCTCCACCTGGATGCAGGTGGGCAACGTACGGAGTGGGGATCTGAGTACCATTCTCAGCGGCCCCACCATGGCGCGGGCCACCGAGGCCATCCGCCAGGCTGTCCAGAGCAAGAACCTCAAACCCGAACTGAAATGTGCCCCCAAGAAGTGCTACCCAGACCAGACCCCGTGTTTCCCCGCGAGGACTCCCTGTACCCCGAAGAGGGAATTGCCCCCTGCCTGTCAACCCGATGACGGCGAATGTGAACCCGGATACACGTCGAACCACTGCAACCCCCGGAGGTAGGGTCCTGAAAGCGCTGGATCCCGGGCCCGAGCTTCGGAAGTTGATCGCGTCGCGTGCGGGGCACGTCGAGCGGTTTATGGCGCCGGAGCATGGATACGGCACAGATTTCCTCGCCACTGTCGAAGCCCGGAGCGGCGATTTCTTTGTCAAGGCGATGCGCAACAAGAACAACGGGCGGCGGGATCAGCTGCTCCGGGAGAAGGCGATCAACCCGTTTGTTCGGGGCCTGGCCCCCGAACTGCTGTGGTCGGCGGAGGACGCCGACTGGATCGTTCTCGGGTTCGAAAGGATCGAGGCACGGGACACGGACTTCGGGCGGGGCTCACCGGATGTGCCGGTGCTGGTTGAACTGGTGAACCGCATCGGGGAGTTGGAGCTGCCGGAGGTCGCCAGGGAGTGGCCGGAGACCCGTTGGGACTGGTGGGCGGACCGGGGGGCGCCGGAGCTGTTCCGGGGGGACACGTTCCTGCATGTGGATATCAACCCCGGCAACCTGCTGATCGGGGCCGACCGGAACTGGGTGGTCGACTGGTCCTGGCCAGGGTGCGGAGCGGCCTTTATCGATCCGGCGATGCTGGTCCTCCAGCTGATCGGCGGCCTGCACACACCCGCCGAGGCCGAATCCTGGGTCGCCGGCTGCCCGGCCTGGATGGCCGCCGACCCGAAGGCGATCGACGCCTTCGTCGTCGCCACCGCCCGCATGAACCGCCACCGAGCCCTGCGCCGCCCGGACGAGCCCTGGCTCGACGCCATGGCCGTCGCGGCCGAATCCTGGGCAACCCACCGGGAGTTGACCGTCTACCCCGACTGACCGCCGGCGGAGGCGCCAACGGCCGGGCCTGGCGCGGGCGGCGGCGCGTCCCTTCGGGCCGGCCACTCCGGCTACGCGGTCAACCCGGGCTCGAAGTAGTCACCGGCGCGGAACAGGCCCATAAGGGCGCCGGGACCATGTCGATCGTCCAGCCACGCACCCCTCGCGCCGACGCGTGATCGGCGTCAAGGGCGCTCGTCGCCATCGCGGGCGCCTCGGGCAGGTGTCCGAGGGCGTGTGTGCTCACGCGCGTGCGCCCGTGCGTCCCGTGCGCGCCGGTGGGAGGGCCGACCGGTCCACCGGTCCACGTTCCCGTCGCGGTCATCGGCCCCCGGTCGGGGACGGCTCGGGGCGGGGGCGGGGGGTGTTCATCAGGGCGGTGACAAGCAGCGCGCCGGTCAGGAGGATGGCCGCCGCCCAGGTGCCGGCGGTCACAAAGCCGTGCAGCATCGCCTCGTCGGCCAGCGCGGGATCGTGGCCAAGGGCCGCCAGACGGCTCGCGGTGGCGCTGGTGGCGATGGTGTTGAGCAGCGCGGTGCCCAGCGAACTGGCAACCTGCTGGGCCGTGTTGACGCTGGCCGAGGCGATGCCCGCATCGCGCGGATCGACGGCGTGGGTGGCGTGGTTGAAGGCCGGCGGCATGACAAGCCCGGCACCGAGGCCGAGCAGCAGCCCCGAGACCAACACGCCCTGGACATAGCCGGTGTCCGTCTCCATCGTGCGCAGCCACAGCATCCCGGCGGCGATCAGCGCCAGCCCCGGCACGATCATCGCGCGCGGCGCGACCCTGGGGATCAGCCGGGTGGCGAGCCCGCCGGCCGAGACCAGCACCGCGACCGTCATCGGGAGAAACGCCACGCCCGTCCTGATCGGCGAGTAACCCTTGACGACCTGCAGGTAGTACGTCATGAACAGAAACGCCCCGAACATGCCCAACATGGCCAGGCCGACGCTCAGATAGGCGCCGCCCCGGGTCCGGTTGGCGACCAGGCGCGGCGGCAGCATGGGGTGCCGCACCCGGCTCTCCACGACGGCGAACGCGAGCAGCAGCGCCACGCCCCCGGCCAGCAGGCCGATCACCTTCGCCGATCCCCAACCGTCGGATTCCGCCTGCCCCGTGCCATAGACGATCGCGACCAGTCCACTGGTGACCAGCAGCACACCCGGAACGTCGAACCGGGTGCGGCCCTTGCCGTTGCCCTCGCTCCGCGACTCGACCAGCAGCAGGGACCCGCCGACGGCCGCGATCAGGGCGACGGGGACGCTGACATAGAGGCACCAGCGCCAGTCCAGGTACTCGGTCAGCGCCCCGCCGGCCAGCAGCCCGACCGCGCCGCCCACGGCGGTGATCGCCCCCCAGATCCCGAACGCCTTCGCGCGCTCGCGGGGTTGGGTGAACGTGACCGTCAACAGCGACAGCGCGGAAGGGCCGAGCAGCGCGGCGAACCCGCCCTGCAGGGCGCGGGCGCCCAGCAACAGCTCGAAGTTGCCGGCCGCGCCGCCCAGCGCCGAGGCGGCGGCGAACCCGAGGAGCCCGATCAGAAAGGCCCGCCGCCGGCCCGTGTAGTCGGCGATCCGGCCACCGAGCAGCAGCAGGCTGCCGAACGCCAGCGTGTAGCCGGTGATGATCCACTGCCGGTCGCCGTCCGAGATCCCCAGATCCTGCTGGAGGGACGGCAGCGCGATGTTCACGACCGTGCCGTCGAGAACGATCATGAGTTGCGCCAGCCCGATGAAGACCAGCGCGGCCCAGCGCCGCGAACCGGCCTTCTGGGCCGGCGCGTTGGTGATTGCCATGGTGTTCTAAGTCCCCAACCTCGTGATGGTGCCCTCCCGGCCCGCACGGATCCCCGCCACGGCCGGATGTCCGCCCACCAGACGTCGACCACCCGGCCCGCGTAACAGGGCGGCGGGAGGTGTCACAAAAAGGTCGGCTGCGGCGTCTAGTGGACAGGGGGGACGACGACCGGGGCGGGAGAGGCGGGAGCCAGGCATGGGGCAGCGCGGCGAGGGACAGGCGACGACGGACGGGGTGGACCCTTCGGGGTCGGCGACGGAGATCTTCGTCGCCCAGCGGAACCTGCTGTTCACCGTCGCGTACGAACTGCTCGGCTCGGCCGCCGACGCGGAGGACGTGCTGCAGGAGACCTGGCTGCGCTGGGTGGGCGTCGACCTCGCGAAGGTGCGGGACCAACGCGCCTATCTGGTACGGATGGTGAGCCGGCAGGCGCTGGACCGGCTGCGGGTGCTCGGCCGGCGCCGGGAGTCCTATGTCGGGCCCTGGCTGCCCGAACCGCTGCTCACCGCGCCCGATGTGGCGGAGGACGTCGAGCTGGCGGAGAGTGTGTCCATGGCGATGCTGCTGGTGCTGGAGACGCTGGGGCCGACGGAACGCGCGGTGTTCGTGCTGCGCGAGGTGTTCGGCCTGGCCTATGACGAGATCGCGGACGCCGTCGAGAAAAGCCCGGCCGCGATACGTCAGATCGCCTATCGGGCGCGGGCCCATGTCGCCGCGCGCCGGCCGCGCGGCGTCGTCTCGCCCGCCGAGACCCGGGCCGCCCTCCTGGCCTTCCAACACGCCCTGGAAACGGGAGACTTGCAGGGCCTGCTGGACATCCTGGCGCCGGATGTCGTCGCCCTCAGCGACGGCGGCGGCGTCGCCCGCGCGCTACCACGGCCGGTGGTGGGCGCCGACAAGGTGGCCCGGCTGATGGCCGGCGGCTGGTGGCGGCGCGAGGGCGGCAGAACGACCGAGCTGGTGGAGATCAACGGCGGCCCCGCGCTGCTGGTCCGCGTCAACGGGGAGGTCGACGGCGTGGTCGCCGTTCGGGTGGAGAACGGGCTGGTCACCGGCGCCTACCATGTGCGGAACCCGGAGAAGCTGTCGCGGGTGGAGCGGGAGACGGCGATCCGCCGCTGAGGTGTGCGTATTTCGTGCATCCGTGCATCCGTGCGTCCCTCGCGCGCCGGCGCGGGGCAACGGGGTGGCTCCGTAGGGTGGTTGGCATGAGGCAGATATGCGCAGGTTGATGGCCCGGGTCTGGCGCGGGCTCGGGGGGTGGGCGCAGTGGCGGGTGTCGTGGCTGCTCAACGCGAAGTTCATGGTCGGCGTGACGGGCGTGGTGCGGGACGACGCGGGGCGGGTGCTGCTGCTGCGGCACCGGTTCTGGGCCGAGGGCCGCGACTGGGGCCTGCCGACGGGCTATGCCAAACGCGGCGAATCGTTCCCCGACACGGTGGTGCGGGAGGTGCGGGAGGAGACCGGGCTTGAGGTGAAGGTCCTCGAACTGGTCCGGCTCAACAGCGGCTATCGGCTGCGCGCCGAGGTCGCCTACGAGGCGAGACTGGTCGGCGGCACGCTCGCCCTTGACCCGACGGAAATCCTGGAAGCGGCCTGGTGCACCCCTGACGAGCTGCCCGCCGGGCTCCAGCCGTCCCACCGCCCGCTGATCCTGGGCCCGGACGCGTAACTAAGCGCCAGGCGCGGCTGGTTCGGCTGGTTCGGCTGGTTCGGCTGGTTCGGCGATGAGGGCGGTGGCCCTGGTGCGGAAGCCGAGGCCGGCATAGACCCGGGCGACGGTGCCGTCGCCGGCGGAGAGGAAGACCGTCTCGACGCCGCGCGCCCGGGCGTCGGCCACCAGCGTGGCCGTCACCGCCCGCGCCAGTCCGCGACGGCGCGCGGTCGGCAACGTTCCGACGCCGACGATCTCGCTGATGTCGCCCACCGGTTGGTGCTGTCCGGCGCAGAGCGCCCTGCCGTCCGCCACGGCTGCGGCGACGCGGGTCAGTCCGTCGCGCATACGTTCCGCCGCGTGCCGCGTCGACCCGTCGTGGGCCCGGGCGTGCGCCGCCGCGTCCAACTCGGGGAGGCCGGCGAGGCCGGTGCCCGGTTCCTGGAACGCGAGGTGGGGGACGGCCAACGCGCTCGGCAACACGGGATCGTCCGGGGCCACCGTTCGCACCACCGTGCCGTCCGTCCCGTCGGGGGTGGGCCCGGGCGGGGCCTCCGGGTCGAGCACCAGCAGGGGGTGCTCATGCACGGTGAGCCCGGCCGCCTCGACGGCGGCGCGCAGCGCGGGCGCGGTCTCGGCGATCCACTCGAAGCTCTCCGGTACGCCCAACTCCCGCTGCCGCGCCCGGACTCGGCGGACATCGTCGGCGGTGACCGTTCCGTCGACCCAACTCGGGTTCGGGCGGGCGTAGTAGGGCCAGCCCTGGCCCTCCCGGACGAACAGCCGCAGCGGGCCGAAGTCCTCAACTCGCGCAGCGGAGCGGGGGACCGCGTCGTAGTAGTGGTCGAGCCGGTCGAGCAGCTTCGCGGTGTCCGTGTGGGGAGTGGTCGGCATGGGGCGCATCCAAGCAGAGCGCGGCGAGCCGTTGCCACCGGGTTCTGCTCGGCTCTGCTTGGCGGCGGTCAGCGCAGCAGGCGTTCGATCAGGGTCCGCCAGGCGTTGTCGAGGGACGCGGCCGTCTGCGCGGCGACGGTCGTGCCCGGCGCGGGGTGTGACAGGAACAGCAGCAGGGGACCCTCCAGCGCGGCGGTGAGCTGCATCGCGAGCCCGTCGTGGTTCGGGATGGGGCCGGCGCGGAGCAGCAGCATCCGGATATGGAGCTGGGTCATCGAGGGATCGCCGGCCGGAATCGGCTTGCTGCGGTCGATCGCGGCCCGCGCGACGGCATGGTGGTCGATGAGGAACGCGATGCGCGCCCGGCCGTAGGCGATCAGGCGTTCCACCGGCTCGGCGCCGGGGCCCAGCGGGGGCGGGCCCGACAGCACATGCTGCTGGAACCGTTGCTCGTCGGCGTCGAGCAGCGCCCGGAAGATGCCGGCGCGGTTGCCGAAGCGGCGGAAGACGGTGCCCTTGCCGAGGCCGGCGCGCTCGGCGAGACCGTCCATCGTGACCTTCTCGGCGCCCTGCTCCGCCAGCATCTGGCGGGCGGTCCGCAGCAGGTGCTCACGGTTGCGCACCGCGTCGGCGCGCTCGCCACGCGGCTTGCCGAAGGGGACAACGGGGCCGGTCACAGGGCCAATCTACAGGGCGGAATACTAAACGGGGTAAAGTCCGTTTATGCTGTCGTCAGGCCGCGAAGGCAGTCGAGGCCCCTCTTGCCAGGGCATCGTTCCGCTGCCTTCGCCGTGCCCGGACACGCTCCTCTCATCCGATTTCCTCCCGCTCTCTCCCGAAGGATCACCACCATGAACCTGTTCCGTCTGGACGCCAGCATCCTGCCCGGCACCTCCACCAGCGCCGAGCTGGCCGACATAGCCGAGGCCGAGTGGACCGCCGCCAACCCCGGCGCCACGGTGACCCGACGCCACCTCGGTACCGACGCGCTGCCCGCCGACGCCTGGGCGCTCGCGACCACCGCGGCCTTCGCCCCCGAGGCGGACCACACGCCGGCCCAGCGCGAGGCGCTGGCGCTGGGCGCGACCCTGGCCGAGGAGGTCAAGAACGCCGACGCCGCGATCCTGGCCGTCCCGCTCTACAACTACGGCGTCTCGCAGCACTTCAAGACCTGGGTTGACCTCGTCATCGCGGGCGCGGGGCCCACCACGCCGCTGCTCAAGGACACCCCGACCGTGCTGACCACCACCCTCGGCGGCGGCTACGGCCCGGGCGCCCCGCGCGCGGGCTGGGACCACTCGACCCCGTATCTGGAGCGGGTCCTCGCGGACATCTGGGAGGCCGAGCTGACCGTGATCAAGCGGGAACTGACCCTCGCCGCGACCACCCCCGGTATGGAAAGCCTGCGCGACCTCGCCAAGGAACAGCACGACACGGCCCTCACCGCGGCCCGCGAAGCCGGCAAGACCCTCACCAAGCGCTGACCCCCCACCCCGGAGGGGACCACCACCCCGGGGGTCCCCTCCGACTCAGCGGCCGTAGGCCTGAAGAAGTGCCGAGATCAGCCTGGGAACCCCACTGTGCGGATTGGGCGGCGCGTGCCTCACCACCGCCACCTCACACTTGCCCGCGCGGACCATGGCATCCGCGTATTTCTCCGCTGCCGGCCGGCTTCGACGCACGCTTTCTCCAGGTTGGCGTGCTCGTCCACGTCGACGACGCACCAGACCGCGTCGAACGGGTCACCGCCTCTGACTTCGATATCGCGCAGTCTTCTGGCTTCCCGCACCACGCTCAATGGATCCCGGCCGACGCCGACAGGTCTGACGCTGACGACGCGGACCGCTTTGGCCCGCATCAGTGTGGCGAATCGTTCGAAGTACTGCGGTTCTGTGTTCACGCCCTCAGTCACGATGAGGATCTTGGTGTGCTCGGATCGTCTGTTCCTCGACTTGGAGATCTTCTGCGGGCCGCGCAGTTGTCGACGGCTCAAGCCGGTGTCTCCGTCCGGAGAGAGGCCAGCAGTTCTTCCCAGGCAAGGGATGGCACGGCCCCGTATCTTCCGCCCAGATATCGGCGCTCGACATTGTGGTCCTTTTTGACGGGGAAGTCGGTGAGGGGGAAGATCTCCGTCGCTCCCTCCGGAGACTTCTCCGCGAACCACATCTCCTCCCGGTCCAGCCCGTCACCGGCCAGGTGTCCCATCAGGGAGGTGTCATGCGAGGTGAAGACCAGCTGGGCCCCGAGTGGGTTCAGCTCCTCGGACTTGAAGATGGCGATGAGCGCGCCGGCGAGCCGCGGATGCAGGCTGGAGTCCAGCTCGTCCACGAGGAGTGTGCCCCCATGTCTGATCTCCCGCAGCGCGGGCAGCGCCAGCGAGAGCCAGGCGACGGTGCCGCTGCTTTCGTCGCTCAGCTCCAGGCTGTGCGGCGTCTCGGGCGAAGCTCCTCGGTGCCAGAAGTTGATGACCTTCCGCTGTTCCTCCAGAAGCGTGGACAAGAGCTTTTCTTCGCGTTCTTTGTCATTGTTTTCGCCGAGCGTGATCTTCGTCGCTCTGCGCAAGATCGACTGGGTCTGCTCGTCGACGTCGACTTCCTCCAAGGAGAGGCGATCGATACCCAGATCGGCGAAGCGCAGCAGGGCCTGGGCCTGCTGAAGCGCCTCCGCGTTCTCTATCCACCTCTTGACCGATCTGATACGGCTCTGTTGGTAGTACTCGGAGAAAGCAGCGTAGTGCACATTTCTGGTCAGATGGCGATGCACTTCACCGAGGTAGTCGTGGTTGGCCATCCTGGCCGTGGAGAGATAGAGGTTATGCGCACCCATCAGCCGGGCGATGCGCATGTTCTCACCCTTGAGACTTCTGCTGAAGGTCATCTGGTCGGGCCCGGGACCGTTCCGCTCGAAGAGCGCGCGTCGTCGACCCGCAGGGAATGAGTAAAGCCATTCGGAGGCGATTCCTGCCGCGCTGCTTTCGAAGCCGTATACGTGGCGCGTCTGCTCGATTGTGAAGTCGAATTCGTAGGCCGATGTTTCGGCGCCGGATTCGTCGTCGAGAAGAAACGGGGCATGTGGGAAGAGATCCCGATCGCTCCACTTGGCGGAGTCGCTGATGGCTGTCACGGCGAAGTGCATGGCGTCGAGGAGCGTGGTCTTCCCCGACGCGTTGGGGCCGAAGACGCCCACGACGCGGTTGGTCACCGAGGCCCAGCTGCCGCTCCGGGGGCGCACGCCTTCGAAACCCGACTTGGTGAGCACGAGTTCGGCGGTGTCACGGATGGACTTGTGGTTGGTGACACGGAACCTCAGAAGCATGGCCACCCCAGGGCTGGGTACAGTTTCATCCGGTGTCCGGACGATTTCCGCCCGGTTTGACTCTCAAACCGTACCTCCGGCGCAGCCGATCCGCTGGTCGAGTCGAGGGCTCAGCCGGCTCGGGTGGTTTTGAGGCGTTGGTGGAAGGTGGGGAGGTCGGGGAGGAACCAGGTCTGGTGGCCGGTGTCGCATTCGTGGACGAAGTCGCGTAGGGACGAACTGGCGGCGGTGTGGTGGGAGATGTCGCCGATGATGGCCAGCCCCAGGCGGTAGTTCACAAACTTCTGCACGATATCGCCGGCCAGGCGGGTGCGGAGTTGGAAGAACGCGTCGGCGAACCGTTCGGCGGGGATCACCGCCCAGCGCGCGCCCTGGTAGGTCGCGTTGCCGACGATGTCCATCACATCCGCCTCGGCCGCGATGGCCGGCCCCTCGGCCGGACAGACGGCGACCGGCACGCCGCCGATCGTCTCAAGTCGGAACGGGCTCTCGTCGGCACTGCTGGCGTCGGTCACACGACGGGAGGTTACCGGGGGCCGTGGCAAGCCCCGGGGCTGGGCGGCCCGTCACCGCTGTTGCCGGGAGAGGATATAGCCGGCCTGGAAGCGGCTGTCCGCGTCGAGTACCTGCATGATCTCCGCGATATGCCGACGACAGGTGCGGACGGAGAACCCCATCCGCCGGGCGATCACCTCGTCCTTGACGCCGGCCACCAGCATCTGCAGGATCGCGCGCTTGGCATCGTCGAACTCGTCCGCCCCGGGGAGCTGTTCGGCGAACGGGGTGGCCTGTTCCCAGAGTTGTTCGAACGCGTTGCACAGGGTGAGAACGATGGACGGCTCCCGGGTGAGCACGGCTTCGGTGCCGCTGTGTTGGGAGGGCAGCAGCGCGATCTCCCGGTCGAAGACCTGCATTCTGCTGAAGAGTTCGTCCAACGTTCGCACCTGCGCACCCGCTTGTTGGACCTCGGCCACATAGCTCTGGGTGGGCGCGTGGAATCGCACGGTGTGCTGGTAGAGGATCCGCAGTCGGACGCCGCGTTCGAGCAGCGCCAGGTCCCGGGACGACGCCTCCGAAAGGACCTCGGCCGGTCGGCCGCCGCCCGGCTGCACGGTAAGCACCTCCTGCCGGCACTCGGCGGCGAGATAGGCCAGCACCGAGCCCACCGTCTCCGCGTCCTCCAGGACATCGACGGCCTCCTCCGACCGCCGCCGCCTGCGCTGCTCGAAATAGAGCGGCATCAACGCGGCGAAGTCCGAGCGCAACCGGTCGGCCAGCCTTCTGAGCTGCTGGATCTCCGATTCGATCGGCGTGACCAGCTGGGCGGCCGCGGCCTCGGGGCTCACCGGAACCAGCTGGTCGCTCACATCGTCGACCGGCCGCACCAGACGCAGCGCGCGCAGGGTGTGGACGGAGTGCTCCGCCTGGCTCTCCGTCAGATCCAGCTTCGCGACGAGGGACTGTCGCGTGAAATAGCCGTGTTCGAGGGCGAATCGATAGGCGAGAGAGCTGATCCTGTCCAGTTCGGGTAATTCCGGGATCGGATGGCCCTCGGTGTCCATGACGCCCTTCCGCTTGCTGAGCCGGCGAGTCGACGCAGCCGGAGAGTGAGACGCAATGGTAACCGAGCCACCCGCCACGGCTGTTCGCGTTTGGAACAGCCTGCAAACGTGCGGAGCCGATCAGCCGCCGAAGGCCATCCGCATCGCGGCGCCGGGCGCGTTCGGCGGCAGGACCTCCAACTCCTCGAAGCTGGCGATCGACCGCCCGACGTGATCGGCCGCCGGCAGCTCGCCGACGAGGCAACTCGTCATCCCGGCCGCCCGCGCCGCCGCGATGCCGAGGTCGGTGTCCTCGAAGACCAGGCAGCGCGCCGGATCCACGTCCAACAGCGCGGCGGCCCGCAGATACCCCTCGGGCGACGGCTTCCCCCGGCCCACGTCCTCCGCCGTCACCAGCGCCGGCGGCTCAGGGATCCCCGCGGCGGCCATCCGGCCGAGCGCCACCGCCCGTTCGCCGTTGGTGACGATCCCCCAACGGTGGCCGGCCAACCCGTCGAGCACATCGAGGCCGCCGGCCGTCACCTCGATGCCCGTCACATCGCGGCACGACAGCTCGCGGATCCAGGCCAGTTCGCGCGCCACCCGCTCGGCCGGGACGTACTCGGCGATCAGATCGCCGTCCCGCCGGCCGTGCCAGGCCGTCAGGACGGACTCCTCGTCCAGACCCTGCCGGCGCGCCCAGCGGCGGGAGTGGTGTTCGATCACCGCCATGGACTGGACGAGCGTTCCGTTCAGGTCGAACAGCACGGCGTCCCCCGACCAGGGGGCCCAGTCGGGCGCCGACATGGGGGCCGACATCGGGGCCGACACGGCGCCCCCTCAGCCCAGGCGCGGCAACGTCGGAACGATCAGGCCGGCGCGAGCCGAATGCGGCCCGGCCGTCACAGCAGAGTGCATCCGTCCTCCGACTTTCGCCTCGGTGCCCGACCACCATCGAGAAGACCCGGGCTCCTTCGCCGCCCGCCCCACGATCCTGCGGGGCGAACGGCGAACGGTCCAGCGAACGGCTCTGTCCGATAGCTGCGTTGCATCAAACGGTCAACCACCCGCCCGGCGGCCCTCGCCCCCGGCGCGGGCGAGAATCGCCTCCACCGTCTGGGACTTGGCGTCGGCATAGTGCTGCGTATGTGCCCAGGTGCGACGGGCCAGGGTGCGCTTCGTCCGGGCGTAGAGGTCCCGTTCCTCGTCATGCGCGCGCAGCCGGTCGCGGAAGGTCAGCATCCGCTCCACCTCGGCGCAACCCTCCGGAAACACATGGAGATTGAAGCCGTCGAACCGGGGTGTCGGATCCTTCCTGCGCAGCACCCGATGCTGGAACCAGTCGGGCTCGCGGATCGCCAGCCGGTAGCCGAGCGCCGTCAACGCCGGCACATAGGCGTCCTCGTCGCCCGGATCCGGCACGGTCAGCAGCATGTCCACGATCGGCTTCGCCGGCAGCCCCGGCACCGAGGTCGAGCCCACATGCGCCAACTCATGCGGTAGCGCCGTCAGTTGTGCGCCGATGGCCGCCGCCTCGGCCGCGAAGGCCGTGGACCACCACGGGTTGGGCTCCATCAGCAGGATCGGGGCGTCGAGCGGCCGCACCTCCCCCACCGTGACGGCGGCCAGCTCCTCATCGCTCATCCGGGGCGGCCCCACCTCGGGCGTCTCGCCGACGGCGGGCCCCAACGCGGCCAGGATCTCGTCGACCACCCCGGACGGCGGACGGCCGGTGGTGTCGACAACGTCCAGGGCCTCCGTCAACCAGGGGAGCGCCCCTTCGTACCTGTCCAGATGCGCGAGCCGCCAGGCCCGGGCGCCGGCCCCCTCCACCTCGTCGGCGGTGATCCGTTCCGTCAACGTCGCCCGGTCGCTGTGCAGCAGAAACGGGCGCACCGGGATGCCGGCACCAGCGAATCCCGCGCTCAACTCGGCCCAGTACTCCTCGACCAGCACCGACTGCGGCACCACCAGCACCCCACCGAGATGGTCCAGCAACTCCCGCGCGGTCCCCACCACCAGGCGCCGCCAGGGCCGCCACTGCTGGAAGTCCGAGACGGTGGACGGATCCAGCACCCGCCCCAACATCGCGCCGACCTCCTCCGTGTCGAAGAGCAGAGCCTCCGGCAGCCGATCGACCAGGGCGCGGGCGGTGGTCGTCTTCCCCGCCCCGAACGTTCCGTTCAACCAGATGATCATCGACCGAGTCTAGGGACCGACCACCCGGTTGGGTGATGGGCTGCTTGCGGCGATGTGGGTGGGCGCGGCAGGGTTTGCCCGCATGGACCACACTCAGCAGGCGATGGCCAGGCTCACCTCGGCGGGCGTACGGGGCATCGCCCTGACCTGGGTGGACAACGCCGGTATCACCCGGGTCAAGGCGGTGCCCACGGCGCGGCTCAAGCAGGCGGTGCGCAACGGCGTCGGCATGTCGCCGGTCTTCGACGTCTACCTGGTCGACGACTCGATGACGGACAGCCCCCATATCGGCGGCCCCGACGGAGACCTGCGGCTGGTCCCCGACCTGGACCGGCTGACCGTCCTCGCCGGCCAACCCGGCTGGGCCTGGGCCCCCGTCGACCGCTTCGAATCGTCCCGGGCCCCCTACCCCGCCTGCCAACGACGGTTCGCCCGCCGCCAAGTGGCCACTGTCGCCGAGGAGTTCGGCATCGAGCTGCTGATGGGCTTCGAGACCGAGTGGATGGTCGCCCCGGCGGCCGACCCGGCGGGACGGGTCGCCACCGGACCCGCCTACGGAATGTCCCGGCTGGTCGAACTCTCCGACTACCTCGGCGCGTTGCTCGAAGCGTTCACCGCCCAGGGGCTCGAACCCCTGCAACTCCACCCCGAGTACGCGCTCGGCCAGTTCGAGGTCTCCCTCACCCCCACCGGCCCCCTCGCCGCCGCCGACCTCGCGGTACTCGCCCGGGAAACCGTCCGCGCCGTCTCCGCCCGCCACGGACTCGCCGCCTCCTTCGCGCCGATGGTGCGCGGCGACGGCCTCGGCAACGGACGCCATCTGCACCTCAGCCTCTGGCGCGACGGCAAGAACCTCTGCCGGGGCGGCGACGGCCCGTTCGGCATGACCGCCGACTGCCAGGCGTTCCTCGCCGGCGTCTTCCGCGAACTGCCCGCGCTGATGGCGCTGGGCGCGCCCTCGCCGGCCAGCTATCTGCGGCTCCGCCCCGGCCACTGGTCCGGGGCCTACCACTCCTGGGGCCTGGAGAACCGGGAGGCCGCACTGCGCTTCGTCGAGGGCTCGCCCGACGACCTCGGCGGCGCCAACGCCGAACTCAAGTCCTTCGACGGCGCCGCCAACCCCTATCTCCTGGTCGGCGCCGTACTGGCCGCCGGAATCGCGGGCCTGCGCGAGGAGTTGACGCTGCCGCTGCCCGTCATCGGCGACCCGGCACAGCAGTTGAACCAGCAGCGGCTACCCGAAACGCTGCCCGCCGCGATCGACCGACTGGCGGCGTCATCGGTGCTCGGCGCCGCCCTCGGCCCCGAACTGCTCGGCGCGATCCTCGCCGTCCGCCGCGCGGAGGCGGAACTGTACGAGGCAACCGGGCCCGACGACCTGATCACCGCCACCCGCGACCGCTACTGACCGGCGGCCGAACGATGACCCCTGACGAACTGCCGCCGCTGCCCCCGCTCGTTGACCAGCACTGCCACCGGGTGCTGCGCGAAGTCCCCACGACCGTCGCCGAGTTCGAACGCTGGCTCGCCGAGTCCCCGCACCCGCCGGCGGCCGGCACCAGCTACTTCGACAGCCAGCTCGGCCTCGCGGTACGCCGCTGGTGCGCCCCCGCGCTTGGCCTCCCGGCCTACGCCACCCCCGACGACTACCTCCGGGCCCGCACGGCCCTCGGCGCCCCCGAGGCCCACCACCGCCTCCTTGCGGCGGCGGGCATCGGCACCTTCCTGGTCGACACCGGCCTGCCCGCCGGCGGCGCGGCGTCCTCCGACGCCGGGGGGCCGTCGAACGGCGGGGGTGGTTGGACCGACAAGCGGCGTACCGGCAACGGTAGTTGGGCTGACGACGGGCCGGGGTACGTCGACCGTCACCCCGACGGCCGCTGGGCCGCCCACGGGGGTCGCCCGTCTACCGCCGCGACGCCGCCTCGCGGTTCGAACGATGCGGCCGGTGCCTGGGTGGGGGTGGGGGAGATGGCGGCCGGGGTCGGCGGCACGGCCCGGGTGGTGACGCGGTTGGAGTGCCTGGCCGAGGCGGCGGCCGACCGGGCCGGGCAGGACACCGACGCGTTCCTCGCCGGCCTGGCCAAGGCCATCGGTGCGGCGCGAGCCACCTCGGTCGCGTTCAAGTCCGTCGCCGCCTACCGGCACGGGCTGCAGCTGGCGCCCGAACCGCCCAGCAGGGCCGAGCTGTGGACCGCCGCCGAGCACTGGCTGCTCACCCGTCCGGCCGGCGGCCGACTGCGCAACCCGGTGCTGGCACGGCATCTTCTCTGGTCGGCCGTCGAGACCGGCCTCCCGCTCCAGCTGCACACCGGCTTCGGCGACGCCGACCTACGGCTGCACCGCGCCGATCCGGCGCTCCTCACCGACTTCGTGCGGGCCGTCGGCCCCACCGGCGGGCCGCTGGTGCTGCTGCACTGCTACCCGTTCCACCGGCGGGCCGCCCATCTGGCGGCCGTCCACCCGCAGGTCCATGTGGACCTCGGCCTGACGCTGAGCCATGTCGGCACCCGCGCCGGCGCGGTCCTCGCCGAGACGTTGGAGCTGGCCCCGTTCGGGAAGGTGCTGTTCTCCACGGACGCCTACGGCCTGCCGGAGCTGTATCTGGTCGGCGCGCGGCAGTTCCGTCAGGCGCTGGCCGAGGCCCTGACCCAACTGGCGGCGCCGCGCGCCGAATGGCCACGGATCGCCGCCCTGCTGGCCGCCGACAACGCCCGCCGCGTCTACCGTCTCGACTGAGGCCAGGACGGCAGGTCACCCCGCGCCGAAGGACAGGACGCGGGCGGACACCGGGCCGGAAATCAGTCGGCGCCGAAGAGCGAAAGCAGCTCCGTTCGGCCGAACATCCGCGCCGTGTCCACCGCCGACGGCTGGCCGGCCGCCGGGTCGGCGCCCGCGGCCAGCAGAACGCGGACCACCGCCGACTCGTTCTTGAAGACCGCGCCGGCGATGGGCGTCTGCCCCTTGTCATTGCTGCGGGCCGGGTCCGCGCCGCGCGACAGCAGCGCCTCGACGGTCGCCACATGGCCGTGGTACGCCGCCAGCATCAGCAGCGTGTCGCCCTTGTCGTTGCTGAGGTTCGGCGGGACACCCGCGTCCACATACGCGGCGACGGTGTCCGTGTCCCCGTCCCTGGCCAGGTCGAACACCTTCGCCGCGAGCTGGAGCACCTCGGGGTCGTGGGCGGGCTCGTTGCTCTCCGGTGCCGGGCCGGTCATGGGGTCTTCCTCCTCGATGGTGCCGTTTGGGCACAGCCTACGTACTCTGACTGCCATGCTTGCCCGTTTGGCCTCGGCGTTCCACTGGGACCGCCTGTCCCTGCTGCCGGGTCTGGCCGTCCTGGTGGACGGTGTGCTGCTCTTCGGGGCCGCCGCGGCCGGGAGTCCGCTGCGGGCGGCGATCGGCTGGGCGCTGGTGCTGATCGCGGGCGCCGCGCTCGGGCTGCGGCACCGCTGGCCGGTCGCGGTCGGGGTGCTGGCGATGGTGGTGGCCGTCCTCTACTACCCGGTCACCCCGGTGGACGGGCCGGCGCCGCTGGCCGTCTATGTGCTCGCGCTCTACACGGTCGCGCGCAGCGGCCAGCTGACCGCCGCCGTCGCACTGGCGGTCTTCACCCTCCTGGTGATCACCTGGGCCGAGATGTTGACCACCGACGAACGCCATGTGGACAACATGGCGATCGTGCTCTTCGGCGGCTGGTTCCTCAGCCTGATCGCCCTCGGCCACGCGGTACGGGTCCGGCACGCGCACCAGCACGAGGCGGAGCAGCGCGTGCTGGCCGCCGAACGCGAGCGCGACCTCCGGGCCCAACAGTCCGCGACGGAGGAACGGCTGCGGCTGGCAAGGGAGTTGCACGATGTGCTGGGCCACAACATCTCGCTGATAAACGTCAGCAGCACCGCCGCGCTGCACCGCAGCGCCAAACGCCCGGGCGAGACGGCTGAGTTGGTCGGCGCCCTGGAGCTGGTGCGCGACACCAGCAAGGACGCGCTCCGCGAACTCCGCGCCACACTGGGCGTGTTGCGCCAGGTGGACGAGGCGGCGCCGGTCGAACCGGCGGCCGGTCTGGAACGGCTCGGCGAGCTGGTGCACCGCGCGGGCGGCAGCGGCCTCGACATCCGGGTCGAGACCACGGGGGAGGCGCAGGTGCTCCCACCGGGCATCTCCCTCGCCGCCTACCGGATCATCCAGGAGTCCATCACCAACATCACCCGGCACGCGCGGGCCAGCGAGGCCGTCGTCCGGGTCGACTACACCGAGCGTGAACTGCGGCTCCGCGTCGAGGACAACGGCGGCGGCGCCGAACCCGGCGCGCAGGGCAGCGGCATCCTCGGCATGACCACCCGCGCCCGCGCCCTCGGCGGCGACCTCACCGCCCACAACCGCCCCGACCCCCCGGGCTTCCGCGTCACCGCCCACCTCCCCCTCCCCCTCCCCACGGCCTGAACGCGAAGGGGGGACGGCTACTCCTGATCCCCGGCGTCCGTCGCTGGGGCGTCCGTCGCGGGGGCGTCGGCGGCTGGGTCGTCGGCGGCGGGGTCGTCGGCTACGAAGAAGCTGGTGACGAAGCCGGTGACGCGGCCCGTCGCGTCGTGGCCGACCCAGGTGGGGTAGGCGCCGTCGCCCCAGCCGGTGGGGAAGCCGACCAGGCCGTAGCCGGACCTCGGGTCCACCACGGCGCTGGGCAGCGGCGGCGGGGGTACGTCGCGGCCGTAGATGGCGTCGATCAGATCGTCGCCGTCCTCGCCCAGGAGGTTGGTGAGTTGGGGCGCCGCCATGGCGTCGACGAAGCAGCCGGTGCCGGTGTCCACGCCGTAGCCGATCCACTCCTCGTCCGAGAGCCCCGCCGTGTCCTGGCCGGCGACCAGCGCCAACGACCAGCGGACGGCCGGCTCGTCGCTGATCCGCAACCAGGCGGCGGCGGCCCGGTCATGGGCGAACTCCGGCGCGTCGGGCTCCGTCACCTCGACGATCGACAGCACCACCGGATAGGTGCCCGGCGGCACCTCGTCGACAAAGGGCTCGACGCCGTCCTCGATCCCGATCAGCGGATCGCAGGCGGCCACACGCCCGGAGGGCAACGTCAACGGGGCCTCGGGCAACGCGTTGACGGTACTGGTTTCGCCGCGTGAACCGTGGAAAACACTTCCCAGGGTGAAGAGGCGGGCGATATCGGGCGCGGGCAGAGGCATCGATGGTCATCCCGTCGTGGTTTTCATCGGGTCGAACAGGTCGAGAATCCGGGCGGGAGCGCGAACCCGCTGCGACCGCGCGGCCATCATCGCATGGGTGTGCGGCGCACATCCGGGCGCCCGGGTCCGGCTCTGGGTCTGCCGCGCGCGCCCCTTGCGGGGTTAGTGTCGAAAGTACGAGAAGTGACAGACGGGGAAGGTGAGTTGGGGATGCGCGGAGCACGACCATGGGTGCTGACCGTCGCGCTGGGCGCTGTGTTACTCAGCGGCTGCGGCAGCGACAGCGGTGATGGCGTGACCCCAGCCGACGGTATGGGCGCGGTCGAGGACCCGCCGGGCGCCGAGGAGGAGGCCCCCCTCGAACTGGAGGAGGGGACGGTCGACGAGGACGCGGTGCTGGACCAGGCCGAGCAGTTGTTGGGTGCGCTGGTGCCGTCGGAGGATCTTCCGCCGGGCTATGAGCGCACCGTCGAGGGAGCCACCCACGGCGGCGCCACCTGCGCCGATCCCGTCGATCCGGCGCCGCCGGTCGACATCCTGCAGTCCGGCCGGGTGAGCTACGAGGGCCCGGGCGACGCGTCGGTGATCGTCGAACTCTGTTCGTTCGCCGACCAGTCGGCGGCCGAGGCGGCCTTCGCCAGCGCCACCGGCCATCTGCTGGTGACCACCGGCACGGAGATCGAGGGCGTTTCGCTGGGCGACCAGAGCAGCTATATCCATGTCGAGGACGACGCGGAACGGTCGGTCGTCCTGGAGATGCGGACGGGCACCGTGCTGCTGCGCGCCGTGCACGCCCAGGAGTCCGGGGTCGACGGCGAGGCCGACCTGCTGGAGACGCTTGGCGCCGCCCAACTCGACCGGCTGGACGCGGCCCGTACCTCCTGAACGGCGCTTCCGTGACGGAGAACTCCCGTGACGGAGAACTCCCGTAACGGAGAACTCCGTGACGGAGAAAGAGAAAGGGAGTGCGGTGATGCGCATTTCGTATGAGGTCTTCCACAAGGACGTCCCCACATTGGTGGACTTCTACGTCCGCGTCCTGGGGTTCCGGACGCCCGAGGGGCCCGTATCCCCGGAGCATGTCGTCGTCCGCCGGGACGAGGTACGCGTCGCCTGCTGTCAGCACGACGAGGCGGACCCGGCGCCGCGTCGACCCCCCAACGGGAGTGAGATCGTGCTGCGCGTCGACGACATCAGGGCCGAACACGAACGGGTGGTCGCCAGCGGCTGGCCGCTCGCCGACCCGCTGCGGACGCGGCCCTGGGGGCTGACGGACTTTCGCGTCTTCGACCCGGCCGGGCAGTATCTGCGGATCACGAGCGCGACGGCCGAGGGCTGACGTCGGGCGGGGTACCGGGGCCGGCTCCCGCACAGCCGCCCGCCTACCCTGGTTGCCATGACCACGACGCGCCCAGGAGACCCCGACGTCAGACGGGTGAGAGTGCTCCTCGCCGACGACCAGATGCTGGTGCGAGCGGGGTTCCGGTCCATCCTCGCGGACGAGGAGGACATCGAGGTGGTGGGCGAGGCCGGCAACGGCGCCGAGGCCGTCGCCCTCGCCGAAGAGCTGCGCCCCGACATCGTGTTGATGGACATCAGGATGCCCGGGACGGACGGCCTCGCGGCCACCGAGAGGATCGTCGGGGACGAACGGCTCGCCGGGGTCCGCGTCGTCATCCTGACCACCTTCGACGTCGACGACTACGTCTACGGCGCGCTGCGCGCCGGCGCCTCCGGGTTCCTGGTGAAGGACACCGAGCCGATGGAACTGCTGCACGCCATCCGGGTCTGCGCGCGCGGCGACGCGCTGATCGCGCCGACGATCACCCGCCGGCTGATCGCCGAGTTCGCCGGCCGCGTCAAACAGCCGGACCCCAGCCCCCGGTTGAACGCGCTCACCGAACGGGAACGCGAGGTCATGGGCCTGGTCGGGGCCGGGCTCACCAACGACGAGATCGCCCGCCGGCTGGTGCTCAGCCCGGCCACCGCCAAGACCCATGTCAGCCGGATCATGACCAAACTGGCGGTCAGGGACCGCGCCCAGCTGGTGATCCTCGCCTATGAGACGGGCATGATCACCCCCGGCTGGATGAGCTGACCGTCCGCCCTGGGGCCCTGGGCCCCAGGGCCCTTGGGGGACGGCGTCGGGGCTTCCCCCGAGACGTTCCCAGGGGGACCGCAACCGGGGGAGTACGTCGCGCCCCCGCCGTGCGCCCGCTGGCGTATCGAGAGTGTCAGCTGGCGGCTGACGTGCGGAAACACCTCCGGAGGCCACTGTTGTCGGGTGACCGAACAGCCCGCCGCCACCCGCGCTCCGGAGGACCAGCCCCATGGAGCAGCTCGCCGTCCTCCTGCTGAGCTGCTTCACGGCGGGCTATCTGGTGACCGGCGGCGCCGGCCTCGGCCTGGTCATGCTGCTGCCGTTCCTGGGCCGGGACGCGGACGAACGGGCCTCCCTGCGGGCGGCCACCGCGCCCTTCGGACCGCTGGGCGGGCTGTGGCTGCTCGCCTCGGCCGGCACCCTGCTGGCCTGCTTCCCGTCGCTGGCCCCGGAGTTGGGCGGCCTCGCGCCGCTGCTGGCCGCGCTGCTCGGCGGCACGCTGCTGCGGCTGGTGGGCCGTGGCATCCGTCCGCGCGCCGACTGGCCCTCGGTGGCCGGCAGTTGGCTGACCGTACTGACCTGGGGGTGGCTGCTGGCCTCGCTGGTCGGCGGGGCCCCGGTACGGCCGGCGCCGCCGGCGGTCGGGCTGCTCAGCGCGGTCTGTGTGGCGCTGCTGGTGCTGGTACACGGCATCGGCTTCGCCGCCCTCCGGGCGACGGGACCACCGTTCGAACGGGCCCGACAGCTGGCGGGGCGGGGCGCCGGCCGCTCCCTGGCACTGACCGGGGCGTCGCTGGCGGCCCTGCCACCCCTCGCCGGCGCACGCCTCCCCCTCACCCCCCACGCGGCCCCCACCCCAACCCTGGCCCTCCTCACCCCCTTCCTCCTCCTCGCGCTCCTCACCCTCCTCCACCACCACCCCCCTCCACAGCGCTAGCCCCCGACGGGCCGGGCCGGGTCGGCCGCTGCCGGCCTACCGGCCGGGGGCGCCTGCCCGCTGGGCGGGGCCGTGCCGTGTGGCGGGGTTCCGGCTGGCGCCGGGGCGGAGCTGCGGGGCTTGTGGGCGGTGCGCGGTCCTGCCCACGCGGGAAGGGGCGTTGGCCATTGCGTGCCTGCCGGCCCGCTGCCGGGCTGCTTTGCCCCGCTGGGCGGGTTGCGCCGCGCGGCGATGGTGGCCGGCCGGCGGTCGGGGTTCCGGCTGGCGCCGGGGCTGGTTGCGCTGCCGGTTGGTCGCCGGCCTGCGGACGGGAGTTGGCCGGCGGGGCCGGTTTGGTCCTTGGGCCTGGCCGTTCCCCCTGGCCCCCAGGCACCCGGTCGGTCGTCGGGCGGTTTGGGCCGCTCCGGGGCCGGCTGTTTGTCCCGGCTCGCGGTCCGGCCGGCCGCAGGCGGGTGGGGCCGGGCCGGCTGGCGCCGGGGCGGGTTGCGCGGCTTGTGGGCAGGGCGGGGTTCTGCCCGCGCCGGGAGGGACGTTGGCCTGTTGCGCGCCTGCCGGCCGGCGGCCGGGCCGAGCCCGGCAGGCGCCGGGCTGCCTGCCCGCTGGGCGGGGCCGCGCCGCGCGGTGGTGGCGGGGCCGGGGGGCGGTCCCCGGCCCGCGCCGGAGCCGGTTGCCCGCCAGGGCGGGGTGGTGTTCGGCCTTGGGGCCCGGCCGTTCCTTCCGGTTCGGCCGGCCGCAGGCCCTTACGGCGCCCTTCCCGGTCACCGACCACCCACCCGCCTGCCCGTCCGGCCGCCGCCCCGCCCCACCCCGTTCGTTCAGGACTCGCCGTTCGGCCGGCCGCAGGGGCACCGTTCGGCCGGTCCGTTCCGGCGCCTGTAAGTCGTCGTCTCTGTCGTCGTCCAAGTCGTCGTCTCTAATGAAGGAGCAGCAGTCATGAGGTCCACATCGCACGGCGGCCCGCCGGCCGGTTCGGCGCAACCCCCGGAGGGCACCGGCTCTGTGTTCGCCCGGCTCGCCGGGTTCTCGTTCCGGTGGCGGAAGGCGTCGCTCGGGTTGTGGTTGCTGGTTTTGGTCGGGGTCTGGGCGTTGGCCTCGGCCGTGGGGGACGACTACCGGGAGGACTACTCGCTGCCCGGTACTGATTCCCAGGCCGCGCTCGAACTGTTGGAGGAGCACGGCTCCGACCAGGGCGGCGACACCGTCGAGATCGTGTTGCACGCCGAGGGCGGCCTCGACGGGGCCGCCGTCGAGGAGCGGGTCGCGGCGATGCTGACGGAGGTCGCGACGTTGCCGAGGGTCGCCGGCGTGCACAGTCCGTACGAGGACGGTTCGGCCGTCTCGGCCGACGGCACCGTCGGCTATGCGACGGTCGTGTTGGACACCCCGGCCGAGCAGATGCCGGTCGGGGACACCGAGCGCATCCTGGACACCGCGCGGGAGGCGCAGAGCGACGCGCTGCGGGTCGAGTTGGGCGGCGACGCGGCCCGCGCGCTGGGCGAGGGGGAGGGGGGCGCCGCCGAGGGCATGGGCATTCTGGCCGCCCTGGTGATCCTGGTGTTGATGTTCGGTTCGGTGCTGGCCGCCGGACTGCCCGTGATCACCGCGCTGTTCGCGGTCGGCTCCACGCTGGGCGCCATCGTGCTGGCCTCGCACCTGTTCACCATCGCCGACTACACCGTCTACGTCATGATGCTGGTCGGCCTGGGCGTCGGCATCGACTACGCGTTGTTGATCTTCACCCGCTACCGCGCCGAGTTGGTGGCCGGCGCGAGCCCGGAGCGGGCGACGCGTGGCGCGTTGGACGCGGCAGGCCGGACGGTGTTCTTCGCCGGCTGCACGGTGATCGTCGCGCTGCTCGGCCTGGTCGCGCTCGGCCTCGGTTCCCTCCAGGGCATCGCGCTGTCCGTGGCGTTGACGGTGTTGGCCACCATGCTGGCCTCGCTCACCCTGCTGCCCGCGCTGCTCGGCCTCTTCGGCGACCGGTTCGCCCGGCACTTCCCGGCGCGGGCCAGGAAGCGGGCCGGGCGGGGCAAGCCGCCGACCGGCACCGCCTGGCGGCGGCTCGGCGGCGCCGTGCAGCGGCGGCCGTTGGTCGCGTTGACGGCCGCCGTGGTGGCGCTGCTCGCGCTGGCCGCGCCCGCGCTCGATCTGCGTCTCGGCATGGCGGACGCCGGCAACGACCCGGCGGACTCGACCAGTCGGGCCGCCTACGATCTGCTCTCCGACGGCTTCGGCCCCGGCTTCAACGGTCCGCTGGTGATCGTCACCGACGGCGGAGAGGGCGGCGCCGAGGCCGCGGCCGGGGAGGCCGCCGAGACGGTCGCCGGGCTCGACTCCGTGGCGGCCGTCACGCCGCCGAGGCCCACCGAGGACGGGCAGGTGGCGACGGTGGTCGTGTTCCCCACCTCGTCCCCGCAGGACGAGGCCACCTCGGAGTTGGTGGGCGAGTTGCGCGACACCGTGCTGCCCGCCGTGGGCGAGCGCACGGGTGCCGACTATCTGGTCGGTGGCGCCACCGCCGCCACCGAGGACTACTCGGCGAAGGTCGCCGAGCGGATGCCGCTCTTCGTGGCCATCGTGGTCGGTGTGTCGGTGCTGCTGCTGATGGCCGTCTTCCGTTCGGTGTTGATCCCGCTCAAGGCCGCGCTGTTGAACCTGCTCAGCATCGGTGCGGCCCTGGGCGCGATGACACTGGTCTTCCAGGAGGGCTGGTTCGGGGTCGAGCCGGGGCCGATCGAGGCGTACCTCCCGGTGATGATCTTCGCGATCGTCTTCGGACTCTCCATGGACTACGAGATCTTCCTGGTCTCGCGGATGCACGAGGAATGGGAGCGGCACCGGGACCACCAGTTGGCCGTCCGGGAGGGCCTGGCCCACACCGGTGCGGTGATCAGCGCGGCCGGCGCGATCATGGTGGTGGTCTTCGGTGCCTTCATGCTCAGCCCCGACCGGCTGTTGCAGCAGATGGGATTCGGGATGGCGGTGGCGATCCTGGTGGACGCCGTGATCATCCGGTGCCTGATCGTCCCCGCCGCGATGCAGCTGATGGGCCGCCACGCCTGGTGGCTGCCAGCCCCGTTGGCGCGGATCCTGCCGAAGGTGGAGCTGGAGCGGCACGGAGACCCGGCGGCCGAGGTGCGGGAGCAGGCGCCGGTGCGGTAGCGCTCACGCCGGCGGTGAACGCGGCGAACGCGCCCGCTACGACGCTGGGGCCGGGCACTCGGCCCAGCCCCAGCGGTCGGGCGGCTCGTTCGAGCGCGCGGCCCACCAACTCGCCCGCTCTGACCAGGCGTTCCTCCCGCTGCCCCGGCGGCGCCTGGCGGACCTCGATCGCCTGCCTGATCACATCGGTGAAGACCGACTGCACCCGTTTGTAGGCCAGATAGCGCGGCAGGTCCCTGGCCATTCCCTCGGCGGCGCCCGGCAGCCGTTCCTCGACGGCGCTCGCCCAGCGCAACACCATGGACTGCTCCTGCGGCTGTGGGTAGTCCATCAGGTGCAGATGGGTGGCGAGGTCGTAGAGGGGATCGCCGACCAGCGCCAACTCCCAGTCGATGGTCCAGAGTTGGCGGTCGGCCTCGGCGACGATCAGATTGTCGCGGTGCAGGTCGCCATGGAGCAGGCAGAACGGCCGGTTGGTCATTCGCGCCGCGCTTCTGACAAGCGGCCCCGTCACGCTGAGTACCTCGGCTTCGACCCCGAGGGTCTGAAACAGGCCGCCCAGCGCGGCCTGGTGTCGGGCATGGACACGCCGGCGGGTGAACCGCACCAGCGCCCGGAGGAAGTCCCGGCCGGTGCGCGGCCTGGACGGCACCGGGCAGCTGTGCACCAGCGCCATGGCCACCGGCGGTATCTGCGCCAGCCGCCCGAACAGGGCGGCGAGCTGGTCGAGTTCGGCCCGGGCCAGCGCGGTGCCCGGGGGGCGGGAGACGGAAAGCGCCTCGCCCTCGATAAAGCCGTGCACCCTGGTGCCCTCGGGGCCGAGTCGGTACACCGGGGCGATGCGTTCGAAGCCGAGGAGCGCCAGCTCGATCAGCACGTCCTCCTCGTCGAGGAAACAGCGTGGGTCGAAGCGCTCCACGCTCGGCCTGGGGGTCGGGGCCTTGATCCGTCCTTGGACGGGAAGTTGGCTCTGCGCGGGGAGCACCTGCCAGTCGCGGTGGTGCCCGCGAAGGAGGTGCCCGGACAGCGGTTGGCTCATGATGGCGGCTTTCCGGCAGTGGGTTCGTTACGGGTAGCGATACGGTACGCCGGGACGAGACCACTGTTGATGGCTCAAAAGGGTGCATCTGACTCTGCACCTCACTGACCGAGGGCGGCCAGTACCCATTGCAGGGAGCGCACCACATGCTCCGCGCCCGCCGAACGAAACGCGTCCTCCCCCGCGTCGTCGAGCGCGTAGCCGAGGAACGGCACGCCGGCGGCGGTGGCCGCCGCGTGGTCGGCGAGGCTGTCGCCGATCATGACCGCGCGCGCGGGCGTGGTGCCCGTCGAGCCGAGGGCGCGCAGCACCGAGTCGGGGTGCGGTTTCAGCAGGGAGAGGTTGGCGGTGCGGCCGTGCACCCGGCCGCCCACATAGCCGGAGAGACGCAGCCGTTCCAGGTAACGGACGGCCGCCAGGGGGGAGTTGTTGGTGGCGATGGCCACCTGGCGCCCCCGGGTCGCCAGTGCGGCGATCACGGTGGCGGCGTAGGGGGTGGGGGCGGCCGAGGCGGCCGCGCGCACCTCCTCCCGGGTGAGCGCCGCCTCCAGCCGGCTCAACACCTCGGGGGCCGGCCGCTGCCGGGCTATCCCCCGCAGCACCTGGTGGGGGTCGGGGGAGGTCCGCAGCTCCGCCGTCAGCAGCGCCGAGACCGCCAACTCGTCGGTCAGCTCCCTGAGCCGGTCGGCGACCGAGGCGGCCGAGCGGACCGCGAAGAGTTGGCAGACGGGGCCGTCGAAGTCGAAGAGAACACAGTGTGCGTGACTGATGAGTCCTCTCATCTAACCGAGTGTGAGCGGTTGGGCCAGCGTTGACCAGAGGGACGTGAACCACTGGTGTGACTCTTCAACAAAAGCGGTGTCCTCGGTGGAACGGAACACTTTGGAGTTAAGTCCCAGAACGTCGTATATCTCCAGTTGCTCCTTCTCGAATTCGACCGTTCTGGACACCACCTGGTAGTAGGCGGTGAGCACTTCTGTTCCATTGAGGAGATAGACCTTCTGTACGGGAGTGATGGGCACCTCCCGGATCTCCACCGTCACCTGGGGCACCAACCGCATCTCGGCGAGCGAGGTCAGCTGGTGGCGGAGCGAGGTGGAGAAGGTCCGGGTCAACTGGCGCAGCCTGGCCCTGGGGCGCTGGTCGTCCGGATCGGAGATCAGCCGGGGGTAGGCGGGCGGCGCGTCGGGGCTCGGCAGCAGCACCCGGACGGCGATCGAGCGCGGCGTCAACTCCCCGGCGGAGATGGCGATCAGCGGGCCGGCGAGCGCCGAGTTCAGGGTCTCGGTGGTGAGGCAGAACGCGTCGATGGAGATGTCCTTGGACTGGAACGCCACGGCTATCCGGTCCGCCACCTCGACCCCGGCCGGGCGGGGGCTGTCCGCGCCCGGCATCGACACCACGGCCGGCGCGCCCCGCCCACGGGCGGCGATATAGCCGTCCCGCTCCAGCGCGGCCAGCGCCTGCCTGACGGTGGTGCGGTTGACCCGGAACTCCTCCACCAGGGCCCGCTGCGTGGGCAGCTTGGCTCGCGGCGGCAGCTCGCCGGACCTTATCCGGTCGCGCAGCACACCCGCGATGTGGTCGGGAGAGAGCGGGTCACCGAACGGGTCCGGGAGCTCGCTCTCCGGGACGATCTCCTGACTCACGCCGTCACCATACAACTTTCGGCCAGATACGGAAGGTTGATATGAGGACGTTTCCAAGAGGACGCCAACTGGGGAAAACATTCATATAGTTGGCGAACAACTTGGCCAACTTTTCAGAGTTCACCTGAGTTGACGTGATGTGAGGAGGGGTCATGCTCGTTACCACCATCATCGTGGCTGCCTTCGGCATCGCGATGGAGCAAGCGGTGGAGGTCCAGTACGGACTGCCGGGGCTGATCGGACTGTTGATACTGCGCACGGGGCTGCGGAAGCGGAACTTCACCTGTGCGTGTGTGGGAACCACTGTGCTGGTCACACTGGCCATAGGCGCTCTGTAACGGAGCGCCCATGGCCAGAGTGGGGGGTTCGGCTAAACGGCGTGCGAAGTCGGCGAGAGCCAGACCGAAGGCGACACCCGAGGCGAGACCTGAGGCGAAACCTGAGGCGACACCGAAGGCGGAGGTAGCCCCCACGGGAGAAGGACATCAGAAGATGTCAGAACATGTCGGGGCACCAAGGGCGGCGGCCCGTGTGGAACAGCAGATCCACATGGGCCGCCGCTCCGTCCGTCTCCTCCGTCAACAGCCCGGCGTCCCGCAGCCGCGCGGCCGACTCGTCGCCCAGATAGAGCTGGGCCAACGCCCCCACGTCCAGGGTGACATCGGCGCTCCGCGTGGTCGGCGCGCACTCCGCCTCCTCCTTCCCCGCGGACAGCAGGAAACGGCCGTTGGCCAGGCCCAACCCGTCCCGCACCTCGAACACCAGCTCACCCTCGGTGGCATAGGAACGCGCCGCCAGCATCACCGGCACATCCAACGGCCGCACCCACAGGAAGTCGGCGGTCTGGCTGGCCGCCGCGGCCCTGCGGTCCGGCAGCAGTAGCGGCAGCACCGAATCCGGACGCGCCCGCCCGGTCTCCAACCGGCCGGCCCAGTCCAGCGACATCAGCAGCTGCCACAGCGCCGCCTCCGCCTCGTCGTCCTCCGCGTAGAAGTACGTCGCCCGCGCCGTGCCGTTGGGCTGCCCATGCGTCCACTCGTCGTCCACCACATAGGCGACCAGCCCCCTGGGCACCCCGGCCGCGTCCCGGTAGATCACATGCGTCGCCGGCTGCAACGGCGGGGACATCGGCGCCGCGCCCGTCATCCGCTCCCAGAAGAGGCCGTCCCGGTCGATCGCACCCGGCGTCCGCGCCCGGAACCGCTCGTGCAGCGCGGGCGCCACCTCCCGCACCTCGGCCGCGTCCGCGATCCGCACCGAACCGTCAAGATCCGCCGGTGACCAGCGCCGATCGAACCCCGAACGGTGCACATCCACCTTCCAGTTGGTGAACGAGGTGGCCGGGCCGAAGCCGAACCGCCCATAGATCCGGTACTCCGCCGCGATCAACGACGCCACCGAGGCGCCCCGTTCCTTCGCCGCCCGCAGATCCGGCTCCATCAGCCGGCCGAGCAGCCCACGCCGCCGATGCGTCGCGGTGACCGTCACCCCCGAGACGGCGTGCCCCGTCAACTCGGCGCCCCCGACCGTGGTCAGCCGCTGCGGCCAGCTGTCATAAGTGGCGACACAACGGTCGCCGTCGAACACCCCCCGCGCACCGGCCATCGGCTGGCGCGCCAGCCGGAACTCCAACTCCTCGTCGGACAGCACAGAAGTCGGTTTGAAGAACCCTGTCACCACCGCGCGCAGCCATGCCACGGAGGCGTCACGATCACCATTGACACTACGAATTTCCAGATCGCCCATGGTTGCGAGGGTAGGCAACTCTTTCTGGCCCCGGCCAACGGGTTAATCTCGGCCGGATCGACGGACCGGCGACGCCGCCTCCCCCGGCCGAAGACGGCTCAGGGACGGGCCCGTTCTAGAACGCCGCGCGGATCTCGCCCACCGGAACCCCGCCGCCCAGCACCGAGGTGACCGGCACCACCGACGCCTTGACGCCCAACGCCGCCAACACCCGAGCGGTGATCGCGTCCCGCGCCCGACTCGAACCGTCCTCGATCTTGAAGGCGAACGCCCGCCCGTCGGCCAGCGCCACCGCCTGCACCCCCTCCGCGCCGCCCTTCGCCAACAGCCCCGGCACCTGCCGCATCAGCAACGTGTCCAGCATCCCCTCACCCGCCACATACTCCGGATGCGCCCGCATCGCGTCCGCCACCCGCCGCTCCGGCGCCCCCGGATCGGCCAACACCGCCGCCCGGAACGCCCGCGCCAACCCCGTCAACGACAGCGCCTGCAACGGCGCCCCACAGCCGTCCACCCCCAGCGCCGTCACCGGCTCCCCCGACAGCTCCACCACCGTCTCCCGGATCAGCCGCTGCAACGGATGCTCCGGCTCCAGATAGCTCGCCACCGGCCAGTCGTTCACCACACTCGCCGCCAGCCACGAGGCGTGCTTGCCCGAACAGTTCATCGCCAGCCGCCCACGCGGCCCCGGCCCCGCGCCGAACCCCGGCGTCGACTCGGGACAGCGCAACGCCGCCTCGGCCAACCCGTGCTCCGCCAGCACCCGGCCGGCCAACTGCTGGTGGATCTCCGCCCCCGCATGGCTGCCCGCCGCCAACGCCAGCCGGGGGCCCGAGAGTTCGAGCCCGGACCGCAACACGGCCGTGGCCTGCATCGGCTTGTTGCTCGACCGGGGAAAGAACGGCGCCGCCACCTCGCCCAGCGCCCAGTCCACCCGCCCGTCCACGTCCAGCGTCACCAGCGACCCACGATGCCGGCTCTCCGCGAAACCGGACCGCACGACCTCGGCCAACACCGGGGCCTTCGGCCCCGCGCTCGGCTGGGCCCCCACATCAGCAGAGCTGGCTACGGTCATCTTCGGCCTCTCTTCACGGGGAAGTCCTCACAGGGAAGTCCGCACGGGGAACGGATCAACAGAGCAGGTCATCGACCTGCGCCTCGCCCTCACGGTACCGCCGCGCGATCTCGGCGCCGCAGCCGTCCGCCGTCCGATGCAGCGCCTGCCGGCGCCGGGACACCCGCTCCTCGGCCTCCGCCAGCCGCACCAGCGCCGTATGCAGCTCGGCGTCGTCCAACGCGGACAGATCCGACAGCTCCACCTCCGCCAACACCTCCTCCGCCAACCGCCGATACCGCTCGCTGGCCGGCGTGCCCAACGTCACATGGCGGGCGGACGAACGATGCCGCGAGGGACCGTCCGCGAGAATCCTCGGCAACTCGTCCAACAGCCCCGTGGAACCCCCGCCACGCCGCCGCCCCTCCGCCTGCAGAATGTCGATCCGGCCCTGCAACAGCCGCCGCACAAAGCTCAGATCGGCCTCCTCGCTGCGCGCCGCCCGCCGCAGGTCACGCAGCTCCGAAAGCCGCAGCGCCCGCAGCCGCGCCGCGCCGATATCGCCCGGTACGGGAACGACCGGCCCCCGCCCGGGGGCGGCCTCGCGCTCCGGACGCGGATCCCGAGCACTCGGTACGGTGGCGGGCTGCGACCCAGGACCCGGTGTGATCATGCGCAATTGTCCCCTCGTCCCCATTTCGGTGCCGTGGTGCGGTACGTACCCCGTGCACGCATCGTGTCACTGTGTACCCACCGGGCGCAGCGTGTTGACACCCATCCGGCGCTGCCCTTCGAACGGCGGAACGTTCCGCCTCGGCGTCCGGCATGATGGGCCCCATGCGAGCGGTGGTACAGCGCGTCGACGGCGCCTCGGTGACGGTGGACGGCGAAACAGTCGGTGAGATCGTGGGCCAGGGGCTGTGTGTGCTGGTCGGCGCCACACACCAGGACACCCCCGAGACGGCCGCCAAGCTCGCCCGCAAGCTGTGGGGCCTGCGCATCCTCGAAGGCGAGAAGTCCTGCTCCGACATCGGGGCACCCCTGCTCGTCGTCTCGCAGTTCACTCTCCACGGTGACGCGCGCAAGGGCCGCCGCCCCACCTGGGCCGCCGCCGCGCCGGGCGAGCTGGCCGAACCGCTGGTCGACGCCGTCGTGGCCGACCTCCGCGCGCTCGGCGCCACCGTCGCCACCGGCCGGTTCGGCGCCCGGATGCGGGTCTCGCTGACCAACGACGGACCGTTCACCGTGCTGCTGGAGATCTGACCCCGGACGGGCCGGCCCTCAGGGCTCGACGATCAACTCCTGCGCGGCCGGGGTGGTTTCGGCCAGCAGCGGCGCTTCCGCCGGCACGTTCCGCTTGATCACGGCCAGCGCGATCGGGCCCAGCTCGTGATGCCGCGCCGAGGTGGTGATCCGCCCCAACTGCCGCCCCTCGGGACCCTCCGAGGCCAACCGCACCGGGGCACCCGGCTCCGGCAGCGTCACCTCGCTGCCGTCCAGATGCAGAAAGACCAGCCGCCGAGGCGGCTTGCCCAGATTCTCCACCCGGGCCACCGTCTCCTGCCCGCGATAGCAGCCCTTGTGCAGATGCACCGCCCGCTCCAGCCACCCCAGCTCATGCGGAATGGTGCGATGGTCCGTCTCCAGGCCCAGCCGGGGACGGTGCCCCTCGACCCGCAGCGCCTCGTACGCCCACACCCCGGCCGCCGGGCCGTGCTCCGCCGCGAACCCGGGCAGCGCAGCGCGCGGCAGAAACAGATCCCGGCCATGCGGCGTCTCCCGCACCACCACGCCCGCCGGCGGCTCCACGATCGAACCGGCCGGCAGATGCGTCACCGCGAACTCCTCGCCGCGGTCCGCCACTTCCACCCGGTAGAAGAACTTCATGCTCTCCAGATAGGCGATCAGCGCCCCGGCCGCGCCCGGCTCCGTATGCACCCAGGTCGTCTCGCCGTCGTCCACCAGATAGAGCACATGCTCGATATGCCCCTTGGCCGAAAGGATCAACGCCTCCGTCGCCTGCCCCGGCGCCAGCGCCTCCACATGCTGGGTGAGCAGCAGATGCAGCCAACTCAGCCGATCCGCGCCGGAGACCGACACCACATCGCGATGCGACAGGTCCACCAGGCCCTCGCCTCTGGCCAGCGCGCGCTGTTCCTTGAAGAGATCCCCGTAGTGCGCGGCGACCCCGACATCGGGCTCATGCGCGGCGACCGCGCCAGGAAGATCGAGCAGTGGACTGGCATACGACGACATGCGCTCCAGCCTACGGCGTCGCCCCCGCGTCCGGCTCCGCCCGCCGGGCCGCCCGCGCGCAGCTCTCGCACCGGCCGAAGATCGCGAAATGCCGCAGATCCGTCTCGAAGCCGAAGCGCCGCCGCAGCTCCTCCGTGAACGGCTCGGCGACCGCCAGCTCGGCCTCGATCACCTGCTCGCAGTCCCGGCACATCAGATGCAGATGATCATGCCGCTCCGCCAGATGGTAGGTGGGCGCGCCATGGCCCAGATGGGCGTGCGAGACCAGGCCCAGCTCCTCCAACAGCTCCAGCGTGCGGTAGACCGTGGAGATGTTGACCCCGCCCGCCGTCTTGCGCACCTCCGCCAGGATGTCCTCCGGCGTGGAGTGCTCCAACCGATCCACAGCCTCCAGCACCAACTGACGTTGGGGCGTCAGCCGGTAACCGCGATTGCGCAGATCGTCCTGCCAGTCGGTGCTCACCACAGGGCCAAGTGTAGAAGGCGAAGAGGGGCACGGACCCCGCCCGAGGGGATCCGACGGGGTCCGTGCGTAAGGAGGCCCCTCCATCCTGCGGGTACCCACGTCAAACCGCCGTAAGGACCGCGCCGATAGAGTCCTCCGACGAAGCAGTGAGCGACGAGGCAACGAGCAGAGGGTGGTGCACCGGTGGAGCTGAACCTCACCGACCGGGTCTTCGTGGTCACCGGCGGCAGCAGGGGCCTGGGGCGGGCGACAGCGGACGCGCTGGTCGCCGACGGCGCGCGGGTGGTGATCTCCGCGCGCGGCCAGGACGCGGTCGACGCCGCCGTCGCCGCGCTCGGCCAGGACCGCGCGGCCGGACTCCCCGCCGACCTGGGCGATCCGGACGCCGCCGAGCGGCTTGCCGCGCTGGCCCGGGAACGGTTCGGCCGCCTCGACGGGGCGCTCGTCTCGGTCGGCGGCCCCCCGCCGGGCACCGCCTCCGCCGCCACCGACGAACAGTGGCGCGCGGCGTTCGAGACCGTCTTCCTCGGCGCCGTGCGCGCCGCGCGCACCTTCGCCGCCGAGCTGGCCGAGGGCGAGGGCGGCGCGATCGGCCTGGTGCTCTCCAGCTCGGCCCGCTCGCCGATCACCGGGCTCGGCATCTCCAACGGGCTGCGCCCCGGCCTCGCCATGGTCGCCAAGGACCTGGCCGACGAGTACGGCCCGCGCGGCGTCCGCGTCCTCGGCCTGCTGCCCGGCCGCATCGCCACCGACCGCCTGCGCCAGCTCGACGCCGCCAACGACCCGGCCGTCCGGCAGCGGTCCCTCGACGGAATCCCGCTGCGCCGCTACGGCCAACCGGCCGAGTTCGGCCGCGTCGCCGCCTTCCTCCTCTCCCCGGCCGCCTCCTATGTCACCGGCACCACCCTCCCCATCGACGGCGGCGCCCTGCGCACCCCGTAGCGGCCGGACGCGGCGTGCACGCCACCGCCGCGGTGCGGCGCTCCGCTCAGCCGAGGGCGGCGGCGGTGGCGCGGACGAAGGCGCCGGGGTTGTCCAGCATGATGTTGTGCCCGCAGTCGGGAACGGGCACCACGGACACCCCGGCCGCGACCAGCGCGTCGCCGCCGGGGGGCGGGCCGTCGGCCTCGGGGAACAGAAAGGCGCGCGGCACCGCGAGGTCCAGCAGCAGCTCGCGCATCGTCGGCGAGGTGCCCCGGACGAGATGCGTCGCGCTGCGGTGCAGGGCCTCCCGGCCGGCCAGCCGCATGGTGGACCACCAGTGCGCGCCGGCCAGTTCACGGACCTCAGCCCAGCCACCGGCCAGGTACTCCCGCTCCGAGTAGGCCGCGATGCCACGGCTGCCGCCGGCGCCCCTGGTCGGCGTGAGCGGGTCGAGATTGGCGTCCACCAGCACCAGCCGGGAGACCAACGCCGGATGACGGGCCGCCAGCACGACTGCCACGGAGCCGCCCATGCTGTGCCCGATCACCTCGGCCCCTGAGACGCCGGCGGCGGTCAACGCCGAGGCGAGGGCGTCGGCGTGCGACTCAAGGCTGTAGTCGAAGGACGTCGGCCGATCGCTGAGACCGTGCCCGAGCAGGTCGACCAGGAGCGAACGGTGGCCCGCCAACAGCGGGTCGACCGCGACCTCGGCGAAGTAACCGGGCGAGGTCGCCCCCAGCCCGTGCACATACACCCGCACCGGCTCCCGCCCAGGGAACTCCACCCACCGAATCCGATCCCCCCGCCCCGTCACATCGGCACTCCGCACGCCCCGTCCCCCCTCGGTCGGCGACAACAACCCCCCACCACGGTATGCCTCCGGCGGTCCGGCCGCCCACCACGGTCCGCCTCCGGCGGTCCGGCCCCTGCCGGGGTCCCGGGCCACCGCCCCGGGCGGTCTGCGTTCCCGGCCGGGGGCCTGGCCACTCTCCGGTGGCTGACCGGTCCGCTTCGAGGTCGGGGTTCTGCCCCCCCGGCGCCCCGGGGGGACCGGGGTGGCCGCCCGATCCCTGGTGGGGTCTCGGGGCTCTGCCCTGCCACCCGGCCGGAGGCCGGCGGCGAGCAACCGTCCGGTGGGCGGAGGGACGGGCGGGCTGCGTTCCCGGCCGGGGGGACTGTCGCAGGTTTGGGGGTTCGGGGCCGGCCGGAGGCTGGGGTCCCGGCGGTTGGTCGTTCGGCTTCACTGCACCGGGCGGGGTCCGGGTCCGGGCGTGAGCAACCGTCCGGTGGGTGGAGGGGCGGGTGGTCTGCGTTCCCGGCCGGGGGCCTGGCCACTCTCCGGTGGCTGACCGGTCCGCTTCGAGGTCGGGGTTCTGCCCCCCCCCGGCGCCCCGGGGGGGACCGGGGTGGCCGCCCGATCCCTGGTGGGGTCTCGGGGCACCGCCCTGCCACCCGGCCGGAGGCCGTGCGCGGGCCCCCGTCCGGTGGGCGGAGGGGTGGCTGGGCCCAGCCCGGGCTCGGGCTCAGCGGAAGAAGGCGATGCCGTCGTCCGGGAGGTCCTTGATGTCGTCGATCCACTCGCGGGGGTCGACGGCCTTCTTCAGATGCGCCGACATATAGGGGCGCAGCGGGACCTCGGGGGTGGCCTTCTCGCCGACCCACATCAGGTCGCCGTTGACATAGCCGTAGAGCCGCTTGCCGCCGGCGTACGGCGGGGACGCCTGGGTGCGCGCGATGGCGTCCGTCGCGAGGTCGATCTGCGGCTTGCCCTCGGCCAGTTCGCCGTACCAGACCTCGACGACGCCCTGGTCGCGGACCAGGACCGCCTCGATCTGACGGTCGTCGTCGACGCGCCAGAAGCCGTGCTCGGTCTCCAGCGGAGCGCCCCGCCGGCCCTCGTCGTCCAGACGCCAGGAGCGGGCGGTGAACTCAAGGAAGTCGCGGCCGTCGTGCGAGAACGTCACCTGCTGGCCGAAGTTGCTCGCCTCATCGCCGGGGAAGTCGGCGACGCCGGCGCCCTGCCAGGTGCCGAGGAGGAACGCGAGGGGGACCAGCCGGGGGTTGAGATCCTCCGGAATTTCGATCATGGTCAGCGCTGGCCCTGGTAGAGCTTCACCACGACGAGGCCCGTGAACGCGGCTGTGCCGACGGCCACCAGGGCCATCAGGGTGATGAAGACTGCCTCAAGCACGGGATAGCTCCTTGCGCGCGGCCCGAACGGCCCGAATGTGAAGAACGGTCGCGGCCGAGTCTAGTGGCCCGGGTCCGGGGAATCTCCCTGAGGTGGGCCGCCCGGGGCACACCCGTCGGGCCGCCTTGACCGTTTTGTGATCGCCGCGACTGAACGTGTCCGGTCACTGTCGCGTCTAAGCGCGTGGAAAGGATGTGATCATGAGTTGTCCAAATTGTGGCGGGACGATGTATCAGGGACCGCAGGGCGACTGGGTCTGCGCTACCTGCGGCACGACTCGCTAGCCGACTAGCCGACCAGCCCACGCGGCTACGGTGGTCTCATGGCTCAAACGGCACACAAGCTGGTAATCAAGGTAACGGCGGGGTCCGACGCCCCCGAGCGCTGCTCGCAGGCGTTCACGGTGGCCTCGGTGGCGGTGGCCAGCGGAGTGAATGTCTCGCTGTGGCTGACCGGAGAGTCCGCCTGGTTCGCGCTGCCGGGACGGGCCGCGGAGTTCCAACTCCCGCACGCCGCACCGCTGCCGGAGCTGATCGAGGCCATCTCGACCGGGGGGACCATCACCCTGTGCACCCAGTGCGCCGCGCGCAGGGGAATCAAGGAGGAGGACGTGATCGACGGTGTACGCATCGCCGGGGCGCAGGTCTTCGTGAGCGAGATCCTGCCCGACGGCGTGCGGTCCCTGGTCTACTGACCCCTCGCCGGTCGAGGCCCATCCACGGACAAGGACCGCCGACTACCGACACGGGGAAACAGCCAACGGGGAACGAAAAGGCCGCGCCCACCAGGGGCGCGGCCTTCTGTCGCGCGCACAGTCCGCTGTGCGGAGCCCGTCTAGACGGCGATGCTGACCTCGGTCAGGCCGCCTTGCCGGGCGACCACCCGACGGTCCGCGGTGCCGCCCGGCACCAGCGCGCGCACCGTCCAGGTGCCCTCGGCGGCGTAGAACCGGAACTGTCCGGTCGCCGAGGTGGGGACCTCGGCGGTGAACTCACCGGTGCTGTCCAGGAGTCGGACATAGCCGGTCACCGGCTCGCCGCCCCTGGTGACCGATCCCTGGATGGTGGTCTCGCCGGCCTTGACGCCGGCCGCGTCAGGACCGCCCGCCTTCGCTCCGCACATGCCCTGCTCCCTTTTCGCTCAAGAAACCGCTCGGAGAAACCGTCTGACTACTTGGCGGGGCCGGTCTCGACCGGGACGCCCACCAGGGAGCCGTACTCGGTCCAGGAACCGTCGTAGTTCTTGACGTTGGCCTGGCCCAGCAGCTCGTGCAGCACGAACCAGGTGTGCGCGGAGCGCTCGCCGATGCGGCAGTAGGCGATGGTGTCCTTCTCCAGGTCCACGCCCTCGCCCTGGTACAGCTCCTTCAGCTCGTCCTCGGAGCGGAAGGTGCCGTCGTCGTTGGCCGACTTGGACCAGGGGATGTTGCGGGCGCTGGGGATGTGGCCGCCGACCTGGGACTGCTCCTGCGGCAGATGCGCCGGGGCGAGCAGCTTGCCGCTGAACTCGTCGGGGGAGCGGACGTCGACCAGGTTCTTGGTGCCGATGGCCGCCACGACCTCGTCGCGGAAGGCGCGGATCGAGGCGTCCTGCGGCTTGGCGCGGTACTCGGTGGCCGCGCGGGTGGGCACCTCGGCGACCAGGTCGCGGGAGTCCAGCTCCCACTTCTTGCGCCCGCCGTCCAGCAGCCGGACGTCCTCGTGGCCGTACAGCTTGAAGTACCAGTAGGCGTAGGCGGCGAACCAGTTGTTGTTGCCGCCGTAGAGGACCACCGTGTCGTCGTTGGCGATGCCCCGGGCGGAGAGCAGCTTCTCGAAGCCCTCCTGGTCCACGAAGTCGCGGCGCACCGGGTCCTGGAGGTCCTGCTTCCAGTCGATCCGGACGGCGTTCTTGATGTGGTTCTTCTCGTAGGCCGAGGTGTCCTCGTCCACTTCCACGAGCACCACCTTGGGGTCGTCGAGGTGGGCCTGGACCCAGTCGGCGTCCACCAGGACGTCACTGCGGCTCATGCTGATGTCTCCTTGAGCGATTCGGCGGGAACAGTGCGGGAACGGGACGTACCGCAGGGCGACGCACGCGCGCTTCTTCGGACAGCCGGGCACGAGAGGGCGCGCCGCGCGGCGGGGAGGGGCGTGGGATCAGCCGAGACTGCGACAGAGGCTCGCGGCGACGCGGCAGAGATCGACCGCCCGCCGTTTGGTGAGGCCCCCGGCCGGGGTGCCCGTCGCCTGCCGCATCATGTCCGCGATCGTACGGACGCCGCCTCGCTCATGTCACCGGCGTTCCGCATTCTGAGACGAGATTGACCGTAACGTGGGACCGTTGGAGCCCGCCCCGCCCGGTTACTCGCTCAGCGACATGTTCTCGCCGTCCACGGTCACCTTCAGGCCCCGCTCGGTCGGTTCGAGGGAGGTCAGACCGAGGCCGTCGGGCAGCCCGGAGATGGTGCGCTGCTGGTCGAGCTGTTCCCGCACGGTCTGCTGCACCCGTTCGCCGCCGATGTCCGGGATCTCCTCCTCGGCCACCGAGAGGGTGACCGTGCCGTTCTCCAGCACCAGATCGCCCGCCGCCTCGCCGACGTCCAGCGTCTGGCCCATCGCGCTGGCCTGGAGCACCAGCAGCAGCCGCCCGTCGCCCGCGTACTCGAACTCCACGCCGAAACCGTTCCCCTGGAGCGCGAGCAGTTCGCCGTAGGCCCTGGTCAGCTCGTCGTAGCTGATCATGCCCTCGCCATGCGCCTCGCTGGCCACCGCACTGGTGTAGCCGCTGGTCAGCTCGACATCGGTGAGCTGGACGTCCAGATCGTGGATGTTCAGCTGCTGGCCGTCCACCGACGCCTGGTAGCTGTTGATGCCCAGATCCACCCGGTCCAGCTGGCTGCCCATGACCTGGGTCAGAAAGGGAAAGCCCTTGATCGAGATGGACGGCTCCGATTCGAGACCCAGCCGGTCCTGGGCGCGGGAGGCGACCTCACCCTGGGTGACATACAGCGCGACGCGGTCGGCGACCACGGCCAGCACGGCCAGGACGACGATCACGATCAGGCTTATTCGCAGTGCGCGCATCGGGTTGCGAACCCCCAGGTGAAGTGTGGCGGGAGCCACGGATCCAGGTGACCGAAAAACCACGTGAGCGTAACCCGCGCCCTCCGTCACCAGGCAGGGGGCACAGATCCTTGCAGCAGGGCCGTTACAGCCCCGTATCCCTTGTCACCTGCTCAACACCCGGGAGCCCGCCGAGGTTCCTGACCGGCCCCGCGTCCCCCTCGGCACGCGCCCGGCCGGCTCAGAGCAGGGCCAGGGACAACGGGTAGACGGCCGGTGCCGCCGCCGTCAGCGGCAGCGCGATCCCCGCCGTGAAGTGCACGAACCGGGACGGGAAGTCATAGGACGCGACCCGCAGCCCGATCAGCGCGCAGGCCCCGGCCGCCGCGCCCAGCGCGAGCGCGGGGCGGCCGATGTCCTGGCCGCTGGCCACCACGCCAACCGCGAAACCGGCCGCCAGGCCCAGCAACGTGGTCAGCGCCTCGGGCCCCGGCAGCGCCCGCAGCAGCGTCGCCGCCGCCACCGCGCCGGCCGCCACCGCCACCGCCTCGCCCGACACCTCCGTCGCCGCCAGCAGCGCGGTGGCCACCACGGTCAGCAGGGTGGCCGCCGAGGTCGCGGTCAACGAGTCGAGCCGCTCGTCCGCCGAGCCGCGATGCCGCAGCTGCAGGACCACCACCAGCAGGAACCAGACGCCCAGCACGCCGAGCAGCGCGGCCGGCGCGTCGTCCCCTTCCACCGTCAGCAGCGCCACATCGGCGGCGAGGCCGCCGGCGAACGCCAGCGCGATGCCCTGCCTGGCCGGCCACATCCCGTTCAGCCGGAACCAGCCGGCCGCCGTCACCGCCTGGAGCAGCACCACGGCCGGCAGCGCCGCCCAGGGGCCGATCGGCGCGGTGACCGCGAGCAGCCCGGCCAGCAGCGCGGTGCCGAGCGCCGGCTGCCAGCCCGGGCTGATGATCGGCGACCTGGCCCGATGCCTCGCCCCGGAACGCTGCCGGGCCGCTGCGTTTCCCGCCGGGGTTCCCGACAAGTTGTCCGCCATGCCCCCGTGACCCCTCTCTCCGCCGTCTCCGCCGCCGACGCCCGGCTCACCCGATCGGCGCAACCCGTTCCGGTCATCCGCCGGCCCGCTCATGCGGCACCGCCGGCGAACGGGGGCAGCACCTCGACCGTGCCGCCCTCGGCCAGCGCGACGGTCGCGTGGTCGCGCGAGCCGACCTGGCCGCCGTCCACCAGGAAGGCGCAGCGGGCCAGGACCCGGTCGAACTCCGCGTGCTCCGCGTGCCGCCGCCGGGCGGCGGCCAGCGCCTCAGCCAGGGTGTCGGCCTCGTATGGTTCCTCCGCGGTGCCGGCCGCGGCCTTGGCCGCCGCCCAGTACCGGATCGTGCCGCTCGCCATGTTCTCCGCGATCCCCGCTCTCCGCTCTCCGCCCCGGCCCGCTGGTTCGGCCGCCGGTTCGGCCCGTTTCCGGTGCCGCCCCATGATGACGCCTCCCGCGCACCCCCATGCGCCCCGGCCCACGCGGAAGGCGCGAACAGGGTGACGCACGCCCCTGCGCACCCGGAAATGTTTCGGCTATGCTGCTGAACAAGCAGGACCCGGGCAGCGACGCCATTTCGGGTCCTTTCGTGCTTTCTGGGCAGAGCCGCTCGCATGGTCCATACCAGGACCGAGGAAGGAACGCCCCCCGACATGAGCTCGCTGCTTCTCCTTACGAACGCCCTTCAGCCGTCCTCGCAAGTGCTCCCAGCGCTCGAACTCCTCCTGCACAACGTGCGCGTCGCCCCCGCCGAGGGCCCCGCGCTGGTGGACGCGCCCAGCGCCGACGTGATCCTGATCGACGGCCGCAAGGACCTGCCGCAGGTGCGTTCGCTCTGCCAGCTGCTCCGTTCCACCGGGCCCGGCTGCCCGCTGGTGCTGATCGTCACCGAGGGCGGCCTCGCCGCCGTGACCGCCGACTGGGGCGTGGACGACGTGGTGCTGGACACCGCCGGTCCCGCCGAGGTCGAGGCCAGGCTGCGGCTGGCCACCGGCCGCCAGCAGCTGACCGCCGACGACAGCCCGATGGAGATCCGCAACGGCGATCTCTCGGTCGACGAGGCCACCTACAGCGCCAAGCTCAAGGGCCGGGTGCTCGACCTCACCTTCAAGGAGTTCGAGCTGCTCAAGTACCTGGCGCAGCACCCCGGTCGGGTGTTCACCAGGGCGCAGCTGCTCCAGGAGGTCTGGGGCTACGACTACTTCGGCGGCACCCGCACCGTGGACGTCCATGTGCGACGGCTGCGCGCCAAGCTCGGCCCCGAGCACGAATCGCTCATCGGCACCGTGCGCAACGTCGGTTACCGCTTCGTGGTGCCGGAGAAGGAGAAGAACGCCGAGCAGGAGCAGGCCCGCGCGGTCACCCGCGAGGCCGAGCAGGTCGTCAAGCAGGCGGCGGCCCGCCGCGACTGAGGGCTCCCGAAGGGCGTGGCCTCCATGACGAGTGTGTGAACTCACGGGTAACCCGGGCAACCGCCCCTTCGGATACGACATTCGTATCCGAAGGGGCGGTTGCGCGCGTAGACTCCTCCCGTGGCCAAGGTGACGCGGGACGATGTGGCACGACTGGCGGGGACATCAACCGCCGTCGTCAGCTATGTCATCAACAACGGCCCGCGCCCGGTGGCAGCGGCCACCAGGGAGCGGGTGCTCGCCGCGATCAAGGAGTTGGGCTACCGGCCCGACCGGGTCGCCCAGGCGATGGCCTCCCAACGCACCGATCTGATCGGGCTGATCGTGCCCGACGCCCGCCAGCCGTTCTTCGCCGAGATGGCGCACGCCGTCGAACAGGCGGCGGCCGAGCGGGGAAAGATGGTCCTGGTCGGCAACTCCGACTATCTGGACGAGCGCGAGGTCCACTATCTTCGGGCCTTCCTCGGCATGCGGGTCTCCGGGCTGATCCTGATCAGCCAGGGCCCAAGTGAGCACGCCGCCACGGAGATCGACGCCTGGGACGCCCGGGTGGTGCTGCTGCACCGCAGGCCCGAGGCGATCGACGACGTGGCCGTGGTGCTCGACGACGTGGGCGGCGCCGAACGCCTCACCCGCCATCTGCTGGACCACGGCCACCCCTATGTCGCCTGTCTCGGCGGCGTCGACTCCACGCCCGAGCACGGCGACCCGGTCACCGACCATGTCACCGGCTGGCGCCGGGCGATGGCCGTCGCCGGTCTCGACACCGAGGGCCGGCTCTTCAAGGCCCCCTACAACCGCTATGACGCCTACCACATCGCCCTTGAGCTGCTGGCCGGCCCCGATCGGCCGCCGGCCCTGGTCTGCGCCACGGACGACCAGGCGATCGGCGTGCTGCGGGCCGCGCGCGAGCTGCGCATCGACGTGCCGGGGGAGTTGGCGGTCGCCGGCTTCGACGACGTCAAGGAAGCCGGGCTGACCGACCCGCCGTTGACGACGGTCGGCTCCGACCGGGAGGCCATGGCGCGGGCCGCCGTGGATCTCGCCATCGGCGACACGGCGGGGGCGCCGGTCGACCGGCTGCGGCAGTTCCCCGTCGCGCTGCGGCTGCGGGCCTCCTGCGGCTGCGCCGCCAGCGTCTGAGCCGCCGCCCGATCAGCAGCCACCCCGGCCCTCGTCCCCCAACAGCCGACGCGGGCCGCTGCCCTCGCGGGCGCAGACGTCGTACGGGTTGGCCAGCATGCAGCTCTCCAACGAGAGGCAGCCACAGCCGATGCAGTCCGTGAGATCGTCCCGCAGCCGCGTCAACTGACGGATCCTGGCGTCCAGATCGGCGCGCCAGAACGCCGACACCTCGGCCCAGTCGGCCCGGTCGGGCGTGCGCCCCTCGGGCAGCCGGCCCAGCGCGTCGCGGATCGCCTGCAGGGACATGCCCACATTCTGCGAGACCCGGATGAACGCCACACGACGCAGTGTGTCGCGGTGGTAACGACGTTGGTTGCCGCTGGTGCGTCGGCTGCTGATCAGCCCCTGCTCCTCGTAGAAACGCAGGGCCGACGTGGCGACCCCGCTGCGCTCGGCCAGCTGGCCGATGGTGAGTTCCCTGACGATGCGGGGAGGCTGCTCCTGGACCATGCGGTCATCCTAGACAAAGACCTCAAGTGCTCTTGAGATTGCATGGGGTAGCGTAGATCGGCGGCCTGTTCGACGGCGCGCCGAAGGAGGGGAGTTGCCGATGGGGCAGCTGGTGGGAATCAGTGACCTGCACGTCAGATACCCGGAGAACCGGGAGATCACGGCGGGGCTGAAACCGGAGCGCGAGGACGACTGGCTGCTGGTGGCCGGCGATGTGGGGGAGGTGATGGAGGACATCGAATGGGCGCTCACGCTGCTGAGCCAGCGCTTCGCCAAGGTGATCTGGACGCCGGGCAACCACGAGCTGTGGACGCCCAAGGAGGATCCGGTCCAGCTGACCGGCGAGGCCCGCTACCAGCATCTGGTCGCGCTCTGCCGCCGGTTGGGCATCGTCACCCCCGAGGATCCTTACCCGGTGTGGGAGGGCGAGGGCGGCCCGGCGGTGATCGTGCCGCTGTTCCTGCACTACGACTACTCGTTCCGGCCGCCCGGCACCCGCAACAAGCGTGAGGCGCTGGCCGTCGCCGAGGCCGCCGGGGTGGTCTGCACCGACGAGTACATGATCACGCCCGATCCCTACCCCGACTCGGAGAGCTGGTGCCGGCAGCGGGTCGCCGCCACCGAGGCGAGGCTGGACGCGGAGCTGCCCGACGGTCTTCCCACCGTGCTGGTCAACCACTATCCGCTGGTGCGCGAGCCCACCAGGGTGCTGCGCTACCCCGAGTTCGCGCTCTGGTGCGGCACCGACCGCACCCAGGACTGGGCGCGCCGCTACCGGGCCGCCTGCGTGGTCTACGGCCATCTGCACATACCCAGGCTGATCCACCACGAGGGCATACCGCACCAGGAGGTCTCCCTCGGCTACCCACGGGAGTGGAAGCCGCGCCAGCTGACGCCCGGCCGTCTGGTGTCGATCCTGCCGGGGCTGGTGGGGCAGAAGTGATCGAGGAACTGCTTCCCCCGACCACCGCCTCCGCCGAGTCCTTCGGGGACCCGCCCGAGGCGTCGCCGCTCTTCCCCGAGGAGGAGGCGCATATAGCGAAGGCCGTGGCGGGCCGCCGCCAGGAGTTCACCACCGTGCGGCACTGCGCCCGCACCGCGCTCGCCGAACTGGGCGGCCCCCGTGTCCCGTTGCTCCCCGGCGAGCGTGGCGCGCCCGGCTGGCCCGAGGGGTTCCTCGGCAGCATGACCCACTGCAAGGGCTACCGCGCCGCCGTGGTCGCCCGGGTCGGCGAGCTGGCCGGCGTCGGCATCGACGCCGAGCCCAACGAACCGCTCAGGGACCGGGGCGTCGTCGATCTGATAGCGCTGCCGGACGAACGGGTCCGGCTGGCCGAACTGACCGCCCGGCGCCCCGAGATCACCTGGGAGCGGCTGCTCTTCAGCGCCAAGGAGAGCGTCTACAAGGTCTGGTACCCGCTGACCGCCAAATGGCTGGACTTCGAGGAGGCCAGGCTGACCATCGATCCCGACCAGGGCACCTTCACCGCCGAGCTGTTGGTCCCGGGCCCGGTGGTCGACGGCGTCAAGGTGGGGACGTTCCACGGGCGTTGGCTGGCCAGGAACGGGTTTTTGGTTACGGCCATTTCACTGCCGCACAGCCCCCCGCAATGATGCCGCGGGTACCCTGCCGCTGACTTCTCCACCATTTCTCCACCAACAGGGGGCACGAGATGAGAAGAGCACGGAGACAGGCGGCCGACGGCAGACGGTGGGCCCGCTGGGGCGCGGCCCTGGCGGCGGCGGCCCTGGCGGGCACGCTGAGCGGCTGCGGCACCGAGAACGGCGACGATGTCGACGCCGGCTCGGCCCCGCCGGTGCCGGCCAGCGCCCCGACGGCGGAGGAGCTGGACGGCGTCTGGCTCACCGGGGACGAGGAGACGGACTCGATCCTGACCTTCGAGGGCGACTCGGTGCACTTCACGGAGAACCAGACGGGCGAGGGTGACAACTGCGAGGGCACGGTCGTCAACGGGCTCATCACGCTGGAGAGTTGTGCCAAGCAGGGCGACGAGGAGTGGGACGACCGCTCGGCCGAGGTGGCGGTCACCGGCGAACAGCTCGATGTGGTCTGGGAGTCGGGGCGGCGCGAGAGCTATGGCTCCATGTTCCACGAGGACATCGACAACTGACCGGCACCGCGCCCAACGGGCCGCCCCCGCAGTCGTGTTGACCTGCGGAGGCGGCCCGTTGCCGGCCGTGGGCCGTTGTTACTCGACGACGGTGATCCGGTCCGCCGTCGGGGGCGCCAGCGGGGCGTCCGCCGTGGAGTTGGCGGTCAGGTAGTCCGCGAGCACGGCCATGTCGTCCTGTCCGACCAGCGGGTTGCCGCCCTCGGCCAGGGTGGCGAAACCGTCGCCGCCGCCGGCCAGGAACGAGTTGACCGCGACCCGGTAGGTCGCCGCCGGGTCCAACGGCGCACCGTTGATCGTCACCGAGTCGGCAACGATCCGATCCGCGCCCGAGGCGGTCAGATCCAGGGTGTAGGCGAAACCTTCCGAGGGCTGCAGGATCTTGGGCACCTCCGCGTTGGCGCCGGTCACCTGCTCCACCAGCACGGCCAGCAGCTGCTCCCCGGAGAGATCGAGCAGATTCACCGTGTTGGAGAACGGCTGCACCGTGAAGCCCTCGCCATAGGTGACCACCCCGTCGCCCTCGTCCCCCGAGGCCGCGTAGGTCAGATCGGCGCGCACCCCGCCCGGGTTCATCAGGGCCAGATCGGCGGACTCGTCCAGCGTCAGGGCGTGCGCCAGCTGGGCGTCGGCGATCAGGTCACCGGCCGGGAACTCCGGCGTGCCGGCGCCGCGTCCCGGGATGTCCCCGGCGATCCAGCCGATCGGGGCGTTGGCCACCGGGTCCGCCAACTCGCGCCAGTAGTCCAGCAGTTCGGTCAACTCCTCGACCGGCTCCCGGTCCCGGTCCACCACCACGTTGGTGCCCGTCACCGAGGTGCGCACGATGTCCCTGGCCCGGCGGTCGTAGGACATCGAAAGCTCGGTGAACAGCCGCCCGTTGGACGACGCCGACGTCACCAGCCGGTCGTCGCCGTTCGGATCGGGCACGGTGCACACATACGGCTGGTGGGTATGGCCGGTGACCAGCGCGTCGACGCCCGCATCCGTCCGCTGGGCGATGTCCACGATCGGCCCGGAGAGGCCGCCGCCGTCCGCGTCGCAGTCGTGGTTGTACGCCGCCGACGCCGGATAGCCGCCCTCGTGGACCAGCGCGATCACCGCGTTCACCCCACGGCGCCGCAGCTCCTCGGTATAGCGGTTGATGGTGTCGGCCTCGTCCAGGAACTCAAGTCCCTCGATGCCCTCCTGGGTGACGATATCGGCCGTCCCCTCCAGGGTGACGCCGATAAAGCCGACCTTGACGCCGCGCACGTTCTGCACCGTGTAGGGCGCCAGAATCGGCTCGCCTGTGTCCTCGTCGACCACGTTGGCCGCCAGATAGGGGAAGTCGGAACCCTCGAACTCCCGGCCCTCCGCGTAGCAGCCGTCCACCGGATGGCAGCCGCCGTCCTGGAGCCTGATCAACTCGGCATAGCCCTCGTCGAACTCGTGGTTGCCCACGCCGGCGACGTCCAGGCCCAGCTCGTTCAGCGCCTCGATGGTGGGTTCGTCATGGAAGAGACCCGACAACAGCGGGGTGGCGCCCACCAGATCGCCGGCCGCCACCGTCACCGAATGCCGCTCGCCGGCCCTGGCGTCGGCCAGCGCGCCGGCCAGGTACTCGACGCCGCCGGCCGGGATGGTCTCCGTGGTGCCGTCCTCGTGCTCGTGCACCACCTCACCGTCCGAACCGCCGGGCGGCTCCAACGCGCCATGCAGATCGTTGATCGCCAACACCTGGAGATCGACGGTCCGGCCGTGGCCGTGGCCGCCACCGTGTCCATGGCCATTGCCGTGGCCACTGCCATGGCCGTGGCCGTGTCCCTGGCCCTGGGGTGCTCCGGCGTCGGCCGAGGGGGCCAGCGCCAGCGCCCCAACGGCCGCCATCGCGACCGCGCCTGCGGCCATTCTGAATCTGCGTAGCTGCTTCACGAACGGGGTCCCTCTCGGCGATGGGGGGCGGGATTCAGCCGCACCCTAACGGCTACGCGCGTAGCACCACAGGGTCCCGCATGTAACAACGAAGTGAAAGGAAAACCGCGTCCGGGGGCATAGGGTCGAGAGCATGACTGAGGTCGAGGTGCTGGACGAGGTGTCCGGAGACGAACTGGCCCTGGTGGAAGGGCTGATCGAGGCGGCGGCCCGGGTGGACGGCCAGCCGGCCGTCTCCGAGCAGGGCCGGCTGCTGCTGCGCGGCGGCTCCCGCGAGGGCGTCCGCCATCTGCTGCTCCGCAGGGGCGGCGAACTGCTCGGCTACGCACAACTGGACGGCACCGACCCGGTGGAACCGCCGTCCAGCGAGCTGGTGGTGCACCCGGACCACCGGGGCCACCGCCATGGAATGCTGCTCGGCCAGGCGCTGTTGACCGAATCCGGACAGCGGCTGCGCCTCTGGGCGCATGGCGCGCATCCGCCCGCGCGGCGGCTCGCGCGCCGGCTCGGGCTGGCCGAGTTCCGCGAACTCCGCCAGCTGCGGCGCCCGTTGACCGACCTGGTCCTGCCGGACCCGACCCCGGCACCGGGGATCACCGTCCGCGCGTTCGTCCCTGGCCGGGACGAAGCGGCCTGGCTGCGCCTCAACGCGGCCGCGTTCGCCCACCACCCCGAACAGGGCTCGCTCACCCGGCGCGACCTCGAAGCGCGCATGGCCGAACCGTGGTTCGACCCCGCCGGGTTCTTCCTGGCGGAACGGGACGGCGAACTGCTCGGCTTCCACTGGACCAAGGTGCACGCCGCGGAGGGCCTGGGCGAGGTCTATGTGCTCGGCGTCGCCCCCGACGCCCAGGGCCTGGGCCTCGGCCGCGCCCTCACCACGATCGGCCTTCGCCACCTCGCGGACGACCGCGGCCTCGCCACCGCGATGCTCTATGTCGACGCCGACAACACGGCGGCCGTCCGGGTCTACGAATCCCTGGGCTTCACGACCTATGAGACGGACGTGATGTACCGCACCGAGACGTAGCCGGGGGCCCGGCTGCCCTCAACCACGGTCTGCGGCTGGCGCCGCCAGCCGGCCGGGGCTCCCGGCCCGGCGGCCGGGGTCGCCCTGGCGGGGCTTTTGGTTTGGTGGGTGGGGTTGTTACCTGCGGGGGTTCCCGGCTTGGCGGTCGGTGTTGCGACCCGCTGGGGTTCCCGGTCTGGCGGCCGGGGTCGCCCTGGCGGGGCTTTTGGTTTGGCGGGTGGGGTTGCCTTGCCCTGGCGGGGCTTCTGGCGTGGTGGCCGGGGCCGCCACTCGCCGGGGTTTTCGGTTTGGTGGGTGGGGTTGTTACCTGCGGGGGTTCCCGGCTTGGCGGTCGGTGTTGCGACTCGCTGGGGTTCCCGGTCTGGCGGCCGGGGTTGCCTTGTCCTGGCGGGGCTTCTGGTGTGGTGGCCGGGGCCGTCACCCGCCGGGGTTTTCGGTTTGGCGGGTGGGGGTGTGACCTGGCGGGGTTTTCGGTTTGGTGGCCGGGGCCGTCACCTGGCGGGGCCCCGGCCTGGTGGCCGGGGCCCCAACCCGCCGGGGTTCCCGGTCTGGCGGCCGGGGTTGCCTTGTCCTGGTGGGGCTTCTGGTGTGGTGGCCGGGGCCGTCACCCGCCGGGGTTTTCGGTTTGGTGGGTGGGGTTGTTACCTGCGGGGGTTCCCGGCTTGGCGGCCGGTGTTGCGACTCGCTGGGGTTTCCGGTCTGGTGGCCGGGGCCGCCACCCGCCGGAGTTCCCGGTCTGGCGGCCGGTGTTGCCCTGCCCTGCCGGGGTTCCCGGTTCGGCGGCCGACGCCGCCACCCGCCGGGGCTTTCGGTCTGGCGGCCGACGCCGCCACCCGCTGGGGTTCCCGGGCTGGCGGCCGGTGTTGCGACCCGCTGGGGCTCCCGGCCTGGTGGCCGGGGCCCCAACTCGCCGGGGCTTTCGGTCCGGCGGGTGGGGTTGTCACCTGCGGGGGCTCCCGGCCTGGCGGCCGACGTCGTCACCCGCCGGGGTTTCCGGTCTGGTGGCCGGGGCCGTCACCCGCCGGGGTTTTCGGGCTGGCGGCCCCGGGGGGGGCCTCGCCCTGGTGGGGTGCTGTGGCTCGGTTTGGGCCGGGGCTCGTCTGTTGTGGTGGTCGTTGTGCGTTCCGGGGTGGTGGTCGGGGGCGCGTGCCCGGCGGGGGCGGAGTGGCGCCGAACCGTCGACCGAGGGCGGGTTCGGCCTCGTGCCCCCGGTGTCCCGCTGCTCCACGCCGCCGATGCGGCCCACGCCGTCGATGACGGGCTGGCGGCTCCCAGGTCCGGCCGCCGGGTACGCCGGTACCGGGCCGGAGTCGCACGATGTCCGTCTGTACGGAGGGCAGTTGACGGTGCGCTGCCTCCCCGGTGTGGAAGTTCGTGACCGGCGCTGTCGCCGGGCCGGTACGGCTAGCCGGCGGTCAGCCAGTCGCTGATGCGGGACATGGCGCGGGGGCCGTAGTCCGCGCCGACGTCGCGGGCGAGGTCGGCGATGGTGACGGCGCGCAGCGCGCCGCGCCAGGCCGCGTCGGCCGTGTGCATCGCGCGACTGATCGCGCAGGGCGCCGTGCAGGACGCGGCCGGGGTGGCCAGCGGCCCCCGCTGACGGATCTCGGTGCAGACGAAGGCCGGCGCCGGGCCGTCCACCGCCTCGACCACGTCGAGCACCGTGATCGCGGCCGGTTCGCGGGTGAGCGTGTAGCCGCCGGCCTTGCCCTGCACGGAACGCACCAGCCCGGCGCGGGAGAGCGCCTGGAGCTGTTTGGCGAGATAGCTGGGCGAGACGTCGTGCAGCTCGGCGAGCCGGGTCGCCGGGACCGGCTCCTCGACCGAGGTGAGGACGACGCAGCAGTGCAACGCCCACTCGACCCCGCCGGACATCTTCACCCGGTCACTCTAACCAGGCGGTTGACCACCGGGCGGCGTACTCGGACAGCGGATATCCGAGTATCATCTCGGATGAAACGTGTCCGAGTTAACGGGCGCGGTGCCGTCGTTGCGGCATATTGCCTCATAACGGCACATTCCAACGAAGGGCATGGCATGAAGATCGCAGTCATCGGCGGTACCGGTCTGATCGGGTCGCAGGTCGTCGAGATCCTGAACGGCGCCGGGCACGAGGCGGTGCCGCACTCGCCGTCCACCGGCCTCGATGTCATCAGCGGCCAGGGCGTCGACGAGGCCGTCGCCGGCGCCGAGGTCGTCGTCAACCTGACGAACTCGCCGACCTTCGACGCGGCCTCCGCGGCGTTCTTCCGGACCTCGATGGAGCAGCTGCTGGACGCGGCGCGGAAGGCCGGCGTCGGGCACTTCGTCATCCTCTCCATCGTCGGCGTCGACCAGGTGCCGGAGCTGGACTACTACCGGGCCAAGACGTTCCAGGAGGAGGCTCTTGAGGCCGGGGGGATCCCCTACTCGATCGTCCGGGCGACGCAGTTCATGGAGTTCATCGACTCCGTCCTGTCCTGGACCGCCGACGACGACACCGTCCGGCTGCCCGCCACGCCGATCCAGCCGATCGCCGCCCGGGACGTGGCCGAGGCCGTGGCGGATGTCGCCGCCGGCGCCCCGCTGAACGGGGTGCGGCATGTCGCGGGCCCCGAGGTGTTCGCGCTGGACGAGCTGGGCCGGATCACCCTGGCGCACGCGTCCGACGACCGCACCGTCGTCACCGATCCCGAGGCCGGGATGTTCGGCGCCGTCCGGGGCGATGTCCTCACCAACACCAACGCCCAACTGGCGCCCACCCGTTACGCCGACTGGCTGGCGAGCCGGGGCTGATCCGTCGCGCGGTTCCGGTGCCTCGTGGGTGGGGCGTTCGGGCGTCGCGGGGTACTGTCCGAGACATGAGTGGTGGTGACCGGCGCGAGCGGTACCTCTCGGAGGAGGAACGGCTGCGCCTCGCGCGTGCCGTGCTGAGAAACGGGTGGTCGATGCGGCGTGCGGCGGCCGAGTACGGCGTCTCGCCGCGCACCGTCAAGCGGTGGGCCGATCACTACCGTGAGGATTCGCGTGTCACGCGCACCTCCACTCGTCACTCACGCGTTGTGTCCCGTTCGCCCGGATGGCGGGAGAATGGTGGCATGAGCCCAGCGCGTAACGGTCAGTCGGCCCGAGTGGACACCGAGGAACGAGCCCCCGCCCCCGATCCGATCGGCTCGTTGGGCGATCGCGTGCGGGGCGACGCCGCGTTGGGCGACGGGCAGATGGGGGACCGGGCGATGTTGGCGGCGCTCGACGCCGAGATCGTCCCGGGGCGCGGCGCCGGCGCTGAGGGCGGCGTCGAGGCCGCAGTCGAGGCCGCCGTCGGGGACACCAGCTTCCCGCCCCTCCCCGAGGACCGGTTCCTCGACCGGGAGCGCAGCTGGCTGGCGTTCAACGAGCGGGTGCTTGAGCTGGCCGAGGACCCGGCCACCCCGCTGCTCGAACGGGCCAACTTCCTGAGCATCTTCGCCAGCAACCTGGACGAGTTCTTCATGGTGCGGGTCGCCGGGCTCAAGCGGCGGATCGCCACCGGCGTCGCCACCCGTTCGCTGACCGGCCGCCCGCCGGGCGAGGTGCTGGAGGACATCTGGTCCGTCGCCAGGGAACAGCTCGCCCGGCAGGCCACCTGCTACCAGCGGGAGGTCAACCCGCTGCTGGCCGAGCAGGGCATCCATCTGCTGCGCTGGCCCGACCTCGCCGAACACGAACAGACCACGCTGTTCTCGCTGTTCCGCAAGCGGATATTCCCCGTGCTCACCCCGCTGGCCGTCGACCCGGCGCACCCGTTCCCCTATATATCCGGGCTCTCCCTCAACCTCGCGGTGGTCGTCCGCAACCCGGCCACCGGCCACCGGCACTTCGCCCGGGTGAAGGTGCCGCCGCTGCTGTCCCGCTTCCTCGAGGTCTCCCCCCGACGCTTTGTGCCCGTCGAGGATGTGATCGCGGCCCACCTGGAGGAGTTGTTTCCGGGCATGGTGGTCCTCGCGCACCATGTCTTCCGGGTCACCCGCAACGAGGACCTGGAGGTGGAGGAAGACGATACGGAGAACCTGCTCCAGGCCCTGGAGAAGGAGCTGCTGCGTCGCCGCTTCGGGCCGCCGGTGCGGCTTGAGGTGGAGGAGTCCATCGACTCCGAGGTGCTCGACCTCCTGGTCCGCGAGCTGAAGATCCGCCGCGAGGAGGTCATCGCCGTCCCCGGCCCGCTCGATCTGACCGGGCTGCACTCCATAGCCGGGATCGACCGCCCCGAGCTGAAGTACCCCAAGTTCGTCGCCGGCACCCACCGGGACCTGGCCGAGGTCGAGTCCGCGTCCGCGCCCGACATCTTCGCCGCGCTGCGCACCCGCGACGTGCTGCTGCACCACCCGTACGACTCGTTCTCCACCTCCGTGCAGGCGTTCCTCGAACAGGCCGCGGCCGATCCGGACGTGCTGGCGATCAAGCAGACGCTGTACCGGACGTCGGGCGACTCGCCCATCGTCGACGCGCTGATCGACGCGGCCGAGTCCGGCAAGCAGGTGCTGGTCCTGGTCGAGATCAAGGCCCGTTTCGACGAGCACGCCAACATCAAGTGGGCGCGCAAGCTGGAGGAGTCCGGCTGCCATGTGGTGTACGGGCTGGTCGGCCTCAAGACGCACTGCAAGCTGTCCCTGGTCGTCCGCCAGGAGGGCGAGGAGCTGCGCCGCTACGCGCATGTCGGCACCGGCAACTACCACCCCAAGACGGCGAGGGTCTACGAGGACCTGGGCCTGCTCACCGCCGATCCGGATGTCGGCGCCGATCTCTCCGACCTCTTCAACCGGCTCTCCGGCTACTCCCGCAGGGAGCACTACCGCCGGCTGCTGGTCGCGCCGCGCTCGCTCCGCGAGGGGCTGGTCTCCCGGATCGGCCGCGAGATGGAGAACCACAGGTCCGGCCGCCCGGCGTGGGTGCGGTTCAAGTCCAACTCGATCGTGGACGAGGCGGTGATCGACGCCCTCTACCGCGCCTCCCAGGCCGGCGTCCCCGTCGACGTCTGGGTGCGCGGCATCTGCGCGCTCCGGCCCGGCGTGCCGGGCCTCTCCGAGAACATCAGGGTGCGCAGCGTGCTGGGCCGCTTCCTGGAACACTCCCGGGTCTACGCGTTCGGCGCCGGCGGCGAGGGCGAGGTGTGGCTCGGCAGCGCCGACCTGATGCACCGCAATCTCGACCGCAGGATCGAGGTGCTGGTCCGGGTCACCGATCCGGCCCACCGCTCCACCCTGACGCGGCTGCTGGCCGCCGGCACCTCCGACGCCACCGAGTCCTGGCATCTCGACTCGGCGGGCGACTGGCAGCGGCACGCCACCGACGCGGACGGGCAGCCGCTGCGCCGCGTTCAGGAAATGCTCATCGAGGCACGGAGGAAGCGGCGTGGCGCATCGAGTTGACGGGGCCCCCGGGGGCGCGACGGGGGTGTCGGACGCGGTGGTGATCGCGGCCGCCGGGTGCGTCCTGTGGCGCGAGGGCCCGGCGGGCGACGTCGAGGTCGCGCTGATACACCGGCCGAAGTACGACGACTGGTCCCACCCCAAGGGCAAGCTCGACGCCGGCGAGAGCGCGGCGACCGCGGCCCGCCGCGAGGTGCTGGAGGAGACGGGGATGCGCTGCGAGCTGGGCGCCCCGCTGGCCACCCAGCGCTATGTGGTGCCCCAGGGGTTCAAACAGGTCAGCTACTGGCTGGCGCGGGCGACGGGCGGAACGTTCGCCCCCAACGACGAGGTGGACGTGCTCCGTTGGCTGCCCGCCCCCGAGGCCGCCACCCATCTCACCCACCCCCAGGACCGCGCCCTTCTCCACCAGGCCATGGCCCTGCTGCGCGGGGCCTGACCGCAGCCGGCGCGGCTCAGAGACGGGGCGCGAGGGCGGACCAGGGGACGGTGACCTCGCCCTGCCGCCAGCGGTGCGCGGTGTCGGCGACGGGCCAGTCGGTGGCGAGGGCGCGGACGGCGTGCAGCCAGCGTTGCCGCGCGCCCAACGGCGCGTACGGCGCGGCCGCCGCCCACGCGCGGTCGAAATCGCGCAGGAACGCGTGCACCCGCTGGCCGGGAACGTTGTGGTGGATCAGCGCCTTGGGCAGACGTTCGGCCAGGTCGGACGGGGTGCCAAGGGAGCCGAGCCGGGCGGCGAAGGTGACCGTGCGGGGGCCCTCGGGCCCCAGCGCCACCCACACCTGGCGGCGGCCGATCTCGTCACAGGTGCCCTCGACCAGCAGCCCGCCGGGCGCCAGCCGGCCGCAGAGCCGCGCCCAGGCGGCGGGCACCCGTTCCTCGTCGTACTGACGGAGCACGTTGGCCGCGCGGATCAGCAGCGGACGTTCCCCGCCGGGCAGCGGCAGCTCGAAGCCGCCCCTGACGAAGTCGAGACCCGGCCGGACCCACGGTTCGGCGGCCGTCACCCGCCGCTGGTCGATCTCCACGCCGATCACCCGGACGTCGGGTCTGACCCGGCGCAGCCTGTGCAGCAGTTCGACGGCCGTCCAGGGCGCGGCGCCATAGCCCAGGTCGACGGCGAGCGGACCCGGCGCCCGGGGGGCTCGCCGCAGCGTCGGGCCGTGGACGGCGGTGATCCAGCGGTCCATCCGCCGGAGCCGGTTGGGGTTGGTGGTCCCCCTGGTCACAAACCCCTCCGCCATGCGCCGGAGCGTACCGCCTCCGGCGGTGGGCGCCCGGCCCCGGGACCGTCAGGGCGAACCGGGCGCGGGCCGACGTCGGGGTGGGGGAACGGGCTGGGGAACAGGGCGGGGGGTCGGGTGGTTGTAACCGCGGGAGTCTGCCCCGCTTGTCGTTGAGGAGACGTTGTGTCGCACATCCGCCGGGTAGCGATGCTCAGTGTGCACACCTCGCCGTTGCACCAGCCGGGTACCGGCGACGCGGGCGGGATGAACGTGTACATCGTGGAGCTGGCGAAGCAGCTGGCCACGCTGGGTACCGAGGTGGAGATCTTCACCCGGGCCACCACCGGCGGTCTCGAACCGTGTGTGGAGCTGGCCCCGGGCGTCTGGGTGCGGCATGTCGACGCGGGGCCCTACGAGGGGCTGAGCAAGGAGGAACTGCCCGCGCAGCTCTGCGCGTTCACGCACGGCGTGACCCAGGTCTGGGCCGCCAAGGACCCGCGCTACTTCGACGTGGTCCACTCGCACTACTGGCTGTCCGGGCATGTCGGCTGGTTGGCGGCCGAGCGGTGGGGGGTGCCGCTGGTGCACGCGATGCACACCATGGCGCGGGTGAAGAACGCCGCGCTGGCCACCGGCGACTCGCCCGAGCCGGTCGCCAGGGAGATCGGCGAGGAGCAGATCGTGCGGGCCGCCGACTGGCTGATCGCCAACACCGAGGCGGAGGCCGACGAGCTGGTGTGTCACTACGACGCCGATCCCCGGCGGACCGCCGTGGCGCACCCGGGCGTCAACCTGGACGTGTTCCGGCGCGGCGACGGCCGGGCGGCCGCGCGTCGGCGCCTTGGGCTGCCGGAGGAGGCCGTGGTGCTGCTCTTCGCCGGCCGGATCCAGCCGCTGAAGGGCCCCGACATCCTGCTCCAGGCGGTCCGCGAACTGCTGGACGCCGACCCGTCGTTGCGCGGCCGACTGGTGGTTCCCGTGGTCGGCGGGCCCAGCGGTTCCGGGCTGGCCAGGCCGGAGCGGATGCAGAAGCTCGCGGCCCGGCTCGGCATCGCCGATCTGGTGCGGTTCCGGCCGCCGGTGGCACAGGAGCGGCTGGCCGACTGGTACCGGGCGGCGAGCGCACTGGTGATGCCCTCCTACAGCGAATCGTTCGGCCTGGTCGCCGTGGAGGCCCAGGCGTGCGGCACGCCGGTGGTCGCGGCCGCGGTCGGCGGGCTGCCGCTGGTGGTCAGGGACGGGGAGACGGGATTCCTGATCGACGGGCACGATCCGGCCGAGTACGCGGTCGCGCTGCGCAGGTTCTGCGACCAGCCCGCGCTCACCGAGACGCTCGGCGCGGCGGCGGAGCGGCACGCCGAACGGTTCGGCTGGGCGGCGACGGCGCGCAGCACGTCGGAGGTGTACGAACGGGCCGTCGACGAGCGCCGCTTCGCCCGCTCCGGCCTACGATCGGCCCATGGCTGACACCGCTGACTCCGTCCGGCAGGCTCCCGACGTCACCCAGGTCGTCGAGGCGGCGCTGCGCGATTCCGGCGCCGAATGGGAGTCGCCCGGCCCTGGTCGCTATGTGGTGTCGCTGCCGGGGACGCGGAAGCTCTCCACCACCTGCTCCCTGGTGGTCGGGCGGCACGCGCTGTCCGTCAACGCGTTTGTCATCCGCCGCCCGGACGAGAACCACGCCGGGGTGCACCGCTGGCTGTTGGAGCGGAACACCCGGCTCTACGGGGTGGCCTATGCCGTCGACGGCCACGGGGACGTCTATCTCACCGGCCGGCTGCCGCTGGCGGTGATCACCGCCGAGGAGATCGACCGGCTGCTCGGGGTGGTGCTGGAGAACGCGGACGGCCCGTTCAACACGCTGCTCGAACTGGGCTTCGCCTCCGCCATCAGGCGCGAGTACGAATGGCGGGTGTCCAGGGGCGAGTCGACCCGCAACCTCGACGCGTTCAGCCGGCTCACCCGCCCGTCCTCGGACGCCCCCCCGGCGGACGACGGGCCCTGAGCGGGTCACCGCCGGCGCGGAAGTCGCTGTTCCGCCCAGATCACCTTGCCGCCCCTGGCCTGCCGGGTGCCCCAGCGGATGGCGTACTGGGAGACGACGAAGAGGCCCCGGCCGAACTCGTCCGTCTGGGAGGCGTTCCGCATATGCGGCGAGGTGCCGCTGTTGTCGGAGACCTCGCAGATCAACGAGCGGTCCCGCAGCAGCCGCACCCGGATCGGCGCCGAACCGTGCCGGATGGCGTTGGTGACCAGTTCGGTGACGATCAGCTCCGTGACATGGGACGACTCGGCGAGACCCCAGGCCGCCATGGTCTCCCTGGTGCGCGCGCGGGCCGCCGGCACCGAGGCGTAGGAGTGCGGCACCTCCCAGTCGACGACCTGGTCGGGGGCCAGCCGCGCGGTGCGGGCGATCAGCAGCGCGACATCGTCCGTCGGGCGTTCCGGCAGCATCGTGGCGAGCACCGCGTCACACGCCTCGCCCGGGTCGGTCGGCGCCTCGGCCATGGCGTCGGCGAGCAGCGCGAGGCCGTCGTCGATGTCCCGGTCACGTGACTCCACCAGACCGTCGGTGTAGAGCGCCAGCCGGCTGCCCTCCGCCAGCCACAGGGTGGCCGTCTCGAACGGCATCACGCTCACCCCGAGCGGCGGATGCGCCGGCAGGTCGGGGAACTCCGTCGAACCGTCCGGGCGGACCACCACCGGCGGCAGATGTCCGGCCCGGCCCATCACACAGCGACCGTCGACCGGATCGTAGATAGCGATCAGACAGGTCGCGCCGGTGATCGGCCCGGTGACGCCGAGGCCGCCGCTCTCGTCGCGGTCGATCCGCTCCGCCAACTCGTCGAGCCGGCCCAGCAGATCCTCCGCCAGCAGATCGAGCGCGGCGAAGTTGTGGACGGCGGTGCGCAGCAGGCCCATGGTGACGGCGGCGTGCAGGCCATGTCCCACCACATCGCCGACCACCAGCGCCACCCGGGCCCCGGAGAGCGGGATCACGTCGAAGAAGTCCCCGCCGACGCCCGCCTGCGCCGGCAGATAGCGGTAGTCGGCGCGCACCGCCGACTGCTCGGGCACCGCCGTCGGCAGCAGGCTGCGCTGCAACGCCTCCGTCATATCGTGCTCGCGGGTGTAGCGGCGCGCGTTGTCGACGGAGACGGCGGTGCGCGCGGCCAGCTCCTCGGCCAGCGAGAGATCGTCCATGTCGAACGGCTCGGCCCGGCCCCGGCCGCGCCAGAACTGGGCGATGCCCGCCACCACGCCCCTGGCCAGCAGCGGCGCCGACACCAGGGAGTGCAGCCCCTGGTCGAGCACCGCCCGACCGTGCTCCTCGTCGTCCCCGCGCCACCAGCCGCTCCCGTCCAGCTCGGCCGTCAACACGGCCCGGCCGGAGAGGAGTTCATGCCGCTCCGGGCTGTCGGGCTCCAGCCGGAACGTGGTGCCGACGGGGTGCAGCGGCTGCCCGTCGGCGGCACCGCCGATCGCGGCGCGCCGCAGCCGGCCCTCGGAACCGCGCGCCTCCTCGCCCTTGAGCACCGCGTGCGACAGATCGACGGTGACCAGATCGGCGAACCCCGGCACCGCGACCTGCGCCAGCTCCTCGGCGGTGCGGCGTACGTCCAGCGTGGTGCCGATCGCGACGCTCGCCCGGTAGAGCAGCGAGAGCCGCCGCTGGGCCGCCTCGGCCTGACCGCTGAGCGCGCGCATCTCGGTGGTGTCCCGCAGCGTGGTGACGGTCCCCGGCCGGTCGCCGCCCTCGTCGATCAGCCGGTGGTTGACGGTGATCAGACGGTCGGCCCACAGGTGCACCTCGTCGGTCACCTCCCGGTCCGACGCCAGCAGCGCCACCGTACGGCGGTCAAGACCCAGCTCCTCGACCGGCCGCCCTGCGGCGTCGGCCGGCAGGTCGAGCAGCCGCTCCGCCTCCTCGTTGACCAGGATCAGCCGGCGGTGTTCGTCCAGGATCAGCACGCCCTCGCGGACCGCGTGCAGCACCGCGTCATGATGTTCGTACATGCGGGTGATCTCGGCCGGGCCGAGGCCCCGGGTCTGGCGCAGCAGCCGCCGGCTGACCAGCGCGGTGCCGCCGGTCACCAGCACCACCGCTCCTGCCGCCGCGCCGACCACGATGGGCAGTTCGTCCGAGAGCAGCAGGTTGATGGTCCGCACGGTGACGCCGGCGCAGACCATCCCGACGATCTCGCCGTCGTCGTCCCTGACCGGGACGGTCGCCTGGTGCAGCGGCCCCAGGGTGCCCTCCACGGACTCGGTGACGACCTCGCCCTCGCGCACCGGATCGAGCGTTCCGATGAACTCCTTACCGATCCTGTCCGTTTTTGGATGGGTGTAGCGGATGCCCTTCAGGTTCAGCACCACGATGAAGTCCAGATCGGCGGCCTTTCTGGCCGCTTCGGTATGCGGCTGCAGTTCGGCGGTGGGGTCGTCGGAGTCGAGCGCCGCGACGAGCCCGGGACCGTTGGCGAACGCCTCGGCGGCGGCGACGCTGCGGTCGAAGGCGCCGTCCGTCTTCTCCCGGCGGGACTGGAACATCAGCGTGGTCACCGCGGTGGCCGCCAACAGCAACACGATGGCCAGCTGGATCATGAACATCTGGCCGACCACACTGCGTCCGCTCAGCACCGAACCCGACAGCCGATCGCGCAGCCGGCGGGGCAGCCTGGGGCGGAAGGAGTGAAATGCGCGCATTGCTTTACTTTGCACCACGGTGAGTTCGGGGGCCGAACATCCCGCCCGACGGCCTCGTCTACGCTCGGCACATGGCCGACGCACCGTACAAGCTGATTTTGCTCCGCCATGGCGAGAGCGAGTGGAACGCGAAGAACCTCTTCACCGGATGGGTGGACGTCAATCTCACGGAGAAGGGCGAGAAGGAGGCGGTCCGCGGCGGCGAGCTGCTGAAGGACGCCGGGCTGCGACCCGACGTGCTGCACACCTCGCTGCTCAAGCGGGCCATCCGCACCGCCAACCTGGCGCTGGACGCGGCGGACCGGGCCTGGCTGCAGGTGCACCGGTCCTGGCGGCTCAACGAGCGGCACTACGGCGCGCTCCAGGGCAAGGACAAGGCCGCCACCCTCGCCGAGTTCGGCGAGGAGCAGTTCATGAAGTGGCGCCGCTCCTATGACACCCCGCCGCCCGAGCTGGCCGACGGCGCCGAGTGGTCGCAGAGCGACGACCCGCGCTACGCCGGCATCCCCAGCGAACTCCGTCCGCGCACCGAATGCCTCAAGGACGTCGTCGAGCGGATGCTCCCCTACTGGTACGACGCCATCGTGCCGGACCTCAACGCCGGCCACACCGTGCTGGTCACCGCGCACGGCAACAGCCTGCGCGCGCTGGTCAAGCACCTGGACGGCGTCTCCGACGAGGCCATCGTCGGCCTCAACATCCCCACCGGCATCCCGCTGCTCTACGAACTGGACGCCGACTACCGCCCGGTGACCCCCGGCGGCCGGTACCTCGACCCGGACGCCGCCAAGGCAGCCATCGAGGCCGTGGCCAACCAGGGCAAGAAGTAGCCCCCGCCCCCCGCCCCCGCCCCGGCCAGCGCAGTTCGCGGCGCCGCGCCCTGCGCCCGGCGCTCCGCGCGGGCGGGGGCCACGCCTCCGCCTGGCGCTTCGCGCAGGCGGGGGCGGTGTGCCCGGCGCTTCGCGCGGGCGGGGGCGGTTGCCCGGCGCTTCGCGCGGGCCGGGGGGTGTGTGCTTATAGCGTTCGCCGCCGGGGGCCACGCGCTTGCCGTGCCGGCCGGGCGGCGCGCTCAGCGCTTCGCGCGGGGCCGTGTGTTTCTGGCGTTCGGCGCCGGGGGTGCCCCCAGTTGCTGCCGCGCTGGACCGCGCGCCCAGCGCTTCGCGCGCGCGGTGGGTAAGGCTTGCCGCGTCCGCCTGTTGGGCCGCAGGTTTGTGCCTGCCGCACCGGGCTGGGCTGTGTGCCCGGCGCTTCGCGCGGTCGGGGGGAGCGCTTGCCGCGTTCGCCCGCCGGGCCGCGCGCCCAGCGCTTGCCGTGCCGGCCGGGCGGCGCGCTCAGCGCTTCGCGCGAGGCCGTGTGTTTGTGGCGTTCGCCGCCCGGTGTGGGCCCGGTGGCTGCTGTGCTGGGCCGTGTGTCTAGGGCTTGCCACGTCGGTGGGGCCGCGCGCTCAGCGCTTCGCGTGGTCGGGGGTGAGGCTTGCTGCGTCCGCCTGTTGGGCCGAACACCCAGGGCTTGCCGCACCGGGCTGGGCTGTGTGCCCGGCGCTTCGCGCGGTCGGGGGGAGCGCTTGCCGCGTTCGCCCGCCGGGCCGCGCGCCCAGCGCTTGCCGTGCCGGCCGTGTCACGCGCGGATCTTCGTGCGGTCAGGGGCCGAGGCGGTGTGCCCGGCGCTTCGCGCGGGCCGGGGCGTGTGCCTATAGCGTTCGCCGCCGGGGGCCCAGCGCTTGCCGTGCCGGCCGGGCGGCGTGCCCAGTGCTTCGCATGGGGCCGTGTGTTTGTGGCGTTCGCCGCCCGGTGTGGGCACGGTGGCTGCTGTGCTGGGCCGTGTGTCTAGGGCTTGCCACGTCGGTGGGGCCGCGCGCTCAGCGCTTCGCGTCGTCGGGGGTGAGGCTTGCTGCGTCCGCCTGTTGGGCCGAACATCCAGGGCTTGCCGCACCGGGCTGGGCTGTGTGCCCGGCGCTTCGCGCGGGCGGGGGGAGCGCTTGCCGCGTTCGCCCGCCGGGGCGTGCGCTCAGCGCTTGCCGTGTCGGCCGTGTCACGCGCGGAGCTTCGTGCGGTCAGGAGCCGCGCGTCCGCCCGGCGCTTCGCGCGGGCCGGGGTGAGGCTTGCCGCATCCGCCTGTTGGGCCGTGTGTTTGTGGCGTTTCGCCGCCGGGGGTGCGCCCAGTTGCTGCCGCGCTGGGCCGCGCCCTCAGCGCTTCGTGCGGTCGGGGGGTGAGGCTCGCCGTGTCCGCCTGTTGGGCCGCAGGCTTGTGCTTGCCGTGTCGGCCGGGCCGCGCGCCCAGCGCCTCGCGCGCCCAGCGCTTCGCGCTCGCCGTGTCGGCCGGGCCGCGCGCCAGCGCTTCGCGCTTCGCGGTCAGGGGGCGGCGTCCGCCGGGGTCAGAGATCGGTGGGGGAGGGGGCTGGAGTAGACGACGCTGGTGGTGACGGAGCCGAGGCCGGCGATGCGGCCCATGGTCTGTTCCAGATGGCGCATCGAGGTGGCCAGCACCTTGACCACGAAACAGTCCTCTCCGGTCACATGGTGAGCCTCGATGATCTCGGGCGTGACGGCCACCAGATCGTGGAACGGCTTGTAGTTGGCCGTCGGATAGCGCAGCCGGACCAGGGCCAGGATCGGCAGGCCCAGTCGTTCGGGGTCGAGCACCGCCGTGTAGCCGGTGATCACACCGCTCTCCTCCAACCTCCGCACCCGTTCGGTCACCGCGCTGGCGGACATGGCCACCGTCCGCGCCAACTCGGCGTAGCTGGCCCGGCCGTCGCGTTGCAGGGCTTCCAGGATGCGTCGATCGGTCTCATCCAGAAAAACATCGGTCATGCCCGATCATCACCGGGGGATCCCCGGCCAGGCAAGTGAAAGCCCGTCGATCATCGGTGTTCAGACCCGGTCCCGCTTTCTAGGGTCGCTGTCATGGAACCGAACACCTCGCCCAGCGCCCCGCTCCGGATCCCGCCGGCGCCCCCGGCGGAGGCCGCCGCCTTCTTCGCCGCCCGCCTCACCCATCAGGCGGACGTCTCCGATGTCCATGCCGCGCTGGAGTCGGGGCGGCCGGGATTCGTCCTGGTGGACAGCAGGGCCACGAGCGCCTGGCGCCGGGCCCGGGTGCCGGGCGCGCTGAACCTGCCGACCGCCGAGATCCCCGAGCGCGCCGGAAACCTGATCGACCGCGACACCGTGGTGATCACCTACTGCTGGGGCCCCGGCTGCGACGGCGCCACCCGCGCGGCCCTCGCGTTCGCCCAACTCGGCTACCGCGTCAAGGAGATGATCGGCGGCATCGAGTACTGGACCAGGGAGGGGCTGCCGACCGAGGACGACGCAGGCGTCGTCAGCCGGCGGCCGGCCGATCCGCTGACCGCCCCGCCGCACGGTCCCATCGGCTGCGCCTGCTGACCGCTCCGGAACCGGCTCCCGAACCGCCCGGCGAGCCGATTCGCCGGGCGGCCGCAGAACCCAAGCAGCCCAAACAGCCGAAGAAGCCGAAGAAGCCGAAGAGACGTCAGCCGCAACCGCCGCCGCACTGGCAGCTGGAGCCGGACTGGCAGCCGCAGGAGCAGCCGGAGCCGCAGCCGCAGGCGCCCAGCAGCGGTAACGAGCGCCGCGCGCCCGGAGTCGGAACGGATGTCGGAGCGGATGACGTCGGTGAGGCAGCCATGGGTGGAATCCCCTTCTCGGTGAGGCGTTGCCTCCTCATTGGATGTCCACGCCACCCGGGAGCGTCAACGGCGCGCGCCAAGAGCGCCGAGGCACATCACGCGCGCCCCCGCCCCGCCCCGTCAGATCAGGCCGTCCCCTCCGGCTCCGGCGTGAACTCGTCCGCGTGCTCCCCGGTCACCAGGAACACCATCCGCTGCGCGATGGACACCGCATGGTCGGCGAACCGCTCGTAGTACCGGCCCAGCAGCGTCACATCCACCGCCGTCTCGATGCCGTGGTTCCACCGGTCGTCCAGCAGATGACTGAAAAGCGTCCGGTGCAACGAGTCCATCTCGTCGTCGTCCTGTTCCAACTGCATCGCCAGGTCCACGTCCTTGGTGAGCAACACCTCGGTGGCCTTGGCCATCAGCCGCTGGGCCAGCTGCCCCATCTCCAGGATGGTCGCCGACAGATCGCGCGGCACCGCCGAGTCGGGGAAGCGCAGCCGCGCCACCTTGGCCACATGCTGGGCCAGATCCCCACAGCGCTCCAGATCCGCGCTCATCCGCAGGCTGGTCACCACGATCCGCAGATCGGTGGCCACCGGCTGCTGCCGCGCGAGCAGCGCGATCGCCGCGTTCTCCAGATCGCGCTGCATCTCGTCGACCTTGTCGTCGCCCTCGATCACGCTCTCGGCCAACTTCAGATCGGCGTCCAACATGGCCGTGGTCGCCCGCCCTATGGCAGAACCGACGAATCGCGCCATCTCGACCAGGTTGTCGCTGATCGCGTCCAATTCCTCGTGATACGCGTCACGCATGACTGTCCTTCCTCACCCGACACAAAGGTCCGCGTCCCAAGCTCTGTCCGGAAAGCAGCCGTTTCCGCCCCGTCAAGTGAACCATCGCTGTCGCCAAGGTGAACTCTCACGGGCGGGTGGACGAGCATCTTCGGTCAGCCCTGTGGCACCGGGCCCACCGCGCATAACCTGAGGATATGGACGTGAACGCGGCAGTCGCCGCAGTGGCGGCGGTGGCCGGGGTGTGCACCGGCGTCATCGCCATGCTGGCCTTCCGGCTCAGCGAGCGCGAGCGCACGCGTCCCCTCCGCAACCCCCAACAGACCGAGCCGAGCCTGCCACCCGGCGTGGACACCGTCCTCTCCGTGCTGCGCTCGTCGGCCGTCGTCCTCGACGAGAGCGACGCGGTGCTCAAGGCCAGCTCGGCGGCGTACGCCCTCGGCCTGGTCAGGGGCGGCCGGCTGGCCGTCGAGCCGATGCTCAAGATGGCCAGGGACACCCGCAGGGACGGCGAGATCCGCCAGCTGGAGCTCGATCTCCCGCGCCGCAACCGCCCCGGCCGCACCGACCTCCTCGCGGTCTCGGCGCGTTCCGCACCGCTCGGCGCCCGACTGGTGCTGCTGCTCGTCGAGGACCTGACGGAGGCCCGCCGGATCGAGGCGGTCCGCCGCGATTTCGTGGCCAATGTCAGCCACGAGCTGAAAACCCCGGCCGGCGCCCTCTCGCTGCTCTCCGAGGCCGTCCTTGACGCGGCCGAGGACCCCGAGGCGGTCACCCGTTTCGCCGGCCGGATGCAGAACGAGGCCACCCGCCTGACCAACCTCATCCAGGAGCTGATCGACCTCTCCCGGGTGCAGGACAACGACATGCTCAGCCAGGCCGAGCTGGTCTCGGTCGACGAGCTGGTCACCGAGGCCATCGACCGCTGCCGGCAGCAGGCCGACGGCAAACAGATCACCATCGCCTCCGGCGGCACCGCCGACCTCTCCGTCTGGGGCAACCGGGGCCAACTGGCCGCCGCCCTGGGCAACCTGGTCGAGAACGCCGTCAACTACAGCCCGCCGCACACCCGGGTCGCCATCGCCGGCTCCCGGGTCAGCCTCCCGGGACGGGACCAGATCGAGATCGCCGTCACCGACCAGGGCATCGGCATCCCGGAGACCGACCGCGAGCGCATCTTCGAGCGCTTCTACCGCGTCGACCCGGCCCGCTCCCGGGCCACCGGCGGAACGGGCCTCGGCCTGGCCATCGTCAAACACGTCGCCGCCTCCCACGGCGGCGAGGTCCTGGTGTGGAGCGCCGAGGGAGAGGGCTCCACATTCACCCTGCGTCTGCCGGAGCCCGGCAGCGCCCGAGAACGCCATCTGTCCGTCCGACGTGATCTGGACGGACTGGGTGGCACCCTGCACGAACCCGCCGAGTTCCCCGAGTCGGACGACCCGGAGAGCCCAGAGGCCGACACGCCGGCGGGCGCCCACCCCACCCGCACCAACGAAACTGCCCGGGAGGTCCTCCCGTGACCCGAGTGCTCGTCGTCGAGGACGAGGAGTCGTTCAGCGACGCTCTGTCGTACATGCTCCGCAAGGAGGGTTTCGAGGTCGCCACGGCGGCCACGGGGCCCGAGGGGCTGGACGAGTTCGAGCGCAACGGCGCCGATCTGGTACTGCTCGACCTCATGCTGCCGGGCCTCCCCGGCACCGAGGTCTGCCGCCAGCTTCGGGGCCGATCCAATGTCCCGGTCATCATGGTGACCGCCAAGGACAGCGAAATCGACAAGGTGGTGGGCCTGGAAATAGGGGCTGACGACTATGTGACCAAGCCCTTCTCCTCACGCGAACTGGTGGCCCGCATCCGCGCGGTGCTGCGCCGCAGGGGCGAGTCCGAGGAGGAGAGCCCCGTCGCCCTGGAGGCGGGCCCGGTCCGGATGGACGTGGACCGCCATGTGGTCACCGTCGACGGCCGGAAGGTCGATCTGCCGCTCAAGGAGTTCGACCTGCTGGCGATGCTGCTGCGCAACGCCGGCCGGGTGCTCACCCGGATGCAGCTGATCGACCGCGTCTGGGGCGCCGACTACGTGGGCGACACCAAGACGCTGGACGTCCATGTGAAGCGGCTGCGCGCCAAGATCGAGCCCGACCCGGGCGCGCCGCGCTATCTGGTCACCGTGCGCGGCCTCGGCTACAAGTTCGAGCCGTAGGCCGCGAAAGCCGGCCGAACACAGCGGTGGGGCGCGTCGCTCCGAGAGCGACGCGCCCCACCGCTGTGCGGTCCCAGGGGCGTCAGTCCTGCGCGGGAACCCCGTCGTCGGCGCCCCCGTCCGTCTCTGCGTTCTCCGGGTTCTCCTCGGTTCCGTCGGTACCTTCAGTCCCGTCGGTCCCGTCGCCCTCTTCGGTCCCGGCGTCGCCGGTGTTCTCCTCGGTCCCGTCGCCCTCGGGGGTGCCCTCGGTCTCCTCGCCGTCCGCCGGGTCCGCCGGGTCCTCGGCGTTTTCCTCGGGGGCCTCGATCTCGGGGGCCTCGGTCTCGATGGGGCGCGGCGCCCAGTCCTGGTAGTAGGCGAAGGCGCCGGTGGCCGGCACCACGCGGGCGGAGAGGCTGACCTCGCCGGTCTCGCTCAGGATGAACACCAGCTGCGGGGCGCTGCCCAGCCGCACATCGGCCCCGGCGGGATCCGCGATCACCGCTTCGGCGTTGCCCTCGCCGCCCAGCGCGACCGAGCCACCGGCAGGCACCACCACGCGGGTCTCGTCCTCCGCCGGCAGCAGGTCGAAAGCGACGCCGGAGCCCGGCAGTCCGACGGCCTCCAGCGTCTGGTCCTCGGTGCCCGAGTTGAAGAGGCTGGCCCTGATCCCGGCCGGGCCCCCCTCCTCCGCCACGATGATGTTGACGCCCTGCACCTTGATGTTCTCCACCTGGGCGGAGGCGTGGTCGGGACGGACGTTGCCGGTCTCCGCGTTGTGCCCGGCCCCGCAGGCCGTCACCGCGAACAGCGGGAACGCGAGAAATGCGGCGGCGACGCCGCGTCGAAGGCTGCTGCTCACGGCGGCGGCATCTCCTCGGACGGTCTAGGTGATCTACATCGGCCGCCTCAGGGTACCGAGCCCGTCCGACAGGCACGCACCCGGGCCCGGGTGCGTCGAAGTGAAATGGCGATCAAGAGGCTTTCCGTTGATCAATTCTTCGGTTCCTCCGCATGCTGCGGGAAGGCATTCTGTCAACCATGACAAAACGGACACCTTTCCATCTTCGGGGGAACTTCTTTCTGTTCTTCGACGCGCCGGGACGGGAAGTTCTTGCTTTGGCAAACCGGGCCCCGACCTGCGGATACCCGCCGCCGGAGGCTTCCCGAAGCACGCCACGGGCGCCCTTGTCAACCCCCGAGATGCGGCCTGACCTGCGGAAACGTCATTCAAAGGCGCGTCTCGCCGTGTTAGGATGGAGAGCCACGGAAGGGGTACCTGTCACATGACGTTCAAGGTTGGCGACACCGTGGTCTATCCCCATCACGGCGCCGCGCTGATCGAGGCTATTGAAACTCGCCAGATTAAAGGCGTGGACAAGACTTACCTGGTGCTGAAGGTCGCACAAGGCGATCTCGAAGTGCGTGTGCCGGCAGAAAACGCCGAACTCGTCGGAGTGCGCGACGTGGTTGGGCAGGAGGGCCTGGATCGGGTCTTCGAGGTGCTTCGCGCCCCGTATGCCGAAGAGCCCACCAACTGGTCCCGCCGCTACAAGGCCAATCTTGAGAAGCTGGCGTCCGGCGACGTCATCAAGGTCGCGGAAGTTGTGCGCGATCTGTGGCGCCGGGAGCGCGAGCGTGGTCTTTCCGCAGGTGAGAAGCGCATGCTCGCCAAGGCTCGGCAGATCCTTGTGAGCGAGCTGGCCCTGGCCGAGTCCACCAACGAGGACAAGGCCGAGTCCCTGCTGGACGAGGTTCTCGCTTCCTGAGGTCCGTCACTCCAGATCTCTCCAGAGCTGAGCGTTCGCGAACAGCCAAGCGTTCATCAGTCGATGCGTGTCGTGATTCGGACTGTCCGGTTCGGACCGATCCGAATCGGCCCGCGAATATCCAGCTGTGAGGGCGGTGGCATGCCACCGGTCTCCCTGTTGTGGTTCGCCACGCAGGCCATGCGTGGTAATCCCCTGGGAAACAACGCGAGTTCCCCGGCTGTTCCCGGCCCGGTCACGTGAGGTACCTGGCACGCGACCGTTGAACGTGCGACTACATAACGTGCTACAGCGCCCGAAGGTATGCGATGCCACACCGGGCGCTGTGGCACGTCTGGAACCCGACCGATCGATTCGTGAGCGCTGGGGCCACGGCGATCGACACCTCAGAATGTGCCGGGCTTGGTCGGACTCTGTGCGACTGGTCTGTCACGGAAGGGCCAGTCATGTGCGCCCGGCACGCTCAGGCCATACCCACCACCCCACCGAGAACAAACCTGCACCGGTTATCAATGACTGACGTCACACCGTTCATCGAACAGCCGTCGCCCGCCCGCGCCGCCGCCGTCATTCCGGCCGCCGGGCTCGGCCTGCGGCTCGGCCCCGGCGCGCCCAAGGCGCTGCGCCCCCTGGGCGGCACGCCCATGCTGGTCCACGCCGTGCGCGCGATGGCCAGGGCCAGGGCGATTGCCCTGGTCGTGGTGGTCGCGCCGGCCGAACAGGTCACCTTTGTCCGCTCGTTGCTCGACGAGCACCCGCCGCCGCCCGCCGTCGAGCAGCTGGTGGTGGCCGGCGGCACGACCCGGCAGGAGTCGGTGCGGCTTGGCCTCGCCGCGCTGCCCGAGGAGATAGACGTCGTGTTGGTGCACGACGCGGCGCGCCCGCTCGTTCCGGTCGGCACCGTGGACGCGGTGGCCAACGCCGTGCGGGCGGGCGCCCCCGCCGTGGTTCCCGCGCTCCCCGTCACCGACACCGTGAAGAGCGTCGCCGCCGCGGCCACCGACGGCGAGCCGGAGCCGGTGGTCGCCACCCCCGACCGTTCGCTGCTGCGCGCGGTGCAGACCCCGCAGGGGTTCGACCGGGCGACGCTGCTCGCCGCGCACCGCGCCAGCACCTCGGACCAGGCCACCGACGACGCCGGGCTGGTCGAACAGCTGGGCGTGCCGGTCGTGTTGGTGCCGGGGCACGAGGAGGCGTTCAAGGTGACCCGCCCGCTGGACCTGCTGCTCGCCGAGGCCGTGCTCGCCCGCCGGAGGAATCCCGTTGACTTCTGAATCGACCACCGAGCCGCATGTGGCCGCACTGCCGCTGGTCGGCATCGGCACCGATGTGCACGCCTTCGAGGCGGGCCGGGAGCTGTGGTGTGCCGGGCTGCTCTGGCCCGAGGCCGGGTTCGGACTGGCCGGGCACTCGGACGGGGACGTGGCCGCGCATGCCGCCTGTGACGCGCTCTTCTCCGCCGCCGGGCTCGGCGATCTGGGCGCCCACTTCGGCACCGACCGGCCCGAGTGGGCGGGCGCCTCGGGCGTCGCGCTGCTCGGCGAGGCGGCGCGGATCGTGCGGGCGGCCGGTTTCACCATCGGCAATGTGGCGATCCAGGTGATCGGCGTCCGGCCGAAGATCGGCAGCCGGCGCGCGGAGGCGCAGCGCGCGCTCTCCGATGCGGTCGGCGCGCCGGTCGCGGTCTCCGGCACCACCACGGACGGGCTCGGGCTGACCGGCCGGGCGGAGGGCCTGGCCGCGCTGGCCACCGCGCTGGTGCTGCCGGCGCCGGCGCCGGGCCGGCGCTGACCGATCCGGCGCGGACGGACGCGGCGCGGGGTGCGACGCCCCGACCCGCTGGGTAGTCCTGCCGTGGAACGCCCAACCGAACCACGCGAACCGAACCGTTCGAACGACGCCGAGCAAGCCGAGCAAGCCGAGCAAGCCGAGCAAGCCGAGAAAAGCCCGAGGAAGGTGCCACCGTGGCAGTCACGCTCCCCGAGAAGTTGAAGACCGTGCTGGACGGCAACGTCTTTGTCACCATCGCCACCATCCAGCCGGACGGCAGCCCGCAGCTGTCGCCGGTGTGGGTCAAGCGCGACGGCGACGACGTGCTGATCTCCACCACTGTCGGCCGTCGCAAGGAGACCAACCTGCGGCGCGACCCCCGGGTCACGGTGCAGGTGCTCGACCACGAGCAGCCGTACAGCTACGCGGAGATCAGGGGCGTCGCCGAGCTGACCACGGAGGGCGGCGCCGAGCTGATCAACGAGCTGTCGCTGAAGTACGTGGGCAAGCCCTACGCCGAGTTCAACCCGGCCTCCGAGCAGGACGCCCCGCGGGTGGTCGTCCGGATCAGCGCGCGCAAGATCGTCGGCCAGGGCATCGTCTAGACCGTCGGGACCGGGTCCCGCCCGGTCCCGACGGGTGGCAGATGTGCCGCGCCAGGGGGGCGCGGCACACCTGCCACGCCTACTACTCTTGAGTCGTGAGCATTCGCCTGTATGACACCAGCACCCGGCAGATCCGTGACTTCAGCCCGCTCGTTCCCGGCTGTGTCTCGATCTACCTCTGTGGCGCTACCGTCCAGGCGCCGCCGCACATCGGTCACATCAGGTCCGGGCTGAACTTCGACATCATCCGGCGCTGGTTCGCCTATCGCGGGTTCGATGTCACCTTCATCCGCAATGTGACCGATATCGACGACAAGATCATCGCCAAGAGCAACCAGTTCGGCCGCCCCTGGTGGGCCATCGGGTTCGAGAACGAGCGGGCCTTCGACGCGGCCTATGACGCGCTGGGCTGCCTGCCGCCCGACTACCAGCCGAGGGCCACCGGCCATATGCCGGAGATGATCGAGATGATGCGCACCCTGATCGGTCGCGGTCATGCCTATCCGGCGGATGGCAACGTCTATTTCGATGTGCGTAGCTTTCCCGACTATCTCCAGCTGTCCAACCAGGAGTTGGACCAGCTCCTCCAGCCGAGCGAGGGCGGGACCGGGAAACGCGACCCCCGTGACTTCGCGCTCTGGAAGGCCGCCAAGCCCGGCGAGCCCACCTGGGAGACGCCCTGGGGCCGTGGCCGCCCCGGCTGGCATCTGGAGTGCTCGGCCATGGCCCACAAGTACCTGGGCCGTGCCTTCGACATCCACGGCGGCGGGATCGATCTGGTCTTCCCGCACCACGAGAACGAGATCGCCCAGTCCCGCGCGTTCGGCGACGCGTTCGCCACCTACTGGGTGCACAACGCCTGGGTCACCATCGACGGCGAGAAGATGAGCAAGTCGCTGGACAACTCGGTGCTGGTCGCCGACATGGTCCGGCAGTGGCGGCCCATCGTGCTCCGCTACTACCTGGGCACCCCGCACTACCGCTCCGCCGTCGACTACAGCACGGGCGCCCTCCGCGAGGCGGAGGCCGCGTTCAACCGGATCGAGGGCTTTCTGCAGCGCGGCGTCGAGCAGGCAGGCGAGGTCCAGCCGGCCGCCACGGTGCCCGACGACTTCGCCGCCGCCATGGACGAGGACTTCGGCGTCCCCCAGGCGCTGGCCGCCGTGCACACCACGGTGCGCCAGGGCAACGCGGCGATCGCCGCCGGCGACAAGGAGTCGGTGACCGCGCTGCTCGGCCAGGTCCGCGCGATGCTGGGCGTGCTCGGTCTCGACCCGCTCGACCCCGCCTGGTCCGGCGCCGCCGAGCGCGGCGCCGAGCTGACCGGAGTGGTGGACACCCTGGTCGGCATCGTCCTCGGCCAGCGTCAGGCGGCCAGGGAACGCAAGGACTACGGCACCGCCGACGCGATCAGGGACCAGCTGAAGGCTGCGGGACTGGTCATCGAGGACACCCCCAACGGCCCCCGCTGGGAGCTCGGCTGATCGCCGAGCCCGCCCCAGCGCCCCAACAGAGAACACGAGACACCCATGCCAGGCAACAGCCCGCGCCCCAACCGTCGCACCAGTAACAAGAAGGGCCCGCAGATCGGCAGTGGTGGCCAGCGCCGGCGTGGCCTGCGCGGCAAGGGCCCCACCCCGCCGGCTGAGGCGCGCACCGGCCATGTCAAGAAGCGCGCCGCCGACGCCAAGGCCCGCCAGCAGGCGTCCCGCCAGGGCGGCCGGCGCGGCAAGTCGCCGGCCGAGATCGTGGTCGGCCGCAACCCGGTGCTTGAGGCGCTGCGCGCCGGCGTCCCGGCCAGCGCGCTCTATGTGCAGCAGTTCCTGGAGAGCGACGACCGGGTGACGGACGCCGTCAAGCTGGCCGTCGCCCGCCCCGATCTGCATCTGGTCGAGGCCGGCAAGCCCGAGCTCGACCGGCTCACCAACGGGCTCAACCACCAGGGCCTGGTGCTTCAGGTACCGCCCTACGACTACGCGCACCCCGACGATCTGGTCGCGGCGGCCGCCGAGGCCGGCGACGATCCGTTGATCATGGTGCTGGACGGGGTCACCGACCCGCGCAACCTGGGCGCCGTGGTGCGTTCAGCGGCCGCCTTCGGCGGGCACGGCGTGGTGGTCCCCGAGCGGCGCGCGGCCGGGATGACGGCGGGCGCCTGGAAGACCTCGGCCGGCACCGCGGCCACCACCCCGGTGGCCAGGGCCACCAACCTCACCCGCGCCCTCCAGGGCTACCAGCGCGCCGGGCTCACGGTGGTCGGTCTCGCGGCGGACGGGGATGTCGAGCTGACGGAGCTGGCGGCGCTCGACGGGCCGGTCGCGATCGTGGTCGGCAGCGAGGGCAAGGGCCTCTCCCGGCTGGTCGGCGAGACCTGCGACATCCGGGTGCGCATCCCGATGCCGGGGGGCGCCGAATCGCTGAACGCCGGCGTCGCCGCCGGCATCGTGCTCTACGCGGCGGCCACCCGCCGGGCGTGACCGCCGGCCAGGACGGCTCCCGAACTACCGGGCGGCGCGCGGCAGAAGACGCGCGCCGTCTCGTACGTCCGTGCGCCGAACGGGATTTGACGGGTCGCGGACAGACTTTTGGGCGCCAGACAGTGTCTTAAGTCTGGGTCACTCGGTTAGATGAGTGTGGACACCAGAACACTCCCCGGGCGACCGATGGACGAGCCGGTGCTGAGCATGGCCAAGGTGCCGTGCGATCCCGCGCAGGTCATCGTGAACCACGCCAGTTTCCGGGTTCGGCTGGCCACTCCGCCCCCGGTGAGCATCGTCGTCCCCGACAGCGCGCGGCTGCCCGGCGTCCCGGGCGCGGCCGGCCGGCGCAAGCCGCTGGTGTGGAGCGGCCGGGGCGGGCCGGTGGACGGGGCGGCCGGCACGCTGCTCCAAGCCGTCCGCGAGGCCGGCCGGCCACCGTTGCGCCCGCCGGCGGACGGGCTCGGCACCCGGGTGCTGCCCCGGGTCGGCGCCGGCACGGTCGTCGCCCCCAGGCCGCCGCACTCTGACGAGAGCACCCGCCGGCTGCCGACGGTGCCGGGCCCGACGGCCGGCGCCCACGACCGGGCGCCCGAGCGCAGCTGGGCCACCAACCCGGCGGACGACGGCGAGTTCGTGTCCCCGCTGGCCGAGGGGCGCCGCTCGGACGGCGCGGGGCGGGGCGGCGCGCGCGGCCGCCCGCGCGCCCGCGCGTTCCACCCGGACCGCCGGCTCTCCCTCGGCCTGGTGCTGCTGCCGCTGCGGCTGCTGCTCGGCTTCATGGCGATCTACGCCGGCATGGGCAAGCTCACCGACCCCGTCTACTTCGACGGCGGGGAGCGTGGCTCGCTCTCCACCTGGCTCGCCTCGCTCGAACCCTGGGCGCTGGCCGAGCCGCTGCACCAGTGGACGCTGGCGCATCCGGTGGGCGCCGGGTTGACGGTCGCCTTCACCCAGATCGTGGTCGGCGTGCTGACCCTCTTCGGGCTCTGGCAGCGGCTGGCCGCCGCCCTCGGCGCCGCCCTCTCGCTGGCCCTGCTGACCACGGTCAGCTGGGGCAACGGCCCGGCGTACGACACCCCCGAGGTGGTGCTCTTCGCCGCCTGGACCCCGCTGCTGATCGCCGGCGCGCCGGTGCACTCGCTGGACGCCCGGCTCGCCGGGGAAGCCTGGCGCCGGCTCGGCCCGCGCGCGCCGCTCGGCCAGCTGCGCCGCCGGGTGCTGCGCCGGGGCGGCCTGCTGGCCGCGCTGCTGCTGGGCGTCGCGCTGCTGGTCGGCTCGCTGCTGGGCAGCGCGGTCCGCTCCTCCCAGTTCGCCACGGTGCCGCAGCCGGGGGAGCCCCCGCGCAACCATCTGCCGGGCGAGCCGCTTTTCGACGAGGAAGCGGAGGAGCGTGAGGCCGCCGAGCGCGAGGCGGCCGAGGCCGAACGGGAGGCCGAGGAGGCGGCGGAGGAGCGCGAGGCGGAGACCGGTCCGGCCGAGCAGCCCGAGCAGAGCGCGCCCGACACCGCGCCGCCGCCCCCGGCCGAGCCGGAGTCCACCGAGGGCACGCAGACCCCGGACCCCGCCCCCGCCCCCCGGGACTCGGCCCCGGCGGAGACCCCCGCCGCCCCGAGCAGCCCCGGCGAGCAGCCGGGCGCCGGCCAGGACGACGACGAGCCGAGCCAGGAGAACGGCGGCGGCCAGGACGACGGGGGTGATCAGAGCAGCCCCGACCCCCTCGGCGGGCTGCTCGGTTAGCGGCCTCCTCGGAGACTGACCCAGGAAACGGAGCCGGGAAGCCGGTGGCGGCCTCCCGGCCCGGCCACGCAGACTGGTCCCGATGACGGACGAAACAGCGGCGGCCGCAACGGCCCGCCCCCGGCCGGCCGTTGCGGAGCCTCCTGGCCAGTTCGGCGCGCTCGGCCCGCTCGCGCGGCGCGCCCTGCGCCATGTCGCCGCCCGGGCCAGGGGCGCCCCCGTCGATCCGTCGCTGCCCCTGACGCTGAACTTCCACCCGGACCGGCTCAGCGGCGGGATGCCGATCCTGCGCCGGATGGCCGAGGACGGCGTCTATGTCTCGCAGTTCGTCACCGGCACCAGCAACGGTGGGCTCACCGCCCGGCCCGGCGGTGACCGCTGGCGCTGGGAGAGCCGGATCTTCGGCGGCGCCTACGACGCGGCGACCGCCGAACAACGGCCGGTCTACGGCGGGCTCAACCATCTGCGGAGAGCGATCGGGGCGGCGCCCAGGTTCGGCTCGGCGCACTTCAGGCTGACGCCTCGGATGCTGGCCCGCGCGACCTTCTGCTATCCGGACAGCGCGGCCGAGCCGGAGGACTTCGGCGTCGCCGAACGCTGCGATCTGATCGCCCTGGCCTGTGCCGACGACATCCTCGACGGCCATATCGAGGCCCATATCCACGGGCCCGTCCGGTTCGACTGCGATATCGCTGCGCTGGTGCTCGACCCCAGCCACCGGGACACCCCGGTGGCCGAGGCCGCGGCGCTGCTGCCGTGCCCGGTGGAGTGGCACGGCGGATTCCGGCTCGCCACCGAGGTGCTACGGGCCCACCCGGACTTCCGGCCCCCGGCCGCCGTCACCCTCGGCTGTCGGATCGCCGAGGACGGCTGGCTCACCCCCCGCATCATCGGCGACGCCGCCCGCACCGGGCACCACGACCCCGGCACCGTGAAATGGCTCTGGCACCACCTGGCCCACTTCGGCCCTCCGAGGGCTTAGGCCCTGTCCGGCCGAGCTTTGGCCGAGCGGACAGCCGTGCGCGGGGGCGCGCGACGGCGTTCCCCGAGGGGAGGGGGGAAGTGGGGGCGGTCCGCCCGGAGGGTGAGGCGAGAGCCGCCTGTCGGATTCGAACCGACGACCTGCTGTTTACAAGACCGAAGGGGGGGATCGATGGGGGTCCACCCCACTCCCCGGGCTTCCAGAAGATCCTGGTCAGAGCAATTCATGCTCTACGGCACTCCACCCGATTCCACCCCACTCCGGGACCCCCGCTCACGCATCGCTCACGCAATCGGGGCTTACCTTGCGGCGGTTGACCTGGGGTAACTCCATTATCCCGCAAGGCACCCCAGGGAGCAATGACCTGCGTCTTGACTATCGAACCCTAGGTTAGATAGGGTGCTTCCGATGGATACCACACCCTGGCGTCAGCGGGTGCGGGCCGAAGACGAGTTGCTGGAACAGCTCCGACTTCAGGTCTCGCAATCCGCGAAACGCCGCGAGGACGCCCTCGCCGAGGGCGTGGCCGAGCTGGGCAGCGTCTACGCGGTCGCCAAGGAGTTGCGCCGCAGCTGGCAGGCCATCGACAAGGCGCTGAAGCGCCGCCAGAACCGACCCAAGCAGGAACCAACCACAACCGAATAGAGAGGGCCGGACGGCAGCTCTCGGGTGCTGGAACACCCGAGGCGCGCGCGCCGCCCGACCCAGTACCGAACTCCCTGATTAGCCCAAGGAGACGGCACCATGGATCTTCCCATGGGCGCGCCCTCGCGCACCCCTTCCCCCCGCCGCGTTGTCGCGGTGGGCATCATCCGCCGCGCCAGCGGCACCACCACCCTCGCCACCGTGCTGGTCGCTGGCCGCGCTCTGCGGGGCGGTGGTCGGCGGTGAACGGTCCCGACAAGCTGCCCGAAGGGCTGCGGGAGCTGCTGCTGGCCGTGCACGATGTGCTGGACGTGCCGCTGCCCGCCCGCCCGGAGGACCAGGCGGCGGCCAACCAGCTGCGTCAGGTCCGCGTTGTGATCGCCCGCGAGACGCTGCGCCGCTTGGCCGCCGATCGGCAGTTGCTCAGCTGGGGCGAGGAGGCCGAGCTGATCAGCCGCCTCGCCGAGACTGAGTACCCGGCCACCTACGAGCCGTACCGCCTCCCGGGCGAGGGTGGTGGTGCGCGGTGAACCCGACCTTGCCCCCGTTGCCGGCGGAGTGGCCGTTGTGGGCGGCTGGTGCGGTCGTGGCGGTCACCGCGCTGTGGCTGGCCTCGCTTGCCGTGGGCGTGCTGCGCCGACGGCTGGCCGGTACGCCGGCGGCCGTGGTGGTAACCGCCGTGGCGGCGGCCGGCTGCACCGCCTACTCGGGGGACACGTCCTGGCGGTTCGCCGCCCACTGGCTCGACATGGTCAGCACCCCTGAGCGGGCCGCGTTGTTCGCGGCCGGAGAACTCGCCCTCCTGGCGTGCGCCCTGATGGCCCGCCAGTCCCTTAACGACACCGGCTCTCCGGGCACCCCCGGCCTGCTGGTGTGGGTCATCAGCGGCGTGCAGATCATCCCGGCCTTCGCCGAGGGCGGGGCCGTGGGGGGCACCGTGCGCGCGTTCTTCGGCCCGATCCTCGCCGCGCTGCTGTGGCACCTCGCGATGGGCATCGAGATCCGGCACGCCCGCCCGGAGTCCGCCAGCCACGGGCTCCTCGCGGTGCTTGGCCGGGACCTGCGGGAGCGGGCCCTGTCCCGCCTCGGCGTCGCCACCCGCAACCGCGACGCCGCGCAGATTACCCGCGACCGGTGGACCGACCGCGCCGTTGAGTATGTAGACCGCCTGGGGCAGCTGCCGGAGCGGGCCCGCCGGCGGCGAGGGCGTGTCGAGCGGCGTCTGTCCCGCGCCGTGGCTCGCTCTGGCGTCGCCACCAACCCCGAGCAGAAGCGCCGGTTCCTCGAAAAGCTGGCTGCCCGCCTCGGCGCCGCGCAGCTGCTCGCGCTCGACCTGCCCTCGCCGTGGGCGCTTCCCGAAGCGCACCCGGCCGGCGAGAGCCCGCGTGCACTCGCGGGTGCGGAGTTGCGGCGGATGCATCCAGCGGATGCGGTTGCCCTCGTCGCGGATGCGCATCCGGATGCGCACCCCGCCCTCGTCGCGTCCATCGCGACCGAGCACGGCATCCCGTGCTCGGAAGTTCAGGCCGAGATGGTCATCCGACGGCGGAAGCACGCCATCGAAGCGCCCGCCGGCGCCCCCGAGATGCAGCCGGATGCACCCCGGGATGCGTACCCGGGCGACGCGCAGCACGAGGAGCCGGAACGGCCCGCCCCGGCCGATGAACAGCCACATCCCCTCCCGGATGCGCATCCGGATGCGGTTGACGACGACGAGGACGACCTGGATCCCGACCCCTTGCTGGACCAGGCGCGCGACATCGACGATGCACACCTGGCCGCCCACGGCCGGCCAGCCGGGTTGCGCATCCTGCAGCGGGAGTTGCGCATCGGGCAGCCCCGCGCGCAGCGCATCCGCACGCAGCTCGACCGAGCCGTCGAGGCGGTGGCGTCATGACCGCCGGCGTGTTCTTCGTCTTCGCCATGGTCGCCGCCGGTGGCGTGCTGGCCGCGCTGTTCCCCGAGCTGCTGCGCCCTCTTCTCGGCTGGGCCCTGATCACCACCCTCGCCAGCGCGGCCGTCGCGCTGCTCATCCACTTCGGGGGCACCCCATGACCGAGTTCTCCTCTCCGCCGATGGTCGTCACCCTCGGCTCGGTGACCGTCGGCTTGTCCATCCTGGTCGTGATGCTGATCCGCTGGTGGATCCGCGACGGCCACCGGGTCAAGGCGCTGTTGCCCTACCTGGGCAGCACGCTGTACGGGATGCTGCTGATCCTCACCGGCGGCGGCCTCCTCGGCGGTGCCGCCGGCTGGGCCCTGTGGGGCACCACCGAGACCGGGGACGTCGCCCTGGAGCACGGCACCGGCTCGGCCAGCCCCGAGGTCACCCGCCAGTACGCGGACGCGCTGACGCCTGGCGGGAACATGGTCGTCATCCTGTGCACGGTCGCCCTGGTCGCGCTGCTCGTCTGGGGCCGCCGCCCCTGGCTCCACATCGTGCTCGGGCTGCTGACCGGCGTCAGTCTGGGGTTGGCCGACTCGATCGCCGGGTGGGCGGCGGTCGCCCTCGCGCCAGCCGCGAACGGGATCGGTGACGCGCTCGGGGGACTGCTGTGACCGGCCCGGGGCCCGCCCTCACCGAACCGGCCGGCATCCTCCGCGACGGCACGATCCTGCTGGCCCGCCAGTGGGCAACCTGGCAGTGGCCCGCCGAACTCCCCCAACCCGCTCTGCCGGAAGGGGAGTCCGAGGAGGACGCGAAGAAGCCGCGGCCGGGGCCGACCGGGTACCGCGCGGTGTGGGCCCTGTGGCGCCTCCGCGCCGCCCGCGCCGCCGGCACCCTCGGCGGCTGCTACCTGATCGTCACGGCTGGCGTGGGCACCCTCACCGCCGCCCCGTGGACGGCGATCCCTGGCGCCGTCGGCTGGTACGCCGCCGCCCACACGGCGGCCCACGCCGCACGCCCGCCGGCGCCGGCCGTGGACGACGACGAGGTGCTGGCCGCCGTCTACGCCGTGCTCGGCGAAGCGGACCGCATCCACCTCTCCACCCTCGCCCAGGCACTCGGCGAGCAACTGCCCGGGGAGTGGACGACGACCACCGTGCGCGCCTGGGCCGGCCGCCTCGACATCACCATCACCGACTCGGTCCGGGTGAAGGGCGTGGGGGTGAACACCGGCATCTACCGGCACCACCTGCCCCCTCCCCCGCCCCTTCCAGACCCCCTCTCGGGGCGTAGTCCCGCAGGTCAGGGAACTACAGCTACACCTACAGACCCGACGGTAGAGGAGTGGGCTCAGGGCGCGTTCACCCTCCGCAACCCCGCCGAAACCACCGCCCGACACCACGCCCTGTGACCCCCCGGGCCGGCCGCATCACTGCCAGGCGACCGGCCGGCCCGGGGCACCGCCCCAACCCTGGAACGGAGTCCACCATCATGCCCTTGCCCCGCTTCCCCCACCCCATCGCCCGCCCGCCCACCTGCCGCAGCTGCGGCCAGCCCTGCACCCGCACCCCCGACGGCGGATGGACCTGCCGCCACTGAGCCCGTGCAGTCACCCCCGCCTATGAGTGGTGAGGGGGCGCGTGCAGTCATCCCCACCTGGTTGTAGCGAGATCGACTCGCTGGACTCGTGGTGAGGGGATCTCTGCCCGCCCAACACCGCCAAGGGGATCTGATGAACAACCAAACCGAACACACCAACTACCCCACTGCCATGGCCCTATTCCTCGCCGCACTCATCCTCGGCACACCCCAACTCGCCAACACCGAGACCACCCCGACGCCCGAGCCCGCAGCACCCACGATCGCCTGCCCCACCCAGCAGCCCGCCTGAACGCGAACAGCGCCCCCCAGCAACCCGTGTGGGTTGCTGGGGGGCGCTGCCGTGCCCCTGCCCGCCGTGACCACGTACACGGCGGGCAGGGACCGGGTGGTGGGCTCTCCGCCGCGCCCGAGGAGGAGACCCACCCACCGCCCGCGCCCATCCCAGCGCGGGAGTCAGCTCGCGGCGTCGTCCGGCTTGTCTGTTGACGTCGTGAGGCGTTTCGCGAACCCGGCGGCCAACCGCTCGGCCAGCTCTCGCTCCTCGGGGCTGCGTTCCGGGTCGCGGGCCGCCGCGTTGTTGGCCGCTACGGCGCGGACGTTGGCGATCAGCTGGTCGTCGTCCATATCAGCGGTCATGCGCTACTCCTCGGGTGACGGGGTGGGGGTGCCTGCCCGCAGCGTGCGGTGGGGGCCGGCTGCGGGCAGGCGTTCTCCGGCGGACAGGGGGTGACGCCGGAGGGGGTGGGTGCCCGCCTTGCGACTGACGGGGGGCCAGCCGCAGGGCGGGCGGTCCTGCTGCCAGCTGGTGGGACCCTCCCCAGGGTCAGGGTCCAGGTGGCAGCAGGGGTTCAGCGGGGCGCGGCGGCCGCCACGTGCAGGGCGCGGTGGAGCGCGTCCGGGTCGGTCAGGCAGTCCCCCTCGGGGCGGACGTACCAGCTGGTGGCCGGGCCTGCGACGCCCAGCCCGCCGGTCCACGCGGTGTGGACGAGGGACGCGGCGGGGACGGCGAGCCGCCGGCCGCCGCTCAACACCTCGGTATGGTCTGGCAGGGACCATCCGTCGGCGGCGCCGATCGGGATCAGCCAGGCGAACGTGCCGTTGACCTGGTTGCGGATCACCGGGCCGCGCCGCCGCAACGCCTCGACCGTGACCAGCCCTTCGAGATCCCGCTGCCGCACGGCGTCCCACCAACGTCCGGTCTCCAGCACGGCCGCGCCCGCAGCCTCGGACGGCATCCACTCCGGGAGCGGCCTGGCGGGGATCATGCCGGCACCCCCGCGTGGCGGTCACCGACAGCGGCGCGCAACGCGCGGATGAGCGCATCGGGCGGGTCCATCACTGGCCCGCCGGCGCCGAGCGGCGGCAGCGTCCAATGAGTCTCGGGCGGGGTCCCGGCGGCCTGCCGATAGGCGTCCGCCGGCGGGACCACCACGTCCTCGCCGTCGCGCAACAGCTCAACGGCGGCGGGCAGGTCAGCCAGGACGATGCAGCCGACCGGCACGAGCCACGTGAGCCGGTCGGGCCGCCGGGACACGATCGCCGGCACGTGGGCCACCCACTCAGGGACAACCCAGGCGTGCACCAGCGGCGCCCTGATCGCGTCCCACCACCGGCCCGCCCGCACCCGCACCGGACCGCCGGTAGCGGGCAACCAACCGTCGTGCGCATCCTCAGACACCGCCATCCCTGCCTCCCTGGCCGAGGTCGTGCCAAGGACCGTAGGGAGAGCGCAACGGCTACCGCTATGCGCTTACACAGATTTGCACGAAGTCATCCCAGGGAGGTGATTGCTTCAACGATGAGGCGCCGAGCGCTGCCCCCGTAGACGGCCATGTCGGCCAGCTCAGAAAACGCCCGGGTGTAAAGGGCGATCTCGCTCGGAGCTGAGACGTTCACCGCAGCGGACAGCAGCTCGGAGCTGACCCGCTTGTCGTCGAACACGTAGAAGGCTTCCAGCGGCCAGAGAGTCCGAGGGGCGGAGAAGGGGATCACACCGAGGCTCACGTTGGGCAGCGCCATCACGGCCAGCAAGTACCCAAGTTGGTTGGCCATCGTCTCGGCATTCCCGATGCGGTACCGGAGGACCGTCTCTTCCAGCAGGAAGGCAAAGGTGTGGCGCCCTTGGTGAAGCACCTGGGAACGCTCGATGCGCGAGGCGGCAGCCTCGGTGGAGTCGTCTGGGGTCCCCTGGAAGGCCGCAATCCTTGCCAGCAGGGCCGCCGCGTACTGCTGGGTCTGGAGAATGCCTGGGATGACGTTGGAGACGTACACCCGCAGATGCCGGGTTCGCTCGTACAGCGGCAGAACATCCTCTTGCGCGCGGCGCATCCCGTGACCGTGCAGTTTCTTCCACCGCACGTACAGCTCATCAGCGCGCCGGTTGATAGCGATCAGCTCCGCAGCCTGCCCCTCTGCCCCGCAAGCCGAGCACCACACCCGGATATCGCCATCAGACGGCGGAGTCCGGGCGTGCTCTATGCGGCTGGTCTTGGCGTCGCTCCAGCCGCATTGCACGGACAGCTCCCGGCCGGACAGCTCCGCGTCCAGTCGAAGGTCGCGCAGGCGGCCGGCCAGCAGCTGTCGTGCTTCCTGAGCGGATGACGAGGGGTTGGCAGGCATCGATAGATCGTCGGCGGGGTCAGACCTTGAAGTCCGCGTGTGGCACGGCACGGCTCCATACAGCCTCGAACGCCGCACGAACCTGGTTGACCAGGGCTGATTCCGTGCGCACCTCCCACTGGGGAGATGACCAGTTGCCGTTACCGTCGAAGTGGTTGAACAGCACGGCGTCGTGGTCAAAGACCCACAGGTCGTTCCCAGGCAACAACAGATCTGATGCCTGCCGACGTGGCAGCCAGCGCACGTCTTCTCCGGCGGCGACGTTCACCACCGCGCCGGCGTGCTCATAGCGGATGTAGTCACTCACCGGTTCTGAGACGACCCGAGCGCGCCGCATGGAGACGCCCCGCGCCACCGTCTCGCCGATCAGGCGTACCCACGGGGCCCAGTACTCCGACGCAGGGTCGCTGTCACGTTCGCCAGTGCGTTTCCAGCGCTCGTAGTCGGCGGCTTCGTCACCCACGCCGTAGACGTCGCGCATCTCCAGGTGCATCGCGGTGCGCTGAGTGCCAGCCAGCAGATCAAGAAAACCCGGTTCGCTCTGCGACATCACACGCCTCCCTGAGCATCGGCACCATGCGGGGCGGGATTCGCACGACTGCTTCGTGCGGCGGTATGCCTTGAGCATGGCCGGGTGCCGGGTTCTCGGCGCACGTCGTCTCCAACTCCTCGGATGGCCGCCATCCTTGTATGACGATCTCACCGTTGTCCCTGTTCACCCACAGAGTGGGCGACCCCTGCTGTCCGGTGTCAGGGTCAACGCCTATGAACCGTAGTTCCACGGTGGTCTCCCGCGTCTATGGGGTTACGTCAACTTGCACGACGATCCCCCCAGAACGTTTGAGCGTCAAGGGTGCGATACGGAGCGTGACCTATGGCGTGGCCACAGCGCTACTCCCGACACCAGACACAGCGAACCGCCCCCGCCCTCCCAAGGAGAGCGGGGGCGTTATCACCGCCAGGGGGTGAGGTCGAGGTCATCGGGGGGTTCCGGTGGCGGCCCCGCTTTGCTGTCGGGTTCGACGCGGCGGGCCCAGCGCAGCAGGTCGAGTACGTAGCTGGTGAGGAGCCGGCGTTGCACTTGTTCGGCCCGCAGCTCGGAGTCCAACCGGCTGGTGATGGCTTCGAACGTCGGGACTCGGGCCGACTCGCGCTGGGCGGCGCGGGACTGCCGCGCGGTGAACGCCGTCCCGGCGAGGGCGAGGACGGCGATCACTATGCCGACCCACCCGCCGTCACTCACCACGCACCACCGGCACGGGCGTGGGCTCCGGCCAGCCGGCGACGATCACCAGCCGGGCCGCCGCGCCCGCCCATGTTGCGGCCCCCGCCCAGGCCATCGCCACCGCCACCATGCCGCACCCCACCCATAGACCACCCCACCACTCCAGCGGCAGCAGATGCGCCAGCACCACCGCCGAACGAACAGTCCCAGGGCGCGGGTCCAACAGGATCCCCACCCCATACAGCGCCCAACCGACGCCGGCCGCCATCAGATACGCGCCACGGCGACCCAGCCGCCGCCGGGCCGCCACCAACATCACACCCCCCGAGGCAGATCCCGCCGCGCCGCCGGCGTGGGAGTCTCGGTGACACCCGGCCCGCCGGGGGTCGCCACCGCGGTGAGCACCGCGAGGAGCGCCGCACCACCAGCGGTCGCCAGAGCTGCCGGCCAGTCCACGGACAGCAGATCCACGGCGCCCGCGCCGAGGAGCGCGACGAGCGTCTGTGCGGCGGTGCGCACGGCGCGTTCGAGGGGGGCGCGCCAGAAGGTCCAGGTCGTCATGTCGGTTCCTCTCACGCCGGCCAGGCCAGGAGGCTGGCGACCAGTTCGTCTACGGTCAGGTCGCGGGTGGTGACGTTCAGCAGGTCCACGACGAGCCGGTTGTCGTCGGTGCCGGGCAGCATCCCGGGCCAGGTGTGCACGAAGTGCCCCCGGCCGCCCGACTGCACGGGCGACCCGATCGGCCAGGACTTCGCCCGCTTCCAGTCCTCGCCGCCTTTCCGGTGGTTCCGGGCGATCCGCACCTGGACTTCCTCGCCGCGCTCCATGCCGTCGACGCGGAACCCGACGCCGAGAATGAAGGCGTGCGCCCCCTTGAGGAGGGTCTGTTCCGCCTTCTTCTCGTTCCACCCCGTGCCCTGCACGTGCACCCGATCCCACGTCACCGTGGTCCAGACGTTGGGCTTGAGTGTCAGCGGCTTCGACTTCTCGTAGTAGCGGTCCATGGGCCGGCCCTCCTTGGGCTGTTCGGTCGCAGGCGGGGTGGTCGGCCCGGGGCGGAGGGCGCCGGCGCGGACCCACGCGTACAGGGCGTCGCCGGGGCATTCGGTGGCGCGGTGGTCGCGGTGGCCGGTGAGTTGGTTGCCGGCGCCTCGGTCGCGCAGGTAGTCGATGGCGTCCCGCAGTCCCGCCTTCAGCGCGTCCGGCGGGGGCCCGCTGCTCTTGGCCCACAGGGCGCACACCGCGTAGTGGTTGGCGTTGGCGGTGGTGGTGCCGTTGGCGCCGGACCGCTTCCGCACGCCCCGCCCTTCGTAGACGTAGCCGTGGTGGCAGACCAGCAGGTTGTAGGCGATGTCCAGGTAGTTCTCCACCTTGTTGGCGAGGTGGGAGGCGCGGATCGAGCGGACGTAGGCGGCGCACTCGGCGTGGTCGCGGGGGGTGTAGGTGGCGCCGAGCCAGTGCACGGCGACGCCCTTGGCGGTGGCCAGGGCAGCGGCCGGTGAAGTGGCGGGTGCGCCCCATTGGGCGCGGCTGACGAAGTCCATGGTGCTCCCTTCTGGGCATGGCGGTGTGCCCGGGGCCGTGGTGGTCCTCGGGTTGGTGGAGCGGGGGGCGGCTGGTTATCCGATGCGCTGGTAGAGCACGGTGGACTGGGCGCGGAAGATGGTCTGTTCGGCGTGGCTGGCGCCTTGGGCGACTTGGACTCGGGCGGTGCCGGGGGTGGCGCCGATGGTGATGACGCCTTGGTCGATGCCCATGCGGAAGTCGCCGGGCGGGTTGTTGTTGTCCTTGCCGCCGATGATGATTTGGGTGCCGGGTGCGGGGCGGCGCAGGAGTACGGCGCCGCCGGTGCCGACGCCGGCGGCGGCGTTGGCGGGGTCGAATCCGACGATGCTGCGGGAGGAACCGCTGCCGGCCGGCAGGCTCCAGTTCCAGCGGAAGTCGGAGTTCGGCGTGGCGCTGTAGGAGAGGCTGGCCCAGTAGTAGTAGACGCCGCCGGCGTCGACGTCCCAGGCGAGGTCGGTGGGTTGGGGGGTGGTGTTGGTGGTGATGGTGATGTCTGTCATCTGCTCGACGAGGCGGACCTGGCGGGCGTTGAACTGGTCGCGGATCTCCTCGTTCAGCTGGCTGGCGGTGACGATTTCGCCGACGACCCAGGTGCGGGGTGCGAACGCCATGAGTCCCCCCTCTTAGTGGTCTTCGTCGGGGCCGGGTGGGATGACCGGCGGGCGGGGGCGGGCTGGGTCCTCGGGGTGCCACCAGAATTGCTCACGCGTGGGCCGGTCGGACACGGCGGCTTCGGTGGCGTCGATGTCGTCGGGGACGGTGAGCGGTACCCAGCCGGTGTAGCAGATGACGCAGTAGAAGCGCGGGTCGGTTGGGGAGATGACCTGTGCGCTGCCGCAGGTGCATTCGGCGATCCAGCGGCCGGCGTCGATCCGCGCGAACCATGAGGTGTGAACGGTCTCGGTGGGGCGGGGGACGCGGCGCTGGGCACGCTGCTCGAACCACTCGATGACCAGCTCGGCGGCGGGCACCTGGGTCCAGACGTCGGCGTCGAGGTGCGGGGGCGGGGTGTAGAACGTCTCCGCGCGGATCACGGGGGGCACGCGGGGCCTCCTAGTAGGCGAGTCGGGTGGTGGTGTCGAGCACGCCGTGCACGGGATGCTCCAGGACCCAGACGGTGTCGGCGTCGGTCCGGCTGGTGTGGAAGTCGAGGTGGTGTTGGTTGTGGGTGATGGTTTCGGTGTAGCCCTCGATGGTGACCGTGGCAGTGGGCATCGGCGCCTGTGCAGGCAGGTTGGTGACCGTCATGGCGGTGGAGATGTCGGCGGTCAGCAGCGTCCGATAGACCGACAGCGGCATCGTGCTGGCTTCGATGGGGACCTGCCGAAGTTCGGCCGGGGGGTCGGCGTAGCGGTGTACCGCCCACTGGGCGGCTGCCAGCGCGCCGGCATCGGTGTCTTTGTACAGCGTGACCTGTTGGGCGTAGGGGCCGTAGCGGGTGATGCTGGTGGGGTCGATGACGCGCTGGGTGGTGCCCTCGGGCCGCTCGACGGTGACGTCGTTGACCTGTTTCTGGTCGTCGTCGGCCAGGTCTACGCCGCCGGTGTTCAGGTCGGCGTAGTCCAGTTCGATGGCGGGGGTGGGGTTGTAGCGCACGTCGCGGGACTGGAACACCAGGCGGGCGACGTCGCGGGAGGCGAACAGCCGGGCACCCTCGGTGGCCTCGATCTCGCGGAGGTGGGTGAGCGCGGTGGAGCCCAGGGCCCATTGGGGGGCCATGCCCTCGAACACCGCCCCGGCCGCGTCCAATCCGATGCCGGCGTAGGCGGCGATACGGGCCGCGCGGGTGTTGGCGGGCTCGCCGTTCTTGCCGGTCATGCCGACGCTGTAGTGGTCGGTGTACCAGCTGGGGGCGCCGCCGGATGGCGGGGAGTGCAGGGCCAGGTGTGCGATGGTGCCGGACCACAGGCGGGCGCCGTTCCAGCCGCCGACTTGGAGATGTTGGAGTTGGCGCAGGTCGTGGGCGGCGACGGCGTAGGATCCGTCGATCCACACGGCGAACCCGGCCTGGTCGAACACGATGTGGTGCGGCAGCCCGTCGTTGAGTGCCGGGCCGAAGGCGCCGGTGGTGAAGCCGTCCGCGCCCAGCGCGGTGGACTGGATCCGTAGCCGGCCGCTGATCGCTTCCAGGCTGAAGATCAACTGCTGTTGGCGGTCATCGGATGCCAGGCCGAAGATGACGCGGTCGGTTGCGGTGGTGGCGAACCACACCTCGATCCACAACTCTCCGGTGGCTAAGGTCTGGTCGGCCAGGGTGCGGCCGAGGTCGGCGCGCAGGTAGCGGCCGTTGGTCGCGTTGGCGGGGGCGAACAGCGCCCAGGGGAGGCGGCCGGGCCCGTCTTCTTCCCCGAAGGTCAGTGTGCCGCCGACGCCGGCCAGTGTGACGGTGAGCGGGCCTGCGCCCAGGCCAGCGATGTCGCCAGCGGTGGTGGAGTCCTGGGGCTCGGTCATCGGGTAGTAGGCGGCGGGCTGGCGCAGCAGCACCTCTTCAGCGAGCATCGGATGCAGTGCCGGTTGCTGGGACAGGGGTTTGAACAAGTCGGTGGCGGTGACGCCGCTGACGGCGTGCAGCCCGTCCCATCCGGTAGGCCATTCGTTGACGACCCACAGTCCGCGGGAATGGACCTGTGCCGGCTCGGGATCGAACTCCGTCGCGACGGGGCCTTCTTCGACTTGGACGGCGTCGATCCAGCAGCGGTCGCCGGATGCTGGCGGGGCGGCGGTGGTGGTGACCCGCAGGGTGTGGGCGGCGGCTGTGGCGGTGAAGGTGACGGTGATGCGTTCGAACGTGTCGTTGCCCGCCGTTGGGATACCGGTGGGGCCGTCGGCGATGGACAGCCGGATGGGCGGGCGGCCGGTCTCCACGTAGGCGAACGCCGAGGCGGTGTACGTCTGGCCGATGGTCAACCCATACGCCTCGGTGCACACCATGTTGACGCCGGTGGTGGCCCAGTTGATGCGCAGGGGGCGGATGCCGTGGTGGACGGGGCTGGAGTCGGCGGCGCTGATCTGCATAGCGGAGTTCGGGGGGTTGCCCCGGTACCAGCCCCGAATGGAGTTGCCCTCGAAGCTCGGATTGGTCAGGTGGTTTTTCCCTTCAAGGGTGACCACGCCCAGCCGGATCGGGACCTTCTTGACGACGTGCGGCCAATAGGGGGAGGTGATGTTGCCGGGGGTCAGAGCCCCGTCCTGGTTATCCAGGCTGAGGGTCAGGGTGCCGGGCTGGACGTCGGAGAGTTCGTCGGCGGCGCCCCGGGTGATGCGCACCCCGCTGGTATGGATGTCGGCGCGGGCGGTCAGGTCGGTCCACGTGAGCACGCCCGCCGGGTACTGCTGGGGCAGGATCAGATCCTCCCGCCCCATCAGCACCATGGGGTCGGACAGGGTGTGGCCGAACGCCGCTTGCACCACGAGTCGTGTCATGGCCACCTCACTAGCTGCTGGTCAACGGCTTGACTGGTCAAGACGTTCACCGATAGAGTGGTCAACACCTTGACCGCAAGAAGGGCTGTTATGGATTACCGATACGAAATTCGTGTCCCGACGATCGCAAACGCCGAGACCGGCTGGGAAAAGCCCGTTCAGAGTGGATCGGAAACCTGGACGGCCTCAGCGCATTCTTTTGGCCGCCACGTACTGAATGGGTGGCTCACTAAGGCCGAAGAGCGCTACGCGGGGCACCCCGCTGTCGTGGAGGTCTGGGGCGAGGACCCGCCCGGTGCGTATGCGGTGGTCACCGACCCCGGGCCAGTTGCGGAGAGCGTCAAGGAATTGGAGCGAGCCATTGAGGCTAAACAAATCGCCGACCTTGCGGCAGACATGGCGACCGATACTCTCGCTGAAGCCATGCAAGATGCACGTAGGTTCGACGATCTCTCCGCAAACAAAGTCGCCCTTCTCGTCCGCCATGTGATGTCCCGACCTACCGCACTCAAACTGCTACGGCGTGACGAGAAGGAGTCCTAAGCGGTTCCCAGCGTCACGTTGACGCCCTGGTTGCGCTTGAGGCCCAGGAGGATGCGTTGGATCTGCTGGGCCACGGCCGTGGGGTCCAGCGCCCCCGTCACGTTGATGTTCACCGTGGTGCCACCGCCGGCCCCGCCGCGTCGCATGCCGACCGCAGCGGGCATGGCGGCGTCGGGCACTTCGACCAGGTCCCGCATCACGCGGTCAACCGCAGGTGCGCCGTCGGTGATACCGGCGATGATGCCAGCGGGGATCATCCGTCCGACCTGATCGCGCATCACCCGCGAGGGGCTGAAAATGCCCAGCACGCTCTTGATGGGGCCGGGGATGACGCTGGACGCCCAACTGCTGATTCTGTCCTTGATCCACGAGCCCATGGACTGGATACCGCTCCAAAGCCCTCGCACCAGGTTCTTTCCGATGTTCACGAGGGTGGTTCCGATGTTGCTCAGGGCGGAGCGGGCTTTGCCGGGCAGCGCTCGTATTTCCCACACCACGGTGGCCATCTTGGTTTTGGCGGCTGAGACCATCCGGTCTCCGGCTGAGACCATCCGATCCGCGACTTTGCTTCCGAGACTGGCCAGCGCGGACCATGCTTTGCCTGGAAGGCCCTTGAACATCGCGACGGCGGTGGAGACGAACCCGCTGACGACCTGCTTGGCGGCGTCCCAGGCGCCAGAGAAATCGCCCTTGAGGAGGCTGACGATCATCTGGCAGGCGGGCATCACGACGTTGTTCACGACGCGCGCCAGGTGATCGGAGAACTCGGTTGCCAGGGCGCTGATCAGGCCGATGATGCGGGTCAGGATCGGGTGGGAGCGCTCCAGCACCTGGGTCAGGAACATGATCCCGGCCTCGATGACCGGGGAGAGGGCGACCAGCAGATCGGCCAGTGTCACGCCCAGGGAATGGATGCTGGGGGTGAGCGCGGTCAGCAGTTCGGAGAGGATCGGCACGAGCACGCCGGTCAGCTCGGTGAACGCTGCCAGGATCGGGTCCAGCACTCCCGGGAGTACGGCCAGTACGGGTTGGAGGGCGCTGCCTATCACGGTCGCCAACTGCGTGATGAGTGGGGCGAGCTGGCCAAGGACGGTGCCCACGGCAGTGATGATCGGGGTGAGGATCGGCCCCAGGGAGGCGATCAGTTCCCCGAGGATCGGCAGCAGCGGTGTGAGGGCCTGGGCCAGCACACCGATGACGCCGGCCACCGATGCCAGGACGGGGCCGAGCGCGGCGACGATCGGGGTCAGCGCGCTGCCGAGCGAAGCGACGAGCTGCCCGACTGAGGGCAGCACCGGCGCCAGCGCGGCGAAGATCTGCCCCAGCGATCCGGCCAGGGCCCCCAGCAGGGGGCCGAGCGCGGTCAGCACCGGGCCGAGCGCGGCACCCAGGGACGACACCAGCAGGCCGACGCCCGGCAGAAGGGGGGAGACGGCGTCCAGCAGCCCGCCCAGAGCGCCAGCGCCGGACACCAGCAGTCCGCCGACCTGGTCCAGGACCGGGGCCAGCGCATCCCCGAGGGCGACGATCAGGCGCTCAACCGGCGGGCCCAGGACGGTGAACACCGACCCGATAGTTTCGACCGCGGAGATCAGCAGCGGCGCGGCCGAGACCCCGAGTTGCGTCATGACCGACGCCATGGCGGCCAAGCCGCCTTGGACTGCGGGGGAGGCGGTGACCTCGGCCAGCGCGCCGGTGATGTGCTGGAGCGCGATCACGAAGCCGCCGCCGTCGACGGCGGCGGCCCCGAAGATGTTGCCGATGATCTGGCCGATGTTGCCGCCGACCACCCCGAGTTCACGGATCAGGTCGATCGCGCCTTCGATCGCGGACTGCATCGCGCCGGACTCGAACGCCGCCGTCATGCGATCCCGCAACCGCGCGAGGGCATCGCCGCCAGCGGCGGTCAGCCGCGCGAAGCTGGGGCCAGCGGCGGCGCCGATCTGCACCAGCCCTTGCACGATCGTGGCCGGCAGCCCGGAGAGGTTGTACAGACCCTCGTTGGCGTGGGACAGGGCGGTACCCAGCGCGCCGGACTTGCCCAGGCCGGTGGCGGTGTTGAGGACGTTGCGGCCCATCAGGGACAGGGCCCCGGCGCTGTTGGTCAGAGCGTTGTGGAAGATGGGCAGTGTGGTGTCGGCGGCGGTGCGCAGCGCCACGTCCATGCCGGTGAACAGCTTCTCTTGGACGCTTTCCTTCAGCGCATCCAAGGCGGGCTTCATGCCGCGCAGCTCGCCGACGAACCGGCGGGCGGACGGGGTGAGTTGCGCGAGGGCTTCGGCGTAGGCTTCCGCGCTGCCCTCGCCAGTGGCGAACGCGTTGGTGATGGCGTCCCCGACGCCGGACATGCCGATGGCCAGCGCGCCGCCGGCAGTGGCCACCATCAGCGTGGCGGTCGCGGCGAGACCGGCGGCTGGGGCGATCTGCACCAGCGTCGCGGCCAGACCCGAAACCGGGCCGATGGCCGACCCGGCCGCGGCGCCGATCTTCCCGATGGTGGCGGTGGCCCGCACACCGGCGCCGGCCACCTTCGTCAGCGCCGAGGCGCCCATGCCCATCGAGTCCAGGCGGCGGTGCAGTCCGACGGCGGCCTGCCCCGCGCCCCGCAGGACACGGGAAAGGCGGTCGTTGCCGACGAGGGTGAACACCATGGACGCCACCGCGCACCCCCGTATCTGCTGTTCAGTTGTTGTGGTTGGCCAGCTCCCGATCGATCCAGGCGATGGCCGAGGCGAACTCGCCCCTGGTCAGCCGGGCGATCTCCCAGGGGCGAATGTGCAGCAGGTGCGCCAGCAGCCAGCGGTAGCGCTCCCGCTGTTCACCTATGCCGCCGGCAGGGCCTCTTTTGGGCCTTGGCCGTCCAGGGCTGCCTGGACGTCGGCGGGGTCTTCGGCCAGGAAGCGCAGCTCGCGCAGCGCCTGGGCGAAGTCCGGGGTGTCCTCGGGGTACTCCCGCTGCACGGCCGCCACGGTCTCGGCCACCTCGCCGGTGCTCATCCGCGCCTTCAGCCGCTTGCGCCAGCCCGGCACGTCGAAGTCGGAGAACCGCAAGGAAGGGGTCTTGCGCTTGTGCCAGACCCACAGGCAGGCGCGCAGCGCCGTGGGCGACTGCTGCTGGAGCGCCTGTTCCACTTCGGCCCAGGTCTTGCCGGTGACGCGCTCGATGGCCTCGGCCTCGATCGCGCCAAGGTCGTCCAGGTCGTAGCGCTCGGCCGGCTGGTCGGCCGGCTCGTAGATCAGGATCATGCTGTCCCCTCTATCGTTGGTCAGCCGCGGATGCGGCGTTCTGTGTCGTCCAACACGCGCGCGATCTCGCGGCGCATGTGCGGTTCCATTCGGCGGATCGTCGGCCCCCACCACGGGCGGGAATGCTGGGTGGACCAGCGCTTGCGGTTGCCGAACACCGGGTGCCTCCACCTGCCGTCTTCGATCCGGTCGGGCAGGGAGCGTTGATCGATCGGGAGGCGGCCCCGGTCGATCCACAGCCGGGCGCCGGGACGGCCGGCCCGGTTGCGGACTTCGATTCGGATCGCGCGGGCGATGGACTCCCTAAGGCCCGCCACGCGGTGCGCGCGCCCGTTCCGCCCGCCACCGCGCCGGGTGCGGCCACCGCCCTGCCCACGGATCGGGTTGGTGCGGATCGCCCGCTGTAGCTCGCGGTGTACGGGCTCGGCCGCGCGGCGCACCCTGCGGTGCAAGGACTGTTCCAGTCGCGCCCCGCCCGCCGCCCGCAACTTCCGGTCCAGTTCTAGGAGTTGACCGGTGCCCAGCACTCGCACATCCCTGATGGCCACGGCGGGCTCAGAGAGTGGTATCGGTGGACTGGTAGTCCAGCCGGATCGGGTTCACCCCGTCGTCCAGCCCGGTGAAGCTGAAGTTCGGCTTGACGACGTCGGGGCCATCCACCACGGGGGTGGACTCGTCCAGGTGGATCGCCGGCAGCGTGATGCGGAACAGCTCCGGGTAGTCCTCGTCGATCTCGGCGCCGGCGAACTCCCACACCATCGACGTGGCCGCGTCGGACACGAACAGGTCGGCCAACGTCGTTTCGGTGTAGTCGGTCTCCAACGATCCGGTGATCTTGACCTTGTCGTTGCTGATCGGTTCGGCCTTCAGCCCGCCCGCGTTGGCGTAGTAGCGCTCCGTCGCCTGCGGGCGCTCGAACTTCACCGACACCTTGCGGATGCCGGAGCGGGCCACCTCCGCACCGTGCACGCCGGTGCGCAGGGTCATCTGCCCGAAGTGGAACGGCGCCATGGGCGGATAGCTGGGGGCGGCGAGGGTCTGTGTCTCGTCCACCGTCTTGCCGTCCAGCTCGAACGACACGGTGAGCATCCCGCCGACCTCGCACGAGAACTCGGCCGAGATGATTTTGCAGCCGAGCACGGAGAAGTCCGACACCACTCCGGTGGTCAGCGGCACGCCCTTCTGGACCGTCAGGCTCTTGCCGAACGTGTCGGCCAGCAGGTGCTCTTGCAGATAGGCGTCGGTCTCCTCCTGCTGCTCCGGGGCGACCGTGGACCCCATGAGCGCCTGGAACAGCACGCCCATCCCACGGGTGAACACCTCCATCGCCAGCTCGCCGGCGGCGCCCACCGTGGTCACCACACGGCGAGAGCTGCGGTCAACCAGCCGGCCGGCCGCGATCCCGCTGGATTGGGCGGTGGTCTTCTGGAACTTCAGTCCCTCCGAAGTGAACTCCACAAACCTGGTCGGCGCGGTGTAGACGCCGTAGGAGGACTCGGCGGCGATCCCGACCTGGGCGCCGAGCCCGGACCCGATAGCCATGATCAGTCACCACTCTTTCCGCCGCGCCGACGTGGCGCGGGCTTCATCAACGGCGCCGGCTCGGCGTCCGGGGCGGGCTCGGCGACCGGCTGCCACAGAGCGGGCTGACACACGTAGGCGTCGAACTGGTCGTCGGGCACGGTCACGACTTCGTCGGGTTGGACGGTGCGGCCCAGCCACGGCACGATGTGCGCGGTGGAGCCGATGAAACGCACCTCGGCCACAGCGGGTTCTCCTCTTCCTCGAAGGTCAGATGCGGGCTCGGCACGAGACGCGGAACGCGACGCTGACGGTGGCGCCGTCCGAGCCGCGGGTCTGCTGCACCTGCCCGGCCGTCAGGTGCGCCCACAGCACCGTGCCGTTCAACGTCGGCGCCATCGGCGCCTCGTTGGTGGCGCGTAGCGCGTTCTCCACCTCGGCCAGCAGCCCGAAGGCGCGGGCCCGCCGTTCGCCCAGCGCGCCGGCGTCGCCGTCTCCGCTCCAGGACTGGAGCCAGCACAGCACGTCGAAGTCCTCATCCCGGGTGCGGGCGCCGGCGGCGTTGAAGTCCTGCCGCATCTCGACCGCTGTGTCGTTCTCGGGAGACCAGCCGACCACCAGCACGTCAGGATCCTCCAGGTCGGCGCCCGGGTAGCCGTCGTGCACCACCACACCGGATAGGCCCGGTGCGGCGCGCAGGATCTCCACCAGTGCGCCGAGCGCGTCCGGTACGGCCGAGGTCGCCATCAGGCCACCCCCGGCGCGTTCCGGTGCCGCTCCAGCAGGTGCAGCGCCCGGTTGGGGATGGCGTAGCCGATGCCGGCGATCGGCTCGGTCACCGCGTAGTCATCCGCCCCGAGTTGGGGCCGGCCGCTGGAGGCGGGGTGCTGGGTGCGCCACAGGTGTTGCAGGATCACCCGCGCCGCCGAGGCGATGTTCGCCGGCATCACCGGTCGCCCCGCGAGGTACACGAAGCGGACGGGGCCGGTGATCCTGCCGCCGTCTCTCCGCCGCACCAGGTCGTGCTCGTCCACGTCCCAGCCCGAGGTGTCCACCGCGGTGCCGTCCAGCCGTTCCGCGCCTGTCAGTTCGATGACCGGCCCGCCCCGCAGCGCGATGGCGCGCGCACCGGCCGGGGGGACGTCGGTGTGCAGCTCGGTCACGGTGCGGCGCACCACGGCGCCCACGAAGTGCTCAACGCACTGGGTGGTCGTCTCGATCCACCCGCGCAGCTCCTCGTCATGCCGCGCCGAGGTGATGTTTAGGTGTGCTCGGGCATCCGCCAGCGACAGGATCGCCGGCGGGTCCGCCGGGCGGACGTCGAACGTGTCGGCGACGGCACCCGGCGGGCCGGTGAACGTCCAGTACACCGCGTGCCGGCCGGCCTGCCCGGTGACGTAGTCGTGGGTGTACAGGCCGGTCTCAGCCGGCGGGTTGGTCACGGTCGGGGAGACCGTGGTGCCGTCGGGCAGGGTGACCGTCAGGGCCACGCTGCTGGCGTTGGCCAGCTCGCCCGCCAGGGTGCGGCACTCCGCCGCCAGGCGCACCGGCGCCCTCAGGATGATCGGCACGGCCCATCACCCCCTTTACTTGTCGCTGGTCGCGGTGCGGCGCTTGTTCGCCGCCGGCGCCCGGCGCTTCGGCGCGGGCGGCCCCTCGACCGCCGGCTCGGGCTCGGGGATGCGCAGCTTGTCGTGGTCGGCCGGGGCAATCTCATCCCCTGGGGCGTAGGCCAGGCTCGCGCCCTCGGGGTGCCCGTCCGCCACCAGGCTGCCGGCAGCGGTGCGCCACCAGCGCTGGTCGGCGCGCATCACCCCACCGCCAGCCAGGTCACGATCAGCGTGCTGCCGCTGGTGTCCGTGCCGTCGGTGTTGTCGATCGTGTCGGCGTCCGCGACGGTGAACTCGGCGGACAAGTCGGTGATACCGGTCAGGGCCTCATCGCCTTCAGTGGCCTGGAGAACCGACACCAGCCGATCCCGGCCCTTGATGCCGGACACGGTGATCTCCCCGGCATCGTCGCCGGCCACCACCGCCTGCCGGATCGCGTCGCGCGGCATCGACCCCTCGATGATCCCCACGGGGGTGCTCCCTTCCTGCATGGTGAGGCCGAGGCAACCACGGCTGGTTGCCTCGGCTTTCGGGGGTGGTTGGTCAGGCGCCCAGGCCCGTGACGGTGCAGAACGCGGTCGGCCGGTAAACCACCAGCGCCGCCCGCATGTCCGCGCGCACAGCCTGCTTGCCCTCCACGAAGAACGTGCCGTGGCTGTTGGAGACCTGGACGTCGATGCCGCGCCGGGTCGTCAACTCGGAGTAGCCGGCGAAATCGCCGACCAGCGCGGTGTTCTCGGTGATGCCGTCCGCCTGGGCGACCGGCAGACCCCAGATCCGCTCCGGACCCGGCTCGCTGGGGGATCCCCAGATGTAGACCCCGTCGGAGGTACGCAGCAGCCGCACCGACTGCCAGTTGTTCGGGTGCATCACCACCGCGCCGGGCGTGGCACGGCCGGTGACGCGCACCTTGGTCATGGCCTTGTAGACGGCGTCGGGGATCGGGTCGGTGGCCTTGGCCTGCGTTTGGATGCCCACGATGTTCAGGAACCCACGCAGGTTGGGGGCGGTGCCGTTGCCGACGAGGATCTGCGAGTCGAGACGCTGGCGCACCATGAACGGCAACCGGCGCTCCACGTAGCCGCGGGCCTGGGGTTCGTCCTCCAGCTGCTCGTCGGTGACGGGCAGCCACACGGCGATCTTCCGTACCGGGCTGGAGCGCTCGGACAGCGCCAGCTCGGCCTCAGGGTAGGTCCCGCCCTCGGCGGTCTCGGCCGCGGCGTTGTCGTAGGTGGTCTCCTCCATGTACACCACCGCCGACTGGCCGGTGGCGCCCGAGGGGATCAGGTCGATCACCTGGATCGGGCGGGTCGCATACTCCACCACTCGGCCGGTGCGCGTGGTCTCCGGCGCCCAGCCGGCACCCGTCTCGAACAGCTCCTTCAGCTCGATGTCGAGATGGGCCACCGGGCCGTTACCGGATCCCGTGCGGCCCTTGTATGCAACCGAGTCGGTGAACAGCTCACCCAGCCCGCGGCGGGCCTCCTTGCGGCCGGAGGCGGCCGGGCGGGCGCCGTCGCCCGTCTCCCTCCCCTTGCCCTCAGGGTCGTCGGTGGACTGGGCGGCGCGGGCGGCCTTCAGCACACCCTCGTAGCCCTCGACCTCGATCGCGATGGCGTCGATCTCCTCGTTGAGCGTCCGGATCGCGCCGACCTTCGCGGCCGTGTCACCGTCCACGCTCTTGACCTTGGCCATGTCCATCTCGGGACCGGCCTCATCGAAGATCGCCTTGAGCTTCTTGCGCCGGTCGTCCAGCTTGCCGCGCGCCTCATCCAGCGCAGGGAACGTCGTCATGTCGCCTTTTCTCCTTGGCTCACAGGCCCCGGGCCACCGCGCGCAGCCATTCCCGCTGCACGTCGGCCAGGGCCGCCTCGTCTGATGTCTCGGGCTCGGCCTGGTCCAACAGGCCATCCAGCCGCGCCAGCTCGGCGCGAACCTTGGCCAGCAGCGCGCGGGAGTCCCCGCCCAGCGCCTTGCCCTTGCTCAGCCGCATCGCCAAGACGTCAGCGGCTCTTTCGCCGTAGGCGGTGACTGCGGCCAGGACCGCGTCGCCCTCCTCGGCGAACGTCTGGTTGCGGCTCTTGGCCGCCAGGGTGCGGGTGTTGACCCCGGCACCCAGCAGTACCGGCGACACCTCGTGCACCGTCACGCGGTCCAGGAACCGCACATGCCGGCCGTCGTGCTCACCGAACGCGTACTCGTCGATGTCGAAGCCGTAAGACCACTCTCCAAGGCCGTCCTCGGCCAGGGCCTTCACGGTCTCGAACGTGTCCCGCCCGTGCGCGGTCGCCAGGAAGAACTGGCCATCCAACACCGCCTCGTCCCCGCGGACATGGATCACCCCCTTGCCGGCCGGTAGCGCGGCGCCCCACGAGGCGTGGCCGTAGGCGGAGATCGCGACCTTCGCCCCGTCGGTGAACGCACCCTCCCGGGTCACGTCGCCGTCGTGGTCTGTCACGCCGAGCGTGGCGAACACCGCGGTCACCTCCCCGCGATCCTCGTTCTTGATCTCGACCCCTCGGAGGGTCTTGGTGTCCATCACTCGCCCTCCTCAGGGTTCGGTGCCGGAGCGGGCTGACTGGTGCCCGGTGGCTGCAACTGCACGGAGAACAACCCCGTGTGCTGCAACAGCGTCCAGTCCTCGGCCATCACCGCAGCCGTCACGCTCGCTGGGGTGTACCCGGCATCGGTCAGCGTGCGGATCATCGACGCTTGGCGGCCGGCGATCTCGGCGGCGTCCTTGCGGTCCTCCCGCAGGAACGCGATGTCCCGCGCGTCGAACCACAACCGCGCCCCGGCAGGGACGTTCACCAGCACGGCCAGCGCCCCGGCAGCCTGCCGCCACAGCGTGCGGATCGTTCCGTCCGCGAACCGCCGCCGCGCGGCGGTGAAGTTGCCGGCGTTCAGGGCGCTGCCCTGCATGCCCTCGGAGAACCCGACCCAGCTCGGTGGGACGCCGGCCGCCGAGGCAATCCGGGCCTCGCCCTTGCCCTGGGTCTGGGTGAACTCCAACTGCCTCATGTCGTGCGTCAGCGGTACGACGTCCGCCCCGCCGCCGAGGAACAGGGTGCCGAAGGCGTTCTCAACGCCCTGGTGCGACGCCTTGAAACGGCTGACGAACTGGTCGAAGCGCTCGGCGTTGGTCTCCCGATCGAACTTCACCACCATGCTGGGGCGGGCGCCGTTGCGGAAGAACGAATCCCGGTGGGCGGTCGCCGCGCCGTCCGCGCTGATCTCCCGCAACACCGGCGTCAACCACGACATGCCCCTGAAGCGGGCGGCCGGGTCGGGGATCGGCGCGTAGTGCGCCACCTCGCCGGGCAGCAACAGCACTTCGCCGTCGCCCGTGCCGACCCCGCCGGTGGCCAGGGTGGAGCGCGGCGAGTACAGGTAGCCCACCACCCGCGCATCCAACGCGTAGGGGTTGCCGGAGTGCGAGCCGGTGATCAGGGACACCCAGTCCGGCCGCAGCCGCGCCAACCGCCGGCCGGGGCCCGTCGCAGACCGACCGAACCGGCCGGCGTCATCCGCCGTCGTCCAGTAGCTGTTGCCCGCCAGCGACGCGTCCTGCTCCATCCGCACCAGCAACTCGCCCGTAGTGCTGCCCGGCCACGGGGTTTCCAACAAGCTCAGGTCGGGGGTGCCGAACAGCTCGGCCGGCCGGCCCGACCGCATCTGCTGAAACTGGAACCGCGCCTCACTGAAAACGCTTTGACGTGCGAGGATGCACGCGAACACCGGGCCGTTGCGCTTGTAGCCCGCCTCCACATAGCCCTCGAAGCTATGCGCGATCTGCTCCCGGTCAGACATCAGCCCGCCCGTCAGGGAGTGCCGGAACGCGTCCAGATCCCAAAACGGTGCGGCGGGCTCGAAGCTCTTCCCGCCCCGGGCCGCGCGGATCTTCTCCAACAAGCCCACGGCTACCGCCCCTTCCGGCGGGCCTCAGCCCACCCGACGCGCACGGCCGCCGCCGTCCACCCGACCCCGGTCACCACCACGCCGGCCACCCAGCCCAGCCCGTACAGCCCCGCCGCCACAGCGGTCAACACCCAGCGCACCGGATCACCCCCACGCCACCATCGGTTCGACATCCGGCTCGGGCTCGGGCTCCCACGTGCGCAACGCCCACGCCGCCAGCGTCACCGTCACCAGCGGGGAGATGTCCACGCTCAGCCCGCGCCGGGCCCACGCGCTCGCGTCACCAAGCGTCCGCAACTGAGCGCCCGCCAGCGCGGCGGCCAACATCGGCTGATCCAGATGCACCAGCCGGCCGGCCTTCACGTCGTCGATGAACTGCCCCGTCGCCTGGGCCACCTCGCGGGACTTCGGGCAGACCGGCTCGATACCCGCCGCCCGAAGCGCCGGAATCAGTGAGCCGGCCGGCCCGACCTCGTCCACCACCCAGCACGCCGGGTTCCACCGCTCTTGCAGCTCAACAGCACGCGCCACCACCCAGTCCGTACCGGGCCGGTGGTCAGTGATCTCCACGTGCAACTGCTCACCCGACGTGCCAGCAACGGCGATCGCCGAGAAGCTGCGTTCCGGGGTGGTATCGATCGCGAACCGCACCGGGTCGGCTGGCCGGCTCTCGCCATCGGCCAAGGCCCGCCACGCCTCCTCGGCGATAACCGCCCAAGTGGCGTCACCCTCGGACGGGTATTCACCCACACCCAAGCGCTCCCGGGAGTACACCCGAGGCCCCATCGACAGCAGCTCACGCTGCACGTGCTCCGGCGTCAGCCGGATGCCCAACGCAGGGTTCGCCCGCGCCGCCGACTCCAAGCTCTCGATGTCGTCATGCTCCGCGCACCCTTCCGGGCACTCGTCCGCGTGCGGATCGATCGACCACTCAAAGTACGCCAAGCTCGGGTCCGGTCGCCCCTCGGCCAGGGCCTTGAGGGCGCGGGCCCTCAGGCGGGCCAGCTGCCCCGACAAGGCGCCGATCCCAGCCGAACCCAAGTACCACGCCTGCGGGTTGGGCACCGCCGCCATGGTCGGCAACAGCGCGCCCATCGCATCCTCACCGAGGATCATCGCCTCGTCGAAGAAGATCGTGTTCCCGGTGAAGCCCCGGCCTGAACCGCCGGAGCGGGCCAGGAACCGCAGCACCGGCCCGGCCAGCAGTTCAATCTGCTCCTCACCGGTGGTGTACCGCACGGCCTTGACCCGCTTCCGCAACGAGTCACAGTTAGTAATCAACGACTCGATCCGCTTGAAGCCGACCTTCGCCGTCTTGAACTCGTGCGCGGTGTGGACCTGCAACGGCTCGGCCAGCAGGAACAGCCCCGCCAACTCCCTCGCTTCGATCACCGCGCCCTTGCCGTTCTGGCGCGGGAGGTTGACACACACCTCGAAGGCGGCCCAGTCCCCATCCGCGCGTTCGGCCATGCCCTGATCCAGCACATAGCGTTGCCACGGGTCCAGCTCCAGCCCGGCCATGGACGCCAGCTCGACCGCCTCTTGGCCCGCCGAGGACAACCCCGTGCCCGGAACCGTCTCGATCCGGGGCCGCTGGTGACCGAGCAGCCGCTCAGCCGTCGGTTCCGCTGGCGCGGCGCTCGGCGCGACGCTTGGCGAGTTCATCGAGCGCGTCCCCCTCCTCAGCCGGTGGCGCCAGCTTCCGCAACTCCAGCAGCGTGGCCCGCAGTTCGCGGGCGACCACGGCCGCCGACGTCGGCGCCTCGCACCGATCCAGCTGCTCGGCCAGCGACAGCGCCACCGCGACCAGACCCGGGGCGGAATCTGCCACACCCAGCGCGGTGATCTCGTCGTTCGTGCGGTGCCACGCTTCACTCACCGCCGCCCCCTCACTCAGCGTCACCAGGGTTGGGGTGACGCTGCGTTACCTGTTTTTCATCACCTTCTGTCGCCGGTGATCTTTCACAGAGCCCGCGCAAAAAACCGGGCGAGAAGGGCGGTTGGGTCGCCCACGTCGGCGTTTCCACGTGGAGCAACCCACCCCCCTCCCATAGCGCACAGTCACAGCTGTGTTGACGCTAAGTGAATCGCTCAAGGGTTGGTTCACGCTGCGCTATGTGGGTCGTCGCATCGCGGTCTGAATGGCTGTGCGTGATGGTGCGGTGCACCACCCGGGCCGGGGCGCGTGGGCGCTGCCGGGTGGGGCCGTCTCTGAAAACGGCGGTCCCATGTCACGTTGCGTGGCGCCCTACCAGTTCCGTGAACCGCGTGAGTTGACGACGGTCGCACCGCGTGGTGTGTGGGTGTGCTGTTCGTACCAGCGGGCGGCTACCCGTTCCATGCTGGGCTGGCGCAGCTGCCGCACCCTCGCCATGGTGATGTCGCGGCCGGGGTCCACCACGATGATGCGGGCGCCCTGTCTGTGGTAGCGGGCCCGCTGTTTGACGCTGGGCTGGGTGTGGATCAGGTAGACGTCGGGTCGCTGCTCGGGGGGGTTCGACTGGCCTTCCCCCGTTGAAATGCGGGTGGCCTCTTTGATGGCGGCGAACCTGGCCTTGTGGGCGACGCGCAGCAGGTGCGGGTCGTGGTCGTGGTCGTCTGCTCCGGGGCCGGCGAGGGCCAGCGCGATGCGGTCGAGGTCGATGACGATGTCTCGGGGCCGAGCCCGGCCCGTGATCCACGCGGACTTGCCGGCGGTGGGTGGGCCGGTGACGACGTACAGCACCACGGCACCCCGTTCGTCCTCAGACGGTGATCTCCGTCAGCCGCGCCAAGGTGTCGACGGCGAGGTGCCTGGCGTGCTCGGCGGCCTCGTCAGCGGCGGCGGGCGGGAGATGTGGGGTCACAGTGCCAACGAACTCCACGTGACGCTCCACCAGGGATGACACCAGCTGAGATAGCTGTCTGACCTGCTGCTCTAGGTCGCACTTCGCCATGCCGCTATCGTCTCACCACCGACGCGACGTCCGCACGGTCTTCAACGAACTGCGGTTGCCCTTCGAGCTGTTGCACGCCCGGTGCGCGGAGCGGGCGTTGGCGGGGTCCAGCAGCGGGCCGCCCCGCGAGAGTGGCACCGCGTGATCGAGCGTGAACGACTCCCGGGCGCGCGCATCGGCCTGGTAGTCGATCTCCCAGCCACAGAGCCAGCAGGGCAGCCCCAGGGCGCGTTGGGCGGCACACAGCCGCCTGTAGGGCCTGCCGTTACGGGGGTTGTTCATCACCCACCCCCTTCGCGATTTGGGCCCCGCCGCGCCGCCGGAGGGGACCGAAGCGAGCGCGGCGGGGAGTCGTATTGGCCGGCCAGGGTGGGGCGATGCCCGGCCGGCGTCAGTTACTGGATGGTGCCTACCCAGATGGGGTGGTCGAAGTCCATGCCGTCGTAGAAGCGCATCGCTTCAACTGTGATGTCGCTGCCGTACTCGCCGATGTCGAAGGAGACGTGGTCGGTGTAGTCCCGCGTCTGTCCGGGGGCGAGACGCCCTTCGAGGAAGACGTCACCCTCTAGGAAGAGGGATTCGGCTTCGCCGCCCGTGGTGGCGCCGTTGACGAGGAAGGAGAACTCCATCAGGTCGAGGGGCGCTTCACCGTCGTTGGTGATGGCGACCTGGACAGCGAGTGGCGTGTGGCCGTCCGTCATGAACTCGCGGTCGAACTCTCCGAGGTCGGCGTCCGGCACCTGGGTGACGCCCGCGATGGTGAGGCTGACACCGTCGTTCCAGTTGTGGGTGTCGCCCCACGCGAGGTCATCAGGCATACCCGGGGCGGTTTGGGGCTCGTCTACGGGGGCGGGTTCCTCTTCTGTGGCTGGGTCCTCTGTGACTGCCTCCCCGGAGGGTGGCGCTGTCCGGTCGCCAGCTCGGGTCGGCTCGGCGTCGTCATCGGAACAGGCGGTGAGGGCGAGTGCGGCTGCGGTGATGATGGCGAGGAGGGGTATGCGGATGCGGGTCATGTGCCGAGCATTCCGTATACGGGGAGCGGGTGTTGGGGGTGTGACCAGCCTGTGATGCTGACGGCGCGAGAGGGGAGAGGTAGCGGCGTTACGGTTTGATGCCCGGGACGCTGCCGTTCGAGTCGCCGTACCAGCCGTCGAGTTGCACGTTGAGGGCGGCGCTGACCATCTCCCGCTCCACCCGCCCAGGGTGGTCTCTGTTTGGCCAAGAGCACGTCGGCATGCGGAACCCGCTGGCAGCATCGGGTGAGTGAGTCCAGAGATAGCGGCCCTCATAGGGGCCGGCATAGGCGCGGTGGGCGCAGTGATTGGGGCAGTGGTCGGCTACCGAACTGGCCGTTACCAGGCAAAGGCCACGGTTGACGCAGTGTTGCTCCAACTCGATGGCCAACGGCGCGAGACCGAAAGGCTCCGGCGCCAGGAGATCTACCTCAACCATCTCTCTGCGGCCGAGGAGATGACCTTAGCGATCAACAAGTTCCTCGCCCAGTTGAGTCTCGGCGATCGCGCGCTTCACGAGGACCTTGTGGCAGCCAGCGACCACATGCAGGCTTGCGTTGACGACCTAACCCGAACCCGTTCGCAAATGCGCCTGGTTGGTCCACCTGCACTCGTGGAGACCGCAGAGAACATCAGGGAGATGGCGGCGGCGATCGTCAACGATGCTCGTGCTATGCGAATGAATGTACTGACTGATCAAGGTGAAGCCATGGCCATAAACGCAAGGCGCGCGGTGCAGCAACTCGCCGACGCGGTCGATACCTGGGCAGCGGAAGCAGAGGGGCAGCTCACCCGCTCCGTATGAGTCTCCGAACCTGCCGCAGGCATTGGCCGGCGCACCGGCGAGGCCCTTCGGGCATACGTCTCCGGAAAGATGGTTACACGACGTGTTGCTGCTGGTCAAGCTGCCTCGGGTACTCGGGCGCGGGCCCGGATGAGCTGCTGGACGTCGGGCCAGGCGTAGTAGGGCTGGCGGGGGCTGCCGCCGGCGTGGTGGAGGTGGCCGCGCCGCACCAGCTGGCGGACGGCGGGGAGTCCGATGCCGAGCTGGGCGGCGACCTGGTGGGCGGTGAGGTACCCGGGCGGGACGAACAGGGGCTCCATGAGGCCAGCGTCTTTCTGTGGGGCGCGGCAGATCAACAGGCAGAGGCTGTGGTGACTTTGGCGATCCGATCGGCGCGCCACGTGATGATCTGCAACGTTCCGCGCTGGTTCCAGCCCGTGCCGGTGGTAATTCGAAGACGCGGGTCTCTGGCAAGCCAGCTGTCCAAGAGAGATCGCTGGCCAGCGTTGAGAGTGGGGATGGCTCCACTGTAGGGCGCTTCGACCTCGCTGGTCAGCACGGCTGGCCTGCCGGCCCTAAGCCACTTGTGCCGCGCGAACCTCCACGGATCATCCCTCACGTGTCGCAGGCAGTGGAATTGACATCCTTCGAGGTCAACACACCCGTCATCCTCGTGTTGAAGCCAATGTGGGCAACAGCCCCGTTCGGAGCTGGCATGACGGAGCCCATGGCGCTCGGCCCACTCGACGACTAGGTTCTGCGCGGAGATGACGTCGGATTCGATCTCCGTGAACAAGGCTGACGGCCAGTTGACTCGACTCCCGCTGGTGCCGAAGATCGCGGCTGCTCGGGTGGAGAAGTCACTCAACTTTGGGTTCCCTTCGAGGCGTTCGTCACGGCGACCGCTCGGTCAACGACCGAGCGTGACGCTTTGTTCCGCCGGCGCGTGCCCCGCGTGGGCTTCTTCGGGGTTGTGGTGGGCGGCGAGGGTGCCCCAGGTGGCGGGGGGCCAGTGGGTTCCGCACCAGGGGCAGCGGGCGGTGGTGGCGCCCTGGGTGACGTGGACGACGGCGCCGCACGGGGTGCCGTCGGCGGTGGGGGTGAGGCAGTGGCCGAGGCGCCGCTGGCGGGGTGTGGGGTCCACGATGCTGATGGCCGCGTGCTCCAGGTCGCGGATCTCGCGGGCGAAGTCGCCGGCGGTCGGCCAGCTGCTCGCGATCCAGGGGAGGTTGACGGCCAGGCCGTTGGCGGCGGCGGTGACGCGGTCGGTGATGGTGCCGGTGATGCGGGGCGGCTCCCACTCCAGGTCGGCGTGCAGGGCCGCGCGCCAGTCTTCCAGGACGCCGACGATGCCTCCGGGGCCCCGGAGGTTGAGCACGGTCTCGTCGACCGGCAGCGGGGCCTCGGCCGGCCGTGTGCTGCCCGCACCGGCGGGGCGCGGTGCGGGGGCGAGGAAGGCGCCCAGCACGGTGTGGAGCGCGGGGAGCCGGGCGAGGCGTTCGGCGGTGGCGCGGGTGCAGCCGGCGCACAGGTGGTGCTCGGCGCGGTCGCCGGCCAGGTCGCGTTCACAGAGTCCGCACTGGGCCATCGGTCAGTCCTCCTCGGGTGGTTGCGGATCGGGGCGGGTGCGGGTGGCCCGGCGGCTGGTCCGGGTCACCGAGGGTTACGGTGTGGGGGTGGTGGCGTGGCGGGTCACCAGATCGCTCCCGTCGGCGAGTGGCCGTCCTTGAGGTCGATTGGCTGGTAGGGCACCCAGGGCCAGTTGTCGCCCTGCCGGACGAACTGGGGCCATTCGCGTTCGTCGCGCATGCCGCGCCAGGGGATGACCCGGCGGCCTCGGCATCCTGGTTCGTTGGTCGCGCTCTTCTCGTCCTCGACCGGGCGTAGGCCGAAGCCGAATTCGGGCCAGCGCATCCACAGCGAGCTGCCGAGGGGGCGCAGGGAGCGGGGGCCGATCGCGCTGCCGTGTGGGGAGTGGGCCTCCATCAGCACGGCGCAGTTCGCCGTGGCGCGCGCCTCGTCGATGACCACGCTGACCTTGCGGGCCAGCTCTTCGTCGTTGGGGTTGCCGGCGTGCAGCCGGTAGACGGGGCCGATGATCAGCACGTCGGGCATGAGGCGTTCGACGCGGCGCATCACCCAGGCGCGGTCTTGCGGGCGGGTCAGGTCCACGCCGGCCGGGCGGCACTCGATGCTGAACTGGCCGCGCTTGAGGCCGCGGCGCTCTCGCTCGGCCGAGTTCAGGAGCGGCCGGTACTTGCGGCGGGACGCCGGCTCGCCGTTCTCGCAGTCGAGGACCAGCACCTTCAGTGGCTCGGTGCGCTGGCGGGGGTTGAACGGGTGCAGTCCGGCGGCCGTGCACACGGCGATCTGACGTAGCAGGGTGGACTTCCCGCCGCCTTCGCTGGCGGTGAGGATCAGGCGGTCCCCGCGCTCCAGCAGTCCCGGGATCAGCCAGTCGTAGGTGTCCTCATGCTGGACGAAGTCGAGGAGGTCTTCGGTGGGCAGGTCGTCGGTGGCTTGGCCGCGGTCTCGGAGTTCGCGGGCCATGCCGACGGCGCGTTCGACGAGGGTGTAGGTGTCGTCGTCGGTGGCGTACCCCATGGTGGCAACGGTGGTGCCGAGCTTGATCAACTCGCGGCGCAGGTAGCGGTCTTCAACGATCTCGGCGTAGTACTCGCCGTTGGCTGCCGTGGGCACCACCTGAACGAGCTGATGGATATAGCCGGCGCCGCCGATCTTCGCCAACTGGCCGGCGTCGGCCAGGTGCTTGGTGACGGTGATGGGGTCGATCGGCTCGGAACGGGCGTGCATCCGGCCAATGCAGTTGAAGATCACCGTGTGGCGGTTCTCGTAGAACGCGCTGGGGTTGAGGATGTCCAGGATCTCGCGGCACGCCGGCGGGCTGATCAGGCAGGCGCCGATGACGCTCTGCTCGGCGACGGGATCGTGGGGCTGGGCGCGACCCAACTCGGGTGGCCCGTCGAGCGGCCCGTCAAGGGCCGGGTCCCAGGTGATTTCGGTCGTCATCAGAAAATCCCTCGGTCTTCTGGGCTGCTGTAAGGGGCGCCTACGGCCCGCGAGTGCGGCGTGGGCCGATAGACGGGGGTGCCCTCGGGCGGGGCGGGGGGGAGCTCGCGCCAGCCCTGGAGGAAGTACTTGGCGGACGTCACCGGCGTGCGGGCGTTGGCGGCGGCGCGGTGGGCGTGTTCGACCATCGCCTTGACCCCGCACGCCTTGATGAGCGCGATGATCGGGAACCACTCGTTGCCACGGAACGGCCAGCGGACGTCCAGGCCGCTGGCGCTCATCGCGTGGACGAGGGGCAGCACCTGATCCGGGTAGCGGTCGTTGTCGACCGCCCCGGCGCTCTCTCGTAGCTCTCTGGGAGTAGTTGGGTAAGGGGGGTCAACCTTTGACCCGCTACGGTCCGCTTGAGGGTCAACCTTTGACCCTCTAGCCGCAGAGCCCTGATCTCGTAGCGGGTCAACCTCTGACCCCCTACGGGGGGCTTGAGGGTCAAGTTCTGACCCTCTACGCCCTTCGCCCTGCCCTCGTAGGGGGTCAACTTCTGACCCGCTACGGTGCTGGGGCATCCGCAGGTAACCCGCCGCCTTGGGCAGTCGGTAGAGCGCCGCGCGGCGTCCGACGGCGGGCTCCTTCTCTTCCAGTTCGCCCGCCTCGATTGCCTCATGGACGGCCGCCCGAACCGTGTTGCGCGACGCGTTGAGCGCCTTCATGAAGGCGCCTTGGCTGAGCCGCTCCTCGCACGCCTGGGTGCGTACCTGGTCGGCCACGTACAGCAGCGCGAGGCGCGCGTTCCCCTTCGATTGGGCGTGCTTCCACACCCAATCCATGGCGTCGAGGCTCACGGCGACCGCCTCTCGCCGTCCGGCCATGCGGCTGGGGTGCTGGGGGTGTTCACGAACGGGTTCTCGCTATCTGGGGTGCCGACTGGGGTGTTCGTGATGCGCGGGCCGCCGAGGGGTACTCGGGAAGTGAGTAGCCGAGGGGTACTCGGGAAGTGAGTACCCCTCGGCGGCGGCGCGCGGTGGGTCACCCGGTGCGGGGCACGGGGGGTGCGTGTTCGCGGGTGGCGGCGATGACGCCGGCCAGGAGCCAGCTGCCGCCGGGGGTGCCGCCGGCCATCCGGAGGTTGATGCGGCTGGCGACGGGGGCGAGGTGGCCGGCGATGGCCGGTTCCAGCCCGGGCCCGAGGTAGTCGGGCAGCCGCACGTCGACGGCCGCGCCGGGCGGGATGTGGCGGGCCTGGTGGCGCAGTTGCTCGCGCCAGTCGCCGGGGCCGGTGAGGTCGATCTCCACCGTGAGGGTCACCTGGGGCCCGGTCATGGCCTGCCCCCTTCCGGGGCGTCGCCCAGCGCGGGGCCGCGCCGGGCCTTGCGCAGGGCTTCCTCTTCGGTCAGGTCGGTGTGGAACAGGTCGCCGAACGCGTCGCCATAGGTCTGCCGCAGGACGATCCCGAAGTGGTCGCTGGTGTTGTCCATGAACTCGGCGCCCCAGGGGCTGACCAGCAGCAGAGCGGGGAGCCGGTGGTCGGCCACGAGCCAGTCACCGCCGAGGGACCAGCGGCGTCCGCCGGCGTCGGGGCGGGCCTCGGGGTCGTCCAGGATGAGGGCCAGGCCGAGGTCGACCAGGCCGCGCAGCAGGTCGTGCCCGAGCTGGCCGTCGCCGCGCTCCTCGTCCGTGCGGCGCTGCTCGCGCACGGCCCAGGCGTGGTCGCTGTCGGCCCAGGTGTGGGCGCGGGGCAGGGGCCAGCCGAGGGCTTCGGCGATCTCGGACAGCAGCAGGTAGTCGGTGTCGTCGTGGCGGTAGTGGACGGGGGCTTCGCCGAATCCGGCGAGGTCGCGGACCTTGCCGCTGGTCGGGGTCAGCGGGGTGTTCTTCGCGAAGCGCGCGATCCGGCGGGCGACGGTGATGGTCTGCTGGACAGGTCCTTCGTCCAGCAGGTGGTCGGCCTGTCGGGCGACGACGAGGCCGGCGAAGCCCAAGTAGTCGGTGACGTCGCTCATCGGGCGTTCGCCTCCCAGTCGGCGCGGGCGGCGATCAGGTCGGTGTGGACCTGGTCCAAGCGGTCGCACTGGGCGCGCACCGTGGCGATGACGTCGGCCAGCTGCTCGGGGGTCAGGTTCTCCATCCACTCGTCGCTATCGCCGAGCACTTCCACGTCGACGGTGGGCTGCTGCTGGGCGGCCTCGCGGTAGGGGTGGACGTTCATGACGGCTCGCAGCATCGGCAGGCCCAGGGGTCCGGCCGGCTGGTCTCCGTCGGCGGCGTGGAACACGGGGACACCGGCCGAGCCGTCGTAGTAGCGGTACATGCCCAGGTCGGACAGGACGGCGCCGATGCGCTCGGCGGTCACGTCCCGGCTGGGGTCGTTCTTCGCCCAGGCGGGGCGGTAACCGGTGATCGAGGTACCGCCGTCAACGGTGAGGGTCCAGGTGTGGGCCTCGGTCTCGGCGGGGGTGTCGGCGCGGCGGCTGGCGTCCAGCTGCGCGGCCAGCGCGGTGACCTGGTTGGCGAACGCGTGCAGCTCGCTGGCCCGCTCGCGCATCTGGTCGCCGGTCAGCTCCAGGTGGTCACCGCCGATCAGGACACCGCGCACGTCGCCGGCGCCGTCGGCGTCGAACAGGTAGCTCTCCACGAAGTGGGTGATGAAGCCGCCGACCGGGTCCGCGACCCCGTTCAGCACCTCGCGGGCGCTGGTGTGGCGGTCGTGGTCGCCGGTGGCGGTGCACCACGGGTAGGTGGTGCAGGGGGTCGCGGGGCGGCCGGCCTGGGGGGTGGGCTCGGTCGCGGGCGCGTGGGTGGTGTCGATGCTCATCGGGCGACCTCCGACCAGACGGTGTCGAACAGGGGGCGGTGCTGCTCGGTGTAGGCGGCGACCTCGCGCAGGGCGCCGGAGACGAAGCGCTCCGTCCTGCCGGGGTCGGTGCCGTACCGCTGGCGGAAGGCGCGCTTGAGGCGCTTCCCGAAGGTGGTGGACAGGGAGCGCAGGGCCTCACCCGTGACGCCCTTGTCCTCCAGGTACTCGCCGACGGTCAGGGGCCGCCGGCCGGGGTCGACCTCGGGCTCCTCACCGAGGGCACGGGCGGCAACATGGCGGGCCTTGGCGTCGAGCCACGCCGGGTCAACGATGCCGTCGAGGACGCGCAGCACCTCGGCCTGGGCCTTGGCGCGGCCGATGATGGTGTCGAGCTGGTCTGCGGTGGCGCGCGGGTTGATCGCCCCGCCCTGCGTCCAGTACGCCTCGATGGCGTCGGCGGTCTCGTTCTGGAAGGCGACCAGAGTGGGGCGGACGTTCTCGGCCACGTTGTTCTCGTTGATGGTGGCCAGCAGCATCAGGAACGTGCGGACGGGGGTGACCTTCATGTCGTAGGTCTTGCCGTCGGCTCCAGTTGTGGGCCGCTCGCCCACAACTGCCCAGGTGCGGGTCTTCAGCTTCCGCAGCTGCGTCCGGTAGTCCAGCCCCAGGGCCTCAATGGCGGGCTTCAGGACAATGTGCGGCTGCCCGTCAACGAGGACGGAGTGCAGTGCGCCGGCGGACAGGTTGATGACGGTGACCGCGTCCGGCTGGGTGGCGCCGGTCGGGGTGGTGCGCGGTGGGGTCGCGCCATGCGTCGGGTACGGCGTCACCGTTGACGCCCGGTGGGTATGGTTGGTCACGAGGACGTTCTCTTTCCGGCGGCGGCGCGAACGGGCTCGGCGGGGCGGCAACCCCGACGACGCCCCGGCGCCGCCGTCTTGCTTGGTTAGGACTGGGTACGGACTGGGTCGTTCTCGACAGACGGCGTCGGGGCGGCAACCCCGGCGCCGTCGCGGTTGGTGGGCAGGTGGAGCCAGGCGAGGACATCGGCGGTGCGCACGACGTGTCGGCGCCCCACGGGGAATGCCTTGACGGGCAGCCGGCCCTCGGCGAGGAACTTGTACGTCCCGGACTGCGACAGCCCGAGGACGTCACGGCCGAACGTGGGCCAGACCGGCATGAGCGGCGGCTGGTCGTACAGCTCGCCGATGGTGAGCGGCGCACTCGGAGCGTTCATGCGGGCCTCGCTTCGGTGGTGGCCGAACGCTCGCGCAGCGAGGCGATCAGCCCGGCATACGCCAGAGCCCCGCTCCCGCGCGGACGGCGCTTCCCCTTCTCCCACCGCCAAACGGTGGATTGGTCGACCCCGCAGGCGTGGGCGACCTCGCCAATCGAGAGCTGAGCTGCCACCCGCAAGCGCTGCGCTTCCCCACTGCGGACAGCGGCGCGCACTTCCATGAGCCGCAAGGCGTGTGCTTGAGCCATGCCCACACCCTAGCCATACCCTTGCCATTCGGCAATCTGGCGCCCCATGTGGCTAGCCATTCTCTTCAAGTTCGCCTTGCCAAGTCCTTGCCAGAGTGGGCACCATGAGGACATGGATGCTTCTCTCGCTCCCCCACCGGGCTGGCGGTACGCCGCGTACCCATGGTTCGCTCTCGACACCGTCCCCGAGTTGCCCGAACTCATCCCAATGGGCCCCGTTCTACTGCCAGAGTTCTTTCACCTGGTGATCGGAACCGAGGACAGTTGGTACACGCACCGCAGCTCCCCCACCGAAAACCCAAGCGGCGGCGAGTGCACGCTGTTCTTGAACTTTCAGATCTTCGAGGGAGAGATCATGATGTCCGAGGCCCGCGCCGCCTACGACGACATCCCCCGCGTACTGGAGAGAGTGCGTAAGGTCATTCGCCCCGACAAGTGGAGGCGTTTGGGTATCCACTGTATGACCCAATATCTTCTTAGGTTTATGGAAGAGGGCGGCCGGCCATCAGACGACCCCATGATCCACGGCTGGCCAGCAGATTCGGGGAAGACCGCCGAGGCCTACGGTTGGTATCGACCGAAGTCTGCTGTTGACTGGCTTGAACGCCTGCAAGAACATGCATCCGACGCATATGCGCAGGCCAGGGATGCCCCAAGCCCCCGACGCCGGCGTAACCGAATCACTGATGACTTCCTCAGGGGGGTGGCCCAGACGTACCGAATGGCCGAGAATATGGGTGCACCGCCTACTCGGGAAGTGGCTAACCATTTCAAGGCGCCTCACTCGACGGCAGCAAAGTGGGTCTCCGCCGCTCGCCGAAAGAAATATCTACCCCCAGTAGCAGGTAGCAGCAGTGCACAACGCCTGACGGAGAAAGAGATGAAACGCATCAGCCGCAAGCCGGAGAAGACCGAGGATGAACGGTGAAGGGTTCGACATACCGCCGCTGTTACTGCCGCGGCGAGGATGGCAGGCCGCTGGGCAAGGGGTGCCCGAAGCTGAGTAGCAAGCGGCACGGTGTGTGGTGCGTGCGCCAGGAGCTGCCGCCGCGTGAGGACGGTACGCGACGGGCGTTCAACCGCGCCGGGTACGCCTCGGCGAAGGAGGCCCAGGCCGATCTCGACAAGGTGCGCGACCTGCTGGCACTGCCGGAGAGCGACGACACCGAGGCGCAAACCCGCCTCGGTGACCTCCTCGAAGAGGTGAGCAAGGACAAACGGGCGTCGCTCCCCGAGATCAACGACGTGCGGCGTCAGTTGAACCTCGGCCTGGTCCTCTCCTCGAAGCTGACGGTCGGCGAGTGGCTGGACCAGTGGCTGGAGTCGAAGAAGAAGATCAAGGACAAGACGACGCGGGGCTACGAGAGCATCATCCGCGTGCACCTGAAGCCGCTCATCGGGCACGTCCGGCTGGGCCGGCTCGCGGTGCCGCACCTGGACGACATGTTCGAGGCGATCGACGCGCGGAACGAGCGGATCTCGGCGGCCAACGAGCGGCGGCAGGCCCAGGCCGAGCGGTGTCGGTGGTCCCTGCCCGAGGTGCCGCCGGCATCGAAGGTCCCGGCGGCCGTGGCGGAGCGGGCCCGTCTGCGGGCCGAGCGGGCCATGCTCGCCGGGATGCCGCCGTTCATGAAGCTGACCGGGCCGGCGACGAAGCAGCGGATACGGGCGTGCCTGCGGACCGCGTTGAACGCGGCGATCGCCCGGCAGCGTGAGACGGGGCTTACGTTCAACGCGGCCGAGTACGTGGAGTTGAGCGGGGGGCAGCGCCCGAAGGGTCTGCTGTGGACCGAGGAGCGCATCGCCCGGTGGAGGGAGACCGGCGAGGTCCCGTCGCCGGTAATGGTGTGGACGCCCACCCAGCTCGGCCAGTTCCTCGACGCGGCCGAGGAGAGCCGCTACTACATCGGGTACCGGTTGCAGGGCTACCACGCGCTGCGGCGCGGTGAGGCGGCCGGCGCCCGGCGGATCGACCTGGACGCCCGCACGCGCATCCTGTGGATTGCGGTGGAACGCACGCTGAACGGGTGGACGCCGACCGAGTCCGACCCCAAGACGGAAGGATCAGCCGCGCCGGTCCTGCTGGATGCGGAGACGGTGCGGCTGATCCTGGAAGACGAGGAGCGGCAGCGCGCCGGAGGCCGCGCGCTCCTGAAGGCGCAGCAGGAGCGCCGCGCCAGCGGGCAGGAGCCGGAGGATTCACCGCCGGCCTGGGTCGACAGCGGCTACATCCTGACCGAGCCCGACGGCAGCCCGGTCCACCCGGAGAAGCTGTCGGACGAGTTCGAGAGGATCGTGGAAGAAGAGGGTCTGCCTCCGATCACTCTCCGCGCCCTCCGGCACGTCGGCGCCGGACTGGTGAAGGCGGCCGGCGGGGACATCGACGACGCCAAGGTGAAGCTCAGGCACTCCACGATCAAGCTCACCAGCGATACGTACATGGTGATGTTCCAGGAGCTGGAAGACGCCCTCGCCGAGGGCGTGGTGTCGGTGGTGCCCCGGGCACGGAAGGCTGTAGACGAACCGGCGCCCGAGGGGGCGTAACGGTGCTCTGCGGACCGCCGCTCACGCATCGCTCACGCACGGCGCATAAAACGGGACGAAGCGACACTCCAGTGTTCGGGCGCCTTCAGACGCTCCGACACTGGTCAGACCGGGTAGGCGGCGAGAGCCGCCTGTCGGATTCGAACCGACGACCTGCTGTTTACAAGACAGCTGCTCTGGCCAACTGAGCTAAGGCGGCGGGTGCCCATGGGCGCTTGGCTGCCGTACAGGCCGCACCAGCCTACACGGCCAGGTGAGGGGCATCGGCCGGTGGGAGGGGCGAGGATTTTTTTGCCGGTAGGTACTGACTTTTATATTGCTTTCGAGTTAGGTTCACCCTGCGTCCATATACATGGCCGTAACACCTTCCTACTCGGATCGTCCGGCACGTTCCTGCCGGTAGAAGGAGACAACACGACATGGCTACGGTCACGTACGACAAGGCGACCCGGGTCTACCCCGGCTCCGAGACCCCCGCCGTCGACCAGCTGGACATCCAGATCGAGGACGGCGAGTTCCTCGTCCTCGTCGGCCCCTCCGGCTGTGGTAAGTCCACCTCGCTGCGGATGCTCGCCGGCCTTGAGGACGTCAACGGGGGCTCGATCCACATCGGTGACCGTGATGTCACCCATCTGCCGCCGAAGGACCGGGACATCGCGATGGTGTTCCAGAACTACGCGCTGTACCCGCACATGACCGTCGCGCAGAACATGGGCTTCGCGCTCAAGATCGCCGGCGTCAACAAGACGGACATCAGGACCAAGGTCGAAGAGGCCGCCAAGATCCTCGACCTCACCGAGTACCTGGACCGCAAGCCGAAGGCGCTCTCCGGTGGTCAGCGGCAGCGTGTCGCGATGGGTCGTGCCATCGTCCGTGAGCCGCAGGTCTTCCTGATGGACGAGCCGCTGTCCAACCTGGACGCCAAGCTCCGGGTCCAGACCCGTACCCAGATCGCCGGTCTCCAGCGCCGCCTCGGCGTCACCACCGTCTATGTCACCCACGACCAGGTCGAGGCCATGACCATGGGCGACCGGGTGGCGGTGCTCAAGGACGGTCTGCTGCAGCAGATCGACAGCCCGCGCAACATGTACGACAAGCCCGCCAACCTCTTTGTCGCCGGCTTCATCGGCTCCCCGGCCATGAACCTGGTCGAGGTGCCGATCACCGACGGCGGCGTGAAGTTCGGCAACAGCGTGGTCCCGGTCGAGCGCGCCGCGCTCACCGAGGCGCAGAACAAGGGCGACAGCAAGGTCGTCGTCGGCTGCCGTCCCGAGCACTTCGCCGTGGTCAGGGAGGACGGCTCCAGCAACGCGCTGGCCAAGGCCGACGAGAACGCCACCGCCGGCCTCGCGGTGACGGTGAACGTCGTCGAGGAGACGGGCGCCGACGCGTATGTCTACGGCACCGCCGAGTTCGGTGGCGAGGTCAAGGACCTGGTCATCCGCGTGGACAGCCGCGACGTCCCGGAGAAGGGCAGCAAGCTGAACGTCGAGCCCAAGCCCGGCGAGACCCATGTCTTCGCCGCCGGCAGCGGTGAGCGTCTCAGCGACTGATCGCACCGCGTCGGCCACGCCGGCCGACCGTTGAGAGGGGCCGTGCCCCCGCCGGAACGGCGGGAGCACGGTCCCTCTCGTCGTGTGCCGCGCGGCCGGCCGTCAACACGCGCGTCAACCTCGTGGGGAGAACGCCCAGGGGGCCGTCACTCGGGAGAGTGGCGGAGTGTCACCGAGTCGCCACGGCTCGCTACGATTCGGCAGTGCCAACGCCGAGGGCCGCCAAGGACCTTTCCCGCAGCCCGGTTTGGCCCGTCGCTGCCCCATCGTTTCGCGTCACCGTTTCGCGAGGAAGCGGAGGAAGACACCGTGAACCAGGCACTCCGCCACATCGGCCGAAGTCTCGCCATCGCCCTGCCCGCCGTGCTGGTGCTCTCCGGCACCCTGGCCGTCACCCGTGTGCCCTGGGCCTCCGCGCCCTCCGAGGTGCAGATGCTGACGGCCGCCGCCGAGCAGGAACAGCAGGCCCCGCACGAGCTGTTGCGGGACCAACTGCACACCACCCTCCGCCAGGAGGATCCGTCCGTCGCCCTCACCGCCCTCCAGACCGCGGTGGACGAGGACCCCTCGCTGGCCCCGCACTGCGCCGATATCGCGCGCTCGCTCGGCGACGCCGCCGTCGACAAGTACGGCAGCGCGCAGCGTGCCCAGCGCTATGCCCGCCCGGTCTGTGACACCTCCTTCGCAGCCGGCGTCGCGGGGAACAACTGACCCCACATAGGCTGCGGCCATGAGCGACGCCGCGACCGACGACACCAACCGTCCGACGCAGGCCGTGGTCCTGGCCGGTGGCCAGGGCTCCCGGCTGCGGCCCTATACGGACGACCGCCCCAAGCCGATGGTGGAGATCCCGGGCACCGGCGAGCCGATCATCGGCCACCAGCTGCGCTGGCTCGCCGCCGAGGGCGTCACCGATGTCGTGATCTCCTGCGGGCATCTCGCCGAGGTGCTGCAGGAGTGGCTGGACGCGACGGAGTTGCCGTTGGCCGTCACCACCGTCGTGGAGGCGGAGCCGTTGGGCCGTGGCGGCGGCCTCAAGTACGCGGCGAAGGCGCTGCCGCGTCCCGACGAGCCCTGGTTCGCCACCAACGGCGATATCTGGACCAGGTTCTCGCTGCGCGAGATGGCCGAGTTCCACGCCGAGCGCGACGCGCTGGCCACGTTGGCGCTGGCCAGGCCCCGGATCCCCTGGGGCGCGGTGGAGACCGACGAGTTCGGCCATGTGCTGGACTTCATCGAGGCCCCGCCCTCGCCCTATCTGATCAACGCGGGCGTCTATGTCTTCGCCGCCGAGTTCACCGCCCTGCTGCCCGACCGTGGCGACCACGAGCGCCACACCTTCCCCCGGCTGGCGCGCAACCGCCGGCTGGCCGGCTTCCCGCTCTCCCAGGGCGCCTACTGGCGGGCCATCGACACCGCCAAGGACCTGACCGAGGCGGCCAAGGAGCTCGCCCGCGGCTGATCACGGCGGCGTGCCCGTGCCGCAGACAGCGCGCCCGATGGCTGGGATCGTGGAACCCCACACAGGGGAGGGGCGACGTGATCCGCGCAGAGGGCAGCAACGGCACACTGAGCTTCGACGGGCACACCGTCACCATCGAACGGTCCGGGTTCCGCGCCAAGTGGCTGGTCGGCGGTGGGGACAAGAGCATCCCGATCGACATGGTCGCGGCGGTGGAGTGGAAGGACGCCGGCTTTGTCGTCGGCTACATCAAGCTCAGCATCGGTGGCGGATCGGAGCGCCGCAGGAAGTCGGGGAAGGCCATGGACCCGGCGTACGACGAGAACACGGTGACCTTCAAACGGGGGATGCAGCCCGCCTTCGAGGCGATCCGCGATGTGATGCGGCAGGCCGTCGAGGCGCGGGTGGCGTCCCCGCCCACGCCCCCGCTGCTGCCCCCGCCCGCCGTCGCGGAGCCGGCTGCCCCCGGCGGGGTGCCGTCGATCGCCGACGAGTTGGCGAAGCTGGCGGGGCTGCGTGACCAGGGGGTCATCACCCAGCAGGAGTTCGACCAGGCCAAGGCCCGGCTGCTGGGCGGCTGACCGGCTTCGATGGGCGGGCGGGGGCTCAGCCGCGGGCGATGCGTGCGAACTGGTCTTCGAGTTGGGGACGGGGCAGGTCGAGGGCGAGCAGCAGGAGCAGCAGCAGCCGCGCCTTGGGGCCGCTGAGGTCGCCCGCGGTGAGCAGCCCCCGGGAACGGAGGTCGATCTCGGCGCCGGGGAATCCGTAGCTGTGCGCCAGTACGGCGCCGGCGCCGGTGCGGGAGGCCAGCACGACGGGGATCAGGGACGCCGCCCGGGTGACGGCTTCGAGGGCGCCGGACGGCAGATGACCGCCGCCGAGCGCCTCGATGACCAGACCGGCGTAGCCGGCCCCGGTCGCCGCCGCGATCAGCCGTCCGTCGTCGCCGAGGGTCCCGGTGAGCAGGGCGACGGGGGGCGGGTCCATCGTCTCCGGCTCGCCGGTCAGCGGGTTGGGCAGCCGGTGGGCGCGGCGCGGGGCGGAGGTCAGCCGCACCTCGGACTCGCTGATCCAGCCGAGCGGCCCCGACCCGGGCGACCGGAAGGCGGCCGGGCTGGTGGTGTGGGCCTTGGTGACCTGACGGGCGGCGTGCAGCTCGTCGTTCATGGCGACGACGACGCCCAGTTCGGCGACGGCGGGCTCGGCCGCCGCGCGGATCGCCGTGATCAGGTTGGCCGGTCCGTCCGCGCCCGGCTGCGCCGCGTTCCGCATCGCGCCGGTGACCACGACCGGGACGGGCGCGGTGCGGAGCAGATCGAGGACGAAGGCGGTCTCCTCCATGGTGTCGGTGCCCTGGGTGACGACGACCCTGGCGCTGCCGGCGGCGGCGTGCGCGTCGACGGCCCTGGCCAGCGCGCAGATATCGGGCACGGTCAGCTCGGAGGACGGCAGCTGCCGGAAGGCGTGGGTGGTGAGGGTGGCGATGGACTCGATGCCGGGCGCGGCGGCGATGAGGTCGGCGCCGGTCAGTTCGGGGACGGCGCCTGGCGGGCCGCCGCCCGGCCGGCTGGCGATGGTGCCGCCCAGGGTGATCACGGCGATCTGCGGGCGGGGGCGTGCCGGTGGTGTGGTGTACCGCGCCATCGCTTCGCTCCTTTCGACGACGAGGGGGCGGCTGTTCTCTGCCCCGGGCCCGGGGGGCTTATCGCGCCGGGGTGGGCAGCAGGTCGGAGCCGCCCCCGGTGGTCTCGGCCGGCGGCGTTCGGCCGAGTCCGGCGGCGACCCGTCGGGCCGTCTCGAAGAGCCGGCCGCCGCGTCGGTCGTCCGCGTGGGCGGGGCGGACCCCGGGGCGGCGGCCCGTCGGGCCGGTTGACCGGGCCGAGCAAGACGGAAAGAATCACTCAGGTATCAACAGGAGCGAACAAGGGATCTCCGATGCACGATGGGCCCTACCTGAACTTCCGGTCGGCGGGCACCGCGCTGATCCTGGACCGCACGGGAGGCGGGCTGCCCCGCGTCCTGCACTGGGGCGCCGACCTGGGCGAACTGTCCCAGGACAGCATGCGGGAACTGGCCCTGGCCCAGGTGCCGCAGATCGCGTCCAACAACGTCGACCTGGCCGTTCCGCTCGCGCTGCTCCCCGAGCACTCCGCCGGCTGGCAGGGCACCCCCGGGCTCACCGGACACCGCGCCGGCGCCGACTTCTCCACCGCCTTCACCGTGACCGCCACCGAGATCGGCGAACGTTCCCTCTCGCTCACCGCCGAGGACGTCGTCGCCGCGCTCGAACTGCGCCTGGAGATCGAACTCACCCCCAGCGGACTGGTCCGCCAGCGCGCCACCCTGACCAGCCGGGCCGACGGGTCCACCGCCCCGTTCAGCCTCGGCGCCCTGCTGCTGGCGCTGCCGGTACCCGAGCGGGCCACCGAGATCCTCGATATGACCGGCCGCCATCTGCGCGAACGCACCCCGCAGCGGCACGAGTTCACCATCGGCACCCATCTGCGGGACAACCGCAAGGGCCGCACCGGCACCGATGCGGTCACCGTCCATATCGCCGGCGAGGCCGACTTCGGCTTCCGCTCCGGCGAGGTATGGGGCCTCCATGTCGCCTGGAGCGGCAACCAGCGCTCGCTGGCCGAGCGCACCCACACCGCCGTCTCGCTGCTCGCCGGCGGCGAACTGCCGCTGGCCGGCGAGATCGACCTGGGCCCCGACGAGTCCTACACCACCCCCTGGATCTACGGCAGTTACGGTCGGGGCCTGGACGAACTGTCCGCCAGGTTCCACGACTTCCTGCGGGCCCGCCCGCACCACCCCACCGGCCCGCGCCCGGTCACCCTCAACGTGTGGGAGGCCGTCTACTTCGACCACCGCCTGCCCAAGCTCAAGGAACTCGCCGACGCCGCCGCCGAGATCGGCGCCGAACGGTTCGTCCTCGACGACGGCTGGTTCCGAGGCCGCCGCGACGACCACGCCGGGCTCGGCGACTGGTACGTGGACGAGGAGGTCTGGCCCGAAGGGCTGCACCCGCTCGCCGACTACGTCCGCGGCCTCGGCCTGGAGTTCGGCCTCTGGGTCGAGCCCGAGATGGTCAACCAGAACTCCGACCTCGCCCGCGCCCACCCCGAGTGGATCATGGCGACCGGCGACCGGCTGCCCCCCGAATCCCGCCACCAGCAGGTGCTCGACCTCGGCCACCCCGCGGCCTACGCCCATATCCTGGAACGCCTCGACGCCATCGTCGGCGAGTACGCGCTGACCTACCTCAAATGGGACCACAACCGCGATCTCGTCGAGGCCGGTCACAGCCCCACGGGACAGGCCGGCGTGCACCGACAGACGCGCGCCGTCTACCGCCTGCTGGACGAACTCCGCGCCCGGCACCCGCGACTTGAGATCGAGTCCTGCTCGTCCGGCGGCGGCCGCGTCGACCTCGGCGTGCTGGAGCGCACCGACCGGGTCTGGACCAGCGACTGCATCGACGCCCTGGAGCGGCAGCGCATCCAGCGCTGGACCGGACTGCTGCTGCCGCCCGAGCTGATGGGCTCCCATGTCGGCGCGCCCCAGGCACACACCACCGGACGCACCCATGGCCTGGAGTTCCGCGCCGGCACCGCGCTCTTCGGCCACTTCGGCATCGAATGGGACCTCACCGACGCCTCGCCCGAGGACCGGGCGGCGCTCGCCGAGTGGATCAGCCGCTACAAGGAGCTGCGCCCGCTGCTGCACTCCGGGCGGGTCGTCCGCGAGGACCACTCGGATCCGGCCCTCTGGGTGCACGGCGTGGTCGCCGGGGACGGCTCCCGCGCGGTGTTCACCCTGGCGCAGCTCGCCACCAGCGTGCAGGCGCCGACCGGCCTGGTGCGGCTGCCGGGGCTCGACCCTGACGCCCGTTACCGGGTCACCCCGTTCGCCCCGGCCGACCGTCCCGTCGGGCCCGCGATGAACGCGCTCAGCTGGTGGGACACGGGCGTCACCCTCCCCGGCCGGGTGCTCGGCACGGTCGGGGTGCGCCCCCCGATCCAGCACCCGGAGCGACTGCTGCTGCTCGACGTGATCCGCGTCGACGGCTGAGCGGCGCGTCGCGGTCTCCCCTGGTGCCGTTTCCCCGGTCGCTGTCCTCTTTGGCGGTCAGGGCACCAGAACCACCTTGCCGACGGTGCCGCGGGACTCCAACGCGCGGTGCGCGGCGGCGGCCTCGGCCAGCGGGAAAGTCTGGACCAGGGGGACCGCGACGCCTTGGCGGCCCAGCTCCAGGGCCTCGTCCTCCAGAACCTTCAGGTTCTCCAGCCCGCCGACCTTGGCGAACAGCGCCGGGCCCAGGATGGTCTCCGAGGTGACGCCGCGCTCCGCCAGTTCCGCCGCCGGCAGCGTGGCGCTGTCGGCGGCGCCCAGGCCCTGGGACGCGTTGCCGTAGGCGAAGTGCGCCCCGCCGGGGGCCAGGAGCCGGATCGCGGCCTCGGCGCGCTCGCCGGCGACACCCTCGAACACATAGCGGGCCGGCCGGTCGCCGAACGCCTCCCGCACCACCGCCGGCCAGTCGGGACGGTCGTAGTCCACGGCCAGATCCGCGCCGAGACCCCGTACCGTCTCGACCTTCGCCGGCCCGCCGGCCGCGCCGACCACCCTGGCGCCACGGTGCCGCGCCACCTGCGTCAACAGCGCGCCGATGCCGCCGGCGGCGGCCAGTACCAGCACGATGTCGCCCGGCTCGATATCGGCGAACCGGAGAATGCCCATCGTCATCCGGCCGGTGCCGAGCAGCGCCACGGCATCGGCCTCCGACAGCCCGTCCGGCAGCGGATGAAGCTTCTCGACCCCGGTGACGGCCAGTTCGGCGTAGCCGCCCGGCACCATCCCCAGATGGGCGGAGACCCGACGGCCGAGCCAGGAACGGTCGACGCCCTCGCCCAACGCGTCGACGGTGCCGGCGACCTCGCGTCCCGGGATGGTGGGCAGCGGCGCCGGCTTCCAGGCGCCGCCGAGCGGGACGCCGCTCCGCAGCGCCGTGTCCACCAGATGCACCCCGGCGGCGGCCACCGCGATCCGGACCTGCCCGGCGGCGGGAACGGGGTCGTCGGCGGGCTCGTAGACCAGGTTCTCCGGCGGGCCGAAGGCGTGTAGACGGATGGCGTGCATGGTGGGCTCCTTGGTTCTGCCTGTGGCATGGGCTGCTGTGCTGGTGTGCGGGGTGCCGCCCGGTGGCGACGGGACCAACACTGGTACTTCAAGGCAAGTTGAAGTCAAGGGGCGGTCGCGGCGGCGGGGTCGACTGTCAGTGGCGGCAGGCAGGATGGGCGGCATGGCGAGTAACAGCGGGCGCGGCGGACGAGGCGGCGGCGGGGTGGTGACGGCCCCTCGGCGGCCGTCGCTGGCGCTGCCGGAGGAGCCGATCCCCTTCGACGCATCGGCGCCCTTCGGGGCCGAAGAGGACTACGACGGCGTGGAGTTCGTCTCCGGCGACTTCACGGGAGCGGACGCCGGCGGGGCCAGCCTGCTGGACTGCGCGCTGCGCGGCTGTGTGCTCGACGGCGTGCGGCTGAAGGGGGCGCGGCTGCTGGACAGCCTGCTCCAGGAGGTGCGCGGCGTCGGCCTCGATCTGATGGACGCGGAGCTGCGGGACGTGGAGATCAGCGACGCGCGGCTGGGCGGGGCGCAGTGCGGCGGCGCCACGTTCACCAGGGTGCTGCTGCGCGGCGGCAAGATGGACTACCTCAACCTGCGGCAGGCCCGGTTGGTCGATGTCACCTTCGAGGGCTGTGTGTTGGTGGAGCCCGACTTCGGCGGCGCGACGCTGGAGCGGGTGTCGTTCGACGACTGCGAGCTGCGCGGCGCCGACTTCTCGTCGGCGACGCTGCGGGACGTGGATCTGCGGGGCGTGTCCTCCCTCGACATCACCCGCGGAGCGGGGCGCCTGGCCGGCGCGGTCGTCACCCCCACCCAACTCCTTGAGCTGGCCCCGGTGCTGGCGGCCGAACTAGGCCTCCACGTAGCCCCTGCCGGGGCGGGCTAAGCCACCCCCGGGCCCCAGGGGGCCCGGGACCCTTGCCCCTGCCGGGGCGGGGCTTGCCACCGAGCCCTTGCCCTTGGCGGGGTGGGCCGGTGCCCCTGGCGGGGCGGGCTTTGCCCTTGGCCGGGCGGGCTCTGCCCCTGGCGGGGGGCCCGTGCCCCCGGCGGGGTGGGCGGTGCCCGTGGCGGGGGCTTGCCGTTGGCGGGGCCCGTGCCCCGGGCGGGGTTTGCCCCTGGCGGCCCGGGACCCCTGCCCCTGCCGGAGGGCTCAGCCCCGGGCGGGGCGGCGCTTGCCCTTGGCGGGGTGGGTTCTGCCCCTGGCGGGACGGGGCTTGCCCCTGCCGGGGCGCTCTGCCCCTGGCGGGGCGGGGCTTGCCACCGAGCCCTTGCCCTTGGCGGGGTGGGCCGGTGCCCCTGGCGGGGCGGGCTTTGCCCTTGGCCGGGGGGTTTTGCCCCTGCTGGGGCGGGCTTTGCCCCTGGCGGCCCGGGACCCCGGCCCGTGCCGGGGCGGCGCTTGCCCTTGGCCGGGCGGGCATTGCCCCTGGCGGGGCGGGCTTTGCCCCCGGCGGGGCCCGTGCCCCCGGCGGGGTGGGCGGTGCCCGTGGCGGGGCGGGCGCTTGCCGTTGGCGGGGCCCGCGCCCCGGGCGGGGTTTGCCCCTGGCGGCCCGGGACCCCTGCCCCTGCCGGAGGGCTCAGCCCCGGGCGGGGCGGGTTTTGCCCGTGCCGGGGCGGCCTTGCCCTTGGCCGGGTGGGTCTTGCCTCTGGCGGGGCGGGCTTTGCCTCTGGCGGGGTGGGCGGTCGACTTGGCGGCCCGGGATCCCGGCCCCTGCCGGGGCGGTGCCTGTCCTTGGCCGGGAGGGTTTTACCTCTGCCGGGGCAGGTTTTGCACCTGGAGGGGTGGGCCTTGTCTCCCGGGCCCGCTGACCCAGCTCCTGCCGGGGCCCGCCCCTGGTGGGGTGGGTTGAGCCGTCCCCGGGGCTCGGGGCTCGGGCCCCTGTCGCTGGCCGGGGCCGGGAAAGGGTGGGTGGGTGGGTGGGTGGGGAAAAGCGTCGGGGTCAGGTGGTGCGGCGGTGTTGGCCGGTGGGGCGGGGGGGGGGGGTCAGCCAGCGGCCGAAGACGGTGGTCGTCGGGCCCACCGCCAGCGGGCCCAGGAGAAGCAGCACCGCGGCGGCGACCGAAGCGCCCAACGCGCTGCCGGCCAGCACGTCGTGCGGGTAGTGCACGCCGACCGCCACCCGCAGCAGCGCGCCCAACGCGGCCAGCGGCAGCGCCACCGCCGCGAGCCGGGGCAGCAGGATGGTGAGGCCGACGCCGAGGGCGACCGCCAGCGTCGAGTGGTTGCTCGGGAAGGACCAGTCGCCCACCGGCGGGCATTCGGCCAGCGCCTGGGCGCCGGGCACCGCCCGGCACGGGCGTTCCTCGTCGACCACCAGCTTCAGCGCCTCGCTCGTGCCATAGGCGGCGAGCATGCCGATCCCGACCACCACGGCGCCGGCGACCCGGCGGGCGTTGCCCTCGCGCAGCCCCTGCCACCACACCCACAGCAGTATCAGGCCGAGGACCACCAGGGTGCCCTCGGTGGCCAGTTCCAGCAGGTGGCCGAACCAGGACGGCGCGTCGGCGACCCGTTCGGTGATCGACTGGTAGATGTCGACCGAGGTGCCGCCCACCACGTGCACCGGCTGGTCGTTCCCCAACCCGCCGGGCGCGAGCCAGAGGATGAGCAGCGCCCCCACGACCAGCGAGGCCGCCGCACCCAGCAGACGACGGCCGGGCCCGCCGAATTCAGGATCTGTTTCCATGGCAGCTGAACGTAGGCCATCCGGGGGTCATCTGCCCAAGCCGGGGTGCGGTTTTCACCAGCGTCAGCGGTCGGACGGCACCGCCTCGGGGACGTGCTGGGCGGCGCCCTGCCCGGACAGCAGGTTGAGCGCGTCGGCCGACGAGTCGTCGTTGGCGGTGTAGATCTCCAACCGGTGGTCGGGGCTGTCGGGTTGGAGCCAGACCTGGTAGTCGACGTTGACCCGGCCGACGGTCGGGTGCCGCAGCCGCATGGTGCCCACGGTGCAGTCGGCGACATCCCCGGTGGCCCACAGCTTGGCGAAGTCGTCGCTGCGCATGGAGAGTTCACCGATCAGTTCGGCCAGCCGACGGTCGGTGGGATAGCGGCCTGCGGTGAACCGCAGGAACGCCACATGGCTGCGGGCGAGTTCGTCCCAGTTCTCGTGCAGATCGCGGGTGTGGGAGTCGAGAAAGAACATCCGGGGGATCGAAGGGCGGCGCGCCGGCTCCTCCGGCGCCCGGAAGTCGACGTGCTCGGCGAGCAGGGCGTGTCCGGTGCTGTTCCATGCCAGCACGTCGCCCCGACGGCCGAGCACGATGGCCGGCGTGATCTGGCCCAGCGACTCCAGCAGGGCGAGCACCCGGGGGTAGAGCCGTTCCCGCTGGTGGCGGACCAGCCGTGGCACCGCACGGCGCAGCGCGAGGTTGTGCAGATGGGTGGTCTCCGCCGGATCGAGCTGGAGGATGCGGGCCAGCGCGTTGAGGACCTGCGGGGAGGCCGTGCCGGCCTGGTCCTGTTCCAGCCGGGTGTAGTAGCCGGCGCTCACGCCGGCGAGTTGGGCCAGCTCCTCGCGCCGGAGGCCGGGAACGCGGCGCGCCGATCCATAGGTGTGGAGTCCGACGTCGGCCGGCGTGACCCGAGCGCGGCGGGTCTTGAGAAACGTGCCGAGGCTCTCCAGTTCCATGCTTTCGAGCGTAGGACGGCCCGAGCCGGCCAGGGTATCCCTGTGGGGTGTACCCACGACGTGGGGCTGGTTGCCCGACCTGCGGCGACTCATCCTCGTGCGCATGAATGAGACTGCTGATACCCACAAGCCCGGACTGCGGGCCTGGCTCGGCCTGGCGGTGATTCTGGGCCCGGTCCTGCTGGTCGCGATGGACGGCTCGGTGCTGTTCCTGGCCATGCCGAAGGTTACGGAAGCGCTCTCGCCGACCGCCGACCAGGCGCTGTGGACGCTGGACATCTATGGCTTCATCGTCGGCTCCCTGCTGATCACCTTCGGCAATATCGGTGACCGGTACGGCCGGTTGAAGCTGCTGATGATCGGGGTGACGCTGTTCGGGCTCGCCTCGTTGGGCGCGGCGTTCGCTTCGAGTCCGGAAATGCTCATCACGTTCCGGGCGTTGATGGGTCTGGCCGGGGCGACGCTGCTGCCCTCGGCGCTCGCGGTGCTCAGCGAGCTGTTTGTCGACCCGAAGCAGCGGGCGCAGGCGATCGGGATCTTCGCCGCCGCGTTCGCCGCCGGGTTCGCGATCGGCCCGGCCGTCGGCGGTCAGCTGCTGAGTCATTTCTGGTGGGGTTCGGTCTTCCTGGTCAACCTGCCGGTGATCGTGCTGTTCCTGGCGCTGGCGCCGGTTCTGCTCCGCGAGGTGGAGGCCTCGCGGCCGGGCCGGATCGACGCGTTGAGCGTGGTGCTGTCCGTGGTCGGCCTGCTGATGAGCATCTACTCCGTCAAGCACATGGCGGCCGAGGGCGTGGACTCGGTCACGGTGGCCATCGGGGTGGTCGGTCTGGTGGTGCTGGCGTGGTTTATCAAGCGGCAGCTTGGACTTGAGCGTCCGCTGATCGAGTTCAGCCTGTTCCGTGACCGGGTTTTCACCATCGCGATCATCACGGGTCTGTTGCCGCTCGCCGCCTGGTCGGCGACCGCCTATCTGTCGGGGGTCTATCTCCAGTCGGTGCTGGGGATCTCCGTGCTGCGCGCCGCGTATCTCACCATCCCCGGTGCGCTGTTGCTGACCGTGACCTGCATTGTGACGCCGATGCTGGTCGCCCGCATCGGCAAGCGGACGGCGCTGGTCACCTGCCACTTCTTCATCGCGGTCGGGCTTCTGCTGCTGCTGCCCATCGCCTCGTCCGGCGGGGTGGGTTGGTATATCGCGTCCACGGTGCTCGCCGGTGTGGGCTACGGCATCTCGTTCAGCCTGGTCGCGGAGACCGCCGTGGCCGCCGTGCCCAGCGAGCGGGCCGGGTCGGCCGCCGCGATCGCCGAGACCAGCAACGAGATCGGCAACGCGCTCGGTATCGCGCTCCTCGGCTCGCTGTCCGTGCTGATCTTCCGACTGCAGGGGCCCGATCTGGCCGGTACCTTCGGCGAGACGATCGATCTTCCCGGGCTCGCGCCCGTGGTGATCGACCAGGCGAAGGACGCCTTTGTCAACGGTCTGCGGGTGGTCGCCGTCGCCGCCAGCGTCCTCCACGCGGTCCTCGGCCTTCTCACCCTGCGTTGGGTTCCGAAGGTCCTGGCCGACGAGGAGGGAGCCGCCCCCGATGACGAGGGTCCGAAGGCCGCTGTCGCCGATGCCGTCGCCCCCGGCGGCGCCGAGGAGGCCGGCGTTCGCTAGCCGGGCCCGCCCCGACACACGCCAAGGGGACGGAGCATGCCGCCGGTGGCACGCTCCGTCCCCTTCGACCGTGAGGCCCCGCGCGCTAGTCGGCCTGGACCGGCAGGATCTCGAAGAGCTTGTAGGTGACGTCATGGCCCTTCAGGTTGCGGGCCGAGCTGTCCAACAGGTTCAGCCGCACGCCGGATTCGGCGGCGACCCTGGTGACCCGGTCGATATCGCCCAGGGTGTTGAAGGTGACCAGGGCCCGGCCGCCGGGCAGCAGCCGGTCGTGCGCCTGGGAGAGGTAGCGGCCGAGGGCCTGATAGCCCCGGTCGAAGATCGCCCATTCGACGTCCCTGGTGAACTCGAACTCCGCCGGCGCCTCGAAGACGCTGCAGTTCCAGAAGACCATGTCGAAACGGTCATCGGCGTCCAACTCCGCAAAGACATCGCTCCGCAAGGTTCTGACCCGGTCGCCGACGCCGTGCAGTTCGGCGTTCCGAGCGGTGCTGCCCACGGCGGTGTCCGTGATGTCGGTGGCGGTGACGGAGGCGCAGCCGCCCCGGAGCGCGGCCCAGATCGCGGTGACGCCCGCCCCGCTGCCGATCTCCAGGAAACGGCCGCCCTCGGGATAGGGGATGGCGGTGGTGTACCACTCGGTGCCGGTTCCCCGGTGCGGGGCGTAGGTGCCGGGCAGCACCTCCCACTCCAGGTCGAACAGCTCGAAGGTGGTGGGCACGCTCTTGCCGCTGCCCAACTGCTCGACGAGATCCATCCCGAGTCGGTAGCGCTCCTCGGGCGTTCTGGAAACGGATGCCTGGGTCATGATGCTCCCTTGCTGGCTTGCCGGTCGGGGGTTGGCGAGGGGGTGCGGGTCAGTCCTGGGCGGCGAGGAACGGGCGCAGATCGTCGGCGTACTTGCGGATGAGTTCCGCCGAGACGCGCGGGATGTCGCCGTCCTGGCCGATTCCGGCGTTCAGGACGGCGGCCCGGAACCGGGTGGACGGGATGGCGGATCCGGGGACGACGGGCTCGGGGCTGGCGTATCCGTGGAGGAGGGGCAGCAGGGAGTGCTGCCTGCGCTGCTCCGGCAGGGCCCGCAGGGCCGACTCGAAGCGCAGCAGCCAGCCGTCGTAGTCGGCCACCCGGTCGATCCGGTGGCCCGCCTCGTTCAGCCAGTCGACGAAGGTGTCCAGCGAGATCCCGTCGTCGTGCGGGTTCACCAGGCTGAAGGTGCGATAGCCGGTCGCGGCGTGCGCCCCCAGCGCGACGACGGCGGTGGCGGTGAAGTCCACGGGCAGGCCGTCGTAGTGCGCCCGTTCCGGCCGGCCGGTCTCGTCGGCGCGGTAGAAGGTGTGCGGCGCGATGCCGGTGGCGACCAGGCTGAAGAGCAGCCTGGTGAAGGCGTCGGGGACGTTGAGCTGCCCCGGGTAACGGCTGTGCGCGAGGATCATGTTGGACCGGAAGGTGGTGACCGGAAGGCCGCACCGGTCGTGCGCCTCCCGCAGCAGCACCTCGCCGGCCCACTTGCTGGTCGCGTAGCCGCTGGCGTACCCCTCCTCGACGCGCTGCACCGGGACGGCGGCGCGCACGTCGGAGTCCTCGTCCAGGGCCGGCCCGCCGGTCCACGAGGTCGCGACGGCCACGCTGGAGACATAGGTGAACGGCTTGAGGCGGCCGGTGAGGGCCAGCCGGATCAGCTCCGCGGTGCCGACCACGTTGGCGTCGAACAGGTGCTGGTACGGGAGGACATGGTTGACCAGGGCGCCGGCGTGGACGATGGTGTCCACCTCGTCGGCCAGCCGCCGCCAGGTCTCCTCGTCGAGGCCGAGCCGCGGCTCGGCCAACTCGCCGGCGACGACCTCCAGATGGGCGTCGGCCAGCTCCTGGAACCGTCGGGTCAGCGTCTGGTCGCCGGAGGACAGGGCCTCGTCGAGGCGCTTCCTGGCCGCGACCGCGCTCCCGCCGCGCACCACGCAGACGAGCCGGCCGCCCGTGCGGGAGAGTCGCTCCAGCCATTCGAGGCACAGGAAACGGCCGAGATAGCCGCTCGCGCCGGTGAGCAGCACAGTCCGTGGCTCGTCCGCAGGGCGCGGCAGGGAGCCGGCCGCCTCGACGGTGTCGGCGTCGATGAACTTCTCCAAGGTGAGATCGGCGGCGTGCACCTCGGGGCTCTCCGCCCCGTGCACCGACGCATAGGTCACCTGCGGGGGACCGGCGGCGCGTTTGGCCTCGATATGGGCGGCCAGTTGCCGCAGATCGGTCGCCGGGCTGATGACCAGATCGACGGGGACGCGGACGTCGAAGGTGTCGCGCAGCAGGTTGGCGAAGGACACCGCGCTCAGTGAGTCGCCGCCGAGGTCCCGGAAGTGGGCATCCGGGCTTACCTCCGTCAGGGCACCGCCGAGCAGGGCGCGGGCGGCCCGCTGGACCGTCTCAAGAACGGGCCGGGTCGCCCCCAGGCGGCGCACCGTGGTCAGCTCGTCCGCCTCCTCGGCGGCGATAGCGGAGTACAGCGCCTCAAGCCGCTCGCGGTACCGCTGGACGAGCTGCGGCCTGCGGCGCTTCCTGTGGTCCGACAGCAGCCCGTTCGCCTGGCTGAACGGCTCGGTCTCGACCAGGAAACCACGAGGAATCTCATACGAGTTGAGCCCCTGGTCCCTGGCGATCCGCTGGAACGAGTCGCGCAGCAGACCGCGGAACTCCTCCTCGCCGCCGAACTCCGCGAGCGGGCCCGAGGGAACGACCACGGCGAGCAGATAGGACCGCTCGCCGTTTCCGTAGACGAATATCTGCCGTACCAGTGGACTCACCGAGAACACGGCTTCCAGATGGGTGGTGGCCACGAACTCGCCCTGGGAGAGCTTCAACACGCTGTTCCGGCGGTCCACGACGGAATGCCGGCCGGGGGCGAACTCGGCGACGATGTCGCCCGTCCGGTAGTAGCCGTCGTCGTCCAGGAGTTCGGCGCTCAGCTCGGGCTGCTTGTAGTAGCCGGGAATGATGGCGTCGGTCTTCAGCAGGAGTTCACCGCGCGGATACGGGGTGTCCGTTCCGAAGTAGCCGAGTTCGGGGACGTCGAGAAGTTTGTAGTCGACCACGGGGGGCCGGATCAGCTCGCCGTTGACGGAGATCGCGGCGGCCTCGGTGGAGCCGTAGATGATGTTCAGATCGAAACCGAGCAGGGATTCGACAAACTCGCGCAGTTCGTCGGAGAGCGGCGCCGAGCCGCAACTGGCCCAGGCGATACGGCCGCCGAGGATGTTCTCCCGCATATGCTTTCTGACCTCGGCGCCGACCGTATCGGAATCGCCGTCCCCGCCGCCTTCGCCGAGGTAGGGGCCGAGTTCGCTCCGGTACTTCTGGAAGAGCATCTCGCAGACGCGCGGCACCAGGGATATCTCGGTTGGCCTGGCCAGCGCGATGTCGTCGAAGAAGGTGGACAGATCGCTGGCGGCCGTGAAGTACGTGATCCCGCCGCGCGCCAGGGTGTTCTTCAGCGACGAGTGCCCGGCCACATGGCTCATCGGCATGTAGTGGAAGGTGACGGCGTGCTCGTCCGAGAACAGCTTCGCCCAGGCGCCGCCCCACATGGCGCTGGCCAGCCGTTCGGTGTACATGGCGCCCTTGGGCGTGCCGGTGCTGCCCGAGGTGTAGATCAGCAGCGCGAGCGGGTCGTCGCCGTCGTCCGGCGTGTACAGCGGCGCCGCCGGCAGCGCCGATCCCCGGTCGACGATATCCGGCAGGGCGTCGAGCATCGCGGCATGGCCGCCCCTGACCAGGCGTTCCCTGGCGGCGGCGAACGCCTCGGTCTCCTCGACCAGTTGCGGACGGTGGTCGAAGACGACGATCCGCCGGACCGAAGGGCTCTTCAGCGTCAGCTCGACCGCCGTGTCCAGGCGTTCCAGGCTGGTGGCCATCATGGCGGGCTCGGTCTCCTCGACGATGGCGCCGAGCTGGGCCACCGGGGAGCTGGTCTGGAGCGGGACGCCGACCGCGCCGAGATGCACACAGGCCAGATCGACCACCGAGTACTCGATGCTGGAGAACCCGAGAAAGACGACCCGTTCACCGGCCCGCAGCGGACTTTCCGGATGGTGGTGCCATTCGGCCGCCACCGACCGTATGCGACCCCACAGTTCGCCGAACGTCATCAGCTCGTAGCGCGGTAACAAGTTCAGCGAAAGGCGCCCGCTTTCCGGATCCCGGACGAACTCCCGGGCGCGTTCACCGACGGCCGGTCGGTCCGCGTAGCGCTCCATTATCTCTGCCATCAATCGCGCGAGTCGCATTCTGGTTCTCCCCATCCCATGACCGTTACGCTCGTTTACCGAGATACGCATGAATGGTGCCCGGCCGCAATCTAACCAGGGGTGGGACCACCCGCTGTGGAAGGGGAGCAGGATCTGTCAAGTCTGTTCGGACGGCATGCCCTGTCCTTACGGATACCTGACGGACTACGACCCGAACCGTTGTTTCTCCGGCGTCAGTCCGGCAACAGTACGTTTCCTCGGAGAGGTGAACTTGTCGGTGGCGGAGCCGTGTCCGTGCCGCCGACGGCACATCATTGCTCAATGTCTTTGAACGGCGCGAGCAGGGCCCTTGACGGAACCGAATGGCCAGCTGGGGGATATTCGATGATCGACACACTGTCCCGACTCCGCTCCACGCCCGCGCTCCAGCAGCCCGACTGGGCTCACCATCCGGAGATCGACGAGGTCAGAAAACTTCTGGAAGGCATGCCGGCCCTGGTGGACGCCGAGGCGGTGCACCGGCTCCGTACCCTCCTGGCGGAGGCCGCGGCCGGCCGTCTCGGGGTCGTCCAGATCGGCGACTGCGCCGAGGACCCGGCCGAGGCGACCCCCAACGACGTCCGCCGCAAGACCGCGCTGCTCGATGTCCTCGCGGGCACCCAGAAGTTGGCGGCCGGCAAGCCGGTGCTGCGGGTCGGCCGGATCGCCGGGCAGTTCGGCAAGCCGCGCTCGTCCCCCGTCGAACGCGTCGGGGACCGCGAACTCCCCGTCTACCGGGGGCATATGGTCAACCGGCCCGAGCCCGACCCGGAGCTGCGGAAGCCGAACCCATGGCATCTGCTGGCCGGTTACCGGGCCGCCAGCGACATCATGCACTTCCTGGGCTGGCGCGGCACCGAGAGCCGGCCGGGGCTCGAAGCGCCGGTGTGGACCAGCCATGAGGCGCTGCTGCTCGACTACGAACTGCCGCTGCTGCGCCGCGAACCGGACGGCACGCTGCTGCTGACCTCCACCCACTGGCCCTGGGTGGGTGACCGCACCCGGCAGCTGGACCACGCGCATATCGCGCTGCTCGCCGCGATCTCCAACCCGGTCGCCGTCAAGGTCGGTCCGACCTGGCGGCCCGACGAACTGCTGGCGCTCTGCGAACGGTTGGACCCGCGACGTCAGCCGGGCCGGCTCACCCTGATCGCCCGGATGGGCGCCGACCGGATCGGCCGGGCGCTGCCCCCGCTGGTCAGGGCGGTGGCCGGGGCCGGCTTCCCGGTGCTCTGGCTGTCCGACCCCATGCACGGCAACACGGTCAGCGCCGCCGACGGGCTCAAGACGCGCTTCGTCGGGACCGTCGTCCGCGAGCTGCGCGAGTTCCAGGAGATCGTGGCGGAGAGCGGCGGCGTCGCGGCCGGGCTCCATCTGGAGACCACGCCGGAGGACGTGACGGAATGCGCGTGGGACGCCGACGACGTCGAACGCCTCGGCGACAAGTACGTCAGCTTCTGCGATCCGCGCCTCAACCCCCGGCAGGCCGTCGAGGTGGTGCTGGCCTGGCGCGGCTGAGCGACCAGGACCGGCCGCCGGACCACCACGACGATCCGCACCCCTCGCTATCGCACGAGCAAAGGACCTCATCGACTATGCCCGGTATTCCCCCGGTCGCGCCGTACCCGATGCCGGCGGAGCCCGATCTGCCCGACAACACCGTGCACTGGACGCCGGATCCACGACGGGCCGTGCTGCTGCTCCACGACATGCAGGAGTACTTCCTCAAGCCCTTTCCACCCGCCGAGGAACCCGGCGGCTCGCTGCTCGCCAACGCGACGGCGCTGCGCGAACGCTGTGTCCGGCTGGGCGTCCAGGTGGCCTACACCGCCCAGCCCGGCGGGATGACGCCCCAACAGCGCGGCCTGCTCAGCGACTTCTGGGGCCCCGGCATGCGGGCCGCGCCCGAACACCGGGGCGTGGTCGCCGGACTGGCCCCCGGGCCCGACGACTGGCTCTTCACCAAATGGCGCTACAGCGCCTTCGTCCGGTCCGACCTGCTGGAACGGATGCGGGCCGGCGGACGCGACCAGCTGATCGTCTGCGGGGTGTACGCGCATGTCGGGGTGCTGATGACGGCGGTGGACGCGTTCAGCCACGATATCCAGCCGTTCCTGGTCGCCGACGCCACCGCCGACTTCTCCCCCGACGACCACCGACTCGCCCTCTCCTACGCGGCGCGGCGCGCCGGCCGGGTACTGACCACCAGGACCCTGCTGGACGAACTCGGCCGGGCCGACGTGCCGCAGCCGGCGCACCGCCCCGGAACGGAGCGGATATGACCGCTTCGGAGACGGGTTCCGAGCACCCGGTGGACCCGCTGGCCCGGGTGCTCGACGGCGGCACGGAGGCGTTCGTGCTGCTGCACCGCCCCGAGTGGTCGGGCCCCGGGGTCCTTGAGGTGCTGACCGGGGACATGGCCGAGGTCGCCGCGCTCGCCGACCTTCCGCTGGCCGAAGTGCCGGGCGAGGGCGAGGAGTTGTTCGTTCTTGTCCCCTACGGTCAGATCGCCGAACGCGGCTTCGAGGTGCGCCCCGACGGCGAACCGTTGCTCGCCATGGCCGTGCGCGGATACGCCGCGCTGCCGCTCGGGGAGCACCTGCGCCGGCTGCCCGCCGATCCGATCAAGATCGAGGACGGCCGGTTCGACATCGGGGACGCGGCCTACGCCGATATCGTGCGCCGGGTGATCGGCTCCGAGATCGGCACCGGAGCGGGCGCCAACTTTGTCATCAAGCGCACCTTCACCGCCCAACTCCCGGACTTCTCACGGCATATGGCGCTGTCGTTCTTCCGGCGGCTCCTGGAGCGCGAGGTCGGCGCCTACTGGACGTTCCTCGTGCACACCGGCGGGCGCACCTTTGTGGGGGCGACCCCGGAGCGGCATCTCAGCATCCGCGACGGCCAGGCCGTCATGAACCCGATCAGCGGCACCTACCGCTATCCCGCCGGCGGCCCCAGCCTCGAAGGGGTGATGGACTTCCTCGCGGACCGTAAGGAGGTCGACGAGCTGTACATGGTCGTCGACGAGGAGCTGAAGATGATGGCCCGGGTCTGCCCGGGCGGCGTCCAGGTGGTCGGCCCCCGGCTCAAGGAGATGGCCCGGCTGGCGCACACCGAGTACTTCATCAAGGGCAGCACGGACCGGGACGTCCGCGACATCCTGCGCGAAACCCTCTTCGCGCCGACGGTCACCGGCTCCCCGCTGGAGAACGCCGCGCGGGTGATCAGCCGTTACGAGCCGGTCGGCCGCGGCTACTACAGCGGGGTGGCCGCCCTCATCGGCCGGGACGCCACCGGCGGGCGCACCCTCGACTCCTCGATCCTGATCCGCACCGCCGATATCGACGCCACGGGACGGATGGGCATCGGGGTCGGGGCGACGCTGGTGCGGCATTCGGACCCCGATGCCGAGGTGGCGGAGACCCTGGCCAAGGCGTCCGGGCTCCTCGCGGCGCTCGGCGAGCACGAGCCGACCCGTTTCGGCTCCCACCCCTCGGTCAGCGCGGCGCTGGACCGGCGGAACGAGACCATCTCCCGCTTCTGGCTGCACGGCCCCGACCACGGCGACGAACCGGGGCGGCTCCTCGCCGGCCGCGACGTTCTGGTGGTGGACGCCGAGGACACCTTCACCGCGATGATCGCCCACCAGGTCCGCTCCCTCGGCTGCGAGGTGACGGTGCGCAGGTTCGACGAACCGTACGACGTGTCCGCGCACCAGCTGGTGATCGTGGGCCCGGGACCCGGCGATCCGGCCGAGAGCGGCCATCCCAAGATCAGGCGGCTGCGCACCACCATCGCCCAACTCCTCGCGGAGCGCCGGCCGTTCCTGGCCGTGTGCCTGAGCCATCAGGTGCTCTGCGCCCTGCTCGGGCTGCCGCTGCGACGCCGACCGGCGCCGAACCAGGGGGTGCAGCGCGAGATCGACTGGTTCGGCCGGCCGGAACGCGTCGGCTTCTACAACACCTTCGCCGCCCACGCCGACCAGGATCTGCTCGCGCACCCGCCGCACGGGACGATCGAGATCAGCCGCGATCCGGCCACCGGCGAGGTGCACGGACTGCGCGCCGGCGGCTTCGCCTCGACGCAGTTCCACGCCGAGTCGGTGCTGACCCAGAACGGTCCCCGGCTGATCGCCTCGCTGCTGGAGGGGCTGGCCGCATCGCCCGTGCCCTGATCACCCGCCACGCCCTGTGGCCCCCTGCCCCGCGCCCCCGCGCCCCGCGCCCCGTGCCCTCCCGGGCGCGGGGCGCACGCCGTTGTGCACTCCGGCGACGCGCGCTCCGGAAGGTACTACTGGATTCGTCGTTACGAGTTGACGAAGTCGTGTCTGACCGCCCCCGTTCTGCCCGGACGTAACTTTATGATCACCGAGGTCTTAGTTCAGCCCTGGATTGACCGAGGAGGAGTGCGTTTTGACCGCATCGGCCGCGGCCGAGCCCAGTCCGCCCTGGCCGCCCGCGCAGGACAAAGAATGCACGGGCATAGTCGCCTACAGCGAACGGGTCTTCGGCCATCTACCGCGCAGCGATCAGCGCCGCTGGGCCGCCACTTATCTTTGTGGCCTGCTCCGCACTCCCGGCCGCAAGACGGCGGGACGCATGGCCCGGCATTTGGCGCTGTCCGGCAGCGCCCCCCAGGCATTACAACAATTCATCACCGCCAGCGCCTGGGACTGCACGGCGTCACGGGTGGAACTGGCCCGCATCGTCTCCGCCCTCCTGCCCGGCGCCGTCTGGACCGTCGGCCTGGTACGGCTGCGTAAACGGGGAACGCACTCCGTCGGGCTGCGGCGGCGCGTTCTCACCGAGACCGGGCAGCGCGTCGACTGCCAGGTCGGTGTCGGCCTGTTCCTCGGCGACGGCCACCACAGCATTCCGGTGTCCTGGCGGCTCCTGTTGGACGACGCCTGGTGCGGCGATCCGGAACGCCGTCGACGCGCCAGGATCCCGGCCGATGTCACCTTCCGGCCCGAGTGGGCCCTCGCGCTGGAGATGCTGGACGAGCTGACGGCGTCCGGGGTGGCCACCACCGCGCCCCTGGTCTACCGGCTGAGCCACGCCGACAGCGCCTGCCATCTGGTCGACTATCTCGCCCGGCGGGACCGGGACTTCGTCCTTGAGGTGGCCCCCGACCAGCCACTCAGCGCGGTCCTGCCGGGAGGCGCGCCCCGCGCGGGCGCCCCCGGACTGCCGAGCAGCGCCGCCGCCGTCGCCCAGGCCGACCGGCCGGCGGCGACGTCCACCCGCCCCGGCGAGCCGCAGCTCTCCATGACCGAGGTGTTGCTCTCCGCCACCGATCCCTCCGCGACTGCGAACCAGCAAACGCAGCGGCTGGTCGCGGAGCACACCGGGAACCCCCGTTTCTGGATCACCTCGACGCACCGCGCCGGGCCCGGCACCGTCCGCGCGCTGGCCCACCATTCGACGGTGACCGACGCGGCGGTGCGGCGTATCCACGAGGAGTTGGGGCTACTGGACTTCGAGGGACGTTCCTTCCCCGGCTGGCACCACCATATGACCCTTGCCTCCGCCGCCTACCTCTATCACCACCCGGCCGTGCCGCTCGCCCCCGACCGGATGTGATTCCGCCTCCCCGCGAGCTGTTGTTCCCGAGAAAACGCACCGCGGCAGTCAACTCCACGAAGCCGTCCGGATCCACGTAACAGTGAGGACAGCCATGATTGACGTCGATCTGCACGACTCAGGCGCCCGACTGGACAATCTCGCTCCATCTGGTTCCGCCTTTCTGAAGGCGGTTCTCGCCCAACTCGGCTCGGTGCTGTTCACCTCACTCCCCAGGAGCGACCAGCGCATAAAAGGCATGCAGTACCTGCGGGGTTTACTGGAGACCCCGGGGCGAAAATCGATCCGTAACATCGCAGCGCTGCTCGACGGCCAGGTTTCCGAGCAGAACCTGCACCATTTCATCTGCGACTCCACCTGGGACTGGACCCCGATACGCCGAACCCTGGCGGCCTTTCTGATGGGGGCGTTCGCGCCCCAGGCATGGGTGGTCAAACCGCTTATCATTCCCAAGGCCGGACAGCATTCCGTGGGAGTGGACCGGCACTACTTCCCCGCCCTGGGACAGACGTTGAACGCGCAGCACGCCATCGGGGTGTGGGCGGTCTCCACGGAGATGAGCGTTCCGGTCAACTGGCGTCTCCATCTGCCGAGTCACCGATTAGTGAGAGACCCGAGGTGCCGTCAGGTCCCGCGCGGCGGCCGCGCCTCGGGGGAGACGTTGGCGGAGTGCGTGGCCGCGGCCACCCTGGACACCGCGATGGAATGGGGGCTGCCCACCCGCCCGGTCGTGCTGGACATCGACGAGGCGCACATGGCCGCCGCCTACGAGGCGCTCGACGCCGCCGGGGTGCCGCTGCTGGCCCGGGTCGGCAGGGGCTTCCAGTTCACCGTGGCCGATCCCGCGCTCTCCTTCCAGCCGGGGAGGCTGCTGCCGGCCCAACAGATCATGTGCATGGCGCGGAACATGAGACGTCCCGCGCTGGACCGGAACGGCGCCTCCGGGCCCAGACAGCCGACCCTGGCCGCCGCCGTGAACGTCGGCCTGCCCTCGCACCGCTACGGCAGAAACCCCGCCGCCGTTCCGAGCGGGAAACTGCTGGGCACCGGTCGGGACGCCAGGAACTGGCCGACCGAGCTGTGGTTGACCAATATCGCCGACGCGTCGCCGACCTTCCTCGCCGAACTGCGGCGGCTCACCGACCGGGTCGACGAGGACTTCGCAAAAGTGACGGACCGGGTGGGCATAAGGGACTTCACCGGCCGCTCGTTCAACGGCTGGCACCGCCATATCACCCTGGTCTCGGTCGCGCACGCGGCCCTCGCGCTGGCCCATGTCTCCCCGCCGCCCCCCTGGACCTCGGGGACCGACCCGACCGACCGACCCGCCCCGACCGACCGGACCGCCGGCACCGACCGACCCGCCCCGACCGACCGACCCGCCCGCACCGATCACGCGGAATGCGCCGAACGGGCCGAGCGGGCCGAACGGACGCAGCTGGTCGGCTCGTTCCCGCGCTCCTCGTGGCACGGCGCGGCGGCGGCGGCCGTCCGTTCCGGCGTCTCCGCCGCCGGCACCGCCGCGCCGTAGCGCCACTGTGGCGGGCGTCATATCGAGCCCGTGTCAGGGATCGGCGGGCAAGACTCGTCTGCTGGCCGTCGCCCGTTCGGCGACGGCCGGTGTTGACTTGGAGCGCGCTCTCACACCTACCGTGACGGCCATGGCAGACGCGATCACACTCACCACACCACAGCGGAAGATCAACTCCGGGTTCGGGAAGCGCAGCACCGCCGCCGACGTGCTGCGGGGGATCGACCTCTCCGGCACCTGGGCGCTGGTGACCGGCGGTTACTCCGGCATCGGCCTGGAGACCACCAGGGCACTGGCCGGCGCCGGCGCCCGGGTGATCGTGGCCGGCCGGCGGCCGGCCGAGGCGGAACGAACGGTCGGCGACCTGCCCGGCGTGGAGATCGCCGAGCTGGACCTGGGCGACCTGGACAGCGTCTCCCGCTTCGCCGACGGCTTTCTCGCCTCCGGGCGGGCGCTGCCCGTCGTGATCAACAACGCCGGGATCATGGCCAGTCCGGAACGGCGGGTCGGCCCGGGCTGGGAGTCCCAGTTCGCCACCAACCACCTCGGGCACCACGCCCTGGTGAACAGGCTCTGGCCGGCACTCGTCCGGGCGTCGGGCGCCCGGGTGATCTCGGTCTCGTCCGCCGGACACCGCGGTTCGCCCATCCGTTGGGACGATGTGCAGTTCGAGCGGGGATACGACAAATGGCTGGCCTACAGCCAGGCCAAGACGGCCAATGTGCTCTTCGCCGCCTGGCTGGACCGCCTCGGGCGGGACGCGGGGGTGCGGGCGTTCTCCCTGCACCCGGGGGCGATCCTCACCCCGCTGCAACGGCACCTCCAGCGGCGGGAGATGGTCGATCGCGGCTGGGTCGACGCCGAGGGACGCGGGATCGACCCCAACTTCAAGACACCGGAGCAGGGCGCCGCCACCCAGGTCTGGGCGGCGACCTCCCCCCTGCTCGCCGGTCTGGGCGGCGCCTACTGCCAGGACTGCGATATCGCCGACGCCTCGGACGTCGAGGAGTACGCCATCGACCCGGAGCAGGCGGCCAGGCTCTGGGCCTACTCGGCCGAACTGACGGGCGTGAACGCCTTCGCCGACGTGCCCTAGGGTGCGCCCGTTCGTTCGGCGTCAACCTCGGCGTCAGCCGCCGGCCGGTGCCACCAGCTCGCCGAGCAGCGGCACCCCGCCGAGCAGTGTCCGGGCGTTCGCGCCCCCGCTGATCGGGCCCGTGACCAGGTCGGTGCCCACCGGCTTGAAGTCGGCGATCTGGGTGCCGACCGAGTTGTCCAACGGATCGGTCCCCGTGTTGGCCAGCGGGTACAGCCGCAGATCGAGGGCCGGATCCAGGGCGCTGCCCAGGGACTGCTCCGTGACATCGGTGGTGGTGGACAGGGTGGAGCCGACCGTCTCGGGCAGCGAGGCGGCGCCGGTGGCGGCGGAGGCGGCGCCGGCGCCGGCGGCGAGCAGCGCGCCGGTCGCGGTGGCGGTGACGGAGGCCAGGCGCAGCGTGCGTGCCGCGCGGGAGTGCTGAGTCATGGCACGCACCGTAGTTGGCCGACCCCGTCCCGCTCACCTCGCGGTCCGGGGATGTCCCCCGAACGAGTAGCGGGGGCATCCGGGACAATGGCCGGGTGACACGTGCCTCGCTGGAGAAGCAACCCAAGGACGTCGCCGCCATGTTCGACGCGGTGGCGGCGCGCTACGACCTCACCAACGACGTTCTCGCCATGGGCCAGAACCGCCGCTGGCGCAAGGCGGTGGTGCGCGCCGTCGCCCCGCGCCCGGGGGAGTTCGTCCTCGATCTGGCCGCCGGCACCGGCACCTCGTCCGAACCGTTCGCCGCCGCCGGCGCCTTCACGGTGCCCTGCGACTTCAGCCAGGGCATGCTGGCCGAGGGCAAACGGCGCCAGCCGTGGCTCCCGTTCACCGCCGGGGACGCCACCCGGCTGCCGTTCGCCGACGGCGCGTTCGACGCGGTGACGATCTCCTTCGGGCTGCGCAATGTCGCCGATCCGGACGCCGGGCTGCGGGAGCTGCTGCGGGTCACCAAGCCGGGCGGCCGGCTGGTGGTGTGCGAGTTCAGCCACCCCACCTGGGCCCCGTTCCGCACCGTCTACACCGAGTACCTGATGCGGGCGCTGCCGGCCGTGGCCACGCGGGTCTCCAGCAGCCCCGACGCGTACACCTATCTCGCCGAGTCCATCCGCGAGTGGCCCGACCAGCCGGCGCTGGCCCGCCGGTTGCTCGACGCCGGCTGGGAACGGGTCGCCTGGCGCGATCTGACGGGCGGCATCGTCGCCCTGCACCGGGGCACCAAGCCGGGCGCGTAGCCGCCCCGGCCGCTGCGCCGGCCCCGGGCACCCGGGGACTAACGGGGGGCTCCGCCGGGCAGGCGTTCGTTGGGGCCCGACCCGCCGTCCGGGCCCGACCCGCCGTCCGGGCCCGACCCGCCGTCCTCCGGGCGCGGCGGCGGATGCCGATGCCGCCGGCCCCGTCGGGCCGCCGACGCGCGGGGCCACCCGCCGAATAGACTCCAGCACTGTCTGCCTCTGACGCCGATGGGAGAGCCGAACGTGGCTGAGACCGCCGAGAAGACCCCCTCCGAACACACCGCCGACGTGATTGTGGTGGGGGCCGGGCCAGCAGGCTCCACGACCGCCTACCACCTCGCCCAGTCCGGACTCGACGTGGTCCTGTTGGAGAAGACCGCCTTCCCCCGGGAGAAGGTCTGTGGCGACGGCCTCACCCCCCGGGCCACCAAGCAGCTGATCGCCATGGGGATCGACGTCTCCGAAGAGGCCGGCTGGCTGCGGAACAAGGGGCTGCGCATCCTCAGCGGCGGCCAGCGGGTCCAGCTGGACTGGCCGGAGTTGGCGTCGTTCCCCGACTACGGGCTGGTCCGCAAGCGCGACGACTTCGACGAACAGCTGGCCAGGGCGGCCGAGAAGGCCGGCGCCAGGGTCCACGAGCGCTGCAATGTCTCGGCGCCGATCCGCGACGAACGCACCGGTCGGATCATCGGCGTGGAGGCGAAGCTGGGCCTGGAGAAGACCCCCACCACCTTCCGCGCCCCGGTGGTCGTCGCCGCCGACGGCAACTCCTCCCGGCTCTCCCTCGCGATGGACCGCCACCGCGACGAGCGCCGCCCCATGGGCGTCGCCGTCCGGACGTACTTCACCACCCCGCGCCACGACGACGACTATCTGGAGTCCTGGCTCGAACTCTGGGACCGGCGCGGCGACAAGCCCAAGCTGCTGCCCGGCTACGGCTGGGTGTTCGGCATGGGCGACGGCACCTCCAACGTCGGCCTCGGCGTCCTCAACAGCTCGCCGGCCTTCCGCGATCTGGACTGGCGCGAGGTGCTGCGCGCCTGGTGCGCCAGCATGCCGGAGGAGTGGCAGTTCACCCCCGAGCACATGACGGGCCCGATCCGGGGCGCGGCGCTGCCGATGGCGTTCAACCGCAAACCGCACTACGGGCGCGGCCTGATGCTCGTCGGCGACTCCGGCGGCTTGGTCAACCCGTTCAACGGCGAGGGCATCGCCTACGCCATGGAGTCGGGCCGCACCGCGGCCGAGGTGATCAGCCAGGCGCTGGCCCGACAGAGCCCCACCCAACGGGAGTTGGCGCTGCTCGGCTACTCCAAGGTGCTGCGCGAGACATATGGCGGCTACTACACGATGGGCCGCGCCTTTGTGAAGATCATCGGCAACCCCCGGGTGATGAAGCTGGCCGCCGAACGTGGCCTCAGCCACCCGATGCTGATGCGCTTCCTGCTGAAGCTCCTCGCCAACCTCACCGACCCGGCCGGCGGCGACGCCTCCGACCGCGTCATCAACGGCCTCACCAAACTGGCCCCCCGCGCCTGACCGTTCCCCGCCCCCGACCTCCGGCGACAGCCCGGGGGCGGGGGTGGAACAGATCCTCTGGGACGTGGCCACCGGCTCGCAGGCGCGGACAACCGCCGACCCCCGTGGTGGGTGGACCGTCGTACAGCGCGGCCCCGTCCGTCTGTGGGACCGCGTCGAGCGGGCCGTGGGGCGGTGGCGGGCCGCCGGCGCACCGCACCAGGAGGGGTTCGGCATCACCGTCTCGGTCACGGGGCAGCGGGTGTGGATCGGCGCCGAGGACGGTCCGGGTTGGGACCTGCCGATCTGACGCGCGGTGGTCCCGCCCACCGCCCCCCCGGTATCCGGCGGCAGGCCGGAGCCGGGGCGCGGCGGCGCTTGGCGTGTGCCGCGTCAGAGGACGCGGACGGCGCCCGAGGGGGCGTCCCAGTCGAGGTCGCGTTCGACCACGCCGGTGGAGGAGTTCTGGGCGCCGACGAAGGTGCCGTTGCCGGTGTAGATGGCGACGTGGTACGCGCTGCTCGGGCTGCCGCCCCAGTAGAGGATGTCGCCCGGCTGGAGCGCGTCCAGCGAGACGGGGGTGCCGGCGGCGGCCTGGGCGCCGGAGACGCGGGGGAGCGAGACGCCGACCGTCTGGAACGCGGCCTGCACCAGGCCGGAGCAGTCCCAGCTGTCGGGTCCTGTGCCGCCCATGACATAGGCGTCGCCGAGTTGGGCGCGGGCGAAGTCGATGACGGCCGCCGCGCCGCCGGAGGCGGGCGCCGACTGGGTCTGGACCCGCGGCTCTTCGGCGGCCGGCGCCGCAGACTCCTGCTCGGCGGCCTCCGCTTCGGCCGCGGCTTCGGCCTCGGCCTGGGCGGCGGCCGCGGCCTCCTCGGCCGCCAACCGCTCGGCCTCGGCGCGGGCTTCCGCCTCGGCGCGCTGCTCGGCGGCCGTGCGCTGGGCGGCGACGATGGCCCGCTCCTGGGCCCAGGCCAGGGTGCGACGTTGCTCGGTGTGGGTGGCCAGGTCCTCGGTGGCCTGGAAGGCGAGGGTGTTGCTGGGGGCCAACGCGGCGGTGACCGTGGGCAGTTCGCCGGTGGACTCGGCGGGCTGCTCGGTCGCGGACGCGGGACCGGCCGTGCCGGTGACCGCGACCGAGCCGACCACGCCCGTGAGGACGCCGCCACGTATCAGGCGCAGGCCACTGATGCGGGAGGTCCGGGGTTTGCGGTGCCGGCCTCGGTAACGGATTGGGGACATGGGAACAACGGCTATCAGCCGTTCGGGGTTGATCTCAATTGCCGTGGAATCGGCCACACTCGACGTGTACGCGACGAGTTGAGGGGTTATTTGCCCGAAGTGTCGCTTGCGCGGCAAGTTGATCTTTCCGGCCAAATAGCCGGGCTGTTCTGCGGATTGTCCGTTTTCCGGCGGGTGGCCGAAGGGCTAACACGTAAACCCCCTACGGATCAATGTTGCCCTCTTGTTACCGAACCGTCCTGTGGCGCACCTCACGAAACCCCGCCCGGCGGGGCGGTGCCCCGGGCCCCGGGTGGTGGACGGGTGCGGAGCCGGCCGTCGCGCCCACGGCCGACTCCGCTGCCGGGAGCGTGCCGGGAACGTGTCGGGAGCGTGGCGGAGAGGGATGATGATTCGGGTCGGGTGGCCGTCTCGGTGAACACCCCCGCCGCTCGACGGATTTCGAGAGTGGGGATGTGCCGGCAAGGAGGACAGGGATGTTCGGAACGGGGGAGGCGTAGCCGTGCGCGACCAACTTCTGGGGGGACGTTATCGGTTGGTGCGAGAGCTGGCTGAAGGCGGAATGGGGGAGGTGTGGGAGGCGCGGGACGAGAGGCTCGGCCGGCCCGTCGCCGTCAAGATGGTGTCCCTGCTCGCCGGCGGCGGGCACCGGGGCGACGAGGCACGCGCCAGATTCCTGCGCGAGGCACGGCTCACCGCCCAACTCCAGCACCCCAACATCGTCACCATCCACGATCTCGGCGAGACCGGCACAGGCGAGGACACCGTCCCCTTCCTGGTGATGGAGCTGATCCGAGGGGAGGGCCTGGACGCGAAGCTGCTCCGGGGCCCCACCGCCCTGCCCGATGCGGCCCGATGGGGCGCGCGGATATGCGACGCGCTCGCCGAGGCGCACGATGCCGGGGTCATGCACCGGGACATCAAGCCCTCCAACATCCTCGTCACCCCTGCCGGCGATGTGAAGGTCCTTGATTTCGGCATCGCTCGGGCGGCCGACCCCCACGCGACCGCGGGTCGACTCACCAGGACGGGCTTCATCGTGGGCACCCCGGCCTACATGGCCCCCGAACAGGCCAGAGGCGTCGCCGAACCGAGCAGCGACCTGTACGCGCTCGGCTGCCTCCTGTTCGAACTGATCACGGGGCGGCTGCCCTTCCGGGCGCCCGACGCCCTGGGCTACGTCTCGGCGCATCTCACCGACGAGCCACCCGCACCGAGTTCGGTCTCCGAGGTCGTCCCACGCGCCTGGGACGACCTCCTGCTCACCCTGCTGCGCAAGGACCCGAAGCGGCGGCATCGGAGCGCCGCCGATCTCGCCGAGGCACTGCGCCGACTCGAACGCGCCCCGCAGCCCCCACCGTCGGCGGGCGACCGCACTCGACACGACCCGACGCCGGGGGCTCCCGCCCCCCGGGAGAGCGAACCGCCCACGCGGGAGGGCACCGCGGCCACGCGGATCCAGGAGCGGCGAGGCGCCCCGCCCGCGTACGGGAACGACGCACCGGTCGACGGCCGTGCCGCGATCACCTCGGTGACGCTGGCCCTGCTGTGCGTTCCGCCGCTCCTCTACATGATCTTCATGACCATCACCTACCTCCAGTACCGCTCCGCGCCGACCGGGGCGATCCTGGCGAACATGGTGGTGGGCATCGTGGAGGCGGTCCTGCTCGTTCTGGGCGCGCTGTCGCTGTTCCGGCGCCGAACCGCCGGACGCCGGATCATCGCGACGGCCGGTGCCATGACGGCCGCGCACTGCCTGAGCGCCAGCGCGCAGCACCAACTGCTGGGCGGGCCGGAGAGCGTCGAGGTGTTCGCCGTCTTCGTCGCTCCGCCGGTAGCCGTCGCCGCGGGCGTCGCCGCGATCTTGGCCGTACTCCCGTCCACCCGCCGCTGGTGCCTGCGCGGGCCTGACCGCTCGGCAGCCCTCCCGTAGTCGGACCCACCCCGTCCCCGCCCCCTCACGACAGCCACTGGTCGTACGCGAGGCGGGCGACCAGGGCGGTGACGACGGTGAGGAGGACGGCGCGGATGAAGGTGTTGCCTCGGGTGAGGGCCATGCGGGCGCCGGTCCAGGCGCCGGCCATGTTGAACACGGCCATGGCGGGGGCGAGTTGCCACAGCACCGTGCCATGGGCGGCGAAGACGGCCAACGCCCCGAGGTTTGTTCCGACATTCACGATCTTGGCAGTGGCGGTCGCACGCAGCATCGACATGTGCAGAAGCCCCACCAGACCGATCACCAGAAACGTTCCGGTGCCCGGGCCGATCAGTCCGTCGTAGAAGCCGATGCCGACGCCGATCAGCAGCAGCGCGCCCAGGGTTCGGCGGCGGGACGGGACGCGGGGCGCGGTGCCGTCGGGGGTGAGGCCGAAGCGGGGGCGGAGCACCACGAAGCCCGCGACGCCCAACAGCACCACCATGATCAGGGGTTGCAGCGCCTCCTTGCTGACCGCCGAGGCGAAGAGCGCGCCGCCGGCCGCCGCGAGCAGGGCCAGGCCGCCGAGGCGGAGCGCCAGCCGGCGGTCCAGCGGCGCTTTTCGGGCATAGGTGACGGCCGCGATGGAGGTGCCGGTGACGGCGACCGCCTTGTTGGTGCCCAGGGCGTAGGTGGGGGAGCTGTCCGGCAGACCGATCAACAGCGCGGGGAGCAGCAGCAGTCCGCCGCCGCCGACCACCGCGTCGATCCAGCCGGCCAGGGCCGCGGCCACACAGAGCAGCACGGCCGCGGTGAGGGATATGTCTGACACGTGCCACCACTCTAGAACCGGGGTCCATCCCGGTCGAGCCGGTGACGGAGTGCGGACGCGCATCCGTTGGTGGCGTCATGACCTGGGCTATATCACCGGCCGGTTCCCTTCGCGAATTTGCTTGGTATGTGCATCAAGTGGTACGAGCCGGGCGTTCGAATCGCCCCCCAAGTGCCGTCATCCGGGGCTTGTTCAGCGCATCGTTGTTAAATGACGACGACAGGTGAAAAGTCATGCGGTGGTGCGCATTGGGGGAAATGGGCGGGTGGGAGAGATCACAAACTTCTTGGGCGACCCCGTGTCGAAGGTCACAGGGGTCCGGGCATAGGATGCTCTGCAGCCTTGTGAACTGACTCACATAGCGATGATCTTCGTGGTAGCGCAGTCGCCGACGACTGGAAGGAGCGAGGTGGCGTGAACGCGTATGTGCCCATCCTCGTACTGGGCGCCCTAGCGGCGGGATTCGCCGTCTTCTCCGTGGTCGCGGCCGCGTTGATCGGCCCCAGGCGGTACAACCGCGCCAAACTGGACGCCTACGAGTGCGGCGTCGAGCCCACCCCGCAACCCGCAGGCGGCGGGCGGTTCCCCGTCAAGTACTACCTGACGGCGATGTTGTTCATCATCTTCGACATCGAGATCGTCTTTCTCTATCCCTGGGCCGTGCACTTCGACGCGCTGGGGATGTTCGGGCTCGTGCAGATGTTGGTCTTCGTCGGCCTGATCGGCGTCGCCTACGCGTACGACTGGCGGCGAGGGGGCCTTGAGTGGGACTGAGGACACGGGCGTCGAGCGCCGGGACGACCGGGACGGCACCTCGGACACCGCCTCCCACCGGAGCCCCCACACGACGCGGGGCGACACCACGCGAGGAAGGGCACTGACACATGGGCCTGGAAGACAAGATCCCCAGCGGGTTCCTGCTCAGCACCGTCGAGGAGGTGGCCGGGCTGGCGCGGAAGAGCTCCATCTTCCCCGCCACCTTCGGTCTGGCCTGCTGCGCCATCGAGATGATGACCACCGGCGCCGGCCGCTACGACCTGGCGCGGTTCGGCATGGAGGTGTTCCGCGGCTCGCCGCGACAGGCCGATCTGATGATCGTGGCCGGTCGGGTCAGCCAGAAGATGGCGCCCGTGCTGCGCCAGGTCTACGACCAGATGCCGAACCCCAAGTGGGTTATCTCCATGGGCGTCTGCGCCTCGTCCGGCGGCATGTTCAACAACTACGCGATCGTCCAGGGCGTCGACCACATCGTCCCGGTCGACATCTACCTGCCCGGCTGCCCGCCGCGCCCCGAGATGCTGATGGACGCGATCATCAAGCTGCACTCCAAGATCCGTGAGGAGAAGCTCGGCGTCAACCGCGAGCAGGCCGCCCGGGAGGCGGAGGAGGCCGCGATGAAGGCCCTCCCCACCATCGAGATGAAGGGGCTGCTGCGGTGAGCGACGCGGGTCAGGAGAACGAGAACACGAGCACAAGCGGCGTTCCGGCGGCCAGGGGCGAGGGCGAGCCGATCGCCCGCAGGCGCGGCATGTTCGGCGCCAACAACGGCGGCGACACCAGCGGTTACGGCGGCCTCGAACGCGTCGTTCGGATGCCGGGCGCCAGCCAGCGGCCCTACGGCGGCTACTTCGACGAGGTCGCCGACGAGTTGGAGGGCGCCCTGGAGGAGCAGGGGATCGCCCCGGAGACCGCCATCGAGAAGACCGTGGTGGACCGGGACGAGATCACGTTCCACATCGCCCGCGAACACCTCCCGGTCGTCTGCCGCACGCTGCGCGACGATCCGGCGCTCCGCTTCGAGCTGTGTACCGGCGTGAGCGGCGTGCACAACCCCACGGACACGGGCCGCGAGCTGCACGCGGTCTACCACCTGCGGTCGTTGACCCACGGCCGGCTGATCCGCGTCGAGGTCAGCGTCCCGGACAGCGACCCCCATCTGCCCTCGGTCGTGGACACCTACCCGACCAACGACTGGCACGAGCGTGAGGTCTACGACTTCTTCGGCCTGGTCTTCGACGGGCACCCGGCGCTCACCCGGATCATGATGCCCGACGACTGGCAGGGCTTTCCGCAGCGCAAGGACTACCCGCTCGGCGGCATCCCCGTCGAGTACAAGGGCGCCCAGATCCCGGCACCCGACCAGCGGAGGTCGTACAGCTGATGACCACACACGCCACCCGGCCCGCCGAGGCCAGGGAGACCACCGAAGGCACGGTCTACACCGTCACCGGAGGCGACTGGGACGAGTTCGCCGCCGCCGTCGAATCTGCCGACGACGAGCGGATCGTCGTCAACATGGGTCCCCAACACCCGTCCACGCACGGGGTGTTGCGGCTGATCCTGGAGATCGACGGCGAGACGGTCACGGAGGCCCGCGCCGGCATCGGCTATCTGCACACCGGGATCGAGAAGAACCTCGAATACCGCACCTGGGCGCAGGGCCCCACGTTCGTCACGCGCATGGACTACCTGACGCCGCTCTTCAACGAGGCGGCGTACTGCCTGGGCGTGGAGAAGCTGCTCGGCATCACCGACCAGGTCCCGGACCGGGCCAGCGTGATCCGGGTGCTGCTGATGGAGGTCAACCGCCTCGCCTCGCACTTTGTCGCCGTCGCCACCGGCGGCATGGAGCTGGGCGCGACCACGGTGATGATGTACGGCTTCCGGGACCGCGAACACTGCCTGGACATCTTCGAGTTGATCACCGGGCTGCGGATGAACCACGCCTTCATCCGCCCCGGCGGCCTCGCCCAGGACCTGCCGCCCGGCGCCATCGACGCGCTGCGCGAGTACGTCAGGACGATGCGCAAGAACCTGCCCGAGTACGACAAGCTCTGCACCGGCAACCCGGTCTTCAAGGCCCGGCTGCAGGACGTCGGCTATCTCGACCTGGCCGGCGCGCTGGCGCTCGGCGCCACCGGGCCGATCCTGCGCTCCGCCGGCCTCCCGCACGACCTGCGCAAGTCCGACCCGTACTGCGGCTACGAGAACTACGACTTCGAGGTCCCCACCACCGACACCTGCGACTCCTACGGGCGGTTCCTGCTGCGCCTGGAGGAGATGCGGCAGTCGCTGCGAATCATCGAGCAGTGCGTCGAGCGGCTGGAGCCGGGCCCCGTGATGGTGGCCGACAAGAAGATCGCCTGGCCCGCCCAACTGGCCCTGGGCCCGGACGGGATGGGCAACTCGCTCGACCACATCAAGAACATCATGGGCACCTCCATGGAGGCCCTGATCCACCACTTCAAGCTGGTCACCGAGGGCTTCCGGGTCCCGGCAGGGCAGGTGTACACGGCGGTCGAGTCCGCCAAGGGCGAGCTGGGCGTGCACATGGTGAGCGACGGCGGTACCCGCCCCTACCGGGTCCACTTCCGGGACCCCTCGTTCACCAACCTCCAGTCCATGGCGGCGATGTGCGAGGGCGGCATGGTCGCCGACGTCATCGTCGCGGTGGCGTCCATCGACCCCGTGATGGGAGGCGTTGACCGATGACAGCCACCGCTGAGAACCGCGGGGTGCCGCTGGGGATGCCGCAGCCGCCGGCCGCCAGCTACCCCGCCGAGGTGAGGGCGCGGCTTGAGGCGGACGCCGCCGAGGTCGTCGCCCGCTACCCGGACAGCCGCTCCGCGCTGCTCCCGCTGCTGCACCTGGTGCAGTCGGAGGAGGGCTATGTCACCCGCACCGGCATGCAGTTCTGCGCCGACGTGCTGGAGCTGACCACGGCCGAGGTGACGGCCGTCGCCACGTTCTACTCGATGTACCGGCGCCGCCCCTCCGGCGACTACCAGGTCGGCGTCTGCACCAACACGCTCTGCGCGGTGCTCGGCGGCGACGCCATCTTCGCCGCGCTCCAGGAACACCTGGCCCTCGGCAACGGCGAGACCACCGAGGACGGCAAGGTCACGCTGGAGCACATCGAGTGCAACGCGGCCTGCGACTTCGCGCCCGTGCTGATGATCAACTGGGAGTTCTTCGACAACCAGACAGTCGAGTCCGCCAAGGCGCTCGTCGACCAGCTGCGCGCCGGCGAGGAGGTCGTCCCCACCAGGGGCGCCCCGCTCTGCGACTTCAAGCGCACCGCCCGCATCCTGGCCGGCTTCCCCGACGAACGCCCCGGCGCCGTCGCCGCCGGCGGCAGCGCCGGGCCCGCCTCGCTGGCCGGACTCCGCCTCGCCAAGGGCGAGTCGGCCCAGGGCGCGGTGGTCACCCCGCGCCACCCCGAGGTGCCGGCCCTGTCGGACGCCGAGCGGCCGGCTCAGCACCCCAGCTCCCATGACGCCCCCCAGCAGACTTCGGCGTCGGACCCGCAGCACCCCGCGGGCCCGACCGCCGAGGAGGGTGAGTGATGACCGTGACCACGGACGACGTCAACGAGACGACCCCGAGGAAGCTGCTCGCCCCCGTGCTGTCCGAGGCCTGGGACCAGCCCGAGTCCTGGACGCTCGACGTCTACCGCAAGAACGGCGGCTACCGGGGCCTGGGCAAGGCGCTGGCCATGGCGCCCGACGATGTCATCGCCTACGTCAAGGAGTCCGGGCTGCGCGGCCGGGGCGGCGCCGGCTTCCCCACCGGGATGAAGTGGCAGTTCATCCCGCAGGGCGACGGCAAACCGCACTACCTGGTGGTCAACGCGGACGAGTCCGAGCCGGGGACCTGCAAGGACATCCCGCTGCTCTACGCCAACCCGCACTCCCTCGTCGAGGGCATCATCATCGCCTGCCACGCGATCCGCTCCAACCACGCCTTCATCTATCTGCGCGGCGAGGTCGTGCCCGTGCTGCGCCGCCTCCACGCCGCCGTGGCCGAGGCGCACGCCGCCGGCTACCTCGGCAAGGGCGCGCTCGGCGAGGGCGGCGATCTGGAGATCACCGTGCACGCCGGCGCCGGCGCCTATATCTGCGGCGAGGAGACCGCGCTGCTCGACTCCCTGGAGGGCCGACGCGGACAGCCCAGGCTCCGCCCGCCGTTCCCCGCCGTGGCCGGCCTCTACGCCTGCCCCACCGTGGTGAACAACGTCGAGTCGATCGCCTCGGTTCCCGCCATCATGGACCGGGGCAAGGACTGGTTCCGCTCCATGGGCAGCGAGAAGTCCCCCGGGTTCACGCTCTACTCCCTGTCGGGACATGTCGCCCGCCCCGGCCAGTACGAGGCGCCGCTCGGCATCACGCTGCGCGAACTCCTCCAGCTCAGCGGCGGAATGCGCCCGGGCCACCGGCTGAAGTTCTGGACGCCGGGCGGCTCGTCCACGCCGCTGCTCACCGACGAACACCTCGACGTCCCGCTGGACTACGAGGGCGTCGGCGCCGCCGGATCCATGCTCGGCACCAAGGCCCTGCAGTGCTTCGACGAGACCACCTGCGTGGTCCGCGCCGTCACCCGCTGGACCGAGTTCTACGCCCACGAGTCCTGCGGCAAGTGCACCCCCTGCCGTGAGGGCACCTACTGGCTGGTCCAGTTGATGCGCGACATCGAGGCCGGCAAGGCGCTGCTCAGCGATCTGGACAAGATCGCCGACATCGCCGACAACATCAACGGCAAGTCGTTCTGCGCCCTCGGCGACGGCGCGGCCAGCCCGATCTACTCCTCGCTCAAACACTTCCGCGCCGAGTACGAACAGCACATCACCGAGCGCGGCTGCCCCTTCGACCCCGCCAAGTCCACCGCCTGGTCGGACAGCGCGACCCACCAGGAGGTGAACGCATGACGGTCACCACCGACGCCAAGAGCGGTGGCGGGCAGGCAGCCAAGCCGCCCCGGGCCGATCTGGTCACCCTGACCATCGACGGCATCGAGATCTCCGTGCCCAAGGGCACCCTGGTGATCCGGGCCGCCGAACAACTCGGCATCGAGATCCCCCGGTTCTGCGACCATCCGCTGCTCGACCCGGCCGGCGCCTGCCGGCAGTGCATCGTGGAGGTGGAGGGCCAGCGCAAGCCGATGGCCTCCTGCACCATCACCTGCACCGAGGGCATGGTGGTCCGCACCCATCTCACCTCGCCGGTCGCCGAGAAGGCACAGCGCGGCGTGATGGAGCTGCTGCTGATCAACCACCCGCTGGACTGCCCGGTCTGCGACAAGGGCGGCGAATGCCCCCTGCAGAACCAGGCGATGTCGCACGGCGATCCGGACAGCCGCTTCGACGGCGCCAAGCGCACCTACGAGAAGCCGGTGCCGATCTCGGCACAGGTGCTGCTGGACCGCGAGCGCTGTGTGCTCTGCGCCCGCTGCACCCGCTTCTCCAACCAGGTCGCCGGCGACCCGATGATCGAACTCATCGAGCGCGGCGCGCTCCAGCAGGTCGGCACCGGACAGGGGGACCCGTTCGAGTCCTACTTCTCCGGCAACACCATCCAGATCTGCCCGGTCGGCGCCCTCACCTCGGCCGCCTACCGGTTCCGTTCCCGCCCGTTCGACCTGGTCTCCTCGCCCAGCGTCTGCGAGCACTGCGCCGGCGGCTGCGCCACCCGTACCGACCACCGGCGCGGCAAGGTGATGCGCCGGCTGGCCGCCGACGAACCCGAGGTCAACGAGGAGTGGATCTGCGACAAGGGCCGCTTCGCGTTCCGCTACGCCCAGCGCCCCGACCGGCTCACCGTCCCGCTGGTGCGGGACGCCGAGACGGGTGAACTGGCCCCCGCCAGCTGGCCGGAGGCGCTGCGCGCCGCGGCCGCCGGGCTGGCCGGCGCCAGGGGCCGGGCCGGCGTCCTCACCGGCGGACGGCTCACCGTCGAGGACACCTACGCCTACGCCAAGTTCGCCAGGGTCGCCCTCGGCAGCAACGACATCGACTTCCGCGCCCGGGTGCACAGCCCGGAGGAGGCCGCGTTCCTCGCCAGCCGGATCGCGGGCCACGGCCAGGACCTGGACGGCGCCGGAGTCACCTACCGCGCCCTGGAGTCGGCCCCCGCCGTGCTGCTGGTCGGCTTCGAGTCCGAGGAGGAGGCCCCCGGCGTCTTCCTGCGGCTGCGCAAGGCCAACCGCAAGCACGGCCAGCGGATCTTCAGCATCGCCAGCCACATCACCCGTGGCCTGGCCAAGACGGACGGCACGCTGCTGCCGGCCGCGCCCGGCACCGAGCCCGACTGGCTGGAGGCGCTCGCCGGCAACGACCCGGCGCTCGGCGCCGAGGGCCGGCGCGCCGCCGAGGCGCTGCGCCAGCCCGGCGCCCTGCTGATCGTCGGCGAGCGGCTGGCCGGCGTGTCCGGCGGGTACACGGCGGCCGTGGCCGCCGGCGCCGCGACCGGCGCGACGCTGGTGTGGATCCCGCGCCGGGCCGGCGAGCGGGGCGCGATCGAGACGGGCGCGCTGCCCGGGCTGCTGCCCGGCGGCCGGCCCGAGTCGGACGCCGACGCCCGCCGCGAGGTGGCCGCCGCCTGGGGCCTGGGCGCGCTGCCCGAGGCGCCGGCCAGGGACACCGCCGGCATCCTCGCCGCCGCCGCCGAAGGCGCGTTGGACGCCCTGGTGGTGGCCGGTGTCGAGGTGGCCGACCTGCCGGATCCCGCGCTCGCCCGCAGGGCGTTGGACACGGTCGCCGAGCGTGGCTTCCTGCTCAGCCTGGAGCTGCGTCCTTCCGAGGTGACCGAACGGGCCGACGTGGTGCTGCCGGTCTCGGCCGTGGTCGAGAAGGAGGGCACCTTCCTCAACTGGGAGGGCCGCGCCCGCCCGTTCGCCGCCGCCATCAAGCCCGACCAGATGACCAGGCGGCAGACCCAGACCGACGCCCGCGCGCTCCAGATGCTGGCCGACGCGATGGACGTCCACCTGGGCCTGCCCGATATCAACACGCTGCGCGCCGAGTTGGACGGACTCGCCGAGTGGACGGGCGCCCTGCCGCTCGGCCCGACCGCGACGCCCACCGAACTGCCCCGACCGGGGGCCGGCGAGGCGGTGCTCGCCGGGCACCGACTCCTGCTCGACCAGGGCCTGTTGCAGCAGGGCGACGAGGCGCTGGCCGCCACCCGGCACGCCGCCGTCGCGCGCCTCTCGCCGGCCACCGCCGAGGAGGCCGGCGTCGCCCACGGCGATCCGCTCGCCGTGACCGGGCCCGCCGGCACGGTCACCCTGCCGCTGTATGTGACCGACGAGCTGCCGGACCGCGTGGTCTGGCTGCCGCTGAACTCCGTTGGCGGCGGCGCCTACCAGGACCTGGGCGCCCGCCCGGGCCAGCTGGTCCAGGTCGCCGCCTTGACTTCGGCCGCTTCGCAGGCCACCGAGGAGGTGAACGCGTGATGCTGGCCGAGGAACTCACGACCGGGCTGGCGGCGGAGGCCGATCTGTCCATGTTCGGCGACGACCCCTTCTGGCTGGTCCTGATCAAGGCCGTCTTCTGCTTCGCGTTCCTGCTGGGCACGGTGCTGGTCTGCATCGTGATGGAGCGCAAGGTGCTCGGCTGGATGCAGCTGCGCATCGGCCCCAACCGGGCCGGGCCCTGGGGCCTGCTCCAGTCGCTCGCCGACGGCATCAAGCTGATGCTGAAGGAGGACATCGTCGTCAAGGGCTCCGACAAGGTGCTCTTCGTCATGGCGCCGATGCTCGCGACGATCCCGGCGCTGATGGCGATCGCGGTGATCCCGTTCGGCCCGGCCGACGATCCGGTGAGCATCTTCGGCACCCAGACGGTGCTCCAACTCACCGATCTGCCGGTCGCGTTGCTCTATGTGCTGGCCACCGCGGCGATCGCGGTCTACGGCACGGTGCTCGCCGGCTGGTCCTCCGGATCCACCTACCCGCTGCTCGGCGGGGTGCGGGCCACGGCGCAGATCATCTCCTACGAGGTCGCCATGGGCCTCAGCTTCGCCGCCGTCTTCCTCTACTCCGGATCGATGTCCACCTCGGCCATCGTGGAGGCGCAGGAGGACCGCTGGTTCATGATCCTGCTCCCGGTGTCGTTCCTGATCTACATGATCGCCATGGTCGGCGAGGCGCACCGCCCGCCGTTCGACATGCCGGAGTCCGAGGGCGACCTGGTCGGCGGGTATCTCACCGAGTACTCGTCCATCAAGTTCGCCTTCTTCATGATGTCCGAGTACATCCACACGGTCACCGTCTCGGCCCTGATGGTCACCCTCTTCCTCGGCGGCTGGCGGGCGCCGGCGCCGCTCAGCTTCTGGGAGGGCGCCAACTCCGGCTGGTGGCCGATGCTCTGGTTCACCGTGAAGCTGGTCGCGGTCATCTTCTTCTTCGTCTGGATCCGCGCCTCGCTGCCCCGGGTGCGCTACGACCAGTTCATGGTGCTGGGCTGGAAGGTCCTGATCCCGATCGCGCTGGTCTGGCTGATGCTGGTGGCCACCGTGCGGGCGATGCAGAACGAGGACTACGGCTTCCAGGACATCGTGCTCTGGGTGGCCGGCGGAGTGCTGGTCCTGCTGTTGCTCTCGCTGGTCGTCGACTTCCTCAGGGACCGCTCCGAACAGCGGCGCGAGGCCGCCGAGGAGGAGCAGCCGGAGGAGCCGTTCGACCCGCTGGCCGGCGGGTATCCGGTGCCGCCACTGCCAGGGCAGACCCTGCCACCGGTGCCGAGGCGCCGCTCCAGGGCCGAGAGGGCCGCCGGGTCCGCCGGATCCGAGGGATCCGAGGGATCCGAGGCAGACGAGAAGGCGGGCGCCGCCATCACGTCCGAGGGAAAGGAGGGTGACGATGCCTGAGTTCCACAATCCGGTGGCCGGCTTCGGCGTGACCTTCAAGGCCATGTTCAAGAAGCGGATGACCGAGCAGTACCCGGAGGAGAAGAAGCCGACCGCGCCCCGTTTCCACGGCCGGCACCAGCTCAACCGGCATCCGGACGGCCTGGAGAAGTGCATCGGCTGCGAGCTGTGCGCCTGGGCCTGTCCCGCCGACGCGATCTATGTGGAGGGCGCGGACAACACCGAGGAGGAGCGCTACTCCCCGGGCGAACGCTACGGCCGCGTCTACCAGATCAACTATCTGCGCTGCATCCTCTGCGGACTCTGCGTGGAGGCGTGCCCCACCCGCGCGCTCACCATGACCAACGAGTACGAGCTGGCGGACCGTTCGCGCGCCTCCCTGATCTACACCAAGGAGGAGCTGCTCTCCGGGCTCAGGGACGGCATGGTCGAGGCGCCGCACGCGATGTACCCGGGCACGGACGAACAGTCCTACTACCGGGGCGAGGTCACCGAGGCCGCGCAGGGCACCGTGCGGCAGGTCGCCTGGTCCAAGGGCGAGACGCCCGAAGGGGCCGAGGCCGACGACGCGTTGGCCGCCGCCTCCCGGCTGACCGACCCCAAGGGCCCGGCCGATTCGGAGGTGCGCTCATGAGCGCCCTCGCCTCGCTGGCCGCCGGGACGTCGCTGGCCGCCGAGACGTCCACCTCCACGGGCGAGGCCCTGCAGTTCTGGCTACTCGGCCCGATCGCGCTGCTCGGTGGCCTCGGCACGGTGCTGATGAAGCGCGCGGTGTACTCCGCGCTCTGCCTCGCCGGCACCATGGTGATCCTGGCGCTGTTCTACCTGGCCAACGGCGCCTACTTCCTCGGCATGGTGCAGATCGTCGTCTACACCGGCGCCGTGATGATGCTCTTCCTCTTCGTGCTGATGCTGGTCGGCGTCAGCCATACCGACACGCTCAAGGAGACGCTGAAGGGCCAGCGTTGGGTGGCCGCCGGGCTCGGCCTCGGCGTCGGCCTGCTGCTGGTCTCCGGCATCGGCCAGGCGTCGACGGGCTCCTTCACCGGCCTCGCCCAGGCCAACTCCGAGGGCAACGTCCAGGGGTTGGCCTCGCTGCTCTTCACCCGCTATGTGGTGGCCTTCGAGGTCACCGGGGTGCTGCTGACCATCGCCGCCATCGGCGCCACGCTGCTCACCCACCGCGAGCGCCTGGAGCGCGCCAAGAGCCAGCGCGAGCTGGCCGAGGCGCGGGTGCGCGGCGGCAAGCAGCTCCCGCCGCTGCCGGCGCCCGGCGTCTACGCCCGCCACAACGGCGTCGACCTGCCGGGCCTGCTGCCCGACGGCACCCCGTCGGAGCTGACCGTCAACCCGACGCTGCGCGCCCGTGGTCAGGTGCGCGAGGTGCACGAGGACGCGCTCGCCGCGGTCCGTGCGCTGGAGCAGCGCACCAACCGGCACCACGGCCGCGAGGAGGCCCCGGGCCGCCCGGGTGCCACCGGAGCCGGCCGAGGCGGAACGGACGGCGAGGGCGCCCCCGGTGACGCCAAGAACGCCGAGGAGGCCAGGAAGTGAGCCCGGAGAACTATCTCTACTTGGCGGCGCTGCTCTTCACCGTGGGCGCCTGCGGCGTGCTGCTGCGGCGGAACGCGATCGTGGTGTTCATGTGCGTGGAGCTGATGCTCAACGCCGCCAATCTGGCGCTGGTCACCTTCTCCCGTATGCACGGCAATCTCGACGGCCAGATCATGGCCTTCTTCGTGATGGTCGTGGCCGCCGCCGAGGTGGTGGTCGGGTTGGCGATCATCGTCACCGTCTACCGCTCCCGTCATTCGGCCTCGGTTGACGACGCCAGTCTGATGAAGCTGTAAGGGGACGTGAACCAGTGGAGTCATTGATCGGACTGCTCGTCGGCGCGCCGCTGCTGGGCGCCGCGCTGCTGTTGGTGGGCGGGCGCCGCCTGGACAGGACGGGCCACTGGCTGGCGACCGGCCTGGCGGCCGTCTCCTTCGTCCTCGCCGCCGTGTTGTTCTTCGACCTGCTCGGTCGGGACGGCGAGGACCGTGCCCTGCACCAGCACCTCTTCAGTTGGGTGCCGGTGGCGGACTTCCAGGCGGATGTGGCGTTCCAGCTCGACCAGCTGTCGATGACGTTCGTCCTGCTGATCACGAGCGTGGGCACGCTGATTCACCTCTACTCGATCGGCTATATGGAGCACGACGAGCGGCGGCGGCGGTTCTTCGCCTATCTGAACCTCTTCCTCGCGGCGATGCTGCTGCTGGTGCTCGCCGACAACTACCTGCTGCTCTACGTCGGTTGGGAGGGCGTCGGGCTCGCCTCGTTCCTGCTGATCAGCTTCTGGCAGCACAAGCCGAGCGCGGCGACCGCCGGCAAGAAGGCGTTCGTGGTCAACCGGGTCGGCGATGTGGGCCTCTCCATCGCGATCCTGCTGATGTTCACCACCTTCGGCAGCTTCGCCTTCGAGCCGGTGCTGGCCAACGCGACGGAGACCTCGGAGGGCACGCTCACCGCGATCGGCCTGATGTTGCTGCTGGCCGCCTGCGGCAAGTCGGCGCAGGTGCCGCTCCAGTCCTGGCTGGGCGACGCGATGGAGGGCCCGACCCCGGTCTCGGCCCTGATCCACGCCGCCACCATGGTGACCGCCGGCGTCTATCTGATCACCCGCTCCGGGGCGATCTTCAATGCGGCGCCCGACGCGCAGACCGTGGTGGTCGTGGTCGGCGCGGTGACGCTGCTCTTCGGTGCGATCGTCGGTTGCGCCAAGGACGACATCAAGAAGGCGCTCGCCGGCTCGACCATGTCGCAGATCGGCTACATGATGCTGGCCGCCGGGCTCGGCCCGGTCGGCTATGTCTTCGCCATCATGCACCTGGTCACCCACGGCTTCTTCAAGGCCGGCCTCTTCCTCGGCGCCGGATCCGTGATGCACGGCATGAACGACGAGGTCGACATGCGGCGTTACGGCGGCCTCCGGAAGTACATGCCGATCACCTTCGTCACGTTCGGCCTGGCCTATCTGGCGATCATCGGCTTCCCCTATCTCTCCGGATACTTCTCCAAGGACGAGATCATCTACGCCGGTTTCAGCCAGGGCGGCACCGAGGGCTGGATCCTCGGCGGCGTGATGCTGCTGGGCGCCGCGCTCACCGCGTACTACATGACGCGGATCATGCTGCTGACGTTCTTCGGCGAGAAGCGGTGGCAGCCGGACGCCCAGGGCCACGAGCCGCATCCGCACGAGTCCCCGCTCTCCATGACCATCCCGATGATGGTGCTGGCGGTCGGCTCGGTCGGCGCCGGTTTCTTCTTCAACCTGGACGAGCGGTTCGTGCACTGGCTGGAGCCGGTCACCGGCCTCGACCACGGCGACTCCCCGGTCAGCCATGGCACGGTCGCGCTGGCCGCGACCGGCGTGATGGTGCTGGGCGTCGTCGCCGCCTGGTGGCAGTACGGCCGCCGCCCGGTGCCGGTGGTGGCGCCGCGCGGCCGCTGGATCACCAGGGCGGCCCGCCGCGATCTGCTCCAGGACGACTTCAACCACGCCGCGTTCGTGGCGCCGGGGAACTACCTGACCCGTGGACTGGTCTATCTGGACCACAAGTTGGTGGACGGTGTGGTCAACGGCACCGCCGCCTCGTTCGGTGGTCTCTCCGGTCGGCTGCGCCGGGTCCAGAACGGATTCGCCCGCTCATACGCGGTATCGATGTTCGGCGGTGCGGCAGTGCTGATCGCCGCGACCCTGCTGATGAGGGCGGTCTGATATGTCATTTCCCCTGCTGACGGCCACGGCGCTGACGCCCGCCATCGGCGCCGTCGTCACCGCGTCGGTGCCGGCCGCCCGGCGGACCCTGGCCAAGTGGACGGCGCTGTTCTTCTCGCTGGTCACGGTCGGCTTCGCCGCGGCCGTGCTGCTGCGCTTCGACACGGGTTCCGGCGCGGACCGCTTCCAGCTGACGGAGTCCCGTTCCTGGATCGAGGACTTCGGCGTCCGCTACGAACTGGGCGTGGACGGCATCGGCGTGGCGATGATCGCGCTGACCGCCGTGCTGATCCCGTTCCTGATCGGCGCCGGCTGGAAGGACGCCGACCCGGAGGAGGGCGCCGAGGAGAACGGGGCGGGCGCCGAGAACCGCCGCTGGCGGCCGACCCAGGCGTTCTTCGCGCTGATCCTGCTGGTCGAGGCGATGGTCGTGATGTCCTTCGCGGCCACCGACATCTTCCTCTTCTACATCTTCTTCGAAGCCATGCTGATCCCGATGTACTTCCTCATCGGGGGCTTCGGCGACCGCGCCGGCGAGCAGGGCGAGGAGGGGCAGGCGCGGCAACGCTCCTACGCCGCCGTCAAGTTCCTGCTCTACAACCTGGTCGGTGGCCTGGTGATGCTGGCGGCCGTGATCGGCCTCTATGTCGCCACGGCCGACCAGCTGCCGGAGGGCACGTTCTCCCTCCAGCAGATCCTCCAGGCGCGGGCCGCCGGCGAGTTGGACTTCGGCACCGGCACCGAGCGGTGGCTCTTCCTCGGCTTCTTCGTGGCGTTCGCCATCAAGGCGCCGCTGTGGCCGCTGCACACCTGGCTGCCCAACGCGATGGGCGAGTCGACGGCCCCGGTCGCGGTGCTGATCACGGCCGTGGTCGACAAGGTCGGCACCTTCGCGATGCTGCGGTTCTGCCTGGGCCTCTTCCCCGAGGCCAGCGACTGGGCCACCCCCGTGGTGCTCGGCCTGGCCCTGGTCAGCATCATCTACGGCGCGCTGTTGGCGCTGGGCCAGCGGGACATCAAGCGGCTGATCGCCTACGCGTCGATCAGCCACTTCGGCTTCATCGTGCTGGGCATCTTCGCGATGACCAGCCAGGGCCAGAGCGGCGCGACGCTCTACATGGTCAACCACGGGGTCGCCACGGCCGCGTTGCTGCTGGTGGCCGGCTTCCTGATCGCCCGCAGGGGCTCCCGACTGATTCAGGACTACGGCGGGGTGCAGAAGCCGGCGCCCAAGCTGGCCGGCGCCTTCCTGATCGGTGGTCTGGCCACCCTCTCGCTGCCCGGACTCGGCCCGTTCGTCTCCGAGTTCCTGGTGCTGGTCGGCACCTTCAGCCGCTACAAGGTGGCCGGGATCATCGCCTGTGTCGGCATCGTGCTGGCGGCGCTCTATGTGCTGGTGCTCTACCAGCGCACCATGACGGGCCCCGTCAAGCCCGGGATCGAGAAGCTGCCCGATCTGAAGGTGCGGGAGATCGCCGTGGTGGCGCCGCTGGTCGCGCTGCTGATCTTCCTCGGCGTCTTCCCCAAGGCGCTCACCGACATCGTCAACCCGGCCGTCGAGCACACGCTCTCGGACGTCGGCAAGACGGACCCAGAACCTGAACTGCCCGCAGTGGAGGCCGCACCGTGAATGAACTGCAGGCCCCGGACATCGAATGGGTCGCGCTCTCGCCGAGCCTGATCGTGTTCGGCGCCGCCATCGTAGGCGTGCTGATCGAGGCGTTCCTGCCGCGCCGGCAGCGGTACTACGCCGAAGTGGCCGTGTCCGCACTGGCGTTGGCCGGTGCGTTCGCCGCCGTGATCGGTCTGGCCGCCAGCGGACACGGCACCGAGGAGGCGCAGATCGCCGGCATGGGCGCGCTGGCCGTCGACGGTCCCGCGCTCTTCCTCCAGGGCGTGATCGCGCTGGTGGGTCTGGTGTCGGTGGCGCTCTTCGCCGAACGGCGCCTTGAGCCGGCGGTGCACGGCGCCCGGGTCGACTCGTTCGCCGCGGCCCCGGCCGCTGTGCCGGGCGGCCCCGCCGAACAGGAGGCCGTCAAGGCCGGACGCACCACCACGGAGATCTTCCCGCTGCTGCTCTTCGCGGTCGGCGGGATGCTGCTCTTTGTCGCGGCCAACGACCTGTTGGTGCTGTTCATCGCCCTTGAGGTGCTGTCCCTTCCGCTGTATCTGCTCTGCGCGCTGGCCCGCAGGCGGCGGCTGCTCTCCCAGGAGGCGGCCGTCAAGTACTTCCTGCTGGGCGCGTTCGCCTCCGCGTTCCTGCTCTTCGGCGTGGCCCTGCTCTACGGCTACGCGGGCACCGTCTCCTATGCCGGCATCGCCGATGTGGTGGCCGGCGAGCCGGGCGCCATCGAGCCGGGCCTGGCCGGGACGATGGGCAACGACGCGCTGCTGCTGATCGGCGGCGCCCTGCTGGTGATGGGCCTGCTGTTCAAGGTGGGCGCCGTGCCGTTCCACATGTGGACGCCTGACGTCTACCAGGGCGCGCCGACCCCGGTCACCGGCTTCATGGCCGCGGCCACCAAGGTCGCCGCCTTCGGCGCCCTGCTGCGGCTGCTCTATGTGGTGCTGCCGGGCCTGCGGTGGGACTGGGAGCCGGTGCTGTGGGGCGTGACCATCGCCTCCATGGTCGGCGGCGCGGTCGTCGCCATCACCCAGACCGACGTCAAGCGGCTGCTGGCCTACTCCTCCATCGCGCACGCCGGGTTCATCCTGGCCGGCGTGGTGTCGCTGTCGGAGGACGGCGTCTCCTCGGTGCTGTTCTACCTGGGCGCCTACTCCCTGGTGACGCTGGGCGCGTTCGCCGTGGTGACGCTGGTGCGGGACTCCGGCGGCGAGGCGACGCACCTCTCCAAGTGGGCGGGGCTCGGGCGGCGTTCGCCGCTGCTGGCCTCGGTCTTCGCGCTGTTCCTGCTGGCCTTCGCCGGTATCCCGCTGACCTCCGGCTTCTCCGGCAAGTTCGCCGTCTTCCGGGCGGCGGCCGATTCGGGCGCCATGGGCCTGGTGGTGGTCGGCGTGCTGGCCTCGGCGATCGCCGCGTTCTTCTATGTCCGGGTGATCGTGCTGATGTTCTTCAGCGAGCCCAAGCCCGACGGTCCCTCGGTGGTGATCCCCTCGCCGCTGACCAGCTCGGTGATCGGCCTGGCCGCCGTGGCCACCGTGGCGCTCGGTGTGGCGCCGCAGTACTTCCTCGATCTGGCCGGTCAGGCCGGGGTCTTCGTCCGCTGACCGCTCGGGCGGCGCGCGACACGACGGCGGCCCGGCACCCGCTTCCGATGGTTCGGAAGGGGTGCCGGGCCGCCGTCGTGTCGGCACGGGCGTCTCGCCGCCCGGAGGCCACGGTGCCTCCCCGGGCCGGCGTTCGACCGCCGGGGGCCCGGACCGTGGCGTCCGATCAGTAGCCCAGCTCCTCCAGCTCGCGCTGCAGCTCCTCCAGCTCGGCGAGGTCCAGATCCTGGTCCAGGCCGCTCAGGTCGCCCATGTCGCCCAGGTCGGGCAGGTCCTCAAGGCCGGTCAGGTCGCCCAGCGACTGGTAGGTCTCGGTGCTGCCGGACGCCCAGGTGACGTTCAGCTCCGAGCCGTTGAGCGCCAGGGTGGCCTCGCTGTAGTCGCTGGAGCCGTTGTCGCACTCCAGCGCGATGCTGGCGCCGTCGAGCGTGCCGAAGCAGGAGGCCCCCGACATGTCGGCCAGGGTGTTCTCCACAAAGGTGACGGTGCCGGAGGTGAAGGTCAGCACCGGGTCGCTCTCCTCCAGGCCGACGGCCCAGAAGCCCTCCAGCTCCTCGGCGGTCGGCGCCGGACCGGCGGCCGCGTCGTCGCCCGCGTTCGGGTCCTCGGGCGCGGCGTCGCCCTCGGCTTCCTGCTCCTGCTCCTGCCCCTGGTCGCCCTGGCCCAGGCTGCCGCCGCCCTCGCCGTCGTCGTCGTCACTGCAGGCGCTCAGCAGCAGCATGGCCGCGGCCACGGCAGGCACGGCGAGACGTATCGAGCTACGCATCTGTTTCCCCTCAAAGTCGAGCATGTCGAGGGAAGATTAGCCTGTGCCGAGACGGGTAGATGACACTGTTACGTTCCTATTTCATGTGCGGCGCCTGGCCGAGACCTTGGGCACACATTCCCCACCGCATGAGCGGGTTCTCCACAGCGGACGGGCCGTGCCGGTGCGGGCGTTCCCGTCAGAGCGGCGGGCCCACCGTGCCGCTGACCTCGCCCAGGCCGATCCGCCCGCCGTCCGCGCCAGGCGCCCAGGCGGTGATGGTGACGCGGTCCCCGTCCTCAAGGAACGTCCGTGGCCCGTCCGTCAGTCGCAGCGGACGCTCACCGTTCCAGGAGAGTTCGAGCAGCGAGCCGCGCTGCCGCTCCTCGGGCCCGGAGACCGTGCCGGAGGCGAAGAGGTCCCCGGTGCGCAACGTCGCCCCGTTCACCGTCAGATGGGCCAGCTGCTGCGCCGCCGTCCAGTACATGGAGGCGAACGGGGGCTCGGCCACCGGCTCGTCGTTGAGCAGCACGGTCAGCCGCAGATCGAGCCCGCCGGGCGGCTCGTCGGCGTCGTCCAGATAGGGGAGCAGCGGCCGGTCCCGCTGCGGGGGCGCGACCCAGGCCGCGTCCAGCGCGTCGAGCGGGGTGATCCAGGCGGACACCGAGGTGTGGAAGGACTTGCCGAGGAACGGGCCGAGCGGCACGTACTCCCACGCCTGGATGTCCCGGGCGGACCAGTCGTTCACCAGGCACACTCCGAACACATGCTCGCGCAGTGCGGACAGCGGCACCGGGCGTCCGGGCTCGGACGGGGTGCCCACCACAAAGCCGACCTCGGCCTCGATGTCCAGCCGCGCCGAGGGCCCGAACCCGGGCGGCGCGGCCGGGTCGGACGAGGCCGGCCGCCGCTGCCCCAGCGGGCGCCGTACCGTGCCGCCGCTCACCCGGACCGTGCCGGCCCGGCCGTGGTAACCGATCGGCAGATGCTTCCAGTTGGGCGTCAGCGGCGGCTGTCCCGGCCGGAAGATCCGGCCGACATTGCTCGCGTGGTGCTCGCTGGCGTAGAAGTCGACATAGTCGGCGACGGTGAACGGGAGCCGGAGCGTCACCGTCTCCAGCGGACGCAGCAGCGGCTCCACCGTGGCGCGGTGCGCGGGATCGCCCAGCCACTCCCGCAGGGCGGACCTGACGGCCCGCCAGACGGGGCGTCCGGCGGCCAGCAGGGCGTCGAGGGAGGGCGCGGAGAGCGGCCCGGCATGGGGGGAGCCGAGGGCGCGCGCGGCGGCGCCCACATCCAGCACGCGCTCCCCCCACCGCACGCCGATCCGTGGCGCGTCCGGTGCGTCGGTGGGGCTGAAGACCCCATAGGGGAGGTTGTCGATTCCGAACAACGCTTCGGCGGTCGGCATGGAGACATGCTATCGACCACGCCCACGCGCACCAGCGGTACGTCCCCGAAGTGATCGACATGCGACCGGATACGCTGCCAGGGACAACGCATCGGAGATCAGGGGAGAGCGCTCGTGACCGTCGTTGGGCCCTTCGGGGTGAGCGTGCGGGACCCGGCCCTGGACGCCGAGGTCCAGGCGGGGCTTTCCGCCGTCGAAGCGGGGCTGGTCGAGGCGACCAAGAGTGATGTCGACTTTATAACCGAGACGGCGCAGCACCTGGTTCGAGCCGGCGGCAAACGGTTCCGTCCGCTGCTGCTGTTGTTGGCCGCCCAGTTCGGCGACGCTCACGCGCCCGGGGTCGTGCCGGCCGGTGTGGTGGTCGAGTTGACTCATCTGGCGACGCTCTACCACGACGACATCATGGACGAGGCGCAGGTCAGGCGCGGGGTGCCCAGCGCCAACGCCCGGTGGGACAACTCCGTGGCCGTGCTCACCGGCGACTTCCTCTTCGCGCGGGCCTCGACGATAGTGGCCGAGCTGGGCACCGAGGCGGTCCGCGTCCAGTCCGAGGCGTTCGGACGCCTGGTCACCGGGCAGATCCAGGAGACCGCCGGCCCGCGCCCCGGCGAGGACCCGGTGGTCCACCATCTCGATGTGGTCGCCGGGAAGACGGGCTCGCTGATCGCGGTGGCCGGCCGGATGGGCGCGATGATGGCGGGCGCCCCGGCGGAGGCCGTCGAGGTGCTGGCCCGCTACGGCGAGCTGATCGGCATCGCGTTCCAGTTGGCGGACGATGTGCTGGACATCACCAGTGACCGCGCGGAGTCGGGCAAGACGCCCGGCACCGATCTGCGGGAGGGCGTGAGCACGCTGCCCGTGCTGCGGCTGCGCGAGCTGGCCGCCCGCACCGGGGCGCCGGAGGACGTCGGCCTGGTGGAGCTGTTGGCCGGCGATCTCACCGATGACGCACGGCTGGCCGACGCGCTGGCCGGGCTGCGCGCCCACCGCGCGCTGGAGCTGGCCCGGCAGGACGCGCTGTCGTTCGCCGAGCGGGCCAGGGACACCCTCGGGCCGCTGCCCGACGGCGCCGCCAAGGAGGCGCTTGGCGAGCTGTGCGACGCGGTGGCGGACCGTACCAGCTGATGAGCGGAGCGTAGTTCCGCGTGCTCAACACCGGCCGCCCCCGAGCCCGAGGGCGGTCGTCCCCTACGGGTTCCCCACCACCGGCGTGCGCAACCGTCGTCCTTGGGTAGTACGGAAGAGCCGTCCGTGGGCGGATGCCTTCGGGCCGTCGTGCTGTTGCAATGGATACAGCCACAAGGCGAGCGGAGGGGCATCTGATGGCTTTGCACAGGAACATCCGGCGCGCGGGACTTCCCATCGCGGTGACAGCTGGTGTCGCGGCGATTGGGGTGGGCGTGTGGCCGGCCCTGGCCAGCGACGGCAGCCCGGACCTGCCGGAGATGACGGCCGAGGAGCTGGTGGTGCTGGTCGCCGAGTCGGAAACGGCCCAGCTGTCCGGGACGGTTCGGGTGGAGACGGATCTCGGCATACCCGATCTGGGGGGCATGGCCGACGGCGCGATCTCCCGGTTCGCCGGCGTGGACGGCCCGTTGGCCGGTCTGCTCGCGGGGGACAGCACGCTGCGGGTGGCCTTCGACGGCCCCGAGCGGCAGCGGCTGGCGCTGGTCGCGGGATCGGACGAGTTCGCGGTGATCCGCAACGGCGACGAGCTGTGGGCGTACGACAGCGCGAGCAACGTGGTCTACCGGGCGGATCTCGCCGAGGCGGCCGCCCAGGCCGAGGAGCAGGGCGAGCCGGTGCCGGAGGACTGGGCGGAGCTGACCCCGCAGGAGGCGGCCGAGCGGCTGCTCGCCGACGCCGAGGGCACGGCCGACATCACGGTCTCCGGCACGGCCAGGGTCGCGGACCGCGATGTGTACCAGCTGACGGTCCGTCCCTCGGACGAGAACGCCCCGATGTCCTCGGCCCGGGTCTCGGTGGACGCGGAGACGGGGGTGCCGCTGGCCGTGCGCGGCGAGGCGCCGGGCGGTCAGGTGCTCGATGTGGCCTTCACCGACGTCGACTTCACGGCGCCGGCGGGCGGCGCCTTCCAGTTCACGCCGCCGGCGGACGCCGAGGTGGTCGAGCTGGACCCGAACGAGCCGTTCGGCGGTCTGCTGCCCGAGCTGCTTCCTGAGGGCCTGCCCGAGGGGCTGACGCTCGACCCGTCGGCCGATCTCCCGGAGGAGGTTGTCGCCGAGCTGCCGGAGGGGGTGGCCGAGCGGCTGCCGGAGCTGCTGGCGGAGCTTGAGGAGCTGGCCGGCCGGCACGGCTGAGCCGGCGGACGGCTCGGGCCCCCGCGACCGGGGTGGGGTCGCGGGGGCCCGAGCCGTTCTCGGTCCGGTGCCTCAGTCGCAGTGCTGGTGCCCCGGCTTGTCGCCGTGGTGGTGACCCGGCTTCTCCCCGTGGTGCGGGGGCTTGTCGCAGTGGTGCGGTGGCTTGTGGCCGTGGTGGGGCGGCTTGTCACCGTGGTGCGGGGGCTTGTGGCAGCACTTGCAGTGACATTCGCAGCAGGGCGGCGGCTCCGGAGTCGTCACCGTCACCTCGGTGGTGCAGGGGAGTTGGGTGTCGCCGGTGCAGTGGGCGCCTGGGGTGGGGGAGGTGACGCTGTTGCGGAGGGTCTGGTCGCCGGTGTCGGGGTTGTCGATGCGGACGGTGTAGGTGATGGTGGCGGTTTGTCCTGGGGTGAGGGTGCCGGTCCAGTTGAGGGTGCCGTTGGTGAGGGTGGCGGTGCCGGTGTCGGCGGTGGGGGTGCCGACGATGCCGGCGTCGTCGAGTACGTCGGAGAGGTCGTCGGTGAACTCGGCGGGGTCGACGGTGGTTTCGCCGGTGTTGGTGACGGTCACGGTGTAGGTGACCTCGTCACCCGGCTCGGCCTCCGTCACGCTGGCCTGCTTGTCGATGGTCAGGTCCTGCACGCTCCGGACCACCGGCACCGACGCCGAGTACTCGTTGGAGAGGACCTGCTCCCCGGCCGGGTTGTCGCCCTGGGCGGTCGCGGTGTTGGTGAAGACGTCGGTGAGGGTGTCGCCCTCCTCGATCACATGGCTGCCGGTGCACACCATGGACGAGGTCGCGCTGCCCGCCGGGCCCAACGTGGTGCGCGGACAGGACACGTCGGTCACGTCCGGGTCGGTGACCGTCACATCCGTGAGCGGGGTGGTGCCCGTGTTGGTCACCAGGAACTCGTAGGTGACGGTGTCGCCGATCGCGTACGGTTCGGTGGTCCCGCTGGTGACTGTCTTCACCAGGTTGAGATTGTCCAGCTCCTCGACGGACATCGCGCTGACATCGCGGATGAGGTGGGTGTCGAAGAAGCCGCCGGTGGAGGCCGAGAAGCCGAACTTGTAGGTCTCCGGTGCCTCCTCCGTCAGCTGGGTGGTCAGCACCGTCTGCAGACCGTTCCCGTCGTGGAAGTCGATGTCGACCTCGACGGTGGGCAACTCGTCGGGGCTGACCGTGATCTGCACGGTGCGCAGTGCCGGCTCGGGGTCGGTGCCCTGCTCGCGGAGGCTGCCCGGCAGGGTGGAGACGTAACCGGCGGGCGCCGTGGCGTCCGGCGTGATGGTGGACGTGAGATAGCAGTACCCCTCGATGCCCTGGCCGGGCCCGCGCAGCGTCACCGTGTTGGGCACCTGCGCGTCGACGGTCACCGGGGAGCGCTGGTCGTCGGGGCAGCCGTTGCCCCGGTTCTCGAAGTCGTTGACGAAGTTCCCGTAGGCGTCGAGCCCCACGCCCACATAGCCGCCGTCGACGCCCGGTTCGAGGTTGCGCTGCGCGTAGCCGAGCGAGCCGCCGGTGGCGCCCGTGCTGGTCAGGTTGGTCGAGCCGTCGACCAGGAAGAACCCGATGCCGTCGGCGCCGGCGCCGTCGGGGTTGGTGCCGTACTGGTACTGGTCGAAGGTGACCTGGAGCCCCCCGTTGCCGGGCAGCGGGCGGTTGTAGACCACGCCGCCGGTACGGTACGTGCCGCTGTCGGTGAGCTGCAGATAGCCGGGCGTCACGCCGGGAGGCGGCACCGGGGCCGTGGTCTGGTCGGCGCCGTCGCAGGGGCCCAGGGCCGAGGCGTCCGGTGGGGGTTCGGCGCCGGCGCCGGTCAGACAGGCCGTGTCCAGCGGGATGAACCCGGGGTCGTCGACCTGGGAGCCCTCGAAGGTCTCGTTCAGCAGTACCGACCCGTTGCTGGGCGGCGCCATGGGCACGGCCGCCGGGGTCGCGGCGAGCGCGAGCCCCTGGCTCGCGCCGAGCAGCACGGTGAGAGTGGCGCCGGCCACGGTCGCCAGGGACGATCGCGGCCGGGCCGTACGGTGGGGGGGATCTCATGACGTCAAGTTAGAAAGGCCCACCGGTGGTCGCGGCCCATCGAGGGGTGACACGCGCCGAGAGGAGTCGTTCGGCGGAGTCCCCGCCGGCCCGGGGGAGGAGCGCGCGGACCGTCAGCCCCTGTTGACGGTCGCCCCGTCGATGGCCAGATCGGGCATGTCCCATTCCTCCAGGATCTCCGCATAGGTGCCGTCGTCCATCATCGCCTGCACGGCGGCCTGGATCAGATCGCGCAGCTCGGAGGCGCCCTCGGGCACCGCGATGCCCCGGACGGTGATGCCGACATGGTCCGAGGTGGCCCACAGCCCGCTGTCCGGGTTCTCGTTGACAAAGCTCCTGGCCCCCGAGTAGGAGACCAGCATGCCGTCGACCTGGCCCGCCTGGACCAGGGACTCCATCTCCTGGGTGGTGTTGGCGGTCCGCAACTCCACCGGCTCCCGGCAGCCCACCGTCGCGTGCTCGACGATGCTGCGCAGCCGGTCGGACTGCCAGGTGACGACGGACCCGCCGCACATGTCGTCCAGCGAACGGATGCCGGACTGCACGGGGACCAGCAGCGTCATCCCCTCCTGGATGTGGTTGACGAAGTTCACGTTCTCCTCCTGCCGGAAGCTCGGCACATCCTCAAGGCCGCCCATGGCGAACTGCGAGGTGATCCCGGCCATCGCGGCGGTCCGCATGGCCGTCATCAGGTTGCGGCTGTCCGACGAGGGGGCGAAGTCGATCCGCAGGCCCAGCCGTTCACCGATCTCCAGCGCCAGATCGTGCTCCACACCGGCGATATCGGTGTCGGGGTCGACATACATCAGCGCCCCCGCGTAGGTGCCGGCGCGGACGGTGATCTTCCCCTCCTGCCGCAGCTCCTCGGGCAGGCGGTCGAAGAACGGCGCGTCCGGGTCGCCCGGGTAGCCGGTGTCGTCGGTCGGATCCTCACCCGGCTCGCCGTCCGTTCCGTCGTCCGGCTCCTCGGCCGGTCCGGTCTCGGAGCCGGTGGGGTCCCCGCCGGCGGTCGGCGGGCCGTCGTCCCCGCCCCCGAACTGGTTGGCGACCAGAAACGCGCCACCGACCAGCGTCAGCACCACGGCGCCGGCCAGCAGCGGGGTGCGCCAGCGGCGGCTCGGCGGGGGCGGCGGGGGCGGCACGGTCGGCGCGTGCGTCCCGTTCGGTCCGTTGGGGCCGTGTGTCGCGGAGCCGGTCAGCGGGCCGGTGACGGGCGCCGCCGACGCCGGGTACGGCGGCGGGGTGCCCTGGCCCCGGCCGGGGGCCGGCGACGGCGGCGGGGTGTCGGGGGCGTCCCTCGGCCCGTCGAGGGCGAGCAGGCTGGCCGCGTCACGGCCGAGCTGCGCGGTGAGCCGGGGCGGCAGCCAGACGCCGCTGTTGTCGGTGTGGTGGGCGGCCAGCTGGAGGATCTGCGGCAGCGTCGGCCGCTCGCCCGGGTCCTTGAGCAGACAGCGCTCGGCGACCTGGCGCAGATAGCCGGTCAACGGGCCCTCGGGCGCGCCCAGTTCGGGCTCCTCGTGGAGCACGCGGTAGAGCACGGTGTGCAGCGACGGCTGGTCGGGCGCGAACGGCGACACCCCGCTGACCGCGTACGCCACCACGGCGCCCAGCGCGAAGATGTCGGCCGCCGAGGTGATGTGCTCGCCCCTGATCTGCTCGGGCGCCATATAGCCGGGCGAGCCGACCATGGAACCGGTGCGCGTCGCCTGGCTGGCGTCCACCGCACGGGCGATCCCGAAGTCGATCACCTTGGGCCCGTCCAGCGTGATCAGCACATTGGACGGTTTGAGGTCGCGGTGCACCAGACCGTTGCCATGGATATCGGTGAGCGCCTGGGTGAGACCGTGCGTCAACGCCCACACCGACTCCTCGGGCAGCGGGCCGTACTTCCCCACCACCTGGGTGAGCGAGGGCCCGGGAACGTAGCCGGTGGCCACCCAGGGAACGGTCGACTCGGTGTCGCTGTCCAGCACCGGAGCGGTCCACTCGCCGCTGACCCGCTGCGCGGCGGCCACCTCGCTCCGGAACCGGCGGCGGAACTCGGGGTCGGAGGCCAGCTCCGCGTGGACCAGCTTGATCGCCGCCGTCCGGCCCCCGGGCGAGCGGCCGAGATAGACCTCTCCCATGCCGCCGGCTCCCAGCCGACCCAGCAGCCGGTAGGGGCCGACGCTCGTGGGCTGACCCGGGCTGAGGGGCTGCACGTCACGGCCTCCCTTGTCTGTTCGCGTGAACCATCTCCCGTGGCAACGGGCAGAGTTGGGGAGGCATCCTGCCATGGCGCGCACCGGGCCCCCGCCCCCGGCGGGCGGCGTCCGCGCAACCGGGACCGCCGACGCGAGCCCCGCACCCCCCGGACCGACGTCGTCCACGTCTATGTCCACGGCCACGGCCATGTCCACGGCCACGGGAAGGTGTCCCCCCTCGGCTAGGACACTACCGGGCCACGCGCGGTTGCAACCTCCAGGACGACGGCTGCCAGGGGCGGACGGAACGGCGTGGCGGTCGGTCGGTCACAGCAGCCCGGCGGCCAGCCAGGACAGCGGTGCCAACACCGCCCAACAGGCCACCAGGACCCACCGCCGGCGCCCGTCGACCACCGCGTTCCGCACGAACAGCAGGGCGAGGACGAGCAGCGCGCAGAGGGCGGACGCCGCCAGCGCGAGCAGGACCAGCCAGCCCGGCAGGGCGTCGGAGTCCAGGACATGACGGGTCAACGCGGGGAGCAGCAGCGCCGCGCCGATCATCAGCGCGAGGACGGGCCAGCCGTCGCGGCCGTCGCTCGGCGTGCTGTCCGGCCGTCGGACGGCGGGCGGGGCGTCGCCCCAGGGTCGGGAGACGGGCCCGGCCGGCGGCACCTCGGGCGGCGCGGCCGGCCAGGACCGGCTCACCGTCCCCAACCGGGGTGCGGGCTCCGGCTCTTCCTCGGGCCCTGGCTCCGGCTCCGGCTCCGGTTCTGGTTCCGGCTCCGGTTGCGGTCCTGTGGTCGGTGCCTGCCTGGTCGCCGGCGCTCGGCCGGACGGGACGGGCGCGCCCGTCAGATGCAGAAAGGTCAGCAGCAGGCCCCAGCCGGAGACCAGCACCAGGGCGACCACGGCCGGCGTCACATCGCCGATCTCCATCATCCGCGGGTGCAGCCGGTCGTTGGCCAACTGCAGGGCGCCGGCGCCCAGTACGCCCGCCGAGGCCCCGGTGAGCCAGCCGTGGTAGACGGGCGCGCGGGCGCCCCGGCGCGGCAGGCCGATGCCGTGTTCGGCCAGGGTGTAGGCGATCAGGGAGATGATCAGCACCAACAGCGCGCCGGCGCCCCAGTCGGTCCAGTTGTCGGGCTGGGTCTCGTGCAGCGATTCCTCCAGCATGTTCAGTGCGATCGCGAACGGGACCAGACCCCAGAGGAATCCGGTGCTGAACGAGATCATGAACCGCGCTACGGGATAACGCGCCCCACCGCGACCTCCCACCATGGCCTCCCCAGGCGATCACACCCGCGAGCCCCCGAACGGCGGGCCGCCCGCCCAGCATCTCAGATGGCCGGAAACCATCCCTCCGGGCCGAGGCCCACGGGGTCAGGAGGCGCAGAACTCGTTGCCCTCCGGGTCGAGCATGATCCACCAGTGGCCGGCCGGGCCCTGGTTCTCCTCGCGTACCCGGCTGGCGCCCAGGCCCTCCAACCGTGTGACCAGCGCCTCCAGTTGGCCGCGTTCGCCGTGGATGTCGATGTGCAGCCGGTTCTTGACCGTCTTGGGCTCCGGCACCTCCTGGAAGAGCAGCCGTCGGCCCAGGCCGATATCGCTTGCCTCGTCAAAGGGGTCGTCCGGGTGCCGCACGGCGGCGAAGCCCCGGAAGCCGAGCCGTCCCTGGTGCTCGACGACGGCCTCCGGCGGCAACTGGCCGGCCGCGCGCAGCCGTTCCACCAGGCGGCTGTTGTCCTCCCGGCGGTACTCCAGGGCGGCGGCCCAGAAGTCGGCCTGCCGATGGGCGTTCTCACTGTCGATCACAAGTTTCCAGCCAAGTGTCATGTCACTAGTTATAGTGGTTACATGGAGCCTTCGCCAAGCAACGTGACCGGACTGCGCCTGCGTTCCCACTCCGGGGCGTGGTACCGCTTCGATCCCGGCGCGCTCTGCCTGGAGCTGTTGCCCACCGGCGGCCCGGGCGAGTTCGCCCGCTGGGAGACGCTGCACACGCCGCAGGCGTTCGACGACTGGCTGGGCGCCTGCCGTCTGCGCCCCACGCCCGAACTGACGGCGCGCGCGCCGGAGATGGCGGCGGTCCGCCGGCTGCGCGACGCACTCTGGGGCCTGGTGCTGGCCCGGGTGGCGTCCCGGCCGCTGCCCGAGGCCGAGCTGACCACGCTGAACGCGGCGGCCGCCCACCCCCCGCTGAGCCCGGCCCTCGCCCCGGACGGCACCCGCGCGTGGGCCGCCGGCGGCACGGTCGAACAGCTGCTGTCCACCGTGGCCAGGGACGCCGTCGAACTGTTCACCGGCCCGTTCGCCGAGCGGATACGGATGTGTGCGGCGGACAACTGCCAGCTGGTCTATGCCGACACCTCACGCCCCGGCCGCCGCCGCTGGTGCGCCATGGAGCACTGCGGCAATCTCCACAAAACCCGAGCCCTCCGCACCCGCCGCGCCACCCCACCATGACGCCCGGCCTCGGCCCCGGCCGGGCGTGAACGGGTCAGGGGGTGGCGTTGTCCAGGATGGCGGTGAGGTAGGTCTCCAGGCGGGTGGTGAGGAGGGTGGGGGTGAGGTCGGGGCGGCCCGATGTGCGCCAGGGGGTGGCTACCTTTTCGGCGTCGGGGGCGAAGCCCAGCGCGTCCAACAGGCGCCAGTAGCGCCGTGCCTCGGGGGTCGGAGCCAGGCGGCCGCCCGCCGCGCGGTAGTGGTCGGCGAGGCCGAGGCCGACCTCGGGGCCGTGCAGCAGTGCCAGCGCCGTCGCGCAGTGCGCCACATCGAGGTCCGCCGGGCCCAGGGACGTCTCCACCCAGTCCACCAGGCCGGTGATCCGGCCCGCGTCGTCGAAGAGGACATTGCCCGGGTGGAAGTCCCGGTGCAGGAAGCGGCCTTCGAACGGTGGCGGCGGTCGGTCGATGCCCGCGATCGCCGCCCGCCACAGCGCCGGCCGCGCGGTGTCCTCCGGCACCCGCACCCGTTCGGGGCCGGCCCACGCCTGGTAGGGGCGCGGACGTTCGGGGCCTTCGGCGGGCAACTGGTGCACGGTGACCAGCAGTTCGGCGAGCGCCTTCACCCGCCCGGGGAGGCCGTCGTCGTCGGCCAGCCGGATGCCGCCGGGGAGCAGCGTCATCAGCAGCGACGGCGCCGCGCAGTGCGCGCCGTCCGGGTCGACGCCGAGCGGCCTCGGCGCCGGGACCGAGGTGCCGGCGAGCTGCCCCAGCACCCGGTGTTCGCGCCCCAGCAGCCCCGGCGCGTGCCGGCGGAAGAACGGGGTGACAAAGGAGCGCAGCACCACCTCCCGGACGGCGCCCCCGGGCCCGGTCACCGTCAGCCGGCGCATCTCGGACGTCCAACCGCCGCGCAGCGCCGTCACCTCGGTGACCCGTTCGCCCGGCGCCAGCCGCGCCTCGACCCACTCCCTGGTCGTCTCAGCCAGCAGGGCTGGTCGCCTCCTTCGAATCCTTCGAAGAGGTGCCGGTCACGGCGTTGGTGACCACCGTGCGGCGGCGGGTGCCGGCCCGGCGGACCGCGTCCCAGGTGAGCACCGTCAACGCGATCCACACCAGGCCGAAGCCGATCCACCGCTCGGGCGGCATCTCCTCGCCGAAGGCCAGCAGCCCCAGCAGGAACATGGCGATGGGCGCGATGTACTGCATCAGGCCGATGGTGGACAGCGGCAGCCGCACCGCCGCCGCGCCGAAGAAGATCAACGGGAGGGCGGTGACCAGGCCGCTGGCCACCAGCAGCAGGGCGTAGCCGGGGCCCTGGACCGTGAACGAGCCCTCGCCCCGCCCGGCCAGCACCAGCAGAAAGCCGAGCGCCGGCAGGAACTGGAACGCGGTGTCCGCGCTGAACCCCTCAAGGCCGTCCAGACCGGTCCGCTTCTTCACCAGGCCATAGCCGGCGAAGGTCACCGACAGCGTCAGCGACAGCCAGGGCACCTGGCCGTAGGCCACGCTCATCACCACCACCGCGAGCCCGCCGATGCCCACCGCCACCCACTGCGCCCTCCGCAGCCGCTCCTTGAGCAGCAGAACGCCCGTGGCGATGGTGAGGAGCGGGTTGATGAAGTAGCCGAGGGACGCCTCCAGCACCCGGTCCTCGGCGACGCACCAGATGAAGACGGCCCAGTTGCAGGTGATCAACAGGGCGGAGAGCAGCACCAGCCCCAGCCTTCTGGGATCGCGCAGCAGCGGACCTATCCAGGACCAGTTGCGGACCAGCAGCAACAGCAGCAGCGCCGTGGGCATCGACCACACGATGCGGTGCGCGAGCACCTGGAAGGCACCGGTGTCCGCCAACAGATGCCAGTACAGGGGGAGTAGCCCCCACAGACCGAAGGCCGCGAATCCCAGCGCCAATCCCGACCGGCTCGCCGCGCCCGTTCCCGCCACCGCCCACCTCCCGAACTCCGAACAGTTGTCGCACTCGAACAGCGCCCCCCGAAGGTAACGCCGCCGGTCGTGCCTGTCATTCCGGATAAGGCGAGGCGAACGGCGCGCCGGGCAGTGCCGATCCCCCGCCCGGAAGCCGGACGGGGGATCGACGCGCTCTCAACGGCGACGCGACGTCAGCCGGCGACCGTCCAGGTGTCGTTGCCGGCGAGCAGCGCGCCGAGGTCGCCCTTGCCCTGCCGCTCGACGGCGAGGTCGAGCTGCTCGGCCATCTGGTCCTCGTACGCCGGCCGCGGCACGCTGCGGAACACCCCGATCGGGGTGCGGTGCAGCGTCTGCGGGTCGGCGAGGCGGCTGAGCGCGAACGCCGTGGTGGGCGACGCGGCATGCGCGTTGTGGACGAGGATGCCGTCGGTGCCCTCCGTCGCCACGTCGATCACCCGCAGATCGCCGCTCTCCGGATCGCGGACCACGCCCTTCTCGCCGAGACCGTCCTCGGCCGGCAGGCCGAACCGGATCGGCTCGCCGTGTTCGAGACGGATGACCGCCTCCTGGGCCTGCTTCTTGTCCTTCAGCACCTCGAAGGCGCCGTCGTTGAAGATATTGCAGTTCTGGTAGATCTCCACCAGCGCCGAACCATGGTGCTCGGCCGCCGCGCGCAGCACCCCGGTGAGGTGCTTGCGGTCCGAGTCGACCGTGCGGGCCACAAAGGACGCCTCCGCGCCCAGCGCCAGCGAGAGCGGGTTGAACGGGGTCTCCAGCGAGCCCATCGGCGTCGACTTGGTGATCTTGCCGGCCTCCGAGGTCGGCGAGTACTGCCCCTTGGTGAGCCCGTAGATCCGGTTGTTGAAGAGCAGGATCTTGAGGTTCACATTGCGCCGCAGCGCGTGGATCAGATGGTTGCCGCCGATGGAGAGCGCGTCGCCGTCACCCGTGACCACCCAGACCGACAGATCCCGCCGGGACGCCGAGAGACCCGTCGCGATCGCCGGGGCGCGCCCGTGGATCGAGTGCATCCCGTAGGTGTTCATGTAGTACGGGAACCGGGATGAGCAGCCGATGCCGGAGACAAAGACGATGTTCTCCTTGGCGAGGCCCAGCTCCGGCAGGAAGCCCTGGACCGCGGCGAGCACGGCGTAGTCGCCGCAGCCGGGACACCAGCGGACCTCCTGGTCCGACTTGAAGTCCTTGGCGCTCTGCGGCTTGTCGGCCGTGGGGATGAGCGACAGCGAGGTGCGGTGCTGGATAGGTGCCTCAGTGGACATCGTCCAGAGCCTCCTTGAAAGCGGTCGCGAGCTGCTCGGCCTTGAACGGCAGCCCGGTGACCTGCGTCAACGACTGGATATCAACCAGATACCGGGCGCGCAGCAGGGCGGACAGCTGGCCGAGGTTCATCTCCGGCAGCACCACCCGGTCATAGGAGCGCAGCACCTCGCCGAGGTTCGACGGCAGCGGGTTGAGATTGCGCACATGGGTCTGGGCGATCTTTCCGCCGGCCTTGCGGACCCGCCGCACGCCGGCCGTGATCGGACCATAGGTGGAGCCCCAGCCGAGGACCAGCACCCTGGCCTCGCCGCTCGGATCGTCCACCACGACATCCGGCACCTCGACGCCGTCCACCTTCGCCTGCCGGGTGCGCACCATGTGCTCGTGGTTGGCCGGATCGTAGGAGATGTTGCCCGTGCCGTCCTGCTTCTCGATGCCGCCGATGCGGTGTTCGAGACCGGGCGTGCCGGGCACCGCCCACGGGCGGGCCAGCGTGGTCTCGTCCCGCTTGTAGGGCCAGAACGTCTCGCTGCCGTCCGGCAGGGTGTGGTTCGGCCCGGTGGCGAACTGGACGCGCAGATCCGGGAGTTCGGCCGGCTCGGGGACCCGCCAGGGCTCCGAACCGTTGGCCAGGTAGCCGTCCGACAGCAGGAAGACCGGCGTGCGGTAGGCGAGCGCGATCCGGGCCGCCTCGATCGCCGCGCCGAAGCACTCGCCCGGCGTCGCCGGCGCCACGATCGGCACCGGGGCCTCGCCGTTGCGCCCGTACATCGCCTGCAGCAGATCGGCCTGCTCGGTCTTGGTGGGCAGCCCGGTGGACGGGCCACCGCGCTGGATGGCGACGATCAGCAGCGGCAGCTCCAGCGAGACGGCCAGACCGATCGTCTCGGACTTCAGCGCGACGCCGGGCCCGGAGGTGGTGGTCACGCCGAGCGAGCCGCCGAACGAGGCGCCCAGCGCGGCGCCGATCGCCGCGATCTCGTCCTCCGCCTGGAAGCTGCGCACCCCGAAGTTCTTGTGCTTCGACAGCTCGTGCAGCACATCGGAGGCCGGGGTGATCGGGTAGGAGCCGAGGAAGAGCGGCAGATCGGCCTGCTGGCCGGCGGCGACCAGACCGTAGGCGAGCGCCAGATTGCCCGAGATGTTGCGGTACGTCCCGGCGGGGAACGCCGAGACGGCCGGCGCGACCTCGTAGGAGACCGCGAAGTCCTCGGTGGTCTCGCCGAAGTTCCAACCGGCGCGGAACGCCGTGATGTTGGCCTCGGCGATATCGGGACGCCTGGCGAACTTCGCCCGCAGAAACGCCTCGGTGTTCTCCGTGGGGCGGTGGTACATCCAGGACAGCAGCCCCAGCGCGAACATGTTCTTGGAGCGCCCGGCCTCCTTGCGGGTCAGCTCGTACGCCTTGAGCGCCTCCACCGTGAGCGTGGTCAGCGGCACCCGGTGCACGCTGTACGCGTCCAGCGAGTCGTCCTCCAGCGGGTTGCCCGCGTAGCCGACCTTGGTCAGCGCCCGCGAGGTGAACTCGTCGGTGTTGACGATGATCTCGGCGCCGCGCGGCAGATCCGACAGGTTCGCCTTGAGCGCCGCCGGGTTCATCGCCACCAGCACATCGGGCGCGTCACCCGGCGTGAGGATGTCATGGTCGGCGAAGTGCACCTGGAACGAGGAGACACCCGGCAGGGTGCCGGCCGGGGCGCGGATCTCCGCCGGGAAGTTGGGCAGCGTGGAGAGATCGTTCCCCAGCGAGGCCGTCTCCGACGTGAAACGGTCCCCCGTCAACTGCATACCGTCGCCGGAATCCCCCGCGAACCGGATGATGACCCGATCCAGACGCCGCACGTCCTTGTCGTCCCGGCTCGCCTGGTTGGCCTCGATGGTCACTGCTGTAGCCCTCCTTACGAGGCGGCTCTTGTCGGCCATGGTACGGCGGGTAAGGGTTGCCTTCCCGAGGGCGTCTCACAGCGCGGACGTACTCTCACCCCGTGTGAACGGACGAGCGGTGACCCCCACCACCCCGCAAACCCCCCGCCATGCCGCGGAACGCCGCAACTCCCGGCCGAGTGCCGGTCGTTCACCTCTCCCACCAGCCTGTCAGAGGGCTAGGAATTGAGATACGTGAGAACCGCCAGAACCCGCCGGTGATCTGTGTCACTCTGCGCCAAACCGAGCTTCATGAAGATGTTGCTCACATGCTTCTCCACCGCGCCATGGCTCACCACCAGCTGCTGCGCCACCGCGGAGTTCGTCCGGCCCTCCGCCATCAGCCCCAGCACCTCGCGTTCGCGCGGCGTCAGCCCGCCCAGCACATCCTGTTTGCGGCTGCGGCCCAGCAGCTGGGCGACCACCTCGGGATCCAGCGCCGTGCCGCCCTCGGCGACCCTGGCCACCGCGGCGACAAACTCGCTGACGTCCGCCACCCGGTCCTTCAACAGATAGCCCACGCCCCGGCTCGATCCGGCGATCAGCTCCGTGGCGTACTGCTCCTCCACATACTGCGAGAGCACCAGCACCCCGAGATCGGGGAAGCGCTGCCGCAGCCGCACCGCCGCCCGCACCCCCTCGTCGGTGTGCGTCGGCGGCATCCGCACGTCCGCCACCACCACATCCGGCACCTGCCCGGCCTCGGCCAGCTCGTCGATCGCGGCGATCAACGCCTCCGCGTCGCCGACCCCGGCCACCACCTCGTGGCCCCGGTCGTTGAGCAGCCGGGTCAACCCGTCCCGCAACAGCACCGAGTCCTCGGCGATGACTACCCGCACCCGTCCACTCCCCGCTTCTCATGAACCGTCCCCCAGCATCTCACCTCGTCTCACCTCGGCCGACGGCCGCTCTGGGAGCCGTCCGGTTCCCGCCAGGGGAGTTCGGCGGTGATGGTGGTGGGTCCGCCGGTGGGGGAGTGGATGGCGAGGAGGCCGTCGACGGCGGTGAGTCGTTCGGTGAGTCCGGCGAGGCCTGTGCCGTGGGTGGTGGTGGCGCCGCCTCGGCCGTTGTCGGTGATCTGGATCATGAGGCGGTCGGTGGTGCGCCAGATTTCGATGGTGGCGTGGTCGGCGTGGCTGTGTTTGCTGATGTTCTGGAGGAGTTCGCTGGTGGTGAAGTAGGCGATGCCTTCGATGGCGGGTGCGGGGCGTTGGTCGAGGTCGACGTCGACGGTGACGGGGACGGTGCAGCGGGCGGCGACGGAGGAGAGGGCGGGGCCGAGTCCTCGGTCGGTGAGGACGGCGGGGTGGATGCCTCGGGCGAGGTCGCGGAGTTCCTGGAGGGCGAGTTTGACCTCGCCGTGGGCTTCGTCGACCATGCGGGCGGCGGTTTCGGGGTCTTCGGTGAGTTTCTCCTTGGCCAGGCCGAGGTCCATGGCGAGGGCGACGAGTCGGGCCTGTGCCCCGTCGTGGAGGTCCCGTTCGATCCGCCGCAGATCCGCCGCCGAGGTGTCCACCACCACCGAACGGTCCACCTCCAGCTGCGTCACCCTGGTCGCCGCCGCCGAGGGCCCCAGCAGCGTCCGGACCGCCGCGCGGTCCACCACGGCCATGCCCCGGATCAGCAGCGAACCGGTGATCAGCAGCAGCAGCCCGACGACCGAGACCATCGCCAGCTCGAACGGGTTGTCCCAGATCCAGCCGTTGCCCTCCCCGTCGGTGTTGATGCCGACCTCCTCGTCGGGCAGCGCCCAGTGCCAGATCGGGAACGTCAGCGCGGCGTAGCCGCCGGCCCAGGTGATCACCGCCGCCGTGAAGGTCGCGATCGCCCACGGCAGATGCAGCAGCGCGTACGCCGTCGACCGCCAGGACACATCGCTGCGCAGCACCGCGCCGATCCAGGCCAGCAGCCCGGTCTTCCCGTTCCGCAGCCGCACCGGCTCCGGATCGGCCACCTCGAGATCCAGCAGCAGCCTGGCCCGGTACCGCTCCACCCAGCCGAGGGTGCGCAACAGCATCAGCACCAACGCCAGCAGCGGCAGCCCGACAAAGGTGATCAACAACCCACCGCTGACCGCGAGTCCGGTCACGGCGGTGACAAAACCGATGATCGCCATGGGGAGGTTCAACAGGGCGTGCAGCCCCTCTCGCCAGGTCCTTGCCGTAAACGGCAGCCGTAGGACGGTCATCACACCGCCCTCCCTTCGTGCTTGTGCTGGTGTCGTTCCCGCCAGGGGAGTTCGGCGGTGATGGTGGTGGGTCCGCCGGTGGGGGAGTGGATGGCGAGGAGGCCGTCGACGGCGGTGAGTCGTTCGGTGAGTCCGGCGAGGCCTGTGCCGTGGGTGGTGGTGGCGCCGCCTCGGCCGTTGTCGGTGATCTGGATCATGAGGCGGTCGGTGGTGCGCCAGATTTCGATGGTGGCGTGGTCGGCGTGGCTGTGTTTGCTGATGTTCTGGAGGAGTTCGCTGGTGGTGAAGTAGGCGATGCCTTCGATGGCGGGTGCGGGGCGTTGGTCGAGGTCGACGTCGACGGTGACGGGGACGGTGCAGCGGGCGGCGACGGAGGAGAGGGCGGGGCCGAGTCCTCGGTCGGTGAGGACGGCGGGGTGGATGCCTCGGGCGAGGTCGCGGAGTTCCTGGAGGGCGAGTTTGACCTCGCCGTGGGCTTCGTCGACCATGCGGGCGGCGGTTTCGGGGTCTTCGGTGAGTTTCTCCTTGGCCAGGCCGAGGTCCATGGCGAGGGCGACGAGTCGGGCCTGTGCCCCGTCGTGGAGGTCCCGTTCGATCCGCCGCAGATCCGCCGCCGAGGTGTCCACCACCACCGAACGGTCCACCTCCAACTCGGCGATCCGCCGCTCCAGGCCGTCCGAAGGCGACAGCAGCGTGCGCACCAGCCCCCGGTCCACCTGGCTGAAACCGCGCGCCAGCCACGGCAGCGCCGGCCACGCGACGAAGAACGCGGCCAGCGTCAGCGCGAACGTCAGCAACGCCCACGGCAGCCGCACCACCACGAAGAGCGCCGACCGCCAGCCCACCGGATCCTTCAACGCCGACCACAGCCAGGCGAAGAACCCCGCGCCCCGCTGCGCCCGCAACGGACTCGGCTCCTCCACCACGACCCGCAGCAGCGCCCGCGCCCTGACCCGCTCCCACCTGCCGAACCAGCGGCTCCCCACCAGGCCGAGCGCCAGCACCGGCAGACCGATCACGGTCACGGAGAGCAGCACACCCACAGAGAGCCAGATCAGGACATAGCAGAAGGCGATCAGATCCAGCGGCCAGCTGGACAGCAGATAGGCACACTCCCGCCAGGTCGCCGCGCTGAGCGGCGGCCGAGGTGGCGGCAGCGCCGCGTCGTCCGCACCTTCGTCCGCACCTGCGGCGGAACCGGGGCCATGGCCGGAACTGATCATGTGGTCAAGACTGCCGCGTCCGTCGCACCGGCACCATGGGGTGGGTCGGTGAACGACGGTAGGGCTATCCCCACCCCCCGGCCTGGTCACAACCGCGTCCCGACCCCCTAGACTCCCGTGCTGTCAGCCCTCCCTGACTCCGCCGGAGGCCACAACGTGCCCGACTACTTCCACGGCTACACCGTCGTCGGTCTGGTCGCGGTGGTCGGCGTGCTCTTCGTCGCCGTGGCCTTCATCGCCGGCCACCTGCTCAGACCCACCGTGCCGACGCCGGAGAAGCTGCTGGTCTACGAGTGCGGCGTCGACCCCGTCGGCGAGGGCTGGGCCCACACCCAGGTGCGGTACTACATCTACGCGTTCCTGTATGTGATCTTCGCCGTCGACTCCGTCTTCCTCTTCCCCTGGGCCACGGTGTTCGCCGCCGACGGCTTCGGCGCGGCCACCCTGGTGGAGATGTTCGTCTTCCTCGGCTTCCTGACCGTCGGACTCCTCTACGCCTGGAAGAAGGACGTGTTGACATGGACCTGAGACCGGCGGGCAGCGCGTTGGGGCCACTGGCCCGGCTGGCGCCCGAACCGATGAAGGTCGTCCTCAACTGGGGCCGCCGCTACAGCCTCTGGGTCTTCAACTTCGGCCTGGCCTGCTGCGCCATCGAGTTCATCGCCGCGTCGATGTCCCGCCACGACTTCATCCGACTCGGCGTCATCCCTTTCGCGCCCGGCCCGCGCCAGGCCGACCTGATGGTCGTCTCCGGCACCGTCACCGACAAGATGGCGCCGGCCATCAAACGGCTCTACGAGCAGATGCCGGAACCGAAGTACGTCATCTCCTTCGGCGCCTGCTCCAACTGCGGCGGGCCGTACTGGGACTCCTACGCCGTCACCAAGGGCGTCGACCAGATCATCCCCGTCGACGTCTATGTGCCCGGCTGCCCACCGCGCCCGGAGGCGCTGCTGCAGGGCATCCTCAAGCTCCAGGAGAAGATCGCGGAGGAGTCGACGGCAGAACGGTACGCCTCGCCGACGCCTTTGCCTGCGGCGCCAGCCGTGGAGGGTGCGCGTTCGCCTTCGCCTTCGCCTTCGCCTTCGCCTTCGCCTGCGGCGCTCAGCAGCGGACTGGTCAGGCGGGACGCGCGGTGACGGCGGCGGTGGCGCGTTCGGTGCCTGCGGCGCGTTCGGTGCCTGAGGGGGTGTTCGAGGACGCGGCGCCGGCTGGGGGCCGGTGGGCGGAACTGGCGAGTGCGGAACTTGCTTCTGGTGTGGCGGCGGCTGGGGGCCGGTGGGTGGTGGTTGTGCCTGCGGCGGGGTGTTCGGTGGCGTTCGGCGGCGGGGCGGCGGCGGTTGGTTGGTTGTCGGCCGCGGTGGCGGAGACCTTCGGGCCTGACGCGGTCGCCGAGGCGGCGGGTGACGTGTCGGCGGTCGATAGGCCGGCCGGCGGCGCCCGGACCGTGGTGGCGTTTGGGCGGCGGGCTGGTGCGGGCGCTTCTCCCGCAGCGCCTGGCCGTGGCGTGGCCGAGGGGGTGGCGTGGTGACGCTGGTGGGTTGGTTGCCGGCCGAGGCGGCGAAGCTCTTCGGGCCAGGTGCGGTCGCCGAGGAGGCGTACGACGTCCTTACGGTCGACGTGCCGGCCGGCGACGCCTGGCCGGCGGCGCTGACCGCCGCCCGCGACGAGTTGGGCTGCACCTTCTTCGACTGGCTCAGCGCGGTCGACGAACCGGGCACCGGCCTGCTGATCTGCGCTCATGTGGTCGCCCTCGGGGCACCGCCCCGCCGGCTGCTGCTGCGCACCACCGTCCCGCACGAGGCTCCGTCCCTGCCCACCGCGACCGGTGTCTACCCGGGCGCGGGCTGGCACGAGCGCGAGACCCACGAGATGTTCGGCGTCGACTTTCCCGGCCACCCGGGACTGACCCCGCTGCTGCTCCCCGACGGGTTCGAGGGGCACCCGCTGCGCAAGGACTTCGTCCTGGCCGCGCGGGTGGCCAAACAGTGGCCGGGCGCCAAGGAGCCGGGCGGCGAAACCCCCCGCCGGCGCCAGCCCCTGCCCCCCGGCGTCCCCGACCCCAACGACTGGGGGCCCCTCAAGGGCCAGGCCCCCACGCCTCCCCCCGCGACCCGCCGCCCCCGAGCCACGGCCGCCGGCACGCCGGAACGCACACCACGCCGCGCTCGCTCGGCGAGCGAGGGCTCCGCGAGCCAGCGGGGCGCCTCCGGCGGTGGGGCCGTGGACGGGCCTTCGCCGTCTCGGGGTGATGACGCCGAGCCGCGTGCGGTGACGCGTGGTCCGCGTCGCTCGCGCTCGGCGAGCGAGGGTTCCGCGAGCCAGCGGGATGCCTCCGGCGGTGGGGCCGTGGACGGGCCTTCGCCGTCTCGGGGTGATGACGCCGAGCCGCGTGCGGTGACGCGTGGTCCGCGTCGCTCGCGCTCGGCGAGCGAGGGTTCCGCGAGTCAACGGAACGCCTCCGGCGGTGGAGCGTCGGCGGAGCGGGCTTCCGCGACCCCGAAACCGTCCGCCGCCCCGGCCGAGCCGGCGGAGCCGGCGCCGCCGGCTGCGGCCTCGGCCGTCGCCCCCTCGGAGAAGCCGGTCCCGGCAGAGCCGGACCCCGCCGCGCCGGCCCAACCGGCGGAGTCGGAGTCGCCGGCTCAGGTGGACTCCGTCTCGTCGCCGGATTCCACGGCCTCGGCGGGGCCTGCCTCGCCCGCTTCCCTCGCCTTGGCGAAGCCGGACCTGGCCGCACCGGCGAAGCCGGAGTCGCCCGCCTCGGCGGAGCCGGATCCGGTCCCCGCGTCCTCGGCGGAGCCGGAGTCGCCGGCTCAGGTGGAGCCGGACCTCGCCTCCTCAGCCCAACCGGCGGAGTCGGAGTCATCGGTCCCGGCTGGCGCCGCTGCCCCGGCGAAGCCGGACCCCGCCGCGCCGGCCGAGCCGGCAGAGCCGGACCCTGCCTCCCCGGCCCAACCGGCGGAGCCGGAGTCGCCGGCCTCGGCGGGTGCCGTTTCCTCGGTGGAGCCGGGTCCGGACCGTGCGTCCTCGGTCGAGTCGGAGTCGCCGGCTCAGGTGGACTCCGTCTCGTCGCCGGATTCCACGGCTCCGGCCCAACCGGCGGAGCCCACCTTGCCCGTCCCCGAGTCCCCGGCGAAGCCGGACCCCGCCACGCCCGCCCTGGCGGAGCTGGACCCCGCTGCCTCGGCGGGGCCTGCCTCGCCCGCTTCCCTCGCCTTGGCGAAGCCGGACCCGGCCGCACCGGCGAAGCCGGAGTCGCCCGCCTCGGCGGAGCCGGATCCGGTCCCCGCGTCCTCGGCGGAGCCGGACCCCGCCACGCCCGCCTCGGCGGAGCCGGACCCCGCCTCCCCGGCCGCCCCGGCGAAGCCGGAGCCTGCCTCCCCGGCCCAGCCGGCGGAGCCGCCCGCCGAGCCGGACCGCGCCCAGCCGGCGGAGCCGGCCGCCGAGCCGGACCCCGCCCAACCGGCGGAGCCGCCTGCGGAGCCGCCCGCCGTGCCGGGGGCCGCAGGGGAGGAGGGGGAGTGATGGACGTTTGGGAGGTTGCGCTGCGGGTTGGCGCCGTGTTGGTGGCGTTTCTCGTGTTGCCGTTGCTCGTGGGGCAGGGGGAGCACAAGGCGATGGCCCATATGCAGGGGCGGCTCGGGCCCATGCATGCGGGTGGGTTCCATGGTTGGGCTCAACTCATCGCGGACGGTGTGAAGTTCGCGCAGAAGGAGGACACCGTCCCGGAGGGGGCCGATCGGCGGATCTTCCGGTTGGCGCCAGCCGTGGCGTTGATTCCGTATCTCGTGGTGCTGATCGCGATCCCGGTGGGGCCCGACGGGTTCGTCGGGCAGAGCCTGGACGCGGGGATCTTCTTCGTGCTGGCGGTGCTGGGCATCGGCGTGCTGGGGTCGTTGATCGCCGGTTGGGCGTCGGCGAACAAGTACTCGTTGCTCGGCGGGTTGCGGACGGCGGCCCAACTGATGGCCTACGAGCTGCCGTTGCTGCTCTCCGCCGCGTCCGTCGCGATGGCCGCCGGGACGCTCAGTCTGACCGGCATTCTCAACGAGTTCGAGTGGTGGTGGGTGCCCTGGCAGCTGGTGGGCGCCTTTGTGTTCTTCACCGCCGGGCTGGCCGAACTGCAGCGGCCGCCGTTCGACGCGCCGATCGCGCCCGAGGAGATCATCTTCGGCGCTTACACCGAGTACTCGGGGCTCAGGTTCGCGTTCTTCCTGCTCGCCGAGTACGCCGGCATCGTGGTCATCTCCGCGTTGACGGCGGTGCTGTTCCTCGGCGGGTGGCATGGTCCGTTCTCGGACCAACTCGGTTGGCTGTGGACCTTGTTGAAAACCGGCGCGCTGTGTTTCGTGGTGATCTGGGCGCGGGTCGCCTGGCCCAGGCTGCGCGCCGACCAGATCCAGAAGTTCGCCTGGACGGTGCTGGTGCCGCTCGCGCTGGCCCAGATCGCGTTGACCGGAGTGATCAAGGTGGTGATCGGATGAGCCTGGGATCGGGGCTCGCCAAGGGGCTGGCCATCACGTTGCGCACCATGACCCGGCGGGCGGTGACCGCGCAGTATCCCGAGACGCAGCCGGAGTTGCCGCCGCGCAGCCGGGGGGTGATCGGGCTGTTCGAGGAGAACTGCACGGTCTGCATGCTGTGCGCGCGGGAGTGCCCGGACTGGTGCATCTATATCGACTCGCACAAGGAGACGTTGCCGGCGGCGGCGCCCGGTGGGCGGGAGCGCAGCCGCAACGTGTTGGACCGGTTCGCCATCGACTTCTCGCTCTGCATGTACTGCGGGATCTGTGTCGAGGTCTGTCCGTTCGATGCCCTCTTCTGGTCGCCGGAGTTTGAGTACGCGACCACGGATATTCGTGAACTGACCCATGAACGGGACACGTTGCGCGCCTGGATGTGGACGGTGCCCGAGCCGCCGCCGTTGGATCCGGCCGGTGAGGAGCCCAAGGAGATCGCCGCCGCCCGCAAGGCCGCCGAGAAGCAGGCCGGTAGCGGGGACGCCCCGTGAGCGGGCCGGGGTTTCTCTCGCCCTCCGGCCAGGAGATCGTGTTTCTGCTGGTCGGCGTCGTGGTGCTGGGCGCCGCCGTGCTCTGTGTGACGACGCGGCAGCTGGTGCACGCCGCGCTCTGGCTGGTGGTGGCGCTCGGCGGGCTGGCCGTCGAGTACCTGCTGCTGACCGCCGAGTTCATCGCCTGGGTGCAGGTGTTGATCTATCTGGGTTCTGTGGTGGTGCTGCTGCTCTTCGGGCTGATGCTCACCAGGGCGCCCATCGGCCCGTCGCCCGATGTCGACTCGGGCAACCGCTGGGTCGCCCTGGCCGTCGCGCTGGCGTCGGCGGCGACGCTGGTCACCCTGGTGGTGGACGCGTTCCGCAGCACCTGGATCGATCTGGAGACACCGCACGGCGAGTCGGCCGCGTTGGGCGACAGCCTGTTCCGCTACTGGGTGCTGCCGTTCGAGGCGCTGTCGGTGCTGCTGCTGGCCGCGCTGGTCGGCGCCATCGCGCTGTCCCGGACGCGGGCCCGGGCCGGGGCGGGTGAGCGCTGATGCATCTGGTCTATCCCACGGTGCTGGCCGCGCTGCTGTTCTGCGTCGGGGTCTACGGCGTGCTGGCCCGCCGCAACGCCATCCTCGTGCTGATGTCGGTGGAGCTGATGCTCGCCGCCGTCAGCCTCAATCTGGTCGCTTTCGACGTGTGGCTGCGGGACGAGGCACACACCGGCCAGATCTTCACTCTCTTCCTCATCGCCCTCTCCGCCGCCGAGATCGGCGTCGGACTGGCCATCGTGCTGCTCGTCTACCGCCAACGCGGCACCTCCGCCGTCGACCAGCTGCGTGAACTGGGCGACGAGGAACGGGACTCCGCCGGCGCAGCGAGCCGGGAGACCACCACCACGTGAACACCACGACCGCCGCCGTCCTCGTTCCGCTGCTGCCGCTGCTGGCCGCCGCCGTCACCCTGCTGACCGGGCGGCGGGCCCCCGGCTTCGTGCGGCCGCTGGCCGTGCTGCCCATGCTGGCCACCACCGCGCTGGCCGTGCTGGTGGCCGTCCGGCAGCGCGGCGAGGAGCCGTTGCTGGCCGCCACCGAGCTGGCGCCGACCGGGAACGCGACGCTGCCCATCGAACTCGCCCTGCGCCTGGACGGGTTCGCGGTGCTGGTGGCGGTGCTGGTCACCGCCGTGGCCAGCTGTGTGCAGCTCTACTCCACCGGCTATCTGCGCGGCGACGCCCGTTACCCCTCCTATGCCGCGCTGGTCTCGCTCTTCACCTCGGCCATGCTGCTGGTCGTCTACACCGATGATCTGGTGGTGCTCCTGGTCGGCTGGGAAGTGATGGGCATCTGTTCGTACTTCCTGGTGGGGCACTACTGGGAGACGTCCGCCGCCCGGGCCGCCTCGCTCAAGGCGTTCCTGGTCACCAAGCTCGGCGACGTCCCGTTCCTGATCGGCATCCTGGCGCTGGCCTCGGAGGCCGGCAGCTTCCGGATCAGCGAGATCGTGGCCCGGGTCTCGTCCTCGATCTCCGGCTTCGAGCTGGACCATCCGACGGTGATCGCGCTGCTGCTGCTCGCCGGCGTGGCCGGCAAGTCGGCGCAGGTGCCGCTGCACACCTGGCTGCCGGACGCGATGGCGGGCCCGACGCCGGTTTCGGCGCTGATCCACGCGGCGACCATGGTCGCGGCCGGGGTCTACTTCATCGCCAGGCTGCTGCCGGTCTTCGCCCAGTCGGCGGCGGCGCTGGTGGTGTTGGCCGTGGTGGCCGCGCTCACCATGCTGGCCTCGGCGCTCGCCGCGCTGGCCCAGGACGACGTCAAACGGGTCCTCGCCTACTCCACCATCGGCCAACTCGGCTTTATGACGGGTGCGTTGGCCGTTGCCGACCGCGAGGCCGCCGTCTTCCACCTGCTCACCCACGGCGCGTTCAAGGCGCTGCTGTTCCTGGCCGCCGGGGTGCTGATCCAGACGGCCGGCACCGGCTCGTTGACCGCCATGTCCCGGATGCGGGATCTGCGCCGCCGGGCGCCGGACGCGTTCTGGGCGATGACGATCGGCCTGTTGGCGCTGGCGGCGGTGCCGCCGTTCGCCGGCTTCTTCTCCAAGGAGGCCGTCATAGGCGCGGCCGAACACGTCGCCCTGGACAACGAGCACGGCGTCTCGTCCAGCCTGGCCGCGCCCGTCGCCGCCGGCTGGATCGTGCTGGTGGGCGGGCTGGCCGCCGCGCTGCTGACCGCCGCCTACGCGGCCAGGCTCTGGCTGCTCGCCTTCCACGATCCGGTCCGCGCCCGCGAGGGCCTGGTGCCGCCGGGCGAGCGGTCGAGCCCGGTGATGACCGGGGTGCTGTGGCTGCTGACGGTGCCCTCGCTGCTGCTGGGGCTCGCCTACGGCGAACTGCCCGAATGGTTCGACGGCGGCTCGCTGGCGCCCACCCTCACCACCTCCGTACTGGCCACAGGCGCCGCCGTGTTGGGCGGCACCGCCACCTATGCGGCCTGGCGCCGCGCCTACGAGGGCGCGGGCGAGGAGGATCCCGCGCCCGCGCTGCTCGGCCCGCTGCGCCGGCCGGCCGAGGCCGGGTTCCATCTGGACGCGCTCTACACGGCGGCCGTGGTCCGTCCGGTCCGCGCGCTCGCCGGCCTGGTGCGCTTCCTGGACCGGACGGTGGTCGACACCTATGTACGGGGCACCGCCGCCGCGCCCGGGCTGTTGGGAACGCTCACCCGCCGGGCCCAGACCGGCAATGTCCAGACCTATCTGAGCACGCTGGTCGCCGGGGCCCTGGTGCTCGGGCTGGCCGCCGTACTCGTCGCGGCGGGGGACTGATCCGATGATCACGCTGTCCGACTCGGTGCAACAGTGGCTGCTGGTCGCGGCCCTGGCCCTGCCCCTGCTGGGCGCCGCCGCCGCACTGCTGCCGGCCCCGCCGGGACTGCGCGGCGCCGGCGGCCCCGACCGGGACGTGCTGCGGCACGGCGTCACCGTCACCGGCGCGGTGCTGGTCGCCACCCTGGTGCTGGCCGCCGCGTTCGACCACGACCAACCGGCCGCCGTCCAGGCCGAGACCGATGTCTCCTGGATCCCGGCACTGAACATCAGGATGCATCTCGGGATCGACGGCATCTCGCTCCCGCTGCTGGTGCTGACCGCGCTGCTGACGTTCCTCTGCGCGCTCTACTCCTACTTCCGGCCGCCCACCGGCGCCCACACCCCGGGGCCGCGCGCCTTTGTCGCGCTGCTGCTGCTGTTGGAGACCGGGATGCTGGCCACCTTCGCGGTGCTGGACCTGGTGCTCTTCTTCCTCGCCTTCGAGACCGTGCTCGTCCCGATGTACTTCCTGATCGCCCGCTGGGGCAACGGCGCCGAACGAGCCGCCGCCGCTTGGAAGTTCGTCCTGTTCACGGTGCTGGGCTCGGTGCTGATGCTGCTCGGGCTGCTGCTGATCGGGGTCCGCGCCGGCACCTTCGACATGATCGCGCTCGCCGACGCGCACGGCACCGGGCTGACCAGGGGCACCCAGCTGATCGCCGTCCTCGCCATCGGCCTCGGCTTCGCGATCAAGACCCCGATGTGGCCCCTGCACAGCTGGCTGCCCGACGCCCACACCGCCGCGCCGACGGTGGGCTCGGTGCTGCTCGCCGGGGTGCTGCTGAAGATGGGCACCTACGGGTTCGTACGGATCGTGCTGCCGGCGGCGCCCGAGGGGATGCACACTTTCGCGCCCTATCTGGCCGCCTTCGCGGTGGCGGGCATCATCTATGGCTCCCTCGCCTGTCTCGCCCTGGTCCTGCCAACGCCGGCGAACGGCGCGGCCCGGTTCCTGCCCCACCCGGGCGAGGGCCGCGATCTCAAGCGGCTGATCGCCTATTCGTCCGTCGGCCATATGGGCTTCGTCCTGCTGGGCATCGCCACCCTCACCCACACCGGGGTCAACGGCGCGCTCTTCGCCAACGTCGCCCACGGCCTGATCACCGGGCTGCTCTTCTTCCTGGTCGGCGCCCTCAAGGACCGCACCGGCAGCACCGATGTCGACACCCTCGCCGGCCGGGAGGGGGGCGCGCTCTACGCCCGCGCCCCCCGGTTCGGCGGGCTGCTCGCCTTCGCCGCCGTCGCCTCGCTCGGACTGCCAGGGCTCGCCGGGTTCTGGGGTGAACTGCTCGCCCTGCTCGGCTCGTTCCACCCGGCGGACGGCCTCAGCCGGCCCGCGTTCCTCACCTACCTCGCGGTCGCCGCCGTCGGCACCCTGCTGACCGCCGCCTATCTGCTGCTGGTGGTCCGCCGGGTCTGCATGGGCCCGCGCCCGGCCGACGACGTCCCCGCGCTGGCCGATCTGCGGGGCTTCGAGTACGCGGCGTTCGGCCCGCTGGTCGCCCTGATCCTGCTGGCCGGACTCTGGCCGGCCGTACTGCTGAACCTCACCGATCCCGTTGTGCAGAACCTCCTGCCGGGAGCCGTCCGATGAACCTGATCCAGACCGTGGACTGGGCGGTTGTCGCGCCCCCGCTGATCGCCGCGCTGGCGGCGGTCGCGGTGCTGGTCGCCGACCTCTTCCTGCCGGCGGGCCGCAAGGCGCCACTGGCCTGGGCGGCCGTCGGCGGCCTCGCCCTGGCCGCGCTGGCGCTGCTGCCGCTGCGCGACGGGGACCGCGCCACCTTCTGCCTGGCCGACGATCCCGGGCTCTGCTCCTATGCCGCCGACCGGTTCGCCCTCATCGTCCAACTGCTGGTGCTCGGCGGCGCGTTGGTCGCCGCGCTGCTCTCGGTGCCGGAGCTGCGGCCGGGCCGCTCCGGGGAGGAGTCGGGCGAGCTGCCCGGGGGCGAGTTCTGGTTCCTGCTGCTCTCCTCGGCCGCCGGCGCCGCGCTGCTGCCGGCCGCCCGCGACATGGCCACCCTGATCATCGCGCTCGAAGTCACCACGCTGCCCGCCTACGCCCTGGTCGGGCTGCGGCGCGGCAGCACGGTCGGCCCCGAGGCGGCGCTGAAGTTCTTCCTCTCCTCCGTCACCGCGACGGCCGTCGCCCTGCTCGGCATCAGCTTTGTCTACGCCGGCGCCGGCAGCCTCCACCTGGACGGGATCGCCGGCGCGCTGCCGGACGCCGACCCCCGACTCGCGACGCTGGCCGAGGCCGGGGTGGCGCTGACCCTGGTCGGCTTCGCCTTCAAGATCGCCGCGGTGCCCTTCCACTTCTGGGTCCCGGAGACCTACCAGGGCGCCCCGCTGCCGGTCGCCGGCTATCTCTCGGTGGTCGGCAAGACCGCGGGCCTGGCCGGGCTGATCCTGGTCACCACCCGGGCGTTCCCCGCCTTCGGCGACCTCTGGGGGCCGGTGCTCGCGGTGCTGGCCGGGCTCACCATGACCGCCGGCAATGTCGCCGCGCTGCGCACCGCCGGCGAGGCCCCGCACAGCGCGGTGCGGCTGCTGGCCTGGTCATCGATCGGCCAGGCCGGCTATCTGCTGGTCCCGATCGCCGCCGCCGGCTATGCCACCGGGGGCGAGGAGATGTCCTCGGCGGTCGGCGCCGCCATCGCCTATGCGCTGATGTATGGCGCGGTGAACCTCGGCGCGTTCGCCGTGCTCGCGCTGCTCCTCCAGGAGCGGGGCGACGGCACCGGGCGTCGTATCGCTGACTTTCGCGGCCTCTACGCCCGGCGTCCGCTGGCCGCCCTGGCCCTGGCCTTCTTCCTGCTCTGCCTGGCCGGACTGCCCCCGGGGGTGATCGGCCTCTTCGCCAAGGTGGCGGTCTTCAGGTCCGCCGTCGACGCGGGGCTCGGGGCGCTGGCCGTGGTGATGGCGGTGAACGTGGCCATCGCCCTTGTCTACTACCTGCGTTGGACGGCGCTGCTCTTCCAGCCGGCCGAGGCCCCGGTCCCGGCCCCGTTCCTGGCCCCGGCCCCCGTTCCGGTTCCCGCCGAGGAGCCAGACTCCGAGCCCACGCCGGTGCCCCCCGCGCCGCGCCGCCCGCTGGCCGTCGGCGGCGCCATCGCGCTGACCAGCGGCATCGCGCTCGCATTGTCCGGAGCACCGCAACTGATCCTCACCTTCGCCGGCGGCGGCCTGCTCTAGCGGCCGGCCCGCTCCGCCGCCGTTGGCGGCCCTCCCCGGAACGCACCGACCCGTTTCCGTCACCGGACCGACCCCGCCACGTCCGGCTCGGGTAACGACGCGTCGGCCTGGGAACGCATGCCCTTCGTATGGCGTTGTGCACTTCGGGAGTGTCCACTGTTAGTGGAGATACTCCAAAATCCGGGATGATCCGGACACCCCCATGCGCGCGATCTGGAGGGCACACCGTGCACCGCCGGCACAACGGATTGAGGACAGCCGCACTGCTGGGCGGCATGTCCGCCCTGATCCTGGTGGTGGGCAGCCTCTTCGGTCGCACGGGGCTGCTGATCGCCCTCGTCCTCGCGCTCGCCACCAACGGCTACGCGTACTGGAACAGCGACCGGCTCGCCCTGCGTTCCATGCGGGCGCGCCCGGTGGGGGAGTTCGAGGCCCCCGCGCTCTACCGGATGGTGCGCGAGCTGGCCGGGCAGGCGCGGCAGCCCATGCCCCGGCTCTATATCTCGCCCACGGAGGCCCCCAACGCCTTCGCCACCGGCCGCAATCCGCGCAATGCCGCCGTCTGCTGCACGGAGGGCATCCTGCGGCTGCTCGACGAGCGGGAGTTGCGCGGCGTGATCGGACATGAGCTGAGCCATGTCTACAACCGCGACATTCTGATCTCCTCGGTGGCCGGAGCCATGGCCTCCGTGATCATGTTCCTGGTGAACTTCGCCTGGTTCCTCCCGCTCGGGCGGGATGACGACGACGGTCCCGGGCTGGTGGGGATGCTCCTGGTGCTGGTGCTCGGTCCGATCGCGGCCTCGCTGATCCAGCTCGCCGTCAGCCGCTCCCGCGAGTACGAGGCGGACGCCGCCGGCGCCCAGCTCACCGGGGATCCGTTGGCCCTGGCCAGCGCGCTGCGCAAGCTGGAGGCCGGCACCCAGCGGCTGCCGCTGCGCCCCGAGCCGCAGTTGGAGACGGCCAGCCATATGATGATCGCCAATCCGTTTCGCCGTGGCGAGGGCCTGGCCAGGATGTTTGCCACCCATCCGCCGATGGCCGAGCGCATTGCCCGCCTGGAGAGGATGGCGGGCGGCGGGCGTTGACGCCATGCTGTGTGCGTGCGAACCCTTCTGAACATTCTCTGGCTTGTCTTTTCCGGTTTCTGGATGGCCCTGGGCTATGCCATTGCCGGACTCGTCTGCTTTGCGCTTGTGATCACCATCCCCTTTGGGGTGGCCTGCTTCCGTATCGCCAGATATGCGCTCTGGCCCTTCGGGTACCGGGTGACGGACCGGCACGACGCGGGGCTGGTCTCCGGGCTCGGCAATGTGATCTGGCTGATCTTTGCCGGAATCTGGATCACCCTGGGCCATATCCTGGCCGGTCTCGCCTTCTGCGTGACCGTGATCGGGATCCCCTTCGGCATCGCCCACTTCAAGCTGGTGCCGGTCTCCCTGATGCCGCTCGGCCGCGAGATCGTCCCCGCCTGACCGCCGGCGGGACCGTTCCCACCCGACCGCCGGGGGGACCGTTCCCACCCGACCGCCGGGGGCGGAAGCGCCCATGAACGACGACGGCCCGGGCACTCCCGCCCGGGCCGTCGACCACCACTCGCCGTGCCGGCTACCGCCGCTTGGCCTTCTCCTGCGCGCGCTCGCCGGCCGCCGCGTCCTCGTCGGGCTCCTCGCCCGCCACCCCGCCCGCGCGCCTGGCGCTGACATAGCGCTCGCGCGCATAGCGGATGCCCTCGTGCAGCAGGGTGATGCCGAGCGCCAGGCCGAGGCCCAACATCACGCCGCGCAACGGCTCCTCCTCGAACGCGTGGCCGCCGATATAGCCGATCGCCGTCGAGTAGACGGCCCAGGAAACGGCCGCGATGGTGTCGTAGAAACTGAACGAGCGGAGCGGATAGCCCGTCGCGCCCGTGGTCAACGTGGCGGCCGTGCGCCCGCCCGGGATGTAACGGGCGACCACCAGCACCAGACCGCCGCGCTTCTCCAACATCCGGGCCACGGCGTCATAGGCCTTGCGGGTACGGGTGCCCGGCTTGAGCTTGGCGTAGATCCGGGAACCGGACTTTCTGCCTATGTAGTAGGAGATATGGTCGCCCGAGAACGCGCCGATCGCCGCCACCACCACGATCAGCACCACATTGGGCTCACCATTCGCAGCTGCGAATACCGCCAGGGTGATCACCAGCGTCTCGCTGGGCACCACGGGGAAGAATCCGTCGAGCATGGCGATGGCATACAGCGCCAAATACACCCACGGGGTGGAGACGAAGTCTTCGACCGCCTGGAGGATCGCATCGTTCATGTCCGCAAGGCTAAGTAATAGAAGCGGTCGGCGCTGCTGTTGATCCGTAACGGTCACGTCCGGTTTTCGCACGGGCCTTCCCGGTGACCGGGCCGGCCGAGAGCGAGGTCGCCCCGCCCGCCTCCGACGGGCGCGGGAGAAGTGGGCGAACTCACACGGCGTAACGCCACCTCCCGGCGGTCCCGGTGGCGCGAACGGACGCACCGGGGGGCCGAACGGGGAGCCCGCCCGGTTCGTCACCCGTCCGTCATCGCCCCGCGCCCCTCCCGTGACGCGTGCGGCGCCGGGACGGGCCCGGACGACGCCGTCCAGCCGACGGGGGCGGTTCTGCCCCCCAACCACACCTTCGCTAAAGCGAATACCCGGTCAGAGCCAGCCGTTTCTTCGGAAGCCCCGATGGATCAGAAGGCTCGCCGTCGCGATGACCCCGAGCACCAGCGGATAGCCGAACCGCCAGTGCAGCTCCGGCATATGGTCGAAGTTCATGCCGTAGACGCCGCACACCATCGTGGGCACCGCGATGATCGCCGCCCATGCCGTGATCTTGCGCATGTCCTCGTTCTGCGTCGCCTGCACCTGCGCCAGATTGGCCTGCAGAATCGAGTCGATCAACGAGTCATAGGCGGTGACCTGGTCGGAGACCCGGGTGAGGTGGTCCGCGACATCGCGGAAGTAGCTGCGAATGTCCGGGTCGATCACCGCCAGCGGCGCCTCGGAGAGCCGCTGCAGCGGACGGTCCAGCGGACCGACCGACCTTTTCAGCTCCAGAACCTCCCGCTTCAGCTGGTAGATCCGCTCGACCTCGGTGGCGCTGCCCCTGGTGTCGGCGAACACCGCCGCCTCGATCTCGTCGATATCGTCCCGCACCGCCGCCGTCACATCCAGATAGTGGTCCACCACCTGGTCGGCGATCGCGTGCAACACCGCCGACGGCCCCTTCGCCAACTGCTCGGGCGTTCCCTCCAGCCGGCGCCGCAGCGCGGCCAGCGAGCCATGGCTCCCATGGCGGACCGTGATCACGAAGTCCGCGCCGACAAAGACCATGATCTCGCTGCTCTCCACCACTTCGCTGGTGGCGGTCAGCTCGCTGTGGCCCACATAGCGAACCGTCTTGAGCACCATGAAAAGCGTCTCGTCGTACTGTTCGAGCTTCGGCCGCTGATGGGCGTGCACCGCGTCCTCGACGGCCAGCGGGTGCAGCCCGAACTGCGAGGCCACACCGGCGAGTTCGTCCTCGGTGGGCTCATGGAGCCCGATCCAGACGAAGGTGCCGCGCCCGCGCCTCCTGGCCTGCCGGATCGCGGACGCCGGATCCCCGCTGTTCGGGCGACGCACCCCGTCCCGATAGACCGCACAGTCCACCACGGCGTCCGTCGCCACCGTGCTCCCGTCGTCGACGACCTCCGTGGGACGCTGCCGCCAGGCCAGATCGAAGGCCGCGCGGAGCGGACGAATCATGGACACGCCTACCTCCTACCCCACGCGGCACCCGCTGTCAGTGGGCCACGCCCAGCGATGTTCCGACACCGCCACCGGCGCTGGTGCCCGCAACAGCTCTAGCGATAGTTCACGAACTGCACCGCGAAGTCGAAGTCCGCCTCCTTCACCAGGCGTTGCACCTCCTGCAGCGCGTCCCGGCTCTTCGAGCTGACCCGCAGCTCGTCCCCCTGCACCTGCGCCTTGACGCCCTTCGGGCCCTCGTCCCTGATCAGCTTGGCGACCTTCTTGGCGTCCTCGGTGGAGATGCCCTCCTTGACGCTGGACACCAGCCGGTACTCCTTCCCCGACGCCTGGGGCTCACCGGCGTCCAGGGCCTTCAGGGAGATGCCACGCTTGATCAGCTTGGACTGGAAGATGTCCAGAACGGCCTTCGTCCGCTCCTCGGCGTTGGCCCGGATCTCGATCAGCTCGCCCGACCAGCCGATGGAGGCTCCCACCCCGCGGAAGTCGTAGCGTTGCGAGATCTCCTTGGCGGCCTGGTTGAGGGCGTTGTCGACCTCCTGCCGATCGACCTTGGAGACAATGTCGAAACTGGAGTCGGCCATGGTGGTATTGGCTCCTCACACATCCGGATCGGGCTCAGTCGCCGACAGCCTAGCCACCACCCCCCGCGTTCGACCCGGCCGAACCGAGTGGCGAACCACCCCCACGCATCGGGTATGGTTTACCCGCAGCAAGGCGGTGTGCCCGAGCGGCCAAAGGGAGCAGACTGTAAATCTGCCGGCTCAGCCTTCCCAGGTTCGAATCCTGGCGCCGCCACAGCTCAGGAAAGACCCTCCGACCAGCGAGCATCGCTGGTCGGAGGGTCTTTTCGCTTCTCCTGGAGGGCGCTGTCCCGGCTGGTGCGGAAGAGCCGTCCGTCTTGTGTGGTTCCGTGGTGGTGGATGTGATGCGCGGCATCCGGACGAGGACGGGCGGGACGGGCACGGGGCGGGTGTCCTCCGGGGCCCGCGCCCTGAGTCCGCGTACTTCGTGGGCCTGTCCGCCGTCGGTCCAGCTTCGCCCCGCGCGGACCACTCCACCGCGCGGGGTGAGTCGGCCCCGGCCCGCGGCGGGGAGGTGGCACTGGCTTTCCGCCCAAGCGCTTGCCGAGCGCGTCCAGTGCTCTTCGGAGTACCGCGGCATCCTCAAGGTCGGGGGCCCGGGAGGGAGTTCTTCCTCGCCCACTCCAGGGCTCTGACGTGCTCCTCTGGTGTGTCCTGGCTCCAGGCGTTCTTGTTGTAGGCGCTGCGGTAAAGGGGGCGTCAAAGGAGACGGTCGTCGGCCTGCCGGGTCCGTCCTCCGTCAGGGCGGGGATGATCGTGGCCAGGGCATCGGCCACGTTGCGCCGGGACTTGGCGGGGGATCGTCTCCCCTTTGCGGTCGACAAAGGTGTGGGTGGTGGTCATACCAGGTGACCAAGCCTCTCGGTGCCCGCAGTTCGGAGACCGGCAGCCCGGTCTCGGTGTCGAACTGCTCGCCGCGACGGATCGCTGCCGTCAGCTCGGACCGACGCCGTCGGCCTGGGGCTTCAGCCGGTAGCTCTTGGGGAACTTGCGCTGTCCGACGAGCCAGTGGACGCGATACGGCTCTGGGCGTTCGCGTCGCGTCTCGATGGGCGTAGACGCGGACGTCGTAGGTCAGCAACTGATCCCTTCCTCTTGTGCGGTGAGCCAACGACCGAGGTCGGTGCGACGGAAGCGGAGCCGGCCGTTCGGAAGCGTGAGCGCTTTCGGCACGAGGCCGCGCACCCGCATCCGATAGAAGGCGGCTCGGGAGATGCACAGCTCGGCCTCGAACAGGTTGCGCACGTTGCGCTCGGTCTGCCCGATGCCCCGCGCGATGGCCGCGCGCCGCCCCCGCCCTGGCAATGGCGGGTTCTTCTCCCCGCGCGCCCTGCGGGCCACCCGCTCGCGTTTCTCGTCCGCACTGAGCGGGTCCGCGTGGCACGTCGGCGACCAGGCTGTCACGGCGTGCCTCGCGCTCCGGCAACCGCGCACACAGACGCTCGAACAACTCCATGGCGGCCCGGAGCGTGGTGAGGCCGTCGTCGTTACCTGTCACGCGCTTCCCCGGCACGGATATCGCCGTTGCCACGACACGTCTTCTTTCCGCACCAGCATCCGGTCCAGTGGCCACCGCACGGTCCCGCGATTCCCCAGGACCGATGTTGAGCTGGGAGCGGAGATCGACATGACGCCTCTCCCGGACGAGACACACAAAAACAGGAGCATCCACGCACGCGCGAGGAGGACGTCGGCGCCCCGATTTGACTGTCAAATCGGCTACGGAACACCCCCGCTCGCGCGGGGAGGACACTTGCTGACCTGGGGTGTTAGGAGGGGTTTGCCGTTTCTTTGCCTTGTGGTGCGTGCGGATGCCGGGGTGGGTTGGGCATGGCTCAGCCTTGTCGTGGGTGCCTGCGGCCGAGGTTCAGGCTATCCGTGGCCTCTGACATCGGCGGCTAAGTTCAGGTGCTGCCCGGTCCGTTGAGGAGTCGGGCGATGACGTCGTCGGTGTCCAAGGCCCGGTTGTCCTTCAGGCCGCCGAAGTCCAGCGACGGTTCTCCCGGGCCCGCTCGCATCGTCAACTCGCCGGCTCGGACGGGTGGGGCCTGTCACCGGTCGGCGCAGCGGCGAGGACGCGCTGCCGGATGGGGTCCGGTAGACAGGCCAGGGTGTGGAGCATGGCCGGGCCGGCACCCGGTGCACCCGCTCGGCGTGGCCGGTTGCGCATGGTCTCAGTGGGCGGCGTCGAGGGAGAGTTTGCCGAGGTGGGTGCGGGTGGCGAGGGTGGTGTGTGCTTCGGCGGCGTCGGTGAGGGGGTGGATGGCGCCGGTGATGGGGGTGAGGCTGCCGTCCCGCACGGCTTCGAAGAGGGCGTTGATGCTGGTGGGGAGGGCGGTGCGGTCGGCGTAGAGGTGGGGGAGCCAGAAGGTGTTGACGTTGATGGATTTTTCCATCAGGGCGCGGGTGGGGAGGTCGGTGGTCTGGCCTGAGGCGTAGCCGTAGAGGACGAGTCGGCCGCGGGGTGCCAGGGCTGCGATGGTCTCTCGGAGGACCGTTCCGCCGGTCATTTCCAGGGCGGTGTGGATGGGGCCGCCGGCGGCTTCGACGATGCGTTCGGCGAGGTCGTCCGCGGTGGAGTCGATGATGGCGTCGGCGCCGAGTTCGCGGGCGAGGCGTCGCCTCAGTTCGGTGCTGGCGAGGGCGATGACGCGGGCGCCGGCTCGTTTGGCGAGTTGGACGGCGATGGAGCCGAGGCCGCTGCCGGCGGCGGGGATCAACACGGTCTGGTCGGGTTGGAGTTGGGCGGCGGTGAAGAGGAGGTGCCAAGCCGACTGGCCCTGGAGGGCCAGGGCGATGGCCTGGTCGTCGTCGATATCGTCGGGGACCTCCCAGGATGCGCGGCGGTGGAGGTGTGCCTGTTCGGCGTAGCCGCCGCCCTGGGTGAGCCCGATGAGACGCCGGCCGTCGGTGGTGGTGCCGAGGACCTCGTTGCCGGGGGTGTAGGGGAGCGTGACGGGGGCGAGGTAGCTGTCCGTCCTGGCGTGCACATCGGCGTAGTTGACGCCGGCCCGGACCACCCTCACCAACTGGTGCGCCGGGCGCGGTTCCAGATCCGGGACCTCCTCGATCCGCAGGACCTCGGGCCCACCGAACTCTTTCATGACGATCGCGCGCACAACGCTCCCTGGGGAATGGTGGCCATGTTGGCGAACAGCACCATAAATCAGATTCGGTGAGGGGGTTTCGCTGTTCGGAGAAAAAGCCGCACTTTCTCGCCAAGCGAGAATTTTCCGCGTGGAGGTGAATGTTTCTCGCCACGTGCGCAATGGCATCTCATGCGACTGCGTTTGCCGTTTTCGTGTCGACCCGTGGCGATTTGACGTGTAGAACTGGAGTTCAGGAGCGAAGCACTGTTCGAGGCGGTGCAAAGCTCAGCCCTGTGACCTCAGGACGATTCGCGGAGTGATTCTCATGGTTCTCCGCGAAAGTGGGGTGCGCACGGCGCCGCCGGATCGGGAAGTTGACGGCGGCGGGTCCCCGTTGCTGTCCGCTTCCGGCGCTCGGCTCACGGTGGCGGGAGGGGACTCGGTGTCCCTGCGGGCAGAGAGGGGCGTTGACGCCGGCGTGGCCGAGCCCCTTGATGCCGCGAGCTGGCTTATGCCCCAGCCTGACGCGTCAGTTCATCGCGCGGGCACTCGGCTCTCCACGGATCGTGCGGCTACCCGTGCGACGAGATTCCGCGTCCTTTGTTGCGCAGAGCCTGCAGAACCGGCCTCGCCTGATCGAAGTCGCGTTCGAGCAGCACCTTCGACGGACTGCGCTCCTCTGGGGGACGCCTTCTCAGCTGATGCGGAAGGCGCCGATGTGCCGGGCGCAGTATTCGAACCATGGTCGGCGGGACGGGGCGGGGCGAGCGCCCGGGGGCCGGCCCCCAGTACCCCGCTCTCAACCGGCCGATGGTGGCGACTGCCGCTGTTGCGGGTGGGGCTGGTGCGGATACGGCGGTTGCTGGTAGGAGAGTTGGGGGTGCTGTTGTCCAACGGTGTTGAGGAAGTAGTGGAGTTCCTGCTGCCAGAGAGAGATGACGCGCATCTTGCTCGCGCGGCGTTTTCCGGGAAGTTGGTAGCGGAACTCGGCGTCGCCGTGGCCATCCCACTTCAGGTCGCTGAAGGTGCTGAGGAACTGGGCGCGGGGGATGGTGTGTTTGACGCGTTTCACACGGTGGAAGACGCGGCCAGTGCGGATGAAGAGAACGTGGTGGTCGGTGAGGACGACGGTGTAGAAGCGTTCGACGAGCGTCTCGTAGAGGGACAGCGCCCAGACGAAGATCGTTGCCCAGGAGAGCGACTCGCCCAACTCCCCGGAGGTGGTCTGGAACGTGACCCAGGGACGTTCGGCTGGGTGCGCCTCGGCAGCTCGTCGTGTGCCCTGTTCCACGATGGCTGACTTGCTGACTGGCATCTGGGCATCCTCCGTAGGACACGCGGCCGTACCGCAGGCCGCTGATCAGGTCATGACGTTCATCAGTCGGCCGGCTGCGGCTCCGGACGTCGCGTCGGATGTGCCTTGCCGTCCACCACCGGGCCGGCGACAAACGCGATGCTGCGAAGCAGTCGCACGACGGATGGCATGTACGCCTCCCAGTGCGCTGGTTGGGGTGTGCTGAAGGAGACCGTCAGGAGGTACTGATCGGTCAGCGAAGGCGATGTGGGTACGGGGACGTACGCTTGGAGTTCGGCGACGCGCATCACGAACGGCTCTCTGGAGTTGTCCTGCCAGGGCACGTCGTAGGAATGCCCACCGGTGACGACGGCAGCGGGACCGCACGGCAGGTCGTAGACACCTCCGCTCCACCCCTTGCCCTTGGCCGCCACGAGGGAATGCATGGCCCCCTCGGCAGCGACCCGGGTGCTCTCTCCGTAGGCGAACCTGTGGGCGGTGACGACCAGCGTGGCCGTGGAACGCTCCCCACTGATCACGCGCAGCGCGCTGCCCGTGAAGAGCGTGCCGGTGGCGCGTAGGAGACCGGAAAGCGCGTGGAACGGACGTACCAACTCGTCGTCGACCGGATGCCCCCCGGCGCCGCGGGCGTCGAACTCACGCCGCAGGTAGTCAGCGGTCCCCTCGGCGGTCATTCCTGCGGGCATGCCCGTGAAGGCTTCCGAAACCTCGAAAAGGGCCTGCACTACGCCGCCTCCTGGCCATGCCAAGCGCGGTCGAAGCCCAGATAGAGAGGAACTTCCGGTATCGCGACAGGGCTGGGAGTCGGCAGGGTGGCCAGCCCCAGCGCCTCGACATGGTTCCGGTCGGCAACTCTCTCGGACAGCACCTGGCGGGCGGAAGCGCCTGGAACGAACGGGATCGCCTCCGCGTCGGCGGCGCTGGTCTCAAGAGGAGCACCCTGGACGATGAACTGGTCCATGTCGACCTCCAGAGTCTCGATCTCGCCCTCCCACGGCATGTCCAGCCAGGGCCAGTCGATGTCCTCCCAGGGGTACTGGACGTCGGCACCGCCCCAGTCCGCCACGCCGTAGGCTCCGAGACCGGCCAGTTGCATGGTCCATCCGGAGATCTTGAAGCCTCTGGCGACGGCCAGAACGACGCCCCTGACCTGTGGGATCGGGATGAACCTGGCGACGCTCCGCAGCACGTTGCCCACGGTGGAGTACACATCGGCGATGGTCAGCAGAATGTCCCCGATGACCGCTATCTTCGCGGCGTTCTCCCGGAACCACTGGGCGAAGTTCTCCAGGACTTCCTGGGCGAGGTCGGTGACGGCGTTGATGACGTCGCCGATGGCGTCGCCGATGCGCGAGAGCCAGCCTGGTTTGTTGGGTGCGATATCGCCGGCGTTGTTGAGGCGTTCCGCGATCGACTCGCCGTATTCGGTGTAGTCCATGGCCAGTGCGAGTGCTCGGCTGCGGATGTCCTCCAGCCGCTGCTGGGCGGTCTGTTGGTCGGCCTCCTGCTGGCGGAATCGGTTTATGGCCTGCTCGCGCTCCTCCTCCGGCATCTCCTCGAACGGGTTCACCGGTGTGGGGGATGGCAGAGCGTCCAGGGCGGTTTGCGCCTCCCGTGCTTCGGTTTCCAGGTTTCTGGCACGGTTCTGTGCGCTCGGCATATAGCGTGACCAGTCCTCCAGGGCTGAGGCGGCGATGGCGAAGGAGTCGCGCGCTGCCTCGACCTTGGGCCGGAAGTCTTCGTCGAAGCTTTCCCGAAACGCCTCAGCGGACCGCCCGCGCCATTGCCCCGGACCGGCCGTTCCGCTGAGCAGGAAAACGATGTCGCCCAAGGTGGTTGCGGTCTGTCGTACGTCCTGGGCGATCCCGGTGGCGGTGGGCTCATCGCCAGGACAGGGCACGAAGCCCAGAGCCGGATAGTCCGCCTCCTGCTCGGGCGAAGGCGCCGCGGGTAAGGACCAACTCATACGGCGACCACCTCGTGCGGGCTGCTGCCCGGTTCGCTGGATCCGAGGGAGGAAGCCAGCTCCTCGTCGATCCCCTGGAAGGCGCGAATCACCTCGTCCAGGGCGGCTGCGGCCTCTTCGGCGAATTCGCCGAGCTGCGAGATGCCGTACTCCCACTCGTCTCCGAAGTCGTCCATCCGGCTGACGAGGCGAGTAACGCCCATGGCCGCGCCGTCAGCCTCGGCCACGGCCTGGCATGGCCGTTCCATCAGATCTGCAACTTGTCTGATGTTGTCCCGGGTGGCGCGGATCATGTCGTAGTCCAGGTACAGATCGCTACTAATCATATCAAACACCCTGCTCGTGGGCGAGCGAAGCTCCGGGTGATGGGCTACACGGAGACGACGGGACTCAACTCCCCATTGAGGCCGTCAGTTGAGGGAGAGTAGTCAACTGGTGACAGTAACGGTAGAGATTTTGACTCTCTGTGAGTAGCGGCAGTGACCGGGTGCAGACCGGCGAGGCCATGACGCGGCTCCGTATCGCCGAGGGGTTCGACTGCTCTTCGCTGGTGGAGCGCCCTCAGGTTGGCTGCCGCTGACCCCGGAGACATCCCTTGTCCGAACCGGCACGGACCCCGTTCTGGCGGAACTGCTGCGGGACCACCATGCCCTCTCCACCCTGCCCTGCCTCGACAGATTGGAGGAGGGCGATCCTGTCGCTCCGGACGAACCGCGGGAGCTGGGACGCGGAGCGCGTGCGCAGCGGGACGACTCCCGGCTCACGATCCCGCATCGCGCCCCGTTCCGCCTTCTTGAGGACGTGGAGCCGTAAGGTCCCCGGCCACGGGCCGGCCCCCGGGCGGGCCGGTGGGGCCCCGGAGGCCCCGTCGGGGGAGGGCCGGCGGGGCTCCGGGGGCTGGTCGAGTGGGCGGGGGCGCGCCCCCCGGGGTGCCGCCGCTCCACTCGACCGTGGGGGTGGTCAGGCGGTTTCGGGTGTGGGGTCGGTGGGGCGTTGGCGGAGTCCGTCGACGACGGTCTGTTCGACGATTCCGGTCCAGCCGAGAAGGGTGCCGGGTTCGAAGTCGTTGCCCTCCAGGGCAACGATGCGTTCGCCGAGGTAGGCGTAGGTCTCCTGGTCGAAGACCCACTCGATGCGCTCGGCGTAGGTCTCGCTCTCCAGGGCCACGGCGATGCCGTCGTTGCCCGTCGCGTCGGTGGCGTCGTCGACCACCATCACTCCCGGGATCTGGCCGGCCGCCTCGTACAGCGCGGCGCTCAGGCCCGGCGGGAGCAGGTTCTCGCGCAGCAGGACGCCGATGGTGCTGAACGCCCGTTCCTCGGCGGAGTCGCCCTCGCCCGAGCCGTCCTCGTAGATCAACTCCAGCAGTGCGGCGGGGTCGGTCGGCAGGGTGCTCAGGAAGTCGTAGGAGGGGTCGTCCAGGCTGTCGCCGAGCGCGTCGTTGAGCTCGGTGCCCTCCGGCTCGTCCTCCATGCCCGGCGCGTCCGGCTCGATCAGCCAGCCCTGTTGCCCGTCCAGCGAGAGCCAGACCTCGCGGGAGCGCGGTGGCGACAGCTCCACCGTTGTCTCGTTCGCTTCCAGGTCCAGCTGGGCCTCGACGTACTGGATCTGGGAATGGGTGTAGATGAACTGGCCGGGTTCGGGGGCCTGGAGCTCGGCCGCGTTGGCGGCCAGCACGATCTGGCTGATGGTCTGCTCCAACTCGGTGGCCTCCGCCGTCGGTTCCTCCTCTCCGCCCCGCAGGCCGATGACCACGGCGCCGGCGGCCACCGCCATCGCCACGGGCACGCCGATCAGGGCCAGCCTGCGGCGGGGCCGGGCCGGCGCGCGGTGGGTTTCGGGGGCACGCGTTTCGTTCATCTCGTTCAACAGATGCTCCTCAAGGACGCGTTGACGGTCGGGAGGAAGCATCGGGTTCCCGGGCGGCGGGAGCAGGTGGGCCAGCTCCTCGCTTCCGGAGGTGTCCTGGTGCTTCATCGTGTTCTCTCCTCGATCGACCGGACCGCCAACAGCCGGCGGTCATCCGGTAGTTGTCCTCGGCGCCGGGCGGGTTCCGGGTTGTTCCCCGCCAGTTCCTCGGCCGCCAGCCGGCGCAGTCGCGTCCTGGTCCTGGACAGGCGGGAGCGCACCGTCCCGACGCGTATCCCGAGCGCCTGCGCGGTCTCCACATAGCTCAGCCCCGACCAGACATGCAGCATGAACGTCTGCCGTTCGCCCTTGGTCAGCCGGCCCAACGCGCGTTTGACCGCGGCGAGTTGTTCCGCGTCGGCGAGGCGTCCGACCAGTTCGTCGGAGAAGTCGGGGGCCACGGGGGGTGGGGGGAGCCTGGCCATCGCCTGCTGGTGGCGGCGTTTGGCTCGGGAGGTGTTGCGCAGCACGTTGACCGCTATGCCCATCAGCCATGGGCGGGGAGTGTCCCCCTCGTCCCGTAGCCGTTCGCGCAGCCGCCATGCCTCCAGGAAGCACAGTGACACGACATCCTCGGCCAGACTCAGATCGCCTGTCGCGCGCGCCGCATAGCCGTAGACCAGGCCCGCGTAGGACTGGAACAACTCCCTGAACGCATCCGGATCGCCGGCCCGCACGCGGGCGTGCATCGTTTGGTTCACCCCCCGTCTTGTCCTCGGAACTTGGCGGGTTCCTGTGACGTGCGTCACAGCGTACGTGGGTGCGGTGGGACGGCGACGACGGGAGGTCGCCGTCGGAAAGTTGGGATCGGTAGGAGTGGGCGGCCGCATACGGTCACGGCGTGCTCAACTCCGAGCGCCTGTACCGAGGGAGGGCCCACATGAAGTGGCTGGACAAGAAGATCAAGGCGCATCAGGACCGGGCCTTTGAGACGTTCGCCCGGATGCAGGGGGTCCCGCCGGAGCAGCTTCAGGCGACACAGCAGAACATCGTCCAGGGCGCCCAGGGGCATTACGACCCCGCCGTGGCGGCTTCGCTCAGCGACCAGGCGACGGCCGACTTCCTGGCCCTGCCGCAGGCCGAGCAGATGCGCCAGCAGCAGGAACTGCAGGCCGGCGGGCAGAAGCTGCGGCTGCTGTGGGAGACCGGCACCGATGTGGAGGTGACGATCACCTCGATCGCACCCACCGGGATCACCCTGGGCGGGCAGCACCAGTACACGATCGGTGTGCGGGTGGACGGCGCCGGTGAGCCGTACCAGGCTTCGACGGTGCAGGTGATCGCCGCTCCGATGTTCGCCAGTTACACCGTCGGCGCCCGGTTCCGGGGAAAGATCAACCCTCGCGACCGCGCCGAGGTGGGGATATTCCAGCGGATCGGCTGAGCGGTGAACGCCGTGAACGCCGTGAACGCCGTGAACGCCGGAAACACCGGAAACGTCGGAAGCGCTGTGAATTCCGTGGATGTGCTGAACGTGAATGCCCGGCGTCGGGCTCGGGTTTCCCTGATGGTGCTGATTCCCGTGACCACGGCCCTCTGGGCGCTGGCCGGTTATGCCTCGGTGTCGTTTCTCGAAACGTTCCGACTCATGGCGATCAATGACATCGACGGTTGGGCGGACGGGGCGGACAGCCTCACCAACGAGCCCATGCTGTTCTTCGGCGCGCTCTTTCCCGCCTCGTTCCTCGGGTTCGCCATCATGTGGCAGTCCACCAGCGCGTTTGCCACGTTCAAGGCGGGGGCGACCCTGAGCAGCACCGTTGCGTCCGGCGGTGTGGCCGTGGGGTTGCTCCTCGCCTGGCTGGCGGATCGGTGGACGGAGCCGAGGGCGGTGGGGCAGTTCGTCTCCGAATGGGACGGCAGCTCGGACTGGGGCCCGCCAGCCTGGATCGCCTATCACGCGCCATGGTTGCTGCCGGTGGTCTTCGGCGGCATCTGGATGACCGGCCTGCTGCGGTTCCTCTCCTCGCACAGTCGCCGTCGGTGGCCCGAGACCAAGGCGGCGGAGATCAAGGAACACGGCATCAGAATGCCGGGAACCATCGACCGGGTCGAATTCACCCACACCTGGGTCATGGGGAATCCGCAGTTCGATGTCACGGTCACCTATGTGGGCAAGTACGGGCCACGGCAGGCAACCGAGCGCTTTGTCACTTCCGTCGGATCCGCGCCCGTTCGGGGTGGGCAGGTGGATGTCTGGTACGACCCGCTGGGCCAGGAGGGCACGGTGCTCATCGAGCTGACCGAGCGCAGCTCCAACCACCCGGGAGATCCGGGCCTGTTCCCCCGCTGAGGTCGCCGGATTCCGGATTCCGGATTCCGGATTCGGCGGAAGGCGGCGACATTCTCCACGGCCCACTGCCGGAACGTTCGGCGCGGGCGGGGATCGTACTCCGCGCTGCCGGGTGGTGCCCCTTTTCGGTTCTCGCGGGTGGTTCGTTTGCTTTCCGTGCGAGGGGGAACTCGGGCCGCATGGCCGTTTTCCAGGGTTCTTTCCAGGGTTCTTTTCAGGGGGCACTGTTCAAGGGGTCCCGGGTGTTCAGCGGGATTGTCGGAGGGCTGATGGCCGGCTCGCGGGGGCCTGGGCCGGTTCTGGCCGCGATGGATCGGGTTGAGGGTTCGCGGCGTGCGGATCCGCTGATTCCGCCGTTGCGTGACGCGGTGCACACGATGCCCGCCGGGGTGCGGGATGCCCTGCACGGCACCCGGCTGGGGCATCCCGCGCATCCCGCCATGGTGCAGATCCCGATGGGCACCTGGCTGTCGGCCGCGCTTCTCGACCTGCTGCCCGGGCGTCGGCGCGCCCCGGATGTGCTGATCGCCGTGGGGTTGGCCGCCGCCGCGCCGGCCGCGCTCAGCGGTCTCGCCGACTGGGCCGAGCTGCGCAAACCGCAGATGCGCGTCGGTCTGCTGCATGCCGCGAGCAATACCGCCGCCGTCGCCATGTATGCCGCCTCGCTGTCCGCCCGGCTGCGCGGGCGGCGGATGGTGGGGCGAGGGTGGAGCTACGCCGGGCTGGTCACCGTCAGCGTGGGGGGCGCCCTGGGTGGGCATCTCGCCTACCGGCAGGCCGCCGGCGCGAACCACTCCGACCAGGTCGTCGCCGCGCTGGGGCCCGGCTGGCATCCGCTCGGCGCCCTGCACGACTTCCCGATCGGGGCCCCGGTCACCGCGACCGTGCGGGACGTCCCGGTCCTGGTGCTCCGGGAGACGGCCGACGTGCTCCGGGTGCTCGCCGAGCAGTGCGGCCATATGGGTGGACCGTTGGCCGAGGGCGAGATCGCCGACGGCTGTGTGCGGTGCCCGTGGCACGGCAGCACCTTCCGGCTGACCGACGGCTGGAACGTCACCGGGCCCGCGACGGCTCCCCAGCCGACGTTCGAGACCCGGATCGTCGACGGGCGGGTCGAGGTCAGGCTGCCCGCCGGGGAGAAGGAGAGGTAACCCGCGCCTCATTCCAGGGCGAGGTCCAGTTCGGCGAGGTCGGGTGGTACGAGGGTGGTGGAATCCACCAACTCCCGCAGCAGGTTGTGCATCAGGGTGCCGTCGCTCGCGTCGTCGTCCTCGTCGCGCATCAGTTTGGTGGGCACGCGACCGCTCTGGTGCAGCCGTCTGCGCACCGCGCCGACCCGTTCCTCGATCTTGCGCTTGGTCCAGCCGTACTCCGGGCGCAGCGCCTGGAGTTGAGCCTCCGCCCGGCGGTACACCAGTGGGCGCGGCTCCAGTTCGTAGCGCAGATAGCTCTGGCCGAGGACGATCAGGACCAGCCGTTCGTCGTCGTCCAGCGGCCACCGCTTCGGTGGCACGGTGGCGGCGGTCTCCTTGGCGTTCGGGCCGTGGTCGTCCCAGTCCGTGACATACAGCTCGATGAGGTGCTCGCGGTAGCCGGAGCCCCGGACGAAGACGGGGGTGTATCCGGGGGCGAGCGGTACGGGCTCGGTGCTGGTGTGGAGGAGCTGGCCGCGCGGCAGGCGCAGCAGCCGCTGTCCGGTGTTGCCCAGCCACCAACTCCGGTCGCTGTAGGTCAGTTCGCCGTGCCGGCGGCTGACGCAGGTGTCGTCGCCGCCGACCTTCAGATCCGTGTCGGGCTTTCCGCCGCGACCGAAGCGGATGGTGCTGCCGGCCTGGGGAACGGCCCTGACGCTGCCGGTCAGCGAGCGGGCCTGGAGGGTGCCAGGCGGGGGCGGCTTCTCGCCGTAGGGGAGACGGGCCAGGCTCGGGGGACGACGGACGCTCATCACCGCTCTCCTTCGCGTGCTCGGCTGCGGCGGGGGTCGCGATTCCAGTGTCCCGCGGCGGCTCGGGACCCCTCCCGGGGCTCAACCCGTCGGTGCCGGCGGGAGTTGGGCGGCGGCCGATCCGGCGAGGTCGGAGGCCATCGCGCACAGCTCGTCCACGGGCCGCCGGCCCCCGACGTCCAGGCGCACCATCTCGGCGTAGGTCTCGGCGTCCTGGCCGCCGTACCTGCGGTACTCGACGAAGGCCGTGCAGGTGCCCTCGCTGGCGTGCTCGGGCACGACGAACACGTCATAGCCGCTGAGCCGTAGCCGCCGGTCCGCCGACGCCGACTTGGGCTGGTCCCGGTGGAAGGAGATCTCGGTCTCCAGCCGGTCGATATCGCCGGACCACTCGCAGTCCCAGTTCTCCACCCCGACCTCGGGATCGTCCGGGTCCAGGCCGGGAACGACCGAAAGCGCTTCGGCGTCGAGCAGCGCGCAGGCGTCCGCCCACACCAGTGAGGAGTCGGGGAAGGGCGGGGTGCGACGGGGGAGAGGACCCTGGTTCAGATGTCCGGCAACGCCGTTGGCGACCGAGTCGGCGATCGAGCAGAGCGCCGCGTTGCCGCCGGCCACTTCGCCGTCCTCCAGCTTGACGCGCACTCCGAGCGCGATGCCGTCGCTCTCCATATGGGGTGGTAACAGCGTCAACGTACACGCGCGGTCCTGGGCCGGCCCCTCCATGACGCCGACCGCCCCGAGGCTCCGGGTGAGTTCCGAGCTCTCGGGCGACGAGCCGGGGCGCAGGGTGATCGACACGTCGAAACGGGTCTCCTCGTCCGGGCGGACGATCACCTCGCAGGTGTCGAAGTTCCCGAAGTCCCAGTCCACCTTGACGCCGCCGTGCCGGTCGAGGGCGTCGAGGTCGACCAGGGCGCAGAGATCGGCGCTCCCCGGCTCGCCGATCAGGGAGCCGGGTTCGCCGTCCGCCGGGACGCCCGTGGGCCCGCCGCCGGCGCCGGTGGCGTCGTCACCGCTGTCGGTGAGGGCGACGACGCCCACGGCCAGTAACGCGATGCCGAGGACTCCGGCGAGTAACGGCCAGCGTCGGCGCGGGCGTTCCACGCGCTCGGCGGTCGGGGGACGCCCCTCTTCTCGGGCGACGTCCGCCAACAGCCGCTTGGCCTCGGCGGCGTCGGGGCGCTGCCCGGGATCGCGTCGGAGCATCCTGGTGAGCACGGGGTGCAGGGGCCCCACGGCCTTGGGGGACATCGAGATGATGCCCTGCTCCGCCTTCCAGTACCGCAGCAGCTCGGCGTCGTCGTCCCCCTCGACCGACTCGCCCGCGTTGGCCGACTCGTCCCCCTCGACCGACTCGGTGTCGCCGCCGCGCGGCGGCGAGCCGGTGACGAGCGCGTGGAGGGTGGCGGCCAGGCTGAACACGTCGGCGGCGGGCCGGGGGATATTGCCCCTGACCAGCTCGGGGGCGGCGTAGTCGGGCGTGAAACTGGACGGGCCGTTGACCGTGACGGTCTCGGTGCCCCGGAACCGGTAGGCGGCGCCGAAGTCCAGCAACTTCGCGGCGCCGCGTCGGCTGAGCCCGATATTGGCCGGCTTGACGTCACAGTGGACGATGCCGGACTCGTGCAGCGCGGCGAGCGCGTCGGCGAGTTGGGCACCCACCCGGGCCGCCTGGCCGGGCGACATCCTCGCCCGGCCGTCCAGGCCGCCGCCGGGCACGTACTCCATGATGAACCAGTACGTCCCGTCCCCGTCCGCTCCTCCGTCGCCGTCCTGGGACACGATGTCGAACAGGGTGACGACATGCGGGTGGTCGCGGAACTTGGCCAGGGCGCGGGACTCGCCCAGCAGTTGCCCCAGGGTGGTGGCGCGCGCGCCGTCGGTCCGCTCCGGCTTCAGCGCGATGTCCTCGTCCACCAGGGTGTCGTGGGCCAGCCACACATCCCCGTTGCGGCCGGTGCCGATGATCTCCTTGAGGACATAACGGCCTGCGAACTCGTCTCCCGGTCGCACCCATTCCCCCAGCCCTGAGCGAGAACGCGCGGCCGTGCCGCCGCGCGGGACCGAATCTACGGGCCCTGGCACACGGTGCGCGGCGAATTACCCAGTGTCTTTACCGGACGCTCATATGCGTGGAGCGGGCCGGTCACCGGGCCGCGCCGTCCCTGCCGCCGTCCCTGACGAGGCCCAGCTCGCGGAAGACCCCCGCGCACCAGTCCATCGCGGACTCGAAGGTGCGCCACTGGGGATCGGTCGGCTCCAGGTAGGGCAGCACATACGGATCCCCGATGCCGTCCGGGAGGTCGTCGGGACGGCAGGAGAACGGTCCCTGTCCGTAGGCATCCCCGCATATGCGCGCGGCATGTTCCGGCGGGGCGCTGTCCCATACCGAGAGCCAGAGCCGGCGCAGCATCGCCGGGTGGGCCAGGACGAAGATCAGCCGGCCCAGGTCGAACGGTTCGGCCGCCGAGATCACCCGCGCGACCGAGACATAGCGCTCGCCCTCGACATGGACGCACATCCCGGACCAGACCTCGGCGCTGTGCCCGGCGGCGATGATCGCCGAGCAGAGCGCGGTCAGGGCCAGTCCGCGATGGCGCACCGAGGCGTGCGGCGTGGTGTTGACGAAGCCGGCCGGCACCAGGAAGGTGACGACCCGCCCGCGCGTGGAGACCCGTTGCGGGGTGGCGTCCACCATGCACTCGGGCACCCCGGACAGATAGGCGCCCACATCCACCTCGCTGCCGGTGACATCCCAGGTGGGGACCAGCATGGTGGTCATCACCTCGTCGCGGACACGTTCCCGCAGGGCGGCCACCGCGATCTCCACCTCGGGCACCCGGACCGTCCAGCCGTCGGTGGCCAGCCGCAGCGCCTCCGCCCAGGTGGCGCCCGGCCATTCGCCCGTGTTGTGGCGGCCCCGGCCGTAGCTGATGGTGTCGGGTGCCCTGGCGCGGTCCAGGAACTCCTGCCAGGACCACATCGGCGGCAGCTCGTACCCCCCTTCCCGCGCCGCCGACCGACCCGCCGGCAGCCAGGCGTCGCCGTTCACCGGCCCACGCCCAGCGCGTCCCGGTGCGCCTCCGACATGCCGCGCACGACCCGCCACCGGATGGCCTGCTCCACGCTGGCGCCGGCCTGGAGGAGCTTGGCCGCGTCGATGCTGGCGCGCGGCGAGAACATCACCGGCAGCCGCTTCTCCGCCGCCACCGCCCGCAGCCGCCGCACCTCGTCCAGGACCTGCCGCGCGTCCTCCGGCTGGGAAGGGGCGTGCGCCAGCGTGATCCTCTCCTCCAACTCCTCGTCCACCGGTACCTCGATGACCAGAAAGCGGTCGAGGGTGGCCGCGTCCAGCGCCTGACGGCCCACATACTGTCGATCGCCGCCGGTGCCATAGGTGTTGGCGGTGGCGACCAGACAGAAGTTCCGGTGGGCGGTGACCATCCCGTCGGCGAACGCGCAGGTCCCGATGGACAGCGCCTGGTTCAGCTCGGCCAGCAGCCCGGGATGGCCGCTGTCCAACTCGTCGAGCAGCATCAGCCCGCCGTGCTCGAAGGCGCGGCGGAACGGGGTGTCGTGGTAGTGGCCGTGGGCGTCGTAGTAGCCGAAGATCTTGCTCATCGGCGTGGTCGGGCCCAGCGAGAGCGCCTGGAACTCCAGCCCCAGTGTCTCGGCCACCTGCTTCGCCATCATCGACTTGCCGGTTCCGGCCGGGCCCACCAGCAGGACATGGCAGCGGGCGTGCAGCGCGGTGAGCACATCCGGGAGCACCTGATGCCGATGGCCCACCAGGCGGACCGGCTCGCCCTCGGGCAGCACCACCTCCAGGACCGGGGGAGCGAACTCGGCCAGGATGTCGGTGGCCTCCCCACGGGCGAACTCCCGCAACGCCTCCCGGCCGTCGTCCAGCAGGCGTTGCACCGTCGCCCCGTTCCTCCGCGTCAACTCCTCGATCGCCGCGGTGGCCTCGTTCCGCGCCTCCTCCAGCTCGCGCAACGTCAGGCCGGTCTGCTCCCTGATCTCGCCGAGCGCCGCGTCCGCCCTGGTCTGCACCTCGCGCAGGGCGGCGTCGGTTCGCTGCCCGGCCTCCTTGAGCACGGTGTCGGTGCGGGTCCGAACTTCCGTCAGCGCGGCGTCCGCCGCGCCGCGCACCCGCTCATCCGCGGCCGTGGCCCGTTCCCGCGCCTCGGCCAGCGCGGAGCTGGTGCCCTCCTGTAACTCCTTCAGCGCCGAGCCGCTCCCCTCCCGCAGCTCGGCGAGCAGCGCGCGACTGTCCGACCGCACCTCGGCGATGGCCGCGCCGCTTTCCGCGCCCACCAGCCGCAGCACCGACTTCCCCTCGGACCGCACGTCCTCAAGCGCCGCGTGGGCGCTCGCCGTTCCCGCCGCCTTCCCCTGGGCGCCGGCGATCTCGCGCACCTCGTCCGCCTGGACGCTGGCCCGCGCCAGCAGCTGCCGGGTGACCTCGGTCGCCGTCGACTGCGCCGTCTCCCGGACGAGTTGACGTGCTCCCTCACCGATGGCGGCCTGCACACCGTGTGGTCGTACGGCGTCCAGTGCCACCTCCCAGGCGATCCGGCGAACGTCGAGTGCGGTGTTCCTGCGCATCTCGGTCCCCTCTTCGTCTCCGCTCCGATCCCTCTCCGAAGGCCATCTTCGCGATGCTCCCCGGGACCCCTCCCCGACGGCGGTGCCTAGCATCCGGCCGCACAACGAACTCGGATACTCGGATATTTGGATAGGGGGGACACCCTGTGAGGCAGATTCGCTCCACTCGTTCCGCGCCGAGGACGCGCGGGCGGCGATCATGGGCGATCGCCGCCGTCGCGGCGGTCGCGGTGACGGGGCTCGTGCCGTCGGCCGCGCGAGCGGCCGACGAGCAGGTGACGCCGGGCGCCGACGCGGTGACGGCCAGCACCAGTGACGAGAACGTCCCGGCGAACGTGGTGGACGGCGACCTCGACACCCGCTGGTCGGGCGAGGGCGACGGCGCCTGGCTGGAACTGGACCTCGGCACCACCGCGACGGTCAGCCATATCAAGCTCGCCGTGCACAAGGGCACCACCCGCCAGAACGTCTTCGAACTCCAGCACTGGGACGGATCGGGCTGGGTCACCGTCCACGAGGGCGAGAGCAGCGGCCGGACGACGGGGTTGGAGACCTTCGCCTTCGAGCCGGTGGAGACCTCGAAGGTCCGCTACCTCGGCCACGGTTACGAGAGCGACGTGGACGAGGAGGGCGACTGGAACAGCCTCACCGAGGTCGAGGTCTGGACGGGCCCGGCGGATGACGACGGGGGTGGCGGCGGCGAGTTGCCGGCCGAGGTGCTCGACCTGAGCGGCTGGAAGGTCACGCTGCCCATCGGCGACGACGAGGACCCGACGGAGATCTTCCAGCCCGAGCTGGACAGCTACTCCCACGACCCCTTCTTCACCGTCACCGAATCGGGAGACGCCGTCCGGTTCCGCGCGCCCGTCAACGGCGTCACCACCGGCGGCTCCAGCTACCCGCGCTCCGAGCTGCGGGAGATGGAGAGCGGCGGCGGTGACGAGATCGAGTGGTCGTCGACCGACGGCACGCACTCCATGACGGTCGAGGGGGCGTTCACCCACCTGCCGGAGGACAAACCCCATCTGGTCGCCGCCCAGATCCACGGCGGCGACGACGATGTCACCGTCCTGCGCCTTGAGGGCTCCGAGCTGTGGATCACCGAGGGCGACACCAGCAACCACCATCTGATCACCGACGACTACGAGCTCGGCACGCTCTTCGAGTTCCGCTATGTGGTGAGCGACGGGGAGATCGAGGTGTACTTCGACGGCGAGTTGGAGACGACCATCGACCACTCCGACTCCACCAACTACTTCAAGACCGGCGCCTACACCCAGGCCAACTGCGGCAACTCCTCCCCGTGCGACGAGGACAACTACGGCGAGGTCGAGATCCACTCGGTGAGCGTCACCCACGACGACGACAGCCGGGACTCCGACGCGACACAGGCGGCCGTCCGCCACGACTGGGGCACCCCGCTCCCGATCTCCGACGAGTTCGACTACGAGGGCCCGGTCGACCCCACCAAATGGGCGGTGCCGACGGGCGAGGTCGGCGGCACGGCCGGCTGCTGGGAGGGCCACGCGGGCAACGGCCGTCGGTGCGCCAAGAACAGCACCGTCGGGGACGGCATCCTCACCATGGTCGGCGAGGCCAACGGCGACACCGGATGGCTCAGGCAGGAGCGTGACGAGCGGTACGGCCGGTGGGAGATCCGGTCACGTTCCGAGAACACCGGGTCCAGCGGCGGCCTCTACCACCCGCTGCACCTGATCTGGCCCACCGAGGGCAACCGGCTGGAGAACGGGGAGTACGACTGGGTCGAGTACTCGGACCCGGAAGCGGAGTGCCTCACCGCCTTCCTGCACTACCCGCGGAGCCCGACGGACGAGAAGGAACGCCGCGACCTCTGCCCGTTGGACATGACGGAATGGCACAACTTCGCCTTCGAGTGGACCCCCGACGCGTTGGTCGGCTACGTCGACGGTGAGGAGTGGTTCCACCTGTCGGACGGCGCGAACGACGACCGCGGGAACATCCAGGACATGCCCTCGGGGCACCTCAACATCCAACTCGACAACTTCACCGGCGACGGCGGCCTCCGCCCCGCCGTCTTCGAGGTCGACTGGGTCCGCGTCTACGAGTGACGACGCCGTCGGCTGCCTCCCCTTCGGGGAACGGGGGGAGGGGAGGAAGCTGACGGGCGACCCCCTGGCCCGGATAGCCTGGCCCTCCCCACACCGTGGCTCGCCCGGGAGCCGCTTTGTCATCACCAATCAGGGGAGGGGCGCACGCGTGGAGTCGCTCAGAGACGACGACCCCAAGACCGTCGGCGGCTACACCCTGGTGTGCCGGATCGGCGCCGGTGGCATGGGGCAGGTGTACCTCGGGGAGTCGGCAGCGGGACAGCAGGTCGCCGTGAAGGTGATCAGGGCGTCGATCCTTGACGAAGACAGCCGGGCGCGGTTCCTGCTGGAGGTGGACAGCCTCAAGACGGTGTACGGACCGTTTGTCGCGTCGTTCGTCGCGGCCGACGCCCAGGCGGAACACCCCTGGCTGGCGGTCGAGTTCGTGGCTGGCCCCGATCTGTTGACGTTCGTCCAGGAGCAGGGGCCGCTTCCGGTCGAGGAGGTGGCCAGCCTTGGCGCCCTGCTGGCCGAGGGGCTCGGCACCGTGCACGAGGCGGGTTTGTTGCACCGCGATCTCAAGCCGCAGAACATCCTGCTCGCCCCCTACGGCCCCAAGCTGATCGACTTCGGGCTCGCGGTGCTCGCCGAGCGGCGTTCGACGCTGACCGCGACGGGGATGGTGGTGGGCTCCGTGCTGTGCATGCCTCCGGAGCAGGCACGCGGAGAGCACTACCTCGACCGGCCGGTCGACGTGTACGCGCTGGGTGCCGTCCTGCTCTACGCCGCCACGGGCCACTACCCCTACTCCGGCCCCAGTTGGCAGGCGATCGCGCTCCGGATCGAGGACCCGGCCACTCCACCCGACCTCGATGGTCTCGCCCCCGAACTCCGACCGCTGATCACCGAGATGCTTGCCCTCGATCCCGCCGCCCGACCCGCGCTGCCCGAGGTCACCCGTCAACTCGTCGGCGTCATCACCGACCGTGGGCTGACCGCTGTGCAGGCGAAGCGCCGGCTCACGGACCGTACTCCGGCCCTCGCTGTGCCCGAGGCGCCGATCTCGCCCGCGAAGGCCCCGGTGAACGGGGTCCCGTACACGCCAACCCTCGTCGACGTGGCGGCGCGAGAGGATGACGACGTGTCGCGGGACGAGCGGTCGGCCGACGAGTCGCACCACGAGCCGCCGGAGCCCGCCGCCGACGGGCGGGAGGCATCCACGCCGCACGGGACGAACGTCGCCCGCACTCCGGTCCCGTTCTCGACCCCGATGCGGATCGCGGAGCGGCTGAGGAGCGAGTACGCGCGGGGGGCGCGCTTCTGAGCTACGCGCGACGGTCGGCCGGCGGGTTCCCCTCCTCGTCGGCGTCAAAGTCGCGGCCGACGTCATCCACCCCCCCCGTGAAACACTTGTCGCGCATGGTGTGCGAGGCGTGCGCGGCCTGACGAGAAGGGAACACGACGGGTGGCACAGCAGGGGGAGACCCGGTACCCGGCGGGTGCGCTGGTCCTGGTGCGAGACGAGGAGTGGTTGGTCAGGCAGGCGGTCCCAACCGACCACGACGGCGACCGGATCGAGGCGACCGGCGTCTCGGAGTTCGTCCGTGACGAGGAGGCCGTCTTCTTCACCGGGATCGACGCGGTCGAACTGCTCGACCCAGAGCAGACGCGCCTGATTCCCGACACCTCCTCGCACTACCGCCGTGGCCGGCTCTTCCTCGAAGCGGTCCTGCGCAAGACGCCCCTCCCACAGTCCGAGCGTGGTCTGGCCCTGACCGACCGCTTCCTGCTCGACCCGCTCGCCTACCAACAGCGTCCCGCGGAACTCGCCCTGTCGATGGGCAATCTCCGTCCGCGCATCCTGATCGCCGATGTCGTCGGCCTCGGCAAGACGCTGGAGATCGGTCTCACCCTCGCCGAGCTGATCCGCCGCGGCCGGGGCGAACGCATCCTTGTCGTCACCCCGCAGAGCGTCCTGGAACAGTTCCAGCACGAGCTGTGGACCCGTTTCTCGATCCCGTTGGTGCGGCTCGACTCCCTGGGGATCCAGCGCATCCAGCGGGAGATCCCCGCAGGGCGCAACCCCTTCACGCACTACAAGCGCGCCATCATCTCCGTCGACACGCTCAAGAACATTGGCCAGTACCGGCACCATCTGGAACGCATCCAGTGGGACGCGGTCGTCATCGACGAGTCCCACAACCTGATCAACCAGGGCAGTCAACGCCGCGCCCTCGCTGAGACGCTCGCCCCACGCACGGACGCCCTGCTGCTGGCCAGCGCCACCCCGCACAACGGTGACAAACGGTCCTTCGCCGACCTGATCGCCCTCCTCGACCCGGTGGCCATCGCGGACCGCGACCACTACGACCCGGCCGACGACCTCGGGCACCTCTTCATCCGCCGCACCAAGGTCAGCCCCGAGGTCCGCAACGACATCGGCGACGAATGGGCCGACCGAGGGCCCACACGTTCCCTGCACTGCGCGGCCACCGAAGCCGAGGAACGGATCTTCGCCGAGCTGGCCGAACACTGGCTGCCGGAGGCGCCCGCCGACACCGGATTCGGCACGGCCGGCCACGACCCGACGTCGGTCAGCACCGACCCGCTGTTCGCCTACAACGTCCTCAAGACCTTCCTGTCCTCCCATGTCGCCCTGGCCGAGACGGTCAGGCGCCGACGTGCCGTACTCGACAGGAAGGCGCGCGAAGCCGAGGCCGAGGGAAAGACCGTGGGGCTCGCGATCGCCCCCGAGCAAGCGGCCCTGGAGCGGCTGCGCGAGCTCGTGGCCGCCATGGGCGACGGCAGCGCGCCCGGCGACTCGGCCAAACTGGACGCGCTGGTCGGGGAGTTGCGGGAGATCGGGGTCGGCCCGCGAAGCGGGGTCCGCGCCGTGGTCTTCTCCGAACGGGTGCCCACTCTCACCTGGTTGGCCAGAGTGGTTCCTGCCCGACTCGGATTCCCGGCCGACAAGGACGGAAAGGTCAAGGCCGTTCGGGTCATGCACGGCGGCCTGAGCGACGAGGAACAACGCGCGTGCGTGGAGGCGTTCGGCCTCGCCGACAACCCGGTGCGGCTGCTGTTCACCGGCGATGTCGCCTCCGAGGGCGTCAACCTGCACCGCCAGTGCCATCACCTCATCCACTACGACATCCCGTGGTCCCTGATCCGCATCGAGCAGCGCAACGGCCGCATCGACCGGTACGGGCAGCGGCACGAGCCGCAGTTCCGCGCGCTGATCCTCACCTCGGCCCTGCCCGGAGCCAAGGACGACCGCACCGTCGCCGAGAAGCTGCTCGCCCGCGAGGAGGAGGCCCACAAGCTGAACGGCACGGCGGAGGCGGAGACCGGCTACTACCGGGCCGACGAGGAGGAACGCCGCCTCATCCGTGAACTCGTCGAGGGAGGCGGAGTCGAAAGCTTCCTGGAGAGCGCGCCCGCCTCGGCCGACACCGACCTCGCCGACCTCTTCGGCCAGGTCGACACCATCACCGAGCAGGAACCACCGGCCCGCGCCGAGCTTCCCTCACTGTTCGACGGGGACACGGCGGCCTTCGTGGACACCGCGCTGGCCGAGGTCTACGACGAGCGGGCCGAGGACCTCATCGGCCTGTCGCGGAGCGAGGACGCGCAAGGGCGCGCCTACCTCTCGCTCTCCCCGGAACTGGCCCCCGACCTGCTTCGGCGGCTGAAAGCGCTGCCGCCCTCCTATCTGAAGGAACAGGGCGTGGCGCAGCGCATGCTTCTCACCTTCGACCGGGACCTCGCGCAGGGCAAACTCGACCAGGCCCGCGACAGCTCGGACACCCTGTGGCCCGGGGTGTCCTTCCTCACCGACATCCATCCCGTGGTCGAGTGGCTGGTCGACAAGGTTCTGGTGCGGTTCGGGCGGCAGGAGGCACCCGTCATCACCTCCCCGCATGTCACCCACCCCACGTTCCTCGTGCAGGGCATCTACTCCAACGCGTTGGGCCGGCCCACCGTCGTCCAGTGGATGGCCGTACGAACGGAGCCCGGCGCCCCCGTCGTGCCACTGACGGAAGCCCTGCGCGCGGCGCGGGTCGGCCCTGACCTCGCCCACACCGGTGGCCCGCGCGACCTCGCCCACCTCCAGTCGCTGGTGCCGACGGCGGTGACCATCGCCCGCGAGCACCTGGAGCAGCACAAGGACCGGTGGGAGGCGCAGATCAGCGGCCCGCTCGCCGACTACCGCGCGCGCCTGAGCAGTTGGCACCAGGACGCTCTGCCAGGTGCGAACGCCAGGCGAGGGCAGCAGATCGAGAAGACCGCCAAGGACCAGGCCCATCTTCTGGACCAGTTGAAGACGACGGGCCGTCCCCTGCTGCGGGTGCTGGCCGTCCTGGACAGCCCCGCCCCTGACGGCGGGGCGGCCAACCCTGACGACCCGGCGGAGAACCGACATGACGTATGACTCGCTGGTCAACCACGGCGACTACCTCTCGGCGCACTACCTCGCCGAGGTGCTGCCGAAGGACCTCAGGGCCAAGGACGGCTTGCTCGCCCGCTGGGCCGAGGCCGAGGACGAGGCACGGCGCGCCCATCCCAACGCCGTCGCCGAAGCCAAGCGCGCCGGCGCCGCCCCGGCCTCCGTCCCGCCGCGCGCCCGCACCCCACGCGAGGGTCTGCGCGCGCTGCACGGCCCCTACTTCGCCGGCCGCGCCGACTTCGCGCAGGACGCTGCCGCACTCGCCGAACCCGACGCGCCCGTCCCCGCCGACTGGGGCCGACGGCTCACCGCCCTGCACCTCGCCACCCTGCGGGCCCTCGGCTATGGCTCCGCCCACGAGCAGCCCGTCACCGTCCACCGCGCCGGCCACGAGTACACCGTCCAGGCCCTGCACGCCGAAAGCGGCCTGATCGCCGTCGGCTGCGGCTGGACCGCCCAGCCGGACGCCGCCCTCGACCCCGATGGCGCTGGTCGCCTCCTGCACCCCGTGGCCCTGGAGGGGGCCGGCCGGCTCACCGACGCGAAGGCGCTCGCCGACTTCCTCTTCGAGTGCGAGGAACCACCCCGCTATGTGCTGCTCCTCGCCGGCGGCGTCATCGTCCTCGCCGACCGCCTCGCCTGGCACGACGGCCGCTACCTCGCCGCCGACCTGGACGCGGCGCTGAACCGTCGCGACGACCGCAGCGGCGGCGAACTCGACACGGTGGCCGCGCTGTTCGGCGCCGACTCGCTGCGGGCCCCGGAGGAGGGCGGCACCGCCCCGCTCGCCGGCTTCGTCGAGAAGTCGGGGCAGCACGCCGTGGGCGTCTCCACCGAGCTGCGCGAGGGGCTGCGGCTCTCCGTCGAGTGGATCGCCAACGAGGTCCTGGCCCGGCTGCGCGAACAGGGCGTCGCCCCACGGCAGCTCGACGATCCGACCCGCCTCGCCAAGGAACTCAGCCGCCAGGCGCTCCGCTACCTCTACCGCGTGCTGTTCCTGCTGTATGCCGAGGCCCAGCCGGCGCTCGGCATCCTGCCGGCCGACTCGCCCGAGTACACACGCGGCTATGGCCTCCAGCGCCTCGGCGACCTCGTCGTCAGGGACCTGACCGGCGAACGGTCCCGGCAGGGCTTCCACCTGTACGAATCCCTCGACCTGCTCTTCCGCAAGGTCGAGCAGGGCCACCGGGAGTTCGGCAGCGTGCCGGAGGACCGGATCGCCGAGGCCGCGGACCGGGCGGCCGGCGAAGCCGAACGCGAGGCCGCCGAACTGCTCGCCGCCGGCGCCCTGACCCAGGCCGAATACACCGAACGGGTCCGCGACGCCGACCGCGCCCGCCGCGCGGCGGCCCGCAGCGCCGATATCGGCCTGCGCTTCGAGCCACTGCGCTCGGAGCTGTTCAAGACGGACGCCGTCCGTCTCATCTCCGCCGACCGGATCGAGCACCCGGCGTACGACGGTGAGGACGAAGGGGCGGCGGAGCACCCGGAGTTCCTGGACACCCGGCTGCGCAACGAGACGCTGCACCGGGTGCTGCGTCGCCTGATGCTCACCAGGGGCAAGGGCCGCGAACGCGGCGGCTTCATCTCGTACGCCCAGCTGGGCATCAACCAACTCGGCGCGGTCTACGAGGGCTTGATGTCCTACACCGGCTTCATCGCCGAGGAGGACCTGTACGAGGTCGCCAAGGCCGGCGACCCCGCCGGCGGCAGCTGGATGATCCCCGCCTCCCGCGTACGGGACTACCCCGACGAGGTGTTCGTCGAGCGCGCCGACGAGGAGACCGGCCGGTCGACGCGCGTGGTCCACCCCAAGGGCTCGTTCGTGTACCGCCTGGCGGGCCGCGACCGGCAGACCTCCGCCTCGTACTACACCCCGAAGTCCCTCACCGAGGTCACCGTCGAGCTGGCCCTCAGGCACCGCCTCGACCAGGACGGAACGACCACGGCGGCGCGTGAACTGCTGGAGTGGAAGATCTGCGAACCGGCTCTCGGCTCGGGCGCGTTCCTCAACGAGGCCATCGACCAGGTCGCGGCCGAGTATCTGCGCCGCAGGGAGACGGAGTTGGGCCGCCGCGTCGACCCCGAGCGGCGCCAGATCGAGCTTCAGAAGGTCAAGGCGTATGTCGCGCTGCACAACGCGTACGGCGTCGACCTCAACGCCACCGCCGTGGAGTTGGCGGAGGTCTCCCTCTGGCTCAACTCCATGCACCCGGGCATGCGCGCCCCGTGGTTCGGCCTGCACCTGCGACGCGGCAACTCCCTCGTCGGCGCCGGCCGCAAGGTCTACGGGGCGGACGCGCTGCCGCACGGCGGATGGCTGACCCGGAAGTCCCCGTCGCCGCCGACCGAACTCCCCTTCCGCGACGGCGACTTGCCGGACGGCGCGGTGCACCACTTCCTCCTCCCGGCCGTCGGCTGGGGCGCGGTCGCGGGCGAGAGCGAGGCGAAGAAGCTCGCGGAGGAGCAGGCGAAGGCGCTGGGCAAGTGGCGCCGGGGCGTCCAGCGGGCACCGAAGGGCCCCAAACCGTTCGAGGAGCGGGACAACGACGAGCCGGCGGCGAAGCGGCAGCAGCGTTACGAGCGGTGGGTGAAGACGGCGGCGAAGACGGAGCTGTGGCGCGTCCAACGCGTCGCGCGCCGGGTCGAGTTCCTGTGGAGCCTGGTCGCCAAGCGCCTGGAGCTGTCCGAACGGAAGATCTCCCGCCGCGTCGACGTCTGGGGCGCGGACTGGCTGGAACCCTCCACGGAGGCGACGGACAAGCAACGCGTTCTGGACGACCTGACGGTGGCCGGCACCCCGTACTGGCGGCTGAAAACCGTCATGGACGCGTGGTGCGCGCTGTGGTTCTGGCCGCTGGACAAGACGAACGAGCTGGACGGCACGGGCCGGATGTACGAGGAGGGGCGCGGCGTTCTCCGCGAAGCGGACCTCCCGGCCCTGCTGTCGAACCCGGAACCCGCCGCCGCCCCGGCCGCCCCGGCCGCGCCCGGGGATTTCGCCTGGCAGGCGGCCGGCCTCTTCGACGATCCGAACGGCGAACAGGGCGAGTTGGGCGTCGACGCGGACGGCTCCGCCGGCCTGCGCACCAGGGTCAAGCTGGCCGGGGGCGGCGGCGGCCGACAGGCCCGGATCGCCGAGGACAAATGGCGCCCGATCATCCCGCTGACCAACTTCGCCGACTGGCTGGACTTCCTTGAGGCGACCCTCGGCACGGAGGATATCCCCGACGGCTCCTTCCTGGCCGGCCTGGACGACCTCCCGGTGGACGAGGCCCTGCCGGTCCTTGAGGCGTACGAGCGCACCCTCGAAAGCACCCTCGGTATGGACCGGGCGTTCAGCCTCGGAACACGGTTCCCCTGGCTCCACACGGTCGTGGACATCGCCGGCACGAACGAACGCGACATAAGAACCGAGGACGGCCACGGCTTCTTCCACTGGGAACTCCACTTCGCGCACGTCTTTCGCGGGGCGGGTGGCGGCTTCGACCTCCAGGTGGGGAATCCGCCCTGGGTGCGGCCGAGGTGGGAGGAGAACCAACTGCTGGCCGAGTACGAGCCGTGGTTCATGCTCACGGAAAAGCCGACACAGGCCGAGAAGGCAAGTAGACGGGACCAGTTGACGGAGGCTGGGAACGTTCGTCACTACCTGCTGACGGAACTCGCCGCACACAGCGGACTGGGCGCGATGCTCGGTCTGGGCCAGATGTATCCGCTCCTCAGGGGAACCCAGCCGGATCTGTACCGGGCCTTCATGTGCCGCACTTGGGAACACACCGCGCGGGCCGGGACGGTGGGACTGATCCATCCGGACTCTCACTTCAGCGGCGACAAGGAGGCACGGCTACGCGAGGCGGCCTACACGAGGCTCCGAATTCATGGCGACTTCGTGAACGCCGGCAACCGCTTCTTTCCACCGCCGGTCGGTCGGTCGAGCCACTTCGGCGTGCATATCTACGGGCCGGCGAGGGAAATTGGCTTCGACCACCTGTCGTGGCTTTTCTCCGTGGAAGCGCTGCGCCTGTCCGCCCAGGACGATGGCACGGCTCCGGACCCCGGCGTCCGCTACGGAGACAGCTGGGACGAACGGCCGCACCAGAAGCGGATCGTCTGGGTGGACGAGGACACGCTGGAGCGGTGGCAACGCCTGACGGGCGACGAAGATCAGCCGGTGCGACAGGGCCGATTGCTGTCGCCGGTGAGCACGGCCGAGGCGCAGGCGATCGAGGCGCTGGCCGACTACGATCTGCGGCTGGCCGACTATGAGCCGCAGATCAGCAGCGGCTATCACGAGAGTGGCGCCAAGGCGGCTGGCCTCATCGACTACAACGTTCGCGGCAGGTCGGGCGACGTACGCAAGCCAGCCGACTGGTCCGAGGTGATCCTCAAGGGCCCGCAAATCGGCCTGGCCAACCCGATGTTCAAGCAGCCGAGCCAGGGGGCCGGCGAAGTCTTGGGCCTCGATCCGGTGACGCTTGCCGACGACGCCGTGCCCGAGTCCGAATATGTGTATGTAGCGGCGAAGTCCGTCTACAGCGCGGCGCAGGACAAGTGGTACGACGGCCGGACGCTGGACCAGCTGAGGGCATCGAAACGCGAGGTGGCAAAGGCGCGTCTGGCCGTCGCCGAGGCCCGGGTGATCGGACCGGAAGAGGTGACGGAGGAGGAGATCGAAGCACACCTGGTGGGCCTGCTGCGGCGGCCGTACACGGACTTTTATCGGGTGGCTTGGCGGGAGATGATTGCACCGGATACCGAACGTAGTTTGTATGTGGCTCTCATCTCACCGGGTGCAGCGCACGTGGATCTGGTGCACAGCGCCGGGGTAGGGGATGATCGTTCCACAGCCCTGATCGCAGGTTTCTGGACAGCGCTTCCGGTGGACTATCTGCTGCGCACCACGGGTGTCGGACATCTCAAGAAGGCCCCGGCCCGTAGGATGCCCGTCCCTCAGCGAGGGCATCCTCTTGAGTCGGCCCTGCTGCTCCGTGCACTGCGCCTAAACTGCCTTACCAACGCTTACGCTGACCTTTGGCATATGTTGCACGATCCGAAATGGTTGGGCGGTGAGCCTTGGGCCTTTAATTGGCCCGGCCTCCAAGCTCTGGATAAGGTCGGGGCTGAATGGCAGCGGGATACACCCCTACGAACCGAACGAGCTCGCCGGGCCGCACTTGTCGAGATCGATGCTCTTGTCGCTGTTTGGCTTGGAGTGAGTGCCGACGCTCTGGCTGCCATGTACAAGTCCCGCTTTCCAATCATGCAGGACTTCGACGCCGTCACCTGGTTCGACGCGAACGAACGCAAGATCGCGGGGAAGCGCCATACGTTCGGCCACGGCCAGACCAAGGAGCACTACGAGCAGTTTGTCGCGTGGCAGAAGAAGGAGCGGGCTGAGCCGCCGGAGGGGTATGTCGCGCCGTTTTACAAGGCGAACCGGGAAGAGGAGATGCGGGCCGCGCACGCGTACTTCTCGGAGCGGCTTCAGCAGGCGATCGACAAGGGGGAGTGGGCTCCGCCGGCCTAGGCCGGGGCGGGTACGCGTTCACTGCTGGCCATGGACCGCGTGATCACCAGAGCCGTGCAACGGCAAGCGACCCTGCCGAACCTCGGCTGACCAGCAGGTTCCTGCCCCTACGGGCAGCACCACCTCGACCGGCATCGTGGAACCCGACGCACCAGCCGGGCCGCAGGTCTGCCCGTGATCAACCCGGACGACCGAAATGGCCCGCCAGGAAATCCGACGGGCCGTCACAAAAGATCGAGGCTAGAGATAGAATGCGACACCGGCACGTCGATGGGGCGTGTGCGGATTTAGCCAGACAGCCCTAGTCGCAGGAGTCGCGCATGGGGAACGATTCGAACGTTGGGAAGCGTGCTGCGGCAGCGATCGGAATCATAGCTTCGGTGTTGGGTATCCTAACCTTCTTCGGGATTCCTGACTGGAAAACGCTCACTTCGAAGTTTCGCGGATTTGAGTCCGCACCTCAACCTAGTGGCACCGAACTATTTCCAGTGTCGTTTACCCACCAAGGTTGGACGTTGACAGCCACTTCCCGCCCGGACGCCTGGGACGAGTGTGAGGAAGGCTGGGGTTGCATCGCAAATATCGAAGCACAATACACCGCCGGGGACCCAGGATTAATCGTGCTGGTGTCAGTCTCCGTCTATGCCGATAACGGCGCAGCCACACGGCACGTTGACGAACAACGACAATGGGAACAGTCGAATGGTGTAGATGGATACGGCTACTCGGCAGTGAGCGGCAGCTACTCCGTCACTGCGGCCGCACTGGATTTTCAGGCAAACGATTCATACGGTGCGAGTTCTGCAATAGGCAGCCAAGTCCTCTCTAGACTCCCGCCGGAGTAGACCCCGATTGACATTTCCTCGGTAGGATCGAGGGCCTGTGTGGCCAGGACGTCGATGTCCTCGTGGGGGTAGCGGTAGCCGGTGGCCTGCGATATTCCGGCGTCCCGGGCCAGGCAGTGCACGCATCCGGCTCGCGGAACCAGCGCAGCACAAACACGGCCTGCCGGAACGAGCCCAGCTTCCGCGAACCGCGCGGGGTGACGATGCGGCGGAGGTGCGCGGCCAGGGGACGGGCGACATAGTCCACCATCGGGCGTGGGGCATCGAGCGTGGCAACATCGGCGACCAACGTGAAGCCTCTGGTTCAACAAACGATCTTGTGGTGAGAACTCTCTTACCAGAGGCTTCACGCCCGTCCACAGTCAGGGCACCCGGTGTCCCGCTCAGGCGGACAGGCCCAGATCAACCCGGTTGGCGAAGATCATTTCGCTGAGAAAACGTCACCGGGTGGCGTGGGTGAGAAAGCTCTTCCAGGCGCCTGCGGGGAGGGCGAGTTGGGGGCCCTGCTTGTTCTTGGAGTCGCGGATGTGGATGGTGCCGGGGCAGGAGGCGACCTCGACGCAGTCACCGGAACTGCCGCTGCTGTAGGTGGACTTGTGCCAGTCCAGTGCCACTTCGACGCAGTCGTCGCCCGAGCCGCCGCTGTAGCTGCTCTTGAACCAGGCCAGATCGGTCGTGCTCACAGGGTTCCTCGCATCCGCTGCAACAGGCTCAGGGAGTCTTCGAGTGTAAGAGCCTGTGAGCGCATCCTGGCATACCGCATCTGGAGCATGCTGACCACCTTTGAGTCAGCGATGAACTGTCCGCTCTCCTGCCCTTCACAGTAGCCGAACCACTTGTTCTCCTGAGTTTCCAGGAGCCGCATCGGGCCGTCCAGCCCCGCATGGGACTCCCGCACCAGCGGCATCACCTGTACCTCGACGTTCCGCAGTTGCGCGATCTCCAGCACGTGGTCGAGGAGTTCCCGCATGACGTCCGTGCCTCCCGTCCGCCGTAGGAACAGGTGTTCCTCCAGGATGAAGCTGAACGCCGTGTTCACCCGTTCTCGCAGCAGCCGTTGGCGGTCGGCTCGCGCCGTCCACTGGGCTTCGATCTGGCCGTCGCCCAAGGGCGGCAGCTGGTTCACGAACAGCGTCCGTGCGTATGCCTCCGTCTGCAACAGGCCGGGGATCAGCCGGCACTCGTAGGTGTACAGGCTCACCGCCTCCGCCTCAAGGCGGGCCCACTGGCGGAACCAACTCGCCAACCCCGGCTGCCGGGACAGGTGGCGGGCCGCGCCGCGCAGGGCCCCGAACGCGTCCAGGATCCGCTCCGCCCGCTCGATGAAGTCCCGGGGTGGGAAGCGTCGGCCCTGTTCGATCGAGGCGACGGTGGGGACCGAGTAGCCGACCTCGGGGGCGAACGTCTCCTGGGTCAGGCCGGCCCGTTTACGGAACGCCTTGACGACCTCGCCGAACGCCCTCAGGCTGTCCGACACCTCCGGCTCGCCACCGGCACCCGTCTCGTCTGTCACGTCAGAACCCCTCCCGCAAACTCGCAATCCGGACATGGTCACAGCAGGCCGCCCCCACTGTCCACCCGTAGTGCCCGTACGCTGACTCAGCGTACGAGTTGGTGATCTGGTGTACCGCCGTGGGCCCGCGCCAGTTTGGGACCATGACGCCACCCCCCACTCAGCAGACGCAGCAGACCCAGCAAATCGCCGAAACCGCACGGGTGTTCAAGCAGTTGTTCAGCTCCACGCCGCAGGGGGCCCGCCTCGCCCGGCTGCTCGCTCTCCACTGGCTGAACCGCTGGGAGATCGTCTACGGTTCCCGCGCCTCCGACAGCGCCGCCCTGCTCATCGCCGAGTTGGCCTCGAACGCCGTCAGGCACGGCCGGGAGCCGGGGCGCGACTTCGAGGTGAGTATCAGCCTCACCGCCGCCACCCTCCGTATCGACGTCTCGGACTCCCACGGGGCGTCAGACGGCGTCAGGCCGGCCGCGTCGCGCCCCCTGACCGACGGCGGGCGGGGGCTGGTCCTGGTGGAGTCGCTCGCCGACCGGTGGGCGGTCCTCGACCGGCTGCCGGCCGGAAAGACCGTCCGCGCCGAACTGGATCTGCCGCACTGACGCGGCGCACGGACGTCACCGAATCCCGAGAGCGTGAGCCGCTTGCGGAAGTCGTTCAGCACACGCTCACCACGATCGCGCGTCCCCTGTTCGCCGAGATGTTCCACGACGGTTCGCCGCTCTTCGACGGGAAGTTGGTGGACCCGGATGGCCTTCGGGCGGCCGTCCGAAGGCTGGCCCACGAGCCGTACCGCGAGGACGGAGAAGTGCGGTCGTTCGAAGTCCTGGACCTTCACCTCGCCGCTCGATCGTCCCTGTAGTCCCTTCTCGTCATCAGGAGGCAGCGTGTTCGCCATGCGCCCGGCCACAGCCGATGACGTCCCCGCCGTTGAGAAGGTGATCCTCGCTCGCTCCGGTTGGCTGGAGTACCAGCCTCAGCCGCCAGCGGGACAGGGTTGCTCTCCCCGCAAGATGGCGATCTTCGCCAGAAGGTCCGTGATTCAGGTCAGACTACCCCCGCAGCGTTGACCAAGGCATATCTTGACCATTCTCCTGTCACAGGTTGAGCACAATGAGTGCAACTTTGACCGTGGTGGGGAGATGAAACGATGAGCCGTACGTCGAAGTGGCGGCGTTCCGTTCGCTGGGCAGCAGCACTGAGCGCGGGGATGTTGCTACCGCTGGCAGGTCCAGCGGCCTCAGCTGTGGAGATCGAATTAGAGGTGGCCTCCTATACCCTCCCTGTAGGCGCTGCAGCAGCCTCACCTAGCGAACTACCGCAGGCAGTGCGCCTGGCCGCACAATCCCCCCTGCGAGATCGGCAGACGCAAGGGAACGTGCCACCGGAGGTAGTGGGCCCTGTTCGGGACTACAAGCGGCTCGCCGACGAGCCCTCCGCGATCGCACCCCCGGCGCCCCGGGAAGGGGACGTCACGGCGCAAGTGACCTACCCTGAGCCCGAACGGACGATGACCGCAGAGCAATGTCAGCAAGGGCTCGGTACCACGCAAAGTACCTACATTCTCTCTCGATTCGCGTCCTGCTCAGGAGCGGCGTTCCTTCAGACCTGGACGCAGAACGGACGTGTGGTCGGGCAAAGCCAGTTCATCGTTCTGACGGTGGCGACCGTCGAGCCGAACAGCCGGACCGTGAACTTCCAGTGGCACTTCACCGACATGATCGCGGTAGGCACCACCCAGACATCGGCGCTGTTCATCGAGCCAGAGACCAGCATTCCGCTCGTTGTTCCCTCTTCAGCCCAGATCGGGCAAGGCGGCAACGTCCCGACTCGGCAGAGCTTCGACCAGATGCGGGCACTGGGCGGGTTCTTGCACACCCTGACCGTCAGCGCGGGGCAGGGGCAAGCCCCCGATGACCTGGTGTCGGCGGTGTACGAGCCCACCATTCACTTGACGTTCCCGACCGGCGTCAATGGCACCCGCGAAGGTGACCTTTTCATCTTGCCGCCACGCTGGGACGCCGCCTCGTACCTGCACAATGACACCAGAGGAGGGGCAGCCTCCCTCGCCTACATCGGCTACCTCGACTATTCAACCGCCGAGGACGCACCAGAACGCGAAGTGGCCGAACACCTCGAATGGGCCTTGACCACCCCCGAGGAGACCTATCCCCCCAACTCGGAAAAGCACATAGCCGGCGGCAGCCTCAACGACCCACTCAACAGGCTCTTCCACGACCAGACCCGACGAAACCGAAACCGCTCCATCGCAGTATCCACCTGCCGGACCTACTGGGGAGCCGACTACACCCAGGGCGGCCTCTACGAATGTGACGAATTTCCTTTCGCCACGACCTACCAGGGCTGCTCGGCACCCCGCTACACCGACGGCGGGTATGACCCGACGATTCCCGTTACGGACTGCTCCGCATTTCCTCTCCTTGCTACCGACAACAGTGCGGCTGGCCAACTCCTCGGGCAGTTCTACGACAAGAACCGAGTTGTCGACGGTTACGACGACGCGTTCATCGTAAGGATCCACTGAGCTTCGACCAGCCTGGTGCGGCCCCTACCGAGGGCCGCACCAGCGGCATCACTCCGACGGCCAAAACTGCACCAGGTACCGCTCAACGCCCTCGACGGGTCCTTCCGTGGCAGCTCGGCGAGCTACCTCTTGTCGCCCCGAGCAGTAGACCCGAACCCGCCAATGACAATGTGGATCTCCCAGAGCGAGTTGCTCGGGATGAGCCCCCCAAACCGTAGTCCGTACCCGCAAACTACCGGATCTGGAGTGCAGCTCCACCTCGCCCTCAGCTTCCCAAGTGTCCTCGCTGGATGGCGGAGGCGCATCCCACACTTCCACGAACATCACCGCAGTGTGCGTGTGTCCCGCGCTACGGATATCAACACGCCCATCTCGCGCCGTCACGAACCCATCCTGCGGCGTTACTCCTTCCGGATAACGCAGCGGTAAAATCGCGTCATCTGCTTCCTGTAGGCACAGTCCGTAGTAGTCCACCGCCGGATCAATCTTCTTACGCGAAAGGATTTTCGCCACTACTTTCCTGCCTTCGATCGAGAAACTGAGCCGCTCCGTGACGGAGTCGACGGTATCGCCTCCGCGCGACGAACAGCACGTCCCCTCTCCGCCGGCGCGGTGGGCCAGTCGCGATCTGCGGATCAATGTCATTCGGCCGAGTTACTCCCTGTGAAGTGACTCGACGTCAGTATTTGTCAACGGGCTCACCCGGTGCCGGCCGGAAAAACCGTCCGCGCCGAACTGGATCTGCCGCACTGACGTGGCGACGCTCCGTCGATAGGCTGGTGCGCAGCGCGAGATCAGGTGCGGCGAGCGAGGACGGCGGGGAGTCATGGCGGGGTTGGAGGACAGCGGCAGCGGGCGCGGGCGTGACCGGGGGTATCGGCGGTATCAGCCCCACCACGAGGTCGCGGACCTGGAGTCGTCCGGGCTCTTCGACCTGTTCACCCCGGTGGAGGTGGGGGACGACGGCCGGCCGACCGGGGTCGAGTTGGAGGAGCCAGCCGACGAGGCGGACGACCCGGACGCGATCTCGGCGCCCTTCCGGCCCGAGAGCATCAGGATCGAGACCCAGGCGACCACCGTCGATCTGCTGTTGTCCCGGCTGCGGGAGGGCATGATCGATCTGGCACCGGACTTCCAGCGCCGCGCCGGGATCTGGAGCGATGTGCAGCAGAGCCGGCTGATCGAGTCGCTGCTGCTGCGCATCCCGATCTCCTCGTTCCATATGGCGCAGGACGAGGAGGACAACTGGGCGGTCGTGGACGGCATCCAGCGGCTGACCGCGATCGCCCGGTTCATGGCGCCGGACGCCGTCGGGATGCGTCCCCTGACCCTGCGCGGTCTCGACTACCTCACGCAGTACCACGGTTGCGCCTACCAGGACCTCTCCGGGCGGCTGCGCATCAGGCTGCGGGAGACCCAGCTGGTGGTGCACATCATCCAGCATGGGACGCCGGAGACCGTCAAGTTCAACGTGTTCTCCCGGATCAACACCGGCGGCATGCCGCTGAAGCCGCAGGAGATCCGGCACGCCATGATCAAGGGGCCGGCCAGGCAGTTCCTCGCGGACCTCGCGGAGGATCCGGCGTTTGTCGGCGCGACCGGGGAGAGCGTGTCCAACGAGCGGATGGCCGACCGGGAGATGGTCCTCCGCTTCATGGCGTTCCGCGTGATCGATCCGGCGAAGCACACCCAGCAGGACTTCGATCAGTTCCTGGTGGACTCCATGCACCGCGTGAACGACCTCGACGACGCCCAACGGGATGTGCTGGCCCGGGAGTTCCGCAAGGCCATGCGGTGTGCCACCGACCTGTTCGGGGAGCACGCGTTCCGGAAGTGGCACGGGGGCAGGGCCAAGTCCCCCATCAACAAGGCCCTGTTCGAGGCGGTCGCGGTCAATCTCGCCGCCTTGGACGATGGGCAGCGTGAGGAACTGGTAGCGTCGCGTGACAAGGTGCACAAGAGGTTCTTCGCCCTGCTGAAGGACTGGGACTTCGACCGTGCCATCTCCGTGGCGACCGGTGATCCGAAGAAGGTGCGGACGCGGCTCGGGATGATGGGCGAGCTTTTCCGAGGAGTAGCGAACGGTGCTTGACCGGCTGACGCTGACGAACTTCAAGGCGTTCCAGCATCTGGAGCTGCCGCTTGGCCCGCTCACCCTGCTGACGGGGCTGAACTCCTCAGGCAAGAGCAGCGTGTTACAGGCCCTCGGGCTGCTCCACCAGTCGCACGCCGCCGGGGATCTCGACCGGGCGGGGGCGGGCCACGTCTCCGGCAGCGGCTTTCTCCTCAACGGGGAGTTGGTCGGCCTCGGCACCGGGCAGGACGTCCTGCACGAGGACTTCACGGGCGACGAGCCGGCGATCACCCTCGCCGTGGACGAGGGCCCGTACCGCTACTCCTGGACGGTCGCCTACGAACCGGAACAGAACCTGCTGCCGTTGATCGACGCCGAGCTGCCGGCGACGACCGAGGGCACGGAAGGGCCGGCCGGGGACGCGGCCGTCATCCCGAGCTACTTCACGGCCGGGTTCCAGTATCTGCACGCCGATCGGATCTCCCCGGCGGAGTTCTACCCCCGAGACCACCACGCGGCCATCGGGCGTGGCTTTCTCGGTGTGCGGGGCGAGCACACCGTCAACTACCTGCGGCACCACGCCAGGGACGAGATCCCCGAGGGCCCGCTGCGGCACCCGCGCGCCGAGTCGGCACTGCTCCTGGACCAGGCCGCCGCCTGGATGGGGGAGTTGTGCCCGGGGGTCGACCTCCAGGCCGCCGCCATCGAGGGAACGGACTCCGTCCGGCTGTCCTACGGATTCGGGGGGGCGCTCGGCACCAACCACCGCAGGCGCCCGACCAATGTGGGGTTCGGCCTCACCTACGCCCTGCCGATCGTCGTCGCCTGCCTGACCACGCGGCCGGGTTCGCTCGTGCTGCTGGAGAACCCGGAGGCGCATCTTCATCCGCGCGCGCAGACCCGGATGGCCGGGCTGGCCGCCGCCGCCGCGGCGCGGGGCGGGCAGCTGATCGTCGAGACCCACAGCGACCATGTGCTCAACGGGGCGCGGCTCGCCGTCAAGTCCGGGGCGCTCGCTCCCGAGGACGTCCTCCCGCACTACTTCCGGGGAGACGGCACCGGTGCCGACGTCGTCAGCCCGCGCGTCGACCGGGACGGTCTGCTCGACCAGTGGCCGGAAGGCTTCTTCGACGAGTTGGAGAACACGCTCGACCAGTTGCTCAGTTGACCCGGTCCAGGGTCCCGAGCGGCGAGAAGCACGCACGACACAGGAGGGGGAGACGTGCCGCTGCTGTTCCTGAACGAGAGGTCCTATGAGACCGGTTGTGCCCCGGCGCTCGCCGACCGGGCCATGACGGAGCTGGCCCGCGCCGTCGTCGCGGTGCTGCGGACCGACCGGGACACGGTGTTGGTCAGCGCGGTCCCGATCGGGGCGCTCCAACTCGCCGACGGGTATCCGATCGGCAAGTGGCACGGCAACCCGAGGAACCGGGACCTCTGGCGGCGGCTGATGCTGATGCAGGCCAGGTCCCCGCACCGGGCCGTCCTGCCTGCCGGCGACGACTCCTGGGACGGTGTCGAGTACCGGCACGGGGGCGAGACCGTGGAGGGCCTTGGCGTCGCCCACCTGCTGGGCGGCCTCGGCGTCTCCCTGGCGGTGGAGGCCCGTTGGGACACGGACCGGCTGGCCCTGGAACGTGAGGAGCTGGTGGAGGACGCGGACGGGGAGGTCCGCTCGGAAACCGGCGAGGTGACGGTCCGTCACCTGTCCGGCCCACACCACCACGAGGCGCACCGGCGCTGGCTCCTGCACGGCGTCGAAGCCTTACGCCGGGGCGGCCTGGACGCCGTGCGGCGGGGCGCCGAACTGTGGGAGCGGCGCGAGGTGTTCTTCCCCGGCCTCCAGTTCCTGCCGCGCGTCGAGGAGGATCTGCGGCAATTGCCGGCGGTGTGGGTCCAGCCGGTGCGCGATCGGCTGGCCGAACTTGCGGCGGCGGTCGCCGATTGGGATCCGGCCGCGCGCCCCATCGCGCCGCAGTGGCGGTCCGATGTGCGCACCGAGTTCGAGTCACGGCGCCGGCTGTGCTGGTTCCCGGACGAGGAGCGCGACGAACTCTTCGACTGGCACTGCGAGTTCCTGCCGAAGCCCGGCCGCATCCACTTCCGTCTGCTGCACGGGGAACGCGCGCTGCGGATCGCCTATGTGGGGCGCAAGCTCGGCGTCTGAGGCACCCGCGTCGCCGGCCGAACCGGCCTGGGGCGCGGCAGACGCCACCACCCCCCGGATACCGTGTTCCGGTGGCCCGGCACGGAAGGAGCATCGCGTGCGACCGACCCTCGCCGCCCAGCAGGTGCGCGACAGCCTGAGCCAGTATCTGGCGACGACCTACGCGCTGGCGGACGAAAGCACCCGCCACGCGCTGGAGCAGTTCATCGCCGATCCCGAGGACGGCATCTTCCGAGGCCCCTACCTCCGGGTCCGCACCCCCTTCCGGCCCGCCGAGGGCGACGGTTGGCAGCGGCACCTCACCTGGTGGCCGCGCGGCTTCCGACCGCACCGCCACCAGGAGCTGGCCTGGGAGCGGCTCTCCACGCTGCACGGGCCGGCCAGGCCAACCCTGGTGACCACGGGGACCGGCTCGGGGAAGACCGAGGCGTTCCTCATCCCGTTGCTCGACCACTGCCGTCGCGAGCGCGAAGCCGGCCGTGAGGGGATCAAAGCGGTCCTGCTCTACCCGATGAACGCGCTGGCCACCGACCAGGCCCACCGCATCAACGACTACCTGGACAGCGCGGACACGCGGTTGCGGGACGCGGGCGTGCGGGCCGGGCTGTATATCGGCGACCGGCCGTCGAAGGAGTTCAAGCAGGCCAACCCACGGGTGGCCGTCGACCGGGAGGAGATCCGGCGCACCCGCCCGGACATCCTGATCACCAACTACAAGATGCTGGACCTGCTGCTTCAGCGGCCGGCCGACCAGCGGCTCTGGCACGCCCCCGAAGGCTCCGCGCTCGCCTATGTGGTGCTGGACGAGTTCCACACCTACGACGGGGCCCAGGGCACCGATGTGGCGATGCTGCTGCGCAGGCTCGGCGCGGTCAGCGGACTGGCCAGCCCCGGGCGGCCCCTCGGCCCGGTCTGTCCGATCGCCACCTCGGCCACCCTGGGCGAGACCGGGGCCGGCGCTGAGAGTGACGCCATGCTTGAGGTGGCGGAGCAGGTCTTCGGGGTCCCGTTCCCGCCGGACTCGCTGGTGGCCGAAGAACGGCGTGACGCCGAGGAGTTCGCGGGGGAGAGCGACTTCGCGCTGCCCTTCCCGGCGCCACACGAGGTGGTTGCCCTCGGCGACCCCACCAGGGACGACGCGGCCCTGGACCAACTGGCCGCCGCGTTCACCGGCAGGAGCGGCCTGAGCCCGGCGCGGCTCGGACACGCGTTGCGGCGCCACCGACTGACCGCCGCGACTCTGGAGATCCTCGACGGCCGTCCGCGCACCATGGCCGAGATCGTGGAGGTGCTGCCGCGATACGCCTACCACTGGGGCATGGCGGTACAGCAGGCTCCGGCCGTCGCGGCCCAGGCGTTCGCCCGCTATGTCGCGCTGCTGTCGACGGCCCGCGATCCGGACGAGCCGACCCGGCCGTTGCTGTCCGTCGAGATCCACCACTGGGTGCGGTCGGTCTCCCGGCTGCTGCGCGGAATCAGCACGGCGCGGGCCGAGTTCCGCTGGGACGACGAGCGGGTGACCGCCGATGGGACGTTGTCCCGTACCACCGGCGGTGGCCTCGCCCCGCGCCCCTCGGGCGACGGGGTGGTGGCGCCCGCCGACGACAGTGCGGCGCCGCCCGCCCAGGTATTCCTCCCGGCCGTCTTCTGCCGGGAGTGTGGCCGCTCGGGCTGGGCCGCGCTGTCCCCCGAGGCGGACCCGGCCGATCTGGTGATGAACGCGTCCAAGATCCGCCGTGCCTCCGTCAGTCGCGACAAGCGTCGGGTTCGCAACATGATCGCGGCCACCCCACGGCAGGTCCATGACGCGGCCTTCGGCGGCGAGCAGCCGCGCGGCGTTCCGGTGGTGATGGTGCTCGACGGGATGCGTGGCCGGCTGCGCCCGCTGTCGCCCGAGTCCGACTTCGAGGTGTCGCGGGACGGCGCCGGGCCGCCGGTGGCGAAGCCCCCGCAGGACGGCGCGTTCGTGCTGACGGACCTGGCCGACGAGCGGGCCGCCCGGGGCGACCAGTGCCCGGCCTGCCGTACCTTCAACGCCATCCGCTACCTCGGAACGGGCCTTGCCGCGCTCGCCTCGGCGGCCATCACCCAGCTGTTCACCGGTGGGGAACTCGACAAGAGTCTCCGGGAGGACAAGACCCTCCTCTTCAACGACTCGGTCCAGGACGCCGCCCACCGCGCCGGCTATGTGGCCAGCCGCTCCTACACCTTCTCCTTCCGCTCGCTCCTCGCCAGTCGCATCGACGAGGAGGAGCCCATCGCGCTGAACGACCTCGCAGCCGACCTCATCGCCGATGTCGTGGAAAGCAAGGCGGTGCGGGCCGCCGTCATCCCGCCCGACCTGCATGTCGTCCGAGGGGTCGACACCCTGCTCGCCGGACGTGGTCGTGGCTCCCGAGCCGTCTGGGATCTCATCGCCCAACGGCTCGCCTTCGCCGCCGTCCTGGAGTTCGGACTGCGCTCCCGGCAGGGCCGCACCCTGGAGCTGACGCGCACCGTCGCCGTGGACGTTCCGTTGGAACGACCGGACGCCATCGTCGAGATCGTCCGCGAACTCCTCCACACCACACCTGGAGAGATCGCGCTGCCGGACGGCTCCGTGCCGGGCCCCGACCGCATGATCGGCTACGTTCGCGGGCTGTTGGAGCGGCTGCGGACCCGCGGCGCGATCCGGCACAAGTGGCTCGACGGTTGGATCGACCAGGCGGGAGTGCGGCGCTGGCTGATCTGGGGCGGGCGATCACCCGGTATGCCGGCCTTCCCCCCCGGGGTGTCGGCGCCCGCGTTCCTGCTGGGCAGCCCCAAGCAGGGCAGCGGCGACTTCGACGTGCTGACCGGAAGGCTCGGCTGGTACCAGGACTGGACCCGGCGCGCTCTCGGTATGAGCCCCGACGCCGCGAACGCTTTCCTCGGACGCCTGCTCCCCGCGCTCGCCGACGCCGACGTGCTCTCGGCCCGCACCGCCAGGGACGGCGTCACCCGGGTGTTCGGGCTCCAGCCCGGCCATCTCCGGATCCGCAAGCTGGCGGACGACCAGGTGGCCGACGCCTCGGCGCACTGCCCGGTCTGCTTCTGGGAGCAGACCATCCACCCCGACCTGGCCGACCAGTGGCACGGCCAGACCTGCCCGCGTTACCGGTGCGGCGGCCTGCTGCGCACCGGCCGGGACCTTGAAGGCGGCCTGCGGGGCCGGGACTTCACCGAGGACTTCTACCGGCGGATGTATCGCGAGGCCGGTGTCTTCACCATCAACACCGCCGAGCACACCAGCACCCTCAGTCGCCCCAGGCGCGAGGCCGTGGAGAAGGCCTTCCGGGAGGGCACCGAAGCGCACTACGCCAATCCGCAGGTGCTCTCCTGCACCCCGACCCTCGAACTCGGCATCGATATCGGGGATCTGTCCGCCGTGGTGCTGGCCTCGCTGCCCAAGGGGCCGGCCAACTACGTCCAGCGGGTGGGCCGGGCCGGCCGGGCCACCGGCAACGCCTATCTGCTGACCATGGTCGGCCGAAGCCCCAGGGATCGTTACTACCTGGACGATCCACGGCTGATGATCGCCGGTGACATCCGGCCCCCGGGCAGTTACCTCTCCGCGATCGAGATCCTGCGCCGTCAGTATGTCGCGCGCCTCCTCGACCTGGCCGCCGCGGGCCGCCTGCTCACCCGGGACGGCGTCCCGGTCCTTCCCCTGCCGCACCGGGCCACCGACCTGTTCGGCGAGTCGGGGTGGCTGTCGGAGTTCCGGGAGGCCGCGCTCACCGCCGGTGGGACGCTGGCCGACAGCTTCCTCGTGCTCTTCCCCCCGTACGACGAGGAACGGGGGACGGGTGTGAGCCCGCAGGCAGCCGACGAGCTGCGGCGCTACGCGACCGAGGGCCTGGGCGCGGCGCTCGACCGGGCCCGGGAGCAGTGGGAGAGCCGGCGCGACGACCTGCGGCGAAGGATCGAAGCGATCGACGAGGCGCACGCGGAGCTGGTGGCGGGCGACCCCGAGCACGATCGGCAGGGACGTGAACTGCGCGCCGAACGACGTGCCGTGGGCAACCAGTCCAGGGAGATCAGTCGCACCACCGCGCACGGCGCCCTCGTCGATCTGGGGCTGTTGCCCAACTACAGCCTGGTCGACACCGTCACCGAGCTGGAGGCGACCCTCGCCTGGAAGGAACAGACCGGCACCGAACCCCCCGAGCACCGAAGCAAGACGCTCCGGCACGCCCGCTCGGCACGCCTGGCCCTGACGGACTTCGCACCCGGCAACCACTACTACGTCCAGGGCTACAAGCACCGGATCAGCGGCCTCGACATCGGCAGTCCAGGCCGTCCCGCGTGGGCCTGGTGGCGGGTCTGCCCCGACTGTGGCCACGTCCGCGCCCACCGGGCCCAGCGGGACACCTCCCGCTGTCCGCGCTGCGCTTCCGCCGCCATCGGCGATGTCGGCTGTTTGCACAAGGTGCTGGTCCCACGCCGCGTCCTGGCCAGGGACCAGCGGGACGACGCACGCGTCCGGGACGACACGGACGAGCGGGAACGCCGCCACTACACCGTCGTCCCGGCCGTGGACATCCCCGGCGAACACGTCGAGGCGGCGTGGAAGCACCGGAAGGCCACGTTCGGTTGGGAGTTCGCCCGCCAGGCCGAGATTCGCCACATCAACGTCGGCGCGACCCAGATCGCCGGCGGCGTGGAAGAGGCGTTCGCGGGGCGCGGGGTGCGGCTCAACCCCTTCTGGGTCTGCGACTCCTGCGGATACGCCGACCCCGACGGCGGCCCCGTGGCCCAGCAGCAGGGCACGCCGCACACGGCACCCCCGACGTCTTCGAGCACGGCGTTCCACCGGCCCTGGTGCCCCCGACGGCGGGAGGAGCCCGACGGATCCCGGGCGGGGAGCGAGGGGGTTCGGCTGCTGCTCGCCCACGAACTGCGCAGCGAGGCGCTGCGCGTCCTGATCCCCGCCGTCACCGCGCACACCCAGGAACGGCTCGTGTCCTTCAAGGCGGTACTCCTGGCCGGCATCGCCCGCAGCTACGGTGGCGACCCCGACCATCTGGCCGTGGTCACCGACTCGATGCCCGAACCCGGCGGCGGCGACCAGGACCTGCGCAGGCACTTTCTGGTGCTGTACGACACCCTCCCCGGGGGCACCGGCTATCTGCACCGTCTCGCCGCACCCCAGGGGCTGCACGATGTGCTGACTAAGGGCCGGGCGGTACTGGAGACGTGCGTCTGCGTCGCCGAGGGACGCCCCGCCTGCCACCGTTGCCTGCTGCGGCACGTCGCCGACGACGAGTACGAACTGGTCTCCCGTGAACACGCCCTGGACATGCTCGGAGAGTTGCTGGGGCGGGACGGCGAGGGCTGGGCCGTGGAGGAGGCGGCGACAACGCGCGACATCACTCTTGTCCGTCAGGTGGAGAGCGAGTTGGAAGCGTTGTTCAGCCGAGGGCTGCTGGCCTGGGCGGAACGTGTGGAGGATGTGAGCGTGCGCACCGCGCTCACCCCGGACGGCGAGCGGGACACCACGCTGCGCTTCACCGCCCCCGACGGCACGGTCAGCGGCTGGCGCATGGAGACCCAGGCCGACCTCGGATTCACCGTGCCCGACGTGGTGTTCCGCAGCATCGACGACGACCGGCGGCGCGTCGCCGTCTACCTCGACGGTTACCGCTACCACGCGAGTCCCGAACACAACCGCATCGCCGACGACGCGGCCAAGCGCACCCGGCTGCGCTCCGAACACGGCTGGCAGGTCTTCCAACTCACCTGGGACGATGTGCGGGCCTGGACCGGCCAGTCGAAGCCGTCCCCCGACCCCGTGTGGGTGCCCTACCAGAACACCGCGCAGAAGACGGCGTCCGACATCCATCGACGGCTGCACGGCGGTGACCCACGCGATCTGCCGCGCTTCATCTGGGCCAACCCCGTCGAGACCCTGATCGGCTACCTGACCAGCCCCGACCCCGATCCCTGGCGCCGGCGCGCGCAGAGCGCCCTCGCCGGATTCGCCGCGGTCTCCGCGACCAGCAGGGCCCTCGCGGACGGCCAGGAGATTGGTAGCCGGATCGGTGCGGCGCTCGCCGGGAAGCGGCTGTCCGGTGGGCGGGGAGCCGTCCAGGTCATGGCGACAAGGGACGCCGGTGGATGTCCGCTCACCATCGCGCTCGACCTTCGTCGAGGGCAGGCCGGCGCGGTGTGGACCGCGCTCACCGTGCTCGACGACAGCCCGGGGGGCGTCGAGGGGGACGGGAACGCGCACCGGAGGCGCTGGCAGGCCTGGCTGTACTGGACCAACGTGATCCAGTTTCTCAACGAGGGCGAGGGCGACGGGGTGCAGCTCGCGGCGAGCCAGTTGGCTGGCTTCGACCCGCTGGAACTGGCCGTGACGGGTGGCGTCGGCTGGCTGGAGTCCCGCCGGCGAGGCCCCGAGCCCGGGCCGGGTCTTGGCGAGACCGAGCGGGCCTACGTGGCGGAGCGGCGACCGGAACCGGTCGTGCGCGACCCCGCCTGGGAAGACGTCATCGCCTACCTGGTGGACGAGCCGGGGTTGGCCGAACTCGCCGAGAGTCTCGCTGTTCTGGGGACGCGCGCGCCCGAAGCCGGCTTCGAGCTGGGCGTCGCGGCCTGGCCCGCCGAACTCGCGTGGCCCGCCCACCGCGTCGGCGTCGTGTTGGCCCACCAGCCCGGTGCCGACGGCGCTTCCGACCGTGAGGCGGAGGATCGCGACCAGGCCTACGAGGCGGCCGGCTGGCGCGTTCGGCCCGCCACCGCATGGGACGCCAAACAGCTCGCGGAGATCCTGGCGCGCCCCGCCGAGGCAACCGAGCGACCTGACGGGAGCGATGAGGAGCTAGACGGATGACCAGCACGGGCACGCCGGGCGTGACACTGCGACTGTTGGACAAGGCGGACAGGGAGATCTCCAGGTTGGACCCGGCCGTGGTGGCGGCGGTTTACACGTTCCAGCACGAGTTTCGCAAGAACCCCACGGTCGGTGGGTTTGATCTCAAGCCGCTCAAGGGCCACCAGCGGCTGTGGTCCGCGCGCGTCAGTCCCGACTTTCGGGCCCTGCTGCTGCGATTGGGCGACGACGACTGGCTCCTGGTCGCCGTCAAGCATCGCGCGGACGTCCACCGTGACCTCGACCGCCTTGCTTACGGCATCAACCAGGTCACGGGCGCCATCGAGTACGTGAACCTCCGGGTGGTCGAGGACGAGGTGCTGCGGCGGAAGGCCGACACCTCGCCGCCCGAGCGGGCAGCGGCCGACGAGCCGTTGTTCGCGCGGTTCAGCGCAGAGCAGTTGGCCGCTCTCGGGGTGGCCGAGTCGCTGATCCCGATCGTCCTGGAGCTGACCACCGACGACGCGTTGCGCGGGCTGGCAGCGCATGCGCCACGGCATACGGGTGAGGTGCTGCTTCGGCTGCGTGACGGCGTCTCGTACCAGCGCACGATGGAGGAGGTCACCGAACCCGTCGCGGTCGGAGCGGGAGAGGACATCGACACCGAGGACTGGAAGACGGCGGTCGACCGGTCGCCAGCCGTGGTGATCACCCATGACGAGTCCCTCCAGAGCATCCTGGAGGAGGGCGACTTCGGCCGTTGGAAGACCTTCCTCCACCCCACCCAGGAGAGGCTGGTGCGCCGGACCTACTCGGGTGCCGCTCGGGTCAGCGGCGGGCCGGGCACGGGTAAGACGATCGTCGCCCTGCACCGGGTGAAACATCTGGTCGATCAGCTACCCCCCGGACACAGCAGGCCGGTGCTGCTCACCACCTTCAACAAGAACCTGGCCGCCGACCTGCGTGCGCGCCTGATCTCGCTCGGAGGTCCCGAGACGCTGGCGCGCGTCGACATCACGCACGTCGACCAGCTGGCTTCGAAGGTCGTCAGCGAGTCCGTGCCTGGGAGCAGCCGCCGCCGGATCGACGACGCTCAGGCGCTGCGCGAGTGGCGGCAACTTCTTGTCGAGACGGGTGAGAGCCGTTGGGACGCGGAGTTCCTCAGCGATGAGTGGAACCAGGTGATCCTGGGGCAGGCCGTTGCCTCCAGAGCGGACTACTTCCGGGTCCGGCGGGCTGGTCGGGGACGCAGTGTCTCCCGCGCCGATCGGGCCGAGATCTGGCAGCTTGCGGAGCGCTTCACCCAACGACTGGAGGTCAGGGGCCTGGAGACGCACCGCCAGGTGGCGGAGCGCGCCGCCCAACTGGAGATCGCCCGCAGGAACAAGATCGAGGAGCGGCGGCGGCAGGAGGAGAACGGCCGCCCGGGCAACATCCACGCCGAGTCGGGCACCGGCGCCTGGCTGCGTTATCGCTACCGACACATCGTCGTCGACGAGGCCCAGGACCTCGGGCCCGCCCACTGGAAAATGCTGCGCGCGATGGCGCCGGAGGGGGGCGACGACATCTTTCTCGTCGGTGACACCCACCAGAGGATCTACGACAACCAGGTCACTCTCGGCAGTCTAGGTATCAACATCCGCGGCCGGTCCACCAAGTTGACCCTCAGCTATCGCACCACCCGCGAGATCCTGGGGTCCGCGCTCGGAGTCCTGGAAGAAACCGACTACGACGATCTCGACGGCGGAACGGATGATCTGGCCGGCTACCGATCGGTGCTGCATGGTCCCCGTCCGGTGCTGCGAGGCGCCGACAGCTGGGACGAGGAACTCGACCTGGTCGTCGAGCAACTGCGGTCCTGGCACGATGTGCCGCGTGAGTCCGTCGCGATCTGCGTACCGACCAACGAGCTGGTCGACGAGGTCGTCTTCCGGCTCGGCCGCCACGGCATCATGTCGACGAAGATCACGTCGGAGGGGCCGCTTCACAACGAGGGCGTGCGGGTCGGCACCATGTACCGCTTCAAAGGGCTTGAGTACCGCTGTCTGATCATCGCCGGAGTCTCCGAAGGGTTGGTCCCACGAGCCTCGGTGGATGCTTGGAGGCAGACTGACCGGCTCCGTCACAGACGGGAACTGCAGCGGGCACGCTCCCTGTTGTTCGTGGCGGCGACGAGGGCCCGGGACGCACTGGCAATCTCCTGGAACGGTGCACCCAGCAGGTTCCTGCGTCCACTGAGGGCGAGTGCTGAGCGACGCTGGCCCCCTGACCTCAGGGCCGGTCGTCCAACGGCTCGCCGGTGATCGGGAGTTGGGTGCCGGCGCCGCGGGTCAGGGCGCGGTGGTAGGCCTCGTGGGCCAGGGCGACGTCCCAGGCGCCGACGCCCTGGGAGCAGAAGACCGTGGTGCCGGTGGGGGGTTGGGCGTCCGAGACGACCAGGGCGCCCAACGGCTCTACGCGGGACCAGTCCAGGGTGCCCTCGGCCGCCGCCATGCGGAGGTCGCCGCTCACCTCGCGGGCCTGCGGCAGATCGTCGACGAAGACGGCGTCGGCGCGGGCGAAGAGCGCCGCGTCGGCCTCCCGGCGGGCCGGCGTGTTGGCGCCGGCCAGCACCACATGGGTGCCGGGCCGCACCTCGGCGCCGTGCAGGATCGGCTCCGTGGTGGCGGTGACGGTGACGACGATCCGGGAGCCGGCGACCGCGTCAACGGCGCGCGGGGTGACCTCGCAGCTCAGCCCCAGCCGTTCCGTCACCCGGCGGGCCAGCGCGTGGGCGCGGTCCCGGGTGCGGTTCCAGAGCAGGACATGGCCGATGGGGCGCACCCGGGCGATCGCCTCGATCTGTCCCCACGCCTGGTAGCCGGCGCCGAGGCAGCCCAACACCTCGGCGTCCGACGCCGCGAGCAGACCGGCGGAGACCCCGGAGGCCGCGCCGGTCCGCAGCAGGCCGAGGCGGTTCGACTCCAGCAGGGCGCGCAGCGTGCCCGTGCCGTCGAAGAGGGTGAACCAGGACTTCTTCCGTGCGCCGCCGCCGGCGGAGACGGAGATCTTGGCGCCCATCCACCCCTCGTGCGGGGCCCGCACCGCGCCGTCCTCGGTGAGGGCCAGCGCCCCGCCCAGCACGTTGAGCGCGGCGTCGCCCAACGGCAGCCGGCGTCTTGGCGCGTTGGCGGCATGGCCCCGGCCCTGCGCGGCCAGCGCCCGCTCCACGCTGACCAGGGCCTCGTCCATGGTGACCAGCCGCGCGATGTCGTGGTCGTCGAGGAACAGGACCATGTCGCTCCTTATGTTCTCCGCCGGGTGTGCGCCGGCGGCGCGGTGTTCAGATGACCAGGTCGCCGTCGGGGATCGGCCTGCCCTCGCGCAGGGCGAGGGTGTTGGCCACGGCGCTGTCGATCATCTGGCCGAAGTTGTCGAAGGTCGCGCCCGCCACATGCCCGGTGAGCACCGTGTTGGCCAGCTCTGGCAGTGGGCTGTCGCGCAGCGGTTCGGCGGCGAAGGTGTCGAGTCCAGCGGCCAGGAGGTGTCCCGAACGCAGCGCCTCGGCGAGGGCGTTCTCGTCGAGCAGGCCGCCGCGCGCGCAGTTGACGACCACGGCCCCCGGCTTGAGCGTCCTGATCCGCTCGACCCCCAGCAGGCCCCGGGTCTCGGGGAGCAGCGGGAGGTGGAGGGAGAGCACGTCGGCGGTGCGCAGCAGCGCGTCGAGGTCCAGGTGGCGGACCCCGAGGCTCCGCGCCACGTCCCCCGGCGGCGGGTTCGGGTCGTGGTAGACGATCTCCACGTCGAATCCGGCGAGGCGTCGGGCCACCGCCTGGCCGATCGCGCCGAGCCCCAGCAGGCCCACCGTTCGCCCGGCCAACTGGCGTTGGATGACGCGTGCTTCCTCCTTGAACCACTCCCCGGCGCGGGTGCGCGCGTCGATTTCGGGGAGGCGGCGCAGCGCGGCGAGGATCAGCAGCACGGTGTGCTCGGCGACGGGCACCGCGTTGCCGCCGCTGACCCGTGCCAGGCGTACGCCGTGTGCGCGGCAGGCCGCCTGGTCGATCTTGTCGACTCCGGCCCCCAGTTTGTGGATCAGCCGGAGGTCGGGGGAGGCCGCGATGGTGTCGGCGCTCACCTCCCACCAGTTGGCGAACGCGACGTCGGCGCCGCGCAGCGCGGCCAGCTGCCGCTCGTCGTCGTAGCCTTCGGCGAAGGCGCACGTCCAGGGCGTCGGCAGCCTGGCCAGGATCAGCTCGCGGGTCCGCTCCGGGTAGACGTCGAGCACGGCCACCCGGGTGTCCAGGCGCCACCGGCCGCCCCGGGGGTCACTGGCGGTAGCCGAAGACATCGTTCCACTCCGCGATCCAGTCGTCGCGCAGGCTGATCCAGTCCTCCGAGGCCGCGGAGACGATGTCGACCTCATCGATGGTGGGCAGCTGCTCGCCGTTGATCTCCGCGGTCGCGGCCTCGGGGTGCACCGGGAAGTCGAGCCCTTCCTCGGCCAGTACGGACTGGCCGCGCTTGGACATCGCCCAGTTCAGGTAGACCTGCGCCGCCTTGGGGTGGCCGGACTCGGCGACCTGGGCGATGAAGAAGTTGAACGTGGGCGTGCCGTCCGTCGGCCAGACGAACTCGACCGGGGCGCCCTGTGCCTGGAGCGCGCCGGCCTCCGGGACCCGTGCCGCCGCCACCGCGATCTCGCCTCGGCCGAGCCGCTCCGCCAGAGAGCCGACCGATGATTCGAGCACCGGCTCCGAGTCCGCCAGTTCCTGCCAGTACTGTTCGCCGAACGCCTGCCGCATGAAGAGCGCCAGGCCCCAGCCGCCCGCGCCCTGCGACGCGTGCACCATGCCGATGATGTTGCCCTGCCGGCTGACCTCGGGGAGTTCCGCCCAGGATGTCGGCGCCGCGTCGGGGTCGATCACCTCGGTGTTGTAGGCGATGACGGTGGCCGCGGAGTTCAGCGCGTAGTAGAGCCCGTCGGGGGACGTGAACTCCTCGGGTATCTGGTCGTGGGACGGCACCTCGTGTGCGCTGAACAGCCCCGATTCCACCAGTTCCAGCCACAGTGACTCGTCGGGCATCGCGATGATGTCAGCCGGCAGGTTGCCGCCCCCGTCCTCGGTCCGGATACGTTCGTAGAGCCGGCCCGTCGGGGTGCGCACGCCGCTGACGGAGATGCCGGTGTCCTCTTCGAACGCCTCGGCGATGGCGTCGTTGGTGACCTCGTTGAGCGAGGTGTAGATGGTGACTTCGCCCTCTTCCAGCGCGGCGTCGAGCAGCTCGGCGTCGGCGATGACCTCGCCGTCGACGACGAGCTCGCCGCTCTCGTCGATGGCCTGCCCCTCACCGGTGCCGCCGCCGCAGGCGGTCATGGCCAGGCCGATGGCCAGCGCCGCCGCCGTGTAGGTCACGGCGGGCTTCGGAGGTCTTCTCATCGTGTTCTCCCCTGTTTCTCGTCCGGTCGGGAGGACTGCTCCCGACCGCTTGTCCGTGGAATGGATGGCGTCGAATGACAGGTGGTGGTCATCGGCCGCCCGGATCGCGCATGCCGAACCACCGGCGGGCCACGAAGGTCAGCACCAGGAGGAACACGACATAGACCAGGCTCATCGCCGCGACCGGTGGCAGCCGTCCCCCCTCCCAGGAGTTGTAGATGGAGATGGACAGCAGCTGGGTGTCCGAGGTGAAGAGGAACATCGCGACGCTGATCTCCCGCATCGAGAGGATGAAGATCAGCAGCATCGTCGAGACAACGCCGGTGCGGATGAGGGGAAGCAGGATCTCCCGCACCGTGCGAACCCGGCTCGCCCCGCACACTTCGGCGCTTTCTTCCAGGTCGCGGTGGACCTGGATGAGCGAGGACGACATGCCCTGGAATCCCTGGGGCAGGAGATTCGCCACATAGGCGAGGATCAGAATGGCCAACGTGCCGTAGATGAAGTGGAAGTCGGACCAGCCCCACAGGAATCCGAGGCCGATGATCAGCGCCGGGATGGCCGCCGGCCACATCGCGATATAGGTCAGCGTCTGCCGCCCGATGCCCTTGGTCCTGTGCACGTAGTAGCCGAGCATCAGATAGAAGAGCCCGCCGACGACCGCCGCGCCGGCACCGACCATGATGCTGTTGCGCAGCCCCGTCTGCAACGCCTCGGAACCCAGCACCTCGCGCATGGTGTCGGTGGCGAAGTTCTCGGGCGAGAACATGGCGGCCACGTCGGCGGTGTAGGGGTTGCTGCGGAACGCGCCCTGCACCAGGGCGAAGATCGGCAGCACGATCGCGACAACCACATAGGCCAAGGCGAAGGCGAAGGCGGGCCAGCGCCAACGTCCCAGGTCCTGTGGGTTGGGCTTGAAGCCCTTGCCCGTGACGGTGACGTACTGCCTGGCGGCCAGTACGCGGCGCTGGAGAAAGACCATCACCGCCGTGATGAGCAGGAGTACCGCACCGGTGGCGCTCGCCTGGTTGGGCAGGGAAGGGGCGGTCGCCATGAGGCGGTAGATCTGTGACGGGAGCGTCTGGATGTTCTCCGGGGTGCCGAGGATCTGCGGTATGGGGAAGTTCTCCATGGAGAACACGAGAATGAGCGTCGCGGCCCCGAGCAGCGAAGGGGCGACGAGTTTGAACGTGATACCGCCGAGCACGTTCCTGAATCGCCCGCCGTGGACATAGGCGGCCTCTTCCAACTCGGGGTTGAGCAGGGTGAAGGCGCTGTACGAGAGCATGAACGCGTAGGGCGCGTAATACAGACCGGAGACGAAGATGATGCCCGGCAGCGAGTAGATGTTGAGGAACCCTGGCAGTCCGATGTCCCGCAACAGGATGTTGAGATAGCCCTGTTGCGGTGATGCCAGGAGCGACCAGGAGAGCGCGCCGATCAGGGTGGAGACGAACAGCGGCATGACGCCCGCCATCTGCACGAACGCCTTGCCCGGCACGTTGGTTCGGGCCGCGATCCAGGCCAGTCCCGTGCCGATGAACATGGCCAGGCAGGTGGCGCCGATCCCGATGGTCAACGTGTTGTAGAGGGCGGAGCGGTTCGCCCCGGCCAGCACGGCCCGGTAGTTCTCCCAGGTGAAGGTCCCCGCCGGCGCGCCTGGGCGGGGCGGCTCGTCCACCACGGTGGCGTACAGCAGAGTGCCCATGGGCAGGATGACGAGGAACGTCAGAATCGCGAGCAGGATCAGCAGCGGAATCCGCCTGGTCACCCAGCTCCTGGTCCGGGCGACGGCCGCCCGGCTCTCCTTCTTCCGCGGAGTCGCTGGTTTCTCCCGCGGAGTCGGTGGTGGAATCTTCGTCGCAGGTGGACTACTCATCGAGCAACTGCACCTTCTCTCGCGGAATGTGGGCGAGCACCCTCGCGCCTGCGGCGAGCGGGGCCTCGGAGCCCGGCGACATCACATAGAGGCTCGGCCCGCCGTCGACGGACAGGTGGTAACGGGTGTGGTCGCCCAGGAAGCTGGCGGAGACGACGGTCGCCGGAAGGGAGTTGGTCGTCCCCGAGGTGGTGTCCGGGTCGAGCCGCACATCCTCGGGGCGGATGCAGACGAACACCGACTGTCCGCCGGACTTCTCGGTGGCGGTGGCGAGCCGGACGGTCGAGTCCTTGAACGCGACCACCGTCGGACCGCCTTCGCCCTCGCCCGCGCCTGTGTCCGCGCCCGTGTTCTGTTCCACGGTCTCGGCGGGGTAGATGTTGTCGACGCCGAGGAAGTCCGCGACAAAGGACGTCCGCGGGCTCTTGTACATCTCGACGGGGCCCGCGGCCTGGACGATCTCGCCCTTGCTCATGACGGCGATCCGGTCGGCGAGGGCCAGCGCCTCCGACTGGTCGTGGGTGACATAGATGGCGGTCATCCGCAGGCTCTGCTGGAGCTCGCGCAGTTCGTACCGCAGCTTCTCCCGCAGCTTGGCGTCCAGATTGCTGAGCGGTTCGTCCAGCAGCAGCATGCGCGGCCGCATCACCAGACTCCTGGCGAGGGCGACCCGCTGCATCTGACCGCCGCTGAGCATGCTGGCGCCGCGTTCGGCGAACCCGGTGAGCCCGACCGTTTCGAGTACTTCCTCGACGCGTGGCCTGATCTCGCTCCGGCTGAGCTTCTGCATCCGAAGCGGGAAGGCGACATTCTGGTACACCGTCATATGCGGCCAGATCGCGTAGGACTGGAACACCATGCCGACATGGCGGGCGTTGGTCGGGACGTTGATCCCCCTGGCCGCGTCGAAGACGGTCTCGTCCCCGATGGTGATGCTGCCGGCGGTGGGGGTTTCCAGGCCCACCAGGCTGCGCATCGTCGTGGTCTTGCCGCACCCGGAAGGGCCCAGCAGGACCAGCATCTCGCCGTCCTCGATATCGATGCTGAGATCGTTCACGGCGGTCTGTGAACCGAATTTCACGGTCAGGTTGCGAACGTTTATCTCCATGCCCACTCCTGAACCTCTGCGATAGGTGCGATAGGGGTGTGGTCCTGTGGTCCGGGTTGGGCCCCGGACGGTGGTGTGACAGCCGGTTGCGCTCGTGCTGAGAAGGGGCGTCCCGGGACGTTTGCCGCAGCCTAAGCCGCCTGTGTTCGACACCACAAGGGTGTTGCATGCGCCTTGTACGCAATGTCTGCGCCGTCTTGGCGCGGGAGTGCTCCGGCCGTCCCGTGCACGCCTCCGATGCGCCCCGAGGGGCGCCGACCGGTCAACGGGGGCCGGATCGTAGACGTTCGGCCAGGTGGGCAGCCATCTCCCGGGGCGAGAGCGCCACTTGGACGCCGGCCGCCAACAGGGCTTCGGCCTTGGCCCGATAGCCGCCGCCCTCCGCTCCGACCAGCGCCCCGGCATGCCCCATCACCGTTCCCACGGGCGCCGTTCGGCCCGCGATCAGGGCCGCGCATGCAAGGGGCGAGTCGGCCAGGGCGCGCGCCGCCGCCTCCTCGTCGGTCCCGCCGATCTCGCCGACGAACGCGACGGCCCGCGTCGCCGGATCGGCTTCGAGACAGGGCAGCAGATCGACGAGCGTGGTGCCCTTGAAACGGTCGCCGCCGACGCCGATCCACGCGGACTCCCCGAGGCCCGCGTCGGACAGGGCCCGCGCCACCTCGTACGACAGCGTTCCGCTGCGGGACACCAGCGCCACGGGCCCGGCCCGCGCAACGGTGCCGGGGAGGAAGCCCAGGCTCAGCCGGTCCGGTATCAGCAGCCCCGGGCTGTTGGGCCCGATCACCGACATGCCCGCCCGTTCGGCGTGCGCCAGGGCTGCGAGCATGCCGTGGGGGGCGGCGCCCTCCGTGGTGCTGACCGCGAGCCTGATCCCGGCCTCGGCGGCCTCCACCAGCCCCTCGGCCGCCGCGACCGGCGGCAGGAACGCGACGGAGACGCTGGCGCCGGTGGCCTCGACGGCGCGCCGCACCGTGCCGAACACCGGGATCCCGTCGACGTTTTCGCCGTCCCTGCCGGGCGTCACCCCCGCGACGACCGGCGTTCCGTAGGCGCGCATGCGCCCGGTGTGCCGGCGCGCGACGCGCCCGGTGATCCCCTGGACCACCACCGGCCCCCGGCAGGCCCGCAGCAGGTCGCCGGGCTCGTGACTTCCCCGCGCGCGCGGCGTCATCGGGCCGCTCCCGGGCCGTGCACCACGCGGTGCACCTCGTCGACCAGGGCGTCGAGCCCGTCGACCACGGTCACCCCGGCGTCCCGCAGCCGCTCCCGTGCCGACTCCGCCGCCGGGCCGTCGATCCTGGCCACGACGGGGATTGCCGCGGGCCACCGGCCCAGGGATTCGACAAGCACCGCGCCGAAGGCGTCGAGATCGGTCACCCCGGCGAAGAAGTTGACGGCCAGACAGCGCAGTTCCGGCCGTTCCCCGAGGTAGTCCAGGACCAGGCCGAGCCGTTCCGCCACGCCGGCGGCGCGTCCCGAGCGCAGATCGCAGAAGTCGACCGGCCGCACTCCCGCCTCGGTGAGCAGGTCGACGACCAGCATGGAGGCGCCGGCCCCCGTGCTCAACAGCCCCACATCGCCGTCCGGATCCAGCTCCACCAGATCGAACCCCAGCTCGCCGGCCCGGTCGAACGGCGTGACCGGCACGGGCGGATGCGCCCTGCCGTAGGCGCCGCCCGCCGTGGGAACGACCCGCACATCGCCGGCGACCAGCGCCCGTTCCGCCGTCAGGAACAGCGGGTTGACCTCCACCAGATCGGCCTCCACCGCGTGGAAGAGCCGGTAGAGGGCGTGCGCGGCGGGAAGCAGCCCGGCCAGGGCGCCGCCGTCCACGCCGGCGTCCGACGCGGCCTGCCGCACATGGAAGTCGCGCAGCCCCACCAGCGCCGGGATCGGCACCTTGGCCACCGCCTCCGGGGCGCCCTCCACGTCCACGCCGCCCGAGGCGGAGAGCAACAGGACGACGGAACGGTCCCCGGGCGAGAGCGCGACCGCGAGATACAGCTCGGCCGCCGCCTCCACCGTCTCCTCCACCAGCACCGTGTCCGCCCGGAAGCCGCCGATCGTCAGCTCCAACAGCGCCCGGGCGCAGTCCCCCGCGCCCTGTCGGGGCACGATCCGCACGCCGCCCCGTTTACCGCGCCCGCCCGTCGGCACCTGGGCCTTGACGACGACCCGGGCGCCGAGCCCGGCCGCCACGGCGCTCGCCCGCTCCGGGCTCCCCACCACCGTGCCCCGGGGGATCGCCAGCCCGCCGATATCGGCCAGCAGCGCCTTGGCCTCGTGTTCCAGCAGCTGCATCACAGCTCCCCGAGGAGATGGCGCGCGATGCCGTTGCGCTGGATATGCGGGGTGCCGCCGCCGAGCGGCCCGTAGCGGGCCCAGCGGAGATAGCGTTCGGCCGGCACCTCGTCGATCCAGCCGTGTCCGCCGAAGAGTTGCAGGGTGTTGTCCGTGACCTTGAGCGCCATCTCGTTGGCGAACGTCTTGGCGACGGCCGACTCGTAACGCTGCGGGAATCCGTCGCTCGCCTGCGCGGCGGCGCGGTGCACCAGGAGCCTGGCCGCCTCGATCTGGATCGCGTTGTCGGCGAGAATCCACCGGATGCCCTGGTGGGCGCCGAGGAGTTGGCCGCCGGCCACCCGGCCGCGCGCGTGCTCAAGGGCCGCCTCGTTGGCGCCCCTGGCGATGCCGACGCTGATGGCGGCGTTCAGACAGCGCTGGCCGTTGAACGCGTGCAGCATCTTCCGGAAGCCGTCCTCGCGGACCAGCAGGTTCCCGGCCGGCACCCGGCAGTCGTCGAAGACCACGCCGTACAGCCCCTCGCCGCCCAGGGTCGAGAAGCGCTCCGCGACCCGCAGCCCCGGGGTGTCGCGATCGACCACCACGGCGCCGATCGAACGTCGGCCGGTGTCGTCGGCGAACCGGGTGAAGACGACAAACACCTGCGCCACGTCGGCGCGGCTGATCAGCGTCTTGCGGCCGTTGAGCACCAGCGAGTCGCCGTCCTCCCGGACGGTGGTCGTCATCGCGGAGAGGTCGCTGCCCGAATCGGGTTCGGTCATGCAGATCGCGCAGATGACCCGGCCGGCGACCACCCCCGGCAGATACTTTTGGCGCAGCTCCTCGGAGCCGTAGTGGAGGATCGCCTGGGTCTGCACGCCCAGTTCGCCGAGCGCGGCCATGGCCGTGGTGTAACAGCAGGCGCCCAACTCCTCCAGGACGACGGCGGCGTGCAGCCAGGAGCCGCCGCCGCCCCCGTACCGTTCGGGCAGCGCCACGCCGAGCAGCCCCGTCTCGGCGAGCAGGGCGATATTGCGCCAGGGGAACTCCCCGTTCCTCTCCCAGTCGAGCGCCCGGTCCCGGAACTCGCGTTGGGCGATCTCCCGGGCCAGCGCGCGCAGTTCGGTCAGTTCCTCGTCGAGTTCGTACCGTCCCGGGCGCTGGGCCGGGGAGGTCGTGGTGTCCGCCATGGCTACTCCTGCTTCCCGTCGTGGCTGTTCGCGGATGTTCCAGTCTTGGGCGGGGTCGCGGGAGGGACCTCGGGTTCGGGCGCGGGTTCGGGCTCGATGGCCAGGATCACGGTCTTCAACTGGGTGTACTCCGCCAGCGCCTCCACCCCCTTCTCCCGCCCCATGCCGCTCTTGCGGTAGCCCCCGAACGGGGTGTCCACGCCGCCGGCCGGATAGGCGTTGATCTGCACCTGTCCGGCGCGCAGCCGGCCGGCGAGGCGGTGCGCGGCGGAGAGGTCCCTGGTGAACACGCCGGCGGCCAGGCCGTAGTCGGAGTCGTTGGCGATGGCCACGGCCTCCTCCTCGGTGTCGAAGGTGAGGATCGACTGCACCGGGCCGAACACCTCCTCCCTGGCGACCCGCATGTCGTTGGTGACCCCGTCGAGCACCACCGGCGCCTGGAAGTGCCCGGGAAGATCCGGGAGTTGGACAGCGCCGGCGATGTCCCTCGCGCCGTCCCCGAGGGCGCCTTCGACGAACGCCCGCACCTTCGCCGCCTGTTCGGCCGAGGCGAGCGGGCCGAGGTCCGGATCCTCCAGGCCGTGTCCGACGGTGAGCCGGGACACCTCGGCGGCGATCAGCTCGGTGAACCGCCGGTGGACCCGGCGGTGCACCAGCAGACGCGTGGTGGCGAAGCAGGACTGCCCGGCGTTGCGCACCACCGCCCTGGCGCCGGCGAGCGCGGCGGCCCGGAGGTCCGCGTCGGGGAGGACGATCGTCGGTGACTTGCCGCCCAACTCCAGGTTGCAGGGCACGATCGCGTCGGCCGCCATCCGCAGGATCGCGCTTCCGGTGGCGACCGAACCGGTGAACACGATCTTGCTGATCCCCGGATGGGTGGCGAGCGCCCGCCCCGTGGTGTGGCCACGGCCTGGGACCACATTGCATACGCCGGCCGGCAGCCCGGCCTCGACAAAGAGGCCGGCGACCAGGGTCGAGGTCAGCGGCGTCACCTCCGACGGCTTGACCACCACCGTGTTGCCCGCCGCCAGCGAGGGCGCCACGCCCCGACACATCTGGCTCAGCGGGGAGTTCCACGGGGTGATGTGCGCGATCACCCCGAACGGTTCGCGCACCGTATAGGCGAAACCGCCGGCCGGCTGCGGCAGCGTATGGCCCCTGATCTTGTCGGCCAGACCCGCGTAGTACTCCAGATACCGCGCCGAGGTCTCCACGTCGGCGCGCGCCTGGGAGACCGGCTTCCCGGTGTCGAGGGATTCGAGTTCGGCCAGGTCGGAGGCGCGCCGGCGGATGATGTCGGCCATCGAGGAGAGCACCCGACCGCGGTCTCCGGGCGCCGTTCCGGCCCAGACGCCCCGGTAGGCGTCCTGGGCGGAGTCGACGGCGCGGGCGACCGTGTCCGCGTCGGCCTCGGCGACCACGGCGAGGGTGACCAGTCGCGCCGGATCCTCGGTCTCGAACGTGTGGGCCGCGGCGCCGGGTTGGTCCCAGCCGCCGTCGACATAGGCGGGGAGCGGATCGGGGATCTCCCACACTTCTCGTGCAGCGAGGTGGACATTGCATATACTTCGCATGCAATCATGCTAGTGACCGGGTAACTCGGTGTACAGGCTCGTGAAGTGGTGGGAATCCCGTCGGCGGAGTTTGCCGGAGGCCGTCAGGGTCTGCCGGAGTTCGACGGGACTCCACGGGGGCGAGTGCCGAGAGACGGCGGACGGTCGACGTCCGCACGACATGTCAGGAGGTCTGTTCGAGCATGGACATCGCACAACGGGTGGCGCGCACCGTGGCACAGCTGGGGATCACCCGCGCCTACGGACTGCCGGGCGAGGACCATATGGCGCTGCTGGACGCCCTCGCCGACGCCGGCATCAGCTACCGGACCGCGTACAACGAGTCCTCGGCCGTCATCATGGCCGCGACGGACGCCCAGTTGACCGGACGCCCGGGCCTGGTCGTCCTGTCGCTGGCGCCCGGCGTGAGCAACGGGATGAACGGCATCCTGCACGCCTATCTGGAGGGCCTGCCCGTCCTGGTGCTGGCCGGTCAACACCCCGCCGGCAAGCTCCCGTTCGTCGTCCGGCAGGGGTTCGACACCGAGCAGATGGTGCGCCCGGCCGCCAAGTGGACCACCCGCGTCCCGGCGGACAGCGACCCGGCGGAGCTGCTGTGCAAGGCCGTCGACATCGCCCTCGACGCCCGCCAGGGGCCGGTCTATGTCGAACTGCCGGACGAGGTGGCCGTCGCGCCCGCGCCCGTCTCGGACCGCGGCGACCGCGCGGCGGCCCTGCTCGCCGCCGAGTTGGACGAAGCGGACCGACGCCGCCCGGTCCTGACCCCCGCCGCCTCGACCCTCGACGAACTCGCCGCGCGCCTCGCCACCGCCGAACACCCCGCGCTGATCGTCGGCGGACGCGGCGCCCCCGTCTCGTCCGAGGTGCTGGCGCGCTTCAGCGAGACCTGCCGCGTCCCGGTGTTCACCACCACCGGACAGAAGGGCGCGCTGGACAGCCGAAGCCCCTACTTCGCCGGAACCCTGCTCAACGGAAACCTGGAGGCGCGGCTCCTGGAACGCGCCGATCTGATCCTCACCGTCGACTTCGAGGCGTACGACGTCTACAACAAGCCCTGGCGCTACACCTGTCCCACCGTCTCGATCTCCCGACGGCCCCTGCTGGAGTGGTTCCAGCCCTTCGACCTGCGCGTGGTCGCCGACCCCGACGCCTGCCTCACGGCACTGACCGAACGGATCGGCGGCGAAGGACCCTCCCGTTTCACCCCGAAGGACATCACCGGCTACCGGGACGACCTCCGCGCCACGCTGCTGGACACCGCGCCCGAAGGGCTCTCGGTGGCCCGCGCGGTGGACGCGGTGCTGCGCGGCTGCGACCGGGAGACGGTGGTGCTGGCCGACGCCGGATTCAGCAAACCGCTGCTCGCCCTGCTCAGCGACACCCACGCCCGAGGCCGCTTCCTCGCCTCAAGTGCGCTGTCCACCATGGGATTCTCCATCCCGGCCGGCATCGCCGCCGCCCACGCCTCGGGCGGGCGGGTGGTCGCCTTCATGGGGGACGGATCGCTGCTGATGCGGGCCACCGAGGTGGCGGCCGCCCAGGGCGCCCCCGTGCCACCGGTCTTTGTCGCGGTGGTCGACCGTTCGCTCTCCCAGATCGAGATCAAGCAGGCCAGGCGCGGGCTGCGCACCGTCGGCGTCGGACTCCCCGAGATCTCCTGCCGCGCCCTGGGCGAGGCGCTGGGCATCCGAGGCCGGGACGCGCACTCGGTGGAGGAGATCGAAACGGCCGTCGCCTCGGCCTGGGACGAGCCAACTCCCCTGCTGCTCGGGGTACATGTGGACCCGTCGACGTCACAGCCGATCTACGACCTGCTGCGGGGCTGAGCCATGGCACCGACCGACGAGGGGGAGACCGTCTACGCCCGCCAGGCGGACGCCGAGGACTTCGCCACCCGCCTGCTGACCGCCCACGCGCTGCCGGACGAGGACGCCAGGACGGTGGCCCGCTGCCTGATCGAGGCCGATCTGCGGGGAGTCGACACCCACGGCCTGGTCCGGCTGCCCGGCTATCTCCGACGGCTGCGCGCCGGACTGGTCAACCCGCGCCCCGAGTTGGCCCCCCACCGCGTCGTCCCCTCGGCCGCCGCGCTGGACGGCCGCGACGGGCTCGGCTTTGTCGTCGCCTCGCGGGCGATGGCCGAGGCGGTTCGCCTCGCCGAGGAGACCGGGATCGGCGTCGTCTCCGTCCGCCGCAGCACCCACTTCGGGATGGCGGCCAGCTATGTGCTGCGGGCCGTCGAGGCCGGCATGGTCGCCCTGGTCTTCACCAACGCCTCCCCGGCGATGCCGCCCTGGGGCGGCCGGCAGCCGCTGCTCGGCACCAGCCCGCTGGCCGCCGGCGCCCCGGGCGGCGAACGGGGCCCCGTGGTGCTCGACATGTCGCCGGCCGTGGTCGCCCGGGGCAAGATCCGGCGGGCCGCGCGGCGGGGCGAGGAGATCCCGCTGGGCTACGCCCTGGACGCCGAGGGAGTGGGCACCACCGATCCGTTGCGCGCCCTTGAGGGCGTGGTCCTCCCCGTCGGCGGGCCCAAGGGCGCGGGGCTCTCGCTGCTGATGGACATCCTCGCCGGGGTGCTCTCCGGCGCCGCCTTCGCCGGCGATGTCGGGGACCAGTACAAGGACTTCGACCGCCCGCAGAACGTCGGTCACCTCTTTCTCGCGCTGCGGCCCGACCTCTTCCTGCCGCTCGACGAGTACCGGCGGCGGATGGATCTCCTGGTCGACCGGGTGCGGTCAACCCCCAGGGCGGCGGGCGTGGAAGCGATCACGCTGCCGGGCGAGCTGGAGGCCGGACGGGCCGCGCACCGCGCGCTGCACGGCATCCCCTACGCGCCGGGCGATCTCGCGCCGCTGCGCGCCGAGGCCGAACGGGCGGGCGTCGCCTGGCTGCCGAACCGGCCCGCCCCGCTGAGTCGCTGACGCTCCGTCACCAGACGCACGACCGCCGGGAAGCGGCGGCACGTTGCCTGTATGCACTTTGGATCTCGAATGACCGGGACCAACCCACGAAGAAGGGCAAGGAACACATGAAGGAGTCAACGGGCCACAGCGGGCCCGGTGTTGACGTGGACGTCGACGTGATCGTGGTCGGCGCCGGGAACGCGGGCCTCTGCGCCGCCCATGCCGCGCGGGAGCGGGGCGCCTCCGTCACCGTCCTGGAGAAGGCCGCCGCCGAGACGGCCGGCGGGAACTCCTACTACACCGCCGGCGCCTTCCGGGTGCCGCACGGCGGCCTCGACGATCTGCTGCCCCTGGTCGACGAGGAGAGCCGAGCCCGGGCGCCCCGCACCGTGCTGCCCCCCTATACGACCGACGAGTTCCACCGCGACCTCGCCCGGCTCACCGACGGACGCAACGATCCCGAGCTGAGCGCGGCCCTGGTCGACGGGAGTAGGGACATCCTCGGCTGGCTCGCCGGGCACGGGATCCGCTGGCAGCTGCTCTACGACCGGCAGACCTATCTCCGCGACGACCGGTGGGTCTTCTTCGGCGGGCTCAACGTGGGCACCGTTGACGGCGGCAAGGGGCTGATCGCCCAACACACCGGCGCCGCCGTCGCGTCTGGCGTCACCATCGAGTACCAGGCGAAGGTCGTCGACCTGCTCCGCGACGGCGACGCCGTCACGGGCGTGGTGTACACCGACGCGGCCGGAGCCGAGCGGCGGCTGCGCGCCCGCTCCGTCGTCCTCGCCGCCGGCGGCTTCCAGGCCAGCGTGGAACGCCGCGTCCGCTACCTGGGGGAGAAGTGGTCGCACGCGCTGCTGCGCGGCAACCCCGCGAGCACCGGCGAGATCCTGGACCTCGCGCTGGCCGCCGGCGCGGCCCCCTACGGCGACTGGTCCACCTGCCACAGCGTGCAGTGGGACGCCGGCGCCGCGTCGGACGGCGGCGAGCGTTCGTTGACCAACCAGCTGACCAGGCAGAGCTATCCGGTCGGCATCGTGGTGAACGCGGCGGGCCGCCGGTTCATCGACGAGGGGGCCGACTTCCGCAACTACACCTATGCGAAGTACGGGCGCGAGGTGCTGGAGCAGCCGGGACATATCGCCTTCCAGATATTCGACGCCAAGAGCCGGCCGCTGCTGCGCACCCTGGAGTACGACAGCAGCCCCATCACCGAGTTCGTCGCCGACAGCCTGGAGGAACTGGCCACGGCCATGGGCGTCGACCCGGAGGGGCTGCGCGCGGAGACGGAACGTTTCAACGAGGCGATCGACACCTCGCGCCCGTTCGACCCCTCGGTCAAGGACGAACGCCGGGCGGACGTCATTCCGCCAAAATCGCATTGGGCGCTCGAACTCAACAGCCCCCCGTTCTACGGTTATCCCGTACGCTGCGGAATCACCTTCACCTTCGGCGGTCTGCGGATCGACCCCGAATCGGCGCGGGTGCTCACCGAGGAAGCGGTGCCGATCCCCGGACTGTTCGCCGCCGGGGAGCTGGTGGGCGGGGTGTTCTGGGGCAACTATCCGGGGGGCTCGGGGCTGACCCTCGGTTCCGTTTTCGGCCGCAGCGCGGGTTACGCTGCCGCCGGGTCGTAGGGGGCGCGCCCGCCCTCGATTCTTTGGATACACTTCGCATACAGGTGTCCGGCCGGCGTCGCGGTTGCGAAGCCGCAGGGGAAACGTGGAGGGCCTCATGGCGGTCGTGTCCGCGAAGGAGTTCAGATGAGCGACCAGCCCGACTCGTCCGCACTGGAGGTGCTTCGGAGATACGCCGTCGGCCGCCCCCAACGGGGGCGTACCACCGAAGCCGTCTCCGAGGCGCTGCGCGAGGCCATTCTCGACGGCGCGCTCGCGCCGTCGACATGGCTGCGGGAGGACGAGGTCGCCGCGGTCCTGGAGGTCAGCCGCACCCCCGTCCGCGAGGCGCTGCGCCGGGTGGCCGACGAGGGGTTGGCCGTCAAGGTCGCCCACCACGGCACGGTCGTCGCGCCGATGAAGCTGGAGGACATCCTGGCCCTCTATGTGGTCAGGGAGAACCTGGAGGGAATGGCCACCCGGCTGGCCACCATTCACCAACAGCCGGGGCTGATCGCCGATCTGGAATCACTGCAGGAGCAGATGACCGCTCTGGTGAACCAGTCGGAACAGGTGGCCCCGGACGCCGCGAAGAGAATCGCCGCACTCAACCTGAAGTTCCACGGGCGCATCAGGGAATCGTGCGGAAACCTCTATCTCGACCGTTTCCTCTTCCAGGTGGAACAGGCCGTCCGCCGCCTCCAACCCACCAGCTTCTCGGCGCCCGGCCGCGCACAGCGAGCCCTCGACGAGCACATCGCCATCATCAAGGCCATCAAGATCGGCGACCCGGCGGAGGCGGAGAAAAGCGCCAAGGAACACATGCGCAACGCCCGCGAGATCAGACTCTCGATGCTCCTCGGCTGACCGCCGCCGGCTGCGCCGCCTCGGCGGCTCGGCGGCGGCCCACCGCGCCGGCCCGCGCGGGGCCCCCGACACGGCGGGCCCATGTGGTGCCCGGCTCAACCGGCCGGGGAACTCTCCTCGGGCTGCGCTTCCGTGAAGGGGGCCTGGTTGAGAAGCCTGATGAGCTTCTTCAACTCGTTGCCCCGGCACGCGCCCAGCTCGACCATGACCGAGTCGTTGTGGTCCGACCACGTGTCCCGGTAGCGGGATTCCACCCCGATGTCGGTCAACGTGATGCCGTGCCGCCGCACGGCCTTCTCCGTCTCGGCGACCAGCTGGGGGGTGCCTCAGGGCCTGGGTGTGGGTTTTGCCGCGGGTTCGTTGCTTGTCGTAGTAGGTGCGGGGTGTCGCGTGCATCCGCTGTTGTTGCCGGTCCTCGCCGTGCAGGGCCTGCGTGGCTCCTCCGGGCTCCTCCGCCCGGTCAGTCGGGTGCCCTGTACCTCGCGAGCATGGCACGGGCGCTGAGGTCTCCTCAAGGCGGTCCCGGGCGATGCCGGAGCCGGTCTCCGGCCGGAGTGAGTGGGAGTGCCGGGCGAATCCGGCCGTGGATCGTCCCGGCCCGAACGGGCAGCCAACGGGCCCTCGCTGCCCGAATGTCGAGGTCGCGCGCCCGAACTTGCGTGGACTGACGGGGCTCCAGAGAATTCAGAGGTTCTCTTGAGCTCAGTTCAGCCCCAACTCTTCTATAAATGAACTTCCGCAACTCAACGGAAACTTCGGCGGGTTCGACGCGACATAGCCTCAGAAGCCCCTTCCAGTGCGCCGTTGGAGCAGCAGCGATGTCCCACGCCCAATCGCCTCACCACCCTCTTCCCCGGCCGGCCGCCCTGCCACCGGCGCCGGTCGGCCGGCCGGTGGCCCGTGCCCACCCGAGACTCCCGGCGGCCGAGCGGTACCGCGACCGGCTGCTCCGGTACGTCAGACGTCTGACGGCCGGCGATCCGCACCGCGCCGAGGACATCGTCCAGGAGACGATGCTGCGCGCCTGGCTGGCCGCCGAGGAGTTCAGCGGGGAGTTCGCCGGCAAGCCGGAACCCTCCCGGAACGACGACCGGCTCGCCGCCTGGCTGCATGTCGTCGCCCGCAACCTCGCCTTCGACGCCCACCGCCGCGAGCGGAGCGTTCCGGCCGGCATCATGCCCACCGGTCTGCTCGGACAGGCCGACGAGGGCGTCGACGTGGCCGAGGCCGTCGTCAACCGGGTGGCGGTCACCCGGGCGTTGGCCGGCCTCAGCCCGCTCCACCGCGACGTGCTGGTCCACGTCCACCTGTGCGACCACTCCCGCGCCGACACCGCACGCCTCCTGGGGATACCCCGGGGGACCGTCAAATCCAGGGCGCACTACGCCCTGTCCGCCCTGCGAAGGGAGTTCCCGGCAGCATGAGGTCAGCCGATCCACTGGAGTTCCTGAGCCGGCACCGGGAGACCATCTTCCGGATCCTCGGCATCGTCGCGGTGCTGTTGGTGATCTTCCTGATCATCCGCGCCGTGGCCATGCGGATGGGCGGCTGGAAGGCGGCCAGGGACCGTGTGCGCCGCGAGTGCGCCATCACCGCGCACGCCTTCGCCGCGCCGGTGCGGTCCTGGCTGCGGTACCGGCGCTCGCTGCGGGTGCTGGTCCACGGGCTGCGCGCCCCCGCGACCTGGCGCGACGCCGAACGGGCCCTGGCCGCCGCCCGGCAGGCCGCGGGCCCCGAGGGCGCCCGGCCGTACGCGGTGCTGGTCGCCGGCCACACCGTGACCGTCCTCCTCGCCGGCCGGCGGATACCGCCTCCCGGGGCCGACCCCTGGTGGGTCGCCGACGACGACGAGACCGACCACTGGAGCGCGGAACGCGCCGATCTGCCGCCGGTGGTGCCGGTGCCCGACCAGGAGTATCCGGTGCTGGTCGCGGTCGGCGAGGTGGGCGGCTGGTGCGCGTTCCTCGACCTGGCCGTCGGGCCGCCGATGGTCTGCGTCGACGGGGAGCGGCGCGCCGCCACCGCCCTGCACCAGGCTGTCGCGGCGCAGTTGGACGTGCGGCTGCCGAAGGACACGGTGGTGGTGGCCGAGGGGGTGCACCGGGCGTTCGAGGGGCCGCCGATCCGCACCGCCTACCGCGCCGCCGCCCGGCTCGGGCCCCGCTCCGGGCTCGCCCCGTTCCTGGTCGGCGCCGAGCTGCCGGCCCCGATGCCCCCCGAACTGGTCGCGCCGCCCGCGGAGTTCCCCGGGCTGCGACTGCTGCTGCTGGGGGAGGGCCGCGGCTACACGCGCACCCTGCTGAATGACCGGACGGGGCAGATCCAGCTGGTCGGGACGCCCCTGGTGGCCGAGGGCAACGCGCTCAGCCGCGCCATCGCCCGGGTGCTGCCGCTGATCCCGCCCGTGCTGCCGCCCGATCTCGGTGGCGACGCCTCCAGCACCGCCCGCGTCTTCGCCGAGCTGGACGACGAACTCGACGCCGAGCTGGACGGGGAACTGCCCGGCGAGGACGCCGTGCGGCGGCCCGCCGCCCCGCCCGTCGCCCTCGTCCCTGGACCGCCTTCCCCCGAGCGCGAGGACGAGCCGGAGCCCGTGAGCGCGCCGAGGGCCGACGTCGACGAGGGGGAGGCGCCCGTGCCTTCCCTCAGCCCAGGGCGCCCCTGACCGCCGCGCATCCCCCCGTCCCTGACACCCGTTGGACTGCTCGTGAAGCTCACCGTGACCACCGCCGACTCCCAGGGGCGGCGCACGGACCATCTGCTGGACCTGCCGGGCGACACCACCGTCGGCGAACTCGCCGCCGCGCTGGGCACACCCCGTCTCTACCTCGGTGAGGAGGCGCTGGACTCCGGGACGCCGCTGGGCGCCGGCGGCGTCCGCGACGGCATGGTGCTCGGCCTGGACGGCCCGGCGCCGCCCGGCCCCGACGCCGCACGGGCCTGGCAACCCCCGGGCTCCGACCCGGTGTTGCTGGAGCTGCGGCATGTCTCGGGCCCGGGAGCCGGGCAGGTGTGGCTACTCGGCCCCGGCAGCCACGAGGTGGGCACCGACCGTCGCTGCTCGCTCCGCCTCCCCTCACCCGACGGCGAAGCGCCGGGCCCCGTGGCGGACTTGGAGGAGGGGGAGGAGGACCCCGGCACCCCTGAGTCCGGCACGTGGATCATCGTGCACACGGACGGCTCGGTGCGGTTCCGGCTCCCGGCGGACGCCGACCCGCTCCGGTGCGGCCTGCGCAGCCTCACCCCGCCGCCGCCCGTGGACCCGGAGACCGGTACGCCGCTCACCGACGAGGAGCCAGCGGGGCCGAGGGACGGCGGGCCCGGCGGCCACAGCGCCGAACCTCCGCCGGCGGGCCCCGACGGGCTGCCCCTGGAGCCGCCGCTGCCGCCCCCCGGGTACCGCCCGCCGCCGGACGACGGCTCCCACGACTGGCCCGCCTTCGCCGACCTCGCCCTCGGTGACCATCTGCTGCGGCTGGCGCCCAGGTTCGAGCCCGATGCCGCCGTCCGACCCGCCGCAGACGGGCTCACCATCGAGTACAGCCGTCCGCCGCGCATCCTGCCGCACCTGGACGCCGAGAACCTCAACCTGCCGGCACCCCCACCGCCGCCGGGGCCACGGCCGTTCCCGTTCATGCTGATGATCTCCCCCATGGTCATGGGCTTCGCCATGGTGGCGCTCTTCCGCTCCTTCTACTTCCTGATCCTCATCCTGTTCACCCCGCTGATGGCGGTGGGCAACTGGTTGATGGGGCGCCGGGGCAACCGCAAGCAACACGCGGAACAGCTGCGCAGGTTCCGGCTGCGCCGGGCCGCCCTGGAGCGGGAGATGCGCCGCGCGACGGTGGAGGAACGCCGGCAGCGGAACACCGCTTCGCCCGATCCCGCGTCCCTTCTGCTCACCGTCAGGGGCCCGGGCCACCAGCTGTGGGAACGGCGCCGCCACCACGGGGACTATCTGACCCTGCGCCTCGGCGTGGTGAACCGCGCCTCGCTCAAACGCATCAGCGACCAGGCCAGGGAGAGCAACCACCGGCAGGTGCACTGGCGGCTGTCCGACGTGCCCATCGGCGCCGAGCTACCGATGCTCGGCGTCATCGGCCTCACCGGCACCCCCGACACCGTGCGGGCCGTGGCTCGTTGGGCCATCATCCAGTCCGCCGTCCTGCACAGCCCCCGCGACCTGCGGATCGTCGTGCTCACCGACGAGGAGCACCTTGCCGACTGGGCCTGGGTGCGCTGGCTCCAGCATCTGCGCCCCGCCCGCGCCGGCGCCGCGACGACGCCGCTCGTCGCGCTGGGCCGCGACCCGGCGTCCACCCGCCAGCGCGTCGGCGAGCTCTACGCGGACCTCCAGTCCCGCGCGGCGGTCTCCGGGAAGTCCACGGGCGACGCGGCCGTCGCCCCGGGGGAGCCGGACATCCTGGTCGTCCTGGACGGCGCCTACCGGCTGCGCGAGGTGCCGGGGATGATCGGCGTCCTCACCCAGGGCCCGCCCCTGCGGATCTACAGTATCTGCCTGGACGAACGCGAGTCGCTGCTCCCCGAGGAGTGCACCTCGGTCGTCACCGCGAAAGGCAACCAGCTGACGATGCGCGTCTCGGGGGCCCCCGCCGTCTCGGGTATCCGCGCCGACCAGGTCACCCCCGAATGGTGCGAGGGGACCGCCCGCGCGCTGGCGCCGCTGCGCGATGTCACCGTGGAGGTCGAGGCCGGGATCCCCGCCGAGGTGCGGCTGCTGCCGCTGCTCGGCCAGGAGCCGCCGGACCCGGCCGCCCTGGTGCGGGCGTGGCAACGCCAGCCCGCCAGCACGGCGTTCCCCGTCGGCGCGGGACACGACGGCACCGCCCAGCTCGACCTGGTGGCGGACGGGCCGCACGCCCTGATCGGCGGCACCACGGGGTCGGGCAAGTCGGAGCTGCTCCAGACGATGATCGCCTCGCTGGCCGCGGTGAACCGGCCCGACGAGCTGACGTTCGTGCTCATCGACTACAAGGGCGGCAGCGCGTTCCGCGAGTGCGCCGAACTCCCCCACACCCTGGGGATGATCACCGACCTCGACGGGCATCTGGTGGAGCGCGCGCTGGCCTCGCTGGACGCCGAGCTGCGCCGCCGCGAGCAGCTGCTGGCCGATGTGGAGGTGAAGGATCACAAGGAGTACCGGGCCAAACGCGCCCGCGAGCCCGAACTGCCGGCGCTGCCCAGGCTGTTGCTGATCATCGACGAGTTCGCCACGCTGGTGCGGGAGCAGGTGGAGTTCGTGCCGGGTCTGGTCAGCCTCGCGCAGCGGGGCCGCTCCCTGGGCCTGCACCTGGTGCTGGCCACGCAGCGTCCGGCGGGCGCCGTCTCCAACGAGATCCGCGCCAACACCAACCTCCGGGTCGCCCTGCGCGTCACCGACCGGATGGAGAGCACGGACATCATCAACGCGCCGACGGCGGCGGCGATCTCCCCCGCCACCCCCGGCCGGGCCCTGGTCCGCCGAGGCGACGGGCCCCCGATGCCGTTCCAGACGGCCTGGGTCGGCGCCGAACGGCCCGACGAGAACCCGGACGCGCCGGGCGCCAGGACCGTGCCGCGCACCGTGCGGGGCGTGGAGCTGAGCCCGGAGCGGCTCGGCCATCCGCTGCCGGCGGCCAGGGTCATCCACGAGGGCGGCGATCCGATCGCGGACGCGGCGAACCCCGAGGAGCCGGACGAACCGGCTGAACCGGCCGAGGGGGAAGGGGACGAGAAGGACGGGGCGCCGGTCGACCCCGCCACTGATCTGAGCGTGCTGGTGGCGACCGTGCGGGCGGCGACGGAGGCCCTGGAGGACTTCGAGACCCAGCCCAGGCCCTGGCTGCCGCCGTTGCCGGAGGAGTTGCCGCTCACCGGCCCCGAGCAGGACCCGCACCCCGGGGCCGCCGCGCTGCCGCCGGTGCCCTACATCCTCTTCGACGTGCCGAGCCGGCAGGAACAGCGGCTCGGGCACATCGAGTTCGGCACCTTCGGCCATCTCTACGTGATCGGCGCGCCGCGCTCGGGGCGCACCCAGACGCTGCGCACCATCGCGGGCTCGGCCGCCCTGCACCTGACCACCGACCAGCTGCACGTCTACGGCATCGACGCGGCCGGCGGCGGCCTGGCGCCGCTTGAGGCCCTGCCGCACTGCGGCGCCGTGGTGCCCCGGCACGACGGCGAGCGCCTTGAGCGGCTGGTGCGCCGGCTGGTCACGGAGCTGACCGACCGCCAGCAGGTCATCGCCCGCCAGGGCGTGACCTCCCTGCCGGAGGCGCGGGCCCGGCTGCCCAGGGAGGAACGCCCGCCGCATCTGCTGCTGTTGATCGACGGCTGGGACGCCCTGGTGACCCAGTGGGAGAAGCAGGACGGCGGCCGGCTCACCGAGGAGTTGCTGCGGTTGCTGCGGGAGGGAGCCACGGCCGGCGTCCATGTGATCGCCACCTCGGAGCGGATGCTGCTCGGCGGCCGGCCGGGGCAGCACAACGACCGGCGCTTGCTGCTGCGTCAGTCCGACCGGATGGACTACGCCATCGTCGGCGTCAACCGCCGTGCGGTGCCGGAGCAGGTGCCGGCCGGGCGGGGCTGGGCGACGCCTGGCGCCGTCGAGGGACATATCCTCACCCTGCCGCTCTCGGCCCTCGCCAAGGGCGGCGACCAGGCCGACGTGGTGCGGGCCATCGGGCGGCAGGCGACGATCAGGGACGGCGGAGTGGCGGACGAGCTGCGCCCGTTCAGCGTGGCGGCGCTCCCCGAGGCGATCGGCTTCCAGGAGGCCGCCGACCAGATCGACGAGGCGGCCCGCCGCCCGCTGTGGGCGCTGCTCGGGGTTGGGGGCGACACCGGCGGGGCGCTGGGCCACGACTTCGCCACCGGCTCCGGGTCCTTCCTGGTGGTGGGCCCGCCGCACAGCGGGCGTTCCACCACGCTTGCCGCGATGTGCGTCTCGCTGGTGACCGGCGGCACCTCGCTGGTGGTGCTGACGCCCAGGGAGTCGCCGCTGCGGCGGCTCGCCGCGCACGGTCTGGCGCGGGTGATCGACGAGGTCGATCCGGATCCCGAGGCGTTGGAGGCGGCGCTGGCCGCCCTTGCGGGCCGGCCCACCGTGGTGGTGGTCGACGACGCCGAACTGCTGGTGAACACCCGGGTTGACGGTCCGCTGCGGAAGGTCGCCTCGGCCGGCCGGGACCGGGGCCTCGGGCTGTTGTTGGCCGGGCCGGCCGACGGCATGTCCAGCCTGGGCTGGATCGGCATCGCCCGTCGGGGCCGGCGCGGGCTGCTGCTGGCGCCCAAGGCCCTGAACGAGGGCGAGTTGATCGGCGCCCGGTTGACGCCCGACCACCTGCGTCCCGCGGCCGTTCCCGGCCGTGCCTGGACGGCTGACCCCGCCGGCCGGCTGCTGGCGGTGCAGGTGCCGCTGACCGTGCTCCAGTGAGACGGGCCCCTGGCACGGCGCCGCTTCGGCACCGTGCCAGGGGCGTGGTCAGCCCTGGGTGATCGAGCTGCGGTCCTCGTTCCAGGTGATGGGCGTGCCGCCCAGATCACCGCCGGGCGGTCCCCAGGTCGGCGCGTCGGGAGTGTCGGTCTCCACCTCATCGGCGGTGAGTTCGAGACCACCCTCGCCGTCGATGCTGGAGAGCGTCGCGGCGAAGAGCGCGGAGTCGTTGCTCTTGAAGGCGTCGTTGATGCCGGTGAACAGATTGGCCCAGTTCTGGATGTTGCTGGCCGCCATCTGCATGGACCTGCTGAACTCCTCGTAGGCGGTCTTCAGCGCGGGACTGGCCTGTTCCAGGTAGAGGCCGTTGTCGAGCAGCGTGCCCACCTTGGAGAGAAGCGAGTAGATCTCCGGCACGATGATGTTGCACTGCGCGCTGAGCTTGCTCGATGTCTCGGCGATGCCGGCGTAGTCGGCTGAGATGTCTGGCATGCCCGCCTCACTTCGGGTTGCGGATGTTCTCCGCGTACTGCTGGTCGAAGTCGATCATGCCGTCCTTGATGTCCACGAACTGCTTCGCGAAGCCCTCGATCGCCTCGCACAGCTGCTGGAGCTGCTCGTGGAGCAGGTTGTACTGGTCGGTGATCGCCGCGTTGGTCTCCGGCAGGACCAGGGAGCTGCCCAGGGCGTCGTCGATCGCCGCCTTGGCCGCGTCGACGGCCGGCTCGATGGTGTTGGTCCTGGAGTTGTTCATCGCGGACGCCGCTTCGTCCACGTCCTCGTAGGTGATGCTGATGTTGGGCATGAGGGCTCACTTCCTGTCGTGGCTGGCTGCTGGTGGTGTGCGGGCCGGGGCCGCTGGGGAGGGGCTCAGTCCTCTACCTCCTCCCAGTCCGACTCCCACTTCTTGTCGTCCGGACCGTTCTTGGGGTCCCTGGTGTACTCCGTGACCGTGACCTCCTCGTCGCCGTCGTCGTCCGTGGTGGTCGTGGTCACCTTCTGGGTGCCGGAGCCGTCGTCCTCGATGGTGTACTCGGCCACGCTCTCGGTGCCGTCGGGGCCGATGGTGGTGACCGTGTAGTCGCGGCGGTCGAAGGTGTCGTCGTCGTCCTCCGGGCCGCTCGGGTCGGGCGGGCCCTCGTACTCGACCGTCGTGGTGACCGTCCTGCCGTCCGAGGTCTCGATGACGGTCTTCTCCTCGGTGACGTTGTACTCGTCGTCGTAAGTGAGGTACACGTCGACGCTGCTGCCGTCGTCATCGGTGATCTGGACACGGCTCGGCGGGTGCTCCGGCGGCTTGTCGGGCTCGGGGCCGGGCCACGGCGGCCGGCCGTCGCCCAGGTCCTCCTGCCACCGCTCGCACCAGCCCGGGGGGTCGTCCACCGAGCAGACCTCCGCCGGGTCGGCGTCCGGGTGCTCGGCGAAGTAGTCGCCGGCGCCGATCTCCTCGGCGTAGTCGTCCCAGGTCTCCTTCTTCTCCTCCCAGTCCGAGTACGCCTCGCGCTCCCCGAGCCACTTGTCCAGCTCCGAGTAGCCGGTCATGGTCATGGCGCCGGCGGCGATCCCGGCGTCCTGCTCCAGCAGCACGTCGGCGACCCCGCCGAACATGTCGCCGAACTGCTTCAACTTGTCCTTGCCGTCGTTGATCCGTGTCTTGGACAGGCCGTAGAAGACCTGGAACTGGTACGAGAGGTTGTAGTTGCCGAAGATCGACTGGTTGGAGCTGGCGGTCCCGTCGCCGATCTCCTGCCACGCGTCCGCGCCGCCTGCCGAGTCGGCCCGGTCCGCCAGCTCGTGCAAGCCCCGCTTCATGGCGTAGAGCTTGTCGTAGTCCATGGCGAAGTCGGCCATCGCGCCTCCCTCCACTGCCGGTTGTCGAACGCCCCTGCCCGGGCGCGTCTCCACCCCCTCCACGCACCAGCCCGGCGGAAGGTTCAGCCGGCGCGGAAATCCGGTGAACCCCCGGGCGCTCTCGTGCGTAGAGCTTGCGAGGGGTGCCCCCGGCCAGCCCTCACCGTCGTCGCCCGCGAGCGGAAGGGACCAGGACATGCCTCGACCTCCGGACTGGAGCGCGCTCGACCTGGGCAGCGACCCGACGCCGGGGGACGCGGACCGGCTGGAGGCGCTGATCGAGGCGCAGAGGGCCATCGTCGAGCTCGCCACCGAACTCGACGACGACCTCGAAGAGCTGATGCGGGAGAACAGCGAGTTCTTCGTCGGCGAGACGGCGGGCGCGCTGCGCGAGGAGATGGACGACCGGGTGCGCAAGTTCGTCCGGAGCTTCGCCGAGGCGCACGAGTCGGTCCGCACGGCGCTGACCACCTACCACGAGACGATGGTCACCCAACAGGGCATCGCCGACGGGGCGTTGAGCGCCGTCGACGGCATGGACGAGGACGACGCCGAGTTCGCCGGGCACAAGGAGACCGCCGAGAACGCCGGGGACGCCCTGGAGGCGGCGGCGGCCACGGCGGCCAGCGCCATCCAGGAGGCCGGCTCCAACATCAGCTCGATGATCGACCCGTGCGAGGCGTTCTGGAAGTTCCTCCAGTTCTTCGTGATCGCGCTGATTCTCCCGGCGATCATCCTGGGCGGGCCGACCGCCATCCTCTTCCTCACCCTGAGCGCGGTCCTGCTGGTGAAGACCGCCATCGACTTCGCCGGCGGGAGGGCGAGCGTCACCGAACTCGTCCTGTCCGTCCTCGGCATGCTGGTGCCCACCACCAGGGGCCTCAACGTGGCCGGTATCACCAGGGCGATCACCAACTTCGGCAGCAAGGGCTGGGCGGGGGCCGGCGGTTCCTTCCGGCAGCTGATGATCAACGTGGGGAAGGGCTCCTGGGGCTCCTTCAGGGGTGCCGGCAACATCATCGCCAGCACCCACAGGCACCTGAGGATCGGCGGCGCCTGGTCGAACAGCCCCATGGCCCTCAAGATGACCTGGGTCAAGGACTTCGGCACCTATATCGCCGCCCACTTCACCCGCTACGGCTGGACGGCGATCTTCCTCCCCGTGAACGTCGGCGAGATCGGCGTCAAGTCCTTCTCGGGGCTGGCCAGCGCCTTCAAGATCTCGCTGTGGAACCGTGGCGTCCTCGGCCAGTACCGGGCCGGCGCCGTGGTGCACGGCACCAACGTCATCGATGTGCGCGCCCTGCACGGCTTCGACAACATGGGCCGCCCCCAGGTCAACTCGGCGCTGTGGGCGCGCTACCAGCCGGGCGCCTCCAATGTGGCCAAGTACCTCTCCGCGCCCCCGCAGCACGCCTGGAGCAACGTCAGCAACGCGCCGATCATCACCATCGGGGGCGGCTTCACCCCGAACAGCGGGTTCGGCTCCGTCGCCGACCTCACGCCGGCGCCCTCCACCCCGGCCAACGGCTCCACGGTCTCCCTGCTCGGGCCGGGCGGCCGGTCCCCGATCCCGTCGCCCAACTCCTCGATGGCCGACCTCTCGCTCCCCACCCCGACGCTGCCCGGGGGCCTGAACCGTCCGGGTGGCGCCATGACCGACCTGCCCACCCCGCAGTCGGGGCAGAGCGGATCGCTGGCCGACATGCGGCCCGTGCAGCCGATCTCGGTGAGCTTCGCCGACCAGGGGCGCGGCCTCGCCCCGCCGAGCCCCGTCGTCGGCAACACCACGGCCGACGGCATCGGCAACATGGCGGGCGACTTCTATGTCGCCGGCACCCCCACCGTCGTCACCCATATGCCCTCGCCCAGCGGGCAGATCGTCGGCGTCCAGACGCCGATGCCCTCCAGCATGCCGACGCCCACCGCGATCGCGACCCCCACGGCGACCCCGACGCCGGCCGGCGCCTCCGTCACCTCCACGACGCCCGTCGTCACCGCCACCCCGACGCCGACAACGACGCCCGCCCCCACGGCCGCGACCACCACGGTCGTCAGCGCCGGCGCCACCCCGACCTCGATGCCCAACGGCAGCACCGTCCCCGTCGGCAGCATCGTGCCCAACGGCAGCGTCGGCGCCGGTGGCAACGGGGCGATCGACGTCTCGCAGGGCTCGTTCTCCCCGATCCGGTTCCAGGACGGGGTGGACGGGGCGCGGATCGCGTCCGCCGGCGGCTCCTTCGGGCAGCTACCCGTCGTCAATGTCGCCGGGATGCAGCAGTTGGGCGACATGTCGCCCCTGCCGACGGCCGGCGTCACCTCGGCGCGCGGCGATATGAGCGGCATCACCGCCGCCCACCACGGCGGTGGCAACGCCCCGGGGGCGCTGTCAGGTTCGCAGCCCGTCTCGTTCGTCGCCGGGCAGTCGGGTGTCCCGGGCGGGGGCGGCCGTGGCACGGCGGGGGACGGCGCCCAGGAGCTCAACCTCGGCTCGGTGTCCCCGATCCCCTTGCACTTCGCCGACCAGGGCAGGGGCCTCGGCACCCCCGACATCGCCCAGGCCGGCGCGGGCGCCCGTCAGTTCACCGACACCCACCTCGGCCCGGTCGACGCGCCGGCGAACCCGGGCGCGCGGCACGCCGCCCCGGAGGGCAACCCCGGCGCCCTCACCGACGATGTGGCGGCCGTGGTGCCGACGGTCAGGCCGCTCCAGGCCGCCCCCGGCGGCCAACTCGGCGATGTACCGGGGCAGGCGGGCGGCAGCGCCGTCGGCCGCCCCGGTGGTGCGCCGCTGCCGCAGGCCACCGGCGACCTCGCCGCTCCCACCCAGCCCCTCACCCCGCCGGTGACCGCCGCGGCCACGGGCGGCAGCGGCGCCGCGCCGGCGATCCGTCAGGCGGGCGGTGGGATTACCACCCCCGTCGACGGCATCAGGCCGGTCAACCTCAGCGCGGTCGGCACCCGCGCCGCCGCCCCCGTCGAGAGCGTCCCGACCGCCCCGCCCCGCTCGGGGGACGGCGGCGGAGCCGGGGTCGAGGGCGGGCCGCTCCGCCGCCCGGCCGGCCAGGCGGAGCCCGGCTCCGGCGTGGTGGCGGTGGACAGCATCGTCCCGCCGGCCAGGTCCGCCACCCCGTCGGTCACCCCGCCGCCCGCCGCGCTGTCGCAGGGTCTGCTGCCGGGCGGGCCGCCGCCCGCGACGGCGCGGGGCACCGGCGGCGGTCCGGCCGGGCTACCGCCGGGCGCGGGAGCGCACAGCCACCCGGCCGGGCCGCTGGCCGGCCACACCGTGGTCACGCCGCCGGGGTCCACGCCCTGGCTGGTCGGCCCCGGCGGGGCGCGGGTCGCCGGCGACGTCACCCGGATCGACGGTCTCGGCTGGTCGTTCACCGCCCCCGGGCAGCGGGTCGGGGCCGTGGTGGACTCCTCGGGACAGCGCACCCACGATGTGGTGCCGCTGACCGGGCGGGGCGACCAGACGACCGGGGAGTTCGCCGCCGTGCCGCTGGGCGGCGACCGCACCCCGATCCTCTTCGGCCGCCAGGGCGAGACATCCCCGGCCCCCGTCGCGTTCCTCGGCGACTCCTTCGCCGTCCAACGGGCGGGCGGCACCGTCCACTTCCACGGTCTGGACGGCACCCTGCTCGGCACCTCCCACCGGCTGCCTGGCCAGGGCGGCCACGAGCTGATAATCGACCCGGGGGCGTTGCGCGCCTATGTGGCCGGCGGGGACGGGCAGCCGTTGGCCGGCGCCCAGGTCAGGCGGATCGGCGGCGAAGGGCTGCTGGTCGAGCGCCCCGGGCGGCCCACACTGCTCGTCGACGCCGACGGCGTCCGCACCCACGACGTGATCCGGCTGCCCGAACAGGGCGGCCACCGCTGGACGTTGGCGATCCCCAGCGAAGGGCACCGAGGCGGCCCCGTGCTGATCAGGGGCGTCGACGAGGTCGTCCCCGCCGGCCCCGGCGGTTCGGTGAACCCCCTCGGCCAGCACGGGAACCTGGTACGGATCGGCGGCGGGGCGCCGCTGCTCGTGGACGACGCGGGCCGCGTCGCCCCGGCGGTGACGCTCAAGAACCGCAACGGCGACGCCACCGATCTGGTGTTCGCCCCGGCGGCCGGCCGCACCGAGGCGCCCGCCGTTTACCGGAGCGACGGCCGGCTCTTCAGCGACGAGGTGACGACCGGGTTCGACGGCAACCGGATCGTCGTCCAGAGCGCCGCCACCTACACCGTGCACGGCCCCGACGGCGCCCTGCTGGGCTCGGGCGCCGCCCGCACCGGGGGCCCGCTCGGCGCGGGCAACCGGCTGGCCCTCCCCGAGCCCGGCGGCCATCCCCGGATCCTCGGCCCCGACGGCGCCCCGGTGCCGGGCGCGGCCGTCGTCCCCTGGGACGGGGACGCGTTCCTGGTGCGGGTGCCGGGCCAGCGCCCCGGCGTGGTCGACGCCTCGGGCGTCCACACCCACGACGCGATCCGGCTCGGCACGGGCAACGGCGCCCCCCACGGCTTTGTCACCGTGCCGCTGCGCGACGGCGGCACCCCCACGGTGCACGGTCCCGACGGCCGGCCGATGCCGCAGGTGACGGCGGGCGTCGACGGCTCCTCGCTCACCATCCGCCCGGCGGGCGGGAGCACCACCACGCTCTACGACCTGACGGGCGGCTTCAACGGGCTGCGGCACCAGCTGGTCGGCGGCCACGAGATGGTCCTGTCCGCCGGCGCGGCGCCCCGGGTCGTCGACGCGGCCGGGCAGCCGGTGCCGGGCTCGTCCGTGGCCCGGGTCGGCGACGGCGCGGGACACCTGGTGCGGGTGCCGGGCCATGACCCGGTCGTCATCGACGCCGCCAGCGGGGCCCGCACCCACGACGTGGTGGAGCTGCCGGGCCAACCGGGCGCGGCGGCCGACGAGTTCGTGCTCATCCCCGGGGGCGGCACCGGCCCCGCCCTCGTGGTCCACGCCGACGGCCGGCTCGTGGACGGTTCGCTGGCGACTCCGCTGAGCACCGGCGAACACCTGGTGAAGACCGGCGACACGACCCGCCTGATCGGCGCGGACGGCTCCGTCGGCCACACGGTGCGGACCCTGACCGGCCAGGAGGGGCACCCGGACCTGCTGGTGCTGGTCCGCTCCGACGGCCAGGTCTACCCCCACCCGCGCGACGTGGACGGGGTCCCGCTCACGGACCGGCGGGTGGAGTACCGGGAGTCGACGCCCCAGCCCACGCGCGCGGATCCCCATCCGGCGACGGAACGCCGGTTCAGCGTCTACACCGCCGACAACCGGGGCGCGCACTTCTCGGCGGACACCGGCCGGTTCACCGGCGAGGGTCCTGGCGGCGCCGGGATGCACCGGGTCGGCGCCGACGAGTACCGGCTGCTCGGCCCCGAGGACCAGGCGGCGGTCCGGCGGCAGCTCATCGAGTCGTCCAGCCGTCCCACCGTCACACCGCCGGGCCTGGACGACACCGACCGGATCGTCTTCATGATGCCCACCACGCGGATCGACCCGCCCGTCCATGGCCGGCCCGCCGTGGACCCGGCGGGGGCGCACCCCCACGGCGGGCTGCCGCTGGGCCGCGCGGACGGCGACGGGCCCCAGGACTTCCTCGTCACCCCGGAGGCCGGCGGTCCGCCCATGCTGCGGGGCCCGGCGGGGGAGGTCAGGGGCGAGGCGCCGACGGTCGAGGGGAACACCGTCACCGTGGTCCGGGGGAACATCACCCACCGGTACGACGCGACAACCGGCGACTGGCGGCTGCGCACCCACCAGTTCGATGCCGGCCCCTGGGCCAACCACGAGGTGCGGGTGCCCAACACCGCGCTCGACGCCGACGCCAGGCCCGCCCTCGTGGACCGCGCCACCGGACAGCCGGTGCCTGGCACCACCGTGGACGAGCTGGGCGACCAGAGCTTCCGCGTCACCCACGACACGCACGGCGGCGGCGTGGTGGTGGACCGTGCCGGCGCCGAACTCGGCACCAGTCAACGCCTGCGTGACTTCCAGGGCCAGGTCACCGACGACTACGTCCTCGTACCCGCCCGAGGCGCCGACCCGGGCGCCGCCGCGACCCCGCCACCGCCGGTGCTCCAGACGCGCGGCGGCGACGTGATCGACGGGGCCCGGGTGATCCCGACCGGGGACGGCCACCGGGTGACCAGGGTGGGGACCCCGGAGACGGTCGCCGTGCACGGCCCGGGCGGCCGGCTCCAGCACCTGGACCACGGCATCAGGGGCGGCACCGCGCTCGACGGCAACCGGCTGATCGTGCCCCCCGGGGGCAACGCGCGGGTGGTGGACGGCACGGGCAGGCCCGTGCCGGGGACCGATGTGGTGGCGACCCGCCCCGACGGGCATCTGATCACCACCGGCGACGAGTTGATCGGGCTCGGCCGCACCGGCGGCGCCGCCGATGTGCCGCTCCCGCTCGGCGGCCGGCACGCCGAGGGGCCGGATCTGACCCTGTACACCGGGACCGGCGGCGCCGGGCCACGGGTGGTCGAGCGGCAGCCGGGCGGCCAGGTCCAGATCGCGGGCGCCGGGGAGATCACGTTCGCCGGCCGGGAGATCCAGATCGTCCGGGGCACGAGCACCGCCGTGCACGACGCGGCGGGCGGCGCGCTGCTCCGCGATGTCCACCGCCTCGCCGGGACGCCCGAGTTCGACGCCGCCGACCTGGTGGTCCCCGGCCCGGGCGCCGGCGCGCCCCGGCTGGAACGGGCGGGCGCCGAGGTGCCGGGCAGCCAGGTCCGCGAACTCCCGGGCGGCGGCTACCTGGTGCGGGCCGACGGCACCCAGCGGGTGCTGGACCAGCACGCCCGCCCGCACCCGGGCGCCCTGGACGTGACCCTCCCCGACGGCACGGCCGGCATCGCCGTCCGCTCCCAACAGGCGGACGGGCGGCATCTGTTCATCGACTCCCACGGCCGCCTGGACGGCCACCACAACCCGCGGTTCGACACGGCGGACGACGGCACCGGGACCCTCGGCGTCACCTGGGAGCGCGGCACCCTCGACTACCGGATCACGGCGGGCGAGGCCGGCCCCGGCACCCAACTGGTCCAGGAGAGCTACCCGGTGCGGGGCGGCGGGCCCGCCCGGACACTGGAGATCGACCACCGGGGCGGCGCCCCGGTCGCCCGGTTCCGCGCCGGGGACGGGACGACGACCCCCGCCGTCCCGCAGCGCTGGGACGGCTACGCCGGCTACCGGGCCGAGGCGGGCGACGGCGGCGCCCACACGGTGGTCGACCACCGGGGCCAGGTCACCCACAGCGCCGTGCCGCTGTCCCCCCGCCACGGCGATCCGGACGCCTTCGTCTTCCGGCCGGCCGCCCACGGCCCCGGCGGCCCCGTGCTGCGCCAGCCGGACGGCGCCGGCCATCCGGCCCGGTTCCATCCGGGCCGCGACAGCTGGGAGTTCACCAACGACGCCGGCGTCACCCGCAGGCACGGGCTCGACGGCCGCTTCGTCGAGGAGACCTTCACCGCCAGGGGCGGGACGTTCAACAACTACCGGCTACGGCTGCCCGCCGACCTGGAGGGGGCCACCGTCCGGCCCCCCGGCGGCCGGCGTGAGATTCCGGTCACCGTCGTCCCCCAGGCCGACGGCGGTATGCGGGTGCACCACAACACCCTGCACGCCGCCGTCAACCCGGCCACCGGCGCCGTGACCCACGAGGTGCTCACCCTCAGCAGGGCCGGCGACGCCCGGCCACCGGCGCACGTCTTCACCGATGTGGCCGATCACCGGACGCTGCCGGCGCCCCGCGCGGACGACGGCACCGACGTGCCGAACACACACGTCCACCGGACGGCGGACGACGATGTCGTGCTGAGCCGGACGGACAACCCGACGACCGAGTACTTCGACGGCGTCACCGGCGCCTTCCGGTTCACCGAGACGACGCTGGACGGCGCGGGGGACGCCCTGCCGGGGACGTTGCTCCGCACCCATGAGACGGTCCGCGACGGCCAGGTCTTCCGCGCCTTCGACCTGCTGAACCACGACAGGACCGCGGTCGGCGGCTGGTCGGTGACGGGCCGCCAGGCGATACCGACCAGCCCGGACCCGGGCACCGGCGTCCGGGTGCGCAACGCGGACCGCTCGGAGACCTGGGTGATCGATGCCCGCGGCCGGGTGGTCGTCCATATCGGCGCGGCCGACGCCGCCACCCACGTCCGGGTCGGCCGCGTCTTCGACTGGGAGGGCGGCGGCCCGCCCACGGTCACCACCCACCGGGTGGTCGACATGGTCGACAGCGGCGGCCGGCGTTTCTTCGACGTCGACCCGGCGGGCCGGCCGGGGGCGGTGCGCGACGGCGAGCTGAACCGGCTCGACGGCCACCGACTCACCCCGGAGGGCGCCAACTTCCGCTCCACCGAGCACGCCGCCGGACTGCGGGACGGCGAGTGGAAGGACTACGGCATCGACGGCCGCCTGGTGGAGCAGCGGATCAACATCGTCAACCGGGGCGTGCGCCAGGACGACCACTTCTACAAGGTCACCTACCAGCACGACGCCGGCGGGAAGATCACCGGCGGCACCTGGGAGCACTGGCGTCCCAACCCTGGCTACCGGCCCCCGGCCGACGGGGCGCCGGCCACGGTCCCCCGCTCCGTCGCGCCACCGCCCGTCGCGCCCCTGCTGGACCGGGGCCGAGTGGACGTCAAGGGCGTCAACGAGGGGCATATCACCCTGCTCACCAACAACGTCGACGGCCTGCGCGGCTTCGTCTTCGAACGTCGCCCGCTGCCCGGCGGCGGCAGCCTGGACGCGCACGCCCCCGGCACGGTCGAGAACTTCGTCAACACCCACGGTGGCGTGCGGATCGGCATGAACCAGCGCGAGCGCTGGCAGCAGCTGGACGTGAACGGGAACGCCGCCGGGCACGGCATCCGGATCTGGGGCACCAGCAAGAAGACCTTCTTCGACTACCACGACGGCTGGCACATCTCCCGCTCCCAGTCCGGCCCCGTCCACCACTACCGGGAGACCCCGCAGGGCGGCTACATCCTGACCCACCGCGATCCGGGCAACGCGTTCTCCTTCAAGACCGGCGAACAGGGCCGCTGGTACCGCTACGACGCCGACTTCGCGCCGCAGGCCACAGGGGAGCGCCGCTGGGGGGCGTTCGGCCACGGCTGGAAGGACCGGATGCCCGATCCGCGGACCGGCGAGCTCAGCCTGGTGGGCGAGAAGACCGGCGGATACGCCACCCACAACATCCGCAACTTCCAGTCCTTCGAGCTGGGCGGGGACGGGCTGCCCAAGGCGAACGGCGGCTGGATCACCGTCTCCCCGCAGGGCAAGGAGACCAGCGTCGGCCGGGTCGAGCCCGACGGGGGCATGTTCCGAAACCACCGGAACGCCGAGCAGCGCCCGCCGAACTTCTACCGCTGGCTGCTCTCCCCGGAGTTCCGCAACGTGGACACCGGCGCCCGCGAGGGGCTGCACTTCCTGCTGCCGAACGGGTTCTTCCACCGGAACCACCGCTTCACCACCGACGGCAACCACGCGGCCTTCATGATGGACAGCCGATACCAGACGTTCGACTTCCAACGCACCAACGCCGCCGGGGAGATCGTCCAGCGGGGCATCCAGGGCATCAGCTCGCGCGGTTGGAACACCGTCACGGTGCCGTCCGGCGGGCGGATATCGGGGGAGACCAGGCCGCTGACCAACGGCAACACCCTCACTGTGGGCGACGATGTCGCGCTGCCACCCGGCGCCGTCCGGCACGCCGACCACCTGCCCTGGACGGAGGGCCCCGGCAAGCTGTCCGGACACCGGACCTTCGACACCGAGCATTTCGTCAACCCGCCGGCCGGCGTCAACAAGGACCGCACCAAAGTGGCCTGGCAGGACCAGTTCCGCGCCGACGTCCCCCCGAACGGCGACTGGTACAGCAGGGCGGCCGGCGCCGAGTGGCAGGTCGCCCGGATGGGCTTCAAGGACGGCACCATCCTCGACTTCCGCCCCCGCCCCGCCGAACGGCCCGCCGGCGCGGCCGGCAACGGCGACCTCGGCTTCCAGCGCACCGTGCACGGCGACCACCCCGCCCCGGCGGGCGGCAACCGGCCGGCCGCCAACGCCTACACGCACAGCGACTGGGTCCTCTACAACCACCACGGGAAGCTGCTGGGCCGCCAGGACACCTTCCCCGGCATCGGGCCCGGCGGCGCGGACCTCCAGGTCGTCAGCCGCTACAAGGACAGCCCCCTGGGGGCCGGGAAGATCGCCTGGACGGGGAGCGACGGGACCAGCGGATACCGCAAGCTTGCCTCGCGGAACGACATGGGCCACCACAACTACTTCGACCGCGAGTCCTACCGGGACTTCGTCAACACCCCGACCGGCCCCCAACTGGTGCGCGAGGTACGGCTGTTGGGGGACAACACCACCGTGGTCTCCTGGAAGTCGCGGGCCGGTGCCGACGGTGCCCCGGACGAGTGGCGCTGGAACAAGGTCGACCGCCACGGCAACATCATGTCCTTCGGCGCCCCCGAGCAGCGGATCAGGCACTGGTTCGACGACATGCGGCGCTGGGAGGACCGCGTCGTGGACATCCCCGCCGGCCGCGCCGACCCGCCGGCGGGCGCCTACACCAGCCCCGGTGGCGGTCACACCGTCGTCCAGGAGCTGCCCGTTGAGGTCGGCAGCGCCCTGCGGCAGGCGTTCAACTACAAGCCGCTGCGTACCCGGGAGTACTTCCCCGACCCCGCCAGCCTGACCGGCCTCGGCCGCACCCAGGACAACCTCCGTGCCCTCAGCTGGAAGGAGTTCGAGGGCGGCGCCGTGGCCCGCCGCAAGACCCCGTTCGGCGACGACGGCTCGTTCCAGGAGCTGGAGAGCATGTCCAAGCAGTGGCGGCGCTGGGTCCTGGACACCGAGACCAACCAGTGGAAGGTGATCACCGAGCGGTCGGTCGCCGGCTATGTGCGGGAGCTGCCCGCCTCGTCGTTCACCGCCGAGGGCGCCGGCCGGTTCGCCGGCGACCTCCGGTACTCCGGTCGGGAGACGTACTACATCGGCGTCATGAACGAGTACCGCGGCTTCGAGCGGATGTACCGACAGCCACGGCGCACCCCCTGGGGGTCGCCGGTGACGGAGACCGGCGAGTCCACCTACACCCCGTTCGCGGTGCGGAACATCCAGCACATGCTGGTCGAGTTCGGGCAGGAGTTCGTCCTCGACTTCCTGGTGACCCTGGCCGTCCTGGCCGCCCTGCCGGGCGACTTCACCTGGACCGACGTGGCGCAGGCCGCGTTGAGCGCGACCATCTCCAGCTCCGTCAAGACCAGCTTCATCGGAGCCCACAACCTGGCCGCCCAGCACACCCAGTTCCGGCTCGGGCTCAACTGGCAGGACCGGGGCTTCCCCTACCGGTTCCGCCAGGACGACGACGACTGGGCGGGCGAGTGGGCGTCGAACGAGTTCGTGCTCCGCTGGCGCGGCGGCACCTACGACTTCATCAAGGACGGCTTCGTCGCCGCGCCGCTCGGCGCCTTCCTCGGCAACCTGGCCGCCCTGGAGGTCTTCGGCATCAAGGACTCCGAGGGCAACAGGCACGACGTCTCGATCAGCGAGGCCGCCCTGCTGGCCGGCGCCGCCGCCGCCAGCGCGGCGTTCGGCACGGTGGTCACCGGCATCGCGAAGAACTCGCTCCAGAACACCGTCGCCACCCGCTGGTACCACCGGCAGGGGGCCATCGACTTCACGTTCGCGCCGATCGTCACCAAGTTCATCGACAAGTCCATCGGCATCCTCGTCCTGGCGCCCTTCGTCCGCGACTCGATCGGCGTCGTCCCGCCCTCGACCGGCGTCCAGGCGGGCACCCCGGTGGAACCCCCGCCCCTCCCGGACGGGTCCGTGGTGGCGGCGGCCATGCTGGAGCCCCCGCCCCTGCCCGAGTTCGGCACCGACCTTCCCGTCCTCGGCCACCTGAGCCCCTATCCGCCGCCCGTGATGCCCGACTGGGAGAACACACCGTGACCGACGACCGCATCCGCGTCGCGCCCCGCACCAGGGGCGCGCACCGGACCATCACCCAGGCCCTCGGCGCGGCCCCGGACGGGGCGGTGATCAGCATCGCGCCAGGCGAGTACCACGAGTCCTTCCGACTGATCCGCCGGGTGACGCTGGTCCCGCAGTACGGCAACGGCTCGGTGACCATCGCCGTGCCGGCGGCGGCCGGCGCGCTGACCGTCGCCGCCCCCAACTGTCGGGTCCGCGGCCTGGTCGTCCGGGGCACCGACCCGGGGGAGACGCTGCTGCGCGTCGAGGACGCAGCCGGCCTGACCCTGGAGGACTGCCTCGTCACCCACGGCCGGGCCGAGGTGCTGGGCTCGCGCACCGTCGTGCCGGGGGCGGGCCGGCCGGTCGGCGACATCCCGCTCGACCACGACCTGGCCACCGAGCTGGCAGACCCCACGGCCGGCGGCGTCCTGGTGACCCGCCGCACCCGGCTGCGGGCCGCCCGCCACACGGCTCTGCATGTCACGGGCGACGCGCTGGCCCGTCTTGACGACACAAACATCATGGACGTGGAGGGGATCGGCGTCGCCGTCTCGGGATCCGCCGTGCTCCGCGCCGACCAGCTGCGGGTGCACGGGGGTTCGGGCTCGGCGCTGCGGGCCCTGGACGCCTCTCGGGTGCTGCTGCGCGGCAGCGGCCTGTTCGGCGCCGGCCGCAACGGGGTGCTGGTGCAGGACGCGGCGGAGGCGCTGCTGACCGACTGCCGGGTCGAGAACGCGGCCCGCTCCGCCGTGCGTCTCGACCACACGGCGCGCGCCCAGATCGAGGAGTCCACCCTCGCCGGCGCCAGGCTCTCCGGCGTCGAAGTCCGCGACCAGGCACGGGTGATGATGCGCGGCGTCCGGATCAGCGGCGGCGAGACGGGGGTGCGTCTGCGCTCCCAGGAGGAGTCGGTGCTGCTGCACTGCTCGGTGACGGGCCAGCAGGGCAACGGCATCGAGCTGGCGGCCGGCGCCGACCCGCGCGTGCGCGGGGTGCGGGTGGCCCGCACCGGCAAACACGGGGTGAGCGTCGGCGAGAGCTCCCGTGGCACGTTCGACCACTGCGATGTGATCGCCAGCGGCTTCCCCTCGATCCATGTCGGCCGGGACGCGGCGCCCCGCTTCCGTGGCTGCCGGGTCTTCGACTCCGCACACGACCTCGGCGTCGCCGAGGACGCCAACCCGACGTTCGAGAACTGCGTGGCGATCAACGTCGCCTCACCCCGGCTCCCCGGCGCCCCGCGCGGCGGCACCGCCGCGCCAGGCGCCAGGCAGCCGGGTCCTGGCCGCCAGGGCCGGGACGCCGGCCCGCCCCCGGGGCCCCAGGGGCGGGCCGCGGCCACGCCCTCCGGCCAGGCCGCGACCGCGCCGGGGTCGGCGCACCCCCGGCAGGGCTCCGACGACGACGCGCCCGAGGCCGACTCGCTGACCGATCTGCTGGCGGAGCTGGACGAGTTGGTGGGTCTTGAGAACGTCAAGCGGGACGTCGGCGGCATGGTCAAGCTGATGCAGACCGTCCGGATGCGGCAGGAGGCCGGGCTGCCGGCGCCGCCGCTCAGCCGCCATCTGGTGTTCGCCGGCAACCCCGGCACCGGCAAGACCACCGTGGCCCGGCTCTACGGCCGGCTGCTGCACGCCCTCGGGCTGCTCTCCCGGGGTCATCTGGTCGAGGTCGACCGCAGCGCGCTCGTCGGCGAGTACATCGGCCACACGGGCCCCAAGACCACCGAGGCGTTCCAACGGGCGCGCGGTGGAGTGCTGTTCATCGACGAGGCGTACGCGCTGACGCCCCCGGGGGTCGCGCAGGACTTCGGCATGGAGGCCATCGCCACCCTGGTGAAGCTGATGGAGGACCACCGCGACGAGGTCGTCGTCATCGCCGCCGGCTACCCGGAGGAGATGGACCGCTTCATCGGCTCCAACCCGGGCCTCGCGTCCCGGTTCACCCGCAGCCTGCTGTTCACCGACTACTCGACGGAGGAGCTGGTGCGGATCGTGGAGCACCACGCGCGCCGGCACCGCTACGACCTCACCGAGGGAGCCCGCTCCGCGCTCGCCACCCACATCGGGGCCATTCCCAGGGGCGAGCGCTTCGGCAACGGACGCACCGCGCGCCAGCTCTTCCAGCAGATGACGGAGCACCAGGCGATGCGGGTCGCCGAACTGACCGCGCCCAAGGACCAGGAGCTGATGGCCCTGGACGAGAACGACCTGCCCGTGCCCCTGCCCACGTCCTGAGCGCCCCTGCCCCCTGACCTCTGAACTCCCCCGACCTTTCTGATGACGAGGTGCCGATGATACGAAGGCGACAACAGTCCGCACCTCGGTTCGCGGCGGCCTTCGCGCGCAGACCGGCCGTGGCACGCCGGGGACTGCTGCCGGGGCGGCGGGTGTTCGCCTCCCTGGTCTGGGGGGTTGCCCTGGTGACGCTGATCGTCGGCTCGGTCCGGCTCGTCGGCGTCGTGCTGCCGGGCGGCGACCAGGGCGAACCCGTGGCCGCCCCGGCGCCCACCGCGCCGCCCCCCGAACCCGAACCCGAGCCGGAACCCGAACCCGAAGGGCCGGCGGAGCCCACCGAGGAGCCGACCGAGGAGCCCGAGGAGGAACCGGAGCCGGACCCCGAGCCCGATCCCGCCCCGCCGCCGCCCCCCGACCCCGACCCCGAACCGGACCCGGATCCGGAGCCCGACCCCGAGCCCGATCCGGACCCGGAGCTTCTCCGCGAGGAGGACGGCCTCCCTCAGGACGGCGGCGTCTACGCGCTTCAGAACGCCACCAGATGCCTGGACGTGCCGAACAGCACCACCGAGGTGGGCGGACCGATCCAGCAGTGGAACTGCAACGGCAGCGACGCCCAGCAGTGGCTGGTCGGCGGGACCGACCAGCCGGACACCTTCACGCTGTCGGCCATGGGCAACTGCCTGGACCTGCCGTTCGGCAGCACGGAGCACGGCATCGACATGATGATGTGGCACTGCAACGGGTCGGAGCCCCAGAAGTGGCGGATCGAGCCACTCGGCGACGGCGCCGTGCAACTGGTCGCGGTCCTCAGCAACTACTGCCTTGAGGTGCCGAACGCCTCCGTGAGCCTCGGCGAGAAGGTCCGCCAGTGGGGGTGCAACGGCACCCCCGCCCAGACCTGGCGCCTGCACCGCCTCTGACGCCGCGTCAGCGGCGCTGCCGCTGTGGCTCGCCGAGCGGCCCGACGGCGAGCAGGACGCGGTAGCTGTACGCCTCGGCCGGCTCGCCGACCCGCAGCCCGTCCGCCTCCACCCAGGCGTGCGCGGCGAACGGCGGTGTCCTCACGCCGCTGCACCAGGTCGGCCGGACCCCCGCATCCGGCACAGCAGGAAGGTGGCGAGGGAGCGCGGCAGGCAGAACGTGCCCGCGCAGGAGGTGCTGGCCGTCGTCACCTCGGTGCGGGCGCGCAGCGCCTCTTGGTGCGTGGCGGGCACCGCGCGGCAGCGCAGCAGACGGAGGTGTCGAGGACCTGGCTCATGCGGCGCTTCCCCCGCCCGTCCCGCGTCCGGCCTCGACCGGCCGGTCGCCGCCCGGCAGGGCATGGCTGAGGAGGCCCTTGGCGCAGGTCAGGCATCGACCGTTGCGGTGGACGCGTACCGCGGAACCTGGCGGTTCAATCGTGGTGATCATCATAATGTCGCTTAGCGCGACCCCGGGTTACTTTCCTTCGGTGACTGTCTCCCAACTCCCCGTAGAGTTAAGCCCTCTGACCTCGTCCGCCGCACTCACCCAGCTGCTGTTCGACGCGCGGGACGACCTCCACGAGCCGTGGCGTCGCCTCTTCGGCTCGGCCGCGTTCGCCTACCAGGAGGGACTGACCCACCAGGAGCGCACGGAGCTGTCGTACCGGCGGCTGCGTGTGGTGAACGCGGCGCTGTCCGACCCCTGGGCCCTGGCCGGTGACGCCGAGGCGCTGAGCGCGCTGCACGAGTGGGCCGGGGTGGCGGACGCGGGGCTGACGACGATCCTCAGCATCCACTACAACCTGTTCCTCGGGAGCCTGCGCGAACACGACCACGGCGACCGGGATCTGGGGCCCTACCTGCGGATGGAGCGGGTCGGCACCTTCCTCTGCACCGAGCAGGCGCACGGGAACGACGCGCCTCAGCTCCAGACCACGGCCACCCTCGATCGGGTCACGGGCACCCTCACGCTCGACACGCCGACCCCGGGGGCACGCAAGTGGATGCCCAACACATCGAGCGTCGGCGGCCCGAAGGACGCGCTGGTGGCGGCTCGGCTGGTGATCGACGACGCGGACCACGGCGTCTTCCTCTTCCTGACGCCGCTCACCGACGCGAGCGGGCGCCATCTGCCGGGCGTCGAGGTCGAACCGCTCCCGCAGACCGCCAGCAGTCCCGTGGACCACTGCGCCACCTCGTTCCACGGCGTCCGACTGCCCTGGACGGCCATGCTCCAGGGCGACCACGGACGCCTGACGCCCGAGGGCGGGTTCACCTCCTCCCTGGGGAGCTCCCGCAAACGGTTCCTGCGCTCCATCGGCCGGGTCACCGCCGGCAAGCTCTGCATGAGCGGCTACAGCCTCGGCACCATGCGGCACGCCCTGACGGTCGCCGTGCGGCACGCACACCAGCGGGTCACCTCGGGCATGACCAGCGGACAGCGGGTGCCGCTGTTCGCGCACCGCACCCACCACGCCCCGCTCGTGGAAGCGCTGGCCACGACCTACGCCGCCACCCTGCTGCACCGTGCCGTGACACGGCGGTGGGCGCAGGCGGCGGAGGCCGAACGCGAGGACACCGAACGGCTGGTGGCCATCGCGAAGGGCTGGATCACCTGGCAGGCCAGGCAGGTGATGACCGAGTGCCGTGAGCGGTGCGGGGCGCAGGGACTGCTGCTCTCCAACGGGATCGCGGGCCAACTGGCGGCGAACGAGGGCACCATAACCGCCGAGGGCGACAACACGGTCATCTGGGTCAAGGCCGCCGGGGAGATGCTGCTGGGCGGCTTCTCCCCGCGGCCGGTCAGCCAGGTCCCGCCCGCCGGCCGCTCGTTGCTGGACCCGGAGCATCTGCTCGACCTGCTGGCCGATCTGGAGCGCATCAGGCACGAGCGGGCCCGCACCCGGCTGCGCACCCGGCGGGCCGGCTCGCCCCTGGAGCGCTGGAACGGCGCCTCTACCTCCGCCCTGGCCCTCGTGGACGCCCACGTCCACCGGCTGGCCGCCGCCGAGCTCCTGGCCGCCGCCGAAGGCACCACCGCGCCCGGCGCGGTGGTGCCGCTGCGGGATCTGCAACGGCTGTTCGCGCTGCGCTATGTGGCCGCGCACAGCGGCGAACTGCTGGCGCACGAGCGGCTCACCACCGAGCAGGTGCGCCAACTGCCGGAGACGGTCGAGTCGGTCATCGGCGCCCTGATCCCCCAGGCCCTGGCGCTCACCGAGGCGTTCGACACACTCGATCAGCTGACGGGCCGTCACCCGATGCTGCACACCGGAGCGGCCTCCAACTGACCGGCGCGGTCGCGCCCCTGGCCCGTTCGACGGTCGTCGGGGGCGGGGCCGTGGCCGGTCCCCACCGGACCACCCCTGGCCAGGCACAACTGCTCCGCCAGCCGTCCGCAATCGCCGACGATCGTCACGCGGTGGGCAACCGAGCCGGCCCTCTGGTGATCCGGCGAAGCGGCCTCGACTGTTAAGATCATTACGCTTTTCAGCGGGCTGACGATGCGTCACGCACGTGCGGGGGACAGCCACAGCAGCCCCATCGTGAAGGAGCGATCGTTGATCTCCCGGTAAGGCTTGCGACCGCACGGCGGCGGTGGCTTTTCCGGGGTTCACCCACCGATCGGTCTCCGGACGCGAGGCGACTTGAAGAGAGTCTCATGACGTCTTTGTTAGGGGATCCACTCCTGTGGGTCCTACTCGTGGTGCTCATCGCTGCGGTTTTCGCAGTGACACGAGCGCGGAGAACCAATATCCAGCTCAGGGCGAGCAACAACGTCCTGACCGGCGACCTGACCACCGTGCAGGGCCAGCTCGCCGAACTCCGGGCGGTCCACTCGTCGGCGAGCTCCCGGCACACCTCCGATCTTGAGGAGGTACGCAAGGACGCCGAGGCGGCGACCAAGGCCACCCTGAAGTCGGCCGTCGGCACGCTGGCGACCCTGGCGGAGGAGCAACTGGCCCTGTTGGACGAACTCCAGCAGAAATACGGTGACGACCGTGCCTACCTGGCCGACCTGATGCTGGTCGACCACACCGGCAGCCAGTTCAGCCGTCGCACCAAGGGCATCTCGGTGCTCTGCGGCGGCTGGCTCGGCCGGCGCGACCGCGACGCCTCGGTGTACGACGTGGCGCGCAGCGCCCAGGGCCGGATCCGCAGCTTCGAGCGGGTGCGAATCCACTCGCAGGCCAACGTCGCCGTCAGCAACCGGGCGGTCGAACCCATCGCCATGGTGCTGGCCGAACTGCTCGACAACGCGACCAAGTACAGCGCCCCTGGCTCGCCCGTCGAGATCAACATCCAGGTCGTCCCCACGGGTATCTGCCTGATCGTGGACGACGCCGGCCTCGGCATGGACCAGGAGACAAAGGCCCGCGCCACGTCCCTGCTCACGATGGGCGGGGCCGTGGACATCACCAGCCTCGGTGACCCGCCCAAGTTCGGCTTCGCCCTCTCGGGGAAGCTCGCCACCCACTACGGATTCCATGTCTCCGTGGACGCCGTCTCGCCCTACGGCGGCGTGCGGGCCGTGATCCGGGTGCCGGAGAGCCTGCTGACGGCGGAGGTCCCGGCCCCCGCGGCCGTCGTGCTCGACCGATCCGACAACGACGAGGCGGAGGAGGTCAAGCCGACCCCGATCGCCTCCCTGGTCGTCGGGCAGACGGCCGGGGGCCTCCCCAAGCGCCGCCGGCGCCGCAACGGGGCCGTCAGCGTGGTGGCCTCGCCCCCCAACCCGTCGTCCGAAGCGGACGGAACCAGCGAGGAGACGGCTACACGCCTCAAGGCGTTCGCTCGCGGAACCATGCTCGGCCGAGACTCAGACAACGCGGAAGGACCTCAGAGCCAGTGAGCGCCAATCTGTCCTGGGTGTTGAACGACGTGCTCGAAGTACGTGGGGCACACCACGCCATCCTTGTCTCGGCGGACGGTCTGCTCATGCAACGCTCCGACGGTATCGGCCGTGACGACGCCGAACGGAACGCCGCCGCGATGAGCTCGCTCCAGTCGCTCTGCCGCAGCGTTGCCTCCTTCGTCGGTGAGGGCGGGCTGTGGAAGCAGACGCTGATCGAGTTCGACGGTGGATGGATCTTCCTGATCGCCGGCGGCCGGGGCTCCTACCTCGCCGTCTCCACCACCCTGGACGTCGATATGGAGGCGATGTCGATCCGGATGCAGAAGACCGTGAGCGCGCTGGCCAAGGCGATGAGCGCGGAGCTGCGCGAGGCCACGGGCGCGGACGCATGACCTGGCCTCGCGAGGACACCCCAGGGACCAGCGGCTTCGTCCGCTCCTACGTCATCACGGGCGGCCGTCGCCTCCCCTCGGAAAGCGAGCTGGCGCTCCACGCCCTGGTCTGCCTGGCCCCCGACCGGAAGCTGCCGCGCGGGGCCAGCCCCGAGGTGCGGGCCATCTGGGAGCTGTGCGAGGGCGGCTACCTCTCGGTCGCCGAGGTCGCCGGGCATCTGGGACTGCCGGTCGGCGTCACCCGGCTGCTGCTGTCCGACCTGTCCGACCAGGGCCACCTCCTGCGCCGCGCCGAACCGGCCCCGGCCCAGCGCGTTCCCCGACCGATTCTCGAGAAGGTTCTTCATGGACTCGAAGCCCTCAACATCGGCTAACTCGACGGTGAACCGTTCCATCTATGTCTCGGACGAAGTGACCACCGCCGCGAAGATCTTGGTGGTGGGCCACTTCGCCGTGGGAAAGACGACCTTCATCGGGTCCCTGTCGGAGATCGCTCCCCTGCGCACGGAGGAGAAGATGACGCAGGCGTCCGTGCACGTGGACGACCTGCGCGGGGTGCCGAACAAGGCAACCACCACCGTGGCCCTGGACTTCGGCCGGCTGACCCTGAGCGACGAGTTGGTCCTGTACCTGTTCGGCACCCCGGGGCAGCAGCGCTTCGTCCAGGTCTGGGAGGACATGGCCCGCGGCGCGCTCGGCGCCCTGCTGCTGATCGACCCCGCACGCCTGGAGGAGACCTTCCCGGTCATCGATCTGATCGACGAGTACGGCCTGGAGTACGCGATCGCCGTCAACGCCTTCTCCGATCCGGAGAGGTTCGACGAGGCGGAGATCCGCGAGGCTCTCGACCTGCTCCCCGACACCCCCGTGGTCTACTGCGACGCGCGGAACCGGCGCTCCTCCACCGACGCGCTGATAGCCCTGGTCCGTCATCTGCTCGACCGCGTGGCCTGACCCCCCTCCTCGGACCACGGCCCGGGCCCTCAAAGGACACAAAGATGGACGCTCACAACTCGAACGCCGCCGGCGCGGCCAGATGCCCCATGTACGACGCCGACTTCGCCGCCGCACCGGAGAAGGTCTACAACTACATCAGGGAACACGGCCCCGCCGGCCCCGTCGAACTCGCTCCCGGCGTCGAGGCCACCCTCGTCGTCGAGCACGAGACCGCCAGGCGGGTGCTCCAGAGCCCCGGCCTGTTCGCCCGCGACGGGCGCCGCTGGACCGCGCTCAACGAGGGCCGGATACCACTCGACAGCCCCGTCCTGCCGATGATGGCCTATCGGCCCAACTGCCTGTTCACGGACGGTGCCCAGCACCTTCGGCTCCGCAAGGCGGTCACGGAGAGCCTCGATCGGCTCAACGTGGCGCGGGTCAGGCGTGACGTCGAGCCGATCGCCGCCTATCTCATCGACCAGTTCAGCGAGTTGGGCCGGGCGGATCTGGTCAACCACTACGCCAAGCTGCTGCCGATGCTGCTGATCAACAAGCTGTTCGGCTGCCCCCCCGCCATCGGCGACCGGGTGACGACCGCGATGGCCGACATGTTCGACGGCCGGGACTCGCTGCGGGCCAGCGAGGAACTGGCCGACTGCTTCCTGGAGTTGGTCGCGCTCAAGCGCCGCAGCCCGGCCGAGGACATCACCTCCTGGCTCGTCCGGCACTCCGCCGGCCTCAGCGACGAGGAGTTGAAGGACCAGCTGGTGATGCTGATCGGCGCCAGCGTGGAGCCCGAGCGCAACCTCATCGCCAACACCCTGCTCCTGCTGCTGGAACGGGGCGGCGACGACGGGCCGAGCATGGGGATCGAGGACGCCCTCGACCGCGTGCTGCTCAACGACCCGCCGATCGCCAACTACGCGACGCACTTCCCGTTGCAGGACGTCGATCTCGGCGGGGTGCTGGCGCCGGCGAACACGCCGGTCGTCATCAGCTTCGCCGGAGCCAACAGCGACCCCGCCCTCGCCGAGGCCGGTCACGCCCACGGCAGGAGCGCCCACCTCGCCTGGGGAGCCGGCCCGCACGCCTGCCCCGCCAAGAGCCTCGCCCAGGTCGTCGCGGTCACCGCCATCGAGCAGCTCCTCAACGCGCTGCCTGACATCGCCATCAGCGAGTCGGCGGGCGAGCTCCAGTGGCGTCCTGGGCCCTTCCACCGGGCCCTGGCCACGCTGCCCGTCGAGTTCGCTCCCGCCCCGGCCACCCGGACGGCGTCGGCGTACCGGCCCACCCCCACACGTTCGGTCGCCGCGCAGCCGGTGCCGCGCGTGCCGGCGCCCGGCACGCCGGGCACACCTGGCGCGTCCGACCGGCCGAAGAAGGGGTTCTGGAGCAGTTTCCTTGAGATCTTCCGCGTCTGACGCGCCGGCGGTCTCGCGGAAGGGGGCCTGCCGTACCCGCCAGCGGGTACGGCAGGCCCCCTTCCGGTCTCTCCTCCGGTCTCCCGGTGTCAGACGCGTTCCATTCGCCACGCCTGGCCGATGCTGCCGTTGCACGTCCACTGGCGGATGTCGGCCCCGATGTCGGCCGACCCGCCGGCCACCTCAAGGCAGAGGCCGTTGACCCGGGAGACGAGCTGGACGGTGCCGTCGCCCAGCGGCTCGGCGAGCCACTTCTGGGGGCGCAGACCGTTGCACGTCCACATCATGATCTTCCGGCCCAGTTCGCTGGAACCGTTGGGCACATCAAGGCAGTTACCCATGGACATCAGCGCGAAGTAGTCCGGCTCGTCGGACATGCGCAGGCTCCACTGCTGGGCGCCGGTGCCGTTGCATTCCCACTGCTGGAGCAGCACCTTGGTGTCGGAGCTGCTGTTCGGCACGTCAAGACAGCGGTCGTCGGCGGTGGTTGCCACCAGGGAGTAGATCGCGCCGTCCTGCGGCACGAAGGCGGGCTCCTCCTGGAGCGGCTCGGGCTCGGGCTCGGGTTCCGGCTCCGGCTCCGGGTCGGGCTCCGGCTCGGGCTCCGGCTCGGGCGCCGGCGGAGGGGGCGGTTCGGGCTCGGGCTCTGGTTCCGGCTCGGGCTCCTCGGGCGGTTCCGCCGGCCCTTCGGGTTCGGGTTCCGGCTCGGGTTCGGGTTCGGGGGGCGGCGCGGTGGGCGCCGGGGCGGCCACGGGTTCGCCCTGGTCGCCGCCCGGCAGCACGACGCCGACGAGCCGGACCGAGCCGGTGATCACCGCCACCAGGGCGACCCCCCAGACCAGGGAGGCGAACACCCGCCGCCCCGGTAGCAGTCCCCGGCGTGCCACGGCCGGTCTGCGCGCGAAGGCCGCCGCGAACTCACGGTCGGACTGTTGTCGCTTTCGTATCATCGGCGCCTCGCTGTCGGTGGTGTCAGGGCCCACCTGCCCAGCCTGCCACTCGCGATCGCGTCCGAGCGGCGCGTCTCATCACAACTGGGAAAACGTTGCCCGATGCGGCGTCAGATGCCAACCCCACGAAGGGGGCTGGGCGCTGGCGCGGCACGTGCCGAGGGGCGGTGGCGTCCCGGTGGGGAGCGGCACCGCCCTGTGGTCAGGGGCGATCGGCCTCCAGGCGCTGTCTCACAGCCGGCCACTCCGCGCGCAGCACACTGTAGAAGATCGCGTCCCTTGGTGACGTGTGGGTCCTCGCCGGGGATGACGGGCGCCTCATCGGGTGCACCACCGTTCAGGAACAGACTCCCCCGTGGGGCTGGACGGAAGAGGAACTGAACGAGCCGGCGCACTACCTGTACACGACCGTAACCGATCCCGCCTACCGCGCCATGAAGCCGGGAACGTTGTTGGCGCTCTGGGCGGTGAACCGGCAGCGGAGCAGGGGCGTACATGGGTTCGCCGTGGCTGCCACTTCCCGGGGTTGGTGAGGTACTACGAGACCCAAGGGTTCGAGTTGGTGCACGAAGTGCAGCGCACGCGCACCAAGGTCTATCTCATGGGCCGCCGTAGGCCCCTGTGGACGTGTATTTCACGGGGGCTGCTTCCGTTCTCACCCAAAGGCGTTCGAATGGTCGTCGCTGTGGCGGATGGGGTGGCCGGTGGGGGCGGTGGTGAGCCAGGTGTTGTCGCCGAGGAGGTGGATGTCGTGGGGGGCTTCCGCGTGGGGGGTGAACTCGGCCTGGATCTCGCCGGTTTGGGCGTGGACGCGGTAGAGGCGGGACCAGTCCTCCTCGTTTTCGGTCTCTCCGGCGAGGGTGGCGACGAGGGTGTCCTCGTTCAGGAAGCCGCCGAACCAGTCGACGAAGATCTCGTCCGGGTCGTGGCCGAAGGCGTCGACGGTGAGGCTGAACGTCACCTCGCCGTCGGGGTGGCGGTGGACGGCGAGGTCGGTCTGCTGGTGGTCGACGGTCATGAACCGGGTTCCGTCGGGTGAGAGGCCGATCAGGATCCGGTCGTGCCAGGGGTAGCGGACGAGGTCCAGTCGGCCGTCGACCAGCGACGCGCGGTGGATGACCGTGCCGTCCTGTCCCTCGCCCACATCGAGAAGCATGAACTCGCCTGCGGGATGGGGCAGTTGCTCGCCGCCGTGGCCGACGGTCCCCAGATCCGCCTGGGCGAGCACCGCGCCGGTGGCGGCGTCCAGGGCGACCCACCGGTCGGGCCGGTCGCGGCCGGCCAGGACGTCGGGCCGGTAGATCCACAGCACCCGCCCGTCCAACGACAGCGCGCAGCCCGGCCGGTGGCCGTACCGTTCCCGTGACCGGGGGGCGAACTCCGAGCGCCAGACCTCGGCGCCGTCCGCCGTCACACAGACCGCCGCGTGGAGCGTCGTGTAGAAGACGTGGCGGGGATCGGCGGCGACCGCGTGTTCCACGACCTCGTCGCCGGCGGCCGGCCGGCAGGTCAGCGCGGGGGTGAGCACGCCCAGGGCGTCGGCGGCCGGTCGGTAGACGCAGAGGCGTCCGTCGACGAGCCGGGTGAAGGGCCGGGGCGGGCGCGGGAGTTGGGCCATGCCTCGGAAGGCTAGTCGTCCGGCGTCAGGGGGTTGCCCGGGGCGTGGTCGCCGAGGCCGATGAGCAACTGGCGGAGCAGGCCGGCGAGTTGGTGTTGGTCCTGGTCCGTCAGCTCGGCCAGGAGGCGGGCTTCCAGGGCGAGGTGGCCGGCGACCGCTCCGTCGGCCAGTTCGCGGCCGGCGTCGGTGAGCGTGATCAGCACGCTGCGCCGGTTGGTCGGGTCGGTCTCGCGGGTGACCAGCTCTCTGGCGACCAGCCGGTCGATCCGGTTGGTGATGGCGCCCGAGGTGACCATCGACGCCTCGACCAGCTGTTTCGCGGTGAGCCGGTACGGGGGGCCTGAGCGCAGCAGGGTGCCCAGGATGTCGAACTCCCACAGCTGGAGTCCGCGGGTCGCGAAGTGGTCGCGGATCTCGCGTTCCAGCAGGCGGCAGGCGCGTTGCAGTCGGGCGACGACGGCCATGGGGGAGGGGTCGAGATCCGGCCGCTCGGCGCGCCACTGATCGAGTCGCCAGTCGACGTTGTCCGCCTTGTCCGCGTCGTGCTGCGCCATCGGCCGGCCTCCGAACGTCTCGAAACGTCTCAACGTGAAACTGTTTGACGTTAGCCTAACCGCTGTCTACTCTCCTCCGCGTTGAACATTTCAACGTTAAGGAGTTTGGATGGCTCAGGACCGGAGCCGATGGGGCGTGACCGCGTTGGCCGCGTGTGCGCCGGTGAGTTGGGGGACCACCTACCTCGTCACCACCGAGTTCCTGCCGCCGGGGCAGCCGTTGGTGTCCGGGGTGATCCGCGCGCTGCCGGCCGGGCTCGTGCTGCTGGCCGTCACCCGGCGACTGCCCCACGGGGTGTGGCTGGCACGGGCGTTGGTGCTCGGCACGCTCAATATCGGCGCGCTCTTCGCGCTGTTGTTTGTCGCCGCCTACCGGCTGCCCGGCGGCGTCGCGGCGACGCTCTTCGCCGTCCAGCCGCTGCTGGTCGCCGCGTTGGCGCTGCTGCTGCTCGGGGAGCGGCCCAGCCGTTGGCGGCTCGGCTGGGGGCTGGTCGGGGTGGTGGGCGTGGGGCTGATCGTGCTGCGGGGCCGGCTGGCCTTCGACGCGCTCGGCGTGCTGGCCGGCATCGGCGCCGCCGGCGTGATGGCCGCCGGGATCGTGCTGGTCAAACGGTGGGGGCGGCCGCCGGGCGTCGGCCCCGCGGCGCTCGCCGGCTGGCAGCTCACCGCCGGTGGCCTGGTGCTTCTCCCGCTCGCCCTCGCCTTCGAGGACGCGCCGACCGTCTGGGACGCCGGCGCGATCGGCGGCTACGCCTGGCTGGCGACCGCCGGCGCGCTGCTCGCCTATCCGGTCTGGTTCCGGGGCATCGGCCAACTCCCGGTGGTCGCCGTCTCGTTCCTCACCCTGCTGTCGCCGGCCGTCGCCGCCGTTCTCGGCCGGCTCTTTCTCGACGAGGGGCTGACGCCCTGGCAGGGCGTCGGCTTTGTCCTGGCGCTGACCGCCATCGCCGCCGCCCAGCTCACCCCGGACGCCGTCCGCGAGCTGATCCCGACCAGGAACCCGACCAGGAACCCGACCAAGAACCGAGGGAACTGAACATGCCACGCACCGTACTGATCACCGGAGCCACCGGAACGGTCTCCACCGCGCTGATCGAGGCCCTGGCCGGGGCGGACATCACGCCACGCGCCCTGGTCCGCGATGCGTCCCGCGCCGCCGGGCCGCGGGCGTGCGGCGTCGAGGTGGTGGTCGGGGATCTCGACGACCCCCGGTCGCTGCCGCCCGCGTTCGCCGGCGTCGACGACGTCTGGCTGCTCACCCCGAACGGCCCCCGCGCGCCCGAGAACAGCTCGAACGCGGTGTGGGCCGCGCGCCGGGCCGGGGTGGAACGGATCGTGCGGCTGTCGGCGGTCGGCGCCGCGCATGACGCGCCGAACCGCGGCGGCCGCCTGCACGCCCTCTCCGACGCCGAGTTGGCGGCCTCCGGCCTGCGCTGGACGGTGCTGCGCCCGCACTGGTTCATGGCCAACCTGCTGAACGAGGCGGCCGGCATAGCCGCCGCCGGCGCCTTCGCTTTGGACATGGGCGGGGCGCGGATCGGGATGGTCGATGTGCGCGATATCGCCGACTGCGCCGCCCGGTTGCTGCTCGACGACCCCGACCGCCACCATGGCCGGATCTACACCCTCACCGGGCCTCGCTCGCTGACCTTCGACGAGGTCGCCGACCAGCTGACCCGGCTGCTGGGCCGCCCCGTGCGCTATCGGCCGGTCGGCGCGGAGGCCGTGCGGGAACGGCTGTCGGGGTACGGGGTCCCCGGCTGGATCGTCGACATGCTGGCGGAGTACGCGCGGGCCTACGCGTCCGGCTGGGGCGATTTCACCACGGACGCCGTCGCCGAACTGCTCGGTCGCCCGCCGCGCGATCTCGCCGACTTCCTCCGCGACCACGCGGACGCCTTCCGGGCGCCGGACGCCCGGCCCTGACCCGGACAACCCCGACCCGGGAACGCCCTCCTCGGGAACAACCCGGACAGAACTGCGCAACGAACATCTCTTGACTGTGAACATCCCTATACATACGCTCCCCCATGTTCAGGGTTGTCCACGTACAAAAGAGCCGGTGTGCATCAATGAAGATCGCAGTTGTCGGAAGCTACGGGGTCGGTCTCACCATGCGGGTGCCCAAGGCTCCCGCCCCCGGGGAGACCGTTTCGGACGGTGCCTTCGACGAGGGCCCCGGGGGAAAGGGCTCCAACCAGGCCATCGGCGCCGCGCGCCTGGGCGCCGAGGTCTCCTTCCTCACCGCCGTCGGCGATGACGACTACGGTCGGGCCGCCCGCGCCCTGTGGGAACGGGAGGGCGTCGACGCCGCTCAGGTGGTGACCGGGCGGGCCGCGACCATGGTGGGCTTCATCCTGGTCGAGCCGTCGGGCGAGAACCGGATCGCGATCGCCCCCGGCGCCCTGGACGAACTCACCGCCGCCGCCGTCGAGGCGTTCCGCCCGGCCATCGCCGAAGCCGATGTGCTGGTGGTCTCCATGGAGATCCCCGCCGCCGCCGTCAGCGCGGCGCTGCGGGTCGGCCGCGCGGCGGGCACCACCACCCTGCTCAACCCGGCGCCCGCCCGCCCGCTGGCCGACGCCGACTGGCCGCTGATCGATGTGCTCACCCCGAACCAGACCGAGGCCCCCGTGCTGCTGGGCCTCCCCGACGGGCATGGCCGCACCGACGCCGAGCTGGTCGCCGAACTCCGCGCCCGCACCGCCGGATCCGTGGTGCTGACCAGGGGCGGCGCCGGCGCGCTGGTCGCCGACGGAAGCCGCGGGCAGGTGGCGGAGGTGCCCGCCCGGCGGGCCGCGCGGGTGGTCGACACCACCGGCGCCGGCGACTCGTTCACCGCCGCCCTCGCCGTGGCGCTCGCCGCCGGCGCCGAGTTGACGACGGCCGTCGCGTTCGCCGCCGAGGCGGGTGCGCACACGGTCTCCGTCGCCGGGGTCATCCCCGCCCTTCCCACCCGGGCCCACCTGAAGACCGAGATTGGAACCCCCCGATGACCACGACCACCGCACCGGCGCGGGCGTCCCTGGACTTCCGTTCCCTGCTGCACGCCAGGGAGTCCGGGGTCTTCGCGGCCCTGGTCCTGCTGTTCGCCCTCGGCACCGTGCTGACGCCCAGCTTCGCCTCGTCCGACAACCTGCTCTCGGTCGGCCAGCAGATAGCGCAGATCGGCATCATGGCCATCGGCGCCACCTTCGTCATCGTCAACGGCGAGATCGACCTCTCCGTCGGCTCGATCTACGCCCTCTCGGCGATCACCACCGGAATGATCATCTCCGAGGGCGTCGCCTGGCCGTTGGCGATCCTCGCCGGCCTCGCGGTCGGCGCGTTCGCCGGGCTGCTCAACGGTCTGGCGGTGGTCGGGCTCGGCGTCCCCTCGTTCATCGTCACGCTCGGCACCCTCAGCGTCTACCGGGGTGTGGCGCTGCTGATCTCCGACGGCGCGCCGATCTCGCTCAGCTCCAGCCAGGACGGGGTCGCCGACTTCAACCTGCTCGGCCAGGGCCGGCTCTTCGGCGTGGTGCCGATGCAGTTCGTGTTCTTCGCGATCGTCGCCGCCATCGGCATCGTGCTGCTCTCCCGCTCCCGCCTCGGCTTCAACACCTATGCGGTGGGCGGCAACCAGGAGGCGGCCCGGCTGGTCGGCATCGACGTCAAGCGGGTCAAGCTGACCGCGTTCGTCCTCTCCGGCTTCACGGCCGCCGTCGCCGGCGTGCTGGGCCTGTCGTTCCTCTCCTATGTGCAGGGCGTCACCGGCAGCGGGCTCGAACTCACCGTCATCTCCGCCGTGATCATCGGCGGCGCCGCGCTCTTCGGCGGCTCGGGAACGATGTGGGGCACCGTGATCGGCGTCGCCTTCATCGGACTCCTCCAGAACATCCTGAACATCAAGGGCATTTCGTCCTTCTGGCAGACCATCGTCACCGGCCTGGTGATCATCGCCGCGGTGGCCGCCGACACCTGGCAGCGCAAGCGCAAGACCAGGGCCTGAACCCCGCAACCCCCAGCTTTCTGAGAACGGACACGACAAAGGAGTTCCGATGTCCCTTCGCTCCACCGCCCGCAGGTTCCTGGCCGCCGGCGTCCTCGCCGCCACCGCGCTGACCGTCAGCGGCTGCGGCGCCATCACCTCCGAGAACTCGGGGTCCTCCTCGGAGGACGGGTTCCAGCTCGCCGCGCATATCCAGGACCGCATCGACCGCGGCGACCCGCTGCGCATCAAGCTCAGCTACCACGACCCGTCGCTCGCCTTCGCCGCCCCGATCAGCGAGGGCATGGAGCGGGCCGCCGACGAACTCGGCGCCGACGTCCAGCTGATCGGCCCCACCGGCGGCGACGCCGCCCAGCAGGTGTCGGAGCTGCAGACCCTGATGCAGCAGAAGTCGGTGGACGGCCTCGCCGTCTCCTCCTCGTCGAGCGACGCGCTCAAGCCGGTGATCGCGCAGGCGTACAACGCGGGCATCCCCATCGTCTCGTTCAACACCGACAACCCGGACTCCGAGCAGATGGGCTTTGTCGGGCAGGACCTCGCCGGTTCTGGCGCCGCGCAGGCCGAGGAGCTGCTGTCGGTGCTCGGCGAGGACGCCACCGGGAAGGTCGTCGTCTTCTCCGTCGACACCGGGGCCGGCTGGTCGCACGACAGGTTCGGCGGCTTCGAGAGCGCGCTGGCCGACTCGGGGCTTGAGGTCGTCGGCCCGGTCAACGTCGGCAACGAGCCCAACGCCGCCTACAACACCGTGGAGTCCACCATGTCGGGCCAGTCGGGGGTGGCCGCGATAGCCGGTCTCGACTGCTGCTCCACCACGGCCGCCGCGCAGTGGGTCCAGCAGTCGGGGAACGCCTGCGAGATCGCCGTGGTCGGCTTCGACCTGCTGCCGGCGACCGCCGAGTACATCGAGCGCGGCGTCGTCGACTTCACCATCAGCCAGAACCCCGCCGAGCAGGGCTACCAGGCCGTCAAGGTGCTCTACGACTTCCTCACCGAGGACACCGAGATCACCGGCGTCGACACCGGCTCCGAGTTCGTCACCGAGGACAACCTCGCCGACGCGGCGGTGGAGGGCTGATGACTTCCCTCGCGAAGGAGACCGGAGGCGCCGCGCCCGCCGTCAGCGTCCGGGGCCTGAGCCGGAACTTCGGCCCGGTCCGCGCGCTCACCGATGTCTCGTTCGACGTCCCCGAGGGCGAGATCACCGCGCTGCTCGGCGAGAACGGCGCCGGCAAGTCCACCCTGCTGAAGATCCTCGCCGGCCTCCAGCCGCCCAGCTCCGGCACCGTCACCGTCTTCGGCGAGGAGCTGACGACGTTCGACCCGAGCACCGTGCTCGGCCGGCACGGCGTGGCGATCGTCCCGCAGGAGCTGTCGCTGCTGCCCGACCGCAGCATCGCGGAGAACGTGCTGGCCGGCGTCGAGCCCGGGCACCGCTGGTTCCCCTCGCGTCGACAGATGCGGGACCGCACCGTGGCCCTCCTCGGCGAGCTGGAACTCGACCTCGATCCGGGCGCGACCGCCGGATCCGTCGACCTCGCCACCCAGCAACTCGTCGTCGTCGCCCGGTCGATCGCCCGCGGCTGCCGGGTGCTGATCCTCGACGAGCCGACGGCGATGCTCACCCCGGCCGAGGCCGAGCGGCTGTTCGCGCTGATGGGACGGCTGAAGGACGCCGGCACCACGATGCTCTACGTATCGCACCGGATGCCGGAGATCTTCCGGCTCGCCGACCAGATCGAGGTGCTGCGCGACGGCGGCCATGTCGCCTCCTCGCGCCGCGTCGAGACCACCCCCGACCAGGCGGTGGCCGCCATGGTCGGCCGCGAACTCGGCCAGTTCGACGGGCGGGAACGGACCGGCCGGCCCGACCGGCGGGCCGCGCTCGCCGTCACCGGGCTCAGCGGCCGCCGGCACCGGGACATCACCTTCGACGTGCGTCCCGGCGAGATCCTGGGCGTCGCCGGGCTGCCCGACTCCGGGCGGGTCGAACTGCTGCACAACATCTTCGGCGGCGACCGGGGCACCGGCGGCACGGTCGAGGTGCTGGGCAGCGACTACCCGAGGCGCGACCCGATCGCCAGCGTCGAACGGAAGCTCGCGTTCGTCCCCGGCGAGCGCCGCGCCCAGGGGCTGCTCTCCACGATGACCGTCGGCGAGAACATCGGCGTGCTGACCACCGGCCGGCTCAGCCGGCTCGGCTTCCTGCGGCGCCGCGCCTTCGACCGGGAGGCCGGGACGCGCGCGGAACGGATGCGGGTGAAGACCGCCAGCCTGGACACGCCCATCACCAACCTCTCCGGCGGCAACCAGCAGAAGGCGGTGCTCGCCCGCTGGCTCGCCATCGACCCGGGCGTGCTGATCCTCGACGAGCCCACCCGGGGCGTCGACGTCGGCGCCAAGGCGGAGATCTACGAGCAGCTCTTCGCGCTGGCCGAGGGCGGCCTGGCGATCCTCTGCTCCTCCTCCGACCTGCCGGAACTGCTCACCCTCACCGACCGGATCGCGGTGCTGAGCCAGGGCCGGCTGGCCGGAGTGGTGGACAGCTCGGAAGCGACCGAGGAGTCGATCATGGCGCTCGCCACCGGCCTCAAGGACGCCACCACCGCACCGGCACCAGCCGCCTGACCACCGACCAACCGAAAGGACCGCGACGATGAAGCGCACCGGAATCCTCAACGCCCAGCTCAGCGGCGCCCTCGCCACGCTCGGCCACACCGACCTGCTCCTGGTCGTCGACGCCGGCTTCCCCGTCCCGCGCGACGCCCACCGCGTCGACCTCGCCATCGCCGAGAACCTGCCGGACCTGCGCACCGTGCTCGGCCTGATCGCCGACGAGCTGGTCGTCGAGGGCGTGGTCCGCGCCGACGACGTGCCCAGCAACAACCCCAGGCTCGACGAGTGGCTGCGACAGCGGTTCGACGACGCCGAGTTCACCACCCGCAGCCACGCCGAGATGCTGGGCGAGACGGCCCGTCAGGCGAAGGTCGTCGTGCGCACCGGCGCGTTCGAACCCTGGGGCAACATCGGCCTGTTCTGCGGCGTCGACGTGCCCAAGTGGTTCGGCGGCGAGGGCGTCGTCGCCCCCGACTACTACGCGGACAAGCTCTGACCGTCCTGCCCGCGCCACCCCCAGTACCACCCCACGAAAGAGACGAACCGACGTGACGCAGTCCACCCTCACCAGCACGGATCTCCAGCCCGCCGAGCTGGCCCCCTTTATCCAGCACACCAGGATCGACGCCGACGCCACCCGCGACGACATGGTCGCCCACGCCAGGGAGGCCGTCACCCACGGCTTCAACGCCGCCATGGTCGCCGCCTCCTGGGTGCCCGTGGTCGCCGCCGAGCTGAAGGGCACCGGCATCGAGGTGGCCTCGGCGCTCGACTTCCCGACGGTCGGCGTGATGACCAGCGCCGGCAAGGCGGCCGAGGCGGCGGAGATCGCCCGGCTCGGCGCCACCCAGATCGACATCGGCGTCCAGATCGGCTGGCTCAAGAGCGGCCGGTACGACGACTTCCGCGAGGACATCGCGGGCGTCGTCCGGGCCAGCGGCCTTCCCGTCAAGGTGATGCTGGAGCTGCCGCTGCTCACCGACGCGGAGAAGCAGGCGGCCGTCGAACTCGCCATGGAGGCCGGCGCGACCTATCTGAAGAACGCCAGCAGCGGGCAGATCGAGACGGCGAATCCCGACAGTGTTCGCTACCTTGTCGAGCGGGCCCGCGAAGGGGTCCTCGTCAAGGCGTCCGGTTCGATCAAGACCTACCGGCAGGCGCTCGGCCTGCTCGGCGCGGGCGCGGTCCTGCTCGGCACCAGCGCCGGTATCTCGATCGTCACCGACACCGGCGACGAGAACACCACGAGCTACTGACCGCCGACCGCCCCGTGGCCCCGGCCGCCCCGGCCGCCGGGGCGGCGGGCCGGATGGCCACCCAGGGATGGAGAGAAGAGCGACAGTGAGCGCCAGGCCGAACGAGGCGGACCGCCCGGACATCAAACGCGATGTCCCCATGGCGATCCATGCCCAGATCTCGGAACACATCAGGTCGCGTATCGCCATGGGCGAGTGGCCGGCGCACTACCGCCTCAAGAGCGAGCCGGAACTCGCCGCCGAACTGGGCGTCAGCCGGGGCACCGTGCGGCGGGCGCTCGCCACCCTGATCGAGGAGGGCCTGCTGCGCCAGGTGCGCGGACGTGGCACCTTCGTCACCTCCACCACCATCGAGCCGGCGATCGCCCAGAAGCTCACCACCCTCTCCGAGGACTTCGCCCACCAGGGCGTGGTGACCAGCACCGATGTGCTGCGGTGCGCGCTGATCGAGCCGCCGCGGCCGGTGGCGGCGCTGCTCGACATAGTGCCGGGCGTCACCGTCCTCGAACTGGTCCGGCTGCGCCGCACCGCCGACGGACCGGTCGCGCTGCTCTACAACTATGTGCGCAGCGATGTCGCTCCCGGGATCGAACAGGTCGACTTCACCGGCTCCAGCCTCTTCGGCGTGCTGGAGGGCACCTACGGCCTGAAGATCGCCACCGCCCGCCGCACCTTCAGCGCCGAGTCCGCGTCCCCCGACGTGGCGGGCGCCCTCGACCTGACGCCCGGCGCGCCCGTGCAGTACCTCCAGCAGGTCACCTATCTCGCGGACGACCGGCCCGTCGAGTACTCGGACGTCTGGATCCACAGCGGCCGGCTGCATGTCACCTCGCTGCTGTCCCGGCGCTGACCTGCCCCCACTCGACGGTGACGCGGGGGGCGAGGGCACGGAGGAAGTCGGCCGCCTCCGCCGCGAAGAGCGCGCCGGCCGAGACGACGCCGACCGTCCCCGTGCGGCCGGTCAGGATCCGGTGCACCGCCTCCACGGCGAGCGGCGCGGTGACCGCGTAGATGTCCTCCCCGCGCGCCACCGCGCGCCGCTCCACACCCCCGGCGCGCACCCGGACATCGACGAGAAACGTCTCGGGCGTCCGCTCCACCGGAGACGCGCCGGCCAGTTCGGTGGCCGCCGTCACGGTCATGGCGGTGCTCACCTCCGGCACGGTCAGATGGCTGGGGATCGTCACCAGATCCGCCATGGAGAACTCGGGAAGCACCGGGCGCTCGCCCAACGGCTCGGGAAACGACCAGTTCAGCGCGGGTGCCGGGGCGTCGTCGTGGTAGACCAGCCGGCCGCCGGTGTAGCGGACCCGGCGGCCCGCCCGCCGCTCCCGGGAGACCGCGCCGGCGGCCCGGGTGCCCGGCGTCGGCCGCCAGCCGCTCAACCCGTAGGCCACCCGCACCTCCTCGGCGGCCGTCCCGCCGTCCAGCGCCGCCGTGACCAGCAGATCGCCGAGGCCGCCATAGAACGCCATCGCCGGCAGCACCACGGTGCCGGCCGCCCGCGCCCGCTCCCCGAACCGCGCGAAGGTGTCGACATTGGCCTCGATCTCGGCCGCCACATCCACATAGGGAACGCCGGCGCGCAGCGCTGCCTCGATCACCGGCGCGGCTGTGGTGGCGAACGGACCCGCGCAGTTGACCACGGCCGCCGCGCCGGCCAACGCCCGGTCCAGGGACGCGGGATCGTCCACGGCGGCCGGGCGGACGTCGAGCCCGGCGCCGATCGCCCGCAGCCGCTCCGGGGAGCGCCCCGATACGACGGGGACGAAACCGCGTCGCCGCAGCTCCGCCACCACAAAGCGCCCGGTGTGCCCGGAGGCGCCGAACACCGTCACCGCACGGTTCTCGCCCATCACTTCTCCAGCCGCTGGAAGGTTCAACGAGTAACATCCTGCGGTCGGTTCTCGATCGGGACGAGTGGCCGAAACGACGACCCCCATACACTTTCGGACATGAGCCCGGATACGAACCCGGATATGAGCGCCGTCGCGCTGGTGGTCACCGAGGGCATGCTGCCGCTCGAACTCTCCCTGGCGCAGGAGGTCTTCGGCGCCGATATCAACGGGGTGCCGGAGCCCTGGTACCGGGTCTCCGTGCACGCCGCCGGCCCGGTGCGGATCGGCAGGTTCCAGGTGCTGCCGGACGCCGGGCTCGACCAACTTCCCTACGCCGGCACGGTGATCGTCCCCGGCTGGGCCGATGTGGACGAGGCCCCGCCGGCCGCACTGGTCGAAGCGGTCCGCGCCGCCCACCGCGCCGGCGCCCGGATCGTCTCGCTCTGCACCGGCGCCTTCGTACTCGCCGCCGCCGGACTGCTGGACGGCCACCGCGCCACCACCCACTGGGCCCACACCGACACCCTCGCCGCCCGCCACCCCGGGATCGAGGTGGACCCCGACGTCCTCTATGTGGACAACGGGCAGGTCCTCACCTCGGCCGGCAAGGCCGCAGCGCTTGATCTCTGCCTCCATCTGGTGCGGCGCGACCACGGCTCGGCGGTCGCCAACACCGTCGCCCGCAACCTGGTCGTCCCCCCGCACCGGGCGGGCGGCCAGGCCCAGTTCGTCGCCGCCCCGGTGCCCGCGCGGGACGACCATCCGCTCGCCGAACTGCTGCCCTGGGCGCTGGAACGGCTCGACCAGCCGCTGACCGTCGAGGATCTTGCCCGCCGCGCGCATCTGAGCACCCGTCAGCTCGGCCGCCACTTCCGCGCCGCGACCGGCACCACCCCGCTGCGCTGGCTGCTCACCCAACGGGTTCGCCGCGCCCAGGAGTTGCTGGAGACCACGGGGGAGAGCGTCGACGCCATCGCGGTCGCCACCGGCCTCGGCACCGCCACCACCCTCCGCCGCCACTTCCACCGCACCCTCGGCGTCCCCCCGGACACCTACCGCCGCACCTTCCGCGCCACCACCCGCTGATCCGGCGGGGCACGGGAACCGACGCAGTACAGACCTCCGTCAACGGCGTCACGGTGTGGGCTTGTCGGGCCGCGCTCAGGCCCGGTGCCGGTATTGCCGGCCGGCGGCGCGCTCGCGCCCTGCACTGGACCACCGGTGGGCTCGCCATCTTCCTGGTCGCCGGCTTCACCGTTTTCAACGGCTACTCCGGCCCCGGCATATGGGTCTACTACGTCGGCTGCGCGGCCACGCTCTTCGCCGCCGCCCGCTTCCCCGTCACCGGTCCGCCTCACCCGTCCCGGCTGCCTCGGCCGAACTGACCGTCCAGACCAGGTCGTTGTCGCCGGTGAAGGCGAGGCGCAGCGTCAACTCGCCGTGGGTGACGGCCGGGTGGACGTCGGTCTTGCGGCGGTCGGCGGTGTCGCCGGCGATCCGGGCCAGCGGGGTCGAGCTGCCGTCCGGGGTGGTGAGGCGCAGCCGCCAGGTGCCGGCGGCGGCGTCGCGGTGGGCCAGGGTGGCGCGCAGGCCTTCGGGGGTGGTGCTGACGGCCAGGGGTATCTCGTCGCCCGCCGGGCCATGGGCGGAGATCCGCGCGCCGGCGCCGGCCCCCGTGGTCAGGGTGATGGTGCTGGCTGCGGCGCCCGTCTCGATCGCGGTGACCTCCGCGTGCCCGGCCCGCTGCCAGGTGCGCAGGGTGAGGTTGCCGTCCTTGGTGGGGTAGGGGATCCAGGCGGTGGCGCCCTCGGCGGTGTCCAGCGGCAGGGCGTTGACCAGCGCGGCGGTCTCCACCAGCCGGGCGGCCAGCCGTTGGGGCTTGGCCGCGACCTCGGTGACCAGGAAGGCGTCCCAACGGCCCTCGGCGAGGGCGTGGTCGGCGCGGCGCAGGACGGCGCGCCCCCGCCGGTCGAACGGGACACGGACGGTGCGGCGCGCCGGGTCCTTGCGCAGCCGCAACAGGAGTTCGCCCCGGGCCTGCTGGTCCAGGGTGACGGTGAGGCTGCCGTCGGCGGCGGCCACCGCATGGGTGCCGGGCCGCGCGGGCTCCGGCGTGCCGGCCGGCACGGCTGCGGTGGCGACGGGCGCCGCCGAACGGGGGCCGAGGAGGCCGCGCAGCCTGGCCAGCCCACCGGCCCGGGAACGGGGGCGGGTGTCGGGACGTAGCCGTCCCACCAGCTCCTCGAACCGCTCCGCGATCAGATCGGGGGCGTAACTCCGGGCGGTGGCCAGGGCGTTGCCGGCGATATGGCGGCGCAGGTCGGGGTCCTTCATCAGGGTGCGCAGCCCCGCGGCGATGCCGGGGACCGGGTCATCGTCGAGCGGAACGAGATAGCCGTCCTCGCCATGGGTGATGATCTCGGCGGGCCCGTGCGGGCAGTCGGTCGAGACGACGGGCACGCCACAGGCCATGGCCTCGATGATGGTCAGGCCGAACGACTCCCACTGGGAGGTGACGGCGGCGACGGCGCCCTTGGCCCACTCCGTCTCGATGGGGGCGACCGCGCCCATCAGCCGGGCCCGGTCGGCCAGTCCGCGTTGGTCGATCCGGGCGCGCAGCGCTGGGCGTTCGGGGCCGCGCCCGTAGATCCGCAGCCGCCAGTCGGGGAACTCGTCGGTGAGCAGCGCGAACGCGTCGATCAGCCGGTCGTAGCGCTTGGTGGCGACCAGCCGCCCGGCGGCGACGATGGTCCTTGAGCCACCGGTGGCCGGCGAAACCCCGGGCAGCGGCGAGCAGTTGGGCAGCCGCTCGATGACGGTGGCCGCGTCGGGCAGGGCCACGCGGTAGGCGTCGGCGTCGGCGTGCGAGACCGGCGTGAAGGCGTCGAGCCGGGGCACGGCGGCGAGCCGCAGCGCCTGCCCCTCGGGGGGCCTGGTGGCCAGCGGGGCGTGTTCCTGGCCGACGCGCAGATAGCGGGCGCTGCCGTAGTGGCCGAGATAGACGCTGAGCGTGGGGCGGGTGGAGACCACCACATCGGCGTCCAGCTCGGCGAGATGGGCGCGCATCCGCTGGTCGCTGAGGAGCGAGACATCGTCCTGCCAGGCGGGCAGCAGCTCGCTGGGACGGTCGGCGGCCGGCGACGTCAGATCGGCGGCGCCCTCCCTGCGGTCGATCAGGGTCTCGACGGGAACGCGCGGGTCGAAGGCGAAGCTGGTGGTGTCACGGTGCCGGTAGAGGCTGGTGACGCGCACGGTGTGGCCGCGTTCGGCGAGCCCGGCCGAGAGATTGGCCACGGAGCGGATCGTTCCGCCGATCCCATAGGCGTTGTTCAGCAGAAACACGATCTTCACGAGAGACCCCCCACAGGTCAGCCGCCCGGGCGTTCCCCCGACGCCCGGCGCACACGCATGTCAACCGGCTCATGTTGGCATGAGATGTGAGGACGCTGTGACGAATATGAATCGCGTCGTGTCGGCGATGAGATGACCGGCGTCGCATGGGTGGCCGGGCGGTGATATGCCGCCTGTGCTGCGCGTTCGCCGCGACGGGTGATCTCTGTAACGTGTCATGCGCATGTGGTGAGCGGATCGAATCCGAGTGCCAAACATGACATAGATCACTGCGGCGAGTTATCCAACTCGCCCCGCTGTGGCGGGTTATGCCGAGGCGCTGTCGGTCAACACCTGGCGGATGCCGGCGAAGTGCTGGCGCATGGCGACGACCGCCCGGGGCGCGTCGCCGGCGGCCAGCGCGGTGACGATCTCCTGGTGGCGGGCGCAGGTGACCCGCGCGTCCTGGGCGTCCTCGCGCAGCTCCTGGCGCACCCGGTGGAAGGCGGCCCAGAAGGCGTCCAGCACCTCGCTGAGCAGATGGTTGCCCAGCGAACGGTAGAGCGTCAGATGGAACGCCCGGTCGGTGGCGGCGCTGACCCGGCCGTCGTCGGCGGCCTCCCGTTCCATGGTGCCGACCAGCTCGCGCAGCCGCGCCAGATCGTCCGCCGGCACCTCGCCGGCCACGCCGCCGATCAGGCCGACCTCCAACGCCTCGCGCACCTCCAGGAGTTCGGCCAGGCTGGCCTCGCCCCTGCGGTGTCGGACGGCGGCCCGGAAGACCATCCCGTCCACGAAGGAGTCCAGGCTGAGGCTGCCGACATAGGTGCCGAAACCATGCCGGATATCAACGATGTTGACCGCCTGGAGGGCTTTGAGCGCCTCCCGGACCGAGTTGCGGCTCACCTCGAAGAGGGTCATCAACTCGGCCTCGGTGGGCAGCGGATCGCCGGGTGCCAGGCGGCGGGTGAGGATCAGCTCCCGGATCTGGCCCTGCACCTCGTCGGACATCATGCGGCGGGCCATAGAAGCCTCTCCCTCTGCTGCGCGCGCCCGCCGCGATCCCGACGGGCCGGCGGTCGACCACGTGACCTTGACCTTCGGTTCACATTCTGCCATCGGAGATAGGACATGGGATGTCCTGGCTCTTGACCTCGGTCCCACCACGCTTCTAGGTTCCTAGGACGTACAACGTAGGACCTCCTAGGCGCTGGAGAAACACCGTGGTTCCTCCCCTCGATCGCAGATCCTTCCTCCGGTTCACCGGCGCCCTGGGGGCCGCCGGCGCGCTCAGCGCGGGGCTCGGCGCCTGCACCGGGCCGCCGTCCACCATCGGCACCGGCGGCGGAAGCGGTTCGGCGCTCGACACCCTCACCGCCGTCATCGGCTATGGAAACGACCAGAGCTGGGACCCGACGCAGACCGCTTCGGCGTTCTCCATGGCCGCCAACCACCATATCTACGAGGGGCTGTTGGACACCGACCCGCTCACCCGCACCCCCTACCCCGCGCTGGCCACCGCGCTGCCCGCCGATCCCACCGCCACCACCTGGCAGTTCACCCTCCGCGAGGGCGCCCGCTGGCACGACGGCGAGCCGGTGACCGTCGACGATGTGCTGTTCACCTTCGAACGCGTCCTCGACCCCGAGGTCAACACCCTCGCCCGCTCGTTCTTCGCCAGCTGGCTCGCCGAGGTCAGGGCCGTCGACGAACGTGTCGTCGAGCTGGACTTCCGCTTCCCGTTCCCGGACGCCGCGCCCCGGCTGACCATCGCCAAGATCATGCCGCGCCATGTCTTCGGCGCCGAGGGCGCCTGGGACCTGGCCACCGGCGGCCTCGCCGTCGGCTCGGGGCCCTACCGGCAGACCGCCCACCACCCCAGGTCCAACACCACCTTCGAGGCGTTCGAGGAGTACAACGGCCCCCGCCACCCCGCGTTCCGCGCGATGAACTGGCGCTCCGTGGTGGACGCCGCGCCCCGCGTCGCCGCGATATCGGGGGACAGCGCCGAGGCCCAGCTCGCCGAGAACATCCCCTATGCCAATGTCGAGCAACTGCGCGACGACGGCCTCCAGGTGGAGGGCGGCGCCGGGATGAACCACCTCTTCCTGATGTTCAACACCGAGAACCCGCCCTTCGACGACGTCCGGGTCAGGCAGGCCCTCCTCTATGCCCTGGACATCGACCAGTTGATCGAGGTCGGCCTCAAGGGCTACGGCCGGCCGGTGAGTTCGTTCCTGGACGAGGGCAACCCGGCGCACCGGCCCGCGTCCACCGTCTACACCCACGACCCCGAGCTGGCCAGGCGGCTGCTGGACGAGGCGGGCGTCGACGAGATCGACGTCAACCTGATGTCGGTCAACGTCAGTTGGGCCGTCGACTGCCTGCCGACCATCAAGGAGTCCTGGGACGCCATCGGCGTGCACACCACCCTGGAGCCGCAGGAGACCTCCGCGCTCTTCACCAAGATGGACCAGGACCGCGCCTACCAGGTGGTCGCCGCCGTCTCCAACCCCAACCAGTTCGGCCTCGACGCCGACCTGATCCTGCGCTACAACTACACGGCCGGCGGCCTGTGGATGTCCTACACCGGTTGGGACGGCGGCGAGGACGCCGGCGAGCTGTTCTCGCTGATGGACCGGGCCACCGAGGAGCCGGACCCCACCGCAAGCTGGAGCTCACCCACCGCTGCCTCGACCTGGTCGCCGAGGCCGCCGTGCTCTACCCCGTGGTCCACAACGAACTCCTCACCGCCTGGAACCCGCGCGCCGTCACCGGCATCAGGGCGCAGCCCTACCCCGGGGTCAACGTCCTCCAGTCCGGGGCGGTCGTCTCGTGACCGTCGTCCTGCGGATGGTGCTGCGCCGGGTGCTGCTGCTGGTGCCGCTGCTGCTGGGCATCATCCTCTTCGTCTTCCTGGTCATGCGGTTCTCCGACATGGACCCGGCCTCCGCCTACTTCCAGGGCGCCAACCCCACCCAGGAGCAACTGCACGAGTTCCGCGAGGAGAACGGGCTGCTCGACCCGCTCCCGGTGCGCTACGCCGCGTTCGTCGGCGATCTGGTCACCGGCGACATGGGCATCAGCGTGCTGACCCGCGCCCCCGTCTGGGACCAGGTCACCACCGCGCTGCCGCTCACCCTCCAACTCACCTTCCTCGGGCTGGGGATCGCGGTGCTGATCGCGCTGCCGCTGGGCGTGCTGGCCGCCCTCTACCGGGACAGGGCGCCCGACCAGATCATCCGCGTGGTCTCCCTGGTCGGCGTCGCGGCCCCCGCGTTCTGGCTGGCGCTGCTGCTGATCCAGTACCTGGCCGTGGGCCGCGGCTGGTACCCCACCGGCGGCTATATCAACCCCCAGGACTCGCTGCGGGGTTGGCTCAACAGCCTGACGCTGCCCGCGCTGGCGCTCTCCCTGCCGGTCGCGGCGCAGCTCACCCGCGTGGTCCGCACCGCCGTGGTGGAGGAGCTGGACCGCGACTACGTCCGCACCGCCATCGGCGGCGGACTGCCGCCCGTGGTGGTCGTCGGGCGCAACGTCCTGCGGAACGCGCTGATCAACCCGCTGACCGTGCTGGGCCTCCGGGTCGGCTATCTGCTGGGCGGCGCCGTGGTGATCGAGACGATCTTCTCGCTGCCCGGCATGGGCAAGCTGATGATCGACGCGGTCCGCAACGGCGACCCGGCCGTCGTCCAGGGCGTGGTGCTGACCACCGCCGTGGGCTTCGTCGTGGTCAACCTCGCCATCGACATTCTCTATCTGCTGGTCAACCCCAGGCTGAGGAGCGCCGCGTGAGATTCCTCAAGTCACCACACCGGCCAGGCGCGTTGGCCCGACTGACGCCGCTCTCCAGGGTCGCGCTGGTCGCGCTGCTGCTGGTGGTGCTGGTCGCGCTGCTCGCCCCCTGGCTGGCGCCGCACGACCCCTATGCCCAGTCCGGCAGCTCCGACGGGCCGTCCGGCGACCACTGGATGGGCCAGGACAGCCTGGGCCGCGACATTCTCAGCCGACTGATGCACGGCGCCCGTTGGTCGCTGGCCATCGGCCTGGGCGCCACCGGGCTGGCCCTGGTCGCCGGCGCGGTGATCGGCGCCGTCGCCGCCACCTCCCGCAAGGCGGTCGACGAGACGCTGATGCGCTGCCTGGACGTCGTCATGGCGTTCCCCGGCATCGCGCTGGCCGCCGTGCTGATCTCCGTCTTCGGCGGCGGCATCCCCGTGCTGGTCTGCGCCATTGCCTTCCTCTACACCCCGGCCATCGCCCGGGTGGTGCGCGCCAACGTCCTCGCCCAGTACGGCGAGGACTACGTCACCGCCGAACGCGTCATCGGCGCCCGCACCCCGCACATCCTGATCCGCCATGTCGCCGTCAACTGCGCCGCGCCCGTCCTGGTGTTCTGCACCGTGATGGTCGCCGACGCCATCGTCTTCGAGGCGTCGCTCTCCTTCATCGGCGCCGGCGTCCGCCCACCGGAACCGTCCTGGGGCAGCGTCATCGCCGACGGCAAGAACCTGGTGCTGCTGGGCGGTTGGTGGGCCACGGTCTTCCCCGGGCTGCTGATGCTGCTCACCGTGCTGGCACTCAACGTCCTCGCCGAGGGCGTCTCCGACCGCTGGGCCGCCCCCACCACCCGGGACCGCCCCGCCGAACGGGACGCCGCCGACCCCGTCGAACGCGCCGCCGCCCCGCCCACCGGCGAGGTGCTGCCGCTGCCGGGTCTGGAACGCGCCGGCGAACGGCTGCGCGCGCTGGCCCGGCCGCCCGTCACCGCCGAACCGGTGCTCAGCGTCCGGGAGTTGACCGTGAGCTTCGCCGACCGACACGGCGGCACCGAGGTGGTCGCCGGCGTCGGCTTCGACGTCCGGCCGGGCGAAGTCGTCGGCCTGGTCGGCGAATCGGGCTGCGGCAAGTCCCTGACCGCGCTCACCGTGATGGGCCTGGCACCGGCCGGCGCCAGCGTCGGCGGCAGCGTCCGCTTCGACGGGCGCGAACTGACCGGCCTTGCCCCCCGCGCCCGCCGGGCGCTGCTCGGCCACCAGATGGCGATGGTGTACCAGGACGCGCTCTCCTCACTCAACCCCGCCATGACCATCCGCGCCCAACTCCGCCAACTGGTCCGCAGGGGCGGCCGACGTACCCCCGCCGAACTCCTCGAACTGGTCGGCCTCGACCCGGCGCGGGTGCTCCGCGCCTACCCGCACGAGATATCCGGCGGGCAACGCCAACGCGTGCTGATCGCCATGGCGCTCTCCCGCGAGCCCAGGCTGATCATCGCCGACGAACCCACCACCGCGCTGGATGTCACCATCCAGGCCCAGGTCATCGAGCTACTGCTGCGGCTGCGCGCCGAGTTGGGCTTCGCGCTGGTGCTGGTCTCCCACGATCTGGCGCTGGTCGCCGATGTCACCGACCGGGTGGTGGTGATGTACGGCGGGCAGATCGCCGAGACCGGCGTCACCGCCGACCTGGTGGGCGCCCCCGCCCACCACTACACCAGGGGACTGCTGGGCTCGGTGCTGTCGCTGGAGTCGGGCGCGGCCAGGATGACGCAGATCAGGGGCGTGGTGCCGTCGCCGGCCGACTTCCCCGCCGGCTGCCGCTTCGCCGACCGCTGCCCACTGGCCGACGCCGACTGCGCCGAACCGCCGCCACCCCGGCCGGCCCCAGGCCCCGGCCACCTGGTCGCCTGCCACCATCCGGCCCCACCACCGGGCCCGGGCCGGGAATCCGACACCAGGGAAGGGGCGGAGCGATGAACGTCGACCACGAGCGGGCGGCGCCGCTGACGGAACTGCGCGGGGCGCGGCTCTCCTACGCGGCGCGCGGCGCCGGCCTCTTCCGCCCGCCGCGCGTCCAGGCCCTGGTGGACATCGACCTCGCCATCGCCCCCGGCGAGACGCTGGGCGTGGTCGGCGAATCGGGCTGCGGCAAGTCGACGCTGGCCAGGGTGCTGGTCGGCATCGAGAAGCCCGAGTCGGGCACCGTGCTGCACGGCGGCCGCGACCTGTGGGCGATGCCCGCCGACGAACGCCGCCGCACCCTGGGCGGCGGCGTCGGCATGGTCTTCCAGGACGCCGCCACCGCCCTCAACCGGCGGCTGCCGGTGCACCGGGTGCTGCGCGACCCCCTGGATGTGCACCGACGCGGCTCGGGCGCCCAACGCGACGCCCGCGTAAGGGAGTTGCTGGGCCTGGTCGGGCTGCCGTCCTCGGTGGCCGACGCGCTGCCCGGGCAGCTCTCCGGCGGCCAGCGGCAACGCGTCGCCATCGCCCGCGCGCTGGCCCTGGAACCCGCGCTGGTGATCGCCGACGAGCCGACCAGCGCGCTGGACGTCTCCGTCCGGGCCCAGATACTCAACCTCCTGCTGGACCTCAGGGAACGGTTGGGCCTGGCCATGGTCTTTGTCTCCCATGACATCCAGACCGTCCGGCGGATGAGCGACCGGGTGATCACCATGTATCTGGGGCGGATCGTGGAGGAGGCCCCCGCCGAGCGGGTCACCGGACACGCCCGCCACCCCTACACCCGGGCGCTGTTCTCGGCCACGCCGGGACTGCTCGACCCGATCGAGCCGATCCCGCTCACCGGCCCGCCGCCCTCGGCCACCCGCCCACCCAGCGGCTGCCCGTTCCGCACCCGCTGCTGGAAGGCCGACGAGCGGTGCGCCGAGTCGATGCCGGACTTCCGGGACGAACCCGGCGAAACTCCCGATGGGCACCGCTTCCGCTGCCACCACCCGGTGGCCGCCTCGGAGTCCACCCACCAACTGGTCGCCCAGGCCACCGCAGCCCAGTCGACCGCAGCCCAGGACAAGGAGCGTTCATGACTCTGCCCGCCCGCCTCGCCGGGGTGATCCCCCCGGTATGCACCCCGCTGACACCCCGGGGCGAGGTGGACACCGCCTCCCTGACCCGCCTGGTCGACCAGCTGGTCGGCGCCGGCGTGCACGGGCTCTTCCTGCTGGGCTCCACCTCGGAGGCCGCCTTTCTCACCGACCGGCAACGGGTCACCGTGGTGGAGACCGTCGCCGCCCGGGTCGACGGGGCGCTCCCGGTGCTGGCCGGCGCCATCGACATGACCACCCCCCGGGTGATCGAACACGCCACCGCCGCGCTCGCCGCCGGGGCCGACGCCGTCGTCGCCACCGCCCCCTTCTACACCCGCGTCCAACCCCAGGAGATCGAACGGCACTTCAGGGCGCTGGCGCACCGCGTCCAGGCCCCCGTCTTCGCCTATGACCTGCCGGTCGCCGTCCACAGCAAGCTGGGCGCCGATCTGGTGCTGCGGCTGGCCGCCGACGGGGTGCTCGCCGGACTCAAGGACTCAAGCCCCGAACTCGGCGTGTTCCGCGAGGTGTTGCGCGAACTGCGGGAGGGACCGGCCGGCGACGGGTTCGCCGTTCTCACCGGATCCGAACTCATCGTGGACGCCGCCCTGTTGCTCGGCGCCGACGGGGTCGTCCCCGGCCTGGGGAACGTCGACCCGCACGGCTATGTCCGGCTGGTCGGGCACTGCGCACGCGGCGAATGGCAGGCCGCCGCCGCCGAACAGAACCGGCTCGGACGGCTGTTCGCCCTGGTGGACGAGGGCTCCCCGGCCCGGATGGGCCGCGGCTCGGCCGCCATCGGCGGCTTCAAGACGGCCCTCTATCTGCGCGGCTGGATCGACCACCCGACCACCGCCGAGCCCCAGATCCCGCTCGACGAACGGGAGACGGAGCGCGTCGCCCACCATCTGGCCACCGCCGGACTGCTCTGACCGAGCCCGAAACGGCGCCGGGCCGGCTCACCCCGGGGGGCGAGCCGGCCCGGCCCACGTTCCGTCAGCTCTCGTCCAGCCTGCGGAACTCGACCGTCTCATAAGGCCCTTGGACGCCGGTCTCATAGAGCACGCCGACCGTGCCGTCGTCCAGCCGCACCAGATCCGAATAGGCCGCCGGCTGTTCGGAGAGCGTCACCGCCGGCTCGAACGAGGCCCCGTCGTCATCGCTGCGCCAGACCGTCAACGCCTCCCTGACGCCCGGGTTCGAAGGACCGGAGAAGAGCAACGGGCCCTCCTCGCCCGGGAGTCGGAGCACACTGCCCTGCACCACCGGCACCGACTCAAGGCCCGGCTGTGCGGTCAGCGGCCCCTCCAGGCTCGCCCCGCCGTCCGACGAGTAGCCGCCCAGCCGGTTCCCCGCCGCCTCGCCGTTCTGGTCCCGGACGCTGAAGTAGAGCCGCCCGTCGGGGAGTTCGGCGACGGATGACTCGTTGGAGTTGACCAGCCCGTCATAGCTGTCGTCGATATAGCCCAACTCCCAGCTGACGCCGCCGTCATCGCTGTAGAGCGCGTGCGAACCGTAGTAGCGCGCCTCCTGACCGGTGTCGGGGGAGCCGGCCGGCGGCGCCGTCGAGTGGTTGGCCGGTACCAGCAGCCGGCCGGCGTGCTCGCCCGTCGTCAGCGCGATCGCGTGCCCGGGACCGGTCGCGTACCAGCGCCAGTCCGGCAGCTTCGCCTGGTCGGTGATCTCCCTGGGCGCGGTGAACGTCCGCCCCTCGTCGTCGCTGGTCTGCACGAAGACCCGCCGGCTCTGCTCCGGGGTGACCTCGCCCCGCATGATCTGCCCCTCGCCGACCTCGCCGCTGTTGTAGCAGGTCACCAGCACCAGCCGGCCGGTCGCCGGATCGACCACCGGCGCCGGGTTCCCCCGGGTGTCGCCGGCGCCCTCGGCCACCACCGTCAACGGCCCCCAACTGCAGCCGCCGTCCTCCGACCGCCGCGCCACCACATCGATCTCGCCGGTGTCGCCGGCGCCCGACACCCGCCCCTCGGCGAAGGCCAACAACGCGCCGGACGGCAGCACCACGGCGGACGGCACCCGGAAGGTGTCATAGCCCCCGGTGCCGGAGAGAAACGGCACCGAGGAGTCACAGGCCACGGGGGGCACCCCGCCGCCGCCCGCCAGCGCGGCCGGCGCCGCCGCGACCAGCAGGCCCAACACGGCGCCGGTCGCCACCACCAGCGGCACCGCCCGCCGCCTCCGCCGGCCAACACCCGCCCGGACACCGGCGGTTGGGTAACGCGTCAGGGAAAACGTCAGGGGATGCATGCCGAACCCACTCCTGTCGTCGATGGCTCTTGGACATCACATGGGACGCCGTACGTCGGACGTCCGATGTCCTAGAACAGTAGAACGGCGCCCGCCGACCGACAAGGCGCCGGACACCGTTCTCCCCGTTCTCCCTGTCGAGTCCTCAGCCCAACTCGGCGACCGCCCGCGCGATCGGGGTGTCCCCGTTCACCAGATCCAACGTCAGCCCCGCCGCCGAGGGCCGATCCAGCAACGCCGCCAACACGGCCGCCACATCGTCCCTGGTCACCGTCGAGTAGTCGACGCTCGGCGCCAACCGCACCCGGCCCGTGCCCGGATCGTCGGTCAGCCGACCGGGGCGCAGAATCGTCCAGAACAGCCCGGTACGCGCCCGGATATCGGCGTCCGCCGCGCCCTTCGCCCGCAGATAGGCCGCGAACACCGGATCGGTCCCGGCCGGCGGCTCGTCGTCCACGCCGATCGCCGACACCACCAACAGCCGCCGCACCCCGGCCCGTTGGGCCGCGTCCGCGAACAGCGTGGCGGCGGCCCGATCCACCGTCTCCTTCCGCGCCACCCCGCTGCCGGGGCCGGCGCCCGCGGCGAACACCGCCGCGTCCGCGCCGGCCAGATGCCGGGCGACCTCCTCCACCCCCGCCGACTCCAGATCGCAGACCACCGGCTCGGCCCCGGCGTCGAGCAGCGCCCCGGCCTGCTCCGGCTGCCGGATCAACCCGGCCACCTGCTCACCCCGCCCGGAGAGCAGCCTCTCCAGCCGCCGGGCGATCTTGCCATGTCCACCAGCGATGACAGTGCGCATACCTCGACCGTAACGCGATCCGGCGCGAGCCAGGGGCGCCGACCGCCGACCGCCCCGGCCCGCGCGCCTCACCCCGCCGGCTGACGCGGCAGCTCAAGCCCCACCGGACTCGGCGGATCGGAACGGTACTCGCGGACCGCGCTCGTCCTGGCCACGATCCGCCCCCGGTGCACCACCACCCGGCTGTAGCCCAACGACAGCGCCCCGGCCACCGACTCGCCCCGCACCGCCAGCAGTTCGGCCGGCGCCCCCGGCTCGACCGCCACCGTGGCAAGACCCGAAGCCGCCCGCGCCGCCCCGCTCACCGCCTCATAGGCACCCAGCGGCGACCGTTCACCCCACGACGCCAACAGGAACGCCGCCTCCAACGGGTCCCCGCGCCCCACCGGGTTGACGACCGAACGCAGCGCCCCGCTGCCCGCCGCCACCGTCACCCCGGCCGCCGTCAACTCCCGCACCGGCACCCGCCCACCGCACGTGCCCGCGCACCCGCCCTGCGGCAGGCAGACCACCGTCACCCCGCCGGCGGCCAGCCCGTCGGCGACCCGGGCCAGCGCCGTCGGCCCCAGCCGGCCGAGTCCACCGGCCGGACCCACGGTCAGCCGCGTCATCCCACCCGCCCCGGCCAGCGCCACCAGCCGCGCCAACCAACCGGCGTCCGCCGCGTCGGTGTGCAGATCCACCGGCCTGCCGTGCTCGGCGGCCAGCTCCACCACCCACCGGAGATGGCCGACCGGATCCGGATCGAGATCCGGCGCGCCGCCCACCGCGTCGGCCCCCGACTCCACCGCCTCCCGCAGCCGCGCCCGCTGGTCGGCCCCCGCCCGGCCGGTCAGCGGCCCCGGCAGCGCCACCGTGCTCAACTCCGCGAGCCCCGCCAGCGCCCGGCCGGCGCGCTGCGCGGCGGCGAGCGCGGCCAGACCCCGGTCGTCGCGCACCAGGACATGGCTCCGCTGCGCGGTCGCGCCATGACCCAGCTGCGACAGCGCCGCCTCGGTGATCCGCCGCTCCAGCACGGTCGGACCGCCGGCGCCGTCGGGCGCGCCGTCGGCGGTCAACGCGACATCGTGGTGCGCGTGCGGCTCGGCCGGGGCCGGCAGCAGCAGATAGCCGGCCAGCTCCACCCGCTGGCCGGGCGCGCCGGCCGGCAGCGTGCCGGCCGGGGCCACCGCCCGGATCCGGCCGGCGTCCAGGGCCACATCCACGGGCCGGCCGTCGGCCAGGCGGGCCCCACTCAGCAGTAGTCGGTCCGAGTCCGACATCGCTCTCCCCGGTCAGGTCAGGTCAGACGGAAGCGAGCGTAAGGGGAGGCAACCGGACCAGCCGGGATCAACCGGGCCGACAAGGGGGAAACCGGAAAGACCCGGAGAAAGCGCCAAGAGCGCACGGCACCTGGCGGGCGAAAATCGTACCGCCGCACCCGGAGGGCCGGGGGTTCAATGGATTTCGCCATCTGCCGAGGACCGTGTAATCTCTTGAGCGCTCGCCCCAATAGCTCAGTCGGCAGAGCGTCTCCATGGTAAGGAGAAGGTCAACGGTTCGATTCCGTTTTGGGGCTCTGGGGTGCCAGGCCCTTATCCGCGAGGATGAGGGTGGCTCACCCTGTGGCGGCGTAGCTCAGTCGGTAGAGCAAACGGCTCATAATCGTTGTGTCACCGGTTCAAGTCCGGTCGCCGCTACTCTCAGTAGCCGATTGCGGGGTCGGTCCTCCGATCGGCTACTCTTCTCTGTGTTCAATAGGTTTTACCCGTCCATCCGTCAAGGAGCACTCACGTGGCTGCCACCGACGTCCGCCCGAAGATCACGCTGGCCTGCGTGGAGTGCAAGGAGCGGAACTACATCACCAGGAAGAACCGGCGTAACGACCCGGATCGCATGGAGATGAAGAAGCACTGCCCGCGCTGCAACGCGCACACGGCCCACCGCGAGACCCGCTGATCCAGCGGGAGCCCTCGGGTTTTCGAGCCTGACCAACCCAAGAGTTCGCTGTGTGAAACCGCCCTCGGTATCCACCGGGGGCGGTTTCGTCTATCCCGGCGCATACGGGCCGGCGCGTACACCGACCGCGCATGCGGACCGCGCACGCCGGCACGCACCACCGGCGTGCACGCGCAACGATGTACCCAGGATGTGAGGATTCCGATGCCCCTCGACCAGTCCTTTGTCGGGCGGAGCTATCCCCCCACCGAGCCGTACGAGGTGGCACGGGAGAAGATCCGCGAGTTCGCCGAGGCGATCGGGGACGACAACCCGGTCTACACCCGGCCCGAGGCGGCCAGGGAACTCGGCCACCCGGATGTGATCGCGCCGCCGACCTTCGTCTTTCTGATCAGCTACCGGGCCGCGTTCGCCGTCGTCCAGGACCCCAAGCTGGGGCTCGACTACGGCCGGGTGGTCCACACCGAGCAGCGCTTCACCTATGAACGCCCGCTGCGCGCCGGCGACCGGGTCTCCGTGACCTCGACCATCGAGGCGATCAAATCGCTCAAGGGGAACGAGATGTTGACCGTGCGCGGTGAGCTGCACGACGAGTCCGGCGCCCATGTGGCGACCGCCTACACCAAGCTGGTCGCCCGGAGCGCCGACGAGGCCCCGGCGGGGGAGGGGGACCGATGAGCGCGCACACCCGGTCGAGGATCGTCTACGCCGAGGTCGAGGAGGGCACCGAACTGCCCACCCGCACCTTCCCCGTCGACCGCGCCACGCTGGTGCGCTACGCGGGCGCCTCGCTGGACTTCAACCCGATCCACTGGAACGAGCGGTTCGCCGTCGAGGTCGGCCTGCCCAATGTGATCGCCCACGGCATGTTCACCATGGCCGAGGCGGTCCGGGTGGTCACCGACTGGGTCGGCGACCCGGGCGCGGTGCTGGAGTACGGGGTCCGTTTCACCAAGCCGGTGGTCGTGCCCGACGACGGGGTCGGCGCGGAGATCACGGTCAGTGCCAGGGTCGCCGCCAAGCTGGACGACGAACGGCGCACCGTCCGGATCGACCTCACGGCACACAGCGACGGACAGAAGGTCCTCGGCCGGGCCAACGCCGTGGTCCGCCTCGGCTAGACCCTCCGGCACCCCCGACCACCCCGACCACCCTGTCAACCCCCGACCGGCCGCCAACACGGCGTCGACGGTCGGGGGTTGACTTGGTTAGTGATTAACCAATAACTTACTCCCATGGCACGGGAGAGTGGCCGCATGTCGGCCGAGGAGCGGCGCGAGAGCGTTATCCGCGCGGCGGTGGTCGAGTTCGGCCGCGCCGGTTACGTGGGCACCTCGACGGCGGCCATCGCCAAGCGGGTCGGGGTCTCACAGCCCTATCTGTTCCGCCTCTTTCCCGACAAGCGTGCGATCTTCCTGGCCGCCGCCCATCGCACCATTGGCGAGATGCGGCGCCGGTTCGACGAGGCCGCCCGGGGGCTTGAACCCCAGGAGGCCCATGAGGCGATGTGCAAGGCGTACTTTCCGCTGATCAGCGATCGTGACCATCTGCTCTTCCAGATGCAGATGTATGTCGCGGTCAGCGCCCGGGAGTCGGAGGGGGATGTCGAGTTCGCCGCCGAGATCAGATCCGCCTGGTCCGGGATGTGGGACTCGATCCTGGCGAACCTGGGCAATGACACGACCCTCACCAGGGACTTCTTCAGTATCGGCATGATGATCAACGTGATGCTGTCCATGGGCTTCCCCGAGGGACACCGGGTGTGGGAGACCCTGACGGTCTTCGAACATCTGGAGGGCTCCGGCCCCGCCTCCTAGACCACCTGGCCCGGGCGGCGGGATCCACGGGCGAACGGAACGACCGGTCCACACCGTGGCACCCGTCCGTCCGCGAAAGTTATTGACCGATCAATACCAAACATTTAACCGTCGTTGACCAGCCGGGGGGCGGCCGGTCGGCGAGCGTTTCCGGAGCCCGAAGGGGCCCGGAGAGGAGGGGAACGTGCGAGAGACAACCAAGCCACCGGGCAGGGGCAGCGCCGTCTGGACGCTGGTCATCGTGGGCGCCGCCACCTTTATGGCCGCACTCGACAACCTGGTGGTCACCACCGCGCTGCCGGTGATCAGGGACGATCTCGGCGGAGAACTCGCCGATCTGGAATGGATCGTCAACGGCTACACCCTGCCGTTCGCCTGCCTGTTGCTGCTCGGCGCGGCACTCGGCGACCGGTTCGGCAGGCGCCGCGTCTTCGGCATCGGCGTGCTGATCTTCACCGCCGCCTCGGCCGGCGCCGCCCTCGCCGGCTCCACCGACGCGCTGATCGCGGCCCGCGCCCTCCAGGGCGCCGGCGCGGCGATCCTGATGCCGCTCAGCCTCACCCTGATCTCCGCCGCCGTCCCCGCCGAGAAGCGCGGCGCGGCCTTCGGCATCTGGGGCGCCGTCAACGGCCTCGCCGTGGCGTCCGGGCCGCTGGTCGGCGGCGCCATCACCGAACACCTCTCCTGGCAGTGGATCTTCTGGATCAACGTGCCCATCGGCCTGGCCCTGATCCCGCTCGCCTACCGCAAGCTCGCCGAGAGCACCGGCGGCAACGACCGCCTCGACCTGGTCGGCACCGCGCTCGTCAGCTCCGGCCTCTTCGGCGTGGTGCTCTCCCTGGTGCGCGGCCACGAACACGGCTGGACCTCGGGCCCGGTGCTGGCCGGCTTCATCCTCGGCGGCATGCTGCTGATCGCCTTTGTCGCCTGGGAGTTGAAGACCAGCCACCCCATGCTGCCGATGCGCTTCTTCCGCTCCCGCACCTTCAGCGCCATCAACGCCGCCAGCCTGCTGATGTTCGCCGGCATGTTCGGCTCCATCTTCCTGCTCACCCAGTACCTCCAGCTGATCCAGGGCTACAGCCCCACCGAGGCGGGCGTGCGGATGCTGCCCTGGACCGCCATGGGCCTGGTGGTCGCGCCGATCGCCGGAAGGCTCACCGACCGGATAGGCGGCCGGGTGATCATCGCCACCGGAATGCTGCTGATGGGCACGGGCCTCGGCTGGCTCGCCGCCCTCGCCGGACCCGACGCGAGCTACGGCCCCCAGGTGCCCGCCTTCGTCCTCTGCGGCGTCGGCATGGCGATGTTCTTCGCGCCGGCCGGCGCCATGGTGATGGGCTCGGTCCCGCGCCGCGACGAGGGCATCGCCTCCGGCGTCAACAACGCGCTGCGCGAGGTCGGCGGCGCCCTCGGCGTCGCCGTGCTGGCCTCCGTCTTCGCCACCCGGGGCGGCTACGAGACGCCCCGCACCTTCACCGACGGGCTGACCCCGGCCGTCTGGCTCGGCGCCGCCGCGGTCCTGGTCGCCGGCGCCGTGGTGCTGATCGCCCCCCGACGCGCCAGGCAGGCACCCCCGGCCCCCGACGACCGGGACGAGCCGGCCCCCGTTCTCGTCCCCTGACCCAAGGACCCCGACTCAGGGATCGACAGCCTCCGACGGACAACGGAGCCCGGCGGCCCACCGGCCACCGGGCTCCAGCCGTCATATGGACGCCGTACCAGCCGTCATTCCAGGCCGAGTTGACGCTTGGCCGCCGTCACCGTCTGGGCCAGAAGCACCGCGATGGTCATCGGACCGACCCCACCCGGCACGGGAGTGATCAGGCTCGCCCGCTCCCGCGCCGAATCGAAGTCGACATCCCCCACGTTCCCCGCGTTGTAGCCGGCGTCGATCACCACCGCGCCCGGCTTGATGTCCTCGCCCCTGATGAACCTCGCCCGCCCCACCGCCGCGAGCAGCACATCCGCCTCCCGCACATGCGCCGACAGATCGGCGGTCCGCGAGTGGCAGTACGTCACCGTCGCGTCCCGGCCGAGCAGCAGCAGACCCGCCGGCTTCCCGAGAATCGCGCTGCGACCCACCACCACGGCGTGCTTCCCGGCGAGATCCACGTCGTACTCGTCGAGCAGCCGCATGATCCCGCCGGGCGTGCACGAGACAAAGCCCGGCAGACCGAAGCCCATCGCCGCGAACGAGTGCATCGTGACGCCGTCGACGTCCTTGGCCGGCGCGATCGCCTCGAACGCCGCCCGCTCGTCGATATGCGGCCCCACCGGATGCTGCAGCAGAATGCCGTGCACCTGCGGATCCCGCGAGAGAGCCGTCACCTCGGCCACCAGGCCCTCGGTGCTGATCGAAGCGGGCAACGCCACATGCCGGGACGTGATGCCGGCCTTCTCGCACCGCCTGCGCTTCATCCGCACATAGGTCACCGACGCGGGATCCTCGCCCACCAGGACCGTCGCCAGACAGGGCGCCGTCCCCGTCCGCCGCAACACCTCGGCCGCGCCGGCCGCGCTGGCCTCGACGAGCCGCCGCGCCGGCTCCGTGCCGTCCATCAAACGAGCCGACCGTGTCTGAGTCATACCGAACTCCCGAGCCTCGCAACGAGTCGCCCAGGCGCACGGCATCGACAGGATGTCAGGCCGCTCCCCGGTGGTACTCCACCCCAGCGCCAGTCACGGCCCGCCGACATTTTAGTCGACAGGTGACCTCGGTCGACCGGCGGCGAGCGTCTCGTATGGTGGCCTGGTGCTGGAAACACCTGACGCCCCGCTCGCCCCGCTGACCACCCTCCGGCTGGGCGGACCGGCCGACCGGCTGCTCACCGCCACCACCGACGAGGAGATCGTCGAAGCGGTGCGCCAAGCCGACGCCGACGGCACACCCCTGCTGCTTGTCGGCGGCGGCAGCAACCTGGTCGTCGCGGACGCCGGCTTCCCCGGCACCGCCCTGCGCATCGCCACCACCGGCTACCAACTGGACGGCACCCGGCTGGAGTTGGCCGCCGGCGAGAACTGGTCGGCGGCCGTGGCCCGCACGGTCGACGCCGGCCTCGCCGGCATCGAATGCCTCGCCGGCATCCCCGGCTCGGCCGGCGCCACCCCGATCCAGAACGTCGGTGCCTACGGTCAGGAGGTCTCCTCCGTCATCACCGAGGTCGACGTCTACGACCGCGCCGCCGGCCGGATCGTCACCCTGCCGGGCGCGGAGTGCGGATTCGCCTACCGGCACAGCAGGTTCAAGGCCGAACCCGACCGCCATGTCGTCCTCCGCGTCCGCCTGGAACTGAGCGACGCCGGCGGCCTCTCCGGCCCCGTCCGGTACGCCGAGACGGCCCGGGCGCTCGGCGTCGAACCGGGCGGCCGGGTGCCCCTGGCCAACGCCAGGGACACGGTGCTCAAACTCCGCACCGGCAAGGGCATGGTCCTCGACCCCGAGGACCACGACACCTGGTCCGCCGGCTCCTTCTTCACCAACCCGGTGCTGGACGAACCCGCCCTCGCCGCGTTCCTCGACCGCGTCGCCGACCACCTCGGCCCCGACGTCGCGGCGCCGGCCTACCCCGCCGCCGACGGCCTCACCAAGACGTCCGCCGCCTGGCTGATCGACCGCGCCGGCTTCCCCAAGGGCTACGGCACGGGCCCCGCCCGCATCTCCGGCAAACACACCCTCGCCCTCACCAACCGGGGCACCGCCACCACCGCCGACCTCCTCACCCTCGCCCGCGAAATCCGCGCCGGAGTCCAAGCCACCTTCGGCATCACCCTCGTCAACGAACCGGTCCTCATCAACACGACGCTCTAGCCGTGGTGGGTCAGAGATAGACGGGGGGCCGCCGGGTCGGGTCGGCGGGGGTCACATCCAGGTGGGGATGGCCGACGAGTTCGGCGACGGCCAGGGAAGCCGCACCGATGCCGGCCCAGTGCGGGTCCACGTCATTGGCGACACACCAGGCGCGGTCGGCCGGCCAGGCCAACGCGGGGCCCGGCGACATCGGCCCCGCCCCCCAACCGCCGGCCTCGGTGAGCGACCCCCGGAACAGCAGATACGAACGGGCCGGAACCACGACTCGGGCCGCTCCGGCGCCACCGTCCGGGATATCCCCGTAGCCGTCCCAGAGGCAGAAGTAACAGTCGTCGGGGGTTCGGGTGTGCGCGGCCAACACGTCGAAAAGCATCCGCAACCGCTCATCCTCGCTCGGCCCTTCGGCTTCGACATCGGCCTCGCTCTGTCCTTCGAAGACAGGGTCGGGCAGAAAACGCAGCCGCGCGTACGACGGAAACCCGGCCGGACCGAATCCGACCAACCGCTGCCACGGCAACTCACTCGACACAATCCAGTCGGCCGGCGCCGGGTCCGCACACGGAGTAAAAGCCATGCCCCGAAGGTAGAACACCCCGCCGCAGCGGGCGGGTCGGCGGGTCGGCCGCCGTCTCATGGTGCCGGCCCGTCCGGCGGTTCGGCGCTCCACGCTTCCCGCCCTGCCCGCGCGGCCAGCGGACCCCGGTCGGCGCTTGGTGCCACCGCCTCCTCGTGCCCCGCCCCGGCCGGCGCGGCCAGCGCTTGGCGCTGCCGCCCTGCCGTACCCTGCCCGGCCAGCGCACTGCTCCGCCTGGCCGGCATCGGTCGCCGTTCCACGCCTGGCCGGCGAGGCCGGCGCACCGTGGCTCGTGCGTAGTGCCGCCGTCTCGTCGTGCCCGGCTCGGCCGGCGCGGCCAGCGCTTGGCGTTGCTGTCTCGCCGTACCCCGCCCTGCCGGCGCGGCCAGCGCTTAGCGCTGCCGCCCCGCTGTGCCCTGGCCGGCCGGCGCACCGTGGCCGGTGCGTAGTGCCGCCGTCTCGTCGTGCCCGGCGCGGCCAGCGCTTCGCGCTGCTGTCTCGCCGTGCCCCGCCCCGGCCGGTATCGGTCGGCGTCCCTCACTCGCCTGGCGCGGCCAGCGCTTAGCGCTGCCGCCCCGCTGTGCCCTGGCCGGCCGGCGCACCGTGGCCGGTGCGTAGTGCCGCCGCCTCGTCGTGCCCGGCCGGCGCGGCCAGCGCACTGCTCGGCCGTGCCCCGCCCTGCCCGCCCGGCCAGGGCACTGCTCGGCCGTGCACCGCCCTGCCCGGCGCGGCCAGCGCTTCGCGCTGTCGCCCTTCCGTACCCCGCCTGGCCCGCCCGGGCAGGGCACTGCCCCGCCGTGCCCCGTCCGGCCCGGCGCGGCCAGCGCCCCGCGGCCAGCGCACCGCGCTGGCCGGGCGGCGCGCCGCCCGGTCCGCCTGGCCCGCCCGGCTAGGGCACGGCGAGCCAGGTGTCGATGTCCAGCAGGGTCTTCGTCTTGATGTCGTCCGGGGCCGCCGAGGCTCGGATGGATTGGCGGGCCAGGTCGGCCAGTTCGTGGTCGGTGAAGGCGTGGTGGTCGCGGGCGATGCGGTACTGGTCGGCCAGGCGGGAGCCGAAGAGGAGAGGGTCGTCGGCGCCGAGGGCCATGGGGACGCCCGCGTCCCAGAGGGTGCGCAGCGGGACCTCCGTGGGGCGTTGGTAGACGCCGAGGGCCACGTTGGACGCCGGGCAGACCTCGCAGGTGACGCCCGCGTCGGCCAGGGCGGCCAGCACCGCCGGGTCCTCCGAGGCGCGCACGCCGTGGCCCACCCGGGTGGCGCCCAGGTTGACGAGGCAGTCGCGGACGCTGATCGGCCCCGCCAGTTCGCCGCCGTGCGGGGCGGCCAGCAGGCCGCCGTCCCTGGCGATGGCGAACGCCCGGTCGAAGTCCCGTGCGAAACCCCGGCGTTCGTCGTTGGAGAGGCCGAAGCCGACGACGCCCTGGTCGCGGTAGCGGACCGCGAGCCGGGCCAGGGTGCGGGCGTCCAGCGGATGCTTCATCCGGTTCGCCGCGACCACCACCCGCATCCCGAGGCCCGTCTCCCGCGAGGTGGTGCGGACCGCGTCGAGGATGATCTCCAGGGCCGGGATCAGCCCGCCCAGGCGGGGGGCGTACGAGGTCGGGTCGACCTGGATCTCCAGCCAGCGCGAACCGTCGCGGACGTCCTCCTCGGCGGCCTCGCGGACCAGCCGCCGGATGTCCTCCGGCTCCCGCAGACAGGACCTGGCCAGATCGTAGAGCCGCTGGAAGCGGAACCAGCCGCGTTCGTCGGTGGCGCGCAGCTGGGGCGGCTCGCCGCCGCGCAGTGCCTCCGGCAGATGGACGCCGTACTTGTCGGCCAGCTCACGCAGCGTCCCGGGCCGCATCGACCCGGTGAAGTGCAGGTGGAGATGGGCCTTTGGCAGGGTTTGAACATCACGTGCACGAGCCATTCCAGGATCTTGCCGTAAGTCCCCCGTCCGCCAAAACCCGGTCGCCCCGGGGAGGCGCCGGCCCGAACACCGACTCGAGCCGGCACACCGCCGTGGGCGTTACGAGAGCAGCTTCTGGAGCCGCCCGATGCCCTCGACGAGGTCGTCGTCGCCCAGCGCGTAGGAGAACCGCAGGAAGCCTGGGGTGCCGAACGCCTCGCCCGGGACCACGGCGACCTCGGCCTTCTCCAGCAGAACCTCGGCCAACTCCAGTGAGGTGGCGGGACGTTGGCCGCCGATCTCCCGGCCGAGCAGCTCCTTGACGGAGGGGTAGGCGTAGAACGCGCCCTTGGGCTCGGGGCAGTTGACGCCGTCGATCTCGTTGAGCATCCGCACGATCGTGGTGCGGCGGCGGTCGAACGCCTCGCGCATCGCGGTCACCGCGTCCAGATCGCCGGCGACCGCCGCCAGCGCGGCGGCCTGCGCCACGTTGCTCACGTTGGAGGTGGCGTGCGACTGCAGGTTGCTCGCCGCCTTGACGACGTCCGAGGGGCCGATCAGCCAGCCGACCCGCCAGCCGGTCATCGCATAGGTCTTGGCGACGCCGTTGACCACGACGCAGCGGTCGGCCAGCTCGGGCACCAGCGTGGGCAGCGAGCTGAACTCGGTGCCGCCGTAGACCAGATGCTCGTAGATCTCGTCGGTGAGCACCCACAGACCGTGCTCGACTGCCCAGCGGCCGATGGCCTTGGTCTGCTCGGGGGAGTAGACCGCGCCGGTCGGGTTCGACGGCGAGACGAAGAGCAGCACCTTGGTCCGCGAGGTGCGGGCCGCCTCCAACTGCTCGACGCTGGCGAGGTATCCGCTGGTCTCGTCGGTGTCGACGGTCACCGGGACGCCGCCGGCCAGCCGGATCGACTCGGGGTAGGTGGTCCAGTAGGGGGCGGGCACCAGCACCTCGTCGCCCGGGTCGAGCAGGGTGGCGAACGCCTCGTAGATCGCCTGCTTGCCGCCGTTGGTGATCAACACCTGGCTGGCGTCGACCTGGTACTTCGAGTCGCGCAGCGTCTTGGCCGCCACTGCCTCCCGCAGCTCGGGCAGCCCGCCGGCCGGCGTGTAGCGGTGGAACCGTGGCTCCCGGCAGGCGGCCTCGGCCGCGGCCACGATGTAGTCGGGCGTCGGGAAGTCCGGTTCGCCGGCGCCGAAGCCGATCACCGGGCGGCCGGCGGCGCGCAGCGCCTTCGCCTTGGCGGTCACGGCCAGGGTGGCGGACTCGGAGATGGCGCCGATCCGCGCCGAGACCCGGCGCTGGGCGGGCGGCGCGACTGGCGGCTGGGCGGGGGATGGGGTTGCGGCACTCATGGGGGCATCGTCGCAGACGGCCGTCCGGGCCGGCACACGGGTTGCGGGCCGTCGGCGCACCCGTCACGCCGGAAACCCTCGCACCAACCGTTCGACGGCCGGGCTTTGAGCACGTACACTCCTCACCTGTGGCGCCGGATGCGGTACGTTGTCGGCACCACACGGTAAAGGGTCGTAGCTCAATTGGTAGAGCACTGGTCTCCAAAACCAGCGGTTGGGGGTTCAAGTCCCTCCGGCCCTGCTACACGAAGTGAAAAGCCGTCCGGGTGGCCGGGCGGCTTATGACCATGACCGGGATCGGGTGAGGACGAGTGGCTGGGATCACGGACTCCGATGTTGCGCCGGAGCCCCGGGGCGAGGGCGCCGGCCGTCGCGGCCGTCGCGCGAAGAGGGGCCCGCTGGGCAAGCTGGCTCTCTTCTACCGCCAGGTCGTCGCGGAGCTGCGCAAGGTCGTCTGGCCGTCGCGCCGGCAGCTGACGACGTACGCGACAGCGGTGATCATCTTCGTAGTCGTCGTCATCTGCATCCTGACCGTGCTTGACTGGGGATTCAGCCGAGCCGTCGACTACGTCTTCGGCTGATGTGCCATCCCTCGTAACGAAAGTCAGGAAGAAGCAGCTACCGTGTCTGACCCGAACCTGAACGACGCCTCCCCCGAACCCGAGGGCGAGGACACCGCGCGCGACACGGTCGAGGTGGCAGAGGCCGCGCAGAGCGATGTCGAGCAGGCCGACGCCGCCGAAGCCACGGCGGACGAGGCCGACGGTGTCGCGGCGGATGAGGTCGCCGAGCGGTCTGCCGAGGCGGACGAAGCCGGGGACGTCGAGGCCGCGGACGTCGAGGAGGCGGCCGAGGAGCCGGTCGACCCGGTCGCCGCGCTGCGCGAGGAGCTGCGGACGCTGCCCGGCGAGTGGTATGTCATCCACACCTACGCCGGCTACGAGAACCGGGTGAAGACCAACCTCGAACAGCGGGCCGTCTCGCTGAACGTCGAGGACTACATCTTCCAGGTCGAGGTGCCGCAGGAAGAGGTCGTCCAGATCAAGAACGGCGACCGGCGCACCATCAAGCAGAACAAGCTGCCCAGTTATGTGCTGGTGCGGATGGATCTCACCAACGAGTCCTGGGGTGTGGTGCGCAACACCCCGGGCGTCACCGGCTTCGTCGGCAACGCCTACGACCCGTATCCGCTGACGCTGGACGAGATCGTCAAGATGCTCGCCCCCGAGGTGGAGCAGAAGGCCGCCGCCGAGGCCGCGGCCGAGGGCGGCGCCGTCAGCGGCGGCCGCCGGGTCGAGGTGCAGGTCCTCGACTTCGAGGTCGGCGACTCGGTCACCGTCACGGACGGCCCGTTCGCCACCCTCCAGGCGACGATCAACGAGATCAACGCGGACTCGAAGAAGGTCAAGGGCCTGGTGGAGATCTTCGGCCGGGAGACCCCGGTCGAGCTGAGCTTCGACCAGATCCAGAAGAACTAGGCGTCATCACGACGTGAGGAAGCCCCCACCAGCACGTATGTCGCTGGTGGGGGCTTCCTGTCGCCCTCTGGGCCGTCCCTGGGCCGTCAGCTGTCCAACGCGGGCGGGTTGAACACCGCGTCAACGGCCTTCCGCGTCCGCTCCCGGCTGGTCGGCATCAGGTGGGCATAGACCCGCAGGGTCATCGAGGCGTCCGCGTGGCCCAGGTACTCGCTCACTGCCTTGATGCTCTCCCCGGCGTCCAACAGGACGGACGCGTAGAAGTGCCTGAGCGCGTGCATCCCGTGCTCCCGGGCGGCTTGGTGCCGCTCCCCGCGCTGACGCTCCGGGATGACGCCGGCGGCGGCCAGGGCGGGCTTCCAGGCGTGGTCGTTGAAGTCGTTCCTGCGGACCGCACTGCCTTCCTTGGCCGTGAAGAGGAGGTGGGCCGTTACCGGGGGCCCGTCCAACTTCTTCCAGGGCAGCGTGATGGCGGTCGGCTCGAACTCCTTCATGTGGGTCCGGAGCGCGTCAGCGATGACCGCCGGCAGCGGCACGTCGCGTTCCTTCTCGCACTTCGGGGGCGCGAACACGGGCTTGCCCTTGACGAGCTTGACCTGACGCACCACGTGCAGGGTGTCCGTGTCGAAGCCCACACCATCAACGCCAAGCCCGAACACCTCACCCTGCCGGAGGCCACAGCCAGCGGCCAGATCCACCATGGCCTGAGCCCGGGGCGGTAGGGCTGCCCGGACCGCGAAGACGCGGCCGGGCTCCCACGGGACGACGCGCTTGGGCTCTGGCGACGGCGGGCGGACGGATCGGGCGTCGCATGGGTTGCGGGTCAGGTAGCCGTCGTCGACGGCGGCGGACAGCACCGCGCGGACGTTGCCGTAGATCACGTAGCCGTAGGTGCCGGGGATGCCTGCGTCTTCGAGCTGGCGGACCCAGGTCCGCATGTGCTCGGGCTGGAAGGAACCGAGCGGGCGGGTACCGAGGTACGGGTACGAGTGGAGCCGCAGGCGGCTCTCCACGGCGTCTCGCGTCGCCACGTCCGTGGTCTGGGCGGCGACCCACTGTTCGGCGTACTGCCGGAAGGTGATGCGCGCCTTCTTGGGGTCGATGTACTGGCCGCGCTCCATGTCGGCGGTCGTATTGCTCAGCCACTTTTCGGCGGCGCGCTTCTGCTTGTCGGGGAAGGACTTCGACTTCTCGGTGCCGTCCGGCCCGACGTACCGGGCGCGGTACCGGAGCCCGACGCCGTATCGGTCGGTCTTGACGCGCTTGATGGTGCCGTCCGGCTGCTCTTCGTCCTTGTACCAGCGGTCTTGAACATGGCCAGGCATGGGTGGGTGTCTCCCGTGGTGATAGCGGGTGCGGCGGGTGCCGGAACGGCCCTTGGTGGGCCGTTCTGACGGGTGCCGTGTGTGGCGCGCTACCTGCTATCGCGCTGGTCAGGCGGCGTTTGGGGAGCTAGCGGGGGCGCTAACGCTAGCGATGCGTGCCGCTAGCGTTAGCGCCCCGCGTCGCAGGGTTCAGAAGATGCTGGGGGTGCATCCGGGGTGGGTGGTTTGGTCGGGTTCGATGGCGGTCATGGGGTCGCCGCACGTGGCGCAGTGTCCGGCCGTGGTGGTCACGCTGGGTGTGGGGTTCGGCGAAGGTGACAGCGAAGGTGCCGAAGGTGCCAGGCTTCTGGGGGTTGGCACCTTCGGCACCTTGGTGTCACCTTCGGTGGGGGTGGTGACGTTCAGTACCCACACCCACCCTTTGCCGAATCCGGACTTTTGGGATGTCACGCCAACCTTGCTGCGGGCGCGTTGGAGGGTGCGCTTGGCGAAGCCGTCCTTCTCGGCGGCTTTGATGATGTCGCCGGCGGGAGCTTCTCCGCCTTGTTCGGTGAGGTAGTCGGTTAGCCAGGTGGCGGCTTCGTCCCGCTCCCCGGCGCCTTCGGGGTCGGCGGTGGTGGAGAGGGTGTCTTCCACGGAGCGTTCGGCGATGCCGGTGAAGTCCAGCCGGCCGACGTTCGCCGTGCCGCCCGCGGCGGGGATGTCGCATCCCTCGATGCGGTAGGACAGCGACGGTAGGTCGAGCTTGCCGAGACTGTTCTTGGTCTGGGTCATGACCTGTTCACCGCTCTCACGATCGTGGGCGAACGCGAGGATCGCGCGGGCGAGATCCTTGAACGCCCCTGAGCCGGAGATCAGTTGGGAGGCGTCGGTGCCGGTGGTCTTGTTGAAGTGGGCGATCCCCAGGGTCAGGGCCGTGGTGCGTTCGGCCATGCGCACCACCGGTTCCAGAGCGCGGCGTACGTCCTGGGTGCGGTGGGCGTCGGTGTTCTGTCCCAGGGTGGACATCAGCGGGTCGATGATCAGGGCGGCCACCTGGTGTTCGGCGATAGCCGCTTCCAAGGGGCCGGTGTCCAGGGGCAGGGAAAGCATCGTCTCGCCCTGGAGTACGTCGTCCACGTCCACGCGGTAGACGCGCTCCAAGTCGGCGCCGGCGGCCATGAGGCGGGGAACGAGGGTGCGCGACCAGGAATCCTCGACGGCCGCGTAGAAGACGGTGCGGGGTTGGTGGTGGAAGGTGCCGGGGAGCTGGCCGCGCGAGAGGCGAGCGGCCAGCCAGATCCCGAAGCTCGACTTGCCGGTTCCCTCCCGGCCGGCGGCCAGGGTCAGCGCGCCGGCCGGGATGCGCCCGATCCCGGGCTCGGGCTCCCATGCCCAGATGACGGGTTCGGGGGCGATCGAGGCTGCCGGGGTGAGCTTGATGCGGCGGGCGGGGAAGTCCGCCTCACCGACCGCCCCGGGCGGGGTCGGCTGGTCGGGCATCACGCCGCCTCCCGATCGGTGGTGCGGGCGGCGATCCAGTCGGCCACCGCCTGCGGGTCGTACCGCAGGTGTTTGCCGATGCGGAAGCCGGGCGGACCGTTGCCGCTCTTGCGCCAGGCGTACACGGTCTCCACGCTCTCCAGCTGCAAGAGGGACACCAGATCGAGCGGGGTCAGGTACCGATCGGGCAGGCCACCGCGCAAGGCGCGAACCGGCGCGGGATCGCCCGACTGGCCACCCGATCGGATCGGCCGATCCGGGGCCGATCCCCGACCCGATCGAGCGGCTCCCCGATCGGGTCGGCGCCTCGGGGATCGGGTGGGCGGCTTTTCGTCACGCGTTTCGTCACGTGTGGTGGGGGCGGTGCGCGGGGCGTTGACCTGTGTGACGGACCGCGTCACACCCGGGGTCGCGTTCGGCTGGGACATCAGGCGGCCACCTCCCACCGCGCGCGCCAGGCGGCACGGTTGGCCGTCTGACGGGCGTGAGCGAGGCGGGCGAGCAGCTGCAACATGCCGCCGGACAGCGGCCCACCGGAGGTGTTCACGACGTTGGCGGGGGTGTTCACGGCCACCGCCCCGGTGTTCATCAGCGGCGGGGAGTCGTTCACGACGCACCCGGGGCGGTCCATCAACCCCAGACGCGTGTTCACGGCGTCGGTCGTGGTGTTCACGGTGTCGGCGGGGATGTTCACGGCGGCCACCGTGGTGTTCACGGCGTCGGTCGTGGTGTTCATGGCCGCGCCGTGGGGGGTGCGTTCGGTGGCCAGCAGGGTCAGGGCCAGCAGCAGGGACAGGTGGTTGGCCTTGCGGTCGTTGCAGGGGCGGCAGGCCAACACCAGGTGGACCGCGCGCCAGGTCGGGAAGAGGGAGAACGGTGCGATGTGTTCCAGCGTCGCTTCCGTCAGGCTGGTGAACGGGACCAGGCAGTAGGCGCACCGCGCCCCGTCCCGGGCGGCGAGCACCTGCTTACGGGCCCGTGTCGTCGCACCGTTCAGGTGCCCCCGGCGTTTGGAGGCGGCCATCACGCCACCGCCGCGTGGGCCGAGGCGACACCGGAGGGCGCCGGGGTCGGGTTGGTGCCGAGGTAGGCGCGCCGGCGCCGATCGCGGGGGCCGCTCCATCCGGCCTGGGCGATGACGCCCGCCCGCGTCAGGCTGGTCAGCACGTGATTCCACTTCTGCGGCGTGTCCGGGGCTTCCAGCTGGTAGCGCTCGATCAGGTCCGCGCTGGTGAACAGGCGCCCGGTGGCGGCCTCGGCGGCCACGGCCGCGCGGGCGGCCACCGCCCACGTACCGTCCCCGCCGACCTGCTTCTTCTTCGCGGCCGGGGGTGCCATGCCCAGGTTGCGCCGCACGGCCGCCAAGGCGGCCTGCATGCGACTGTCCACCGTGCCCACCGACACTCCCAGACGCACCGCGATCTGCCCGCTGGTGAGATCGTCCACCACCCGCAGCGCCAGCACCTGGCGCTGCTTCTCCTTCAACGGCGCCAACAGGGCCCGCACGTCCGCCAGGTGGCAGCCCAACGCCTCCGTCTGAGACAGCTCATCCGTGGCGGCCGGCTCGATCGGCACCACATCCGCACTGCCCTCAGACGACGGCGCCAGAAACTCCCGATTGCGCTTGGCCTGCTCCGCGAAGTAGGAGTTCAACGTCCACCGCACCTGAAGATTCAGGTAGGGGTACAGGTGCCCGTCCGTGGCCGGGTCCACCTTGTGCAACGACCGTCCCAGCTGAATGAAGAGGTCCTGCGTCAGGTCCTCCGCCGTCTCGGCATCGGCGAGCTTGACCGTGAACCGCCGCAAAACCCACGGCCGGTACCGAGCGATGACCCGCGCCCACCGCTCGTTGTCGATCTCCGGCTTGGCGTCCCTCGGCACCGGCAGGCCCAGCTCCTCGCGCGACACGCCGTACACGGCCGTCAGCAGCTCCAGGTAGCGGGACTTCGGCGGCTGTCCCCCCTCCCACCCACGCACCCGCAGCCTCAACTCCTTGTTCGAGGGCAGCTCCCAACCCCGCTCGAACGCCGCCTGCCGCAACCGCATCACCAGCTGCGGAACGTCCCAACCCCGCTCCAACCGCGCCGCCCGCAACAGCGAACCCGGCTCCTCAACCGACACGACCGACACCAACTCAGGCATCATGGAACTACCCCTTCCAGGGGACTCAGGGGCGCGGTGATCAGCTGCCAGGCGGGCACCGCGCCCTATGTGTTGTCCGGACACGGGCATGACCGCATCCCGTGCAACTGGTTCGAATCAGTGGACTGGTGCGAACCAGTTGCACGGGAGTAGTTCAGCAGTCACCGTGCGGTCCGGTCAAGCCCTTCACGCCAAGATGTATGAACCAGTTGAGCAAGTGCGGCATGATGGGGGGATGAGTCCCAAGCCGCTGTATCGCCAGGTCGCCGATGCGCTCCGTGCCGAGATCGCAGACGGCACAAGACCCCCGGGGAGCAAACTGCCTTCGGAGCGGGCCCTGTGCGAGAGGTTCGACGCCGCACGGAACACCGTTCGTATGGGGCTGAACGTCCTGATCACCGAAGGGCTTGTGATCCCCAGCCACGGCCGGGGGTACGAGGTGAGATCGGCCGAAGTCTTCGTCCTCAACGCATCGCGCTCCGAGAACCTGACGCTGCCGCAGGAAGGGGACTCGTACACCACCGATGTGAAACGCGTTGGCCGGGAGCCTCATCAGGAGTTTCGCGTCGAACTGGTGCCCTTGCCCCCTGAGGCGGCGAGCCGCCTTCGGGTCGAATCCGAACAAGACGGCGTGCTGCGGTTCTGTCTGCGCTACCTGGACGGCGTGCCCTGGTCGACTCAGGCGACGTACTACCCCATGTGGCTGGCCGAAGGCACGCGAATCGCCCAGGCCGGAGACATCGCAGAGGGCACGACGCGCTACCTCGCGGACCGGGGGATCGAACAGGTCGGGTACTACGACGAACTGCTGACTCGTATGCCCACTCCGGAGGAAGCTCGGGATCTCCAGATCGGTCCTGGCGTGCCAGTGCTGGTCTGGACGCGCACGGGCTATGGCAGTGACCGCCCGATCCGGTGCACGGTCACCACCTTCAGGGGCGACCTGAACCGGATCACATTTGAGGTCGGGGACCTTTCGGCACGTGGGGGACAGCCATGATCGTTCGATACGCCACCCCTGATGACCTGGGCACGCTCCTCGACTTCCGTCGAGAGGCTTCTCAGTGGCTTTCGGCGCAGGGGATAGACCAGTGGCGCAAGCCCTACCCCCCGGACTTGATGCTGGCCAGCATCAAGCAGGGGAACGTCTTCCTGTTCGACGTGGACGGCCAGGCAGTCGCCACGGTGACCCTGGACGACGAGGACTTGGAGCCGGGTGCCTGGACGGACGTTGAGTTGGCGGAGCCGGCCCTCTACGTCCACAAGCTCACCGTGCGGAGGGAGCGCGCCGGGCGGCAGCTCGGTTCCCTCATCCTCGATTGGGCCGACGACCGAGCGGCCAGAACAGGCGCGCGGTGGCTGCGCTTGGACGCCTGGACGACGAACACGAAACTGCACGCCTACTACCTTGAGCAGGGCTTTCAGCACGTCCGCACCGTCACTGAAGGCAGCGCGGTCAACGGGGGCCCAAGAGTCTCCGGCTGGCTCGCCCAACGCCCCTGCCGCCCACACACAAGCCTTGGCTTGGAAGACCTGACACGCTCGGCTCAGAGATAGTCAGGTGCGGCCTTCGGCCGCGCGTTCCTCGGGCGCCTCAGGGGCAGTTCGGGGTGTGGGCTGGCTGGCGGGTGCGGTCGATCGCGGGGTTCAGGATGCTCTTCAGGCGGGGCGGGGCGGTGTGTGCGGCTGGTCGCCCACCTCGGGACGGCCTTCCAAGGGGGGCGGGGTGGCCTCTTCCCACCGACCCCACCACGGCGGCCAGGTGTTCAGCGGGTAGCAGCACGCAAGGGGACGCATGCCCCTCTCAGACGGGGTTGGCGGGGCACCGGTGGAGGGGTGCTAGGTGCTAGGCCGCTGGTCAGGCAGCGGATCGGGTGCTAGCGGGGGTGCTAGACATAGCACCCCTTGCTGCTAGGCATAGCGGCTGTGCGTGGCGGGGCCAGCAGTCTCTTAGGGGAGGAGGGAGGCGGTACCCGTCGCCCGGGTGCCGAATTCTGGGGGTTCAGGGAGTGTGGCGCCTGCCTCCCTGGCTCCCTAAGAGGGTGTTCCCGCAGGTCAACCCAAGGGATGTGGGTCAGGGAGTTCTCCCTGCCTCCCGTCTGGTCGGGTCGGTGGGAAGAGGCCACCCCGCCCCCCTTGGAAGGCCGTCCCGAGGTGGGCGACCAGCCGCACTCACACACCCAGCCCGCCCCGCCTGAAGAGCATCCCGAACTCCGCGATCGACCGCACCCGCCGGCCAGCCCTCACCCCGAACTGCCCCTGAGGCGCCCGAGGAACGCGCGGCCGAAGGCCGCACCTGATGCTCCTCTGTGAGGGCCACGTTCGACGCGACGGTCACTCGCTGCTACTGGTTAGTGGTTAGTGGTGGGCCACCACTAACCACTAACTCATGCCCTCAGCCCGGGGGAGGGTACTCCCAGCAGGCAATCCACCACTAACCACTAGCTGTATGAGGGCTGGACGTTCGTGACGCCTTCCCGCAGTCGGGATGCCGGAGGCTGACCGCCTGCGCCTGAGTGTGGTCGGTGGTAGTTGTAGTGGATGTTCCAGACCGCGATCGCTGCTGAACGCGCGTCCTCGCTGGTGAAGTCGCGGGCGTAGAGCAGTTCTTCGGCCAGGATTCGCTGGTAGCGCTCCACCTTGCCGTTGTGACGAGGCGTGTAGGGCTTGGTCTTCTGGTGCCGGGATTGGTTGCCGACGATGCGGGCGAAGTCTCCGGAGCGGTAGCACGCGCCGTTGTCGGTGACGACTCGGTGGATGTGGGTGATGCCGTGGGCGGCGAACCAGACCTTGGCACGGGCAAGGAACGCTGCCGCGGTGGCTCCCTTCTCATCGAGTAGTGGCTCGGTGTAGGAGAGCCGTGAGAATCCGTCGATCGCGGAGTGCAGGTAGGTGTACCCACGCCGTGCCCCCGCTGATTTGGCGCGGTCGGCGGCCTTGGCCTGGTCACTGTCACGACCATGGACGCGCCATCCGCCGCCGTCGGGGATCCTGCCGACCTTCTTCACGTCCAGGTGCATCATGTGCCCGGGCCAGCGGGCGGTGATCTTTCCCGGCTTGCGGTTGCTGCCGCCGGCAGGGTCGATGAACCGGCGTCGGCCGAGGCCGAGTCTGGTCAGGTGTCGAGTCACGGTGCGCCGGTTGATCCGGTGGCCCAGGTGACCGAGCTCGTCGGTGATGCGCTGGGCCGACCATTTGTGTTCTCGCCGCCACGTCTCGATGTGCCCGATGACCCATGCAGGCGTGGCGTGCGGGCTCCGATGTGGAGTCGACGGGCGGTCGTGAAGTCCAGCATCGCCGTGACGCCGCCATCGGTTGACCCACTTCGATGCGCAGGCGCGTGAGATTCCCATCTCTGATGCGACGTGGGCGATGGGGCGGGTCTTGCAGCGTTCGACAAGCCGTCGGCGTCCCTCGATCGACAGGGGTGCGTTGCGATGGGTCATGCTGTGACCGCGGCTGGTTGTGGTGTCCGGAATGAGGCGCTGATCCACGCGAGCGTCAGCGCGAGAGCCGCGGCGAACGGGACCCAGAGTGCCCCGGGTCCGTCGACGATGATTCCGCCGACACCGGCTGCGGCCGCGGTGCCGAGGTAGAGGCCGGAGATGTTGAGCGAGATGGCTGTCATGGGCGCTTCGGGTGCGGCTTCGATGGTGCTGGCCTGTAGGGGTGGGTTGAGTGCCCAGGCGAAGACCGACCAGGCGGCGATGCCGAGCAGCAGCAGCGGGAAGGGCGCGCTCAATGCGATCAGACTGCCCACGAGAACGAGGGCAAAGGCGTGTCCGCCGACGACGATGAGGCGGCTGCGTCGCCCGCCGTACTGGTCCGCAAGCCGGCCACCCAGGAATGCTGAGGGGACGCCGATGATGCCCACCAGCAGAAGCACCCAGGGCAGTGCCTGCGTGTTGCCCTGGCTGCGCTCCAGGAGTGCGGAGAGGTAGCTGTAGAACATCAGACCGCCCGCCCCACAGAGGGTCACGGCAAGGACGAGCCGCAGCACGCGCACGTTGCGTAGAGGGCTGAGTCGCTCGACCAGACCCGCGGCCGGGGCTCCCTCGAGCTGGGGCAGCCCCGCTGCGAGAACGATCATGGCGGCGAGAGCGACGACCGCGATCAGCACGAACGTCGACCGCCACCCGAACAACCCGCCAATCCATGCCCCGACCGGCACTCCGGTGAACAGCGCCACGGTCAGCCCCGCGGTGACGACTGAGAGATAGCGACCCTGCCGATCGGACGGAGCACCCTGCGCCGCGACCGCGAACGCCGTGGACGACACCACCGCAGCGGCAAGACCGGCCACTGCCCTGAGCGCGATCAAGCTGCTGAATGTGGGCGCGATGGCGGCGCCGAGGTTGGCGAGCATGAATACCGCCAAGGCGGTCAGGATGACCCGCCGTCGTGGATACGGGTCCAAGACGACCGCCATCACCGGCGCACCGAGCGCGAACGTGAGGGCGAACACGGTGATCAGTTGACCAGCTGTGCCCGTGGTGATCTGTAGGTCGGCGGCCAGTTCGGGCAGGAGGCCCGCGATCACGAACTCGTCGGTGCCCAACGCGAGGGTGGCGACGAAGAGGCCGATCAGCCAGCCGGGGAGTCGGTGTTGTGTCATGGCGCCCACCTTATTCGATGTTCGCCGAACATCGAATAAGGTGGGTCAGGTGCGATACTGGACGTGTGGCGAAAGATGCACATCACCCTGATCTGAACGAGGTGGCGCTGACCACCGTCCTTGCCGCCCTGTCCGACCCCCTGCGGCTGGGTCTGGTGCGACTACTGTCCGACGGGGTCGAGCGACAGTGGGGCGAGTTGGATGCGCCCGTCGCGAACTCCACGCTCAGCCATCACCTGAAGGTGCTGCGGTCCTCGGGGGTCACACGGACTCGTGAGGAAGGCACCCGTTGCTACGTACATCTCCGGGCCGACGAACTCGAAGAGCGGTTCCCAGGCCTCCTGGAGAGCTTGCTTGCCACCTCAGGGCACGGAGCAACGAACGTCGGAGTCAAGCCGCCGCGACAGACTGCGTGACCTCGTCACTCGGAAGCGGGCGAGATTCAACGCTTCACCGTCAACAACCACCTGCCCCGCAACAACTAGCCACTAGTCAGTAGCCACTAACCACTAGCCAGTAGCTCAGCGTTACAGCCCGGTGTCCTCCCCCTGGCGGGTACGAGCCTTCGAGTACGGCAGGTACGCGTACCCGAAGCGGCAAGGAAGGCGAGTACATCAGCGGGTACAGGTGGCCGCGCGGTAGAACCGGAGGGTCCGCACGGCAGGCGCGCGGCAAGCCGTATCGGGCGCTCCGGGTGTCCCATCGGCTACTCGGCTCCGCGCTTCGGGAACTCGGCCGGTTGTATCGGCCGCACAGCCGCTAGGTTCGAGGACCGCGCCCGCGGCTTCGACCGCTCGCCGCTCGCCTTCGGGTACTCGCCCCCGAGGTTCGGCCGCTCAGCGAGCCGCCACGCACCGCTACTGGGTAGTGGGTAGTGGGGGCGCACCCCAGTAGCCGGACGGGGCCCAGGGGAGCGTTGAACGGCCCTGAGCTGGGACCCCCCACTACCCACTACCCAGTAGGCCCCCCACTACCCAGTAACACGCTGCGACGACGGCTGTCCGATCGGCTGCCGGTGGCGACCCTTCACTGAGCGGTCGCCCAGCGGGGCGCTGTGACACTCCGCGCTCATCATCACCGGCCCTTCCGGGCTCATCCCGGGGCCCAGACGCGCGCGTCACGCGCGCGTAAGGCATCACCCCTCATCACGTCAAGTAGTTCCGGTGTCGAAGCGCGGAGAACCTTGTCCAGCTCGCTGGCCTGTCACTTGTTACCCCGCCTGTCACCTGTCACCCTCCCCCGGGAGGGGCCTGTCACGGCGGGCTGAACCCCGCTCTGACCTGGGGGTTACAGGTGACAGACAGGTGACAGGTGACAGGCGGAGTTACAGGTCGGGTTACAGGCCGTGCGGGCCCGCGTGGTCGGCACTGTCGCCTGTCGTGTCGCTTGTCGCGTGAAGGGGGTCAGCCTGTTGTCTGGGGCCGCAAACCCCCCTCTGACCTGGGGGGCTACAGGCGACACGACAGGCGACAGGCGACAGGTAGACAACAGGCAACACGACAGTACAAGCCGGGGCCAGAGGAAGCGTCGGGAGTCACGAAGGGTAGCGACCGGGACGCCCGGTGTCGCTCCCTGGGGAAGCCGTCCAAGGGGTGTCAGAACCGAGGTGTCAGAACGCTGTCAGCCTCGCGCCCGGGACCGCGTTTGTATAGGTGGCGGGCGGTGTCAGAACCTCTGACACCGTTCTGACACCCCGATCTGCTGTCAGCGGGTGTCAGAACGATGTCAGCGCAGGTCAGGGGCGGTGTCAGAGGTGCCAGACCGCTCTATGACAGCCCGGAAGCACCGAAGCCGAACCGAGCTTCCACCCCCACCCTCAGTGGCCACATCGGGCACGCGCACCGCCCCGTCCGGCCGTTGCCCCACCACGTCCGACGAACCGGCCCGCCGGGCCGTGCGTGGGCCGTGAAACGACGGCCCGGGACGACCGGCAACGACCAACAACGACCGGGTGAACCATGCGGAAGCCAGTCCCGCCAAGGGGGTTACCCTGGTCGCCTGAGAGCCACGACAGTCCCAGAAGAACTGACCCCGTACGACCTGGGAAGTCCTGGACGGCCACGCGCGGTGGCCGGTCAGGGCTTTCCCTCGCCTGCCCCGCGCCCCCGGTCACCGAGGTGATCACGGCCCGCATTTGGGGCCCGTCAGGTTACCCGCTACCGTGGTGCGGTATGCCTTCCGCCAGGTCGTCTTGTACCGGCCCGGCGGGAGCCTCGTTACCTCTCGTCTAGGACCCGGAGAGAGCACATGCCTCCCAAGAAGAAGAAGGTCACCGGGCTGATCAAGCTCCAGATCCAGGCAGGCGCGGCCAACCCGGCCCCGCCCGTCGGTCCGGCGCTGGGTCAGCACGGTGTCAACATCATGGAGTTCTGCAAGGCCTACAACGCGGCCACCGAGTCGCAGCGTGGCTGGGTGATCCCGGTGGAGATCACGGTCTACGAGGACCGCTCCTTCACCTTCATCACCAAGACTCCGCCTGCCGCCAAGATGATCCTCAAGGCCGCCGGCGTCGACAAGGGCTCGGGCACGCCCCACACCACCAAGGTCGCCAAGATCACGCGCGACCAGGTGCGGGAGATCGCGACCACCAAGATGCCCGACCTCAACGCCAACGACCTGGACGCCGCCGAGAAGATCATCGCCGGCACCGCCCGTTCCATGGGCGTCACCGTCGAGGGCTGAGGACGCCGCCGGCCTTTCGGCAGCCTCTCGACCTCGTGGCAGGGCCACGCGCTGGCCCGGACCACCACTCCACCGAACCAACCCAGGAGCAGCAGTGAAGCGCAGCAAGACTCTTCGCGGCGCGGACGCCAAGATCGACAAGACGCGCGTCTACAGCCCGCTTGAGGCCGTCCGTCTCGCCAAGGACACCTCCGGCACCAAGTTCGACTCGACCGTCGAGGTCGCCATGCGGTTGGGCGTCGACCCCCGCAAGGCGGACCAGATGGTCCGAGGCACCGTGAACCTCCCGCACGGCACCGGCAAGACCGCCCGGGTCCTGGTCTTTGCCACGGGTGACCGTGCGGCGGCCGCGGAGGCCGCTGGAGCCGACATCGTCGGCTCGGACGAACTGATCACCGAGGTCGCCGGCGGCCGTCTGGACTTCGACGCCGTGGTGGCCACCCCCGACCTGATGGGCAAGGTCGGCCGCCTCGGCCGGGTGCTCGGCCCGCGTGGTCTGATGCCCAACCCGAAGACCGGCACCGTCACCCCCGATGTCGCCAAGGCCGTCACCGAGATCAAGGGCGGCAAGATCGAGTTCCGCGTGGACAAGCACGCGAACCTCCACTTCATCATCGGCAAGGTGTCGTTCGCCGAGACGCAGCTGGTGGAGAACTACGCCGCCGCGCTGGAGGAGATCCTGCGGCTCAAGCCTTCGGCGGCGAAGGGGCGTTACCTGAAGAAGGCCGTCATCTCCACCACCATGGGCCCGGGTGTGCCGGTCGACCCCAACCGCACCCGCAACCTGCTGACCGAGGACGCCCTCGTCTGACCCGCGGGTCATCTCGTTCCTGATCGAGCGCCCGTCCCGGTTCTGTCACAGAACCGGGACGGGCGCTTTGTGCACGCCTGGGAGCAAATACGGTAAAGGGTGGACGGGGGATCCGTAGCACGTCCACACCCAGCACAACCCTTGGGGGAGTCATGCGTTTCACGCTTCGAGCGGCGGCCGGGATAGCCGGGGTCGCGCTGCTCGCCGGCACGGCCGCCTGTGGCAGCGACGACGGCCCCACCGAGGGTGGAGGCGGGGGCGAGCGTTCGGTCTCGGACGCCGCCTCGGCGCTCCAGGCCGCCGCCGAGACCACCTCGGAGATGACCTCCGCCCGGTTCGAGGGCCGGATGTCCGCCCCCGCCTCCGCCGGCGGCGAGATGACGATGGACGGCGTCATGAGCTGGGACTCGGCGCTGGTCATGGAGATGGCCGTGCAGTCCGAGGAGTTGGCGGCCACCCCGGGCGCCCCGCAGGAGATGACCATCCGCTGGCTCGACAACGTGATGTACATGAACATGGGCGAGGAGTTCGCGGCCGAGATGGAGGGCCGTGAATGGCTCAGCCTGGACCTCACCGCGATCGCCGAGGAGACCGGCGACCAGGCCATGGTCGATGCCCTGACGATGGGGCTCGAGTCCACCAACCAGGACCCGGCGCAGCAGATGGGGATCATGCTCCAGTCCCCGGGGATCGAGGAGGTCGGCGAGGAGACGCTGGACGGCGTCGAGACCCGGCACTACCAGGGCACCGTCACCGTTGAGGACGCGATCGCCGGCGACAGCGGCGGGGCCACCGCCACGCTCACGGACGCGGAGCTTGAGCAGCTGGTGGAGATGATGGAGCAGCAGGGCATCGAGAGCTACGACATCGACGTCTGGATCGACGAGAACGACCTGCCGGTGCGGATCGTGCAGAGCTACGACAGCAACGAGGGCCCGATCGAGTACGAGATGCGGTACTTCGACTACAACACCGACATCGCGGTCGAGGCGCCGCCGGCCGATTCGGTCTTCGACTTCATGGACCTGCTGGCGGAGATGGGCGCGGTCTGACCGCCCCGGGCCGGCCGGTCGGCCGGCCCGGTTCCGCTTCCCCCGGGGCGATTTGCGAATCCGCGAATCGCTCACGTACTCTTCCACGTGAAGCCAGAGACCGCTGGTTGTCGCCCTGTTTCCGTTTGGATTCGGGGTGGCCGAAGGACCGCTCACGCGGCGACCCGCGCAGGTGATCGTGGAAGAACATAGTTTGTTTCGTGCTGTGTTCCGCCCTGAGCGCCTGCGCTGAGGGCGTTTTTTTGTTGGGTCGGCCCCTTCTGCCGCGGTTGCTGAACACCTGCGGAAAAACCCGGAAGGAGGGCCGAGGTTATGGCTACGTCCGACAAGGGCGCGGTCGTCGAGGAGATCAAGCAGCGTTTTGAGAACTCCAACGCGGCCGTGGTCACCGCCTACACGGGCCTTACCGTGGCTCAGCTCAAGGAGCTGCGCCGCTCGCTCGGCGAGAACGCCCAGTACCGCGTGACCAAGAACACGCTGACCAAGATCGCGGCCAACGAGGCCGGAGTCAGCGGGCTCGACGAGTTCTTCAAGGGCTCCACCGCCGTCGCCTTTGTGACCGGTGACCCGGTCAACGTGGCGAAGGGCCTGCGGGACTTCTCCAAGGAGAACCCCGCGCTGGTCATCAAGGGCGGAGTCCTCGACGGCAAGGCGCTCAACGCCGCCGAGATCGTCAAGCTGGCCGACCTGGAGCCGCGCGAGGTTCTGCTCGCCAAGCTCGCCGGTGGCATGAAGGCGTCGATGGCCAAGGCCGCCGCGACCTTCGAGGCCCCGCTCACGAAGTTCGTCCGCACGGCAGACGCCCTGCGGAACAAGGTCGAGCAGGGTGGTGCCGGTGCGCCGGCCGCCGCCGAGTCCGCCGAATAGCCGGAGCGACGTCTCTCGTCTCCCGGTCCCATCGGAGGACCTCAGGCGTGGGCTGTTCGGCCCGCGTCTCACGTTCAACCGGCACCAGCCGACTCAAGTGGAAGGACCGCCATCATGGCGAAGCTGAGCCAGGACGAGCTGCTTGAGCAGTTCGCCGACATGACCCTGCTCGAACTGTCGGACTTCGTGAAGAAGTTCGAGGAGAAGTTCGACGTCGAGGCCGCCGCCCCGGCCGCCGTGGTCGCCGCCCCGGGCGCCGGCGGCGGTGCCGCCGAGGCCGAGCCGGAGAAGGACGAGTTCGACGTCGTCCTGACCGGTGCCGGCGACAAGAAGATCCAGGTCATCAAGGTCGTGCGCGAGCTGACCTCGCTGGGTCTGAAGGAGGCCAAGGAGCTGGTCGACAGCGCCCCCAAGGCCGTCGTCGAGAAGGTCACCAAGGAGGCCGCCGACAAGGCCAAGGAGTCGCTGGAGGGCGCTGGCGCCTCCGTCGAGGTGAAGTGACGCCCGGCGTCGCTTCCCCCTCTCCTACCAGGGGCGATCACCCAGTCGGGTGGTCGCCCCCGGGCGTTCCCGCAGCGGCCTCCTTGCCCGTGACGCGGGGGCGGGTATGGTGATCTTCGGTCGTCTCTCCCGACGTGCCCGGGACGGGTGGCGGGGGAGTCGGGGCCTTGACGAACCGCGGCGGTCGCGCGATTCTCTGGTCGCACGCCGGATCGATCCGCGATCCGAGGAATGGATCGCCGGCGTAGTGGGAAGTACTGCGGCAGACGGGTCCGTTGCCAGCCTTCGAGGCGGCTGGCGGCGGTACGGAGCACGGCCGAGGGTGGCTCCTCGATTGATAGATATGGGCATTGGACATCAGTGGGTCTTGTGACTACACTGACCCTTTGCGCTGCCTAGCTGCCTCCTGCCCGTCACCTAGGGGGCCGGCACGCGCGCAGAGAGTCCGAGCCCTCGGAAGGACCCCCTCTTGGCCGCCTCGCGCAACGCCTCGACCAACAGTACGAACAACGGCACCAGCACTGCACCGCTGCGTGTCTCTTTTGCGAAGATCAAGGAGCCGCTAGAGGTTCCCAATCTCCTTGCGCTGCAGACCGAGAGTTTTGACTGGCTGCTCGGTAATGACGCCTGGAAAGCCCGCGTCGAGGCCGCGCTGGAGAGTGGACAGGACGTTCCGAGGAAGTCCGGTCTGGAGGAGATCTTCGAGGAGATCTCCCCGATCGAGGACTTCTCTGGGTCGATGTCCCTGACGTTCCGCGACCACCGTTTCGAGCCGCCGAAGAACTCGATCGACGAGTGCAAGGAACGCGATTTCACCTTTGCCGCCCCGCTGTTCGTCACCGCGGAGTTCACCAACAACGAGACCGGCGAGATCAAGTCGCAGACGGTCTTCATGGGTGACTTCCCGCTGATGACGGACAAGGGCACCTTCTGCATCAACGGCACCGAGCGCGTGGTCGTCTCCCAGCTGGTGCGGTCCCCGGGCGTCTACTTCGACAGCAGCATCGACAAGACCTCGGACAAGGACCTCTTCTCCGCCAAGATCATCCCGTCCCGGGGTGCCTGGCTGGAGATGGAGATCGACAAGCGCGACATGGTCGGCGTCCGCATCGACCGCAAGCGCAAGCAGTCCGTCACCGTGCTGCTGAAGGCCCTCGGCTGGACCTCCGACCAGATCCTGGAGGAGTTCGGCGAGTACGAGTCCATGCGCGCCACCCTGGAGAAGGACCACACCCAGGGGCAGGACGACGCGCTGCTCGACATCTACCGCAAGCTCCGTCCGGGCGAGCCGCCGACCCGCGAGGCCGCCCAGACGCTGCTGGAGAACCTCTACTTCAACCCCAAGCGGTACGACCTGGCCAAGGTCGGTCGTTACAAGATCAACAAGAAGCTGGGCGGGGACGAGCCGCTGGACGCGGGCGTGCTCACCGTCGAGGACATCGTCGCCACCATCAAGTACCTGGTGCGGCTGCACGCCGGCGAGACCGAGACGGTCGTCGCCGGGGGCCGGACGATCGTCGTCGAGACGGACGACATCGACCACTTCGGCAACCGGCGGCTGCGCAACGTCGGCGAGCTGATCCAGAACCAGGTCCGCACGGGCCTGGCCCGGATGGAGCGCGTCGTCCGTGAGCGGATGACCACCCAGGACGTCGAGGCGATCACGCCGCAGACCCTGATCAACATCCGGCCGGTCGTCGCCTCCATCAAGGAGTTCTTCGGCACCAGCCAGCTGTCGCAGTTCATGGACCAGACCAACCCGCTCTCCGGGCTGACCCACAAGCGTCGTCTCTCGGCGCTCGGCCCCGGCGGTCTGAGCCGGGAGCGGGCCGGTCTCGAAGTCCGTGACGTGCACCCCTCGCACTACGGTCGGATGTGTCCGATCGAGACGCCCGAGGGTCCCAACATCGGTCTGATCGGCTCGCTCGCCGCCTTCGGCCGGGTCAACGCGTTCGGCTTCGTCGAGACGCCCTACCGCCGGGTCACCGACGGTATCGTCACCGACTCCGTCGACTACCTGACCGCCGACGAGGAGGACCGCTTCGTCATCGCGCAGGCCAACGCGCCGCTCACCGACGACTACCACTTCGCGGAGTCCCGGGTGCTGGTGCGTCGCCGTGGCGGCGAGATCGACTACGTCGCCGGCACCGAGGTCGACTACATGGACGTCTCGCCGCGCCAGATGGTGTCGGTGGCCACGGCCATGATCCCGTTCCTGGAGCACGACGACGCCAACCGCGCGCTGATGGGCTCCAACATGATGCGCCAGGCGGTGCCGCTGATCCAGGCGGAGTCGCCGCTGGTCGGCACCGGCATGGAGTACCGCTCCGCGGTCGACGCCGGCGATGTGATCAAGGCCGAGAAGGACGGCGTGATCTCCGACGTCTCGGCCGACTACATCTCGGTGCAGAACGACGACGGCACCCATGTCACCTACCGGCTGGCCAAGTTCCACCGCTCCAACCAGGGCACCTCGTTCAACCAGAAGGTCATGGTCGAGGAGGGGGACCGCGTCGTCACCGGCCAGGTGATCGCCGACGGTCCGTCCACCCAGAGCGGTGAGATGGCGCTCGGCAAGAACCTGCTGGTCGCGTTCATGCCGTGGGAGGGCTACAACTACGAGGACGCGATCATCCTCAGCCAGCGGCTGGTGCAGGACGACGTCCTCTCCTCGATCCACATCGAGGAGCACGAGGTCGACGCCCGGGACACCAAGCTCGGCCCCGAGGAGATCACCCGGGACATCCCGAACGTCTCCGAGGAGGTCCTGGCCGACCTGGACGACCGGGGCATCATCCGGATCGGCGCCGAGGTCGAGGCCGGCGACATCCTGGTCGGCAAGGTCACGCCCAAGGGCGAGACGGAGCTGACCCCGGAGGAGCGCCTGCTGCGCGCGATCTTCGGCGAGAAGGCCCGTGAGGTCCGCGACACCTCGCTGAAGGTGCCGCACGGCGAGACCGGCAAGGTCATCGGCGTGCGGGTCTTCGACCGCGAGGAGGGCGACGAACTGCCCCCGGGCGTCAACCAGTTGGTTCGCGTCTATGTCGCGCAGAAGCGGAAGATCACGGACGGCGACAAGCTCGCCGGACGGCACGGCAACAAGGGCGTGATCTCCAAGATCCTGCCCATCGAGGACATGCCGTTCATGGAGGACGGCACGCCCGTCGACATCATCCTCAACCCGCTGGGTGTGCCCTCCCGGATGAACCCCGGGCAGGTGCTGGAGATCCACCTCGGCTGGCTGGCCTCCCAGGGCTGGAAGGTCGAGGACCTGGAGGAGGAGTGGCAGCAGCGGCTCGCCGCGATCGACGCGGACGATGTCGCGCCCGGCACCAACGTCGCCACCCCGGTGTTCGACGGTGCCCGCGAGGACGAGTTGGCGGGCCTCTTCGGCGCCACCATCCCCAACCGCGACGGCGACCGGCTGGTGCTGCCCTCGGGCAAGGCCAGGCTCTTCGACGGCCGCTCGGGCGAGCCGTTCCCGGACCCGATCTCCATCGGGTACATGTACATCCTCAAGCTGCACCACCTGGTGGACGACAAGCTGCACGCCCGCTCCACCGGCCCGTACTCCATGATCACCCAGCAACCGCTCGGTGGTAAGGCGCAGTTCGGCGGCCAGCGGTTCGGCGAGATGGAGGTGTGGGCGCTGGAGGCATATGGTGCCGCCTACGCCCTCCAGGAGCTGCTGACCATCAAGTCCGACGACGTCACCGGCCGCGTCAAGGTCTACGAGGCGATCGTCAAGGGCGAGAACATCCCCGAGCCCGGCATTCCCGAGTCCTTCAAGGTGCTCATCAAGGAAATGCAGTCGCTCTGCCTGAACGTGGAGGTGCTGTCCTCGGACGGCATGTCCATCGAGATGCGTGACACAGACGAGGACGTCTTCCGCGCCGCGGAGGAACTCGGCATCGACCTGTCCCGGCGGGAGCCGAGCAGCGTCGAAGAGGTCTGACGGGCCAGGTCGGAGGGGCGGGTCCAACCCGCCCCTCCGGCTCCCCCCGGACCCCGACAGACCATTGACTGACACGACCCTGAGAGGGATTGACGAGAGTGCTCGACGTCAACTTCTTCGACGAACTGCGGATCGGCCTGGCGACGGCTGACGACATCCGTCAGTGGTCTCACGGCGAGGTGAAGAAGCCGGAGACCATCAACTACCGCACCCTCAAGCCCGAGAAGGACGGCCTCTTCTGCGAGAAGATCTTCGGTCCCACCCGGGACTGGGAGTGCTACTGCGGCAAGTACAAGCGCGTGCGCTTCAAGGGCATCATCTGTGAGCGCTGCGGCGTCGAGGTGACCCGCGCCAAGGTGCGCCGGGAGCGGATGGGCCACATCGAACTGGCCGCCCCCGTCACCCACATCTGGTACTTCAAGGGCGTTCCGTCGCGCCTTGGCTACCTGCTCGACCTGGCGCCGAAGGACCTGGAGAAGGTCATCTACTTCGCCGCCTACATGATCACCTATGTGGACGAGGAGCGTCGCACCCGCGACCTGCCGTCCCTTGAGGCGCACATCTCCGTCGAGCGCCAGCAGATCGAACAGCGTCGCGACGCCGACCTTGAGGCCAGGGCCAAGAAGCAGGAGTCGGACCTGGCCGAGCTGGAGGCCGAGGGCGCCAAGGCGGACGCGCGCCGCAAGGTGCGCGAGGGCGCCGAGCGCGAGATGAAGCAGCTGCGCGACCGCGCCCAGCGCGAGCTGGACCGGCTCGACGAGGTGTGGAACCGCTTCAAGAACCTCAAGGTCCAGGACCTGGAGGGCGACGAGCTGCTCTACCGCGAGCTGCGCGACCGCTTCGGCACCTACTTCGACGGTTCGATGGGTGCCGCGGCGCTCCAGAAGCGTCTGGAGACGTTCGACCTGAACGAGGAGGCCGAGCGGCTGCGGGAGATCATCCGCACCGGCAAGGGTCAGAAGAAGACCCGCGCCCTGAAGCGGCTCAAGGTGGTCTCCGCGTTCCTGCAGACCTCCAACAGCCCGCGCGGCATGGTCCTCGACTGCGTCCCGGTGATCCCGCCGGACCTGCGTCCGATGGTGCAGCTGGACGGTGGCCGGTTCGCCACCTCCGACCTGAACGACCTGTACCGCCGGGTGATCAACCGGAACAACCGCCTGAAGCGGCTTCTCGACCTCGGCGCGCCCGAGATCATCGTCAACAACGAGAAGCGGATGCTGCAGGAGGCCGTCGACGCGCTGTTCGACAACGGTCGGCGCGGACGTCCGGTCACCGGCCCCGGCAACCGTCCGCTGAAGTCGCTGTCCGACATGCTCAAGGGCAAGCAGGGCCGGTTCCGGCAGAACCTGCTGGGCAAGCGCGTGGACTACTCGGCGCGTTCGGTGATCGTGGTGGGCCCGCAGCTCAAGCTGCACCAGTGCGGTCTGCCCAAGGCGATGGCGCTTGAGCTCTTCAAGCCGTTCGTGATGAAGCGTCTTGTCGATCTCAACCACGCGCAGAACATCAAGTCGGCCAAGCGGATGGTCGAGCGGCAGCGGACCGTGGTGTACGACGTCCTCGAAGAGGTCATCGCCGAGCACCCCGTGCTGCTGAACCGCGCGCCCACGCTGCACCGGCTCGGTATCCAGGCGTTCGAGCCGCAGCTGGTCGAGGGCAAGGCCATCCAGATCCACCCGCTCGTCTGTACCGCGTTCAACGCGGACTTCGACGGTGACCAGATGGCCGTGCACCTGCCGCTGTCGGCGGAGGCGCAGGCCGAGGCCCGCATCCTGATGCTGTCCTCGAACAACATCCTCAAGCCGGCCGACGGCCGTCCCGTCACCATGCCCACCCAGGACATGGTGCTGGGCCTGTTCTTCCTCACCACCGACGAGGAGGAGCGGGAGGTCCGCGGCGAGGGGCGTTCGTTCGCCTCGACCGCCGAGGCGATCATGGCGTTCGACGCCGGCGAGCTGTCGCTCCAGGCGAAGATCGACATCCGGTTCCCGCTGGGCACCGTGCCGCCGCGTGGCTGGACTCCGCCGGAGCCGGCCGAGGGCGAGCCCGCGTGGCAGCAGGGCGAGAGCTTCCGGCTGCGCACCACGCTTGGCCGGGCGCTCTTCAACGAACTGCTGCCCGAGGACTACCCGTTCGTCGACTCGTCCGTGGGCAAGAAGCAGCTCTCCGGGATCGTCAACGACCTCGCCGAGCGCTACCCCAAGGTCGTCGTCGCCGCCGCGCTGGACAACCTCAAGGCGGCCGGCTACTTCTGGGCCACCAGGTCCGGTGTCACCGTGGCCGTCTCCGACATCGTGGTGCCCGAGGCGAAGAAGCAGATCATCGCCGACTACGAGGCCCAGGACGAGAAGGTCCAGAAGCAGTACGAGCGCGGCCTGATCACCAAGGACGAGCGCACCCAGGAGCTCATCGCCATCTGGACCAAGGCCACGGTCGAGGTCGCGGACGCGATGAGCGAGAACTTCCCGAAGACCAACCCGATCTTCATGATGGTCGACTCGGGTGCGCGCGGCAACATGATGCAGATGCGTCAGATCGCCGGTATGCGTGGTCTGGTGTCCAACGCCAAGAACGAGACCATCCCGCGGCCGATCAAGGCGTCGTTCCGCGAGGGCCTCACCGTGCTGGAGTACTTCATCTCCACCCACGGCGCCCGTAAGGGTCTGGCGGACACCGCGCTGCGTACCGCCGACTCCGGGTACCTCACCCGGCGTCTGGTGGACGTCTCGCAGGACGTGATCATCCGCGAGGAGGACTGCGGCACCGACCGTGGCCTCAAGCTGTCGATCGCGTCCAAGGGCGCGGACGGCACGCTGCGCAAGGCGGAGGACGCCGAGAGCAGCGTCTACGCCCGCTGCCTGGCCGAGGACATCACGGTGGACGGGAAGGTCCTGGCCCCGGCCGGCACCGACCTGGGCGACGTGCTGATCGACGAGCTGGTGCGGCACGGCGTGGAGACGGTCAAGACCCGTTCCGTCCTCACCTGCGAGTCCGCGGTCGGCACCTGCGCCATGTGCTACGGGCGTTCGCTGGCCACCGGCAAGCTGGTGGACATCGGCGAGGCCGTCGGTATCATCGCGGCCCAGTCGATCGGTGAGCCCGGCACCCAGCTGACGATGCGGACCTTCCACACCGGTGGTGTGGCGGGTGACGACATCACCCAGGGTCTGCCGCGTGTGGTCGAGCTGTTCGAGGCCCGTACCCCGAAGGGCGTCGCGCCGATCTCCGAATCGGCCGGCCGGGTGCGGATCGAGGAGACGGAGAAGACCAAGAAGGTCGTCGTCACCCCGGACGACGGGTCGGACGAGACCTCCTACCCGGTCTCCAAGCGGTCCAGGCTGCTGGTGGGCGAGGGCGACCATGTCACGGTCGGCCAGCCGCTCACCGTCGGCGCGGCCAACCCGCACGACGTGCTGCGGATCCTCGGACAGCGCGCGGTCCAGGTGTACCTGGTCGGCGAGGTTCAGAAGGTCTACAACTCGCAGGGCGTGGCGATCCACGACAAGCACATCGAGATCATCGTCCGGCAGATGCTGCGCCGGGTGACCATCATCGAGTCCGGCGACGCGGAGCTGCTGCCGGGCGAGCTGGTGGAGCGCTCGAAGTTCGAGTCGGAGAACCGCCGGGTGGTCGCCGAGGGCGGGCACCCCGCCTCCGGCCGTCCGCAGCTGATGGGTATCACCAAGGCGTCGCTGGCCACCGAGTCCTGGCTGTCGGCGGCGTCCTTCCAGGAGACGACGCGGGTGCTCACCGACGCGGCGATCAACGCCAAGTCGGACTCGCTGATCGGCCTCAAGGAGAACGTGATCATCGGCAAGCTGATCCCGGCCGGTACGGGCCTGTCCCGTTACCGCAACATCCGGGTGGAGCCCACCGAGGAGGCGAAGGCCGCGATGTACTCGGCTGTCGGCTACGACGACATCGACTACTCGCCCTTCGGCACCGGCTCGGGCCAGGCGGTCCCGCTTGAGGACTACGACTACGGCCCCTACCAGGGCTGACAGCGTGTGGTGGCCGGCGGCCGGGGCGGAGCGATCCGCCCCGGCCGCCGCGCCGTGTGGCCGGGTGTGCCGTCGCGCGCGGTCGCGTCAAGGGGGCCGGACCTCGATCGTTTTGACCGTAGCCATCGCGCTGGGTACGCTCTGACCTTGTGCCTGGGGTGTTCCCTGCGCTTTTTCAGCCGCAGTCGGGACTCCGGGGTCCGCATCCACTTCCCTGCACCGCCCGTCGGCGGAGAGCGGAAGCCCGCGGTTTTCGACACGCCCGACCGCGTGGGTCGGCGCGTGTTCCAGGTTAGCTTTATTGAGACCGGCACAGAGAAACCGGAGATACGGTGCCAACGATCCAGCAGCTGGTCCGCAAGGGCCGGCAGGACAAGGTCGAGAAGAACAAGACACCCGCGCTTGAGGGTTCGCCCCAGCGCCGCGGTGTCTGCACGCGTGTGTTCACCACCACGCCCAAGAAGCCGAACTCGGCGCTGCGCAAGGTCGCGCGTGTCCGGCTGAGCAACGGGATCGAGGTCACCGCCTACATCCCGGGTGAGAACCACAACCTTCAGGAGCACTCCATCGTGCTGGTGCGCGGTGGACGGGTTCGGGACCTGCCGGGTGTTCGCTACAAGATCATCCGCGGCTCCCTGGACACCCAGGGCGTCAAGAACCGCAAGCAGGCTCGCAGCCGCTACGGCGCCAAGAAGGAGAAGTAAGAATGCCTCGTAAGGGCCCCGCCCCGAAGCGACCGGTGCACATCGACCCGGTGTACGGCTCTCCTCTGGTGACGTCGCTGATCAACAAGATCCTGCTGAACGGCAAGCGTTCCACGGCCGAGCGCATCGTCTACGGCGCCATGGAAGGCCTTCGGGAGAAGACCGGCAACGACCCGGTCATCACCCTGAAGCGCGCCCTGGAGAACGTGAAGCCGACCCTTGAGGTGCGGTCCCGCCGCGTCGGTGGCGCCACGTACCAGGTGCCGGTCGAGGTGCGCCCCGGGCGTTCCTCCACGCTCGCCCTGCGCTGGCTCGTCGGGTACTCCCGCGCTCGTCGCGAGAAGACCATGACCGAGCGTCTGATGAACGAACTGCTCGACGCCTCCAACGGCCTCGGCGCGTCCGTGAAGAAGCGCGAGGACACGCACAAGATGGCCGAGTCCAACAAGGCGTTCGCGCACTACCGCTGGTAGTCGCAACCCCTATCGAGACCGAGAGAAGACTGAAGCCAGATGGCTACCACTTCACTTGACCTGGCCAGGGTCCGCAACATCGGGATCATGGCCCACATCGACGCGGGCAAGACGACCACCACCGAGCGGATCCTGTACTACACCGGTGTGAGCTACAAGATCGGTGAGGTCCACGACGGCGCCGCCACGATGGACTGGATGGAACAGGAGCAGGAGCGCGGCATCACGATCACGTCCGCCGCGACCACCTGTCACTGGCCTCTCGACGAGGTCGACCACACCATCAACATCATCGACACCCCGGGCCACGTGGACTTCACGGTCGAGGTGGAGCGTTCGCTGCGGGTGCTCGACGGGGCCGTCACCGTCTTCGACGGTGTGGCCGGTGTCGAGCCGCAGTCGGAGACCGTCTGGCGTCAGGCGGACCGCTACGGCGTGCCGCGTATCTGTTTCGTGAACAAGCTCGACCGCACGGGTGCGGACTTCTTCCGCTGTGTCGACATGATCGTCGACCGGCTGAAGGCCGTCCCGCTGGTCATGCAGCTGCCGATCGGCGCCGAGGCCGGCTTCCAGGGCGTGGTGGACCTCGTCCGCATGAAGGCCCTGGTCTGGTCCGAGGAGACCAAGCTCGGCGAGATGTACGACGTCGTCGACATCCCCGAGGATCTGCGCGAGCAGGCCGACGAGTGGCACGCCAAGCTCGTCGAGGCGGTCGCCGAGAACGACGAGGAGCTGATGGAGCTGTACCTGGAGGGCGAGGAGCCCTCCGTGGAGCAGCTCTACACGGCGGTGCGTCGGATCACCCTGGCCTCCACGGGGGCCGAGGGCACGACCACGGTCACGCCGGTGTTCTGCGGTACCGCGTTCAAGAACAAGGGCGTTCAGCCCCTGCTCGACTCGGTGATCCGCTACCTGCCGTCGCCGCTGGACGTCGAGGCGGTCGAGGGTCACTCGCCGCGCGACAGCGAAGAGGTCATCACCCGGCGGCCCTCCGAGGAGGAGCCGCTGGCGGCCCTGGCGTTCAAGATCGCCACGGACCCGCACCTGGGCAAGCTCACCTTCATCCGTGTCTACTCCGGCGTGCTCCAGACGGGCACGCAGGTGCTGAACGCGGTGAAGGGGCGCAAGGAGCGGATCGGCAAGATCTACCGGATGCACGCCAACAAGCGGGAGGAGATCGACCGCGTCGGCGCCGGTGACATCGTCGCCGTGATGGGGCTCAAGCAGACCACCACGGGCGAGACGCTGTCGGACGCCTCCCACCAGATCATCCTGGAGTCCATGGAGTTCCCGGCTCCGGTGATCGAGGTCGCCATCGAGCCCAAGTCCAAGGGCGACCAGGAGAAGCTGGGCGTGGCGATCCAGCGGCTGGCCGAGGAGGACCCGTCCTTCCAGGTCAAGACCAACGAGGAGACCGGCCAGACGATCATCGCGGGCATGGGCGAACTGCACCTCGACGTGCTGGTCGACCGCATGAAGCGCGAGTTCAAGGTCGAGGCCAACGTCGGCAAGCCGCAGGTCGCCTACCGTGAGACGCTGCGTCGTGCGGTCGAGAAGGTCGACTACACGCACAAGAAGCAGACCGGTGGTTCGGGTCAGTTCGCCAAGGTCCAGATCAGTCTGGAGCCGCTGGAGGGCGACGGCTACGAGTTCGAGAACAAGGTCACCGGTGGCCGTATCCCCCGGGAGTACATCCCCTCGGTGGACGCGGGATGCCAGGAGGCGATGGAGTTCGGCGTGCTCGCCGGCTACCCGCTGACCGGTGTCAAGGTGACCCTGCTCGACGGTGCGTACCACGACGTCGACTCCTCGGAGATGGCGTTCAAGATCGCCGGTTCGATGGTCTTCAAGGAGGCCGCTCGCCGCGCGAGCCCGGCCATCCTTGAGCCGCTGATGGCGGTCGAGGTCACCACGCCCGAGGAGTACATGGGCGATGTGATCGGCGACATCAACTCCCGCCGTGGCCAGATCCAGGCCATGGAGGACCGTGGTGGCGTCAAGGTCGTCAAGGCCCTGGTCCCGCTGTCCGAGATGTTCGGCTACGTCGGTGACCTGCGCAGCAAGACCTCCGGTCGTGCGAGTTACTCCATGCAGTTCGATTCCTATGGTGAGGTTCCCAAGAACGTCTCCGAGGAGATCATCGCGAAGGCCAAGGGCGAGTAGCCCTTAAGCTGGAGCCAAGGGGCATTCGGGGGCATTCCGCCCCCGGTGCCCGGCCCTTTAGCGAAGCGGTCAAGGGCATCCCCCTCGGGGTCCTGACCGGTTCGGTCGATATCTGAAAACCTCCCGCAAAGTGCGGGGGGCGTACAGCACCAGTCCACAGGAGGACCCCAGTGGCGAAGGCGAAGTTCGAGCGGACTAAGCCGCACGTCAACATTGGCACCATCGGTCACATCGACCACGGCAAGACGACGCTTACCGCGGCGATCACCAAGGTGCTGCACGACGCTTACCCGAACCTCAATGAGACGTTCGCGTTCGAGAACATCGACAAGGCGCCCGAAGAGCGTCAGCGCGGTATCACCATCTCCATCGCGCATGTCGAGTACCAGACGGAGAACCGTCACTACGCGCACGTCGACTGCCCGGGTCACGCGGACTACATCAAGAACATGATCACCGGTGCCGCCCAGATGGACGGCGCGATCCTGGTGGTCGCCGCCACCGATGGTCCGATGCCGCAGACCAAGGAGCACGTGCTGCTCGCGCGCCAGGTCGGCGTGCCGTACATCGTGGTCGCCCTCAACAAGGCGGACATGGTGGACGACGAGGAGATCATGGAGCTGGTGGAGCTCGAGGTCCGTGAGCTGCTCACGGAGTACGAGTTCCCGGGCGACGACGTGCCGGTGGTCAAGGTCTCCGCGCTGAAGGCGCTGGAGGGTGACCCGGAGTGGGCCAAGACGGTTCTCGAGCTGATGGAGGCCGTGGACACGGCCATTCCGCAGCCCGAGCGTGACGTCGACAAGCCGTTCCTGATGCCGATCGAGGACGTGTTCACCATCACCGGCCGCGGCACCGTCGTGACCGGCCGGATCGAGCGCGGCATCCTCAAGGTCAACGAGACCGTCGACATCATCGGCATCAAGGAAGAGAAGGCCACCACCACGGTGACCGGAATCGAGATGTTCCGGAAGCTGCTGGACGAGGGTCGGGCCGGTGAGAACGTCGGTCTGCTGCTTCGTGGCATCAAGCGCGAGGACGTGGAGCGCGGCCAGGTCGTCATCAAGCCGGGTTCGGTCACGCCGCACACCGACTTCGAGGCGCAGGCGTACATCCTGTCGAAGGACGAGGGTGGCCGCCACACCCCGTTCTTCAACAACTACCGCCCGCAGTTCTACTTCCGTACCACCGACGTGACCGGTGTGGTGCACCTCCCCGAGGGCACCGAGATGGTCATGCCGGGCGACAACACCGAGATGCGCGTTGAGCTGATCCAGCCCATCGCCATGGAGGAGGGCCTGAAGTTCGCCATCCGTGAGGGTGGTCGGACCGTGGGCGCCGGTCAGGTCACCAAGATCATCAAGTGAACTGACGCTCGCCGTCGATCGCGAGCACCCGTCGGGGCCCCGGGCCCGCCGCCACCGTGCGGCGGATCCGGGGCCCCCACGTCTGTCGGAAACGTTCCCGACCGGGAAGAGTGCGGGGCGGTCCCGCCGCCGGCCGGCCCGGCCCCCGGCCCCTCGTCGACCCTTGGGCCGCGCTCCGGCGCCCGCTCGGCGCGGAAATCGACCGTTCGTCGAGCGGCCCCGCCAAGGCCGTGCCCCGGGCCTGTGACGCTCCTTACATTTCGTGGGCAGCGATTGTCCGAGGTCCCCGAGATTTCCCAGGAGTACCCCCGGGCTTCCCCTCCCGGACCGTTTCCCGAAGGAGCCGTCGATGGCGACACACTCCGCCCCCGATTCCAGCGAGCCTCCCCAGCCCGCCGAGCGTGGGGATCCCGAGCCAGCGGCCGAAAGTCCCAACCCCGAGGCCGAGTTGGAAGCCCGCTCCGCCGTGATGCACGAGGATCCGCGGTTCCACGAGCTGCGCACCCGCCTGTTGCGCTTCGTGGTCCCGGCCAGCATCGCCTTTCTCTCCTGGTATCTGCTCTATGTGGTGATGTCCGTCTACGCACGCGGTGTGATGTCCACCGAGGTCGTCGGCAGCGCCAATATCGCCTTGTTCTTTGGTCTGTTGCAGTTTGTTACGACGTTCGGTATCGCGATCCTCTACTCGCGCTACGCCAACCGCCGCTTCGACCCGCTCGCCGACGAGCTGCGGGACGAGCTCGAGGGTCAGCCGGTGGTTCCTGGCGCCAGGAAGGGAGACGCGGCATGATCACCATCGCGGCGGACAACTCCGACGAACGAATCATCACCCTCATCCTGTTCGGCCTGCTGATCGCCGGCACGCTGGGCATCACCATCTGGGCCAGCCGGCAGACCAAGACGGCCACCGACTTCCACTCCGGCGGCCGTGGCTTCAGCGGCATCCAGAACGGCTTCGCGATCGGCGGCGACTACATGTCGGCCGCGTCGTTCCTGGGCATCGCCGGCATGATCGCGCTCTACGGCTACGACGGGTTCCTCTACTCGATCGGCTTCCTGGTCGCCTGGCTGGTGGCGCTGCTGCTGGTCGCCGAACTCCTGCGGAACTCCGGCCGGTTCACCATGACCGACGTGGTCTCCTACCGGATGCGCCAGCGCCCGGTGCGGACCGCGGGATCGATCTCGACGCTGACCGTCTCGATCTTCTACCTGTTGGCGCAGATGGTCGGCGCCGGCGCTCTGGTGGCGCTGCTGCTCGGCATCGAGGAGGGCGAGACCTACCTCGGGATGAGCGCCGACACCGCGAAGATCGTCGGCATCGTGCTCGTCGGCCTGTTGATGATCACCTATGTCTCCTTCGGCGGCATGACCGGCACCACCTGGGTGCAGATCGTCAAGGCCGTGATGCTGATGGGCGGCGCACTGCTGGTCACCCTGCTGGTGTTGGCGATCTACGACTTCAACATCGGCTCGCTGATGAACGACGCGGCGGACGCCAGCGGGGTGGGGAACGCGTTCCTCGAACCCGGCCAGCGCTATGGCGTCGAGGTCGCGGGGGACACCTGGCAGACCCTGGTCAACAAGCTGGACCTGATCAGCCTGGGCCTGGCCCTGGTGCTGGGCACGGCCGGTCTGCCGCACATCCTGATCCGCTTCTACACGGTGCCGGACTCCAAGACCGCGCGGAAGTCCGTCAACTGGGCCATCGGCCTGATCGGCACCTTCTACCTGCTGACCCTGATCCTGGGCTTCGGCGCCGCCGCACTGGTCGGAAAAGAGGCGATCACCGCACAGAACTCGGCGGGCAACACGGCCGCGCCACAGCTGGCCGAGGAGGTCGGTGCCCACTTCGGCGGGGACTTCCTCGGGGCGGTGATGCTGGCGCTGATCGCCGCGGTCGCGTTCGCCACCATCCTCTCCACGGTGGCCGGGCTCACCATCGCCTCGTCCTCCTCGCTGGCGCACGACTTCTACAACGCGGTGCTGCGCGGCGGGAAGGCCAGCGAGCAGGAGGAGGTCAGGGTCGCCAGGTTCGCCGCGATCGGCGTGGGCGTGGTCTCCATCGTGCTGGCGGTGTTCGCACAGGATCTGAACGTCGCCTTCCTGGTCGCCCTCGCCTTCGCCATCGCGGCCTCGGCCAACCTGCCGGTGATCCTCTTCAGCCTCTTCTGGAAGCGGTTCAACACGGCGGGCGCGGTGGCCGGCATCTATGGCGGCCTGGTCGGTTCCGTCGGCCTTGTGCTCTTCTCGCCGGTGGTGTCCGGCAAGGTCGACGCGGAGGGCAACAACCTGGCGCTGCTGCCCAAGAGCGTGGACATCTCCTGGTTCCCCCTGGAGAACCCGGGCCTGGTGTCCATCCCGCTCGGTCTGCTCTGTGCCGTCGTCGGCACCCTCATGTCCAAGGAGTCCGATCCCGATCGGTTCGCCAAGCTTCAGGTGCGGGCCCTCACCGGCGCCGGAGCCGAGCGAGCCAGTAAGCACTGACGGATCGGACCATCCCACGGGGGTATCTCGCCCCACCCCCGGCGCCCGGGGCCTTGTCTCTGCCCTTCCCCGACAAGGCCCCGGGCGCCTTCGCGTCCGCCGCTGTTCCGTCGCCTCGTTCCGACGCCGCGACACGCGGTCGCTGGTGGAACGGCCGGGCGCGGCCCGGGCGGTGGCACGCTGGCGGGGGTGCCCCGACGGGCGGGCGCCGCTTCGCGAAAGGGCGGTTTCGTCATGGCCAGGATCGCGGTCTTCGGCGCCTCGGGCAGCATCGGCCACCGGGTGGTGAGCGAGGCACTGGACCGGGGGCACCAGGTGACGGCGGTGGTACGCGATCCGGCGAAGGTCACCAGAAGCCACCCCGCGCTTGAGGTGCTGGGCGGCGACGTGCTCGACCCGGCCAGCGTCACGGTGGCCGCGCGCGGACAGGACGCGCTGGTCAGCGCGGTGGGCGGCAACGATGCCGAGGGGCATGAGGCGCTGATCGAGCCGTCGGCGCAGGCGCTGGTCGCCGGGCTGCACGCGCTGGGCGCCGAGGCACCCCGGCTGATCATGGTCGGCGGCGCCGGCTCGCTGCGCACCCCCGAAGGCGGTCAGCTCTGGGACACCCCGGGCCTCCCCGACCAGGTGGTGCGGATCATGCGGTCGCACGGGGCCGCGCTCGACTATCTGCGGAGCATCGCCAGCGAGGTCCGCTGGACCAACCTCAGCCCGGCGGCCCAGATCGAGTCGGGGGTGCGCAAGGGCGCCTACCGCACGGCGCTGGAGGAGCTGGTGATCGACGAGGACGGCCGGAGCTGGATCTCCACCGAGGACTACGCCAAGGCCGTGGTCGACGAGATCGAACAGCCCGCCCATATCGGCCGCCGCTTCACCGTCGGCTACTGACGCCCCCCGACCACCGGCCGCCGTCGCCGGGAAACCCGGAGATGCGTGAACGTCGTGAACATGGGGGCAAGCTAGCCCCCCGAAAGGTGGGGGCTTTGGGGAATCCCCGGACGGAGAGCGCGGATACCGTCACACTGGGCATATGGCGGATCACCAGAGGAACGCACCGCGTCACCTCACCTTCCGGGTGACCAGGCGGGAGGATCCCGTCTCCGAGGTCACCGAACAGGACGCGATCAGAGCCGCGGAACGCTACCCCCATGTGGTCATCCGGGGCCCCGTCTTCGGCTTCGCCGAACAGCGCCCCGAGGACGGCCCCGCCTGGCGGCTGCTCGACGACGTCACCGACGGCTTCGCCCAGCACGCGCGCGACGGGCTCAACTCCCACCTCTGGTTCCGGGCCAGGGACGAGACCGCCCCCGGCGATCGGCTCCGCGCCCAACTGCGGGAAGCCGTCTCCCGGTTGGAGCGCGAGCCGGTCAACGAGCTGACCGTCGGCGACACCCGCTACCGGATCGTGCGCGGCGACGAGTTCGCCAGGATCGGCCCCGACGGCATCGAGGGGCCACGCCCCACCGACCCCGACGAGCCGGCCGCCGACCTCTCCTGGGGCGAGCGCCGCTCCTCGCCCAGCCGCACCAGGGGCCTGCTGGTCGACCACGCCAGACCCACCGGGATCATGGAGTCCATCCAGCGGATGGAACTGCTCGGGCTGCGCTACGAGGCGCCCCGGATCCCCGCCGAGGCGCGGGCCGACTCGGCCACCGCGCTGGCCACCCACCCCGGAGTGGTGTTGCTCCCCGCCACCTTCACCTTCGCGGAGCGCAAACGCTCCTCCTGGGAGCCGATGGCCGCGCTCCAGCCGAGCCCCCACGAGGCACGCGCCACCCTCTACGACTATCTGGCCGAGTTCCTGCCCAAGCTGGGCCAGGAGGTGTCCGAGGACGACGCCCGGGTCTACGCCGAGGCCGCCGAGGAGTTCCGCGCCCGCCCGCGCCGCGACGAGATCACCGTGCTGGGCCGCAGGTTCCAGATCATCAGGGTGGAGCGGCTGATCCGGATCGGCCCCGACGGCCCGGAGACGCCCAGGCCCAGCGATCTCGATCCCTACGGCCCCTGCCCGATCCACCGGCCGTTGCCCGAGTGACCCGCGGGTAGCTTCGCGGACGCAGCCGCGATTCGACCCCGTTCGGCCAGGAAGGGGCGGTCGTTTCCCTACAGCGGAACGGCCCTCTGGGCTAGGTTCGGGCCATGCTGGATGGCAGACGGCGGCGCAGGGCCGAACAGGGCGAGGACACGCGGAGCATCGCGCGCCTGCTGACCGCCGTCCAGGAGCTGGACGACGACCTCCGCGACGGCCTCACCGGACGCGGTGCCGGCCAGGCCGCCCGACGGCTGCGCAGGCTGCTCGGCGCCGACAGCGTGCTCCTCGCCGACCTCGGCGGCCCGGTCGCCGTGGCGGGGCCCGAGCCCACCGACGCCGATTCGGGCGCGCTGCTCGCCCAGTCCTACGAGGACGGCAGCCCCGTGCACCGGCCGCCCTGGTCGGCCGTCCCGCTGCTGGTCGCCGGCGAGCTGTCCGGCGGGCTGCTGGTGCGCGGCGGCGCCGAGGCCGAGGTCACCGCCGTGGCCGCGCTGGTGGCCCGTTCCCTCGACCACGCCGCGCTGCGCCGGGCCAGGGGCCGGATCGCCCAGGCCGAACTGCGCACCCTGCGCGCCCAGATATCCCCGCACTTCCTGCACAACGCGCTGGCCGTGATCGGCGCCCGGGTGCGCACCGACCCGGACCGGGCCAGGGCCCTGCTCAGCGACTTCGCCGACTATCTGCGCTACAGCTTCTCCACCAAGGGCGACTACGCCACCGTCGCCGAGGAGCTGCAGGCCATCCAGACCTATCTGGAACTGCAACGCGCCCGCTTCGACGACCGGATGGAGCTGACCGTCCGGATGGCGCCCGAGATCCTGCCCGTCGTCATTCCCTTCCTAGTGATCCAGCCCATCGTGGAGAATGCCGTCCGGCACGGCCTCGAGCCCAAGCCGGGGCCCGGATCCATCCAGGTCTCCGGCTTCGGCGAGGGCCCGCTGTGTGTGATCGAGGTGGAGGACGACGGGGTGGGGATGCGACCGGAGTTCGCCCAGGCGGTGCTCGCCGGGGAACACGCGGCCACCGGGGGCGAGCCGCTGGACGAACAGCGTCGCCGGGTCGGCCTGGCCAATGTGGACATGCGGCTGCGGGCGGTCTACGGGCCCGAGTACGGGCTGGTGATCGAGACCGCGCCGGACAGCGGCACCAAGGTCGTCATCCGGGTGCCCCGATTCAGACGAGGAGTGGCCGCGCGGTGACCGCCGAGACCCGACTGCGTGCCCTGGTGGTGGAGGACGAGACGTTCACCCGCAGGGAGTTGGCCGCCATGCTGACGGCGCTGCCCGAGATCGGCGAGGTCAGCGAGGCGGACGGCGGGGAGAGCGCGGTCCGCCTGCTGGGCGAGGCCGCCTTCGACGCGGTCTTCCTCGACATCTCGATGCCGGGCCTCGACGGGATGGCGGTGGCCCGGGTGCTGGGCCGGCTCTCCGCACCGCCGGCCATCGTCTTCGTCACCGCGTCGGAACAGCACGCCGTCGACGCCTTCGGCATCGGCGCCATCGACTACCTGCTCAAGCCCGTCCGCCCCGAGCGGCTGGCCGAGGCGGTCGCCAGGGCCGGCGCCCTGCACCGCCCGCCGCCGGCCGCGCCGCGCGCCCCGCACAGCGACGAGCTGTCCGTGGTCCGGGTGGAGAACGGCCGGCACACGGTGTTCGTGCACCGCGACGACATCCAGTACGCCGAGGCGCACGGGGACTACGTCCGGCTGCACACCGCCGAGGAGACCCATCTGATCCGGATATCCCTCAGCTATCTGGAGGAGGTGTGGGCGCCGGCCGGCTTCGTCCGGGCGCACCGGGGCTATCTGGTGGCCATCCGCTGGGTCCGCGACCTCTGGGTCAGCAGCTCCTCGGGGCTGCTGGCGCGCACCCCGGCCGGCGATGTGCCGGTCAGCCGGCGGCACGCCAGGGCGCTCAAGGAGCAGCTGCTGGCCGCGGTGCGGGACGAGGAGTGAGCCGATGAGCGCGCCCCGCCGGGTGCGGATCACCAGCCCACAGACCAGGATCGCGCTGGCCAGACGGCACCGCCCGGCGCAGCATCTGCTGCCGCCGACCATCCCGGGCCCCGACGAGCGGGACTCCACGGACGCCGCCCGGGCGCTCTTCGCCCGCCAGCGGCGGCAGGCGGCGCGCACCCTCGGGCTGCTCGGCACGGTGCTCTTCGGGCTGAGCGGGCTGCTCGCCGCGCTGCCGGTGCTCAGCCGGCTGACCGTCGCCGAAGTGCCGGTCTCCTGGCTGCTGTTGATGGGCGGCACCTATCCGGTGCTGCTGGTGATCGCGGTGCGGCATGTGCGTCGGGTGGAGCGCCTTGAGCGCGACGGCGCCCCGGGGGCGGGGCGGCAGGGGTGATCGGTCTCGCGGCGATCGGGCTGCTCTTCGTGGTGAGCGTGGTCATCGGCGCCTACGGGGTGCGCGCCGCCCGTACCACGCCCGACTTCCTGGTGGCCTCGCAACGGGTCGCGCCCGGCTGGAACGCGATGGCCATCGCGGGGGAGTACGTCTCGGCCGCCTCGGTGCTGGGCCTGGCCGGGCTGATGCTGAAGAACGGCGTCGGCACCCTCTGGTACGCGGTCGGCTTCACCGCCGGCTATGTGGCGGTCGCCGCCCTGGTCGCCGGGCCGATGCGCCGCTCGGGCGCCTATACCGTCCCGGACTTCGCCGACTACCGGTTGGGTTCGGAACGGATCAGGAAGCTCTGCGCGGTGATCGTTCTGGTGATCATGTGGCTCTATCTGGTGCCGCAGTTCAAGGGCGCCGGGATGGTGCTGCACGCGGTGAGCGGCACCCCCTACTGGGTGGGCGTGGTCCTCGCCGGGTTGGTGGTGAGCGTCTCCATCGCGGCCGGCGGGATGCGGTCGGCCACCTATGTGCAGGCGTTCCACTACGGGGTGAAGCTGCTCTTCATCGCGGTGCCGGCGATCTTCCTGGTGGTGCACGCCGGCGGCGGGGCGCGGGCCGAGGCGCTGCGCTTCGACGTCGACGACGACTGGAGCCGGCCGCTGCTGGACCTGGACGGCTCGGGGGCGCCGCTGCTGGCCACCTGGTCCGTGCTGCTGGCCACCACGCTGGGCGCCGTGGGGCTGCCGCATGTGATCATGCGCTTCCACACCAGCCCCACGGCCAAGGCGGCCCGCCGGGTCGCGGTCGGCGTGATCGTGCTGCTGGGCGTCTTCTATCTCTTCCCCGCCGTCTACGGGCTGCTGGGACGGGTGTTCACCCCGGAGCTGGTGCACGGCGGGGACACCGACATGGTCACCGTCGTGCTGCCGGGGGAGATCGTCCCCGGCGCCTGGGGCTCGCTGTTGACGGCGGTGGTGGCGGCCGGTGCCTTCGCCGCCTTCCTCTCCACCTCGTCCGGGCTGCTGATGGCGCTGGCCGGCGGCCTCTCGCACGATCTGTCCCGGGCGACGGTGCCCCGGCTGCGCTGGGCCGTGGTGGCCGGGGCGACGGTGGCGGTGGCCCTGTCGTTGCCGGCCCGTAGTGTGGACATCAACGTGGCGGTCGGCTGGGCGTTCGCCGTGGCCGCCTCGACGTTCTGTCCGCTGCTGGTGCTGGGCATCTGGTGGCGCGGGCTGACCACGGCCGGCGCCGCCTCGGGGCTGGCCACCGGGGTCTGCGCGGCCACCGGCGCGGCGCTGGCCTCGGTGCTGACGGACGGCGGCCCGGGCTGGCTGGTGGTGCTGCTCGCCCAACCGGCGGCCTGGACGGTGCCGTTGGCGTTCGCCGTGATGGTGGGGGTTTCGCTGCGCGGCACCCCGACGGAATGGGCCGAGCGCGCGGTGCTCCGACTGCACCTGCCGGGCTGAGCCCGCGGGGCCTGCGCCGCAGGTGGGACATACCGCCCGATTGGCGGGGGCCAGGGGCCCTATGGCACACTGACCAGGTTGCTCGGTTGACAGCCGATGCTGCGCGCCTCCCGCCGGGAGGACCGGAAGCGAGTCTCACTGTATTCGTCATCCCATGAATGCCCTGGTCAGCCGGGGTAGGGATGGAAATACCGAGATCTTCCGGGAAGCGTGGGCGGGGCTTACGGCCAGGCACCCGGTGGAAGTTCTCCCCCCACTCCTCGCAGAGGAAACCTCTGTGGCGAAATCTGGGAACGAGTACGACACGCCCGACCGCGTGGGTCGGGAAGTCGTGGGGCAGGGGTGACGCCGGGTTCCAGAGCGTTGACAAAGAGACAGGACTACGAAGTAGCCATGGCGGGACAGAAGATCCGCATTCGGCTCAAGGCCTACGACCACGAGGTCATCGACAACTCGGCGAAGAAGATCGTCGAGACGGTGACCCGCACGGGAGCGTCGGTCGCGGGCCCGGTGCCGCTGCCCACTGAGAAGAACGTGTACTGCGTCATCAAGTCGCCGCACAAGTACAAGGACTCGCGCGAGCACTTCGAGATGCGCACCCACAAGCGGCTGATCGACATCCTCGACCCGACCCCCAAGACCGTTGACTCGCTGATGCGCCTGGACCTGCCGGCCGGCGTCGACATCGAGATCAAGCTCTGAGAGGCCGGTAGAGATGACCAAGCAGATCAAGGGCGTCCTGGGCGAGAAGCTCGGCATGACCCAGGTCTGGGACGAGAACAACCGCGTCGTCCCAGTCACCGTGGTCAAGGCCGGGCCCTGCGTTGTCACCCAGGTCCGCACCAACGACAGGGACGGCTACGAGGCCGTCCAGATCGCGTTCGGCGAGATCGACCCGCGCAAGGTGAACCGCCCCCTCAAGGGCCACTTCGCCAAGGCCGACGTCACCCCGCGCCGCCACCTGGTAGAGCTGCGGACCGCCGACGCCGCCGAGTACACCCTGGGCCAGGAGGTCACGGCCGAGGTGTTCGACTCCGGCGTCCGCGTCGACGTGACCGGCACCACCAAGGGCAAGGGCACCGCCGGTGTGATGAAGCGTCACGGCTTCGCCGGCCTCGGCGCCTCCCACGGCACCCAGCGCAAGCACCGCTCGCCTGGTTCCATCGGCGGCTGCGCCACCCCGGGCCGGGTTTTCAAGGGCCTGCGGATGGCCGGTCGGATGGGCAACGAGCGCGTCACCACCCAGAACCTGACCGTCCACGCCGTGGACGTGGAGAAGGGCCTGCTCCTCATCAAGGGCGCGGTGCCCGGTCCCAACGGCGGCCTCGTCCTGGTCCGTTCCGCGGCCAAGGGGGCCTGAGGTAATCATGAGTACCCCAAAGAGCATCGTCATTCTTTCGCCCGCGGGTGAGGAGGCAGGCTCCGTCGAGCTTCCGGCGGAGATCTTCGACGCCAAGGTCAGCGTTCCGCTGATCCACCAGGTCGTCGTCGCCCAGCTCGCCGCCGCCCGCCAGGGCACGCACAAGACCAAGACGCGTGGCGAGGTCCGCGGTGGTGGCAAGAAGCCGTACCGCCAGAAGGGCACCGGCCGCGCCCGTCAGGGTTCCGTCCGTGCGCCGCAGTTCGCCGGCGGTGGCGTCGTCCACGGCCCGGTGCCGCGTGACTACAGCCAGCGCACCCCGAAGAAGATGAAGGCCGCCGCCCTGCGTGGCGCCCTCACCGACCGCGCCCGGCACGACCGCGTGCACGTGGTCAGCGGCGTGGTGGACGGCGAGGTCTCGACCAAGGCCGCCAAGTCCCTGCTGGGCAAGATCAGCGACCGCAAGAAGGTCCTGCTGGTCGCCGAGCGCGCGGACAACGCCTCCTGGCTGTCGGCGCGCAACCTGCCGCAGGTGCACATCATCGACCCGGGCCAGCTGAACACCTACGACGTCGTCGACTCCGACGACGTGGTCTTCACCAAGGCCGCGTTCGACCGCTTCGTGGCCGGCCGGGCCGCCGGTGCCGTGGCGCTCGACAAGACGCCCGAAGGGAGCGACGCCTGATGAGCGACGCAACCATCGCCGAGTTCTCCAGCAAGGAGTTCTCCTCCCACCACGACATCCTGATCAAGCCGGTCGTGTCGGAGAAGAGCTACGCGCTCCTCGACGAGAACAAGTACACCTTCATCGTCGACCCCCGGGCGAACAAGACCCAGATCAAGCAGGCCGTCCAGGCGGTCTTCGCGGTCAAGGTGCTCGGCGTCAACACGATCAACCGTCAGGGCAAGCGCAAGCGCACCCGTACCGGTTACGGCCGTCGCGCCAGCACCAAGCGCGCGATCGTGACCCTGGCCGAGGGCGACAGCATCGACATCTTCGGCGGCCCGGTCTCCTAGGAGATCCGGTCGTCCGATACCGGACGAGGACTAAGAAATGGGAATCCGCAAGTACAAGCCGACGACCCCGGGCCGTCGTGGCTCCAGCGTCGCCGACTTCGTCGAGATCACGCGGTCCACGCCGGAGAAGTCGCTGGTCCGCCCCCTGCACAGCAAGGGTGGACGGGACAACGCCGGTCGTGTGGCGGTTCGTCACCAGGGTGGCGGCCACAAGCGCGCCTACCGCGTCATCGACTTCCGTCGGCACGACAAGGACGGCGTGCCGGCCAAGGTCGCGCACATCGAGTACGACCCCAACCGCACCGCGCGCATCGCGCTGCTCCACTACGCGGACGGCGAGAAGCGGTACATCATCGCGCCGGCTCACCTCAAGCAGGGTGACCGGGTGGAGAACGGTGCCGGGGCCGACATCAAGCCCGGCAACAACCTGCCGCTGCGCAACATCCCGGTCGGTACCGTGATCCACGCCATCGAGCTCCAGCCCGGCGGCGGCGCCAAGTTCGCCCGCTCCGCCGGCACCTCGGTGCAGCTGCTGGCGAAGGAGGGCCGCATGGCCCACCTCCGGATGCCCTCGGGCGAGATCCGGCTGGTGGACGTGCGCTGCCGCGCCACGGTGGGCGAGGTCGGCAACGCCGAGCAGTCCAACATCAACTGGGGCAAGGCCGGCCGGATGCGCTGGAAGGGCGTTCGGCCGAGCGTGCGTGGCGTCGTGATGAACCCTGTCGACCACCCGCACGGCGGTGGCGAGGGCCGGACCTCGGGTGGTCGCCACCCGGTCTCGCCCTGGGGCAAGAAGGAAGGCCGTACGCGCTCGCCCAAGAAGGCAAGCAACAAGTACATCGTCCGCCGCCGCAAGACGAACAAGAAGCGCTAGGGAGCAGGTCGATGCCGCGCAGTCTCAAGAAGGGACCCTTCGTCGACGACCACCTGATCAAGAAGGTGGACGTCCAGAACGAAGCCGGTACCAAGAACGTCATCAAGACCTGGTCTCGTCGCTCGATGATCATCCCGGCGATGCTGGGCCACACGATCGCGGTGCACGACGGCCGCAAGCACGTCCCGGTGTTCATCACGGAGTCGATGGTCGGGCACAAGCTCGGCGAGTTCGCGCCGACCCGCACCTTCCGGGGTCACGTGAAGGACGACCGCAAGTCGCGGCGTCGCTGAGCGGGGTGTGCAGATCATGACCGACTCCCCGACAAACACCGAAGGGACGACCATGGAAGCCAGGGCCCAGGCGCGGTACATCCGCGTCACGCCCATGAAGGCCCGCCGTGTGGTGGACCTCATCCGTGGCAAGGATGCCTCGGAGGCTCAGGCGGTCCTGCGTTTCACCCCGCAGGCAGCCAGCGTGCCGGTCGGCAAGGTGCTCGACAGCGCCATCGCCAACGCCGTGCACAACCACAACCACCCGGACGCCGAAACGTTGTACGTCAAAGAGGCGTACGTGGACGAGGGCCCCACGCTGAAGCGGTTCCGGCCGCGCGCGCAGGGACGCGCGTACCGGATTCGCAAGCGGACAAGCCACATCACCGTGGTCCTCGGCAGCAAGGAAGGAACCCGGTAATGGGCCAGAAGGTAAACCCGCACGGGTTCCGTCTCGGCATCACGACCGACTTCAAGTCGCGGTGGTATGCCGACAAGCTCTACAAGGACTACGTCAAGGAAGATGTCGCGATCCGCAAGATGCTCACCCAGGGCATGGAGCGGGCCGGTATCTCCAAGGTGGAGATCGAGCGCACCCGGGACCGGGTCCGCGTCGACGTCCACACCGCCAGGCCCGGCATCGTCATCGGTCGCCGGGGTGCCGAGGCCGACCGGCTCCGGGGCAACCTGGAGAAGCTCACGGGCAAGCAGATCCAGTTCAACATCCTTGAGGTGAAGAACCCGGAGCTGGACGCCCAGTTGGTGGCCCAGGCGGTCGCCGAGCAGCTGTCCTCCCGGGTCTCGTTCCGTCGTGCGATGCGCAAGTCGATGCAGAGCACGATGAAGGCCGGTGCCAAGGGCATCAAGATCCAGTGCGGTGGTCGACTGGGTGGGGCCGAGATGTCCCGCTCCGAGTTCTACCGCGAGGGTCGGGTCCCGCTGCACACGCTGCGCGCCAACGTGGACTACGGCTTCTTCGAGGCCCGTACCACCTTCGGTCGCATCGGCGTCAAGGTGTGGATCTACAAGGGCGATGTGAAGAACATCGCCGAGGTGCGCGCCGAGAACGCGGCCGCCCGGGCGGGCAACCGTCCCGCGCGCGGTGGCGGCCCCGGCGGCGACCGTCCGGCCCGTGGTGGTCGCGGCGAGCGCGGTGGCCGTGGCCGTAGGCCGCAGCAGCAGAGCGCTCCGGCGGCCGAGGCCCCCAAGTCCGAAGCAGCTGCGGCAGCTCCGGCCGCCGAGGGCGCCAGCGGCTCCAACCAATCGTCCGGCTCTGCCGGAGGGGAGAGCTGAGCCATGCTGATCCCTCGCAAGGTCAAGTACCGCAAGCAGCACCACCCCAAGCGCAGCGGGGCGGCCAAGGGTGGTACCGAGGTCTCCTTCGGTGAGTACGGCATCCAGGCCGTCACCGGCGCTTATGTCACCAACCGGCAGATCGAGGCAGCACGTATCTCGATGACCCGGCACATCAAGCGTGGTGGCAAGGTGTGGATCAACATCTACCCGGACCGCCCGCTGACCAAGAAGCCGGCCGAGACCCGCATGGGTTCCGGTAAGGGTTCGCCGGAGTGGTGGGTGGCCAACGTCAAGCCCGGACGCGTGATGTTCGAGCTGTCGTTCCCGAACGAGAAGATTGCCCGTGAGGCGCTCACCCGCGCCGCGCACAAGCTTCCGATGAAGTGCCGGATCGTCCGGCGCGAGGCAGGTGAGGCGTGATGGCAGCCGGTACCAAGTCCTCCGAGCTGCGCGAGCTGAACAACCAGGAGCTGGTTGAGAAGCTGCGTGAGTCGAAGGAGGAGCTGTTCAGGCTTCGCTTCCAGGCGGCCACCGGTCAGCTGGAGAACAACAGCCGGTTGAAGGCCGTCCGTAAGGACATCGCCCGGGTCTACACCCTGATGCGCGAGCGCGAGCTCGGTATCGAGTCGGTGGAGCCGGCTGAGGCTGTCGAGGCGGTGGAGAACGCCTGATGAGTGAGAAGACTGTGACTGAGACGACGACCGAGCGCGGCCGGCGGAAGACCCGTGAGGGCCTGGTGGTCAGCGACAAGATGGACAAGACCGTCGTCGTGGCTGTCGAGGACCGGGTCAAGCACGCCCTCTACGGGAAGATCATCCGCCGTACCAACAGGCTCAAGGCGCATGACGAGCAGAATGCCGCGGGCGTTGGCGACCGCGTTCTTCTGATGGAGACCCGTCCGCTTTCCGCGACCAAGCGCTGGCGCGTCGTGGAGATTCTGGAGAAGGCGAAGTAACCAATGATCCAGCAGGAGTCGCGACTGCGCGTCGCCGACAACACGGGTGCGAAGGAGATCCTCTGCATCCGCGTGCTCGGCGGATCTGGGCGCCGCTACGCGGGCATCGGTGACGTCATCGTCGCCACCGTCAAGGACGCGATCCCCGGTGGCAACGTGAAGAAGGGTGACGTCGTCAAGGCGGTCATCGTGCGTGCCGTCAAGGAGCGCCGCCGCCCGGACGGTTCGTACATCCGGTTCGACGAGAACGCCGCCGTCATTCTCAAGAACGACGGCGACCCGCGGGGCACCCGTATCTTCGGCCCGGTGGGCCGTGAGCTGCGCGAGAAGAAGTTCATGAAGATCATCTCCCTCGCGCCGGAGGTGCTGTAACCGATGAAGATCAAGAAGGGCGACCTGGTCCAGGTCATCACCGGCAAGGACAAGGGCAAGCAGGGCAAGGTCATCGTGGCCTTCCCCCGCGAGGACCGCGTTCTGGTCGAGGGTGTCAACCGGGTCAAGAAGCACACCAAGGCCGGTACGACCGCGCGTGGTTCCAAGACCGGTGGCATCATCACCACCGAGGCCCCGATCCACGTCAGCAACGTGCAGTTGCTGGTGGAGAAGGACGGCAAGAAGGTCACCACCCGGATCGGCTTCCGCTTCGACGAGGACGGCAACAAGATCCGCGTCGCCCGCCGAACCGGTGAGGACATCTGATGACCACTGCCACCACGACCGCGCCGCGTCTCAAGACGCGGTACCGCGAAGAGATCAGCGGCAAGCTGCGTGAGGAGTTCGCCTACGCGAACGTCATGCAGGTGCCAGGACTGACCAAGATCGTGGTCAACATGGGTGTGGGCGACGCCGCCCGCGACTCCAAGTTGATCGAGGGCGCCGTGCGCGACCTCGCCACGATCACCGGCCAGAAGCCGACCGTGACCAAGGCCCGTAAGTCCATCGCGCAGTTCAAGCTGCGCGAGGGGCAGCCGATCGGCGCCCATGTGACGCTGCGCGGCGACCGGATGTGGGAGTTCCTGGACCGCCTGCTGTCGCTGGCGCTGCCCCGGATCCGTGACTTCCGCGGCCTGTCGCCCAAGCAGTTCGACGGCAAGGGCAACTACACGTTCGGCCTGACCGAGCAGGTCATGTTCCATGAGATCGACCCCGACCGTATCGACCGGGTGCGCGGCATGGACATCACCGTGGTCACGACGGCCAACACCGATGACGAGGGTCGCAGCCTGCTGCGCCACCTCGGATTCCCGTTCAAGGAAGCCTGAGGCGCGCACGATGGCTGAGTATCGAAACAAGGAGGCGTGAGCTATGGCTAAGAAGGCTCTTATCGCCAAGGCCGAGCGCAAGCCCAAGTTCTCGGTGCGTGGGTACACCCGCTGCCAGCGTTGTGGCCGGCCGCACTCCGTGTACCGCAAGTTCGGCCTGTGCCGCGTGTGCCTGCGGGAGATGGCACACCGTGGCGAACTGCCGGGCGTCACCAAGAGTTCCTGGTAAGACCGACTACGCCGTAGGTCCGGCGGGCTCCCCCTCCCGGGGGAGCCTGCGGAAACCCCGGTGAGAGAGGCCCAAGGCCGTTCTATGACCATGACCGATCCCATCGCAGACATGCTGACCCGTCTGCGTAACGCGAACTCGGCTTACCACGACACCGTGGTGATGCCGCACAGCAAGATCAAGACGCATATCGCGGAGATCCTCCAGCAGGAGGGCTACATCACCGGCTGGAAGACCGAGGACGCCCAGGTGGGCAAGGCCCTCGTGCTCGAGCTGAAGTACGGCCCGAACCGCGAGCGTTCGATCGCTGGCATCAAGCGCATCTCGAAGCCGGGCCTGCGGGTCTACGCGAAGTCCACCGCGCTCCCCCGGGTGCTCGGCGGTCTCGGCGTGGCGATCATCTCCACGTCGCACGGTCTGCTGACCGACAAGCAAGCTCAGAAGAAGAACGTGGGCGGGGAAGTCCTCGCCTACGTCTGGTGACGGAAGGGAACGGAGGAGAGCACATGTCGCGTATTGGCAAGCAGCCCATCCAGGTTCCCGCCGGCGTGGACGTCACCATCGATGGCGCCGTGGTCGCGGTGAAGGGTCCCAAGGGCACCCTGTCGCAGACCATCGCCGCGCCCATCGAGGTGGCCAAGGGCGACGACGGCGTGATCGTCGTCTCCCGGCCCAACGACGAGAACCGCAACCGTGCGCTGCACGGACTGTCCCGCACCCTGGTGGCCAACATGATCACCGGTGTGACGCAGGGATACATCAAGAAGCTCGAAATCAGCGGCGTCGGCTACCGCGTCCAGGCCAAGGGCTCCAACCTGGAGTTCTCCCTGGGCTACAGCCACCCGATCCTGGTGGAGCCGCCGGAAGGCATCGTCTTCAAGGTCGAGAACGCGACGCGGTTCAGCGTCGAGGGCATCGACAAGCAGAAGGTCGGCGAGGTCGCGGCGAAGATCCGCAAGCTGCGGAAGCCCGACCCGTACAAGGCCAAGGGCGTCAAGTACGAGGGCGAAGTCATCCGCCGCAAGGTCGGAAAGGCTGGTAAGTAGCCATGGCATACGGTGTCAAGATCGCCAAGGGCGACGCCCGGAAGCGGGCCGCTCACAAGCGGCGTCACATCCGTATCCGGAAGAAGATCTCGGGTACGGCCGAGCGGCCGCGTCTGGTGGTCACCCGCTCCAACCGCCACATGGTGGCGCAGGTGGTGGACGACTCCAAGGGGCACACGGTGGCCTCGGCCTCCTCGCTCGACGTCTCCATCCGTGGGGTGGACGGCGCGAAGAGCGACAAGGCCAAGCAGGTCGGCGCCCTGGTCGCCGAGCGTGCCAAGGCCGCCGGCGTGGAGAGCGTCGTGTTCGACCGCGGTGGCAACAAGTACGCCGGCCGGGTCGCCGCGTTGGCGGACGCCGCCCGCGAGGCCGGGCTCAAGTTCTGAGCCGGTCCCGTCTGAAGATTCGAGAAAGGTAGTTCCAATGGCTGGACCCCAGCGTCGCGGTGGCGGCGCCGGTGGCGAGCGGCGGGATCGTAAGGGTCGGGACGGTGGCTCAGCCGCCGAGAAGACCGCGTACGTCGAGCGCGTCGTCGCGATCAACCGTGTCGCCAAGGTAGTTCAAGGTGGTCGTCGCTTCAGCTTCACCGCGCTGGTCGTGGTGGGCGACGGTGACGGCACCGTCGGTGTCGGCTACGGCAAGGCCAAGGAGGTGCCGGCCGCCATCGCCAAGGGCGTGGAGGCCGCGAAGAAGCACTTCTTCAAGGTCCCCCGCATCCAGGGCACGATTCCGCACCCGATCAAGGGTGAGGAAGCGGCCGGGATGGTGCTGCTCAAGCCCGCCTCGCCCGGTACCGGTGTGATCGCCGGTGGTCCGGTGCGCGCCGTGCTGGAGTGCGCCGGCATCCACGACGTGCTGAGCAAGTCGCTCGGTTCGTCGAACCCGATCAACATCGTGCACGCCACGGTTGCCGCCCTGAAGGGGCTGCAGCGCCCCGAGGAGATCGCGGCCCGCCGTGGTCTGCCGCTTGAGGACGTGGCCCCCGCCGCTCTGCTGCGGGCCCGTGCCGGGGTGGGTGCGTGATGGCGCAGCTGAAGATCACCCAGGTCAAGTCCCGGATCGGGACCAAGCAGAACCACCGGCAGACGCTGCGCTCGCTCGGGCTGCGGCGGATCAACGACGTGGTGCTCAAGGAAGACCGGCCGGAGATCCGTGGCATGGCCAAGACCGTGCGGCATCTGGTGACGGTCGAGGAGGTGGACTGAAGTGGCTGACCTCGCCAAGGGGAACGCCGGCGCGGACGAGTCGTCCGGCCCGCTGAAGTTGCACGACCTGCGTCCCGCTCCCGGTGCCAAGAAGGCCAAGATCCGGGTGGGTCGTGGTGAGGCGTCCAAGGGCAAGACCGCCGGTCGCGGTACCAAGGGCACCAAGGCCAGGTACCAGGTCCGGGTCGGCTTCGAGGGCGGGCAACTGCCGCTGATCCAGCGGCTGCCCAAGCTCAAGGGCTTCAAGAACCCGGCGCACAAGAACTACCAGGTGGTGAACGTCGAGCGGCTGGCCGCCCTCTACCCGGAGGGTGGCGAGGTGACCGTCGCCGATCTGGTGGCCAAGGGCGCCGTGCGCAAGAACGAACTCGTCAAGGTGCTCGGCACCGGCGAGATCTCGGTGGCGCTGACCGTGACGGTCGACGCGGTTTCCGGTTCTGCCAAGGAGAAGATCACGGCGGCCGGTGGCTCCGTGACCGAGTTGTCCTGAAACCCGGTGGATCTTCGGCCGGTGAACTGAGTGACCGGGGGTGCCTGAGAGCAGGCATCCCCGGTCAGTCGTTCCGGCCGAGCCCATCCGCCGGTAAGGTGGCGGTCGTTGTGCCGCCGCCAGACCTGATCTGTCATATCCGTTGGAGTTCAAGACCCTAACCCCTCGCCTGACGCGCGGGGTGCAGGAGGAGCCGTGCTCACCGCGTTCGCCCGGGCGTTTCAAACGCCTGATCTGCGTAAAAAGCTGCTCTTCACTCTGGGCATCGTCGTGTTGTTCCGGTTGGGCCAGCACGTACCCGTGCCTGGCGTCAGCTTTCAGAACGTCGATCAATGTGTGAAAGAGGCCGAAGCGGGAGCGGGGTCCGGGCTCTTCGGTTTGGTCAACATGTTCAGCGGTGGTGCGCTGCTGCAACTCACCATCTTCGCGCTGGGGATCATGCCGTACATCACGGCGAGCATCATCCTCCAGCTGCTGGTCGTGGTCATCCCGCGCCTTGAGGCCCTGAAGAAGGAAGGCCAGTCGGGGCAGGCCAAGATCACCCAGTACACCCGCTATCTCACCATCGCGCTCGCGGTGTTGCAGGCCACCGGCCTGGTGGCGACCGCCCGCAGTGGCACCCTCTTCCCGCAGTGCACCGTGGCCAACGAGATCATCCCCGACGACTCGATCTTCACCACGCTGGTGATGGTGATCGCCTTCACCTCGGCCACCGCGCTGATCATGTGGATGGGCGAGCTGATCACCGACCGCGGCATCGGCAACGGCATGTCCATGCTGATGTTCGTCTCCATCGCGGCCGGCTTCCCCGCCTCGCTCTGGCAGATCAAGCAGCAGGGCAGCCTGGCCGACGGCTGGATCGAGTTCGGCACCGTGGTCGCCTGTGGGCTCGCCATGGTCGGCCTGGTGGTCTTCGTCGAGCTGGCCCAGCGCCGGATCCCGGTGCAGTACGCCAAGCGGATGATCGGTCGCCGCTCCTACGGCGGTACCTCCACCTACATCCCGCTCAAGGTCAACCAGGCCGGTGTGATCCCGGTGATCTTCGCCTCCTCGCTGCTGTACATCCCGCAGCTCCTGGTGCAGTTCGCCGGCAGCGACTCGGGCGGCTGGACGGACTGGGTCGAGCGGTACTTCGCCGAGGGCGACCATCCGTACTACATCACCACGTACTTCCTGCTGATCGTCTTCTTCGCCTTCTTCTATGTGGCCATCACGTTCAACCCTGAGGACGTGGCCGAGAACATGAAGAAGTATGGTGGTTTCATCCCGGGTATCCGGGCAGGTAGGCCCACGGTCGAATACCTGAGCTACGTGCTGAACCGGATCACCTGGCCCGGCTCGCTGTACCTCGGTCTGATCGCCCTGGTGCCCACGCTGGCTCTGGTGATGTTCAACGCGCAACAGGACTTCCCGTTCGGTGGCACGTCGATCCTGATCATCGTGGGCGTCGGCCTGGAAACGGTGCGGCAGATCGAGAGCCAGCTCCACCAGCGAAATTACGAAGGGTTCCTCCGCTGATGCGCATCGTCCTCGTCGGACCGCCGGGTGCGGGCAAGGGCACACAGGCGGCGCTGCTCGCCGAGCAGCTCGGTGTCCCGCACATCTCCACCGGCAATCTGTTTCGGGCCAACATCAGCGAGGGCACGGAGCTGGGGCGCCAGGTCGAGTCGATCATGCGCGAGGGTGGGCTCGTACCGGACGATCTCACCGTCGCGATGGCGGCCGACCGGATGGCCCAGCCGGACGCCGCGGACGGCTTCCTGCTCGACGGGTTCCCGAGGAACATCGGGCAGGCCAAGTCGCTCGACGCCTCGCTCGCCGAGGCGGGGCTCAGGCTCGACGCGGTGCTGGACCTGGAGGTCCCCGAGGACGAGGTGGTCAAGCGCATCGCCGGCCGCCGGATGTGCCGCAAGGACAGCGCGCATGTCTTCCATGTGGTGAACAACCCGCCGCGCCAGGAGGGCGTCTGCGACGTCTGCGGCGGCGAGCTGTACCAGCGGGACGACGACCAGGCGGACACGGTGCGCAAGCGGCTGGCCCTCTACCACGAGGAGACCGAGCCGATCATCGACTACTACCGCGAGCAGGGGCTGGTCTCCACCATCTCGGCGCTGGCCCCGGTGCCCGAGGTGACGCGGCGGGCCCTTGAGGTCCTGCCGACGAACGGCTGACCGGCCGCAGCCCGCTGGTGCCCCGCCGGCCCGAGGCCGGCTGACGGCCGGCCGACCGCCGGCGCCGAAAGGAAACATCCGATGGTGGAGATCAAGACCCCGGAACAGATTGCCCGCATGCGCGCGGCCGGTCTGGTGGTGGCCGAGATACACCGCAGGTGTGCCGAGGCCGCCGTGCCGGGGGCGACCACCGCGGATCTCGACCGGATCGCCGCCCAGGTGCTCGTCGAGCGCGGCGCCAAGCCCAACTTCCTGGGCTACGGCGGCTTCCCGGGCAACATCTGCACCTCGGTGAACGATGTGGTGGTGCACGGCATCCCGGACGAGGCCACCGTCCTCAAGGACGGGGACCTGCTCTCCATCGACGCCGGCGCGATCGTCGACGGCTGGCACGCGGACGCCGCGCTGACGGTCTTTGTCGGCGGCGAGCCCGAGGGCGGCCGGCCGGCCCAGCTGGCCGAGCTGAACCGGGTCACCGAGGAGTCGCTCTGGGCCGGCATCGCGGCCGTGCGCAAGGGCAACCGCCTGGTGGACGTGTCCCGGGCGATCGAGACCTATGTGCGCCGCCAGCCGCTGCCCCCGTCCGGCAAGTACGGCATCGTCGAGGGGTACGGCGGGCACGGCATCGGCAGCGAGATGCACATGGACCCGCATGTGCTGAACTACGTCGACCGGCGGCGCGGCAAGGGCCTCAAGCTGGTGCCCGGCGTCTGCCTGGCGATCGAGCCGATGCTCACGCTCGGCACCCCCAAGACCCATGTGCTGTCCGACGACTGGACGGTCAAGAGCAACGACGGCACCTGGGCCTCGCACTGGGAGCACTCGGTGGCGGTCACCGAGGAAGGGCCGCTGGTGCTGACCGCCGTGGACGGTGGCAGGGCCCGGCTGGCCGCGCTCGGCGTGACGACCGCTCCCGATCCCCTGGCATGATGATCTCCAACCTGGGGAATGGATCACTGATTCGTCTTTTCGGGTGCGCTGTCGTAGACTGATTCGTCGGTCCTGGTGCACCCGTCTGCCCAGGGCCATCCAGGTAGCCGATCCCGGAAGGTGAAGCGCTCAAGTATGGCCAAAAAACAAGGGGCCATCGAGATCGAGGGCACGGTCGTCGAGTCTCTCCCGAACGCCATGTTCAAGGTGGAGTTGCAGAACGGGCACCAGGTCCTCGCGCACATCAGCGGCAAGATGCGGATGCACTACATCCGTATCCTTCCCGACGACCGGGTCGTGGTGGAGCTGTCTCCCTACGACCTGACGCGCGGGCGGATCGTCTACCGCTACAAGTAGAACCCACAGATCGAGACCCGGAGAGCCTCACGCCATGAAGGTCAGGCCGAGCGTCAAGAAGATCTGCGACAAGTGCAAGGTGATCCGCCGCCACGGGCGCGTCATGGTCATCTGCGAGAACCTGCGCCACAAGCAGCGCCAGGGCTGACGCACCGCACGACCCGCAGCACTCTTCGCCGCGACGACAGCGACAACAAGTAGATACGCAGACACCCGACCCCTCGCTCGGCGCGGGGACGACACCCCCGGTCGGAGGCCGGGGACCCGGCTCGTAATGCTCAAGAGTCTTACGGGAACGGTGCTGCGGCAGACCTCCGAATATCCACAGGAGCCAATACATGGCACGCCTCGCCGGCGTTGACCTCCCGCGCGAAAAGCGCATCGAGGTCGCCCTCACCTATGTCTTCGGCATTGGGCGCACCCTCTCCAAGGAGACCCTGGCCAGCACCGGGGTCAACCCGGACACCCGCGTTCGCGATCTGGCCGAGGAGGACCTCGTCAAGATCCGCGACTACGTGGACAACAACATCAGGACCGAGGGTGACCTCCGTCGGGAGATCCAGGCCGACATCCGTCGCAAGGTCGAGATCCAGTGCTACGAGGGTCTGCGGCACCGTCGCGGTCTGCCGGTGCACGGTCAGCGGACCAAGACCAACGCGCGTACCCGCAAGGGTCCGCGTCGCGCGATCGCCGGCAAGAAGAAGCCGGGCAAGAAGTAGTCCGCTAGGACGTTGACCACCGGTCCGTTCCAGCAGGACCGACCACCTCCACGGGAGTGAGAGAGCTACATGCCTCCAAAGGGCCGTACGGCCGGCGCCAAGAAGGTGCGCCGGAAGGAAAAGAAGAACGTCGCTCACGGGCACGCCCACATCAAGAGCACGTTCAACAACACCATCGTCTCGATCACCGACCCCACCGGCAACGTGATCTCCTGGGCCTCCGCCGGCCATGTCGGCTTCAAGGGCTCGCGCAAGTCCACGCCGTTCGCCGCCCAGATGGCCGCGGAGAACGCCGCTCGGCGCGCGCAGGAGCACGGCATGCGCAAGGTGGACGTGTTCGTGAAGGGCCCCGGTTCCGGCCGGGAGACCGCGATCCGTTCCCTCCAGGCCACCGGCCTTGAGGTCGGCTCGATCCAGGACGTGACGCCCACGCCGCACAACGGTTGCCGCCCGCCGAAGCGCCGCCGCGTCTGATCCGTTCGGATCGCGAGTCGAAGTAGGAGAAACAAGAGAACAATGGCGCGATACACCGGGGCCGACTGCAAGCGTTGCCGTCGGGAGAAGCAGAAGCTCTTCCTCAAGGGAGCCAAGTGCGATAGCGCGAAGTGCCCGATCGAGATCCGTCCTTACCCCCCGGGTGAGCACGGACGCGGGCGCACCAAGGACAGCGAGTACCTCCTGCAGATGCGCGAGAAGCAGAAGTGCGCGCGCATCTACGGGATCCTGGAGAAGCAGTTCCGGGGCTATTACGGCGAGGCCAACCGGCAGTCGGGCAAGACGGGTGAGAACCTGCTCCGCATTCTGGAGTCCCGGCTCGACAACGTGGTGTACCGGGCGGGCTTCGCCAAGTCCCGTGACCACGCTCGCCAGTTGGTCCGGCACGGGCACATCCTGCTCAACGGCAGGAAGACCGACATCCCGTCCGCCCGGGTCTCGCCGTCCGACATCGTCGAGGTGCGGGAGTCGTCCCGTCCGCTGACGCCGTTCCAGGTGGCGCAGGCGGAGGCGGGCGAGCGGACCGTGCCGGCGTGGCTGGAGATCGTGCCCTCCGGGCTGCGGATCCTGGTCCACGCGCTGCCCGAGCGCCAGGTGATCGACACCCAGGTGCAGGAGCAGTTGATCGTCGAGCTGTACTCGAAGTAGCGGTTCCGCGCGGTGCGCCCGCCGGGTGACTCGGCTCACCCGGCGGCGCCCGTACCCTGGAACCACCGCACAGCACGTATCCATCTGGTTCGGCATCAAATAGCGGGTGCCGAAGACTGGAGTTCATCTCATGCTGATCGCTCAGCGTCCTTCCCTGACCGAAGAGGTCGTGGACGAGTTCCGTTCCCGGTTCGTCATCGAGCCGCTGGAGCCGGGCTTCGGCTACACCCTCGGCAACTCCCTGCGGCGCACGCTGCTCTCCTCGATCCCCGGTGCCGCCGTCACCAGCATCCGGATCGACGGGGTGCTGCACGAGTTCACCACCGTGCCGGGCGTCAAGGAGGACGTCACGGACATGATCCTCAACATCAAGCAGCTGGTCGTCTCCTCGGAGCACGACGAGCCCGTGGTGATGTACCTGCGCAAGCAGGGCCCCGGCCTGGTGACCGCCGCCGACATCGCGCCGCCCGCCGGTGTCGAGGTGCACAACCCCGACCTGGTGCTGGCCACCCTGAACAACAAGGGCAAGCTGGAGATGGAGCTGACCGTCGAGCGCGGTCGTGGCTATGTCTCCGCGGTGCAGAACAAGGCGGCCGGCCAGGAGATCGGCCGGGTGCCGGTGGACTCCATCTACAGCCCGGTGCTGAAGGTCACGTACAAGGTCGAGGCGACCCGTGTCGAGCAGCGCACCGACTTCGACAAGCTGATCGTCGACGTCGAGACCAAGGAGGCCATGCGCCCCAGGGACGCCATGGCCTCGGCCGGCAAGACCCTGGTCGAGCTGTTCGGCCTGGCGCGTGAGCTGAACGTCGACGCCGAGGGCATCGACATGGGCCCGTCCCCGACGGATGCCGCGCTGGCGGCCGATCTGGCGCTGCCGATCGAGGAGTTGGAGCTGACCGTCCGCTCCTACAACTGCCTCAAGCGCGAGGGCATCCACTCGGTGGGCGAGCTGGTGGCCAGGTCCGAGGCGGATCTGCTGGACATCCGCAACTTCGGCGCCAAGTCGATCGACGAGGTCAAGGCCAAGCTGGCCGGCATGGGTCTGGCCCTCAAGGACAGCCCGCCCGGATTCGACCCGACCACCGCCGCCGACGCGTTCGGCGCGGAGGACGAGGGCGACACCGGCTTCGCCGAGACCGAGCAGTACTGAGTCGCTGGCGCGAACACTTCCGGGACGTCCGTCCCGGACGGCTGACACCGGTACCTGATACGGCCGGTGCAGAATGACAGGAGAGAAAGATGCCGACGCCCACGAAGGGCCGCAGGCTCGGCGGTAGCCCCGCCCACGAGCGCCTGATGGTCGCGAACCTCGCCACCGCGCTGTTCGAGCACGGCCGGATCACCACCACGGTGGCCAAGGCCCGCCGGCTGCGTCCGGTCGCGGAGCGGCTGATCACCAAGGCCAAGAAGGGCGATCTGCACAACCGTCGCCAGGTGATGCAGACCATCCGGGACAAGAGCGTGGTGCACACCCTCTTCACCGAGATCGGCCCCCGGTACGAGAACCGCCCCGGCGGTTACACCCGGATCACCAAGATCGGTCCCCGTCGTGGCGACAACGCCCCGATGGCCGTGATCGAGCTGGTCGAGGCGCTGACCGTGCAGCAGACCGCGGTGAACGAGGCCGAGGGCGCCACCAAGCGCGCCGTCAAGGAGCAGCAGGCCGCCGAGAAGCCGGCCGAGAGCACCGAGGCCAAGGACGAGCAGGCCGAGGAGAAGAAGGAGGACTGACGTCCCCCTTCCCCCGGTGTGTGTGACGGGCCCGCCCCCGCGAGGGGGCGGGCCCTTGTCCGTGGGCGCGACGCGTGAAAGGAACGGCGTGGACGAGGAAGCGCGGCCCGAGTCGGTGCGGGTGCGGCTCGATCTGGCGTATGACGGGCGGGAGTTCTCCGGTTGGGCGCGGCAGCGGGGCCGCCGCACCGTGCAACAGGAGCTGGAGGACGCGCTGCGGGTGGTCACCCGGGCGGAGACCGCGCCCGAGCTGACGGTGGCCGGCCGGACGGACGCCGGGGTGCACGCGCGGGGGCAGGTGGCCCATGTGGATCTGCCGGTCGAGGTGTGGGCCGAGCAACGGGAGCGGTTGCTCCGCAGGTTGGCCGGGCGGCTGCCGCACGATGTGCGGGTGTGGCGGGTCACGGAGGCGCCGGCGCACTTCGACGCGCGGTTCTCCGCGCTGTGGCGGCGCTACGCCTACCGGGTGAGCGACCATCCGGGCGGCGTCGACCCGTTGCGGCGCGGCCATGTGCTCTGGCACAACTGGCCGTTGGACGTCGACGCGATGAACGAGGCGTCCCGGCTGCTGCTGGGCGAGCACGATTTCGCGGCGTACTGCAAGCGCCGGGAGGGCGCCACCACCATCCGTCGGCTGCTGACGCTTGAGTGGCGGCGGGATCCTGACGGGGTGGTCGAGGGCACCGTGCGGGCCGACGCGTTCTGCCACAACATGGTGCGGGCGCTGGTGGGCGCGCTGCTCTTCGTCGGCGACGGACACCGGCCGCCCGACTGGCCGGCGCGGGTGCTGACCGGCGGGGTGCGCGATTCGGCGGTGCATGTGGTGCGCCCGCACGGGCTGACGCTGGAGGAGGTGGCCTACCCGGCGGACGATCTGCTGGCCGACCGGAACCGGGAGGCCCGGACGCTGCGCACCCTGGGGGAGCGGGGCTGACGGCCGCTGCCCGGCGTCAGCCGTCCGCCCCTGCGTCTGCGGCTGCGTCCTCGTTCTGGTCCTCGCCGCCGTTCTCCCGGTTGCGCTGCCGCTCCTCCACCAGGGCGCTGGCCGAGGCGGACGCCTGGACCTCGCCGCGCTTGATGATCCGCGCGAAGGCGTGGTCGTTGCCGTCCCGCGCGGCCTGCTGGGCGGGGGTGCCGTCGCCGCTGTCGGGGGAGCCGTCGGCGTTGCCGGCGATGGCGAAGTAGACATAGCGGCCGACCTGGTTGCGGGTGGTGCGGCAGCCGCCCCGGTCGCAGAGGGCGCCGGCGTCGCCGCCGGGCAGCACCTGCAACGTGCCGGAGACATCGGCGCCGTGCACCGCCAACGCCGCTTCCTCGGACGGCAGTTGCGCCACCCCGACGGTGACGCCCACGCCGCCGCCGACAAAGGTGGCGCGGAGCAGGGCGACACAGCCCTGCTCGGTGAGCTGGCCGCCCAGATCGCCGGTGACCAGGGCGGCGCAGTCCTCGCCGGCGTCGCTGGCGACCAGGGCGTAGGAACGGTCGCCGGCCTCCAGCGGCTCCTCGCCGTAGAAGCCGGCGACGTCGAACGGCGCGATGTCCTTGTCGGCGTCGCTGATGAACTCCCTGGCCGAGGGGATGGGCGGCAGGGTGGTCTCGCCGAACGTCGGCTCGGCGTCGTCCGAACCGGTGGCCTCCGGCAGGGTGGCGGTCGGCCCGGCGCTGTCGCCGCCCTTGTCGTCGCCCTGGCTGACGATGGCGAGGGCCACCGCGATGCCGATCGCGGCCGCCGCGCCCACGCAGGTGCCGATGATGGTCCAGCGCTTACGGGACTTCTTGCGGTCCGCGTCGGCGGCCAGCGCGTTCCAGTCCGGCCGCGCGTCTCCCCCGGGGACCCACTGGGGTCCCCCCTGCCCTTGGCTCATGGGCGGCATCTTAATGCGGTCGTGGCGGTGTGCACCGCCCGGTCCCGGCGGAACCGGCCGGGGCGGGAGAAGCCGTGCCAAATCCGGTTGGCGCCCGTCGACCGCGCCCGGCAGACTTCGCCGGATGGGGCATATCGAGGCGGCACACGTCGAGTACCACCTACCGGACGGCAGGACGCTGCTGGCGGACGTGTCGTTCCGGGTCGGCGAGGGCGAGATCGCCGCGCTGGTCGGGGCCAACGGCGCGGGCAAGACGACGCTGCTGCGGCTGGCCGCCGGCGAGTTGACGCCGCACGGGGGCACGTTGACGGTCAGCGGCGGCCTCGGCGTGATGCCGCAGTTCGTGGGCAGCGTCCGGGACGAGCGCACCGTGCGGGACCTGCTGGTCTCGGTCGCGGAACGCCGGCTGCGGGAGGCGGCCGAGGCGCTGGACGCCGCCGAGCTGGCGATGATGGAGAACGACGACGAGCCGGCCCAACTCGCCTATGCCCAGGCGCTGTCCGACTGGGGCGAGGCGCGCGGCTACGAGGCGGAGACGCTCTGGGACATCTGCACCACGGCGGCCATCGGCGTCCCGTTCGAGCAGGCCAGATGGCGCGAGGTGCGCACGCTGTCGGGCGGTGAGCAGAAGCGGCTGGTGCTGGAGGCGCTGTTGCGCGGCACCGATCAGGTGCTGCTGCTCGACGAGCCCGACAACTATCTGGACGTGCCGGGCAAGCGGTGGCTGGAGGAGCGGCTGGCGGAGACGGCGAAGACGGTGCTCTTCGTCAGCCACGACCGGGAGTTGCTGGCCCGGGCCGCCAACCGGATCGTCAGCGTGGAGCCGGGACCGGCCGGCTCCGACGTATGGGTGCACGGCGGCGGGTTCGACACCTACCCCGAGGCGCGGGAGCGGCGCTTCGAGCGGTTCGAGGAGCTGCGGCGGCGCTGGGACGAACAGCACGCGCGGCTGAAGAAGCTGGTCGTCGACATGCGGCAGTACGCCTCGCGCAGCGACGACATGGCCTCGCGGTACAAGGCGGCACAGACCAGGCTGCGGAAGTTCGAGGAGGCCGGGCCGCCGCAGGAGCCGCCGCGCAAGCAGGAGATCACGATGCGGCTGCGCGGCGGCCGCACCGGGGTGCGCGCGGTCACCTGCGAGGGGCTGGAGCTGACCGGGCTCATGCGGCCGTTCGACCTGGAGGTCTTCTACGGCGAGCGGGTCGCGGTGCTGGGCTCCAACGGCTCGGGCAAATCGCACTTCCTGCGGCTGCTGGCCGGCGAGTCGGTGGCGCACACCGGCGCCTGGAAGCTGGGCGCCCGGGTGGTGCCGGGGCATTTCGCGCAGACCCACGCGCATCCCGAGCTGATGGGCCGGACGCTGCTCGACATCCTCTGGAAGGAACACGCCAGGGACCGGGGCGCGGCCACCTCGGCGCTGCGCCGCTACGAGCTGGACCGGCAGGCCGAGCAGCGCTTCGACCGGCTCTCCGGCGGCCAGCAGGCGCGCTTCCAGATCCTGCTGCTGGAGCTGTGCGGGGTCACCGCGCTGCTGTTGGACGAGCCGACGGACAACCTGGACCTGGAGAGCGCGCAGGCACTCCAGGACGGTCTGGAGGCGTTCGACGGGACGGTGCTCGCGGTGACCCACGACCGCTGGTTCGCCCGTTCCTTCGACCGGTTCCTGGTCTTCGGGTCGGACGGCCGGGTGCGGGAGACGGCCGAGCCGGTCTGGGACGAACGCCGGGTGCGGCGGGCGCGCTGAGCCCGGTTCCCCCGGGGCCCCCGGGGCTCGTTTTGACCCGTCCGGCGGGAGCGCGGTATTCTGCCTGGTCGATAATGCGTTTGGCTTGCTCTATCTCACGTGAGGGGCCCAGCGCCGGTCCACCAGGATGGTTGCCAGGGGTTCAGTACCCGGTTGCGTCACCGGAGAACGACCAATCCTGTCCGCTCGCCGGGTGGCCTTGTCAGGAACCACTCACTGAAAAGCGAAGGCTACGACCCGTGCGTACGTACAGCCCCAAGCCAGGCGACGTCCAGCGTCAGTGGCACGTCATTGACGCTGCCGATGTCGTCCTGGGCCGACTGGCCTCCCAGGCCGCCACCCTTCTGCGGGGCAAGCACAAGCCGGTGTACGCGCCGCACGTTGACACCGGTGACTTCGTCATCATCGTCAACGCCGACAAGGTGCACCTGTCCGGCAACAAGCGGACCCAGAAGCTCGCCTACCGCCACTCCGGCTACCCGGGCGGTCTCCGCTCGGTGCGCTACGGGGACCTGCTGGAGCAGAACCCGGAGCGCGCGGTGGAGAAGGCCGTCAAGGGGATGCTCCCCAAGAACACCCTGGGCCGTCAGATGCTCTCGAAGCTGAAGGTCTACGCAGGGCCCGACCACCCGCACGCGGCCCAGCGCCCCGTGCCGTTCGAGATCACCCAGGTCGCGCAGTAGTCCGGCCACAGCCCCAAGCGAAGAGAATCTGAGGAGAATCGTGGCCGAGACCACCCCCGAGAACCTGGACGCCGAGGTCCCCGAGGTCGAGGAGTACACCACCGAGAGCACGGGTGAGGAGTTCGCCGCCTCCGGCGAGCAGCTGAACGCCCGCTTCGGTGACCCGCTCCCCGGCGCCGGGACCGGCCGCCGCAAGAACGCCATCGCCCGGGTCCGGATCATCCCCGGCTCCGGCAAGTGGCGCATCAACGGCCGCACGCTGGAGGGGTACTTCCCCAACAAGGTGCACCAGCAGTCCGTGAACGAGCCGTTCAAGGTGCTGGAGCTCGACGAGCGCTATGACGTGGTCGCCCGCATCGCCGGCGGCGGCATCTCCGGACAGGCCGGCGCGCTGCGTCTCGGCGTGGCCCGTGCGCTGAACGAGGCGGACGTGGAGAACAACCGCGGTGCGCTGAAGAAGGCCGGATTCCTGACCCGTGACGCCCGTGCGGTGGAGCGGAAGAAGGCCGGTCTGAAGAAGGCCCGTAAGGGGACCCAGTACAGCAAGCGGTAATCGCTGGCAGGATTTTGCAGACGCCCCGGCAGCACTTCCGTGCTGCCGGGGCGCCCCCTTTTATAGGGTCGACAGGAATAACGGTCACGGGCCGCGTGGGTGAACTCGGAGGAAAGAACAGTGGGACGACTCTTCGGTACGGACGGTGTACGCGGTGTCGCCAACGAGGATCTGACGGCTGAGCTGGCGCTCGGCCTGTCGGTCGCGGCGGCCCAGGTGCTGACCGGATCGAAGAGTCCCGACGGCCGTCGACCGACCGCGGTGGTGGGCCGCGACCCACGCGCCTCGGGCGAGTTCCTGGAGGCGGCCGTGGTCGCCGGTCTCGCCTCCGCCGGCGTCGACGTGCTGCGGGTCGGCGTGCTGCCCACGCCGGCGGTGGCCTATCTGACGGGCGCGCTGGGCGCCAACTTCGGTGTGATGCTCTCCGCGAGCCACAACCCGATGCCGGACAACGGCATCAAGTTCTTCGCCAGGGGCGGCCACAAGCTGGCCGACGATCTTGAGGACCGGATCGAGACCTGCTACCGGGAGCACGCGGCCGGCCAGTCCTGGGACCGCCCGGTGGGCGCCGGCGTCGGCCGCGTCACCGAGTACACCGAGGGCTTCGACGGCTATGTGTCGCATCTGGTGGGCGTGCTGCCCAACCGGATCGACGGCCTCAAGGTGGTCATCGACACCGCCCACGGCGCCGCCTCCCGGGTGGCGCCCGAGGCGTTCGCCCGCGCCGGCGCCGATGTGATCAGCATCGGCGCCAAGCCCGACGGGCTCAACATCAACGACGGCTGCGGCTCCACCCATCTCGAGCATCTGCGGGACGCCGTGCTGAGCCACAGCGCCGATCTGGGCATCGCGGTGGACGGCGACGCGGACCGTTGCCTGGCCGTCGACGGCGCCGGCGCCGAGGTCGACGGGGACCAGATCCTGGCCGTGCTTGGCCTGGCGATGCGGGAGGCCGGCACGCTGCGGCACAACACCGTCGTCGCCACCGTGATGTCCAACCTGGGCTTCACCCTGGCCATGGACCGCGAGGGCATCGACCTCAAGCAGACGGCCGTCGGCGACCGTTATGTGCTGGAGGAGATGAAGCGCGGCGGCTACTCGCTGGGCGGCGAACAGTCCGGCCATGTGATCGTGCTGGACCACGCGACCACGGGCGACGGCACCCTCACCGGGCTGCTGCTGGCCGCCAGGGCCGCCGCCACCCGCCGCCCGCTGGCGGAGCTGGCCGGCGTGATGGAACGGCTGCCGCAGGTGCTGATCAACGTGCGGGACGTGGACCGCGGCCGGGTCGCGGAGAGCCGCGAGCTGGCCGAGGCGGTCGCCGAGGCCGAGCGGCAGCTCGGCGAGACGGGCCGGGTGCTGCTGCGGCCCTCGGGCACCGAGCCGCTGGTCCGGGTCATGGTGGAGGCGGCGGACGCGGCGCAGGCGCGGGCGGTCGCCGCCGGGCTGGCCGACGTCGTCAAGTCGGCGCTGGGCTGACCGGCGCGGCTCTTCTCCGGTCCTGGCCTCAGAGCTTGCGCAGCCGCAGGCCCTGCACCGAGTGGTCGGGCCCCTTGCGGAGCACCAGCGAGGCGCGGCCCCTGGTGGGCGCGATATTGTCCACCAGATTCGGCCCGTTGACCTCCCGCCAGGTGTCCTTCGCGAAGTCCAACGCCTTTTCCTCGGAGATTTCCGCGTACTTTCGGAAATAGGAACGCGGATCGCGGAAAGCGGTGGCGCGCAGCGCGAGAAAACGCTGGAGATACCAGCTCTCGATGTCCGTGGTGCCGGCGTCCACATACACCGAGAAATCGAAGTAGTCGGCGACGCCGATCCGTCCGGGCGGCGCCGGCTGGAGCACGTTGAGCCCCTCCAGGATCAGGATGTCGGGCGCCCGCACGATCTCCCGTTCACCCGGCACGATGTCGTACACCAGATGCGAGTACACCGGGGCGCGCACCTCGGCGCGCCCCGACTTCACCTCGGCCACGAACCGGGTCAGCGCCCGCCGGTCGTAGGACTCGGGGAACCCCTTGCGGCGCAGCAGTCCACGCCGCTCCAACTCGGCGTTGGGCAGCAGGAACCCGTCGGTCGGCACCAGCGCGACCCGGTACTCCTCCGGGCCCTGCGCCAGCAGCGCGCGCAGCAGCCTGGCCACCGTGGACTTGCCGACCGCCACGCTGCCGGCGATGCCCACCACGAACGGGGTGGCCGGCTGCGGGCCGCCGAGAAAGGCGCCCACCCGGCCGCGCAGCTGCCGGGCCGCGTCGATATGCAGCCGCAGCAGCTCGGCCAGCGGCAGATAGACCTCCCTGACCTCCGCCAGGCCGATCACATCGCCGAGCCCGCGCAGCCGCTCCACCTGCTCGGCGCTGAGCGGCGACGCCTCGCCGTCCGGTGGACGGCTCCACGCGGCGCGGGACAGGTCGACATAGGGGGTCGGGCGCGCGGGGCGCCTGGACGACGGTGAGATGGCCACCCGCCCATTGTTCCGTCCGCCGCCACGGGGCTCACGGCGCCCCCGATACGCTGCCGACATGTGCGGGATCGTCGGATACACGGGTGTGCGGTCGGCCCTCGATGTGGTGCTCTCCCAACTGGCCGATCTCGGCCGGCCGGACGGGCCGGAACGCGACGCCTGGGGCGTCGCCGTGCTGGCCGACGGCGGTGGCCTGGCGACCTGCGCGGCCGACGGGCCGCTGGCCGCCCTGAGCGAGGCGCTGCGGCTGCGCCCGCCGCCGAGCGGCGGCTGCGGCCTCGGCCTCGCCGGCCGCCCCCGGCTGGACGACGCGGGCCGGGTCGCCGTGGCGCTGGCCGGCGAGCCGACGGCCGACGGCCGCGCCCCCGGCGAGGCGGTGGCGCGGCTCTTCGCCGAGGCGTTCTCCTCGGCGGCCGAACCGGCCGAGGCGATGCGCCAGGTCTGCCGCGCGCTGCGCGGCGACTTCGCGCTGCTGGCCCTGCACGCGGACGCCCCCGACACCCTGGTCGCGGCCCGCCGCGGGCTGCCGCTGACGGTCGGCCTCGGCGTCGGCGAGGCGCTGGTCGCCACGGACGAGGCGGCGCTCGGCGCCCGACCGCCGGGGGAGGTGCTGTCGCTCGCCGGCACGCCGGGCGAGCAGATCGTGCTGCTGCGCCGGGAGTGGGACGAGGTCAGATGCGAGATCACCGACGCCGAGGGGGGCGTGCTGCACGCATGATCGTGGGCGTGGGCATCGACGTGGCCGAGATCGAACGGTTCGGCCGATCCCTGGAACGGACACCCGAGTTGGCGCGCCGGCTCTTCGTCGAGGCGGAGCTGTGGCTGCCCAGCGGCGAACGGCGCGGCGTCGCCTCGCTGGCGGCCAGGTTCGCCGCGAAGGAAGCCCTGGCCAAGGCGCTGGGCGCGCCGGGCGGAATGCGCTGGACGGACGCCGAGGTGATCCAGACGGAGTCCGGCCGCCCCCGACTCGAAGTACGCGGCACGGTCGCGGCCCGCGCGGCGGCCCTCGGTGTCACCGGCTGGCACATCTCCCTGAGCCACGACGCGGGCGTCGCCTCCGCGGTGGTCATCGCGGAGGGCCAAGCGGCCTAGCCGCGCGGCCCCGCCCACCCGCCCACCCTCGCGAGCGGCTGGCGGGTCCGCGCGGCGCGGCGCGCGGCGGCTTTGCCGCTGGACCGGGCGGCGGCGGATGTGGCCGGGCCCGGACGTCGTGTGCTTCGTGCGGTGGCTCCCGTGGCGAGTGCGTCGCGTGTTGCCGCTGTCCGGTGGGGGTGGCAGGTCCGCTGCCGGCCTGGGGCGTTCGGCGGTCGGTGTTGCGCCCGCCCGGAGCGGCTGCGCCGCCGCCGGGCATGTGCAGCGAGTGCGCGGCGCGGCCACGGTGCCGGCCCGCGCGGCGGGTTGTGGCTGTGGTCCCCGGCCCGGTGGCCGGCCCCCCGCCGCCGGCCCGCCACGGCGTGGCCTCACCGCGCCGGCCCGCGCGGAGAGCGCGCCCCTGCCCCCTGCCTGGCCCGCGTGGCGAGCGCGGCGCGTGGCTAGCGCTCCGCGTGGTGGTGCGTTGTCAGGGGGTCGGGGGGAGGAGTTCTTGCCAGACGGTGGGGAGGGATTGGGTGAGGGTGGAGGCGGTGGGGGGGAGGGGGGTGAGGTGGGCGGCGTGGCCGTGGAGGTGGGCGGCTACGGCTGCCGCGTGGTGGGCCGGGAGGCCGGCCGCGAGGAGGGCGCCGGCCAGGCCGGAGAGGACGTCGCCGCTGCCGGCGGTCGCCAGCCACGGGGTGCCGGTGTCGTTGACCAGCACCGGGCCGCCCGCCGGGTCGGCGATCACCGTGGTGGAGCCCTTCAGCAGCGCGGTCGCCCCGAAACGTTCCGCCAACTCCCGTACGGACGCCAACCGTTGCGCCTCCACCCGGGCCCGGTCGTGGCCCAGCAGGGCCGCCGCCTCGCCCGCGTGCGGGGTGAGCAGGGTCGGCGCCGAGCGGGCGCGGACCCTGGCCGGGTCAAGTCCGCGTAGCCCGTCCGCGTCGAGCAGCAGCGGCACATCGGCGGCCAGCGCCTCGTCCAGCACCCGTGCCGCTTCGGGGTGGTCGCCGAGACCGGGGCCCACCGTCCACGCCTGCACCCGGCCCGCCTCGGCCGGGGTGCCGGAGCTGACCAGTGCCTCCGGATAGCGGGCGATCACCGCGTCGCGGGCCGGGCCCGTGTACCGCACCGCGCCGACGCCGCCGTGCAGCGCGCCGCCCACGGTGAGCACCGCGGCGCCCGGGTAGCGGGCGGAGCCGGCGGCCACGCCGAGCACGCCGCGCCGGTACTTGTCGCTCTCCGCCGTCGGGCGCGGCAGCAGCGCGCCGACCTCCGCCGGGGTCAGCGCCGCCACCTCGGGCTCGGCCGGCAGCAGCGGCCCGAGGCCGATGTCGACCAGCCGCACCTCGCCGGCGTGGCTCCGCGCCGGGTCGATCAGCAGGCCCGGCTTGTGGGTGCCGAAGGTGACGGTGACGGTGGCGCGCACGGCGGGGCCCGTCACCTCGCCGGTGTCGGCGTCGACGCCGCTGGGCAGGTCGACGGCGATTACCGGCGTCCCGCTCCGCTCGACCAGCGCCACCAACTCGGCGGCGGCCGGCCGCAGTCCGCCCCGGCCGCCGATGCCGACGATCCCGTCGACCACCAGCGAGGCCCGCCCCAGCAGCGCGGTCAGCTCCCGTTCCGCCGTGTCCGCGACCGCGAGGCTCCGCCCGCCGGCGGCGCGCAGCGCGGCCAACCCGCGCCGGTGCGCCCGGTCGGGGGTCAGCAGCAGCGCCGTCACGCCGATGCCCCGGCGGGCCAGCCGGGCGCCGGCGAACAGCGCGTCGCCCCCGTTGTCGCCGCTGCCGACCAGCAGCACCACCCGGGCCCCGCCGCGCCGTCCACCGGACGTGCCGGACGTGAGCGCCCCGGCGCAGACGGCCGCCAGGCCGGCCGCGGCGCGGTTCATCAACGTGCCGTCGGGGAGCCGTGCCAGCAGGGCTTGTTCGGCGTCGCGCACGGTCTGCGCTCGGTAAGCAGTCCTCATGGGATCCAGTCTGGCCCGCGCGCCCGGCGCCGGCACGGCCCCCGCACCCGTCGGACCTGTCCTTCCGTCCGGCGGGCTCCTGCGACACTGGTGGGCGATGAACGTCCATTCACCCCCAGAACACCCCCCGGAACCACCGGCGGCGGGATTGTCGGAGAGCCAGGCGCTGCGCGCCGATATCGACCTGGCCGCCCTGCGCGCCAACGTGCGCGCGCTGCGCGGCCGGCTGACCGGCGGCGCCGAGCTGATGGCCGTGGTCAAGGCCGACGGCTACGGCCACGGCATGCTGCCGTGCGCCCGCGCGGCCCGCGCCGCCGGCGCCGGCTGGCTGGGCACGGCCACGCCGGCCGAGGCGCTGGCGCTGCGCGCGGCCGGCGACCGGGGCCGGGTGCTGTGCTGGCTGTGGACGCCCGGCGGGCCCTGGCGGCAGGCGGTCGAGGCCGATATCGATGTCTCGGTGAGCGCCCGGTGGGCGTTGGACGCGGCCGCCGAGGCCGCCCGCGCGGCCGGCCGGACGGCCAGGGTGCAGCTCAAGGCCGACACCGGCCTGGGCCGCAACGGCTCGGCGCCGGCCGACTGGCCGGCGCTGGTCGCCGCCGCCCGCGCCGCCGAGGCGTCGGGCGAGGTGCGGGTCACCGGGCTCTGGTCGCACCTGGCCTGCGCCGACGAGCCGGGGCATCCGTCGATCAAGGCCCAACAGGTCGTGTTCGCCGAGGCGTTGGCCACCGCCGAGCGGGCCGGGCTCCGTCCCGAGGTGCGCCATCTGGCGAACTCGCCCGGCACGTTGACGCTGCCCGACGCGCACTACGACCTGGTGCGCACCGGCGTCTCGATCTACGGGCTCTCGCCGTCCGCCGAGGTCGGCGTGCCGGAGGACTTCGGCCTGCGCCCGGTGATGACGCTGCGCGCCGCGCTGGCCTCGGTGAAGCGGGTGCCGGCCGGGCACGGCGTCAGCTACGGCCACCACTACACCACCCCGGGCCCGACCACGTTGGCGCTGGTGCCGGCCGGCTACGCGGACGGCGTTCCCCGGCACGCCTCGGGCAGCGGCCCGGTGCTGGTCGCCGGGAAGTGGCGGACGGTGGCGGGGCGGGTCGCGATGGACCAGTTCGTGGTGGACCTCGGCGGGGACACCGCGGACGTCGGCGACGAGGCGGTGCTCTTCGGCCCCGGCGACCGGGGCGAGCCGACGGTGGAGGACTGGGCGCGCGCGGTGGGCACCATCGGCTACGAGATCGTCACCCGGATCGGGCCGCGCGTCCCCCGCGTCTACCACGGGGCCGAGCCCGCGCCGGGGGAGCCGACGGGGTGAGCGCCGGATGAACGGTTGGGCGAGGCGGGTCGGGATCGCCGGCGTCGCACTGGGCGCCGTGGCCACCACGGTCGCGGTGGAACGGCTCACCGTCAGCCGCACGGTGCGCCGCCAGGCCCGGCAGGCGCTGGACGCGGCCGGTCCGTTCGGCAGCCTGCGCGGCACCCCGGGCACGGCGATAGCCGACGACGGCACCGCGCTCCACTACGAGATAGACGATCCCGTAGACGAGATGGACGAGATAGACGAGATAGGCGACCCCGGCGCGGCGGCGGTCGGCCCGACCGTGGTGTTCTGCCACGGCTACTGCCTCTCCCAGGACGTGTGGCACTTCCAACGTGCCGCGCTGCGCGGCCGGGTGCGCGCCGTCTACTGGGACCAGCGCGGGCACGGCCGTTCCGCGCCGGGGCGCGCGCAACGGGAGCGCGGGGAGCCGTTGCCCATCGACCAGTTGGGCCGCGATCTGCGCGCGGTGCTGGAGGCCGCCGCGCCCGAGGGGCCGATCGTGCTCGTCGGGCACTCGATGGGCGGCATGACGGTGATGGCGCTGGTGCAGCGCTTCCCCGACCTGGTCGCCCGCCGGGTCGCCGGCGTCGCCCTGCTGAGCACATCGGCCGGCGATCTGACGCAGGTCACCTACGGTTTCCCGCCGCTCGCCGTGCGCGCCGCGCGCCGGGTGCTGCCGGGGGTGCTGCGCGCCCTGGGCTCCCAGGCCGAGCTGGTGGAACGTGGCCGCCGCACGGTCGGCGACCTCTACGCGGGGCTGATCCGCCGCTACTCCTTCGGCGATCCCGACGCGGTCGACCCGGGCGTCGCCAGGTTCGCCGAGCGGCTGATCGAGTCGGTGCCGATCGATGTGGTCGCCGAGTTCTACCCGGCGTTCGCCGAACACGCCACCTGGGACGCGCTGACCACGCTGCGCGCGCTCGCCGAGGAGCTGCCGACGCTGGTGCTGGTCGGCGCGGGGGACGAGATCACGCCACCGGGGCACAGCGAGCGGATCGCCGCCGAGCTGCCCGACGCCACCTCGGTGACGCTGCCGGGCGCCGGCCATCTGGTGCCGCTGGAGGCCCCCGAGCTGGTGAACGCGCATCTCGCCGAGCTGCTGACGCGTAGCATCGGCTCCCATGGGCCACCAGCTGACTGAGACCTCGACGCACCGCACGGTGCCGACGCCCGAGGAGATGACCGATCTCGGCCGGCGGCTGGCCGGACTGCTGCGGGCCGGCGATCTGGTGCTGCTGAGCGGCGAGTTGGGCGCCGGCAAGACCACGTTCACCCGGGGTCTCGGCGCCGGGCTCGGGGTGCGGGGCGCCGTCACCTCGCCCACCTTTGTCATCGCCCGGGTGCACCCCCCGCTCGCCGACGGGCCGCCGCTGGTCCATGTGGACGCCTACCGGCTCGGCGGCGGCCTGGACGAGATGGAGGACCTGGATCTGGACGTGGCGCTGCCGGAGTCGGTGGTGGTCGTGGAGTGGGGCGAGGACCGCGTCGAGGAGCTGGCCGACGACCGGCTGCACGTGGTGATCCACCGCGCCCCGACGGCGGCCGACGCCGGGGACGATCCCCGCGAGGTCACCTTCCGTGGCGTGGGCCCCCGTTGGCAGGGCGTGGACCTGGCGGCGGGCCTGGCCGGCTGACGCCGGCTGTGGTCCGGGGCCGGGTCAGGGCACCACGACGACGCGGGAGCCCTCGGTGGCGAACTCCCACATCACCTCGCCGTCGGCGCGGGTCTGACGGACGGCGCCGGTGCGCTGGTCGGCGTCCGGGTTGGGCGTGGAGCCGTCGATCGCCGCCGAGAAGCCGAACACCGTGCCGTCGTCGCCGGTGTGGAAGATCACCGAGTGTTCTATCGCGACGCCGTCCGAGCCGGTGCCCTGCTCCCAGCGCGAGGTGATCGCGTAGGTGCCGGGGGCGGGGTTCTGGGAGCTGGGGAAGACCTCGTAGGTCCGGGTGACGGCCTCGCCGGCGCCGTCCTCGCTCTCGTCGACCAGCCAGATCCGCCGCTGCTCCAGCGAGTACACCACCCGGCGGCCCGTGCCCGACTCGGTCGGCAACGCCGGCTGTTCGTCAGCGACTTCGCCCTCGGCGCCGCCGTCCGCGTTGTCGCCGGTCTCCTCGGCGGGCGGCGCGGCCGGGGTGCTGGGCGGCCAGTTGTCGGCGGCGGACGCCTGGTACGCGAAGAAGCCGACGACGGCGAGGGCCGCTGCGGTCAGTGCGGTGACGAAGACCCCGGAGCCGGAGCCTGAGCTGTGGCGCGCCACGGTTCGTTGCCGCCTTTCGCGATTCGAATGCCGCCCGCGCGTGCCGCCATTCGCGACGGAACGCTCGCGGGACTGCGCTTCCGCGCCCGTCGACGCTACCAGGCGTCGGTGACACCCCGCCGGAGCCGTACGCTTGCTGCGTGCTGCTGCTCGCCATGGACACCGCCACCCCGGCCGTCACCGTCGCCCTGTACGACGCGGACGAGGACCGGGTGCTCGCCGCCGTCGAGCGGGTGGACGCCCGCAGACACGGGGAGTTGCTGATGCCGGCCGTCGACCGGGTGTTGACCTCGGCCGGGCGCGGGCTCGCCCAGGTCGACGGCCTGGTCGCCGGCACCGGTCCCGGGCCGTACACGGGGCTGCGGGTCGGCCTGGTGACGGCCGCGGCGCTGGGCGCGGCCCGTTCGCTGCCGGTGTACGGCGTCTGCACGCTGGACGGCATCGCGTTCGCCGCCGGCCTGGACGAGCCGTTCGTGGTGGCGACGGACGCGCGCCGCAAGGAGGTCTACTGGGCCGGCTACACGGACGCCGTGACCCGGGTCGAGGGCCCGGCCGTCGACAAGCCGGCCGAGATCGCCGGACGGATCGCGGGGCGTCCGGTGGTGGGCGCGGGCGGGGCGCTCTACCCGGACGCGTTCCCCGGCGCGCGCCCCGATCTGCCGGCGTACGCCTCGGCGGGCGCGCTGGCCGCCGTCGCCGCGCGCCGGCTCGCGGCAGGCGCCGAGCCGGAGCCGCCCCAGCCGCTCTATCTGCGCCGCCCGGACGCCAGGGAGCCGGCCGGCTACAAGGCGGTCACCCCGCCGCCGGCGGAGGCGGTCGCCCGCCGATGACGGACGTCGTACTGCGCGCGATGCGCTGGTGGGACATCGATCCTGTGCTGGCCCTCGAAGCCGAGCTGTTCGCTCAGGACGCCTGGTCGGCCGGGATGTTCTGGTCCGAACTGGCCGGCGCCGGCGGCCCAGGGCCGACCCGCGACTATGTGGTCGCCGAGGCGCCGGACGAGGTGGGCCTCGCCGGCTACGCGGGCCTGGCCGTGGCGGGCGACACCGCCGAGGTGATGAGCATCGCCGTCACCGGCGCCCACCAGGGCACCGGGCTCGGCGCCCGACTGCTGACCCGGCTGATCGAGGGCGCCGAGGCGTTCGGCTGCCGGGAGGTCATGCTGGAGGTCCGGGTGGACAACGAACCGGCCAAGCGGCTCTACGCCCGCTTCGGCTTCCAGCGGATCGGCGTCCGGCGCGGCTACTACCAGCCGGGCAACCGGGACGCGCTGGTGATGCGCAAGGAACTCGCCGTTCGAGGCGACACGACGGAAGTCCTGAGGAATGGCTGACGAACCACTGGTCCTGGGCATCGAGACCTCCTGCGACGAGACGGGCGTCGGCGTGGTCAGAGGGACCACGCTGCTGGCCGACGTCGTCGCGTCCAGCGTGGACGAGCACGCCCGCTACGGCGGGGTGGTGCCGGAGATCGCCAGCCGGGCGCATCTGGAGGCGATGGTCCCCACCATCGAACGGGCCCTGGCCCGGGCCGGGGTCGCGGCGACCGATCTGGACGGGATCGCGGTCACCGCCGGCCCTGGGCTGGCCGGCGCGCTGCTGGTCGGCGTCTCGGCGGCCAAGGCGTACGCCTACGCCCTGGACAAGCCGCTCTACGGCGTCAACCATCTGGCCTCGCATATCTGCGTCGACCAGCTGGAACACGGCCCGCTGCCCGAGCCGACGATGGCGCTGCTGGTCTCCGGCGGCCACTCCTCGCTGCTGCTGGCGCCCGATATCACCACGGACGTCCGCCCGTTGGGCGCCACCATCGACGACGCGGCGGGTGAGGCGTTCGACAAGGTGGCGCGGGTGCTCGGCCTCGGCTTCCCCGGCGGCCCGGCGATCGACCGCGAGGCGCGCCGGGGGGACCCGGCGGCCATCGCGTTCCCGCGCGGGCTGACCGGGCCGAGGGACGCGCCGTTCGACTTCTCGTTCTCCGGGCTGAAGACGGCGGTGGCGCGCTGGGTGGAGACCCAACGCCGGGCCGGCGTCGACGTGCCGGTCGCCGATGTGGCGGCCTCCTTCCAGGAGGCGGTCACCGATGTGCTGACCCGCAAGGCGATCCGCGCCTGCCGCGCCGAGGGCGTGGACCATCTGATGATCGGCGGCGGCGTCGCCGCCAACACCCGGCTGCGCGCGATGGCCGAGGAACGGTGCGCCGCCGCCGGCATCACCCTGCGGGTGCCGCGCCCGGGGCTGTGCACGGACAACGGGGCGATGGTCGCCGCGCTGGGCGCCGAGATGGTGGCCAGAAACCGCCCCCCGTCCCCGCTCGATCTGCCGGCCGACTCCTCGCTCCCGGTGACCGAACCGCTGGCCCCGGCGGGGGCGGCGCGCTGATGCCGGTCACGCTGATGTGGGAGGCGAAGGCCGCCCCGGGGCGCGGCGCCGAACTGCTGGCCTGGGCCCGCGCCCGGTCCCTCGACCCGGCGCCGGACCGTCGCGAGACGTTCACCGCTCCCGGCGACCGCGTGCTGGTCCTCACCTGGTGGCCGACCGACACCCCCGACCTTCCCCAACTCCCCTCCCCGCCGGCCGCGTTGCTCGCCCGCCCACCCCACCACTGGCGCTTCACCCCGGTGCCCAACTGAGCCGGTGCCCTGCCCTGCCCGGGCGGAGGCCGAGCGCCGACGCCCGCCCGTCGATCTGCCACCCCACATCCCCGGGCTCGGCGTGAGCCCCGCCTGTCGGCCCGGCCCGTCGCTCCGCTCCGTCTCCCCCGGGGCTCACCGCTCTGCCTTCCCCGGTTCGCTGCCTGGTCTCCTGCCCGGGCCTGCCCTGGCGTGGGCCCCCGCCCGTCGGCCCGCTTTCCCCGCCTACCTTCCTCGCGCCCACCCCGGCCCCGCAGGGGCCGCGGCTCAGCGCCGCAGGCTCACAGGGGGTGGCCGATCAGCATGCTGGGGGCGTCGGCGACGCGGGTGAGGAAGACGGTGGCGGTGGCGCGGCCGCGGGGTTTGACGCGGCGCAGCAGCTCCTCGGGGGTGAGGGGCGAGCCGCGCTTCTTGACGGTGAGGGTGCCGATGTCCCGTTCCCGCACCAGCGCCCGCAGGCGTTTGAGGTGGAACGGGAGCACGTCGGTGATCTCGTAGCCGGTCGCGTACGGGGTGGGGGTCGGGCGGTCGCAGGTCAGATAGGCGATGCTCGGGTCGAGCAGCCGGGCCTCAAGGGTTTCGGCCACCGTGCCGACCAGTCCCGCCCTGATCACCGCGCCGTCCGGTTCGTAGAGGTAGCGCCCGGGGGCGCCCGTCGGGGCCGGGTCGGGGGAGCCGGTGAGGCTGTGGCCGCCGGGCAGCACGGTGGCCCGGCGGGTGCCGGGCGCGGTGTCCGCGCCGAACCACAGCACCGCCTCCTTGACCTCGCCCCGGTGGGAGACCCACTCGGCCTCGGCCGTCGGCGGGATCGCCTCGTGCGGGACGCCCGGCGCGATCTTCAGCGCGGCGCGGGGGAGTCGGGCGGCCAGCGCGGTCGCCCAGGACAGCGGCGGGGAGTAGCCCTCCGGGTCGAAGACCCGGCCCCGGCCGCCGCGTCTGGCGGGATCGACAAAGGCCGCGTCGAAGCCCCGGACGTCGATGTCCTCGACGGCGGCCTCCCGTACCTCGATCCGGTCGGCCAGGCCCAGCGCGGCCGCGTTGGCGCGGGCGACGGCGCAGGTCAGCGGGGAGCGGTCGACGGCGAGGACCCGCGCCCCGGCGCGCGCCAGCGCGATGGCGTCGCCGCCGACGCCACAGCAGAGATCGGCCACCCGAGCCGAACCGGATCCGGCGCCGGCGAGTCTGGCGGCGCGCCGGTCGGCGACCTCGGTTCTGGTGGCCTGTTCCACCCCGTCGGGGGTGAAGTACATCAGCGCGGCGTCGGCGCCGAACTTGGCGGCGGCCCGCTGCCGTAGCCGGGCCTGGCCCAGCGCGGCGGCGACCAGTTCGGGCGGGTGGTCCCGGCGCAGCCGGGTGGCGGCGGAAAGCTCCTCGGCCGGGGTGATCGAGCGGAGCTGGTCGAGCAGCCGTTGCCCGGGGTCGGTGAGCAGGGCGGCGAAGGTCTCGACCGCGTTCGGCGAGGCGTCGGGGGTGTCGGGGGGTGGGGCCACCCGGGTCATTCTGCCCCCGCCGTCGGGGCGGGCTGCCGGGGAGTCGCCGGGAGCGGTGGCACCATCCCGAACCATGAAACTAATCAGACAAGTAGGACAAAATGAATGGCTGGTTCGTTTCCTTCCCCAAGGCCGAGCGCCCCGCCATGCCAAGGCCCGCCACGCCAGGCCCCGCCCGACCAAGCCCCGAGACGAGATCCCGCCACGCGGCCGGCTGACCCCCGTCCGCGCCCGCGCCGTGCTGCGTCGCTACGGGGCACTCGGCGGCGCGACGATGCTCGCCGTGGTCTGCTCGGGCGTCGGACTGCCGCCCCCGTTCTGGACCGACCCGCCGGACGAGGAGCCGCGCTGGCGCACCCTGACCGCCGAGATGATCGCCCCGACCGTGCTCGGCGAGCTGGCCTTCGGCACCCCGCAACGCGTCCAGGCGCCCGGTATCGCCGAATCGTTGGGGGCGTACGCCGAGGGCCTGGAGCGCGCCGAGGCGCGCCGGGAGGCGGCCGTCAAGGCGTGGAAACTGCGCCACGCGCCGCTGCGCGCTCCCGCGCCCCCCGAGGAGAAGCCCCGACTCACCACCGAGCCCGGGCATCTTACCGGCGAGGGCCTGCCGCCGGTGATCGTCCAGGTGCCGACGGACCAGAAGGTCATCTTCCTCACCATCGACGACGGCGCCGACAAGGACCCGAGACTGCTCGACATGCTGCGCGAACTGGAGGTTCCGGTCAGCGGCTTCCTCGCTGACCAGGTGGCCCGCGAGAACTACGACTACTTCCGCCAGGCCCAGCGCGAGGGCTACGGAATGCACAACCACTCCATCAACCACCGGGAGATGAACCGGCTCACGCCGGCCGAGCAGCGGGCCGAGATCTGCGGTCAACAGACCATTCTGGAACGGGAGTTGGGCCACCGCCCGGTGCTCTTCCGGCCGCCCTACGGGGCCTATGACGAGAACACCCTGCGGGCCGCCGCCGAATGCGGCATCGAGGTGGTGCCGCTCTGGGCGGCCGAGGCGTTCCCCGACCGGATCGAGTTCGGGCGCCCGGACCAGAGGTTCCACCCGGGGGACATCGTGCTCACCCACTTCAGGGGCAAGCGGGAGTGGGGGGCCGATATGACCGACATGGTCCGCCGGTTGCTGGACACGGCCACCGAACAGGGCTTCGCCGTCGCCCGCCTCGAGGACTACCTCTGACCCCGGCCGGGGCTCGGAAACGGGCCCCCGGCGGGACCCGGCCGGCCGCCGCGCTGGCACTCTAGTTGACTGAGTGCTAACTCCCGCCTAATGTCGTGGCTGGCACTCTCACTCAAGGAGTGCCAGAACGTGCGACGGGCGGACTCGGCACCCGCGACGACGGGTCCTCCAGGTCGCCATCCAGCCATAGATAACCCCGTGAGATCTCCGAAGGGGGAGGTCGGATCGTGACGACCGCCAGTTCCAAGGTTGCCATCAAGCCGCTTGAGGACCGCATCGTGGTCCAGCCGCTCGACGCCGAGCAGACCACGGCCTCCGGCCTGGTCATTCCGGACACCGCCAAGGAGAAGCCCCAGGAGGGCACCGTCCTGGCCGTGGGCCCGGGGCGCTTCGAGGACGGCAACCGCCTGCCGCTCGACGTCAAGGTCGGCGACATCGTGCTGTACAGCAAGTACGGCGGCACCGAGGTCAAGTACAACAACGAGGACTACCTCGTCCTCTCGGCCCGCGACGTGCTCGCGATCGTCGAGAAGTAAGCGCCCGACGCTTGCCGCGCCGCGCCCCGTACCCGTGCTGAACTCTCACGCCGGGGCCGGGGCGCGGCGTAATCCCAGCGGCCGGTGCGCGGCCTGATCCACGCGGCCTGATCCAAGAGGAAACAAAGGGACACCCAAACCCATGGCGAAGATCCTGAAATTCGACGAGGACGCCCGTCGGGCCCTTGAGCGCGGCGTCAACCAGCTGGCGGACGCGGTCAAGGTGACCATCGGCCCCCGCGGCCGCAACGTCGTGATCGACAAGAAGTTCGGCGCCCCCACCATCACCAACGACGGCGTCACCATCGCCCGAGAGGTCGAGGCGGAGGACCCGTACGAGAACCTCGGCGCGCAGCTGGTGAAGGAGGTGGCCACCAAGACCAACGACATCGCTGGTGACGGCACCACCACCGCGACCGTGCTGGCCCAGGCGCTGGTCCGCGAGGGCCTGCGCAACGTGGCCGCCGGCGCGTCCCCCTCCGGCCTCAAGCGCGGCATCGACGCGGCCGTCGAGGCCGTCGCCGAGGATCTGCGCGCCAGCGCCCGGCCGATCGACTCCAAGGAGGACATCGCCGCCGTCGCCGCGCTGTCCGCCCAGGACAAGCAGGTCGGCGAGCTGATCGCCGAGGCCATGGACAAGGTCGGCAAGGACGGCGTGATCACCGTCGAGGAGTCGCAGACCTTCGGCCTCGACCTGGACTTCACCGAGGGCATGGCCTTCGACAAGGGCTACCTCTCGCACTACATGGTCACCGACCAGGAGCGCATGGAGGCCGTCCTCGACGATCCCTACATCCTGATCCACCAGGGCAAGATCTCCTCGATCCAGGATCTGCTGCCGCTGCTGGAGAAGATCATGCAGTCCGGCGGCTCCCGCCCGCTGCTGATCATCGCCGAGGACGTGGAGGGCGAGGCGCTGTCCACCCTCGTCGTCAACAAGATCCGCGGCACCTTCAACTCCGTCGCGGTCAAGGCCCCCGGGTTCGGCGACCGCCGCAAGGCGATGCTCGGCGACATGGCCACCCTCACCGGTGGCACCGTGATCTCCGAGGAGGTCGGCCTCAAGCTCGACCAGGTCGGCCTTGAGGTGCTGGGCACGGCCCGCCGGGTCACCGTCACCAAGGACGACACCACCATCGTGGACGGCGCCGGTGACGCCGCGCAGATCCAGGACCGGGTCGCGCAGATCAAGGCCGAGATCGACGCCACCGACTCCGACTGGGACCGCGAGAAGCTGCAGGAGCGCCTGGCCAAGCTGGCCGGCGGCGTGTGTGTGATCCGCGTCGGCGCCGCCACCGAGGTGGAGCTGAAGGAGAAGAAGCACCGTCTGGAGGACGCCATCTCCGCGACCCGCGCCGCGGTCGAGGAGGGCATCGTCCCCGGTGGCGGCGCCTCCCTGGTGCACTCCGCCAAGGTGCTGGAGGACGGCCTGGGCAAGGAGGGCGACGAGGCCACCGGCGTGGCGATCGTCCGCCGCGCCGTCGTCGAGCCGCTGCGCTGGATCGCCGAGAACGCGGGCCTTGAGGGCTATGTGATCACCTCCAAGGTCTCCGAGCTGGACAAGGGCCAGGGCTACAACGCGGCCACCGGCACCTATGGCGACCTGGTCAAGGACGGCGTCATCGACCCGGTCAAGGTCACCCGCTCCGCGCTGCAGAACGCCGCCTCCATCGCGGCCCTGCTGCTCACCACCGAGACCCTGGTGGTGGAGAAGAAGGAAGAGGAGCCCGAGCCCGCCGGTCACGGCGGCCACGGCCACTCGCACTGACCGCGCACCCGCGCCACGACGGCCGGGTCGGGACCACCGCTGACGGGTGGTCCCGGCCCGGCCGTTCCGCTGGGCCCTGAGGGATCATGGGCCGAGCGGCGTCAGAGGGCAACCACGCCCAGCTGGGAGAGCAGCCCCGACTGGTCCCAGTTCCACCACGCCTCGGCCAGCATCCCGTGCTCGAAACGGTGGGTCACCTGCCCCGTCACCCGCACCGGCCGGCCGGTCGGGCCGAGCCCCATGAACTCCCCGCTGTGGGTGCCGGTGACGGTGAACCTGGTGCTCACCAGATCGCCGTCGGCCAGCTGGTCCTCGATCACGAAGGACGGCCGCAGTGTCGCCAGCCAGCGGGCCACCGCGGCCTTGGAGTCCGCCAGATCCTGCGGTTCGTTGGCGCTGGCCGGATCGTGCTCGCGGAAGTCGGGCGCGCACAGCTCGTCGGCCACGCCCAGCGCGCCCGCGTTGATCACCTCGTCCAGATAGCGGCGCACCGTCGTCTTGTTGTCGCGGACATCCCGCAGCACTTCGAGATCGGTGAACCGCGGCACGTCCTCGCACAGCGCCACCAGCCGGCGGAAGACCCGTTCGGTGTCCGGCAGATCCGAGTTGCGCTGCGCGGCCTCGCGGGACGGGAACTCGACGACCAGCAGCAGACGCGAGCGGTTGCCCAGGTCCCTGGCCAGCACCAGCCGGTTCGCGGTGCGCTCGCCCTGGGAGGCCGTGAGCCAGGCGTCCAGCAGCCGGTTGAGCTCGTCGACCCGACCGGTGGAGAGTTCGATTACCTGTACGAAAGTCATGGCCCGTCCATGGGGTGCGACATATCCCTGGCGGAGTCCAGTTTAGGTGCTACAGGCAGTTTGACCGATTTATCGCTTTGGGTGGGGGTGCGCGCCGCCGCGCCTCAGCGGCGTGGATCGTCCCTGCGACGCGGCCCGAAGTCCCGCCCGGCACGCGCCGAGACCCGCCCCAGAGCCGCCACCGGCAGCACCCGCGCCGCACCCAGCAGCGCCTTGTACCGCAGATCGGGCACGGAGACCACCCGCCGCCTGGCCAGATCCCGCATCGCCGTCGCCACCACCCGGTCGGCGTCCAACCACATCCAACGCGGCAGTGACGACATGTCCATCTCGGCCCGCTGATGGAACTCGGTGCGGACGAACCCCGGGCAGAGCGCCATCATCCGCACCCCGCTGCCGGTCAGCTCAAGCGCCGCGCCCTCGGTGAACCGCACCACCCACGCCTTGGACGCGCCATAGGTGCCGCGCGGCACGAAGGCCGCGACCGAGGCCACGTTCACCACCCCGCCCCGGCCCAGCCGGCGCATCCCGGGGACGGCCGCCGAGGTCAGCCGCAGCACCACCTCGCAGTGCACCCGCAGCATCCGCAGCTCGTCGGCCAACGGCGCGCGCAGAAAGCCGCCGCCGAGGCCGAAGCCCGCGTTGTTGACCAGCAGGTCCACCGGGCGCGCCGGATCCGCCAGCCGCTCCTCCACCGCGCCGATGCCCTCGTCGGTGGCCAGATCCGCCGGCAGCGCCACCGCCTTCACGCCGTGCCGTTCGCTCAACTCGGCCGCCTGCGCCGCCAGTCGCTCGCCGTTCCTGGCCACCAGCACCAGATCGAGGCCGTCCCGCGCCAGCCGTCGGGCGAAGGCGGCGCCGATGCCCGCGGTGGCTCCCGTCACCAATGCCGTTGTCATGTGCCGACCGTATCGGCTCGCCCCCGGGCTCAGGGACGGGGACGCTGACCCCCGGAGTCGGCGAGGCCGCGCCGGGCCCGGCCCAGCAGCTCCTCGCGCTCGTCCTCGGTCAGTCCGCCCCACACGCCGTAGGGCTCACGCACGGAAAGCGCGTGTGCCGCGCACTCGGTGCGGACCGGGCAGCGTGCGCACACCTCCTTCGCCGCCTCCTCCCGTGCGCTGCGCGCGGCGCCGCGTTCCCCCTCCGGGTGAAAGAAGAGCGAGCTGTCCACGCCTCGGCAGGCGGCCATCAACTGCCAGTCCCACAGGTCGGCGTTGGGGCCCGGAAGGCGGGAGAAATCTGCCATGACAGTGTCCCATCGTCATCGAGTCGTCATCGAGACCAGACCAGGAAAAGTAGATGTAAATATGACTACCAGCTGAATATAGCTTGAGACACCTCAAAGCGGAAAAGAAGGTCTAAATAGGGCAAATATCAACGCCCGGCGTGTTTCCCGGACCCCGGTCGATGGGTGATGGGACGGTCACGTACAGTGCTGATGCTGTGAGGTTGGAAGCCGTAACTCTTTCGGGTGACCATCGTTGAGAGGGCGGAGGCGGTTGGCGCGGTTGTCGATCGCCACGGATGACGACTCAAACTCCCTGGAGGCTCAAGGTGACGCGCATCAGCTGCGGAGGGCGGCCATGACTTCTGTCCTTGTCTGCGACGACTCCCCCCTCGCCCGGGAGGCGCTCCGCCGCGCGGTGGCGACCGTGCCCGGCGTCGAGCGGGTCACGACGGCGGCCAACGGCGAGGAAGTCCTCCGCCGTTGGGGCGCCGACCGGTCGGATCTCATCCTGATGGACGTCCGGATGCCCGGCCTCGGCGGCGTCGAGACGGTGCGCCGGCTGCTCTCGGCCGACCCCGGCGCCCGCATCATCATGTTGACGGTCGCCGAGGATCTCGACGGCGTGGCACTGGCCGTCGCCGCCGGCGCCCGCGGCTATCTCCACAAGGACGCCTCCCGCGCCGAACTCCGGGCCACGGTCACCCAGGCCCTGGCCGATCCGACCTGGCGGCTCGCCCCCCGGCGGCTCCGCTCCTCGGACATGGGCGCCGCTCCCACCCTCACCGCCCGGGAGATCCAGGTGCTGGAGGGCATGAGCCACGGCCGGTCCAACGCCGAGATCGGCAGGGAGTTGTTTCTCTCCGAGGACACGGTCAAGACACATGCCCGCCGGCTGTTCAAGAAGCTGGGCGCCTCGGACCGCGCACACGCTGTGGCCTTGGGTTTTCGTTGGGGTCTGGTCCGCTGACCGCACCCGGTTCACGGGTTTGGACGGGGTGTTCGCCAGGCGGCTGCCACCCCGTCCGGTGGGGAGCGGGGCGCAAACGGTCCACCGGTGCCGCATCCTTGAGGCATGAAGCTCCTTGGGGACGAGCCAGCCGGGTGTGAAGGGGAGGGCCAGGAAAGTGACCTTCAGCGCTCCCGCGCATAACGCTTCGGTGCACAACTCCACCGCTGAGGCCACGGACCGGCCGGCGGGGGTGCACCATGGACCGATGCGCGATGACGACACCTCGGCGATTGCCGCCCTGGCCCATCGCGCCGCCACGGGCGATGCCCAGGCCACGCACGATCTGTTGGCCCACGTTCATCCGCTGGCGCTGCGCTACTGCCGGGTCAGACTCTCGCGGCTTCCGGGAGAGGCTCGTCACTTCGTGGACGACCTCGCCCAGGAGGTATGCCTCGCGGTGCTCTGCGCCCTGCCCCGCTATCGGGACACCGGGCGTCCCTTCGACGCCTTTGTGGTGGCCATCGCCCAGCACAAGGTCGCCGACCTGCAACGAGCCGCGCTGCGCCACCCGGGCAGCATGGCGATCCCCTCCGACGAGATGCCCGAGCGGCCCGACGACTCGCTCGGCCCGGAGGAGCGGGCGCTGCTCAGCAGCGACGCCGAATGGGCCAGAAAGCTGCTGGCCAACCTGCCGGCGCACCTGCGCGAGCTGGTGCTGCTGCGGGTCGCGGTCGGCCTCACGGCCGAGGAGACGGGGCACCGCCTCGGGATGTCCCCCGGCGCGGTGCGGGTGGCCCAACACCGCGCTCTCAGCCGCCTCCGCGCACTGGCCGGCCGCTGAGTCGTTGGCCACTGGGTCGTTGGCCACTCGGGCTATGCCACCGGCGGGCTGCGGTAGGCGGCTCGGCTGGCGGTCGGGGCGACGACTGACGTTTCTGGCCGCTGGTGGGTTGGGCGAGGCCGGGTAGCCGCGTGCTGCGGTTCACCGACCGGCTCCGCCGGCCGGCGAGGCCCCTTGGCCGACGTGCGGGTACAACTTGTTGCCGAGTAGTCGCGTGCTTTGGTCGCTCGCCGTCCCGGCTGGCTGCCCGGCGGGGGGCGTTCGTCGGGCGTGCGGCGGCCGGGCCGCTGGTGTGCGGGTACGGCTTGTCGCCGAGTAGTTGTCGGTGGCCGATCAGACCGGGCACCGGCCCGTCGGCCGGTTTGGGCTTGTGCCGTTGGTCCGGGCCGTGGGCACTGGCCGGCCTGTCCGTCCCGCTTGGTTGGCTCCGGCCCGCTCGGCGGTTTGGGTTTGTGTCCTTGGTCCGGGGGGGGACTGGCCGGACCCTCGGCCCCTCGGCTGGTGCCGGCCGGTTGCCGGTTTGTGTTCGGCCGCCCGGTCGGGGGGTACTGGCCGATCCGTCCGCCCCGCCGGCCGGCTCCGGCCCGTCCGCCGGCTCGGGCCCGGGGGGTACTGGCCGGCCCTACGGCCCGTTGGTCGGTTTGGGTTTGTGTCTCCGGTCCGGGAGGTCACTTGCTGGTCGGTCCGCCGTGCCGGTCTTGGCCTGGCAGGCAGGCCGGCCGTACCCCCGTCGGCCCAACCGCCCCCCCCGGGGGCGGTTGGGCCGACGGGGTGGTTCAGGGGTCGTAAGCTGGACACCCCGGCCATTTGAGTCAGTGGGGAGTATCCGGTCCGCCCCGGGGCGGACGCGGCTGGAACGTCGGGAAAGGGCGTCATGACTGATCACGTGGGCGAGGTGCCGCCGAAGTTCGCGGCGCTCGGGTTGACCTTCGACGATGTGCTGTTGCTGCCGGGCGCGGCCGATCTGGCGCCGAGCGACATCGACACATCGTCGCGGATCTCCCGCAACGTCCGGGTCAGGGTGCCGCTGCTCTCCGCCGCGATGGACAAGGTCACCGAGGCCAGGATGGCCATCGCGATGGCGCGCCAGGGCGGCGCCGGCGTGCTGCACCGCAATCTGTCGATCGAGGAGCAGGCCGCCCAGGTGGACCGGGTGAAGCGCTCCGAGTCCGGGATGGTCACCGACCCGATCACGATCCGGCCCGACGCCACGCTGCGCGAGGCGGACGAGCTGTGTGGCCGCTATCGCATCAGCGGCGTTCCGGTCACCGACGCGGCCGGCAAGCTGCTGGGCATCGTCACCAACCGCGATATGGCCTTCGAGACGGACCGCAGCCGCGAGGTGCGCGCCGTGATGACGCCGATGCCGCTGGTCACCGGCGAGGTCGGGATCTCCGCCGAGGACGCCGTCGAGCTGCTGCGCCGGCACAAGATCGAGAAGCTGCCGCTGGTGGACGGCGACGGTCGGCTCAAGGGTCTGATCACCGTCAAGGACTTCGTCAAGGCCGAGCAGTACCCCAACGCGGCCAAGGACGCCGAGGGTCGGCTGATCGTCGGCGCCGCCGTGGGGGTCACCGGCGATTCGTACGAGCGGGCCGAGGCGCTGATCGAGGCCGGCGTCGACTTCGTCGTGGTGGACATCGCGCACGGCCATTCGCGGCTGGTTCCGGAGATGGCCGCCAAGATCAAGTCCAACTACGGTTCGGTCGACGTGGTGGCCGGCAATGTCGCCACCGGGGACGGCGCCAGGGCGTTGGTCGACGCGGGCGTCGACGGCATCAAGGTCGGGGTCGGGCCCGGTTCGATCTGTACCACGCGGGTGGTGGCCGGCGTCGGGGTGCCGCAGGTCACGGCCATCTACGAGGCGGCCCAGGTGGCCGGCGCCGCCGGCGTTCCGGTGATCGGCGACGGTGGCCTCCAGTACAGCGGGGACATCGCCAAGGCCCTGGTCGCCGGCGCCGACACGGTGATGCTGGGCAGCCTCCTCGCCGGCTGCGAGGAGTCCCCGGGCGAGCTGCAGTTCATCAACGGCAAGCAGTTCAAGTCCTATCGGGGCATGGGCTCGCTGGGCGCCATGCAGTCGCGCGGGGAGCGCCGTTCCTACTCCAAGGACCGTTACTTCCAGCAGGGCGTCGGCGACGACGACAAGCTGATCCCCGAGGGCATCGAGGGTCAGGTGCCCTACCGCGGCCCGCTGGCCTCCGTGGTGCACCAGCTGATCGGCGGGCTGCACCAGTCGATGTACTACCTCGGTGGGCGCACCATCGGGGAGGTCAAGGAGCGCGGCCAGTTCGTCAGGATCACCTCGGCGGGGCTCAAGGAGAGCCACCCGCACGACATCCAGATGACGACGGAGGCCCCCAACTACTCCCGGCGCTGAGCGAGCCGGCCGGTCTCGCGACCGTCGGCGATACTGGGGACGCACATCGCATGGAAGGGCTCTACCTGTGACTGAGATCGAGATCGGGCGCGGCAAGCGCGGCCGGCGCGCTTATGCCTTCGACGACATCGCCGTGGTGCCGAGTCGCCGCACCCGCGACCCGAAGGAGGTCTCGATCGCGTGGCAGATCGATGCCTACCGCTTTGAACTGCCTTTCCTCGCCGCGCCGATGGACTCGGTGGTCTCGCCCAGGACGGCGATCCACATCGGCGAGCTGGGCGGCCTCGGGGTGCTCAACCTCGAAGGGCTGTGGACCCGCTACGCCGATCCGGAGCCGCTGCTGGCCGAGATCGCCGAGCTGGACGAGGAGCGCGCCAACCGGCGGCTCCAGGAGATCTACGCGGAGCCCATCAGGGAAGAGCTGATCTTCCAGCGGATCCGCGAGGTCAGGGACGCCGGCGTGGTCACGGCGGCCGCGCTCTCGCCGCAGCGGACAGCGCAGTTCTCCAAGGCGGTGCTGGACGCCGGCGTGGACATCTTCGTGATCCGGGGCACCACCGTCTCGGCCGAGCACGTGTCGGGCGCCGCCGAGCCGTTGAACCTCAAGCAGTTCATCTACGAGCTGGACGTGCCGGTGATCGTCGGCGGCTGTGCCACCTACACGGCGGCGCTGCATCTGATGCGCACCGGAGCGGCCGGCGTGCTGGTCGGCTTCGGCGGCGGCGCCGCCCACACCACCCGCAACGTGCTGGGCATCCAGGTGCCGATGGCCACGGCGGTGGCCGATGTGGCGGCGGCCAGGCGGGACTATCTGGACGAGTCCGGCGGCCGCTATGTGCATGTGATCGCGGACGGTGGCGTCGGCTGGTCGGGGGATCTGCCCAAGGCGATCGCCTGTGGCGCGGACTCCGTGATGATGGGCTCGCCGCTCGCCCGGGCCACCGACGCGCCGGGCCGGGGACACCACTGGGGCATGGAGGCCGTGCACGAGGACGTTCCGCGCGGCAAGAAGGTGCATCTGGGCACGGTGGGCACCACCCGCGAGGTGCTGACCGGCCCCTCGCACACGCCCGACGGTTCGATGAACTTCTTCGGCGCGCTGCGCCGCGCGATGGCGACCACCGGCTATTCGGAGCTGAAGGAGTTCCAGCGCGTCGAGGTCATGGTCGCCCGTTCCCGTTGACGGTTCCCGGCGGGCCCGCCGTCCCGGCCGTCGTTCGGAGGCGGTTTCAGAAGCGCCTTCGTAGGCGGCTTCAGAGGCGGTGGGCCGCGCCGGCCGGGGTGGCGCCCCTGGTGTCGAAGAGCAGCTGCGCCTTTGCCGCCAGGCCCTGGAGGTCGTAGGTGCCGTGGTGCTGCAGCAGCAGCGTCAGATCGGCGGTGGCGGCCGACTCGTAGAGCGCGTCGGCGCGGGGCACCTGGCGGCCGGCGAGCCGCCATTCGGTGACAAACGGGTCGTGGAAGCTCAGCTGGGCGCCCAGGCCCAGCAGCCGGGAGGCGATCTCCCGGGCGGGGCCGCGTTCCAGATCCGGCAGATCGGGCCGGTAGGTCACGCCCAGCAGCAGGATCCGGGCGCCGCGCGCGGACTTTCCGTGTTCGTTGAGCAGCGCGGTGGCCCGCTGGGTCACATAGCTGGGCATCCGGTCGTTGAGTTCGCGGGCCAGCTCCACCAGCCGTAGCCGGTTCCCCGGGTTGACGGGCGCGCCGAGGCCGGTGACCCCGGGGCCTGGGCGGAAGCCGTGCGGGGCGACCGGCCTGGTCTCGGCGCAGCGCACCACGTCCCACAGATCGATGCCCAACTCGTGGCAGAACACCGTCATCTCGTTGATCAGCGCCATGTTGACGTGCTGGACGTTGGTCTCCAGCACCTTCACCGTCTCCGCCTCCAGCACGCCGCGCGCCCGTACCACCTTGTCGGTGAGCCGGCCGTAGAAGGCCGCCGCTGCCTCCGTGCAGGCGGGGGTGAGGCCGCCGATCACCCGGGGGGTGCCGGCGTAGCCGCCCGGGCCGCCGGGGGCGAGCCGACCGGGGGCGTGCGCCAGCTGGAAGTCGCGCCCGGCGCGCAACCCCGAGCCCGCTTCCAGCAGGGGGCGCACCACCTGCTGGGTGGCGCCGGGGGGCACGGTGGATTCGAGCACCACCAGCGTGCGCGGGCGCAGCCGGGACGCGAGGGTGCTGGCCGCCTCCCTGACGGCGCTCAGATCGAGGGTCCGCCGCTCGCCCGGCGGCGTCGCCGCGCAGATCAGCGCGGTGCGCACCCGGCCGAGAACGACGGGGTCGCTGGACGCGTGGAAGCCCCCGGCCACCATCCGGCGTAGCGCGGGCGCGGTGAGCGAACCGTCGGCGGGTGGCCGACCGGCGTTCAAGCCGGCGGCGATCCGGGCATCCGGTACGAAGGCAACGGTTCCGATGCCGGCGGCGGTGGCGGCCTGGGCGGCGGGCAGGCCCAGCGGCCCAAGACCGAGAACGGCGAGATCAGCGGGCATACGCGGGCGGCTCCCTTTCCTTCTGCCGCTCCCCAGGGAGGGCATATGCACTACCTGTCAGGTTACGGGCATATATGACAGATACGGGGGATTGAGGGGGCCGACCGGGCCGACGAGACGCGCCAAACCGGGCGAAATGGGAGACGATCGACAACGAGTGTCGGCCGCTGGCGGACCGGCGACGAAGCGGTGGAGCACCGGAACAGCGGAGAGCGACAGCCAGGCAGCGGACGTGACCGAACGCCAGGGAGGCAGCGGTGAAGACAGCGGTGCTAGGGCCGGAACAGCGAGCCGAGGCGCTCGCTCGAATGGCCGAACGGGAGCTGGACATCCTGGTGGTGGGCGCCGGAGTGGTCGGCGCGGGAACGGCGCTCGACGCCACCACCCGCGGCCTGTCCACCGGTCTGGTCGAGGCCAGGGACTGGGCCTCCGGCACGTCGAGCCGGTCGAGCAAGCTCATCCACGGCGGCCTGCGATACCTGGAGATGCTGGACTTCGCGCTGGTCAGGGAGGCGCTGCGGGAACGCGGACTGCTGCTGAACCGGATCGCGCCGCATCTGGTCCGCCCCGTCCCCTTTCTCTACCCCCTGCAACACCGGGGCTGGGAGCGTCTCTATGCCGGCTCAGGCGTCGCGCTCTATGACGCGATGTCGCTCTCCTCGGGCCACGGCCGCGGCCTGCCGAGACACCGTCACCTCACGCGCACCCGCGCGCTGCGGGTCGCGCCCTGCCTCAAGAAGGACGCGCTGGTCGGGGCGTTGCAGTACTACGACGCGCAGGTCGACGACGCCAGGTTCGTCGCCGCCCTGGTGCGCACCGCCGCCAGCTACGGCGCCCGGGTGGCCAACCGCGCCCGGGTCACGGAGTTCCTGCGGGAGGGCGAACGCGTGGTCGGGGTCCGGGTCCTCGACCTGGAGAGCGGGGACGGCGGGAGCGCCGGGGACTTCCGGAGCTATGAGATCCGGGCCAAACAGGTCGTCAACGCCACCGGCGTCTGGACCGACGACACCCAGGGCATGATCGCCGAACGCGGACAGTTCCACGTCCGCGCGTCCAAGGGCATCCACCTGGTCGTCCCCAAGGACCGCATCCACTCGTCGACCGGGCTGATCCTGCGCACCGAGACCAGCGTCCTCTTCGTCATCCCCTGGGGCAGGCACTGGATCGTGGGCACCACGGACACCGCCTGGGACCTGGACAAGGCGCATCCGGCCGCGTCCAGCGCGGACATCGACTATCTGCTGGAACACGTCAACTCGGTGCTGGCCGTGCCCCTCACCAGGGACGATGTGGAGGGCGTCTACGCCGGGCTGCGCCCGCTGCTGGCCGGCGAGTCCGATGCCACCAGCAAGCTCTCCCGGGAGCACACCGTCGCCCATCCGGTGCCGGGCCTGGTGGTGGTGGCCGGCGGCAAATACACCACCTATCGGGTGATGGCCAAGGACGCGGTTGACGCGGCGGTGCACGGGCTGGACCAACGCGTAGCCGACTGCTGCACGGAGGAGATCCGGCTGGCGGGCGCGGAGGGCTTCGCCGCGCTGTGGAACGCCAGGGCGCGGATCGCGTCCCGGGCCGGACTGCACGAGGCCAGGGTCGAACACCTGCTCCGCCGCTATGGCGCGCTGACCCAGGAACTGCTCGACCTGGTCGTCGCCCACCCCCGACTCGGCGAACCACTGCCGGCCGCCGACGACTATCTCAAGGCCGAAATCGTGTACGCCTGTTCGCACGAGGGCGCCCGACATCTGGAGGACGTCCTCACCCGGCGGACTCGTATCTCAATCGAGACCTTCGACCGAGGCACGCGAAGCGCGCGGGAGTGCGCCGAGTTGATGGGTGGTGTGCTCGGCTGGTCGGACGAACAGGTGGAACGCGAGGTCCAGCACTACCTGAAGCGGGTGGAGGCCGAACGGGAGTCGCAGCTGCAGCCCGACGACCAGACGGCGGACGCCGCCAGGTTGGGCGCCCCCGACACGGTTCCCCTCTGATCCACTTCGGTCCGCCCGGCGGTGTCGGCGCCGGGCGGGTCGCCCTGCGGCCCGGATGTCAGCCGCATGGGTGACAATGGGGCGGGGAAGCCGGAGGGGACGCACGCATGGGCCAGCACAACGGGGAAGACGAGTCGAGGCTGCGCCGTCAGCCGGACGCCGGCGCCGACGCCGGCGAGGCGTCAGCCGCGCCGGGTGGTGAGGCGGTTGTTCCGGCGACGGACGACGCGGGTGGCGCGGGTGGCGCCGACGGCGCGAGCGGGCCGGGGGGTGCGGCTGCTGACGGCGCCTCCGGGCCGGAGTCCGCAACCAGCGCGGAGGACCGGGGCACGACGCGGGTGGCGCCGCTGGCAAAGGCAAAGGCAAAGCCGGAGCCGGTGGTTGAGGATCGGGGTACGACGCGGGTGGGGCGGCCGGGGAAGGCCGAGGCGGAGCCGGTGGTTGAGGATCGGGGCACGACGCGGGTGGCGCCGCTGGGGAAGGCGAAGTCCGAGCCGGTGGTTGAGGATCGGGGCACGACGCGGGTGGCGCCGCTGGGGAAGGCGAAGTCCGAGCCGGTGGTTGAGGATCGGGGTACGACGCGGGTGGGGCGGCCGGGGAAGGCCGAGGCGGAGCCGGTGGTTGAGGATCGGGGCACGACGCGGGTGGCGCCGCTGGGGAAGGCCAAGGCCGAGCCGGTGCAGGAGGACCGGGGCACGACGCGGATCGGGCGTGCGGAGAAGGCCGAGCCCGAGCCCGTGGCGGAAGACCTGGGGACGACGCGGGTGGGGCGGTCAGGAAAGTCCGAGCCGGAGCCCGAGCCGGAGGACCGGGGGACGACGCGGGTTGGGCGGCCGCGGGGGGCCGGCGCGGGAGGCGCGGAGAGTGCCGACGCGGCGCGGGGTGGGCGGTTGCTCAAGGGGCGTTATCGGTTGGGCGCGGTCGTCGGGCGTGGCGGGATGGGCACGGTGTGGCGGGCGCAGGACGAGGTGTTGGGGCGGTCGGTCGCCGTCAAGGAGCTGCGGCTCTCGCCCGGGGTGGAGGAGGCCGAGCGCAAGCGCATGATCACCCGCACGTTGCGGGAGGCGAAGGCCATCGCCACGATACGCAGCCGAGGCGTGGTCACCATCTATGACGTGGTCGACGAGGGCTCCCGGCCATGGATCGTGATGGAGCTGATCGAGGGCCGCTCGTTGGCCGATCTGATTCGGCAGGAAGGGCCGATGACGCCCCGTCGGGCCGCCGAGATCGGGCTGGCCGTGCTGGACGTGCTGCGCGACGCGCACGGTGCCGGCATTCTGCACCGGGACGTCAAGCCGTCCAATGTGATCGTGGCCGACGCCGAAGGGCGGGTGGTGCTCACGGACTTCGGCATCGCCAAGGTCGAGGGGGATCCGTCGATCACGTCGACCGGCATGCTGGTCGGCGCGCCCTCCTATATCTCGCCCGAGCGGGCCAGGGGCGCTTCCCCGGGGCCGCCGGCGGACATGTGGTCGCTGGGCGCACTGCTCTACTGCTGTGTGGAGGGGCGTCCGCCCTATGACGAGGGGTCCGCCATCGCGACGTTGGCGGCCGTGATGCACGATCCGGTGCCGCCGCCGAGCCAGGCCGGCGAGCTGAGCGGGCTGATCATGGAGCTGCTGCGCAAGAAGCCGGAGGAGCGGCCCGCCGAGCCTCGGGTGCGGGCGGCGTTGCAGGCGGCGTTGGACGGCGGCGCTGGCGGGAACGGTTCCACCACCGATCATCTGACGGTGGTGGTCGGCGGCCGCCCGGGGGCCGGCGGAGCCGGAAAGTTCGAGAAGGCCGAGAAGGCCGGGGCGGCGAACGTCCCGGCGGAGGAGGCGGGTTCGTCGGCCGCGGCGCGGTCGGAGGCCGACGCCTCCCTGGGCGGGGACGGCCCGCGCGGGTCGGTGCAGCCGCAGGCATCGCCCCCGGGCGGAAGCGACCGCAGTCGGCTGGCGCTGGCGATCGGCGCCGTGCTGGTGGCCCTCGTGGTGCTGGCCACGGCGGTGGTGCTCTGGCTGAACAGCGGTGACGACAGCGAGGGCGGCGGCGGTTCCGAGGGGCAGGAGCAGACCGCCGAGGGGCAGCAGGGCGAGGAGAACGACCCCGGGCCTGACGCCGAGTCCGAGGGCGGCGCCGCCGACGGCGGGGGCGCCGAGGGTTCGGAGGGCGGCGAGGGCTCGGAGAGCGAGGGGGCGGACGACGGGGGCGCCGGCGCACCGGGCGAGGACGAGGGGCAGGGCGATGCCGAGGGCGCGGACGACGGTCCGCCGGGGACGGCCCCCGAGAACGATCCCGACGCGCGGCCCGACAGCCCGACGGGCTATGCCGAGGTGGTCGACTCCGAGTTCCGCTTCCGCATGTCCCTGCCGGGGGACTGGGAGCGGGTGGGCACGGCCGGGCGGAACTCCGGCGCGATATACAGCTCAGCGCCGGGGGAGCCGTTCAAGGTTCAGGTGGACTTCAACAGCAGTCCGGGCGATGACGCGGAGCGTGCCTGGCGGGAGTTGGAGCCGGCGGTGCGCGGAAACAGCACCAACTATGAGCAGATCAGCATCGAAACGATCGAATGGCGGGACTATCCGACCGTTGCTGACTGGCAGTTCGAAAGGGATGAGAACGGGGAAAGAGTCCGGGTGCTCAACCGTGGTTTCCGGGTCGACGAGAACCGGGGCTACGCGATCATGATCACGTGCCCGGCGGACGCCTGGGACGACAACACCTGTCGCACGCTGCGGGAGACGGCGTTCCAGACGTTCCAACCGATGGACTGACCCCGTCCGAGGGGGCGGGGACGGAGAAGAAGCGCCAGTTGACGGACCGTAGCCGCGAGGGCGCCGATCCCCGTATCGTGGGGAAGCGTTCGGCGGGCGGGCACGTGGTGGGGAGGCATTGTGGAGAAGTACGCGGGGCGGCTGCTGGCCGATCGCTATCGGCTGCCGCAAACCCCATCGGACGAGTTCGAGTTCGTCGAGTCACGGGCGTTCGACACCGCCAGCGGTCAGGAAGTCCTGGTGCGGCAGGTGCCGTTGCCCGAGGTGGTGGACGCCGAGCTGGTCGACGGTGACGGGCGGCGCGGTGGTTCGTTCGGCGCCGGCCGTGGCGCGAGCGAGCGGGCCACCAGAACGCCGGACGATCCGGTGGTGCGGCGGGCCGTCGAGGCGGCGACGGCCGCGGCGGGGCTGCCCGACCATCCGAGGCTCGATCAGGTCTTCGACGTCTTTGTGCAGGGCGACGGGCTCTGGATCGTCAGCGAGTTAGTGCCGGCCCGGCCGCTGGCCGCGCTGCTGGCGGAGGAGAGCCTGGGCCCCTATCGCGCGGCCGAGGTGGCCGCCGATCTGCTGGCCGCGCTGCGCATCGTGCACGCGCACGGCTGGACGCATCGCAATGTCACCGCCCGCACGGTCATGATCTGCGACGACGGGCGGGCCGTGCTGACCGGCCTGGCGGCCGGCGCCGCCGAGGAAGTCCTCTGCGGCTACGACCCGTTGCCCGCGTCCGATATCCCGGACACCTTCGCCGCCCATCCGACGCCGCGCGCCCCCGAGCCGCCGCCGACGCCTGAGCCGGCTCCGGCTCCGGCGGAGATCGGCGGGCCGTCGTGGGAGGCCCAGCCGTCCACCGGCTGGGAGCGGGAGGCCGAGCCGGCCGATGCCGAGGCGTCGGCCGGGCCCGTCGTGGCCCGGCCGTGGGACGTTCCGGACGAGGGCCCGGTGGAGCCGCGGCCCGGCGACGAGGGGCACGGCCCCGCCATCTCCACCGGCTATGGCGCCGCCTATCCGCCGCCGGGGGTCCAGCAGGGCACGCCGCCCGGCACGCCCGCCGGCGCCGGGTACTGGGGCGATGCCCAGCGGCAGCCCCAGTGGCCGGCCGGCTTCACCAGGGACGACGCGCCGCCCGGCAGGGACGACGCGCCGGCAGCGCGGGGCCGCGAGCAGGCCGGTCTGCCGCCCGGCTTCGAGCCCGAACACCCGCCGACGGGCGGTGAGTTGCCCGAGGGTTACCAACGGTGGGACGACGGTCCCGCCGGCGTTCCGCCCGCCGCGCCCGCCGGCCGGTCCGGCGTTCCGGCGCCCCGGCCCGAGCAGGGCCGGGATCAGCTGCCGTCCAGTTGGGATTTCGAGGGCGGCGCCGGCGGTCGGCCGCAGGGCGGCCGTCCTCCCGAGCCGCCGACGGCGGGCCCGCCGGCCGATCGGGCGGAGCGCGTCGAGCGGGCCGAGCGCGCCGCGCGCAGCGGCGCCATCGCGGCCTACCGCGCCGGCGCCCGCGCGGGAGCGGCACGGCGCGCCAACATGTCCGCGCGCCCCCCGGGCGTCAGCCCCACCGATCTGCCCGGCGCCCGCCGCCCCAGCCCGCCCGTGCGCACCGGTTGGGAGCTGACGGAGCCGGCCAGGCCCACGCCGCCCGTCGACGACCGGGACGAGCCCCTGGCCATCGAGGCCGCCCCCACCCGGAGCGCCGTACCCGCCGAGAGCCCCGTACCCGCCGAGAGCCCCGTACCCACCGAGAACGCCGTGCCCGCCCCGGAGGGCGCCCTCCTCCCCACGGACGACCGCCCCGGCCCCCCGTCGCCGGCGCCCGAGCCGCAGTGGCAGGAGGCCGCCCAACCGGCCTGGTCGGCCGCCGCCGAGGTGTCCCGTTACCGGGGCCCGGACAGCGCGTTGGGTGCCGAGCGCGCGCGGCAGGCGCGCATTCAGACGGTGGGCGCCGTCACGGAGCGCTGGGCGCCGGAGCAGGCGGGCCCCGTCTACGAGCACTGGCGGCTGGCCCCACCGGTCGGCCCGGCGGCCGACTTCTGGGCGTTGGGCGCCCTGTTGTTCCGCGCCGTGCAGGGGCATCCGGCCTATCCGGAGGACAGCGCCGCCGAGTTGGTGCAGGCGGTCTGCGCCGAGCAGCCCGCGTTCGCCGAGGACTGCGGCGCGCTCCGCCCCATCGTCGAGTCCCTGCTGCGGCAGGACCCCACGGAGCGGCCCAGCGCCGAGGCGTTGCGCGGCTGGCTGCGGTCGTTGCTGCGCGGGGCGCCCGAGCCCGATGTCGGCCGCCGCACGGCCACGGTGCCGCCGCCGGCGCTGGAGCCGGGCCGCCCGGCCGACCCCAGGCGGCTGCCGATCCTGCGCCGCCGTGGTGAGGTGGTCGGCCCGCGCCGGCGCCCGCGCGGGGAGCGCCCGCCCCGCCGGCTGGGCCGGCTGCTGCTGGGGTTGGTGCTGCTCGGGCTGGTCGGCGCGATCGCCTATGTGCTGGCGACCGCGCCGGGGGACGAGGAAGGCGACAGCGCGACAAGCGAGGGCACCGGTTCGGACGCCGCCGCCCCGCACGGCGGCACGGACGCCTCGCCGGCTCCTGAGGACGGGGATCCGGCCGGCGGCGCGGAGGGCGAGGACGAGGCGGCGGAGCCCGGCGAGGACGCCACCCAGCCGTCCCCCACCGAGCAGGACCGGGATCCGGGGGCGCTGCCCGACGGCTACGAACTGCTCACGGACGAGGCCGGTTTCGCGCTGGTCGTGCCGGCGGGCTGGCAGCGCCAGGCCCCCAACGAGCTGGGGCAGATCGTCTATTCGGACGGCGACAGCCAGCTCCTGGTGGTGCCGGGCCGGGAGAGCGTCGAGGACACCGGTTTCACCCCACGGGAGTACCAGCTCGTCCACCAGCCCGAGTTGGCGGAGTTCCGGGACTACGGATTCGGTGGACAGCGGGGGTTGGTCGACACCAGGCTGGGCGATGTGCAGATGGCCGAGGGGATCTTCACCTGGTTCCGGGGGGACCAGGAGCTGATCGCGTTCAACCGGGTGCTGTTGATCGGCACGGACTACCATGTGTTCCAGGTGCTGGGCCCGGCCGATCTGGAGGAGCGGCTTGCCGACATCTACGACGTCACGGCGGACCGCTATCGCCCGGCCGGCTAGGGCTTGTCTCTTCGACCGTCGTGGATCAGCGAGCGGGGGCGCGTGAACGAAGGCGCGGGTGCCATCCCGCACTATGCGCTGGCGGACGCCAGGGGCAGACGCCTCGGCGGCCGTTATCTGCTGGTCGAGCGCCTGGGCCAGGGCGGCATGGGCACCGTCTGGCGGGCCAGGGACGAGGTCATGGGCCGCGAGGTCGCCGTCAAGGAGCCCCGGCTGCCCGAGTCCATCGAGCCGGCGCGCCGGGAGCGCGCGCTCGCCCGGATGCGCCGGGAGGCGACCGCCGCCGGCCGGATCGGGCACCCGGCCGTGATCACCCTGCACGATCTGGTGATCGAGGACGGGCGCCCCTGGCTGGTGATGGAGTTGGTGCGCGGCGATTCGCTCGCCGGCCGGCTCGCCTCGGGCCCGCTCGAACGGGGTGAGGCCGCCCGCGTCGGCCTCGCCGTGCTGGACGCGCTCACCGCCGCACACGCGGCCGGCGTGCTGCACCGCGATGTCAAGCCGGCCAACGTGCTGTTGGGGGAGTACGGGCGGGTGGTGCTGACCGACTTCGGTATCGCCCAGGTCGAGGGCGAGCAGCCGCTCACCGACACGGGGGCCTTCGTCGGCTCCCCGGAGTTTGTCGCGCCCGAGCTGGCGTTGGGCGAACGCCCGGGCCCGGCCGCCGATCTGTGGTCGCTCGGCGTGCTGCTCTATATGGCGATCGAGGGCGCCTCGCCGTTCCGCAGGGACCATTTCGCCGCCACCCTCCAGGCCGTGATCGCGGCCACGCCCCGCCCACCGGCGCACGCCGACGACGCGTTGGGCGATCTGGTGATGCGGCTGCTCAGCAAGCGCCCCGGCGCGCGCCCCGGGCCCGACGAGATCCGCCGGGTGCTGCTGCGCGAGGCCGGCGTCGAGGCCGGTATCGCGACGGGCGACTCGCCCCGGCAGCGCCGGTCGGCATGGCGGCTGCGCCGCTGGCTGCTCGGCGCCGGCGCGGCCGTGGCGCTCGGGACGCTGACGCTGCTGGCGTCGACCGCCGGGGGCCCCGGCGCCGGGGGCAGCATCGCCCAGGCCATCGCCGGCAGCCAGACGGAGGAGGACGCCGGTACCGCCGAGGGCGCCGAGGCCGCGGAGGGCCCCGAGGCATCGGGGGACGGGGAGCAGACGGAGGAACGGGGCGCGGAGTCGACGCCGGGCGAGGACGGGACCACCCCGGACACCTCCGAGGAAGCCGACGAGGACACCTCCGCCGACCCGTCCGACGACGCCTCGGGGGAGAACGGCGGAAACGGCGGGAGCACGGACGACGGCGACGGCGGGCAGGGTGACAACCCGGAGGAGTGGACCCGGCGGACGGAGCCCGCGCTGGGCATGGAGCTGGCGCTGCCCGCCGGCTACACCCGAGACGCCCGCGAGGACACCGACCTCATCGTCAGCTACCGCTCCCCCGACGCCTACCACTCCGTCGACCTCTGGTACCTCCCCTATATCGGCCGGAGCGCCGACGATCTCGCCCGGGCCCAGATCGTCGGCTACGAGGGCGACGACAACTATGTGAGCGTCGAGCACGACCTGGTCCCGACCGACTTCCAAGCCGGCGGCGAGGCCGTGGAGTTGCGGGTCCTCACCCACGGCACGGACGGCCAGCCGGTGCGGCGCGCCTCGCTGCTCTTCGGTGTGCCGGACACGGGTGCGGTCTGGCAGCTCCAACTCACCACGCTGGAGGCCGAGGGCGCGGTGCTGGACGGGGCGGAACGTCTCTTCCAGCGGATCGTCGACGAGCTGGTGATCGACCCGGACGCGGTCTGACCCGCCCCCGGCACACTGCCAGCGTTCACTGGCGGAAAAATCATTACCCCTGGGTAGGCGCGGCGGGCGACACGCCGTACTCTCCGCCTATGACGACCGCACAGTCAGCCATGGGAGGGGTGGCCGCCCGTAAGGTCACCAAGGAGCTGGTCGAGTCCCTGACCCGGGGCGTCGTGGGAAGCGAACGGACCGCCTGCCACACCCCGTTCACCGGCGAGCAGCTCGCCGAGCTGCCCCGGGCCACCCCCGACGAGGTCGGCGAAGCGTTCGCCAGGGCCCGCGCCGCCCAACCCGCCTGGGCCGCCACGCCCGTCGAGCGGCGGGCCCGGATCGCCTTGCGCTTCCACGACCTGCTGCTGCGCCGCCAGTCGCAGATCCTCGACATCATCCAGCTGGAGACAGGGAAGAACCGGTTCTCCGCGCACGAGGAGCTGCAGGCCGTCGCCATGGCGGCCCGCCACTACGGCCGCGCCGCGCCCGGCTATCTGCGGCCCCGCCGGCATCTGGGCGCCATGCCGATCCTGACCCAGGTCAGGCAACACCGCCGCCCGCACGGCGTGGTGGGCCATATCGCGCCCTGGAACTACCCCCTGGAGCTGGCCGCCGGCGATGTGCTGCCGGCGCTGATCGCCGGCAACGCCGTGGTGATGAAGCCCGACACCGAGACCGCGCTGACCGCGCTCTGGGCGCGTCGCCTGATGATCGAGGTCGGGCTCCCCGAGGACGTGTGGACGGTGGTGCTCGGCGAGGGGCCGGTGGTCGGCCCGCTGCTCGTGGAACACGCGGACTATGTGACGTTCACCGGCTCCACCCGCACCGGGCGCGAGGTGGCGCGCCGCGCCGCCGGCCGACTCGTCGGCAGCAGCCTGGAGTTGGGCGGCAAGAACGCCCTGCTGGTGCTGCGCGACGCCAACCTGGACCGCGCCGCCGAGGGCGCGATGCGCGCCTGCTTCTCCTCCACCGGCCAACTCTGCATATCCGCCGAGCGGTTGCTGGTCCACGAGTCCGTCGCCGACGCCTTCGTCAGCCGTCTGGTGGCGCGCACCGAGGCGCTGCGGATCGGCGCCGATCTCGACTACGGCATCGACCTGGGCTCGCTCATCTCCGCCGCCCAACTGGCCACCGTCACCCAGCACATCGAGGACGCCAGGGAGCAGGGAGCCACCGTGCTCACCGGCGGCCGGCCGCGCCCGGAGCTGGGCCCCTACTTCCACGAGCCGACCGTGCTGGACGGGGTCCGCCCGTCGATGCGGGTGTACCACGAGGAGACGTTCGGCCCGGTGGTCAGCGTCTTCCGGTTCGGGACCGAGGAGGAGGCGGTGGCGCTGGCCAACGACACCCGGTACGGCCTCAACGCCAGCGTCTGGTCCCGCGACGGACGCCGGGCCCGTCAACTGGCCGCCCGACTCCGGTGCGGCACGGTCAACATCAACGAGGCCTATGCCGCCACCTACGGCAGCGCGGGCGCCCCGATGGGCGGCATGCGGGATTCGGGCCTCGGCCGCCGACACGGCTCCGAGGGGCTGCTCAAGTACACCGAGGCCCAGACGGTGGCCCAGCAGCGGCTGCTGCCGCTCGGCCCCACGGGCCCGCTGGACGACCGCCGCTATGCGAGCCTGCTGAACGTCTCCCTCAAGGCCATGAAGACCCTGAGGCTCCGATGACCGCGCCCGACGGGCCGGAACACGAGCGGGACGACTACGACGTGGCGGTCGTCGGCTCGGGGTTCGGCGGGGCCGTTGCCGCGCTGCGGCTGAGCGAGAAGGGCTACCGCGTTGTGGTCCTGGAGGCGGGCCGCCAGTTCGAACGGGCCCAACTCCCGCGCGACTCCTGGCGGTTGCGGGACTACCTCTGGGCCCCCAGGATCGGTCTCTACGGCATCCAACGGATCCATCTGCTGCGGAACGTGATGATCCTGGCCGGAGCTGGCGTCGGCGGCGGTTCGCTGAACTACGCCAACACCCTCTATGTGCCGCCCGACGCGTTCTTCCAGGACCGCCAGTGGGGCCATATCACCGACTGGCGGCGCGAGTTGACGCCCTACTACGAGCAGGCCAGCCGGATGCTCGGGGTCCGCGTCAACCCCACCGTCACCGCCGCCGACCGCCATCTGCGGGCCGCGGCCGAACGCATGGGCGTCGCCGACACCTTCCACCTGGCCCCCGTCGGGGTCTTCTTCGGCGACGCCGAGGACGCCGACGGGCGGACCCGCGCGCGCCCTGGCGAGGAGGTGGCCGACCCCTACTTCGGCGGCGCCGGGCCACGCAGGACCGCCTGCCACGAATGCGGCGAGTGCATGACCGGCTGCCGACACGGCGCCAAGAACACCCTCAACGAGAACTACCTGCACCTCGCGCGCCGCGCCGGCGCCGAGATCCGCCCGCTGACCACCGTCGTCCGGATCGCCGAACACCCCGGGGGACGTGGCCATCTGGTGACCACCGTCCCCACCGACGCCTCGGCCCGCCGCCGGCGGGCCCGCCGCACCACGCTGCGGGTGGGGCAGGTGGTGGTCGCCGCCGGCACCTACGGCACCCAGACGCTGCTGCACCGGATGCGCGACAGCGGCGCGCTGCCCCGCCTCTCCGACCGGCTCGGCACCCTGACCCGCACCAACTCCGAGGCGCTGGTGGGCGCCAGCACCCTGCCGCGCCGCTACCGGGCCCGGCAGGGCGAGGACGCCACCCTGGACTTCACCAGGGGAGTGGCCATCACCTCGTCGATCCACCCCGACCCGCACACCCATGTCGAACCGGTGCGTTACGGCAGGGGCTCCAACGCCATGGGGTTCCTCTCCATCAAGCAGTTCCCGCGCGGCGGCCGGCTGCCCAGGGCGCTGTCCTACGCGCTCGACTCGGCCCGCCACCCCTGGGTGTTCCTGCGCTCGCTCTCCAAGCGCCGCTGGTCGGAACGGACCGTCATCGGGCTGGTGATGCAGAGCCACGACAACTCGCTGACCACCTACCGCAGGACCCGCCGCCCCGGCCGGGGGCTGCTCACCGCGCGGCAGGGCCATGGCGCGCCCAACCCGGACTTCATCCCGGCCGGCGCCGAGGCGGCCCGCCAACTCGCCGAAGAGATCGGCGGGTTCGCCGGCACCAACGTCGGGGAGCTGATCGGCACCCCGCTGACCGCGCACTTCCTCGGCGGTTGCCCGATCGGCGAAACCCCGGAACGCGGCGTGGTCGACCCCTACCACCGGCTGCACGGCCACCCGGGAATCTCGGTGGTGGACGGCTCGGCGGTCTCCGCCAACCTCGGCGTCAACCCCGCGCTGACCATCACGGCCCAGGCGGAGCGGGCCTTCGCGCTCTGGCCCAACAAGGGGGAACCCGACCGACGTCCGGCCCCCGACGCCCCCTACCGGTCCCTGCCCCCGATCCCGCCGGCACGCCCCGCCGTCCCCGAGTCGGCGTTCGGCGCCTGGCGCCCGCAGGTGGTGCTTCCCGTCCCGCCCCTGCCGCCCCGAGGCGGGGCAGCCGCCGACGCCAAGCGCGACGAGACGGAAGGGCCGGCGCGGCAGGGGAGTTGACCGGTGGGCGCCGGCGGTGCTGCCCGGGCGGCGCCGCAGTGGCGAAGAGGCCCGCTCCTCGGGGGAATGGGAACGAGCCTCTCCGGTCATGGTGGCACGGCATCCAAAAGGTTCGTGCGCCCCCTTAGACCGCCAACATGCGTAAAAGGTTGTTCGCTTACCGGTTACGAAACGGACACGGGGCGAAGGAGCGGCCGAGGGCCCCGGCCGTCGGCCGGGGCCCTCGGGTCAGCACGGCGACAGGGCGGCGCCGGTGCTGCGCGCGGCACCCGGGGGGTAGGCGCCGCTGCCGTTGGCCGGGCCCATGGAGGGGGGTGTGCCATGGTCGGCCAACATCTGTGAGGCTGGGGCGGCCGGTCCTCGGCGTCCCGAGAACCGGCCGTGGGGCGTGACCGGCCTGCTGTCCCCTGCTGCCCGGTCACCGCACCGGAGCGAGGTCCCACGGCGCGCGGACCTCGCCACACCGCGAGGTCCGCCACGCCTCATCGCCCCGGGGACAACACTTTCAACGAAGCCCCATCCGGCCGGTCACGCTCCGTACGGGTGACGGCTCGTCCCCGGGTTCGGCCGGCGCCGGGCGGGCCCGCGACGGCCGGGAACTCAGACCCGGCCGCGGCCCAGTTCGAGCAGTGTCATCGCCAGGGCGGTGCCCGGCTGGCCCAACTCCTCGCGCCAGCGGCGCAGCACCTCGTTCTCCCTGGCCAGGCTGATCCGCCGGCCGCCGTTGGCCAGCCGGGTGGCCTGCACCCGTTCCGAGACCGTCACCCGCTGTCGCACCAGCCGGACGATCTCCGCGTCCAACGCGTCGATCTCCGCCCTGGCCCGGGCGATCACGGTCTCCGGTTCGCCACCGGCCGGCCCGGTGACCTCGGTCACCTCGGCGGGCCGGGCATCCGTCCTCGTCGGCTCAGTCGTCGGCTCGGTGGTCGGCTTCGTCGTCAGCTCGGTGGTCATGGTTTCTCCTTCGGGGCTTCGGCGCTTCGGCGCTTCCGTGCGTCGGGTCTGCGGGTTCTCGGCTCTTCGGGGTGCTCTGATCCTCGGAGACGGTCCCTGGGGACCCGGGCGAACGGCCATCCGCCCCGGACACGACGACGCCCCGGGCCGGATGATCCGGGCCCGGGGCGTCGGGGAGTCGTGTTCAGTGCCGCGCGCGACACTCCCCATGGCCACCGGCCGGACCGGTGCCATAGGTAAAGAAACAGCGCTGCCGCAACATGCCGCCGAGTCTACCGGGGCGACCGGGCGGACGGCGAGACCCCCCGGCGGCCCCCGGTAGACTCGACGGCACACACCCCCCGCACGTTCGGCGCCGCCGGCAGGCACGCGTTTCACCAGGCACGAAAGGCAGCTCGTGGCAGACGTGGCACCCCAGGACACCGTTCTGGTCGTCGATTTCGGCGCGCAGTACGCCCAGCTCATCGCCCGCCGGGTCCGCGAGGCCCGGGTCTACAGCGAGATCGTGCCGTCCACCACCCCGGTGGACGAGATGCTGGCCAGGCGGCCGAGCGCCATCATCCTCTCCGGCGGCCCCGCCTCCGTCTACGCGGACGAGGCGCCCGGCATCGACCCGGCGCTCTTCGACGCCGGGGTGCCGGTCTTCGGCATGTGCTACGGCTTCCAGCTGATGGCCCAGGCGCTCGGCGGCACCGTCGACAACACCGGCGCCCGCGAGTACGGGCGCACCGATCTGACGGTCACCCGCTCCGGATCCACCCTCTTCGAGGGCACCCCCGACCAGCAGCAGGTGTGGATGTCGCACGGCGACGCCTGCTCGGCCGCGCCCGCCGGCTTCCAGGTGACGGCCGCCACGGACACCGTCCCGGTCGCCGCCTTCGAGAACGACGAACGCCGCCTCTACGGAGTGCAGCACCACCCCGAGGTGATGCACTCCACCCACGGCCAGCAGGTCCTCGAACACTTCCTCTACCGGGGCGCCGGCATCAGCCCGTCCTGGACCACCGGCAGCATCGTCGACGAGCAGGTCGCCGCGATCCGCGCCCGCGTCGGCAGCAAGCGCGCCATCTGCGGGCTCTCCGGCGGCGTCGACTCCGCGGTGGCCGCCGCCCTCGTCAACCGGGCCATCGGCTCCCAGCTGACCTGCGTCTACGTCGACCACGGGCTGATGCGCAAGGGCGAGACCGAACAGGTCGAGAAGGACTTCGTGGCCGCGACCGGCGTCCAACTCAAGGTGGTCGACGCCGCCGACCGCTTCCTCGACGCGCTGGCCGGCGTCTCCGATCCCGAGGAGAAGCGGAAGATCATCGGCCGCGAGTTCATCCGGGTCTTCGAGCAGGCCCAGGCCGAGCTGGTCGCCGAGGCCGGCGCGGCGGGCGAGGACGTCGCGTTCCTCGTCCAGGGCACGCTCTACCCGGACGTCGTCGAGTCCGGCGGCGGCACCGGCACCGCCAACATCAAGTCGCACCACAACGTGGGCGGCCTGCCGGACGATATCGAATTCGAACTGATCGAGCCGCTGCGGCAGTTGTTCAAGGACGAGGTCCGCATGGTCGGCCAGGAGCTGGGCCTGCCGGAGGAGATCGTCCAACGGCAGCCGTTCCCCGGCCCCGGGCTGGGCATCCGCATCGTCGGCGAGATCACCGGGGACCGGCTCGACCTGCTGCGGGAGGCCGACGCCATCGCCCGCGAGGAGCTGACCGCCGCCGGTGTCGACCGCGAGATCTGGCAGTGCCCCGTGGTCCTCCTCGCCGACGTCCGCAGCGTCGGCGTCCAGGGCGACGGCCGCACCTACGGGCACCCGATCGTGCTGCGCCCGGTCAGCTCCGAGGACGCCATGACCGCCGACTGGTCCCGCCTCCCCTACGAACTGCTGGCCCGGATCTCCACCCGCATCACCAACGAGGTTCCGGACGTCAACCGCGTCACCCTCGACATCACCAGCAAGCCGCCGGGCACCATCGAATGGGAGTGACCCGGTAGCGAGGGGGTCATGAGGGCGGTGGGTGGTGGCGGCGGTAGTGGGCGAGACCGATCTTGGTCAGCAGGCCGCCGAACATCGCGAAGAGGCTGATCGCGCTGACCGCGTACAGCATCGTGAACACCCGGGAGAGCGTGGTGCTCGGCGCCAGGTCGCCATAGCCGATCGTGAGGCCCGTGGTCACCGAGAAGTACAGCGCCTCCAGCACCGACCAGCGCTCGTGCAGGGTGTAGAAGGCCGTGCCGGTGGCCAGCACGAACACCAGGGACAGGGTGGCACCGCGGAAGGAGGGGTGCCGCCACGCCTCACGTCCCGCGGTCGTCAGCGCGGCGGCGAGCACCAGAAAGCCGAACACCGACCCAGTCTTGGCCACCGGACCCGAAACGACCGGCAGCGACGCGTCACACCAGCCGGCGGGCCGTGGCCCAGCGGGTCAGCTCGTGCCGGTTGGAGAGCTGCAGCTTACGGAGCACGGCCGAGACATGGCTCTCCACCGTCTTCACCGAGATGAACAGCTCCTTGCCGACCTCCTTGTACGCGTAGCCACGCGCGATCAGCCGCAGCACCTCGCGTTCGCGCTGGGTGAGCCGGTCCATGTCCTCGTCGACCGGCGGCGCCTCGGACGAGGCGAACGCGTCCAGCACGAAACCGGCCAGCCGGGGGGAGAAGACCGCGTCGCCGTCCGCCACCCGGAAGATCGCGTCCACCAGATCGGTGCCCGTGATCGTCTTGGTGACATAGCCCCGCGCGCCGCCCCGGATCACGCCGATGACGTCCTCGGCGGCGTCGGAGACGGAGAGCGCCAGAAAGCGCACCGGATCCTGCACCGCCGACATCAACTCGGTGCTGCGCCGCAGCACTTCGACCCCGCCGCCGCCCGGCAGGTGCACATCGAGCAGCACCACATCCGGCCGGGCCGCCTTGATCACACTCACCGCCTGGTCGACATCGCCGGCCTCGCCGACCACCTCGACACCGGTCTCCTCGGTGCGGCCGATCTCGGCCTGCACCCCGGCCCGGAACATCCGGTGGTCGTCCACCAGGACCACCCTGGCCCTACGCGCCTCAGCCGTAGGCTCGGTCGTCGCACCGCCGGTCGGATTCATTCGGAACGCTCCATGGTCAGCTCCACCTCTGTGCCCTCGCCTGGTGTGGACCGGACGCGGGCGCCGCCGCCGTTGCGTCGCATCCGTCCCACGATGGACTCCCGCACGCCCATGCGGTCGGCGGGCACCGTCTCCGGATCGAAGCCGGGGCCTCGGTCCCGCACCGACACGAAGACGGTGCGGCCCTCCACCTCGCCGAACACCCGGATGGGCCCACCCTCCCCACCGTACTTGGCCGCGTTCACCATGGCCTCGCGCGCCGCCTGAAGGGTCGCGCCCAACGGCTCGTCCAACGGGCAGTCACCCACGCACACCACCTCGATCTGCACCCCGTGGTGGTCCTCGACCTCGGCCGCCGTGGCCCGCACCGCCTCGGCGAACGTCTTCGGCTGCTCGTCCTCCTCCACGGTCGGGCCGCCGCTCTCCGCCGACTTGTACAGCCAGGCACGCAGCTCCCGTTCCTGCGCCCGCGCCAGCCTGGCCACCTCGCGGCCGTTCTCCGCGTTGCGCTGGATCAACGTCAACGTGTGCAGCACCGAGTCATGGACATGCGCCGCGACCTCCGCCCGCTCCTGGGCGCGGATGCGCATGGTGCGCTCCTCGGAGAGGTCCTGCACGATCCGCACCAGATAGGGGCCGGCCAGCAGCGCGATCCCCACCAGCACGGCGACCGCGGCCTGCAGCGCGACGCCCAGGCTCTCCGTGGCCGCCGCGTTCTGCCCCAGCACAAAGGTCGCGATGCCCGTGCCGACCAGCACCGCGCCGGCGGCGGCCCGCAGCAGCGGCAGCCAACGACTGCCCCTGGTGGCCGCCGCCCAGGCGGCGCGGCGGGAGTTGTCGACCTGCCGCCAGACGACAGCGGCCCCCACCCCGATGATCATCATCGGCCAGAGGTAGGTGCCGGAGATCGGATACTGCACGCTGGTGACCAGCGCGAACATCGCGACCGCCAGCACCAGGACGGCGATCAGCGACTGCTTGTCGGGACGCCGCAGCCGGAACTCGCGGCGGGCCGGGGCGACCGGCGTCGTCTGTGGCGCGCCCAGCGGCACCACGAACCAGAAGATGCCGTACAACAGCACGCCGAGCCCGTTGGACGAGAACAGCACCAGCAGGATCACCCGCACCCAGGAGACCGGGACACCGAGGTGCCCGGCCAACCCCTGCGCGACGCCACCCAACCAGCGTCCGTCCGCGCTGCGGTAGAGCTTGCGCACCGGTGGCTCGTCCACGGCGCCGCCGTAGGGCGTGGCCATCGTCATGCCCAGAATCGTCACACGACCGGCCGCCCGGGTACATCAGGGGTGCCCCCCAAGCCGGGATCAGGGAACCCGGTCGGGGATCAGGGAACGTTCGGGGGCCGCCCCGGATATCGCGCACCGCCCCCCTGCCGCCACCATGGGAGCCATGACCGACGAGCACAGAGCGTCGGGCGGCGCCGCCACACGGACGGCGTCCCCTCCGACGGGCACCCCGGCGGCGCACGCCGAACAGCAGCTGCGCCGAAGCCGCAAGCACAAGATGATCGGCGGCGTGTGCGGCGGGTTCGGCCGCTACTACCAGCTGGACCCGGTGATCTTCCGGGTGCCGCTGGTGGTGCTCTCGGTGATCGGCGGCCTCGGCCTGGTCGTCTACGGCATCGCCTGGCTGCTGGTGCCGTTCGAGGGCGAGGAGGAGAACGAGGGCCGCCGGCTGCTCTCCGGACGGGTCGAGGGCCCGGGGCTCACCGCCCTGTTGTTCAACGTGGCCGGCTGCGGTCTGCTGCTGGCCTCCCTGGGCAGCGGCGGGTTCCGCACCTGGTTCTCCCTGCAGGTGTTCGCCGCGCTGGCCGGCGCCGCCTACTGGTCCCGTTACCGGCGCGGCGCCGACCTGGCGGGCGCCGAGGGCGCGCCGGCGCATCCGACGGCGGCGCACGCCGTGGCGGAAGCACCCCCCGAGGCGCAGGCGCCCCCGGCGCCCGCCGGCCCGTCCTGGTGGCGCGGCCCGGCCGCCGGCACCGGCTATCTCTGGGGACCGGCCGACGCGCCTCCTGGCTCCTACGTGCCCCCCGGCTCTTCTGCCCCGCGTGGCGGTGGCGCCGTGCCACCGGTCCCGCCGGGCCCCGGACGGTCACCCGTACCGCCCACCGCGCCACGGGAGTTCCGGCTCGGCGGCCTGGTCTTCCTGCTGGCGGTCTTCGCCTTCGGCATCGGCGTCAGCGCGTCCTGGACCAGCCAACCCCTGGGCGCCGCCCTGGTCATCGGGCTCTCCTCGGCGCTCGCGGTGTTCGCCGTCGGGCTGGTGGTCAGCGCCTTCGCCGGCCGGATCGGCGTCGGCACCATCACCTCGGTGCTGCTCACCGGCGTGCTGCTGGCCGGCGCCTCGCTGCTGCCGGACAACATCACCACCAGCTGGGAGGACCGCGAATGGCGCCCGGCGCACGCCGGCGCGGTGCTCGACAACTACGCGCTGGGCAGCGGCATGGCCACCCTGGACCTGACCGCCCTCGACATCGAGCCGGACGAACCCCTCGTCACCGCCGTGGAGGCCGGCGCCGGCCAGGTCACCGTGGTCGTCCCCTATGACGCCGATGTCGCCGTCGAGGTGGAGATGGGCGCCGGCGCCTTCACCTACCAGGTACGGGGAGCCGGCGACACCGACCGCGACTCCTGGGGCGGCCTCGGCGAGGACCGCACCCTGCGGTACCTGTCGCCGGCCGACCAACCCGACGATCCCCAGATCGAGTTGCGTCTTGAGATGGGCATCGGCCATCTCGTGGTGGAACGCGCCGAGGAGGAGCCGACCCGATGAAAAACGGACACCTGGGGCACCTGGGACACCTGGGTCACGGACTGCCGGGCCACGGACTGCCGGGGCACGGACCCCGGCGGACGATGCGCCGGCACCGCTTCGAACCGGCCAGGCTGGTGCTGGGCCTGTGCCTGCTCCCGATCTCCACGCTCTACATCCTCCAGGCGGTCGGGCAGGTCGACCTTCCGGTGGTGCTCCGCTTCACGATGCTGCCGGCCGCGCTGGTGCTGGCCGGCCTGGTCGCGGTGGCCAACATGACCATCCGCAAGGCCGTCCACGCGAAACGGAGGGCCGCCGGCGGCGGCACCGCCGACCGCGACGCAGCGCCGTAGCCCCGACGGGGAGCGCCCCCGGCTCAACCGAACAGCTTCCGGCTCCGGTTGGGCAGGAACCACGGCCGGTCGCGCAGCAGCCCGTCCACCGCGTAGGGGCCGCCACCGGCCAGAACCAGCGTGCCGAAGCCGAACAGCAGCGGCAGATCGGCGCCGAAGTAGTAGGGATCCGTCGACCAGGAGACCGTCAGCCAGAACGACAGCGCCAGCAACGCGCCCACCGCCGCCGCCCATCGGGTGCGCAGCCCCACCAACACGGCGACACCCACCACGATCTCGGCCACCGCGACGCCGTTGCCCACCAGGTCCGGCGCGTCCAACGCCCGGTCCACCAGCCAGGGCACGGCCGCGTCGTCCCTGGACGCCAGCATCATCCCCTCCATGGTGTCCGTGTTCATCACCGAACTGAACGGGCCACCGTCGACATACTTGTCGACCCCCGCGTAGAGAAAGGTGAATCCGAGGAAGAGACGGAGCGGCAGCATCGCCCACCGCGCCAGCGTGTCACCGGCCCCTCCTGGCACCGGGCCACGACCGCCGAACCGGTCCGTCACCGACATGGGCCAACGCCCTTTCGTCACGGCTTGCAAGGACGGTCAGTCTGCCACCGTGACGCGATAGCGGCCAGACTCCGTGCCGGCGGCCGTGATCACCTGAATATCCACCCGGCCCGGGTCCACCTCGGCCGGCACCCGCACCACCAGCCGGGTGTCCCCCGGGCTGCCGAACCCGTCGACCGTCGGCACCAGCGGAACGGGCACCGTCATCCCGCCGATCCGCACCACCGTCTCGGCCAACCGCTGCGCGCCCCGCGCACCCGGCGGGACAAAACCGGTGCCCCGGATCTCCAACTCGTCGCCGTGCCGGATCGGCGCCACCAGCGTGCCGGGCTCCCGCACCCGCACCACGGACTGGATCACCGGCCGGCCGCCCTCGGTGTACTTGGCCGCCAGATAGGTCAGCGCCGACACCAGCACCAACAGCGCCAACCCCCAGGGCAGATCGGGCCATTCGTCGGGCTGCCGGGCCAGCCGCACCCCCACCAGGACCAGCGCCGCCGCGTTCACCACCACATACTGGACATCGGGAAAGCTCCCGACGCCGTCGTCGTCCGTCAGCAGATCGGCCGCGCGCGGCCCGGTGGCCCGCACCTTCTGCATCCGGAAGCCGCGCACCCGGGTCGCCACCGTGTGCCGCACCCAGACCGTCACCGCACAGCTGACCGCCACCGCCGTCAACAGCCCGCCGCCGCGCGTCACATCGAGACCGTCCAACAGGGCGTCCCGCTCCGGGCCCCGACCGGTGCCGGCCAGGCTGAGCGCCAGCACCAGCACGGTGTACCCGGCCAGCAGCAGCCAACCGGCCGCCACCGCACGGGAGGTGGAGAGCCGGTTGTCCTCACCGACCAGGGGCGCCAACGGGCCGCCGCGTTCCCGGTGCGCCCGGCTCGCCAGCGTCACCACGCCGGCGAGGCCGCCGGCGGCCAACAGCCCGGTGGTGCGGGCCAACGTCCACCCGGAGTCGCCCAGCACCGCCGTCAGCACCTGGCCCAGCAGCAGCGCACCGACCGCGACCCAGAGCAGCAGCACCGCCCGGTCGGCCATCCCCAGCAGCCGGAACCTGCCCACGGCGCGCGCCCGTTCGTCCACCTCGCCGGCGGCCTCGGTCAACTCGTCCGAGATCCACTGCCCGGACGCCTCGGGGGAGTGCGCCAACGCCGGCGGTATGCCCTCGCCGGCGGCCAGCCGGTCGCGGAGCGTCCGGAAGGACTCCTCGGCCCGCCGCAGCGCGGCCCGCGCCGAGGCGGGGCAGCCGCCGCAGGCGCAGTCGGGGCCGTGCGCTGGCGGCGGCGGAAGCACCGGGCCGTCCGCCGTCCGGTCCTCGGGGGCCGGACCATGGGGGGCGTCGGTGACCGGCGCGTCGGGGTGGTCGACCGGGCCGTCCGGCCCCTCGTCCGGCCGGTCCGCGTCCTGCGCGGCGTCGCGGAATGGGTCGTCGGCCACGTTGCTTCCTCTTCCCCACGTCCCGGTCGGCACTCTCGCGGCCGCGCGCCCCCCTCGCGGGAACGACGCGCGGTGCCTAGGGATTCTGCCTTACCGGCGGGGGATCAGGCGGGCCGGGTCGCCCCGTTGAACGGCATCGAGTCAACATCCGCCAGCCGCACCGGCGTTCCCGATCGGGCGGCGTGCACGATCTGCCCACCGCCGATGTACATCGCCACATGGCTGTTGTCCGCGTAGTAGAACACCAGGTCCCCGGGGGCGAGTTGGGAACGGGAGACGCGGGCCCCCGCCGTCGCCTGGCTGTAGCTGGTGCGCGGCAGGGAGACCCCGGCCGAGGCCCACGCCGACTGGGTGAGCCCCGAGCAGTCGAACGAGTTCGGCCCCGTCGAACCCCACCCGTACGGCTTGCCCAACTGGGCCATGGCGAAGGCCACCGCCGCCGCGCCCCTGGCGCTGGTCGCCTCGTCCGATGCCGCCGGACGCGCCTCGTCCCGCGCCGCGCGGTTCCGCTCGCCGTCCTCGGCGCCGTCGGCCAGCAGCCGCTCGCGCTCCTCCGCGGTGCGGGTGGCCAGCAACTCCTCGGCCTCGGCCAGCCGTTCCTCGACGGTCTCCCGCTGGCGATCAGCCTCCAGACGCGCCGCGGCCAGCTCCTCCGTGCGCTGATCCGCCTCGTCCCGCAGCTGCTCGATACCGCGCAGCTTGGCGCCGAGGTCCGACACCGCCCGCGCCTGCCGGTCGCCGGCGCGGTCCAGCACGGCGGCGCGGCGCAGATACTCGTCGGGGTCGCTCGCCAGGGCCAGGGCGAGGCCGGCCGGCAGCCCGCTCGCGCGGTAGCTCGCGCTGGCGTGCGCGCCCAGCGAATCGCGGGCCGCGTTCAACTCCTCGGTGCGGCGGGTCGCCCGGTCGGCGAGATCCGCCAGATCCTCCTCGGCCCGCTCGGCCGTCTCCGTGGCCGCGTTGAACGCCTCGGTCGCCTCGGCGGCCTCGCGGTGCAGCGCGTCGACCTGGTCCTCGACCTCGGCCAGCGTCGGCTCGGGATCGGCCACGGCCGGCGTCTCAAGCGCGCCGGCGGTGGCGGCGCCGGCCAGGGTGAGCGTTGCGGCGACCCGCATCGCGGGGCGGCCGCCGGACGACCAGGGTTTTCGGTAGGTGGGGCGCCGCCAACGGCGCTTTCGATGCTCGGCCATGAGGCAGGACGCTAGACCCGGCTGACCCCCGAACACCGCCGTCTGACCGGCATTGGCGGCAAACGCCCAAAGCTGATGCGAGTTGATCGAAACGGTCAGGCTTGCCTACCGTTCGCTACTGGATTCAGACGTAGCGTGATCGTCGCGTTTCGACGCGGTACGTTCGACGGGTTGCGTTCGACGGGGTGTGTTCGGCGGGTGTGTTCGGCGGCGCGGCTGCCCCGTGGCCGTCACGCGTCGGCCATCACGCGTCGGCCGTCACTCGTCCGCGGCCTCCAACAGCTGGTCGATGGTGTCCCGGAACTCCTCGACCGGCCGCGCGCCCCGCAGCGGATGCCCGTTCAACAGGAACGACGGCGGCGAGACCACCCCCAGATCCATCGCCTCCTCCGCGTCCCGGCCCACCGCCTCGCCCGCCTCCTCCGACTCCATCGCCACCATCAGCGCCTCCACATCCGGCACCCCGGCCTCCTCCGCCAGCTCGCGCAGCCCTTCCTCGCTGTACTTCCCGCTGTCCATATGGGTGTCCTGCGCGAACGCCACCTCGTAGAACTCCCAGAACCGCCCCTGCTGCCCCGCCGCCCAGGCCGCCCGCGCCGCCGCGTCCGACTCCGGGCCATTGATCGGGAAGTTCCGGAACTCGATGCGCAACAGACCCTGCTCGACATACTCGTCGATCAACTCGACACGCGTTCCCCGAGCGTGCATCGCGCAGAACGCGCACTGGAAGTCCGAGTACTCGATCATCACCACCGGGGCGTCCGGATCCCCCAACGCCAACGGGTCATCCGCGTCCCTACGCGCCAGCGCCAACGCCGGATGCCCCTCGGGCAACGGCTCGATCGCCGCCGGATCACCCTCCCCCCGGGCATCGTCGGCATCGCTCCCGCCGTCCCCGCCGAGCAGCCCCGCCAGGGCACCCATGATCAGAAACAGCACCACGGCCACCGCCACCACGCCCACCAACAACCGCCGCGAACGACCGGCCGCCGAGCCCCCTCCCGAGCCCCCTCCCGAGAACGAGCCCCTTCGCGATGATCCGCCACCCCCGCCGGACCCACGCGCCGGCCCGGAACGCGGCTTCCGGCCGCCCCGCGACGAGCGACCGGCGGACTTGGGCTTACGGGAACGCGACACGGGCATGGCCCCCAGCCTAGGCTGCCCCACCGACAACGCCGACAACGCCGACAACACGGCCCCGCCCCCGGTCGGGGAACTCCGAGGAGAACCCCGACCGGGGGCGGGCGAGCCGACCGTCTCGCGGCGACCGGCCGATCCTTCGACAGTTTCGACAGTGCGGTTACCGCGTGCCGCCCGCGCCCAGGTCGTCCGTGTAGGAGGCGATCCAGGCCAGCGGAGCGTTCCAGTTGATGGTGATCTCGTTCGTCGCGTACGACTCGATGTCGTCGATGTAGCACATCGCCGGCGCGCAACCTTCGAGCTTGTCCTCAGCCACCGGGTCCTGCAGCGCGCTGTTGGGACCACCGGCCACCGAGCCGGCGGCCGGGTTCGGCAGGCTCGGGTCCAGCTGGTTCGCCCAGAACCTGTGGTGCTGGTTGTGCACGTCACGCTCGCCGTAGCCGGTCACATACGACAGGTTCAGCGGGTTGTTGCCCAGCAGGTAGTTCAGGCCGCTGAGCACCGCGTCCCGATAGACGTCGTCACCGGTGAGGTCGTGCGCCGTGGCCAACACCACCATGTTGTTCAACACCTGGGAGTTGGAACCCCAGACATAGTTGTCGATCGTCAACGGGACCCCGTACGCCTCGGCGTCCACGATCGCCACCAGCGCGTCGGCGGCCTCGGCCACCGAGGCACGGATCGCCGACAGCTCTTCCGCCGGCAGCTCGTTCGGCACCGTGGCCAGCGAGAGACCACCGAGCGCCGCCGTGTCCGCCCAGGAGAACCCGCCGCTCGGGAACACCGCCTCGGTGTCACCGTGCAGCTCCGAGCCCAACACCGCGTCCAGGTAGCTGTCCTCGCCGGTGGTGACGAACAACTCGGCCGCGGCCCAGTAGAACTCGTCGGTCACCTTCGCGTCGCTGTAGGCACCGCCGCCGATCCCGTCGTTCGGGTCGGCCAGCAGGTCCGGGTGGGCCAGCGCCGCCGCGTAGGAGGACTCGGCCGCCGCCAGCAGCTCGTCGGCGAAGTCCGCGTCGTACTCGGCGAACAGCCGGGCACCCTGCGCCGCCGCCGCCACCACGTTCAACGTCGCTGCGGTGGACGGCGGATGCAGCTCACGCGGCTGGTCGTCCAGATGCGGCCAGGTCGGCAGCGCGGTCCACGCGGCGTCGTGCAGCTTGTGGTGCGCCAGACCGGCCAGCTCCTCGCCCTCCGGCACCCGCATCGACAGCAGGAACTCCAGCTGCCAACGCGCCTCGTCCAGGATGTCCGGCACCCCGTTGCCCTGCTCGGGAACGGCCAGCTCGCCATCGCCCAGCGGCGCGCCGTCAGCGCCCTCGGTGGTCAACGTGCGCTCGTAGGACGACAGCAGCTGCGCCACCGAAATGCCGCCGTTGACCACGTACTTGCCGTGGTCACCCGCGTCATACCAGCCGCCGGCCGCGTCCAGGGTGTAGTCGCACTCGTTCTTCCAGCAGGTCACGCCGTCGTCGCCCTGGTTGGGGCCCTCGTTGACATGACCGGCGGGACGCGCGTACTCCTCGCCCACCAGATCCGCGTCGATCTCGATGCCGCTGCGGTTGTGGTAGTAGTACGCCAGCGCGTCGGTCCGCAGCGAGGAGTAGAGGTCGTCGCCGATGGCGAACGGCTCGCTGGTCTCCTCGTCGATGGTGACCGTGTAGCCGTCGCCCGCCGCCGTGACCTCGCTGAAGTCGAAGCTGTGCACGTTCTGGTCCGAGGACGGATCCACCCCGAGCGGGGTGGTCGTCCCGGTGGCCACCTCGTCACCCGCGGCGTTGTGCACCGTCCACGGGAGCGCGGACGTGGACTCGGTGACGAACGTGCCCTGCTTGGGCGCGTCCGGCAGATAGCCGACCTGGTTGACCCGCACCGGGGAACCGGTGTCCGGCACGTAGACGGGGGGCTCGGCGCCACCGGTCAACGAGATGTCGTCCAGGCAGAGGGTGAACGGCTCGGCCTTGCCGCCCACCTGGAACACCAGCTGCGCGGCGTCGTTGTCAGCGCCGACGTTGAACACATGCGAGATGGGCTCGGGCTCGTCCGTGATCGTGTCGACCACGGACAGCTCGGTGGCGTACGGCTCCTCGGCCTGCTGCACGGCGGTGCGGCTGGTGATCGGCACGGTCGAGGTGGCGGTGTAGGTCAGCTCATAGGACTCGCCCGCGGTCAGCGGCAGGTCGTTCTGGCCGATGATGGCGTCCCAGGGGTTGACGGTGCCCCCGGGGATGTCGGCGCAGAGCTGGCCGTCCACCACCACGCCCTCGGTGTTGCCGGTCCACCACCAGGGGGCGGTGGTGCCGTCGGCGAAGTCGCCGTTGACGATCAACTCGGGGCCGTCGGCGGCACCGGCACTGGGCAGGGTGATGGCCCCGGCTATCAGCCCGGCGCCCAGGGCGACACCGAGCAGGCGCTTACCTCTGCGCGCGCGCAGCTGCCCGCGCGACTGCCCGCGGAGCTGCCCTCGGGGGGGATGGGAAGGACGTTGGGTCACGGCTCGATCCTTCGACGGAGTGGTGGGGGGTGGTGCAAGGTGGTGGTGCAAGGTGGTGCACAATGCACGTGCTGGGGTGTGGGAGCGCTCCCAAAGTATGGTCGAACGCGTGACTGGGACCCGTCAACCCCTCGGAAGGCCCCGGGAACCCGCAAAAACGGTCATCAGTAAACTCCGTTGCCATGGATGTACTGATCAACGTCTTTCTCGCGCTGCACATCATTGGCATCGCAGCGCTGCTGGGGGGCTTCCTGGGGCAGACGAAGGCCATGGGTGCGGGTGAGGCCACGGTGACGCCCGGGATGCTGCACGGCGCCGGCACCATGCTGATCACCGGGCTCGCGTTGGTCGGCCTGAACCAGGCCGACGACCAGGAGGTCAACAACACCAAGATCGCGGTCAAGTTGGCGATTCTGGTGGCCATCCTGGTGCTGGTCTATGTGAAGCGGGGCGAGAAGGTTCCGCCGCCGATCTTCGGCGCCATCGGACTTCTGACGGCGGCCAACATCTTTATCGCGACGCTGTGGTGAGGTTTACCGCGACGTGAGGTCTACCGCGACGCCGGGGTGACCTGGGCGCCGGGGGCTGGTTGAGGAGCGGGGTGCCCGGGGCATCCGACGATCGCGCGTCTCAGAACGGGCAGGTTTCACAGGTTCCCTCGCGGCGGTCGGGATCCATTCGCGCTCAGACCTCCCGAGGGAGGTCGAACTCCTGGCCGGGGGATGTCTGGCCGGGCCGCATGGCGTGCACGAACGGCGCGAAAGCCTTCGCGCCGCTCCAGAACTCCACCCCGAACCCGGCCGTGCTGCCGGACTGCTCACGGTCGGAATACCCGTAGACGCGGGAGACCTCGGCCGAACCGGCATTGGAGATCAGCGCGGCCAGATAACGCTCGACGGCCGCCACCGGGGCGCGGCCAGCGGGCAGTTCGGGCACGTCCACCGGGTGCGGCGCCTCCTTCTCCACCGGCTGCTCCGGCTCCTCCTGCCGGTCCCCGTCACGGGGCTGAGTGGTGATGGCGTGCCAGATCTCCGCGCCGCCGGGAAGGCGCACCTTGACTCCGAAGGGCCGCGTGGTGCCCTCCGTCCAGGGCTCGGCCTGAAGCCCGGCGGCCTGGTATGCGGCAATGGCGAACTGCTGGAATCGGGCGGGGCGCATCGGGTCGATGGTCTCTCTCTGTGACGAGCTGGGTGCAGACAGTCTATGAACGTCGACCCGGGCGGGGCGGGTGGGGCGGGTTGATAAAGGGGAGCCGCCCCGTGCCGCCGCGCCGTGCGGCTCGCGGGAGTGTCGGCGGCAATGGGGCGGCGGCAATGGGGCGGCGGCAACGGGGCGGCGTCGGTGAAGGCTCGGATCAACCGGCGGAGTAGCTTTCCTGGGCCTTCTTCTCCCGCACGGGAGCCTGGTTCAGAATTTCGATAAGCCGTTCAAGCTGTTCTCCCCGGCACGATCCCAATTCGATCCGGATCGTGCTGATGGACGGGCTGTACATATCCAGGTAGCGCGAGTCCACGCCGATATCGGTCAGCGTGATGTCATGCCGACGAACGGCCTTCTCCATCTCGGCGACCAGCCTCAGCGGGTCTTCCTGCTCGTAGTTCAGGTCGATCTCACGCTTCTGCAAATAGATCATCATCGGCCGTGTCCTCCTTGGGGGTTGACGCGATCACAGGCCGTCGCTGCCTGGTCACCAGCGTGACATTGATGGCAGGATGAATGCACGCTGAGCGTGTAACCAAACACGTGCGGTTAATTCCAGGGCAACAAGGAGGTGTTGACGCTGCTGACCAGCGACAACAGTGCCGGGGCGGTTGGTCAACAACAGCGCGTCGCGGCAAGAATCAGGACGCTGCGGCAGGGGCGGGCAATGTCATTGAGACAGTTGTCCGAAGCGGTCACCGGGTATTCGCCGTCCTATCTCAGCCGAGTGGAAACCGGCAGGAAGGCGCCAAGTCCCGCGCTTGTCACGGCACTTGACGACTTCTTCGGCGAGGGTGGTGCTCTGGAGGAACTACAGGCCATGTCCTCGGAGGTGACCGTGGCGCGGTCCTCCCGGAGCGTGGTGAAGCAGGAGCGCCAAGCCCGACGTATCCGGGGGTTGACGTCGTGCCTGATCCCGGGACTGCTACAAACGAAGGGCTACGCCCGCGAGTTGATTGACTTCGCGTTGCCGGGCACCGCCCCTGCAGATCTGGAGCAGTGGGTTGAGTCGCGGGTGGCGCGGCAACGTATCTTCGACAGCGACGCCCCCCCCCGTTCTATCGGGCCCTGATCGACGAGTCCGCGCTGTGCCGGGGGGCGCGGGATCCGGGTGTCATGCGGGGGCAGTTGGAGCATCTGCTGGCCGCCGGGGAGCGTCCGCGCGTAGCTGTCCAGATCATCCCCTTCAGCGCGGGCATTCATCCGGTGATGGGGGGCAGCCTCACCATGCTGGATCTGGCCGATGGATCTACGGTCACCTTCGTGGAGTGGTTCGATGATGGCCGGACCGTAGACTCACCCAACGACCGGGCCCGTCAAGGCCAGCGCTTTGACAATGCGTTGACGCTGGCCCTGGACGAGGTCCAGTCGAGAGAGCTGATCGCTGATTACCTAAAGAGGCAGACATGAGCAGGATCTTCCCCGCCACGGACCTGAGCGGGTGGCGCAAGAGCAGCTACTCGGGCGGTGTGGACAATGGCTGCGTTGAGGTGGTTGATCACCTTGTTGGTGTGGTGCCGGTGCGTGATTCCAAGGTTCCGGGTGGGCCGGCGGTGTTGATGCGTGCTGACGCGTGGGCCGCGTTGGTCAACCATGTGAAGGGGTCGGGACCAACTGCCAGCTGACGACGGAGGCTGGCAGGCCCGCAGCGCCAGGGTGTTGCAGTTCGCCGTCGTCCTGGGCGGTGGGTGGACCGGTGGGCCTGGTGGTCGATGTGCTGGTCGGCTAGGGGCGGTGGGTACGAAACGGTTTCGTACCCGGCCCCGTTGGCTGAGGGGGCGTCCGCGACCGGTGCCGGCGGCTGGTGCCTTCGCCCGCCGCGGGATGCCGATATCAGCGGTGGCTCAGCACGTTGATCACGCGGCCGTCGGGGTCCCGGACGAAGAACCGTCGGACGCCCCACTCCTCGTCCTGCAGGGGATGCACGATTTCCGCGCCGCTGGCCAGGACGGCGGCGTGGACCGCGTCCACATCGTCCACCTCCACGCTGAGATCCGGCGCGACCGGGGCGGTTCTGTCGCTGGTCATGAAGCTGACCTGCACCGCCGGAGCGGACGGCGAGGCAAGCGTCAGGATCCAGCCGTGGTCCATGGCTTCCTCGAAACCCAGCGTGCGGTAGAATTCCCGGTTGGCCGGGGTCGCTTCCGAGTGGAGGATGGGCATGGCGCGGCGGACGGTCATCGGGACTCCTTCGTGGATATCCCCGGCTTCAGGCGGGGGAGGAAACGATGCTCCTGCGGAGCAGGGCGGGGGAAGCCGGTTCGGCGTCGGGGCGGACCGGTGTCTACCAGCAACGACCGGCAGTTCAGCACTAATTGATCCCTTATCATGTGAACTGTGAGGACCACGCATGTGAAGCGGGCGTTTAAGTACCGCTTCTATCCGACAGGTGCGCAGGCGGTGGAGCTGTTGCGCACCTTCGGATGTGTGCGGAAGGTCTACAACCTGGCTCTTGCCGTGCGTTCGGAGGCGTGGGGTCGGCAGGAGCGGGTGAACTACAGCCAGACCTCGGCGATGCTGACGGCCTGGAAGAAGACCGAGGAGTTCGCGTACCTCAACGAGGTGTCCTGCGTCCCGCTGCAACAGGCGTTGCGGCACCTCCAGGTGGCGTTCACCAACTTCTTCGACAAGCGGGCCAAGTACCCGCGTTTCAAGTCGCGGAAGAGGTCGCGGAGGTCGGCGGAGTACACCACCTCCGCGTTCCGCTTCCGGGACGGCCGGTTGACCCTGGCGAAGATGGACCAGCCGTTGGACATCGTGTGGTCCCGCCCGTTGCCCGAGGGCGCGTCGCCGTCCACGGTGACCGTCTCCCAGGACGCGGCGGGGCGCTGGTATGTGTCCCTGCTGGTCGAGGACCCGACTGTTCAGCGGCTCCCGGCCGCCGATACGGCCGTGGGTATCGACGTCGGGCTGGATCACTTGCTGACCCTCTCCACCGGTGAGAAGATCACCAACCCCAGGCACGAGCGTGAGGATCGTGCGCGGCTGGCCAAGGCTCAGCGGCGGCTGGCCCGTAAGGCCAAGGGGGATGGGGCCAACCGGGCCAAGGCCCGCCACAAGGTCGCCAAGGTGTACGCGCGGATCGCCGACCGCAGGCGTGACCACCTGCACAAGCTGACCACTCGACTCGTGCGTGAACACCAAACGCTCGTGATCGAGGACCTCGCCGTGCGGAACATGGTGAAGAACCGCTCCCTGGCCCGCGCCGTCTCGGACGCGGCGTGGTCGGAGTTCCGGAGCATGTTGGAGTACAAGGCGGCCTGGTATGGGCGGGAAGTGATCGCGGTCGACCGCTGGTTCCCCTCCTCCAAGCTGTGCTCGACCTGCGGCGCCGTGCGGAGTGGGATGCCGCTGCACGTCCGGGTCTGGACGTGCGACGGTTGTGGGGCGTCCCATGACCGGGACGTGAACGCGGCACGCAACCTTCTGGCCGTCGGGCTGACGGTGTCTGTCTGTGGAGCTGGTGTAAGACCTCAACGGAGTACTTCGGGCGGGCAGTCGGCGACGAAGCAGAAACCCCCACGGCGCGAGCCGTAGGAATCCCCTCGTTCACGAGGGGGAGGAAGTCAACGGCAACTCCAGACAGGTGATGGCGTCGTGCCCCGGGCGTGGAGGCGGAGGTGGGTGCGCGGTGCGAGCCCCGGTGCCGGCCCGTGCCGGCCAGCGCACCGGGTGGCCGACGTCCGGGGCGCGCGGTTCTCAGCCCGTACCTTCGACGGTCTCCCGGTGCGCCGGCCGGGCGGGTTGTTCGAGCAGCTGCCGGCGCAGCTGGGCGGTGAGTGCCGCATCGATGCCCACCTGTTGGGACGTGTACTGGTGTACGGAACCGTATCGTTCTCTTAGACCCGCCAGGAACAGCGTCATCACCTCGGCGGGTGCCGTTCCATAGCCCGGCCAGGTCGGGCGCTGTCCCGGATGGTCGGCGAGCCAGTCCGCGAGGAGACGTGGGGTGGCCAGTTGGGTCAGGGTGAAGTCCTCGACGATGGTCTGCTCCGGCACCGCCAGAAGGTCCAGCACCAGCGCGGCCAGCAGGCCCGTCCGGTCCTTCCCGGACGCGCAGTGGAACACCACCGGGCCTTCACTGGTGGCGATCAACTCGATGGCCGTTCGCAGTTCGGCCACGCCGTCCTCGGCCACCTCGCCGAACCGCTCCGCGAGAAACGGTCCCGTTTCGATCTCGGGACCGAGGCTCGCCTGGTCGTAGGGGCGGTGCTCGATGCTGAGGTTGTGGTAGTCGAACGAGGGGTGGTCGGGCACCCGGCCCTTGGCGGCGATCTCCCACGGGTATCGGAGGTCGATCACCGTTCGGACACCGAGCGCCAGAAAACGGTCCAGATCGGCGTCGCGGAGTTTGCCGAGGGAGTCCGACCGGAAGAGTCGCCCGCTACGGGTCCTTTCGCCGTCAATCGTCGAATAACCGCCCAGATCGCGGAAGTTATGTAGCCGTTCGAATGATATGTGCCTGTCCATGGCCATGAATCCTCGCAGAGAGGGCTCACGTAACGGGCCGGCGGGCGGGTGGGACGGCGGGACGGCGGGTTGAACGGGGCCCGGTCGGACGCGGCCGGTTCAGCGCCCGACCCCACCCCGCCCGGCCCCGGCCGGCGCGGTGTCGTCGTCCCGCGTGTCATCGCCCCGCGTGTCGCCGTTCCCGGGCCCGCCGGCGCAGAAGTCGGCCAGCGCATCGAGGATCAGCTGCCAGCCGATCGCGAACTCGTTCGCCGGTTCGGGCGTCAACTCCCGGTGGGTGAGCAGCAGTCGGGTGCCCTCGGCGGTCGGCTCCAGCCGCCAGACCACGACGGAGGTCGGCAGGCCCTCCCAGCACCAGCTGTGTGTCAACTCGCCGGCACCCCCGTCGGCGGTCGGCGGGTGCAGGGTGAGAACGGTGCCCGTCGCCGCCCCCTCGTCGCCGAAGTCGAAGCGCACGTCCCCGCCGATTCGGGCATCTATCGCACAGCCCGGCAGCCAGACGGCCAGTTTCGCGGGTGTGGTCAGCGCCTCCCAGACCCTGCCGGGGTGGTGTCGGAGCAGACGGTCGAAGTGGATACGGAAGGCACCGTCCGCGCCGATGCCCAATGTTCCCGCGCCCGCCGGCGGTTGCTCACCCATGTGACTACCCCATTCCTCTGGTTCTCTTATCGGTCTGGTCCCCAGGTCCCCAGGTCCCCAGGTCCCCAGGTCCCCAGGTCCTCAGGCCCTCAGGCCCCCGGGCCTCTGGCCGCGCGGCCGCTGGATCCCCGGGCCGCTTGCCTGCCGCCTGGTCAGATCGCTTCCTCGTTGAGCGCGGACTCCAGGGCGTCGAGGGCCTGTGCCCAGCGGTTCGCCTGGGCCGAGAGCCAGTCGCCCGCCTCGGCCAGCGGGGCCGGGTCGAGCCGGTAGATCCGCTGGGTTCCGACGCGGCGCACCATGAGTACGCCCCCTTCGACCAGGACTCCGAGGTGCTGGGAAACGGCCGGACGGCTGCTGTCGAACCGGGCCGCGATCGCGCCGGCGTTCAACTCGCCGGCGGCGAGCAGCTCCACGATCCGACGCCTGGTCGGGTCGGCGAGGACATCAAGCGCTGACATGGCCACGAGTGTAAGCATTTACTTACGCATTGGCCAGTGCCTGCCGGGAGTTCGGGGAATCCTCGGGGATCCGAGCCCGTCTCCCCGAGGCCGGAAAAAACTTCCGCGACTTCTGCGACACAACGGAGGGGTCGGCGCATCAGTAAGGGTGACGGGCGAGATTCGCGGGGGAGCGGGCTCGCCGGAGGGCCGCCAGGCCCGCGCTATGAGAGCCGACGAGAGAGAGCAGAGATGAGCGAGCGGACGGACCGGAAGGTACGGGGGGCGTTGTCGAAACGCCGGTTGCCGTTGGCGGCGGCCGTGGCCGCCGCGGCCGCTGTTTCCATGGTCGCGGCGTCATCCAGCCACGCGGAGGAGACGCCGCTATCGGCCGCTGAGGCAGCCGCCGCTGAGGCAGCCGCCTCGGAGGCTGGTGGGGCCGAGGTCCCCGGCACGGGCGAGGAGTTGGTCGCCGCGCTGACGGAGCTGCTGCCCCAGGAGTTGGAGATCACCGACTCCTTCGGCTCGGGGCTCGACGAGGGCCCGGACTCCAACGCCTGGTTGTCGGTCGAGGACGGCTCGGGCGGCAGCACGCTCGATCTGAGCGTCTACCGCTGGTCCTCGGCGGACTGGCACGAGATCGCCGGCTGCCAGGGGTTCGGCGAAGTCGATGAGGGATTCACCTGTGAGGACACGGTCCTGCCGGACGGGTCGATCCTGTCCTATGTGACCTGGGAGTTCGCCGATGATGGCGCCTCGGAGGAGGGCGCGGAGCCCTATCACGACAAGTCGTGGGAGGTCTGGTTGGAAGGCCCGGGAGGGGAGGGCCTTGATGAGCCGGGCGGTCGCACGGTATTGCTCACCGAGAGCAAGGATCTGTCGGGTGTCGCCGATCCGGATGCCCATGTTCCGTTGCTGAGCCAACAGCAGCTCACCGATGTGGTGTTGGCGCCGGTCTGGCAGCAGATACTGGAGGCCGCCGATGAGCAGTACGGACCTCCGGAGGATTGGGAGGGGGGAGCGCCCAGCGACATCCCGGCGGCGGAGCTGCGGAGCATATTCCGCTCCCTGGCCCCGGAAGGGCTGGAGATCACGGACGGATCGGATGAGGAGCCGGGCATAGCCACTCTCACCGTCGACGACGGCGAGGGCCCAGCCCTGGTGGAGATCACCGCCTTTGACGCCGGTTATGGCGAGGACTTCGGCGGAGCCGAAGAGGAGACGGTGGCCATCGACGAGCCGTCTGCGGTGCCGCCCCTCGACGAGTGGGCCATCGAGGAGCCGGTGGACGAGCCGGTGGACGAGCCCCGGTGCGAGGACAGCGTGCTGGACGACGGCACCGAGCTGAGCGTCTGCGACTGGCCGGCCGGTGCGGAGGATCCGACGGCGATCAGCTGGGCCGTCATCACCTACCCGAGCGGCGCCTCGATCGACATCACCGCCTACAACACGGCCGACTGGGATGCCGATCCCACGCGCGGTGACGCCGTTCTGAGCGCGGACGAGTTGGCCGAGATCGTGGTCGCCGACGAGTGGCGGGCTCTCTTCGGCTGATTCCGCCCGATGATGCAGTGGCTCGGGCCGCGCCCCCGGTGGGGCGCAGCCCGAGCAGGACAACACCAGGCCGGGGAGCGTCGACCGACGCGAAGCGGCGACAGAGTAAGAGCCAGGGGGCGTGATGAGGCGGCGGGACGAAGAGTCTTATCGCCAGTTCGCCGAGGGCCGGGGCCCGGCGCTCTATCGTTCGGCATGCTTGATGACCAGCGGCGACACCCATCTCGCCGAGGATCTTGTGCAGGAGACCCTCGGACGCATGTACACGATGTGGAATCGCAGACGCTGTATCGACAACCCGGACGCATATGCCAAGAAGGTGCTGGTCCGCGTCTATCTGACCCATCGAAGACGGCGTAGCAGTGACGAGCAGCCCGCCCCCTGGCTGCCGGAACAGCCGGTCGAGATAGGGGACTCGCCACTTCGGGTCACCCTGCTCCAGGCCCTCGCCACCCTTCCCCGCAAGGACCGCGCGGTGCTGGTCCTGCGGTACTGGGAGGACCTGAGCATCGAGCAGACGGCCGCCGCCATGAGCACCAGCTCCAGCGCCGTCCGCTCCCGCAGCAGCAGGGCACTGGTCAAGCTCAGAGCCCAGCTGGGGCAGACCAGCTTCGTCGAACTCACCGCCGCCTGAGGCCGGCGAAAGGGAACTCCAGATGACGAACGAGCCACACTCCACCAACCAGCCACACCCCGCGCAGCAGCCGCCCCCAACCGACCAGCCCTTCAGTGTCGACCAGCCCTACAGCACCGAACGGGTATACGATCTGGACGGGTTGACGCCGCTGGAGCGCGAGCTGGCGCAGCAGTTGCGGCAGGCCGGCGCGGGGTATCAGCGGGTGCCAGGGCAGCTCGCCGAGGCGGGCCTGCGGCGCGGGCGGGCACGGCTCTGGCGGCGCAGGGCGGCAACGGTCACCGGCGCCCTGGCGGTTGTCGGCGTCGCCGTGGCCGTCACCCAACTGCCCGGCGGTGGGGCCGGCGGCGCGCGATTCGACGGCACGCCGCCGGCCGCCGCGGCCGTGCCGGAGACCCGCTCCGAACTGGTCGAGGCACTTGAGGAGTTGCTGCCCGACGAGCTGAGCGTCAGCGGAGGCGACGCCGTCGATGTGGAGTCATCGGGAGATCCCTCGGTCACGGTCTGGATCAGCGACGGGCAGGCGAGCTACGAGCTGGAGGTGGCGATGCTCCGCTGGGAGACGGACAACTGGCGCTCCCACACGGGGTGTCAGGACTTCGGCGGCGAGGATGCCGACGACTGCGACGAGACCGAACTACCCGACGGCTCGGTTCAGACACTTCTGGAGACCGACTGGACCACGTCCGAGGCGACCGCCGACCCCGACGATGCCGATGCCGGCCCCGATGCCGCCGATACCGACGAGTCGGAGGCGCACTGGGACGATGCCGGCCAGCAGCGCCGTTGGGAGGTGTGGCTGGAGTCGCCCACCGGCTGGGGTCCGGGGCAGGACGGAATGCGTCAGCTCCTTGTCGGCCTGACCCTCGATGAGCCCCACTCCAGGCAACCGGATCTGGTGCCGGTGCTCAGCCAGGAGCAGCTGGTGGAGATCGCCCACGCCCCGGTGTGGCAGCGGGTGTTCGACCGCGCCGACACAGTCCATGGCGCGCCAGGCGATTCGCTCGACGGCCCGTTCGGCGACGACCTGGGCGACGGGGCCGACCATGAGGCCACCTCCGATGTTCCGCCGGAGGACATCCTGGCGCTCTTCGCGGCGCTGGCGCCCGAAGGGCTGGAGATCTCCGAGGACGAGGAGCAGCACGGCGGCAGTGCCAGCCTCACCCTCAGCGACGGGGAGGTCTCCGCCGAGGTCGATATCGCTACCTACGCCCCGGGGAGCTTCGACGACGGCGGCGTGGACGATCCGGACTGTCTCAACGAGACGCTGGCCGACTCCACCACGATCTCCCTCTGTGTCCTCACCGACGAACCCGGCGACGAGTTCTCCGACGGGGCTTTCAGCCTCTATGCGGACGTCTACTACCCCAACGGCGCGTCGATCGACATCCTGCACCTGACCACCGAAGGCGCCGAAGGGCCACTGAACGAGGAGCAGCTTCTGGAGATAGCCAGCGCGCCCGAGTGGCAGGAGCTGCTGCGCTGACCAGGCCCGGCGCGCCGGCAGCGGCTATGCGCCCCGGCCGTCCCGCTGTTCGATGCGGCCGTCGCGCAGGGAGAGGTGACGGCCGGTGAAGCGGCTGCGGAGAAGGCGGTCATGGCTGACCACCACAAGGGTGCCGTCATAGTCGGCAAGCGCGGTCTCCAGGTCCTCGACCAGGGCCGGCGAGAGATGGTTGGTGGGCTCGTCCAACAGCAGCACGTCCACCGGGTCGCTGACCAGACGGGCCAGCTCGATTCGGCGCCGCTGCCCATAGGAGAGTTCGCCGACCTTCAGGCTCAGCTCGTCCAGGCCGAACAGGCCGAGAGAGAGCAGGGTCTGGATGTGTTCGTCCAGGTCGCCCGGGTTCTCCCGCCCGTGGGCGAAGGCCCGCAGCACGCTGTAGCGGGCGGGCCAGGGCGTCTCCCGCTGGCGCAGATGGCCGACGCGCCCGGCGACTTGGATGCTCCCCTCGTCCGGCGCCAGCTCGCCGGCGATCACCCGCAGCAGCGTGCTCTTTCCCGCGCCGTTGGGCCCGGTGATCAGCACCCGGTCGGCGCGGTCGAGGCGCAACGAGGGGATGAGAAGCCGATCGTCGATCCGGACATCGGTCAACTCGACATCCGGGCCAGCTCCCTCGGCGAGGCGATCGTCCGCACCGTCCTCCAGTTCCGGGGGCAGTTCCGAGGCCCGTTCCGAGGCCGGTTCCGGGGGCAGCTGCCCCTCCCCGAGGTCGGTTCTGATGCGGGCGGTGAAGGTCAGCGGGTCAGGCGGTGGGGCCACCGGATTGGCGGTGAGCCGTTCCACACGCTCCTTGGCGTTGCGGATACGGCTCATCGCGCCATGGTCCCGGTTGCGGGACCGGAAGGCGCCGGAGCCGAAGTTGGCCATCGGGTTCTTGCGCGGGATGGCGTCCAGCCGGGTCGCATTGGCGTCCGCGACGCGCTCGTTGCGTTCGAGTTCGGCCCGCCATGTCTCGTACTCCAGGAGCCGCCGGCGCCGTTCGGCCGCCTTGGCGGTCAGATAGCCGTCATAGCCGTCGCCATAACGGGAGACCCGGCCGGCGTCGATCTCCAGCACGGTGGTGGTGAGTTGATCCAGGAAGACCCGGTCATGGGTGACCGCGATCACCGTGCCGGCATGGGCCCGGAGCTGGGCCTCCAGCCAGGCCACGGCCTGGTCGTCCAGATCGTTGGTCGGCTCGTCCAACAGCAGGAGTTCCGGACGCGACGCCAGCGTGGCGGCCAGCGCCAACCGGGATCGTTCCCCGCCGGAGAGCGTGCCCAACCGACGGTCCCGCGCCAGCTCCGGCAGCCCGAGCGCGTGCAGGGCGATATCCACCCTGGCCTCCGCCTGATACCCGTCGCGCGCCTCATACCGCTCGACGAGGATGGCGTACTGCGCCATGGCCTCGTCCAGCGCGCGCCCCGAGCGCCGCCCGAGATCCGCCTCGGCGCGGCGCATGCGCTCCTCCAACTGACGAAGGTCGGCCAGCGCCAGATCGATCGCCTCCGCGACGCTGGCCTTGGGCGGCAACGCCAGCGTCTGCGCCAGATAGCCGAGCCCGCCGGGCGCCGAAACGGTCAACTCGCCGTGGTCCGGACGCTCATAGCCGGCGATCAGACGCAGCAGGGTGGACTTCCCGGACCCGTTGTCCCCGATCACCCCCACCTTCTCGCCCGGTTTGACCGCGAAGCCGACCTGCTGGAGGACGACCTTCTCGTCATAGGACTTGGAGATGTTGTGCAGCGTGAGCTGGGAGTGGCTGCTGGGCACGGACACGGAGGGTTCTCCCTGGGGTGAGTGCTGGCGGGGGCCGGGTGGAGTTCAGAGAGAACGCATTTCGGCAGGGTAGACGCGCCGCCCAGGGCCTGGCAACGATCACCCGAGGGACGGGTAACGGCGCATCGGGGCAGCACGGGCCGGCCCCTGCTCAGGATCGGCCGATGCCCGCCGACGAGGTGCCGCCGCATGCCGGCGCCAGCGGCCGTTGCCCTACGGCCCTGAACGCTCAGCCGGCGACCGCGCGCGGTCGCCACCCGTCCGCGGCAGCACACCCGTCCGGCCCCCCACACCCGTCCGCCGCCGCACATGGCCCGGCGTGACCGACCGCCGCGCCCGGTGGGGAGAGGGTGGGATCAGCCGGGGCGTACCGCGCTGTGCCAGGGCATGTTGTCGATCGACTCGTACTTGATGACATCGCCCGGCTTGGGCGCGTGGATCATCTGGTTGTTGCCGACATAGAGCCCGACATGGCTGATGTCGTCATAGAAGAAGATCAGGTCACCCGGCTGGATCTGGTCGCGCGGGATGGTGGTGCCGATGTTCACCTGGTCCCAGGTGACCCGGGGGATCTCCACACCGGCGGCGCGCCAGGCGGCCTGCGTCAGGCCCGAGCAGTCGTAGGAGTTCGGCCCGGTGGCGCCCCACACATAGGGCTTGCCCAGCTCGTCCTCGGCGAAGGCGATGGCGGCGTCGGCCATCGAGGCGTACTCGCCGCCCGGGTCCGGCTGCGACGGCTGCTCCCCCTCCTGCTCCTCCTGCTCCCGCTGTTCGCGCTCCTCGGCCTCGGCCGCCTCCTGGGCGGCCCGCTCGCGTTCGGCCTGCTCCTGCCGTTCGCGCTCCCGCGCCAGCCGCGCCTCCTCGGCCTGGCGGGCGGCCTCTTCCTCCTCCAGCCGTTCCAACTCGTCCAGCTCGGCCTGCTCTTCCGCGCTGAGCTGGTCCAACAGGGCCCGGGCCTCGGCCAGTCGGTCCTGGACGGCGTCCTTCTGGTCCTGGAGGTCGGTCTCCCGCTGCTCCAGCTCGGCCAGCGCCTCCGTCGCCGCGTCCCGCTGTTCGTCGGCGGCCTGCTCGCGGGACTGGAAGGTGTCCAACGCGTGCTGTTGGAGCTCGGTCAGCCGGTTGAGGGTGCGGCCGGTGTCGAAGAAGCTCTTGGGGTCGTCGGCCAGCAGCAGCGCGGCGGCGTCCGGCAGGCCGCCGGTGCCGGCGCGGTACTGGGCGGCGGCCATCGAGCCGAGCGTCTGCCGCGCCTGGTTGACCTGCTCGGTGGCCTGTTCGACGCCCTCCAACGCGGCGTCGACCTCGGCCTGTTGGGCGTCGACGTCCTCCTGCGCCTCGTTGTAGCGCTGGGTGGCGACCCCGGCCTCGTGGTAGAGCTGGTCGACCCGCTCGCGCACCTCGCGGGCCCGTTCGGCGGCGGAGTCGGCGCGGTCCCGCTGTTCCTCGATCGCCGGGGGCTCGTCGTCGTCGGCGAACGCGGGGTTGCTGAGCAGGGTCGCCGAGGCGAGCGCGGCGGCGCCCACGGTCATGGCGCCTCGACGGGCGGACGGGGACTCCAGAAAGCCGCCGCGCGGCTTGCGGTGAGTGCCCAAGGCCGGTGTCTCCTATCCCTGTCCGCTCGTTGCCTCCGGCGAATATCGCCGCACGGTGATGGGGACGCCCACGAGCGGGGCGGCCCGTGCCGCCGGGTGCGACGTCAGGGGAGCGGGCCACCTGGCGGTGCACGCTAGTCAGTCGGTGGGGCCTTTGGGAAGGCTGATGAGCGATATGACCGAAACCGTTTTGTGATCTGCGCTACGCCGGCGCAGCGCGATATCCGTACCGTCACGCCGGGTTGTCGCGCAGCCGGCGGCGTTCCCAACGGTTGGGGTGGCGCACCGCCACGCCCCCTATGTCGCAGGTGCCGGTGATCCAGACGATGGGGGCGTTCGGGTCGCTGGGCACATCGCTGCCGGCCACCCGGTTGCGCAGGCCGCCCCAGGACGGATCGCAGCCCGAGGTGTCCACGCGCCAGCCCTCGGGGACGACGATGGTGATGCCGGCCATGTCGCCGTGCACCTCTATCTCCGTCTCGCCGGTCGGGATCTCCGCCCGGGTGAAGTCCAGCTTGACGCCGCCGAGTCCGCCCCTGGCGACGATCCGGCCCGGCACCAGCCAACGGCCGACGCGTTCGGCGCCGTGCATGCCGCCCTTGAGGGTCAGCACATCGGGTCCGGTCCGCGCCGGGCCCATGGCGGGCGGGCCCTGCTGGAACGGGTTGGGCAGGTCGGCGGTGAGCGGGGCCAGTTCGCCGTAGGTCTTCGCGGCGAACGCCGCCTCCAGACGTTCCTCCAACTCGTCCATGTCCAGCCGGCCGTCACCCGCCGCCTGGCGCAGCCGCTCGGCGACCGCCTCGCGGTCGGCGTGCGAGGCGCGCAGCCTGCTCCTCGGGTCGGTCGCCCCGCCGCCCGGCAGCAGGTGGCCGCCGGGCGCGAGGGCGGACGACGCGGGGACGTCGGCGGGCTGCTCCGGCTCGATCGGCTGGTTGGTGGATGTCATGGAAGGACGTCTCCCTCGTCGGTCGCGGACGGGCGGTGGTCTGCCGGGCGGCCGTCGTGAGGACGTTGCCCGACGGGATCAAGGTAGCCAGCGGGGAGCGGGATGTCGCTGGTCGGGGAAGGATCTCGGGGCGGAGTCCGGGGCGGAGTCCGGGGCGGAGTCGGGGGCGGAGTCGGGGGCGCCCTGGGGAGGACCCTTGAACGGACGTCGGGCCGCTCTCGGGGTTTCCCACGGCGAGCGGTCGGGTTTTCCGAGGCGGCCGGTCGTTGTCAGAGGGTGGGCCTAGACTCGGTCAGCGATGAGCGGCCTCTTCGATGACAGCGCACTGGCGGACCTCGACCCCCTTCCGGACGAGGAGCCGCCGCCCGAGCCTGAGGATCCGGCGGGTGGCGCCGACCCCGAGGGCGTGCCGGACGATCTCTTCGCCGGCACCTTCGTCGGCTCGCACGCCACGGCCGCCGACGACGCCTACTACCGGGACGGCGCGCGCAAGCCGGTCGTCGATCCGGCGCGGCTGCTCGACGGGCTCAACGAGCAGCAGCGCGCGGCCGTCACCCACGGTGGTGGCCCGCTGCTGATCGTGGCCGGCGCCGGTTCGGGGAAGACGCGGGTGCTCACCCACCGCATCGCCCATCTGCTCTCCGCGCGCGGCGCGCACCCCGGGCAGATCCTCGCGATCACCTTCACCAACAAGGCCGCCGGCGAGATGCGGGAGCGCGTCGAGGAGTTGGTCGGCCCGCGCGCCAACGCGATGTGGGTGATGACGTTCCACAGCGCCTGTGTGCGGATTCTGCGCCGGGAGAGCAAGCAGCTGGGGTTCACGTCCAGCTTCTCCATCTATGACGCGGCCGACTCCAAGCGGCTGATGGCCCTGGTCTGCCGCGATCTGGAGCTGGATCCCAAGCGCTTCCCGCCCAAGTCCTTCAGCGCCAAGGTGTCGCATCTCAAGAACGAGCTGATCGACCCGGAGGACTTCGCCGCCCGGGCGAGCGACCAGTTCGAGAAGACCCTCGCCGAGGTGTACACGATGTACCAGGCGCGGCTGCGCGAGGCCAACGCGCTGGACTTCGACGACATCATCATGACCACGGTCCATCTGCTCCAGGCGTTCCCCGATGTCGCCGAGCACTACCGCCGCCGCTTCCGGCACGTCCTGGTGGACGAGTACCAGGACACCAACATCGCCCAGTACACGCTGATCAGGCAGTTGGTGGGGGAGCCGGGCGGTGCGGTGGAGCCGGCCGAGCTGTGTGTGGTGGGCGACGCCGACCAGTCGATCTACGCCTTCAGGGGCGCCACCATCCGCAACATCCTCCAGTTCGAGCAGGACTTCCCGCAGGCCGGCACCCTGCTGCTGGAGCAGAACTACCGCTCGACGCAGACGATCCTGTCCGCCGCCAACGCGGTGATCTCCCGCAACGAGGACCGCCGCCCGAAGAATCTCTGGACCAACGAGGACGGTGGCGCCCGGATCGTCGGCTATGTCGCGGACACCGAGCACGACGAGGCCCAGTTCGTCGCCGACGAGATCGATCGGCTGTCGGACGCGGGGGATGCCAGGCCGGGCGAGGTGGCGATCTTCTACCGCACCAACGCGCAGTCCCGGATCTTCGAGGAGGTCTTCATCCGCGTCGGCCTGCCCTACAAGGTGGTCGGCGGCGTCCGCTTCTACGAGCGGCGCGAGGTCAGGGATGTGCTGGCCTATCTCCGGGTGTTGGCCAACCCCGAGGACACGGTCCCGCTGCGGCGCATCCTGAATGTGCCCAAGCGCGGCATCGGCGATCGGGCCGAGGCGATGATCGAGGCGTTGGCGCTGCGCGAGCGGATCTCCTTCGCGCAGGCGCTGCGCCGGGTGGACGAGGCCTACGGGATGGCCGCGCGTTCGGCCAACGCGGTCCGCCGGTTCAACACGCTGCTGGAGGAGCTGCGCACGGTGGTGGAGTCCGGCGCCGGGCCGGCCACCGTGCTGGAGGCGGTGCTGGAACGCACGGGCTATCTGGCGGAGTTGCAGTCCTCCACCGATCCGCAGGACGAGACCCGGGTGGAGAACCTCCAGGAGCTGGCGGCCGTCGCCCTGGAGTTCGAGCAGGAGCGGGCCCAGGCGGAGGACGCGTCCCCCGGCACGCTGGCCGACTTCCTGGAGCGGGTCGCGCTGGTCGCCGACTCCGACGAGATCCCGGACGAGGAGGAGGCCGGCGGCGTGATCACGCTGATGACGCTGCACACCGCCAAGGGCCTTGAGTTCCCCGTGGTGTTCCTGACCGGCCTGGAGGACGGCGTCTTCCCGCATATGCGTTCCCTCGGCAAGACCAAGGAGTTGGAGGAGGAGCGGCGGCTCGCGTATGTCGGGATCACGCGTGCCCGGCAGCGCCTCTATGTGACGCGTTCGGCGCTGCGCAGCGCCTGGGGCCAGCCGCAGCACAATCCGCCGTCCCGTTTTCTGGAGGAGATCCCCGAGGAGTATCTGGACTGGCGGCGCACCGGTCCGCTGGTGCGGCAGGAGCCGCCGTCCGCCGCGTCGGCCGCGCTGGGCGTGGGCCGTGGTGGCCGGCGTGGTGGGGCGGGTGGCTTCGCCACCGGGCGGATGGCCGACCGTCCGGTGGTGGCGTTGGCGCCGGGGGATCGGGTGACGCACGACAGTTTCGGCATGGGGACGGTCGTCGCCGTGCAGGGCGAGGGCGATCGGGCCGAGGCCACCGTCGACTTCGGCGGCGAGAAGCCCAAGCGGCTGCTGCTGCGCTATGCCCCGGTGGAGAAGCTCTGACGACGACGGCGGGTGCCTCTCGGGGGTGTTCGCGCTGGATGCCCGCAGTGTCGCCGTCATGTCACAGACCGGGGTAAGGGCTTGTGGTGAGGCGTTGCGGAGCGATTAGCTGCTTCCGGCACGTTTCGTACTCCAGTTCCTTCCTGCCCGGAGTGCGACTTCCGATCACTTTCCCCAGGGGGAACACATGAGTCAGCCCTGGCAGCAACAGCCCGAGGGTGGGTACGGGGGGCAGCAGCCGCAGCAGCCCGGTGGCTACCCGCAGCACGGTCAGCCGCCGCAGCAGCCCCCGCAGCCCTACGGCCAGCCGCCGCAACCGGGCTACGGCTACCCGCAGCAGCCGCAGGGCTTTCCCCAGCAGCCCGGCCAGCCAGGCCAGCCCGGCCAGGGGTTCCCGCCCCAGCAGCCCCACCAGCCGGGCCCCTACGGTGCGCCGGGCGGTGGCTTCCCGCCGCCGCGCCCCACCGGCCCGACCGGCAACCCGCTGGTGGCCATCCTGGTCGGCCTGGGCGCCATGTTGGTGGTCGGGTTCGTCTACGCCCTGGTCTACAACGGCCTCTACGACGAGGAGGCCGACAGCTTCCGGCAGGTTCCCTATCTGTCGCTGCTGGTCGGCGCGGGTGTCGCGGTCGGGCCGGCGTTCCTGGCCAAGCGCAACTACCTGGTCTGGGGCTTCGCCGCCGTCTTCGCCATCCTCGCCTCCTTCGGTGGCGAGTTCTATGGCACGGCCATGGCGATCAGCGACGCGTCCGGTGGGCTCATCAGCTCCACGGAGCTTCTCACCGACGAGGTCGATTTCCTCTGGGACGTCTGGGAGTACGACCGGGACTTCGTCAACTACCTGTTCCTGGCGCTCTCCGGCGGCGCGGCCGTCGGTGTCTGCGCCAGCATCAGCAGAAGGCCGTAACCGGCCCCGAACGCGGAAACGCGCCGGTCCCCTCGGGGGTTCGGCGCGTTCCGGCGTTTCGGGGGCGGTGCGTCAGGTGGGTTCGAGGCCCTGCAGGCGCAGCCACGCCAGCGGGTCGATCGGCGAGCCGCCCCAGGGCCGCACCTCGAAGTGCAGATGCGGTCCGGTGGACTTGCCCGAGTTGCCCGAGTAGCCGATGACGGTGCCGGCCTGGACCCAACCGGACTGGTAGGCGGTGCTGTCCAGATGCGCGTACCAGGTCTCCGTCCCGTCCGGGGCGGTCAGGATGATCATGTTGCCGTAGCTGTAGTTCCACTGGGTGCGCACCTCCCCGTCGGTGGCCGCCATCACCGGGGTGCCATAGCTGACGGGGAAGTCGATACCGGTGTGCGTCGACATCCAGTTGACGCCGGCCTGGCCGAAGTAGGAGCTGAGGCCGCGCCTTTCCACCGGGAGGAAGAACTTGGGCCGTAGCTCCTCCTGGCGCGCCGCCTCCTCGATCGCCGCCTGCTCCTCGGCCTCCAGCTGGGCCTCCAGATCCATCCGGCCCTGGGTGCGGCTGGCGCGTTCCGCGTAGTCACCGGCCGCGGCCGAAAGACCCTGCAGCTGGGTGTCGAACTCCTCGTTGGCGTTGATCTGTTCGACCTCGGCCGGGTCGGGCGCCGCCACCGGCGGGGGCTCGGATGAGTCCTGCGAGCTGGAGACGGTGGCCGCGGTGGCCGCCGCCGTGACGCCCAGCACCGCGAGGGAGGGCGCCGCCACGCTCAGCAGCGCGGACCGCCTGGGGCGGGGTGAGCGCCGCCGGCCGCGGCCGACGGGCTTGCCGCCGCCGCCCCGGGGCGGGCGCTCGGACTCGGGGATGTCGATCGACGACACCTCCCGGCCGTCCACATCGGCGGTCGGCTCGTCCAGCGGCTGTTCGGCGGCCGGTTGGGGGGCCGGGTCGGCCGTGGCCTGGTGCTCCACCGGGGCGGCGTCCGCCCAGGACGCAACCTCGGACTCGTCGTACCCGACGCCGGGTTGTTCGACGGCCGGCTGCTCGAAGGTGTCCGCCTCGCCGTGTCCGGCCCAGTCGTTCCGGTCGTCGAGCGGATGTTCCGCCGGGTGCTCCGCGATGTGTTCCGCCTGGTGGGTGTAGCCGCCGTCCCGCGGTTCACCGTGCGGCTCTGCCTGGTGGTGCTGATAGGACCCGTACTCCCCTTGCTGCTCGGGGTGCTGCTGGTACCCCGGATACGCCTCGTACTCCTGCCGCGCGTACCCCTGCGGGGCGGTCTGCGCGGAGTAGTCAGCGTAAGCGGCGGGGGAGGGGACGCTCTCGGACGGGTAGCCGTAGCCGGTCTCGCCGTAGGAGCCCGCGCCGTAAGGGGCGTTGCCGTAGGAGGCGTTGCCGTAGGTGGCGTCGCCGATTCCCTGGGAGCCGAGGCCCGCGTCGCCGTAACCCGCGTATCCCTGCCCGCTGTACGCCTGGCCGCCATAGCCCTGGCCGACGTGGGCCTGACCGTCGTGGCCCTGGGCCGGGTAGGTCTGGTCGGCGTAAATCCCGGACTGGTAGCCGCCGTTGGCGGGGTAGCCGTACATCTCGCCCATGCCGTGGGCCGTCGGATAGTGGCTGCCGTCCGCGCCCGTGGTCGGGGGGGAGGCGCCGAGGTCGGGGTAGTCCAACTGGTCGGAATATCCCGACAACAGACGATCGCTCACCGACCATGCCTTTCGGCTCGACAACAGGAGCTGGAGTGGGGACCCGGCGGCTGCTGGTCGGTGACTGTACCCGGCGGTACGCGGGCCCCACAATCTTCGGCCGGTTGTTCTTGGGTTTCCAGACATGAGGAAACGGGCAATAGCGCGCCTTTCGCCGTGACGGCCATGGAGACCCCACTCTTTGTTCGAGGCGAGTTCGAATACGCGAGGTGGGGAGCCGGGCTGCCCCCGGGGTGTTCCGTGCGCGATCCTTGTTGTTAACGTCCGTTCGCGCCAACGGTGGCGGGTTCCTTGGGAGGCAGCTCATGGGTGAGTCAGGACCGATCCGCGTCGTGGTGGCCAAGCCGGGTCTCGACGGGCACGATCGCGGCATCAAGCTCATCGCCCGCGCGCTGCGCGACGCGGGGATGGAGGTCGTCTACACCGGACTGCACCAGACGCCGGAACAGATCGTGGCCGTCGCCGTCCAGGAGGACGCGGACGCCATCGGCCTCTCCATTCTCTCCGGCGCGCACAACACCCTCTTCGCGCGGGTGATCGAGCTGCTTGCGGAGCAGGACGCGGCGGATATCACGGTCTTCGGCGGCGGGATCATTCCCGAGGACGACATCCCGCCGCTCAAGGAGCTGGGCGTCGCGGCGATCTTCACCCCGGGGGCCTCCACCGGCGAGGTGGTGGAGTGGGTCCGCGCCCACGCGCGGACCCGCGATTCCCGTACCGCATGACGGACCGCACGACGGGCCCGTGACGGACCACGGGGGCCGGTGGAGTCGTCGACCCGGCGCATCGCGCGTCGGCGCGCCGTGCGCAGGCCGATTTGTGACAGGTCTCACCACGTGTGGGTGACCCGGAACTCAGAAGCCTCGCATCACCCCCGATACGCTCGACTTCGGACATGCCGCGTGCGCTGTGCCACCTCGCAGCACCTCGTATTCGCGGCCACGCGGCACGCCCACGTCGAGAACGAACCGCGAGATTCAACGACTGAGGACGGACGCGCGTGGACCTGTTCGAGTACCAGGCGAGGGACCTTTTCGCCAAGCATGGCGTGCCGGTGCTGGCCGGCGAAGTCATCGACACGCCGGAGGCGGCGCGTGAGGTGACCGAGCGGCTTGGCGGTCGCGCGGTCGTCAAGGCGCAGGTCAAGACCGGTGGTCGAGGGAAGGCCGGCGGCGTCAAGCTCGCCTCCGACCCGGCCGACGCCGTGGAGAAGGCCGGGGCGATCCTCGGCATGGACATCAAGGGCCACACCGTGCACCGGGTGATGCTGGCCCAGACCGCGGACATCGCGGACGAGTACTACGTCTCCTTCCTGCTGGACCGCACCAACCGCACCTTCCTGGCCATGGCGTCGGTCGAGGGCGGCATGGACATCGAGGAGGTCGCCGCCACCAAGCCGGAGGCGCTGGCCAGGATCGCCGTGGACGCGGTGGACGGTGTGACGGAGGAGAAGGCGCGGGAGATCGTCACCGCCGCCGCCTTCCCGGCCGAGGTGGCCGACCAGGTGGCCGACGTGCTGCGCCAGCTGTGGGAGGTCTTCGTCAAGGAGGACGCCCTGCTGGTCGAGGTCAACCCGCTGGTCAAGACGGGCGACGGGCGGATCGTCGCGCTGGACGGCAAGGTGTCGCTGGACGCCAACGCCGAGTTCCGGCAGCCGGACCACGCGGCCCTCGAGGACCGCGACGCGGCCAACCCGCTGGAGGCGGCGGCCAAGGAGCGCGGCCTCAACTACGTGAAGCTGGACGACGGCAACGTCGGCATCATCGGCAACGGTGCCGGCCTGGTCATGAGCACCCTCGACGTGGTCGCCTACGCGGGCGAGAAGCACGGCGGGGCCAAGCCGGCCAACTTCCTGGACATCGGCGGCGGCGCCTCGGCCGAGGTGATGGCCAACGGTCTGGAGATCATCCTGGGCGACCCGGACGTCACGTCCGTCTTCGTCAACGTCTTCGGCGGGATCACCGCCTGTGACGCCGTCGCCAACGGCATCGTGCAGGCCCTCGAACTGCTCAAGACCAAGGGCGAGGAGGTCACCAAGCCGCTGGTGGTCCGCCTCGACGGCAACAACGCGGAGTTGGGTCGGAAGATCCTGACCGACGCCAACCACCCGCTGGTCGAGCAGGTGGACTCCATGGACGGCGCGGCCGATCGGGCCGCCGAGCTGGCCACCAAGTAGGACCTGCGACGAGACCAGACGACACAGACGAGGACAACGACTAACACCATGGCTATCTTCCTCACCAAGGAGAGCAAGGTCATCGTCCAGGGGATGACCGGCTCCGAGGGCCAGAAGCACACCCGGCGGATGCTCGCCTCCGGCACCGACATCGTCGGCGGCGTCAACCCGCGCAAGGCCGGCCAGAGCGTCGACTTCGACGGCAAGGAGATCCCGGTCTTCGGCGGCGTGAAGGAGGCCGTCGACGCCACCGGCGCCGATGTCACCGTGATCTTCGTGCCGGAGAAGTTCACCAAGGCGGCCGTGATCGAGGCGATCGACGCCGAGATCCCGCTCGCCGTGGTGATCACCGAGGGCATCGCGGTCCATGACACCGCCGCCTTCTGGTCCTACGCGGGCAAGAAGGGCAACAAGACGCGCATCATCGGCCCCAACTGCCCCGGCCTGATCACGCCCGGTCAGTCCAACGCGGGCATCATTCCGGCCGACATCACCAAGCCGGGCCGGATCGGTCTGGTGTCGAAGTCCGGCACCCTGACCTACCAGATGATGTACGAGCTGCGGGACATCGGCTTCAGCTCCTGCGTCGGCATCGGTGGCGACCCGATCATCGGCACCACCCACATCGACGCCCTCGCGGCGTTCGAGGCGGACCCCGACACCGACCTGATCGTGATGATCGGTGAGATCGGCGGCGACGCCGAGGAGCGGGCGGCCGACTTCATCAAGGCCAATGTCAGCAAGCCGGTCGTCGGCTATGTCGCCGGCTTCACCGCGCCCGAGGGCAAGACCATGGGCCACGCCGGGGCGATCGTCTCCGGTTCGTCCGGCACCGCCCAGGCCAAGAAGGAGGCCCTGGAGGCGGCCGGCGTCAAGGTCGGCAAGACGCCGTCCGAGACCGCCGTGCTGGCCAGGGAGTTGCTCGCCGGCTGACCGCCGCACCCGTCCACGGGGGGCGCCCCCGGCCGTTCGGCCGACCAGGGCGCCCCCCTGACGTGTGCCTGGCCGTGCCCGGCTACTGCAGCGCGGCCAGCAGGCCCGAGCCGACCAGCGTGACGGTGGTGCCGGTGACCAGCGCCGTCGCCGCCCCGACGATCCGTCGGCTGGTCCGTTCGCTGGCCGCCAGCGCCGCCGGCGCCGGCAGCGGCCGCACCGGCAGGGTGTCGGCACAGCGCGTCAACAGCGCGCCGATCAACGGACCGTGTTCGGCCGGGGGAACGGCGGCCAGCACGGGCAGCCGTTCGGCGAGCGCCGCCCTGGCATGGGTCACCCGGCTCTCCGTCGCCGTCGCGGTCGCCTCGCACTCGGCCGCGACCTCGGCCGGGGTGAGACCCACCCCGTCCCACAGCAGCAGCGCGCGCCGGTAGCCGCGCGGCAGCGCGAGCAGCCCCGCCAGCAGCGGCCGGTGCTCGTCGCCGATCAGCACGGGACGCCGCCAGCGGTCGGGTACCAGCTGGTGCCACGGGGAGAGCGCGAACTCATGACAGGTCGCCCGCACCCAGCCGGCCGGATCCCGGTCGGTCGCCACCTCGGGCCAGCGCTCCCAGGCCAGCCGGAACGCGTGCGCCAGGGCCCGGTCCGCGATCGCGGAATCGCCGCTGAGCAGCAGCGACTGCCGGACAAGGGAGCCCGCCGAGCCCTCGTAGAGACGTTGGAACGCGACCATCGGCGCGTGGAGCTGCGGCAGCGGCGCCGGGTCCTCGGGGTCAGCCGGACGTCTTCTGGCGTGCTGACCGTTTCGCCGTGTGACAGGCAGATAATCCTTAAAACGGGTCATATAGACATACTGGGCGACACCACGGTGAAAACCTGTTACCCGGGCAAAACGGGTGTTGTTGGCAGCATGGCCGGGTGCGACTTGTCAGTCAGTGGAAAGCCCCCGGGAGCCTGCGGCCGGTGTTTCGGTCGGCGTTCGGCCGCACCCAGGGGCGGTGGCTCTTCGAGGGACTGCTCGCCGCGGGACTCGGGCTCGGCGCCCTCGCCGTGCTGGTGCTGCTCTTCTGGGTGATCTCCCCCTACCCCGACAGCGGCGCCACCGGCGCGCTGCGCATCGCCGCCGACCTCTGGCTGCTCGCCCACGGCTGCGAACTGCTGCGCGGCGAAACCCTCCACCAGGGCACAGCGCCCGTCGGCCTCAGCCCCCTGCTGCTGACCGCGCTCCCCGGCTGGCTGCTCTACCGGGCCGTCCGCGTCACCCTGCTGCCCGAACCGGAACAGGCGCACTGGGCGGCCGACCCCGGCGACGCCTTCCGCGCCGCGCTGTGGATCTGCGCCGGCTATCTGCTGGCCGGATCGGCGGCCACCCTCTTCGCGCTGCGCGCCACGCTCAGCCCGCAACCGCTGGACACCGCGCTCCAACTCCCGCTCTTCGTCCTGCTGGTGACCGTCCCAACGGCCTGGGCGATCAGCGGCGTGCCACCCGATCCACTGCTCCGCCACGCCCCCGGCGCCCGCTGGTCCGCGCTGTTCACCGCCCGCCGGCTGCACGCCGCCGGGCGCGCGGCGCTGGGCGGCGCCGCCGCCTGCTGCGGCATCGGCGCGCTGCTCGCCGCCGGCGGACTGCTGCTGCACGCCCAGGCGGCGCAGAGCACCATGGTCACCCTGAGCGGCGACTGGTCGGGACGGCTCGCGGTGCTGCTGCTGGCCTGCGCGCTCGCGCCCAACGCCGCCGTCTGGGGCGCCGCCTACGGCCTGGGCCCCGGGTTCACCCTGGGCGGCGGCAGCCTGCTCACCCCGCTCGCCGTCACCGGCGAACCGTCACCGCCGCCGTTCCCGCTGCTCGACGGTCTGCCGACCAGCGCGCCCGAGGGCCCGCTGCTGTGGATCACGGCCGCCGTTCCGCTGGCCGGGCTGCTGGTGATCGCCACCCTGGTCGCCCGCGCGGCGGTCCCGGTACCCGGCGAACGGGCGTCCGCCTCGGGCTGGTTGGGCACCTCGCTCACCGCGCTGCTGGCCGCAGCCGGCACCGGGATCGCGCTCGGCCTGCTCGGTGCCATGGCCGGCGGCCCGCTGGGCACCGGCGAACTGGCCCGGTTCGGGCCTGACGGCTGGCTCACCGGTCTTGCCGCCGCCGGCTGGGCCGCGGTCGCGCTGCCACTGGCCCTCGGCCTGCGGCTGTGGCGGCTCCACCAGCCTCGGCTGCTGATGGCCTCGTTGACCATCGGCGCGCTGGCCACCCTGCGTGCCGTCACCGCCCGGGCGCCCAGGCCACGTCGAACCCGGCGCCGGGCCAGGGCCAAGGACCCGGCCCGCGACTGGCATGTCACCGACGCCCGGCACTCCCGCTGGGCGGCGCTGCGTCAGACCTCCGGCGAACTCGTCCCCCGGATCGAGCCCCCCGTCGGGCCCCATGGCGGGCCACCCGGCCCGCCGGGACTGCCGGACATCCCACGCGAGAGCCCGCCCGGAACCCGCTAGTCGTTCCGCTAGTCGTCCTGGCCGAAGATCGGGCGGAGCTGGCTGGGCAGCCGGTCCTCGCAGGCGGCCTTGGACGGGGCCGTGAGGGAGTCGGAGACACAGTCGAAGTAGTCCTTGTAGACCAGCTGCGCCGTATAGGCGGTCGCGACGATCAGCAGGGAGAGGCCGGCCATCACCACGCCGGCGATCGCCACGCCCCGCTGCGGCCTGGGCGGCGTCGGCGGGGTGCCGCCCGGGGCCGGGGCGTCCGGCGGGGCCGGCTGGCCGGCGCCCGCGGTGACCTTCGCCCGTTCCCTGGAGCGGTCCCTGCCCTCGGCGCTCTCGGAGGGGCCGCCGCGCAGCGCGCTGATGCCCCAGTACAGGGCGAGCGCGCCCAGCAGCAGGCCAAGCCACTCCCAGGCGAGCAAGCCGGCGAAGACACCCCACATACCGGCCAACACCGAGTAGCGCGCGTGCCGTTGGCCCGGATCGTTGGGGTCCCAGCGACGGCCCGGGCGGCCGCCGTTCTCCCCCGAACCGTCGGGGCCGCCGTTGCCGGGCGCGCCGAACGGGCCCGAGCCGCGCCCCGGCTGTTTCCGGCTCCACTGGCTGCCCCAGCGCTGCCGCTGGTTGCCGTCGTTACCGCCGTCACTGTCCCCGTTGCCGTTGCCGTCCGGATTCCGGGGGCGCCACGGCTGGTCGGGCCGCCCCTCGGGGGGCGGGGCGAAGGGGTTGTCCTCCTCGCCCGGCCGATCCTGCTGGCCTGACGCACGGGGTCCGTCGGTCATGTGGTGGTCGCATCTCCCTGTCGGGCACGCGCGCCGGGATCGCGGTGCCGGTGGCTTCCGACCGTACCTGGCTCCGGACGGCCCACGGCACGGGGGGACCCAGCCGTGAAGGTATCGTTGCCGACGGCCGACCCGTGAGCGGCCCCGCACGTCCCGGGAGCGGCACCAGCAGGTTCGACGACGAGCTCGGTGCTCCGGGAGGAAAGCACTAAAGGAAAGACCTCGTCGTGGCCTCTGCCTCCGCCACCCCCGAAGCCGCCGACCCCGCCGAAGCCACCGACCGACCCCCCGTCCGCCTGGTGGTCCTGGTCTCCGGTTCTGGCAGCAACCTCCAGGCACTGCTGGACGCGGAGCGGGACGGGGGCGCCGCGTTCAACGCCACGGTGGCCGCCGTCGGCGCCGACCGCGCCAACATCGAGGGGCTGCGCCGCGCGGAACGCGCCGGCGTGCCGACCTTCGTCCACCGGCTGCGGGACTACCCGACCCGCCCCGAATGGGACGCGGCGCTGACGGAGTCCGTCGCCGCGCACCGCCCCGATCTGGTGGTGTCGGCCGGGTTCATGAAGATCGTCGGGGCCTCGTTCATGGCCGCCTTCGGGGGCCGGTTCATCAACACGCACCCGGCGCTGCTGCCCAGCTTCCCCGGCGCGCACGGGGTGCGGGACGCGCTCGCCCACGGGGTGAAGGTGACGGGCTGCACCGTGCACTTCGCCGAGGCCGAGGTGGACAGCGGTCCGATCATCGCGCAGGGTGCCGTCGCCGTCCACGACGACGACGACGAGGACACGCTGCATCAGCGGATCAAGGAAGTCGAACGCGGGCTGCTCGTCGATGCCGTGGGCCGGATGGCCCGCGACGGCTACCGCATAGAGGGACGAAAGGTGTACATCCCGTGAGCGCCGAACAAGCCGCAGGGGCCCAGCCGGAGCACGACGCCGAAGGGCGGCGGCCGATCAGGCGCGCCCTGATCAGCGTCTATGACAAGACCGGTCTGGAGGAGCTGGCGAAGGCGCTGCACGCCGCCGGGGTCGCGCTGGTCTCCACCGGCAACTCGGCCCGCCGGATCGCCGCCGTCGGCGTGCCCGTCACCCCGGTCGAGGAGCTGACCGGCTTCCCCGAATGCCTCGACGGCCGGGTCAAGACCCTGCACCCCAAGGTGCACGCGGGGCTGCTGGCCGACCAGCGGGTGCCGGCGCACCGCGCCCAGCTCGCCGACCTCGGGGTCGAGCCGTTCGACCTGGTGGTGAGCAACCTCTACCCCTTCGAACAGACGGTCGCCTCCGGGGCCTCCTTCGAGGACTGCGTGGAGCAGATCGACATCGGCGGCCCGGCGATGGTGCGCAGCTCGGCCAAGAACCACGGCTCGGTCGCCATCGTGGTCGACCCGGCGCGCTACGACGAGCTGGTGACCGCCGTCGTCGATGGCGGCTTCACCGCCGGGCAGCGACGCGCGCTGGCCGCCGAGGCGTTCCGGCACACCGCCCGCTACGACGCCCAGGTCGCCGGCTACTTCGCCGCCCAGGAGGGGCCACGCGAGGAGTTCGCGCAGAGCGTCAGCCCGGTCTTCGGCCTCCAGCGGGTGCTGCGCTACGGCGAGAACCCGCACCAGTCCGCCGCGCTCTACACCGACGGCAGCGGACGCGGACTGGCCTCCGCCGAGCAGCTGCACGGCAAGGAGATGTCCTACAACAACTATGTGGACACCGAGGCGGCCCGCCGCGCCGCCCACGACCACGAGCAGCCCTGCGTCGCGATCATCAAGCACAGCAACCCGTGCGGGATCGCGGTGGGCGCCGACGTGGCCGAGGCGCACCGCAAGGCGCACGCCTGCGATCCGCTGTCCGCCTACGGCGGCGTGATCGCCGTCAACCGGCCGGTGACGGCCGAGCTGGCCGGGCAGATCGCCGAGATCTTCACCGAGGTCGTGGTGGCGCCCGACTACGAGGAGGGCGCGCTGGAGGCGCTCACCCGGAAGAAGAACATCCGGGTGCTGCGCTGTCCCGAACCGCCCGCCGCGGTCGCCGAGTTCCGGCCGGTGGACGGCGGGGCGCTGGCGCAGGTCAGCGACCGGCTGCAGGCCGCCGGCGACGATCCGGCCAACTGGCGGCTGGCCACCGGCGAGGCGCTGTCCGCCGACGAGCTGGCCGAGCTGGCCTTCGCCTGGCGCGCCTGCCGGGCGGTCAAGTCCAACGCGATCCTGCTGGCCAGGGACGGCGCGACGGTCGGCGTCGGGATGGGCCAGGTCAACCGCGTGGACTCCGCGCGGCTGGCCGTCGGCCGCGCCGGCGCGGAGCGGGCCGCCGGCTCCTATGCCGCGTCCGACGCGTTCTTCCCGTTCCCCGACGGCCTTGAGGTGCTGATCGAGGCGGGCGTCAAGGCCGTGGTCCAGCCCGGCGGTTCGATCCGCGACGAACAGGTCGTCGAGGCAGCCGAGAAGGCCGGGATCCCCCTCTACCTGACGGGCACCCGGCACTTCTTCCACTGACGCGACGCGGCGGTTGCGCGGTCAGCGCGCCAACCAGGCGCGCGCCGCCGCCAACCGCTCCTCGTTCCCACCCGAACGGGGTGGCTGTTCGGCCCGGTGTGTGGCGCGGGTGGCGCCGTCCGGGGGGTCATCTCACGGTCGAGAGCCTGCCGTTCGCTCAGGCCGGTGGGCGGTGGAGGGCGGCGATCAGGATTTCGTGCAGTACCTCGTGGTCCCTCGGGTCGTACAGGCGGTAGGGGCCGCCCTCGACCGTGTACCACTCGTCGGCGCCCGCGTAGCGGATCCGCAGGTCGAGGGAGCCGTCCTCGCCGATGGCGCTGTGCAGCTCCAACTCGCCGGTGACCGCGCCGACCTCGGCCGTCATCACACCGCCGGCGGGGCTGCTGAACAGGGAGTAGCGTTCGTTCATGGCGGGTATTCCAGCAGCTTCCGGACGGCGCGGCGAGCGCCGCGCCCTGGGCGGGGCGGGCCGGATTGGTGACCTTGGCCCGTTATCCGCGAGGATGGGCCCATGACTGCCCAGACACTCGACGGCCAGGCCACCGCGGCCGAGATCAAGTCCGACCTCCGCACCCGGATCGCCGCGCTCAGGGAGCGCGGCCACGCCCCGGGCCTCGGCACGCTGCTGGTCGGCGACGATGTCGGCAGCCAGAAGTATGTCGCGGGCAAGCATCGGGACTGCGCCGCCGTCGGAATCGCCTCCATCCAGCGGGAGTTGCCGGCCACCGCAGGCCAGGCCGAGATCGAGGCCGTGGTCGACGAGCTGAACGCCGACCCCGCCTGCACCGGCTATCTGGTGCAACTGCCGCTGCCGCGCGGCATCGACACCAACCGCGTGCTGGAGCGCGTCGACCCGGACAAGGACGCCGACGGCCTGCACCCCACCAACCTCGGCCGCCTGGTGCTGGGCGAGCCCGCGCCGCTGCCCTGCACCCCCAACGGCATCATCGCGCTGCTGCGCCGCTTCGGTGTGGAGATCGACGGCGCCGAGGTGGCGGTGGTCGGTCGCGGTGTGACGGTCGGCCGTTCGCTGCCGCTGCTGCTCACCCGCCGGTCGGAGAACGCCACGGTCACCCAGTGCCACACCGGCACCCGTGACCTGTCGGCTCAGCTGCGCCGCGCGGACATCGTGGTGGCGGCGGCCGGCGTTCCGCACCTGATCAAGCCGGAGGACATCAAGCCGGGCGCCGCCGTGCTCGACGTCGGCGTCAGTCGCGACGAGTCCGGCCGGATCGTCGGCGACGTCCACCCCGGCGTGGCCGCCGTCGCCGGCTGGCTCTCGCCGAACCCGCGTGGCGTGGGCCCGATGACCAGGGCCATGCTGCTGAGCAACGTTGTCGAGGCCGCCGAGCGCGCGGCCGACCAGGGCTGACGGAACGAGCTGACGGAACGGAGAGGGGGGCCGACGTGGCAGGTGGTGGCGTGGCCTGGCGCAAGCGCTGGCGGGTGCCGGAGAAGCATCGGACGAGAAGCACGGCGCGTCCGGAAGGCGGGGGGCGCTCGGCGGGTGGTGACGCGCCGGCGCCCATCCGTCAGTGGCCGCTGCTCGCGGTCCTGGGCACCACGCTGGTGGGGCTGCTGGTCACCCTGCTCGACTTCCGCATCGGCCTGCTGATCGTCGGCGGCGCGCTGCTGGCCGGTGCGCTGCTGCGCGCGTGGCTGCCGGCGGTCGGCATGCTGGCGGTGCGCTCCCGCTTCACGGACGTCGTGACCTACACCGTGCTGGGCGCGCTGATCGTGCTGCTGACCCTGATGGCCGAGCCCCGCCCCTGGCTGGAGGTCCCCTTCCTCAACGACATCCTCCGCTTCTCGGCGGGGTAGCCGGCGGCGCGGCCGGCCCCCGGCGGGGCGGTCGGCGCAGTACGGCTTCGGCGACCGCGCGCAGGGCGTGCGGCGCCAGGAGGATCGAGTAGTGGTTGGTGTCGGGGACGCCGGCCACCGTGATCAGCTTCCGATCCAGCCCGGCCGCCTCGATCCGCGCCTCGTCGTAGAGGGCCTCCGGCTGGTTGAGCAGCCCGCGTTCCGCCCACAACAGGGTGGTGGGGAGGGCGAGTCGGTGGATCGCGGCCAGCGTCTCCGGCCCGGTGAGGACGTCCGCGCCGTCGAGGCGGACAGCGTCGACGGAGCAGCTGCTGCGCAGTTCCGGCGGGGTGCCGACGAGGTCGCGGTCGAAGTAGGCGCGCAGCTCGGGGCCCCAGTGGTCGGCGAGCGCCGGATGGTCGCGGAAGAACGCGTGGTAGCTCTCCCGGTCGGGGAACGTCATCGAGAGCCGCCGCATCGCCGGGCCGATGACGGCCTCCAGGACGGCGTCGACATCCGTGCCGGGTGGGCTGGGGAAGCCGAGCCCGCCGTCGACCAGGACGAGCCGGGAGAAGCGTTCCGGATGGTCGGCGGCGGCCAGCGCGCCGATGAACGCGCCCATGGAGTGGCCGAGGAGCACGGGCCGCCGGTCGAGGGTGTCGGCCAGCGCCACCACGTCGGCGACATGCGCGGCCAGCCCGTAGGGGCCCGGCAGGTCGCGGCTCGCGCCGCGTCCCCGCAGGTCGGGCGCGTGGATCGGGGTGCCGGCCAACTCCTGTGCCAGCGGCGCGAGGAACAGCCCGTTGGCGGTGATGCCATGGAGGGCGATCACCGGTTCGGCGCTCGGTTCCCCCGGCCAGTGGGTGACGGCGAGCGGCCCACCGGCCACCTGGACCGACGTCTCGCGGGCCGCCCGCGCCGGCGCCCCGCCGCTCGGGCCGGTCACCGGGCCCGCCTCGCCCGCCGGCCCAGGGCGGCCAGGCCGCCGGGTGCCGCGTAGACGGCGATCACGAACAGCACGCCGAGCACCACGAGGGGTTCGGAGAGGGGGGCGGCCAGTGGTTCCGGCAGGTCGGCGACGGTGTCGGAGACGCCGAGGGCGGTCAGCCGGTGGTCGAGGTAGATGAACAGCACGCCGCCGATGATCGGCCCCCACCGGGTGCCGGCGCCGCCGAGGACCACCATCACCAGCAGGGTGAGGGTGAACTCGGCGGTGCTGGTGGCCGGCGTGGCGCCCGAGGTGACCACCAGGTGGACGATGCCGCCGAGCAGGGCCAGTGCCGAGGCCAGCACGAAGACGCCGAGCTTGTGGCGGAACGGGTCGCGGCCGAGGACGGAGACCCGCTGTTCGTTGTCGCGGATGGCCTGCCACACCTTGCCGGCGGGGGAGGCGGTGGCGGCCCAGGCGACGGCGGCGGTGACCACGAGGTAGCCGAGGGCGAGCCAGTAGACGTTGACGGTGTTGCTGATGCCGACGAGGAACGACGGCACCGAGTCCGCGGTCAGCGGCAGTCCCTCCTCGCCGCCGGTGAGACCGGCGGGGTTGCGTTCCACCCAGATCGAGCCGGCCTGCGCGAAGGCGAGGGTGACCATGGCGAAGCCGATGCCGCCGAGCGCCAGCGGGCGCAGCGAGATCGCGCCGAGCAGGCAGGCCGCCACGGTGCCGACCACGAGGGTCAGCGCCGCGGCCGGCAGCAGCGACACCTCCAGATGGGTCATGGCCAGCTGGGTGCCGTAGGCGCCGCCGGCGATGTAGAGGGCGTGGCCGAAGGACAGCAGTCCCGTGCGCCCGAACAGCAGGTCGTAGCTAAGCGCCAGACCGGCGAACACCAGGCAGAGCGCGAGGAGTTGCAGGGAACCCGCGGAGTTGACCGGGCCGTCGAGAAGCACCGGGACGTCCAGCGCCGAGTAGGGCAGGGTCAGCAGCAGGATCAGGACGCCGGCCGGGATCAGCCAGGGGCGGCCCGGGCGCGCGCGGCGTCCGGCTGTGGCGGCCCGGGCGGTCTTCGGCTCCCCGGCCGCGGTGGTGGTGGTCATACGGCGCCTCCCGGGCGCAGTGCGGGTGGCGTCGTGCCGGGGCCGATCCGGTCGCGCAGCCCCTGGAGGGGGCCGCGCCGGCCGGGGGTCGGCCGGGCGAGGATCACCACGGCGAGGAGGACGACGACGGCGATGTCGCCGAAGCCGCCGGAGATGTAGTAGTTGGCGTACTGCTGGACCAGGCCGGCGGCCAGCGCCGCGCAGGCGACCCCGGTGATGGAGTGCAGCCCGCCGATGATCACCACGACGAAACCGAAGATCAGCAGCCCGGTGCCGCGGTGCGGGGCGACGGAGCCGTAGTAGACGCCGCCGAGCACGCCGGCCAGGCCCGCCAGGGCGCCGCCGAGGGCGAAGACGAGGGTGAAGGCGCGGGTGACGTCGACGCCGAGGGCGGAGACCATCGACCGGTCCTCCACCCCGGCTCGCACCACCAGTCCGTAGCGGGTGCGGTTGAGCAGCAGCCGGACGCCGATCAGCACGGCGAGGGCGGCGCCGACCAGCAGGAACCGGCTGACCGGCACATTGGCGCCGAGCAGGCGGACGGTGCCGGAGAGCCAGTCGGGCACGGGGAAGGGGCGGGAGTCCGCGCCCCAGTACGCCTGGACGAGCGCGGGGATCGTCAGCGACAGGCCGACGGTGACCAGGATCTGCTCGCGCGGCCTGCCGTAGAGCCGGCGGATGAGGACGCGTTCGACGGCGACGGCGAGCAGCAGCCCGGTGAGCGTGCCGACGACCAGGGCGGCCAGCAGCCCGGCGGTGCCGCCGAGCGCCTCGGCGGTCTCCCAGGCCGCGTAGGCGGCGACGGTCAGGAAGGCGCCGTGGGCGAAGTTGAGGACGTCCATCAGGCCGAAGATCAGGGCGAGCCCCGACGCGATCAGGAAGTACAGCGCGGCCAGACCGAGGCCGGTGAGGGTGAGCAGGACGAGGGTGTTCACGAGGTGCTGTCCTCCTCGGCGTCCGGGACCCGGGTGGTCCTGGGGATGGCGGCGCGGCCGACGCCGAGCAGGGTGGTGGTCCTCTCCCGGTCGGCGAGCAGTTCGGCGGCTGGGCCGCTGTGGACGACGCGGCCGTTGTCCAGGACGACGGCGCGGTCGGCGAGTTGGCGGATGACCGCGAGGTTCTGTTCCACCAGCAACATCGGCAGTTCCCCGGCGACGCGTCGCAGCGCCTCGGTGACCTGCCGGACGACCCGTGGGGCCAGGCCCTTGGTGGGTTCGTCGACGATGATCAGCCGGTTGTCGTTGAGCAGGGTGCGGGCGATGGCGAGCATCTGCTGCTGCCCGCCGGAGAGGGTGCCGGCGCGTTGCTGGGCCCGGTCCCTCAGATCGGGGAAGAGGTCGTGGACCAGGTCGTAGTGGTGACGGCCGGCGCGCCCTTCGCGTTCGGCCAGGGTGAGGTTCTCGGCGACGGTCAACCGGGTGAAGACGCCGCGGTCCTCGGGCGCGTAGCCGACGCCCCGGCGGATCGTGGCGTGGGTGGGCTCGCGGGTGATGTCGTGGCCGTCGAAGGTGACGCGTCCCGCGGTGATCCGGCCGTCGTCGGGCAGCAGGCCCAGGATCGAGCGGACGGTGGTGGTCTTGCCGACGCCGTTGCGGCCCATGAGGGCGGTGACGCCGGTGGCCGGCACGTCGAAGCCGACGCCCTGGAGGATGCGGGAGCCGGCGATCTCCACCTGGAGGCCGGTGACGCCGATGACGCTCGCGGTCATATCTCCTCCCCCAGATAGGCGCGCTGCACCTCGGGGACCGCCATCACGGTCTCGGGTGCGCCGTCGGCGAGCAGGGTGCCGTGGTGGAGGACGGCGATGCGGTCGGCGAGGTCGAGGACGACGTCCATATGGTGTTCGACCATCAGCAGGGTGCGGCCCTCCTCGTGGTGGAGCCAGCGGATGACCTCGGTGAGTTCGGCCACCTCCTCGGTGGCGACGCCGGCCATCGGCTCGTCGAGGAGCATCAGCCGGGGGCCGTCCCGGTGGCCGGTCGGGGCCAGCAGCATGGCGAGTTCGAGCTTGCGCTTGTCGCCGTGCGAGAGGCCGCCGGCGAGTTCGGTGGCCCGGTGGGCCAGCCGCACGCGCTCCAGCACGCCGGTGACGGCGCCCGCGGTGACGCGGCGGGCGCCGACCGCGCGGGCGGCCAGTTCGACATGCTCGGCGACGGCCATCGTGGGGAAGACGGACGACGACTGGAAGGTGCGGCCGATGCCGAGGCGGGCGCGGCGGTGCGGGGCCAGCCGGTGGACCGGCCGGCCGGCGAGCGTGATCGCGCCCGCGGTGGGTCGGGTGACGCCGGAGACGAGGTTGAACAGCGAGGTCTTGCCGGCGCCGTTGGGGCCGATCAGGGCCAGCAGTTCGCCCTCGCGAACGGTCAGGTCGATGTCGTCGACGATGGTCACCCCGCCCACCGACCAGCTGACGGCTTCCAGCGCGAGGACCGGCGCGGGAGTCACGGACGTGGTCACGGTCAGTCGCCCGTCGCCTCGACCGGCGCCACGGTCGCGGCGTCGAAGGTGGTGACCACGGACGGCTGGCCGTCGTCCTCGAACCGGGCCTGGAACATCGGCTGGAGCAGGGCGTGGTCGCTGGCCCTGACGCTCTGGTCGCCCTTGACCCCGGAGAACGAGAAGCCTTCGAGGGCGGCGACCATCGCGGCCGTGTCGCCCTCGGCGCCGCCGGCCCTGACCGCCTCGACGACCAGCTGTGCCGCCGTGAAGCCGTCGGGGCTGAAGAGGTCCGTCTCCCAGCCCTGGTCGGCGAAGTAGGCGTCCATGGCCCGCGCCTCGGGGGTGTCGGTCGCGCCGGGGACGTAGTGGGCCAGCAGCGTCACCTTGTCGCGGGCCGCGCCGAACACCGAGTAGGTGGCGCGGGTGTCGAGGCCGGTGACCACGGTCGCGGTGTCCAGCACGCCCTGCTGGTCGAGGGTGGTCCACATCGTCTGGGCGGTGTCGCCGGCCCAGGCCACGAAGACGAGGTCGGGGTCCTCGGAGAGCACCTGCGCGGCGGACGGCGTCAGGTCGGTGGCGCTGGGCGGGGCCAGCACGGAGGCGACGTCCAGGCCCTGCGCGCTGAGGACGCTCTCGACGGCGGCGACGTTGGCCTGGCCGAACGCGTTGTCCTGGGCCAGTACGACGGCCTTGCCGCCGTCCAGCCCCTCCTCCGTCGCGGCGAGGACCTCGCTGGCGGTGACGACGTCCTGGTACGTCTGCCGGCCGGAGCGGAAGGTGTAGTCGTTGACGCCGGTGACGCTGTCGGTGGCGGCGGGGCCCGAGATGTAGAGCACCTCGTTCTGTTCGGCGAGTGGCGCCACCTGGACGGCGACGCCGGAGGACGCGGTGCCGGCGATGATGCTGGCGCCCTCGTCGATGCGCTGCCTGGCGAGGGCGACGCCGTTGGCGGGGTCGCCCGCGTCGTCGGAGCGGACCACGTCGATGGTGATGCCGTCGACCTCGCCGGTGCCGTCGGTGGCGTGGTCGAGGCCGGCCTCGAAGCCCTGGAGGTACTGCTCGCCGTAGGACGCCAGTGGGCCCGATGTCGAGGTGATGAGGGCGACGGTCACGGAGGCTTCGTCACCCCCACCGCTGTCGCCGCCGCTCTCCCCTGGGGCGGAGCAGGCCGTGGCGAGCGCCGCCGCCGCGACGGCGGCGGCGAGGGGTACGCGGAGGGTTCTCATGGCGGGGCGGCTCCCTGTTTCGTGGTGGTGCTCTGGCGTGGGTGCGCTCTGGCGTCCGGTGGCGGTGTCGCTCGGGGCGCGGTGTCGTTCCCGTTCCCCCGATCCGCAGCAGCGTCCATCCGGGCACCTCGCGCGGCAATGTATGCGGGGCACATAGCGCGACCCCTCGGCATGGCGACCGGAGCTGTATGGGCGTGTTCATGTCAGCCTCTACGGTCGCCGGACGAAACCAGGAATCGGTCGGCACCGGGGCCGGACGGCAACGGCGCCTGAAGGGACCACCGTGATGAGAGCCGCACTCTTTCCCCCAGGGGTTTCCCCAGGAGTTTCCCCGGGAGCCTCCCCGGGAGTTTTCCGGCGAGTTCCGCGCAGGACGGCCACCCTGCTCGCCGCGCTTCTGCTCGGCCTGGTGTCCGTCCTGACCTCGGGCGGCCAGGCGCGGGCAGGGGCCCAGGAGTTGGCCGCGGTCCCGCTGGAGCAGGTCGGCTCCTTCGGCTCCAACCCGGGCGGTCTGGTGATGTACCGCTATGTGCCCACCGGGCTGGCGCCCGGCAGCCCCGTGGTGGTGCTCCTGCACGGCTGCGGACAGACCGCGCAGGCGTACGCGGACGGCTCCGGCTGGCAGAAGTTCGCCGACGCGAACGGGTTCGCGCTGGTGGTGGCGGAGCAGCGGACGGTCAACAACGCCAGCCGCTGCTTCAACTGGTTCCAGCCGGCCGATGTCGCGCGAGGCAGCGGCGAGGCGCTGTCCGTCGTACAGATGGTCGACCACACCGTCGACTCGCTGTCCGCCGACGCCTCCCGCGTCTATGTCACCGGTCTCTCGGCCGGCGGCATCCTGACGGCCTCGCTGCTGGCCGCCTACCCCGACGTCTTCGCCGGCGGCGCGGTGATCGCCGGCCTGCCGCACGGCTGCGCGACCAGCATGATCGACGCGTTCTCCTGCATGTTCCCCGGCCGCACGGCCACCGCCGAGACATGGGCTGACCGCGCCAGGGCCGCCTACCCGGACCACACGGGGCCGCGTCCCGCCGTCTCGATCTGGCACGGCGGCGCCGACTACGTGGTGGCCACCGCCAACCAGAACGAGTCGGTCAAGCAGTGGACCCACCTCCTCGGCGGCGACCAGCAGGCGGATGCCACCACACAGCTGGCCGCGAACACCACCCGATCCGTCTACGACACCGGGGCGGGAAACCCGCCGGTGATCAGCTATCTGACGCCGGGCAACGGCCATGGCACGCCGGTCGCGCCGGGCGAGGGAGCCGATCAGTGCGGCACCGCCGGCGCCTACTTCCTCGCCGGCATCTGCTCCAGTTACCACATCGCCGGCGACTGGGGGCTGACCGGCTGACCGGCCGCCCTCGGCCGGTGACCGGGTCCGTCCCGGGCGCGCGCGACGCGCCCGGGACGGACCTTCGGTCGTCGCCGGGCCCCGGTCCTTCAGCCGGCGGCCGGCAGCAGCTCGGTCGCGGTCGCGGCCCTGACCTGCTCGACCGTGACGCCGGGGGCCAGTTCGGCCAGCCGCGGCCCCTCCGGCGTGATGTCGATGACCCCCAGATCGGTGATGATCCGGTCCACCACCCGCCGACCCGTGGCGGGCAGCGACAGCTCCGACACGATCTTGGGCGAGCCGTCCCTGGCGGTGTGCTCCATCACGACGATCACCCGCCGCGCGCCGTGCACCAGATCCATCGCCCCGCCCATGCCCTTGACCATCTTGCCGGGGATCATCCAGTTCGCCAGGTCGCCCGCGGCCGAGACCTGCATCGCGCCGAGCACCGAGACATCGATCCGGCCGGAGCGGACCATGCCGAACGAGAGCGCCGAGTCGAAGTAGGCGGCGCCGGGGCCGACCGTCACGGTCTCCTTGCCCGCGTTGATCACGTCCGGGTGCTCCTCGCCCTCCTCGGGGTAGGGGCCGACGCCCAGGATGCCGTTCTCCGAGTGGAGGACGACTTCGGTCCCCGGCGGCAGGTGGTCGGGGATGCGGGTCGGCAGGCCGATGCCCAGATTGACGTACTGGCCGTCGCGCAGCTCGCGGGCGGCCCTGGCGACGAGTTGGTCGCGGTCCAGCGGCATGGGGTCAGTTCTCCCGGTCGGCGGGGCGGACGGTACGGCGTTCGACGCGCTTGTCGGCCGGATCGGCCCCGACCACCCGGTCCACATAGACGCCGGGCAGGTGCACCGCTTCGGGCGGGATGTCGCCGGCGGCGACGATCTGCTCGGCCTCCACCACGGTGACCCGGCCGGCCATCGCGCACAGCGGGTTGAAGTTGCGGGCCGCGGCCTGGAAGACGCAGTTGCCATGGCGGTCCGCGACCACGGCCCGCACCAGCGCGAAGTCCGTGGTGATGGCCTCCTCCAGCACATACCGCCGCCCCTCGAACTCGCCCACCCGCTTGGGCGGTGAGGCGACGGCCACCGCGCCGCCCCCGGCGGCGTAGCGCCAGGGCAGGCCACCGCTCTCCACCTGGGTGCCGACACCGGCCGGCGTGTAGAACGCGGGGATGCCGGAGCCGCCGGCCCGCAGCCGTTCGGCCAGCGTGCCCTGTGGGGTGAGCTCCACCTCCAGCTCGCCGGTGAGATACCGCCTGGCGAACTCCTTGTTCTCGCCGACGTACGACGATGTCATCCGGGCGATCCGGCCGGACCGCAGCAGCAGGCCGAGGCCCCAGTCGTCCACGCCGCAGTTGTTGGACACCACCCTGAGCCCCGAGGCGCCCGCCGCCACGAGTGCGCCGATCAGCGTCGTGGGGATGCCGCACAGACCGAAGCCGCCGACGGCGAGCGTCGCTCCGTCATGGATGTCGGCCACGGCCTGTCCCGCGGACTCCAACACCTTGTCCATCGATCCTCCTAGCCGGGGGACCACCGGCTCCGGCCGGTGGGGGACTTGCTTCCCCCAACCCTTTCGGCGGCGGCCGGCCACCACCATGTGCCGCCGTCACACGGTTCGCCCGGGAGAGGCGGCGGCCGGTCACATGTGTGGCCGGCTCAGCCGGCGGCCGGCGGATCCCCGACGAGCAGGTGGAGCCGGAGGGCGAGCTGCAGTTCCAACTCGCGTTCCGGGCTGTTCCAGTCCCGGCCGAGAAGCACCTGGATGCGGTCGAGCCGCTGGACCACGGTGTTGATGTGGACATGGAGCTGGTCCTTGGCCCGGGTCAGGCTCCGCCCGCAGCCGAAGTACGCGTGGAGGGTGCGGATCAGCTCGGTGCCGCGCCTGGCGTCGTAGTCGAGCAGGGGGCCGAGGACGGCGGTGACATAGCCGTGGACGTCGCGTCCCTCGCCGAGCAGCACCCCGATGAAGCCCAGGTCGGCCGAGCAGGCGCCGTCGCCGACCCGCCCGAGGATCCGCAACGCCCGCAGGCAGCGGACGGCCTCGGCGTGGGCGGCCGCGAGGCCCGCCGGCGTGGCCGTGGGGCCAGCGGCGCCAACGGTGACCTGGGCACCGGCCAGCAGCGTCAGCTGGGCCGCGGCGGCCCTGGCGGCATCGCCGGCGCCGCCGCCGTCGTGCCGCAGCAGCAGCACCGTGGCCCCCGCGTGCTCCGCGCTGACGCCCTCGCCCCCGAAGAGGTACTGCCGGGCCGCCGGCGCCAGCCGCTTGCCGGCGTCCGCCGTGGTCTCCGCGACCAGCAGGAGATGGGGCAGTTCCAGGTCTATGCCGAGCCGCCGGCCGCGTTCCACCAGGCCGGCCGGATCGCGGTCGGGTGCCGTCAGCAGGTCGCTGACCAGCTCGCCCCTGATGCGGTTCTCGGCCTCGGCGACCGACCTGCGCAGCAGCAGGAGCAGCGCGGTCACCACGCCGGCCCGCTCGAAGAGCCGGCGTTCCGGATCGGCGAGTTCGGCGCAGCCGTGGAGGACGAGGCTGCCGAGCAGCTCCTGGCCGGCGAGCGCGGCGCAGATCCACCGGTCGCCCCTCGGCACGGCCCGGCCGCTGGCACCGGAGTCCGCGACGGCCTCGGCGAGTTCGGCTGCCGCCTGCCGGCCACCGAATGGGCCACCGAACGGGCCGCCGTCACGGCGCACGGCGGCCAGCACCCGGCCGTCGGCGTCATGGATGGTGATCGCGCCGCCGAGCAGCCCGGCGACGGCCGTGGCGACCTCGGACAGCTCGCCACCGCGCAGCACCAGATCGGTCAGCCGGTCGTGGGCGTCCTCGGCGCGTTGCATGGCGGCGGAGTGGGCGCGGATCACGGCGTTGGCCTCGGCGAGGTCGGCGAGCGCGGCCCTGGTGTCGGCCAGTGCCCGCGCGGTGTCGATGGCGATGGCGGCGTGGGCGGCCAGCGAGCAGAGCAGCGCCACCTCGTCGGGGGCGAAGGTACGCGGGGTGCGGTCGGCGGCGAACAGCACACCGACGACCTTCCCGTCGGAGCCGCTGCCCGAGCCGAGCAGCAGCGGCACCCCGAGGATCGCGACCAGGCCCTCGTCCAGCACGCCGTCGTCGATGGTCCCGGTGTGGCGGAACCGCTGGTCGGCGCGGTACTCGGGGGTCGCGTAGGGGGTGGCGGTCTGGGCGACCAGACCGCCGAGACCCTCGCCGAGTTCGAGCCTGAGGTTCTGGAACAGCGGCGAGACCGAGCCGTCGGTGACCCGCATATAGGTGTCGCCCGCCTCCTCGTCCGGGAGCGTCAGATAGGCGGTGTCGGTGCCGAGGAGGCCGCGCGCCCTGCGGACGATCGAGTTGAGCACGGCGTCCAGGTCGCGCAGCGCGGCCAGATCGCCCGCCGTGTCGAACAGGGCGGTCAACTCCGCCTCCCTGCGCCGGTGCTGCCGCAGCACGCCTCTGATCCGCAGCGCCGCAGCGGTGGCGCGTTCGACCTCGGCCAGTTCGGGCGCGGGGACGCCGCCGAGGCGTGCCTCGGTGGCGACGGCGCCGAAGTCCTCGGCGGGGGCGTCCTCGGTCAGCAGGTCGAGCAGCCGGCACAGGTGACCGGCGGCCGATGTCATCGGTTCCGACTCAGGCATGGCGCCGCCATCATCGCAGGTGCGGACCGGCGTGTCCGAGGGGTGTGGGCGCCCCCGTTCAGCGGGCGGTCCAGCCGCCGTCGACCGGGAGCGAGGCGCCGGTGAGATAGCCGGTGCCCGGGCCGCACAGCCACAGCACGGTGTGGGCCACCTCCTCCGGCTCGATCAGCCGTTTGATCGCGGTGCGCTCCAGCATCACGCGCCGCACCACCTCCTCCTCCGCCATCCCGTGGGCGCGGGCCTGGTCGGCGATCTGGTCCTCCGCCAGCGGGGTGCGGACGAAGGCGGGGTTGACGCAGTTGCTGGTGACCCCGTGCGGGGCGCCTTCGAGCGCGGCCACCTTGCTGAGCCCTTCCAGGGCGTGTTTGGCGGTGACATAGGCCGCCTTGTAGGAGCTGGCGCGCAGTCCGTGCACCGACGAGATGTTGACGATCCGCCCCCAGCCCTCCCGGTACATGTGCGGAAGGGTCCGGCGGATGATGCGGAACGGCGCCTCCACCATCACCCGCTGGATCAGGGCGAAGCGGTCGGGCGGGAACTCGTGGAGCGGCGCGACGTGTTGGAGGCCGGCGTTGTTGACGACGATGTCCACGGCCTCGGGCAGGGTGTCCACGGCGTCGGGGTCCGCGAGGTCGACGACGAGGGCCGAGCCGCCGATCTCAGCCGCCGTTCTCCGGGCGCCGTCGGCGGCCCTGTCCACCACGTGGACGTGCGCGCCCGCCGCCGCCAGGGCGAGCGCGCAGGACCGGCCGATGCCGCTGGCGGCCCCGGTGACCAGGGCGGTGCGTCCAGCGAGGAAAGGGGCGGACGGCGCGGTGGCGCCGGCGACGGATGACGGGGCCAGGTCGCCGTGGGGGTTGCTCTCCATGGCGGCACAGTAGAAACGACGGGCCGCTCTCCCGATAGTGCCGGCTGCCACTCTTCGACGGCGAGCAGTGGTAGCCGCAGCTATATGTCACGTTCCGTGGATGGTCCCGGGCCGCGGCGCGCGGCTACGCGAACCAGGTGGCGACGGTGTCCGGGTTCTCGGTGACCCAGCGTTCGGCCGCCGCGCGCGGCGTCATGCCCTGGCCGGCGATGAGTTCGGCGACCGCGTTCTGGTCCTGTTCGGTCCAGGAGAAGGCGTGGAGGAAGGCGACGACCTCGCCGCCCTCGGTGGCGAACTCCGCGTTGAGGTACTTGTGCAGGGTGATCTTCGGGTAGTAGCCGGGGAGTTCGATCTCGGCCAGGTCGATCCGGCTGGTCAGCCAGTGGGGTTGCCAGAAGTACGCCAGCAGCGGCGTGCCGCCGGTGCCGGCCTGGGCTATCCGCTCGACCAGGGCCTCCTCGCTGCCCGCGGCGACCGGCCGCAGGTCGAGGTCCAGCTCGTCGATGATGGTCGCGTCCCTGGTGGCGAACCCGGGGTCGCCCTGGAGGACGGTGCCGCCCAGCTGGTCGGCGTAGTCGTTGAGGTTGCGCCAGTCGAGGACGTCGGGGTGGTTCCTGGCGAAGTCGCCGGGGACGAACCAGCCCACATGCCCGTCGATGCCGAGATCGCCGGCGGGGACCACGTCCTGCCGCTGGTCGACATGGAGTCGGGCCTGTTCGGGGAGCGCGCCCCAGTCCTCCAACAGGACCTGGGCGGTGCCGTCGCCCAGCTGGTTCCAGGCGGCGGCCGGGTCGGTCTCGACCTTCTCCACGGGGACGCCCAGCTCCTCCTCCAACAGATAGGCCACCACCGCCGCGTTGGCCCTGGCGCCCGGCCAGTCCGTCACCGCGATCCTGACCGGCTCCCGCTGCTCCTCGCCCGTCAGCTCGTCGGTCACATCGCAGGCGCCGGAGAACACCAGGCTCAGCGCGCCGAGTCCCACCAGAAGAGGATGACGTGCGAGGAGACGTATCCGGGGGGAGAGGCGTCGCATCGGCAGGGCTCTTCCTTCGGGCTTCGGCCGGGAACGGGAGCGGGAGGCGGGGGCGGCAGGAGGACGCAGTGTGGCCCCGACAGCGTGTGTGGGGGCCACAGATGCGTTACGTCCGCAGTGTTTCAGATGAGCCCGGTTCCGGGCCCAGCCGGTTCGGACGAGCCGGTTCGGACGAGCGGGGTCAGATGAGGCCGAGCCCGCGAACCGCCTCGCGCTCCTCGGCCAGCTCGCGGACCGAGGCGTCGATCCGGTCGCGGGAGAAGTCGTTGATCTCCAGGTCGGGCACGATGGAGTAGCTGCCGTCGGCGGTGGTGACGGGGAACGAGGAGATCAGGCCCTCGGGGACGCCGTAGGAGCCGTCGGACGGGATGGCCATCGAGGTCCAGTCGCCCTCGGGGGTGCCGTTGACCCAGGTGTGGACGTGGTCGATGGCGGCGTTGGCGGCGGAGGCGGCGGAGGACGCGCCCCTGGCCTCGATGATGGCGGCGCCGCGCTTGGCGACGGTCGGGATGAACGTGTCGGCCAGCCAGCCCTCGTCGCCGATCGCCTCGGCCGCGCTCTTGCCGGCCACCTCCGCGTGGAAGATGTCCGGGTACTGGGTGGCCGAGTGGTTGCCCCAGATGGTGAGGCGGCGGATCTCCGAGACCGGGCTGCCGGTCTTCTTGGCGAGCTGGGAGAGCGCCCGGTTGTGGTCGAGGCGGGTCATCGCGGTGAACCGCTCGGCCGGCACGTCGGGCGCCGCGGCCTGCGCGATCAGCGCGTTGGTGTTGGCCGGGTTGCCGACCACCAGCACCTTGACGTCGTCGGCGGCGTGGTCGTTGATGGCCCGGCCCTGCGGCTTGAAGATGCCGCCGTTCGCCTCCAGCAGATCACCCCGCTCCATGCCCTTGGTGCGCGGGCGGGCGCCGACCAGCAGCGCGACATTGGTGCCGTCGAAGGCCACGTTGGGGTCGTCGGAGATGTCGATCCCGGCCAGCAGCGGGAAGGCGGAGTCGTCCAGCTCCATGGCCGTGCCCTCGGCCGCGGCCAGCGCCGGGGTGATCTCCAGCAGGCGCAGCCGGACCGGGACATCGGGCCCGAGGAGCTGGCCCGAGGCGATACGGAAGAGCAGCGCGTAGCCGATCTGGCCTGCGGCGCCGGTGACGGTGACGGTGACGGGGGTGCGGGGCATCAGGGACCTTCCGGTATGTGAATGTGGCGGCCGGGTCCACGGCCAGGTTACTCGTCCAGCGTGGCGGGGCACTCCCACGGCGGCGGGAGGTCCTCGCGCACTTTCTCGCCATATCTCATATCTCGTCGTCAAGATACTGACGTCAGGGTAGTCCGCTGAACGTGGACCGGCCGCGTCGGGGTCGGCGCGCGGGTCAGCCCGCCAGCGCCTCCCTCAGCTGGGTGAGCGCCCACTGGAGGTCGTCCCGCTCGATGACCAGCGGCGGGGCGATCCGCAGCGTGTTCTCGTGGGTGTCCTTGACCAGCACGCCCCGCGCCAACAGCCGCTGGGACACCTCGCGTCCGCTGCCCACCCCGGGCGCCAGGTCGAGCCCGGCCCACAGACCCCGGCCGCGCACCTCGGTGACGGTGCCCTCGGTGACCAGCTTGGCCAGCTCGTCGTGGAGCAGTTCGCCCAGCTCGGCGGCCCGCGCCACGATCTCGCCCTCCCGCAGCATCGCCACCACCTCAAGGCCGATCGCGCAGGCCAGCGGGTTGCCGCCGAAGGTCGAGCCGTGCTCGCCCGGCTTGAAGACGCCCAGGATCTCCGCCGATGAGACCACCGCCGACACCGGCATCACCCCGCCGCCCAGCGCCTTGCCCAGGATGTAGATGTCGGGCACCACGCCCTCGTGCTCGCACGCGAAGGTGCGCCCGGTGCGGCCGAGCCCCGACTGGATCTCGTCCGCCATCAGCAGGACGCCGCGTTCGGCGGTGAGTTGACGCACCCCGGGCAGATAGCCGGCCGGCGGCACGATCACCCCGGCCTCGCCCTGGATCGGCTCCAGCAGCACCGCCACCGTGTTCTCGTCGACCGCCGCCCGCATCGCCTCCAGATCGCCGAACGGGACGACGGTGAAGCCGGGCGCGAACGGGCCGTAGTCGCGGTAGGCGTCCGGGTCGGTGGAGAAGCCGACCAGGGTGGTGGTGCGGCCGTGGAAGTTGTCGGCGGCCACCACGATGTTGGCCCGCCCGTCCGGCACGCCCTTGACCCGGTAGCCCCATTTGCGGGCGGTCTTGATCGCGGTCTCCACCGCCTCGGCGCCGGTGTTCATCGGCAGCACCATCTCCATCCCGCACAGCTCGGCCAGCTCCGTGACGAAGGGCGCGAACCGCTCGTGGTGGAAGGCGCGGGAGGTGAGGGTGAGACGGGTCAGCTGGGCCTTGGCCTCGGCGATCAGCCGGGGGTGGCCATGGCCGAAGTTGAGCGCCGAGTATCCGGCCAGCAGGTCCAGATGGCGCCGCCCGGCCACGTCCGTCACCCAGGCGCCGCGCGCCGAGGCGATGACGACCGGCAGCGGGTGGTAGTTGTGCGCGCTGTGCGCCTCAGCGGCGGCGATCAGGGCGGCGGCCGGGCTGTCCGGGGTCTCCGGGTGCTCCTGCACGGTCATGGTGGTATCCGATCTCTGGCTGGTGGGCCTGTGCCTTCCCTTGTAGCGGTCGCCGTCCGCTATGGGAAGAATCCGCGCGTCAGGTGTCCGAAAACCGGTACTTCGCGGGGCGTCACGGGGTCGTGTGACCCGGTTGGCGGACCTGAGACAATGGCTGTCATGGCCACCGATCGTCCTCGTGTCTTCTCCGGTATCCAGCCGACCGCCGGCTCCTTCCATCTGGGCAACTACCTGGGGGCGGTGCGGCAGTGGCTCCCGTTCCAGGACACCCACGACGCCTTCTACTCGATCGTGGACCTGCACGCCATCACCGTTCCGCAGGACCCGGCCGCGCTGCGCGAGGCGACCAGGCTGGCGGCGGCGCAGGTGCTGGGCGCCGGTCTCGACCCGGAGCTCTGCACGCTCTTCGTGCAGAGCCATGTGCCCGAGCACGCGCAGCTGGCCTGGGTGCTCAACTGCCTGACGGGCTTCGGCGAGGCGTCCCGGATGACGCAGTTCAAGGACAAGTCGGCCAAGCAGGGCGCCGAGGGCACCACGGTCGGGCTCTTCACCTACCCGGTGCTGCAGGCCGCCGACATCCTGCTCTACCAGACGGACCAGGTGCCCGTCGGCGAGGACCAGCGTCAGCATGTCGAGCTGACCCGGGACGTGGGGGCGCGTTTCAACGGCAGGTTCGGCGAGCTGTTCCGGCTGCCGTCCGCCCATATCCTCAAGGGCGCCGCCAAGATCCAGGACCTGCAGGACCCGGCCAGCAAGATGAGCAAGTCCAGCTCGTCGACCAAGGGCATCGTCTGGCTGCTCGACCCGCCGAAGACCTCGGCGAAGAAGTTCCGCAGCGCGGTCACCGACACCGGCACCGAGATCCGCTACGACCCGGTGGCGAAGCCGGGGCTGAGCAATCTCCTCACCATCTACGCGGCGCTCACCGGGAACACCGTCCAGGAGCTGGAGGAGAAGTTCAGCGGCCAGCTCTACGGCCCGCTGAAGACGGAGCTGGCGGACGTGTTCACCGACTGGGTCGCCCCGTTCCAGGCCCGCACCCAGGAGTTCCTGGACGATCCGGCGGAGCTGGACCGGCAGTTGGCCAGGGGCGCCGAGAAGGCGCGCGCGGTCGCCGCCGGCACGCTGGCGCGGGTGTACGACGTGGTGGGCTTCCTGCCCCCGGCGCCGCCGAGCTGACCCGCCGCCGAAACCCGGCGGAACCCGGGACGGAAGGCCCGTGCGCCCGCGCCCGCGCGGGCGGCACACTACGGGGGACGTCCGGGCGCGGTGCGGAAGCCCCGAAGCGGAACGCGGTGGGGCGCAGTGGAGCGAAGTGGAGGGAGTCGGATGGTGGGGAGCGTCACGCTCGGCGTGTCCATCGCGGTCCCGGAGCCGCATGGCAGCCGGTTGCAGCGCTGCCGTCTCGGCTTCGGGGACGCCGCCGCCGCCGGCATCCCGACCCATGTGACGCTGCTGCCCCCCACGGAGGTGGCGGCGGCCGACCGGCCGGCGATCGAGGGGCATCTGGTGGCCATCGCCGCCGCCGGCCGCCCGTTCCCCATGCGGCTCTCCGGCACGGGCACCTTCCGGCCGCTGTCGCCCGTGGTCTTCGTCCGGGTGGTGGAGGGCGGTTCGGCGTGCGGCTGGCTCCAGGAGCGGGTGCGGGACGCCTCGGGCCCGCTCGCCACGGAGCTGCGGTTCCCCTACCACCCGCATGTGACGGTGGCGCACGGCATCGCCGAGGAGGCGATGGACCGCGCCTTCGTCGAGCTGGCGGAGTACGAGGCGGCCTGGCAGGTCACCGGCTTCGCGCTGTACGAGCAGGACGCCGGTGGCGTCTGGGCGTTGCGCCGCGAGTTCCGCTTCGCGCCGGCGCCCAGCGCCGCGCCGACGCGGGTCGGGTAGCTCAGCCGCGCCAGGGCTCGTAGTGCGGGTTGTCGACGCAGTCCGCCATGGTCTCGGTGCGGGTCGCCCGGTCGACCGGGCAGGCGCCGACGATGAACTCGGTGGCGATCCCGCCGGGGAAGGCCACCTCGACCTGGTCGGCCCACCGGTGCTGGTCGCCGATGGTCGCGTTGACGTCGATGCCGCCCGGCGCGTCGATGTAGTAGTTGTAGCCGGCCGAGCCCCACTCCTTGTACAGATCGTGGTCGTAGCTGGTGGAGACGAACGGCGAGGGCTGGTTGACCAGCACGTACTGCTCCAGGTCGTACTGGCCGTCGACCACGTCCCTGGGCTCGAAGCCCTCGTCGAAGACGACCTCGGGCGCCCGGCGGTCCGCCCGGTACAGCTGGCGACAGTCGGTGCGGTAGGCCGGGTCGGGCGAGATCCGGTCCACGTCGACGGCGCGGTTGTTGGCGGCGTACAGCGGATCGTCGACGGTGGGGCAGGCCACGGCGGCGCCGGCGGTGGGCGCGGTGGCCAGGGAGAGCGGGGTGAAGAGCAGGCCGAGGGGCAGCGCGACGGCCGCGACCCGGCGGAGGATTCGCTTCAAGGACATGGCGCCACCCTGGCGGCGCCGCGCCGCCCGTCCGCGTAATGTCACCCGGACGGCGGCGTGGCGAGGACCGAACTGGACGCCGCGCCGCGGTGGTTGCCGCGCGGCACCGCCGTCCCGGTGTCGCGTGGCCCCCCGCCGGGCACCCGCGCATAGGGTCCGATACGCGGACGCGGCGTGGGGAGATGCGGATGGAACGGCTGACGCGGTTGCCCTGGATCGGCCCGGCCGTCGCCTGGCTGTCGCGCAGCCGGCTGTGGGCGCTCTACGAGCATCTGGACCGCAGGAACTGGACGCGGCTCGCCGCCGCCATCACGTTCACCAGCTTTGTCGCGCTCTTCCCGGTGCTCGGGCTGCTCGCCGCGATCGGGAGCACGCTGCTGAGCGAGCGCCAACTGGACGATATCGAACGGTGGTTCGCCGACCAGGTGCCCGGCATCTCCGATCAGCTCGATCTGAGCGGGCTCTTCGACAACGCCGGCGCCATCGGGCTGATCTCGCTGCTGCTGGTGCTGCCGACCGGCGCCGCCTGGGTGGACGCGCTGCGCGGCTGTCTGCGGGCGGTCTGGGATCTGGCCGACTCCGACGACAACGTGGTGCTGCGCCGGGTCAAGGACGCCGGCGTGCTCGCCGGGCTCGGCGCGGTGACGCTGCTGTCGCTGGGCGCCTCGGCGGTGGCGATAAGCCTGCTGCGTCGGGCCAGCCGGGGCCTGGGCGGCTTCGCCCCGCTGGTGCAGTTCGGTGCCTACGCGGTGGCCGTCGGGGTGGCGGCGCTGCTGCTGTTCTACGTCCTGGTCTGGCTTCCCGGCGTCCGGCCGCCGCGCCGGGCCACGGTGCTGGCCTGTCTGCTGGGCGCGGTCGGCATCGAACTGCTCAAGCTGCTGCTCGGCGGCTATCTGACCGGGGTCGCCGGGCGCAGCGTCTACGGCGCCTTCGGCGTGCCGGTCGCGCTGCTGCTGTGGATCAACCTGGTGGCCAAGCTGGTGCTGTTCTGCTGCGCCTGGACGGCGACCGCCGTCACTCCTGGGGATCGTCCGTCCGTCGACGCGTTGGACGCCGGTTCGGCAGCGGATGCCGCCGATGGAACACATAGGCCCCCGCCGCCAGCACCGCCAGAGCGCCGGCCGTGATGGTGGTGACCAGTATCCCGCCGGACGAGTCCCGGTGGCCCGAGGCGCCGGCCGCGCCGTCCAGGTTGGCCTCCTCGGCGTTCTTGCCGTCGGTCGCCGCGTCGCCCTCGCCCTCGTCCGAGGCGGTGCCGTCCTGGCCCTCGGGGAGTTCGCTGAGCGGGGGGACCAGCTCGCCCACCGGGTTCGCGTGGTCGGCGGCGGCGAAGCCCCAGTCGAGCAGGGCCGCCGCCTCGCGGTAGACGGCCAGGTTGTCGCCGTCCGCCGGGTCGAGCACCGTCACCAGCAGCACCCGGTCGTCCCGTTCGGCGACGCCGGTGAAGGTGTAGCCGGCCTCGGAGGTGTAGCCGTTCTTGACGCCGGCGATGCCGGGATAGGGGTCGAGCCCGGGGGCGCCGACCAGCAGCCGGTTGGTGTTCTGGATCTCGTAGGTCTCCCGGTCCTCGCCCTCGCCGGCGCCGGGGAAGTCGGCGTCGGCGGTGGACGCGTACTCGCGGAAGTCCTCGTGTTGCAGGCCGGCGCGGGCGAAGAGGGTCAGATCGTAGGCGGAGGAGAGCTGCCCCTCGGCGTCATAGCCGTCGGGGTTGACCACATGGGTGTCCAACGCCTGGAGGTCGGCGGCGCGTTCGTTCATCTGCGCGACGGTCGCCTCCTTGCCGCCGTTCATCGCGGTCAGCGCGTACACCGCGTCGTTGCCCGAGGCCAGGAAGACGCCGCGCCACAGGTCCTCGACGCGGTAGGTCTGGCCGTCGGCGACGCCCACCGCGCTGCTGCCGGGGCCCACGTCGGCGAAGTGCTCGGGCTGGGCGCGGTAGAGCGCCTCGCGGTCGAGCAGGGGCAGCACGGTGTCGGCGAAGAGCATCTTGATGGTGCTGGCCGGCGGCAGCCGCCGGTGGGCGTCGTGCGCGGCGAAGACCTCGCCGGTCTCGGCGTCGGCGACGATCCACGACGCGGCGGTGAGGTCCTCGGGCAGCGCGGGCACCCCGTCGGTGACGTCCACCACGGTCCCCGAGCCGGCCAGGCGCTCGCCGCCGATGGCGGTGCCACCGGCGGGCGGGTCCTCGGCCGAGGCCAGGGTGGGCAGAAGCAGCGTGGGCGTCAGTAAGCCAAGCACCAACGCGCGAACGGAGATCCGACAAGAGGACGAACGATTGAACGGCACACGGTGAACCTACCGCTGCCGACCTGCGTCCGTGCCAGCGGAGCGGCGCAAACCGGTGAGAGGCCGCCGTCAACCGGGCGACGTGGGTCGCCCATACTTGCCGAGGGTGGTCCGTGGCCCCCGCCGGCCCGGGAGGGATCTTTTCGTGATGATCGTCGTTGTCGTGCTGGTGTTCGCCGTGGTGCTGGTCGCCCTGCACTGGTATCTGTGGCGGCGCCTGGTGCGGGACGTCTCCCTGCCGGGCGGGTGGTACCGCCGGACGGGCGGCTGGGTGCTGGGGGTGCTGACGCTCTGCACGCTGCTCACCGCCGCCGGCGGGCGCGCCGGGCTGCCGTTCGACGTGCTTACCGTGGTGGCCTGGCCCGGCTTCTACTGGATGGCGATGGTCCTCTATCTGGTCCTCGCGCTGCTGGCGGGCGAGTTGGTGCGGCTGGTGCTGCTGCGCCGTGGCGCCCGCCGCGTCGAGGAGCCGACCCCGGCCGACGAGCGGGCCGACGCCGCCGCGCCCGAGCCGGCCGACGAGCCGGTGCCGGCGACCGTGGCGGTTGGCGACGCGGCCGGGGGGACGGCCGGCCGGGCCGGGGCCCCCGCCGGGCCTCCGCCGGTGGCCCCCGACGAGCCGGCCCAGGACCCGGCGCCCGATCCCGCGCCGGGGGAGCTGAGCCGGCGGCTGCTGGTGTCCCGTTCGATCGCGGTGGGCGCCGGGGTGCTGGCCACCGGGGTGGTCGGCTACGGCAGCTACAACGCGCGCCGGCTGCGGGTGAAGCGGGTGACGGTGCCGCTCGCCAAGCTGCCGCGCGGCGGGCACGGCTACCGGATAGCCGTCGTCAGCGATATCCACCTGGGCCCGGTGCTGGGCGAATCGCACTGCCGCCGGGTGGTCGACGCCATCAACAAGGTGCAGCCGGACCTGATCACGGTGGTGGGCGATCTGGTCGACGCCGAGGTGGACGATCTGCGCTCGGCGGTGGCCCCGCTGGCCGATCTGCGGGCCAGGGACGGCGCCTTCTTCGTCACCGGCAACCACGAGTACTACGTGGAGACCGAGGCATGGGTGGACCACGTCCGGGAGTTGGGGGTCACCCCGCTGGTCAACGAGCGGCGCGAGCTGCCGTTCCTCGACCTGGCCGGGGTCAACGACATCGGCGGCGAGGGCACCGACTTCGGCGGGCCCGACTATGACGCGGCGCTGGCCGACCGGGACCCGGCGCGCGCCTCGGTGCTGATGGCGCACCAGCCGGTGATGATCCACGACGCGGTGGACCACGGCGTCGACCTGCAGCTCTCCGGGCACACCCACGGCGGCCAGATGTGGCCGATCACCTATCTCGCCGCCCTGGCCAACCCCACGCTCGCCGGCCTGGAGCGGTACGGCGACACCCAGCTCTATGTCAGCAGGGGCGCGGGCGCCTACGGCCCGCCGGTGCGGGTCGGGGCCGATCCGGACATCACCGTGGTCGAGCTGGCCTCCGGCCAGTCCTGACCCCCGGGGGTATCCCCTAGGGGGAGAACCCTAGGTTTGTCTGGTTTTCGTGTCAGCCCACCGATGCGGTCAACTATTCGGCTCGCGTTGGTGTCCCTGATAACGCCCGGGGAACAAACTGACTGCGTGATGGACACGGAGCGCGGCGCTGGAGGAGCGTGTGGCATGACGGACCGAGTGGGTACGGGGGAGGCGCTCGCCATCAGCGGGTGGGTACGCGACTCGTTGGGGGTCGCACTGCCCCGTGCGGTGGTGACGCTCACGGCGGTGGACGGGGGCCGCAACCTCGACAAGACGAAGAGCGGCCCCGACGGCGCCTTCGAAGTGAAGGCCCCGGCCCTGGGCGAGTATCTTCTGGCGGCCTTCTCGCCGCAGTTGGGCACCCAGAGCGTCGAAGTACGGCTGGACGGCAACCCCGTCGAGGTGGAGCTTATGATCGATGTGCCCGGGGCTGTGACGGAATGACGCCTCGCGCCGGGTAGTAACACGGCCACCATGTGAAGTGTGGCCGGTCCGTTGCCCCCTGCCTGCTGTGGCCCACTCGTCCCTGTGGTTGGGTGGGCACGCTTACTTGTCTTTCCGAGAAAGGGCGCGGGGAGTGCGACGTTTCCGGGCCAAAGGGGCCATAGGTATCGGGCTGGCCATGGTGTTGGTCGCCGGCGCGATCGGCGGCTGGATCCTCTTCCAATCGAATGAGGACGGCAAGGACCCGATCGTGGTCGGCACCACCTCCACACCCACCATGGTGGACCCGGGCGGCGCCTATGACGCCTCGGCCTGGGCGCTGATGAGCAATCTCTATCAATCCCTGCTCACCTTCGAGCAGGGACGTGAACAGCCGGTCCCGGACGCCGCGGAGAGCTGCGCCTTCACCGACAACGAACTGACGGTCTTCCGCTGCGAGTTGAGGGACGACCTCCAGTTCAGCAACGGACGGGGCATCACCCCGGAGGACGTCAAGTTCTCCTACGAGCGGATCCTGGCCATGGCCGAGCGGGCCGACCAGGAGGCGGAGGACGACTCCATCCCCGAGGAGGAGAAGTTCTCCCACGCCGGCCCCTCGGCCCTGCTGGCCACCCTTGAGGCGGTCCGCATCGACGGCCAGGACATCATCTTCGAGCTGAACCAGCCCGACGCGACCTTCCCCTTCGTGGTGGCCGGCAGCGCCGGCGCCATCGTGGACATGGAGAAGTACGAGAAGCTGGAGCCGCGCACCGGCTGGGAGGTCGACGGCTCGGGCCCGTATGTCCTGCGGAACGGCAACGACGGCGACTCCGTCGAGCTGGTGCCCAACGAGAGCTACCGGGGCGCCAACGAGGTCCCCGAGTTCCCCGTCACCGTGCGGTACTTCTACGAGAACGACGAGGGCGCCTCCGCCGAGGAGCAGCTCGCCGAGGCCTGGGACAACGGCGAACTCGACGTCAACGACGGCAAGACGGCGCCCGAGGTGATGGCGGGGACCAACTTCAGCGACCCCGACCACCCCGTCACCGAGACACCCGCCGGATCGATCCGGGTGCTGGCCTTCAACACCGACGAGGACATGCCGCTCGGCAGCCGGGTGGCCCGCCAGACCATCGCCGCGCTGCTGGACCGCGACGCCATCAGCAGCCGGGTGCAGTTCGGCACCGTCGAACCGCTCTACTCGCTGATCCCGGTCGGCTTCACCGGCCACGGCACCCCGTTCTACGACCAGTACCGGGAGAACGACCCCGATGTGCTGCGGCAGCGGATGGTGGACGCCGGGCACGAACTGCCGCTCTCCTTCGACCTGGCCTACTCGCGCGGCGCGGGCAACCACGCCGAGGCCGAGATGGTGGAACGTCAGCTGGAGGCCGACGGGATCTTCGAGGTCGAGATCACGCACTACGAGTGGTCGGACTTCATCCCCGGCGTCTACAGCGCGCGGGACTACGACGCCTACATCATCGGCTGGCGCCCCGACTTCCCCGACCCCGCCACCTTCACCGACGGCATCCTCGGCCCCGGCGACGGGCTCGCCACGGGCTTCGCCAGCGAGCAGGTCAACCGGCTGATCGCCGACGCGCAGGCCGAACCCGACCGGGGGCGCGCCGCGGAGAACTTCCTGGCGATCCACGAACTGGCCGCCGAGGAAGCACCGATCATCCCCATCTGGCAGGACAAACGGTTCACCATCAGCGCGTCCAACATCACCGGCGTGCAGCTGCTGAACTCCGGAAGTGGCGTCTGGCGGCTCTGGGAGCTTCGCCGAATCTGATCCGTGCGGCAGGATGCGGCCATGGCCCGACTCAAGCACACCGTCATCCTGGCCCCCGTCGTCAGCCAACGTGAACTGTCCCGGGTGATCGCGGTGCCCCACGACGTGTGGGAGAGCCTGCACGCCGAGGGGCACCAGCTCTTCGCCGACGACGGCCGGCTCGTCCGGGGCATCGCCCTGCTGGCCGGCGAGCACGCCCGCCCCGGCGCCCGCTACGACCGCGACGAGGCCACGGCGCAGCCGCTGGCCGACGGGGTGGTCGCGCCCCGGGTCACGCTGCTCGCCTGGGACCCGGGCGTGGAGACCGCGCTCCGGGTCGACGGCCAACGCCTCGGCCCGGGGCCCAGCCCCCGGCTGGCCGCCGAGTTCCGGCTGCGCGACGTCTCCCACCCCGAACGGGCCACGCTCCGCATCGACGGCTCGATGTCCCGCCCCGGCCGCCAACGCCGCCGCTGGCTGCGCTGGTTCACCCTCAAGGCCGAGTTGGACGTGCCCCGCTGGTACGCGTCGGCGGCCGGCGAGAACGGACCGCCGCCGCTGCGGGTGCAGGTGACGCACTCGCTGGTGCGCGCCGAGGCCAGGGCGGTCCCCCGGCCGGCGGCCGGCGGCGGCTGGGCCGTCGACCTGCTGATCACCGCGCGCGGCCGGGGCCTGCTCCGACCGGTGGTCGCGGTGCCGCTGCAGGTCGCCAAGCGGATACTGCGCCGCTCCCTCGACCGCGCGCTGCCCCGCGCGGCCGAGATCTGGCGCACCGAGATCCAACCCGAACTCACCCGCGACCCGGCCCGGTTGCGCCGCCAACTGCTCGACGAACTCTGCATGACGCCGGAGGAACGCGCCGCCGACGGGGACCCCGCCGCCGGGGAGACCAGCGGGTAGGGCCCGCCGTCAGAGGACCTTGCCGGGGTTGAGGATGCCCAGCGGATCGAAGACCCGGCGGACGGAGCGCTGCAACTCCAGCCCGACCGGGCCGAGTTCGCGGGCCAGCCAGTCCTTCTTGAGCACTCCGACCCCGTGCTCCCCGGTGATCGTGCCGCCCAGCTCCAGGCCAAGGGCCATGATCTCGTCGAACGAGACCCGCGCCCTGGCCGCCTCGTCCGGATCGCTCGCGTCGAAGCAGACCGTCGGATGCGCGTTGCCGTCCCCGGCGTGCGCCACCACGCCGATGGTCAGCGCCTGCCGTTCGGCGATCAGCGCGACCCCGTCGATCAGCTCGGCCAGCCGGTCCCTCGGCACACAGACATCGTCGATCATCGTCGTCCCGGTGACCGCCTCCAGCGCGGGCAGCGTGGCCCGGCGGGCGGCCAGCAGCAGCTCCGACTCGGCCTGGTCGTCCGCCGGCACCACCTCCGTCGCGCCCGACTCCCGGCACAGCTCGCCGACCGCCGCCAGCTCCTCCGACGCCTGCGGGGTGTCGAACGCGGCCAGCAGCAGCGCCTGCGTGGACTCCGGCAGGCCCATCCTCGTCAGCCGGTTGACCGCCCGCACGCTGGTGCCGTCCATCAACTCCAACAACGAGGGCGTGTGCCCCGCGGCCATGATCCGCGCCACCGCCTCCCCGGCCGCCCGCGCCGAGCCGAACTCCGCCGCCAACACCAACTGCCTCGGCGGCGCCGGCCGCAGCGCCAGCACGGCCCGGACCACCACGCCCAGGGTGCCCTCGGCGCCGACGAACAGCCGCGTCAGGTCGTAGCCGGCGACGCCCTTGGCGGTGCGCCGCCCCGTGCTCAGCAGCCGCCCGTCGGCCAACACCACGTCCAGGCCGAGCACATACTCGGCGGTCACGCCGTACTTGACGCAACACAGACCGCCGGACCCGGTGCCGATATTGCCGCCGATGGTGCACTGCTCCCAACTCGACGGATCGGGCGGATAGCTGAGGCCGTGCTCGGCCACCGCCTTGGACAGATCGGCGTTGACCACGCCCGGCTCCACCACGGCGATCCGGTTCACCGGGTCGATCTCCAACACCCGGTCCATCCGCAGCAGCGAGAGCACGACGCAGCCGTCGATCGCGTTGGCCGCGCCGGAGAGCCCGGTACGCGCGCCCTGCGGCACGACGGGCACGCGCAGCTCGGTGGCCAGCCGCAACACCCGCTGGACGTCCTCGACGGTGCGCGGCAACACGACGGCCGCGGGGGAGCCGGCCGAGCAGAAGCTGGCCATGTCATGGGCATAGGAAGCGGTGACATCGGGATCGGTGAGAACGGCCTCGGCGGGCAGCGCCTCGCGCAGCCGAGCGACAACGGTGGTGCTCTGCGCAGTGCTCATACCCGCAGCTTGACACCCCCCCGAACGTTTTCCCATGCCCCGTACCCTCCCCGCCCCGCCCACCCCACCCCGGCCCGGCGACCGGGTGGTGCCCCCACGGGGCCGTCCCCGCCCGGGGAGGGCGCCGCGCCGGCCCAAGCCTGCGGCGCAGCCGCCGCCCCGCTGGCGGCGCTTCGCCGGAGGCGCCTAACAGGGCCTGTGCCTGCGGCGCAGCCGCCATCCTTCTGGCGGCAGCGCTCGCGTTGCCCGCGCTGCGGCGTGGCTGCCCCCGTCCGGGAGGGCTCCCTACCGGGGGCGTCTAACGGGGCCCGTGCCCGCGGCGCAGCCGCCGCACGGTCGGTCAGCAGTAGCCCCCTTCGCCCGGGGAGGGCGCCGCGCCCGAGGCGTCTAACGCGGGTTCGTGCCTGCGGCGCAGCCGCCGCCCTGCCTGGCAGCGTCAGCGTTGCCCCTGCTGCGGCGCAGCCGTCCCCGCCCGGGGAGGGCGCTTCGCCGGCCCAAGCCTGCGGCGGAGCCGCCGCACCGTCGGCCAGCAGTAGCCGCCTCCGTCCGGGAGGGTGCCTTGCCGGAGGCGCCTACGCGGCCCGTGCCTGGGGCGTTGCCCGCGCTGCGGCGTGGCCGCCGCCCCGCCGCCTGGCAGCGTCAGCGTTGCCCCCGGCGCGGCGCAGCCGTCCTCGCCCGGGAGGGCGCCTCGCCGGCCCAAGCCTGCGGCGCAGCCGCCGCCCTGTTGGCGGCAGCGCTCGCGTTGCCCCTGCTGCGGCGCAGCCGTCCCCCGCCCGGGAGGGCGCCCCGCCGGAGGCGTCTATCGCGTCCCGAGCCCGCGGCGCAGCCGCCCCGCTGGCGGCGGCCGCGCCGCCGTGGGGGGAGCGCCCCGCCTGGGAGGGCTCAGAAGCGGCGGGTGATCAGGGCCTTCTTGACCTCCTGGATGGCCTTGGTGACCTCGATGCCGCGCGGGCAGGCGTCCGTGCAGTTGAACGTGGTGCGGCAGCGCCACACGCCGTCCTTGTCGTTGAGGACTTCCAGCCGCCGCTCGGCGCCCTCGTCCCGGGAGTCGAAGATGAAGCGGTGCGCGTTGACGATCGCCGCCGGGCCGAAGTACTGGCCGTCGTTCCAGAACACCGGGCAGGACGAGGTGCACGCCGCGCAGAGGATGCACTTGGTGGTGTCGTCGAACCGCTCGCGGTCGGCCGCCGACTGGAGGCGTTCGCGGGTCGGCTCGTTGCCCGAGGTGATCAGGAACGGCATCACGTCGCGGTACGCCTGGAAGAACGGCTCCATGTCCACGATCAGGTCCTTCAGGACCGTCATGCCCTTGATCGGCTCGACCAGGATCGGCTTGGTGGCGACCGAGCCCTTGATCGTGGTGATGTCCTTGATCAGCGTCTTGCAGGCCAGCCGGTTCTTGCCGTTGATCCGCATCGCGTCCGAGCCGCAGATCCCGTGCGCGCAGGAGCGGCGGAACGTCAGCGTGCCGTCCTCGTCCCACTTGATCTGGTGCAGCGCGTCGAGGACCCGTTCCTTGGGGTCGATCGCGATCTCGAAGTCCTGCCAGTTCGGCTCGGCGGAGACCTCGGGGTTGAAGCGACGGATCCGGAAGGTGACGGTGACCAGGTGGTCGGCGCCGGCCGCCGGGGCGGCGGACTTCTCCATCGTCGGGGTAGCCATCAGTACGTACGCTCCATCGGCTGGTAGCGGGTCTGGACGACGGGCTTGTAGTCGAGCCGGATCGTCTCGTTGCCGTCGGCGTCCACCTCGCGGTACGCCATGGTGTGCCGCATGAAGTTGACGTCGTCGCGGGTCGGGTAGTCCTCGCGGTAGTGGCCGCCCCTGGACTCCTTGCGGGCCAGCGCCGAGACCACCAGCACCTCGGCGAGTTCCAGGAGGTTGCCCAGCTCAAGCGCTTCGAGCAGGTCGGTGTTGAACCGCCGGCCCTTGTCCTGCACCGAGACGGAACGGTAGCGGCGGCGCAGCTCCGCGATGTCGCCCAGGGCCTCCTTCAGGGTGCCCTCGGTGCGGAACACCATGGCGTTCTTGTCCATGGTCTCCTGCAGCGCCCGGCGGATGTCCGTGACCCGTTCGCTGCCGGTGGCGTCGCGCATCCGCTCGACCTCGGTGGCGACGAAGCCCGCCGGCTCGTCGGGCAGCGGCACGAAGTCCGCGGTGGCCGCGTACTCGGCGGCGGCGATGCCGGCCCGACGCCCGAACACGTTGATGTCCAGCAGGGAGTTGGTGCCAAGACGGTTGGCGCCGTGCACCGAGACGCAGGCGACCTCGCCGGCCGCGTAGAGCCCGGGCACCACATCGGTGTTGTTGGCCAGCACCTCGCCCAGCACGTTGGTCGGCATCCCGCCCATCGCGTAGTGCGCGGTCGGCTGGATCGGGATCGGGTCCGTATAGGGCTCGATGCCGAGGTAGGTGCGCGCGAACTCGGTGATGTCGGGGAGCTTGGCGTCCAGCTGCTCGGGCGGCAGGTGGGTGAGGTCGAGATAGACGTGGTCGCCCTCGGGGCCGCAGCCCCGGCCCTCGCGGATCTCCGTGTAGATGGAACGGGAGACCACGTCGCGGGAGGCCAGGTCCTTCATGACGGGCGCGTACTTCTCCATGAAGCGTTCGCCGTCCTTGTTCCGCAGGATACCGCCCTCGCCGCGCGCGCCCTCGGTGAGCAGGATGCCCATCCGCCAGATGCCGGTCGGGTGGAACTGGAAGAACTCCATGTCCTCCAGCGGCAGTCCGCGCCGGAACGCGGCGGCCTGGCCGTCGCCGGTCAGGGTGTGCGCGTTGGAGGTCACCTTGTAGAACTTGCCGTTGCCGCCGGAGGCGAAGACGACGGCCTTGGCCTGGAAGACGTGCAGTTCGCCGGTGGCCAGCTCGTAGGCGACGACGCCCGCGGTGCGGCGCTGCCTGTTGACCTCGGTCAGCAGCAGGTCCAGGACATAGAACTCGTTGTAGAACTCCACGCCCTCCTTGACGCAGTTCTGGTACAGCGTCTGGAGGATCATGTGCCCGGTGCGGTCGGCGGCGTAGCAGGAGCGGCGCACGGGGGCCTCGCCGTGGTTACGGCTGTGGCCGCCGAACCGCCGCTGGTCGATGCGGCCCTCGGGGGTGCGGTTGAAGGGGAGGCCCATCTTCTCCAGGTCGAGCACGGAGTCGATGGCCTCCTTGGCCAGGATCTCCGCGGCGTCCTGGTCCACCAGGTAGTCGCCACCCTTGATGGTGTCGAAGGTGTGCCACTCCCAGTTGTCCTCCTCGACGTTGGCGAGCGCGGCGGCCATGCCGCCCTGCGCCGCGCCGGTGTGCGAGCGGGTCGGGTAGAGCTTGGTCAGCACCGCTGTCCGGCTGCGCTTGGTGGCCTCGATGGCCGCGCGCATACCGGCGCCGCCGGCGCCGACGATGACGGTGTCGTACTTGTGGATCTGCATGCTCGAATGCCTCGTCAGCCCCGGTGCGTTCAGCGGATGTTCGGGTCGAAGGTGAAGATCACCAGGGTGCCCAGCAGCACGGTGAAGACCGTGGCCGTGTACAGCAGCATCTTCAGCCAGAAGCGGGTGCCGTCCCGCTGCGCGTAGTCGTTGATGATCGTGCGCAGCCCGTTGGCGCCGTGCAGCATGGCGAGCCAGAGCATGATCAGGTCCCAGGCCATCCAGAACGGGGAGGCCCAGCGGCCGGCGACAAAAGCGAAGCTGACCTTGCTGACGCCCCCGTCGAGCACCAGCTGGATCAGCAGGTGGCCGAGGACCAGCACCACCAGCACGATGCCGGAGAGCCGCATGAACAGCCAGCCGTACAGCTCGAAGTTGGTGCGGGTGGACCTGGGCGTCCGCGCCGTGCGGGCGCGGGGCGGCTCGATCAGCGGGGCCGGGTTGTCGGGGCTGACGGCGGTGGTCTCGGTTGACCCTACGGACATGGCGATCAGCTCCCGAACACTTCGCGGACGGCGTGGCCGAGCACCGGGTAGGCGGCGCCGGCCATCAGCACGACCCACAGGCCCACCACGGTCCACAGCATCTGGCGCTGGTAGTTGGTGCCCCGGGACCAGAAGTCGACGGCGACGACGCGCAGGCCGTTGAGCGCGTGGAAGAGCACCGCGGCCATCAGGCCGTACTCCATCAGGGCCACGATCGGTGTCTTGTAGACCGCGATGGTGTCGTCGTACGCCTCGGGTGAGACGCGGACCAAAGCGGTGTCCAGCACATGGACGAACAGGAAGAAGAAAACGAGGACACCGGTGACGCGGTGCGCCACCCATGACCACATGCCTTCCCGGCCGCGGTACAACGTTCCTGCCGGCACGGAAGAACCCTTCGCACGCGATGTCACAGGGGCCTGCCGGCAGATCCAGTTCTCGTGGGGACGTCGGACGGGCCCGGCCGGGTACGGTCCACCGGCCGCGCACATGGTATCGGCGCTTATCGGGTCGCTTGCCCCGGGGGGCCACAGGTGCGATAAATCCGGCATGCTCGTCATCCGTTTGCCAGCTGATGACCAGCGGCTACCGTCGGATTATGCGACAAGCGCCATGGCGAATATTCGCACTGGTCGGCGCGGTAGCGGTGATAGCCACAGCTCTGGTCTTCACCGTCGCCCGTCCGTCCGGCGACCCCCACGACGCCGCCAGGTCCCACACCCCCCAGGGCCGAGGCGACTCACCCTCCCCAGCGACCCCGCTGCCCACCGGACCGGGCGAGGCCCCGGAGACGGTGCCGGCGGTCCGTTCCTTCGAACCGGCCCCAGGACCCGGCTGGGCGCCCGCCGACTCAACCCGGGTGGTGACCGACCCGGACGGGCCGCTCACCGACGAGGCCGACCGGCTGGCCGACGAACTCTCCCTCGACCGGGCCGACGAGGACCCGGGCGCCGGCGATATCGAGCTCCGCCTCGACGAGGACGCCGACACCGGCGACGAGGGCTACCGGCTGGAGACCGACGAGCAGCGGGTCACCATCACCTCCGCCACCGAGGCCGGCGCCTTCTACGGCACGGTCACCCTCGTCCAGGCCGTACGCGGCCAGGGCGGCGTGGCCCAGGGCGTCATCGAGGACCAGCCCGACCGTCCCCAGCGCGGACTGAGCCTGGACACCGCCCGCAAGCACTTCGACGCCGAGTGGATCGAGCAGCGGCTGCACGAGATGGCCGATCTCAAGCTCAACCAGCTCCAGTGGCACTTCAGCGACGACCAGGGCTTCCGGGTGGAGAGCGAGTCGCATCCGGAGATCGTCTCCGACGACCACCTCACCAAGGACGAGGTCCGCTCCATCATCCGACTGGCCGAATCGCTGCACATCACCGTGATCCCCGAGATCGACTCGCCCGGCCACCTCGGCGCGGTCATGGCCGCCCACCCCGACCTCCAACTGCGCGAACCCGACGGCAGCGAGACCAGGGGCGCCATCGACATCACCCGGCCGGAGGCCGCCGAGATCCTCGACGACCTGATCCGCGAGTACGCCGAGCTCTTCCCCGGCGACTATCTGCACCTGGGCGGCGACGAGTACGCGGCGGTGATGCGCCAGGACCCCGAGGGCACCTACCCGGAGCTGGCCCAGGCGGCCAGGGAGCAGTTCGGCGACAACGGCACCGTGGCCGACCTGGCCACCGCCTGGCTCAACGACCGCGCCGAGACCGCGCGGGAGGCCGGCAAGATCCCGCAGGTCTGGAACGACGGCATGCACGCCGGCGGCGAGGTCCAGCCCGACCACGACCGGGAGGTCACCTACTGGACCGGACGCGAGATCGGCGCCCGGGAGCCCGTCGAGTACCTGGAGGGCGGCTGGCCGCTGATCAATATGAACTCCGAGTACCTGTACTACGTCTTGGGCGAGCCCAACGAGTTCATCTATCCGACGGGTGAGCGCATCTACGACGAGTGGACCCCGGACGTGGTGCGCGGCAGCGAGCCGGTGCCGGACGAATTCGCCAACGCCGACGACGTGTTGGGCGGCAGGTTCGCCGTCTGGTGCGATCTGGCCGACGCGCAGACCCAGGAGGAGGTGGCCGAAGGCATCGTCGGACCGCTGCGGGCGGTGGCCCAGAAGCTCTGGGATCCGCGTGAACCCGCCCTGGACTGGGCCGCGTTCAGCGAGCTGGCGGATCGGGTGACGGCCGACTGACGGTCAACTGGCGGCCGGTGGAAGACCGGTTGAGCCGGAACCGGGCCGCGGGTGTGTGGAACCCCGGCCCGGTGGGGAAAGCGGTGGTGAGACGAGTCTCACACCGGCCGCGAGCCCCGATCCGGCGAACTGCCGGCGCCGGGGCCCGAGATGGAGGCCACGAGGAGGTCCTGCGACGGTGCGGTGAGAGGAGCGTGGGCGTCCCGCGAACAACGGCGAGGCGCAGGGGACAGCCGGGGCCGCCACCCCCCACAGGAGAGACCCCGGCTGCCGCCGGACGCGAGCCCGTCCCGGGCCGAGTCCGTACATCTCTCTGCGTTGGGCGAGGGGATTCCGTTACCGCGCGGATGCGGCCGGATGCGCCATGGACGATGCCGCCAAGGACGCGTAGCGTTCAGACACCAGGGACACACAGTTACCACCGCTGGAATGCGTGTGCGGCGATCAGGCCGCAAAGGGGGCGGGAGTGCAGGGGGCAGACAAGGAGCTGACCGAGGCGGTACGCGCCGCTCAGGGCGGCGACGAGACGGCGTTCCACGCCGTCTTCCACGCCGTCCATCCACGGTTACTCGGCTACGTCAGGACCATCGTGGCGGAGCCGGACGCGGAGGACGTCACCGCCGAGGCATGGCTCCATATATCGCGTGACCTCGGACGATTCGTCGGCGACGCGGATCGCTTCCGGGGCTGGGCCTCGCGGATCGCGCGCAACAGGGCGTTGGACCACCTGCGCGCGCGCGGCCGACGGCCCAAGGAGTGCGGCACCGACGAGACGGTGCTCGCCGATCTCCCCTCCTCCGCCGACACGGCGGAGGAGGCCATCGCGGCCCTGGGGACGAGCAGGACCATGGAGCTGGTCGCCGAGCTTCCCCAGGAGCAGGCCGGCGCGGTGATGCTGCGCACCCTCTTCGGGCTCGACGCCAAGCGGGCGGCGCTGCTGCTCGGCTCCCGCCCGGGAGCCGTGCGCACCGCCAACCACCGGGGGTTACGGCGGCTCGCCGAGCTGGTGGAAGAGCCCACCACGTCGGGCGTGTAACGCAAACGGGGCCTACGGCGCAGTAAGAAGCAGGCCGACTGGTCATCGGCCGCAGGGGCGAAACCCGAGGTCCCCCCCGTACCTCAGGGAGCCCCAGGCGTGGGTGGGGCGGATTTCCCCCAGCCCCACCCACGCCGTCCCAAGGGGCCGCCCCGCGGCCCCTTTTCTCGTTTTTTCTCGTTTCTTCTTCTCTCCCCCCTTATTCGCGTCCTCTCCGCATCCTTCTCTCCGCCCCTTCCTGCGCGCGCGGTTTTCCCCTCCGCCTTTTCGCGCGGGTATTTCCGGCGGCATTCCATTCCCTTTCCCGTGCCCCTAGGGAGCGCTGAAACACCCAGGTGAACGGCGTGGGGCGGCCCAGGGCACACCCTGTGAACAATCGCCTTCCGCAAGGTGAACTCCGGGTGTTCCCGGCGCAGTTAGAGTTTCTGTGTCGTGCTGTTAACTGGTTGTTGTGACTGAGTTGGCCCGGCACTCGAAACGGCTGCCTAATGTTCAGAACGTGCCCGATTCATCCCCCACCCCACTCCGCGTGGCCGTGCTGGCGGACTCCGACACCCGGTGGAAGTGGGGCGCCCTCACGGCGCTTCGCATAGCCCCCGAGTCGACCGTCCACGGCTATCTGCTCTGGGGCCGCGCCACGCCCACCGCGCGGCAGTTGGCGGAGATCGGGGCCGAGGCCGACGAGCTGACCGAGATCAACGCGGTCGACTTCCTGGCCGAGCAGGGCCGCCGCGCCCGGGCCGGCGCCGACGAGCCACCGTTCGACGTGCTGGTGCTGGCCTGTGTCGGCGGCACCACCCAGGCCATGCTGCACGGCCTCGCCCGCGTCTGGCGCGGCCTCGAACGGCGCCCCGTGGTGGTCACCGGCTATGTCGGGGTGGTCTACGAGAAGCTGTCCGACGGACTGCTGCTGCGCCACGGCGCCGATCTGGTGCTCGCCAACAGCCGCTACGACGCCGGCCGGTTCCGGGCCGTCTACGACGGGGTGCGCGCCGGCAGCGCGTCCGTCACCGAATGCGCCCTCCCGTTCCTCGGCGGCACGCCCTACGATCCGGGCCCCGCGCGCCGGGGCGAACGGCCGACGCGGGTGGTCTTCGCCGTGCAGCCGTCCGTCCCCCACGGCCGCGCCGAACGCGCCTACCTGCTGGAACGCGCCATGGCGCACGCCCGGCGCAACCCGGAGCGCGAGGTGGTGCTCAAGCTGCGCAGCAAGCCGAGCGAGCACACCACCCATATCGAGGAGCTGCCCTACCAACGGCTCGCCGAACGCGCCAAGGACGCATGGCCGAAGAACTTCCGCCTGGCCTACGGCAACATGGGCGAGATCCTGGACGGGACCGACCTGCTGGTGACGGTCAGCTCCACGGCGGCCCTCGAAGCGCTGGAACGCTCCATCCCCACCGCCGTCCTCACCGACCTCGGCGTACGCGAACCGCTGGGCAACCACTACTTCATCGGCTCCGGCTGCCTGGCCTCCTGGGACGAACTCGACGACGGACTGCTGCCGACGCCCGACGCCCACTGGCTGGCCGAACAGGGCATCACCCGGGGCACGGAGAGCGTCGAGCACGGCTTCGCCGTCGCCCGCGGCCGGCTGGCCGGGCTGCTCGACCAGCGCCGGCTCACCGGACTGCCCGCGCTGTCCCCTTACTACACACCGCGCACCGCGCCCGGCTACCTGCCGACGCTGCTGGCCCGGCACGGACTCGACACCAAGGGCGAGCCGCTGGCCGCCCAGCCGTCCACCGGCACGGACGCCGGCATGCGCGCCGCCTCGCGGCGGCTGCTGCGCCGCACCGCGCGCGGCGCCTACCGCGCCGGCGCCCAGCGCGTCGCCCCGCTGATCCGCCGCTGGGGGCAGCTGTGACCGCGCCCGCCCCGCCCTTCGACCCAACCCGATCCAGCGACCGACCCAGCGTCCGACCCACAACGAAGGCGTGAGCCATGAGCACAGTGCTGGCCGTGATCCCCGCGCGCGGGGGCTCCAAGGGGGTGCCGGGCAAGAACCTCGCGCCCGTCGGGGACGCCCCGCTGATCACCCGCGCCGTCCGGGAGTGCCGGGCCGCCCGGCTGCTGACCTCGGTGGTGGTCTCCACCGACGACCCCGGCATCGCCGCAGCCGCGCACGCCGCGGGCGCCGAGGTGGTGGAGCGCCCGCAGGAGATCTCCAGCGACACCGCCACCAGCGAGGCCGCCGTGCTGCACGCCATGGGCGTCTACGAGGAACGCCACCGGGTGACGGTCGACGTGGTGCTGCTGGTCCAGTGCACCAGCCCGTTCATCAGCCGTGAGGAGATCGACGGCGTCACCGCCGCCGTGCTGGACGGCGCCGACACCGCGCTCACCGTCGCCCCGTTCCACGGCTACGTCTGGCGGGACGCCACCGCCACCGGCGGCCAGGGCGTCAACCACGACAAGGCGTACCGGCCGCGCCGGCAGGACCGGCCGCAGGACCTGCTGGAGACCGGCGCCGCCTACGCCATGCGGTCGGCCGGCTTCCGCGCCGAGCGGCACCGTTTCTTCGGCCGCACCGAACTGGTCCGCGCCGACCCCGCCCGGGTGTTGGAGATCGACGACCCGCACGATCTGGCCCGCGCCCGCGCCCTCGCCCCACTGCTGGACGGCGGCCGGAACGCGATAGCCGCCGGCGCCGCCACCGGATCGGGCGACCTCGACCGCTTCCAACGCTTCTCGGACATCTCCGGTTTCCCCGGACTGTTCGGCTATCTGCCCACCCGCGCCGATATCGACGCGGTGGTGCTCGACTTCGACGGCACCCAGACCGACGACCGGGTGCTCGTCGACTCCGAAGGACGGGAGTTCGTCGCCGTGCACCGCGGCGACGGACTCGGCGTCGCCGCGCTGCGCCGCGCCGGCCTCGCCGTGCTGATCCTGTCCACGGAGGAGAACCCGGTGGTCGCCGCCCGGGCGCGCAAGCTGCGCGTCCCGGTACTCCACGGCATCGACCGCAAGGACCTCGCCCTCAAACAGTGGTGCGAGGAAGCAGGGATCGCGCCGGAGCGCGTGCTCTACGCGGGCAACGACGTCAACGACCTGCCCTGCTTCCACCTGGTCGGCTGGCCGGTGGCCGTCGCCAGCGCCCATGACGTCGTGCGCTCAGCCGCCCGCGCGGTCACCTCCGCGCCAGGGGGCGCAGGCGCGATCCGCGAGATCGCCTCGTGGCTCCTCGGAAAGGAACTCAACGCATCATGACCGCAGGAAACCGGCTCCGCCAGATCGGCGACCGCATCGTGGGGCCTGGCCGCCCGGTCTACATCACCGGCGAGATCGGCATCAACCACAACGGCGACCTGGAGAACGCCTTCGCCCTGATCGACGCCGCCGCCGAGGCCGGCTGCGACGCCGTCAAGTTCCAGAAGCGCACCCCCGAGATCTGCACCCCGCGCGACCAGTGGGAGATCGAACGGGACACCCCCTGGGGCCGGATGACCTATATCGACTACCGGCACCGGGTGGAGTTCGACGAGGACGCCTACCGCGCGATCAACGACTACTGCGTCAAGCGCGGCCTGCACTGGTTCGCCTCGCCGTGGGACAACGAGGCCGTCGCGTTCCTGGAGAACTTCGACGTGCCCGCCTACAAGGTGGCCTCCGCCTCGCTCACCGACGACGAACTGCTCAGGACGCTGCGCGGCACCGGCCGGACCGTGATCCTCTCCACCGGCATGTCCACGCCGAAGCAGATCCGGCACGCGGTGGAGGTGCTGGGCAGCGAGAACATCCTGCTCTGCCACGCCACCAGCACCTACCCGGCCAAGGCCGAGGAACTGAACCTGCGGGTCATCCACACCCTCCAGGCCGAGTACCCCAACGTCCCGATCGGCTACTCGGGACACGAGACCGGCCTCCAGACGACGCTCGCCGCCGTCGCGCTCGGCGCGGTCTTCGTGGAGCGGCACATCACCCTGGACCGCGCCATGTGGGGCTCCGACCAGGCCGCCTCCGTCGAACCCCAGGGCCTGACCCGGCTGGTCCGGGACATCAGGACCATCGAGGAGTCCCTGGGCGACGGCGTCAAGCGGGTCTATGACAGCGAGCGCGCACCGATGAAGAAGCTGCGCCGCGTCAAGGGCGTCATCGCCGAACACGAGGAGAACACCCCCCAACCCGCCACGGTGTGACCTGCGGTCGGCCTTGCCACCCCTCCCGCCCGCTGGCGCGGGCGGGCTGGCCCCCGGCCACCGGCTGGACTCTGCCCGCTGGCGCGGGCACCCCGGCGGCCTTCGGCCGGAGGGGTACCGGGGCTTCGCCCCGGACCCCGGGGGCGTCGGTGTGGCCCAGTCAGCGGCCGGGTTCCGTCCGCTTGCGCGGGCGGGTCGGCGGTCTTCGGCCGGGAGTGGTGCCGGGGCTCTGCCTCGGACTCCGGGGGCGGGGGTGGCCCGGCGACCGGCTGGGTTCCGTCCGCTGGTGTGGGCGGGCCGGTGGTCTTCGGCCGGGGAGGGGTGCCGGGGCTTCGCCCCGGGTCCTTGGGGCGGCGCGGGGTGTGGCCGGCCGCCGGCTGGATACCGCCCGCTGGCGCGGGCGGGTTGGCGGCCTTCGGCCGGGGGGTGTCGGGGCTTCGCCCCGGACCCCCGGGGGGGCGTGGGCGTGGCCGGTCACCGGCCGGGTTCCGTCCGCTGGTGCGGGTGGGTCGGTGGTCTCCGGCCGGATGTACCGGGGCGTGGGCGTGGCTGGCCAGCGGCCGGGTTCTGCCCACTGGTGCGGGTTGTCCGGCGGTCTCCGGCCGGCGGGGTATCGGGGCTCTGCCTCGGACTCCGGGGGCGGGTGTGGCCGGTCACCGGCCGGGTTCCGTCCGCTTGCGCGGGTGGGGCGGTGGTCTTCGGCCGGAGGTGTCGGGGCTTCGCCCCGGGTCCTTGGGGCGGCGCGGGGTGTGGCCGGCCGCCGGCTGGATACCGCCCGCTGGCGCGGGCGGGTTGGCGGCCTTCGGCCGGAGGGGTGTCGGGGCTTCGCCCCGGACCCCCGGGGGGGGCGTGGGCGTGGCCGGTCACCGGCCGGGTTCCGTCCGCTCGCGCGGGCGGGGCGGCGGTCTCCGGCCGGATGTACCGGGTGTGGACGTGGCCGGCGACCGGCGGGGTTCCGTCCGCTGGTGCGGGTGGGGCGGCGGCCCTTGGCCGGAGGGGTACCGGGGCTCTGCCCCGGGGGCGGCGCGGGGTGTGGCCGGCCGCCGGCTGGATACCGCCCGCTGGCGCGGCCGGGCCGGCGGCCTTCGGCCGGAGATGCCGAGGGTCCGCCCCGGACCCCGGGGTGGAGCGGGGTGGGCGGTTCGGCTGCCCCAGCCGGGTCGGGGAGCCCGGGGCCCTGCCCCGGGTTGCGAGGTGCCGCCGGCCTCCGGCGGGAAGTACCCGGGGCTCGGCCCCGGGCGGCGGCACGGCCACCGGCCGGGCCGGCGGCCTTCGGCCGGAGGGGGTGCTGGCCCGCTGCCCCAGCCGGGCCGGGCCGGCAGGGCGCGGGGGCACGGCCTCGGCCGGCGTTGGCGTCTGGCCGCCGGCAGGGCACGGTGAGGGAGCACGGGACGGAGAGGGACCATGAGTGAGTCCGAGGTCGGCACGTTGGCCTTTGCCGAGAGCCCGGTGCAGTTGCTGAACATATTGGAGTGGGCGCGCGGCGCCCGCGCGGAGCGCTGCACGCTGGTGGTGCTGCCGCCCCGGGATCCCACCACCCGTGGGCAGTTGCGGCGGATGGCGGGGCTTGCCACCGAATCGGGCCATGAGGTCCGGTGGCAGGAGGCGCGTGGCGGGGCCGCCGCGCCCACCAGGGCGCTGGCCGCGTTGGCCGGGCCGCTGCGGCGGGCCCGGCGGCTGGTGATCGGCGACCCGTTCTCCCGTTACCTCCAGCTGCTGCTCTCGCTCACCAGGCCACGCGATGTGGTGGTGGTGGACGACGGGACGGCGACCATGGAGTTCGTCTCCCAACTGGCCGACGGCGAGCGGCTGGTGCGTTGGCACCGGCCGGCGGCCAGGGGCGCCGCCGGGCTGCTCTTCGCGCCGGTCGCGCGCCGGGCGGTGCACCGGCTGCGTCCCGGCGCCGGCCGCACCGTCGAGGTGTTCACGGCGATGCCGGTGCGCCAACTGGACGGGATCACCGTCACCGAGAACACGTTCCCCTGGACCAGGGAGCACTTCGGGCATCCGAGGGTGACCGCGGGCGCCGATCTGGTCGGCACCTCGCTGGTGGAGACGGGGGTGCTGCGCGAGGACCGCTATCTGGCCGCCGTCACCGATCTGGCCAGGGAACACGGGGTGGCCCGCTACTGGGCGCACCGCAAGGAGAGCGCGGAGAAGCTGCGCCGGCTCGGCGAGCTGGCGAACGTCGAGGTGGTCAGGCCGGACCTGCCGCTTGAGCTGGTCGCCAGGCGGGGGCCGATCGGCGGCCGGGTGCTGAGCTTCCCCTCCACCGTGGTGCACACCCTGCCCAGGGTGCTGGCCGACACCGAGGTCAAGGTGCTGGTCTGCGCGCTGGCCGAGGGGTGGTTCACCGACCGGGTCTCCGCCCGGGCCAGCGGCTTCCTCTCCAATGTGACCAGCTCGGCGCGCGGCGTCCACGGCCTGGTCTCGCTGCCGGCGCCACAGCCGTGAGGGCCCGTCGGCGCAGCGCACACCCCGTCAACAAGCCGGGCAACAACAGCCATTCGTAAACAAGCGTGGATAAGAGAGCACTCATACCCAGTCGTCGATGGGCGTAATCGGCCGGCATCACTTCTGTTGTGTGAACTTTGCATGATCGACCGCCCACCAGGCCCTGATCGGGGCTAACCTCGGTCACGTGAGTGATCTGCTGTCCCCTCAGTCCACCCCCACGACGCTCGATGACGCGCTGCGTGCGGAGCTGATCGCGTTCCGCCGCGATCTGCACCGGCATCCCGAGCTGGGGAACCAGGAAGTGCGCACCACCGCCGTCATCAAGGACCGCCTGGAGCGGGCCGGTCTGGCGCCGCGCGTACTCGACAGCGGCACGGGCCTGGTCTGTGACATCCGCCCCGAGGGGGCGGAGGGAGAGCTGCTCGCACTGCGCGCCGATATCGACGCGCTGCCCATTCCGGACACCAAGACCGTCTCCTACCGCTCCACCGTGCCGGGGCGGGCGCATGCCTGTGGCCACGATGTGCACAGCACGGTCGTGCTGGGCGCGGGTCTCGTGCTGGCCCGGCTGGCGGCCGACGGGCGGCTGGCCCGCCCGGTGCGGCTGCTCTTCCAGCCGGCCGAGGAGGTGCTGCCCGGCGGTGCGACGGACGCCATCGAGTCCCGGGTGCTCCAGGGCGTCGGCCGCATTCTGGCGCTGCACTGCGATCCCAAGGTGGAGGCCGGCCGGATCGGTCTGCGCACCGGCGCCATCACCTCGGCCTGCGACCGGATCGAGATCAAGCTCTCCGGGCCCGGCGGCCATACCGCCCGCCCGCAGCTGACCACCGATCTGGTCACGGCGGCGGCCAAGGTGGTCACCGAGGTGCCCGCGCTGCTGGCCCGCCGGGTCGACACCCGCGCCGGCCTCGCCGTCACCTGGGGCCGGCTGCAGACGGGCCACGCGCCCAATGTCATCCCGCAGGGCGCCGAGCTGTCCGGCACGATGCGCTGCCTGGATCTGGACACCTGGCGGCGGGCGCCGGACCTGGTGCACGCGGCGGTGGACGAGGTGGCCACGATGTGGCGAGCCAAGTCCGAGATCCAGTACATCAGGGGCGTCCCGCCGGTGGTCAACGACGCGGTCTCCGCCGCGCTGCTGGGCGACGCGATGACGGCCAGGTTCGGCGCCGACAGCATCGAGCCGACCGAACAGAGCCTGGGCGGCGAGGACTTCTCCTGGTATCTGGAGCAGGTGCCGGGCGCCATGGCCCGGCTCGGCGTCCGCCCCAGGGGCGAGGCGGGAGCCACCCCGCGCGATATCCATCAGGGCGACTTCGATGTCGACGAGCACGCGATCTCGGTCGGCGTCGATCTGCTGACGGCCGCCGCGCTGCTGAGCTGAGGAAGAGCGGAGGAAGACCCGAGGAAGATCTGAGGAAGGGCCAAGGCGGACGGGATCGGTGCGGAGCGGGAGGGCGGCCAGGAAGCGGCGATGACGTGCCATGTTGCGTGCCGGTTCGGAAAGTCGCCCCTGGCGGGACGCTCATGTTGCGTCCACGTTGCCTTAACACCGATCTGATAACAGGCGGAACTCGTGGCTTCCACGTCTGTCTACGCGCGTTACGATCGGCCCCAACAGCGCCGTAAGAGGCGCTTCACACCCGAAGGGATCGGTCCTCTTGCGCCGCGTATCAAGGTTCGCAGCAACGGTCGCCATCGCCGCGACGCTGGCCCTGACCGCCAGCGCCTGTGGTGAGAGTTCGACGGACTCCAACGACAGCAACGACGGTGAGGCCAAGGGCCCCGGCATCGCGTTCGACGTCGGTGGTCGTGACGACCACTCGTTCAACGAAGCCGCCGCCGCGGGCGCCGACCGGGCCACCGAGGCCCTCGGCCTCGACGAAGCCGAGTTCCAGACGGCGCGCAGCGGCGAGACCAACGCCGACCGCGTCCAGCGGCTCTCCTCGCTGGCCAGCGAGGGCTACAACCCGGTGATCGGCGTCGGCTATCTCTACGACGCCGCCATCACCGAGGTCGCCGCCGACTTCCCGGACACCACCTTCGGCGTGGTGGACGCCGCCCCCGAGGGCGACAACATCTACGGCATGGTCTTCGCCGAGCACGAGGTCTCCTACCTCGCGGGCGTGGCTGCCGCGCTCAAGACCGAGAGCGGCAGCGTCGGCTTCATCGGCGGCGTGGACAACCCGCTCATCCAGAAGTTCGAGGCGGGCTTCGTCCAGGGCGTCACCGAGACCAACCCCGATGTCGAGGTCGAGGTCGACTACCTCTACGCCGACGACGACCGTGGTTTCGCCGACCCGGCCCGGGCCAGCCAGAAGGCCGACGCCATGCTCGGCCGTGGCATCGACGTGATCTACACCGCCGCCGGCGCCTCCGGCACCGGTTCGATCGAGCAGGTCGCCGGCGTCGAGGGCGCCTGGGCGATCGGTGTCGACTCCGACGCCTACCTCCAGCCCGGCCTCGCCGAGTACCAGGACTCGATCCTGACCTCCGGCGTCAAGCGGGTCGACGTCGCCGTCGAGGACCTGATCACCGCCGTCCACAACGGTGAGAACCCGTCCGGCGTGCATGTGTACTCGCTGGCCGAGGACGGCGTGGCGCTGGCCACCTCCGGCGGGTTCATCGACGACATCCAGGAAGAGCTGGACGCCGCGACCCAGAGGATCATCGACGGCGAGATCACCGTCAGCGACACCCCGTAACGACAGCCGGACCCGCGCCCGCGCCGTCCCCCCACGCCGGGGCGGACGGCGCGGGCGCCGGCGAGTGCTCCGGCGGGGTTCGCGCCCCCCGGACGCTCCGTCGCCGGCGCCCGGCGCGGTACCGTCTGCCCCACCCGTCCCGCCCCACCGCCCCCGGGCGGCGCTCCTTCGCTCCCGAGGAGAGTGCGTCATCCCAGCCTCCAGCAGTCCGCCCCAACCTCCGCAGGACGCCGAGGAGTTCGGCGCTCCGGCGGTGGCCCTGCGCGGCATCACCAAACGTTTCCCCGGCGTGGTCGCCAACCACGACATCGACATCACCGTGCGACGTGGCACCGTGCACGCGCTGGTGGGCGAGAACGGGGCGGGCAAGTCCACCCTGATGAAGATCCTCTACGGGATGCAGCGTCCCGACGAGGGCACCATCGCGATCGACGGGGAGCAGGTCAGCTTCCGCGGCCCGGCCGAGGCCATCGCGCGCGGCATCGGCATGGTGCACCAGCACTTCATGCTGGCCGACAACCTGACCGTGCTGGAGAACGTCGTGCTGGGCGCCGAGAAGGCGTACGGCATCGGCGCGCGTGCCCGCCGGCGGATCGCCGAACTGTCCGAGACCTACGGGTTGAACGTCCGGCCGGAGCTGCTGGTCGAGGACATCGGCGTGGCCGACCGGCAGCGCGTCGAGATCCTGAAGGTCCTCTACCGGGGCGCCCGCACCCTGATCCTGGACGAGCCGACGGCCGTGCTGGTCCCGCAGGAGGTGGACGCCCTCTTCGGCAACCTCCGCGATCTGACGGCCGAGGGCCTGACCGTGCTGTTCATCTCGCACAAGCTCGGCGAGGTGCTTTCGGTGGCCGACGAGATCACCGTGATCAGGCGCGGCACCACGGTCGGCACCGTGCTGCCGGGCGAGACGGACCCCAAGCGGCTGGCCGAGCTGATGGTCGGCAGCGAACTGCCGACTCCCGCCACCCGCGAGTCCACCGTCACCGACGAGCCGATGCTCACCGTCTCGGGGCTGCACCTCTCCGGTGTCGACTCGGACGGGCTGAAGCGCGAGGTGCTCGCCGATATCGACTTCACCATCCACCGGGGCGAGGTGCTGGGCATCGCCGGCGTGGAGGGCAACGGCCAGGCCGAACTGGTCGAGGCCGTGATGGGCATCCGCCGGCCGGACGGCGGCACCATCACGCTGGACGGCGAGGAGATCTCGCAGGCCCCGACGCGCCGCCGCCGCGAGGCCGGCATCGGCTACGTCCCCGAGGACCGGCACCGCCACGGGCTGCTGCTGGACGCCCCGCTCTGGGAGAACCGGATGCTGGGCCATGTCACCGAGCCGCCCAACTCCAGGGGCCCCTGGCTGACCGGCAAGGACGCCAAGGCCGACACCCGGAGGATCGTCACCGAGTACGACGTCCGCACCCCGGGGATCGACGTCACCGCCGGATCGCTCTCCGGCGGCAACCAGCAGAAGCTGATCGTCGGCCGCGAGATGAGCCACCGGCCGAAGGTGCTGATCGCCGCGCACCCCACCCGGGGCGTGGACGTGGGCGCCCAGGCGCAGATCTGGGACGAGATCCGCCGGGCCCGCCGCGAGGGTCTCGCGGTGCTGCTGATCTCGGCCGACCTCGACGAGCTGATCGGCCTCTCCGACAGCCTGCGGGTGATGTACCGGGGCCGGTTGGTCGCGGACGCCGACCCCGCCACCATCACCCCGGAGGAACTGGGCACCGCCATGACCGGCACCACCAGCGGCCATCTGACGGCCGAACACGGCGAAGCGGAGCCCGAGCACGGCTCCGACGGCCCCGAGGGAGGTGCCGCATGACCGGGGGCAAGCCAGGAACGGTCCTGCGCCGACTGGTCGTGCGGGACCGGGAGAAGCTGGTACTCGGCTTCGCCGCCCCGCTGTTGGCGCTGGCCACCGCGGTCGCGATCACCTCGCTGGTGATGGCGGCCACCGGTGACAACCCGTTCACCGCGTTCTCCGCGATGTTCGACTACGGCACCAAGAGCGACAGCCAGGTCTGGATCCTCAACAAGGCGATCCCCTACTACCTGTCCGCCGTCGCCGTGGCCATCGGCTTCCGGATGAACCTCTTCAACATCGGGGTCGACGGCCAGTACCGGGTGGCGGCCTTCTTCGCCGCCGTGGTCGGCGGGGCGCTGAGCCTGCCGGGCTTCATCCAGATCCCGGTGATCCTGCTGGTGGCGATGGTCTGCGGTGGCATCTGGGCCGGCATCGCCGGCTATCTGAAGGCCACCAGGGGCGTCAGCGAGGTGATTACCACCATCATGCTGAACTTCATCGCCGGTTCGCTGATCGCCTACTTCCTGCAGGCCGGCCGCCTCGCCGAGCGCGAGGGCAATATCGTGCACACCCCGGACATCCCGGAGTCCAGCCACTTCTTCGAGATCCCCACCAGCGTCCAGGCGATCCAGGGCACGGTGGTGATCGCGGTGGTGATCGGCATCGCCTACTGGTTCCTGCTCAGCCGCACCCGCTTCGGGTTCGACCTGCGGGCCGTGGGCCGCTCCGAGTCGGCCGCCGAGGCCAGCGGCGTCAGCGTCTCGCGCACCGTGATCACCGCGATGCTGCTGTCGGGCGCGGTCGCCGGTCTGGTCGGGATGCCGACGCTGCTCAACGACTCGGGGAACTACGGCAACGACTTCCCCGAGGGCCTGGGCTTCACCGGCATCGCCATCGCGCTGCTCGGCCGCAACCACGCGGTCGGCATGGCGTTCGCCGCGCTGCTCTGGGCGTTCCTCGAACGCACCGGTACCCACCTGGAGTTCCGGGGCTTCGACCAAGAGCTGGTCGGCGTGATGCAGGGCATCATCGTGCTCTCCGTCGTCATCGCCTATGAGCTGGTGCGCCGCTGGGGCGTCCGACGGCAGCAACGCCTGGTCGGGGAGAAGCTCGCGCAGGCCAGGAAGAGCGACAAGGCGCCGGAGGTGTCCGCGTGACCAGCAACCTCAACACCATGCTGGACCGGGTCCGCCCCCGCGGCCCGGTGGAGGGCGGCGGCCGCCCACGGCTGACGTACCCGAAGGTGCTGCTGCTGCTCGCCGGCGCCCTGTTCCTGCTGTCGCTGGTCCGGGTCCTCACCGATGAGAACAGCCTCACCGCCACCTCGCAGTGGACGGCGGCCATGACCTTCGCCGTCCCCATCGGCCTGGCCGGGCTCGGCGGCCTGTGGGCGGAACGCTCCGGCGTGATCAACATCGGCCTTGAGGGCATGATGATGCTCGGCCTCTTCGCCGCCGGCTGGATCGGCTGGCAGCACGGCCCCTGGGCCGCCGTGGTGGCCGGCGTCATCGGCGGCGTGCTGGGCGGCCTGGTGCACGCCCTGGCGACGGTCACCTTCGGCGTCGACCACATCGTCTCCGGTGTGGCCATCAACATCCTGGCTCTCGGCGTGGTCCAGTTCCTCGCCAAGCAGTGGTTCGGCGGCGAGGGCAGCGAGGCGGCGGCGGCCGGCGGCAACGACAAGCAGTCGCCGCAGATGGAACGGATAGAGCCGTTCAGCGTGCCGGGGATCTCCGACTGGCTGGCCGATCTCTCCGACAAGCACTGGTTCCTGGTCTCGGACGCGGCCGGCGTGCTGCGTGCCGTGGTGCACAACGTCTCCTGGCTGACGGTGCTCGCCGTGCTGCTCTTCGTCGGCACCTATCTGCTGCTCTGGCGCACGTCCTTCGGGCTGCGGCTGCGCTCCTGCGGCGAGAACCCGCAGGCCACCGAATCGCTCGGGGTCAACGTCTACCTCTACAAGTACGTGGCGCTGGCCGTCTCCGGCGGGCTCGCCGGGCTCGGCGGCGCCTATCTGGCCGTGCTCATCCGGATGTACCAGGACGGGCAGACCGGCGGACGCGGCTATCTGGGCCTGGCCACCATGATCTTCGGCAACTGGCGCCCCGGTGGCGTCGCCGCCGGCGCCGGCCTCTTCGGCTTCATGGACGCGCTCCAGACCCGGGGCGGCGGCGCGGTGGTGCACGCGACGCTGCTGCTCTTCGCGCTGATCCTGCTGGGCGTCGCCGGCTGGCAGTACTACCGGGGCCGTTGGGTGGTCGGCGTCGCGCTGGTCGGCGTCGCCGCGCTGCTGTGGCTCTGGTACTCGGTCACCGAGACGATGCCGCTCGAACTGGTCACCGCCAGCCCGTATCTGACCACGCTGCTGGTGCTGACGCTCTTCGCGCAACGGCTGCGCACGCCACGGGCGATCGGCAAGCCCTACCGACGAGGGGAGGGCGGCTGATGCCCGGGCCCACCGAGCCCACCGTCGACTGGCCGGCGCTGCGCACCGCCGCGCGCGCCGCCAGAGCGCGGGCGTACGCCCCCTACTCCCGCTACCCGGTGGGCGCGGCGGCGCTGGTGGACGACGGGCGGCTGGTCACCGGCTGCAATGTGGAGAACGCCAGCTATGGCCTGGGCCTGTGCGCCGAGTGCGGCCTGGTCTCCGCGCTGCACGCCTCGGGCGGCGGCCGGCTCACCCACTTCAGCTGCGCCAACGGTGCGGACGAGGTGATCACCCCGTGCGGCCGGTGCCGCCAGCTCCTGATGGAGCACGGCGGCCCCGACCTCCTGGTGGACACCGCCGACGGCCCCCGCCCGCTGGCCGAACTCCTCCCCCTCGCCTGGGAACTCGACCGCTGACCCGCTGACCGCTGGGCGGGCTGGACGGGATGCCGTCCGTCTCGTCCGGCTGGCGCATACGCTGACCGGCACCGATCGACCCTTCCTGCCCCTTTCCTGTCCCTTCTCACGTTCGGACGCGACGCTGCCATGGACGCCATCTCCATCATCCGTACCAAGCGCGACGGCGGAGCGCTCAGTGATGCACAGATCGACTGGGTGGTCGCCGCCTACACGGTGGGGGAGGTGGCCGACGAGCAGATGTCGGCGCTGGCCATGGCCATCCTGCTGAACGGCATGGAGCGGCGGGAGATCGCCCGCTGGACGGCCGCGATGATCAATTCGGGCGAGCGGATGAACTTCGGCGCGCTCGCCCTGCCCACCGCCGACAAGCATTCGACGGGCGGCGTCGGCGACAAGATCACGTTGCCGCTGGCGCCGCTGGTCGCGGCCTGTGGCGCGGCCGTGCCCCAGCTGTCCGGGCGCGGTCTCGGCCACACCGGCGGCACCCTGGACAAGCTGGAGGCCATTCCCGGCTGGCGGGCGCAGCTCTCCAACGCCGAGATCCAGAGCGTGTTGACCGACGCCGGGGCGGTGATCTGCGCGGCCGGCGATGGCCTGGCCCCGGCCGACCGGAAGCTGTACGCGCTGCGCGATGTGACCGGCACGGTGGAGTCGCTGCCGCTGATCGCCTCCTCGATCATGTCCAAGAAGATCGCCGAGGGCACCGGATCGCTGGTGCTGGATGTGAAGGTCGGCTCGGGGGCCTTTATGAAGACCCTGCCGGACGCCCGCGCGTTGGCCGAGACCATGGTGGGGCTCGGCACCGACCACGGGGTGCGTACGGTGGCGCTGCTCACCGACATGTCCACGCCGCTGGGGCGCACCGCGGGCAACGCGCTTGAGGTGCGGGAGTCCGTCGAGGTGCTGGCCGGTGGCGGTCCGGCCGATGTGGTGGCGCTGACCCTGGCGTTGGCCAGGGAGATGCTGGACGCGGCAGGGCTGCCGGACGCCGATCCGGAGCGCGCGCTGGCCGACGGTTCGGCGATGGACCGCTGGCGGCGGATGATCAGCGCCCAGGGCGGCGATCCGGACGCGCCGCTGCCGGTGGCCCGCGAGCGTCATGTGGTGCCGGCGCCGGCCAGCGGGGTGCTGGCCAGGTTGGACGCCTATGCGGTGGGCCTCGCGGCCTGGCGGTTGGGGGCGGGGCGGGCCCGCAAGGAGGAGAGCGTGCAGGCGGGCGCGGGCGTCGAGTTGCACGCCAAGCCGGGCGATCCGGTGGTGGCCGGGGCGCCGCTGCTGACCCTGCACACCGATACCCCGGAGCGGTTCGAGGGCGCGCTGGAGGCGTTGGCCGGGGCGGCCGTCGAGGTGGTGCCGGCGGAGCGGGCGCACGAGGTCGTGGTGCCGGAGACGGTGCTGGGCCGCGTCGCCTGACGGGCGCGGTCGGCCGGCGCCGAGCGGAACCTTTCGTCACGGGTGCGCGCCGGCGCGCACCCGTTCACCACTGTTTCCGGAACCGACAGCCGCCCGCTGTCCATAATGTCGGATTTCTTGCCATGATCGTCATCTATGGCTAGTACGCTGTGCTGTGGCGATAACGGAACGAGACGGCGGGAGGTGGTGCTGCGATGCGCAGTGAACCTCCCAGTCATCCACGGCGCCACGCTCTTCCGCCCAGGTAGCCGGTTCGCCTGGGGCGTCGGGCGTGTGCGCGCACACCGGATGTCCGTGGCCGCTCACCGTTCCCTGGGGGTTCCCCCGTCATGACGCACCTTCCCATGCTGCTGGACGAGCAGGATCTGGCCGGCGCCCTCGAATGGTTGGAGACCCAACCGCCCTATGCCATCGCGGACGAGATCGCCCGGATGGACGAGGTGCAGTCCGTGGTCACCTTCCGGCTGCTCGACAAGGACCGGGCGCTTGAGGTCTTCGAGGAGCTGGATCCGGTGGACCAGCAGCAGATCCTCGAAGGGCTGCGGGACCAGGCGTTCCGCGAACTGGTCGAACACATGGACCCGGACGACCGGGCCCGGATGCTCAAGGAGGCGCCGGCCAAGGTCGCCCGCCGGGTGCTGGCCGGGCTGAGCGCCCACGAGCGGCAGATGACGGCCGCGCTGCTCGGCTATCCGGAGGGCTCCGTCGGCCGCTTTATGACGCCCGAAACGGTCGCCCTGCAACAGGAGTTGACGGCCGGTCAGGCGCTTGAGGTGGTGCGGCGGCGGGGCGCCCATGCCGAGACCATCTACACCCTGCCGGTGGTGGACCGGGGTCGCCGGCTGACCGGCATCGTCGAGCTGCGGGAGCTGGTGCTCAGCGAGCCGGGCGCGATGGTGCACGATCTGGTGGTGACGGCCCCGCCGATGGCCAGGGCCACCGAGCCGGCCGAGGCCGCCGCCCGGCTGATGCGCGAGACCAATGTGCTCGACCTGCCCGTCGTGGACAGCGAGGACCGGCTGGTCGGGCTGCTCACCAGCGATGACGCCTTCGAGGTGATCGAGGCGGCGGACACCGAGGACGTCGCCAGGCAGTCCGGCTCCGAGCCGCTGGAGCGGCACTACATGTCGGCCAGCGTCTTCCGGCTCTCCCGCATCCGGATGATGTGGCTGATGCTGCTGCTGGTCGCGGCCACGCTCACCGTCTCCGTCACCCAGATGTATGAGGGCGAGCTGGAGGAGGTCACCCAACTCGCGCTCTTCGTCCCGCTGTTGATCGGCACCGGCGGCAACGCCGGCGCCCAGGCGGCCACTGCGGCCGTGCGTGCCCTCGCGGTCGGCGAGGTGCGCACCTCGGATCTGTTCCGGGTGATCTGGCGGGAGTGCCGCACCGGACTGCTGCTGGGCGCGATGCTCGCCGTGGTCGGCTTTCTGGTCGGCTCGCTCTTCGTGGGCCCGGACGTGGCGGCGGTGGTCGCCGTCACCCTGGTGGTGATCTGCGCCTGGGCGTCCACGGTCGGCGGCATGATGCCGCTGCTGGCGAAGAAGCTGCGCATCGACCCAGCAGTGGTCTCGGCGCCCATGGTGACCACCCTCGTGGACGCCACCGGGCTGGTGATCTACTTCAGCACGGCCAAGCTGGTGTTGGGCATCTGAGGCCCCCGAGGAACGGAGTACGGCCGTTGACCAGGGTGTTGTTGGGTGGGGGAGCGGTCTTCGACGCGGCCTCCGGATCGGTCAGCCGGGCGGATGTGGTGCTGGTCGACGGGCGGATAGCGGAGGTGGGGCCGGGGCTCGACGGCGACACCTTCGTCGACTGCGCGGGCGGCCTGCTGGTGCCCGGCTTTGTCGACTGCCATGTGCATGTGGCGCTGGGCGGCCCGCAGACGCCGCGCGGACTGCCGCGCTCCACCCGCCCGTTGTCCGTGGTGCCGGCGCTGCGCACCCTGCTCGACCTGGGCATCACCACCGTCCGCGACGCCTGGGGCGCCGACGCCGGGCTGCCCGTGGCGCTGGCCGAGGGGTGGTTCCCCGGGCCCGAGGTGCTGCTGTCGCTGCGCCAGGTCTGCACGACGGGCGGGATCGGGGACCACTGGTCGCCCCGCTACGGCCCGATGGACTTCTTCGCCGACCCCTCGATGCCCGATCCGGTCTTCGACGGGCCCGACGCGGCGCGGGCGGTGGTCCGGCGGATGGTGCGGGCCGGCGCGGACTGGATCAAGGTGACCGCCTCCGGCTCCGTCGCCCAGGGCTGGGGCGTGCACGATGTCCAGCTCACCGAGGCGGAGATGCGGGCCCTGGTGGACGAGGCGGACCGGCAGGGCGGGCGCGGCGTGATGGTGCACGCGCATGGCGCGCGCGCTGCCGAACTGGCCGCGCGCGCCGGGGCGCGCAGCATCGAGCACGGCACCTTCCTCGACGACGCGGCGGTGACCGCGCTGGCCGAGGCGGGCAGCTGGCTGGTGCCGACGCTCTCCACCTCGCAGGCGGATCCCGGCGATCCCGGCGAGACGGCCGAACCGCACCGGGCGGCCGTGCGGCGCGCCTTCGAGGCCGGCGTGCCCATCGCGATGGGCACCGACGCCCCGGTGCGGCCCTACGCCGAGGCGCTGCGCGAGATCCACTACCTCGCCGAGGCGGCGCTGGGCCCCGCGGGCGCGCTCCGCGCCGCCACCCTGGAGGCGGCCAGGCTGCTCCGCCTGGCCGACGACCGGGGCGAGATCGCCCCGGGCAAGCGCGCCGATCTGGTGCTGCTCACCGGCGAAGGGCTGGCGACGGAACGCCTGACCGAGCGCGTGCACACCGTCTGGCAGTCGGGACGCGTGGTCCGCGCCGGCGCCGGCCGGCCGACGGGCTGAGCCGACGGGCTGAGCCGCCGGCCCGGCGCCGGGCCGGCTCGCCGGAGCGGGGGCGCCTCGGGGCATCGGCGGGGGTGTGCGGCCTGGGCGCCCACGCCGGCGCGCGCCCCCACCGTCCCCCGTTGACCTGGCCTTCCGTCACCGCCCCGCGCGCGGGGCGAACCCCGCGCGCTCCGCCGGCTGTGCCCGCGCGGTTGAGCCCCGACCACCGCACTTCTATCGTCGTCATGCGTAGTCGACTGATCACGCATGGGGGTTACGGATGGCGCGGCCTTCGGACTGGAGTCCGGTGGAGATGGACTCCGACCCCACGCCGGGGGATCCGGACGAGGTCAGGGAGTTGGCCGACGGGCTCCAGGAGTTCGCGGACGATGTCGGCGAGGCGCTGGGCAGGATCCGGGGCCTGGCCTCGGAGCGCGCGGTGCTCGACTGGGCCGGGCTCTCCGCCGACACCTTCCGCGCCGAGTTCGAGAGCGTCCCGGGGAACCTCACCAAGCTGGAGGAGTCCTACGCGCTCTGTGGCCAGGCGCTCCAGGACTACTGGCCGCGGCTCCAGGCGGCGCAGGGCATGGCCGACCGGGCATTGGACCGGGCGATCAGCGCGCAGGCCGATCTGGCCGGCGCCCGGGCCGCGTTGGGCGACGCGGAGGACTGGGTGGGTCGGGCGGGCGAGGAGGCCGAACGGCTCCGGCGGGAGGGCGAGCGGGACGGCGTCGAGCCGCCGGACGAGGCGGACGTCCGCGCCGCGACGCGTGACCACCAGGCCGCCGAGGCGGCGGCCGGGGCCGCCCAGGCGCGGGTCGCCGACGCCGAGGGGCGTCTTTCGGCGGCTCGCCAACTGGCCGAGGAGGCCGGGGAGATGCGCGCCGAGGCCGCCCGGATCTGCGTGTGCGGCATCGACGAGGCGTCCGACGCCGGCATCCGGAACCGCAGTTGGTGGGAGAAGCTGATCGAGTGGATCGGCGATGCCTGGTCCACGCTGGTCAGCATCTGCAAGGTGATCGTCGCCGTGCTGGGCGTGGTGGTGATGATCATCGGCGGCCCGCTGGCCTGGGTGGTGGTGGCCGCCGCCGTGGTCGTCCTCGCCGACACCCTGATCAAGTACGCCAGAGGCGAGGGGAGTCTGCTCGATGTCGCCTTCGCCGCGCTGGACTGCGTCCCCGGGCTCAAGGGCCTGACCAGCGTCGGCGCGCTCGCCGCCGGGGCGCGCGGCGCGGCCCGGGCGGGCGCCGCCAGGACGGGGGTGCGCGGCATCGCGCAGGGCGCGCGCGGGCAGGGCGCGCAGGTGCGGGGGAGCGGGGTCGAGTTCGGCAGTCGCAGCCTCTCCAGCGATCCGGTCGATCTGGCCACCGGCGCCGTGGTGATGCCGGCCACCGATGTCGAACTCCCCGGCGTACTCCCGCTGTTGATCGAGCGCTACCACGTGTCCTGCTACCGCGCCGGCCGCTGGTTCGGCCGGTCCTGGGCGTCCACGCTGGATCAGCGGCTGACGCTGGACGAGCATGGCGTGCGTTTCTTCTCGGCCGACGGCATGACGTTGGAGTATCCGGTCCCGCTGGCCGATCCGGAGGCCGTGGTGCTGCCGGTCGAGGGCCCCCGCTGGGGCCTGGCGTGGAACGGCGAGGCCGGCGCCCCGTTGACGTTGAGCCAGCCGGAGCGCGGGCGCACGTTGCACTTCGCCCCGCTTGCCGGCCGCCCCGACGGGCTGTTGCCGCTCGCCGCCGTCACCGACCGCAACGGCAACCGCGTGGACGTCCGGCATGACGCGTCGGGCGCGCCCGCCGAGCTGGTCCACTCCGGCGGCTACCGCGTCGGCGTCACCACGGCCCATGGCCGGATCACCGCGTTGACGCTGCTCAGCGATCCGGAGCGGCCGCTGCTGCGCGCCTACGGCTACGACCTGGCGGGGAACCTGGCGGAGGTGCGCGACTCCGCCGGGCGGCCGCAGCGCTTCGACTACGACGCGCGGGGCCGGCTGACCCGCTGGGAGGACCGCAACGGCACCTGGTACCGCTACGACTACGACGCCGAGGGCCGCTGTGTCTTCGCCACCGGCACCGACCGCGCGTTGGAGTGGAGCTACCACTACCAGCCCGAGCCGTCGCGCACCACGATCGTCGACTCGCTCGGGCACAGCACGGTGTACACCTTCAACGACTGCCTCCAACTCGTCGCCGAGACGGACGCGTTGGGCAACACCACGGTCCGCGACTGGAACCGCTACGACCGGCTGCTCGCGGTCACCGACCCGCTCGGCCACACCACCCGACACGGCTATGACGAGGCCGGCCGGCTGGTCGGGACCGTGCCGCCCGACGGCGCCGGCCCGCGCGTCGAGCTGAACGAACTCGGCCTGCCGGAGACCGTGGTGGCGGCCGACGGGTCCCGCTGGCAGCAGGCCCATGACGCGAACGGCAACCGCGTTGCGCTGCTCGATCCGCTCGGCAACCGCACCCGGTTCGGCTACGACGGGCGCGGCGCGCTGGTCTCCGTCACCGACCCGACCGGGCAGACGACGCGTATCGAGACGGACCGCGCCGGGCTGCCGATCGCCGTGACCGGCCCGCCGGGCGAGGTCACCCGGTTCCACCGGGACGCGTTCGGCCGGCCGGTCAGGATCGTCGATCCGCTCGGCGGCGAGACCAGGTTCGAGTGGACCGTCGAGGGCAGGCCGCTCGGCCGCACCGACCCGTCGGGGCAGCGGGAGACCTGGGAGTGGGACGCCGAGGGGAACCTGCTCTGCCACCGCTCCGCCGCCGGCCACGGGTTCCGTTACAGCTATGGCCCGTTCGACCTGCCGACGTCGCGGACCGGCCCGGACGGCGTCCGTTACACGTTCACCCGGGACACCGAGCTGAACCTCACCGAGGTCACCGACCCCGAGGGCCGCTCGTGGCGGTACGCCTACGACGCGGCGGGCCGGCTGCTCGCCGAGACGGACTACGACGGCCGCACCACCCGCTATACCCGTGACGCGGCGGGCCGTGTCGCCAGCCGCACCAACGCCGCGGGACAGACGGTCCGTTACCGCCGGGACGCGCGCGGCGAGCTGATCGGCTGGACGGACGACGCCGGCCGCGCCACCGGCTACACCCTCGACGCGCTGGGCCGGGTGACCCGTGCCACCTCCCCCGGCGTCGAACTGGCCCGCGCCTTCGATCCGTTGGGCAATCTCGTCAGCGAGACGGTCAACGGCCGCACCCTCACCCTCGGCTATGACGCGGCGGGCCGCTTCCGCTCCCGCACCACCCCCGGTGGCCATCTCAGCAGCTGGTCCTACGACGCGCTCGGCCAGCCCAGCCGGTTGGTCACCGGCGGGCGCACCGTCGCCTTCACCCATGACGCCCTGGGCCGGGAGACCGGGCGCCGCTTCGACGGTTCGTTGACGCTCACGCACAGCTGGGACCCGAGCGACCGGCTCACCGGCCAGACCGTCACGGGCGGCCCAGCGCAGGCCCAACGGACCGTGCACCGGCGGAGTTACGGCTATTCGCCCGACGGCTGCCTCACCTCCCGCACCGATCCGGCCGGCACCACCCACTACACCCTCGACCCCCTCGGCCGGGTCACCGCCGTCCAGGCCCCCGACGGGGCGGAGCGCTACGCCTATGACGCCGGCGGCAACCAGACCGCCGCGCACTGGGGCGCGCCCGGTCAGGACGCGGACGCCGCCGGCGAACGCGTCTACAGCGGCACCCGCCTCACCCGCGCCGGCGCGTTCCGCTACGAGCACGACGCGGCGGGCCGGGTCGTCCTCCGCCAGCGCAAGCACCTCTCGCGCGGCCCCGACACCTGGCGCTACACCTGGGACGCGGAGGACCGGCTGACGTCCGTCACCTCGGCGGACGGCACGGTCTGGCGGTACTGGTACGACCCGTTCGGCCGGCGGACGGCCAAGGAACGGCTGGCCGCCGACGGCGTCACGGTGGCCGAGCGGATCGAGTTCACCTGGTGCCTGCACTCCCTGGTGGAGCAGTCCGCCCAGGCCGGGGCCGACGATCGGGTGCCCGCCGCCCCCACGACGCTGACCTGGGACTACCGGGGCCGCCACCCCATCGCCCAGACCGAACGCGCCGGCGCCCGGGCCGGGGCGGACGAGCGGTTCCATGCGATCGTCACCGATCTGGTCGGCACCCCGACGCATCTGGTCGGCGCCGCCGGCGAGATCGCCTGGGAGGGCAGGGCCGCCCTCTGGGGGGCGACGACGGAGGCGCCGGAGAGCGTCACCAGCACGCCGCTTCGCTTCCCCGGGCAGTACGCGGACGAGGAGTCCGGCTGGCACTACAACCTCCACCGGCACTACGACCCGGCGACCGCCCGCTACGCCACCCAGGATCCGCTCGGCCTGGCCCCGGCGCCCAACCCGTACGGCTATCCGCACAACCCGCACATCTGGGCCGACCCGCTGGGCCTCGCCCCCTACTCCCTCACGGTGGACCGGCAGAGCGAGCTGAGCCAGCCGGGCCACTACAACTACCTGCTGCGGGACAGGGACCACAACATCTACTACTCGGGCATGTACGGCGGCACTTCGACCGCCGTGTCGACGCAGGTGCGGCACGCGGCGAACTACGACCGGTTCGTCCCGGCCAACGGCGACTACATGGAGGTCCTGCCGGGCAGCCGCACCTATGGCGAGGCCCGGCTGCTGGAGCAGGAGAACACCGTCAGATACGGCACCTATATCGGGTCCATCGGCCCCAGCTACCGGGGCAACCGGCAGTGGCCGCTGGCGGCGGACAAGCGCCCCGAGTACGACGCCTACCAGCAGGGACTGCAACAGCAGAACGCCGGCGCGGGCCAGCAGCCGGGCCAGCAGCCGGGCCAACAGCAGGTCCCGCAGCAGCCGCAGCCACAGCAGCCACAGCAACCCCAGCAGCCGCAGCAGCCGCCGGGCCCGAGGCGGCCACAGACCAGGAGCCAGACCCAGTCCCAGGCGCAGTCTCAGGCCCAGAGCACCCAGGGCTCGTCGACCTGACGGCGGCGATGTGCCGGCGACGTGCGGCTCAGGGGTGCAGGACGATCTTCCCCACATGGTCCCTGCGGGCCAGCTCCCGCTGCGCCCGGGCGGCCTCGCGCAGGGGGAACGCGGCGGCGATCACGGGCCGGACGGCGGCCCGGCGGGCCAGTTCCATCAGCAGGTCGAAGTGCCCGGGCGTATGCATCGTCGAGCCGATCACCCGCGTGTTGTGCAGATAGAGCCGCCGCACGTCGAACGTCACCTCGTATCCGCCGAGCGCGCCGGCGACGACCCAGCGGCCGCCCTCGCGCAGCAGCGGCAGCCCGTCGCTCAGCAGCTCGCCGGCGACGACATCGAGGGCGACGTCGATCCCGTCGGGGGCGACGGCGCCGAGCCGCGCGAGGGTGCCAGCCGCGCGGTCGACGACCTCGTGCGCGCCCGCCTCGCGCACCGCCTCGCTCTTGGACCCGCTGCTGATGGCGAGCACCCGGGCGCCGCGCGCACGGGCGATCTGTACCAGCGCGAGGCCGACCCCGCCGGACGCTCCGGAGACCAGCGCGGTCTCACCCTCCCGCAGCCCACCTCGTTCGATCATGCCAAGCGCGGTGCCATAAGCGACCGGTAGTGCCGCGAGCTGATCGTCCGTGAGCGGGGAGTCCGTCATATCGTGCACCCGTGCCGCCGGTGCGGTGACGAACTCGGCGTAGCCGCCGTCGCGTTCGCTGCCCATCAGGCCCACCGGGTTGGCGTCCGGGCCCTCGCCGTCGTAGATCGCCGGGTCGACGACCACCCGGCGGCCGACCAGCCCCTCGTCCCCACCGGGTCCGACGGCCACCACCCGGCCGGCCACATCGGCGCCCTGGACACGGGGGAAGTCGATCGGTCCGCGCCAGCCGGACAGCGCCGCCGGGTCTCCCGGCCGGCCGTAGGCGCCCTCCCTGGTCCACAGGTCGGTGTTGTTCAACGCCACCGCGCCGACCCGGACCAGCACCTCGCCCGCCGCCGGCGTCGGCACGGCCACCTCGGCCGGCTCAAGGACCTCGGGCCCGCCGTGCCCGCTGATCCGCATCGCACGCATGGTCTCGGGTACATCCATCGCCGGCACCTCCGCAAAAATATACCGATCTGTATAACCGGGCCAGGATAGACGGTCGGCTATACAGATCGGTAAAGGGGGTCGGCGGAGAGGGACGGCGAAGGGGTCGGTGAAGGGGACCTACGCGTGCCCCACCTCGGCGTCGATCCAGTCGACGACCGAACGGTGGCGGGGCGTCCAGCCGAGGGTCCGTTCGGCGGTGCCGCGCACCCGGCTGTTGGAGCCCAGGGCGTAGACCGCCGGTTCGTAACCCCAGGCCGCGACGGCCGACTCGATGTCCCAGTCCTCGGGGCCCGCCAGGTCCAGCGCCCGGGCCAGGGCGGTGGTCACCTCCAGAAACGCCGCCTCGCCCGACTCCACGAAGTGGAACGTGCCGGCCGGCGCGTTCTCCAGCGCCAACACATAGAGGTCGGCGACATCCGCCACATGGACGTTGGACCAGATGTTGCGGCCGGCGCCGACATGGCGGACCACCCCGCTCTCTCTGGCCTGCCGCACCAGCGCCGGGATCTGCACGCTGTCCCTGGCCAGCCCGAGTCCGTTGCCGTAGATCAGGGTGTTGCAGAGCACCACGCCGCGCACCCCCGCCGACGCGGAGTCCAGCACCAGCCGGTCGATGGCCACCCGGGGCGCCTTGTCCGGCTCGGGGCGCCAGGACGAGCCAGGCGCCAGGATCTCCTCGCCGTACACCGTCGACGACGCGGTCTCCCCCCGGGCGCCGTCGCCCACCACGCTGGAACCGCTGGTGTGCAGCAGCGGCTTGCCGGTGCCGGCCAGCGCCGCGATCAGCGTTTCGACGGCGCCCCTGTGGTCGCTGTCCGCCGCGTTGACCACCGCGTCCGCCTCCCTGGCCCGGTCGGTCAGCACCTCGGCGTCGTCGAGGCCGCCCACCACGGGCTCCACGCCCAGGGCGGCCAGCCGTTCGGCCTTGGCCGGGGTGCGGGTCAGGCCGCAGACCCGGTGCCCCGCCGCGCGCAGCCGGACGGCGATCGAACCCCCGATGAACCCGGTGGCGCCGGTGACCAGAACCCGCATGGGCCTGCCTCCCTGTCGTTGCCTTGAAATCGCGCTGAAGTCGTCTGGAAGTCGTCCGGAACGCGTTCCTCGTCGTGGCGCGCGTCCGCGCCCGACGAAGAGCCGGACCGCCCAAGGTAGTTGCCCGCGCGGGTAAGCCCGGGGCGCCGGCTACCGCGTGTCGCCGCGCGTGACGCCGTTCAGCAGAGTGGCCGCCAGCCGTTCGGCGAACTCCGCCAGCGGCGGCTCCGGTTCGCGATCCCAGAACCGGCCGAGGAAGGCCCGCTGGAAACACGCCCCCAACAGCAGGGCGGCGGCCGCCTCGGGATCGGCGTCGGCGGCGATCCGCCCCCGGGACCGCTCGCCCGCCAGATAGCCGGCCAACGCCCGCAGCGGCGTGCCGGGCCCCGCGTCGCCCAGCGCCGCGAGTCCGTCCCGATGCTGACGCAACAGCTCGGGCTCGGAGAAGAGCGAGGCGGCGATGGCGATGCTCGACTCGTAGAACCGCACCGCCACCTCGACGATCTCCGCCAGATAGGCGGCCGGCTCACGTTCCCCCGGATCGTCCGTCAACTCGGCCAGCAGCGGGCCGAGTCGGGGCAGCCGCTCCCGCAGCACCAGGAGGAAGATCTCCTCCTTGCCCGCATAGTGCTTGTAGAGCGCCGCCTCCGAACAGCCGGCGTGCCGGGCGATCAGCCGGGTCGTGGTGCGGGCCAGGCCGACGGTGCGCATCAGCTCTTCGGCCGAGGCGAGGATACGGACCCGGGCCGGCGGCCGGTCGGGCCCCCGCGGCTGGTCGGTCACGGAACGACGCACTCCCTCCCGCGCCACGACCCGCGCCACGGCGGTGGGCGCACGCGAATCCGCCCACCCTACGCGCCGCCCGTCAGGCCGCCAGGCCGGTCACCGGCGCCACCCGGGCGCGCGCCGTGGCATAGAGCGTGATCGCCCCGGTGACCAGCAGCGCCGTCAGCGAGAAGAGCACCAGACCGGACCAGTCCGCCCGGTGGTAGACCACCGCGCCCGCCGTGCCGCCCAGGCTCGCGCCCAGGTAGTAGGCCACCTGGTAGAGCGCCGACGCATGCGCCCTGCCCTGGGTGACGACCCGGCTCACCGAGCCGGAGGCAATCGCGTGGCCGAAGAAGAAGCCGCCGGTGATCAGCACCAACCCCAGCAGCACCAGGGCCAGTTGCGCGGTCAGCGTCAACAGCAGCCCGGCCACGGCGGTGCCGATCGCCGCATAGAGCGCGCCGCGCCGACCCAGCCGGTTCAGCATCGGCCCGGAGAGCGCCGACGAACCGGTGCCCACCAGATAGATCACGAAGACCGATCCGGCGAGGCCGGCCGACAGCCCGAACGGGGCCTCCACCAGCCGGAACCCGATCACCGTGTACACCGCGCTGAACGCCGCCATCAGCAGCGCGCCGATCGCGTAGAGCCGCAGCAGCAGTGGCTTGGCCAGATGGTCGCCGACCGTGCGCAGCACCGCCCTCGGGCGCAGCGACACCGGGGTGAAGAACCGCGAGGCGGGCAGCAGCGCCCGGAACAGCAGCGCGGCGACCAGCGCCAGCACCGCGACCGCGGCCAGCGCCGCCCGCCAGCCGGCGGCCTCGGCGACCCAGCCGGTGAGCACCCGCCCCGACATGCCGCCCACGCTGTTCCCGGCGATGAAGAGACCGATCGCGCCCGCCGTGGCCCGCGCGTCCAACTCCTCCGAGAGATAGGCCACCGCCGAGGCCGGAATGCCGGCCAACGCCGCGCCCTGCAGGGCGCGCAGCGCGATCAACGAGGACAGGTCGGGTGCCAGCGGCAGCAGCAGCGCGAGGCCGGCCGCGACCGCGACCGAGACGGTCATCAGCCGGGTGCGGCCGAACCGTTCGGAGAGCGTGCTCAGCGGAAGCACCGCGACGGCGAGGCCGATGGTGGTGGCCGAAACCGTCCAGCTGGCCCGGTCGGGCGAGACCGCGAAGTCCGCGGCGATGTCCGGGAGCAGCGCCTGGGTGGAGAACAGCATCGCGAAGGTCGCCATGCCGATGGCGAAAAGCGCCAGATTGATCCGTTTGCGGAAGGGGTGACGAAACGGCGGCGTTGGGGCTCCCACGGTGGCGGGAGCCCTCGTATCGACGGTGGGCATGCGACGAACCTACGGCGGCCGTTTTATTACGTCCAATACGCGAAGCTGCCACTATTGATGCGTATACGCATCAACCCAGCACAGGGGGCACCATGTCATCGTTCGGCAACGGAGAAGACATTTCAGAAACAGGCGTCCTGCCCGCGTCGGACATCGAGCGCGACTCCTGGGCGGCGCTGCTCACCCCCCGGCTGGCCCAGTTCGCCGGCGTCGCGCGCCATGAGCACATCACCCAGGCCGCCCGTGAACTCGGCATCCCACAGCCGACGTTGAGCCGGGCCATCGCCCGCCTTGAGGACGATCTCGGTGTGCGGCTGCTGGCCCGACACGGCCGCACCGTCTCCCTCACCCCCCTGGGCCGCGCCTTCGCCCGTTCCGTGGAACGCGCCCTCGCCGAGGTCAGCCGGGCCGCCGAGGAGGTCCGCGCGGACGCCGACCCGACCCTCGGCAAGGTCGCCTTCGGCTTTCTGCACACCATGGGCCCCGAGACCATGCCGGCGCTGATCCGCGCCTTCCGCCAGGACCACCCCCGGGTGCGGTTCGTGCTGGTGCAGAGCTATGGCGAGGACATGATCGAACGGATGCGGGCCGGCGAGCTGGACCTCTGCCTCACCTCGCCCGTTCCCGACGCGCCCGATCTGGTCACCCGCCGCCTCGACGAACAGCGGCTCTATCTGGTGGTGCCGGCCGACCACCGCCTCGCCGGCCGCCGCCGGGTGCGGCTGGCCGAGATGGCCGACGAGTCCTTTGTCACCCTGGAGCCCGGCTACGGGCTGCGCCGGCTCACCGACACGCTCTGCGAACAGGCCGGCTTCCGGCCGCGCATCGCCTTCGAGGGCGAGGAGCCGGAGACGCTGCGCGGGCTGGTCGCCGCCGGGCTCGGCGTCGCGCTGCTGCCGCCGGCGACCCTGCCCCGCCCGGGCGTCCACGACCTCACCGTCACCGCGCCGCGCGCCATCCGGGAGATCGGCGTCGCCTGGATGGCGGCCCGCCCGGAAACGCCGCCGGTCACGGCCTTCCGCCGCTTTCTGCTCGGCCGCAGGGGCCGTCTCACCACGGGCTGAACCCACCCGAATCCCGCCCGAATCCCGGCCCTTTGGTGTGATATTCACCGCATCGATATTCGTCATATTCAGTATTTGTTTTCCTGAACACGGACACACACGTACGTTCGTTGCTCACCGGTCGCACCGTTCCCCCGAAAGCGACCGTGGCCCATGTGTCCCCGTGTCCTCGTGACGCCCGTGAGTGTGCCGTCGCCGCCCCCCCGGCGGTGGTGGTCCTGGAGGCCAGCGTGTCCGAATCCCCGTCCCCTTCGTCGGTCGTCGCCCGTCAGGGGCAGCTCAGTTCGTTGCGCGCGGCCGTGGCCGGCAATGTCCTGGAGTGGTTCGACTGGACGCTCTACTCGATCTTCTCCACCTATATAGCCGCCCACTTCTTCGACAAGTCCAACCCCTCCTCGGCGCTGCTCTCCACCCTCGCCGTCTTCGCCGTCGGATTCCTCGCCCGACCGCTGGGCGGCCTCGTCTTCGGCCGGCTCGCCGACCGCAGGGGACGCAAGGTCGTCCTCGTCGTCACCATCACGATCATGTCGGTGTCCAGCCTGGTGATCGCCCTGATCCCCGGCTACGACCAGATAGGTGTCTGGGCCTCCGTGGTCCTGCTGCTCGCGCGGCTGGCCCAGGGCCTCGCCCACGGCGGCGAGTCCGGCGTCTCCTACACCTATGTCTCGGAGATCGCCCCGCCCAAGCGCCGTGGCCTCTGGTCCAGCTCGGTGTTCTTCGCCGTCACCCTCGGCGTGATGCTGGCCACCTCGCTCGGCTGGTTCTGTACCACCTTCTTCGGCGACGACGGCACCCAGGACTACGGCTGGCGCGGCGCCTTCATCTTCGGCGCCCTGCTCGGCGTCCTGGTGCTGTGGCTGCGCCGCACCGCCGAGGAGACCAGCCACTTCAACGAGAACGAGAAGCCGGCCGGGAAGGAGAAGCCCGCCGCCAAGCCCACCCTGCCCAGGAGCCAGGCGGTCAGGATCGGCCTGCTGGTGATCCTGCTGGCCTGCGGCCACAACTGCGCCTACTACGTGTGGGCCACCTTCGCCTCCTCGTTCGCCATCTCGCAGCGCGACATGGACCCGCAGAGCGCCTTCACCGCCAGCCTGTTGGCGCAGGCCGTCGCCCTCGGCATGCTGGTGCTGTGGGGCAACCTCTCGGACCGGGTCGGCCGCCGGCCGATGATCATCGCGATGGGAATCGCCGCCATCGCCCTCTACTACCCGCTCTCCCTGCTGATCAGCGACGCCCCCTGGACGCTGTTCGTGGCCCAGGCCGTGGGCATGTCCGTCTGGGCGATGGGCGCCGCCATGTACCCCGCGTTCATCTCCGAGCTGTTCCCCACCCACACCAGGGCCGCCGGCGTCGCCGTCGCCACCTCCGTCTCCGTCGCCCTCTTCGGCGGCACCGCCCCCTACCTGATGACCTGGTTCGACGACCACGGCGTCGCCTGGGTGTTCTGGATCTGGGTCGGACTGCTCTCCTCCCTGGCCATCGTCGGCGGCCTGATCGTCCGCGAGACCAGGGGCATCGACCTCGGCTCCGTCACCTCCCCGTTCCGCGGCCGCACGCAGGTCGGGCCGAACGGGACGGTCAGCGTGCACGGGACCGGCAGCGTGAACGGTGGGCCCGGGACGGACCGCGCCCCGAGCCCCGACGACAGGGAGACGACCCCACGGTGAGCTGGACCCCCGACTACCCCAGGACCATCCCCGAACGCCGCCCCGAGGGCCACCGACCGCGCGCCCCGCGCTGGACGCTCGGCTTCGACGCCCCCACCTCGCTGCTCACCAGCGACTACCTCGCCGTCCAGACCGACGGCACCGAGGGCCAACGGGCCCCCGCCGTACGGGAGTTCCTGGCCGCCGTCCGCGCCACCCACCGGGGTGGCGCGGCGGCGGACGCCCCCGAAGCCTGGGAACTGCTGAGCCACACCGACGAGGCCGGCGCCCACAACCTGGTGCACCTCGCCTACTGGAAGGACTCCACCGCCCACGCCCGCTGGCTGGCCACCGCCCCGCTCCCCGGCTGGTACCAGGGGCTCGACCCGGCGACGATCGACCACGGCGCCTGGCACGAGATCGTCCAGGTGCCGCCGGAACGCGCCGAGACCATCTACTCCGATCCGCGCCGCGACTTCGGCATGGCCGCCTGCGCCGGCACCCGCATGGTGTCGATGACCTACAACGGCTACTTCGGCGCCGCCCGCGACCGGATGCCGCTCTCCGCGATCGACCCGCTGGAACCGGCCGGCCCGCACCGCCGCCGCACCCCGCCCCCCGACCCCAGGGGGCGTCGGCTGCGCGCCGAATGCGGCCACAACACCGCCGTCATCCGCTCCGGCCAGTACTGGCAGCGCGCCGAGGGCGAGCAACTGGCCGACTACGAACAGGCCCTCCAACCCAAGCTGATGGCCGGCATGGACCACCTCCGCCAGGCCGCCGACACCGAGGGCACCCTGGCGCTGCGCGTCATGACCAGCCTGGACCGCGACACCCTGGAGCCGCTGCGCGAGACCTCCGTGCTCGGCCACTTCCACAGCCTGGCCGCCCTGGAGGGCTGGGCCGCCGGACACGCCACCCACGCCGCGATCTACGAACACGCCATCGCCAGGAACCGGCAGTACGGCGAGGCGCGCACCGTGGTCACCTGGCACGAGGTGTTCGTACTGCCCCGCACCGCCGCTTTCGAGTACGTCAACTGCCATCCCGCGACGGGCATCCTGTCCCATGCCCCGACCCTGCTGGCCGTGACCTAGAGGCACCCATGGCTATGTCCCCCACGTCCCCCACGTCTCCCGGCCACCCCGGTGGACCGTCCGACGATCCGGTCATCGACCTGCGCGGATACGACCTCAACCTGCTGGTCGTCTTCGCCGTGCTGATGCGCGAGCGGAACGTCACCCGCACCGCCGAGCAGCTGCACATGAGCCAGGCCGCCGTCTCGGCCGCCCTCGGCCGGCTGCGGAAGCTCTTCGACGATCCGCTGTTCGTCCGCGCCCCCGGCGGCATGACCCCCACGGCCAGGGCCCGCCGCCTCCAGGTGCCCGTCCGGCGCGGTCTCGACAGCCTCAAGATCGCCATCGCCGGCGAACCGGGATTCGACCCCGCCGGCAGCGGCGCCGTCTTCCGCCTCGGCATGTCCGACGATCTGGAGGCGCTGCTGCTGCCGGGACTCATCGCCCAGGTCACCGCCGCCTCGCCCGAATCCTCGGTCTTCTGCCTCCAGGCCAACCGGATGACCGTCGGCGGACTTCTGGAGTCGGGCCAGGTCGAGGTCGGCGTCTCGGCCGCCGCGGCCTGGGGCCCGGAGATCCACAGCCGCACCCTCTTCTCGTCCCGCTACGCCGTCCTCTACGACCCGCGCGCCCTCGAACGGACGGGCCCGTTGACGCGCGCCGAGTATGTCGCCCTCCCCCACCTGATGATCAGCGCGGACGGCACCAGGGGCATCGTCGACGACGTCCTCGAAGCCGACGACCAGACCCGGCACCGGATCGCCTCCACCGCCCACTTCGCGATGGTCCCGCTGCTCCTCGCCAGCACCCCGGCCGTCGCCACCATGCCGCGCCACGCCGCCGAGGTCTTCGCCACCCGGCACGGCCTTGAGGTCTGCGAACCCCCCATCGACCTGCCGCAGTTCACCGTCTCCGCGCTGTGGCACCGCAGCAGCGCCGAGGACCCACGGGTGCGCTGGCTGCTGGGCCAGCTCACCTCGCTGGCCGCCCAACTCGCACCGCCCACCCCCTGAGCCGAATGACTGGAGCCGCAACCATGACCAGGATCGCCCTCGCCCAGTACGGAGCCGTCGCCTTCGACACGCCGGCCACCGTGGAGAAGGCGGTCGCCGTGATCGCCGAGGCAGCCGCCAACGGCGCCGAACTGATCGTCTTCCCCGAGGCGTTCCTCGGCACCTACCCGAAGGGCCTCACCTTCGGCAGCCCCGTCGGCCGCCGCACCGAGGAGGGCCGCGACGAGTACCTGCGCTCCTGGAACGCCGCCGTCGAACTCGAAGGCCCGGAACTGGCCCTCGTCGGCGACGCCGCCAGGGAACACGGGATCTTCGTCGTCATGGGAATGATCGAACGCGCCGGACGCACCCTCTACTGCACCGTCGCCATGATCGACCAGCACGGCGAACTCGCCGGCCACCACCGCAAGGTGATGCCCACCGGCTCCGAACGACTGATCTGGGGCCTCGGCGACGGCTCCACCCTCCCCGTCGTCGACTCCCCGGCCGGCAAGGTGGGCAGCGTCATCTGCTGGGAGAACTACATGCCGCTGCTGCGCGCCGCGATGTACGCGCGGGGCGTGGAGATCTACTGCGCCCCGACCGCCGACGACCGGGAGAGCTGGCTGCACACCATGCACCATGTCGCCCTGGAGGGACGCTGCTGGGTGCTCACCACCTGCCAGGTGATGCGCCGCTCCGACTACCCGGACGACTACGCGGCGCAGTTCGGCACCGAGCCGGACGACATCCTGATGCGCGGCGGCTCGGCGGTGATCTCCCCCACCGGCCAACTCGTCGCCGGCCCCCTCTACGACGAGGAGGGACTGCTCTACGCCGACGTCGACCGCCAGGAGATCATCCGCCAAAGCCTCGACTTCGACGCCGTCGGCCACTACGCCCGCCCCGACATCTTCACCCTCACCACCGACACCACCCCCAACCGCCCGCCCACCCCCTAGCCCTCCAGACGTGCCCGGGCCGCCGGCCCACGCCCGCATGGCTTGCGGCCTCGCCCCCCGGGCCTGACGGCCCGCGCCCGCATGGCCGGACGGGTTCCGCCCCAGACCTGGCACCCCGCGCCGGCACGGCCGGACGGCCTGCGCCTCGGGCCTGGCGGCCCGCGCCGGCACGGCCGGACGGCTTGTGTCCCGGGCCTGACGGCCCGGACCCGGTTGGGTTGCCGGCCTGGGGCCTCCGGACCTGGCGACCCCACTCGGCCGGACGGCCTGCGCCCCGGACCTGGCGGCCCGTGCCGGCGCCGCCGGACGGCTTGTGTCCCGGGCCTGACGGCCCGGACCCGGTTGGGTTGCCGGCCTCGCGCCTCGGGCCTGGCGGCCCGTGCCCGCTTGGCCGGACGGCTTGTGTCCCGTGCCTGGCGGCCCGGACCGCTCGGGCCAACTGCTTACGCCCCGGGCCTACTTGGTCCGACTGCGCGCGCCTCCGGACCTGGCGATCCCACTCGGCCGGACGGCCTGCGCCCCGGACCTGGCGGCCCGTGCCGGCGCCGCCGGACGGCTTGTGTCCCGGGCCTGACGGCCCGGACCCGGTTGGGTTGCCGGCCTCGCGCCTCGGGCCTGGCGGCCCGTGCCCGCTTGGCCGGACGGCTTGTGTCCCGTGCCTGGCGGCCCGGACCGCTCGGGCCAACTGCTTACGCCCCGGGCCCACTTGGTCCGACTGCGTACGCCTCCGGACCTGGCGACCCCACTCGGCCGGACGGCCTGCGCCCCGTGCCTGCTTGGCCAGATGGCTGGCGCCGCAGGCCAGCGCCCCGGGTCTGGCGGCCCGTACCCGCCCGGCCGACGGCCTGCGCCCCTGGCCTGACGGCCGGTGCCTGCTCGGGTTCCGGGCCTGGCGGCCCGGGCCCGCTTGCGCCGCAGACCAGAGCACCGGGCCTCGCTGCCCGTGCCTGCTTGGTTGCCGGCCTGCGCCCCTGGCCAGACGGCCCGGGCCCGCTCGCGTCGCGGACCTGCGCCCTGGGCCTGGCGGCCCCGACCGCTCGGGCCAACTACGCACGCTCCGGGCCTACTTGGCCCGACTGCTCACGCCCCCGGACCGCTTGGCCGCACGGCTTGCGTTGTAGACCAGCGCGCCCGGCCTGGCGGATCCGCTCGGGCCGTTGGCTTGCCGCCCGGGCCCGGCGGCCCGACCCCGGACCACGCGGCCCGCGAACGGCGGTCCGGACCCACCTTGGCGGCCGAAGGACGGGCCCGCGGGCGGCGCCGGGCCCCGCCGGGGCCCCGGCCCCGCCCGGTGGACGCCCCCCCGGCGTGAGGGAACGCCACCCCGGCGTGAGGGGACGTCTACGCGCGTAGGAAGTACAGTGCTGACGTGACTTCGCATGAGACGACGACGCCGACCGAAGAGCAGATCCTGCGTGCCCCGAAGGTGCTGCTCCATGACCATCTCGATGGTGGGCTGCGGCCGGCCACCATCGTCGAACTCGCCCATGCGCAGGGCTACTCGGGGCTGCCGACGGAGGATCCCGCCGCGTTGGGGGAGTGGTTTCTCGCCGCCGCCAACTCCGGTTCGCTGGAGCGGTACCTGGAGACGTTCGCGCACACCACCGCCGTGATGCAGGACGCCGCCGCGCTGCGGCGGGTGGCCGCCGAGTGTGTCGAGGACCTGGCTGCCGACGGGGTGGTGTACGCCGAGATCCGCTATGCGCCCGAGCAGCATCTGACGGCCGGGCTCTCCCTGGTCGAGGTGGTGGAGGCGGTCAACGAGGGGTTCCGCGAGGGGGAGCGGCGCGCCGCCGCCACCGGTGCGCGGATCCGGGTGGGCGCGCTGCTGACCGCCATGCGGCACGCCGCCCGCTCGTTGGAGATCGCCGAACTCGCCAACGACTACCGGGAGTCGGGCGTGGTGGGCTTCGATATCGCGGGGGCCGAGGCCGGGTTCCCGCCCACCCGCCATCTGGACGCCTTCGAGTTCCTGAAGCGGGAGAACAACCACTTCACCATCCATGCCGGCGAGGCGTTCGGACTGCCGTCGATCTGGCAGGCGCTCCAGTGGTGCGGAGCCGACCGCCTCGGGCACGGGGTGCGGATCATCGACGATATCGAGGTGGCCGAGGACGGTCGGGTCTCGTTGGGGCGGTTGGCGGCATATGTCCGGGACAAGCGGATTCCGCTGGAGTTGTGCCCGACCTCCAACCTCCAGACCGGCGCGGCCAGTTCGTATGCCGAGCATCCCATCGGTCTGCTCCGTCGGCTCAGCTTCCGCGCCACCGTCAACACCGACAACCGACTGATGAGCGGCACCAGCCTGAGTCGTGAATTCACCCATCTGGTAGAGGCGTTCGGCTATACGCTGGACGACCTCCAGTGGTTCACGGTCAATGCGATGAAATCCGCGTTCATTCCTTTCGATGAACGTCTGGCCATGATCAATGACGTGATCAAGCCCGGATATGCGGCGCTGCGTTCCGCATGGCTGTTCCATGGAAAGCCTGAATCACCCCTCTGAGCTGGGGTGTTGTCCATCCCGAGGGGCGGGCGGCGAGAGGGCGCGCGCTCGCCCGGGTGGGTGAGTTTCGAGTGGCGGCACACTTTTCGATTCATTGCGACAATGGGTTTCACCTGACTACCTTCGGGCTCGCCGCTCACAACACACCCAAGGAAGTCCTACTGATGAAGCACGCAACTGCCAAGACCCTCGGTGTGGCCGCGCTCGGTGCCGCCTTCGCCGCCTCCGCCGCCGGTTCCGCCTCCGCCATGAGCGTCAACGAGGGCCTGGCCCACGCCACGGGCCAGGTCGCCAGCTCCGTCCCCGTCGAGGACGCGGTCACCCAGGTGGAAGGCGATGTCGTCAGGGGCGGCACCGAACTGCTGACCAACGACGCCGTGACCGGCACGCTGGGCAGCGCCACCGAGACCCTGAGCCACACCGCCAGCAAGCCGGCCGCCGGTGAGCTGCTGGGCGGGCTGGCCCCCGGCGCGTTGGACACGGTGACCGGCGCGGCGGGTCTGTCCCAGGTCAACGGTGCCGCCGGCGCGGTCACCGGCGCGCTGGGCGCCCTGGGCTGACCGACCGGGCCACGCCGCAGCGCCAGGGCCGTACTCCCAAGCCCCCCGTGGAGTACGGCCCTTCGCCGTGCCCGCGTTCAGTACCAGCTGGCCATCCGCGCCTGCACCGGCGGCGTCGGCGGTGCGGGTGGCGCCGGCGGAATCCGTGGCGACGGCCGGACGTGCGGGGTGCGCGGGGCCGGCGGCTCATGACCTGGCTCGGGCGGGGAGGCGTGCGCCGGCGGACGCGCCGGCGGCTCCGGCGGGGAGGCGGACGGCGGTGGCTGGGGCGGCGGCCCGGTGGTGGCGAACCGGCGCAGCAGTCCGTAGCAGAGCTGGTGGGCCAGCGCGACGCCCAACGTGTTCAGCAGCACCGAGTCGATGTCGAACACCCGGCTGGGCGCCAGGGTCTGGCCGCATTCGAGCGTCAGCGAGACCATCGCGCCGGTGAACGCCGTGCGGGCCAGCGAGCCGAGCCGGCCGCCGCCGAGGTGGGCGCCGAGCAGCGGCAGCAGGGCGCCCAGCGGGGCCAGCCTGACCAGCCCGGCGCCGAGCGTTCTGGCCGCCTCGACGGGGCCGCGTTCGATATCGGTCCTGATGGTGGCCAGCGGTTCCAGGTTGCCGGGCGAGACCCAGAGCACGGTCAGCGAGCGCATCGCCAGCCAGGTGGCCAGCGCCAGATAGACCAGCAGCGACACCAGCGCACCCACCCGCAGGGCGGGGGAGACCTCGGGGACGCTTCCGCGTCGGTCCCGCGCCGAACCGGGAGGCTCGGCGGGGCCCCTTTCGGCGGGTGGCGTCGGCTCGGCTGAGCCCGCAGGATGTTGCCGCACGCAGAACAGGACGCCGAGCACGTCAGGGGCGGTTCCCCCGGCGCACTGTGAGCTGGGCCCCACCCGGGATCCGGCGGCGGCCGGATCGGCTCAGCCGGTGGCGTGCGCGGACTTGGGGCTGCGCAGGGCGGCGGCGCAGCTGTACGTCTGCGGCTTCTCGGAACGCGGCCCCGGCGGGCCGCCGAGGGTCACCCGCTGGCCGTCGCCCAACTCGCTCTTCGCGAAGGTGCAGATGATCTGGTCGAGCGCCAACGCGGGGAGTTCCTTGGGGCGTTCGCTGAGACGGACCACGCCAGCCGGGTCCTCGGCGGCGGGGCCGGCTATCTCCAGATCGTCGGGCACCGAGCTGCTGAACCCGGCGGTCCGCTCCGCGCGCGCCGGCTCGTTCTGCATCTCCCGCAGCAGCGTGCGGGCCACCTCGGTCCGATCGAGGCCACCGGTCATGGTGCTGGGCAGATAGCGGGTGACAAACGTCAGCCGCTGGGCGCAGACCAGGTAGATCTCCGTGTGGTCCTCCTCCCCGGCCGGCGCGTCACAGGAGGCGCGGGTCGGCGCGGGACCGGCGTCGACCGGGACATCCGTCGGCCTGATACCGCAGCCGAGGGCGGTGGTCGCCAGCAGCAGGCCGGTCAGCGCCAGCCGCCCGGATCGTATCCGTCTCACTTCCTGCCCTCCTCCGAACCGCCCCGCGTCGCCCGGGCGTTGCCGGCGTCCCCGATGAGGCCGTCGTCGTCGCCGATCAGGCCGTCGGCGGCGTCGGGGTCCTCTTCGCCCTCCGGGGGCGGGCCCGAGTCGCGGGGCAGCAGCAGGGTGAACACGGCGCCGCCGGCCGGGTCGTTGTGGACGGTGATGTCCCCGCCGTGCAGATGCGCGTTCTCCAGCGCGATGGAGAGGCCGAGGCCGCTGCCGTCCGATCGGGGGCGGGAGGCGCTGGCCTTGTAGAAACGGTCGAAGACGTGCGGCAGCACCTCCTCGGGGATGCCTGGCCCCTGGTCGGCCACCTCGACGGTGACCTGCCGCCCGTGGTCCGTCATTCCCTCCCGCACGGTGACCCGCACCGGGGAGCCGCCGTGCTTGAGGGCGTTGCCGATCAGGTTCGCCAGGATGACGTCGAGCCGGCGGGGGTCGAGCCGGGCGATGATGCCCCGGTCCGCGTCCAGATGCACCGCGTCCAGCCAGGCGCGGGCGTCGATACAGGCGGTGACCTGGTCGGCTATGTTGACGTCGTCGAGCACCATCTTGGCGGTGCCGGCGTCGAAGCGGGTCACCTCCATCAGGTTCTCCACCAGGTCGTTGAGCCGCCTGGTCTCGCTGACCACCAGCTGCACGGCGGGCGCGATCCGGGGGTCGAGCGTCTCGACCTCGTCCTCCAGCAGCTCCGTCATCGCGGTGATCGCGGTCATCGGGGTGCGCAGCTCGTGCGACATGTCGGCGACGAACCTGCGGCTCGCGGTCTCCCGTTCGCTGAGATCGTCCACCTGGGCCTCAAGCGATGCGGCGGCGTCGTTGAACGTCCGGCTCAGCTCGGCGAGTTCGTCCGTTCCGCGCACTTCGAGGCGGGTGTCCAGCTTGCCCTCGCCCAGCCGGCGGGCCGCGTTGCTCAGCCGTTGCACCGGGCGGAGCACCATGGTCGCGGCGCCCTGGGCGAGCAGCACGGAGCCGACCACCGCGAGGCCGGTGGCCACGCCCAGGGACATCGCCAGCGATTTGAGATCGTCGCGTTCGGCCTCCAGGGACGCCAGCACATAGCCGATCGGGCCGCCGCCGATCACCTGGGCGCCGCCGACCAGATAGGGATCCCCGTCGATGTTGATCCGCTGCCAGTACAGGTGGTACGCGTCCTCGTCCGAGGCGCCGTCCCTGCGCTCGCGGACGGCCTCCCGCAGCGAGGTCGGCACCATGGCCAGCCGGAACACCGTGGGATCGGACTCGGCCAGGCACTCCACGCCGTCGCCGCCCCGGTCGTCCGTCGCCCGGTCGTCCTCCAGGACCACCTGGTAGTTGAACGTGTGGTTGGCCACCTCGGCCGCCATGTTCCGCAGCTCGTCGCAGCTGGGATCGTCGGAGAGCGCGCCGGCGCGGTCGCCGAGGGACTGGCTGAAGTCCCCGAGCGCCGACTCCTGGGCGCGGGTGAGCACGGCGTCCCGGTTGAGCCAGTAGGCGATCCCGGAGACGGAGACGGCCGCGACAAGCGCCACCAGCGCGAAGACCGTGACCAGCCGCAGCCGCAGGCTGGTGAGCCGCAACAGCGTGCGCAGCCAGCCGCGCACGCGCCCCTCGGCGCGCCCCGGGGGGCGTCCTTCGGCGCGCTCTTCGGCACGTTCCTCGGGCTGTGGGGGAGCCGCCTCGCGCATCAGCCGATCTCCGCCGTCCCCGTCATCAGGGCGCGTCCAGTCGGTAGCCCACGCCGCGCACGGTGCGGATCAGCTTGGGGGAGGACGGCACGTCCTCGACCTTGGCGCGGAGCCGCTGGACGCAGGCGTCCACCAGCCGGGAGTCGCCCAGATAGTCGTGCTCCCAGACCAGCCGCAGCAGCTGCTGCCGGGACAGCGCCTGACCGGGACGGCGGCTCAGCTCCAGCAGCAACCGCAGCTCGGTCGGGGTGAGTTGCAGATCGACGCCGTCCCTGGTGACCGTCATCGCCGAGCGGTCGATCACCAGGGAGCCGAAGGTCACCGAGTCGTTGGACTCGCGCTCGCCCCGGCGCATCACGGCCCGGATCCGCGCGTCGAGCACCCGGCCCTGCACCGGCTTCACCACATAGTCGTCGGCCCCCGACTCCAGGCCCACCACCACGTCGATGTCGTCACTGCGCGCGGTGAGCAGGATGATCGGCAGCTGATCGGTGCGCCGGATACGTCGGCACACCTCGAAGCCGTCGATTCCGGGCAGCATGACGTCCAAAACGATCAGGTCGGGACGCTGCTCCCGAAGGGAACGCAGACCGTCCTCGCCCGTTGGCGCGGTCACCACACGATGCCCCTGGCGGGTCAGGCTCATTTCCAGGGCCGTGCGTACCGCCTCGTCGTCCTCGATCAGCAACAGGAAAGCCACGTGGCTCATTGTGGCCCATGGAGCGGGCGGAGTTCGACCGTCCTGCGCTGAGGCTTGTCCCACAGCCCGCGACCGGGCCGTTCGCCCGAACTCCCCAGTAACACAAGGGAACCACCGCGACCCCTGTGACACCGCTGTGACAGTTGGGGGACCCCGTCATGAAACTGGCCCGGCAAGGTATTTCGCAACGGACAGGGACGACCTTCACGATGGGGGAGCTGATGAGCGTCAAGCAGGACACCATCGACACGACGGTGAATGACACGCACGCGACCGCCTCGTTGGTTCCCGTCCGGCACGGGGAGAAGTCCGGTGCCGCGTATCGGCTTGGGGGTCGCCGCGGCATCGGTCACCAGCGTCCTTCGCACCTCACCGCGGTGGGCGCTACGGGGGGATGTGCGGGGAAGGCACGGCGCGAAGGGGGCACGGAGGCGGAGTTCACCGCCTATGTGCGAGAGCGCCGGGCCTCCCTGTACGCCACCGCCTACCACCTGACGGGCGACCGGCACGAGGCAGAGGACCTGCTTCAGAGTGCACTGCTGTCCACTTACCGTGCCTGGGACCGGATCAGCGACAAGGCGGCCGTCGGGGGATATCTGCGACGGACCATGACAAACCTGCACATCAGTGCCTGGCGGCGGCGGAAGCTCAACGAGTACCCGACCGAGGAACTGCCCGAGGCGCCCGGCGAGCAGGACACCATGCGCGGCACCGAGCTGCGCACGGTCCTCTGGCAGGCGCTGGCCCGGCTCCCGGAGCAGCAGCGCACCATGCTGGTGCTGCGGTACTACGAGGGGCAGACCGACCCGGAGATCGCCGACACGCTCAACATCAGCGTCGGCACCGTCAAGAGCAGCATCTGGCGCACCCTGCGCCGGCTGCGCGAGGACCGGGCGCTCAGCCTCGGCCAGGACCAGGAGGAGTCCTTCGGCGAGTTGGTCGCCTGAAGGCTGGGGGGGAACGGGGATCGGGGGATCCCGGGGGGAAACGGGGGAATGGGGGAATGGGGGAAACAGGGGGGGAATCGGGGGGACGGGGATAGGAGGGGTGCGGGGGCGCCCCTGGAGGGGTCCACGGGGGGTCCCTCGGGGGGACAGAAGAGGGGGAACGGGGGGCGCACGGGGGAGGC
>NZ_BBOM01000005.1:0-542097 GCF_000974485.1 Streptomyces sp. NBRC 109706 | reverse complement strand
TCGGTCGGCCGGGGGGTCCGGCCAACCCCCGCGCCCCCGCCGCGTTTTCTGCGTTTTCCGTGTTATCTGCGGTTTCCGCGAAGGGGCCCCGGAGGTCAGACGCCGGTGGGGTGCCAGACCGTCTTGGTCTCCAGGAAGCCCAGCAGCCGCCCGGTGCCCGGATCGGCCGCGAAGTCCTCCGCCGGGTCGGGACGCCGCACCCGCTTGAGGTTCTCCGCCGCCAGCACCTCCAACTCGGTCGCCAACTCCGCGTCGGCGCCCGTCAGATCGATGGCGTTGACATCCTGGTGCGCGGCCAGCGGACGGCCCAGTTCGGCGGTCCGCCCGCTGAGCACGTTGACCACCCCGCCGGGCACATCCGAGGTGGCCAGCGCCTCGGCGAACGACAGCGCCGGCAGCGGCGCGCGCTCCGAGGCGACCACCACGGCCACACTGCCCGTGGTCAGCACCGGCGCCAACACCGACACCAGCCCCAGCAACGAGGACCCCTGCGGCGCCAACACCGCGACCACACCCGTCGGTTCGGGCGTCGACAGATTGAAGAACGGGCCGGCCACCGGGTTGGCGCCACCCGCGATCTGGGCCACCTTGTCGGACCAGCCCGCGTACCAGACCAGCCGGTCGATCGCCGCGTCGACGGCCGCCGTGGCCTTCGACTTCGACAGCCCCTCGCTCAGCGCCACCTCGGCGCGGAACTGCTCCCGGCGGCCCTGCACCATCTCCGCGATCCGGTAGAGGACCTGGCCCCTGTTGTACGCCGTCGCCCCCGACCAGCGCGGAAACGCCTTACGCGCGGCGACCACCGCGTCCCTGGCGTCCTTCCGCGAGGCCAGCGGGGCGTTGGCCAGCCACTCGCCCTTGGCGTCGGTCACCTCATACACCCGCCCGCTCTCGGATCGGGGGAACGCGCCCCCGACAAACAGCTTGTAGGTCTTGAGAACGGGCAGCTTGAGACCCGACTGCGACTCAGACATCAAGGTAGGCCCCCAGACCGTGACGGCCACCCTCGCGGCCGTAACCCGACTCCTGATAGCCGCCGAACGGCGAGGTCGGATCGAACTTGTTGAACGTGTTGGACCAGATCACGCCCGCCCGCAGCCGGTTGGCCATCCACAGGATGCGCGAACCCTTCTCCGTCCAGATGCCGGCGGAGAGCCCGTACGGCGTGTTGTTCGCCTTCTCCACCGCCTCCTGCGGGGTGCGGAATGTCAGCACCGAGAGCACGGGGCCGAAGATCTCCTCCCGCGCGATCCGATGCGCCTGGGTCACCCCGGTGAACACCGTCGGCGCGAACCAGAAGCCCTGGGACGGCAGTTCGCACTCCGGCGACCAGCGCTCCGCGCCCTCGGCCGCCCCGGCGTCCGCCAACGCTCTGATCCGCGCCAGCTGTTCGGCCGAGTTGATGGCCCCGATATCGGTGTTCTTGTCCAACGGATCGCCCACCCGCAGGGTGCTCATCCGCTCCTTCAGCGCGGCCAACACCTCGTCGGCGACCGACTCCTGCACCAACAACCGCGAACCGGCGCAGCACACATGGCCCTGGTTGAAGAAGATGCCCTGGACGATGCCCTCGACCGCCTGGTCGAGCGCCGCGTCCTCGAAGACGATATTGGCCGCCTTGCCGCCCAGTTCGAGGGTGAGCCGCTTGTCGCTGCCGGCCACCGAACGGGCGATCGCCTTGCCCACCTCGGTCGAACCGGTGAACGCCACCTTGTCCACGCCCGGATGCGCCACCAGCTCGGCACCCGAGGAACCGTCCCCCGTCAGGATGTTGACCACCCCGCGCGGCAGCCCGGCCTGCTGGCAGATGCGGGCGAACAGCAGCGCGGTCAGCGGCGTGGTCTCGGCCGGCTTGAGCACCACGGTGTTGCCGGTGGCCAGCGCCGGAGCGACCTTCCAGGCCAGCATCAACAGCGGGAAGTTCCACGGGATCACCTGCCCGGCCACCCCCAACGGGCGTGGCACGGGCCCGAATCCGGCATACGGCAGCTTGTCGGCCCAGCCGGCGTAGTAGAAGAAGTGCGCGGCCACCAACGGCAGATCGACGTCCCGCGACTCCCGGATCGGCTTGCCGTTGTCCAGCGACTCGAGCACCGCCAGCTCGCGCGACCGCTCCTGGATCAACCGGGCGATACGGAACAGGTACTTGGCGCGCTCGGCACCCGGCAGCGCCGACCAGCCGGCAAACGCCTTCCTGGCCGCCCGCACCGCCGCGTCCACATCCTCGGCGCCCGCCTGCGCCACCTCGGAGAGCACCTCCTCGCTGGCCGGCGACACCGTCTTGAAGACCGCCTCGTCGGCCGCCGGCCTGAACTCCCCGTCGATGAAGAGGCCGTGGGACGGCGCGATGTCCACGATCGCCCTGGACTCGGGGGCCGGCGCGTAATCGAAGGTCGTCATGCTCCTCAGTCCACCGTCACATAGTCGGGACCCGAGTACCGTCCGGTACTGAGCTTCTGACGCTGCATCAGCAAATCGTTCAGCAGGCTGGAGGCGCCGAACCTGAACCAGGCCGGATCCAACCAGTCGGCCCCCGCGGTCTCGTTCACCAGCACCAGGAACTTCACGGCGTCCTTGGCGGTGCGGATGCCGCCCGCCGGCTTCACCCCGATCTGCCGACCGGTGGCGGCGCGGAAGTCCCGCACGGCCTGCAGCATCAGCAGGGTGTTGGCGGGCGTCGCGTTCACCCCGACCTTGCCGGTCGAGGTCTTGATGAAGTCGGCCCCGGCCAACATCGCCAGCCAGGAGGCCCGGCGGATGTTGTCATAGGTGACCAGCTCGCCGTTCTCCAGGATCACCTTGAGATGCGCGTCGCCACTGGCCTCGCGCACCGCGACGATCTCCTCGAAGACGGAGAGATAGCGGCCGGACAGGAACGCGCCCCGGTCGATCACCATGTCGACCTCGTCGGCCCCGGCCGCGACCGCCTCGGCGGTGTCGGCCAGCTTGACCGAACGGGCCGCCCGGCCGGCGGGGAACGCGGTGGCCACCGAGGCCACCGCGATATCCGTGCCGGCCAGCGCCTCCTTGGCGACGGCCACCAGATCCGAGTACACACAGATCGCCGCGACCCGGGGGGTGCCGGGGTCGGTCGGATCGGGCGCGGCGCCCTTGGCGCAGAGGGCCCGCACCTTGCCCGGGGTGTCGGCGCCTTCAAGAGTGGTCAGATCGATCATGGAGATGGCCAGATCGATGGCGTACGCCTTGGCCGTTGTCTTGATCGAACGTGTCCCCAGGGCGGCGGCACGGGCCTCCAGGCCCACCGCGTCGACTCCGGGAAGTCCGTGCAGAAAGCGGCGCAGCGCGGCATCGGACGACGTCACGTCCGCCAGCGTCGTTGCGGTGGATGGCATGGTCACCAGATGAGCATATCTACGCGCGTAGTGGCCTGTCATCCCCCCAACCGTTTCCGGCCAGGGGCCGGGTCGGCCCTCGCCCCGGTTGGGGATCGACGCGGACGCGTCCTCCGCACGCACGCACGGGTGGCGGGTGTCCGGTACCCGTGATCGCCGTCGCACGGTTACGGCGCTCGCGGGGTGGCAGCGGCGGCGTCGAAGCCGCCCTCAGGAGGTCAGCCACAGGATCAGCAGGCCGACGGCGCCCAGGCCCAGGGGGGCCAGGATCTCGTAGCTCCAGCGAACCGTGACCGTACCATCGGCTGCCTCCGACTCGCCGTGGCGTTCGGAGAGCTCGCGCAGTTCGGCGACCGCCATGTCGCCGGGGGCCGCACGGTCGCCGTCCGGTTCGGGGCCGCCGACGTGGCCGCCCAGGCCGAGGAAGGAGCGTGGGGTACGGCCCGAGGCGGCCTGTTCGTTGCGGCGGTTGGCCTTGGAGCGGGCGCGCAGGGAGACCGGGATCGCCCACAGCTGGTACTTGACGCCGCCCGCCAGCAGCTCGGTCGAGTAGCTGGCCCTGATGCTCTCCACCGCGCCCCAGGGCGCTGTGACGGTGCGGAACGGGTTGCGGACGCGAATGCGTTCGTCGGAGGCGAAGACCGCCGGGCGCAGGGTGAAGGCGATCACCAGGGGTGCCACGAAGAACAGCGTGGCCAGGGCGGTCACCGGCGTGCGGCCGTCGCCGCGCAGCAGGGCGTCGCCGGCGAGCCAGCCCACCAGGCCGAGCAGCAGCACGCCGGCGGCCAGCGCCGACCCGGAGCGGTAGATGCGGTCGGCGTACTTCTCGGGCTCACTCGTCATACCCACGATTCTGCCGGACCCTCGCTCCGCTTCGGCCAACCGTTACCCCATAGTTCCCATTGTTCCCGTCGGCCCCACCGTGATCAGCCCACCGACTGGACGATTGCGCTTTGTGTCACGTTCGCCGACCGTACGCGGATGCTTCGTAGGGTCTCTGGCGCCCCAGGAAGCCAAGAAACCGAACACTCAGATGATCGAGGTGCGTTACGGATGCGGGTACGTCCCCTGGTGATTCCTCTGACGGCGGCGCTGGCCGTCGCCCTGACCTCGTTGGCCGGCGTCCAGGCCGGTCCGGCGCCGGCCACCCCCCGGGAGCCGGCGGCGGAGACCGCGTCGCGCGGCGGCGGGCACCATCGGGACGTGCCGGTGGTGTCGCACCGGGGCGCGCCCCGGCACGCTCCGGAGGAGACCGCCGCCGCCTACCGTGAGGCGCTGGCGCAGGGCGCCGAAGTCCTGGAGGGCGACGTCCAGTTGACGGCCGACGGGGAGTTGGTGCTGCTGCACGACGACACCCTGGCACGGACCACCGATGTCGCCGAGGTCTTCCCCGACCGGGCGGGCGAGGACGTGGGCGCGTTCACCCTGGAGGAGATCAGGCGGCTGGACGCCGGCTCCTGGCACCGCGCGGAGTACGCGGGCGAGCGGGTGCCGACCGTCGAGGAGATCCTTCGGCTCAACCGGGGCCGCGCGGCGTTCACGTTCGAGCTGAAGGCGCCGGCCAAGAGCCCGGGGGTGGCGACCGCGCTGGCAGAACTGCTCGCCGAGTACGGCCTGGACGACGGTTCCAGGACGCGGTCCGGCGCCTTCCGGATCATGGTGCACTCGCGGGACCAGGACGCATTGCGCGAGTTCAGCGCGGTGCTGCCCGAGGTGCCGATCGCCTATCTCACCGGCGGGGCGATGCTGGAGGACGCGGAACTGGCCGAACTGGCCGACTGGACCGTCGGCGTCTTCGCCGACCCCCGTGTGACGCACGCCGGGGACATCCGGCGGGCGCGGGCGGCCGGGCTGCTGGTCTACAGCGACCCGGTGGACAGCCCCGAACAGATCGAGATGGCGCTCGACCAGGGCTACGACTATCTGGTCACCAACCTCACCGACACCGCGCTGCGGGTCCGTGCCGGCCGCGACCCGTTGCCCAGAGCGGCCGGCGTGGTGGTCGACCATGTCTACCCGAACCCCTCGGGCGACGACATGCAGGAGGAGAACTCCGAGTATGTCGCGCTGCGCAACACCACCGACCGCCCGATCGACGTCGGCGGCCACTATCTGCGCGACCAGGCCGGCAATGTCCGGGTGCGGATCGAGGACGGCTACCGGATCGAGCCGGGCAGCCTGCTGCGGGTGCATATCGGCCGGGGCACCAATGGCCCGACCGACTACCACGCGGGACTGGACACGGGAATCCTCAACAACACGCTCGGCGACACCATCCAGTACTACAACGAGCGCCATGTGATCGAGGACGTCTACTCCTATATCGTCCCCGCCGTGGCCTAGCCGGCACCGTCGGCCGCGTCCGTCAGGCCCGGGAGGGTGTAGCCCTGGGGCTCCGCCCAGGGGATGTCCAGATCGTCCATGTGTACATGCCAGTCGGAGCCGGGGAGGGCGCGGCGCAGTGCGGTGAGGGAGGCCAACACATGGGCGATCACCGGTAGTTGTCGATCCGGATCGCTCGGCAGCTTGGTGGATCCGGCGAGTATCTCCTCCGGGGCGCGCCGCCGTCGGTCATAGAGGAACAGCGACTCCTCGTCGGCATAGGGGAAGGACGCCTCGCGCGCGGCCACCACCCGCTGGATCTCGGCCACCGCCGCCGGCGTCGCCGCCCCGGTGGCGCGGTAGTAGAGGGAAACACTCATGCGGAAACCCTAGACCGAGGGTCTGACAACGGCCGCCCGTCGAGCGGCGCCCGCCGGGGGAGTGGTCGCGCCGCCGGAGGGCAGGAGCGGGCCCGGGGCAAGTGGCCAAATCCCGTCCTTGCCAACGCGGTTCGCGATGGGAAGATTCTGTGGAGCACTTGTCGTGGGCATGACCCTCGCGAGTGCTACGCGCACGTTACAGGCACCTCACGGTCAGCTCATCCACCGGATCCATGAATCCCAACGGAGGCAGCAAGTGAGTACGCAGCGCACCACCCGTCGCGGCCGAATGGCCCGCGGGCTCAAGGTACTTGCCGTGGCCACCGGCCTGATCGCCGGCTCCGCACTCGCGGTGCCGGGAGCAGCCCAGGCCGATTCGGCCCAGACGTTCAGCGCCACCCAACTCGCCACCGTCGCCGAGGCCGTTGACGCCGCCGATGTGGGTGGCACCGCATGGGCCGTGGACGAGGCGGCGGGCACGGTGCACGTGCTCGTCGACGACTCCGTGACCCGCGCGGAGATCGCCGAGATCAAGGAGAGCGCGGGGACGCTGTCCGGCGCGCTCGACATCGAGCACACCCCCGGCGTGTTCGAGCAGTACCTGCAGGGCGGTGACGCCATCTACGCCGATCTCGGTTGGCGCTGCTCGCTCGGCTTCAACGTCCGCTCGGGAAGCACCTTCTACTTCCTGACGGCCGGCCACTGCACGGACGACCCGTACGGCCCCACGCCGCCGTACCCGCTGTGGAGCGACGGGGTCAGCCAGATCGGCTTCACCGTCAGCTCGTACTTCCCCGGCGACGACTTCGGCCTGGTGCAGTACGACCCGCAGCCCGCGTCCGTGCCCGGCACGGTGGTCGGCGGCGGCACCATCACCTCGTTCGCCGACCCCGCGGTCGGCACGCAGGTCTGCCGCAGCGGCAGCACCACCGGCGTGCACTGCGGCAGCGTCACCGGCCTCGGCTACACCGTGGACTACGGCAACGGCGAGGTCGTGTACGACATGATCAGGACCAACGTCTGCGCCGAGCCCGGCGACAGCGGCGGTCCGCTGTGGGGCGGCAGCGTCGGCTACGGCCTGACCTCCGGCGGCAGCGGCAACTGCTCCGTCGGCGGCACCACCTTCTACCAGCGCGTCACGGAGGCGGCCGCCGTCTCCGGGGTGACGCTGCCCTGACCGGGCGCACGCGCTGACCCGCACGTCCGCCGACCGGGCCGCCTGACCGAGTCGGCCGAGTCCCCGCCCGTACGCACCGGGGCGGGGACTCGCTCATGTCCGGGTGCGCTCCGTCGTCGGGGCCGGTGCGGCGGTTCGGACGGGCCGTCGCCGGATCACCCCGGGAGGCCGGCCTGGGCGGCCAGGTCCTTCTTCAGCGCGGCCAGGGTACGGGCGGCGACGGCGCGGGCGGAGGGCAGGGCGGCGAGATCGGCCGCCGGGACCACCACCTCCAGATAGCACTTGATCTTGGGCTCGGTGCCGGAGGGCCGGACGATCACCCGGGCCGCCGCCACCTCGCCCTCGCCGGTCAGGTGGTAACGGAGCCCGTCCGTCGGCGGCAGTTCGGCGCTGCCCTCGGTGAGATCGTCGGCCGCGGCCACCGCCAGCCCTGCCAGCGCGGTCGGCGGCGCGGACCGCAGCCGGCGCAGCGCGTCGGCGATCAGCGAGAGATCGGCCACCCGGACGGAGAGCTGGTCGGTGGCGTGCAGCCCGTGCCGCACCGCCAGTTCGTCCAGCAGATCCGTCAACGTCCGCCCCACGGCGCGGAGTTCGGCGGCCAGCTCGGCGATCAGCAGGGCGGCCGTGATGCCGTCCTTGTCACGCACGCCGGCCGGATCGACGCAGTAGCCGAGCGCTTCCTCGAAGGCATAGCCCAACTCGGGTACCCGGGCGAGCCACTTGAAGCCGGTCAGCGTCTCCGTATAGCGCAGCCCGGCGTCGGCGGCGATGCGGCCGACCAGGGACGAGGACACGATCGAGGTGGCGAACGTGCCCCGGCGGCCGCGCCGCACCAGATGGCTGGCCAGCAGCGCCCCCACCTCGTCGCCGCGCAGCATCCGCCAGCCGCCGTCGGCCGCCGCGTCCGGGACGCCCACGGCGCAGCGGTCCGCGTCCGGGTCGTTGGCCAGCACCAGATCCGTGCCGGGGGTGGACCTGGCCAGATCGAGCGCCAGATCCATGGCGCCCGGCTCCTCCGGATTGGGGAAGGCCACGGTGGGGAAGTCCGGGTCGGGCGCGGACTGTTGGGGCACTTCGACGGGGGCCGCGAAACCGTTCCTGGTGAAGGCCTCGGTGAGCACCGACTGGCCCACACCGTGCAGCGGCGTGTACACCGTGCCCAGCGTGCGCGGTGCGCCCTCGGTGAGGGCGGCGCCGGTGCGGGCCAGATAGGCGGTGACGATGTCCTCGCCCAGCACCTCCCAACCCTCCGCCGGCCTGGGCACATCCGCCAGCGCGCCGACGGCGGCGATCTCGGCGGCGATCTCCGCGTCGGCCGGCGGCACGATCTGGCTGCCGTCGCCGAGGTAGACCTTGTAGCCGTTGTCCCGGGGCGGGTTGTGGCTTGCGGTCACGGCGACGCCGGCCACCGCGCCCAACTCCCTGATGGCGAAGGCCAGTACGGGAGTGGGCAGCGGCCTGGGCAGCAGCACGGCGCGCAGCCCGGCGCCGGTGAACACGGCGGCGCTGTCCCGGGCGAAGCGTTCGCTGTTGTGCCGCGCGTCATAGCCGACGACGACGAGCCCGGGGGAGCGGTCCCGGAGATAGGCGGCGAGCCCGGCGGCGGCGCGGATCACCACGGCGCGGTTCATCCGCATCGGGCCCGCGCCCATCTCGCCGCGCAGCCCGGCGGTGCCGAACTGGAGGGTGCCGGCGAACCGTTCGGCGAGCGCCTGGGCATCGTCCGCGTCCAGCAGGGCGGCCAGCTCGGCGCGGGTGTCCGGGTCCGGATCCTCGGCGAGCCAGGCCCTGGCCCGTGCGATCAGCTCGTTCCTGTCGCCGCCGGTGTCGCCCGCCACGTTCTCGCTCCCGCCGCTAGGGGTGTTCGTCCGCATGAGTACTCGTTCGGGGGTGGTCCTGTCGCGTTCAGGACTTGATGAGCACCTGGGCCAGGAGGTCGCCCATCCGGGCGGCCGAGTCCTGGCCGGCCCGCAGGACCTCCTCGTGGTTCAACGGGGCCCCCGTGATCCCGGCCGCGAGGTTGGTGACCAGGGAGACGCCCAGCACCTCGGCGCCCGCCTCGCGGGCCGCGATGGCCTCCAGCACGGTGGACATGCCGACCAGATCGCCGCCGAGGGTGCGCACCATCCGGATCTCGGCCGGCGTCTCGTAGTGCGGACCGGGGAACTGCACATAGACGCCCTCTTCGAGGCTTGGATCGATCTCCCGACAGAGGGCCCTCAGGCGTGGCGAGTAAAGATCGGTCAGATCAACGAAGTTCGCGCCCACGATCGGCGAGGTCGCGGTCAGATTGATGTGGTCGCTGATCAGTACCGGCTGTCCGACATGCATCCCGTCGCGTAGCCCGCCGCAGCTGTTGGTGAGCACCACCGTCTTGCAGCCGGCGGCCACCGCCGTGCGCACCCCGTGGGTGACGGCGCCGACGCCGAGCCCCTCGTAGAAGTGGGTGCGGCCGACAAAGACCAACGCGCGTTTGTCCCCCACCTGGTAGGAGCGGATCTTGCCCGCGTGCCCCTCGGCGGCCGGCGGCGGGAAACCGGGAAGTTCGGTGACGTCCAGCTCCCGGATCGGTGTCCCCAGCCGCTCGGTGGCGGGGGCCCAGCCGGACCCCATGACCAGTGCGACGTCATGGCTGTTCACACCGGTCAACTCGCGTAGGCGAGCGGCTGCGGCGTCGCCCGAGCGGGCCATGTCAGATGCGTTCACAAGGTGAGCCTAGCCGCTTTGTCCCTACGCGCGTAGACGGGATATGCCCCCGGGATCGGGTACCAGCCATCGGACGGCGGCCGGTGGGTGCTTCGGGGGCCCGTCTCAACAGGGGCGTTTGCGGATTTCCATCACATAGTCGTGCGGCGCCCCGGCCGATTCGGCGGCATCGGCGATCTCGCCCAGATACCGGGCCGACGGCAGCCCGCCCTCGTAGCCGTTGAGCACATAGGCCCACGCCGAGACCTGGCCGTCCAGGGTGTCGACCCGGACCCGCGTCCGGCGGTAGATGTCCAGACCGACGCCCTCCCAGCGGTCGAGGCGTTCCTCGTCCATGGGGGCGATGTCGTAGAGGGCGACGAAGACGTCGGGCGCCGGGGGGACGCCGGCCTCGGCCAGGGTGGCCAGGGCGCCCTCCCAACCCATCTCCTCCCCGCCGAAGGTGAGGCGCCAGCCGGAGATCCAGCCGGTGCCGCGCAACGGGGAGTGCGGTGCGCGCCGGGCCATCAGCCGGGGGTCGAGGTTTCCGGCGTAAGCGGCGTAGAGGGACATGGCCCTAGAGCGTACGGGAGAGGCGCGCCGGCACTACCGGGATCGACGCGGAAGACCGCTCCCGTGGGTGACGTGCCCCCGCTCCGGGGGTCGGGAGCGGAAGGGACGAGTCGTGCGGGACACTGGAATGGTGACTCGAATCGTGATCATTGGTGGCGGACCAGGCGGGTACGAGGCGGCGCTGGTGGCGGCGCAGCTGGGCGCGGAGGTGACCGTTGTCGACCGGGACGGCCTGGGCGGCGCCTCGGTGCTCACGGACTGCGTGCCCTCCAAGACCCTGATCGCGACGGCCGAGGTGATGACCGGCTTCGACTCCTCGCACGAGGAGCTGGGCATCGAGATCGATCACGACGGGGACGGCGTCGGGGACGAGGTGCGCGGCATCGGCGTCGACCTGGGCGTGGTCAACCGGCGGGTGAAGCGGCTGGCGCTGGCCCAGTCCCACGACATCACCGGCTCGGTGCAGCGGGCCGGGGTCACGGTGCTGCGCGGACGCGGCCGGCTGCTGCCCGGCCAGGACACGGACGGCACCCGGAAGGTCGCGGTCACGGACGAGCGCGGCGCGGAGCGGGAGCTGATCGCCGACGGCGTGCTGGTGTGTACCGGCGGTCACCCCAGGGAGATCCCGGACGCCAGGCCCGACGGGGAACGCATCCTCAACTGGACCCAGGTCTACGACCTCAAGGAGCTGCCCGAGGAGCTGATCGTGGTCGGCTCCGGCGTCACCGGGGCCGAGTTCGCCGGCGCCTACCAGGCGCTGGGCTCCCGGGTGACGCTGGTCTCCTCGCGCGACCGGGTGCTGCCGGGGGAGGACCCGGACGCGGCGGCCGTGCTGGAGGACGTCTTCCGGCGGCGCGGGATGAACGTGCTCTCCCGCTCCAGGGCCGCCTCGGCCAAGCGGGTCGGGGACCGGGTGGAGATCACCCTCTCGGACGGTCGCACCCTCTCCGGCACGCACTGTCTGATGGCGGTCGGCGCGGTGCCCAACACGGCCGACATGGGCCTGGAGGAGGCCGGCGTCAAGCTCACCGAGTCCGGCCATATCCTCACGGACAAGGTGTCCCGCACCACGGCGCCCGGCGTCTACGCGGCCGGCGACTGCACCGGCGTCTTCGCGCTGGCCTCGGTGGCGGCGATGCAGGGCCGCATCGCGATCTACCACTTCCTCGGCGACGCGGTGGCCCCGCTCGATCTGAAGACGGTGTCGGCGAACATCTTCACCGACCCCGAGATCGCCACCGTCGGCTACAGCCAGCAGGACGTGGACGCCGGGCGGATCGACGCCCGGGTGGTGAAGTTGCCGCTGCTGCGAAATCCCCGCGCCAAGATGCAGGGCGTTCGGGACGGCTTTGTGAAGCTCTTCGCCCGACCCGGAACGGGCATTGTGGTCGGCGGTGTGGTGGTCTCCCCTCGGGCCAGCGAACTGATTCACCCGATAGCGATTGCGGTGGACAACAGTTTGACGGTGGAGCAGATCGCAAAAACGTTCACCGTTTACCCCTCGTTGTCGGGTTCGATCGCTGAGGCGGCACGCCAGTTGCATACCCGAAAAGGGCTGGAAGAACAGTAGGCATAGGGCGGCGCTGGAAGCATTGGGGTGCGCCCCCGGCGCGTAGCACGCCTGGGGCGTGCGTATAGACAACTTCGATAGATCCTCGCAACCTGCTGAAAGCAGATGGTCGTTGGGGTTACTGTCGGTTCCGTGTTCGCTGCAGAACGTCGTCAGATGATTCTCGAAATGGTGCGCGCCAACGGAGCCGTGTCGCTCCGCGAGCTGGCCCGCGTCGTCCAGACCTCAGAAGTGACCGTCCGGCGCGATGTCCGCGCCCTGGAGGCAGAAGGACTGCTGGACCGCAGACATGGAGGCGCGGTCCTCCCGGGTGGCTTCACCCGGGAATCCGGATTTCCCCAGCGGGCGATGGCCGCGACGGCGGAGAAAACCGCCATCGCGGAACACGCGGCCTCGCTGGTGCGGGAGGGCGAGGCCATCGTGGTCGGCGCCGGCACCACCACACAGGAGCTGGCCCGCCGGCTGGCCCGGGTCCCCGGGCTCACGGTGGTCACCAACTCGCTGCTGGTCGCCCAGGCGTTGGCGCACGCCAACCGGGTGGAGGTGGTGATGACGGGCGGCACCCTGCGAGGCTCCAACTACGCGCTGGTCGGCAGCGGTGCCGAACAGTCGCTGCTCGGCCTGCGGGTCAGCCGCGCCTTCCTGTCCGGCTCCGGGCTCACCGCTGACCGCGGGCTGTCCACGTCCAACATGCTCGCCGCCAGCGTCGACCGGGCGCTGCTGCGCGCGGCCGCCGAGGTGGTGGTGTTGGCCGACCACACCAAGCTGGGCGCCGACACGGCGTTCCAGACCGTGCCAACCGACCTGATCACCCAGCTGATCACCGACCAGCCGCCGCCGGAGGCGGAGAAGGCGGGAGCCGAGCTGGAGGCTCTTGCCGACCAGGGCGTGCGGATCTCGGTGGTCGGCGCGCCGCCGACGCCGAGCGCCAAGCAGCCGGCCGATCGGGGCGGCGACGCGGTCCGCCGCGATCTGTCCCTGCCGGCGCCGAGGGCGACGGGGCACCTCTCCGGCACCCCGCCGATGGGCCAGCGCGTCTCGGACCTGGCGCCGCGTCGCCGATAGCGGGTAGCTCCACGGCCGCGCGGCCGTGGCCGCCCGCCCTCGCCCCGGCCCGGCAGGCCGAGGCGAGGGCGGGGAAGTGCCAACGCCGCGGTGCCTGCCGGCGGCCGGTTGTGCGTACGGACGGTGCCGGGCGGACCACGTCCGAACCGGCCGGTGGCCGGGCCCGGGGCGGTACCGTCCTGGCGGACGGGCCCCCGCCGATCAGGCCGCGCCGGGCCGTTGGTTGGGCCATGACGGAACGCGCCCGGTGGCCGGGTTGTTCGTGCGGGCTCCCGCCGGTCAGGCCGTGCCGGGCCGTTTGTTGGGTCACGCCGTAGCCCGCCGTCGGCCGGCTGTTCTTACGAGCTTCCGTCGGGCCGCGTCCGAACCGGCTGCTGGCCGGGCCCGGGGCGGTACCGTCCTGGCGGACGGGTCCCCGCCGATCGGGCCGTGCCGGGCGGTTCGTTGGGCTATGACGGAACGCGCCCGGTGGCCGGGGCTCGCGCCGGCCGGTTGTTTGTGCGGGCTCCCGCCGGTCAGGCCGTGCCGGGCCGTTTGTTGGGTCACGCCGTAGCCCGCCGTCGGCCGGCTGTTCTTACGAGCTTCCGTCGGGCCGCGTCCGAACCGGCTGCTGGCCGGGCCCGGGGCGGTACCGTCCTGGCGGACGGGCCCCCGCCGATCGGGCCGCGCCGGGCGGTTCGTTGGGCCATGACGGAACGCGCCCGGTGGCCAGGTTGTTCGTGCGGGTCCCCGCCGATCGGGACGTGCCGGGATGTCCGTTGGGTCATGCCCCAACCCGCCGCCGGCCGGCTGGTCTTACGGGGCCTTCGTCGGACCACGTCCGAACTCGCCGCCGGCCGGCGGGGTGGTGGTGGGGCTGGCCGGCGCGGCCAGCGCTCCGCCGGAGATCAGTCCTTGATCTCGCAGATGACCGCGCCCGCCGAGAGGGAGGCGCCGACTTCGGCCTTGAGGGCGCCGACGGTGCCGGCGCGGTGGGCGTTGATCGGCTGTTCCATCTTCATCGCCTCAAGGACGATGACCAGCTCGCCCTCCTCGACGTGCTGCCCCTCCTCCACCGCGACCTTGACCACCGTGCCCTGCATCGGCGACGGCAGTGCGTCGCCGGTCGGCGCGGCCGCCGCCCGCTTGCCGGCCTTGCGGCGCGCCGGCCGCGCGCCGCCGGCGACGGCCGCACGGGCCAGCGGCATCGCCAGCGTGGCGGGCAGCGAGACCTCCAGCCGCTTGCCGGCGACCTCGACGACGACCGTCTCCCTGATCCCGCTCTCCTCGGCCTCGCTCGGCACCGAGTCGAAGGCGGGCAGGGCGTTGTTGTACTCGGTCTCGATCCACCGGGTGTGGACGGCGAACGGCTCCCCCACGCGGCCGTTCACCTCGGGGGCGAACGCCGGGTCGGTGACCACGTCGCGGTGGAAGGGCAGCACGGTGGCCATCCCCTCGACCTGGAACTCGGCCAGCGCGCGCGACGCCCGCTGGAGGGCCTGCCGCCGGTCCGCGCCGGTGACGATGAGCTTGGCGAGCATGGAGTCCCACGCCGGGCCGATGACCGAGCCCGACTCGACGCCGGTGTCCACCCGCACGCCCGGGCCGAGCGGCGGCGCGAACGTGGTGACCGTGCCGGGCGCGGGCAGGAAATTGCGGCCCGGGTCCTCGCCGTTGATCCGGAACTCGAAGGAGTGGCCGCGCAGCGGCGGGTCGTCGTAGCCCAGGGCCTCGCCCTCGGCGATGCGCAGCTGCTCGCGCACCAGGTCGATGCCGGTGACCTCCTCCGTCACCGGATGTTCCACCTGGAGACGGGTGTTGACCTCAAGGAAGGAGATGGTGCCGTCCTGGCCGACCAGGAACTCGCAGGTGCCGGCGCCGACATAGCCGGCCTCGCGGAGGATCGCCTTGGACGCCGCGTAGAGTTCGGCGTTCTGAGCGTCCGTCAGATAGGGCGCGGGGGCCTCCTCCACCAGCTTCTGGTGGCGCCGCTGGAGGGAGCAGTCGCGGGTGGAGACCACCACGACATTGCCGTGGGTGTCGGCGAGGCACTGCGTCTCGACATGGCGCGGGCGGTCGAGATAGCGCTCGACAAAGCATTCGCCGCGGCCGAAGGCGGCGGTCGCCTCGCGGACCGCCGAGTCGAACAGCTCGGGGATCTCCTCCAGCGTGCGGGCGACCTTCAGGCCCCGACCGCCGCCGCCGAAGGCCGCCTTGATGGCCACCGGAAGCCCGTGCTCGCGGGCGAAGGCGACGACCTCGTCGGAGCCGCCGACCGGGTCCTTGGTGCCGGCGACCAGGGGCGCGCCGGCGCGTTGCGCGATGTGCCGGGCGGCCACCTTGTCGCCGAGCGAGCGGATGGCGTCGGGCGACGGGCCGATCCAGATCAGGCCGGCGTCCAGCACGGCCTGCGCGAAGTCGGCGTTCTCGGACAGGAATCCATAGCCCGGGTGCACCGCGTCCGCCCCCGCGACGGCCGCGGCGTTGAGCACCTTGTCGAAGTCCAGATAGCTGCTGGCCGGTGTGTCGCCGCCCAGGGCGAACGCCTCGTCGGTGGCCCGCACATGCAGGGCGTCCCGGTCCGGCTCGGCGTAGACGGCCACGCTGGCGATGCCGGCGTCCCGGCAGGCCCGGGCTACCCGCACGGCGATTTCGCCGCGGTTGGCGATGAGCACCTTACGCACGATGGCTCCCTCCTTGGAACAAAGCGATTTTAGGTACTGGCGACACCTCGCAACGAGTCGCCCACAGGGGTGACCTCGCCCACACCTTGGGTGGGAGGCAGCGCCCTTGGGCGCTTGCAGCCTTGCGATACCAAGGTACGCGCCCTGTTGACGGTGATCACTTGACCCGCGCCCGAGAGGGGGGCAGGTCAGCGAGGTCAGGGGCTCGCAGGGGCTGTTGTTGTGGGAATCGCACAATGGTTCATGAAATTCTTTGCGGCCGCGAGAAGCCTTGTCCGACCCGTTACCCGGCAGTAGCGTGCGAGGCGTGAACCGGGGCGGACGAAGCGTGACGGCGGTCACCGCCGCAGTGGTCATCGGTTGGGCGGCGGCCCTCGGGCTGCTGCTCTGGATTCTCGGAATGACGGTCGACCGTCAGCGGATGTCGGTCGCCGGAGTGTCGGCCACCACCCTCAGCGTGGCCGCCTGGGCGGCGGGCGCGGCGTTGGCCGGGTTTCTGGGCTGGGTGGGTGGGTTGTTGACGTGGCTGGCGGTGCGGAACGTGGCGCCCGGCCGGTTCGGTCGGGCACTGCTCGGCGTCGCCGCCGCGCTCCAACTGGCCCTGGGCGCACTCTCGGTCGGGTTGGTCGGCTGGTGGGCCTTCGCCCTGGTGATGGTGGTCTTCGGCCTGTTGGTGCTCTGCCTGGTACTCCACCCTGCCGAGGGACGGGGTGCCGGGTCAAGGTGCCCACAGGTCGGTGATGGCGACCCCGACCCCGGCGAGCAGCTTCCGCAGCAGCGGCAGGGAGAGGCCGATGACGGTCCCCGGGTCGCCGGTGACGCCGTCGACGAACGGGGCGGACCGCCCGTCCAGGGTGAAGGCGCCGGCGACATGGAGCGGTTCGCCGCTGGCGACATAGGCGGCGATCTCGGCGTCCGAGGGGTCACCGAAGTGGACGGTGGTTGACGCGACGGCCGTTCGGCGGCGTCCGTCGACCGTGTCGACCAGGCAGTGGCCGGTGCGCAGCACGCCGTCCCGGCCGCGCATCGCCTTCCAGCGGGTGGTGGCCTCCTCGGCGTCCGCCGGCTTGCCGAGCGCGGCGCCGTCCAGCTCCAGCACGGAGTCGCAGCCCAGCACCAACGCGCCGGCCGCGGCCGGCCGTTCGGCGACCGCCAGGGCCTTGGCCTCGGCCAGCAGCCCGGCCAACTCCTCGGGGGAGTCGGCGATCAGCGCCTCCTCGTCCACCCCGCTGACGATCACCTCGGGCGCCAACCCGGCCTGCCGCAGCAGCCCGAGCCTGGCCGGGGACTGGGACGCCAACACCAGCCGCCGCGCGGCGGCCCCGCTCTCACTCACGCGCTCTCACCCATGGGCGGGAGGTTAGCCGCCCCGCCGGAGGCGAGGGCCGCCGGCCCGTTTGGGATCGGGGCGAGCGGTCACTCGGGGGCGTGCAGCCGCAAACCGTGCAGCACACGCAGTGAGGAGGAGCAGATGGGCCGCGAGGAACTACCGATAGCGGACTGGGACCAGCAGGCGATCGGCACCCTGCAGCACCGTGTCCGCGCCCTGGACGCGCCGGAGCTGCGGACGCTGCTGGATCATGAACGTGACCATGCGGACCGCCCTGCGGTGAAGAACCTGCTGGTGGGACGGTTGCGGCGGTTGGACGACGGGGCGGAGCCGACGGCCGGCGGCCAGCCGCCGCACAGCGATGCGCCGGCCGGCGCGCGATCCGGTCCGCCGGTGACGCCGGCCACCTCGGCGCCGCCGTCCCACGCCCCGCCGCACGGCACCCCGCAGCAGCCGGGGAGCGGCTTCCGGGACGGCCCCTGAACGTTCGTCCGTGGCGGCTTCGCAGCGCGCGGCGGCTTCGTGGCGCGGCGGCATCGAGGAGGAGGCGATCAGCATGCCCAGCGGTTCCTCTCCCAAGCGGGAACGGCAGTACGAGGACATCAGGAAGAGCGCCAGAGAACGTGGCGAGAGCGAACGTCGGGCGAAGGAGATCGCCGCCCGCACGGTCAACAAGGTGCGCGCCAGGACCGGCGAGAGCCGCACCGCCAGCCGGATCTCGACGCGCGACATGTCGCCGTCGAAGCGCGGCGGCGAACGCTCCCACCGGGGCGCCAGGGGCCCGACCTACGACCAGCTCTACGCGGAGGCGCAGCGCCGGAAGCTGCCCGGCAGATCCCAGATGAACAAGGACCGGCTCCGCAAGGAGCTGGGCGAGGAGTAGCCGGTGCGGACACCGGGCCGCCGCGCTCAGAACAGCGCGGCCTGGTCCTCCGGTTGCTCCCGGTGCTCCACCGGTGCCAGCGGGGCGCTGAACCCGGCGTCCGGCGGGGCCGGGGCCAGGGCCCAGCCGGCGAGCAGCCGGGTGTCCAGCAGCACCAACCGCCCGCCGGGCGCGGCGAGATAGACGTCCCCGCCGATCCGGCAGCGCACCGTTCCCGTCAGCACGTGTCCTGGCGCGAGCGGTGCCACGGCCGAGGCGGGGCGGAGCCCGTCCGCCGGCAGCGGATAGGCGGCGGTGTGGTCGACGACGGCCGGTTCGCGGCGGGCCTGCCCGTCCGGCCAGCCGGGCAGCCGGTGGGCCCGTTCGGTGGTGGCGAGCAGGGCGGCGGCCCGTTCGTCCGCCGGGGCGGGGCGGAGCCTGGCGGCTCTCTTCCGGGCGGCGGTGACCCGGTCGGGCAGGCCGAGGGCCGCGCCCAGCAGATGCTCGCAGCGGCGGGCGGCCGGCAGGGGGCCGGTCGACAGCACGGTGGAGGCGAGCGCGCCCTGCTCCAACAGCCGGGATGCGCCCCGTTCGACGGCCGTGATGCCGACCTTGACCACCGAACCGTGATGGGCGAGATAGACGGTGAACGGGCGCGGATCGTCGAGGCCGGTGTCGGTGGCGACCGAGTGGCTTCGGTCCAGCGTCTGGCAGGAGGCGCAGCGCGCGCCGCGCGCCGCCGGATCGATCAACGCGGCGGTGGGGCACGCCAGTTGTCGCCCCGAGCGCCAGACGCCGACACAGCGGCGATCGGCGCCGACGGTGAACGCCAGCTCGGCGCCCACCGGAAGCGGGCTGGAGCGCGCGACCCCGCCGGGCCCGGCCCACTCCCAGCCGGCCGCCCCGTCGCGCCAGCCCACGCCGAGGGTCCGCCAACCGCTCACTCCGCCAACTCCCCGCCCGCGGCCGCCCGTTGGTCGGCAACCTGGCCCGAAAGCAGCCGCAGCGCGTCCGCTGACGGATCGTCATAGGGCGTGTAGATCTCCAACCGGTGGTCGACGCTGTCGGGTTGGAGCCACACCTGGTAGTCGACGTCGACCCGGCCGACCGTCGGATGGCGCAGCCGCATGGTGCCCACGGTGCAGTCGGCGACATCGCCGACGGCCCACAGCCTGGCGAAGTCCTCGCTGTGCATGACGAGTTCGCCGATCAGCCGGGCGAGCCTGCGGTCGGTGGGGTTGCGTCCGGCGGTGAACCGCAGATACGCCACGTGGACGCGGGCCAACTCGTCCCAGTTCCGGTGCAGTTCACGGGTGTGGGAGTCGAGGAAGAACATCCGGGGGATGGACGGCCTGCGTTCGGGGTCCTGGGGCGCGTCGAAGTCGAGGTGCCCGGCGACCAGGGCGTGCCCGGTGCGGTTCCACGCCAGCACGTCCCCGCGCCGCCCCAGGACGACGGCGGGCGTCAGCTGGTCGAGCGACGCCAGCAGCGCGAGCACCCGGGGGTGCGGCCGTTCGCACCGCTGGCGGACCGGGGGCGGCCCGGCCGGTCGACGGGCCAGATTGTGCAGATGCGCGGTCTCCGTCGCGTCGAGCCCCAGCGTGCGGGCGAGGGCGTCGAGGACCTGCCGGGACGCCGTGCCGGCCTGGTCCTGTTCCAGCCGGGTGTAGTAGCCGGCGCTCACGCCGGCGAGTTGGGCCAGCTCCTCGCGCCGGAGGCCGGGAACGCGGCGCGCCGTGCCATAGGTCCTGAGCCCGGCGGCGGCCGGGGTGACCCGCGCGCGGCGACTCTTGAGGAACGTTCCGACGCTCTCCGCACCCATGGCCAGTTCCATGCTTCCGAGCATAGGGCGGCGACGGCATCCCCCGGGTGCCCATGGACGGATGCCGCTGGACGGTGCCTAGGCGGTGGGCGGCGCCGCGCCCCAGTCCCAGAGGGCCTGGAGGACGGGGCCGAGGGCCCGGCCGTGCGCGGTCAGCCGGTAGGTGACGGTCGCCGGCCAGCCCGGGTGGCGCTCGCGCCGGACCACGCCGGCGGCGGCCAACTGCCGCAGCCGGTCGGTGAGGACCTTGTCGGACAGCTCGGGCAGCGCGGCGGACAACTCGCCGTAGCCCAGCGGTGCCTCCGCCCGCAGCAGCTCCCGCACCAGCAGCGTCGTCCACCGCCCGCGCAGCGCCGCCAGGGTCACCTCCACCGGACAGTCCGGCCGCGGCCGCGAGGTCTCCGCGCGCGGATCCTCGGGCAGCCCGGGGCGGGCCGGGGCCGGTGTCCGGTGGCGCACCGTTGGGTGAGTCACGAGGGGGCCTCCTAGGGTCGCCGGCATGAACACAGCCATGAGCGGATCGTCGTCCGCGGCGTCCCCGCACGATAGTCCGCCGCCGACCCGACCCCTGCCGCCGGCCCGGCCCCTGCCCCTGGCGCGGGAGGCGGAACGGGTCCCCGAGGTCTTCGCGTCCCGTTTCAACAGTGGTGACGCGGCGGCGCTCGCCGAGATATACGTGCCCGACGCGGCGTTTGTCACCGCCGAGGGGCGGGTGGCGCGCGGAGCCGACGCCATCGCGGCGGCCAACGCCGGTTTCCTCGCCCTGGGTTACCCCATCGCGGTGCGCCCGCGCGCGGTCACGGTGGTGGGCGACACCGCGCTGCTGGTCGTGGACTGGGAGCTGCCGGGCGCCGAGGTAGCCGGTACCGCCACCGATATCGCCCGACGCGGCGCCGACGGCCGTTGGCGTTATCTCGTGGACAGCCCGTTCGGCGGCGGTCGGGCCGGGGCGCGTTGATCGGTGACCCTATGGCGGGATATGCGCCGTTGACCGGAGACATGCCGGTGGTCATACCGTTCTGTCATGGCCACGAACAGTGAACCCGTGATCCTCGACAGCGACGTCGACGGGCGGGAACTCCCGTCCACCACCCGCCCCAGCGTCCTGGTCGTCGCCGTCGACTCCAGGCTGGTCGACCTCCGCACCCTGCCGGACTTCAGGACCACCAGGGTGCGCGCCTCGCGCGCGGCGATCGACGCCGAACTGACGGCGCTCGGGCTGACCGTGGAGCGCTGCGTCATCGACCTCGGCGCGACGGCGGAGGCCGTGGTGCGGGAGGCCCTGTCGCGCGGCGACTTCGACTGCGTGCTGATCTGCGCCGGGGCCCGGGTGGTCCCGGAGAACCTGCTGCTGTTCGAGCGCGTCATCAACACCGTCCACCGGCACGCCCCCCGGGCGACCATCTGCTTCAACAGCTGCCCGGCCGACACCGTGGACGCCGCCCGGCGCGGGCTGGCCGCCGCGGCCGCCAACCGTTAGCCGCCGGCCTTCGAGGGGGCGTCGGGGCGGTGTCCGGCCGGATTGTCAGTGGGGCGCGCTACCTTCTCCCCATGGAATCGGCACTGCTTCTCCATCATCTGCACACCGGGTTGACCGCCTTCCGCGCCTGCCTCGACGGCGATCTGTCCGCGCCCGTCGCGCACTGCGGCGACTGGACGCTGCTCGATCTCGCGGAGCATCTCGGCAGCGAGAACATCTGGGCGGCCACCGCCGTGACGGAGGGGCACGGCGACGGCGGCGGCGGCGGGCCGGCGCCCCGCGAACGGGCGGCGCTGATCCGCTGGTTCGAGGACACCTCGCGGACGCTGCGCACCGCCCTGGACACGGATCCCGCCGCCGAGGCCTGGACGTTCCATCCACCCCGTACGGTCGGCTTCTGGCAACGACGCCGCGCCCTGGAGACGCTGGTGCACCGCTGGGACGCCGAATCCGCCCTGGGCGCCGCCCGCCCGCTCGACCCCGAGCTGGCGGGCGAGGGCGTGGCGGAGGTCTTCGACACGATGGCCCCCCGGCAGGTGGCCCGTGGCCGCGCCCGACCGCCGCGCCAGGCGCTGCGCCTCACCGCCACGGACACGGGCGCCAGCTGGGTCCATGGGGCGGGCGTCCCGGCGGCCACGATATCGGCGCCGGCGGAGCAGCTTCTGCTGCTGCTCTGGGGCCGCATACCCACCACCAGCCCCGCCCTCCACTGGGCCGGCGACCGCGAGACCGCCCTCGCTGTCCTCGCCGGCCCGCTCACCCCCTGAGGACCCCGCTCACCCCTGAGGGCCCGTCACCGGCGGCGGTGCTTCCCGGCTGAACGTCAGGGCTTCGGCGCGCGGTTGAGGTCGACGCCGCGCAGGGCCGCGGCGCGGTAGTCGCGTGGTGGGACGCCATAGGCGGCGCGGAAGGCCCGGCTGAACTCGGCGGGCCGCCGGAAGCCGAGGCGGAGTGCGATCGCGCTGACCGTGACGCCGGCCAGCAGGGGGTTGGCCAGCTCGCGACGGGCCCGTTCCAGCCGCTGGCGGCGGACGAAGCCGGTGACGGTGGTGCCGTGCTGTTGGAACAGCCGGTGCAGCGAACGGGGGGGGGGAGAGATGGTGGGCTCTGGCGATGGCCTCCGGGGTCAACTCCGGATCGGAGAGGTGGTGGTGCACAAAGCTCTGGACGTGCAGAAAGAGCGCGTGCGGATACCGTTCGGCCGGCTCATGGGGGCGCTGGTCGACATGCTGCCCGATGGTGGCGGCGAGCAGCTCGATGAGCACCGCGCCGAGCCGGGGCGCGTCCTCCGGGCCGTACTCGTGCGGACGTTCGGTCAGCTGGGTCAGCATCCGCGCCAGGATCTCGCCGAAGCCCCCGTCGCTCGACAGCGCGGTGGAGAGCAGCGCGGTGAGCTGGTCCGGCCGGGCCGGCAGCAGCCGACGCGGCAACTGCACCAGGATCTGGTGCACACCGTCCCCCCTGCTGGGCAACGCCCAGCCGTCGAACGGATGGGAGGAGTCATAGAGCACCATGCCGCCGTCGCCGAAGCACGCCTCGTTCCGCGACTGGGCCAGCCGCATCCGGCCGCTGACGGTCAGGGAGAGCTGCAGATACTCGGGGTCGCCACGGCGAATCAGCCTGGGCGTGCGGCGGACCCGGGAGATGGAGGGATAGAACATCGACGAGACCTGGGCGAGCCCCAGATCCACCATGGTGAGCGAGGCACGGAAGTCGTCCGGATGCTCCGTGCGCATCGCGGTCGGGATCAACGCCGCCATGGTCATGTCGTGCCACCAGGCGAACCGATCCGCCGAGGGAAGGTCGTCGGCCGACTGCGTGACGGTGAACATTTCCGTCAACACCTCTGCTGCGCCTACGAGTTGGGGACCAAGCCAAGGATACCCGCGGTTGACTACGTTACGGCCATGAACGAGAACGACTGGCTGGCCGACACCCGAGCCTCCTATGACACCGTCGCGGCCGACTACGCCGAGTTGCGGCGCGGCGCCCTGGCCGAACAGCCGTGGCTACGGGCGGCGTTGGGTCTGTTCGCCGAGCAGGTGAGCGCTGCCGGCGGTGGCCGGGTCGCCGATATCGGCTGCGGTTCCGGCACCGTCACCGCCCATCTGCGCACCCTGGGCGTCGACGCCTTCGGGATCGACCTCTCGCCCGGCATGGTCGAGACGGCCCGCCGCGACCATCCGGGCGTGCGGTTCGACGTCGGCTCGATGACGGACCTCACCCTCCCCACCGGCTCGCTGGCCGGGCTGCTCGCCTACTGGTCGCTGATCCACCTCCCGGACGACGAGGTGCCCACCGTCCTCGACCACTTCCACCGGGTCCTGCGCCCGGGCGCACCCCTGCAACTCGGTTTTCATGTCGGCGACGGGTCACGGCTGAAGACCCAGGGCTACGGCGGCCACCCGATGCGGGTCCGGGTCCACCGCCGCCGTCCCGAGCGGATGGCCGACTGGCTCCACGCCGCCGACTTCGAGATCGAGGCCCAACTCCTCCTCGATCCGACCAACCCCGTCCCCCAAGCCCTCCTCCACGCCCACCGCCGCCGCTGACCCACGGCTATCCCCGGACGGGAACCGGACACTCCGGAGTGTCCAGCCACGACCGCCGGCCGCCGTCGCCCGTGCCGCCGCCGTTGGTGTCACTGTGCCCCGAGTCCTGCCCCTCGGAGCCGCCACCCCCGTGGCCCGCGCCCGACTGGCTGTCGTCCTGCTGGCTTCCGCCCTGCCCGCCGCCCGTGCCGCCGCCGTGCTTTCCACCCATCGTGTGCTCCCTCGCATCGTCGATGTGCCTGTGCGAGCCACGTTAGGGACGGGCGAGGGCCGCTGTCGGAGCTGATGCGCCGTTATTCCCGTACGGGCGCCCGCTGTTCCCCATGATTCAGCGGGAGTCCAGGGCCCGCCTGGCGCGGGAGATCACCCGATGGGCGTCCGCGCCATAGACGGCGGCGTCCGCCAGGGACCGCCACACCTTGCGGTGGACACCCACACTGTCGGCATCGTCCAACCAGAGTTCCGCGTGCCAGTCCTCCACGATCACCAGGCGGTCGTCGTAGACCCAGAACCCGTTGGCCGGTGGGATGTCGAGCGGGGCGTCGAACGGGACGATGCCCAGGGTGAGGGTGTCGAGACCGATGGCGCCCGCCAGCCGGTCGAGCTGCGCGGCGAGCACGGAGGGCGGGCACACCAGAGCGCGGAGCGCCGCCTCCCACATCACGATGTGGAAGGTGCGGCCCCGCTGGTACAGCATGTCCTGATGCCCCATCCGCGCCCGCACGGCCTCGTCCGTGTCACGGACGGACTGGTGCAGATCGGCGTAGCGGAGAAAGACATGGCGGGCGTAGTCGGCCGTCTGGAGTATCCCGACGACCATGGCCCCCTCCCAGACGTGGAAGGTCCGGGTGCGTTGGTACTCGACCGTCAGCGCGTCCTGAACCGGCTTGTGCCCGGCGGCGAGTCGGCGGCGCCAGGAGCGGGTGCGGGACTCCAGGCTCCGCAGCCGGGTGATCAGCTCCTCGGCGGCCTCCGGCCGGTCGGTGCCCTCCGCCCAGGCCAGCAGGTCCTCCGCCGTCGCGGTCTGGCGGCCGGTCTCCAGCTTGCTGACCTTGGACTGCGGCCAGCCGAGCCGAGCCGCCAACTGACGCCCGGTCAGGCGCCGCTCGGCGCGCAGCTCACGCAGCCGCGCACCGAGGGCCACCCTCGCCTGCTGATAGTCGGTGCTCACGCCGCCGGTGGCACCTGTTTCGTGAACGACTCGGTGCCGATGAACCGGAGTCGTCGCGCCATTGTCGTTGTTCCTCTCACAGCGGGACAGGTCCCGATCAGGATGGGAGGGGAACGGCCCTGCTGTCCCGGGTGATTCGCGGTGATTCTCCGGATGGTGGTGGGCGGAGTCGGCCTCGCCCTACCTGGGCCAGTAGCTGGTGCGCCAGGCGTGGGGGCCCGGGGTGGGGAGGGGGGCGGGTGGGGTCGGGGTGGACCAGGTGTTGGCCGGGGTGGGTGGGGTGGGGGGCGGTTGGGCGTGGGTTCTGGCGACGGCCAGGGTCGCCGCGATGGCGGCGGCCAGTTCCTCGGGTGTCGGGTTGCCCCGGACAACGCTGATCAACTTCTCCGACCTCCTCAACGCGCTTACCGTGGCGGGCTACAGCGGGATGTTGCCGTGCTTCTTGGGCGGCAGCTGCGCCCGCTTCCCGCGCAGCGCGCGCAGTCCACGGACGATATGGCGGCGGGTGTCGGAGGGGGCGACCACCGCGTCGACATAGCCGCGTTCGGCGGCGACATACGGGTTGAGCAGCGCCTCCTCGTACTCGGCCGTCAACTGGGCGCGCGCCGCCTCGCGTTCGGGGCCCTCGTCGATCGCGGCGAGCGCCCGGCGGTGCACGATGTTGACCGCGCCCTGGGCGCCCATCACCGCGATCTGCGCGGTGGGCCAGGCCAGGTTGAGGTCGGCGCCCAGATGCTTGGAGCCCATCACGTCATAGGCGCCGCCGAACGCCTTGCGGGTGATCACCGTGATCAGCGGGACCGTCGCCTCCGCATAGGCGAAGATCAACTTCGCGCCGCGTCGGATGATCCCCTGGAACTCCTGCTCGGTGCCGGGCAGGAAGCCGGGCACGTCGACAAAGGTGAGCACCGGGATGTTGAACGCGTCGCAGGTGCGGACGAAGCGCGCGGCCTTCTCCGAGGCGTGGATGTCCAGGCAACCGGCGAACTGCAGCGGCTGGTTGGCCACCACGCCCACCGGGCTCCCCTCGACCCGGCCGAATCCGGTCACGATGTTGGGCGCGAACATCGGCTGGGTCTCCAGGAACTCGCCCTCGTCCAGCACCCCCTCGATGACCCGGTGCATGTCATAGGGCTGCTGCGCCGAGTCCGGGATCAGCTCGTCGAGTTCGAGGTCGCCGGCGCTGACCGCCAGGTCCGCCTCCTCCGGGAAGGCGGGCGGGTCGGTCAGGTTGTTGGACGGCAGATAGGAGAGCAGCGCCTTGACGAAGTCGATGGCCTCCTGCTCGTCGCCGGCCATCTGGTGGGCCACCCCGGAACGGGTGTTGTGGGTGCGGGCACCGCCCAGCTCCTCGAAGCCGACATCCTCGCCGGTAACGGTCTTGATCACATCGGGGCCGGTGATGAACATATGTGAGGTCTGGTCGACCATCACCGTAAAGTCCGTGATCGCGGGGGAGTAGACCGCGCCACCCGCGCAGGGGCCCATGATCAACGAGATCTGCGGCACCACGCCGGAGGCGTGCACATTGCGCCGGAAGATCTCCGCGAACAGGCCGAGCGCCGCGACCCCCTCCTGGATCCGCGCCCCACCGCCGTCGTTGATCCCGATCACCGGACAGCCGGTCTTCAGCGCGAAGTCCATCACCTTGACGATCTTCTCGCCGTAGACCTCGCCGAGCGAGCCGCCGAAGACCGTGAAGTCCTGCGAGTAGACACAGACCGGGCGCCCGTCGACCGTGCCGTAGCCGGTGACGACGCCGTCGCCCAGCGGACGGTTCGCGTCCAGTCCGAACGCCGTGGAACGGTGCCGCGCGAACTCGTCCAGCTCGGTGAACGAGCCCTCGTCCAGCAGGAGTTCGATCCGTTCCCGGGCCGTCAGCTTGCCCTTGGCGTGTTGTTTCGCCACCGCGCGTTCGGACCCCGCGTGGGTCGCCTCCTCGGTGCGCCGCCGGAACTCGGCGATCTTGCCGGCGGTGCCGTGGCTGTCAACATCCACGCGAAGGCTCCTCCTCGTCCCTGGCCACCCGGCAGCCGGCTGGGCTACCGCACCGTAGGTTAGCCGCACCCGCGCCGTTCGGCGGGTGCGACCCCGGTCACTTCGCCGTCGGGGCGGGGGCCGAGGCCCGTCACCGCCAGACGGAAGAGGCGGTGGGCCGAGGCCGCCGGGTCCCGGTGGTGTTCGGTGGCGAGGACGACGCCGACGGCCAGGGTGATCAGGTCGGCGACGGTGACGCCCTGCGTCACCGCGCCGTCGTCCGCCGCGCGGCGGAGCAGCGGCTCGCCCGCCGTCTCCAGCGCCGCCGAGCAGGCGTTCTCGGTGATCGAATCGGACGAGGGGCCCTCGTAGGCCAGCGCGGCGGCCAGCCCCCGGGCGGCGACGCAGTACGCGACCACATCCGTCAGCCACTCCAGCAACGTGCCCCGGCTGTCGCGTTCGGCGGCGACGCTCAGCTCGTGGGCGCGGACGGACAGCGCCTCGATCCGCTGCCGGGAGACCGCCTCCAACAGCGCGTGGCGGGTGGGGAAGTGGCGGCGCACCGTCGCCGAGCCGACGCCGGCGACGCGGGCGATCTGTTCCAGCGAGGCGCCCGCGCCATGGGCGGCGACCTCCTCCTCGGCCACGGCGAGGATCCGCGCGTAGTTGCGACGGGCGTCCGCGCGCTGACGTTCGGGCATCGCGTTCGCCTCCTGGATCGTTCTGGACCGCTCTGGATCGTTCTGGATCGTTCTGGATCGTCGGGGGCCGTCCTGGACCGTCCTGGATCGTGGGGGCCGATTGCTAAGTGGCGGGCCCCGCCATATCGTAGCCGAAGATAAACGGCGGACCCCGCCACTTAACGGGGTCCGTCTGCCGACGCCCGAACCCGAGGAGCCCCCCATGTCCAACGAGTCCCGGCACGCCGATCCCTCCGCGCCCGTTCTGGTGACCGGCGCCACCGGGCGGCAGGGCGGGGCCACCGCCCGCGCCCTGCGCGCGGCCGGCGTGCCCGTCCGCGCGCTGGTGCGCGACCCGACGACCCCGCGCGCCCGGGCCGTCGCTGCGCTCGGCGTCGAACTGGTCACCGGCGACCTGCGCGACCGCGACTCCGTGATCCGGGCGGCGACGGGCGCCCGCGCCGTGTTCTCCGTGCAGATGGCCGAACTCACCGCCAGCGGCTTCGGGTTCGACTTCGACGGCGAGGTCGCCCAGGGCGTCAACCTCATCGAGGGCGCGCGGGCCGCCGGCGTGCCGCAGTTCGTCCACACCTCCGTCACCGGCGCCGGCCAACACGTCGACGAACCGGGCTGGTCGGCGACCCGTTACGCCCCGATCGCGGCCAGCCTGGGCGCCAAGAGCGCGATCCAGGACCGACTCCGCACGGCCGGCTTCCCGCACTGGACGCTGCTCAAGCCGGGGTTCTTCATGGCCAACTTCCTGCCGTCCATGGGGTTTCTGTTCCCGCGTGGCGTGGAGGGCGGGCTGGTCAGCGTGCTGAAGCCGGAGACCAGGCTCTCGCTGGTCGCGGTGGAGGACATCGGCCGGGCGGCGGCGGCCGCCATCGCCGCGCCGGACCGGTTCGACGGGGTGGAACTGGAGCTGGCCAGCGACCATCTGTCGATGATGGAGATCGCCGAGGTCCTGGCGCGTGCGCTGGGCGTCCCCCTGTCCGCACCCGAGATGACGGTGGAGGAGGCCCTGGCCGCCGGCATGCCGCCCATGGGCGCATCCCACGAGTGGCTGAACATATCCGGCCAACCGGGCCGCCCCGAGTACGCGCGGGACCTCGGCATCCAACTCACCACCTTCGACACCTGGACCCACCGAGAGCTGTCCCCCACCCCCTGACCGCCCCCGCCGCCCGCGCCTGCGCCGCGCCGCGCCACGCCACGCCGCGGGCCCGGCCTTCCGGCCTGGCGGCCGGAGAAAACCGTCCGACCCTCCGCGCCGGCCCGGGACCAGGGGGCTGCGCCCCGGGCCCCGCCGGCCGCTGGAGGCCGTTGGCCCCTTCGTGCCGACCCGACCCCGGGCCTTCGTCCTCGCCCCCGCGCAGCGGCCCGCGTCCACGATGCGGGCCCGGTTTCCGGCCCCGCGCAGCGGCCTGCGCCTCTGGCTCGGCGCGTAGCGCCACTTCGTCCCTGGCGACCCATGCAGCGACCCGTTTTCCACGACGGTTCCGCTGGCCTCGGGCTTCCGCCGCCGCACTCCGCACCTCGCGCGCAGCGCCCCCCGCCGGTCCGGCCGACGCCCCGTTCCGGCCCGCGCAGCGGCCCGCGCGCCCGCCCCGGCCCCCGGCTCAGCGCCGCGCAGCGGCCTGCGGGCCGCTGTCCGGCGGGTGTTTATGATCATCGCATGACCATCCTTATTGCGGATTATGACCCTTCGTGGCCCGAGCAAGCGGCAGCGGCCAGTGCTGAGTTGGTGGAGGCGTTGCCCGGGATGTTCTGGAGATCGAGCATGTGGGGAGCACCTCCGTGCCGGGGCTGGCGGCCAAGCCGGTGATCGATCTGATGACCTCGGTCAACACCCTCGACGACGTGACCGACGAACGAGTGGCCGTGCTGGAGCGGTTGGGCTATCGCTTCGAGGACGTCGGGATGCCCAACCGGCTGTTCTACTTCCGCGAGAAGGCGCAGGGCGAGCGCAGCCACCACCTCCATATCGTCACCGCCGACACCTGGCCGACGCGCAACGAGCGGCTGTTCCGCGACCATCTGCGGGCGCATCCCGAGATGGCGGCCGAGTACGAGGCGGTGAAGCGGCGTCTGGCGGCCGAGACCGACGACGGTTTCACGTACACCAAGAGCAAGACCGAGGTGATCCAGCGCGGCGTGGACGCCGAGCGCACCGCACGCGGCCTGCCCCTGGTCACCGTCTGGGAGGAGGTCTGACGGCGAGCGCGCGGCTCTAGGCTGGCGGCATGAGCACCTCCCGTGGCCGTTGGTCCGACCTCGACCGTCCCCCGCTGGGCGCCGCCGCCCTGCGCTCCGCGCTGATCAGGCCCGGCGGGCCCTGGACCCGGCTGCGGGTGGTGGAGGTGACGGGCTCGACCAACGCCGACCTGGCGGCCGCCGCCAAGGCCGGCGACGCCGCGCCCGGCGAGATCCTGATCGCCGAGGAACAGACCAGCGGGCGTGGCCGGTTGGGGCGCGGCTGGAGCGCGCCGCCCAGGTCGGGGCTGTTCTTCTCGGTGCTGCTCGCGCCGGAGCCCGAGGTGCCGACCGAGCGGCTGCCCTGGCTGCCGCTGCTCGCCGGCGTCGCGGCGGCCAGCGCCCTCAGCCGGACGGCCGGCGTCGACACCGCGCTGAAGTGGCCCAACGACGTGCTGGTCACCGTGGGCGGGGAGGAACGCAAGCTCGGCGGCATCCTCGCCGAACGGGTGCCGCCCGGCGAACGGGTGCCGTCCGGCGGCGTGGTCCTCGGGATGGGCCTCAACGTGTCGCTGCGCGCCGACGAACTGCCGGTGCCGGGCGCCGGTTCGCTGCTGCTGGCCGGCGCCCCCGTCCGGGACCGCGACCCGCTGTTGCGCGCGGTGCTGCGTGCGCTCGGCACCTGGTACACCGGCTGGGTCGCGGCCGGCGGCGATCCGGAGACCGGCGGCGATCCGGCCGTGGGCGGGCTGCGCGACGCCTATGTGGCGGGCTGCGCCACGCTCGGCCGCCCCGTGCGGGCCGAGCTGCCGGGCGGCGACGAGGTGCGCGGCGAGGCGATCGCGCTGGACGGCGACGGCCGGCTGGTGATCGCGGACGCCGATGGCGTGCGGCACCCGCTGGGGGCGGCGGATATCGTCCACCTCCGGGCGACGTGACTTGGGGCACACCTGCCGTAGGGTTGGTGCTCGGGGACTCGTGACGGCGCGGTCGCGCCAGGGTGGCGGATCGTTCCAGGTCCGCCGGGCCCGGCGCGGCGCGGCGGCGGGCACCCCAGGACCGCGCCAGTGGGGGCGTGGCGGAGCGGAACGGTAGGACAGTGCGCGACGTAGGGACTCTCCCGTCAGGGGCTCTCCCGGTAGGGGCGGGCGGTGGCTGTGGCGGAGGCTGACCCAGGCCCGCCGGAGCCGACGGAAGGCGAGGACCCCCTCGCGTTGCGTATCGAGCAGCTGATCCTCGGCGCCGGTCGGCAGTACACGCCCTTCCAGGCGGCGCGGGCCGCCGGGGTGCCGATGGATCTGGCCTCGCGGTTCTGGCGTGCCATGGGCTTTCCCGATATCGGCCAGGCCCGCGCCCTGACCGAGGCCGATGTGCTGGCGCTGCGCCGGCTGGCCGGCATGGTCGAGGCCGGGCTGCTGAGCGAGTCGATGGCCATCCAGGTGGCGCGGTCGACGGGCCAGACCACGGCGCGGCTGGCGGACTGGCAGATCGACTCCTTCCTGGAAGGGCTCACCGAGCCGCCCGAGCCCGGCATGACCAGGACCGAGGTGGCGTATCCGCTGGTCGAGCTGCTGCTGCCGGAGCTGCAGGAGTTCCTGGTCTATGTCTGGCGGCGGCAGCTGGCGGCGGCCACCGGCCGGGTGGTGCAGGCGCAGGACGACGCGGAGATGGTGGACCGGCGGCTGGCCGTCGGCTTCGCCGATCTGGTCGGGTTCACCCGGCTCACCAGGCGGCTTGAGGAGGAGCAGCTGGGCGAGCTGGTCGAGGCGTTCGAGACCACGGCGGCCGACCAGGTCGCCGCGCACGGCGGCCGGTTGATCAAGACGCTGGGCGACGAGGTGCTGTTCGCCGCCGACGACGCCGGCACGGCGGCCGAGATCGGGCTGCGGCTGGTGGAGACGCTGGGGGACGATCCGATGATGCCCGAGCTGCGCGTCGGCATCGCGTTCGGCACGGTCACCACGCGGATGGGCGATGTCTTCGGCAACACCGTCAATCTGGCCAGCCGGCTCACCTCCATAGCGCCCAAGGACATGGTCCTGGTCGACGGCGCGCTGCGCGAGGAGCTGACGGTGGCGGGCCTGGCGCCGAGGTCGGAGAAGGCCGCCGAACGCAGCGAGGCGTACTCCTACGCGCTGCAGCCGCTCTACCAACGTCCGGTCCGTGGCCTCGGCATTGTCGAACCCTGGCTGTTGACCCGCCGGGGCTGACGTCCCGGGCGCGGCGGGTCGATAATGCCGCCCATGAGCGAGCGGGACGAGGACGCGGGACAGCGGACGGAGCGGCGGTACGGGGACGGGATCGCCGTGCTGCGGGACGAGGAGACCGGCGTGGTCCAGCTGTTGCTGGACCGGCCCGAGGCGATGAACGCGCTGTCGTCCCGGCTGGCCGCCGCGCTCGCCGAGGCGTGCGCGGCGCTGGCGGCCGACCCGACGGTGCGCGCGGTGGTGCTGGGCTCCACGCACGAACGGGCGTTCTGCGTCGGCGCCGACCTCAAGGAACGGAACGGTCTCGACGACGCAGGGCTGCGGCGTCAGCGCGCGGTGCTGCGCGCCGCGTTCGGCGGGGTGCTCGACCTGCCGATGCCGGTGATCGCGGCGGTGCGCGGCTTCGCGCTGGGCGGCGGCTACGAGCTGGCGCTCAGCTGCGATCTGATCGTGGCCGACGAGAGCGCGGTGGTGGGCCTGCCCGAGGTGTCGGTCGGGGTGCTGCCGGGCGGCGGCGGCACCCAGCTGCTGCCCCGGCGGGTCGGCGCCGCCAGGGCCGCCGAGCTGATCTTCACCGCCCGCAAGGTGCCGGCCGCCGAGGCGCACACCCTGGGCCTGGTCGACCGGCTGGCCGCGGCCGGCGCGGAGCGCACCGAGGCGCTGGCGCTGGCCCGGCGGATCGCGGGCAACTCGCCCGTCGGGGTGCGGGCCGCGAAACGGGCGTTGCGGCTGGGCGTCGGTCTGGACCTGCGCTCAGGGCTTGAGGTGGAGGACGCGGCCTGGAACGCGGTGGCCTTCTCCGCCGACCGCGTCGAGGGCATCGCCGCGTTCAACGAGAAGCGCCCCCCGAACTGGCCGGGCCTGAACGCCTGAACCCGCTAGGGAAAGGGACAGGGAGTAGCTGAAGGTAACAAAGCGGAGGGAACGGCCATAGCCTGGGCCCATGGCTGAGCAGAGGCTGTGGTCGCTGGTCGAGGTGGCGCGCGGGATGGCCGCCGAGCACGGCCTCGCCGAGGCCGCCAGGGCCGGCGCGGAACGCGCGCGCCACGCGCTCGGCGGCTCCTTCGCCGCGATATCCGTCCGCGAGTGGGCACGGGAGCCGGCGCGGCCCCGGCTGCGGGTGCTGGTCAACGTGGGGGAGTTGGGGGCGGACGAGGAACCGTTCCCCGACGCCGAGTTCCATCCCGCCGAGGCGCCCGGCGCCGAGGGCGCGGCGGCGGCGCTGACGGCGCCGGGGGAACGGGGGCGGGGCAGCGCGCTGACGGCGCCGATCCTGATACGGGGGGCGGTCTGGGGGGAGCTCTATGTCGCCAGGGGGCGCTCGGATCCCGTCTTCGGCGCGCGCGATCTGACGTTCGCGCCGGCGCTCGCGGCGGTGCTGGCCGCCGGCCTGGCCCAGTACGAACGGCTCGCCGAGGCCCGGCGGTTGGCGTTCACCGACGCGCTGACCGGCCTGGCCAACCGGCGGGCCGTCGACCACGCCCTGGCCGACGGCCTGCGGCGGCATCAGGCGTCGGGGGCGGAGCTGAGCCTGGTGGTCTGCGATGTGAACGGGCTGAAACGGGTCAACGACACCTATGGCCACGCGGCGGGGGACCGGCTGCTGGTCCGGTTCGCCGGCGTACTGTCAGGGGCCGCCGCCGATCTGCCGGGGGCGCTGGCCGCGCGTCTCGGCGGCGACGAGTTCTGCCTGTTCGCGGTGGGCGCCGAGGTGGCCGACGTGGAGCGGACGGCCGGCGAGGTGTGCCGGGGCGCCTCGGCGCTCGAACTGAGCGAGGGGGTGGCCTGCGGAGTCGCCTCCACGGTCGCCGTGCCCGGCCGGCTGCGGTCCAGCCGCCGCCTCCTCCGGCTCGCCGACGCGGCCCAGTACCGGGCCAAGGCCGCACGATCCCCCGCGCCCGTGGTGGCCGACCACACCGACTGGCAACGCGTCGCCTCCCTCCCCACCACCCCCACCACCCCCAACCGCCGCACCTTCCGCGACCGCTGACCCGGTCCGGGGCCCCCGGCCAGCCGGCCGTCCCGGCGCCGGCATGCGGCCGCCACCCACGCGCCCGCCGCCGTGCGCGCCCTGCCCTGGCCAAGGGCCCGGCTGCCCTCCGCCCGGCGGTCGGCCGGCTGGTCCGGCGCCGCGCTGCCACGATCCGGCCGGAGCTGCATGCGGTCACCGCCTGCCCGCCGCCGTACGGGCCCTGCCCTGGCCAGGGGCCCGGGCTGCCCCCCGCCCGGCGGCCGGCCGTCCCGGCCGGGCGCCGTGACCGCTAAAGCGCCGCGGGCCGGTCGCCTCGGCCTGGCCGGCCGCAGCCCGGGGCCTTGCCCGGAGGGCTCGTCGCCTTCGGCTGCCCCGCCGCAGAGCGCGCGCCCTCACCTCACCCGTTCCCGCTCTGCTCCCGCCGACCGGCGGCCGGCCGTCCCGGCCCCGCCCCCGACTTCGGTCCGCCCCCCGCCGACCGGCGGCCGGCCGTCCCGGCTCCGCCGCACCTTCCGCGACCACTGACCCGGTCCGGGGTCATTCATTCGCCTAGGCTGATGAATATGGATATGCAGAGCGTTGTGGTGCACTCGACTCCTCCCACCGTCGCCGAGGTGGTCGCCGTCGCGAGGGGCGGTGCGGGCGTCGAGTTGGCCGATGACGCGCTTGCCGCGATGGCCTCGGCGCGGCGGGTGATCGAGCGGTTGGCGGCGCGCACCGAGCCGGTGTACGGGGTGTCAACCGGCTTCGGCGCGTTGGCCGTTCGTTCCATCGAGCCGGATCTGCGGGCCCGCCTGCAGCGGAACATCGTCCGCTCGCACGCGGCCGGGCTCGGCCCCCGGGTGGAGCGCGAGGTGGTGCGTGCGCTGATGTTCCTGCGGCTCAAGACCGTGGCCTCCGGGCACACCGGCGTCCGTCCCGAGGTGGCGCACGCCATGGCCGCGTTGCTCAACGCCGGCATCACGCCCGTCGTGCACGAGCACGGTTCCCTCGGCTGTTCGGGCGATCTCGCCCCCCTCGCGCACTGCGCGCTGACGCTGCTCGGCGAGGGGGAGGCAGAGGGTCCGGACGGTCGGGTGCGGTCCGCCGCCGAGCTGTTGGCCGAGCACGGCATCGCGCCGGTCGAGCTGCGGGAGAAGGAGGGGCTGGCGCTGCTCAACGGCACCGACGGGATGCTCGGCATGCTGCTGATGGCCTGCTCCGACCTCGGCCGGCTGATCACCTCGGTCGATATCACCGCCGCGCTGACCCTGGAGGCGCTGCTGGGCACCGACCGGGTGCTCGACGCCGAGCTGCACGCCGTGCGCCCGCACCCGGGGCAGGCCGCCAGCGCCGACAACATGCTGCGGGTGCTGGCCGGTTCGGGGCTCACCGGGCACCATCAGGACACCGCGCCCCGGGTGCAGGACGCCTACTCGGTGCGCTGCGCGCCGCAGGTGGCCGGCGCCGGCCGGGACACGCTGGCGCATGCCCGCGCGGTCGCCGAGCGCGAGCTGGCCGCCGCCGTGGACAACCCGGTGGTGGTCGACGGGCGGGTCGCGTCCAACGGCAACTTCCACGGTGCGCCGCTCGGCTATGTGCTGGACTTCCTGGCCATCGCCGTCGCCGATCTGGCGTCGATGGCGGAGCGTCGCACCGACCGGCTGCTGGACCGGCACCGTTCGCACGGTCTGCCGCCGTTTCTGGCCGACGACGCGGGGGTCGACTCCGGGCTGATGATCGCCCAGTACACCCAGGCCGCCCTGGTCAGCGATCTCAAGCGGTTGGCGGCGCCGGCCTCGGTGGACTCCATCCCGTCGTCGGCGATGCAGGAGGACCATGTCTCCATGGGCTGGTCGGCGGCGCGCAAGCTGCGCACCGCGCTGGATCTGCTGACCCGGGTGATCGGCATCGAGCTGTATGCGGCGGCCCGCGCCCTGGAGCTGCGCGCCTCGGCCGAGCTGCGGCCGGCGCCGGCGACCAGGGCGGTGCTGGCGGCGGCGCGGGGGGCCGGGCTCGGCGGGCCGGGGCCCGACCGTTTTCTGGCGCCCGAGCTGGCCGCGGCCGAGGCCCTGGTGCGCGACGGCGGCCTGGTGCGCGCCGCCGAACGGGTGACGGGGCCGCTGGCCTGAGCGGCCGGGCCGAGATCACCAACCGGCCTGACCCGCGCGAAAGGGGACGGAACCGGCGCGGGGCCGGCCGGGGTTGTACGGGGGCAGGTAAATCCTGGGTAAAGAAATGGTGGAGATGGTGAGGGGTGATAGCGGGGCATCACCCGACAACTCGGGCGCCCGGCTAGCGCGATCCGGAGTCCAGGGGCTGGTCCAGGGGGATCACCGAGGGGGTCGAAGAGGCCTCGCCGTTGTCGCTGTAGGCGGAGGGCAGAAGCCAGACCACACAGAGGGCACAGGCGGCCACCATGCCGCTGATCAGCGATCGACGGTCGAGAGCACGAGGGGAACCGTTCACGGGGCGCTCCGGAATTGCTGCGTATCGGCGGCGTGAGAAGCGATGTTACGGGCCGGTGCGGGTCGTGGGGAAGAGGTGACGGCCTCGCGTCTTACGCTCCCCGTCATGAGCGAAGAGGTGGCCCCCGGGGCACGTCACGTCCGGGTTCGAGTCGAGATGGTGTTGGAGATCGCGGAGCCGGACGAGCTGATCAGCGCCGCCTGGTCGCGGATCGAGGGCGACACGCTGATGCCGGCCGAGGAACGGGAGCAGGCGGCCCGTGCCGTCTCCCGCGACGAGGCCGAGGCGGTGGCCTATCTGATCGACCCCGTCGACCTGGTCGGGGAGGTCCCCGGCGTCGTGCTGGCCCAGGCGTCGTGGAGCAGCGAACGCGCCGCCTTCGACCCCGACATCGCCTGGGACGCCGCGGACGACATGGACGAGGGCCTGGACGACGACGGCCTGGACGACGACGGGCCGGACGACGACGGGCCGGACGGGGGCCTGGACGACGGCTACGAGGGCGACGACACCTATGACGACCCCCATCGGATCGACGGCTACCCGCCCGAGGGCCGTCCGGCCGACGCCTATGTCTCCGACACCTACGAGGACGAGCTGGACGACGAGGGGCTGGACGAGGACGGGCTCGACCGGAACGGCCGGGATCCGCGCGGCGAGGCGGCCGCCCATGAACGCGACCTCTTCGAGGACGGTCTGGACCACGAGGAGCTTGCCGACCTGGCCGGCGACCCGATCGAACCCCCGCGCGGCGTCCGGGAGTTGGACGAGGGGGACGAGAGCCGCCGCTGATCCGACGAGCCCCCGCGGGGGCCACCGGCGCCCGGCCGTCCGCCGCGCGCCGCCCACGCACGCCCCCCGGGGAACCGTCGCCCCGCTTCGCCTATGGTGGAACAGGCTGCCGCCATATCACGTTCTCCCATAAGTCTTCCAGGGAAGCGCGGCAGCGGACGGAGAAACGATTCGGATGAGGGACGTCATGCGGCGCAAGGGCCTGACCACCGCAGCCGCGCTGCTGTGCGGAGTGCTGACGCTGGCCTCGTGCAGCGGCGGAGACGACGGGGACGAGACCCCGGGCGCCGAGGAGACGGGACAGAGCGAGGCGGACCAGGCCGCCGAGGACGCGAACACGTCGGACGCGGTGATATCGATCACCCCCGACGACGCCGCCACGGGCGTCGGCATCAACGACGACGTGCGGGTCGCGGTCGAGAGCGGCACACTGGACGAGGTGGTGCTGACGGCCCCCGACGCGGGGGTCGAGGTCGCCGGCTCCATATCCGACGACCAGGCGTCCTGGCAGCCGGACGAGCAGCTGGAGCGCGCGACGCGGTACGAGCTGACGGTGGTGGCCGTCGACGCCGAGGGGCGCGCGGCGCACCAGGCCACGACGTTCACCACGGTCGCGCCGGAGAACAGCTTCATCGGCTACTTCACCCCCGAGGACGGCTCCGAGGTCGGGGTGGGGATGCCGGTCTCGCTCAACTTCGACCAGGAGATCACCAACCGGGCCGCCGTGCAGCAGGCCGTGGAGATCACCGCGAGCAGCGGTCAGGAGGTCGTCGGCCACTGGTTCGACGGCAACCGCCTGGACTTCCGGCCCGAGACCTACTGGGACGCCGGCACCGAGGTCAATGTCTCGCTGGACTTCGACGGGGTGGAGGGCGCCCCTGGCATCACCGGCGTCCAGGACCGCGACTTCTCCTTCACCGTGGGCCGGTCCCAGATCAGCACGGTGGACGTGGAGAGCAAGCAGATGGAGGTCATCCGCGACGGTGAGACGCTGCGTACCGTGCCGATCTCGGCCGGCAGCGAGGAGACGCCCACCTACAACGGCCAGATGGTGATCTCCGAGAAGTACAAGGAGACCCGGATGGACGGCGCCACCGTCGGGTTCACCGACGACGACGGCGAGGGGGAGTACGACATCCCGGACGTTCCGCACGCGATGCGGCTCTCCACCTCCGGCACCTTCATCCACGGCAACTACTGGGGCGCGGACAGCATCTTCGGCAGCGTCAACACCAGCCACGGCTGTGTGGGGCTGAACGACGAGCAGGGCGCCGACGATCCGGACCAGGACGGGGCCTGGTTCTTCGAGGAGTCGCTGCTCGGGGACCTGGTCGTGGTGGTCAACTCGCCGGACGAGATGATCGCGCCGGACAACGGCCTCAACGGCTGGAACATGAGCTGGGACGACTGGGTCGCCGGCAGCGCGATCTGACCGCTTCATCCATGGCCCGGGACTTCGCGAAGTCCCGGGCTTCGGCGCGTGGTTGACGCCCCGCGCGTGGTTGACGCCCCGTCAGCCCGTTTCCCGGGGCGCGCGGTCGGCCAGCTGGGAGAACGAACGCTCGCCGTGCACCGCCAGCTCGGCCAGCACCGCCTCCGGATCGCCCGCCTCCACCAGCTCCAACAGATGGCGGTGGCGCGCCACATGGACGTCCAGGTCCTCGTAGTAGCGCTCCCTGGCATAGAGGTTGCGCGCCATGCAGAGCAGCAGCTGCCGGTGCAGTGAGGAGTAGATCTCCTCGATCCTGCGGTGCCCGGCCAGCCCCACCAGGGCCGCGTGGAAGGCGTAGCCGCTCTCCACCAGCGCCGCCCGGTCCTCCTCGGCTGCGCTCCGCTCCATCCGGCCGAGCGCGTCCCGGCAGACGGCGAGCCGTTCCGGCAGCCGCACCGGCACGCCCAGTTCTATCGCGGTGCGCTCCAACGCCGAGCGCAGCGTGAGGATTTCATAGACGTCCTGGTCGGTCAGCGCGGCCACGGTGGCGCCGCGCCTGGGCTGGACCAGGATCAGACCCTCCTGCTGGAGCAGCCGCATCGCCTCGCGCAGCGGCGGTCGGCTGATGCCGAGCCGCTCGGTCAGTGCCAGCTCGATCAGCCGGTCGCCCGGGCCGAGTTCGCCGGAGAGGATCATCTTGCGGATCGCGCCGGCGGCGAGTTGCACCAGGCTCGGCGGGTCCAACTGACCTTCCCCCGTTGGTTCTTCCGGGGGCGACGCCGGTGGGCGGGCGCTGGAAGCCATGGGCAGCCTTTCTTGGCTCAACGGATCTCACAACAGATCTCAGGATGGATCTCATCACAGAGTGTTGACGATGACATCGTCCCAGGGGCTTGTCGTTCGCCAGTGACTATTGTAGACAATAGGCCAGACAAACCGGGAACCGAGTCGATTGAGGACTGAGATCGATGGAGAAAGCTGAGCTGCTGCGCCTGTTCGACGGCCTGCGCGTGGCCGACGTACGGGACGGTCTGGACTGGGCGGGGCTGCATGCCAAGGGCACCGTCTCGCCCGAGATCACCCCGCTCTACGAGGGCGCCCGGTTCACCGGCATCGCCCGCACCATGCGCTTCAAGCCCACCGAGAAGGCGGTGCCCCCGCTGACTCCCGAGGAGTACACGAGCTGGGCCAACAACTGGTACCGGAACATCTACCCCAACAAGATCACCCCGACCATCGAGGAGGGCGACATCGTCGTCATCCAGTCCGCCGGGCTGCCGGTGGGCGAGATCGGCTCCAACAACTCCCTCGAATGGCACGCCGCCGGCGCCACCGGCATCGTCACCACCGGCGGGGTGCGGGACACCGACGAGTGCGTGATGCAGCGGGTGCCGATCTTCTGCCGCTACCGCGCGCAGTCGATGGTGCAGGGCCGCGTCGAGTTCGACGCCCTGCAGGTGCCGGTGGACATCGGCGGCGTCCTGATCCGGCCGGGCGATGTCGTCGTCGGTGACGGCGACGGCGTGGTGGCGGTCCCGGTGGAACACGCCGAGACGGTCGCCAAGTACGCCAGGCAGGAGCTGGAGAACGACAAGATCGGACGGCGGCGGCTCTACGAGAAGCTGGGCCGCCCGCTGGACGACACCGTCTGATCCCGCCGCCGCCCGTCAACCGTGCCCCCTCGCCGAGGAGTTCGAGCGTCATGACCCTGCACCGTGAGCACACCCGGGTCGGCTTTGTCGGCCTCGGCAATCTGGGGCTGCCCATGGCCGAGGCCCTGGCGGCGGACGGCTGGCGGCTGGCGGTGCACGATGTGTCGCCCGCGCGTGCCATCCCCGCCGGTTCCGAACGGGTCGCCGACAGCGCCGAGTTGACGGACTGTCAGGCGCTCTGTCTGGCCGTCCCCGACGACGCGGCGGTGGCCGGGCTGCTCACCGGTGAGCACGGTCTGCTGGCGCGGCTCGCGCCCGGCGCCGTGGTGCTGGTGCACAGCACCGTGCTGCCGGCGACCGCGCGGGAGCTGGCCGCAGAGGCGGAACGGGCCGGCGTCGGCCTGCTGGACGCGCCGGTCAGCGGGGGCGCGGAACGCGCCGCGCTGGGCGAGCTGTCCGTGATGGTCGGCGGCCCGGCCGACGTGCTGGAGAAGGCCCGTCCGCTGCTCGACTCGGTGGGGAACGACATCCGTCATGTCGGCCCCGCCGGGGCGGGCGCGGCCGTCAAACTCGCCAACCAACTGATGATGTTCGCCGCACTGGCCGGTGCCCACGAGGCGCTGGAGCTGGCCGCCGCACACGACGTCGCCGAGGACGCGGTGCTCGCCGTGGTCGCCGGCGGCACCGGTGACTCCTGGGTGGCCCGCAACTGGGGCTTCTTCGACCGGGTCGCCGACGCCTACGACGCCGGTGGCACGCCCGTGCGCGAACGTCCCTGGAGCAAGGACCTGTGGGAGGTGACGGCCGCGGCCCGCGCCGCCGGCGTCGACGTCCCACTGGCCGGTCTCCTCGCCCAGACCATGGCCGACCGCGTGGAGCACCACGCGCGCACGACCAGGGAGCGCCCGCCGCGTTGACGCGGGCGCCACCCCATGACCCCACGCCGAAGTGGAGGTTTCGCGATGCAGAAAAACGATCCGGGGCCGGCCGGAGGAAGACCCCAGGTCCTTCCCCGACCAGAGCCGGCCCCACCGGGGAAGCCCCCCGCCGAGCGGCGCCGCCGCTCCCGCCGGGCCAGCTCGGACAACCGGGCGGCCTACGCCTTTCTCACGCCCTGGCTGATCGGGATGCTGGTTTTCACCATCGGCCCGATGCTGTTCTCGCTCTATCTGGCGTTCACCCGCTACGACCTGTCCAGCGCGCCCGAGTGGGTCGGCTTCGCCAACTTCGAGCGGATGTTCACCACCGATCCGCGCTATATGGAGTCGGTGAGCGTCACCCTCACCTATGTCGCCTGGTCGGTGCCGCTGCTGCTGGCCGTCTCGCTGGGCCTGGCCATGCTGCTCAACCGGGGGCTGCGCTTTCTCACCGGCTACCGGGCGCTGTTCTACATGCCCTCGCTGATCGGCGGCAGCGTGGCGGTGGCCGCGCTGTGGCGGCAGATCTTCGGCGAGGAGGGCATCGTCAACAAGGCGTTGGCGCTGGTCGGGATCGAACACGCCAGCTGGGTCGGCGATCCGGACTCCGCGCTGTACACCATCGTGATCCTCCAGGTGTGGACGTTCGGCTCGGCGATGGTGATCTTCCTGGCCGGCCTGCGGCAGATCCCGCAGGAGCTGTACGACGCGGCCTCGGTGGACGGCGCCGGCGCGCTGCGCCGGTTCCGCAGCGTCACGCTGCCCATGCTGTCGCCGCTGGTCTTCTTCAACCTGCTGCTCAGCGTGGTCAACGCGTTCCAGGCGTTCACCAGCGCCTATGTGGTGAGCAACGGCAGCGGCGGACCCTCGGACTCGACGCTCTTCTACACCCTCTACCTCTACGAGCAGGGCTTCGCCCAGCTGAACATGGGCTATGCCGCCGCCATGGCCTGGGTCCTGGTGCTGGGCCTGGCGCTCTTCACCGGCGCCCTCTTCCTCAGCTCCCGTTACTGGGTCCACTACGGAGACGAGCGATGAGCCAGACCAACCCGGCGACCCGTCCCCGGCGCCTTCTCTTCGGGAACCGTCCCACCCGTAGTCCGCTGCTGCGCGGGCTGGCCAAGCACAGCGTCATGATCATCACGTTGACGCTGATGCTCTATCCGCTGCTGTGGATGTTCGGCGCCTCGCTCCGTCCCGACAACCAGGTGTTCAACACCCTGGGGCTGTGGAACGGCGCCTTCACCCTGGACAACTACACCGACGGGTGGGCCGGCGGCGGGCAGTTGAACTTCTCCCGGTTCTTCTTCAACTCGCTGACCATCACCGTGCTGAGCATCCTCGGCAACCTGTTCGCCTGCGCGTTGACCGCCTATGCCTTCGCGCGGCTCGAATTCCGGTTCAAGAAGACGCTGTTCGCGCTGGTGATCGGCACCCTGCTGCTGCCGTACCACGTGACGCTGGTGCCGCAGTACATCCTCTTCAACCAGCTGGACTGGGTCGGCACCATCCTGCCGCTGGTGGTGCCCAAGTTCATGGCCACCGACGCGTTCTTCATCTTCCTGATGGTGCAGTTCATCCGCGCCCTGCCGCCCAGCCTGGACGACGCGGCCCGGCTCGACGGCTGCGGTCACTGGGGCATCTTCTGGCGGGTGGTGCTGCCCCTGTCCGTCCCGGCGCTCGGCACCACCGCGCTGTTCACCTTCATCAACACCTGGAACGACTTCCTCGGCCCGATGCTCTATCTGACCGAACCCAAGTCCTGGACCGTCTCCCAGGGCCTGGCGACGTTCCTGGACGCCACCGGCCAGTCGGCCTACGGCTCGCTGTTCGCGATGTCGACGCTTTCCCTGGTGCCGGTGCTCGCGTTCTTCATCGCGGCCCAGAAGCTGCTCGTCGAGGGCATCGCCACCAGCGGGCTGAAGTGAGGAGGACCCCATGAGATCACCATCGCGAACCCTGTCGCGGCGACGTCGAAGCGGCCCGGCCGCGCTCGCCCTGCTGGGGGTCACCGTCCTCGCCGCCTGCGGCCAGGGGATGCCCGACCACACCCGGGACGAGCTGGCCGGCCAGGGCGAGATCGGCGGCGAGATCCGCCTCTCCTGGTGGGGCTCGGGCTCCAGGAACGAGAAGACCAACGCCGTCGCCGACATATTCGAGGAGGACCACCCCGGCGTCGAAGTGAGCCGGGAGACCGCGGACTTCGGCAACTACTTCAAGCGGCTCAACGTCCAGGGCGCCGGCCGCAACATGCCCTGTGTCACCCAGCTCCAGGCCCGCACCCTGGGCGATTTCACCGCCAGGAACGCGCTGCTGCCGCTGGATCCGATGATCGAGTCCGGCGCCATCGATGTCAGTGACATCCCCGAGGCCGTGCTGGACACCGGCAGGGGAGAGGACGGCAAGCTCTATATGCTGCCGACCGGCGCCGCCTATGACGCGCTGATGGTCAACGAGACCCTGGCCCAGGAGGCCGGCGCCGCACTGCCGGAGCCCGGCTACGACTGGGACGACTACATCGACTTCCTGCGCGACGCGGCCGAGGGGCTGCCCGACGGCATCCCGGCCACCTCGCTCAGGGGCGGGCTGCCCAACTTCTTCATCGCCTATGTGCAGGGCCTCGGCGAGGAGATGTTCGCCGGCAACGAGCTGGGCTTCGACCGGGAACTCCTCATCGAGTACTGGGAGATGTGGGAGGAGATCCGCGCCGAGGGGCTCGCCAACAGCCCCACGGCCAACGCCGAGGAGCCGCCGTCGCCCGAGGCCAGCTATGTGGCCAGCGGCGACGTCCTCTCCGACAACCGTCCGGGGAACGCCCTCACCCCCATCCAGGGCACCCTCGACGGGCAGGGCCAGGACCAGCGGATGACCAGCCTGCCGCTGCCCAGCGGGCCCGCCGGATCCGGCAACGTGCTGATCGCCTCCGGCCTCTCCATCCCCCGCAACTGCGACAACCTGCCCACCGCCGCCGCGTTCATCGACTTCTGGGCCAACGACCCGCGCAGCGGCGACACCTATGCCTCGGACAACGGCGCGGTCACCAACACCGCCCTGCTGCAACGCCAGTTGGACGATCCGGAACTGCCCGAGCTGAAGAAGCGCGAACTCGCCCTCTATCAGCGGATCGTGGCCGACGACCCGCCCAACGTGGTCTACCCGCCGGGCTATCTGGCCGTCTTCGAGTCCGCGTTCACCCGGGCCTACCAGGACGTCGCCTTCGGCGACCAGACCGTGCCCGAGGCCGTGGACACGTTCTTCGCCGAGGCCAACGACGGACTCGCCCGTTGACCCCACGTGCATCGAGCAGGAAGAGACACCATGTCGGATGACGCTATGGACCCCAGCCCGCGGGCCGCCCTCGCCGGGATGCGGGTGGTGGACCTCACCCAGGTGATGGCCGGACCGTTCTGCACCATGATCCTCGCCGACCTCGGCGCCGATGTGATCAAGGTCGAGAACCCGGGCGGCGGCGACCAGACCCGGCACTCCTGGGGCGAGACCGGCGAGGGCCGGGACAGCACCGCCTTCTTCGCCCTCAACCGCAACAAGCGCAGCGTGCTGCTCGACCTCAAGACCGAGCAGGGCCTCGCCGACCTGCACGCGCTGGCGCGCACCGCCGACGTGGTGGTGCACAACTGGCGGCCCGGCGTCGCCGAACGCCTCGGCGCCGACTACGACACCCTCGCCGCGCTCAACCCCGGGCTGATCTACGCCAGCGTCTCCGGCTTCGGCGGCACCGGACCCTATGCCGACCGGCCCGGCTACGACCTGATCGCGCAGGGTATGGCCGGCGCCATGAGCGTCACCGGCGAACCCGGCGGCCGGCCCGTCAAGAACGGCCTTCCGGTCGGCGACCTCGGCGCCGGAATGCTGCTGATCAGCGGCATTCTCGCCGCCTATGTGCACCGGCTGCGCACCGGACGCGGCCAGCGGGTCGAGACCTCCCTCTTCGAGGCCGTGCTCGCCATGTCCATCTGGGAGTCCACCGAGTACTGGGCCACCGGCAGCCCGCCGGAACCGCTGGGCTCCGCCAACCGGATGTCCGCTCCCTACCAGGCGCTGCGCACCGCCGACGGCTATCTCACGGTCGGCGCCAACAACCAGCGGCTCTGGCAACGCCTCTGCGCCGCCCTTGAGTTGACGGAGCTGGTCGACGATCCGAGGTTCGTCACCAACATGGACCGGATGCGCAACCGCGACGAACTCGCCGCCCTGCTGGAGGAGCGGCTGGTCGGCGACACCACCGCCCACTGGGTCACCACCCTGCTGGACGCCGGCGTCCCCGCCGGCCCGATCCAGGACTACGCCCAGGTCCTGGAGCAGGATCCACAGGTCGCCGCCCGGGAGTTGGTGCGCGAGATCGACCATCCGGTGGCCGGCCGGGTGCGGGTGCTCGCCTCACCGCTGCACCTCAGCGACAGCCCAGCCGACATCCGCGCCCACCCGCCGCTGATCGGCGAGCACACCGAACAGGTGCTCGCCGAGATCCGCGCGGCCCGCACGGACCACGAGGGCGGAGAACGGGGGGACGCCGCATGACTCAGGAGGCCGAGGGCCGCGTCCAGGTCACCCGCCGGGGCCCCGTGGTGGAGCTGCTGCTGGACAACCAACGCCGCCGCAACGCCCTGACGTTCCCCATGTACGAGCAGCTGGCCGCCGGTTGCGAGGTCGCCGACGAGCCCGGGGTGCGCGTCGTGGTGCTGCGCGGCGCCGGCGGCCGCGCCTTCGCCGCCGGCACCGACATCCGGCACTTCGCCGACTTCCCGACCGACCCGGGGGCCGCCGGCGAGGCCGGGCTCGCCTACGAGCGCCGCGTCGGCCGGGTGCTGGCGCGGCTGCTGGCGCTGCGCGCGCCGCTGGTCGGCGTGGTCGAGGGCCCGGCCTTCGGCGGGGGCCTCGCCCTGGCCGCCGCCTGCGATCTGCTGCTGGCCACCCCCGACGCCACCTTTGGCGCGCCCATCGCCCGCACCCTCGGCAACTGCCTGCCGGCGCCCGTCGTCGCCCGGCTCGCCGACCGGCTCGGCACCGCCCGCACCATGGCCCTGCTCCTCACCGCCGAATCCCTGGACGCCGCCACCGCGCACACCGCCGGCTTCGTCCACCAGCTCGCCGCACCGGCGGAGTTGACCGAGCGGCTGGACGCCCTCCTGGAACGCCTCGTCAACCAGGCGCCGTTGACGCTGGCCGCGCTCAAGGAGACGGAACGCAGGCTCAGTTCGGCCGCAGCCCGGGTCGACACCGACGATCTGCTGCGCCGCGCCTACGGCAGCGCCGACTTCCGCGAGGGCGTCACCGCGTTCCTCGACCACCGCACCCCCCGATGGGAAGGCCGCTGACCATGCCCAGCTCCACCGGCGGCGGCGTCATCGACGCCCACCACCACCTCTGGCAGGTCTCCCGCCAGGACCAGCCGTGGCGCACCCACCACCACGCCGCCATCGCCCGGGACTTCGAACCCGAGCAGCTGCGCCCCGAACTCGAAGCCGCCGGCGTCGACGCCACCATCCTGGTGCAGTCCGTCGACAGCGCCGAGGAGAACGACCGGATCGCCGACTACGCCCGCCGAGCCCCGTTTGTCGCCGGCCTGGTCGGCTGGCTGCCGCTCGCCCAACCCGACGCCGCCCGCGTCGAGTTGAGCCGCTTCACGCCCGAGGCGCTGTGCGGGGTGCGCACCCTCGTCGCCCGCGATCCGCTGCACTGGCTCACCGAACCCGGCACCGTCGACCTCTGCCAGGAGCTGGCCGAACGCGGCCTGGCCTGGGACGTGGTGCCCGTCACCGACGAACAGGTGCGCGCCGTCACCGCGTTGGCCGGGGCGGTGCCCGGACTGCGGATCGTCGTCGACCATCTGGCCCGGCCCCCCGTGGAGAGCGGCGACCGCCGTGCCTGGTCCGAGCGGCTGGCCGCGCTGGCCGCCCACCCTGGGGTGGCGCTCAAGGTCTCCGTCGGCATCGATGTGCTCACCGCCTGGGAACGCTGGGACGCCGACGCGCTGCTGCCCCATGTCACCGAGGCCGTACGGTACTTCGGCCCCGAACGGCTGATGCTCGCCAGCAACTGGCCGGTCTCCCTGCTGCGCCGCGACTATCTCGGCACGCTCACCGACCTCACCGAACTGCTGGTCCGCGCCGGCCTGGACGAGGACGCGTTGGCCCAGGCCCGTGGCGGTACCGCCGCCCGATGGTATGGAGTGGGCGCATGAGACTGATCGAGTTCAACGGACACATCCCCGAGATCGCCGACAGCGCCTGGCTGGCGCCCGACGCCACCGTCATCGGCGACGCCGTCGTCGCCGATGAGGCCGGCGTCTGGTTCACCGCCGTGGTCCGCGCGGACGCCGAGGCCATCAGGATCGGCGCCGGCAGCAACATCCAGGACGGCTGCGTCCTGCACGCCGACCCCGGCTTCCCCACCCACGTCGGCGCCGGCGTCTCGGTCGGCCACCGCGCCGTGCTGCACGGCTGCCGGATCGGTGACGACTCGCTGATCGGCATGGGCGCCGTGCTGCTCAACGGCAGCCGGGTGGGCGCCGGTTCGCTGATCGCCGCCGGCACCGTGCTGCTGGAGGGCACCGAGGTGCCGCCCGGATCCCTGGTCGCCGGCGTGCCGGGAAAGGTACGCCGCGAGCTGACCGCCGAGGAGGCCGACGGCATCCGCCTGAACGCCGCGCACTACCGCGAACTGGCCCGCCGGTACGCGGGACAGGACTGAGGAGGAGACCCCACCCCGTGACCACATCCGACATCACCGTGCCCGATCCGACCGCACTGGCGCCCCGCGTGCTGCCCGAGGACGCGGCGCGCGCCACCCTGATCGCCCGGCTGTACGATCCGGCCGTCGGCGGCCCCTGCGTGGTCGCACTCCGCGGCGACCGGCTCGCCGACCTCACCCCGGGCACCCCCACCGTCGCCGAACTGCTGGACCGTCCCGACGCCGTGGAGCTGGCCCGACACGCCCCGGCGGAACGGGACTTCGACCTCGCCGAGGTGCTGGACGCCACCCTCGCCGGCCACCGCGACCGCCCCCACCTGCTGGCCCCCGGCGATCTCCAGGTGCTCAAGGCGTGCGGCGTCACCTTCGTCCGCAGCATGGTCGAGCGGGTGATCGAGGAACGCGCCGGCGGCGACCGGGCCGGCGCCGCCGCCGTCCGGGCCCGCGTCCTGGACGCGCTCGGCGGCCAACTGGACGATCTGGTGCCGGGATCGGCCGAGGCCGCCCGCGTCAAGGAGGTGCTGACCGTCGAGGGCCTGTGGTCGCAGTACCTGGAGGTCGGCATCGGCCCCGACGCCGAGGTCTTCACCAAGGCCCCCGTGCTCTCCGCCGTCGGACTCGGCGCCGAGATAGGCATCTGGAGCCGGTCCGTCTGGAACAACCCCGAGCCCGAACTCGTCCTCGCCGTCAACTCCCGGGGCGAGACCGTCGGCGCCACCCTCGGCAACGACGTCAACCTCCGCGATGTCGAGGGCCGCAGCGCGCTGCTCCTCGGCAAGGCCAAGGACAACAACGCCTCCTGCGCCATCGGCCCGTTCCTGCGCCTCTTCGACGACGCCTTCACCCTCGACGACGCCCGCGGGCTCGACATCACGCTCGATATCACCGGCCCCGACGGCTTCCACCTCGAAGCCGTCAGCTCCCTCGCCGAGATCAGCCGCGACCCGCTGGACCTGGTCCGCCAGACCATGGGCCGACTCCACCAGTACCCCGACGGCGTGCTGCTCTTCACCGGCACCATGTTCGCCCCCACCCAGGACCGCGACACCCCGGGCGAGGGCTTCACCCATCACCTCGGCGACCTCGTGCGGATATCCACGCCACGCCTCGGCACCCTCGCCAACGTCGTCGCGCACGCCGAGGACGCCCCACCCTGGACCTTCGGCATCCGCGCCCTGATGGCCAACCTCGCCGAACGGGGCCTGCTCCGATGACGCCCCGAGTCGTCGTCACCGACCAGGCGTTCGGCCAGGTCCACCACGAACGGGCCACCGCCGAACGGTTCGCCGCCGCGTTCGCCGAACACCACTGCGCCGACGAGCCGGACACCGTCGAGGCGGTCAGGGGCGCCGATGTCGCGTTCGTCAACTTCGCCCCGATGACCCGCCCCGCGCTCGCCGCCCTCGCGCCCGGCGCCACCGTGATCCGCTATGGCATCGGCTACGACAACGTGGACCTCGACGCCGCCCGCGAGCTGGGCGTCCGGGTCGCCAACGTCCCCGACTACGGCACCGAGACCGTCGCCGACCACGCCGTCGCCTGCCTGCTCACCCTGCTCCGCCGGCTGCCCGCCTACGACCGCGCCATCCGCGCGGACGGCTGGGCCGCGCCCGCCGACGTCGGCCCGCTGCCCAGCCTCGCCGCCACCACGGTGGGGCTGGTCGGCACCGGCCAGATCGGGATCGCCGTGCGCGAACGGCTACGGCCCTTCGGCTGCCGCGTCCTGGCCAGCGACCCCTACGCCGACGGCGCGACGCTGGCCGGCCACGGCATCGAACTCGTCGCGCTGCCCGAGCTGTTGGCCCGCTCGCACGCCGTCTCGCTGCACGCCCCCGCCACCCCCGCCACCCACCGGCTGATCGGCCCCACCAATCTGGCGCTGATGCGCCCGGGCGCCGTGCTGGTCAACACCTCACGCGGCACCCTGGTCGACCAGGACGCGCTCGCCGAGGCGCTGCGCACCGGACGGCTCGCCGGCGCCGCCCTCGACGTCCACGACCCCGAACCGCTGCCGCCCGACTCCCCGCTGCGCGCCCTGCCCCAGGCGCTGCTCACCCCGCACGCCGCCTTCTACTCCACGGAGTCGCTGGACGCCCTGCAGCGGCTGGCCGCCGAGGAGGCCGCCCGCGCCCTGGCCGGCGAACCACTGCGCTGCCGGGTCGCCTGACCCCGGGGAGGTGCGGAACGCGCGGACGCCCTCCTCGCCCCCCGCCGCCGGGCGTCCGCTCCGGCACCGGCGGCGGATTCTCCAACGCCACCTCGAAGTTGCCCCAGCCCGTCGTCGACCCCCCGGGCCGCGGAGCCCCGGCCAAGGCTTCACCGAGGGTCGATCCCGTCGGCGGCGCCGCGCCCACGTCACCGCGCGTTATCCCGCCGGGGCGGTGAGTGTCAGGCGAGCCTCCGCCGAAATCCGGCCGCCGGCCTGGAAGGTGGCGCCTCGTCAGCATCTCTGCACAGACGGGCCTCTCTCTCGATGGATCTCACGCGACGCCGCCTGCTCGGCCTGGCCGGTGCCTCCCTCTCCGGAATCGCCCTGCACGCCGCCGGTTTCAGCACCGGCAGGGCCTGGGCCGCGCCCCGGTTCGCCGGCGACCCGTTCGCCTTCGGCGTCGCCTCCGGCGACCCGGTGCCCGACGGCGTCGTTCTCTGGACCAGGCTCGCCCCCGACCCACTGGCCCTGGACGGACGCGGTGGGATGCCCGAGCGGGTGGTGGACGTCCAGTGGGAGATCGCCGAGAACGAGCGCTTCACCACCGGGGTGAAACGGGGCAGCACCCGCGCCACCCCCGAACTGGCGCACTCCGTCCACACCGAGGTCAGCGGCCTCGCCCCCGGCCGCGACTACTTCTACCGTTTCCGCGCCGGCCGCGACCTCAGCCCGGTCGGCCGCACCCGCACCGCACCCACCAGCACCAACGCCCTCACCTTCGCCTTCGCCTCCTGCCAGTGCTGGTACGAGGGCTTCTACACCGGCTACCGCCATATGGCCGGCGAGGACCTGGACCTGGTGGTCCACCTCGGCGACTACCTCTACGAGTACGGCGTCGGCGAGACCGGCGGCGTGCGCAACGTCGCCCTGGACGCCTCGTTCCAACGCGAGACCCACAGCCTGGTCGACTACCGCAACCGCCACGCCCTGACCCGACTCGACGCCGATCTCCAGGCCGCCCACCAGGCGTTCCCCTGGGTGCTGACCTGGGACGACCACGAGGTGGAGAACAACTGGGCAGGAGACTTCGCCCAGTTGGACACCGACGGCCTCCCCGACCAGGACCCGGAAGCCTGGCGCGCCCGCAAGGCCGCCGCCTTCCAGACCTACTACGAACACCTCCCGCTGCGGCTGCCCCAACGCCCCAACGGCGCGGACGCCCGGATGTTCCGCCGACTCGGCTTCGGCCAACTCCTCGACCTGCACGTACTCGACACCCGCTCGCACCGCGACGACCAGGTCTGCGGCGACGGCACCAAACCCGGCTGCGACGTGGAACGTTCCGCCCCCGAGCGCACCATCCTCGGCGCGGAACAGGAGAGTTGGCTGCTGGACGGCGCCGGACGGTCGAACGCCACCTGGAACGTGTTGGCCAACCAGACCCTGATCGCCCAGGTCGACCAGGACCCCGACCCCCTGGTCCACAGCTCGGGCCTGGACATGTGGGACGGCTACACGGCGGCCCGCGACCGGCTCCTCACCGGCCTCTGGGAACGCGGCGCCAACAACCCCGTGGTGATCACCGGCGACATCCACCGCGCCGTGGTCGCCGACCTCACCCTGGACTTCGCGGACGAACACGCCCCGGTGGTCGCCACCGAGTTCGCCGGCAGCTCCCTCACCTCCGGCAAGGACGGCTCCCCGACGGACGAGGTCGGCGCGGCCTGGATGGCCCCCGGCGCCAACCCCCACCTCCGCTGGCACAGCTCCCAGCGCGGCTACACCGTCGTCCACCTCACCCCCGAGGCCCTCACCGCCGACTACCGCGTCACCCCCTTCGTCACCACCCCGGGCTCGGGGCTGACCACCGTCGCCACCTTCCATGTCGACCCGGGCCGCCCCGGCGCCCAACGGGCCTGAATTGGACGGCCGGTTAGGCATCCCGACGCGGAAATCGTTTACCGGCCGTCGAAGTTGTTCGCGAACGTGTCGAACTCCTGGCCCCCGGTTTCGCGTTGATGTCCCCGGGTAACGCCACGGTGAACCAATGGGAGCGCTTTCCTCATTCCGATACCCCCATAACCGGAAGTGGAGAACGCAGCATGTCCGCACAGGAAAAGGTGCGACCGGGCCGCTGGTCGCCGCGCGCCGTCGCGCTGCTGGCCGTCGCACTGTTGGTGGTGCTGGTGCCCGGCGCCAACACCGCGTCCGCACACGGCTCGGTCATCGACCCGTCGTCCCGCAACTACGGCTGTTGGGAGCGCTGGGGTCACGACTTCCAGAACCCCGCCATGGAGCAGGAAGACCCCATGTGCTGGGAGGCGTGGCAGTACGACACCAACGCCATGTGGAACTGGAACGGCCTCTACCGCGAGGGCGTCGCCGGCGACCACCAGGGCGCCATCCCCGACGGCCAACTGTGCAGCGCCGGCCTCACCGGCGACGGACGGTACGCCGCGATGGACACCCCGGGACCGTGGCAGACGACCGATGTCAACGCGAACTTCACCGTCGACCTCTGGGACCAGGCCCTCCACGGCGCCGACTACATGCTGGTCTATGTCACCGAGCAGGGCTTCAACCCCCTGACGGACCAACTCGGCTGGGACGACCTGGAGTTGCTGGCCGAGACGGGCCGCATCGCGCCCAGCGACCACATGACCGTGGACGTCTCGGCCCCGGGCCGCAGCGGCCACCACATCGTGTACACGATCTGGCAGGCGTCGCACTCGGACCAGTCGTACTACATCTGCAGCGATGTGAACTTCGGCTGACCGAACCGTCGTTCCGCCGGGCGGCCCCGACCGCCCGGCGGAACGGGCGATTTCGCGGGCGTTTTCTCGCGTGGGGCGATCGGGCGGCGATTTCGCGGGGGGCGGAACGTCTGCCCCGTTACGTCGGAGCGGTCCGCTTCTACCCTGAAGGGGTGAGCAGCAGCCATGCCCCGAACCGTGTCCCTGCCCGTGCCCAAGGCCGCACCGGGGGCGGCTTCCTGCGGCCGGTCCCGGCCCCCGGCGCCGCGCCCGAGCCGGCCCCCGCGCCGGTGACCGTCAGGGAACCGCTCTTGCGGCATGTGGTGGGCGCCGCCCTCCGCCGCGAACGGCTGGCACGCGGCCGCACGCTCAAGGAGGTAGCCGAGCGGGCGCGGATCTCCATGCCGTACCTCTCCGAGGTGGAACGCGGCCGCAAGGAGGCGTCCTCCGAGGTGCTGGCCGCGGCGGCGCAGGCGCTGGGCCTGGGCCTCGCGGAGCTGCTGGCCCTGACCCAGGCCCAGCTGACCGACGCCCACCCCGCCACCGCCCCGGCCCCCGCCGCCCCCGCCCCCGCCCCCGAACAGCCGACGGACGGCCGCGCCACGTCCCTCCTCACCCACCGCACCCCCCGCCCCCAGCGGCCGGGCGACACCGCCGACACGATGCTGCTGGCAGCCTGATCCCCCCGCCGCAGACGCGAACACCTCCGCCCCGAGCACCAACCCCGGGCGGGCCTGGCCCCACACCCCGGACCGGTGCCCACGACCCAGCGGCTTCATCGGGGTTGGGCGGCCTGGCGGTTCGCCCCTGGGCCCGCGCTTGCGGCCCAGGGGCCTCACCGGGGTTGGGCGGCCTGGCCGTTCGCCCCTGGGCCCGCGCTTGCGGCCCGGGGCCTCACCGGGGTTGGGCGGCCTGGCGGTTCGTCCCGGGCCGGTGCCTGCGGCCCAGGGGCCTCACCGGAGTTGGGCGGTCTGGCGGGGTCCGCTCCGGGCCGGTTCCTTCGGCTGAGCGATCGTGGCCCCGCTCCGCCGCACGGCCCCACCAGGGGTCGGTGGCCTGGCCGTTCGCTCTCGGGCCGTGCCTGCGGCCCAGGGGCCTCACCCAAATGCGGCGGTCTGGCGGTCCGCTTGGGGGGCCTCTACCCCCCCCCGCACTAGGGATTCCGGCCCTGTCCCCTCACGCCCGGCTGCCTGGTCGTTCGCCCCCGGTCCCGTGCCTGCGGCCCGGGGCCTTCATTGGGGTTCGGCTGCCTGGTCGTTCGTTCCGGGCCGGTGCCTCCGGCCAAGGGATGGTGTCCTGTCCCGCCACACGCCCTCGTCGGGGGCCCGTGATGCCACCACCCCTACCGGGCCCACCGGGCCCGTACCCCCGGCCCCCGGTACGCCCCAACCCCCCACCTCCCGCTGGCCATTGAACGTTCCCGCACAGCCGCCCCCGCCCTCCCGCACCCGCCCCCGACGCGGCCTCCCCTGCTGGCCGCGAGAGCGCGGCCAGCAGGGGAGCCGCGCCGCGCCTGGCGCCGCCGCTGCCACGGCGGCAGCCGTCACGCGCGGCGGGTGACGACCTGGTCCGCGAGGCCGAACTCGACGGCCTCCCGTGCGGTGAAGACCCGGTCGCGGTCCATCTCCGCCCGTAGCGCGGCCACTTCGTGCCCGGTGTGCTCGGAGAGCACCTCCTCCACCTGGGCGCGGATGCGCAGCATCTCCTTCGCCTGGATACTGAGGTCGGAGACGGTGCCCCGGTGTCCGCCGCTCACCGGCTGGCCGATCAGCACCCGCGCGTGGCCGAGTACCGCCCGGCGGCCCCGGTCCCCGGCTGCCAGCAGCACGGCGGCGGTGGACGCCGCCTGCCCCACGCAGAACGTGGAGATCGGCGCCTTGACGAACGACATGGTGTCGTAGATCGCCATCAGCGAAGTGGGCGAGCCGCCGGGGGAGTTGATGTAGATGGAGATCTCCTGCTCCGGGTCGGCGGACTCCAGATGCAGCAGTTGGGCGATCACGACGTTCGCCACGCCGTCGTCGATCTCGGTGCCCAGGAAGATCACCCGGTCGGAGAGCAGCCGGCTGTAGACGTCGTAGGCGCGCTCGCCGCTCGACGTGCGCTCGACCACGGTGGGAATCGTGTACTGGCTCATGGTGAGAACCGTCCTGTTCCTGAGAGTTCCGGGCGCCCTAGAAGCCGGTCCGGCGAGGGGAAGTAGGTGCGAGATCGGCGAGGGAGACGACCACCCGGTCGATCAGCCCGTACTCCCTGGCCTGGTCCGGCGTGAACCAGCGGTCCCGGTCGCCGTCCCTGGCGATGGTCTCCTCGCTCTGGCCGGTGTGCTCGGCGGTGATCCGTTCCACGGCCCGCTTGGTGAACTCCAGGTTCTCCGCCTGGATCGCGATGTCCGAGGTGGAGCCGCCGATGCCGGCGGACGGCTGGTGCATCATGATCCGCGCGTTGGGCAGCGCGTACCGCTTGCCGGGGGTGCCGGTGGTGAGCAGGAACTGGCCCATGCTGGCGGCGAATCCCATGGCCAGGGTGGTCACGTCGTTGGGGATCAGCCGCATGGTGTCGTAGATCGCGAGCCCGGCGGTCACCGACCCGCCGGGGCTGTTGATGTAGAGCCTGATGTCGTCGCGTGGGTCCTCGGCGGACAGCAGCAGCAACTGTGCGCAGACCCGGTTCGCCGAGACCTCGTCCACCTGGGTGCCCAGGAACACGATGCGCTGGGTCAGCAGCCGCGCGGTCAGCTCGTCGTCGAACCGCGTCGCCCGGGTGTCGTCCTCGGTGGCGGTGACCGGTGTGACCATCACCTTTCCCTCCTCCTCGCAGCGGCGCGACGCCGAAGCCGCGCCCTCCCCACCACCATCCGCCGCGCGCCCCGGTATCCCGGCATCAATCGGCCGGGAGCAGATTCGCCCATGGCAGAGCGTTCGACGCGACCGGTGCCCGCCGGACCGCCGACGGCCGCGTACCCACCCGGTGGGTACGCGGCCGTCGCGGAGCTGGAGCCGGAGCCGGAGCCGGCGTGCGGTCAGTCCACCTGGCAGGTCAGACCGGTGCCGCCGAGGCCGCAGTAGCCCCGGGGGTGCTTGTCCAGATACTGCTGGTGGCGGGCCTCCGCCGGATAGAACGGGAACTCCTCGACCGGAAGGATCTCCGTGGTGATGGGGCCGTAGCCGTTGGCGCCGAGCACCTTCTGGTAGCCGTCCCTGGTCTCCTCGGCGGCCGCGCGCTGCGCGGGGGAGTGGTAGAAGACGATGGACCGGCAGTGGGTGCCGATGTCGTTGCCCTGACGGAAGCCCTGGGTCGGGTTGTGACCCTCCCAGAACACCTTGAGCAGCGCGCGGTAGGTGACCTTCGACGGGTCGAAGACGGCCCGGACGGTCTCCGCGTGGCCGGTGCGCCCGGAGGCGACCTCCTCGGAAATGGGATGCGTGGTGGCGCCACCCTGGAAGCCGGTCAGCGTGGTCCACACGCCCTCCGTCCGCCAGAAGCGGCGCTCCGCTCCCCAGAAGCAGCCGAGCGCGAACTCGGCGATCTCGAACCCCTCCGGATACGGCCCCAGCAGGCGCGTCCCCAGCACGGTGTGCTGTTCCGGCACGGTGAACATGGGCTCCGAACGACCGGGTAACACCTCGTCGGGCGTGGGCAGTTGCTGCGTGAAGTCGGTCAGCATCGTCGGTGCGTCCTCAAGTCCTCGGCGACATCGTTCCGTTCCAACAACTGCCTACCCACCACCACGCCGAAGCACCGACACCGATCCGGCCGGAGTTCCACTCGCCGGCGACGGAGGTCGCACGGAGAGACGATCGTGATCACCCATGGTGGGCGACGCCTGGCGCCGCTGGCTCCCGAGCCCGCGGGCAGGGTTTTGGGCGTCACACCCGGTGGACACGGCGTCGAGGACCAGCATCGCGCCAACGGCGCCACCGCGCGGCGCCTCGGCTGGTCGGTTGTCGCGGCGACCACCGACAACAACCCATCGGCGAGGGCAACACCTTCAGCACCGGCCTCTCCGAGTGGCGCAAAGTCGAACCCCCCACGGTCACACGAGGCCACACCGCAACGACCACAGGGCCGCGCGCTCGAACTGGACGGGGCGAACCAGTGTCTTCATCGTCGACCGTCTCCTCGCCGAGCCACCCACGGGCACCCGCGCCATGCACCGCACGGTGATCCCGTTCGTCACAGCGGACAGGTTCGAGGAGTTGGCGAGCGCGTCGGACATGCCACCGGAGCAGATCTACGCGGTGTTCGCTGCTGCCGGGTGTGAACTTGCTTGGACCGAAGCTGTTACGGCTCGGATGCCGCTGCCAGATGAGAAGGCCGCGCTAGGCAACGGCGAAGGAGAGCCGTTGTTGACTACTTGCAGAGTGTTGCTCGGAAATGCAAGCAAGAATTACCTCGTGGACGAAATGCGGATTGGCGCTCATGCGGCACGCTTCTCATACCCGCACGGAGAACCAAAGAGAGTTTCGACTTTTGGTCACTGACCACCAAATGGGGAAAGAATAGATAGGCGCCGCATGGCTTCCCGACGGTATACGACAGCGAGAGCGAACAGACCGACTCCGCCAACCGCCACCGTGCTAGCCAGATCCGACAATTTGAGCGAAGCGATACCGATGGCCCCAGCGGTTACAAGCGTTGCAAATAAGCATAGACGCAGAGGTTCACGGTCTCGCGCAGGTCTAACGCCTGCCAACTTTTCGTCGGTAATGTCATCTTCATCCAACAGGGCGCCCACCCTTCCTTGGGTGTACCGCTCAGCGATGGTGAGGAGCAGTTCAGCTATGTCGCGGATTGCGATATACCCCTTGTTGTCCACTTGCCCCTCACTTGCCTTGAGGCGAGCTACTACCCTGGCCGCGTGACGCTTGAGATGCTTGTGGCGATGGGAAAAGAAGGGGACTGTTCCACTAGTGCGATGCGCTCTTCGTACTTCCTTCTCCACCATCCTGACGGCGTCGGAAAGCGAACGCAGGGCAAATGGGCTGGGGAGTTGGCGCTCTTCATAGGCTTCGCCGCAAGCTTCAAGAGCGTAGCTGACCTTGTTCACCAATTCATAGCTATGGGCCCGCAGTAGTGGGGTCTCGCCAATGTACACCCAGTATCTTGGGGTCCTCAAGACGTACGCAGTCACGAGAGGCATGAGTAAAAATGTGACCAATACCGGCAAGGCCAGCGCCGCGATTAGCGCTAGAGATAGATTGCCGATGATGACTCCGGGGGCCTCTTCGGCCGTGGAGGCCAGCTTGCTGCGCAATTCGGCAGCGACGGTTGAAGAGTTACCGGAGAAAAGCTTCAACATGGCCGCAATGTCCTGCGCGTACCGAATGATCGACCCCAAAGTGAACAAGAAGACCAACATCAACAAGAGGTCCCGCAGGGGAGTTGCCCTAGCGCCAAGATTACGCAGGCGCAAGGCGCGCCGAAATCGAAAGTCCAACTTCCGTGAGACTCCCATGCGATACAAGGCTCCCTCAATCGCCCCCACTTGGCGCCGCGTCTTTTCTGCGGCCCCTCTTCCGCTTCCTCGATTCCTGACCCTCTGCAGGGATGTAAAAGACCACGGAGACGCCACGTTTCGCCAATCCCTATAGTGCTCCGGTATCCAAGACAACTAGCCATGGATACGGCCATGCTCGCGACTGTCGGGAAACCCCCTGTCGCGGGAACATCTTGACTGAAGCTTCCTGTTGATGTTCAAGGTTTCGTGAGTTTCACTGAGCGAGTCGCTGACCGCTTCAGAGCACAACGCTGTCGAAACCCGTCTCTACTTCCTCAAGGGCGCGCCTGCGGCGCGCCGGTCGGGCGGGCTGCCCTGGCCGGGCGTGCGGCCTGGCGGCCGGTCCCGGCCGGGTGCCCGCCGTCCCTGCCTACGGTTCGCCACCAGAGCCGCAGGGTCGCCGACTGACGGTCCGTGACGTGAAGAACTGGAAGCGTGGCACAGCCCGTCGGCCGGTCAAGGTGGCCAGCGCACCCCGGCGGTAAGCCGGCCGTTTCGTCGTGGCGGGCTTTCGTCGGCTGAGCCATCAGCCAGTACGCACATAGCCTCCCCCCGCCCGCCGCAGCCGTGCCGCTGTCACCCGGGCCAACAGCGCGAAGTTCCGCGCTGTCTCTGCCGAGCAGCTGAGCCGGACGAGCCCCGAGCCGTTGGGGGCGGCGTCGGCCCGCACGGTGACGTCGTCTCCGGCCAGGCCGGCGGAGGCCAACGTATCGGACAGCTCCCTCGCTGCGCCCCTGGCGTCGAGCTACCCGCCGACGTAGTTGACGCCCCGCACCCACAGCACGGCGTCCGGGTCGAACTCCTCGTTGAGTGGTCCCATTTCGTTATCCGGGCCGTGCACGGCCTCAACACCTCTTCTCACGCGCTGACTTGGAGTGGCCTGAGGCGGTGCGTCGGCTTGATCGGCACGACCGAGGCCCCGATACCCCCGGCATCGGGGTTTGGCGGAATCCCTGCCGGACCACCCGCGTGCCTGCCAGAGTTCAGGGGTGGTCCGGTCTCGTTATGCGGTTGTGGGAGATGTCTGGGCAAAGGTCGGCGTCAGAGGAACACCGTCTGGTTCGGGTCGCTGATCACCGCCAACGGCCCGGCGACCAGCAGCCAGAACACCCAGATCCCGGCGCACAACAGGCGTTGCCTCATGGCGCGTTCTCCTTCTCCTGGTCATGGAGCGGGTTGCCGGGCGCGGGATCGACGCGCAGGAACCACTCAGTGGTGAGCCGGAACTGGCGATGGTCGGTGTTGAGCGCGGTGTGGCGCAGCGCCCATGTCTCGATGGGCTCGGGCTCGTTGTCCACGAACCCGGACTCGGCGCCGCACTTCAGGCACGTCACGCCGAAGATGGCGCGGGACGCACCCTCGGCCGTCTCCTCACTGAGCGTTTACTCAGCGGCCTTGATCACCGACCGGGGCGTGATCACGCCACACCGCCGAATGCAGAGAGTTCGGGCGCCCCGCCGGGGATGGGGGAGCCGAGGTTGACGTTCTCCCCGGGGGGCGCCCACCGTGCCGGAGCCTTGCGCCGCTCCGGGCGGTCCCCGAACGATCGCTGCACACCGCCACTGTGGACTGGCAGGGCACAGCTGATCGTCCGGGAGTCTTGGGCGGTCTTTGCCGAATGCGCCGTGTCCTTCACCGACCCCAAGTACGTCCGCACGCTGGGGTTCTGCCGGTTGGTGCTGGCGCAGAGCCACCTTCTCAACGGCGCACTCGAAGCCGCCGCCACCACGGCCACACTCGCGGTCAAGGCCGGAGACGCCCTCCAGTCATCCCGCTTCGTCCGCTACGTCACCGACTTCCAACGCCAGGTCTCGGCCCACGCCACCAACCCGGCCGTCCAGGAGTTCAACGAACGCGTACACGTCGCCATGACCGAGATGGACGAGTAACGGGCCTACCCCGGCAGCCAGTTGTGGGGCGCGTCGTCATCGCGCAGAGAGGCGATCCGCCGCTCGTACTCCGCCGCCACGGCTTCACTCTCGCCGACGTTCTGCATGAGCCACGTCGTCATATGGAACTCCTGAATGCCGCGCAACACGGAAACCCCTCCCAATCCCGCAGATCCCGCCCGTACGCGGTGACGAAGTCCGCGTACTGCTCGCGCGTCTGCCACCCCAGGCTGTGGTGTTCGGTCGCGGTGACCATGAGGTCCCACTCGGGGTGGTCAAAGCTGAAGTTCTCGAAGTCGATCAGCAACACCGTGCCCGAGGTGTCCACCATGAGGTTCTGCACATGAGTATCCCCGTGCACCGGGCCCTTCCGCGAGGCAAACCGCAACCCGGCCAACCGCTCCCGCAGCTCCCGCCCCCGCTTCCGCAGAAACTCCCGGTCGTCCTCAGGTATCCCGGTCACCCGCTCCACCCGCAGATCGGTACGCCCGAACGCCGGGTACGCAGCCAGTGTTCGAGAACATCTGGCGGCGTCAGCCCGTGCAGATCCCCGCAGCACCCCGCCCAACTCCCCATAGCTGGCCTTCCGATCCCCCTCCCGAATCAGATGCCAGAACGTCTCCGGATGCCCATCCACCACCACCGGCTGCTCAACACCCTCCACCACCCGCGCCGCCGGAAACCCCTCCCACGCCAACCACCGCGAGACCCCCACCTCGGTCCGCACCGACCCCAGGTAGTCCACCGATCGAGCCACCCGCACGATGACGGGAGCCGTCGCCAGCCGGAACAACGCGTTCTCCCCGAACCGCACCAACTCGGCCCCGGCCCCCGTCGAGCCCGACCGCCCTGCAAGCGGCTTGAGCTACCCGCTCCGCCTCTGCGGACGAGAACCCCACGGACTGCCCAGCTTCGGCAGGCTTCATGCCAACCAACTCCCTCGAACGACCCACAGCCACGTAACCACCCTGACAGATGGCCATGTGTGGCAGTTGTCGGGGCGACCGTATTGGGCGACATGGACAGTTCCCATGAAGCCGGAATACCGCCTTATTGGTAGAGGGAATCTCTGTGATCTGAGACGGCCGCTTTTTGGCGGCTAGTGTGTTGAGTAATGAGGTCGGTAAGTCGTGTCGATGGATTCAGTGTCTCGGCGTCTCAGCTGCGACGGAGAGATGCTCGCAATCGACTGCGTTCCACCGCGAATTGGCGTGCGACTTCCGCGTCGCCGCTGATGGTGAGAGGTAGTGACACCTTGATGATGCCCTCTTGGGAGTTCCAGTCGATCTCGGAGAACTTGTCGAACTCTGAGACGGCAAGGTCGACAAATGTGCGAAATTGATGTACGGGGTTATTGGCGTAGTCGGCGGCCAGATGGAAAAGTTTCAATAGGGAAGCCGGCGGTCTGGCCGAACGGAGGTCGATAGCCCAGTCCATGCATCCTTCGTAGGCGCCGACCAGCCGATTGGCCATGTGTTCGATTGCGGTGATGTCCCCGGAATTTCCTGGGGTGCCGAAGGCTGATTCCTGCACCTCTGGGGAAAGCCAGTATTCGATTTGCTCCACAATGCTAAGCATGTGGTGTAGGGCGTCATCGATGTATTCGTAGGCTTCCTCGGCGGAGGTGTAAATGCGTCCGGTGCTCGGACTCCCTACCTTGTGATCTAGCCACTTGGGGTGTAGCCCCTGCACTCCGATTGCCAGGTGGGCGGCCCAAGCCAAGTGCTGCCACATTGGGGGTTGGTGGTCGAGCAGTGTGGCGAGTTCGTCGGTTGTTCGGGGGACCTTAGGGGTGACTTTTGGTCCTTCTGTTTTGGAGTCTTCCTCCGTAGATTGTCTTGTAGGTGGCGGTCCCGGGTATTGAATGATCGTCACAGATCCATTGATCTGCCCGGCCTGTAGTACTGAGCCGTGGACGATCCCAGAGAGGTCATTCTGTGTATCGGCGAAGACTTGCACCTTCGCGAGGTCGGCCGGCCTATGGGGCGAGGTTGGCTTGCCTGGTACACCGGCCGACTTCCTCTCTGAGTCCCCGCCGGCTCCGGTATCACCGGTCGGGGAGGTGTCGCGGTGTCCGCCTCCCGCGCCGGAAACTGCTGTGCTTGTCGCAGTCGGGCTAGGCCAAAGTGCGGCCCACGGGCCCGGGCCGGAGTCCAACGTGGGCACCTGCGAGGAGGGGGGAGCGCTCAGTGCCGCGTGACGCCGTGCCCACACCCACCGTCGAAATACAAGGCGCAGCCATGCAGGGAGAACACCGAGGCATGCCATGATGGCGATGGTCGCGAGAACCGTGTTCAGCCAGACTGGCATCTGTTTGCTTTCGTCTGACGGAGCCGAGATCACCATGGTCACGCCCCAGAGGGTGGTCATCCAGAACAGCCAGTCGAGGTAAAGGGGCGCGTCGTAGAGGTGCAGCACCGCGTTTCTGCGTAGCAACGAAGCCGGGGGAGGCGGAGGCTGGTGCCCACTACCTGCCTGCGCTTCACTTCTGCGGTCCCTCAGGTCAGGTGCGGCTCTTCGCCAGTTGAGTAACAAGGGTTCCCACCCCACCGGTAGGCCATGTCGTTGCTTGAAACTCTACCGTCTGAGGGGCTTCAGAAGCCAAGTTGCCGACTACAAGACACCATGACCTGCTGCAGGCTGTGAGCGTTTTTCGGCTTGACCGCACGGAGGTTGTTGCCGTGAGGACAGGGCTCGAGAGTTGAGGAAGCTTGCGATAGACGCGCAGACGTCGAGTTCTTAAGCCCGGGAACGGCCGTGGAGCCGACTATTCCGCTGACGCCCATGAGTTCACGGCTTACGTCGACCGGCGGGTGTGTCCGATATGTCTTCACGGCACACCCGCCTGGGCGGCGGTGGCGCGGGATGGGGCTGCGAACGGGCCTCACCGCTGCGCCCGCGCCACCCCCACCGGGCAGCTCAGGCCCGTGCCGCCAAGGCCGCAGTAGCCGGCCGGGTTCTTGTCGAGGTACTGCTGGTGGTAGCCCTCCGCCGGGTAGAAGGGGAGCGGGGTGGCGGAGGCCAGTTCGGTGGTGATCTCGCCGTAGCCGGAGTCGGTGAGGACCCGCTGGTAGGCATCGCGGGAGCGCTCGGCCGCCTCCTGCTGGGCCGGGTCGTGGGTGTAGATCGCCGAGCGGTACTGGGTGCCCACGTCGTTGCCCTGGCGGAAGCCCTGGGTCGGGTCGTGGGACTCCCAGAAGACCCGCAGCAGATCGTCGTAGGAGACCTTGGTCGGGTCGAACACCACGCGCACCACCTCGGTGTGCCCGGTCATCCCGCTGCACACCTCCTCGTAGGTGGGGTAGCCGGTGACGCCGCCCTGGTAGCCCACGAGCGTGGTCCACACCCCCGGGGTCTGCCAGAAACGCCGCTCGGCGCCCCAGAAGCAGCCCAGACCGAAGTCGGCCACCTCGTAACCCTCCGGATAGGGGCCCTGCAGCTCCGTGCCCAGCACCGTGTGGGTGGTCGGCACCGGGAACGGGCTCTCGGCCCGGCCCGGCAGGGCCTCCTCCTGGGACGGCAGTCGGCTCTTGAACGCGTACAGCATGTCTCTCTCCTCGTCGCTCCTTGGTCCGAATGCCCGGCAGCTGGCTACCGGCGGGCGATGGCGATGGCCCGGTACGTCGCGTACTCAGCGGCGGGGTTCTCGCCGTCGACCCAGGGGATCGCCCCCACATAACCGTCGACCGCCCGTACCTGTTCCGCCGCCTCCGGGTACCGCTCCGCGCGCACCAGGAAACACAGCAACAGATGGCGCACATGTGGCTCCATCGGGTGATCGGGGCGGACGTTGTGCAACGCGAACCGCGCCGCCTCGATCGCGTCGGAGACCACCGCGCCCTGGTACATGCCCGGCGAGTACTGCATGTCGGGCAGATGGTCGTACACCGCGAAGAGCGGCAGCGCCGGCAGCAGGCTGCCCGCCTCGGCCGAACCGGCCGCCGTGCGGGCGAAGCCCTCCGCCTCGGTCCGGGAGCCGTGCCACTTCTCCGACCAGTAGGGCAGCGCCGCCAGATGCGCGCCCATATGCGCCTTGTCGCGCTCGGTGACCCGCTGCCAGACGGCCCCGAACTCCTCCCGCGGGTAGTCGAGGCCGCGAGCGATCACCAGCTCGGTGATATGCGGAACGGGGTCCTCGGGGGCCAACTCGGCGGCCTCGGCGCAGACCGCGCGGGCCTCCTCCAGGATGATCCGGTACTCGGCCGCGCTCGGGTCCGCCATCGCCTGCCAGACCAGGAACTGGGCGTACACCTGCGCACCGCCCGGGTCCCTCGGCTCCTCGGCGCGCCAGCGGCGCAGCCAGCCCGCGTCCCGCTGCCCCTCGCCGGTGGCGCTGCCCGAGGCGCGCCACTCGGCCAGCTCCATCGCGGCGGCCCCGGCCAGCGACTGCACCCGCTGCCAGCGCTGCTCGCTGTCGTCGGTCAGGGCCAGCAGCTGTCCGGCGGGCCGCCAGTCCTGGCTGCCGCGCGCTTCCTCCAGCGCGTGCACCAGCGCGTCGTCCGGGCCCGGCAGGCGCACGTCGAGCTGGTCGACGGGGACCAGCCCGGCGCTGGCGGCCGGCTGTTCCTCGCCCTTGCTCAGGGAGATCCCCGGCGGCCCGGAACGGGTTTCCGCGTCCGCCTGGGCCACGGCTCGCTCGAACTCCTGCCGTTCCCGGCGCCGGCGCAGCGCGGGCAGCACCAGCACGCCGAAGATCGCGGTGAAAGCGATGAGCAGCAACAGGGCTTCCATGGCGGCTTGACTCCCCCTTGTTCCTTCTGGTTCCTTGACCGTTCCGTATCGGATCGGTCACTGACGCGTTCTGATCGGGCGAACGGACGGACAAACGGACGCGCGGACGGGCGGGTGCGGCGCGGGCCGACCGCGACCGTCGTGCGTCGGTTCGACACGGGACGACCGAAGTGTGACGACAAATGAACAGCCTATGTCGCCGGCGGTCCGGGGCTCTCCCAAGGGCGATCCCGGGCTTCCACACCACGGTAAGGCCACTACCGTGGACCCATGAACGAGCAGCACTTCGGGCAGCGATTCGAGACGTTGGCCATTCACGCCGGGCAGGAGCCCGACGCGCTGACCGGGGCCGTGGTCCCGCCCATTCACCAGGTGTCCACCTACAAGCAGGACGGGGTCGGTGGGCTGCGCGGCGGCTACGAGTACAGCCGCTCCGCCAACCCCACGCGCACCGCGCTGGAGGAGAACCTGGCCGCCCTGGAGGGCGGCGTCCGGGGTCTCGCCTACGCGTCGGGGCTGGCCGCCGAGGACTGTGTGCTCCGCACCATGCTGCGGCCCGGCGACCATCTGGTGATCCCGAACGACGCCTACGGCGGCACCTTCCGGCTGGTCGCCAAGGTGGTCGAACGGTGGGGCGTCGCCTGGTCCGTGGCCGACACCTCGGACCCGATGTCCGTCAGGGCCGCACTGCGTCCGGAGACCAGGGCGGTCTGGGTGGAGACCCCGTCCAACCCGCTGTTGGGCATCACGGACATCGCCCTGATCGCCGAGCTGGCGCACACCGCCGGCGCCCGGCTGGTGGTGGACAACACCTTCGCCAGCCCCTATCTCCAGCAGCCGCTGGCGCTGGGCGCCGATGTGGTGGTGCACTCCACCACCAAGTACATGGGCGGCCACTCCGACGTGGTCGGCGGCGCGCTGGTCACCTCGGACGCGACGCTCGGCGAGGAGCTGGCGTACCACCAGAACGCGATGGGTGCGATCGCGGGGCCGTTCGACTCCTGGCTGGTGCTGCGCGGGATCAAGACGCTGGCGGTGCGGATGGACCGGCACTGCGCCAACGCGGCGCGGATCGCGGAGATGCTGGCGGCGCACCCCAAGGTAGCCGATGTGCGCTACCCGGGGCTGCCCTCGCATCCGGGGCACGAGACCGCGGGCAAGCAGATGCGGGACTTCGGCGGCATGGTGTCCTTCCGGGTCGCGGCCGGGGAGGAGGCTGCGGTCGCGGTCTGCGACCGGACCGAAGTCTTCACGCTGGGCGAGTCGTTGGGCGGCGTGGAGTCCCTGATCGAGCACCCGGGCCGGATGACGCACGCCTCGGCGGCCGGCTCCGCACTTGAGGTGCCGGCCGATCTGGTGCGGCTGTCGGTCGGCATCGAGTCGGTGGACGATCTGCTCGCCGACCTCGGCCAGGCGCTCGCCCAGGTCTGACCGGATCAGGTCCGACTGGATCCGATCGGCCCCGGCCTTGTTCCGGCCCGGTCTTGACCGGAACCCGCTCGGATCGGAGTCGATCGGCTCTCTGACTATCGCCGGTTGCCCTCGCCGTCGCGGCCGTGGAAGCGGGAGATGGCTCCGTTGAGACGGGCCAGGAGCGTGTGGAAGTCCGCGCGTTCCTGGCCCGTCCAGTCCTCCGTGAGCAGCGCCACCAGGGCGCGGCGCGAGGCGCGGACCTCGTCGAGGCGCTGTCGTCCCGGCGGCGTCAGCCGCAGCAGCACGGCGCGCCCGTCCTCCGGGTCGGCCGCGCGGCGCACCAGTCCGGCGTCCACGAGCGGGGCGACCTGTCGGGTGACGGTGGAGGAGTCGATTCCCATCGCGGCGGCCAGCGCCTTGACGCCGGCGGGGCCGCCCTGGTCCAGGCGGCTGAGCAGCAGATAGGCCGCCCGATCCATGGAGTTGCGGGCCGGGCCGAGGCCGCCGAGCCTGGTCTGCTCGGCGCGGCGGGCGAACACCGCGACCTCGTGCTGGAAGGCGTCCAACAGCGTCGCGTCCCGGTCGGTCGGGGGCTGACCGGTCGGCGGCGTGGGTGGGATGGGGGAGGAGGAAGGGGAGGGGGAGGTCGGGGAGGGGTTGCCGGGGTGCGGGTCCTGGGGAAGGGAGGCTTCAGGCGTCATGTCCGTCTGAGGTAGCGGGAGGCGGGCCGTGCGGCGCCCTGATGTGGGCCATAGCGTAGCGCCGGCCGGAGCGGCCGACTCCCGCGATGCCTGACAGACTGGGGCCATGCCCACGCCCCACCGGCCCACCCTGGAGGATGTGCTCGCCGCCCGGAAGACGCTCGCCGGGATCACCCGGGTGACCGCTCTTGAGGGCAGCCGTTACCTGAGCCGTCTGACCGGCCATCCCGTGCTGTTGAAGTGTGAGAACCTCCAGCGCACCGGTTCGTTCAAGCTGCGCGGTGCCTACAACCGGATCGCCGGGCTCTCCGCCGCCGACCGGGAGCGCGGCGTGGTGGCGGCCAGCGCCGGCAACCACGCGCAGGGCGTGGCCCTGGCCGCCTCCTTGCTCGGCGTCACCTCGACGGTGTTCATGCCGGTGGGGGCCCCGCTGCCCAAGGTCGCCGCGACCCGCGACTACGGCGCCCGGGTGCGCATGGAGGGCCAGCTGGTGGACGAGACGCTCGCCGCCGCCACGGCCTATGCCAGGGAGACGGGGGCGGTCTTCATCCACCCCTTCGACCACGCCGATGTGGTCGCCGGGCAGGGCACGTTGGGCCTTGAGGTGCTGGAACAGTGCCCCGAGGTGCGGACGGTGGCGATGAGCGTCGGCGGTGGCGGTCTGATCGCCGGCGTCGCGCTGGCGATCAAGGCGCTGCGGCCCGATGTGCGGATCGTCGGCGTGCAGGCCGAGGGTGCCGCCGCCTACCCGCCGTCGCTGGCCGCCGGCCGCCCGCTCTCCCTCCCCGGCGCCGCCACCATGGCGGACGGCATCCGGGTCGGCCGGCCGGGCGATGTGCCGTTCGAGCTGGTCGCCGAGCTGGTGGACGAGGTGCGCACGGTGTCGGAGAGCGCGCTCTCGGCGGCGCTGCTGCACTGCCTGGAGCGGGCGAAGCTGGTGGTCGAGCCGGCCGGCGCGGCGCCGATCGCCGCGCTGCTCACCGAGCCCGACACGTTCGAGGGCCCGTTGGTCGCCGTGCTCTCCGGGGGGAACGTGGACCCGGTGGTCCTGGAGCGCTCGCTCCGGCACGGGATGGCCGCCGCCGGCCGCTATCTGTCGCTGCGGCTCCGACTCCCCGACCATCCGGGGGCGTTGGCCGCGCTGCTCGGGGTGCTCTCGGCGGTGGACGCCAACGTGCTCGCGGTCCACCATGTGCGGACCGACCCGAGGCTGGGGGTGAGCGAGGTGGAGGTCGAGCTGTGGCTGGAGACCAAGGGACCGCGCCACTGCGACGAGGTGATCGTGGCCCTCCGGGAGGCGGGCTACGTCGTGCTCTCGTAGGAACTTTTCTCCGTTCGTTTCCCACCTCTTGACCGCCGGGGCGCACGCTTTGACACGCGCGCCGTGCTTCACTCCCATCACAACTACTCGCCCGGAAAGCTCTATCGCGATACATCGCGACAGTTCTAGACTGGCGGCGCCGTCACAATCGGGCGCCCCTGACCCTGCAGCCCACTTTGGAGAAGACACATGCCAGCCGCCATTTACGCCGAGGGTCTGGTGAAGACCTTCGGCGATGTCCGCGCGTTGGACGGCGTGGACATCGAAGTCCCCGAGGGGTCGGTGCTCGGCCTCCTCGGCCCGAACGGCGCGGGAAAGACCACCGCCGTGCGGGTGCTCACCACGCTGCTCCAACCCGACAGCGGGCGAGCCGAGGTGGCGGGCATCGACGTCTGCGCCCATCCGGGCGAGGTGCGCCGCTCCATCGGGCTCTCCGGGCAGTTCGCCGCCGTCGACGAGTATCTGACCGGCCGGGAAAACCTCCAGATGGTCGGTCAGCTCTACCAGCTCACCGCCCGCGACGCCAAGCGGAGAGCCGCCGAACTGCTCGACCGGTTCAACCTCGCTGACGCCGCCGACCGCACCGCCAAGACCTACTCCGGCGGCATGCGGCGTCGGCTGGATCTCGCCGCCGCCCTGGTGATCAGCCCGCCGGTGATGTTCATGGACGAGCCGACCACCGGGCTCGATCCGCGCAACCGCCAGGGACTGTGGGCGGTGATCGAGGAGTTGGTCGCCGGCGGCACCACCCTGCTGCTCACCACCCAGTATCTGGAGGAGGCCGACCACCTCGCCGACACCATCGCGGTGGTCGACCACGGCAAGGTCATCGCCCGGGGCACATCGGACGAGCTGAAGAGCCGGAGCGGCGGCGACGTGGTGGAGGTCGTGGTCCACGACCGGGCCCATATCGAGCCGGCCGAGCGGGTGCTCAGGCGCCTCGGCGACGGCGACACCACGCTGGTCGAACACACCCGCAAGCTCAGCGTGCCGGCCGCCGGCGGCGCCAAGCTGCTGGCCGAGGTGATCCGCGAGCTGGACGCCCAGGGCGTGGAGATCGACGACATCGGGCTGCGCCGCCCCACGCTGGACGATGTGTTCATCTCGCTGACCGGCCATGGGACGGGGGACGCCGAGGCGTCCGAGGGGATCAAGCCCGAGCCCGGGGCCGCGGAGTCCGGTGCGGGTTCGGACCGGGCAGACAAGCGTTCCGGCACTGCCGGCGAGGAGGAGAAGTGAGTATCACCGCGACGGACCCCAGCCCCAAGCCGGTGGCCCGGCCAAGGGATCGGGTCTCCTTCCGGCAGAGCTGGCGGGACTCCATGGTGGTCGCCAAGCGCAACCTGCTGCGGATGCTGCGCATCCCCGAGGTGGTGATCTTCGGCCTGGTCCAGCCCATCATGTTCGTGGTGCTGTTCAGCTATGTCTTCGGCGGCTCCATCGCCCTGCCGGGCGCCGGCACGGACTCGGGCGCCTACCGCGAGTTCCTGATGGGCGGCATCTTCGCCCAGACGGTCACCTTCGCCACCGCCGGCGCCAGCGCCGGCATCGCCGAGGACATGCAGAAGGGCATCATCGACCGCTTCCGGTCCCTGCCCATGGCCAGGGGCGCCGTCCTCACCGGGCGCACGTTCGCCGATCTGGTGCAGACGGCGGTGATCCTGCTGGTGCTGGCCATCGTCGCTCTGCTGGTCGGCTGGCGCGTCCACGACGGGATCCTCAACGCCATGGCCGGCTTCGGCCTGTTGCTGCTGCTCGGTTACGCCTTCACCTGGATCGGCGCGCTGATCGGCCTCTCCGTCCGCACCCCGGAGGCAGCCACCTCCGGCGGCCTGGTCTGGCTGTTCCCGCTCACCTTCGTCTCGGTGGCCTTCGTCCCCTCGGAGAACATGCCCTCGGCGCTGCAGCCCGTCGCCGAGTGGAACCCGTTCAGCGCCACCGTGGTGGCCACCCGGGATCTCTTCGGCAACCTGCCCCCCGACTACCAGGTGCCGGACGTCTGGCCGATGCAGCATCCGGTGCTCGCCTCCGTGCTGTGGTCGCTGGCGATCATCCTGCTCTTCCGCACGCTCGCCGTCCGGAAGTACAAGCGGGCCTCCTCCTGATCCGGCCGCCCGCGCACGCCCCCCGACGGCGTACTCGTCGCCCTCGGCCCCCGCACGGCCGAGGGAAGTGCCCGCGTTCCGCGACATACCGGTAACGACTTGGTCGAATTCGGCGTGACACCCCGTCGGGCGGGGCAGGCGATCTCTCCGGGTCATGACCACGCACTCGGAACTGCCTTACGCCCAGGGGTGGATCACCGCCGGCCGCACGCCGGCGGAAGGCCGGCGGACAGGACGAGCAACAACGGGGAACGGGGAGGGCACGCGCATGGCGGTGGAGACGGCGACGCTCGACGAACGACACCGGACGGAGGTTGACCGACTGCTGGAGCGGGCGGTCCAGGAGGAGGCGCGCCGTTCGGCGGGCCGCTCCTCGGCCGACCAGCTCCTGCAACGTGCCCGCGCCTCGATCGACGAGATCGTCCGCCCGGCACGCGAGGAGTACACCGCCTTTGTCGAGGCCGAACGGGAGGCGGCGCCCAGCCGGCTCGCCGACCGCTTCGCGCCCCGGGTGCTGGGCGGCCTCGCCGCGGCCGTCGGCGCGGCCGCCGTCGCCACCGTGCTGCTGGTCGGCTCCCTCAACGACTCGGCGAGCACCGCCTTCGGCGACGGCGCCATCGTGGCCGCCGCCGCCGTGCTCGGGTTCGTCCTCCAGGCCCTGCTCGCCCACTTCTGGTCCGCCGAACGACAGGCCGGCAACCGCCACCAGCCGGGCGGCGTCGACCAGTTGCGGCTCGCCTGGCTGACCGCCGTGGAGGTGCGGGGCATCCGCCCCTATCTGGAGCAGCAGCGGGCCGTCGCCCCACGCCGCCGCCAACTCCGCGCCGACCGCGGCACCAACCGCCAGCGCCCCAGGGACCGGTCAGCCGAGGCCCGTGGCCGCGCGGTGATCGGCAAGTCCTTCGACCGACTGGCCGATCTGGAACGCCCGTTCATCGGCCGGCGCAGCCAGCTCACCCAGATCGTCCAGTGGGTCAACCGCGACCGCGCCAGCAGCGACGCCCACCCCACCGTGGTCGTGCTGCACGGCGCCTCCGGCTCCGGCCGCACCACGCTGGCCAGTTGGGCCGCCCTGGAGACCCGCGAGCAGTTCCGCGGCGCCTGCCTGGTGGACCTCAGGGGCCAGAGCCAGGATCCCCTCCCCACCAGGGACGCCGTTCTGCACCTGATGAACCGTCTGGGCGCCCCCAGGGACCAGCTGCTGTTCCGCGACGGCGCCGGCCGGGCCGCCGACGCCCAACAGCTCGGCCGGCTCGTCGAGCGCTACCAGCAGCACCTCACCGACCTCCCGGTGGTGCTCATCCTGGACGACGCCACCGACGCCGAGCAGGTCTGCACCCTGATCCCGGCCCGCTCCCCCTCCCTGGTGCTGGTCACCGCTGCCGAACCGCTGGACATCCGGCCCTCGTTCCCCGCCTCGGTGCACCAACTGCCCATCGACGCCCTGGACGACGAGGCGGCCGAGGAGCTGCTGCGGGCCTCCATCACCGACGGCGGCCGCATCGGCCCGGGGCCCAGGGACGACACCAGCTGGCGCCGGATCAACGAACTGTGCGCCGGCCGCCCCATCCTGCTCCGGCTCGCCGGCTCCGCGCTGGACGCGCGGTCCCCCGGCGCCGTCGCCGACGATCTGGCGGCCTTCGAAGCCCCGGCCGCAGCCGGCGAGGCGCCGGCCGACCCGGCCGAGCGCGTGCTGGGGCTGCGCTACGCCGACCAGCCCGAGACCGGGCGCCGGCTGCTGCGCCGACTGGCGCTGGCCGGCCGCGCCAGCCTCGGCGCCCGCGCGGCCGCCGCCCTGCTGGACGTCGGCCAGCAGGAGGCCGCCGGGCAGCTGGAGTCGCTGGCCCAGGCGGGGCTGCTCCGCCGGGTGCGGGGCAACCGCTACCGCCTGCACGAGCTGGTGCGGAGGTTCGCCCGCGCCAGGATGTACGAGGAGGACAGCGACCGGCAGGTCTCCGCCGCCCAGGAACGCCTGATCCGCAGCTATGCCGAGCTGGCCGACACGGTGATCCGCCTCGTCGACGGCAAGACGTCCACCCGCGCCGATCTGCTGCCGGCCGCGGCCGGTGGCCATGGCTTCACCTCGCTGGACGCCGCGCTGCGCTGGCTGGACGACGAGACGAGTTTCATCACCTCCACGCTGCGCTACGCCGACGAGCGAGTGGACCGCCAGGCCGTGCAACACCTGCTGGGCGCCCTCTGCGACTACTGCCTGCTGCGCGGTGACCTCTACCGCCTGGGCGAGCTGAACGAGCTGGCGGAGGCGGTCAACCAGGGCCTGTTGACGCGTTCCGTGCGCTGGCGCACCGGTGTCGCGGCGCGTCAGCTCGGCGAGTTGGACAAGGCACGGTCCACGCTCACCTCGGTCGTCACGCTGTACCAGCAGGCCCACCACGACGCCGGCGCCGCCCGTGCCCTGCGCGATCTGGGCATCACCCTGCAACACCAGGGGCAACTCCAGGACGCCGGCGAGAAGTTGCGCCAGGCCCTGGAGCTGCAACAGGCCGAGAACCTGGCCGGCGACCGGGCCTGGACGCTGCACGCGCTGGCCGCGACCGAGCGGGAGCGCGGCCGGGTGTTCTCGGCCCGCCGGCTCCTCGCCGAGGCCCTGCCACTGCACCAGAACAGCGGCAGCGTGCACGGTGAGGCATGGACACGCTTCCAGCTCGGCCAGACCATGCTCTGGCAGGGCCAGCTGCGCGACGGCGAGCGCGAACTGCGCCTGGCGCTCGACCTCTACGAACAGTCCCGCGATGTGCGCGGGGTGGCCTGGGCGATGAGCGAGCTGGGGCTGGCCCGCGTCCACGACGGCGAGAACGCCACCGCCGTCGACGAACTGCGCGCGGCCCTGGCCCGACACCAGGAGACGGAGGACGCGCGCGGCGAGGCATGGACCCTCTACTACCTGGGCCAGGCCCTGGAGGAGACCGGCGACGCCACCGGCGCGGTGCGCACCCTGGAGCGCGCCCGCACCATGTTCAACCGCATGCGGGACGTCTACGGCCTGGCCTGCACCCGACACCACTCGGCCCGCGTCACCCGCGACATGCGCGCCGACAGCACGGGCTCGCTGCGCAACAGCGGCTTCGCCCGCCAGCTGCTCACCGACGCCCGCCGGGACTTCCAACGGATCGGAGTCGCCCAGGGCGAGGCGTGGTCCGCCCTCGAACTGGCCGTGATCGAGGCCGGAAACGAACGCCCGGGCGAGGCACTACGGCTCAGCGACGAGGCGCTGGCGCTCTTCACCGCCGGCTACGGCGGCGAGGGGCCCGACCGACGCGGCGCGGACTGGGCACAGTTCCTGCGCTGCACGCTGCTTCCGCTGGCCTCGCCGGGCGGCTCCGAGGTCGGCCAGGCCGTCGCCCAACAGGAGCTGGCCGAGCTGGCCGACGCCGACCACCCGTCCCGCGACCCCCGCCTCGCGGACGCGGCCCACACCTATGCGCTGATGCTGGAACGCGGCCAGGGCCCCGAAGACGGCTGGCCGGCCTGGCGCCTGGGCCTGGTCCCCCAAAGAGCGGCCCGAGACACCATCGGCGTCACCCCCCACCCGTAGCCGCCCCCACTGCACCGTGCCCGGCGGGCCCGGCGCCAAGAGGCTGACACGCTGCTCCACGCCCCCGTCCTGCCGTCCCGGGCACGACACGGCCGGCTCCGCATCGCGTCCCGGCGTCCGGCTTCCCCAACCTCCCACCCCGTCGTCCCGACGTCGGCGCATCCGCGCCATGGCCGGCTTCGCCGGGCCCGGCCACCTGCGGGTCCGCTTCGGCGCCCCCGCACCGACGCGGCCGGCCCGCCACCCCACGGCTCCCGCCCCGCCGTCCCGGGTGCGGCGCGGCCGGGCCCGCTGCTCGCCACCTGGGCCGCGTCCGGCCTGGTGACTCCGCGCGGCTTCCGTCCCCCGGGTCTCCCGGGCTCTGGCGGGGCGTCCCGGCCTGAGCCGGACGTGACTCGATGCCGGTCTCCAGCCGCCCCGACCCGATCTCCCGGCGGGTACTGTTCCGCGATGGCGGCCCGCCCGCCCGCCGATACGGCGGCTCCGGCTCGGTCGCCCCGGAGTCCAGCGGCGCCGAACTGCCCCGGTCCGCCCGCGCCGAGGCAGGTTCTGCCGCCGATGTGTGCGGGCCCCGGCAGTCCGTGGTACCCCGATGCCCCGAGACCTTGATACGTCGTGCCCGCGTCTTGCAGGCCCTGGCACGCCAGGGCCTGCAAGACCCGGCCGCTGCCTCAGCCCGGCGCGGGCAGCGCACCGCGCATGCCTCAGCTCCGCGTGGCCCGGGCCACGCGGAGCGGTGCGGGCGGAGTGGTCAGGAGGCGGCGGCGGAGGAGGCGGTCGCCGCCTCCTCCGCGCTGTCCTTACGGCCCTGGTTCTCCTCGAAGTCGATCTTGCCGAGGTGCCGGCTCATCGACTTCAGCAGGATCCAGACGCCCACGCCCAGCACCGCGAACACGATGAAGCCCAGCACACCGGGGGTCACCGTGTACTCGTTCAGCTCCTTGGCAAGCGGCAGTACGTCAGTCATGTCATCGATTCTCGCGGATGCCCGCGAACAGGTCGGACTCGGGTAGCGAGGTGTCGACGAGGGAGCGGGCCAGCTCGAAGTCCTCGGTGGGCCAGACCTCCTGCTGGACGTCCATCGGGACCCGGAACCAGCCCCCGTCCGGGTCGATCTGGGTGGCGTGCGCGATCAGCGCCTTGTCCCTGATGGGGAAGAACTCCGCGCAGGGCACCCGCGTGGTCAACTCCCGCTCGGGCATGGAGGATTCCTCCCACCGCTCAAGCCACTCCGCGTAGGGGGACTCAAGCCCCCGCGCCAGCAGCCCCTCGTGCAGGGCCACGGTCCGCGCCCGGTTGAAGCCCTGGTTGTAGTAGAGCTTCAACGGCTGCCAGGGCTCGCCCGCGTCCGGGTAGCGGTCGGCGTCGCCGGCGGCCTCGAACGCCACCATGGTGATCTTGTGCGTCATGATGTGGTCGGGGTGCGGATAGCCACCGTTCTCGTCATAGGTGGTGACCACCTGCGGCCGGAACGAACGGATCAGCCGCACCAGCGGTTCGGCCGCCTCGTCCACGTCCTTGAGGGCGAAGCACCCCTCGGGCAGCGGGGGCAGCGGGTCGCCCTCGGGGAGGCCCGAGTCGACGAAGCCGAGCCATTCCTGCCGGACGCCGAGGATCTCCCTCGCCTCCGCCATCTCCTTGGCCCGCACCTCGTGGATGTTCTTCTCGATATAGGGGTCGCCCTGGAGTTTGGGGTTGAGAATGGAGCCGCGTTCGCCCCCCGTGCAGGTGGCGACCAGCACCTCGACGCCCTCCGACACGTACTTGGCCGTCATCGCGGCGCCCTTGCTGGACTCGTCGTCCGGATGGGCGTGCACCGCCATGAGTCGCAGTTGCTCTGTCAAGGCTCGGTCCTCGTCGCTCGATCCTGGTCGTCTCTGCCTCGGAGACGCCTTCTATAGTGACGGATGGAGTGTGCGGTGGTATTCCGCGCCTTCGGTGCCGATCCGGGCCCCCGAGGGTGCGGGGGCGAGGGCCGTGACACCATGGCGTCGGGCCGGTATCGGCCCGCCGAAGCCGGACGGCCGAGGGAAGCCACGGGATCCGCCAGGACGCGAGGAAACGAGGAGAGGGCATGGCGCAGGCGCCGACCGAGTTGCCCGAGGGGCGCTACGGCCGCTCCACCTCGAACGACGCGCGGACCGACCGTAGGCTCAAGCTGGTCGGCCTGGTGCTGGGCGTCGCGCTGGTGGCCTTTGTGGCCTGGGCCGGCGTCTCGTACATCACCGAGCAACGGGTCTCCGGCGAACTGACCGGCTTCGAGGTGATCTCCGACGAGGAGATCGACGTCCGGGTCGCCGTCCGCAAGCAGGTCGATGCGGTCGGGGTCTGTACCGTGCGGGCCCAGGCGGAGGACGGTCTGGAGGTCGGGCGGGGACAGATCCGCTTCGACGAGCCGGACGACAGCCTGCACGGTTCCGTCACTCTGCGTACTCTGGAGCGCGCCACCTCGGCCGAGCTGACCGGCTGCACGACGGCCGACGAGGACTGACCGGGCCCGGCGCGGCGCGCCGGGGGAGGGCGGGACCGCCCCCTGGTTTGTCCGGGTGCGCGCAGGGTAATGCTTCCGCACATCGACCGTTTCGTTGTTAGAGTCGATATTTCGATCGATCGATCCGCCCGCCCAGGAGCGCACATGTCTGGGACGGGCCTTGTTTTTATCCCCTCTTGCTACCCGAGGAGCACCTGTGACGCAGACCAGCGACACTGTCACCTGGCTGACCCAGGAGGCGTATGACCAGCTCAAGGCGGAGCTGGATCAATTGTCGGGTCCTGCCCGCGTCGAGATCGCGAAGAAGATCGAGGCGGCGCGTGAAGAGGGCGATCTCAAGGAGAACGCCGGCTATCACGCCGCCAAGGAAGAGCAGGGGAAGATGGAGGCGCGGGTCCGGCAGCTGACGCAGCTGTTGGAGACGGCGCAGGTCGGCGAGGCCCCGGCGGACACCGGGGTGGTGGCCCCCGGCATGGTGGTGACCATCGCCTTCGACGGCGACGAGGACGACACGATGAAGTTCCTCCTGGCTTCCAGGGAGTTCGCCACCTCCGACATCGAGACCTACTCGCCGCAGTCGCCGTTGGGCGGTGGGGTGTTGGGCAAGAAGGTCGGACAGGACGCGGAGTACGAGTTGCCCAACGGCAGCGTCGCCAAGGTCAAGGTCCTGGAGGCCAAGCCCTACCAGGCATGATCCTGGGGCGGGGACGTGGCCGATCGGCCGAGCGCCGAGCCCTCCCCCTGTCGCCCCAGTGAGCCGAGCCCGGCGGACCGACGGCCCTGACCTCCACGGAGGTTCAACGAGGCCCGCCGCCGGGAAGCGGTTCCACCAGCCGCCGAGCGCGCCGACGCCGGCGGCCGTTGATTGATCCCGCGGGTGAACACATCCCGGCGGCCCCCGTCTGACCTGTCGACGCCTCGCGTTGACGCGCGTCCGGCCGGGGCCGCCGGCCTCTTTACCCGTGGCGGTCGAGCCGTCACGCTGGGGTGACTGGCCGTCCGCCCAGAGGAGTCGACACCGTGGCCAACCGACGTTCCGGCCGACGTTCCCAGCGCACGCCCCGGCGGGGCCCGCTGGTCGGCGGCGGGCTTCTCGTCGCCTTATGCCTCGTCAGCTGGGGCTGGCTCGCCGTGTGGGCTATCGGCCTGCTGGCGGGAGCTGCCGCCCTGTCGTGGTGGGGGTGGCGGGCGCACCGTCATGCGGTCGCCGGCGAGCGGGAGTGGCGCCGCCAGGACGCCGTCCTGGCGAACAACCGCTCCCTCGCCGATGTCGACGAGCTCTCCGGCACCCAGTTCGAGGAGTTGGTCGCCGCCCGGCTGCGCGCCGACGGCTGCACCGAGGTGGAACGGGTCGGCGGCGGTGGGGATCAGGGGCGGGATATCGCAGGACAACTCCCCGACGGCCGCGGCATGGTCGTCCAGTGCAAGCGCTACGCGCCCCACCGGGCCGTCGGCGCCCCCGCGATGCAGCGGCTGCTGGGCACCAGAACGCATTTCGCCGCAGATATCGCGCTGTGCGTCACCAACACCCGATACACCGCGCAGGCCGTGGAGTTCGCCCGCGCCAACGGCATCGCCCTGGTCCACCGCGACCTGTTGGGCCCCTGGCTGGGCGGCGCCCGGCTCGACACCCTGATCGAGCTGAACGGAGCCGGCCTCGGCGATCGGCGCCATCTCCGTGTCTGGCGGCGCGCCTACGGGGACGGCCCCCGCCGCAGGCGCACTCCACGCCCCGGGACTCCGACGTCTTGACGGCCCCTCATGGTGCCGCGCCGTCGGGCGTGGGCCGGAGGGACGGGACGGTCCGCACCGTGTCGGCCGTGGGCTCGTTGGCGGCGGCCCTTCTGGTGGCGATCAGCAGTCCGACAGCGGCCGACGCCATCGCCGCGCCGATCAGCAGGAGCAGGAGGCGATAGGGAAGGACGGCGATCAGCGCGGCGCCCAGGGCCACCGACCCCGCCATGGGCACGTTGAACAACATGCCGAGCGCGGCATACGCGCGGCCCTGTACCTCCCTGGGCGTCAGGCGCTGGAGCAGGGTCACCGCGCCCACCGTGATCCAGGGGATGCCGAACCCGAACAGCACCGTGGCCGGCAGCACCAGCCACGCGGTGGACGCGGCCGTCAGCCAGATTCCTGGGCCGCACACGGCGAGGCCGGCGACGACCGTGGGCGCCTCGCCTATCCGTCTGATCGTGGCGGCCGCCGTCAGGCCGGCTATGACGGCGCCGAGCCCCTGCGCCGCCATCAGGACACCGACGAACGCGGCGGGGCGTCCCAGCCCCTCGTCCACGACGGCGAAGACGACGGACTCCGTGAAGCCGAACACCGTCAGCGCCAGGCAGCAGGCCACGACGATCCGGCGCAGCGGCGGCACGGCCGTCAGATGGCGTATGCCGCCCAGCACTTCGTGCCGGAACCCCTCGCCCCCTGGGCGCTTGCCCGGCTTGGGCTCGTGGTGCCGCACGGTGCACTGGAGCAGGGCGGCCAGGGCGAAGAGCGCGGCGACGACGAGGACGACGCTGGTCGGGCCCAGCGCCGCATAGGCGCCGGCGCCGACCAGAGGGGCCAGCAGCCGCAGCGCCTCGCGGACGGTGGAGAGGACACCGTTGGCGTCCGGGAGCCGGGGCTTCGGGATCATGTCGGCTATCAGCGCGGACTGCGCCGCGTTGATCAGGCTGCCGACGAGCCCGTAGACGAACATCACCGTGTATATGAGCCACAGTTGACCCCGGTCCTGGACCAGGAGCAGAAGGAGGACGAGGGCCGCGAGGGTCGCGTCCGCCGCGATCAGCAGCCGTCTGCGGCGCAGCCGGTCCACCAGCACGCCCGACAGGGGAGCGCCCAACGTGCCCAGGATGTAGGCGAAGGCCACGAGGCCGGCCGCCGAGTTGCTGCCCGTCAGTTCGCGGGCCCAGATGCCCATGGCCAACCACAGGGAGCTGGTGCCCAGCATGGCGAGCGTCTGGCTCGCCATATAGCGCCGGAAAACGGGCAGGCCGAGGATATGCGCCATCGACAGTTCTCCTCACCGGGAATCGGATGATCGGTGAGCCGACCGGCGACATCCCCCCGCCGTGCCACCCCGGGTCCGTGCACACGGTGCCCGACCGGGGTGGCCCTCACCTGACAACAGCCATCATGTCACGCTCCGTAATCGTCTGTCACCCCCCGACACCGAACCCGTGTCCGATTCGGCCACCTCGTCACCGTTCGCCACCGCCGGGTCCCAGGCGTTGAACCGGGCTACGGCGACCGGGATTTGGCGGAAAATCATCTGCGACTCATGGGGCTGATGGTGAGAGCGTGGTAAGGACCACTGTGATCAACGGGGCGCGTTCCGCGTCGAGGTGAGTTCGTCCGCCTCGATCACCGCGCGGTGCCACGGCCCCGAGGCGTGAGCGAGTCGGGGGATCTGATGCGCGTCCTGCTGTTGACGTTCTTCCACGGGCTCGGCCATGTGGTGCGGACCGCACGGGTCGGCTCGGCGCTGGTCGACGCCGGCGCCGAGGTGCTGGTCGGCACGGCGGAGCCGGCACGGCACATCATGACGGCCCGCGGGCTGGATTCGTTCCCGCTGACGGAGCTGCCGCCGTTCCCGCCGCGGGAGCCGGGCGAGGAGCCCCCGCCGCCCCCCGACGGCCGGATCCGACTGGCCGATCCGGAGTACCTCACCACCTGCCTCGCCGAGGAGCGCGCCGCGATCGCGGAGTTCCGGCCCGACATGGTGGTCAGCGACTTCCGGGTCACGGGCGCGGTCTCCGCCGCCCTGGAGGGGGTCCCGGCCGCCTGGATCGTCAACTCCGGGTTCTTCGAGTTCCCGTTCCCGCAGGTGCTGCGCGATGTGGTGCCCCAACTGATCGAGCTGGGCGTGCCGGAGGAGACCGCGCGCCGGGTCCTCGGCGATGTCCTCTACATCCCGGACTGGTCGCGGTTCGATCCGCTCTCCGGCATCGCCTCCCGGGAGTCCGGCGCCGCCCTTGGCTCGCTGGCCGAGATCCGGCATGTGGGGCCCGTGTTGAAGGAGGCGCCCGACCGGGCGCCGTCCCGCGCCGAGGCCCGGAAGCGGCTCGGCGTCGACGCGGACGTTCCGCTGGTGTACGTCAGCCTCGGCGGCACCGCCCAGGGCTATGGCTCGCTCACCACCATCGCCTCCCTGCTCGGCTCGGTCCCCGCGCACACCGTGCTGGTCACCGGCCCCAACATCCCGCCCGAGCGGCTGCCGGCGCACACCGCCGACACGGTGCTGGCCTACACCGAGGACAGCATGGCCTGGACACGGGCCGCCGATCTGGTCGTCACCCACGGCGGACACACCTCCACCATGGAGGCGCTCTGCCTGGGCACCCCGCTGCTGGCACTGCCCGGCCACGCGGAGCAGGAGTGGAACGCCTCCCGCGCGGTCTCCCTCGGCACCGGCGAGATCCTGCCGGCCGACGCGGTCGCCGATGCGTTCCTGCCGACCGTCACCCGTCTCCTCGACGACCAGGGCCTGGCCCGCCGCGCCCGCGAGGTCGGCGAGGCACTGGCCGACCGCGACGGCGCCGCCGAACTCGCCTCGCACGTCCTGGCGTTCGCCTCCCTCTCCGCCCTGGCGCGGGGTGCGTCATGACCGGGCCGGAGCCGGCGCCCGAGCTGTCGGTCGTCGTCATCGTCCGGGACGACGAGTCGGCCCTGCGCGGCCTTGTCGCCTCCCTCGGCGCCGCCGTCCAACGCACCGAAGCGGCCTACGAGATCGTCGCCGTCGACGACGGCTCCACGCCGCCCGTCCGCGCCGACCTCGCCGAGCTGGCCGGCGGCGTCCCGCTCACGCTGGTCCGGCGGAACGGCGCGGGCAACCGCGCGGCCGCCCGCGCGGAGGGCGCGGCCGAGGCGCGCGGGCGGTATCTCGCCTTTCTCGACGCGGACCAGGAGGCCCCGCCGCACTGGGTCGCCGAGCACCTCCGTTGGCAACGCGCTCTCCCCGGGGCCGTGGTCGCCGGCCACCGGCGGCACCGCGACGAGTCCGACGCCGGCCGCTGGCGGCCCGAGGTGCGCACCCGGGTCACCGCCGAGTACTCGCAGAACTACGCGCGCATCGCCGCCGCCTGGTACCTGCCGTTCAGCTGCAACATCTCGGTGCCCGCCGAGGCCTACCGTCAACTGGGCGGCTACAGCGACATGTTCGTGGGCTGGGGCTATGAGGACCACGACTTCGGCTACCGCGCCTGGGCCGCCGGCGTCCCCACCGTGCACAACCCCCTCGCCTGGACCTGGGACCGGCACCACGCGGTGCGCACCGACGCCGACCGGGTCGCCGAATGGGAGGCCAACCGCGACCGTTTCCTGACCGCCCACCCCGAGCCGCACGCCCAGGCGGTGCGGCTCGTCGACAACTACCCGACGGGCACCGGTTCGTCCCCCGGGCAGCTGTGGATGGACTCCTTCCGCCGCTTCGACGCGGAGCTGCGCCGCATCGACGGCGTCCGGGCCCCCGCGCCGCCCACCCGCACCCTGACCATCCTGTCGTCGGCCGACGCCGACCACGCCCGGGCGCTGCTGCACGACGACGTGCCGCTGCGGATCATCGACGGCCTCCACGGCTCGGGTCTCGACCTGGAGATCCAGCGGGACGGCCTCGGCCATATCGAGTACCACACGCTCCTGAGCTGACGGGCCGCCCCTCGCACCCCTCGGGCTCACGGACCGGGACCCTCGGCCCCTGGACGGAATCTGGACGGACGAAAGATGGCTCCCCTGCTGCGTTCCCCGCTCGGCCTGTGCCTGCTGTTCGTGTCCGCGATGACGGGCGTGATCAGCGTCGGCTACCCCCTGGCGCTGGACTCCGCCGGCTTCGCCAAGGCGGATATCGCGCTGTTCTTCGTCGTCAACTCGCTGATCGCGTTCACCCTTGCCCTCTCCTCCAGCCGGCCGGCGGCCCTCCGGCACGCGCCCCGGCTGCTCACCCCGGCCCTGCTGGTCGGGGCGGCCGGGGTCGCCCTGGTGACCACGGGGAACGCGCTGCCGCTGGTGTGTCTCGGCGGCGCGCTGTCCATGGCGGGCGCCGTCTCGCTGCCGCTGATCCTCCGTCGGCTGCAGTCCACCCCGCAGGCCGCGGGACTCTCCGACGCGGTGCTCGCCACCCGCACCCGGTGGATCGCCGTCGCCGGCTATGTCGCCGGCGTCGCCGTCTTCGCCGGCTCCAGCTCCCTGACCGAGTGGTGGTCCGACTGGCCGCCCGTCGGCGCCGCCGCCCTTCTCCTGGCCGCCGCGGCCGTCCTCGCCACGCTCGACCGGCGCGCGCTGCCGATGCCCGCGCCCCCGCCGGCGCCGGTGGGCGCCGGTCGGCTCGGTCTCGGCCCGGCCCTGGTCATCGGCGTGCTGGCGATCGTCCTCCTCAAGGCGGCGGACAGCCTGCGCCTGGTGTATCTGCCGCTGTTCGTCGTCAACTCCGGCTGGGACCCACGGCTCAACAGCGCCCTCTTCATGGCCACCGCCCTCGTCGAACTCGCCGTGCTGCCCTGGCTCGGCCGCGCCGGCGAGCGCCACCCCGCCACCCGGCTGCTCGCACTGGCCGCCGTCGGCGGCGCGCTGTCCTTCACCCTCACCGCCGCCTGGGCGTCCGTCGGCTCCCTGCTGGCCTCCCAGATGATCTACGCGGTCTTCGCCGCCGCCCTCCAGTCGCTGGGGATGGTGGTCCTCGCCGGCCTGGTCAGGGGCGGACTGCCGGCCGGCGCCGGCCTCTTCGCCGGGGTGATGCAACTCGGCTCCCTGGTCGGCATCCTCGCCCCCCTCACCATCTCCGGCTACCGACCGGTCCTGTTCTGGATCGCGGTCGCCTTCTGCACCGCCTCCGCCCTTGTGCTGCTGCTGCTGAACCGGTTGACCAGCACGGCCCGACCCGCCGTCCCTCCCCACCCCAGAGGAACCCACGATGACGCCGTTGACCAGGCTGCCCGCTGACGCCCGACGCCGACTGCACGACACCTCACAGACCGACCTCACCCCCGACCGGCTGGCCCAGCCCATCGATGTGGACCTCGGCCTCGACGAGGAGCGCCGGGAACCCGTCGAGGCGATCCCCGGCTGGCACAGCTACGGCGTCGCCGCCGCCGTGGAACGCGTCCGCGAGGGCCACGCCCTCGGCATCGGCGAGTTCGTGCTGCGCGTCTCCGACACCTCAGCCGAGGAACAGCCCACGCCCGCACGGCTCGACCGACACATCCGGGTCATCGCCCGCCTGGTGCGCGAGGCGCCGCAGGGCGTCCGCTGCACCGTCGACCCCTTCGCCCTCGCGCTCAACCCCGACGGCAGCTGGGGCCTGCGCGACGACACCGACCGACTCGACATCCCCGCCACCTACACGCTGCTGCGCGACACCGCGGCCGGCGTCGCCACCGTCGGGGCGCACGGGATCGTCACCTTGGGCCGGCTCCCCCTTGAGGTGTCGCACACCCGCGCCGGCATCGACTCGGTGCGGGGCGACACCCGGCTGTACTCGTTCTCCCAGAACAGCGAGACCAGCACCGCCTATGTCTATCTGGACGCGAACCACCGCGACACCGGGCAGAAGATCCTCCCCGGCAACCTGCCGGAGATGACGCTCTGGTCCCTGCTCGACGCCTTCCAGGGCACCCAGGTCTCGGTGACCAAACCGCTGGAGAACGCCCATGCCACCCTCGATGTGGCGCGGCATATCGAGCACGAGGAGCTGACCGACCGTCTGCTGCGCTCCCTCGAACGGGCCGACTCGGGGCTGCCCCGGTTCACCGGCGATGTGGCCGGCCTGGTCAGCGAGGTGCTGGACTCCCCGGCGACGCTTCAGAAGTCCCTGGCACAGCTGGAGTTGTACGGCTACACCGTCTCGGGCAGCACCCGCGCCCTGGGCGTCCTCGCCGCGGTGGACGGCCTCCGCCTGGCGCGGGCCCGGCTGGAGGAGTCCTGGCACAACTGGCTCGCCGCCGCCGGCACCCATGGCGGCCGGATCATCGACCGCAACGCCATCAGCTATCTGCGGGGCGAACTGCTGGGCGTCTGACCCCCGACCGACCACCGGCGAGCGGCCCCCGGACGCGGCGGGGCCGCTCGCCGGCCCGCATTGTCAGTGCCACCTGTTTCCATGGTTCCAGCGTGCGGTGACACCACCACGCGAAGGAGAAGACATGGGCACATGGGGCAGCGGGAACTTCGAGAGCGACACGGCCAGGGACTATCTGTCGTCCTTCATGGACCGGCTGGTCGCGGAGGTCGCCGAGGTGATGGACGGCGATCCGGTCGCCATCGAGCCCGACGAGTACTGGGGCGTCGCCATACCGTGCCAGCTGGAGCTGCTGCAGGTCCTCACCCGGGCCGGCCACAGCTCCGACACCCCCCTGCGCCCGGAGGTGGTGGAGCGGTGGAAGGAACACTTCATGGCCGTCTGGGAGCGGACCATCGACGATCTGGGGCCCGCGCCCGGCTACAAGGAACAACGACGCGCGGTGCTGATCCGCACCTTCGACCAGCTGGCCGATGCGGCAGCGGCCGGACACGCGGCCTAGCCGGCCCGATCCCGACCTGGCGCCGATCCGGTGCGGGCGGCGGGCCCGGCCGCGTCGCTCGGTAGGCTTCCCGGCATGGCCAACGTACTGCTCCTCCAGGAGGAGAACTACCTGGAGTTCTGGCACGAGTACCATCTGTGCACGCTCACCACCACCCGCCCGGACGGAACGCCGCATGTGGTGCCGGTCGGCGTCACGGTCGACGCGGACCAGGGGGTGGCGCGCGTCATCACACGCAGGACCAGCAGAAAGGTCGCCAACGTGAGCGGCGCCACCGCGCCCAGGGTCGCCGTCTGCCAGGTCGACGGAGGGCGTTGGGCGACGCTCGAAGGCACGGCGCGGGTCCGTACGGACGAGTCCGCCGTGGCGGATGCCGTCGACCGCTATGCGGCACGTTACGGGCGCAGGCCGGCGCCCGACCCGGAGCGGGTGGTGATCGAGATCGCCGTCGACCACGCCATGGGGCGCGCCACCCTCCCCCAGCAGCGCCCCGCCACCGCCTGAGGGTTCGGGTGGGGAGGGTCAGTAGCCGACGGTGAGGCCGGCCGCGGCGAGCACGGGGGGCACCGGCTGGTAGTAGGTCTGGCCGCCGGAGGAGCAGTTGCCGGTGCCGCCGACGAGGATGCCGAGGGCCGTGCCCGAGGCGTGCGCCGGGCCGCCCTGATCGCCGGGCTCGGCGCAGATGTTGGTGGTGAAGAGCCCGCTGACGGTGCCCTCGGGGAAGGCGATCGTCTGGTTGACCCCGGTCACGGTGCCGCAGTGGAACCCGGTGGTGGAGCCGTAGCGGCAGACGGACTGCCCCACCGAGGGCTGTCCCGCGCCGTTGATCCGCACCGGCTGTCCCGCGCCGTTGATCTCGCTGGGGTACTCCAGATCGGGGTTGGTGTAGCGGACCACCGACCAGGAGGAGCCGGGGAAGACCGCCAGCGTGGTGACGGCGACGGGGACGGTCAGCGCCGGGTCGCGGTACCACTGGGTGCCGACGCCGCCGCAGTGCCCGGCCATCAGCCCGTAACGGTCGGTGCCGTCGGTAGCGTTGAAGGCGACGGTGCACGGTCCGGCCGCGCTGTACAGCCGGTCCCCGCCGCGGATCGCGTCGGCGGCCGGCGCCGTGGTGGCGCCGGCGGTGGGGGCCAGGGCCAGCGCGAGGACGCCGAGCAGCGCGCCGAGCAGGGCGCCGACCAACGTCCGCCCGGATGCCCCGCGACGGGTTCCGGGCGCCAAGTCCGTTGCTGTGCCTGCCATTCCACACTCCTGTGGGGTGAGAGCCGGTGGTGCGGGCGACGACAGTGTGCTGCCGCCGGGCACTCCCGACAAGACCTCGCGTTCCGCCCGTTGCGCCGACCCCTCGCGCCGGGCCCGGGGGCGGGACGGCCGTCCCACCCCCGGGGTGACGCGGGGTGCCGTCAGCGCATCAGCACATGTAGGGCCGCATGACCTCGTACTCGCTGCCCCAGTTGGCGCAGCCGGCGGCCGAGTGGCCGTACCAGTTGTGCCCGAACTCGTGGGCGGCCAGCAGCGCGAAGTCGCTCACCAGGCTGGAGAGCACGATGCGCTGACCCTGGCCCCAGTTGCAGCCGACCACGTTGGTGGCACTGCCGCAGCCCTGGACATAGCCGCTGACGCACTCGACCGGGGTGCCGCTGCCCGCGGTCTCGGTGGCGTCGCCCCAGAAGTTGGCACCGCTGCGGATGGCGCCCGCGCGGCTGCTGCAGGAAGCGGTGATGTGGTAGCTCCAGGCCACCGGCGCGGCGGCGTCCACGCCCTCCTGGACCTGCGGCAGGTCGCTGTGGTCGTCGGTCTCGCCGGTCTCGTAGGCGTCCTCCAGGTCGCTCACCAGGAGCGTGGCATGGGGTTCGGAGTCGTGGATATCGACTGCCGCACCGGCGTTGGCGGAGGTGGGGAAGAACATCAGGACGGCGAAGGCGACGAGCACACCGGCCAGTCTGCGCATTGTCACGGTCATGACAACTCCTCTCGTGGGGGGCGCCGCACGCTTTTCGTCGGACGCGGCCCGACCGGACGAGCGCCGGGTTCCGCCCCGGTCGTGGAGGTGGGGTGCGTACGGCTGATCGACAGGAAGATATTGCCAGAAGTGGTGTATGCCAATCCGCTTCGTCGATGTTGCGTACAAGTAAGAAGATGTCGCCCGTCGAATTCGAGTCACCCGGCACGACCGCCCAACCGCAGTCGGGGTAACGCACCGTGACGAATCGCCGGCTCCCGTCGGCCGCCCGGGATCCGGGAGCGCGCGACGAGGAAGGCCCGCCGCCGCTTCGGGGCGTGCGACGATGCCGGTATGAACCGCCTGGCTGACTCCCAGTCGCCCTATCTGCTCCAGCACGCGTCCAACCCGGTCGATTGGTGGCCATGGGGTGAGGAGGCGTTCGCCGAGGCACGCCGGCGGGACGTTCCGGTGCTGCTGAGCGTCGGATACGCGAGCTGCCACTGGTGTCATGTGATGGCGCGTGAGAGTTTCGAGGATCCGGAGCTCGCCGAGTATCTGAACGCCCGTTTCGTCCCGGTGAAGGTGGACCGGGAGGAGCGGCCCGATGTGGACGCCGTCTATATGGAGGCCGTGCAGGCCGCCACCGGGCAGGGTGGTTGGCCCATGACGGTGCTGATGACGGCCGACGGCGAGCCGTTCCACTTCGGCACCTACTACCCGCCCGAGCCGAGAAGTCAACTCCCCTCCTTCCGCCAGCTGTTGGAAGGCGTCACCGCCGCCTGGCGGGACCGCAGGGGTGAGGTGGCCGAGGTCGCCCGGCGGGTCACGGCCGAGCTGGCCGGGCGGCGGATGGAGTATCGCGCGCCGGCGCCGCCCGGGGCGGAGGAGCTGGCCCTGGCGCTGGGCGCGCTGGCCGGCGAGTTCGACGAGCGACACGGCGGCTTCGGCGCAGCCCCCAAGTTCCCGCCGGCGATGGTGCTGGAGTTCCTGCTGCGCCACCACGCCCGCACCGGCTCCACCCAGGCGCTGCGCATCGTCGAGCGCACCTGCGAGGCGATGGCCAGGGGCGGCATTTACGACCAGCTGGCCGGCGGCTTCGCGCGCTACTCGGTGGACGCCGCGTGGATCGTGCCGCACTTCGAGAAGATGCTCTACGACAACGCACTGCTCGCCCGGGTCTATCTCCATCTGTGGCGGGCCACCGGATCCCCGTTGGCCCGGCGGGTCGCGTTGGAGACGGCCGACTTCATCGTGCGGGAACTGGGCACGGCCGAGGGCGGGTTCGCGTCCGCACTGGACGCCGACAGCGAGACGCCGGACGGCGACCACGCGGAGGGCGCCGCCTATGTCTGGACGCCCGAGCAGCTGCGGGACGTGCTCGGCGAGGCGGCCGGCGCCGAGGCCGCCGAGCTGTACGGGGTGACGGCCGACGGCACGTTCGAGGCCGGCGCCTCCGTGCTGCGCCTGCCGGGCGCGGCGCCGTCCGAGGCGGTCAGGACGGAGCTGCTGGCCGCGCGGCGGCTGCGGCCGGCGCCCGAGCGGGACGACAAGGTGATCGCGGCCTGGAACGGTCTGGCCGTCGCCGCGCTGGCCGAGGTCGGCGGCTGCCTGGGCCGTCCCGATCTGGTCGCCGCCGCCGAGTCGGCCGCCGAACTGCTGGTGACGGTCCACCGGGACGCGACCACCGGCCGGTTGGCCCGCACCTCCAGGGACGGCCGGGCCGGAGCGAACGCCGGCGTGCTGGACGACTACGCCGATCTGGCGGAGGGCCTGATGGCGCTCTACGCGGTGACCGGCGAGAGCGCCTGGCTGACCACGGCCGGCGAACTGCTCGATGTGGTGCTGACGCGGTTCACCGGCGAGGACGGCGCCTTCTTCGACACCGCCGACGACGCCGAGCGGCTGATCCGCCGCCCCCAGGACCCGACCGACGGGGCCACCCCGGCCGGCTGGACGGGGGCCGCCGGCGCGCTGCTCTCGTACGCGGCCTACACCGGGAGCGAGCGTCACCGCCGGGCGGCCGAACGGGCGTTGGGGGTGGTCACCGCGTTGGCGGCCGGCGCTCCCCGGTTCATCGGCTGGGGGCTGGCGGTCGCCGAGGCGGCGCTCGACGGGCCGCGTGAGGTGGCCGTGGTGGGCCCGGACGACGATCCGGCCACCGCCGAGCTGCACCACACCGCGCTGTTGGCGACCGCCCCTGGCGCCGTGGTGGCCAGGGGCGAGCCGGGTGCGGCGGATGCCTCGCCGCTGCTCGCGGACCGGCCGCTGCGGGACGGCCGCCCCGCGGCGTATGTCTGCCGGGGCTTCGTCTGCCGGCGGCCCACCTCGGACGCCGCGGAACTGGCCGCCCAACTGGGCTGAGGCGGCCCGGGCTCGGCGGCTGCTCGTCATCGTGCGCCGGCGTGCGGTCGAGCTCTGCGCGCCGGGCGCGCGGTCAGCCGTGCGCGCCGGGCGCGGCGCGGGGCGCCGCCGGGGCGCTCACGGGGTGTGCCCTGGTCAGCAGCCAGGCGGCGAGTAGCGCCGCGGCCAGCGCCAGATAGGCGCTGACGAAGAGCGCCACCGTGGTGGCGTGGGTGAACGCCGCGTCCGCCGCCTCGGCCAGTTCGGGCCGGTTCAGGCGCTCGGCCCACTGGTGCGCGGAGGTGACGGAGCGGCCGGCGCCCTCGGCCGCGGCCTCCGTGAGGCCGCTGGTGTCCAGCCGGCCGCGGTAGGTATGGGCCAGCAGGCTGCCGAGCAGCGCCACGCCCAGCGCCGAACCGAGCAGCCGCACCGTGGTCAGCATCCCCGAGCCGGCGCCGAACCGGTCCGGCGGCAGCGCGCCCATCGCGGCGTCCACCGCCGGCACCATGGCGAGGCCGAGGCCGAGACCGGTGATGGCCAGCCAGATCGCCAGCTGTCCGTCGCCCGCGTCGGCCAGCGCCGAGCTGCCCAGGAAGCCGGCGAAGGACAGCAGCACCATGCCGCTGGCGACCACCGCGCCCACGCCGAACTGCCGCACCAACGGGCCGCCGCCGCGCACCAGCAGCAGCAGCCCGGCGAGCAGCGGCAGCAGCCGCAGCCCGGCGTCGAAGGGGCCGAAGCCCCGCACGTCCTGCAGGTACTGCGGCAGGAAGAACAGCAGCCCGGCCAGCACGAACCCGGACACCGCGCTGAACAGGGTGGGCCAGCCGAAGCGGGGATCGCGCAGCAGCCGCAGATCGATCATGGGGCGGCGCCGTCGGCTCTCCCTGGCCAGCGCGAGGGCGGTGAGCGGCGCCGAGGCGGCCATCGCGGCCAGCACCACCGGGCTCGTCCAGCCCCGTGCGGTGCCCTCGATGACGGCGAAGACCAGGGCGCCGATGCCGGTCGCGACCAGCGCGGTGCTCAGCGGATCGACCCGGGGAGCGGCCGGATCGCTGCTCTCGGGCAGCAGCAGCCGGCAGGCGACGGCCGCCAGCGCCAGCGCGGGCACGTTGGTGAGGAACAGCGCGGCCCAGCCGAAGCGGTCCAGCAGCGCGCCGCCGACCAGCGGACCCAGCGGCATGCCCGCGGTGAACGACATGGCGACCAACGCCACCGCGCGGGGCCGGTCCGCCGGGGGGAAGACGGTCGGCAGCAGCGCCAGCACCAGCGGCGAGACCAGCGCGGCGCCGAGACCCATGAGCGTGCGGGCGGCGATCAGATGTGCGGCCCCGTCGGCGAGGGCGCCGAGCGCCGATCCGGTCAGCACGATGAGCAGCCCGGCCAGCAGGGTGCGGCGCCGGCCGTACCGGTCGCCCAGCAGCCCGGCGGGCAGCACCGCCGCTGAGAACGTCACCAGATACGCGTCCACCACCCACTGCTGCTGGCCGGTGTCGATGCGTAGCTCGGCGGAGAGTGTGGGCAGTGCCACATTGAGGATGGTCAGGTCGAACCCCAGGGTCAGCATGGCGAGGCCCAGCGCGGCCAGCGCCCACCAGCGGTGGGGGGCCTGTGGCGGGGGCATCGGCTTCCCTCCTGGAGGCATCACTGAATGTTAGTTACTCCCGGTTCGGCCCGTCCCCGCAAGGGGGTTTTGCCCACCCTTGGCCTCTGCTCATCTGAGCTGCTCTAGACACAGAAGAGAAGTGGGTTCACTATCAGATGAGCGGCCCGTCCTTACGGATGAGCGCGAGCGGCCGGCTGAAAAGCGACGTGGCGGACGGACCAGTGCAGAAACGCCCCTCACGTCGCCGGGCCGGGCGGTGGCCGCCTGACGCGCATACCCTCAAACCCTCAACACTTCAGGAGCGAACGCGATGCTGACCTCAGCTCCCGTCGCCGCGACCGCCCCCACCCGGCACCGAGATCTGCTGGCCTGGGTGGCCGAGATCGCCGAGGTGACCCAACCCGACCAGGTCGTGTGGTGCGACGGCTCCGAGGAGGAGTACGACCGCCTGTGCGCCGAGCTGGTCGCCCGGGGCACCTTCCGCGCCCTCGACCCGACCCGCCGCCCGAACTCCTACTACGCCGCCTCCGACCCCACCGACGTCGCCCGCGTCGAGGACCGCACCTTCATCTGCTCGCGGCGCGAGGAGGACGCGGGGCCGACCAACAACTGGATGGCCCCCGACGAGATGCGGCGCGTCTTCACCGGGAAGGACGGCCTGTTCCGGGGCTCGATGCGCGGCCGGACCATGTATGTGGTCCCGTTCTGCATGGGCCCGCTGGGCTCGCCGCTCTCCGCCCTCGGCGTGGAGATCACGGACTCGGCCTATGTGGTCACCGCGATGCGCACCATGACCCGGATGGGCCGCGCGGTGCTGGACGAGCTCGGCGACGACGGCCCGTTCGTGCGGGCCGTGCACTCCGTCGGCGCTCCGTTGGCGGCGGGGGAGGCGGACGTGGCCTGGCCGTGCAACCAGGTCAAGTACATCTCCCACTTCCCGGAGACCCGCGAGATCTGGTCGTTCGGCTCCGGCTACGGCGGCAACGCGCTGCTCGGCAAGAAGTGCTACGCGCTGCGCATCGCGTCCGTGATGGCCAGGGACGAGGGCTGGCTCGCCGAGCACATGCTGATCCTCAAGCTCACCCCGCCGGACGGCGGTCGGCCGCACTATGTGGCGGCGGCCTTCCCGTCCGCCTGCGGCAAGACCAACCTGGCGATGCTGCGGCCCGCGCTGCCCGGCTGGCGGGTGGAGACGGTGGGCGACGACATCGCCTGGATGCGCTTCGACGAGGAGGGGCAGCTGCGGGCCATCAACCCCGAGGCCGGCTTCTTCGGTGTGGCCCCGGGCACCGGCGAGGACACCAACGCCAACGCCATGCGCACCCTCTGGGGCAACGCGGTCTTCACCAATGTCGCGCTCACCGAGGACGGCGGCGACGTCTGGTGGGAGGGCATGACCGAACAGGCCCCCGCCCGCCTCACCGACTGGCGCGGCCAGCCCTGGACGCCCGAGGACGGCCGCCCGGCGGCGCACCCCAACGCCCGGTTCACCGTCCCGGCGGCGCAGTGCCCCACCATCGCGCCGGAGTGGGAGGACCCGGCCGGGGTGCCGATCTCGGCCATTCTCTTCGGCGGCCGAAGGGCCAGCACGGTGCCGCTGGTCACCGAGTCGCTCTCCTGGCGGCACGGCGTCTTCCTCGGCGCCAACGTGGCCTCGGAGAAGACGGCGGCGGCCGAGGGCACGGTGGGCGAGCTGCGCCGCGACCCGTTCGCCATGCTGCCGTTCTGCGGGTACCACATGGGCGACTACTTCGCGCACTGGCTGGCCATGGGCGAGCGCGCCGCCGACCCGGCGAAGCTGCCCCGGATCTTCTACGTCAACTGGTTCCGCAAGGACGAGCGGGGCGACTTCGTCTGGCCGGGCTTCGGCGAGAACATCCGGGTGCTGAAGTGGATCGTCGACCGGCTGAACGGCGAGGCGACCGGGCGGGCCACGCCGGTGGGGCTGCTGCCGGCGGACGGGGAGCTGGACATCGAAGGGCTTGGGCTCACCCCCGACCAGCTGACGACGCTGCTCGAGGTGGACCTGGAGGCCTGGCGCGCCGAGGCCGAGCTGATCCCCGAGCACCTGCGCACCTATGGCGACCACGCCCCCGAGGGCCTGTGGGCCGAGCACCGGGAGCTGGTGCGACGGCTCGACGCGGCCGAAGGACGCGGACAAACGGCCGGCTGATCAGCTGACGATCGGCGTTGACCAGCCGCTCTCGCTTCTATTGGGCGCCTGTTGACGGCCATCGACCGTTTATAGGGCGAGGTTGATCGAGACAGGCGAAGGCCCCTCCTCGGACGTCACCGAGGAGGGGCCGTCACCATGCTGACCTTGATGGCTGGCTTTGGTTCGGTCCGGCTTTGGTCGGGTCCGGTTTCAGAACTGCGCGTAGCCGTCGAGGAAACGACCGATCCGGGTCACCGCGTCCGCCAGCTCGTCGGCCGGCGGCAGCGTCACCACTCGGAAGTGGTCGGGCTCCGGCCAGTTGAAGCCGGTGCCATGCACGATCATGATCTTCTCTGACCGCAACAGATCGAGCACCATCTGCCGATCGTCCTTGATCTTGTAGACCTTGGGGTCGAGCCGAGGGAACGCGTAGAGCGCTCCCTTGGGCTTGACGCAGGTCACCCCGGGGATCTCGGTCAGCAGGCGGTGGGCGACATCCCGCTGCTCCTTGATCCGCCCGCCCGGCAACACCAGCTGTTCGATCGACTGCCGGCCGAAGAGCGCCGCCGCGACCGCGTGTTGCGCGGGCATATTGGCGCAGAGCCGCATGTTGGCCAGGATGGTCAGACCCTCTATATAGCTGCCCGCGTTCTCCTTGGGGCCGCAGACCGCGAGCCAGCCGGAGCGGAATCCGGCCACCCGGTAGTTCTTGGAGAGGCCGTTGAACGTGAGGGTCAGCAGGTCGGGCGCGACCACGGCGGTGGAGGTGTGGGTGGCGCCGTCGTAGAGGATGCGGTCGTAGATCTCGTCCGAGCAGACCACCAGCCGGTGCCGCCGGGCCAGGTCGGTGAGCTGCCGCAGCATCTCCTCGTCGTAGACCGCGCCGGTGGGGTTGTTGGGGTTGATCACCACCAGCGCCCGGGTGCGGTCGGTGATCTTCCGCTCGATATCGGCGATGTCCGGCATCCAGTCCGACTGCTCGTCACAGCGGTAGTGCACCGCCGTGCCGCCGGCCAGTGACACCGAGGCCGTCCACAGCGGGTAGTCGGGCGCCGGCACCAGGACCTCGTCCCCGTCGTCCAGCAGCGCCTGCATCGACATCTGGATCAGCTCGGAGACGCCGTTGCCCAGATAGATGTCCTCCACCGAGAGGTGCAGCCCCTTGGTCTGGTAGTGCTGCATGACCGCGCGCCGGGCGGAGAGCAGCCCCTTGGCGTCGCCGTAGCCGTGCGCCTCGCCGACGTTGCGGAGCACGTCCTCCAGGATCTCGGGCGGGCAGTCGAAGCCGAAGGCCGCCGGATTTCCGGTGTTGAGCTTGAGAATGCGGTGTCCTGCTGCCTCAAGCCGCTGTGCCTCCTCAAGAACCGGGCCCCGGATCTCGTAGCAGACATTTGCGAGCTTGCTTGACTGGATCACCTGCATCATGCTCGCCACCTTACGACCGTGTTACCTGGTCCGCTCTGTGTTTTCGCCCACCGGAGGGGGCCGCCGGGCGGCCGGTCGTCGTGGGTGCGTGGGGCACGGCCCGGTCAGGACGTGGGTCGTTCCGGATGCGCCACCACGCCGTCGGTCAGGGTTCTGACGACCCGGTCGAGCGCGAGATGCCGGGGCAGCCCCTCGGCGCTGGCCTCCCAGCCGGCCGACAGCATGTACCAGAGCGCCCGGATGAACCAGTCCGCGTCGAATTCGGCCGCGAAATAGCCCTCGTCCTGGCCACGGACGAACAACAGGGCCATCGGGATGTGCGCCCGCTCCCACCGCTCGTCGTCCCAGCCGTAGCCGTTGTGCTGGGGCTCGCTGAAGAGGAAGTCGACCAGCTGCCCGTGCTCGAACAGGGCGGCGACCAGGCGGCGGAAGGCGTCGGGCACCTCGCCCTGGTCCAGCTGGAGGTCCCCGACGGTGCGTTCGATGGTCTCGGCGCACTGCACATACAGGCCGCTGACCAGCGCGGCCCGGTCGGGGAAGTAGCGGTGCAACGTGCTGCGGCCGACCTCGGCCGCCCTGGCGATCTCCGACATCGGGGCGGAACGATCGCGCCCGAGCACCGTCACTGCCGCGTCCAGGATGGCCCGGCGGGTGCGGGCGATCGTTCCCGACGACGTTCCCGACGACGTTCCCGAGGGAGAGACCGGTGCTGCCATGCCTCCCATGGTAAGACCGCGCCCGGCCGGGCCCGGAGTGCCGGTTCGGGGACGTCACGGCGTCGGGCTGCCACGACGCGCTGTCACGGCGTCGCGCTGCCACGGGGCGCGCTGCCAAGGGCCGGGCTGCCACGGGGCGGCCGAAAAAAAGGGGGTGGAACACGGCGTCCAGCTGTGGGACACTCTGTCCCATGGTGAATCACATCGTTCCGCTCCGCGAGCCGGAGCATCGGGTGGAGCGGCGCGCCGTGGCCCTGTGGGTGGCGCGGGCGCTGGCCTGGTCTCTGCCGGTGGCCGGCATCCTCGGGCTGCTGCACGCGGTGTGGTCATCGGCCCGCCCCTGGACGGGGCCGCTGTTGGTGGCCGCCGCCGTGCTGATCCCGCTCTATGCCCTGGTCATGCCGAACTGGCGCTATCGGGTGCATCGTTGGGAGAGCTCGGAGGAGGCGGTCTTCGCCCGGGAGGGCTGGCTGGTCCAACAGTGGCGGATCGCGCCGATATCCCGCATACAGACGGTGGACACGGTGCGCGGGCCCCTCGATCAGCTGCTCGGCCTGGCCACCCTGGTGGTCACCACGGCCTCGTCCAGCGGGGCCATCTCGATCCGGGGCCTGGCTCCCGGCACGGCGAGCGCCGCCGCCGACCGACTCACCGAGATCACTCGGCGCACGCCGGGGGACGCGACATGACCGCGCCGGCCGAGGTTCCCTGGCGGCGCCTGGATCCCAGGCTGATCTGGGCCGATGGGCTGCGGGTGGTGCTGTCCATGCTGCCCGGCGGCTTCGCCGTCCTCTTCCTGGACGCCCGCGGCTCGATGACGATCATGCCGCTGGTCGGCCTGGCCGTCTGGGGCCTCTGGGGCGCGGTCGGCGATCTGGTGCGCTGGCTGACCACCCGTTACCGCGTCACCGAGAGCCATGTGGAGCGCAGATCCGGGGTGTTGGTCCGCAGCCATCGGGCGATCAGCCGCGACCGGATCCGCACGGTGGACGCGGACGCCCGGCTGATCCACCGGCTGGCCGGCGTGCGTCGGCTCACCATCGGAGCCGGTCAGTCGAGCACCACGATGGAAGCGGCGCTCACGCTGGACGCGGTCTCCAGAACGGCCGCGCGGCAACTGCGAGCCGAGCTGACCGGCGTCCCGGCCGAGGAGCGGGAGGAAGCCCGTTCGCCGGCGCTGGCGGAGTTCGACTGGCGTTGGATCGTCCACAACCTCTTCGGCATATGGGCCCTGTTGACGGCCGTCGGGCTGCTCTGGGGTGGCTTCTTCACCCTCGGGGCCCTCGGTGCCGACATGGGCGGCTGGGTGAGTTCGCTCGCCGACTGGGAGTCGATAGGCCCGCTGGGCACGGCCCTGGTGGCCTGGGCCGCCGTGGTGCTGGTGGGCGCGGTCGGCATGGGCGGCGCCTTCCTCACCGGCCAGGCGCACTTCCGGCTCACCAGGGAGCCGGGCGAGCGGAGCGAGGTACTGCGCACCTCCCGTGGTCTCTTCAGGACCAGGGAGGTGGTGCGGGACGAGTCCCGGGTGCGCGGGGTCAGCCTCTCCGAGCCACTGCTGTGGCGCTGGCTCGGCACCACGGACACCAGCCTCATCACCACGGGAGTGTTCTGGTGGAGCGAGGGCGTCGCGATCCTGCCGCGCGGCCCGCGCCGGGTGGCCCGCCGGGTCGCGGCCCAGGTGCTGCGCGCGGATCCGCTGGCCGCGCCGTTGGTCCGCCATCCGGGAGCGGCGCTGCGGCGGCGGCTGTCGTGGGCGCTGGTGACCACCGGCGGCTGCACGCTCGCGGTGGCCCCGCTGGGGCAACGTGTGTGGCTGCCCGTCCTGTTGGTCCTCGGGCCGCTCTCCATGGGGTTGGCCTGCGCCGGCTACCGCGCCCTGGGGCACAGCGTGCACGGTGACTATCTGGTGTTCCGGTCCGGGGCGCTCAGCCGGGTCACGGCGATGCTGCGCCGCTCGGCGGTGAGCGGGGTGTCCATCCGACAGTCGCCGCTCCAACGGCGCCTCGGCCTGGCCACGGTGCGGGTCTCCACGGCTGCCGGGGACGGGGCCTACCACGCGGTGGATATCGCGGTGGCGGACGCCGTGCCGCTCGCCGGCGAGGCGCTGTCCCAGGTGCGGCCCTTTCGGCAGGGTGGTGAGGAGGCCAGGGCCCACATAGGGTCGGGGCATCTCGCCCCATGACCCGCCGGAACTTGGGAGCAGCCGCATGGCCAGCCCGCTCGACCAGCTCGCCGACGAGATCCTGGACAGCCGCTTCAAGGGGCTGCCGCCCGACGCCGCCGGTCGCACGGTGGGAGAGCTGGCCGCCGAGCGGCGGCACTTCCAGCGGGGCGGCTTCACCACCCCGTTGCTGACCGCCTCCGCCGAAGCGCTGGAGCACAACGTCCACACCCTGGCCGACTTCGCCGCCCGTCATGGTCTGGCCCTCGCACCGCACGGCAAGACCTCCATGGCGCCGGCGCTCTTCCACCGCCAACTTGAGCTGGGCGCCTGGGGGATCACGGTCGCCGTGCCCCATCAGGCGCGGGTGGCCAGGGCCTTCGGTGTCCCGAGTGTCTTCCTGGCCAACGAGGTGGTGGATGGCGCGGCGCTGCGTTGGCTGTCCGCCGAGTTGGACGCCGACCCCGGCTTCCGCTGTGTGGTCTATGTCGACTCCGTCGCCGGGGTCGCGCTGATGGACGAGGCGCTTCGCGCCGCCGGCGCCCGTCGCCCGCTGGAGGTGGTCGTGGAGTGGGGCGCCGCCGGTGGCCGCACCGGGGTGCGGGATGTCGCCGAGGCGACGGCCGTGGCCGACGCGGTCGCCGGCGTCGAGACGCTGCGGCTGGTCGGGGTCGCCGGCTACGAGGGCGAGTTGCCCGGTGCCGATGCCGCCTCCGTGCGCCGGTGGCTCGGGCAGCTCGGTGCCCTGGCCGCCGCGTTCGACGCCGCCGGCAGGTTCGACGGCCTCTCCGAGGTGCTGGTCAGCGCGGGTGGCAGCGCCTGGTTCGACGTGCTGGCCGAAGCCTTCGCCGAGCTGCCCGCGCTCTCCCTCCCCACGGTGCGGATGCTGCGCGCCGGCGCCTATGTCAGCCATGACCACGGCCGCTACCGGGAGGTCACCCCCTTCACCCGGATCCCGGCGGAGGGCGAGCTGCGCCCGGCCTTTCTGCTCTGGGCCCAGGTGGTGTCCCAGCCGGAGCCCGGTCTGGCGCTGCTCAACGCCGGGAAGCGCGATATCGCCTATGACCTGGGGCTTCCCGAGGTGGTCGAGATCCGCTCGGCGGACGGCGGCTCGCGGTCCGGGGCCGGTCTCGCCGTGGTCAAGCTCTCCGACCAACACGCCTTCGTCCGGGCAGAGGAGGGGGCCGCGGCCCCCTCCGTGGGGGAGTGGCTGGCGCTGGGGATGTCCCATCCCTGCACCATCTTCGAGAAGTGGCCGCTGATCCCGGTGGTCACGGCCGACGGCACGGTCGTCGACTGCCTCCGCACCTTCTTCTGACTGCTTCTGACTTCCTCTGATTCTTCTGAGTCGGTTGCCGGTTGCCGGTTGCCGGTTGTCGGTCCTGCCGGCGGCCCGCGCCCCGACCCGCCCATCAGGGCGAGCCGGGGCACGGGCCGGGGACGAGGCGGGGGTCAGCCCAGGCCGTGGACGTGCGGACCGACCGTGTCCGACCAGGAGTTGCCCGCGTGGGCGTCCCAGTTCACCGACCAGGTCATCGCGCCCCGGATGTCCGGATAGGTCTGGTCCGGCACAAACGAACCGCAGTTGGTGCCCCGTGCCAGGCAGTCAAGGGCGTCGTTGACCACCTGCGGGTCGACATACCCCGAGCCGGCCGCGTTCGGGGTGGCCGGCACGCCGAGTGCCACCTGCGAGGCGGAGAGCCCGCTCTCCAACTGGATACAGGCGAGCGCCGTCAGGAAGTCCACCGTGCCCGACGAGTAGACCTGACCGTCACAGCCGAGCATCGAACCGCTGTTGTAGTACTGGGTCTGCACGGCGGTGAGGAAGTCGCTGGTGTTGAGGGCCAGTTGGAAGTACTCGCTGCCGGTGTTCTGCATGTCCAGCGTCTGCGGTGCCATCGTGTACACCAGGTCGTCGCCGGCCTGGGCGTGGATGGCCTCCATGGCCTGCGTCAGATACTGGGCGTTGATGCCGTGTTCGAGGTCGATGTCGACCCCGTCGAAGCCGTACTCCTCCATCAGCCCCAGGGTGCTGTCGGCGAAGGCGGCCGCCGAGGCGTCGTCGTTCACCGTGACATTGCCCAGTTCGCCACCCACGGAGATGATCACCGCGACGCCGTCGGCCTGCTTGGCCGCGATGTCGTCCTTGAACTCCTGTTCCGAGGAGTACCCCAGCACCGGGTCCAGTTCGAAGTCGATCTCGCCGGGGGTGCTGGTCGAGGAGGCGAAGGAGACCGCCAGGATGTCGTACTGGGGGGAGACCTCGCCGAGCTTGAGCACGGTGGAGCCGTTGTCGAAGTTGTGCCAGTAGCCGGTCAGGGTGTGGCCCGGCACGGCCGTGGGCGCGGGGTCGTCGGCGGCGGTGCCGACCGCGCCGGCGGCGCCGACGAGCCCGGCCGCCAGCAGCCCGCCGACGGCGGTGGCCACGCCCAGCCGCAGCGCGGTACGCGACCGCCGGCCGGTGCGTCGGTCCTGGGTGGGGGTGCGTCGATGCGAAGTGAACTCGTCCACGGTCGCCTCCGTAGCAAGGTGTGGGGGTGGTGGGGGTGCGCCCGCACTTCCCTCCCCGCTGTCCCCGGACGAGAACGGACGGGAACGGGCGGGAGAACGCGCGCAGTTGTGCTGTGGGGAAACGGTGGCCACCGTCGCACCAGCAGATTGGTCCAGACCAGCGGCGGTGTCAATGGTCCCGACAGAGTCCGCGGCGAGACCCACCCCTTCCCGCTTAGCTCCCTGCCCACCTCCCCGCCTCCTTCCCCGTCAGCCATCCCGATCAACAGCGGGATCCGCCGACGGTGTTCTCCTGTCCGTGGGAGTCGATAAGCTGCCAGGCGGGCAGACACAGCTGAACAAGAGACGGGTCCTCAGCCCAGGGGGAGCGGCATGTCGATTGCGATCGCGGTCACCAGTACCGGCCTGGTGCTGCCGCCCACCGACCAGCACACCCCGGGCGCGCATGTCCTCACCTCGCCCGACCAGCAGGACTTTCCCGCCGCGCTGGACGAGATCGGGCGTCTGATCAACCAACACGGCTATCTGATAGTGGTCTATCCGACCACCACGCCGCTGCCGTTCGTCCAACGGCTGCACGCGGTGCGCGCGATGCTGGAGACCGACCGGATGGCCCTGCTGCCCAGCGCGCTGCCGCCGCTGGGCACCGCCGTGCTGGTCCGTCAGCTACGGCAGCTCTCGGTCTGCGACTTCAGCCCCGGGGTGCTGGGCGCCTCGACGCGGCTGCTGGCCCACTACATCTACGCCGGGGCCCTGTTGGCCTCCGGCGGAAAGCTGTCCCGGGTGCCCATCACCCTTCCCGCCTCGCAGGAGGGCGTCCGTCCCACCGGCCGCTCCTGCGCGGTACTCGCCGGCCCCACACCGCAGTTGGTGCGCCCGGACGGCGGGGCCACGCTCACCGGGCCACAGTTCTCCACCGCGCTCACCTATGCCACCGGCGGCCTCGGCAGCGAGTGGGTCACCGGCACGCTCGCCCGCCGCTGGCAGGTGCAGGCGCTCCATCCGGTGCCGCTGCCCGCCGAGTCGGGCTCCTGGTGGGCCACGGGAAAGCTGGTGGAGTTCGCCGCCGCCATCCCCGATGTCTCGCTGCTCTACCAGATGGTCAGCTCGATGCGGCAGGAGGCGTGCCACTGGTGCGGCCTGACCCTGATCGGGGATCGCTGCGCCTTCTGCGCCTCGCCGCTGATGCCCCTGGAACAGCGGCAGCGCGCCATAACACCCAGCAACCGCAGGGCACTTGCCTCCGGTCCCGTCGGATGAGCGGCGGCGATCGTTCCATGTCCAAGGCGGCGCCCACCGCGAAGCCCACCCCGGAGTCCGAGGCGGCGCCCACCGCGGCCCTTTCCCCGCCCACCGCAGCCGCGGCTGCCGGAGAAGGTAGACACGTCCTATGAACGCTCGTCAGCGCCGCGGCCTGCTCCTGCTGGTGCTCTCCCTCCTGCTGGCCCTCGGGGCCTTCGCCGGGGTGATCGCGGTGATCAACGACGTGGAGTCCAAGGTGGGCCCCGAGACGACGGCCTACGAACTGGCCGAGGACGTCGACCCCTACCAGGAGGTGACGGCCGACCAGGTCGTCGAGGTCACCATCCCGGAGCGCTACGTTCCCGACTCCGCGATAACCGATCTCGACCAGCTCGCCGACAAGGTCGCCGTCGGCCCGCTGCGGGAGGGCTCGCTGCTCCAGCGCGACATGCTCGCCGACCGGCCCGAACTCCAGCCGGGCCAGCAGGAGATCGCGGTCATGATCGACGCCTCCACCGGGGTGGCCGGCAAGATCTACCCGGGCGCCAGCATCAACATGTACGCGGCGTTCCGGGTCCGCCAGCAGGGCGGCGAGGACGAGGACGAGTTCGAGATCGTCCGGCTGATGGTGAACAACGCCGAGGTCATCGAGGTCGGCGAGCTGACCGAGGTGGACGGCGAGGACCGCAGCACCATGGAGGCGGTGCCGATCACCTTCGCCCTGGACAACACCGACGCACAACGCGTCACCTACGCCGAGGCGTTCGCCGAACAGGTGCGGCTGGCGCTGGTGGCACCCGGCGAGGAGACGGAAATTCCACCAGAGGAACGCACTTACACCATCATGGGTGACATCGTCGGCAACCCACACGCCGGTCTCGACGAGTTGTTCCCGTAAGGAATGCAGGTGGCACCGATGACGACGCGCATTCTCCCCGTGGTGGGCGATCCGGACACCGCGCGCTCCCTGATAACGCTGCTGAGCCAGCTGCCCGACAGCGAGCCCATGCGCGCGGTGCCCGACTCCACCACCCTGCTCGACACCCTGGCCTCGCTGGTGCGGGAGTCCCTCACCGGGCTGCCCGAGGTCGTGGTGATCCACGAGGCGGTGGGGCCGCTGCCCGCCCTGGAGCTGGTCCGCGAGGTCGCCCTGCGCTTCCCCGCGGTCGGCGTGGTGCTGGCCTCGGCCGAGCCGACTCCCGCGCTCTACTCCGCCGCCATGGACGCCGGCGCCCGGGGGCTCGCCGGGCTGCCCCCGTCCTATGAGGAGCTCGCCGCCCGGGTCGCCGCCGCCGGCCAGTGGGCCGAGGGCATGCGCCGCCATCTGGGGGCCGGGGAGAGCGTTCCGGCCGGTCCCGGTGGCCGGATCGTGGCGGTCTGCGGCGCCAAGGGCGGCGTCGGAGGCACCCTGCTCGCCACCCAACTCGCCCTGGCCGCCCAGCGTTCCGGCGCCTTCGAACGGGGCGCGGTGCTGGTCGACCTCGATCTGCTCTGCGGCGATGTCGGCTCCTACTTCGACGTGCAGTTCCGCCGCTCGGTCGCCGACCTGGCGGGCATCGCCGACATCACCCCGCAGGTGCTGGCCGAGGCCGTGTTCACCCATGAGACCGGCCTCTCCATGCTGATCGCGCCCGCCGAGGGCGAGCGCGGCGAGGATGTCACCGACGCCACCGCCCGCCAGCTGCTGACCGCCGTCCGCGCCAGGTACGACGTGGTGGTGGTGGACTGCGGCTCCCAGATGAACGCCGCCAACGCCGCCGCCGTCGAGATGGCCGACACCGCCGTGCTGGTCACCACCCCGGACGTGATCGCGGTCCGCGCCGTCAACCGCATGGTGCGGATGTGGGACCGGCTGCGCATCCGCAAGGCGCAGGACACCCTCACGGTGATCAACCGACACTCGAGAACCAGCCATATCCAGCCCCAACTCGTCGCCAGGATCACCGGCACCCAGGTCGCCAGGAGCGTCATCCCGGCCGCCTTCAAGGAGCTGCGGGAGGCGCTGGACGCCGGCCGGGTGCAGGATCTGGACGCGCGCGGCCAGGTCCGTGGCGCCATGACGGAGCTGGCCGCTGAACTCGGCCTGGCCGCGCCCCGTTCCGCCCCCTCGCGTCGCCGCCGCCGGGGCCGGCGGGCATGAGCGGCCGGCGGGGTCCCGGCCGGGACCGGGGCGCGGTGGTGGTGGAGTTCGCCGGCCTCTTCCCGCTGGTCCTGCTGATGATGGCGGTCATCTGGCAGTGCGTGCTGATCGGCTACACCTTCTCCCTCGCCGGAAACGCCGCCGACGAGGGAGCCAGGGCCGGCGCGGGCGCGCGTGGCGACGCCGAGTCGGCCTGCTCGGCCGCCGCGCGGGAGCATGTGCCGGGTGCCTGGGAGACCTCCGTCTCCTGCCCGCTGGTCGGCGAGGTCCGTACCGCCCGCGTCGAGTTGAAGGTGCCGGTGCTCTTCCCCGGCGCGTTCAACCTGCCGATGACCGTGTCGGCCACCGCCGGCGCGGCCGAGGAGGGCTGAGCCGATGCGACGCCCGTTCCGCCGCCGCGCCGGCGCCGCCGACCGGCGGGACCGGGGCGTCACCGCCGTGGAGTTCGCCGGTTGGCTGCCGCTGCTGGTCGTGGTGGCGCTGGCCGCGCTTCAGCTGGGCCTGGTCGGGTATGCCGCCCTCCAGGCCGGCTCGGCCGCCAGGGCGGCGGCGCGCACGGCGGCCCAGGACGAGATAGCCGACCAGTACGCGGCCAGCGGGCGGGCGTCGCTCAGCTCCTGGGCGGCCGCCGGCGCCACCTTCGAACTCGACGGCTGCGGCGAGGAGGCCACGGTGACCGCCAGCGTGGAGATCCCCACGGTGCTGCCGTTCTTCAACGGCCTTGGCCGTGCCTCCAGAACGGTGACGATGCCCTGTGACTGAACCCCGAGGCACGACCGTCCGCCCCTGGCGGGCGCGGGCCGGCCATGCGACGGATCCGATGGAGGTGCGATCCAGGTGAAGGACCGTTCGACGGGCCTGCGTTCCCGCGTGCACACCGCCGACGAGCCGACCGGCAGCGGGCTGAGCGACGGCCGGCAGGTGGCTCTCTTCCGCGCGAAGCTCCTGGAGGAGATCGACCTCGCCGAGATGTCCTCGCTCGACCTCGCCGAGCGCAGGGACCGGCTGGAGCGGGTTCTCGGCCATATCCTCAGCCGCGAGGGCCCGGTGTTCTCCACCCAGCAACGCGCCCTGCTGATCCGCCGGGTGGTGGACGAGGCGCTTGGCCTCGGCATCCTGGAGCCGCTGCTTGAGGACGCCTCGATCACCGAGATCATGGTCAACGGGCCCGACCAGATCTATGTGGAGCGCTCCGGCCGGGTGGAACGGCTCCCCCTCGGCTTCGCCTCCGAGGAACAACTGATGCAGACCATCGAGCGGATCGTCTCCGCCGTCAACCGGCGGGTGGACGAGTCCAATCCGATGGTGGACGCCCGGCTGCCCACCGGCGAGCGGGTCAATGTGATCATCCCGCCGCTGGCCCTCTCCGGCGCCACGCTCACCATCCGGCGCTTCCCCCGCGCCTACACCCTCGCCGAGCTGATCGGCTTCGGCACCCTGGACGAACAACTGCTCACGCTGCTGGCCGGGTTGGTCAGGGCCAAATGCAATGTGATCGTCTCCGGCGGCACGGGATCGGGCAAGACGACGCTGCTCAACGCGCTCAGCGGACTGATCCCCGAGGGCGAGCGCATCGTCACGGTCGAGGACGCGGCCGAACTCCAGCTCCAGCAGAGCCATGTGATCCGGCTGGAGTCCAGACCGCCCAACATCGAGGGAAAGGGCGAGGTCACCATCCGGGACCTGGTCCGCAACTCGCTGCGGATGCGCCCCGACCGGATCATCGTCGGCGAGGTGCGCGGCGGCGAGACCCTCGACATGCTCCAGGCCATGTCCACCGGGCACGACGGCTCGCTCGCCACCGTGCACGCCAACAGCGCCGAGGACGCGTTGCTGCGCCTGCAGACGCTGGCCTCCATGTCCGAACTGCGCGTCCCCTTCGAGGCGTTGCGGGACCAGATCAACAGCGCGGTGGACGTGCTGGTGCAGCTGGTGCGGCATCCGGACGGATCGCGGCGGGTGGCCGAGGTCGCGATCCTGGCCTCGCACGGCCGGCAACCGTTCCGGATCGCCACCGTCGGCGCGTTCCGGGCCGAGCCGATGGGCCAGGACGGCCGGGTGCACGGCCGCTTCGAGCACTATCCGCTGCCCCGTGCGGTGGCCAACCGGCTCTATCTGGCGGGCCAGCAGGTGCCGCCCGCGTTCGGGGTCCAACTCGACGACGCACACCTGGCGTTGCGGGAGGCGAACTGACATGGGCGATCTCTCGCTGCTGGCCCTCGGCCTCACCGTGCTCGCCCTGACCTGCGGCGTCGCCGGGCTGCGGCTCTATGCCTCGGGCCGGGCCAGTCACCGCGAGCTGATCGACCGGCTCAGCGGCACCGGGGCGTCGTCCGCGGGCCCGACGCGGCGCGGCCCCGGCGGACGCCGGCGTCCCTTCGCCGGTCTCGACCGGCGGCTGCGCGGCACGGACTTCGGCCGGCGGCTGCGGCTCAAGCTCCAGTCCACCGGGCTCGACCTCAGCGTCGGCGAGTATGTCGGCTATGTCCTGGGCGTGGTCGCCGGGCTCTGGCTGATCGGCTCGGTGGTGCTGGCGCCGTTCTTCGGCCCGGTCTTCGGACTGGTGGCGATCTGGGGCGGAAACACCTTCCTCAGCTGGCAGCGCGCCAAGCGCACCGACCGCTTCATCGGGCAACTCCCCGAGCTGGCCCGGCTGATCGCCAACGGCACGGCGGCCGGGCTGGCCATGCGCACCGCGCTCTCCATGGCGGCCGAGGAGATGGAGGAGCCGGCCGGCGCCGAGCTCACCATCGTCGCCAACCAGCTGGCCGTCGGCCGGTCCCTCGAAGAGGCCCTGAGCGAGTTGGGCGAACGGCTGCCGTCCCGCGAACTCACCGTTCTGGTCTCCACGTTGGTGCTGGCCAACCGCGCGGGCGGCACCATCGTCGCGTCGCTGCGCAACCTCACCACCACGCTGGAGGAACGCAAGGAGACCCGGCGGGAGGTGCGCACCATGCTCGCCGAGATCAACGCGACGGCCGTGACCATCCCGCTGCTCGGCCTGGGCGCGCTGCTGATGATCAACTCGATGTCGCCCGGCGCGCTGAGCCGGGTCACATCCAGCGCCGGCGGCCAGATCGCCATGCTGGTGTCGCTCGCGCTGTATGTGGTGGGCTTCGTGGTGGTACGCAGATTCGGACGTATCGATGTCTGACCGGGGTCTGTCGCCGATCCTGCTGCCGTTGTACCCGGGGGAGTTGTTCCTGGTGGAGTTGTCCCTGGTGGAGAGAGAGGTGCCGCGATGGCGCTGCTGCTGGGCCTGTTGATGGGGGTCGCCGTGTTCGGCGTGGTCGCGGCGATACGCATGCTGCGGTCCAGCACCCCGCTGCCCGCCGATCTGGCGCTCGCCCTGGAGATCGGCTCCACCCGGGTGTCGGCCACCGGCTCCGCCGTCGACCGGCTCGGGATGCGCTTCGCGCCCCTGGTCCTGCGGCTGATGGGGCCCGCCGCGGTGGACCGCAAACGGCGGAAGATCGATCTGGCAGGCCACCCGGGCGGCCTTACCGTCGACCGTTACGCCGCCAGGCGCGCCGTCTACGGCGTCTTCGGGCTCTGCACCGCCACCCTGTTCACGGTGGCCGGCTGGCCGTTGTTCGCGCTCTTCGGCCTTGCCTTCGGGCTGTTCGCCGCCGACGCGGCGATCTGGGACGGCGTGCGCCAGCGGCGCGAGGTGATCGACCGCACGCTCCCCGACTTCCTGGACGTGCTGGCCGTCGTCGTCTCCGCCGGGCTCAGCTTCCGCCAGGCCCTGGACCGGGTCTCGGCGCGCTACGAGGGGCCCTGGGCGGACGAGATCCAGATCACCCTGCGCCAGATGGACATGGGCGTCTCCCGCCGTCAGGCGTTCGACGAGCTGCGCCGGCGCAACGACTCCGAGCCGGTCAACCAGTTCGTCACCGCGCTGCAGCAGGGCGAGGAGCTGGGCGCGCCGATCGCCGACACCCTGGTGCAGATAGCCAAGGACATGCGCCGCACCGACGCGCAGAACGCCCGTCGAAGGGCCGCCAAGGCCATCCCCAAGGCGACGCTGGCGACCTTGGTCTTCATGGTTCCCGCCACTATGATCATTATTGTCACGGGCATGCTTCTCGGTTCCGGTACCGACTTCCGCGAGCTTCTGGGCGATCGCTGAACCCCGGCCGGACACCGCGTGGTTGCGCCTTCCGTGCGGCGGCTGTTACCAAGTCGTGGAAGCATGCGGACCTGCCTCCGCGTAAGCTCGTCAGGGAGGGGGTGGCGCCATGGCCGAGGGCGACATCGATGTCACATACCAGGACATGCACGACGCTGCTGACTATCTGGTGGATGCCAAGGACGAGATCCACACCAAGCTCCAGACCCTGCGAACATATATCCAGGATCTGGTCAGGGACGGATATGTCACCTCCGCCTCGTCGGTGGCGTTCGATCAGTCCTACGACGAGTTCAACACCGGCGCCAGGGATGCCATCGAGGCCCTGCAGGGCATGGCCGACTTCCTGGACGGCGCCGCCGACGGCTATGCCGATCTGGACCGGCAGCTGGAGGAAGGGCTCCGCGAATAGCCGTCGACAGGCTGCTGCCGGCCTTCGCGGGCCTGAACGCTGGGTACTGAGGGAGCGAACGCCATGACCGACAAATGGGTCGACGCCGTCACCGTCAAGCGTGACGGTTTCCGGATCAACGTCCCCGACTCCTGGTGGGAGTTCGACCTCCGGCCTGAGACCAGGGACAACAGCATCCGGCGCATGGTCGACGAACGGGTGCGCGCCAACCCCGAGATGGCCGAACACCGCGACCTCATCGGCGGCTTCCTGCGCAAGCAGGCCAAACACGCCTGGGACAACGGATCCGTCTACTGCGGCTGCATGGCGCAGAGCTTCGGCGACGGGCCGCCGATCACCGCTTCGGTGACGGTCTCCATGATCGGAGCCCGCACCTCGACCGGCGAGATCCTGCCCACCGACCCGTCGGCCATCGTCGGCCAACTCGGCGCGCGGGAGGCCAAGAAGCCGGGCGACGCCTGGCGGGATGTCTCGGTCGTCGAGATCAAGGACGTCGGCACCGCGGCGCGCACCAAGGGCGTCGAGGACATCAAGGTCCCCAACGACAGCCGCACCGTCCGCGCGGTGCTGATGCAGACGTTCATCCCCGTCCCCGGGGACGAGCAGGCGGTGGCGCTGGTCTCGGGCTCCAGCCAGGTGCTGGACCTCGCGGACTCCTTCTTCGACGTGTTCGACGCCATCACCTCGACGTTCCGCTTCCTCTAGCGGGGACGGACCGTCTCACCTGGTTCACTCGGTTCAATCGCTTTTACTCTGATTTCACCCGTTGATCAGTTGAACTACCTACCGGAGGGGAGGGCAGCGCATGTCCGGCAGTGAAGAGAGGATGGCGATTCCGCTCGCCGAACTGCAGGAGTTCGCGCCGCAGTTGCGTTCCGTCAAGGAGTACATGAACCGGACGGGAGACACGTTCGACCAGTACAACGACGCCTTCGGCGACGACCGGGTGGTCGACGCGCTGGACAGCTTCGTCAGCGGCTGGAAGGACGGGCGCAGCGACATCAGCGAACAGCTCACCGGCCTGGCCGATATGACGGACACCGTGATCACCACCGTCACCGACTACGAGGACGAGCTGGCACGCACCCTCCAGGACAGCGGAGGCGGCGAAGGCGGCGGCAGCGTCGGCGGCGAACAGCAGGCCGTCTGACCGGATCCGTCCCCTCCGGCCCGTTTCACGGCCCACCCCACCGGGCACGTCATTCCGTGCCCGGTGCGGAGCGCGTGCCGCACCGGAAGCCCCCGCCGGCCGACGAACCACGGGCGGGGGCACGGGACTTGCTGACCTGAGGGCAGTGAATGTGGCACAGTCAGTGCCGGAAGGTGTAGGGGTTGGCCTGCGGGAGGGGGTCGGGCATGGTGCGTCCCGCCAGCAACGGGAGCCCCACGAGCCGCCGTTGCCCGCTGCTCCGGATACCCGCACTCTCCCACCCGCGCTACCGTGGGAAGTGGAGGGGCAGGGCCGCCACAGGCCCGGCTGAGCCGGCGTCGGCCGGAGGAGAGGGACACCATGAGCAGCCTGTTGTCGTACGTCAGACACACCATCAACACACGACTCCGCCCCCACACAACCGACCGAGGCGCGGGCTTCGTGGAATACGCGGGCCTGCTCCTACTGATCGCGACGGTGGTGGTCGCGGTGGTGTCGTTGAACATTCACACCGAGGTGTCGAATGCTGTGCGCGATGCGGTCGGCGACATCCTCGGCTGAGTCTGACAAGAGACGCTCGTGGGGCGGTCTTCCCCCTCTACATTTGGATGATCACCGGTCTCCTGACGGTGGCGTTGTTGTTCTTTGTCTTTGTCCAGGCAGCCGTCACCCGCAGCGCCGCACAGTCAGCGGCCGACGCAGCCGCGCTGGCTGCGGCGAGGGAAGCCAGGGATCAGCTCTATGAAGGGTTCCTCGGTGCTCTGGGGGACGAAGACGAGGACTTGGGCGACATCCTCGACGGCGATGCTCCCCGTTCCGGTGCCCCCTGTGAGCAGGCCGCGCCGCGGCTGGCGGAGCGCAACGGCGCCGAGGTGATCGCGTGTCGTGCGGGCGATTCCGGCCTGAGCTACACGACGAGGGTCAGAACCCTTGAACCGGTCGGCGACTCCTTGATCCCCGCCACCGAGAACGAGTACGCGGAGGCGGAGGCCACCGCGGTCATCCGAGGTCTCTGCATCCTTGCGGAGGAAGAGGAAGATCGTGTCGAGTTGACGTGCGACGAAGATCGGGACTGGTCCTTCGACCCCGGAGACGAGGACGCCTTGCCAGAGGCCCGGGATATGTTCCGCGTTTATTTGGAAGATTGACCATCACCGACGAGCTGATAGGCAAAGGAATAGCGCCCGATGGACCTCCGTGATAGCAAGTCGCGTCTCATCTTGATCGTCATCGCTCTGGGAGCCGCACTGGTCATCGCTGTGGCGAGTTGCAGCGGTGGCGGTGACGACGATGGCGGCGATTCAACGGCGACACCCAGCGGTGACACCGGAACCCCCGAGGAGGAGCAGCCGCAGGACGACGGCGCCGGGGGCGACGACGAGGAGGCCGGCAACGACGAGGGAGAGAGTGCGGAGCCCCTCGCCACGGTCACGGGCGAGGACGGCATCACCCTCACCTTCACACGGGCCGAGCGCGAGGCGGGAGGCTTCCTTACCGTGGAGGGCACGCTTCACAATGGTGGGGACGACTGGGGCGATCAGGCCTGGGCCGGTCGAGAGCGTGAGCTGGCGGGCAATGACTTCTCCATGGCGGGAGCGACGCTCACGGCGCGTGAGGAGGGCAAGCGTTATCTGATCCTTCGTGACACCGAGGGACGCTGCCTGTGCACCAACTTCGGACTGCGCGTTGACGCCGGAGACACCGTGACATGGTTCGCGCAGTTCCCCGAGCCGGACGCCAGCACCACCGAGGTGGATTTCCAGATCGGTCAAATGCCCCCCGCCACCATCGAGATTCGCTGAGAGGCCAACTATGCATACGATTCGCCATCAGGCCCGGATCGCTGTGGTCGCCTCGACCGCGGTCGCCGCATGGGCTTTCGGCGCTCCGCTCGCGGCGGCCGACGAGACAGACGAAGTCGTCGAACAGCCTCCCGGATACGAGGCTCCGGCACCGCCCGACATCGATCCAGCCGCCTCAGGTCTGATGTTGACTGACGGGGCGACGCTTGCCGAACCGCGCGTGCTGGACGTCAAGTTCATCATCGAGGACGTCGGAAGCGAAGAGTCTCAGGAGACCTCCCCGAGCGATCCGACTCCGACCGAGGAGCCTGGGCAGTCCCCGGAAGGCCAGGAGCCGAACGGCGGCGGCGAGCAGCGTGAGGAACGTACGAGCGGCCAGCGCAAGTTCACCCTGCAGACCGATGTCCTCTTCGGTCGGGGCAGTGACGAGGTCTCCGAGGCATCGCGGGAGGCACTGGCCGAAGTGGCCGCCGCGATCGACGAATACCAACCGTCCACGGTGAACATCTTCGGCTTCACGGACGATATCGGCTCCTATGAGAGCGGCGTGCCCCTCTCCGAGAACCGGGCCAGGAACACCCACCTGGTGCTCCTGGAACTGCTCACCAACGCCGACACCATCGACTTCAACGTCCGTGGCTACAGCGAGGACTATCCGCTCTACGACAACAACACCGAAGAGGGCCGGCAGCAGAACCGCCGAGTGGAGATCTCCTGGCCCACCGGAGAGTGACCGCCACCGGTCCCCCTAGCTCGGACTCCATATGGTCACCTCGGTCAGATAGGTGCGCAGGTCCTGATTGTGGGGATCAGCGGTGACTCGGGTGATCCAGAGCAACACTACGTTGCCCTCGGTGGTGTCGAAGCAGAGTCCGGTGTTCTCCCTGAGCGTGCTGTCCGCGAGAATGTCGTCGGCGGGAATGATGTGCGGCAACGTTGGAGTGTGTGCCGCCTCATAGCAGTCCTCCGGAGAGATTTCGGCGTCATTGACCGTGCCCACGAAGGTCTGCGGATGAAACTCGATGCCCTGATCGATCAGCCCGGGTTCGTCGCAGTAGATGTACTGCATTTCCACGCGCGGGGATGGCCCGGCACCGAGCGCCTTGCGGTTCGCCTGGACCGTCAATGCGTCAAGGTCCACCTCGGTGCGGTTGCCACCGATGCAGCGTTCGTCCGAGTTGTTGGTGTCCCGATGGAAGATCGGGGCCACGATGTCCAGTTCGGCGTCTGATTCGATCAGTGTGTAGTCCGAGTCCGAGTCCGGGTCGGGTTCCTCGTCCGGTGGGGTGTCGGGGGTTTCGCCCGGTGGGGGGTTTTCGGGGGTGGGGGTGTCGTCTGTGGGGGCGTCGTCGGGTTGGTCGGCCGGGTCGGTGGTGTTTTCGGTGGCGTTGGCCGACGGGTTGGTGGATGCCGCCTCGGTGCCGGCGAACTTGATGGCGAGGGTGGCGCCCACGATGGTGGCGACCACGGCGGTCGCCACCATCAGCAGGACGACGTTTCTGGTGCGCCTGTCCGGCCCGTTCGGCGGAGGTGTCGCCGGCCCTCCGGGTGCGGGCACGGCGTTGCCCACGGCCGGTGGCGTCGCCGGCGGCCCGAAGGCGCCCGGTGGTGGGGTCGCCGGCGGTGGCGGGGTCCGCGGTGCCTCCGGCACCGGCAGCGCCGCGTTACGCCGCGCCGCGACGGCCGCCCCGACGCCGGCCGGCAGCCAGCTGTCGTCGCGTTGCAACGTCTGCCCCGGGGACAGCGCGCGGCAGCCCTCGATGATCTGCGCGGGGGTGGGCCGCGCCGTCGGCTCCTTGGCAAGACAGGCGCCGATCAGCCCCCGCAGCGTCTCGGGTGCCGCGCCCAGATCCGGCGTCTCCTGCACCATGCGGTACATCACCGCGTGCGCGGCACCCTCACCGAACGGGTGCCCGCCGGTGGCCGCGTAGTAGGCCACGATGCCCAGCGCGAACACGTCCGCGGCCGGGGTGAGCGACGTTCCGACGATCTGCTCGGGCGCCATATAGGACGGGGTGCCGACCCGGACGTCAGTTCCGGTCAGCGCGGTCACGTCGGCGGCCCTGGCGATGCCGAAGTCGATCACCTTGGGGCCGTCCGCGCTGAGCAGCACATTGCCCGGCTTGAGGTCCCGGTGGACGATGCCGCTGGAGTGGATCGACTGGAGCGCCTCGGCTATGCCGCCCACCAGCAGCAGCACGGTCTGCGCCGGCAGCGGCCCGTGCGCGCCGATCACCTCGTGCAGGGAGAGGCCCGGCACGAACGCGGTGGCCAGCCAGGGCGCGGCGCCCTCGGTGTTGCTGTCCAGCACCGGCACCGTGTAGACGCCCTGGACCTCGCGCGCGGCCCGCACCTCGTGCTCGAACCTGCGCCGGAACGCCGGGTCCTCCGCGAACTCCCCGCGCACCACCTTGACGGCGACGGGCTGTCCGCCGGGGGTGAAGGAGAGGTACACGCTGCCCATCCCGCCGGACCCGAGCCGGGCGACCAGGCGGTATCCGGCGACCTGCCGGGGGTCGGCGGGGCCCAGCGGGGTGAACTGTGACGGTTCGTGCTGCGCTGCCATGAGTCGATCCCCCTGAGAACCGGTGAACGGTACGGTGCATGCTATGAGGTATCCGGCATCAACCGGCAACGAGGGGTGACGAGTTCAACTGTCCACATCGGCTTTCAGCTATCGCGAGTTGGGCCTGACGCGCGCCGGTGGCGACGCCGTTCCGCCCGCCGGTTGGCACCGGCTGACCTACCGCACCCGCCTGGGCCGGGGGCCCGAGGTGTGGCGGGCGGCCGAGGAGGCGCTGTTCGACTGGCGCATGCACCGGGCGGCCTGGGTGCCCGTCGAGGCCGGGACGCCCCGCGCGGGTCCCGATGTGACGGCGGTGATCACGTTGCGACTCGGCCCGTTGCGGCTGCTCCGCGCGCCCTGCCGGGTGGTGTGGTGCGTGGCCGAGCCGGATCGGGTCGGGTTCGCCTATGGCACGCTGCGCGGTCATCCGGAGTCGGGTGAGGAGGCCTTCGTCCTGGAGCGGCGGCCGGACGGTTCGGTGTGGCTGGAGGTGACGGCGATCAGTCGCCCCGCCGCCTGGTACATGCGGCTCGCCGGCCCGTTGGGGCGGCTGGTCCGGGGCTTTGTCGCCCGCCGCTACGGCCGCGCGCTGCGCCGACTCGGCTCCGGGTGACGTCGCGCCCTGGCCGAGCTGGCGCAGCGCCCCGGAGCGGTGCGTTCACGGTGGTCGTTCCGCTCCGTCACCCCGTCCGAGCTGCGGCGGAGGCGTCGTTCCCGTAAAAGCGACGTCGTGGGGCGTGCGGTATGGTTCCCTCGTGTTGGCCTTGGTCGACACCGTGGGCGCCAGCGTCGTCACACCCACCCCGGCGACGGCTGGCCGGGCGGATCGTGAGCCACCCCCCCTGCTCCGGTCTGACCCACCCGACGGGTCGGTCCGCCCTCCCCCCCAATGGCGCGGACCGACCCGCTTGACGTTTTGTCATCTCTTCGGTGCGTCTATCCACAGGCACCCCGCCCGGAGGCGGGAACCAGGCCGTACGCTCGGCCCGTGCCCTACCTGCTGATCGCCGTCGCCAGCTGCCTCGGTGCGCTGGCCGGACCGCTGTTGGTGCGCCCCGGCTACCGGCTGTCCGTCGAGCCCGAGCAGCCCTGGCGTTCCGACTGTCCGGCCGGTCACCCCCTGGAGCGGGGCGCGGCCGGCTGGGTTGGCCCCGGTCGCTGCCCGGGCTGCGCCGCGGCGGACGGCCGGCGCTATGGCGGGTCGCCCGTCCGGCTGGCCGTGGTGACCGCCGGCTGCTGCGGGGTGCTCGCCGCCGCGGTCGGGGATCGGCCCGAGGTGGCGGTGTGGCTGCTGGCCGTGCCACCGCTGGTGCTGCTGGCGGCGGTGGACCTGTCGGTGCAGCGGCTGCCGGATGTGCTCACGCTCCCGTTGGCCGCCGCCCTCGCCGTCGCCCTGGGGGTGTGCGCGCTGCTGCCGGGGGCCGACGGCAGTTGGCCGCGCGCCCTCGCCGGCGGCGGGGTGCTCACCGGGGTGTACTTTCTGCTCTTTCTGATCAACCCCAGGGGCATGGGGTTCGGTGACGTGAAGTTGGCGGCCTCCATCGGGCTGGTCCTCGGCTGGTACGGCTGGGACCATGTGTTCTTCGGCACCTTTGTCGGCTTTCTGTTGGCCGCCGGTTACGGGCTGACTCTGGTGCTCACCGGCCGGGCGAGTCGTAGGACCGCCGTTCCGTTTGGCCCCTTTATGGCGCTGGGCGCGCTGGGCTCGTTGGTGGTGGCGGGACTCGCCGGTTAATTCAGCTGTCGCCGTGGGCGCGACCCACGGTCCGATGCGTTACGGTGGAAACCCCCCCTCGGGCCGGTCCGTAACCCCCCCCACGGACCGGCCCGCTTTCTGTCTCCGTTCTTCCTCTCTCTTCTTTCCCCTTCCTCCTCTGCTTCCTCCGCTTGTCCTCTCCCTGTCCGCGCCCGGCCCCGCCCGCTGTGCCAAGGCTGGCCGGATCCCCCGGTGTCGGCGTGGGGGACGGCCGGGCGGCAGTAGAGTTCCGGGCACCGGGAGCGGGTAAGAGGGGTTGGATCAGAGGCGATGAGGAACAGGCTGTACGAGACGCTGCGGCGACTGGCCGTCAGGCTGTACGCACGACGCGTGGAGGGACGGCTCGACACCGCCGGAGCCCCCAAGCACATCGGGGTGATCCTGGACGGCAACCGCCGCTGGGCCAAGGCGTCGGGCGGCAGGACCCAGCAGGGATACGAGGCGGGCGCGGCCAAGATCAGAGAGCTGCTGGGCTGGTGCGCCGAGACGGACGTCGAGGTGGTGACGCTGTGGCTGCTGTCCACGGACAACCTCAACCGGGAGCCGGCGCAGCTTGAGGTGCTGCTCTCCGTCGTCGAGGGCGCGGTCCGCGACCTGGCCGAGGACGGCCGTTGGCGGGTGCACCACGTCGGCGCGGCCGAGGCGCTGCCCGAGCGCACGCGCAAGGTGCTGCGGGAGGCCGAGGACCTGGCGGGGGACCGCGACGGGATACTGGTCAACGTCGCCGTGGGCTACGGCGGTCGGCAGGAGATCACCGACGCGGTCCGCTCGCTGCTGGCCAAGCGGGCGGTGGAGGGGCAGTCGCTGGCCGAGGTGGCGGAGGGGCTCACCGTCGAGGACATCTCGGAGCACCTCTATACCCGGGGCCAGCCGGACCCCGACCTGGTGATCAGGACCAGCGGCGAGCAGCGGCTGTCCGGGTTCATGCTCTGGCAGAGCGCACATTCCGAGTACTACTTCTGCGAGGTGTACTGGCCCGCCTTCCGCAAGGTGGACTTCCTGCGGGCGCTGCGTGACTATGCCGCCAGGCACCGCAGGTACGGCGTCTGAGCCACATCGAGGTATGTCGCCAGGCCCGGGGCGACCCGGGCGGCATACGTGGACGTATGCCGGGGACAGGGTGACGGTGGGGCGGTGGGTTGACGCCGGCCGGGGCCGTGGTTCGAGCGTCCGTCCGAGCGGACGGTCGCATGAGATGTGTGGTGTGCGGGCATATTCACGGCGGACCGTGCCGACGCACGGTCCGCCGGGAGGCCCGTTTGCGCACCACGGACATGGACCAGGCCCGGCGCCGGGCCCGTGCGTGCGGGCCAGGGCCGGCCGTCAGACCCCCGGCGCCCTGGGCGCCTCGATTCCCGACCTCTTCCGAGGGGGTTCGTCCACACGTGGCCATCAGCAAGAAGCGCGCTCATGACCGGCGCATGTACGTCCTCGACACCAGTGTCCTGCTCGCCGACCCCGCGGCACTCACCCGGTTCGACGAACACGAGGTGGTCCTGCCCGTCGTCGTGATCTCCGAGTTGGAGGCGAAGCGACACCACCCGGAGCTGGGCTATTTCGCCCGTCAGGTGCTCAGGCGCCTGGACGACTACCGGGTGCGGTACGGCCGGCTCGACACCCCACTGCCGATCGGCGACCTCGGCGGCACCCTGCGGGTCGAGCTGAACCACTCGGACCCGGCGATCCTGCCGCCCGCGATGCTCAACGAGCGGGGCCGGCTGGCCGACAACGACTCCCGCATCCTGGCCGTCGCCCGCAATCTGCAGGCCGAGGGGCACGATGTCACGGTCGTCTCCAAGGACCTCCCGCTGCGCATCAAGGCATCCTCGGTGGGCCTCGCCGCCGAGGAGTACCGGGCGGAGCTGGCCATCACCGACGCCGACGGCTGGACCGGCCTCGAAGAGGTCACGCTGGGCGGCGAGGCGGTGGACGAACTCTTCGCCAACGAGTCGGTCCACGACCCCGAGGTGGCCGAACTTCCGGTGCACACGGGGCTGGTGATCTCCTCCGAACGGGGCCGGGCCCTGGGCCGGGTGGCCCCGGACGGCAGCGTCCGGCTGGTGCGCGGGGATCGGGAGGCGTTCGGCATCCATGGTCGCAGTGCCGAGCAGCGCATCGCGCTCGACCTGCTGCTCGACCCCGAGGTGGGCATCGTCTCGATGGGCGGTCGGGCCGGCACCGGCAAGTCGGCGCTGGCCCTGTGCGCCGGCCTTGAGGCGGTGCTGGAGCGCCGACAGCACAGCAAGGTGATGGTGTTCCGTCCGCTGTATGCCGTGGGCGGCCAGGATCTGGGCTATCTGCCGGGCACCGAGGCAGAGAAGATGAACCCCTGGGCTCAGGCTGTCTTCGACACGCTCTCCGCCGTGACCACCCGGGAGGTCATCGACGAAGTGGTGTCGCGGGGCATGTTGGAGGTCCTGCCGCTCACCCATATCCGCGGGCGCTCCCTCCACGATGCCTTCGTCATCGTGGACGAGGCACAGTCCCTGGAGCGCAATGTGCTGTTGACGGTGCTCTCCCGTATCGGACAGGGCTCCCGAGTGGTGCTCACGCACGATGTGGCCCAGCGGGACAACCTCAGGGTGGGGCGCTACGACGGAGTGGTCGCCGTGGTGGAGAAGCTCAAGGGGCATCCGCTCTTCGCCCATGTCACGCTGACCCGTTCGGAGCGCTCGCCGATCGCCGCCCTGGTCACCGAGATGCTGGAGGACGGCCGCGTCTGACCGCGCGCGGATGGCCGTCCGCGCGCGTCAGCCGTGGACGGCCATCCACCGCGAAGGGCCCTTGGACGGACAGTTGGCGCATTTCCTGACGCACCCGCCGATAGCCGGCGGGTGCGTTGCCCAATACGGGCGAGTTGGGCGCGCCCCGGCGAATGGGGTGATAGTGCGACGATCTCCCCCCGTCGTGATCACTTTGTGATGCTTAACCGCAGGCAGGGCGGTGTTTCGAGGGTTTTGGCGGCTGGCAAGGGGCGACCGCGTGTGACCTTTCCCACAGAGGGCTGAATTGCTTCCCGGTGTTGGTCTCCGGCAGTGTGTGCCTCTGTCAGGCCCCGCATACGGCGGTGGAGCCCCCCAAGGGCCCCGCAGAGACAGTGATTTGCGTTTCACGTTCTACGTCTCACGTAGTCCACAACTGAACAGTCGCGAGCCGTATGCCGCCCGAAGCACCATGTGGGTCCCCGTCGTCAGACGGTGGGCTCCGACCGGGCCAGCGCCTCCTTGTTCGATGTATCAGGGGAGGTCCGAGTCAGGGGCACGATTGCGCCCACGTGGTCGTTCGCGTGGACGATGTCGGAAGGAAACCGTGTGACCGGGATTTCGGTCCGGGGATTCGCGGTGGCATCCGCCACCGCGGTGACCAGCGTCGGCGCTGCCGTCGGTGTCGCTTCGGGAGACCAGCAGGCCCCCGTCGAGGACATCGGGGTTGTCGCGGCGGACGCGACACTGCTCGCTGAGATACCCGCTGGCACGAATGCCCAGCTGCACACCGCCTCGTTGACCCAGCAGGCGGAGTCGCAGTCCACCGCCGCCGAGGCGGAGATCCGCCGTGCCGCCCAGGAGGCGGCTCGGGTGGCGGCAGCGGAGAACGCCCAGGAGCGGCACGAGGCTGCGGAGCGGGAACGTGAGCGCGAGGCCGCGGAACAGGCCGAGCGGGAGGCCGCCGCCGAGCGCGCCGCCCAGGCGGCACAGAGCGCCAGCGCCTCGGCTGACATCCCCGTGCAGTCGTCGTACACCAAGGCCGAGATCCAGGCCATGGCGCGGCAGATCGTGGGAGCGGACCAGTTCCAGTGCTTCTCCGACATCGTCGACCGGGAGAGCGGCTGGAACCACACCGCCACCAACCCGTCCTCCGGCGCCTACGGCCTGATGCAGGCGCTGCCGGGTTCCAAGATGTCGTCCGCCGGCGCCGACTGGCAGACCAACCCGGCCACCCAGATCCGCTGGGGCGTGAACTACATGGAGAGCCGCTACGGCAGCCCGTGTGGTGCCTGGGAGTTCTGGCAGGCCAACCACTGGTACTGAGCCGTCCCCAGGCGCGCCCGGCGCGCGACTTCACGAGATCCCCGTGCCGTCCTCGGCGCGGGGATCTCGCGCGTCCTGCCCCTTTCGTGAACCTCGCGGTTCGGCGGCCGAACGCGGGAAGGCGATCGCTGACGTCCCGAATGCCCGCGCTGCTCCCCGACTGTCGGCGGCGCGCGGTAACGTCATTCCCCGCACTGCGGTGAAAACAGGGGGCGGAGGAGAGTGATGTCACGTCTGGGTCGGCTGCGGACCGGGGTATCGCGTGCGGTGTCGCGCGTGTCCGGTTTCCGGGCAGCCGCCGAACGCGAACAGGAACGCAGGGAACGAGAGGCGGGGGACCAGGGATCGGCCGCCGTCGGATACGCGGCTCGGCAGCGGGAGCGCTCCGATTCGCCGGCCGACGATCCCGGCGAGGCGCTGGGGGGCAGGGCGCGCGAGGCGGTGTTGGCCGGGGGCCCGAAGCTCCAGTCGCCGGGGGGCGGGGAGCCGCCCGGTGGGGGCGGGCCCCTGGCGTCCCCCGGGCGGCCCGAGCCGGCGGCGGCCATCCCGTGGGGTGTCCGGGTGGCGGCCGAGGCCGGCTGGCGGGCCCTGGTGCTGGCCGCGGTCATCTGGGTGCTGATCCAGGTGGTGAGCGCGGTCAGCCTGTTGGTGATCTCGTTCGCCGCCGGGCTGCTGATCACCGCGCTGCTCCAGCCGTTCGTCGGCTGGCTCAAGCGGATGGGCTTCAGCGGAGGCGCCGCCACCGCGGTCACGGCCTTCGGCGGCTTCGGAGTGATGGGCCTGATCGGCTGGTTCGTGGTCTGGCAGGTGGTGGACAACTCCGACCGGCTGGTGGACCAGGTGCAGGAGGGCATCGAGGAGCTGCGGGACTGGGTCCTCGAACTGCCCTTTGACATCACCGAGGAGAACCTCGACCAGTGGGTCACCGACCTCAACGAGTGGATACGGAACCACAGCGACGAGCTGACCTCGGCCGGCCTCGAAGGCGTCAACTACGCGGTGCAGTTCTTCACCGGCGCCGGTCTGACGCTCTTTGTGGTGCTCTTCCTGCTCTATGACGGCGGCGGTGTGTGGCAGTGGTTCCTGCGGCTGGTGCCCAGGGCGGCCAGGGACAGCGTCGCCGGGGCCGGGCCCCGCGCCTGGATCACGCTCACCGGCTATGTCCGGGGCACGGTGATAGTGGCTCTGATCGACGCGATCGGCATCGGCATCGGGCTCTTCGTCATCGATGTGCCGATGGCCGTGCCACTGGCCGTGATCGTCTTCCTCTCCGCCTTCGTCCCCCTGGTGGGAGCGATCGCCTCGGGAGCGCTGGCGGTGCTGGTCGCGCTGGTCACCAACGGCGTGGTCGACGCGCTGCTGGTGCTGGGCGTGGTGCTGCTGGTCCAGCAGATCGAGGGCAATGTGTTGCAGCCCTTCATCCTGGGACGGATGGTGCGGGTGCATCCGCTCGCGGTGGTGTTGGCGGTCGGCGCCGGCTCGATGCTCGCCGGCATCCCGGGGGCCGTGGTCGCCGTGCCGCTGGTCGCCGTGGTCAACACGGTGGTGGGCTATCTCCGCGCCTATCAGGAGGAGGCGGATCGCCGAGCCGGATTCGACGGCAGCGGCGCCACCGTCGCCGAACTGGCGCCGGTGCAACCCGCGGTGCCCGAATCGGCGACGGAGTCCCCGGCCGACCCCGAGGGCCGCGACGACCGTTGACCAGCCGTCCTGGGCGCGTTCCCTCCCGCGAGGGAACGCGCCCCCTCACCCGGCCCAGCCGTGCCTCGGTGGGTGGCGGATCTCCAACAGCCAGCTGAGCCGCTCCGTATCGGTCTCCGACCAGCCGTCGGGCGGCGCTATGGCCGCCCAGGCGTTCACCGGGTTGGAGCCGTAGCGGTGGCCGTGCGGGGCGGGCGAGCCGTAGGAGACGGCCATGTCCACCGTCGTCTGCCAGAAGGTGACGAACGGGAACCAGTCGATCGCCGTGGTCACATCGGGGCCCAGCGGCTGGTTGAGCCATTCGGGCCGCTCGAAGAGCAGGCTCGGCGACCACCAGACCACCGGGTCCGAGGCGTTCTGGAGATAGACCACCCGGGGGTACTGCCAGGGCCGGCCCTCGGGTTCCGCCAGGTCCAGCTCGGGGAACTGCGCGAAGCGCACATGCCGGCCGGCGTCGTAGACCGGCCGCCAGATCGGGCTGCCTGGGTCCCGACGCTCCGTCAGCTCGGTGTGCAGCGGGCTGAAGTCGGGCGGGCCGATCAGCAGCGCGCCGTCCGTGCGGTCCAGCAGGTCGTCCAGTCCGTCGAACGCCGACTCGATCGCCGAGACCGCCAGGCTCTCGCCGAACACCAGCAGCTTCGGACGGTCGTTCTCCGGCTCCTGCTGCCAGCGCGCGTACACCGCGTCCACCAGCGCCTCGGTGGCGGTGCCCGCCTCGTTCCTGTCCACCATGAAGGAGGCCCAACTGGGCAGGTAGGAGTACTGCATGGTGACCACGGCGGTGTCGCCGCCGTGCATGTACTCCAGGGCCTCGACGGTGGTCGGGTTGACCCAGCCGGTGCCGGTCGTTCCCGTGATGGCCAGGACCTCCCGGTCGAAGGCGCCCACCCGCTCCAGCTCTCGCACCGCCAACTCGGCGCCGTCCGCGTAGTCGTCATAGGCCGCGCGCCCCACATACACCCGCGCGGGGGGCAACGCCGGCTCGCCGGTGAACTCGGAGATCTCGTCGCTGGAGAGCGTGGTGCCGGCGAAGGTCCTGCCCTTGTTGCCCAGATCGTCCCAGTGGATCAGCGAGTCGGGGCTGCCCGAGACCTGGGGTGAGTAGGGCCGCATCACCCCGGCGTCGGTGCTGCGGTCCTTGGCGGCGGCGATCCGGTCGGCGATGCCGAGGATGCCGCGGTCCCACACCACGTCCCGGGTGCCGATCACCACGATTCCCGTGCTCATGACCAGCCCCAACGCGACCGCGATCGGCCAGGGGACAAAACGGTTCAGCAGGCGGGTGAGCAGCCCGGTGAACAGCCGGATGGTGCGCGCGACCACCAGCAGCAGCACCAGCATCGCCAGCGCCATCAGCGCGATCATCAGTGAGTGCCAGGTGAGCGTGGGCGGCAACCCCTGGAGCTGGCGCAGCTCCCGCTGCATGTCCGCGCTCTGCCCCAACATCGCGGCCACCGCCCAGGGCACCAGCAGCAGATAGGCCAACCAGGCCCGGGCGCGCACCGTCTCGCTCGGCAGCCGCTTGCGGAAGAGCAGCCGGAACAGCCAGCTCAGCAGGGCCCCGAGGCCGTAGCCGATGGCGGCGGTGATCCCGCCGATCGCCCCCTGGTAGTACCAGGGCCTGGGCACCAGCGACGGGGTGAGCGAGAGCCAGAAGAAGAACGTGGCGACCAGGCTGGCGGTGAGATCGGGCCACCGCCGCACCAGCCAACTCTCGCGCGGCCGATCCCAGTACGGCTTGCGGGCGACCGCCCGCACGCCCCGCCAGGCCGCCTTGGACGCGTTCCGGACGCGCTCCGCCGCCGACCGGGACGCCGGGCCCTCCTCGGGCGCCGCGCGCTCCTCGACGGGCTCGGTGGACGGGGGCTCCTCCGTGGTGGTGGCGGAGGCGTCGGCGGCGCGCTCGGGGCCCGGAGCGGGGCGGGGGTCGGCCTCGGCCGCCGGCCCTCGGCCGGCGGCGGACGCGTTCTTCGGAGCGTCGGAGCCCTCGGACTCGGCGCCCGACGGGGCCTGTTCGGTCACCAGCGGCCCCCGAGGGGGGCGTCGGACCGGCATCGCCCGCTGGCGCTCTCCGACATCGACTTCTCTCCGACCCGTCCGACCCGCCGACCCGTTGGCCCGCGTTGTACTCGCTGTTTCCTCACGTTAGGGGATCAGACGCGAGGCCGGCACGCGGCGTTGCCTCCTCGCGGCCTTTCCGTGCCGCGAGGGTGACGCCCGGCCGGCCCGCCGAATCGCCGTGCCGCCCGGAAGTCTTCACCCAGAAGGGCTATACATGGGGGGTATACATGGAGTGTATAGTCCTCGATATGTCCATCAGTCACACCCTGCTCGGTCTCCTGGAGTCCGGCCCACGCCACGGTTACGACCTCAAGCGCACCTTCGACGTCTACTTCGGTCAGGACCGGCCGCTCCACTACGGGCAGGTCTACGCCACCATGTCCCGGCTGTTGAAGAACGGCATGGTCGAGGTGGAGGGGGTCGAGGCGGGGGGCGGCCCGGAGCGGAAGCGCTACGCGATCACGGCCTCGGGCGTCACCGACGTCGAACGCTGGTTGGCCAGCCCGGAGAAGCCCGAGCCGTATCTGCAGAGCACCCTCTACACCAAGGTGGTGCTCGCGCTGCTCACCGGCCGGGAGGCGCAGGATCTGCTGGACACCCAGCGCTCGGAGCATCTGCGCCTGATGCGCGAGCTGACCCGCCGCAAGCTCGACGGCGATCTGGCCGACCAGCTGATATGCGACCACGCCCTGTTCCATCTGGAGGCCGACCTGCGCTGGCTTGAGTTGACGGCGGCCAGGCTCGACCAGCTCGCATCGGAAGTGTGCTCATGAACGACAACCCCAGCCCCGCCCTGCTCACGGCGAGCGATCTCCACAAGCAGTACGGCTCCACCTCCGCGCTCGACGGCGCCGATTTCACCATCAACGCGGGCGAGGTGGTGGCCGTGATGGGCCCTTCCGGCTCGGGGAAGTCCACCCTGCTGCACTGCCTCGCCGGCATCGTGCCGCCGGACAGCGGGCGGGTGACATACCGGGGGCGTGAGCTGCCCGCCCTCTCCGACGCCGAGCGCAGCGCGCTGCGCCGCGAGGAGTTCGGCTTCGTCTTCCAGTTCGGCCAGCTGGTCCCCGAGTTGACCTGCGAGGAGAACGTCGCCCTCCCGCTCCGGCTGGCCGGCGTGCCGCGCAAGCGCGCCGAGGCCAGGGCCGAGGAGTGGCTGGCCCGGTTGGAGGTGGCGGATATCGCCGCCAAGCGGCCGGGGCAGGTCTCCGGCGGCCAGGGGCAGCGCGTGGCCGTCGCCCGCGCCCTGGTGAACGATCCCCGGATGCTCTTCGCCGACGAGCCGACCGGAGCGCTGGATTCGCTCAACGGCGAGCGGGTGATGCGGTTGTTGGTCAGCGCCGCCCGCGACACGGGCACGGCGGTGGTCCTCGTCACCCATGAGACCCGGGTCGCGGCGTACTCCGACCGCGAGGTCGTGGTCCGTGACGGGCGCGCCCGTGATCTGGCGGGGGCGGTATGAGCCGCACATCCCCCCGGGTCTGGGCCCGGGATCTCGGGCTCGGCGTCCGGCTGGCGCTCGCCGGCGGCCCGTCCGGCTGGATCCGCACCACGCTCTCCGCTGTCGGCATCGCCCTCGGGGTGGCCGTTCTCCTGCTGGCCACCTCCATCCCCCAGGTAATGGACGGCCGTTCCCAGCGCTCGGACGCCCGGGCGACGATGGGCAACGAGGTGAGCGAGCCGGCCTCCGACACCCTGCTGGTCGAGGATGTGTGGACGGAGTACCACGGGGAGCAGATCGGGGGTCGGGAGATCCAGCCGGACGCCGGCGAGGGCACCACGGCCACGCCGCCCCCGGGGCTGAGTTCCTTCCCCCGGCCCGGCGAGATCGTGCTCTCCCCGGCGCTGGAGCGGCTGCTGGACTCGCCCGACGGCGCGCTGTTGGCCGAGCGGCTGAGCCAGCCCCGCGCGGGCACCATCGGGGACGAGGGGCTGCTCGGCTCCCAGGAGCTGTACTTCTATCTGGGTGCCGACGATCTGGTCGCCGAGGAGCGGGGCACCCGGATCGAGCGGTTCGGCGACCCGGTCTATGTCGAGGAAGGGCTGTCCCCGGCTCTGGTGCTGCTGATCCTGGTCATCTGCGTGGTTCTGCTGATGCCGGTGCCCATATTCATCACCACGGCCGTGCGCTTCGGCGGCGAACGACGCGACCGCCGGTTGGCCGCGCTGCGGCTGGTCGGCGCGGACACGATGATGTCCCGCCGGATCGCGGCGGGGGAGGCCGTGGTCGGCGCGGTGCTGGGCCTGGTGCTGGGCGTCCTGCTGTTCCTGGCGGTCCGGCCGCCGCTGGCGGGGTTGTCGGTCGCCAACACCAGCACCTTCGTCGGAGATATCGTTCCCAGCCCGCCGCTGGCCGTGTTGGTGCTGCTGGCCGTTCCGGTCCTGGCCGTCGGGGCCACGCTGTTCGCCATGCGCTCCATCGTGGTGGAGCCGCTGGGCGTGGTGCGGCAGTCGCGGCCCCGCCCGCGCCGGTTGGTCTGGCGGCTGGTGCCGGCGCTGCTCGGGCTGGCGCTGCTGCTGCCCCTGTTGGGCGGCTTCTCCGGCACCAGCGATCTGGCCGCGACACAGGCCGTCGCCGGGGTGGCGCTGCTGTTGACCGGGGCCACCGCGCTGCTGCCCTGGTTGGTGGAGCGGGTGACCGGCCGGCTCCAGGGCGGTCCGGTCTCCTGGCAGTTGGCGGTGCGCCGGCTCCAGTTGAGCAACGGCCCCGCGGTCCGCGCGATCAGCGGCATCACGGTCGCGGTCGCCGGGGCCACCGCGCTGTACATGCTCTTCGACGGGGTCAGGGCCGATGAGACGGAGCAGACCGGCGCCGATGTGACGCGGGCCCAGCTGGAGGTCAGCCTGCGGGATCCCGGGGCCGCGGAGGTAGCGGGGGTGGCGGATCGGGTGAGCCGGTTGGCCGGCGTGACGGCCACGTACCCCTATGTGGAGGGCCTGGTGGGCTACCCGGGGGATGCCGCCGATGTCGATCGGGCCGCCGTGAGCATGTTGGTGGCCGAGTGCTCGGTGCTGGCCGAGCTGTCCGCCGCGACGGACTGCGTCGACGGCGCCGTCTTCCGGGTGCCCGCCCCGGCGAACTGGGAGGAGCCGATGCTCGTCCCCGGCGAGACGGTGGATCTCTCCGAGAGCGAGACGGAGTCCCTTCTGTGGACGGTCCCGGAGACGGTGCGGGAGATCCAGCCCGTCGCCTCTCCCACCGGCTGGACGTACTACGGCCTGTTGGCGACGCCCGGGGCGCTGGACGGGAAGAGCCTCGAAGGCGGGTTCGCCCGGCTGCTGCTGACCGCCGATCTCTCCGACCGGGACACGGTGGAGCGGGTGCGCAACGAGGTGTGGGCGGTCCCCGGTGGGGGCGAGGTCTGGGAGATCACGTCGTCGCGGGTCTCGGAGGATCTGTCCCGAATCCAGACGGGGATGCTCATCGGCGCCTCGGGGGTGATGGTGCTGATAGCGGCCAGCATGCTGGTCACCACGCTGGAGCAACTCCGTGAGCGCAAGCAGCTGTTGTCCGCGCTGGTGGCCCTGGGCACGCCGCGGGCCACGCTGGGAGCCTCGGTGCTGTGGCAGACGGCCCTGCCGGTGGTGGTCGGGCTGGTCCTGGCCTCGGGGGTCGGCGTCCTGCTGGGAGCGTTGCTGATGTCCGTGGTGGATCTCCCGCTCGGGAGCTGGCTGGCCTTCCTGCCGATGGCCGGAGTGGGCGCCGGAGTCATCGGCGCGGTCACCCTGGGCAGCATGCCGCTGCTCTGGCGGCTGATGCGCCCGGACGGCCTGCGCACCGAGTAGGGGGAGGGGCGCCCCGGGAGCCCTGTGGGCAGGATCACGGTCGAGCGAGCGCACACCATGGCGCGGGGAGCGCCCGCGCGCCCTGCCCACACCCCCGCGCGCCGGGCGGCAACCAGCGCTCCGCAGGGCGCGGTTGCCGCCCCGGGGCCCCGTTCGGCTCCCCGGTTCGCCCCCGGCCCGAGGGCTTGTGCCCGCCGGGTAGATTCGTCCCCATGACTGGTACGAACGAATACCGCGTCGAGCACGACTCGATGGGCGAGGTGCGGGTTCCGGCCGACGCCAGGTGGCGGGCCCAGACCCAGCGGGCCGTGGAGAACTTCCCGATCTCGGGGCAGCGCCTGGAACGCGCCCATATCGCCGCGCTGGCACGCGTCAAGGCCGCCGCCGCCCTGGTCAACGCCGAGCTCGGGGTGGTGGAGAAGGACATGGCCGAGGCCATCGCCGCCGCCGCCGACGAGGTCGCCGACGGCCGCTGGGACGAGCACTTCCCGATCGATGTCTTCCAGACCGGTTCCGGTACCTCGTCCAATATGAACACCAACGAGGTGCTGGCCACCCTGGCGACCGAACGCCTCGGTCGGCCCGTGCACCCCAACGACCACGTCAACGCGAGCCAGTCCTCCAACGACGTGTTCCCCTCCTCCATCCATATCGCCGCCACCGGCGCCGTGATCGAGGAGCTGGTCCCGGCCCTCACCCATCTCGCGGAGTCCCTGGAGCGCAAGGGCCAGGAGTTCGCCGGCGTGGTCAAGTCCGGCCGGACCCACCTGATGGATGCCACACCCGTCACCCTCGGCCAGGAGTTCGACGGCTACGCCGCGCAGGTGCGTTACGGCATCGAGCGGTTGAACGCCTCGCTGCCCCGGCTGGCCGAGCTGCCGCTCGGCGGCACCGCCGTCGGCACCGGCATCAACACCCCGCCCGGCTTCTCCGCCGCCGTGATCGCCGAGGTCGCCCGCGCCACCGGGCTGCCGCTCACCGAGGCGCGCGACCACTTCGAGGCCCAAGGCGCCAGGGACGGTCTGGTCGAGGCCTCGGGACAGCTCCGCACCATCGCGGTCTCGCTCACCAAGATCTGCAACGACCTGCGGTGGATGGCCTCGGGCCCGCGCACCGGCCTCGCCGAGATCGCGCTGCCCGACCTCCAGCCGGGCTCCTCGATCATGCCGGGCAAGGTCAACCCGGTGATCCCCGAGGCGGTGCTGATGGTGTCCGCGCAGGTCATCGGCAACGACGTCACGGTCACCACCGCGGGTGCCGCCGGCAACTTCGAGCTGAACGTCATGCTCCCGGTGATGGCGAAGAACCTGCTGGAGTCGATCCGGCTGCTCTCCAACGCCTCCCGGCTGCTGGCCGACCGCACCGTCGACGGCATCACCGCCAACGTCGAGCGCGCCCTGGAGTACGCCGAGTCCTCCCCGTCCGTCGTCACCCCGCTCAACCGGTACATCGGCTACGAGGAGGCCGCAAAGGTCGCCAAGCGGGCACTGGCCGAGCGGAAGACCATTCGCGAGACCGTGCTGGACGGCGGATATGTCGAGCGGGGTGAACTGACCCTGGAACAGCTTGACGAGGCCCTGGACGTGCTGCGGATGACCCGCCCCTGACGTTCTCGTGATGTGCTGTCAGTCATGATGCGCCCACCCCGCGCCGCGACCCGAATACCATGTGTCGATGGAGTTGGGAAACGAGGGAGCGGGCGGGGCGCATCCATGGCGACCGGGTGACCACATTCTGTGGCGTTATCGGGCCAATGGGGCCCGACATTTCCATATCTGCCGGCCCGTCACGGTCGTCAGAGACACGCCCGATCTGCTCGCGGTGTGGCTGGCGCCCGGTACGGAGTGCGTCCGGCCACAGTTCGCCGACGGCACACCACTCCATCTGGAACCGCTGGCCACGCGGTACACCAAGCCGCGTGTGCTGGCCCGTTGCCGGTGGTTGGGCAACGGTCTGCTCAAGCTCGCACGCCCCGGGGACCCCTGGTCGATCTGGCTTTTCTGGGACCGGGACTGGCGCTTCAAGAACTGGTACGTCAATCTTGAAGAGCCCCGGAGCCGGTGGTCCGGCGGGGTGGATTCCGAGGATCACTTTCTCGATATCGTGGTCTACGCTGACCGCAGCTGGGAGTGGCGGGACGAAGACGAATTCGCCCAAGCAGAAATGGCGGGGCTGCTCGACGCCGATCAGGTGGCGCGGGTCCGCGACGCGGGCCGGGAAGCGGTTGGCCTGATCAGGGAGTGGGGCTCGCCCTTCGCCGAGAACTGGCCTTCCTGGCGGCCCGATCCACGCTGGCGCCGGCCCCGACTGCCGTCCCACTGGGACCGCCTGACGTCCTCTTTGACCCACTCCGCGCAGTCCGATCGGCTGCCCGATCACCCCAGAGCCTCTTGATACGCCCCGGGGCGCCAAACGTAGGATCAGCCTCCACGACCACACAACCCAACACCCCCACCCCGCACGCTAGTTCCCGCCTGGATGGACAGCCCCTCGTGACGGACCCGACCCCTCCGCAGCCCATGGCTCGCACGGCGGACGCACCGCGCGCCGAGAGCCCAGCGCTGCCGCACGCCCGATCCGAGCCGGACACCACCGAAGCGCCTCTCGTCCGTCCCACGACCGACGAGGCCCCCACCGGCGGCATGCGGGAGTTGGAGCGGCTGCGGTTCGTGGGCTCCGCCACCCGACGCATCGCGCGCGGTATGGACCTGGACGAGATCGTGCTCGGCCTGTGCCGCGCCTCGGTACCGACGTTCTCGGACGCCATCCTGGTCTATCTGCGCCATCCGTTGCCGGTCGGTGACGAGCAGCCGGTCAACCCGTGGGTCCTCAAGCTGCGGCGCACCGACCGCATCCCCGAGGCGCTCACCCTGGAGGCCCTCGGCGACCCGCTGCCCGACAGCGGCGGTGGCGAGCTGCCACTGCTGTCCGGCGCCACCCCGCTGGTCGAAGTGCGCGGCAACGGGCCGCTGGCCGAGGTGCTGCGCGGGGTGCGCCCGGTGTTCATCGAGAGCCAGGTCCCGAAGGCCGCCATGCGCGAGCTGACCGGCGCCGTCTCGCTGCCCGAGGGCAGGCGGGCGATCCTCACCCCGCTGCGTGGCCGGCGCCGGGTGATCGGCGCGGCCATCTTCCTGCGCCGCCCGGACCGTGACGTGTTCGCCGCCGAGGACCTTCAGGTGGCGCAGCAGCTCGCCACCCACTCCGCGCTGGGCGTGGACAAGGCCGTGCTCTACGGCCGGGAGGCGTCGATCGCGGACGAGTTGCAGCGGACCATGCTCCCCGACGACCTGCCGCAGCCGACCGGCGTCCGGCTGGCGAGCCGCTATCTGCCGGCCGCCCAGTCCGCACGGGTCGGCGGCGACTGGTACGACGCGATCCCGCTGCCAGGCAGCCGAGTGGCGCTGGTGGTGGGCGATGTGATGGGCCACTCGACGACCTCGGCGGCGATCATGGGACAGCTGCGCACCACGGTGCAGACGCTGGCCGGGCTCGACCTGCCGCCCCTTGAGGTGCTGCACCATCTCGACGAGCAGGCGCAGCGGTTGGGACAGGACCGGATGGCGACCTGCCTCTACGCCGTCTACGACCCGGTCGCGCACCGCATCACGGCCGCCAACGCCGGTCATCCGCCGCCCGTGATGCTGCATGTGGACGGCTCGACCGAGCTGGTGAACCTACCGCCCAACGCGCCCATCGGCGTGGGCGGGGTGGACTTCGAGATGGTCGAGGTGGACGCGCCGGCCGGTGCCACGCTGCTGCTCTACACCGACGGACTGGTGGAGTCGCGCAGCCGCGACGTCTGGACCGGGGTCGAGCATCTGCGGGAGAAGCTTGCCAGCATCTCGCAGCTGACCAGGCCGGACGCGGCGGCCCCGCTGGAGCCGCTGTGCGACGAGGTGTTGGACATCGTCGGCCCGGGCGACCGGGACGACGACATCGCGCTGCTGGCCGCCAGGTTCGAGGGCATCGCGCCGGACGATGTGGCGTTCTGCAGGCTGGATCCGCGCGCCGAGTCGGTGCGCGAGGCGCGCCGGATGGTGCGGGAGAACCTCGCCCGCTGGGACCTCTCGGAGCTGGAGGACTCGGTGGAGCTGCTGGTCAGCGAGGTGGTCACCAATGCCGTCCGGTATGCCGAACGCCCCGTCACCCTGCGGCTGTTGCGCACCGATGTGCTGCGCTGCGAGGTGGGCGACGACGTTCCGCAGCTGCCCAGGCTGCGGCAGGCCGGTCCGGCCGACGAGGGCGGGCGGGGCCTGTACCTGGTCCAGCGCTTGGCCCGGCAGTGGGGCGCGACCCGGCTGAGCACCGGAAAGCTGGTCTGGTTCGAGGTGGCCCCGCCCGCCGCCGGCTGAGCCGGCGCGGCCGGCCCCCGGCGGCATCCGCGGGTCAGTCCACGGGGCCGTGCAGCGCCGTCTCGGCGTCCAGGGTGCTGGCCGTCGCGGCCAGCACGGCGGCCGCCCGGAACGCCTCCTGGATGGCCTCCCGGGGCATGCCGGCCTCGCGGAGCGTCCGCTCGTGGGCTTCGAGGCAGCGACCGCAGCCGCCCACGGCCGAGACCGCCAGCGACCACAGCTCGAAGTCCACCCGGGGCACGCCCGGATCGCGCAGCGCGTTCATCCGCAGCCCGGCCGGCAGCGCGTCGTACGCCGGGTCGGCCAGCAGATGCCGGGTGCGGTAGAACACGTTGGTCATCGCCATCAGCGCCGCCGCCGTCCGCGCGGCGCCATGGGCCTCGTCGGAGAGGTGCTTGCGCGCCTCGGGCTCCACCTCACGCAGCAGCGGCGCGCTGCGGCAGGCCACCGCGCAGGCCAGCAGCGTGCCCCAGAGCTGCTGCTCCGTCAGCTGCGAATGGGTCGTCAACGAGCCGAGGTTGAGCCGCAGATCCTTGGCATAGGGCGGCATCGCCGCCCGAAGCTCCTCCAGGGCCATCGGGGTCACACACCCGCCAGCAGCTTGTCGGCGTCCAGCGTGGGCTCGCCCTTGGACCAGTTGCACGGGCACAGCTCGTCGGTCTGCAGGGCGTCCAGGACCCGCAGCACCTCGGTCGGGTTGCGGCCGACGGAGCCGGCGGTGACCATGGCGAACTGGATCTCGTTGTCCGGGTCCACCACGAAGACCGCCCGCTGCGCGAAGCCGTCCTCGCCGCGCACGCCGCAGGCGCTCATCAGCTCGTGCTTGGGGTCGGCCAGCATGGGGAACGGCAGCTCCCGCAGATCGGCGTGGTCGCGGCGCCAGGCGTGGTGCACGAACTCGGAGTCGCCGGAGACGCCGAGCAACCGCGCGTCGCGCTCGGCGAACTCGCCGGTCAGCCGGCCGAACGCGGCGATCTCCGTGGGGCAGACGAACGTGAAGTCCTTCGGCCAGAAGAAGATCACCGACCAGCCCGGCGCGCGATCCTTGCTGCTGAAGGTCTCGAACCGCAGGTTCTCGGACGGGCCGACGACGCCGGTCAGCTCATAGGTGGGGAACTTGTCACCGATGGTGAGCACGTTGGCTGCTCCCTGATCGTTGGGAAGGGGGGTGAGCCAACCGTGACATACGGGTACCTTCGTGCCCCGCGCCCCATTCGGGAAAATACCCACTTCGAGTGGTTTTCACGGAAGTTGACGGCGTGAAGGCGACGTTGTCGGACGGTTCCCCGGGGCGGCCGGCGGTGCTGGGATCCGGCCGATCGTCGTCGGGCACTGGTCGCGATGTATCGCGAGTCGCTAGTCTGGCGGGGTGAACGCTGAGAATCCGCCGGCCGTGTCCCTGGAGAAGCAGTCCCGGTCCATGGAGAAGCAGTCCGGCCCGCCCGCCGCCGTTTCGCCCGTCCCGTCGGGGCCGTCCGCTTCGGCCGAGGAGGCGTCGGCCGCTTCGCCGGCCGTGCCAGCGGCGGGCCCCAAGAGCGTGCGCGCCTCCGACGCCGATCGGGACCGTATCGCCGACATCCTGCGCGATGCGCTCGCCGAGGGGCGGCTGGAGCCGGAGGAGCACGCCGAGCGGCTCGACGCGCTCTACCGTTCCAAGACCATCGGCGAGTTGGAGCCGTTGATCAACGATCTGCCGGCGGGCCAGCGGGCGTCGGCGAGCCCGTCCCTGGCGCCCGCCCAGGGCCCGGCCGGCGTGGCCCAGCGCGCACCCGGCGGCCCCCCCGCGGCGCCGGAGGCGAAGAACGTCGTGGCGGTGTTCGGCGGCGCGACCCGCAAGGGCACCTGGCGGGTCGGCGCCAAGATCAACGCGGTGGCCGTCTGCGGGGGAGTCGACCTGGACTTCACCGAGGCGATCTTCGACCAGCAGCATGTGGTGCTCAACGTCGTGGCGTTCTGGGGCGGCGTGGACATCAAGGTTCCGGAGAACGTCACCCTGCGCAGCGGGGGCAGCGGCATCATGGGGGGCTTCGAGGTGCATGAGACGGAGTCCCCCGATCCGCGCGCGCCCGTGATCACGGTGCAGGGCGTGGCCATCATGGGCGGCCTGGAGGCCAAGGCGGTGCCCGGCAAGCGACTGCGGGACCTCAGCGCGGACTGAGCCCCCGGGGTCCGCCGGGGCCCCGAGGGCCCCGCGGGCGGCTGGTTCGGGTGATACGGCGGGTGACACGGTCGCTCCGTGCATAAGCGTGCGCACAGCGGGTAGGGCTCCGGGGACCGTCACTCGTATGGCCGAGCATGGTGGGAAAGAACCGTGGGGCTCCCACGACGGGTGAGGGTCCACCTGCCAGGAGCGACCCCCCGTAGCCGTCGTCAGGAGTTGACCGTGCTGCAACCGTCACCGCCACACGAGTCCCCGTGGTCCCCAGCCGGCCCCGCCCAGCCCAGTCAAAGAGATCTGGCGGGCCCCTGGCACTCGGAGGCCGCCTGCCGACGTGATGAGGCGGGGCTCTTCTTCGCCCCGTCGCAGGAGCCGACCGCCGCTCGCCTCTCCCGCGAGCAGGCAGCCAAGTCGGTCTGCGCCCGTTGTCCCGTGCTGCTCGAATGCCGCGAGCACGCGCTTCTCCAGCCCGAGCCCTATGGCGTCTGGGGCGGTCTGACCGCCGCCGAGCGCCGGGTGGTGCTCAGCCGCCGGCGGCGCCGCGAGGCCACCTCCGGCGGGCGCCAGGCGGACGTCACCCGGATCGCCTGACGTCCTGCGCGCCGTTCGGCCTCCCACCCCGAAACGCGCGTTGAGCAGGACACAACCCCCACACCCGCCACGGTCGTCTTCCGGTTCCAGCGGGGCGGCGGCATCCACACCGGCCATCGCCGCCGCCCCCTGACGCGCCGTCCCGCCTCGCGAGCCGCGGCTTTCGACCGGTACCGCGTCACGCCCCGGCGCACCCGCCTCGTCGGGTCGCCCCGGGGCCGCCGGTCGTTCCCGTCTGGCGCCCGCATCCTCTGCGGACGCCCGATCTCGCCTTGACCGTCCCGTGCGCTAATTCTCCGCGCCTGCCTGGTCGTTGGGCGTCTCGTCGGGCAGCAGCGGGCTGGTGCCCACGGTGGCGCGTATCAGTCGTCGGGTCTCCCGGGCGAGCCGTGCCGCGTCCCCGGGGTCGAAGGTGGGCAGTCCGGGATCGACGGGGCGGCCCCGGTCGACGGCGGTGAGCGGCTCGGCCGGCGGCGCGTCGATCAGCCGGCTCGGCGGGCCGGCCGCCTCCTCGGGAGAGCGCGCGGCGACCCTGGCCAGCAGCCGGAGCGAGGTGGCGACGGGCCAGGAGAGGTGGGCCCAACTGCCGGGCGACCTGGTGAAGCCCGGGTGGTACAGCACATAGCGGGCCGGGCTGGACGGCCGGGCCGCGAAGTCCACGCCCAGCAGATCGTTGGCCCGGCCGCTCTGGGCCTGGGCGCGCACGGTGCGGTAGTTGTCGGTCAGCTGCGGGTCGTCCCAGTGCACCCGGCCCGCCTTCAGGCCCGGCGCGCTGATGTTGACGATCAACGGTTCCGGGGCGGCGGCGAGCGCCCCGCGCAGCCCGTGCCCGAGCAGGTACCGGCTCAGGTAGTACAGGGCGAAGGTGAACTCGAGCCCCTCCGCCGTCTCCTGGCGGCGGGTCAGCACCCGGTTGGCGCCGAGCACCAGGGCGTCGACCCGTGGATGGGTCGCGCTGATCCGCTCCACCACCCGTTCGACCTCGGCGATCAGGCTCAGCTCGGCCCGCAGGAAGGTGAGCCGGCCGGCGGCCCCCGACCGCTCGGCCTCGGCGAGCAGCGCCTCCCCCTTGCCCGGGGTGCTGCCGATGGCGACCACCCGGTCGCCCCGGCCCAGCCGGTCGCGGACCAGGGCCCGCCCGATGCCGTCCGTGCCCCCGGAGACCACGATCGTGCGGGGCGGGGGGATCTCACTGCTCATGCCGTCTCCTGAGGGGCCGTCTGACTACGCTGGGTTCGCGACGGATTATCAGCTGATCCGGAGGAACGACGAAAGGAGGCACATTGATGTCCGCAACGGACAATGCCGTACGGATGCCGCCGGAGCCACGGCTGGCGCTCCCGGTGAGCGCGGACGAGCACCGGGCCTGCCCGGCGACGGATGTCCTGCGCCGGGTCGGCGACAAATGGAGCGTGCTGGTCCTGGTCTGCCTGGGCGACGGGCCGCTCCGGTTCCACCAACTCCACCGGGGCATCGAGGAGATCAGCCAGCGGATGCTCACCAGGACCCTGCGCGCCCTGGAACGCGACGGACTGGTGACCCGCACGGTCTTCCCGACCGTGCCGGCCACCGTCGAATACGACCTCAGCCCGCTGGGCCGCACCCTGTTGGCCCCGCTGTCGGCGCTGGCCCACTGGGCGCTGACCCACGCCCCCGAGGTGGCCGAGGCACGCGCCCGCCACGACGCCGCCGGCGGGGACCCGGCGAAGCCCTAGCGGCCGCTCGGGCTGTCGAAGTCGATGGCGCTGTAGGCGCGCAGCTTGGACAGCCGGTGGGTGGAGTCGATCTGCCGGATGGTGCCCGAGCGCGAACGGACCACCAGGGACTGGGTGCTGGCCGTCTCCGCGCGGTACCGCACCCCGCGCAGCAGCTCGCCGTCGGTGACGCCGGTGGCGACAAAGAACGCGTTCTCGCCGTGCACCAGATCGTCGGTGTGCAGAACCTGGTCCAGATCGTGGCCCGCGTCCAGTGCCGCGCGGCGCTCCTCCTCGTCCTTGGGCCAGAGCTTGCCCTGGATGGTGCCACCCAGGCATTTGATGGCGCAGGCCGCGATGATGCCCTCCGGGGTGCCGCCGACACCCAGCAGCAGGTCGACGCCGGTGCCCTCCCGGACGCTCATGATGGCGCCGGCCACGTCACCGTCCTGGATGAACTTGATCCGGGCGCCGGCCTCCCGCACCCGACGCACCAGATCGGTGTGGCGCGGCCGGTCCAGGATGACCACCGTCACATCCGCGGGCGAGCCGCCCTTGGCCTTGGCCACCCGGCGCACATTGACCTCGGGCGGGGCGTCGATGTCGACATACTCCGCCGCCTCCGGGCCGGTGGCCAGCTTGTCCATGTAGAAGACGGCGCTGGGATCGAACATCGCGCCGCGCTCGGCGACCGCCAGCACGGAGACGGCGTTGCCCATCCCCTTGGCGGTGAGGGTGGTGCCGTCCACCGGATCCACGGCCACATCACACTCGGGGCCCGTGCCGTCGCCGACGCGTTCGCCGTTGTAGAGCATCGGGGCGTGGTCCTTCTCACCTTCGCCGATGACCACCACCCCGTTCATGGAGACGGTGGAGATCAGCGCGCGCATGGCCCGCACCGCCGCGTCGTCCGCGCCGTTCTTGTCCCCCCTGCCGACCCAGCGCCCGGACGCCATCGCGCCGGCCTCGGTCACCCTGACCAGCTCCAACGCCAGGTTGCGGTCGGGGGCTTCGGGGGCCACCCGTAGAGGGGAGGGCAGATGCTGGTCGGTCATCGGGACGCACCTTTCCGCGCGCCGGGAGCGCGCCGTGCTGAGGCGAGGGTGCTCCGACTCTAGCTCGCTCCGCCACAGATGAGCAGACCGCCTATCTGATGAGCGAACCAGGGGGTGGCTGCGGCACAAGCCATGACATGCGGGACGATGGCGGGGTGGCGAACGAAGACGTGACGGAGGCCGCGCCCGCGGCTCAGACGAACGACGACTCCCCGGACGGGACCGGCTCGACCCCCGAGCCCGGGGGCGACGACGCGCGGGCCCGGCGGATGAAGCGGCTGCGCCTGCAGACCGTGCAGAACATGGTGCTGTCCCTGGCCATCATCTGCGCCGGCACCTTTCTCGCCTACTTCCTGATGTCCAACGACGGCGGCGGCCAGGACCCGGTGCGGACGGTGGAGTACGAGGTGGCCTCGGCGACCGCCGCGCGGGCGGCGCCCTATCCGGTGCGGGTGCCCGTGGGACTCTCCGAGGACTGGCGCGCCACCTCGGTGCGGTTCGAACCGCAGGGGGAGCACGGGGTGACCTGGCGCCTCGGCTTTGTGAACCCGGACGACGAGTATGTCGCGCTGGCACAGGCGGACGGCACGGCGGAGGACTTCGTCCGCTCCGTCACCCAGCAGGCCGAGGACACCGGCGCCACCGAACGGGTCGACGGGCGGGACTGGGCGCGCTGGGAGGGCGAGAAGTACGACGCGCTGGTGCTCTCCGAGGCCGATGTGACCACGGTGGTGATGGGCACCGCGCCGCTGGACCAACTGGCCAGGATGGCCGGCGCCCTGGAGCCCAGGGACGCCGGCGCCTGAACGAACCGGCGGGCACGCGAGGCGCCGCCGGCCCCGCTCACAGGGTGGTGATCGCCTCGTCGGCGGCCAGCCGGGGCGCCCTGGGGGAGTAGGCGTCGGGGGCCGGATGCCCGATGTTCGCCAGCACCAGCGAGCGCTGCCGCCCGTCGCCGAAGAACTCCTTGTCCACGGCCTCGGCGTCGAAACCCGACATGGGCCCGACGGCCAGCCCGGCCGCCCGCACACCCACCAGGAAGTAGCCCATCTGCAGGCCGGTGTTGAGCAGGGCCTGGCCCTCCCTGACCTCGGCGTCGCCGTACAGATCGTCCTTGAGGGTGGGCAGCGCCGGCATCAGCTGCGGCAGCTTCTCGTGGAAGTGCAGATCGGCGGAGAGGATCGCCGTCAGCGGGGCGGCGGCGATCCGCGGTCGGTTGCTCCGGGAGACCAGCGGCAGCAGCCGCTCCCTGGCCGCCTCGGTGCGCAGCACCGTTATCCGCAGCGGCGACGTGTTGTAGGCCGTCGGCGCCAGCTTGACGAGGTCGTAGACGGCCGCGATCGTCTCGTCGGACACGGGCTCGTCGGTGAACGAGCGGGCGGTGTGCGCCTCCCGGAAGAGGAGATCCTGGCTGACGGGGTCGAGAGCGAGCGACATGGGCGGGTGGGCCTTTCCCTGAGCGGTGTCGAAGAGCCGAACTCAACGGGAACGAGACGCCCCCGGCCGGCTATTCCCCTTCCCCCGCTTTCCCCGCTTCCCTCGCTTCCCCCGTGGCCTTTCCCTCCTCTTCACCGGCGGTGTCCGCCGTCTCGTCCCGCTCCGCCAGCGCGGCGTCCAGCCTGGCCCTGGCACCCTCCAGCCAGCGACCGCAGATACGCGCCAGCTCCTCGCCGCGCTCCCACAGCGCCAGCGACTCCTCCAGGGTCGCCCCGCCCGTCTCCAACCGCCGGACGACGTCGACCAGCTCGTCCCGCGCCTGCTCGTAGCTGAGCGTCGCTCCCTCGTCCGGCTCCGTCATGGCCATCACCCTATGCCTCCCGACGCGCCACCCGGCACGCCATCCGAACGGCCGACGCCGTCCACCCGCTCGTCATGCGCCTCCCGGACCGTCACCGCGAACTCGCCCTCGGCGACCAGGGCCCGCAGCGGCTCACCCGGGGCGACCTCGGCCGCCGCCCTGACCACGGCCCCGTCCGTGCGGCGCAGCACCGCATAGCCCCGGCGCAGGGTGGCGGCGGGGGAGAGAGCCACCACCCGGGCGCGGGTGTGCGCCAGATCGGCGCTCGCCGCCTCCAGCCGATGCCCCAGCGTGCGCCGGGAGCGCTCGACCAGGGAGGTCAGCTCCGCCGCGCGGTCGTCCACCATCCGGCGCGGCTCGGCCAGCACCGGCCGGGAGCAGACGCCGGCCAGGCCCCGCTCCTCCCGACCCAGCAGCGACTCCACGGACCAGCGCGCCCGCCGGCGCAACTCCTCGATCCTGGACAGCTCCTCGCCCACGTCGGGCACCGTGCGCTTGGCCGCGTCGGTGGGGGTGGAGGCGCGGAGATCGGCCACCAGATCCAGCAGCGGGGTGTCCGGCTCATGGCCGATCGCGGAGACCACCGGCGTGCGGCAGTCGGCGACCGCGCGCACCAACCGCTCGTCGGAGAACGGCAGCAGATCCTCCACGCTGCCCCCGCCCCTGGCCACGATGATCACTTCGACCCCGGGGTCGGCGTCCAACTCCCGGACGGCTTCGATCACCTGGGGCACCGCCTGCACGCCCTGCACCGCGACATTGCGCACCGTGAACCGCACCGCCGGCCAACGGAGCCTGGCGTTCTCCAGCACATCGCGCTCGGCGGCCGACGCCCGCCCCGTCACCAGGCCGATATTCCCCGGCAGGAAGGGCAGGGGCCGCTTCCGCTCGGCGGCGAACAGCCCCTCGCCCGCCAGCGCCACCCGCAGGCGCTCCAGCCGGAGCAGCAGCTCACCCACCCCGACCGCGCGGATCTCCGCGGCCCGCAGCGACAACTCGCCACGCGGTGCGTACCACTCGGGCTTGCCCAGGACCACCACCCGGGCGCCCTCGCTTATCACGTCGGCGACCCGGTCGAAGACGCCACGGAAGCAGGTGACCCGGAGCGAGACGTCCCGCGCCGGATCGCGGAGGGTGAGGAAGACCACCCCGAAGCCCGGGCGGCGGGAGAGCTGGGTGATCTGCCCCTCCACCCACACCGCGCCCAACCGGTCGATCCAGCCGCCGATGAGCCGGGAGACCTCGCCGACCGGGATCGGCGCATCCGCCGAAGTCTGCGTCGCTGCCATGGGTCTCACGCTAACGCCGACCACTGACAGCGGGGCCCTTCCTTCTCCCGCCGGCCCCTCTACGATGGGGCGCATGGCTGAAGACACCGAGCGTCGTCGCGTCCTACTGGCCGCCCCTCGGGGCTACTGCGCGGGCGTTGACCGCGCCGTGATAGCCGTTGAGCAGGCACTCAAGCAGTACGGCGCCCCCGTCTACGTGCGGCACGAGATCGTGCACAACAAGTATGTGGTGCGCACCCTGGAGCAGAAGGGCGCCATCTTCGTCGAGGAGACGGCGGAGGTCCCCGAGGGTGAAATCGTGATCTTCTCCGCGCACGGGGTGTCACCCGAGGTGCATCGGGAGGCGGAGCGCGGAAAGTTGGCCACCATCGACGCCACCTGCCCGCTGGTCACCAAGGTGCACAAGGAAGCCGTCCGGTTCGCCAAGGACGACTTCGACATCCTGCTGATCGGTCACGAGGGCCACGAGGAGGTCATCGGGACCAGCGGGGAGGCGCCCGAGCACATCACCCTGGTCGACGGCCCGGAGGATGTGGCGAACGTCGAGGTCAGGGACCCGGAGAGGGTCGTCTGGCTCTCCCAGACCACCCTCTCGGTGGACGAGACCATGGAGACCGTCGACGCCCTCAAGGGCCGGTTCCCGCAGCTGGTCAGCCCGCCGAGCGACGATATCTGCTACGCCACCCAGAACCGTCAGACCGCCATCAAGAAGGTCGCCGCCGACGCTGAGTTGGTGCTGGTCGTCGGCTCCAGGAACTCCTCGAACTCGGTCCGCATGGTCGAGGTGGCGCTCGGCGCCGGCGCCCGCGCCGCCCATCTGGTGGACAACGCCTCGGAGATCGACGAGTCCTGGCTGGACGGGGTCCGCACGGTGGGCCTCTCCTCGGGTGCCTCGGTGCCCGAGGTCCTGGTGGAGGGCGTGCTGGAGTGGCTGACCGAGCGCGGCTTCGCCGATGTGGAGCTGGTCCAGCCGATGGACGAGCACATCCAGTTCTCGCTGCCCAAGGAGCTGCGCAGGGATCTGCGTGCCGAGGCGGCGGCCAAGGTCAACGGCTGAGGGCCGGTCGGTCCCGGGCGGGCTTCCGGCTGGGGCTCAGCGGCCCCGGCTCAGCCGGCGGCGGAGCAGCTGAAGGCCCTTGCGCACCAGGACGATCCAGAGCGCGATGCCGGTGCCCACGAAGAGCCAGGGGGCGCGGAGCGCCAGCTCGGTGACGGTGTTCATGGGGCCGCTGGTGGCCAACAGGCCGACGGCGAAGGCGATGGGAGCGGCGATCGGCCCACAGATCAGCTCGGCGGGCCTGACCCAGCCGGCCGCCGCGACCGACGCCAACACGAACAGCACCCCGTAGAGGGTGGGCGCCCCGCCGAGCAGCTCGCAGAACCAGGCGGCCACCACCATCGCCGAGGTGGCCAGCACCCCGCAGCCGAGGCCGGTGAGTCGCGGGCGGGGGAGTCGGCCGAGGGCGACCAGGACCGGCGCCCGGCGCGGCCCGCCGGTTCTCGCCCGGGCCGAGGCCGGCGTCGCCCCTGCGGGTCGAGGCACCCGCCGGCGCGCCACGGCGGAATGTTGCCGAGGGTGCCGAGTTGTGTGCGTGCTGTGTTCCACCGGTCCAACGTAAGCCGCTGGTGGGGCCGCGCCTGGCGGGACACGCTTAACGGTCGATATGACCGCGCCCGGCGGGTGCTCCCCGGGGCGCCCGTAGACTGGTGAGCCGCGTCCACCCCTCACTCGTTCCGGGAAGTCTCACGTGTCGCTCACGATCGGAATCGTCGGCCTGCCCAACGTCGGCAAGTCCACGCTGTTCAACGCCCTGACCAAGAACGACGTGCTCGCGGCCAACTACCCGTTCGCCACCATCGAGCCCAACATCGGCGTGGTCGGCGTCCCCGACCCCCGGCTCCACAAGCTGGCCGAGGTGTTCTCCTCCCAGCGGGTGCTCCCGGCCACGGTGGACTTCGTCGACATCGCGGGCATCGTGCGCGGCGCCAGCGAGGGCGAGGGCCTGGGGAACAAGTTCCTGGCCAACATCCGTGAGTCGGACGCGATCTGCCAGGTGATCAGGGCCTTCCGTGACGAGAACGTGGTCCATGTGGACGGCAAGGTCTCGCCCAAGAGCGATATCGAGACCATCGACACCGAGCTGATCCTGGCCGATCTCCAGACCATCGAGAAGGTGCTGCCCCGGCTCCAGAAGGAGGCCAGGGTCAAGAAGGACAAGCAGCCGCTGGTCCGCGCGGTGGAGGAGGCGCAGGCGATCCTGGAGGAGGGGCGCACCCTCTTCGCCGCTGGCATCGCCCAGGGCAGCGAGCGCGCGGAGCCGCTGCGCGAGCTGCATCTGCTGACGGTGAAGCCGTTCCTCTATCTCTTCAACGTGGACGAGGACGAGCTGACCGACGAGGCGTTCAAGGAGGAGCAGCGGGCGCTGGTCGCGCCCGCCGAGGCGATCTTCCTCAACGCCAAGCTGGAGGCCGACCTCGCCGAGCTGGAGGAGGACGAGGCGCTCGAACTCCTCCAGACCGTCGGCCAGGACGAGCCGGGCCTCGCCACCCTGGCCCGGGTCGGCTTCGCCACCCTCGGCCTGCAGACCTACCTCACGGCCGGGCCCAAGGAGGCCAGGGCCTGGACGATCAAGCAGGGCGCCACCGCCCCCGAGGCCGCCGGCGTGATCCACACCGACTTCCAGAAGGGCTTCATCAAGGCCGAGGTCATCTCCTTCGACGACCTCGTCGAAGCCGGCTCCGTCACCGAGGCCCGCGCCCGCGGCCGGGCCCGGATGGAGGGCAAGGACTATGTGATGCGCGACGGCGATGTGGTGGAGTTCCGCTTCAACGTGTAGCGGGCGCGCGTCACCACCTCGCCGGTGCGGCGAACAGAGGGCCGTCAAGGGACTCTCCGGAACGGGCCGGTGCCGTCCCCCGGCGAACCCTCGACATGGGCACGGTCTTCCAGGACATGGTCGACCACCGAGGCGGCCTGCCTCCCTGCGAAGCCTGCGGCGTCATGCCGCGCCGTTGCCCTGGCCGGGGCGTTGTTTCTGCTCGTCGACCACGCCCAGTTCGAGCAGGGCGTATTCGTCCAGGAGCGTGCCCGCCGGGATGTCGTTGTGTTCCGTGGCCTGGATCTGCTGGAAGCCGAGGTAGCGGAAGGTCTCGGGGTCGAGGAGATAGGCGGACCGGGTGCCGGCCTCGGCGTCGGTGCGGGCCAGGCCCACGGCGGCGCGTCCCGCGGCGTCCTCGGTGTCCTCCAGCACTTCGATCCCCGGCACGCGGCCCAGCGCCTCGTAGACGCCGTCCTCGATGCCGGGCGGCAGCAGATCGGAGAACGCCAGGGCGCGGCGGGCCGCCGCCACCCGGCCGGCGTCCGTGATCCGGCCGACCACCTCGTCGGCGATGTCGGGCGCCGCCCGGGCGCTCGGCAACCGGGCCAGGGCGTGTTGGTAACGGCGTCTGGAACGCGAGGAGTTGCGCAGGGTGTTGAGGGCTGTTCCCATCAGCCAGGGGCGGAGGCTGGGGCCCTCGTCCCTGACCTGCTCGCGGAGCCGCCATGCCTCCAGGAAGGTCAGGGACACCACGTCCTCGGCCAGTGTCGGATCGCCGGTCGCGCGCAGGGCATAGCCGTCGATCAGCCGCGCATGAGCGCGGAACAGCTCCCGGAAGGCCTCCGGATCGCCGGCTCGTACGAGTGCGTGCTTCGTTGGTTCCACACCTGTACTTGTCCGCCCGGGGGATTGGCGTTACGCGTGACGTCGCGTCAGGTGTCCGGCTGCCGGACCGGCGGTCATCACTTCGAGTGAAACTCTGGCCGTCCCTTGCGGTTGGCAACTTTCTGTTGTCAAGCTGTTGCTGTTTGTCAGCATAAATCGGAAGCAACTGTGGGAGGGGCCTGTGTCATTCGGTGAACAGCCCGCGTATCTCCGGGTCGCGGACGACCTTCGGCAGCAGATCACCGACGGCAGCCTGCCACCACACACCCGGCTCCCCTCGCAGGCCAGCATTCGGGCCTCGTACGGGGTCTCCGACACGGTGGCGCTGGAGGCCAGGAAGGTGCTCATGGCCGAGGGCCTGGTCGAGGGGAGGTCGGGATCGGGCACCTATGTGCGGGAGCGCCCGGTGCCGCGCACCATCGCACGCAGCGGATACCGCACGTTGGGGGAGTGCTCGCCCTTCCGGCAGGAGCAGGCCGACGAGCGGGTGCGCGGCACCTGGGAGGCGCAGAGCGAGCGGGGCGAGGCCTCGCCAGGGGTCGCGGAGCGGCTGCGGGTGGAGCCGGGCGATCCGGTGATGTGCACGCGCTATGTGTTCCGGGTGGGGACGGAGCCGGCGATGGTCTCCACCTCCTGGGAGCCGCTGGGGCTCACCGGCCGCACGCCGGTGGTGCTGCCCGAGCAGGGCCCGCTCGCCGGGCGCGGGGTGGTGGAGCGGATGGCCGCGATCGATGTGATCGTCGACAACGTCGCCGAGGAGGTCGAGGCCAGGCCGGCCCTGGCCGCGGAGGCCCGGGTGCTGGGGGGCCTGCCGGGGCATCCGGTGCTGGTCATCCGCCGTACCTACCGGGCCGGCTGTCTGCCGGTGGAGACGGCGGACGTGGTGGTGCCGGCCGATCGGTTCCGCGTCGCCTACCACCTGCCGGTGCGCTGAGGGGTGGGCCCGGCCGGTCCCCGGCGGGGTGGTGCCAGCGCCACCCCGGTTCGGTGTCCGCCCCCATCGTTCCGGCCTCTGCCGCTCCGTAGCGTCAAGGGTGATGGCGCGGACGGGCGTTGTCAGAGCAGAGGAGTGGGCGATGTTCCGAGGAACGGACACGGGGGCGGCCGGTTCGGCCGAGGCGCTGCGCATGGTCTCCGTGCACAAGGTGTACGGCGGCCACGGCGCGGCCGGTACGGCGGTCAGGGCGCTGGACGGGATCACGCTGTCGCTGCCCACGGGAAGCTTCACGGCGGTGATGGGGCCTTCGGGCTCGGGGAAGAGCACGCTGCTGCAGTGCGCCGCCGGGTTGGATCAGCCGTCCGGCGGCCGGGTCGTGGTGGCGGGCGCCGAGTTGGCGGGCAGCGGCGAGGCGGAGCTGACCAGGCTGCGCCGGCAGCGCATCGGCTTCGTCTTCCAGCAGTTCAACCTGCTGCCCACGCTGACCGTGCTGCAGAACGTCACGCTCCCGCTGCGGCTGGCCGGCCGCAAGGTCGATCGGCGGCGGGCGGTGCGCACGCTGGAGCAGTTGGGCCTCGGGGAGCGGCTGCGGCATCTGCCCGCGCAGCTCTCCGGCGGCCAGCAGCAACGCGTCGCCATCACCCGGGCGTTGGTGACGGAGCCTGATGTGATCTTCGCCGACGAGCCCACCGGCGCGCTGGACACCCGTAGCGCCCGCGAGGTGCTCGGTCTGCTCGGCGAGGCGGTGCGGGTCCATGGCCGCACGGTGGTGATGGTCACCCACGATCCGGTGGCCGCCGCCTGTGCGGACCAGGTGCTCTTCCTCGCCGACGGCCGGCTGGTCGGCACGCTGGTCCGGCCCAGCGCCGAGGCGGTGGCCGAGCGGATGACGAGGCTCGGCGCCTGGGACGCGGCCGAGGCAGCCGACACGATCGCCGCGGGGGCCTGAGATGTTGCTGATGGCGATGCGTTCGCTGGCCAAGCGGCCCGGCGGCTTTGTCGCGGGGTTTCTCGCCGTGTTCTTCGGCGCGGCCATGGTGATGGCGTTCGGCTCCCTGCTGGACACCGCGGGCGGGCCCGGGGTGCCGGAGAGCAGCGTCGAGACGCTGGAGACGATGGCCTTTGTGGTCGGGGGCTACGGCCTGGCCCTGGTGATCTTCGCGGTCGTGTCCACCATGTCGCTGACGGTACGACAACGCGCCAGGGAGATGGCCCTGTTGAAGAGCGTGGGGGCCACCCCTGGCCAGGTGCGGCGGCTGATCGTGGGGGAGACGATGCTGCTGGCGCTGGCCGCCGTGGCGCTGGCGGTCCCCGCGTCGATGCTGTTGGGGCGGCTGCTCTTCGCGGCCCTGCGGGAGACCGGCCAGGTGGATGCGGGGATCGAGCATGTCTTCGGCCCGGCCGCGGTGTCCATGGGCGTGGCCAACGGGCTGACGGCGGCCCTGGTCGGCGCGCTGTTGACGGCCCGTCGGGCCACCCGGATGCGGGCCGTGGAGGCGATGGTCGACGCGGCGGGCGCCGGGGAAGCCGGGCCGTTGATGGGGCGGTGGCGCTGGATCGGCGCGCTGTTGGGCCTGGCCGCCACCGCCGGCGCCGTGGTGACCACGCTGACCGTGATGGACGGCGAGGGCGTGGACGTCTTCATGTCCGCCGGGCCAGGAGTGGTGGCCGCCGCGCTCACGGTGGCGCTGCTGGCGCCCGTGCTGCTTCGGGTGACGACGGTGCTGCTGGGCTGGCCGGTGCGGCTGCTGGGCGGCGTCAGCGGCCAGTTGGCGGTGGGCAACGTCCGCCGGCGCACGGGGGAGTTGGCCAGGGCGGTGATGCCGGTGACGCTGTTCACCACGGTCACGGCCGGCACGCTCGCCATGCAGCGGCTGGAGAACGTCCAGCTCAAGGCCGAGGGCGCGGTGGTGCTTGAGGAGAGCCGGACGATGGAGACGATGAACTATGTGGTGGTCGGCATCATCGCGGCCTTCTGCTGCATCATGCTGGTCAACACCCTGGTCGCGGCGACGGCCTTCCGCCGTCGGGAGTTCGGCCAACAGCGGCTGGCCGGGGCCACGCCCGGGCAGGTGCTGCGCATGGTGGGGGCCGAGTCCGCTCTGGTCGCGGGCGCGGGGGTGGTCTTCGGGCTGCTGGCCTCGCTGACGGCGCTGGTGCCGTTCGCCCATGCGCGGGCCGGCGTCTGGTTCCCGTCGGACGGCTGGGTCTGGGGCATCCATGGCGCGGTGGCTGGGTTCGCGGTGCTGATCACGCTGGTCGCCAGCGTGGGCACGGCGCGGCGGTTGATACGTCGCTCCTCGGCGGTGGAGGCGGTGTTGGCCGCCTGAGCCGGCCGGCTCAGGCCATGGCCATGGTTCAGGGCGCCGTGGTCAGTTCGAACCAGACGGTCTTCCCGGTGGATCCGCGCCTGGTGCCCCAGCGGCGGGCCTCCCGGGAGACCAGTGACAGCCCTCGACCACCCTCGTCCTCGGGGGTGGTCGTGCGTTCCCGTGGGGGGTCGAGCGCGGGGTCGGTGACCTCGATCAGCAGGGTTGAGCCGCGCACCACCCGCAGCTCCACCGGCCCGTGGGCATGGCGCACGGCATTGGTGACCAACTCGCTGACCAGCAGTTCTGCCTGGTCGATCAGGGCGTCCAGACCCCAGCCGCGCAGCGTCTCCACGACCACCCGGCGCGCCTCGCGCACCACCTGACGCTCCGCGGGGAACGTCCAGGAGGCCAGCCGGTCCGGCGGCAGGCCGCCGAGCCGGGCGATCAGCAGCGCGATGTCGTCCGAGTCGTGGTCCTTGACGTTGGGCCGCAGGGCCCCGATCAGATGGTCGCAGATCAGGCCGAGCGGGGCGTCCGATCCCGAGATGCGCTCCAGCAGCTCGCAGAGTCGCCCGACGCCGACGCCGAGATCCTCGTCCCTGGTCTCGATCAGGCCGTCGGTGTAGAGCACCAGCAGCGTGTCCTCGGGGACCTCGACGCGTGCCTCCTCGAACGGCATCCCGCTGACCCCCAGCGGCATTCCGGACGGCAGATCCAGCGGCTCGGCCCGCCAGCGTTCCGTTTTCGGGTCGTGGCTGACCAGCACGGGCGGGAGATGGCCCGCCTTGGCGATGGTGCAGATCCGGCTGGCGGGGTCGTAGACGGCATAGGCGCAGGTGGCCATCATCGGGTCGTCCGGGTGCTGGGCGATCTCCTTGCCCAGGTCGTTGATCCGGCGCAGCAGTTCGGCGGGCGCCAGATCGAGGGTGGCCAGGGTGCGCACGGCGGTCCGCAGCTGGCCCATGGTGGCGGCGGCGCGCAGCCCGTGTCCGGTGACATCGCCGATCACAAACGCCATCCGGCCGCCGGCGAGCGGGATCACGTCGAACCAGTCCCCGCCGATCTCGGCGCCACTGGCGCTGGGCACGTAGCGGTGGCTCACCGTGACGCCGGGCAGGTCGGGCAGCCACTGGGGCAGGAGGCTGCGCTGCAGCATCAGCGCGCCCTCGCGTTCCCTGGCGTAGAGGCGGGCGTTGTCCAGGAAGATCGCCGCCCGGGTGCCCGTCTCGGTGGCCAGCGCCAGGTCCTCGCGATCGAACGGGGTGCGTCGTTCGGCGCGGCTGATCAGCAGCAGGCCGAGCGTGGTGCCCCGGGCGCGGAGCGGCACGGTCAGCATGGACCGGATGCCCAGGCCCCGGACCGATTCGACCATCGGCGACTCCTCCGGCAGTCCCTCGGTGATCGTCTGCTGGTTGTCGGCCAGATGCGGGGAGCCGTGGGCCAGCACCGAGGCGAGGATCGGGGTGGGCGCGAAGGCCATGGTCTCGCCGACCTGCAGCAGGCGGTCGATGGTCGGGGTGTGGCGTTTGGCGGCGACGCCGAGCTGGACCAGCCGCACCGAGTCGAGATCGTCGACGGGTTCGGGTTCGTGGCCGTCGACGAGGGAGGCCAGCAGCAGCACGCTGGAGAAGTCGCCGAACCTGGGGACCAGTTGGCGGGACAGGGTCTCGGCGATCCGGCGCACGTCCAGCAGATCGCCGAGGGCGTTGCCGACGTCGTTGAGCAGGGCCAGCCGCTGCCGGGCGCGCTCGATCTTGGCAAGCGCCTCCCGTCGTTCGCTGATATCCATCACGGTGCATCCGACGCCCAGCGGCCGGCCCGTCCGGTCCGTCAGGCGGCCCAGCGAGACGGAGAGCGCGCCGTCGCCGCCGGGCGACGAGGTCACCAGGTCGATCACGGATCGGCCGGTGTCCAGCACCTCCCGCTGGAGCCGGTACAGCTCCTGGGCGGCGGGGCTCGGCAGCACATCGAGCACGGTCTTGTCCCGCAGATCCCGGTCGCCGAGGGAGTGGAGCCGGAGCAGGGCGTCGTTGACCCGGGCATAACGCAGCGAGGTGTCGAAGATGGCGACGCCGAGCGGGAAGGCGGTGAACAGCCCGTCGAGGGCCGCCAGGTCCTCCTCCACACCTCTGAGACGGTCCACTTCGACGAGATTGGCCAGAATGAGCGGGGTGTCGTCGGCACCCCGCAGCACGCTCGCCCGGCATTCGAGCGCGACGGTCCTGCCGTCCAGGTGACGCATCGGCAGCACGCCGTGCCAGTCGCCGGTTTCGAGCACATGACGGTGGCTGAGGAGGGGGCCGGAGTCCTCTTCGGGGGCCAGGAGTTCGGCCAGCCGGGTGCCTACGGTCTCCCGCTGGGAGCGGCCCAGGATCGCGTCGAGCGCTTCGCTCCACAGCACGACCCTGTCCGTGGAGTCCAGCGTCAGAAAACCGACCCGCAGCACGTCCAGCAGCGAGTGTTGACTGGCCCCGCCTGGGGAGGCCCTGAGCCGGCCTCCCGGGCGGGCAGGTTCTGTGTGCAACGCTCCATGTCCCCCGTCGGGTGCCTTCACCGGCCGGGTCCGGCAAAGCAGGGCTGAATGTCCCTTATACCCGATTGTGCATGGCGTCAGCGGCGCCCGCGCCCTCCGGCCTCAACGCGCTCGACCCGCTCGACGAGATAGCGCGCCTCCATCTCGGCCGGTATCGCCTCGGCCTCGATGGTCGCGCTCTCCGGACGTAGTCGCTTGATGAGCCGCTGGGCCTCGGCCCTGGTGGCGCAGTGGCCTATTCGGTAGCGGCTGCCGTTCTTGTCCTGACGGATCACCTGCCAGGGGTGCAGGTTGCTGCCGTTCATCACTCACCCCACCTCCGCATATGCCAGACCTTACGCCAGTGCCTTACCCAGCGCACACGGATCAGGCCATAGCGTTGGTGTTATGCGCCGGCGCACACAATGTGCTCCCCCTGTGCGCCGTTTCGGTGAGCCGGTTCCTTCGTTCTTCTTCCGGCGCGGGATCGGTGTGCGGGACCCGTGCGCCGGGCCGGGCCGCCGGCTCTTGGCGACGGCCGGCCACCCACCTTTTCTCGGACGGCCCGTCATCGGACGGCCCGTCACCGAACCTCGAACGGTGGGCCGGGCGGGTGGTCTCGCCGGGGTTTGGCATGCGCTCTCGCCGTGTCGTCACGGTCCTCGGGCTGCGGTCGCCTTGAGTGCTGGATACGTGTGATGAACGGGTAAGCGGATCGCGCCCGGTGGGTCGGAGGGACAATCGATGGCAGGCGTCGGCACGGGAACCGAGCACGCGGCGAGATGGAGCGGACACCCGACGGGACGCGCCCCACGCCCACGCGCCGCACCGTGGCTCGCGGCGCTCACCACCGGCGCGCTCCTCGTCCCCGCGCTGGCCGGCTGCGGCGGCGGCGCCACCCCCGATGTGCTCGCCGACGGCGCCGCCCAGTCGGTGGCCACCGCCCAACGCGCGGCGCTCCGCCAGGGCGGCAGCGCCGGCTGGGCGATCGACCGACTCCCCACCACCCTCAACGCGTTCCAGTACGAGGCCGACGAGGTCACCGAACAGATCGCCGCCGCCACCCTGCCGACCCTCTTCACCATCGACGCCCAAGGCCAGCCCCAGCGCAACCCCGACTATCTGCGCTCCGCCGAGATCACCGCCAGGGAACCCAAACAACAGGTCGTCTACACACTGCATCCCGATGCCGCCTGGAACGACGGAAAACCCATCACCGTCGACGATTTCATCGCCCAATGGAAGGCACTCAAAGGAGACGACCACGCCTACTGGTCCGCGCGCGCCCAGGGCTACGACCGCGTCGAGAAGATCGCCGAAGGCCCCGAGCCCCACCAGGTGGAGGTCACCTTCGCCCAGCCCTACGCCGAGTGGCGATCCCTCTTCAGCCCGCTCTACCCCGCCGGGGTGACCGGCGACCCCGAACGCTTCAACGAGGGCCTGCGCACCGAACTCCCCGTCTCCGCCGGCCCGTTCCGCATCGATTCGCTGGACGAGGAGGCCGGAACCGTCACCCTGGCCCGCGACGACGCCTGGTGGGGAGACCCGGCGCTGCTGGACGAACTCGTCCTCACCGCCGTCCCCCGCGCCCAGCGCCGCGCCGCCCTGCTGGACGGCACGGTGGACATCGCGGAGGTCACCCCCGCCGACGCCAACCGCATCGACGCGGCCGGCGCCGACCAGGACGACGACGGGAAGGGGGAGGGGCTGGGGGAGAACGACCTCGCCGCCGCCCAGGGACCCTCGACGGCGCTGGACGCGCTCCACGAGATGGCCACCGCCCGGCTCAGCGGCGAGGCCGACAGCGAGACGGCCGACCAGCGCTATGCGGCGGCCGTGGCCCGCGCCGAACAGACCCGAGAGCGCACCTTCGCGACCCGCGAGGAGGCGCTTAGGGAACAGCTGAGCGGCTTCACCGTGCATCGTGCCTACCATCCCAGCTACACCCAACTCACCCTCAACGGCAGCTCCGAACTGCTGGCGGACGAACAGGTCCGCTGGGCCGTCGCCCGCGCACTCGACCGCGAGAAACTGGCCAAGGACGTTCATGGCCCGGCGGGCCTCCCGGTACGGCCACTCGGCAGCCATGTGCGGATTCTCGGCCAACACGAGTACCAGGACAACAGTGAGGCGATCGGCGACGCGGGCGCCCGCCGACCGGCCGATCTGCTGGACGAGGTCGGCTGGCGCCACCAGGCGGCCGACGCGGCCGACCCGGCCACCGACGGCAAGTCCGCGTCCACCCCCACCCACGCCCAACCCCTGAGCCCCCGCCTCCCCACCGCCCACCAACGCGCCGCCCTCCTCCACCAAGCCGCCTCCTTCCTCCCCACCCCGCCCACCCCTGAAGGGGAGGCAACCCAACCCGCCGACCCGGCTGTTGCGCCGACACCAGCCGCGGCAGGGCTACCCGCCCAGGACGCCGCTGCGGCCGCCGGCACGGCGGCCGTGCCGGCGCGTGCCGCGTCCGGCGTGGTTGCAGTGGGTGGTGCCGCCGCCAACTGGGCGGCGAGCGCGGGCCCTTCGCCGGCCGCCAGCGGGATGGCCGGGGCAGCGCCTGCCGTTCCCGGGCCGTCCGGTCAGGACGCCGTTGTGGGGGCTGCGTTTCCTGGCGGCGCGACCTCGCCGGCCGCCGGCGCGGCGGCCGTGCCGGCGCGTGCTGCCTTCGCCGTCCCTGGGCGGTCCACCAGAGACGCCGCTGTGGGGGTTACCGCCATCGTTTCGCGGGGCGTTGACGTGGCGGCCGTGCCGGCGCGTGCCGCGTCCGGCGCGGTTGCCGAGGACGCTGCCGTGGGTGGTGCTGCCGCCAACCGGACGGTGAGCGCGGCCACTTCGCGGGCCGCCAATGTGACGGCCGCGTCAGCCGTTCCTGGGCCGTCCGCCGAGGGCGCCGTTGTGGGGGCTGCGGCCCCGGGCGGGGCGCCCGGCGGCGCCACTTCGCGGGCCGCCAATGCGGCGGCTGCGTCAGCCGTCCCTGGGCCGTCCGCCCAGGGCGCCGTTGTGGGGGCTGCCGCCCCGGGCGGCGCGCCCAGCGGCACCGCTTCGCCAGCCGCCAATGCGACGGCCGCGTCTGCCGTTCCCGGGCCGTCCGCCCCGAAGGCCGTTGTGGGAGCTGCGGCCCCTGGCGGCGTGACCTCGCGGGCCGCTGGCGCGACAGCCGTGTCAGCTTCTGCCGCCCCGGGCGAAGCGCCCAGCGCCAAGGCCGCGTCAGCGCTTGCCGCGTCCGAGTCGTCCGCCCAGGAGGCCGCTGAGGCCGCCGGCGGGGCGCCCGGCGGCACCGTTTCGTGGGCCACCAACGCGCCGGCCGGCGGCGCGGTGGACGTGCCTGCCGTGCCTGGGCCGTCCGCCCAGGACACCGCCCAGGACACCGCCCAGGACGTCGCTGAGGAGGCGGTGCGGGAGGTCGCGCGGTTGGAGGCGGCTGCTGCCGCGCCCGTGCGGGCCAAGGACGGGGAGGAGTTGAGCCTCCGCTTCGTGGTGCCGGACGGCGCCGACGCCGAGCCGTTGCGGCGGGTCGCCGGGCGGATCGCGGCGATGCTCGCGACCGCGGGGATCGGCACGGAGTTCGTCGAGGCGCCGGCCGAGGAGTTCTTCGACGGCTATGTCGTCTCCGGCGCGTTCGATCTGGCGCTCTACTCCTGGCCGGCCACCGCCTTCCCGGCGACCGACGCGACGCCGCTGTTCACCAAGCCGCAGTCCATCCCGGGTGGGCAGCTGCTGATCGAGCAGAACTACGCCCGGGTCGGCACCGACCATATCGACCAGCTGTTGGACCGGGCCGCGGGCGAGCTGGACGAGAGCGAGTACCACCGGCTGTTGGACCAGGCTGACGCCAGGATCTGGGCGGCGGCCGGCTCGTTGCCGCTGTTCCAACGGCCTCAGCTGGTCGCGGTCAACGGCGAGTTGGCCGGCGTGGGCGCGTTCGGTCTGGCCACCCCCAGGTTCCAGGACATCGGCTTCCGTGCCTGAGGACGGGCCTGAGGACGGGCCTGAAGGCGCACTCGGCGATATGCCTGTAGGCACAGTCGAGAACGCGCCGCGTCGGTGACGGAGAGCGGGTGCGGTCCCTCGTGGCTCTCCGTGGCTCTCCGTGGCCGGGGTGGACACCGGGGCCGTGCCCGGTCCGCCGGCCGGCGTGCCGCGCGGGTGGCGCGGCGGGCCCCGTACCATGGCAGTCGAGGCCGGAGCCACGGCCTGTCTGGTGCGGGGCTGGGGGGCCCAGCGGTTCGCCGGGCATGGCCCTTGTCTGCCGAGCCGTCTCAGCCACGAACTCGGGAGTACAGCCCAGCCATGCCTACGCGCCACGACATTCGCAATGTCGCCATCGTCGCCCACGTCGACCACGGCAAGACCACGCTGGTGGACGCCATGCTCCGGCAGGCGGGGGCGTTCGCCGCACACCAGCAGATGGACGACCGGATGATGGACTCCGGGGACCTTGAGCGGGAGAAGGGCATCACCATTCTCGCCAAGAACACCGCGGTCCGTTACCACCCCAAGGGCGGTGGCGACCCGGTGGTGATCAACATCATCGACACGCCCGGCCACGCCGACTTCGGCGGCGAGGTGGAGCGTGGGCTCTCGATGGTGGACGCGGTGGTGCTGCTGGTCGACGCCTCCGAGGGGCCGCTCCCGCAGACCAGGTTCGTGCTGCGCAAGGCGCTCCAGGCGCGGCTGCCGGTGATCCTGTGCATCAACAAGACGGACCGTTCCGACGCCCGGATCTCCGCGGTGGTGAACGAGACCTATGACCTCTTCCTGGATCTGGACGCGGACGAGGAGCAGATCGAGTTCCCCATCGTCTACGCCTGCGCCCGGGACGGCGTCGCCTCGCTGACCCAGCCGGCGGACGGCACCGTGCCGGACGACAGCGACAGCCTGGAGCCGTTCTTCACCACGCTGCTGGAGTCGGTGCCGGCTCCGGTGTACGAGGAGGACGCGCCGCTGCAGGCGCATGTCACCAACCTGGACGCGGACAACTTCCTCGGCCGGATCGCGCTCTGCCGGGTGCGGCAGGGCAGCCTCCGCAAGGGGCAGACGGTGGCCTGGCTGCGGCGCGACGGTTCCTCGTCCCAGGTGCGGATCACCGAGCTGATGATGACGGAGGCCCTTACCCGCAAGCCGGCCGAGGTGGCCGAGCCGGGGGACATCTGCGCCGTCGCCGGTATTCCGGACATCATGATCGGCGAGACCCTGGCGGACCCGGAGCGGCCCGAGGCGCTGCCGTTGATCACCGTCGACGAGCCGGCGATCTCCATGACCATCGGCACCAACACCTCGCCGCTGGTCGGCCGGGGCGGCAAGGGGCACAAGGTCACGGCGCGGCTGGTCAAGGACCGGCTGGACCGCGAGCTGGTCGGCAACGTCTCGCTGCGGGTGCTGCCGACCGAGCGGCCCGACGCCTGGGAGGTGCAGGGTCGGGGCGAGCTGGCGCTGGCCATCCTGGTGGAGACGATGCGCCGGGAGGGCTTCGAGCTGACCGTGGGCAAGCCCGAGGTGGTCACCCGGGAGATCGACGGGAAGGTGCACGAGCCCGTCGAGCGGATGACGATCGACGCTCCCGAGGAGCATCTGGGGGCCATCACCCAGCTGATGGCGTCCCGCAAGGGCCATATGGAGACGATGACCAACCACGGCTCCGGCTGGGTGCGGATGGAGTTCCTGGTGCCGTCGCGCGGGCTGATCGGCTTCCGGACGGAGTTCCTCACGGAGACCAGGGGCACCGGCATCGCGCACAGCATCTTCGAGACCCACGAGCCCTGGGCGGGCGAGCTGCGCACCCGGAAGAGCGGTTCGCTGGTGGCCGACCGGGCCGGTGTCGCCACCCCGTACGCGATGTTGAACCTCCAGGAGCGCGGCGTGATCTTCGTCGAGCCGGGCACGGAGGTCTACGAGGGCATGATCGTCGGGGAGAATTCCCGATCCGACGACATGGACGTCAACATCACGAAGGAGAAGAAACTCACCAATATGCGTGCCGCCGCCTCCGACACCACGGAGAACCTGGTGCCGCCGCGCCGTCTTTCGCTGGAGCAGTCCCTGGAGTTCTGCCGCGAGGACGAGTGCGTCGAGGTGACGCCGACGGAGGTGCGCATCCGTAAGGTGACGTTGGACCAGCGGGCGCGTGGCAGGGCCACGGCGCGGGCCAAGCGGCAGTGAGCCGGCGGCTGTTGAGCCGGCGTCGGTGAACCGGACGCCGAGAGCGTGTCGGCGGGATCCGCACATTGCGGGGCATCGGCGGCATTGGGCCGCACATGTCAAACGACTTTCTGGCCCGCTATGAGGTGGCTCGTCCGTTATCCGGACCATGGGGCGCGATTTACGTCACATCGGTCCGGATAACGGAGAGGTCCAGTGGGTGATTTGTCCGTTTTTGACCCCTATCCCCTTGCTATCTTCATCAAAATGAAATGGGGGGGCGGTGGTTAGCGCGGGGTTTATGCCCAATAGTTGTGGGCATTGCGAACCGGACGCGAGTGACGCGGGTAGACGTCTCCGTGATCCGGGCTTCTCAAGCAGTGACATTGAACTCCCAAGGAGGCAAAGCCCATGCGTGGTGCGCGTAGCGCCAAATGGGTCGCCAGTGCGATAGTCGTGGCTCTTGCCGCGACCGCCTGTGGTGGCAGTGACGACGACGACTCGACGAGCGATGGCGCTTCCGACGGGAACTCGGGAGGCGGCATCGTCCGGGTCGACGGCGGCGAGCCGCAGAACCCGCTGATCCCCTCCGACACCAGCGAGGCCTACGGCGGCCTGGTGATGGACAACATCTTCTCGAAGCTCCTGGAGTTCGACGACAGCGGTGAGATCGAGCTGCTCGCCGCCGAGTCGATCGAGCCCAACGAGGACGCCACGGTGTGGACCGTCACGTTGAACTCCGGCTGGACGTTCCACGACGGCACCGACGTGACCGCCCAGCACTACGTCAACGCGTGGAACTGGGCCGCCAACGTCGACAACAACCAGTCGTCGAGCTTCTGGTTCGCCGACATCGCGGGCTACGAGGACGTCCACCCGGAGGAGGGTTCGCCCACCGCCGAGGAGATGTCCGGTCTGAGCGTGGTGGACGATCTGACCTTCGAGATCGCCCTGTCGCACCCGGTCTCGTACTACAACTACAAGCTGGGTTACACCCCGTTCACCCCGCTGCCCGACAGCTTCTACGACGACCCCGAGGGCTTCGGCGAGGCCCCGGTCGGCAACGGCCCGTACCGGCTGGACGAGTGGAACCACAACACGTCCATCAAGCTGAGCACGTACGAGGACTACGCCGGTAGGAACGCGGCGAAGAACGACGGCGTCGAGATCATCGCCTACACCGGTCTGGACGCGGCCTACCAGGACCTGCTCTCGGACAACCTCGACGTCATCCGTCAGGTGGACCCGAAGGACCTGCCGGTCTACGAGACCGACCTCGGCGACCGCGCCATCTCCCAGGCGTACAACGGCATCCAGTCCATCGTCCCCGTCAAGTACGGCGACTGGGAGAACGTGGACCCGCAGGTCATCCAGGGCATCTCCAAGGCCATCGACCGGGAGACCATCACGCAGACCGTGCTCAACGGCTCGCGTACCCCGGCCGACAGCTTCGCTCCCCCCGGTGTGCTGGGCTACCAGGAGGGCGCCGACGGCGGCATCGCCGAGTACGACCCCGAGGCGGCGCGCGACCTGGTCGAGGCCGGCGGTGGCGTCCCGAACAACGAGATGGTGCTGCAGATCAACGGTGACGGTGGCCACCAGGAGTGGGCCGAGGCCGTCTGCAACAGCATCATCGACGCGCTCGACATCGAGTGCACGCTCGACATCAAGCCGGACTTCGACACCGACCTGGAGGCGCGTGCCGCCAACGAGGTCCAGTCGTTCTACCGCGGTGGCTGGCTCGCCGACTACCCGCTGAACGCCAACTTCATGAGCGAGCTGTACCACTCGCGCTCGTCCACCAACTACGGCCGCTTCGACAACCCCGAGGTCGACGCGCTGTTCGAGCAGGGTGACCAGGCCGCCTCGCTGGAGGAGACCGTCACCGCCTACCAGGAGGCCGAGCAGGTCCTCTGGGAGGAGATGCCCGCCATCCCGCTGTGGTTCCAGAACGTCAACGGTGGCTACTCCAACAACGTGGAGAACGTCGCCTTCGACACCGCCGGCATGCCGATCCTGACCGAGGTCACGGTCAAGTAAGGCCAGCACGACACCAGCAGTGCAAGGGGGCCGGCGGGCCACTCCGTCAAGGAGCGGCCCGTCGGCTCCGCCGACTTACCTGGAGGAACCCATGGGGCGCTATGTCGTGCGGCGACTGCTCCAGATGATTCCGGTGTTCATCGGTGCGACGTTCATCATCTTCATGATGATGTACAGCCTGCCCGGTGACCCGATTCGGGCCCTGTGGGGCGAACGCGCCCCGGACGAGGCCCAGATGGCCGCGATGAAGGAGAGCCTGGGGCTCGATCAGCCCATTCTCAAGCAGTACTGGGACTACCTGACAGGGTTGCTCCAGGGCGACTTCGGCACCCAGATAGCCAGCCGCCGCGAAGTCTGGGACGTGATCACGGAGGCCCTGCCGGCAACGGTCAGACTCACGCTTCTCGCCTTCACGATCACCGCGGTGGTGGGGGTCTCCATGGGCCTGATCGCGGGGCTGCGGGCCGGTGGCAAGATCGACCGCGTCATCCTCTTCGTCACGCTGCTGCTGATCTCGGTGCCGGTCTTCGTGATCGGTTACCTCTACCAGACCTACTTCGGGGTCCGCTGGGGGCTGGTCAAGCCCTCCGTGCAGGACTCCGAGAGCTGGGGGCAACTACTGCTCCCCGCCGTGGTGTTGGCGTCGCTGTCGCTGGCCTATGTGGCCCGGCTGACGCGCACCTCCATCGCGGAGAACAAGCGCGCCGACTACATGCGGACCGCCCGCGCCAAGGGACTCTCCAAGTCGCGCGCGGTGCGGGTGCACCTGCTCCGCAACTCGCTGATCCCGGTGATCACCTTCCTCGGCGTGGACCTGGGCAGCCTCTTCGCCGGTGCCATCGTCACCGAGGGCATCTTCAACATCCACGGCATCGGGCGCACCGTCTATCTGGCTCTCACCTCGCGCGAGGGAGCGACGGTGGTGGGGGTCGTCTCCTTCATCATCCTCGTGTATCTCGTCGTCACGCTGCTCGTCGACCTGCTGTACGCGGTCCTCGACCCAAGGATTCGCTATGCCTGAGTTCGAAGCCACCGAGGTCAGCACGTCCCTGAAGGCCGGAGTGCCGAAGCAGGTCGATGTCGGGGTCACCGCCGACGGCGAGCCGCCGGTCATGGCCGAGTCGGGGCCGGTGCCCGGCAAGCCGCGCAGCCTCTGGTCCGACGCGATCCACGATCTGGTGCGCAAGCCCAGCTTCCTGATAGCGGCGGTGATCATCCTCTTCCTGCTGGTGATGGCCGCCTTCCCCGGCTGGTTCACCAGTGTCAGCCCGCGCGCCGCCGACCTGCAGAACCGCTATCTGGAGAAGCCGCAGCTGACCCACTTCTTCCAGCCGGAGTGGCTGGGCTACAACCAGCAGGGCCAGAGCATCTACGCGCGGATGATCTACGGCACCCGCGCCTCGATCATCATCGGCATCTGTGTGACCGGGCTGGTGCTGATCACCGGCGGTCTGATCGGCATGCTCGCCGGCTACTTCGGCGGCTGGCTGGACGCGGTGCTCTCCCGGATCACCGACACCTTCATGGGCATCCCCTTCCTGCTGGGCGCCATGGTGATCCTGGTGTCGTTCGACACCAGGACCATCTGGACGGTGACGCTGGCACTGGCCTTCCTGGGCTGGACCACCATCGCGAGGGTGATGCGCGGTTCGGTGATCGCCATCAAGCAGTCGGACTATGTGACGGCGGCCCGTTCGTTGGGGGCGGGCACCTGGCGCATTCTGTTGCGCCATGTGCTGCCCAACGCGGCGGCGCCGGTGATCGTGGTGGCGATGATCGCGCTCGGCGGCTACATCACGGCCGAGGCGGTGCTCTCCTTCCTGGGCATCGGGCTCTCCGACCCGGCGATCTCCTGGGGCGGCGACATCAACCGGGCGCAGAAGCAGATCCGGGTGGCGCCGCATGTGCTGCTCTACCCGTCGATCCTGCTGAGCATCACCATCCTGTCCTTCCTGATGCTGGGGGACGCCGTGCGTGACGCCCTCGACCCCAAGCTGCGCTGAGTTGGAGATACGCGCGTGTCGATTGAAATGACCAAGGCGGATATCCCCGGCGTTCCGCTGCTCGAAGTCCGGGACCTGCACGTCGAGTTCCACACCAGGGAGGGTGCGGCCAAGGCGGTCAACGGGGTCAGCTACACGGTGGACGCGGGGGAGACCCTGGCGGTGCTCGGCGAGTCGGGCTCCGGCAAGTCGGTGACCGCGCAGACCATCATGGGCATCCTGGACATGCCGCCGGGGAAGATCACCGGCGGCGAGATCCTCTACCGCGGCCAGGACATGCTCAAGATGTCAGAGGACGAGCGGCAGTCGCTGCGCGGCGACAAGATCGCGATGATCTTCCAGGACGCGCTCTCCTCGCTCAACCCGGTGCTGAGCGTGGGCTACCAGCTGGGCGAGATGTTCCGGGTGCACCGGGGCGACAGCCGCAAGGTGGCCAAGGCCAAGGCCGTCGAGCTGATGGACCGGGTGCGCATCCCGGCCGCCAAGGAGCGGGTCAACGACTATCCGCACCAGTTCTCCGGCGGTATGCGGCAGCGAATCATGATCGCGATGGCGCTGGCCCTGGAGCCCGACGTGATCATCGCGGACGAGCCGACCACGGCGCTGGACGTCACCGTGCAGGCCCAGGTGATGGACCTGCTGGCCGAGTTGCAGCGGGACTTCCAGATGGGACTGATCCTGATCACCCACGACCTGGGCGTGGTCGCCGACGTCGCCGACAAGATCGCGGTGATGTACGCGGGCCGGATCGTGGAGACCTCCCCGGTGCACGAGCTGTACAAGCGGCCCGCGCACCCGTACACCAAGGGTCTGCTGGAGTCGATCCCGCGCCTGGACCACAAGGGCAAGGACCTCTACGCGATCCAGGGCATGCCGCCCAGCCTCACCGCGATCCCCGAGGGCTGCGCGTTCAACCCGCGCTGCCCGCTGGCGGAGGACATCTGCCGCGCGGAGGCGCCGCCGCTGTCCGAGGTCCTGGAGCAGGACGGCGGCCCGATCGGCGGCCGGCGGAGCGCGTGCCACTTCTGGAAGGAGACGATCCATGGCTGACCGGGGCGAGCCCATCCTGGAAGTGACCAATCTCGTCAAGCACTTCCCGCTGACCCAGGGCATCCTGTTCAAGCGGCAGATCGGCGCGGTCAAGGCCGTGGACGACGTCTCCTTCGAGCTGTACCAGGGCGAGACGCTGGGCATCGTGGGGGAGTCGGGCTGCGGCAAGTCGACGGTGGCGAAGCTGCTGATGAGCCTGGAGACGCCGACGTCGGGCACGATCCGCTACAAGGGCGAGGACATCGCCCGGCTCTCGGGGCGGGCGTTGAAGGCGGTGCGGCGGAACATCCAGATGGTGTTCCAGGACCCGTACACCTCGCTCAACCCGCGGATGACGGTGGGCGACATCATCGGGGAGCCGTTCGAGATCCACCCCGAGGTGGCGCCCAAGGGAGACCGGCAGGCGAAGGTGCGGGAGCTGTTGGACGTGGTCGGGCTCAACCCCGAGTACATCAACCGCTATCCGCACCAGTTCTCCGGCGGCCAGCGGCAGCGCATCGGCATCGCCCGTGGGCTGGCGCTCAACCCGGAGATCATCATCTGCGACGAGCCGGTCTCCGCGCTGGACGTCTCGGTGCAGGCCCAGGTGATCAACCTGATGGAGCGGCTGCAGAACGAGTTCAACCTCTCCTATGTGTTCATCGCGCACGACCTGTCGATCGTGCGGCACATCTCCGACCGGGTCGGCGTGATGTACCTGGGGAAGCTGGCCGAGGTCGGTACGGACACCGAGATCTACGACCACCCGACCCACCCGTACACCCAGGCGCTGCTCTCCGCCGTGCCGCAGCCGGACCCGGAGGTGCGGGAGGCGCGCGAGCGGATCATCCTGGCCGGCGATGTGCCGTCCCCGGCCAATCCGCCGTCCGGCTGCCGCTTCCGCACCCGCTGCTGGAAGGCGCAGGACCGGTGTTCCGAGGAGGTGCCGCTGCTGGCGGTGCCCGAGCGGTTCCGGCCCAAGGGCGCCGACGACGCCGAGGCGGCCGAAGGCTCAGTGGCCGCCGAAGGCTCCGGGGCCACCCTGGCGAAGGCCGACGAGCCGACCGGTGCCGCGCACCCTTCGGCCTGCCACTTCGCCGAGGAGCGGGACGTGGTGCACGTCTGACGGCGGGTCTCAGCCGGCGCCGCCGGGATCCCGTCCACCGAGGATCACGGTGCGCCAGGTGAACCCGTCGGCCGAGAGCCGGTAGTGCCCGGGTTGGCCCAGGTCGGTGAGGAGATGACCGGCCGGCGTCAGCTCGGGCAGCTCGGGCGGCGCGCCCTGCCGGGTGACGGCGAAGCTCAGCGCCCGGTCGGTGCTGGTGTAGATGGCGTCGAACGAGTAGACGGTGAGGCTGCCGTCGGCGCCGGCGATCGGGGTGCCCACCAGCGACTGCGGCCCCGGCCCCGATCCGGCCGACCAGGTCGGCCGCCAGCTGGCGCCCTCGTCGGAGCTGCGGTAGACGGTGAGCACGCTGGTGGTCAGCGCCGCGCCGCCGGTGCCGACCGCCGCGTTGCCGCTGGCCAGCACGTACCAGTCGGTGGGGCCCGCGGCCAGCACCAGGGAGTTGACGTCGTGTGGATGCGGCGTCGGGGCGGCGTCGAGCAGCCCGAGCCGCTGCCAGCCGCGTCCGGCGTCCCGGGTGACGGCGATATCCGGCTCCGCCGTCTCCGGATCGAGCCCGGCCACCCACCAGCCGCCGCCCGGCAGCGGTCCCGGGCGGCCCAGCTCGGTCAGCGGTGGCTGCTCCGCCAGCCGGCGTGCCTCGGCGGTCTCCGGCAGCAGCACTTCGAGGGCCCGGTCGTCGGCGCTCAGCCCGGCCGGTCTCGGCACGGCGCCAGGGGGGATCTCGGGAACGGTCTCCGGCGCGGTGGGCGGGGCGGGGGCCCAGTGCAGGCCGCCGTCGGTGGAGACCCAGTCCCGATCGCCGCTGGAGACCCGCAGCGCCCCGGTGCCCACCGCCTCCACGGTGTACAGGCTGCCGCCGCCCGGGGTGGTGGGCAGCGGGGTCTCCCTGATCCCCCAGCGGTCGCCTTCGAGAACGGCGACGCGGTAGACGCAGTGGCCCCGAGCGGCGGAACCGTTTTCCGGGCCGTCGGGGCCGTCGGTGCCGTCCGTGGGGGCGCAGTCGATCAGTAGGGCGGCGGCGTGGTCGGGTCCGGCGAGACTGAGCTGCGTCACCTGGCCGGAAAGCTCCGGCGCCGAGGGGATCGGCGGTGGGGTGCTGGACGGAACGGCGCGGGGCGTCGGGGTGGGCGCCTCGGATGCGGCGGGGTCGTCGGTCGGCTGTTCGGTAGCGGTGCAGCTCAGCAGTGCCAACGTGGCGAGCAGCAGCACCTTGGGGAGGGGGGACCTGCGTGCCATGGCCGGACGATAACGCAGCGGGCTGGTCCGGCATATGGGGGTTTTCGGGCAACACTCCGGGATGCTGCGCATCTGATTGGCTGTAAATAGGGATACAAGGGACGGACGCGGCGTGAACCCGGGAGTACTCCCCAGGGCGCCGGACAACCGCATTCACTCCCCTCGCAGGAGGCGCCCATGCCCGGCAGCATCCGTCTGCGCTCAGTCCTTGTCGCGGTGACGGCCATCGCGCTGGTCGCCACGGGTTGCGGCGGCGACTCAGGAGGCGACGGCGGCGGCTCGGGGGTGATCCGGGCCTCCTGGGGCGACCCGCAGCATCCGCTGGAGCCGGCCAACACCAACGAGGTGCAGGGCGGCAAGGTCCTCGACATGATCTTCCGGGGGCTCAAGCGCTACAACCCGGAGACCGGCGCGGCCGAGGACATGATGGCCGAGTCGATCGAGACCGAGGACCAGCGCACCTTCGACGTCACCATCAAGGAGGGCTGGACCTTCCAGGACGGCACCGAGGTCACCGCCGACTCCTATGTGGACGCCTGGAACTACGGCGCGCATCTGGACAACGCGCAGGTGGCCAGCTACTTCTTCCAGTTCGTCGAGGGCTATGACGAGGTCCACCCCGAGGAGGAGGGGGCCGAGGCCACCGCCGACACCCTCAGCGGCCTTGAGGTGACCGGCGAGCACACGTTCACCGTCCGGCTCACCGAGCCCTTCGCGCTCTGGCCGGAGACCCTGGGCTACGCCGCCTACGCCCCGCTGCCGAAGGCGTTCTTCGAGGACCACGACGCCTGGCTGTCCAAGCCGATCGGCAACGGCCCCTACCAGATCGACTCCTACCAGCGCAGCCAGCGGATGAACCTGGTCCGCTACGAGGACTACAGCGGGCCGGACGACGCGCAGAACGAGGGCGTCGAACTGCGGGTCTACACCGACAACAACACCGCCTACACCGACCTCCAGGCCGGCAACCTCGACCTGATCGACGATGTGCCGGCCTCCCAGCTGAAGAACGCGAAGTCCGATCTCGGCGACCGCTATATCAACCAGCCGGCCGGGATCATCCAGACCGTCAGCTTCCCGCTCTACGACGACGCCTGGTCGGGCGACGACGGGGTCAAGCTGCGCAAGGGCCTGTCGATGGCGATCAACCGGGAGGAGATCACCCAGCGGATCTTCCAGGACACCCGCACCCCCGCCAGCGATTTCACCTCCCCGGTGCTCGGCGACGCCGGCGGCTTCCAGGAGGGGCTCTGCGGCGAGGTCTGCGAGTACCACCCGGACCGCGCCAAGGAGTTGATCGAGGAGGCCGGCGGCCTGCCGGGCGGCCGGGTCACCCTCTCCTCCAACGTGGACACCGGCTCCCACCGACAGTGGCTGGACGCGGTCTGCAACAGCGTCAACAACGCCCTGGAGAGCGAGAACGCCTGCACCGTCAACCCGGTGCCGACGTTCGCCGACTTCCGCAACCAGATCACCAACCGCGAGATGACGGGGATGTTCCGCACCGGCTGGCAGATGGACTATCCGCTGATCCAGAACTTCCTCCAGCCGCTCTACTACACGGACGCCTCCTCCAACGACGGCGACTACAGCAGCGAGGAGTTCGACGCCCTGGTCGACGAGGCCAACTCGGCGGACAACGAGGACGATTCGGTGAGCCTCTTCCAGGACGCGGAGCAGGTGCTGGTGGACGATCTGCCGGCCATCCCGCTGTGGTACCAGAACGGCACCGCCGGCTACTCGGAACGACTGAGCGATGTGCGGCTGAACCCCTTCTCGGTGCCGGTCTTCACCGACATCACCGTCGGCTGACCACCGTCCGCCTCGCTCCCCATCGGAGGCCCCATGGGACGCTACGTCATCCGGCGCCTGCTCCAGATGATCCCGGTGTTCATCGGCGCCACCTTTCTGATCTTCCTGATGGTGTACGCGCTCGGCGATCCGGTGGCCGCGCTCTTCGGGGATCGGGGCCCCGATCCGGCCACCGCCGCCGCGCTGCGCGCCGAGTTCAACCTCGACAAGCCGGTGTGGCAGCAGTACGTGCTCTACATGGGCAAGATCTTCACCGGCGACTTCGGTACCGCCTTCAACGGTGAGCCGGTGACCGATCTGATGGGACGGGCCTTTCCGATCAGTGCCCGACTGATGCTGGTCGCGCTCACCTTCGAAGTGATCATCGGCATCACCCTCGGCGTCATCACCGGACTGCGGCGCGGCCGTTCGCTGGACACCTCGGTGCTGGTGCTGACCCTGGTGGTGATCGCGATCCCGACCTTTGTGCTGGGCACCACGCTCCAGTACTTCCTCGGGGTCGAGTTCGGCTGGATCAACCCGGCGGTGGGGCCCGAGGGCCGGTTCGACGAGCTGATCGTGCCGGGGCTGATCCTCTCGCTGGTCTCGCTCGCCTATGTCACCCGGCTGACCAGGACCTCGGTGGCGGAGAACGTCCGCGCCGACTACATCCGTACGGCCGTGGCCAAGGGGCTGCCGAGACGGCGGGTGACCGTGCGGCATCTGCTGCGCAACTCCCTGATCCCGGTGGTGACCTACCTCGGCGCCGACATCGGCAACCTGATGGCCGGCGCCATCGTCACCGAACGGATCTTCAACATCCAGGGCGTCGGCTACCAGCTCTTCCAGGGCATCCTCCGGCAGAACTCCCCGACCGTCGTCGGCTTCGTGGTGGTGCTGGTGCTGATCTTCCTGCTGGCCAATCTGCTGGTCGACCTCCTCTACGCCGTGCTCGACCCGAGGATTCGCTATGCCTGAACCCACGTCGCAACCACCGTTCGGGGGCCAGGAGGACGCGGGGGCCAAGGCGTTGGGGGTGACCGGCGTCGAGCCGGTGCCGGAGGGGGCGCGCAGCCTCTGGTCGGACGCCTGGCACGATCTGCGGCGCAACCCGATCTTTGTGGTCTCGGCGCTGCTCATTCTCTTTCTGGTGCTGATCTCCCTGTGGCCGTCCCTGATCGCCTCGCGCAGTCCGGTCCACTGCCAGCTGGGCCGCTCCCTCGAAGGACCCAGCGCGGGACACTGGTTCGGCTTCGACACCCAGGGCTGCGACGTCTACACCCGCACCGTCTACGGCGCCCGAGCCTCGATCGCGGTCGGGGTCTGCGCCACGCTCGGCGTCGCCCTGGTCGGCGCGGTGGTCGGCAGCCTGGCCGGCTTCTACGGCGGGTTCTGGGACACCCTGCTCTCCCGGCTGACCGACGTCTTCTTCGGCATCCCCATGGTGCTGGGCGCCATCGTCTTCCTGAGCATGATCACGCTGCGCGGGATCTGGCCCGTGGTGCTGGTGATCGCCGCGCTGGGCTGGCCACAGATCGCCCGCATCGCCAGGGGTGCCGTGATCACCGCCAAACAGAACGACTACGTGCAGGCGGCCCGCGCGCTCGGCGCCAGCAACACCAGGATGCTGCTGCGGCACATCATGCCCAACGCGATCGCCCCGGTGATCGTGATGGCGACCATCATGCTGGGCACCTTTATCGCGCTGGAGGCCACGCTCAGCTATCTGGGCGTGGGCCTGCGGCCGCCCACGGTGTCCTGGGGCGTGGACATCTCGGCCGCCTCGGACGGCATGCAGTTCCGCAACGCGCCCCACATCCTGCTCTATCCGGCCGCCGCGCTGAGCATCACGGTGCTGGCCTTCATCATGCTGGGCGACGCGGTGCGCGATGCCCTCGATCCCAGGCTGCGCTGAGGGGCGAAGGAAAGGGAACGCGATGCTGCTCGAAGTCCGCGATCTGCGCGTGGAGTTCCAGACCAGGGACGGGCTGATCCAGGCGGTCAACGGGGTCAGCTACTCGGTGGACGCCGGCGAGACCCTGGCGGTGCTGGGGGAGTCGGGCTCGGGGAAGTCCGTCACCGCGCAGGCGGTGATGGGCATCCTGGACTCGCCGCCGGGCCGGATCGCCGGCGGTGAGGTGCGCTTCCAGGGCCGGGACCTGCTCACCCTGCGCGCCGAGGAGCGGCGCCGGATCCGGGGCGAGAAGATCGCGATGATCTTCCAGGACGCGCTCTCCTCGCTCAACCCGGTGCTGACGGTCGGCTACCAGCTGGGCGAGATGTTCCGGGTGCACCGGGGCGCCGACCGCAAGGAGGCCAAAGCCAGGGCGATCGAGCTGATGGAACGGGTGCGCATCCCGGCGGCCAGGGAGCGGGTCAACGACTATCCGCACCAGTTCTCCGGCGGTATGCGGCAGCGGATCATGATCGCGATGGCGCTGGCCCTGGAGCCCGAGCTGATCATCGCGGACGAGCCCACCACGGCGCTGGACGTCACCGTGCAGGCCCAGGTGATGGACCTGCTGGCCGAGTTGCAACGCGAGTTTCGGATGGGACTGATCCTGATCACCCACGATCTGGGGGTGGTCGCGGGAGTGGCGGACAAGATCGCGGTGATGTACGCGGGCCGGATCGTGGAGAACGCCCCGGTGCACGAGCTGTACAGCCGGCCGGCGCATCCCTACACCAAGGGGCTGCTGGAGTCGATCCCACGCCTGGACCACAAGGGCGGCGAGCTGCGCGCGATCAAGGGGCTGCCGCCCAACCTGGCGCGCATTCCCGCCGGTTGCCCCTACCACCCGCGCTGTCCGCTGGCCAGGGACGTCTGCCGGGAGGATCCCAGGCCGCCGCTCTACGAGGTCGGCCCCCGGCGGTCGAGCGCCTGCCACTTCTGGAAGGAGACCGTCGGTGAGTGAGCCACATGGCGAGCCGATCCTGGAAGTGACCGACCTTGTCAAGCACTTCCCGCTGACCCAGGGCATCCTGTTCAAGCGGAACATCGGCGCGGTCAAGGCGGTGGACGGGGTGTCGCTCTCCCTCTACCCGGGGGAGACGCTGGGCATCGTGGGGGAGTCGGGCTGCGGCAAGTCGACGGTGGCGAAGCTGCTGATGAACCTGGAGTCCCCCACCTCGGGCACGATCCGCTACAAGGGCGAGGACATCTCCCGGCTCTCGGGGCGGGCGTTGAAGGCGGTGCGGCGGAACATCCAGATGGTGTTCCAGGACCCCTACACCTCGCTCAACCCCCGGATGACGGTGGGCGACATCATCGGGGAGCCGTTCGAGATCCACCCCGATGTCGCGCCCAAGGGAAGCCGACGGGCCAGGGTGCGGGAGCTGTTGGACGTGGTCGGGCTCAACCCCGAGTACATCAACCGCTATCCGCACCAGTTCTCCGGCGGCCAGCGCCAGCGCATCGGCATCGCCAGAGGTCTGGCCCTCAACCCGGAGATCATCGTGGCCGACGAGCCGGTCTCCGCGCTGGACGTCTCGGTGCAGGCCCAGGTGATCAACCTGATGGAGCGGCTGCAGAACGAGTTTGGCCTGTCGTATATGTTTATCGCCCATGATCTTTCGATTGTTCGACATATCTCGGACCGCGTCGGCGTGATGTATCTGGGGCGGGTGGTGGAAATCGGCAGCGACGAGGAGATCTATCGGTTTCCGACCCATCCGTACACCCAGGCGCTGCTCTCGGCGGTGCCGGTGCCCGATCCGGTGGCGAGCAGTCGGCGGGAACGGATCATTCTCGCCGGAGATGTGCCTTCTCCGGCCAATCCGCCCTCCGGCTGCCATTTTCGTACCCGGTGCTGGAAGGCCCAGCAGAAGTGCGCGGATGTGGACCCACCGCTGGTGGTTCCCGGGCATCTGCTGGCCGAGGGGCCGCCCGTGGCGCATCCTTCGGCCTGTCACTTCGCGGCCACCAAACCCGAGGTCAGGGCGGACTGAGCCACCGAACACCCCTGTGGGCGCGGCGAGTTCGGGTACCGAGGCGGTGCGGTCCCATGGCCGCACCGCCTCGGTCTACGGCACCCGCACGGCCGTACCGCCACAGTCTGGGACGTAGGGATATCGGCGCCGGGTCGGGGGCGTTGCCGCCTTGTTAACAGGTCCACTCCCGCCTTATCCGTACATTTCTGATTGTCTCTGATCGAGTCAAGCGCCAACTGGCTTCAATTCGCATAATGTTGGCTCACTCATATACCTTCAGAGGTTTATACCTTTGTTATCCCTTGACGGGAAACTCCACCCCTTGCCACAGTCGCGCTCTACACGCATCGCACGCGAGCGCGCCACCGGGGGGCCAACTGATGTCCAGCGATACCCAGGTCGTCGGCACCGAGTTGGTGGGCCGGTCCCCTGGGCAGCTGATGTGGCGCCGATTCCGTCGTGACCGGGTCGGGGTCGTTTCCGCCTGTATCGTGCTCTCGTTCTTTCTTGTGGGACTGCTGGCGCCCGTCATCTCCTGGCTCTACGGAAAGGATCCCTACACCCGGTACGGGCAGAAGGATCCGAGCCTGCTGAACGAGTTCGGCTATCCGGTCAAGCCCAACGGCGGGATCGACGGGGAGTTCTGGTTCGGCCTCGAACCCGGCCTGGGCCGGGACGTGCTGACCCAGCTGGTCTACGGGATTCGCACCTCGTTGCTGATCGCGCTCGCCGTGACCGTGCTGGCCACCCTGACCGCGATCGTCCTGGGCATCGCCGCCGGCTATCTGGGCGGCCGGACGGACTTTCTGATCAGCCGGTTCATCGACCTGCTGATGGCCTTCCCCAACCAGCTGTTCTTCGTGGCCTTCCTGCCGATCGTGACCACGCTCTTCGTGGACCCGAGGGAGGAGACCCCCACCTATGTGCGGGTGGTCTCGATCGTCGTGGTGCTGTGGGTGCTGGGCTGGATGACGCTCGGCCGCATCCTGCGCGGCGCCACCCTGGCCCTGCGGGAGCGGGAGTTCGTCGAGGCGGCCAAGGTGAGCGGGGCCTCGCCCTGGCGGATCATCCGCAAGGAACTGCTGCCCAACGTCGTCTCGCCGATGCTCGTGCAGTCGACGTACATGTTGCCCAACTTCGTGACCACGGCCGCCGCGCTCTCCTATCTCGGCGTGGGCCTGGTGGAGCCCACCCCCGACTGGGGGCGGATGTTCGCCATCGGTGCCGAGGTCTACCGCGCCGACATCACCTACATGTTCTTCCCCGGAGTGTCGCTGGTGGTCTTCGTGGTCGCCTTCAACCTGCTCGGGGACTCGGTGCGGGACGCGTTCGACCCCAAGACCATCCGCTGACACAACGAAACGGGCAGGTGCGTAAGAACCCATGAGCAAGAGATCACTGCGCCAGGTGCGCCTGACGGGGGCGGCCATCGCCCTGACCGGCGCGCTGGTGCTCAGCGCGTGTAGCAGCGGCGGGGGCGGTGGCGGCGGAGACGGCGGCAACGGCGGCCAGGAGGGCGGCGGACCGGTCGCCGAGGCCCCGGAGGAGATATCCTTCGCCGACGTCGAGGCGTCCACCGGACCCGCCGAGGAGGTGCCGGGCGCCACTCCCGGCGGCACGGTCTATGTGCTCCAGGAGGTCTCGCCCAACCATCTGGACCCGGGACAGATCTACACCGCGGCCGAGTCCACCATCGCCTCCCTGATCCACCGCGGCCTGACCACCGTCCGGATGGACAACGACGGCAACTACTCCGTGGTCGGCGATCTGGCCACCGACGCCGGCACCGTCTCCGAGGACGGCCGCAGCTGGACGTACACCCTCAAGGACGACATCCACTTCAGCGACGGCACGCCGATCACCTCGGCCGACGTCCGCCACACCATCGAGCGCACCTTCGCGCCCTTCGTCACCAACGGCCCGACCTTCGTCCAGCAGTGGCTGGCCGACGCGGAAGGCGCCGAGTACCGCGAGCTGCTGCCCGAGGGGCCCTACGAGGGCGACCACCTGCCGGACACGGTGCTGGAGACCCCGGACGACAAGACGGTGGTCTTCCACTTCGCGCAGCCGCAGACCGACCTCCCCTACGCGCTGGCGCTGGTCGGCTACGCGCTGGTCTCCGAGGACGGGGACACCCGGGAGACCTACGACCAGGAGCCGTTGGCCACCGGCCCCTACACCATCGACGACTTCCGGCCCGACCGCTCGATGACGCTGGTGCGCAATGAGCACTGGGACCCGGCGAGCGACGCGGCGCGCAACGCCTACCCGGACCGGTTCGAGATCACCTTCGGGCACAGCGCGGACGACTCCACCACCCGGCTGATGGCCGACAACGGGGACGACCGCTACGCCCTCTCCTTCAACAACAGCGTGGACCCGGGCAACGCCCCCGAGGTCTCGTCCAATCCGGAGTACCAGGAGCGACTGGTCCAGGGCTACCAGCCCTATGTCGCCGCCCTGGCGATCAACACCGACCGGGTCACTGATGTCAGGGTGCGCCAGGCCATCGCCCACGCCATCCCGTTGAACGGCGTGCTCAACGCCTACGGGGGCGCGTTCGCCGGCGAGTACGCCGGTGGTCTGCTCAGCCCGCTGCTGCCCGGCTACGAGGAGGGCTACGACCCGTACGGGAAGCTGGCCAACCCGCAGGGCGATCTGACACGGGCCAGGGAGTTGCTGGAGGAGGCGGACGCCGTCGGCTACGAGCTGAACTACGTCCACCACACCAACAACGAGGACGCCAGGGCCGCCGTGGCCGTGGAGGACGCGCTGGAGGAGGCCGGCTTCACGGTCAACCGCAGCGATGTGCCACAGACCTCCTACTACGACACGATCGGCGTGGTGGACAACGGCTACGACCTCTACCGCAGCAACTGGGGCCATGACTGGCTCTCCAGCGCCACGGTGATCCCGCCGCAGTTCGACGGCCGGCAGATCCAGGACCAGGCGAGCAACTACACCCATCTCAACGACGAGCACGTCAACGCGGAGATCGACCGCATCCGGGAGATCACCGACCCGGCCGAGGCCGCGGCCGAGTGGTTCGGGCTGAACGAGTACCTCGTCGAGGATCTGGCGGCCCAGATACCGCTCTACTACTACAAGATGAACATCCTGCACGGCTCCCTGATCGGCGGTGCCGACTTCAACGCCAACCAGGGCACCGTGGACATGCAACGCATCTATGTGATCCAGGACGAGAGCTGACGGTCGCTGACCTCCGGGGCGTCCACCGACACGGTGGGCGCCCCGCCCGGACCCCGGCCGACCGATCGTAAAAGGGCTGCTACCCGATGCTCCGATTCCTGCTGCGGCGATCGCTCGGCGCCATCGCCATCCTGCTGATCATCAGCGCCGTCACGTTCTTCCTGTTCTACGCGATCCCGCGCAACCCCGCCCTGCTGGCCTGCGGAAAGACCTGCACGCCCGACCAGTTGGCGATCGTGGAGCACAACCTGGGCATCGACAAACCGGTGCCCACGCAGTACTGGGAGTACATGGTCGGGCTGTTCACGGGCCGGGACTTCCCGGCCGGCTCCTGTCCCGCGCCCTGCCTCGGCTTCTCCTTCACCGACAACCGTCCGGTGCTGGACACCATCCTCGACCGGCTGCCCACCACCCTCTCGCTCTCCATCGGCGGCGCCGTGGTCTTCCTGATCGTCGGCCTCGGCCTGGGCATGCTGGCCGCCTGGCGGCGCGGCACCCTGCTGGACAAGACGGTCAGCTCCGCCTCCCTGGTGCTCAGCTCGGCGCAGATCTACTTCCTCGGCCCGCTGGCCCTGGCGCTGCTGGTGCACAACACCCAGATCCTCAGCCAACCCAAGTACGTGCCGCTCACCGACGATCCGATGGGCTGGTTCAACGGGTTGCTGCTGCCCTGGCTGGTGCTCGCCACCATCTTCACCGCCAACTACACCAGGATGTCCAGGGCGGCCCTGATCGAGCAGCTGCGCGAGGACCATGTCCGCGCGGCCAAGGCCAAGGGCATGTCCCGGCCGACGGTGTTCTTCCGCTACGCCTGGCGCGGCTCGTTGATCCCGATCGTCACCATCTTCGGCATCGACCTCGGCTCGCTGTTCGGCGGCGCCATGATCACCGAGTTCACCTTCAACCTGCCGGGGCTCGGCAGACTCGCCGTGAACTCCGTGACCGAGTCCAACCTGCCCATGCTGATGGGCGTGATGCTCTTCGCCGCGCTGATGATCGTGCTGTTCAACATCCTGGTGGATGCCTGTTACGCGCTGATCGACCCGCGTGTGCGGCTGGCCTAGGAGTGCTTGAACATGACTGCTACCGGCTCAACAACCGGCTCGGAAACCGGCTCCGCAACCGGCTTGGAGACCAGCCCCTTTCTGACCGTGGACGATCTGCGGGTGCACTTCACGACCGAGGACGGCGTGGTCAAGGCCGTCGACGGGCTCTCCTTCGAGGTCGAGCGCGGCCGGACCCTCGGCATCGTCGGCGAATCGGGCTCCGGCAAGTCCGTGGCCACCCAGGCCGTACTGGGCCTGCACGGCCAGTCCACCACCGCCATCTCGGGCCGGATCACCCTGGACGGCGAGGAGTTGACGACGGCGCCCGAGCGGCGTCTGGAACGGCTGCGCGGCAACACCGCGGCCATGATCTTCCAGGACCCGCTCACCGCGCTCTCGCCCTACTACACCGTCGGCCGCCAGATCGGGGAGCCGTACCGCAAGCACCGGGGCGCCTCCCGCCGGGCGGCCAGGGCGCGGGCCATCGAGATGCTGGGCAAGGTGGGCATCCCCAACCCGGCCCGCCGGGTGGACGACTACCCGCACCAGTTCTCCGGCGGGATGCGCCAGCGGGTGATGATCGCCATGGCCCTGATCTGCGACCCCGACCTGCTGATCGCCGACGAGCCGACCACCGCGCTCGACGTCACCGTGCAGGCCCAGATCCTGGACCTGCTGATGGAACTCCAACAGGAGTTCGGCTCGGCGATCATCATGATCACCCACGATCTGGGCGTGATCGCCGGCGTCGCCGACGATGTGCTGGTGATGTACGCGGGCCGCGCGGTGGAGCGCGGCACCGTGCGGGAGGTGCTGTCCGCGCCCCGACACCCCTACACCTGGGGCCTGCTCACCTCCATGCCGCGGCTGACCACCGATGTGGAGAAGGAACTGGTGCCGATCGCCGGCACCCCGCCCAGCCTGCTCTCCCCGCCGCCCGGCTGCCCGTTCGAACCGCGCTGCCGTTTCGTGGCCGAGGTGGCCGACGGGCGTTGCGCCGGCGAACGTCCGGCGCTGCCGGAGGGACGCGGCGCCGCCTGCCATCTCACCGACGAGCAGCAACGGACGCTCTACCGCGAACGGATCCGGCCCGAGCTCGCCTGAGCCCGGCAGCGCACCACCCCCGGGCGGCACCGGCCGGCCGCAGCCAGCGTGAGGCATGAGGCAGAGGACAACCATCCATGAGCACCGTCAGCACATCCAGGGAAGAGCGCGAAGCGCCCCCCGGGGACGCCCTGATGACCGTCGAGGGGCTGACCAAGCACTTCCCGGTCAAGGGCGGCTTCCCCTTCAAACGGACGGTCGGCGCCGTCCGGGCCGTCGACGGCCTCGACTTCACCGTGCACGCCGGGGAGAGCCTCGGCCTCGTCGGGGAGTCGGGCTGCGGGAAGTCCACCACCGGACGGCTGTTGGCCCGGCTGCTGGAGCCGACCGCCGGCCGGATCGTCTACCGCGACCGGGACATCACCCGGGCCGGCCGACGCGAACTGGCCCCCGTCAGGTCCGAGATCCAGATGATCTTCCAGGACCCCTACTCGTCGCTCAACCCCCGGCAGACCGTGGGCTCCATCGTGGGCTCCCCGCTGGAGGTCAACGGCGTGCACCCGCCCGGCGGCCGGGAGGCCAGGGTCCGCGAGCTGCTGGAGACGGTCGGCCTCAACCCCGAGCACTACAACCGCTTCCCGCACGAGTTCTCCGGCGGCCAGCGGCAACGGATCGGCGTGGCCAGGGCGTTGGCGCTGGAACCCAAGCTGATCGTCGCCGACGAGCCGGTCTCGGCGCTGGACGTCTCCATCCAGGCCCAGGTGATCAACCTGCTGCGGCGGGTGCAGCGCGAGCACGGGATCGCGTTCCTCTTCATCGCCCACGACCTGGCCGTCGTCCGGCACTTCTCCCAGCGGGTCGCGGTGATGTACCTGGGCAAGATCGTGGAGGTCGGGGACCGCGAGGCGATCTACGAACGCCCCCGCCACCCCTACACCCACGCGCTGCTCTCCGCCGTGCCCGAGGCCGAGGTGGCACCGGCCGACGACCCGCCACCGACCGAGGCGGGCGACGCGACCGAACCCCAGGTTTCCGCGACCCCGGGTCCCGGACGGGAGCGCATCCGCCTTGAGGGGGACGTCCCCTCGCCCATGGCCCCGCCCTCGGGCTGCCGCTTCCGCACCCGTTGCTGGAAGGCCCAGGACCGCTGCGCCAGCGAGGAACCGCCGCTGGTCCGGCTGGACGGCGACGCCCAAGGGCACCTGACCGCCTGCCACTTCCCGGAGCGGGGCGGCGTTCCGACGGGGTGAGCGGGGGGCGTGCGCCCCTGGTCTGCTCCTGTGCTCCGCGCCATGCGAGGGCCACGGAACGTTATGATCCGTGGCGCATGGCGAGAAGGCGTGTCCTCCTGACGACGGGGGACGCGCCGTCTCACCGTGCCCTGAACCAGGCACGATTCCATGGAGGTGATCTCGGGTGGCGCTCTCCGTCTCAGCGGTGTTGCTGCTTCTGGTCATTGTCGTTCTGCTGGTCAGGCGAGCGGGGCTGAAGGTGTTGCACGCGGTGGTCTGCGTGCTTCTCGGCTTCTACCTCGCCAGCTCCAACATGGCCCCGACCATCGACAACTTCAGCAGCGGCGTCGCCGACATGATCAACTCACTCAGCTTCTGAGCGGCCCCTGGGCCCGTAGGGGGAACGTAGGCTGCCCCCCATGAGTTCCGGTCAGCCCGGCGTGCTGCTGGTGCACGCGCACCCCGACGACGAAACGATCACCAACGGCGTGACCATGGCCGCCTGCGTCGCGGCGGGCGCCAGGGTCACCCTGGTCACCTGCACCCTGGGCGAGGAGGGGGAGGTCATCCCGCCCTCGCTCGGGCATCTCGTCGCCGACCGCGACGACACCCTCGGCGGTTACCGGGCCGGCGAGTTGGCGGCCGCGATGGCCGCCCTCGGCGTCACCGACCACCGACTGCTCGGCGGCCCCGGACGCTACCGGGACTCCGGCATGATGGGCCTGGCCGGCAACGACCGCCCCGACGCCTTCTGGCAGGCCGACCTCGACGAGGCGGCCGACGCCCTCGCCGACATCGTCGTCGAGACCCGCCCCGACGTGCTGATCACCTACGACCCCGGCGGCGGCTACGGCCACCCGGACCATATCCAGGCCCACCGCGTCGCCATGCGCGCCGTCCAACGCGCCGCCGACCGCCACCGGGTGGCCCGGGTGCTGTGGAACTGCCTGCCGGCCGGCGAGGCCGAGGCCGGAACGGCCCGGCTGCGCGCCGAAGGCCCCGGACCCTTCGCGGGCGTGGCCGACGTCCGCGACCTCCCCGGTGTGACCGACGACGCCTCGGTGGCCGTCTCGGTGCGCGGCACGCCCGCCGCCTATGCGGCCAAACAGGCCGCGATGGCGGCCCACGCCACCCAGATCGAGGTCGCGGGCGACACCTTCGCGCTCTCCAACGGGCTGGCCCAACCCCTCTGGGATACGGAGTACTTCCGTCTCGGCGCGGGCCAACCCCCGCCGCCCGACGCCCGGGACGACATCTTCGCCGGACTCGACCAGGGAGCGTCACGATGAGGATCGCCGGCTATCTGGGCCTCGGCCTGCTCGGTCTGGTGGCCGGCATCGCCGGCTCGCTGGTGCAGGGCGGCTGGTTCCCGCTGGGCGCGCTCCTCGCCCTGGCCGGCTGCGGCGGGCTGTTCTGGGGCGGCGCGCTGCTCACCCGCACCCGGATCGGGGCCGCCGCCCCCGCCGGCGGCTGGATGCTGGCGGTGCTGCTGCTCACCGTCAGCCGCCCCCAGGGGGACTTCGTCTACGCCGCCGGCGCGTCAAGCTACCTCTATCTGCTCGGCGGTATGACCATCGCCGTGCTCTGCGCCACCCTGGCCCCCACCGAACGCCCCATGTTCGCCGTGCCCGAGACACGTTCCCCCAGGTAACGGGCGCGTCGGCGAAGGATGTCGGGCACGGGTACGGATGTGCCAATCCTGTGGTGAGGGCGTGGCGACTGTCCGACCCCAGTATCGTGGGGCCAGCCGCCGTCCCCGGTAGTGTCCGGGCCGGCTGGTGAAGCCCAACCGGGAGATCCTGCCTTGAGTCGTGAAACTGACAATCCGCCCAACCCCCGGGGATGGGGTGACCCCCACCGCAACGAGGGGGACGGAGAGGCCCGTCCGGGGACTCCGCCGGCGGAGGAGAAGAAGACCGAGACCACGATGACGACCCGCGCGCGGATCAACATCCCAGGTTCCCGGCCTATTCCCCCGATCGTGGTGCGGGAGACCGTGGACGAGGAGGCGGTGCGCTCCGCTCCGCCCCCGCCCCTGCCGACCCGGAAGAAGTCGGCCTCCGGACCCCGCGCCGACGCGGCCGGCCGCCCCGCCCAGGGCGCCCAGGCGCCGACGGCCGGCGGCGCCGGCGATCCGGGCAAGAAGACGAGTTCCTGGTTCGAGCCGCGCAAGCCGCCGGCGACCGGGGCCATGCCCCAGGTCGACGCGCGGGGCCGCCAGGAGTCGCCGTCCGACGAAGGACCCGCCACCCCGCCCGGCGGGCATCCGCATGTCGCGGACACGCCGCCGGACGGCATGCCGGGAGTGCACCAACAGTCCGCCCCCCCGGCCTGGTTCGCCGGCTCGCCCGAGTCGCAGGGCGACGTGCCGCCGGCGGTCACCCCGCAGGGCCCGCTGCCGCCCCGGCCCGTCGGGCCGACCACAGGACCCGCGCCCGGCACCATGTCGGTGCCACCGGCGCCGCAGCAGGCCGTCACCCCGCAGGGGCTTCCGCCGGACGCGCCGGCGCCCCGGCCCGGGGGCATTCCCCCGCAGGGCGCCGGGCATCCGCAGGTCGCGGGGCATCCGCCGCTCGTCGACGACCCCGCGGGCACCACGATGGACCTCGGCGGTCCGTTCCCGCCCGCGCCGCCCAAGGGCCTGGGCAGCGAGAGCGATCTCGCCGCCACCGGCACGCTGCCCAGCCCGTTCGCGGCCGGCGGCGATCCGGCCGCATCCGGCGCGGGGCCGGCCGTCCCGCCGCCGGGGCCGCGCCCCGAGCCGGGCGCCGAGGGCGAGCGGCCCCCGGCCGAGCCGAAGGCGGCCAAGGCCGCCCCGCGCGGCAGGTCCAAGCTGAAGCTGCTGGCCGTCGCCGTGGTCGGCCTGGGCGTCGTCGCCTATGGCGCGGGGCTCTTCCTCAACCCGGAGGACGTCTCCAAGGGCACCACGGTGCTGGGCGTGGACATCGGCGGGATGAGCACCCAGGAGGCGCAGAGCCAGCTGGAGTCGCGGCTGGACGCGGCCAACAACGATCCGCTGATCCTGCTGGTCGACGGCCAGGAGGTCGAGTTGAAGCCCAGCGTGGCCGGTCTCGCCGTGGACACCGAGGCCACCGCGCGCGCCGCCTCGGGCACGGACTACAGTCCGGTCGCCGTCATCGGTTCGCTCTTCGGCTCCTCAACCGAGGTCGAGGCGGTCTTCTCCGTGGACCGCGAGAAGTTGACGGTGGCGCTCGCCGACCTGACCACGGGGGCCGGCGGCAACGGGCCGGTCGACGGCACCGTCGTCTTCGAGAACGGTCAGGCCATCGGCCGTGCGGGGCAGGCCGGTTCGGCCATCGACCCGCAGGGCGCGGCCGACGCCGTGGAGGCGGCGTTCCGGGAGCGGGCGGCCGGCGGCGGCGACTCCGTCGTCGAACTGCCCGTCACCACGCAGGAGCCGCTGGTCGGCGAGGAGCAGGTGGCGCAGGCGCTGGAGGAGTTCGGCGAGCCGGCGATGTCCGGCTGGGTCTGGCTCTCCGCCGCCGGCATCGAACTGCCCATGAGTCCGGACACGTTGACCCGGGTGCTCAGCATGGAGCCCAGCGACCAGGGCAATCTCCAACCGGTGATCGACACCGACGAGTTGGCCCTGGTGTACGGCGACACATTCAACGGGGTGATGATCGACGCCGGCAGCGGTCTGGTGGAGATGACCCCTGAGCACGCGGCGGCGGCGCTGATCCCGGCGCTGCGCGAGACCGCCGTGGTCGACAACGGCCCGGATCGGCGGGTCGCCGAGGTCGAGGGCGCCACCTTCGGCTGACGTTCCGCTCGCGCCTCCCGCACCTCTCGCACGACGAGGCGGCGTCCACCCTTCCCCGGGTGGGCGTCGCCTCGTTCGTCGTCGGGTCCGGGGCCGCGGGGCCCGGTCAGGCGTCGGGGGCGGTCCGGTAGTGGTAGTGGTGGTGCTCGGCGAAGCCGAGACGGTCGTAGAGCGCGGCGGCCGCCCGGTTGTCGTGCGTCACCTGGAGATAGGCCGCCGAGGCGCCCTCGGCCAGGGCGGCGCGGGCGAGTTCCGCCATCAGCGCGGTGGCCAGCCCCCGGCGGCGGTGTTCGGGCGCCACCTCGATCGCGGCGAAGCCGGCCCAGCGGCCGTCCACCACACAGCGCCCCACGGCCGCCGGCGGTTCGCCGGCCCCGGCCGGCACCAGCGCGAACCAGACGGAGGGGCCGGCGCCCAACACCCGGCGGGCCGTGTCCCGATCGCGCAGCGCCGACGGGTTCGCGGCCAGCCACTCGTCGGTCAGCTCCCGGCCGACACGCACCCGGGGATCGGGCTCCCGGTCCGCCAGCGGCGCCAGCGCGCCGACCCGCAGCGCGGTGAACGCGTCGCCGTGCCACCCCCGTTCCGCCAGCCGCGCCACCAGCGCCTCGTCGGCGTCGGCGCCGCCCGTGGTCAGTTGGACGCGGGGCGGCAGACCGCGGTCCCGGTACCAGGCGCACAGCCGCTCCAGGTCCGGCGCGTCCGGGCCCAGCGGCACCGCCGAGTTGGCCCGCCTGGTCCAGCCGGCGCCGGCCCGCAGCAGCCAGTCGCCTTGTCGTTCGGTCTCCGGCGCCGGCCAGCTCCTGGCGGCGACGGCGACCAACTCGCGCACCCCGGCCGCCGGTATCCCGCGACGTCTGGCCGGCGTCGGGGGCACCACCTTTCCGGCGACCAGCGCGGACTCCGACAGCCGTACCGAGCGCCCCGTTCGGTGTGTGACGTAAAGCACACCGGATCTCCACGCGGTGAGCACGCCCAGGGTGTCCGTGAATCGCCCGGAACGGCCGTCAGGCTCCGCAAGCGTCCGAATCGAGACGCGTTTCCCCACGTCAGCGGGGGTGATACGGACTTCGAGCCGAGCCCCGACCGGGAATTCCATCGTGTGAGCCAACCCCTCAGGTGTGCGCATGGGCCTCAACCGGCGATACTAGGTGCCGAGCATCAGCGGCACCGCGCCATGTGCGCCCGGCGGACCGCCGCCCCAACGAGGAGGACTGACAGCGTGACCTATGTGATCGCCGAGCCTTGTGTCGATCTCAAGGACAAGGCATGCATCGAGGAATGCCCCGTCGATTGCATCTACGAGGGGCAGCGCGCTCTCTATATCCACCCCGACGAGTGCGTGGACTGCGGTGCCTGCGAGCCCGTCTGCCCGGTCGAGGCCATCTTCTACGAGGACGACGTCCCGGAGGAGTGGAAGGACTACTACAAGGCCAACGTCGAGTTCTTCGACGAGCTGGGTTCCCCCGGCGGCGCCAGCAAGTTGGGTCTGATCGAGCGGGACCACCCGCTGGTCGGCGCGCTGCCGCCGCAGAGCCACGACGAGTGAGGCGTGGCCTCGGGTGAGCGCCCGGGGCCCCATGTCACCCTGAGCACCCGATCTCGCACGATCTAGGAGATCCATCCGTGTCGCCCGCCGTCTCCCCCCGACTTCCGGTGTTCCCCTGGGACCGCCTTGAGCCCTACAAGGCGACCGCCGCGGCGCACCCGGACGGGATCGTGGATCTCTCGGTCGGCACCCCGGTCGATCCCGTTCCCGAGCTGATCCGGCGGGCGTTGGCCGAGGCCGCCGACAGCCCCGGCTACCCCACCGTCTGGGGCACGCCCCGGCTGCGGGACGCGCTGGTCGACTGGTGCGCCCGCCGCACCGGCGCGGTCGGCCTCGGGCACCGAGGCGTGCTGCCGGTCATCGGCTCCAAGGAGCTGGTGGCGTCGTTGCCCGCGCAACTCGGCCTCGCCGCCGGGGACCGGGTGGCGTTCCCCGAGCCGGCGTATCCGACCTACGAGGTCGGTGCGCGGCTGGCCGGGGTGGAGCCCGTTCCCTACCGGGGGTCGCCCACCGCGCTGGATCCCGCCGGGCTGCGGCTGCTCTGGCTCAACTCCCCGGCCAACCCCACCGGACGGGTGCTGGGCGTCGCCGAGCTGCGCGCCGTCGTGGACTGGGCGCGCGCGCACGGCGTGCTGGTGGTCAGCGACGAGTGCTATCTGGAGCTGGGCTGGGAGGCCGAGCCCGTCTCGGTGCTGCACCCCGAGGTGTGTGGCGACAGCCATCAGGGCCTGGTCGCCGTGCACTCGCTCTCCAAGCGGTCCAATCTGGCCGGCTATCGGGCGGCGTTCCTGGCCGGCGATCCGGCGGTGCTGGGCGAGCTGCTGGCCGTCCGCAAGCACGCCGGGATGATGCTTCCGGCCCCGGTGCAGGCGGCGATGGTGGCGGCGTTCGGCGACGACGAGCATGTCGTCGAGCAGCGGGCCCGGTACGCGGCCAGGCGGGCCGCGCTCCGCGAGGCGCTGCTCGGCCGTGGCTTCACCATCGAACACAGCGAGGCGTCGCTCTATCTGTGGGCGACCCGGCAGGAGCCCTGCTGGGACACGGTGGCCGAGCTGAGCAAGCTGGGCATCCTGGTCGCCCCGGGGGACTTCTACGGCCCGGCGGGCGAGCGCTTTGTGCGGGTGGCCTTCACCGCCACCGACGAACGCGTCGCCGCCGCGGTGGCCCGCCTCTCCTGAAACCGCCGTACGTCTCCTCGACGACGCCGGGCACGGTCGACGACCGTGCCCGGCGTCGGGGTCAGCGGGTGGTCAGGGCGGCGAGGGCCCGGCCACCTTCGGAGAGCCGGGGCGCCACATCGGCGCCGGCCTCGTTCACCACGCCGACGGCGGCCCGGCCGACGCCGTTCACCGTGTCGGCGAGCACATCCGTGTCGCCGCTGCTCGCGGCCGGCCGGCTGTCGGCGGCCTGGGCCGTGGCCGCCGTGCCCAGCAGGCTCGCGGCGCCGGCGGCGCAGCAGAGGGCGACCCTGGCCAGGGTGTGACGTGCGGGATGCGACATGGGGAATCTCCTTTGCCGGCCGGGCGCGCGCGAAGGCGCTTCACGGCCGCGGGCGTGGCGGGGGCGAACGGGCCCCCGTGGACGCCGTGCCTATCGTCCGTCGTCGGCGATCGGTTGCGGTCGTGACGGGTAAAGAATGCGTAATGCGCCGTACGGCCGAGTGGACGTCCGTCGAAAAAAGACACAACCCCGACTGTTCTCACGGTATTTGACTTCCTGTCAACCGATCGATTCAACGTATCGGGGGAGGAACGGCGCTTTGGCAAGGGCCGGGTAAGGACAAGCCGGGGACAAGTCAAGGGCGTGGAGAGGAGATTCGCGAAGAATCCCGTGCGCACACCGGAAAAAACACGGTCCGACGTTCGGAGTTGACGGATCGGCGCCATGGAATGCGAAGCCGCTGCCTCTCAAGGGCTCGTCGCGTTCGCCAACCGTTCACGCGCCGTCGGACCCCCCGGCGCGCCGGGGCGGATGTCAGAGAGCGGGGAAAAGCGAAAGCCGCACGCCCGACGGGGAATTGGCCGCGGAATCCCCGGCCTCGGCGGAATCCCCCGGTATCGGGCGCCAGCCGTCGTCGGACCGCGCCGACTCCCAGACCTGCCCGTCCCAGGCGATCCGTTCGATGCCCAACTCCGCCGCCCTGGCCACCGACCAGTGCGCGATCCGCCACCCCGGCTCGGCCGAGTCGCCGTCCGGCACCGGCAGCCACAGCTCGTCCTCCTCCGCGTCGCCGACCCGCTCCACCACCAGCTCGGCGCCGAAGTCGCGGACCAGCAGCCGCTCCAGCTCGGCGGCGTCCCCCGCGACCCGGTCGTTGCCCGTGGTGCAGTTGAGCCCGGCCGCCACCCGCCCGGTCAGCGCCCCGGAGAGCAGCGTCGCGTTGGTCTCGTGCTTGGCGTACTCGTCGGGGTGCGCGCTGCGCTGCACCTCCTGCGCCGCGACCGTCAGCGGCAGCGTCAGATAGTCGGGGACCTCGAGCAACACGTCGTAGAACGCGGCCGACGCGTACACCGGGTCGGTGACCTGCTCGGGGGTGCCCCAGCCCATCGAGGGACGCTGCTGGAAGAGGCCCAGCGAGTCCCGGTCCCCGTAGTCGATGTTGCGCAGGCTGGACTCCTGCATCGCGGTGGCGATCGCTATCGTCACCGCCCGCTCCGGTAGCTCGCGCGCGGTGCCGACGGCGGCGATGGTCGCGGCGTTGGCCGCCTGGACCGGGGTGAGCGTATGGCGTGCCTCGTCGTCCTCGGCGCCACGGACCGCGCAGTGCGGCTCACTTCGGGAACCCGACTCGTACTGGAGGGCGACATAGCCGCCAACTCCCAGCAGCACCAGGGTGGCCCCGGCGCCACGCGCCAGGCGCCGTCGTCGCGGTGTGGCGCTCGTCCGTTCGGGCACCCGACGAGGGTAACGGCTGCGTCGAGTCCCACAAGCCACGCGGGTACCGTGACCCCCATGGAACGACCGGCAGCCACCCCCAGCGACCTCGTCCCCCCGCCGGGGACGGCCCAAGCCCCGCGCCTCGACCTGCGGCTCGACGCCGCCGCGCTCACCGCGCGGCTGGTCGACATCCCGTCGGTGAGCGGCACCGAGGGCCCGCTGGCCGACGCGGTCGCCGAGGCGCTGGACGCCGTGCCCTGGCTGCGCGTCGACCGGTTCGGCGACAACGTGGTGGCCCGCACCGAGCTGGGCCTGGCCGAACGGGTCGTGCTCGCCGGCCATCTGGACACCGTGCCGGTCGCCGACAACCTGCCGTCCCGGCTCGACGACGACGGCGTGCTCTGGGGCCTGGGCACCTGCGACATGAAGTCGGGCGTCGCGGTCCAACTGCGCCTCGCCGCCACCCTGCCCCGGCCCAACCGCGATCTGACCTTCGTCTTCTACGACAACGAGGAGGTCGAGGCGGAGCGCAACGGCCTCGGCCGGCTGGCCGGCGCCCACCCCGACTGGCTCGCCGGGGACTTCGCGGTGCTGCTCGAACCGTCCAACGGGCAGGTCGAGGGCGGCTGTCAGGGCACCCTGCGGGTCCTGCTGCGGCTGCCCGGCCAACGTTCCCACTCGGCGCGCTCCTGGATGGGCGTCAACGCCGTCCACGCCGCCGCGCCGGTGCTGACCAGGCTCGCCGAGTACGCCCCCCGGCGGGTGGAGATCGACGGCCTGGAGTACCGCGAGGGCCTGAACGCCGTCCGGATCGAGGGCGGTGTCGCCGGCAACGTGATCCCGGACTCCTGCGTGGTCACCGTCAACTACCGCTACGCCCCCGACCTGGACGAGGAGCGGGCGCTCGCCCATGTGCGGGAGGTCTTCGACGGCTGCGGCATCGCGGAGTTCGTGGTCGACGACCATTCGCCCGGCGCGCTGCCGGGACTCTCGCACCCCGCCGCCCGCGCCTTCGTGGACGCCGTCGGCGGCCGACCGATGCCCAAGTTCGGCTGGACGGACGTCTCCCGGTTCAGCGCCCTCGGCGTGCCCGCCGTCAACTACGGGCCCGGCGATCCCAACCTCGCCCACCGCCAGGACGAACGCGTCGCCACCGAGGCCGTGTTGGCCTGCGAGGAGCGGCTGCGCGCCTGGTTGACCGGCGGCTGACCGCCGCCCGCGCGCGGCCGGCGCGCACAACCCGAGCACCCGCGGGCCACACAGGCCATGCACGTCACACAGGCCACGCGGGCAACGCAACGCACAACGCACCAACAGCGACGACAGGTGAGGAGCGCGCCATGAGCAGCAGCGCGGAGACCACGGGTGGGGACCCGGGAGACCAGCGGCGTTCGGCCGTCGACGAGCCGCCCGAGCAGCGGCTCGGCCCGGTGGTCCGCCGACGGGCCCAGGTGACGGTCGGCACCGCCGACCAGCGGCTGCTGGACTCCAGGGGGCCGTCGGACTGGGTCCACCAGGACCCCTGGCGGGTGCTGCGCATCCAGTCCGAGTTCGTGGAGGGCTTCGGCGCGCTCGCCGAACTCGGCCCGGCCGTCTGCGTCTTCGGATCGGCCAGGACCAGGCCGGGGGCGCCCGAGTACGAGACCGCGCGGCAGATCGGGCAGGGCCTGGTCGAGGAGGGCTTCGCGGTGATCACCGGTGGCGGCCCGGGCGCGATGGAGGCGGCCAACCTGGGCGCCAGCGAGGCCGGCGGGGTCTCCGTCGGCCTGGGCATCGAGCTGCCCTTCGAACAGGGCCTCAACCCCTATGTGGACATCGGGATCAACTTCCGCTACTTCTTCGTCCGCAAGACGATGTTCGTCAAGTACGCGCAGGGCTTCCTGGTGCTGCCCGGCGGCCTTGGCACCATGGACGAGCTGTTCGAGGCGCTGACCCTGGTCCAGACCCAGAAGGTGACCCGCTTCCCGATCGTCCTCTTCGGCTCGGCCTACTGGGGCGGCCTCGCCGACTGGCTCCGGGACACCGTGATCGCCCAGGGCAAGGCGTCCGAGCGCGACGGGGAGCTGTTCCGGATCACCGACGACGTGGCGGAGGCCATCAGCCTGGTCACCAACCCCTGAGCCCACCCGACCGGGCGGCCTGACGTTGTCGGTTGGGGCCGTTCGGGGTCGTTCGGGGCCGTTCGGGGTCGTTCGGGTCGTTTGGGGTCGCTTGGGGGCGCGTGTGATCGCGTGGGGTTTCGCTTGTGATCAGGCGAGACCGCGTCTGGCCACCGCCGGCGGCCGGTGGCCGGCGATCGAGGCCACCATCTCCAGCACCTGCCGGGTCTCGGCCACCTCGTGCACCCGGTAGACCCGGGCGCCGAGCCAGGCCGAGATCGCGGTGGTCGCCAGGGTGCCGATCAGCCGCTCCTTGACCGGCCGATCCAGCGTCTCCCCGACGAAGTCCTTGTTGGAGAGCGAGACCAGCACCGGCCACCCGGTGGCCGTCATCTCGTCCAGCCGCCTGGTGGCCTCCAGGGAGTGGCGCGTCGACTTCCCGAAGTCGTGCCCGGGATCGATCAGCACCCCGTCCCGGCGCACCCCGAGCGCCACCGCGCGCTCCGCCAGGCCGACGGTGACCCGCAGGATGTCCGCCAACACGTCGTCGTACCGCACCCGGTGCGGACGGGTACGCGGCCGGGCGCCGCCCGCATGCGTGCAGACCAGCCCGACGCCGTGCCGGGCGGCGACCTCGGCCAGCTTCGGATCGACGCCGCCCCAGGCGTCGTTGAGCAGATCGGCGCCGGCGGCGCAGGCGGCGTCCGCCACCTCGTGCCGCCAGGTGTCCACGCTGATCACCACGTCGGGATGCCGGCTCCGCACCTCGGCGACGAAGCCCGCGGTGCGGCGGATCTCCTCCGCCGCGTCCACCTCGGCGCCCGGACCCGCCTTGACCCCGCCGATGTCGATGATCGCCGCGCCCTCGTCCACCGCGCGGTCGACCCGCTCAAGGGCGGCTCGCTCCTGGAAGGTGGCGCCCTGGTCGTAGAAGGAGTCGGGCGTCCGGTTGACGATCGCCATGATCACCGGCTCTTCGGCGGCGAACTCCCGCTTCCCCAGGCGCAACATGCGGCTCAGCTCTCCCTCGTTCCGGGTCTCCCGGCTCGGCGCCCCAGGGGTCCTTCCCGCGGGTGCCCGACCTCCGAACCTACCCGGCCCGCGCTGTCAGTGCCCCATGGGAGACTCCGTAGGGAGGCACTCACAGGGGAGATCACGGTGTTCTGGTTCTTGATGGTCGCGATGGTCGTGGTGATCGCGGCGGTGACGCTGGCGGTGCTCAGCAGCGGCGACGGCACGGGCGCGCCGGCCACCGGCGGGCTGCGGGACGCCGATCCGGACCGGCCGGCCGATCCGCTGCCGCTCGACCGGCCGGTGGCGCCGGCCGATGTGGTGCGGGTCCGCCTCCCGGTCGCCCCGCGCGGCTACCGCATGGTCGAGGTGGACGACGTCCTCGACCGGCTCGCCGCCGAGCTGGCCGAACGCGACGCCAGGATCGCCGATCTGCAACAGGCCCTCGCCCGGGCCAGATCCGCCCCCCAGCCGACCCAGGGCCCCGATCCCGGGCCCTGACCGACGCGGTGCCGGTTCAGCCGCCCTCGAAGGTGGGCTGCCGCTTGGCGAGGAAGGCGGCGACGGCGGCGCGGTGGTCCCGGCTGGCGCCGAGCGCCGACTGCAGTTCGGCCTCCTTCGCCAGGCTGGCCGCCAGATCGTGTTCGGCCGTGAAGTCCAGCGCCTCCTTGATCGCCGCATGGGCGAGCGTCGGCCCCCGGGACAGCGCCACCGCGATGCCGCGCGCGCTCGCCGCCAACTCCTCGCCGGGCACCACCCGTTGCGCCAGGCCGAGCTGTTCGGCCTCGGCCGCGTCCACCGCCCGGGGGAAGAGCAGCAGCTCCGTCGCCCGCGCCCGGCCCACGGCGCGCGGCAGCGTCCAGGAGAGCCCGGAGTCGGCGGCGAGGCCGATTCCCGCGAATGCGGTGTGAAAAGAGGCACCCATCGCCATCACCCGGTAGTCGGCGGCCAGCGCGAAACCGAAACCGGCGCCCGCCGCCACTCCGTTGACCGCGGCCACCACGGGTTTCCGCATTTCGATGAGCGTCCGCGCGATCGGCGAGTAGTGCGCGTCGACGGTGGCCAGTGGGTCGCCCTCGGCGTCGAGCGCCGCCGCGTGTTCCCTGAGGTCCTGTCCGACACAGAAGGCGCGCCCGTTTGCCGCGAGCAGAACCGCCCGCACCCGCGAATCCGCCGCCGCCTCGGTGAGCCTGTCGCGCAGCGCCTCCTTGGTCTCGTGATTGAGGGCATTCATCGCCTCGGGGCGATTCAGTGTGACAGTCGCCAGACTCTCGGTCACCTCGTAGAGCACCGTCTCCGTCATGCCGCTCAGCATGACGGGCGGAACACCTCGGGAGAACCCTGCCGGAGCGGGCGATTGCCGAATTGAGTGGTTTTGCGTGTTTGCGTTGCCGAAGGGAGACCGCCCAATGTTGGTCATGGGACCCATTCATGCGGGATAATGAAGTCAAGCAATGTGTTCGACGCCGACGGCGCTCGCGTCATCGGCTGCGACGAGCTGGTTCAGGAAGGGGAACGAGCATGGCGGCCATGAAGCCGCGGACGGGCGATGGTCCGCTTGAGGTGACCAAGGAGGGGCGGGGCATCATCATGCGCGTTCCGCTCGAAGGCGGTGGCCGACTCGTTGTCGAGCTGACCCCTGACGAGGCGGTCGCACTCGACGAGGAGCTGAAGAAGGTAACCGGCTGACGCCGCGCCGTTCCGCGTTGATCCTGTGGCGCCGCCCCGGAGCATGTCTCCGGGGCGGCGCCGTTTGTCGTGCGCCTCGCCCGGGCGCGCGGAACCTTCGTGAAAACTTCACGCGGCTCAGCGGCGGGCGGCGCACAGCAGCCCGTCGCCGACCGGCAGCAGCGCGGGGGCCAGCCGCTCGCTCTCCCGGACGGCGCGCAGCAACTCCCGCAGCCGGCGCACCTCGGTCGGCTGCGCCGCCGAGTCCACGGTGCGCCCGCCGGCGAAGACCCCGGCGAAACAGACCAGTCCGCCGGAGCGCAGCAGCCGCAACGATTCTGCGAGATAGTCCAGGTACTCAAGGCGGTCCCCGTCGCAGAACACCAGGTCGTAGCCGCCGTCGGTGAGCCGGGGCAGCACATCGAGGGCGTGCCCCGGGATGATCCTGGTGCGGTTGGCGGGGAAGCCGGCCAGCCGGAACGCCTGCCGGGCGAACTGCTGCCGGTCGGGCTCGGTGTCCACCGTGGTGAGCACCGCCTCCGGACGCATCCCGGTCAGCAGATGGATGCCGGAGACCCCGGTGCCGGTGCCGATCTCGACCACCGCCCGCGCACCCGAGACCATGGCCAGCAGCCGCAGGGCGTCGCCCGTGCCGGGGGAGACCGCGCGCACCCCGGCCTCCAGCGCCCGCTCACGGGCCCAGGCCAACGCCGTGCCCTCGGCGCTTTCGGCGTCCGGTGCGCCATACGCCTCGGCGAACGCCCAGCTCGTCAGCCGGTTGCCGGTAATGGCCCTCTCCTGTCCCCGTCTGTCACGCGCCTTGACTGTATCGACTTCGGCGGGGAACGGGATGCCCGCCTCTGACGTTGGTCAGGGCAGTTGGTCTGTGGACACACGGTCCTCCGGGCGGTCGTCCGGGGGCTCCACGGAAAAGCAGGCCAAAAATGCTTATCCGGAGCTAACGGGCGAGGTGGCTATGGTAGGGGCTCCACTGGACACCACCAGAGCCGACAGGGGAGGTGCGGCCGCGTCCACCGGCCAGGGAGTGTTCGCGCGCTTCCGGTGGTCCTTCGGCGGGCCGAATTCCGTGACAGACAACGCTGACAGCGACCGAGTGCACAGCACCACCGAGACCGCCGACGGCACCACCAACGCCGTGGCCACCTTCAGCACGGGCGCTGACAGCCAGGGGTGGGCTCCCCCCAGCTGGGAGGAGATCGTCAGCACCCACAGCGCTCGGGTCTACCGCCTGGCCTACCGGCTCACGGGCAACCAGCACGACGCCGAGGACCTCACCCAGGAGGTCTTCGTCCGGGTCTTCCGCTCGCTGTCCACCTACACCCCCGGCACCTTCGAGGGCTGGCTGCACCGCATCACCACCAACCTCTTCCTGGACTCGGTGCGCCGCAAGCAGCGCATCAGGTTCGACGCCCTCGGCGACGACGCGGCCGACCGGCTGCCCAGCCGGGAGCCCACGCCCCAACAGCACTTCAACGACACCCACTTCGACGCCGATGTGCAGCAGGCGCTGGACACGCTCGCCCCCGACTTCCGCGCCGCCGTGGTGCTGTGCGATATCGAGGGGCTGAGCTACGAGGAGATCGCCACCACCCTCGGCGTCAAGCTGGGCACGGTCCGCAGTCGTATCCACCGGGGCCGGTCCCATCTGCGCAAGGCGCTGCGCCACCGCTCGCCGGGGGAGCGCGCCGCGCGGGAGTCCGCGCCCGATCCGGTTCTCGCCGCGGCCCCCGGAGCCTCGGGAGCGACGGAAGGCGCGATGGAGTGACCGCTGCCCCCGAGTCCGGCCCGGACCGTCATCTGGGAGAGAGCCTCGCCGCCCTGGTGGACGGCGAGCTGTCCCATGACCGCAGAGACCGCGTGCTGGCCCATCTCGCCACCTGTGCGCACTGCAAGACCGAAGCCGAGGCGCAGCGCCGGCTGAAGAGCGCCTTCGCCGCGAGTCCGCTCCCCGCGCCGTCCGCCGGCCTGCTGGCCAGGCTGCAGAACGTGCCGGCCGAGAGCGTCGAGCCGCGGCGGCCCCTCGGCGACGACCCCCCGCCGCCCGGCGAGGACGGCCCCCCGTCCGCCGGCACCCCTCCCAAACGTTCGAGCGCGTTCCGGCTGGATCTGCTGCCCGGCGGCCGGGGCCGCTCCTCGTTCCTGTCCCCGGCGGGTCTCGGCGGGGAGCGTGGCTTCCGGATACACGAGTCGCCGGCGCTGAGCCGGACGCATCGCGGCCATCGGATCGCCTTCGCCGCCGCCGGCGCCGTATCGCTCGCGGCCTTCGCGATCGGCGGTGCGGTGAGCAACGCGGGCAGCGGCACCCCGACGGCCGTCGCCTCCGCCCCCAGCACGGTCACCGCCGGCAGCGGTGTCGCCCCCGGTGGCGCCGGGCCGCGCCCAATGACGGCGCGCGCCGACGAGGAGGGCCAGGCGGCCGGGGCGCTGCGCGCCCAGCCGGTCGCCGACGGCGGCGCCGGGCCGTCGGGCTCCCCGCTGCGGCACTTCACCCTGCTGGGCAGCAGCCTGCCGGCGGACCACGGCCCCTCCCCGGTGCCCGAGGCCACCCCGCCGGTCACCACGGCCACGCCGCTGATAGGCCCGCTGCGCCCGGAGCCCACGCCCCCGAGCGCGCTCGGTGCCGTGAGTCCGCGCTGAGATCGCCCGATCGACCTGGTTGAATGCAGCCCGGGGAAGAGGACGGCGCGGACACGATGGGGACGGCGGCCATGGACAAGGGGAACGGCGTCGAGCGGCGGGACGGCTCAGGCCCCCCGTGGGACTCGCCGGACCAGGCCGAGCGCGGCGCGGCGTCCCCGGCGGTGCCGAGTTCCGGCGCCGCCTCGGGTGCCGCCGGCGACATCGAGGACCCCTACAGCACGCCGCCCTACGGCCAGCCGGGGCCCTGGGCGCCGGCGCCGCCCGTGCAGCGCCCCGATCCGACGCCGCCGGCCGGCGTCCGCCTGCCGCCCCCGGCGGATGGCGGCAGCCTCGGCGGCGCGGCCCCGTTGACCGCGTCGGGCGGCGCCGTGCCGTCGCCCGAGGCGCCGTCCGCCCGTTACAACCCGTGGTCCGCCTCCGTTCCCGCGCCCGTCCCGGCACCGCAGGCGCCGTCCGCTTCCCTGGCCGCGCCCGCGGGGGAGCGGCCGCGCTCCCGTGGCCGGGCCGTCAGGCTGGTGCTCGGCGCGGCGCTGTTGGCCCTGCTGGCCGGTGCGCTGGGCGGCGTGGTCGGCGTCCAGCTGGAGCGGAACGGCACCTTCAGCGAGGTGCGGCTGCCGCAGACCTCGGGCGAGGCGGTCGCCGCGCCCGACGGCAGCATCGCCGCCATCGCCAACGCGCTGCTCCCCGGCGTGGTCACGCTGCACGCCTCCGGCGGCCGTTCCGGCACCGGCTTCGTGCTGGACGACCGCGGCCATATCCTCACCAACTCGCATGTGGTCGCCGGCGCTTCGGGCGCCGGCCGGCTGGTCGACGTCACCTTCAGCAGCGGGGACACGGTCAGCGGCGAGGTGGTCGGCGGGCACAGCGGCTACGACCTGGCCGTGGTCAAGGTCTCCGACGTGTCCGGGCTCACCCCGCTGGAGCTGGGCGATTCGGATCTGGTGCGGGTGGGCGATCCGGTGGTGGCCATCGGCTCCCCGTTCGGCCTCGCCGGCACGGTCACCTCGGGGATCATCAGCGCCACCGAGCGCCCTATCACCGCCGGCGGCGAGCAGGGCGACGGCTCCGACATCAGCTATGTGAACGCCCTCCAGACGGACGCCCCGATCAACCCGGGCAACTCCGGCGGCCCGCTGGCCGACGCCAACGGCCGGGTGATCGGCGTCAACAGCGCGATCCGCAGTGTGGACAACGGCGGCGCGGAGGCGGGCAGCGTCGGCCTCGGCTTCGCCATCCCGATCAACCAGGCGAAGGACGTCGCCGAGCAGCTCATCAACACCGGGCAGGCCACCCACCCGGTGATAGGGGTCACCCTGGACACCCGCTACACGGGCGAGGGCGCCCGGGTCGGCAGCTCGACGGACGATCCCTCGGTGGTGCCGGACAGCCCGGCCGACCGGGCCGGCGTCCGGGACGGCGATGTGATCACGGCGGTGGACGGCCAGCGGGTGCTGGGCGCCGACGAGTTGATCATCAAGATCCGCAGCCACCGCCCGGGGGACCAGCTGACGCTGACCATCGAGCGCGGCGACCGGGAGCTGACCCTGGATGTGGTGCTCGGCGAGTCCGCCGGCTGAGGGGGTGGCCGACGGGGGCGGTGCCCCGCTCACCCCGAGCTGTCCGAACCGTCCCTTTACCCGTTGCTGGTTCCGTTGGTCTCCCCCCGGCCAGGCACCCCGGGGTACCGTGGCCATCTACTCGTTTGCGTGAGGGAGCTGTCCGGTGTTCTTCGATATAGGGTCCCTAGAGTTCATCACGCTGATCATCCTGGCCATCCTGGTCTTCGGCCCGGAGAAGCTGCCCAAGATGATCCGCGAGGTGGTCCAGTTCATCCGGAAGATCCGGGAGTTCTCCGACAACGCCAAGCAGGACATCCGCTCGGAGCTGGGCCCTGAGTTCAAGGATTTCGAGTTCGAGGACCTCAACCCGAAGACCTTCGCCAAGAAGCACCTGATGGACAACGACGATCTCGGCCTCCGCGAGCTGGCGAACGATCTCGATGTGCGCAAGGAGCTGCGGGAGGTCACGGACGCGGTCAACGGCCGCACCACCCCCCAGCGCAACAAGCCGGGCGGGGCCCGCCCCACCACCAGCCTCGCCAAGCAGCGCACGCCGTCGACCGGCGAGGGCACGGGACCGGCCAAGGCCGGTGGGAGCGCGGACGGCGCCGTCAAGCTCGCCAAGACCGGCGAGGAAGCGGCCACCACGGTCAAGCTCGCCAAGGACACCACCGCTTCGGACGCACCGCGGGCCGCCGCCTCGGCCGGCGACGCCGCGCCCGCCGAGGCCCCGGCGTTCGACATCGACGCCACCTGACTGGATCGGACCCCTTTGGGGCATATGCCGGCCCCCGCTCACCGGGCGCGCCCGACAGCGCGGAGCGGGATGGCTATCCTCCCTATGTCCGGGGTGTGCCCAGGACGAGGGCAATGAGGAGGCGTCGGCACATGGAGACGACGAGTCGGGCGGAGCCGCACGACGCGACAGGTGACGATTCCGGTAGCGGGGGCAAGGTCCGGGGTGTGCCGGGGGCCCGGCCGGTGCTCGCGGGCTATCTCGCCGCCGATTTTCCCTGGTACGGGCTGGACGACGCGTTCACCGGCCCCCGTTGGCTGACCCAGGTCGGCATGGCGGCCGACGGTTCGGTCGAGCACGGCGCCACGGGCCATGGCCAGGAGCCCACGCTGCGCGCCGAACTCGGCCACGAGGACCAGCGGTTCACCGCCGTGGTCACCGTCGCCGGACGGCCGGTCCGGCGCAGCCCCGACGGCCATGGCGTGCTGGAGGCCACCTCACCGGCCTCGGCGGCCTGGCTGGCCGGCTCGGGCCTGCTGGCCTGCACCTGGCCGGCCCAGATGGAACGGGCGCTCCGCCAGGACTGGCTGGAGCAACAGACGTCCATCGCCTGGGAGTTGGCCGACGATCTGGGGAGCAGCGGCTGGAGCGAGCTGTCCCTCCCGGTGGACGGGGTGCCCACCTCGTTCCACTACCGCGAGTCGGAGTACGGCTGGGTGCTCGCCGGCGCCGCGCCGCACGGCGTGCATATCGGCGCCTACGGTCGGGGCATGAGCGCCTATGGCCTCGGCTTCGCGGTGATCAAGGACATCGAGAGCTACTCGGTGCGCGGCTGATCGCGCTGGGCCGGGCCGGGGCCCGGCCCAGGCGGACCGTCAGAACTTCGCGCGCGGGGTGATCCCCAGCGACATTCCGGCCAGGCCGCGCTGCCGCGCCCCCAGCGCCGAGGCGATCGAACGCAGCGCCACGCCCGCCGGCGATTCCGGGTCGGACAGCACCACGGGCCGGCCGTCGTCGCCGCCCTCCCGCAGCCGCACATCGATCGGGATGCTGCCCAGCACCGGCACCTTGGCGCCCGTCGTCCGCGTCAGGCCCTCGGCGACCCGCTCGCCGCCGCCGGTGCCGAAGACATCCACCAGCTCGCCGCAGTGCGGGCACGGCAGGCCCGCCATGTTCTCCACCACGCCGACGATCTTCTGGTGGGTCTGCACCGCGATGGAACCGGCCCGCTCGGCGACCTCGGCGGCGGCCTGCTGTGGCGTGGTCACCACCAGGATCTCCGCGCCCGGCACCAGCTGGGCCACCGAGATCGCGATATCGCCGGTGCCCGGCGGCAGATCGAGCAGCAGCACGTCCAGATCGCCCCAGAAGACATCGGCGAGGAACTGCTGGAGCGCCCGGTGCAGCATCGGACCGCGCCACACCACGGGCGCGTTGCCCGGCGTGAACATCCCGATGGAGATCACCTTCACGCCATGCGCGGTGGGCGGCATGATCATGTTCTCCACCTGGGTCGGCCGCGCCTCCGTGCCCAGCATCCGGGGCACCGAGTGGCCGTAGATGTCGGCGTCCACCACGCCGACCTTCAGCCCGTCCGCCGCCAGCGCCGCCGCCAGGTTGACCGTGACCGACGACTTGCCGACGCCGCCCTTGCCCGAGGCCACCGCGTAGACCCGGGTCAACGAGCCCGGCTTGGCGAACGGGACCTCCCGTTCGGCCTGGCCGCCCCTGAGCGTGGTGGCCAGCTCCTTGCGCTGCTCGTCGCTCATCACGTCCAGCTCGACCCGAGCGTCCCGCACCCCGGCGACGCCCCGCACCGCCTCCGTCACCTCGGCGGTGATGGAGTCGCGCATCGGGCAGCCCTGGATGGTGAGATAGATCGCCACCGTGACGACGCCGTCCGCGTCGATGGCGATCGACTTCACCATGCCGAGGTCGGTGATGGGACGGTGGATCTCCGGATCGTTCACCCGCCCCAGCGCGGCCCGCACATCGTCCTCGGTGGGCAGGGTGCCGGTGGCGCCGGGCGCTGGGGGAATATCGGTAGCCATGCCCCCGATGGTACGGCGCACCGGACGGGCACAAGGACCGCCCCTTTCCCCGCGTCGCGGGGAGCCCGGTACGCTGCCGCCACACCAGCCCCCATGGGACGAGAGGCAGCCACCGTGATCGCTCGCGCGTCCGCAACACATCCCCGGTGGCGCAGGGTTCTGGCGGGTGTGGTGTCCGGGGTGACACTCCTTGTCGGCTCGGTCGCCTGCACCCCCGAGGGCGAGCCGCCGGAGGAGACCAACGGCGTGGACGAGCTGCCGCCGGAGGAGATAGAGGAGGCGGCCAGGACGGCGGCGGCCGAGGCCACCAGCGTGCGGCTCTCCGGCACCGTGCTCGCCGACGGCGCCTCCTACCGGTTGGACATGCGCCTCGGCCCCGAGGGCGCCGTCGGCGAGGTCTCGGCCGAGGGCGCCACCTTCGAACTGCTGCGGGTCGGCGACGAGATGTACATGCGGGCCGACGCCGCGTTCTGGGAGACCGAGGGCATCCCCGAGGAGCTGGACTCCGACCCCACGCAGAAGCTCGACGGCAAGTACGTGCTGGTCGTCACGGACGATCCGGCCTATGCCGAGCTGAGCGGCTTCACCGAGAAGGACGGCCTGCTGGAGGCGCTGCTCGCCCTGGAGGGCACCAGGGCGGTCGGCGAGCAGAACGATGTGGACGGCGTCCGCACCATCCAGCTCCAGGCGGCCGAGGGCGCCGGCGGCATCATGGACGTCGCCCTGGACGGCACGCCCTATCCGCTGCGGCTGCGCAGGGGCGGCGGCGCGGGCGATCTCAAGCTGACCGACTGGGGCGAGGACTTCACCCTGCACCCGCCGGCCGACGACGAGATCGTCGACTACGGGGACGCGCTGCTGCCCCGTGAATGACCCGGCGTACGGGCCTGGTCAGCGCTTGCGGCGCTGCCGACGGCGGGTGGGCAGCCCGGTCGGGGTGGGCACCCGGGTGCTGGCCGGCGTGGGCAGCGGAGCGGCTGCGCCGCCGTCCTCCGGCATCGCGCCGGGGCGCTGGCTGGTCCCGCCCACCGGCGTGAACCGCAGCACCCGGCACTCCGCGTCCCACCGACTCGCCAGGGCGGCGGTGTCGGGGGCGTTGAGCCGCTTGGCGGCCAGCTCGGCCACCGCCGCCGCCCGCCCCGGATCGTCGCTCGCCGGCTCGGCCACCGCCGCCGGCCAGACCACCAGCCGGCCGCCCTTGTCCTTGCTGCGGCAGCTCACCGTGGCCCGCGCCCCCTCGACCAGGCCGAGACCGTCCAGCGGCTGCTCCCCCGGGCCGCCGACCAGCCAGACGGCGCCCTCGTGCCAGACATGCCACAGCGCGCGCGGCGGCCCCTCGGGGCCGCGCACCCACACCAGCGCGGACTTCTTCGCCGACTCCTCGATCAGGGCCCGGTCGAAGCCGGGTTCAGCCGCTGTCGCCATGGCGCGACTCTAGCCGCGCCGGCCGCTACGCCGACAGGCCGAGAGCGGCCATCCGCTTGGTGTGCGCCTCGGTGATCCGGGAGAACATCCGGCCGATCTCGGCCAGATCGAAGCCGTCGGCGACGCCGCCGACCAGCATGGTGGAGAGCGCGTCCCGGTCCGCGACCACGCGCTGCGCCTGCGACAGCGCCTCGCCCATCAGCCGCCGCGCCCACAGCGCCAGCCGGCCGCCCACCCGTGGTTCGGCCTCGATCGCCGAACGGACCCGCTCCACGGCGAACGAGGCGTGCCCGGTGTCGTCCAGCACCCCCATCACCAGCCGACGGGTGTCGGAGTCGAGACGCGAGGCCACCTCACGGTAGAAGTCGGCCGCGATGGCGTCCCCCACATAGGCCTTGACCAGGCCCTCCAGCCAGTCCGACGGGGCGGTCAGTCGGTGGAACTCGTCGAGCGGGGCGGCGAACGGGCGCATCGCGTCCGTCGGGTCCTCGTCGATCTCCCGCAGCCGCTCGGTCAGCTGCTCGAAGTGCTGGAACTCGGCCGTCGCCATCCGGGCCAGGGCCGCCTTGTCGGTCAGCCCGGGCGCCAGCTTGGCGTCCTCGGCCAGCCGCTCGAACGCGGCCAGCTCCCCGTAGGCGAGCGCGCCCAGCAGATCCACGATGGCCGCCCGGTATCTGGGGTCGGCGGACGCCTCGGCCCAGTCGGTCGCGGCGATCCCGCCCGGTCCCGCCGCGTCCTCCACGGCTGGGTCGGCTGTGGCAGCCGGGTCGACGGCTGGGTCTGCTGAGTCGGCGGCTGGGTCGGCGGGGTTCTGCGGCGTCTCCATGGCCAAGGAGAATAGTCCCAGGGCAGGGAACCGAGGAGCCGGGGAAGACGGCCTCCGAAACGGGGCCTGCCATATGTGCGTGGTTCCGAGGTACAGTGCTATAGAGGCTCGCCCGGACGCGGTGGGTCCCATCCCAAGCTGGAGTTTCCTGGGCCCGGAACACGCGGAGCCCCAGGGCCCCTGCGGATGTCCGGTCGGTGGCCCGATCGGCTCCGACTTGACCAGCCCTCACGCGGATCGTGCGCCCCGCACGAAACGCGGCACGAGGGACCCGCTCGCGCGGTGCTTGCGCTTGAGCGAGACGACCGGGTCCCGCGCCGACTGGCCGGCCCCCCAAGGCCGCCCAGGCAACGACGCGGTACGCAGACCCGCCTCGCCGCCGTGTGCCGCGTCACACAGAAGAGGCAACCACGCTGTCCGCTACCACGACATTTCGAGATCTCGGCATCCTCGCCGAGACCGCCGAGGCTCTTGAAGCCGTCGGCATCACCAGCCCGTTCCCCATCCAGGAGATGACGCTTCCCGTCGCCCTGGCGGGCAAGGACGTCATCGGGCAGGCCAAGACCGGCACGGGCAAGACCCTCGGCTTCGGCCTGCCGCTGCTGGAGGCCGTCACCGTCCCCGCCGATGTCGAGGCCGGCCGTGCCACGGCCGACCAGCTCACGGACGCTCCCCAGGCGCTCGTCGTCGTCCCCACCCGTGAGCTGTGTCAGCAGGTCACCAACGACCTGCTCACCGCGGGCAAGGCCCGCAACGTCCGGGTGCTCTCCATCTACGGCGGCCGGGCCTACGAACCGCAGGTCGACGCGCTCAACAAGGGCGTCGACGTGGTCGTCGGCACCCCGGGCCGGCTGCTCGACCTGGCGGGACAGCGCAAGCTGCGGCTCTCCCAGGTGCGCAGTCTGGTGCTGGACGAGGCCGACGAGATGCTCGACCTCGGCTTCCTGCCGGACGTCGAGAAGATCATCGAGCAGCTGCCGGCCAAGCGGCAGACCATGCTCTTCTCGGCCACCATGCCGGGCCAGGTCATCGCCCTCGCCCGCCGCTACATGAACCAGCCCACCCACATCACGGCCACCGCGCCGGATGACGAGGGCGCCACTGTGGCGAACACCACCCAGCATGTCTACCGGGCCCACTCGATGGACAAGCCGGAGATGGTGGCCAGGATCCTCCAGGCCGACGGCCGTGGCCTGGCCATGGTCTTCTGCCGCACCAAGCGGACGGCCGCCGATGTGGCCGACCAGCTCGCCCGTCGTGGCTTCGCCTCCGGCGCGGTCCACGGCGACCTCGGCCAGGGCGCCAGGGAGCAGGCGCTGCGCGCCTTCCGCAACGGCAAGGTCGACGTCCTGGTCTGCACCGATGTCGCCGCCCGTGGCATCGACGTGGACGGCGTCACCCATGTGATCAACTACCAGACGCCCGAGGACGAGAAGACCTACCTCCACCGCATCGGCCGCACCGGCCGCGCGGGTGCCGCCGGCATCGCGGTCACCCTGGTGGACTGGGACGACATCCCGCGCTGGCAGCTGATCAACAAGGCGCTGGCGCTGTCGTTCCCCGACCCCCCGGAGACGTACTCCACCTCGCCGCACCTCTTCGCCGAGCTCGGCATCCCCGAGGGCACCCGAGGCACCCTGCCGCGCGCCGAGCGCACCAGGGCGGGCCTGGCCGCCGAAGAGGTCGAGGACCTGGGCGGCCCCCAGGCCAAGCGGGGCGGCCGGCGCGGCCAGAGCGCGGCGGCCGAGGCGCCGGCCAAGCGGCCGGCCCGGCCCAAGCGGCAGCGGCGGCGCACGCGCGGCGGCGAGCCGCTGGGCGAGGCGTCCGCCCCGGCGGAGGGCACGGTCCCGGCTCCGGCGGCTGCCCCGGCGGCGGAGGGCGACGCCCCCCGCGCGCCCAGGCGACGTCGCCGCCGCACCCGAGGCGGCGCCGGCACCCCGGCCGGCAGCTGATCGCCTGGCCGGCGGAACGGCACCACGACCTGACCTGTCCGGTCATCGGCCCCCGGGCCGACGACCGGACAGCGGCGTCTCCGGCACCGGCCGGGCTCCGGTCGCCCCGCTTCCCTGCCGTCAGCTGCCCGCCGGCACGTTGAGCGTGCGCGCGGTAGGGCGCTCCGCGCCCGCCAGCCGGCGTTGCGCCCGGCCGCGCCGGCGGCTCGGTCTCGCGATCGGCGCCGTCGCGCTTCGGGCCGGTAGCCGGCCGCCCGCTTCGGCCGTCGCCGGCACGTGCCGGGCCTGTCCGGTTGCCTGTTGTTCGTTGCTTTCCCGGCGGTTGCCGGCCGCGTCTGCCGGTCCGAGTCGCTGCTTCTCCGGCGGTCGCCGGGCGCGGGCGTTGCCCACCCGGGGGTGCGGTCTGCGTTCCCGGGCTCGCGCGTCCTCCGGGGCGCCGGCTTCGGCCGTCCCTGGCGTGCCGCGTCGTGGCTCCGTGCCCTCGCTCCTCCCCGCAGTCGCCGGGCGTCCGTTTCGGTCGCCGTTGGGCGCTTCTTGTCGCCCAGCCCGGTGGCTGGCCGGACGCAGCCGGGGTGCCGGCATGCGTGTCCGGCCCGCGCCCGCCGTTCGGTGTTGTTGTTTCTCCGGTGGCAGTCGGGCGCCGCGCGGCCTGCGTTCCCGGGCTCGCGCGTCCTCCGGGGCGCCGGCCGCCCGGTGCGGCCGTGCCTCCGGTCGGTCGCCGGCCGCCCGCTTCGGCCGTCGCCGGCGCGTGCCGGGCCTGTCCGGTTGCCTGTTGTTCGTTGCTTTCCCGGCGTCTGCCGGTCCGAGGCGCTGCTACATCTGCGGTCGCCGGGCGTGCCGCGTGGCCCAGTCCGGTGGGTGGCTGGACGCAGCCGGGGTGCCGGCATGGCGGTACGGTTCTGGGCGTGAGTAGACCGCCGTTTCTGGTGCCGCCGTCGGGGGTGCGGGCGTATCCGCTGGCCACTCGGCGGGGCGAGTTCGCCGTGTTGGACATCGAGCCCGGCGGGCCTCCGGCCGGGACCGCGCTGTTGGTGCCGGGGTTCACCGGCAGCAAGGAGGACTTCATCGCGCTGCTGGAGCCGATCGCCGCCGCCGGCTACCGGGCGGTGGCGGTGGACGGGCGCGGCCAGTACGAGTCGACGGGGGACCTGGCGCGCCGTTCCTACGGTCTTGGCGCGCTCGCCGAGGACGTGTTGGCGCAGGCCGAATCGTTGTCGGGGGCGGGGTCGGTGACCGCGCCGCATCTGGTGGGGCACTCGTTGGGCGGTCTGATCGCCCGGGGCGCCGTGCTGCGGTCGGCGGCGGCCGGGCGGGTGCCGTTCGCCTCTTTGACCCTGATGGCCTCGGGGGCCGGCCGGGTGGCCGCCGGTCAGCGGTGGCGGGCGCGGGCGCTGTCCTTCGGGCTGCCACTGCTGGGGCAGCGGCGGCTGTGGGGGCTGCTCCAGCCGAAGGCCGACACCTCGGAGTCCTGGGAGTTTCTGCGCCGCCGCTGGCTGGCCAACTCGCCGGCGCAGCTGCGGCACACGGGCCGCACCCTGCGGTACGAGCCGGACCGGGTGGCCGCGCTGGCGGCGACCGGGCTGCCGGTGCATGTGCTGTCCGGGGAACGGGACGCGGCCTGGCCGGTGCCCGAGCTGGATCTGATGGCGGAGCGGCTGCGGGCGCGCCGCACCGTGATCGAGGGCGCTGAGCATTCACCGAACGCGGAGCGTCCGGCGGCCACGGCCGCCGCGCTGGCCGCGTTCTGGGGCTCCGTCAGCGGGTGATCGGGGTGCCGCCTGAGGCGCGTTCCAGCAGGGCGGCGTAGGTGTCGGGGGCCGTGGTGTTGAGGCCGAGCGGGCAGGGCTTGCGGGTGCCGTGGTAGTCGCTTGAGCCGGTGGCCAGCATGCCGACGTCGGCGGCCATCGCGTGCAGCCGGTCGCGGGTCGCCGGATCGTGGTCGTAGTGGTCCGCCTCCACGCCGTCCAGGCCGGCCTCGGCCAGCAGCGGGATGGCGCTCTCCGGGACGCATCGGCCGCGTTTGACGGCGAGCGGATGGGCGAAGACGGCGACGCCGCCGGCCTGGTGGATTAGCCGGATCGCCTCGAAGGCGTCCAGTTCGTGCTTGCCGACATGGGCCCGGCCCCCGTCGCCGATCCACTCCAGGGTGAACGCGGCGGACACGTCCTCGATCACTCCGGCCTCCACCATCGCCGCAGCGATATGCGGCCGGCCGACCGAACCCCTGGCCAGCTCGCGGACCCGCTCCCAGGTGATCGGGACGCCGCGTTCCTGGAGGCGGCGCACGATGGCCTGCGCGCGGGGCACCCGGTCGTCGCGCAACAGCTGGCGTTCCTTGGCGAGTTGGGGCTCGTCGGGGTCGAAGAGGTAGGCCAGCATGTGGAGGCTGACGCCGTCCAGGCGGCAGGACAGCTCGGCGCCCGGCACCAGGGTCAGCCCCCGGGGCAGCGCGGCGGCGGCCTCGGCATGGCCGGCGACGGTGTCGTGGTCGGTGAGGGCCACGACATCGAGCCCCGCCGCGGCGGCCGCCCGCACCAGCTCGGCGGGGGAGGCCGTGCCGTCGGACGCGGTGGAATGGGTGTGCAGGTCGATGCGCACGGGGCTCAGGATAGCCGCCGGACGGGTGGGGTCACTCCAGCAGCCGGGGGGAGAGCGCCCCGCAGGGGACCAGGTCGAGATCGGAGCCCGCCTCGCGCAGATCGGCCAGGACCAGTTCCTCGTGGAGGGTCAGCCCGGACCGCTCGGGCCAGATCACGGCCCAGAGCCGGACGCCCTGGGACTCTCCGACGAAGACCGTCCGGTCGTCGGGGGCGCCGGGCGGCTGACGCAGCGTCATGGGGCGACCGGCGGCCACCACCCTGACCTCGCGGAACGCCTCGTCGTCGGCGGGGGCGCGGCCCGCCGCCGGCTCCGGCACGCCGGCGAAGCGGGCGCCGAGACCGACGCCGAACTCCTCGGCCACCAACAGCAGTTCGCCCGAGCCGCCGAGCGGCCCCGGGCCCCGACAGGCCAGCACCGTGGCCCGGGCCCCGGCGCCGTCCGAGCCGGCGCCGGCGACCCCGGTGAAGAGCCAGCCGACCGGCAGCGGCCAGGGCATCCAGACGGGGACCCGGCTGCGGTTGGCCACCGCGCCGAGCGAGGGCGCGCTGGGCGGGACCACGGGTTGCAACGGGTGGACGGCGCCGTGCGAGGCACACTGCCACGAGTCGGCGAAGAGTCCGGGCGCCCGCACCCGGCCCCCGCACTTCGGGCAACTCGGTTCCCCCCTCATGAGCAACTACAGTCGCGCCGCCGCGCGCCCCCGTCAAGCTGGTTCACTCAGCGAGCGAAACCGCCATTCGGGTGGGATCTCTGAGATCCGTGCCCTGGGAGAGCCAACGCTCCTGCAGCGCCTCCGCGCCGCGCGCCCGTTTCCAGGCCGCCTCGTTGGGCGTCATCGGCAGCAGCGGCAGGAACCGCACGGGGGAGAGCGGCGCCGGCAGTTCGAGATCGGGCACCAGCCCGCCGCCCTCGCCGACCAGCACCGAGTGGAACGGGGCGTCGGGCCAGAGCGGCTGGCCCAGGTCGAGCGAGCCGCCCGGGGCCACCACCACGCCCTCGACCTGGGGCGCGGCGGCGAACGTGGCCAACGCGCGCAGCGCCTGGTCGGTGGGGGCGAGCCCACCGCGCAGGGTCAGCAGCAGCTCGGCGCGCGGGCCGACCTCGGGATCGGCGACCATCGACGTCGGATCGGCCATCGGCGCCGCCGACATGCCGAGCGTGGCATAGCGGACTAGGCCGGCCGAGGCGTCCGCGAAGCGCAGCACCTCGATCCGCTCGGTGCCGAGGAAGGTGACCGAGGCGCTGGCGTCCGGCTCGCCGAGCGCCGAACGCAGCCGCGCGGCCACCAGGTCAAGCGGGGGTGCGGGGGGTGGTGTGGGCACGGGGCGGCTCTCTCGACGGAACGGGCTGGTCGGTGCCGGCAGCGGGGTCGCTGCCGGCGCGTTCGGCCCTGATGACCAGGGTCAGGCCGAGCAGGATCACGGTCAGCGCGGGATAGGCGGCGAGCGGCGGCGACTGGCCCAGCCAGATCGCGGCTATCAACGCCGCCCCTGGCGTCTCCAACAGGATCGCCGTGGAGGTGATCGAGGGGCCGAGGCCGCGCACCACCCGGTTGAGCAGCGAGTGGCCGAGCAACTGGGAGGCGACCGTCAACAGCAGCAGCTTGCCCCAGGTCTCCGCCGAATAGCCGCCCAGGGAGACGCCGGTGGCCAGGGCGGCGACCAGCAGCGGCAGCGCGGCGGAGGTGTAGCAGAGCAGGGTGTAGCTGGCCGTACTCGTGGTGCGGCGCACCTCGGCGCCGATCAGCACATAGACGGCGCCCGCCATGCCGCCGCCCAGGGCCAGCGCGTCCCCGGCGAGCGCCCGCCCGGATATCCCCAGATCGACGCCGGTGAGCAGCAGTACCCCGGAGAAGGAGAGCAGCGTGCCCCACCACACCAGCCGGGGCGGGCGGTGGCCCAGCAGCCGCAGCAGCACCGTGGTCCAGATCGGGGTGGTGGTGACCAGCGCCACCGACGAGGCCACCGAGGTCAGCCGGAGGCTGGGCAGCCAGAGCGCGAAATGCGCGGCCAGCGCGCCGCCGGCGGCGGCCGACAGCAGCACCGTGCGTCGGCTCAGCCGGCCGAGCTCCCGCCGGATCGAGCCGCGCAGCAGCACCGGCGTCAGCGAGGCGACCGCCAGCGCGTTCCGCCAGAAGGCTATGGCCAGCGCCGGCGCGGCCACCGTGGCGATCAGGGGCCCGGAGAGGGAGATCCCGACGATCGCCGTCGCCAGCAGCAGACCATCCAGCGTATGCCCGCCGGCGAGGGGCGCCCGGGCGGCGATGGGACGCATCCTTCCTCCTCAACGCTCGGGATCTCGACGGCTCGGAGACGACCACGTTCAGCGTAAGCGGGGCCACTGACACACCGGACGGCGGTGGCCGGACCATCGGGCCCGGCCACCGCCGTCCGGCGTCGTCAGCTCAGAGCGCTCCGAAGCCCACCCGACGGGCGGTCGGCCGACCGATCTCCACATAGGCGAGGCGATCCCCGGGGATCACCACCTTGCGGCCCTGCACATCGACCAGGGTGAGCAACTTGCCGGTGCCGGAGAGGGCGTCAGCGACCGCGCTCTCCACCTCCTCGGCAGACTGTCCGCTGTCAAGAACGATCTCGCGCGGCGTGTGCTGTACGCCGATCTTGATCTCCACGGCTTGTCCCTCCGCTGGTCATCCACGTGCGCGATGGTCCGCGCCGTTCTGCAGCACAGGTTAGCCGCGTCAACCCGATGGCCGTCGCGGATCTGCCACGCCCTGAGCGAACAGTTGCGCCGCGCGCCGGCGCCCGCCTCAGTGCTGGATGGGGAAGCCGGCGATGCCGCGCCAGGCGAGGGAGGCGATCAGCCCGTGGGCCACCTCGCGCGGCACCTTCTGCCCGGTGCTCAGCCAGTGCCGCGCCGTGACCTGTGCCATCCCGCAGAGGCTGACCGCCAGCAGCATCGCCTGCTCGTGCGGCAGATCGGTGTCCTCCGCGATCACCACGCAGACCAGCTCGGCGCAGTCCAGGGAGACCTGGTCCACCCGCTCGCGCACCGAGGGCTCGTTGGTCAGGTCCGACTCGAAGACCAGCCGGAAGGCGCCGCCCTCGTGCTCGACGAAGGCGAAGTAGGCGTCCACGGCGGCGGCGACCCGCAGCTTGTTGTCGTTGGTCGAGGCCAGGGCCTGCCGCACCGCGGCGACCAGCGCCTCGCAGTGCTGGTCGAGCAGCGCCAGATACAGCTCCTGCTTGCCCGGGAAGTGCTGGTAGAGGACCGGCTTGCTCACTCCGGCCCGCTCGGCGATGTCGTCCATGGCCGCCGCGTGGTAGCCCTGCGCGACAAACACTTCCTGCGCCGCGCCCAACAGCTGGTTGCGGCGGGCTCGGCGCGGCAGGCGGGTGCCACGCGGGCGCGCCTCGGTCTGCTCAGTGGCTGTCACGCCGCCTCCCGGGCTGCTTCTGTGTTGGCGCGCTTGGCGCCGTTCGTGTGGTACCCCGTGCTGTCATCGTACGTTCGAGTCGTCGCACAGCGTGCATCGTGTGGGGATGATTTCACTCTGTGGACACCCTGGCTCAGCGGTACTCGTCATCTCCTGGGTCCACGACGCGCGACTGTTCGGCGGCGTCGGCCGGATCGCTCTCGGCGGTGCCGCGCTCGGTGAGCGGGGTGTCGCGCAGCCGCAGCAGCTCAAGGCGCTGCTCGGCGGCGTCCTCGGCTGGCGTCTCGTCGGAGAGGTCTCCCGAGAACGCTTCGAGTGCGTCGTAACTGTCCCGGTAGCTGTCCCGGTCCGGTGTCTCGTCGAGAAACTCGTCCAGGGACTCGGGGTCGGTTGGCTCCTGGGTCATGGCTCGTCACCTCCGGATGACCGACGGGTAACTCCAGCCTAGGCGCGTGCGGGCCGAGGGGCGAACGGGGAGACCGGGCCGGTTCGACGCGCCAGGCGCCCAACACCGACGCGTGTCATGGGGGATGGGGGCTCGTACTATGGCGTCCATGCCATCCACCGAGGAGCAGCGCGTCGAGGCGGCACTCGCCGCAGCAGAGGGTTGGCCCGGGGTGCGCGCCGGGGAGACCATCAGAACCGTGACGCTGCCAGGGATGACGCTGGCGGTGCGGCGTCGGGCGGCCACCGCCGACGGTCTGGAGCCGGCGCTCCTGGTGCACGGCCTCGGCGGCTCGTCGCGCAACTGGTCGTCGCTGATGGAGCTGTTGGCCGGCGATCTGGAGTGCGAGGCCCTCGACCTGCCGGGGTTCGGTGCCTCCCCGCCGCCGGACAGCGGCGACTACTCGGTGATCGGCCATGCCAGGGCGGTGCTGCGCGAGTTGGAGGCGTCCGGGCGTGGCCCGGTGCATCTCTTCGGCAACTCGCTCGGCGGCTCCGTGGTCACCCGGGTCGCCGCCCTCAGGCCCGATCTGGTGCGCACCCTGACGCTGGTCTCGCCGGCGCTGCCCGAGCTGCCGCCGCAGCGCACCGCGTTGCCCACCGCGCTGCTGGGCGGACCCGGGATGGGACGCCTCTTGCGGCGTATGACGCGCGCCTTGTCGCCGGAGCAGCGTGCCCGTGATGTCCTACATCTGTGCTACGGAGACCCATCGCGGATCACGCCCGAGGAGTTCTCGGCCGCCAAGGCCGAGCTGGAGCGTCGTCAGTCCCTGCCGTACTTCTGGGACTCGCTCACCCGCTCGGCCAGGGGCCTGGTCAACGCCTACACGCTGGGCGGCCAGCAGTCCCTGTGGCGCCAGGCCGAACGGGTCATGGTGCCCACGCTGTTGGTGTACGGGGTGCGGGACCGGCTGGTCTCCTACCGGATGGCCAGGCGGGCCAGCCGGGCGTTCGGCGCCTCGCGTCTCGTGGTGCTGCCCGAGGCGGGGCATGTCGCCATGATGGAGTTCCCCGACCTGGTGGCCGACGCGTTCCGCGAGTTCCGCGCGGCCACCACGCGGGAGGGCTGAGGGCACCGGATGGAACGCCGTGACGGCCGAGTGCCCGCTCCCGACCGGCCCCGGGGTGGGCTTGGCCCCGCCGGAGGACCTGCCGAGGGCCGCGCCGGGGGACCCGCCGGGCCCGGCCGTCCGGGTCCGCGTCAGGACTATCTGGACGCCTTCGACGCCTTTGACGCGTTCGACACCTATGACCCGCTGCGGAAGTCGGCCGAGTCGGCGGATGCCCCCGAGCGGGCGCCCACCGTTCCCGGGCAGCGCTCCGGCGGCCGTCGGGCGCGCCCGGTGAGCCCGGCCGCGTCCGGCAAGGGTCCGGGCCACGGCAGGTCCCGGCAGGGACGGGCGCGTTCGCTGCTCGGGGTGACATCGGCCGCGCTGGTCACGGTGCTGGTGGTGCTGTTGGCCGGGCAGTTGGCGCGTCCGGACGAGGAGGACGCCCCCGGCCGGGCGGAGCGCTTCGCGCTGGAGCCGGACGGTGGCGCGGACGCGCGACCGATGCCGACGGAAGGCGACGACGAGGGGGAGGCGGGCGAGGCGGGCGGCGGCGGTGACGTGGTCGAGGACGAGCCGGAGCCCGACTACGACGAGCTGATGGAGACGACCTTCCCGCTCGACCCCGACCTCACCGGATCGGGTGAGCTGGTCCCCGTGGCGGGGTCCGAGCCCGCATCCGATCCGGAGGCGGTCACCCTGCTGCGCTACCGGGTGGACGTGGAGGAGGGCCTGGGCATCGACGCGGAGTTCTTCGCGGAGGTGGTGCACCGCACCCTGAGCGACGAGCGCAGCTGGGGCAACGCGGGCGAGCGTGGCTTCGCCCGGGTCTCCGAGGGCGACTACGACTTCGTGGTCACCCTGGCCAGCCCGGGCACCACGGCCGACTGGTGTGCCCGCTCGGGGCTCGACACCACCGAGGACAACGTCTCCTGCAACTCGTCCAGCACCGATCGGGTGATGATCAACGCCTGGCGGTTCGCACAGGGGTCGGAGACCTATGGCGACGAGATCGCCGACTACCGCAGGATGCTCGTCAACCACGAGGTCGGCCACCGGCTGGGCTACGGGCACGCGCTGTGCCCGGGCGAGGGCGCGTTGGCGCCGGTGATGATGCAGCAGACGAAGTTCCTCACCATCGACGGCGTCACCTGCGAGGCCAACGCCTGGCCGCATCCCGGCAACTGAGCCGGCGTCGGCCCGGGCACCCGGATTCGTGCAAACGAGTGAACACCTGCGAAGTCACGATTATTCACCCCTTCTGATGGCGTGGCGGACAACCGTCCGGCGAGCCTCGCCGTCCCGGACATAGCGTCTCAGTCGCCGAGGTCCTTCTCTCACGAGGTCCTCACGGCCCGTCGAGATCCTTCCTCCAGAGACGATGTCAGGGGGTGCGCCGGTGCGCGTGGCACTGCTCACCGAGGGTGGCTATCCGTATGCCCAGGGCGAGTTGGTCGGTTGGACCGACCAGCTGGTGCGCGGTCTGCCCTGGCACGACTTCGAGGTCCGCGCGCTCAGCCGGGGCCGGCAGCAGGCCCGCGGGCCGCGCTGCCCCACGCCGCCCCAGGTCAGGCTGGTGCGCACCGCTCCGCTCTGGGGTCCGCCGCCGGGCGACCGGCCGGGGCGTGCCGTGGCCCGTGGCTACGCGGCGGCCTTCGAGGAGTTAACGGTCGGCCTCGCCGAGGAGGAGCCGAGCGGTCCCCACGTCCTGAGGGACCGTTTCACCAACGGTCTGCTCGGGCTCGCCGAACTCGCCGCCGAGCACGGCGGTCTGCCCCGCTGGCTCGCCTCCGACCAGGCGATCGCCGTCCTGGAGAGCGGCTGCCGGCGGCCGGGCGCGCCGCGCGCCGCCGTGGGCGCCGGCGTCGGGGATCTGCTGACCGTCGCCGAACGGCTGGAGCGCGCGCTCCGCCCGCTCTCGCTCGACTGGTACGGCGGCCCTGGCATCGCGCCCGGGCTCGACGCCGTCGATCTCTGCCATGCCGTGGGCGGCGGTCCGGCCGCGCTGCCCGGGCTGCTCGCCCGGCATCTGCACGGCACCCCGCTGCTGGTCACCGAGTTCCGGGTGCGGCTGCGGGAACACCATCTGACCGCCCTGGCCGGCGCCGGCGCCGGGCATGCCGTCTCGCCGTCCGCCGCGCGGGCGCCGGTGCGGGCGCTGCTGGCGGCCTTCCAACTCCGCCTGGCCAGGGCCGTGTACGCCGCCGCCGAGCTGATCACCCCGGGCGACGCACGGGCCGGCCGCTGGCAGCGGCGGTGCGGCGCCGATCCGGCGCGGCAGCGGCCCGTCCGGCAGGGCATCGACCCCGGCCCGCTGCTGGCCGCCGCCTGCCTCGCGCTGCTGCGCGATCCGGGCCGCCGCGCGCTGCTGGGCGCCCGCGCCAGGGCCAGGGCGCTGGAGCTGTTCACCGCCGAGGGCGGCATCGCCGCCGTGGACGCCGGCTATGCCGAGGCCGCGCGCGACGCGCCGCCCGCCGTCGTGGCCGCCGCGGAGGAACGGTCATGAACGCGCCGGCCGATCCGGTGCGCGCGCTGCTGCGCGAGCACGGCGAGCTGTGCGCCCGGGCCGTCGACCCGCTGGAGATCGCCGCCGGCCTTGAGGCGCGCGGCGTCGACGAGGCGACGGCCGCCCGCTGCCGGCACCGCGATGTGTTCTCGCTGGCCGAGGAGTTGCACGCGCGGGCGCCGCGCGCCTCAGGGCCGCCGGCGCCGCCGCCCGCCGGGCGGCGCCGGGGCCCGGCCCTGCTGCCGCCGCTGCTGTTGCCGTTGCTGCCCGGCGCGCTCACCGTGGCCGGGCTCGCGCTGCTGGCCCGGCTGCCAGCCGAGGCCGCCCCGGGACGCGGTGCGTTGACGCTGGCCACCGGGGCGTTGACGGTGCTGGTCGTGCTGGCGCTGCTGGCGCGCCGCTCCCCGCCCGGGCTCGCCGGTCTGCTGTCGCTGCCGCCGGTGGCCTATGCGCTGGCGGGCGACGGGCTGTTGGACGAGCTGCTGCCCGGCCGGCAGCAGGAGACGGGCCCGGCGGCGGCCACCGCGCTGCTGCTGGCGCTGGCCGTGGCGCCCGTCGTCTGGTGTCGGGACGGCTTCGGCCCCCGGGCCGGCCGGCTGCTGGAGCGGCGCCGGCTGCGCGAGTTCCGGGTGGGCGCCAGGGCGCTGTTGGCGCGCACCACCCTGCTGCTGGTCGCGGGGTTGGCCGTCGCGGCCGGGGTGGTGTGGCGCGCGCCCGCCGCGCTCACCGGCGGGGCGCCGTCGAGCCCGGGCCTGCTGGCCGGGGCGGCCCTCGGGCTGCTGCTCGGCCTGGCCGCGCTGCTCGTCGGGCACGGCCGGCGGCGGCTGGCCGCCGGCGGCCTCGCGCTGACCTGCGCGGCCGAGGCGTCGGCGTTGGCGCTGGCCAGCGCCTCCTGGGTGCCGGGGCTCGGCGTGTTGGCCGATCCGGTGGCCGGTCCCGTCGAGGCCGTCGGCCCGGCGGCCGTTCCGCTGCTGTCCTGTCTGGCCGGTTGCTGCTGGCTGCTGGCCGGTGCCGCCGTGGTGCTGCCCCGGGCCAGCACGCATCGCGCGCGGCTGCCGAGGGCGCCCGCGGCGCCCGGCGCGCGTCCATCCGAGCTTTTCCTTCCCACGGCTACGGCCGAACCGTTCACATGCGAGGAGCACGACAAGCGATGACCGCACCACCCCCCACCGCCGTCCCGACCCCCGTGGGTTCTCGGGAGGTCGGCCGATGAGAGTGCTGTTGCTGGGTGCCGGCGGGTATCTGGGCCGCTTCGTGGCCGACCGGCTGTTGGCCGATCCCGCTGTGCAGCTGACCGCGCTGGGGCGCGGCGACGACGCGGATGTCCGTTTCGACCTGTCCACCGGGAGCCCGGGGGCGCTCACCCGTTTTCTCGACGCGGTGCACCCCGGGGTGGTGATCAACTGCGCGGGCGCGATCCGTGGCACGGCCAGCGAGCTGGCCAGGCACAACACGGTGGCCACCGCGACGCTCTGCGAGTCGATGCGGCGCAGCGGCTGCCGGGCGCGCCTGGTGCATGTGGGCTGCGCCGCCGAGTACGGGCCCTCGCAGGCGGGTTCCTCGATCGCGGAGGACGCGGTGGCCCGCCCCGGCGGCCCCTACGGGGTGAGCAAGCTGGCGGCCACCGAGCTGGTGCTCGGCTCCGGGCTCGACGCGATCGTGCTGCGGGTGTTCTCGCCGACGGGCCCCGGCACGCCGGCCGGTTCGCCGCTCGGTCGGCTGGCCGACTCGCTGCGCCGGGCGATGCAGCACGGCGACAGCGAGCTGAAGCTGGGCGGCCTGGGTGTCCAGCGGGATTTCGTCGATGTGCGGGATATCGCCAGGGCGGTGCACGCGGCGACGCTCTCCGCCGCCCAGGGGGTGGTCAACATCGGCACCGGACACGCGGTGCGGTTGCGCGAGGCGGCGGCGGCGCTGGCCCGCATCTCCGGGTACGGCGGCACCCTGCTGGAGTTGGAGGGGCCGCCGGTGCCCCGGCAGCAGCCGGTCGCCGAGGCGGCCGGTGGCCTGCCGTCGCCGGCCTCGCCCTATCCGGACGGCTGCGGCGGCTGGCAGCAGGCGGATGTGCGCACCGCGCGGGACCGGCTGGGCTGGCGGGCCAGGATCGGCTTCGAGGAGTCGCTGGCCGATATCTGGATGGAGGCCGCCTGCCGGATGTGAGGGCCCGGCGGCCCGGCTCGGCCGCCGGGTGCCCGCCCGGTGGCCGAGCCCGTCTCGCGTGCTGGGACCGGTGTCTTGGAATGAGACCGTCCGTGGCAGTGTTGAAGGCAGAACGAGTGTCCCTATGACCATACGGAGTCCCCGTGTCGCTGCCCCCGCTGGTAGAGCCGGCCGCCGAGCTAACCGTCGATGAGGTCCGCAGGTACTCCCGCCACCTGATCATTCCCGATGTGGGGATGGCGGGCCAGAAGCGGCTGAAGAACGCCAAGGTGCTCGCCGTGGGCGCCGGCGGGCTCGGTTCGCCCGCGCTGATGTATCTGGCCGCGGCGGGCGTCGGCACGCTGGGCATCGTCGAGTTCGACGAGGTGGACGAGTCCAATCTGCAGCGGCAGATCATCCACAGCCAGTCGGACATCGGCCGCTCCAAGGCCGAGTCGGCGAAGGACTCCGTGCTGGGCATCAACCCGTATGTCCAGGTCAACCTGCACCAGGAACGTCTTGACTCCTCCAATGTGATGGAGATCTTCGCCCAGTACGACCTGATCGTGGACGGCACGGACAACTTCGCCACCCGCTATCTGGTCAACGACGCCTGTGTGCTGCTGAACAAGCCCTATGTCTGGGGCTCGATCTACCGCTTCGACGGTCAGGCGTCCGTGTTCTGGTCCGAGCACGGCCCCTGCTACCGCTGCCTGTACCCCGAGCCGCCGCCGCCCGGCATGGTGCCCTCCTGCGCCGAGGGCGGGGTGCTCGGCGTGCTGTGCGCCTCGGTCGGTTCGATCCAGGTCACCGAGGCGATCAAGCTGCTGGCCGGCGTGGGCGACCCGCTGGTCGGGCGGCTGATGATCTATGACGCCCTGGAGATGAACTACCGCCAGGTCAAGGTCCGCAAGGACCCCAACTGCGCGGTCTGCGGGGAGAACCCGACGGTCACCGAGCTGATCGACTACGAGGCGTTCTGCGGCGTGGTCTCGGACGAGGCGCAGGCCGCGGCCCAGGACTCGACGATCACTCCCGGGCAGCTCAAGGAGTGGATCGACGGCGACGAGAAGATCGACATCATCGATGTGCGGGAGCCCAACGAGTACGAGATCGTTTCGATCCCGGGCGCGCGGCTGATCCCGAAGAACGAGTTCCTGATGGGCACCGCGCTCAGCGAGCTGCCGCAGGACCGGCGGATCGTGCTGCACTGCAAGACCGGCGTCAGGTCGGCCGAGGTGCTGGCGGTGCTCAAGAACGCGGGCTTCGCGGACGCGGTGCATGTCGGCGGCGGGGTCATCGGCTGGGTCAACCAGATCGAGCCGGAGAAGCCCGTCTACTGAGAAGCCCGTCTACTGAGACGCTCGTCCGGAAGCCGCCACGGCCCGGGACCTCGGCATGAGGTCCCGGGCCGTGGCGCGTTCGGGGGGCTCCTTCAGCCCTGGCAGACCAGGCCGTCCTCGGGGACGTCGCCCGTCAGCAGATGGGCGTTGACCGCCTCCACCACACAGGGGTCGCCGCCGGTGTAGGCGCCGTGGCCCTCGCCGTCGTAGGTGAGCAGCGGCGCGATCCCGGGGCCGCCCATGGCGTCCTGCATCCGCTCGGCGCCGGAGTGCGGGGTCGCCGGATCGCCCGTGGTGGCCACCAGCAGGATCGGCTCGGCCGCCCCCGTCGCGTCGTAGTCCTGCGGCTCGGCCGCCTCCGTCACCGGCCAGTGCTCGCCGCAGCCGGCCAGCCCCCACACCATGTAGCGGCCGAAGACCTCCGAGGTCTCGATGAACTCGTCCTCGTACGCGAGTAGTTCCTCCTCCGACATGCCGCCGGGCCGGTCGGCGCAGCGGATCGCGACAAAGGAGTCGTTCTGGGAGGAGTACTCGCCGGTCGCCGGGTCACGGCCATCGTAGAAGTCGGCGAGGTAGAGCAGCAGGGAGCCGGTGCCCCGCTCCCGCACCTCGTTCAGGCCCATGGTGAGGTACTCCCAGGTCTCCTCGGAGTAGAGCGCGGAGACGATGCCGGTGTAGGCCAGCAGCGAGTTGAGCAGCCGTCCGTCGGGGTCGTCCGTGGGCAGCGGCTCCTCCTCCAGCTCGTCGAGCAGCTGGCTGAGCCAGCGTGCGCCGGCGGCGACATCGTCCCCGGCCGGGCAGCTCGCCCGGTCGACGCAGTCCGCGAGGTAGTGGTCGAGGGCCAGTTGGAAGCCCTCGGCGTCCAGCAGGCTCTGGTGCACCGGATCGGGGTCGGGGTCGACGACCGCGTCCAGCACGGTGCGGCCGACCCGGTCGGGGAAGAGGTTGGCGTAGGCGGCGCCCAGCTGGCTGCCATAGGAGATGCCCACGTAGTTCAGCCGGGTGTCGCCCAGCACATGACGGATCAGATCCAGGTCACGGGCGGTATTGGCGGTGGTGACATGGGGCAGCAGATGCCCCGAGTCGGCGACGCAGCCTTCGACGTACTCCCGGTCCTGGCGCTCGGCGACGGCCCGTTCGGCCTCGGTGTCCGGTATCCCGGTCAGCTCCTGGGAGGCGGCGTCCCTGGCGGGTCCGTCCAGGCACTCGATGCCCTCGCTCTCGCCGACCCCGCGCGGATCGAAGCTCACCAGGTCGAAGCCGCCGGCGCGCAGCTCCTCGTAGTCCTCGGCGGCCAGCGGCAGGGTGGCGACGCCCGAGCCGCCGGGGCCGCCGAAGTTGAAGAGCAGCGAGCCGATCCGGTCCTCGCTCGGGACGGGGGAGACGGCACGGTTCAGGGCCAGCTCGATGGTGTCGCCCTCCGGCTCCGCGTAGTCCAGCGGAACGGTGAGGTCCGCGCACTCCCAGCCGGTGCCGTCCGGCAGGTCGTCCGGCGGCGCGGTGGCCATCGGATCCTGCGAAGGGGACGGGGTGGGGCAGTCGGACCAGTCGAGCGTCTGGGTGCCCAGGGCATCCGGCAGTTCGGGATAGCTGCCCGGCCGCTCGACGTCCGCGCGTGCCGGCGGCCGGCCCGAGCCGTCCGAGCTGCAGGCGGCGGTGAGCACGAGCAGGGTGGTCGCGGCCACGCCGACGGATATGGACTTCCGCGAAATCATCATCGTCAACACACGGTACCGTCGGCCGGCGTGGTGCCGGCGAGCAGATGTGCGAGCACCGTGTCCGTCACACAGCTGTCGCCGCCGCCGAACGCGCCATGACCCTCGCCCTCGTAGGTCACCAACACGCCGACGCCCTCGCCCAGTTCCTCCCGCATCCGCTCGGCGCCGACATACGGCGTCGCGGGATCGCCCGTGGTGGCCAGCAGCAGGATCGGCCGCGCCCCCTCGGCCGCCACCGGGGGCTGCTCCCGTTCCCCGACGAACGGCCAGTCGGCGCAGCTCAACAGCCCCCACACCAGACGTTCGCCGAAGACGGGGGAGGCGGCGAGAAACGCGTCCCGCTGTTCGTGAACGGTCTCGACGGTGGGGCGGGCGGAGAAGTCCGCGCAGTTCACGGCGGTGTTGGCGGAGCCCAGATTGCGGTAACGGCCCTCGCTGTCCCGCCCGTTGTACCGCTCGGCGGCGCGCAGCAGCAGATCGCCCCGGCCGTCCTCCCGCGCCTGGCGGATCGCGTCGGTGAGATAGGACCAGGAGCCCTTGGAGTAGAGCGCCGACAACACCCCGGTGATCGCCAGGTCCTGGGTGAGGAACCGGCCCGAGTCGGTGGGCAGCGGCGCCTCCCGCAGCCCGTCGAAGAGCGCGGTCAACGTCGCGTACCCGGCGGGGCCGCCCTCGCCGGTCGGGCAGTCGGAGACCACGATGGCGCAGTGGTCCAGATAGTTGTCCAGCGCGAGTTGGAAGCCCTCGGCCTGGAGCAGCAGCCGCTCCGGGTGGTCCCTGGTGGGATCGACCACCGCGTCCAGCACGGTGCGCCCCACCCGGCGTGGGAAGAGATGCGCGTAGGCCGCGCCCAGCCTGGTGCCGTAGGAGACGCCGAAGTAGTGCAGCTGCTCCTCGCCCAGCGCGCGGCGCAGCAGATCCAGGTCACGGGCCGCGTCGACGGTGCCGACATGCGCCAGCAGCTCGCCGTTGCGCTCGGCGCAGTCGGTGGCGTAGTCGCTGTTGGCCGCCAGCAGCGCCCGCTCCTCGTCCGGGGTGCGCGGCGGCCCCGGGTACTCCTGCGCGGCCCGGTCCAGCTCCTCGTCGTCCCGGCAGACCACGCCGGCGCTCTCACCGACCCCCCGTGGATCGAAACTGACCAGATCGTAGGCGACCCCGATCGCCTCGTACCGGTCCGCCGAACGCGGCAGGGTGGCGACGCCCGAGCCGCCGGGGCCGCCGAAGTTGAAGACCAGCGAGCCGATCCGGCTGCGCTGATCGGTGGCGGGCGCCATGATCAACGCCAACTCGATGGTGTCGCCCTCGGGTTCGGCGTAGTCGACCGGCACCGTCAGGGTGCCGCACCGCCACGGGTCGCCCGGCGGATCGCCCGAGCCCTGCAGCGGCGAGGGCGCCGGGCAGTCGCCCCAGTCCACGGTCTGCCTGGTCAACCGTTCGGGGAGCGGCGGCAGGCCGCCCTCCGGCTCGGGGCTGCCCGGCGCCGCGTCCGGTGGCGTGTGTGTCGGGGCCGGCGGGGTCGGCGAGCCGGAAAAACAGCCCCCGACCAGCAGCGCGGTCAGGGTCAGTGGGACGACCGCACGTATCCCGCCCCCGCGCATACGCCAACTCCCTGTCTGTTACCACCAGTTTTGACCTCCTTGGAGGCTACCCGCCCGACCGGCCCTCGGGCATGGGCGGGCGGGGCGGTCAGTCGCAGGTGGTGTCGTCGTCCGGCACCTCGCCGTCCAGCAGATAGGCGTTGGTGGCGTCCCGGACACAGCTGTTGCCGCTGTTGTAGGCGCCATGGCCCTCGCCCTCGTAGGTCAGCTCGACCGCCACGTCGTCGCCCAGCGCCTCCGCCATCCGCGCGGTGCCCTGATAGGGGGTGGCCGGATCGCCGGTGGTGCCGATCAGCAGAACGGGATCCGCGCCGTCCGCCGAGACATCCGGATGCGCGGCGGCGCCGTCCACCGGCCAGTACGCGCAGTTGAGCAGCCCCCACGCCATCGGCGGGCCGAACACCCGCGACGACTCCTCGAACTCCTCCAACGCGTCCCGCACATCCCCCTCGGTGTGCCGGCGGTTGGAGTCGGCACAGCCGATCGCGGTGAGCGACGACTGGAGCGTGGTGTAACTCCCGTCCGGGTTACGCCCGTTCATCGCGTCGCCGAGTGCCAGCAGCACCGTGCCGTCCGGCTCCTCGTCCGCCAGCGCGTCGTCCAGGCCCTGGGCGAGATAGGGCCAGAAGTCCTCGGAGTAGAGCGCCTGGGCGATGCCGCCCCAGGCCAACGCCTCGGTCAGCTCCCGACCGTCCGGGTCCTGGGTGGTCAACGGCCGGTCGCGCAGTTCGGCGAGCAGCTCCGCCAGCCGGTCCTCGGCCTCGTCCCGGTCGCCGCCGAGCGGGCAGTCGTCGGACTCGGCGCAGCTGTCCAGGAAGTTCTCCAGGGCCAGTTGGAAACCCTCGGCCTGCCCCCTGGCCCCCTCCTCGGTGCTGCCCGACGGGTCCACCACGGCGTCGAACACCGCCCGGCCCACCCGACGCGGGAACAGATGCGCGTAGACCCCGCCGAGTTCGGTCCCGTAGGAGATGCCGAAGTAGTACAGCCGGTCGTCGCCGAGCACCGCGCGCATCAGATCCAGATCGCGGGCGGTCGCCGTGGTCGTCAGATGCGGCAACAACTCGCCCGACCGCTCCTCGCATCCCTCGGCGAACCGGCGCAGCCGATCCGTGTAGGCGCGCTCGGCCGCCCGGCCACGCGGGGCCAGCTCGGCGGCGAAGTACTCGTCCAACTCGGCGTCGTCCAGACAGCGCACGCCCTCGCTGTCCCCGACGCCCCTCGGGTCGAAGCTCACCAGGTCGAAACGCTCGCGCAGATCGGCGTACTCCTCGCCGAACGCCGGCAGGGTGACCACCCCGGAACCGCCGGGGCCCCCGAAGTTGAACAGCAACGAGCCGATCCGGTCCTCGCCGTCCGCCTCGCTGCGCGCCCGGACCAGGGCCAGATCGATGGTCTCCGCCTCCGGCTCGGTGTAGTCCAACGGCGCGGTCATGGTGGCGCACTCCCATTCGGCGCCGTCCGACAACGGGGTCGGCGTGGCCGCGTCGTCGCCCTGCGAGGTCTCCGGCGGCGGACAGGGCTCCCACCGCAGCCGCTGGTCGGTGAACGACGCCGGTAGGTCGTCGGTGTCGACGGCCCCGCCGTCCCCCTCGTCCTCGGCCTCGGCGCTGCCGCCGGCACAACCGACCAACAGGGCGCCGGCGGCTAGCGCCGCGGGAACGAGCAGGCGGGCACGGATCATGGTGACGGCTCCCATCGCACGCTTCCGACGGCTCCCACGCTGGGCCCCTCGCCGGGGAGGCGCACGCGGACCTCGTTCATCCGAGTGACGCCGCCCCGGCGGCCGCCGGAGCCGGCCCGCCGCCCGAGCCGGTTCGTCGGGGCGGGTTGGGTGGCGACGGTGGCCCGATGGCCGGGTGTTGGTGGCATCGGTCAGCCTTTGCTCGGCGCAGGGGGCAACGCGGCCCTGCCGGTCTTCCGGGCCGGGGTGGGTTTGGTGGATGCCGGCGGCGACTCGGACACGGCCGAGGGCGGTTCCACGGCGGGTCGTGCGGCCACCGCTCGCGGGCTCCCGACCAACTGGCCACCTGCCGGGGGCCTCCTGCTCCCGCCGGGCCTCCGGCCGCCGTTCCCGCCGATGGGTCGGACGGTGGCTGTTCGGGCCGTCCGGTTCTGCGGGTTTCCGCTTCCCGCTTCTGCCGGGTCCGGCCGGCCCGTGCCCGTCCCCCCGCTCAGGCCAGCTGGCCTCCGGCTTCCCGTTCCCGCTCAGACCGGCCGGGCCCCCGGTTTCCCGTTCCGGCCCCGGGCTGCGGGTTCTCGCTCTGGCCAGCGTCGCCCCTGGTTTCCTCTTCCTGCTCGGGCCGCCCGGGCCTCCAGTTTCCCGTTCCCGCCCGGGCCAGCCGGGTCCCCGGCTGTCCGTTCCTGCTTGGGCTGGCCGGGCCTCCGGCTGTCCGTTCCCGCTCAGGCCAGCGTCGCCCCTGGTTTCCTCTTCCCGCCCGGGCCAGCCGGGTCCCCGGCTTCCCGTTCCCGCCCAGGCCAGCCGGGTCTCCGGCTGGCGCCTCCCGCTCAGGCCGGCGTCGCCCCTCGCGTCCTCTCCCCGCTCAGGCCAGCCGGGCCTCCGGCTCCGCTGGAGGGGTCAGCCCCCGCCCCGTTCCGGCCTGCGGCCGCCGCGTGGGGCAGCCGGGCTTCCGGCATCGGTGAGGGCGCCCACCCAGCGGCCGCGGAGGGCGATGAGCACCGCCGCGGCGATGGCCAGCAGCAGCAGGGAGACGGCCGTCGCGCCGGCCGGGTCGCCCTGGAGCAGCAGGTACACCTTGAGCGGCAGGGTCTGCGTCACCCCGGGCAGGTTTCCCGCGAAGGTGATGGTCGCGCCGAACTCGCCCAACGCCCTGGCCCAGCAGAGCGCCGCGCCGGCGGTCAGCGCCGGCCGCAGCATCGGCAGCGTCACCAGCCGGAGGGTGCGCAGCGCGCCCGCGCCCATCGTCGCGGCGGCCTCCTCGAAATGCGGGTCGAGGCCGCTGAGCGCGCCCTCCAGGCTGATCACCAGAAACGGCATCGCCACGAAGACCGCCGCCACCACGGCGCCCGCCGTGGTGAACGACAGCTGTACGCCGAACCGTTCGAGGTGTTCGCCCAGCACGCCACGTCGCCCGAAGCCCTGGGAGAGCGCCACGCCGGCCACCGTCGGCGGCAGCACCAGCGGCAGGATCACCAGGCACCGCACCAGCGTGCGCCCGGGGAACTCGGTGCGGGCCAGCAGCCAGGCCAGCGGCACCCCCAGCAGCAGCGAGATCAGCAGCGCCCAGCCCGAGACCAGCAGCGAAAGCCGCAGCGCCTCCGTGACGGCGGGCTCGGTCAGCCGCTCGACCAGCTCTCCCCAGGGCGCGTCGACCAGCACGCCCAGCAGCGGGACCAGCAGGAACGCCACCGCCAGCAGCGCCGGCAGGGCCAGCGTCAGCGGCGGGCGGCGTCGTCTCACGGGGCCAGGAAGCCGGCCGCGCCGAGCAGTTCCTGGGCGGTCACCCCGGTGAGCCAGGCGACGAAGTCCTCGGCGGCCGCCAGGTTCGCCGCGTCGTTCAGCGTGGCCGCCGGATAGAAGGCCGTCACGTTCTGGTCCTCCGGGATGGGCACCACCGCGACCTCGTCGCCGGCGACGGCCGCGTCCGTGACATACACCAGGCCGGCGTCCGCCTCGCCCAACTGCACCTTGCCCAGCACGGAACGGACGTTGACCTCAAGCGAGTCCGGCTCCGCGTCGATGTTCTCCGCGGCCAGGATCTCCTGGCCGTACCGGCCGGCGGGCACCTCGGGTGCCGCAAGCACCAGCCGCAGCCCGGGATCGGCCAGGTCCGCGAGGCCGGTCACCCCGGCGGGGTTGTCCGGCGGGGTGACGATGGTCAGCTCGTTGCGGGCGATCACCTCGGGCTCACCCGTCAGTTCGGCGACGCCCTCCATCGTCTGGGTGTCGGCGGTGACCAGCACATCGCCCGGGGCGCCCCCGTTGAGCTGGGCGACCAGCTCCTGGGAGCCGGCGAACGAGAACCGCACGGTGGTCCCGGGGTTGGCCGCCTCGTACTCCGCGCCGGCGGCCTCGAAGACATCGGTCAACGAGGCGGCGGCGAGCACCGTGAGCGTGACCTCGGGCTGGTCACCGCCGCCACCGCCGCTCCCGCCCGCGCCGTCGGCCGCGTCCGATCCGTTGTCTTCCGAGCCGCAGCCCGCCAGGCCGATCAGCAGGGGCAGCAGCAGCGCGGCGGACAGCGCGCGGCGCCGTCCACGGGCCGGGGAGGGGCGGGAGGTTCTGGAGGAGAAGGACACGGTGACTCTCACATCCGATCGATATGCACGCTGGTGGCCTTGACCCGCGCGACGGCCTCGTGCCCCACGGCCAGCCCCAACTCCTCGACGGCCTCGCGGGTGAGCAGCGAGACCAGCCGGTGCGGACCGGCCTGGATCTCCACCTGAGCGGCGACATCGCCGACGGTGACCTTGGTGATGATGCCGGGGAAGGCGTTGCGAGCGCTGGTGTAGGGATCGCCCGGCTCGCCCCCGGAGGGTGACTCCGCGGCCAACTCGACGGCGAACGCGGCCAGATCGTCGCCGGCGACCTGCCGTTTGCCGGCCTCGTCCCGTCGGGTGGGCAGCCGACCGGCGTCGGCCCAACGCCGCACCGTGTCCGCGCTCACCCCGAGCAACCGCGCCGCGCGCCCCATGCTGTAGAACCGCATATGCGGGACCGTACGGCCATTCGAGCCGCATCCGCAAGTGAACTCCGGCTATCTGCCTCGTATCTGCCGGCCGAGAGGCGGATGCCTCAGACCTGTTCCTTGCGGGTGAGTTGGGTGAACGCCAGCCAGCCGGGGAGGACGGGCAGCCAGAAGGTCATCAGCCGGAACAGCAGCACCGCGCCCAACGCCACCTGCGGGGGCACCTGGAAGGCGGTCAGGCCCGCGCTCAGGGTCAGCTCGATGGCGCCGATGCCGCCGGGGGTCGGCGCGGCCGAGCCCAGCGCGTTGCCGGCGAGGAAGACCACGGCGATCGTCGGATAGCTCAGCTCGTGGCCGAACGCGCGCAGCGAGGCGTCCAGGCACATCACGAAGGCGAGCGTCATCAGCAGCATCCCGCCGATGCCGGCGAGCAGCTTCTTGGGCCGCTGCACCACGTCCAACATCCGGGGCACCACCCCGGCGAACAGGGTGCGCACCCGCTCCAGGATGGCCTTCCGCAGACTGGGCACCGCGGTCACGATCAGCGCCGCGACGGCCACCGTCAACAGGCCGGCGATCACCGTGCGGGAGGGGGAGAGGTTGGGGGTGTGCTCGGTGCCGGTGAGATAGCCGAAGGTGAGCAGCAGCACCACATGGCTGCCCAGGCCGAACAGCTGGGACGCGCCGACGCTGGCCACCGCATGGCCGGGACGCAGCCCCTGCCGTTGCAGATAACGGGCGTTGAGCGCGGCGCCGCCGATCGCCGCCGGCGCGACCAGCTTGACGAAGGAGCCCGCCACCTGCGCCATCACCGTGCGCAGATAGTTGACCTTCTCGGGCACGAAGCCCAACAGGCTGAGCGCCGCGGCAAAGTAGGTGAGCGCGGAGAAGCCGGCGGCCACGATCACCCAGCCCCAGTTGGCGTCGTCCCAGACCCGCTGGAACTCGGGGTTGATCAGCTGGCTGATCAGGAAGTAGCCGGCGAAGACGGCGGCGATCAGGCTGACCAGCGTGCGCGGTCTGATCCGTTCGATGCGGGCGGGCTCTATCGGCGCCTGCGGCCGGATCAGCAGCACCTGTTGGCGGATGAGCGCCAGCAGATCCGGCTCCCTGGCGTTCTCCAGGGCCTCCTCCATGACCTGCTTCTCGGCCTGTTTCGCGGCCTTGACGGTCTTGCGGTCGGCGTTCTCCGGCAGGCTGCCGCGCGCCTCACGGTAGGTGCGGGTGGCGTCCAGCACGGCCTGCCGCTCCCGCTGGGCGCGCTCCTTGGAGAGCTGCCGCAGGGTGGCCCTGGTGGTGCGGCTGAGCGCGATCGGCTGCAGCAGCGGCAGGCTGTCGGCCACCGCGTCCGGGCCGAGCACCGTGACGGCGGCGGCCACCGCGCGTTCGGCGCCGACCCGCAGCCCGAAGGTGGTCAGCAGCTGCGCCACATCCATCCGCAGCAGCAGATCGCCCGCCGCGATCTCGCCGCCGCGCAGGCTGGTGAGGTAGACCGTGCCGGCGCGGTCGACCAGCAGCGCGCGGCCGTCCAGCCGACGGTGCGCGATCCGGCGCGACTGGAGCGCGGTGACCTGCCGCCAGGCCGCCTCCATCAGCGCGTCGCTGACCTCGTCGTCCGGCAGCGAATCCAGATCGCGGCCCGGGATGTGCTCGTAGACCAGCATCACCGCGTCCGGGCCCAGCTCCGAAGTGGCGATCAGCTTGGGCGCGTTGGCGCCGGCGGCGATCGCCGCATAGGCGAGCAGGGCCTCCTGCTCCAGGGCCTGGCGCAGCGACGGCAGGCTGCGCCGCTGGGTGATGCCGCGCAGCGCGAGCCGACGCCAGGCGCGGTAGAAGAAGCCCCTGGCCTGCTGGGCGCGGTCGACCACCGTGACGTCGAGCGGTGGCCCCGACTCCAGCGTCACCAGATAGCGGCGGGTCGGCTCGTTGCCGCGCTCCCGTTCGCCCTCGTCGGATCCCGGCGGCTCCTCGGCGCGCAGCGCGGTGACCGGGCGGAAGCCGACATGCCGCAGGCCGGCGAGCAGCTGCTGTCCGGTGGCCCTGACGTTGGGCGAGCCGACGGCATAGAGCGTGGCATAGGCGATGGTCCAGCCGATCAGCACCGTGACGACGATGGCGAACGGTGTGGTGTAGCCGGCGACCAGCACGGCCAGCGCGTCCAGCGCCACCACCGACCACATGACCAGCCGCCAGCCTGGGCGATGAGTCATGCCGACGGCCGTGGCGTAGGCGATCACCGGCGCGAGATAGCCGTGCACCGGCTCCGTGAGACCGGCGCCGGGCGCGTCCCTGATCAGCGCGTCCCGCACGGACTCGGGCGCCATCCTGGCGACCCAGAGGCTGAACGACAGCGAGACCCCGTGCGCCAGCACGGCGGCCAGCACCCCGTCCGCGATGCGCAGCCCGTCCCGGCGCATCAGCCGCTCGATGGCGAAGGCCATGGGCACGATCAGGACGGCCACGGCGGAGGCGAAGCCGGCGAAGTCGATCAGCAGCGAGGGTGCCTGCTCGGAGCCCTTGTGGACGTCCCGCTCGATGCCCTCGGTGGTGCCGATCGCGAAGGTGGCCACCGCCAGCAGCGCGCCGATGGCCAGCAGCCCGAGCAGGGTGCGCAGCAGATCGGCCGGCCGGTGCACCCGGGCGGTGAGGATCGGATCGTCCACCTCGACCAGCTCGCTCCTGGTCGGGTCGGCGCGTTCCAGCGCTTCGAGCGGAGGCGGCGCCGCCTCCGGCTGTTCCTCCTCCGAACGCTGGGTCCGGTCTTCCTCGCCCCGTATCACTGGCCGCATCCCTGGAAACGATCTAGCGCTGGAGCGACTGCCACCGACCAGCTCTCCCCCGTACGGGGACGATACTTGCATGAGACACCGACAACGCGGTGCTCTCCGTGAGATACGGCACCATGGTCGGCATGGTCCCCGCCACCCAGGAACCCGCCCCGAAGCCCGCGTCCGAGCCGCGCCGAAGGCCCGGTCGGGCCCCGGCCACCAGCTCCGCGCACCGGTTGACCGACTACGCCGACACGGTGCTCGGCCTGGTGGAACGCATCCCCGAGGGCAGCGCGCTGACGTACGGGGACATCGCCGGTCTGGTCGGCGTCGGCGGGCCACGACAGGTCGGCACCGTGCTGGCCAGATACGGCGGCGCGGTGCCCTGGTGGCGCGTGGTGCGCGCCGACGGGCGGCCGGCGCCGGGGCACGAGCGGCGCGCGCTGGAGCACTACCGCGCCGAGGGCACCCCGTTGCGCCCGGGCTGGGACACCGGCAGCGTCCGGCTGGATCTGCGGCGGGCCCGCTGGGACGCCGCGTCCTGAGCCGCGCGCCGCCGCCGGGCGGCCGGCCCCGAGGGGCCCTGCGGATCGGAAGGATCCGACGAAACGCCCCACCCCGACCGCGCACTGGCGTACCGTCTTCCCCAACCTCCACGAGAATCCGCGATGCACGTGAGCCTCTCCGTCCCGTCAACCGACCGGCCGCCGTCCGCCCCGGGAGCGTACCGACTGGTGCGCACCCCGATCGCCGACGCGCGCGACACCGCTGTGGACGCGAGCCAGCGCGCGGTGGTTGATCACCCCGGCGGTCCGCTGCTCGTACTGGCCGGTCCGGGAACGGGCAAAACGACCACTCTGGTCGCCGCCGTGGCCCGCCGGGTGCGCGCCGGAGCCGATCCGGAGCGGCTGCTGGTCCTCACCTTCAGCCGCAAGGCGGCGACCGAGCTGCGGGACCGGCTGACCGGCGCGCTCGGCGGGCGCGCGCCCCAGGCCACCACGTTCCACTCGTTCGCCTACGCGCTGGTGCGCGCGCACCAGGACCGCGAGCTGTTCGCCGAGCCGCTGCGTCTGCTCTCCGGGCCCGAACAGGACCTCTATCTCAGGGAACTGCTCGCCGGGCACCAGGATCTGGAACGCTCGGGGCGCGGCGTGCGCTGGCCGGACGAACTGCGCGCCTGCCTGACCACCCGGGGGTTCGCCGACGAACTGCGCGCGGTGCTGGCGCGCAGCCGCGAGCTGGGCCTCGGCCCCGACACCCTCGCCGCCTTCGCCCGCCGCACCGGACGCCCCGACTGGGAGGCCGCGGCGCGCTTCATGGCCGAGTATCTGGACGTCACCCAGGCACAGGGCGTCCTGGACTACACCGAACTGCTGCGCGACGCGGTACGGCTCACCGAACAGCCCGACCACACCTCCCGGATCAGGGCCCGCTACGACGCGGTCTTCGTCGACGAGTACCAGGACACTGACCCGGCCCAGGTCGCGCTGCTGCGCGCCATCGCCGGCGACGGCCGGGACCTGATCGTCTTCGGCGACCCCGACCAGTCCATCTACGCCTTCAGGGGCGCCGATCTCAACGGCATCCTCGGCTTCCGCGACGCCTTCCCCACCGCCACCGGAGCGCCGGCGCCCGTCGTCGCGCTCGGCGTGGCCCGCCGCTCGGGCGCGACGCTGCTGGCCGCGACCAGGACGCTGGCCGCCCGGATGCCGCTGGCCAGGCTGCCGGCCGAGGCGGTGCGCCGACACCGGACGCCGAGCGCCACCCGCGAGGGCGGCCGGGTCGAGGCGTTCACCTACCCGTCGGCCGGCGCCGAACTCGCCAACATCGCCGATCTGCTGCGCCGCGCCCATCTGGAGGACGGCCTGCCCTGGGGCGAGATGGCGGTGCTGGTCCGCGCCGGAGCACACACCATCCCGGCCGTCCGCCGCGCCCTGACCGCGGCCGGTGTGCCCCTCGAAGTCGACGGCGACGATCTGCCGCTGCGCCGCGAGCCGGCCGTCGCGCCGCTGCTCACCGCGCTGCGCGTGGTCGCCGAACCACGCGCCGACGACGAGCCGCTCGATCCGGAGACCGCCGCCCGGCTGCTCACCTCGCCGCTCGGCGGCATGGACGCGGCCGATCTGCGCCGCCTCGGCCGCGCCCTGCGCAACGAGGAACGCGCCGCCGGCGGCGGGCCCCCGCCCGCGTCCGACGCGCTGATCGCCCGCGCGCTGGCCGAGCCCGAACGGCTGGTCACCCACGAGCCGAGCTATGCCGCCGGCGCCCAGCGGCTCGGCCTGCTGCTGCGCAAGGCGCGCGAGGCCCTGGCCGGCGGCGGCACCGCGGAGGAGGCCCTGTGGCTGCTGTGGGACGGCACCGGCTGGCCGGGGCGCCTGGAGCGCGCGGCCCGACGCGGCGGCGCCGCCGGGCGCAACGCCGACCGTGATCTGGACGCGGTCTGCGCCCTGTTCGACGCCGCCGCCAGGGCCGAGGAACGGATCGGCGGCCGGGGGGCGCTCAACTTCCTCTCCGAGCTGGAGGCGCACGACATCGTGGCCGACACCCTGGCCGCGCGCCCCACCCGGCTGGACGCGGTCCGGCTGATGACGGCGCACCGCGCCAAGGGCCTTGAGTGGTCCCTGGTGGTGGTCGCCGGCGTGCAGGAGGGGGTCTGGCCCGATCTGCGCCGCCGCGGCTCGCTGTTGGAGGCCGACCGGATCGGCCGGGACGGGCTGGCCGAGCCGCTGAGCCCCGGCGCGCTGCTCGCCGAGGAACGCCGGCTGTTCTATGTGGCCGCCACCCGGGCCAGGGACCGGCTGGTGGTGACGGCCGTCAGGGGCACCGACGACGGCGACCAACCGTCCCGTTTCCTCTCCGAGCTGGGCGTCGAGCCGGTCGAGATCAGCAGCCGTCCGCACCGTCCGCTGTCGCTCTCCGCGCTGGTCGCCGAGCTGCGCGCCACCACCGTCGACCCGGCGGCCTCGCCCGCGCTGCGCGCCGCCGCGGCCGAACGGCTAGCCCGGCTGGCCGCGCTCCGCGACGACGAGGGCCATCCGCTGGCCCCCGCCGCGCATCCGGAGCGCTGGTGGGGGCTGCGCGAACCGACCCGCTCCCAGACCCCGCTGCGCGATCCCGAACGCCCGGTCGCGCTCACCGGAAGCGCCCTTGACCAGCTCGTCAACACCTGCTCCCTGCAGTGGTTCCTGGGCCGCGAGGCGCATGCCGAGGGGCCGCCCAGCACCGCCCAGGGCTTCGGCAACGTGCTCCATGTGCTGGCGGACGAGGTCGCCTCCGGCACCACCCCGGCCGATCTCTCCGTCCTGATGGCCCGCCTCGACACCGTCTGGGACTCCCTCGCCTTCGAGGCGCCCTGGCAGTCCCGCCGCGAACAGGCCGAGGCCAGGGCCGCGTTGGAACGCTTTCTGCGCTGGCATGTGCTGCGCTCCGAAGCGGGCGGCGAACCCCTCGTCAGCGAGCGGGAGTTCGAGGTAACGCTGCCGGCCGGGCCGCACCAGGTGCGGGTGCGGGGCGTGCTGGACCGGGTCGATCGGGACGCCGAGGGCCGCGCCTATGTGGTCGACTTCAAGACCGGCCGCACCCGCCCCACGGCCGACGCCGTCGCCCACCACCCCCAGCTCGCCGTCTACCAGCTCGCCGTCCGGCACGACGAGACCGTCGCCGGGCCCGACGCGGAGCTGGCCGGCGCCGCCCTCGTCCAACTGCGCCAGGGCGCGGCCAAGAAGGACGGCGGCGACGCGCTGCCCGTCGTCCAACGCCAGGACCCGCTGACGGCGGGCGCCGACGGCGCCGACTGGGTCGGCGAACTGCTGGCCGAGGCGGCCGGCCGGGTCCTCGACGAACGCTTCACCCCGCGCACCGGGAACCACTGCGGCGCCTGCGCGTTCAAGGGCTCCTGCGCCGCGCGCCCCGAGGGCCGGCACACCGTGGAGTGAACGCGCCGCGCGGACTGTCGGTGCCGGCGACTACCCTCACCCGGGTGCCAGCGCGACTCAACGATCCCGAGCGGCTCAGCGAGCTGCTGGGGATTCCGTTCACCCCGGAGCAGCTGGCCTGCGCCACCGCACCGCCGGCGCCGCAGGCCATCGTCGCCGGCGCCGGCTCCGGCAAGACCACGGTGATGGCGGCCCGCGTGGTCTGGCTCACCGGCACCGGGCAGATCGCCCCCGACCGGGTGCTCGGCCTCACCTTCACCAACAAGGCCGCCGGCGAGCTGGCCGAGCGGGTCCGCGCCGCGCTGGCCAAGGCCCGGATCGACACCGCCGAGACGGGCGAGCCCACCATCTCCACCTACCACGCCTTCGCCGGCCGGCTCCTCGCCGAGCACGGGCTGCGGCTCGGCATCGAACCCGCCTCCCGACTCCTCGCAGACGCCGGCAGATTCCAGCTGGCCGCCGAGGTGCTGCGCGGCGCCCCCGCCGACTTCGAGCCGCCCAGCCCCGGCTTCACCACCCTGGTCACCGACCTGGTCGCGCTGGACGGCGAGCTGTCCGAGCATCTGGTCCCCCCCGACCGACTGCGCTCCTTCGACCGGGAACTCCTCGACGAGCTGGCCGGGGCCAGGCTGACCAACGCCGCGCTCCGCCAGGTGCCCCTGGCCGCCGAGGGGCGCCAGGCGCTGCTCGGCCTGGTCGAGGAGTACCGGGCCCGTAAACGCGCCCGCGATCTGCTGGACTTCGGCGACCAGATCGCGCTGGCCGCCGCCCTGGCCAGGGAGCGGCCCGAGGTCGGCCAGGCGCTGCGCGAACAGTTCGGCGTGGTCCTGCTCGACGAGTACCAGGACACCTCCGTCGCCCAACGCGTGCTGCTCGCCGGCCTCTTCGGCGACGGCACCGGCCATCCGGTCACCGCCGTCGGGGACCCCTGCCAGGGGATCTACGGCTGGCGCGGCGCCTCCGTGGCCAACCTGGACGACTTCCCCGAGCACTTCGCCACCCGCGACGGCGCCCCCGCCCGGGTGCTGCGGCTCAGCCAGAACCGCCGCAGCGGCGGCCGGCTGCTCGCCCTGGCCAACGCGCTGGCCGCGCCGCTGCGCGAGCGGCATCCGTCCGTCGCCCCGCTGCGCCCCGCCGAGGACGCCGAGGGCACCGGGCTGGTCCGCTGCGCGCTGCTGCCCACCCACGCCGAGGAGCTGGCCTGGCTGGCCGACGCCGTGGCCCACCAGGTCCGCACCGGCACCGAGCCCGGCGAGATCGCGGTGCTCTGCCGCACCGCGACGGACTTCCCCCTGATCCAGAGCGCGCTGGTCGCCCGCGATGTGCCGGTCGAGGTGGTCGGCCTCTCCGGGCTGCTGCACCTGCCCGAGGTGGCCGATCTGGTGGCGGTCTGCGAGGTGTTGGCCGACCCCACGGCCAACGCGGCGCTCGTCCGGCTCCTCACCGGTCCGCGCTGGCGGATCGGGCCGCGCGATCTGGCGCTGCTGGGCCGCCGGGCCCGGCTGCTGGTCCGCCGGGTGCGCGCCGGGGAGGCGGACGAGCCGGGCGGCGAGGCCGCCGCGCTGGCCCGGCTCGCCGACGCGGTCGCCGGCACCGACCCGGCCGAGGTGGTCTCGCTGGCCGACGCGCTCGACACCTTCGTCGGCAGCGGCGGGGGCTCCGGCGCCGACGCCGGCTCGGCCGAGCCCGACGACCGGCTGCCGTTCTCGCCCGAGGCCCGCGTCCGATTCGCCCACCTCGCCGCCGAACTGCGCGATCTGCGCCGCTCGCTGGGCGATCCGCTGATGGACGTCCTGCACCGGGTGCTCACCCACACCGGCCTTGATGTCGAGCTGTCCGCCTCGCCGATGGCCCTGGCCGCCCGCCGCCGGGAGACGCTGGGCGCCTTTCTCGACGTGGCGGCGAGCTTCGCCGCCGGGCGCGCCGGCACCGCCGTGCACGGCGACGCCACCCTTTCGGCCTTTCTCGGCTTCCTGCGCGCGGCCGAGAGCTTCGACCGGGGCCTGGACGGCTCGCTGCCCAGCGGCGGGAACGCGGTGCAGGTGCTCACCGCGCACAAGGCCAAGGGCCTGGAGTGGGACGTGGTCGCGGTGCCGGGCCTGTGCGCCGGCCTCTTCCCCGCCGTCCGCTCCCGGGACTCCTGGCTGCGGCAGGCCAGAACGCTCCCGCACCCGCTGCGCGGCGACGCCGAGACCCTGCCGCCGACCCCGGAGTGGACCGCCGCCGGCTACCAGCGGTATCTGGCCGAGACCGCCGGCGAATTGGCGCTGGAGGAGCTGCGCCTCGGCTATGTCGCGGTCACCCGCCCACGCCGGCTGCTGCTCGGCTCCGGGCACTGGTGGGGGCCCAGCCAGAAGAAGCGGCGCGGCCCGTCCGACTTTCTGACCGCGCTGCGCGAGCACTGCGAGCGCGACCCGGGGCACGGCGAGGTGGAGCACTGGGCCGAGCCACCGCCGGAGGACGCGGAGAACCCGGCGCTGGCCAGGGACGAGGAGGAGCTGGCCTGGCCGCTGCCGCTGGACAGCGAGGCGCTGGCCCGCCGCCGCGAGGCGGCCCTCGCGGTGCTGAACCGCCTGCACCGGATGCCGTCCCCCCGCCCCGAGCAGCCGGCCGCCGAGCCACCGCACCCGGACGAGCCCCCGTACCCCGACCCGGACGAGGCGCCGTATCCGGACGAGGCGCCGGACGTCGGGTCCGCGCCGGACGCCGCCGAGCTGACCCCGGAGGAGCGCCGCACCATGGCCTCCTGGGACCGCGATCTCACGGTGCTGGCCGGCGAGCTGCGGCAGGCCAGGGCCGGGGTGCGGGAGGTGCCGCTGCCCGTCTCGCTCTCGGCCACCCAGCTGCAACGGCTGGCCACCGACCCGGACGGCTTCGCCCGCGAGCTGGCCCGCCCCATGCCCCGCCCGCCCCAGCCGGCCGCCCGCCGGGGCACCCGTTTCCACGCCTGGGTCGAGTCCCGTTTCGACTCGGTGCCGCTGCCCATGCTCGGCCCCGAGGAGCTGCCGGGCGGCGATCCCGACGAGGACGCCGAGATCCGCGACGAACGCGAACTGGCCGCGCTCAAGGAGGCGTTCCAACGCACCCCGTACGCCGACCGCCGCCCCTACCGGATCGAGACGCCGTTCCAGCTCACCCTCGCCGGGCGGGTGATCAGGGGGCGGATCGACGCCGTCTACCGCCTGCCACCCCGCCCGGGGACGGACGGCGAACGCTGGGAGATCATCGACTGGAAGACCGCGCGCCGCCAGGACGCCGACCCGCTGCAGCTGGCGATCTACCGCCTCGCCTGGGCCGAGCGCCACCAACTGCCGCTCAGCCGGGTCACCGCGGCGTTCCTCTATGTGCGCAGCGGCGAGCTGGTGCGCCCCAGCGTCCTGCCCGGGCGCCGTGGCCTGGAGCGACTGCTGATGGGGGAGGACTCCTGGGAGCCGAACGATCCCGGTTAGGCTTTCGGTATGAGTACCACCCCGGCCATCAAGGACAGCGTCGTCCAGCCGATCCCCCTCACCACCCCCGGCGGCATCGACCGGGCCGCCGGTCACCGCATGGACGAGGCGTGGTTGGGGGCGGCCTGGAGCCACCCCAGCACCCGGGTCTTCGTGGTCTCGGGCGGCCAGGCACTGATCGAGGAGACCCCGGACGGCCGCACCGAGCTGGTGATGATGCCGTCCTTCGACGCCCCGCTCACCGAGGCGCACCGCTACTTCCTGGGCATCGACGCGGACGGCGTGCGGTACTTCGCCCTCCAGAAGGACGCCCTCCCGGGACGGATGGACGCCGCCGCCCGCCCGGCCAGCCTGCGGGAGGCCGCGGCCCTGCTGTCCGACCGGGACAACGAGCTGCTGGTGCATGCCGTCGCCCTGGAGAACTGGCAGCGACTGCACCGGTTCTGCTCCCGCTGCGGCGAGCGCACCGTGATCGCGGCGGCCGGCCATATCCGCCGCTGCCAGGCGTGTGGCGCCGAACACTACCCGCGCACCGACCCGGCCGTGATCATGCTTGTCCTCGACGACGACGACCGGGCCCTCCTCGGCCGCCAGCTGCACTGGCCCAAGGGCCGTTTCTCCACCCTGGCCGGCTTTGTCGAGCCGGGGGAGTCCATAGAGCGGGCGGTGGTCAGGGAGGTCGCCGAGGAGGTCGGCGTGGCGATCGGCGAGGTCGAGTACGTGGCCAGCCAGCCATGGCCTTTCCCGTCCAGCCTGATGCTCGGCTTTGTGGCGCGCGCGACCTCGACCGAGGTCACGGTCGACGGCGACGAGATCGACGAGGCCCGCTGGTTCAGCAGGGACGAGCTGCGGGAGGCCATGGCGTCGGGCGAGGTCCTGGCCCCGTCCGGCGTCTCCATCGCCTCCCGCCTGGTCGAACGCTGGTACGGCGAACCGCTGACCACCTCGATCTGGTGACCGAAGGCGCCGCCTGCCACGCCAGCGCTCAGGCGGCCAGCGCTTTCTTGACATCGGCCAACGAGGGGTTGGTCATGGTGGTCTCGGTGCCACCGCCGCCGGTGACCACCACGGTGGGCACGGTCTGGTTGCCGTTGTTGGCGGCCTCGACGAGCTTCACGGCCTCCGGATCCTGCTCGATGTCGATCTCCGTGAAGGCGATGCCCTCGCGGTCCAACTGGCTTTTCAACCGACGGCAGTAGCCGCACCAAGGGGTGCTGTACATCGTCACGTTGCCCTGCATGGGATGACTCCTTCGTAGCTTCACAGCTTCATGACCGGTGTCCGGTACATACAACCCGGTACATACAACGGTGCCTGGTACCCGGTACCCGGCGTCCACAGAACATCGGGCGCGGTATGAGTAATTCCACGGGCTGTGGACAGCTCGCCCCACGCGCCCCGGAGAACCTGGCAGCATGGCGGGGTGACATCAGCACCGCACGCCTCAGCCAACCCGCCGGAGGGCTTCCCGCCCGAGAGCTTCCCGCCGGAGAGTCGAGCGGGCGGCGGCCAGCACGGGACGCTACCGCATGGCGCCTTCCCCGAGCCGCCCAGCACGGCGGACGCCGTCCTCGACGGCCTCGACCCGGAGCAGCGCACGGTCGCCACCACCCTGCAGGGCCCGGTCTGTGTCCTGGCCGGCGCCGGCACGGGCAAGACCCGTGCCATCACCCACCGCATCGCCTACGGGGTGCGCGCCGGTGTCTACCAGCCCAACACCGTGCTGGCGGTTACGTTCACGGCCAGGGCCGCCGGCGAGATGCGCGGCCGGCTCCGGCAGCTCGGCGCCGGCGGCGTGCAGACCCGCACCTTCCACGCCGCGGCGCTGCGGCAGCTGCAGTTCTTCTGGCCCAAGGCGGTCGGCGGGGAGTCGCCCAGGCTGCTGGAGCGCAAGGTCCAGCTGGTGGCCGAGGCGGGCTCCCGCTGCCGGATCCGGCTGGAGCGGCTGGAGCTGCGCGATGTGATGGGCGAGATCGAGTGGGCCAAGGTCACCCAGATCACCCCGGAGGACTATCCGGCCGCCGTGGTCAAGGCCGGCCGGGACGCGCCGCGCGACCCGGCCGAGACCGCCCGGATCTACGCCACCTACGAGCAGCTCAAACAGGACCGTGGCGTCATCGACTTCGACGATGTGCTGCTGCTGATGGTCGGCATCCTCAGCGACCGCCCGGACATCGCGGACACCGTCCGCCGCCAGTACCAGCACTTCACCGTCGACGAGTACCAGGACGTCAGCCCGCTGCAGCAGCGCCTGCTCCAGCTCTGGCTGGGCGACCGGGACAGCGTCTGCGTGGTCGGGGACGCCAGCCAGACGATCTACTCCTTCACCGGCGCCACCCCCGACCACCTCCTCAACTTCCGCACCCAGCACCCGGACGCCACCCTGGTGAAGCTGGTGCGCGACTACCGCTCCACACCCGAGGTGGTGCATCTGGCCAACGGGCTGCTGTCCCAGGCCAGGGGGCGGGCCGCCGAGCACCGACTCGAACTGATCTCCCAGCGCCCCTCGGGGCCCGATCCGCACTTCTCCGAGCACCCGGACGAGCCGGCCGAGGCCGAGGCCACGGCCAAGCGCATCAAGCAGCTGCTCACCCCCGTCGCCCAGGGCGGCTCGGGCGTCCCGGCCAGCGAGATCGCCGTCCTCTACCGGGTCAACGCCCAGTCCGAGAGCTATGAGCAGGCGCTGGCCGACGCCGGGGTGCCCTACCAGCTGCGCGGCGCCGAGCGCTTCTTCGAGCGGCAGGAGATCCGCCAGGCCGGCCTGGCGCTGCGCGGTGCCGCGCGCGCCGGCGGCAACGACGCCGCCCTCGACGGCGCCCAGGGGCTGGCCGGCGAGGTCGGCGCGGTGCTGGCCACTCTCGGGTGGACGCATCAGCCCCCCGCCGGCTCCGGGGCGGTGCGCGACCGCTGGGAGTCGCTGCGGGCCCTCGTCCGGCTTGCGGAGGACTTCCAGCGGGCCCGCCCGGATGCCGTCCTGGCCGATTTCGTCGCCGAGGTCGACGAGCGCGCCGCCGCCCAACACGCGCCCACCGTCGAGGGCGTCACCCTTGCCTCGCTCCACACGGCCAAGGGCCTGGAGTGGGACGCCGTGTTCCTGGTCGGCCTCACCGACGGGATGCTGCCGATCACCCACGCCAAGACGCCGGAGCAGATCGAGGAGGAGCGTCGGCTGCTCTATGTGGGGGTCACCAGGGCGCGGGCGCATCTCTCCCTCTCCTGGGCGCTGGCCCGTTCGCCCGGCGGCCGCGCCAGCCGCCGGCCCAGCCGCTTCCTGGACGGGCTGCGCCCCGGCTCGGCCTCGGACGCGGCGCGCACGCGTGGCGGAGCCGGCGGGGTGGAGCGCGGCGGCACCAGGGGGCGCAAGCCGCGCGGCCCCGTGCCCTGCCGGGTCTGCGGGCGCACCCTCACGGAGGCCACCGAGCTGAAGCTCCGCCGCTGCGCGGACTGCCCCTCGGACATGGACGAGGAGCTGTACGAGCGGCTGCGGGAGTGGCGGCTTGAGCGTGCCCAGGAGCTGGGCCGGCCCGCCTATGCGGTGTTCACCGACGCCACCCTGATGGCCATCGCCGAGCAGGTGCCGGGCAGCGAGCGCGAGCTGGCCAGGATCTCCGGCGTCGGCCCCCACAAGCTGCGCCAGTTCGGCCCCGACATCCTGGCGCTCTGCGCGGGCGAGGAGCTTCCGGAGGCGGCCGAGGAGTCTTCCGAAGAAGGTCCGCCCGAGGACGCCGACGCCTTCTCCGCACGGGACGATGAGCAACTCCCGTCGGCCGATGGGGAATTTTCCGAAGAGGACCCCGAAAAATAGATTGCGTGCGCGTGAGACATCCGCATAGCGTGCTGCACGTGGCGCTGAGGGAGGGTTTCCCTTCCCCCAAAGCCATGTTGTACTGAGAGAACATCCCGGGTAGGAGTGCCTGCCCCCGAGACGCTGAAGGAGGCGATCCCTGTGGTCACGTTGAAGCAGAACAAACTGTCCGGCCCGGCCTTCGCCTGCCATCAGGCTCTCGGTGCGGCGCGCCCGTTTGCCGTGGTCATGCCGTCCGTCCCGTCCGAGCGCCCCAAGTCCGCAGCCCGGGATCTCTCCCGTGGTGAGCGAACGATGTCGGCGCCCGAGCTGGCCGTAGCGGCAGCAGCCGTGGGAGTGGACGCATATGCGACCACCCCGAATCTCGTCGGCGCCGGACACCAGATTTTCGGACAGCAGAGCAAGTCTCACTCGATGTGGGCCCTCCGCGGGCTCGAACCCTGGAGTGATCCCACCTGATCGGCGAGATCAGGTCGGCACCTTCCAGGGCCGCGGAACCCACACCGGGTTTCGCGGCCCTTTTGCTTTCCGCCGCCCGACGACCGTCGAGCGGTTCGACAACTACACGACACGAGGACAACACCGTGCCACTCGCGCCGTACGCCCGACCTGACCTGAACCCGCCACCCGATCCGGAGACTTCTGTGACCCCGCTGTTTACGCTGAACGAGCTCGATGAGGCCATCGAGCGTCTCGGCGAAGGCGTGCCCTGCCGTTCGTACGACCCCGAGGTGTTCTTCGCCGAGTCCCCCGCGGACGTCGAGTACGCCAAGTCCCTCTGTCAGACCTGTCCGTTGCGTGAGGCGTGTCTGGCCGGCGCCAAGGACCGTCGGGAGCCCTGGGGGGTGTGGGGCGGCGAGCTGTTCGTCCAGGGCGTGGTGGTGCCGAGGAAGCGGCCCCGTGGCCGTCCCCGCAAGAATCCGGTCTCGGCATGAACACCCACGGAACCATCGGCCGGCCGGCTCCCTACGGGCCGAGACGGCACAGCCAACTGATCATGAACGACTCCAGCACGGAAGCGGCCACCCGCCGCCGACCTGCCGATGTACGCAAGGCCCGGCAGGAACAGAACAGGACCAGGAAGTTGCAACTCATCCCAGAAGCCATGGCGCGTTCCCATATGGCGGAACGCGCTCGTGAAGCCGAGTCCCAACGGGTCGCCGGCCGTGTCGTTGAGGCTCAGCGGCTCGCTCGCCGGTCCGACCGGCTCCAGCGGCGAGCGGAGCGCGCCTCCCAGCGCGCCCGCCGGGCGCTGGCCAGGGCGGTCATGCACTGATCGCCTGATCGGCTTCCCCGATGTCCCCGCCGCCGGTCGGCCGGGTCGCCTCAGGCGGCCCAGGCCGACCGGCGGCTCTCATATGCCCGGCCGGGCATCGCCCTCGCCGTCGCTCTTGCTCTTGCTGAGATCGGCCTTCCCGCTTCCCCTCGCCGGGGCGGCCCCCTTGGCGGCCTTCTTCGCCGAGGGCGGGCTCCTGCGCTTCGTCTCGGCCACCTTCCTCCCCGGCGCCGAACGCTGAGCCGGCCCGGCCCCGGCAGCCCCGGCGGCCCCGGCGGGCGCGGGCGGCTCCGCGAAACCGGGGAGCCCCGCGGCCATCTCCTCGCGGAGCCGCACTGTCGCACCCAGCTGACAGAGCACTCCGACGATGCTCAGCGTGACGCGGTGGATCAGGAGATACGCCGGCGGCAGATTGAGCTGGCGACCCAACTGGTGTGCCTCGGAGCGGGGATCGGCTATCCGGGCGGCCTGGCCGCGCAGCCACTCCCGACTGAAGGTGAACTCCTCCGCGCGGGCCGGCTCGATGATCGGCGCGAGATACCTCTGCACCTCCTGCGGATCCAGCTCCCTGGACTCGGTGATGAACCCCTCGGCGCGCAGCCGGGCGTACACCTCGTCCGCCGAGTCGTCCAGCGACAGCCGGAGGGCCTGCCCGATGGCCGGCGGCAGCCCGTCGGGCAGCTTGCTGACCGCGCCGAAGTCCAGCACGCCGAGCCGCCAGCGCTCCACCGGCTCGTCCGGGGTCGGCACCAGCCGGAAGTTGCCCGGGTGGGCGTCCGCGTGGAGCAGACCCGTACGGCTCGTGCCGGAGAAGAGGAACCGCGCCAACAGCTGTCCCGCACGATCCCGCTGAGGCTGGTCGCCGTCCGCGATCACCTCGGAGAGCGGTATGCCGGACAGCCAGTCGGTGATCAGCACGCCCTCCCGTTGGAGGACGACATCGGGCACCAGCACATCGGGGTCGTCCCGGAACTCGGCGGCGCAGATCCGCTGGGACGCCGCCTCCAGGGCGTAGTCCAGCTCCTCGGCGACCCGATCCCGCATCTCCTCGACCAGCGGTTTGATCTCCAGGCCCGGCGCCCAGGTGGCCAGGACCCTGGCGAGCCGGCCGAGCTGGGTGAAGTCGGAGAGCAGGGCATCGCCGGCTCCCGGATACTGGATCTTGACGGCCACCTCCCGACCGTCGGCCCAGACCGCCCGGTGCACCTGGCCGATCGAGGCGGCGGCGGCCGGCCGCTCGTCGAACTCCAGAAACAGCTCACGCCAGTCCGGGCCCAGACGGTCGGTCAGCGTTTTGTCGACCGAGGCGGCCGGCATCGGGGGCGCGGCCTCCTGAAGCTTGGTCAGTGCGCCGCGGTAGGGGCCGGCGAAGGCCTCCGGCAGGGCCGACTCGAAGACGGAGAGCGTCTGGCCCACCTTCATGGCGCCGCCCTTCAACTCGCCGAGGACGGAGAACAACTGCTCCGCCGTGCGCTGGCGCAGCTCCTGGCCGACGAGCTCGGCCGAGCGCCCGCCGAGCCTCTTGCCCAGGCCCCAGGTGGCGCGGCCGGCGAGACTCAGCGGCAGAGCGGCCAGCTTGGCCGTTCTCGTCACCGCCTTACGGGGTAGGTCAGACATGTCCCCTCCAACTCCCAGCGAACGCACGGCGAATGCCCTCGGTACGGCTCTCATTGTGGACCCGTTCGGGCGGGGGGCGTGGGGTGTGGGGAGCGCGACCGCGCGGCGCCACAGGGGCAGTCCGGATGGGCGTCGAAGGTGTGGCTCGTCATGGTGGGTCCTGGCAGGACCAGCTCCGTGCGGGTGTGTGGGCTCTGCGGACCGTGGCCGTCGATGAAGGCCAACGCGCTGCAGGCCGTCAACCCGGCCACCGCAGTGGCCAGGGCGCTGTCGCAGGCCGGGACGCCGGGAGCGCGGCCGTTGCGCCACTGGGCGACCAGCAGCGGCCAGGCGGGCTCCCGATCCGTGAGCGTCATCAGCAGGCAGTTGGCGCAGGTGGTGGCGCCGGGGATGACCAGCGGGCCGACGAATCCCGTGGCCTCGACCACCCCTGCGTACAGATGTGGGGTGCCCTCGGCCATCAGCTGCTCGGCGCGCACCGGATCGGGGACATAAGCGGCCAGCCCCTCACGCGGGGCGAGGATCACCAGCCGTGGGCCCGTCGCCTCCTCCCGGCCAGGGGCTCGGCGCCAGGGGGTGACCGCTCGCACCACCGCCCGGGCGGCCGAGGCCCGGCGCTCGTTCACGTTGTCGGGCCGGACCCCGCCGTGCGCGGTGTCCACCGGGGAGATCCGGCCCCCGTCCGCGACCTCGACCCGGCCCACCCCGGCCTGGGCCAGGGCGCCGGCGATGGCCGAGCCGACCCGGCCGGCACCCCGCACCAGGACCTGCGCCGAGCGGCGTGCCAGCAGGGCGCGCAACCCGCCGCCGGGCTTGGAGTAGAGCAGGGAGAGCGAGGCGAGATCGGGGCGCATCGGCTCCGTGACCTGGCTGGCGGCCTCCCGCTCGGCCGTGGCGTCCTCCAGCACGCCGGCCTCCTCCAGCCGTCGCGTCACCCGGTCCGCCGCCTCGGCGCCGAGGCCGAGGGCGGCCGCGGCGTCCCGCAGCGCCGGCAGGCCACGCGTGCCGTCGAGGAGGGACAGGAAATTCTCCGTGGCGTTGTCCAGCGGGCCGAAGAGCACGGAGTGTGCCGGCGTCACTCCATAGCGCACGGTCTCGCGGTCACGCCAGCCGCGGCGGAGCGATGGCTTGATCATCGGATGCATGGGATGAACCCCCCTCGGTCCGTGAGGACCTTCGACGAACTGTCGGGGCTCATCATGACGGGAACGGAGCGGGCGTGTGTGATGTTATCCACAGGAAGCGGAGAAAATAATATAAATGGTGCATTCCTCGGGGTGGTTGACTTTTCACGCCCCCCGTCCGCTGAACGGCAGGCGGGACATATCCGGCTCGTACCGGGTAACGTCGACATGTGCCCGCCGAACCGCTGAACAGCGCCGGCCCGTCGCAGCGAGGTTCCTCGGCGGGACGCACGGTGCTGAACGGAGACAGGTCCGAGCGCGTCGAGGTCCGCCGCAGCTCGCGCCGGCGTCGCACGGTCTCCGCCTATCGCGAGGCGGACCGCACCGTGGTGCTGATCCCCGCGCGGATGACGGCGGAGGAGGAGCGGCGCTGGGTGGCCGTGATGCTGGAGAAGCTGGCGGCCCAGGAGGAACGGCGCGTACTGGACGACAAGGACCTCGCCCGTCGGGCCGAGGAGCTGTCCGCGCGCTACTTCGAGGGGAGCGCGCGGCCGGACAGCGTGCGCTGGGTGACGAATCAGAACGCCCGTTGGGGCTCCTGCACGCCCGCCCTGGGCACCATCAGGCTGTCGCACCGGCTGCAGGGCATGCCGGAGTATGTGATCGACTACGTGCTGTTGCACGAGCTGGCGCATCTGTTGGTGCCCGGCCACGGCCCGGGTTTCTGGGCCCTGTTGGAGCGCTATCCGCGCACGGAGCGCGCGCGGGGCTTCCTTGAGGGCGTCGTCGCTGCTGAGCGGCTTCCGCACAGCCGTTGCCCTCAGGGAGAGTGACGGCGGAGCTACCGCTGTCGGAGGTATTGGCTAGTCTGGCGCAGCAGAACGCGCGGCTAGTGGATGGGGGACGGTCGTTACCAATGGTGACGCATTTCAAAAAGGGGCAGAAGTCTCGACTCAGCGATCTGACCCTGGGCACGGACCTGTATGTGGGTGTACAGATCTCCGGGCCAGGGATGGTCTTCGACATCAGTTGCTTCGGGCTCGACGCGGCCGAACAGCTCTCGGACGACCGGTACTTCATCTTCTACAACCAGCCCAAGTCCCCTGAGGAATCGCTCCAACAGCTGGGCGCCCAGGCGGGGGACACGGAGTCCTTCCGGGTCACCCTCGACCAGGTGCCGGCGAGCATAGACCGGCTCGCCTTCACCGCGACCATCGACGGCGCGGGCACGATGTCGCAGGCCGCGCCGGGGTATCTGCGGATTGTCGCGGGCGGTGAGGAGGTCGCTCGGTACGCGTTCGACGGATCGGAGTTCTCCTCCGAACGCGCGCTGATGATAGGCGACTTCTACCGGAAGGACGGCTGGCGTTTCGCCGCGGTCGGGCAGGGCTTCGACGGTGGTCTGGAGGCGCTGCTCCGTCACTTCGGCGGAGAGGTCGAGGAAGAGGAAGCCCCGGCCCAGCCGGCCACCACCGCGGCGCCCGGCTTCGCCCCGCCCGGCGGCGAGCCGGCGGCGCCGCCGGTGTTCGCGCCCCCCGGTGGCGCGCCAGCCGCACCCGCCGCCCCTGCCCCGCCGCCGGCGCCCGAGCCCACACCGCCACCGGCGCCCGTCGTGCCGACTCCCGCACCGGCTCCCGTCCCTGAGCCCGCGGCGTCCGCACCGCCCCCGGCGCCCGTTCCTCCTGTTGCGCCGCACGCCCCGGGGCAGTACGGCCAGCCTCCCGAGCAGTTCGGGCAGCCGGCGCCAGGGCAGTTCGGGCAACAGCCACCCGGGCAGTTCGGGCAGCCGGCCCCCGCGCAGTTCGGGCAGCAGCCCGGGGCCCCGCAGGCTCCGCCGTTCGGGCAGGTGGCCATGCCTCCGCAGCAGGGCGGCTATGCCGCGCCCCCCGTCCCGCAGACGGTCGGTGACCTCGGCAGCGTTCTCGGTGCCTTCGGGACGGCCGTCGAGGGCCAGCGGTGGAGCTTGCAGAACGCCCAGCTGGTCCGCGCCGATCTGGGCACGGACGGTCAGCCGGTGATGGCCAGGCTCGGGTCCATGGTGCTCTACGAGGGCGATGTCGAGTTCGGCTTCAAGGGGGCCGGGTTCAAGCGCCGGATGGTCGCCGGAGCCACGGGCGAGGGTTTCCCCTCGTTGATGCGCTGCACCGGCAGCGGCCGGGTCTATCTCGCGGAGGAGGCCACTCGGCTGTTCCCCGTGGAGCTGCAGGGCGACGCCATCTGCGTCTCGTCCCAACACGTGCTGGCCTTCGACGAGTCGCTTGAGTACGACGTGCGGCGGATCGACGGCCATGGCCTGCCGGGCGGCAGCCTTTTCGCGCTGCAGTTCTCCGGTCACGGCACCCTGGTGCTCACCGCGCACGGTGAGCCGCTGGTCATGCCCGTCACGGCGATGACCTTCGCGGACGCCAACGCCCTGGTCGCCTGGTCGGCCGCCGCGCAGGTGCTGGTGGCCAACCAGGTCAGGCTGCGCCGACAGCCGTATCCGGGCCATACGGGGGAGACCACCCAACTCCAGTTCCGTGGCGCCCCGGGGAACTTCGTCATCGTCCAGCCCTACGAGATCTGACAGGAGCCCGTGATGGACCAGCGGATGACCGCGGGCTACGCCCCGACCGCCCCCGCGGCGCGGATGGAGAACCACGGCCCCACCATGGCCAAGGTGGCCCTGCGGACCGGGCAGGACGTGCTCGCCCGAAGCGGCTCCATGGTGGCGTACGAGGGATTCGTCCAGTACGAGTCCAACCCCTCCGCCCTCGGGCGTGCCGTCGCCGGCCGCCTGTCGGGGGAGAGCGTGCCCCTGATGCGGTGTCACGGCGACGGCCAGCTCTATCTCGCGGACTACGGCGCCCATGTGGTGTGCCTCCCGCTCAACGGGGAGAACATCTCGGTCAACGCCACCAATGTGCTCGCCTTCGACGCGCATCTGGAGTGGGGCGTGCAGCGGGTCAAGGGCATGGCCAAGTTCGCCGGGCAGGGACTGTTCAACATCGGCATCACCGGCACCGGATGGGTCGCGATCACCAGCCGAGGCACCCCCGTCGTCGTGGACTGTGCCCGCACGCCCGGGGAGACCTATGTGGACCCGGACGCGCTCGTGGCCTGGTCCACCAACCTGGAGGTGCGGGGGAAGCGCAGTTTCAAGGCCACTTCGCTGATCGGGCGAGGCAGCGGTGAGGCCTATCAACTCGGCTTCTCCGGCCAGGGGTTCGTGATCGTGCAGCCCAGCGAGGACAGCGTCGAACGCCTCAGCGGCAAGCAGAACTGACGGGGGAATGGCCAGATGCAGAGCGTGATCTTCAACAACGCGTCCCAGCAGACCGCCGAGCGGTTCTCCAAGCAGGGCGCCCATATGCTGCGGGTCGGCCTCCAGGACGGGGACGACGTGGTGGCCAGGGCGGGCAGCATGGTCGCCTTCGAGGGCATCGTCGAGTTCGACGGCGAGTACCAGTCGCAGCGGCAGCACCACAGCCAGCACATGACGGGCGAGGTACTGCCGCTGATGCGCTGCTTCGGGCAGGGCACGGTCTATCTCGCCAACCTCGCCCAGCACGTTCATGTACTGGACGTCGACCACGAGGGGCTTACCGTCGACAGCTCCTATGTGCTGGCCATGGACGCCCATCTGCACTGGGACGTCGTCTCCGTGGAGAGCCAGTACGGCATCCCGGGGGTGGGCGCCTACAACACCCTGATCACCGGTCAGGGGAAGGTCGCCATCACCACCTCGGGCAGCCCGCTCGTGCTGCGGGTGACGCCGCAGCAGTTGTGCAGCGTGGACGCCGACGCCGTGGTGGCCTGGTCGTCCTCGCTCCGGGTGCAGATGCAGGCGCAGACCAGCAGCAAGTCGATCTGGCGCCGTCGGGGCAACACCGGCGAGGGCTGGGAGCTGAACTTCATGGGCGACGGACATGTGGTGGTGCAGCCCAGCGAGATGCTGCCACCCCAACAGACGTCCTTCGGCCAGCGGTTGCAGTTCCAGCAGGGCGCGGGCCCGGGGCTCGGCCAGGGCGGAGCCTGGGGGCCGCGCTGACGCCGGGCCTCAGGCGGCGGGCCGCGCGGTGCGCCTCAGAGCACCGCGCGGGCCCCGACCACCAGGGCACGCACCGAGGCGTCCGGCAGCCGTTCCGCCTCGTCGAAGTCGAACCACCGCAGGGCCAGGGACTCCTCGCTGATCACCGGGGCGGCGTCGGCCGGCGCCAGCGCCGCGTACTGCACGTCGAGGTGGGTGGCGCAGGGCGTTTCGTGCCGATCGAGACGGACCGGCGCCGCCAGCAGCCGCAGCCCGTCGATCCCTGACTCCTCGCTCGCCTCGCGCAGCGCGGCATCGGCCAGCGAAACGTCCGACGGCTCGCAGTGCCCGCCGGTCTGGAGCCAGCGGCCGAGCTTGGCGTGCAGGGTGAGCAGCACCCGGCCGGCCGTCCGGTCCACCACCAGCGCGCTGGCCGTGATGTGGCCGGCGGCGCAGCGTTTCCACACCCCGTCGGGGTGCGCCGACAGATGCGCGACATAGGCGGCGCGCAGCTCCTCCTGCCGCTCGTCGGGCGCCGGCCAACCGCGCAGCACCCGAGCGGCGTCCTCGTGCAGACTCACGCGCCGCGCCCGCCACCGTCCTCGGGGCCGGCGTCCTCGTCCTTGCCGTCTTCGTGCGCTGAGCCGCCCTCCTTCGCGGAGCCGGGCTCGCCCTGGGAGCCGCGCTCCTTGTCGAGGCGGGGGGACGAACCACCGGCCGCGTCGCCCAGCAGCTGGTCGAGCTCGGAGAAGTCCAGCTGCTCGCGGTGCACAAAGCCGTCCGGATCGTCCAGATCCTGGGCCGTGGGCAGCATGTCGGGATGCGTCCACAGGGCATCCCGGCCCTGCGAACCCCGGGCGTCCGTGAGCGAGGCCCACAGCCGGGCCGCGTCCCGCAGCCGGCGCGGACGCAGCTCAAGGCCGATCAGCGTGGCGAACGTCTGCTCGGCCGGGCCGCCGGAGGCGCGACGCCGGCGCAGCGTCTCGCGCAGCGCGGACGCGGACGGCAGATGCGGCTGGGCCGCCGCGTGCACCACCGCGTCCACCCAGCCCTCGACCAGTGCCAGGGCCGTCTCCAGACGGGCCAGCGCGGCCTTCTGCTCCGGGGTGTCCTCGGGCTCGAAGAGGCCCTGCTGAAGCTTCTCCTGCAACTCCTCGGGGCGACCGGGATCGATCTGCCCGACCAGGCCCTCCAGCTTGCTGGTGTCCACCTGGATGCCCCGGGCGTAGCCGTCGACCGCGCCGAACAGATGGGAGCGCAGCCACGGGACATGGGCGAACAGCCGCTGGTGTGCGGCCTCCCGAAGGGCCAGATACAGCCGGACCTCGTCCTGGGGAACGCCCAGGCCCTCGCCCAGGGCCGCGATGTTCTGCGGCAACAGCGCGGCCTTGCCCGCCGGGCCGAGCGGCAGCCCGATGTCCGTGGAGCCGATGACCTCGCCGGCCAGCGTGCCGACGGCCTGGCCGATCTGGGTGCCGAACATGGCGCCGCCCATGGAACGCATCATGCCCATCAGCGGGCCCGCCATGGCCCGCATCTCCTCGGGCAGCACCTGCCCCATGGCGGCGCCGACCCGCTCGGCCACGGGATCGACCAGCTCACGCCAGACCGGCAGCGTCGCCTCCACCCACTCCGCGCGGCTCCAGGCGACGGCGGATCCGGCGCCCGAGGGCAGCGAGGTGACGCCGTCCAGCCAGAGATCGGCCAGCCGCATCGCCTCCCCGACCTGGGACGCCTCCTGGCTGTTCACCGAGCGGTCGCGGGAGCCGTCGGGCGCGCCTTGGGCCACCGTCTGCCGGGCGACGTTCTGCGCCAGATCCCAGTTGACCGGGCCGCTGTCGTTCGACAGCAGCTGGCCGAGCTGCTGGAACGCCGCCCCCAGATCCTGCGCGTTCATGCCGCCGCCGGCCCCGAACAGGGCGGACAGCGGGTTGTCGGCCGGGCCCCGGCCGCCGGCGTTGTTGCCCGGGTTGTTACCGGATTTGCTGCCGGAATCGCCGTCCTCCGGCTCCTGCGGGAGGCCGAATCCGAATGGGAAGTCACTCACGGGAATCCTCGGGTCTTGTCATCGGATGTCCTCGGACGCTGGCGGAACGGAGCGGACGCGCCGGCCATTCGCTGGTCTCTGCCCCAAGCCTAGACACCTCTCAGGCAGGATGGGCGTGCGCACGTCGTACTGAAACAACCGCTGGAGAGGTCCTGTGAGTTCCCCGGAACCAGCCGTTCGCGCAACGCGAAACGGACCAACCACCCCACTGACCGTCGCGGTGACCGGTGCGGCGAGCGGCCTCGGAGCGCTCCTCACCGAGCGGCTGCTGGACTCCGCCGGGATCAGGCGGGTGCTCGCCCTGGACGAACGGCTGGGCGAGGCCAGGGGCGCCGAGTGGCACACCCTGGACATCCGCGACCCCGCCATCGCCGATCTGCTGCGCACCTCCGGCGCCGCCAGGGACGCCGAGGCCGACGGCGCCCGCGGGACCGAGCCGACCGAAGGACCGGTCGATGTGCTGGTGCACCTCGCACTGGACCTCGATGTCGAGTCCGATCCCGCCGCACGCACCGCGCTCAACGTGCGGGGCACCCAGACCGTGCTCACCGCCGCCGCGGCCGCCGGCGTCCGCCGGGTGGTGCTGTGCACCTCGGCCATGGTCTACGGCGCGCTGCCGGACAACGATGTGCCGCTGGCCGAGGACGCGGAACTGCGCGCGACCGAGGACGCCACCTGCGTCGGCGACCTGCTGGAGATCGAACGGCTCGCCCAGCGCGCGCCCCGCGCGCACCCCGGGCTCAATGTCACCGTGCTGCGCCCCGCCGTGCTGGTGGGCGGCGTCGACACCGCGCTGACCCGCTACTTCGAGTCGCCCCGGCTGCTGGTGGTCGCCGGGTCCCGGCCGAGGTGGCAGTTCTGCCATGTGGAGGACCTGGTCAGCGCGCTGGAGTTCGCGGTGCACGAGAAGGTCGACGGCGAGTTGGCGGTCGGCTGCGACGGCTGGCTGGAGCAGGAGGAGGTGGAGGAGCTGTCGGGGATCCGGCGGATGGAGCTGCCGTCCTCCGTGGCGCTCGGCGCCGCCACCCGCCTGCACCGACTGGGGCTCACCCCCTCGCCCGCCGGCGATCTCGCGTTCACCATGCATCCCTGGGTGGTCAGCGGCAGCAGGCTCTACGAGGCGGGCTGGCGGCCGAGTTGGAGCAACGAGGAGGTGCTGGCCGAGCTGCTGGCCGAGGTGGCCGGCCGACACACCGTCGCCGGGCGTCGGTTGGGCCGCAAGGACGCCGCCACTACCCTGGGCGCGGCGGGCGCCACGGTCGCGCTGGTGGGCACCGCGGCACTGGTGCGGCGCGCTCGGCGGGCCCGCCGCCGTTGACCCGACGGCCATGGGGGATCATGGCGGCATGACGACCGGTGACCCGATTCGGCTGCTGGCCATCCGTGACACACCCCTGTCGGTGGACGAGGTCCGCCTGGCGGTCGGCGACGCGGCGGCCGGCGCCACCGTGCTCTTCGTCGGCACGGTCAGGGACCACGACGGGCACGCCGACGGCGCCGCCGTCACCTCGCTGGAGTATTCGGCCCATCCGACCGCCGAGGCGGAGCTGCGGCGGGTCGCCGAGCAGGTCGTGGCCGAGTTTCCCGGGTGCGCGGTCGCGGCCACGCACCGGGTGGGCGAGCTGGTGGTCGGCGATCTCGCGGTGGTGGTCGCGGTCTCGGCCGGCCATCGGGGCGAGGCGTACGAAGCCTCCCGGCGGCTGATCGACGAGCTCAAGCGGCAGGTCCCGATCTGGAAGCACCAGTGCTTCGCCGACGGAAGCCACGAATGGGTGGGCGCGGACGCGGGCTGTTCGGCGGGCACTACTCCGGTTGCGTAACTCGTACGCGCGGCTGAGCGTTGGAGTGACAACGCCGTGGTGGGCGCAGGTGGGAGGTAGGACATGGCCGTTCTCGTGTGGTTGTTGATCCCGGTCGCCGGGGGCGTGGTGGCCGGCATATGGAGCGCCTGGGCCACCCGACGTGGCAACAGCGGCGGGCGTAACGTGCGGGACAGCGTGGGGGTGCGCGGGTACGAGGCGTTCCGGGCGGCGATGGAACGAGCCCCGGCGGACGGCTGACAGTGCCGTCACGTAATGTCAAGACATGCCACGCCGCACCGCGACACTGCTGACGTCGATCCTGTTGTTGATCGGCATGCTCTGCGCCGGAGTGCTGATCCAGGTGCCCTATGCGGAGATGTCCCCCGGCCCCACGGTGAACACCCTGGGCGAGCACGACGGTGAGCCGGTGTTGTCCGTCGAGGGCGAGGAGACGTTCGACGCGGCCGGGCATCTCAACATGACGACCGTCAGGGTCACCGGGATCAACTACCGGATGAACCTGCTGGAGGCGATGCACGGCTGGCTGGCGGAGGACCGCGCCGTGGTTCCGCACGAGACGCTCTATCCGGACGATGTCTCGGCCGACCAGGTGGAGGAGCGCAACGCCGAGGAGTTCACCCAGTCGCAGGAGAGCGCCAAGGTCGTGGCCCTGCGCGAGTTGGGGTACGAGGTGCCCGAGCAGACGGTGGTGGCCGCAGTCGTGGAGGGCAGCCCGGCGCAGGGCCTGCTGCACGCCGGGGACGCCGTCATGGCGGTGGACGGCACCCCGGTCACCGATCCCGGCCAGGTCGCCGAGTTGGTGACCAGACACCAGCCGGGCGAGGACGTGGTGTTCAGCGTGGTGCCGGCCGAGGAGGCCGAGGTGGCGATGAGCGGCGGCGGTGAACTCCCGGACGAGACAACGGATGTCACGATCACCACGGCCGCCGCCGAGGACGACCGGCGGGCGATCGTGGGCATCCAGGCGGGGCTCGCCTACTCGCTGCCCTTCGAGGTGGAGATCAAGCTGGCCGATGTCGGCGGCCCGAGCGCCGGCCTGATGTTCGCGCTCGGCCTGATGGATCGGCTGACCGAGGAGGACCTGACCGGCGGCGAGTTCATCGCCGGCACCGGGACGATCGACAACTCCGGCGTTGTCGGCCCGATCGGCGGGGTGTCGATGAAGATCATCGCGGCCAGGGAGGCGGGCGCCGAGTACTTCCTGACGCCCGAGGAGAACTGCGCGACGGCCGCCGAGCATGTGCCCGACGGCCTCACCCTGGTCGAGGTCGGCACACTGGACGACGCCCTCGAAGCGCTCCGGCTGATACGCGAGGGCGACACGGACCAGCTGACCACGTGTGACGCCGCCGGCTAGCCGGCCGGCCGTGCCGCCTCCGGTGCCGTGCCCCCCGTCGCGCGGCCAGGGCCCCGGCGGCTACTCCTCGAACGTGGCCGCCAGCGCCCGGGCCAGGCCCGGCACCAGGTCGGGGCCGGTGAGCACCTCGGTGTCGGAGTCCTTCTCCCGCCGGCGCACCGCCGACTCCCGCGCCCCGTCGCGCAGTACGGCCACGGTGAGGCGGACCTCCTGCCGCTGCGGATGCTCGGAGACCCAGCGGGTCAGCTCGCTCTCGCTCAGCCCCTCGGGCACCGCGCCCTCGACGGACGGCGGCAGCATCAGCCGTTCCAGGGTGAGCGCGCAGCCGGCGACCGCGTCCGGCCAGGCGATGGTGGCAAGGAACTCGTCGAGCGGCACGCCCGGCGGCAACTCGTCCTGCTCGACGGGGGTGAGGCCCTCCTCGGCGGTCTCGTCGAGATCGAGGCGTTCGGCCAGGCCGGGCTCCTCGACCCGCAGTCGTGCCGTGTCCACCAGCGCGAACAGCTGGGCGGGCCGGTCCCAGCCGAGGCCGGCGACATAGGAGTCGATCTCCAACACGGTTCGGGTGAGGGGCTGGGCGGCCAGGTGAGCAGAGGCGGGTACGTCGGGGGGAGTGTTGTCCATGGGCATATCGTGCCGTCTCATACCCCGAAAACGGGAACCGAGTAAAGGTTGAGTAAGTTAGTTCAGTGGGCCGTTCCCAGGATTGGCCCGGATTCAGATCCCGCGAATCTTTGAGGTGCGCACCTTGGCTTTCCAGATGCCGGACCGGGGCTCGGGCTCGGGCCGCCCCAACGGTCCGAACGGACCCAGAGGACCAAGAGGCCCTGGCGGGCCGAGGTTCAGCGTCGGGCGCCCGTCCCGAGGCGCGAAGTCCCTGCTGATCACGGCGGCGATCCTGGCCGCGTTGGCGATCCTGTTCGCGATGTTCGCGGGGTTCTGGACGGATTGGTTGTGGTATCGCTCGGTGGATTACACCAGCGTGTACCGCACCCAGATGCTGACCAGGGCCGTGATGTTCGTGATCTTCGGCCTGCTGATGACGCTCGCGGTCGGGTTCAACATCTGGCTGGCGCATCGGCTCCGTCCGCCGCTGAGCGCGATGTCGATGGAGCAACAGAACCTCGACCGGTACCGGATGGGTATCGCCCCCTTCAAGAAGTGGGTGGTGCTGGCGGTCTCGGTGGTGGTCGGCCTGATCGCCGGTGGTTCGGCCTCCAGCCAGTGGCGCACCTGGCTGCAGTGGGTCAACGGCGAGTCCTTCGGGGTCACCGATCCGCAGTTCAACATGGACGTGGGCTTCTTCGCCTTCGACTACCCCTTCTACCGGTTCCTGCTGGGCTTCGGCTTCGCCGTCGTGGTGCTCTCCACACTGGCCGCCGCGCTCACCCACTACCTCTACGGCGGGGTCCGGCTCACCACCCCCGGCAGCCGGATCACCACCGCGGCCACCGGGCATCTGTCGGTCCTGGTCGGTCTCTTCGTGGCGCTGAAGGCCGTCGCCTACTGGCTCGACCGCTACGGGCTGGCCCTCAAGAGCGGTGACTTCCGGGACAACGAGGGCTGGACGGGTCTGCGTTACGTGGACGCCAACGCCTATCTGCCGGCCAAGACGATCCTGGCCATCATCGCCGCGATCTGCGCGGTGCTGTTCTTCGCCACCCTCTGGCGGCGGGTCTGGCAGCTGCCGGTGATCGGCCTGGGCCTCATGGTGCTCTCCGCCGTGCTGATCGGCGGGGTGTACCCGGCGCTGGTCCAGCAGTTCCAGGTCAAGCCCAACGAGGTGGCCAAGGAGACTCCGTACATCCAGAAGCACATGGAGTCCACCACCCAGGCGTACGACATCGACGACGCGCAGTTCGAGGACTACACGGGCACCAGCGACGCGGATCCGGAGGAGCTGCGGAACGCGGTCTCCGACACGGCGAGCATCCGGCTGCTGGACCCGAGCGTGGTCTCGCCGGCGTTCCAGCAGATCCAGCAGGTGCGTGGCTACTACCAGTTCGCCCCGACGCTGGACGTGGACCGGTACGCCATCGAGGGTGACGACCGGGACACCGTGATCGGCGTTCGTGAGATGAACGTCAACAATGTGCCCGAGCGGAACTGGATCAACGACCACTTCCGGTACACCCACGGCTTCGGCATGGTGGCCGCCAGCGGCACCGAGATCCAGTCCAACGGCCAGCCGGACTTCCTGGAGCGCGACCTGCCGCCGGAAGGCGATCTGGGCGACTACGAGCCCCGGATCTACTTCGGCGAGTACACCACCCAGTACTCGATCGTGGGCGGCCCCCAGCAGGAGATCGACTACGCGGGCGAGGACGGCGAGGTCGAGTACAGCTACTCGGGCGACGCCGGCGTCAACCTGGACAACTACTTCAACCGGGCGGCGTACGCGCTGACCCTGGGCGAGCCGCAGATCCTCTACTCCGGCGCCATCGGCGAGGGTTCCCGCATCCTCTACAACCGCACGCCCAAGGAGCGGGTCGAGGCGGTGGCCCCCTGGCTGACGATCGACGGGGACCCGTACCCGGCGGTGGTGGACGGGCGCGTCCAGTGGATCGTGGACGCCTACACCACGACCAACGGCTATCCGTACTCCTCGCGCACCACGTTGGGCGACGCGACCGAGACGTCGTTGACGGAAAACCAGGGCGAGGTGATCGCCCAGGAGAACAACGTCAACTACATCAGGAACTCGGTCAAGGCCACGGTGGACGCCTATTCGGGTGATGTCGTGCTCTACGAGTGGGACACCGAGGACCCGGTCCTGAAGACCTGGCGCAGTGCCTTCCCCGGCACCGTGGTGGACCGTGAGGAGATCAGCGACGAGTTGCTGGACCACCTGCGGTACCCGCAGGACCTCTTCAAGGTGCAGCGCGATCTGCTCCAGCGCTACCACGTGGACAACGCCGGGCAGTTCTACAGCGGTTCGGAGCGTTGGGCGGTGCCCGACGATCCGACGCACGGCGACCAGTCGGTGCCGCCGTACTACCTGAGCATGAAGATGCCCGACCAGGACGAGCAGGTCTTCTCGCTCACCACCACGTTCACGCCGCTCAACCGCGACACCCTGGCGGCCTATATGGCCGTCGAGGCGGACGCGAGAAGCGACGGGTACGGCACGATGAGAATCCTGACCCTGCCGTCCAACACGACGGTCTGGGGTCCACAACAGGTGCAGAGCCGGTTCAACTCCGATCCGACGATCGCCGAGAGCATCAACCTGCTCTCCAGAGGCGACTCCGAGGTCGAGTACGGCAACCTGCTCACCGTGCCACTGGAAGGCGGTCTGCTCTACGCGGAGCCCGTCTTCGTCCGCGGCGCCGGCACCAACTACCCGCTGCTGCGGCGGGTGCTGGTGACCTACGGCGAGAAGACAGCCTTCGAGGACACCCTTGAGGAGGCCCTGGACGTCGTCTTCGGGGTCACCGAATCCGGTGAGGAACCACCTGAGTCCCCGCCACCGGGAGAGGGCGAGGAGGAGCCGCCGCCGGACGGCGCGGGGACCGTCGAGGAGGCCATCGCCGAGGCGCAGGAGGCCTGGGACGACAGCCAGGAGGCGCTGCAGAACGGCGACTGGGAGGCCTTCGGCGAGGCGCAGGCCCGCCTTGAGGAGGCGTTGGAGCGGATGCAGCAGGACGACGCCGCGCGCAACGAGGAGGAGGAGACGCCGCCGGACGAGGAGCCGGCGGACGTCAACTCCTAGCCACGACCGGGGCGTTCCCAGCGCCCAGCGAGGCTCGTCATCCGAGGGCCCGATGCCGTCACCGGCATCGGGCCCTCGGCCGTTCCCGACCGGAGGGGCGTCGGCGCGGGACGGCTTTCGGAGTGGACGCGGCGTCAACCCTGGGCGTGTGTTCGGCGGTTGGCCCGGAACGGCGCTGGCCGGCACTGTCAGTGGGAGGGGCCATACTGCGACACGATTCTCGATAACTCGGCATGTCCAACGGCGTTTGGGTGTATCCATATCGGGAAGTCGATAAACCGCTGAAGTGACTTCACTGGCTGCGGTATACCAGGTGTACGCAGGTTTCAGGTGGTGCGACTATGGACCTTATGGGGGACAAGGCCAGGTTCGGGAGCAGTCGAGCCGCCGCTCGGGAGGGCGCGCGGCTGCTGCGTCTCGGTGACCTGGACGGTGCCGAGGGGCCGCTGCGCGAGGCGGCGGCGGACGGCGAGCGGTCGGCCGCCAACAATCTGGGGGTGCTGCTGCTCCAGTCGGGGCGTTCCGGCGAGGCCGCCGAATGGTGGCGGATCGCCGCGGTCGCCGGCTCGGCGCCGGCGGCGCACGCGCTCGGCCGGTACTGCCGGGAGCGCGGGGACGAGGCGGCGGCCGAGTTCTGGCTGCGCCACGCGGCCGAGTCCGGGCACGCGTCCGGCGCCTACGCGCTGGCCGATCTGCTCGACCACCGGGGGCACGAGGACGCCGCGGCCTGGTTCCTGAAGGCGGCCGAGCGCGGGCACCGCGAGGGCGCCTACCGGCACGCCTGCCTGCTGGCCCGTCAGGACGAGACGGCGGCCGAGCCCTGGTTCCGGCAGTCGGCGGCGCGCGGCCACCGCAGGGCCGCGCTGCGCCTCGGGGCGCTGCTGGAGCGGCGCGGTGAGACGGCGGAGGCCGGCCGCTGGTATCTGGAGGCGGCCGAGGCCGGCGAGGTGCGGGCGGCCAGCGCGCTGGGTTTCCTGCTCCGCGATTCGGGCGACGAGACCGGCGCCGAGCAGTGGTGGCGGAGCGCGGCCCAGAACGGCGACGGCCCCGCGGCCAACGCGCTGGGCGCGCTCTACGCGGAGCGCGGCGAGCGGCAGGAGGCACAGCGCTGGTACCGCGCGGCGGTCGAGGCGGGCGATATCAACGGCGCCTTCAACCTCGCGCTGCTGAGCACCGGTCAGGGCCGCACCGCGCAGGCCGAGCAGTGGTATCGGCGCGCCGCTTACGCGGGGCATCGGGAGGCGGCCAACGCGTTGGCCGTGCTGCTGCTGCAGCGGGGCGACGCCGATGGCGCGGAGCCGTGGTTCTCCAAGGCCGCCGAGGCCGGCAGCGTGGACGCCGCGTTCAACCTGGGCATCCTGCACGCCGGTCGGGAGCAGCCGGAGGCCGCCGAGCGGTGGTACCGGCGCGCCGCCGAGGCGGGGCACGCCGAGGCCGCGCTGCAGCTGGCCGTCGGTCTGCTGCGGTCCGGCACCACGGAGGACGAGCAGCGGCTGGCGGAGAAGTGGCTGCGGCAGGCCGCCGAGGGGGGCAGCGTCGAGGGCGCGTTCCGGATGGCGGTGCTGCTGGAGCGGGACGCCGAGGCGGCCGGGCCGGGCGACGAGCCGCCCGAGTACGAGCGCTGGTACGCCGCCGCCGCCGAACAGGGGCACCGCCGGGCGCAGGTGCGGCTCGGCATGTGCGCGGCGAGCCGCGACGACGTCACCACGGCCGCGCGCTGGTACCGCGAGGCGGCCGAGGCCGGCAGCCCCAACGGAGCGTTCAACCTGGGGCTGCTGCTGGCCCGTGAGGGGAGCGAGCCGGAGGCCGCGCTCTGGTGGCGGCGGGCGGCGGAGGCCGGACACGGCCGCGCCGCGCTGCGGCTGGCGCTGCTGGCCTCGCGGCGCGGGGACCTGGCGGAGGGCGGCGCCTGGTGCACGCGGGCGATAGAGCTGGGCCCGGAAGAGGTCGCCACCCGCGCGGCCCGCCTCCGCGACGCGCTGGTCCAGGAGCTGACGGCCTGACAGCCGACGGTGGCCTGCCCGGCCCGGGTTTGGCGACGGCCTCTGGCCCGGCTGCGGCTTGGGTGCGGACGGGCGTTCGGGTTCGGCCGTGGCGGTGGCCTGCCCGGCCGGGGTTCGGCGACGGCCTCTGGCTTGGGGCGGGGCGGGCGTCGGCTGCTTCGGCGAACGGCCCGCCGGGGCGCTGCCCGGGCTTCGGCGGCCTTCCGGCCTGGGGCCGCCGAAGGCCGGCTTGGGGCGGACGCGGCACGGGCCAGGCGGGCGTGCCCGGCCGGGCACACTGGCCTTCCGGCCGGGGCCCCGGGCCTGAACCGACGAGTGTTCGGTCGGGGACGGCTTCCGTCCGGAGCCAGGGGTATGTCCGGCGTCGGCCAGCGAGGTTGGGCCCGCGGGCCGACGGCGACCCGGTCGCGTGCCGACGGGAGTTCGGTGTGGCGCGGGTGGGGTCCGGCTACGCGCGAGTGGTGGTCCGGTTGTGTGCCGACGGGGGGCCGGCTGCGCGCCAACGGTGGTCCGGGTACGTGCCGGCGGCAGTTCGGTGTGGTGCCGGCGGTGGTCTGGCTACGCGCCGGCGGGAGCTCTGTCTGGCGCGGGCGGGGTTCGGTTGCGCGCTGACGGTGGTCCGGTTGCGCACGAACGGGAGTTCGGTGTGGCGCGGGTGGGGTCCGGCTACGCACGGGTGGTGGTCCGGTTGTGTGCCGACGGGGGGCCGGCTGCGCGCCAACGGTGGTCCGGGTACGTGCCGGCGGCAGTTCGGTGTGGTGCCGGCGGTGGTCTGGCTACGCGCCGGCGGCGGTGGCCCGGCCACGTACCGACGGTGGTCCGGCTACGCGCTGACGGCGGCCCGGTTGCGCACGAACGGCAGCTCGGTGTGGTGCCGGCGGTGGGCCGGTTATGCGGCGGTGAAGGCGGCTAGGGCGAGGCGGTGGAGGAGTTCGGCGGTTTCGGATCTGCTGGGCAGTGCGCTGGGGCGGGAGAGGTGGCGGGTGGAGTTGAGCAGGCCGAAGACCGCGTGCACGGCGGCGAGGGCCCGTTCCTGGGGCAGCTCGGGACGGACCTCGCACAGCACCTCGACCCACAGCTCCACATACTGCCGTTGCAGCTGCCGCACCTGCTTGCGGTCCGCCTCACGCAGCCGGTCCAGCTCGCGGTCGTGCAGGGTGATCAGCGCGCGGTCGTCCAGGGCGAAGGCGATATGGCCGGCGATCAGCGACTCCAGGGCTGCCGACGGCGGCTCCCCGGCGGCGCGGGCGTCCGCGACGCGGCGTCGGCCGCCGTCCCTGAGCCGGGTGCTGATGCCCACCAGCAGTTCGGTGAGCATCGCGTCCTTGCCGGCGAAGTGGCGGTAGAGCGCGGGGCCGCTGATGCCCACGGCGGCGCCTATCTCGTCCACCCCCACGCCATGGAAGCCGTGCGCGGCGAACAGCCGCGAGGCCTCCCGGAGGATCTGCTCACGGCGCGAGGGGGCCGGCGATCCCGAAGCGCCCGGAGAGGCTGACGAACTGGACGTAGCGTGCATGCCCATAAAGGTATTGTAGACACGGTGGTTAGCGGGCGTTAACCTGACGGCTATGCGGCAGGCACCGACGCTGAGCAGCACGGCCGATCCGACCTCCGAGGCGTTCACCGCCAACGAGGCGGTCCATCGAGAACGCGCCGCCCGACTGCGCGAGAGACTGGCCACGGCCCGCCTCGGCGGCGGGGAGCGCGCCCGCGCCCGTCATCTGGCGCGCGGCAAACTCCTTCCACGGGACCGGGTGGACGCCCTGCTCGATCCCGGCTCGCCCTTCCTTGAGCTGGCCCCACTGGCCGCCGAAGGGCTCTACGACGGCCAGGCCCCGGCCGCCGGGGTGATCGCCGGGGTGGGCCGGGTCAGCGGGCGGGAGGTGATGATCGTCGCCAACGACGCGACGGTCAAGGGCGGCACCTACTACCCGATGACGGTCAAGAAGCATCTGCGCGCCCAGGAGGTCGCGCTGGAGAACCGCCTCCCCTGCCTCTATCTGGTGGACTCGGGCGGTGCCTTCCTGCCGATGCAGGACGAGGTCTTCCCCGACCGCGACCACTTCGGGCGCATCTTCTACCACCAGGCCCGGATGTCCGCCGAGGGCATCCCACAGATCGCCGCCGTGCTCGGTTCCTGTACGGCGGGTGGCGCCTACGTTCCCGCGATGAGCGACGAGGCGGTCATCGTGCGCGGTCAGGGCACGATCTTTCTGGGCGGGCCACCGCTGGTGAAGGCGGCCACCGGGGAGGTGGTCACCGCCGAGGAGCTGGGCGGCGGCGAGGTGCACGCGCGGGCCTCCGGGGTGACCGACCATCTGGCCGAGGACGACGCGCACGCGCTCCGCATCGTGCGCACCATCGTCGCCACCCTGCCCGCGCGCGGCCCGTTGCCCTGGCAGGTGGCGCCCGTCGAGGAGCCGGCGCTGGATCCGGCCGGCCTCTACGGGGTGGTGCCGGCCGATCCGCGCACCCCCTATGACGTACGCGAGGTGATCGCGCGGCTGGTGGACGGCTCGCGGTTCCAGGAGTTCAAGGCCGAGTTCGGCGGCACGTTGGTGACCGGTTTCGCCCGGCTGCACGGTCATCCGGTCGGGATCGTGGCCAACAACGGCATTCTCTTCTCCGAGTCCGCGCAGAAGGGCGCGCATTTCATCCAGCTCTGCGACCAGCGCGGCATCCCGCTGCTGTTCCTGCAGAACATCTCGGGGTTCATGGTGGGCCGGGCCTACGAGGCGGGCGGCATCGCCAAGCACGGCGCCAAGATGGTCACGGCCGTGGCCTGCGCCCGGGTGCCCAAGCTGACGGTGGTCATCGGCGGCTCCTACGGCGCGGGCAACTACTCAATGTGCGGCCGGGCCTACTCCCCCCGGTTCCTGTGGATGTGGCCCGGCGCCAAGATCTCCGTGATGGGCGGCGAGCAGGCGGCCGCGGTGCTGGCCACCGTCAAACGGGACCAGTTGGCCGCGGCCGACCAGGAGTGGTCGACGGACGACGAGGAGGCGTTCAAGGCGCCGATCAGGGAGCGGTACGAGGCCCAGGGCGACGCCTACTACGCCACCGCCCGGCTCTGGGACGACGGCGTGATCGATCCGACCGAGACCAGGACGGTGCTCGGGCTGGCGCTCACCGCCTGCGCCAACGCGCCACTGGCCGACGCCGGTTACGGCGTCTTCAGGATGTAGGGGGCGAGCCATGACCCGACCGACGGGGTTCGACACGGTGCTGGTGGCCAACCGGGGCGAGATCGCCGTGCGGATCATCCGCACGCTGCGCCGGCTCGGCCTGACCTCCGTCGCCGTCTACAGCGACGCCGACGCCGACGCGCGCCATGTGGCCGAGGCGGACAGCGCGGTGCGTCTCGGTCCGGCGCCGGCGGCCGAGAGCTATCTCGACGTGGCGCGGCTGCTCGCGGCGGCCGAGCGCGGCGGGGCTCAGGCCGTGCACCCCGGCTACGGCTTCCTCGCCGAGAACGCCGCCTTCGCCCGCGCGGTCACCGACGCCGGCCTGGTCTTCGTCGGCCCGCCGGCCGAGGCGATCGAGGTGATGGGCGACAAGATCCGCGCCAAGGACGCCGTCGGCGCCGCCGGCGTGCCCGTGGTCCCGGGCGGGCATGGCGCCGATCTGGCGTCGGCCGCGGCCGAGTTGGGGATGCCGGTGCTGCTCAAGCCGTCGGCCGGCGGCGGCGGCAAGGGGATGCGGCTGGTGCGGGACGCCGCGCTGCTGCCCGAGGAGATCGCCGCCGCGCGGCGGGCCGCGCTGGCCGCGTTCGGCGACGACACGTTGCTGGTGGAGCGCTGGATCGACCGGCCGCGCCATATCGAGATCCAGATCCTCGCGGACGACACCGGGCGTGTTCTCCATCTGGGGGAGCGCGAGTGCTCGTTGCAGCGCCGGCACCAGAAGATCGTCGAGGAGGCGCCGAGCCCGCTGCTGGACGAGGAGACGCGGGCGGCGATGGGCCGGGCCGCCGCGCGGGCCGCCGCGGCCTGCGGCTACCGGGGCGCCGGCACCGTGGAGTTCATCGTCGCCGGCCACGGGGTGGGCGCCGAGCACTACTTCATGGAGATGAACACCCGGCTGCAGGTGGAGCATCCGGTCACCGAGCTGATCACCGGGCTCGATCTGGTGGAGTGGCAGCTGCGGATCGCCGCCGGCGAGGAACTGCCGTTCCGACAGGACGAGATCACGTTCGCCGGCCATGCGGTGGAGGCCAGGATCTGCGCCGAGAGCGCCCGGGTCACGGGGGTGGACGGGGCCCGCCGGGTGGATTTCCTGCCCTCGTCGGGTCCGGTGCTGCTGCTGCGTGAGCCGGCCGGCGAGGGGATCCGGGTGGATTCCGGGATCGCCGAGGGCACCGAGATCGGCGCGCACTACGATCCGCTGCTGGCCAAGGTCGTCGCGCACGGTCCCGACCGGCCCACCGCGCTGCGTCGGCTGCGGGCCGCGCTGGCCGGGACCACGGTGCTCGGCGTGGACACCAACACCGGTTTTCTGCGCGCGCTGTTGGGCCATCCCAGGGTGGTCTCCGGGGAGTTGGACACGGGCCTGGTCGACGCCTGCGCCGCCGAGCTGGCCGGCGGCGGGGTGCCGGACGAGGTGTATGTGGCCGCCGCGTTGCTGCGGCAGCGGGAGTTGGCCCCGGCGCCGCGCGCCGACGGCTGGACGGATCCGTTCGCCGTGCCGTCCGGCTGGCGGCTCGGGGGTCAGCCCGCCGAGGTCCCGCACCGGCTGCGGGCGGTGGGCGGCGAGCCGGTGACGGTGTGGCTGCGCGACGGCGCGGCCAGGATCGGGGAAGGCCCCTGGGTACCGGCGCGGCTGCTTCCGGCGCGGGAGGGGAGCGCGCGCCTGGACTACGGGGGGCGCGTGGTGGCCTTCACGCACGCCGGTCGCTGGCTGGGCCTGGCCGGTTCGGCCTGGCAGGTGGTGGAGCACGATCCGGTGCTCTCCCGTGCCACGGCGGGGCCGCCGGGCGCCGAGGCCCTGACCGCGCCCATGCCGGGCACGGTCACGGTGGTCAAGGCCGCCGTGGGCGACGAGGTGGTGGCCGGGCAGAGCCTGCTGGTGGTGGAGGCGATGAAGATGGAACATCCGGTCCTCGCGCCGCACGACGGTACGGTCACGGCCTGCGAGGTGTCCGTCGGGGACACCGTGGCGATGGACCAACCACTGGCCCGGGTCACTCCGCACACGGCCGAGGAGACGTCATGACAGCACCAACCCTGCCCGCCCGGGTCCGGATTCACGAGGTGGGTCCACGGGACGGCCTGCAGAACGAGTCCACGGTGATCCCGGTCGAGGTCAAGGCGGAGTTCATCCGTCGGCTGGTCGACGCCGGCCTCGACACGGTCGAGGCGACCAGCTTCGTCCACCCGAAGTGGGTCCCCCAACTGGCGGACGCCGAGGAGCTGTTCCCGCAGGTGCGGGAGCTGCCGGCGCGGCTTCCCGTGCTGGTGCCCAACGAGCGCGGGCTGGCGCGCGCGCTGGATCTCGGCGCCCGGCGGGTCGCGGTCTTCGCGTCCGTCACCGAGTCCTTCGCGCGGGCCAACCTCAACCGCACGGTCGCCGAGTCGCTGGCCATGTTCGCGCCCGTGGTGGCCCGCGCCAACGCGGAGGGGCTGGCCGTGCGCGGCTATCTTTCGATGTGCTTCGGCGATCCCTGGGAGGGCGAGGTCCCGGTCTCCCAGGTGGTCGAGGTGGCGGTGCGGCTGCGGGAGCTGGGCTGTGGCGAGCTGAGCCTGGGCGACACCATCGGCGTCGCGACGCCGGGCCGGGTCGCAGAGGTGCTGACCGCGCTGAACGCCGCCGGGCTCCCGACGGACGGCCTCGCCGTCCATTTCCACGACACCTATGGCCAGGCATTGGCCAACACCCTGGCCGCTCTTCAACACGGCGTCACCACCGTGGACGCCTCCGCCGGCGGTCTCGGCGGCTGCCCGTTCGCCCGCAGCGCCACCGGCAACCTCGCCACCGAGGATCTGCTGTGGATGCTGCGCGGGCTGGGCATCGAGACCGGCGTCGACCTCGACCGGCTGGTCGCCACCAGCCGTTGGCTCGCCGACCGGCTCGGCCGGCCGAGCCCATCGCGTACGGTCACCGCGCTCTCCCACAAGGAGTCCTGACCGACCCGACCGCTCGTAGCAAGGAGTCGCTCATGTCCCTCGACCACCGCCTCACCCCCGAGCACGAGGAACTTCGCCGCACCGTCGAGGCGTTCGCCCATGATGTGGTGGCTCCCAAGATCGGCGAGTTCTACGAGCGCCACGAGTTCCCCTACGACATCGTCCGCGAGATGGGGCGCATGGGCCTCTTCGGGCTGCCGTTCCCTGAGGAGTACGGCGGGATGGGGGGCGACTATCTGGCGCTGTGCCTGGCCATCGAGGAGTTGGCCCGGGTGGACTCGTCGGTGGCCATCACGCTGGAGGCCGGGGTCTCGCTCGGCGCCATGCCGATCTTCCGGTTCGGCACCGAGGAGCAGCGCCGCCGCTGGCTGCCGGCGCTCTGCTCGGGGGAGGCGCTGGGCGCGTTCGGCCTCACCGAACCGGACTGCGGCTCGGACGCCGGCGGCACCCGCACCACGGCGGTGCGGGACGGCGGAGACGGCGGAGACTGGGTGATCAACGGCACCAAGAGCTTCATCACCAACTCCGGCACCGACATCACCGGGCTGATCACGGTGACGGCCGTGACGGGCCGCAAGCCCGACGGGTCCCCGTTGATCTCCACCATCGTCGTGCCCGCCGGCACCCCCGGCCTCACCGTTGCGCCCGGCTACTCCAAGGTGGGCTGGAACGCCTCGGACACCAGGGAGTTGTCCTTTGTCGACGTGCGGGTTCCGGCATCGCATCTGCTGGGCGAGGAGGGACGGGGCTATGCCCAGTTCCTGCGCATCCTTGACGAGGGCCGGATCGCGATCGCGGCCATGGCCACCGGTCTGGCCCAGGGCTGCCTGGACGAGTCCCTGTCCTATGCGGCCACCCGCACGGCCTTCGGCCGGCCGATCGGCGACAACCAGGTGATCGAGTTCAAGCTGGCCGACATGGCGACCCGGGCGTACACGGCGCGGATCGCCTGGCGGGACGCGGCGTCCCGGCTGCTGGCCGGCGAGTCGTTCAAGACGGAGGCCGCGATGGCCAAGCTGCACGCCTCGGACGTCGCGGTGACCAACGCCCGCGAGGCCACCCAGATCCACGGCGGCTACGGCTTCATGAACGAGTACCCGGTGGCCCGGATGTGGCGCGACGCCAAGATCCTGGAGATCGGCGAGGGCACCAGCGAAGTCCAACGCATGCTGATCGCCCGCCACCTCAAGGCCGCCTGACCCCCCGCGCCGGCCCGCCTCGACGCGTCGGTGGGCCGGCGGCCGGCGGTGATGGCCGCAGGCCGAAGAGGGGGAGGCAGGGGATGAGGCCGGTGATGGTGGTCGGGTGGGGAGTGGTGGCGGGCCGGCGGTCGGCGGTCAGGCGCATGCGGCGCATCAGGGTCGGCCGGCCGCGCACCAGCCGCCGTTCCACGCCGTCCGCGACATAGCCCAGCTTGGTCGACACCCGGTGCGAGGCCGGGTTGTCCTGGAACGCCCCCGAGACCGCGTCCCCGGCGCCGAGCCCGTCGAAGGCCAGCGCGAGCACCGCCGCGCGCATCTCGGTGCCGAGGCCCCGGCCCTGGTCGGCCCGGCCGATCCAGGAGGCGGTGGACACCTCCCGCAGGGTGCGGAAGTCGCGCGCCCACAGGGACTGGCGGCCCACCGCCCGCCCGTTCTCGAAGGCCGTGAGGTTCAGCTGCCAGTTGTCCGGGGTCCAGTTTCCCAACCTGCGCCTGTGGTGTCGGATCACCGAACGGGCCCGCTCCGCCGGCGGCAGCGGAGCCCCAGCAGCGGCCAGTGGTCGATCAGCATGGGGCATTCTCGGCACCAACACCCGCACCCCGCACCCCGTTTGGTCGTCGAGTCCCATCGGGGAACCGGCACTCTCCGGGCTCCGGACCCGCGCTCGGCTGCGACAATCGGGCCATGGTCGCCATGGCAGAGATCAGTCAACCGTCCGGCGCTTGGTACTTCGAGGGCGATGTGCTGCGCATTGTCCCCGGGCATGGCAAGGGCGTGCATCTGCTGCGCGCCTCGCTCGGCGAGCTGGTGGTGCCGCTCACCGCCGTGGCCTCGATCTCCTACGAGTCGGGCCGTAAGAGCGGCCGGCTTCGGCTCCGGTTGCGCCGCGGCGCGGATCCCCTGGTGCAGGCGACGGGCGGTCAGCTGCCCGACGCGGCCGATCCCTACCAGCTCGAAGTGCTGAAGGACCGGTCAGGCGTCGCCGAGTACCTGGTGGAAGCGGTACGGGACGCGCTGCTGATCGAGCAGGTGCCGAACAGCCCGTGCGACCGCTATCTGCTGCCCGGTCCGGCCGTGCCGCTGACCCTGCACGCCTCCGACGGCGAGGTCGTCTTCGACGGGGAGGAGGTGCGGATCTCCTGGAACTGGGGCGCCGAGGAGAGCAAGAAGAGCGCGGGCCCCCGCACCCTGGCCCTCGACGATCTGGCCGCCGTGCAGTGGACCCCGCCGGTGGGCTGGGAGAACGGTTCGGTGCGCTTTCTGCCCAAGGGCGCGGCGCTGGCCGCCGTGAAGCCGGCGCACGATCCCAACAGCGTGGTGCTCTGGGGGCTGAAGATGGCCAAGGACATCGCCGAGTCCGCCCTGCTGGCCGCCGCCGTGCTGGCGCGGCTGCCGCATCCGCTGAGCCCGACGCCGCGCCTGCTGGAGAAGGCCCCGGCCGAGCCGCAGGAGACGGGGGCCGGCGGCCATGACACGATCCTGCGCCGGCTGCGCGAGTTGGGGGAGCTGCACCGTTCGGGGGTGCTGACGGACGAGGAGTTCACCGCGGCCAAGAAGGCCATGATCGACCGGCTCTAACCGTTTTCCCGCGTTTACGACACGTCCCTGCCCGATATCGGGCAGGATTGTTGCGAAAGTCTGCGGAGATCCGCAGTATCGAGGAGTGCCCGAACGTCGTACGCCTCATGATGACCTCGTGGACCACCTGGTGCGCAGCAGCACGCTCACGCGTGGCGAAGCAGCGCGGGTGGTCCTCGATGTGTTGGCGTATTTCGACGAGACCACCGAGGAGTTCGTTCGTCGTCGGCACCGTGAGCTGCGCGTCCACGGGCTGACCAACGAGGGGATCTTCGAGCGGATCGCGGACGAGCTGCCCCACCGCGCGGTGGCGCCGCCGACGCTGTCCCTGCGACAGCTGCGACGGATCGTCTACGGATAGCGGGTCCGCCGGAGCGCGCGGGCGGGACGGGCAGGCAGCAGGCAGCCAGGTGAACAACCAGCAGGAGGAAACTCTATGTGCGGAATCGTCGGATATATCGGCAAAAGGGATGTCGCCCCGCTCCTGCTGGAGGGCCTCCAACGTCTTGAGTACCGAGGCTATGACTCCGCCGGTATCGCCATCCACAGCAGCGGCAGGGGCGGCGGGCTGAAGACCGCGAAGGCCGCCGGCCGGGTACGGGAGCTGGAGGGCCGGCTGCCGGCCAGGTTCGCCGGCACCGCCGGCATCGCGCACACCCGCTGGGCCACCCATGGCGCGCCCAACGATGTCAACGCCCATCCGCATCTGGACGGCGCCGAGCAGGTCGCCGTGGTGCACAACGGCATCATCGACAACTCGGCCGAGCTGCGCGCCAAGCTGGCCGCCGACGGCATCCCGCTGGTCTCCGACACCGACACCGAGGTGCTGGCCCATCTGATCGCCCGCGCCCAGGCCGCCACCCTGGAGGAGAAGGTCCGCGAGGCGCTGCGCTATGTCGAGGGCACCTATGGCATCGCGGTGCTGCACGCCGAGTTCCCCGACCGGATCGTGGTGGCCCGCAACGGCTCCCCCGTGGTGCTCGGCATCGGCGAGAAGGAGATGTTCGTCGCCTCCGACGTGGCCGCGCTGGTCAGCCACACCCGCCAGGTGATCACCCTGGACGACGGCGAGATGGCCACCCTCAAGGCCGACGACTACCGCACCTACACCACCGACGGCAGCCGCACCGCCGCCGCCCCCACCACCGTGGAGTGGGAGGCGGAGAGCTATGACATGGGTGGCCACGACACCTATATGCACAAGGAGATCGCCGAGCAGCCCGACGCGGTGGACCGGGTGCTGCGCGGCCGGATCGACGACCGCTTCGCCACCGTCCGGCTCGGCGGGCTCAACCTGGACGCCAGGGCCGCCAGGGGCGTGCGGCGGGTGAAGATCCTCGGCTGCGGTTCGGCCTACCACGCCGGCCTGATCGGCGCCCAGCTGATCGAGGAGCTGGCCCGGATCCCCGCCGACGCCGAACCGGCCAGCGAGTTCCGCTACCGCAACGCGGTGGTGGACCCGGACACCCTCTACATCGCGACCAGCCAGTCCGGCGAGACCTATGACACCCTCGCGGCCGTCCAGGAGCTGAAGCGCAAGGGCGCCATGGTCCTCGGCGTGGTCAACGTGGTGGGCTCCGCCATCGCCAGGGAGACCGACGGCGGGGTCTATGTGCACGCCGGGCCCGAGGTCTGTGTGGTCTCCACCAAGTGCTTCACCAACACCGCCGTCGCCTTCGCCCTGCTGGCGCTCCACCTCGGCCGGATCCGGGACCTGTCGGTCGCCGACGGCCGACGGATCATCGAGGGCCTGCGCAAGCTGCCCGAGCAGATCGGCGAGGTGCTCAAGGAGGAGGAGCGGATCGCCGAACTGGCCAGGGACATCGCCGGCTCCAAGAGCATGATGTTCGTGGGGCGGGTGCGCGGGTTCCCGGTGGCCAAGGAGGCGTCCCTCAAGCTCAAGGAGGTCTCCTACATCCACGCGGAGGCCTATCCGGCGTCCGAGCTCAAGCACGGCCCGCTCGCGCTGATCGAGCCGGCGGTGCCCACCGTCGCGATCATGCCCAACGACGAGCTGCTGGAGAAGAACCGGGCCACCCTGGAGGAGATCAAGGCGCGCAGCGGCCGCATCCTGGCGGTGGCCCACGAGGAGCAGGCCAAGGCGGACGACACCATCCTGGTGCCGCGCAACGAGCCGGAGCTGGATCCGGTGCTGATGGGCATTCCGCTGCAGCTGCTCGCCTACCACACGGCGTTGGCCCTGGGCCGGGACATCGACAAGCCGCGCAACCTCGCCAAGTCGGTGACCGTGGAGTGAGCTTCGCCGCCGGCGGCTGACGGCCGACGGTCGACAGCCGGCCCGCCACGGAAGGCGGCGGCCCCCGGGGGAGTGCGTGCCACCATACGCAACCCCGGGGGCCGCCCCAGGTTGCCGGCGTCGCCCATTACGCCGGCAGGGGAGAGCCGCTACCGGGTCCGTCACCTCCCGGCAGGCGGCCTGAGCCGTCAGATCCGCGCCGCTGAGGGCGGTTATGCGGAGCTGGTCTCACCTTTATGCCCATCACAAACGCACAATCCACCCCGAAGAGTCGGTGAATTTGGTGAATGCTCGGTGAGCGCGGCCGGGAGACCGGCCCCATGGGGCCGGTGGGGGCACCGGGACGGAAGGGACTCGCGAGGGCGACGCCCCGGACGATCTAGGGGATGACGATCACCGGGCGCTGGGCGCGGCGCGCCAGGCGGCCGGAGACCGAGCCGAAGACGCGGCTCAGCAGGCCCTGGGTGGTGCCCACGACGATGGCGTTGGCCGCGTACTCGCGGCCCACCTCCTCCAGCTCGTGGCAGATGTCGCCGCCACGCTCCAGCAGCACCCAGGGAAGCTCGGAGAGGTGCTCGGCGCAGGACAGCTCAAGGCCCAGCACCTCCGTGCGGTGGTCGGGCACATCGACCAGCGCGGGCGGCTCGCAGCCGGCCCAGACCGTCGTCGGCAGCCGGTTGGCCACATGCACGATGATCAGGCCCGCCTGGGAGCGCTGGGCCAGCCCTGCGGCGTACGCCAGCGCGCGCTCACTGGACGTGGAGCCGTCGAATCCGACGACCACGCCGTGCTGGAACGCGGGATCACGCGCGGCGTGGTCCTCGGGCGCCGGGTCGGGCGTGTCGGAAGGTTCGGCGACGCGCCTGCGATCCGCTGGTTCGGGGAACTCGTATCCAGCCATCGGAGCCTCAGCGGTGGGTCGGTGAGAAAACCTCGTGAATGTGTACAAGCTGGGGGCGGAGCGGGTGAAGGGGGAGGAGGATACTCCATCTCCTCACAGGTTCCACCTCCAGAGTACGGCGTTCAGGTACCTAGTTCCCAGAGATGGTGTGTACAACCCTGGAAACCGGTCCCAGGACCGTGACCGTGCAGGATGCCGCATCGGCGACGGCCGATGCAACGGTTTCGGACACTTTCGGATACCGGCGCCGCCTCAGGGTGATCGGTTCCGGGCGGGGGTGCCGGCGCCCCGGAGGAGGGGCGCATGGGTGCTCCTGTTCTGGACATGATCACTCTCCGTGCCTAAGGCGATGCGGCGTGGGCGGGCGCCGAACGCCCCCGGCGTACGCCCGGCGCGCGGTCTGAAGGTCGTGCTGACGGCTTTTATTTTCAGCCAACTTCCAAGTGGACGCTTCGCCTTGCTCGCGAGACACTCCAACACCTCGGGTATACCGGCCGGATGAGCCGCCCCTGGCCTGCTGCCTTCAGATGCGGGTGCCCGAGCGGAGAGGCGTACTTCCCCCAACTGCCGCTACGTGAAACGCTTCCTGATCGAATGCTTCGCGCCACGTTGTCATGTCGATTTAGCGCCGAGTGATGAACTTGTCCCGCCGACCTCACCCGACACAGTAGATTCGATCTTGGCAAACACGTCGGGGGAAACGTGCAGGACCGAGAGGATGCGACGACCGAGGGAACTGAGGAGCATGAGCCAGGACCCAACGCACGGCCCCGAGCCCGCTGTCAAGCTGGCTGCCCGACGCCGCCGCGAAGTCGTCGCGGTGCTGCTGTTCAGCGGCAGTCCGATGTTCGAGAGCTCCATCCCGTTGTCCGTCTTCGGCGTCGACCGCCAGGATGCCGGGGTGCCGCGTTACCGTCTGCTGGCCTGTGCCGGCGAGGACGGACCCCTGCGTACCACCGCGGGACTGGAGCTGCGCGCGCCCTATGGGCTCGGCGCCGTGGCCCGGGCCGGAACGGTGATCGTGCCAGCGTGGCGGTCCATCACAGGACCGCCGCCGGTGGCGGCGCTCACCGCCCTGCGCAGGGCACACAGTGAGGGCGCCAGGATCGTCGGCCTGTGCACCGGGGCGTTCGCCCTGGGCGCGGCCGGTCTGCTGGACGGCCGACCGGCCACCACGCACTGGATGTACGCCCCGACGCTCGCGAAGCGCTACCCGTCGGTCCATGTGGACCCGAGGGAGCTGTTCGTCGACGACGGGGACATCCTGACCTCGGCCGGCACCGCGGCCGGGATCGATCTCTGTCTCCACATAGTCCGCCAGGACCACGGCCCCGAGGCGGCGGCGGCGCTCGCCCGTCGTCTGGTGCTGCCGCCCCGCCGGGGCAACGGCACGGACGGCGGCGCGCACCGCCATCTGGACCGCTCTTTACCAGAGGACATCGGAGCGGATCCGCTGGCCGAGGTGGTGGCCTGGGCCCTGGAGCATCTCCACGAGCAGTTCGACGTGGAGACGCTGGCGGCCCGCGCCTACATGAGTCGGCGCACCTTCGACCGGAGATTCCGGTCGCTCACCGGCAGCGCGCCGCTGCAGTGGCTGATCACCCAACGGGTGCTCCAGGCGCAGCGGCTGCTGGAGGTGTCGGACTACTCGGTCGACGAGGTCGCGGGGCGCTGTGGCTTCCGCAGTCCGGTGGCGCTGCGCGGCCACTTCCGGCGGCAGTTGGGCGCCTCACCGGCGGCGTACCGCGCCGCCTACCGGGCGCGACAACAGGACGGCGCCAACCGGAACAAGCCGCTCGCCGACGGCTACTCGCCCCGGGTGCCGGGGCAGCGGCCACGCCCCGAACGCTGAGGGGGGACGAGCGAGGACATGCCAACACGGGCCCGGAGCGGATGGACCGCGACGGGCCCGTCGCGGTGCGCGACGTAAGGTTGTTCGCATGAACGATCGCATGGTGTGGATCGACTGCGAGATGACCGGTCTCTCGCTGGCCGACGACGCGCTCGTGGAGGTCGCCGCGCTGGTGACCGACTCCGAGCTGAATGTGCTGGGCGAGGGTGTGGACGTGGTGATCCGCCCGCCGGACGCGGCGCTCGACTCGATGCCCGAGGTGGTGCGCGCCATGCACACGGCCTCCGGGCTGCTCGACGAGCTGCCCGGCGGACGCACGCTCGCCGAGGCGGAGGAGCTGGTCCTGGAGTACATCCGCGGGGAGGCCCCCGAGGCGGGCAAGAGCCCGCTCTGCGGCAACTCCATCGGCACCGACCGGGGCTTCCTCGCCCGGGACATGCCAGCCCTTGAGGGGCATCTCCACTACCGCGTGATCGATGTGTCCTCGATCAAGGAGCTGGCCAGGCGCTGGTATCCCAGGGCCTACTTCAACAGCCCGCAGAAGAGCGGCAACCACCGCGCGCTGGCGGACATCAGGGAGTCCATCGCCGAGCTGCGCTACTACCGCGAGGCGGTCTTCGTGCCCCAGCCGGGGCCCGACTCCGAGACGGCCCGGCGGATCGCCGCCCAGCAGGTGGCCCCGGGCTGACGGCGGGCGCGAGCACCCTCCCCGAGCCTGTACACTTGTGGAGCGGTTGGCGGCGGTGCGCCGCAGGTGGAGCTGTCAGTAGGCGAGATGGACCACCGGTGAGCACTGTCCGGACCGGTCGTGGTGGGTGTAGCTCAGTTGGTAGAGCACCTGGTTGTGGTCCAGGTGGCCGCGGGTTCAAGTCCCGTCACTCACCCCAGGAACGAAGGCCCGGCTCGCGGTGACGCGGTCGGGCCTTCGGCGTTCCCAGGCCCGTTCTCTCACCCGTTCGAGGGACCCCGTTCCGGCGGACCAACTTCTAGACTCGACAGATCAGTTGGCGGCATTCCGGGTCGGTTCGGGGTCGGTTCGGGTCATCGGGGAAGGTGTCGGGGAGAGTCGTGCGGCCAGCGCGCTTTCAGGAGTTCGCCGGGGATAGCTATGCGGCGGCCGGTGCCGTCCAGGAGGTCGAGTCCTGGTCGGAGGGGACGGCGCGGCCCTTCGGTCTGGTGGTGACGTTCGCCTCCGGCGCCCGGCTGTGGCAGGCCGTCACGGCTCAGGCCGCGCCGGGCGAGGAGTCGGTGGAGCGGGCGGCGCCCGAGCCGGTGCCGTTGCCGGAGTTGGGCGCCGGTCGGCTGCGGCTGCCCGAGGTCGAGCGCTATCTGGTGGCGGTGCTGGCCAACGCCGGCTGCGCCGAGATCGCCCGCGTCTGGGGATATACGGACCGTGAGCCGCCGGCCAGCACGCCGGGCCTCGGCGTCGAGTTCCACAGCGGCGCCAGGGTTTTCGCCCCCTTCGTTCATGCGGCGGGGCGTGGGCAACAGCGCGGTGACGCCTATGAGTTGGCCGCCGAGGTGTAAGGGTGCTCCGGCCCGTCGGTGGTCGGGTGCGGTGGCGGTCAGGCCCGGTGGTGTCCGGTCCGCTGCCGGGGCAGCGCGTGCCGGGGCGGGTTGGTCAGGGTCAGCTGCCGGACGATCTGGTGGAAGGCGACCAGCGCGGAGATCGGCGGCACGGCGGCCACGGCGATGTCCACGGCGGTCAGCGGCGCCTGGGCCACGCAGAGGCAGACGGCCAGGCCGGAGAAGAGCACCACCACGACCCAGGAGTGCCGGGTGGTGCGCTGGTGCAGGGCCCCGCGCAGGATGCAGAGCGAGGCCACCAGCCACGGCCCGTAGACCAGCAGCGGCCACCAGGCGTTCAGCAGATGCGACTGGCCGGGGGCCGCCGCCTCGCGCAGCGGCTGGTAGCTCACCAGTCCGCCCAGCACGCTGAGCATCGCCACCAGCACGGCGGTCAGCGCGGCGAGGAACAGGCTCGACCAGCGCAGCCAGCGCACCTTGGCCGGCTCCCGGGAGGCGGACACCCGCTGCCTGGCCCGGCGGTGCCGGGGCGGCGCCTGCGCCGGCAGCTCGTCCGGCTTCAACAGATCGGTGAGCCGCGCGGTTTCGTCGGCGAAGCCCCAGCCGCCGGCGACCGGATGAAGATCGGGGGGCAGGAAGACGCCCATCTCCTCCGTGCCGGGCGACCAGGTCGCGCTTCGGGAGTCGTGCATCATCGGTCGCGGTCCTCGCCCTCGCGTGGCAGTGCGGTCACATTCCGCCAACGAGGCCGATGCCTCCTGGATGTGAGGCATTGGGGTGAATGGCGTCCTGCGGGTGGCCCAACGGGCGCCCCCTTGACCGAACCGTTTCTTCTGCCGTCCGGAGTCGTTAGAGGGCGTCGGTACCGGGCCGCGAGGGCCTAGGATCGGGCAGTCATGGACATCGCGGATTTCGAGGAGCTGTGGGATCGGGTCACCGGGACCCAGCCCACCCCCGAGTTGTGGCTGATAGTCGGGACGGCCGTCGTCGCGCTGGCGACGGTCGTCCCGTTCGGCGTGTGGCGGTTGGCCCGGAACACCATCACCATCGCGCACGAGGGCGGGCACGGTCTGGTGGCGCTGCTCAGCGGGCGGCGGCTGGAGGGGATCCGACTGCATTCGGACACTTCGGGGCTGACCGTCTCCCGGGGCAAGCCGACCGGGATCGGCATGATCCTCACCGCGGCGGCCGGCTATACGGCCCCGTCGCTGCTGGGCCTCGGCGGTGCCGCGCTGCTCGGCGAGGGCCGGATCACCGCGCTGCTGTGGGGGGCCACGGCGCTGCTGCTGGCCCTGCTGGTGATGGTGCGCAACGCCTACGGCCTGCTGACGGTGCTGCTCACCTGCGCGCTGTTCCTGCTGGTCTCCTGGCTCACCGAGCCGGAGGTGCAGGCCGCCTTCGCCTATCTGGTGGTGTGGTTCCTGCTGTTGGGCGGGGTGCGCCCGGTCTTCGAGCTGCAGTCGAAACGGCGCAGGGGCGCGGCGCGGGACTCGGACGCCGACCAGCTCGCCCGGCTGACCAATGTCCCGGCCTTCTGCTGGCTGATTCTCTTTCACGCGGTCACTCTCACGTCACTGATCGGTGGCGCACGTTGGCTCCTTGACCGTTGAACATCGGCGATCACGGTCTGTCACGCACTAGAGTGAGGGCCATGACCGATCGCAGTGAGACCCTGGCCCATTGGCCCGCGCCTTTCGCCTCAGGCGCGGTGGACGCGACCGTGACGGTGCCCGGCTCCAAGTCGGTCACCAACCGTGCCCTGATCCTGGCGGCGCTGGCCGCCGACCCCGGCTGGCTGCGCCGTCCGCTGCGCTCCAGGGACACCCTGCTGATGGCGGAGTCGCTCCGTTCGTTGGGCATCGCCATCGAGGAGACGGTCTCCTCCAACTCCGCCGTCTCCGGGCTGCCCGAGGGGCGGGGCGAGGCGTGGCGGGTGATTCCGGCCAATCCGCAGGCCCCCGCCCACGTGGATGTGGGCAACGCCGGCACGGTGATGCGCTTTCTGCCGCCGCTCGCCGCGCTCGCCGAGGGGCCCGTGCGGTTCGACGGCGATCCCCGGTCGTACGAGCGGCCGTTGCACGGGGTGATCGACGCGCTGCGGGTGCTGGGCGCGCGGATCGACGACGAGGGGCGCGGTTCGCTGCCGATGACGGTGCTGGGCGCCGGCTCGTTGGACGGCGGCAGCGTTTCGCTGGACGCCTCCTCGTCCTCGCAGTTCATCAGCGCGCTGCTGCTGTCCGCGCCGCGCTTCAACCAGGGGGTCGAGGTCCGGCATGTGGGCGAGCGGCTGCCGTCGCTGCCGCATATCCGGATGACGGTCGACATGCTGCGCCGGGCCGGTGCCCAGGTGGACACGCCGGATTCGGGCGGCGAGCCCAATGTGTGGCGGGTCACCCCCGGCGCGCTGCTCGGCCGGGATCTGGTGATCGAGCCCGATCTCTCCAACGCCCAGCCGTTCCTGGCCGCCGCCCTGGTCACCGGCGGCCGGGTCACCATCCCCGACTGGCCGGCCCGCACCACCCAGCCGGGCGACGCGCTGCGCCGCCTGTTCACGGAGATGGGCGGCGTCTGCGAGCTGGACGAGCGCGGGTTGACGTTCGCCGGCAGCGGTCGGGTGCTGGGCATCGACGCGGATCTGAGCGAGGTGGGGGAGCTGACCCCGGGCATCGCCGCCGTCGCGGCGCTGGCCGAGGGGGAGTCCACGCTGCGCGGCGTCGGCCATCTGCGGCTGCACGAGACGGATCGGCTGGCCGCGCTCACCGAGGAGATCAACGCGCTGGGCGGCGATGTCACCGAGACCGAGGACGGGCTGCACATCCGCCCCCGCCCGCTGCACGGCGGCGTCTTCCGCACCTACGAGGACCATCGGCTGGCCACCGCCGGCGCGCTGCTCGGCCTGGTGGTGAAGGACGTCGAGGTGGAGAACATCGCCACCACGGGCAAGACCATGCCGGACTTCCCCGAGCTGTGGCACGGCATGCTGGCCTCCGAGGGGCCGGGCGCGGCAGGGGCGAGGGACTAGGCGCGGGGGCGGCGGCGATGCGTCGTTACGGCAAGCACACGGACGAGGACGACGTCCCCTTCCGCCCCAGTCGTCGGAACACCAGGCCGCGCACCCACCGCCGTCCGGCGCACGAGGACGCGGCCGAGGGCTTTGTCCTGACGGTGGATCGCGGCCGGATCACGTGCCTGGTCGACGAGCGCAGCGTGACCGCCATGAAGGCCAGGGAGTTGGGCCGCAAGAGCGTGGTGGTCGGGGACCGGGTCGCGGTGGTGGGCGATCTCTCCGGCAAACGGGACACCCTGGCCCGGGTGGTGCGGGTCGAGGAGCGCAGCTCCACGCTGCGCCGCACGGCGGACGACGACGACCCATTCGAGCGGGTGGTGGTCGCCAACGCGGACCAGCTGGCCATCGTCACGGCGCTGGCCGATCCGGAGCCCAGGCCCCGGCTGATCGACCGCTGCCTGGTGGCGGCCTTCGACGCGGGCCTCGAACCGCTGCTGATCCTCACCAAGGCCGATCTCGCCTCGCCGGAACCGCTGTTGGAGACCTATGCCCCGCTGGGCGTCAGCCATGTGGTGACCAGCGCCGAGCGCTTCGACGAGACCTCGGTCGGCGCGGTGCTGCAGCTGCTGGCCGGCCGGATCACCGCGTTCGTCGGGCACAGCGGGGTGGGCAAGACCACGCTGGTGAACGCGCTGGTGCCGCAGCGGCAGCGGGCCACCGGGCATGTCAACGCGGTCACCGGACGCGGCCGGCACACCACCGTCTCGGCCCTGGCGCTGCCGCTGCCCGACGCCTCGGGCTGGGTGATCGACACCCCGGGGGTGCGGTCGTTCGGGCTGCACCATGTGGATCCCGCGCGGGTGATCCACGCCTTTCCCGATCTGGCGCCGGGCGCCGTCGACTGCCCGCGCGCCTGTAGCCATGACGAGCCGGACTGCGCGCTGGACGCCTGGGTGGCCGACGGCCACGCGGATCCGCAGCGGCTGTACTCGCTGCGCCGCCTGCTGGCCACCAGGGAGCGCCACGAGGGGGACTGATCAGCCGCTCCCGTCCGGCGGGGCGGCGGCCGGTTCCGGGGGCGCGATCAGATGGGAGAGGGCGAGTCGGATCGCCGTCTCGCAGGCGTCGGGGAACGCCGCGGTGCCGGCCCCGGGCGGCAGGGCGCGCAGCGCGCTCTCCCGCAGCTCGGCGACCAGCCGGCTCGGCGGCCGGACGGGCGGCGGGAGCCCCGCGCAGCGGCAGCCGGTGAGCGAGGCGCGTACCAGGCGGTCGGCGTGGGCGCTGCGCACGATCCAGTCGGTGGCCTCGGTCAGCGCGCCATTCTCCCCCTCGGCGCCGCGTGCCGCGCAGAAGGCGCGGAATCCGTCCAGAAAGGCCGTCACCCGATGGTTGGTCAGGGCGCGGCCGAGGCCCGCCTTGTCGCCGAACTCGTTGTAGAGGGTCTGCCGGGAGACGCCGGCCCTGGCGGCGACCTCGACCATTCTGACGACGGGCCACGGCCGTCGTTCGACGGCGAATCCGGCGGCCTCCAACAGGGACTCGCGAGCGGTGGGCATCGTCGCCTCCTCGCCTCCAGGTACGGCACCGGCCTGGTCCGGGGACAGAATTGACGTGCTCGCGCCGGGTGTCAAGGGTGGGGGGCCTCCCGCCCGCCGAGGCCGGGCCCCGGTCCCGGATACTGGGGGCATGCCCGACTATCACGATGATCTGCGCCTCGCCCATGTGCTGGCCGACGCCGCCGACGCCGCGACCATGGACCGGTTCAAGGCGCTCGACCTGAAGGTCGAGACCAAGCCGGACATGACGCCGGTGAGCGATGCCGACCGGGCCGCCGAGGAGTTGATCCGCTCGTCGCTGCGTCGGGCCAGACCGCGTGACGCGGTGCTGGGCGAGGAGTACGGCAGCGAGGGGCAGGGGCCGCGCCGTTGGGTGATCGATCCGATCGACGGCACCAAGAACTATGTGCGCGGGGTCCCGGTCTGGGCCACGTTGATCGCGCTGCTGGAGCGGGGCGAGGGCGGCGACGAGGCGGTGGTCGGGGTGGTCTCGGCGCCCGCGCTCCAGCGTCGTTGGTGGGCGGTGCTGGGCGGCGGCGCCTGGACGGGCCGCAGCCTGACCTCGGCGTCCCGGTTGCGGGTCTCCGGGGTGCGGAGGCTGAGCGACGCCTCGTTCTCCTACTCGTCGCTGGGCGGCTGGGCCGACCGGGGCATGCTCGGCGGCTTTCTCGAACTGACGCAGTCCTGCTGGCGCACCAGGGCCTACGGCGACTTCTGGAGCTACATGATGGTGGCCGAGGGCGCGGTGGACATCTGCGCCGAACCCGAGCTGTCGCTCTGGGACATGGCCGCTCCCTCGATCGTGGTGAGGGAGGCCGGCGGCGTCTTCACCGGCCTGGACGGCGTCTCGGGCCCGCACGGGGTGGACGCGGCGGCCTCCAACGGGCTGCTCCACGGGGAACTGCTCGGATATCTGCGGCCCTGAGGCCCGGCCAGCGGCGAGCGCCCGGAACGACAGGAGCGACAGGAACGGCAGGAACGCCCGGAACGAGCCGGAACGGCCGGCGCCTTGGGGCAGCCGGCCGCTCCGGGGTCATCGACAAGCGGTCCTCCCGGGGGAGGAGGATCAGGCGCGGAGGGCCTGGACCGCGGCCTGCAGCCGCTTGCCGAAGTCGTCGTCCGCGTTGCGGAAGTTGTCGATCGCCCGCTCGGCGATGTCGTCGCGGGAGACCTGGGAGATGAAGCCGGCCAGGTTGTCGATCAGCCGCTCCTTCTCGTCCTCGGACATCAGCCGGTAGAGGTTGCCGGCCTGGACGAAGTCGTTGTCCTCGGCGTGCGCGGGCGCCGCGTGGTCGCCGGTGGGGCCCGAGACCTCCGTCGACTGCCACAGCGGCTGGTCGGTCTGCGCCGGGCCGCCGAAGCTGTTGGGCTCGTAGTTCTTCGCGCCGCCGTGCCGGCCGTCGTAGCCGAGGCCGTCCCGGCCGTGGGTGTGGGCGACGGTGGCGTGCGGCTGGTTGACCGGCAGGTGGTCGGCGTTGATGCCGACCCGGTAGCGGTGCGCGTCGCCGTAGGCGAAGAGCCGGCCCTGGAGCATCTTGTCCGGGGACGGGCCGATGCCCGGCACGAAGTGGTGCGGGGAGAAGATCGACTGCTCGACCTCGGCGAAGACGTTCCGCGGGTTGCGGTTCAGCTCAAGCCTGCCGATCTCGATGGGCGGGTAGTCCTCGTGCGGCCATACCTTGGTCAGGTCGAACGGGTTGAAGCGGTAGCCGGCCGCCTCGGCGACGGGCATGAGCTGCACCTGGACCGTCCAGCTGGGGAAGTCGCCGTTCTCGATCGAGACCCGGAGATCGCGCTGGTGGCTGTCCGGGTCCTGGCCGGCCAGGACCGCGGCCTCCTCGGAGGTCAGGTTCCTGATGCCCTGGTCGGTCTTGAAGTGGTACTTGACCCAGAACGCCTCGCCGGCCTCGTTGGTCCACTGGAAGGTGTGCGAGCCGTAGCCGTTCATGTGGCGGTAGGAGGCCGGGATGCCCCGGTCGCCGAAGAGCCAGGTGACCTGGTGTGTCGACTCGGGGGAGAGGCCCCAGAAGTCCCAGACGTTGTCCGCCTCCTGCGAGCCGGTGTACGGGTCGCGCTTCTGGGTGTGGATGAAGTCGGGGAACTTGATGGCGTCCTTGATGAAGAAGACCGGGGTGTTGTTCCCCACCAGGTCGTAGTTGCCCTCCTCGGTGTAGAACTTCAGCGCGAAGCCCCGGGGGTCACGCACCGCGTCCGCCGCGCCGAGGTTGCCGGCGACGGTGGAGAAGCGGAGGAAGACCTCCGTCTCCTTGCCGATCTCGGAGAGGAAACCGGCCCTGGTGTACGGGGTGACATCGGCCGTCACCGTGAAGGTGCCGTAGGCGCCGGCGCCCCTGGCGTGCACCACGCGCTCCGGGATCCGCTCGCGGTTGAAGCGCGCGAGCTTCTCGATGAGGAGCTGGTCCTGGATCAGCACGGGGCCCCCGACGCCCGCGACCTGGCTGTTCTGGTTGTCCGCGACAGGAGCGCCCGACTCGGTGGTGAGGGGGCCCGCAGCGATCTGGTCGGTCATTTACCGGTCACGCCCTTCGGATGGTGAAAACGCTCTGGGTGCCGCCGGGGCACTTGGCCTTCTGCTGAGTCGATCCTATATTGGACTTTGTCCAAGTCAAGATGAGGCCTTGATCGAGATCGATACCGAACTAGTATCAGGTCCCGAACCGTACAGAGTCGGCCCACGAAAGGCCGCCCGGGCTAGGGTGGAACCATGAGCGACCTGCTTCAGCGACTGCGTGACCGTGGCTGGCGACTGACCGCCCAGCGGCGGGTCATCGCCGAGGTGCTGGACGGTGAGCATGTGCACTTCACCGCCGACGAGGTGCACGCGCTGGCGGTCGAGCGGCTGCCCGAGATCTCCCGCGCCTCCGTCTACAACACGCTGGGCGAGCTGGTGGCGATCGGCGAGGTCATCGAGGTGGCCACGGACGGCCGGGCCAGGCGCTACGACCCCAACGCGCACCATCCGCACCAGCATCTGGTCTGCTCCGGCTGCGGTGCGATGCGCGATGTGCGTCTCGCCGGCGATCCGATGGCGGCGTTGCCCGAGGCGGAGCGGTTCGGCTTCAGCGTCTCCGAGGTCGCCGTCACCTACTACGGGCGCTGCCCCGAGTGCGCCGCCGGCGGCTGATTTGCCTGGCCAGGCGCGGGGGGTCTAGAGTGGAGAACACGACGCGGGGTGGAGCAGCTCGGTAGCTCGCTGGGCTCATAACCCAGAGGTCGCAGGTTCAAATCCTGTCCCCGCTACCAGTGCCGAAGGCCCGGCCCTCTGTGAGGGGCCGGGCCTTCGTGCTGCCGCCGGCCCGCCATGGCACCCTTCGGGCGACCGCGTTCTCGGCGACCGGGGACAATCGACCCATGGACGCTACTCTTCAGTATCTTCTCGGTCTGCTCGACCTGGAGCGCATCGAGCACGACATCTTCCGGGGCGACAGTCACCAGTCGGTGATCCCCCGTGTCTTCGGCGGGCAGGTGGCCGCGCAGGCACTGGTCGCGGGCTCCCGGACGGTCCCGGAGGGGCGGCTGGCCCACTCCCTGCACTCCTACTTCCTGCGTCCTGGGGATCCGGGGGCGCCCATCGTCTACACGGTGGACCGGATCAGGGACGGACGGTCCTTCACCACCCGCCGGGTCGTCGCCGTCCAGCACGGCCAGCCGATCTTCCATCTCTCCGCCTCCTTCCAGGAGTTGGAGGAGGGCCTTGAGCACCAGGAGGAGATGCCGACGGTGCCCGACCCGGAGACGCTGCCGACCGCCGACGAACTGCTCCCGCGCCACGCGGAACGGTTTGTCGACCCCGCCGTGGTGCAGCTGCTGCTGGACGCCAGGCGGGCCGTCGACCTGCGGTATGTGAACGAGCCGCCGTTCGCGACGCCCGGCATCCCGCGCGAGCCCCGTTCCCAGGTGTGGTTCCGGGTCAACGGGAAGCTGGACGGGGAGTTCGACTCGCCCGTCTCCCATCTCTGCCTGGCCACCTATGTCTCGGACATGACACTGCTGGACTCGGTGCTGCTCGCGCACGGCCGGGGCGGTTGGACGGTGGGCGACATCGTGGGGGCGAGCCTGGACCACGCCATGTGGTTCCACCGTCCGTTCCGGGCCGACGAATGGCTGCTCTACGACACCGACTCGCCGACCGCCCAGGGCGGCCGGGGGCTCGCCAGGGGCCGCATCTTCACCAGGGACGGCCGGTTGGCGGTCTCGGTGATCCAGGAGGGGCTGATGCGGGTGCCGCGCGGCTGAGCGGACCGCTCAGTCCAGCGCGGCGGGGCCGGCGAGGCCCGCCGCCTCCAGCAGGTAGTCGGTCATCGGCTCGTAGAACCGTGGGTTGATCACATGGTCGTCGAGCGGCACGCAGACGCTCAGCGTTCCCTCCTGCTCGCCGAGGAAGAGCGCCGGATCGTTGCAGTCGGCGTAGCCGATGGTCTCGATGCCGAACTGGGCGGCGCAGCCGGCCCAGCCGTGGTCGGCCACCACCAGATCGGGCAGCGACTCGCCCTCCTGGGGCAGCGCGCCGAGGATCTCCGCCATCGGCTGCGGGGAGTGGGTGTGCCAGAGCGTGGCGCCCCGCTCGTACATCGCGACCCCGGCCAGCTGTGCGACCACGCCCTCGTCGGCGGTCAGCCCCAGCGGGACCCGGACCAGCTCGCAGCCGGCCGCGCGCAGCGCCGCCGCGGTCTGCGCGTGCACATCCAACAGGCCCCCGGGGTGGCCGGTGGCCACCAGCACCCGCTGTCGGTCCTGCGCCGCCTTGCGCAGCAGCGCGGCCGCGCGGTCGAGCCCGTCCAGCGTCAGCTCGGGGTCGATGGTGTCCTGGCCCTGGCGGTGCTCCGGATCCCCGTCGACGCCGCAGCGCTCGGCCATCACGGCGAGCACGTCCTGCTCGTCGGCCCAGCGGTCCCCCAGCTCCAGGCCGAGCCAGTAGTAGCGGTTGCCGTTGGCCAACTCCCGGTAGTGCGCCAGGTTGTTCTCCCTGGGGGTGGCCACCTCGCCGGCGATCCGGGTGCGTATCAGGTGTTCGATCAGTTCTCCACGCGAGGGGGCGGCGATGGTCGGCATACGCCCAGTATCGCCCGGAGGAGTCCATTCCGGTGCGGGCGTCGCCGAGCTGTGATCTCCGCCGGACGGGCGCCGTGCGCTGGTCGCGGGGGCGTCCGCACGGACGCGTGCCCCCGGCCGGTGGGCGGCCGAGGGGCACGGGAGGGACGGAGCCGGGGGCGTCAGGAGGCGGAGCCGCCGGCGCGCGCTCTGGTCCTGCGCGCGGCCTGGCCCGCGGACTCCCGCAACTCCTCGGCCGCGTGGCGCATGGCGCCCCTGGCGTCCTCGCCGAAGTCGCGGGCGGAGCGGGCCGCCGCGTCCGTGAGCGGGTCGACACGGGGCGCGGCGCGTTCGGCGACCCGGCCGGCGGCCTGCCGTTCCGGGGCGCTGCCCGGCAGTACGGCGGCGGCCAGCACGCCCATGGCGAAGCCGATGGCGCCGCCGGCCAGCGGGTTGTTCCTGGTCCCGGTTGAGGCCCGTTCCCTGGTGCGGTCCAGCGCGGCGGTGGCCTGGCCGCCGCCGTCGCGCAGCGCCTGGCCGGCGCCCTGGCCGCGTTCCCTGGCGCGCTCGCGTCGTTCGCTCAGGCCGCCGCGCAGCTGGTCGCCGCCGCGGCGGACCGCGTCCACCGGGCTGACCCGGTGGGCCAACTGGTCGAGATCGCTGGCCAGTTGCGATCGGGTGTTCTCGATATCGCTCTTTATGTCCTTGGATGACGTGCCCATGAGGCGTCCTCCTTCAGGCTGTCCAGGGTTTTGGTCGGGGTGGGTGAGAAGTCGCGCAGCCGGCCTCGGCCCAGCAGGAACAGGGCGCCGCCGATCAGCGCCCAGGCGCCGGTGACGATCAGCGCGGCCCAGCCCAGGTCGAGCACGTTGCCGAGCGCGAACATCAGGGCCAGGGAGAGGAAGAGGACGACCAGGGCGCCGGCGAGGGCGGCCGCGCCCATCATGCCGGCGGCCTTGCCCGCCTTGCCGAACTCCTCCCGCACCTCGGTTCTGGCCAGCTCGGCCTCCTGGCGGAAGAGCCGCTGGATGTCCGAGGTGACCTCGGCGAACAGGTCGCCGACCGATCCGCCGCCGGGGGCCTGGGTGCGTTCTTCGGTGTGCTGAGCCATGTCACGCCTCCGGGTAGCCGGTCCGCTGGGGTTGGTCGGCGGTGTCGAACGGGCCGCGTTCGGCGACCCGGTCGACCGGGTCCGACGGCTGGTCGGCGCGTTGGTGCCCGCGGCCGCCGCCGGTGGCGCCGCCGGCCGCGAGGCCGGCCTTGGCCAGGCGGCCCACGGCGAAGCCGGCCAGCGCCGTGGCGCCGACAAAGGCGGTGGGGCGCTGTCTGGCGAACCGCTGGGTGCTCTCCAGCAGCCCGTCGACACCGTGTTCGTCGAGATAGCCGGCCGCCCGGTGGCCCCCGTTCGCTGCCTGGGAGACCAGGCTGCGGGTGGGGGAGTCCTCGGGCGCCTGCCGGGCGAGTTCGGCCAGCTCGTCGGCTATCCGGCGGACCTGGTCGGCCGCCCGGTGGGTCCCGCTCTCGGCCTGGTCACCGGCGCGTTCGCGCACCTGGCGCGCGGCGGCCCTGGCCTTGGCCGCGGGGGCCTCCCGCTCGCCGGTCCACAGGTCGCTGCTCAGTGAATCGCTCATGGTTCGCTTCCTCGGTTCTGGGATTCCTGGGTTCTGGGATTCCGGCTGTCTCGGATGTTCCGGCTCGCTTTCCGAAGCGCTCGGGTAACCCCGCGCCGGCGATGGAAACCCGCCCCGGGGGACTCAGCCGCCGGGGCGCAGCGCCCGGTGCACCCGTAGCCACTGGGGCGGGGTGATCCGCCCCACCGGCGCCTCGGGGTCGATCCCGGCGGCGGCCAGGGCGGCGCGCACCCGGCCGGTGTGCCGGGTGCGGCGCAGGGTGGCGCCCAGCGAGCCGCCGACCCCGGTGAACCCCTCGGCGACCAGCGCCCGGTACGCCGCCAGCTCGCGGTGCGGCAGCAGCGGGGCCGGGCGGCGGACCAGCCGGAGCACCGCCGAGTCGGTGCGCGGGACGGGGGTGAAGTGGTGCCGGGCGATGCGGGGACCGAGCCGCCAGTCGAACTCCGGCCAGCTGCTCACCGTGAGCAGTGGCCAGCTGCCGAAGTCACCGGTGCGCTTGCGGGAGTACTCGCGCTGGGTGACCAGGGTCGCCGAGGTCAGCGCGGGTGCGGCGAGGCACCAGCGGACGATGTCGGTGGTGCGGGAGTAGGGGATGTTGCCCACCACCGCGAACGGGCGGCGGGGTGGGCGGGCGTGCAGGAAGTCTCCCGGCACCACCCGGACGTTGCGCTCGTTCGCCAGCCGGCGCGGCAGCGCGGCGGCGAGCCGGGGGTCGATCTCGTAGGCGATCACCTCGCGGACGCGGCGGGCCAGGACGCGGGTGACGGTGCCCTCGCCGGCGCCCGGTTCGAGCACCAGATCGGCGGGGGACAGCTCGGCGGCGCGGACGATCGTCCGCAGCACGGCGGTGTTGTACAGGAAGTTCTGCGAAAGGGTGGTGCGGTGGCGGGCCACGTGAGTCCTCGGAACTGCGAGGACAGGCCGGACGCGGGCATGGTGCAAGGCGGCCTGTCCGGGGCGATGGGGACACGGACGGCCCTGGGGGAGGGAACGGGGCGCTGAGCGGCGCTTCGGGAGCGCCGGCGCGGAGACCTACGCGACCAGGGCCTGGCGCCGGACGCGGGGACGTTGCGGGGTGCTCGACACGAACGTCCGCGCGTGGGCGCGGAGTTCGTTGATCAACGTGAAGGCTCCCATGGCGGCGATCCTAGGGTTCGCGTTCCCGGACGGTCAATCGGCTTCCGGCGGGCGGGCCGCCGAGCCGCCAGGACAGGGATCGGAGTGAGTACTTACTCACTATTGACGGAGTGAGCGCTCACTCCGTAATCTTCCGGCATGACCAGTACCGGACAGAACCGGCGTCGTGCGCCGGGCATGAGCCCGGCGGAACGCCGCGAGATGATCGTCAGGGCGGCGCTGCCGCTGATCGCCGAGTACGGCGCGGCGGTGACCACCAGCAGGATCGCGCGGGCCGCCGGCATCGGCGAGGCCACGATCTTCCGTGTCTTCACCGACAAGGAGGAGCTGCTCGACGCCTGCATGGCCGAGGCGCTCCGCCCCGACCACGCGGTCACCGAGTTGGCGTCCATCCCCCTCGACCAGCCGCTCGCCGACCGGCTGGCCGAGGCGGCCGACGCCCTGCGGGCCCATCTGGAACGCATGGGAAGCGTGGCCACGGCGCTGCACACCTCGGGGCACCGCCGCCGGGGGGACTCGCCCGACCAGCAGGTTCGGGGGATGGGCCGGGCGGAGTCGCTGGCCAGCATCGGGGGCGCGGTGGCCGAACTCCTGGAGCCCGACCGGGAGTCGCTGCGGCTGCCGCCCGAACGGGTGGCCGGGGTGTTCCTCGGGCTGCTCTTCACCCAGCTGCGCGAGGAGGAGCACCGACTGGATGTCCAGGCGCTGGTGGAGCTCTTTCTGCACGGCGCGCTCGGCGGCCCGACGGAGTCGGCATGACGCCCATCCGTCGGCGGCGGGCCGGCGCGGTGCTCGCCTCGGTGGTCGGCGCGCTGCTCGTCTGGCTGGTGGCCGATCCGCTGCTGGGGCGGGAACTGCGGATCACGGAGGGGGAGGGCGCCGGCGAACGGGTGCTGGAGATCGGCCCGTTCCCGGTCGTCGCGCTGTCCCTGGCCTTCGGGCTCGCCGGCTGGGGCCTGCTGGCCGTGCTGGAACGGTGGACACGGCGGGCGCGCGGGATCTGGCTCGCGGTGGCGGGCGTCGTGCTCGCGCTGTCGTTCCTGCCGTTGACCGGCCAGGGGATGACCGGCGGGACGCGGGTGGCGCTGGCCTGCATGCATCTGGTGGTGGCGGCCGTCCTGGCGCCGGGTCTGGCCGGCCGCCGTCCGGGAGCCGTGGCGCCGCGCTGAGTGACCGGTCCCGGACGGGTGCGCGGGGTGGTGCCGCCAGGCGCCCGTGGCGGGCCACGAGCGTCGTTCATATTGTTGCGCTGGGATGAAATGGCCGGCCAGCGGTGTTGGGCCCAGGGGTGATTCGAAGATCACCCGTCGGACCGGCCAGGGGATCCGCTCGGCGGATCCCCTCGTCGGACCACCGATCACTGGCGGATCACTGACTGATCAGTGGCTGATCAGTGGCGGAACAGCGGCGGAAGCTCGGGCTCGGGAGGCACGGCGGTGGCAGAACGTGAGGCCGGTTGGATACGGCGGCTGGTCGGCTACTGCTGGCGGCATCGGCGCGATCTTCTGCTCTCGCTGATCGCTTCGCTGGTCGGCATGGCGGTGATGGCGCTGATGCCGTTGATCATCAAGGTGGTCATCGACGATGTGGTGCTGGGCGAGGAGGGCGGCCTGGCCCTGTGGGTCGGGCTGCTGCTGGGCGCGGCCGTCGTGGTCTACGCGCTGACGTTCGTCCGCCGCTACTACGGCGGCCGGCTCGGCATCGATGTGCAACACGATCTGCGGACCGAGATGTTCGCCAGCATCACCCGGCTGGACGGCCGGCGGCAGGACCGGTTGAGCACCGGGCAGGTCGTCGGCCGGGCCACCAGCGATCTCCAGCTGATCCAGGGGCTGCTCTTCATGATGCCGATGACCATCGGCAGCGTGATGCTCTTCGTCGTCTCCCTGGTGGTGATGCTCACCCTCTCGCCGCTGCTGACCCTGGTGGCGCTGGCGGTCGCGCCCGCGCTGTGGGTGATCGCCCGGCGCTCCAGGACCCGGCTCTTCCCCGCCACCTGGTACGCCCAGGGGCAGGCCGCCGCCGTGGCCTCGGCGGTGGACGGCGCGGTCGGCGGCGTCCGGGTGGTCAAGGGCTTCGGCCAGGAGCAGCAGGAGATGGGGCGGCTGCGCCGGGTGGGCGGGCGCCTCTTCGCCGCCCGGATGCGGAGCGTGCGGCTCTCCGCGCGCTACACCCCCGCGCTGCAGGCGGTGCCCTCGCTGGGGCAGGTCGCGATGCTGGCGCTGGGCGGCTGGATGGCCACCAGGGGGCAGATCACCCTGGGCACCTTTGTCGCGTTCTCCACCTATCTGGCGCAGCTGGTCGGTCCGGTCCGGATGCTGACGGTGATCATCACCGTGGGGCAGCAGGCGCGGGCCGGCGTGGAGCGGGTGCTGGAGCTGATCGACACCGAGCCGGTGATCCGGGAGGCACCCGACGCCGTGCCGCTGCCCGCTGACGCGCCCGCCACCGTCGAGTTCGACCGGGTCACCTTCGGCTATGGCACGGATCGGCCGGTGCTCAGCGAGCTGTCGCTTCGGGTGGGCGAGGGCGAGACGCTGGCCGTGGTCGGCCCCTCGGGCAGCGGCAAGTCCACCGTCTCGCTGCTGCTGCCGCGCTTCTACGATCCGGACAGCGGCAGCGTGCGGGTCGGCGGCCTGGACGTGCGGACGTTGACGGGCGACTCGCTGCGCGGCGCGATCGGTCTGGTGCCCGAGGACAGCTTCCTCTTCTCCGACACCATCAGGAACAACCTCGCCTACGGGCATCCGGAGGCGACCGAGGAGCAGATCAGGGCGGCGGCCGGGGCGGCCAGGGCCGACGGTTTCATCGAGGAGCTGCCGGACGGCTACGACACCGTGATCGGCGAGCAGGGGATGACCCTCTCCGGCGGTCAGCGGCAGCGGATCGCGCTGGCCCGGGCGATCCTCACCGACCCCAGGCTGCTGATCCTGGACGACGCCACCTCGGCCGTGGACGCCCGGGTCGAGCACGAGATCCATGACGCGCTGCGCTCGGTGATGCGCGGGCGCACCACGCTGCTGATCGCGCACCGCGAGTCGACGCTGCAACTGGCCGACCGCGTCGCCGTGTTGGACGGCGGGCGGCTGGTCGACACCGGCACCCACCGGCAGCTGCTCGGCCGCTGCGAGCTGTATCGGCGGCTGCTGGCCGATCCGGACGAACTGGGCGGCGTGGACCGCGATCCGGCCGGGATGGCGGCGGCCGAACGCGAGGCCGCCTGGACGCCGGGCGAGGTGACGGCCGAGGCGTGGCGGCGCCCCGACGTCGGCGACGAGATCGACGACGGCACCGGGCAGGCGACGCCCGAGCTGTTGGCGCAGCTCGCGGCGCTGCCGCCGGCCGACGATACGCCGGACGTCGACGAGGAGCGCGCCGCGCGCGGCGAACACACCTACGGCCTGCGCCGGTTGCTGGCCGGGCTCGGCGTTCCGCTGGTCGGGGCGCTGCTGCTGGTGGTGGGCGACGCGCTGGCCTCGCTGCTGCTGCCCGTGCTGATCCGGCACGGCATCGACGAGGGCGTCCGGCAGACCGCGCTGGGCGCGGTGTGGGCGGCGGCCGGGCTGGCCCTGGTGGTGGTGCTGGCGCAGTGGGCCGCGCAGTACGGCGCGACCCGCGCCATGGGACGCACCGGGGAGCGGGCGCTCTACACGCTGCGGGTGAAGATCTTCGCCCATCTCCAGCGGCTCGGCCTGGACTTCTACGAACGGGAGCTGGCCGGCCGGGTGATGACCCGGATGACGACGGACGTGGACGCGCTCACCACCTTTCTGCAGACCGGTCTGGTGCAGGCGTTGGTGTCGGTGCTGACCTTCCTCGGCATCCTGGTGGTGCTGTTCGTGCTGGACGTCCAGCTGGCGCTGGTGGTGCTGGCCACGCTGGTGCCGCTGGTCGTCGGCACCTTCTTCTTCCGTCGACTGAGCACCCGCGCCTACGAGTTGGCCAGGGAACGGGTCGGCGGGGTCAACGCCGACCTGCAGGAGTCGGTGGCCGGGCTGCGGATGGTGCAGGCGTTCCGGCGCGAGCGGGACGGCTACGAGCGCTTCGTGGCCCGTTCGGACGGCTACCGGCAGGCGCGGGTCCGCGGCCAGTGGCTGATCTCGGTCTACTTCCCGTTCGTCCAGCTGCTGGCCACGGTGGCCACGGCCGGCGTGCTGGTGGTGGGCGCCGGCCGGGTGGGCGACGGCACTCTGACGGCGGGCGCGCTGGTCGCCTATCTCCTCTATATCGAGCTGTTCTTCGCCCCGGTGCAGCAGCTCTCGCAGGTCTTCGACGGCTACCAGCAGGCGGTGGTCTCGCTGGGCCGGGTGCGCGAGCTGCTGGCCGAGCGCACCACCGTGCCGGTGGCGCCTCGGCCACGTCCGGTGGCGAGCGCCGCCGAGGACCTGGAGTTCGACCGGGTGCGGTTCGCCTACCGGGGCGCGGACGAGGACGCGCTCGACGGGATCGACCTGCGGATTCCGGCCGGCCAGACGGTGGCCTTCGTCGGCGAGACCGGCGCCGGCAAGTCCACGCTGGTGAAGCTGGTGGCCCGCTACTACGACCCGACCGCCGGCGCGGTGCGGCTCGGCGGCGTCGACCTGCGGGAGCTGGATCCCACGGCGTACCGGCACCGGCTGGGCGTGGTGCCCCAGGAGCCCTATCTCTTCGCCGGCACCGTGCGGGACGCCATCGCCTACGGTGATCCCGACGCGGACGACGCGCGGGTCGAGGCGGCGGCCAGGGCGGTCGGCGCGCACCGGATGATCGTGGCGCTGCCCGGCGGCTACCGCCACCGGGTGGCCGAGCGGGGGCGCAATCTCTCCGCCGGACAGCGGCAGTTGATCGCCCTGGCCAGGGCCGAGCTGGTGGACCCCGACATCCTGCTGCTGGACGAGGCCACCGCGGCGCTCGATCTGGCGACGGAGGCGCTGGTCAACGACGCCACGGACCGGCTGGCGGTGAGCCGCACCACGCTGGTGGTCGCCCACCGGCTGACCACGGCCGCCCGCGCGGACCGGGTGGTGGTGCTGGACCACGGCCGGGTGGTGGAGGACGGCGGCCACGCCGAACTCCTCGCCGCCGGCGGGCGGTACGCGGAGCTGTGGCGCGCCTACGCCGGCGAGCCGGCGGCGCCGGTGGTCGGCTGACGACCGCCGGCGGGCTCAGCGCGCGTTGCGCGGGTGCGAACGCGCGACGCGCTCGTTGCCGTGCTTGTAGTTGCCCGTCCAGCGGGCCATCACCAGCTGGGCGTCGCCCGCCTCGACCTCGTTGAGGAAGCGGGCGGCGCGCCCGCCGCGCAGCACCCCCGCCTGGGCGCCGTGGTGGGTGATGGTCACGGTGCCGTCCGGACGGGTGGTGTAGGCGAATCCGCCTGGTCTGTTCCCCATGGCGCGCAGTTTACGGGCGGGCCAGCCGGGCCAGATAGACGTCCACCGTCTGGAGCCGGCCGGCGGGCGGCGGCTCGTTCGGGTCCCACCAGTGCAGGGCGGCGATCTCCGCGTTCTCCTGCCAGGGCGCCGGCTCCTCGGTCTCCGCGCTGTACAGCGCGCCGCGCAGCTCGTTCTTGTTCGGCAGCAGGGTGCGGGCGTGGCCGACGAAGCGCAGCCGCTCGGGCGGCAGCCGTTGTCCGGCCTCCTCCCACAGCTCGCGCACGGCCGCCTCCCTGGGCGTCTCGCCCGGCTCGATCCCGCCGCCCGGCAACTCCCAGCAGTTCCGCCCCCGTTCCAGCACCAGCAGCAGCCGGTCCCCGTGCCAGAGCGCGACCAGGACATAGCCGACGGGCGCGGTCGCGAAGGCGCTGTTCTCCGGGGCGCGGTCGAAGGAGAGCAGCCGCATCCCCAGCGGCCCGCTGGCCAGCACGTCGGAGTCCCCGTTCTCATGTGCGGTCATCCGACAAGACTAGGGCTCTCTAGGGGGCGAGTTCGGCCCAGATGGTCTTGCCGCCGGCGCGGTGGCGGGTGCCCCAGCGTTCGGTGAGGCGGGCGACGATGAAGAGGCCGCGTCCGCTCTCGTCGAAGGCGCGGGCCCGCCGCAGATGGGGGGAGGTGCTGGTGGAGTCGGAGACCTCGCAGATCAGGCCGCGCTCCCGGATCAACCGCAGCTGGATGGGGCCGTCCGCGTGCCGGATGGCGTTGGTCACCAGCTCGCTGACCACCAGCTCGGTGGTGAACGCGGCCTCCGCCATGCCCCAGCCGTCGAGTTGGCTGGTGACCAGATCGCGGGCGCTGGCCACCGCCGTCGGATCGTCCGGGATCTCCCAGGTGGCGACGTGCGAGGCGTCCAGCGCACGGGTCCTGGCGAGCAACAGCGCGACATCGTCGGTGGGTTGCTGGACCAGGACGGTCTTGACCACCTCGTCGCAGAGCTGCTCCAGGGAGGGCGTCGACCGGGAGAGCACCTGGCGCAGATCGTCGTAGGCCAGGCTCGGGTCCCGGTCGCGCGACTCGATCAGGCCGTTGGTGTAGAGCGCCAGCAGGCTGTTCTCCGGCAGGTCCAACTCGGTGGCCTCGAAGGGCAGTCCGCCCAGGCCGAGCGGCGGTCCTGCGGACAGCTCCAGGAACTCGGCGCCGCCGTCCGGGCGGACCAGCACCGGGGCCGGATGGCCCGCCCTGGCGAAGGAGCAGTGCCGGGACACCGGGTCGTAGACCACATAGAGGCAGGTGGCGCCGAACTCCCCGGTGGTGTCCTCGCTGCCGTTGCGTTCGTTCTCCGCGGGTTCGGTCTCGAACCGCAGTCGGATCACCACATCGTCCAGATGGGTGAGCAGCTCGTCCGGGGGGAGATCGATATCGGCGAGGGTGCGGACCGTGGAGCGCAGCCGGCCCATGGTGGCCGAGGCGTGCACGCCGTGCCCGACCACATCGCCCACCACCAGCGCCACCCGGGCGCCGGAGAGCGGGATCACGTCGAACCAGTCGCCGCCCACGCCCATCCCCGAGTCGGCGGGCAGATAGCGGCTGGCCACGTCGACGGCGGCCAGCCGGGGCAGCCGGCGGGGCAGCAGGCTGCGCTGCAGCGCCAGCGAGGTGCGGTGCTCGTGGGTGAAGCGGCGCGCGTTGTCCACACAGACGGCGGCGCGCGCCACGATCTCCTCGGCCAGCAGCAGATCGTCCGCGTCGAAGGACTCCTCCCGCCGGTGCCGCAGGAAGACGGCGACCCCCAGCGTGGTGCCACGGGCGCGCAGCGGGACGGCGATGCCGGAGTGGAAGCCGTACTCGCGCCAGGCCGCCTCGGCGCGCTCCGCCGACACGCCGAGCCAGCCGGCCAGCTCGTCGACGCCGTCGAGCGTGGGCGCGCACCGCGACTTTCCGCTGGCCAACACCTGGGCGGGCACCGAGCCGGGGCGGGAGTGCGTGGTGTCGCCCGCCTCCAGCACGGCGTCCGGCGCGCCGTCCAGCACCGACCGCTGGGCGACCCGGCGCAGCGCGAACGGCTCGTCGCCGTCCAGCCAGCCGGTGTTCGGATCCTTGCCGCGCAGCACCGGATCGGCCAGATCGACGGTGGCCAGGTCGGCGAACCTCGGCACGGCGGCCTCGGCCAGCTCACGCGCGGTGGTGTCGACGTCCAGGGTGTTGCCGATATGGGTGGTGGCCACGCTGAGCAGCGTCAGCCGGTCCCGGGCGATCATCACCCGGCGCAGCTTGGCCTCCCGGTTGGCCCTGACCCAGCAGCTCAGCAGGCTGATGATCACCGCCAGCACGATGGAGACGATCACCACCATCCGGGCGCCGGTCCGCTGCACCGGCAGCAGGAAGCCGTAGTTGGCCACCACCGAGACGATGGAGACGACGCCCAGCACCGCCGTCGGCCGCAGCGGCAGCAGCGCGCTGGCCACCAGCGGCGGCAGCAGCGAGAGGCTGGCGTAACGGACGGTCGCCTCGGGCTGGCCGGCCCAGTTCTGGTAGGCGCTGATCAGCAGGACGAACAACAGCAGCAGGAGGAAGAGGCCGTTCTGCCCACCGCGTCGGAGGGAAGCCACTGCGTACCTCCCGGCCCGGTCACAAGGGGCCCGTGACGTTCCGTGCCCTGCGCTCCACCGTAACCGCGCTTCGTCCGACCGGCGACGGCTCGCGTCCGCCCGGGGGAACGGGAGGGAATCCCACCGTTCTCCCGGGCGCGCGGGTCAGCGCCCGCTAACCGCGGGAAACGGCGCGGTAGCGGGCGACCGTCTCGGCGAGCACGCCACGGCCCTCGCGGGCCCAGAGCCCCTCGTTGAACAACTCGACCTCCACCGGGCCCGTGTAGCCGGCGGCGCGGACCGCCTGCTCGAACCAGCGGAAGTCCACCGAGCCGTCGCCCAGCTGACCGCGCCCGTTGAGGACGCCCGCCGGCAGCGGGGTGGTCCAGTCGGCCAGCTGGTAGCAGTGGATCCGCCCCGAGGCGCCGGCCCTGGCGATGCCGGCGGCCAGCCGGTCGTCCCACCACAGGTGGTAGGTGTCCACCACGACCCCCACCTGCTCGGCGGGGAAGCGCTCCGCCAGATCGAGGGCCTGGTCCAACGTGGAGACCACACAGCGGTCGGCCGCGTACATCGGGTGCAGCGGCTCGATCGCCAGCCGCACCCCGCGCTCGGCCGCGTAGGGGCCCAACTCGGCCAGCGCGTCGGCGATCCGTTCCCTGGCGCCGTGCAGATCGCGGCTGCCCGCCGGCAGCCCGCCGGAGACCAGCACCAGGGTGTCGGTGCCCAGCGTGGCGGCCTCGTCGACGGCGGCCCGGTTGTCGTCGAGCGCGGCGGCCCGCTCGGCCGGATGCTCGGCGGTGAAGAAGCCGCCCCGGCAGAGCGAGGTCACCGTGAGCCCCGCGTCCCGCACCAGCTCGGCGGCGGCCGTCAGACCGTAGGACGCCACCGGCTCCCGCCACAGACCCACGCCGGGCACGCCCAACTCGGTCAGACCCTTGACCAGTTCGGGCAGGGACAGCTGTTTGACGGTCATCTGGTTGATCGAGAAACCGGCCAGATCGTCGGCCGCCGTGGTGTCGGTCACTGGGTCACTCCGTGCAGGGCGAGCAGCTGGGTCATCCGGGTGCGGGCCAGCTCCGGATCGGGGAACAGCCCAAGGCCGTCCGCCAGTTCGTAGGCGCGGGCCAGATGCGGCAGCGAACGGGCCGACTGGAGGCCGCCGACCATGGTGAAGTGCTCCTGGTGGCCGGCCAGCCAGGCGAGGAACACCACGCCCGTCTTGTAGTAGCGGGTCGGCGCCCGGAACAGATGCCGGGAGAGCGCGACCGTGGGGTCGAGCACCGCCCGGAAACCGGCCGGATCGCCCGCGTCCAACGTGCGCACCGCGTGCGCCGCCAGCGGACCCAGCGGATCGAAGATCCCCAACAGGGCGTCGCTGTAGCCCTGTTCGTCGCCCGCGATCAGCTCGGGGTAGTGGAAGTCGTCGCCCGTGTAGCAGCGCACGCCCGCCGGCAGCCGCCGGCGCAACGCGACCTCGCGCCCCGCGTCCAACAGCGAGACCTTCACCCCGTCGACCTTCTCCGGATGCGCCGCGATGATCTCCAGAAAGGTCTCCGTCGCCGCGTCCAGATCCGTGCTGCCCCAGTAGCCGGTGAGCGCCGGATCGAACATCGGGCCGAGCCAGTGCAGGATCACCGGCCGGGCGGCCTGCCGCAGCAGCTCGCCATAGACCGCCGGATAGTCCTCGGGCCCGGACGCGGCCGCCGCCAACGCCCGCGAGGCCATCAGGATCGGCCGTGCGCCCGTCTCCTCGACCACCGCCAACTGCTCCTCGTAGGCGGCCCGCACCTCCGGCAGCGTGGCCGGTCCGGTGAGCTGGTCGGTGCCCACGCCACAGGCGATCAGCCCGCCCTCGGCCTTCGCCTCCGCCCCCGAGCGGCGGATCAGCTCGGCCGCGCCGGCCCAGTCCAGACCCATGCCGCGCTGGGCGGTGTCCATCGCCTCCGCGACGCCGAGCCCCTGCCGCCACAGATGCCGACGGAACGCGAGGGTGCGTTCCCAGTCGACGGCGGCCGGATCGTCCGGCGTGACATCGGCGAACGGATCGGCCACCACATGGGCGGCCGAGTAGACGACACGCGAGGCGAGGGGCGCGTCCGCCGGCGCGAACACGGCGGGCTCGGCGCGCGGCCGGTACTCACGCAACGCGCCGGTGGCGTCGGGCAGTCGGATCACGGGGCGGTCTCCTTGGTCGGTCTCGGGTGGCACGGCGTGTCTCGTCCCCGTCGTCACAGCGACAGTTCCGGCACCGGCAGCCGACGGCCCTCGGCCGACGACCGCAGCCCCAGCTCGGCCAGCTGCACCCCGCGGGCGCCCGCCAACAGGTCCCAGCCGTACGGCTCGTCCGCCACCACATGGCGGAGGAACAGCTCCCACTGGGCCTTGAACCCGTTGTCGAACTCGCCGTTGTCCGGCACCTCCTGCCACTGCTCGCGGAACCGCTCGGTGGCGGGCAGGTCCGGGTTCCACACCGGCTTGGGCGTCGCCGACCGGTGCTGCGCCCGGCAGCCGCGCAGCCCGGCCACGGCCGAGCCCTCCGTGCCGTCCACCTGGAACTCGACCAGCTCGTCGCGGTTGACCCGCACCGCCCAGGAGGAGTTGATCTGCGCCACGATCCCGCCGGCCAGCTGGAAGACGCCGTAGGCCGAGTCGTCGGCGGTGGCCTCGTAGGCCGCGCCCGCCTCGTCCCAGCGGCGCGGGATATGGGTGGTGGCCAGCGCCTGCACGCTCTCCACCCGGCCGAACAGCTCGTGCAGCACGTACTCCCAGTGCGGGAACATGTCCACCACGATGCCGCCGCCGTCCTGGGCGCGGTAGTTCCACGAGGGGCGCTGCGCCTCCTGCCAGTCGCCCTCGAAGACCCAGTAGCCGAACTCGCCGCGCACCGACAGGATCTCGCCGAAGAAGCCGCCGTCGATCAGCCGCTTGAGCTTGAGCAGCCCCGGCAGGAACAGCTTGTCCTGCACCACGCCGTGCTTGACGCCGGCGTCCCGCGCCTGCCGGGCCAGGGCGAGCGCCCCGTCGAGCCCGGTGGCGGTCGGCTTCTCGGTGTAGATGTGCTTGCCGGCCGCGATCGCCTTGCCGATGGCCTCCTCGCGGGCCAGCGTCACCTGGGAGTCGAAGTAGACGTCCACGTCGGGGTCGGAGAGCACCGCGTCCAGATCGGTGCTGACCGCGCCCTGGTCCAGGCCGTGGCGGGCGGCCAGCTCGCGCAGCGCGCCCTCCCGGCGGCCCACCAGCAGCGGCTCGGGCCAGATCACCGTGCCGTCGCCCAGCGGCACCCCGCCCTGTTCCCGGATGGCGAGGATCGATCGCACCAGGTGCTGGCGGTACCCCATGCGGCCCGTCACGCCGTTCATGGCGATCTTGACCGTTCTGCGTTCGGCGACCGACTGCGTCGTCATACCCCTTGCCCTCCCAGGACGGTAAGCGCTTTCTATCTGGGGAGAAGCTAACCTCTTCGCAGCGGGCTAGGCAAGTGGGAGCAGAGGATGGCAGTAACGCTGGCGGACGTTGCGGTCCGCGCGGGGGTGTCCGCGGCGACCGTCTCGCGGGTGCTGAACGGAAACTACCCGGTGGCAGGTGCCACCAGAAATCGTGTGCTCCAGGCCGTCGAGGAGCTGGAGTACGTGGTCAACGGGCCGGCCAGCTCGCTCGCCGCCGCCACCTCCGATCTGGTGGGCGTCCTGGTCAACGACATCGCCGACCCCTTCTTCGGGATCATGGCCGGCGCGGTCCAGTCCGAGATCGGCCAACCCGCGGCGGACCGGGGCGGCCCCAAGCTCGCGGTGGTCTGCAACACCGGCGGATCGCCCGAGCGCGAACTGCACTTCCTCACCCTGCTGCAACGACAGCGCGCCGCCGCCGTCGTGCTCACCGGCGGCGCGCTGGAGGACGCCGCCCACCGCGCCGCGCTGGTCACCCGGCTGGGGCGGCTGGAGGCGGCCGGCGCGCGGGTGGTGCTCTGCGGGCGCCCCCCGCTGGAAGGCACGGACTTCCCGGCCATCACCTTCGACAACCGCACCGGCGCCAGACTGTTGACGGAACATCTGCTGACGTTGGGCCACCGGCGGCTCGGCTACCTCGCGGGGCCGACCGCCCGCACCACCACCCGACACCGCCTTGAGGGCCACCGCGCGGCGCTCGCCGCCGCCGGGCTCGACCAGGACGCCGAACGGCTCACCGTCCGGGGCAGCTACGACCGGGCGGCCGGCTATGAGGGCGCGCTCGAACTGCTCCGCAGAGAGCCGAAGTTGACCGCCATCGTGGCCGCCAACGACACGGTCGCGCTGGGCGCCTGCGCGGCGCTGCGGGAGCGGGGGATACGGATCCCGGACGAGATCTCGGTGGCCGGCTTCGACGATCTCCCCTTCGCGGTCGACGCAACGCCGGGGCTGACCACCGTCCGGCTCCCGCTGCACGAGGCCGGAGCGCGCGCGGGTCGCCTGGCGCTCGGCCGCGAGGAGGCACCCCCCGAAGGCCCGATCACCTGCCCCGGCGAACTGATGCTGCGCGGCTCGACCGCGTGCCTGACCGGCACGGGCTGAGCCGACGGCCGGTTGCGGTCGGGTTTTTTGAACGGTTGTCGGGGCGGCGGTTGTTGGCCGCTGACGGGTGTGGGGCGGGGCGTGGTGTTGGCGCGGGTGCCTGGCCGGCGAGGGCTGGGCCGCGGCGTTGGCGTCTGACGGGCGGTGGCCGGGGTGGTGTTGGCGCCTGGCGCCGGCGCGGATGCTTGGTTTGCGTTGGGGCGGTAGGCGGTTGCCGTCGGTGGGCTTGAGTGGCTGTTGGGGCGGCGGTTGGCGCGGGCGCCGGCGCCTGGCCGGCGTGGGTTGGGCGGTGGTGTGGGCGGCTGACGGGCGGTGGTTGGGGTGGTGTTGGTGGCTGACGGGTGCGGGGTTGGCGCGGGCGGCTGACGGGCGGTGGTTGGGGCGGAGTTGTTGGCCGGCCGGCGTGGGTTGGGCTGCGGTGTTGGTGTCTCATGGGCATCGGCCGGGCGAGGGCTGCCGCCTGGCTGGCGAGGGCCGGGGCGTGGTGTTGGCGCCACATGGGTGGTGCCTGACCGGTGTGGGTTGAGCCGATGGGGGGTTGCGGTCGGTGGGCTTGCGCCGTCGTCTGGGTGGCGGTTGGTGATGGTTGACGGGCATCGGCCGGGCGGGGGTTGGCGCCTGGCGGGCATGGGCTGGGCTGCGACGTTGGGCGTTGACGGACGGCGGCCGGGCCGGTGCGGGGTGCGGCGATGGGGGCTGCGTTCGGCGGTCTTGGGCCGTTGCCGGGTCGGCGGTTGGGCGGCGCTTGTAGCATGAGCGCCCTCTCTGCGTCTCCTCCGGAGGAGTGCGCGGTGGTGCCGCTGGAGGAGGAGTGTGTGACGGAGTCCAGCTTGTCGGCGGAGGTGTCGCGTCGGTCCGGGGCGCCGCAGGTCGCGGTGCGGGGGGAGGCGCGGCTTGAGGTCGATCCCGAGACGGCGCGGATCGGGATCACGGTGGGGGCGCGGGGTGGCGACCGGCGGGCCGCGTTGCGCGATCTGACTCGTCGGAACAACGCCGCCCTTGAGCTGCTGCGGTCGTATGGCGAGGCGGTGGAGAAGATCGAGACCGGGGCGTTCGCGATCAGCCCCGAGCTGAGGCCGGGCCGTAACGAGCGGGTGCGCGCCTATCACGGGAAGGTCCATCTCCAGGCCGTGATCGTGGACTTCACGGCCCTGGGCGAACTCACCACCCGGCTCGCCGATCTGGAGTTGACGAGTGTGTCGGGCCCCTGGTGGGGGCTGCGGCCGGATTCGCCGGTGTATCGGGAGACCAGGCAGCAGGCCGTGCGGCAGGCCGTCGAACGGGCCCGGGAGTACGCCGAGGCGCTGGGCTCCGAGTTGGTCGGCCTGATCGATCTGGCCGATCCGGGGGCCGAGCCCCAGTTGGAGATGGCCTCCGCCGGCTATGGCGCGGCGTACGGTGCCCCGCCCTCCGGGTCCATGGCGGGCCCGCCGCCGGCGCTGGATCTGGAACCCCGCCGCCAGACCGTCAACGCCCGGGTCAACGCCCGCTTTACGATCACCCCGCCCGCCCTCTGACCCGGCTCGCGCCCGGGGGAAACCGGTTGAGGGGGTGGTGAGTCGGTCGGTAGACCCGGGGGATGGGCGAAAGCGTGTCGGCACGCGCCGACGAGGTGGAATCGTTACGGCGGCTGCTCGTCGAGCGGGAGTGCGAGCGGGTGATCCTCGACCTGGTCCACTGCCTGGACCTGGGGGAGCCCGGTGCCGCCGCCGAGTTGTTCACCGAGGACGGGGTGTGGGAGTGGCCGGCGGGGGAGCGTCGCATCGAGGGGCGGGCGGCGTTGCGCCGTTACTTCGGTGGTCGTTCCCCGTCGCGGCTCTCCCGTCGCGTCTCCAGCAATGTGCGGGTCACCGTGCACTCCGCCGAATCGGCCCGCGCCACCAGTTATTTGACCACCTTCCGGATCGACGAGCACCGGGGTGAGCTGCTGCCGGCCGGGCCGCCCGTGCAGGTGGGGCACTACGAGGACACGTTCGCCCGCTGCCCCGGGTCCGGGCGGTGGCTGCTGGCGCACCGGGTCCTGTATCTGGCCTTCGGTGGCCCGACGCCGAAGGCGCCGGGCGCGCCGGCCGGCTGAGCCGGCTCCGTTCAGTCGTCGGCGGGGGAGATGCCGCCGGTGCCCAGGACGGTGAGTTGGACGCGGTCGACGCCGGTGTCCTGGAGGCAGCCGACGAGGCGGTGTCGGTCGTGGTCGCTGAGCGAGGGGTGGATGGTCGCCGCGTAGAGCTGGTGGTCGAGGGTGGCCATGCTGGCCTGGTCGAGCGGGATCGCGGTGGCGTCCCGGCAGCGTTCCCAGAGTTGGTGCGCGGCCAGGTCGGCGCGGGCGTCCGGCACGTTTCTGGTGGTCACGGTGAACAGCACCGAGGTCGCGGTGGTCGGGCCGCGTTCGGGCGGTTTGGTCTCGGTCAGTTCGGAGAGCACCGCGACCAGGCCGGCGCAGAGCAGCAGCGCGGCCGCCACCGCCGCCGGGGTGCGCCAGCGGGGCGGGCCGAGCGGGGGCTCCTTGGGCAGGTCGGTCGTCAACGAGTCGTGCGGCCCGCCCGTCGGCGCCGTCAGGGGGACCAGCCGGCCGGCCAGCCGGCGGCGCCCGACGGGGCCTGCCGTGGTGGCCCTGGCCAGGCGTTCCACCACCCAGGCCAGTCCGGACAGCGCGGCCCCCGTCGCCATCAGCACGGGCACGAACACATACGTCCGGCCGCCCTCCTCCAGCCAGGAGAACCGGGCCCGCGCGTCCTTCCCCGCCGACTCGCCGCGCGCGGCGGCCTGGCGTTCGCCGGCGCGCAGCAGGGCGAGGATCTCCTCGTGTCTGCGGTCGTTCTCGCGGACCCCGCGCTCCAGCCGGCCCAGCCGGTCCAGCATCGCGAAGCCCAGCAGCAGCACCTCGATGACCAGCAGCAACACCCCGCAGAGCAGGGTGCGTTGCCACTGCCAGCGGTAGAGGTAGATCACCAGATAGACCGCCGCGCCGAACGCGGCGACACCGCCGAACAGATAGACGGCGATCCGCACCGATCTCATGCCCGCACCTCTGATCTCCTGGTCTTCCTGGGGCTTCTCGCCGTCGCCCTCAACCGCACACCTCGGACGTCAGTCGGCGTACCGCGATCTCCCCGCTGCCGCCGTCCATGAGCAGCCGGGTGCCGGGCGGGAAGCGGTCCACGGCGGCCGCCGCTCCGGTCACCATGGGCAGCCGCAACTCGCGGGCCAGGACGGCGAGATGGGAGAGCGGGCTGCCGGTCTGCGCGATCAGGCCGACCACCGAGGGCAGCGTCGGGGCCAGCGCGGGGTCGAGATGGCGGACCACCAGCACCGCGTCGGCGGGCGGTTCGCCCCCGCCGTCCCAGGCCACGCCCGAGACGCGGCCGGCCGAGACGCCCACCGCGCCCTCGCCGCCGGCGCCGCGCGGCTCGCTGGCCACCACCGCCTCGTCGTCGGCCAGCCGGAACGCGTCCGGCAGCGGCGCCCCCGGCGGGCGCGGACGACGCCAGGCCAGATCGGCGGGGAGTGGCTGGCCGCGCGCCACATCGAGCAGTTCGGGCCAGCGCAGCAGCGCGATCCGGTCGATCGCCACGCTGCGTTTCGCGATCTCGCGCACCAGCCGGGTCTGGAACTCCTGCACCCAGCGCACCCGTAGCCGCAGGCCCTCGCGCGGGGTGAGCGCGCCGGGGGCCGGGCCGCCGTCCGTCGGGGCAAGCGCCGGCAGTCGCAGCGGGCGGGTCAGGCTGGGCGGGACGAGCGCCAGCACCTCGGGGCGGGCGGCGGCCAGCGCGGCGTCGGGCAGGCCCTCGGCCCGCCCGTGGCGCAGCGCGGCCAGCGCCGCCGCCGCGCCGCCGCCGGCCTCCTCGCTGTCCGCGAGCAGCGCTCCGGCCAGCGCCTCCTGGGCGTGCAGCGCCAGCAGGACGCCGCGCGACCAGCGCAGCGCGGCCACCAGATCGGCCGGGGTCAGCTCGACCAGCGGCGGGGCGGTGGCCAACTCCCGGTCCACATCGGCCTGGAGGGCGAGGGCGAGCCCGGGGAGCGCGCCCCGCAGCCGCCCCATCCGCCAGGCCGCCGCCAGCCGGCGGGCCGGCGGCAGCGGGTTGAGCAGCGCGAGCACCCGGCTGCGCGGCGGGACGAGGCCGAGCAGCGCGAGATCGGCCACCGCGCGCCCCCGCACGGTGCGCACCACGGGCAGCGCCCGCAGCCGGTGGCGGGCGGCGGCGCCGCCGAGGTCGAGCGCGGTGGCCAGGCCGTGGGAGAGCGGGGTGACCCAGAGATCCTCCTCCAGCGGCAGCAGCGGCTCGGGCAGTGTCTCGGCGACCGGGCCGGGGCCGAGCAGCCGGGCGCCGCGCGGGGGGCGTGGGCCCATGGCGGTGATCGGGCGGGACTGGAAGAGATGGAGCCGGCCGGTGTCGGCGGCGAAGCCGAACTCGATGTCCTGGGGGGCGCCGAAGATCCGCCGCGTCCGGCGGGCCACCGAGGCGAGCCGGCGCAGTTCGGCGCGGTCGAGGAGGTCCGTCGCCGTGCCGTCCAGCGGGCGGCCGCGCGGGGTGAGACGGGCGCTCTCGCCCTGCGCGGCGCCGCTCACCAGGCGGTCGGGGCCGCCGGGCAGCGCGCTGAGCAGCAGCCGGTCGGTGCGTCCGGCGACCGGGTCGGCGCCGAACAGCACGCCGCCGACGCGACATTCGAGCATCGGTTGGACCAGCACCGCCATCGGGGCCGGCGGCCCCTCGACGGCCGAGGCCGACTCCAGGACGGCGCGCAGCGCGGCGCGGAAGGCGTCGAGGCCGCGCACATTGAGAACGGAGACAAAGCGGCCGGCCATCGCGTAGTCGGCGGTGTCCTCGGCGGACGAGGAGGAACGCACCGCCAGCGGGCGGCGGCCCCCGTCGCTCAGCCGGCGCCACAGCCGCTCGGGATCGGCGCCCGGCTGGTCGGCGCCCGCCGGCAGCACCACAAAGCCGGGCAGCACGGGCAGCCCGGCGGCCGACGCCCGGGCCAGGGCGGCCGCCTTGCCGCCGGCGAGCTCCGCGCGCGCGGCGCGCGGATCGGTCAACTCGACGGCGACACCTGTCGGTTGGGGACGGGATATGTGTTCGCCCGTCGCGAGATCCTTACCTTTCATCGTCCGCCTCCTCGAGAACTGCACGGCCGATCCCTCGGGTAAGGACGCGTACCGGGTGCGGACACCTGACAGCCGTCCCATCGTGACGCGATCTTTACCCTGCGCGAGGCGTTCACGCTCCGGCGCGCGGGTCGTGGGGCGTGCGCTCCGGCGCGCGTGCCTCGTCGCGCGCCCGGGGGTGGCGCAACCGTTCGCCGCCCGGACGAGTCTCAGTCCGAGGTGACCCGGGGCGCCCGGCAGGGCGTGGGGACAGGAGGGGAGCCGAAGGGCCCGGCCGGCGCGTCGGGCCCTTCGGCCCGCCGGGCCGACTGTCGGTGGCAGGCGTTAACGTCGGGGCATGTCGCAAGGTGCGGTGCTGGAAGGTGTGCTGGAGCGCATCACCTACGCCAACGAGGAGAACGGCTACACGGTCGCGCGGGTCGACACGGGGCGGGGCGGCGGCGAGCTGTTGACGGTCGTCGGCGCGCTGTTGGGGGCCCAGGTCGGCGAGTCGCTGCGGATGACGGGGCGTTGGGGCTCGCATGCGCAGTACGGTCGCCAGTTCCATGTGGACAACTACACGACGGTGCTGCCGGCGACGGTCCAGGGCATCAGACGCTATCTGGGCTCGGGGCTGATCAAGGGCATCGGCCCCAGGACGGCCGAGCGGATCGTCGACCACTTCGGCACGGAGACGCTGGAGGTGATCGAGGCCGATCCCAAGGCGCTGATCGCCGTTCCCGGGCTCGGTCCCAAGCGCACCGCGCTGATCGCCGAGGCGTGGGAGGAGCAGAAGGCCATCAAGGAGGTGATGGTCTTCCTGCAGAGCGTCGAGGTCTCCACCTCGATCGCCGTCCGCATCTACAAGAAGTACGGCGACGCTTCCATCTCGGTGGTGAAAAACCAGCCATATCGCCTCGCCACGGATGTCTGGGGCATCGGCTTTCTGACGGCCGACCGCATCGCCCGCGCGGTCGGCATCCCCGAGGACAGCCCGGAGCGGGTCAAGGCGGGCCTGCGGTACGCCCTTTCGCAGGCCACCGACCAGGGGCACTGCTATCTCCCGGAGGAGCGGCTGATCGCCGACGCGGTCAAGCTGCTGCAGGTGGACACGGGCCTGGTGATCGACTGCCTGGGCGAGTTGGCCGAGGATCCCGAGGGCGTGGTGCGGGAGCCGGTGCCCGATCCGCAGGGTGAGCCGGGCACGGACGCCAGGGTGACGGCGGTCTATCTGCTGCCGTTCCACCGCGCCGAGTTGTCGCTGGCCGGGCAGCTGCGGCGGCTGCTGGCCGCCGGCGAGGACCGGCTGCCCGCCTTCCAGGGCGTCGACTGGGAGAAGGCGCTGGGCTGGCTCGCCGGCCGGACGGGCGCCGAGTTGGCCGAGGAGCAGGAGCAGGCGGTGCGGCTGGCGCTGACCGAGCGGGTCGCGGTGCTCACCGGCGGCCCCGGCTGCGGCAAGTCGTTCACGGTGCGCTCGGTGGTGGAGCTGGCCAGGGCCAAGGGCGCCAAGGTGCTGCTCGCCGCGCCGACCGGCCGGGCGGCAAAGCGGCTCGCCGAGCTGACCGGCGCCGAGGCGTCCACGGTCCACCGGCTGCTGGAGCTGCGCCCCGGCGGGGACGCCGCCTTCGACCGGGACCGCCCGCTGGACGCCGATCTGGTGGTGGTGGACGAGGCGTCGATGCTCGATCTGCTGCTGGCCAACAAGCTGGTGAAGGCCGTCGCCCCGGGGGCGCATCTGCTGTTGGTCGGCGATGTCGACCAGCTGCCCTCGGTCGGCGCCGGCGAGGTGCTGCGCGATCTGCTGGCGCCCGGCAGCCCGGTGCCGGCGGTGCGGTTGACGCGGATCTTCCGGCAGGCCCAGGAGTCGGGCGTGGTCACCAACGCGCATCGGATCAACGAGGGCCTGCCGCCGGTCACTTCGGGGCTGACGGACTTCTTCCTCTTTGTCGAGGAGGACACCGAGCAGGCCGGCCGGCTCGCGGTCGATGTGGCGGCCCGCCGGGTGCCGGCGAAGTTCGGCCTCGATCCCCGGCGCGATGTGCAGGTGTTGACGCCGATGCACCGGGGCCCGGCCGGCGCCGGCGCGCTCAACGGTCTGCTCCAGGAGTCGATCACCCCGCCGCGTCCCGGGCTCCCCGAGAAACGCTTCGGCGGCCGGGTGTTCCGGGTCGGCGACAAGGTCACCCAGATCAGAAACAACTACGAGAAGGGGGCGAACGGCGTCTTCAACGGCACGGTCGGCGTGGTCACAGGCCTCGATCCGGACGAGCAGCGGCTCACCGTCCTCACCGACGAGGACGAGGAGGTCGGCTACGACTTCGCCGAGCTGGACGAGCTGGCCCACGCCTACGCGGTGACGATCCACCGCTCCCAGGGCAGCGAGTATCCCTGTGTGGTCATTCCGGTCACCACCAGCGCCTGGATGATGTTGCAGCGCAACCTGCTGTACACGGCGGTGACGCGGGCCAAGCGGTTGGTCGTGCTCGTCGGTTCCCGGCGCGCGCTGGCCCAGGCGGTGCGCAGCGTGTCCGCCGGCCGTCGGTGCACGGCGCTGGACGCGCGGCTCACCGGGGTGGTACATCCCTAAGGTCCTACTTGGTGCGGCACGCCGTGCCAGAAACTGGCCTATTGGCCGACCCCGAGTGCACATCTTGGCGCCAGATGGGGGACAGTAGGAGAGAGTCAGGGCACCTCGAAGAAGAGGCACTACGTCGGTGAGGGATGACGTGAGCGAAAACCGCTACGGCGACAATGCAGACAGTGCAGTAGTAGTGCGCTACGGCGACGGGGAGTACAGCTACCCGTTGGTGGAGAGCGCCGTGGGCGACCGCGGCTTCGACATCGGCAAGCTGCGTGCGCAGACCGGTCTGGTGACCCTGGACTCCGGTTTCGGCAACACGGCGGCCTGTGAATCCTCGATCACCTATCTGGACGGCGAGCGCGGCATTCTGCGCTACCGCGGCTATCCGATCGAACAGCTCGCCGAGCACGGGTCGTTCATCGAGACCGCCTACCTCCTGATCAACGGCGAGCTTCCCACCGTGGACCAGCTCGCCGGCTTCCGGGACGAGATCACCCAGCACACGCTGCTGCACGAGGACGTCAAACGCTTCTACGACGGCTTCCCCCGGGACGCGCACCCGATGGCGATGCTCTCCTCGGTGGTCAGCGCGCTGTCCACGTTCTACCAGGACAGCCACAACCCGTTCGACGAGAAGCAGCGCCATATCTCCACCATCCGGCTGCTGGCGAAGCTGCCCACCATCGCCGCCTACGCCTTCAAGAAGGCGTCCGGCCATCCGGTGGTCTACCCGCGCAACGACCTGGGCTATGTGGAGAACTTCCTGCGGATGACCTTCTCGGTCCCGGCCGAGGAGTACGCGCTCGACCCGGTCGTGGTCAACGCGCTGGACAAGCTGCTGATCCTGCACGCGGACCACGAGCAGAACTGTTCGGCCTCCACGGTGCGGATGGTCGGCTCCTCCCAGGCCAACCTGTTCGTCTCCATCTCGGCCGGCATCAACGCGCTCTGGGGCCCCCTGCACGGCGGCGCCAACGCGGCGGTGCTGGACATGCTGGAGAGCATCCAGGCCCAGGGCGGGGACGTCGACGCGTTCATCCGCAAGGTGAAGAACAAGGAGCAGGGTGTCCGCCTGATGGGCTTCGGGCACCGGGTCTACAAGAGCTTCGACCCGCGCGCGAAGATCATCAAGGCCGCCGCCCACGATGTGCTCTCGGCGCTCGGCAAGTCCGACGAGCTGCTGGACATCGCCCTCCGCCTGGAGGAGCGGGCGCTCAGCGACGACTACTTCGTCTCCCGGAACCTCTACCCGAACGTGGACTTCTACACCGGGCTGATCTACCGGGCCATGGGCTTCCCCACCAGCATGTTCACCGTGCTGTTCGCGCTGGGCCGGCTGCCCGGCTGGATCGCCCAGTGGCACGAGATGATCACCGACCCGAGCACCAGGATCGGCCGCCCCCGGCAGATCTACACCGGCGTGGTGGAGCGCGACTACCGGTCGCTCGAACAGCGCTAGAGCAGTGTGACGCAGGTCACACCATAAGGTGTGCAACCTTTGATGGAGCTGTGGGTCTAACCGGTCAGAGTTGGCGCGGATTCGGCTGGATTCACGCCAACGGTCGTCCGGCCGGGGTCCCGTGGGGGGACGCTCTGAGCGGACGGCAGGAAACGCCCCGCGCCGGGCCCTGTGGGGGGACCCGCCGGCGGGGCGTTTCCATGTTTGTTGCGTTTGTTGCTGCGGCTGCTGCTGCGGTTACCGCGTTCTCTGCGGCCCCGGAGACTTCCGGGGCCGCCGCCTTTTCGCCGGTTCGCCCGGGCCGCCGTGGATCAGGCCCGGCCGACCAGTTCGTAGCCCGCCTCGTCGACGGCCGCCCGCACCGCCTCGTCGTCCAACGCGGCCTCCGAGGTCACCGTGACCAGCCCGGTGGTGGCCGTGGCCGAGACCTCGGTGACGCCGGGCAGGGCCTGCAACTCGGCGCTGACCGCGCCCTCGCAGTGGCCGCAGCTCATCCCGGAGACCCGGTAGGTGGTGCTGCTCATGACGCGCTCCTCGGTGTGCGGTGGTGTCCCCTTGGTCCGACTCTATACCCCCAGAGGGTATGCCGGGCGGTCGGGGTCGCCCCGGTGCTCCCCTAAGGGCGCACCCGGCACCGTCCCCAAGATCCGCCGGGCGCCCTTTGCTTCGCCCTTTCAACGTGTCAGGTTTATTTGACAGGTTGACCTCCCGGAGGCCGGCCACGACGTGGATCGGAGACGGGTGGGGCATGGACTGCGGGCTCTGGATCTACGTTCTGCTGGCCCTCAGCACCGCCCCGCCCCTGGTGCCCAACGCCGCGCTGATCGCCTCCGCCGGGATGCTCGCGCAGGCGGGAGAGCTCAACCTCTGGCTGGTGCTCGGGGTGGTCGGCGGCAGCGCGCTCGCCGGCGACGCCGCCGTCTACGGTCTGGGGCGGCTCGCCGGGCCCCGCGCCCACCGCTGGTTGCGCGCCAACCGCCGCCGCCGGGGCGCGTTGGACTGGATGGCCGCGCGGATGAACCGGCACGGGGTGCCCTTCGTGGTCGGGATGCGCTTTCTGCCCAGCGGCCGGCTGGTCGGCGGCCTCACCGCCGCCCTGGTCGGCTTCCCCCTCCGACGGTTCCTGCTGGGCGCCGGCATCGCCGAAACCGTCTGGGCCTCCTACAGCGTGGCCCTGGGCTACTGGGGCGGCGCCGCCTTTGACGGTGTCTGGAGCGGGCTGCTGATCGGCACGGTGGTCTCGTTGCTGGTCGCCGGCCTCGCCCAGCTGCTCAGCGCCGCGTCGGCCGGACGGGAACGGGCCGACCGGCCGCCCCGGCCCTGCCGCGCCGACGGCTGAACCGTCGCCCCTCGCCCGGGGTGTGGACCCCGGGCCCGGGCCCGAACGGGCCCTGGTGCAGGCTGGAGCGGTCCTTCGGGCCATCGAGAAAGCGCCAGGGAGAGCCCATATGCCGCCGCCCACACCGCCCGCCGAGCCGTTCCCCGTGCCGCCGCACGGGTCGTCGTCCGTCCCGCTCGGCGTCGCCGTGCTCGGCGCGGGGAAGATGGGCGCCGACCATATCCGTCGTCTGGACACGGTGATCGGCGGCGCCCGGGTGGCGGCCGTCGCCGATCCGGACGAGGCCAGGGCCAAGTCCCTGGCCGCCGGGATCGACGGCTGCGCCACCTTCACCGACCCCGTCGCCGCCCTCGAAGCCCCGGGCGTGGACGCGGTGTTGATCGCGTCCCCGGGACCGGCGCACGAGGCGGCGCTGCTGGCCGCGCTGGAACGGGATCTGCCGGTGCTCTGCGAGAAGCCCATGGTCCCCGACGCGGAGGCGGCGCTGCGGGTGGTGGAGGCCGAGGTCGGCCTCGGCCACCGCAGGATCTCGGTCGGCTTCATGCGTCGCTTCGACGCCGAACACCAGCGGCTCAAGGCCCTGTTGGCCGCCGGCGAACTCGGCGCTCCCCGGCTGCTGCACTGCCGGCACCGCAATGTCTCGGTGCACCCGTACTTCACCGAGGCGATGCTGATCACCGATTCGGTGGCGCACGAGGTCGACGCCGCGCGCTGGCTGCTCGGCCAGGAGATCACCGCGGTCCAGGTCTTCCGGCCGACCGCCCAACTCCCGGGCCGGACGGGGATCCCCGACCCACAGCTGGTGATCCTCGAAACCGACGGCGGGGTGGTCGTCGACGTGGAGATCCTGGCCAACGGCGGCTTCGGCTACCAGGTGGCGACGGAGGCCGTCTGCGAACGGGGCACCGCCCGCATCGGCGAGCCCCAGGGCCTGACCACCAGCACGGCGGGCCGCTGGGGCGGCGAGATAACCCAGGACTACCTCGTCAGGTTCGCCGACGCCTACGACCGCGAGGTCCGCGCCTGGGTGGCCGCCACCCGCCGGGGTGAGACGACGGGCGCCAGCAGCTGGGACGGCTACGCGGTCGCCGCGATCTGCGCCGCCGGCGTCGAGGCCCAACGCACCGGCCACCGCGTCCCCATCCAACTCGCGCCCGCCCCCGCGGCATTTGTGAACGGCGTATGACCCCGGATGCCAATCCCATGGCATCCCGACCCCCACCCTTGACCACCCTCCCCGACCGGGGCACGCTCAACAGCGTAAGCACACACCGGCCGTGTGCCCGAGTGGTTCAGGGACTCGCCTGCAAAGCGAGTTACACGAGTTCGATTCTCGTCACGGCCTCCAGCGTTTCGCACAGCACGGGACGACGGTCCGTCGTCACGCGCCGGCGGTCAGTGTGGTGGCCAGTTCGGTCAGGCTGTTCGATGTCCGGTCGAAGGCGTCGGAACCGCCGGGAGGGTCCCCGCCCGGTCGGTGGACATAGGCGGTCCGCAGGCCCATCGCCTGGGCCCCGCGCAGGTCCCAGGCGTGGGCGGCGACCATCAGGATCCGTTCCGGTGGACATCCCGCCGCGTCGATCGCGAGTCGGTAGACCTCGGGGGCCGGTTTGTAGGCCCGGGCGTCCTCGGCGGAGAGGGCCTGGTGCCAGCGCAGCCCGGCGTAGGCGTTGAGGCGCAGCAGCGTCGCGCGGCTGGCGTGGGTGAGCCCCAGCACGGGAAACCGCTCCGCCAGGCGCGCGAGACCGGAGGCGGAATCGTCCCAGGGGCTGAGCCGTTCGCTCGCGGTGGCCAGCCGCTCGATGGCCGACGGGCTGGTGAGCCCGGCCAGTCGGGCCACCCGCAGGGCCGCCGCGCGGTCGATGGTCGCGGAGTCCGCGTAATCGCGATCCCCCCTCCCGACGCGCCGCTGCTCGTGCCGGACCTGCTCCCGCCAGGCGGTGAGCAGCCGGTCCACGGTGGCGTCGTCGGTGCCGGGCACCGCCTCGCGGACGGCCGCCCGCAGTCCGCCCGGTTCGTCGACCATCGTGCCCAGGACATCGAGGACGACCACCTCGATATCGGAAGCCTCCGGCATCGGCTCTCTCCTCCTCGGGGGGCGTCACCTGTTCAGCAGGTGATGAAGCTGGGGGTGAGTCTTGTTCCGCGGCGGATCACCTGTCAAGGTGGTGACGTGGAATTCGCCTTTGTGAGCGGCGACCCGGCGCTGGATCTGGTCGCCACCGTCGAGTCCCGTCGCGGCGCGGCCGTCGATCTGCTGGCCGCCCCCGAGGATCTCGAACGCTGGATCCGCGCCTGTGACGGGCTTCCCGACGAGGTGGCGGTCGACGCCGCGAGCTTCGCCGCCGCGCTGCGACTCCGCGAGGCGATCTACCGGCTGACGCTCGAACGTCTGCGGGGCGACCGTTTCACGCCGGCCGGACTGGCCGTCGTCAACGGCGCGGCGGCCGGCCCCGCGCTCGGGGTCGAGCTGAGCGACGCCGGCCTGCGTCTCTCGGGTGGTGCCGATGCCGTGCTGGCCCAGCTGGCGCGCCAGGGGATCACCCTGCTCGCCGACCGCCTGGCCTGCCTCAAGGAGTGCGGACGCGCGGACTGCACCCGTGTCTATCTCGACCGCTCCCGCGGCGGACGCCGCACCTGGTGCGGCATGGACGCCTGTGGCAACCGCGTCAAGGCCGCGGCCTACCGGGCCCGCAGACGCGCCGCCAGGGAGGAACCCGACCCGGGATAGGTCGTGTCCGTGGCGGCGGGCGCGGTGCCGGCCGGGGTCAGGCGTCGAGTTGGGGCACGCCGGCGCCGGCCGTGGTCAGCCGGTTGGCCAGGTCGCTGCGGTGTTTGACCTGCAGCTTGCGGTAGATCCGGGTCAGATGCTGCTCGACGGTGCTGACCGTGATGAAGAGCTTGCTGGAGATCTGCCGGTTGGTGTGGCCCTGCGCCGCGAGGGTCGCCACCCGGCGTTCCGCCTGGCTGAGGCGGTGCTCGGTCCGCCGGGGCCTGGCCGACGGCAGTCGGGCCGGCACGGTGCCGACGGCGGCCAGCATGCTCTGGGCGAGCACGGAGGCGCCGGCGTTCTTGGCCACCTGGTGGGCGCGTTGGAACAGCTGGTGGGCGGCCTTGGCATCGCCCGAACCACGCTTGATCTGGGCCGTGTTGGCCAGTGCGCGGGCCAACTCGACCTGGTCCCCGCAGGACTCCAGGATCTCCACCGCCGCCGAAAGCAGCGAGCGGGCGCTGGTCGCCGGCTCCAGGGTGGCCAGCAGCCGCATGGCCGCCCCCCGGGTGCGGTCGTCAAGCCCGGTCTCCCTGGCGAGCTGGGCGGTGAGCAGCCGGGCGGCCTCCGCCCGGTCGTCGAGGGCGATCTGCACCCGGGCGAGTTCCAGCCGCCAGGGGACGAGCGTCGTGGTGTCCATCTGCCATCTGCGCATGGTCTCGCCGCACTGGCGCAGGTCGTTGGCCGCCGCGTGCCGGCGCCCCGCGGCCAGCCGGTAGCGCGCCCGGGCGGCGAGGTAGTGCAGCCCGGCCGTGGTCTGGAACGCCTCGGTGGGGACCGGCCTGGCCAGCCAGTGGCTCGCCTCGTCCATCCGCCTGGCCTCCGTCGCCAGCGAGACCAGGGTGGCCAGCGGGCCGACCGCGTTGACGCCCCAGGCGGCCTGCGGGGTCAGCTCGGCCAGGGCCAGCCGGCCCTGCTCCTCCGCCTCCTGCAACTGGCCGAGCCGGAGCGCGGCCGAGGCGCGCAGGGTGCGCAGCTTGGCCTTCCAAGTGGGGGAGTGCTGCGCCGAGGCACGTTCGAGCAGCGCCCGCGTCCAGCGGATCACCAGATCGGGCCGGCCCGCGTACAGGGACGCCAGCAGCGTCGGCTCCAGGGGTTCGGTCGGGCCCTCCTCCGCGAGATGGCGTTGCATCAACCGCCCGGCGCACGCGACCACCTCGGCCGGGGCGCGGTGCTGGGACAGCACGTCGGCGAGCAGGGTCAGGGCCTCCAGCTGCTGGCCGCCGGAGGAGGTGCCGGACTCCGGGTCGGTGTGCGCGGCCAGCCGCTCCCTGGACCGCGCCTCGGGCAGGAAGTCGGGTCGGGAGAGCGAGATCAGCAGCCGGGCGGCCTCAAGACGCTCCTTGGTCTCCGGGGTGTGCCCGCCCTGGGTGCCGAGCCGGGCCACGATCTCAAGGGCGGAGTCGACCGGTCCGCGCCACACCAGGAACGGCACGGCGGACAGCGCGGCCGGGCCCAGCTCCCCGCCCGAACACGCGGTCTCCTCCAGTTGGTTGAGCTGGGTGGTGATGGAGAGCGGGTTGATCTGCCAGCGGGAGTGCAGCAGCAGCGCGTTCTCCTCGGACCAGCGGGCGGTGCCGGCGTCGCACGGGATCAGCCGGAGGCAGGCGCCGGTGATGTCCGGGCGGCCCCGGGCCATCGCCTGGTCGGCGGCCTCGCGGAGCACCTGCCCGGCCCAGGAGGGCTCCGCCCAGTCCGAGCTGACCAGATGCTCGGCCACGATCCCCGGCTCGGTGCCGTGCTCGTGCAGGATCTCGGCCGCCCGGCGGTGCAGCCGGCGGCGTTCGTCGGCGGGCAGGTCGGTGAGGACGGTCCTGGTGATGTGCGGATGCCGCAGCCCGCCCGCCTCGGCGAGGCCGGAGGCGTGCAGCAGCCGCACGGCCTGGCCGGTGAACTCCGGCGTGTGGTCGAGGAGTCGGGCGAGTATCTGCAGGGAGGTGGGCCGGGCGAGCACGGCCATCGCCTGCGCGGTGGCGCGCACCTCGGGCTCGTGCCGGTAGAACGAGCGCAGGATGGCCTGGGCGAAGGTGCCGGGGGTCGGGTCGGCGTCGGAGCTGTCCCGGCGCCAGAGCCGTTCGTCATCGAGGAGGCCGCGGACCAGCAGGGGGTTGCCGCCGGTGGCGGCCAGCGTCTCCTTGGAGACCTTGCGGAAGATGTCGGCCGGCGGTCGGGGGCCGACGAGCCGGGCGATGGCGGCGCCGTCCAGCGCGGGCAGGGCAAGACCGGTCAGATGCGGCTGACTCATCAACTCGGCCCAGAACAGGGGGTAGCGCGAGCGGAGCGTCTCCGACTCGGTGAGCACCACCATGATCCGGTAGGGGCGCAGCCGGCGGATGACGTAGAGCAGGCAGTTCAGGGACGGGATGTCCGCGTGGTGGACATCGTCGACGGTCAGCACGAGCGGGCTGGTCCGCGCGGCGTCCTCCAGCGGGGAGAGGAAACGGTTGACCGCCGAGGTGAACTCGTGGTCGGCGTCCCGGGACGGCGGGTGCTCGTTCGCCCCGCCGCGCCCCTCGGGGTCGGTCCCCTGGGCCCGCCGCATCACGTCGATGATCTGCCACGCGGATTCGAAGTCGAGACCAGCGCCGGAGATCAGCTGGCCCATCACACCAAACGGAAAGTCCCGTTCCGCCCGTGAGCCGACGGCGCTCACCACGGTGCTGGAGCGGCGCGTCGCATAGTCGCTGAACGTCTCCAGCAGGGCGGTCTTACCGCTGCCGACGGCCCCGGTGACAAGGCACACCCGGCCGCCCTGTTGTGCTGTGCAGTTTTCGAGTATGGAACGCAGTTGCGTCAGCTGCGCTTCCCTTTGCATCAGAACCACTCGCGTTATTCCCCCTTGCACGCGACGACGTCGAGTCGATTGCTGGCTTCGTTTACCGACTCGACCTGCCCTGTGGACACGGATGTGGATAAGCCGGACTGGCCCCGAGGCGCCTCATCTGAAATGCGCGAGACGAGTAACAGCGGGTAACAATGGTCTGTTGTCACCCGGTGTCAATTGTGCCTCGTGTGCAGACGAAGGTCGGTTGTAGTGAATGAGGTGGAAAGGGTGGTAATCCGCCTCGTGTGCTCTCTGAGGACTGAGAAACCGACCCCGTTGGTTCCGGGGTCGGCGGCGCGGTCGGCGGAGCGGGGTGATCGGGGCGTCTCGGGCGCCGCCCGGCCGGTGCGCGGCGTGCCCTCCGGCCACCGTGGTTGTCCGCGCCGCACGCTGTCACGGGCCGGTTGGGGCGAGTCGACCGCGTTTGTCCGCCGGGCGCTCAGGGCGTCCCGTGCTTGGCCGAGTCTCATGGAGATCACCTCCGCGCTGTAGCCCTTGAGCCCCCGCGATGTCGACGAACTCCGTCGGACCCCTGCTCGGTTGGCACGGCAGGTCTTTCGTCGAGCCGCCCCGTGAAATGCGAAGCAAAGGGCGCTCTTTGTGACGATGTCGTGCGATGCGTGTGACTGATTCAGCGAGGGTCTTGAGAAGTCCGGCGAACACCCCTGATGTGGCAGAGCCGCACACCGGGGCAGTCGTGGGACTGCTGTTCACCGGTTGACAGCTTACAGGGGGTGGGGGTGCGGATCGCTTTTCGAGCATATTGCGGCCGTCGAACGGGACGGTGGACGACGTCTCTGCGTATGGCGCGCATGACGTGGCTGCGATCAATGATTAGGGGTTGACGATTCAGCGTTGAACAAACCTGTCCGCATGGTTGTGCTCGGGCAAGTCGACTCATGCGGGGCAAGAATGCAGATCCCTTGTTTTAGGGTAAAAAATACGCAAAATGCTGCCCGAACCCCACGTCATGAACAAGGCAATGAGGGTGTAAAGCAGGCGTCATGGAACACCCTTCCCCGCCCGTGCCGGCACGCCACGCGCCCGGCCGCCGGGGCCGCGTGGGCCGGCGCGGCGATCGGTCCCGGGTAGGGGCCCCGACGCTCCGGCGCGCGCGGGGTTTAGGGGGTGGGCGCGGATCGCCCGTGGCGGCCGGCGAGGCCCCTACCGGGCGGGCCGGTCCCGGCGTACATCTCCCTGTCATCCCGGTGTCATCCCGGGTGTCGTTCCGGGTGTCGTTCCCGGGGTCGGACGGGGTCGCCCGGGGCGCGACGCAGGCCGCGAACGCGGGGCCCGGCACCATTCGCGGCACCACGCCGCGAACGGTGCGGAATAGCCGTCCGGCGCGCGGTGTTGTGAACCGGCGACCGCACCTTCGCCGACCCGACACTCGCGGAGCGAGAGAGGGAGACCGCCAGATGGGTTCCATCGCCTGCCCGTCACGCCCCAGCCAGCAGACCGGCCCCAGGGCCAGCGAGGTGGACTGGGCGACGTTGCGGTTGGCCGCCGAGGGCCTGTCCGCACCGGCGGATCGTCGGGTTCGTCTATCCTCCGAATCGAGCGAGCCCATGCCGGGGCTCGGCAGGTACGGAAGGGAGGTGGGTCACGTCACCGCGACCGACGATGACGCGCACGAGGAGACCGACGCCGAGCGCAACGCCAGATTCGAGCGGGACGCCCTCGGCTACCTGGACCAGATGTACTCCGCGGCCCTGCGGATGACCCGCAACCCGGCCGACGCCGAGGATCTGGTGCAGGAGACATACGCCAAGGCGTACGGCTCGTTCCACCAGTTCCGCCGGGGCACCAACCTCAAGGCGTGGATGTACCGCATCCTCACCAACACCTTCATCAACTCCTACCGCAAGAAGCAGCGGGAGCCGCAGCGTAGTGCCGCCGAGGACATCGAGGACTGGCAGCTCGCCAGGGCCGAGTCCCATATGTCGACGGGTCTGCGGTCCGCCGAGTCCCAGGCGCTCGACCACCTGCCGGACTCGGACGTGAAGCAGGCGCTCCAGGCGATCCCGGAGGAGTTCCGGATAGCGGTCTACCTCGCGGACGTCGAGGGCTTTGCCTACAAGGAGATCGCCGACATCATGGGTACCCCCATCGGCACGGTGATGTCCCGGTTGCACCGCGGTCGGCGTCAACTGCGCGACATGCTTGAGGACTACGCGCGGGAGCGCGGCCTCGTACCCGCCGGAGCGCAGGAGGGTTCAGGATCATGAGCGGCGACCAGGCCAATCCCCCGAACTGCTCGGAGGTCCTGGACCACCTCTACGAGTATCTCGACCACGAGATGCCCGACGGGGACAGCGTCAAGATGCAGGAGCACATCGACGAGTGCTCTCCGTGTCTGGAGAAGTACGGTCTGGAGCAGGCGGTCAAGAAGCTGGTCAAGCGCTGCTGCGGCCAGGACGACGTTCCCTCGGACCTGCGTGCCAAGGTGCTGGAGCGGATCGACACCATCAGGGACGAGGCCCGTGCCGCCGCAGAGGCGGGGCCCGAGGCCCGGGAGGCCCCCCGGGCCGACCGCTGAACCACCGCCCCCTTCGCCACCTCCCGCCCGGAGCGCCCCGTCGCGCGCCGGGCGGTTCTCCTTTTCCGCCCGCTCCGCCCTCTCCTTCTGTACCGATCCAGCTGTACCGATCCTTCTGTACCAACGGTTTCGTCCGCCGGTTTCACCCGCTGGTCTTCCGCCGTCTCGCGCGCGACGGCGGACTGACCCATGCTGTGAGCAGGCACCTGTCGCCCCATGGTTGGATGCGGTCCGGGACGGACAGGAGAACTGTGAAGTGCACGCTACAAGGCGGGAATCAGGCAGGACACCGTGAGGATCTTCGGCAGGGTCCGGCAGCGCCCGTCCACGGACTGGCGGCTGGCCACCAACCGGGCGTTCACCCTCATCGACGACGGTCGCTACGAGGACGCGGACGCGCTGCTCACCCGTGCCGCGGATCTGGAGCCATGGCTCTCCGAGTCCTGGTTCAACCTGGCGCTGCTGCACAAGTTCCGCCACGACTGGGAGCAGGCCAGATCGGCGGGCCTGCGCGCGGTGGCCCTGCTGGAGAAGGACGCCGGCGCCCCGGACTGGTGGAACGTCGGCATCGCCGCGACCGCCCTGCAGGACTGGCCGCTGGCCCGCCGCGCCTGGCAGGCGTACGGGCTGCCGGTGGCCGGCGCGCCCTCGGTCGCGGACGAGCCGCTGGGCATGGAGCTGGGCGGCGCCGCCGTGCGGCTCTCGCCCGAGGGCGAGGCCGAGGTGGTCTGGGGCCGGCGGCTCGATCCGGCCAGGATCGAGGTCCGCAACATCCCGCTGCCCTCCTCGGGCCGCCGCTGGGGCGAGGTGGTGCTGCACGACGGGGCGCCCCGGGGCGAGCGGACCACGGCGGTGGCCGGCGGCTCCGCCGTCTTCCCGGTCTTCGACGAGATCGAGCTGTGGGCGCCGTCCGCCGTCCCCACCTGGGTGGTGCTGATCGAGGCCGCCACGGAGGAGGACAGGGACGCCCTGGAACGCCTCGCCGCCGAGGCCGGCTACGCGGCGGAGGACTGGTCGTCCTCGGTGCGGCTGCTGTGTCGCTCCTGTTCGGAGAGCCGGATGCCCAGCGAGGAGGGGGACGGGCTGGCGCAGCACGATCCCCATGACCACAGCGTGCCGGGGCGGCCGGGGCCGTTGGGGCACACCGGCGCCGGCGCGCTCTGGTCGCCGGAGCGGGAGTGCGGCATCGCCGCGCCAAGCGGCCTGGTCCGGGGGCTGCTCGACGGCTGGGTCGCCGACCGGCCGGACGCCAGGGAGTGGCGGGATCTGGAAGAGGTCTGCTGAGCCCGGCCGGGGCCTCGGGCCGGTGTGGCCCACGGGAGGGACCAGTCGGCGGCGCGCCTTAAGCTTGGAGCGGCAGTGCGGGCCATGTCCCGCGAGCATGACCCGAAAGGCGAACGTCGGACCATGGCGCAGCAAGACACCGATGAGCGCGGCGGCGAGTTCATCGACGACACGCAGGACGCCGCGCAGCGTGAGCAGGAGCACCGGGAGCGCGGCACGGTCCGGCCCATCACGGTGGTGGGGCATCCGATGCTGCACCGGGAGTGCCGGGACGTCACGGAGTTCGACGACAAGCTGGCCGCGCTGATCGACGACATGTTCGCCAGCCAGCGGGCCGCGTCGGGCGTCGGCCTGGCGGCCAACCAGATCGGCGTCGACCTCAAGGTTTTCGTATACGACTGCGAGGACGACGACGGCGTGCGGCATGTCGGCACGGTCTGCAATCCGGTGCTGGACGAACTACCGGCGGAGCGCCGGGTGTTGGACGACAGCAACGAGGGCTGCCTCTCGGTGCCCACCGCCCACGCCGAGCTGCCGCGCCCCGACTATGCCGTCGTGCGTGGTCAGGACAGCGCGGGCAAGCCGATCGTGGTGCGCGGCACGGGGTACTTCGCGCGGTGCCTGCAGCATGAGACGGACCATCTCTACGGCCGCCTGTATCTGGATCGGCTCACCAAGCGGGAGCGCAAGCGGGCGCTGAAGATGATGGACGAGGGAACGCCGCGTTACGAGACGGTTCCCAACGCGGACTGATCCGGGACACTTCCGGCGGGGCGTCAGTGGCCTGGTCCACTGGTGCCCCGCAGAAGGTTGACGCGCGTTGACAACCTCGGGCACTCTCATTGCGAACTTCCTCTCCCCCCTCGGAGGTCAGCATGTTGAGACGTCTCGTCAGAGTGTTACTCACGATTGTCATGGTCGCCTCAGCGGCAGTGGTGGGTACGGTAGCCACCGCCGGAACCGCGCAGGCGGACGGTTGTTACACCTGGAACCGCGTGCTCAGCCAGGGCAGCTCCGGCGAGGACGTGCGACAGCTGCAGATCCGGGTCGCCGGATACCCGGGCTACGGCGCCGTGTTGGCCATCGACGGTCAGTACGGTCCCGCGACCGCCGCCGCCGTCACCCGGTTCCAGCAGGCGTACGGCCTGTCGGCGGACGGCGTCGCCGGCCCGCAGACGGTCGGCAAGATCTACGATCTGCAGGACAACGACTGCACGCCGATCCACTTCACCTACGCCGAGATGAACCGCTGCAACTCGGACTGGTCGGGCGGTGCGGTCAACGCCGCCACCGCGCGGTCGAACGCGCTGCAGCAGATGTGGAAGCTGGAGGCCCTCCGGCACGCGCTCGGTGACCGGCCGCTCAACACCAGCAGTGGTTTCCGGTCCTACTCCTGCAACAGCGCGGTGGGCGGCGCGGCCAACAGCAACCACCTGTACGGCCGTGGCATCGACCTGGTCGGCTCCCCGACCTTCTGCCAGATCGTCACGCAGGCCCGGAATCACGGCTTCAACGAGATCCTGGGCCCGGGTTACCCCGGTCACAACGACCACGCCCACCTCGGCAGCATGAGCAGCCGTTTCTGGTCGGCCCCCAGCTGCGGTATCTGAGCGGCTGATCCACCGATCGAACTGAGTGACTGAGCACCGCTGGCAACGGCCGTGCGGCCGGCGCGAAGGCGCCGGCCGCACGGGCATGTCCGGGGGTTCCCCGACGGGGCCCGTCGCCGGAACCCGCCTCAGGAGTCGTCGTCAGAACTCGTCGTCAGAACTCGTCGTCGAAGGAGACGTTGCCCTCCACCGCGACCTGGTACGCCGACGGGCGGCGCTCGAAGAAGTTGGTCAGCTCCTGGACGTCCTGCAACTCCATGAAGGAGAACGGGTTCTCCGAGCCGTAGACCGGCTTGAGGCCCAGCCGCACCAGCCGCTGGTCCGCCACGCACTCCAGATACTGGCGCATCGACTCGGTGTTCATCCCGGCCAGCCCGTCACCGCACAGGTCGCGGGCGAACTGCAGCTCGGCCTCCACGGCCTCCCGCAGCATCTCCGTGACCTGCTCGGCCAACTCCTCGTCGAACAGCTCGGGCTCCTCCCGGCGGACCGTGTCCACCACCGAGAACGCGAACTCCATGTGCATGCTCTCGTCCCGGAACACCCAGTTGGTGCCGGTGGCCAGGCCGTGCAGCAGGCCACGGGAGCGGAACCAGTAGACATAGGCGAAGGCGCCGTAGAAGAACAGCCCCTCGATGCAGGCGGCGAAGCAGATCAGGTTGAGCAGGAACCGCCGCCGGTCCGCCTTGCTGGTCAGCTGGTCCATGTCCTCGACCGAGTCCATCCAGCGGAAGCAGAACTGCGCCTTCTCCCGGATGGACGGGATGTTCTCCACGGCGGCGAACGCCGCGGTCCGCTCGTCGGGGTCGGGCAGATAGGTGTCGAGCAGCGTCAGATAGAACTGGACGTGCACGGCCTCCTCGAACAGCTGCCGGGAGAGATAGAGCCGGGCCTCGGGCGAGTTGATGTGCTTGTAGAGGGTCAGCACCAGGTTGTTGGCGACGATCGAGTCGCCGGTGGCGAAGAACGCGACCAGCCGGCCGATCAGATGCTGCTCCCCGGGCGAGAGCTTCGCCAGATCGGCGACATCGGAGTGGAGGTCGACCTCCTCGACGGTCCAGGTGTTCTTGATGGCGTCCCGGTAGCGCTCGTAGAACTCCGGGTAGCGCATCGGCCGCAGCGTCAGCTCGAAGCCCGGATCGAGCAGATTCTTCGTGGCGGACGGGGTGGCCGGTGCGGTGGCCGGTGCGGCTGGTGCCGGCTGTTCCGGCTGGCTCTGGGTGGGGACACTCACTGGCATGCCTCGCAGGACTCGGGGTTCTCCAGGGAGCAGGCGACGGCCTGCTCGGGGACGGGGATCTCGTCGACGACCGTGACGCCGACGGGGGCGGCGGCCGGCTCGGGGACGGAGGCGGCGGCCGCGCTCGAACGGGCGGACTGCGCGATCCGGGTGGCCGGACGGGACCGCAGGTAGTAGGTGGTCTTCAGGCCGCGCTTCCAGGCGTAGGCGTACATCGAGCTGAGCTTGCCGATGGTGGGCGACGCCATGAAGAGGTTGAGCGACTGGCTCTGGTCCAGATAGGGGGTGCGGTCGGCGGCCATGTCGATCAGCGCGCGCTGCGGGATCTCCCAGGCGGTGCGGTAGAGCGCGCGCACCTCCTCGGGCAGCCCGGACAGCTCCTGCACCGAGCCGTTGGCCGACCGCAGCTCCTGCCTGGTCGCCTCGTCCCAGCGGCCCAGACGCTTCAACTCCGCGACCAGATAGGTGTTCACCTGAAGGAACTCGCCGCTGAGGGTCTCCCGCTTGAAGAGGTTGGAGACCTGCGGCTCGATGCACTCGTAGACGCCGGCGATCGAGGCGATGGTGGCGGTCGGGGCGATCGCCAGCAGCAGCGAGTTCCGCATCCCGGTGCGCCCGATCCGCGTCCGCAGCGCCTGCCAGCGCTCCGGCCAGGTGTGCTCGACGCCGTCGTAGTGGTCCGGGTGGAGCACCCCGTCGGCCGTGCGGGTGTCGGCCCAGCCGTCGTGCGGCCCGTGCCGTTCGGCCAGCTCCGCCGAGGTCTCGTAGGCGGCGAGCATCACGCGCTCGGCGATCCGGGTGGAGAGCGCCCTGGCCTCGGGCGAGTCGAAGGGGAGGCCGAGCCGGAAGAACACGTCCTGCAGGCCCATCACGCCGAGACCCACCGGGCGCCAGCGGGAGTTGGAGTTCTCCGCCTGCTCGGTCGGGTAGAAGTTGATGTCCACCACCCGGTCCAGGAAGAGCACGGCGGTGCGCACCGTCGCGTCGAGACGGGCCCAGTCCATCTCGCCGTCCGTGCCCAGATGCGCGGCCAGGTTGACCGAGCCCAGATTGCACACGGCGGTCTGGCCGTCGTCGGTGACTTCAAGGATCTCGGTGCAGAGATTGGACGAGTGCACCACGTTGCCGGGCCGCGCCGTCTGGTTGGCGGTGCGGTTGGCCGCGTCCTTGAAGGTCATCCAGCCGTTGCCGGTCTGCGCCAGGGTGCGCATCATCCGGGCGTAGAGCTGCCGGGCCGGCACCTGGCGCTGCGCCAGACCCCTGGCCTCGGCCTCGCGGTAGGCGGCGTCGAACGCGTCGCCCCACAGGTCGGTCAGCTCGGGAACGTCGGCGGGGGAGAAGAGGGACCACTGGCCGTCGGCGTCGACCCGGCGCATGAACTCGTCCGGGATCCAGTGCGCGAGGTTCAGGTTGTGGGTGCGCCTGGCCTCCTCGCCGGTGTTGTCCCGCAGTTCGAGGAACTCCTCGATGTCCGCGTGCCAGGTCTCCAGATAGACGCAGGCCGCGCCCTTGCGCCGGCCGCCCTGGTTGACGGCGGCCACCGAGGAGTCCAGCGTGCGGAGGAACGGGACGATGCCGTTGGACTTGCCGTTGGTGCCCCGGATCAGCGAACCCCGGGCGCGCACCCGGCTGTAGGAGAGGCCGATGCCGCCGGCGTGCTTGGAGAGCCGGGCGATCTGGTGGTAGCGCTGGTAGATGGAGTCCAGCTCGTCCAGCGGGGAGTCCAGCAGATAGCAGGACGACATCTGCGGGTGCCGGGTGCCGGAGTTGAACAGGGTGGGGGAGGACGGCAGATAGGAGAGGGTGCTGGTCAGCCTGTACAGCTCGGTGACCTGCGCCAGGGCCGCCTCGGTGTCGTCCGGGGCCAGGCCGCAGGCCACCCGCAGCAGGAAGTGCTGCGGGGTCTCGATCACCCGGCGGCTGATGGGGTGGCGCAGCAGATAGCGGGACTGGACGGTGCGCAGCCCGAAGTACTCGAAGCGGTCGTCGGCGCCCTCGGCCACGGTGCGGGCGAGCAGCGCGTTCAACGCCTCGGCGTGCCGACCGACGAAGGCCGCCGTGCTGTCGCCGATCAGGCCCTCCCGGTGGCCGACGGCGATGGAGTCGGCGAACGAGACCGCGCCCTGCCCGGCGGCCTCCTCACGGATCGCCAGGGTGAGCAACCGGGCGGCCAACCGTGAGTACTCGGGCTCCTCGGCGATCAGACCGGCCGCCGCCTCGATGGCCAACTCACGCAACTCGGCCTGGTCCGAACCGGGATGGCGGCCCCGTTCCACGGCGGCGGCGACCCGGGCGGGGTCGGTCGCCGGCAGATCGGCGGTGAGGTCGGCCAACGTGCGCGTCAGCGCCGCTGTAACCGGCTCTGCGGGGGCGGCGGGTGCGATGGTCACTCGGTGCTCTCCCTCGTGTGGCGATGCGCTCCACGAGCGAGGCGCGAGGGGATGCGGGCATGGCTGTGCCCCAAGGCAGTTCAGCCGCACCGCGTCCTTCGGCCCAGCCCGCGAGGCTTGGACGTGATCAGCCGTCGGCAGGCAATCGGACTCGTCAGGGCAGGGCGAAACCCGGCCATGACACACCGTTGCGGGACAGTTCCGGATTCCCACCGGATTCCCCTGCGGCGACAACGAGCACGAGCATACATCTTGTGCCGCTGCCCACGAGCAGCCCTATATGTTGTGTTCTCCGTCTCGTTGCGCGGGGAGTTCACCTGCGAACGCCCAGAGCTTCACTGCTTCGGGCATTCCCGGCACCGGCTTCCAGTCGCGCTCCGGCGCTCGGACGAGACCGAGGGGACGGCAGGGACGCATCGCCGTGTGCAGCTGCGACTGACAGGAAATCACGACACGCCGACGACCCGCCGCCGAGGCCCGGCGAAGGCGCTCCCGCGCCAGCGCCTCACCCACCCCACGGCCGCGCCGCTCGGCCGCCACCGCCAACATCCGGAACTCCGCCTCGCCCTCGCCGGCCACCTCGGCCAACTCCCCGCCGGCCACCGACAGGCTGACGGCGCCCCACAGCTCGCCGGGCCGGGACGGATCATCGGCGACCAGGAGATCGGCCGCCTCGGCGCGCCGGGGAACATCCCCGAGCGCCGCCGGACAGTGTCCTCAGGGCCACCGCCCAGGCCGTCCGCCAGCGGGACCGCCGTGGTCAGCGTGGTCAGCGAGGCCACGGCGGCGAAGTCGGCCGGCTCGGCCGATCGCACTCGCACGTTCATGGGACCAGTCTGCGTGCCACCACTGACAGTCGGGGCGGCCGGCCCTACTTGCGGCGCAGCACGAAGTAGCCGGAGTCCCCGGCCACCACCGAGTAGACCGTTCCCGGATACAGCCCGGCGGCCCTGCGCAGCATCGCGTCCTCGCTCATCCCCGGGCCGTAGTACGCCACATACTCCGGCGCCCGCACCGCCGGGTCGCCGATCCAGAACACCCGGCAGCGGCCGGTGAGCTGGGCGATGGGCCGGACATTGGCCGCCACCTCGGCGCCGTCCGGAACGCCGGCCAGCACCTGCCGGCCCGCCACCGCGACCGGGCCCGGACGGTAGGTCTCCGGCTCGGCGAGCGCCGCCACCGGCAGCGTGGGGGCGAGGGCCAGCGCGGCGCCCAGCAGCCCGGCGGGGACGAAGCGGGCCCCCTGCCGCACCCAGATCCTCGGGGAGCCTCGGGAGTGCGCCAGGGCGTCCGTCAACGCCAGCGCGACCACCGGCATCAGCACCGCGCTGTAGTGCCAGTCGGTGCCCCAGTAGTGCGGCTCGTGGGAGACGAAGCGCCAGCCCAGCGTCGGCAGCGCGACCAGCAGCAGCGGGGAGCGCAGCGCCAACAGCGCGCCGGTCGGCAGCAGCAGCCACACCACGGTGCGCAGCTTCTCCTCGCCGCCGGCCAGCAGCGCGCCCCAGGGGCCCCCGCCGCTCTCCTCGTTCAGCTTGTTCCAGTAGTCGTAGTCGCCCGCGCTGTTGAAGAACGGGATCAGCACCGCCAGGGTCAGCGCGCAGGCCAGCACCCCGAAGAGCGCCACCAGGCCGGCGCTCCGCAGCAGTTGGGGCGCCCGGTGCCGGGCCCGCACGGCGACCACCGCCGCGATGGCCGCCGTGGTCAGCCCCAGGTCCTCCTTGACCAGCACCAGCGGCAGCGCCCAGACCAGCGCGGCGCGCCACCGCCCGCGCAGCACCGCCTCCAGGGCGAAGGCGATCAGCGGCACCGCGAAGCAGATCTCGTGGAAGTCGAAGTCCACCGCCTGCTGGATCCCCCAGGACAGCCCGAAGACCACCCCGAGGGCCAGCCCGGCCGCCCGGCCGAGCAGCGAACCGCTGACCCTGGCCACCGGGATCACGGCCAGCGCGAACAGCGCGGCCTGGGCGACCAGCAGCGTGACGGGCGTCGGGAAGGCCCGGTAGGCGGGCGCCAACAGCGCGGTGACGGGGCTGAAGTGGTCGCCCAGGATGGGGAATCCGGGCCCCTTGAGATCGGATACGGGCAGCCGTCCCCGCGCGTAGGAGCTCACCGCCTGCTCGAATATGCCCAGATCCCAGGACCGGGTGCGCAGATCGCGGTAGCGCCCCACGGAGATCACCGTGTAGACGACGAAGAACCCCACCGCGAGGAGATACGGATCCCGCGCGCCGCGCCGGCCGAGCAGCGGCGGCGCGGCCCGCCAACGGCCCGCGGCCGGCCGTTCGATGGTCGCCATCCGTCCTCCCCCGAACCGGGCGCCCGGGAGTGTTCCCCCGGCGCCCACCACAACAGCACTCCCCAGCCACAACGCGTGGCGCGGGCGCTTGGTTCGCCGGGCCGGTCCGGTGTTGTGCCCGTCACCAGGACCGGCCCGGCGTTCTTGTCGTTCTCGTCGATTTCGTCGATCTCGTTGTTCTCAGGTTGGGGCGGCCCCGTCAGCAGCAGCCGTGGTGGGAGGTGGGATCGGCGTACTTGTGGTCCTGGCGCCGCCGTTCGAACTCCCGGCGGTCGAGCACCGGCGCCGACGGGTCCTCGTCGTGGGCGCGTTCCCGGTAGCGCCGGTAGGCGTTCTCCCCGGTCAGCTCGGTGACATACCAGCGCAGCCAGGCGGCCGCCCGGCGTGGCGCGGCGATCAGACGCATCAGTGGGACCCTTCCTCCGTCGCGGTCTCCTTGGTGCCGGGCGCCCGCTGTGCGGGGATGCCGCCGCCGGGGCCGAGCCCGGCCCGGGCGAGTTCGGCCTTCTCCTCCCTGGTGGCGATCAGTTCGGCCGGCGCGATCAGCCGGGACTCGGCGTAGGGGGCCTCCCGCAGCCGGACCGACTCGGGGGAGCGGATCGACCTGAGCGTCACCCGGGCGGCGTCCACAAAGATCACCAGGACGAGCAGCGCCAGCACCGCCGTCAGCGCCGCGTCCAGGGTGGCGTTGTTGACGATGGTGCGCATCTCGGACATGTCGGCCGCGCCGGGCAGGAGTTCGCCCCGGTCGATGCCGTCCTGGTACAGGTCGCGCCTGGCCAGGAAGCCGACCGCCGGATCGCCGGAGAACACCTTCTGCCAGCTGGCGGTGAAGGTGACCACGGCCACCCAGGTCATCGGCACCGCGGTGACCCAGGCGTAGCGCAGCCGCCCGGACTTGACCAGCAGCACCGTGCAGACCGCGAGCGCCACCGCGCCCAGCAGCTGGTTGGAGATGCCGAAGATCGGATAGAGCGTGTTGATGCCGCCGAGTGGATCGTTGACCCCGACCCACAGCAGCCAGCCCCAGAGGCCGACCACCGCCGCGCTGGTCAGCAGGATGCCGGGCAGCCAGGAGCTGGAGCGGAACCGGCCGAGCCGGGGGTGGGCGCTGGCCAGCGCGTCCTGGAGGATGAACCGGCCCACCCGGGTGCCGGCGTCGATCGCGGTCAGGATGAAAAGCGCCTCGAACATGATCGCGAAGTGGTACCAGAAGCTCATCATCGCGTCGCCGCCGAGGATGTCCGAGAGGATCGCGGCCAATCCCAGCGCCAGGGTGGGCGCGCCACCCGTTCTGGAGAGCAGCGAACCCTCCTCGACCGAGGCGGCGGCCTCGGTGAGCTGTTCGGGAGTGATCACAAAGCCCCAGGACGAGATCGTCTCGGCGGCGGCCTGAACCGTGTCCCCGATCGCCGCCGGTGGCGCGTTCATGGCGAAGTAGACACCCGGGTCCAGCACACAGGCCGCGGTGATCGCCATCACGGCCACCGACGACTCCATCAGCATCCCGCCGTAGCCGATGCTGCGGACCTGGGTCTCCTTCTGGATCATCTTGGGCGTGGTGCCGGACGAGATCAGCGCGTGGAACCCGGAGAGCGCGCCACAGGCGATGGTGATGAAGACGAACGGGAAGAGCGATCCCGCGAACACCGGCCCCTCGCCGTTGCGCGCGAAGTCGGTGACCGCCTCCATCTGGAGGGTCGGCAGGGTGATCACCAGGGCGAGGGCGAGTAGCCCGATGGTGCCGATCTTCATGAAGGTGGAGAGGTAGTCGCGGGGCACCAGCAGCAGCCAGACCGGGACCACGGACGCCGCGAATCCGTAGAGCACCAGGCAGATGACCAGGGTGCGGGGATCGAGGGTGAAGGCGTCCGCCCAGCCGGAGTTGGCCACCCAGCGGCCGGCGACGATCACGAAGAGCAGCAGCGCTACACCGATCCCGGTGACCTCGGCGACCCGTCCCGGCCGGATATAGCGCAGATAGACGCCCATGAAGAGCGCGATGGGGATGGTCATCCCGACGGAGAACGTGCCCCAGGGCGATTCCGCGAGCGCGTTGACCACCACCAGCGCCAGCACGGCCAGCAGGATGATCATGATGGTGAAGATGGCGATGACGCCGGCGACGCCGCCCACCGGGCCGATCTCCTCGCGGGCGATCTGCCCCAGGCTCTTGCCGTCCCTGCGGGTGGAGAAGAACAGCACCACCATGTCCTGGACCGCGCCGGCGAAGATCACCCCGACGATGATCCAGATCGTTCCCGGCAGATAGCCCATCTGGGCCGCCAGCACCGGGCCGACCAGCGGCCCCGCGCCGGAGATGCCGGCGAAGTGATGGCCGAGCAGCACCCGCCGGTCGGTGGGCTGGTAGTCGAGCCCGTCCTCAAGCCGCTCGGCCGGGGTCGCCCTGGTGTGGTCGGCGCGCAGCACCCGTCTGAGGATGAACCGCGAGTAGAACCGGTACCCGATGGCGTAGGAGCCGAGGGCGGCGGCCACCATCCAGGCGGCGGAGACGTCCTCTCCTCTGGACAGGGCCAGCATCGCCCAGCCGATTGCGCCCACCAGGGCGACAACCGTCCAGACGATGATGGACCGGGTACGTACCTGACGTGTCTGGCCTAGGAGTTGCACGATTCCTCCCGCCGTCGTCTTTGACTGACGCGGGGAATCTAGAGCACCCGAACCGCCTTGACCATGGGGCCTGCGCGGCGGAGGCGCGGCAGGTGACCCCGGGGCCCGGTGGGACGACCCGGTTTGCGGGCCGGACGCCCGGATGCCCCGGAGGGCCGGTTGCCCCGGATGGCCGAACGCGGCTCGGGCGGCTCGGGTGACCCGGACGGCTCAGGTGGGACGGGGACGCTCCAGGTTGGCGACGAACTTGTAGCGGTCCCCCCGGTAGACCGAGCGGACCCACTCCACCGGCTCACCCTGGGTGTCCCGGGAATGGCGGGAGAGCATCAGCATCGGCAGACCCACGTCGGTGCCCAGCAGCCCGGCCTCGCGGGGGTTGGCCAACGAGGTCTCGATCGTCTCCTCGGCCCGCGCCAGATGGACGTCGTAGACCTCGGCCAGCGCGGTGTAGAGCGAGGTGTAGCGCACCAGGCTGCGGCGCAGCGCGGGGAAGCGTTCCTGGGAGAGGTGGGTGGTCTCTATGGCCATCGGCTCCCCGCTGGCCAGCCGCAGCCGTTCGATGCGCAGCACCCGGCCGCCCTCCGGAAGGTCCAGCAGCCGGCTCAGCCGCTCGTCGGCGTTGATATAGCCGATCTCCAGCAACTGGGAGGTGGGCTCCAGACCCTGGGCGCGCATATCCTCGGTGTAGGAGGTGAGTTGCAGGGTCTGTGAGACCTTGGGTTTGGCCACGAAGGTGCCCTTGCCCTGGATGCGTTCCAGCCGGCCCTCCACCACCAGCTCCTGGAGCGCCTGCCGCACGGTGGTTCTGGAGGTGTCGAACTCGCTCGCCAACGAACGTTCCGGCGGCACCGGCGTGCCGGGCGGCAGTGTCTCCGTCATCTGTTGAAGATGGCGCTTGAGACGGTAGTACTTCGGTACACGTGCGGTGCGGACCCGGTCGGCGGCGTCGGCGGCACCTGATTCGTTGGCCATGTCCCACCCCTCCGACTCGTTGTGTTCTGCCGTCACCGGCTCCTCCGAAAGATCGCGGTTGACATGGTGGCACGGGCCACCCCGGGGCGCCGCCCCGGGACAGATGTCGGTCCTGTAACGGACCTGTCAGGCGGCCCGTGGGCCCTTGACACCTTTCCTGGTCTGGTCCAGGCTCCCGTGCAACTGGTCTACACCTCTTGTCTACACCACTAACGCAACGGCCGTCCCGGCGCACCACGATGTGGACCGGGCCCGGCTTTTTGAAGGAGGGTGACGTGAAGCGCAAGCTGATCGCTGCTATCGGCGTGGCCACCATGGCGGCCACCGTCGCCGCCTGCGGCTCCGACGACGACGGCGGGGGTGGCGGCGGCAGCTCCGACGCCATCACCGTCTGGCTGATGGACGGGTCCGCTCCCGAGGACTGGCTGAACGAGCTCAACGAGGCGTTCGAGGCCGAGCACGGCGTCTCGGTGAACGTCGAGATCCAGCAGTGGGACGGCATTCAGGAGCGGGTCACCACCGCGCTGTCCGAGGACGGCACCATCGACGTCCTGGAGATCGGCAACACCCAGACCGTCGGCTACGCCAACACCGGCGGCCTCGCGGACCTCGGCGACTTCGCCGACGAGCCGTGGAACGAGGCGATGCTGGAGTCGGCCCAGGTGGACGACACGCTCTACGCGGTGCCGTGGTACGGCGCCAACCGCGTGGTGGTCTATGACAAGGGCATCTGGGAGGAGGCCGGCGCCGAGGTGCCCACCACGCGGGACGAGTGGATCACCGCGCTGGAGACCATCCAGGAGAACACCGATGCGGAACCGATCTATCTGCCCGGGCAGAGCTACTACGTGATGGGCGGGTTCGCCGCGGACGAGGGCGGCGCCTTCGCCGTCGAGGAGGGCGACGGCTGGGTCGGCGCGCTGGCCACCCCCGAGGTGCAGGCCGGCATGGAGTTCTATGCCGAACTCCAGTCCTTCTCGAACTCCCCGACCGACAACGACGAGGCGGAGCCGCAGCAGTCCACGGAGATCGTCCCCAACGGGAACATCGCCTCCTGGATCGGTCTGGGCTGGGAGGCCGCCGGCGCCATCGCGGCCATCGAGGAGCAGGGCGGCGAGGCCGACTTCGGCTACTTCCCGGTGCCGGGCCCGACGGCCGACCAACTGGGCCACGTCTTCCTGGGCGGCTCCAACCTGGCCGTCTCCAACCGGGCCGGCAACGCGGAGCTGGCCAACGAGTGGCTGGCCCTGGCCACCTCGCAGGAGTGGGCCCAGAAGTACGTCGACGCCAACGGCGGTGGCGTGGTCCCCAACCGGACCGATGTCACGGCCACGCCCGAGGAGGGCAGCTTCGCCGAGGCGATGGTCGCCGCCCGCGACGTCGGCTACCTGCCGCCGCTGACCACCGGATGGGCGAACGTCGAGACCGACCCCAACCCGATCAAGGAACTGATGACCAAGTCCCTGAACGGGGACGACTACCAGTCCGCCGCCGAGTCCGCGGACTCGGAGATCACCAGCCGCATCAACCGCGAATAGCCAGCGCCCGGGGGCGCCGCAGCCCGGCGGCGCCCCCGTCCTTCTTCGCCATCTGAGGGAAGACACCGCATGACCGTGCACATCGAGGAAGCACCGGCACCACCGCCCCCGGTCCGTGGCACCCCGGGCCACGGCGAGGACCGGCGCCCGCCACGCCGGTGGCTGCCCTCAAACTGGGTGCCCTATCTGCTGATCGCGCCGGCCGTCATCGCGATCCTGTCGGTTCTGGGCTACGCCCTCTTCCGCAACGTGCTGATCTCGTTCCAGGAGTTCGGCCGGAAGCAGCTGATCTCCCGGACCACCGAGTGGATCGGCGTCGAGAACTACCGCGCCGTCCTGCAGAACGAGCGCTTCTGGGACTCGGTGGTCCGCACCTTCCTGTTCATGGCGGCCAACGTCGTGCTGATCATGATCATCGGAACGCTGCTCGGGCTGCTGCTCAACGCGCTCGGCAAGAAGATGCGGCTGGTGCTCGCGATCTCCCTGGTCGCCGCCTGGGCCATGCCGGTGGTCGCCACCACCACGGTCTTCCGCTGGCTCTTCGACACCCAGTTCGGCGTCGCCAACTGGATGATGCGCACGCTGGGCTTCTCCGGCTACGACCAGCACAACTGGTTCAGCAGCGGCCTCTCGACGCTGGCCATCGTCACCCTGCTGATCGTCTGGACCTCCGTCCCGTTCGTCGCCATCAACCTCTACGCCGGACTGACCACCATCAGCGGGGAGATCCGGGAGGCCGCCCGGGTGGACGGCGCCTCCTCCTGGCGCATCTTCTGGTCGATCCTGCTGCCGATCATGCGCCCCTTCTTCATGATCACCACCTTCCTGGAGATCATCTGGGTCTTCAAGGCGTTCGTGCAGGTCTACGCCATGAACGGCGGCGGACCCGACCGGGAGTCCGAAACCCTTCCGGTCATGGCGTACGTCGAGGGCATGGGGCAGAACCAGTACGGCGTGGCCGCGGCGATCTCCGTGCTGACGCTGTTCATCCTGCTGATCGCCATGTCCTTCTACTTCCGGCTGATCCTCAAGCAGGAGAAGGAGAACTCATGAGGAAGCTCTGGCTCAACGGCACGGCCCTGGTGCTGTCCGTGCTGTTCATCTTCCCGGTCTACTGGATGTTCAGCACCTCCTTCAAAAGCAACTCCCAGGTGCTCACCAAGGACCCGGTCTTCTTCTTCACGCCGACGTTCGACCACTACTCGACGGCCACCGGGGTCGACCTGTTCTGGACCTATGTGACCAACAGCCTCGTGGTCACCATCGCGGCCGTGCTGCTGGCGCTGGTCGTGGCCCTGGCCGCCAGCTTCGCCATCGCGCGGATGGAGTTCAAGGGGCGCAGGGGCATGGTCATCGCGGTGATGATGGCCCAGATGGCGCCCTGGGAGATCCTGATCATCGTCGTCTACCTCAACGCCCGCGATCTGGAGATGCTCAACAGCCTGGTGACGTTGACGCTGATCTACTTCGTGATGGCGCTCCCCTTCACCATCTGGACGCTGCGCGGCTTCATCGCCGCCGTGCCCAAGGAGCTGGAGGAGTCGGCGATGATCGACGGCTGCAACCGGGTCCAGGCGTTCATCCGGGTGATCTTCCCGCTGCTCGCCCCCGGCCTGATGGCCACCTCGCTGTTCGGCTTCATCGCCGCCTGGAACGAGTACGCGATGGTGCTGGTCCTCAACAAGGCGCCGGACGCCGCCACCCTGCCGCTGTGGCTGACGCAGTTCCAGACCAACTTCGGCAACGACTGGGGCGCCACCATGGCCGCCTCCTCCATGTTCACCATCCCCGTGCTGATCGTCTTCCTCCTTCTCCAGCGACGGGTCACCGGCGGCCTCTCCGCCGGGGCCGTGAAGGGATAACGCGCATGACCACCGTGGTTCCGGACTCGGACACCCTCACCAGGGACGCGCTGGCCGTTCTGCAACCCACCTTCGTCGGCACCCACCAGGCACCGGGCTGGCTGCTGGCGCAGCTGGACAACGGCATGACCGGCGTCGGGCTGTTCGGCAGGAACGTCGTCTCGACCGAACAGCTGGCCGAGCTGACGGAGCAGCTGCGCGAGGCCAGACCGGACGTGCTGGTGGCCATCGACGAGGAGGGCGGCGACGTCACCCGGCTCGACGTGCACGGTGGTTCGTCGGTGCCGGGCAACCACGCGCTGGGCAGCGTGGACGATCCGGACCTCACCCGCGCGGTCGCGGCCGAGATCGGCCGCCGCCTCGCCGCCGGCGGCGTCAACGTCAACTGGGCGCCGTCCGCCGATATCAACTCCGATCCGGAGAACCCGGTGATCGGGGTGCGCTCCTTCGGCGAGGAGCCGGGTCTTGTGGCCCGGCACACGGTGGCCTATGTGGAGGGGCTGCAGTCCGCCGGCGTCGCCGCCTGCGTCAAGCACTTCCCCGGGCACGGCAACACCAACGTGGACTCGCACCACGCGCTGCCGACGATCGACATCGACCTGGACACCCTGCGCGGCAGGGAGCTGGCGCCCTTCCAGGCCGCGATAGCCGCCGGCACCCGCTGCGTCATGAGCGCGCACATCCTGGTGCCCGCCCTCGACCCCGACCGGCCGGGAACGCTGAGCCCGGCCGTTCTCACCGGACTGCTGCGCGCCCCCGTCGCCGAGGGCGGGCTCGGCTTCGACGGCCTGATCTACACGGACGCCATCGAGATGCGGGCGGTCGCCGAGACCTACGGCCTCGACCAGGGCTGCGTCCTGGCCATCGCGGCGGGCGCCGACGCCCTCTGCATCGGCGGCACACCGTCCGACGAGGCCGAAGTGCTGCGGCTGCGCGACGCGTTGGTCACCGCCGTACGGACCGGCCGGCTCCCCGAGGAGCGGCTGCACGAGGCGGCCGAACGGGTGCGCGCCCTGGGCCGGTGGACCACCGCCGAGCGGCAGCGGATCGCCCGCCGGCCCAGCGCCGGGCCCGGCGGCGCGGAGATCGGGCTCATCGCCGCCCGGCGCGCGGTGCGCCTGACCCGCCCGGCCGGCTCGGACGCCTTCCAGCCGGTGACCCGCCCGGCGCATGTCGCCGCGTTCACCCCCGGCGCCAACATCGCCGTGGGCGACGAGACCCCCTGGGGGCCCGGCACCGAACTGACCCGGCTGCTCCCCGGCACCACCACCGGCGACCACTCCCGCACCGACGCCGAGCGGCTGGGCCCGGTGGAGCTGGCCGCCGAGGTGCTGGCGGCGGCGGGGGAGCGCCCCCTGGTGGCCGTGGTGCGGGACAGCCATCGCCACCCCTGGATGGCCGCCACGCTGACCGCCCTGGTCGCCGCCCGACCCGACACCATCGTGGTGGAGATGGGTGTTCCCCACGCCGCGCCGGTGGGCGCCTCCCATATCGCCACCTATGGCGCGGCCCGCGTCTGCGGCCAGGCGGCGGCGGAGATCATCGCCGGCCACCAACCCGGCTGAGCCACCCGGCCCGCCCGATGGCGGGGGCGCCCCGTCGCGCGCCCCCGCACGACCGTCCGTTCCGCTTCCGGCTGGGAGAGTCCTGATGTCCGCCACACAGCCAGGCCGGCTGATGTTCGCCGAGATGACCGAGCAGCCCACCGTGCTGCGCCGCCTGTTGGACGAGGGCGCGCCCCGTATCGCGGAGGTGGCCCGGCGGATCGCTGCCCGCCACCCCCGCTTCGTCCTGCTGACCGGCCGGGGCACCTCCGACAACGCGGCCTACTACGCCAAGTACCTGCTGGAGATCCAGCTGGGTCTGCCCTGTGGTCTCACCTCCATGTCCACGACGACCGCCTACGAGGCCAAGCCGGACCTGACGGACTGCCTGGTGATCGCCGTGAGCCAGTCCGGCGGCTCACCCGATCTGGTGGCCTCCACCACCGCCGCCCGGGAGGGCGGGGCCATCACCCTGGCGGTGACCAACAACCCCGACTCGCCGCTGGCGGAGGCATGCGAGTTCGCCATCGATGTGTTGGCGGGGCCCGAGGAGGCGCTGCCCGCCACCAAGACCTACACCGCCGAGCTGCTGGCGCTTTATCTCTTTGTCGCCAGCCTCCGGGGCGAGGACGGCGTCGCCACCGCCCGGGCCCTGCCCGAGCTGGCCGAGCGGGTCCTGGCCCGCCAGGACGAGGTGCGGCAGCTCGCCGGGCGGTACCGCTTCGCCGAGCGCATGGTCCTCACCTCACGCGGCTACGGCTATCCGACGGCGAGGGAAGCGGCCCTCAAGCTGATGGAGACCAGCTATATCCCCGCGCTCGCCTACTCGGGAGCCGATCTCCTCCACGGCCCGCTGGCGATGGTGGACAACGTGTCCCCGGTGATCGCCATCGTGACGGGAGGCCGGGGCGGCGAGGCCCTGCGCCCCGTGTTGGACCGGCTCCAGGACCGGGGCGCCGACCTGATGGTGGTGGGCCCGGAAAGCGCCGTCGCCCGGGCATCGGCCGGCTTCGCGCTGCCCACCGAGCAACTGGCCGAGGAACTTCAGCCGATCCTGGAGATCATCCCCCTGCAACTGCTGGCCTACGAGGTGACCCGCGCCAGGGGCCAGGACCCCGACGCCCCCCGGGCGCTGGCCAAGGTGACCGAGACGCGCTGAGCGCTCCCGCCGCCTCAGAGCAGCGCCCCGCCGGTGGCGTCCAGCCACTGACCGGTGACCCATCGGGCGTCGTCCGAGGCGAGGAACCCGGCGACATCCGCTATGTGTGAGGGCTGCCCCACCTCGCCCAGTGGGGACATCGAGGCGATGGCCGCCCTGCGCTCCGGATCCGACAGCCCGAGCCCGGCGTTCATCTCCGTCTCCACGATGCCGGGGGCCAGCGCGTTGACCGTGATCCCGCGCGGCCCCAGCTCCTTGGCGAGGGCCGTGGTGAAGGCGTCCACCGAGGCCTTGGTCATCGAGTAGGCGAGGATGGCCGGCATCATGCCCGGGCGATGCGAGAGGCCCGAGGAGAGATTGATGACCCGGCCCCCGTCCCGCAGCCGGCCGAGCCCCAGCCGGGTGATGAAGAACGGCGCCCTGACATTGACCGCGTGCAAGCGGTCGAACTCCTCGGGCGAGGTGCCGGCGAAGTCGACGGCGGTGCCGACGCCCGCGTTGTTCACCAGGATGTCCAGGCCGTCGGCCTGTTCGTCGAACGCCGCCCAGAGCGCCTCGGCATCGCCCGGCTCGCCCAGCCTGGCGCGCAGGGCGAAGGCGCTGCCGCCCGCCCGCTCGATGGCCGCGACCGTCTCCTTCGCGGCATCCTCCCGCTCGCCGTAGTGCACCCCGACGCGGGCCCCGTCCGCCGCCAGCCGCTCGGCGATAGCCCGCCCGATGCCCCGGCTGCCGCCGGTGACCAGGGCCGTCTTGTTCTTCAGCGTGCTCATGCGTGGCACACCCCTCCCCACAGAACCCCCCTCAGGGCGCCCCGCGGAATTAGCTAGCGATCGTTACAGAAGGAACCGTAGCACCATTTCTTGAGCGAGCGCTATAGAATGGCGGCCATGGTCACTCGTTCGCGTGGACGCCCCCGTTCCTTTGACCGCGACACGGCGCTGGAGCAGGCCACCCACGCCTTCTGGGAGCACGGCTACGAGGCCACGTCGATCGCCGATCTCACGGCGGCCATGGGCATCGGGGCGCCGAGCCTCTATGCCGCCTTCGGCGACAAGCGCAGCCTCTTCGAGGAGGTGGTGGCGTTCTATGTCGAGCGCTACGGCTCCTTCATCGGCCGCGCCCTGGCGGAGGAGCCCACCGCCCGCCGCGGGGTGGCCAGGGTGCTGCGCGAGGCCGCCGTCGAATACACCAGGCAGGGGCGGCCGGCCGGCTGTCTCGTGGTCTCCGCCGTCACCAACTACGCGGATTCCGCGCGGGAGGTCGCGGAGGAGCTGCGGGTGATCAGGCGGGGCAACTTCCAGGCGGTGCGTGATCGGGTGCGGATGGATATCGCCGCCGGTGTGCTGCCGGCGACGGCCGACGCCGAGGGGCTGGCCCGCTTCACCAGCGCGGTGATCCAGGGCATGAGCCAGCAGGCGCGGGACGGCGCCACGGCGGCCGAGTTGGCGGTGGTGGCCGAGGCCGCGCTGCGCGCCTGGCCCGAGGAGTTCGACGGACCGGTGATCGAGGTCCCCTGAGCGGTCGGGATCCCCGCGAGGGGGCGGCCACCGCCCCAGGGCCTGAAGGGCCGGGGAAGAGAGGCGGAAAGTCCGGGGAAAGGTCCGAGGAAAAAGCCCCGGAAAACACCCACGGGCCGCGGCACCGAAGAGGGACCCTCAACCCTCTTGGCACCGCAGCCCGGAGCGATTTCGGGCCCGGGGCGCCGTCAGGGCAGAAAGCGCCGGGCCCCGCTCTGCTCTCCTGTGCGGGGAGAGCAGAAGACTGTGTTGGTCCCTCCCATTCTGGACCGGGCTCGTCTCATGTGTCCATGCTCTGAACGGACTTCCTGCTTGGTTTCGCCGTTCCCCGTCACAACTTGATCACAAGGAGCATCCGGACCGTCGCAAGACGCTCGCCGGTAAGCTCCGAGTGTGCCCTCCATGAACGACCTCGTACGCCAGCACACCGCCCTGGGAACCGGGGACCTGGAATGGCTCCATCTCCTGGTCTCCGAATGGCAGCTGCTCTCCGACCTCTCCTTCGCCGATCTGGTGCTGTGGCTCCCCACCGAGGACGGCACCCGCTTCGTCTCCGTGGCGCAGATGCGGCCCAACACCGGGCCCACCTCCTACCAGGACGACATGATCGGTCATCTGGTCCCCCGGGGCCGCCGGCCGCTGCTCGATGTCGCCCTGGACGAGGGGCGGATCGTGCGCGAGGGCGATCCCGAGTGGCGCGAGGAGGTCCCGGTGCGGGTGGAGTCCATCCCGGTGCGGCGGGAGGGCCAGGTGCTCGGCGTGATCGCGCGCAACACCAACCTGCTGACCGTGCGGACGCCCAGCCGGCTGGAGCTCACCTATCTGCAGAGCGCCTCCGACCTGGCCCAGATGATCGCCGGCGGGGCCTTCCCGTTCCCCGGCCAGCAGGTGGGGATGGACCGGGCGCCCCGGGTCGGGGACGGGTTCATCCGGCTGGACGCCGAGGGCGTGGTGCAGTACGCGAGCCCCAACGCGCTCTCCGCCTACCACCGGTTGGGCCTGGCCACCGATCTGGTCGGCCTTCCGCTGGGCCCCACCACGGCCGAACTGGCGCCCACCCGTGGCCCCGTCGACGAGTCCCTGGTCAAGCTCGCCAGCGGCTGGGCGCCTCGGGAGGCGGAGATCGAGGGCGCCGACTGCGTGATCCAGCTGCGCGCCATTCCCCTCAAACCCAAGGGGGAACGTATCGGCTCGTTGATACTGCTCCGCGATGTGACGGAATTGCGCCGCAGAGAACGCGAGTTGATTACCAAGGACGCGACAATCCGCGAGATTCACCATCGGGTGAAGAACAATCTGCAGACCGTGGCCGCGCTGCTGCGCCTGCAGGCTCGACGGATCGGCGCCGCCGGCGACTCCAGCGCCAGGGCCGCGTTGGAGGAGGCGGTTCGCCGGGTCGGTTCGATCGCCATCGTGCACGAGACGCTTTCGCAGAACCTCGACGAGCGGGTGGAGTTCGACGAGATCGCCGACCGGGTGATCGCGATGGTTGCCGAACTCTCCCCGGACGGCCGGGTGGTGGGGCGGCGCACCGGCCGGTTCGGGATTCTGGACGCGGAGACGGCGACGCCGCTCTCCATGGTGCTCACCGAGGTGCTGCAGAACGCCCTTGAGCACGCCTTCGGCCCGGGGGAGCGGGGCACGATCGATGTGGCCGCGACGCGCGCCGACGCCACCCGTTCCACGCATCGGCTGCTGGTCACCGTGCAGGACAACGGGCGGGGGCTGCCGGCGGGCTTCGACCCGCGCGGCGGCGGGAACCTCGGGCTGCAGATCGTCCGCACCCTGGTGGAGGGCGAGTTGGGCGGCCGGTTCGACATGTTCCCCGCCGACGGCGGCGGCACCCGGGTGGTCCTGGACGTTCCACTCCAACCCGAGAAGCGCTGAAGGGGGAAATCCGGTACGGGAGTTGACGAGCCGTCAACTCCCGTAGGAACGGCCCTGCTGCGCACAGCACTGAGCCCCGGCGCCTGGCCTTTCGGCCTGGTGCCGGGGCTCATCACGTTCTACGCGATGTGCACCTCGGTCGGTGCGGGTGCTGCGGCTCGGGGCAGCGAAGGGGCGGCGGCGTCGGCCTGGGTCAGGCGGTCGCCTTGCGCGCTCGGTTGCGGGCGGCGCGGCGCTTCATGGCGCGGCGCTCGTCCTCGCTCATGCCGCCCCAGACGCCGGAGTCCTGGCCGGACTCCAGAGCCCACTGCAGGCACTGCTCCATCACGGGGCAGCGGCGGCAGACGGCCTTGGCTTCCTCGATCTGCAGCAGCGCGGGACCGGTGTTGCCGATGGGGAAGAACAGCTCGGGGTCTTCCTCGCGGCAAACGGCGCTGTGACGCCAGTCCATGTCTGCTCCATCTCCTGCACGTTGCAGTTACATTGCTTGTGAATGTGAACGCTTTCACGAATCCCCACACAAGGAACGGGCCGTCGATTGGACGTCGCTCAGAGTGAAGCCCCTCACCGCGATCCCGCAGGATGGGAGGGGAGGATTCGGGCTCTCAAGGGGGCCAAGGGCTTGGCCGTCCCGATCGCCATGAAGAGGTTCGCAAACCTCGGCGACGGATACAACCCCTTCCGACAAGTTTTTTTTGAATCCTTGGTGTCGCCTAGCTCACAACCCTAATTCCCTTGGGTGGAGTCTGCGCTAAACGTTCGACTAGAAGGAGTTTTCGCAGTTCTGCTCACACAATCACACGCAGTGCACGGCGCACGCCTGTGAAGGAGACGCTGTTTCGCAGTCCCAGGTGGTCACCATCAAGCTGAAACGGCAGTGGCACCTGCGATTGCAAGGTGAACTCCGTTTCGTCATGCAACGACACCACATGTCGGCCATGTGGGCCTCGGTCCGGGCTGGAGCGCAGCAGTTGGGTCCCGTAGCGCGTGACGGCGGCGGAGGAGAGGCGGGAGAGACCGAGCAGGTCGAGCCCCGTGTCGAACGAGGCGCGCGGCGCGGCGTACATCGGTCGGTTCCCCAGAAAGGTCCAGGGCGCCGTATTGCAGATTATCGACAACACCAGCCCCTCGACGGCCTCTTCGCCGGGCCGGGTCAACGAGATGGTGCCGTGGGTGCGCCGCCGGTCGCCGAGGAAGTGCCGCATCGCCTGCCGCACATAGAGCGCGTGGGTGGAACGTTTGCCCCGCTCCCGTTGTCCCTCCACCCGGCCGATCACCCCCGCGTCGAAGCCGTAGCCGGCGCAGAAGGTGAACCAGCGGCTCGGCACCTCGGCGTCCGGGGTGCCCGGGGTGCCGGTGGCCAGGCCCAGGCCGATGGTGCGTTCGGAGCGGGCGTGCAGGGCGTCGAGCAGCGCGCCGGTGGCCTCCACGGCGTCGTTGGGGAGCCCGAGGGCGCGGGCGAAGACATTGGTGGAGCCGCCCGGCACCACCGCCAGCCGGGGCAACTCGCCGCCGGGGTCGGGGCCGTTGTGCAGCAGCCCGTTGACCACCTCGTTGACCGTGCCGTCCCCGCCGAGCGCGATCACCACGTCCGTGGTGCCGGACTCCGCGGCCTGTCGGGCGAGCCGCCGGGCGTGGCCCCGGTACTCGGTGGCGGCGACATCGAGCTTGAGGTCGCTGGCCAGCGCATGGCTGAGCACGTCACGGGTCCGCGCACTGGTGGTGGTGGCTACCGGGTTGACCACGAGAAGTGCGCGCATGGTGGCAGGGTACCCAGGTCAGGCGCGTCGGTGCCGGGGTGGTGCCTTATACCCTGGCCGGGTGAGCGAGAAGAGCCCGCGGGAAGCGGAGCGGATGGAGGCCGACCGGCCGCGTCGGATCGCGCTGGCGGCCGTGCTGTGCGGCGCGCAGGGGGCGGCGCTGGCCGGGGTCGCCGTGCTGCTGCTGGTGTTCGCCGTCGGCGGGGAGTCGGGTGATCTCGCCCAGGCGGTGGCCGGCGGGCTGACCCTGCTGGCGCTCGCCGGGCTGCCGCTGATGGCGGGGCACGGGCTGTGGCGGCTGCGGCGCTGGAGCCGGGGCCCGGCCGTGATGACGCAGTTGATAGGGGTGCCGATCGCCTTCACGCTGCTGGGCAGCGGAGGCGTCTGGGTGGTCGCGGCGCTGGGCCTGGCGGGCTCGGTGGCCGTGGTGCTCGGCTGTCTGCTCAGTCCCACGGCCACCGAGGCGCTCGGCGTGGGCCCCGAGCGGGCCTGAGCCCGGCGGGCGACCGTCCGAGGGGACGCCCGGGCCGTTCACTCCTCGACGAGCAACTTCTCCCGGAGCTGGGCCAGCGTGCGGGCCAGCAGCCGCGAGACGTGCATCTGCGAGATGCCCACCTCCTGGGCGATCTGCGACTGGGTCATGTTGCCGAAGAAGCGCAGCAGCAGGATCTTCTTCTCCCGGGGCGGCAGCTCCTCCAGCAGGGGCTTGAGCGATTCGCGGTACTCCACGCCCTCCAGCGCGTCGTCCTCGGCGCCCAGCGTGTCCGCGACGGCCGGCGACTCGTCGTCGGTGTCCGGGACGTCGAGGGAGAGCGTGCTGTATGCGTTGGCCGACTCCAGGCCCTCCAGCACGTCCTCTTCCGAGATGTTCAGCCGCTGGGCCAGCTCGTGCACCGTGGGGGCCCTGCCGTGCTGTTGGGACAGCTCGGCGGTGGCCTGGCTCAGCGAGAGCCGCAGCTCCTGCAGCCGGCGGGGGACCCGCACGGCCCAGCCCTTGTCCCGGAAGTGGCGTTTGATCTCGCCGACCACGGTGGGCGTCGCGTAGGTGGAGAACTCCACGCCGCGCTCCGGGTCGAAGCGGTCGACGGACTTGATCAGGCCGATGGTGGCGACCTGCGTGAGGTCGTCCAGCGGCTCGCCGCGGTTCCTGAAGCGGCGCGCGAGATGCTCCACCAGCGGCAGGTGCATCCGCACCAGGGTGTCCCGCAACTCCGCCTTGGCCGCCGAACCTTCGGGCAGCTCGCGCAGCTGGACGAAGAGGGCCCGGGCGGCGCTGCGGTCCTGCGGATCGGGCGACAGCCGGCGTCGCGTCTGGGTGTGGTCGGCTCCGCGCCGCCGGATCGTCGGCTCGGACTGCCCGGGAATGGCCGCGTCGGCCGGCTGTTGGTGCGCCGCCGTGCGCGTTGTCTGATCCACCTCGTTCACCTCGGCCCCCTCGTCCCGTGGCGGCCCCTGGGCGCCGGTCACGGCGCTCCGGGGGCGGCGCCGCGCTTCTTGTGCAGGCTGATGCTGACCGTCTTGTCCTCGGCGACGGTCGATTCGACTTCGCCGGCGAGCGCGGTGAGCACTGTCCAGGCGAAGGTGTCGCGCTCCGGCGCGTGCCCCTCCGTGGTCGGGGCGGAGACCGTGACCCGCAGCGCGTCCCCGACCAGCGTGAAGACGCAGTCGAGCACGCTGCCGTGGATGGCCTGCTGGAGCAGGATGGCGCACGCCTCGTCCACCGCGATGCGCAGATCCTCGATCTCGTCGAGGGTGAAGTCCAGTCGGGCCGCCAGCCCGGCCGTGGCCGTCCGCAGCACCGACAGATACGCACCCGCGGCCGGTAGCCGGACTTCGACGAAGTCCTGCGATCCGGGCTCACCTGGGAATTGGGACACCCTCACCTCCACAGAGACTCACAGTTCGTAAGCGCTCCAGGGCACCACCGAGGTGCCCTGACCGCCCTGCGACGCTACCGCGATCCACAGCGCGCTGTCGCCTGGCCCGGGATGTGGCCGACCGACCCGACCACCTCAGCGGTATTACTCATCGTAATGCACTCAGTGCTTACTGTGCCCGGTGGGGGGGCGTCAAATCCCGTGTCCACGACAGATGTTGTGCGTGATCACCGCGATGGTCGTTGATCGTACTGCCCCCTGGGCCCCATGCGTCACGACCAGCCGAGGAGGGTCAGGTCGACCGTGCCGCTCAGGCAGCGTTCCACCAGGCGCTCGCCGCCGAAGACCATCTCCGTGTCGTTCGTCGGCAGGGCGTCGACAGCCACCCAGCGCACCTCGGAGTGCTTGGTCGGTTCGACGTTGCGCGGTTCGCCGCTCCACTCCTCGGTCCGGAACACCATCGTGACAAAGCCGTTGGGCGCCTCGACGCCGCGCGCCGCGTGCAGCACATGGGCCAGCCGGAGCGCCGACTCCTTCACGACCACCCCGGTCTCCTCGTGCAACTCCCGCACGGCGGTGGTGGTCACCGGCTCACCCGGGTCGCTCTTGCCGACCGGCAGATCCCACTTTCCCGGCGCGAACTTGGCCGCCGGGCCACGACGCAGCAGCAGCACGCGGTCGGTCGCCGGATCGTGCACCAGAACCGCGGCGGCGAGCATGGTCATGGACTGGGCGGCGGGGGGCAGCGCTGGGGACATGCCGGCAGCCTAGCCAGCGTGCCGGGCCGTACCGCAGCGGTTTTTTCCGCCGGGTGGCACGGCGTGTGGTCGGACAGGGGCGCGAAAAAAGAAAAAGCCGCGCCTTGAAAGGGCGGCCAATTACTCGCTATATTGGTGGGTTTGATGCGCCTGAAGGGGATTGGCGAGTCAACTCACAAGCTAATTTTAGCGAGAAGAGGAAAGCGATGTCAAGTCGCGCGGAAAAAGGGGAACTCGACGGGGAACTGCGGGGCGAGCGGGGCTATGTGAATGCCCTGTACGACCGGCTCGACGCGCTGCGCGAGCAGGTGGCGCGCCGGCTGGACGCGACCCTGGCCAGCACCGGGCTCGGCCATCAGGGGTTGGCCGAACGCGATGTCGCCGCCCGGGAGTTGGCCCGTGAGCTGGCGCGGCTCGACGGTGTGGAGAGCGGTCTGTGCTTCGGCCGGCTCGATATGCGGGCCGAGGAGCGCCGCTATATCGGACGGCTGGGGCTGCGGGAGACGGACGGAACGTATGACCCGTTGCTCATCGACTGGCGGGCGCCGGCGGCCCGTCCGTTCTATGTGGCGACCGCGCTCAATCCGTTGGACGTGCGTCGACGTCGGCATATCCGGTCCCGGGGGCGAAAGGTCGTCGGGGTCTGGGACGAGGAGTTCGCCGGCAATGCGGAGGTGAGCGGGGATTCCGCGCTGCTGGACGCGCTCGACGCGGCCAGGACGGATCGGATGGGCGATATCGTCGCCACCATCCAGGCCGAGCAGGACGAGATCATCCGCGCCCACCACCGAGGGGTGCTGGTGGTGCAGGGCGGCCCCGGCACCGGGAAGACCGCCGTCGCGCTCCACCGGGCCGCGTACCTCCTCTACACCCGGCGCGAACAGCTGGCCAGAAGCGTGGTGTTGGTGGTCGGCCCCAACCCGACGTTCCTGCGCTATATCGGCGATGTGCTGCCCTCGCTGGGCGAGACCGGGGTGCTGCTGGCCACCGTCGACCAGCTCTACCCCGGCGTGCGCCCCCGGCGCGCGGAGTCCAGGGACGGCGCGGTGCTCAAGGGGCGGCGGTCCATGGTCGGGGTGCTGGAGCGCGCCGTCGCCGACCGTCAGCGGGCGCCGGAGGACGGTTGGACGGTCGAGGTCGACGGCCGGCCGGTCCGGCTGGCCCCGGGCGCCTGCGCCGCGCTCAGGCGCGCGGCCAGGGAGAGCGGGCTGCCGCACAACCAGGCCAGGGCCGTTTTCGCGGAACTGCTGGTGGACGCCCTGACCGAACGGGTGGTGGCGGACTTCGGCACCGATGTGCTGGACGGTACCCCGCTGTTGGGCGCGGAGGACATCGCCGGCATCCGCGCCGAGCTGGCCGCCGAGCCGGGGGTGCGGGCGGCCCTGGACGAGCTGTGGCCCGCGCTCACCCCGATGACGCTGCTGGCCGGCCTCCTCGGCTCACCGGACCGGCTGGCGGTGGCCGCGCCCGGGCTGACCGGGGCGGAGCGCCGTGCGCTGCACCGGCCCGAGGCACCCGACGGCTGGACGGCGGCGGACGTGCCGCTGCTGGACGAGGCGGCGGAGCTCCTCGGCCCGCTCCCCGAGCCCCGGCCGGGCCCCGAGGACGAGGAGCGGGCCCACGCGCTGCGGCTGGCCGGGGAGGCGCTTGAGGTCGGCTACGGCTCGCGGACGGTCGACGTCGACGACGGGGAGGAGTCCGAACAGCTCGCCGCCTGGGATCTGTTGGACGCCGAGGCGCTGGCCGAACGGCAGGCCGACACGGACCACCGCACCCCGGCGCTGCGCGCCGCGGCCGACCGCACCTGGGCCTTCGGGCATGTGGTGGTGGACGAGGCGCAGGAGCTGTCCCCGATGGCCTGGCGGCTGCTGATGCGCCGCTGTCCCGCCCGGTCGATGACGCTGGTCGGCGATATCGCGCAGACCGGTGACCCGGGGGGCGCGCCGTCCTGGGACGAGGTGCTGCGGCCCCATGTGGGCGGTCGTTGGCGGCTGGCGGAGCTGACCGTCAACTACCGGCTGCCGACCGAGATCGCGGAGGTCGCGGCCGAGGTCCTGGGCCGGATCGACCCGTCGCGGCGGGCGCCGCGCGCGGTGCGGGAGGGCGGCGTGCGGCCCTGGTGGCGCCGCGCGGCGGACGCCTCGCCGGCCGGGCTCGCCGCCGAGGCGGCGCGGCTCGCGGCCGTCGAGTGCGAGGCGCTGCCGGAGGGGCGGGTCGCCGTGCTGGTGCCCGGGTCGCTGCGTGGCGCTGCCGAGGCGGCGGTCGCCGGCCTTGGGCGCGGCGAGCGGATCGTCGCGTTGGACCCCGGGACCGCCAAGGGGCTTGAGTTCGACGCGGTGTTGGTGGTCGATCCCGAGCGGATGGTCGCCGAGGCGCCGCGCGGCCTGGGCGATCTCTATGTCGCGCTGACCCGCGCGACCAGGCGTCTTGGCGTGCTCCACCCGGGGCCCACGCCGCCCCTGGGGCTGCTCGGCCTGGCCGGCGCCGGCACCGGGCGGCCCCGGAGTCGGCCGTCGTTCTCCGAACGGTCCGGCGGACCGGGTCAGTGCGCGTCGTAGATGCCCCGGTAGTGGCCGAGGGCCGTCGAGCTGATCCGTTCGTCGCTCCAGTCGGCGAAGCGGTCCGGGGCCAGCCGTTCGGGGTCGACCAACGGAGCGCCGCCGGACAGGAGTTGGTCGGCCAGCTGGCGGCCGACCCCGGCGGCGTGGGTGACCCAGGACGCCTCGGCGCACCAGAGCCCGGCCACTCCCGGGGCCGGCCCCACCAGCGGGAGTTCGTCGGGCGTCAGGGCGAACGCCCCGTTGAGGCGGCGTCCCCGCGGGGCCGTGCGGAAGGCCGGCACCAGGGCGGTGGCCTCGGCCAGGGCGGTGCCGAAGTCCGTTTCGCGGAAGGGGAGTTCGGCCGAGCCGAGGGTGGCGGACGGGGTCAGCGGGAGCGGTTGGTGGGCGTAGGAGCCCAGTCCGTAGCGGCGGCCGTGGCGGCGGGTGTAGACGGCGTGGTCCGGGTAGCGGACGATCGGCCCGTCGATGGGGGTGTCGTCGAGGCCCGGCAGTTCGGCGGTGTAGAGGTAGGGGTGTTGGACGGCCACCATGGGCAGCCGGGCGCCGGCCCGCGCGGCCAGTACCGGTCCCCAGATCCCGGTGGCCAGCACGGTCCGGCCGGCGCGCAGCAGTTCGCCGTCCGCGCCGGCGCGCACGCCCACCACCCGGCCGTTCTCGATCTCCAGCGCGCGCACCGGCGTGTCGAAGCGGAAACGCGCCCCGCCGTTTGTCGCGGCCTCGACGAGGGCGTGGGTGAGCGCGGCCGGGTCGGCGGCGCCGTCGGTGGGGAGATACAGCGCGCCCAGGGCGCGGTCGGCGTCGACCAGCGCGGGGGCGAGCGCGGCCGCTTCGGCGGGGCCGAGGACCCGGGCGGGCAGCCCGGCCCGCGTGCCCTGCTCGACGTCCCGGTGGGCCTGCTCCAGGCGGGCCGGGTCGGTGGCGACCTCCAGGCAGCCGACCTGGTGGAAGACCGGCTCGGGCGTGGTCCCGGCGAGCGTGCGGTAGGTGGCGACGCTGTCCCTGGCCAGCACCGTCAGCTCGGGGGTGGCGCTGAGTTGGCCGACGAAGCCGGGCGCCAGTCCGGTCGATCCCGGCAGCCGGGCGCGGTCACGGGCGTCGAGGACCGTCACCCGTCGGTGTCCCGACCGGGTGAGGTGGTAGGCGACCGAGGCTCCCACCACGCCGGCGCCGACGATCAGGATCTCGTCGGCGATCCGCTCCTCCGTGCCCACGCGCACGCCCATCTCCCCTTCCTCGGGCGCCCGGTGACCGGGCGCTGGTGGCCAGGGGCATCCTCCGCCACCGGACCGGGGGCGGCCAAGGGGGGAGAGCGCCGTACACAGGACCGCACCCGGACCGCCGTGGCCGCCGGGTGGGGCGGGCCGCGATCCGGGTGCGGGAGGAACGGACGTCCGGACGGGACGTCAGGCCTTCTTGGTCTCCCAGAAGATCTTGTCGATCTGGGCGATGTAGTCCAGCGCCTTCTGGCCGGTGGCCGGGTCGGTCGAACCCTTGGCGGCGCTCAGGGCCTTGAGGGTGTCGTTGACCAGCTGGTGCAGCTCGGGGTACTTCTCGAAGTGCGGCGGCTTGAAGTAGTCGCTCCACAGCACCGACACGTGATGCTTCGCCAGCTCGGCGCGCTCCTCCTTGATGACGGTGGCCCGGGCACGGAAGTGCGGGTCGTCGTTGGCTTGGTACTTCTCCTGGACGGCCTTGACGGACTCGGCCTCGATACGGGCCTGGGCCGGGTCGTACACGCCACACGGAAGGTCGCAGTGCGCGCTGACCTTGACCTTCGGGGCGAACAGGCGGGAGAGCATAGAGCTGTCCTTCCTCGTGATCGTCTTCTCACCGGCGAGGTTACTCCGTACAGGGCCGGTTTTCTCCGTCGACCCGGGGCCTCGGCGGAGGCTTAGGCCGAAAGTCCAATGCCATGGCGGGCCCTGAGGCGGAGCATGGTGGCGGGGGCGGGAGGATGGTCCCGGCCTGCCGGCTCCGTTCGGGAGGGCGGGCCGGTCCGAGGTGCCCGCATGCGATCAACGGACGTTCCGGGCACGATGGCTCATGGACGACAAGTGAGGGTGCGATGAGGTTTGGGCTGGCCGAAGTCTACAACCCCTCGATGCTGCCCACCCTGCGTCCGGGTGACCAGTTGCTGCTCGCCTACGGTGCCAGGGTGCGTCCCGGGCATGTGGTGGTGCTGCGCCACCCGTTCCAGCACGATCTGCTGATCGTGAAGCGCGCGGTGGAGCGGCGGGACGAGGGGTGGTGGGTGCAGGGCGACAACGGCGCGGTCACCAACGACAGTCGGGAGTTCGGCGTGGTGCCGGACGGGCTGTTGGTGGCCAGGGCGCTGGTGCGGCTGCGCTCGCCGCTGGGTCAGGTGTCCCCGGCCGACGCCGCCGGCGCGCCCGGGGTCCCGGGTCTGGTCGAGGCGCCGGCGCCGGCCGGTTCCGCGGGGCGGGTCGGCTCCTGGGTGGGCGCGCTGGGCAGGCTGCCGTCCGCCGTGCGTCCGCTCTCCGCGCGCTCCCGGCGTTTGCGCGCCCGATAGGCGGCGACATTGGCGCGGGTGGCGCAGCGGTCGGTGCAGTAGCGCTTGGAACGATTGGTCGATGTGTCGATATAGGCATTGCGGCAGGGCGCGGCCTCGCAGATGCCGAGCCGGTTCACCCCCAGGTCGGTGAGCTGGAACGCGAGGCCCATGCAGGCGATGGCGGCATAGCCGGCTGTGGCGTTCGACGGGTGCTCGGCCAGGTGGAGGTGCCAGCGGGGGCGGCCGGCGTCGTCGAGATAGTCGTGTCCCGAGATCTGCGGGCTGGCCGGGTATTCGAGCAGCAGGGCGTTGAGCAGGTCGACGGCGCGCGTCTCCTCGCCCTCGTGCGCGGCGGTGAAGACGGCGCGCAGCCGGCCGCGGACGCCGCGTAGCCGGGTCACATCGCCCTCGCCCGCCCGGCGGGCCGCGTGCTGCGCCTCGCCGAAGAGCGCGCGGACGGCGTCGACCGAGGTGAGGGAGTCGGTGCCGCGCTGCGGCTCCTCCGTGTTCACCAGGCGTACGGCGAAGTCCGCGTAATAGGTCAACTCCATTGTGATTCCTTACCGGCGCGGCTTATAGTCGGCACGGGCCATAGTAATGGGCTGCTCCGGATATCGGCCCTTACTGGTGGCTCTCGCGTCTTCTCGACCGACACCGAGCCCAGGGAGCGGACATGACGGACTGGTCTGTTTGGCAGCAGAGTTGGGACGATCAGCAGGAGTGGTACCTGCCGGATCGGGAGGAGCGGTTCCGGGTGATGCTCGACGCGGTCGAGGCCGTCGTCGGGGACCGGCCCCGGGTGCTCGATCTCGCCTGCGGCACCGGCAGCATCAGCGCCAGGGCGCTGCGGCGGTTCCCCGAGGCGGTCAGCACGGGCGTCGATCTCGACCCCGCGCTGCTGACCATCGCCAGGGGCACCTTCGCCGACCACCCCAGGGCCGGGTTCGTCAGGGCCGACCTCACCGACCCCGACTGGACGGCCGCGCTCCCGCACCCCTCCTATGACGCGGTGCTGACCGCGACCGCGCTGCACTGGCTGCGCGAGGACGCGCTCCGCGCGCTCTACGGCCGGCTGGCCCAACTGGTGCGCCCCGGCGGCGTCTTCCTCAACGCCGACCATATGCCGTACCCGCACACGCCCCGGATCGACGCGGCGGTCAGGGCCCACGAAGAGGCCAGGCAGCTGCGGGAGAAGGAGCAGGGCGGCGCCGACTGGGCGCAGTGGTGGCGGTCGGCCGCCGAGGCGCCCGAGCTGGCCGCCGCCACGGCGGAGCGCTACCGCATCTTCGGCGACCCCAGCGAGGGCGACCACTCCGACGGGCAGATGTTCTCCGTCGACTGGCATGTCGACGCCCTCAGGACGGCTGGCTTCGCCGAGGCCAGGCCGGTCTGGGCCTCGCCGAACGACGCCACGGTGCTGGCCCTGCGCTGAGGCCGCGTCCCCGTCCCCGGCCCACGCGGGCCGGGGACGGACGAGGCGGGTCAGATCCGCGCGACCCCCTCGGCGCGCGCCGCCTCGGCGACGGCGGCGGCCACGGCCGGCGCCACCCGCTCGTCGAACGGCGAGGGGATCACCCGGGTGGGGCTCAGCTCGTCGGCGACCACCGCGGCCAGGGCCTCGGCGGCGGCCAGCTTCATGCCCTCGGTGATCCGGGTGGCCCGCACCCTGAGGGCGCCGGCGAAGATCCCGGGAAACGCCAGCACGTTGTTGATCTGGTTGGGGAAGTCGCTGCGCCCGGTGGCCACCACCGCCGCGTGCCGGGCGGCCACCTCCGGGTGGACCTCCGGGTCCGGGTTGGCCATCGCGAAGACGAACGCGCCCGGGGCCATGGTCGCCACCGCCGACTCGGGGACGGTGCCCCCGCTGACCCCGACGAACACGTCGGCGCCGGCCAGCGCGTCCGCCAGCGAACCGGTCCGCCCCTCCCGGTTGGTCAGCTCGGCCAACTCCCGTTTGACGTCCGTCAGATCCGTGCGGTCGGCGGAGACCACGCCGCGCCGGTCGCAGACCACCACATCGCCGACGCCGGCGCCCAGCAGGATGCGGCTGATGGCGACCCCGGCCGCGCCCGCCCCGGAGATGACCACCCGCAGGTCGGCCGGCTCGCGCCCGGTGAGCCGGGCCGCGTTGCGCAGCGCGGCCAGCGTGACCACGGCGGTGCCGTGCTGGTCGTCGTGGAAGACCGGGATGTCAAGGCGCTCCTGGAGGCGCCGCTCGATCTCGAAGCAGCGGGGGGCCGAGATGTCCTCCAGGTTGATGCCGCCGAAGGACGGTGCCAGCCGGGCGACGGTCTCCACGAGTTCGTCGGGATCGCGGCAGTCGAGCGCCACCGGGACCGCGTCCACGCCGCCGAACTGCTTGAACAGGATGGCCTTGCCCTCCATCACCGGGAGCGAAGCCTCCGGCCCGATATCGCCCAGGCCGAGCACCGCGCTGCCGTCGGTGACCACCGCGACGGTGCCCGACTTCCAGGTGTAGTCGTCGACCAACTCGGGCCGCTCCGCGATCGCCTGGCAGACCCGGGCGACGCCGGGGGTGTAGGCGAGGGAGAGATCGTCCGCGTCGCGCAGCGGAACGGTGCCGAGCACGGCCATCTTGCCGCCCCGGTGCAGGGCGAAGACCGGGTCGATGCCGGCGTCGGCCAGCTCGGCCGGCCGGGAGTGGGTGGGCTGGTCGCGGGTGAGTTCACCGCGTGGGTTGATGATCTCCGAAGCCACTGGCTGAGAACCTCTTTTTTGGTGCAGTTTGGCGCAGTTCAGTGCAATGCGGCATACCGCGGGGCAACGCGGTGCACCGTGACTGTTCGCGGGTGGCCGCTCTCCGGTCGGAGCACGGGCGGCACCACGTCCGCTGCCCGTCCGGCACATGGCTGCCGGCACGGGGAGGGTGCGGACGCCGGGCGCTTCGCACAGACGCCCAGGCCCCGGGTGAGGGGTGTAAGGGTCGGTTCTACCGGATGGAGGGGTGGGGAGACGAATGGGTTCGGCGTCCGGGCGAGCCGTGCCCCGAGTGCGCCGAGCGCGTGCCCGGCGCACGGGGCGGAACGCGCGCCACCTCCGCTGACCTGCGGTGGCGCGGGCGCGTGACGCATCTCTCAATGGCGCGCAAGGAACCGGCCGGGCCCGCGAGTTGTCCACTTCCGCTCTCCGGTGTCGGTTGTCCGTTATCCGATCTTGATCTACTGGCCGGTGAAGTTCCGCGTTCGGATGGCAGGATGTCCTCTCATCTACCGCTGAACTCCGTCGCGACACTCGAAGACGCGTGCCCGACCCCCCTCGGTTTCCCGCCCCAGGAGGACCACGCCATGACTGCCAGCCTCACTCGCCGCTCTCGTCTGGCCGCGGCAGGTGCGCTCGCCGCCGCCGGCGTTCTGCTGCTCGGTGCCTGTGGTGACCAGACCGACGACGCCGGAGGCGACTCCGGCGGGTCCGGCGGTTCGGAGTCCTCGAACGGTGCCGAGGAGACCGAGGAAGGCGGCGAACTGTTCGACCTGCTGCCGGAGAGCATCCGGAACGCCGGCGAGATCAAGGTCGGTTCGGACATCGCCTACGCGCCCATCGAGTTCATCGACGAGAACGACGAGATCGCCGGCATCGACCCGGACATCGGCGCCGCGCTCGGCGAGGTGCTCGGGGTCGACTTCGTCTTCGAGAACGGCACCTTCGACGGCCTCATCCTGGGCCTGAACAACGGCCGTCACGATGTGATCATGTCCGCGATGACGGACACCGCCGAGCGTCAGCAGGGCGTCAGCGAGGACGCCGAGGGCGGCGCCGACTTCGTCAACTACTTCCAGGCCGGCTCCGCCATCCTGGTCCCGGCGGACGACCCGCACGGCATCGAGTCCGTGGCCGACCTCTGCGGCCTCAACGTCGCGGCCCAGCAGGGCACCGCCAACGAGGCGGTCGTCGAGGCGGCGCAGGAGTCCTGCGACGAGGCGATCAACCCGCTGATCAACCAGGTGGACAGCGACTCCATCGCCGCGCTCCAGAGCGGCCGCGCCGACGCGGTGATCACCGACTACCCGGTGGCGCTCTACAACGAGCTGACAGCCGGCGACGGCGGGCTGTTCAAGGTGGTCGGCGAGCAGATCGACGCCGCGCCCTACGGCATCGCGGTCGCCAAGGACAACCCCGAGCTGCGCGACGCGCTCCAGGCCGCCGTCCAGGAGATCATCGACAACGGCACCTATGCCGAGATCCTGGCCGAGTGGAACGCGGAGGCCGGCGCGATCGACGAGGCGACCGTCAACGCCGGCGAATGATCCGGTAGGGCCAGTCAGCAGCGACAGCCAGCGAGAGCGATCTTCGTGTCAGACTTCCGTGAGTCACCGCCGGCCGGCGTCTCGAAGGAGGCGCCGGCGGGCTCGGTACCGCCCGAGGACATCGTCGCCATCCCGGTACGACACTGGGGACGGTGGATCGGCGCCGTCCTGGTGTTGGCGCTGCTCGGCGCGCTGGTGTGGGCGTTTGTCCAGGCCAAGATCAACTGGGATGTGGTGGGGGAGTACCTCACCTACGACACCATCGTCGAGGGCGCCGGCAAGACGCTCTGGATCACCGTGCTCTCCATGCTTCTCGGCGTGGTCCTCGGCGTGATCCTGGCCGTGATGCGGCTCTCGACCAACCCGGTGCTCTCCGGCGTGGCCTGGGGCTATATCTGGTTCTTCCGGGGCACTCCGGTGCTGGTCCAGCTGTTCCTCTGGTACAACCTGTCGTACATCTTCGACACGGTGAACCTGGGGTTCTACAAGGACGAGATGAACGACGTCATGACGCCGTTCCTCGCCGCGCTGCTGGGCCTCGGCCTCAACGAGGCCGCCTATATGGCGGAGATCGCCAGGGCCGGCATCCAGTCCGTGGACCGGGGACAGACCGAGGCGGCGCACGCGCTCGGGATGAACAACGGCCGGACACTGCGGCGGATCGTGCTTCCCCAGGCGATGCGGGTGATCATCCCGCCCACCGGCAACGAGTTCATCAACATGCTGAAGACCTCGTCGCTGGTCTATGCGATCCAGTACAACGAGTTGTTCCGCGCCGGCACCAACATCAGTTCCCGAAACCTCGCGGTCATGGAAATGCTGTTGGTGGTCACCGCCTGGTATCTGGTGCTCACCACGGTGTTCAGCATCGGTCAGTACTACCTGGAACGACATTTCGCCAAGGGCAGTCAACAGGAGTTGTCGCCCACCGCCTGGCACCGGGTGCGCACCCAGCTGACCAGCTTCCGCACCAAGAGCCCCACCGGTCCCTCCGGTCGCGCCGGCGGCTCCGATGCGAGTGGAGGGTGAACGCGATGTCCAAGGATGCGACGCCCGACCGGTCGACGTCCGGCCGTCCGATGGTCAAGGCCGAGCGGGTGCACAAGCGCTTCGGCTCCGTCGAGGTGCTCAAGGGCATCGATCTTGAGGTCAGTTCCGGCGAGGTCTGCTGTGTGGTGGGCCCCTCGGGGTCCGGCAAGTCGACCCTGCTGCGCTGCGTCAACCATCTGGAGAAGATCAACGCCGGCCGGCTCTGGGTGGACGGCGAGCTGGTGGGCTACCGGCAGCGCGGCGACAAGCTCTACGAGATGCGGGAACGCGAGGTCGCAGAGCAGCGCCGCGATATCGGCATGGTCTTCCAGCGGTTCAACCTCTTCCCGCATATGACCGCCCTGGAGAACGTGATGGAGGCACCCGTCCAGGTCAAACGGGTGCCGAGGGCGGAGGCCAGGGAACGCGCCGAGCGGTTGCTGACCAGCGTGGGCCTGGCCGACCGGATGCTGAACTACCCGACGCAGCTCTCCGGCGGACAGCAGCAACGGGTGGCCATCGCCCGCGCGTTGGCGATGGAGCCGAAGCTGATGCTCTTCGACGAGCCCACCTCGGCGCTCGACCCGGAGCTGGTCGGCGAGGTGCTGGACGTGATGCGCCAGCTCGCCGAGTCCGGCATGACCATGATCGTGGTCACCCATGAGATGGGCTTCGCCCGCGAGGTCGGCGACAGCCTGGTCTTCATGGACGAGGGCGCCGTCGTGGAGACCGGCGCCCCGCGCGATGTGCTGGCCGATCCCCGCGAGGAACGCACCCGCGCCTTCCTCTCCAAGGTGCTCTGAGGCTCAGGGACCCGGGCCCGCGCCGTCGTGGCGCGGGCCGCTGTGGTTTGCGGCCGGTGGCTCGGGTCAGCCGCCGTTGAGCGGGATGGTCCAGGCGCCCAACGGGGTGCCGTCCACCGGGGTCAGCTGGCCGGACTTGCTCCACCCCAGGGACTGCGCGGCCGTCTGCCCCGCGACATTGTCCGGCTCGATCAGGGCCAACGCCACGGGCGCCGAGCCACGGGAAAGCAACTCGCGCAGCAGCCGCCCGGCCAGCCCCTGGCGCCGCCGCCGGGGATGCACCATCAGCCCGGCGACCACGAACACCCGGCGGGTCTCCGCCAGTTGCTCCAGGTCGTGTGGCTCCTCACGGAAACCGGGCCACCAGGAGCCGTACTGCTCGGCGACAAAACCGTAGGCGTAGCCGGCCGGTTGTGGATCGCCCGCCAACACCAGGTCGAAATCCGGCTGCTGCACGTCGAAATCGACGAAGCGGCGGAGAAAGGCCGCCCGATCGGGCGGCGGCGCACCCGGGATGTCGTCACGCGAGGCGGCGTGCAGATCACCGAGCTGCTCGCGCTCCGTCTCGGCCTGCCATCTGCTGAGCCGGCGAAGAAACAGCGTCCCCATGTCAACCTCCCCGAAAAGAATCATCTTTGCACCTCAGGACCGCTTCGGGAATGGACCGTGCGGTTCTGTACGGTGCGGCCCGGCGGGCGGGGTGGCCCCGGGCCGTCGACCCGGCTAGCGTGCGCGACATGTTCGCCGCATATGTGAGCCATTTTGACCGGGACCGACCGCTCAGCGGACTGCGACTCGGCGATCGGCCCGATCCCGAGGTGGCGCCGAACTGGGCGCGGGTGCGGGTGAAGGCGGCCTCGGTCAACCACCACGACCTGTGGTCCCTGCGCGGGGTGGGCCTGGGCGAGGGCGCGTTGCCGATGATCCTGGGCTGCGACGGGGCCGGCATCGACGAGGACGGGAACGAGGTGGTGCTGCACTCGGTGATCGGGGACTCCGGCCACGGGGTGGGGCCCGACGAGCGCAGAACGCTGCTGACCGAGAAGTACCAGGGAACGTTCGCCGAGTATGTGACGGTGCCTCGGTGGAATCTGCTGCCCAAGCCGCCCGAGCTGTCCTTCGAGGAGGCCGCCTGCCTGCCGACCGCGTGGTTGACGGCCTACCGGATGCTCTTCAGCCGGGCCGATGTGCGGCCGGGGGACAGCGTGTTGGTGCAGGGCGCCGGCGGTGGCGTCGCCACCGCCGCGGTGATCCTGGGCACGGCGGCGGGCCTGCGGATGCTGGTCACCAGCAGGGACGAGGGCAAGCGGGAGCGGGCGCTGGCCCTGGGCGCCGAGGGCGCCTATGAGCCGGGGGCCCGGCTGCCCCGGCGGGTGGACGCCGTGCTGGAGACGGTGGGCTCGGCCACCTGGCGGCACTCGGTGCGTTCGCTGCGGCCGGGCGGCACCGTGGTCATCTCGGGCGCCACCTCGGGGCAGAGCCTGCCGGAGGCCGAACTGAACCGCATCTTCTTCCTGGAGCTGCGGGTGGTGGGCTCCACCATGGGGAGCAAGGAGGAGCTGGCCTCGCTGTTGTCCTTCTGCCAGGCCAAGGGGGTGCGTCCGCTGATCGACTCGACGCTGCCGCTGGACCGGGTCGGCGAGGCGCTGGGCCGGATCGAACGCGGCGACGTCTTCGGGAAGATCGTGCTGACCCCCTGAGCCGGCGGCCCCGTCGCTCGGGGCCGACGGCTCACGCCGGCGGGCAGGAGGGGGGCGGGTGTCAGGGCTGGGGAGAGCGCAGCATGGCCACCAGATGGGCCGAGGCCACCGAGATATGGCGGCGTGCCTCCCGCAACTGCTCCTGGCTGACGCCATGGTCGCGGGCGGCGTCGCGCACATCGTCGCGGAACCTGTCCAGCAGCTGCTCCAGGGCCCGCGCCGGATCCGCCGGCTGATCGCCGCCTCCCTGCTCGGGAGCGGCCTCCTCGGCGCCGGGCGGCGCATCCTCCTCGGGCGGCTGGGACCAGCCACCGGGCCAGGGCATATGCGGCTCGACCCAGCGGCTCCAGCTGCCCAACTCGCCGCTGAGGCCGTCGAATCCGGCGCGGACCGCGCCGGGCCAGTCGCCGGCGCCGGCCCGGGAGCGCACCTGCTCCTGGATACGGCGGGCGGCCTGCTCGAACTGCTCCCGGCCGGTCGCGTCTGGGCCGTCCTCGGGGCCCTCGGGCCCGTCCGGCGCCGGCGGGGCCGTGGAACGCGCCCGCCTGGCCTCCTGCCTGGCCCATCGGGCCTGCCGCCGCCAGTCCGGATGGCCGTCGGGGCCCGGGCCTCCGCCGTGGCGCGCACCGGCGGCCGCGGCGCGCATGACCTCCTCCCGGAGATCCTCGGCCGAGGCGCTGACATCCTCGCGGATGCCGGCGGCCAGCGCGGCCAGCGACTCTCCCAACTCGCGCTCCAACGCGGCCAGCTCGTGCTGGCGGTTGGCCAACTCCCGCTGGCCGTCGGGCGTCAGCGAGTAGATCTTCCGGCCGCCCTCCTCGGTGTGGCTGACCAGGCCCTCGGAGGCCAACTTGGCCAGCCGGGGGTAGACCGTGCCGGCGGACGGGGCGTAGAGGCCCTGGAAGCGCTCCTCCAGCAGGCGGATCACCTCGTAGCCGTGCCTCGGGGCCTCCGCCAGCAGCTTGAGCAGATAGAGGCGGAGCCGGCCGTGACCGAAGACAGGAGGCATCTCACACATCCTTACGGGCGGTGGTGGGACGGTCGACTCGCGGCTCGTCCGCGGCGGACTCCTCGGCGGACGGGGACGCCTCGGCGGCCGGGCCCGGCAGCAACACGATGGGGCCCGACACGGAGGAGCAGCTGATCGAGCCGGCGCCGGAACCGAGACTGGCGGAGAGCTGTCTGGCGCGCCAGCCGCCGACTCGCATCCCCGGGATGGCACAGGAGATCGCGCCCGTGATCGTGTGCCCGGAGATCGTGGCGTTCGTCTGCTCGGGGACGCGCAGCGCCAACTCGCCCGAGATCGTGCCGAGCCGCACATCGGGCGGCGGAGCGGCGTCGGCGATATCGATCACCAGACTCCCGCTCACGGAGTCGGCCGTGAGGCTGGGCCCGCCGCTCTCCAGGGCCGTCAGATCTCCGGAGACGGAATGGAAGCGCAGCGGCCCCGTGACCGACTGGGCCGCGACGGCCCCGGAGACGGACTCGACGGAGACCCGGCCGCCGAGCCCCACCAGCGTGACGTCCCCGGTGAGCGTGTTGACGTCGCAGGGGCCGGAGACGCCGTTGATCATCATCTCGGCGCCGACGGCGGCGAGTGTGACCCGGCAACCGCGCGGCACGGAAAGGGAGATCACCGCCTCCCGGGAGGCGCGTCGACGGGAGAGCCAGGGCAGGAACCCCTGCCACGGCAGATCGCGATAGCCCACGACCAGGCGCTCACCCGACAGGCTGACCAGCAGCGGTGGGCCGTTGACCGCCGAGATCTCCAGGCGGGCGGCGGGCTCGTCCGTGCCCACCACGTTGACCGTGCCGCCCATCACCCGGACCTCAAGCACCTGGACCGGATCCTCCGCGAAGGAGAGCGTGCGGGGCTCGGCGATGGACCACTCGTTGTTCCGCGCCATCGCGCCTCCCTCGAATCGCGGCCCGGCGGCCGACGACACACGTCTCTATCGCATTCGCAAGGAACACGATATATCGCGTGTGGCTCGCGTCAAGGGCCGGGGCCGCTCTCGACGTTCGGATCGTTGCGCGCCCAACTCGCGCGCGCCGGGCGCGCGCGACGTGTGAGCGTGTCGCCCCACCGCGCGCCCCCTCGAACTCCGGGGCCGCGGACCACGCGTTCCCGACTACTCGTCGTCCTCGTCGTCCAACCGGGCCAGCCAGGTGGCGAGTCGCTCGACCGGCACCTCGAAGTCCGGGTTGAGATCCACGAAGGTGCGCAGCTGCTCGGCGAGCCAGTCGAAGCTGACCTCCTCCTCGCCGCGCCGCTGGGCGAGTTCCTCGATGCCTCGGTCGGTGAAGTACACGGCGTGCTCCAAGCTCCGGGAAGGGGACGTGGTTACGGGACGGTAGCGGAAAGAAAGTCCAGGATAGGCAACTGTCGGTGGCGGCCGGTAACCTGCCTGCACACAAGGAGCGACGGGGGTCTCATGAGCAGCGAAGTCACCCGGGTCAGCCTGCCGGACGGCACCCCGGTATGGGCCAGGATCTCGGATGCCGAACAGGCCCAGGTGCCCGAACAGCAGCCGCGCTCCGGCTATTCGGGTTCCGGCGGTTCAAGCCCCGGCGGTTCAAGCCCCGGTAATTCGGGCTCCAGTTATTCGGACACGGGGATCGCCCAGCGCGCGGTGGCCCAGTTGGAGAGCTTCCGCGATCTGATCAGCGGCGTCGCCGCCTCGGTCGCCGACGGGGTGCGCGACGCCCGCCCCGACGAGGTCAGCGTGAGCTTCGGCATCGAGCTGACCGCCAAGGCCGGCAAGGTCGTCGGCCTGCTCGCCGAGGGCGAGGCCAAGGGCGCCATCACGGTCACCCTCACCTGGCAGGGCCCGCCGGTCGCCGGGCCGTCCCGGGACGCCACGTGACATGGGGGGACGCCGGGGGCGCACGGCCGGCGGGCGTGGACCCCTTCGAGACCCTGGCGCCGCTCGTCGCCGCCGCCACCGTACGCATCCATCCGCCGCCGACCGGGTATGCCGAGGGCGAGCCGCCGCCACCGCGCGGCAGCGGGTTCTTCGTCGCCCCCGAGTGGGTGCTCACCTGCGCCCATGTGGCCCTGGGCGGGGACGGCGGCCGGGAGGGGAGGCGCGAGGTGGGGCTGACCTTCAGAGGTGTGGACCGCCCGGTCGCCGGGCGGGTGGAATGGGCCGAGCCCGAGGAGCCGCCGCCCGGCGGCGGGTTCTGGCCGGCTCCCGATCTGGCGCTGGTCCGGCTGCTCGATCCGCCGCCGCCGGGCCCGGAAGGCCCCGGCTGCGTCTGGCTCACGGAGCGCACCGCCCGCGTCTTCACCCGGGAGGAGGTCGCCTTCTTCGGCTTCGCCGAAGTGGCCGGCTCCTTCGTCGACATGAGCGGCCGCTGCACCATCAAGGGCCAGATGGGCGCGGACGGGCTGCTCCGCCTCGGCAACGAGGACGAGTTCCCGGCCGGCGTCTCGGGCGGGCCGCTGGTCGATCTGGAGCGCGGCGAGGTGATCGGCGTGCTCAAGGCCCGCAGGGACGGCAGGGACGGCGGGCTGGCCACCTCGGTCGTCCAGTTACGCCGCCTCCCGGACGCGGTCGGCCCGGTCGGCGCGCTTGCCGACGACGGCTATCAGCGCGTGGTGCACGCCCATGACACGCTGCACGCCGAGCGCCACCGGGATGTGGACTCGGGCGAGACCACCTGGACGGACGCGCAGATCGAGCTGTCCGTCGGCGTCCCTGGCGCCCTCTCGCCCGGTCAACGCGTCGAACTGCTCGGCCTGTTGGCCGATCTGCCGCCGCCGGTCTCCACCAAACGGCTGGGCGAGCTGGTCGCCGAGCTGCGCGGCCGCCCCTACGAGGGCACGCTGCCCGCCCCCAGGGGCTGGCGGGACGGCCTCGGCCTGCTCTACGACCTCAGACGGGGCGTCACCGAGCTGGAGGCGGTGCTGCACTACGCGCTCCGCGCGGCCACCGACGAGCGTCCCTTCCCCGGCTCGGCGCGGGCCGAGGAGCGCCTGCTGGACTGGGTCCGCAGGCTGGCCGCGCAGGCGCCCGGCCTGCCGCGCCGGGTGCGCATCGGGCTGCGCGAGGAGCAGGACGAGCGGCTGCGGCACCGCGCCGCCCTGCTGCGGCGGCGCCCGCGCCCCGAGCCGCCCTGGGACATGGAGTGGGAGCTGCTCGACCTCCCGGCGGAGCGGGCCGACGGGGTGGACGCGCATGCGCTGCTGGAGATCACGCCGCACGGCTGGGAGCGCGGCCGGTACGACTGGCGGGTCTGTGTCGTCAGGGGCGACGGCCAGCTCACCGCGATCGCCGAGGACTCCAGGGCGGTCGGCCCCGGCGATCCGCCGGGGCCGCTGCGGGCCGCGCTGGCCGAGGCGTTTCGGCGCGGCGACGAGCCGCGCAGTCCGGTGCCGTTGCATGTCGCCGTGCCGTACTCCCTGCTCGGCTTCCCGGTGGAGCGGTGGCGGCTGACGCACGACGGGCCCACGTTGGGCGAGCGCCGCCCGGTGGTGGTGCGGTGCACGGATCCGGCGCCCGGCGCCGAGGACAGCGAGGAGATGCGGGCCCTGCGGCTCGACCGCTGGACCGAACTGCACATGGGCCGGATGACCCCGGACATACTGGACTGTCACGCCGGATGCGCGCGCTCGCTGCCCAAGCAGACGGAGCTGATCGGTCGGGATCAGGCCACCGTTCCGGTGCTCTGTCGTACGCCGGCCAGCGGTGGTGAGCCGGCCGCGCTGCATCGGGTGATGGCCAGCGGGTACAACGTGATCCTGTGGCGACGGGAGATCGCGGAGCGCGATCCGGAGTGCGAGGACTTCCACCAGGGGGTGGCGGGCGCGGTCGGCGGCGCCGGGCAGGCCGGGCGGCTGCCCGCGGCGCTCTGGCGGCTGCGCGAGGCCGCGGCCGGTGGCTCCGACGAGGCGGGCTGGTCCGCGCAGTTGGCCCTCCTCTACGCCGATCCCCGGGTGCCCCCGCTCGGCGAGGACGACTTTCTGGAGGCGCCGTGAGCGGGCGCGGCCCGGCCAGGTTGACCCGATCCGCCCCGCCCTTCCCCTGGGCGCGGTCCGTCTCCCCGGCTACGGTCGGGAGCGTCGGGCCCTGGCGGTCGCCCGCATGGCGGACAACCGATGAGGAGTATGCGGTGGCAGTCTCTGAAACCAACGGTCAGGAAGGTACCGCCGCCCAGGAGCCGGCCGGCGGCGAGTGGTTGATCTACCGGGGCACCGGCGAGCGGCACGAGGGCATCCACACGCTGCCCAAGCCGCCGCCCTGGCGGGACTTCGACGGCCAGCCGCTGGTCGCGCCGGGCCCGGACACGGACAGCGCCTCGGCGCGCCGGCTGGGCGCGTTCCGGCATCTCGCGGAGATGCACCGGCCCAGCGCCGAGGAGCTGGAGATCATAAACGCGGCGCTCTATCTGCGCCGCCCCCTGTTGGTCACCGGAAGTCCGGGCACCGGCAAGAGCACCCTGGCTCATTCGGTCGCCTTCGAGCTCGGCCTCGGCCGGGTGCTGCACTGGCCCATCGTCAGCCGCAGTCGGCTGGAGGACGGGCTCTACCACTACGACGCCATCGCCCGTCTGCAGGACACCCAGATCGCCGCCAGCGGCCGCGCCGCCGGGGGGGCGGCGCCGGTGGTGCCCGGCGGGATCGGCAGCTATCTGCGCCTCGGCCCGCTCGGCACGGCGCTGCTGCCCACGGCGAAGCCGCGGGTGCTGCTGATCGACGAGTTGGACAAGAGCGACATAGACCTCCCCAACGACCTGTTGAACGTGTTGGAGGAAGGCGAGTTCACCATCCCCGAGCTGCAGCGGATCGCGGAGCGCGAGCCCGAGGTCGAGGTGCTGACGGACGACGGCACCCGGGTCACCGTCAGGGACGGCCGGATCCGTTGCCATTCCTTCCCCTTCGTGGTGCTCACCAGCAACGGCGAACGCGACTTCCCCGCCCCGTTGTTGCGCCGCTGCATCCCGCTGGAGCTGGGCCGCCCCGACCACGAGCGGCTGGCCACGGTGGTCAGGGCGCATCTCGGCGACGAGCTGACCCGGGTCGGGGAGGATCTGATCAGCCGTTTCCTGGAGCGCTCGCGCACCGAACAACTCGCCACCGACCAGCTGTTGAACGCCATCTACCTCACCCACCACGCCGAGCTCCCGACCCGCGACCGGCTGGCCGACATGCTCATCCAGCGCCTCGATCAACCCAGGTAGGCTCCGATGTCCCAAGCGGCCGGCCGAGACCAACTGGCGTCCCTCATCGGGGCCCTGCGTGGCGCGGGGTTCGATCCCACCTGGGCGGAGCTGTCCGATGCCCTGTGGCTGGCCCAGTACACCGACAGGCCCGTGGCCGACGACGGCCGTTCCGCCGGCGCCGGGGCGCGTTCGGGGGCGCCCGGCGGCCCCGGGGACGCGCCGGCGCGTGCGGACCGGCCGGGGCGCGCCGACGCGGACGGGCGCCCGGGGGAGGACACGGCACAACCCAGGGCCGGCGCCGGCCGGTTGCCCCGCCCCGAGGATCCGTCCGTGCTGCTCTACGCCGATCCGCGTGGTTCCGGCCAGCCGGTCGACCGGCCCGCCGGTGAGGCCCTGCCGGTCGGCGTGCCCGAGGCCAGGGCGCTCCCCGGGCTGCTCGGGATGGAGCGCGCGCTGCGCCCGCTGCGCCGCTACACCCCGCCCACCGGGCCCGCGCACTCCGGTCGGGGCCTCCGCCTCGACGAGGAGGCCACCGTGCACCAGACGGCGCGCGCCGGGGGGCTGCTCACGCCCGTCTTCCGCGCCGAGCCACGCGGTCACACCGATCTCCAACTGCTGATGGACGCGGCCCCCGCGATGCGGGTCTGGCAGCGGATGCTCGGCGAACTGGCCGAGGTCTTCGGCCGGTTGGGCGCCTTTCGGGACATCCAGGTCCACTATCTGCACCGCTCGCCGGACGGCAGCCCGGCGGTGAGCCGCCGGTTCGCCCCGGGCGATGCCGCGCTCCGCCCCGCCCGCCAGCTGCGTGACCCCACGGGGCGTCGCCTCACCGTGGTGGTCAGCGACTGCACCGGCCCCCTCTGGCGGGAGGGCACGGCGCACCGCCTGCTGCACGCGCTGGCCAGGCACGCCCCCGTCGCCGTGGTGCAGCCGCTGCCCCAGCGGCTGTGGGCGCGCACCCGGCTCCCCGCCAGCTACGGCACGCTGCTGCGCGAGGAGGGTCCGGCCGCCTCGGTGCGGCTGCGGTTCACCGCCGAGGGGATGGCCGCCGCCGCACCGGTCGAGCAGGGCGCCGTCGCGGTGCCCGTACTGCCGCCGACCGCCGTCGCGTTGGGCGCCTGGGCGAGCCTGCTCGCCGGCACCGGCGCCGGCTCGGCGCCCGCCGCCGTGGGCTGGGTGCTGGCCGACCAGCCGCCGGCCGCGCCCCGCCGCGCCCCGGCCGGCGGCGGCCGTTCCGCGCCGGCGCTGCTGGCCAGGTTCCGCGCCACCGCCTCGCCCGGCGCGGTCCGGCTCGCCGTCTATCTGGCCGCCGCCCCGCTGTTCCTGCCGGTGATGCAGCTCATCCAGCGCACCATGCTGCCCGACTCGGGCCCGGCGGAGCTGTCCGAGGTGCTGCTCAGCGGCATGCTGCGCCGGCTGGACGGCGCCCTCTCCGACGGCCTCTGGTACACCTTCGCCGACGGGGTGCACGACGAACTGCTCGCCGAACTCGGCCATGACGAGGCCCTGTTGGTCCTCAAGCACTGCTCCGGCTATGTGACCAGGCGGTTCGGCGGCAGCGGCCCCAACTTCCCGGCCCTCGCGCTGGCCCAGCTCGCGGGCGAGGAGTCGCCGGGTGTGCCGCGCGCCGAGGGCGACGAGGACGGCCGCCCGCTGCCCCGCCCGTTCGCCGAGGTCGCGGCGAAGGTGCTGCGCCGCTTCCTGCCCGAGGCGCCGCTGCCCCCCGCCGGCCCGCCCGGCACCGCGACGCCGCCGCCCTCCCGCACGGTCGGCCGGGCGAGGGCGCTGGCCGCGGCCTATGCCGAGGACGGCCAGGTGCGGCATCTGCTCGACGCCGTCCGGTTGTTGCGGCAGGCCACCGGCCAACACCAGGCCGACGGCCACCGCACCGATCCCGAGCTGTGGGGCGAGCTGGCCGAGCAACTGCTCCGGCTCTGGCGGGTGCAGCGCGACGGGGAGCTGCTGGACGAGGCCAGGGTCGCGGCGGCGACGGCCGCCGCGCATCTCGGCCCGCCGCGCGGCCGGACGGTGCTCGCCCGGGTGCTGCACGCGGCGGCCGTCGAGCGGCAGGCCGCGGGCGATATCAGCGGCGCGTTGGAGCTGTGGCGTCAGGCGGACCGCGAGTTCGCCGCCGCGCACGCCACACCGGGGCTCGACCGGGAGACCGCCCTCGGCATCACGCTGGACCGCGTCGAGGTGCTGACCGCGCAGTGGCGCCTCGGCGGCGACAGCGCGCTGCTGCAGGAGAGCGTCGGCATGGTCGAGGCGGTGGCGGACGCCTGGCCGGCGGACGAGCCGCAGCCCAGCGGTCTCTGGCTGGCGCACGGCCGGGCCCTGCTGCGGCTGGCCGACGCGGCCGTCGAGGTGGAACGGGCCCGGGTGCACGCCGGCCAGGCCGCCGATTCGCTGCGCCAGGGCTGTTGGGCGCTGGAGAGCGAGAACGCGCCGGCGCACGCCAGGGTGCGCGCCCAGCTCGATCTGGTCGACGCGCTGCTGTGCACCGAGCACGACTGGCGGCGCGCCGCCGAAGTGATCGAGTCCGCCGTCCGGTTGGCCGAGGATCCCGGGCAGCGGGCCGCCTGCCGGACCAGGGCCGGCCGCTTCGAGGTGCGCCGGTTCGAGACGGACGGCGAGGTGGCGGCCCTGGAGGCGGCGGCGGCGCGGTTCGAGGAGGCGAGCCGCGCGGTCTCCCGGGACCGCGCGGAGTACAGCGCGCTGATCGAGGAGTGGGGCGAGGCGCTGCTGCGCCGGGCCGACCGCGAGGACGGCGGGCCCTTTGTCTCCCGCGCCGTCCGGGTGCTGCGGGACTGCCGCATGGAGACGGCGGCGGACGATCCCCGGCTGCCGCGAAGGCTGTTGCTGCTGGGGCAGGCGCTGACCGCCCGCTACCGGGACTCCGAGGACATGGTGGATCTCCGGGAGGCGGAGTACCTCTTCCAACGCGCGGCCAGGCATGCGGCGGAGCCGCTGACGGAGGCCACCGCCTATCTGGCGCTGGGCGACACCCATCGCCGTTCCTTCGGGCACACCCACCGCGTCGAACGGCTCAACCAGGCGGCCGAGGCGTATCGCCGCGCGGCGACGGCCGCTCGGGCCGCTGAGGTCGACGCGGCCGATCCGACGGAGCCGATGCGGCTGGCCGCGACGGCGCTCCACCAACGCGGTGTGGTCTTCGAGGCGGCCGGCCGCCCGCTGGCGGCGGGCGAGGCGTACCGCTCGGCGCTCCAGCAGTGGCGCCGACTCCCCGAGGACGAGAAGGGCGGCGCCGAGACGGTCACCCGCCTGGACGCGCTGCTACACGGTCGCTGAGCGCGCGGCTTGGCGCCAGGCCGCAGGACGGTGGGCGAGGTTCTGGCCCCTCGGCCCGCCGGCCGGTGCCGGGGTGGGCGAGTGGGTGGGTGACCCTGGTGCCGGGGGGCGGAAGTCGGTGGCCGTTCGGGTGGGCGGGGAAGCAGAGTGGTGGGCATGACGACGACCACTCCGGAGTTTATGCCCGGATTGCGGCTTTCGCGGATCCTCTTCGAGGAGGCGGTGCGCCCGTTGCTCGACGAGGGGTTCCCGGGGCTGCGGTATGCCGCCGCGCGGGTGGGTGCCGGTTCCGAGGTGCTGGGGTTCGACACCGAACGGTCCCCCGACCACGAGTGGGGGCCCCGGCTTGAGCTGTTCCTGACGCCGGAGGAGGCCGCCGAGCACGGCGCCGACCTGCGGCGGCTGTTCCGGGAGCGGCTGCCCAAGCAGGTGCGTGGCTGGCCGACGCACTTCCACCACGAGGCCCCTGACGATCCGGTCGGCCTGATGCGGCTCACGGCGGGACCCGTCAACCACCGCGTCGAGGTGCGTGATGTCGGCGGCTGGTTGACGGAGCGGCTGGGGGTCGACCCCGCCGCGCTGGTCGGCGCCGGCCCCGAACGGCTCGGCGCGCGTGACTGGTTGGCGATGCCGCAGCAGCGGCTCGCCGAGGTCACCGCCGGTGCGGTGTTCCACGACGGGCTCGGCGCGCTCACCGAGGCGCGACGCCGGCTGGTCTGGTATCCGGACGAGGTGTGGCGGTATCTGCTGGCCTGCCAGTGGCAGCGGATCGGGCAGGAGGAGGCGTTCGTCGGGCGGTGTGCCGAGGTCGGCGACGACATCGGGTCCGCGGTGGTCGCGGGCCGTCTGGTCCGGGATCTGATGCGGCTCTGCCTGCTGCTGGAGCGGCGGTACGCGCCCTACAGCAAGTGGTTGGGGACCGCGTTCGGCCGGCTGCCGGTGGCGGAACGGCTCGCGCCCTCGCTGCGCGGCGCGTTGGGCGCGGGGGAGCACCGGGTGCGGGAGGGGCATCTGTGTGACGCCTACGAGGTGGTGGCCGAGGCGCAGAACGAGTCGGGGCTGGCGGAGTGGGTGGATCCGTCGCGCCGGGGGTTCCACGGGCGGCCGTTCCTGGTGCTGGGCGCCGAACGGTTCGCCCGGGCGTTGGCCGACTCGGTCACCGATCCCGAGCTGCGCGGGTGGCCGTTGTCCGGCGGGGTGGACCAGTGGGCGGACAACACGGATTTCCTCGGGCTGCTCGGACCGGGGCGGGCCGCGATGGACGCCGTCGGCTGAACGGGCGCGCCCGCGTGAGCACTTGGGACGGACGCCGCGCGTTTCTGGTGGGGGCGGGAGGGGAATCTCCGGTGAGGCTCACTGTGCGGGATCGGTGGGGAGACGCCATGTTCATTGGTTCGCAGGAATCGGCCTCGGCGGGCGCTCTGTCGGAGCCGCCCGACGTGTTGGGGCTGAGTCTGACGGAGCTGCGGGGGATCGACCATCCGGTGCTCAACGCCGTGCTGGCCGAGTTGCGCGAGCGGGTCGCGCGTCCGCTGGAGACGCTGTGGGATTTCGACCAGACCATCAACCCGCTGCTGACCCCTTGACCTGGGTAACTTTCAGCCCAGTTGCGATGGTTGGCCGACCGGATATGGCCGGTTGGGTTTCTGTGTTCGGTCGGATCGGAATCGTCCTCTTCCGATGTTCCGGCATGGGGCCTGGCCCGGAGGGGACGGACACGCGGTGGAGAGCAGGGCAGAGGCCATGGGCGCCGGGCTCGCCGCTCCGGTGCCCTTCCGGCAGTTCGTCGTCAAGGTGAACAGCCGCTGCAATCTGGCCTGTCGCTACTGCTATATGTACTTCGCCGCCGACGAGGGCTGGCGGGAGCAGCCGGTCAGCGCCTCCCCCGAGACGCTGCGCTGGATCGCCCGGCGGATCGGCGAGCATGCCGCCACCCATCGACTGCCCGCCGTCTCCCTGGTGTTGCACGGCGGGGAGCCGCTGCTCACCGATCCGGCGGTACTCGGCGGCTTCGCCGACCGGGTGCGGGCCGAGGTGCCGGCCGGATGCCGGGTGCACGCCGGTCTGCAGACCAACGGCACGCTGCTCACCGAGTCCGTCCTGGACGTGCTCGCCGAGCACCGGGTGCGGGTCGGGCTGAGCCTGGACGGCGGCCGGGCCCACCACAACCGACGGCGGGTGGACCACGCGGGCCGCGCCGCCTGGCCCGGAGCCCGCCGCGCCGCCGGGCTGCTCGCCAGGCCCCGCCATCGGGACGCCTATGCCGGGGTGCTCTGTGTGATCGATCCCGCGACGGATCCGATCGAGGTCTATCAGTCCCTATTGGAACTCGATCCCCCCGCCGTCGACTTCCTGCTGCCGCACGGCAACTGGACCCATCCGCCCCCGGGGCTCGAAGGAGCCGAGCAGGAGACCGACCGGGCCACCCCCTACGCCGACTGGCTGTGCGCCGTCTTCGACCGCTGGTGGCGGGACGACCGACGCCGGGTGCGGATCAGGATCTTCGAGGAGTGCGTCGCCGCGCTGCTGCGGCTGCCCACCGCCGGGGGGCTGTTCGGGCTGCGCCCGTTCACCGCCGTGGTGATCGAGACCAACGGGGCCATCGAGCAGATCGACTCCCTCAAGACGGCGTACCCGGGCGCCGCCGCCACCGGCCTCGACATCGCGCACCACACGCTGGACCAGGCGCTGCGACATCCCGGCGTCGCCGCCCGCCAGGCCGGCGCCGCCGCGCTGGCCGGGACCTGCCGCCGCTGCCCGCTGGTCGAGGTCTGCGGCGGCGGGCACTACGCGCACCGCTACCGCGCCCCCGACGGCTTCCGCAACCCTTCCGTCTACTGCGCCGACCTCACCCGGCTGATCCGGCACCTCGACGCCGCGCTGCGTCGGGCGGTGGCGCCATGACCGGCCGGGTGGCGGGCACGCTGAGCACGGCCCAACTCGCCGAGCTGGGCCGCACCGAGGGCGACGCGGCCACCCTCGCCGCGCTCAGCGCCGGCCAACACACCCGCAGGCTGCTGCTGTTGCGGGTGCTCTTCGACGCCATCCCCGCCGCGCCGCCCGAGGCCGCCGCCCGCGCCGCCGAACACACCGCGCTGCTGGAGAGCGCCGAACACGCCGCGCCGGAGGCCGCCCGCCGGGTGCTGTTCTACCCGCTCACCGGCACCTGGGCCGAACGCTGCGCCCACCGGCTCACCACCGGCGCCGGCGCCGCGGCCGTCCGCGATCTGGCCCATCTCGGCGGGCTCGCCGCCGCCGCCGCGATCCGCGCCGGCCTCGACTTCCGTATCCGCACCACCGTCACCGCCGGCCGGGTCGCGCTGCCCACCCTGGGCGCGCTCAACACCGCGTCCCCGGACGGCGGCCCGGTGGAACTCAGCGCGCACGCCGGCCGTTTGACGGTGCGACTGCCGGACGAGGCCCCCGTCTCGCTGCGTCCTGACCCGGCGGGGCGCTGGCGCTCGGGCGATCCGCGCTGGATCGGGCTGCACACCCTGGACGGCGGCCCGCGCCCCGTGCTGCTCGACGACCTCGATCCGGGGCGCCCCGTGCCCCGGCAGGCCGGGCAGGCCCCGCCGGCGCACGCGCTGCGTCCCGCCGAGCGCGCCCACTGGTCAGGGCTGTGGCGCGAGGCGCTGCCGCTGCTGCGGCTGGGCGGCGCCGCCCGCGCCGCCGAGCTGACGCTGCTCAACTGCATCGTGCCGCTGCTGCGGCCGGCCGAGGAGCAGCAGGGCCACATCAGCTCCACCAGCCCGGGGGCCTTCGGCGCGGTGCTGGCCAGCGCCCCGCCCAACGCCGCCCAGCTGGCCGCAGGGCTCACCCACGAACTGCAGCACGCCAAACTGGCCGCCGTCGGCACCCTCAACCCGCTGCACCACGAGGGGCCCAGGGCCCGGCACTGGGCCCCCTGGCGCCCCGATCCGCGCCCCTTCGACGGGCTGCTGCACGGGGCCTACGCCCATCTGGCGCTCGCCGGCTTCTGGCAGCGACTCGCGCTGGGGTTGCGCGATCCCGGGGCGCGCGAGACGGCGTGGGCGGCGCACAGCCGTTGCCAGCTGCAGGTGGGCGCCGTGCTGCCCGCCCTGCGCGCCGCCCGGCGGCTCACCGACGACGGCCGGGTCTTCGTGCGCGCCATGGCCGAACGGCATGAACAGCTGGGCTCGCCGGCGCCCCCCGAGGGCCATCTGGTGCGCGCCCGGGCCTATGTGGAGACCGCGCGGACGGTCTGGCTACGAGAGCATGCCCGTGACACGGTTACCTGAGGGAGCCGAGGTGTATGTTTCCCAAGGCGGTCGCTGACGGTTCGTCGGCTCCGCTCCGGATCGAGCGGTGGACGCCGATCGTCGCCGCGGTCGACGAAGTCGGTCGCGTGGCCGCTGAGGGAGGGGCTTCGTGCAGGGTTCGGCTCATGCCGTGGTTCCGGCCGCCGAGGGCGACCGGATCACCATCAGCTTCGCCGGGTACAACAGGCCCTGGGCGGTGTGGATCGCGGACCGGCTGGAGCGCTACGGCTGGCAGGTCGCGTTCCAGCGCTGGGATCCGCCGATCGAGACCCCGCTGGACGAGGCGCTGCGCGATCTGCTGCTCGTCGAGGGCCGGATCCTGGTGATCCTGAGCGACTGGTACTTCAAGCTCGGCCCGCGCACCGACCAGGAGTGGAACGAGGCGCTGCGCGCGGTTGTCGCCCCCAACACCCGCCGGTTCGCCGCCATTTCCGTCTCGACCAGCCCGGTGCCCACCGCCTCGGCCGCGTTCGGCGGCACCACGGAGCTGTGGGGCCTCGGCGCCCGGGAGGCCGAGCGCCGGCTGATCCACCTCTTCGGCGGCGTCCGGGACCGCGATCCCGCGTTCGACACCCTCGGCGGCGCGCACCGGCCGCGTTTCCCCATGGATCTGCCCCGCGTCTGGGGCGGGGTGCCGCGCCGCAACACCCGGTTCACCGGCCGGGAGCGCGCCCTCCAGGAGATCCACGACCGGCTGGGAAGCGCCGAGCCGGGCGCCGGCGTGGTCACCCTGCACGGCCTCTCCGGCGTCGGCAAGACCCAGGTCGCCGCCGAGTACGCGCACCGGTTCGCCTCCTCCTACGATCTCGTCTGGTGGGTGCCGGCCGACCAACGCGGCACGCTGCGCCAGCGGTTGGCCGAGCTGGCGCCCGCCCTCAAGCTCAACACCGGTCCCGAGTACGGCGAGCGGCTGCGCGCGGTCGGCGACGCGCTGCGCCGGGGCCAGCCGCACGGCCGCTGGCTGGTGGTGCTGGACGGCGCCGACCAGCCGGGCACCATCGCCGATCTGCTGCCGTCCGGCCCCGGCCATGTGCTGATCACCTCGCAGAACCGCGAATGGGCCGCCTACAACACCGATCTGCTGTCCGTCCCGGTCTACGAGCGCGAGGAGTCGGTGGCCTTCGTCCGCCGCCGCGCTCCCCGGATCGGCTCGGCGGACGCCGATGTGCTGGCCGAGGCGCTGGGCGACCTCCCGCTGGCGCTCGACCAGACGGCCGGCTGGCTCAACGACTCCACGATGACGGTCGCCGAGTATGTCGAACTCCTCCGCGACGACGAGGACATCGAGGTCGGCCTGCGGGTCGCCGTCGACTTCGACACCTCCTACCCGATGGCCTTCTCCATCCTGCTCAACCGGTTGCGGGAGACGGTGCCCGAGGCCGTCGAACTGCTGCGGCTCTGCGGCTTCTTCGCGCCCGGCGCGGTCCCCGTGCAACTGCTGCGGGGCATCCCGCCCGAGCATCTGCCGGAGCAGCTCACCGGGTTGATGTCCGATCCGCTGCGCTGGAACACCGCGATCAACAAGCTGGTGCAGTACTCGGTGATCCAGTGGGACCCGCCCAACGACGAGAACGACCCCGAGGCGTCCGGCACCATCCATCTGCACCGCATGGTCCACCAGACGGTGCGGTCCGGGATGTCGGAGGCGGATCGGGAGCTGTTCTCCCGCGCCGTGCGCCGAGGGCTCTCCGCGGCCAACCCCGAGGTTCCCACCGACACCCGCACCTGGGCCAGGTTCGCCCGCATCGTGCCGCATCTGGACGCGTCCGGCGCGTTGCGCAGCCGGCACAACTCGATGCACCGGCTGATCCACCACTGCCTGCACTACCTCTACCTCGCCGGCGAGTACGCGGCGGGCATCCAGCTCGTCGAACGCACCGAACGCGCCTGGCGCGTGGTGTTCGGCGAGGAGCACGCGCTGATGGCCGGCCTGGCCTCGCTGCACGCCACGCTGCTCCGCGCCACCGGCGAGTACGCCCGCACCGAGCGGATCAACCGCGGGCTGCTGGCCCGGCTTGAGGCCGAGGAAAACCCCCAGGAGCTTGAGGTGCTGCGGGTGGTGGAGGGGCTTGGCGCCGATCTGCGCGGCCTCGGCCGCTATGCCGAGGCCCTTGAGGCCACCGAACGGGTGCTCGCCGGCTGCCGGCGGCTCATCGGCGACGAGGACTTCCGCACCCTCAACGCCCGCAACAACCTGGCCGTCACCCTGCGGCTGCTCGGCCGTTACCAGGACGCGCTCACCGAGGACCGGCACACCCTCAGGGCACGCAGGGAGCTGTTGCGCGCGCGCAACACCGCCTCCCTCTCCTCCGAGGTCGCCTATGCGACGGACCTGCGCCTGCTGGGCCGCTACTCCGAGGCCCAGTCCGTCCAGGAACAGAACGTGGAGGTACACCACACGGTGTTGGGGGCCGACCACCCCCAGACCCTCCAGAGCGAGCTCAACCTGGCGCTCTGCGTGCTGCGTTCCGGCGACCGGACGGCCGCCAACGCGCGGCTGGCCGCCCTGCTGGAGCGCGCCGAGCGCGTCCTGGGGGATCGCGGCCCGCTCACCCAACGCATCGCCGCCTGCTATTCCTTCGCGCTGCGCGCCTATGGCCAACTGGATCTGGCCCGGGACATCGGCGAACGCGCCATGCAGCGCTACCGCGAGGCGCTGGGCCCACACCATCCGTACACCATCGGCACCACCGGCAACCATGCCCTGTTGCTGCGCGCGGCCGGCGAGCGGGAGGAGGCGCGGGCCATCAACGAGGCCTGCCTGACCCGGATGACGGAGGCACTGGGCCCTGACCACCCCTGGACGTTGGGTCTCGCGCTCAACCTCAGCGCGGACCGCAACCTGGAGGGCGATGTGGAGAGCGCGGCCCAGCTGAGCCGCGACACGGTGCGCAGGGCCGACCGCTTCCTCGGCCCCCAGCATCCCCTGGCCCTCTCCGCCAAGGTCGCGCACGCCACCGATCTGCGGAACCTCAGGCAGCGCTCGGAGGCGGACCGGGCGGAGGGCGAGGCGCTTTCCGGGCTGATCGCCACCCTGGGCACCCAGCACGAGCACACCGTCAGCGCGCGCGCCCGGGTGCGCCCGTACTGGGACTTCGAGCCGCTGCTCACCTGACACGCCGGGGAGTTGACGCGCCCGGAGGCTGACGCGCCGCGTCCGGCAACGGGAAGGGGGGCCACCGCAGCCGGTGGCCCCCCTTCCCGATGTGCCTCAGCCCGTCAGAGGTCGAACACCTCGTCCAACAGGGCCTGCTGCTCCGCCTGGTGCCGCTTCGCCGAGCCGACGGCCGGCGAGGAGGACGCGGGGCGGGTGACCGGGGTCAGCCGGCCCGGGATCTCCACCGCTTGCGGCAGGTTGAGCGCAACAAACGGCCAGGCACCCTGGTTGGCCGGCTCCTCCTGGGCCCAGACGACCCGCTCGGCGCCCGGGAACCTGGCGAGCTCGGCGCGCAGCTCGTCGCTGGGCAGCGGGTAGAGCCGTTCGAGACGCACCAGCGCCACCTCGTTGGCGCCGCGCTTCTCCCGCTCGGCCGCGAGGTCGTAGTAGACCTTTCCGCTGCTCAGCACCACCTTGCGCACCTGCTGCGGATCGGCGTCCGCGTCCCCGATCAGCGGCCGGAACCCGCCGGAGGTGAACTCCTCGGCCCGCGACGAGGCCGCCTTCAGCCGCAGCATCGACTTCGGGGTGAAGACCACCAGCGGCTTGTGGTGCGGGTTGTGCACCTGCCAGCGCAGCAGATGGAAGTAGTTCGACGGCAGGGTCGGCGCCGCGACCGTCATGTTGTTCTGCGCGCACAGCGCGAGGAAACGCTCGATCCTGGCCGAGGAGTGGTCGGGCCCCTGGCCCTCGTAGCCGTGCGGCAGCAGCAGCGTGACGCCGGACGTCTGGCCCCACTTCTGCTCGGCCGAGGAGATGAACTCGTCGATCACCGTGGCCGCGCCGTTGGCGAAGTCGCCGAACTGCGCCTCCCACATGACCAGCGCCTCGGGCCTGGCCAGCGAGTAGCCGTACTCGAAGCCCATCGCCGCGTACTCGCTCAGCAGCGAGTCGTAGACGTTGAACCGGGCCTGGTCGTTCGACAGATAGAGCAGCGGGGTGTAGTCCTCGCCGGTCTTGCGGTCGATCAGCACCGAGTGGCGCTGGCCGAAGGTGCCGCGCCTGGAGTCCTGGCCGGCCAGCCGGACCGGGGTGCCCTCCATCAACAGGGAACCGACGGCCAGCAGCTCGCCCATCGCCCAGTCGATGGTGCCCTCCTCGACCATCGCCGCGCGCCGCTGCAGCTGCGGAAGCAGCCTGGGGTGCACGGTGATCCGCTCGGGGATGTTGACCTGCGACTCGGCGATCCGCTTGACCACCTCGCCGGAGACACCCGTCTCCACCGTGACGGGGAAGTCGGGGCGCGGCAGCTGGACCTCGGCGGGGGCCGGGGTGACCGTGGCGTCCCTGACCTCCTTGAAGACCTTCTCCAACTGGCCCTGGAAGTCCTGCAGCGCCTGCTCGGCCTCCTCCAGCGTGATGTCGCCCCGGCCGATCAGCGATTCGGTGTACAGCTTGCGCACCGAGCGCTTCTTGTCGATCAGGTCGTACATCAGCGGCTGGGTGAAGGACGGGTTGTCCGTCTCGTTGTGGCCACGGCGGCGGTAGCAGACGAGGTCGATCACGACGTCCTTGTTGAACGCCTGCCGGTACTCGAAGGCCAGCCTGGCGACCCGGCACACCGCCTCCGGGTCGTCCCCGTTGACGTGGAAGATCGGGGCCTCGATCATCCGGGCCACATCGGTGCAGTAGGTGGAGGACCTGGCGGCGGCGGCCGTCGCGGTGTAGCCCACCTGGTTGTTGATCACGATGTGGATGGTGCCGCCCGTGCGGTAGCCGCGCAGCTGCGACATGTTGAGCGTCTCGGCGACCACACCCTGGCCGGCGAAGGCCGCGTCACCGTGCAGCAGGATCGGCAGCACCGTGAAGTCCTTGCCGCCCCGGCCGATGATGTCCTGCTTGGCCCTGGCGACACCCTCGACCACCGGGTCGACGGCCTCCAGATGGGAGGGGTTGGCCGTCAGCGAGACCTTGATCTGCTCACCCGAAAGGCCGGTGAACGTGCCCTCGGTGCCCAGGTGGTACTTCACATCGCCCGAGCCGTGCATCGACTTGGGGTCGAGGTTGCCCTCGAACTCGCGGAAGATCTGCGCGTAGGACTTGCCCACCACGTTGGCCAGCACATTGAGCCGGCCACGGTGCGCCATGCCGATGACGGCCTCGTCCAGCTTGTCGGCGGCGGCCTCGTCCAGCACCGTGTCCAGCAGCGGGATAACCGTTTCCCCGCCCTCCAGCGAGAACCGCTTCTGGCCCACGTACTTGGTCTGCAGGAACGTCTCGAACGCCTCCGAGGCGTTCAGCCGGCGCAGGATGCGCAGCTGCTCCTCGCGCTCGGGCGCCGTGTGCGGGCGCTCCACGCGGTCCTGGATCCAGGTGCGCTCCTTGGGGTCCTGGATGTGCATGTACTCGATGCCGGTGGTGCGGCAGTACGAGTCCCGCAGCACGCCCAGGATGTCCCGCAGCGTGAGCATCGACTTGCCGGCGAAGCCGCCGACCGCGAACTCCCGCTCCAGATCCCACAGGGTGAGCCCGTGCTCCGTGATGTCCAGGTCGGGGTGGCGGCGCTGCTTGTACTCCAGCGGGTCCGTGTCGGCCATCAGATGGCCGCGCACCCGGTAGGAGTGGATCAGGTCGAAGACCCGGGCCGCCTTGGTGACCTCGTCGTCGTGGTTGACGTCGATGTCCCGGTGCCAGCGGATGGGCTCGTAGGGGATGCGCAGCGCGGCGAAGATGTCGTCGTAGAAGTCGTGCTCGCCCAGCAGCAGCTGGCTGATCTGCCGCAGGAACTCGCCCGACGCCGCACCCTGGATCACCCGGTGGTCGTAGGTGCTGGTCAGCGTCATGACCTTGGAGATGCCCAGGCGGTTCAGCGTCACCTGCGAGGTGCCCTGGAACTCCGCCGGGTACTCCATGGCGCCGACGCCCAGGATGACGCTCTGGTTCGGCATCAGACGGGGCACCGAGTGCACCGTGCCGATCCCGCCCGGGTTGGTCAGCGAGGCGGTGACGCCGGAGAAGTCCGCCATCGTCAGCTTGCCGGTGCGGGCGCGGCGGACGATGTCCTCGTACGCCTGCCAGAACTCGAAGAAGGAAAGCGTCTCGGCCTTCTCGATGCCGGCCACCACCAGCTGGCGGTCGCCGCTCTTCGTCACCAGGTCGATGGCCAGGCCGAGCTTGACGTGCTCCGGCTTGACCAGCGTGGGCTTGCCGTCCTTCTCGACGAACGAGTGGTTCATCGCCGGCATCGCCTTCAACGCCTGCACCATCGCGTAGCCGATGAGGTGGGTGAAGGAGACCTTCCCGCCCCTGGCCCGCTTGAGGTGGTTGTTGATCACGACGCGGTTGTCGAAGAGCAGCTTCACCGGGACCGCGCGCACCGACGTGGCGGTGGGGACGTCCCGGGAGGCGTTCATGTTCTTGACGACGGCGGCGGCCGGGCCGCGCAGCGTCACCAGCTCGGGGCCGGCCGGCTCCTCCTTGGCCTCCGCCCCGGGGGCGGCGGCCTTGGCCTTGGGTGCCTCGGCCTTGGGCGCCTCCGCCTTGGCGGGCTGCGCCTTCGGCGGCGCGGCCGCGGGCGCCGGAGCCTTGGCCGGCGCGGCCTGGCTCGGCGCCGGGGCGGCCGGCCGGGCGGGCGCCGCGCTGGGCGCGCTCGGCCGCGCCTCGGCGGCGGCCTGCCCGTCGGCGGCCGGCTTGGTCTGGGCCGAGTCGCCTCCCGGCTGGTAGTCGGCGAAGAAGTCCCACCAGGCCCGGTCTACCGAGTTCGGGTCCTGGAGGTACTGCTGATAGATCTCGTCAACAAGCCATTCGTTGGCTCCGAAACCGGCGGCAGAGTTCTTCTGCGCTTCTTGGTCGGAGTCAACGCTTGAGGTGTTCGGGGACTGTGGCGACACGGCGGCAACCGCCCTCTTCCGCTTCGCAAGGTCATGGACAGCGGAAATCAAGGCTACGCCCCTGGGCGCCCCCGGCGCAGTCCGCACCCGCCATACGTGGCCTACACCACACGGAAGTCCGTGTTTCAGGGCAGGAAGAGGCGGGAATTGCATCAAGTTCGGTGTGAACTGGCAACAAAATGACAACGACCTGATTGCGGTCGAACGTGACCGCGAGCACCCCCACGTTCAGCTGCGGCGATGCCTGCCGGTGGGGCGCGCGCCCCTTCGCGCGCGGTTGACCACGCCCCGGGACGCCCGAGGTCAACGAGCGCCCAACAGGGGCGTAGCCGCGACCCTACGTCAACTATTTGCCTGTGCGTTACCCGGCAGGGTGATCCGAATGCGGCAGCCCCTTCTGGACTCGGCGACGCCGATCGTTCCACCGTGCAGATCGACCGCCCAGCGGGCGATCGCCAGGCCGAGCCCGGTGCCCCCGTCACGGGCCTGGACGCCGTCGATGGTGCCCCGGCCGAAGCGTTCGAAGACCAGCTCCCGCTGTTCCTGGGGGATACCGGGACCCTCGTCCCGCACCTCGATCACCAGGCCGCCCGGCGCCTGACCCGGCCGGGCCACCACGGTGACCAGGCCGTTGCGCGGACTGTGCTTGACCGCGTTGTCCACCAGATTGGTGACCACCTGGTCAAGACGCTCCGGATCGGCCGTGGCCCGCAGCCCGCCCGGCACCACGTCCAGCCGCAGCTTGACGTCCGTCCTGGCATGGCCGCGCCCGAACGCCATCTTGGCGTCGCCCAGCACGGTGCTCAGATAGGACTCGACGCGGAAGTCACGCGACTGGAGCGGCACCACGCCGTTCTCCAGCCGCGACAGGTCCAGCAGCTGCTCCACCAGCCGGCCGAGCCGTTCGGTCTGCCGCAGCGCCGTGGACATGGTCTCCGGATCGGCGTCGGAGACCCCGTCCACCACGTTCTCCAGCACCGCGCGCAGCCCCGCGATCGGGGTGCGCAGCTCGTGCGAGACGTTCGCCACCAGCTCCTTGCGCTGCCGGTCGGCGGCCTGGAGATCGGCGGCCATCCGGTTGAACGCGTGCGCGAGATCGCCCAGCTCGTCCCGGCGGGTGACCCCCACCCGGCGCCCGTAGTGGCCACGCGCCATCGCCCGCGCCGCCGACGTCATCTCCAGCACGGGGGAGGCGAGACCCTGCGCCACGAACTGCGTGACCAGCAACGAGGCGATGATCGCGATGATGGCGATCACCTGGAGGCCGATATCGGAACGGTAGGCGAGCAGCAGCAGGACCGTGGTGATCCCGACGGAGATGATCACCAACCAACCGAGCGCCGCCTTCACCGAGCGGAACGGGTCGAGGGGGCGCAGCACCCGCCACAACGTGTGGCCGTAGCGCCGCGCGGTCGACTCCCGAAGCACCTGCCGATCAGCCCTCGGCGGCGGCCTGGCCCGCGGCGCCGTTCTCCCCGGCGAACCCGGGCGGTGTCTCCAGGGCGTAACCCACTCCGTGCACGGTCCTGATCCGCTCGGCGCCGATCTTCCGCCGCAGCGCCTTCACATGGCTGTCCACCGTTCTGGTGCCCGAGGCGTCGGCCCAGTCCCAGACCTCGGCCAGCAACTGCTCCCTGGTGAGCACCGCGCGGGGCGAGCGGGCGAGGCACATCAGCAGGTCGAACTCGGTGGGGGTGAGGTGGATGTCCTTGCCGGCGGCCCGCACCCGGCGCTGGGTCCTGTCGATCTCCAGGTCACCGAGCCGCACACTGCCGGGGCGCGGCGTGGTGGCCGCGACGGCGGCCCGTTCGATCCTGCGGAGCAGCACATGCGAGCGGGCGACCAGCTCGCGCATGGAGAACGGCTTGGTCATGTAGTCGTCGGCGCCCACGCCGAGGCCCACCAGCATGTCGGTCTCGTCGTCCCGCGCGGTCAACATCAGGACCGGCACCGGGCGTTGTGACTGGACCCGGCGGCACACCTCAAGGCCGTCGAAGCCCGGCAACATCACATCGAGGATGAGCAGGTCGGGATGCCAGGCGCTGGCGGTCTCCACGGCGGCCGGGCCGTCGGCCGCGGTCTGCACCAGGAAGCCCTCGGCACGCAGCCGGGCGGCGATGGCCTCGACGATGGTGGGGTCATCCTCGACAACCAGGACACGCCGCTGAGCCCCGGGGGTCGCCACGGTCGCGTTGTGGTGACCAGCCCGTTCCGCCGCCTCCGGCTCGGACTGACCGCCCGTGGGCGACGGGTTCTCCTGGTGCTCTCGATCCATTGGCGTTGTCCTGATTTCTGTTTGAGTCATCTATCCCGCCCCCGGGAAGGTCGTCATGCCAGACGGCTGGTACTGGCGGTCAATGCCCTGATGAGCACTGCGTAGCAGCGTAAGGCGGAAACTCGGGGCTCGGCTACGCGCCCTGGCTGGCGAGATGATGGCTGGCGAGAAACAGCACGTCGGGAACGCCTCGGGCAACGGGCACCTCTTCGGTGCGAACATCGTCGAAACCGGCATCGCGCAGTATGTCGGGGAATGTCTCCGACGGTTGTGCGGACCAGACAACGAGCGTCCCGCCGGGGGCGAGCGCGGCGCGGCACGCCGCCAGGCCGGCGGGGGAGTAGAGGCCCTCGTTGTCCTCGGTCACCGTCCAGTCGGGGCCGTTGTCGACATCGAGACAGAGGGCGTCATAGCGGGCCCGCGCGCCGGCTCCGGTTTCGAGGAGATGGGCCAGCAGATCGTTCTCGACCAACTCCACGCGGGGATCGGTCAGGGCGTCTCCCGAGACGTCCGAAAGCGGTCCGGAACGGTGCCAGTCGATGATGGCCGGTTCCCGCTCCAGCACGGTGATCCGGCCCCAACGCGGTTCCGCGACCGCTTCGTTCAGCGAGAACCCCACGCCCAGGCCGCCGATCAGCAGCCGGGGCGCCGGCGTCGTGAGCGAGCCCGACGCGGCCCGCACCAGCAGACGTTCGGAGCGGCCGTCCGAGGTGTCCATCAGGAAGCAGCCGTTGGCGATGATCTGCAGCAACTCCCCGTGCCGGCGCAGCACCACCTCGCCGAAGGGGCCGGTGCGCCGGTCCAGCACCAGGGGGCGGCCGTCGTCGAGGGCCGTGCGGTCGTCGGGGATCGCGCGGCGTTCGGGGTGTTCCGGGTGCCCGGGGGAGGAGGCCATGGGGACATCCTTCCGCATGGCGCTGCCCTCCCCGGGGCGGGCGGTCAGCCGTTGGCCAGGGCCTGGAGCCGGTCGTAGGCCCCGTTGAAGAGGTTGTGGTCGCCCACGGTGGGGCCGGTCGAGGTGTACTGCCAGAAGGTGTGGAAGCTCCAACCGGCCGGCAGCGTCCCCGGCGTCGACGCGTAGCGGGCGATCCAGAGCGGGTTGGTGTTGCCGAAGCTCGCGTTGTTGCCGGTGCACTGGGTCCACCAGTCGGTGGTGGTGTAGATCACCACGTCACGTCCGGTGTGGGCCCGGTAGGTGTCGCTGAAGTCGCGGATCCAGTCCACCATCGCGGACTGGCTCAGGCCGTAGCAGGTCGAGCCGTACGGGTTGTACTCCAGATCCACCACCCCGGGCAGCGTCTTGCCGTCGGCCGACCAACCGCCGCCGTGGGTGGCGAAGTAGGTGGCCTGGGCGGCGCCGCTCGACGAGTTGGGCAGCGCGAAGTGGTACGCGCCGCGGATCATCCCGATGTCGTACGAGCCGTTGTACTGCTGGGTGAAGTAGGGGTTCTGGTAGCCGGTGCCCTCGGTCGCCTTCACATAGGCGAACTTGACGCCGCTGTTCCACAGCGTGGACCAGGCGACATTGCCCTGGTGGCTGGAGACGTCCACGCCCTCGACCGTGGCCAGCGGGTCGATGTCGGTGGGCGGGACATAGCTGGTGTTGCCGCCCTCGTGTTCGAGGACGGTGGAGCCCAGATACGCGGAGCCGAAGTCCGGGTGGTCCTCCGGGGCGCCGCCTTCGTCGGCGCCGGCCGTGCCGGGGACGGCGAGCAGCAGGAGGAGGGCGGCGCAGAGCGCGCCGACGAGGGCCAGCGGGGTGTGGGGGGTATGGGGTGCGTGGGGGAAGCGTCGGGTGCGGTGGCGGGGATGACCGCCGGGCGCGACCGAGCCGGGAACGGGCATGGGACTGCCTTCCGGGACCGTGGTGTGGGGGGACGAACTGTCGGGCGCCGGCAGCCGTGGGGTGGCCTCGCCGGTGCGCCTTCTTCGACGGTAACGCGGGTAGACAGCCCGGGAAACGAGGGTGCGCGGTTGCCTCGGGACCGGTCCGCTGAACGCCGTGAAAGGGGGGCCCGCCCGGCCGGAGTCGGCCGACGGACGGACCGTGCGGGGTGCGGGCCGGGGCATGGGTTGCTCCCGGTGGCCCGGCCCGGGGGAGTCGAACTCCCGGCATCCGCCGTGCACCTGGGCGCCTCGGCCGGTCGGCCGGTGGTGCGCTGATGGTGGTGTGGCGAGGGCGTGCCGGTCGGTCCGGGGATATCCGGCGCCGCCCGGACGGGGCATGTATGTCCGCCTCGGCCCCGGCGTGCGCGACGAATCCGAGGCATAGGGGGCGTGCGCCGGGGCCGGTCAAGCATGTTCCCGGCGCGCCTCGTCGGGCGGCTGGCGTCAGCCGAGGTCCACGACCACGCCCGTGGCGTCGTCGTGGGTCTTGCCCCGCGGATGCGCCGCGCCCTCGGGGTCGGCGGACTCGGCGGCCCTGACCTCGGCGACGATCGCGGCCGGGCCACGGTCGGTCAGCGCGGTGAGCAGCGCGGGCCAGTCGCCGAGGGCGAACGTCTCAACCCAGCGGCCGAGCCCGTCGGTCAGCGCCGCCACCGTGCGCACCCGTTCCCTGGGCAGCGAACCGGTCACCGCGAGGCGGGCCACCGAGGGGTCGGCCGCCGCGGTGAAGAAGCCGCCGGGCGCGTTGCGCGCGCCCTCAACGAAGGCGACCCGCTGATCCGGCGGCAGCCGGCGGGCGGCCGGCCGCAGTTGGTCGAGCCGGTCGTCAAGCACGGTGCGGAAGGCGCCCGTTGACTCCCGGATGAGCAGAATGGAGTCGGAGAGCACCAGATACTCCACCGACCGGGCGTTCCAACGAACGCACACCACCGTGGCCTGGGGAGTGCGTCGGTGAGAAAGGTCACAGCTGTCCCGATGGGCGTCCGCGGTGCGTGTGATGGAGTGGGCCAGACACTCCGTCAGGGGAACGCTGGGTGCCGTGCCGATCGCCGTCAGCAGCGCCCCGCCGAGCCGGGCGGAGAACCATGTGACCCCGTGTTCACAACCGGAATCGCCCGTCGGTCCGGTGACTCCGTCGAGCACGACGAGGGCGCCGTCACCGGCCTCGGTCGGGGTGGCGAACGCCGCGAAGTCCTCGTTGGGGTGCCCGGTTGCTCCGGGCTCGGTGGCCGACTGGATGCGCATGCCCAACAGTCTGCCGTAGGGTGGCATTTGTTGGCGTTTGCCACGGTAAGCACCGATAGGTGTCGGGCCGGAGGTGATCTTGCCAGGAGCCGGGACGGAACACCAGCGAAAACCAGCCGAACTCATGGAGTGACCACCCCGCCCGGTCGACCTGAGCTTGTCCGCCAACTCCGGGGTGTTGTTCACTCCTTCGGGTGGCGAGGTCGGCCAGGCCGCCTCCCGCCTGGTCGGCGCTGGCAAGGTCGGAGCCGAAGTGACGAGAATGCGAGCACAGGTGCGGAAGACGACATCGGGGGACGGCGACGCCTCTTCCCCTTCCACACCGTCGGGTTTCCGGTCCCACGCGGCACGCCGACGGAGGGCCCGGGTCCGTACCCGGCTGTTGATCGCCCTGCTGTTGACCGGCATCGCCGTGCTGACGGCCGGGGTGCCGGCGGCGATCGACCGTTACCGGGAGCTGGGCGACACCCAAGCACTGCTGGACGACGCGGCGTTGGGACAACGAGCCGTCTCCCTGTCGCACATCCTGGCGGACGAGCGGGACACGCTGGTGGTCGCGGCGGCCGGCGGGGGCGGGGCGTTGGAGACGGCGCTCACCGACGACGCGGTGGCACGCGCCGACCGGCGCGTCGACGAGGTGCGCGAGGGCGCGGACGCCCCGCTCCGTGAGCTGCTGGAGACGCTGCCCGAGACACGTGCGCTGGCGCTCGCCGGGGAGAGCACGCCGGTCGAGATCCATGACGGCTACACCGCGCTGGTCGAGGAGTTGGACGCCGTGCTGCGCGCCGTCAGCCGGCGCACCTCGGCCGAGGCCACCAGCGCCACCAGCGACGCGCTGCCCGATCTGGCCCGCGCCGTGCACGCCTCGTCCGCCGCCCGGGGGCTGTCTGTCGCCGCGCTGGCCGGCGACGGCGATCCCGACGAGGAACTGATCGCCCTGGCACGGCGGGAGGCGATGCGCGAGACGGCGGCTCTGGCGGACTTCCACGCCATCGCCGACCCGTCGGGCCGGGAGACCTACCAGCGGACGGTCACCGGCGGCGACGCGGAGGTGGCCGAGGAGTTCCTGCTCGCCCTCACCGAACCCGCGGCCCCAGGGACGACGGGCGCGGACTGGGACATGGCCGAGGTCGGCGAGGCGCTGGAGGCCAGGACGGGGCTCCAACGCGGCGTGCTGGCCTCGCTCGCCACCGAGTACACCGCGGATGTCGAGGCGCTCAGCGACAAGGAGTTGACGGAGCTGGTGATCACCGTCGCGGTGATCATCGTGGCCCTGTTGCTGGCCCTCGGGGTCAGCGTCCAGACGGCCCGCTCGTTGACCAGGCCACTGGCCGCCGTCCGTCTCGGCACCCGTCGGGTCGCCTCCGACCCGGTCGGGCAGGAGCCGGTCAGATACGTCGGCCGCAACGACGAGTTCGCCGAGGTGGTCGCCTCCGTCAACGCGCTGCGCGCGCGGGCCGAGGAGCTGCAGCGCTATGCCGCCGAGGCCGAGCAGGACAGCGGCGGGCTGCGCGCCGAACGGGACCGGCTCCTCGCCGAGCAGCGGGAACTGACGGCCAGGCTGGCCGCGTTGCACGGCGCCGTGCACGGCATGTTCGCCCACCATGCCCAGCGACTGTTGGACCTGGTGGAGGAACAGCTCTCGGTGATCGAGGGCCTGGAGGAGCACGAGACCGACCCGGACCAGCTGGCGGTGCTGTTCTCCGTCGACCACCTGGCCGCGCGGATGCGCCGGCACAGCGAGAACGTGCTGCTGCTCGCCGGTGCCGAGCCGGTGCGGCTGCTGGACGCGCCGATGCCGCTGATCGATGTGGCGCGCGCCGCCGTCAGCGAGATAGAGCGCTACGACCTGGTGGAGACGGTGCCCCCGCCGCCGGTGCGGATCATCGCGCGGGCGGCCCGGGACATCAGCCATCTGTTGGCCGAACTCCTCGACAACGCGGCGGTGTTCACCCCGCCGGGCGCCAGGGTGCGGCTGTCGGGGGCCTGGCGGGCCAGCGAGCTGCTGCTGACGGTCGAGGACGAGGGCCGTGGCCTGTCCGAGGGCCGGCTCGCCGAGTTGAACGCGCGGCTCGCCGATCCGGTCACCCCGCCGCCGGGCTCCGACGCGGGCAACGGGCACGGCATCGGCATGGGCCTGTACACGGTGGCCAGGCTGGCCGCCCGGCACGGGCTGCGCTGCCGGCTGGTCGCGCGCCCCGCGGGCGGCACCACCGCCGAGGTGCTGGTGCCGGCGGCGCTGGTGGACCAGAGCGCCGTGGCCGAGCCCGGCCTCGTCGGCGAGACGCTGGCGGGCCCCGGCACCGGTGGCTACCCCACCGTCCCCGCCGCGCGCACCGGTTCGACGCCGATCGTCCAGCCGCAGTCCGGGCCCGGATACGGCGGGCACGACGCGCTGTCGGGGGCGCCCGAGGCCGCGCCGCGCCCCGGACGGCACGCCAGCCCGCCGGCGCACGCCCCCGGTGGCGTCGGGCCCGGTGGCTCGTTCCCGGACCAGTCCGGCGGCGGGTTGCCGTCGCGCGAGCGCCACGGCTACGCCCCCGAGCACACCAGGGCGCCCGACAGCGCGCCGGCGGTGACACACAGCGGACTGCCGGTCCGGACCAGGGTGGCCTCGGCCTCGTCCGCAGGACAGGACACCGGGCGCAACCGCACGGTGGACGCGGAGGAGCTTCGCCGCCGGCTCGGCGGCTTCCAACGGGGGGCCAGGGAAGGGCACCGGGACGCCGCACTGGCGGCCGACGGGCAACTCGGCGGGGAGATCGGCGGGGAGATCGGCGGTCACCCCGGCGAGCTGCCCGGCCAATATGGAGAGGAACAGCCTTCATGACCTCGGGGACTGGAACGCGGCAGCAGACACAGAGCCGCGGCGGGCAGAATCTGCGCTGGCTGCTGGGCAAGTTGGTGGACGAGGTGCCCGGGGTGATCTCGGTCGCCGTGGTCTCGACCGACGGTCTGCCGCTGCTCTCCTCGGAGACCGGCGAGGACGGTCAGCCGGGGCCGGGCGGCTTCACCGGGCCGCCCACCCCGCGTTGGCCGGGCGGCACGCCGAGCGGCGCCGCCGCCGATCTGGCCACCGTGGTCTCGGGCCTCGGCAGCCTCACCAACGGGGCCGCCTCGCTGATGGACGGCGGCTCGGTGAAGCAGACCATGGTGGCGATGGAGACGGGCAACCTGTTGGTGATGGCGATCAGCGACGGTTCGCTGCTGGGCGTCTACACCGAGCCGGACGTCGATATCAGCGTGGTCACCTACCAGATGGCGCTGCTGGTCGGCCGCGCGGGACATCTCCTCACCCCCGAGCTGCGCGCGGAGCTGCGGCAGGCCACCAACCCGCTGTACTGACGGGGTGCGGGCGCCCGTTCAGGCGCCGGTCGTCGGCCGCACCGCGCCCTCGACGGGGTGGACCGCCAGCGGTGTGAAGGACACCGGCTCGCCGGGGGCCGGCGGGTGCACGACGGAGCCGTCGCCCGCGTAGAGCGCGATATGGCTGGTGTCCTCGTGGTAGATCACCAGGTCGCCCGGCTGGAGTTGGTCGAGCGGCACACGCGGCAGCAGCTCCCACGCCCGCGCGCTGGTGCGCGGCACGATCGCGCCGGCGTGCTCCCAGGCGCGCATCGCCAGGCCCGCCGGGTCGAACGCGTCCGGGCCCTCGGCGCCGATCTCGTACGGCTTGCCGAGCTGGTCGAGCGCCCAGTCCAGCGCGCGCTGTCCGGCGGCGGAGCCCGGCGGTTCGTCGGTCGGGGCGTGTGCGGCCAGGAACTCCCGCTGCGCCTCGGCGGTGGTGTGTTCCTCCAGGGCGGTCAGCTCGGTCAGCTGCTCCTCGCTGAGCCCGGCCAACAGGCCGGCCAGCTCGTCCAGTCGCCGGTGGGCCTCGTCCCGCTGCTCGCGCTGCCGCTCGACGAGCGCCCGCTGTTCGTCGAGGGCCGCCGTGGCCTCCCCGGCGAGGGCCGCGGCCTGGCTCTCGGCCTCGACGAGCCTGCTGATCTCGGCCAGCTGGCCGGCGGCGGCCCGCCGGGCCACCGTTCCGTCGTGCAGGGCACGCGCCGGGTCGTCGCCGGTCAGCAGCAGTCGCAGCACCGACGGGAGGTCGGCGGCCCCGCCGTGCCGGTACTGCGCGGCGGCCAGCGCGCCCGCCGTGCGCCGGGCGTCGGCCAGGCCGCTCCTGGTGTCGGCCAGGCGCGCGGTGAGCCGGTCCACCTCGGCGCGCTGCTCGGCGAGCCGTTCCTCGGTCTCGTTGAACGCCTCGGTGGCCGCGCCGGTCCGCTGGTGGAGTTCGCGCAGCTCGGTCAACAGGGCGGCGACACCCGCCGGTTCGCCGGGTGGTCGGCCGGTGGCGGCCACCGCCGGAGTGCTGGTCAACGCGGTGGTGGCACACAAGAGCCAGACCAGGGCTGCGGGGTGTCGGGGCATCAGCTGACCTCTTTCGTCGTCGTGCCCCCGGTGGGCGCGAGCGGTGCGGCGATGGTGTGCACAGCTCCACGCCCGGCGCGCGCCGGGGAGTGCGAACGGGTGACCGCACGCCCCCTCGGGCTACTCCGCGCTACTCCTTCGGCTCGTCCCCGTCGGCCGGGCTCGGGCGCAGCCGTTTGCGGTAGGCGCGGCCCGGTGTCGCGTCCGGGGCGTAGACATAGCGCCAGCCCTTGGGCAGCCGCAGCCGACGGGTGTGGCCGGCCGGCTCCAGGTGGTAGACGTGCACGGCATCGAGGGCGCCGTCGTCCCCTGGCACCGGCACCTCGTACACCTTGGGCGGCTTGCCGGTGGCGCCCACCAGCACGGGCAGCGTCTCGCCGTCGAGCGGTCCGCCGACGAAGGGCGTCTCCAGGGATCTCATCCGCCGCAGTCTAGGTCGCGCGCGCCGGCGCGACGGGGGCGGCGGCGCGCGCCGGTGCTCAGCCGTCCACGGGCGCCGGCGCGAGCGCCCCCACGGCGCGGTCCAGCAGGGCGGCCACCCGGCCGTCGGGCGGCTCCAGCGCGGCGGCGGCGCGCAGCATGCGCGCGGTGCCCCCGTCATGGGTCGCGGTCACCACCAGCTGGGCGACAAAGAGGTCGATCAGATAGTCGCGAAGCTCGGTGAGGGCCAACTCGCCCTCGTCCAGGGAGAGCAGCGACATCGCCTCGACGGAGGTGATCCAGGTGCGCACGGCGGTACGCAGCCAGGGCCCAGGGCGGCGCACGGCCATATGCCGCAACACCTGTTGCGCCGCCGCGCGCCGGACGCCGTCCACGATCGCCGTGGTGTGCGCCGTCTCCACCACGCTGCCGCCGCGCAACAGCGCGGTGAAGCCCTCGCCGTGCTCGGCGACAAAGGAGAGATAGCGGTCGAGCGCATGGCCCAACCGTTCGCTCAACGGGCCCTGGGCCGGCACGTCGAAGCAGTGTTTCAGCTGGTCGGCGGCGTTGCGCAGGGCGGCCTCGTAGAGCTGCTGCTTGCCGCCGGGGAAGTAGCGGTAGACCAGGGGCCGGGAGACCCCGGCCTGCCGGGCGACCTCGTCCAGCGACACCTCCTCGGGGGCGCTCCGCGCGAACAGGCGTTGCGCCGTGGTGATCAACTGAGCGCGCCGCTCGTCCACGGTCAGGCGGCGGTAGGCCGGGACGCGTGGTTCGGGGTGGCCGGTCATGAGAGGCAGCGTAGTCGCCCGGGCACATCCCGCGAGGGGACAGCCGGACGGTGGGCGGTCGCGCGGGCCCGCCCGTCGAGCGCCAGGTCAGGCCAGCAGACCCGAGCGCCGCCACATATGGCGGGCCGGACCGCGCAACACCCCGATGTCGTCGAGGAAGTCGGTCAACCGTCGCGCGCCCTCCCGCATCACCTCGCGCCGGTGCGCGCTCGCCCGCGCCTGGGCCACCGCCTCACGCCGGTCAAGGCCGACGTCCGTGTACACCTGAGGGTTCACAAACGCGACGGAGAAGATCCGGGCGAACTCGCCGCTGGTGAGCCGCGTCAACTCCCGCTCCCAGCGCGGCGCGGTCACCATCTGGCGGCGCAACTCCTCCCTGGCGTATCTGACATGCCGCGCCTCCTCCACCACATGGATCCGGGTCACGCCCCGGATCAGCGGCTGTACCCGCTCGTCGGGGAAGGTGAGCCGCTGCATCCAGTCCAGGACCTCCTCGCCCAGCAGGGTCGCGACAAACGATCCAGGGGTGGTCGAGAAGGTCTTGAAAACCCGCGCCAGTTGATGGTGCGGGCCGGCCGGCGGATAGGCGGGCGTCCCACCCTGTTTGATCACACGTGCGAACATCATCGAATGCCGGCACTCGTCGGCGATCTCGGTGAGGGCGTAGCGCACATGGGCGCTGGTGGCGGGCTTGTCATAGATATGCCGCACCAGCAGTTGCATCAGGATCAGCTCGAACCAGATGCCCAACGAGGCCAGTGCGGCGGCCTCGTGGCGGGAGAGCGCGATCCGCTGCTCCCGCGACATTCGGTACCAGAGCGGCGTGTCGTAGAGCGAGACCAACTCCGGTGGCCAGTACCAGAGATCCGGATCCCAGGGCTGGTCCCAGTCCAGTTCCCGATCGGGATCGAACGAGTGCCGCGCCGACGCGGCGAGCAGGCGTTCGGCCACCCGCTCCCGGTCCTTGAGCGCACCCAGCGAGTCCCGCAGCGTCGTCAGGTCTGCCATGCCACCGGAGATACCCATGCTCTTATGAGACTTCGTGTCAACAAGCCCGTCAATGCCGCGTGCATGCCTTTTCCCCGCCGGGGCGCGCTCCCGTGGGCGCGGAGGGGTAGAACGGTCCCATGGAACACGCCAGTTGGCAGACCGCCGGGCAGCTCGTCGCCTGGCTCGATGAGCACTGCGCCGCCACCACCGCCGAGGTCACCCGCCTGCTGCGGGTGCTCAAGATCCAGGAGGAGGCCGGCGAGGTCGCCGAGGCGCTGCACGGGGTGATGGGCGCCAACCCCCGCAAGGGCGCGAGCCATGACTGGGCGGATGTCGAGAAGGAGCTGTGCGATGTGATCCTCACGGCGATGGTCGCGCTCTGCACGGTCAGCGACCGGGCCGAGGCGGTCTTCCAGCACCACCTCGACCGGGTCGCCGCCCGCTCGTCGGGCCCGCCCGCCGGTGGCCCGGCCTGCGGCGGCTCGTCCTACGGCAGCGAGGGCAGTTCGACGGACGGACCCTCGCCGCTCTCGACCGCCGGCAGCTCCGGGTAGAGGTCGTGGCGGGCGAAGCCGATCTCCCGGTTCGCCTCGTCGTACTCCATCATGGCGCAGGCCGCGTCCGGGGCCTGGCCGGCATCGGCGTCGGGACCGGGCTCGGCGGCGCGGACGGTCCAGCCGTCCAGCCGGTGCTCGGCGAGCAGCTCCTCCGCCCACTCCCGTGCCTCGTCCTCCGAGGAGCAGCCGGCCTCGGACAGCCGGCCCTGCAGCTCCCGGCGGAACTCGGAGAACCGCAGCTGCTCCTCCGAAACCCCCGTGTACGGCGTGGCGTTGTACTCGGCGCAGATCTCGGCGCCGCCGGGGAAGACCCGCAGCGGGTTGTACTCCGTGTTGTCCACACAGGCCGTCAGCTCGGCGGGCGCGGGCTCGCCCGCGTAGTCGATCCAGTACTCCCGGCACACCTCGGCCGGATCCTGCTGGGAGGGCTGGTAGCCGAAGCTGACGTCCAACTCGCCCATGACGCAGGCCACGGACTGGGATTCATGGGGCTGCCCCGGGTCGTTGACCCAGACATAGGCACCGGCCGTGGCTCCCACGGCGGCCAATGTGGTGGCCCCGACCAGCACGGTCCGCCGCAGCCGCTGGTGGCGTCGGGAGCGCTGCCCGGCCCGGGTCAGCACGCGCAGGGCCAGCGGCCCGTCGGCGGCCGGCGGCTCCGCCGCGCCCACCGGATCGGCCGCGCGCAGGGCCAGTTCGACGGCGTCGGGGTTCTTCTCGTGGTGCTGTCCGGAGTCGTGCATCGGAGGTCTCCTCAGTTCTCGGCGTCAGTTCTCGACGCCCGCGCGGGGGCGGGGCGCGGGGGTGGGGGCGTGCGGCGGTGGCGGGTCCGCCGTCGCCAGCAGGGGGCGCAGTCGCTCCCTGGCCCGGTGCAGGCGGGTGGCGACGGCGCCCGGCGAGATGCCGAGCACCACGGCGATATCGCGGTGCGGGAGGTCGTCCCAGTACGCCAGCCGCAGCAGTTCACGGTCGTCGGGCCGCAACGAGGCCAGTGCCTCGGCCAGCTCGGCACCGCCGGGCGGCGGTTCGGCGGTGACCGGGGGCGCCTCACCGACCCGACGCAGCAGCCGGCCCCAACGGCGTTGGCTCCGTTGCTGGTTGGCCAGCACCTTGCGGGCCACGCCGAACAGCCAGAGCAGCGTCTCGTGCGGGTCGTCCGGCAGGCGCCGCCGGCGGCGCCAGGCGATGGCGTAGACCTCGGAGACCGCGTCATGCGCCGAGGCCTCGGTGGTTCGCCGCAGGCAGTAGGCGATCAGCCGGCGAAAGGTCGACCGAAAGAGTCGGTCGAACTTCTCGTCGAACTCCTCGCTTTCGTCATCCGGTTCCATGCCCACTCATGTCCGCGGCCCCCGCCCCGCCTTACACCCCACCCGAAATGAGGAGATCTCGATCGTGTCACGGGCGGTGGTGGCCGGGGACGACCGGTCGGGGCGAGCGGGGGCGTCGACCTGACGGGGCTCGGTGGCGCCCCTATGCTCGTCGGCGCCCAGGTGGTCGCGGTCCCCTACCGCGTTCGCCTCTCCGGGCCATCGCCGGGCCGACCGGCTCTGGCGCGTGAGCACGATGAACGGAGCGCCTTGAGCGGCAGAAACTGGACCACCAGGCCCGAGACGGACGCGGATGTGGCGGCCGTCCGACGCATCAATCTGGCGGCGTTCCCCACCGCGGAGGAGGCCGACCTGGTCGACGCGCTGCGCGCCGACCCCGCCTGGATCCCCGGCCTGTCGCTGATCGCGGTGGCGGCGGACGGCGAACCGGTGGGCCATGCGCTGCTCACCCGCTGCCGGGTGGGGGAGGAGGGGCCGGCCCTGGCCCTGGCCCCCGTGGCGGTGCTCCCCGAACACCAGGGCCGGGGCGCGGGTTCCGCCGCCATCGAGGCGGCGCTGGCCGTGGCCCGCGCCCGCCAGGAGAATCTGGTCGTGGTCCTGGGCCACCCGGCCTACTACCCCCGCTTCGGCTTCCGCCGGGCATCCCAACAGGGCATCAGGGCCTCCTTCGACGTCCCCGACGAGGCCCTGATGTCCCTGGCCCTCCACCCCGACCGCCCCACCCCCACCGGCACCATCCACTACCCGGTGCCCTTCGGCGTCTGACGCGGGCTCCCTCGGCATCGCCGTCGTGCGTGGTCCTTTCTCGCCGAGGGGTCGGCGGCGTCGTCAGGCCCGGGTCCCGGCCTCGGCCGGGCCGGGTTCGACCGCCTTCGGCGCAGAGTCAGGTGGTTGGGGGGCGGGCGGTCCGGGGAGGAGGGGGATGCTCAGGAGGATGACGAGGAAGACCACCACGGTGAACCAGAAGGTGTGCTGGAACCCTTCGACCACCCCGCCCGAGGTCTGGAAGATCAGCGTCACCACGGCGACGCCCAGTGCCGCGCCCAGTTGGTTGAGCATGTAGAGCACGGAACTGCCCTGTGCCACCTGGTGTTCCGGCAGGGCCCGGTAGAGGGAGCCCATGGTGGGGGCGGCGAGGAAGCCGAGGGCCACGCCGAGGAGCAGTGCCGTCGCGGAGAGCCGGAGTTCGTGGGTGTCGGCGTCGACCCGGGTGAAGGCGAGCGTGCAGAGCGCGGCGAGCAGGGTGCCGCCGGTGGCCAGTTTGCGGGAGCCGATGCGGTCCGAGAAGCGGCCGGCGATCGGCATCGACAGGGAACCGCCGATGCCCACCGGGGCCATCAGCAGTCCGGCCGCCAACACGCTGTGCCCATGGGCCTGTTGGAAGTAGAGCGGCAGGGCGAAGAAGGCCGCGAAGTTGACCAGCCCGCTCAGCCCCATGATGGTGACGCTGGCGGTGAACCCCCTGCTGCTGAACAACCGCAGGTCGATGAGGGGTTGTGCGGTTTTCGCGCGCAGCGCGTGGGCCGCGTAGCCGAGCATCAGCGTCACGCCGAGGAAGAGGGGCAGCAGCGCCTGCCAGGCGGCGATGCCGCCCTGTTCGGCGGTCTGGGAGAGCGCCAGCACCAACCCGGCGAAGCCGGGCGCGAGCAGCGCGAGACCGAGGACGTCCAGCCGGATGTGGCCCTGTCGTTCCACGGCGGGCGGGTCGGTGGGCAGGACCCGCCGTGCGAGCAGCAGGGCCACCAGGCCGACCGGGACGCTCAGCAGGAACATCCAGCGCCAGGAGAGCGCCTCCAGCACCGCGCCGCCGGAGACCGGGCCGAGCGCCGGGCCCAGGGCCAGGACCACGCCCATCAGCCCCATCACCCGCCCGGCCCTGCGGGGGCCGGCGGCCCGCGCCAACAGGATCAGCACCAGCGGGTCCAGCACACCGGCGCCGATGCCCTGGAAGGTGCGGAAAGCGATCAGACTGCCGACGTTCCACGCCAGTCCCGACGCCAGTGAACCGGTCACGAACAGTCCAAGTCCGATCAGCCACAGGCGTTTTCCGCCATAGCGGTCCACGGCCCAGGTGGTGAACGGGATGGTCGCCGTGACCGCCAGCAGGAAACCGGTGGAGGTCCAGCCGGCCGTGCTGAGCGAGGTGTCGAAGGAGACCGCCAGGGTGTCCGTCGCGACGGCGGCCATGGTGCTGTTCAGGATCCCCAGCAGTCCGCCCAGCAGGACAACGCCGATCAGCGCGAGCAGGCGGGGGTCCAGACGATCGCCATCCGGCGAGAGTGAACTCATGGGTTCAAGTTAGTGATCCCATTGGTTCGCATGCAACCCCGAGCCGACTATAAAAATGAACCAGTGGGTACACTCGGCCCATGGCAGCGACCCCGACGGCACGCGGACGGATCGACAAACGGCAGGCCATCCTCGACGGCGCGTTCGCCGTCTTCGCCCGCAAGGGCTACACCGATGCCTGCGTGCAGGACATCGCCACCGAGGCCGGCGTCGCCAAGCCGACGGTCTACAACCACTTCGCCGACAAGGCCGCGCTCTTCCGCAGCGCGCTGGAGGCCACCGCCCAGGCCAAACTCGCCGAACGCGTCGCCGCCATGGAACCGCTCTACGACCCCGGCGACGACCTCCCCGGCACGCTGGAGAACGTCGGCCACCAACTGCTGCGCGCACACGGCGACTCCACGTCCTGTGCGCTGCGCCGGCTGCTCTACGCCGAGGTGACCCGTTTCCCCGAGGCGCTTGACCTGGTCAGCGCGTCAGGGCCGCACCGCGTGGTGCACGCCCTGACCGATCCGCTCGGCCGCCTCACCCTGGCCGGTCGCCTCAACGCCCGGGATCCGGCGCGGGCGGCGGAACATCTGATGGCCCTGCTCAACGGCCCGATGGAGGCCCGCTCCCGCATGGGCACACGGACCGTCGCCGACGAGGAACTGCGCGAGGTCGCCACGGCGGCGGTGGCCACCTTCGTCCTTGCCTACGGCCCGGCGACTTAGGACATCGCCCCGGGCGTGTGGCCCCGCCGGATCGGTGACGCGGTTGGGCGGCGTCGCATTGTCAGTGGTGTGGTGCATGATCGGCTCGTCGGGTTCTTTCTACCGGGTGGGGACGCCATGGCGATCACAAACGAGCAGGTGGCGGGGCATGCGTTTCTGCAACCGCTGTACGCGGACGGGTACTTCCCCGACCATGTCGTCGACAGGGGCAGGGCGATTCTGCTGCGGCTGTGCGAGCGGATCGAGGCCGAGCGGCCGCCGGATCTGACGGCCCTCTACGCGCTCACCCAGGCGGCGACGGAGGAGTTCAACCTGCTGGCGGCGGAGTTCGAGGCGGCCGGCAGTGAGATCGAGACGGTGGCCCGCGAGGGGATCGGCGAGGACTTCTGGTTTGTCGCGTCGGCCTACGGCTTCGCGGACGCGGACGCGGAGGAGCTGATCGCCACGCGGGACTGGTGAGTCGACGGCCTTCCGGGAGCGTCGGGCGGAGCAACGGTCCGGGGTGTGTCGGTGTCCTGGGCGGCGGTGGCCTTCGGCTGCTGCGTCTCGCGGTAGCCGCGGGCGATGGCCATCAGCCCGTCGAGCGCGTCGCGGGTGCGGATCAGCTCCGCGATATGGGCGGAGAGCCGGTCGCGCTCCTCCGTCATCCGCTCCAGCGCGATATCGGAGTTCTCCGCGCTGGGCTTGTCGACGCAGGGCAGCAGCTCGGTGATGGTGCGGCTGGACAGCCCGGCCGCGAAGAGCCGCTGGAGGAAACGGACGCGCTCCACGTCGTGGTCCGTGTAGTGCCGCTGCCCGCTGGTGCTCCGGATGCTGGTGAGCAGGCCGCGCTCCTCGTAGTAGCGCAACGAGCGGACGCTGACTCCGGCGCGGGTCGCCAGTTCACCGATGCGCATGGGGCCTCTCCCGGGTGTGAGGTACGGCACGGACCTTGCCTCTGACGTCAGTGTCAGGTTTTAGCGTAACCCCGTGCCCGAGATCCGGGCGCCACACCCTGACGTGAGCCCTTCGAGGAGTCCTGACGTGACTGTCCTGTTCGACGGTTTCCAGCTTGGCGAACTGGCCCTGCCCAACCGCGTGGTGATGGCCCCGATGACCCGGGTCAGAGCGGCCGCCGGCGGCCTGGCGACGCCATCCATGGCGACCTACTACGCCCAGCGGGCGACCGCAGGGCTGATCGTGAGCGAGGGGGTGCAGCCGAGCCTGGTCGGACAGTCCAATCCCGGGACGCCGGGGCTGTACACCGATGAGCAGATCGCCTCCTGGCGGCCGGTGACCGCCGCCGTGCACACCAACGGCGGCCGGATCTTCGCCCAGCTGATGCACGGCGGCCGCGTCTCGCACCCCGACACCACCGGCTTCCAGCCGGTCGGCCCCTCGGCGGTGCCCGCCGTCGGCGACGTGTTCACGCCGAACGGGCCCAGGCCGGCGCCGATGCCGCGCGCCCTGGCCACGGAGGAGGTGGCGGAGCATGTCGAGTCCTACGCACGGGCCGCGCGGGGCGCCGTCGAAGCCGGCTTCGACGGGGTGGAGCTGCACGGCGCCAACGGCTATCTGATCTCGCAGTTCCTCTCCAGCAACGCCAATCTGCGCACCGACCGTTACGGCGGTTCGGTGGCCAACCGCATCCGGTTCGCCGTCGAGGCGGTATCGGCGACGGTCGAGGCCGTCGGCGCGGCCAGGACCGGCATCCGGCTCTCCCCCGGCGGCACGTTCTGGGGCGTCGAGGAGAGCGGGATTCCCCAGCTCTATGCCGCGCTGCTGGCCGAGCTGGCGCGGCTCGACCTCGCCTATATCCATCTGGAGGGCACCACCGATGAGGAGGTGCTGGTCGGCCTGCGGCGGGCATGGCCCGGCACGTTGATCATGAACCCCTCGCTGCCCATGGGTCCCAAGCAGGTGGAACGCGCCGACGCCGACCACTGGCTCGGGCTCGGCGCCGAGCTGATCAGCTTCGGACGCGCCTTCATCTCCAACCCCGACCTGGTCGAACGGCTGCGCCTCGGCCTGCCCATCGCCCCGGTCGACGATGCCGCGTACTACCAGGGCGGCGACGAGGGCTATCTGACCTTCCCGACCTACCAGCACACGGTGCCGGAGACCCGGCTGCCCTGAGCCGCGCCGCACGTGGCGCACGTGGCGCGGCAACGGCGGTGGTCGGGCCGGTCGGCCCCGCGCGGGGCGATTCGGCCGGGGCGTTGTGGTCACCCATGGGTGCTGCGGCCTGTCGGTCCACGGGGTCGGTGACAGTTGTTGGGCTCCGGGTCTTGGTGGCGTTGGTCCGGCATCTGCCGGGTGTGTGGCAACTTGGCCGGGGCGCTGTGGGCGGCGGCCGGGGCGACAAGGCCGCCGGGCAGGCCCGCCCCGCCCCTCCATCGCGAAGCGGGACCGCGCTTGGCGCGGTAGGCCGTCGGGCAGGTTCGCGCCCGCGCCCGCGTGCGGCGCGCGGGTGGCGGCTGGGTCGGCAAAGGCCGCCGGGCAGGCCCCCGCCCTTCTGCCGCGAGGCGGGCCCGCGCGCGGCGCGGTGGGCCGCCCCGGCTGTCCGTCGCGGAGCGGGCCGTCGGGCAGGTTCGCGCCCCTGTCTGTCTGCCGCGAGGCGGGCCCGTGCGGCGGGCCCGCGTGTCGCGCGCGGTGCGGCGGGGGCGGCGAAGGCCCCCCGGCCAGGGCCCGCGCGGCCCGCGTTCGGCGCGGTGGCCGCCGGCCTGGCCCGCCCTGCCTGTCCGCCGCGAGGCGGGCGCGGGCGGGTTGCGGCGGGGGTTGGCGACAGCTGTCGGCCCCGGGGGCCCTGGCGCGTGTGCGGCAACCCGGTCGGGGCGGTGTGGGCGGTGGCTTGTCGGTGCACCTGGCCGGAGCGGTGGCGGCCGGGTCGGCGAAGGCTGCCGGCCTGGCCCCGCCCGGGGCGCCGCGCGGCGGGCCGGCGCGCGGCCCGCTCGGCGGGGGACGGTGGGGTGTCGGCCGGTCCGTTTGTGCGGGGTGCCGCGCAGCCGGGGCCGGCCGTGGCCGAACCCGCAGTACCCGGCAGGAGAGGTCGCCCGCATCGATCACCGCTGAACCGAGCCGCACATACCCACGCGTGGCAACCTGGCAGGGCCGCTGTGGAGGCAGCCGCGTCGGCGGAGGCCGCCGGCCAGGGCCCGGCGCCGCGCGCCGGGACCGGCGTCAGGTTGTCGTGGCGCGGATGGCCGCTGTGCCGTAGTCCCAGAGGCGGTCGGCGGAGTCCGGGTCGATGGCGTGGGCGGCCACGCCGCCGGTCTCGGACTGGTCGCCCCGGACGGTCGGGGCCTCCTGGTTGTCCTCGAAGTAGCGGCCCGTGACGCCCTCAAGCAGCGGCGAGGCGGCCAGCAGCACGGAGGTGGCGGCGCCCTGCTCGGGGGTCTTGTAGTAGGACAGCGGCCGCACCCGGCCCTCGTCGTCCATCACGCCGAACGCGCGCATGGTGTCGTCGTCGACGTGCCGCTGCAGGCCGGTGAGGATATAGCCGGGGTTGAGCGCGTTGGCCGTGATCCCGTCTGCGGCCCAGCGGCGGGCGCCTACCGCGAGGAGGACGTCGGCGGACTTGGACTGCCCGTAGGCCGCCCAGGGATCGTAGGGCCGGTCCTCGAAGTGCGGGTCGACGAAGTCGAACGGGTCGCCCAGGTGGGCGCCGGAGCTGACCACCACGATCCGGGCGGAGCCCGCCTCGCGCAGTGCCTCGTGCAGGCCGGAGGCGAGCGCGAAATGGCCCAGGTAGTTGGTGGCCAGCTGCATCTCCCAGCCGTTCGGCGCGAGGGTGCGGGTGGGCAGGGCCATGATCCCGGCGTTCGCGACCAGGATGTCGAGACGCCCGTGCCAGCCCCGCACGAACGCGTCGACCGAGGTCGGATCGGACAGATCGAGCGGCTCCGCGTGCACCGGGCCCGCGCCGTCGACGGCTGCCAGTTCCTCGACGAGGGGTTCGGCGGACCCCGGGCGGCGCGTGGCGATGGTGACCTGCGCGCCTGCGGTCGCCAGCGCCCGAACGGTCTCGGCGCCCAGACCCGACGCGCCGCCGGTGACCACGGCACGTCGGCCGCTGAGGTTCACGCCGTCGATCACCTCCCGCGCGGTGGACTGGGCGGAGAAGGGAGTGGTCAGTGCGGGGGAGTCGTCGCGCGAGGGCCCGTCGGCCCGGGGGTTTGTAGCCATGGCTCCACGCTACGACGAGTGGGCTGGACACTTTATGATTGAGAGTCCTTGGTTCTTTAGCGAACGTCCGAGCTGGGGGCGGTTATGGATCCTCTTGAGGATGTGCTGACCCTGCTGGAGACGCGCGGCCGGCTGTCCACGAGCCTGGCGGCGGGCGGACGTTGGGCCCTGCGGTTCGACGCCCCGCGGGCGGTCAAGTTCAACGCCGTCCGGCGCGGCTCCTGCCTGCTGGAGGTCGACGGGCTCGACGGGCCGATCGAGCTGGCCGAGGGCGACTGCTTTCTCCTCACCCGGCGGCGCGCGTTCACCCTCCGCAGCGATCCCGAGGCCGTGCCCGTCGCCGCCGGGCCGGTGTTCGCCCTGGTCGAGGGCGGCGTCGCCAGGGCGGGCCGGGGCGACGACGTGTTCCTCATCGGCGGCGCCTTCTCCTTCGGGACACGCGCCCAGGAGCTGCTGCTCGACCGGCTGCCCCCGGTCGTCCATGTGCCGGCCGGCACCCGGCACGCGGAGACGGTGCGCTGGGCGCTGACCGCGATCGACCGGGAGCTGACGCACCGGCCGATGGCCGCCACCCTGGTGGCCGAGCATCTGGCCGTGGTGATGCTGGTCCATGTGCTGCGGCTGCATCTGCTGCGCGAGCCGCAGGCGGTGACCGGTTGGCTGGCGGGTCTTGGTGATCCCGTGGTCGCCACCGCGCTGACCTGCCTGCACCGCGATCCGGCGCACGCCTGGACGGTGGCCGAACTGGCCGGCGCCGCCGCCGTCTCCCGGTCCACCCTGGCGGCCCGCTTCAAGGCCACGGTCGGCCAGGGGCCGCTGGAATACCTCACCCGGTGGCGCATCGAACTGGCGGCCAGACAGCTGCGGGAGGGCGGCGGCACCGTCGCCGCCATAGCCCACTCCGTGGGATACGGATCCGAGAGCGCCCTCAGCGTCGCGTTCAAACGCGTCCTCGGGGTGCCGCCCGGCGACTACCGCCGGCATCCGACCAGGCGCTGACGCCCACCCGCGCCCCGCCGCCGGCGCGGGGGCGCCGCCCGCAGCACCACTCCGGCGTCACCTCAGGCGTGCAACTCCATACGCACCGTAATGAATTACTCGGTTAAGTGGTGCCCGAAAACTCAATACACCTACCGATAAGCGCCTTTGATCCCTCGTCGAATCCCGTGCACTCTGTCCGTTGCCTTGACAGTCGTGGGCGGCGGTGGCCTGATGGGTGGGCGACTACATGGGAGCGCTCCCAGATTCCTGGGTCGCGCATGCGTCACCCCCCACCCAACTGGGCCCACGGGACGGGCCCTTGAGGAGACGACCGTGAAAAGCAGGAGAACCTTCGGTGTCCTCGTCGCGGCGGGCCTCGCCGGCGCGCTGGGTACGGCGCTCGCGGTGCAGCCCGCGACCGCGGACGAGCCGGACGCCAGCGCCGTCGGACTGCGCGTCGAGGACGGCCGGTTGGTGGAGAGCAACGGCAACGACTTCGTGATGCGGGGGGCCAACCACCCGCACGCCTGGTACACCGGCGAGTTGGGCGCGCTCGGCGATATCAAGTCGCTGGGCGGGAACACCGTGCGGGTGGTGCTGAGCAGCGGCCACCAGTGGGAGCGGACCTCCAACCAGCAGGTGTCCCAAATCGTCTCGGAGTGCAAGGCGAACCGGCTGATCTGTGTGCTGGAGGTGCACGACACCACCGGCTACGGCGAGGCGGGCGCGGCGGTCTCGTTGGACCAGGCCGCCGACTACTGGCTCAGCATCCAGGACGAGTTGGCGGGCGAAGAGAACTACGTCATCGTCAACATCGGCAACGAGCCGTTCGGCAACAGCGGTTACGAGGCGTGGACGGCCGACACCCAGGCGGCCATCGGGAAGCTGCGGAACGCCGGCTTCGAGCACACCATCATGGTGGACGCGCCGAACTGGGGTCAGGACTGGACCGGCACCATGCGTGCCAATGCCCAGTCGGTGTACAACGCGGACCCCACCGGCAACACCATCTTCTCCATCCACATGTATGGCGTGTACAACACGGCGGCGGCCGTCGAGGACTACCTCACGTCCTTTGTGAACGCCGGACTGCCCATTCTGGTCGGCGAGTTCGGGCACAACCACTCGGACGGCGACCCGGACGAGGACGCCATCATGGCGGTCACGGAGCGGCTGGGGCTCGGCTACCTCGGCTGGTCCTGGAGCGGCAACGGCGGTGGTGTCGAGTATCTGGACATGACGGTGAACTTCGACCCCAACCAGCTGACCGAGTGGGGCGAGCGGTTCTTCAACGGTCCCAACGGCGTCGCCGCGACCTCCGAGGAGGCGACGATCTACAACTGAGGTCGGACGGGCCGGAGTTGTGTGCGGCGGGGCCGCCCGGTGGCACGACCGGGCGGCCCCGTTCCCGGCCGTCCGCCGCTCGGTGCGCCCCGTCGCTCAGTGCACCCGGCCGCCGCCCACCGAGCCGGCCGGCTGGCGGGTCTCGGCGGTCAGCCGCCTGATGGTGCGGTTGACGTCGGACGGCGAGACGATCCCCAGCAGCCTGGGCCGCTCCGCCCGCTCGATCACCAACACCCGGTGCTCGGGGCCAGGTTCGAGCTGCGGCAGCAGATCGGCGAGGTCCGTCTCGGGCGGGGTGGTGCGGACCCGGTCCAGGGGCAGCATGATCTCGGCGACGGTCAGCACCCGGTGCTTCTCCAACGGCACCTCGTTGATCTGGTCCTGGGTGACCAGGCCGATCGGCGCGCCGCTGGCCGAGACCACGGGCAGCGCGGGGTGGGTGAGGCCGTGGGAGGGTTCGGAGAGCAGCGCGCCGACGGTCTCGTCGGCGGGCACGGTGGCCGGGCCCGGGGTCATGGTCTCGCGGACGGGGACGCCGGCCAGCAGTTGACGCATCCGCGCCTGCTGGCCCTCCAGGGATGCCGCGCCGGCCACAAACCATCCCACCAGGGCCAGCCACAGGGCACCGAAGGCCCCCGTCCAGAGGAAGGCCACCAGTCCCGCGGTGACCAGGATCCAGCCGAAGACCTGACCGGCCGCACTGGACTGGGCGGTGGCCTTCGGCCGGTTCCCGGAGCGGCGCCAGAGCGCGGCGCGCAGCAGCCGGCCGCCGTCGAGGGGCGCGGCGGGGAAGGCGTTGAAGAGCGCCAGCAGGAAGTTGATCACCGCGAGCCAGGCGAACACCTCGACCACGGGTCCGGCGTCGGCGGCGACCAGGATCCAGGTGAGGGCGGTGAAGAGGACACCGAGCGCGAAGCTGGCCATCGGGCCGGCGCCGGCGATCCTGAACTCGGCCTTGGGATCGGGCGCTTCGGCCCTGGTGCGGGTGGCGCCGCCGAGCAGCCACAGCACGATGTCGTCCACCGGCACGCCGGATCGGCGGGCGAGCAGCGCGTGTGCCATCTCATGGGCCAGTAGCGAGGCCAGAAACAGAACCCCGGCGAGCAGCGCGAGCAGGGTGTAGCTCAGCGCGCCGCGGTCCGGGTAGGCGTCCGGCAACCGTCCGGTGCCAAGACCGATCGCGATCACCGCGAAGATCACCGCGACGCTCCAGTGCACCCCGATCCGGACGCCGGCGATCCGCCCCAGCGTAAAGGTCGCCCGCACTTCGCTCACCTGCCTCGATGGGTTTCTCTCTGGCGTAAAGCGCGTCGTTCGCCGTGGAACGTCGCAGGTCAGCACGCCGAGTACCCGTGCAGCCGCTCGCCATGCCGGATCCCGTCCGGCTCCCTAGACTGGGGATATGGCCCGGCCGAACGAGGAGGTCGAGGCGTTGCTCAGGGAGTACGCCGACCTGCTCTCCATCACCGGCGACGGCGCGTTCAAGCAACGCGCCTACGAGCGCGCGGCGCGCGCCATCGGGGGGCATCCCACCGATGTCGCGACGCTGGACACCAAGGCCCTGCGCGAGATCCCGGGCGTCGGCCGGTCGATCGCGGACAAGGTCGCCGAGTATCTGCGGACCGGCCGGGTGGCCGCCGTCGAGGAGACCAGGGCCTCGATCCCGTCGGGCGTGCGGGCGCTGCTGGACATTCCCACGTTGGGGCCCAAGAAGGCGATGACGCTCTACCGCGAGTTGGGCGTCTCCTCGGTGGACGAGCTGATGGCGGCGCTGCGCGACGACCGGGTCGCCGGGCTGAGGGGGTTCGGCCCCAAGGCACGGGAGAACATCGAGCACGGGGTCGCCGTGCTGCGGCAGTCCGGAGGCCGGATCCGGCTGGATGTGGCGCTGGGGGTCGCCGAGGAGGCGGTGGCGCGGCTCTCCGAGGTGCCGGGCTGTGAACGCTGCGCCTGTGCCGGTTCGGTGCGGCGGATGCGGGAGACGATCGGCGATATCGACGTCCTGGCCGCCGCCGACGATCCGGAGCCGCTGATGGCGGCGTTCTGTGAACTTCCGCTGGTGGACGAGGTGGTGTCCCGGGGGCGGAAGAAGACCACGGTGCGCACGGCGGAAGGGCTGCAACTGGACCTGCGGGTGTTGGCCGCCGACTCCTGGGGTGCGGGGATGCTCTACTTCACCGGTTCCAAGGCTCATAACATCCGCCTCCGCGAGATCGCGGTGCGCAAGAAGCTCAAGCTCTCCGAGTACGGGCTGTTCGACGCGAAGACCGGCCGGAAGCGGGCCGCCCGCACCGAGGAGCAGGTCTACCGCCGGCTCGGCCTGCCCTGGATCCCGCCGACGCTCCGCGAGGACCGGGGCGAGATCGCCGCCGCCCAACGCCATGAGCTGCCCACGCTGGTGACCGAGCGGGACCTGCGGGGCGATCTGCACAGCCATACCGATCTGACGGACGGCGTCGCCCCGTTGACGGAGATGGTCGCAGCCGCCGCGGCGCGCGGCTACCACTACTACGCCGTCACCGACCACGCGCCCGAGCTGCGGATGCAGCGGATGACCAGGGAGAAGGCGCTGGCCCAGCGCGCCCGACTCCGGGAGATGGCCGGGCGGTTCGGCCGGCTGAAGCTGCTGCACGGCACGGAGCTGAACATCGACGAACACGGCGAGGTGGACTGGCCGGCGGAGTTCCTGGCCGAGTTCGATCTCTGTGTGGCGTCGATCCACTCGCACTTCGAGCTGGACCGGGACGCCCAGACGCGGCGGCTGCTCCGGGCCTGCGAGAACCCGTATGTGCATGTCATCGGCCATCCCACCACGCGGAAGCTGGGCCGCCGCACCGGTATCGACATCGATCTCGACGCGGTCTTCGCCGCCTGCGCCAGGACGGGCACCGCGCTGGAGATCAACAGCCATCCCAACCGGCTGGACCTCGACGACGAGCAGATCCTGCGCGCCCGCACCCACGGCGTGCGGTTCGCCATCGACTCCGACGCCCACGCCCCGACCCATCTGGATCATGTGCGGTTCGGCGTCGCCCAGGCGCAGCGCGGCTGGCTCACCAAGGACGAGGTGATCAACACCTGGCCCCTCACCCGGCTGCGCCGCTTCCTCGACCAACGCGGTAAGAGGGGGAGTTAGACCGCCTCGCCGAGGTGGCGAAGGAAGAAGTCCCTGGCCTGGGCGGTGACTTCGGAGAGGGCGCCCGGCTCCTCGAAGAGATGGGTGGCGCCCGGGACCACGGTCAGCTCGTGCGGGCACTGCAGCGACTGCTCGGCGGCCCGGTTCAGCTCCAGCACCCGCTCGTCATGGCCGCCCACGATCAGCAGCGTGGGGCAGCGCACCTCGGAGAGCCGCCGGTCCGCCAGATCGGGTCGGCCGCCACGGGACACCACCGCGCCCACCGGCGAACCGGGGTCGGCCGCCGCCCAGAGCGCGGCGGCGGCGCCCGTGCTCGCCCCGAAGTAGCCGACGCGCAGCCCGTCACGGGGCGGCACCCCGTTGGTCAACAGCCACTCCGTCGCCCGGGTCAGCCGCTCGGCGAGCAGGCCGATGTCGAAGACATTGGCCCGGTCGGCCGCCTCCTCCTCGGTCAGCAGGTCGAAGAGCAGCGTGCCGAGGCCGGCCTGGGCCAGCGCCTCGGCGACAAACACATTGCGCGGGCTGCCCCGACCGCTGCCGCTGCCGTGCGCGAAGACCACCACGCCACGCGCCTCGGCCGGCACCGTCAGCGTGCCCGGCAGCTCCACCGGGCCGGCCGCGACGGTCACCTCACGGGCCGTGCCCCGGCGCAGAAACGCCACCACCTGCTCGTCGGTGGTCTGCGCGAAGTCGTCGTAGAACTGGCCGACGGCCAGAAAGTCGTCCTCCACATGCGGGCAGACCAGCTCGTCGGCCGCGTCGCCGATCCGGCGTTCCCAGTCGACGGGGGCGACCGGTACCGCCAGCACCACCCGGTCCGCGCCGCGCGCGCGTGCCGAGTGGCAGGCGGCCCGTGCGGTGGCGCCGGTCGCGATGCCGTCGTCGACCAGCACCACGGTGCGGCCCGCCACCGAGACCCTGGGCCGCTCGCCCCGGTAGGCGACGGCCCGCCGGTCCAGCTCCGCGCGCTCCTTCGACTCGACCTCGGCGAGCAGGTCCCGATGCACCCCGGCACCGCCGACGACCTGGTCGTTGAGGACCCGCGCGCCGTCCTCGGCGATGGCGCCCATCGCCAACTCCGGCTGCGCCGGCAGCCCCAGCTTGCGCACCACCGCCACATCCAGCGGGGCGCCCAGCGCCGTGGCCACCTCGGCGGCCACCGGCACCCCGCCCCTGGGCAGCCCGAGCACCACAACCTCGCGCCCCCGCAGGGACCCCAACGCGTGGGCCAGCCGCTGCCCGGCCTCCCGCCGATCCGCGAACCGCATCGTCGGCCACCTTCCTGGTCACGTCCCGGCGCACACCGCGCCACAACGACCTGCCGGAGTGCTGGCTCCATCGAACCGCGTACCCGCCGACGGCGCCCGTCGGACTCCGTCAGCCGGGCGTACCGGGGCGCCGGACCCCGGTCAGTGCCTCGGCAGCCGACGCAGAAAGGCGGCGACCGCGGCGGCGAACTCCTCCGGCGCGTCATCGTGCACCCAGTGGCCGGCGCCGGGGAAGTCCACGCGCTCCGTTCCGGGACGGCGCGCGACCATCGCGTCGGCCAGCCCGGCCGGCAGCAGGGTGCTCTCCGCGCCGCGCAGCAGCAGCGCGGGGCAGTCCGAGCCCAGCCAGTCCGCCCACCAGTCGCCGACCCCGCCCTCCTGGACGGCCATCATCACGTCCCAGTCGAAGAGCAGCCGCCAACCGTCCTCCGCCGGCACCGCGCTGCGCAGGAAGTAGCTCGCGTCCGGCACCCCCCTGGCCTCGATCAGCGCGCCCAACGCGGCCCGTGTCTCGGCCCGCGCGGGCCAGCCCCGCACATCGAGCGTCGGCTGCTCCACCTCGGGCCGCCGCATCACGGGACCCACGTCCTCGATGATCAGCGCCGCCACCAACTCAGAGTGCGCGGCGGCGAGTTGATAGGCCGTTATGCCGCCCAGCGAATGCCCCAGCACCACCACGGGGCCAAGCCCCAGGGCCTCCACCAGCACGGCGGCGTCCGCGACAAACGCCTCCCTGCCGAAGCCGCCGGGCGCCGGCTCGCTCCAGCCGTGGCCGCGCTGGTCCGGCGCGATCAGCCGCGCCCGGCCGGCGAGATCGCGGGCCAGCCGGGTGAACACCGCCCCACGACCGAACGTGCCGTGCAACGCCAGCACCACCGGCAGCGCCTCGTCACCCCCCGAGTCCAACACCGGGACACGGCGCCCCCGAACAAGCACGGTCCCCATCTCGGCGATGGCACTGTTCCCCTGGTACCCCTGATCCGTCACCCCCGCAACGCTAGCGCCGCGGACACCGCGACCGGCGCGGGGTCCGGCCGCTACGCTCGGCCGAGGACACCACCGCCGTCTCACAACGGAGCCGCCGTGCCGCTCTTCCGCAGCCCGTCCCGCCGTCGAGCCCGTGTGCCGGAACGGGACCGCGCGGTCGAGGTGTTGGGCGTCGCCCGCAACCTGACCTCCGCCACCCGGCTGCTCGACGTGCTGCCGCTGCTGCGCGCCGAGGACGGCGTCGACGTGTCCTTCACCGTCAACCCGGGCTCCACCTTCGACGGTGGGCTCGCCGAATACCTCGAAGGCCAGCGGGCCACGGTGCTGCCCTGGCGGGAGGCGACCCGCCGCCGTTTCGACCTGGTCCTCGCCTGCGCGGTCAACCGGTCGATGCGGCGCCTGAGTCGGCCGCTGGTGGTGCTGCCGCACGGCGCCGGCTACAACCGGCTGGTCAGCCGGTCCACCGGCGACACCAGCTCGTCCGCCGGCCTCTCCCGGCGTGAACTCCTGCACCGGGGGCGGGTGGTGCCCGATGTCATCGGCCTCTCCCACGAGGAGCAGCTGGGCCGGCTCGCCGACAGCTGCCCGGCCGCGCTGGCCCACGCCCGGGTGGTCGGCGACCCCTGCTTCGACCGGATGCGGGAGAACCTCGACTGGCGCGACCACTTCCGCGAGCCGTTCGGCGCCGTCGCCGGCCGCCGGCTGGTGATGCTCAACTCCACCTGGGGGCCGCACTCGTTGATCCGCCGTCACCCCGACCTGCCGCTGCGCCTGGTCAACGCGCTGCCGGTCGACGAGTACGTGGTCGCGGTCGTGCTGCACCCCAACATCTGGTCCGACGACACACCGTTCGGCGTCGGCGAACGGCTGCGCCCCGCGCGGGACGTGGGCCTGCGGGTGATCAGCCCCGACAACGGCTGGCAGGCCGCGCTGATCGCCGCCGACCTGGTCATCGGCGACACCGGCTCGGTCAGCTTCTACGGCGCCGGCCTCGAACGGGCCACGCTGCTCGCCGCCAGCGGCGAGCCCGAACTCGACCCGCGCTCGCCCATGCACGCCTTCGGCTGCAACGCCCCCAGGCTCGACCCCGACGGCGATCTGCTCGCCCAGCTGCGCGCCGCCGAACGCGACCACCGGCCGAGCGAGTTGCGCGCCATCACCGACGGCGCGCTGGGCCTGCCTGGCGAGTCGGCGCGCATCCTGCAGGGCGTCTTCCACGAACTGCTGGGCGACCGCGTCCACCCGCCGGCCCCGCACCCGCGCCCACCCCGCTACCCGGACCCCGCGCCGGCCACCGGCCACGGGCCGACCGCCTTCGACGTGCGGGGGCGGGTACGCGAGGGCCGCGTCGAACTGGCCCGCTACCCGCTGGACCCGGACCGGGCCCGCGCCCGCGGCTTTCTGGCGGTCACCGCCGAGGAGGGCACCTGGTCGGCGTCCGCGCAGACCGCGGAGGTGGCGGTGCGCCGCCAGCCGCACGGCGAACTGCCGCCGCGCGCCTGGCTCGACCGACGGTTCGCCGACCAGCCCTGGCTCTCCGTCGCGGTCGCGGCACTGGGGGAGCGGCGCCATCTGGTGCGGCTGCGGGACGGCACGCTGTGGGAGGCGTGGGTCCCGGAGGACTGGGCCGCCCCCTCGCCGGTGCTGGACCCGGTGGTGTTGGGCGCGGCCGTCTACCTCTGGCTCACCGACACCGACCCGCCGACCCCTCCACCCCCACCCCACCTCCCCATCCACACCGGCCCCACCCTCACCACGGCCCACCTCCGCCCCCGCTGAGCGCCGGCCGCGCGGCCGGCACAGCGCGCCTAGCGGGGGCTGGTCGAGGGGAGGCCGGCCAGGGTGCGGAGGTCGGATTGGCGGGTGGTCAGTTCGCGGGTGGCGGTGGTGTCGCCGGCTTCTTCGGCCAGTTGGATGAGGGTGGTGAGGGCGGCGTCCGCCTTGGACCACAGGCCGAGGTCGACGGCCAGGGCGGCCGCTTCCGTCAGGACGGCCCTGGCCCGGTCCCGTTCGCCGAGGTCGCGCAGGGCCACGCCCCTGGTCAGCCTGATCCTGGCGCGCAGGGCCGCGTTCATCTTGCCGGGGACCAGGGCCTCGGCCGTCGCCAACTCAGTGAGGGCGACCTGTGGTTGGCCCAGCGCCAGCAGCGCCCCGGCCAGCTGGTAGCCCTGCATCGCCTCACCGCGCGGGTCACCCGCGTTGGCCGCCTTCGCCTCGGTGAAGTGGTCAACGGCCGCCGCCGCGTGGCCGCCCTCCAGCGCCAGCAGTCCTCTGGTCTCCGCGATCACCCCGCGCAGCTGGGGGGAGCCGACCTCGGGCAGCAGCGTCCTGGTCGGTTCCAGCGCTTCGTCGGCCCGTTCCAGCTCGCCCAGCTCCTGGTAGGCGCGGGCGAGTTGGTTGCGGAGCCGCAGCTCGGCGTCGGGCCGGCCGGTCAGATGGGCCGACCGGATGCCCAGCCGGTGGGAGGCGATCCAGTCCGCGTAGCGCTTACGGCTGTGGTAGAAGGCCCACAGCGCCTGGCACATCCGCCACACCGGCTCGTGCCAGCCGCGTTCGGCCGCGAGCCGAAGCAGCGCCAGCACCGTGCCGTGGGCCCCCTCCAGCCAGTCCAACGCGACGGCCGAGGAGGGGAGTTCGGGCAGGGCGGGCGGCTCGGCCCACTCCCTGCCGCCGGGGAGCCGCAGCCGGTCGCCCAGCACCACCCGGTCCACCAGCTCGCAGACGGCCAGCGCGAACCCGACCGCGCCGCGCAGCGCCGTCTCCCCGTCCACGCTGTCCACCCCGGCCATGCCGTCCACGCCGTCCGTGATCAGCGTCCTGGCCTCGTCGTGGAACGCGTAGTGTCCCGGGTGTCCCGGCGCCAGTTCGCGCACCAGGCCGGCGCGCCGCAGTTCGGCGATGCCCGCGCGGGGCTCGTCTGCGCCGGCGGCCAGCGCCAGCTCGACGGTGAACGTGGGTCCGGGGAGCGCGCCCAGCAGTTGGCAGAGGCGGCGGGTGGCCGGTGGGAAGCTCTCGAGGACCAGTCGCAGCGCGTCTGTCATCCGGGCGTCCCCTCCGTCGCTTGTCACCGTCCGCCGGCGCCTACTGGCCTCCTCGGCGGCCAACTCGGCGACCACTCGGCGCGGATCGGCCCCCGGCGCCTCCAACAGCCGTTCGCCCACGGCGCGCAGCGCCAGCGGGCGTCCGTCGCAGAGCCGCACCAGCTCCCGCAGGGTGGCCTCGTCGACCTCGCCCTCCTCCCACCAGGAGGCGGCCAGGGCGCGGCCGGCCGCCGCGCTCAGCCCGCCGAGGACCAGCTCCCTGGCGCCGTCCAGCCGCAGTATCGGCAGCGGCCGCCGGCTGGTGACCAGCACCATTCCGTCGCGCGGCAGCAACGCCCGTACCTCGGAGGCGTGTTCGGCGTTGTCGATCAGGAGCAGCAGGCCGCGCCGCCCGGTGGTGGCGGAGCGGTAGATCGCGGAGCGCTCGGCCGGCGTCGACCCGATGAACGAGGCGTCCACGCCCAGCGAGCGGGCGAAGTGGGCCAGCACCGCGCCCAGATCGACCGCGCCGCCCTGCCGTTCGGCGGCCAGGTCGACATAGAGCTGCCCGTCGGGGAAGCGCTCCCGCTCGCGGTCGCCTCAGTAGGCGGCCAGCTCGGTCTTGCCCATTCCGCCGGCGCCGGGCAGCACCACCAGCGTCAGCCCGCCGGAACCGTCGGCCCACCGGGCCCGCTCGGCGTCCAACCAGGCCAGCTCGTCGCGGCGGTTGACGAATCCCGGGCGGACGAGCGGGAGTTCGTAGGGCGTCGGGGGCCGGGCGGGGCCGCGCAGCTCGACGGTGTCGATCCGTCCGGCCAGGACCACGTTCTTCGCCACGCCGCCGGAGAACACGTTGTGCGTGTCCCCGCCGCCCGGCCGGCTCCCGTCCCTGTCCATCCGCTCACTCCTCCGCGGCCCGCCCGCTCGACGGGGAGCCTTCCCAGGTGCCGGGGCGTCAGTCCCCCGGGGTACAGGGTGTCAGGTCCGTCAGCTCTCCGGGGTCACCTCGATCGAGAGGTCGTTGTCCACCGTGTAGTACGGCCAGAACGCGACGCCGCGCAGCGTTGACGTCGGGTAGACGAAGATCGCCTTGCGGTCGTGCACATCGTCCAGCAGGCGGGCCACCCGCACCGGGCGGGCGTCCCCGGCCGGGCGGACGAAGACGTTCCACACCGCCTTCGCGCCCGGCTCCACCGGGAGTTCGCGGTAGTCGGCGGTGAAGGAGAACCCGCCGTCCTCGTCCAGGGTGAGCGGTGTCTCGCGTTCCGGGCCCTCCTTGCCCCGGCGGCGCAGCACGGCGGCCGCTCCCTCGCCCGGTTCGACGCCCCACAGCCGGCCCGTGACGGTGAGCCCGTGCTCGCCCGGTTCGAGGCGGTGCGCCTCGGCGTGGCCGACGCGGCGCCAGGCGCGCACCGCGAGGGCGCCGTCCTTGGTCGGGTACGGCAGCCGGACCCGGAGGGTGCCGTCGTCGCCGATGACCGGATCGGGCGCGGTGGGGGCGAGCAGCCGCAGATCGCGCTGCCCGGGGCGGAGCCGTTGTCTGGGGCGGTCGGCGGCCGGCAGCAGATAGGCGTCCCAACGGCCCTCGTCCAGCCGGGGGTTGTCGCCCAGCTCGGCGCGCCAGCGGCCCGGGGAGTCGGGGAGTTCGACCAGTTCGACGGCGTGTCCCGTGGTCTCGGGCTCGCCTTTCTTGGGCCGCAGCCGCAGCAGCAGCTGGGGCGCGGTGGCCTCGGGCAGGTCGACCTCGAAGGTGACGCGTCCCTCGGCGGTCACCGCGCAGTCGACGCGGGGGGCGTTCTCCAGATCGGTCGGGTTCAACGGTTGCCCCTTCGCATGGTGCGCATGGTGGAGACGGCGGCGGCGAACGCGGCGTCGCGGACCACATGGCCCCGGTTGACCACCCGGGCGCCGATCCTGATGTGCAGCGGCACCCGGACGCGGTTGCCGCCGGCCTTGGCCTCGTGGAGTTCGGTGAAAAGCGCCTCGGCCTGCTCGATGATCGGCACCGGGTCGTAGCGGCGGGAGTTGGCGAGCGCCGCCTCGCTCATGGTGCGGCGCAGGTCGTCGTCCCGGATGAGGTCCAACAGCGCCTCGCTGAGGGCGTGTTGGTCGCCGACCGGGACGAGCCTGCCGTCCTTGCCCGGGGTGATGATCTCGCCGGGGCCGTGCGGGCAGTCGGTGCTGACCACGGGGAGGCCGCAGCGCATGGCCTCGACCAGGGTCATGCCGAACGGCTCGAAGCTGGAGGTGGAGGCGCCGATGGAGCCCTTGACCCATTCGGCCTCCATGGAGGAGGCGGCGCCCATCAGGAAGACGTTGTTGTAGAGGCCGAGTTCGTCGATCAGGGCGCGCAGCCGGTCGCGTTCCTCGCCCTTGCCGTAGATCCGCAGCCGCCAGTCGGGGCGTTCGTCCGCGACCCGGGCGAAGGCGCGGATCAGCAGGTCGTAGCGCTTGACGCGGACCAGCCGGCCGGCGGCGATCACGATCTTGGCGCCGCTGTCGGCGGGCGGCAGGGCGGGCGGCGGCACGCTGTTGGGAAGCGCCTCGACGCGCACGCCCGGCAGCCGCATCTTGCGGCGGTAGGCGTCGGCGTCGGCGTGGGTGACGGTGGTGAGGGCGTCCAACCGGGAGTAGACGCGGCGCAGTTCGTTGCGCAGCCCGGGCGGGTGGTTGTCCAGGGTGAGGTGTTCCTGCCCGACCAGCACGGCGTTCCTCGGCCCCTGGAGCGCCAGATGGACGTTGAGCCCGGGGCGGGTGCCGATCACCACATCGGCTTCGAGGGAGGCCAGGCAGTGCGCGATCCGCTCGTCGGTCAGCGCGCTGTACTGGTCGAAGCGGTACTCGGCGGCGGGGAAGATCTTGGGTGGTCTCCTGTGCCGGGGATCGTCCCGTTCGGTGCGCAGATCGACCAGGGGCCGGATGCGGACCCGCGGGTCGAGGGTGAACACCGGGTCGGTGCGGTGCCGGAGGATGGAGATGATCTCCACCTCATGCCGGGGGGCGAGGGCCTGAGCAAGATTGAACGTGGTCTTGATCGTGCCCCCGATCCCATAGGCGTTGTGCAACAGGAACGAGATCCTCATGCCGGTTTGACCTCCTGGACTGCGACTTCGGTTGCCGGTGACCGGGTGACGCTGGTCACTTCCCGCGGTCGCGGTGCCGTCGGGCGCGGCGGGGACGGTCCAGCGCTCTCCTCAACGAGCGGTCCGGCGGGAGGATGCGCCGGGCGCCGGGGGGTCGTCCCCCGACCGGGTCAACGGGCGGCTCGCCAGTGCCAGTCGGCGACCTCGGGCAGATCGGTGCCGTGCTCGGTGACATGGCGTTGGTGCCGGTAGCGGGTGCGCGCCATCCGCTGCCGCAGCCGGGCGGCGCGCACCGCGAGTCCCGGCACCCGGTCGATCACATCCATGACGAGGCGGTAGCGGTCCAGGTTGTTGCGGACCACCATGTCGAACGGCGTGGTGGTGGAGCCCTCCTCCAGATAGCCGTGGACATGCAGCTGCGGATGGTTGTCGCGGTGGTAGGTCAGGCGGTGGATCAGCCACGGGTAGCCGTGGTAGGCGAAGATCACCGGCCGGTCGCGGGTGAAGAGGGCGTGATAGTCCCGATCGGAGAGGCCATGCGGATGGTCCTCTTCGGACATCAGCCGGGCGATGTCGACCACATTGACCACTCGGACGGTCAGTTCGGGAAGGTGACGGCCCAGCAGATCGGCGGCGGCCAGCACCTCCTGGGTGGGCACGTCGCCGGCGCAGGCGAGCACCACATCCGGTTCGTCGAGGCCGTTCTCGGAGCCGGCCCACTCCCAGATGCCGGCGCCGGCAGCGCAGTGCGCCCGGGCGGAGTCCAGGTCCAGCCAGTCGAAGCACGGCTGTTTGCCGGCGACCACCACGTTGACGTAGTCCCGGCTGCGCAGCACATGCTCGGCCACGGCCAGCAGGGTGTTGGTGTCGGGCGGCAGATAGACCCGCACCACCTCGGGGGCCTTGTTGAGCACCTGGTCGACAAAGCCCGGGTCCTGGTGCGAGAAGCCGTTGTGGTCCTGCCGCCAGACATGCGAGGTCAGCAGGTAGTTGAGGGAGGCGACGGGCCGGCGCCAGGGCAGCCGGCGGGCGGTGCGCAGCCATTTGACGTGCTGGTTGGCCATCGAGCCGACGATATGGGCGAACGCCTCGTAGCTGGAGAAGAGGCCATGGCGGCCGGTCAGCAGATAGCCCTCCAGCCAGCCCTGGCACAGATGCTCGGACAGCACCTCCATCACCCGGCCGTCGCGCGCCAGATGCTCGTCCACCGGGAGGATCGCCGTCTGCCACACCTTGTCGGTGGCCCGGTAGACGTCCTGGAGCCGGTTGGACTCGGTCTCGTCCGGGCCGACCAGACGGAAGTCGCGGCGCTCGGCGGTCGCGGCCAGCACCCGGGCCAGCAGTTCGCCCAGCGCCCTGGTCGGCTCATGGCTGCTCGCCCCGGGGGACGGCACGGGCACCGCGCACTCCTCAAGGGGCGGCAGCGGCAGTTCGCGCAGCAACAGCCCGCCGTTGGCGTGCGGGTTGGCGCCGAGCCGCCGTTCGCCGGTGGGCAGCCAGGAGCGCACCGGCTCGGTGGGGTGGCCCGCCGGGTCGAACAGCTCCTCGGGCCGGTAGGAACGCAGCCAGTCGTCCAGCCGCCGCAGATGGTCGGGGTTGTTCCTGGGGTCGGCGAGCGGGATCTGGTGCGCCCGCCAGGTGCCCTCCACCGGCTTGCCGTCCACCTCGGCGGGGCCCGTCCAGCCCTTGGGGGTGCGCAGCACGATCAGCGGCCAACGGGGGCGGGCCCGGACGCCCTGTTCCCGCGCGGCCCACTGGAAGTCCGCGATCCGGTTGAGCGCGGTGTCCAGCGCCGCCGCCAACTCGCGGTGCACATGCGCGGGTTGGTCGCCGGCCACATAGATCGGGTCATGGCCGAGGCCGCGCAGCAGCTGGTCCAGCTCCGCCTCGGGGATGCGGGCCAGCACCGTCGGGTTGGCGATCTTGTAGCCGTTGAGGTGGAGGATCGGCAGCACCGCGCCGTCGTGCACCGGGTCGAGGAACTTGTTGCCGTGCCAGGACGCGGCCAGCGGGCCGGTCTCCGCCTCCCCGTCGCCGATCACACAGGCCACCAGCAGCCCCGGGTTGTCGCTGGCGGCCCCGTAGGCGTGGGCCAGCGCGTAGCCCAGCTCGCCGCCCTCGTGGATGGAGCCCGGCGTGTCGGGCGCGACATGGCTGGGCACCCCGCCGGGGAAGGAGAACTGCTTGAAGAGCCGCGCCATCCCGTCGGCGTCCCTGGGCACGTCGGGGTAGGTCTCGCTGTAGCTCCCGTCCAGCCAGGAGTTGGCCAGCGGCGCCGGGCCGCCGTGCCCCGGACCCCAGACGCAGAGCGCGTCCAGATCGCGGGCGACGACGGCCCGGTTGAGATGGGCGTGCACCAGGTTGAGCCCGGGCGTGGTGCCCCAGTGGCCGAGCAGCCTCGGCTTGACGTGCTCGGGACGCAGCGGCGTCTCCAGCAGCGGATTGCCCAACAGATAGATCTGGCCGACGGAGAGGTAGTTGGCGGCGCGCCACTGCGCGTCCAGGGCCGCCACCGTCGCGTCGTCCAACGCGGTGACCGGCTGGTGCGCGGTGCGCCGCGCGGCGCCCTCCCGGGTGGTCAACGGGACCCGGCCGGCGTCATGGGCGGTTCCCCGCGCTCCGGGGTCTCCGGCTTCTCTGCTTTCTCCGGGTTCTCCAGGTTCTCCGGGGTCTCCGGGTTCTCCGGCACGGGGCACCTCCTGGCTCGGCTCGGGCCCGCCGCGAGTACCCCGCCGCCGCGGGGCCAAACGCGACGGGCCCTCGCCCCGCGCGCCGTCGGGACCGGGTCGCGCCCGGTCCCGGCGCCGCGCCGCCCGGACGGGGCCTACGCGGTCCAGGTGAAGGTGGCCACCGCGCCGGCCGGCAGGGAGTAGTTCAACGAGGCGCCGTCCTCCGTGATGGAGAAGGACCGCTCACCGCCGGAGGCGTTCACCACATAGGCGACCCGGGTCCCGTCGGGGTTCTCGAAGACCACGTTCTGCAGCCCGCCGGGGCCCTCGCTCGAGGAGGAGACCCGCTGCGCGCCGGGGTCGGTGAACTTGGTGAGATGGCCCAGCACATAGAACTCGGCACCCCTGTTGACCTGGTTGCCGGCGATCTCCACCACACCGTTGCAGCGGTCGTCGCAGTGGCCCTGGTGCGGGCCGCCGTTCTGGTCCAGGGCGAGGTTCCAGGTGATCACGGTCTCGCCGCCGTGGCGCATGTTCCGCACCACCAGGTTCTCGGCCTGCCAGCGCAGCGTGTCGGAGAAGGTGTTGGCCTGGTTCTCGCTGTCGGTGCCCGAGCACTCGGTGAAGTACACCCGCTCACCCGCGTCGACCAGCTGCCCCTGGGCCTCGGGCTGTCCGCCGTAGCAGTGGAACGCGGCGCCCGCCACCCGGTCGATGTCCGAGGTCTCGGAGAGGACCTGGAGGGGGTAGCCCGGCTCGTCCCAGTTGTGGTCGTAGGCGAAGAGGCTGGTCGGCAGCCCCGCCTCGGTCAGCGCCTCGTCCAACACCCGGAAGAACGCGGCCTGTTCGGATGCGCTCATCGAGGTGGACGGGTAACTCGTCGCGAACAGCGGCTCGTTCTGCGCGGTGAGATCGTGCAGCTCGATGCCCTCGGCCGCGTACGCCTGGATCGCGTTCACCAGGTAGTCGGCGTAGTCCCCGTAGTGCTCGGGCAGCAGGCTGCCGCCGTTGAGGGAGTTGCCGGACTTCATCCAGGCCGGGGGCGACCAGGGGCTGCCCATCAGCCGGATGTCCGGATTGCGGTTCAGCGCGGCCTGGACCACGGGGATGATCTCCTGGCGGTCCCGGTCGATGGAGAACTGCCCCGGGGTGTCCTCGTAGGTGTAGAAGCCGCCGGCGTTGAAGTCGGTGCTGCCCAGCGGCTGGCGCAGATAGCTGAGCCCGATGCCCTCGCCGTTCCTGCTGAACAGCGAGTCCAGCAGCGCGTCGCGCTCGCCCTGCGGGAGGCCCTGGATCAGATGGGCCGACGCCTCGGTGACGGAGGCGCCGGCGCCGCTGAACGACTGGTGGCGCTGTCCGGTGTCCACCTGGATGTCGGTGGACTGCGGTTGGCCGTCGAAGGCCACCTCGCCCTGGGGTGCCAGCCGGGACTGGCCGCCCGGGGTGGTCAGCCACACCTCGGCGCTGGTGGGCGCGGCCTGCGAGGTGCCGGCGGTCAGGCCGAGCCCGCCGGCGACCAGCGCCGCGGCGGAGACGCCCAGCAGGGTGGTGCGCAGGGCGGTCCGGCGGTGTGCGGTGCGTTCTCTCATGTGCGGCTCCCTTGAGTGGGGGGTTGCTCTCCGCGGGATCTCTCTCCGCGGAGAAGGGGAGTTCCGGTGTCCGGCCACCACGAAGTACCAGGCATGTCCATGACACTCTGGTGGTCGGGGTCGATCCGCCGTGCCGCGCGCGCGGACGCGCGCGGCACGAACGCCTTGGGGTCAGCCGGTGGTGCCCACGCGCACCTCCCGGGTCAGCCGGATGTCCCGGCTGGAGCGGCCGACGAGCAGCTGGTAACGGCCGGGTGGGGTACGCCAGTCGGCCTTCCGCGTGCTCCACACCTGGAAGGCCCGCGCCGGCACGGTCACCGTGGCCGTGCCCTCGCCGCCGGCGGCCACCGCGAGCACGGCCGAGCCGGCCAGCGCCCGCAGCGGCCTGCCGTCCTCGTCCGGCGGCGGGGCCAGATACACCTGGACCACCTCGCGGGCGTCGCGGTCCGCCGAGTTGCGCACCGTGACGGTGACCGTGAGGTCCCGCCCCTCGGGCAGTTCCTCGGTGTCGACCTCGACGGACGCGTAGGACCAGGCGCCGTAGCCCAGGCCGTGGCCGAACGGGAACGCCGGCTCGCGCAGGGCGCGGTCCCAGCCCCGGTAGCCGACGTCCCGGCCCTCCGCGTACTCGATCAGGCCGCCCTCGGGGACGGCGTGCGGCACCGGCACGTCCTCGGCGCGCGCCGGCAGGGTGAACGGCAGCCGTCCGGTGGGCTCGGCCCGGCCCAGCAGCACATCGGCCAGCGCGTGGCCCGCCTCCTGCCCGGGCAGCCAGCCCCAGAGCAGCGCCGGCACCTCGTCGGCCCAGGGCAGCAGCACCGGGGCGCCGGCGTTGACGACCACCACCGTCCGGGGACTGGCCGCCGCGACCCGGCGCACCAGCTCGTCCTGCCGTCCTGGCAGCGACAGCGTGTCCCGGTCCCAACCCTCGGACTCGACCTCCTCGTTGGTGCCCACCACGACCACCGCCAGCTCGGCGGCCCCGGCCGCGGCGACCGCCGCCGCGATCTCCTCCTCCGGCCCGGCGCCCGGCCCCAGATGACGCAGCTGGCAGGTGACGATCCGGCCGTAGCCGCCGGCGTCCACCACCGTGAGATCGATCTCAAGGGCCACCGCGCGCGAGGTCTCGCCCACCGTCAACTCCACCCGGTGGCCCGGCGGATGGCTGTGGCTGGAGTCCAGAACCAGGTCCACGCCCCGGTCGTCGTCCCCGGCGGCGACCTCGGCCCCGTCCACCCGGACGACGAACCGGCCCATGGCGCCGATCTCCAGCTGGTGCGTGCCGGGCCCGGCGAGCGTCACCGTGCCGCGCAGCACCACCCGGTGGGTCTCGTCCGGGAAGCCGTGGTAGTCGGTGAGGTCTCCCGTGCCGTGCTCCTCGGAGCCGAGCAACCGGCCCTCGGCGTCCAGGAAATCGGCGCGCAGGACGAGCGACGCCGGATCGACAAACGGCGCGTGACGGCGCGCGTCCCCGCCCCTGTGCACGGTGACGGTGGCGTCGGGCAGCGCGGCACGCAGCCCCTCGGCATAGTCGACCAGCCGGCTCGGCGGCACAAAGGCGCTGCCGCCGCCCTGGAAGTAGGGCCGCACCGCGTTCGGCCCGATCAGCGCCACCCGGGAGAGCGCCGCGCCGTCGAGCGGGAGCAGCCGGTCGGGGTCGCGCAGCAGCACCGTGCCCCGGGCGGCGACGGAGCGCAGCAGCGCGAACTCCCGCTCGGTGGGCTCGCCGCCGGTGGCCGGGCGCGGTTCTGGGGCCTCCTCCTCCGGGTCCCAGGGCGCCACCAGACGGCCCACCCGGCCCGCCAGCCACAGCAGCCGCAGCACCTTGTCGTCCACCACCGCCTCGGGGACCTCGCCCGCCGCCACGGCGGCGACCAGCGCCTCGCCCCAGGGGCCGCCGGGACCCGGCATCACCAGATCGAGCCCGCCCAGCGCACTGGGCACGGTGGAGCGCGTCGCGGCCCAGTCACTGATCACGGGGCCGGCGAAGCCCCATTCGTCCTTGAGCACGCCACGGACGAGCCCGGTGTGCTCGCCCATCGGCGCGGACAGCTCGCCGTCGTCCACGCCCGAGTAGGCGGACATCACGCTCCAGGCGTCGGAGTCCGCCAACACGGCCTGGAACGGCGCCAGATACACCTCGCGCAGGGTCCGCCGGTCGACCCGGGCACGGTAGGTGGTGCGCTCGGTCTCGGAGTCGTTGGCCACATAGTGCTTGAGGCAGCCGGCCACCCCGTGCCGTTGGAGGCCCCGGACCAGCCCGGCGGCGACGGCGGCGGTGAGCAGCGGGTCCTCGGCGAAGTACTCGAAGTGCCGGCCGGCCACCGGGGTGCGCTGCAGGTTGATCGCCGGCGCCAGCAGCACGTCCACCCCCTTGCGCCGGGCCTCGGCGGCGAACAGCTCGCCGAGGCGCTCGGCCAGTTCCGGATCCCAGCTGGCCGCGACCGCGCTGGGCGCCGGCGCCAACAGCCCGGTGGCGCCCGGCACATCGCCGATGCCACGCACTCCCTGCGGCCCGTCCGACAGCACCACCGGCAGCAGGCCGAGCCGGGGTTCGGCGCCGGTCGACCAGAGCGAGGCGCCGGTCAGCAGGCGCACCTTGGCGGCCACGTCCAGTTCGCGGACCCGGGCCGCCAGCTCGGCGTCGTCCCGGACCCGGCGCCGGTGGACCGGCCCGACACCGGCGGCGGACGCGGGGAGAGGGGGCATGGGGTTCCTTTCGAGCGGGTGGTACGGAAGGATGAAAGCAGACTGACTGAGTACTTAGTAAGGGCTGCGTCGGGGTTTCGGCGGTTCCGGAACCAGGGCCGGTGGTTCCGGAACCTGGCGGTCCCGGGCGTGATCGGCCGTACACTGCCAGCCGACGAAGCCGAAGGTAGGAGCGGTCATGCCCAAAGCAGCGCCTCCACGTCCGGTAGGTGCCCGGCGGCGTGACGAGATTCTGCGCATCGCCATGGAGACCTTCGCGACCCGTGGCTACCACAACGCCTCGCTGGCCGAGATAGCCGAACGGTCCGGGCTCACCCAGGCCGGCGTCCTGCACCACTTCCGCACCAAGGCCGGTCTGTTGACCGGGGTGTTGGAGCTGCGCGACAAGTCCGATATCGACGCGCTGGGCGACGGCCGCCCGCGCGGCCTCGGCCTGCTGCGGCATCTGGTGGACACCGCGCGCCGGAACGCCGAACGGGAGGGCATCGTCCGGCTCTACACGGTGCTCTCGGCGGAGAGCGTCACCGAGGGGCATCCGGCGCAGGAGTACTTCCGCAGCCGTTACCAGGGGCTGCGCACCATGGTGATCACCGCCCTCGAAGAGGCGGCCGAGGCCGGCGAACTGCCGGCCACCCGGGATCTGCCGGAGCTGGCCAACGCGATCATCGCGGTGATGGACGGCCTGCAGGTGCAGTGGCTGCTGGACCCGGCCGCCGTGGACATGGCCCGGGCAACGGACCGGGTGATCACCGCTCTGATCGGGGTGCCGCTACCGCCCGAGGAGTGAGCGGCGCCCCGCGGGGGCCGCCGAAGGGGGCATGACCGGCGCACACCGCCGAACAGGACGGTGTGCGTAGTTTGGCACGCTCACTTTGTCCGGCTGCAGGATGAAGTTGGCACAGCTTGTTTCAAAGGGGTTTCCAGTTCGGGGGAAAGTCGTTACCTTCCCTGTGGTGTACCAGTCAATTTCGAACAGTCCGAACAGGGCGGTCGTTCCCCTCATCTGACGTCCACTCCGTTCACCATGGCGCGACGGCGCGCGCCTGTGCGACAGCTTCACCCCCACCCCCGTGCGCTCTTACGGAGGAACGCTCGTGCACAGGAGATTCAAAGCCGCACTCGCGGCAGTGGCGGGCCTCTCGCTCGCCGCCGTGGGTACGGTCATCAGTCAACAGGCGGCCACGGCCGCACCTCCGCCACTGGAGGAGTTCCAGCAGGTCACCCTCGCCAAGGGCGAGGCCGAGATGGGCGAGCCCATGACGCTCGCCGTGCTGCCCGACACCTCGGTGCTGCACACGTCGAGGGACGGCACCGTCCGGCTCACCGACGCGGCCGGCTCCACCAAGGTCGCCGGCCGGGTCCCGGTCTACAGCCATGACGAGGAAGGTATCCAAGGCGTCGGGGTCGACCCGGACTTCGAGGACAACCGCTTCATCTATCTGTACTACGCACCGCCGTTGGACACCCCGGGCGGCGACTCGCCGGCCGAGGGCGGCCCGGACGACTTCGCGCCCTACGACGGCGTCAACCGGCTGTCCCGCTTCGTGTTGAACGAGGACGGTACGCTCCACAACAGCAGCGAGGTCGAGATTCTCGACGTGGCCGCCAGCCGTGGCCAGTGCTGCCACGTCGGCGGTGACATCGACTTCGACGCCGAGGGCAACCTCTACCTCTCCACGGGTGACGACACCAACCCGTTCGCGTCCGACGGCTACTCGCCGATCGACGACCGGGACAACCGCAACCCGGCGTTCGACGCCAGGCGTTCCTCGGGCAACACCAACGACCTGCGGGGCAAGGTCCTGCGGATCCATGTCGAGGACGACGGCAGCTACACCATCCCGGACGGCAACCTCTTCGCGCCCGGCACCGAAGGCGCCCGCGACGAGATCTACGCGATGGGCTTCCGCAACCCGTTCCGGATGAGCGTGGACAAGGCCACCGGCGTCGTCTACGTCGGCGACTACGGCCCCGACGCCGGCACCGCCGACCCGGGCCGAGGGCCCGGCGGACTGGTGGAGTTCAACCGGATCACCGAGCCCGGCAACTTCGGCTGGCCCTACTGCATCGGCGACAACCAGCCCTATATCGACTACGACTTCGGCAGCGGCAGCTCCGGCAGCGCCTTCGACTGCTCGGCCCCGGTCAACGACTCGCGCAACAACACGGGCCTGACCGAGGTGCCGCCGGCCCAGCCCGCCTGGATCCCCTACGACGGCAACTCGGTGCCGGAGTTCGGCGGCGGCTCCGAATCGCCCATGGCGGGACCGGTCTACAACTACGACCCGAACCTCGACTCGGCCGTGAAGTTCCCCGAGTCCATGGACGGCACGTTCTTCGCCACCGAGTTCGGCCGCCAGTGGATCAAAGCCGTCGAGATGGACGGCAGCGGGAACGTCGACGGCATCCATGACTTCCTCTGGGAAGGCACCCAGGTCATGGACAGCGCCTTCGGCCCGGACGGCGCGCTCTATGTGCTCGACTACGGCCTGGGCTGGTTCTCCGGCGACGAGAACAGCGCCCTGTACCGCATCGAGTACACCAGCGGCGTCCAGTCGCCCATCGCCGAGGCATCGGCCGACGTGAACTCAGGACCCGCCCCGCTGGAGGTCAACTTCAGCTCCGAGGGCAGCCGCGACCCCGGCGGCGCAGACCTCAGCTACGCGTGGGACTTCGGCGACGGCGCCACCTCGGACGAGGCGAACCCGACCCACACCTACACGGAGACCGGCACCTACACCGCCGAACTGACGGTGACCAACCCCTCCGGGGCCACCGGCGGCGCCTCAGTCCAGATCGCGGTCGGCAACAGCGCGCCCCAGGTCAACATCGTGCTGCCGGGCAACGGCGCCCTGGTCGACTTCGGCGACGCGGTGCCCTTCGAGGTGGAGGTCACCGACGCCGAGGACGCGGAGATCAACTGCGACAACGTCACCGTGACCTTCATCCTGGGCCACGACTCGCACGGCCACCCGCAGACCTCCACCACCGGCTGCTCCGGCACGCTGCAGACGCTGGCCGACGGTGAACACGACCCCAACGCCAACATCTTCGGGGTCTGGAACGCCGAGTACACCGACTCGGGCGCCGGTGACGCGCCGCCGCTGACCGGGAGCGACCAGGTCGTCTCCCAGACCAAGCAGCGCCAGGCCGAGCACTTCAGCGATTCCTCCGGCGTCGAGGTGGAGAGCCAGGCCGGGGCCCACGGCGGCAACGCGGTCGCGTTCATCGACGCGGGCGACTGGATCGCCTTCGAGCCCTACCAGCTGGGCAACGCCCAGGAGTTCACCGCACGGGTCGCCTCCCAGGGCGGCGGCGGCACCATCGAGGTCCGCGCGGACGCCCCCGACGGCGAACTGCTCGGCACCGTCGAGGTGGGTGACACCGGCGGCTGGGAGACCTACGAGGACGTCAGCACCACGCTGTCCAACCAGCCGTCCGGGACCGTGACGCTCTACCTCGCCTTCACGGGAGGCTCGTACAACCTGGACGACTTCACCTTCAGCACCGGCAGTGAGGAGTGATCACCATGCGCAAAGTGACCACCCGCACCACCCCCACCACCCGTATGCGACGCATCGGCTATCTCGCGGCCGGCGGTGTGCTCGCCGCCGCCGCGCTGCCCGCCGTCGCCGCCAGCGCGTCCACCGACTCCGGCCCCTCGGCCGACGGCGGAACGTCGATCGCGGCCGACCCGTTCGACGTGCTGGTCTTCTCCAAGACCGCGGGATTCCGGCACGACTCGATCGAGACCGGCATCGAGACCATCACCCAACTCGGCGCGGAGAACGACTTCTCGGTGACCGCCACCGAGGACTCCGGCACCTTCACCGAGGAGAACCTCGCCCAGTACGAGGCGGTGATCTTCCTCTCCACCACGGGCGATGTGCTCGACGACGGCCAACAGGCCGCGTTCGAGAGCTACATCCAGTCCGGCGGCGGCTATGTCGGCGTGCACGCGGCGGCCGACACCGAGTACGACTGGGCGTGGTACGACGGCCTGGCCGGCGCGCTCTTCGACTCGCACCCGCACATCCAGGAAGCCACGATCAACGTCGAGGACCACGACCACCCGGCGACCGCCCACCTGGGCGACACCTGGGACCGGACCGACGAGTGGTACAACTACCGCACCAACCCCAGGGAAACCTCCCGCGTGCTGGCCTCGCTCGACGAGTCCAGCTACGAGGGCGGCAACATGAACGGCGACCATCCGATCGCCTGGTGCAAGGAGTACGACGGCGGCCTCGCGTTCTACACCGGCGGCGGCCACACCATCGAGTCCTTCGCCGAGGAGGACTTCCGGCAGCACCTGCTGGGCGGCATCCAGTACGCCGCCGGCCAGACCGACGCCGACTGCTCCGTCGACGGCGGCGAGGACCCGGACCCGGGCCGCACCCCGATCTTCGACGGCTCGGGCACCGAGGGCTGGACGCAGGCCGGTCCCGGTGAGTTCGTGCTCGACGAGGAGGAGGGCACCCTCACCAGCGTCGGCGGGATGGGCCTCTTCTACTACGAGGCCGCGGCCTACACCGACTTCTCGCTGGTGCTGGACTGGCGCCAGGAGGGTGACTCCAACTCCGGGATCTTCGTGGGCGCCCCGGTCAGCGACGACCCGATGGACGCCGTCAACCAGGGCTACGAGATCCAGATCGACGACACCGACGAGCCCGACCGCACCACCGGCGCCGTCTACGGCTTCCAGTCGGCGGACATCGAGGCCAGGGACGCCGCGCTCAACCCCAACGGCGAGTGGAACACCTACGAGTTGCGGGTCGAGGGCGACCGTCTCCAGATCTTCCTCAACGACACCCTGATCAACGACTTCACCAACACCGACCCGGCCCGCACCCTGGCCGGTCATATCGGGATCCAGAACCACGGCGACGCCGACACCGTCCAGTTCCGCGACATCAGCGTCGAGGAACTGACCCCGGCCGCCGACTACACCGCCATCTTCGACGGCTCGGGCACCGAGGGCTGGACGCAGGCCGGTCCCGGTGAGTTCGCGCTCGACGAGGAGGAGGGCACCCTCACCAGCGTCGGCGGGATGGGCCTCTTCTACTACGAGGCCGCGGCCTACACCGACTACTCGCTGGTGCTGGACTGGCGCCAGGAGGGCGACTCCAACTCCGGGATCTTCGTGGGCGCCCCGGCGAGCGACGACCCCTGGGACGCCGTCAACCAGGGCTTCGAGATCCAGATCGACGACACCGACGAGCCCGACCGCACCACCGGCGCCGTCTACGGCTTCCAGTCGGCGGACATCGAGGCCAGGGACGCCGCGCTCAACCCCAACGGCGAGTGGAACACCTACGAGCTGCGGGTCGAGGGCGACCGTCTCCAGATCTTCCTCAACGAGGTGCTGATCAACGACTTCACCAACACCCACGAGGGCCGTAGCCTTGCAGGTCACATCGGTCTGCAGAACCACGGCGACGCCGACACCGTGCAGTTCCGCGACATCCGGATCCAGGAGCTGACCGACTAACCCCCACCCCCGATTCCCCACAACCACACCCCCATCAGGACCCGTCCACGCCGCGAGGGGCGGCACGGACGGAGACCGGCCGCAAGGCCGGCCGGCGGCGGCACGGGTGGACACGCCGAACCCACCCGGCCGCCGCCCGCGCGGAGCCCGGCCACGCCGCACACGTGGCCGGGCCCCGCGCCCTTCCCTTCCGCAGCTGCACAGAAAGCCGCGACATGACAACAGCACCCCAGGAGCGCGTCGGAGTCTGGCTGATCGGCGCCCGTGGTTCGGTCGCCACCACCACGGTCGCCGGCCATGCCGCCCTCGCCGCCGGCCTCCACCCCTTCACCGGCCTCGTCACCGCCGGGCCCGAGTTCGCGGAGGCGGCACTGCCCTCGCTGGACCACCTGGTGTTCGGCGGCCACGACACCGCCCCCACCCCTCTCCCGAAACGCGCCGAACAGCTCGCCGAGGCGGGGGTGTTGCCTCCCGGGCTGCCCGTCGCCGTCGCCGACGCCCTCATCCGCGCCGAGGCCGAGATCCGGCCCGGCGGCCCCCAGTCGGACGATCCCCGCGACGACCAGGAGCTGATCGCCGCCTTCGCCGCCGACATCACCACCTTCCAACGCCGCAACGACCTCGCCCGCACCGTGGTCGTCCATCTGGCCAGCACCGAGCCGGTGCCGGCGGACGACGCCCCCCGCGCCCCCGCCAGCTCGCTCTACGCGACGGCGGCCATCGAGGCCGGCTGCTCCTATGTCAACTTCACCCCCGCCAGCGGGATGCACACCCCCGGCCTCGCCGAACGCGCCGCGCGCGCCGGCCTTCCGCACGCCGGCCGCGACGGCAAGACGGGGCAGACGCTGCTCCGCGCCGTGCTCGCCCCGATGTTCGCGCAGCGCGCGCTGAACGTACGCGCCTGGTCCGGCAGCAACCTGCTGGGCGGCGGCGACGGCGCCACGCTCGCCGATCCGCAGGCGGCGGCCGCCAAGAACGCCGGCAAGGCCAGGGCGTTGGCCGACAACCTCGGCGAAACCCCCGAGGGCACCACCCATATCGACCATGTGCCGGCGCTCGGCGACTGGAAGACCGCCTGGGACCACATAGCCTTCGACGGTTTCCTCGGCACCCGGATGGTGCTCCAGACCATCTGGCAGGGCTGCGACTCCGCACTGGCCGCACCCCTGGTGCTCGACCTCGCCCGACTGGTCGCCCGCGCCCACGCGTCGGGGATCTCCGGTCCGGTGCCGGGGCTCGGCTTCTTCTTCAAGGACCCCGACACCCCACCGCCGGGGCTGGCCGAGCAGTACCGCGAGCTGCTCGCGCTCGCCGAGCGGCTGGCTGGCCGATCGTGACCGGCGGCAGGGCCCGCGCCTGGCTGGAGCTGGTGCGCGGGCCGGCCGCGCTGACCGTGCCCGGCGACACCCTGGCCGGCGCCGCCGCCGCCGGCGGGGTGCCCCGCCGCGACGCCGCCCTCGCCCTGGGCAGCTCCGTCTGCCTCTACTGGGCCGGCATGGCGCTCAACGACTGGGCCGACCGCGCCGAGGACGCGCGCGACCGGCCGCACCGCCCGATCCCCTCGGGCCGGATCCACCCCGCCGCCGCCTTCGGCGCCGCCGCGGGGCTCACCGCCGCCGGGCTCGCCCTGGCCGGCGCCGCCAACCGGGCCCAACTCGCCACCGCCACCGCCTTGGCGGCCACCGTCTGGGCCTATGACCTGGGGCTCAAGCACACCCCCGCCGGGCCGGTCGCCATGGGCGCCGCCCGGGGCCTCGACCTGCTGATGGGCTCGGCCGCCGGCGGCCGGGTGCCGCGCGCCGCGCTGCCCCCCGCCGCGCTGCTCGCCGCCCACACCACCGCCGTCACCCATGTCTCCCGACACGAGGTGGACGGCGGTTCGCGCGCCGCGCCGCTGGCCGCGCTCGCCACCACGGCCGGCGTCGCCGCCGCCGTCGCCCGCCCCGGCGCGGACGCCGGCACCGCCCAGGGCTGCGCCGCCGGCTATCTGCTCACCGCCGCCCCGGCGTTGGCCCGCGCCGCCCGGCACCCCACCGGCGACCACACCAAACAGGGCGTGATCGACGGCCTGGCCGCGCTGGTGCCGCTCCAGGCCGGGCTCGCCGCCAGGGCCGGCGCCCGCCGCTCCGTCCCCGTGCTGCTGACCCTGCTGGCCGCCACCCGCCGACTGTCGAGGAAGGTGACCCCCACATGAGCCCCCCACCAGGGCCGCTGCTCGCCTACGGCACCAACGGCCTCACCGACCTGCGGCTGGCCGACGCCCTCGCGCTGCTCGCCGACCTCGGCTACCAGGGGGTCGCGCTCACCCTCGACCATATGCATCTCGACCCGCTCGCCCCCGAGTTGGCCCGCCGCACCGCCGAGGTCGCCAAGCGGCTCGACCAACTCGGCCTGGCCGTCGCCGTGGAGACCGGCGCCCGCTACGTTCTCGACCCGCGCGCCAAACACGGGCCCAGCCTGCTCGATCCCGACCCGGCCGCCCGCGCCCGCCGGATCGGCCTGCTCACCGAAGCCACCAGGATCGCCGCCGACCTGGGCGCCACCGCCCTGCACTGCTTCAGCGGCCACCGGCCGCCCGACACCCCGGACGAGGTGGCCTGGGCGCGGCTGGCCGACGCGTTCACCCCGCTGGTGGAGGCGGCCGAGGCGGCCGGCGTCCCGCTCGCCGTCGAGCCGGAACCGGGCCATCTGCTCCAGGATCTCGCCGGCTTCCACCGGCTGCGCCAGGCGCTGGGCGGCCCCGAGGTGCTGCGCCTCACCCTGGACATCGGCCACTGCCAGTGCCTGGAGCCGCTGCCGGTCGCCGCAACCGTCACCGCCGCCGGGCCCTGGCTGGCGCATGTGCAGATCGAGGACATGCGGCGCGGCGTCCACGAGCATCTTCCGTTCGGCGACGGCGAGATCGACTTCCCGCCGGTGCTCGCCGCGCTGGACGCCACCGGCTACGCGGGCCTGGTCTCCGTCGAACTGCCCCGCCACTCGCACGCCGGCCCGCAACTGGCCGCAGAATCCCACGCGTTCCTCCGGAGCGCCTGGGGAACCGCCCGAGCGGAGGTCGTCTGATGCCATCCCCCAACACGCTCGACACCCTGCGCGCCGCCCTCGCCGACCATCTCGCCCCGCCGGCCGACGCGTGGCTGACCGGCGCGCTCGACCCCGCCGCCCGCCCGGGCTGGGAGGCGGCGTTCGCCGTCGCGGCCCGCCGCGTCGGCCGGGGCCCGCTGCCCGGCACCGGCCTGCCGGCGGCCGACGCCGCCCGGATCCTGCTGCTGGCCGCCGCCGCCCCCGACGCGGCCACCGTCAACCGCCTCTACCAGCAGGGCGACGCCGCCGAACGCCGCGCCGTGCTGCTCGCCCTGCCGGAGCTGCCGGTCGGGGCCGACGCCGTCCCCCTCGTCGAGGACGCGCTGCGCGCCAACGACAACCGGCTGATCGCGGCCGCCGTCGGCCCCTACGCCGCCGCCCATCTCGAAGCGCACCAGTGGCGGCACGCCGTCCTCAAATGCGTCTTCACCGGGGTGCCGCTCACCGCCGTCGCCGGACTCGCCGACCGCGCCGACGCCGAACTCGCCCGGATGCTCGACGACTTCGCCGCCGAACGCCGGGCGGCCGGCCGCCCCGTACCCGACGATGTCGCGCGCGCCCTCGCCCTCGCGCCGCACCCCCAGGAGTCCTGATGCGCATCTTCGACCCGCATATCCATATGACCTCCCGCACCACGGACGACTACCGGGCCATGCGGGACGCCGGCGTCCGGGCCCTGGTCGAGCCCTCGTTCTGGCTCGGCCAGCCCCGCACCTCCGTCGGCAGCTTCCTCGACTACTTCGACGCGCTCCTCGGCTGGGAGCCCTACCGCGCCTCCCAGTACGACATCGCCCACCACTGCGCGCTGGCCCTCAACCCCAAGGAGGCCAACGACCCGCGCTGCGTCCCGGTGTTGGCCGAGCTGGACCGCTATCTGCGCAAGGACAGCGTGGTCGCCGTCGGCGAGATCGGCTACGACTCCATGACCCCGGCCGAGGACGCCGCGCTCGCCGCTCAGCTGCAGCTCGCCGTCGACCACGAGCTGCCGGCGCTGGTGCACACCCCGCACCGGGACAAGGCCGCCGGCGTCACCCGCACCGTGGACGTGGTCCGCGAGTCGGCGCTGCCCACCGAGCGGGTGCTGCTCGACCACCTCAACGAGACCACGATCAAGGCCGCCAAGGACAGCGGCTGTTGGCTGGGCTTCTCCGTCTATCCGGACACCAAGATGGACGAGGAGCGGATGGTCCGGCTGCTGCGCGAGTACGGCCCGGAGAAGGTGCTGGTCAACTCGGCGGCCGACTGGGGCAACAGCGATCCGCTGAAGACCCGCAAGGTCGCCGACGCCATGCTCGCCGACGGCTTCGACGAGGACACCGTCGACCTCGTGCTGTGGCGCAACCCGGTCGCGTTCTACTCCCTCTCCGGACGGCTCGACCTCGGCGAACGCCCCGAAGCCGACGACTACGCCGGCAATGTGCTGCGCCGCGGCACCCCCATCGACGGCTGAGAGGACAACCGTGCGTTTCCGCCACCCCAGCGGCGAGTTGGTCCACCTCGCCTACTGCACCAACGTGCACCCCGCCGAGACCCTGGACGGGGTGCTCGCCCAACTCTCCGAACACTGCGCCCCGGTGCGCCGCCGGCTCGGCCGTGAACGCCTCGGCATCGGCCTGTGGCTGGCCGCCGACGTGGTCGCCGCGCTCGGCGACGACCTCGCCGCCCGCCGCACCCTCGCCGACGCGCTGCGCCGCGAGGGCCTTGAGGTCGTCACCCTCAACGGCTTCCCCTACCGGGGGTTCGGCGGCGCCAGGGTCAAGTACCGCGTCTACCAACCGGACTGGACCACCGACCAGCGCCGCGAACACACCCGCCAACTGGCCACCCTGCTCGCCGGGCTGCTCCCCGACGACATCGCCGACGGCACCATCTCCACCCTGCCGCTGGCCTGGCGCACCCCGTTCGACGCCACCGACGCCGGCCGTGCCATGAGCCAACTGGGCCGGCTGGCCGGCGAGTTGGACCAGCTGGCGGAGCGCACCGGGCGTTCGGTGCGGCTGGCCCTGGAGCCCGAGCCGGGCTGCGTCGTCGAGACCACGACCCAGGCCGTCCGGGTCCTCACCGGCCCCGACGCGCCCCCCGCCCACCGGGTCGGCGTCTGCCTGGACACCTGCCATCTGGCCACCGCCTTCGAGGACCCCGACGAGGCGCTTGACCGGCTCACCGGGCAGCGGGTGCCCGTCGTCAAGGCGCAGCTCTCCGCCGCGCTGCACGCCGAGCATCCGGACCGGCCCGAAGTGCGCGCCGCGCTCGCCGACTTCGTCGAGGACCGGTTCCTCCACCAGACCAGGGAACGGGGCGCCGACGGCACCGTCGCCGCCCGCGACGATCTGGACGAGGCGCTGGACGGCGTCCATCCGCTGCCCGCCACGGGACCGTGGCGGGTCCACCACCACATCCCGCTGCACGCGAAGCCGGCCGCGCCGCTGGCCACCACCCTTCCCGTGCTGGAACGCGCGCTCGCCCGGCTGGTCGGCGGCGACCGGCCGCTCACCCACCACCTGGAGGTGGAGACCTACACCTGGCAGGTGCTGCCGCCCGCGCTCCGCCCCACCGACGCCGACCAGCTCGCCGACGGCATCGCCGCCGAACTCGCCCTGGCCCGCGACCTGTTGACCGCCCTCGGCCTCAAAGAGCTGCCGTGAACCGAAAGGAGCCGCTGCCATGACCCGCCGTCTGGTGGTCATCGATGTCGTGGGCCTCACCCCGGCCCTGCTCGACCACATGCCGACCCTGAAGTCGCTCGCCACCCGGGGCTCCCAGGCCCCCCTCGGCACCGTGCTGCCCGCCGTCACCTGCTCGGCCCAGGCCACGTTCCTCACCGGCGAGCTGCCCTCGGGCCACGGCATCGTCGGCAACGGCTGGTACTTCCGCGAGCTGGGCGACGTGCTGCTCTGGCGCCAGCACAACGCGCTGGTCGGCGGCGAGAAGGTGTGGGACGCGGCCCGGAAGGTCGACCCGGACTACACCGTGGCCAACATCTGCTGGTGGTACGCCATGGGCGCCGACACCGACTACACGGTGACGCCCCGGCCCATCTACCACGCCGACGGCAAGAAGGAGCCCGACTGCTACACCAGGCCGCCCGAGCTGCACGACGAACTCACGTCGCGGCTGGGCGAGTTCCCCCTCTTCACCTACTGGGGGCCGACGGCGGCCATCGACTCCTCGCGGTGGATCGCACATGCCGCGCGCCGGGTGCTCACCACCCGCGACCCCGACCTCACCCTGGTCTACCTGCCGCATCTGGACTACGACCTGCAGCGCTACGGCCCCGACTCCCCCCAGGCCCGCGCCGCCGCCGCCGAACTCGACGGCGAACTGGGCCCGCTGCTGGACGCCGCCCGCGAGCGGGACGCCACCGTGCTGGCCCTCTCCGAGTACGGCATCACCTCCGTCAGCCGCCAGATCCACATCAACCGGCGGCTGCGCGAGGCGGGCCTGCTGGAGGTCTACACCCAGGCCGGCATGGAGTATCTGGACCCCTGGGTCTCCCGCGCCTTCGCCGTCGCCGACCACCAGATCGCGCATGTCTATGTCCGCCGCCCCGAGGATCTGGCCCCCGCCCGCGAGGCCCTGGCCGACCTCCCCGGCATCGCCGAACTCCTCGACGACGAGGGCAAGGCCGCCCACGGTCTCGACCACCCCCGCGCCGGCGATCTGGTCGCCGTCGCCGATCCCGACTCCTGGTTCACCTACTACTACTGGCTCGACGACGCGGTGGCCCCCGACTTCGCGCCCACGGTCGAGATCCACCGCAAGCCCGGCTACGACCCGGCCGAACTCTTCTTCAACCCGGAGGACCGCCTGGTCAAGGCCCGCGCCGGCGCCGCCCTGGTGCGAAAGAAGGTCGGCCTGCGCTACCGGATGAACGTCATCCCGCTGGACGGCGCCCAGATCCGCGGCAGCCACGGCCGTCTCCCCACCGACCGCCGCGACCAGCCGGTGCTGATCTGCTCCGACCCCGAGGCCCTCACGGGCGAGGAGGTCCCCGCCACCGACGTCAAATCCCTCCTCCTGCGCCTCGCCGGCCTCGACAAAGCCTGACCGGCCGGGGGACGTTGCCCGGGGCGGCGGTCAGTGCGCGCGGCGGCCCGCTGACCGCCCCGCCTCCGGTGTGACGAGCGCGAGTTGCCGGAGGCGGCAGGAGTACCAGCTGGTGGCCAGGCAGATGACCAGATAGATGCCGACCGCCTGGGCGGCGAAGGCCGGATAGTCGAAGAGCCACCGGTCGGCGGTGGGATCGGTGGCGAAGTCCGGGTTCTCCCGGACATGCGGCGTGATCCAGGCGATGATCCCGCCGACGCACTGAGCGGCGACATACAGCGCCACCAGCTCGCCGAACCGCCGGGCATAGCCGCCCCGGTCCTGACGTATCAGGGCGCGGACCCGCCGCCGCGCGTCCCCGAACCGCCACCGCTCACCACCGGGCGCGACCCGCGCGCTGACCTCGGGAGCGACCACCACGGCGGCGACGACCAGCGCGAACAGCGCGGTCACACAGATCGCCATCGTCGTCTCCGACGACACCCGGCTGCGCATCTGGGGCAGCAACTGCACAGCCAGGACGGGGAGGTTGACGAGCAGGCTCGCGGCATAGACCCGGCCGACGACGGTCCCCGGCACCGGGTCGACGGCGCCGGGCGGGCGTTGTTCTGTTGTGGTCATGCGAGCAATTGAAGCAAGGTGTTTCACCAAAGTGAAGGGATATTTTTCACTTGCGTGAACAGTTGTGGCCTGGCCTCCGCGCGGGAACGTAGCCTCCTCTCCGTGGAAGAACGACGAGCAACGCCGCCGGACGGGGCCGCGTTAGGGCAACAGCTGAGCCTGTGGGTGGTGCTGTACCACGAGACGGTCGCCGCCCGACTGGGCCTCAACGCCACCGAGAACAAGGTGCTCGGCCTCATCGGCCGCGAGCCCGGCGTCAGCCCGACCCGGCTCGCCGAGGAGACCAGGCTGAGCCATGCCGCCATCACCAAGATCACCCAGCGCCTCGTCCAACTCGGCTATGTCGCACGGGAACGCGACGCCACCGACGGGCGCCGGGTCTCCCTCACCTCGACCGCCAGGCACCGCGAGGCCATGTCGGGACTGATGACCCCGCTGCTGGACGGCATGGCCAAGGTCACCGGCGAACTCACCGAAGCCGAACTCGGAACGGTCGCCCGCTGGCTCTCCGGCACCATCGCCGCGCTGCGCGACGCCACCACCGCCCTCGCCGAGGCCGACCCCGACGACGCGCTCGACGGCGCCGGAGACTGAACCCCGCCTCCGTCCTCCCGGCGAGGCCGCCACGCGTCCCGGGGGTCGCCGGTTCAGGCCCCCGGGTATCCCTCGGGTATCCCTCGGATATCAGACGCCCAGGTAGCGGAGCACGGCCAGGACCCGGCGGCTGTGGCCTTCGGCGGACGTCAGATCGAGCTTGGTGAAGATGGCGTTGACATGCTTCTCGACGGCGCTGCGGGAGACATGCAGCCGGGTGGCGATCGCCGCGTTGGTATGGCCCTGCGCCATCTCGCCCAGCACAGCGCGCTCGCGCGGGGTGAGGCGGTCCAGATGGTGCGCGGCCTGGCCCCGGGTGAGGAGCTGGCGGACCACCTCGGGGTCGAAGGCGGTGCGCCCGGTGGCGACCCGGTCCAGGGCGTCCAGGAACTCCTCGATCTCCACGACCCGGTCCTTGAGCAGATAGCCGACGCCCTCGGGCGCGCCGTCGGCGCCCGTCAACAGCTCGGTGGCGTACCGGCGTTCGACATACTGGGAGAGGACGAGCACCCCGACCGAGGGCCAGCGGCGACGGATCTCCAGGGCGGCGCGCAGCCCCTCGTCCCGGTGGTCGGGCGGCATCCGCACATCGATCACCGCCACATCGGGCGGCTCGGCGGCCACCGCGGCGAGAAGCGCTTCGGCGTCGCCGACGGCGGCCGCGATCCGGTGGCCCTCGTCGGTCAGCAGCCGGGCCAGTCCCTCGCGGAGCAGGGTCGAGTCGTCGGCCAGGATCAGGCGCATGGCAGCTCCGCGGCGATCACGGTGGGCCCGCCGGTCGGGCTGTCCACCTCGAAGTGGCCGTCCAGCGCGGCGACCCGGCGGGCCAGCCCCAGCAGTCCGCCGCCGGCGGGATCGGCGCCGCCCCGGCCGTCGTCCGTCACCCGTATCGCCATCCCACCGGCGTCGTCCCCGCGTTCGGACACCGCGATGGTGACCCGCTCGGCGCCGGAGTGCTTGACGGCGTTGGTCACCGCCTCGCAGACCACGAAGTAGGCGACGGTGCCCACCGCGCTGCTGGGGGCCTCGCGCAGCCGGTAGCTGAGCCGGACGGGCAGCGGGGAACGTTCGGCGACGGTCTCCAGAGCGGCATGCAGTCCGGCCTCGTCGAGCACGGTGGGGTAGACCCGCCAGGCCACTTCCCGCAGCTCTGTCAGAGCCTGGGCGGCCTCCTGCCGTGCCTGGTTGAGCAGTTCATCGGCACGGTGCGGATAACGCTGGGCCCGGCTGATGGACATGCCGAGGGCGACCAGCCGCTGCTGGACACCGTCGTGCAGATCGCGCTCGATGCGGCGGCGCTCCTCGGAGATGGCCTCCACCACCCCGGCGCGGCTGTCGGACAGTTCGGCGATGCGCCGGCGCAGCGTCTCCTCCTCGCTGGGGCCGAGATAGCGGCGGGCCAGCCGCACCTCGAAACCGGCCAGCCCCGAGACGCCCTGCACCGTGAGGAACAGCAGAAACGCGCCGCCGATGCCGGACGGAACGGTGGCGACCGGGGAGAACACCACCCAGCCCCAGACGAGCAGCGAGCCGTAGAGAACGCTGACCAGCAGCGAGGCCAGCACCAGCGCGCTCAGCGCGGCCAGCCCGACCCGGGAGGTGAGATAGGGCAGCGTTCGCCCGGGCGGACAGCGGTCGGCGACCTCCATGTTCAGAAAACGTGCCAGCCGCCGGCTGTCCAGGGCCACCAACCGGGCTGAGACTTGCCTCACCCGGCGAGGCGCGCCGGGCACCAGGGCCCGGGCCGGCCAGCCGACCAGCGCCAGGGGCAGCGCGCACAGCCCGGTGCCGATGCCGAGGATGAGGCCGACGAGCACCCGCAGGCGTCGGCGCAGCTGTTGTCGCACGAGAGGGGACGCTAGACGAGACGGCGCCGGGACGGTACTGCGGAAAACCGCAGGATGCGCTCGGGGGTGGACCGCGTGGCGCCGGGAGGCCGCGGACTTGTAGCGTCTCAGGTGTGATCGTATCCTCCGCATCTCACCAACTCGCCGCTACGGCCGAGGACCCGGGCGGCATCGCCGGGTGGGCCACCGACCTGATGGAGGCGATGGGAGCGCCCGGCGCTGGCCTGGCCATCGCCCTGGAAAACCTCTTTCCCCCGCTGCCCAGCGAGGTGATCCTGCCGCTGGCCGGGTTCACCGCCAGCCGGGGGGAGATGGAGCTGTGGGCGGCGCTGCTGTGGACCACGGTCGGTTCCGTGGTGGGCGCGGTGGCTCTCTACTGGGTCGGCGCACTGCTGGGCCGGGACCGGCTGTTCGCCATCGCGGCAAAGCTTCCCCTGGTGAAGATCTCGGATATCGAGAAGACCGAAGCCTGGTTCGCCAAGCATGGCAACAAGGCGGTCTTCTTCGGTCGAATGATCCCCATCTTCCGAAGTCTGATCTCCGTACCCGCCGGTGTGGAGAAGATGCCGCTGCGCACGTTCCTGCTGCTGACCACGCTGGGCAGCGCCATCTGGAACACGATCTTCGTGCTGGCCGGCTACCACCTCGGGGAGAACTGGGAGGAGGTCACCGACTTCGTCAGCGTCTACTCCAAGGGCGTCCTGGTGATCGTGGTGGTGGTGCTGATCGGCTTCCTGATCTTCCGGGCGACCAGGCCGGGCGGTGGCAAGCGGCGGGCCTCGTCGGGGCGCGGCTCGGACAACGGCTGAGCGAGGGTCGCGGGCCTGAGGGCTCGGGGGCTCGGGGCCTGGGGGGCCGGAATGCGTGGCGCCCCAGGCCCGTTCCGCCGGTGCCCGTTCCCGTGCCCGTTCCCGCTCAGTAGGCGACCGGCCAGCCGCTGCTCCAGTCCAGCAGGTTGACCCCCAGCTTGGGCGCCCCGTTCGCCTCGCCGTCGTAGTAGTGGTAGACGAGCAGATCGCCGTCCACATCGTTCAGCACGCTCTGGCCGCCGGGGCCGATCCATCGGCCGTGGCTCTCCAGAACGGGGGTGCCGCCGTTGTCGCGCAGGTCCACGCCGTTCCGGTCGAGGAACGGTCCGGTGGGGGCGGTGGCCCGGCCGACCCGGATGCGGTAGGTGCTGTCGGTGCCGGCACAGCAGGTGCCATAGGAGTTGAACAGGTAGTAGTACCCGTTGCGCTTGATCAGGGTCGGCCCCTCGATACCGCCGCCGGCGGAGGCCAGGTCATAGCGCTGCGCATGGTCCGGATGCTGTTTCCCGGTCGCCGGGTCGATCTCGATCAGTTTGATACCGGTCCACCAGGAGCCAAAGGCGAGCCACCAACGACCGTCATCGTCCACCAGCAGACTCGGGTCGATCGCGTTGTAGTCGGAACCGGAAGTGGTGCGATGCACCTCGCCCTGGTCGTCCCAACTGCCGGGCAGCCCGGTCGGACTGGTGGCCAGGCCGATGGCCGAGGTGTTCCGGCCGAAGTTGGAGATCGCGTAGTAGAGGTAGTACTGGCCGTTGTGGAACGAGACATCCGGCGCCCACGGGTTCTGGTCCGGCGAGATCTCCGCCCACCAGGACTCGGGCGCGGTGAACGCCGACCCCGCGTCGGTGAACGCGATCCGGTCCGTTGAGATCCGCGCCTCCAACAGATCGTTGGAGCCGTAGACCACATAGCCCTGATCGGTTCTGATCATCGACGGATCGTGAATGCCGATATCGCCGGTGACCAGCCCCGGCGCCGGATAGGCGACGGCGGTGGGCTGCCAGAGCAGCCAGCTGAGCGCGAAGGCCAACAGCGTGGCCAGCCCGGCCCGCCACAGGGCACGCCGGGACCGCCGTGGCGTGGCACGGCTCGACAAGCGGAGACGCACGGAACTCTCCTCGCCTAGAGAGATGTTGGGTGTTCTTGGAACGAGGTGGTTTCTCTGTGCGGAACAGTTGCCATGTGCGGGATGTGGGCGATGTGATCTGTGTCACAGTCTCGGGTGGGGGGGGCGGGGCTGGGCGGAGATCAACGAGCGCGGGGCGGGCCGAGCGGAGACGCTGGGAGGGTGGAGAACCATCGCACCGACGTGGGCCGCAGGGTGGCGCTGCGGCGGGAACAGCTGGGCCTCGACCGGGCCACCGTCGCCGAACGTGCCGGCGTCGCCCCCGAGTACCTGCGCTATCTGGAGGAGCGGCCGGCCTCGCCCTCCCACGCCTCGCTCACCCGAGTGGCGCGCGCCCTCGACACCACCGTCGCCGAGCTGAGCGGCGCCCCCCGACCGACCGGCGGCGCACCGCCCGAGGTGAGCCACAAGGACGGGCTGCGGGCGCTGGACGAGGCCACCTGCTGGGACCTGCTCGCCGGCCACAGCGTCGGCCGCGTGGCCGTCGCCACCCCCGGCGGTCCGGCGATCGTGCCGGTCACCTACGCGCTGGACGACCACACGGTGATCTACCGCACCGCGCCCAAGGCGTCCCCCTCCTTCCTGCCCGAGGCCGAAGAACTGGCCTTCGAGGTCGACCACCTGGACGAGGCGCAACGGCTCGGCTGGAGCGTGCTGGTGGTGGGCCACGCCCGGCGGGTGACCGAACCGGCCGAGATCGCGGCCCTCCCCGAGCCGTGGGCCGGCGGCCAGCGCGACGTGTGGATCCGGCTGGAGCCCGAACGGGTTACGGGGCGTCGGGTGACGCTGACCTGACGGTGCCGGGGGCCCGGCTGCCCTGACGCGGTTTTCCCCCGCCCGCCCGCCCCCTTTCTGCCTGCCGGCGGGGCGCTGCCCCCGCTCCGCGGGGGTTCTTTTATCCCCGCCCGCCCGCCCCTTTTTGCCTGCGGCGAGGTGCTGCCGCCGCTCCGCGCGGTTTTTTCCCCACCCGCCCGCCCCTTTTTGCCTGCGGCGAGGTGCTGCCGGCGCTGCGCGCGTCGTTCGCCCGTTTCGTCTACCGGCGAGGTGCCGCTGGCGCTGTGCGCGGCGTTGTGTTTCCCGTCCGCTCCATTCGCGTGCGGCGGGGTGCTGTCGGCGCTCCGCGCGGGGTTTCCCCGTCCGCCCGTCCCTTTTTGCCTGCGGCGCGGTGTCGCTGGCGCTGTGCGCGTCGTTCGCCCGTTTCGTCTACCGGCGGGGTGCCGCTGGCGCTGTGCGCGGCGTTGTGTTTCCCGTCCGCTCCATTCGCGTGCGGCGGGGTGCTGTCGGCGCTCCGCGCGGGGTTTCCCCGTCCGCCCGTCCCTTTTTGCCTGCGGCGAGGTGCCGCTGGCGCTGTGCGCGGCGTTGTGTTTCCCGTCCGCTCCTTTTGCCTGCGGCCGGGTGCGGTCGGCGCTGTGCCCGGGGGCTTCCCCGCGCTCGTCTTCTTGCTTGCCGGCGGGGTGCGGCTGGCGCTCCGCGCCGGGTTCTCCCGCCCGTCCGCCCTTTTTGCCTGCGGTGGGGTGCTGTCGGCGCTCCGCGTTGGGTTTCCCCGCCCACCCGCCCCTTCTTGCCTGCGGCGCGGTGTCGCCGGCGCTGTGCGCGGCGTTGCGTTTTCCGTCCGCGCCCCTTTCTGCCTGCCGGCGGGGTGCTGCGGGCGCTGCGCGCGGGTTTTGTTATCCCCGCCCGCCTTTTTTGCCTGGGGCCATGGCTTCGGTATTTCCAAGCCTGCGACCCGGCCCGGTAGGCCGCGGCAGCTCGCCCGCCGGGGCCGGGGGCGACACCTCGTCGCAGGCAAGGGGCGCACGGGCAGGAAACCCCGACGAGGGGGTGGGCGGGCGGGACAAAAACGCGCGCGGAGCGCTCACCGCACCCCGCCGCAGGCGAGAAGAGTGAAGAGTGGGCGGGGAACGCAGCGCCGGCAACACCGCGCCGGTAGGCAAAAGGGCGGGTGGTGGGGAAACCCCGGCGTGGAGCGCCGGCAGCACCTCGCCGCAGGCAGAAAGGGGCGGGCGGGCGGGGGCAAAAGAAGCCGCGCGCAGCGCCGGCAGCACCCCGCCGGCAGGCAGAAAGGGGCGGGTGGGCGGGGGCAAAAGAAGCCGCGCGCAGCGCTCACAGCAACCTTGTCGGGAGGCAAAAGGAGAGGGCGGGCAGGCGGGGAGACCCCGGCGTGGAGCGTCGGTGCGGTGCCGGTCGGTGGCTTGACGCAGCCGGGGTGCCGGCACCGTTTGCGGGGGAGGGGTGCGGGGGTTCCCATGGAGGGAGGGCCGCGGGGGTCTCGTGGTCGTCAAGGGAGGCGGTGGTGGTCGGTGAGTGTGCCGGATCTGTGGGCGTGCGATGCGGTGGTTTTCGACACCGACGGGGTGATCACCGACTCGGCCTCGGTGCATGCCTCCTCCTGGAAGGAGGCGTTCGACGAGGTGCCCGGTGTCGATCCGCCGTTCGACGAGCGGGAGGACTACCGGCGGCATGTGGACGGCAAGTCCCGCCTCGACGGTGCGGCCGCGTTTCTGGCCGCTCGGGGGATCGAGCTGCCGGTCGGTGATGTGGAGGACATGCCGGGCGTCGAGAGCGTCTGTCAGGTCGCGGCCCGTAAGGAGGAGGCGTTTATGCGCCGGCTCCACGAGCGGGGTGTGGAGGTGTTCGCCGGTACCGTCCGGCTGTTGAACAAGCTGCACGAGGCGGGGGTGCCGTGTGCCGCCGTCTCCTCGTCGCGGCATGCCAGGGATCTGCTGGCCAGGGCCGGGGTGCGGTCGTTGCTGGGGACGGTGGTGGACGGCAATGACATGGCCCGGCTCGATCTGCCGGGGAAGCCCGATCCGGCGCTCTTCCTGGAGGGGGTGCGCCGGCTGGGCTGTGAGCCGGCGGGGGCCGCCGTGGTGGAGGACGCGCTGGCCGGGGTCGAGGCCGGGCACCGGGGCGGGTTCGGGCTGGTGGTCGGGGTGAACCGGTCGGCGACGGACGAGGGTGCCGACGATCTGTCGGAGCACGGTGCCGATGTGGTCGTGGGGGATCTCGGCGAACTCGTGCGGAGGTGACGCCCGATGAGGTGGCGTAGGCGGGCGAACGCGGCCGATCCGGTGGACACCTGGGACGAGTGGGCGGTCCGGACCAGGCAACTCGACGGGTGGGAGTGGGAGTACGAGGGGTACGACCCGCGTGCGGAGCGGCTGCGCGAGGCGCTGTGCACGTTGAGCAACGGTTACTTCGCCACCCGGGGTGCGGCGCCCGAGGTCAGTGCCGGTCCCGCCCACTATCCGGGGACCTATGCCGCCGGCCTCTACAACCGGCTGACCTCGTCGCTCGCGGGGCGGCGGCTGCCGCACGAGGAGATCGTCAACCTGCCGAACTGGCTGCCGCTGCGGTTCCGTATCCACCCGGACGAGGGGCCGGTCGGCGAGTGGTTCAATCCCGACCAGCATCCCGAGGGGCTGTTGCGGTACCGGCAGGTGCTGGATCTCAAGCGCGGGGTGCTGACCCGCCAGGTGCGGTACCGGGATCCGCTCGGTCGTCATCTGGGCATCACCCAGTCCCGTCTGGTGAGCATGGCCGCTCCCCATCTGGCGGCGCTGCGCACGGAGTTCAGCGCGGAGGACTGGTCGGGTGGCATCGAGGTCGAGTCGGCGATCGACGGTCTGGTCGGCAATACGGGGGTGGCCCGCTACCGGGATCTGGCCAGTCACCATCTGACCCGGATGGGTACCGGCGGCGAGGACGGGGGCGCGGTGTGGTTGCGGTGCCGCACGGGCACGTCGGATGTGCGGATCGTGCTGGCGGCCCGGCTGCGGACCTGGCCCGAGCAGCCGCCGGAGTCGGTGCACACCAGGCTGGCCGACTACCAGGTCGGTCAGCGGGTGACGTTGCCGTTGACGCCGGGGAGCCCGGTGGCCGTGGAGAAGGTGGTGGCGCTGTACACGTCGAAGGACCGGGCGATCTCGGGGCCGCTGCCGGCCGCGTTGGACGCGGTGCGTACCGCCCCTGACTTCGACGGGTTGTTGGCCGAACACGCGGCGGCCTGGGCGCGGTTGTGGCGGCGCGCCGATCTGGAGGTGCCGGGGGAGCCGGGCCATGTGCTGCGGGTGCACATGTTCCATGTGCTGCAGACGCTGTCCCCGCACAGCGCGGATCTCGATGTGGGGGTGCCGGCGCGTGGGCTGCACGGGGAGGCGTACCGGGGGCATGTCTTCTGGGACGAGCTGTTTGTCCTGCCCTATCTGAATCTGCACTTTCCCGAGCTGTCCCGGGCGTTGATGGGCTATCGCCACCGGCGGCTGCCCGCCGCGCTGCGGGCCGCCGTCGAGGCCGGTCGGGAGGGCGCGATGTATCCGTGGCAGTCGGGGAGCGACGGTCGGGAGGAGACGCCTGAGGTGCATCTCAACCCGCGTTCGGGCCGTTGGCTGCCGGACAACTCGCGGTTGCAGCACCATGTGGGTTCGGCCGTCGCCTACAACGTGTGGCGCTATGGACAGGCCACCGGGGACACCGAGTTCACCCATACCAAGGGTGCCGAGATGCTGACCCAGATCGCGCGTTTCTGGGCGGCGCTCGCCGAGTTCGACCAGGCCGAGGGGCGTTACCGCATCCGGGGCGTGGTGGGCCCCGACGAGTACCACGAGGGCTATCCGGACGCGGAGCGCGCCGGCCTCGACGACAACGCGTACACCAATGTGATGGCCTCCTGGACGCTGGCCAGGGCCGCCGAGCTGGCCCGTACCCTGCCGGCCTCGCGGCGCCGTGAGTTGGCCGACGCCGTCGGCCTGGTGGACGGGGAGCCCGAGCGTTGGGACGAGGTGTCCCGACGGCTGCGGGTGCCGTTCCACCAGGGGGTGATCAGCCAGTTCGACGGCTATGGCGAGCTGGCCGAGCTGGACTGGGAGGGGTATCGGAGCCGCTATGGCGATATCCGTCGGCTGGATCGGCTGCTGGAGTCCGAGGGTGACTCCGTCAACCGCTACCAGGCGTCCAAGCAGGCCGATGTGCTGATGCTGGGCTATCTGCTGCCGCCGGGCGAACTCACCGAGCAGTTCGCCAGGATGGGGTACGAGCTGACGGAGGAGCAGTGGCGGTGCACCGTCGACTACTACCTGCGGCGCACCAGCCATGGTTCGACGTTGAGCGGTGTGGTGCACGCCTGGGTGTTGGCGCAGGCGCGGCACGCGGATGCCTGGGAGCATGTGAAGGAGGCGCTGGCCAGCGATGTCGCCGATGTGCAGGGCGGCACCACGGCCGAGGGCATCCATCTGGGCGCGATGGCCGGCACCCTGGACCTGGTGCAGCGCGGGCTCACCGGGCTCGGTTCCCGGGAGGGCGCGCTCTGGCTCGATCCGTCGCCGCTGCCCCAACTCCAGGAGTTCGGCTTCTCGTTGCGGCATCGTGGGGTGGGGCTGCGGCTGCGGATGAAGCCGGGGCAGCTGTGGATCGGGGTGCCGCCCTGGGAGGAGGGCTCGGTGCGGGTGGTGCTGGCCGACCGGACGGTGGAGATCGCGCCGGGCGAGGACACGCTGCTGGCGCTGCCCGAGGAGTGAGGGCCCGCCAGGGGCGGGCTCAGTCCTCGTGCGGGACCACGGCCACCGGCGGCCTGGCGTGGTGGATCGCGGCATGGGTGACGGGCCCGGCGCGCATGCTCAGCAGCGGACGGCGGACCCGGCGGCCCGTGACCACCAGGGCGGCCTGGCCGGCGGCTGCGTCCAGCAGCACCTCGGAGGCGTTGCCGTAGCGCAGATGCTCGATCACGGGGACGCCCGGATAGCGCTGTCGCCAGGGCGCCAGCACGGTGACCAGCTCCTCGGCGTGGCGGCTCTCCAGGTCGAGATGGCGATCGCGCTCCTCGCCCTCCAGGTTCTCCGGCGGGTTGGCGCCGAACAGCGAGGGCGCCGCGCCCCAGGCCCGTACCGCGCGTACGGCGGCGCCGCGTGCCGAAGCGGTGGTGAACGCGAACTCCAGGAGGGTGGCCGCCGGTTGGCCCAGGTCCTTGAGCCCGACCACGATCTCGTCGCCCTCGCCGCCGTTCCCCGGCACCTGGTCGGCCGGCTCCGCGTCCGAGGTGGTCCGCACCAGGACGACGGGGCGGGTGCTGTGGGTGATCACCGGCAGGCCGACCGAGCCCAGCAGAAAGCCGAGCAGCGGGCCGTGGCCCCGGGTGCCCAGCACCAACAGCTCGGCGTCCGCGGCCTGTTCGACCAGCCCGGCGGTGGCCATCTCCGGCAGCAGCGCGGTGCTGACGGTGAGCCCCGGGTGGCGGTCGGCGACCTCGCGCTCGTGGTCCTCCAGCAGCTGCCGGGAGGCCGGTTCGTCCGGCACCGGCGGCGCGTACAGCGGCTCGTTGATCCAGGCGTGCACCAGGCGCAGGGGCAGTCCGCGACGCGCCGCCTCGCGGGCCCCCCACTCCGCGGCGGCGCGGCTCTGCGGGGAGCCGTCCACGCCGACGATGACAGGGCGAGTCATGGGCCATCCCTCTGTTCCGGCAGCAGTGACCTACGCACCCACTGTTGCGCGGTTTGTCCCGAGGGGCGAGCCGGGTGGGGCGCACGGGGCACCCAGCCGGGGGTCGGCGGGTCAGCGCAGCCGGACGGGGTAGGTCGGCAGCGCCCTGGCGGGGTCGTCGGGGGCGTCAAGGCAGCTGCCGTCGGTCAGGTCGAAACGCTGCTTGAGCAGCGGCGAGGCGACGAACGGGCGGCCGTCGTTGCCGGTTGAGCCCAGCAGCCCACGGGACAGCACGAAGGCGCCGGTGAACGGGTCGCGGTTGTCGACGGCGTGGACGTCGCCGCGTCGGTCGAGGAAGACGGCGGCCTGTCGGCCGTCGGGGAGCAGTACGGCCACGCCCCGGCCCGGGGTCAGCGCGGCCAGGGCGCAGACCGGCAGCCAGCGGCCCTCCACGGCGATCTCGACCGCGGTTCCGGTGGCGGTGTCGGTGGGGCGGGGCGACAGGGTGGTGACGGTCATCGGGGGGTGCTTCCTTCCAGGGTGCGGACCGGGAGCGTGGGCCCGGCCAGAACGGTCAGATCGGGCTTGTGCTGCTCGCGCTCCTGGACGAAGCGCACCGAGGGGTCCGGCGTGCCCGGTGCGTTCACGAAGGAGACAAAGCGCGCCAGCTTCTCCGGGTCGCTCAACGTCTGGGCCCACTCGTCGCGGTAGTTGGCCACATGGGTGGCCATCTGGGCCTCCAACTCGTCGCAGATGCCCAGCGTGTCGTCCACCACCACATCCCGCACATGGTCGAGTCCGCCGCCGATGCGCTCCAGCCATACCGAGGTCCGTTCCAGCCGGTCGGCGGTGCGGATGTAGAACATCAGGAAGCGGTCGATCAGCCGGACGAGTTCGGCGTCCGAGAGGTCCTGGGCCAGCAGGTCGGCGTGGCGCGGCGTGGCGCCGCCGTTGCCGCCGACATAGAGGTTCCAGCCGCCGGCCGTGGCGATCACCCCGAAGTCCTTGCCCATCGCCTCGGCGCACTCCCTGGCGCATCCCGAGACGGCGGACTTCAGCTTGTGCGGGGCGCGCAGCCCCCGGTAGCGCAGCTCCAGATCGATCGCCATCCGCACGCTGTCCTGCACCCCGTACCGGCACCAGGTGGAGCCCACACAGCTCTTCACGGTGCGCAGCGCCTTGCCGTAGGCATGCCCGGACTCGAAGCCGGCCTCCACCAACCGTGCCCAGATCGCCGGCAGTTGGTCGACGCTCGCGCCGAACATGTCGATCCGCTGGCCACCGGTGATCTTGGTGTAGAGGTTGAAGTCCCGTGCCACCTCGCCGATCACGATCAGCTTCTCCGGGGAGATCTCGCCCCCCGGCACCCGCGGCACGATCGAGTAGGACCCGTTGCGTTGCAGATTGGCCAGGAAATGGTCGTTGGTGTCCTGGAGCGCGGCCTGTTCGCCGGCCAGCACATGGCCGTCGGCGCCGATGCTGGGCGCCAGCGACGCCAGGATCGAGCCGACCGTCGGCTTGCAGACCTCGCAACCGTCCCCGCCGCGAGCCGCCGGGCGCCCGTGTCCGTCCAGCAGCGCCTGGTAGGAGGTGATCCGCAGGCTGGCCACGATCTCGAACAGCTCCTGGCGGGTGTGGGCGAAGCAGCCGCAGAGGCCACGGTCGACGCTGACCCCGTTCGCCTCCAGCTCGGCGTCCACAAGATGCCCCAGCACCTTGACGCAACTCCCGCAGCCGGTACCGGCCTTGGTGCAGGACTTCACCGCCGCGACCGAGCCACAGCCCTGTTCCGTGACGGCCGCCCGGACGGCGCCCTTGGTGACGTTGTGGCAGTTGCAGACCACCGCCGCGTCCGGCAGCGAGGCCGGGCCCAGCGCGGCGGCGGGCGCCAGACCGGCCGGCAGCACCAGCTGCTCGGGCGCGGCCGGCGGCACGCTGCCGGTCAACGGGCGCAGCAGACCGTAGGAGTCGGCGTCGCCGACCAGCACCCCGCCCAGCAGCGTCCCGTCCCGGCCCACCACCAGCTTCTTGTAGACGCCGGCCCTGGAGTCCGCGTAGACCACGTCGAGGCATCCGTCGGCGCGGCCGTGCGCGTCGCCGAAGCTGGCCACGTCGACGCCCAGCAGCTTCAGCTTGGTCGAGGTGTCGGCACCGGTGAACGTCGCGCCGCCGTCCCGGCCCGCCACCGCGTCGGCGGCGGTCGCGGCCATCTCGTAGCCGGGCGCGACCAGCCCGTAGACCATCCCGTCGCTGGCCAGCGCGCACTCGCCGATGGCGAACACCCGGGGGTCGGAGGTGCGGCAGCGGTCGTCGACGGCGATGCCGCCGCGCTGGCCGATCGTCAGCCCGGCCTCCCTGGCCAGCTGGTCGCGCGGGCGGACCCCGGCGGAGAACACCACCAGATCCGTGGCCACCGACGAGCCGTCGGAGAGCGCCATCGCCTCGACGGCCCCCGAACCGTCGACGGTGATCTCCTGCGCACCCACCCCGGTGTGCACGGTGAGGCCCATTTCCTCAACGGTGCGGCGGAGCGCGCTGCCGCCGCCCTCGTCCACCTGGATGGCCATCAACCGGGAGTTGAACTCCACCACATGGGTGTCCAGGTCAAGGCCGCGCAGCGCGCCCGCCGCCTCAAGTCCGAGCAGCCCGCCGCCCACCACCACCCCGGTCCGCGCCGACCGCGCGGCCGCGCTGATCGCCTCCAGATCCTCGATGGTGCGGTAGACGAAGCAACCGTCCGCGTCCGCGCCCGGCACCGGCGGGACAAACGGGTAGGAACCGGTGGCCAGCACCAGGGTGTCGTACCCGACCACCCGCCCGGAGCGGGTGGTCACCGTGCGTGCCGCCCGGTCGATCGACTCCGCCGGATCGCCCAGGCACAGCTCGATGCCGTGCCGCGCCATGAAGCCGTCGGGCGTCAGGGACAGCTCCTCGGCGCTGGTCCCGCTGAACCAGGAGGTCAGATGCACCCGGTCGTAGGCCGGCCGCACCTCCTCGGCGAGCACCACCACCGCGGCCCGCTCGGTGACCCCACGGTCGACCAACTCCTCAAGGAAACGCTGGCCGACCATCCCGTGGCCGACCACCACGATGGTCTCGCCCGGCTGCGCCTGGCTCGCGGTGTGGGACATGGGTCACAACCCTCCGTCGTGGGTGAGCAGATGGAGCAGTGGGGTGTCGGGCAGCGGCTCGTCGCCCTCCCAGGCGCGGGCCAGCGTGCCGACGCTCGCCAGATCGCCGACGAGGATCCCGCCGAGCAGCCGGTCGCCACGGACCACGAGCTTGCGGTAGGCGCCCCTGGTGGCGTCCGTGAGCCGCACCTCGTCGTCGCCCGGCTCCGCCGAGGTGACGCCGAAGGCGGCCAGATCCAGCGGCCCGCCGGTGGCGGCCGGCAGCGTCAGCCTGGTCAGCGCCCTGGTGCCCGAATAGCGCGCCGAACCGCCGGTGAGCACCGACGCCAGGACATCGGCCTGGTCCTGCGCCGGCCCGGCGAGTCCGTAGAGCAGCCCCGCGTGTTCCGCGCAGTCGCCCATCGCGTACACGGCGGGATCGCTGGTGGCCAGCCGGTCGTCGACGGCGATCCCGCCGCGCGCGCCCAGCGTCAGGCCGGCGTCCCCGGCCAGGCCGACCCGGGGCCGCACCCCGCAGGCCAGCACCACCAGATCGGCGTCCAACGGGAAACCGTCGGCCAGCTCCACGGCCCGCACCCGGCGACGCGCGCCGTCCTGTTCGGTGCGCAGCGCCCGCACCCGGCACTCGGTGTGGATCTCCACGCCCCTGGCGGTCAGATGCTCGGCGAGCAACGCGGCGGCCGAGGCGTCGAGTTGCCGCTCCATCAGCGACCCGCCCTGCTGCGCCAGCACCACCCTGGCGCCCCTGGCCGCCAGCGCCCTGGCGGCCGAGACCCCCAGCAGCCCGCCGCCGACGACCACGGCCGGACCGCCGTCGGTGACCTCGTCGGCCAGCGCGACGGCGTCGTCCAGGGTCCTGAACGCGTGTACCCCGTCGGGGAGTTCGCCGCCGCCCGGCGGCGTCAGTCCGCGCAGCGGCGGCAGCACCGGATTGCCGCCGGTGGCCAACACCAGGGCGTCATAGGGAAGTCGCGTACCGTCGTCGCAGTGCGCCAGGCGCCGTTCGCGGTCGATGCGGGACACCCGGGTGCCGCCGCGCCAGTCGACCTCGGGGCCCACGGCGGGCAGCTCGATCACCTCGGCCGGGTAGTGCCCGGCGAGCACCTCGGCCAGCAGCACCCGGTTGTACGCCGGATGCCGCTCCTCGGCGACCACCGTCACCCGGGGGGCGTCAGGACCATGCGCGCCCAGGGCGCGGGCGAGCCGCGCGCCGGCCATGCCGCCGCCGACGATCACGACCCGGGATCTCGACCTCATGGCACGAGCGTGCGCGGCGGCTGTTTCCCGACCGCATCACGTCCGTTTCCCGGGCGCAACGCTGCGCTCCCCGGGCCGCCGGGGGCGCTGTGAGCAGGCGAACGAGGTGGTGAGATCGGGGCGCGGCCACCCGTTCCCCCGCGTGCCCGGGCGCGAAGGCGCTCTTCACCCGGGTCGAAGGATGATCCACCATTTGACCACCGGGCACCACCGACCCCACCCGCACCGTCGGAGCGGGACCCAACACGGCGCCGCCACCGCGCCGGCACCGGCCGCCGGGCGCACGCCCCGCCCCCGGCGACCTGCCGCGCGGTCGGTGGCGGCTGCGAGGATGGCACACATGACCGAGCTGCGTACCGCGCACACCGCTGACCTGGACATCGTCACGCTGACCGCCGCGAGAACCCTCCTCGACACGGTCTTCGGCGGCGATATGACCGACCAGGACTGGGAGCACGCGCTCGGCGGCATCCACGCCCTGCTCTGGGAGGACGGCGAGCTGATCGGGCACGCCTCGGTGGTGCAGCGGCGGGTGCTGCACGGCGGCCGGGCCCTGCGCACCGGCTATGTGGAGGGCGTGGTGGTCCGCGCCGACCGCCGCCGCAGGGGCCATGGCGCGGCGCTGATGGCCGCGTTGGAACGGGTGATCAGGGGCGGCTTCGAGCTGGGCGCCCTCTCCGCCACGGAGGAGGCCCTGGGCTTCTACGCCGACCGGGGCTGGCGCCGCTGGCAGGGGCTCACCTGGGCGCTCACCCCGCTGGGCATCGCCCGCACCGAGGAGGACGACGACGGCGTGTTCGTCCTCCCGCTGCCCGAGGTCCCCATCGACCTCACCGCCGAGCTGGTCTGCGACTGGCGCGACGGCGACGTCTGGTGATCGCTCGGGCGGCGTTCCGCTACGCCGGCGCCCAGACGCCGGTGGCGGCGGCCCGGGCGGCGTAGGCCGTGAAGTCCCGGGCGGGGCGGCCCAGCAGGGTGGGAACATCGTCGGTGACCGGGGTGTTCCGGCCGTCGAAGATCTCGGTGAAGAGATGGAGCAGCAGATCCGCCTCCGCGGCAGGGAGGCCCTGGGCGACCAGCGCCGCCCGGTAGTCGTCGGCGCCCACCGGGTGGAAGGCGACGGGCCGGCCGACGGCCTTCGACAGGACCTCGGCGGTCTCCGTCATGGTCAACGCCCGGGGCCCGGTCAGCTCGTGGACGCGACCCGCGTGCCCGGGGCGGGTGAGGGCGGCGACCGCCACCTCCGCCAGATCGTCGAGGTCCACGAACGGCTCGGCGGTCGACGCCGGCACCGGCAGCGTGAACGAGCCGGCGCGCACCTCGTCCGCCAGGAACTCCTCGCTGAAGTTCTGGCTGAACCAACTGCCGCGCAGCACCGTCCACTCCAGCCCCGAGCCGGTGACCGCACGCTCCGAATCGGCGGCCCAGGGCATGCCGCGCCCGGAGAGCAGCACCAGACGTTCCACGCCCTGTTCGCGGGCCAGCCGGGCGAAGGCCGCGAGATCGTCCGCCGCGCCCGGCGCGGCGACATCGGTCGGATAGCCGAGATAGACGGCCCTGATGCCGTCGAGGACGGGCGTCCAGCCGCCCGGCCGGCGCCAGTCGAACGGCGGCGCGCCGGAGCGGGAACCGATCCGGGCGCCGGGCAGCAGGGCGGCGACGCGGCGTCCGCTCTTCCCGGTGCCGCCCACGACCAGGATCTCGTGCGGGGCCGGGGCCGGGGACTGGGTGTTGTTCGTTGTCATACGCCCAGTCCAACAGCGGTGCGCCCGCGCGGACATGGCTCATCGGCTCGCCGCCATAAGCGAGCGTCTAGGCTGTCCGCCATGGACCCGCTGACCAGCCTGTTGGAGGGCCCCAGAGCCAGGGGCGCCTTTCTGCTGCGCGCCCTGATGAGCCCGCCATGGTCCCTGAGGGTGCGGGACGAGGCGCCGCTGACCGTGGTGTGTGTGGTGCGCGGCACCGTCTGGGTGGCCCTGGAGGGGGGCGAGCCACGGCAGTTGACCGCCGGCGGGGTGGCGGTGCTGCTCGGCCCCACGCCCTATGTGGTGGCGGACGATCCGTCGACCGAGCCCCAGGCGGAGATCAGGCCCGGCGGCTGCTGCATCGGCCCGGACGGCACCGATCTGTGCGCGCGGCTCACCCTGGGCACCCGCACCTGGGGCACCGACGAGGACGGCCCCCACGAACTGCTGATCGGCACCTACCCGATGGCCAGCGGGGTCTCCGGCGGGCTGCTCAAGGCGCTGCCCCCGATGCTGACCCTGGGCGAACGCGACTGGGACTGCGCCCTGCTGCCGCTGCTCAGCAAGGAGATCGCCAGGGAGGCGGCGGCGCAGGACGTGGTGCTCGCCCGCGTCCTGGACCTGCTGCTGATCTCGGCGCTGCGCGCCTGGTTCGAACGGCCGCACGGCGAGCCGCCCGGCTGGTACCGGGCCCATGTCGACCCGGTGGTCGGCCCGGCGCTCCGGCTGCTGCACGAACACCCCGCGCACCCCTGGACGGTGGCCTCGGTGGCGGCGAAGGTCGGCGTCTCCAGGGCCGCCCTGGCGCGGCGCTTCACCGAGCTGGTCGGCCGACCGCCGATGTCCTATCTCACCGACCGCCGCCTCGACCTGGCGGCCGAGCTGCTGGCCGACCCCGGCCTCACCGTCGAGGGCGTCGCCCGACGCGCGGGCTACGGCAGCGCGTTCGCGCTGAGCACCGCGTTCAAACGGGAACGCGGCGTCACCCCCAGCGACCACCGCTCCCTGGTGGCCAGCGGACACGGAGGGCCCCGATGACCCACGAGCCGTCGATCCGCGACGCCGGGCCGGGGGACGCGCCGTTCCTCACCGACATGCTGCTGGAGGCGATGAACTGGACGGGCGAGGCGCGGTTCTCCCGCGAACAGGCCCTCGCCGACCCGAAGATCGCCCACTATGTGACGGGCTGGCCGGGCCCCGGCGACTTCGGCGTGATCGCCGAGGACGGCTCGACGGGGGCCCCGGTCGGCGCGGCCTGGGCCCGCCCGCTGCCGGCCACCGACCCCGGCTACGGCCATGTGGCGCCGGATGTACCGGAGTTGACGCTGGGCGTGCTGCCCGCCTTCCGCCGCCGGGGCGTCGGCGGCGCGCTGCTGGACGCGCTGCTGGCGCGGGCCGGCCGGGAGGGCGTGGCCCGGCTCAGCCTGAGCGTGGAGGACGGCAACGCGGCCGTCTCCCTCTACCGCTCGCGCGGCTTTGTCACGGTGGGGCGGGAGGGCGACTCGGACACCATGCTGGTGACGCTCTGAGGCGTGTTCCCCGTCAGCGCCTGCGGTAGACGGTGAGCGGGCGGGGGTGCTTGTCGACGAGCAGATCGTCGGGGGCCGGGCCCGCCTCCCCGTCGTAGGCCAGCGCGTTGTCCTCGCCGAGGCCCGAGAGACGCAGCCGGGGCAGCCGGGCGGCGGCGTAGACGCCGGAGTTGCCCAGGGTGCCGGTCAGCGCCGCCAGCACCACCCGGGTGCGGGCCAGCCGCCGGTCGGCACGCACCGTGCGCACATCCAGCAGCCCGTCGTCGAGCTGGGTGCGGTGCGCGGGCGCGAAACCCTCGGGGGAGTAGAGGCCGTTGCCGGCGAACAGCAACCACAGCCGCTGGGGGCGTCCGTTGATCTCCACCTCGATCGGCCGCCCGGTGCGCAGCACCCGCGCCAACGACACCACGGCGGACGGCCATTTGCCGATCCTGCCCTCCAACGCCTCCCGGGCGCGGACCAGTTCGGGGTAGAGGCCGATGCTGAAGGTGTTGACGAAATGGGTCGTGGGGCCCGTCGCCCGCCCCACCGGGCGGACCCTGGCGAGGTCGACCGCGATGGCCCGGCCCTCCGCCACGGCCTCGACCGTGTTCTCGAAGCTGTCTATCCCGGTGTCCAACGCGAAGTGGTTGAGCGTGCCGCCGGGGAAGACGGCCAGCGGCACCCGCCGGGCGACGGCCCTGGCCGCCGCCGCGTTGACGCTGCCGTCGCCGCCGCAGATCCCCAGCGCACCGCCGCGTTCGGCCGCCAGCGCGGCCGCCTCGTCCAGCAGCTCCAACAGGTCGCCGTCCTCGGTGCGTTCCCGCACCTCGGCCTCCGGCAGCAGCTCGCGCAGCCGCGCCGCGTCCGAACCGCCCTGCCCGGCGCTCTCGTTGACCACGACCACCAGGCCCGCGCCCCCGGGCAGCGCGGGTGCCGCCGCCGAGTGGTGCCGCAGGCCGGTGTCGGCGGGGCGGCGCGGCCACCAGCGGTGGGTGATCAGCGCGGCGCCCACGCCCAGCGCGCAGCCGACCAGCACATCGGCCGGATAGTGCACTCCGACATAGACCCGGGAGGCGGCCACTGCGGCGGCGACCGGCGCCACGGTCGCGCCGATCCGGCCGGACTCCAGGGCGACCCCGGTGGCGAACGCGGCGGCCGAGGCGGCATGGCCCGAGGGGAACGAACTGCTGCGCGGCGGGCTCGCCAGCCGGCGCGCCAGCGGCACCCCGTCGATCAGCGGACGCTCCCGACGGGCCGCGTACTTGACGAAGACGTTGCTGGTCAGCGACGCCAGCGCGAGCGCCGCGACACCGCGGGCCGCCGCCCGCCGGCCGGGACGGCCGCCGAGCGCGGCGATCGCGCCGGCCGACGCCAACCAGAGCCGGCTGTGGTTGGCCGCCCGGCTCAGCCGGGGCAACACCGCCTGGACGCCCGGTGGTTCGGCCGCCGCCACCCGCGCGAAGATCTGTCGGTCCAACCGCCCCAGGGCACTCATCCGCAGCCACGCTCCTTCCGCCGGCAGGCGTCACTGCGAGCGAACGTACCCGAACCCGCCCGATCGACTCCGTAACCGAACGATCGGGGCGCTGACGAGGACCGACGCGCCCCGGTCGAACACGATCAGCCGACGTCGGCCGCTGCCGGCCCCGGGTCAGTCGTGTTCGTTCTCCGGGGGCGGGCCCACCAGATCGAGCTCCCGGCGCCGATTGTGACCATGGTTCGCCGAGAGCAGCGACGACCCCAGCAGCAGCGAAGCGCCTATCCCGCCGAACCACCGGGGGAGCGTGAGATCCGGCACGGAACGGAGCGGCGGCACCCGGTCCTCCGGATCGTGGAACACCTCGATCCAGGTGCCGACCGGGATGTCGCGACAGCCCGAGAGCCGCTGCGAGAGCGTGTCGTCCGCCCCCTGGGGGCGCAGCCCGCAGGTGACCCCGCCACGCGGTGGATTGCGCTGATCCACCACCTCGGCCGTGATCCACTCGCCCCGATCCCGGAGGGCCAGCTCCCGATACCCCTGCCAGGCCATGATGACCAGCGCCACCCCGCCCAACACGATCAGCACGCCATAGACCCCGTGGGTGCCGTAGTGCACCAACTCCAGGAGCAGCGCCACCAGACAGCCGATGGTGAGCAGCAGCAGCGGCCATATCGCCAGATCGCCGTAGCGCGGCGGCAGCACGGCCGTCGTCGCTGCCAACGCACCGGCGAGCAGGCAGCCCAGACAGGTCAGCGCCAACACCTTCGCGCGGGAGAGCGTCGGAATCCACCGGCTCAGCCGCCGGCTGAGCCGGTGCACAGCGATGGGCTCGCGCTGCGTCTTGGACGAGGAGTAGAGCTGCGCCATCCGGCCCCGATAGCTGTGCGGGGGGTAGGGGGAGGGCTGCACAGGTATGCCCGCCGGCCCCGGCCCCCGGCCCGACGGCCCGGCGACCGCGCCATCCGGGGCGCGGCGCGACCGATGCCGCAGCGCACGCACCAGGCCCAACACCCCGGCGACCAGGCAGAGCGCACTCCAGGACGCCAGCCCGGCCGTCACATAGCCGTCGTCCGTATCCGGGCCGGTGAACACCATGTTCCGCACGGCGGTCATCCCGCAGACCAGCCCGAGCAGCACCGAGGCCACCGAGACCAGCGCCCACAGCACCCGGCGCCCCGGCAGCTTCGGCGCCGCCCCCGGGGTCTCCCGCAGCCGCGCGGTCAGCCAGGCGTCGGCGGCATGGCTCCGGCGCACCAGCACCGTCGCCCTGGCCGTCAGCACGGCCAGCAGCGGAATGCCGATGAGCAGCGACATCAACGCGTGCTCGTCGTCGCCCGCCGCGTTCGCGTCCAGCGCGTTCAACAGGAACGCGGCGTCCAGGCACATCAGCCCGACCAGCACCACATAGCCGAGCAGTCGCAGCGGCGACAGCAGGCCGCCCAGCCGCTCCTCCACCGCCGCCCGCACCTCCGGGGGCGGCCCGGCGACCACGCCCGCCGGGAGCGGCGGCGGCCAAGGGGGAAGCGAACTCGTCTCCGCGTGCTGTTCCGGCTCGTTCATCAAGTCCCTGGCCCCCCGGCTTGTCGCTCGCGGTCACCCTATAGCGCCCCTCTGACAAACGGCACACAGGGTGAAGTCGCCCCGCACACAGGGCAGAAGGGACCCACGGGTTTTTCCGGGGGAGCAGCGCCTCAGGCGCTACCCGGAGTCACCGTCAGCGCCGAGTGTCGTATACGACCACCGGCTCGGGGTTGGCCGTCACGGAGGTGAGCAGCACCACCGCGTCGCTCACCGCCGTCAGATCGTGCCGCTCCTGCGGAACCCGCGCCAGCTGACCGGCGCGCAGCGCCAGCTGATCCGCGCCCCAGCGGATCACCACCTCGCCGCGCAACACCTGGACGCTCGCCGCCGGCGGCGCCTCGTGCTCCTCGAGACGCGCCCCGCCGGCCAGCGCGATCACGCTCTGCCGCAACGGGCCGTCCCGCAGGAAGAGATGCGCGCTGCGCCCGTGATCGGCCTGCAGGGCCTGGGCCAGATGCTCGTCCGCGAGCCGGGTGAGGTCGTCCATGCCCTCCATGCTGCCCGCCGGCCGGCGCCCCGCAACCCGACGCCGGGCCGCCCGTCAGGACCCCCCGGCCAGCTCCACCCGCACCGCGCACACCTTGAACTCCGGCATCCGCGACGTCGGATCCAACGCCGGATTGGTCAACGAGTTGGCCCGCCCCTCACCCGGCCAGTGGAACGGCATGAACACCGTGTCGGGCCGGATGTCCGTGCTGATCCGGGCCGGTGCCACCGCCCGCCCGCGCCGCGACACCACCGCCAACGCGTCCCCCTCCGCCGCCCCGAGACGCCCCGCCAGCCGGGGGTGCAGCTGCACGAAGGGCCCGGGCGCCGCCGCGTTCAACTCCGCGACCCGCCGGGTCTGCGCACCCGACTGGTACTGCGCCAGCACCCGCCCCGTGGTCAACAGCACCGGATACTCCTCGTCCGGCTCCTCGGCCGAGGGACGGTGGCTGACCGGCGCGAACCTGGCCCGACCGTCCTCGGTCGCGAACCGGTCCAGGAACAGCCGGGGCGTCCCCGGATGCGGCGGACCGCCCTCCTCCTCGGGACACGGCCAGAAAACGCCATCCTCCGCCTCGATCCGCGCATAGGTGATCCCCGAATAGTCCGCCTTGCCACCGGCCGAGGCACGCCGCAGCTCGTCGAAGACCTCCGCCGGATCGCTGGGAAACCCCTTCTCCCACCCCAGCCTGGCCGCCAGCGCGTGCAACACCTCCAGATCGCTGCGGCACCCGGGCGGCGGATCCACCGCCCGGCGCCGCAACAGCACCCGCCCCTCCAGATTGGTCAGGGTGCCCGTCTCCTCGGCCCACTGCGTCACCGGCAACACCACATCCGCCAGCCGCGCGCTCTCCGAGAGCACCACATCGCAGACCACCAGGAAGTCCAGCGCCCGCATCCGCTCCTCGACATGCGCCGCCCGAGGAGCCGAGACCACCGGATTGGACGCCAACAACATCAGCGCCCGCACCCCGTCCTCGGTGTCCCGCCCCAACGCGTCCAACAGCTCGTAGGCGCTGCGCCCGGGACCCGGCAGCGACTCCGGCGCCACCCCCCACACCCCCGCCACATGCTCCCGCGCCGCCGGATCGGCCAGCATCCGGTAGCCCGGCAGCTGATCCGCCTTCTGCCCGTGCTCCCGGCCCCCCTGCCCGTTCCCCTGCCCGGTCAGACAGCCGTAGCCGGAGAACGGGCGCCCCGCCCGGCCCGTCGCCAGGCAGAGATTGATCCAGGCACCCACCGTGTCCGTGCCCTTCGCCTGCTGCTCGGGACCGCGCGCCGTCAACACCATCGCCGCCTCCGGCGCGCAGAACATCTCCACGGCCGCCCTGAGTTGGGGAACGGACACCCCCGTGATCCGCTCCACCCACTCCGGCCAGTGCGCCATCGCGGCGGCCCGCGCCGCCGGCCACCCCGAGGTGCGCTCGGCGACAAACGCCTCGTCCACCCGGCCCTCGGCCACCACCAGATGCAGCAGCCCAAGCGCCAACGCCAGATCTGTGCCGGGACGCGGCGCCAGATGGAGATCCGCCTGCTCGGCCGTCCGCGTGCGACGCGGATCGACCACGATCAACGTGCCGCCGTTCTCCCGCAGCTCCGTGAAGTACCGCAGCGCCGGCGGCATCGTCTCCGCCAGGTTGGAACCCACCAGCAGCACACAGCCGGTGCGCGGCACATCGGCCAACGGGAACGGCAGCCCCCGGTCGACGCCGAACGCCCTGGTGCCGGCGGCCGCCGCCGACGACATGCAGAACCTGCCGTTGTAGTCGATCTGCGAACTGCCCAGCACCAGCCGGGTGAACTTGCCCAACGCGTACGCCTTCTCGTTGGTCAGCCCACCGCCCCCGAACACCCCCACCGCATCCGCGCCATGGCGCGCCCGCACCCCGGCGAGCCCCGCCGCCACCCGGTCCAGCGCCGACTCCCAGGACGCCGGCACCAGCTCGCCCGTCGCCTCGTCCCGCACCAGCGGCTCCGTCAGCCGCACCGCCGACGACAACACCTCGGGCGCCGTCCTGCCCTTCCCGCAGAGCGCGCCCTGGTTCACCGGGAACTCCGTGCGCTCCCGCACCTCCACCCCGACCACCGAACCGCCCGCCGCGCCTTCCTTCGGCGCCAGCCGCATCCCGCACTGGAGCGCGCAGTACGGGCAGTGCGTATCGGTGATATCCGTGGCATCGGTCATGGTGCCCATCGTGCGACGCGCGTGTTTCGTCCCCGCGCGCCGCGCGTTACCCGGCGGGGGCGCACCGCTCAGCCCGCCGACCGCGGGAACGTGAGCAACCGCACGAACGGCTGTGACACCTCGGCAACACGTATGCAACGCGGCGGCCCGAAGCTGGGCCCATGACCGACCGTAGCCTGCCCACCCTGGTCGCCGTGGCCCACGGGTCCCCCGACCCGCGCGCCGAGCCGTCCGTCCGCGCGCTGCTGCGACTGGTCCGCGCCCTCCGCCCCGGCGTCCGCGTCGAACTCGGCCATCTGGACATCGACCGGCCCCTGCTCGACGACACGCTCGCCCGGCTCGCCGGCAGCGCCGTTCTGGTGCCGCTGCTCTTCAGCCGCGGTCACCACGTCAAACACGACATACCCACCGCCGTCGCGGCCGTCTCCCACCGGCTGCGCGCCACCGTCGCCGGCTGCCTCGGGCCGCACCCGCTGCTCGCCGAGGCCCTGCACAGCCGGCTCGTCGAGGCCGGCTACCGGCCGGGCACCGCCGTCGTCCTGGCCGCCGCCGGATCCCGCGACCCCGAGTCGGCCGCCGGCACCGCCTACACGGCGGCCATGCTCGCCACCCGCCTCGGCGGCGTGCCCGTCCTCCCCGCCTACGCCTCCGCCGCCGGCCCCACCGTCCCCGAGGCCATCGCGGCGCTGCGCGCACAGGGCCACCGGGAGATCGCCCTCGCCTCCTGCTTCACCGCCCCGGGACGCTTCGCCACCCGCTGCGCCGAACAGGCCCCCGGCGTGGCCGCGGCCCCCCTCGGCAACCACCCGGCCCTGGCCCGCCTCCTGCTGCACCGCTACGACCAAGCGCGGAGCGCTCTGGCCGCGCCGGCCCTGGCCACCACGGCAAGCTGACCCCGGCCGGTCCTTTTCTCCCCCACCCACCCCGCCTTCTTGCCTGCGGCGCGCCGGGCGCTCCGCGCCCGCTGTTTTCCCCGCCCGCCCGCCCCCTTTGCCTGCGGCGGGGTGCTGCCGGCGCCCACCCGGCGCTCCGCGCCCGGTCTTCTCCCCACCCACCCACCCACCCTTTTGCCTGCGGCGGGGTGCTGCCGGCCGAGTCCTGCCGGCGCTGCCGGGCCGGGGTTCTCCCCGCCTGCCGGCTCCTTGCCCGTGGCGGAGTGCTGTGTGTGCGGACGGTTCGGGCGTTGCGCACCTGCTGGCTTCTTTGCCTGCGGCGCGGTGGCGGCAGCACCCCGCCGCAGGCAAAAAACGGGGGTGGGCGGGCGGGGGAAAAACCCTGGCGCGGAGCGCCGGCGGCACCGGCAGCTCCCCGCCGGCAGGCGAGAGGGGCGGGTGGGTGGGGGAAACAACTTCGCGGCGGCTACCGTCGGAGACATGAGTGGATATGCCCCGGAGGCCGCCGAAAGGTTCGACGTGGAGCCGGACAAGCGGCCAGGTCGCACCGCGTTCCAGCGGGATCGGGCGCGCGTGCAGCACTCCTCCGCGTTGCGTCGGCTCGCCGGCAAGACGCAGGTGGTCACGTTGGACGAGAGCGCCGTTCGGCCCGACTGGGACGCCGCGCCGAGGACCCGGTTGACGCATTCGTTGGAGTGCGCGCAGATCGGCCGCGATCTGGGCGCCGCGTTCGGCTGTGATCCGGACATCGTGGAGGCCGCGTGTCTGGCGCACGATCTGGGGCATCCGCCGTTCGGTCACAACGGTGAGCGGGTGCTGGACGAGGTGGCCGCCGGATGTGGCGGGTTCGAGGGCAACGCGCAGTCGTTGCGCCTGTTGACCAGGCTGGAGCCCAAGCATCTGACCGGCGCGGACGGCGGCCACGACGGCGACCTGGACGGCGACCGGGACGGCGCCGGACCACGGTTCTTCGGGTTGAACCTGACCAGGGCGACCCTGGACGCGGCCACCAAGTACCCGTGGCCGCGCGGCGGGAACGAGGCCGATCCGGGGTCGCCGAAGTACGGCGTGTACGACGACGATCTGCCGGTCTTCCGTTGGCTGCGGGCCTCGGCGCCGGAGGGGCGGCGCTGTTTCGAGGCGCAGGTGATGGACTGGGCGGACGATGTGGCCTACTCGGTGCATGACGTCGAGGACGGTCTGCACGCCGGGCATCTGGCGCCGAAGGCGCTGTTGGCGGGGCCCGAGCGGGAGGCCGTCTTCGAGGTGGCGGCGCGGCGCTACGCCCCGGCGGGGACGTCGCGGGACGCGCTGGTCGAGGCGTTGGACCGGCTGTTGGCGCAGGAGTGGTGGCCGCATGACTACGACGGCGGCGCGTTGGCGCAGGCCCGGCTGAAGGGGGCGACCAGCCAGCTGATCGGCCGGTTCTGTCTGGCGGCCGAGGGGGCGACCAGGGAGCGGTACGGTCCCGGCCGGCTGCGGCGGTACGCCGCGGATGTGGTGGTGCCGCTGGGCACCCGCCTGGAGTGCGCGGTGCTGAAGGCGGTGGCCGATGTGCATGTGATGCAGCGTCCGGAGCAGGAGCGGGCGCGCGGTGAACAGCGTGCGCTGCTGGCCGAGTTGAGCGCCGCGCTGGTGCGGTGTGCTCCCGAAGGTCTCGATCCGCAGTACCGGGCGTTGTTCGCCGGTGCGCGAGGGGACGGGGAGCGGCTGCGGGTGATCGTCGACCAGATAGCGGCGTTGACCGACGGCGCCGCGCGGGCCCGGCACGCGCGGCTCACCGGCTGACGTCCCGTCGGTCGGGGCGCTCCTGGCGGGTCCCGGCGGTTACCGCCCTCTTCCGGTGCCGCGTCGGGTGGGGCAGGCTCCCTTGGCGTGATGGGTGGATTCGACGCCGGTCAGGGAGGCAGGTTCGTGGACGGGACACATCGAACGTTTGTCATCATCGGCGGTGGGCTCGCGGGTGCCAAGGCGGCGGAGACGCTGCGCGCCGAGGGCTTCACCGGGCGGGTCATACTGATCGGCGACGAGCACGAACAGCCGTATGAGCGGCCGCCGTTGTCCAAGGGGTATCTGGCCGGCCGGGCCGGGCGTGACAGCGTCTTCGTCCATCCGGCCGGCTGGTATGCGCGTAACCGCGTCGAGCTGCATCTGGGGCAGCCGGCCGTGGCGATCGACCGGGAGCGGCGCGAGGTGCGGCTCGGCGACGGCACCCGGCTGCCGTATGACGCGCTGCTGTTGACGACGGGCGCCGAGCCGCGTCGTCTCGGGGTGCCCGGCACCGAGCTGGCCGGCGTGCACCATCTGCGGCGGCTCTCCCACGCGGACCATCTGCGGGGCGTGCTGACCAGCGGCGGTCGGGACGAGGATCCGCTGGTGATCGCCGGCGCCGGCTGGATCGGCCTTGAGGTGGCGGCGGCGGCCAGGGAGTTGGGCGTGCCGGTGACGGTGGTGGAGCCGGCACCAGGGCCGCTGCACCGGGTGTTGGGCCCCGAGGTCGGCGCGGTGCTGACGGGGCTGCATGTCGAGCACGGCGTGCGGTTTCTGTTCGGCGACCGGCTGGCCGCCGTCGAGGGGCGGGACGGCATCGTGTCGGCGGTGCGCACGGAAGCGGGCGAGCGGCTGCCGGCCCGCGCCGTGCTGGCGGCGATCGGCGCCGCGCCGCGCACCGCGCTGGCCGCGTCGGCCGGCCTTGAGCTGGCGGACGAGGGGGTGGGCGGGATCGCGGTCGACGCCTCGCTGCGCACCAGCGATCCGTGGATCTTCGCCGCCGGGGACGTGGCCGCGCAGGAGCTGGGCGCCGGTCGGGACCGGCGGCGGGTGGAGCACTGGGCCAACGCGCTGCACGCGGGACCGGCGGCGGCGCGCGCCATGCTGGGCCGCGAGGTGGTCTTCGACCGGGTGCCGTACTTCTTCTCCGACCAGTACGACATGGGCCTGGAGTACTCGGGCTGGGCGCCGGCCGGCGACTACGACCGGGTGGTGTGGCGCGGGGACGTGGAGCGGCGGGCGTTTGTCGCGTTCTGGCTGCGCGAGAACCGGGTGCTGGCCGGGCTGAACATGAACGTCTGGGAGGTGACGGACGCCATCCAGCGGCTGGTGCGCTCGGGCCGGCCGGTGGATCCGGTGGCGCTGGCGGATCCGGCGGTGCCGCTCACCTCCCTGCTCGACGACCTGCCGGCCGAGGAGGCGCGATCGGCGTCGGGGGGCTAGAAAGGCCCTATGGCGGGCCGTGACGAGCAGCGGCCCCGGCGTCGTCTGGGCGCGTGGGCGGAGGTGCGGCAAGGGTGCGGACGGAGATTCCCTCGGAGCGGACCCTGACCTCGCTGGTCGAGGCCGCCACGGCGGCGCCCTCGCTGCACAACGCGCAGCCCTGGCGGTTCCACTATCTGGTCGACAGCGGGATCCTCCAGTTGCGCGCGGCGATGGACCGGGTGCTGCCGCACTCCGATCCGGACGGCCGCGCGTTGCACATGGGCTGTGGCGCGGCGCTGCTCAACCTGCGCGCCGCGGCGGCCGCCGCCGGCTGGTGCCCGGACCACGCGGTGCTGCCCGATCCGTACGATCCGCGGCTGCTGGCGACGGTCCGGCTGTCCCGGCCGTCGGACGGCGACGATCCGCAAAGGGCGGCGGAGCTGGCGGCGCTGGCGGAGCAGATCGGCCGCCGGCACACCGACCGCGAGCCCTATACGGAGGAACGGGTGCCGGATCCGGTGCGCGGCGAGCTGCGCCGGGCGGCCGAACGGGAGGGTGGGCAGCTGCTGTTCGCCTCGTCCTGGCATGCCACGGCGGTGCTCGATCTGGTGCGGGACGCGGAGGGCAGGGATTTCGCCGATCCGGGCCGGGTGGCCGAGCTGGCCGCCTGGACGGATGTCGACGATCCCCGCGAGCCGGCCGAGGGGCCGGCGCACCGGCCGGTGCGGGTGCGGGACTTCGCCGGCCGGCAGGCGCCGGTCGAGGCGCCGCCCGGCGGGGCCGAAGGACCGCCGCCGCAGCTGGCGCTGCTGTCCACGGCGGAGGACCGGCCGGCGGACTGGGTGCGCGCCGGTCAGGCGCTGGAACGCACCCTGCTGGTGGGCACGGCGCACGGGCTGTCGGCCGCCGTCAGTTCGGCCTCGCCCGGCTGGACGGAGCTGGGTTGGATCGCCCGCGATCCGCTGCTCCCGGCGGGCCGCCCGCATGTGGTGCTGCGTCTCGGCTATGGCGCCGCCGCCCAGGCGACCCCCAGGCTGCCCGTCCATCAGGTGCTGGACATCCGGTAAACCGGGAGGCATGGCGGGCAGCTGCCACCCCCGCGCTGTTCCGGCCGACCGGGCGGATGCGAACCTGGCCGGATGCACACCATGGTTGACCGCGCGACCGCCGACGCCTGGGCCGCCATCGGCGGGCCACCGGAACTCCTGGAACGGATCTCCTTCGAGGGCTCGGCCGGCGTGCTGCCGGCCCGGCTTCCGGTGCGGGAGCTGGCCAGGGCCACGGTCGGCGTCTGCTCGCTCGCCGCCGCCGAACTGCTGGCGCGACGCGGGGGCGGCGCGGTGCCGGCGGTGCGGGTGCGGGAGGCCGCGGTGGCGACGGCGTTTGTCAGCGAGCGGCATCTGCGCGTCGACGGCCGGGTGCCGACGTCGTTCGCCCCGCTGTCCGGTTTCTGGCGGGCGGCGGACGGCTGGGTGCGGACGCATGCCAACTATCCACATCACCGTGCCCGGTTGCTGAACGCGCTGGGCATCCAGGACAGCGGGGACGAGCCCGCGCTGGTGGAGCGGCTGCGGGGTGAGCTGGCGAGCCGGCGGGCGGCGGAGGTGCGCGAGGCGGTCTATGCCGAGGGCGGCCTCGCCGTGGCGGTGGCGCCCGGGCCACGCCCGGCCGATCTCCCGCTGGTCGAGTCCTCGCCCGCCGGATCGGGCGCGGCGCCCGCGCGCCGGGACGGAGGACCGCCGGCCGCCGGGCTGCGGGTGCTGGATCTGACCCGGGTGATCGCCGGCCCGGTCGCCACCCGGAGCCTCGCGCTGCTCGGCGCCGATGTGCTGCGCGTCGACTCGCCCCGGCTGCGGGAGGACGAGGACGCGCACGCCGACACCGGGATGGGCAAACGTTCCACGCTGCTCGACCTGGGGACCCGGGCCGACCTGCGGCGCTTCGAGGAGCTGCTGGCGTCGGCCGATGTGCTGGTCACCGGCTACCGTCCCGGCGTGCTGGACCGCCATGGCCTGGCCCCCGAGGCGCTGTCGGAACGTCACCTGGGGCTGGTCGTCGCCCAGCTCAACGCCTGGGGCTGGACCGGCCCCTGGGCCGGGCGCCGGGGCTTCGACAGCCTGGTGCAGGCGGCCAGCGGTATCGCCGCGGTCGAGGCCGCGCCGGACGGAACGCCGGGGGTGCTGCCGGCGCAGGCGCTGGACCACGGCACCGGCTATCTGCTGGCCGCCGCCGTGCTGCGCGCGCTGACCGAACGCCAGGCGGACGGCGCCGGACGCCGGCTGCGGCTCTCGCTCGCCGGCACCGCGTCCTGGCTGCTGCGCGGTATCGCCCCGCAGCCGTTGGACGGTGCCCCCTACGCCGTCGAGCCCTGGCTGACCAGGACCGCATCGCCGCATGGCGTTCTGGACCATGCCAGGACGCCGCTCGACTATGCCGGCGCGCCCAGCGACTGGGCCCGCCCCTCGGGCCGTTGGGGCGCGGACGAGCCCCGCTGGCTCCGCTGACGACGCTTATGGCCGGGGCACGTTCCGCAGGTTGGAGCGGGCGAGTTGGGCCATCCGGCCGACCCCGCCGTCCAGCACCATCCGGCCGGCGGAGAGCGCGAAGCCGGTCACCATCTCGGCCTTGATCTTCGGCGGGATGGAGAGCGCGTTGGGGTCGGTCACCACGTCCACCAGCGCCGGGCCCCGGTGTCGCAGCGCGTCGCGCAGGGCGTGCCGCAGCTCCTTGGGCTTCTCCACGCGGCTGGCCCGCACCCCGACGGCCTCGGCCATCGCGGCGAAGTCCGGGTTGCGGTAGCTGGTGCCGTACGCGGGCAGGCCGCCGACCATCATCTCCAGCTCGACCATGCCCAGCGCGGAGTTGTTGAAGAGCACCACCTTCACCGGCAGGTCGTACTGGACCAGGGTGAGGAAGTCGCCCATCAGCATGGTGAACCCGCCGTCCCCCGACATGGACACCACCTGACGCTTCCGGTCCAGGAACTGGGCACCGATGGCCTGCGGCAGCGCGTTGGCCATCGAACCGTGCCGGAACGAGCCGATCACCCGGCGCTTGCCGTTGGGCGTGAGGTAACGGGCGGCCCACACGTTGCACATCCCGGTGTCCACGGTGAACACCGCGTCCTCGGCGGCCTCCTCGTCCAGCACCGAGGCGACATACTCCGGATGGATCGGGACGTGCTTCTCCACCTTGCGGGTGTAGGCGTGCACCACGCCCTCCAGCGCGTCCACATGCTTCTTCAACATCCGGTCCAGGAAGCGCCGGTTCTTCTTCTCCTGGACCCGTGGCGTCAGACAGCGCAGCGTCTCCCCGACATCGCCCCACACCCCCAGGTCAAGCTTGGAGCGCCGCCCCAGATGCTCGGGGCGGACATCGACCTGAACGATCCGCACATCGTCCGGCAGAAACGCGTTGTAGGGGAAGTCGGTGCCCAGCAGCATCAGCAGATCGCACTCGTGGGTGGCCTCATAGGCGGCGCCATAGCCCAGCAGCCCGCTCATCCCCACGTCGAACGGGTTGTCGTACTGGATGAACTCCTTGCCGCGCAGCGCGTGGCCCACCGGGGACTTGACCCGCTGGGCGAAGTCCATCACCTCCCGATGCGAGCCGGCGACGCCCCCGCCGCAGAACAGCGTGATCCGCCGGGCCTGGTCCACCAGCTCCACCAGCTGGTCGATCTGCTCGTCGGACGGACGCACGGTGGGCCGGCTGGTGACCAGCGCGTGCTCCTCCGCCTGCTCGGGCACCTGCTGGTCGGCGACGTCCCCCGGCAGCGCCACCACGCTCACCCCGCCCCGGCCGATCGCGTGCTGGATGGCGGTCTGGAGGACCCTGGGCATCTGTTCCCGGTTGGAGATCAGCTCGCAGTAGTGGCTGCACTCAAGGAACAGCCGGTCCGGATGGGTCTCCTGGAAGTAGCTGGTGCCGATCTCCGCGCTGGGGATATGGGACGCCAGCGCCAGCACCGGGGCCATGGAGCGGTGCGCGTCGAAGAGCCCGTTGATCAGATGGAGGTTGCCGGGACCGCAGGATCCCGCGCAGGCGGCCAGCGTGCCGGTGAGCTGCGCCTCGGCGCCGGCGGCGAACGCGGCCGTCTCCTCGTGCCGCACCTGCACCCAGTCGATGCCCTTGGCGCGGCGCACCGCGTCCACCACCGGGTTGAGGCTGTCGCCGACCACCCCGTAGAGCCGTTTCACGCCCGACCGCAGCAGGATCTCCACAAACTGCTGCGCCACCGTCTGCTTGGCCATGGCCACCAACCACCTCTCGGACGTCCCTGCCGACAACTGGGCAATTTATCCCGGAACGTCACAAACAAGGCTCAATGTCGCGGCCTGCCGGGCGGCTGACGGGGGCCCGTCGGAGTGTCGGTGGTGCGCCGTAGACTGCGGTCGTGGCGGGCAGGATCAACGATGACGACGTGAAGACGGTGCGGGACGCGGTCCCGATCGACGCCGTGGTCTCGGAGTATCTGCAGCTGCGCCCGGGCGGCGGGGGCAACCTCAAGGGCCTCTGCCCCTTCCACGACGAGAAGTCCCCCTCCTTCCATGTCAGCCCGAGCAAGGGCCTCTTCCACTGCTTCGGCTGCCAGGAGGGCGGGGACACCCTCGCCTTCGTGATGAAGATGGAGCATCTCTCCTTCTCCGAGGCGGTGGAGCGGCTGGCCGCCCAGGCCGGCGTCACGCTCCGCTATGAGCAGGGCGGATACAGTCCGGGCCGGCAGCAGGGCGAGCGCACCCGGCTGATCGAGGCGCACCGCGCCGCCGCCCGGTTCTACGCCGAGCGTCTCGCCTCGCCCGAGGCCGAGATCGGCCGCGCCTTTCTCGCCGAGCGTGGCTTCGACCAGGCCGCCGCCGAGCACTTCGGCGTGGGCTACGCCCCCGTCGGCTGGGACCATCTGGTCCGCTATCTGCGCGGCGCCGGCTTCACCGACCGGGAGCTGCTGCTCGCCGGCCTCGCCCAGGACGGCAGGCGCGGCCCGATCGACCGCTTCCGTGGCCGGCTGATCTGGCCCATCAGGGACATCACGGGGGAGGTGGTCGGCTTCGGCGCCCGCAAGCTCCGCGACGACGACAACGGCCCCAAGTACCTCAACACCCCGGAAACCCCGATCTACAAGAAGTCCCAGGTCCTCTACGGCATCGATCTGGCCAAACGGGACATCGCCAACAGCAACCGCGCCGTGGTCGTCGAGGGCTACACCGACGTCATGGCCTGCCATCTCGCCGGCATCACCACCGCCATCGCCACCTGCGGTACCGCCTTCGGCGGCGAGCATGTCAAGATCCTGCGCCGGCTGCTCCTGGACAGCTCCACCGCGCACAGCGCCGGCGAGGTGGTGTTCACCTTCGACGGGGACGCCGCCGGTCAGAAGGCCGCGCTGCGCGCCTTCGAGGACGACCAGAAGTTCGCCGCGCACACCTTTGTCGCCGTCTCGCCCGGCGGCATGGACCCCTGCGAGCTGCGGATCGCCCAGGGCGACCAGGCGGTCAAGGAACTGATCGAATCCCGCACCCCGCTGTTCGAGTTCGCCATCCAGTCGATCGTCGCCAGCCACAACATGGACACCGCCGAGGGCAGATCGGCCGCGCTCGAACATGCGGCGCCCATCGTCGCCCAGATCAAGGACGCCGCGATCCAACACGAGTACGCGGTCCGGCTCGCCGGGCTGGTCGGCATCCAGGACACCGGCTTCGTGGTCCGCCGGATCGGCCAGCTGGCCCGCTGGAACCGGGGCCGCGCGCAGCAACGCCCCACCGCCCGCCCGTCCGCGCCGGCCGCCGAGCCCGCGCGTTCCGCCGCCCCCGGCCCCGCGTTGAACCTCCGCAACCCGGCGCATGCCGGGGAGCGCGAACTGCTCAAGCTCGCGCTCCAGTTCCCCGAGCTGGTCGCCCCCGCCTTCGACGCCTACGGCGAGGACGAGTTCACCGCCCCGCCGTACGCCCTGGTGCGCCGCGCCGTCCTGGACGCCGGCGGCGTCGTCTCGGCCGACGACGACTATCTGGCCCGGGTCCGCGAGGCCGCCCCCGACGACGCGCTGCGGGTGCTGATCAACGAGCTGTCCGTCGAGCCGCTTCAGGTGTCCCGCCGCAAACAACGCGAGGTCGACGGCTATGCGGGGCTGCGCCTTGTCGAGGTGCGGCTGGCCGCCGTCAACCGCCGGATCCAGCAGCTGGAGTCCGACGCGCGCCGCGCCGAGGCCCAGTCGGGCAACACCAGGGCCGCCGAGGTGCGCCAGGAGCTGTGGACGCTGGAGCAGTACCGCACGGCCCTCAGGGAACGCGGCGTCGAGGCGCTCTACTCCGCCTGAACACCGGCCTTTTGGGCCATCTCGCCGGGCCTGGGCGATCCGCGCGCCAAGCCGGGGAAAATAGTGGTCGCACGCATCTCGTGGCCGGACTCAGGTGTACCTCACACTGGGGAGCGGTGCCGCTCCGCTCCCGCCGCGACCCCCTGGAGGTCGTCCACGTGCAGTCCCCCACACTCAAGCGTGCGGCGCCGGCCGCCTTCCCCCCGGACGAGGCGGACCCGCCCCCGCCGGCCGCGTCCGTCACGCGGGCCGAGAGCCAGGGCGGTGCGGCCAGCGACCTGTTCCGCCAGTACCTGCGGGAGATCGGCCGGATACCGCTGCTCACCGCCGCCGACGAGGTCGAACTCGCCCGGCGCATCGAGGCGGGACTCTTCGCCGAGGAACGTCTGGGCACGGCCACCGATCTGGACGAGCGGTTCGCCCTCGACCTGGACCGCCTGGTGGTCCGCGGCCGGCTGGCCAAACGGCGCCTGATCGAGGCCAACCTGCGGTTGGTCGTCTCGGTCGCCAAGCGCTATATCGGCCGGGGCCTGACCATGCTGGACCTGGTCCAGGAAGGCAATCTCGGCCTGATCAGGGCCGTCGAGAAGTTCGACTACACCCGCGGCTTCAAGTTCTCCACCTACGCCACCTGGTGGATCCGGCAGGCCATGTCCCGCGCCATCGCCGACCAGGCCCGCACCATCCGGGTGCCGGTCCATGTCGTCGAACAGATCAACCGCGTGGTGCGCGTCCAACGCCGGGTCCTCCAGGAACGCGGCTACGAACCCAAACCGGAGGAGGTCGGCGCCCTGCTGGGCCTGACCCCGGCCCGGGTCAGCGAGATCCTGCGCCTGGCCCAGGACCCGGTCTCCCTCCAGACCCCGATCGGCGACGAGGACGATGTCGCGCTGGGCGACCTGATCGAGGACGTCGACATCCCGTCCCCGGCGGAATCCGCCGCCTTCATGCTGCTCCGCGAGCAGTTGGAGGCCGTCCTCTCCACCCTGGGCGACCGCGAACGCCGCGTCGTCGAACTCCGCTACGGCCTGCTGGACGGCCGCCCGCGCACCCTGGAGGAGATCGGCGGCCTCTTCGGCGTCACCAGGGAACGCATCCGCCAGATCGAACACAAGACCCTCGGCAAACTCCGCGACCACACCTACGCCGAACAACTCCGCGGCTACCTCGAATAACCCGAGCCGAGCCCGAGCCGAGCCCGAGCCGAGCCCGAGCCGAGCCCGAGCCCGGGCAGGGCCACGCCGCCGCCCGGTGTCGGTCAACGGCACCGTTCCCGCCGTCTGGGCTTGCGGCCGAGCGTTGGAGAGTGGCCGGCCCGGGGCCGGTTCGCCAGTGGCGCGGGGGTGGCGGCAGGGCCTGCCGGCGGGCGGTCGTGCTTCAGTCCGGGCTGGAACGTTCGCTTTGACGGCTGGCAGGGCCTGCGGTTCGCCCCGGCGGTGTGGGGTGTTTCTACGGTTGGTGGTCGGCGGGCGGTCGTGCCTCTGTCCGGGCTGGAACGTTCGCTTTGACGGCTGGCAGGGCCTGCGGTTCGCCCCGGCGGTGTGGGGTGTTTCTACGGTTGGTGGTCGGCGGGCGGTCGTGCTTCAGTCCGGGCTGGAACGTTCGCCCTGACGGCCGGCAGAGCCGGCGGTGCGGGGCGTTCCTACCGTCAGTGGGCGCGCCCCCGTTCCGGCCGGAACGTTCGCCCCTGACGGCCGGTCCGGGCCGCCGCCTGCGCCGTGGCCGAGTGCCGTGGCCGTCGGCCGTGGTCTCGCCTCGCCGCCGGAGGCACCGGCCGGAGGCACCGGCCGTGGGCGGCTGTTCGGCCGGGCCGGCTAGGCCATCGCCTCGGGGTGGGTTTCGTCGCGTACCGCGATGAACTGTTGGCGTACGGCGGAGCCGACCGCGCTCTCCTCCTCGTCGGGTTCGAAGATCTCGCCCTTGGCCTCCGGCCAGGCCGGCGGCTCGTCGGCGGTGAGGTGGCCCTCCGTCACGCCCTGGGCCCACGCGGCCTGGCGGGCCGCGCCGAGCGCCGTGTAGTCGGCGGGTTCAGGGACGACCACGCGGGCACCGAGCAGCGCGGGCGCCAACGTCTTGACGGCCGGAAGGGACGCGGTCTGGCCCAGCAGGAAGACGCGTTCGATGACCACGCCCCGTCGGCGCAGCACCTCCGCCGCGTCGGCGAGGCCGCAGAGCATGCCTTCGAAGGCGGCCCTGGCCAGGTGCTCCGGCTTCATGCTCTCCCGCCGCAGGCCGGCCAGCGTGCCGGCGGTGTGCGGGAGGTCGGGGGTGCGTTCGCCCGCGAGGTAGGGGAGGAGGACGAGGCCATGGGCGCCCGGGGTGGAGGTGAGGGCGAGTCCGGAGAGTTCGGTGAGGTCCCGGCCGAGCAGTTCGGCGGCGCCGCGCAGCACCCGGGTCGCGTTGAGCGTGCGGACCACGGGCAGATGGTGGCCGGTGGCGTCGGCGTAGCCGGTGATGGTGCCGGAGGGGTCGGTCAGCGCCTCGTGGTGGACGGCGCAGACGGATCCCGAGGCGCCGAGGGAGACCACGGCGTCGCCCTTGCCGACGCCGAGGCCGAACGCGGCGGACATGGTCTCGCCGGTGCCGGCGGAGATCAGCAGGCCCTCGGGGGTGCGGCCGGCGGCCTCGGCGGGGCCGAGGAGTTCGGGCAGGCTGACGGGGTGGCCGATGGCGAGTTCGGCCAGCTCGTGGCGCCAGTTGCCGGAGACGGCCGACCAGTAGCCGGTGCCGGAGGCGCCGCCCCGGTCGGTGGTCCAGCGGTTGGGGCGGCCCAGCAGCTGCCAGACGAGCCAGTCCTGCGGCTGGAGCACCGTGGTGGTGCGCCGGGCGGCGTCCGGGTCCTCCCTGGCCAGCCAGCGGAGTTGGGCCACCGGATGGGTGGGCTGCGGGACGGAGCCGACGGCCTCGGCCCAGGCGGCCTTGCCGCCGAGCGCGTCGATCAGGCTGAACGCGGCGGACCGCGCCCGGTCGTCGGCGCCGGCCAACGCGGGCCGCACCGGGGCGCCGTCGGCGTCCAGGGGGACGACGCTGTGCGGTTGGGCGGAGACGCCGATCGCCGCGACGTCCTCCAGCATGCCGTCGGCGGCGGCTTCGCCGAGGGACAGCAGCCAGGACTCGGGCGCGGCCTCGCCGGTCGGATGCTCCGCGTGGCCGTGACGCAGGATCTCCCCGGTCGTGGCGTCACAGACGACGATGCGGGTGTAGGCGGACGAGCTGTCGAGGCCGGCGACGATTCCCATGTTTCCGAATCATGCCTCATCCCTTCGGGCTAACGACGCGGGTTCCTCCCACAGCGCGACGCCGGCTGGACAGGCAACTGATTGGTTGCCTATGGTCGGGGTCAGGATGGAGGCCATGGACGAGGTGTTCAAGGCGCTCGCCGACCACAGCCGCCGGCGGTTGCTCGATCGGCTGCGGGCCCGCGACGGCCAGACCCTGCGGGAGCTGGGCGCGGGGTTGGGGATGACGAGGCAGGCGGTGGCCAAGCATCTGGCGGTGCTGGAGGCGGCGCTGTTGGTCACCACGGTGCGGCGTGGGCGGGAGAAGTTGCACTACCTCAACGCGGTCCCCATCGACGACATCGCCGAACGCTGGATCGGCCGCTACCGGCGCCCGGGGCTCCGGGCGTTGGCCGAGCTGCGCGACACCCTGGAGAACGAGATGGCCCACCCCGCCTTTGTCTATGTGACCGTCATCCGCACCACACCCGAACGGCTGTGGCAGGCGTTGACCGAACCCGACTTCATCCGGCGCTATTTCGAGGACACAGGACCCGAGTCCGACTGGGGCCCGGGCTCGCCGGTGCGCTGGCGGATGGATCCCGCGCAGCCCTACGAGGACTGGGGACAGCGGGTGTTGGCGGCCGAGCCCGGCCGGTTGCTGAGCTACACCTGGCACGGATACCGGCCGGAGATGGCCGAGATGTTCGGCTGGAGCGAGGAACGCCTCGCGGAGCTGCGGCAGGAGCCGATCTCGCGGGTCACCTTCGAGATCGAGCCGCTGGGCGAGGCCACCAAGCTGACCGTGACGCACGACGGGTTCGGGCCCGTCAGCGAGATGCGCGATTCGGTCAGCCAGGGCTGGCCGGTGATCGTCTCCAACCTCAAGACGCTGTTGGAGACGGGGGAGACGCTGGCGCTCGCCGAGGGCTGACGGCGGTCGGCCGGGCCGTGCTGCCGGCCCGGCCGTGCCGTGGGAGGGTCAGGAACCGGCCTCGGTAGCCGGGCGTGCCTCGTGCACCAGCGCCACCTCGGCCTGCCGCGCCGCGCGCCGCTCCATCAGGTTGCGGGCCACCGGCTCGGTCCAACGGGCGGCCAGCGGGCCCACGATGACCAGGATCAGCACATAGGCGGTGGCCACCGGCGCGACCCTGGGCTCGGTGGCCGTGGCCAGACCCGCGATCACGATGGAGAACTCGCCCCGCGCCACCAGCGCACCGCCGGCCCGCAGCCTGCCGCGCGGCCCGATGCCCGCACGGCGGGCCGCGTACCAGCCTGTCGCGATCTTGGTGAGTGCGGTCACCACGGCGAGGACCAGCGCCGGCACCAGCACCGGCGGTATGTCGCTGGGTGTGGTGGAGAGCCCGAAGAACACGAAGAACACCGCGGCGAAGAGGTCCCGCAGCGGCATGAAGAGCCGGCGGGTGGTGTGTGCCACCTCGCCGGAGAGGGCGATGCCGACCAGGAAGGCGCCCACCGCGGCCGACACCTGGAGGCGCTGTGCGATGCCGGCGACCAGCAGCGTCAGCCCGAGCACGACCAGCAGCAGCATCTCCGCGTTGTCCGATGAGACCGCCTTGCTGATCCAGCGGCCGTGCCGCAGCGCGACATAGAGCGCGACGCTGGCGGTGCCGAGGGCGATGGCCAGGGTGACGCTGCCGCTGGCCAGTCCGACGCCGGCCAACACCGTGGAGAGCACCGGGAGATAGACCGCCATGGTCAGGTCCTCGATCACCAGGATGCCCAGGATCACCGGGGTCTCCCGGTTGCCCAGCCGGTTGAGGTCGGTGAGCACCTTGGCGATCACCCCGGACGAGGAGATATAGGTGACGCCGGCCAGTGTCAGCGCCCCCACCGGGCCCCAGCCCAGCAGGAAGCCGACCAGCGCCCCCGGGGTCGCGTTCAGGACGAGGTCGACGATCCCGGACGGGTACTGCGTCTTGAGGCTGTCCACCAGCTCGGGCGCGGTGTACTCCAGGCCCAGCATCAGCAGCAGGAGGATGACGCCGATCTCGGCGCCCACCTCGATAAAGCCCTCGGTGGTGTCCAACGGGAGCAGTCCGCCGCTGCCGAAGGCGAGGCCTGCCAACAGATAGAGCGGGATGGGGGAGAGACCGAGCCGGCCGGCGAGTCGCCCCACCAGGCCGAGGCCCAGGACGACGGCCCCCAGTTCGATCAGCATGGTTGTGGTGTCGTGCAAGAGTCACCGCACCTTTCAGTTCGCCCTGCCGCGCTGGGCGCCGCATGTGTCGTCGGTGGTCGGTTCCGGCGCGTGGTCGCCCGCGCGGTGGGCGGGTTCGGCACCGGGCGCGGCGCGGAGGCGGGCCGTCGTCGGCCCGACGGTCACGCGCCGGCGATGATGTCGGAGAGGTCGTCCACGCCCTCGCGGGTGCCGACGACCAGCAGCGTGTCGCCCGCCTCCAGCCGGAAGTCCGGGCTGGGCGAGGGGTGGGTGCTGGTCCTGCGCAGCACGGCGACGATGGAGGCCCCGGTGCGGGTGCGGGCCCTGGTGTCGCCCAACGGGCGTCCCCGGTAGGGGGAGTCGGGGCCGATGGGGATGCGCTCGGTCACCAGATCCAGGCCGAGTTCCCCGCCGGGCAGGGCGTGGTCGGCGTGGTCGGGCGCGATGATCGAGGCCAGTCGGGCGGCCTCCTGCGCGTCCAGCGGGACGGTGCCCTGGCAGGCGTCGGGGTCGTCCGACGAGTAGAAGCCGATGAAACGGCGCCCGTCGTCATGGGCCACCACCGAGATATGGCGGCCGTCCCGGGTGGCGAGGTCGTACTGGGTACCGACGCCCGGCAGTGGCGTGCGCCGCGTCACCATGAACGTGCCCTCCGCAGGCGGGAATTCGTGCTGAGCATAAGAACAAAGAGATCCCCAGGACGTTGTCTGAGTCAACAAAAAACCTGGCAAAGCGGACCCTGGAAGAGGTAAAGGTGGACGTCAGAAAGATTGCCAACAACTCTTTGCAAAGAAGTGTTGGCAATCTAGGCTGGTCCTGTGACCGATCTGGACGGCGATTCCCCCGTCTTGCCCTTTGATGCCGAACTGCCCGCGAACTACGTTCAGTTGGATGCGAAGGGGCTGCGTGCCCTGGCCCATCCGGTGCGGGTGCGGGTGGTGGGGCTGCTCCGCATGCACGGCCCGTCCACCGCCACCCGTTTGGCGCAGCGCCTGGGGCTCACCTCCGGCGCCACCAGCTACCATCTGCGCCAACTCGCCGCCGCTGGCTTCGTCGAGGAGGACACCGAACGAGGCAACGGACGGGAGCGCTGGTGGCGTTCGGTGCACCAGGCCACCGCGTTCCGCTACCGCGACCTCGCGAGCCGCGAGTCGGACGCCGCGCTCGGCTATCTGCGGTCGGTCATCGCCGCGCACACCCTGCTCGCCCAGCGGGCGCTCGACGAGTTGGACACCATGCCCGAACGGTGGCGCGAGATCGTGGAGTACAGCGATGCCCTGCTGCGCCTCACGCCCGACGAGGCCAAGTCGCTGCGCCGCGAGATCTCCGAGGTGGTCAGCCGGTACCGCAGATTCGAGCTGGCCGACAAGGAGGCCCCGGAAGACGCCAAGCGCGTCTCTCTCGTCCTGCATGTGCTCCCCGGTCTTGACGGGCCCGAGCCGGAGGAGCCGTCGTGACCGGCCCCGTCGAGGCGTCCCGGAGCCGTCGACTCCGGCCGCTGGTCGGGTTGTTGGCCGGCTACGGCATCGCCATTCTGGGCAGCAGGATCGCGGCCATCGCGCTGCCCTGGTTCGTCCTGGTGTCCACCGGCAGCGCCGCGCAGACCGGGCTGGTCGCGTTCTGCGAGATGGCGCCCTACGTACTGGTCAAGGCGCTCAGCGGGCCGGTCGTCGACCGGCTCGGGCCCCGGCTGGTCTCCTGGACGACCGACCTGGTCAGCGCCTTGGCCATCGGCCTGGTCCCGCTGTTGGAGGCCGCCGACGCGCTGCCCTTCCCGATGCTGCTGGTGCTGGTCGCCCTCGTCGGCACCGCCAGGGGCCCCGGCGATCTGGCGAAGCAGGTGATGATCCCCGAGGCCGCCGAACGGTCCGTGGTGCCGCTGGAACGGGCCACCGGAGTCTCCGGCGCGATGGAGCGGCTGGCCGGCACGGCCGGCGCGCTGGCCGGCGGCGGACTGGTCGCGCTGATCGGCCCGCTCGCCGGGCTCGGCCTCAACGCGGTCTGCTTCGTGCTCGGTTCGGTGATCATCGGCCTGACGCTGCCGGGAGGCATGGGCCGCCCGGTGCCCAGGGAGCCGACGCCGGACGGTGCCGAGCCGGGCTACTGGCGCCGGTTGGCCGTGGGCTTCCGCCATCTGCGCCGCACCCCGCTGCTGTTGACCATCGCCGGCACGGTCACCCTCACCAACCTGCTGGACGCCGCCCTGATCTCCGTGCTGCTGCCGGTCTGGGCCGACAAGACCGGGTTCGGGCCCTCCGCGATCGGCCTGCTTGGCGCCTCCATGGGCGCGACGGCCATCCTCGGCAGCGTGATCGCGGCCACCTTCGCACCCCGACTGCCCCGACGCGCCGCGCTGGTGGCCGGCCTGGCGATATGCGGCATCCCCCGCTACGGCGCCCTGGCCTGGGCGCTCACCGGTCAACTGCCGCTCTGGGCCCTCGCCGTGGTCTTCGCGGTGTGCGGTCTCGGGGCCGGCTTCCTCAACCCGATCATCAGCGCGCTCTCCTTCGAGCTGGTGCCGCGCCCGCTGCTGGGCCGGGTCACCGCCCTGTTCGGCTCGCTGGCCTGGGCCGGCATCCCGCTCGGCGGGATGCTCGGCGGGCTCGCGGTCGCCGGCCTCGGCGTCGGACCCGTGCTGATCATCTGCGGAGTGCTCTACCTGCTGTCGGCGCCGATCATCGGGATCCGCCCCGAATGGCGCGAGATGGACCGCGAACGCCCCCGTCAACGCGGGGCGGCCACCGGCGGCGACGGCTCGACGACCGACACCGAGGAGCGCGGCCGCCTGGCCACATAGACCAGCGCCGGCGGCACGTTCCGCCATACCGTCCTGGTCACCAGCAGCTCCTCGAACGCCGCGCGCAGCTCGGCCCGTTGCCGGCGGGCCGGCGGCGTCCAGGCCGTCCAGGGATAGCTGAACTGGGTCAGCACCCCGCCGGGCGCCAGCACCTGGGCCAGCACCCGGGCCAGCGGACGGGGCCCGTCGAAGTACACCGTCCACGGCAGTCCGCTGACGATCGCGTCCACCGCGCCGACGCCGCGCTCGGCCAGCAGCTCGGGCAGCCGGTCGGCGCTCCCCGTGATGACCTCGACGTCCGGATGGCGCGGCCGCAGGTCGGCCGCGAGGCGTTCGTTCACCTCCACCGCGAGCTGCCGCCCCCGACCGCCCAGACTGGCGCTGATCGTGCCGGTGAACGCCCCGGTGCCCGGGCCGAGTTCGACCACGACGGGGCTCCCGTTCGCCGGCAGCCCGGCCACCATGCGCGCGCCCAGCGTCCGTGAACTCGGCAGCAGCGAGGCGGTGCGGAGCGGGCTGCGCAGAAACTCCCGCGCGAAGAGCACGCGGGACGAGCGGCGGGTGTCGGTGGCGGTCGCGGTGAGGTGCATGGCGTTCTTTTCCTGATCGGGCGGGGCCGGAAGGGGTCGGAAGGGGGTGGGTCGGGTCGGGCAGTTGCCAGTCTGTGCCCTGACGCGCGCGCCGGGCATCGGCGCGCCGGCCGGATCCACCGACCGTCGGGAGGAGACCGGGTCGTCCGCGCGCAGGAGTCGGGCCGGCCGGCGGCGGGCTACCTTCGGAGGATGCGGATGAACTGGCTGACGCACGCGGCGAGCCACCGGACCGGACCGGTACGGTTGCTGCCGCTGCTGATCGGCCCCGGCTATCTGCTCTTCGTACAGCCCGACCAACCCACCTTCGCCGACTGGGCGTTCACCCTGGCCGCCGGCCTCGCCTTCCTGCCGGGCGGGGTCTGGCCACTGCCGGTGCTGGCCGTCGAATCGCTGCTCGTGGTGCTCGCGCACCCGTGGGCGGACGCCACGCCGGTCGCCGCCAAGGTGACGGCCACCGTCGCGCTGGTCGAACTCGCCGCCCGCCGCCCGCCGAAGCTGGCGCTGCCCGGGGCGCTGCCGCTGGTGTGCGCCTATGTCCTGGTGCAGGCGGGCCACGAGAACCACACCGATCCGGTGGCCATCGCCTACCGGCTGGTGGTGCTGGTCGCCGCGCCGCTGCTGCTCGGCTGCTGGCTGCGCTCGGCCAACCAGCATCTGGCCCAGGCCCAGGCGCGCGCCCGCGAGGCCGAGGAACGCCGCGAACTCGCGGCGCTCGGCGCCCGGCTCGCGGAACGCACCGAGCTGGCCCGCGAGTTGCACGATCTGGTCGCGCACCATGTGGCCTCCATGGCGCTGCGCGTCGGGGTGGCCAGGGAGGTGCTGCCCGATCTGCGCCCCGAGGTGCGCACCGTGCTGGACGATGTGCACGCCTCCGCCAGCACGGCGCTGGCCGATCTACGGCGGCTGGTCGGGGTGCTGCGCGATCCGGCCTCGGTGACCGACCCGACGCGATCACTGCTGGTGGAGCCGGCCGAACTCCCCGCCGCCGTCGCCGGCGTGGCGGACCGCTGCGGCCGCGGCGGCCTGGTGCTGCGGACCCAGGTCGACCCCGGCATCGCGGGCCTGGACGCGCTGCGCGGACTGGCCGTGCTGCGCGTCGTCCAGGAGGGCCTGACCAATGTCGCCAAACACGCGGGGGCCGGCACCCACGCCCGGATCTCGGTGACCTACGACGCGGGGGCGGCGCGGGTCGAGATCCACGACCTGGGCGACGGGACGCCGGCCGCCGATCCGCCGCCGCTGCCGTCCGGCTATGGTCTGGAAGGGCTGCGGGAGCGCGTCGCGCTCCTCGGCGGCACGGTCACCGCGGGCCCCGAGGGAGACGGCTGGCTGCTGCGCGCCTCCCTGCCCGCCCCCGCCCCGATGGTGGGAGCGACCGAACGCGAGACGTGCTGAGACGCGCGGCCCGGCCGACGGAGAAGGGAAGCGGCCATGATCCACACGCTGTTGGTGGACGATCAGCAACTGGTGCGCGCCGGACTGCGGATGCTCTGCGAGTCCACCGAGGACATCACCGTCGTGGGCGAGGCGGCCAACGGCGCCGATGCCGTGCGACTGGCCGCCGAGGCCACGCCCGATGTCGTGTTGATGGACCTCAGAATGCCCGGACTTGACGGCGCCGGCGCCACCCGACGCATCCTCGCCGAGCGCCCCGCCACCCGGGTGGTGGTGCTGACCACCTTCGACGACGACGATCATCTCTACCCGGCGCTGGACGCCGGCGTCTGCGGCTTCCTCGCCAAGGACGCCGCCCCCAACGAACTGCTCGACGCCGTCCGCCAGGCGGCGGCCGGCGGCAGCCCGTTCAGCGCCCGGGTGCTGGCCCGGGTGGTCGCCCAGGCCACCACCGCGTGGCGCGCCGAACGCCCGCCGGCGCGGCCGCCGGCGCTGACCGAGCGGGAGCGCCAGGTGCTGGCCTGCGTGGGCGCCGGGTTGAGCAACGCGGAGATCGCCGCCCGGATGCATGTCGGGCTCACCACGGTGAAGACCCATATCGGCAGCCTGATGCGGAAGACCGCCAGCCCCACCCGGGTCCGGCTGGCGATCTTCGCCATCCGCCACGGCCTGGCCGGCACCTGATCGGATGGAGGGCGATCAGATCAGGCCCTTGCGGGCGGCCAGCCAGGCCAGTTGCATCCGCGTCGCGGCCCCGGTCACCACCATCAGGCCCTGCACCCGCCGCTGCACCGTCCGCTGGCTCAGCCGCAGCTGGCTCGCTATGGCCTTGTCCGTCACGCCGGCGACCAGCAGCGACAGCAGATGCCGGTCGCTGGCCGAGAGACGTTCGCCCGCGCCGTCGTCCGTGGTGCCGCGGAGCGCGCCCGAGGCGTCGACCCGCAGCGGGACACCGTGCTCCCAGGAACGTTCGAAGAGCGCCAGCAGCGCCTCCAGGAGGCTGCTGCCCCTGACCACCGCGGCCGTCGGCTGCTCCGGGCTGCCCTGGGGGCCGCCGGGTACCAGCGGGCAGATCGCCAACTCCCGGTCGGCGATGGCCATCCGCAGCGGCAGCGACGGCACCGAACGCGCCTCCTCGCCCGCCCGCACCCCGGCGACCAGGCTGTCCACCGCGCCGGCACCGTCGAAGTACGCCCGTTCGTAGAGCACCCGATAGCGCACCCCGCGCGCCAGCGCCTCGAACTCCGTGGTGTTGCTTTCCGAGGACATCGCCACGTACTGCGCCTTGCAGAACCACAGCATCTCGTGGCGTGCGTCGCTCTGCACCCGGTGAATGCGCCGGCGCAGCGCCTCGGCGCCCGTCACGACCTCGATCAACTGGTCGGGGTCGTGCCGGCGCAGCGTGTCGCGGTAGGTGTCCAGCAGATCGGTGACGGCGGCCCGCGCCCGGTCCAACGCGACGGACTTGCGCTGGAGTTCGGGCAGCAGCGCGACATCGGGCGGACTGGCGGCATAGCTGCCCGCCGGATGCTCGACCCGGTGCGCCAACCCCCGGCGCTCCAGCCGGCCCAACACCTCGGCCGCCTCCTCGACCGGACGCCCGGAGCGCCCGGCGACCTCCTCGGCGGTGGCCGACCACACCGTCACCAACAAGCGGTAGACAGCCTCCTCGTCCACCGAGAGTCCCGCCGCGTCCAGCATTCGTGCCTCCCACCCGGCGGAGTTCGGCAACCGCGCGCCCCCGCCCGCCGTCGACGCCATCATCCCATGTGGCCCGAAATCACCCGCGCTGGCGCGGTACTGACATGTCGCCATCGCGACACTGAGATCGGATGACACGCCGCCCGGGCGGCCCGATTCTGGAGCGGGACGCGCGTACGAGCAGGGGGTCGCACGGAGAGAGGACGTCATGCTGATGAGATGGTCGATCCGCCGAACGGCGGCGATAGCCATGGGACTGCTGCTCGCGGCGGGCACGGTGGGGCCCGCGGCGGCCGAACCGGGCGATCCGGCGGGGCCGTTGTCGGGACCGGGAGCCGGCGGGGCCGAGCCGGTCCCCGAGGGGCATACGGTGCGGCTGGTCACCGGCGACACGGTGACCGTGTCGGACGTCGGCGGCGGCCGGCAGGTCGCCCGGATCGAGCCGGCAGCCGGCCGGGACGACATCGCCTTCCACACCATGGAGTTGGACGGCGAGCTGACCGTGCTCCCCGACGACGCCTGGCCGTTGGTCGCCGCCGGAACCCTGGACCAGCGGCTGTTCCAGGTCGGCTCGCTGATCGAGCAGGGCCTCGACACCACCGGCACCGACACCCTGCCGCTGCTGGTGGTGCGCCCCGAAGGCGTCGCCGCCTCGGCCGCCGCTGAACTGACCTCCCTGCATGAGGACTCGGCGCCCTCGTTCATCCTGGACAGCATCGACGCCCAGTCGGTGCACATCCCCCAGGACCGGCTGGCCGACTTCTGGGCCGAACTCGCCCCGCAGGACGAGCAGCCGGGCATCGCCGGGGCCCGTGCCCTGCCCCGGGTCCTGCTGGACGGCCGGGTCACCGCCGATCTGGACCGCAGCGTCGAGCAGATCAACACCGGCGCCGCCTGGGACGCGGGACTGCGCGGCGCCGGCGTGCGCGTCGCCGTACTGGACACCGGCGCGGACGCCGAACACCCCGACCTGGCCGGCCGGATCGCCGCCGCCGAGGACTTCTCCGGCAGCGGCGGCACCCATGACGCGCACGGCCACGGCACCCATGTCGCCGCCACCGTCGGCGGCTCGGGCGCCGCCTCGGACGGCGCCCGCCAGGGCGTGGCGCCCGAGGCCGAGCTGCTGGTCGGCAAGGTGCTGGGGGACAACGGAAGCGGCTCCGAGTCACAGGTGATCGCCGGCATGGAGTGGGCCGCCGAACAGGGCGCCGACATCGTCAACATGAGCCTGGGCGCGGACATCGTCAGCGACGGCACCGACTCGATGAGCCTGGCCCTCAACGCGCTCTCCGCCGAGACCGACACCCTCTTCGTTGTCTCCGCGGGCAACCGGGGCGAGCAGGGCGCCCGCACCGTCGGCTCGCCCGGCGTCGCCGACGCCGCCCTCACCGTGGGCGCCGTGGACCGGGACGAACTCCTCGCGCCGTTCTCCAGCAGGGGACCGCGCTTCGGCGACGGCGCCGTCAAACCCGATGTCACCGCGCCCGGCGTGGGCATCGTCGCGGCCCGGGCCGCCGGCACCACGATGGGCAGCCCGGTGGACGAGCGGCACACCGCCGCCTCCGGCACCTCCATGGCCAGCCCCCATGTGGCCGGCGCCGCCGCGCTGTTGGCCCAGGCGCATCCGGAGTGGAGCGCGCCCCGGCTGAAGGACGCGCTGATCTCCACCGCGCTGCCGGCCGAAGGGGTCGGGATCACCGAACAGGGCGCCGGCCGCATCGATCTGGCCACGGCCACCGGCGGCCTCACCGCCACCGGCACCGTCGCCCTCGGGCCGTTCACCACCGGCGAGGAGAACCAGGGCGAGCCCGTCACCGTCCAGCACACCAACACCACCGACGAGCCCGTCACCCTGGCCCTCGATCTGACGCTCGCCACCACGGGCGGCCGCGAACTCCCCGCCGAAGCGGTGGCGTTGAGCGCCGACACGGTGACGGTCGGGCCCGGCGGGACGACCTCCGTCAGCCTCACCCCCGACCCGGCGGAAGCCCCGCGCGGCCGCTACTACGGCAGCCTGACGGCGACCACCGAGGACGGCACGGGCACCGTCCGCACCACCGTCAGCCTCACCGTCAACGGGCCCACCCACACGCTCACGCCGACCGTGATCACGCCCGACGGCGAGATCAGCACCCGGCACTGGCCGATGATCTGGAGCCCCGAGGGCTTTGTCACCCCCGACACCAGCGGCCCGGCGACCGCCGAGGTCGAGGAGGGCAGCTACGCCTTCGTCCAGACCACTTCGTCCGGCCAGGACCCCGACGACGGGCTGCCCCAACTGCGCGCGGTATACCGGCCCGAGGTCCAGGTCACCCGGGACACCGAGGTCACGCTCGACCTGCGCGAGGTCACCCCGGTGGAGATCCGCACCCCACGACCGGCCGAGCAGCGCAACTGGTTCAGCTACCAGAGCTCTCGCGAGTACGAGGGACACCGCTGGACCCACTCGGTGACCTATCCCGTCGGGCAGGCGCATCTGCTGGTCTCGCCCACCGAGCCGGTCGAGGAGGGCAGCTTCGAGTTCGCCTCCCGCTGGCAGCTGCTCGCCCCGCTGCTCACCGCCGAGGTGCCCGGCACCCGGCTCGAACTGCGGCCCTACTATCTGCCGATGTCCTCGCTCTTCGAGGACCGCGACCGCCTCGACGTGGTCGACGCGGGGCCGGCCCGCGAGCCGGACTTCTCCCGGGTACGCGGCAAGCTGGCGCTCGTCCAGGGCGATCCGGGCGACTACCTCGCCTTCACCGAACGCGCGAAGGAGGCCGGAGCCCGCGGCGTCGTGATGGTCGCCGCCGAGGACCAGACCGCCTGGACGCGGTGGCGCCCCAACGGCACCACCAGAACCGCGGTGCCGCTGATCAGGATCAGCCACGAGGAGGGCGAGGCGCTGCGGGACCGCGCCGGCTCCCGCCGCACCGCCGTCACCTTCCGGAGCACGCCGGCGAGCCCCTACCTCTACGACGTGCTGCAGGTGTCCGCCGGGCATATCCCCGACCGGGTGGTGCACACCGTCCGCGAACACGAGGGGGCCCGCGTCCAGAGCCGGTACACCGACACCGGCGACCCCAACTGGGCCTCGGCGCAACGGATCAGCTGGCGGCCGCACCAGACGGTCGCCCTGCTCGACTCGCCGCGCGACGTCGCCACCGGCGCCGAGCGCACCGAGTACATCACCGGCGGCGACAGCATCTGGCAGCACTTTGTGCACTATGTGCTGCCCTGGCAGTACGACTTCCCGGTCACCGCCATCGCGCTCCGTGGCGAACAGCGCACCTACCGGGCCAGGGAACGGGAGACGGAGTCCTGGTTCGCCGGCCCCGTCCGGCCCGCCATCCCGGCCGGACACGCCCGGCCCAGCGTCCGCGTCGGCGACACCCTCGCCCTGCGGATCCCCGAGTTCACCGACGCCCAGGGGCACCACGGGCCGGCCATCGGGGGCGACCGGATCGCCGCGACCCTGCACCGCGACGGGGAGCTGATCGGCGAGGCCGACTCCGGCAGCGTCGACTTCGCGGTGCCGGCCGGGGCGGCCGACTACCGACTCGACCTCAGCACCGCCAGGGGCGGCGACGCCTGGACCTTCGCCACCGCGACCGAGACCAGCTGGCGGTTCCGCTCCGACACCGGCGCCCCGGAGGGCACGCCGCTGCCCCTGCTGCAACTCGACTACGACCTGGGCGTGGACACCGACAACGCCGTCGGGCGCGGACGGCAGCACACCGTCGACATCGCGGTCCGCCACCAGGACGGGTTGGCCGCGCCCCGCCGGGTCTCCCTCGATGTCGAGGCGTCCTGGGACGACGGCGAGACCTTTGTCGACGCCCAACGGATCAGGGAACGCCGCGACAACGCCTTCCAGGTCACCCTGAAGCGGCCGACCGACATCCGCTCGGACGCCCGCGTCACGCTGCGGGTCACCGCCACCGACGCGGCGGGCAACCAGGTCAGCCAGACCGTGGAACGCGCCTATCTGCACCGGAGGTAGACCTCCGCCGGGCACCGCCTCGGCCGGGCCTCAAGCGGCCTGGCCGAGGCCACGGCGGACGGCCTCCTCGACCGGGGAGTACGCCCCGTCGGCCCGCGCCAACTGCAGCGGCGCCACCGGCTCCAGCGGTGGCTGGGCGATGATCCGGGGCCGCTCGCCCCGATGTGGCTGCGCACCGTGGATCAGGAACGGATGACACAGGAACACATCTCCGGCCCGCCCCGTCGCCAGCGCGACGGGGCGGTCGGGCGCGTCCAGGCGGCCCGCCGCGTCCAACGCCCGGCACAGATCGAGAAAGCCGTGACCCTCCTCCCCGGCGTCGCGCAGGAACGGGGGTACGTCCAGATGCGAACCGACCTTGATCCGGGTCGGGGCGTCGTCCTCCCCGACATCGGTGAAGAGGAACAGCATCAGCAGCGCCCGGCCCCGCGAGCGCAGATTGATCCGGTACTCACCTCCGTCGTCGCCGAGGAAACCGGCGTCAAGATGCCAACCGTCGTCCCCCGGCTCCTCGGGGTGCGGGAACCTGATGGGGAAGGTGCCCAGGCCCAGCCGGGGCAACCAACGGCCCGCGCCGACCAGTTGGTCGAAGGCGCCCCTGAGCCGCTCGGTGTTGGCGGCCCGCCGGAACGGCTCGGCCGCCGAGCCGTCGATCCGGACCACGGGGCTGGCCCAGGTCGACGGATCCGCCGGATCGACCCCGGCCAACGGCCACAGCTCGGCCTGACCGGCCTCCGCCACCTCGCGGGGAAACGCGGCCTCCACCCGCACAAAGCCCCGCTCGACGAACCCCCGGACCTCTTGCTCGGTCAGCGTGCGCTCCATGCCGGACGATGCTGGAGCAGCCAACTCCCTTGCGGCAACCACTTTTCACCGACCCGGCGAGGCCCGAGGCCCCGGCCCGGCTCGGGGGGTGCCCGGGCGGCGTTTAAGTAATGCTTAAGCATCGGTGGTAGTGGATCTCGCTGGTGCTGCACGGTGGCATCGGGGATCCTGGTCCGATGATCACAGCAGGTGCGGTAGTCGGCGTCGCGGCGGTGGCCCTCGGGATGGTGTTGACCCCGGGCCCCAACATGATCTATCTGGTGTCGCGCAGCATCACCCAGGGGCGAACCGCCGGCCTGGTGTCGCTGAGCGGCGTGGCGCTCGGCTTTCTGACCTATCTGACGGCGGCGAACCTCGGCCTGTCCGTGGTCTTCACCGTCGTCCCCGGCCTGTATGTCGCGGTGAAGCTGGCCGGCGCCTGCTATCTGGCGTGGCTGGCCTGGAAGACGCTGCGCCCCGGCGGGGTTTCGGTCTTCTCCCGTCAGGACCTGCCGGCCGAGTCCTCGCGACGGCTCTTCACCATGGGGCTGATGACCTGCCTGCTCAACCCGAAGATCGCGCTGATGTACCTCTCCCTCATCCCCCAGTTCGTGGATCCCGAGGCGGGCAATGTCATGGCGCAGGGATTCCTCCTGGGCGGCGTCCAGGTGATCATCGGGGTGCTCGTGAACGGGCTGTTCGTGGTGGCGGCGGGGGCGATCGCGGTCTTCCTCGGACGGCGCCCCGGCTGGCTGCGAGCCCAGCGGTATGTCATGGGCACGGTGCTCGGTGGCCTCGCGGTGCACCTGGCCCTGGACAACTCCCGACCCGCGCGGGCCTGAACCCCGGTTCAGGCCCGCGCCGGCCTGAAACCCCGAGGCGCCCGTCGGGGCGCCGGCTCAGGGGCGTGGTCGGGGCGCGGGGGCCAGCGCGGCGCGCAGGTCGTCGCGCGCGTCCCTGATGCACTCCCGCATGGCCTCGGCCGCGCCGCCCGCGTCCCGTGCCCGCACCCGGGCGAGAACGGCGCGATGTGTCGTGAGGGCATCCTGGACTGACCGGCCGCGCAGCGCGTTGCCCTCCAGGCTGCGCTCGAAGCTCTGCCGCAGCGACTCCCGCAGCCCCTCCAGGAGAAAGACCAGCATGCGGTTGCCGCTGGCGAGCGCGAGGGACTCGTGAAAGGCCACATCGCACCGGTGGTACCGCGTGACCTGGGCCGGGGTCGACAGATCCGCCGCGGCCTCGGCCATGCCGTCCAGCGCGGACTGGGCGGCATGGAGGGCCGAACGCGACGCGTGCCGGGCGGCGAGCGTGACCGCCTGGATCTCCAGCGCCTCGCGCACGTCGAGAAACTCCAGCAGGGCGCCCGGGTCCCGCCGGATGGCGGCGCTGAAGTGCCCGGAGAGCACGGCGCTGTCGGGCTCCCGCACCCGGGGTCTGCGGCCTTTGCCCAGCGCGACCAGACCGCGCGCGGCCAGCACCTTGAGCGCCTCGCGCACGGTGAGCCGACTGACGCCGAGGGTGGTGGCCAACTCGCCCTCGGAGGGCAACGACATGCCCGGTTCGAGCTCGTCGAAGATCATCACCTCGATCCCGGACACGGCCGTCTCCAGCGTGGTCGGGGTGGTCGGGGTCGTCGGGGTGGTGCCGGGGGGCGTCGGGGCCTCGCTCACGGGCGCGAACCTATCAGTCAGCTTCCCCGCTCGCCCAGTGTCCGGTGCACTCTCCCGTTCGGAGTGCTCGGCCGTATCAAAGCCGTATTCGCCTATGAAGCGGGGCGGATGGACGTGGTGTCGGCGGGCCGTTGACGCCTCCCGCCTCCCTGCTTAGGCTCAACCTGTCATACACCTTTGGGGGGAGCTGAGGGCGCCGAGGGGTTGGAGGCGTTGCCCGACGGCTCCTGGCCCTGAGCCCGCCCGCAGTGTCCCCGCGGTGCCTGCCGCGTCCGCCGCGTTCTTCATGTCTTGCGATTTGACGAATCCGGTCAATCCATCCGGCCGGCAGTCCCACCCACCGGAAGGTTGAGCCAGGTCATGAGGCAACAGAACGAGGGCAAGGAGCGTCAACAGACCGGGTCACGCGCCTCGGCGGCCGGCGACGCTCGGGACCCCGGGGGCGTTTCGGGCGTCCTGACCAGGCATGGCACGCACAGCACCAAAGGGGCATCGCAGATGAGAATCACCCGGATCGAGACCTTCATGGTCCCGCCCCGTTGGCTCTTCTGTCGGGTGGAGACCGACATCGGCATCGTCGGGTGGGGTGAGCCCGTCGTGGAGGGGCGCGCCGAGGTGGTGCGCGCCGCCGTTGAGGTGCTGGCCGAATACCTCGTGGGCAAGGACCCCACGCGCATCGAGGACCACTGGCAGGTCCTCACCAAGGGCGGCTTCTACCGGGGCGGGCCGGTGCTCTCCAGCGCCGTGGCCGGCCTCGACCAGGCCCTCTGGGACATCATGGGCAAACGCCACGGCGTGCCCGTGCACCGGCTGCTCGGCGGGCCGGTGCGGGACCGGGCGCGCGTCTACGCCTGGGTCGGCGGAGACGATCCCACCGAACTCGCCGACCAGATCTCGGCGCAGGTGGAGGCCGGCTTCACCGCCGTCAAGATGAACGCGGCCGGCCGCGTCCGACCGCACGCCAGCGTCGCCGAGATCCGGGAGGTCGTCGCCCGGGTTGCCACCGCCAGGGAGGTGCTGGGCGACGACCGGGATATCGCGGTCGACTGCCATGGCCGCTTCACCGCCGCCAGCTCCCGCCGGCTGCTCGACGAACTCGCCCCGCTCCACCCGCTGTTCGTGGAGGAGCCCGTGCCGCCGGAGCAGAACCACATCCTGCGCGGGCTGGTCGAGGCCGGGCCCGTGCCGATCGCGACGGGCGAGCGGATCTACGATCGCGCCGGCTTCCTCCAGGTGCTCCAGGCCGGGGTGGCCGTGGTCCAACCCGACCTCTCGCACGCCGGCGGGATCTCCGAGGTGCGGCGCATCGCCTCGCTGGCCGAGACCTTCGGCGCGCATCTGGCCCCGCACTGTCCGCTCGGCCCGATCTCCCTGGCCGCCAGCCTCCAGGTGGTGTTCGCCACGCCGAACTTCCTGATCCAGGAGCAGAGTCTGGGCATCCACTACAACCGGGAGGCCGACCTGCTCTCCTACCTGGTGGACCGTGAACCCTTCCGCTTCGTCGACGGACATGCCCACCGCACCGAACTGCCCGGACTCGGCGTCGTCGTGGACGAGGCCGCCGTGCGCGCCGCCGATCTCGCGGGGCACGGCTGGCGCAACCCCGTCTGGCGGCATTCCGACGGCGGCTTCGCCGAATGGTGAGCGACCCAGCGACGGCCGGGCCGATCTGCGAGGCTTGGCCCGGCGACACCAACCCGTCACCCCGGAGGAAGGCCGAACGATGAACCTGCTGGAACTCCTGCGTGACCGGCGGCTGCTGGCCATCGTCAGGGGCACCGACCGCCACGCCGCCATCCGGACGGTGTGCGCCCTGGTGGCGGAGGGGGTCGATCTGGTGGAGGTCTCCCTCACCGGGCGGGACGCGCCGGAGGTGATCGCCGCGGCCCGGGCCGAGCTGGGGCCCGAAGCGCTCCTGGGCGCCGGCACCGTGATCACCGCCGAGGACGCGCGGACCGCACGGGAGGCGGGAGCGACCTTTGCCGTGACACCCGGGCTCGGCGCCGGGCTGGCGGAGGCGCGCCGGCTGGAACTGCCCACCCTCGCCGGGGCGTTGACCCCCAGCGAGATCATCGCCGCCCTCGCCGCCGGGGCCTCGGCCATCAAGATCTTCCCCGCCGACTCGATGGGCGGACCGCGCTATCTGAAGGCGCTGCGCGGCCCGTTCCCCGAAGTGCCGCTGGTGCCGGTGGGCGGCGTGGACGCGGAGGCGGCCGACGGCTATCTGGCGGGCGGTGCCACGGCGGTGGGGGTGGGCTCTCCGCTGGTGGGCGATGCCGCCGACGGAGGGGACCTGGACGCGCTGCGCGAACGGGCCAGAACCTATCTACGCGTCGCGAAGGGACGAGCGGCATGAGTGGGCGACCTGACGTGGTGGTCTGTGGCGAGGCGATGACCCTGCTGCTGGCCGAGCCGGGCGTGCCGCTGGAGCATGCCACCACCTTCCGGCGCTCGATCGCCGGCGCCGAGAGCAATGTCGCGGCGGGCCTGGCCAGGCTGGGGTACGCCAGCCGCTGGCTGGGCCGGGTGGGGGACGACCCCGCCGGCCGGGCCGTGCTGTCCAAACTGCGTTCCGATGGCATCGACACCTCCTATGCGGTCGTTGATCCCTCGGGCTATACCGGGATGTTGGTACGCGACAGCCACCCGTCGCGCGCCATTGACGTGCAGTACTACCGAGCGGGCTCCGCCGCCTCGCGGCTGGATCCGGACGAGCTGCCCCCCGCCGCGCTGGGCGGCGCCCGGCTGCTGCATCTGACCGGGATCACGCCCATGTTGTCGGACTCCGCGCGACGGGCCACGGAGCGACTGCTGGAGCTGGCCGACGAGCAGGGCGTGCCGGTCTCGCTCGACCCCAATGTGCGTTTCAAGATCGGCTCGGCGGACCGCTGGCGCGAGGTCGTCGCGCCGCTGCTGGAACGCGTCGATCTGGTCTTGGCTGGCGAGGACGAGCTGGAACTCCTGCTCCCCGGGCGGTCGTTGCGGACGGCCGTGGAAGGACTGCTCGCCGCCGGCGCCGGGACCGTGGTGGTCAAACACCGCGACAAGGCGGCCAGCTGCCACACCGCCGACGGGGTCTGGCGGCAGGACGCGTTCACCGTGCCCGTGGTGGACCCCGTCGGTGCCGGGGACGCCTTCGCCGTGGGCTTTCTCGACGGCCGGCTGAGCGAGCTGCCGCCCCAGCGGGCTCTCGCGCAGGGCGCCGCCGTGGCCGCCCTCGTGGTGCAGTGCGCCAACGACACCGACGGACTCCCCGACCGCGCCGGTCTTGACCGGGCGCTGCACTCCTTCGTCCACCAGGGCGAGTCCGTCAACCGCTGAAGGACCCGCCGCCCCACGGCGGTCAGCCGACGGAGCGGGCCGCGCCACGCGGTGATCCCCCGAGGGCTCATCCGTCGCCTCCGGGGGAGTCGGCCCGCTCGGCAGCGCCCTCGACCGCGCCCTCGGGGGTGTCCGGGGCCTTCAATCCCTGGAGCGCCGTCTCCACCACGACATCCACGAAATCCTCCGTGAGCGGCCCCTCGCGATGGAGCCAGCGGTTGCGCACCGGGCCCCAGAGCATCTCGACCGCCACATCGAGATCCAGCCCGGGGGAGAGCTGCCCCGCCTCCTGGGCACTGCGCAGCCGGCGCTGCTTCAGCTCCCTGACGGGCTTCTCCAGCCGCTCGTTGTAGTCCGCCGCCAGCGCCGGATCCACCAGGATCTCCACCGTCAGGGCGCGCATGGGCTCGCTGTAGCGGGGATCGTTCAACTCGCCGGCGGTGGCCCGGAGCACGGCCTTGAGATCGGCCTCCAGATCCCCGGTGTCCGGCAGTTCGCCACTCTCCTCGTCGCCGCCCTGGGAGAGGGCGAGCAACGCGTCGAAGAGGACCGCCCCCTTGGAGGGCCACCAGCGATAGATCGTCTGCTTGCCGGCCCCGGCCCGCGCCGCGATGCCCTCGATGCTCAGCCTCGCGTAGCCGACCTCGCTCACCAACTCCAGGGCGGCGTTGAGGATCGCCTGGCGGGTGGCCTCGCTGCGGCGTGCTCTGTCGGGGACTCTGCGTTGTGGAGTCATGCCGCCAGGGTAACCCATTGCGAGACGAGACGCACCGTCTTGTTTTTCGGGATCCGGGTGTGTAGTGTCATCGCGACGAACCGAGACGGTCCGTCTCGCGGATGGTCTTGTGGTCCGTCTCGTAGTCCGTCTCGTCAACGAAGTGAGGACATGCCATGACTCGTGAACGCCGTTCCGCAACCTCCGCCCCGAACCTCGTCAGCGCCCACGCCGAGGCCCAGCGCGCCGGGCGGGTTTGGCTGATCACCGGAGCCAGCCGCGGGCTGGGGCGCGCCTTCGCCGAGGCCGCGCTTGCCGCCGGGGATCGGGTGGTCGCCCTCTCCCGCACGGTCGGCGCCCTGGACACGCTGGCCGTCGCTCATCGGGATCGCCTGATGGCCTTCTCCCTGGACGTCACCGACCGGGCCGCCGTCTTCGCCGCCGTGGGGGAGGCGGTGCGGCGCTTCGGTCGCCTGGACATCGTGGTCAACAACGCGGGCTTCCTCTCCATGGGCATGGTGGAGGAGTTCACCGAGGCGCAGGCGCGCGAGCAGCTGGAGGTGAACTTCTTCGGTGCCCTCTGGGTGAGCCAGGCGGTGCTTCCCACCCTGCGCGAGCAGGGCTCCGGCCATATCGTGCAGATCTCCAGCATCGGCGCGCTGGGCGGATTCCCCACGACGGGTCTGTACAGCGCCAGCAAGTTCGCCCTGGAGGGGATGAGCGAGGCGCTGGCCGCCGAGGTCGCCGAGTTCGGCGTCAAGGTCACCATCGTGGAGCCCGGTGGCTACTGGACGGATCTCTACACCAGGGGCCTGGTCGCGGCCGAGCCGCAGCCGCAGTACGCCGGGCTCCGCGCCGAGTTGGAGCGGCGGTTCGCGGAGAACTCCGTCGACAGCCCACCGGAGTTGGCCGCGCAGGCGCTGATGAGGCTCGTCGACTCCGCGGATCCACCGCTGCGCCTGCTGTTGGGCAGCATGGTCTACGACCTGGCGTTCGAGGTCTCCCGCCGGCGCATGGACGTCTGGGCCTCCTGGGAGGAGGTGAGCCGTGCCGCCGAGCGTGCGACGCCCGCGCCGGAGGAGCCGGTCGCCTCATGACAGCCGGGGAACCGCGCCCTCGGACGGGCCGTCGGAGGGGGCATGAGAAGACTGAGCAGACATGGTGTGTTTCGGGTGGCTCCGGTGCTGCTGGCCTCGCTGTCGCTGGTCGGCTGCGGAGGAGAGAGCGGGAAGGGTGGCGTTGTCGAGGGGGACGGCTGGCGTGGCGCCCTGCTCACCACGCCGGATCAACGGCGGATCGCCCTCCTGGGCGGGGGCGGTACGCGGGCGGACTCCCGGATCCCGGATCGGGCCGATGTGGAGCGCTTCGAGGAGGCGTTGCCGCCCAGCGAGGAATTCACCAGCGGCCCCGGCGCTTCGGAGACCATCCAGCTCGACGAGGGCTATGTCCGCCAGTACACCGAGCTGGTCGCCGGCGAGGAGCGCCAGCTCCGGGTGCAGGGGATCTGCGATCCGGAGGGTTTCGCCGGCTGGGAGTCCGAGTGGCTCGAAGTGATGGACGGCGGCTCCTGCTTCTGGAACGCCGCCATGGATCTGGAGTCGGGCGAGATCTTCTACTTCTCCTTCAACGGGATGGGCTGAGCCGCGCCTCGGGCGCCCACCCGGGGAGAGGGAGGCAGGCGGTGAGGCTGTGCCCTCCCTTCGCGATCTCCCTCGCGAGGCCCTTCACAATCTCCTTCAGAAGCACACGGTTGCTCCCCTGTGCCGCCTGGCGGCCATTCTGTAACTTGCAAGGAGTTCAGCAAGAAATTCCACAAGAAGTTGCAGCTTCTTGTGACCTCCTGGAGAGCCGCAGGCGCGTCGGGTCTCCAACAGCCTCATCCAGGAGTTGAGATGAACACCCCCCGAACAAGACGTCACAGGCGGTGGTGGGTGGCCGCGCTGGGTCTGGTGGTCGCCGCCCTGATCGGCGCGTTGCTTCCGGCCCAGAGCAGCGGGGTCACCCCTCGGACCCAGAGCCAGACACCGGGTCAGACACCGGGTCAGGCCCAGAGCGGGACGACGAGCGCGGCCGGTGCCCGGTCGGCCGCGGCTGAGCCGGCCAGCATGCTGGGGGGCGACCCCCGCGAGGACTCGATCTACTTCGTGATGACCGCCAGGTTCTATGACGGAGACAGTTCCAACAACCGAGGCGGCAGCCAGCACGAGAGATCGGGCAACGCCGAGTACGACGACCCCATGTTCCGGGGCGACTTCCAGGGACTGGCCGACAAGCTCGACTACATCAAGGGACTCGGGTTCTCGGCCGTCTGGATCACGCCCGTCGTGCTCAACCGCTCCGACTACGACTTCCACGGCTACCACGGCTACGACTTCTACGAGGTCGATCCGCGTCTGGAGTCCGACGGCACCTCCTATCAGGAGCTGATAGACACCGCGCACGAAAAGGGCCTGAAGATCTATCAGGACGTGGTCTACAACCACAGTTCGCGCTGGGGCGCGCGGGGGCTCTACGAGCCCACGGTCTTCGGCGTCCAGGACGAGCAGTGGGACTGGTTCTACGACACCCCGGAGGAGGGCCGCGACTACGACCCGCTGGAGGAGGACGAGAACGGGCTCCCCTACAACGGGGACGTCTGGTCCCACGAGGAGCCCGCGGACAACGAGTGCCCCAACTGGGGTGAGCCCACGGACCACACCAGCCCCGAGGGCTACCGCATCTACAACTGCCAGTGGCCCAACCCGACCACCGGCCTCTTTCCCGCCAACTACTACCACCAGTGCTGGATAGGCAACTGGGAGGGCGAGGACTCCCGCAGCTGCTGGCTCCATGACGACCTGGCCGACTTCAACACCGAGGACGCCGAGGTCCAGGAGTACCTGATAGACGCCTACAACCGCTTTATCGACATGGGGGTGGATGGCTTCCGGGTGGACACCGCGGTGCACATTCCGAGGATCATCTGGACGCGCCACTTCCTGCCGGCCATCGAGGCCAGGTTGGTGGAGAAGTACGGCGAGGAGAAGGCCCAGGACTTCTATGTCTTCGGCGAGGTGGCCGCGTTCGTCAACGACAAGTGGAACAGGGGCTCGGTCAACCACTCGGCGCAGTTCTTCACCTGGCAGCCGCGTCAGGAGTACAGCGCCGACGATGCGGAGGCGGTCCTGGAGGAGTACGAGCACGAGAACGGGATCGGCACGGCGGGGCAGCCAACCTCCGACAACGCCTTCCTCGACGGCAACTCCTACCACCAGCCGGACCGCAGCCGGTTCTCCGGCATGAACATCATCGACATGCGGATGCACATGAACTTCGGTTCGGCGCAGAACGCGTTCCACAACGGGCGGGACTCCGACGACTCCACCAACGACGCCACCTACAACACCGTCTATGTGGACAGCCACGACTACGGCCCCAACAAGAGCGAGGAACGCTACGCCGAGGGCACCGACGCCTGGGCCGAGAACATGGCCCTGATGTGGACGTTCCGCGGCATCCCCACGCTCTACTACGGATCGGAGATCGAGTTCCAGGCGGGGCAGCGGATCGACTGCGGTCCCACCTGTCCTCTGGCCACCACCGGGCGGGCCTACTACGGGGACCATCTGGAGGGCGAGCTGACCGTCTCCGACTACTCCCGGGTGGAGAGCGCCAGCGGGCCGATAGCCGAGACGCTGCAACAGCCGCTGGTACAGCACCTCCAGCGCCTCAACGAGATACGTCGGGCCGTCCCGGCGCTGCAGAAGGGGCAGTACTCGCTGGAGGGCATCGAGGGGGAGATGGCGTTCAAGCGTCGCTACACCGATGCCGAGACGGACAGCTTCGCGCTGGTCACCATCACTCATGGAGCGAGCTTCACCGGGATACCCGACGGCACGTACACCGACGCCGTGTCGGGGGAGCGGGTGGAGGTCACCGACGGCACGCTCTCGGTCGCCGCGCCCGGCAAGGGCAACCTCGCGGTCTATGTGCTGGACACCGATCTCACCGAGGCCCCCGGGCAGGTGGGCTCCGCCGGCCCCTATCTCCACTGAGGGAACAGCACTGAGGGAACAGCGCTGAGGGAGCTCCGCTGGCGGAACTTCCCGGCGTGGCTCGGGAGATGAGCCCCCGGGCGGCCCTTCCGGCAGGTAAAGGGCCACCCGGGGTGTCGGGTGGGGCGGCCGGGCCGCTCCTAGACCACGGGGGAGGTGGGCCTGATCTCGGTGAGTTCGATCTCGCCGGCGAGCATGCGACCCCCGTCCCCGGTCAGACGCAGATAGTAGTCGGCGGAGCAGGGCGTGCCGTCCTCGTCCAGGGCGCGGAAGTCCTCCCCGGCCGGAACGTCAGCGCTGGTCTCCGCCGTCTTGGCGATCTGGTTCCCCTCGTTGTACTCGTCGAACATCGATATGTAGAGGCCCTGGGCCCCCGCTCGGATGGTGTTGTAGAACATGCGCCACATGAAGTCGCCATGCGCCCGGTGACCCTCCTGGAGGTTCCCCGGCATCACACACGGCTGGTAGTCGATGCCCGCCGCGTCGCACGCCTGCTGGTCAGGAAGAAGGTTGGACTCGTAGAAGGCGTCCAGTTGCTCGACGGTGCCCAGCCGGCCGACCATCCAGGGCGAGAGCATGTCGAAGGCGAGGTAGACCTCCTCGAAGCCCGGCCGGGAGTCCCGGTCCCCGCTGCGCCAGTGCGTGGGCACCCCGCCCATCACATAGCAGCCCTGGTCCTGGAACCACCGGATGACCTCAAGGCACTCGTCCGGAGCGAAGGGCCGCTTCTCGTCGGCGAAGCCGGGGCCCCAGATCCCGACGACCGGCTTGCCGTTCTGCACGGCGTACTCGGGGGACGCGGTGTAGGCGGACATCTTCTCCGTCCAGTCGACGGTGATCTCCTCCCGCATCGCCAGCCAGTCCGTGATGTCGTACATCACATAGAACTTCACGCCGTGTGCCTCGGCCGCGACGCGGACCTTCTCCGTCATCGCGTCCCGGATGGGGCCCTCGTGCCCGTTGGGGTTGAAGCGCTGCAGCGCGGCGGTGTGGATGGCGTTCGTAGCCATCCAGCGGAAGTGGGTGTCCACCGTCTGGTCGTCGTGGCTGGAGAAGAGCGTCGCCGGCCGGCCGTTGCCCAGGGCGGGGAAGTCCGTCTGGTAGTCGGTCTCGTACTCCCGCATGTCGGGCCAGCTGATGATGCCGTTGTTGCTGGGCGAAGGGGTCCTTCCCATGTCGGGGGCCCAGTGCCACCACGCGTCGATGGGGGAGCCGTCGCCGGCGGCGGCGAACCAGCCCTGGTAGCCGGTGGTGATCTTGCCGACGACATCGCCCGGTTCGCTGGCGCGCGGTCGGTTGCTCCGGGGCTCGGTCTCGTCGGTCGAGGTGGCCTGGGCGTAGGCCGTGCCGAACACGGCGCCGGCCGCCGGCACGGCGAGCGCCGTGGTGACGAAGGTGCGGCGCGAGACTGCCATGGTGGGGGTCCTCTCTGGGGGGACGGTGGTGGGGGCGGCCCATGGCCGCGGTCAGCCGGTGTGGGGTGGCCGCTCGTCGCGCCATGGGTGGTGCGGGCGGAACCCGAGGATCTCCCGGGCCCTGGTGTTGTCGAAGGCCGCGCTGTGCGCGGGAAGTCGGCGGGTCAGTCGGCTGTCGGGATGGTGGGCGCGCAGCAGTTCCTCGGTGGGTTGCAGGGCGGAGGTGTCGTCCGCGCTCACGGAGATCACATGGTGGCCGCTCAGCGGCTCGGTGAGGCCGGCCCGGACGGCGCGTGCCGCGTCCCGGGTGTCGAGCCAGGCCCAGAGGTCGCGGCGGTGGCCGCCCGGATCCTCGTGGACCCGGGCGAGTTGCCCCGTCAGCCGGTCGCCGGTGCCCACGAAGGGGAAGCGGAGGCAGACGGTCGGCAGCCCCCAGCGCCTGGTGCTGAAGGCGGCCACCTCCTCGGCGAGGACCTTGGAGAGCCCGTAGCAGTCCACCGCCATCGTGGGATGGTCCTCGTCCACCGGCACATACCTCGGGGACAGATCGCGGTCGGCCCAGGCCAGGCCGAAGGCCGAGACGCTGGAGGCCAGCACCACCCGCCGCACCCCGTGCCGGCCGGCCTGTTGGAGCACCACAAAGCTGCCCAGCACGTTCTGGTCGAGCGTCTCCTCCTCGGAGACCTGCCCTGGAGCCGGGATCGCCGCCAGATGCGCCACCCCGGCTACCGGGCCGTCCGGCCCCAGCAGGCAGGAGGCGACGAAGTCGGCGTCCCTGATGTCACCGACCGGGCAGCCGGCGGCCCTGTCGTCCGCGAACGGCACCCGGTCGGTGGCGATCACCCGGAGGCCCGCGTCCACACAGGCCCCCACGACATACCGCCCGATCCCCCCGGCGGCGCCGGTGACCAACACCGTGTCACCGGCGCCCAGGGGGGCCTGGCGCGCCCGTCGCCCGTCCGGCGCGCGCTCGCTCATCGCCGCCTCCTCCGACCGGTGTCGAAGGAGCGGGGACGATCGGTGTCACACCTCAAGGGTGTTCCTCCCAGGGAGAGTCGGTGCGGGGTGCGGGGAGCGGGGGTGTGGAAGGAGCGGGGAGTCAGCCCTTGACCGCCCCCATCAGCCCGTTGACGAAGTACCGCTGCGCGCTGAAGAAGAGGATCACCACGGGGATCACCATGATCAGCGCGGCGGCCATCAGCGAGTTGTACTGCACCACGTTCTCCGACTGCATGGCCTGGAGCGCGATCGGCAGCGTGTAGCTGTCCGGGTCGTTCAGCGAGACCCTGGTCAGCTGGTACTCGTTCCAGGTCGGGATCGCGGTGAGCAGGGCGATGGTGATCAACGCCGGTCGTGCCAGCGGCAGATAGACGGTGGCGAAGATCCGCAACTCGCCGGCACCGTCCACCCGGGCCGCCTCCCGCAGCTCCCCGGGAACGGAGTTGAAGGAGCTGGTCAGCAGCAGCACCGCCAGCGGGGCGCTGCCGTTGACAAAGGGCAGCACCAGCCCCCAGTGGGTGCCGAGGATGTTCAGTTCGTGCTCCAGCAGCACGATCGGCAGCAGGGTGACCACGCCGGGGACGAAGAGCAGCACCAGGAACAGCCGGTAGAAGGCCGTCCTGCCCGGGAAGCGCAGCACCGCGAAGGCATAGGAGGCGGCCGCGTAGATCACCACCACCAGCACCGTCGTCAGAAGGGTGACCTTGAGGCTGTTCAGGAAGTAGTCGAAGAAGTTGAGCTTGCTCCAGGTGTCGGAAAGGGTCGACAGCGTGGGCGACTTGGGGATCAGATGACCGCCCGAGACCACTTCCTCGTTGTCCTTGAACACCGCCGAGACCATCCACAGGAAGGGATAGAGGCTGATCGCCGCATAGAACGCCAGCAGCAGTCCGATGATGCTCCTGGCCACCAGGGTGCGGGTCGGTGGACGCCCCCGCCCCCGACCGCCGGGCCCGAGGGGGCGGGCGGCCGCGCGCCCCCGTCTCGGTGCGCTGACCGTGTGCACGGTGTCGGTCATCCGACCCTCCGCAACGCTCGCTGGTTGACGATGGCGACGACCAGAGCCGCTATGAAGAGCAGCCAGCCCAGGGCGCTGGCCAGCCCGAGCGTGGGCGCCAACTCCGAGAGGAAGGCGAGCCGATAGGTCTCAAGCCCCAGCACGTTGGTGCTGTTGCCCGGCCCGCCATTGGTCATGATCAGGAAGATCTGGAAGCCCTGGAGCGAGTCCCGCAGGTTGAGCAGCACGATCACGGCGGTGATCGGTCGCAGCAGCGGCCACACCACGCTCAGCTGGGTGCGCCACCATCCCGCGCCGTCCAGTTGGGAGGCCTCAAGCAGGGATCTGTCCAGCGCCTGGAGCCCAGTGAGATAGAGCAGCATGGCGACGGGCACCGACGACCACACCATCACCACGATCAGGGTCGGCAGGGCGGTGTCCGGGTTCCCCAGGAAGCCCTCCGGCTGCGAGAGCGACCCCATGCCCAGGCTCTTGAGCAGCAGGTTGATGGCCCCGTTGGGCTCCAGGATGTACTGCCAGGCGAAGTAGACCGCGATGCCGGTGGTCACATAGGGCAGGAAGTACACCGAGCGCAGCAGTCCGCCGAAGCGCCTGGCCGAGTTGAGCACCACCGCCAGCGGGAAGCTGATCGCCACCGTCAGCAGCGGCACCGCGATCATCACCCAGAGGGTGTTGGTCGCCGCCTCCCGCACCGCCGGGGCGTGCACCGGGCTCCGCCACAGCAGATCCGCGTAGTTGTCCAGTCCGACCCAGTTCCACCGGGGCCAGAAGCCGTTCCATTCGGCGAAGCTCAGCAGAAAGCCGTAGACGATGGTGTAGACGCCCATGATCCCGAAGAGCACCAGCGCCGGGGCGGCGAAGGCGTAGCCCCAGGCGGCTTCCCGTCTGCGCTGCCCGCGTGCCGCGCGGATCGCCCGCGCCGGGGCTTCCCCGGGCCCGTCGGTGTTCCGACGCCCGGTGGCGTTCCCGCGCTTCCCGGCCGCCGGCCGTTCCCCGGGCCTGCCGGGCGCGCCGCGTCCGGCCCCGGACGACCCCGGAGGGGCCGCTTCTGAAGATGTCTCGCCGCTCAACGCCGTGACTCCGCCCAGTAGGAGTTGATGAGATCGGACAGCGCCTCGCCGGACCGCTCCGCGTCCCTGCGCGCCAGCGGGGCGAACTCGGCGAACACGGCCCCGACATCGGCCGCGTCATAGCCGTTGGGCTTGTAGCTGGTGTCCCCGGCGTGGTAGGCGTCCTCGCTCTCGCCCAGCGAGGCGGCCATCGCGCCCAGCACGGGCCCGACCGCCTCCTCGGGGCGCGGCCCCAGATCGTTGGGCGGCAGGTCGAGCGCGGTCTGCGCGAACTCCCGCGCCACATCGTCCCGGGAGAGGAAGCGCACCCACTCCAGCGCCGTGTCCATGTTGCCGCCCTCCCTGACCACCGAGAGGCCGGTCAGCGCGAAGGGCTTGAGCTCCATGTCCGGCAGCGCGGCGCCCTCGGGCGGCGGGATGGGGAAGGTGAGGAGGTTGTCGGGGTCGACGCCGTTCTCGGCGAGGAAGGCCAGGGTGAAGGTGCCCCCGACCACAAAGGTCGACTCGCCGTGGGCGAACGACAGGTCCGCCTCGTCGATCCCCAGGATCCCGGTGCCCGGCGTCCAGTAGGGATTGACCTGACCGAAGGTCTCCAGCGTCCGCACCCCGGTCGGCGACGACCAGTTGACCTCCGGGTCCTCGGAGAAGAGCGCCGGATAGGCGTCCGGGCCCAACTGGCCGTAGGCCATGGGCTGGAGCATCCACTCAAGGCCCGTCGACGGCACCTTCATGCCGATGGTGACGCCGCCGTTGTCCGGGAACTCCTGGCCCACCGCGTCGAGCATCGCGATGAACTCCTCCCAGGTCTCCGGGGCTTCGGTGAACCCGGCCTGCTGGAGGCGTTCCTTGTTGGCGTAGACGATGCCGAAGGTGCCCACGGTGAACGGGACGCTGTAGCGCTCGCCCTCCTGGATGCCCACGGTGGCCGCGCCGGGCGCCAGCGACTGTTCGTAGAACTGTCGGGTGACGGTGCCGTCCTGGGCGACCGGGGGGAGGAACCGCTCGGTCCACTCCTCGGTGACATCGTCCGAGAGGTCTTCCAGCAGGCCGGCGCCGCCGAAGCTGAAGTCGCTGCCGTTGGCGTGCACTTCGAGGACGTCGGGAAGGTCGTTGGTCCTGGCGGAGGCCGCCACCTTGGTGTTGTAGGCGTCGTCGGGCGTATAGGCCTGGATCTTCACGGAGACCCCGGTCTCCCGTTCGAAGATCTCCGCCGCCGCCTCAAGACCCGCGACATGGGACTGCTTGAACGTCCACATCTCCAACTGGTCGGGGTCGTCGCTGCCTTGGCCGCCACCACAGGCGGCGAGCACCGTGGTCAGCGCGAGGGCTACCCCCAATGTCTTGCTCCGCCGAGTGGTACGGCGGGGATGTGGTGGGGCCACGTTGCCCATCCTTTCCCGGGAGTCGGCCCGCGGGGAGCGGTGTGCCCCGGAAGCTAAATCGAGTTGATGTACGGTGTCAACGCTCGTCACACGCCGAAACAACCTCGGCGGCCGACCTCCGGAGATCTCCTATGGCGTCAGCAGAGCAACCCCCAGAGCCCCTTGACCCCCCGCTTGACCTCCCGTTCGACCTCCCTCCCGACCCCCGGCCGCGACCGGCCGACGACGGTCCGTCGCGCGAACTGCTGGCCCCCGCCCCCTGGGCCGGCGACGCCGGCTCCCCACGGGTGAAGGGCGTGCGCACCTTCCTGTGCGCGCCCCAGGGCTGCCCGTATGTGATCGTCAGGGTCGAGACCGACCAGCCGGGGCTCTACGGCCTCGGCTGCGCCAGCGACCCCCAACGCACCCTGGCGGTCAGGGCGGTGATCGACTCCTATCTCGGTCCGCTGCTGCTGGGCCGGGACAGCGCCGATATCGAGGACATCCACCGTCTGCTGCTCAACAGCGGCTACTGGCGTGGCGGTTCGATCGCCCAGAACGCGCTGGCCGCGCTGGATGTGGCGCTCTGGGACATCAAGGGCAAGGTCGCCGGGCTTCCACTGCACGCCCTGCTCGGCGGGCGGGCACGGGAGTTCGCCGCCGCCTACACCCATGTCGACGGGCGGGACGCCGACGAGGTGGCCGAGCGCGTGCTGGCCGCCGCCGCCCGGGGCTACCGGCATGTCAGGGTGCAGGTCCCGGTGCCGGGGTCCGACACCTATGGCGCCGGGCCCGCCGACGCCGTTGAGGCCGAGCGGCGCCGGCTGCGCACCGGCGTCTGGGACTCCACGGCCTATCTGCGCCAGGTGCCCGCCGTGCTCGCCGAGGTGCGGGAGAAGGTCGGGCCCGATGTCGAGTTGCTGCACGACGTGCATGAACGACTCTCCCCGGCCGAGGCGTTCACGCTGGTCAGGGAGGTGGAGCCGGCCCGTCTCTTCTTTCTGGAGGATGTGCTGGCGCCGGAGGACATGGACCACTTCCCCCGGCTGCGGGCGGCGGGTTCGGTGCCGCTGGCCGTCGGCGAGCTGTACCACGACGCGCAGATGTATCTCCCGCAGCTGCGGGCGGGCGCGATCGATTTCGCGCGGATCCGGATCCCCACCCTGGGCGGACTCACGCCCACCCGCAAACTCGTCGCCGCCTGCGAGCTGTTCGGGGTGCGCACCGCGCCGCACGGGCCCGGCGACGTGAGCCCGGTGGGGATGGCGGCCAATGTCGCGCTGGACATCTCCTCGCCGGCGTTCGGGGTGCAGGAGGCGGCCAGGTTCACGGAGGCGACGCTTGAGGTGTTCCCCGGCGCCCCCGTGCCCCGGGACGGCGGGCTGCGCCCCTCGTCGGAGCCGGGGCTCGGCGTCGACTTCGACGAGCGCGCGGCGGCCCGCCATCCGGTGACCGAGCCTTTGGAGCACGACCGTTGGGCGTTGCTGCGGACGGTGGACGGCAGCGTGGGGCGGCCCTGAGGGAGGAGTCCGGGCGTCGCCCGGGGAGGGGCCCCCGGTTCCGGGACCGGGACGCCTCACAACCTCCATCGTATTGATTTAGGATGTGGTTCTGGCGGCCGGGAACAGAGTCCTCCGGCGGCCGGGAGTAGATTGGGCGGTCGGGCGGCCATGGGCGGTTGTCCTGGCCAGCGGCCGAGGCCGGAGCCGGAGCGGGGACGCCGTCGGGATGCCGGGGACGCCACCCAGGCGTGTCGATCGGCCCCGACGGCCGGGGTGTTCGACGCACTCCCCGACGTTTCGTCCTGGAGGACATAGGCGATGGGCAGGCAGCAGTTGACGATCCGGCGTGGCACCAACCTGCCCCGCATGGGCGACTTCAACGAGTCCGTGGTGCTGGACGCGATCCGTCGGGTTCCGGAGGGGCTGAGCCGGGTGGAGCTGGCGGAGGCCACCGGCCTGTCCGCGCAGACCGTCTCCAATATCTGCCGCCGGCTGCTGGACCACGGACTGGCGCGGGAGACCGGCAAGAAGAGCACGGGCACCGGCAAACCGCGCACCCTGCTCCAGGTCAGCCCGGAGGCCAGGTTCGCCGTGGGGGTGCATCTGGACCCCGCCGTGATCACCTATGTGGTGCTGGATCTGCTGGGCCGGGTGGTGACGCGTCTGCGGACCCCCACGCCGCGCGTCGCCGATCCGGATCACACGTTGGCCGGCATCAGCGCCTCGCTCCAGACGCTCATCGAGGAGTCGGGGGTGCCCAGGGAGCGGATCCTCGGCGTGGGGATCGCCGCCCCCGGGCCGGTGGACATGTCGGCCGGACTGGTGGTCGATCCCCCCGAGTTGGAGGGCTGGGGCCGGGTGCCGCTGCGGGACTTCCTCAGCGTGGAGACCGGGCTGCCGGTGCTGCTGGACAAGGATGTGATCGCCGCAGCGACGGCCGAGCGCTGGGCCGGCGCGGCCACCGACACCGGCAACTTTCTCTTTTTCTATCTGGGCACCGGCTCGGGGATGGGCCTGGTCGTCGAGGACACGGTGCTGCGCGGCGTATCGGGCAACGCCGGCGAGGTCGGCGGGCTCGGCGCGGCCTGCACCACCCGGGCCATGGTGGACGAAGGCATTCAACTGGGCGTGCTGGGCCATGAGTTCACCCCGCTCGGCCCCAGGGACGCCGAGCGCGGGCTGGCCGAGCTGAGCCGGTTGGCCGAGGAGAACGCCACGGCCGGCGACATCATCGACCGCTGGGCGGTGCGGGTGGGCCGGGGCGTCGCCGCCGCCGCGACGCTGGTGGACGCGGAGATGATCGTCTTCGGCGGCCCGATCTGGACCCATCTCCGGGACCGTTTCCTGCGGATCATCCCGGACATGGTGGAACAGTCGCCGTTTGTGAAGAAGATCCACCCCACCGTCGTGACCAGCACCGGGGTGGGCGAGGACGTGGGCGCGGTGGGGGCCGCCTGCCTGGTGCTGGACCGCACCCTCTCGGCGCGCCCCCAGTCCCTCCTCCTGCGGTAGTCCGCCGGCGTCAACAGCCCCCGACGCGCGGGCCGGTCGCATCACGCGCCGGCCCGCGCGCCGTTCGGGACGCTCGTCCCGGCAACGTCTAGCCGCGCGCCGCCGGGGTGAGCCGCAGGGTGCGGATCTCGAACGGTCGCAGCGTCAGCCGGGCCAGGTCGGGGGCCGGTTCGTCGGCCAACGGCCGTTCCAGCAGGTCGGTCACGGCCGCGTCGGCGACGGCGAAGTCGGTGCCGAGCCGCGCCGTCGCGCGGCCGCCCAGGGACTCGAAGAGCCGGATCACCAGATCGCCCGAGCCGTCGTCGGCCAGTTTGACGGCCTCGATCACCACGGCCTCGTTGTCCAGGGACACCAGCGGCGCCACCGGTCGGTCGCCCGGGACCCGGCGTTCGGGCAGGTTGAAGTGGTAGCCCTCGCGGATGGCGTCGCCGAGCGAGGCGCCCACCACCAGGGCGTACCGCAGCCGGTGCTGTCCCAGGTCCGCCTCCGGGTCGGGGAAGCGGGCGCCGCGCAGCAGCGAGAGCCGCAGCGTGGTGGTGGAGCCGCCGTCCGCGCGGACGTCCCTGGTCACCTCGTGTCCGTAGGAGGAGTCGTTGACCAGCGCCGCGCCGAAGCCGGGCTCCTCGACCTGGAGGTAGCGGTGGGCGCAGAACTCGAACTTGGCCGCCTCCCAGCTGGTGTTGCTGTGGGTGGGGCGCGGGGTGTGGCCGAACGGGATCTCGCCGCGCGAGAGTTCGGCCCGCAGGTCGAGCGGGAACGCCGCCTTGAGCAGCCGTTCGCGCTCCCGCCAGTCCACGAACGTGTCGATGTCCAGGCGGCGGACGCCGTCCGGCAGGGTGAGCGTCTGCTCGATCCGGGACGCGCCCACCGTGCGGACCACGCGCACGCCGCCGTCGGGCGTCGGCGTCACCTCGTCCGCCTCGGTCAGGTCGGTGACCGCGTTGCGGTAGAAGCTGTCGATGTCCCAGGCGTCCCACTGGTTGGGGAAGTCCTGGTGCAGCTGGAGCAGGTTGGCGGCCGATCCGGGGGCGACTGTCTCGCGGTCCGCCTCGATGTCGTGGATCGAGGTGACGAGACCGCGTTCGTCGACGGTGACCCGCAGCAGTCCGTTGTCCAGGACGAACGGCGTGGTGTCGGCGAGCGGACGGGGTGCCGTGGGGGCAGGCGCCGGGCTCGCGCCCAGCGCCGGGACGCCGCCGCGCGCGTGTGGGGCGGCGTTGAAGACCAGGGTGCCGCCCGCTTCGGCCGGTCCCGCGAGGGCGCGCTGCGCCCCGTCGATCAGCTCGCCGAGTTCGGCCGCGACCCGGGCGTAGGTCTCCTCGGCCTCCTGGTGGACCCAGGCGATGGAGGAGCCCGGCAGGATGTCGTGGAACTGGTGGGTGAGGACGGTCTTCCAGATCCGGTCGAGCCGCTGGTACGGGTAGTCGGCGCCGGTGCGCAGGGTGGCGGTGGCGCACCACAGCTCGGCCTCGCGGAGCAGGTGTTCGCTGCGCCTGTTGCCCTGTTTGGTGGCCAACTGGCTGGTCAGGGTGCCCCGGTGGAGTTCCAGATAGAGCTCGCCGACCCAGACGGGGGCGTTCTCCCCGTACTCCTCGTGGGCCTTGGCGAAGAACTCGGCGGGGCCCTCGATCGTCACCCGGGCCGAGCCGGCGAGGTCGCCCAGCCGGGCGGCGCGGCCCAGCATCTCGCGGGTCGGACCGCCGCCGCCGTCGCCGTAGCCGAAGGGCACCAGGGAGCGGTTGGCCAGGCCCTTGTCCCGGAAGTTGCGCTCGCTGTGCGCGATCTCCCGGCCCGACAGCTCGGCGTTGTAGCTGTCGACGGGCGGGAAGTGGCTGAAGATCCGGGTGCCGTCGATGCCCTCCCACCAGAAGGTGTGGTGCGGGAAGTCGTTGGTGGTGTTCCAGGAGATCTTCTGGGTGAGGAACCAGCGCACCCCGGCCAGCTTCATCAGCTGCGGCAGGGCCGCGTTGTAGCCGAAGGTGTCGGGGAGCCACATCTCCTCGGTCTCGATCCCGAACTCGTCCAGGTAGAACCGCTTTCCGTGGACGAACTGGCGGGCCAGCGACTCGCCGCCGGTGATGTTGGTGTCCGGCTCGACCCAGAGGCTGCCGGCGGGCAGGAACTGTCCGGTGCGCACCTTCTCCACGGCCCGGGCGAAGACCTCGGGGCGGTGCTCCTTGAGCCAGGCGAGCTGCTGCGCCTGGCTCATCACAAAGCGGAACTCGGGGTGTTCGTCCATCAGCGAGGTGACATTGGCGACGGTGCGCGCCACCTTGCGGACGGTCTCGCGCAGCGGCCAGAGCCAGGCGGTGTCGATATGCGCGTGGCCCACGGCGGAGATCCGGTGCGCGCCCTCGACGGCGGGGACGGCCAGCGCGGGGGCGAGGTGCCGCCTGGCCTCGGTCGCGGTGCCGGCGATGTCATGGAGGTCGACGGCGTCCAGGGCGTTCTCCACGGCGCGCAGCAGCTGCCAGCGGCGGGTGTCCTCCTCGGGCAGTTCGGCCAGCAGGCCGCCCAGCACGTCGAGGTCCCGGGTCAACTCCCAGACGTCCGGGTCGAAGACGGCCAGCTCGGCCCTGGCCAGCCGGTAGATCGGCTCGCCGGCCTCGCCGCCGTCACCGGTGCCGTCGCCCAGCCAGGGCGCGCGGTCCCCCGAGCGGGTGGGGAGGAAGGGCACGCCGCCGGGGCCGTCGTCGAGGATCAGCGGGTTGGCGGCGGCCTCCACATAGAAGACGAACTCCTCGCCGCCGACGGCCTTCTCGGCCACGGTGAGACAGGCGTTGCGCGGGTTGAGCGCTTTGACGGGGGAGCCGTCGGCGCGGTAGGCGAGCCCTTCGGCTGCGAAGCCGGCCTTGGTGGCGTCGAAGCCGAGATCCAGCACCGCCTCGACGCGTCGACCGGCCCATGCGGGCGGCACGGTGCCGCTGACCCGGAACCAGCAGGTGGACCAGGCGGGACCCCAGCGGTGGCCGACGGAGACGGGGCGGTACTCGGCCCGCAGGCCGTCGGCGACGGGCACGGGTTCGCCGGACACGGGCCACACCCCGATGTCGAGCGGGACGCCGTGCGCGTGCACGGCGGGGATCAGACGCTGGGTGAGCACGCGGTGGAGGCGTCGTTCGATAAGGGCGGGGTCACGATGCATGACTGTTATGAAAAGCCAATGGATGTATTAAGTCAACGCCGCCGGTGAGCCCCCTCGTGCGGTCCCGCTTCGGCCGCCGCGGGGCAGATGGAGAAGTCCGGTGCGGCGCACGGGAGTTCGCCCCACCCTGCGGCGGCAAGCAACTTAGTTGCCGTCCAGCGGGATGGAGGGACCGGCCGCAGGGGTGACATGGGTGCGCAACCGGGGCGCGAAGGCGGCGTGGAACACGCTGGACGCCGCCCCGACCGCCGCCGCCGACTCGTTGAGCAGCGAATGCGCCACCCGCACCCGACGGATGTCGCGGGCCACCGGGAAGCGGTTGACCGCCGTGTCGATCTCCGAGAGGAACAGGTCCGTCACCTCGGGCCGCACGGCCGGGCCGCCCACGATCAGCAGCGCGGTGTCCAGCAGGTCCGTCACGCCCACCGCGCCCCTGGCCACCACCCTGGCCACCGAACGGAAGATCTCCCGCGCCCCCTCGTCCCCCGCGAGGACGGCGGCGCAGGCCCGTTCGTAGGCGCCCGGCTCCTCAGCGGAGACCAGCCCGGCGGCCGCCGCCCGCTCCACCACGGTGGGCATCGGCGCGCATTCGGCGACCATCGCGGGGCCGCCCTCCGGGGTCAGCCGGCCCACGCTCAGCGCGCACAACTCGCCGAACTCCCCGGCATTGCCGGTGCGTCCACGGTAGACATCGCCGTTGAGAAAGGCGCCGCAGCCGGCCCCCGCGCCCAGATAGAGATAGACGAAGTCGCCCGCCCGCTCGGCGGCGCCGATCCAGCGCTCGCCGATGGCGGCGGCCGTGACGTCCTTCTCCAGGATCACCGGGATCTCCAGCCGTTTGGCCAACTCGTCGCGCAGGGCGACATCGTGCCAGCCGTCGAAGAGCGGCGGGTTCCTGATCACCCCGGCCTCGGCGTCCAGCGGCCCGGGCACCGCGACGCCCACGCCCAGCAGCGGATCGGAGGCGGGGCGGCCGGCCACGACGGCCTCCTGGGCCATCCGCGTCACCTGCGCGATCACCCACTCCGGATCGCGCCGCTCGTGCAACGAGACCTGACGCCTGGCCACCACGCCGCCGCACAGGTCCACCACGACCTGGGTGATCATCTCCGGGTCCAGATGGATGCCGATGGCGTGCGCGGCGTCCGCGCGCAGCCGCAGCGGCACCCTCGGCTTGCCCTTGCCCGCCGGCCGATGGGCGTCCTCCACCAGGAACTCGGAGGTCAGCAGATTGCGGGTGATCCGCGAAACCGCCTGCGGGGTCAGCCCGGTGCGCTGGGCGATCTCCACCCGGCTGAGCGCGCCCGCCTCCCTGATGCTCTCGATCACCAGCTTCTCGTTGAACGAGCCCAGGGCCAGCTGGTCGAAGGCGCGCGGCGTGCGCGGCGGCGGTCCGGGGGCCGCGCCCTCGTCGGGCCGGCGCCATACCGAACGGTCCGAACGCAGCGCGTCGAGCAGCGAGTCCAGCATCGGGCGCGCGGTGGCGGGGGAGTGCAGCAGCTCCAGGGAGCAGATCGCGCTCAGGGTGGCCGACCAGCTCATGGAGTCGGGCGCCAGATGCCAGGTCTCGTCGCCGACCTCGGGCCCCGACTCCTCCAGATCGCCGGCCGGATCCCAGACCAACAGCCGGGAGGGGCCGATGCGTTGGGCGCCGTCACCGACGGTGTGCAGCAGCGCGGTCAGCTCGGCGCGGGCCTCGGGCGACACCCGCAGCCGGCTGGCGCGCGGCAGCGAGAGCTCCGCGGCCAGCGCCGTGTTGCGCGCCATCCGCTCGGCGGCCGGCGCGGGCGATCCCGGCCGGCGCGCCTCGTCCAGCCGCTCGGCGACCACCAGGACGGTGGCCTCCGCGTCCCGCCAGAGGCCGAGCAGCAGCGGCTGGTCGCAGCGCAGCGGCGGATCGGTCGGCATGGTGACCGGGGAGAACGTCTCGCCGTCGACGCCCCAGCGGCGCCATACCGCGCTCAACGCCGTGTGCGAGATGCCCAGATGGTCGGCGAGGGCGCGCGCCGACCAGGCGCGACGCGGGGCCGGCGGGCCCGCCAGCGTCGCGGCGATCACATCCGCCTCGTCTATCCGGGGTGGTCGGCCGCTGCGGGGCCGGTGCTCCAGACCCTCCAGGCCCTGGGCCGCGTAGCGGTTGCGCCAGGAGGTGACGGTGGGGCGGGAGATGCCCAGGGCGCGGGCGCTGTCGGAGATGGAGATGCCGTTGGCGGCGTCCAGGATGATGCGGGCGCGCACCTCGCGATCCTCGCGCCCGGCCGCCCAGTTGAGGAGCGCCTGCCGCGCCGTCTCGGAGAGCGGTAGTTCCGGAAGGTCATGCATGGGCCCATCCAACACCTTCCCGCGCCTCCTGTAAAAGTACTAATTGACCATCCATCGTCGAGACGCACGGGACAACTGTCCACTATGTCCCATTCCTTGAGGGTGCTCGACCCGGAGATGTGGGGGAGTCGCCGAGATTTCCCGACGCGAAGCATTGACTTAGACAATCCATTGAATTTACATAGCCCCCGTCTCAGCGCACGAAGGGGAACCTATGAGCACACTCGACGACCGGGAGACCCGGCCGAGGCGGCGCCGACCGCGCGATCTGGCGCTGTTCTGGTTCGCGTTGCCGGGAGCGGCGGTGTTGCTGCTGTTCCACTACGTCCCGTTGCTGGGCAATGTCATCGCCTTCCAGGACTACCAACCGTTCATCGGCATCGGCGACAGCCGCTGGGTCGGCTTCGACAACTTCTCGGTGATCTTCGACGGCGACCAGGAGTTCCTGAGGGCCCTGGTCAACACGCTGCAACTCACCCTGATCCAGGTGGTGTTCGTCTTCCCCGCCCCCATCGCCCTGGCGCTGCTGCTCAACAGCCTGCTCAGCGAGCGGGTGAAGCGCGTGGTGCAGAACATCCTGTACCTGCCGCACTTCCTGTCCTGGGTGGTGGTGGTCGCGATCTTCCAGCAGATGCTCGGCAACTCGGGCCTGCTCAACGTCTTCCTCGAAGCCCAGAACCTCGGCAGCTGGAACATCATCGGCGACCCCGACACCTTCAAGGCGCTGCTGACCTCCCAGGTGATCTGGAAGGACACCGGCTGGGGCACCATCCTCTTCCTGGCCGCGCTGGCCCGGGTGGACAGCGACCTCTACGAGTCGGCCGCCGTGGACGGCGCCAGCCGCTGGCGGCAGACGTGGCATGTGACCCTGCCGTCGCTGCGCGGCCTGATCATCCTGCTGGCCATCCTGCGGCTGGGCGACGCGCTCAGCGTCGGCTTCGAGCAGATCATCCTCCAGCAGACGGCCGTCGGCATGGAGAACAGCGAGGTCCTGGACACCTACGTCTACAACAACGGCCTGATCGCCGGCCAGTGGGGAGCCAGCGCGGCCGTCGGACTGGTCAAGGGCGTGGTCGGGGTCGCCCTGGTGTTGGGAGCCAACAAACTCGCCCATCTCGTGGGCGAGGAAGGGATCTACAAGAAGCGATGAGCCGAGCGACCACCTACAGCGCCGTGCCGGGGCGCACCCCGGCCTCCCCGGCCTGGCGTGTCCTGCGAAGCCTGATCCTGCTGGTCTGCTGCCTGCTCGTGATCATCCCCTTCGCCTCCATCGTCTCCACCTCGCTGGCCGACGCCGAACAGGTCAACGCCACCGGCGGCTTCGTCCTCTGGCCGGACAACCCCTCGCTGGACGCCTACCGCGCGATACTCAGCGGCGGGATCGTCTCCCGCGCCATGATGGTCAGCATCGGCGTCACCGTGGTGGGCACCGCGCTCAGCCTCACCACCACCGCGCTGCTGGCCTGGGGCATCTCCCGGCCCGGCTCCTTCGGGCACCGGCCGATCCTGCTCCTGCTGGTGCTGTCCATGCTCTTCGTGCCCGGCGTGATCCCCAGCTATCTGCTGGTCAAGGAGCTGGGCCTGATCAACAGCTACTGGGCGCTGATCCTGCCGATGATGATCAACGCGTTCAACGTCATCGTGCTGCGGTCGTTCTTCATGAGCATCCCGCGCGAGATCCTGGACGCCGCGAAGATCGACGGCGCCGGCGAACTCACCGTCCTCACCAGGATCGTGGCGCCGCTCTCCAAGGCGGCGCTCGCCGTGATCGGCCTCTTCTACGCCGTCGCGTACTGGAACTCCTTCTTCAACGCGATGCTGTTCATCAACGAGTCGGCCAAGTGGCCCATGCAGCTGGTGCTGCGCACCTATGTCGTCAACAACGCCGCCATCGGGGCCGGTGAGGCCAACGCGGCGGGCGCCACGCTGCCGCCGTCCTACGCCCTGCAGGCCGCCATCCTCGTGCTCTCCATCATTCCCGTGATCCTGGTCTATCCGTTCCTGCAGCGGCATATGACCAAGGGCGTGATGCTCGGCGCGGTCAAGGGATGAGGGCCGACCAGGGATGACACCAGGGACGAGACCAGGGATGAGACCAGACACCCCCGCACCGCGCGCAAAGGAACCACTCATGGGCCATGCCCTCACCCGCCGAAACCTGCTCCGCGGCGGCCTCGGCATCACCGCGGGACTCGCCCTCGCCGGCTGCGGCGACGGACCGGAACTGCCGCCGGCCTCGCTCAACGCCGATGTGCGGCTGCCCGACTTCGTCCCCTACCAGGGCGTGGAGACCGCCTACCCCGGCACCGAGGCCGGCGTGCTGGAGGGGCATCCGCACTATCCGGAGCGGCCCGCCGTCGCCTTCCCCGACGGTCCGCCGGCCGCCGGCCCCGGCATCTCGATCATGACGTTGATCTTCAACCCGGTGCCGCCACCGGTCGGCCGCAACACCTACTGGCGCGCGCTCAACGACCAGATCGGCACGGACCTCTCGTTCGAGATCGTGCCGGTGGGCGACTACCCCACCAAGCTGTCCGTGGTGGTCGCCGGCGGCGATCTGCCGGACGCGATGGCGATCCTGCCGCAGACGGCACAGCGCCCCGCGATGTTCCACGCCCTCTTCGAGGACCTTTCCGAGCATCTGTCGGGCAGCGCCGTGCGCGACTACCCGTTCCTGGCGAACCTGCCGACCCAGGGCTGGCGCACCACCGTCTACAACGGCGGCATCTACGGTCTGCCGATGCCGCGCGCCGCCGCCGGCTCGGCGATGCTCTTCCGCGCCGACCGGGTCGCGGAACGCTCCCTCAACCCGCGCCCGGCCAGCTTCGACGAGTTCAAGGAGCTGTGCGTCGGGCTGACCGACCGGGGCGCCAACCAGTACGCCGTCGGCGACCCGCTGACCACCTTCTACTTCGTGCTGGAGATGCTGGGCGCGCCCAACAAGTGGCGGCAGAGCGGCGGCCGGTTCGAGTACTGGCTGGAGTCCGAGGTCGTCGAGGAGGCGCTGGAGGCCATGCGCCAGCTGGTCGCCGAGGAGGTCATCCACCCCGACGGCTTCAACGTGGTCGGCCGGTTCAAGGACTGGTTCGGCAGCGGCCAGATCGCCGTCAACTACGACGGCGTCGCCGGCTGGAACGACTACTACCGCAACTACGCGTCCGGCCACGAGGGCTTCGCGCTCGACGCCATGGTCGCGCCCGGCTTCGACGGCGGCCCCGGCACCCACTGGGCCGGCCCCGCCAGCTTCGGCACCCTGGTCCTCAAGAAGGCCCCCAAGGAACGCATCCGGCAACTCCTGCGCGCCTGCGACGCGTTGGCCGCGCCGTTCGGCACCGACGCCTATCTGCTGCGCAAGTACGGGGTGCCGGACGTCAACCACGAGATGCGGGGGTCCGACCCGATCCTCACCGAGACCGGACGGGTGGAGACCACCCTGCCCACCCTGTTCGTCACGGACGCGCCGCAGACCCTCTACCTGCCCGAGTGGCCGGACGTGGTGCCCGTGCAGCACGACTACCACCACCGCGCCGTGGACGTGCTGGTCCGCAACGACGCCGAGGGCCTGTACTCGGACACCGATGTCACCCTCGGCACCCAGCTGGAGATCCGCCTCTTCGACGACCTGCGCGCCATCATGCGGGGCCGCGAACCCGTCTCCTCCTGGTCGTCCAGGATCGCCGACTGGCGCCGCGAGGCCGGCGACACCATCCGTGCCGAGTACCAAGAGTCCTGGGAGAACTTCGCGTGACCCCCACCGAGTCTGTGACCCCCACCGAGTCCGTGCCGTCCGCCGGGCACCCGTCCTTCCGCGCCCGGTGGGAGGAGACGGCCGACCGGCTGCTGCTCGCCGTGCGCCCGTACGCCACCGAGCGGCACGCCGGGATCCACCTGCCGGGCCCGCCCAGCGTCAACGGCCGCCGGAGCGACGGCCTTGAGGGTTTCGCCCGCACCTTTCTGCTCGCCGCCTTCCGGCTGGCCGGCGCGCGCGGCGCCGATCCGCACGGCCTCGCCGACTGGTACGCCCGGGGCCTCACCGCCGGGGTCGACCCGAGCGGCGCCGAACGCTGGCCCACGTTCGCCGAGTGCAACCAGGCCAAGGTGGAGGCCGCCTCCATCGCCATCGCCCTGCACGAGACCCGCCCCTGGATCTGGGACCGGCTCACCGACCCCACCCGCGCCCGACTCCTGGACTGGCTGGGCGGGATGGTCGGCGACACCATGCCGGGCAACAACTGGATCTGGTTCCAGGCGATCACCGAGGCGTTCAGCTCGACCGTCGGCGGCCCCTGGCGCGCCGACGACCTGGAGCGCACGATCGCGCTCACCGACCAGTGGTACACGGGCGACGGCTGGTACAGCGACGGGCTGACCGGCGGCGCCCACCGCAACTACGACCACTACAACGGCTGGGCGATGCACTTCTACCCGCTGTGGTTCTGCCGGATCCTCGGCGAAGCGGCGCCCCCGGGACGCCTCGACCACTACCGGGAACGGCTCCGCCGCTTCCTCGACGACCACGCCCATCTGGTCGGCGCCAACGGGTCCCCGCTGATCCAGGGGCGCTCCCTCACCTACCGGTTCGCCACCCTGGCGCCGGTCTGGGCCGGGGAGTTGTTCGACGCCACGCCGTACCGGCCCGGGCTGACCCGGCGGCTCGCCGGCGCCACCCTGCGGCACTTCCTCGACCGGGGCGCGGCCGACGAGAACGGTCTGCTCACGCTGGGCTGGCACCACCCCTTCCCCCGCATCCGCCAGGTGTACTCGGGGCCCGCCTCGCCGTACTGGGCCAGCAAGGGCTTCGCCGGACTGCTGCTGCCGGCCGACCATCCGGTGTGGACGGCTCCCGAGGAGCGGCTGCCGGTGGAACGCGGCGACTTCGCCCGCACCCTGGCCGCCCCCGGCTGGCTGGTCTCCGGCACCGCGCGGGACGGCGTGGTGCGGGTGGTCAACCACGGCAGCGACCACGCAGATCCGGCCCGGTTCGCCTCCGACGACCCGGTCTACGCCCGGCTCGCCTACTCCACCCACACCGCGCCCGAGATGCCGGCCGATCCGGCCGGCGGGCCGCTGGACTCGACGGTCACCCTGCTGAACGAGGCGGGGTTCGCGGCCCACCGCAGGCCGCTCACCCGGATCCGGGTCAGGGGCGGCATCGGCGTCTCCCGCAGCCGGGCGCACTGGCCGGCCGACGAGGAGTGGGATCCGTTCGGCGGGCCCGAAACGGAGTACCGCACCGGCCCCTGGATCACCGTGGCATCCGCGCTGCGCGGCGCCGTCGAGGTGCGGATCGCCCGCGTCGACGCCGCCGAACCCGCCGACGGGGACCGCCCGTTGACGCTGCGGTTCGGCGGCTGGGCGCTGCCGGTGGCCGATGCCGGCAGCGGCTGGACCCGCCGGGACACGGTCGGCGCCAGGGCGCGGGTGACCGGCGCGAACGGGCTGGTCTCCAGCCTGGTCGCGCTGCGCGGCCTGGGCCGTCCGCTGGTGCGGCAGCACGGCGACAGCAACCCGCTGGGGCCGCGCTCCGCCACCCCCGTGCTGACCAGCGGCGGCCCGGTGCGCTTCGGCGAGATCTACGCGGCCGCCGCGCACCTGGGCGACGAACGGCTCGACCTGGCCGCCCTGCCCGCCCTGTCCCTCGCCTCCGAGGGCGGCGTCGCCACCGCGCCCGGCACCGACATCGTCACCCTCGACTGGCCGGACGGCGGCCACGACACCGTCCGACTGCCGTCCGTATCCGACACGACGGCCACATCAACAGAGAGCTACTGATCGTGCATGACAACCGACGGCTGATCGAGGAACGCGTCACCGTCTTCCTCGCCGACCAGCTGAGCCCGGCCCTCTACGGCCCGAGGGTGCCGTTCGCGTTGACGGTCTGGCGCGCGCCCGGCGAACCGGTGCCGGTCCTGGAGGCGTTGACGGCCGACTACCGGCCGTTCCGGCACGGCGAGCCCTGGGGCGGCCCCTGGGCCACCACCTGGCTGCGGGCCGAGGCCACCGTGCCCGCCGACTGGGCGGGACGCCGCGTCGAGGCCGTGTTCGACCTCGGCTTCGACTATGCCAAGGGCCCCGGCGGGCAGGCCGAGGGCCTGGTGCACACCGCGTCCGGCACCCCGATCCAGGGCCTGCACCCCTACAACCGCACCGTGTTGCTCGCCGAGTCCGCCACCGGCGGGGAGCCCGTCGAACTGCTGGTCGAGCTGGCCGCCAACCCGCCGATCGTCGCCAGCGCGGGCCGGGGCACCCACTACGGGGACCGGGCCACCGCCGGCGACGAACCGCTCTACCGGCTTGAGGTCGCCGAGCTCGCCGTCCGCGAGGACGACGTCTGGCATCTGCTGCACGACATCGGCGTGTTGGACCAGCTGATGCGGGAACTCCCGCCCGAGACGCCCCGCCGGCACCGGATCCTGCGCGCGCTGGAGCGCGCCATGGACGCCGTGGACCCGACGGATGTCGCCGGTACGGCGGCCCTGGGCCGCCGGGAGCTGGCGCCCGCGCTGGCCAGCCCGGCGCATGCCTCGGCGCACACCGTGCACGCCGTCGGGCACGCCCATATCGACTCGGCCTGGCTGTGGCCGGTCCGCGAGACCATCCGCAAGTGCGCCCGCACCTTCGCCAACATGACGACGCTGGCCAAGGAGTACCCGGGGCTGGTCTTCGCCTGCTCGTCGGCCCAGCAGTACGCGTGGATCAAGGAGCGCTACCCGGAGATCTTCGAACGGATCAAGGAGGCCGTCGCGGACGGCAGTTGGGTGCCGGTCGGCGGCATGTGGGTGGAGGCCGACGGCAATCTGCCCGGCGGCGAGGCGCTGGCCCGCCAACTCGTCCACGGCCGGCGGTTCTTCGCCGAGGAGCTGGGCGTCACGACGGACGGCGTGTGGCTGCCCGACTCCTTCGGCTACACCGCCGCCTACCCCCAGCTGGCGACCCTGGCCGGCGCCCGCTGGTTCCTCACCCAGAAGCTGTCGTGGAACGAGACCAACCGGCTGCCGCACCACACCTTCGACTGGGAGGGCATCGACGGCACCCGGATCTTCACCCACTTCCCGCCCATCGACTCCTACAACGCCGAGCTGACCGCCGCCGAACTCGCCCACGCCGAACGGAACTTCGCCGACAAGGCGACGGCCGGGCACTCGTTGGCGCCGTTCGGCTTCGGCGACGGCGGCGGCGGGCCGACCCGGGAGATGCTGGAACGCGCCGCCCGGCTGCGCGATCTGGAGGGCTCGCCCCGGGTCCGCCTCGCCGACCCCGGCGCCTTCTTCGCCGAGGCCAGGGCCGAGTACGAGCGGGGCGACGAACGGCTGCCCGTCTGGCGCGGCGAGCTGTATCTGGAGACCCACCGCGGCACCTACACCAGCCAGGCCCGCACCAAACGCGGCAACCGGCGCGCCGAGTCGCTGCTACGGGAGGCCGAACTCTGGTCCGCCACCGCCGCGTTGACCACCGGATTCGACTATCCCCACGAGCGACTCACGAAGCTGTGGCAGCGGGTGCTGCTCAACCAGTTCCACGACATCCTGCCCGGCTCCTCCATCGCCTGGGTGCACCGCGAGGCCGAAGCGGTCTATGGCGAGATCCACGCGGAGCTGGAGCGGATCATCGACCGGGCGCTGACCGCGCTGGTCCCCGACCGGGACGCGCCCGACGGGGTGACCGTCTTCAACGCCGGCCCGTTCGACCGCACCGGCGTCGCCGTGCTGCCGCCCGGCAGCCCCGAGCCCGCCGGCGCGCAGCGGCTCGCCGACGGCCGGATCGCGCTCCCAGCCCACGCCCCGGCGCTCGGCGGCGGTGCGCCCGCCCCGGCGCCCGCACCGGTCGTCGGGGTCGCCGCCGCCGACGGCGAACTGCTGCTGGACAACGGGCTGGTGCGGGTGGTGATCGACGCCAGGGGCCTGGTCACCTCGCTCTACGATCCGGTCGCCGACCGGGAGACCATCGCGCCCGGCGCCGCCGGCAACCTGCTCCAGATCCACCCGGACGACCCCACCAAATGGAGCGCCTGGAACATCGACCGCTCCTACCGCAATGTCGTCCGGGACCTGGACCGGGCCGAATCGGTCACCCTCGTCGACGCCGGCCCCCAGCTGGCCGTCGTCCGGGTGGAACGAGCCTTCGGCGCCTCCCGGTTGACGCAGACCCTCGAACTGGCCGCCGGCAGCCGCCGGTTGACGGTCCGCACCGATATCGACTGGCAGCAGCGGGACACCGTGCTCAAGGCCGCCTGGCCGCTGGACATCCACGCCGAGCACGAGAGCGCCGAGATCCAGTTCGGCCATGTGCGCCGCCCCACCCACACCAACACCAGCTGGGACGCGGCCCGTTTCGAGCTGTGGCACCACCGCTGGCTGCATGTCGGGGAGCACGGCTGGGGCGCCGCCCTCCTCAACGACTCGACCTATGGCCATGACATCGCCCGCGACACCAGGCCCGAGGACGGCGGCACCACGACCACCGTCCGGCTCAGCCTGCTGCGCGCCCCGCACAGCCCCGACCCGCAGGCGGACCGGGGGCGGCACAGCTTCGCCTACGCCATCGAGGCCGGCGCCGATCTGGCCGCCGCGCTCGCCGGCGGCTACGACCTCAACCTCCCGCCGCGCGTCCGCCCCGGCGCGGCGGAGATCGCGCCGCTGGTCGCGGTCGACGACGAGCAGGTGGTGATCGAGGCCGTCAAGCTCGCCGACGACCGCTCGGGCGATCTGGTCGTGCGCCTCTACGAGGCCCATGGCGGCGCCGCCCGCACCACCCTGACCACCGCCTTCCCCCTCGACCGGGCCGCCGACTGCGATCTGTTGGAGAACCCGGAGCGGCACCACCCGATCAACCGGCACCACCCCGCGATCCCGTTGCGGCTCCGGCCGTTCGAGATCCGCACTGTTCGGCTCACTCCGTCCCCCAGGAACCGGGAGGAAGTTCGTGCCCATGTCAGTGAAACCCCCTAGGAGATCGAAGGTCGGGCTCCGCCGCCTGACCGTCCCCGTGGCGCTGCTGGGCCTGGCCCTGGCCGGGCCGCTGCCCGCCGCCGCCCACGCCCGACCGGCCGCCCCCGCGCCCGCGCCCGCACCCGTCGAGGCGGACGCCATCGGCCGCCTGATGTACCCGGAGGGCGTCGGCGCCGACCTCGGCCCCGAAGCCACCACCCTCGGCCTGGCGGCCACCGCAGGCGAGAACGAGGAGGGCCTGGTCACCGGCGAGTTCGAGGGCCGCGGCTACTGGGCCACCGATCTCGCCGCCGGCACCGACCATCTGGCGCTGACCGCCGACGAGGAGTGGCTGGCCGCGCTCCCCGCGACGGCGTCCCGCGTGGTCAGCGTCACCTACCGGGACACCGGGGCCGACGAGCTGCTGCTCAACAGCGGCGACGCCGAACTGCGGCTGCCCGTCGAGGGCGAGGACGGCTGGCGCACCGCCGCCCTTGAGCTGCCGCCCGAGGCGGACGGCTCGTTCCGGCTCTCCGGCGAGGACGACGGGGAGCCCGCCGACATCACGGTCGCCGCCGTCCGGATGGGCGTCGCCGGCGCCAACGCCAGCCTCGGCCCCGCGCCCACCGGCGAGGAGGTCACCTTCACCGCCGGCGACAGCCCCGCCGGGCTGGTCACCGGCGACCACGAGGGCCGCGGCTACTGGCGCACCGACCGCGCCGCCGGCACCACCTACTTCTACGCCAATGTCGCCGACACCCACGCCTACGCGGTGACCGGACAGACCCTGATCAGCGTCGACTACCTGGACGAGGGCCCCGGCAGCGTCGAGTTGCAGTACGACTCGCCCGAGGCCGCGTTCAAGTCGGCGGACCCGGCCGAGCAGACCGACACCGGGGAATGGGTCACCCACACCTTCGCGCTGGACGACGCCCAGCTCACCAACCGCGCCAACAACAACGACTTCCGCCTCGCCCCCGGCGGCGGGGACGCCGTCGAACTCACCGTCTCCGCCGTCCGGATCGCCGTGCTCGCCGACAGCCTGGCGCCCACCACCGGGCTGGTCCGCCATCTCGACCACGCCGAGCGGCTGCTCGGCACGGTCCGCGAGGGCGACCGGGACGGCCAGTACCCGGCGGGCACCCGCGACGCGCTGCGCGCCGCCATCGACGCCGCCCGCGCCGTCGCCGAGGACCCGGGAACCACCGAGGAGCAGGCCAGGGAGGCGCTGCGCACCCTGGACGAGGAGCTGACCGCCGCCCGGGCCACCGCCCACAGCACCAACCTCGCCCGGGGCGCCGCGATCAGCGCCAGCAGCGGCGAGGCGCCGGAGGCCGCCGTCGACGGCTCCCTTGACACGGCGTGGACCAGCTCCGAGGACGGCGCCGGCGAATGGCTGACCGTCGACCTCGGCGCGGCCACCGCCGTCAACGATGTGCGGCTCTCCTTCGACGACCGCTATCCCTCCGCGTTCACCGTCCGGACCTCCACGGACGGCGAGGACTTCACCGATGTCCGGGAGGCCGGCGGCACCGGGCCCGACCGTGGCGTCCGGGTGCGGTTCGACACCGTCGAGGCCCGCTATGTCCGGGTCGACCTGCACGGCTACGGCGAGGACGCCACCCGGCAGACCGTCACCGAGTTCGAGATCCGCGAGGCGGCGGTGGCCACCCCCGAACCCCGGCTGGTGGACACGGAGTTCCCCACCGAGGACTGGATCGTGGCCGACTTCGACGCCACCGACTTCGGCGCCGACCCCACCGGTGAACAGGACTCGACCGACGCCATCCAGCGCGCCGTCTACGCCTGTGTGGACGCCGGCGGCGGCACCGTCTGGCTGCCGTCCGGCAGCTATCTGGTCAGCGACACCATCGAGGTGCACGCCTTCTGCACGGTGCGCGGCGACCACAACCCGCACTACCGGGACGCCTCCCGGGGCGGGTTGGGCACCGTGGTCGTGGCCGATCTCGCCCCCGGCGACGACGGCCCCAGCCTCTTCCGGATCGGCGGCAGCGCCGGCGTCATCGGCCTGACCACCTACTACCCGAACCAGAGCGCCGAGGAGCCAGTCCCCTACAACCACACCTTCGAGATCCCGGGCCGGGCCTGGATCGGCAACGAGAACTACATGATGGCCACCGTCGCCGAGGTGACCCTGCTCAACTCCTACCGGGGCATCGGGATCAGCACCATGCCCAGCGACCAGGGCGAGGCGCCGTCCGGCGGCCAGACCCACGAGTCCACCACGCTCCGCGACATCCAGGGCACCGTCCTCTTCGAGGGCGTCCGCGCCTACAACGGCGCCGACGTCGGCACCTGGCAGAACGTCCACCTCAACAACGGCTTCTGGGCCGAGGCACCCGCCGCCTACGACCCGCCGGAGCGCGCCACACTCGACGCCTGGACCAGGGCCAACGGCACCGGGCTCGTCCTGGGCGACCTGGAATGGGACGAGTTCATCGACATCGGCGTCGCCGACTACCGGATCGGCATCGACGTCGTCGAGGGCCAGCGGATCAACTTCGCCGGCTCCTTCGTGAGGACCGAGGTGCGCAGGACCGATATCGCCGTGCGCACCGCCGACTTCACCTCGCGCTGGGGCTTCGGCCTGGTCGACAGCGTGCTGGAGGGCAGCGAGGCTTCCGTGCAGAACCGGGGCGAGCTGTATGTGAAGCTCACCGACACCGAACTGACCGGACCCACCAGCGGCACCGTCCACGAACTCCCCGGCGAGGCCCCGACCTACGAGCCGGCCACCACCCCCAGGGCCGAACGCGGCGTGCTCTACGAGACGGACGCCCCGCGGACCGTGGGCGTGCTGCCCGAGACGGACGCCACCGACGCCATCCAGGCAACGCTGGACGCGGCCTCGGCCGACGGCGGCGGCATCGTCTATCTGCCGGCCGGCTGGTACCGGGTCGACGGCCATCTCACGGTGCCGGCCGACGTGGAGCTGCGCGGCGCCTCGCCGATCGCCAACCGCGACCTGCTGGGCGCCAGCGGCGGCACCGTGCTCTTCGCCCGCGAGGGCCGCGACACGGACGACCCCGAGGGCGCGACGGCGCTGATCACCCTGGCCGGCGACCGGGCCGGCGTGCACGGACTGCGCGTCTTCTACCCGGAGAACAACCCGGGCGCCGAAGAGGGCCTGGCGCCCTACCCGTTCACCATCCGGGGCAACGGCGCCGGCACCTATGTGGTCAACGTCGGCATGCCCAACGCCTGGCTGGGCGTGGACATGGCCACTCACCGCAACGACGGCTTTGTCATCCGCAAGCTCTCCGGCGCGTTCCTGGCCGGCGGCATCACCGTCGGCGACAGCGCCGGCGGCCGGATCGAGGGCGTGCTCTCCAACGGCAACGCCACCGCCAGGGTCGGCTACGCGCTGCCCGACTGGGGCCTGGAGAAGCAGATCTTCCCGCAGGTCATCGACAGCCACACCCGCGCCCGGTCCGATCTGGTCACGGTCGAGGGGGCGAGCGACCTGCAGACGCTGAACGTCTTCGGCTACGGCTACCACAGCGCGCTGGTGGTCAGCTCCGGTGAGGTCACGGCGTTCAACCTGGGCTCCGACAACCTGCACGAGGAGGGCTACACCGTCCACGCCGGCGAGGACGCCGAGGTCACCGCCGTCAATGTGATGCGCTACAACGGCACCACCAGCACCGGACCGGTCACCCTGCTCAATGTGATGGCGCTCTACATGGTCAACCACCCGGTCACCGCCGAGGCCGCCCCCGAGGACGGCGGCACGGTCACCGTCCGGGGCAACATGACCGAGCCGGGCGCCTACGAGGAGGGCAGCGAGATCACCGTCACCGCCGAACCGGCCGACGGCTTCAGCTTCGACCACTGGGAGTCCGACGGCCAACCCCTCGGCACCGAACCGACATTGACACTCCCCGTCACCGCCCCCACCGAACTGACGGCCCACTTCACCGACAACTGACCCCCTCCCCCCACCCGCCGCCCCGGCCCCACCGCCCGGGGCGGCGCGTGGTTCGCTGGACGGGTGACCTCCGACGACCAGCTGCGCGCACTCCTGCACGAGGCCGGTTTCGACGCCGTCTCGGTGGCCCCGGCCAGCGGCGGGACCATCGCCGACGCCGGCATCGCCCGCCTCACCGACGGCCGACGGGTGTTCGCCAAGACCGTGGCGGGCGACCGCCCCGCCCTCTTCGCCGTCGAGGCAGCCGGCCTGGCCGCGCTGCGCGCCGAAGGCGGCGCGACCGTCCCCGAGGTGCACCATGTCGCCCCGGAGCTGCTGGTGTTGGCGGCGCACCGACCCGCCCTCGACGACGCGCCGGCGTTCTGGGCCGCCCTCGGCCACCAAATCGCCGCGCTGCACAACCACACCGTCGCAGACCGTTTCGGCTGGCACCGCGACGGCTGGTTGGGCCGACTGCGGCAGGACAACACCTGGGATACCGACGGCCATCGCTTCTTCGCCGAACGCCGGGTGCTGCGCTGGCTCGCCGAACCGGCCGCCGAGGCCGCGTTCGACGCCGCCGACCGCCGTGCCGTCGAGGCGCTCTGCGCCGCGCTGCCCGAACTGGTGCCGGCCCAACCGCCGTCGCTCACCCATGGCGATCTCTGGTGCGGCAATGTGGTGGCCACCGACGACGGCCGCCCGGCGCTGATCGACCCGGCCGTCTCCTACACCTGGCCCGAGGTCGACCTCGGGATGCTCTGGTGCTCGCCGCGCCCGCCGGCGGCCGACCACTTCTTCGCCGCCTACGCCGAATCGGCGCCGCTGCTCGACGGCTGGCGGGAGCGGATGCCGCTGATGTATCTGCGGGAGTTGCTGAGCGTGGTCGCCCACGGCGACGACACCTGGGGCGCGGCCAGCATGGTCAGACGGCTGGCCGCGCCGTTTCGTCGGTGGGGCGGCGGTTAGCCTGGGAGGCCGAGGACGGGAGCGGGGAGGGCGTGAGCGATGACCGAGCGTAAGCCGCCGGGGGTCACCTTCGAGTCCTGGGTGGACAAGCAGATCCGGGAGGCCGAGGAGCGCGGCGACTTCGCCGATCTGCCGGGCCGGGGCAAGCCGCTGCCGGGGCTCTCCGAGCCCTATGACGAACTCTGGTGGATCAGGGAGAAGATGGTCAAGGAGAACCTTTCCTCCCTGCCGCCCACGCTGGTGCTCCGCAAGGAGGCGGAGGACGCGCTGGCCGCCGCGTTGGCCGCGCCGACCGAGCGGGCGGTGCGCCGGATCGTGGCCGAGATCAACGAGCGGATCGACCAGGGCATCCGGCAGCCGATGGACGGGCCCCCGCTCAACCTGGCCCGCTACGACGTCGAACAGGTCGTCCGCGCCTGGCGCGCCGGGGTCGCCAGGCGGCTGCGCGACAGCGCGCGCTGAGGGGCCGCCTCCCGTCCCGGACGGGAGGCGGCCCCTTCGGCCGGTGTCGCGCTCCGGTCAGGCGGTGGTGCGGCTCCTGCGGGCGAGCACGACCGCGCCGACGCCGGCGACCAGGGCGACACCGCCCACGGCGGCGGCCACCGGCAGCGCCGACGAGCCGCCGGTCGCGGCGAGTTCACGGTCGTCGTCCGCGTCCTCGTCGTCCGTGCCGGTCTGCGGCGCGGGCGCGTTGGGCTCCGCCGGCTGCGAGGGCTCCGGCTCGGTGGGCTCCGGCGCCGGCTCCTCGCCGGCGACGATCAGCGGCCACTGCTCGGCGCGCTCGGAGGTGTAGCAGGTGTACTCGTCCTCGCCGCCCTCGGCGCCGTAGAAGCGGGCGCTGACGGTGACATCCACCCAGCCGGGGCGGTTCTGATGGGCGCGGGTGCGGATCTGCGCCTCCCCGGACTCGCCGGGCGCCAGCTCCCCGATCTGCCCGAAGTGCCCGTCGTAGGCGTCGCTCTCCCACGGCACCTCCCACCACTCCCCGTCCACCGACCACTGCAGGTTGAACGGGAACGGCTCGTCCACGCCGTCGTTGCTGTTGTACCAGGCGGTGGTCCTGGTGTAGATCGGGCCGATCGGCTCGTCGGTGCCGTTGTGGACCTGGTAGGTGTACTCCTGCCACTCCTCCGGCTCCGTCACCTCCTCGGGGACGTCCAGCAGGAAGACGGAGACGCCCTCCGCCGACTCGACCTCGTCGCACCAGCCCATTTCGTCGCTCACCGGCTCGATCGGGACGCCGGCGGCGTAGGCCGGCGCGGCGGCGAGCAGCAGCGCGGGCAGGGAGATGGCACCCACCGCCACAGCTGCGGCGGTACGGCGGTGGAAGGCACGTTTCATTCGAACTCCTCGTCAGGCGGCCAAAAGGCCGGTGTCGTCCCGTTCGACGGATCGCCCCGGTCCCAGGTTGCCCCCGAGTTGTCACGAGCGTGTCACGAAACCACGCGGTGTTCCCGTCCCACCGTTCCCTCCGCGCTCACCTGTCCGTTCATGTCACGCTCACCCGCACCTCACCTCCGTGCCGGTCGACCCGGCGCAGCACCGAGGACGGGATGCGCAGCACCCGGCCGGGCGCGGCCGGCCAGGGCAGGGTGCGGCGGGCGACCACCCGGCCGTCCTGCCGCACGGTGACCCGGGGCACCAGCACGAACTCGTCGGTCCACAGCAGCAGTCGGTCGCGTGCGGGGGCGGGGGAGTCGGGCCGCAGCAGGCTGGGCGCGATCCACCGCAGCGGCGGGTCGACGGTGATCGGCACCCCGGTGCCGTCCGAGGGGCGGCCGTCGGCGGCCAGCCAGCGCAGCACCGAATCGGCGACATGGGCGCCGTCCAACGCCGCCACATCCGCCGTGTCGACCGGGTGCAGAACGTTTCCGGCAGCGAACACCCCGGGGTGGCTCGTGCGCAGCGCCGGGTCGACGCGCGGGCCCAGGGTGCCGGGGTCGAGTTCGATCCCGGCGGTCCTGGCCAGTTCGTGGTCCGGGATCCAGTCGCCGGTGAAGATCACGGTGTCGCAGTCCACGGTGCGGCGCGCCCCGGTGTCCAGGTGCTCGATCTCCACGGCGCCGACCCGGCCCCTGCCGATGATCCTTGTCACCCGGGTGCGGGTGGCCACCGGCACCCGCAGCACGGTCCGGCCCGGGACGGTGAAGGCCGCGTAGGACTCCGACCTCCGGTAGGGGGTGGTCATCAGCGCGGTGGCGCAGCCGGCCTCGCGGAGCGTCAACACGGCCGACCAGCTGACCAGTTCGCCGCCGACCACGACCGCGCGCTCGCCGACCCGGCCGTGGTGCAGATGCACGATGTTCTGCAGCTGTCCGGTGGTATAGACGCCGTGCGGCCGATCGCCCGGGACGCGCCGGGCCGCGCGCGGCCGCTCCCGCGCGCCGGTGGCCAGCACCACCGCGCGGGCCGCCACCTCGAACCGTCCCCCGGGGCTGGTGACCTCGACGGTGCGCTCGCCGGACCAGCCGGTGACGGTGGCCCGGGTGCGGATCTCGGCGCCGGCCGCGACGGCCCGTTCCACCAGCTGGCGGGCGTAACGCGGGCCGCTGGTCACCCGCTTCAGATCGCGCATGCCGTAGCCGGGGTGGTCGCTGTGCCGGGGGATGCCGCCGGCGTCCGCCTCCCGGTCCAGGACCAGCACCTGTCCGCTCACGCGGGGCGCCAGCCGGGCGGCCGCGGTGAGCCCGGCGGGGCCGCCGCCGATGATCAACACGTCCGGGGTGAGAGTGGTGTTCATGGTCACGCCTCCTGTCGGGGCGTGACCGCCCGGTCGTCGCCGGCCGGCCCGGTGGGGGCCGCCGTCCGTGTCTGCTCGTCGAACAGTCGGTTCACCTCGGCGCCGCAGAAGAAGCCCTGGCAGCGGCCGTTCATCGCACGGGTGCGGCGGCGCAGGCCCTCGGGGGTGCGGGCCGGCAGCGGCGCCTGGCAGGCGTCCCGGATCTCGCCTGCGGTGACTCGTTCGCAGAAGCACACCACCGTGCCGTAGGCGGGGTCGGCGGCGATGCGTTCGGCGTCCTGGTAGGGGCGGCGCCCCGCCTCGCCGATATTGGGCATCCTGGGCGGTTCGGGCAGCTCGGCGCGGGGCGTCAGCTCCAGCCCCGCGTCGGCGAGCAGCCCGGTGACATGCTCGGCGATGGCGATGCCGGCGGTCAGTCCGGTCGAACGGATGCCGCCCACCAGCAGATAGCGCTGCTCGGCGGTGGCCTCGATCAGATAGTCGCCGTGGTCGACGGCGGCGCGCAGCCCGGCATAGCTGGCGGTCACCTCCTCCTGGAGCAGCCTGGGCATCAACCGTTCGCCCTTGCCGAGCAGGAACTCGAAGCCGCTCTCCGAGGTGCCGGTCGCCGTCTTGTCGTCCAGATCCTCGGAGGTGGGGCCGAGCATCACATTGCCGTAGATGGTCGGCGAGATGAGGACACCCTTGCCCCGGGAGGTGGGCACCGGCAGCACGATCCGGTCGGCCAGCGGCCGGGCCAGCTTGTCGAAGACGAACAGCTCGCCCCGGCGCGGGGTGACCGTGAACCGCCGGTGTCCGAAGAGCCCGTCGATCACATCGGCGCCGAGCCCCGCCGCGTTGACCACCCAACGGGCCCGCACCGTACCGCCCCTGGTGGTCAGGGTGGTGTGTTCGGCGCCGACGGCGACCTCGGTCACCGCATGGTCCAGCAGCACCTCGGTGCCGCGCCCCCTGGCGTCCGTGGCCAGCGCGAGATTGGTCGTCCAGGTGCAGATGATGGACTCGTCGGGCACGGTGAGCCCGCCCAACACGCCCTCGCCCAGCGCGGGCAGCGCGCGGTAGACCTCGTCCGGGTCGATCAGCCGGCAGTGCGGATAGCCGTTGGCCTCCGCCTTCTCCCTGAGCCCGGGGAGCGCCGCCAGCTCCTCCTCGGTCCAGGCGACCAGCACCGCCCCCGTGCGCTCGACGGGGATGCCCGTTTTCTCGGCATAGGCGCTGAGCAGGGCATAGCCCTGGCTGACCAGCCGGGACTCAAGGGTGCCCGGCTTGGCGTCGAAACCGGTGTGCAGAATCGCGGTGTTGGCCTTGCTGGTGCCGTCGCCCACATCGTCGCGGGCTTCCACCAGGGCCACCGACAGCTGGTATCCGGAGAGTTCACGTGCGATGGCGGCGCCCACGATCCCGGCGCCGATCACCGCCACATCGAACACCGGGTCCCGTCCGGCTGATGTGGGGTCCATAACGGGGTGCTTCCTCACTGCTCGTCTGTCCTGCTCGGCTGTGTTGTGCCGCGACGCCTCAAGACGCCTTACGGCGTGCCGCGACGTGCCGCGACGGTTTCTCGCGGGCTTCCTCAGGGCGCGGTCACCGTTCCTCCAGGCCCAGTTGGGCGGCGCGCAGCCAACGGGTCCTGAACTCCTCGGCCCGGTCCGCCGACCAGCGCGGCTCGAAGACCCGGCTCGGCGTCCAGTCGCCCACCGCGTCCGCGAGGCCGAGCCCGGGGTCCAGCGCCATCCGGGCCAGCGCCGCCGCGCCCAACGGGGTGGCGTGCCCCGACGGGTAGACGTCCACCGGCAGGCCGGCCAGATCCGCCTGCGCCTGCATCAGCGTCCGGCTGTTGGTCAGCCCGCCGTCCGCCCGCAGTCGGGTCAACGGCGCGCCCAGATCGTCGGCCACCAGCCGGCACACCTCGGCGACCTGCGCCGCGATGCCCTCCAGCACCGCGCGCACCAGATGCTCCCGGCCGGTGGAGAGCGTCATCCCGGTGAAGCTGGCCGTGGCGTCCGGGCGCCACCAGGGTGCCGCGAGCCCGGCCAGCGCCGGCACACAGAGCACCCCGTCGGCGTCCGCCGCCGCGACCGTGTCCAGATCGCTCGCCGCGTCGATGAAGCCCAGGCCGGTCAGCCAACGGATCGCCGAGGCCGCCGTATAGACCTGTCCGTCCACGCAGTAGGGCGTCCCGCCGGCCGTCCGCCAGGCGACCGATGTGGTCAGCCCGCCGCGTGAACGGACCGCCGTCTCACCGGTGTTGGCCAGCAGAAAGGCGCCGGTGCCAAAGGTGCACTTGGCGGTGCCGGGCGTCAGACAGCCCTCGGCGACCAACGCCGCCTGCTGGTCCACGATCAGCCCGGCCACCGGCACCCGGCCCGGGCCGAACGCGTCGGTGGTGCCGACGATCTCGTCGGACGCCACCAGCCGGGGCAGCCGTTCGCCGTCCAGACCGAAGAGGCCGATCAGCTCGTCGTCCCAGGCCACCGTGTCCAGATCGAGCAGCAACGACCGGCTCGCCGTGGTCACATCGGTGACGAACTCCCCGGTCAGCCGGTGTACCAGCCAGGTGTCCGTGGTGGTCACCACGCCCTCGCCGGTCAACTCCCGCCGCAGCCATGCCATCTTGGGCGCGCTGAAGTACGAGTCGAGCACCAGCCCGGTGCGTCGGGCCACCAGCTCGGCGTGGTCGGCCAGTTCGGCGCAGACCGACTCGGCCCTGCGGTCCTGCCAGACGATCGCCGGTGTCAGCGGCTCCCCGGTGCGTGGATCCCACGCCAGCACCGTCTCGCCCTGGTTGGCCAGGGCGACCGCGTCGATCGGCCGGCCCGCCGCGCGCACCGCGCGACGGCCGGCGGTCAGCACCGAGTCGAGCAGTTCCGCCGGGTCCTGCTCGACGCCGCCGCCGTCCAGATACCTCGGCCGCACCGTCTCCTCGGCGATGGCCAGGGCGGCGCCGTCGGCGTCCACCACGATCGCCTTGGTGCCCGAGGTGCCCTGGTCGATGGCGAGCACGGTCGTCATCGGCCACCGCCCGCCGGCCGCCCGGCGTCGCTCAGGGGCGCGCCACCGTCGGAGACCTCGCCGTCCGACTCGCCGTCGGACTCCTGGTCCAGTTCCCGGTCGATATCCGCCATCTCGGGCATCGACATCCCGGCCCGACCACGCGTGGCCAGCAGATAGAGGAAGTAGACCGCGCCGATCGCGAAGAGCAGCAGGACATAGAGCCAGGGGTTGCGGAACGACTCGTCGCGGAAGAGCAGCAGCTCGTAGGCGAGCCAGACCGAGGCCACCACGATCACCGGCATCTCCCAGCGGCCCAGCGTGAAGCCCTGGCTCGGCGGCAGCGACTTGCGCTTGCGGATGTACATCACCACGGTGCTGGCGTAGATGATCGCCGGCAGCAGGGTGGCCGCCGAGAACAGCTCGAAGAGCGCGTCCGTCGAGCCGGAGAAGGCCAGCAGCACCACCTGCGCGACCACCAGCATGAAGATCGACGCGTTCAGCGGGGTGCCGCGCCGCCGGTTGACCTTGCGCAGCGCCTGCCAGCCGGGGAACCGCTCGTCACGGGACATGGCCCACACCAGTCGGGTACCGCTCAGCGTGATCACCAGTCCACAGGAGAAGATCGACAGCACCACCAGCACCAGCAGCATCTTGCCGACCACCGAGCCCAGCACCGCCGTGATCACCGTGGCCACCGGCGTGTCGGACTGGGCCAGTTCGGCCGGATCGCCGGCCAGCGCGGTGACCGCGATCAGGAAGAGGAAGCCCAGCACGCCCAGCGAGATCACGGCCTGCGCCATCGCCTTGGGGATGACCCGGGCCGGCTCCTTGGTCTCCTCGGCCAGGTTGGCCGCCGACTCGAACCCGACGATGGTGAACGCGCCCAGCAGGAACGCCAGCGCGAAGGGTCCGGCCTGCGTCATGTCGCCCAGCGCGTAGTAGCCGGCCGCCTCGGCGGGCGCCGCCTCGAAGAGGGTGCCGAAGTCCAGCTTCCCGGTGACGGCGCCGACCACGAAGAGCAGCACGGTCAGCGAGATCATCCCGATCAACTGCATGGTGACCGCGACATTGTTGACCCGGTGCGTGGCCCGGGTGGAGGCCGCCACCAGGATCGCCTGGAGCAGGATCACGATCGCCGTGATGAACCAGGCGTTCTGCGTGGTGCCCTGGTAGCGGAACAGCTCCGGCAGGATCGTGGAGGCGATGGTGTAGTCGACGGCGACGACCACCACGCCGAGGAACGCGAACGATATCCATCCCATGATCCAGCCCCAGACGGGGCCGACGATCCGGGACACCCACTGGTAGGCGTAGCCGCTGATGGGGATGCGGGCCGCGAGGGCGCCGAAGATCAACGCCACCGCCAGCTGGCCGACCACCACGATGGGCCAGGCCCAGATGCCACGCGGGCCCGAGGTGTTGAGCACCGAGCCATAGGCGGTGAAGATTCCCGTCGCGATCGAGACAAAGCCGAAGGCGATCGAGAACGATGCGTACCAGCCCAGTTCGCGGGCCAGTTCTTGCTTGTAACCGGTTTGCTTGTAACCGGCCTGGCCGGGCGAGGTCGCCGGGGTGCCCGAAGCACCGGACGACGTCGTCGAGTCCGCGTGAGCCATGGGTCGTGCTGCCTTTCGAGTACTGAGGGCGAGGGAAGGTGCGGGGCGGTGTTCAGGGGGTGATCACGGTGCCTCCCGAACGGCCGATGGCGTTGGCCACCGCCTGGTCGCCCACCAGGTCGGCGATCACGCCCGTGCACGCCTCGAAATCGCAGACCCGGTGGGGTGCGATGCGGCCGTGCTTGCTCGCGTCGGCCAGGACATAGGTGCGAGCGCTTCGTCGGATTATCGCCGATTTTGTGGCGATCTCGTCGAAGTGGAAGTCCGTCACTCCCGCGTCGGCGGACACGCCGCCGGAGCCGATGAACGCGATATCGGCGTGCAGTCCGTCGAAGAAGCTGACCGCCGTCGGCCCCGAGCAGACCAGATCGCCGCCGCGCACCCGCCCCCCGGGGATCAGCACCTCGACGCCGGGGCGGCCGGCCAGTTCGCCGGCCACCAGCAGCGACGCCGTGGCCACCAGGCCACGGAAGTCGGCGGGCAGCGCGCGGGCGACGGAGACGGCGGTGGTGCCGAGGTCGATCACCACGGTCATGCCGGGCCTGACCAGGCCGGCCGCCGTCCGTCCGATCGCCTCCTTGGCCTCCCGGCCCTCGGTGGCCCGTTCGTCGAACGGGGCCTCCTCGCCGGTCAACCCGCGCGCCACGGACAGGGCCGCGGCGCCGCCGTGCACCCTGCTCAACGCCCCCCGGGTCTCCAGCTGCGCCAGATCGCGCCGCACGGTCTCCGAGGAGACCCCCAACTCGGCGGCCAGGGCTTCGGTGCTCAGTGTCCCGGCCTGGTTGACGGCGGCGGTGATACGACGGTGACGCTCGGCAGGCAGCATGCGGGCAACCTCGGGGTGACTGTAGTCCTGGGTTATTGACTGAACTTAGCCGAAAGTGTGGATGCATGCCCGAATGACGTCAAGGGGTGCACGGAAAGTTGCGTAAATGACCGGTGCGATGACCGTTAGTGAACGTTGCGGGGCCCCCGACCGCATCGGGCGGTGGTTCTCCAACGGTGGCGGCCGAGGCCCTGCCGGGCTCGGGGGCGCGGCGGTCGGCGCGCGCGCAACTCCGGCGCGGGGCGGGGGCGTTGTCGCTTCCCCGCGCGCCACCGGCCCGCCGGGCGGGCCGGTGGGTGGGGCCGGTGGGTGGGGCCGGACTCAGCCGGCGAGGTGTCCGAGGCGCGGGAGGCGCGGGAAGTGTCGGGTGTGCACATGGCCCTCGCGCGGGAAGGCGGGCGGTGCCGGCGGCAGCAGCCGGTCGAAGGCGTAGCCGGTCTTCTCCGCGACCCGGCAGGAGGCCGCGTTGTCCACCTGGTGCAGCAGATCGAGACGGGCCAGCCCGGTGTCGCCGAAGGTGTCGAACGCCCAACCGGTCAGCGCCTCAAGGGCGCGGGGCGCCACGCCCCGGCCGCGCGCCCAGGCCGCCGTCCAGTAGCCCACATCGGCCGACGGCTTGCCCGCCGCGACCTCCTTGAGCACCACATGGCCCGCCACCCGTTCCGCCGCCCCTTCGGGGCCGTCGGTCAGCACGGCGAAGGCGAACCGGTCGCCGTCGGCCCAGCTCCGCTCCTGGTCGCGCAACCAGCGCAGGGTGTCGTCCGGGCTTGTCAGCGGGTCGACGCTCCAGCGCCGCAGCACCGGATCCCGGTGGATCTCGACCAGCTCCGGCACGTCCGCGACGCTCCACGGGCGCAGGACGAGCGCCGGAGCCGTCGGCGTCGCGGCCACCTCAAGGCGGCGGTTCGCGTCGTGCGGTCGGTCGTTCATAGGCCCATCACAGTAGCCCGTCCCCGCCGCCCGCCCGGCGGCGGGGACGGACTACCGGTCATGCCTCCGCGTGGGTCGCCTCCCGGGGCGGCGCCTCCTCGGCGGGCTCGTGCTCGGGCTCGGCCAGCGGCCGGACCGGGATGGCGGCGGCGACGGCCGCGGCCGCCAGGCCCACGCCGGCGCCGATCAGCAGCGCCACCCGGAACCCGTTCTCCGACGGCAGCGGGAACCCGCCGAAGTCCGTTGTCAGTTGGGCCAGCACGACGCCCATCACGGCGGCGGCCACCGACGAACCGATGGACCGCATCAGCGCGTTGAAGCTGTTGGCCGAGCCGGTCTCCGACTGCGGGACGCCGCTCATGATCAGCGCGGGCATCGCGCCATAGGCCAGCCCCACCCCGCTGGAGCTGATCAGCGTCACGGCGAGGAGTCCCCAGGTCGAGCCGAGCAGCGGCAGCGCGGAGAGATAGCCGGCCGCGATGACCACACTGCCGACCGCCAGGGTGACCTTGGGCCCCCTGGCCGCCGAGAGCCGCGCGCCGAACGGGGACATCGCCATCATCATCAGCCCGGCGGGCGCCATCCACAGCCCCATGGCGATCATCGACTGGCCTAGGCCGTAGCCGGTCGCCTCGGGCAGCTGCAGCAGCTGGGGGATGACCAGCGACTGTGCGTACATCGAGAAGCCGACGAGCACCGAGGCCGCGTTGGTCACCAGCACCTGCGGCCGGCCGTTCACCCGCAGGTCGACCAGCGGATCCTTGGCGCGCAGCTCCCAACGTCCCCACAGGGGCAGCAGGATCAGCGCGGCGGCGAAGAGGCCGAGCGTGGTGCCGCTGGACCAGCCCCAGTCGCCTCCCTTGGAGACGGCCAGCAGCAGACAGACCAGGGCGCTGCCGAGGCCGACGGCGCCCAGCACGTCGAACGGCGCCCGGGTGGTCGCCACCCGGCCGGACGGGACAAAGAGCCAGATCAGCGTGCCTACCAGCAGGCTGAGCCCGGCCGTCACCCAGAACAGCGCCCGCCAGCTGGCGTGTTCGGCGACGGTCGCCGCGAACGGCAGGCCGAGGGCGCCGCCGACGCCCATGGAGGCGCTCATCAGCGCGATGGAGGTGCCCAGCTTCTCCGCCGGCAGCACATCGCGCAGCAGGCTGATCCCCAGCGGGATCATGCCCATGCCCAGACCCTGGAGGCCACGCCCGACGATCATCGGGCCGACCGAGGAGGTGAGCGCGCAGAGCACAGATCCCGCGATCAGGGGGACGGTGGAGGCCAGCAGGATCCTCCGCTTGCCGTACATGTCGCCGAGCCGGCCGGAGACGGGGGTGATCACGGCGGCGGCCAGCAGGGTGGCGGTGATCACCCAGGAGGCGTTCGACGACGAGGTGTTGAAGATGGTCGGCAGTTCCCCGATCAGCGGGACCACCAGGGTCTGCGTGAGCGCGGCCACGATGCCCGCGAGGGCGAGTATTCCGACGATGCCGCCGGGGCGGGCTTCGGTCTTGGGGCCGTCCACTGTTCTCCCTTGTACTGGGCCTGCCCTGCCGGAACGTCCGCCCGGCCAGGACGCATAACGATGTGCATCCTACATATCGCGTGCATCATGCATGGGTTGTGTATCGCGCATATCGCCTGTGGTATACCTGCCCGTTAATCCCGCTTTACCCGGCGGGTCGGCGAAGGAGGAAGCGCGGCATGGACAAGCCCACCCGTCTCATAGAGTTCGAGTCCATGCTGTTCACGCGGCACACCATCCCGTTCAACGCCCGCAAGTGGGGCGCCGAGCGGGAGCTGGACCGCAGTGCGTATGTGCTGTTGAGCCGCATCCAGATCGACGGGCCGCTCTCCATCAGCCAGCTCAGCCAGGCATTCGGCCTCGACGTCTCCACCCTCAACCGGCAGACGGCCGCCATGCTCAGGGCCGGCGTCGTCGAACGCATCCCGGACCCGGAGGGCGGCGTCGCCCGCAAGTTCAGCATCACCACCGAGGGCGAACGCCGGCTCGACGCGGACCGGGCCCGCAGCATCAGGTCGCTGGAGCGGGTGATGGCCGACTGGACGCCGGACGAGGTCGCCCAGTTCGCCGGCTTCCTCAACCGCTTCAACCGGGACATCGAACGCCTGGAGGGCCGCCCCTGGCCCCGCCCCTGAGCGGCCCGTTTCAGTTGGTGAACTCCCCCAGGAAGGACAGCAACAGATCGGCGGTCAGGCCCGGTTGCTCCACCGCCGGCAGATGGCCGACACCGTCGACACGGCGCAGCCGGGCATCCGGCAGCCCGTCGGCCAGCCGCTCCGCGATTCTCGCGAAGTCCGGAACGTCGGCCTCGCCCACGGCCACCAGCGTCGGCGTCCGCACCGCGCCCAGATCGTCCGCCAGATCGGGCTTGGCGCTCTCCTCGAACTCGTCGGACAGTCGCTGGTTGACCAGCGCGATCCGCATCGACTCGCGCAGGGTCTCCGCGTGCGCCCGCAGGTCGTCGTCCCATGGCCGCGCCGGGCCGCGCACCCACATGTCGAGGTTCAGCTCCACCGCCGCCGCGATATCGCCCCGTTCCAGGGCCTCCTCCTCGGCATCGCCATAGGTCTCCATCGCGTCCGACCAGTCCCAGCCGAGCAGCGGCGCGTTCAACAGCGTCAACGAACTCAGCCGCGCGCCGTGCGTGGCGGCGAACTCCAATGCCACCCGGCCCCCGTTGGACGCCCCCACCAGCGCCACCCGCTCCAGACCGGCCGCGTCCAACACCCGCAGCAGATCCTCGGCGTTGCGATACGGCGCGGCCGGCGGCGGGGAGCCACCGAAGCCGCGCAGATCCGGACGGATCACCCGGTGCGATGCGGCCAGCGCCGGCACCACCCCGTCCCACATCCGGCGATCCGCCACCCCCGCGTGCAGCAGCACCACGGGCGGCCCCGCCCCGTCCGTCTCGACTTCCAACCGGCCACCCGGAACGGGGACAGACTCGATCACGCTGGGGAACTCCTCTGCGGTAACGCTTCATGGACGCCCCGCACCCTACGGTGCCGGGGCCGCCCCCGCCCCGCATTAACGGGAGCGCGGACGGCCCCGACGGCCCCTTCCCCGGTTGCCTCCGGTCAACGGGGCGCGTCCTGGGCCCCGTTGACCGCCGTCCCGGCCCGCGCGGAACCGCCGCGCAGCACCGTGAACGCCACCAGGAACGCGGCGACCAGCAGCCCAGCGCCCACCCGGAACGCCAGTCGATAGCCGTCGGTCAACGCCTCCGGCAGCCCCTCGCCCGCCGCCAGCGCGTCACGGGTGCGCTCGGCGGCCAACGTGGAGAGCACCGCGACCCCCAGCGCCATGCCCACCTGCTGCGTCGTGTTGAAGAGCCCGGACACCAGCCCGGCGTCCCGTTCCCCCGCCCGCGACATGCCCAGCGAGGTCAGCGCCGGCAGCGCCAAGCCGAAGCCGGCCGCCAGGAACATCAGCGGCAGCAGATCCGTCACATAGTCCGCCTCGGTCGGCACCCGGGAGAGCAACGCGAGCAGCGTGACCAGCAGTGCTATCCCCACGAGCAGTACCCGCCGCTCACCGAAGCGGCCGTTGAGCCGGGCGGAGACCCCGAGCGAGACGGTGCCGATCGCCACGGCCGCCGGCAGCATCGCCAGCCCGGTGGCCAACGCGCTGTAGTCCAGCACCTGTTGCAGATAGAGCGCCAGCACGATCTGGAAGGAGAACAGCGCCGCGACCATCAGCATCTGCACCAGGTTCGCCCCCACCACGCTCCGGGAACGCACCACCCGCAACGGCATCAACGGAATCGCGGCCCGCGCCTGCCGCAGCACAAAGCCGACCAGCAGCGCCACGGCCAGCGCGCCGAGCCCCAGCGTCCGCCCGGCGGTCCACCCGTGCTCCTCCACCCCGACCACGGCATAGATCCCCAACACCAGACCCGAGGTCACCAACAGGGCGCCCCACAGATCAGCGCCCTGCCGCAGTCCGAGCCCCCGGTCGGCCGGCAGCACCCGGACGGCCAGATAGAGGGTGGCCAGGCCGATGGGCAGGTTGATCAGAAAGATCCAGTGCCAGCTGAGCGCATCGGTGAGCACCCCGCCCACCACCTGCCCGATGGACGCCCCCGCCGCGCCGGTGAACGCGAAGACGGCGATGGCCTTCGAACGCGCGGCGGGTTCGGTGAAGAGCGTCACCAGGATGCCCAGGCTGACCGCCGAGGTCATCGCGGCGCCGACGCCCTGGAGAAACCGCGCCCCGATCAGCAGCCCCGCGCCGCCGGCCGCGCCGGCCAGCAACGAGGCGAGGGTGAAGACGGTGGTTCCGGTGAGCAACATCCGCCGACGGCCCAGCAGATCACCGAGCCGGCCGGTGAGCAGCAGCAGCCCGCCGAACGCGATCAGATAGGCGTTCACCACCCAACTCAGGCCCGCCGGGGTGAAGTTCAGATCCCGCTGGATCGCGGGCATCGCCACGGTCACGATGCTGCCGTCCAACGTGATCATCAGCATCCCGGCCGCCAGCACCGCGAGCGCCAACCCGGGCCGCTCCACCGGAGGTTGACGGGAGGGAGCGGCATCGCCGGCATCGGTCGTGGTGGTGGGCGAGGACATGGGGGCTCTCCTGTCGCGAGGCGGTGCGCCAAGAAGTCGGCGACTGAAAAGACCGTAGCAGATGGTTCTGTTGCAGACTATCTCTCTGGGTCCTACCTGTGGGCCCGCTGGCATTAACCGTTCGACGCCGCCGCCCGCGCTCGGGAATCGTGGGGCGACATGCGACAGGACGAGATCTGGAACGCCGACGCCGCCCGGCGCTACGACACCCCGGGCACCGGGATGTTCGCCCCCGAGGTGCTGGAACCGACCCTGGACCGCCTCGCCGAACTGGCCGAGGGAGGCAGGGCACTTGAGTTCGCCATCGGCACCGGACGGGTCGCCGTCCCGCTCGCGCGACGCGGCGTGCCGGTGGCCGGAATCGAACTCTCCCCACCGATGCTCGACCAACTCCGCACCAAGGCGGACGACGCGACGATCCCCGTCGTCGTCGGCGATATGGCCACCGCTCGCGCCCCCGGCACGTTCCGGCTGGTCTACCTGGTCTTCAACACCATCGCCAACCTGCTCGAACAGGCCGAACAGGTCGCCTGCTTCCGCAACGCCGCCCGCCACCTGGAACCCGGCGGCCGGTTCGTCATCGAGCTATGGGTCCCCGACCTGCGCAAACTACCGCCCGGGCAGCCGGCCGTCGTCATGGCGGCGGACCCCGGCTATGTCGGCGTGGACACCTACGACGTGCTCCACCAGCAAGTCGTCTCCCACCACTTCCGCTACGACGAGCAGGGCGGGAACGGTGCCGCCGCGCGGCTGTTCCGCACCCCGCACCGCTATATCTGGCCCGCCGAGCTGGACCTCATGGCCCAACTGGCCGGCTTCGAGCTGGAATCCCGGCACGCCGACTGGAGCGGCGCCGAGTTCACCGCCGCATCACGCTCGCATGTCTCCGTCTACCGGCTCGCCGCCGCCGGCCACGAAAGCTGAGGTCAGCGGGCCCGCTGCCGGGCCCGCCTGGTCGGCTGGGGCGTCGCGACCGGCGTCCCCAGCGCCCCACCGGCCAGCGCGGTGAGCGCCTTGACAAAGACCTCACGCTCACGGGCCGGAAGCGTTTCCAGAGCCTCCCGGTGCACCCGGTCGGCGACCCGCTGACTCCGCTCCGCCAGCCGCGCGCCCTCCTCGGTCACGGCGATGATCCGCGCCCGCCGGTCGACACTCGACGGCCGCCGCTCGGCGAGCCCCGCCTTCTCCAGCGCGTCGACGGTGACCACCATGGTGGTCTTGTCCATGCCGCCGATCTCGGCCAACTGGATCTGGGTCCGCTCCTCCTGCTTGGCGTGCACCAGCACGCAGTGCATCCGGGCGGTCAGCCCCAACTCGGCCAGCGCGGCGGCCATTTTGGTGCGCAGCACATGGCTGGTGTGATCCAGGAGATAGGAGAGATCCGGCGGGCCGCTGCTGGCTGTCATGCCCCCAGGGTAGAACGAAACAATCCGGTCGCGGATGATCCGCGACCGGAGCTGTTTACATCAGGTTCATGTGGTGGGGACTTGAATGCTGATGTCGGCGTCGATGGCGTCCAGGGCCTCCTGGACGGCGCCGTTGTCGGTGAGGGAGGTGATGGGCGCCCAGCGGGCGTCGGGGTTGGTGTCCTCGGTGACGTCCGGGACGGTGTTGAGCGTTCCCCCGTCGAGCACCCACAGCTCACCCTCCTTGTCCGGCGTCGGCTGCACGGTCCAGGCGCGGGTGATGTCGGTGAGGTGGCCGGTCTGACGGGCGAGGGTGAGCCGTCCGGTGAGGGCGAGGTCGCCGTGGGCGGGGACGGCGGCCTGCGGTAGCTCGTCGCGGTGGAGGAGGGCGTATCCGTTGCGGGTGGTGACGAGGATGATGACGGTCTGCTGTGCCATGGCTGTTCTTTCTTTTTGTCTGTTCTAGGTGTAGGCGGCGTCGGGGCGTTCGCCGTTGATGAGTACGGGTACGCGGCGTCGTTGGGCGGCGGCGGTGAGGGCGTTGCGGATGATGGGGGGTGGTTCGTGGAGTTCGCGGAGGGGGAGCCAGGCGGCGTTGGTGGGGAGGTGTTTGTGTGCGCCGGCGGGGATGGTGGGGGTGTGTCCGCCGTCCAGGACGTAGGTGAGGGTGTTGGTGGGGTGGTGGGTGAGGCTGATGGCGTAGGCGTCGGTGACGCCTCGGTCGTAGCCGGTGGTGTCCATCAGCGTTTCGCGTGCGGTGAGGACGGGGCAGCGGCCGGGTGGGATGGTGCCGTGGGGCAGTGTCCAGCCGTCCGGGCCCTGGACCATCAGCAGGTGCCCGTCCCGGGTGGTTGCCAGGACCATGAAGGTGATGAGCATGAAGTTGTTTGTCCTTGTTGATCAGTTGAGGGAGATGAAGTAGCCGGTCAGGGCGGTGCCCAGGCACATCAGCCCGACGAACGCCGGCCCGAACGCCCGGTCCAGAAACGCCAGCACCGGTCTCGGCACCGGGTCCGGGTTCTCGTCCTCATGCCGGCGGCGCACGACGCGCCAGTGCTTCTCCGCCCGCGCGAGAAACAGGTCGTGGTCCGGGTGTTGGGCGGTGTGCTGAACGGTCCAGACCGCAACGGGCTTCGCGTCGTCGTCGAAGAGCGGCGAGCGGGCCTCGCAGACCATGCACTCCACGCCGTATATCCCGGTCGGCGCCCCGGGCCCGAGTTCGTCGGTGAGGACCCAGTCCGCACCCTTGATGATCGGCTCCCCGGTCATGCCACGTCACCGACCTCGAACCGGTAGGCGCGCGTCAAGTGCTCGCGGTACGCGAGGTGATCCGGATGCAGCGCACGGTGCTGGGCAGCCCACTCCGCACCGTCCTCCGCGTCCTGCCCCCTCGGCCCGAAGAACCCACAGGCCACGCACTCCAACACGAACGACGCGGCTTCCCCGTCATCCGCCCTGAGCACGAACCCCGCCGAGTCGCACCCCCGCAACGTCACGGCAACTCACCACTCTTGACCCGATAGTTCGCCTCACTCGCCGCGTTCCGCGCCCGCAGCCGGGCCAACAGCTCCGCATGCGGGTCGGGCTCTGCGGCCTCTGCTTCGTCGTTGGGCTCTGAGACAGGTGGCCCGATCTCGGGTGGGGGCGTGGAGCGGTCCTGTGGGGTCATGAGGTCCTCCCGGTCGCGTCCGGCAACGCCTTGGGGGGCGCGGGACGGCCGGAGCCCCGGGGCAGACAAGAGGCTCGCGTTTTGATCTCGACCATGCGATAACGCTATGGAGTCGCACGATCACTTATCAATGGCACTTGATGACCCTCCGGCTGTCATGTGCCACAGATGGTTATCGGCATTAAGGTCTTGGTACTTCGGTTCGCTCGCTGAGCGATGTACTACAACGGCAGTCGAACCACGTCCGCCAGGTGGCGCATCTCGGGGGTGAGGGTGCGGCGGCGTTGGACGAGGAGGGCGAGGACTTCGCGGGCGTAGCGCTGGTGGGGGAGCCACTGAGGTGCGTCGCGTTCGATGCGCAGGAGCGTGTCGACGGCTTCGGTGTCCTGTCGGGTGAGTACCTGGGCGTGTGTCACGTCCAGGAGGTGCCGGTTGCGGTTCGCGGTGGTGGGCGGCAGTCTGGTCGCGCGGATGCGGTCTGCCAACGTGAGCACGGCGTCGGGCTTTTCCTCGACCATGGCCTGTTCGGCTCGCTGCATGGCGACCGTCAGCGGGGTGAAAACGCGGATGAAGCCCGCCCGGCGGGATCGCGACGAGGCGCGTGCCGGGCCGATGGTCACGGCCGCCGCCGTGGCCAGGCGAATAGCGTGGGCGGCCTCTTCGGAACGGGCGTCTCTGGAAGCCGTCGCCGCGACGCGCAGCAACAGCCAGCCCCACGCGCTGAGTTCTGCTGGTGTTGCGCGGGACAGGCGTGGCTCCAAGTCGTCCGCCCACCGCGTGGCCAACGCGCTGGCTTCCGCGAGCCGGCCGCGTCGGAGGAGCAGCCAGGTCCGGTTGTTGGCGAGTGCCGCTCCGTGCAACTCGTCGGGGGCGATCCGCTCCGCCGCTGCGAAGGCGGTGTCCGCGATTCCGTAGTTGCGCGTCTGCGTCATCAGTCGGCCGGTCATCTGGAGGACTTCCATCCGCAGCATCCGGCCCGCCGCCGGGTGTTGCTCGGCCAGCAGGTTGGCATCGCGGATCAGCCGGGGGAGCGCGGTTGCCAGAGCACCCAGGTCCCCGCTGGTGTAGGAGCTGATGGCGCGGTCCAGTTCGCCGCCGACGCCGGCGGCCGTGGGAGATTCCTCGATCTCCGAACCCTCATCCGGCCCGGCGGCAAGAGCGGAGCCGACATCGGCCCAGCGTTCCGCCTCCACACCCTGTGCGGGAGCGGCGTCACCCGCTTCGGCGGCGATGAGCGTGGTGGTCGGTACGGACAACGCGGCGGCGAGCTTTCGCGCCGTTTCCAGACGGGTGTCCGTGCGCTCGCCCTGCTCAAGCTTGCGAATCAGGGAAAGACTCACTCCGGATTCGTCGGCGAGCCCGCGCTGCGTCAAACCCCGGCGTTTGCGGATGACTTGGAGGCGTTCTCCGAAGCTGGCGGCAGACATGGCGCGGTGACTCCGTCCGTTGATCGACCCGAGGAACGTAACGCCCGCCCGTGGCGGTCGGATCCTTCTCCCTCATAGTCGCGCAGTCGACGTGGGGCCCGTACCTCTTGAGTTCCGGGGGCCTTCTTCCATCACCGCCTTTTACCCCGCCACGGGGTACTCCCGTTCGGTTCGTGACGGGCAGAACGTCGGGCAGTACCGCGCGGCCGTGCTCCGGGGCAGACTTCTAATGGACGGTTCCTCGTGTTGCGCCCGAAGTGATCCGGTTCTACCAGTCCACCATCAGTGAGGCCGAGCGGTTGACGTCGTCGGCGGATGGGAAGCTGGAGTTGTTGCGGACGCAGGAGCTGCTGCGGCGGTTTCTACCGGCTCCGCCGGTGCGGGTGTTGGACGTCGGCGGTGGGCCGGGGACGCATGCGCGGTGGTTGCTCGCGGACGGGTACGAGGTGCGGTTGGTCGATCCGGTGCCGCGTCACGTTGAGCAGGCCGGTCGTATCGCCGGCTGCGAGGCGGGGGTTGGTGACGCGCGGCGGCTCGATGTCGCCGACGGGTCTTTCGACGTGGTGCTGTTGTTGGGCCCGCTCTACCATCTGCCCGAGGCCGGCGATCGGCGGCGGGCCCTGGCCGAGGCGTTGCGGGTGCTGCGGCCCGGTGGTCTGCTCGCGGCGGCGGGGATCAACCGTTACGCGTCGCTCTTCGAGCACACCGCGTACGCGCATCTGCAGCGGGACGGCGTGCGGGAGAGCGTCGCCGACGTGCTGGCGACCCAGATGCACGGTGGGGAGCGGGGGTTCACCACCGCCTACTTCCACTCCGCCTATGACCTGGTGCGGGAGATCGCGGACGCCGGGTTCCGCGATGCGGAGGTCTTCGGGGTGGAGGGGCCGACCTGGGCCATGCTCAAGGCGACCGAGCAGCACACCGGTGCCAGTGTCGCCGACACGCCGCTCTTCGAGGCCGCCCTGACCGCCGCGCGGATGGCCGAGCCCTACCCGGAACTCCTCGCCGCCAGCTCCCACCTGCTCGCCATCGGCCGCAAGCCCACCCCGCCGGGGTGAGGGCCCACGGCGGGGGCGGTTCGTTGACAGAGCGTATGGCGTCCACATCGGTGGGTTGGTCATGATGGGTGGGCACCCTGACAAGCGGAAGGGCACTGAGATGGCGGAGGTATCTGTGGTGCTCTCCGATGCGGAGGTCGAGTCTCGGTTGGAGTCGTTGGCGGGGTGGCGGCGGGAGGGGGAGACAATCAGCCGTTCGTTCGGGATCCGCTACCACGGGGGTGTCGCGTTGATCGTGCACGTTGCGGACATCGAGCGGTTGATCGGTCACCATGCGGACATCGATCTGCGGTGGGACCGGGTCCGGTTCGCCATTACCACCCACGATGCCGGGAACCGGCTCACCGCCGCCGACTTCGACCTTGCCGAGCGCATCGACGCCATTGCCACTGCCCACGGGGCAGAACCCCTCTGACCTGTTCGCCGCGCCACCCACTGCCGTCGCCATCGCGTCCGTTGTGAGGCGGGGCTTGGCACGCGCGGCGGCTCGATGTCGCCGAACGGTTCCGGGGTGGAGGGGCCGACCTGGGCCATGCTCAAGGCGACCGAGCAGGACACCGGTGCCAGTGTCGCCGACACGCCGCTCTTCGAGGCCGCCCTGACCGCCGCGCGGATGGCCGAGCCCTACCCGGAACTCCTCGCCGCCAGCTCCCACCTGCTCGCCATCGGCCGCAAGCCCAGCCCGCCGGGGGCGGTTTCTTGAGCCGGATGGTCAGGGGCCTCCCGTGGCGTCGGTGGACAGTGCGGTTCTGAGTCGGCCGATGCCGAGGAGGGCATAGCCCATGGCGATGACGGCGGCGGTCATGCCGAGGCACATCGGGAGGAAGTCGCCGGAGTCGGGGTCCAGAAAGCTGCTGTAGGAGGTCACATCCGCCTGGATCATGAAGACGAGGTAGGCGAGCAGCGGCACCGTCCAGGTCAGCGGGTACCACCAGCGTGCGGTGGCCTGGCTACGGCCGACGAACATCCAGTCGGCGAGCACCAGCAGGGGCGTCACCAGGTGGGTGTACAGCGAGGCGGTGCCCTCGTAGTCGCCGGACATCATGGTTGCCCAGACGATGGCCACCAGCAGCAGCACGATGGCGGTGGAACCGCGCAGCCAGCCGGAACGTGGCTCGTGGCGGCGCAGACCGGTGACGAACGGATGGGCGGCCAGGGCGAGGTAGACGAACATCGCGACGAAGCTGGACAGCGGGCTCAGTTCCCTGAGGCATTCGATCGGCCGTCCGGTGTCCTCGGCGAAGGCGTGGTAACCGGTGTACGCGGCGAACGCGATCACCAGCCGCCAGCAGGTCACCCCGACCAGCACGGCCGGCGAGGGCCGCTCCGCCGGTGGCTGCCCGCCGCCCCGGTACTGCTGCTGCCCGTACGGGGCTTGGGGGTACGGGGCTTGGGCGTACGGAGGTTGGGCGTACGGGGAGTGGCCGTATGGCTGCTGAGCCGGCGGGTACGGCTGCGCCGGGAACCGTGGTTGCGCCCCGGGCGGGGCGTACGGCTGCGCGGCCGGCTGTCCGTAGGGGGCGGCGGGCTGGGCCTGGTGGGCGGCCCAGGCCCGGTCGTACCCCGGCTGCGGCGGCTGCGGATACCCGTAACCGGGCGGGTTGGGCGGGCCGGGTGGCATGGCGGGTGAGTCTGTCACGGTCGTTCCCCCTGTGCTGCGTCGCTGTGTGCCGTGGTGGTCGACAGGACAGCGTTTCCCGCTATCACGCGTCTTTCGCGAGCGCCGTTCCCGCTCGTCGCGCGGCGGGCGGCGGGCGGGGGTTGAGTGCGCGCACGCTTCGCCGCGTCGTGGCCGGCGCCGTTTCAGGCGCGCATGGGCATCCGTGCGGCCGGGGGGAGGGGAGTCGTGTCGGGGGTGGCGCGGAAGGAGGCGATGATCAGTGCGGCGAGACGGCGGGTCGCCGTGGCCTGGGCGGTGGGGGTGGTCGCGCGGACGCCGTGGCTCGCCTGCATGGCGAGGACGATGTCCTCCAGGACGACGTCCGGGCGGAGATCGCCGCTCGCCTTGGCGCGGCGGATCAGTTCGAGCAGGCCGCGCACCGTCCGGTCGTGGGCGGCGGCGAACTCGGCGTGGCGGGAGAGTCGCATGAGGATCGCGCGCAGCCGGGCGTCGCCGTCGTAGGCGGTCACCAGCTTCTCGATCGCCAGGGAGAGGCCCTGCCAGGGGTCGGGGGCGGCAAGGCCCTCGTCGACGGCCGTCGTGCAGAGGGTCATGTCCTCGGCGAAGGCGGCGTTGAACAGCGCCTGTTTGGTGGGGAAACGCCGGTAGACGGTGGCCGTGCCGACCCGGGCGCGGCGGGCGATCTCGCGGACCGGGACGGCGAACCCCTCGGCGGTGAAGGCCAGTCGGGCGGCCGTCAGGATGCGGTCGCGGTTGTCGCCCGCGTCCGAACGCAACTGACGCACTTCGCTCGGCATGTTCTCACTTTAGCCAGCGGTCGGTTCGGCCGGCCTACGTTCGTCGGCATGAGAACAGTTCAGTACGCCGAGTATGGCCCGCCCAGCGTCCTCCGCATCGTCGAGGAACCGGAACCGCACGCGGGGCCGGGGGAGATCCGCGTCGCCGTGCGCGCGTCGAGTGTGGCGCCGGGGGAGGTGCACAGCCGGTCGGGGGTGATGCGGGAGGTGTTGCCCGCGGTCTTTCCGGTCAGGACCGGCTACGAGGCCGCCGGGGTGGTGGACGAGGTGGGCGAGGGCGTGACCGGCACCCGGGTGGGGGACGAGGTGTTCGGCGCGACCGCGGTCACCCGCAAGGACGCCAACGCGGACTACGCGATCCTCGCCCTCTGGGCGCCGAAGCCGGCGGCGTGGAGCTGGGCGGAGGCGGCCGGTGCGACGGGCGCCGTCGAGACGTCGTTCCGCGTGCTGGACCGGCTCGCGGTGGGTGCGGGGCACACCGTGCTGGTCAACGGGGCGGCGGGCGGGACGGGTTCCGTCGCGGCGCAGCTCGCGGCGGTGCGCGACGCGCGGGTGATCGGCACGGCGAGCGCGCGCAATCACGACTTTCTGCGCTCCCTCGGCGCGGAGCCGACGACCTATGGGCCGGGGTTGGTCGAACGGGTCCTGGCGCTCGCGCCGACGGGGGTGGACGCGGTGTTCGACTGTGCGGGCGGTGCCCTGCCCGATCTGGTCGCCATCGCCGGCGACCCGGCGCGGGTGGTGACGGTCGCGGATGTCACCGCTGCCGCCCATGGCGTGCATATGTCGCACATCCTGCCGGGCATTCCCCTGGGCCCGCCCGATCCGGTCGCGGCCCACGGCCTGACGATCGCCGTCGAACTGGCCGAACAGGGGCGGTTGCGCATCCCCGTGGCGGGGACCTTTCCCCTGGCCGACGTCGCGGCCGCCCACGAACTGAGCGCGGGCGGCCACGCTCGCGGCAAGGTCGTCCTGCTGCACTGAACGGGGCCACCGCCGGGCACCACGGCGGGCGAGCGGGTCGGTTCGTGGCGGAACGCCCGTGCCGTGGTCCGGCGACGGGCGCTGCCGAGGGGAGTGGGTTCAGCGGTGGAGGGCGGTGGTGGCGGCGTACTGGGCGGTGGTGCCCAACTGCTCCTCGATGCGGATGAGTTGGTTGTACTTGGCGGTGCGGTCGGAGCGGGAGAGGGAGCCCGTTTTGATCTGGCCGCAGCCGGTGGCCACGGCGAGGTCGGCGATGGTCGTGTCCTCCGTTTCGCCCGAGCGGTGGGACATGACGACGGTGTAGCCCGCCCGGTGGGCGGTCTTGACGGTGGTCAGGGCCTCGGTCAGGGTGCCGATCTGGTTGACCTTCACCAGGACCGAGTTGGCGATGCCGGAGTCGATGCCCTCGCGCAGGATGGTCTCGTTGGTGCAGAACACGTCGTCGCCGGTGAGCTGGCAGCGGGCGCCGACGCGTGCGGTCAGGTCGCGCCAGCCCGTCAGATCGTCCTCGGCCATCGGGTCCTCGACGGAGACGACGGGGTAGGCGTCGATCAACTTGACCAGGTAGTCGGCGTGTTCGGCGGGGCTGCGGCGCACTCCCTCGCCGGTGTAGTCGTAGGTGCCGTCGTGGAAGAACTCGGACGATGCCGGGTCCATGACCAGGCCGATGTCGGTGCCGGGGCGGTAGCCGGTGCGTTCGACGGCGGCCACCACGAAGTCCAGGGCCTCCTCGGCGGTGCGCAGGGCGGGGGCGAAGCCGCCCTCGTCGCCGACGCCCGTCGAGTGGCCGGCGGCGAGGAGGTCGCGGCGCAGGGTGTGGAAGATCTCGGAGCCCATTCGCACGGCCTCGGCGAAGGTGTCGGCGCCGATCGGGGCGATCATGAACTCCTGGAAGTCGAGCGGATTGTCGGCGTGGGCGCCCCCGTTGACGATGTTCATCATCGGCACGGGCAGCAGCCGGGCGTCGGAGCCGCCGAGGTAGCGGTAGAGCGGCAGGCGGTGGGCGGCGGCCGCGGCCTTGGCGGTGGCCAGGGAGACGCCGAGGATCGCGTTGGCGCCGAGCCTGGCCTTGGTGGGGGTGCCGTCGGTGGCGACGAGGACGGCGTCGAGACCGGCCTGGTCCTCGGCCTCGCGGCCGGTGACGGCGGCCGCCAGCTCGGTGTTGACGTGGTGCACCGCCTGGTCGACGCCCTTGCCGTGCCAGCGGGCCCGGTCGCCGTCGCGGAGTTCGACGGCCTCGCGGGCGCCGGTCGAGGCGCCGGAGGGGACCGCGGCCCGGCCGATGGATCCGTCGGCCAGCTCCACATCCACCTCGACGGTGGGGTTGCCCCTGCTGTCGAGGACGCTGCGGCCGATGACGGAGGTGATGGCGGTCATGGGAGTCCTCCCGTTGTCGCATGGTGCCGGGCTCGGCTGCGGCGACGGTGACGCGGGGACCCGGCACGACAGACTCTACAGCAATGCTGTGCAGTTCTGCTGTTCAGTTGCGCTGGACAGGTGTGCTGTTCAGCCCTGCTGTGTACTTGTATGGCGTTAAAATTCGGCATGCCCCTTCCGGAATCCGCCGATGTCGCGGCCGAACTGCGCACCGCGATGGGAAAGCTCACGCGGCGCGTGAAGCGTGAGGACCAGATGCCGCTCGGCCAGGTGGCCGTTCTCGGCGCGCTGGACCGCAGCGGTGCGATGACGACCAGCGAGCTGGCGGCCGACCAGCGGGTGCGCCCGCAGTCCATGGCCCGGGCCGTCGGACTGCTCATGGAGCAGGGGCTGATCACCCGCCGCGCCCATCCGACCGACGGCCGCAAGAGCCTGGTCGAGCTCTCCGCGGCGGGGCGGGCGCTGCTGGAGGAGGAACGGGAGCGCCGGGCGGACTGGCTGGCGCGGGCGATCGAGGCGGAGCTGACCGTCGAGGAACGGGAGTTGCTGGCGCGCGGCATCGTGCTGGTGGAGAGGCTCGCGGCGCACTAGCCGCACCGACCCCCGCCGCTTGGGCTGGGGCTCAGGCGAGGGAGGGCCAGCGGGTGACGGCCCAGGCCGGCCAGTCGGTCCAGCCGGCGGGTGGATCGCCGATCTCGTCACCGGCGAGTTCGGCGGCGTCGGGCTCCTCGAAGAGCGTCCGCCAGTGGGCGAGTTCCGCTTCGCCGATCGGGAAGGATGCTCTTATGGATGTCAAGCAGCGGTTGCGAGGTGATTCGGGGCCGGTGCGGTGGCGTTCGTGGTGGTCAGGACGTGGTAGACCTCGCGGGCGACGAACCGCTTGAGGCAGCGGATGATCTCCTTCTTGGACAGGCCCTCCTTGGTCCGTCGCTCCATGTACTGCTTGGTGCGCTGGTCCCAGCGCAGGCGGCAGAGCACGATCCGGTAGAGGGCCGCGTTCGCGGCCCGGTCACCGCCCCGGTTGAGCCGGTGGCGGTGGGTGCGGCCGGATGACGCGGGCAGCGGGGCGACGCCGCAGAGCATGGCGAACGCCGCTTCCGAGCGGAGCCGGTCGGGGTTGTCGCCCGCGGTGACCAGCAGCTGGCCGGCGACGTCCGGGCCGACGCCGTTCAGCTCGGTCAGGGCCGGGTTGATCTCCTGGGTGAGCGGGGCTATCAGCTCGTCCAGTTCGTCGATCTCCTGGCCCAGGTCGCGGTGGCGGCGGGCGAGAGAGCGAAGGGCGATCTTCGTCGCGGTGAGCGGACCGCCGGCCTGGTCCAGGCTCGGGCGGAAGCCCGCGCAGGTGGTCAGCAGGTCCTTGTCCTTCAGGTGCCGCAGCATGGTGCGGACGCCTTCCGGCGCGGTGACGATCAGGTTCTTGACCTGCCGC
>NZ_BBOM01000006.1 GCF_000974485.1 Streptomyces sp. NBRC 109706 | reverse complement strand
CGCCGCCTACGAGCTCTTTACGCCCAATAAATCCGGACAACGCTTGCACCCTACGTATTACCGCGGCTGCTGGCACGTAGTTAGCCGGTGCTTCTTCTGCAAGTACCGTCACCCACCCAAAAAGGCAAGGCTTCTTCCCTGCTGAAAGAGGTTTACAACCCGAAGGCCGTCATCCCTCACGCGGCGTCGCTGCATCAGGCTTGCGCCCATTGTGCAATATTCCCCACTGCTGCCTCCCGTAGGAGTCTGGGCCGTGTCTCAGTCCCAGTGTGGCCGGTCACCCTCTCAGGCCGGCTACCCGTCGTCGCCTTGGTAGGCCATCACCCCACCAACAAGCTGATAGGCCGCGGGCCCATCCTGCACCGCAAAAGCTTTCCACCAACCACCATGCGACAGTTGGTCATATCCGGTATTAGACCCAGTTTCCCGGGCTTATCCCAAAGTGCAGGGCAGATTGCCCACGTGTTACTCACCCGTTCGCCACTAATCCCCGGCCGAAACCGGTTCATCGTTCGACTTGCATGTGTTAAGCACGCCGCCAGCGTTCGTCCTGAGCCAGGATCAAACTCTCCGTGAATGTCTACAAAAGGCATCTCACGAAGGATGCTCGAACATCCTCGCAAAAATACAACAAAAATCTGGCATTGACTTTTGGCACGCTGTTGAGTTCTCAAGGAACGGACGCTTCCTTCGAACCTCTTCCAAGGCCCTCCGGGCTTTCCCTTCGGTGTCCCCGACTCTATCACGCTCGATTTCTCGAACTTGACCTCCGTCGGGAGGAGTTGAGCTTTTCGCCCTCCGGCGTGCTCGTAACCGTAGAGCATTACTTCGGCCGATCCAAATCGGCGTTCTGTGTGCTCATCTCCGGGCAAGCTCGAAGGACCTTACGGATCGGCTCCCGCAGTGTCAAGTTGAGCCAGGTCAGGTGGTGCAGCCCGTTGGTGCCCGGGCTGGGGGCGGGTTCGGCGGCTGTCGTCGGGGGTCCGGCGGCACCGGGAAACCCGTGGTCGGTGCCGGGACAACTCCCCTAGACTCGCGCGTCTTTGTGGTTTTTCGGCCCAATGGAACCGGGAGAACTCATGGTGCCGAGCAAGCGGAGGGGTTGGCCATGCGCCGGTCGGCGCTCTACCTGACCGTCGCCGGATACGGGTTCCGGCGTCACGCCACCTATCGGGTCGCCACCGCCGCGGGGGTCTTCACCAACACGGTCTTCGGCTTCATCCTCAGCTATGTCTTCACCGCCCTGTGGTCCGAGCGTCCCCGGTTGGGGGGCTACGACGAGGCGCAGGCGCTGACCTTTGTATGGGTGGGGCAAGCGCTGCTGGCCTCGGTGGCGCTGTTCGGCGGCGGGGTGGAGGGGGAGTTGCAGGAGCGGATCAGGACCGGCGATGTGGCCATCGACCTCTATCGCCCCGCCGACCTGCAGTTCTGGTGGCTCGCCTCGGATCTGGGGCGGGCCTCCGTTCAGCTGTTGGGGCGCGGGGTGGTGCCGATGCTGGTGGGGGCGTTGGCGTTCGAGCTGGCGCTGCCGGTGAATCCGTTGGTGTGGGCGCTGTTTCTGGTGTCGGTGGGGTTGGCCCTGCTGGTCAGCTTCGCGCTGCGTTTTCTGGTGGGCCTCTCGGCGTTCTGGCTGCTGGACGGGGCGGGGATCAGCGCGACGAGCGTGGTGTTGGCGACGTTCTTCTCGGGGTTGCTGCTGCCGCTGACGGTCTTCCCCGGTCTGTTCGGCGAGGTGGTGCGGTGGTTGCCATGGGCCGGGATGTTGCAGGTGCCGGCGGATGTGTTGTTGGAGCGGCGGGTCGGGGTCGGCGTGCTGTCGGGGCTGCTGTTCCAGCTGGGCTGGGCGCTGGTGGTGCTGTCGCTCGGCCGCTGGGCCCAGTCGGTGGCCGTGCGGAGGGTGGTGGTTCAGGGTGGTTGAGGGAGTGCGGGCCTTCGGGCTGGTGGCCTGGATGTGGATCCGTTCGTCGTTGACCTATCGGACCTCCTTTGTGATCACGACGCTCGCCAATGTGTCCATCACCTTTCTGGATTTTGTCGCTGTCCTGCTGATGTTTAGCCATATCGATAGCCTGGGCGGCTTCGGTCTTCCCGAGATGGCGCTGCTCTACGGCAGTGCCAGCCTGTCGCTGGGGGTGGCCGATCTGCTGCTGGGCAATATGGAACGGGTCGGCGCCCGGATCAGGGACGGTTCGCTCGACGTACTGCTGGTGCGCCCGGTGTCGGTCTTTGTCCAGGTGGCGGCGGACCGGTTCGAGTTGCGGCGGATGGGGCGGGTGCTGCAGGCCGTCGCGGTGCTGGCGTGGGCGCTGCCCCGGGTGGATGTCGACTGGTCCGTCGGGTCCTTCGCCCTTCTGGTGGTGACGCTGGTCTCCGGCGCGGTGATCTTCGGGGCGATCTTCACCCTGGGGGCGGCGTTCCAGTTCTGGGCGCAGGACGCGACCCAGGTGCAGAACGCGTTCACCTATGGGGGCAACACGCTGCTGCGCTATCCGCCGACGATCTTCGGCCGGGACCTGGTGCGCGGGGTGACCTTTGTGGTGCCGCTGGCCTTTGTGAACTGGCTTCCGGTGCTGCGGTTGGTGGGTCATGACGATCCGCTGGGGCTGCCCGGGTGGGTGGACCTGTTGTCGCCCGTGGTGGCGGTCGCGCTGTGCGGGGTGGCGGCGTTGGCCTGGCGGACGGCGGTTCGGAGCTACCGCAGTACCGGGAGTTGATCGGAGATGCAGAACAGGGGTGCGGAGATGACCGAGACACTGATCGAAGTCGACCGGTTGGAGAAGGTCTTCACGGTGCGGCGACGGGCCGGTCGGCTGCGTCGGACCCGGCGTGCGGTGCGGGCGGTGGACGGGATCTCGTTCGGGGTGCGGCGGGGCGAGATGGTGGGCTATATCGGGCCCAACGGGGCCGGCAAGTCCACCACGATCAAGATGCTGACCGGCATTCTGACGCCCAGCGGCGGGCGGCTGCGGGTCGCCGGCATCGATCCGGCGCGGGATCGGACGGCGTTGACCCGACGGATCGGTGTGGTGTTCGGGCAGCGCACCACGCTCTGGTGGGATCTGCCGCTGCGCGACTCCTATGCCCTGGTGCGCCGGCTGTACAAGGTGGATTCGGCGCGGTTCCGGCGGAACCTCGATCGCTGCGTGGAGCTGCTGGAGCTGGGCGAACTGCTGGATGTCCCGGTGCGGCAGCTGTCGTTGGGGCAGCGGATGCGCGCGGATATCGCGGCGGCGCTGCTGCACGATCCCGAGGTGCTGTATCTGGACGAGCCGACGATCGGGCTCGATGTGGTCAGCAAGACCAAGGTGCGTGCCTTTCTGCGCGATCTCAATGCGGAGAAGGGCATGACGGTATTGCTCACCACTCATGATCTGACCGATATCGAGCAGCTTTGTCGGCGGGTGATGGTGATCGACCATGGCCGGCTGATGTACGACGGGGCGCTCGGCGGGCTGCGGGAGATCGGGCAGAGCGAGCGGACGCTGGTGGTGGACCTGGCGCGGGAGTCGCCGCCGGTCGAGGTGGCGGGCGCCCGGGTGGTGCGGGTCGAGGGGGCGCGGCAGTGGCTGGCGTTCCCCGCGGACGCGAGCGCCGCGCCGCTGGTCTCGCGGGTGGCGGCGGCCTATCCGCTGGTGGACCTGTCGCTGCGGGAACCGGATATCGAGGAGGTCATCGCCCGGATGTACGCGACCGGTACGGCGGGGGCGGCGACCGGCGGGAACGAGGCCGGGTCGGGTGCTGGCGGGAAGGACGGGGTGGGTGCTGGCGGGAAGGACGGGGTGGGGTAAACCCCCGCCCCGATACGGCGATGCGCACCATCGAGAGTCGCCGCGCCGAACGGCAGTGTTGCGTGCGGTAACAACGTGTGCGGCCAGCGGAGGCGAGTTCGGTGACATCGGCGGTAGTGGACCCGAGGATCGGGAACGGCGGAGGGGTGCGGCCGGCCGTGGCGGCGCGGGCCGCCGCGGTGGTGAAGTCCTATGGAGTCGGCGAGACGCGGGTTGCGGCGTTGGACGGGGTGAGTGTGGATGTGGAGCGGGGGGTGTTCACGGCGATCATGGGCCCTTCGGGGTCGGGCAAGTCGACGTTGATGCACTGTCTGGCCGGTCTGGACACCGTGACCAGCGGGCGGATATGGATCGGGGACAGCGAGGTCACCGGTCTGAAGGACAAGAAGCTGACCCAGCTGCGGCGGGACCACATCGGGTTCATCTTCCAGGCGTTCAACCTGCTGCCCACGCTCAACGCCATCGAGAACATCACGCTCCCGATGGACATCGCCGGCCGCAAGCCCGACCGTGAGTGGCTGGACCGTGTGGTGGCCACCGTGGGCCTGGGCGAACGCCTCAAGCACCGCCCCAACCAGCTCTCCGGCGGACAGCAGCAGCGCGTCGCCGTCGCCCGCGCGCTGGCCGCCCGCCCCGACATCATCTTCGGCGACGAACCCACCGGAAACCTCGACTCCCGCGCCGGCGCCGAAGTCCTCGACTTCCTGCGCCGCTCCGTCGACGACCTCGGCCAGACCATCGTCATGGTCACCCACGACCCCGTCGCCGCCGCCTACGCCAACCGCATCATCTTCCTCGCCGACGGCCGCGTCGTCGACGAGATGCGCGACCCCACGGCCGACCGCGTCCTGGACCGCATGCGCAACTTCGACGGCCGTGACAAGCAGACGGGACGCACCTCGTGACCGTCCTCAAAACCTCACTGCGCAGCTTCTATGCCCACAAATGGCGCATGGTCCTCTCGGCCACGGCCATCATCCTCTCCGTTGCCTTTGTCTGCGGCACCCTCGTGTTCAGCGACACGATGAACAGGACGTTCGAGCGGTTCTTCGGCTCGATCACCTCGGATGTGACCGTCGCGGCCGAGCAGGAGGAGCACGCGCAGGCGACCGGCCGGGAGCCGACGGTGGCCATGTCGCTGATCGACCAGGTGCGGTCGGTGGACGGCGTGGCCTGGGCGGAAGGCACGGTGGCCCAGAACGGGATCACCGTCGTCGACGCCGGGAACGAGAGCCTGGGCGGCAACAGCGGGGCGCCGACGTTGGGCGCCGACTGGGGCCCGGTGATGCAACGTTCGATGGAACTGGTCGCCGGCCGTGAACCGGGCGCCTCCGACGAGGTGTTGGTGGACGTGGACACCGCCGACCGGCACGGGGTGGCGATCGGCGACCCGTTGACCGTGGTGGCCGTCACGGGCAGCCATCCGGTGACGGTCAGCGGGCTGGTCGAGTTCCAGGGCAGCAACCCGGGCGTCGCCTATCTGCTGTTCGAGCCCGAGGCCGCGCGCGGCGCGTTGCTCGGCGACGCCGAGGCGGTCAGCTCGATCCAGGTCGACGCGGCGGCCGGGGTGGGCGACGAGGAGCTGCGGCAGCGGATCGCCGACGATCTCGGCGCCGGCTACGAGATCAACACCCGCGCGGAGAACCGCGACGAGGCCATGAAGGACGTCGGGTTCCTGGACGTGCTGCGCTACGCGATGTTGGGCTTCGCCGGCATCGCCACGCTGGTGGGGATCTTCCTGATCGTCAACACCTTCTCGATGCTGGTCGCCCAGCGCACCCGCGAGATCGGCCTGATGCGCGCCATCGGCACCAGCCGCCGCCAGGTCAACCGCTCCGTGCTGATCGAGGCCCTGCTGCTGGGTGTGGTCGGCTCGGCGATCGGCGTGGGGGCGGGGATCGGTCTTGCCATGCTGCTGATGGCGGCGATGAGCGGGATGGGGGTGAATATCGAGGGCAGCGAGTTGACGGTGACCGCGACCACGCCGGTGGTGGGCATGCTGGTCGGCGTGCTGGCCACGTTGGTCGCGGCCTGGCTGCCGGCGCGGCGGGCCAGCCGGGTGTCGCCGATGGCGGCGCTGCGGGAGGCCGGCACCCCCGGCGACGCCCGCGCCGGCCGGATCCGCGCCACGGTGGGACTGCTGCTGACGGCCGCCGGTGGCACCGCACTGGTGGCCGCGGCGAGCGCCGACGAGGCGTCGGACGGCGGCTCGTTGCTGGCGTTGGGGCTGCTGGGCACGCTGCTGGGAGCCGTGGTGGTGGCGCCGCTGCTGGCGTCCTGGGTGGTGCGGGTGCTGAACGCGCTGCTGCTGGGGGTGTTCGGCTCCGTCGGCCGACTCGCCGGGCGCAACGCGCGGCGCAATCCCCGGCGCACGGGGGCGACCGCCGGCGCGTTGATGATCGGCCTCGCGCTGGTCAGCGGGCTCTCGGTGGTGGGCTCCTCGGTGGTGGCCTCGGCCTCCGACCAGTTGGACCGCACGGTCGGCACCGACTTCATCGTGGACAGCTTCGGCCAGCCGTTCGTGGCGGAGGCCGTCGAGGCGGTCCGGGGCACCCCGGGGCTCGAACATGTCACGGACTACACCGGCGTGTGGGCGACGGTGACCACGCCGGACGGCACGGCCGAGGACCGCGAGCTGATCGCCGCGTCCCCCACCTATGCCGAGGACGTGCGGTTCGAGACGATCGAGGGCGAGCTGGCGGACGGGTTCCGCCCCGGTGCGATGGCCGTGCCGGAGGGGCTGGCCGACAGGCACGGGCTCTCGCTGGGCGACACCCTGGAGGTCGCCTTCGTCGAGGGCGGCACCACCGAGCTGACGGTCGCGGCGATCACCTCCGAGGACACCGTGATCGACCAGGGCGCTGTCTATCTGGGCATCGACACCGCCCGTGAGCAGCTTGGCGACCGGATGCCGCTGAACCTCGCGATGTTCGCCAAGGCGAAGGAGGGCCAGGAGGCGGCGGCCTACGCCGCGCTGCAGGACCGGCTCGCGCCGTTCCCGCAGTACGACGTGGCCAACCAGGCCGACTACAAGGAGCAGTTGGAGAACGAGATCGGCTCGTTGCTGAACCTGGTGTACGGACTGCTGGCGCTGGCGATCATCGTGGCCATCCTGGGCGTGGTGAACACCCTGGCCCTGTCCGTGGTGGAACGCACCCGGGAGATCGGCCTGATGCGGGCCATCGGCCTCTCCCGCCGCCAGCTGCGCCGGATGATCCGCCTGGAATCCGTGGTGATCGCCCTCTTCGGCGCGCTCCTCGGGGTGGGGCTCGGCCTCGCCTGGGGCATCACCGCGCAGCGGGTGCTGGAGTCGACGGGCTTCAGGGTGCTGGAGATCCCGTGGGCCACGATGGGTGTGGTCTTCCTCGGCGCGGCGGTGGTCGGCCTGGTGGCCGCCCTCCTCCCGGCGTTCCGCGCCGGCCGGATGAACGTGCTCCGCGCGATCGCCACGGACTGACGGACTGATCCGGTCGGCCGGGGCCCGTACGGGTCCCGGCCGACCGATCGGGCAGGATGAGTGCTCCGACCGATCGGGGGAGGTCCGGGGTGGGCTATGTACTGCACGCGCTGATCGCGGACGACGGGCTGCTGCGCGCCGCGACGGGGGACATCGCCGAGGCCCGGGTGGTGCCGCTGCGGCAGGGCCTGTCGCTGGTGCCGATGACGGACGACCTCTTCGACGCGGTCACGGACGGCGGCCCCGCCGACGCGCTGGGCTTCTGGCGGCTGCCGGGAGGCTTCGACGAATTGCTCGCCCGGTGGTCGGCGCACGGCCCCATCGCCTATGCGGAGGCCGAGTACTTCGCAGGCACGGGCGAGCAACGAGCGGCCGTCTGGGCGGACGGCGCACTGGCCCTCGGCCCCCTGGAATCGCCCCCTGGCCCGGGCGACCCCGAAGCGGTCGGCCCGATCTCCCTGGCCCTGCGCCGGCTGGGCGCACGGAGCAGCCCCGGCGAGGACGAGTTCCAATCCGTCGAACTGAACCGCCACCGCAGCACCGACGCCTGGCTCCCACCCACCTGAGCCCACCGCCACGACGGGCGCTTGGCCCGCGCGGGCCGGGCCGCGCGCCTCGCCCCAGAGCGCCGGCGGCCAAGCGGCGGCCGCTTGGCGCGGGAGCGCGCCCGCGCTGACGCGGGGGCCACAGCTGCGGACCGGGCCGGTGCCCCGCACGCCAGCCGGGCGCCGGGCCGGCGTTCCGGACACGACCCATACGGCACGCCGACCGCCACAACACCGCACACGGCCGGAGACGGTTCGCCTGCGGCGAGGCGGAGCCCTGTTCGCCGACCGCGGTCTGCACAACGCCACCGACCGCCAGCGGCAACCAGCGCGCAGCGCCGGAGCCACAGGCCACACCCCACCCCGCAGAACGCAGCTCACCACCCGCACCGCCCACCGTCGCCTAACCGCCAGCGGCAACCAGCGCGCGGCGCCGGAACCGCAGGCCGCACCCCGCCCCGCGCAACGCAGCTCACCACCCGCACCGCCCGCCGTCGCCTAACCGCCAGCGGCAACCAGCGCGCAGCGCCGGAACCGCAGGCCACACCCCACCCCGCAGAACGCAGCTCACCACCCGCACCGCCCACCGTCGCCTAACCGCCAGCGGCAACCAGCGCGCAGCGCCGGAACCGCAGGCCGCACCCCGCCCCGCGCAACGCAGCTCGCCACCCGCACCGCCCGCCGTCGCCTAACCGCCGGAGGCAACCAGCGCGCAGCGCCGGAGCCGCAGGCCGCACCCCGCACCGCCCGCCGTCGCCTAACCGCCGGAGGCGGCCGGTGGTCAGTTGGCCGTGGCGGAGCCGAGTTCGCGGCTGCGGTCGCGGGCGGCTTCGAGGGCGGCCAGGAGGGCCGCGCGGACGCCGTGGTTCTCCAGTTCGCGGATGGCGTTGATGGTGGTGCCGCCCGGGGAGGTGACCGCCTCGCGGAGGGTGACGGGGTGTTCGCCGCTGTCGCGCAGCATCACCGCCGCGCCGACGGCGGCCTGGACGATCAGTTCGTGTGCCTTGTCCCGTGGCAGGCCGAGCAGGATGCCGGCGTCGATCATGGCCTCGACCAGGAAGTAGAAGTAGGCCGGGCCCGAGCCGGAGAGCGCGGTGGCGGCGTCCTGTTGGGACTCGGGGAGCCGCAGCGTCTTGCCGACGCCGTCGAAGATCGCCTCGGTGAGGGCCAGGTGTTCCTCGGTGGCGTGGCCGCCGCCGGAGATCACCGACATGCCCTCGTCGACGAGCGCCGGCGTGTTGGGCATGACGCGCACCACCGGGGTGCCGGGGGTCAGACGGGACTCGACGAAGGCCGTGGTGATGCCGGCCGCCGCGCTGATCACCAGCCGGTCGGCCGGGGTGTGCGGGGCGAGTTCGTCGAGCAGGGCCGGCAGGTCCTGTGGCTTGACGGCGAGGATCAGCGTGTCGGCCAGTTTGGCGGCCTCCGCGTTGTCGACCGGTGTGACGCCGTGCCGGGTGCGCAGTTCCTGGGCACGTTCGGCGCGGCGGGCGGTGACCAGCACCTCGGACGGGCTTCTGCCGGCCTTCAACAGTCCGGTCAGCAGCGCTTCGCCGATCTTTCCGGTGCCGATGACGGCGATCTTCCGGGACATCGCGTGGCTCTCCCGCTTCGTGCGCTCGGTGACAGGTGGGGCTCGGTGACGGCTGGGGGGCGGCGCGTTCCCCAGGGTCGCCGTCATCCTCGCACCGTGCCGGGCGCGGCGCGCGGCCGTCCGGGTTTCGGTCACTCGTCCCGGGGCGTCAGCCGTTCGGGCCTGGGCAGGAAGGTGAGTCGCACGGTGTAGGGCTCGACGATCCGGCCGTCGGGGAAGAGCTCGCCGACGATCTGCGCCTCCCTGGCCAGCACCGGCCGGGTCTCCTCGGGGTCGAGGACGGCGAACGAGGAGTGGGTGGCGAGGTTGGCGAGGTGGGTGGCCAGCGGGACGGTCCGTTGCCAGGACGTCTCGCGGTAGACGGGGCGGAGCGCGGGTTCCAGGGCGGTGAGGTGGCCGGCGACGGTTCTGGTGATGTCGCCGACATGGTGCGAGGGCAGCGCTTCCTTGAGCCGCGCGGCCTGTTCGTCGAGCCAGGGCACCGTCAGATCGGGGCGGTTCCACCAGAGGGCCAGCGCGCCGCCGGGGCGCAGTACCCGCAGGGCCTCGGGGAGGGCCACCTCGGGGCGGGTCCAGTGCCATGCCTGGGCGTAGGTGATCAGGTCGGCGGAGGAGTCGGCGAACGGCAGGGCGTCGCCGTTGCCGCGCACCAGGCCGACGCCCGGGCCGGCCGCCCGTAGTTGGGCGGCCATCTCGGCGCCCGGTTCGACGGCGGTGACCCGGGCGCCGCGTTCGGCGAGGGCGCGGGTGGCCTTGCCCGTTCCGGCGCCGACGTCCAGCACCCGCAGGCCGGTCAGTGGGCGGCCGAGCAGTTCCTCGACGGCGTCGTAGTGGGTGGGCGGGTAGTCGGGGCGGGCGGCGGCGTACTCGGCTGCGACGGCGTTGAACGAGCTGGCGAAGTCTGTGGTCCGCATGGGCCTCAGCCTTCCCCACCGCCATCTCCGGCACCAGGGTCGCGGGGCGTGGAGCTGTCCCGGGTGCGGGGGTGCTCCCTGGGGAAACCGTCGTTGTCGTACTGGCCCTTGGGTGGCCCGGGCCGCAGGAGCCGGACCAGTCGGTGCAGCGTGTGCATGAGAACTCCCTGTCGGTTGCGGATGGACGAGCGGACGGGCCGGGGTCAGTCGACCTCGCGCATCATGCGTTCCATCGAGCGGAGGGACTTGCGGGTCTCGGCCAGCTCGTCGCTGTAGCGGCGGAGGATCTCGGTGTTGTCCTCAAGCAGGTCGGCGTACTTGACGCTCAGCCGCTTGTACTCCTCCTCGCGGGTGGCGAGCATTCTGGCCCGCCAGGTGGCGGCGACCTGCCAGACGACGACGATCATCAGGACGAACACGCCGCCCGTGCCGAGGGCCGCCGCCCAGACGCCGGCGGCGTCCACGTCCTGGGCGACTGGAAGGTCGTTCACTGCGTTTCCTCTCTCTGCACGGCCGGGCTGAGTGTCGCGACCGCCCCGGCGATGCTCTCCGGGCTCAACTGGTATACGAACGCGGTGACTTCGTAGAACCTCATGGCCTTGCCCTCGGCCGAGAGCTCCAGTGAGCCGACGACGAGCCCGGCCGCCTCAAGGCGCTGCAGGTGCATGTGCAGCAGGGGGCGGCTGATGCCGGTCTCCCTGGCCAGCCGGCTGACGTAGTTCCGCTCCCGGACGAGGGAGGCGATGATCCGCAGCCGGTGCGGGTTGCTGAGGGCGGCGAGCACCTTCAGCAGATGGTCGCCTTCGGGGGCGGCGTCGGCGTTCTCTCGCACGCCTTCCTCCTCGGCACCGTGGCCGCCGGCCAGGTCGTCCACTCGTCTCGTTCCGTGTTCGTGCTCGCAGCGTTCCAGCGCGGCGAGAGGTGCGTCAAGAAAAACTGACACATGCAAGGGGCGGCTAAGGGGGAACCCTGAGCCGCCCCTGAGGCCCGGGCCCCGGCCCCTGCGGGGTGGCGTCAGGACCGTCCCTTACGTCAGGACCGTCCCTTACGGCGTCGCGCCGGGTTGCGGGAGCGCTTGCCGACCAGCCTGCGGTGCCGCGCCAGGGCTGCCTCGTACTCGGCCCGCGCCAGCCGTTCGCCCGGCGCCTCCACGGCGCTGCGCAGCGAGTAGGCGAGCAACACCCCGAGGAAACCGACCACGTTGATGCTGCGGAACGCCGACTCGTCGACCTGGCTGTCGGGTTGGGGCCTGGTGAAGCGGAGCCACTGGCGGCTGAAGGCGAGCACGGTGCAGATGGCGAAGGCGAGGATCACCAGGACGCCCAGCCAGCCCGGCGTCTCCACGCCGGTGAGCCCGCCGTAGCCGACGATCAGCACCAGCGCCCCGGCGGCCGTGAGCGCGGCGCCGCCGACCGTCAGCGCCACCCGGCGCAGCAGGTAGCCGCGGGAGCGGTCCACCCAGCTGGTGCCGTAGAACCTGATCGGCTCGGGGCGCGGCGCGTCCTCGGACACGGGCGCGCGGTCGGACGCGGACGTGGGCTGAGCGGGCTGCGCAGACTTGGACATGTGGTCGATTATCTCCGCCGGCTCGGGCGGAGTTCACCCCACCCACGCCAGTACGCTGTTCCCCGGCGGAACCGCGACAGACCGACGTACCACGTACGACAACGGGCATCAGGCCACTTCGGGGGGAGTCACCATGACGGACGGTGGTGGTGAGAGCGCGCCCGCGCGCATCGGCGCCTATGTGCTGGAACGGCGTCTCGGCAGCGGCGGGATGGGCGTCGTCCATCTGGCGCGCACGGTCGCCGGGCGGCAGGTGGCGATCAAGGTCATTCGCCGCGAGTACGCGGAGAGCGAGGACTTCAGGGCCAGGTTCCGGCGCGAGGTGGCGGCGGCCCGGCGGGTGAGCGGCGCCTTCACCGCGCCGGTCGTGGACGCGGACCCGGACGGCGATCCGCCCTGGTTGGCGACGCTCTATGTGCCGGGTGGCTCGCTCACCGAACGGATAGACCGCGAGGGCCCGTTGACCGCGCGGGAGGCGGCCGGGGTGGGCGCCGAGCTGGCCGAGGCGCTGCTGGACATCCACCGCTGCGGCCTGGTGCACCGGGATCTGAAGCCGGGCAACGTACTGCTGGCCGAGGACGGCGTGCGGGTGATCGACTTCGGCATCTCCCGGGCCCTGGCCGACAGCCACCGCCTCACCGAGGACGGCGCCGTGCTGGGCTCGCCGCCGTTCATGGCGCCCGAGCAGCTGACGGGCGACGGGGAGGTGACGGAGGCGGCCGACGTGTTCGCGCTGGGCGCCGTGGTGGCCTTCGCCGTGACCGGGCACAGCCCGTTCGAGGCCGGCCGGCTGCCCGGCGGCGATCCGCTGGCCGTGGCCTACCGGGTGGTGCACGAGGAGCCGGATCTCTCCGATGTGCCGGACTCGTTGCGGGGGCTGGTCGGCCTCTGTCTGGCCAAGGATCCGGCGCAACGGCCCGAGGTGGCGGCCGTGCTGCGGATGGCGGCCTTCGCCGACACCAGGGCGCAGGCCGCCGTGGTGCGGTCCTCGCAGGTCTGGCAGTCCGGCCGGCAGGAGCGGGACACGGGGGAGCGCGGGGGCGCGGACGAGAGCGCGCCCACCGCGGCCGGGCGCCGTCCGCGCCGGCGCGGGCGCCGGCTGGCGCTGGCCGCGGTGGCCCTGGCGACGGTCGGTGCGGTGGCCACGGTCGGCCTGTTGAACGCCACGGGCGACGACGGCGCCGACGGCGGCGACGACCGGCCCACGGCGGAGCAGCCGGCCGAGGACCCGGCGGCGGAGTTCGCTCCCTGGGAGGTCGACCTCTACGACTGGGGCATCGAGGACGTGACGACGGACGGCGTCCGCTGCGAGTCGGCGCCCGAACGGCGGGTGCTGTGCTCGGCCGCCGGCCGGCTGACGATACTGCTCGACGCGGACGGCTCGGAGCGCTGGGTGCATCGCGGGCCGCGCACCGGTGTGCTGGGCCCCGGCGCCGCGCTGGTGGGCGATGTGGTGATCACCCAGTCGGAGACCGGCCTGGCGGCGTTGGATCCGGACAGCGGGGAGCCGCTCTGGGAGATCGACGCCCCCGAGCTGGGCGATCTGCTGGCGGCCGGCGAACGGTCCGTCGCGCTGCGCAACGGCGACAGCACGGTGCGCTTCTACGCGGTGGACTCGCCCGAGCCGCTGGGGCGTTGGGAGAGCCCGGGCCGCTATGTCACCGATCTGCTGTCCGGCGGGGCGGCGGGCGACCGTTTCCTGGCCGTCACCAGGGAGGACGAGTCGGGCCAGGACCCGCTGGTCACCCTGCTCTCCTCCGCCGGCGTGCCGGTGTGGCCGACGTCGGTTTCGCCGCCGGTCGAGGCGCTGGGGATGCTGAACCCGGTGGGCATGGACGAGGAGGCCGCGTACTTCGAGGAGTGGGATCCGGATATTCCGGTGATCAACCGGCTGTACCGGCTGGATCTGACCAGCCGGGAGTGGTCGTCCGTCGAACTGCCGGAGGCGACCGAGCCGCGGACGGTACTGGCGGACGGGGTGCTCTACGCTTCCACCATGGGCGGCACGCTGATCGCCGTCGACCCGGCCGCGGGCGAAGTGCTGTGGACGGTGGCGACGGCCGCCGAGACGGCGTCGCTGCCCGCGGTGGTCGACGACGTGCTGTATCTCTCCGACGCGCGGGGCGCGCTGCACCGGATCTCGGCCGCCGACGGCAGCCCGCTGACCGTCGGCGAGCCCCATCCCGGAACCCCGGGCGTCGGCAGCGGCGGCTCCACCCCGGCCCCGGCCATCGGCGACGGCATCGCCTTCGTCCCCACCCTGGGCAACACCCTCTACGCCACACCCCTGGAACCGACCGACTAGGGCCCCGCTTGCGCGTGGGGGCGCCTCGCCCGCCCGAAGGCCGGTGAGGCGCCCCCACGGCGCGTGGCTCGGGTGGGCGTCAGCCCTCCAGCTTGGTGATGTCCCGGACCGCGCCCTTGTCCGCGCTGGTGGCCATCGCGGCGTAGGCGCGCAGCGCCAGCGAGACCTTGCGCTCCCGCTGCACGGGCGCGTACCGGCCGCCGAGCTCGGCGCGGCGGGCGGCCAACTCCTCGTCGGAGACCTTGAGTTCGATGGAGCGGTTGGGGATGTCGATACGGATCCGGTCGCCGTCGCGGACCAGCGCGATGGTGCCGCCTGCCGCCGCCTCGGGCGAGACATGGCCGAGCGAGAGGCCCGACGTGCCGCCGGAGAACCGGCCGTCCGTGATCAGCGCGCACTTGGCGCCCAGGCCGCGGCCCTTGAGGTAGGAGGTCGGGTAGAGCATCTCCTGCATCCCGGGGCCGCCCCTGGGGCCCTCGTAGCGGACGACGACCACGTCGCCCTCCTTGACCCGCTTGGTGAGGATGGCCTCCACGGCCTCCTCCTGGGACTCGACCACCACGGCCGGGCCCTCGAACGTCCAGATCGACTCGTCGACGCCGGCCGTCTTCACCACGCAGCCGTCCTCGGCGAGGTTGCCGTAGAGCACGCCGAGGCCGCCCTCCGCCGAGTAGGCGTGCGCCACATCGCGGATGCAGCCGCCCTCGGCGTCGGTGTCCAGGGTGTCCCAGCGCTCGGACTGGGAGAACGCCTCGGCGGAGCGGACACAGCCAGGCGCCGCGTGGAACAGCTCCACCGCCTCGGGCGAGGGGGAACCGCCCCTGATGTCCCAGGACTTCAGCCAGTCGGCGAGCGAGTCGCTGTGCACGGTGTGCACGTCCTCGTCGAGCAGCCCGGCGCGGTACATCTCGCCCAGGATGGCCGGGATGCCGCCGGCCCGGTGCACGTCCTCCATGTAGTAGCTGCCGTTGGGGGCCACCTTGGAGAGGCAGGGCAGCTGCCGGGAGAGCGCGTCGATCTCCTTCAGCCCGAAGTCCAGGCCGGCCTCCTGGGCGGCGGCCAGCAGATGCAGGATCGTGTTGGTCGAGCCGCCCATGGCGATGTCCAGGGCCATCGCGTTCCGGAACGCCGCCCGGGAGCCGATCGCGCGCGGCAGCACCGTGGCGTCGTCGTCCTCGTAGAAGCGGCGGGTGATCTCCACCACGGCGCGGCCGGCGTCCTCGTAGAGCGCGCGGCGGGCGGTGTGGGTGGCCAGCAGCGAGCCGTTGCCCGGCAGGGAGAGGCCGATGGCCTCGGTGAGGCAGTTCATCGAGTTGGCCGTGAACATGCCGGAACAGGAGCCGCAGGTGGGGCAGGCGTTCTCCTCGATCCTGGCCATGTCCTCGTCGGAGACGGAGCTGTTGGCCGCCTCCGACATGGCGCTGATCAGGTCCAGCTTGCGGACCGTGCCATCGACCAGGGTGGCGGTGCCGGACTCCATCGGGCCGCCGGAGACGAAGACCGTCGGGATGTTGAGCCGCATCGCGGCCATCAGCATCCCCGGCGTGATCTTGTCGCAGTTGGAGATGCAGATCAGCGCGTCGGCGCAGTGCGCCTCGACCATGTACTCGACGGAGTCGGCGATCAGGTCCCGGGACGGCAGGGAGTAGAGCATCCCGCCGTGGCCCATGGCGATGCCGTCGTCCACGGCGATGGTGTTGAACTCGCGGGGCACCCCGCCGGCTTCCTTGATCGCCTCGGAGACGATCCGGCCGACCGGCTGGAGGTGGGTGTGTCCGGGGACGAACTCGGTGAAGCTGTTGGCCACGGCGATGATCGGCTTGCCGAAGTCCTCGCGGGCTACCCCGGCGGCGCGGAGCAGGGCGCGGGCGCCCGCCATGTTGCGGCCGTGGGTGACGGTGCGGGACCTCAAGCTGCCCATGATGTTGCCTCTCCTCGCGAGACGTGCGGCTACCCACCCGAGGCTACGCCCCGCGCCCGCTTTCCGGGACGGCCCTCCCGATATCCGAGACGGCCGCCCGGGGGGACCCGCCAGGTCACACCGGGGGCGCGGCCACCGGGTCGGCGGGGTGCGGAGCGAGCAGCGGCAGTTGACGGGCGCCCGGCGGGATCGTGCCGAGCGCCGCGAGCCTGGCCTCGCACAGCTCGACCAGCTGGTCGTACCCGGCCTTGCCCATCAGCTCGACCAGCTCGGCGCGGTAGCTGAGGTAGAGCGGTTCCGAGGCGCCGTGCGCCGCCGGCGCCCCCGTGCACCACCAGTGCAGGTCGTGCCCGCCGGAGCCCCAGCCCCTGCGGTCGTACTCGCTGATGGAGACATAGAGCAGCTGTTCGCCGTCCGGCTGCTCCACCCACTCGTAGGTGCGGCGCACCGGCAGCTGCCAGCAGACGTCGGGCTTGGTCTCCAGCGGTTCGCGCCCCTCGGCGAGCGCCAGGGTGTGCAGGGCGCAGCCCTCGCCGCCGGCGAAGCCCGGGCGGTTGAGCAGCACACAGGCGCCCTGGTGGCGGCGGGTGCGGCGCTCGCCGTCCTCGTCCAGCTCGACCCAGCCCTTGCGGGAGGTGCCCTCGGCGTGGAACTGCCAGCTCTCCGGGGTGAGTCGGGCGACATGCTCGGCGACCCGCTGCTCGTCCTCCTCGTCGGAGAAGTGCGCGCCCAGGCTGCAGCAGCCGTCGCTGGCCCGGTCCGGCTGGATGCCCTGGCAGCCCCGGCCGAAGACGCAGTTCCAGCGGGAGGTCAGCCAGGTGAGATCGCAGCGGAACACCTGCTCCGCGTCGGACGGGTCGGGGAACTCGACCCAGGCTCTGGGGTGGTTGAGCTCGACCTCCTCGCCGGCGGCACGGCGGGCCGCGCCGTCCCATGCCGTTACGCGCCCTTCGCCCGCGGTGGAGCTTCTGCCCGGCTTCGCCCTCTTCGTCTTCGCCACAACGCCCAGAGTAAGGGGCGGGGTAGCGTTGACGGTCATGAGACTCGGAGTTCTCGACGTGGGTTCCAACACGGTTCACCTACTGGTGGTTGACGCGCATCCCGGGGCCAGGCCGCTGGCCGCCTACTCGCACAAGGCGGAGCTGCGGCTCGCCGAACTGTTGGACGACGACGGCGCGATCAGCCCGGCCGGCGTCGACCGGCTGGTGGCCACCGTCGGCCAGGCGCTTGAGGTGGCCGAGGAGCACGGGGTGGCGGATCTGCTGCCGTTCGCCACCTCGGCGGTGCGCGAGGCGGGCAACGCGGACCGGGTGCTCGCCCGGGTGGCGGCCGAGACGGGGGTGGCGCTCCAGGTGCTCTCCGGGGAGGACGAGGCCCGGCTGACGTTTCTGGCGGCGCGGCGCTGGCTGGGCTGGTCGGCCGGTCGGCTGCTGCTGTTCGACATCGGCGGCGGCTCGTTGGAGATCGCCTTCGGCCTGGACGAGGCGCCGGACGCGGCCGTCTCGCTGCCGCTGGGCGCCGGTCGGCTGACGGCGGCCCGGCTGCCGGGCGACCCGCCGGAGCCGGCGGATGTGCGGGCGCTGCGCCGCGATGTGCGGACCCAGGTGGCGGGCGTGGTCGGGCGGTTCAGCCGGCTGGGCACCCCGGACCGGGTGGTGGCCACCTCCAAGACGTTCAAGCAGCTGGCCAGGATCGCCGGCGCGGCCCGCTCGGCGGAGGGCCAGTTCGCCCGGCGCGAGCTGGGCCGGGCGGATCTGCGGGTGTGGAGCCAGAAGCTGGCGGAGCTGCCGGTGGCGGAGCGGCGGGAGCTGCCCGGGGTCTCGCCGGGGCGGGCCCATCAGCTGCTGGCCGGGGCGCTGGTGGCCGAGGCGGCGATGGACCTGTTCGGCGTCGAGTCCCTGGAGATCTGCCCCTGGGCCCTGCGCGAGGGGGTCATCCTGCGCCGCCTGGACCGGATGCGGACGGCCTGACGCGCGCCGGTCAGGCGGTGCGGCGGCGCAGCGTGGCGGCGCCCAGCGCGAGGACGCCGACGGCCACCGCGCTGACCACCACGACGTCCCGCACATAGTCGCCGGTGACCTCGGCGCTGCGCAGCACCTCGTTCATCCCGTCGACGGAGTAGGACAGCGGCAGCACGTTGGAGGCGTACTCCAGCACCGGCTGCATGCTGTCCCTGGGCGCGAAGAGGCCGCAGAGCAGCAGCTGCGGGAAGATCAGCGCGGGCATGAACTGCACGGCCTGGAACTCCGTGGCGGCGAACGCCGAGACGAACAGGCCGAGCGCGGTGCCGAGCAGCGCGTTGAGCAGCGCCAGGACGAGCAGCAGCCAGGGCGATCCCGCGATGTCGAGGTCGAGCAGGAACAGCGCGACGCCGGTGGCCAGTGTGGCCTGGAGCACGGCGAAGACGCCGAACGCCAGGGCGTAGCCGACGATCAGATCGCCCTTGCCCAGCGGCATCACCAGCAGCCGTTCCAGGGTGCCCGAGGTGCGTTCGCGAAGCGTGGCGATCGAGGTGACCAGGAACATTGTGATCATCGGGAAGATGCCGAGCAGCGACGACCCGATGAAGTCGAACTGGTCGGGGTCGGCGTCGAAGACGTAGTGGAGCAGGACCAGCAGCAGGACGGGCAGCGCCAGCAACAGCACGATGGTGCGCGGGTCGTGGCGCAGCTGGGCGAGCACCCGGCGGGTGGTGGCGAGGGTACGGCTGAGGCTCATCGTCGGGGCTCCCCGGTCGGCTCGGTACGGTCGCGGTCGGCCTCGACCAGCGCCAGAAAGGCGTCCTCCACGCTGTCGGCGCCGGTGCGGCGGCGCAGTTCGTCGGGGGTGCCGTCGGCGAGCAGCCGGCCGTCGCGCATCAGCAGCAGCCGGTCGCAGCGGTCGGCCTCGTCCATCACATGCGAGGAGATCAGCAGCGTGGTGCCGCGTTCGGCGGCGAGCCGGTGGAAGAGGGCCCACAGCGAGCGGCGCAGCACCGGGTCGAGGCCGACGGTCGGCTCGTCCAGCACCAGCAGCTCGGGGGTGCCGAGCAGGGCGGCGGCCAGCGAGACCCGGGAGCGCTGACCGCCGGAGAGGTTGCCGGCCAACGCGTCGGAGTGCCCGGTCAGATCGACGTCGGCGAGCACCCGGCCCACCTCGTCCCGCCGGGCGCCGCGCGCCAGCCCCAGGATCGCGGCGAAGTAGTCGAGGTTCTGCCGGACCGTCAGGTCCGGATAGACGGAAGGGGCCTGGGTGACATAGCCGATGCGGGGCCGCAGCTCGGCCCGGCCGGCGGGCCGGCCGAGGACCTCCAGGGTGCCGCCGACCCGGTCCTGGGCGCCGACGACGGCCCGCATCAAAGTGGTCTTGCCACAGCCCGACGGGCCCAACAGGCCGGTGACCTCGCCGGCGCGCACCGCGAAGTCCAGCCCGCGCAGCACCTGTCGATCGCCGCGTCGCACGTTCAGGCCGGCGGCCAGGACGGCGGGCCCGGGCGGCTCGTCCCGCCCCTGCTCGATTTTATTAATCATGCGTTTAATTATTCGCCCGCCGCCGGCCCGTGGTCAAGCCGCCGTCGGCCGGGCGGCGCGTAGGCTGGTCGCCGTGGCAGATCAGGTACCTGCCGGGACGGCGAAGGTCGGGCTCTCGACGGCCTCCGTCTACCCGGAGAACACGGCCGCGGCCTTCGAGATAGCCGGCAGGCTGGGCTACGACGGCGTCGAGGTCATGGTGTGGACTGACCCGGTGAGCCAGGACGTGGAGGCGCTGCGCCGGCTCTCCGACGAGCACCGGATGCCGGTGCTGGCCGTGCACGCGCCCTGTCTGCTGGTCACCCAACGCGTCTGGTCGACCGACCCGTGGCGCAAGCTGACCACCGCGCGCGCCGCCGCCGAACGCCTCGGCGCCGACACCGTGGTGGTGCACCCCCCGTTCCGCTGGCAACGCGCCTACGCGCGGGGCTTTGTCGACGGCATCCGGCGACTGCACGACGAGAGCGGAGTGCGCTTCGCGGTGGAGAACATGTACCCGTGGCGCTACCGCGACCGCGAAATGCTTGCCTACGCGCCCGGTTGGGACCCGACCGAGGAGGACTACCCGGCGTTCACGCTGGACGTCTCGCACGCCGCCACCGCCCGTGGCGACGCCCTGGCGATGGCCGAGCTGATGGGCGACCGGCTGGCCCATGTGCACATGGGCGACGGCTCGGGCTCCGGCAAGGACGAACATCTGGTCCCCGGGCGCGGCGCCCAGCCGTGCGGCCCGGTGCTCGAACGGCTGGCCGCCGGCGGCTACCGGGGGCATGTGGTCGCCGAGATCAACACCCGGCGGGCGGTCTCCGCGCGGGAACGCGAAGCCGATCTCGCCGCGACGCTGGCCTTCATCCGCCTCCACCTGGCCGGTTCGAGCCCGGCGCCGGCCGACGAGGAACCGGCCCGATGAGCCCCACGGCCCCGCGCCGCCGGGGCCGTCCCTCCCGCGCGGAACAGAACGACGGCACACCCGCCGCCCGGGAGCGCATTCTGGCCTCGGCGCGCGAGGAGTTCGCGGCGCGCGGCTACGACCGGGCGTCGATCCGCGCCATCGCGCGCGGCGCCGACGTCAACCCGGCGCTGGTCCACCACTACTACGGCACCAAGGAACAGGTCTTCGCCGCCGCCGTGGTCGACGCCATCGAACCGGCCGCTCGGGGGCTGGCCGACCAGCGGGCGGCGGGCGCGCCGAACGAGTCGGGCGGGGTTTCGGGACCGGGCGGGGTTCCCGGTGCGGGCGGGATTTCCGGTGCGGGCGGGCCGGCGGACTTCGGGGAACGCTTCACCCGGATGTTCTTCGGCATCTGGCAGAACCCGACCAGTCGGGGACCGCTGTTGGCCGTGCTCCGATCGGCGATGAACAACGAGACCGCCGCCGCGATCTTCCGACGGCTCCTCACCCGGCGGATACTCGCCGAACTGGCCGGCCAACTCACCGTGCCCGACGCCGAACTGCGCGCCGAACTGGCCGCCACCCAGCTGGTCGGCGTGATGCTGGCCCGCCATGTGCTGCGCCTCGAACCGCTGGCCGGCACGGAGAACGAGGAGCTGATCCGCCGGCTGGCGCCCGTCGTGCAGTACCACCTCTTCGGCGAGCCGGGCGAGCCCCACGGGCCGGGCGAGCCGTCCGCCCTCGGCTAACGCGCCCTGGGCGCCGGCTCCTGGGCCGGATCGGGCTCCCCCGGATCGGGCTCCTCCCCCGGCTGGCCGGGATCCTCCGGCTCGGGCTCGCCAGGTCCCGGCGGCGGCTCCTCCCCACCGGGAACGTCCCCGACGCCGTCCACGGTGACCACCATGGCGCCGGGCTCGATGCTGATCCGCCCCTGCCAGGGCCCCGCCGGCTGCCGCGCCCGATCCACCAGCACCTCGATCACCAGAGTCTCGCCCGGCCACAGGGTGCCCGAGGAACGGCCGAGCAGCAGCCAGCCGACATCGCTCTCCGCCGTCCAACTCACCGGCGCGCCACCGGAGACCGTCAACGTGATCAGCGTGCCCGACTCCGTCGTCACCGCCTCGACCGCGAGCTGCCCGGGGGCCGGGGCGGCCGGCTCGTCCGCCTCGGGAGCGGCCGAGGCGGCCCCCTCGTCGGCGGACGGCTCGGCTTCCGCACCGCCCGGCGCGACCGCCCCGTCGCGCGCCGGCTCGTCCGCCGGCGGCGGCGCGCCCCGGCCGGCGCGCTCGCCGGCGGGCTGCCGATCGCCGTCCCTCGCGCGCTCGGCCGGCTCGTCGGGCACGCTGGCCGACATCCCTTCGAGCCCGGCCGCCTCCCCCGTCACCGGCGCACCCCGATACGCCGCCCACAGGGCCAGCACCGGCGCCGCCAGCACCGTGGCCACCACCGTGCCCGTGACGGCGCGGCCGCGCAGCCGCTCCCGGCGCGCGACACGGTCCTTCTCCGGCACGGGAAAGCCCAACCTGTCCCAGCGCGGGCTCGGTTGGGAGCGCGCGCGGAGCACCGCGAGCCGGGCCGCGTGCACCAGCGGACGCGGCGCGCTCACCACCGCCAGCCGGGGCCCCGCGGTGGGCGCCGTGCCCGGCCACCCCAGGCCCGCCATGGCACGCTGCGCCACCAGCCGGCAGGCCGGGCACTCGTCCACATGGCGCACCAGCTCCCGCCGCAGTCGCGGCCCCAGCAGCATCCGCCGGTCGTCGCCGGAGAGCGTGGCGACGGCGGGGCAGCGCGCCGAATCGACGGCGGCGAGCGCCGCCCTGGTGCGCTCCACCTCGCAGCGGGCGGTGGTCAGCAGCGCGTGCGCCGCCTCGTCCGCCAGCCGCAGCACCCGGGCCACCTCGGCCGGCGAGAGCCGATGCCGGGCCGCCAGCTCCAACGCCTCCCGCTGCTCGGCCGTGGTGCCGGCCGCCTCGGGCCAGGCCAGCTGCGCCAACTCCCGCCGCCGCTGGGCGTCCTCGCCGACGGCGCGCGGGCCGGGCGGGCCGCCCTCCTGCCGCCGCTCGCGCTGGAGCGCGAGCCGGCGCAGACAGCACCAGCGCGCCAGCGCGTAGAGCCAGGGGCGCGACAGCGCGGGCTCCCCCGGGCGCCGGCCCCGTTCGTGCTGCCGCTCGGCCAGCGCCAACGCCTCGCCGAGCGCCGCGATGGCCGCGTCGTGCTCGCACATGATGGACAGGCAGTAGGTGAACAGCCCGTCGAGGCTGGCGTCCGCATAGGCCGCCGGGCGCGCGGCGCGCCGGGAGAACGGACCGTGTGCGGTGGCGTGCTGGGGGCTCCTCCCGGCGACTGGGGAGGGCTGTGCGCGGCAGCTGGTCATCACCCGGTGACGGTAGGCGCCCGGGGGCCACCCGGCGGAGCGAGGCGCCCCAGGTTCCCCCCAACGGGTGACGATCGTGGCCCCTGACGGGGCGTCGACTGTCGGCGGGGTGTCAGTGGGCGGCGGTAGCGTTCCGCCCATGGCTCGAAAAACAGACCGCCCGGCGTACCGCTGTAGCGAATGTGGCTGGTCCACGGGGAAGTGGCTGGGCCGCTGCCCCGAGTGTCACGCCTGGGGCACGGTCGAGGAGGTCGGCGGCACCCCGGCGGTGCGCACCGTCCCGGCGGCCCGGGTGGCCTCGCCCGCGCTGCCGATCGGGCAGGTGGACGGCGCGGCGGTGGCGGCCCGCTCCACGGGCGTCCCCGAGCTGGACCGGGTGCTGGGCGGCGGGCTGGTGCCGGGCGCCGTGGTGCTGCTCGCCGGCGAGCCGGGCGTCGGCAAATCCACGCTGCTGCTGGACGTGGCGGCCAAGGCGGCCTCCGATTCGCACCGCACGCTGTACATCACGGGCGAGGAGTCGGCGGGCCAGGTCCGGATGCGGGCCGATCGGATCGGCGCGCTGGCGGACGATCTCTATCTCGCCGCCGAGACGGATCTGGCCTCGGTGCTCGGCCAGTTGGACGCGGTGAAGCCGTCCCTGCTGGTGCTGGACTCGGTGCAGACGGTCGCCTCGGGCGAGGTGGACGGCGCGCCCGGCGGGATGGCGCAGGTCCGGGAGGTCGCCGGGGCGCTGATCCGGGCCTCCAAGGAGCGCGGCATGTCCACGGTGCTGGTCGGCCATGTCACCAAGGACGGCGCCATCGCGGGGCCCCGGCTGCTGGAGCATCTGGTGGATGTGGTGCTGCACTTCGAGGGCGACCGACACGCCCGGCTGCGGCTGGTGCGCGGTGTGAAGAACCGCTACGGCGCCACGGACGAGGTGGGCTGCTTCGAGCTGCACGACGAGGGCATCACCTCGCTCGCCGACCCGTCGGGCCTCTTCCTCACCCGCCGGGACGAGCCGGTCCCCGGCACCTGCCTCACGGTCACGCTGGAGGGGCGCCGTCCGCTGGTCGCCGAGGTGCAGTCGCTGACGGTCGACAGCCAGATCCCGTCCCCCCGGCGCACCACGTCGGGGCTTGAGACGTCCCGGGTGTCGATGATGCTGGCCGTCCTCGAACAGCGCGGCCAGATATCAGCCCTGGGCAAGAACGACATCTACACCGCCACGGTGGGCGGCGTGCGGCTCTCCGAGCCGGCCGCGGATCTGGCGGTCGCCCTGGCCCTGGCCAGCGCCGCCAGCGGCACACCGCTCCCGCAGAACCTGGTCGCCATCGGCGAGGTCGGGCTGGCCGGCGAGGTGCGGCGGGTCACGGGCGTGCAGCGGCGGCTCGCCGAGGCGTCCCGGCTCGGCTTCGGCCACGCCCTGGTGCCGACGGACTCGGGCGAGGTGCCGGCCGGCATGCGGGTGCTTGAGGTGGCGAATATCGGGGAGGCGCTCCATGTGCTCCCGGCCCATCGCGCGGAGTCATCGGGTCGGTCCAGGGCACGCCGGTAGACTCAACCGCTCAGAAGCGCGGTTTCGTCCCCCCGGAGGATTGCATGGCAGCCAGCGACCGGCCGGCGAATCCCGGCAGGGCCGGGAGTGGCTCGGGCACGGACGGTCTGCTGCGCGCCGCGCTGAGCGCGGTCGCCCCTGGCACCCAGCTCCGTGACGGCCTGGAGCGCATCCTGCGGGGCAACACCGGCGGGCTGATCGTGCTGGGCGTCGACCGCACCGTCGAATCGCTCTGCACGGGCGGCTTCGTGCTGGACGTCGAGTTCACCGCCACCCGGCTGCGCGAGCTGTGCAAGCTGGACGGCGCGGTGATCGTCGACCGCGACATCTCCCGCATCGTCCGGGCCGGCGTGCAGCTGGTGCCCGATCCCAGCATCCCCACCGAGGAGACGGGCACCCGGCACCGCACGGCCCAGCGGGTCTCCATCCAGACGGGGTTCCCGGTGGTCTCCGTCAGCCAGTCGATGCGGCTGATCGCGCTCTATCTGGACGGCCAGCGGCGGGTGTTGGAGGATTCGGGCGCCATTCTGTCCCGGGCCAACCAGGCGCTCGCCACGCTGGAGCGGTACAAGCTGCGGCTCGACGAGGTGGCGGGCACGCTCTCCGCGCTGGAGATCGAGGACCTGGTCACGGTGCGGGATGTGGCCGCGGTGGCGCAACGGCTGGAGATGGTCCGCCGGATCGCCGTCGAAATCGCCGAGTACGTCGTGGAGTTGGGCACGGACGGTCGGCTGCTGTCGCTCCAGTTGGACGAGCTGATCGCCGGCGTGGAGCCCGAACGCCAGCTGATCGTGCGGGACTACCTCCCGGAGGCCGGCGGGAAGCGCTCCCGCAAGGTCGGCACCGCGCTCACCGAGCTGGACTCCCTCGGCCATGCCGAGCTGCTGGAACTGCCGCTGGTGGCCCGGGCCCTGGGGTACAGCGTCGCCCCCGAGTCGCTGGACACGGCGGTCTCGCCGCGCGGCTTCCGGCTGTTGGCGAAGATCCCCCGGCTGCCCGGCCTGGTCATCGACCGCCTGGTGGACCACTTCGGCGGCCTGCAGAAGCTGTTGGCCGCCAGCGTGGACGATCTCCAGGCGGTGGACGGCGTCGGCGAGACCAGGGCCCGCTCGGTACGCGAGGGCCTTTCCCGCCTGGCCGAGTCCTCCATCCTCGAACGCTACGTCTGAGCGGCGGCGCCCGATGCCCGGGCGCGGCCCGGTGCCGGTGCCGGCCCGGACAAGTCCTAGTCGGCCTCCAGCCGGAACGGGGTCTGCGCCACCGGGTAGCCGGCGAGCTCGGCCATCGCCAGGTAGGTGCCGGGCTCGGCGGCGGGTCCCGGCTCGGCTTCGCAGTCGGCGACGGAGTGGCGCAGGTCCCAGGTGACGGTGTGGTCGGCGGTGCCGCCCGCCGGCACGGCGGTGGGCCGGCTGGCGGCCGTGTCGGGGCACTCGGCGGACGAGAACACCTGGTTGTCCTGGTCGTCCACCACGGTCAGGGTCAACGTCTGGTGGCCGAAGTCGACTCGGCAGGCGGAGTCGCCGCCGTTCTGCGCGGTCAGCCGCAGTTCGGGGCGCTGCCCGGGGGCGTAGTCGTTGGCGTCGCTGCTCAGCGAGAGGGTCACCGCGCCGGGATCACAGGCCGGCAGGCCCGCGGGATCGCCGCCCGCGCCGCCGGAGGCGCCGCCGTCGGTGCTGCCGGAGCCACCCTCGACGTCCTCGCCGTTCCCCGCGTCGCCCGACTCGCCGTCGCCGTCCCCCTCCGCGCCGCCGTCCTCGCCCCCGTCCGCGTCGCCGGTCTCGTCACCGTCCCCGCCGCCGTTCTCCTCCCGGCCGCCGGGGCGCTCCTCGATCAGGGACTCGGAGGGAGTGGGCCCCGGGGTGATCGACTCCGCCGGGCCCTTGCCGTCGTCCTGACCGGCCGTGTTGTCGCTGTCCCCACCGGTGGAACGTATGGCCCAGAAGACGAGCAGCGCCACCACGGCGACCAGCAACAGCACAACGCCCCTACGGCGCCAGTAGATGGCGGAGGGCAACGGGCCGACCGGAGTTCGCAGTGATCCCACGCGGAAACCTTACGAGACTTCGGACACACCCGAATGCCCGACCTCGACTTGCGAGGACACCGTTGGGTATCAACACGCGCGAAGCACCGTCCGCTTTGTGCCGTGCCCCGGCCATGCCAGGATCGCCCTTGCCATGACTGCGACGACTGCGACTGAGACAGCGCCGGGCGAAGCGGCTCCGGAAACGGACCCCCTGGCCCTCCACACGCCGGTGATCGAGTGGTTCCACCACAACGCCCGTGACCTGCCCTGGCGACGGCCCGAGGCCGGCGCCTGGGGCGTCATGGTCAGTGAGTTCATGCTTCAGCAGACCCCGGTCAGCCGGGTGCTGCCGGTCTACGAGGAGTGGCTGAAACGCTGGCCACGCCCCGCCGACCTGGCCGCCGAGGCGGCCGGCGAGGCGGTCCGCGCCTGGGGCCGGCTCGGCTACCCCAGGCGGGCTCTGCGCCTCCACGGGGCCGCCGCCGCCATAGCGGAACGTCATGGCGGCGAGGTGCCGACCGACCACCACCAGCTGCTGGCGCTGCCGGGCGTCGGCGAGTACACGGCGGCGGCCGTGGCCTCGTTCGCCTACCAGCAACGGCACGCGGTGCTCGACACCAATGTGCGACGGGTCTTCGCCCGGGCGGTCACCGGGACCGAGTACCCGCCCAACGCCACCACCGCGGCCGAACGCAAGCTGGCCCGGATGCTGCTGCCCGACGAACCGACCACGGCGGCCCGTTGGGCGGCGGCCACCATGGAGCTGGGCGCGCTGCTCTGCACCGCGCGCTCCCCCGAGTGCGGCCGCTGCCCCATCGCGGAGCTGTGCGCCTGGCGGCGCGCCGGATCCCCGGCGCACCAGGGCGCGCCCCGCCGGGGCCAGACCTATGTGGGCACCGACCGGCAGGTACGCGGCAAGCTGCTGGCCGTGCTCCGCGAGTCGGCGACGCCGGTGCCCCGCGCGGTGCTCGACCGGGTCTGGCACGACCAGGAGCAGCGGGCCAGGGCGCTGGGCGGGCTGCTCAGCGACGGTCTGGCCGAGCGCCTGCCCGACGGCCGCTACCGGCTGCCGGGCGCCGACTGATCCCGAGCGGCCCCCGGGGCGCTGTGCGCGCCGGCGGGTGGGCCGGCGGCATGGCTCAGCGGCGGCAGCATCGCCCTGGCGTCCTCGCCCGCGCCCACCCACAGGCCGATCACCAGCGCGGCCGTCGCCTCCAACAGCCCGGCCCTGGCCAGGCCGCCGCCGACCTGGGGGACACAGCCGAGATCGCGGACCAGCCGGCGGACCGTCTCCAGCGCCGCCGGATCGTCCCCGCAGAGCGGGACCGCCAGCGGGACCCCGTCGAAGACCGGCGGGGTCATCCGCCAGACGTCCTCGTGGCAGAGGTTGAAGCCCTTCACCACCCGGGCCCCCGGCGCCGCCCCGGCGACGCGGGCGGCCATCGAGGGGCCCCCGTCCGAGGCCGGCACAAAGCCGGGCGCCACCTCGTTGACGCAGTCGATCAGGATCCGCCCGGCCAGCGCGCCCCGGGCGGCGCCGGCCGCCGCCAGCACGTCCAACGCGCCCTCGGCGCGGATCGCCAACAGCACCACCTCGCCGAACGCCGCGGCCTCGGCGAAGTCACCGGCCCGCGCCGCCGGCCCCAGCCGGGCGGCCAGCGCCGCCGCCCGCCCCGGATCGCGCCCGCTCACCAGCAGCCGATGCCCGGCCCGCGCCCAGTGGCTCCCCAACGCCTCGGCCATCCGGCCGGCCCCCAACACCCCGATGTCCACGGTCGATCCAGCTCCTTCGCACGTTCCGGGTCGGACTCGACGAGACTAGGCAGCCCGATGGGCACCGCGCGGTAACCGTCGGAGTGACACCCTGGGACGGAGGGAGGGGTCCGATGCCCGACTTCATGGCGGACTGCCCGGCCAGGCTGGCGTTCGACCTGCTGGGAAACACCTGGAGCGGGGTGCTGGTGTGGGCACTGCGCGACGGACCGCGCCGCCCCGCCGAACTGCGCCGGCGGATCGGCGGCATCAGCGGCAAGGTGCTGCACGAGACGCTGCGCCGGCTGGAACGCGACGGGCTGGTGGCCCGTGAACGGTTCGCCGAGGCGCCGCCCCGGGTCGACTACCGGCTGACCGCGCTGGGGCGCGGCCTGCTGCCCGCGCTCGACGCGGTCGGCGACTGGGCCCATCGGCACGGCCCCGAGGTGCTGGCCGCTCAGGACGCGGCGGACGGACCGCCCAGCGACCAGCTCACCACCGTGCAGGGCCCCTCGGAGCTGCCGCCGGCCGAACGGTAGGTCGCCAGGGCCGGCTCGTTGTCCGTGTCCACCCCCACCCACATCCCGTGGCAGCCCCGCTCGCGCGCCAGCCCGGCCAGCGCCTCCACCAGGCCACGCCCCACCCCGCGCCGGCGGTGCGCGGGCGCCACGGCCAGCTCGTAGAGGAACATCTCGGTGCCCTTGTCGGGGTGCGTCATCTCGACGCCCGAGACCATCCCGACCGGCCCGTCGGCGCCCTCGGCATACGCCAGCAGCAGATGATGCCCCGACGAGGCCAGAAACCGTTCCGCCCAGTCGGCCCGCGCCGGCTCGTCGTAGAGCGGACCGGCGGACAACACCTCGGCCACCGTACGGGCGGCGCCGATCCACCAACCCCAGTCAGGTTCGTCTGACATGGCAGTCGGCCAGATGGTCGTCGACCAGGCCGCACGCCTGCATCAGCGCATAGGCCGTGGTGGGGCCGACAAATCGGATGCCGCGCCGCTTCAGCTCCTTGGCCAGGGCGGTCGACTCGGGTGTGACGGCCGGGATGTCCGCCGTGCCACGGGGCACCGGCCTGCCGACCGGATCGGGGGCGAACGACCAGATCAGCTCCGTCAGCTCGCCATCGGCCCAGTCGGCGATCACCGCCGCGTTCGCCAGCGTGGCCTGGATCTTGAGGCGGTTGCGGATGATCCCGGGATCGGCGAGGAGCCGGGCGGCGTCCGCCTCCGTGAAGCGGGCGACCTCGGCGATCGAGAAGCCGGCGAAGGCGGCTCTGAAGCCCTCGCGGCGGCGCAGGATCGTCAGCCAGGAAAGACCCGACTGGAACGCCTCCAGGGACAGCCGCTCGAACAGCGCGTCATCGCCGCGCACGGGGCGGCCCCACTCCTCGTCGTGATAGACCCGGTAGTCCTCGGGAGCCACGCCCCAGGGACAGCGGGCCAGCCCGTCCGGGCCCGTGACGGCCAGCTTGTCTTCCATGCGGGCAGTCTGCCGCAGGGCACTGACAGTCGGTCCCGGCGGTGCGCGGGCTCAGGGCACCTCGCGCAGATAGAGCGCCCCACAGGTGTGGCAGAACGGCTCGGGGGTGCGGCCCCAGTTGTCGTCGGAGAGGGTCCTGGCATCGGGCCGCAGCTCCCGGCCGCACATGGCGCCCGTCTCGCCGTCCCGCACCATGTGCCAGGTCTTCACCGGCCAGGGCTGGGCCTGCTCGCCCTCCGTCTCCTGGTACTCGGCGCGCATCTCGTGCCGCATGGCCCCGCACCTCCGAAAGCTCGCTGGGCGTCGCTGTCTCCATCGTGAGCGCCCCCGCCCGCGTCCGCACGGCGAGCGGACCCCAGCCGGGCGGACGCACGCGGGCGCCCCGTGACCCGAGGGTCACGGGGCGCCCGTGCGTTGTCCGCTCCGGAAAGCGGCCCGGCTCAGTCCTTGGTGAGCTTGGGGCCGCCCTTGGCCGCCTGCTCCACCGGCGGGGCGTCGGGCAGCGAGGACTTCTCCTCACCCCGGAAGGTGAACTTCCGGTCCTTGCCCTCGCCCTCGGTGCCCACCACCACGATGTGCCCGGGGCGCAGCTCGCCGAAGAGGATCTTCTCCGAGAGCACGTCCTCGATATCGCGCTGGATGGTGCGCCGCAGCGGGCGGGCGCCCAGCACCGGGTCGTAGCCGCGCTTGGCCAGGTGCTCCTTGGCGTCCGTGCTCAGCTCGATCGCCATGTCGCGGTCCTTCAGGCGCTCGTCCACCTGGGCGATCATCAGATCGACGATCTTGATGATGTCCGTCTGGGTGAGCTGGTGGAAGACCACGGTGTCATCGACACGGTTCAGGAACTCCGGGCGGAAGTGCTGCTTCAGCTCGTCGTTGACCTTGGCCTTCATCCGCTCGTACCCGGTGGCGACATCGCCGGCCACCGCGAACCCGAGGTTGAAGCCCTTGGAGATGTCCCGGGTACCGAGGTTGGTGGTCATGATGATGACGGTGTTCTTGAAGTCCACCACCCGGCCCTGGGAGTCGGTCAGCCGACCGTCCTCCAGGATCTGCAACAGCGAGTTGAAGATGTCCGGGTGGGCCTTCTCGACCTCGTCGAAGAGGACCACGGAGAACGGCTTGCGGCGCACCTTCTCGGTGAGCTGGCCGCCCTCCTCGTACCCCACGTATCCGGGCGGGGAGCCGAAGAGCCGGGAGACCGTGTGCTTCTCGCCGAACTCCGACATGTCGAGGGAGATCAGCGCGTCCTCGTCGCCGAACAGGAACTCCGCCAGCGTCTTGGACAGCTCCGTCTTACCCACGCCGGACGGGCCGGCGAAGATGAACGAGCCACCGGGGCGCTTGGGGTCCTTCAGGCCCGCCCTGGTGCGGCGGATGGCCTGGGAGAGGGCCTTGATGGCGTCCTGCTGGCCGATGACGCGCTTGTGCAGCTCGTCCTCCATGCGCAGCAGTCGCGAGGACTCCTCCTCGGTCAGCTTGAAGACCGGGATGCCCGTGGAGGCGGCCAGAACCTCGGCGATCAGGTCCTCGTCCACCTCGGCGACGACGTCCATGTCGCCGGACTTCCACTCCTTCTCGCGCTGCGCCTTGGCGGTGAGCAGCTGCTTCTCGTTGTCCCGCAACGAGGCGGCCTTCTCGAAGTCCTGCGAGTCGATCGCGGACTCCTTCTCCCGGCGCACGTTCGCGATCTTCTCGTCGAACTCGCGCAGGTCCGGCGGGGCCGTCATCCGGCGGATGCGCATCCGCGAGCCGGCCTCGTCGATCAGGTCGATCGCCTTGTCGGGCAGGAAGCGGTCCGAGATGTAGCGGTCCGCCAGCTGGGCCGCGGCGACCAGGGCCGAGTCCGTGATGGAGACGCGGTGGTGCGCCTCGTAGCGGTCCCGCAGGCCCTTCAGGATCTCGATGGTGTGCGGCAGCGAGGGCTCCGCGACCTGGATCGGCTGGAAGCGGCGTTCGAGGGCCGCGTCCTTCTCCAGGTACTTGCGGTACTCGTCCAGCGTGGTGGCACCGATGGTCTGCAGCTCGCCACGGGCCAGCATCGGCTTGAGGATGCTGGCGGCGTCGATGGCGCCCTCGGCGGCGCCGGCGCCGACCAGGGTGTGCAGCTCGTCGATGAACAGGATGATGTCGCCGCGGGTGCGGATCTCCTTGAGGACCTTCTTCAGGCGCTCCTCGAAGTCACCGCGGTACCGGGAGCCGGCGACCAGGGCGCCGAGGTCCAGGGTGTAGAGGTGCTTGTCCTTGAGCGTCTCGGGCACCTCGCCCTTGACGATCGCCTGGGCCAGGCCCTCGACGACGGCCGTCTTGCCGACGCCGGGCTCGCCGATCAGCACCGGGTTGTTCTTGGTGCGGCGGGACAGCACCTGCATGACCCGCTCGATCTCCTTCTCGCGCCCGATCACCGGGTCGAGCTTGGTCTCCCGAGCGGCCTGGGTGAGGTTCCGGCCGAACTGGTCGAGCACCAGGGAGGTGGACGGCGTGCCCTCGGCCGGGGCTCCGGCGGTGGCCGCCTCCTTGCCGCCCGAGTAACCGGAGAGCAGCTGGATCACCTGCTGCCGCACCCGGTTGAGGTCGGCGCCGAGCTTCACCAGGACCTGGGCGGCGACGCCCTCGCCCTCGCGGATCAGGCCGAGCAGGATGTGCTCGGTGCCGATGTAGTTGTGGCCGAGCTGGAGTGCCTCGCGGAGCGAAAGCTCCAGCACCTTCTTGGCCCGGGGGGTGAAGGGGATGTGCCCGGACGGCGCCTGCTGGCCCTGCCCGATGATCTCCTCCACCTGCTGGCGGACCGCCTCAAGCGAGATCCCGAGGCTCTCCAGGGCCTTAGCGGCGACACCCTCACCCTCGTGGATCAGGCCCAGAAGGATGTGCTCGGTGCCGATGTAGTTGTGGTTGAGCATCCGGGCTTCTTCCTGAGCCAGGACGACAACCCGCCGCGCGCGGTCGGTGAACCTCTCGAACATCGTTAATCGCTCCTCAGAGCGGTCAGGCAGTAAAGGGGTCGGTCCCCTCCCTGTCCTTCCGCAGCTTAGTCCCGCAACGGGGGACCGCTCATTCCGACAGTGGCCCCTGTCCCCGGCTCCGTGCCCCGAACAGGCGACAACAGCTCCAACCCGATAGTGCGAGACGATGTTCCCGCAGGCCAAGGGATGGCGCCCCGGATGACTACGCCGTCGGCGAACGCCCCCGGGAATACCAGCCACGAACCCACAACCACCGCCCCCTCATCCATTAGGGACTTCCTACCCCCCAAGGCTGACACTCCATGCGGGACTGGTCCCGAACATCCGCTACAGGCGAACGCGAACACCCTGAGCGGCGGCACGCCGACGAGGCGTGACCGGCCTCCGAAGAGGCCGGGGACGAGGTCGGGGAGGGGTCGGGGAGGAGGCCGCCGGGCGGGCGGTGGGGCTACCCGGCGGGTGGTGGGGACATGCCTCGGGGGGCCGCCCGGAAAGCGCGACCCCCCGTACAGGGACCCTCACCCAGGCCGTGGACCGCCACGGCTGACTGAAAGGCCGTTCGATAACGACGCGACTCAGACGCCGGCCTTCTCGTACGCCTCGCGGATGTTCGCGGGAACGCGGCCCCTGTCATTGACGTCGTATCCGTTCTCCTTGGCCCAAGCGCGGATTTTCGCGGTGTCCTGGGTGGCGCCACCGGCGGTCGCGCCCGCCACGGCCGCCCGACCACGGCCCCGAGCGGCGCGGCCACTGCCGGCACGCCGACCAGCCTTCACATAGGGCTCAAGCGCATCGCGCAACTTGTCGGCGTTTTCGGAGTTGAGGTCGATCTCGTAAGTCTTGCCATCCAGGGCGAACGTAACTGTCTCGTCAGCCTCGCCACCGCTGAGGTCATCGAGGAGAAGGACCTGAACCTTCTGTGCCACCGGGCTACTCCTCTTTCATAGTTCCGAATACCATTAGGGGTACTGCGCAAGTAATCAAACCGTCATTGCCGGGAAAACACAAACCCCGGGCCAGGATTACTGGGGTCACCCCTTAAGACGAGGTGGGACGATTCGGACATAACCGCCGCTCGGTCACATGAATCAGAGATGCAACAGCATGCGGCTGTTACCCAATGTGTTGGGCTTCACCCGTTCCAGTCCCAGGAACTCGGCGACGCCCTCGTCATTGGAACGCAGCAGCTCACTGTAGACATCGCCGTCAACGGGCGCGTCACCGATCTCGATGAACCCGTGGCGGGCGAAGAACTCGACTTCGAAGGTCAGGCAGAAAATTCGACGGACCCCGAGCCAGCGGGCGGTCCCGAGCAACTTCTCCAGCACCAGGTGGCCCACACCCTGCCCCTTGAGGGTCGGGGCGACCGCGAGAGTGCGCACCTCGGCCAGATCTTCCCACATCACATGCAGCGCTCCGCAGGCCACGACTTCCGCGTCCTCGTCGCGCTCGGCCACCCAGAACTCCTGAATGTCCTCGTAAAGGGTGACCGTCGCCTTGTCGAGCAGGATGCGCTGGCGCGAGTAGGCGTCGATCAGCCGGCGCACGGTCGCGACGTCCGTAGTCCTGGCGCGGCGGACAGTGACTTCCGTTGGGGTTTCCGACACAGCGGCGAGGTTATCGCTGTGGCGGTTGGTCTTCCTCTTCGGGGGCGGTCACCCGAACTCCGGCGACATCCACGACCCGGAGGGCGCCGCGCAATGATGCGGTCTGCTCGGGGGACATCATCCCGAAGAAAGCGACGAGAGCCGCGGCCGGGTTGTCGCTCTCTGACCACGCGTCATTCATCAAAGCTGCCGAGTACGCAGCGCGAGTGGAGATCGCCTCATAGCGATAGGCGCGCCCCTCCTGCTCGCGGCGCACCCAGCCCTTCTGATGCAGGTTGTCCAGAACCGTCATCACGGTCGTATAGGCGATCGAACGGTCCTGTCGCAGATCTTCGAGAACTTCCCGCACCGTGACCGGGCGGTTCCACTCCCACACGCGGGTCATCACCGCGTCTTCCAGGTCTCCCAATGGCCGAGGCACAGGAAGAACAATAGTCCCGCAGGGATAAAACGGACGTTTCCTTCGGGCCGATCGGGCGCTTCGGCCGGTCGGATCAGCCCTCGGCGGCCTCCCGGCGGGCGGTGGAATCGGCGGCCCTGGCCGTCGGGTCAACGGAGTTCGTGGTGTTGACGGAGGCCAGTGCCGCGTCCACCGCGGCGTCCTCCTTGTACTTGTTGGCGCCGCCCTGACTCCTGACGATGGTCACGATCAGGAAGACAAAGGCGACGGCCATCACCGTGGGCGCGAAGAGCGCGGCGATGTAGTCCACGGGAATCGGCCTCCTTGGGGCTGCTCGGGTGAGCCAGCCTACCGACCGCCCGCCGCCGCTCTCTCGTCACTCCTCCTCTTCGCCCCCCGTGGGTCGCTCCGCCGCCCCGCCGGCCGACTCGTCCCCCTGGGGGGCACCCGGGTCCGTCGGCGGCGGCGTCGGGCGCTTGCGGCGTGGCGGGAAGACGTCCGCCGGAGTCGGCACCGGGCGCTGGGCCTGCGAACGACGCGACCGCTGCTCACCGTTGTCGTCCCCGTCGCCGCCCGGGGTCGGGGAAGAAGCCTGAGACGTAGCCATAAACCGACTTTAAGTACTAAACAGACAATCGCGACTGATTGGCCGTCGGCGGCGTGTTCCCTCCCGGGCGGTCCCGGGTGGTTCAGAGTCGGGAGACGTTGCGCTCGTAGACCATGCGGAGGCCGATCAGGGTGAGCCAGGGCTCGTGCTCGTCGATCACCGTGGACTCGCGGAGCACCAGCGGGGCCACCCCGCCGGTGGCGATCACCGTCACATCGTCCGGATCGTCGGCCAGCTCCCTGGACATGCGTTCCACCATGCCGTCGACCTGGCCGGCGAAGCCGTAGAGGATGCCGGACTGCATGGACTCCACGGTGTTCTTGCCGATCACATGGCGGGGCCTGGCCAGCTCCACCTTGTGCAGCTGGGCGCCGCGCAGGCCCAGCGCCTCGACGGAGATCTCGATGCCGGGGGCGATGGCGCCGCCGGCGTACTCGCCGCGCGCGGAGACCGCGTCATAGGTGGTCGCGGTGCCGAAGTCGACCACGATGCAGGGGCCGCCGTACAGCTCGACGGCCGCCACGGCGTTGATGATCCGGTCGGCGCCGACCTCCTTGGGGTTGTCGGTGAGGATCGGCACCCCCGTCTTCACGCCCGGCTCCACCAGCACGGCGGGGATGTCGCCGTAGTAGCGCCTGGTGACCTCGCGCAGCTCGTGCAGGACCGAGGGCACCGTGGAGCAGATGGCGATGCCGTCGATGCCGTCGCCCAGCTCCTCGCCGAGCAGCGGGTGCATCCCCATCAGGCCCTGGAGCAGCACCGCCAGCTCGTCGGCGGTGCGGCGGGCGTCCGTCGAGATGCGCCAGTGTTCGACGATCTCCTCGCCGTCGAAGAGGCCGAGGACGGTGTGGGTGTTGCCGACGTCGATGGTGAGCAGCATGTCAGGAGCGCCCCTCGGAGCGGAGGTCGAGGCCGATGTCCAGGATCGGCGCCGAATGGGTGAGCGCGCCCACCGCGAGGTAGTTCACCCCGGTCGCCGCGTACTCGGCCGCCACGTCCAGGCTGAGCCGGCCCGAGGATTCGAGATCGGCCCGGCCGGCGACCAGGGCCACCGCCTCGGCCGTCTCCTCAGGGTTGAAGTTGTCCAGCAGGAGCAGATCGGCGCCCTCGGCGAGAACCGGCTCGATCTGGTCCAGGTGGTCCACCTCGACCTCGACGGGCACCCCCGGGAACTCCTCCCGCACCCGACGGAACGCCTCGGCGACGCCGCCGGCGGCGACCACGTGGTTGTCCTTGATCAACGCGGCGTCGGAGAGCGACATCCGGTGGTTGACGCCGCCGCCGCAGCGCACCGCGTACTTCTCCAGCATCCGCAGCCCGGCCGTGGTCTTGCGGGTGTCCCGGACGCGGGCCCCGGTGCCGGCCAGGGCGTCGGCCCAGGCCCTGGTGGCGGTGGCGATGCCGGAGAGCCGGCAGAGCAGGTTGAGCGCGGACCGTTCGCCGGTCAGCAGGTCCCGGGTGCGGCCGGTGACGGAGAGCAGCACCTGGCCGGCCTCGACCCGGTCGCCGTCGGCGACATGCCGTTCCACCTCGAACTCGTCGGCGCAGACCACCGAGAGCACCGCCTCGGCGATATGCAGTCCGGCCACCGTGCCGGCCTGCCGGGCGGTGAAGTCGCCGGTGGCGACGGCGGACTCGGGGATGGTGGCGACGGTGGTCAGATCGACGCCGCCGTCCAGGTCCTCCTCGATCGCGAGGTGGGCGATGTCCTCCACCCGGATCGGGTCGAGACCCGCCGCTTCGAGCAGCGCGGCCAGACCGGGGTCGAGGCCGCATTCCAGGGGGTCGAACCGGTCGGGGCCCTCGGCGTCGTGCCCGGCGCCGCAGCCGCATCCCGAGCCACAGCCGCCGACCGGCTCGTCCGCCTCGGGGCGGCTGCCGATGGGCAGCAGGTTCAGCTCTACCTGCGGGGGGCCGGGGGGTCGGGGGCTGCTGGTCACGACTGAAGCTCTCCTAGGGAACGACCGGGCCGTCAGGGAACCCGGTCGTGTCGGTGGTGTGGACCGCGAGGGCAGGGCCCGCGGCTCCGGTGCGCAGCGCGGCGACCAGATGGCGTCGCCAGGCCGCATCGTTCCGCTCGGGGTGGTCCTCGCGCCAGTGGCAGCCGCGCGTCTCCGCGCGGCGCTGGGCCGCGCTGACCAGAACCCGGGCGACCAGATGCAGGTTAGCCGTCTCCCAGGTGTCCGTGCCCGGCTCCGCCGGCTTCCGGTCATCATCTTCCGCCAGGGCGTCCAGCGTTCTGGCGGCCTCGGCGAGGCTGTCGGCCGAGCGCAGCACGCCGGCGCCCGAGGTCATCGCGCGCTGGATGGCGAGCCGCGCCTCGGGCGGCGGCAGCCCGACGCCGGGCAGCGGACGGGGAACGGTCAGCCCGTCGAGGCCACGAGGGCCGGCCGCCGAGCGCTCGGGGGCGGCGGCGACGCTTCCGGCGACGCGTGCGGCGCTTCGTTCCGCGATGCGCTCCGCGATGCGCTCGGCGATTCGTTCCGCGATGCGTTCCGCGAAAACCAGCCCCTCAAGAAGCGAGTTGGAGGCCAGCCGGTTGGCGCCGTGTACCCCGGTGCAGGCCGTCTCGCCGCAGGCGTAGAGCCCCGGCACGGTGGTCCGCCCGGCGAGGTCGGTGCGCACCCCGCCGGAGGCGTAGTGGGCGGCCGGGGCGATCGGCACCGGCTCCGTCACCGGGTCGATGCCGTGCGAGCGGCAGGCGGCCAGGATGGTGGGGAACCTGCGCTCCCACATGTCCGCGCCGAAGTGCCGCGCGTCCAGATACATGTGGTCGGTGCCCTGCTCGCGCATGCGGCGGGTGATCGCCTTGGCCACGATGTCGCGGGGCGCCAGCTCGGCCAGTTCGTGTTGGCCGAGCATGAAGCGCTCGCCGGCCGCGTCCACCAGATGGGCGCCCTCGCCGCGCACCGCCTCGGAGATCAGCGGCTGTTGCCCCTCCGCGCCCGGGCCGAGATAGAGCACCGTCGGATGGAACTGGACGAACTCAAGATCGGAGACCTCGGCGCCGGCGCGCAGCGCCAGGGCGACTCCGTCGCCGGTGGAGACGGCCGGGTTGGTGGTGGCCGAGAAGATCTGCCCCATGCCGCCGGTGGCCAGCACGACGGCGTCCGCACGGACCGCGCCGACGCCGTCGTGCCGGCCCTCGCCCATCACATGGAGCGTGACGCCGGCGGCGTGGCCATCGGCGTCCTTCAGCAGGTCGAGCGCCAGGGCGTTCTGCACGGTCTCGATGCCGGCGGCGCGCACCGCGGCGAGCAGCGCGCGGGAGATCTCGGCGCCGGTGGCGTCGCCGCCGGCGTGCGCGATCCGCCGCCGGTGGTGGCCGCCCTCGCGGGTCAGCGCGAGGGCGCCGTCCCCTTCGGTGTCGAAGGTGGCGCCGAGCGCGATCAGCCGGCGGACCGCGTCCGGGCCCTCGGTGACCAGGGCGCCGACCGCGCGTTCGTCGCAGAGCCCGGCGCCGGCGACCAGGGTGTCGGCCAGGTGCTGCTCGGGGGTGTCGCCCTCGCCGAGCGCGGCGGCGATGCCGCCCTGCGCCCAGCGCGTCGAGCCGTCGTCGAGGCGGGCCTTGGTGACGATCACGGTGCGCAGGCCGCCGGCGGCGCAGCGCAGCGCGGCGGTGAGCCCGGCGACGCCGGAGCCGATCACCACCACGTCCGCCTCGACGGCCCAGCCGGGCTCGGGCGCCGGCAGCGGCCCGGCTATGGCGGGCGGCAGCGCCTCGTCGCGGCTCATGCCCGGCCGCCCAGGGTCAGGGTGACGTTGTCGATCAGCCGGGTGGTGCCGACCCGGGCGGCGACGGCGAGCAGCGCCTCGCCGGTGTGTGCGTCCGGCGCCTCGTCCAGGGTGGCCGGGTCGAGCAGCGCCAGATAGTCGAGGGCGAGCGGGGGGTCGCCGCCGGCCGCCTTGTCGAGGACGGCGCGCGCGGCGGCGCGCGCGCCGGGCGCGTCCGGCTGTTCGGCGGCGGCGAAGAGCGCGCGGGAGAGCGCCAGCGCGGTGTCGCGCTCCGCCGGGGAGAGATAGCGGTTGCGGCTGGAACGGGCCAGGCCGTCCGGATCGCGGAGGGTCGGCACCGGGACGATCTCCACCGGGAAGTTCAGATCGCGCACCATCCGCCGCACCAGGGCCAGTTGCTGGGCGTCCTTCCGGCCGAAGGTGGCGTAGTCGGCGCGGGTGAGATGGAGCAGCTTGGCGACGACGGTGAGCATGCCGTCGAAGTGGCCCGGCCGGGAGGCGCCCTCAAGCCGCTCGCCCAGCGGGCCGGCCGCCAGGGTGACGGACGGGCGGCCGTCCGGGTACATCTCGGCGTCGGTGGGGGCGAACAGCAGATCGGCGCCGGCGTCCTCGGCGAGCCTGGCGTCGGCCTCCAGGGTGCGCGGATAGCGCTCGAAGTCCTCGCCGGCGCCGAACTGGAGCGGGTTCACATAGACCGTGACGACGATCTGCCCGCCGGGTCCGACGCGCTCCCTGGCGGCCCTGATATTGGCCGCGTGCCCCTCGTGCAGGGCGCCGAGCGTCATCACCACGGCGCGCTCGGCCCCGCGCGTGTAGTGCGCGTACAGCTCCTCGGCGCGACGCGCCACGGTCAGGGTCATCCCTCAGCTCCGTCCGAACCGTTCGATGCGGTGCCGCCGGCCTCGCCGCCGGCGGCCAGCACGCCCAGCAGCGCCTCGGCCAGCTCGGGCTTGAGCAGCCCGCTGTCCAGGGCGCGGTCGGCCGTGGTGCGGGCCAGCGCCAGATAGCTGGCCAGGGTGTCGGGGGCGTGCGCGCGCAGCTCCGCCAGATGCGCGGCGACCGTGCCGGCGTCGCCCCTGGCCACAGGCCCGGTGAGCGCGGTGTCGCCGGAGCGCAGCGCGTTGTCCAGGGCGGCGCCGAGCAGCGGGCCGAGCATCCGGTCGGGCGCCGCGACGCCGGCGGTGCGCAGCACCTGGAGGGACTGGGCGACCAGCGTGACCAGATAGTTGGCGCCCATGGCGAGCGCGGCGTGGTAGAGCGGGCGGTCGGACTCCTCGATCCACTCCGGCTCGCCACCCATCTCGATCACCAACGCCTCGGCGGCCATGCGCAGTTCGACCGGGGCCGTGACGCCGAACGAGCAACCGGCCAGCCGCTGCACATCGACCGGGGAGCCGGTGAACGTCAGCACCGGATGCAGCGCCAGCGGCAGCGCGCCGGCGCGCAGCGCGGGGTCCAGCACCCGGGTGCCGTAGCGGCCCGAGGTGTGCACCAGCAGCTGTCCGGGGCGGATCGCGCCCGTCTCGGCGAGGCCCGCGACCAGCGTGGGCAGCGTGTCGTCGGGGACGGTCAGCAGCACCAGATCGGAGGCGGCCAGCACCTGGTCGGGCGGCAGCAGCGGCACGCCGGGCAGCAGCGCCTCGGCGCGGCGCCGCGAGCTGTCCGAGACGCCGGAGGCGGCCACCGGCTGGTGCCCGGCCAGCCGCAGCGCGGCGGCCAGCACCGGGCCGACGCGTCCGGCGCCGACCACGCCGACGCGCAGCCGCGCCGGACGGTCGTGCGCCTCGACGTTACGGGGCGCTGAGGCGGCGTTCACCGTTTGGTTCTCTCCCTTATCGGGCGTTCCGGTCCGACCGACCCGGTACCGGACGTCCCCCTCATGCTACGGCGCCCGCCTGCCGCCCCCCGAGCCGTGCTGCCCGGTGGCCCGCACCAGGCCGCTCTCGTAGGCCAGAACCACGGCCTGCACCCGGTCCCGGAGCCGCAACTTGGCCAGCACCCGGCCCACGTGGGTCTTGACGGTGGCCTCCGAGACGAAGAGCCGCGCGGCGATCTCCCCGTTGGAGAGGCCCTGCGCGATCAGCAGCAGCACCTCCCGTTCGCGGTCGGTGAGCAGATCCAGCTCGGGGCGGTTCCTGACCTCGGGGCCCGGCATCAGGCTGGCGAACCGATCGAGCAGCCGGCGGGTGGTGGAGGGCGCCACCACCGCGTCACCGCTGTGCACGGAGCGGATCGCGGCCAGCAGCTCGTCCGGCGGGACGTCCTTCAGCAGGAACCCGGAGGCGCCGGACTGGAGCCCGGAGAAGGCGTACTCGTCGAGGTCGAAGGTGGTGAGGATCAGCACCCGAGGGTCGCCGGGGCCGCCGGCGCCGCCCTGGCAGATCCGTTGGGTGGCCTCGACGCCGTCCATCCTGGGCATCCGGACATCCATCAGCACCACGTCGATCTCGGTGGTGGCGAGCCGTTCCAGGGCCTCGACGCCGTCGCCCGCCTCGGCGGCCACGGTGATGTCGGGCTGCGCGCTCAGCACCATCTTGAAGCCGGTGCGCAGCAGGGCCTGGTCGTCGACGAGCATCACACGGATCGGCATCTTGGCTCTCCCCCTCGGTGGTCATGGCGTAGCGGACGCCGGCCGCGCTCAGTCGCCGCCGGACAGCGGCAGGGTGGCGCTGATGCGGAAGCCGCCCCCGGGGCGGGGGCCGGCGACCAGCAGGCCGTTGACCATGCCGACCCGCTCCCGCATCCCGATCAGACCATGGCCCTGGCCGTCGGCGCCGCGCCCCTCGTACAGCTCCTGCTGGGCGCCGCGCCCGTCGTCCTCGGCGAGCACCGTGAGCGATTCGCCGCCGTACTCCAGGGTGACCGTGGCGCCGGCGTCGGGGCCGCCGTGCTTGCGGGTGTTGGTCAGCGCCTCCTGCACGATGCGGTAGGCGGTCAACTCGACGCCGCTGGGCAGCGGCCTCGGCGTGCCCGCTATCCGGAACTCGACCGGCAGCCCCGTGTCCCGCACCTGGTCGACCAGATCGGACAGCTGCTCGACGCCCGGCTGGGGAACGTAGTCCTGCGCGCCGACCTGGCTCTCCTCGGTGCGCAGCACGCCCAGCAGCCGGCGCATCTCGGTGAGCGCCTGCCGGCCGGTGCCGGAGATGGTCTTGAGCGCGTTCAACGTCTGCTCGGGGGCGCTGTCGAGCACATAGGCCGCGCCGTCGGCCTGGACCACCATCACGGAGACGTTGTGCGCCACCACATCGTGCAACTCCCGCGCGATCCTGGCGCGTTCGGCGGCGACGGCCATCCGCGCCTGGGTCTCCCGCTCCAGTTCGAGCCGGGCGGCGCGCTCCTCCAGCTCCGCGTAGTAGGCGCGGCGGGTGCGCAGCGAATCGCCCAGCACCCAGGCGAGGCAGAAGGCGACACCGACGAAAATGGCGGAGATCACGCGGTTGAACAGCGTGCCGCCCTCCGCCGGCGGCCACCGGATCGCGTTCAGGGCCGGCGCCGCCACGGACATCACCAGCCCCATCCGGGACGGCCAGCGCTCGGGCCTGGCGGCCACCGTGAAGGTGATCACCAGCAGTGCGAAGTCGGCCGGGAGCGGGGTGATGTCCGCCGCGACCTGGAAGAGCCCGGTGACGATGGCGAGCACGAGCATATGGGCAGGCCAACGGCGGCGGAGCATGATCACGACGCCGAGCAGCAGCGTGGCGATCAGGCCACCCACCTCCGGCCCCTCGTAGCTCGGCTCGGCGACGACGAGGATGGAGCTGATCACCAGCACAAACGCCCAGCAGCCGTCGACCCAGAGGGGGTGACGGCGGAGAAAGTCATAGAGCCGGTTCACTTCACCCAGAGTAGCCACTACATCGGGCCGGGGAGTCAACCCGACGACCGATACATCCAGCGCTCAACTACTCCTCAAGGTGGACGGGCCCGAGCACGACGACCCCACGACGACAGGAGATCCCATGCGGACGGAGCCCGTGTTCCTCGGCTGGCGCGCGGCGATGGAGCGCGCGCTCTACGGGCCCGGGGGCTTCTATCTCCGGGAGCGCCCGGCGGCGCACTTCCGTACCTCGGTGCATGCCTCGCCGCTCTTCGCCGAGGCGGTGGCGCGGCTGTTGCGCCGGGTCGACGAGGCGCTGGACGCGCCGGCCGAGCTGGCGCTGGTCGATCTGGGCGCGGGCCGCGGCGAGTTGCTGACCGGGGTGCTCGCCCGCACGGCACCCGAACTGGCGGCGCGGCTACGTCCGTTCGCGGTGGAACGCGCGCCCAGGCCGGCCGGTCTCGATCCCCGGATCGAGTGGCGGGCCGAGCCGCCGGCCGGCGTGGTCGGGCTGCTCTTCGCCAACGAGTGGCTGGACAACGTGCCGTTGGAGGTGGCGGAGACCGACGAGGACGGCGTGCCCCGGCTGGTCGAGGTGGCGCCGGACGGAACGGAACGGTTGGCCGGGCCGGTCGAGGGCGCGGACGCGGCGTGGTTGGCGCGGTGGTGGCCGCTGGCCGGCCGGCCGGGCGAGCGGGCGGAGATCGGCCTGCCCCGGGATCTGGCCTGGGCGGCGGCGGTCGGCGGCCTGGCCGGGGGGCTGGCGGTGGCCGTCGACTACGCCCATCTCCGGGCGGAGCGGCCGGTGTCCGGCACCCTCACCGGCTATCGCGCGGGGCGCGCTGTGGCGCCGGTGCCGGACGGCTCGATGGATCTCACCGCCCATCTCGCCTCGGACTCCTGCGCCGGGCCGGGGGCCAGGACGCTGACCCAGCGGGCGGCGCTGCACGCGCTGGGGGTGCGCGGCGCACGGCCGCCGTACGAGCTGGCGAGCCGCGATCCGGCCGGCTATCTGCGCGCGCTGCGGGACGCCGGCGAGGCGGCCGAACTCACCGATCCGGCGGGGCTCGGCGGCTTCCACTGGCTGCTGTGCCCGGTCGGCGTGGACATTCACTGGCCGGGTGAGTCGACCGACTGAACGGACCCTCGCCGTGGGCTACTTGTCGATGTCGCCGACAACGAAGAAGAAGGAGCCGAGGATGGCCACCATGTCGGCGACCAGGGTACCGGGCAGCAGTTCGCTGAGCGCCTGGATGTTGTTGAACGAGGCGGAGCGGAGCTTCAGCCGGTGCGGGGTCTTCTCGCCCTTGGAGACCAGGTAGTAGCCGTTGACGCCCAGTGGGTTCTCCGTCCAGGCGTAGGTCGCGCCCTCCGGCGCCTTCAGCACCTTGGGCAGGCGCTGGTTGACGGGCCCCGGCGGCAGTTCGGCCAGCCGGTCCAGGCAGGCTTCGGCCAGTTCCAGGGAGTTGCGCGTCTGGTCGAGCAGCACCTCGAAGCGGGCCAGGCAGTCGCCCTCCCGCCGGGTGGCCACCCGCAGCGTGTCGGCCAACTCGCCGTAGGCGAGGTAGGGCTCGTCCCGGCGCAGGTCGAAGTCGACGCCGCTGGCCCTGGCGATCGGCCCGGTCACCCCGTACGCGTGCGCCACCTCGGGGCGCAGCACCCCGACGCCCCTGGTGCGGGCGCGGAACACCTCGTTGCCCGACACCAGTTCGTCCAGCCGGGTCAGGCCGGCGCCGACCGCGCGGACGGCCTCGCGGGTGCGGCCCTGCCAGCCGGCGGGCAGCTCCTCCTTGAGGCCGCCGACCCGGTTGAACATGTAGTGCATCCGGCCGCCCGACACCTCCTCCATCACCCGCTGGATGCTCTCCCGCTCGGTGAAGGAGTAGAAGATCGGGGTCAGTCCGCCCAGTTCGAGCGGGTAGGAGCCGAGGAACATCAGATGGTTGAGCACCCGGTTCAGCTCGGCCAGCAGGGTGCGCAGCCAGACGGCGCGTTCGGGCACCTCCATGCCCAGCATCCGCTCGACGGCCAGCACCACCCCGAGTTCGTTGGCGAAGGCGGAGAGCCAGTCGTGCCGGTTGGCCAACACGATGATCTGCCGGTAGTCGCGGACCTCGAACAGCTTCTCCGCGCCCCGGTGCATATAGCCGACAACCGGCTCGGCCTGCGAGATCCGCTCGCCGTCCAACACCAGCCGCAGCCGCAACACACCGTGGGTGGACGGGTGTTGGGGACCGATATTGAGCACCATGTCGGTGCTCTCGGCCGCGCCGCCGATGCCGACCGTGGTGTCGGTGCCGCCCGCGGATGCCGCCGCGCCACCCCGATGAGCCGTGTCAGCCATGCCGGTCAGTCTGTCACCTCGGCCGCGCGGTCGTCTTGACCCGGGAGCCATCCATCACCCTCCGTGATCGCCGACCGGCTTTCGGCCCGGCGTTCTAAGCTTCGGGTATGGACACGGTTGCGCGCGGGCCCGGGCCGGACGGGCGGTCCGACGCGGCGGACCGCTGGCGCCCCATCGATCCTGGGGTGCTGTCGCTGCGGCGGCTGCTGCTGGTCTGCTGGCTCGGGCCGCTGGCGGTGGCCGCGGTGCTGCTGCCCACGCTGCTCGGCGCGCCCCTGTGGGCGCTGCTCGCGGTGCCACCGCTGGCCGGCGCCGGCTGGGGCTGGTGGGCGCTCGGCCGCAACTGGCGCTCCTGGCGCTATCTGGAACGGGACGACGATCTGCTGATCAACCGGGGTGTCCTCTGGCGTCAGTTGACGGTGGTGCCCTATGGCCGGATGCAGCTGGTCGAGGTCACCTCGGGGCCGCTCGAACGGAAGTTCGGCCTGGCGCGGCTGCAACTGCACACCGCCGCCGCGGCAACCGACGCCACCATCCCCGGGCTCTCCCCGGCCGAGGCGGAACGCCTCCGCGACCGCCTGACCGAACTCGGCGAAGCCCGTTCGGCCGGGCTGTGACGGCCCGGATGCACGGCCGGGAGAACAGGATGAACGAGGAGCCGGAACGGGCCGAGGGGCAGGCCACGGAGTCTCCCGCCGAGGTTTCCACCGAGACTTCCGCCGAGATTCCCGCCGGGCGGGGCAAGCGGCTCCATCCGCTCACCCCCTGGCGGCGGGCCTGGGCGCCGGTGGCCGGGCTCTTCGCGGTGGCCCTGCAGAACGCGTCCGAGGTGCGCGACCAGGCCCAGGGCGACGGCCTCGGCTGGCTGCTGCTCGGGGTCGCGGTGCTGGTGCTGGGCGCCACCGCCTACGGGTACCTCTCCTGGCGGGTCACCCGCTATCTGGTCACCGACACCGAACTCCGCATCCGCACCGGGCTGTTGTTCCGCCGCACCGCCCATCTGCGGCTGGACCGCATCCAGGCCATCGACATCTCCCGCCCCCTGCTGGCCAGGGCGTTCGGCGTCGCCAAGCTGAAGATGGACGTGGTCGGCTCGGGATCGGCCGACGAGCTGGCCTTCCTCGACGAGGGCGAGGCCGCCGACCTGCGCGCCGAACTGCTCGCCCGGGCCGCCGGCATCGCACCCGAGGCCGCCCCCGGCGCGGGCGAGGCGCCGGCCCATCAGCTCCACCAGGTCGACGCGCGGATGCTCGGCTGGTCGCTGGCGCTGCTTGGCGTCGGCTGGGGCGCGCTGCTGGCCGCCCTGGTCATCACCCCGCTGATCTGGCTGGCCACCGCCAGCGTCTTCCCCGCCCTCGCGGTACTGGTCCCGCTGCTGGCCGCGATCTGGCGCGGCTCGCTGGGCGCGTTCCTCACCCAGTACGGCTGGACGGTCAGCGAGTCCCCCGACGGGCTGCGCCTGGACCACGGGCTGCTGCAGCGCGACCACGCCACCGTTCCGCCCGGCCGGGTCCAGGCGGTGCGGATCGTCGAACCACTGCTCTGGCGGCCCAGGGGCTGGCTCCGCGTGGAGCTGGACGTGGCCGGCGAGGGCAACGAACGCGGGCTGCTGCTCCCCGTCGCCACCCGCGCCACCGCGGTCGAACTCCTCGGCCGCATCCTGCCCGATGTGCGCCTCGACGAGACCCTGGCCCAGGTCACCACGGCGCCCCGGCGGGCCCGTTGGGCGGTGCCGGTATGGCGGGTCGGCTACGGCCACGGCGTGACGGACGCCGTCTTCGTCGCCCGCGCCGGGCGGCTGCGGCGGGTGCACACGCTGGTGCCGCACGCCAAGGTGCAGAGCGTCCGCCTCACCCAGGGGCCCTGGGAACAGCGGCTCGGCCTGGCCTCCATCCATGTCGACCAGGGCGCGAACGGCACGGCGACCGCCCGGCTCCAGGACGCGGCCTACGCGGCCGATGAGGTCGCCCGACAGGCCGACCGCTCCCGCCTGGGCCGCCGCACCGCCACCCCCGACCGCTGGCTCACCCCCCGCCCACCCGCACCGAACGCCCCCACCTCCACGGACGAAACCTGACCGTCCCCGCCGGGCGGGGTTCCCCGCTCGACGGCCGCCGCTTCACCGGCCACGCGCCGGCCTCCGGCAGCGGCCCGGTCGACGGACGCCGGACGCCGGACGGCCCCGAGGAAGACGGGCTCCGCGCGCTCGGCGGCAGCGGGCCGCAGGCTTCGCCGGCCTCCGGCGAAAGCCAGGTGCCCCCGACCCACGCCCCACCGAGGAACCGGTTCCGGACCCGCCGGCCGCGCAGGCCGCACGGTCCCGTCAGGAGACCCGGCCGCCGCCCTCGGCGACGAGGTGGAGGAGGGCCTGGGCGGCGGTTCTGACGTGGGCCGTGTCGCCGGGGAGGACGAGGCGGGGGCGGGCGCCCCAGCCGGGGGAGACGTTGTACCTGGTGCCGTTGACCGTCAGCGCGACGGTCTGGCCGCGGGTCATCCGCACCGGCCTGCCGGTGACCGTCGCCAGGGGCGCGCTGTCGATGCGCCGCCGGTCGCTGCCGAGGAGGGTCAGCGTCCCCCGGTCCACGACGACGAACCCGTGCTGGGCCAGGGGCCGCAGCCCCCTGCCTATCTGCACCTGGTCGAAGACATACTCCGGTCCCTCGCCGGTCATCGAGGCCCCCCGTCAGCCGATGGTGTCGTCGGAGCCGTCGGCGACACCGTCGTCGGCGGAGGCGGTGTCGTCGTCGGAGGCGTCGGCGTCGTCCTCGTCGTCCCGGTCGATCAGCACCGGTGAGCCGTGGTGGGACCAGACGCGCCAGTCGCCGTCCTCCGCCCGGCGGAACACGTTGGTGGCCACGACCAGGCCGCCGACCAGCGGACCCGTGGAGCCGTCCGCCTCGGACGGGCCGCCGCTGAGGATGTTCTCGGTGCAGGTCACCAGGGCCGTGTCGCCCAGTACGGAGACCTCGACATCGGTCAGGAAGAACTGGATGTACTCGGTGTTGGCCATGATCAACGCATAGGACCGCAACACCTCGTCCCGACCGTTGATCACCGGCCAGCCGGGGTGGACCACGCTGATGTCGTCGGTCAACCACCGTTCCGTCAGGGCGTCGAGATCGCCCTGCTCGATCGCGTCGTACAGCGCCGTGTTGGCCGCCTCCACCGCCTCGATGTCGGTGCGCGCTCCCGTCATGCCGCTCCCTCCCCGCTCTTCGCCTCCGCGACGGCCCGGGCCACCCGGACCGCGTCCGCGCTGGCCCGAGCCTCGTGTACCCGCACAGCCCACGCCCCAGCCGTGGCCGACAGCGCGGAGATCGCCGCGGTGGCCGCGTCCCGCTCCCTGGCCGGCGGCGGGGTGCCGTCCGGGCCGGCCAGCACCCGGCCGAGGAACCGCTTCCGGGAGGCGGCGACCAGCAGCGGCAGGCCCAACTCGGCGCGCAGCGTGCCGATCCCGGCCATCAGCGCCAGATCCTGCGGGGCGTTCTTGGCGAAGCCGAGGCCCGGGTCGACGATCAGCCGGTCCTCGGCGACGCCGCCGGCCACGGCGGCCGCGACGCTCTCCCGCAGCTCGGCGATCACCTCGCCGACCACGTCCCGGTAGATCGCCCGGTCGTTCATGTCCACGCTCTGGCCGCGCCAGTGCATCACCACGAACGGCACGCCGGCATCGGCCACCAGCGGCACCATCGCGGCATCGGCCCGGCCGCCGCTGACGTCGTTGACCAGCCGGGCGCCGGCCTCGATGGCGCGTTCGGCCACCGTGGCGCGCATGGTGTCGACGCTGATCAACGCGCCCTGGGCGGCCAGCTCGCGGACCACGGGGACGACGCGGCGCAGCTCCTCGGCCTCGTCCACCCGGGTGGCGCCCGGGCGGGTCGACTCGCCGCCCACGTCCACCAGATCGGCCCCGTCGGCCAGCAGGTCGAGGCCGCGTTTCACGGCGTCCCCGGTGTCGAACCACCGTCCTCCGTCGGAGAAGGAGTCCGGTGTGACATTCACCACCCCCATCACCGCGCAGCGGTCCCAGCGGGGCAGACCTGTCACCTGGCCGTGCGAGATGCTCATGCGACCAGGGTAGGCGCTGGTCGCATACCCATCCGGCGGTCGCCCGGAACGGCCCCGGAAGGCGTTCCCACCGGCCGGGACGGGAACAGGACGGGGTGCCGGCGGCGCTGACCCCGGTGCCGCGACCGAGCGCCCGAAGGTCGCGGGTAGATTCGAACACCTCAAAACAAGCCAGAGACCGGCCGAACCAGCCAGGTACGAGGACGCCGTGCGGGGTACGAGCGAAACCGACGCACGACCGGGCACGGCCACGCACCAGACGGCAGGGAGCGAGAACCATGGACCGCATCGCGCTGCGCGGGCTGCGCGCCACCGGCTTTCACGGGGTGCTCCCCCGGGAACGCGCCGAGGGCCAGACCTTTGTGGTGGACGTGGAGCTGGGCCTCGACACCGGCCCCGCGGCCCGACACGACGATCTCGCGCGGACCGTGGACTACGGGGTGGTGGCGGAGCAGATCACCGCACTGATCGCGGGCGAACCCTGCGATCTGGTGGAGACCCTGGCCCAGCGGATCGCCGACCAGTGCCTGACGCACCAGGCCGTGGCCGAGACGACCGTCACCGTGCACAAGCCGCAGGCCCCGATCACCGTGCCCTTCGACGACGTGACCATCACCATCAAACGGAGCCGAGCATGACCCCCAGCAACGCCGCCTCCTCCCCCGACCCGACCGTTCAACCGGTGCCCGCCTCCGTCGTCAGGCAGGTGGACGCGGCCGACTCCACGCTGCACAACCCGAAACGCGCCGTGCTGTCCATCGGCGGCAACACGGGCAACCGGCTGGAGAACCTGCAGGGCGCGGTGGACGCGCTGGAGGACACCCCCGGGGTCCGCGTCAAGGCGGTGTCCCGGGTCTACGAGACCAAACCGGTGGGGGTCGAGGAGGGCGAGCAGCCCGACTACTTCAACGCCGTGGTGCTGGTGAAGACGACGCTCCCGCCGGGCTCGCTGCTGGAGCGGGCGCAGGCCATCGAGGAGGCGTTCGAACGGGTGCGGGAGGTCCGTTGGGGGCCGCGCACCCTGGATGTGGACATCGTCTCGTACCAGGGCGTCACCTCGACCGATCCGGCGCTCACCCTGCCGCATCCCCGGGCCCACGAGCGGGCCTTCGTCCTGGTGCCATGGCACGATGTCGAGCCGGGGGCCGAGGTACCGGGGCACGGCCCGTTGGACGGGTTGCTCGCCTCGGTCGCCGAGCAGGGGGTGACGCTCCGCTCCGACCTGGAGCTGGTGCTCCCCGACTGACGGGGTCGGGCACGTCCTGGGGGCGGCAAGGAGACGACGACAAGGGGCGCGTGGAGCGGTGAACCAACTGCGGATCGGGACGCTGGTAGGGCTGTTCGCCGCGGCCTTCGGGCTGGCCTGGGCGGCGGCCGGGCTCTGGGAGTCCTGGGACAACACGCTGCCCGCCGTCCCGCTGTTCGCCCCGGTGATCCTGGCGCTGATCGCCGCCGTGCTGCTGGCCACCGCGCTCTCGCTGCGTTCCCGGCTGCGCGCCCAGCGGGAGCGGCGCCCGGACGCCCGGCCGGTCGACCGGCTGAGCGCCGCGCGGGCGGTGGTCCTGGGGCAGGCCAGCGCCCTGGTGTCGGCGGTGGTCGCCGGCGGCTACGGCGGCTTCGGTCTCTTCCTGCTGCTGGAGCGGATGGACGTGCCCAACCGCAGGGACCAGGCGCTCTACGCCGGTCTGGCGGTGCTGGCCGGGATCGCCGTGGTGGCCGTCGCGCTCTATCTGGAACGGGTCTGCCGCCTCCCGGACGGCGACGACGACAACGGCCACGGCCCGATGGGCTCCCCCGTCTGACGGCTCGGCGGTCAGGCCCCGCTGACCGTCTCCAGGCGCACCTCGGCGCGTTCCACGGAGCGGACGTCGGCGTCGATCGAGCGGCGCAGCGCCTCGTGCAGCGTGGCCGGGGTGAGCACCCCGAGGAACCGGTCCTCGTCGTCCAGGACGGCGATCCAGCCGGCGTCGTACTGGAGCATGGTGCTGAACGCGGTCTTGAGCGAGGCGCCCAGCGGGAGCCAGGCCTCCATCCGGCGGGCGTGGGCGGCGACCTCGCCGCTCTCCCGGCCGGCCCGGTCCTCGGCGGCCGGCACCCAGCCGTGCAGCCGGTCCTGCTCGTCCAGCACCACGGCCCAGCGCACCCCCTCGGCCCGCATCCGCGCCAGCGCGTCGGCCATCGGGTCGGCGAGGTGCACCACGGGGGGACGTTCCAGGTCGGCGCGTTCCACCGGGGTCACGGAGAGCCGTTTGAGGCCGCGGTCGCTGCCGACGAAGGACGCGACATAGTCGGTCGCCGGGGCGCCGAGGACGGCGGCCGGGGTGTCGTACTGCTCGATCCGGCCCTGGCCGAACACCGCGATGCGATCGCCGAGTCGGACCGCCTCCTCGATGTCGTGGGTGACGAACAGCACGGTCTTGCGGACCTCGCGCTGCAGCCGCAGGAACTCGTTCTGCAGGCGTTCGCGGACCACCGGGTCGACGGCCCCGAAGGGCTCGTCCATCAGCAGCACCGGGGGGTCGGCGGCCAACGCCCTGGCCACGCCGACCCGCTGCCGCTGGCCGCCGGAGAGCTGGTCGGGGTAGCGGTCGCCGTAGACGGCGGGGTCGAGGCCGACCAGTTCGAGCAGTTCGGCCGCGCGCCGCCTGGCGTCCCGCCGTCGGCCGCCGAGCAGCACCGGGACGGTGGCCGTGTTGTCCAGGACGGTGCGGTGCGGAAAGAGGCCGACCTGCTGGATCACATAGCCGATCCGCCGGCGCAGCTTCACCGGGTCCACCTCGGCGATATCGTCGCCGGCCAGCAGGATCCGGCCCGACGTGGGCTCCTCCAGCCGGTTGACCAGCTTCATCGTGGTGGTCTTCCCACACCCCGAGGGCCCGACCAGGGTCACCAACTCGCCCTCGGCCACCTCCAGGTCGAGATCGTCCACCGCCACCGTGCCGTTGGGGTAGCGCTTGGAGACGTGCTCGAACCGCAGCATGTTCATGATTCTGTCAGATTAACCGTCTAGGGTTCTTGAACATGAGTGCGGCAAGCGCCCAGAGCTGTCTGGCGGCGAACGACTGGATCTGCGGGGAGTACCTGCGCAGCCGCAGTCAGGAACTGACCGATGCCACGGTGGAACATGTGCTGATCACGGCCACCTCGATCGGCATCGCCGTGCTGATCGCGTTCCCCCTGGCGCTGCTCGCCCGCCGCTGGCGGCTGGCCTCGGCCGGCATCCTCAGCCTCACCACGGCGCTCTACACCGTCCCCACCCTGGCCATGTACGCGCTGCTGCTGCCCTTCTTCGGCATCTCGGTCTCGCTGGTGATCTGCGGCCTCGTGCTGTACTCGCTGACCATCCTGGTCCGCAACATCCTCACCGGGCTGCGCTCGGTGCCGGCCGAGGCGCGGGAGGCCGCCATCGGCCTGGGCTACGGCCGCTTCCGGCTGCTCTTCACCGTCGAACTGCCGCTGGCACTGCCCGCGTTGATGGCCGGACTGCGCATCGCCACCGTCTCCGCCGTCTCGCTGACCACGGTCGGCGCCATCGTCGACAACGGCGGCCTCGGCAACCTCATCTATGCCGCGATGGACAGCTACTTCAAGGCCCAGGTGCTCACCGCCTCCGTGCTCTGTGTGCTGCTCGCCATCACCGCCGACCTGCTGCTCCTCGGCCTCCAACGGCTGCTGACGCCCTGGACCAGGGCCGCCGGCGGCGGTCGGCGCGCCCGCCGCGCCACCGGCGCACCCGTCCGCGACGCGGTGCTCGACGACACCCGCGCGGTGGCCTGAGGAAGGTGACCCGCCGATGAACGCGATCCTCGACGCCTGGACCTGGCTGACCACCGCCGACCACTGGACCGGCCGCGGCGGCGTCTGGCAACGCCTCGGCGAGCATCTGGAACTCACCGGACTCTGCCTGCTGATCGCCGCCGCGATCGCGCTGCCGCTCGCCTTCTGGCTGGGCCACGGCGGCGGCCGCCGCTACGGCGGGGCGCTGGCCATCAACATCTCCAACGCGGGCCGCGCCGTCCCCACCTTCGCCGTGCTGGTGCTGCTCACCATCAGCCCGGTCGGCGAACACGGCGAACTGCCCACCGTCATCGCCCTGGTGCTCTTCGGAGTGCCGCCGCTGCTGACCAACGCCTATGTCGGGGTCGCCGAGGCCGACCGCGATGTGGTGGAGGCCGCCAGGGGCATGGGCATGTCCCCCCTCCAACTGCTGCTGCGGGTCGAACTGCCGCTGGCGTTCCCCCTGTTGATGACCGGGGTGCGCACCGCCGCCGTCCAGCTGGTGGCCACCGCCTCGCTGGCCGCGCTCGCCGCCGGTGGCGGCCTGGGCCGCGTCATCACCGCCGGCTTCGACACCAACAACACCGCGCAGGTCTTCGCCGGCGCGGTGCTCGTCGCCGGCCTCGCACTGCTGGTGGAGGGCGTTCTCGCGCTGCTGCAGCGCCTCATCGACCCACACCGCCGTCCCCGCGACGGCCACGCCGAACCCGCCACCGCGCGGTCGGCGTCGACCACCCCCGAGATGGAGACCACGTGACCGCCAGACCAACCCCCCGCGCGGCCCGCCGCACCCGACTCGCCCTCGCCGGGATCACCGCCCTCACCCTCGCCCTCACCGCCTGCGGCGGCGACAGCCTGGAGGAGGAGAACGGCTCGGGCGGCAGCGGGGACGGTGACGGCAAGGGCTCGCTGACCGTGGGCGGCGCCAACTTCACCGAGGCCACCATCATGGCCGAGCTGTACGCGGGCGTCCTTGAGGAGGCCGGCTACTCCGTCGACATCACCACCGTCGAGGGCCGCGAGCTGTACGAGCCGGAACTCGCGAACGGCGGCATCGACATCGTCCCCGAGTACGCCGCCACCATGGCCGAGTACCTCAACACCTCGGCCAACGGCCCCGACGCCGAACCCGTCGCCTCCTCCGATGTGGACGACACCGTGGCCGCGCTCCGCGAACTGGCCGAGCCCAGGGGCCTGACCGTGCTCGACCCGGGTGACGCCGTCAACCAGAACGCGTTCGCCGTCACCGAGGAGTTCGCCGCCGAACACGGGTTGACCACCCTCACCGATCTGGGTGAACTCGGGGAGCCGGTGCGACTGGCCGCCGGCGAGGACTGCCCGGGCCGCCCGTTCTGCCAGCCGGGCCTGGAGAACACCTACGGCATCGACGTCGCCGAGATCGTCCCGCTCGGCGTGGGCACCGTCCAGGCCAAGCAGGCCGTCCAACGCGGCGACGCCGAACTGGCCCTGGTCAGCACCACGGACGCGGTCCTCGACGACTTCGGCCTGGTCACCCTGGAGGACGACCAGAACCTCCAACAGGCCGACAACCTGCTGCCCGTCCTCAACACCGAGGGCGCCGGCAGCGACGCGGATGTCGCCGAAGCCCTCAACGCGCTCACCGCGACCCTCACCACCGAGCACCTCAAGGAGCTCAACCGCGCCGTCGACTCCGAGCGCCTCAAGGCCGAGGACGTCGCCCGCGACTACCTGATCGAGCACGGGCTCGTCAGCGGGTGAGCGGATATCGGCGCGCCGCGCGACCGGGCGTACGAACCGCCCCGCGCGGCACATAACCACCAGGGCACAACCCGCCGGGCACCCTCCCGCGTGGTGGGGACACCACGGTAGGTTTCGCCCATGGCACGTGGACGTCACCGTAGCTCGGCACTGCACAAGGTGCTGCTTCCGGCCGCGCTGGCCGGCCTTGCGCTGCTGGCCGCCGGCGCGGCCTGGCTGGTGGGTGACGAGGAAGCGGTACTGCTGCGCTCGCTGACCGCCGTCGCCGCGCTGGCCGCCGTGATCGCGGCGGTACAGCTGCGGCGCTGGGACCTGGCGGCAGGACGCGAGGTCGCCAGGGAACGCGCCGGCCGGGCCGGCCTCAGCTGGAAGGCCGAGGAACGCCAGGCCGAGCTGGAGGAGGCCCAGGAGCTGGTCACCACCCTGGAGGCGAAGGTCGCGGACAAACGCGCCGAGCTGGGCCGGCTCCGCTCGGAGCACGCGGCGCTGCTGCGCCGCTACGCCACGGCGGAGAGCGAACGCGCCAACGCGCTTGAGGGACGCCGGCAGTTGGCGCTGGAGGCGGCCGAGCCGACCAAGGCGCTGGCCGCCGGCGCGGCGGACCACCGCACGGCGGGCGGCGCCCCCACGCCGCTCACCTACCGCCAGGCGTACGAGGCCCTGAGCCAGCTCTCCCGCCATGTCGCCCGCCAACGCGAGGCCACCCTCCCCCCGGCCCCCACCCCCCAGGGCGGCCCACCGCCCCAACGCACCTCCCCCAACTTCGACTTCTTCGGCGCGCGCTAGCCGTGCGCCCCGGTCACCCGGACCGGAGCTGGGCCAGCAACCCGTCGAGGGCCCTTCCCAACGCCTCGGAGTTGGCCGCGTCGAACCAGGTGGTACGGACGCGTTCGTTGTTCCCGCCCGGGGTCTCGTGGTCGGCGGCAAGCCGCTCCAGCGAACGGCTCTCGTCGCTCAACGCCCGGCCGAGGCCCTGGAAGAGACCCCGGACATAGCGGTCGGCGTCCTCGGAATCGACGCCCTGACCGGCGGCCCACGAGGTGAGCGCGGCGAGATACGCGTAGTGCGTGGTCAGTGTTCCGGTGAGCGTGGAGAACACGTCGAAGACCTCGTCCGCGACCGGGAGCGCCCCGCCCAGACGGTCGAAGACGGCGTCCACCACCGGATGCGAGGGGCAGGTCACCGTGACGGACCGACGCTCACGCGCGGCGGGCAGCGGGATGGCCCGTACCATCGGGGCGCCGGTCGCCAGGATCCGGCGCAGATCGTCGTTCGCGACACCGGCCATCACATTGACCACGATCCGGTCGTCGGGCACCCGCACGCCGGCGAGCGCCTGCCGCCAGTCCTGGCGGCGCAGCGCGACGATCACCACCTCCGCACGGTCCACCACCTCCTGGTTGTCGGCGCAGACCCGCACCCCCTCGTAACGCGACGCCAACTCGGCGGCCGTCCGAGCCCCCCGAGGAGACAGAAACACCTCCGGCGCCCCGTCAACCCCCTCGCACAACCCGGTCACCATGGCCCGCCCGATATCCCCCACCCCGACAACCCCAACCCGCCACACAGCGTCTCCCCTCCTCGGCCGGACCACCAACCTACGACAGGCCCCGGAGGCACCACGGCCCAGCCCGCGACAAATCGCCCGCACCGCCGCCCCAACAGGGCTGAGGCCCCGTGGCAACGGGCCCGCGCGCGTGCGAGGGCCGGCGGTGGGGGCCCGGCGGTGGGGGGTGCCGCTGCTCAAGACAGCCGCTCGGCGGCACTGCTCAGCGGGCGAGGATGAGGCTCATGGCCTCGGCGCGGGTGGCGGGGTCGCGGAGTTGGCCGCGTACCGCCGAGGTGGTCGTCTTGGCGCCCGGCTTGCGGACCCCGCGCATGGTCATGCACATGTGCTCGCACTCGACGACCACGATCACCCCGCGTGGCTCCAGGATCCGCATCATCGAGTCCGCGATCTGGGTGGTCAGCCGCTCCTGCACCTGCGGGCGGCGGGCGAAGACGTCGACCAGCCTGGCCAGCTTGGAGAGCCCGGTGATCTTGCCACTGCTGCTCGGGATATAGCCGATGTGCGCGACGCCGACGAAGGGCACCAGATGGTGCTCGCAGGAGGACATCACCTCGATGTCCTTCACCAGCACCATCTCGTCGTGGCCCAGGTCGAACGTGGTGGTCAGCACGTCCTCGGGCCGCTGCCAGAGGCCGGCGAATATCTCGCGATAGGCGCGGGCCACCCGGGCCGGGGTGTCCCGAAGGCCCTCGCGTTCCGGGTCCTCGCCGACGGCGATCAACAGCTCACGGATGGCGTTCTCGGCGCGCTTCTCGTCGAACTCACCGACCGCCCCCGGCACGGGCTCGCCGCCCGGCAGCCTCACCGGGTCAGTCATATCCGTCCTCGTTCCCTCGCATCGACGGGCCTCTTCCGAACAAAGGCCGTGCCCCTCACCCTAGAACGTGAGGGGCACGGCAGGCATTCCGGGCCAATAGCCGGTCGGCGAGGGGGTCAGCTCTCCGGGCGCGACTCCGGGGACTTCTCCAGCTGCGGCGGAGCGCTCTCCAGGCCGGCGCCCGCACCGTTGGCCAGGTTGATCTCCTTCGTGGGGAAGGTGACCGGCGGCCTGGTGGACGGCTCGCGGCGGGTGGATCCCGTCCACGCGGGCCGCGGCGGACGCTTCACCACGGGGCGGAAGATCTCGGCCAGCTCCTCCTTGTTGAGCGTCTCCCGCTCCAGCAGGGCGAGCACCAGATCGTCCAGCACGTCGCGATTCTCGACCAGGATCTCCCACGCCTCGTTGTGCGCGGTCTCGATCAGCTTCTTGACCTCCTCGTCCACCAGCCCGGCGACCTCTTCCGAGTAGTCGCGCTGGTGGCCCATCTCCTTGCCGAGGAAGGGCTCGGAGCTGTCGCTGCCGAACTTGATCGCCCCGAGCCGCTCGGTCATGCCGAACTGCGTGACCATGGACCTGGCCGTGGAGGTGGCCTTGTCGATGTCGTCGCCTGCGCCCGTGGTCGGGTCGTGGAAGACCAGCTCCTCGGCCGCGCGGCCGCCCATCATGTAGGCGAGCCGGTCCAGCATCTCGTTGCGGGTGGTGGAGTACTTGTCCTCCTCCGGCAGCACCATGGTGTAACCCAGGGCGCGGCCACGGGACAGGATGGTCACCTTGTGCACCGGGTCGCTGTTGGGCGACGCGGCGGCCACCAGGGCGTGTCCGCCCTCGTGGTACGCGGTGATCATCTTCTCCTTCTGGCTCATGATCCGGGTGCGCTTCTGCGGTCCTGCCACCACCCGGTCGATCGCCTCGTCGAGGAACTTGTTGTCGATCAGCTTGGCGTCGCCACGGGCGGCCAGCAGCGCCGCCTCGTTGAGCACGTTGTTCAGATCGGCGCCGGTGAATCCGGGGGTGCGGCGGGCGACGGCGGCCAGGTCGACGTCCGGGGCGACCGGCTTGCCCTTCTGGTGCACCTTCAGGATCTCAAGGCGCCCCTGCATGTCCGGGCGGTCCACCGCGATCTGCCGGTCGAAGCGGCCGGGCCGCAGCAGCGCCGGGTCCAGGATGTCGGGGCGGTTGGTGGCGGCGATCAGGATGACGCCGCCCTTGACGTCGAAGCCGTCCATCTCGACCAGCAGCTGGTTGAGCGTCTGCTCCCGCTCGTCGTGCCCGCCGCCCATCCCGGCGCCCCGGTGTCGGCCGACGGCGTCGATCTCGTCGACGAAGACGATGGCCGGCGCGTTGGCCTTGGCCTGCTCGAAGAGGTCACGGACCCGGGAGGCGCCGACGCCGACGAACATCTCGACGAAGTCGGATCCGGAGATGGAGTAGAAGGGGACGCCCGCCTCGCCGGCCACCGCGCGGGCCAGCAGGGTCTTGCCCGTGCCGGGCGGGCCGTAGAGGAGCACGCCCTTGGGGATCTTGGCGCCGACGGCCTGGAACTTGGCCGGCTCCTGCAGGAACTCCTTGATCTCGTGCAGCTCCTCGACGGCCTCGTCGGAGCCGGCGACATCGGCGAAGGTGGTCTTCGGAGTGTCCTTGGTGATCAGCTTGGCCTTGGACTTCCCGAAGTTCATCACCCGGGAGCCGCCGCCCTGCATCTGGTTCATCAGGAACAGGAAGACGACGATGATCAGGAGAAACGGGAGGATGGACAGCAGCATCCCGACGAACGGGTTCTGCGACTTGGGCGAGACGGTGTAGCCGTCGGCCAGCCTGTCGTCCTCGAACTTGGCCTGGAGGTTCCTCGAAAGGTCCTCACCCTGGCCGTCGATGTAGTTGGCCTGGACCTTGTCGCTGCCCTGGATCTCCTGACCCTCGGCCAGCTCGATCTTGATCGTCTGTTCGTCGCCGGTGGTGAGTTCGGCCGACCTGACCTGGTTCTGGTTGATCGCCTGAACGACCTCGCCGGTGTCCACCTTCTTGTAGCCCTCGGACGAGCTGAACACCTGCATCAACAGAATGACGGCGAGGACGGCCAGCACGATCCACATCACTGGCCCACGGAAATAGCGCTTCACGTCTATCCATACGGGGCGGCGCGGCCCCGTCCCTCCTGCCACGTAGAGGCACAGCCGCTCCCGGACGGGCTCTGCTGTGCGCGCGGTGTCCTAGTGTCGGCCGATCTGCGCCCGGCCTTGACTCAGCTGAGCTGTACAACGCGACGGTACCCCAGCACGGCCGCTCGGCGCCGCCGGGCGTCGGGACCGCCCATCGCCTCCCCCGTCACTCAACGGTAGGGGATCAGCCGAGGTTCCCGTTCTCGTTCACTCGCTGTAGACATGCGCGGCGAGCGTACCCACAAAGGGCAGGTTGCGGTACTTCTCCGCGTAGTCGAGGCCGTAGCCGACCACGAACTCGTTGGGGATGTCGAAGCCGACCCACTCCACGTCGATGTCGACCTTGGCCGCGTCCGGCTTGCGGAGCAGGGAGCAGATCCGCAGCGAGGCGGGCTCCCGGGAGCCGAGGTTGGACAACAGCCAGGAGAGGGTCAGCCCGGAGTCGATGATGTCCTCGACGATCAGCACATGCCGGCCCTGGATGTCGGTGTCCAGATCCTTGAGGATGCGCACCACCCCGGAGGACTGGGTGCCGGCGCCGTAGGACGACACCGCCATCCAGTCCATCGTGACCGGGCTGGACAGGGCTCTGGCGAGGTCGGCCATGACCATCACCGCGCCCTTCAGGACCCCTACCAACAGGAGCTCCTCGCCCGCGTACCGGGCGTCGATCTCGGCTGCCAACTCCCTCAGCTTGGCGTCGATCTCTTCCTTGGTGATGAGCACCGACTCCAGGTCGGCCCCCAAGTCCGCTTCTCGCACCCGTGCCACTGCTCTCTACTGGCCCTACTCGGCTCTGCTCGGCTCCGCCGCTCGGCGGCACTCGTTCGCCTGCTGGAGCACCAGTCTGCCACCCTGCCTGCTGGCCTCGACGCGGCCCGGTAGGTTCAGCGGGCTCTGGCCGCGCCAGGCGGTGATCAGCCGGTCGGTCTCCTCGATGTGCCGGGCGAAGAGCGAGCCGGCCGGGGCGCCCGCGGCGATGGCGGCGCGGCGCAGCACCCGGCGGCGGACGGCGGGCGGCAACTCGCGCAGCGCGGCGATCTCCAGGGTGCCGTCGGGGCGGGTGGCGGCGCGCTCGGCGTCGTGCGCCCAGGCGTCCAGGGCGTCGGCGTCGTCCCTGGAGAGCTGCGCGGTGCGGGCCAGGGCCTCGACGACGCCTCGGCCGAGCGCCTTCTCCAGCACGGGCAGCGCCTCGTGCCGCACCCGGGACCTGGTGAAGCTGGGATCGGAGTTGTGCGGGTCGTCCCAGACGGGGATGGCCTGCACCAGGCAGGCCCGCCTGGTGGTCTGGCGGTCGATGGCGAGGAAGGGGCGGCGGTAGCGGGGGGCCGCGTCCGGCGCGCCCGACAGACCGGGGAAGACGGCGGCCATGCCGGCGAGGGAGCGGGTGCCCGAGCCCCTGGCGAGGCCGAGGAGCACCGTCTCGGCCTGGTCGTCCCTGGTGTGGCCGAGGAGCACGGCCGTCGCGCCATGGCGCTCGGCCACGGCGTCGAGGGCGGTGTAGCGGGCGGAACGGGCGGCGGCCTCGGGACCGCCGCCGCCGTCCACCCGGACGGCCACCGCCTCGACGGGGGACAGGCCCAGCTCGGTGAGGCGGTCGGCGACCTCGCCGGCCCTGGCGGCGGAGCCGGCCTGCAGGCCGTGGTCCACGGTCACGCCGCCGGCCAGCAGGCCGCAGCGGGGGGCTTCGAAGGCGAGGGCGGAGGCGAGCGCCATGGAGTCGGCGCCGCCCGAGCAGGCCACCAGCACCAGCGGAGGACGGTCGGTGCGGGCGGCTTCGGAACGGACTTCGTGCAACACGCGGCGAACCGCCAGACGTATCGCGGCGACCGCGGGATGGGGACCCATGTCCGAATCACTTCTTTCCGGAGAGAGGCGCGGAGAGACCCTCGCGAAAGCTGTCACGCAGGGTGCGTAAATGGTGACAGAGAAGGGCTGTTACCCGAGCATCGCACGCCATCCCTGAGGCCACGGTCCCTCGTACGAGTGATTCGCGGGCCGGTAGGGAACCGTTCAGGCCCCGCGTCCCTGCCCCTCGGGGCGGACCCGGGTCAGCCAGATCTCCGGATCGGCGATCTCGTCCTTGGTCGGCAGCGTGTTGGGCGAGGTCCACACCTTGTTGAAGCCGCTGATCCCGGTGCGCTCCACCACGGTGCGGACGAACCGTTCGCCGTCCTTGTACTGGCGCAGCTTGGCGTCCATGCCGAGGAGCCGGCGCAGCGCCCGGTCGAGACGGCCGGCGCCGACCTCCCTGCGCTTGGTGAACTTCTCCCTGATCTCGGCGACGGACGGCACCACCTGCGGGCCGACGGCGTCCATCACATGGTCGGCGTGGCCCTCCAGCAGGGACATCACGGCCGTCAACCGCTCCAGGATCTCCCGCTGTCTCGGCGTCTGCACCAGATCCACGATGCCGAGGCCGCCTCCGCTCTCCTCGGCGGCCTCCTTGATGGCATCCCCGGAGGTCTCCCTGGGGGTTTCCTCCTGGCCCTTGCCGGTGACCGACTGGGCGGCCCGCCGGAAGCGCTCCACCAGGGTCGCCGGATCGACGTCTGCCTCGGACAGGAACGCCTGGATCTCGCTCTCCAGATGGTCCCGCAGCCAGGGGACGGCGGTGAACTGGGTGCGGTGGGTCTCCTCGTGCAGACAGACCCAGAGCCTGAAGTCATGCGGATCCACGCCGAGTTCGCGTTCCACATGGACGATGTTCGGCGCGACGAGCAGCAGCCGCCCGGCCCGGGCGCCGCCCTCCCCCGCCGGCAGCCCCGGCGTCGGCGGGGCGAACGTCTCGTACTGGCCGAGCACCCGGGAGGACAGGAACGCCAGCAGCATGCCCACCTCGACGCCGGTGACCTTGCCGCCGACGGCCGTCAGCAGCCCGCCCGCCGGCATCCCCTCGCGGCGCTCCCGCATCCGGCCCATCAGCGGCTGCAGCACCTGCCGGAAGCCCGCCACATTGGCCCTGATCCAGCCCGCCCGGTCCACCACCAGCACCGGGGTGTCCAACGCGCCGGAGTCCAGCTCGGTATAGGCGCGGACATGACGCTCGGCGGCGACCGCGTGCTCACGCAGCTCGGTGACCACGGCTCGCGCCTCGTCCCTGCTCACCTCCGGCCCCGGACGCGCGAAGCGGGTCGCCGTGGAAACGGCGAGATTCCAGTCGACCAGGTCCGTACCGCCGAGGCTCGTCATGCCGTCCACGGTACGGTGCCCGCGCGCGAAGCGGGTAGGGCGCGGGGAACGGGCCCCGGGCGGGACGGTCAGCCGCAGGCGCAGCCGGCGAGCGCGCCGGCCGCGGCGTCGAGCGCCTCCTGGGCGGCGCCGGCGTCGGCCGCGTCCGCCGTCAGAAAGGCGAAGCCGAGCACCCGGCCCTCGGCGGTCGTCGCGGTGCCGGCCAGCGAGTTGACCCCGGTGAGGGTGCCCGTCTTGGCGCGGACCGTGCCGGCGCCGGACGCGCCGTCGCCGTCGTAGCGGTTGGCCAGCGTTCCGGTGAAACCGGCGACCGGCAGCCCGGTCAGGGTGGGGCGCAGCTCCGGGTTGGCCGGATCGGCGGCGGCGGCCAGCACGCCGGTCAGCAGCGCGGCGGTGAGCCGGCCCTCCCGGTCCAGGCCGCTGGCGTCGGCCAGCCTGACCCCGTCCAGCGGGACGCCCAGCTCGCCGAGCCGGTCGGTCAGCGCCCGCCGCACGCCGCCGGCGTCGCCCGGCTGGTCGCTGGCCAGCGCGGTCATCCTGGCAAGCGCCTCGGCGAGATCGTTGTCGCTGGCCGTCAGCATCCGCTCGACCAGCGAGGCGACGGGCGCGGACGCGTGGTCGGCCAGCTCCTCGGCCCCGCCGGGCGCGGCGCGGCGCTTGAGCCCGCCGTCCACCTCGACGCCGGCCTCGGCCAGCTGCCGCGCGAAGGACTCGGCCGCGTCCTTCGCCGGATCGTCGGCGCGGTCGGCCGGCCCCTGCGAACTGTTGTCCAGGCGGCCGGCGTTGAGCTGCAGCGGGGTGATCGGGGCGATATTGGTGTTGACCCCGATGGGGTGGGTCTCCTCCGGATAGGCCGAGACGTCGTAGGCCAGCCGGACCCGGTCGATACCGCGGTCGGCCAACGCCCGCGCGGTGCGGTCGGCCAGCCCCTCCAGATCGGCGGCGGTCAGCGTGGTGTCGCCGCCGCCGACCAGATACGCCCGCCCGTCCTCGGGATCGAGCACCACCCGGGTGGTCAGCCGGTGGTCGGGGCCCAGCGCGCTGAGCGCGGCCACGGCGGTGGCGACCTTGACGGTGGACGCCGGGGCCCGGCCCGCCCGTTCGTCCCGCTCGTAGAGCACGGTGCCGGTGGCCAGGTCCACCACGGAGGCCGCGGTGTGCTCGCCCAGCGCCTCCGCTTCCAGCAGCGGCGCGACGATCCGGGTCAGCGCCTCGGGCGACGGCGCCGCCGAGGTGCCGTCCAACGGGGTGAGCACGGCCGGCGCCACCGGCACCGTGCCGGCCAGCCGCTCGGCCGGCAACTGCCCCCTGACCAGCTCGGCGGCCGCGGCCTGATCCCGCTCCGCGCTCCGCTGGCCGCCGTCCCACGGCCCGGTGAGGGCCACCAGGCCCGCCGCCAACACGAGCCCGGCCGCCGCCGAACCAACGGCCAATCGCCCGACCGAGCGGTGGCCTCGAAGCATCTGAGCTGCCCTGCGCACGGTACCGACCAGCCCCTTTCGCGTACCGACGGCTGCGTGAGAGACACTTAACCACCTGTCGCGTGCGTAGATCGCTTAAGGAGTGCCCCCAGTGGAGTTCGACGTCACCATCGAGATTCCGAAGGGTTCGCGGAACAAGTACGAGGTTGATCACAAGACGGGCCGGATCCGACTGGACCGGCACCTCTTCACCTCGACCGTGTACCCCGCGGACTACGGCTTTGTGGACGGCACGCTGGGCGAGGACGGCGACCCGCTGGACGCGCTGGTCCTTCTTGACGAGCCCACGTTCCCCGGCTGCCTGATCGCGTGCCGCGCCATCGGCATGTTCCGGATGCGGGACGAGGCGGGCGGCGACGACAAGCTGCTCTGTGTGCCGGCGTCCGACCCCCGGATGGAACACCTGCGGGACATCCACCACGTCAGCGAGTTCGACCGGCTGGAGATCCAGCACTTCTTCGAGGTCTACAAGGACCTGGAGCCCGGCAAGTCCGTCGAGGGCGCCAACTGGGTCGGCCGCACCGAGGCCGAGGCCGAGATCGAGGCCTCCCGCAAGCGGGCGGCTGACGCCGGCGAGACCCACTGACCTCTCGCTTCCTCCGCACAGCGGCGCGCCCGGGCTTTCCGCCCGGGCGCGCCGCTGTGCGAAACTGACGGCCAGAGCCCGACCGGCTCCTGGACGAGGGTGCCGTACCCAGCCATGACAAGACGGCACAGGAAGTCCGCATCATGGCGTGGATCGTTCTGGTCATCTCGGGCCTGCTCGAAGCGGTGTGGGCCACGGCCCTGGGCAAGTCCGACGGCTTCAGCCGCTTCTGGCCCAGCGCGGTGTTCGGCGCGGGCCTGGTGTGCAGCATGATCGGCCTCGCGTACGCGCTCCGCACCATCCCCGTCGGCACCGGCTACGCCGTCTGGGTGGGCATCGGCGCCGTCCTGACCGCCGGCTACGCGATGCTCTTCGACGGCGAATCGGCGACCCCCCTGCGGGTTCTCCTCCTCCTGGGCATCGTCGGCTGCGTCATCGGCCTCAAACTCACCCCCCACTGAACCCTCTCCGGGCCGGACAGCAACCCCACCCGGCACGCGCAGCCGCCCACACACCGCCTGCCGGCGGCGGGAGACGCGGTGCCGGCTGGCGCCGGGAGGCGCGGTGCCGGCTGACGCCGGGCCTGCCGGGCGAAGCCGGACATCCCCGGCTGCGCGCCGGGAACCCAGGGCACGGCTGGCGCCGAGGGCGGGATACCCGCAGGCGCCGAAGGCTCGGTGCCCGCTGACGCCGGGCTTGCCGGGCGAAGCGCGGAGCGGTGCCGGCTGGCGCCGGGCATGCCGGGGCAGTACCAAGGTTTCGACCGTCACCGGGAACGAGGCCGGCCGACACCGAAGGCAAGGTGCCCACCGGCACCGAAGGCAAGGTGCCCACCGGCGCCGAAGGCGCGGCGCCGGCTGGCGCAGGGCCACGGGGTCAGTGCCAAGGCGCCGGCTGGCGCCGAGGGCACGGTGCCGGCTGGTGCCGGGCCTGTCGGGCGGAGCAGGAACGGTGCCGGCCGACGCCGAGGGCGGGGTGCCGGCTGACGCCGGGTCTGCCGGCGAAGCCGGATATCCCCGGCTGCGCGCCGGGAGGCCCAGGACGCGGCTGATGCAGGGGGGCGGCTACGCGCCATGGGGATGCGGGGGTCTCCAGCCGGTGCCGGGGCGAAGCCCGGACATCGGGCCGCCGCCGGGGGCGAACCAACCTGCCGGACGGTGCCGGGACTCCGGGGGCCGGGCGGTATCCGGGTTCTCGGGCTACCGCCGAGGCTGCGGGACACAGCTTGGCACTGGGGCCGATCCACCGGGGCAATCCCGAGATTCCGGCTACGCCGGGAACGGGCCGGCCGGAGCCCGGAAATCCTTCTGCGACGACATGTGACGGCGCCAGCGGGATACCGCGCTCCTGGCTGCCCCCTGGAACGGAACCAGCTCGCGCCCGGTCCCGCCGGGGCAATGCCAAGGATCGGGCTGACGCCGGGGGCACCGGACTGTCCGGCGGCTCAGCTGACGGCGCAGCCGGGGCACGACCGCCGCCGCCGTCCCGGCGCCGGCTACCGTCGCCTGCGGCAGCACCACCACCGTGGAGCAGTGATACCGCCCAGCGCACGCGCCGGCCTCGCAACCACAGCCATCGACAGTTATCGCCCTGGGCCAAGTGTCGGCCCGGCGGAGCCGGGATACCGCGCAGCACGCGCCGCCCCGGGTCCGGGGTGCCGCTCAGCGCAGCCGGGGTTCCGGCATCGTTCCGGCATCGTTCCGGCATCGTCAGAAGCCTCGGGTGCGTTTGGAGCCTCGGCGGCCGATGGGGGTGGTGAGGCCGGGGGTCTTGATGAAGAGGCGGGCCATTTCGCTGCCGAGGTTGACGCCGATGGCGATGGCCAGCGCCAGCGTCACCGCGCGGAGCAGGTTCTCCAGGCCGAAGTCCACGTTGCCCTGGGCGAAGCCCAGCAGCCCCAGGTAGAACGCGCTGCCGGGGAGCAGTGGGCCGATCGCGGCGGTGACATAGGGCAGCGAGGACGTGAACTGGTAGCGGGACTGGAGTTGGCCGAAGAGGCCGACCATGCCGGCGGCGACGCCCGTCGCCGCGAACGGGGAGAGTCCCGCGGTGTCGTGCATCGCGCCGTAGATCAGCCAGGCGACGCCCCCGTTGAGGGTGGCCAGCACGACCGTGGAGCGTTCCTGCTGGAGCAGCACGCAGAAGGCCAGCGACAGCAGCAGCGCAGCGCCGAGTTGGATCACCGGGCGGACGGCTCTGGTCATCACCTCGGGGTCCAGGCGGACGCCCGACGTCTCGCCGACGTAGAGCACCGCCAGCACGCCGCAGACGATGCCCACGCTGAGGTAGATGACCTCCAACAGGCGCGCGGAGGCGGTCAGGTAGTAGCCCGTCAGGCCGTCCTGGACGCCGGCGACCAGGGCTCGTCCCGGGATCAGGGCGAACAGTCCGCCGGTGATCATCGCCGCCGCCTGGGCCTCGCCCTGGCCCGAGGTGTGGCCGGCCGCCCAGAGCACCCCGACCAGCGCGGGGGCCATGGCGGCGGCGACGAACTGGTAGAACTCGGGCAGGCCACGGCCGGCGGCCAGCCAGGCGAGCCGATCGCCGACCATCGCGCCTATCACCGCGAGCACGAAGACCGCCCAGCCGCCGCCCACCAGGGTGCTGGCGGCGCCGGCCAACAGCCCGGCGGCCATGGTCAGTTGCCATTTGGTGTACGGGTGCCGGTTGCGCCGCATCTGGGCCAGCCGGCCATAGGCCTCCTCCAGCGTGACATCGCCGGAGGTGATGTCGTCGACCAGCCGGAAGACGGCCGCCAACCGGGTGTAGTCGGTGCCCCTGCGCCGCACCGTCCGGGAGAGCGAGACGGAGGGGTCGACGAGGGACGGCTGGTGGGTGATGGAGATCAGCGTGAAGGTGACGGTGGCGTCGCAGCGGTCCAGGCCGTAGGCGTGGGCGACGCCGAACATCGCGGCCTCGACGTCCTCGGCGCCCTCGCCGCCGGCCAGCAGCAGCTCGCCGATCCGCAGGGTGAGGTCGAGGACCCGGGGCACGGGCGCCGCGTTCTCCCCCTCGGCCTCGGCGGCCGGCGCGAACTCGGGGGCGGGCCGGTCCGCCACCGGCAGGCGGACCATGGTGCGCATCCGGTCCTGCCAGGGGGTGCCGCGCCCGAACGCCGGTACGCCGTGCGCCGGGGTGAACTCGTTGCGCGGCGCCGCCTTGGGCGCCACCGAGAGCCCGTCGGGGAGGGCGAACTCGGAGGACGGATGGTCGCTCTCCGCCGGTGCCACCGACAGCCCCTCGGGTACCGCGAAGCCGGAGGTCGTCTCCTGCTCCGTCGGTTCCTCCCCGACCGCCCAGGTGCTTTCCCCGGCCACCGCTGATCCCGCCTTCTCGCTACGCCTTGTCCTGACATGCCCCCGAAGGGGGCCCTCCAGCGCAGCATAGGAGGATCCTCGAACTCCCGCCCGAGCGGCACCTGCTACCCGGGCGCCCCGGCGGCGCGCGCGTTGGCGTGGATGGCGTCGTGCAGGAACCTCGCCAGACCGGGACGGACCAGGTCATAGGTGCGGGTGAACCGCTCGTCCGCGACATAGAGGTCGGCGAGGCCGGTGTGCATCCGGTGCGAGCAGGCGTAGTAGACGTCACATATCTGCCGGCGGTGTTCCTCGGCCAGCTCCAGCGCCGCCGGGGAGTCGGGGGCGGCGCCGGAGTCCAGGAGGGCCGCCAGCCGCTCGTTGAGGTCGTCGGTCTCTGCCCTGACGCGTTGCCAGTCCTCCTTGGTGTAGCGGGCGACGCGCCGGCGGGACTCCCGGTAGGCGTCCGTGTCGCCCCAGCGGCGCGCCGCCTCGGCGTCGTGTCGTTCGGGGTCGTCGTGGCCGAAGACCTCGAACCGTTCCTCGGGGGTGAGGTTGATGCCCATGTGTCCGGCCTCCATGGCTCTCTCGACGGCCGCGGCCATCGCCCGCAGCCGGTCGATCCGTTCGGTCAGCAGCGCGTGCTGTCGGCGCAGCTCGCGTCGCGGGTCCGTCTCCGGGTCGTCCAGCAGGGCGGCGATCTCCTCCAGCGGGAAGCCCAGCTCCCGGTAGAAGAGGATCCGTTGCAGCCGGTCGAGGTCCTCGTCCCGGTAGCGGCGATGCCCGGTGGGGGTGCGCTCGCCCGGGACGAGGAGCCCGATCTCGTCGTAGTGGTGCAGGGTGCGCACCGTGAGTCCGGCGAGTTCGGCGACCCGGCCGACGGAGTGGCCCACGTCCGTCTCCTTCTCTGTTTCGGGTGTCTCCACCGTGCGCCATCCCGCTACGTCAGGTGCAAGCCCCGCGGATCGAACGGGCGAACCGGGGGAACCGGGGGAACCGGGGGAACGGCCGGGCGAACGGGCGGCCGTCAGTCGGCCAGACGGGCGAAGCGGCGGAGGGCCAGGGGGACGAAGACCGCCAGCAGAACCAGCGGCCAGAGCAGCGCCAGGGGCGCGGGATGGTCGGCGGCCCAGGACTCGCCCGGCCAGGCCGGGTTGCCGAACAGGTCGCGGACCGCGCCGGCCGTCGCCGACATGGGGTTCCAGTCGGCGACGGCGCCCACCCAGCCGGGCATGGTCGCGGGTGACACAAAGACACTGGAGAGGAAACCGATCGGCCAGACCAGGATCTGCACGGTCTGCACCAGCTCCACCCGGCCGGCGACCAGGGCCAGATGGATGCCCACCCAGAGCATCGCGAAGCGCAGCAGGAGCAGCAGCCCGAGGGCGGCCAGCACCTCGGTGGCGCCGGCGTGCCAGCGCCAGCCGGCGGCCCAGCCGGCGCCGACCAGCACCAGCAGGGTCAGCACCGAGCTGAGCATGTCCAGCAGGCTGCGCCCGACCAGTACCGCGCTCGGGGCGATCGGCATCGAACGGAAACGGTCGAGAATGCCTCGGTTGATGTCGGTGGTCAGCGCCACCATGGTGGATTCCAGGCCGAACGCCATGGTCAGCACGAGCATGCCGGGCACCAGGAAGTCGACATAGTCGCCGCCGCCGTCGACGGCCATCCCGCCGCCGAGGAAGTAGACGAACATCACCAGCATCATCACCGGGAAGGCCAACCCGACGGCGAAGACGCCCGGTTGGCGGGTCCAGTGGGCCAGGCCGCGCCGGGTCATGGTGAGCGAGTCGACCAGCAGCCGACGGGCCGGGCCGATGCGTGGGACAACGGGGGGCAGCAGGGTGGTCTCGGTCATACGGGCGCCTCCGTGGGTCGCTGGTCGTCGGTGCGGGGGCCGTCGGTGAGGAGAGCGTCGGTGAGGGGAGCGTCGGTGAGGGGAGCGTCGGTGAGGCGGAGGTAGACCTCGTCGAGGGTGGGGCGGCGCAGGGCGATGTCCTCGGCCTCGATGCCGGCCTCGGTCAGCGCCCGGACCGTCTCGGCCAGCGCCCGCATCCGGTCGTCGACGCCGGCGCTGACCAGCCGGCGGTCCGGATCGTCCGCGAAACGGTCGGTGCCCGGCACCCGGCGCAGCAGCGCGCCGGCGGCCGCCAGCCGTTCGGGGTCGCGGACCACGATGTCGATCCGGTCGCCGCCGACCTCGGACTTGAGCTGGTCGGCCGTGCCCTCGGCGATCCGCCGGCCGTTGTCGAGCAGCGAGATCCGGTCGGCGAGTTGGTCGGCCTCCTCCAGGTACTGGGTGGTCAGCAGCACGGTCACGCCCTCGTCGGCGAGGGAGCGGACGGCCCGCCAGACCTCCGTTCGGCCGCGTGGGTCGAGCCCGGTGGTGGGTTCGTCGAGAAAGAGGATCCGGGGGCGGGTGATCAGGCTGGCCGCCAGGTCGAGGCGGCGGCGCATGCCACCGCTGTAGTGACGCACCGCCCGACGGCCGGTCTCCGTCAGCCCGAAGCGGTCGAGCAGTTCGACGGCGCGACGGGCCGCGTCGCGCCCGCCGAGGTGGTAGAGCCGACCGAAGAGTTCGAGATTCTGTCGGCCGCTCAACTCCTCGTCGAGCGCGGCGTGTTGGCCGACCAGCCCGATGCGGTAGCGGACCTGGTCGGGCTCCAGGACCACATCGAAGCCGGCCACCTCGGCGCTGCCGCCGCTGGGGCGGAGCAGGGTGGTGAGCACCCGCACCGCCGTGCTCTTGCCGGCTCCGTTGGGGCCGAGCACGGCGTGCACGCTGCCGTCGGCGACGGTCAGATCGAGTCCGTCCAGGGCGTTCCTGCGTTCCTTTCCGCCGCCGAAGCTCTTGCGGAGACCCCGGACCCTGATCGCCACCGGGGGCCCGGTCTCACTGGTCTGGTCGGTCTGGTCCTCGGTCTGGTCGGTCGAGGGCATGGCACCGCCTTCACTCTCCGGATCACTAGTCAAACTTGACCAGCGACGGCCGAGGGTAGGACGGAAGCGGCCACTAGTCAAATTTGATGAGTAGGTCCCGATGGCACACTGGGGGCGCTGTCAAGGGAAACTCTCAAGGGAAAACGGCGGGACCGAGAGAAGGACCACGGGAAATGGGCGGAGCGGGCTGATGTCGGTGATGCGGCTGCTGGTCCTGGGGGCGGTGCGCCAGCACGGGCGGGCGCACGGCTATCAGGTGCGCAACGACCTGGAGTTCTGGGGCGCCCACGAGTGGTCGACGGCGAAGCCGGGCTCGATCTACCACGCGCTCAAACAGCTCGCCAAGGAGGGCCTGTTGCTGGCCCACGAGGTGGCCCCCAGCACGGCCGGCGGCCCGCCCCGCGTCGAGTACGAGGTGACCGAGGCGGGTCAGGTCGCCTTCCTCGAACTGCTGCGGGCCGCGCTCCGCGCGCACGACGAGCGGATCGACGTCCTGACCAGCGCGGTCGGCTTTATCGTCGACCTGCCGAGGGCGGAGGCCATCGGGCTGCTCCGTGAGCGGGTCGCCGCGCTGGAGAAGTGGCGGGAGGAGGTCGAGAAGCACTGGACCCCGAACGGCGCGCCGGCGGAGTGGGGGCATATCGGGGAGATCATGCGCCTGTGGACGCACCAGGCGGAGAGCGACGCCAACTGGACCAGGGGCCTGATCGAGCGGCTGGAGAAGGGCGCCTATGTGATGGCGGGCGAGGGGGAACGCGAGCGCGACGTGCTCCCGGAGGGGATGGAGAACCCCTTCCGTTGACCCGGGCCGGCCGACCCGCCGCGGCCCGCCCCGTGGCGAGCGGCGCGCGGCAGTGGGCCGTGGTGTCGCCGCTCAGAGGCGGCGGCGCAGTTCGGCCAGCACCTCCCGAGTGCGGTCCTCGTCGAGCGCGGCCTCGGCCAGCCGGTCGAGCACCCCCTGGTAGGCGGCGACCTCGTCGGCCTTGTCCAGATAGAGCGCGCCGGTGAGCTGCTCCAGATAGACCAGATCCGACAGTTCCTGCTCGGCGAAGCGCAGCAGCGTGAACGCTCCCGACTCCGCGACATGGCCGCCGTGATCGAACGGGACCATCTGCAGGGTGATGTTGGGGTACTCGGAGAACTCGAGCAGTGCGCGCAGCTGTTCGTTCATCGCGTCCCGGCCGCCGTAGGGGCGGCGCAGCGCGGCCTCGTCCAACACGCAGTGCAGATGCGGGGCGTTCTCGGAGACCAGCAGCTTCTGCCGGGCCAGCCGCAGCGCGATGCGCCGATCCACCTCGGGGCGGGGCAGTTCGCCCCGATGGCCGCTGACCATCACCGCATGGGAGTACGCCTCGGTCTGCAACAGGCCGTGTACGAACTGGAGTTCGTAGGTGCCGATGCGCTCGGCCGCCGCTTCGAGGCCGATGTATGTCTGGAACCAGCTGGGCAGCACGTCGTTGTAACTGTGCCACCAGCCCGCCCGGTTGGAGGTGCGCGCGAGACCGAGCAGCGGCTCGCGTTCGGCCTCGTCGGTCACCCCGTAGAGGGTGAGCAGGTCCGCGACATCGCGCGGTTTGAAGCTGACCCGCCCCAGCTCCATCCTGCTGATCTTGGATTCGGAGGCGCGGATCGAGTATCCCGCCTCCTCCCGGCTGACCCCACGGGACTCCCGCAGCCTCCGCAGCTGCGAGCCGAGCAGGATGCGGCGCACCATCGAGCCACTGGCCTCCGGACTGCCGGTATCCCTGGTTGGTCCCGCCATCCGTTGCATAGTCATGCGCGTAACCGCCCTCCACTTCCGCCAGGGAGCAGTCTGCCATCTCCACGTTCCTTTGGGTGCTTGCTCGGTTACAGTCCATCAAAAATGTTCGTGCACGTGCATCTGCCCTTGCATTTGCCGTGAGCCTTGGGAAGCATGAGTAAGGCGAGCTGTTGACCAGCCCGCGAGTATGGCCTGCCGTCACCCTCTGTTGACGGGGGGCACGGGGGTTGCCAGCGACGTCAGCCCTCGGCAAGCGAGCAGTGCCACCACCGCTACGCCAGGAGCGCCGAGCCATGGGGACCGAGGCAACGCCGTTGCTTGACGAGTTAGGGCTCACCTTCCTGCCCGTCGACCCGCGCGGCGTCTCTGCGTCGGCCTCAGTCGATCTCAGCCCCCGTCCCGAATCCGTCCGGCAGGCCCGGGAGTTCACCCGCCGCACCCTGCAGGACTGGCGGCTCGCCGGGCAGTTCGACACGGTCGCGCTGGTGGTGTCCGAGCTGGTCACCAACGCCCTGCGGCATGGGCTGAGTCGGCGCACCCTGGACTGGGGGCACGGCACCGGGCCGATGCGTACGGACCTTGAGCTGGAGCTGATGCGGGGCGACGCCTGGCTGGTCTGCGCGGTGCGCGACCCCAGCGATTCGGTGCCACGGCCGGCGTTGGCCGACAGCGCGGCCGAGTCGGGGCGCGGTCTCCATCTGGTGGACAGCTTCAGCGATGACTGGGGTTGGCGCCGACTGACCGGCAACGGTCGCGGCAAGATCGTCTGGGCCAGGTTCCAGACCGTCTGACGTCCCAGCACTGACTTCTCAGTGCCGACTTCTGAGTACTGGCTTCTGAGTACTGGCTTCTTGGTTCGGACCGCTTTGGTACCGACCGCTTGACGCCGACCCGCCGGCGTCAACCGATCAGATGGTCGAACTCGCCGTCCTTGACGCCGCGTAGCAGCGCCTGGATCTCGGCGGGCGTGTAGACGAGGGCCGGACCGTCGGGGAAGCGCGAGTTGCGCATCGCCACGTCCCCGCTCGGCAGCCGGGCGAACTCGGCGCAGGTGCCCTGTGAGTTGCTGTGGCTGCTCTTCAACCACTCCACGTCCCGCAGCGCGTTGGCCGCCATGCCGTTGTACGCCTCTGGCATTCGGTGTCTCCCGGATCGTGCGAGTGGTGCGCGGGCGGCTCCCCTGCTGTCCCCGAGAGAACCCAACCTGCTTCGGATCATAACTCCGTTCACTTGCATATGCACGGGATTCTGCACGTGCACGACCCGGGGTTGCTGACCGATCACCCTAGGTCCGGATTTCTGACGTTCCGTCAAGACATAGTCACACCAAGGGAGTAGGGCCCGACAGTGGCCGGAGCGGCCTCGTTGCCGCCCGTCGGTGGAACGCCGGTTGACCGTTCGGTGGTTCGACGCAGCAGACCCGTGCATGGTTGCTCCGGGGCGTTCCGGATCTCGGCCCGGCCGGCGGCGGGCGGGGTCGTCAGGAGACCGGGTCCAGCAGTTGGTCGAAGGCCGATTCCAGGCGCAGCCAGGCCGAGCGGCCCGCCGCGTACTCGGCGTCGTCGAGCAGACAGGAGCCCAGCAGCCAACGGATCCGGTCCGCCTTGAGCCGGGCCCCGGTGAAGACCAGGTGCTGGCCCCGGTCGCCCACCTCCGAGTCCCAGTCCAGGGCGGCGGCGGCCCGCCACTCGGCCGGCACCCCGGCCCAGTCGTCGGCCGGCAGCGCGGCCAGCCACGGGCCAACGTTGTCCACCACCAGCGAGCCGCCCGCCGCGTCCCAGCCGAGCAGGCTGTCGGGCCGGTCGGCCAGCCAGAAGCGGCCCCGGCTGCGCGGCGCCAGGCTGGTCAGCTTCGGCAGCGCGGCATAGAGCCGCTCCGGGTGGAACGGCCGGCGCTGCCGCCAGACCATGGTGGCCACGCCGTGCGCGTCCGCCCGTTGCGGTAGCAACGCGCTGCCCGGGTGCTGGCGCGCGGCCAGCGCCGCCACATCGACGCCGGCGACCGCCTGACGCGGATAGTCCGGATCGCGCACGGCGACCCGGCGGGCCGTCGGGTGGAGCTGGCGCAGCAGCTCGGCGTCGGTCTCGCTGACCCGGCCCGAGGGGTCGGCCAGCGCCAGCAGCGGCGCGTACTCCACCTGCCGGGACCAGGTTTCGGCCACGGTGCGGGTGTCGTCGCGTCCGGTGGCCAGGCCGAGCCCGGCCAGCTCCTGGCCCGCGGCGAGGGAGCGTCTGGTCAGCGCCGGATCGACGGCGGTGACCACGCCGGCCAGCCGCAGCCGGCCGAGGCCGTGCGTCAGCAGGGTCTCGGCCATGGCCTGGGGCTCGACCGTGTCCCACAGCTCGACGACGGCCAGCCGGCAGGTGCCGGCCTCGGCCAGCCGGGTCAGCGCCGGCACCAGATCGTCGCGGAGCGCGCAGCAGGCGCAGTCGTTGGTCAGCGGCGCCTCGCCGCTGCCGAGGGTGCCGTCCCCGTCCGCGAGCACCCGGGTCACGGTGCCCTTGGTGGCACGGGACAGGTCGTGGTGCAGCGCCAGGGCGCCGGGCACGGCCCGCAGGAGGGCGCGCACCGCCGCCCGGCGCGCGTCGGCGTGCAGCCCGCCGATCAGCACGACGGGCAGAGGGGGCAACCGCATCAACGCTCCTTACGCCCGCCGTAGCGCCGTTCGAAGCGCTCGACGCGACCGGCCGTGTCCAGCACCCGGGCGTTGCCGGTGTAGAAGGGGTGGCTGGCGGAGGACGTCTCCACATCGATCACGGGATAGGTGTTGCCGTCCTCCCACTCGATGGTCTTGTCGCTGGTCGCGGTCGACCGGGTGAGAAAGGCGTAGCCGGCTGATCTGTCCCGGAAGACCACCGGCTGGTAGGCGGGATGAGTGTCCGACTTCATCGCGGTGCTCCTTCGCTCTCGCTGGTGTGCCTGGCTGGGCCTCGCGTTCGGTGCGGGCCGTCCCCGAGTACCCCGACCGGGCGGCTCGACCCCGACGAACCTAGCGAAACGAGAACCGTTTTCACAAAGCGGAGCTTCACGCCCCCCGAAACGGTCAACTGAGGACATTCCATGGCCATGCTTCGCGCAACCGGCACCACAACCGGTCGGGTCTCCGTAACCTCGTCCCTGACGCACCGGGCAGCAGACGGGCATCGGGCATCGGGTCGTGACGCTGGAGGAGCTGTGACGGGAGACGGTCGGGCCGGTCGCCATGTCGGGTCCGGACGTGGTGGGTTGGGCCGGCGGCGCGCGCTGACGCTGGGGGCGGCGGGGGCGCTGGCCGCGCTGGCGCCGTTGGCCCCGCTGACCGGCTGCACCGTCGAGCGCCGGGAGGACCGGGACGGGAGCGGCGCGGACGGCGAGTGGGTCTCCCCGTTCACCGGGGAGGCCGGCGGGGAGCCGGGTCAGGTGCTGGCCGTCAAGGTGGACAACGCGCCGCCGGCCCGGCCGCAGGTCGGCCTGGACGCGGCCGATCTGGTCTATGTGGAGGAGGTCGAGGCGGGGCTGAGCCGACTGGTCGCCGTCTACGCCGGCCGGTTGCCCGAACGGGTCGGCCCGGTGCGCAGCGCCCGCGAGTCCGATCTGGAGCTGCTACGGCAGTTCGACGAGCCGGCGTTGGCGTTCTCCGGCGCGCAGAGCGGGCTGCTGCCGCTGATCGAGGCGGCGCCCGCGCACACCCGCCCGCCGGAGGCGGCGCCCGACGCCTACCACCGGGACCCCGAACGGGCCGCCCCGCACAACCTGTTCGTGGATCCCCGCGCGCTGCTGGCCACGGCGCCCGAGGCGAGCGAGGCGGCGGACATCGGCTTTGTCTTCGGCGCCGCCCCCGAGGACGGCGGCGAACCGGTGGACGAGCGCGAGGTCTCGTACGCCAACGCCGGGTTCGGCTTCCGCTGGGACGCGGCGGCCGGGCGCTGGGCCGTCGCGCTGGACGGCGAGGCCACCGAACTGACCGCGTCCACCGTGGTGTTGCAGTACGTCACGGTGCGCCCCTCGGAGTTCGGCGACGGCGCGGGCCATATCACCCCCTATACCGAGACGGTCGGCTCTGGCGACGCCGAGGTGCTGCGCGACGGGCGGTCCTATCCGGCGCGTTGGCGGCGGCGGAGCGAACGGCGGGGCACCGCGTTCACCGATCAGGACGGTCAGCCGTCGCGTTTCGCGCCCGGGCCGGTCTGGGTGGTGTTCCTGCCGGCCTGAGCGGCCGCTCGGTCCACCGGCCCGAGCAGCGCCGGGGTCAGGGCCAGGGTGATGACCAGGGAGAGCGCGGCCAGCAGTCCCATCGCGGCCTCCACGCCCACGAGTTGAGCGACCGTGCCCGCCAGGGTGGCCCCGACGGCCTGCATGGTGAGCATGCCGGACGAGTGCAGGCCCAGCGCCTGGCCCCGCAACTCCCCAGGGGTGAGCGCGATCAGCCGTTCCTGGAGCAGCAGGCCGGCGCCGAAGCCGATGCCGGCCACCCCGGCCAGCACCGCGGCCAGCGGGATGGGCGGCCCCAGCGCGAAGAGGGTGAAGGGCGCGGCCAGCAGCAGCCGCAGCGGGGTGATCAGCCGGCCGCGCGCCCCGGCCGGCAGCAGCCGTCCGACCAGCACATCGCCCAGCACCATGCCCAGTGCGCTCAGCACGAACAGCAGCGCGGCCGCCTCCGGGGCAAAGGGCACGATCAGCGCCTCGCAGCCGACGATCAGCCCGTTGGGCACCCAGAGCGCGGCATAGCAGGCGCGGCGCGCCGGGCTCGACCAGAGCCGCCGGTTGCCGCGCCAGGTCTCGGCGACGGACGGACGTCCCGGCGCGTTGGGCGGCCGGTCGGTCAGGCCGAGGCGCGCGAGAAGCGCGGCGCTCAGAAAGAGGGCGCACGCGACCAGTAGCGCGCCGCGCGGGGAGACCAGCACCACCAGCACGCCGCCCAGGGCGAAGCCGGCGATCTGGGTGGCGCCCATCGCCACATTGATGGTCGAACGGGCCAGCAGATAGCCGTCGTCCGGCACGATCCGCAGCAGCAGCCCCCAACGGACGGCGCCCGCCACGGAGTTGACCAGCCCGAGGGCCAACACCACGGCCAGCGCCGCGGCGACGGGCAGCCGGGGCGCCGCCAGCACGGCCGCGCCCAGCGCGAACAGCAGCAGCACGGTCACGGTGGCCGCCCGGGGCCTGAGCCGGTCGGCGGCGGAGAGCAGCAGGGTGGCGCCGAGCACCTGGGCGAAGGAGGCGCCGAACATGCTCACGGCGGTGAGCAGCGGCGATCCGGTGGTGTCGTGCACCAGGACGCCGAGGGCCAGGCCCTGCACGGTCAGTCCCGCGCCGGAGGCCGTGGTGGTAAGAAACAGCGGGGCGAACTCCGGCACCCGCAGAAGCTGACGGTAGCTGCGCATCCCGGCAGTGTGCGGACGGGCCCGGCGGCCGGCCCAGAGTTTCGCGCCGACGCGAAAACCGGGCGGCGCGGCGGCGGTTGGCGCATGATGAAACCCGAAACCGAACAACAGTACGAGAGGGACCGGGATGGGCGACTGGGTGCTGACCCCCGATGTGCTGGCCGGGGGCCGGTTCCGGGTGTCGGCGATGACCGAGACGATGGCCACCCTGTTCGCGCTGGCCGGAAACGGCGCCCAGCCCGGCCGGGCGGACCGGCTGGCCGGCCAGCGGGCGGCGTTCCGGGCGCGGCTGGCGGCCGATCCGGTGGCCGAGCGGTTTCTCGGCGTCGCCCTGGGCCGGCGCTGGCTGCCCGACTTCCTGGTCGCCCCGCCCGGTTCCGACGAGCGGGGCTTCGAGGACGAGTGGCGGCGGCTGCGGGCCACCCCACCGGCCGTCGCGGCCGCCGACACCGCGTACACCGGGCCGCTGCCCGCCGTGCTGCGCGGCCCCGAACTGGTCGAGCGCGTCGCCGAGTTGGTCCGCTGGGTGTGGACGGAGGCGGTACGCGGGGACTGGCCGCGGCGGTCGCGGATCCTTGAGGCGGACATCGTCTCCCGCACCCAGGCGCTCGCCGGCGGCGGCTGGGTGGCGGCGCTGGCCACGCTCCGCCCCGAGCTGCGCTGGCTCGGCGAAGGACGGCTGCGGATCAACGCGCTGCCCAACCCGCCGCGCGCGCTGGCCGACGCCGAGCTGCTGTTCATTCCGGCCACGACCCCGCGCGGCTGGGTCGGCTGGTCCCAGCCGCACCGCTACGCCGTGGTCTACCCCTGCTCGGGGCTGCTGGCCGAGCCGGCGACGCCGCCGGACGGGGCGGCGCTCGGCCGGCTGCTGGGCGCCAACCGGGCGGCGGTGCTCAGCCGGCTGGCCATGCCGCGCTCGCCGACCCAGCTGGTCGCGCTCACCGGCCAGCCGCTGGGCTCGGTCGGCGGCCATCTGCGGGTGCTCCGCGAGGCGGGTCTTGTGCGACGCCGGCGCGCGGGGCGTTCGGTGCTCTACTACCGCACGGAGCTGGGCGACCGGCTGGCGGCGGGCCCCGGCGGGCCCTCGCCGACTCCTTGACTTCAAGACAAGACGCCTTGACTTCAAGATAACTTGAACTCATATGCTCCGTTCCATGAGCATGGAGATCACCGCCTGGAACGCGCTGTACAACGCCCGGCACGCGAAGGACGACCAACGCCCCTTCTCCCGCGCGACGCTGCGCCGCATCGGCCGGTTCGCCGCGCCGCACCGGCGGGCGCTCGTCTGGTTCCTGCTGCTGAGCGTCCTGACCGCACTCCTCGCCGTGGCCACCCCGGTGCTGGCCGGGCGGGTGGTGAACGCGATCTCCGACCGCGCCGAGCAGCGCGTGGTGATCGGCCTCGCGCTGGCCATCGCGGCGATCGCCCTCGTCGAGGCCGGCATCAACCTGTTCGCCCGCTGGCTCTCGGCGCGGATCGGCGAGGGCCTGATCCTGGATCTGCGCACCGCCGTCTTCGACCATGTGCAGCGCATGCCGATCGCGTTCTTCACCCGAACCCGCACCGGGGCCCTGGTCAGCCGGCTGAACTCCGATGTGATCGGCGCCCAGCGGGCGTTCAGCGACACCCTCTCCGGGGTGTTGAGCAATCTGGTGATGCTGCTGCTCACCATGGGCGTGATGCTCACCATCTCCTGGCAGATCACGCTGCTGGCGCTGGCGCTGCTGCCGATCTTCGTCCTGCCGGCCCGCCGGATGGGCAGCCGGCTGGCGCGGCTCTCCCGGGAGGCGGCCAACCACAACGCGGTGATGTCGACGCAGATGACCGAGCGCTTCTCGGCGCCGGGCGCCACCCTGGTCAAGCTCTACGGCCGGCCCGAGGAGGAGTCCCAGGCGTTCGCGGAGCGCGCCCGGCGGGTGCGGGACATCGGGATCCGATCGGCCATGCTGCAGATGGTCTTCGTCACCACCCTCACCCTGGTCTCCGCGCTGGCGCTCGCGCTGGTCTACGGGCTCGGCGGGTTCTACGCCCTCCGTGGCGATCTGGACTCGGGCGCCGTGGTGTCGCTGGCGCTGCTGCTGACCCGTCTCTACGCGCCGCTGACGGCGCTGGCCAGCGCCCGGGTCGAGGTGATGAGCGCGCTGGTGAGTTTCCAACGGGTGTTCGAGGTGCTGGATCTGCGGCCGCTGATCGAGGAGCGCGAGGACGCCCGCCCGGTGCCGGCGGGACCGGTCTCCGTCCGCTTCGACGCCGTCGACTTCGGCTACCCGGCGCCCGACAAGGTCTCCCTCGCCTCCCTCGAAGAGGTGGCGACGCTGGACGCACGCGGCGGCGAACAGGTGCTGCACGGTGTCTCGTTCACCGCCGAGGCCGGTCAACTCGTCGCGCTGGTCGGCTCGTCGGGCGCCGGCAAGTCCACCATCGCGCAGCTGGCCACCCGGCTCTACGACACGGACGCGGGCCGCGTCGAGGTGGGCGGCGTCGACGTCCGCGAGCTGACGGCGGCCTCGCTGCGCGAGACGGTCGGCATGGTCACCCAGGACGGGCACCTCTTCCACGAGACGGTCCGCGCCAACCTGCGGCTGGCCAGGCCGGAGGCCACCGAGGACGAGCTGTGGGACGCGCTGCGCAGGTCCAGGCTCGACGGGCTGATCGAGGCGCTGCCGGACGGCCTGGACACGGTGGTGGGCGAGCGCGGCTACCGCCTCTCCGGCGGCGAGCGACAGCGGCTGACGATCGCTCGGCTGCTGCTGGCCCAGCCCCGGGTGGTGATCCTGGACGAGGCCACCGCCCATCTGGACGCCACCTCGGAGGCGGCGGTGCAGGAGGCTCTGGCCGAGGCCCTTGAGGGCCGGACCTCGGTGGTCATCGCCCACCGCCTGTCCACGGTGCGGTCGGCGGACCAGATCCTGGTCGTCGAGGCCGGCCGGATCGTCGAACGAGGCACCCACGACGAGCTGTTGGCGGCCGGCGGTCGCTACGAACAGCTCTACCGCACCCAGTTCGAGACCAGCGGGACAGCTGGGACCTCCGAGCCCTCCGTGCCGCAGGCGACACCGGTGGCCTGAAGAGGACGTGGGGGAACCTGGCTCGCCCGGTCGGCGCAGCCCAGCGGGCGGGGGCCGCCGGCCGGTCGGACCATGATCATATGACCCTCACGCTTGATCATCTGCGCCGCTGCACGGTGGCCGCCGACCTCGGGGCGGCCCGGACCCGCGTCTATCTCAAACAGACAGGACTGATCGTCGACGAGCCGTCCGTGGTGGCGGTGAACACCAGAAACGGCTCGCTGATCGCGGTCGGCACCCCGGCCGAACGGATGTCGGGCCGCACCCCGGCCAACATCCGGGTGGTCCGCCCCATCAACGGCGGCACCGTCGTCGATATCGAGATGGCCCAACGGATGCTGCGCGCGATGGTCGGCGGCAAGCTGCGCCGGGCCTGGCGCCGCCGCCCGCTGCTGCGGGCCGCCGTCTGCATCCCGCACGACGCCGACCCGCTCTCCCGCCGGGCGATGCACGAGACCATGGTCGGCCTCGGCGCCCGCCGCGTCGAGCTGGTGGACGGCCTGGTCACCGCCGGTATCGGCGCGGGGTTGCCGGTCGAGGAGCCCGAGGCCACCATGATCGTGCAGTGCGGCGCCACCACCACCCAGATCGCGGTGCTCGCCCTCGGCTCCATCGTGGCCGCCGAGAAGGTCCCGATGGGCGGCGAGACCATCGACCGGGCGCTCCTCCAACACCTGCGCAACCAGCACGAGTTGCTGCTGCCCAGCCAGGCGGTCCGGCCGCTGCACACCGCGCTGGCCAGCTCCGCCGACCAGATCACCGAGGTGCACGGGCGGGACGTCGCCACCGGCCTCGGCCGCACCGTCAAGGTGGACCCCGAATCGCTGCGCGCCGCGCTGCGCGCCCCCCTCACCGGGCTGTTGGACGCGCTGCGCTCGGTGCTGCACCGCTGCCCGCCCGACCTGGTCGCCGACCTCACCGACCGGGGCATCGTGCTCACCGGCGGCGCCGCCCAACTGCCGGGACTCGACGAGGCGGTGCGGCTCAACACCGGGGTCCCCGTCAATGTCGCCGAGGAACCGGGGCTCTGCGCGGTGCTGGGCCTCGGGGCGCTGCTTGAGGGCCGGATCACCGCCCAGGTGCCGGCGCCCGAGCCGATCCCGGCCTGAGCCCACCGCCGCCGCCGGGTCCCTCCCGTGCCACCCACGCCCGCACGGAAGGGACCCGGCGAGCGTGGTGTCATGGGGGTGGACAGGAGAGAACTTCCAGACCACCACTGTGAGAGCGCGAGAGAAGGCGTGAGGCTTTCATGAGCACGCACTACGACGTCGTCGTCCTGGGCGCGGGGCCCGGGGGCTACACCGCGGCCGTCCGGGCCACCCAGCTGGGGCTGCGGACCGCGATCGTCGAGGAGAAGTACTGGGGCGGGGTGTGCCTGAACGTCGGCTGCATCCCCTCCAAGGCCCTGTTGCGCAACGCCGAGTTGGCCCATCTGTTCCAGCACGAGGCGGACACCTTCGGCATCCGGGTCGAGGGCAGCGTCACCTTCGACTACGGCGCGGCGTTCCAGCGCAGCCGCGAGGTCGCCGAGGGCCGGGTCAAGGGGGTGCACTACCTCACCAAGAAGAACGGCATCACCGAGTACGAGGGCCGGGGCACCTTCACCGACCCCCACACCCTTGAGGTGTCGCTCACCGCCGGCGGCTCGGAGACCGTCACCTTCGACCACTGCGTGATCGCCGCCGGCGCCACCACCCGGCTGCTGCCGGGCACCAGCCTCAGCGACCGGGTGGTCACCTACGAGGAGCAGATCCTCAGCGAGAACCTGCCAGGCAGCATCGTCATCGCCGGCGCCGGCGCGATCGGCGTCGAGTTCGCCTATGTGCTGCGCAACTACGGCGTGGACGTCACCATCGTCGAGTTCCTGGACCGGCTGGTCCCGTTGGAGGACGCGGAGGTCTCCAAGGAACTGGCCCGGCAGTACCGCAAGCTGGACATCAAGGTGCTCACCTCCACCCGGGTGGACGGCATCGACGACTCCGACCCGAACGCCCCGGTGCGGGTGACCGTCACCGACGGCAAGGGCGCCCAGCAGGTGCTGGAGGCCGACAAGGTGCTCCAGGCGATCGGCTTCGCGCCGCGCGTCGAGGGCTACGGCCTGGAACGGACCGGCGTCCAGCTCACCGAGCGGCGCGCCATCGCCATCGACGGCCGGGGCCGCACCAGCGTCCCGCACATCTACGCCATCGGCGATGTGACCGCCAAGCTGATGCTGGCGCACGCCGCCGAGGCCATGGGCATCATCGCCGTCGAGACGATCGCCGGCGCGGAGACCATGGAGCTGGACTTCACCATGATCCCGCGCGCCACCTACTGCCAGCCGCAGATCGCCAGCTTCGGCCTGACCGAGGCCCAGGCCAAGGAGCAGGGCTTCGCCGTCAAGTCGGTGAAGTTCCCGTTCACCGCCAACGGCAAGGCCCACGGCCTGGGTCAGCCCTCCGGCTTTGTGAAGGTGATCAGCGACGAGACCCACGGCGAACTGCTGGGCGCCCATCTGATCGGCCCCGAGGTGACGGAGCTGCTGCCCGAGCTGACGCTGGCCCAGCAGTGGGACCTCACCGTCCACGAGGTCGCCCGCAACGTCCACGCCCACCCGACCCTGGGCGAAGCCGTCAAGGAAGCCATCCATGGCCTCGCAGGCCACATGATCAACATGTGACGGACCGTCCGCCGGGATTCCGCCCCCGCATCCGCCCCCCGCTTCCGGCTCCCCGTCGGAAGTGGGGGGCTCGGCGGTAGGCTCGGGGGTATGGCGCTGAGCGCGGGTGATGTGGACCGGTTCGAGGGGGCCAGGCCGCGGCTGGCAGCCATCGCCTATCGGATGCTCGGATCGTCGAGCGAGGCCGAGGACGCCGTGCAGGAGACGTTTCTGCGTTGGCAGGCCGCCGATGTCGAACGGATCGAGGTGCCCGAGGCCTGGCTGACGAAGGTCCTGACCAACCTCTGTCTCAACCAGCTCGCCTCGGCCCGGGTACGGCGCGAGACCTATGTCGGACAGTGGCTTCCCGAGCCGCTGCTCGCCGGGGACCCGATGCTGGGCCCGGCCGACACCGCCGAACAGCGCGAGTCGCTCTCGTTCGCGATCCTCACCCTGATGGAACGCCTCTCCCCGAGCGAACGCGCCGTCTATGTGCTGCGGACCGCGTTCGACTACCCGCACCGGGAGATCGCCGAGATCCTCGACATCAGCGAGGCGGCCAGCCAACAGACCTTCCACCGCGCCAAGAAGCACCTGGCGACCGGGCGGGCGCGCGTCGAGATCGACGCGGCCGCCGCCCGGCGGATCGTCCGGGAGTTCCTGGCGGCGGCCACCAACGGCCGGACGGAACCGCTGGTCCGGCTGCTCACCGAGGACGTCGTCTCGGTCGGCGACGGCGGCGGCAGGGTTCCGGCCCGCACCAAGGCGTTCGAGGGCATCAGGGCGGTCAGCCGGTTCATGTGGGGCCTGTTCCGGCCCAGCGAGGCCAAGCAGTCCATCGTCGGCGGCTCACCCGAGGTCCACGCCGGGATCGCCAACGGCGATCCGGCGTTTGTCGCGGTCCTCGACGGCCGGGTCATCGGCGTCGTATGCCTGGAGGTCACCGCCGACGGCATCGCCGGGTTCCGCGCCCAGGTCAACCCCGACAAGCTCGAACGCGCTACCGAGCGGTGGGCCGCGTCCGACCACGGGGAGCCGGAGCTCCGCGCGTTCTGAGCCTCCCGCTGTGAGGTGCTTCACACCGTGTCCCTGTCAGGGAACGTCGGGCTGTCCGGTTCAGGTGGCGAACCCACCCACGACAGGCACCCACGACAGGAGCAAGGACATGCGGCATCGCATCATCGTCCTCGGAGCCGGGTACACCGGAGCCGTCGCGGCCGGGCGTCTCGCCAGGCGGCTGCACCGCGAGGACGTCGCCATCACCCTCGTCAACGCCGAACGCGACTTCGTCGAGCGCGTCCGGATGCACCAACTGGCCGTCGGCCAGGACCTCAGGCTCCGCCCGCTCGGCGTGATCTTCGACGGCAGCGGCGTCGAACTGAAGTACGCCAGGGTCACCGGCGTCGACGTCGACCGGACGACCGTCGACATCGTCGGCGAGAGCGGCGCCGAGACGCTGGAGTACGACACCCTCGTCTACGCGCTCGGCAGCGGCTGGCACACCCGGGGCATCCCCGGCGTCGCCGAGCACGCCCACGAGCTCGCCGGCCGGCCCGGCGCGCTGCGGCTGCGCGCCCGGCTGGCCGAACTGGCCGCCGGCCAGCCGGTGGTCGTCGTCGGCGGCGGGCTCACCGGCCTGGAGGCCGCGACCGAGATCGCCGAGGCCCGCCCCGACCTCGATATCGCGCTCGCCACCCGGGGCGGCCTCGGCGACTGGCTCTCCGACAAGGGGCGGCGCCAGGTCCGGAAGGTCTTCGCCCGGCTCGGCATCACCGCGCACGAGAACACCACCGTCACCGCCGTCGGGGCCGACCACGTCAGCACCGCCGACGGCGAGGTCGTGCCGGCCGCGGTCACCGTGTGGACCACCGGCTTCGCCGTCCACCCGATCGCCGCGGCCACCACCCTGGACGTCGGCGAGAACGGCCAGATCGTGGTGGACGAGACGATGCGTTCGGTCTCGCACCCGGACGTCTACGCCATCGGCGACGCGGCCCTGGTGATCGGCCCGGGCGACAAGCCGCTGCGCATGTCGTGCGCCTCGGGCGTGCCCACCGCCTGGCAGGCGGCGGACGCCATCGCGGCGCGCCTGACCGGCGGAAAGACGCCGACGAGGCAGCCACGTTATGTCAACCAGTGCGTCTCGCTGGGCCGTAGGGAGGGGCTGATCCAGTACGTCACCGCCGACGACCGCGCCGTCTCGACGGCGCTGACCGGTCGGCTGGCCGCCCTCTACAAGGAGGTGGTCTGCAAGGGCGCGGCCTGGGGCGTCGCCAACCCGACGCTGGGCGTGCCCACGCGGCGCCGCCGGGTGCTGCGCGAGCCGGTCCCGCAGGACAGCTGAGCCACGGCCGGTTCCCTTTCGACGGGCCAGGGGGTTTCGGGGGCCGCGGGCCCGGCGGGTTTCGTCGGGTTTCGGGGGCCGCGGGCTACTCCCCTCGCCGTACGCGGGCGGCCCGCGGCGCGCCTACCGTGGGTGGGTGATCACCAGAGGGCTGAGCCGGGAACCGAGCAGGAATCTGGGCCGGGATCTGGGCCGGGATCTGGCGCTGAGCGCGGCGGTCGGCTGTGTCACGGCGGTCGATCTGGCGTCCAATGTGCCGGGCTCGCGCGAGGACGACTGGCTGAGCTGGACGCTGCTCGGCGTCTCCGTGCTGGGCCTGTGCTGGCACCGGCGAAGGCCGCCGGTCGCGGTGCTGGTCACCGGGGTGGGTTCGCTGGGCTGGACGCTGATCGGGCATCTGGGGGAACTGCTCAACCTGCCCTGGATGGTGGCGCTCTACTTCCTCGCCGCGGCGGGCGACCGGCGCCGGACGTTGTGGGTGGGCGCCGTCGCGGCGCTCGCCTCCGGCACGGCCGCGGTGCTGGCCGGGCAGGAGGTCGGGCGGCCGGTGCCGTCTCCGGTGCTGGAGATGGCGATCCCGGTGGTGCCGCTGTTGCTGGGCGAGGTGGTGCGCGGCCGGCGCGAGTTGACCAGCTACTACGCGGAGCGGGCGCACCGCGCGGAACGGGAGCGCGAACGTGAGGCCGAGCGCCGGGTGCGCGAGGAACGGATGCGGATCGCCAGGGAGCTGCACGACATCGTGGCCCACACCGTCTCCGCGATGACCGTGCAGGCCGGGGTCGCGCTGGACGCGCTGGACCGCCGCCCGGACGTCAGCCGCGCGGCGCTGCGCCAGGTCCGCGCCTCGGGCCGGGAGGCGGTGCGCGAGCTGCGCACCACGCTGACCGTGCTGCGCGACGAGCCCCCCGACCACCCCGAGCCGGCGGTGTCCCCGGCGCCGACGGTGTCCCCGGCGCCGACGTTGGATCAACTGCCCGGGCTGATCGGCAGGTTCCCCGCGGACCGGCCCCGGGTGCGGCTGCGCACCGGCGGGCTGGACGCGGCGGCACTCTCCCCGGTGGTCCAGTTGGCGGCCTACCGGATTGTTCAGGAAGCGCTCACCAACGTGGTGCGGCACTCCGCCGCCCGGCATGCGGCCGTCTCCCTGCACGCCGACGAGCACGGGCTGCTCACCGTCGAGGTGGTGGACGAGGGGCCGGCCCGTCCCGGCGGCCGTGCGGCCGATCCCGGGTTCGGGCTGCTCGGCATGCGGGAGCGGGCCGGGGCGGTCGGCGGCACCCTGGAGTACGGGCCGCTGCCCGACGGCGGCTTCCGCGTCCGGGCCACCCTGCCCACCGACCGGCCCGAGGGCCGCCGGCCGGCCGGGCTCCGCGGGGAAGCGGGAGAAGCGCGGGAAGCACAGGAAGCGGGCGAAGCGGGAGACGAGCGAACATGACGGGGAACCGGGTGCGGGTGGTGCTGGCCGACGACCAGACGGTGGTCAGGGCCGGGTTCCGGGCGCTGCTCGACCTCACCGACGATCTGGTGGTGGTCGCCGAGGCCGGAGACGGCGAACAGGCGCTGAACGCGGTGCGCACCACCCGGCCCGATGTGGTGTTGATGGACATCAGGATGCCCGGTGTGGACGGCCTGGAGGCCACCCGCCGGATCGCCGCCGATCCCGCGCTCGACGCGGTCCGGGTGCTGGTCCTCACCACCTACGAGGCGGACGAGTACGTCTTCGAGGCGCTCCGCGTCGGCGCCGCCGGGTTCCTGCTCAAGGACATCGAACCGGACGCGCTGCGCGACGCGATCCGCGCCGTGGCCACCGGGCAGAGCCTGCTGGCGCCCGCCGTCACCCGCCGGGTGATCGAGGAGTTCGCCAGGCTCCGCGCCCCGTTGGACGACGGCGCGCGCCGCCTGGCGCCGCTGACCGGCCGGGAGCGCGAGGTGCTGGCGCTGGTCGCGGCCGGGCTGACCAACGAGGAGATCGGCGCGCGGCTGCTGATGTCGCCGCTGACCGCCAAGACCCATGTCAGCCGCGCCATGACCAAGCTCGGCGCCAGGGACCGGGCCCAGCTGGTGGTCATCGCCTACGAGAGCGGCCTGGTGCGGGCGGGCTTCGCCGACTGAGCGGTGCCGGGGGACTGTCGGCTGCTCCCGGGGGCGTAGCCGCCGACTCCCGGCGGCGGATGGCCGATCGCGCCCGGCTCCCTAGCGTCGGGAGGGTGATCGAGCTGAACGAACTCACCAAGCGCTATGGCGCCGGAACGGCCGTCGACCGGCTGTCCTGCACGGTCCGGCCGGGCCGGGTCACCGGCTTTCTCGGGCCCAACGGGGCCGGCAAGTCCACCACCATGCGGCTGATCCTGGGCCTTGACGCGCCCACTTCCGGCAGCGCCAGGATCGGGGGGCGCGCCTACCGGGAGCTGCCCGCGCCGTTGTGCGCGGTCGGCTCGCTGTTGGACGCCAGGGGCGTGCACGGCGGGCGGTCCGCCCGCGCCCATCTGGCGGGCCTCGCCGCGGCCAACCGGCTGCCGCGCCGCCGGGTCGACGAGGTGTTGGAACTCGTCGGCCTCGACCCGGCGACGGCCGCGAAGCGCACCAGGGGCTTCTCGCTGGGCATGGGGCAACGGCTGGGTATCGCGTCCGCCCTGTTGGGCGACCCCGAGGTGCTGATCCTGGACGAGCCGGTCAACGGACTGGACACCGAGGGCATCCGTTGGATCCGCGATCTGCTGAAGTCGCTGGCCGCCGAGGGCCGCACGGTCCTCCTCTCCAGCCATCTGATGAGCGAGCTGGAGCTGACCGCCGGGCATCTGATCATCATCGGGCGCGGCCGGCTGCTGGCCGACACCCCGATGCGGGAGTTCATCGACGCCCACTCCAGGCCCGCCACCCTGGTGCGCGGGGCGGAGGCGGAGCGGCTGCGCGAGGTGCTGGAGACGGCGGGCGCGCGGGTCAGCGCCGACGCGCGGGGCGGCTGGCTGGCCGAGGGGCCGACGGCCGAGACGATCGGCGAACTGGCCCTGGCCAACGGCCTGGCGCTGGCCGAACTCACCCCGCACCGCTCCTCGTTGGAGGAGGTCTACACCGCGATGGCCACGGCCGCCACCGAGTACCGGGGACGAGGGATCACCGCATGACAAACCCCGAGCACACCGCGCACCCCGTACGGTCTCCGGACGGGGCGCGGGCCGGCTTCCGGCAGGCGCTGGCCTTCGAGTGGATCAAGTTCCGCAGCGTGCGCTCCACCGGGTGGACCACGGCCGTGATGGCGCTGCTGCCGGCGCCTGGCGCGGCGTTTGTGGCCGCGACCGACAGCCTCCAGCCGGACGACACGGTGCTCGGCGGCAGCCTCACCCTCGCACTGCCGGCACTGCTGCTGGCCGCCGTGGTCGGCGCACTGGTCATCTGCGGCGAGTACGGCAGCGGCACCATGCGCAGCACGCTGGCCGCGGTGCCGCGTCGGGGCACCGTGCTCGCCGCCAAGGCCGCCCTGCTGACCGGGGTGCTCTACGCGCTGGCGCTGCCGTCCTGCGCGGCGGCCTATCTGGTGGGGGACGCGCTGTTGGACGGCTCCCACGCGCAGGGCGATCCGCTGCCCGCGCTCTTCGGCGTCGCGGCGGCCTTCCCGGTGGCCGGGCTGCTCGGCCTGGCCCTGGGCACGCTGATCCGGCACAGCGCCGGCGCGATCACCGCGGTGCTGGGGGCACTGCTGCTCCCGGAGCTGTTCGGCCCGCTCCTCGGCGACGCCCGGCGCTGGGTCGCGGGGATGTCGCCCACCGCGGCACTACAGAAGCTGACGCAGACCTCGGACGCCACGGCCGAGACGGTCGGCTCGCTGGGCGGCTGGCCCTCCCTGCTGCTGGTCGGGGGCTGCACGGCCCTCGCCCTGCTGGCCGCGGGGACGCTGCTGGACCGACGGGACGTGTGACGACCGGGCGGTCCGGCCGCGCTCACCCGGACCGCGCCCCGCCCGCTCTGCCCGCCCCGTCGGCCCGGTCCGCCCCGTCCGCCGCACCCGCCTCGTCCGCCTCGTCCGCCTCGTCCGCCTCGTCGGCCCGGTCCGCCTCGGTGGCCGAGAGGATCTCGTCGCGGAGGCGGGCCTCGATGCGGGTAAGCAGCCGGGAGACCTGCATCTGGGAGATGCCGAGACGTTCCGCGATCCGGGACTGCGTCATCTCCCCGAAGTACCGCAGATAGAGGATCTGCTGTTCGCGTTCGGGAAGGCGGCGCAGGGTGGGGCGCACCGTCTCGCGGTAGAGCACCCGGTCGAAGCCGGGGTCGGCGCCGCCCAGCGTGTCCACCAGGGTGTGGCCGTCGCCCGGCTGGCTCAGCTCGGCGTCCAGCGACAGCGGACGGAAACTGTCCAGCGCCGAGAGGCCCTGACGGACCTCGTCCGTGGTCAGCCCGGTGGACTCGGCGAGGGCCGCCTCGTCGTCGGACCGATCGTCCGGGTCGTTCTCCAGCCGCCGTTGGGCGGCGCGCACCCGCTGCCGCAACTCCTGGGTGCGGCGCGGGACATGGACGCCCCAGAGGTGGTCCCTGAAGTGTCGTCTGACCTCGCCGACGATGGTTGGCACCGCATAGCTCTCGAAGGCGTGGCCGCGCCCGGGGTCATAGCCGCGCACCGCCTTCACCAGGCCGAGGGCGGCGACCTGCGCCAGATCCTCGGCGGACTCGCCCCGGCCCCGATAGCCGCGGGCCAGCCGTTCGGCCATCGGCAACCAGGCGCTGGTCACTTCCCGGCAGAGACGGTCACGTTCCGCCCCATCCGGAAGTTCGGCTATCCGTTCGAAGTCACCCCGGGTGTCGGGGGCGTCGTCGTGTGGGTGGCCACGCCGGGAGCGGGGCGCGGACGGCGGTCCGTTCACCCGGGTGGTGGTGCGGCTTCTCGCGCGGGGTCCGCGCTGGTTGGCAGTCCTCATATCGGCTCTCCAAGACGGTCGTGGTCCCCGAACTCGGCTCGGGAACGCGCCTTTTGTCCCGAGCACGCCCTGTGCCCCTGCCCGACACTCCGGGCGGCAAACGACCGGAGCCAGCCCCCTGGGCGGCGTTCGTCCGCGTTGCCCGCTGCGCGGTGCGGAAGCAAAGTGACAACAGGTGTCTAGGAGGTGCCCATGGATGTTCTCGTGCTGATCGGTCGCATCTTGTTTGTGCCCCTTTTCCTTAACTCGGCAATCGGGCATCTGACCCAGACCAAGGCGATGGCCGGCTACGCCGGCTCCCAGGGCGTTCCCTTTCCCTGGCTGGCCGTCTTCGGCTCGGGGCTGCTCCAGCTGGTCGGCGGGCTGATGGTGCTGCTCGGCATCTGGCCGGACGTCGGCGCGCTGCTGCTGGTGATCTTCCTGGTGCCGACGGCGTTGCTGATGCACAAGTTCTGGAACGAGGACGATCAACAGGCCAAACAGAACAGCCTGATCCAGTTCCTCAAGGACCTCGCGCTGGCCGGCGCGGCGTTGATGCTCTTCGCCTTCTTCGCCCATGCCGGCGACGATCTCGGCCTCACCGTCACCGGACCGCTGTTCGACATCGACTGACCGTCCGCCGTCCGGACCGCCCCCGGCTTCCCCGTACCCCGACGCGACCGCCACCGGATCCCTTACCTTTGGTGACGGCCGGGAACCAAGGCGAGCGCCCTGCCGTTCCATAACCGACGAACGGGGCGAAGGGGGCTGCTCGGTGAATCTGCTCGATGTGCTGCTTCTGGTGGCGGCGGTCGCGGCGGCCGTCTCCGGATTCCAGCGCGGGCTGATCGCCGGAGTGGTCTCCCTGGCGGGCTTTGTCGGCGGGGCCGCGCTCGGCGTCTGGCTGCTGCCGTTCTTCGTCGACCAACTCACCGCGGGCTCGGTCGCCGCCACGGTGGTCGCGCTGCTGGTGGTGCTGGTGCCGGCGGCCGTCGGACAGGCGCTGGCCTGGCCGTTGGCGCTGCGGCTGCGCAACGCGATCCGCTGGGCGCCGGCCCGCTGGTTCGACGGCGCCGGCGGCGCGGTCTTCAACGCGGTGGGCGTGCTGCTGGTGGCCTGGATCGCCGCGAGCGCGCTGGTGCCGACGCCCTCGCCCGGGCTCAACCGCGAGGTGCAGGGCTCGGCCCTGCTCGGCGGTGTCCAGGACCGGATGCCGGCCACGGCCCCCACCTGGTTCAGCCGGGCCACCAACGCGCTCAGCGACGCCGGGTTCCCCCAGGTCTTCAACCCGTTCGAGAACGACCCCACGGTCGATGTGCCGCCGCCCTCGGGCGACAACGTCACGGAGGCCGCGTCGATCGCGGCCGAGCAGAGCACGGTCAAGATCAACGCCACGTCCGGCTTCTCCGGCGGCCAGGAGGGGAGCGGATTCGTCTACGCGCCGGAGCGGGTGGTCACCAACGCGCATGTGGTGGACGGCGCCAGCGTGGTCGCGGTCCAGGTCGGCGGCGTCGGGCAGCGCCTGGAGGCCACGGTGCTGCTGCAGGACTCCGATATCGACGTCGCGGTGCTCGCCGTCCCCGGGCTCTCCGCGCCCACCCTCGATCTGGCCGAGGACGCGCGGCGCGGCGATCCGGCGGTCGTCGCCGGCTACCCGGAGAACGGCGGCCTCGACCTGCGCGCCGCCACGGTCGCGAGCCGCACCACGGCCCAGGGCCAGGACATCCACGGCCGGAACGTCGTCACCCGCGATATCTACGCGGTGCGCGGCCTGGTCCGCCCCGGCAACTCCGGCGGGCCCCTGCTCACCACGGACGGCCAGGTGTACGGCATGGTCTTCGCCCGTTCGGTCACCCACTCCGAAACGGGCTATGTGCTGACCGCCGACCAGATCCGCCCCCATCTCGAACAGGCCGGCTGACGCGGGGTCTTCAGTCCTGCGCGAGCAGTTGGCGGACGGCCTCCGCCGTCCAGTGCCCGGCGGCGCCGGGCCGACCGGCCAGATACGCGGCGGCCTCCTCGGCCGACCGACCGTGCCCGGCCATCAACCCCGAACCCAGCATCCGCAGATAGGCCGCGGCCGGCGCGTTCCCCGGCACGTCACCAAGCCGCCACGGCGCCGTGAACGTCACCATCGGAATGCCGTCGTGCTCCCCCGCCGAGACCAGCGTCTCGTACCGACCGGGGCCGAGCACGGCCCGGCCGGTGGCGCCCAACAACGCCGCCAGATCCAGATCCCGCCCGGGAGGGCGGCCCATCTCCTGCGCGGCGACATCCGAGAACTGGCCGACCGTCAGCAGATGCGCGACGGCCGGCGCCCGCCCCGACACCTCCGGATCGAGAAACGCGCGCCCACCCGACCAGACGTGCGACTCGGTGGCGAAGTACAGCACCCCCGGCAACATGACGGGACGGGTACGCAGCGGCGGGCTCGGATCACGACACCCCGGATGCACGATGCCGCCTCCCGGCGGGCAGCCACCCCGCAGATAGTGCCCAAGCCGCTCAGCCGACATGTTCGACCCGTAGGCCGCGTACCAAACCAGCCCCTCTGCCCACCCGCCCACCCTGCCCCCTCTCGCTCCTGAGGTCTCCCCCAAGTCTCCCCGCACGAACGGCTGGTGCGGGGCGCACGACGGCAAGCGGACGAGCGCCGGTGCGGCCCAGGCCTGCGGCCGGCCACGCCACCGACCCCCAGGCGCTGCCGCACACCCCAACGCCCACAGACAAGGCCACCGCCCGACAGGGCAGCGGGCCGCGCGGGGCCCGCGGCCGGCCAGCCCGGCCAGCCCGGCCAGCAGGTGCACTACCGAACCCATGCCCTGCCCGGCCGGTGAGGCCCGAGCCCGACGGCCGCAGACAAGGCCACCGCCGGACCGGACGGCGGGCCCCGCGGGCCCGCGGCCGTCCGCCCCAGCCGGCAGGCGCACCGGCGGGGCACCGAACCCGTGCCCTGCCCGGCCGGTGAGGCCCGAGCCCGGTGGCTCGGGCTCTCGGGCCGGGTGCGGCTCAGCCGCCGGAGGCATCCGTGGGGAGGTCGTCGATCCAGGCGTAGCGGGTGCCGCCGCCCTGGGTGGAGCGGAGTTGGTACAGGCCGGAGCCGGCGTCGGCGTCCCGGCGGGCGGCCAGCATCAGTGGCAGTGGCACCTGCCCCGTGATGACCAGGTCGACCGACCGACCGTGGCGGGGCCCACCGTCGAAGCGGACGCGGATCACATGGTGCGTCGAGGAGGTCTCAGCCATGCCGCCAACCTAACCGCGCACCACTGACAGCCGTCCCGCCCGCAGAACCGGTCCACACCGCCATGACCCGCTGTTTTCCCGGCCCTTCCCGAGGACGACCGCCCCCGACCCCACTCGAACGAGTGAAGGAGGGAACGCTCGTAGCACCCTCGGGAATCGGGTCAGGGCGCGGGCCGGAGGACGGACCGCTGGCGGCCGAGTCCTTCGATCTCCAACTCCACCACGTCGTCCGGCTGCAGATAGGGGAACCGCCCGGAGAGCGCGACGCCCTCCGGGGTGCCGGTGTTGATGATGTCGCCGGGCTCAAGCACCAGGTACTGCGAGAGATGGTGCACCAGCACCGCCACCGAGAAGATCATGTCGCTGGTCCGCGAGTCCTGACGGGGCTCCCCGTTGACCCAGGAGCGGAGTCCGAGCCGCTGCGGGTCGGGCACCTCGTCCGGGGTGACCAGCACGGGGCCCAGCGGGTTGAAGGTCTCGCAGCTCTTGCCCTTGGACCACTGGCCGCCGGACTCGTCGAGCTGGTAGGCGCGTTCGCTGACGTCGTTGCTGATCGTGTAGCCGGCGACATGGGCCAGCGCCTCGTCGACGGAGGCGAGGTAGCGGGCCCGGCGGCCGATGACGACCGCCAGTTCCACCTCCCAGTCGGTGCGTAGCGAGCCCCGGGGGATCAGCACATCGTCGGACGGACCGACCACGGTATTGGGCGACTTGTAGAAGATGATGGGCTGCTGGGGCGGGGCGGCGCCGGATTCTACGGCGTGGGCGGCATAGTTCTGCCCGACACAGACCACCGCCGAGGGGCGGGCCACCGGCGCGCCGACGCGTTCGCCCTCGATCTCCGTGCGGGGCAGCAGAGAGAGTTCCGGCAGCAGGCCCGGGTCCTCGCTCAGCGCGGCGAGGAACGCCCCGTCGATGTCGTCGGTGACCGGCCGCAGGTCGTAGTAGCCCGGTCCGTCCGGCGCGACCAGCACCGGACGTTCCCTTCCCACTTCGCCGACGCGCATCAGACGCATGATCAGCTGACTCCCCTGGTTGGTTCCGCTGGTTGGTTCCGCTGGTTGGTTCAGCAGGCACTCTCTCCCAGCCTGGTCCTTCGCTCAACCGTTTGGTCGGCGGAGCCCGCCCGGGCCCGGCTTGTCCACAGGCTGTGGACAAGTGCACGGCACCGGCTCACCCCAGGTCTCTGGACAGCTCGTTGGCCGGCGGTTCGTCGCCGTCCCGGGACGCTTCCCGGCCCGTGTTGCCAGACGCCGTCGGGCCGCCCCGCGCGGCCTCCGCCGTGGCCCGGCCGAACGGGCGCCAGGCGACCAGGGTCAGCGCGGTCATCACCGCGAACGCGATCCAGAAGGGGCCGGTCACCCCCAGCGCGAACGCGATGGGGCCGCCGATCAGCGCGCCCAGGGCCGAGCCGCCCATGGAGAACATCATGAAGACGCTCTCCACCCGCCCGCGCAGCGCGTCCGGCACCATGCGCTGCCGCAACGTCCGTACCACCACGCCGAAGACGGCGTTGTGCGCCCCGAACATCACCAGCACCGAGGTCACCAGCCAGGCGGCGTGGGCCAGCGCCAGCCCGAGGTGGGTGAGGGACTCCAGCACCAGGGCCGCCCGCAGCAGGGTGCTGGTGCGGAACCGTTCACTCAGGCGCACCGCGCAGAGCGCGCCCAGCAGCCCACCGGCGGCGGTGGCGGAGAGCAGCAGACCGTAGCCGATCTCGCCGAGGCCCAACCGGTCGCGGGCGTAGAGCACCAGGACGGAGAAGCCGGCCACCAGCGTGATGTTCATCAGCGCCAACGTGACGGAGATCATGCGGATCGTCGGTTGGTCCCACAGCCAGCGCACGCCCTCGGCGATCTCCCCGCGCACCCGCTGTCGCTCGCGCGCCGGCTCGCGCGCCGGCGTCCCGCCGGTTTCGCGCAGGGTCGAGATCAGCAGGGCGGCCAGCGCGAAGGTGACGGCGTTGACGCCGAACGGCAGCGCGGCGGCCACCACGAAGAGCGCGGCGCCCAACGGCGGCGCGGAGAAGTGGTTGACCACATAGAGGACCACCTGCATCCGGGCGTTGGCCCGGGGCAGGTCCTCGCTGCGCACCGTCGCGGGGATCAGCGCGGCCGAGGCGTTGTCGCCCAGCGTCTCGCAGGTGCCCAACAGGAAGCCGGCGACATAGATCACCGGCACGCTGACCGCGTCGCCCCAGACCGCGAGCGCCAGCCCGCCGATCACCGCGCCGCGCAGCAGATTGATCACCACGATCAGCCTGCGACGGTCGAGCCGGTCCACATAGACGCCGCTGACCAGGGAGAACAGCAACCAGGGCGACTGTTGCACAAAGACAGCCCAGCCGATCAGCGCCGGGCTGTCGGTGACGGAGGCGACCAGCAGCGGGGCCGCGGCCTTCACGATGCCGTCGCCGACGTTGGAGACGGCGGTGGCCGCCCACAGCGTGTTGAAGGGCCGCCCAAGACCCGCCCGCCCGACCCGGCGGCCTTCTCGTCGCATCAGCGCAGGCTATGCGTCAACGGAGCGTCGGGCCAGGGCATTTACGACCTCCGGGCGGCGCGGGGCCGGCTCAGGGTTCGACCGGCGGGGGCTCGCCCTTGGTGGTCGAGAGGTCGATCACCGAGAGCCCGGCGCCCTGGGGATCGCTGATGGCCGCCATCCGGCCGAAGGGGCTGTCCACCGGGCCGGTGTGCACCGTGCCGCCCAGCCGGTCGACCGTCTCCACGGCGGCGTCGCAGTCCGGCACCGCGTAGTAGATGTCGATCCGGGACGGCGCGCCGCTCGGCGCGTCGGGGCCCAGGGCGTAGCGGCCGCCGACCATCTGGTCGCCGATGTTCCAGACCCGGTAGTCCATATCGTCGCCGTCGCCCATCTTCCGCGCCCGGAAGGGGAAGACGGCCGGGAAGAACGCGTCGGCGGCCGCCGGATCGCGGGTGGCGACCTCGCTCCAGCAGAAGCCGCCCGGCTGGTTGCGGCGGTCGAAGCCCCGGTGGCGGCCCGGCTGCCAGGCGCCGAAGAGCACTCCGCCCGGGTCCCAGCCGAGCAGCACCGAGCCCATGTCGCCGACCTTCATCGGCTGGGCCAGCAGCTGGCCGCCGTGCTCCCTGATCCGGGCGGCGGTCGCCGAGAGATCGGGAGAGGCGTAGTAGAGCACCCAGGCCGGAGGCACCTCCTGCCCCGGCAGCTGGGGCGCGAGGCCGGCCACCGGGTGGCCGTCGGAGTACGCCACGGTGTAGTGGCCGTACTCCTCGGGGCCCTCCTCGAAGGTCCAGCCGAACAACGCGCCGTAGAAGGACTTGCCCGCTTCCAGATCGGGCAGGGTGACATCGGCCCAACAGGGCAGCCCCTCGGGGAACTCGGACATCTGTAACGACCTCCTGAACGGTCCCGCGCGGAAACGTCCCCCGGTCACCGCGTCCAGCCCCGGCGGTCCGTTTCGGTTCCGACCGGATTCCGCCGACTCTCTGTTTCTTCGTTTCGTCAGCCGTTTCTTCACTGTTTCGACCGAAAACTGACGGTGAGGCGATGATGGCACTCTCCCCCGCCGCGCGCCCCTCGCGCGCCCCCGCCCGCCCCGGTGAGCCGGGTGAGCCGGGTCGCCGGTCCGAGGAGCCGGGGAGAATGGGCCGGATGAGCACCGTCACGCCATCGGCGACCCCGGCCAGCCTGCCCGAGCCCTTCGACGACGCGTTCACCTCGGCGCCGCACGCCGTGCTCGCCGAGCTGCGCGCGGCGGCCCCCGTCCACCACATCGCGCTGCCCGACGGCTCCCCGGTCTGGCTGGTCACCAGGGACGCCGAGGTCAGGCCGCTGCTGGCCGATCCGAGGCTGTCCGTCAGCAAGCGACACGCCCGCACCCCCTGGCGCGGTTTCGCGCTGCCGCCCGAGTTGGACGCCAACCTGCTCAACCTGGACGGCGCCGACCATCTGCGGCTGCGGCGGCTGGTCTCGCACGGCTTCACCCCACGCCGGGTGGCCGGACTGCGCGCCGCGATCGAGGCGGCGGCCCACCGTTACGCCGAAGGGCTGACGACGGATGTGGTGACGGAGTTCAGCACCCCGCTGCCGCTGACCGTGATGAGCGATCTCTTCGATCTGCCGGAGGAGGACCGCCGCCCGTTCGCGCGCTGGATCTCCACCATGCTGGCGCCGCCCAGCTCCCGTGCGGCCGCCGAGGCCGTCGCTGAGGTGCACCGCTTTCTGCTGGCGCTGGTCGCCGCCCGGCGGGCGGATCCGCGTGACGATCTGCTCTCCACGCTGATCGCGGCCAGGGACGAGGCCGACCGGCTGAGCGAGGAGGAGCTGGTCTCGCTCGCCTTCCTGCTGCTGGGCGCCGGCATCGAGAACGTGCAACACACGTTGAGCGCGGGGCTGTTGGCGCTGAGCGAGGAGCCGGAGCAGCTGGCGGCGCTGCGCGCGGATCCGGCGCTGCTGCCGGGGGCGGTCGAGGAGTTCCTGCGCCATGGGCATCCCAATCTGGTGGCGCTGCGCCGCTTCGCGACGGAGCCGCTTGAGGTGGCGGGCGTCACCGTTCCGCGGGGGGACACGGTGCTGCTCGGGCTCGCCTCGGCCAACCGCGATCCGGCGCGCTATCCGGACCCGGACCGCTTCGACATCCGGCGCGTGGAGCCGGCCGCCCAACTGGCCCTGGGGCAGGGGGTGCACTACTGCCTGGGCGCGCCGCTGGCCCGGCTGGAGATCGGCGCCGCGCTCACCGCGCTGCTGCCGCGCCTGGACGCCGGCTGCTTCGGCCGGCCGAGCTGGACGACGAGCTTCCGTTCGCACGCCCTGAACCGGCTTCCGCTCGCCGCCGGCTAGGTCCACGGGGGCCGCTCGACGGGTGCCCGTTCACCGGTACGGATGAAACCGTGGGCGCGGTGCGAGGGCCCCGGGGCAGCCTGGGCTTCGGCTGAGCAGGGCGATCGGGCCGTCGATCGATGCTCACCCCGGGTACGGGGGCGCGTTCGCTGTGTCACCATCTGCCGCGTTCGGCACATCCGTCGGGCGGCTCACTCGTCCTTGCCCGCGCGTCCGCACGCGGCGGCGCGGTCTCACCGGAACTCAGGCATAGAACCGTGAAGATCACCTTTCTGCTCAACAACGCCTACGGCATCGGGGGCACCATCCGTTCCGTGGCGAACCTCTCCGCCGCCCTCGTCGAGCGCCACAGCGTCACCGTGGCCAGCCTCTACTGTCACCGGGACTCGCCGGGCCTGGCCTTCGATCCCCGGGTGCGGATGGTGGCGCTGATCGACCAGCGCGAGAGCGCGACCGATCCGGAGCTGCCGGCCGCCAAGCAGCCGAGCGGGTGCTTTCCCGACTCGGTGGGCGGGGTCAGCGCGCTCAGCGACCAGCGGATGGCCGACTATCTGCGGCACGCGGACGCCGATGTGGTGATCTCCACCCGGCCGGTGTTGAACGTCTATCTGGCGCGCTATGGCGTGCCGGGGCGCTATCTGCGGGTGGGGCAGGAGCATTCCACGCTGCGGGTCAGGGAGGACGCGGGGCATCGGGAGCTGCAGCTGGCGGCGGTGGCCGAGCTGGACGCGTTCGCGCCGGTGTCGAGCACCGATGCGGCGGCCTATCGGGAGGCGCTGCCGGAGGCGGCCACCCGGATCCGGCATATCCCCAACTCCTCGCCGGCGCCGGCCGTGACGCGGTCGACCGGGGAGAGCAGGATGGTGGTCGCGGCCGGGCGGCTGGTGGCCCAGAAGCGCTATGACCTGCTGATCGAGGCGTTCGCCGGGCTCCGCGACGATTTCCCCGACTGGGAGCTGCGGATCTATGGGCGTGGGCCGCTGCGGGAGCCGCTGTTGGAGCGCATCGACGCGCTGGGGCTGGCCGGCCGGGCGCGGCTGATGGGGGCCGTTTCGCCGATCGACACGGAATGGGCCAAGGGCGCGATCGGCGCGGTCTCCTCCTCCTGGGAGTCGTTCGGGCTGACCATCGTGGAGGCGATGGCCTGTGGGCTGCCCGTGGTCTCCACGGACTGCCCCTATGGGCCGAGCGAGATCATCACCCCGGGCGAGGACGGGGTGTTGGTGCCGATGGACGGCGGCGACGCCGGGATCGCCGCCGGGCTGGCCGAGGGGCTGCGCGGGGTGATGGCCGACGCGCCGCTGCGGCGGCGGATGGCGGAGAACGCGCTGCGCACCGCCGCGCGTTACGAGCCCTCCGTGGTCGCCGCGGCCTATGAGGAGCTGTTCGCCGGCGGCCCGCGCGGCCGGGGCCGGCTGCGGCTGCGCACCCTGCTGCGCCGGCGCCAGGACCGCCGGCTGGTGGTGGCGGCCAGCGCGGACCGGCCGGCCCGGCCGGCGGCGCACTGCGTGGCCACGCCCGACGGCGGCTTCCAGGTGGCTCTGACGCCGGCCGAGCCGGGTGATCTGGTGCTGCGGCTGCGGGACGATCCGGAGGGGCGGACGGTGCGGCTGCCGCTCGACCGCGAGGGGCGCGGCGCGGTGCGGCGGGCCGACCAGCGGCTGGCCGAAGGGCGTTGGGACTGCTATGTCACGGCCTCGACGGCCGCTAAGGCCCGCCGGCTGGTGGCGACCAGGGTGGAACAGGCGGCGCTGGTGGACGCCGTGCCGACGGTGGGCGAGCAGGGCGTCAGCTCCTGGATCCCCTATGCCACCAAGGAGGGGAACCTCTCCCTCCGCAGCTGGCTGCGGCCGACCCATGCCGAGGTGCTGGACATCGGACTGGACGAGGAGGCCGTCACCGTGACGGCGACCCCGCACGGGCCGCAGGCCGGGGAGGCGCTGGCCGTCCTGGAACGGGAGCCCGAGCTGCTGGACTTCACCATCCCGCTGCGGGTGCTGCCGACCGGCCGGGTGCTGTTGACGATCCCCTATGAGACGGCCCTGGCCCAACCGCACGGTCGGTGGAACCTGTTGATCCGGGCGGCGGACGGCACCCTGATCCCGCTGGGCCGGATCGGCGGGGACACCGTGGACCGCAGGAAGACCGATCTCTATCCGGCGATCACCAGGGGCGAGAACTCCCTCCGGCTCGGCTACAGCGCCGCCCACGATCTGATCCTGACCACCGCGCCGGTGCGCCCGCCCCGGGCCGCGCACTGACGGAGCTACCGCCCGGAGCCGCGGGCACCGCGCGGCTCCGGGATCGCCTGGCGCGTCAACTCGGCGGCACAGCCGTCGCAGAGCGCCGTGATCCAGACCTCTCCGGCACCGCCGCGGAAGCGCGGGCGGCCGGGGCCGCCGCATATCTCGCAGGTCCGCTCGGAGGCCGTTTCGGTGGCGTCGGTGAGCTGGGTGGCGAGATCGGCCCACTGGCCGTCGAAGTCGCCCTGGTCGTCGAAGCGATCGGCGACGCAGATCCGCAGGCCGCCCAGGCCGCGCTCGCACTTTTCGATCCGGTAGTCCGGAGCGAGGACAAGCAACTGCTGGTGCAGCCGGACCAGCAGGGCCGCCCAACCGGGCCCCACCGTCTCCGTCCACGCCGGAAGCTGCCACTCATCGTGGATGACGAGGTCTGTCATGCCCTCCATGCTGGACCATGGGTCTGACAATCCCGCCCGCGAAGGCCGGCCCACTTCCTGACAGGCGGAAATCGGCCAGGGTCGGTCAACGAGCGGCGAAAAAACGGACATTCGCCCCGGCCCTGGAGATCAGGAACGGTCGCCGACATGCGGTACCGGACCACCCCGCCATGCGGGGAAGGGCGCCAGCCCCACCGCGACATCGAAGGCCGCGTCCGCCGACAGCCGGGTGGAGTCCAGCGTGGGCAACGGCGATATCTCCGGCGTGACCAGCAGCGGGATCTCCGTGCACACCAGCGCCACCGCATCGCAACCGCGCTCCGCCAGCCGCCCGATGACGGCGGCGAACGCCTCCCGGGAGCCGGCGTCGATCTCGCCGTTCAACAACTCGTCGAAGATGGTGCGGTGGATCAGCTCCCGGTCGGCCGCCTCGGGGATGGCGGCCTCGATGCCGACCCGGCCCAGGGCCGTCGGGTAGAGCGGGCCGTCCATCGTGTAGCGGGTGCCCAGCACGCCGACCCGTCGGCGCCCGTCCCGCGCGGCGCGGGCGGCCACCACATCGGGCAGATGCAGGCCGGGCAGCGCCAGCGGCTCGCCGGGCAACTCCAGCGCCATATGCGCGGTGTTGTCCGGGCAGAGGAAGAACTCGGCGCCGGCGGCGGCCAGTCGACGCACGCTCTCCGCCAGCACGCCGCGCACGGCCGCGTGGTCCCCCGAGTCCCAGCCCGGCATGCTCCGCGCCAGGGCGATGCAGTCCAGGGTGACATCGGGATGCTGATGCTCCCCCAACTCCTTGAATCCGCGCTGGCAGAAGGCGCGGAAGCAGAGCGCGGCACCCTCGGTGCTGTGGCCCAGAATCCCCAGATGTCTCATCGTTCCATCGTCCCACCTCGGATGACGCGCTTCGGGGCGCGGCTCAGCGCTCGTGGCACGAGCAGTCGCAGGCCAGATAGATCACCGGGATCCCGACCGGCGGTGGCGGCGCCACCCCCTTGGTACAGGAGCGGTGCGCCCCGGTGTGGCACTCCACCGTCCGGTAGGCGTCCGGGGTGCGACAGCCGTTGGCGACGACCGTCAACACCTCGTGCAGGGCGACCGGATCGGTGAGGCAGAAGCGGCGCGGCGGGATCAGCCAGCGCGCCGCCGGTCCCTCGGTGCGGGACGGCGGTGGCACCGAAAGGCTCTCGTCGGCGCCGAGGACCACGATGCCGGGGAGCCGCCAGCCGTCCGCCGAACCGACCGGGACCAGCCAGAACATCGCGCGTTCGGTGGGGAGATGGATCACGGGCCCGGTGCGCTCGCCGAGCCGGGCGATGGCCCTGGCGCCCTCCGCTCCCGAGGCCCTGACGGCGTCGAACCATCGGCCGCACGGCAGGACCCTGACGCCCTGACCAGCGGACGGCACCCAAGCGGGGTAGGGGATATCGATCTGCACCAGACACCTCCGGCGTCAACGACGAGCGACCCATCACCGAACGTACCCGTGCCATTACTGTCGGCATGAGGGGAAGGAATACGAGCAGCTCAACACATCCGATTCCGGCGGCCGTCGGGCCTGGATCCGCTCCCGGGTCACGCGCTCAGATGGAACCGCGCCGACATCCGCCGCAGTTGCTCGCGCACCCCCGTCCGCTCCCCGTAGACGATGCGCCGCAGCGTGGCCCGGGCGATCGGATGGTTCCTGATCAGCTGGGGCGCGATGCGTTCCGCCGCCGCCAGCTCCGTCACCGCGTGCTCGCGTCGGCCCGACCAGAGGTAGGCGCGCGCGAGGTCCATCCGGTAGTGGCCGCGCCGGGACGCCGGCAGGGCGTCGACAAGCTCCGGGTCGAGCCGCTCGTGGAGCCGCAACGCCTCGTCCTGCTGGCTCAGTTCGAGCGCCACATTGACCCGGTGGATCCCGACATTGCCGGCGCTGAACGTCAACGAGTGCCGGTCGTCGACGGATTGGGTCTCGGCGGTCACCCGGCGCGCCGACTCGTCGGCCAGCTTCAGCCGGTGACCCGCCTCGCCGGCGTTCCCCGCCCTGGCGGCCGAGACGGCGGCGCGCAGTTGGAGCGAGCCCCAGACCCGCAGCGCCAGCGCCTCGCCGCGCTCATAGGAGGCGGACACGCCGCGCAGCGCCTTGTCCCCGAGGGCCAGCGCGTCGTCCCAGTCGGCGGTCGCCCACATGTCCCAGGCCCGCATCCAGTCCACCACGGCGGGCAGCAGGGGATCGCCGGAACGTTGGGCCGCCCAGCCGGCGCGCTCGGCGGCCAGGGTGATCAACTCGGGGTGCCCCAGGGCGTGCGCCGAGGTGTGCCCGAACTTGCACGCCACCGCGTAGACGGCGTACGCCTCCTCCCGTTCGCGCCCCCCTGCCGTCTCGGCCAGGGCATGGGCCTCGCGCAGCAGATCGGGGAGCAGGGTCAGGATGGCGGTGTTGTCGGCGTCGTCCCGCAGCCGGTGGAGGCGGCGCATCTCCTGCCACAGCTCGGCGGACGGCCTGGGGGAGCCGTCGAAGGTCGGCGCCAGATCGTAACGCCGCAGCTCGCGTAAGGTCAGCGCGGCCGAGACCTGCCACTGGTTCTCCGCCGTGCTGCCGGTGAAGGGACGGTCGATCAGTTCGTTGGGGTGGATATGGAGCACCCCGGCGAGCGCGTTGATCACGCTGGCGCGGTCCAGTTCGATATCGCCGCTCTCCACCTTGGAGACCCAGCTCTGGGTGCGCCGCAGCCGGGCGGCGACATCGGCCTGGGTCAGCCCGAGGCGTAGCCGCGCGCGGCGCATCCGCTGGCCAATGGTCTCCGTCTCGTCCGCCATCACCGCGCCACCACCGGGGTAACCGCCTTTGGGCGCACGGGAGTTGTCCGGTCCATCCAGGGCCTCCAAGGAGCTGTCCGCCAGATCGCACCCCGGACGCTACCGCCACCCGCCCGGCCGGCACCCTCCCCTTTCCCCCCAGCGACACCCGTTCGACCCGACACCCGAACTACGGGGCGGGGCCGCGGTGTTCGATGCCGGAGGGGATACGAAAGCGCCCCGCGCGGGGCGGGGCGTCTCGGGTTCGGCCGGCCGCCGGCCCAGGGCCCCGGCGGGGTCGTGCTCGTTACTTGTCCTCGGTCCCTTCGGTCCCGTCGCTCTGCTCGTTCTCGCCCTCCGTGGCCTCGGCGGTCTCGGGGAGGCGGCCCTGTTTGGCGGCCTTGGCCGCCGCGCGGCGCTGGGCGCGGTTGCCGTTGGGGTCGGGGGTGACCTCCTCGGGCTCGCCGAGCGGGCGGAAGCCGCCCCGCCCGGCCGGGGACTGGGCTCCGATGCGGGAGGGTTGGGGTGCGCGCTTGGCCATGGAATGGTCCTCTCCTCGATGGTGCGACGCTCCAGTCTGACGGCAATGGCGCGGGGCCGCCGCCAAATATCACCGCCCGGGTCCGGCTCCGGGGTTCGCCGCCGGGTCCGGCGCTGAGGTGCGGGGACCGGCGCCGGGCGCGGCCTCGGGCTCAGCGCCCGGCCCGTTCGCGGGCGGCCAGCCGGGCGGGGACGGCGGTGGCGGCCAGGGCCAGCGCGGTGGCTCCGGCGACGATGGCCAGATAGCCGGTGGGGGCCGGGGACGGGGCCGCCCGTCCCGTCATCCCGGCGCTGAAGGCGGTGAGGGTGGCCAGCGCGATGGCGGTGCCGAGGACGATCGCGACCGCCGCCACGGTGAGCGTTTCCAGGCGCACCATGGCGCGCAGCTGGCGCCGGGTGGTGCCGACCAGCCGGAGCAACGCGAACTCCCGGGACCTCTCGGCGGTGGCCAGGGCCAGGGTGTTGACCGAGGCAATGGTGGTGAACGCGAGGACCAGTCCCATGCCCAGAAACGCGACCTCGGCGTTGGTGGCGTGGGCGGCGGCCGTCGACTCGGCCATCCGGTCGCCGCCGGCCACCGAGAGGCCGGGGAAGCCGGCGAGCGCCCGGGACAGTTCCTCGGCGTCGGCCGCGCCGCTGACCAGCACGGACTCGGCCAGCGGATGGTCCACATGGCGCACCAGCAGGGCATGGTCGAGGACGAGGTCCCCGAAGCCGAGCCCGCGTTCGTAGACGGCGGCCACGGTGAGGGTGACGGGGGTGCCGTCGCCCAGGACCAGCGCGAACTCGTCGCCGGGGCCGATCCCGTGGCCGTCGGCGACCAGATCGCTGACCGCGACGGTGTCCTCGTCGAGCCGGTCGATCGAGCCCGCTGAGACGGCGAGGTCGAGCGTCCCGGCCAGGCCATCGGCGGTGACGCCCCGCGCGGTGTACCTGTCGAGCCCGGGGGTGCGCAGGGTGCTGTGCAGCACCTCGGTGACGGCGGTGGTGCCGGGCAGTTCGCGGAGCCGTTCGGCGGCCTCGGCCGGCACTCCTGGCCCCTCGGCCGTCACCACCCAGTCGGCCGACACCCCGTCCCTGACCTGCCGTTCGGCGGCGTTCCCCAGGGTGGTCCCGCTGAAGGCAATGGTGCAGGCCATGGCGATCAGCAGGGTCAACGGGGTGATCACGGCGGCCAGTCGGGCCGCGTTGGCGCGGGCGTGTTCGATGGCGAGATGGCCGGTCACCCGGAAGAGCCGGAGCGGGAGAGCGGCCAGCGCGAAGGCGAGACGGGCCAACTGCGGGCCGAGCAGGGCGACGCCGACGCAGAGCAGCAGCACGCTCAGATAGGTGACGGGGGTGGCCGCGGGTTCGGTGCGCAACGTCGAGAGCACGGCCAGCAGCACCGCGCCGCCGGCGAGGGCGAGCACGCCCGTCGACGGCCGGAGCCAGCCGGCGTTCCGGGGTTCGACCGCGGCCTCGGCCAGCGCCTCGGCGGGGCGCACCCGGGCGGTCCTGCGGGCCGAGATCCGGGCCGCGCCCCAGGCCGCGACGGCGGTGGCCAGCACGGCGGCGGCCGGCGGGAGGAAGCCGGCGACCAGGCCGAGGGTGGGCGGCACGGTGCCCATGGCGACGAACTCGTCGAAGAGCCAACGGCCCAGGGGGATGCCCAGGACGGCGCCGAGCAGCCCGGCGGCCAGCCCGATGAGCAGCGCCTCGCGGCCGATCAGCCGGCGGATCTGGCGCGGGGTGGCGGCGATGGCGCGCAACAGGGCGAGTTCCGCGCGGCGTTGCCGGCCGGTGAGCGCGAAGGTGCCGACCACCACCAGCACGGCGACCAGCAGCCCGGTGCCGCCGATGGCGCCGCCCATGCTGACGAGTTGGACGCGGGCGCGGGCGGCGCCCAGGAACTCGGCGGGGCCGCGTTCGCCGCCGGTCCGCACCTGGAGCGGGCCGTCGGCCAGCGCCGTCTCCAGCCGGTCGGCCAACGCGCCCTCGTCGACGCCCGGTTCGGGAACGACGCCGATGGCGGCGACCTGTCCGGGCCGGACGGCCAGCCGTTCGGCCTCCCGGTCGGTGAAGAACAGGGCGGCCTGCTCGGTGAGTTCGCCCGCGCGGGGGGTGGCCAGGCCGACCACGGTGTAGTCGGTGGGGCGGCCGGTGGCCTGGACGGTCACCCGGTCGCCGGGGGCGAGCCCGGTGCGGCGGGCCAGGGCGCCGTCCAGCACCACCTGGTCGTCGGCCGCCGGCTCCTCGCCCTCGACCAGTTGGAACGGGGTGATCGCGGCGGAGGTCCAGCCATGCCCCAGCGCCTCGGGGCCACCGGCGTCCAACGGCCCCCCGTCGTCCATGGGCACGGCCGGGAACGAGACTTCGGGCAGCACCTCGGCCACCCCGTCCACCGACCGGAGTTGATCGACGGTGTCCGCCGGTATCCATACCCGCTCGAAAACCGGCTTGGCCTTGTGCTTGGTCTTATCGCCCTTCTGTTTGACGTGATGCACATTCTGATCGCCGGTAACGATCACGGGAGTTCCGGCGTAACGTTCGGCGCTGATCTCGCCGCGCAGACCGGTCTCCAGCAGCATTCCGCAGGAGGTGACCAGCGCGGCAGCGCACAGCAGGGCGAGAAAGGCGCCGACGAAGCCGGCCCCGCGGGCGCGCAGGGTCGCCAGGGTGTAGTGCAACATCAGGCCCACGCCCCCAGTCGCGTCATCCGGTCGGCGACCCGCTCGGCGGTGGGCGCGGCCAACTCGTCGACGATCCGCCCGTCGGCCAGGAAGAGCACGGTGTCGGCGAAGGAGGCGGCCACCGGATCGTGGGTGACCATCACCACGGTCCGGCCGCCGTCCCGGACGCAGGAGCGGAGCAGGTCCAGGATCTCCCGCGCCGTCACCGTGTCCAGCGCGCCGGTCGGCTCGTCGCCGAAGATCACCTCGGGTTCCGTGATCAACGCCCTGGCGATGGCGACGCGTTGCTGCTGACCGCCGGAGAGCTGGGCCGGCCGGGCCCCGGCCTTCCCGGCCAGGCCGACCCGCTCCAGCAGCTCGTCGATCCGGCGCCGGTCGACGCGCCGTCCGGCGAGCCGCAGCGGAAGCGCGATGTTATGCCGAACGGTCAGCGCCGGAACAAGGTTGAACGACTGGAAGACAAAACCGATCCGCTGGCGCCGCAACGCGGTCAGCTGGTTCTCCGACAGTCCGCCCAGTTCGGTCTCCCCGATCCAGCAACTGCCCGATGTCACCCGATCCAGTCCGGCGGCGCAGTGCAGCAGGGTGCTCTTGCCGGAGCCGGACGGGCCCATCACTGCGGTGAAGGTGCCGCCGGGGACAACGGTGGAGACGGCGTCCAACGCCAGAACGCCTCGCCCCTCGCGGCCCGGGGACCGGCCGGGGGACCGCCCTGGGGACCGGCCGTAGGACTTGGTCACCCGCTCAAGCCGCAGCGCGGCACGGGCCGGCGGGCGGGTCGTCGTCGTCCTCGGGCGGACGCGCCGGCGCGGGGAAGGCGAGGAAACGGGTGAGCACCGCGCGGGCCCCGGGCGGCGTGTCCGCCTCGGCGCGGCGGTAGCGGTTGAGCAGCGCCAGATAGTCCTCGAACAGCTCCCGCAGCTCGGCCGGGGTCAGCCGGACGGTGCCCCGGGAGTAGGGGAAGGCGTCACGCCAGGGGCCCGACTCCTCGTCCGCACCCTGGCGTTGGGCGAAGAGCCGCAGGTCGGAGACGTAGGCGAGACGGTTCATCTCGTCCACCACGGCCCGTGTCCCGGGGTCCTGCTCGCTGCGCGGAGGAAGGCGCAGATCCTGCGCGACGGCGCGCCACCAGCGTTCCCTCGACCGGCAGGTGGCGCCGTCCGGCGGCCCGGTCTCCTCGACAAAGCCGTGCCGGGCCAGGGCGCGCAGATGGTAGCTGGTGGCCCCGGTGTTGAGGCCGAGGGCGCGGGCCAGCCCGGCGCCGGTGGCCGGACCATGCCGGTTCAGCTGGTCCAGAATGCCCAGCCGCCGGGGGTGGGCGAGGGCCTGGAGCGCCGGAAGCGAGGGCGTGGAGGGCATATGCGGTGTGGAGGGCATATGCACAGACTGCTGTGCACAGGTGGTTGTGCACGATCGGGTGAACACCCGAGGTGGGGGTGGGGATATCCCCACCCCCACCTCGGGATCGCCACCGGTCCGGTCCGGTCCGATTCAGTTCAGTTCAGGTCAGGTCGGGTCAGGTCGGGTCAGATCAGTGCCGGCTCCCGCCGGGCGGCCTCCGCCGGCGCCTCGGGGGTGGTCGGCGTGGCGGCCTCCCTGGCCCTGCGGGGCAACAGGAAGCCGAGCAGAAAGGCCAGCACGGTCAACCCGAGTGCGATCAGCGTCACCTGACGAGCGGCCAGCAGATGGTCGTCGACCAGCGGGGTGGCCCCGACGGTGGAGAAGAAGACCGTGCCCAGCACCGCGACGCCCAGGCTGGCGCCCAACTGCTGGAAGGACTCCAGCAGTCCGGACGCGGAACCCACCTCGCCGTCGTCGACCTTCGCCATGATGATGTCGAAGAGCGGCACGAAGATCATGCCCATGCCGAGCCCATAGACCAGGAGCACGGGCGCCAGGCTCCAACCGGTCAACTCGGCGCCCACCCCGTCGATCACCCCGTAGGTACCGGCCAGCCCGACCACCATCAGCGCCAGCCCGAGATGGAGCACCCGGCGTCCCAACCTGGCCATCGTGGCGGCGGCGAACCCGGAACCGAGGAACCCGCCGACCGCCCACGGCGCCATCGCCAGGCTCGCCCGCAACGGTCCGAAGCCAAGGCCCAGTTGCAGCAGCAACGACATCACCAGGGAGAAGCCGACGATGGCGCTGAAGAACACCAGGGTGAACCCCACGCCGGCGGTATAGGAGCGCTTGGCCAGCACGCTCAGTTCCACCAGCGGCACCCGACCGGCCGCCGACCGTGCCCGTTGCCTGATCACAAAGCCGCCCAGCGACAGCAGCGCGCCCACCGAGAGGCCCAACAGCCAGCCGGGCCAGCCCAGTTCCCGCCCCTGCACCAGCGGGAAGATCAACAGGAACATGCCCACGCTGGCCAGCGCCGCGCCGGGACCGTCCAGCCGCAGCGTCCGGTCGCCCCGGCTCCTCGGCAACACCCGGGCGCCGACGGCCAACCCGAAGACGGCGATCGGCAGGTTGATCAGAAAGACCATCCGCCAGCCGCTGCCCAGGATGTCGGCGTCCACCAGCACCCCGGCGACGATCGGCCCCAGCACGGTGGCCAGCCCGATCACCGGCCCCAACGCGCCGAACGCCTTGCCGATCTCCCGCGGCGGGAACAGGTCCCGGATCAGGCCGAACACCTGCGGCACCATCACCGCCGCGCAGAGCCCCTGCACCACCCGCGCCACGATCAGCGCCTCGGGCGACCAGGCGGCGGCGCAGGCCAGCGAGGCGAGCAGAAAGCCGGCCTCCCCCGCCAGCAGCACCCGGCGCCGCCCCCACATGTCGCCGAGCCGACCGCCGGTCAGCAGCCCCACCGCCATGGCGAGGGTGTAGGAGGCGGCCATCCACTGGAGGCTTGCCTCCGACCCGCCGAGATCGGCCCTGATCGCCGGCCCGGCGACCGTCACCACGGTGGCGTCCAGCAGGTTCATCAACATCGCGGCCAGCAGCGACCAGAGGCCGAGCCAGCGCAGACGGGTTCCCATCGCGTTCTCCATGTCCCGTACTCTCACAGGGAGATAGGAACGGATCGTTCCTGTATCGCGCGCAGGATGGATCACATGTTGGAGACATCGGCTCGCCTGCTTCGCCTTCTCTCGCTGCTGCAGACGCCGCGCGAGTGGACGGGCCCGGAGTTGGCCGAGCGACTACAGGTGACGACCAGAACGGTGAGGAACGACGTCGACCGGCTGCGCCGGCTCGGGTATCCGGTGGACGCCGTCCGGGGCTCGATCGGCGGCTACCGCCTCGGCGCGGGCAGCACCCTGCCGCCGCTGCTGCTCGACGACGAGGAGGCGGTGGCCGTCGCGGTCGGCCTGCGCACCGCGACCGGGGGCGCGATCAGCGGCATCGAGGAGTCCTCGCTCAGCGCGCTGACCAAGCTGGAACAGGTGCTGCCGCCCCGACTCCGCCGCCGCGTCGGCGCGTTGAACAGCTATACGGTGGCGATCCCGGCGCGCGAGTCGGAGTCCAGGGTCTCCCCCGAGACGCTGACCACCATCGCCGCGGCCTGCCGCGACCGGGAACGGCTCCGTTTCGACTATCTGACCCACCGCGCCAGCGAGCCGGTGCGACGGGAGGCCGAGCCCTATCGGCTGGTCAACTACGGGCGCCGCTGGTATCTGATCGCCTGGGACATCGCGCGCGAGGACTGGCGCACCTTCCGGGTGGACCGGCTCACCCCGCGCGTCCCCAACGGCCCCCGGTTCACGGCCAGACCGCTGCCCGACGAGGATGTCGCCGGCTATGTCTCCCGTGGCATCGCGGCGGCCCCCTGGCGGGTGCGGGCCCGGGTGCTGGTCCACATCCCGGCGGAACGCCTGACGGAACGGTTGCCCTGGTCGGTCGGCGTGGTCGAACCGGCAGGGCCCGACCGCTCTCTGCTGCACACGGGGGCCGACTCGGTCGAGACGCTGGCCGTCTGGCTCGGCATGCTGGACGCGGACTTCGAAGTCCAGGACAACCCCGAACTCCTCACCCACCTCGACCTACTCGCCCACCGCTTTGCCCGAGCGCGGGCAGCGCCGGACCACACCCCCGCTCCGCCCGGGGCAGGGCCAGAACCGGGCGGGGACCGCCCAGGCGAGACGGAGCCTGGCGGGGACCGCTCGGGCGGGACGGGGACGGGTGGGGAGGACCTGGGCGCGGCCGGGTCAGGCGACGGCGCGGCTCGGTAGACGAAGGCGGTGGGCGGGAACGGTCCACAGCAGGCTGGCGGGGCCACCACCGAACCAGCAGAAAACAACCTGACCCACCCGAACGAGACAGACCCGGGGCGGCAGAGCACACGGGCAAAGCCGGCCCGGGCGAAGCCCGCCCGGGTGGGGGCGGCCCGGGCGAGGGCGGCCCAGACATAGGCAGCCTGAGTGATGCCGGGTCAGACGAGGCAGGCCCGGACGAGGGCGCGGCTCGGTAGACGGAGGCAGTGGGCAGTAACGGTGCACAGCAGGCTCGCGGGCCCGCCACCGAACCAGCAGAAAACAACCTGACCCACCCGAACGAGACAAACCCGGGGCGGCAGAGCGCCCAGGCAAAGCCAAACCGGGCGGGGTCGGCCCGGGCGGGGACGGCCCGGGCGAGGGCGGCCCGGGCAGGGGCGGCTTGAGCGAAGCAGGCCCGGGCGGGGGCGGCCGAGGTGGAGCGGGCCTATGCGTCGCCGGGCCGGGCGAAGCGGGCCCGCGTGGGTGAGGGCGTGGACCCGTAGACGGAGGCAGTGCGCAGCGGGGCGCTGGTGGACCGGGCGGGAAGCAAACGGCTGGCGAAGGCGCTGCCAATAGGAGCAGCCCGGGGGCGCATCGCGGGCAGCGGGGACGACGGGGGCGGTGCCCGAAGTCCGGGGCGGCTGCGGCGGCTTGGCCTCGCGCCCAGCGAAACGGCGATGGGCCCGACGCCTTGGCGTCGGGCCCATCGATTCGTGGTAGCGGGGACAGGATTTGAACCTGCGACCTCTGGGTTATGAGCCCAGCGAGCTACCGAGCTGCTCCACCCCGCGTCGTGAGATCTACCCTACGCCATGCCGGGGGGTGCTCGTTGCCATTAAGCGCGCGGCGACCGCGCCGTGGGCAGGGCCGGCAGGCCCGTGACACTCATCATCAGCGAATAGATCGACGTGGTGCCGGCGATGAACATCCGGTTCCGGCGGAGGCCGCCGAACCGGATGTTGGCCACCACCTCGGGGACCAGCACACGGCCCAGCAGCGTGCCGTCCGGGTGGTAGCAGTGCACCCCGTCCTCCATGGCCGCGGCCCAGAGCCGACCCGCGTCGTCGAAGCGGATGTTGTCGAACTTCCCCCGGGCGCAGCTGGTGAAGACGCCCTCGTCGGCGAGGGTGTCGTCGTCCCTGACGCGGAACACGCGGATGTGGTTGGCCACGCTGTCCGAGACATAGAGCCGCGACTCGTCCGGCGAGAAGACAAGGCCGTTGGGGCCGACGAAGCCGTCGGCGACCAGCCGCACCTCGCCGCTGGCGGGGTCGATCCGGTAGACGTTGCGGGCGCCGATCTCGCTGGCGGCGCGATGGCCCTCGTAGTCGCTGGCGATGCCGAACTCCGGATCGGAGAACCAGACCGAGCCGTCGGACCGCACGGCGGCGTCGTTGGGGCTGTTGAGCCGCTTGCCCTGGAAACGATCGGCCAGCACCGTGATCGAGCCGTCGTGCTCCGTCCTGGTGACCCGGCGGTTGCCCTGCTCACAGGTGATCAACCGGCCCTGTCCGTCGAGGGTGTTGCCGTTGGGGAAGCCGGCCGAGCGGCGGAAGACACCGACCTGGCCCGTGGTCTCGTCCCAGCGCAGCAGCCGGTCGTTGGGGATGTCGCTCCACAACAGATACCGCCCGGCCGGCACATAGAGCGGGCCCTCCGCCCACCGGGAGCCCTGGTGCAGCGTCTCCAGCCGTCTGTCCCCCGCCCCGCACCGCTCGCTGCGGAACCGCTCGTCCAGGGCCTCGTACACCGGCGTCTGTGCGCTCACCGCTGAACACCTCTCCGTCCTGTCATCCTCGACCTGTGCTGCTCACCCCATCATCCGCGCTCTCCTCCGCGCCGGGCCGGGCGCCGGCCGGATCTCCGGGCGTGCGGGGGGAGGAGGGGCCGCCCCTGGCCGCGAGGCGCGAGGGCGCCGGCGTCGTGCCCTGCCCCGCTCGCTGCCCCAGCAGCACCCCGGCGAGGACCAGCCCGAGACCCACGAGCTGCCAGGCGGTGAGCGACTGACCGAGCAACAACAGCCCGGCGAGAGTGGCGACGACGGGGTTGACCAGGCTGAGGAAGGCCACCGAGGCCGCGGGGAGGCGCTCTATGCCCCGGAACCAGAGGGCGTAGGCCAGGGCCGTGCCGATCAATCCGAGATAGGCATAGCCGGCGAGATGGCCGGCCGTCGGGGCGGGCGGGGCGCCCTCGCCCAGCCAGGCTATCGGCGCCAGCACCAGACCACCGGCCGTCAACTGCCAGCCGGTGAGCGCCAGCAGGGAGGCGCCCGGCGGGCGACCCCAGCGCTTGGCCAGCACCACGGCGAGCGCCATCAGGGCCATGGCCACCAGCAGCGCCACCATCCCGCCGACATCCGGCACGACATCGGCGCGCAGCACCATCAGGGCGACGCCGACCAGCCCCAGCAGCGCCGCCGGCACCGAGCCGCGACCGGGACGGACCCGCAGCAGCACCACGCTCAACCCGACCACCACCAGCGGGGAGAGCGCGCCGATCGTGGAGGCGACCCCGCCGGGGAGGCGGTAGGCGCCGTAGAAGAGCAGCGGGAAGAAGGCCCCGAAGTTCAACAGGCCGAGGACGGACGCCTTCCACCACCAGTCGCCGCGCGGCAGCCGCCGGGTGAAGGCCAGGAGCAGCAGCCCGGCCGGCAGGGCCCGCAGCGCCGCTGCCAGCAGCGGCCGATCGGGCGGCAGCAGCTCGGTGGTCGTGACATAGGTGGTGCCCCAGGCGGCGGGGCCGACGGCCGCCAACGCGGCCACGCCCCAATGCCCCGCCGACATCCGCCGCTTCGCACCGCTCCCCACCATGGACCCCACCCCTTCCGAACGCCCCGGGCGGACGATCCCCCGGGGCAGTTATTTCAACGCAGACCTTCTCAACATTGAACTAGCTATCCGCGAGTCTGCCAGGTAGACTCTGCGAACGTCAAGTATCTGAGCGTTGAGTTATCTCGTCCAGGAGGAGTGCGATGAGCGAAGGCCCCCCGCAGCAGGCGGACGCGGTGGACGCGCTGCGCGCCCAGTGGGAGCGGGAGCGCCCCGATCTGGCCGGGTTGGACGCGATGGCGCTGATCGGCCGGATCAACCGCGCGTCCGTTCTGCTGTCCAAGGGCATGAAGCCGGTCTTCGCCGAACACGGCCTGGAGCATCCGGAGTTCGATGTGCTGGCCACGCTGCGCCGGGCCGGCGCGCCGCATGAGCTGACGCCGAGCGAGTTGGTGCTGGCCTCCATGGTCACCTCGGGCGCCATCACCAACCGGCTGGATCGGCTGGAGCGCAAGGGGCTTATCGAGCGCCATCCGGATCCGTCCGACCGAAGAGCCATCCGGGTCCGGCTCACCGGCGCCGGCCTCGGTCTTGTGGACCGCGCGGTGGTCGCCCATGTGGCCAACGAGGAGCGGATGTTGGCCGCGATGCCGCCCGAGGATCAGGCGGTGCTCAGCGCCGCGCTGCGCCAGCTGCTGATCGCCCTCGGCGACACCAGGCTCGGGTGAGCACCGTGGGCGGCATCTGGCGGCAGCCGCTGCGGCAGCGGGGGGGATCAGCCTGCGGTGGGGCAGAGGGAGCGGAGGGCGTGGCCCAGGGCGTGGGTGTGGAGTGGGTCCAGCTGCCGGCGGTCGCCGGTCTCGTCCAGGGCGCGGCCGCGCAGGGCGGGGCAGTCGGGGCCGGGGGTGAGCCCGGTCAGCGTGGTCAGCAGGTCCGCGTTGAGCCGGTCGATCTCGGCGCGGATGGCGGAGAGTTCCCCGGCGATAGAGCCCTCGGGCGTCTCGGGCGTCTCGGCCGTCCCGGAGGCGTCGGTCGGGGCTGCGTCCGGATCGGCGCGCCAGCGGGTGTGCAGGGCCCGCTGCACGAGCTTGTTGGCGTCGATCTGGTCGCGGAAGACCCGGGCGACGGCGTCCGGGTCGGCCCCGGCCCGGCGCGCCTCGACGCGGGCCCGCCGGATCACCTCCCGTTCCCTGGCCGGGTCGTCGATCGGATCGCCGCCGGCCCATTTGACGGCGGCCACCTGGTCGGCGGTGGCCAGCCGCTGGGCGGACAGCTCGGTCAACGCGCGCAGCGGCTCGGCGGGTTCGGGCGGCCGGCTGGTTCCGGTGGCGCCGAGGGCGGCGAGCGCCGCGAGGGTGAGGCCGAGCCGGCGAGGGATGCTCATACCGGGAGAACGACCGCCGGCCCCCCGCGTCGCGGCCTCGAGGACAACGCGGGTGGCCGGGCCCCGGTCGCGCCCCGGAAGGCACCACCCCGGCAATGCGACGACGACAGGAGTGACGGATGGCCCGCACCAGCTATGACGTGATCGTGCTCGGCATCGGCGGGATGGGCAGCGCGGCCGCCCATCAGCTGGCGGCGCGCGGCGCCCGGGTGCTCGGTCTGGAGCGTTTTGATCCCGTCCACGACCGGGGTTCCAGCCATGGCGGTTCGCGGATCATCCGGCAGTCGTACTTCGAGGGGGCGGACTATGTCCCGCTGCTGCTGCGCAGCTATGAGCTGTTCGAGCGGCTGGAGCGGGAGACCGGGCGGGAGTTGATGGTGCTGTCCGGCGGGCTGATGCTGGGCACCCGGGAGAGCCGCACGGTGGCCGGCTCGCTGGCGGCGGCCGACGCCTGGGATCTCCCCCATGAGCTGCTGGACGCCGCCGAGATCAGGCGGCGCTTCCCCACGCTGAGCCCGCGCGCGGACGAGGTGGCGCTCTGGGAGGCGCGCGCCGGCCTGGTGCGCCCCGAGGAGACGGTCAGGGCGGGGATCGAACGGGCCACCGCCGCAGGCGCCGAGCTGCGGTTCCGGGAGCCGGTCACCTCCTGGGAGGCGCTGCCCGGCGGCGCCGGAGTGCGGGTGCGCACCGCGCTCGGCAGCTATACGGCGGGGCAGCTGGTGATCTGCCCCGGTGCCTGGGCCCTGGAGCAACTGGCCGATCTGGGCGTGCCGTTCACCATCGAGCGGCAGATCATGTACTGGTTCCAGCCGAGCGGCGAGTCGGGGGTCGAGCCGTTTCTGCCGGATCGGCACCCCGTCTACATCTGGGAGCGGCCCGAGGACGACACGCAGATCTATGGCTTCCCGGCGATCGACGGGCCCGAAGGGGGCGCCAAGGTGGCGTTCTTCCGGCGCGCGGGCGGCGAGTGCACTCCGGAGACCATCGACCGCACGGTCCATCCGGCGGAGGTGGCGACGATGGCGGAGCACGCGGGTCGCCATCTGCCCAGCCTGCCCGGCGCCCTGCTGCACGCCGCCACCTGCATGTATACGACCACCCCTGACGAGCACTTCGTGATCGCCCGGCATCCGGCGCACGAGGCGGTCACGGTGGCCTGCGGCTTCTCGGGGCACGGCTTCAAGTTCGTGCCGGTGGTCGGCGAGATCCTCGCCGATCTGGCGCTCACGGGCACCACGGCGCATCCCGTCGCGCTGTTCCACCCCGGCCGGTTCGCCGCGTCGGGCGGGTAGGGGGGTGCTAGACGCCGGGCCGGCGGCGTACCGGGTAGGGGATGAAGGTGCTGCTGTGCTCGTCCACGGCGAGCGGCACGCCGGCGGGGGGCGCGGCCCGCTGGGGGCAGTCCAGCCGTTCGCAGCTGCGGCAGCCCATGCCGATCGGGGTGGCCACGGCCGCGTTGCCCAGGTCGAGTCCGTCGGAGTAGACCAGGCGCGCGGCGTGCGGGATCTCGCAGCCCAGGCCGATGGCGAAGGACTTGGCCGGATCGCCCCAGCCGCCCTGCCGGCGGGTGACCGTGCGGGCGATCCACAGATAGCGCTCGCCGTCCGGCATGGCGGCGATCTGCACATGGATGCGGCCGGGGGCGGCGAACGCCTCGTAGACGTTCCACAGCGGGCAGGTGCCGCCGGTGTGGGAGAAGTGGAAGCCGGTCGCCGACTGCCGTTTCGACATGTTGCCCGCCCGGTCCACCCGGACGAAGGAGAACGGCACCCCGCGCAGCCTGGGCCGTTGCAGGGTGCTCAGCCGGTGGCAGACGGTCTCGTAGCCGAGTCCGAACCGGTCGGCGAGCCGTTCGATGTCGTAGCGCACTTCCTCCGCCGCCGTGTGGAAGGCGCGGTAGGGGAGGATCAGCGCGGCGGCGAAGTAGTTGGCCACCCCGATCCGGGCCAGGGACCAGCTGTCCGAGCCGGGTGGGAAGTCCTCGCCGGCCAGTCGGGAGAGCCCCTGGTCGTACTCCAACAGGGCGAGCTGGGTGGCCATCCGGAACGCCTGTTGGCCGGGCCGCAGCCGTCCGGAGACGGAGAGCACACGGCTCTCGGGGTCATAGCGGTGCTGTTCCGGGCCGGCGTGGGGCAGGACGCGCACGCCATGCCGGTCGACCAACCGCGCCTCAAGGCGGCGCAGCACCTCGCCGGGGCGCACGCCGATCTCCTCGGCCAACTTCTCGGCGGCGAGATCCACTTCGTGGAGGTAGTTGCGGCGCCGATAGAAGAACTCCCTGATCTCCTCATGCGGAGCGCCCGGCGTACGCGCCCCCCGCGCCCCCACCGGACCCGCGCGCCCCCGACGTTCGGCGTCCGCAGCGGGCACGGCGTGCTCGGCGGGCACGGCAGGCCCAGCGTGCTCGGCGGGCACGGCGCCCGCCCACGCGGCGACGGGCGCGCCGCGTTCCGTCGGGGTCGCGGTCTCGGCTAGGCGGTCGGCCAGGGCGTGGTGGCGGCGGCCGAGTTCGAGCAGGAGCTGGGCGACCGAAGGCAGCCGGGAGGCGAGTTCGCCGAGGTCGGACGGGGTGACCCGGCCGTCGGTCAGCTCGTCGGCCAGGGCCTCCCGCAGTTCGGCGAGGAGCCGGCCGGTGTCCCGGGTGGAGAAGAAGTCGGGCTCGACGCCGAAGGTCTCGGTGAGCCGGAGCAGCACGGGAACGGTCAGCGGGCGTGAGTCGTGTTCCATCTGGTTGAGATAGCCGGGCGAGATGCCCAGCATCCTGGCCAACTCGGCCTGCCGCAGCCCGCGTTCCTCGCGGAGCCGTCGCAGCCGTGGCCCCGCGTAGACCTTGGCCATCGCCAGCGCCCTCCTTCGCCCTCGCCCGGCCGGTCGGCGTTGACCGGAGACGTTCGGGGGGTTCGCAGCGGTTCGCAGCAGTTCGCCATGGGTCACCACGGCGAACCATGGTTCGACCCGGTTTACAAGCTCAGCGGAACCCCACCGGAAGATTTTCAGAACTTAGCACCGATCCCCCCTTGATGGCACCCAGTGCCACCGTCACAGTGTGAGCACGGCCCGCCGAGCTCCGGCGAACCGGCCGGGGAAGCATCGGGGCCCGTGCCCACCCACGCCACGGCAACTCGACGCGGACACCGGACAGTTATGCCACTCGCCGGCAACATTGCTCAGCTTCACCCCCCGGCGGGGTTCGGCGGGCCGTGCCTTTGCACACCCTCCTCGGCACTCAGTGCCGAGCACCGCAAAGTTCACTTCGATCATCATCAGGGCAGTTTCACAGCGGAGACGATCATGACGGTCATCACGCAGGCGGAATCATCCACCGCGACATCCCAGGCGGCCGAGGCGTTGGCGCGCCGCTGGGCCACCGATCCCCGGTGGCAGGGCATCGAGCGCACCTACCGGGCCGAGGACGTGACGCGTCTTGCGGGCAGCGTCCAGGAGGAGCACACCCTGGCCCGGCGCGGGGCCGAGCGACTGTGGCGGCAGTTGCACGAGTCCGACTACCTGCACGCCCTCGGGGCGCTCACCGGCGGCCAGGCCGTGCAGCAGGTCAAGGCCGGTCTGCAGGCGATCTACCTCTCCGGTTGGCAGGTCGCGGCCGACGCCAACCAGGCGGGTCAGACCTACCCCGACCAGAGCCTCTACCCGGCCAACTCCGTGCCGCAGGTGGTGCGTCGGATCAACAACGCGCTGCTGCGCGCCGACCAGATCGCCACCGCCGAGGGGGACGGGGGCGCGGTCGACTGGCTGGCGCCCGTCGTCGCCGACGCCGAGGCCGGGTTCGGCGGACCGCTCAACGCGTTCGAGCTGACCAAGGCCATGATCGCGGCCGGCGCCGCCGGCATCCACTACGAGGACCAGTTGGCCGCCGAGAAGAAGTGCGGTCATCTGGGCGGCAAGGTGCTGGTGCCGACGTCCCAGCACATCCGCACCCTCAACGCGGCCCGGCTGGCCGCCGACATCGCCGGCGTGCCCACCGTGATCATCGCCCGCACCGATGCCCTCGCGGCCACGCTGATCACCAGCGACGTGGACGAGCGGGACGCGAGGTTCGTCACCGGGGAGCGCACCGCCGAGGGCTTCTACCGGGTGCGCAACGGGATGGCGCCCGCGGTGGCGCGCGGCCTGGCCTACGCGCCGCACGCCGATCTGCTCTGGATGGAGACGGGCACGCCGGATCTGCGGCAGGCCCGCGAGTTCGCGGAGGCGATCCACGCCCAGTACCCGGACCAGCTGCTGGCCTACAACTGCTCGCCCTCGTTCAACTGGAAGGCGTCGCTGGACGACGACCAGATCGCCAAGTTCCAGCGGGAGCTGGGCGCGATGGGCTACCGCTTCCAGTTCATCACGCTGGCCGGCTTCCACTCCCTCAACCACGGCATGTTCGACCTGGCCAGGGGCTATGCCGAGGAGGGGATGACGGCCTATGTCGAACTGCAGGAGAAGGAGTTCGCCGCCCAGCGGCACGGGTTCACGGCCGTGAAGCACCAACGCGAGGTCGGCACCGGCTACTTCGATCTGGTCTCGACGGCCGTCAACCCGGCATCCGCCACCACGGCGCTGGCGGGCTCGACGGAGGCCGAGCAGTTCGACTGACCCGAGGACCCGGCCGGCCCTGTCCCCTCGGCCGGCCGTCGGGGGACGCGCCGGCGGTCCCGGTCGGGAGGCCACCCCGGGCCGGGACCGTCAGTCGCGTCGCACCCCCACGGGCGTCGGCAGCGGCCGGCGCAGGGCGGGGCGCCCCGCGCGCCAGGGCGGCAGCAACGCCCGGCCGAGGGCGTCCTCCAGCAGTCCGGTGGCCTCGATCCCGAAGACCACATCGGCGGCCAGGCCCGGCTCGTCGGCGAGCAGTCCGCCGATCACCTCGCGCCGCACCACCTGTTCGTGCACCGCGTCGGCCTCCACATGTTCGTCGTAGAAGTGCTCGGCCGCCGGTCCGGCGCCGGTGCGGCGCATCGCCTCGGCCAGCCGGCGCGAGCCGGGCGACGAGGTCACCTCGACGGCGGCGAAGTGCCCGACCAGGGCGCCGCGCAGCGCGCGCCGCAGGCCCAGCAGGGACATCAGGTTGACGGTGGCCAGCGCCTCGGCCGGGGCCGCGTCCAGATAGCGGCCATAGGTCGGGTCGAGGCCGAGGTCCGTCATCAGTTCGGCGAAGAGCCGGGCATGGGCCCGGTCGGCGCGGCCGGCGCCGAACTCGTCGAACTCGATGGCGACCATCGCGGCCTTGGCCCGGCCGCGCAGCCGGGGGATGACCCAGGCGTGGGGGTCGGCCTCCTTGAGGTGGTAGAGCGAACGCAGCGCGGCATACTCGCGCAACTGCCAGAGTTCGCCCTCCCGCGCCAGGAACTGACCGACCCCGACCGTTTCGTCGCCGTCCGAACCACCCGAGCCGTCCGAGCCGGCCGCACCACCTGACCCGGCCGAGCCACCCCCAACAGCGGCCGGCTCGACCAGCAGCTCGCCCAGGGCGTCGTCGACGTCACGGCCGGGTGGCAGCGCCGCGCGCAGGGCGGCGAGGAAACGTTCCTCGGCCGCCACCCGCAGCCCGATCAGCTCCGGATCCCACTCCCTGGCGTCGGGAACGCCGGCGAAGCCCCGGTAGTGGAGTTCGTACAGCGCGTAGAGCGTCAGCTGCAGATCCCCGCCCCAGGGGTCAGCGCCGGCGACGGCCGCCAGCGCGGGAAGGGGGCGCGCTTCGCCGGCGAGCGCCGCCAGCAGTCCGGCCGACAGCTCCCCGCGCGCCTCGGGCAGCCCGGGGACGGTCACCGGCCGTTCCCCGCCGGAGGCTTCGCCGGCTTGGACCGTTTCCGATGGCTGGTGTCGCACCAGGGGTAGCGGCGGCTGCGGCGGCAGGTGCAGAGCGCGACGGCGAACCGGTCGCTGCGGACGACCCGGCCGTCGTCGAGCGTCACCTCCACCGGGCCCTCCAGCAGCAGCGGTCCGTCCCGTTCCGCGGTCACCCGGCGCGGCTCACGGTCAGCGCTTCTCGCCACGGATCACCACCAGTTCCTCCAACTCCTCGTCCGGCGGGACCAGGCCACGGCGGCGCAGCCAGGGCAGCCGCTCGCGCAGCACCGGGCCGAACGGGATCCGGGCGCGTTCGACCACGGCGGCCCGCAGGCCCGCCTCCTCCAGCCGGAGCAGGGTCTCCTCCTCGGCGCAGAGGCCCGAGTGGACCAGCAGCAGCACCCCGTGGGGCCGCAGCATCGCGGGGGCCGCCGCGCAGATCCGGTCCACCAGCGCCCGCCCGTCGCGGCCGGCCTCCCAGGCGCGGGCGGCGCCGGTGCGGGGCAGCGTGTCGAGCGGCGAGGGAACGTAGGGCGGATTACTGAAGAGCAGATCGTAGGAACGGCCGGCCACCGCGGTGGTGAGATCGCCCCGGCGAACGGTCACCCGGCGGCCGGCGAGGACCGCGTTGATCCTGGTGCTGAGCACCGCGCGCCGACCGATGTCCACGGCGGTCACCCGGGCGCCGAGTCGGGCGGCGTAGGCCGAGAGCGCCCCGCTTCCGGAGCACACCTCCAGCACATCCATCCCGGGACAGATCCGCTCGGCGCGGAGCGCGGCGGCCAGCAGCAGCGTGTCCGCCTGCGGCGCGTAGACGCCGGGCAGCACGACCGTACGCCCGAGCGCCGGCGCCGGCCGGGCGCCGGGTGAGGAACGAACTGGGGGACCGGCGGTGGAACCGGTGGGAACAGCGGACCCGGCGGACCGAGCAGACCCTGCAGACCCGGCAGAAGCAGCCAACGAGCACCTCCAGCCCACCCCTCACCGACCCCGAGACCGCGCGCCGAGTACCCGGCTCGGCGCCGTCCACACCCCGCCGTCGCGGCGAACCCGCCGCGACCACCCCCGGCCGGCCGACCGGGCGGGCTCGTCGGGGGTGGTCGCGGCGGGGCGGTAGGCGATGAGATAGGAGATCTCGTCGGGCCCGCCGGTGCCGCGGGGTGCGAGGAACCCGTGGCGGCGGGCGCGAACACTCATCTCTCAGTGCGAGGAGGACCGGTAGATGTCCGACCGGATGCGGCGACGGGTCGACGCCTACCGGCTGTACCTGTTCGGAATGGTGCTACCGGTGTCCTTTCTGGGCTCCTTCGCCGGCACCACCGCGATCGTCTACTACGTCCAGTCGGGCAGGCTCAACCCGCTGGAACTGGTGCTGCTCGGCACCTCGGTCGAGTTGGCGTACTTCTTGACGCAGCTGCCGAGCGGGGTGCTCGCCGACACGGTGAGCCGCCGGCTCTGCGTCTCCACGGGCTGGATCCTGCTGGGCACCGGCTTCGCCCAGCAGGGCCTCTCGCCTTCCTTCGCCAATCTCTTCATAGCCCAGCTGTTCATCGGCGTCGGCGCCGCGCTGCACACCGGCGCCCAGGACGCGTGGATAGCCGACGAACTCGACGCGGGGAAGCTGACCCCGGTCTATGTCCTGGCCTCCCAGCTGACCCTGCTCGGCACCCTCTGCGGGGCGCTGCTCAGCGGTGTGGTCGCCGACCGTTGGCCGCGCGTTCCGCTGCTCGCCGGCGGCGTGGGGATCATCCTGATCGGCGTGCTGCTGATCTTTGTGATGCCGCGGACCACCGTCCCGCACGGCGGCGACGGCGCGGACGGCGGCCCGTCCGGGGTGGTGGGCCGGTCCTGGCGGCTCTTCCTCGGTCAGCTGCGGGAGGCGCGGATCGCCACCCTCGCGGTGCCGGGATTCATGCTGCTGGTGGGGTGCTCTTCTTCACCGGTGCCTGGGGCGAGAGCTTCGACCGGCTCTGGGGCGCGTTCCTGATCGAGGAGATCCACTTCCCCGATGTGTGGGGCCTCACCCCGGCCACCTGGATCAGCGTGATCACCGCGGGGGTCGCGCTGCTCAGCCTCGTCTCCACGGAGATCGCCAAGCGGCGGATCGACCGGCTCGGCCACTCGGCGGTCGCCGGCACCCTGCTCGGCGTCACCGCGCTGATCGCGGTGGGCGTGCTGCTGATGGCGTCGGCGCGGGGCTTCGCCATGGCGATCGGCGCCTATCTGCTGGTGCAGGTGCTGCGACCGGTCGCCTATCCGCTGGTCACCGGCTGGATCGTCAGCCGGGTCGACTCCCGGGTGCGGGCCACCAGCCTGGCCGCCCGTGACATGTTCGACAGCGGCGGCCAGATCATCGGCGGCCCGGCCGTCGGCTGGATCGGCCTGGTCGGCACCATCCGCACCGCGCTCTTCGCCGGCGCGCTGGTGCTGCTGCCCGCCATCGCCCTGCTGATCGCCGCGACCAGGCGCGCCCCGGCCGCGCACCCGGACGCCCACCCGGCCGCGCACCCGAACGCCCTCCCGGCCGCCCTCCCGGACGAACCCGCCGAAGAGAACGCCGCGACCGGCGACGAGGCACCGCCCGCCGAAGAGGCCCCGCCCGTCGGCCCGAACCACCGGGAGGGAAGCCGCTGATGAGCCCCGCCTCCCCCGGGGTCGGGCCGTCGTGCCCGCTCCGCCACGCCCACGGGAGGCGGGCGTTCAGGCGAAGCACTCAGGGGAGAAGGGCCGGCTCGGCCGCCTCCGGATCGCCGTGCCGGTCGAGGAGCGCGGCTATCGCCGCCCGGGCGCCGGCCACCCCGGCCGCGTGCTCGGCCTCGGTCGCGACGGCCAACGCCTCCCGGTAGGCGGCCAGCGCCCGCACCGGATCGCCCGCCGCGCTCCGGCTGGCGGCCAACTCGTCCAGGGCCTCAAGAAGGGTGTGCCGGGAGCCGATCGAGCGGGCCACCTCCAGCGCCTCCTCGTGCCGGGCCACCGCCATGGCCGGGTCGCCCAGCTCGCGGGCGAACACGCCCAACACCCGCAGACAGTCCACCTCCACGGCCCGGAACCCGTGCTCGCGGGCGAGCGCGAGACCCGCCTCGGCGTGGCCCGCCGCCTCGGCGCTCCGACCGGTCAGCAGCAACAGATCGGCCGTCCCGGTGAGCGCGTTGGGGATATGGATCTCGTCGCCGTTCTCCCGGCAGCGGTCCAGCACCTCGGAGAGATGGCCCAACGCCTCCTCGTAGCGCCCCAGTTCCTTCAGACAACGGGAGAGGTTCACCATGGGCGCCCGCCGGAGCGGCCAGGGCCCCGACGGGCTGACCAGCGCGATCGAACGTTCGAACTCCTGGACGGCCGCGTCCAGTTGACCGCGTCGGCCATGGGCGACGCCCAGGTTGTTGCGGACCGCCGACTGCCATTCGGGCAGGTCCGCCCGCTCGAAGGCGGCCAGCGAGCCACGCAGATGGTCCAGCGCCGCCTCACCGTCGAGACCCAGCTGGTCCATGGTCTTGCCCAGGTTGTTCCTGGCCCGCGCCTCGGCAATCGGATCGCCCAGCGTCCTGGCCGCCGCGAGTTCCCTGGTGTAGAGGTGCATCGCCTCGTCGGGGAAGCCGCCGAGGAAGAGATAGCGCCACAGGGTCTCGGCCAGGTCCACGGTGCGGCGCGGCGCGCTGATCCTGGACAGCTCCAGCAGATTGGTCCGCTCGGCGTCCAGCCAGTCCCTGGCCGCGTCGGGCGAGTCGAACCGGGGCGCCGCGCCCGGCCAGACGGGCGGCGTCGGGCGGCGGAAGATCTCGTTCGGCAGCAGCACGTCCATCGCCGCCGAGGCCGTGGCCAGGTAGTAGTCCGACAACCGGCCGAGCGCCGCCGCCCGTTCGGCCGTTCCGCCGCCGTCCGGCGTGCCGGTCAGCTCGGCGGCATAGGCGCGCAGCAGGTCATGGAGCCGGTAGCGGCCGCTCGGCAACCGCTCGACGAGATGGCCGCGCACCAGCACATCCAACGCGCGCCGCACCGAACGCGGCGCCGTGCCGGCGAGCGCCGCCACCGCGTGTTCGTCCGGATCGGGCCCCGGATGCGCGCCCAGCACCCGGAACACCGCCGCCACTGGCGGCTGAAGACGCCGGTAGGACCAGGAGAAGACGGCCCGCACCGCCGTATGCGGATCGTCGATGTCCAGCAGGTCGAGCGCGCGCCGCCGGGGCACCAGCGCCCCGGCCAGCTCGGCGATCCCGCCCGGCCCCGGCTGCGAACGCACCAGCTCGGCGGCGATCCGCAGCGCCAGCGGCAGCCGGGCGCAGCGTTCCACCAACGCGTCGACGGCGGCCGGCTCGGCGGCCAGCCGCTCCGCGCCGAGCGACCGGCGCAGCAGGGCGTGCGCCTCGGCATGGCTGAGCCGGTCGAGCGCCAGCCGGCGGGCGCCCTCCCTGACCACCAGCCCTGCCAGCGCGTCCCTGCTGGTCACCAGGGTGACGCAGGACGGGCTGCCGGCCAGCAACGGGCGCACCTGGGAGACCTCGGCCGCGTTGTCCAGCAGCACCAGCATCCGCCGGCCGGCGACCAACGTCCGGAACCGCGCGGTGCGTTCGTCGAGATCGTGCGGGATCGCCGAGCCGGCCAGGCCGAGGGCGCGCAGAAAGCCGGCCAACGCGTCCTCGGGCGCCAGGGGTTGGCCCGGACCGTAGCCGCGCAGGTCCACATAGAGCTGGCCGTCGGGGAACAGCGCCCGCCGCCGGTGCGCCCAACGCACCGCCAGGGCCGTCTTGCCGACGCCGGCCGTCCCGGCCACCGCGGCGATCATCACGGGGGCCGGCGAGGCGGACACCAGGGCGTCCAGCTCCCGCATCTCGGCCTCCCGCCCCACGAACCCGGCGCTCTCCAACGGGAGTTGACTCGGCCCACCGCCCGGCCCCGGCATCCCCGAGGCCGTTCTTCCCGCTGTCGGGCCGGAGCGCAGCCTGGCCGCCGACTGCCGTAGCTCGGGCCCCGGCTCGACGCCCAGCTCGTCGGCGAGCAGCCGCCGCGCCCGCTGGTACGCCGCCAGCGCGTCCTCCCGTCGGCCGGCCCGGTCGAGCGCTTCCATCAACAGGCTGTGGAAACGTTCCCGCAGGGGATGGGCCAGCGCCAACCGCTCAAGTCCTTCGACCAGTTCGGCGCCCGCGCCGCCGGCCAGCTCCGCCCGGTAGAGCGACTCCCGGGCGGTCAGTCGCCGCTCGTCGAGCCGGACGGCCCAGTCACCCAGCGCGCCCGCCTCGACGCCCGGGAACGGGGTGCCCCGCCAGAGCCCGAGGCCGGCCCGCAGCAGCGCGGCGGCGCGCCTGGGCTCCCGTTCCACCAGGCCCGTCCCCTCGACCACCAGCGTCTCGAACCGCTCCGCGTCCAACTCGCCCTCGGCCAACCGCAGTCGGTATCCGTCGTCGACCCGGGTCAGCCGCTCGGGCTCGCCCAGGAACGCCCGCAGCCGGTGAACCTGCAGGTACAGTCGCTGAGCTGAGCGATCGTCCTCCTGATCACCCCACAGCGCATCCACCAAGGCGTCCGCCGGCACCACCTGATCGGCCCGCGCCAGCAGCAACCCCAGCAACGTCCCCCGCAGCCGTCCGGTCACCGGCCGCGACCGGCCGCTCTCCCTGACCTCCAACGGCCCCAGCACCTGGAACTCCATCGCCCTTCCCCCCGGTCGGTTGCCAGCCCCGGGTCCAAGCCTCTCAGCTGGAGCGAACTCCAACCGGCAGGCCACACCCGCGTCTTGGCCACGAAAATGAACCTGGAGGCGGTCCCGCACGGCACAAAGCGGATGACGACTCCCAAGGGGACCGGAGAACGGGTGCCCCGCGGAGCTTTCGCCGGACGTATACTTTTTCGATTGTCTTTTCGATGGCCCCCTTGAATTCCCCCTCACCCAACGGCACATGCGGGGTTTCTGCACCAACACGCACACACTGTGGTGGATGATGCGAACCGCCTTGCGGGGCATGCATGTTGGGCCTACGCTCATCTCCTCGCGCACGCACGGCGGATGACAACGGGGGAAATCCGGGTGACGATCGACATCGGGAAACGTATGGCTCGCCAGGTCGTTCAACTCGGGAATTCATATGAGTCTTTTCGGTCAGGGGCGTGCCTTCCTTGATGCTCTGCCGCCGCAGGACCGCAGGGATTTGATCAGTCTCGGCACTCAGCGCAGCTATGCCCCCGGCGAGGTCATGATCCAGGAGGGCGATCGCACCACCTTCGTCCTGGTGATCCTCTCCGGCTGGTCCGTCGCCCAGGTCAACACGGACCGGGGCAGCAGACTCATCCTCGCCCTGCGAGGCGCCGGCGATCTGGTGGGCGAGCTCGCCGCCGTGGACCACCGGCCGCGCAGCGCCACCGTGACGGCACTGGGCGCGCTGCGCGCCACGGCCATCCCCGGGGGCCGCTTCCGTGGCTTCCTCGCCACCCGTCCGGTGGCCACCACCCTGGTGATGCGGCAGCTCAGCTCCCGACTGCGCAGCTCGGACCAGGAACGCAGGGAGCTGGCCTCGGGCACGGTGCTGCGGCGGCTGGCCATCAGGCTGTTGGAGCTGGCGGAGCGGACCGGCCGCGAGGTGGAGGGCGGCACGGTGGTCGATCTGCCGCTGCCCCAGCACGATCTGGCGGCGGCGATCGGCACCAGCCGGGAGGCGGTCGCCAAATCGCTGCGGGTGCTGCGCGAACAGGATGTGATCCGCACCAGGCCCAGGCGGCTGATCATCTCCAATCTCCCGGTGCTGCGCCTGCTGGCCGAGCGCGGGGAGCTGACGTGACGGGAACTGACCTGACGGGGAACTGACGTGACGGGGAGGGCGGGGGATGCCGGGGTGGCGGCAGGCGGGGGAAGCGACCGCCGAGGCGATTTCGTACCAGGTGTGTAAACGGCCACATCGCGAAGGGGAGCGGGTGAGCAGACTCGTCGGTGACGCACCACCACGCGAAGGGGCGGGACCATGAGCACCAGGAGACAACCCGGCGGCGGGCCGGGGAAACAGCGGGGGAACGGTTCCGGCCGCGCGCTCAACCGGCTGGTGATCTCCGTCGACGCCTGCGGCTCGGGCCGGCTCGCCCTCGACGCCAAGAAGAGCCTGCGGAGCGCGATGTACCGGGCGTTCGACGAGGCGGGCGATGTCATCGGCGTGCTCCCCGGCGAACTCCGCAGGGAGGACAGGGGCGACGGGATCCTCGCCGTCGTCGAGCCGTCGATCCCGCCGGCGGATCTGGTCGGCCGCTGGGTGGAGGGGCTGCGCCAGGGCGTTCGGGAACACAACCGCGCGGGCGGGGTGCCGCTGCGGTTACGCGTCGCGATGCACTCGGGTCCCGTGCTGATCGACGCCGAGGGGCTGGTGGGACGTGCGGTCGATCTCACCTGCCGGCTCTGCGACAGCGCGACGGCCAAGCGGACGATCGACGCGGCGGGCGCGGACTTCCTGCTGGTGGTCTCCGATCCGCTGTATCGCACGGTGGTCCGCGAGGGCGGCCGCTCCATCGAGCCGGACGCCTATGTCCCGCAGCGGGTCGGCAACAAGGAGACGGACGAGACGGCCTGGTTCCTGCTCCCCGACCGGCCCGCGCCGGGGAACGCGCCCGGGAACGCCCCGGGGATCGCCCCCGGAAACGCGCCGGGAAACGCGCCCGCCGCGCCCGCCGCCAAGCCGGCGGGGTCGAGGCCGAGGCCGGCACAGGTGTTCCACGTGCGCGGTGACAACCAGGTCTTCCAGGACAACGTGTTCCAGGGCCCGTTCACCGGCATCGGCAAGGCCCCGGACCAGGCCCAGGCCCCCGAGGACGACGGGAGGGGGGAGCGGCATGAGTGACCAGGACGAGCCGGAGGCCGAATCCCCGGCCGCCGAGCCGGCGGAGGCCGCCGCCCCGGCCGGCAGAGACGCGGACGGCGCCCGGGACGGGGAGCGCCAGGCGTCCGACCAGGACAGGAACGAGGATCGGCCGGAGGAACCGCCCGACGCGTTCCGCTCGGCGGTCGGCGGCCTGGGCGACGGCGAGGACGCCGGCGGCGCCGGCACGGCACGCGCCGCCAGGGACAACCTCGCCTCCCAGCGCACCTTCCATGTCGGCCGCGACAACCAGTACATCGAGGGCAACAACTTCTATATCGGGCTGCCGGAGGCCGGCGTCCCCGCCCTGATGGACGGCCCGGTGCCGCCCGAGGCGCTGACCCGGCTGGACGCCGTCTACCTCCCGGCGCCCGGCTACGGCCGGATGAAGGAGCGGCTGCGCGCCCAGAACCTGCTCGTCCTCTGCGGCGAGCCGGGCAGCGGACGCGTCTCCACCGCCCTGACGCTGCTGGCCGAGCTGGCCCCCGAGGGCGTCAACCGGCTCGATCCCGCAACCGATCCCCGGGTGTTGACGGAGGACATGTTCCGGGCGGGCACCGGCTATCTGCTCAAGCTCCCGGACGAGGAGACGGTGGCCGCCACCGCCCCGACCGGCGGCCCCGCGTCCACCGGCGGGTCCCCGCCGGACGCCGGCGGCCCACCGCTGATGGAGATGCATCTCGACCGGCTCAGCGCGCAGTTGACCAGGGTCGGCGCCATGATGGTGATCGTGGTGAGCAGCGGCGATCTGGCCGACCGGCTGCTGCGCGGACGCCATGGCGTGGGCTACGTTCCGCCGCCGGCCCGCGAGGTCCTCGGCCGTCATCTGCGGCAGCGGCTGCGGGGCGCCCCGGCGGGATCGCTGCCGGCGGCCGAGGAGCTGGCCCGGCGGGCCGATGTCAGGGAGGCCCTTGGCCTCGCCGAGTTGCATCCGGCGGAGGCCGCCCATCTCGCCGACCATCTGGCCCGGCACCAGCTGGGCGAGCTGACGGACGAGGAGCTGCGCGCCGCCTGCGCCGGGTTCGTGACCCGGCAGGCGCGGCTCTGGTTCGCCGGTGCCGACCGTCCCGGGCACTTACCGGCGGCGATGCCGGTGCTCCGGTCCGCCGCCTTCCGGATCGCCGTCGCGGTCTTCAACGGATCGCCCTACGGGCTGGTCACCGAGGCCGCCGACCAGTTGGCCTGGGAGCTGGGCATCACGCTCGATCCGGAGAACCCGCCGGGCCGCCGGCTCTTCGGCACCCATGCCGAGTTACGGCCCGCCCTGGCCCGCGCCGAACTCTTCGACGACGAGGTGGATCTGGGGCTCGCGCCGGCGCCCGCGCGGGTCATCGCCTTCCGAGGCCAGGGGCTCGCCACGGCCGTGCTGCGCGAGGTGTGGGACGGTCACCACTCCGCCCGTGGCCCGGTGGGGCGCTGGCTGCGCGAGCTGTGCGAGGACCCGCGCCCCCAGGTGTGGGTGCGGGCCGCCGTGGCCGCCGGAGTGCTCTGCTCCTGGGACTGGCTCCATGGCTATGGCGACATCGTGCGGCCCATGGCCCTGGGCAACCCCGACGGGCCCCGGCTGGCCGTCGCGACCGTGCTGGCGCAGGCGGCCTACGAGCCGGAGGTCCGGCCGGCCGTCGGCAGCCTGCTGAAGCAGTGGGCCAAGGGGCCCGACCTCGGGCTGCGGCAGGCAGCCGTGGTGGCCCACGGATACGGGATCGCGGCCGGTTCGGTGGCCGCCTCGCTCGACGAGTTGGGCAAGGCGATCCGCCGCGACGAGGACGGCGCGCTGCTGGCCGCCGTCTCGCTGAGCGTGACCCGGCTGCTGGCCGGTCCCGAGCCCGACGTGGTGATCGAACGCCTGGGTCGCTGGCTGCGGGACGGCCGCCGCGAGTACGCCGACCTGGTGCTGCTGGCCCTGCTGCGGGCGATCCGCACCCCCGTCACGTTCCTGTGGGGGCTGCGCGACAACCCGGAGTTGGAGCGGCGCTCGGCCTGGCCGCTCGTCGGGGCGTTGATCGCCACCCGGCCGGCGGCGGCGGGACGGGTCGCCGATCTGGTCGGCTACACGCTCGCCACCCCGAGGTCGGCCGCGCCGGCCCTGGACGGGATGGGCAGTTGGATCCGGCGGGCCGCGACGGACGATGAGCAGCTGGCGACGCTCGTCGGCTTCCTGCCGCGCCTCGCCTTCGAGGGCCGGGACCGCGATCGGCTGCGCCATCTGCTCGACCGGCAGGTACGCGATCCCGACCGGCCGTTGAACAGAGACGTCGCGCACCGGCTGTGGCACGCGGCACGAGGAAGGAGACCGACCGGTGAGTGACAGGGCAGCCCAGGCCGACCGCGGAAACCGGCCGAATCAACGGAACGCACGCGACGGACACGACGGACAAAAGAATCGGGACGAGCGGATGGAACGGGGAGCACACCGGGACCGGCCCGGGGAACGCCGGCGGTCCGACCGCGCCGGCGGCCGGAAGGCCCCGCTGGGGCCGCTGCTGCGCGAGTGCCCGACCCCGTACAAGCGGGAGAGCGGCCAGGTGATCGCCGTGCTGCGGTACCCCAACGGCGGTCACACCGTGCTGTGGCCCGACCGTCGGGAGGACTACGACAAGCCCTGGCTGCGGGGCCCGTTCACCGCGTTCGAGGTGGCGCTCGGCCGGCATGTGACCGAATTCGACATCAGCCTGCCGGCCGCGGGCGACGCCGAGTTCTTCGAGGCGCAGGCCCGCGTCCACTGGGAGGTGGACGACCCCCGGCTGGTGGTGGACCGCCAGGTGTGGGACGCCGCCGAACTGCTCCGCGACGATCTGCTGGAGCGACTGCGCGATGTGTCCCGCCAGTTCACGCTCACCCAGGCGGAACGTGTGGACCGGGCGGTCCGGGCCGAGCTCACCTCGGGGCGGTTCGCCCTGGGCACGGACCTGGGGCTGCGGACCAAGGTGCATGTCTTCATCGACCTCAGCGAGCGGGTCGTCGGCCGCGAACGGGAACACACCGACCTGGAGCACGAACTGACCGTCACAGGGCGACGCGAGGCGTGGGAGTCGGAGCGGATCGCGCTGCGCGCCAAGGAGTTCGAGGACATGCTGCGGCGCGGCAACATCGGGCAGATCGCCGGGTTCATGGCCAGGGAGCCGGGGCGGGAGCTGGAGATCCGCAACCTCATCCGTCAGGAGTGGCGCGAGGAGCAGCAGGTGTCGATCGAGCTGTTCAGCCGGATGCTGGACAGCGGGCATCTGGAGCGGCACGACATCGGCGAGCACATGTACGAGGTCATCCAGTACCTGCGGGCCAGGTCCGACGGCGTCGTCGGCAACACCATGGACCAGGTGCTGGCCGCCCGCCATCTCAACCCCCAACTCCCGCCGGCGGACGGCTCGTCCCGCCGGCCGCCCCCGTTCTGGGCCGGCGACGACGAGCCCGACCAGGTGCCCGACACCGGGGACGGCGCCCGCCGGGACCCCCGGGACGACCCCGACGGCTGGGACGACCGCCCGGACCACACGGACCGCGCAGACCGGACTGACAGGACAGGCCGGGCAGACGGGGCGGACCGCGACCGCCGGGCGGACCGCGACAGCCGGGGCGCGGCCCGCCGCGCCGGCCGGGCCAGCGACAACTTCGACGACTGGGACGAGTGATGAGCAGACCGGGAACGCGCGGACCCGCGCGCACGGGAGACGGCCGCCGCAGGCGCGGCGCGCGCCGGGTGGCGCTGCTGGGCGCGGGTCTCGCCCTGGCGCTAACCGCCCCGTTGCTGACGTTCCCCACCGCCGCCACCGCACAGGACGACGAGGAGGGCCGGCCCCCCGAGGTCGACCCGATCGACTTCGCCATCGTCATCGACCAGTCGGACAGCCTCTCCGAGGAGGATCTGCGGCGGGAGGTCGAGGCGGCGACGACCATCGCCCAGGCGGAGCTGTCGCAGGAGTCCCAGGCCCTGGTCATCGGCTTCGGCAGCGCCGAGGAGGAGGGCCAGGTCGCCGCGATAGAGGCCTGCCAGCGGACCGAACTGGACGCCGACGGCCGACAGTCGATCAGCGAGTGCGTGCGGGAGCTGGCCTCCCCCGACCGCGCGGTCGTCGGCCCGGGGACCGACCATCCGGCGGCCCTCGCCCAGGCCGTGCAACGGCTGGCCGAGGGCGATCCGGACACGCCCCGGGTGATATTCCTGCTGACCGACGGCCGGCTCGACGTCACGGACAGCCGCAACTACGGCGACTCGCCGGACGCCCGCCAGAACAACGCGCGCGCCGCGCTGCGGAACACCCTGGCCGAGGCCAGGGAACAGGGCATCCAGATCTGGCCGTTGGGCTTCGGCGACCAGATCGACGAGGCCGCCCTGCAGGAGATGGCCGAATCGGGCTATGTCGAGGGCTGCGCCAACCTGCCGGACGCCATCCCGGAGATGAGGGTCGTCGAGAACTCGGGCGATCTGCTGGAATCCCTCCAGTCGACGTTCGCCGCCGCCCGCTGCGCCGCCGTCCAGATCGGCGACAAGGGCGTGCCGCCGGTCGATCTCGACGTCTTCATCCCGCCGATCGCGACCGACGGATCGATCACCGTCGCCAAGGGCGATCCCGGCGTGAACGTCACCTATCTCGACCCGGACGGGCGCGAGGTGCCCAAGCAGGGCGAGTTCGAGGGGTCGACCTTCGAGATCAGCGGCGAGAACACCGCCGTCGAGGCGCTTCGCGTCAGCGATCCCAAGCCCGGCACCTGGACGGTGCATCTGGAGCCGGCCGACGACGGACCGGCCATGGAGGCGGCGGTCAGCGCCATCTGGCAGGGCCGCGTCCTGTCCTCCGTCACGGTCACCCCGCCCTCGCCGCACCCGGGGGAGTCGGTGCTGGTCGAGGCCAAGCTGCAGACCAGGGAGAACGTCACCATCGACGATCCCGAGCAGCTGGCCGGGGTGTACGCCACCGCGCGGCTCACCGGCGAGGGCTTCGAGCCGGTGGAGATCCCCCTCGGCGACGAGGGGGAGGGCGGCGACCGGCAGGCCGGCGACCTGGTGTTCACCGGCGAGCTGACCGTGCCCGAAACCGCCGTCGGCCAGCTGGAGTTCACCAGCGAGATGGCGGCGCCCGGCGTGATCGCCGACGAACGCCCCCTGCCCACCCGGGTGACCGAGGGAACGCCGCTGCTCCAGGGCGTCGTCACCATTGAGGACGCCGAACTGCACCCGGGCGGCCAGCTCCAGGGCACCGTGCGGGTCGACAACAACGACAGCAGGCCGCACGAGCTGCGGCTCGAACTGCGGGACACCGGCGAGGGCGCGGTGAGCATCGACCCGCCCACCGTGACCGCCGAGCCCGGCACCGGCCGCACCGTCCCGTTCACCATCACCTTCGGCCCCGATGTGCCGCTCGGCGGCGTCGGCGGCACGGTCACCGTCATCGACGAGACCGACGACGACCGCCCCGTGCACCAGACGTTCCTCGACGCGGTGGTCACCGCCCCGCCCACCTGGTGGGACCGATGGCGGTGGGCGGTGATCGCGGGAGTGGTGGCGCTGCTGGTCGCCGGCGCCCTGGCCGCCGTCTGGTGGACCGCCGACCAGCGGCGCAAAAAACTCGGCGGCCACACCGTGGAGTTGGGACAGAACGAGCGCCCGGCCGACCAACAGCAGATCAGGGGCAACCCGCTGGTCTTCTACTTCCGCGTCGAGCGCGGCAGAAACAGCCATCCGGGCCTCACCGTGGTGCGCTCCCCCGGTGGCTCGGTGTACGAGCTGCGGCGCCGCTCTGACGGCACGTTCCGCATCAAACCGCCCCGTGGCTCGGCGCGTGACCTGCGCTCGGGCCAGCAGTTCCCGGTCGGTGACGACGCCTGGATCGTCGTGCGCGCGCCCGACGCCCGCCGGGACGACAAGGGAGGTGGCGGCGGGCTGTTCTCCCGGCTGCGCCGTCCCCCCGGTGGACCGGGCCCCCGACCGCCGGGCGCGCCCCGCGGCCCCCGCCCGTCCGGCTCGCCGCCGCCCGACGACACCGTTTTCTGAGAAACGAGGGACGTGAGATGAGGATCTACCAACCCGTGCTGTTCGTCGGGCTGGGCGGCACGGGAAACCGGATCGGCGCCGAGCTGGAACGCACGCTCCGCCGTGAACTCTGCGGCCCCGACGGCACCCTGCTGACCAACGGCGGCCAACGCGCCCCGTTCCAGCTGCCGGACTGCATCCAGTTCGTCTACGCCGACTACAGCGAGGCGGAGCTGAACCAGCTGCCGCATCTGAGCACCAGGGGCTCCGAGGCCGCGCCCTACACCCACACCTCGCGCGCCATCCACGATCTGCTGCCCGCCGGCATGAGCAGTTCGCCCGAGGTCACCAGGACGCTGCGGGTCTCGGTCCACGACGAGGTGTCGGAGTGGCTGCCGCCGACGGTCGGCGAGCCACGGGTGGCTCCGCTGCACGCCGGCGCCGGCCAGCTGCCGACGGTGGGCAGATCCGCGCTCTTCGCCACCCTGCGCGAGGGCCTGGAGCCGGTGCTCAGGCCACTGCGGGACGCCATCGGCGCGATCGGCCACTCCGGCGGCGATCTGCGGGAGTTGGGCGGCGGACATATCAAGGGCTGCGACGTGTTTGTCGCGTTCTCCGTGTCCGGCGGCACCGGGGCCGGCATCTTCTACGACTTCCTGCATCTGATCGGGCGCGAGTTCCAGCGTTCGTTCAAGCAGTCCATGGACGGCGTGAAGATCTACCCGCTGGTGGTGATGCCGTCGGCGTTCCCACCGGAGGCCGGCGGCGGCCGGGCCGCCGAGCTGAACGCCAGCCGCGCGCTGGTGGACATCTCCCGGCTGGTCGACAGCCAGAACGCGCCGGACGCCCCCGACCAGTTCGGGGACGTGCTCCAGCCGCAGGGCCCCGGGATTCGCTACCCGGGCGGCGAGGTCGTCACGCTGCGCCCGTCGACCATGCAGACCGCGATCCTCTTCGGCCGGCCCGTCGGCCTCCAGCCGGAGGATCTGCGCCGCTCCATCAGCGCCATCGTGATGTCGCTGATCGGCACCGAACTCGGCGACGACCAGGCGACCGGCCGCGCCGAGGGCAACTTCCAGTCGTTCGCCGCCAGTTTCGTCAACCAGGCCGTGGAGCGCGCCACTCCCTCCCGGTCCGGCATCGGCCACCGGGGGATGTCCACCAGCCTGGCCGCCTCGCTGACCGTGCCCGTCGACGACCTCGCCGAAATAGTGGCCGGACGGCTGCTCGCCGCCGGCGTCCGGGGCATGGCCGAGGAGGCCCGCCGGCACAGCGCCGACGGCCGCGGGCGGGTCACCGAGATGTTCCGCAGCGCCGGCATCGGCCCGCTCTGGGAACGCGAGCCACGCCCGATCGCCGACCCCGACCCGCTGCCCAGGGGCGGCCGGGCCATCGGGCAGGCGCTGCGCGACCGGCAGGACGACATGGACGACGCGCTGCGCCGTCTGGAATCCGATCTCAACCGCGATATGCCTCGGCTGGTGGAGGAGTTCCGCCCGGCCGCCGCCACCCGCGGCCTGCTGGCCCAACTCGGCCCCTTCCACCTGGACAAGGTGCTCACCGGCGTGCCCGACCACCAGGACCGAGTCGCGGCCGTCGGCCTCGTCGGGATGCTCGACAACCGGCGCAACCAGCCGGAACGACCCGAGCATGTGCAGTTCACCCCGCCGAGCGTGCCGCCGATCCGCCGCAGCCTGGGTGGTATCACCCCGGCCCGCTGGGGCGACGCGGACGTCCAGGCGTGCGTCGCCGACCAGAACGCGTGGTACCGCTACCGGGCCAACCAGCTCTGGCACGCGGCGTGGAAGGAGTACGAGAGCCGCTGGCGTCCCCAACTGGCCAGGGCCGTGCGGGAGACCGGCGAACTGGTGCGGGCGCTCCAGTCGCACGAGGAGGAGGAGAGCCGGCTCTTCGCCGACCGGCGCAAGGAGCTGTACCGCGACGACCGCAAGGGCGTCTCGTACCTGCTGCCCCCGCAGGACTCCCTCCGCTCCTTCTACGACGACGTGTTCGAGCGGCTCATGCAGCAGTACGGGCTCCCCGAGGGCTCGGAGGCGGCGGGCCTGCTGGAGCGGATGATCGAGCCGTCCGTCTGGCAGCGCGCCCTCGATCTGGTGCGCCGGTCCCCCGACGAGGCGGTCAGGGAGGTCAAGCAGGTCATCGAGGGACGCGTGAAGCGGCTCTTCACCGAGCGCAGCGTGCTGGACGAGCGGCCCCTGCTGCCCTCCCTCGGCGATCTGCTGCTGGCGGCCGCCGGCGAGGCGGAGATGGGCTCCGCCATCGACGGGAAATGGCTGACCCAGTTCCGTTCCCAGCTGGCCGGGCTGCTGTCGGTCGGCTTTGTCCCCGACGGCAACGGGCCGTTGAAGATCCTGATCGTGCACCCGTCCACCCAGGCCCTGTCGCGCGCCGAACGCTATCTCGCGCAGGCGCTGAGCCTGCCGAGGGAGCCCGCGCAGACCATCGAGTTCCGGGCGGTGCCGACGGACTCCATCACCGTGGTGCTGTTCCGCAGCGGGATGAGCCTCACCGACATCTCGGAGGTCGGCAAGGTGCTGCGCCTCTGGTCGGACGCCAGGGACCTGGCCAGCCCCGAGGACGCCCTCGACTGGCGGCAGCGGCTCGGCTACGAGGACGACTGGCTGGCGAGCACCGAGGAGGACCGGAAACGCATCCTGCACCGGCTGTTGTGCATGGTCTGGAACGGCCAGGTCCAGTGGGCCGGCGACCCGGCCTCCCCCCGCGCCCTGAGGTTCCTGCTCCAGGACGGCGGAACCGCGACGATGACCCTGGAGCTGGACGAGGCGGAGGACGGCGTCTCCAGCTGGGTGAACCTGCTGCGGGCCTACGAACGCTTCGCGCTGCTGGACGAGGGCTCGATCGTCGACGACGTCTGCGGGCGGCTGATGCAGGCCCAGCCGAAGGGCCTGACCAAATCGCCGGCGGCGCCGTCCCGGCTCTTCAGGCTGCTGGTCCACGAGGTCGCCCCGCAACAGCTCAAACTGATCAGGGAGTTGGGCCAGGAACGGGACGGCGAGGACGAGGCATGGCTCGCCCCCAGCCGCCACTTCTGGATGGAGACCTTCGACGGCGCCCTCCATCTCCCGTTCCCCGGCGTCAAGAAGCCGACCCGCCGCTCGCTGTGGGAGCTGCTGCGTGCGGCGGACCGGAAGCGGCGCAACCTGGGCGACGCCCATGGCCGCGCCCAGCCCAAGTGGCACGACGAGGCGCCGGCGACCGCACAACCCGCCACCGTGACGGACGAGGGCCCCAACGGCTACGGCAACCGGGCGTTCACCCCGCACGAGGACCGCCGCGGGGCCGGCCACGACTCCCGCCCCGACGACGGCTTCCGCGGCCGCCCCCGACCCGGCCACCGCCCCCGCGCCCGCCACTGGGAGGACGAGACGCAGGCCCCGCCGCCGGCCACCGACCCCAGAAGCGCCTTCGCCCACGCGGAACACGACGAGCGCTTCGAGCGCTTCGACCGTGACGACCGCTTCGCGGAGGACCCGGCCCCCCCGCCCGCCGCCGGGCGGAACACGCGCTACACCGACGACGACGAGGACGCGTTCACCGACGAGCACAGGGACCGTTTCACCGACGAACGGGACGAGGCGCCCGCCGGCCCGCGGGGCACCGGCTTCGCGGGCTTCACGGACGAGTTCACCGATGAACTCGCCGACGGTGCCGACGGTGACGCCGGCGCCGCCGGTGAAGACCCGCTGGACGGCGGCGCCGGTGGGGCGAGGGAGGGGGCCTGGTGACCATCTCGATCCACCGTCTCGACCTACGCGGCGGCCACGCGCTCGCCACGGCGGCCGTGGCCGAGGCGCGGCGGCGGGAGACCGACCGGTTCCTGGTGCTGGACTCGCTCACCGAACTCCCGCGCCACGAACGGCTCTACGAAGATCTGCTGGCCCATGACCCGGTGCCCACGCTCTGTGTGGCCGTCGGCGCGCCCGAGGCCGCCGGCGAGCACGCCGCCGACGAGCCCGGCCGGCTCGGGCCGTCCGTGCTGCGCCGCCCCATGCCGCTGCGGCCCCCGGGGGGCGGTGTGTTGTGGGTGCCCGACCCGACCTGCGGCGACGACGCTCTTCCGGTGGACGACGCGCTCCGCCCGCTGATGGACCTGCTCGCCGAACCCGCCGTCTTCGACGCCGTGTTGAACGCGCTGGCGGGGATCGCCGAGGGGGTGGCGGTGCCGGCGCTCGACGTGCTGGAGCAGTCCCTCTCGGTGGCCGCCCGTGGGCGGGTCTGGCGGGAGGCCGTCGAACGGCTGGTCGGCCAGGAGACCCCGGTCGCGGCCTTTGTGACCGGCCCGCTCGGCGACGCCCCCGCCCAACTGGCCCCGCTGGTGGGCCAGGAGGTGCCACGCAGTCTCTCCGGCCATCTCTGGCTGGTGGGGCGGCTCCGGGATCGGAACGAGTCCTGCGCGGCGGCGCTGACCGCAGCCCAGGACTCGTTCGATCTGGTCCGCCACCCGCTGGCACCGTTCAACGGAGCGGTGCGCCAGGTCGATCTGCCCAGCCGGCTCTGGGAGTTGGCCGACGCGCTGGACGCCTACCAGCAGGCGGCCGTCGAGACGCTGAAGCGCGGCGACGCCGAGGAGGCCAGGGCCGACCAGCGGGATCTGCTCTTCCAACTCGGTGTCAGCCTGCCCGATTCGGCGGAGGGCTCCCGCGAGCCCGTCGGGCCCGCGCTGCGTTCCTACACCGAGGGGCAGCTGCGTCGCGGGGTGTCGCTGCGGTCGGCGGCGGCACGGCTGGCCGCCCTCGCACAGCGCGCCTACCCGGTGGGCAGCGTCGCCAGGATCACCCACCTTGAGGAGATCTGCCCCGCCGAGGAGCGGACGGAGCTGCGGCACCCCCGACCGTTCCCGCTCGGCTCGCCGCTGCGCCGGGTCAACGCGGCCGAGAGCGGGGCGGTGGCGCTGCTCGCCGGCCTGTGGCCGGGGGCCGGCTGGCTCCTCGGCCCGGCGCTCGGCCTGGCCTGCGCCGGCCTGTCGACCTATCTGGCGCGGCGGCGCCCCAACCGCGATACCGACGGCGGCCGGGACGGCGGCGTGGAGGGCACGGGGGGCCGGCTGTTCGGCGGCATCGCCGGGGGCCTGGCCGGCGCCCTGGTCGGGCAGTTGCTCGGGCCGCCGGCCTGGCTCGCCGCGACCGCCCTGGCGCTGTCCCTCGTCGGCCTGGTGTTCCTCGGGCAGCGCTGGTGGACCAGGGCCGTCGAGGACTGGTGGGAGGCCACCGCCCCGGAACGCGCGGAAGGATGGCGACGTTCGATCGGTGAGGTGCTGACGGAGACGGCGCTCAGGGACTGGTTCCTCCGCGACGCCAGGGAGTACTGCGCGGCCACCGCCGACACCGTGTCCGGCACCCTGCGCACCATGGCGGACACGGCGGAACGCCATGCCGCAGCCGAGGCGCGCCCGACGGGCCGCTTCCGGCCCCCGGCCGACGACCCCGCCGACGCCTCCGGCTGGGACGACGACGCCGACGACTGGGCCAACGACCCCCGGGGTGGCGGGGGTTGGGACATCGAGGACGAGAACGGCACGGACGACAGCGACCACACCGGCGCCCAGCGCGCGGGAGCGGCCGCCAACGACTGGGACAGCTGGGACCGTTGGGACGACGACCAGCTCGACCCCGGCGCCGGCGCCGCCGTCCCCGATCCGGTGCCGGCCGAGGCGCCGACACCGCCCTGGCTGCGCCGCGAGACGGGCGACGGCGGCAAGGCGCTCGTCGAGACCCTGGCCGGCGATCTCACCGCGGGCGGCATCCATGTGCTGGGCGGACTGTGGGGCGCGCTGGAGGCCGCGCCCGAGGACTTCGAACCCCAGGCCGCCGTCGAGCGGATGACGGCGCTGCTGGACGAGGAGAGCGACCGGCTCGCCGACGATCCGGCGCCGCCGCCGGCCTTTCTGCCCGACCCGGGCCAACGCCCGGGCCCGGCCGCCCTGTTCGGCCTGAACGACGAGTCCGCGAGGTCCCTGTTGGCCGCCAGGGCCGAGACCAGGGGCCGGCCGCTGGCCACCCGCGAACACCGCAACGCCCTCTCCCGCGAACCCACCGCGGCCCGCCGCGTCTGCTTCGCCCCGGCCTCGGTGCGGCGCACCGACCGGGGCTGGCCGGACGGCTGGGACACCGCGGGGGAGGACGTCGTCTGGACCAGAAGCGGACGTTTCACCGGCGTGGCACGGCTGTTGCCGCTGCGCCCCGGGTTCGTCGGCGCCCCGCGCGCCGGATCGGAAGGGCCCACGCCGTGAACAGCTCCGACGACTTCGATCACGACGATCTGGAGTTCGAGACGCCGACCGGCGGGCCGGTGCGTTTCAAGGCCGAGTTCGGTCCGGACAAGGTCCTGCCGTTCCGGGCGCCCGTCGTCGGCCGGGTGATCCGGCTGGGCCGGGGCTGGGTGGTGCGGCAGTACCGGCTGCCCCGTTCGGCCCGTGGCGATCTGCGCGCCAGGGAGGCGCTGGAGCACGAGGTCAACGCGGCCGTGGCGCTGGAACGGGCCCATCGGCGCGGCGAGCACCCGGGGCTCTTTCTGCGCGTCGTCGGCCATGACCTGGACGCGGAGGAGCCGTTCGTCCTCTACGAGCCGCCGCCGCCGGGCGCCACGCGTCTGCTCGCGGCCCGGCCCAGCGGCCGGCGGCTGGCCGTGGTCATGCGCCAACTGCTGGTCGCGGCAAGGCTGTTGGAGCGCACCGGACATGTCCACCGGACCATCGCCCCGGCCACCGTCTGGTGGAGCGGGGAGAGCGTCAGGATCGGCGAGCCCCATGGGGCGCTGCCGGTCGGCCATCCGAGGATGCCGATCGGCGAGGCCCCCTGGGCATCGCCCGAACAGCTCGAAGGGCAGGGGCACACCGACCCGCGCGACGATCTGTGGAGCGTGGCCCGGGTGCTCTACGCAGCGGTCTCCGGTCAGCCGGGCCCGCCCTCGGAGCCGCCCGCCGAACTGGACGCCTACCCCCAGCTGACGGCGCTGCGCGACGGCCGCGCCTTCGCCCGGAGGGCGGGGGAACGTCGCACCGTCGCCGAGATCCTGGAGCTGCTGAACCACCCCGACCCGGTGCCCACCCACGCCCAGGCGGCGACGGAACAGGGCGAGTACGCACGGCTCGTCGCGGAGAAACGCCGCCGGTTCGGCACCCGCCGACGCTGGGGCCCGCGGGTCGACGCGCCGCCCTCCGGCGGGGTCGGCGCGCGGTTCGCCATGGGCGACGCCGGGCCCGACGCCGCGTTCCAGGAGGAGCCGGCGCCCCGCGAGGAGGCGCCCGAGGTGCTCTGCCCCTACTGCCTCGGCCCGGTCCGCTATGACGAGAACAGCCTCCATCTCCCCAACGACCAGGGCGACTACGAGCCGTTCACCCCGTCCGAGGAGCCGGTCGAGCTGCGGCGGAACGACATGCTGCGCCGCGCGTTCCAGCGCTGCGAGAACCCCAGCGGGATCGACGAACACCATCTGCCGGTGCCCTATCTGCGGAACGGCCAGCCGCTCACCATCGTGACGGTCGGCGGTTCGCTGAGCGGTAAGACGCATCTGCTCGCCGCGATGATCAGCGAGATCGAACAGGGCGGACTTGAGCCGTACGGCATCACCGCCGAACCCCTCAACCCCGAATGGCACCAGCGCTTCGTCCGGGAGCGGCTGCAGCCGCTGCGCGACGGGAAGGTGCTGCCCAGAACGGCGTCCACCCGGTTCGCCCAGTTCGCCGACGGCCTGCTGCTGACCAGCCGTGGCCAGACCCGGCCGCTGATGTTCTTCGACCTGGCCGGCGAGGATCTGGAGGGCCACGACGAGGCGACCCGTTTCCTGGCCGGCGCCGGCGCGTTCGTCTTTGTCGTCGACCCGCTGCGCGCGCTGCGGCTGCCGGAGCTGGACGCGCACCGCGAACGCATCGGCATCAGGGAACGCGACCTGGGCGACGAGGCGTTCGCCGCGGTGCTCTCCCGGGTGCCGCGCTCGGACGGCTATGTGATGACGCCGTCGACGGTGGTGCTCAACAAGAGCGATCTGGTCAGGTTCGAACCCGAGGTCGCGACCTGGCTGCTCAACCCGCCGCCCACCCAACGGATCGCGGCGACCCTCGGACGGGAGAGCGAGGAGGCGTACGCGTTTCTGCGGCGCCACGGCAGCCGGGCCTGGCTCCGGCCGGTCGCCGACACCGCCCGATGCACGCTGCACTTCGTCTCGGCGACCGGCCGGCGGGAACGCGGCGGTTCCTACCCCAACGGCGTCACCCCACGCCGGGTGCTGGCGCCGCTGCTGTCGATCCTGGCGATGGCCGGCCTGGTCGAGACCGGCCCCGAGGAGGTGGGGCTGTGACCCCGGGCGGGACATCCGGCGCCGACGACACCAACGACGGGAGAGGCACAGGGCACATGGACGACGCGATGGAGACGGTGGACCAGTACGTCTTTCGTTGGGACGCGGAGAACTCCGCCGGCGGCACCGGCTTCGGGGTCGTCGCCTGGTCGGGCGAACGCTCGGACGCGGCCGACGTCCAGCGTGCGCTCGCCTCCACCCTTGACGTGGCCGGCGAGAACACGATCCCCGGGCTGGTACGGATCGAACGCGGCCATCGGGTGCTGCTCGGCCGGCGCACCCTCGGCCTGGACCCGGGCGGCCGGGCCGGCACGGTCTGCCACGCACTGGTCGGCCACAGGTCCGTCCTCCCGCCGATCACCTGTCTCGCCCTGCACGACTGGCGCTGGCAACAGGACGAGCTGCCGGTCGAAACCGTGCGCGGGGGCCTCCCGCCCGTGCCCACCGAACCGCTGACCCACGGCCGGGACGAGGAGCTGTTCCGGCTGACGGACGAACTGCGGGAACCGACCGCCCTCCGGACCCTGGTCGCGCTGACGGCCGAGGTGCTGCGGGACCCCAACCGCCGCTTCTCGGTGCTCGACCTGTCCGGCGGCAGGGAACCCCACACCGTGCTGCTGGGACTCTGGCGGCTGTTCGGCCCGCTGCTCGGCGGCCAACCGCTGGGCTGGTCGTTCGCCACCCATGACTCGGACTACGCCAAGCGGCTCCGTTTCACCTTTCTCACCGCGTGGCCGACACATCCCTCGTCGAACGAGCGGCATGTCCGCGTCGACCCCAGGAAGCAGACGGGGGACCGGGCCGAACAACTCGCGCGGGTCCTGGTCGACTTGAGCCTGGCGGAGGAGGGCGGCGGGAACGTCAGCAGAACCCTGGAGAGGCGCGCTCCCCAGGAGGAGACCCGCCGCAACCGTAAGGACTGGCTGCTGCGGACGGCCGAACGGGCCCTGAGCCGAACTCCCCAGCCCGTGCAGCGGAGTTCCCCACCCCGAAGGACCCAACCCACCCCCGAACCCCGGCCCCAGGCGGCGGCCGGGCCCGGGCCTCAGGCGGCGGCCGGGCCCACCGAAGGGGCCGCCCCCTCCGCCGATCTCCGGGCATTGCGGCTGATCCGGGCCGTCCGCGAGAGCGATTTCAGCGATCCCTCCCTACGCGACCTCATCGCCCCCATCGCCGCCGAACACCCGCACTGGTCACGGGACCTGCAACTCAGGTACTGCCATGTGCTGCTCGAACACCGGCTCTTTCTGCGTGCCGGATTGGCGGACACCGAGGAGCGGTCCGCCGTCGAGGTGGCCCGGCTGTACCGACAGGCCGTGAAACCGTTCGCCGACGAACGGCAGGTGGCCGCCACACTGGCGACCATCCTTCCCGAGGAGACCGAACGCACCAGAAGCCACCCCATCGCCCGGCCGGCCCTGGACCACATCCTCAAGGACGGCGCCGGGGTGTCGGAGGCCGTCTGGTACCAGATCCTCAAGGTCTGGCATCCGGAGGAACCCCCGCGCCCCCCTCGTCCCCCCGCCCCACCGACACCGAGCCCGCCCCGCACCAGCTGGGACCAACCACCGAGCCACCCCGCCCCAACCCACCCCACCACCACCCACCGCGACCGCCGACCATGGCTGCCGGAGGTAACCGGCGTCGGCATGGTGGGCGCGGCAATCGTGGCCTGCCTGGTAACCATCCTGGTACTCACCATCCTCGCCACCCGCTGACCCGCCGACCCACCCAACCCGAAACCATACGGAGGCCAACTCCTCGCACAACTCCCAGAATCGACAGCAACTCCCCGGGACCGCCGGAACCGGGCAGCGGGGCACTCGTCTGTAGATAGGTCGGTGGCGGTGTAGCCGGGACGGGCGAGCCGCAGCCCGGCGTTGTCGACGAGCACATCCACGCTCGCCCGTTCGGCATGCAGCCGCTCGGAGAAGTCACGGATCGACCCCGGATCCCCCGGTGTCAGGACAGCGCCTGGTTGCCACAACCGGCATCAAGCGGCGCAACCAGGCGTCCAGGAGAACCTTCTCCCGACACCTCATACGAAGGAGCCAGGTCAAAGGCGATCTGACCTGGCTCTCGGCGGAGCAGGCCAGGGGAATCGAACCCCCGCTGTCCGCTTATGCAACGCTCACGTGTACCAGCGGTCGCGCGGCATGAATCACCCGAGCCGAACCGTCACCCATCCAACCGTCTGACGATCTCCAGGACATAGGCAGTCCACCTGGTCCCGCAAGCGGGGCAGTGTGCGATGTGATCGTGTTCCTGAAGCCTGCGGACCCGGTCTCGGGCGAAACCGGGGAACTCGACCGCGTAGAGGATGGAGAAACGGGCCCCACACTCACGACACCGGCGGACCAGCGTCTGGCCGGTGACCGCTCCGTGGAAGTCCTCGTCCGTGGCCGTGCCAGTGACGACCCGACCGTCCACCTCGGTGAGCGAGGTGCCGTCACTCCAGTGCAGGTAGAGCGCGACCGGCGGGGACTTCGACAGCAGTCGAAAGACGATTCGGCGCACCAGCAGATTGCCGGCCAGCACGTCCTCGGGCAGGTCGAGAAACTGCACCGGCTCCTCCAACTCCGGTGCCTCGCCGCCGGGGAAGTACCGCACCGACACACCCCCGATGATCAGGTCGTGTGCTGCCACGGCATTGCCTCGACTCCGTCTCGTCGGCCCCGTATTCGACGCCGACTAAGTGAAACGGCACGAGAAGCTCTTCACCGCCGATCACGTCGAGTGGGTCCGTGAAGTCGGCGGTCACGCCAAAGCGGCCGCCTTCCGCGAGGCTACCGTCTTCGTCTACCTACGCCCGCATCTACGTCGAAGCGGGTGCCGCCGTCTTCGGCAAGTTCCTGCGCGCCGGTACCCCGGTAGCCACCCTCACATGGCACAAGGGCACCTGCGCCGACGCAGCCCTCTGCGACCGCACCGGCACGACCACCGTTCTCGCACCTGAGGAGGACGACGAATCCGCCCGCCGCCGCCGTCGAACGCACCTACGACTTGGACCACGCCGAGGTCCAAGCCATCGTCAGCACCGATTCGACCCCCAATGCCACTTCAAGGCGCTGTCCTCGTCACCGTGTTGACGAACCTCGACGCCCCCCACCCACCCGCTCTGCTCCGCAAAGCCCTGGGCCCACGCTGGGAGCACATGGTCGACGGCGCCGACCTGGAGATGCGCCAACGCGACCACGGCACCCGCTACCACCCGCCTCGCCGCACACCCCCCTGGCCCGAGTTGCTGGCCATGATCGAGAAGACGTTCGCCGAACAGGGAGTCCTGCAGGCCCCCTGCCTGCCGCTGTGCTGGGGGCGGGAGACCGAGCTGACCATCTCAGCCGTTCAAGCCCTCGACTTCTTGCTCAGAGAGGGACGTCCCGTCCCCTACCATCGCGGCTTCCCGGCCCAACCAGTGGTGTGCTTCACCGGTCAACGCAACGCCGACGACACGCTCCGCAACCGCTTCCTGACCTCCTTCGTCAACGTCTCACGCGTCGAGCCCATCCAGGACACCGCCGAGTACGCCACGATCCTCGACGAGTTGCTGACCGTCCTGTCCCGCCTCGGCATGCATGCCCGGCACATCAGCGTGCACGGACTCGTCACCGTCTGGCGACGCAGCGAAGCCCAGGGCATCACCCTCCGGTTCCGCCACGCGGACCTACCGCTCGGCGACACCGTGCTCCACTGGAACGCCACCAACCCCGCACGCATGGCCGTAGACCTCGGCAGCGCCCTCAAACGCCTCGCCTGGGCCCGCTCTCGATTGCCCTGGCGAGATCTCATCTTCGGCCCATGGGCTCGCACCGCGCCCCGCAACATCCTCGACGCACTCCGCACGGCCACCCTTCTCCTCGGGGACGGCACCACCCCCACAGCGCGCGGCGCTGGCAGCATCACCCGCCGCGTCCTGGCCACGGTCCCCGCGGACCACTCACCTTTCGGCTTCAGCGCCGTCATCCGCGCGCACCACGAGTTCTGGAGCGCTGTCACGGCCCTCCCAGTGGCATGGCCCGAGACAACGCATGTCCTTGAGGCAGAGCTGGGAGTGCAGCGGTGAGGTCCTCTTTCGCGCTGAGTTGCTTCTCGTCCACGCTTGGTGTCGGTAATGGAATCGAAGGGGGGATGCGGCTGATGGACGGCGGCGTGGATGGCGGCGCAGGCGGAACCGGTGGTCAGCGGACGTAGGCATCGCACTGCTGGCGGCGGTGGTGATCTTCTGGTCGCGGATCTGGCCATTCGTGCTCACGGCGGTGGGGCTGGCCGGCCTCGGGGCCCTGGTGTGGTGGAGCTGGCGCACCCACCGGGAGATACGCCGCAGGGACGCGGTGTTCCGGGCGGAGCAGCGAGTGCTGGAGGCCACCCGCACGCTGGAGAAGGTGGACAAGCTGCACTGGCAGAATTCCGAACGGATGGTGGCCGCGATGCTCCGTGAGGGGGCTGCACCGAGGTCCGGTGGGTCGGCGGAAAGGGGGACCTGGGCAGGGACGTGGAGGGCGTGCTGCCGGACGGTCGCTCGATGGTGGTCCAGTGCATGTACTTCGCCACGCACCGGTCGGTCGTCAGCCGCGACATGCATGACCTGTTGGGGGCTCGAACCAGTTTCACGGCCGATGTCGCGATCTTTGTGACGAACACCAGGTACACCACCGATGCCGAGAAGTACGCGAAGGACAACGACATCATCGCCATCGGCCGCAACCTCTTCGCCTCGTGACTCAAGGGCTCCCGGCTGGAGTACATCCTCAAGGCAGGCGTCGGCGGCCAGGGCGACCGTCGGCACCTGAATGCATGGAAGAAGGCGTACGGCGAACCCAGGAGCGGCCGCAGGAAGAAGCCTGCGAGCTGACCGCCCAGGGCCCGGCGAACCCGGCGGTCACGCCCAAGTAGGAACCGGCCCGCGCCAGCGCGGCGAACTCGCCAACATCGTCGAGTGCCCGCTGCGGATCCGGGCAGGCCGTGGCCGACGACAGCGAAAATTCTGGCGTCAGTGCACCCCCGGGCGCTAGGCTCGATGATCCCTTCACCGCACCCGAAACAGCCCAGGCACGTCACGTCGTACAGCATCCCAGGAAGAGCGGTACTCCTCTGATGAGCGCAGGTGGCGCGGCACAGACACCGGACGCCAGACTCGCCGAGCTCGCCCGGACGTCACGCAACTTCGGTTTCCTGTACGACCATCTACCGCTGCTCGTCGCTTATGGCTCGGGCGCCGAGGCCAACGTCTTCACCGACTCGAACACCTCGCTCATCAAGTCCCGGCAGTTCGGTGAGGCTCTCGCTTCCGATCTGGTGCGCCGGGGTCGCGTCCAGTTCACGGGGACCAAGCAGATTGAGCGTCTGGCCGCCCTCGACAGGGAAGGCTATCTGCACGGCAACGTAGGACCGGCCTTCCATGAGATTCGTGTGCTCGGCAACAGAGCCAGCCACCACGACCACGACGATCCGGACGACGCCTTCCGGGCTGTGCGGACCTGTCACCGACTCGGCGTCTGGTACCACCGCCTGATCACCGGCTCCCGCGAACAGCACACGTTCGTGCCACCAGACCCGGCGCGCACGCCGGCCGCACAGAACACGGCTCTGCGCGCACAGGTGGAGGAGACCCGGCGCGCACTGGAGGAGGCCCGTCTCACCTACGAGGGCCAGGCGTCCCAGGCACAAGCCGAGCAGGCCGCCCGCCTCACGGCGGAGAAGGAACTCGCCGACGCTGCGGCGGAGCGCGAGGAGCTGGCCCGTCAAGTGGCCGCCATGCACGATCAGCTCGCGGCGCTCCAGCAGGCCCATTCCGCGGCCGACGCCAGGCTGCTGCGCGAGCAGGTCATGAGCCCCGCCGCCGCCTCCGCGGCGGTGGCCGAGCGTGCCCGTCTCCTGGAGAACGCCGAGCAGGCGGCCCGCGAACCCCTCACCGAGGCGCAGGTGCGCACCCGTCTCGACGAGATGCTCACCGAGGCGGGCTGGAGCGTCCAGGACGCGGGGGGCAGCCTCAACTTGTACGTGCAGGGCGACCGCCGTGGGAGCGGTGTCGCCGTCCGCGAGACGACCACCGCCACGGGCCGCGCCGACTACGCCCTGTACGTGGAGCGCAAGCTCGTCGGCGTGATCGAGGCCAAGCGAGAGGGCGCCGACCTGACGGCCGCCGAGGCCCAAGCCGACCGGTACGCCGACCACCCCACCGAGGCACAGCAGCGCCTGATCGCCTGGCGCACCCCACTGCCGTTCCGCTATGTGTCGGACGGCGGCGAGACCCGGTTCCGCAACACCCTCGACCCCGACTCGCGCAGCAGGCGGATCTTCTCCTTCCACCAGCCCCGTACCCTTTCCCGCTGGATCCGCCAGGCCGAACAGGACCCACAGGCACCCTCCTACCGTGCCCGGCTACGCCTGCGCATGCCCGAGCTGGACGAGCGCCCCCTCCGCCCGGCCCAAATCAAGGCGGTGCGCGGCGTGGAGGAGTCTGTAGCCCTGGGCAAGGGCCAGCAGGGCACGGGCCAGTCCCGCTCCCTCGTGCAGATGGCGACCGGCGCCGGCAAGACATACACGGCGGTCACGTTCTCGTACCGGATGCTCAAGTACGCCCAAGCCGAGCGGGTCCTGTTCCTGGTGGACCGGAACAACCTGGGCGCCCAGGCGCAGAACGAGTTCGAGAACTTCACGACGCCCGACACCAACCGCACCTTCGCCGACCTCTTCAACGTGCAGCGCCTGGGCGCCGAGGGCATGAACCCGTCCGCGAAGGTCGTCGTCTCCACGGTGCAACGCCTGTACATGGAGCTGACGGGGGCGACCGTCCCCGTCACGCAGGGCGAGGACGGCGAGGACGAGTACACGTACGACGTGGCAGGTGACATCCACGTCGGCTACAACCACGGCATCCCACCCGAGTCCTTCGACCTGATCGTCGTCGACGAGTGCCACCGCTCCATCTACGGCAAGTGGCGTTCCGTACTGGAGTACTTCGACGCGCCCGTCGTCGGCCTCACCGCGACACCCGTCGCGCAGACCTTCGGCTACTTCAACGGCAACCTGGTCAGCGAGTACACCTACCCGGAGGCGGTCGCCGACGGCGTCAACGTCGACTTCCAGGTGTACGAGATCCTGACACGCATCACGGGCGAGGGCGGCGTCATCGCACGCGGCACGATCCCCGTCCGCGACCGCCGCACCCGCCGCCAGCGCTACGAGGACTTCGACGAGGACGTCTCCTACGGCGCCACGGAAGTCGGCGTCGGCGTCATCAGCAAGGACCAGCTGCGCACGGTCATCCGCACCTTCCGCGAGCGCCTGTTCACCGAGATCTTCCCCGAGCGCGCCAAACGCGACAAGGAGACTGGTGAGCTGCTGTGGGACGAGATGTACGTCCCCAAGACCCTCGTCTTCGCCAAGAACGACAACCACGCTGAGGAGATCGCAGAGGTCATCCGGGACGTCTTCGGCAAGGGCAACGACTTCTGCGCGAAGATCACACACGCGGCGAAGAAACCGGCGGAACGGCTCTCCGACTTCCGCAACCTTCCGCAGCTACGCATCGCCGTCACCGTCGACATGATCGCCACAGGTACCGATGTCAAGCCGCTCGAATGCCTGCTCTTCCTGCGAGACGTCAAGAGCTGGGCCTACTTCGAGCAGATGAAGGGCCGCGGCGCCCGTACTCTCTCGCTGACCGAGTTCGAGCGCGTCACGCCGGGTGTCGGCCCCAAGACACACTTCGTGATCGTCGACGCGGTGGGCGTGACCCGGAAACCGAAGGTGGACGCCGGTCCGCTGGAGCAGCACACGGAGAAGGACCTCAACCTGGAGAAACTCCTCCGCCTCACCGCCCGGGGCGTCGCGGAGGACACCCACATCTCCACCCTCGCGTCCCGTCTGGCCAAACTGGACATCCAGATGACCGACGAGGAGCGCACCGAGATCGAGGGCCTCACCGACGGTGTACCGCTGAAGCACATCGTGCACAGGATGGTCGACGCCGTCTCGATCGACGAGCAGGCCAAGATCCGCGAGGCCGCCGAACGCCTCGGCCTCGACCCCGACCAGGCCGTACGGGACGTGACCGAGCGAGCGCTGCGCCCGTTGGCCTCCAACCCCGAGCTGCGGAACCGGTTGCTGGAGATGCGACGCGCGAAGGACATCCTGTACGACGAGACGAGCCGCGACGCCCTCGTGTCGGCCGGCGCCGTTCCGGAGGACGAATCGACGGCACGGGAGACCGTCCGCGACTGGCGGGAATACGTCAAGGAGCACCGCGACGAGATCGCGGCCCTCGCCATCGCTTTCTCACCCGAGTCGCCAGTACCGCCCCGCGAGGCCCTGCGGCGCCTCAAGGACCTGGCGCGTGCCGTGGCGCGGCCGCCGCGTGCCTGGACGGCAGAGAAGCTGTGGCGCTGCTACGAGCAGGTGGGCGAGGCTGTGACTGCTAACCGTTCCGCCGCCCGCACCGCGGCCGACCTGCTGGCCCTGATGCGCTACGAGCTAGCGGGCGGCGCGGACGAGGGCACCGCGCTGCCGCGCCCGCACGAGGAGGCGGTAGGGGAACGGTACGCGGCCTGGCTCGCTCGGCAGGAGCAGGCGGGCGTGAACTTCACAGACACCGAACGCTGGTGGCTCGACCACATCGCCGGTGCCACGATCGAGCGTGTACGCTTCGACACCGCCGACCTCGACTACGCTCCGTTCACAAAAATGAACGGCACGGACGGATTCCTCGCCGAATTCGGTGAGGAAAGGGCGGAAGAGATCCTCGACGAACTGGACAGGGAGCTGGGCGCGTGACGCTGGGGCTGGGTGCGGATTCCGGGGGCGGCCGGGACGGGCTTCCGGGCGGGGGCGCCGGGGAACTGCCTCAGGGGTGGGCTCGGGCAAAGCTCGGCGAACTCGGCGAATGGTACGGCGGTGGCACCCCATCGAAGAAGAGGCCGGAATTCTGGACTGACGGCACCATTCCATGGTTGTCCCCGAAGGACATGGGACCGGACGTTCTCGTGGCGACGCAGGACCTCATCCACGAGTGCGCCCTCGACGAATCGCCCGTGAAACTTGTGCCCGCCAAATCGGTGGCGATCGTCGTCCGCTCCGGAATTCTAGAGCGAAAAGTTCCTATCACGTACGTGCCCTTTGAGGTCACACTGAATCAGGACATGAAAGCGGTCGCGCCTCACGTGGGGATCGATGGTCGCTGGCTGGCTTGGGCGATTCGCGTGCAGGAGCAGTACGTCCTGGAGAACTGCCGCAAGCAGGGCACGACGGTGGCTTCACTTGAGGTGCCTTGGCTGATGGACACCGAGATTCTTGTGCCACCGTTCGCGGAGCAGCACCGCATCGTCGCCGAGATCGAGCAGCAGATCAGCCACATCGAGGCTGGCGAAGTAGCTGCCGATCAAGCCACCCAGACCATTCTGGAACTAGACGCAGCTGTCCTCGAATCCTCCCTAAACAGGACCGCTCGATCAAGTCGCGCCCTCAGGACTCTGATCTCACAGCCACTGACGAATGGGAAATCAGTGCCCACACTCGACGGCGGCTTCCCCGTTCTTAGGCTGAACTCAGTCCACGGACGCACTGTTGACACGTCCATCAAGAAGGGCGGCGACTGGGGTTCCATCGACCCTAGATCTTATCTAATTTCCGAGGGCGACTTTCTGGTAATTCGAGGAAATGGAACACTCGCACTCGTGGGACGTGGAGCACTAGTCCCCACGCTTAGCGAATCAGTCGCATACCCGGATACGTTGATTAGAGTACGAGTTAACAAAGAACTCACAACGCCTGCCTACCTCGACCTCGTCTGGAACTCAAGGAAAGTAAGGCAACAGATTGAGAGTCAGGCTCGGACGACTGCGGGAATCTATAAGATTAACCAGGCGATTCTTGGGGACATAGAGATTCCTTACACGTCACCAAGCGACCAAGAGCTAATCGTTGAAGAGGTGAGACGGGTTCAATCTGCCTATGCGCCGCTCGCCGATGAAGTCAAAAGGATCCGTTCCGCGTCGGCAGAGCTCCGCGCCGCCCTCCTGAACGCCGCGTTCACCGGCGCCCTCGTGCCTCAGGACCCCACCGACGAGCCCGCCTCCGTCCTGCTCGACCGGATCCGCGCCGAACGCGCGACCGCCAAGAAGGCGCCCCGCAAGCGTGCCCCCCGCAAGCCGCGCTCCGCCCCGCCCGGTCAGGAAGAACTGCCCCAGTGAGCACCACCCCCGTCCTCATGAACAGCGCCACCACCCCGGGCCCTCGCCGCCCTGCCGGGGAGACGACGTCCACGCTCGTCAACCGGCTCTGGTCGTACTGCGAGCTGCTGCGCCACTCCGGCGTCTCCACCCTCGACTACGTCGAGCAGCTGACGTACCTCCTCTTCCTGAAGATGGCAGACGAGCGTGCCAACCGGCCGGCCAAGTTCCGTAAGAACATGCCGGAGGAGCCGCTCGTCCCACCGGGCCTGGACTGGCCGAGTCTCACGAGCCGGTCGGCCGAGGACCTCGTGGACCACTACGAGCACGTCCTGCGGCAGCTGGGCCGCAAGGGCGGGACAATGCTCGGCGAGGTGTTCACCAAGGCGCAGAACAAGATCCACGAGCCCGCCGTCCTGGAACGCCTCATCAAGGACCTAATCGACCTCTACACCTGGACCCGCGAGAACCAGGACCTCAAGGGCGACGCCTACGAAGGCCTGCTCCAACGCGGCGCCGAAGACCGCAAGACAGGCGCCGGCCAGTACTTCACGCCCCGCCCGCTCATCGATGCCATGGTCGACTGCGTGCAGCCGCGCCCCGGCGAGTCGATCACGGACCCCGCCTGCGGCACCGGCGGCTTCCTCATCGCCGCGCACGCCCACATCGTCGAGCGCTACGAGGAGCAGCTGTACGGCGACGAGGCGCGCAAGCTCCAGACGGGCGCCATCACCGGCTATGAACTGGTCCGGGAGACTGCCCGGTTGGCCCTGATGAACATGCTGCTGCACGGCATCGGCACATCCGAGGCCCGCCCGCTGATCACCATCCAGGACTCCCTGGCGAAGTCGCCGCACAAGTTCTACGACATCGTGCTCGCCAACCCTCCCTTCGGCGTGGGCTCGGTCACCGGTGAGGCATATACCTCCCGCAAGGACTTCTGGACGCAGACCACGAACAAGCAGCTTAACTTCGTCCAGCACATCTACACCCTGCTGAAGACGAACGGCCGGGCCGCCCTGGTCCTGCCGGACAACGTGCTGTTCGAGGGCGGCGCGGGTGCCGAGATCCGCCGCCGCCTGCTGGACCTCACCGACGTCCACACCCTGCTGCGCCTGCCTACCGGCATCTTCTACGCCAACGGCGTCAAGGCAAACGTCCTCTTCTTCGACAAGCGCCCGCCCCGCCCCGGCGGCAAACCCGCGACCAAGCAGCTCTGGGTCTACGACTTCCGCACCGACCAGCGCTTCACGCTCAAGCAGCGCGCCCTGCGCCGCGAACACCTCAACGAGTTCGTCGCCGCGTTCCACTCCGGCGGCACGGACTACTCGGCTCGAAAGCCAAGTGAGCGCTTCCGATCGTACGAGTACGATGAACTGATCGCACGTGACAAGGTCAACCTCGACCTGACGGTGATGCAGTCCGCCTCCGCTTCGTCTGCCACGCTAGCGCCTCCGGACGTGATCGCGCAGGAGATCGTGGAGGACCTGGAGACGGCACTGGCCGAATTCACCGCTGTGGCACAGGCGTTGAAGAAGGCCGCGAACACCAAAGGCACCAGCACCTCAGACGGCGACAACACAAACGACAACACATCCCAGGAGCAGTAGCCCAGGCCTCCGTCCCTCGTAAGCGAGGGCCCGCCGGGGCCCGCTCCGGGAGCGGGAGGCGCGGTCCCTGTGTCCGTGCAGGCAGTACGGACACGGGCGGCCCGCCAGGGACTGACTACAAGGACTGGGTGACACATGGCCAGCGGGCTCGGCCGAGGCAACGGCGCGGCGGCGGGAGTACAACCGGAAAGGCTCTGGAACGGCGACGCGATAGCGGACCGCTTCTGGAAGTTCTACCGCGAGGAGACGAGCACCCGCGCCATCACCCGCCTCCAGTTCCTGGAGCACGTGGGCTATCTGCTGTTCCTCAAGCTGGACCACGAGCGCGCCCAGCGAGCGGGCCGCTTCGCACAGCAGCCCGTCGCGCCCGTCGACGCTTGGCCGAACCTGGCCCTGCTCAGCGGTGACGCCCTGCACGCCCGGCTGACCGGGCTCATGGGTGATCTCGGTAACCAGGATCTCTCCGACCGTCCCGACCGCCAGACCGCGAGCGTCGTCTTCCGCGACGCCCAGCCCTGGGACCTCGACCGCATGGCCGAGCTCAACAAGCTGATCGTCGAGCAGATCGACCCCTGCCGATGGCTAACGGTCCCCCAGGCCGAGTTGGGCCGTGCCTTCTCACGGATGCTGCGGGACTGCCGCGACGACATCGACCTCAAGATCGAGACCGGCCAGACCCTCACGCCTCTCCCCGTCTTGAACGCCATCACCAAGGTGCTCGGCGTGGGCCCCGAGGACGTCGTGATCGATCCGGCGTGCGGCACGGGCACGACGCTTATCGCCGCCTACCACGCCATGCTCGCAGCGAACCGGCAGCTGGCCCCGTCCGCCCTCGCGGGCGCCGATCTCGACGCGCAGATGTGCCGGCTCGCCATGCTGAACATCCTTCTGCACACCGGCCGTCCGTTCGCCGACCCCGCCCCCGTCCAGCTCGCAGACACGCTCAAGCGAAAGAACCCGGTGCTCCGCGCCGTGTCCGGTGTCGTGCCCACCGTGGCCATCTGCAACCCGCCGTTCAAGAGCAACGGGGTACAGCCCGACGCCACCATGCGTGACGACTTCTGGGCGTACGGGGACTTCCCCACCAACTTCCTCCAGCACCTGGCGATCACCCTGCCGCAGGGTGCGCGGGCGGCCGTGTTCGTCCCGGACGGAGTGCTCTTCGGCGCCGGCGCAGCGGCCACCGTACGTCAGAACCTGCTGAGGAACTGCGACGTCCACACCCTTCTGCGGCTCCCGACCGGGCTGTTCCACCGCAAGGGCGTGAAGTCGAACATCCTCTTCTTCACGAAGTCCGCGCCCAAGCCGAGCGGTGAGCCCGCCACCCGGCACCTGTGGGTGTACGACGCCCGGACGGGCAACCACCACACCGACACCGGCAACCCGGTCACCGAGGCCGACTTCGACGACTTCGTCGCCTCCTGTCTCCCGGAAGGGGGCTTCTCCGCTCGGACGGAGTCGAAACGTTTTCGCAGCTACCCGGTGGCGGAGCTCCTCGCTCTCCCGAAGACGAGCCTCGACCTCAAGGCCCATCTGGCTCCGGAACTGGGCGACTTTGGTTCTCCCAAGGAGATCGCCTTCGAGGTGGCGGATCGGCTCGATGAGGCAGCCGCCCACTTCCGCCAGGTCGCGGAGGCGCTGCCCGGACAGTGAACGCAACGACCGGGCGTTTCCGGTACGAGCCCAACCGACGGCGTCCGGTCGTTGCCACTCCTTCATTACCGGGTCTGCTCCGTTTCCCCCTGAGCATCCGGGCACCGGGCCCACTGTCGAAGTAGAGCAGCCGGGTCTCTCGGCACTCAGAGCGGTGGCCGCACACTACGCCGAGCTTTCTTCCCGCGACTCCCCCTCTTCCGCGATCCGCTGCCACAGCCGCTCGGCGATCTCCACCAACGTTCCCTCGCCCGGAACCCTCCACTGCTTGGGGCCCTGGACCGCGCTCCACTGCTCCTTCCAGTCGGCCGCGTTCCACATCTGGGAGACCAGTCCGGTCGGGGAGTACCGCTTGCCGTCGGCCTCCCAGAGAATGGGGGTCTTCCGATCGTTCACCCAACTCGCCCGGCGACGGCGGGGATCTTCGTCGAGCCATGCGCCGATGGCCAGTTCCTCCACGGTGCTAGGGGCGTAGACGAGAGGCGTCCCGTCATTGATGGCGTCGTGGTCGACGAGCAGCCGAACCGTCTGTGGCCGCCGCTGCCGCTTCGGGCCCGCGTCCTCCATGAGAGCTTTCAGGTTCATGGGCGAGTCCGGACCAGTGCCGCGTTCGAGAACCCCCAGGACCGCGACGACCAGTCGCGCGCAGCGCTCCTCGTTGGCGAAGGTACTCGTGATGTAACTCTTGTTCGTGAAAAGGGTGTCGACCATGGTGATGAGGCAGAGGAGTACAGCGCTGACCTGACCGGGCACGTCGGCGAGCACTGCGGCCAACTCGTCGTCCGGCTCGTCAAACCGTTCCCTGCCGATCCGCTGGAAAACGAGGTGAGCCACCAACAGGCCCCCACTGTCAACGACGGCGGCCGGACGTCCAGTGAACTTTGCTCTCAATTCCGTCAGTTGGTCTCGTACCAGCCTGAAGATCTGCACCGCTCGCCAGATCTGCTGGGCGGTCGGCTGCTGGCCGAAGAGCCTGGTGTAGGCGCCTCCCGGGCCTTCCTCCCATAGCGCGTTCGTGGAGCCCTTGACCCGCACGGCGAGCGACGAGTCCCGGTGCATGCAGGCCAGGGCCGTGGCCGCTTCCGTGACGGAGCAGCCCGACTCGGGGGCCGGGGCCAGTTCGCCCCGTCGGAAGACGTACTCCTTGTCGAGGGAGAGACGGAAGTCCTTCTGGATCTCGCTCTGGACGGTGTCGATAGCGATGAAGTCTCGGCGCTCCATGCGGTTCTGCGTGTTGGTGGCCTTGGTGATGGAACGCCCGAAGCCCTCCGGTGCTCCCTCCAGGGAGATGATCCGTACCAGGACATACGCCTCCGCGACGGCCTCGGGATCCCTCTCGTACGCCCGGAAGGCCGAGGACACCGTCTGGGCGCCGTTGACCACGCTGGCGTTGTGCAGGGTGAGAGTGGTGGGCTGGCCGACCGCTCTCTTGGCGTGGTACTCCTGCTCGACCCTGTCGCACTGCACCGTGATGCCGTTGTGGCGGTAGAGGAATCCTTCCGGGTCCTTCAGCATCGACTCCACCATGGTCTGGTTGACCCCGGTGAGGCCCAGCGACTTGCGAACGTTGCGGTCGTAGAGACGTTCGCCGTGTCCCTTGTCGTGATCCTCGTCATCGCCCTTGCTGCCGTACCAGCGCGCGAGCTGATCGGCGCTGATCTCGCCGATTACCGCCTTGTACGGGATCTCGCGGCTGTACCACTCACGGTCCATGGTCGCCTTGAGAGTGATGGGCTGCGGCTCCAGGTCTTCTCGGATCGCCCGGTGAAAGTCCCCCTGGTCCAGTACCCGGTACTCCACGGTCCGTCCGCGTCCGCCGAACTCGTTGGCCGCCTCTTCCAGGATGTTGCGGGTCTCCAAGGAGAGACGGCCGTCTCCCATGAGGGCGACGACCAGATTTACCTTGCACGTGGGCAGCCTGAGGACGCCGTGCACACGATCCGCGAGCAGTTGCAACCGCTCGTTGAAGTGGTCCAGATCGCGGTTGTCGAGCTTCTTCAGCCCGTGGACCAGCTTGAGTGCCGCCTCGGTGTCGAATCCGGCCGTCCCCTTGTCTTTCCACTTGGCTTGGATCAGCCAGAGTTCGGATCCCGAGGCCGAGAACGCGACACAGTCGATACCGAAGTCGTCCCGGCCATCGATGACCCACGCCGCCGCCTCGTCTGAGGTGCAGTCAGCGAGGATACACGCGGCCTTCGCGGCCACAGCCCTGGACAGCAAGGCCGTCTCGCGCTCCTTGGGGTCCTTCTTCTCAAAGTCGTCCATGGAGATCCGGCCTTCGAACTCGCGCAGCAGAGCCCTCCTGATGTGCTGCACCTCAAGGGGCATCCCCGGTGCGCCCTTACTCATCCGTGCTCCCAACGACCGCTCCCGGCAGGACTCTTGAGCCTATCGAAAACAGCACGTACCAGCCTCGTGTCAGCATTTGCGGCCCATAAAGGCTGCCACTACATGGTTTTGGTCAGCGGTTGCCTGGACCGTGTGCCAGAAAGCTCCTGCCGGCCACCGTCGTCCCACTGCCCGAAGAGGAACCCGCAACGGCACCCCAGGCGAGATCCCGACCTCACCTCGGCCCGAACTTCGCGGACCTCTCCCGCGCCTATATCTCCTCTCGCCTCCCCCTCGACCTACTGCACCTGCCCATCGGACACATCGGCTCCACCGAGGTCCCCGACGCGGGCGCCCGCACCCAGCATGAGGTCGACGTCCTCGCCCTGTACTCCCTGAACCGCTTCTAGCCAGACCTCGAAGCCCCATGCCGCAGAGCGCCCCGACGTCTTCCTCATCGGCCTCGCCGCCCTGCCGTTTCTGGCCCTCTCGCGCACAGCGACGCCTGCGGCGTCCTTGACGGCGTGCTGGAAGACGCTTCACGAAGACGGGAGGCGAGATTAAGAGCACCTCCGCTCACGCCTCGCTCACGCACGCGGTTTCGCGACGTCGCACCCGCTAAGTCTGCAAGTCGTAGATAAGCCAAAACCCCAGGTCAGATGCCATCCGACCTGGGGCTTCGCTGAGCCGCCTAAGGGAATCGAACCCTTGACCTACGCATTACGAGTGCGTCGCTCTGGCCGACTGAGCTAAGGCGGCGGGGGCGCCCTTAGAGGGCGCTTGGTGGGCGTTAGTCTACACGGGTTTGGGGGGTGCCCCCGTGGGGCGGCGGCGGAGGAGGTCGTCGGTTGTGGCGCGGAGGGTGCTGAGGTGTTTGGACCAGCGACGGCAGTCGAGACAGCTGGTCAGGTGGTGGTCCAGCATCTGCTCGGTGATCTCCGGGGGCAGCGCGGTCCCCGCGGTCCTTGCCGATATGGCCGAGCGGTAGCGGTTACAGGGCATGCGCATGATCATCCCAGCTGATCAGCACGTCGTCCCCTCCTCGGGAGTGGTATGCGCCAACAGATATTCGTTCACCGCGGCGTCCACACAGGCGCTGGTGCCGCCGTACGCGGTGTGGCCGTCGCCGTCGTAGGTGAGGAGGACGCCGGAGGAGAGCTGGTCCGCCAGGCCCTCGGCCCAGGCGTACGGGGTGGCCGGGTCCCTGGTGGTGCCGACGACCAGGATGTCGTCGGCGCCGGCGGCCTCGATGGAGACCGGGGCGCCGGACGGCTCGACCGGCCACGCGGCGCAGACCAGGGTGTCCCAGGCGAAGTCCGCGCCGAAGGTGGGCGACGCCTCCTGGTACGAGGCGAGCTGCTCGCGCACGGCGTCCGCGTCGGCGTTGCCCGCCGGGCTGTCCAGGCAGCTGATGGCCCGGAAGGCGAACATGTCGGTGTCGTACTCGCCGCCGGGCCCCCGCCCGTTGTACCCGTCGGCGAGCCGCAGCAGCTGGGACCCGTCGCCGTCGTCGATGGCGACGGTGAGGGCCTCCCGCAGGGTGGGCCAGAGGTGTTCGGCGTAGAGCGCGTAGGCCACCCCGGTGTTGGCCAGGGACTCGGTGAGCGGGCGGTCCTCGCCGGTGGGCAGCGGATCGGCGTCGACCCTGGCGTAGAAGTCGAGCAGCTGCTCGGACGCCCCGTCGGCCCCGTCCCGGCCCAGCGGGCAGTCGTCGCGTGAGGTGCAGTCCTCGGCGAAGGAGCGGAAGGCCGTCTCAAAACCGCCGGCCTGCTGGCGGTCCGTGCTGAGCGTGTCGAGGCGGGGGTCCATCGCGGCGTCCAGCACCAGACGCCCGACCCGGCTGGGGAAGAGCCCGGCGTAGAAGGCGCCGAGCTTGGTGCCGTAGGAGAAGCCGACATAGTGCAGCTTCTCGTCGCCGAGCACCTGACGCAGCACATCCATGTCGCGTGCGGACTCGACGGTGGAGACATGCTCCAGCAACCGGCCGACGCTCTCCTGGCAGCCCTGGGCGAACACCTCGTTGGCAGCGACCAGCTCGGCCACCTCGGCATCGTCGTCCGGGGTGCGGTCGGTGAGGGTGTGTTGGTCCATGGCGGGCCCGTCCAGGCAGTCGACCGGCTCGCTGCCGCCGGTGCCGCGGGCGTCGAGGCCCACCATGTCGTAGCGGGCGCGCACCTCGCTGGGGAAGACATACGCCGCCGAACTCTGCGCGAAGTCGACCGCCGAGACGCCGGGGCCGCCCGGGTTCATCAGGAGGGCGCCGAGGCGCTCCCCCGCGTTGGTGGCGCGGGAGCGGGTGACGGTCAGCTGGATGTCGTCGGAGCCGTCGGGGTTCTCGTAGTCCAGCGGGACATGCAGCAGGGCGCACTGGAACTCGGCGTGGCCGCAGGCGCCCCAGTTCAACTCCTGCTCGTAGTAGGGCAGAAGGGCCTCGGGGATGTCCTCGGGCAGGGGTTCGAGGGGTGGCGCGTCGGGCGGGTCCGTGGTGGTCGAACCGTCGGAGGCGTCGACGTCCGGGGCGCGTTCGTCGGGACGCCCGCCGTCGGACGAGCAGCCTGAGACGAGCAGCGCGCCCGCGGTGGCCAGGGCGAGGACGACACGGCCGGTGGTACGCATGGGTCCCCCGTGGTGGATGTGCGCGGTACTCGGTGGAGCGTACCCGTCAACGCAGGGCCATCGTCATCGCCTCCACGGCCAACAGGGGGGCGACATTGCGATCGAGGGCCCGACGGCAGTCGAGGACGGCCTCCATCCGACGGAGCGTCTGCTCCGGACGGGTGGCACCGGCGACCCGGCGCACCGACTCCTCGCTCTCACCGCCGGCCAGGCCCCCGGAGAAGCCCAGCTGATGGGCCAGCACATCGCGGTAGAACGCGGTCAGATCCGTCAACGCGAGATCCAGCGTGTCGCGTTGGGTGCGGGTGGCCCGGCGCTTCTGGCGGTCCTCCAGGTCCTTCATCACGCCGGCCGTGCCGCGCGGCAGCCGCTTGCCGTCGGCCGCGCCGAGGGCGGCCCGCAGCTCGTCCGTCTCCTTGCCGTCCAGCTCCTCGGCGAGCTGCTTGGCGTCCTCGGCCGCCGCGTCCACCAGCTCCTGGGCGGCCCGCAGCGCGGCGCCCACATCGGCGACCCGCTCGGGGAGGCGCAGCACGGCGAGCCGGCGGGCCCTGGCCCGCTCGTCGGTGGCCAGCCGGCGGGCCCGGTCGACATGCCCCTGGGTGGCCCGGGCGGCGGCGTGGGCCGCCTCGGGCTCGACGCCGTCACGCCGGATCAGCATGTCGGCGACGGCGGCAACCGGCGGGGTGCGCAACGAGAGTTGCCGGCAGCGGGAGCGGATGGTGGGCAGCACATCCTCCGTGGACGGCGCGCAGAGCAGCCAGACCGTGCGTGGCGCCGGCTCCTCAACGGCCTTGAGCAGCACGTTCCCCGCGCCCTCGGTCAACCGGTCGGCGTCCTCCAGGACGATCACCTGCCAGCGTCCGCCGGCGGGCGAGAGCTGGGCGCGGCGCACCAGCTCCCTGGTCTCCTTGACGCCGATGCTCAGCAGGTCGGTGCGGACGATCTCGACATCCGCGTGGGTGCCGACGAGGGAGGTGTGGCAGCCGTCGCAGAACCCGCAGCCGGGCTGGCCACCCAGGGCGCGGTCCGGGCTGACGCACTGGAGGGCGGCGGCGAAGGCGCGGGCGGCCGTGGGCCGGCCGGATCCCGGCGGCCCGGTGAAGAGCCAGGCGTGGGTCATCGAGGAGCCGGACAGCTCGGGCCGCTCACCCCGCTCGACCGCCGTGACATAGGCGTCGGCGTCGCGGGCGGCGGCGGCCAGCCGCTCCGCCGCCTGGTCCTGACCGACCAGGTCGTCCCAGACCGTCATCGCGCTCCCTCCGCACCGCCCGTGGGACCTCCCACGGGCACGGGGACCATTGTGCGGCAGACCACTGACATCCCCCCGCCGCCACCGGAGCGACGACGGGGGCGCGGTCAGCGGCCGCGACGCCGGGAGTCGTCGCCCGGCTCCTCGTCGTCGTCATCGAGGACGGGGCGCGGGCCGAGCAACTCGTCGGCGAGAGTGGGCACATCGTCGAGCGGGGTCTCCTCGGCCCACTCCGGCCTGGGGCGACGGGCGGCGGCGGGCGGCTCGTCCTCGATCCTGGGCAGCTGACGCGTCGGGTCCGCGCCCGGCGCGTCCTCGGGGCGCGGGAGAACGGCCGTCTCCTCGTTGTCCGCCGGGCCGCCGGCGGGGCCGCCGTCCTTCTTGCCCTCGCCCTGGTCGGGGCCGGGGTAGGCGTGCGGGATCTGCACCGTGGTGGCGTTGTCCGCCGCGGCGAGCCTGGCCTCCTCGGCGCGCAGCAGCGCCTCCTCGGCCTTGCGCTGCTTCTCGCGGCGCCGCTCCTCGGCCTGGGCCCGGAGCCTGGCCTCCTCCTCGGCCTCGCGGCGCAGCCGCTCCTGCTCCTCGCGGCGCAGCCGCTCCTCCGCCTCCCGGCGGCGGCGCTCCTCCTCGGCGAGCCGGCGGGCCTCCTCGGCGCGGAGCCGCTCCTCCTCGGCCTTGCGGGCCTCCTCGATGCGCCGGCGCTCCTCCTCCTCGCGCCGCTTGCGCTCCTCCTCCTCGGCGCGGAGCCTGGCCAACTCCTCCTGGCGCTCACGCTCCAGGCGGGCCTCCTCCTCGCGGCGCTCGCGCTCCAGGCGCTCCTCTTCCTCCTTGCGCTTGCGCTCCTCCTCGGCGAGCCGGCGCGCCTCCTCCTCGGCCTTGCGCCTGGCCTCCTCCTGGGCGCGCAGCTCGGCCTCGGAGAGCGGCAGCATCTGGTCGAGCCGGTGCCTGGCCGCCGTGGTGACGGACTCCGGGTCCTGGCCGGCGTCGATCACCAGGTAGCGGGCGGAGTCGCCGGCGGCCAGGGCCAGGAAGCCGGCGCGCACCCGCTGGTGGAACTCGCTGGGCTCGGACTCCAGGCGGTCGGGGGCCTCGGTGAACCGCTCCCGGGCGGTCTCGGGGGACACATCGAGCAGCACCGTCAGATGCGGGACCAGACCGCCGGTGGCCCAGCGGGAGATGCGGGAGATCTCGACGGCCGACAGATCGCGGCCGGCGCCCTGGTAGGCGACGGAGGAGTCGACATAGCGGTCGGTGATGACGACCGCGCCGCGCTCCAGCGCCGGCCTGACCACGGAGGCCACATGCTCGGCGCGGTCGGCGGCGTAGAGCAGGGCCTCGGCCTGGTGCGAGAGGCCGCCGGAGGCGACGTCCAGCAGGATGCCGCGGAGCCGCTGGCCGATCGGCGTGGCTCCCGGCTCCCGGGTGACGACGACCTCGTGGCCCTTGCCTCTTATCCACTCGGCCAGCGCCTCGACCTGCGTGGACTTGCCCGCGCCGTCCCCGCCCTCGACGGCGATGAAGAAGCCGTTCTCGGCCAGCGCGGTGGTCGGCTCGACGGCGCGGACCGCCTCGGTGAGATCCCGGCGGAGCGGGACGCCCCGGCGGTCGTCGGTGCGGCCGAGCACGATCGCGGCCACCGGCAGCAGCAGCACGCCGAGGATGACCAGGGTGTAGGCGGCGCCGCCGTGGTCGAGGACGAAGTCCCCGCGCTCCACGCGGTGCGGACCGATCAGCCCGGCGACCAGCGGGGCGACCACCAGTGCCAGGGCGATGGCCACGCGGACCACGGCGTGCAGGTGTCGGGTGAGCCGGGGGCGCCTGAACTCCTCGGTCTCCTGGTCGAGCAGGGTGTGCCCGGTGCTGGCGGCGATGCCGGCGAGTGTGCCGGTGAGCGCGGTGGTGAAGAGCACGGTGGCCGGGTCGGAGATCAGACCGACGCCGAAGAGGCCGAGCCCGGTCAGGGCGATCGCCAGCGCGAACAGCCGCCGCCTGGAGAGCGCGGGCAGCGTGTGCGGCGCGACCCGCACGCCGGCGACCACGCCGCCGGTGAGGCCGAGGACGAGCAGCCCGAAGGAGACCGGGCCGCCCCCCATCTCGACGACCCGCAGCACGCCGAGCGCGCCGGCGGCGGCGATGGCCGCGGCGACCGTGGCGCAGCCGAGGACGAGCACCGGGATGGCGCCCGTGCGGCCCTTGTCCGGCTTGGTGCCGGCGGCCGGGCGCCGCAGCCCCTCCAGCGGGGAGACGGGCCGCCTGGACTCGGTGGCCGGCAGCCGCAGGAAGTACAGGACGGAGATCGAGGCGGCGAAGTAGCCGGCCGCGACATAGGAGGCGAGCGCGGCCTGGTGGCCGTCGAACCACTCGACCCCGGTGGCCAGCAGATTGCTCACCAGGCCGGCGGCGACCAGCGTGACGGCGGCGACCGGAATCGCCAGATACCCGCCGCGCAGCCAGAGCCGACGCAGCGCGTCGTGGTGGTCGGGCAGCGGGCGGATGGCCGCGCCCTCGGGCGGCGGCGGGGGCAGCAGCGCGGGGGCGACGCTGTCCCGGCAGGTGGTCCAGACGCGTTCGGCGACGCTGGTGACCAGGATCGTCAACAGGACGTAGATATAGGCGTCGTCCGGCACCCAGTCGATCCACAGCGGGGCGACGATCAGCAGCGCGGCCCGCAGCGCGTCGGCGCCGATCATGGTCCAGCGGCGATCCAGCGGCCCGGTGGGGCCGAGCAGCCCGGCGATCGGGCCGAGCAGCAGCACACCGGCGAGGCCGGTGCCCAGCAGCCGCACGGCGAAGGCAGCGGTGACGGCCAGCGCGAGGCCGCGGTACTCGCCGCCGAAGAGGGACTCCCCGCCGGCCGGCACATGGAGGGCGGCCTGCACGGTGAGAAGGACCAGCACCAGCAGGGCGAGGGCATCGCCTATGCCGCTGGTGAACTGCGCCTCCCACAGGCGTCGCAGGGACGGGACCCGCAACAGGGCGGCACGGGCGCGGTCACGGGAGTCCGCGGCGAGCGCCTCGTCGGTGGCGCCCGGGGTGGGGTCAACAACCTGGGGTTGCTCTGCTCGCGTCATTCGGCCAGCGTAACCTTCGGGATCTGAGGGCAACCGTCCGCCCGAACACCTGCCCGGCCAACGGTCGTGGGAAGCACCGAGGTTACTCCGCCCCACTGACAGCCGCCCGGCCGGCCGGGAACTTCCCCCGCGCCGAGCGGCCGACGCCCCGGTACGGCTTCCCGTCCACGGCGCCGCCCACCCCGCCCGACCAGCGGCTTCGCCCCGACCAACGACCGTCGCCCAAGAGAACAACGCCCAACGACGGTCGCTCGAAAGAACAACGCCCAACAACACCCGTCGACCGGCGGCGCACGCGTTCGGCGCCGCCCGCCGACGGGGCCGGCTCAGTCCCCGGCGGCCTTCTTCGCCGCCGTCTTCTTCGCCGGTGCCTTCTTGGCCGGGGCCTTCTTCGCGGTGGACTTCTTGGCCGTCGCCTTCTTCGCCGTGGTCTTCTTGGCGGTCGTCTTCTTGGCCGGCGCCTTCTTCGCTGCCTTCTTGGTCGGCCCCTTCGCCCGCCGCTCCGCCAGCAGTTCGAAGCCGCGCTCCGGCGTGATGGTCTCCGGATCGTCGTCCCGGCGCAGCGTCGCGTTGGTCTCGCCGTCGGTGACATACGGGCCGAACCGACCGTCCTTGACCACCACCGGACGCCCGTTCGTCGGGTCCTCGCCCAGCTCCTTCAAGGGAGGCTTGGCCGCGGCCCGTCCGCGCTGCTTGGGCTGGGCGTAGATGGCGAGCGCCTGCTCCAGGGTGACCGTGAACACCTGCTCCTCGGTCTCGAGCGAACGCGAGTCCGTGCCCTTCTTCAGATACGGCCCGTAGCGTCCGTTCTGGGCGGTGATCTCCTGTTCCGACTCGGGGTCGACGCCCACCACGCGTGGCAGGGAGAGCAGCCGCAGGGCGTCCGCCAGGGTGACGCTGTCCAGCGACATCGACTTGAGCAGCGAGGCGGTGCGCGGCTTGACGGCGTTCTTGCCCGTCTTGGGGGTGCCCTCGGGCAGCACCTCCGTCACATAGGGGCCATAACGCCCGTCCCGGGCCACGATCTGCCGGCCGCTCTCCGGGTCGACGCCCAGCTCGAAGTCGCCGCTCGGCTTGGCCAGCAGTTCCTTGGCCAGATCGACGGAGAGCTCGTCGGGCGGCAGATCGTCCGGAACGTCCGCGCGTTTGCCCGGCTCGCCCTCCTGCCCCGGCTCGGGCGGCGCCTCCACATAGGGCCCGTAGCGGCCGACCCGCAGCACGATGCCGTCGCCCACGGGGAAGGAGGAGATCTCCCTGGCGTCGATCGCGCCCAGGTCCGTGACCAGCTCCTTCAGTCCGCCCAGATGGTCGCCGTCGCCGTTGCCCGCCTCGGCAGCGGTGCCCTGGCCCTCGCCGACCCCGAAGTAGAAGCGGCGCAACCACGGCACCGCCTCGGCGTCGCCGGTGGCGATCCGGTCGAGGTCGTCCTCCATCTTCGCGGTGAAGTCGTAGTCCACCAGCCGGCCGAAGTGCTGCTCCAGCAGGTTGACCACGGCGAACGAGAGGAAGGACGGGACCAGCGCGGTGCCCTTCTTGAAGACATAGCGCCGGTCGAGGATGGTGCCGATGATGCTGGCGTAGGTGGACGGGCGGCCGATCTCCCGTTCCTCCAGCTCCTTCACCAGCGTGGCCTCAGTGTAGCGGGCCGGCGGCTTGGTGGCGTGCCCGTCGGGGGTGATGGCGCGGGCCGCCAGCGCGTCGCCCTCGGCGACCGCCGGCAGCCGGCGCTCCCGGTCGTCCAGCTCGGCGTTGGGGTCGTCGGCGCCCTCCACATAGGCCTTGAGGAAGCCGTGGAAGGTGATGACCTTGCCGGTCGCGCTGAACTCGCAGTCCTGACCGTCGGCGCTGGTCCCCGCGACCCGGACGGCCACCGACTGGCCGACGGCGTCCTTCATCTGGGAGGCGACGGTCCGCTTCCAGATCAGCTCGTAGAGCCGGTACTGATCGCCCGTCAGACGCGTCTCGGCCGGGGTGCGGAAGCGGTCGCCGGATGGACGGATCGCCTCGTGCGCCTCCTGCGCGTTCTTGACCTTGCTGGCGTAGACGCGCGGCCGGTCCGGCAGGTAGTCGGCGCCGTAGAGCTGGGTGACCTGCGCTCTGGCCGCCGCCACCGCCGTGTCCGACAGCGTCGTCGAGTCGGTCCGCATATAGGTGATGAAGCCGTTCTCGTACAGGCGCTGTGCGACCTGCATTGCCGCCTTGGCGCCCATCCCCAGCTTGCGCGACGCCTCCTGCTGAAGCGTCGTGGTGCGGAACGGGGCGTAGGGCGAACGGCGGTACGGCTTGGACTCGACGGAACGCACCGCGAACGAGGTGTCGGCCAGCGCGGCGGCGAGCGCCCGTGCGCTCTCCTCGCTGAGCTGCCGCACCTGCCCGGGGTTGCGCAGCTCGCCGTCGGCGCCGAAGTCACGCCCCTGGGCGATGCGCCGGCCGTCGACGGAGGTGAGCCTGGCGTCGAAGGTGCCGGCGTCGCCGCTGGGCGCGAAGGTGCCGGTGAGGTCCCAGTACTCGGCGGACCGGAACGCGATCCGCTCGCGCTCCCGTTCGACCACCAGTCGGGTGGCGACGGACTGCACCCGGCCGGCCGACAGCCGGGGCATGACCTTCTTCCACAGGACCGGGGAGACCTCGTAGCCGTAGAGCCGGTCGAGGATGCGGCGCGTCTCCTGGGCGTCGACGAGCAGTTGGTTCAGCTCGCGCGGATTGTTGACGGCGGCTCTGATGGCGTCCTTGGTGATCTCGTGAAAGACCATCCGCCGCACCGGGACCCTGGGCTTGAGCACCTCGCGCAGATGCCAGGCGATCGCCTCGCCCTCGCGGTCCTCGTCCGTCGCCAGATACAGCTCGTCGGCCTCGGCGAGCAGCTGCTTCAGCTTGCGCACCTGGTCGCGTTTGTCGCTGTTGACCACATAGAGCGGCTGGAAGTTCTCCTCCACATTGACCCCGAGCCGCGCCCAGGGCTGGCCCTTGTACTCGGCCGGAACCTCGGCGGCGCCGCTGGGGAGGTCACGGATGTGCCCCACGCTGGCCTCGACCACATATCCGGGGCCGAGGTAGCCCTTGATCGTCTTGGCCTTGGCGGGCGACTCGACAATGACGAGTCGGCGTCCGCTGTCGGCGGTGTCGCTGGTCGGGGACAACTTCTCGCTCTTCTCTCCAGCCCGGGGGAACGTGTCGTCGGTGCGGAGTGTGACGGTACATCCCTGCTGCGTGTCAAATGGGAAAACCCCGCAACGCATCTCGAACGGTAACCCGAGACCAGCCCCTCCCGCCGCCCGGTGACACCCGGCCTGTTGTCCGTACACCGCCATCGGGCCGATTCCCGACCCTCGGGCGATCAGCCGGAAGGAAGGAGAAAGCCCTGCTCAACGAGGGGGCGCAGCCATTGTGGGGCGGTCGCGCGGAGGCTGGCCGGATCCTCTTCGATCAGCTGCGCGATCGCGTCCAGGAGCGCGCCGGCGGCGAGGCTTCCGTCACAACTGCCGGCGAAACCCGCGCTGACGGTGTCCATCGCGGTGGCCCGCAACATGCCGTGCCGCTGACGCAGCACCACATGCTCGGGATGCTCGGCACCCGGCTGGCCCAGTTGCTCCTGGACCACCCCGTCCGCGAGGACATAACGGGCGGCCAGCAACGCCTCGTCGTCATGGTCGCGCAGGAAGTCCGCCCGCTCGAAATGGGCGCGGACGGTCTCCCCGAGCGGCTGCTCCACCGGGTGGGTCCACTCCTCGACCAGCACGGACGGACGCTCGGCGCCCGATTTGCGCAGCGCGATCCAGCCGAGGCCGACCGAGCGCACGGACCGTTCGGCGAACTCGTCGAGCCAGGCATGATAGGCGAGCTGATAGTCGGACGAATCCCCCCGGTGGGCGCCGGCGTCCCGCAGCCACAGCTCGGCGTACTCGTTGACGTCCTGTTCCTCGCGGCGCACGATCCAGGCGTCGCACTCGGGCGGCACCCAGGAGGCCAACCGCTCGCGCCAGTCCTCGTCCGCCAACTGCTCCCAGTTGGCGAGCAGTTGGAGGTACCCTCCGGGAGCCAGCCGGTTGGCCGCCGTGCGCACCAGGGTGCGGCAGAGCGCGTCTCCCGGCAGGCCGCCGTCCCGGTAGGTCAGGCCGGAGCCCGGGGTGGAGGGGGAAATCACAAAGGGCGGGTTGGAGACGATCAGATCATAGGGTTCGTCAGTCGCCACCGGCTCGAAGAGCGAACCACGCCGCAGATCGGCCGCCGGCGCGTCGGAGAGCGCCAGCGTGAGCTCCGCGATCCGCAGCGCGCGCGGGTTCACATCGGTCGCGGTGACCTGCTCCGCGTGCCGACCGAGATGCAGCGCCTGGACGCCGGACCCGGTGCCGAGATCGAGCGCCCGCCCGATCGGCTCCCGCACGGTGAGCTGCGCCAACGTGGTGGACGCGCCGCCGGCGCCGAGCACCACGTCGCGCGACTGCCCATGGGCACCGGCGCCGCCGCCGACCGCGCGCCCCGGATCGGAGACGATCCACCAGTCCTCGCCGGCGTCGCCCGCGTATGGCCGGATGTCCACGCTGGCCCGAAGGGTCTCGGCCACCGCGTCCTCGCCCGGCACCAGCCAGCCCTCCGCGACCGCCGACGCCACGGGCAGGGCGGCGCCCGCCTGTGCCGCCGGCACCGACCGCCCCAGCAGGAACAGCTGGATCAGCGTGGCCAACGGGCCGGCGTCCCCGAGCGTGACGCGGAGCGCGGGAACGGATTCGCCCCGCGCGAGCGCCGCGTACGCGGGGGCGCCCAGCAGGTCGAGCACGCCGTCGGAGGTGAAGGACGCCTTGCGCAGCGCCTCGCGCAGCCGAGCGGTGCCGGGGCCGGAAACGGGAAGACCTTGGATGCTCACCGGACCATTGTGATCAACGTCCGTCAACGGTCCGACTCGGGCTCCGCGCCGGTCTCGGTCCCCACGGCCTCATCGGCGTCCCCCTCCGACTCCCCCTCGCCGTCCTCGGCGGGCTCCTCCGCCGCTTCCTCCTCGGGCGCGGCGTCCTCCTCGGCTGAGGCGTCCCCGTCGGCGTTCCCCTCGGTGTTCTCCTCGGCGTTCCCCTCGGTGGGCGCGCCGTCGTCGTCGCCCTCGCCCGGCGACGAGGGGCTCTGGCAGCCGTCCTGACGGGCCATCGCCTCGCCCAGCTCGCCGGACTGCAGCTCGTTCAGCGCCTCGTCACCGCTCTGGCCCAACTCCTCAAGCTGGCCGGCGATATCCTGCAGGCCCTCGGCGAACTGCCCCTGGTCCGAGGTGTCCAGACCGTCCATCGTCTCCCGCAGCCCACCGTAGGCGTCCGAGATGCCGCGCAGTTCGGAGACGGCCTCCTCGCGCAGCCGCTCGCCGTCGTCCACCGGCGGGTCGCCGGCGCCGTCCACGGCGTCGGCGAGGGAGCCATAGGCGTCCGAGATGTTCCCGAACGCCTCGGAATCGGCCTCCTGAACCTCCTCGGGGGTCCGACTGCCGTCGCTGGCCTCCGCGATCGCCACATTCGCCTGCTGGATCTTCTCCACCTGGGGCTGTACCTGATCACAGACGCTCTGCGCCCACTCGTCGACCTTGTTGTTGTCGTCGCCGCCGCACGCGGCCAGCGTGAACACCAACGCCGCACAACCCGACAGTGCCACCGGGAGCTTCTTCTTCACGTTTCTCGTCCCTTCGTGCCGCTCGGGCGGGAACTTACACGTCGAACATCCCTCTTCCGAGTGACGGCCGGCAGCCATGTCCCGATGTGCAGCCATTTGCATCAGTCACCCGGCGGAGTGGATCGGGCGTCCCCGTGACGCTCGTCGGCACCGCAACTCGGGCCGTTGACAAGGCGATCCGGGCGGCTCAACGCGAGGTCACCGGGCGCAGCGCGGCGCGCAGATCGCCGATGCCCCGGTGGTGCACGGCGGTCATCCCCAACCGCTGAGCCGCCGTCACATGGCCGAGCGTGTCGTCGACGAAGAGGCAACGGTCCACGGCGACGCCCGCCCGCGCGGCGGCCACCAGGAAGATCCCGGGATCGGGCTTGGCCACTCCCTCGCGCGCCGAGTTGACCACGGCGTCCACCGCGCCGGTGAGCCCCAGGGCGGCCAGGTCGTCGTCGAGTCGGGTGGTGGCGTTGGTCACAAGGACCACCGGCACCTGCCGGCGGGCCCGCGTCAACAGGGCGAGCGCTTCACCGTCCACCGATCCGGGGGTGTCGGTCCACGCCGCGACCAGTGCGCGCGCCCGCTCGGACGACCCGCACGCCGGCGTGAGCTGGACGGCGACCGCCTCCCGCCACGCCTCGTCCGTGGTGACCCCGGTGACCGCGGGAACGAGCCGGTCGGCATGGAAGGCCGCCGCCGACAGAGCCCCGCTGGGCAGCCCGAACTCCGCGTCCAGGCCGGTCATCACGCCTGGGTCCCAGTGCCGCAGCACCCCGTCCAGATCGCAGAGCACGGCGTCAAAAGAACGCTCCGGCCGCTCTACCACGGTCCGTTTCTCCGTTCTCCCGGCAGCACCGTACGCGGATAAGTCCTATAGCCACATGGGTCCCTGGTGCAAGAAGATCGGGAAGCGGGTGGACCGGGAAGCGGGAGGGGCGGCACAGTGCGGTGGCGGATTCACGGTGAGCGGCAGATCTATGACGATCCCTGGCTCGACCTCTGGCTGGTGGATGTGGAGCAGCCCGACGGTCACCGTTACGAGCACCATGTGATCAAACTGCGGCATCTCGCGGTGACCGTGCTGCTCGACGAGGAGCGGCGGGTGCTGATGCTGTGGCGGCACCGCTTTGTCACGGACACCTGGGCCTGGGAACTGCCGATGGGCCTGATCGAGGACGGCGAGACGCCCGAGGAGGCCGCCGCGCGGGAGGCCGAGGAGGAGACCGGCTGGCGGCCCAAGAGCCTGCGCCCACTGGTCTATGCCGAGCCGGCCAACGGCATCACCGACGCCGAGCACCATGTCTTCCTGGCCGAACGGTCCGTCTGGACCGGCCCGCCCACCGAGGTGAACGAGGCGGAGCGGCTTGAGTGGGTGCCGCTGTCCGAGGTCCGCGAGATGATCAGACGCCGCGAGATCGTCAGCGGCGCCACGCTGGTCGGCCTGCTGGCGCTGCTCGTCGACCAGCCCCCGCCGGGAAGCTGAACGGTCGGGGCGGCTGAACGGGCGACGGAACGGTCGGGCGGCGGACCGGTCAGCCGACGGGTTCGCCGCTGGTGACCTCCAGGTCCTTCTCGGCGCTCTTGAAGACCTGCGCGCTGTGCCAGGCGACAAACGCCCGCCCGGGCCCCGGCTGCCCCGGCACCGGCTCGGCCAACGGGCGCCCGTCCAGCTCGTAGGTGGCCCGGCCGGCGGCCGAACGCGCGACATAGAGCCCGGAGACCCGGACCCGCCCCTCGGCCGTCAACCCCAGCGCGCCCAGGTCGAACAGGGTGTGGTGCAGGGCGCACAGCGCCAGCCCGTTGGTCAACAGATCGGGCCCCTGCTGGCTGTGCCAACGGATATGGGCGGCCTCAAGCCCGACCGGACGCCTGCCGAGCGCCCCGTCGAACCCGCACATGGCGCAGGCGTAGGCGTACGCCCGCAGCACCACCTCGGCGAACCCGGAATGCCGGGCGCGCCGCCCGCCCCCGGCCGCGACCAGCCTGGCCGCCTCCACCTCCAGCTCGGTGAGGTCCAACCCCACGGCCGCGCCGATCAGTTCCTCAATGGACGGGGTGAAGTGCGACTCCAGCAGCAGCCGCACCGCGGCCGCCAGCGCGCCCGGCTCGGCCAGCGCCAGCTCCACCTCGGGGCGCAGCCGTCCCCTGGCGCCACGGGCCCGCAGCACCGATCCGCGCTCGGGCGTGTCGGAGTCCAACGGCCGGCCGCGGTCGTCGCGCAGCTCCCAGAGGGTCCGTTCCAGATGGACGAACGGCATCGCGGCGCGCTGCCTGGCCTGGCTCGGGGAACGCACGACCGGCCCGAAGTCGTTGATCAGCGCGGACACCGGCTCCTCGGCCTCGGCATAGCTGACCTCGGTGTTGCCGTCGGCGGCGAAGCGGCCGAGCAGCCAGAGCACCAGCAGCGGCTTGTGCGGCGCGCGCCGGCCGGCGACGCGCGCCCGGCGCAATCCGGCGAGCTGGGCGAGGAGTTGGTCACGGGTCACGTCGTCCAGACTGCCAGAGCCGGCGCGCTCGGCGCCCGCCTCTCGGGGGCGGGCGCCGAGCGGCCGGATCAGCCCGTGGTTGGCCGATTCTCCACCCTCCCGGGCGCGCCACCGTCCGCCCCTCCGCCGTCATCGGCACCGGCACCGGGGGCTTCGCCGGCCTCGCTCTCGGAGTCGTCCACCGCGATGCCACGCCGCCTGGAGACCTGGACCGCGACGACGATCACCGCCACCGCCACGCCGGCGATCAGCCCGCGCGCCCAGGAACTCGCGTCATCGCCATAGCTGAGCGTGATCACGGCGGGCGCGATCAGCAGCGCCACCAGGTTCATCACCTTGAGCAGCGGGTTGATCGCCGGCCCGGCGGTGTCCTTGAACGGGTCGCCGATGGTGTCGCCGATCACCGTCGCCTCATGCGCCTCGCTGCCCTTGCCGCCGTGATGACCGTCCTCGACCAGCTTCTTGGCGTTGTCCCAGGCGCCACCGGAGTTGGCCAGGAACACCGCCATCAGGATGCCGGTGCCGATCGCGCCGGCCAGATAGGCGCCCAGCGGGCCGACGCCCATGCTGAAGCCGACCGCGATGGGCGCCATCACGGCAAGCAACCCCGGGGTCGCCAACTCGCGGAGCGAGTCCCTGGTGCAGATGTCCACGACCTTTCCGTACTCGGGTTGCTCGGTGTGGTCCATGATCCCCGGGTGCTCCCGGAACTGCCGCCGCACCTCGTAGACCACCGAACCCGCCGACCGGGAGACCGCGTTGACGGCCAGCCCGGAGAAGAGGAAGACCACGGCCGCGCCCATGATCAGCCCGACCAGGTTGTTGGGCTGGCTGATGTCCAGGCTCAGGGCCGTCTCCGCCGACCTCTGCTCCAACGTCAGCCCGGCGTCCCTGATCGCCTCGGCGACCGCGTCCCGGTAGGAGCCGAAGAGCGCCGCCGCCGCCAGCACCGCGGTGGCGATCGCGATGCCCTTGGTGACCGCCTTGGTGGTGTTGCCCACCGCGTCCAGATCGGTGAGCACCTGGGCGCCCTCGCCCTCCACATCGCCCGACATCTCGGCGATGCCCTGGGCGTTGTCGGCGACCGGGCCGAACGTGTCCATCGCCACGATCACGCCCACCGTGGTGAGCAGCCCGGTGCCGGCGAGCGCGACCGCGAAGAGCGCCAACATAATGGTGCCACCGGCCAGTGTGAACGCGGCGTAAACGCTGAGGCCGACCAACAGCGCGGTGTAGACGGCGGATTCGAGGCCCAGCGAGAACCCGGCCAGCACCACCGTCGCCGGGCCGGTCCTGGACGTCTTGCCGATATCCCGCACCGGACGCCGGCCGGGTTCGGTGAAGTAGCCGGTGAGCTGCTGGATCAGCGCGGCCAGCACGATCCCGATGGCGACCGCCGTCAGCGCGAACAGCCTCGGATCGGCGTCGTGTGCCGCGATCTCGGCGTCGGTGATGCCGTCCAGATCGGCGAAGCTGGCGGGGAGGTAGAGATAGGTCGCTATCGCCACCAGCACCAGGGAGATGCCCGCCGACAGGAAGAAGCCCCGGTTGATGGCGGTCATGCTGGTGCGGTCGGAGCGGCGCGGGGCGACCAGGAAGATCCCGGCCATCGCGGTGAGCACGCCGATCGCCGGGACGAGCAGCGGGTAGGCCAGGCCGGCGTCGCCGAAGGCCACGGTGCCCAGGATCAGGGCGGCGACCAGGGTGACCGCGTAGGACTCGAAGAGGTCGGCGGCCATGCCGGCGCAGTCGCCCACATTGTCACCGACGTTGTCGGCGATGGTGGCGGCGTTGCGCGGATCGTCCTCGGGGATGCCCTTCTCCACCTTGCCGACCAGGTCGGCGCCCACATCGGCGGCCTTGGTGAAGATGCCGCCGCCGACCCTCATGAACATCGCGATCAGCGCGGCGCCCAGGCCGAAACCCTCCAACACCTTGGGCGCGTCGGCCGTGTACACCAGCACCACACAGGCGGCACCCAGCAGTCCAAGGCCGACCGTGCACATTCCGACGACGCCACCGGTGCGAAACGCGATGCGCATCGCCTGGTGCCGCACCGAAATAAGATCCTTTTCGCCGGCCTCACGTGCAGCAGCCGCCACACGGACATTGCTCCGCACCGCCAACCACATTCCGAGATAACCGGTGCCGGCGGAGAATGCCGCGCCGACCACGAAGAACAGTGATCGGCCGATGCGTTCGTTCCAGTCGTCGGCCGGGAGAAGCAACAGCAGAAACACCACGACGACCGCGAACCCCGCGAGTGTGCGGAGTTGTCGGGCGAGATAGGCGTTGGCACCCTCCTGAACCGCGGCGGCGATCCGCCGCATGTTGTCCGTGCCCTCCTGCGCGGCGAGCACCTGCCGCACCAGCACGACCGCCAGGCCCAGCGCGGCCAGGGCGACCACCGCAATCAGCAGGACGAGGACGCGGTTTCCACTGGTGAGTTCGACGGCGTCAGCTGCCTGCATGACATGGGGATGTGCCATTCGTCCTCCTTGACGCTCAGGCGTGATCCGGAAAACAGACAGACGTGGCGGGAGTGTAGAGAGAGAAACCGAACCGGCACAGAGGAGGAGACGAAAAGATCGGCCGGTTCGGGGAAGATCGATAAAGATCGATAAACGGGCGAGAATTACGGGCCCGGCGGGGAAGATCGAAAAGGAAGATCCAAAAGGCGGGCCGCCGGCGAGATCGGAGGCGAATCTCCTGATCAGCGCGCCGGGGATCCGCCCGCCGGCTCGGCGAAGTAGGCGGCGGTCTCGTCGTCCGCCGGGTAGTACGACTCGACGGCGACCTCGTCCAGCGTGATGTCCAGCGGCGTGCCGAACGTGGTGATCGTCGAGAACAGTCGCAGTTCCCGCCCGTCGAAACGGAAGATCATCGGGATCACGACATCGGACGCGCCACGCCGCGCGGCCGCCTCGCCCGGTTCGTCCCCCAGCAGCTCCTCGTACAGCGCGGTGAGGCGGGCGTCGGGAGCGACGGCGAGCTGACGCGCGATCCGGGTGCGGAACACGGCGCGCACCTCGGCCAGATTGACGATATGCGGGGCGAACCCGCGTGGATCGAGCCCGAGACGCGCGAAGTTGACGGGCGGTCGCAGCAGTTCGGGAGCGACCCGGGCGAAGAACGGCCGCACGGCGCGATTGGTCATCACGATGTCCCACCGGCGGTCGAAGACCACCGCCGGGTACGGCTCATGCGCGCTGATCACCCGGCCGAGTGCCTCCCTGGCCGCCGACAGCGCCTCGCCGTCGAGCGACCGCTCGGCGTACCGGGGCGCGAAACCGGCGGCGAGCAACAGCCGATTGCGGTCTCGCAACGGGACATCGAGCTGATCCGCGAGCCGGAGGACCATCTCGGCGCTGGGGTTGGACCTGCCGGTCTCCACCAGGCTCACATGACGGGCCGACACATCGGCGGCGATCGCGAGATCGAGCTGACTCAGTCGCCGACGGTGCCGCCACTGCCGCAACAGCTCCCCCACGGTGTTCACGATCGTCCAGGCTACTCACGGTGGCGCCGGACGCCATGAAACCGGAGTTCATCGACATCCCCCGCACCCGGCGGAAACACTCCGTCCATGAGCACACAGAACCCGAGCACGGGGAACTTGAGCACGGAGAACCTGAGCGGGGAGAACCTGAGCGGGGAGAACGCGCCTCCGCCGAGCAGCCGCCCGTCGAACAAGAGCATCGTGGAACGGACGCTGGTGGATCTGGTCAGGGCGGGCGATGCCGGCGCGCTCGAAGCGCTGCTGCACAAGGATTTCATCCACCACAGGCCCGGGTTGACCTCGTCGACCAAGGCGGAATGGCTCGCCGCCGTCCGCGCGGTGCCGATGACCGAGCTGCTGGTCGAGATCCACCAGCTGCTGGGCGACGGGGATCATGTGGTGATGCACTCCCGCCGCCGGCTTCCCGACGCGGGCCCCGGCATCGCGGGGGTCGACATCTGGCGGTTCGACAACGGGCTGATCGTCGAGGGCTGGGAGATCATCGAGCCGGTGACCGGTGCCGCCGAGAACATGCTGTGGTGGAAACCAACCGAACACTGACCCCGGCGTGTCGCCTCGGGCGAGGCACGCCGGGGAGGAGCGGTACCAGCGGTCGGGGAGTCAGGGGGTCAGGGGAAAGACGTCGTGACGGTCGGCCAGCTCATCCGGATCAGACCGCCGTTGGCGGCGGAAAGGACCTCGACATCGTCCACCAGGCCGCTGATCACGGCCAGCCCCAGCTCGTCGGAATCCTCGGCGGCCTCGCTGGCCGACGACTCCCGGGGAGCCGGAATCGCGCTGGGCGCGTCGTCGCCCACCTCGATGGAGAACGTCTTCTCCCCCTCGGTGAGAACCACCCTCACCGGACTGGTCAGGCCATGAATGGCGTGCAGGCCCACCGCGCGACTGCACGCCTCGCCCACGGCGAGGCGCAACTCGTCCAACACGGACTCGTCGACCCCGGCCCGCCTGGCGACCGCGGCGGCGACGAGCCGCGCGGTGCGCACATGCTCCGGGGACGCGCTGAAGCGTAGTTCCACGGTGGCCATGCCATCCCCCTCGGTGGATGCGGACAGACCGCCCCGGCCTTCGTACGACGGCTGAACAGCCCGTCGCGGCCGGGGCGGCTCGCTGGCAGATCTTTCTCGGACTTCTGGTCGGCGACCTCGCGACACGTCTCAGTCAGTGGCGGCGATCGCCTCATCCACCGACTCATGGATCGGGAAGACCTTGGTGAGGCCCGTGATCCGGAAGATCTTGAGAATGCGTTCCTGATTGCACACCAGGCGCAGCGAGCCCTCCTGGGCCCGTACTCGCTTCAGGCCACCAACCAGCACGCCGAGCCCCGTGGAGTCCAAGAAGTCAACGCGCTCCATGTCCACCACGAGGTGGTGGTTGCCGTCGTTGACCAGCTCCACCAGCTGTTCGCGCAGTTTGGGCGCGGTGTATACGTCGATCTCGCCACCGACCTCGACAACCGTACGGTCGCCAACGGTTCGGGTCGAAAGGGACAGGTCCACGGATCGTCCTCCAGCACCTTGCTAACGAGCGGTCGCCCCCCATGGATCGGCAGCCGCCAGGGCATTCAACCACTTACCTCATGCCCAGCACGACGTCTTACAGCCATTGTCCGTCGGACCAGTGACAGACTCGTTCCTCATGCCCCACTACCAGCCATCCCCGAACGCCGCCGAGGCGGACGGCCGCAGTCGGTCCCCGCTCGCGGTGTTGGCACGGCTGAGCGGGCCCGGGAACCGGGCGCTCCGCATCACTCATACGGAGCAGCTGCCCGGCCGAGTCGAGTCCCATGCGGACTGGCCGGATGACATCCGCCACGAGGTGTTGGCCGCCCTGCGCGCCATCGGCATCGAGCGCCCTTGGGCCCATCAGGCCGAGGCCATCGGGCACGCGGTGCGCGGCGAGTCGGTGGTGGTGTCCACCGGAACCGCCTCGGGCAAGTCGCTGACCTACCAGGTGCCGGTGCTCAGCGCGCTGCTCGACGGGCAGCGGGCGCCCAACCGGCGGGGCGCGACCGCGCTCTACCTGGCACCGACCAAGGCCCTGGCCGCCGACCAGTGGCGCGCGATACGCGGCCTGTCGCGCCCACTGGGCGCGGCGGTGCGACCGGCCGTGTACGACGGGGACACCCCGCCCGAGGCGCGCGCCTGGGCCAGGGAGCACGCGAACCTGCTGCTGACCAATCCGGACATGCTGCATCGTGGGTTGCTGCCGGCCCACCGGCGCTGGTCCTCCTTCGTGCGCGCGCTGCGCTATGTGGTGATCGACGAGTGCCATGTCTATCGCGGGGTGTTCGGCTCGCATGTGGCTCAGGTGTTGCGCCGGCTGCGCCGGGTCTGCGCGCTCTACGGCGCCGAACCCGTCTTCCTGCTCGCCTCGGCGACCACGGCCGAACCGGGCACGGCCGCCACCCGGCTCACCGGGCTGCCCGTCGCCGAGGTGACCGAGGACACCTCCCCGCGTGGCGAGCTGGTGTTCGCGCTGTGGGAGCCGCCGCTGACGGAGAGCCGTGGCGAGCGGGGCGCCCCGGTGCGGCGGACCGCGACGGCCGAGGCGGCCGAGCTGCTGACCGACCTCGCCGGCGAGGCGGTGCGGACCGTCGCCTTCGTGCGCTCCCGCCGTGGCGCCGAACTGATCGCGCTGATCGCGCAGGAGCGGCTGGCGGCCAGGGACCGCGCGCTGGCCGGGCGGGTCGCGGCCTACCGGGGCGGCTATCTGCCGGAGGAGCGGCGGGAGCTGGAGCGGGCCCTGCACCAGGGGGAGTTGCTCGGCCTGGCCGCGACCACCGCCCTGGAGCTGGGCGTGGACATCGCGGGGCTCGACGCCGTGCTGCTGGCCGGCTATCCGGGCACCAGGGCCTCGCTCTGGCAGCAGGCCGGGCGCGCCGGCCGGCGGGGACAGGGCGCGTTGGCCGTGCTGATCGCCCGTGACGACCCGTTGGACACCTATCTGGTGCACCATCCCGAGGCGCTGTTCCGGCAGCCGGTGGAGAGCACCGTGCTGGACCCGGGCAACCCGTATGTGCTGGCTCCCCACCTGTGCGCCGCCGCCGCCGAGACCCCACTGACCGAGGCGGACTTCGCCGCTGACGCGGCGATGTTCGACCCCATGGCCGCCGAACTGCTGCCCAAGCTCGCCGAGCGGTCCCTGCTGCGCCGGCGGGGCGACTCCTGGTACTGGACGCGGCGGGAGCGGCCGGCCGATCTGGTGGACATCAGGGGGCAGGGCGGCGACCCCGTGCGGGTGGTGGAGTCCGGCACCGGCCGGCTGTTGGGCACGGTGGACTCGGCCGCCGCGCACACGGCCGTGCACCGGGGGGCGGTCCATCTGCACCAGGGGCGCAGCTATGTCGTCCAGGAGCTGGACCTGACCGACTCCGTGGCCCTGGTCGAGGAGTCCAGCCCGCCCTGGTCCACCTCGGCGCGCGAGGTCACCGAGCTGACCGTGCTGGAGACGGATGTCACCCGCCCCTGGGGCGAGGCCCGGCTGTGTTTCGGATCCGTCGAGGTGACCAGCCAGGTGGTGTCCTTTCTGCGGCGTCGGCTGCTCACCGGCGAGGTGTTGGGCGAGACACGGCTGGACCTGCCGCCCAGGACGCTGCGCACCCGCGCGGTGTGGTGGACCATGCCGGAGGACCAGCTCACGGAGGCCGGGATCACCCCGGAGATCCTGCCCGGTGCCCTGCACGCGGCGGAGCACGCGGCGATCGGCATGCTGCCGCTGTTCGCCACCTGCGACCGCTGGGACATCGGCGGTGTGTCCACCGCGCTGCACCCCGACACCGCGCTGCCCACGGTGTTCGTGCACGACGGGCATCCGGGCGGCGCCGGCTTCGCCGAGCGGGCGTTCCACACCGCCGGGCGGTGGTTGGCCGCCACCAGGGACGCGATCGCCGCCTGCGAGTGCGAGACCGGGTGTCCCTCCTGCATCCAGTCGCCGAAGTGCGGGAACGGGAACGAACCGCTCCACAAGGCCGGCGCGCTGCGGGTGTTGACCCGGCTGCTGCGGGGCGAGCCGGACCTGCCCTAGCGGTGTCGACGCCCCGGTGGCCCGGCCCGGGGCCGCCGGATCGGGGACGCCGGCGGGGGCGGCTCGCGCCCGGACCCGGGCCGTGCGGAGCCCGGCCTCGGCCTCGACCGTGAGATCCGCGACCTCGGCCACCAGATGACAACGCACCAGCCTGGCGCCCTGCGCCCGGGCGACCCGCCCGGCGGCGCCGCAGGCCAGGACCGGACCGCCGGTGGAGTGGTCGGCGGCGGCCAGCGCCGCCAGATCGGCTGCCGTCGCGGCTCGGTGTCGTGCCGTCAGCGCCTGTTGGAGAGTCAGCACGGCGCCGAAGAGCAGGCACATCAGCACGGAGATCACCGCCGCCCAGACCGTGGAGCTACCGCGATCGGCGGGCTCAGCGCGGCTCCGCACGGGCCACCGCCTCCCCCACCACGTCGAACCCCAGCAGCTCGGCGCCGAGGGCCGGCGCGGTGACCGACACCCGGTGGAGATCTCCCTCCTGGGCCGTTTGCACCCGCGCCCCGCTGGGCGCCGCGCGTCGGGCGACCTCCAGCACCACCTCGGCCGGCTCGCCCCTGGCGGCGGCCCTTGCCGCCGCCCGGGCGCCGTCCTGGCACCGGTACTGCGCGGCGACCACGCCCAACGCGCCCAGCAGGGCCGCGAGGAGCAGCACCAGCACCGGGATGGCCAGCGCCGTCTCGACCGTGACATAGCCGCGATCACTGCGGCGCGACGAGCGCCCGCTCGACCAGGTGGCGCAGGGCATCACTCACCACCTCCGAGTTGGCGATCTTGTACAGCCCGGCGGCGAACATCGCGGCGGCGATGGTGCCGATGGCGTACTCGGCGGTGCTCATCCCCAGGTCCCGAAGCCGGGGTTGCGCAAGGCTCCTGAGGGTGTGCGACGAGGCGTTCTTCATGGCTGTTCCTGTTCGCTGGTGACGCGTCGGTGGGGGGTCGGGTGTTGTGACGGGTGAGGGGTGACGGGTGACGGCGGGGCGCGGCGCGCGGGCTTGCCGCACGGGGGTGGGTGCGCATCGGTCAGATCAGCTCCCGGGCCAGGCCGAGCACCACCGGGGCCAGCCCGATGAGCAGGAAGGCCGGCAGAAAGCAGAGCCCCAGCGGGGCGGTGACCAGGACCCCGGCGCGCCGGGCCCGCGACTGGGCCAGCCGGCGGAGCCCGGCTCGGGCATCGGCGGCCTCGGCCGCCACCGCCCCGACCACGGGAGCGCCGCTGACATCCGCCAACTCCAGCCGCCTCGCGAGCCTGCCGGCGCCGGGAAGCTCACCCAATCTGGCCCAGACCACGGCCGGTTCGCCGCCGAGCCGCAGCTCCGCGGCCGCACGGCTGAGCGCGGCCCCGACCGGACCTTCGATCGAGGCCCCCACCGCCCGCGCCGCGACGGCCGGCTCGGCGCCGGCGGCCAGGCAGGCGGCAAGCAGCTCGGTGGCGAGAGGAAGCGCGCCATCGGGCGGTTCGCGCCCGCCGGCGCCGGCCCAGCCGGGCCGCCAGCGGCGCGCGGCCACCGGCCGACCACACAGGGCCGCCAGCCGGTCGCGCAGCCGCAGGCGCCACCTCACCTCGCTGATCGCCACCGGCATGGCCAGCGCCAGCAACCCGAGGGTGAGCCAGCCACGCGCCAACTCGGCGGTCATCGCGCGGCCCGTTCCGCCGACCGGACGATGGCGCCGACCCACGCCACGCCGGCCCACTCCAGCAGCGCGCCCGCGCCGAGGCAGGCGAATCCGAGCGGCGTGCCCAACAGCACCTGAAGCGGCGCCACTCCCATGGACGCCCCCAACAGCAGGCCGAACAGCGGCAGCGCGGCCAGCACCAGAGCCGAGGCCCGTGGGCCGGCCAACTGGGCGCGCAGCTCCTCCTCCTGATCGCGCTCGGCGCGGAGGGCCGCGGCCACCCGCTCAAGCCCGGCGGCAAGCGAGGCGCCGCCCTCCACGGCGACCTCCCAGCAGGCCGCGACACCGCCAAGGCCCTCGGCGCCCGGCTGACGCGCGGCCGACCGCAGGGCCGCCGGCACATCGCCGCCATACCGCGCCGCGGCGAACAGCGCGCCCGCCGCCGTGCCCAACTCGGCCGGCCCGGAGGCGATCAGGGCCTGGCCGGCGGGCCGGCCGGCCCGCACCTCCCCGGCGAGCACGGCGCAGAAGTCCACCACCGCGTCCCGCCGCCGTTCGGCCTCCTGCAGGGCGCGTCGGCGTCGCCACCAGCGCAGCGCCAGCGGGGTCGCCAGCACGGCGGCGAGGAGCGGCAGCGGCGACCGGCCGCCGAGGGCCAACAGCGCACCTGCCGCGACGCAGCAGCCCAGCACACCCCAGGTGTCCGACTCCGGCCACCGCGGGCGGCGGCGCCAGCGGCGCGGCGGGGGCGGGGCCGGCTCGCGCAGCGCGGCGCGCAGCCGGGCCGCGCCCGCCCGGTGGTTGGCCCCCGTCAGCAGCCAGGCCCCTGCGCCCGCGCACAACGCCGTGCTGAACTGGGCCATCTGCCCGATCACAGCGGCTCGCCCCCGCCGCGCGCGCAGAGGCCGGACAGCCTCTCCCAACCGGCTTCCCTGACCAGGCTCCCGGCCTCCCAGCGGGCGGCGGGCACCGTATGCACCAGGCCGTCGCCGCCCTGCCGCAGCAGGTGGATCTCGGCGAGGCCACGGCGGCCCGAGGAGTGGTCCCTGACGAGGTGGAAGACCACGGACAGCGCCGCCGCCAGCTGACTGTGCAGGGCCGCTCTGGGCAGCCCTGCGGCGCTCCCAAGGGCCTCAAGGCGGGCCGGCACATCAGCGGCGGCGTTGGCGTGCAACGTGCATCCGCCGTCGTGCCCGGTGTTGAGGGCGCTGAGCAGCTCCGTCACCTCGGCCCCGCGCACCTCGCCCACCACCAGCCGGTCGGGCCGCATGCGCAGCGCCTGGCGCACCAGATCTCGCAGGGTGACCAGGCCGGCGCCCTCCTGGTTGGCCGGGCGGGTCTCCAGCCTGACGACATGCGGGTGGTTGGGCCGCAGCTCGGCGGAGTCCTCGACCAGCACCACCCGCTCCCGGCCCGGGACCAGGCCGAGGAGGGAGGCCAGCAGGGTGCTCTTGCCGGAGCCGGTGCCGCCCGTGACGAGGAAGGAGAGCCGGGCCGCCAGCACGGCACGCAGCACCCGCTCACCGCCGGGCGGCAGCGTGCCCTGCCGGGTCAACTCCGCGAGAGTGAACGGGCGGTGGCGGACCACGCGCAGCGACAGGCAGGGCATGCCGACGGCCACCGGCGGCAGCACCGCGTGCATCCGGGTGCCGTCGGGCAGCCTCGCGTCCACCCAGGGCCTGGCATCGTCCAACCGCCGGCCGGCCGTGGCGGCCAGCCGCTGCGCGAGGCGGCGGATGGCCGCCGCGTCGGGAAACCGGACGGGCGCCCGCTCCAGCCCACGCCCCCGGTCGAGCCATACCTCGTCGGGGCCGTTGACCAGCACATCGGTGACCTCGGGAGCGGCGAGCAGCGGCTGGAGCGGACCGGCGCCGACCAGCTCGCAGCGCAGCGCCCGCACCACGGAGAGCACCGCGCTGTCGCCCAGGAGCCGCCCGTCGGCGCGGAGCGCGGCCGCCACCCGGCCCGGCGTCGGCTCGGCGCCCTCCTCGGCCAGCCGGAGCCGCACCGCGTCCAACAGCTCGGGCAGATCCGGCGGTTCGGGCAGCGCCAGCGAGGCACGCGGCGGGGGCGGGCCGGTCGGCGGCGGATGCTCGGCGCCGCCGGACAGCTCGGCCGGGTGCCCGACCGCCTCGGCGAAGATGTCGGAGCCGGTCATGCGCCGACCCCCGCGGTGGGCAGAACGCGGTCGAGCAGACCGGCGCAGAAGGTGGCGAGCACACCCTGGGGGTTGGCTCCCGGCGGCTCCCCCATCTCGGCGGCCGTGGACAGCCCCCGCTCGTCCGGCACCTCACCGGCCAGCGGGAGACTCAGCAACTTGGCCAGCTCTGCGCCCGGCAGTCCGTCGGCCGCGCGCCTCCTGGCCACCAGCCGGAGATCCCGCACCAGCGCCCCCGCGGCGCCCACCACGCGGCGCCCGGCCGCCATCGCCCGGAGCTCGCCGGGGACCACGAGCAGTCCGAGATCCAGCCGGGTCAGTGCCTCGGCGGCACTCTCGTCCACGGCGCGGGGCAGATCGAGGACCAGCACGCCACCGCCCCTGCGCGCCGAGGACAGCACCGACCGCATCGCCTCGACCGGCACCCGGACGCCGCTTCGCCGATCCCAGCTGAGCACGTGGACGCCGTGCAGCGTGGGCAGCGCCTCGTCGAGCGCGGCCCCGGAGAGGCGGCCTCTGGCGGAGACGAAGGCGGGCCATCGGGAGCCGGGCGTCCGCTCCCCGCCGAACAGGACGTCCAGACCGCCGCCCAGGGGATCGGCGTCCACCAGCACGCTGCGATGCCCCTGGCGGGCCGCCGTGACCGCGAGCGCACAGGCCAACGAGGAGGCGCCGGCGCCCCCTCGGCCGCCCAACACCCCGATTGTGAGCGCCGGTTGGCCCGGGCGCTCGACGGCGTCGGCGATGCGCTCGCCCAGCCGTGACTCGTCGTCGGGCAGCCGCAGCACCTGTTCGACGCCGATCTCCACGCCTCTGGCCCAGACGGTGTGGTCGCCCAGATCCGTGCCGACCAGCAGCACCCCCTCGCGCCTGGAGGGCCATCGGGCTCCCCGGGGATGGGCGCGGACGCGATCCTCCCCGATCAGCACCAGCGGCGCCCGCAGCCACTGGGCGACGGACGGCGCCGGGCCGTGCACCACCTCGGCCTCAGCGCCGGCGGCGGCGCACAGACGCAGCAGATCGTCGAGGACTCTCTCGTCCTCGGTGAGGATCAGAATGGAATCGGAATCGGCCATGACCAAGCCCCTTCGCGTCGGGCGCCCGGACCGTTGCCGAGCGCGCCTGGACAACACGCCCCCACGGTGACGCGATCCGGGCAGTCATGGGGATCCCGGCTCAAATCTGTGGATAACCAGGCCACTGTGGAAAAGTCCGTCACCCGCACGAAGGACATCGGGCGTGCGCCGAGAGCAAACCAACACGGAGAGTTACCATGTGGGGGATGCCCGCCGGAGGAGATTCACCTGGGCATGCCACACGGCGGCGGAGCGGAGAGGAGCCGTTCATTGTCGATCCAGCAGCCGACACAAGGCCCTGACCCGCGGAAATGCATCCGGACAGGCGACGACCCCCGCCGGGGGGGAGAGCGGGGGTCGTCTTCCACGGCCGACTCGGGGGGGGAGGAGCCGGGCCGGGTTAGCACGGTCGCGAACGATCCGTGACTTCCATGGTGTACCCGAGAGCCCTCTCAGGCAAACCCACGCGCCCCAGGGTACGCCGAATGGCGGGCCCTTATGCTCGGGGCGTGGATAACCTGCCGCAGCCCCGCACCGCCGCGTTCTTCGATCTCGACAAGACCGTCATCGCGAAGTCGAGCGCGGTCACCTTCAGCAGGTCCTTCTACCAGGGCGGGCTGATCAACCGACGTGCCGTACTCCGCACCGCCTACGCCCAGTTCCTCTATCTGCTGGGCGGGGCCGACCACGAGCAGACGGAGCGGATGCGCGAGTATCTGTCAGCGCTCTGTCGCGGCTGGAACGTGCAACAGGTCAGGGAGATCGTGGCCGAGGCGCTGCACCAGGTCATCGATCCGATCATCTACGACGAGGCGGCCTCGCTGATCGAGCGGCACCACGCGGCCGGCCGGGATGTGGTGATCGTCAGCACGTCCGGGTCCGAGGTGGTGGAGCCCATCGGCGAACTGCTGGGCGCCGACCGGGTGGTGGCGACGCGGATGGTCGAGGCGGACGGCTGCTACACGGGCGAGGTCGAGTACTACGCCTACGGCCCCACCAAGGCGGAGGCGATCGCCGAGCTGGCCGCGTCCGAGGGCTACGACCTGGAACGTTGCTACGCCTACAGCGACTCGGTCACCGATCTGCCGATGCTTCAGTCGGTCGGGCATCCGCACGCGGTCAATCCCGACCGGGCGCTGCGCAAGGAAGCGGCGAGCCGGGAGTGGCCGGTGCTGACGTTCGAGCGACCGGTGCGGCTGCGCCAGCGGGTTCCGTCCCTCGGCATGCCCTCCCGGCCGGCGCTGGTGGCGACGGCCGCGGTGGCGGCGGCCACCGCCGGTGGGTTGGTGTGGTGGTATGCCAACCGTCGCAGGGGCGCCGCCCGGGCCCTCGTCTGATCCGGCCGGCGGCCCCGCGCGGACACCATGGCGTCAGGCCGCGCCGCGCTGCAGCGCCTCGCAGACCGCCGTCGACTCCCGCGCGCCCAGCTCCACCGCACGGGCGCAGTGCGCGATCCAGCCGGCGACCCCGGCCGGGGTGCCGGCGAGATAGCCGCCCAGCGCGTCCAGATAGGTGTCGCGCCCCTGTTCCGCGTGCCCCAGCTCGGCCGGGGTCACCGCCTTGGGATCCAGTCCGCCCCCCACCAGCACCACCCGCGCCGCGGCCCTGGCGACCAGCCCGTTGTGGGTGACGAACGGGCGCAGCGCCAGGAGTTCGCCCTGCACGATGGCGGCAAGCACCAGGGCGGGCGCCGAGGAGCCGGCGACCACCAGACGGCTCAGGGCCTCCAGCCGGGCCGCGACCTCCTCGGCCTCCGGGGCCGTCGGCAGCTCGGCGAGCGCCGGCTCCGCGACGGCCTCCCCGGCCACCCGGGGGCGGCCGACCGAGTCCGGCGTCGCCCGCGGCGCCGGTTCGGCGGCGGCCACCAGATGGAGACGGGCGAGCACCCGCAGCGGGGACGACCGCCAGATCGACAGCGACTCCCCCGCCTCGGCGGTCAGCCGCAGCGCGGCCCCGACCGTTCGCGCGTCGTCCGTCGCGCCGAAGTCGCTTCGGCGCCGCACCTCCTCCAGCGGCCAGTCCGCGCCGGCCAGCGCGGCGGAGGCGCGGGCGCCGCGCAGCGCGGCCTCGGCCGACACCTCGGGGCTGCGGCGGCGCATCACACGGTGGCCGTAGATGGCGTCCACCGCTTCCCGGACGCCGGCCACGGCCGCGGGCACGCCGGGCAGTTCGGCCAGCGCGGCCAGGGGATCGGCCGACGGGGCGGCGGGCGGAGAGGCGGGCTCGGCGGTCTGGGAATCGGAGGTGGGTCCGGGGCTCATAGCACCGAAGCCTAGGCCGAGTCCAGCGATCATCGTCGACTCGTTCGAGTGGACTTCTTCACTCCGTGCGTCGGGGCACCCCTCGGCCACCACTACGCTAATGAACATGAAGATCGCTTTCGTAGGCAAGGGAGGCAGCGGCAAGACCACGCTGTCCTCGCTGTTCGTCCGGTATCTGGCCGCGCGACGCGTCCCGGTGACCGCAGTGGACGCCGATATCAACCAGCATCTCGGGGTGGCGCTCGGCCTGACCGACGAGGAGGCCGCGGCCCTTCCCCCGCTCGGCGCCCGACTCCCGCTGATCAAGGACTATCTGCGCGGTGACAACCCCCGCATCCAGTCGGCGGAGACCATGATCAAGACGACCCCGCCGGGGGCCGGCTCGCGGCTGCTGCGGCTTGCCGAGGAGAATCCGGTGTTCGCCGCGTGCGCCAGGACCGTGCCCCTGGACGACGGCGCCGCGCGACTGCTGGCCACCGGCCCGTTCACGGCCGACGACCTCGGCGTCGCCTGCTACCACTCCAAGACCGGCGCGGTCGAGCTGTGCCTCAACCACCTGGTGGACGGGCGCGACGAGTATCTGGTGGTGGACATGACGGCCGGCAGCGATTCGTTCGCCTCCGGGCTCTTCACCCGGTTCGACATGACCTTCCTGGTCGCCGAGCCCACCCGCAAGGGGGTCTCCGTCTACCGGCAGTACCGCGACTACGCCCGGGACTACGGGGTGGCGCTGCGGGTCATCGGGAACAAGGTGCAGGGTCCTGACGATCTCGCGTTCCTGCGGAGCGAGATCGGGGACGACCTGCTCGTCACGCTGGGGCACTCGGACTGGGTCAGGGCGTTGGAGCGCGGGGTGCGGCGCCCGTTCGCCGAGCTGGGGGAGGCCAGCGAGTCGGCGCTCGACGCCATGTACCGCGCGGCGGACGCCAGTTATCCGGACCGGGACTGGGAGCGCTACACCCAACAGATGGTGCACTTCCATCTGAAGAACGCGGCGAGCTGGGGCAACGACCGAACCGGGGCCGACCTGGCGGCGCAGGTGGACCCCGGTTTCGTGTTGTCGGAGGCGAACAGCCCGCAGCCGGCCTGATCCCATCGGCCGGCTCGGGGGTCAGTCGGCCAGGAAGGTCTCCCAGCCGCCGGGCGGGGCCTCCCCCACACCCAGGCCGCGCAGTCGTTCCAGCACCTCGGGATCCTGGGCGTCCAGCCAGTCGACCAGCTGCCGGAAGGACACGCACTCCACGCCCTCGCGTGGGCACAGCTCGGTGATCACATCCGCCACCGCGTCCATATAGATGCCGCCGTTCCACTGGTTGAAGTGGTTGCCGATGATCAGCGGCGCGCGGTTGCCGTCGTTGGCGCGGTCGAAGGCGGCGATCAGCCCGTCGTGCATCTGGGCCTGCCAGGTGGGCCACATGGCGGGGTCGCCGCTCTCGGGGCCGGACTGGTTGACCATGAAGTTGTAGTCCATGGAGAGGGTCTCGAAGCTCCGCCCCGGCATCGGGACGGACTGCAGCGAGATGTCCCAGACCCCGTTCCGCTGCTGGGGCCAGACCTGGAGGGAATTGCCGCTGGAGTCGTAGCGGAAGCCCATCTCGGCGGCGGCCGGCAGCAGGTTCTCCTGGCCTTCCAGGCAGGGCGCGCGACCGCCGACCAGCTCCTCGTCGTAGTCGAACGGCAGTGGGTCGGCGTCCGTCAACCCCGTGGTGCTGCGCCAGTTCTGCACCATCCACTTGGCCTGTTCGATCTCGCTGCGCCAGTCGTCGACCGACCAGCTGGCCACGCCCGTCGGTCCGCAGAAGTGGCCGTTGAAGTGGGTGCCGATCTCGTTGCCCTCCTGCCAGGCGAGCCGCAGCTGGTCGAGGGTGTCGGCGATGTGTTCGTCGGAGAGATAGCCGATGTCGGAGGCGCCGGGCACATGGCCGGGCGGCTCGTAGCGCAGGCGCTCGCTCTCCGGCAGCAGATAGATACCCGAGAGGAAGAACGTCATGTCGGCGTCGTACTCCTCACCGATATCGCGGAATCGGGAGAAGAGCTCGTTTCCGTCCTCGCCGGCGCCGTCCCAGGAGAAAACCACGAACTGTGGCGGCTCCTCACCCGGTGCCAGCGGCTCGGGCGGCGGCGGCTGGCCGGGCTGGGGGCCGGTCAGCGCGGTGGAGCCGTCGCCGATGAGTTGGGGCGCGGCTCCGGCATCGTCCCCGTCGGGGTCCGGGCCCGGGTCGCCACCCCCGTCCGGACCGGGTTCCTGCTGGTCGCCGCCCCTGTCCCGGCCCGGGTCCGACCCGTTCTCGGCGGAGCAGCTCGCCACCCCCAGGGCCAGCGCGCCCATCGCCACCAGGGTCGCCGTCAGTCTTGTCGTATGTGAGGCCACCTTGCGTCCTCCCGTTGATCACGCAGCGGTTTGTCCGGTTCGCGATGCATCGCCGCAAACTCTTCCTCTCATCCTTAGAGATGTTTGTATGACAAGCGGTTCCCATGACTTTTTCGCTCCTTCGGAGTAATTCGACGGCTAAACGAGGTCGCGCTCTAGTACGGGCCTTTGCGTGGCATTACTCTTCATTTACCAAGCCTTGGTAAATGCCATAACACCAGTAACGCCGGGGTTTTCTCCCCTCACGGACGGAGACGGAAATGTCCGCCTGCGCCCCCACTCCCGACTCGACCCAGCCGAACGACAAGTCCGCGCCCATCCCCCCGCCCGGCGCGTCCGGGCCGCCGCCCGGTCAGGAGCCACCGGCCGAGCAGCAACGGCCGGCCGGGGCCCCGCCGCCGTCCGGCGCATCGCCCGCCGAGCGCCGCCGGGCCGACTTCTCCGCCTCGATCTCCGTCTTCCTGATCGCGCTGCCGCTCTCCCTCGGCATCGCGCTGGCCACCGGCGCCCCGCTCCAGGCGGGGCTGGTGGCGGCGGCGGTCGGTGGCATCCTGGTGGGCGCCCTGGGTGGCGCTCCCCTCCAGGTCAGCGGCCCGGCCGCCGGGCTCACGGTGATCACGGCCGATCTCATCCAGCAGTACGGCTGGCGCACCACCTGCGCCATCACCGCGCTGGCCGGCCTCAGCCAGCTCGCGCTCTCCGCCCTGCGCGTGGCCCGATCCGCCCTGATGGTCAGCCCGGCCATCGTGCACGGGATGCTCGCCGGCATCGGGGCCACGATCGCCCTCTCCCAACTGCATATCGTGCTGGGCGGTGAGCCGGAGAGTTCCGCGATCGACAATCTCGCCGATCTGCCGGGGCAGTTGGTCGATCCACAGCTGGCACCGCTGACCATCGGCGGACTGACGGTGGCGGTGCTGCTGCTCTGGCCCCGGCTGCCCGGCCGGGCCGGCGGGCTGACGCGCAGAGCCCTCCCGGCCGCGCTGGCCGCAGTGGTGCTGGCCACGCTCGTCTCCTGGCTGGTGTCCCTGCGTGTGCCCCGGGTGGATCTGCCGTCGTGGAGCAGCCATGCGCTGCCGCAGCTGCCCGACGGGCCGGTGCTCGGCCTGTTGGCCGCCGTGCTCACGATCACGCTGGTGGCCAGCGTGGAGTCGCTGCTCTCCGCCGTCGCCGTGGACAAGCTGGCGGCCGCCAGGCAGCGAGCCGGCGGCGTCCGGGTGCCCAGAGCCGATCTCGATCGGGAGCTGCGCGGGCAGGGCTTCGCCAACGTGGTCTCCGGCTCGCTCGGCGGCCTGCCGGTGACGGGAGTGGCGGTGCGCAGCGCGGCCAATGTGGCGGCCGGCGCGGTCAGCCGTCGGTCCACGATCCTGCACGGCTGCTGGATCCTGCTGGCGACGGGCCTGCTGGTCGGGCTGCTGGAGCAGATCCCGCTGGCCGCCCTGGCCGCCCTGGTGATGGTGGTCGGCATCCAGATGGTGAACATCACCCATATCCGCAGCGTCACCAAGCATCGCGAGGTGCTGGTCTACGCGGCCACGGCCGTCGGGGTCACGCTGTTCGGAGTGCTGGAGGGGGTCGGGATCGGCATCGCGATGGCGGTTGCCGTCTCACTGCACCGGCTGACACACACCAGGATCAGCCAGGAACTGCTTCCGGACGGCTCCCATCAGGTGCGGGTGCGCGGCCAGCTGACGTTCCTCGCCGTCCCCAGGCTGACCAGGGTGCTGACCCAGCTCCCCGAGCGGGCCCGGGTGACGGTCGAGTGCGACAGCACCTTTATCGACCACGCGGCCTACGAGACCCTGCACGACTGGTGTGCCGCCCACCGCTCCCAGGGCGGGACGGTCGAGCTTCCGGGCGAGCTGGCCCAGCCCAGGGGCGAGTTGACGCCTCGGCACCACTGCCCGCCCTGGCAGTCCTGGCGCAACCACCGCTGCACCGCCGGCGAGGGCGAGGCATGCACGGTCGACTCCCCCCGGAAGTCGCCGGACCAACTGCTCGGTGGCCTGCGGAACTTCCAACGCCGAACGGCGCCGGTGGTCCGCAGGGAGCTGGCCCGGCTCGAACGCGAGGGGCAACGCCCCAGCCAGCTCTTTCTGACCTGCGCCGACTCCCGCCTGGTCACCAGCATGATCACCTCCAGCGGCCCGGGCGATCTCTTCACCGTGCGCAACATCGGAAATCTGGTGCCGCCACCGGGCACGGAGTCCGGGGACGACTCCGTCGGCGCCGCCATCGAGTACGCGCTCACCGAGTTGGGCGTCACCAGCATCACCGTCTGTGGGCACTCCGGCTGCGGTGCCATGCGCGCCCTGCACACGGTGCACCAGGGGCAGCGGTCCGCGCCCCCCGGATCGCTCGGCCGCTGGCTGTCGCATGCGCGCCCCAGCCTGGAGCGGCTGTCCGCCGGCGCCCCGCCCGGGCTGGACGACGGTCAGGAGTCGGATCCGCTGGAAGCGCTCTGCCTCGGCAACGTGATGCAGCAGCTGGAGCATCTGGGGCGCTACGAGCGGGTGGCCCAGCGGGTGGCCGAGGGCACATTGGAGCTGCGCGGCATGTACTTCCATGTCGGCCGGGCCCAGGCCTATGTCCTGGACCACGGCGGAGCCCGGGCTCCCGTGTTCCTGGCGGTGCGGCCGGAGGTGGCCGGCTCAGGGGCGCCACGAGTGTCACCGAACGGCGGCCCGACGCCCGTTCGTCGCAGCGGCTGACCGTTCATCGCGCTGCGTACGGATGGCCTTGTCAAAGATGGGTGGGACTGATGGGGTGTGCTCTGGGACACAATTGACGCCGTGCGGGAGACTGCCGTGGCGACGGGCGCCTGGCCGTCTGTCCTGGCCGACTCGTTCGCATCGTCACCCCGGACGGCGGTGACACCGGCCGCTGACCGTGGCGGGGCGAACAAGGAGGCGTTGTGAGTAACGAGAGCCTGGCCAACCTCATGACGGAGAGCCGGAGGTTCGCGCCTCCCGCCGAGGTGGTCGCGGGAGCCAATGTGACCGCGGCCGCCTATGACGCGGCGGCCGAGGACCGGCTGGGATTCTGGGCGGAGCAGGCACAGAGGCTGAGCTGGGCGCAGGAGCCCACCGAGACGCTGGACTGGTCCAACCCGCCCTTCGCCAAATGGTTCGCGGACGGCAAGCTCAATGTCGCCTACAACTGCGTGGACCGCCATGTCGAGGCGGGCAACGGCGACCGCGTCGCCATCCACTTCGAGGGCGAGCCCGGGGACTCCCGCGCCATCACCTATGCGGAGCTGCAGCGCGAGGTGTCGCAGGCGGCCAACGCGCTGATCGAGCTCGGGGTCGCCACCGGCGACCGGGTCGCCATCTATATGCCGATGATCCCCGAGGCCGTGGTCGCGATGCTGGCCTGCGCCCGGATCGGTGCCCCGCATTCGGTGGTCTTCGGCGCCTTCTCCGCCGACGCCCTGGCCACCCGGATCGAGGACGGCGACGCGCGGGTGGTGATCACCTCCGACGGCGGCTACCGCCGAGGCGCCCCGTCGGCGCTCAAGCCCACCGTGGACGAGGCCCTCACCCGCCCCGGCGCCGCCAAGGTGCGCAGCGTCGTGGTGGTGCGCCGCACCGGCCAGGACATCCCCTGGACCGAGGGCCGCGACCTGTGGTGGCACGAGGTGGTGGGCCGTCAGTCCGAGGAGCACACCCCCGAGGCCTTCGACGCCGAACACCCGCTCTACATCCTCTACACCTCGGGCACCACCGGTAAGCCCAAGGGCATCCTGCACACCACCGGCGGCTACCTCACCCAGACCGCGTACACCCACCACGCCGTCTTCGACCTCAAGCCGGAGACGGACGTCTACTGGTGTACCGCCGACATCGGTTGGGTCACGGGCCACTCGTACATCGTCTACGGCCCGCTGGCCAACGGCGCGACGGAGGTGCTCTACGAGGGCACCCCCAACACCCCCCACAACGGCCGCTGGTGGGAGATCGTCGAGAAGTACGGGGTCACCATCCTGTACACCGCGCCCACCGCGATCCGCACCTGCATGAAGTGGGGCGACGACATTCCCGCCCGGTTCGACCTCTCCAGCCTGCGGGTGCTGGGTTCGGTGGGCGAGCCCATCAACCCCGAGGCATGGGTCTGGTACCGCAAGCACATCGGCGGCGAGCGCACCCCCGTGGTGGACACCTGGTGGCAGACGGAGACGGGCGCCATGATGATCAGCCCGCTGCCCGGGGTCACCCTCGCCAAGCCGGGATCCGCGCAGACCCCGCTCCCCGGGATCAGCGCCACCGTGGTCGACGACGACGGCAACGAGGTCGCCAACGGATTCGGCGGCTATCTCACCCTCACCGAGCCCTGGCCCTCCATGCTGCGCACCATCTGGGGCGACGACCAGCGGTTCCTCGACACCTACTGGTCCCGTTTCGAGGGCAAGTACTTCGCCGGCGACGGCGCCAAGAAGGACGACGACGGCGATATCTGGCTGCTGGGCCGGGTGGACGATGTGATGCTGGTGTCCGGGCACAACATCTCGACGACCGAGGTGGAGTCCGCGCTGGTCAGCCATCCCCGGATCGCCGAGGCCGCCGTGGTCGGCGCCACCGACCCGCAGACCACCCAGGCCATCTGTGCCTTTGTGATCCTGCGTGGCGGCGCGCCCCAGGAGGAGGGCCTGATCGAGGAGTTGCGGGCGCATGTCTCCAAGGAGTTGGGCCCGATCGCCAAGCCCAAGCGCATCCTCGCGGTCGACGAACTGCCCAAGACCAGGTCCGGCAAGATCATGCGCCGGCTGCTGCGCGATGTCGCGGAGAACCGCGAGTTGGGCGATGTCACCACTCTCACCGACCCGGCCGTGATGGATCTGATCCAGACCAAGCTGCCCTCCGCCGCCTCCGAGGACTGACGGCCGGGACGGACGACCCGGGACCGACAGCAGAACTGACGGCCCGGGACCGACGGCAGGACCGACCGCACAGGATTGACCGCACAGGACCGACAGCAACAGCCCGGGGAACGGCCCGGGAAGCGCGTGCGAAAGGCGCGTGACCGCGCTCAGGGGCGCCCGATCACCGATCGGGCGCCCCTATAGCATGTGGCCCACCACTCCCCAGGGCGACGAGGTGTCGCGACTGACGCATCACCACGGCACTACTACTGTCACGTGCACCTACCGCAATCACGCCAGGAGAGAAAGAGGGAACGCGATGAGCGCAGCCGACGAGGGGCGCAGTCTCGGAGAGTTGGTCGCCTCGGCCACCAGCGAGCTGTCAGGTCTGGTGCACGACGAGATCGCACTCGCGAAGGCCGAGATCCGGCAGGACGTCAAACGTGCCCTGTTCGGCAGTGTCGCCGGAGTGCTCGCGGCCGGGCTGTTGCTGTTCGCGGTGCCGCTGCTGAGCTTCGCCCTGGCGTTCTGGCTGCGCAACTGGTGGGATCTGCCGCTGGCCATCGCCTGTCTGATCGTCGGCGGCCTCTATATCGTGATCGCCCTGCTGCTTCTGCTGTGGGCCAAGGTCAAGCTGGGCCGGATCTCGCCGCCGGAACGCTCCATCCGCTCCGCCAAGGAGTCCGCCGCCGTGCTCTCCCGCGCCAGGCCGCACCCGCGTCCCGCTCCCCAGGATCGTGCGGGCTCCCCCACATGAGCAACGCCGACCAGTCCGGGATGCGCTCCTCGGTCATCCTTCGGGAGGGGCCGTGGACCCATCGTGATGTCGCGGCCAATGGCGCGCGGTTCCATATCGCCGAGTTGGGCGAGGGGCCGCTGGTCCTGTTGTTGCACGGGTTTCCCCAGTTCTGGTGGACCTGGCGGCATCAGCTGACCGCGCTGGCGGATGCCGGGTTCCGTGCGGTGGCCATGGATCTGCGGGGAGTGGGCGGCAGCGACCGCACCCCCCGGGGCTACGATCCGGCCAATCTCGCGCTCGATGTCACCGGTGTGATCCGCTCCCTGGGGGAGCCGGACGCGGCGCTGGTCGGTCATGATCTGGGCGGCTATCTCGCCTGGACGGCGGCGGTGATGCGGCCCAAGCTGGTGCGTCGGCTGGCCGTCTCGTCGATGCCGCATCCGCGCAGCTGGCGTTCGTCGCTGCTGCGCGATCCTCGGCAGACCGCCGCCAGCCGCTATGTCTGGGGGTTCCAGCGGCCCTGGCTGCCGGAGCGGCAGCTGGTCGCCGACGAGGCCGCCGAGGTCGGGGAGTTGCTGCGCGCGTGGTCGGGACCGCGTCAGCCGGAGCCGGCGGATGTGCTGGCCTACCGGCAGGCGATGTGTGTGCCGTCGACGGCGCACTGCGCGATCGAGCCCTATCGCTGGATGGTGCGGTCCATCGCCCGTCCGGACGGCATCCAGTTCAACCGGCGGATGAAGCGGCCGGTGCTGGTGCCCACCCTGCATCTGCACGGTTCGCTCGATCCGGTGCTCCGTACCAGGAGTTCGGCGGGTTCGGGGGAGTATGTCGAGGCGCCCTACCGCTGGCGGCTCTTCGACGGTCTGGGGCACTTCCCGCACGAGGAGGATCCGGCCGCCTTCAGCACCGAGCTGATCGACTGGCTGCGCGATCCCGAGCCGGACCGCTGACGCACGTTCCGCGCTCAGCCGCCCCGTCCCCCTCCCGCGCCCCCGGCGTACCCCGCCCGTTCCCACCCGGTGACCGTCCGTTGGCAACTGCCAGACGCATACTCCGACGGACTTCGCTCCCGGGAGGTTACTGACCTTGGACCACGGGCAGGGACGAGATATGGGCTGGACGCACGAATACCGTGACGTGGCACGTGAACCAAGCGGCAATGGAGCCGCCACCCGGGCGCGAAGCACTGCTCGTAGCATTCGGGGTGGCCCATTGCCTGATCCGGGGATCGGATTTCCGGATATCCTGCGTCGTCGCGCACGCTGGGTCAGCGTGCGCCTGCGACACCCGCGCGGCTGAGCCCCACGCTCCGCTCCCGCGATCTCGACCACACCCCTTCGACACCCCACATCGCTTCCGAACGGCCGTCATGTCGGCGTGCAACGCCCGCTGTTCACCGGCCGTTCGGCGGCCTGCCCACGCGCGGCCACCTCCCTGACCTCGTCGGCGGTGAGCGCGTACCCCGTGCTGCCGTCGTCCAGGGAGCGGGCGAAGACCACGCCGAGCACCTCGCCTTCGGGGCTGAGCAGCGGCCCGCCGGAGTTGCCCGGCAGGACGGTGGCGTTCAGGGCGTAGACGTCCCTGCTCACCGCGCGGTCGCGGTAGATGTCCGGGCCCCTGGCCCGGAAGCGGCCCGCGACCCGGGCCGGTCCGATGTCAAACGGTCCGCTCTCCGGGAAGCCGGCGATGACGGCGTCGTCCCCCGCGACCGCGTCCCCGGCGCTGAACCCGAGAGCGGGCGCCGGCAGCCCGGGGACGTCGAGCACCGCGAGGTCACGCGCCGGATCGTAGAGCACCACCTCGCCGGGGAACGGTTCCCCCTCGCCGCCGATCCGCACCAGCGGTTCCCGCACGCCGCCCACCACATGGGCGTTGGTCATCACCTTGCCGCCGGCGAAGACAAAGCCGCTGCCCTCCAGCGCGCGCCCGCAGGCGGGCGCCACCCCCGTCACGCTCACCACCGACCGCCGCGCCGTCCGTACCAGTGGCTCCCCCACCACCGCGGGATCGGGCGGCGGCACCCGGGTGACGGGGGCGGTGCCGAACGGGGCGAAGACCTGGGGCAGTCCTGAGGGCGCGAGAATCCCGCGCACTCCGGCGACCCAGGAGTCGGCGGCGCCCGGCACCGCTCGCGAGACGCCGAACAGGACCCGGGAGGAGCGGAGTTCACGGCCGAAGGCGCCCGGCGTGGTCAGCGCCAGCGTCGAGCCGAGGACCCAGGCGATCAGCAGCAGGGTCAGCACATGCGCCAGCGCCCCGCCCGCCGCGTCGGCGAACCGCGCCGGGGACCAGGCGATCCGGCCGCGCAACCCCCGCGCCCAGCGGCTGGCGAACGCCTGCCCGAGCACGGCGGCCAGCACCACCAGCAGCCCGCCGCCCACCGCGCCGAGCGGCCCCATGTCGTTCGGCCACAGCGGCCACAGCGGGCTGAGCGCCCAGCTCACCAGCAGCGCGCCGGCCAGAAAGCCCAGGGCGGAGGAGAGCCCGACGAGCAGCCCCCGCCGATATCCGACGGCCGCGAGACAGCCCGCCGTCAGCACCAGCAGGATGTCCACCGCGTTCACCCGGCCACGGTCTCACGCGGCCGGGCGGCGCTCATGCCGAGTGATCCAACGGGACCACGCGCTCCTCGTCCCAGGGCAGCTCCCAGCCCGCGTAGTGCAGGATGCGGTCGATGACGCCGGCGGTGAAACCCCAGACCAGCATGTCGGCGACCAGGAAGCAGGGGCCCCGGTAGCCGCTGGGATGGACCGCGGTGGCGCGGTGCTCCCGATCGGCCAGCCGGGCGACGGGGACGGTGAAGACGCGGGCCGTCTCCGCCGGGTCGACAGGCGCCACCGGCGTCGGCTTCTGCCACCAGCCGAGCACCGGGGAGACCACGAAACGGCTGACGGGGATGTAGAGCCGGGGCAGCGTGGCGAAGATCCGGACGCCGGCCGGATCGAGGCCCGTCTCCTCCTCGGCCTCGCGCAGCGCGGCGCGCCAGGGCCCGTCCCCCTCCGGATCGCCGTCCTCCGGGTCCAACGAGCCGCCGGGGAACGAGGCTTGGCCGGCGTGCTCGCGGAGGCTGCTGGCCCGCTCCAGCAGCAGCAGCTCGGGCCCCTCCGCGCCCTCGCCGAACAGCACCAGCACGGCGGACGGTCGGCCGCCGTCGGCCGGCGGCAGGAAGTCGCTCAGCTGCCTCGGCTCGATGGTGCGCGCCGCCTCGGCCAGCGGCGTCAGCCAGTCGGGCAGCTCGACCCGCCCCCCGTCGGGCAGGGCAGCGGGGGCGGAGCCGCCCGGCTCCCGGAACGGGGCGGCTTCATGGGCGCTGGTCATGGCGGAGGGCTCCCTCGGCAGGGGTCGGGTGGCTGCTGTCGGGCCGGGGACGGGCCGGCCCGAGGCGCCGTCAGCCGGCCGTGGCGGCGCCGAGCGGCGGCGCGGGGCGGCCCGGATAGTCGGGCGGGGGCTTGAGCCGCTGGCCGGGCTGCCCGCCCATCTCGTACTTCAGGAGCTTGCGCGCCTTCTCCGGATCCGTCTCGCCCTCGCCGAAGGAGGGGCAGAGATGCGCGATGGGGCAGACGCCACAGGCGGGCTTGCGGGCGTGGCAGATGCGCCGGCCGTGGAAGATCACGCGGTGCGAGAGCTGCGTCCAGTCCTTGCGCGGGAAGATCTCGGCCACCTCGGCCTCGATCTTCACCGGGTCCTGCTGATCCGTCCACTTCCAGCGCCTGACCAGCCGCTGGAAGTGCGTGTCCACCGTGATCCCGGGGCGGCCGAAGGCGTTGCCCAGCACCACGTGCGCCGTCTTGCGGCCCACGCCGGGGAGCGTGACCAGGTCTTCGAGGCGGCCGGGGACCGTGCCGTCGAAGCGGTCGCGCAGTTCCGTGGAGAGGCCGATCAGGGACTTGGCCTTGTTGCGGAAGAAGCCCGTGGGGCGGATGAGCTGTTCCAGCACCTCGGGCTCGGCCGCCGCCATGTCCTCGGGCGTCGGGTAGGCGGCGAACAGCTTGGGCGTGGTCTGGTTGACCCTGAGGTCGGTGGTCTGGGCGGAGAGCACCGTGGCGACCAGCAGCTCGAAGGGGTTGTCGAAGTCCAGCTCGGGATGCGCGTAGTAGTACACCTCGCCCAGCGCGCGGTAGATCCTGCGGGCCCGGCGGACCATGGCCAGCCGGCTCTCCGGCCCGGCGCCGCTCCCCGCGGCCCGGGGCCGTTCGGCGGCCTCGGCCGGGGGCGGGCTCACCCGTCCGGCCTTGCCCCGTTCGCCCTCAGCGGAATCCTGACGTGCGTTCACCCGGGTGGCCCTCACTTTCTCCTGCTTCACCGCACGCGCGCCATGCGCCCGTTGGCCACCCGGCCAGCGTAAACGGCGCATGCGACATTCGCTCTTCCCCCGGCGAATTCACCGTCCGAACGGGCCCCTGCCGTGGGCGGGGCCAGTTCGGTGCGTCAGACTTGTACCTGCTGGCAGGGCCGGGTCATCCGGCATGATGAGAGGGGCAAAGCGTCCCCAGGCCACCCGCCCCGGGGGCTTGAACCGCCGGCCTATTCGGCCGACAAGGAGAGGAACTCGTGGACGACGTACTGCGGCGTGCCCCGCTCTTCGCGGCTCTCGACGACGAGCAGGCCGCCGAGCTGCGCGCTTCCATGACCGAGGCCACGTTGGCCCGCGGCGACACCCTCTTCCACGAGGGCGACCCGGGCGACCGGCTGTATGTCGTCACCGAGGGCAAGGTGAAGCTCCACCGCACCTCGCCCGACGGCCGGGAGAACATGCTGGCCGTGCTCGGCCCGGGCGAGCTGATCGGCGAGCTGTCGCTGTTCGACCCCGGTCCGCGCACCGCGACCGCCACCGCCGTCACCGAGGTCCGGCTGCTCGGCCTGGGCCACCCGGATCTCCAGCCCTGGCTCAGCGCCCGTCCCGAGGTGGCTTCCGCGCTGCTGCGGGCCGTGGCCCGCCGGCTGCGCCGCACCAACGACAGCATGTCGGACCTGGTCTTCTCCGATGTTCCCGGCCGGGTGGCCAAGGCGCTGCTGGATCTGTCGCGCCGCTTCGGGGTGCAGTCCGAGGAGGGCATCCATGTGGTGCACGACCTCACCCAGGAGGAACTGGCCCAGCTGGTGGGCGCCTCCCGGGAGACGGTCAACAAGGCCCTCGCCGACTTCGCCGCCCGTGGCTGGCTGCGTCTTGAGGCCCGCGCCGTGATCCTGCTGGACATCGAGCGCCTGGCCCGCCGCTCCCGTTAGCCCTCCTGCCCGTCCCCGGGGAGCAGTCCGCGTTCCCGCAGGTACTCCAGCTGGGCGCGGACGGAGTACTCGGCCGCCGGCCAGAGCGCGCGGTCCACATCGGCGTAGACGGTGGCGACCACCTCGGCCGGCGTCCGCGCGCCCCGTTCGACCGCCGTCTCCACCTGGGCGAGCCGGCTGGCCCGGTGCGCCAGATAGAAGTCGATGGCGCCCTGGGCGTCGGCCAGCACCGGGCCGTGTCCGGGCAGTACGGTGCCCGCGCCGTCCTCGCCCTCGGTGAGGGAGCGGAGCCGGCGCAGCGAGTCCAGGTAGGCGCCGAGGCGTCCGTCCGGATGGGCCACGATGGTGGTGCCCCGGCCCAGCACGGTGTCGCCGGTCAACAGGGCGCCGTCGGCCGGGAGATGGAAGGACAGCGAGTCCGAGGTGTGCCCCGGGGTGGCGACCACCCGCAGTTCCAGGCCGCCCGTGGTGACCACCTGGCCGCCCGACAGGCCCTCGTCGCCCAGCCGCAGCGCCGGGTCGAGCGCCCGGACCGGCGCGCCGGTCAACTCGGCGAACCGGACGGCGCCTTCGGCGTGGTCCGGGTGACCGTGCGTCAGCAGGATCAGCCCGACGGAACGTTCCTCTCTTGTCACGGCGTCGGCCACCGCCCGCAGATGGCCCTCGTCCAGCGGGCCCGGGTCGATCACCACGGCCTCCCCGGCGTCGGGTTCGGCGACGATCCAGGTGTTGGTGCCGTCCAGCGTCATCGCGGACGCGTTGGGGGCGAGCACGCTGACGGCGCGCTCGGTGACGCGGCCCTGGGGCGCGTGCCCGCTGGGACGTCCGGGGAGGGCCGAGGCAGCTGTCATCTTCCGTCACGCTCCATCATCGGTGGCGCCGTCAGCTCTCCCCGCCGACCGGGTCGACGGTGACCCGGTCGGCGGGGGGCAGGTCGTTCGGGGTGCGATCCGCCGGCACGCGCTTCTCGAACTCGCGGTGGCCCGGCCAGCTCAGCACCACCTCGTCGCCCACCAGCCGGGCGCCGGCCAGCACCGGGGTCAGATCCCGGTCGGCGGCGGCGGCCAGCGCGGCCTCGGTGGTGGCGTACGGGACGAGGGCGCGCAGGGTGGCGATGGTGGGCGGCATCATCGTCAACTCGCCCCGGTCATAGCCGGCGACGGCGTCGGCCGGGCGCAGCCAGGCCGTGTGGTCGGCCTCCGTCGAGGCGTTTCGGCCGCGCTGTCCCGGCGGCAGGGCGGCCGCGAAGAACCAGGTGTCATAGCGCCGCGTCTCGAACTCCGGGGTGATCCAGCGCGCCCAGGGCCGCAGCAGATCGACGCGCGGCACCAGTCGGCGGCCGGCGAGAAAGGCGCTGAACGACAGCTCGCGGGCGACCAGGGCGCGCCGGTCGGCCTCCCAGTCGGGCCCCGAGACATCGTCCACCAGCTCGCCGGGGGCGGGGCCGGCCAGCAACACCCCGGCCTCCTCGAAGAGTTCACGGAGCGCGGCCATCGCGGCGAGCGCGGCCGGCTCCCCCGCGCCGTCGCGCGGGTCGACCGAGCCGCCCGGGTAGGCATGGGCGCCGGCGGCGAACGCCATCGAGCGGCGCCGCCGCAGCAGAAACACCTCGGGCCCTTCCCGGCCGTCCCGCAGCAGCAGCACCGTGGCGGCGGCGCGCGGCTCGGGCGGCGTCAACTCGCCGCTGGCGAGCGCCCGGATCCGCGCGGGCCACTCGGGCGGGTACCACTGACCGTCGCTCGATCCCATGACCGGATGCTACGCGCCGCCGCCCGCCCGGAGACAGGCCACCGGCGTCTCGCCGGCCGCGCCCCCGGGTAGCCATTCCGGGTGGATCCGGGTGGATCCGGGTGGATCCATGCGAACGCGGAGAGGGGTGGGGACATGGCGAAGCGGGCCTATCGCGCGCTGATCCTGGATTTCGGTGGGGTGCTGACGGCCGGGGAGGCGGAGTCGGTGCACGCCTGGTGCGCGGAGGAGGGGCTGCCGCCCGGCTCCTGGGGGCGGGCGCTGGACGGGCATCCCGAAGGGCGGGCGCTCTACCGGCGGTTGGAGGTGGGCACGCTCTCCCAGCGGGAGTGGAACACGGCGATGGGGCCGCTGCTCGGGGTGGCGTCGGACAATCTGATGGGCCGGGCCTGGGCCCGGATGCGGCCGGCGGCGCGCATGGTGGAGCTGGCCAGAAGGGCACGGTCCGACGGCTATGCGGTGGCGATGCTCTCCAACAGCTTCGGCCTCGACCCGTTCGATCCCTATGCGCACGCCGAGGTGTGGGATCTCTTCGATGTGGCGGTGATATCCGAACGGGAGGGCCTGGCGAAGCCCGATTCCGCCATCTACCGGCGGGTGTTGGACCGGCTCGGCCTGCCGGGCGCCGACTGTGTCTTCGTCGACGACCAGCCGAGGAACCTGCCGCCGGCCGAGGCGCTGGGCATGACGACGCTGCTGGCCACCGACGAGCACGCGACGGTGGCCGGGCTCACCGCCCTGCTGAGCTGACGGGGCCGGCCCCCGCCGGCTCAGCGGCGGGGGATGCGCCAGGATCCCGGGCCGCGCTCCTGGGGGCGGCGGGGGTGGGTGTGCCGCTCCTCCGGCGGGACGCGGCGGATGACAACCAGCCGGTCGGTGAGCTCCAGGGTGGCCGCGTCGGGATCGTCGTAGGGCAGCAGCCGGTGGCCGCGTATCACCGAGACGACGAGGTCGGGGCAGTCGCGGGGGGAGCGTCCCGCCTCCTGGCTGGTGACGGGGCGCTCCTTGAGGGAGAGGCCCTTGCCGTGCTGGATCAGGTCCTCCATCACGGCGCCCGAGCTGGGGCTGATCATGGACAGGCCGAGAAGCCGGCCGACGGCGCTGGCGCTGGTGATCACGGAGTCGGCGCCCGACTGCCGCAGCAGCGGGACGTTCTCCTGCTCGCGGACGGAGGCGACGATCCGCACCTGTTTGCTCAGCTGCCGGGCGGTGAGCGCCACCAGCACGGCGGTGTCGTCCCGTTGGGTGGCGATCACCACCTGGCGGGCGCGGTCCGCTCTGGCTCTGACCAGCACATCGCTGCGGGTGGCGTCGCCGACCACGCCGGCGTAGCCCAGGGCGTTGGCGGCCTCGACCACCTGCGGGGCCGGGTCGACGACGACGATCTGGTCCTGGCCGAGACCGCCGCTGACCAGGGTCTCGGCGGCGGATCGGCCCTTGGTGCCGAAGCCCACGATGACGGTGTGATCGCGCAAGTGCTTCCTCCAGTGGGAGAGCCGCCACTGATCGCGGGTGCGTTCGGTGAGCACCTCAAGGGTGGTGCCGACCAGGATGATCAGAAAAGCCACCCGGAGCGGGGTGATGGCAAAGGTGGTGAGCAGCCGGGCGCCGTCCGATTCGGGCACGATATCGCCGTAGCCGGTGGTGGAGAGCGAGACCGTGACGTAGTAGAGGACGTCGGTGAAGCTGACCTCGCCGTCGTGGTTGTCGTGGTAGCCGCGCCGGTCGAGATAGACCAGCACGGCGGCCAGCGCCATCACCCCGGTGGCCAGCAGCAGCCGCCGGGCGACCTGGATCAACGGGCCCGCCGCGTAGCGCGGCAGCCGTACGCCGGGGGAACGGTCCGCGAGTTCGGATCGTTCGGAACGCTCGGTCGGGGAGCTGCTGGGGAGTCTCATGCCTGCGGAAGATCGAGGAGGCGTACCTCGGCACTCGCCTCGGCGCCCCCCGGCGGAATGACCGCCAGAGCGGACGCGGCGGCGATGCCGCGCAACATGGCCGGGCCAGCGTAGCTCAGCGGGCGGGCGGTGGCCGGATCGGGACAGAAGACGGGCACCAGCCTGGTGTCCCTGGGATGGCCGGTGACCCGGTCCGTCAGCCAGCCGCCGCGGTCGGCGGGCGCCGGCCGGTCGACGAGGGCACGCAGCAGCGGCGCGGCCAGCGTCAGCAGCCCGGAGACCGCCGCCAGCGGGTTGCCCGGGAGGCCGATCAACGGGACGCCGCCGGGGAGTTCGGCCAGCAGCATGGGGTGGCCCGGGCGCACCGCGACCCCGCTGACCAGGAGGTGGGCGCCCAGCTCGCGCAGTACGCCGCGCAGTTGGTCGACCGGCCCGGCGGCCGTGGAGCCCGTGGTGACCAGCAGATCGGCGCGGGTGGTCTCGACGGCCTCGCGCAGCGCCTCGGCGTCGTCGCCGAGCCGCCGGGTGACCAGCACCTGGGCGCCGAGCGAGGTCAGCCAGGGGCCGATCATCGGGCCCAGCGCGTCGCGCACCCGGCCGTCGTGCGGCAGGCCGCGGAAGAGCAGTTCGTCGCCGAGGACCAGCACCTCGGCCCTGGGCCTGGGGCGGACCGCCAGCTGGTCGTAGCCGGCGGCGGCGGCCAGGCCGAGGCCGGCCGGGGTGAGCGGATCGCCGGCCGGCAGCAGCTCCACCCCGCTGCGGCACTCCTGGCCGCGCGGTCTGATGTCGCCGCCCGGCTCGGGGCTCTCGCCGGTGAGCTGCCCCCGGTCGACCGTGCCGCGCTCGGTGCGCAGCACGGCGGTCGCGCCGTCGGGGACGCGGGCCCCGGTGGCGATGGGGACGGCCTGGCCGTCGGTGAGCGGCTGGCTGAGCGGGCCGCCGGCCAGCGCCGTGGAACGGCCGGTGAGCCGCCAGGGGCCAGGACCCGCGACGGCCCAGCCGTCCATCGCCGAGGTGTCGAAGGGCGGCAGATCGGTGAGGGCGGTCAGCGGGGAGGCCAGGGTGTGGCCGAGCGCGTAGTCGATGGGCAGCCGGCGGGGCGGCAGCGGGCGGACCGCACGGTGCGCCAGCTCGCGCGCGCTCTCCCAGCCCGGGTGGTCGGCGGTGGTGCGATGGGGCCGGCCGAGATCGGCCCAGGGGTCGGGGGCGGTGTCCGACGCCTCGTCGGCGGCGGGCGGCTCGGCCGGCGCCGGCACGGGAGCGGTCCGGCCGGGGCCGTTGGCCAGGGCGATGGCGTCGTCGAACTCGTCGATCACGGCTGGCCCTCTCTCGCCCAGCCCTCGGCCAGCGCGGAGATCCGGGCGGCGGCCTCGGCCGGCGGGAGCCCCGAACGGCCGGCGGCGTAGCCGATCAGAAAGGTGGTCAGCGGGGCGGCCGGGCGGGCCACCCCGTGGGCGGCGTCACGTGCGGCGTCCAGCAGGGCCGTGATGTCCACATCGATATCGACGCCCAGCTCGACCTTGACCGCTTCGATCCATTCCTCAAGCACCCGCCCATCGTCCCTGATCCGCGCGCGGGCGGCGGCGATGTCGGTCCAGGTGTCGCAGTCATGGGCCTCGGGGCCCGGCAGTCGTCGCAGGTCGAGGCGGTCGAGCAGGGCGCGCAGCGGCATTCCGGCGAGCGTGCCGCCGGGCGCTTCGGCGGTCAGCCCGGCCACCACGCGGCGCAGCGCGGCGGCGCGGTAGACGGCGGTGAGCGGCTGGTCGCGGCCGCTGCCGTCGACCAGCAGCGCGCCGTCGCCCAGGGGCGGGACGGCGGCGGCGAGGCGGGGCGGCGTCGCCGGGTCGAGAAACGGCAGATCGGCGGCGAGAACGGCGACCAGCGGCTGCTCGACCAGCGGAAGCCCGCCGGCGAGCGCCGCCAACGGGCCGCCGCCCGGCGGCTGTTCGCGGGTCCAGCGGACCTCGCGCGCGGTGCGGCGGGCCGGGCCGACCACGATCGGCGGCCGCGCCGTCGCCGGCACGGCGGCGAGCACCCGGTCCAGCAGGCTGCGGCCGCCGATGCGTACCGCCGGCTTGTCGACGCCGCCGAGCCGGCGGCCGGCGCCGCCGGCCAGCACCAGCACATCGACGGCGGGCACCCGTTCACACCCCGAGGGGGAACTCATGGCGTCACCGTACTCCCGCCCCCCGGGGTGGGGCCCCGCGCGGGGCCCGGCGAAAGGCCGGGCGCCCGGCGCGGGGCTGCCCACAGGGGGCCGCCGGCCGACCTGGGGCTGGCCGACGGGTGGGGGATCGGCCGCGCTGTGGGCGGCTGGTCGGCGCGCGACGGCCCAGTGCCGCGAACCGACCTGGTCGGTACCGGTGCGAGTCGGGGGGAACACGCACGGTTCCTCTTCACGATTGTTCGATCGATGACGCCCGCTGGCTAGGTGCGGTCACACCCTGTGGACAGACGGCCGGATTTGCCGTGATATGGGGGCAGGATGTCCAGGGAGGGGAGGCACGCCGGCATGCCGGACGACCAGTTGCCCACGGCGGGCGAACGGCCGCTCGACACCATAGACGAGGCGATACTACGGCTGCTGCGCTTGGACGGACGGGCGTCGATCCGGTCCATCGCCGAGCGGGTGCATATCTCGCGCGCCAACGCGTACGCCCGGGTCAACCGACTGGTGGAGAGCCAGGTGATCCGCGGCTTCTCGGCCAGGATCGACCATGAACGGGCCGGTCAGGGGGCCTGCGCCTATATCACCCTGAAGATCGTCCAGGACAGTTGGCGAACGGTGCGCGAGCAGCTGGCACGGCTGCCAGGGGTGGCACATATCGCGCTGGTCAGCGGCGACTTCGACGTACTGCTGCTGGTGCACACGGCGGACAACCGGCAGCTGCGGGAGCTGGTGCTCACCCGTATCCAGGCCATCCCCGAGGTGCTGAGCACCCGGACGTTGCTGGTCTTCGAGGAGACCGACCCGCTGCCCGAGCCGTGAGCGCGGCGCCGCCTCGGGTCGCGCGGCCGGCGGCGTCGGGTGACGGTGGCTGGGAGGGGTCCGCCGGCAGGATGCGAAGGAGCGCAGAGGCATGAAGCTCACCCTGACCCAGTTCGTCTCGCTCGACGGCGTGGTGCAGTCGCCCGGCGGCCCGCAGGAGGACACCGACGGCGGCTTCACCCGGGGCGGCTGGGTGGTGCCCTACGCGGACGAGGCGATGGGGCGGCTGGTGACCGACTGGTTCGCCGCCGCGGACGCCTTTCTGCTGGGCCGCAGGACCTATGACATCTTCGCCGCGCACTGGCCGCTGATCAGCGATCCCGACGATCTGGTGGCGACCCGGCTCAACGGCCGGCCCAAGTACGTCGCCTCGCGGACCCTGCGGACGCCGGCCTGGCAGGGCTCCAGCGTGCTGTCCGGCGATGTGGTGGCGCAGGTCGCCGAGCTGAAGGAGAGCGAGGGACGGGAGCTGCAGGTGCACGGCAGCGGCGAGCTGGCGCAGACGCTGCTCGGCGAGGGCCTGGTCGACGAGGTGCGGCTGCTGGTCTTCCCGGTGGTGCTGGGCTCGGGACGACGCCTCTTCCCCGAGGGCGCGCGCCCGGGGGCGATGCGCCTGCTGGGCACGGACAGCACGCCGACGGGGATCGTGGTGCAGGTCTACGAACCGGCGGGCGAGCTGGGCTTCGGCTCCTTCGAGCTGTCCTGACGGGTCCCGGGCGTCCCGACGGGGCCCGGCTGTCCCGACGAACGGTCCTCGCGGCGGTCAGGGAAACGTTCCGCCGGACCCCGCGTCATGGTGCCGGACCGGGCAGCGGCCCCGGCTCAGCTCCACGGCCTCGTCGTCCAGGCAGAAGGCGGGCCGCTGGTCCGCCTCGTCGTAGTAACGGTGGAAGACCGGGGTGATGCCGCCGGAGATCGGCGGCACGATCCAGCTCCAGTCCGTCGGCGTGATCCGGCCCTCCCGTTCCTCGCGCTCCAGATGGGTGAGGAATCGCCGGGACTCGGTGTGGTGGTCGCTGATCTTGACGCCGGCCCGCTCGAAGGAGTGCAGCACCGCCACGTTCAGCTCGACCAGCGCGCGGTCCCGCCACAGCGTGCTCTCGCTGCTGGTGTCCAGGCCCATCAGCCGGGCCATCACCGGCAGCAGGTTGTAGCGGTCCGGGTCCACCAGGTTGCGGGCGCCGATCTCGGAGCCCATGTACCAGCCGTTGAACGGGGCCAGCGGATAGTCGACGCCGCCGATGGTCAGCCGCATATGGGAGATCGCCGGCACCGCGTGCCAGCGCAGCCCCAGCTCGTCGAACGCGGTCAACTGGGGGTGCGTCAGCGGGACTTCCAGCACCAGCTCGCGAGGCACCTCGTACAGCTGGGGTTTGTCGCCCGGCGCCTCGACCACCAGCGGCAGGATGTCGAACCAGCCGCCGGGGGCCTGCCAGCCCATCCGCCGCACCACCTCGGTGAACTCCAACTGCCCCGGGTCGCCCATCAGTCCGCCGGTGGTGGTGCGGTAGCCGGCGTACCGGATCAGCTGGCTGTTCCACACCCGGGGCGCCGGTCGGTCGGGGGTCGCCGGCGCGAAGACGGATATCACCGGGCGGATCCGGCCGTTGTTGGTGGCCAGCCGGATGTGCTCCAGCAGATGGCCGTGGATCTCGTCCCCGGTCAGCGCCTCCCTGCGGTCCAGGACCCGCAGGCTCTTCCAGTACAGCCTGCCTATGCAGCGGCTGGCGTTGCGCCAGGCGATCCGGGCGCCGAACTCCAGCTCGGCGCGGGTGTGTCGGTAGGTGCCGTGGTACTCCAGCTGCTCCCTGACCTGACGCAGCCGCATCGACAACGCGACCGGCTGCTCGGGCTGTTCGGTGTGGAAACGCCGCAGAAAGTCCTCCGCCTCGGCCCAACTGGGGGGCTCCCACCGGGGGGTGGGCGGCGCCGGCTTCCGACGCGGCAGCTGAGGACGGGTGGCACGGTCGTTGATCATGGGTTCCCCGGGTCGCCTGCGACTCCTGCGTCACCCCCCGTGCCCGGTCAGCGTAGTCGACCGACCACGCATGGGCGCGGGCACCGCCGGGGCCGGCGCCCGGCGGATGCCCAACCGGCCGTGGAAACAGGCCGATATGACGGCTTCGCCCCCCTCCCGGGAGCCGTCGTCGCCGACCCGATGTGGCCTATACCACTCGACCGCCGATCGACTGCCACTCGGCTGCGACTCGTCTGCCGCTCGACTACCGCTCGACCGGCGGGTTGATCCCCCGGCACCCCGTGGTGGGTGCGGGATCGTTTCGCCCGGCGCCGGTCGGGGTGGGCTCAGGCCGGTCGCCAGAAACGCCAGTTCTCGTCCAGCACATCGGCGTTCCGCTGTTCCCATTCGGTGGCGGCGCGGGCCAGCTCGGTCGGGCAGTGCCAGGCGCGGCCCCGCGTCAGCGGACGCAGTCTCAGCCGCGGGCCGATCCGCCCCACCACCCGACCGACCCTCCCGGTCCGGGTGTCCACCACACAGGCGCCGTCGGTCCAGGCCATCGACCGCTCCCTCGCTCTCAGTAGCCGTTCCGTCACCAGTACACCGGAGACCACTCTGCGCGCTGTCGAGGGGTGAAAGGCGCGAGGTTCCACCGCATTGCGCAACGGAGAACCCCTTCGGGGGATGGTGCCCGAGTGAGCCCTACCCACCCGTTCGATATCCGCCGGGCTCCGGCGAGGGGGGCGCGCGGCGGCGCGCGGGCGTGCGCCGGGTGCGGTGGCACGGGCGCCGGCGTGGGGGGCGGGCGGGTGCTGGGCGCAGCATGCCTCATCGCGGGGCGCGGCGTCCCGGGTTCCCCCGGAGAACGCCCATATCGGGGACGGCCCCATCCCGTTGGGACGTTCCGGCTCTATACGCTGCCGGCCATGATTCGAGCGGTGGTGTTCGACGTGGGTGAGTGCCTGGTGGACGAGAGTCGGGAGTGGGCCGGCTGGGCCGCCTGGCTCGGCGTGCCCCGGCACACCTTCTCCGCGCAGTTCGGGGCGGCCATCGCCCAGGGCCTGGACTACCGGGAGGCGTTCGAGACCTTCCGGCCGGGCTTCGACCTGGCACTGGAACGGGAGAAACGCACGGCCGCCGGAGAGCCGGAGTGGTTCGGCGAGAACGATCTCTACCCGGATGTGCGGATCACCATCAGGGTGATGCGGGAGGCCGGCATGTGGCTGGGCATCGCGGCCAACCAGAGCCCCGCCACCACCCAGGTGCTGCGCACCCTCTTCTCCGGCTACGCCGGGCTGATCACCACCTCGTCCGATCTGGGGGTGGCCAAGCCCGATCCCCGGTTCTTCGAACTCCTCGTGGAGGACCTGGAGGTGGCGCCGGAGGAGATCCTCTATGTGGGCGACCGGCTGGACCACGACATCCGGCCGGCGGCCTCGGTCGGCCTGCGCACCGCGCTGATCCGCCGTGGCCCCTGGGCGGTGATCCAGCAACACCACCCGGACGCCGCCTCGTTGCCCACCATGCGGATCAGCGGTCTGCGGGAGATCCCGGAGCAGGTGGCGGCGTACAACGAGCGTTTCGCCGAGGGAGCCCGAAGGACCGGCTGACCGCGCGGCTACCCTCGACCGGAACGCGGCCGTCGCCCGTACGGCCCGGGAGAGGCACCCCCATGCCGGCAGACGGCCAGGCCCATCTGCGCGTCGCCCGTCCCTCGCGGGATCTGGCGGCGGCGCGACGTTTCTGGGTCGACGGACTCGGCCTGACCGTGCTGTACGAGCACGAGGCGGACGGCACCCCGGGGCAGCACGCCCTGCTGATGGTGGGCTGGCCCGACGCCGGCTGGCACCTTGAGCTGACCCACGATCCGGGTGCGCCGACGGAGCCCACGCCGACGCCGGAGGATCTGCTGGTGGTCTATCTCGCCGAGCCGGTGCCCGAGGAGCTGGTCGTCGCACTGGAGCGCGCCGGCGGCGCGCGGGTGGCCGCGCACAACCCCTACTGGGACGCCTGGGGCGTCACCCTCCAGGATCCGGACGGCTACCGCCTGGTGCTGTCCACCCGCGACTGGAAGGTCTAGGTCCCCGGCGGCCGCTGGCCGGCCTGCCAGTGGTAGAGCGTCATGGCCACGCTGGTCGCCAGGTTGTAGCTGGAGACGCCGGCGCGCATCGGCAGCGCGACCAGGGCGTCCGCGCGGGCCCGCACCTCGGGCGAGAGGCCGGCCCGTTCCGAGCCGAAGGCCAGCACCGCGTGGTCGGGCAGCCGCAGGCCCCGCAGGTCCTCGCCCTCGGGATCGAGCGCGAAGAGCGGCCCCGCGGGCAGTTCGCCGGGATCGGCCCGGCCGACCCGGGTGGCGAAGTGCAGGCCGGCCGAGGCGCGGAGCACCGTCGGATGCCAGGGGTCGACCGTGCCCGTGGTCAGCACCCCGGCCGCGCCCACGCCGGCCACCAGCCGCACCACGGCGCCGACGTTGCCCAGATGGCGCGGCTGGTCGAGCAGCACCAGCGGCGCCCGGCGCGCCTCGGCCGCCGCCGGCGGCCCGGCGGCCGTCGGCACCGCCAGCGCCGCGACCCCGGTGGGGTGCGGCCGGCCGACCAGCCCGCGCAGCGTCTCGGGCGCGGCCTCGACCAGGGTGGCGGCCAGCCGTTCGACGAGGTCGGGCGCCAGCCGCTCGGCCAGCGCCAGCGTCGTCGGCCGGTCGGTGGCCAGCGCCAGCGGCACCTCGGCGCCGAACCGCAACGCGTGCTTGAGCGCGTGGAAACCGTCCAACAGCACGGTGGTGGCGGCGAGTTCGGCCCAGCGCGCGGCGGGCGACGGCGGGCTCACGTCCGTTCGGCCCAGGCCGGCCGGTCGGGCGCGGGATCGACGTCCCGCGGCGCCTCGTCGTCCGCCGCCACATCGGCCGGCCGCCGCCACCGCCCGGTGACCCGGGCCAGCGGCGCCGTCAGCCGGCGGGAGCGGCCGCCGAGCCAGACCAGGAAGGCGGTGGGCAGGAAGACGGCGTCCATCGCGATCATCGCCATGGAGAAGAACGGCAGCCCCAACAGCACGGCGATGCCGACGTGTTCGCCCATCATCAGCACCAACAGCACGTTCTTGGCACGCCGGTTGAGCAGCGCGAACGGGAACGCCACCTGCACCATCACCGTGCCGTAGGTGAGCGCCAGCACCAGCATCCCGCTGCCGGTGATCAGCTGGCTCAGCTCGGGCCAGGCGTTGAAGTAGTCCAGCTCCATCGGGTAGTAGACGGCGGTACCGTCCTGCCAGCGGGAGCCCTGGATCTTGTACCAGCCGGCGGTGGCGTAGATGATGCAGACCTCGAACATGATCACCAGCAGCGCCGCGTTGTGCACCAGGTTGGCGATCATCTCGGACACCACGCGCGGCTCGCCGGGGGCGTGGCGGCGGATCAGCCACCAGTAGGCGTGCACCAGCCACATGCCGAGGAAGAACGCCGTCCAGACCGGGCTCTCCAGCTTTCCGCCGGCCAGCGCCATCGCCACCAGCCCGCCGAGCACGGCCCAGATCACGATCCCGACGGTGTCCCCCGGCGCGCCGCCGGCCGCCCGCTGCCGGGCGCGGCGCCGCGCGTCCAGCGACCAGACCTGGCTGCAGCGGGTCAGCACCAGGTACATCGCCATCAGGTGGATCACGTTGTCGCCGCCGTCGCCCATGAAGACGCTGCGGTTCTGCACCGAGAGCACGCCGATCATGAAGAGCATCGAGGTGGCCCTGGTGCGCCAGCCGATCAGCAGGGCCACGCAGACGGCGATGGTCAGGTGGTAGATCAGCTCGAACCACAGCCCGGACTCGGACCAGAGCAGCAGCGTGAAACCGCCGGTGTCGTCGACGAACCGGGTGGCAAGGTCATGGCCCCAGGGGCTGTCGGGGCCGTAGAGGGTGTTCCGGTGCGGCCACTCGCGCAGCAGGAACGCCAGCATCGTGCCGGCGAAGCCGATGCGGACGATCGCCGTCTGGTACGGGCCGAGCGCGCGGCGGGTGATGTTGCCGAGGCCGCGCAGCAGCGCCGAGTCGAAGGTGCGGCCGAGGCCGGCGAACGGCGAGGGCGCCTCGGGCGGTTGGGGCTCCTGGGGCGCGGTCCTGGTCGCCTGGGTCGGGTCGCCTGAACGGGGCGGGGGAACGGTCACGGCCTGGCCTCGTTCCTCGCCGTGGCGCTGTCGCCCGGCAGATCGTCGCTGGTCACCGTCCACCAGTCCAGTTCGCGCGGGGCGGGCGGGTCCTCGGGCTCCTCCGTGCGCCAACTGGGCGCCGGGAGCCGGGTGCTGATCACCCGCAGCTGGATGCGCTCGACCTCGCCCAGATCCATCCGGTCGTCGAGCCGCAGCAGGGCGATCCGGTGCAGATAGCTGGCGGACAGCTCGCCGCGCATCCCGACCGGCTCCCCGTCCCGGTTATGGGACTTGTCGTAGAAGTCCCAGGCCCGGCGCAGCATGTTCAGATGCGAATGGCTGGGCAGGGGGTTGTACCGGATCTGGTCGATATCGATCGCCGTGAGATTGACCCAGTCCGTTGTCTCCGGGTCCTGGCCCCATTCCGTGCGGACCTCGGCGCGGACCTCGACCACGGTGTTCCGCTGCATCGGGTTGGGCGCGAAAAGCTTCCAGTTCTGTTCGAACTCCGGGTAGATATAGGCGCGCACGGTGTCCCAGTGCTCCTCGCGCACCGTGTTGGACGGCGCGACAAAGAGGAAGATCATCGCCAGATGCCAGCAGGCGTAGACGCCGATCACGCTGATGGCCACCGCGAGCACCGCGCGGGCCTTGAGCGACAGCGCGCCCAGGCTGACGGACTCCAGCTCCCCCTCGGGCGGCGCGACGTCCGCCCGCTTCCCGTCGTCGGCCGCGCCGGCCGACCCGGCCGCTGTGTCGGATGGCAACATCTCGGCCCGCTCCCCCGCACCGCCACACGGCGGCGCCACTCACTCGCTCTGACCCGAGCACCGTATCGCCTTCGGCTCGCGTCCTGACACCTCGGCCGTCGACCGGCGGCTCGCCCTGTGCCACCGGGCGTCGGGTCCCTATCGTGTGGGGATGAGCCGAGCGACCGAGACCTCCATCTTCACCGAGATGACCGAACTGGCCCGCCGTACCGGAGCGGTCAACCTCGGCCAGGGCGTGCCCGACCTGGACTCGCCGGCGGCGCTGCTCTCCGGCGTCGCCTCCGCCGTGCTCGCCGGCGCCAACCAGTACCCGCCGGCCACCGGCCACCCCGCGCTGCGCGGGGCCGTCGTCGACCACCAGCGGCGGCGCTACGGCATCGAGCTGGATCCGGACACCGAGGTGCTGGTCACCACGGGCGCCACGGAGGCGCTGGCCGCAGCGGTGCTGGCGCTGACCGGGCCGGGCGACGAGATCGTCACCTTCGACCCCGCCTATGACGCCTACGCGGCGGACGCCAGGCTCAGCGGCGCCACCCTGGTCACCGTGCCGCTGGCCGTCGACGGCGACGGCTTCGCCCTGGACGCCGACGCGCTGCGCGCCGCGCTCACCCCGCGCAGCCGGCTGCTGCTGCTCAACTCCCCGCACAACCCGACCGGCAAGGTCTTCACCCCCGACGAGCTGCGCCGCGTCGCTGAGCTGTGCCGGGAACACGAGCTGACCGTGCTCACCGACGAGGTGTACGAACATCTGGTGTACGACGGCGCCCGGCATCTGCCGATCGCCACCCTGCCGGGGATGCGGGAGCGCACCCTGACCGTCTCGTCCGCCGGCAAGACGTTCAACGTGACCGGCTGGAAGGTCGGTTGGGTCAGCGGCCCGGCCGATCTGGTGGCGGCCGTGGCCGGCGTCAAGCAGTGGCTCACCTATGCCTCCGGCACCCCGTACCAGGAGGCCATCGCCCGCGCCCTGGACGGCGTCGAGGACTGGGCGAAGGAGCTGCGCGGCGTCCTCACCGTCGGCCGTGACCTGCTGGCCGACGGGCTGACGGAGGCCGGGCTGCGCCCGTACCGGGCGGACGCCGGCTACTTCCTCCAGGCCGATATCCGCCCGCTCGGCCGCACCGACGGGTTGCGGTTCTGCCGGGAACTCCCCGAGCTGGCAGGCGTGGTGGCGATCCCGACCAGCGCGTTCCGACAGGGCGTGGACACCGCGCCCTGGCTGGTGCGGTTCTCCTTCTGCCGCCGGCACGAGGCGCTGCGGGAGGCCGTGACGCGACTGTCGGCGCTCAGAGCACCGTCGGCTCGCCCCGGTCGCTGACCAGCGGCCGGCCGGCGGCCTGCCAGGCGTGCATCCCGCCGTCCACGTTGCGGGCCGACACGCCCTGCTGTTCGAGGAAGGCCGTCACCTGCGCCGAGCGCCCGCCTGCCTTGCACACCACATGCACCGGCTGCTCGCCCGCCAGCTCGACGATCTCCGGAAGCCGCCCGACGACCTCGCCCATCGGGATGTGCACGGCGCTCTCGGCGTGCCCGGCGGCCCACTCGTCCGGCTCCCTGACATCGATCAACACGCCGTTCTCCGGCACCTCACCCGCGCCCACGGCGGGAACCCCAAAGCTCATGCCCCAACCCTGCCACACCCCGGCGGGCGGCGGCCCGTTCAGGCCGTGAGGCGGCTGAGCTCGGCCTCCTTGGTGGCGATCTGCCGGCGCAGCCCCTCGGCGACCTCGGTGAGCAGTCCGTCCGGATCGTCCTCGGCCATCCGCAGCATGGCGCCCACCGCGCTGTCCTCCAGCGCGGCGGCGGCGTCCGCCAGCAGCTCCTTGCGCTGCGCCAGCCACTCGAGCCGGGCGTACAGCTCCTCGCCGGCCGAGACCGGCGCCTCCTCCGCCCCGGCGCCGCCGGCCTCCCACTCCTCGGCCAGCGCGCGCAACGCGTCCGCGTCGCCGCGCGCGTACGCCTGGTTGACGCGGGAGAGGAACGCGTCCCTGCGCTCCCGTTCCGTCTGGTCGGTGACCAGATCGGGGTGGCAGCGGCGGGCCAGCTCGCGGTAGAGCGCCCTGGCCTCCTCGCCGGGCCGGACGCGGGGCGGCTGGCGCACGGACTGGTCCGTCAGCATGGCGTAGCCCTCGGGCGAGAAGCCGTCGCCGTCCAGCCAGCCGTGGAACAGCTCGGAGACCAGCGGCATGGGGGTGACGGCGGCGCGCGCCTCCTGGGCGCGGCGCAGATCCTCGGGATCGCCGGTGCGGGCGGCGACCGCCTCGGCGAGCTGGGCGTCCAGCTCCTCGATGCGGGCGTAGAGCGGACCGAGGCGCTGCTCGTGCAGCCGGGAGAAGTTCTCCACCTCGATCCGGAAGGTCTCCACCGCGATCTCGAACTCGATCAGCGCGTCCTCGGCGGCGCGCACGGCGCGGGCCAGCCGCCGGGTGCCCTCGTCGTCACCGCCGGCGCCCTCACCGCTGGTGGCCTGTCCGTCGCTCGTCGCCTCGTCCGCCGCTTCGCTCACCTGGTCAGCCTAGGCCACCGGACGCCCGGCGCCACGGCGGTCAGCCGTCGATCCGGGGGCAGGCGGCGCCGGCGGCGCCGAGGTGCCCCTCGGCCCAGCGGGTCAGCTCGGCCAGCGCGGGGCGCAGGCTCTCGCCCGCCTCGGTGAGCCGGTAACTGACGCGCAACGGGGGCCCGTTGTGCACGTCCCTGCGGACCAGTCCGGCCTCGACCAGCTCGCTCAGCCGGTCGGAGAGCATCCGTTCGCTGATCCCCGGCACCGAGCGGCGCAGCTCGGCGAAGTGCCCGGGGCCCGCCATCAGCGAGGCGATCAGCAGGCCCGTCCAGCGCTTGCCCAGCAGGCCGAAGACATGGTGCACGGCGTTCGCCGGCGTGGCGCAGCCGCCCTCGGGGTGCTCCTCGACGCCGACGCCGGGCCCCCCGGTGTCCGGTCCGGCGTCTTCTCCGGTCTCGTCCCTGCTTCCTCGCATGTGTCCCAGCCTACTTGCACCCCACCAAAAAAGAGTTACTGTAGAAAAGTAAGCGGCTGCGGGAACACCCGCTGCTTCTTTTCATGCACCAACTCATCCCCCCGTGATCCCCGGAGGCATCCCCCTCATGGCCACTCTGCTGCACATCGACTCCTCGCTGAACGGAGAGAGGTCCGTCTCCCGCGAGGTGACGAGGACCTTCCGCGAGACCTGGGAGAAGCAGCACCCGCAGGGCACCGTGATCCACCGCGACCTCGCCACGGATCCGGTGCCCCATCTGACCGCGCTCAGCCACTACGCGCCGACGGTGCCCGCCGAGGAGCGCACCCCCGAGCAGCAGCGCGCCTACGCGGAACGCGACCGGCTGATCACCGAGCTGGAATCGGCCGACGCCGTGGTCATCGGCGCCCCGCTGTACAACTACAGCGTCCCCACGTCGCTCCGCTCCTACCTGGACCACATCATCGTGGCCGGCCGCACCCTCGGCCCCGACTCCACCATCGCGGGCAAGCCGGTCACCGTGGTGACCAGCCGGGGCGGCTCCTACGCCGCCGGCACCCCACGCGAGGGCCAGGACTTCAACGTGCCGTACCTGGACCATCTGCTGGGCACGGCCCTCGGCCTCGACGTGACGTTCATCGTCCCCGAGCTGACCCTGGCCAGAATCGTCCCCGCCATGGCCGACCTGGTCGACCGCGCCGACACCTCCCGCCACCAGGCCCACGAACAAGCCAGAACCCACGCCACAGCCCTGGCCACCCGCCTCGCGGCGTAGCCCTGCGCGGGCGGCGTTCAGCGGAGACAGCGGCGTCAGCCGGACGGTGGCCGTGCGCGGTGCCCTTCGCGGGCGGCGTCAACGGCGGGTGGCCGGGCGGCCACCCGGGACGGGGGCCCGGGCGGTGCCCTGCGCGGGCGGCGTCAGCGACGCGGCGTCTTGCGCAGGTGGGGGTGGACGACGTCAGCGGCACGGTGCCCTGCGGGGGGCGTCAGCGTCCGGTGGACGGCCAGTCGCCCGGGACGGGGGCCCCGAGCGGCTGACCGCAGCACCGCTGCGCGGGCCGCGCCGTTGTGAACGACGGATCCCCGCAGCGACGCCGGACGGCCGGCAGCGGACCTGCAGCACGTGGCCCTGCGCGGGCGGCGTGAACGGTGAGTAACGCAGCGTCCTGCACCGGCGACATCAGCGGTGAGCGGCGCGGTGCCCTGCGCAGGCGGCGTAAGCGGCGTAAGCCGCTCGGTGCCCTGCACGGACGGCGTCAGCCGCGCGGCGTGAACGGTGAGTGGCGCAGTGCCCTGCACGGGCGGAGTCAGCGTCCGGTGGACGGCCAGTCGCCCGGGACGGGGGCCCCGGGCGGCTGGCGGCAGCACCGCTGCGCGGGCCGCGCCGTTGTGAACAACAGGTCCCCGCAGCGACGCCGGACGGCCGGACGGCCGGCACCGCGGCCCGCAGCCCTGCGCGGACAGCGTCAGCTGCCCCCGCGGGGGGAAATCCGGTGGCATCCCCGCTCGGTTGGCGATGAGTTCGAGGTTCGGGCGTGGTCCATCCCATATGACGGAAACCACTGACCGCACCGATGCCCAGCCGCTCGATCTGCGGCCCGTCGCCGACCGGCTGGCCGCGCTGCTGGACGGCGTGCCCGACGACCGGCTCGACGCGCCGACGCCCTGCCCCGGGATGCCGGTGCGCGGGCTGCTGCAACATCTGCTGGGCCTGACGTTGGCCTTCCGCGCCGCCGCCCGCAAGGAGTTCGGCCCGTTGACGGACACCGATCCCGAGGACCCCGACGCGCCCGCGCCCAGCCTCGCCGGCGACTGGCGGGGCCGGCTGCGCGAGCAGCTGGCCGAGTTGGCCACGGCCTGGCGCGATCCCGCCGCCTGGCAGGGGGCGACGCGCGCCGGCGGCGTCGACCTGCCCGGCGAGATCGCCGGCGTGGTGGCCCTCAACGAGGTGCTGCTGCACGGCTGGGATCTGGCCCGCGCGACCGACCAGCCGTTTGTCGCCGACCCCGCCGCGCTCCAGGCCTCGATCGACCTGCTCTCCCAGGACGCCGACGACCCAGACGCCCGGGCCCAGGGCCCGTTCGGGCCACCGGTCCCGGTGCCGGCCGACGCCTCGCCGCTGGCCAGGGCCGTGGCGCTCAGCGGCCGTTCGCCGTCCTGGACGCCACCGCGCACATCGTGATCAACTGACCGCTGTGCAGGCGGTGGTGGCAAGCGTGATAGCGGTGCTCGGCACCCTGCTCGGCGCCGGGGCCAACCACCTGTTTCAGCAGCGCACCGCCGTGCGCGGTCAACTCCTCGCCCGCGAGGAGCGGTTGCGCGGCGAGCGGCTGGAGGCGTACGCCGCCTACGCGGCCACGCTGGTCAACTACCGCCGCGCGCTGGTCCATCGGTGGTTCTGCCTGCACGAGGACCCGCCGCCGGGCGACCCCGTCGAGGCCCGTGCCCGCTCCTACGAGCGGCTCAACGAGGCCGAGGAGGCGCTCTTCCGCTGTCGCCTGCTCGCCGACTCGCCGACGGTCGGGGAGCGGGCGGCCGAGGTCCTGACGGAGGTCAAGAGGCTGCACGGAGCCACCGACCGGGCCGATCTGGACGCGCTCAGGGACCGCACCCGCGACCGGATCAACGCCTGGGTCGACGACACGGCCGCCTCGCTCCGCTGACCCGGTCCCGTTCGGTCATCGCCGGTCCGGTCGTCGTCCGGTCGTTGAAGGCCCGATCACCAACGGTCCAACCTGGTCACGAACTCCAGCCGGGTGCGGTCGCCCGGCAGGGTGATCTCGGACAGTTCGACCACCCGGTCGTCGACGTCCAGGCACCGTTGTCGGAGGTCGATCACGGCCGCGCCCGGTGGCATGGCCAGGACGCGCGCCTCCTCCTCGGTCGGCAGGCGTGCGGCGGTGATCTCCTCCACGATCCGCGCCACCTCGATGCCGACCGTGCTCAGCTGGCTCTGGGTGCCGCCCGGCCATGGCTCGTTGGCCGCGTCCAGCAGTTCCGGGTTGCCGGCCACCCGTTCGCGCACCAGAAAGGAACGGGTGAGGTTGAACGGTGCCGGCTCCGTGCTGTGACGGGTCCGGTAGGACCGCTCGACCAGCGGCGTGCCGACCGGCACGGCGAGCGCCCCGGCCAGTTCGGGGCCGGCCTCGACCTCCCGGTAGACCGCGCTGAACACCAGATCGTCGACCGCGAGGCCGGTGTCGTGCTCCGTCACCCCGGTGCCGGCCCGTACCCCGAGGCTCTGTCGGGCGCGGTTCTTCTCCCACTGGTGCCGCTCGTCCGAACGGCGCACCGGCCGGCGCGGCGGGCGGACGGCGAACCCGCCGCCGGGGGCCTCGTCGAGCAGTCCCTCGGCCCGCAGCGCGTCCAGCGCACGGGTGACGGTGGGCCGGTCCGTGCCATAGCGCCGCCGCAACACATCGGGTGCCGGCAACCGTTGCCCGGGGCGCGGGTCACCGTCCCGGATCCGCCGCCGCAGATCGTCGGCGATCTCCGCGCTCTCCTCCTGTGCGTCCGCCATCGCGCCCCGTACCTCCCGCTCGCTCGCCAGGTCCCGAGGGACCACCCCTACCGGGCGGCGGCGGGCAGTCGTGCCGCGACGCGCCGCGAAAGCCTCCGCCCAGCCTGGTCAGGGCTGGGCGGAGGACACAGGAGCCGGGACCGGGCGGGGACGAACCCCGCCCGCTTTCCCCTCCGGATCCTGTGTTTCGGATGGGGTGCCAGGTGTGCGAGTGGTGACTAGACGGTGGGCGTCATGGGTACGGGCTGAACCAAACCGAAGAGACAACCGAAGAGACATGTGTGCGAGATGGGCCCCGCCGTGGTGGTTCGCACGGCAGGGCCACCTCGATCGTCCGTCCTGGACATCCCCCGTGTTTCCAGGCCGGTGCCGGCCGGCGGCGCCTGCCCCGAAGACCGCCCGGGGGCCGTTGGCGCCTTGACCGCGGGCGGGTACGACGCTACTCACGAGGGACACCGGTCAGCTACTCCCGAAGCGCGGCGTTCGGCCGGAAAACGAGGGCCGGAAAACGAGGAGCGAAGGAGACGTGGCCGATGGCCCAGCCCAGCGTCACCACCGGCGACCTCAGCGCCCTGCCCACGCTGGTCCGCAGCAACGATCTCGACGAGACCCGCGAGATCATCAGCCATGCGTACAGCCCGTACCAGCTGGACTGCCTGGGCGATCCGGCGGAGTTCTCCGCCTGGTACGCGGAGAGCGGCTTCCCCGGGATCACCGTCTCCGGGCTGAGCTACGGACGCCGGGGCGGCCGGGCGGAGACCCTGATCAGACCGCAGCCGCTGGGCAGTTACCTGCTGGTCTGCGAGGTCACCCACGGCTGGGTGACGGTGAGTTCACCCGGTCGGGAGGAGTACCGCGTCGGCCCGGGTGACACCTATGTCCTCGACCCGTACCGCGATTTCCGGGTGCACTGGTCGCCCGGCGCGCGGATGTTCACGGTGCGGCTCGACCGCGAGGTGGTGGAACGCGCGGCGGCCGACTCGCTCGGCATCGACGGCCCGGTGCGGGCCAGGTTCGCGTTGGGCGGGGCCGTCTCGGAGCGGGCGGCCGGCAGCTGGTCGCATATCTCCCACGCGGTGCGCCACGAGGTGCTCGGCGCCGGCATCGCCCGCACCAACCCGGTCGTCGCCGCCCAACTCACCCAGGCCACGGCCGCGTTGCTGGTCGCGACCCAGCCGCTGATCACCCGTGGCGTGGCCGCGCGACCGGGCGGCACCGTATCGCACGCGGCGCTGCGCCGCGCCATGGCGCTGATCGAGGAGCGCCCGGACCACCCACACACCCTCGCCGACCTGGCCGCCGCGGCCCGCGTCAGCCCCCGCGCCCTCCAGGAGGCGTTCCGCGCCCACCTGGACACCACCCCGCTCGGCTACCTCCGCGAGGTCCGCCTCCGCCATGCCCACCAGGACCTCCTGGCCGCCGCCAGAGACCGCTCCGCCACCGTCTCCGACATCGCCCACCACTGGGGCTTCTCCAACCTCGGCCGCTTCGCCGCCCACTACCGCCACCGCTACGGCCACCCGCCTTCCCAGACCCTGCACGGTTGAGCCGACACCGCCCTCCGAACGTGCCCCGGCCCGGCCGCCGTGTGGGTGGCCGGGCCGGGGGGAGGGTGGGACCGGGTGGGTCAGGAGAGGTCGTAGCGGTCCAGGTTCATGACCTTGGTCCAGGCGGCGACGAAGTCCGTCACGAACTTCTCCTTGGCGTCATCGCTCGCGTAGACCTCGGCCAGCGCGCGCAGTTCGGAGTTGGAGCCGAAGACCAGGTCGGCGCGGCTGCCGGTCCACTTGACCTCGCCGGTGGTGGCGTCGCGGCCCTCGAAGGTGTTCGCGTCCGCCGAGGTGGCGTGCCAGGTGGTGCCCAGGTCGAGCAGGTTGACGAAGAAGTCGTTGGTCAGCGAACCCGGGGTGGTGGTCAGGACGCCGGTGGACGACTGCTGGTGGTTGGCGCCCAGCACGCGGAGGCCGCCGACCAGGACGGTCAGTTCGGGCGCGCTCAGGGTCAGCAGGTTGGCGCGGTCGAGCAGCAGGTACTCGGCCGGCAGCCGGTTGCCCTTGCCCAGGTAGTTGCGGAACCCGTCGGCGGTCGGCTCCAGCGCGGCGAAGGACTCCACGTCGGTCTGCTCCTGGGTGGCGTCCACCCGGCCCGGAGTGAAGGGGACCTCGATGTCGAACCCGGCGTCCTTGGCGGCCCGTTCGACGGCCACGCCGCCGGCGAGCACGATCACGTCGGCCAGCGAGACCCGCTTGTCGCCGGTCCCCGCGGCGTTGAAGGACTCCTGGATGCCCTCCAGGGCGCGCAGCACCGTCGCCAGCTGGTCCGGGTCGTTGACCTCCCAGCCGCTCTGCGGCTGGAGGCGGACGCGGGCGCCGTTGGCGCCGCCGCGCTTGTCGCTGCCCCGGAAGGAGGCGGCCGACGCCCAGGCGGTGGAGACGAGTTGGGCGACGGACAGGTCGGCGGCGGCGATCCGCTCCTTGAGGGAGGCGAGGTCGTCGGCGTCGAGCGGCTGGCCGGTCGCGGCGGGCAGCGGGTCCTGCCAGAGCAGCGTCTCGCTGGGCACCTCGGGGCCGAGGTAGCGCGCGATCGGGCCCAGGTCGCGGTGGGTCAGCTTGAACCAGGCGCGGGCGAAGGCGTCGGCGAACTCGTCCGGGTTCTCCAGGAAGCGGCGCGAGATGCGCTCGTAGGCCGGGTCGAACCGGAGCGAGAGGTCGGTGGTGAGCATCGTCGGCGCGTGGCTCTTGTCCGCGTCGTGCGCGTCCGGCACGGTGCCGGCGCCGGCGCCGTCCTTCGGCCGCCACTGGTTGGCGCCCGCCGGGCTCTGGAACAGCTCCCACTCGTAGCCGAAGAGGATCTCGAAGAAGCTGTTGTCCCAGGCGGTGGGGGTGTTGGTCCAGATGCCCTCAAGGCCGCTGGTGATGGTGTCGGCGCCCTTGCCGGTGCCGTGGCTGTTCTGCCAGCCGAAGCCTTGCGCCTCGATCGGCGCGGCCTCCGGGTCGGGGCCGACGGCGTCCGCCGGGCCCGCGCCGTGGGTCTTGCCGAAGGTGTGGCCGCCGGCGATCAGCGCGACGGTCTCCTCGTCGTTCATCGCCATCCGGCGGAACGTCTCCCGGATGTCGCGGGCGGCGGCGATCGGGTCCGGGTTGCCGTTGGGGCCCTCGGGGTTGACGTAGATGAGGCCCATCTGCACCGCGCCGAGCGGGCTCTCCAGCTCGCGGTCGCCGGTGTAGCGCTCGTCGCCGAGCCAGGTGTTCTCCGGGCCCCAGTAAACGTCTTCCTCGGCCTCCCAGACATCGGCGCGGCCGCCGGCGAAGCCGAAGGTGGTGAAGCCCATGTTCTCCAGGGCGACGTTGCCGGAGAGGATCAGCAGGTCGGCCCAGGAGAGGTTCTGGCCGTACTTCTTCTTGACCGGCCACAGCAGCCGGCGGGCCTTGTCGAGGTTGCCGTTGTCCGGCCAGCTGTTGAGCGGGGCGAACCGCTGCTGACCGGCGCCGGCGCCGCCGCGGCCGTCGCTGATCCGGTAGGTGCCGGCGCTGTGCCACGCCATCCGGATGATGAACGGGCCGTAGTGGCCGAAGTCGGCCGGCCACCAGTCCTGCGAGGTGGTCAACACCTCGGCGATGTCCCGCTTCACGGCCGGGAGATCGAGGTTCTTGAACGCCTCGGCGTAGTCGAAGTCCTCGCCGAGCGGGTTGGCGACGGCCGGGTTCTTGGCAAGAATCCGCAGGTTGAGCCGCTCCGGCCACCATTCGCGGTTGCCGCCGCCCTGGGTCGGATGCGGGGCGCGGCCATGTGCGACCGGGCAGCCGCCGGTGCCCTCCGTCTTCGCGTCGGTGACGATTGCGTCGGGGTTCTCAGCCATGGGAAACCTTCCGGACTAGCGGATCACGTTGCTCGGAAACTGGGGGCGGGCGAAACGACTGCGGGGGCGACGTTCGGGGTAGGCGCACCGCCGGAACGGCGCCCGGTCCTGGGGAACGTCGGGACGTCGGGACATCGGGACATCGGCGGGCGTCGGTCGGCCGTTCCGGCCGCGCTGGCCGCGCGCTTCCGGGGCGACGGAACCCGGCGGCGAGCGAATCCGCGCACTGAACCGTCACGCGCCCTTCCCCGTTGCTGTCCTGTCTCTAGGCCCTTCACCGGAACCGATCCTACAATGGACCTAGTCCAGGTCAATACGACGGCCGGATCATCGCCAGACCGTACGATTCCATGACCGGACCGTACGAATCCGCTCGACAGATGCGACAGTTGCAGTCCCAGACGAAGTTGAAGTCCCGGACGAAGCACGATGAGGTTGGTGGTCATGAGTGACCTGCTGGAACGGCTTCGCGGACGTGGCTGGCGGATGACCGCCCAACGCCGGGTGGTCGCCGAGGTGCTCGACGGCGAACATGTGCACCTCACCGCCGACGAGGTGCTTGAGCGCGCCACCGTCCGACTGCCCGAGATCTCCCGGGCGACCGTCTACAACACCCTCGGCGAACTCGTCTCGCTCGGCGAGGTGCTGGAGGTGGCCACCGACGGCCGCGCCAAACGCTACGACCCCAACGCCCACCGCCCCCACCACCATCTGGTCTGCTCACGCTGCGGCGCCATCCGCGACGTGCACCCCAGCGGCGACCCGCTGGCCGACCTCCCCGACTCGGAACGCTTCGGCTTCACCATCTCCGAGGTCGACATGACCTATCGGGGCATCTGCCCGGACTGCGCCTGAGCCGGCACGGCCCTGTCGCCGTGGCCGCCGAACGGTCCGGCCGTCGACCGATGCCGGTACCGCCCACTCCGGAGAGCGACAAAGAACCACCGCCCCGACCGAACCACCCCACAAAACGCCCCGGTCGGACACGTCGGTCGACGGCCGCAGAGCCGCTGTCACAGGTGGCCCGCCTCGTTGCCCGGGTCGAGGTCGATCAGTGCGGCGCCCAACCGGCGGGCGCCGTCCGTCAGTTCGGCCTGGGACGCGGTGGCGGCGAAGCCGATGCGGAGGTGTGCCGCGGGGGGCTCGGCGGCGAAGTAGCGGCTGCCGGGGCTCACGGCGACGCCGCGCCGGCGGGCCGCGTCGGTGAGGGCCATGTCGTCCACGCCAGGGGGCAGGCGAACCCACAGATGCAGCCCGCCCGTTGGCGGCCCGTTCAGGGTCGCGCCCGGCAGCTCCCGGGTGACCCCGGCGGCCAACGCCGCGCACCGCGCCCGCAACTCGACTGCGAGCGAGCGGAGATGACGGTCCCAGGACGGTGAGCCGAGCAGTTCCAGCGCGGCCTCCTGAAGCGGGCGCGTGACAAAGAAATCGTCGACCAGGCGCACCGCCCGCATCCGTTCCATGACCGGCCCGCGCGCGACCAACGCCCCGATCCGCAGGCTCGGCGCGGCGGGCTTGGTGAGCGAGGTGACATGGACGACCGTGCCGTCGCGGTCCTCGGCGACCAACGGGCTCGGCACCGCGCCACCGTGCCCCAAGTGCCGCGCGAAATCGTCCTCGATCACAAACGCGCCCGAGGCGCGCGCCACGTCGAGGATCTGGCGCCGCCGTTCGGGCGCCAGCACGGTGCCCGTCGGATTCTGGAAGGTCGGCTGGCAGTACAGCAGCCGCGCGCCGGTCAGCGCGAACGCGTCGGCCAGCAGATCGGGCCGCAGGCCCTCGCCGTCCAGCGGCACGGGAACCGGCCGCAGCCCGGCGGTGCGGGCGGCGGCCAGGGCCCGGGGGTAGGTGGGGGACTCCACCAGGATCTGGCTGCCGGGCCCGGCGATGGCCCGGAACGCGATCGACAGAGCACTCTGCCCGCCGGCGGTGACCAGCACATCCTCCGGTGTCACGCCGGCGCCGACGAGCCGGGCGAACACGGTGCGCAGCGCCATCAGACCGCTGGCCGGGGCTCGGTCCCAGGCGTCCGGACGGCGTGCCGCACGGGCGAGGGCCGCGCTCAGCGGCCGGGTGGGCTGGAGCGTGCGGTGCACATAGCCGCCGTCCAGCACGATCGTGCCGGCCGGTGGCGGGCCGAACGGGTCGGCGATCTGGTGGATTTCGACGGCCCGGTCGGTGAGAGCGACCGTCTGCCAGTCGGTGTCGGCCGCCCTGTCGCCGAGCGCGGGGCGCCGCGCCACATAGGTGCCGCTGCCCGGGCGGGTGACCACCGCGCCCTCGGCGGCCAGCGCGGCGATGGCCCGCGCCACCGTCGCCGGGCCGACCCGGTACTCCCTGATCAGCTCCCGACTGCTCGGCAGCCGATCGCCCGGGGCGAGCCGGGCGAGCAGCGTACGAAGGCCGTCGGCCAACTCACCAGAAGTGCTACCGTTATTCATGAGAGATGACGATAGCGCTACTGCACTCAACCGAGAAGCACTTCGGCTGGACATCGCCGCTCTGCGGGCCGACACCCCGGGGTGCCGCCAGGTGATCCACTTCAACAACGCGGGCTGCGGACTGCTGGCCGCGCCGGTACGGGACGCGATGGTCGGCCATCTGAATCTTGAGGCCCGGATCGGCGGCTACGAGGCCTCGGCCGCGAAGGCCGCCGAAGTCCGCGCGTTCTACACGGAGATCGCCGCCCTCATCAACACCACGCCCGACAACATCGCCTTCGCAGGCAGCGCCACCCACGCCTACGCCAACGCCCTGTCCTCGATCCCGTTCGAGGCCGACGACGTCATCCTCACCACCCGCGACGACTTCGTCTCCCAACAGATCGCCTTCCTCTCCCTGCGCAAACGCTTCGGCGTCCGCGTCGTCCACGCGCCCAACACCCCCGAGGGCGGCGTCGATGTGCCGGCGATGGCCGCGCTGATGCGGACCCACCGCCCCCGCCTGGTCTCCGCCACCCATGTCCCCACCAACTCGGGACTGGTCTCACCCATCGCCGAAATCGGCCGGCACTGCCGCGAGTTGGACCTGCTCTATCTGGTCGACGCCTGCCAGTCGGTGGGCCAGTTCGTCATCGACGTGGCGGAGATCGGCTGCGATCTCCTCACCGCCACCTGCCGCAAGTTCCTTCGCGGGCCGCGTGGTTCCGGATTCCTGTACGTGTCCGACCGGGTGCTGCGGGCGGGCTACGAACCGCTCTTCATCGACATGCACGGCGCCCGTTGGACCGCCCCCGACCGCTACGAACCGGTGGGCACGGCGGCCCGGTTCGAGGAATGGGAGTTCCCCTACGCCACGGTGCTCGGCAGCGCCGCCGCGACACGCTATGCCCGCCGGGTCGGCATCGAGGCCATCGAGCGGCGCACCCCCGAACTCGCCGCCCGGCTACGCGCAGGGCTCGCCCGGATCCCCGGCGTGCGCGTGCTCGACCGCGGCCCCCGGCTCGCCGCGCTCGTCACCTTCGACGTCGCGGGCTGGCAACCGCAGCCGTTCAAGGCCGCCCTGGACGCCCGCCGCGTCAACTCAGCACTCAGCTTCCGGGAGTTCGCACAGTTCGACTTCGGCGACAAGAACGTCGAGTGGTGTCTGCGTCTGTCGCCGCACTACTACAACACCGAGGAGGAGGTGGACCACGTCACCGCCGCGGTCACCGAACTCGCCGCCCGGGGACGACGATGACCGTCACGGAGGCGCGCGCCACGGAAAGCCTCTGGCGCAACGGCGACTTCCTCAAGTTCTGGGCCGGTGAGACCATCTCGCTCCTCGGCACCCAGGTCACCAACCTCGCCCTGCCGCTGGCCGCGATCGTCGCCTTCGACGCCACCGACGAACAGGTCGGCCTCCTGCGGTTCCTCCAACTCGTGCCCTATCTCGGTCTCGCCCTGCTCTTCGGCGTATGGGTCGACCGGGCCAGGCGACGGCGGATCATGCTCGGCACCAATCTCGTCCGGATGCTCCTGCTGGCCCTGGTACCCGCCCTGTACTGGGCGGATCTGCTCAGCATGGGCTCGCTCCTGACGATCGCCTGCGCCGTCGGCATCGCCTCGGTGCTGTTCGACGTGAGCTGGATGTCATATGTGCCCACCCTGGTCCGCGACCCCAAACACTATGTCGAGGCCGGCGCCAAGATGGGCATGAGTTCCTCGGCGACCGACGTGGCGGGGCCCGGGCTCGCGGGTGTCGTGATCGGCGCCCTGACCGCGCCCGTGGCGATGATCGTCAACGCCTTCTCCTATCTGGCGTCCCTCATCCTGCTGTTGCTCATCCTGCTGTTGCTCATCCGCACGCCCGAACCCCGCCCCGAACCACCGGACGGACGACGGCACCTGTCGGCCGAACTCCGCGAGGGCCTGCGGTGGGTGCTCAGGAACCCGGTGCTGCGCTCGCTGGCGCTGATCGGGTTCTGCTGCAACCTCTCCATGGTCACGGTGTGGACGATGTTCCTGCTGTACGGAACGCGTGACCTGCACCTGGAACCGGCGGCCCTCGGCGGCATTTTCGCCACCGCGTCCTTGGGCGGCCTGCTCGGCGCGGCGCTGTCCCGCACGCTCATCCGGCGCCTCCGGCTCGGCCTCGTCTACCTCGTCGCCCAGTCGGCCATCCTCGTCGGCCCGACGCTGATCGTCCTGGCCACCGGGCCCCGACCGGTGATGGTGGGGATGTTCGTCCTCTCCTTCTTCACCAGCTACCTCGGCCTCGGCGTCGCCGGCGTCATCATCGTCAGCGTGCGCCAGGCGAGCACCCCCCAGCACCTGATGGGCCGCATGACGGCGGTCTTCCGCACCCTGCTCTTCGGCGGCGGCGCCCTCGGCGGCCTCGCCGCCGGTCTGCTCTCCGGCCACCTGGGCGCCCAACACGCGCTCACCGTGGCGGCCATCACCTCCGCCACCGCCCTGCTCCCCCTCGCCCTCTCCCCCGTCACCCGCCTCCACACCCTCCCCCCGACGCCGACACCGGACGGGCGGAGCGCGCGCTGAACGGGAGACCGACGAAGACACCTGGACGAGTCCGGGACGGCCGACCGCGCTACGAAAGCGCGCTCCAGCGAACCGGTCCACCCGGGCAGGGTGTTCTCGTTGCCCCCGGCGGGCACGGTAAAGATCGGCGATCAACTTTCCGGCTCGCGGCGCGGTGAGCGACTGTGTCGAAACCCGCGTCCACAGGCTGGGAATCTGCCCTAGCGCCAACGCCGAAGCCCCGACCGGCGAGCCGGTCGGGGCTTCGTGACAGCCCGGTGAGAGCTGGGCGGAGGATACGAGATTCGAACTCGTGAGGGTGTGAACCCAACACGCTTTCCAAGTCTGTTGGTGCCTCGTCGCTGGGCGCCCGGGCCAGTTCAGCTGCGCCTACGTCGGGCCGCAGGGTGCCGCGACAGACCACCCTGAACGACTGCGGCCGTGCCTGAACGAGACGGAAACTGAGACGGTGGCTTGGGCCCAGCCACAACCGAGTACTGGGGGCGGTGACGACGCGAAGTACTCCAACGCTGGACTCAGCCCGTCACTGCTGTTCCCGTCAGGAAGGTGCTGGAGAAGCCACCAACCATGCCCTCACAGATGCCAGCAAGTACGCCACGTCCGGCAGCAATCAAGGAAGCGACCATAGCCATCAACCTCCCGCGTAGACCAAGATGCAAGGTTGAGCGAGGGATGCGACGGCACACAAGCGCTACGGCAACAAGCAGTGCGGAACCCAGCAGTGCCGGGCTCAGCTCAGCGTATGGCCAGTATGGCCCAAGGTATGAGATGGCCTCAAGCACTGAGGTTGGGAGTCACCGACCCGTTGAGCAAAAAACCAGCCCTAACCTGCTGGAACGAGAGCCCGCTGGTGTCGCAGCAGAGCCCGGAGAAGGCCCTGGTTGACCGCCGCTGACTGCCCCGCCGGGCATGCTGCGGAGCACGGCCCGCCTTCTGATCCGTAGCTCGAAAGGGATCGGTCATGTGGGGTCGTTGCGGGAGCGGTTGGGGTGGTGAGGGCCGGCGGCGGGTGGTGTCGGCTGCTGCGGTTGCTGTACTGCGCTGCTGTACAGCCCGTCAAACTGATGATCCATTTCACAGTTCGATCGCTTGCGGGCACTTAGGCACCGCCCTGTTCATGCCGCCTGCGCCAGTCCGGCATGCGCACCGTTCCAGCTACCCAGATTAGATACATTCCGCAAATTTCGTGATTCGCGACTATCATGCACCAATCAGCCAGATTTCTCCTGGGAGTTGTTGAAAGAGCGCCCACACATACGCGAGGTCTGCATATGATGGCCAGTCAACTCTTACAGAAAGAGGTGCCGTGATGGCGCGCCGGAAAAGAAAGAATCGGAACGACGGCGAGAAGGTTGCGCAGCCATCTGCGGCTCCTAATAGCTCACCTCGGCTTAGCAACCCAGAGTTCACAGAAGTGGCAAAATTACCCAAACAAGCTATCAGGCGCATCAAAATCGGGCAGTCATTTGCCGAGTACGACCGCTCGCTAGATGATCCGTCTATCTATGTACATACACCTGCACTTGCTGCGGCCGAGGACCCAGAAAGCAGTAAGTTCTTTTTCGTAGGCCGGAGAGGGACCGGAAAGACCGCCATCAGAAAGTACGCCTCCCTGATGGGTGAATCGGTTAAAGTCATAGTCCCTGAAATCTTTAGCCCATCTTCCACTTTGCAGGATCTAGAATTATTCACCAACGTCAGACAGCGTCCGTTTAGGTCTTTAGTTTCGGCCTTCAGGCGGTCGCTACAGATAGAACTTCTTCGCCTGTGGGCGGAAGCACAGCCAGGACACCATGGAACGCCTGCAAAGATAACCAGAGAGCTTGACGAATTCGGTTCTCTAGATTTCGATATGCGGTGCCTAACCTTTATATCGACAATCAGTGAAGCCCTCGTTGCGGGAGACGATAAACGTTGGCTAGTCGAAAATAAGGCTGCTGGGGAGCTAGCCAATGAGATGAAGCCGCTCGCATCAAGAAACATGCGCACTTATACTCTTCTGATTGACAGCATCGACGACTACTGGGAAGGGTCGGATGAAGGTCTTGTCTACTTGACAGCCTTCATGCACGCATGCCTGGAAACGTCGAGTCAAATTCCATGGGCCAGGACAATTCTCTTTTTGCGTGAGAATATCTTCGAACGTGTCCGAGCAATCGACATGGAATCGTCGCGCTTGGAAACAGCTGTCGTTGGAATGGAGTGGACAGAAAAGCAACTCCTTGAAGTCATCGAGCGGCGCCTGAACAAAAACCTGACAGCCAAGTATGCGTTGGGTGGAGCCACTTGGGGCGCGTTCTTCGAAAAATCTAAACAAGCATGGTCAGACGTCATGGAGTACTGTCAGCGACGACCTCGCGACGTCCTGATCTATGTCAGCAACGCCGTTGAGGCGGCCCAACTAAATGGGCACGAACGCATCATGATTGAGGATGTACAGCAGGCTCGACGCCGCTTTTCCGTCAACCGGCTGAGAGACCTCGGAGACGAGTACTCTGAAAACTACCCAGCCATTTCATTGCTCCTTTCAAGGTTCTATGGATTGGGACGCGAGTACACACTCGGCGGACTGGAGTCGCTGATACGGAAACTACACAACGACCCAGAGATCGTGCGACTTTGCGGGGCTTGGCTTTTCGACAATTCCTCACCCGAACGCTTCATCAGACTGCTATACAATATCGGGTTCCTAGGGATTCGCTCAGAAGGTAAGCCCGCAAAATTTCGTTCACTAGGCCCTCAGGACACAAGTCCTCCGCCGGTATCGAACGCCACTGACGTCGTAATTCATAAGTGCTATTGGGATGCACTCGACCTCCAAGAAGCGCTCGTAAGGCAATTGCCTGAAGAAAAAGAGTTCGGCAAAATAGGTGTCATCCAAGACCTACCGGGTGGACTTGATCCAACAGAATATGCGGATAACATAGATCTGGCTACGTCGGAACTACAAGAATTGCCGCTAGGGAGGCCCGGTGCTGCGGATTTCGAAGAAATCGTAGGGGATGTGATCAAACTATGCTTTTTCAGGGCCCTGGAAAATGTAGAGGACCGATCACGAGACCACGAAGGTCGCATCATACGGGATTGGATAGCCGCGAATCGCGCCCAGACAGGCTTCTGGGAATCCATTAGGGTCCGATATGACGCCGTTCAGGTGACCTGGGAATGCAAGAACTACAGAGATCTATCAGCTGACGATTTTCACCAAGTCAGCTATTACATGAATGACGTGGTTGGCCGTTTCATTGTCCTTGCCTTCAGGGGAGAGATGAAACCTACGTACTACCAGCACATCAAAAGGGTCGCTACCGACAAGAAGGGTTTCATCCTTCCTATCACTGAAAAAGATCTACACGTGTTTCTCCGTCAGGCTAAGAATGGAAAAGTGAAGGAGGATCACATTCAAGAGCGATACGATATGGTGCTCCGAAAAATTTCCTAGGGCTCGAATGGTTCGTAGCCACCTGTCGGTGGAGCGGGTTTGGGCGGTGTCCTGTCGGGGTTGGGGTCGGGCATGGTCAGGGGGCCGTACGCTTCCTGAGCTGATCGGGCGGGGCGGAGCCCTGCCCGGTTAATCCGGCCGATGGCCCCCTGGCCTTGTCCGACGCGGGTCCCGAGCCTGGCAGGTGCGTAAAGCCGTGGAGCCGACCCCCAGCCACGACGGTGCCCTAAACAGCAACCTCTTACGGCCGGTGGAGTATTGGTGTGCGGCCGGCGGTCCTTGGGCCGTGGCGGGGCGGAGACTGGAGCGGCGGCCCGGGGGCCGCCGCTGCCGTGCGCGCCGCGCGGATGCGCGGTGCCTTGATGTCGTGGAGAAGGTTGTTACTCACGCTGCGGGTGGCCGTGGGTGGTTTTGCGGGTTGCCGCGATTTCGGCTTCGGTTTCGATGTCGGTGAAGGTGAAGCGGTCCAGGTACACCAGGAGTTGGCTGGCGATGATCCACCGTATGGCCGGGCTGCGGAAGGTGACGCCGACCGCGTCGGTCAGGATCGGGCCGTCGGGTCCGGGTTGGTAGAGCGCTCCGTGGACTCCGGCCAGGGTGCAGGTCTGGACGCGTAGGGCGACGAAGCGCCGCCTCAGGTGTGGGCAGGCTCGGACGGACAGGGTTGCGCAGGGCAGGCAGACCGGCGGGTGTGCGGTCTCCAGCCCCTGGGGCCAGGAGTCGGGGTTGTCCGATGCCTCGCCCATCAGCCAGAGCACGCCGTCTTCGTTGCGATCCGCGGGGCCTCCGCAGACTTGGCACAGCAGGCCGGCCATGGCGAGGCGTTGGCGTAGGGGGTGGACGGCTCCGAAGTCGGGCTTGCCCTTGCCCGGGGTGGAGGGGACGCGGCGCCACAGCACGCCGCCGATGTCGCGGTCGTAGGAGCGTTCGTCGGCGTAGGCCAGGCGCTCGCGTCGGGTCACCACGGGCATGGCCGCCTTCTGCTCGCCGGTCCACTGGGTGATGTAGGGGACGGTGCCCCTGGTGGTGGTCGCCGGGCTCATCGGGGCCACCCGGTCACCGTGTTCGGGGGCTGTCTGTCGGCCCGATGGTTCTTAGGCCATTTACCTGTCTCACGTGTGCTCGTATACTCGTGCATACAAGTTTCTCCGTGCTGGTAGGCGGCTATGGGGTATGGGTTCGTGCTAGACGAGTTGAACGCCGTCGTGCGCGCGGACGGCTGGCGGGTTGGCCCCGTCCAGGGCGTCTGTGACGCGGACCGCGTATGCCTCGTCGGCCAGCGCCGTGACCTCCTCGCGGGTGGCCCAGCGCAGTTCGCTGGTCTCCTCCCCGGTCGTCGGCTGACCATCGATCGCGGTGCAGCGGAAGACCAGGGAGACGATCAGCCCGGTCATGTTCTTGTAGACGCCCGTGAGGGTCGCCGGCGCGGCGATCTTCACGCCGGTCTCTTCGAGGACTTCGCGTTCCAGGGCCTCGGGGATCGTCTCCCCGGCCTCCAGTACGCCGCCGGGCGGTTCCCACTTGCCGTTGTCGCGCCGCTTGATCAGCAGTGCGCGTCCCTGATCGTCCACGATCACTCCAGCAACGCTGACGGAGTGGGGACGCTCACGACTCATGTTCCTCGGCCCTCTCGACTGGCTAGGCTTCCCACCGTAGCAACAGAACTCGACTTCTCGTCTAGATACCTAAAGGAGTAATCACATGGCGGCACTTCCCTCCGGCGTCCTCGGCTCGCTGGACTCCACCAGTGACCGGGCGGTCTTCCGACAGATCGCCGACCAACTGCGCGAGGCGATCGACAAGGGACGCTTCAAGGAGGGCGCCAAGCTGCCATCCGAGTCCGAGCTGGTGGAGCACTTCGGCGTCTCCCGGATGACCGTGCGCAACGCGCTCTCCGTCCTCCAGGGCGAAGGGCTGGTGCACTCCGAGCACGGCAAGGGCGTCTTCGTTCGGCCTCGGCCTCCGGTTCGACGTCTGGCGTCCGACCGGTTCGCGCGACGTCATCGGGATCAGGGGAAGTCCGCGTTCACGGTCGAGGCCGAGGCCGCTGGGAGTCGTCCCGAGGTGGACAACCTTCAGGTCAAGGAGGAGCGCCCGACCCGGGACATCGCGACGAGGCTGGGTGAGCCGCGCAAGGTCCTGGCAAGGAGGCGGCGCTACCTGCTGGATGGGCGGCCGGTTGAGTTCGCGGCCTCGTTCCTGCCGTTGGACATCGCCCGCGACACCCCCATCGCCCAACCCAACCCGGGGCCCGGCGGGATCTACGCCCGACTGGAAGAACTCGGCCACCGCCTCGACCACTTCGACGAAGAGGTACGCGCCCGGATGCCCACCCCGGTCGAGGTGAAGACCCTGCATCTGGCTGCTGGCGTTCCCGTCATCCATCTTGTGCGTACCGCCTACGACACCGAGGGCCGCGCCGTCGAGGTTTGCGACACCGTGATGGCCGCCGACGCCTACGTGCTGGCCTATCAACTCCCCGCCAACTGAACTGGCCTGACTAACCGGGCTCCCCCGTGAGCCCGCCGGAACGACTCGTACACACCAACACCCATACTCGTATAGACGAGTGGTCAGGTGTGTGGCACACTGGACCACGCCACCACGCTCGTGGGGTCATCGGGCCGTATCTTGTCTAGACGACTAGCTGTACGTGCCGGTGAGGAACGTACGAGGAGTAACGCACGTGCGCACCATTCGAGTTGAGACTTCCGCCGCGACCATCCTGCTGACGGAGGAGCCGGCCCCGAAGGTCCGTGACCGGCAGACCGGGGAGATCGCCAAGGACGCCGTGACCGGTGAGGCTTTGATGCGGGTCGGCGTGGTCTACCTGGAGGACGGGGAGTCCTCGCTTCTCCAGGTGACCGTTCCCGAGTCCGGGGTGTCCGAGGGCCTGGCCCTGGGCGGTCCGGTCGCGTTGCCGGGGCTGGTCGCCCGGCCGTGGGAGTCGGTCTTCAACGGTCAGTCCCGCCACGGGATCGCCTTCCGCGCGGCGGCCGTCGCTCCGGCCGGCCTCCCGGCCTCGGCGGGAGTCTGAGATGTCCGATCTGGTAACGCTGTTGAGCACAGGCGCCCCCGTGGCTGCGGCTGCCGGGGGCGCCGCCCTGGCGCGCGAGAGGTACCCGCGCCTGTACTGGTCGACGGTTGGCCTGCCGTGGTCGGCCACGCGGCTGCTGACCACCTACGGATCAGTCATGGAGGCGTGCGGCCTGACCGTTCCCCCGTCCCGACTGCGGGCGTTGGCTGTGCGGGCGACAACGCGTCGCGAGGTGCGGCCCGTTCCACCCCGGCGGGGTCTGGTCCGTCCGACGGCCACGGGGTTGCGGGTCCGACTGCGGCTCGCCCCCGGGCAGGAAGTCGCCGACCTGGCCGCCGCGACCGAACGTCTCCGGCACGCGTGGAGCGTTCACGCCGTCCATGTCGCCGAGGTCAAGCCGGGGGTGGCGGAACTGCGCCTGGTCGGGTTCGACGTACTCAACGACGTGCGGATGCCCAAAACGAGCGGGGATGGATTCCTGCGAGTGCCGGTGGCGTTGCGGGAGGACGCCACGCCGTTTGTGCGCGACTATCGCACTGTCCCGCATCAACTCACCCTCGGTGCCACGCTGTCGGGGAAGTCCATGTACCTGCGGCATCTGGTTGCCGGGTTGGCTCCGCAGCGTGTCGCGCTGGTGGGGATCGACTGCAAGCGGGGCGTCGAGTTGGCGCCCTTCGCTCCGCGCCTGTCGGCCTTGGCGACCGATCCGGCCGAGGCTGCCGAACTCCTGCCCGCGCTGGTCGGGTTGATGGAGGAACGCTACGACCTCATACGCGCCCGGCAACGCGACAACGGCGCCACGCCGGATGTGTGGGGTCTGCCGGAGGAAGAGCGACGGGTGCCGGTCGTGGTGTTCGTTGATGAGGTGGCGGAGCTGTTCCTGACCGCGACGCGGAAGGATGAGGAGCGGCGGGATGAGTTGGTCACCCACCTCGTTCGCCTGGCCCAACTCGGCCGTGCCGCCGGCATCTACCTGGAGGTCTGCGGGCAGCGCTTCGGTGCCGAGCTGGGCAAGGGCGCCACCATGCTCCGCGCCCAACTCACCGGTCGTGTCTGCCACCGCGTTAACGACGAAGCCTCCGCGAAGATGGCCCTCGGCGACATCGCGCCCGAGGCAGTCATGGCTGCTTGCGCCATCCCCGCCGAACGTCCCGGCCTCGCGGTGGCGGCCGACTCCTCCGGCCGCTGGGCACGGATACGCACCCCATACCTGTCTCTGACCGACGCTGCCACGCACTGCGCGATCCATGCCCACCGTGCTCCGACGTTGCCGGCCCTGGCCCGCTTCCGGCCCGTGGTCTCGACGGCGGTCGAGTCGGCACCTGCGGGGAGCTGATCGCGATGCGCGCCCAACTGGTCAGGCCCGATCCGGTGTTGGTCCAGGCGGTGATCGCTGCCGCGTTGTCGTTCGCGCACATTCACGACCTGGCGGCGGCTGCCGGACAGGACGGTTGGAAGGCGTGGGCCTACCCGATCTCGGTTGACCTGTTGTTGGTGGCGGCCTGGCGGCGGCTGCGGTCGGGGAACGGGGTGGCTGCTGGTTGGTGCTGGTTTCTGATCGCGCTGACCGCCTCCCTCGGCGCGAACATCGCGACCGCCGGCCTGCTCGACCTGGGTGACGTGCCCGACTGGCTGCGCGTGCTGGTCGCTGGCTGGCCCGCCCTCGCCTTCCTCGGCGGCACGCTCCTCGCCCACACACCCGAACCCGAACCACCTGCCCCGGCCGGGGACGAGAGAAGACCCGAGGGCGCCCCCGCTGCCGTACCTCCTCCTCCGCTGCCGGCCGCCTTGGTCCAGCACGCCCGGAAGATCGCCGCAGAACACCAGCAACGCACCGGTCAACCCATCGACGCCTCGGCCCTCCGAGCCCGTCTCGGTGTCCCCGCACCCCTCGCCGAGGCCATCAACCGACAGCTCTAACAAGGGAGATCACGCCTCATGCTGCTCCGCTTCCGCAACGTCGCCCGCGTCGGCCCGGTCCAGGTCGGCACTGGCTATGACCAGCGTGGCCGGGAGAAGCACACGGCCGCCTGCACCGCACCGCGTTGCGGGTTCTCCGCCGAGTACGACACCCGCTCGGCCGCCGAACTCGCCGCCACCACACACCGCTGCTCCGCCTACTGAACACCGCTGAGGGAGACCGCTCGTGAACGTGAACCTGCCCGTGGTCGTCGTCTTCGGCCTCGCCGCCTGGGCGGCCGTACGCCTGCTCGGCATCCGCCCGTGGGCCGTGGCCCTGATCGCCCTGTTCGGCTTCTACCTCGCCGACACCTTCGCCGCCCCCGCCGTCGACTCCGGCACCCGCACCGGCGTCGAGATCATCAACGACCAACACGACTAGACAACTAGCCAACAAGCCGCAAACGAAAAGGCCCCGAGGCGGAACCGATACCGCCAAGCATCCACCGCCCCCGGGACCCCGACTCCACCCACGCGCACGCAGAAGGAGCAGTCCCATCATCACCCGCACCACCCCGCCCCCGTTGCCCGAACTCGGAAAACTCGCCGCGACCGGAACCCTGCCCGCCCTCGGACACCAACTCGCCGGCCTCGGCGGCTGCACCCACCCCATCCGCCTCAACGGACACCGCACCGAACACCCCATCAACACCACCACCGGCGAAATCGGCAACGCCATACGGTCCCTGGTCTCCACCGAACTACCCGCCGGAAACCTCCTGACCCGCTGCAACAACCGCCGCGCAACCCGCTGCCCGGCATGCGCCGAGACCTACCGCCGGGACACCTACCAGCTGATCACCGCAGGTCTGAAGGGTGGCAAGGGCACCCCGGAACGCGTCGCCGAACACCCGCGTGTGTTCGCCACCCTCACCGCGCCCAGCTTCGGCCCCGTCCACAACCGACCCACCAACCGAGCGCGTTGCCGCTGCGGGACCGTCCATGACGCTGCCTGTGCCCAATTGGGCACACCGCTCGACCCCGACCGCTACGACTACGAATCCGCGGTGCTCTGGAACGCCCACGCCGGCCACCTCTGGCGCCGCTTCACCATCCACCTCCGCCGCGAAATCGCCAAGCGGGCCGGACTCACCCAACGCGCCCTCGCCGACCATGCTCGCGTCTCGTTCGCCAAGGTCGCCGAGTTCCAAAAGCGCGGCGCCGTCCACTTCCACGCCGTCATCCGCCTCGACGGACCCAAAGGCGGCTCCTCCCCACCCCCGCCGTGGGCGACGGCCGAACTGCTGACCGACGCCATCCACACCGCCGCACACCGAACCCACATCACCGGCCCCACCATCGACGGCCGCACCCACACCTTCACCTTCGGCCGACAGACCGACGTCCGCACCATCCGCTCCACCGACCTCGACGGCGACACCGAACTGACCGACCAAGCGGTCGCCGGCTACATCGCCAAGTACGCCACCAAGGGGGCCGAGACAACGACGGGCGCGCTGGATCGGCCCTTGAGATTCCTGGCCGAACTGGCGCCCATGAAGATCTCCGAGCACGCGCGACGGCTGATCCGAACGGCCTGGAACCTCGGCGCACGCAAGGACCTGGAACACCTCCGCCTGCGCGCCTGGGCCCACATGCTCGGCTTCCGAGGCCACTTCTCCACCAAATCCCGCCACTACTCCACCACCCTCACCGCACTCCGCGACGCGCGGGCCGAATGGAGAAGACAACAAACCGGCGACCACGGCACGGACGAAACAACCCTCGTCCTCGCCCACTGGGCCTACGCCGGCACCGGCCTCAGCCCCGCCGAAACGTGGCTCTCGGCGAGCCTCGGCCGGGCCGAGCAGACCAACCGCGCCACCGCCCGCGAGGCGATCAGGGAGGCATCGCTATGAAGGAGTTCACCGACACCGCCCCCACCGCCCTACTCACCGTTGAAGAGGCGGCTCACAGGCTGCGCATCGGGCGGACGACCTGTTACGCCCTGATCTCCTCCGGACAGATCGAGTCGGTCACCGTGGGGCGGCTGCGACGCGTTCCGGTCGACGCGTTGGCCGCCTACGTCCGCCGGCTGCGCGCGGCCTCCCGTACCGCCCTGGCCGCGTGAGGGGGCAACGATGACGGAGCAGCAGGAACCGAAGAAGCGGACTCGGCAGCCCAACGGAGCGTCCTCGATCTACCTCGGCAAAGATGGGAAGTGGCACGGCCGCGTCACCGTGGGCGTTCGCGACGACGGGAAGCCGGACCGCCGGCACGTCGAACGCAAGACGCGGGCCGACGTCACCCGGGCCGTGCGGGAGTTGGAGAGGCAGCGGGACGCCGGGAAACTGCGCAAGGCCGGGAATCGGTGGACGGTCGGCGCCTGGCTTGAGCACTGGGTCAAGGAGATCGCCAAGCCGTACGTGTCCGAGAACACCTACGACGGCTACGAGGTGGACGTTCGTGTGCACCTGGTGCCGGGCCTCGGCGCCCATCGGCTCGACGGGCTGAAGCCGGAGCACCTGGAGCGTTTCTACCTGAAGATGCAGCGCAACGGCAGCGCCGCCGCGACGGCTCACCACGTGCACCGAACCGTTCGCGTTGCCCTCGGCCAAGCCGTCAGGCGGGGACACCTCACGGTCAACGTCGCGGAGATCGCCAAGGCGCCTCGGCTGGAAGAGGAGGACATCGAACCGTTCACCATCGAGGAGGTGCAACGGGTGCTCCTGGAGGCGTCCAAGCTCCGCAACAGCGCGCGTTGGGTCGTCGCCCTGGCGCTCGGCCTGCGGCAGGGGGAAGCGCTTGGGCTGCATTGGGAGGACGTGGACCTGGCCGCCGGCTATCTGCGGACCAGGAAGAACCGGTTGCGGCCGAGGTACGCGCACGGCTGCGGCGACACCTGCGGCCGGAAACCGGGCTACTGCCCGCAACGAAAGCAGGTGCGACGGGAGTTCAAGTCAACGAAGTCGCGGGCGGGACGTCGCACGATCGGGCTGCCCGAACCGGTGGTCACGTTGCTGCGGAAGCACTGCGAGCAACAGGAACGGGAGCGTGAGGCGGCCGGCGCAGCATGGGAAGACAAGGGCTATGTGTTCGCCTCGCCGACCGGTGGACCGTTGAGTCCCAACACGGACTACCACGTGTGGAAGCGGCTTCTTCGGGACGCCGGGGTGCGAGACGGCCGGCTGCATGACGCTCGCCACACCGCCGCGACGGTGTTGCTGATTCTCGAGGTCCCGGACGTCGTCGTGGACTCGATCATGGGATGGGAGCCGGGTGGGGCGGCCCGGATGCGGGCGCGGTACATGCACATCACGGGGCCCATGTTGAAGCAGGTGGCGGGCCAGGTCGGCGACGCGCTCTGGGGAAACCAGGCGACCAGCTGAGTCAGACCGACTGAGACGGAAAGTGAGACGGAGAACGACGAAGCCCCCGGCCGTCGAGACGGTCGGGGGCTTCGTGACAGCCCGGTGAAGGCTGGGCGGAGGATACGAGATTCGAACTCGTGAGGGTGTGAACCCAACACGCTTTCCAAGCGTGCGCCCTAGGCCACTAGGCGAATCCTCCGCCGGACACGATACAAGACTTGGGGGAGTGGTCGCGAACCGCATGCGGGGGTGGGGGTGGGGGGTGGGATCCGGTAGGGTTGGCGTCAGCCCCTCACGTGGCGCTATCTCACTGAACTCCCCCAGGGCCGGAAGGCAGCAAGGGTAGGTGGGCTCTGGTGGGTGCGTGAGGGGCCCTTGTGTGTCAGTGGGGGCCTATATCGTCGTTGTTGTGTCCTCCCTCGCGCTGTACCGCCGCTACCGACCCGAGACCTTCGCCGAGGTCATCGGGCAGGAGCATGTCACCGACCCCCTGCAGCAGGCGCTGCGGAACAACCGGGTCAACCACGCGTATCTGTTCAGTGGTCCGCGAGGCTGTGGTAAGACCACCAGCGCGCGGATCCTGGCCCGTTGTCTCAACTGCGAGCAGGGCCCGACACCCACCCCCTGTGGGGTGTGTCAGTCCTGCCAGGATCTGGCGCGGAACGGTCCGGGTTCGATCGATGTGATCGAGATCGACGCCGCCTCGCACGGCGGTGTCGATGACGCGCGGGATCTGCGGGAGAAGGCGTTCTTCGGCCCGGCCGCCAGCCGTTACAAGATCTACATCATCGACGAGGCGCACATGGTCACCTCGGCGGGCTTCAACGCCCTGCTGAAGGTGGTCGAGGAGCCGCCCGAGCACCTCAAGTTCATCTTCGCGACCACGGAGCCGGAGAAGGTCATCGGCACCATCCGGTCGCGGACCCACCACTACCCGTTCCGGCTGGTCCCCCCGGGCACCTTGCGCGAGTATCTCGCCGAGGTCTGCGCCAGCGAGGCGATCCCGGTCGAGGAGACGGTGTTGCCGCTGGTGGTGCGGGCCGGCGCGGGTTCGGTGCGGGACTCCATGTCCGTGATGGACCAGCTGCTCGCCGGCGCGGACACGGCCGGAGTCACCTATGAGATGGCCACCGCCCTGCTCGGGTACACGGACGGCGCACTGCTGGACAGCGTGGTCGACGCCTTCGCCGCCGGCGACGGTGCCGCCGCCTTCGGCGTGGTGGATCGGGTGATCGAGGGCGGTCATGATCCCCGCCGCTTTGTGATGGATCTGTTGGAGCGGCTCCGCGATCTGTTGATTCTGGCCGCGGTGCCCGACGCCGCCGACAAGGGGCTGATCGACGCCCCCGTGGACGTGCTGGATCGGATGCGCGCGCAGGCGGCGGGCATGGGCGCCGCCGAGCTGAGCCGGGCCGCCGATCTGGTCAACACGGGGTTGACGGAGATGCGGGGCGCCACCTCGCCCCGGTTGCAGCTTGAGTTGATCTGTGCGCGGGTGCTGCTGCCCGCCGCCTACGGGGACGAACGCTCCCTCCAGAGCCGGTTGGACAGGTTGGAGCGGGGTGTGTCGCCGGCCGCGGCGACCCCGGCGCCCGCGCCTCCCCCCGCCCAACCACCCGCAGCCCAGCCACCGACCGCGCAACCACCGGTCGCCCAACCACCGGTCGCCCAAGCGCCAGCCGCCCCACCACCGGTCGCGCAACCACCCGCCCCGCAGCCTCCCGCCGCGCAGGCGCCGCCACCCGCACAGGCGCCGCAGCCCGCACCGGGCGCGTGGCCGGGTGGGGGCGGCGGGGCCCGTCCCGGGGCCTGGCCAGGTTCCGCCGCGCCGGCCTCCCCCACCGCCCCCACCACGCCGCCGGCGCAGCAGCCCGCCCCGCAACAACCCAGGTCACCGCAGTCCGCGCCGCAGCAACCCGCCGGCGGCACCGGCGATCCCGCCCAGGTGCGGCAGCTCTGGCCGGACATCCTGGAGGCGGTGAAGGGTCGCCGCCGCTACAGCTGGATCCTGCTGAGCCAGAACGCCGAGGTCGTCGGCTTCGACAGCGCCAGCAGCACGCTGCGGCTCTCCTTCGCCTCCCCCGGGGCCAAGGACAACTTCGTGAACAGCGGCAGCGAGGACGTGCTGCGCCAGGCGCTCAACGACCGCATGGGCGTGTCCTGGCGGATCGAGGCGGTGGTCGACCAGGGCGGCGGGGGTGGCGGCGGCCTGCGTCCCGCTCCCCCGGGCCCGGTGGCCCCGCCGGCGCCTGCGGCGCCCCCGCCGGCCTCCCGTCCCGCCGCGCCGGCGCCGGCTCCCGGGCAGCGGCCGGGCGCTCCCGAGCCGTCCCGGCAGGCGGCCGCTCCCGAGAGCCCGCCGCCGGTCGCCCAGGCGCCGAGTCCGCCGAGCCCGCCGCGTCCCCGGGTGGCCGCCGAGGACGATATGCCGGCCGAGGATGACGCCGATCTCGACGACACCGCGCTCAGCGGTTACGAGTTGATCGTTCGGGAGCTGGGAGCGACGGTTCTTGAGGAGATTCACCACGAGTGAGACCCGGGCGACGGGAGCCCGTACGCTCAGGGGTACGGATTTGTTGTCGATAGCCCAGGAGTGAAGCCCGTGTTCCCTGGTGGCGGTGGGGTCGATATGCAGCAGTTGCTGCAGCAGGCCCAGAAGATGCAGCAGGACCTCGCCACGGCGCAGCAGGAGCTGGCCGAGACCCCGGTCGAGGGGAGCGCGGGCGGTGGCCTGGTCAAGGCCACGGTCACGGGCTCCGGCGAGTTGACCGCCCTGGAGATCTCGCCCGCCGCGGTGGACCCGGAGGACACGGAGACGCTGGCGGATCTGGTGATCGCCGCCGTGCGGGACGCCAACAACGCCGCTTCGGAGCTGGCCAAGGCCAAGTTGGGCCCGCTCGCCCAGGGCCTGGGCGGCGCCGGCGGCGGCATCCCCGGCCTGCCGCTCTGACGACATGGCCGACAGCGGTGTGTCCGCCACGCGCGCCACGCGCGCCACGCCCGTCATGTCGCCGGGCTCGAACGGTGCACGGGACAACGGTGCACGGGGCAACGGTGCGCGAGACGACGGTGCCATCGGGGCGCGGCGTGAGCGGGGCGACGGTGGGTCGGGCAAGGGGAGAACAGGAAGAGGCATCCCGTGTATGAGGGCGTAGTCCAGGAACTCATCGATGAGCTGGGCCGGCTCCCGGGCGTCGGTCCGAAGAGCGCCCAGCGGATCGCCTTCCACATCCTCCAGTCCGAGCCGGCCGATGTGCGCCGGCTCGCGCATGCCCTGACCGAGGTCAAGGAGCGTGTGCGGTTCTGCACGATGTGCGGCAACGTCGCCCAGGAGGAGCACTGCCGGGTCTGCGCCGACCCGCGTCGCGACCCCTCGGTGATCTGCGTGGTCGAGGAGCCCAAGGACGTGGTGGCCATCGAGCGCACCCGCGAGTTCCGTGGCCGCTACCACGTGCTGGGCGGGGCGATCAGCCCGATCGACGGGGTCGGCCCCGACGACCTGCGGATCCGGGAGTTGCTGGCTCGGCTCGCCGACGGCTCGGTCATGGAGCTGATCCTGGCGACCGACCCCAATCTGGAGGGCGAGGCCACCGCCACCTACCTGGCGCGCATGGTAAGCCCCATGGGTCTCCGGGTCACCCGGCTAGCCAGCGGGCTGCCCGTGGGGGGAGACTTGGAGTATGCCGACGAGGTCACCTTGGGCCGCGCCTTTGAGGGTAGGCGCCTGCTCGATGTGTAACGCGATGAGCGCCATGGGCGTGATCAACGTGACCACGATGAACGTGACCGCGACAGCGGGGACCGTTGGGGAGGCGACCGCCTGATGTCCGACGCGACGAGCGGTACCGGTATCGATCAGACGCCGATGGACCAGATCGAGCAGGCCGGTCGGCTGGGCCGCGGGGAGGGAGCGCCGGCGACTACCGCGGGGCCCGACAGCTTCTCCGTGCAGATCTCGGACCATGTCGAGAGCTTTGTGGTCGCGGTCACCGAGGTGGCCAGAGGGGACGATCCGGACAGCGCGGTGCCGTATCTGCTGTTGCAGATCTCGCAACTCCTGCTCGCCGGCGGCCGGTTGGGCGCCCACGAGGACATCGTCCCGGATGAGCGCTACGAGCCGGACACGGGCCCCGACCCGGACATGGACGAGTTGCGCGAGCGGTTGGCGGCGTTGCTGACGCCCGTCGACGTGTACTCGGAGGTCTTCGACCCCTATGTGCCGCACAGCAAGCCGGTCGCGGCGCGGATATCCGATGATCTGGCGAACATCATCAGCGATCTGCGGCATGGCATGGCGCACTACCGCGAGGGCCGGGTCAGCGAGGCGCTGTGGTGGTGGCAGTTCTCCTATCTGACGAACTGGGGCCCCACGGCCAGCGCGGCGCTCCGCGCGTTGCAGTCCCTGGTGGCGCATGTCCGACTGAACACGCCGCTCGCCGAGTTGAACGGCCTGGACACGGACAGCGCGGCCGAGGACGGCGATCTGGAACGGCAGGCGGGCCGGGTGATGGCCGCCGAGATCGGCGCCCCCCTCGGCCTCAACACGGCCGACCGAGGCTAGGGCCACCGACGCCGGGCCGACCGACACGAGGCACCGACGCCGGGGCGAGCAAACACGAGGGGCACCTGCGCGAGGACGACGGGGCGCGCCCCGTCAGTCGCCGGTGCGCAGAAGCAGCAGCGCGATGTCGTCGCTTCGGGTCTCCGCGTGGTCGGTGCCGTGCAGCAGCCGGTCGGCGAGGACGTCCATCCGCTGGTCGTCGGCGCCGAGCAGCTGGTCGGCCATCCGGAGTGCGGAGTCCTCCAGGTCCTCGCCCGGGGTCTCGATCAGCCCGTCGGTGTACATCACCAGCACCGAGCCAGGGGGCAGGGGGATCTCGACCTCCTGGTACTGGGCGTCCGGGTCGATCCCGAGCAGCAGTCCGGGGGGCGCCGACAGCAGGGTGGTGGTGCCGTCCGGGCGGCGCAGCACCGGGGGTGGGTGTCCGGCGCTGGCCAGCCGAAGGCGGTGCGTGGCGCGGTCGTACTCAGCGTAGAGGCAGCTGGTGAAGAGGCCGGGGTCGAGGTCGGTGAGCAGCCGGTTGGTCCGGCTCAGCACCTCTCCGGGGGAGACGCCGGCGGTCGCGTGGACCGCCGTTCTGACCTGTCCCATCAGGGCGGCGGCCGTCACGTTGTGGCCCTGGACGTCGCCGATCGCCAGTGCGGTGTTGTGCTCGTCGAGCGGGATCACGTCATAGAAGTCGCCGCCGATCTCGATGCCCTCGGTCGCCGGTAGATACCGGGCGGCGACGGCGAGTCCCGGGAGATCGGGCAGGCGGTGCGGGAGGAGCCCGGCCTGGAGGCTGAGGACCAGCTGGTGCTTGGCGTCATAGAGCCTGGCCCGGTCCAGCGCCTGGGAGATCAGGCTGGACAACGAGGTCAACATCGCTCGTTCCTCGGCCGAGAAGGGATGCTCCCGGTCGTAGGCCAGCACGAAACAGCCAACGGATCGACCAGAAGTGGTCAGCGGCAGAAATCCCCAGGCGTGCAGATCGGGTGACGGCCGTAGGTGCGGGTGGTCGCGCAGCAGCGCCTCGGTCGAGGCGTAGAACGCCGGCGCGCGGCTGACCAGGGCGTGGGCCGCGGGCGAGGGCGGCGGGTAGAGCGGCTGGTTGTCATAGCGTTCGATGGTCTCGGGGGTGAAGCCCCGGTAGCCGACGGACCGTAGACGACCGCCTTCGGCGACAAAGAGAATGACCGCTTGCGCGTCGAACGCGGGAATCAGCTGGTCGGCGACCGTTTCCACCACATCTTTGACGCCTACCGCCTGGGTGAGCGAGGCGGCGAGCTGAACCAGTTGGTAGAGGGCCCCGCCCTCGGCCGGCGAGGTGGGGAGCCGGGATTCCTCCAGTCCGGCGGCCACACCGTCCGGGCCGGGTTTGGCGGCGACGTTGATGCTGATGCCCAGGCCGCGCGGTCCCGGATAGACCCGGAACGAAAGCCAGTGATCAGGTGGCCGTCGTGCGGTGAGCGAAACCGGCTCTCGACTGAAGATCGCCGTTCGGTACCGATCGGCCACCACCGGGTCGCGCAGCCAGGGCAACGCCCGGTGCGGCCGTCCGCCGACCAGCTCGTCGACCGTGGTGCCGAGCAGTTCGGCCGCCCGTTCGTTGGCGTGGGTCACCACGCCCGTCAGATCCACGACGCACCATCCCTCGGGCAGCAGCTCCACCAGGTCGACGGCGGCCAGCGCCTCGTCGGGCTCCGGGGTGCGGGCCCGGGGACGTTCCAGCACCCGGGGCTCGTCGCCCGGGAGCAGCGGCGCCCGTCTGCCGTCCGCCGTTCGGATGACGTCCGCCATCCGCCGACAGAGTCGGTGGAGTCCGGCCTGCTCGGCCTCGGTGGGTCGCGGCGGGTGGGAGGCGGGCCAGAACAGGGAGACCGCGCCTCGGCAGAGGGGCGCGCCGCCGGACTCGTCCACGACGGGCGCCGAGCCCATCGCGAAGGCGTAGGGCATGCCCATCGCCGCCTGGCGGTCGTCGCCCGCGACCTCGCCGCGCCCCTGGACGTCCTGCCAGACCAGCCGGTGTTCCCTGGCCGCCTCGGCCACCGGAAGCCGGGCGTCCAGCCGGACCCGGAGCCATGGCCAGGCCAGCTCGGGGGGAACGCCGCAGATCATCGCCAGCCGCAGAGTGTTCGAGCCGGGCCGCAGCAGATATGCCGCGCCCCCGTAGGCGCCGGTCTCCGTCAGGGCGTCGAGCAGCAACGGGCCGAGCGAGGAGATCCCTGAACCATGCCGAGAAACACCCACAATCAAACGATATGCCCGGATAGGGCCGCTGCCCAGACGGGCGCCGGGGCCGGAACGGACGCCGCCGGGACGGGGCCCGCGCCCCGCCCCGGCCCCGTCTCAGTCCAGCCCGTCGGTGACGCCGAGAAAGCCCGGGTCGGCCTGGGTCAGTTGCCGGGCGTACCGGTGGTGGAGCCCCAGCAGCTCGGCCATGGGCACCGCCTGCCGCTTGGTGCCGGCCAGATCCCGCTGGGCTTCGAGCGACCAGAGCGGCGGCACCAGCGAGATGCCGTCGGTCGCGGTCTCCAGGGCGCGGCTGTCCGCGCGCCAGCCGGGCCAGCGCAGCTTCCGGTAGAAGTCGGTCGGCTCGCCGGCGAGCACCCAGTCGAGCCACCCCTCGTACGGGAGCGCCAGCGCCTGCCAGCGCAGGGTGTCGGGGGCGAAGTAGACCACCTCCCCCGGCTGTCCCGGCCGGCCGGCGGCGGCCGGGTCGTCGTCGTTGACGGCGAAGGTCCCGCCGAGCACGTCCTGCGCGACGATCAGCCCGGGGCTCGGGCGCCAGTCGGGGTCGAAGCGCTCGGGGAACACGTTCACCTCGGCGAGTCCCGGCAGTCCGCCGGGGTTGCGCGGCGTCGCGCTGCCGAAGACCCGCAGCCAGCCGTCGTCCACCAGCAGGCCGCCGCAGTGCAGGGCGAAGGCGCCCAGGTGGGAGCGGGCGGTCACCTGGAGCTGCAGCAGGGTGGCCCGGCCGAGCGCCGGATCCGCCGGGACGATCTCCACCGGGAGGGCGGCCGAGGACACCTTGCTGACGAGTTCGGGCCAGGCCGGCTCGGACACTTCGGTCAGTTCTTCCAGGCCACGCGCTTCCATATCTGTGCCTTGTCTATGCCGTGGACGCCTTGACCGACCACACCATCGTGATCGATTTCCGCCATCTACTGCCGATGTGAGGTCGATTACGTTTCGTGCTTGTTTCGGTGTGTTCCCCCGTCCAGCGGGCAGGGGTCGTCGCTGGACGGGCGGGGTCTTCGCTTCGCTCGGTAGTATTCAGCCGGCCGCAGTCCCCACAGTGACTGCGGAGAGTGACTTACACGAGGAGCGAGCACACGTGGGCCTTGTCGTGCAGAAGTACGGCGGCTCCTCCGTTGCCGATGCCGAAGGTATCAAGCGGGTCGCCAAGCGGATTGTCGAGGCCAAGAAGAACGGTCACCAGGTGGTGGTCGTGGTCTCGGCGATGGGCGATACGACGGATGAGCTGATGGATCTCGCCGCGGAGGTGTCCCCCGTCGCCTCCGGGCGGGAACTGGACATGTTGCTGACCGCCGGAGAACGGATCTCCATGGCCCTGTTGGCGATGGCGATCACGTCGTTGGGGCACGAGGCGCAGTCGTTCACCGGGAGTCAGGCCGGCGTCATCACCGACGCCGTGCACAACAAGGCCCGCATCATCGATGTCACGCCGGGTCGTATCAAGAGTTCGGTCGATCAGGGCAATATCGCGATCGTCGCGGGCTTTCAGGGAGTGTCTCAGGGCAGCAAGGACATCACGACCCTGGGCCGGGGCGGGTCCGACACCACGGCCGTGGCCCTGGCCGCCGCCCTCGACGCCGAGGTGTGCGAGATCTACACCGATGTCGACGGCGTGTTCACCGCCGACCCCCGAGTGGTGAAAAAGGCCAGGAAGATCGACTGGATCTCCTTCGAGGACATGCTGGAACTGGCCAGTTCCGGCTCCAAGGTGCTGCTCCACCGCTGTGTGGAGTATGCCCGCCGTTACAACATCCCGATCCATGTCAGGTCGTCGTTCTCGGGAAAGCCCGGAACCTGGGTCGGGAGCCGTCAGCAGGAAGGGGAACCGGTGGAACAGGCAATCATCTCGGGGGTCGCCCACGACACCTCGGAGGCCAAGGTCACCGTGGTGGGCGTGCCCGACAAGCCGGGCGAGGCGGCGAAGATCTTCCGGACCATCGCGGACGCCACCATCAACATCGACATGGTGGTGCAGAACGTCTCGGCCGCGTCGACCGGGCTCACGGACATCTCGTTCACGCTCCCCAAGGCCGAGGGGCGCAAGGCCATCGAGGCGCTGGAGCGGCAACGTTCCCTGATCGGCTTCGACGCGCTGCGCTACGACGACCAGATCGCCAAGATCTCGCTGGTCGGCGCGGGAATGAAGACCAACCCCGGGGTCACGGCGACGTTCTTCGAGGCGCTGTCCAACGCGGGGGTCAACATCGAGCTGATCTCGACGTCGGAGATCCGCATCTCGGTGGTCACCCGTGAGGACGACGCCAACTCGGCGGTGCGGGCGGTGCACACCGCCTTCGGTCTCGACAGCGACAGCGACGAGGCCGTGGTCTACGGGGGAACCGGGCGCTGAACCTACGGAACGCTGGAACGTGCCGCGTTCCGGAGGTGTCCCGGACGCGTCCCGGCGCCCTTCGCTGATCGGCTACCCGCGAGTGGCTAATCAGAGTTGTCCGAGGTTGGTCGGTTGTGAATCTCTCGTGACCAACTCGTAGGCTGGGACGGCTTGCTACGGACCGAGCGCCCGAGAGACGATTTCCTCTCCCCGCACCGCAACACACCACCAGCGGTGCGGGGAGAGTCTTTGGCGCGCCTTTTCATCGGCGCGAGGTACCGACCAGACCAGGGCATCGACGGCAGGGCGGCGTAGATGAGGGCAATACACCCGATACCTATCAGTCTGCCCGCGCCGTACAACCTTCGCGGGGGAGAACGTGTCCAACAGGCGTGGCAGAGGTCCTCGAATTCATGGCAACGCCCGCTCGCCCTTTCCCCCGCCCCAGCTCGGCAGGAGCCGGGAGCGGGGCCGTGACCGCGCCACTGCCCGCGGCGCGACCGAGTCGCATCCCCGCCATCGGCGAGGGTGCGGACGACGCGATGGCTGAGGGCACCACCGTTGACTTCCTGACCGAGACCTACCGGGCGCACTACCGCTCGCTGCTCGGCCTGGCCGCGCTGCTGCTCGACGACACCGCCTCCTGCGAGGACGTCGTGCAGGAGGCGTTCATCCGTGTCCACTCGGCCCGCAACCGCGTCCGCGACCCGGACAAGACGCTGGCGTACCTGCGCCAGACCGTGGTCAACCTCTCCCGTTCCGCCCTGCGCCGTCGGATCATCGGCCTGAAGCTGCTCAGCAAGCCCCTTCCGCACATGGCCAGCGCCGAGGAGGGCGCCTACGAGCAGTTGGAGCGCGCCGATCTGATCAAGGCGATGCGCGGACTGCAACGCAGACAGCGCGAGGTGCTCGTGCTGCGTTACTTCGCCGACATGTCGGAGGCCGAGGTGGCCAAGGCCCTGGGCATCTCGGCCGGCTCGGTCAAGGCATACGGCTCGCGTGGCATCGCGGCGCTGCGCGTCGCCATGGAGGCCGCCAGATGACAGCACACGAACCCGGTTTCCGGCAGCAGCCGGACCGGGCGCCGACGGATGCCCGCGACGAGCCGCCGGGGCGGGACCACGTTCCCCCGGCCGCGCAGCCACCGCCCGAGCCGGGGGACGGACGCGAGCGACGAGACCGACGCGGCCGGCACGAGCAGTCCGAGCAGCAGACTCCGCCGCCGGCGGCCGACGCGCCGGATCGGGTCGAGCTCGACCCGCCCGGCTCCCTCGAAGAGGAACAGCTGCGCCTCCTGTTGCACGACGCCGTCAGCGAACTGGAGCCGGACACACACGCCCTGGCCACACTGCACGAGGCGGTGCCGATGCGCCGCCGCCGGCGGCGACAGATGCTGCTGGGCACGGCGGCCTCGGTGGCGCTGCTGGGGATCGGCGCTCCGCTGATGGCCAGCGTGGCCTCCACCGGGGAGGGCGACCAGGGCGTCGCCATGGACACGGAGAGCGGTCGGGGCGGCGGCGGTTGGACCCAGGACGGCGACTACGGCGAGCCGGGCGCGCCCTATCACGCCGGCGGTGGCGGCGGCCTGGACGAGGACTGGGGCGGCGGCGCCCCGGACGACGACGGCTCCCCGTTCCCCAGCGGCGAACCGGGCGACGACGGGACAAGCGACTCCCGGGAGACGCTCGGCGTCACCTCGCCGCACTGCGCCCGCGAGCAGCTCGGCCGCGTGGCCACCTGGACGGAGACCCCGGACGCCGAGGGGCGGATCTACGGCCTGATCCGACTCTCCAATGTCTCCGCCGAGCCGTGCCGGGTCACCGGTGAGGGTGAGTTGGCGGTGCTCTCGGACACCTCGGGCACCACCAGGGTGCGGGTCGTCAACCGCACCGAGGGAGACCGCGCGACCGGCCTGCCGACGCCGGCCGAGGCGCACCAGGAGCTGATCCTGCCCCCCGGCGAGGCATACGAGGTGCGCTTCGCCTGGGTCCCGGACAACGCGGTGGGCGGCTGCGCGATCGCGGCCACGCCGACGCCCGGCACCTCCTATCGGACCCAGCTCCACCCCGTCGACCCGGAGGGCTCGGCCAGCGGCGGTGGCGGCGAGGACACGGGCTCGGTATCCGGATCGGGATCCGGCTCGGGCTCGGGATCCGGATCGACCGGATCCGAGGGGCCGAGCACCCCCGACCCCAGTGAGGGCGCGAACAACGGCAACGGGAACGGCGGTAGCGGCAACAGCGGCAGCGGGAACAGCGGCAGCGGGAACAGCGGCAGCGGGAACGGTGGCAGCGGGAACGGTGGCAGCGGGAACGGTGGCAACGACGGAGGCAACGGCGGCAGCGGGGACTCGGGCGCCGGCGGCGACGAGAACGGCGGCGCCGACGGCGGCTCCGGCACGCCGGGAGACGGCGACGGCGGCTCGGCCAACCCGGGGGACGGCGACGGCGGCGGCAGCGGCGACACCGGCACCCCGCCGGTCGAGGGCGGCAGCGAGGGCGAGGGCGTCGTCCTGCGCTACACCCCCGAAGCGGGGGAGCCGGAGGCGGCCCGGATCCAGCTGGACGGAGTCTGCTCGGGAACGATCTACCGCACCGGCGTCCTGACCGCCGCGGCGAGCTGAACGAGACCGCGGCCGGCGCACTCAGGCGCATGGCCGCCCGCATGGCCCGGCGCGTGGCCCGGCGACAAGCGGAAGTACCGTTGACCCCGTGTACCGGTTTCTGCTGACTCCCCGCTGGTGGACGATCAACATCTTCGTGGTGCTCGCCGTTCCCATCTGCCTGCTCGCCGGCATCTGGCAGCTGGGCCGGTTCGAGAACCAGGTGGAGTCGCACCGCGAACAGCAGAAGCTGGCCGAGGGAACGGGCGAGGTGCGTCCGGTGGCCGAGCTGCTGCCGCTGACCACCGAGACGGTGGGACGCCAGGCGGAGGCCACCGGCACCTTCGATACCGAGAACCAACTGCTGGTGCCGGAGCGGATGATCGAGGGGCGGCGCGGCTTCTTCGTGCTGACGCCGCTGCTGCCCGCCGACGGCTCCCCGGCCGTGCCGGTGGTGCGCGGCTGGCTGCCGGGAGCAGCCGATCCCGCGCAGGTGCCGGAACCGCCGGCCGGGGAGGTGACCGTCGTCGGGGCCCTGCAGGCGGCGGAGTCGCCGAGCCAGGTCAGTGGCAAGACCGAGGGGCTGGCCGGCGGCGAGCTGGGCGTGATCGGCGCCGCCTCGTTGATCAACCTGCTGCCCTACCCGGTCGAGGACGCCTGGATCACCGTGCGGGAGCCGGCGGCGCCGCTGGTGGCGGTGCCGGCGACGGCGCCCAGCGGAACGGGCCTGGATCTGGACGCCTTCCAGAACCTCGGCTACACCGCCGAGTGGTTTGTCTTCGCCGGCTTCACGCTCTTCATGTGGTTCCGCCTCTTCCGCCGCGAGGTCGAGACGCTCCGCGACGCCGAGCTGGGGCTGACCGACGACGGCCGGGGCCCGAAGGGCGACCCCGGCAACCCCCCTGGCCCCGGGGGCCCGCGGGCCCCCGGCGGCCCGGGAGATCCCGAGGGCCGACGGCGGCAGGCTAGCGGGCTGCCGCCGGACCGCCCGGCAGATGATCTCGCACGAACCTGATCTCCTGCGCCACCTGCTTGATCCGCTCCTCCACCACCAGCGATCCGTGCCCCGCGTCATAGCGGTACACCTCAAGGGGGTGCCCGCGCTCCGTCAGCCTCTCCACATAGTTCTCGATCTGGCGGATCGGGCAGCGGGGGTCGTTGACGCCGGCCGAGATATAGACCGGGGCCCGCACATCGTCGACATAGGTGATCGGCGAGGACGCGGCCCAGCGGTCCGGGACCTCGTCGGGCGAGCCGCCCAGCAGCGTGCGGTCCATCGCCTTGAGCGCCTCCATCTCGTCCTCGTAGGCCGCGACATAGTCGGCGACGGGGACGACGGCGACGCCGACCGCCCAGTTCTTCGGCTGGGTGCCGATGCCGAGCAGGGTGAGATAGCCGCCCCAGGACCCGCCGGTGAGCACCAGCCGCTCCGGATCGGCCAGCCCCGAGGCGACGGCCCACTCCCGGACGGCGGCGATGTCCTCCAGCTCGATCAGGCCGACGCGGATCTTGAGCGCGTCCGTCCAGGCGCGGCCATAGCCCGTGGATCCCCGGTAGTTGACCCTGACCACCGCGAAACCGTGGTCCACCCAGGCCGCCATCCCCGCGGTGAAGGCATCGCTGTCATGCGCCGTCGGACCGCCGTGGATATCGAACACGGTGGGGAACGGGCCCTCGCCCGGGGGCTGTTGCACCAGCGCGTGGACCTTGCCGCCGGGTCCTTCCACCCAGGCGTCCGTCACCGGCACCGACCTCGGCGCCCTGCTGCCGGGCGGCTCAAGCACCGTCCGCCCCGTCGTCGACCGCACCTGGGGCGGCTCGGCCGCCGACGACCACAGGAACTCCACCTCGCCGTCAGGGCGGGCCGTGGCGCCGGAGATGGTGCCGGCCGGGGTGTCGAGGCGGGTCAACCCACCGTCCGCCAGGCCGTAGCGGTACAGCTCGTCGCGGGCCTGATAGCTGTGCGCGACCAGCAGCGCCGAGCCGTCCGGATACCACTCGGCGTGCAGATCGCCCGGCAGCCCCAGGGCCAGCTCGCGCTGCTCGCCGGTGAGCGGATCCCACAGCAGGGGCTCCCAGCGGCCGTGCCGCTGATGGCCCACGAGCAGCCGGCTGTCTCCGGCCAGCGGGGCGAAGCCCAACGCGGAGAGGCCCGACTCGACCGTGCCGCCCGCCGTGTCGTCCAACTCGGCGACGGGCGAACCGTCCAGCCGGATCACCCGCAGCGCGGAGTGCATGGCGTCGCCGTGCTCGGTGTGCTCGACGGCCAACAGCGAGGCGTCGTAGGAGAGGGCGCCGACGCCGGCGGACTGCCGGTGCCGGTAGATCTCCGTGGGCTCGGCGGCGCCGGGGAGCCGCACATGGAGAGTGGTGCCGTCCTCCTCCGTGTCCCGCCCGACCACCACCGTGCCGTCCCGGCCGAGGGCCAGACCGCTGGGGTAGGCGGCGGCGAGCCCGGGCACGGCCGGCTCGTCGGGCCCGCCGTGGAACGGCTGCCGCCGCCAGACGCCGAACTCGTCGCCGTCCGTGTCGTCGAACCACCAGACCCACTCGCCGTCCGGCGAAAGACCGCCCGAGACCGTGCCATTGGGCCGGTCGGTGGCCTGCCGCCGCGCATCGGTGGCGCGGTCCCAGGTGTACAGCTCGAAGGTGCCGGTGACATCGGAGACAAAGAGCGAACGGTCGGGCGCCTCGCGGGCCCAGCGCGGCAGGCTCACCCGGGGCGCCCTGAACCGCAGCTCCCAGTCGGGGACTTCGGAGGGGCCGCCGGACGTGCGGCCGTCGGACGTGCGCTCGTTCCCTGGGTCGTCGGACACGGAATCAGTCATGCGGTCAGTTCTACCCGAAGCCACCGACCGCGCACCCGGGCGGCGGAGGGCTCAGCCGTCGATCAGCTCCACCTGCACCTCGACCTCCACCGGCGCGTCCAGCGGCAGCACCGCCACCCCGACCGCGCTGCGCGCGTGCCGGCCGCGCTCGCCGAAGACCTCCCCCAACAGCTCGCTGGCGCCGTTGATCACCTGCGGCTGCCCGGTGAACCCGGGCGCCGAGGCCACAAAGCCCAGCACCTTGACCACCCTGGCCACCCGATCCAGATCGCCGGCCACCGACTTCACCGCGGCGAGGGCGTTGAGCGCGCAGATCCGCGCCAGGTCCTTGGCCTGCTCGGGCGTGACCTCGGCGCCGACCTTCCCCGCCACCGGCAGCTCGCCGTCGACCAGCGGCACCTGGCCCGAGGTGTACACGTAGTTGCCGCTGGCCACGGCCGGCACATAGGCGGCCACCGGCGGAACCACCGGCGGCAGCGCCAACCCCAGCCCGGCCAGCCGCTCCTCGACCCCGCTCACCGAGCTCACGCCTGCTTCTCGCGCTTGAGGTAGGCCACCAGCTGCTCGGCGTTGGGGCCCGGCACGACCTGCACCAACTCCCAGCCGTCCTCGCCCCAGTTGTCCAGAATCTGCTTGGTCGCGTGGACCAGGAGCGGCACCGTCACGTATTCCCACTTCTTCATGGCCGACACTCTAGCCACCACCACCGACAGCGGCCCCACGAACGGCCTCCGCGAGCGGGCCCGTAACGTGGGGTCGTTAGGCTCGCCGGCGTGACCCCAGAACGCAGACTGCACGTGGTCAGCGGTAAGGGCGGCACGGGAAAGACCACCGTCGCCGCCGCGCTCGCGCTGGCGCTGGCCGACGAGGGGCGGCGCACCCTGCTGGTCGAGGTCGAGGGCCGCCAGGGCATCGCCCAGCTCTTCGAGACCGAGGCGCTGCCCTACGAGGAGCGTCGCATCGCGATCGGCCCCGGCGGCGGGGAGGTGTACGCGCTGGCCATCGACGCCGAGCGGGCCCTGCTCGACTATCTCCAGATGTTCTACAAGCTGGGCGGCGCCGGCCGGGCGCTGCGCCGGATCGGCGCCATCGACTTCGCCACCACCATCGCCCCCGGGCTGCGCGATGTGCTGCTCACCGGCAAGGCGTGCGAGGCGGTCAGGCGGCGCCGGCCCGACGGTGGCTTCGTGTACGACGCGGTGGTGATGGACGCCCCGCCGACCGGTCGGATCGCCCGGTTCCTCGGGGTCAACCACGAGATCGCCGGGCTGGCCCGGATGGGGCCCGTCCACCACCAGGCCCAGGCCGTGATGCGGGTGCTGCGGTCGGCCGAGACCGCCGTCCATCTGGTGACGCTGCTGGAGGAGATGCCGGTCCAGGAGACCGCCGACGGCGTCGCCGAGCTGCGCGCCGCCGAACTCCCGGTCGGCGCCGTGATCGTCAACCTGGTCCGGCCGCCGGTCCCGGCCCCGGCTGGCGCCCCCGCGGCGGCCGACCGGGCTGCGTTGGCCGACGCGCTGCGCCGCGCCGGGCTACCCAACGCGGAACGCCTGGTCGAGCCGCTGCTCGCGGAGGGCGCGGCGCGCGCCGAGCGCACCCGGCTTGAGGCGGCCCGGCGCGCCGAGTTGGCGGCCCTGGGCCTGCCGCTGCGTGAGCTGCCGCTGCTCGCCGAGGGCGCCGACCTGGCCGGCCTCTACCGGCAGGCCCGTCGGTTGCGGGAACACCCGTGGTGACCACGCCCCCGGCCGCCAGGACCGCCCACGCCGTCGCGGACACCGCGCCGACCGGAGGAGGAGCCCGATGACCCCGGTGAACCCCATGCGGGAGGAAGGACCGGCCGGGGACGCCGTGGTCGCCGACGTTCCACCGCTTCGCCTCGACCCGCTCCTGGACGAGGCCGCGACCCGCATCGTGGTCTGCTGCGGCTCGGGGGGCGTCGGCAAGACCACCACGGCCGCCGCCCTGGGCCTGCGCGCGGCCGAACGGGGCCGGCGCGTCGTGGTGTTGACGATCGACCCCGCACGCCGCCTGGCGCAGTCGATGGGGCTGGCCGAGTTGGACAACGTGCCGCGCCGGGTGCCCGGCATCGACGGCGCGGCGGGCGGCGAGCTGTTCGCCATGATGCTGGACATGAAGCGCACCTTCGACGAGACCGTCGAGGCGCACGCCGAACCGGCCAGGGCCAGGGCCATTCTGGAGAACCCCTTCTACCAGTCGCTCTCCGCCGGCTTCGCCGGCACCCAGGAGTACATGGCGATGGAGAAGCTGGGCCAGCTGGTGGCCCGGGACGAGTGGGACCTGATCGTTGTCGACACGCCGCCGAGCCGTTCGGCGCTCGACTTCCTGGACGCGCCCCAGCGGCTCGGCTCGTTTCTGGACGGACGGTTCATCCGGGTGCTGATGGGCCCGGCGAAGGTGGGCGGTCGCGCCGGCCGCAAGGTGATGGATCTGGGCCTGGCGGGCCTGTCCCGCTTCACCGGCACCCTCGACAAGGTGGTGGGGGCCGGCCTGATCCGCGATGTGCAGGCCTTTGTCGCCGCGTTGGACACCACCTTCGGCGGCTTCCGCAGCCGCGCGGACGCCACGTACCGGCTGCTCCAGGCCCCCGGGACCGCGTTCCTTGTGGTGGCGGCGCCCGAGCGGGACGCGCTGCGCGAGGCCGCCTACTTCGTCGAGCGGCTGGCCGCCGACCGCATGCCGCTGGCCGGTCTGGTGCTCAACCGGGTCCACGCCTCGGACGCCGCCGAGCTGAGCGCCGAACGCGCGCTGGCCGCCGCCGAATCGCTGGAGACGGCCGAATCGCCGGAGACCGGGAGCCCGTCGGGGCGCCCGGCGGCAAAAAATCTTGTGCCCGACGGCATGGCCGATGATCCGACCGGGCAGACAGAGACCGGGCCGACAAACACATCCGGCTCCGAGCGGGTTCAGCCGCCCAGCCGTCGCTCTCCCGAAGCGCGCTCCCCCCAGCGCTCATCCCCGACGGTTGCGCCCCCCGCCGATCCCGTGGACGCCGTGGCCGCCGGCCTGCTGCGGGTTCATGCCGAGCACATGCGCCAGTTGGCGCGTGAGAGCCGCACCAGGGCGCGCTTCACCGCGCTGCATCCGAAGGTGCCGGTGGTCGAGGTGGCGGCGCTGCCGGCCGATGTCCACGATCTGGCGGGGCTCCGCGCCATCGGCGAACTCCTGGGCTGACGAGCCGGCCAGCCAGCCACGGGAGCGCCAGGACTGGGCGGCGCGGCGCCCGAGCGATCCCGCGCACGCCGAAAACCACCCCGAACAGCCACGATCCGGGCAGAAACGAACGCGTGGCGCCTCGCGGCGAGCGATCCTGACCAATCCCGGGCGGCCTCGCGGCGAACCTCGGGCGACCTCGCGGCGGCCGAGCGGCCATTGCCCGACGCAATCCGCGACCTTTACCCGGCCCGCCACAAGCGCCACTCGCGTTGCATAGCGCCACAACGGCGCGAACCACCGTTATGCGCGCCCTACGATTCCGAGTGGTGCGCGCCGGCGCGCGGCATCGCCACACTCACCGTTTCGCGCGTTTCCAACGTTGGCAAGGCCGCCAACGTTGACCCGCCCCTCCCGGCACGGCGATCACTTTCTTGCCGTGATTGCGCGGAACCGCACATCAGCGAGCGGAACACGCAAGAGACGAACACCGTTTCGCATGTTCGCGCTTATTCGCTGCCTATCCGCGCACCTTCGCTTATCCCACGTTGGCCCACTCCTCGAAGGACTCGTCGTAGGAGTCCTCGTAGCGGGCGCCCTGGCTGTACCGCACGCTGCGCTCGTACTCCGTGCGCGCGGTCTCCAACAGGCGGCGCCACGAGGTGACCGTGGGGCGCCTGCGCAGCAGCGCACGCCGTTCGCGCTCCGTCATCCCGCCCCACACGCCGAACTCCACACGGTTGTCCAACGCGTCGGCGAGGCACTCCGTGCGCACCGGACAACCGGTGCAGACCACCTTGGCGCGGTTCTGTGCCGCACCCTGAACGAACAACTCATCCGGATCTGTTGTGCGACAGGCCGCCTGCGCACTCCAGTCGGTAACCCAGCCCATGCCGGTGCCGTCCTCTCCCGAATCGAGGCTCCCCCACGGCGGCAAGTGGCATATTCACCCTTGCCAGTTGAGGACGTTACGGAAGGCTGCCAGACCACAACACCCCCAGTGGGCCTAATCTTGAATGGCCCGATCGGACTATGGGAAGGCTGAAGTCACTCGACTGGGTGAATGTTCAGAGCGGCAGGTCAGGGCACCGGAGAGAGATGTGGAGATGCGGCACAACCTCTTTGCCATGTCACCCCTACGGGTGAAGCCGCGCTTGACTGGTGGCGCTTTGTGTGAACGGTAAGAAGCCTAGGCGAACACCCGAGGCCCTGTCCGGCGTTTGAGAACGTAGGCTGGTCCCCATGGGTAGGAAGCGTCCTGGTGGCGGGCTGAGCGCGATTCAGCAGGTGGCCAAGTTCCTCGGAGTCAGCGTGTTGGCCGGAGGCGTGCTCGCGGGGCTCGCCCTGCCGGCCGTCGGAGCGCTGGGCCTCGCCGCGCGTGGCACCGCGCAGGGGTTCGACGAGATCCCGGCCATGATGAAGCGCCCGCCGCTGAGCCAGAAGACCACCATTCTGGACGCCGAGGGCAACAAGATCGCCGACGTCTACTTCAGGGACCGCACGGTGGTCCCGTTCGACGCCATGGCGGAGGATCTGCGGGACGCCATCGTCGCCATCGAGGACGCCCGGTTCTATGAGCACGGCGCCGTCGACCTGCGCGGCATCCTGCGGGCGCTGAACCGCAACCTGGAGTCCGGCGGCGTCTCCGAGGGCGCCTCGACGCTCACCCAGCAGTATGTGAAGAACGTCTTCGTCGAGGCGGCCGGCGAGGACCAGGAGGCGGTGGCCGAGGCCACCACGCAGTCGGGCGCCGCGGGGCTCGGGCGCAAGATCCGCGAGATGAAGTACGCGATACAGCTCGAACAGGAGCTGTCCAAGGACCAGATCCTGGAGAACTATCTCAACATCACGTACTTCGGCCAGCAGGCGTACGGCGTCGAGGCGGCCTCCCAGCGGTACTTCTCCAAGTCGGCCGCCGACCTCGAACTGCACGAGGCGGCGCTGCTCGCCGGTCTGGTCCAGTCGCCCAGCCAGTACGACCCGGTCAGTAACGAGCAGGCCGCGATAGACCGACGTAACACCGTGCTCAACCGCATGCTGGAAGTGGGCGACATCACGGAGGCCGAGGCGGAGGAGGCGAAGGCCGCCGATCTCGGCCTGGCCATCAGCGAGGCCAGGAACGGCTGCATCACCGCCACCAACGAGGCCGGCTTCTTCTGCGAGTACGTCCGCCACGAGTTCCTCAGGAACCCCGTCTTCGGCGAGACCAACGAGGAGCGCCAGGCCCAGTGGGCGCTCGGCGGCATGACGATCAGGACGACGCTGCGCCCCCAGGCCCAGCAGGCGGCGGCCCAGGCCGCGCGGGACGGCGCGAGCGCGTCCGAGCCGGTCACGGCGGCGGTCGTCCAGGTCGAGCCCGGTTCGGGGCATATCGTCTCCATGGCGCAGAGCCGCCCCTATGGCTACGGCGAGAACGAGACCAGCATCAACCTCACCGTCTCGTCGGAGATGGGCGGCACCGCCTACGGCTTCCAGCCGGGCTCGACCTTCAAGCCGTTCACCGCGGCCGCCGCCCTTGAGCGGGGCATCTCCCCGGCGCAGACCTACGAGACCGACCACGAGATCACGTTGCCGATGGCCGACTTCCGCGACTGCGACGGCGTGCCGCGCGGGTCCGCCGAGGAGCGCGAGTGGACGCTGAAGAACGAGCGCGAGGACGAAACGGGCGAATGGGATATGACCGATGCGCTCGGTCAGTCCATCAACACCTACTTCGCCGAGCTGGAGCGCGAGGCCGGCCTCTGCGAGACCATCACCATGGCCGCCAGGCTCGGCGTCGAGCGCGGCAGCGACGAACCGCTTGAGGCCAACCCGTCCGTCACCCTCGGCGGCCAGGAGACCACGCCGCTGATGATGGCCAGCGCCTACGCGGCCTTCGCCAACGAGGGCACCTACTGCGAGCCGATCGCGATCACCGGCGTGACCAACGCGGACGGCGAGGAGCTGAGCGTTCCCGGCTCCGAGTGCACCCAGGTCATGGGAGCCAGGACCGCGCAGACCATCAACATGATGCTGCGCGGCGTGATCGAGGACGGCACCGGCCAGGCCGTGGGCCTCACCGACCGCGACAACGCGGGGAAGACCGGCACCACCGACGAGCGGAAGAACGTCTGGTTCGTCGGCTACACGCCGCAGCTCTCCACGGCGGTCCGGGTCGGCGGCGACCAGACGTTGATGCCGATGGAGAACATCACCATCGGCGGCCAGTTCTACGAGCGGGCCAGCGGCGCCGGCGTCGCCGGGCCCATCTGGCGCCAGGCGATGACGGGCGCCCTCGCGGGCGTCGCGCCGACCAGCTTCACCCAGGTCGAGGTGCCCCGTGCCGAGAACGACGAGGACGAGGACGACGACGACCGGGGCCGTGACCGCGATCGGGACCGCGACCGCGACAGGGACCGCGATCGGGACCGGAACCGGAACGACGACGGCCCGGAGAACCGGCTGTCCCCGGACCCGGGCGAGGACGGCACCAACGAAACGCTGCCCGAGCTGCCGACCGACTGGGACGAGATCGAGTTCCCCCCGGGCACGTTCAGGGACGGCGTCGGCACCCAACGGGACTGACGGCGTACCGTCACCCGCACCGCATACAACGGGGCGCCCCGACCAGTCGGTTGGGGCGCCCCGTTGTTCGTTGTGACGGTCAGCCGGCCAGTGCCTTCTTCACCGCCGCGGCCACCCGGCCGCCCTCGGCCACCCCGGCGACCTTCGGGTTCACGATCTTCATCACCGCGCCCATGGCCCGGGGCCCCTCAACGCCCTGCGCCCTGGCCTCGGCGACCGCCTCGTCGACCACCGACGCGAGCTCCTCGTCGGTCAGCTGCCTGGGCAGGTACTCGGCCAGGACCTCCCCCTCGGCCCGCTCCCGATCGGCCCGGTCGGCGCGGCCCCCCTTGTCGAACGCCTCGGCCGCCTCGCGACGCTTCTTCGCCTCGCGCGCGAGCACCTTCCGCACCTCGTCGTCGGAGAGTTCACGGGCGCTCTTGCCCGAGACCTCCTCCGTGGTGATCGCGGTCAGCACCATCCGAAGAGTCGCGGACCGCAGCTCGTCGCGTTCCTTGATCGCTGCCGTCAGATCGCCCCGCAGCCGGGACTTGAACGTGGTCATGCCGCCCATTGTGACAGCCGTGCCACCAGTGGCCCCAGGGCTCTGCGACCATGGGGCGCATGCGCGCGCGATACCGCATCCCCCTGAACGCCGCCCTCGCCGTCACCGGCCTCGCCGCCGGCACCCTCGTCTATGCCGCCGGCTTCGAGGTGCGCTCCTTCCGACTGCGCCGGGTCACCGTTCCCGTACTGCCGCCCGGCGCCCGGCCGTTGCGGGTCCTCCAGGTCTCCGACATCCACATGGTCTCGGGGCAGAACAAGAAGCGCCGTTGGCTGCAGTCGCTGGCCGGCCTCCGCCCCGACCTGGTGGTCAACACCGGGGACAACCTCTCCGACCCCGAGGCAGTCCCCGAAACACTGGACGCCCTCGGACCGCTGCTGGAGTTCCCCGGCGCCTATGTCTTCGGCTCCAACGACTACTACGCGCCGCGCCTCCGCAACCCCGGCCGCTACCTGGCCGAACGCGTATCGGGACGGCACGGCCTCAACGGGAACACGCCGGCCCGGAACGTTCCCCGCAACCCGTGGTGGCTGCTGCGCGACGCCTTCGACGACGCGGGCTGGGTCAACCTCACCAACACCCGTGGCCACATCAAGACGGCCGGCACGGAGATCGCCCTGACCGGTCTTGACGACCCGCACATCAAACGGGACCGCTACGCGGAGGTCGCCGGCGGCCCCGAGCCGGACGCCGACCTCTCCCTCGCCGTGGTGCACGCGCCCTACCTCCGCGTGCTGGACTCCTTCACCGCCGACGGCTACCCACTGATCCTCGCCGGCCACACCCACGGCGGCCAACTCTGCGTTCCCTTCTACGGCGCGCTGGTCACCAACTGCGACCTGGACACCGACCGCGTCAAGGGCCTCTCCCACCACGAGGCCGGCGGCAACCACTCCTACCTCCACGTCTCCGCCGGCTGCGGCACCAACCGCTACACCCCCGTCCGCCTCGCCTGCCCCCCCGAGGCAACCCTCCTCACCCTCACCCCCACCACAACCTGATTTCGTGAACGCCCGCTGGTCAGCTAAAGTAGTTCACGCTCCACCGGGGTGTGGCGCAGCTTGGCAGCGCGCTTCGTTCGGGACGAAGAGGTCGTGGGTTCAAATCCCGCCACCCCGACGGTGAATCAACAGGTCAGGTCCGGTACTGAGAGATCAGTACCGGGCCTGATGTGCGTTCGGGGGCTATGTGGGAGCCGGCCCCCGACGGTCCGGCCCGGCGTGGGCGTGTGTGTCCGTTTCTCTGCCGGGCGCGGTCATTCGGCGTTATTGTGCCTCGACACAACGTGAGGGCGTGGGTAACGCCGCAGCAGCCTGGGGAGCCGCATGCGCGAAATGGTCAAAGGCGCGAACATCGCGCTGAGAGAGCTGAGCGAAACCGTCGGCGGTGTGCTCGTCCGCCTGACCTGGAGCAGCGATTCCGGTGACGGTGACGCGGACGTCTCTGTTCTCCTCCTGAACGCGTCCGGCAAAGTGCGCGGTGACGCCGACTTCTTCTTCTACAACAACCCCGACGCACCGGACGGCAGCGTCCAGCTCCTCGGCAAGCCCCCGGCCGCCGACGGGAACGAGGACCGGATCAGCCTCGACCTCTCGGCCATGCCTCCGGACGTCGAACGTGTGGCGATCGCGGCCAGCAGGTACGGCGGCGCCAGGTTCGGTGACCTGCACGATCTGCGCCTGACCCTCTCCGACGCGGCCGGAGAGGAGTTACTCGGGTTCAGCATCGACGACGCGGGGGCCGAGAGCGCGTTCGTCTTCGGCGAGATATACCGGCGTGCCGGGGAGTGGCGGTTCCGGGCCATCGGCCAAGGCTATGAGAGCGGACTCGCCGGTCTGGCGACGGACTTCGGTATCGACATCGATGACGAGGGCGAGGACGACACCACGGAGTCCGACACCGCGGAGTCCGACACCGCGGAGTCCGGTGTCGAGGTCCGGGAGCCCGGGAAGCCGCTCGTCGACGCGGTACCGGCCCCGGCGCCGGTCACCGAGCCGGTCGTGGTGGCGACGGTCCCGGGCCCGGCCCGGCGCCCCCGTACCGCGCGGAAGAAGGTGACCCTGCCCAAGGTCGCCAAGAAGTCGCTCGCGGAGCACGATTCCTGGAAACCGGCCAGGCTCTTCCCGGTTCCCTCGCTCAAGAACGACCGTGAGCGTGAGGCCCGCGCCACCTCCGTCCTGCTGTCCGTGATGGCCCAGGTGCCGGAGTTCGGCCGTCGCCTCACCGCCGCCTTCGGAGCTCCGGCCGGCCGCATGGAGACCTTCACCGAGGTGTCGCTGCCGCACGGCGACGCTCCCAAGCGCCCGGATGGCGTGATCCGCGTGGAGCGGGCGGGCAAGCTGTGGACCGCCCTCGTCGAAACGAAGACGAACGGCAACCCCCTCAAGCCCGAGCAGGTCCAGGACTACGTGGACATCGCCACCCGTCGCGGCTACGAGGCGGTGATCACGCTCTCCAATGACGTCGCGCTGGAGGGCAGTCCACTCATCGAGATCAAGATCGACCGGCGTCGTAAGCACAAGGTGTCGCTCTGGCATCTGTCCTGGGCCGAAGTGACGCATCAGGCAAGGATGTTGATCCGCCACGAGGGCGTGGGCAACGCCGCACACGCCTGGGTTCTGCATGAGCTTCTGCACTACCTTGAGCACGGCAACTCGGGGTGTCACGGCTTCCAGAACATGGGCCCCTCCTGGGTGCCGGTGCGCAACGCGATCGACGAGGAAACCCTCGGCCAGGGTGACCGGCGCGCGGTCGACGTCGTGGAGAGCTGGGAGCGCCTGGTCCGGCAGGTGTGTCTCCGGCTGGGGGGCGAGCTGGGCCAGAAGGTCCTGCCGGTACGGCGCGGCAGGCGCACCACCGATCCCGACGCCCGCCGCGTCGCCCTTGCCGATCAGCTCTGCCACGACGGGCGCCTCAACGCCGAACTCCGCATCGAGGGAACGCGCGGCGTGCTCGCCATCACCGCGGATCTGCGCACCGGCAAACTACGCACATCCGTGGACGTCCCCGCGCCCGAGCAGGGTTACCCCCTTTCCAAAGCCAAGCGGTTGCTCCGGCGACTGAGCGACGCCCCGGCCGATGTGCACGTCGAGACGCTGGTCGAGGAGGGGACCGGACCGCGCGGCACCCTGGAACGACTGCGCCCGGAGCCGGCCGATCTGCTCCCGGGCGACGGAGCCCGGATCACCGGTTTCCGTCTGTCCCTCTTCAAGAGCATGGGCAATACCCGCGGCAACGCCGAGACCAGTTTCATCCGCAGTATCGACGAGGCCGTCGACCGTTTCGTCAACGGTGTCGTCACTCCCCTGGAACGACGCCCGTCCCGCCGCTCGCAGCGCGCGGAGCAGGACCGGGCCAAGGACGCCTGGGCGGGGGCGATATGAGCGGGTCGCACGGCCTGACGGTCTCCCCGTGGAAGCGCTTCGGCCATGACCGCCTGTACGTGAACTCCCGGGCCGGCGAGAAGATCGCCTGGCTGGACCGGACCACCGGCCGGATCACGGTGCTCGTGGAGGAGCAGCGCGAGGCCGCGTTGGACGCTCTCGCTCCCCATCTGGCGGAGGGGTCGCCGGCGCGCACCGCCACGGCACCGCCCGCTCCGGCCGATCCCGTGCCCCGGGTCCGCCCCCCGGCGGTCGGGCCCCGCCCCGGGGACGACCTCGCCGGGAACCGGCCCGGCGAGGCGCTGCTGGCGAAACTCGCCGAGCTGAGACCGAGCTTCTGGCGCTACCTGCTCACGAAGCTGCTGGGCCGCACGTCCGAGGCGGACAGCTGGCGGAAGGGACTGCGCGGTGAGCAGAAGGCGGGCGCCGAGTTGGAACGGCTCACCGCCAGGGGCTGGCGCGTTCTGCACTCGATACCGCTGCCGCGCGAGGTGGACATCGACCACCTGCTGATCGGGCCGGGCGGAGTCTTCTCCTTCAACACCAAGCACCACAGCGGAGCGCGCGTCTGGGTCGGCGACGACTCCGTGAAGATCGCCGACCGGTCCTATCCCTACGTACGCAATTCCCGGGCCGAGGCCAGGCGTGCCTCCGCGGCTCTCACCCGGGCGTGCGGCTTCCCCGTCGAAGTCTCCCCCGTGCTCGCCTTCGTGGACGCGCGGAAGGTCGTGGTGGTGCCTTCGCTGCACGACGTGCGCGTGGTGCGGCACCGGGAGATCGCCACGATGAGATCCCTCGCGGGCGTCTGGAGCGCGACCGGCGTGGAGAGCATCTACGCGGCGGCGCGGGACCGCCGGACCTGGAACCGCGCCCGCGGCGGATCGGACGGCTGACCCCGTCGGCCGCACCGGCGCACGACGAGGGCCCCGACCGGGATCACGCGGGATCACGGTCGGGGGCCCCGACAGCACGATGCGGGCCACGTCGCGGGCGCGGGTTTCCGGGAGACGGTTCGGAGGTCGGCGTCGTCTTCCGGGGGGTTGGGTGCGGGTGGGTCAGGAGTCGCGGTAGGCGACGGTGTGGGCCATGGTGGTGAGTTCTTCGGTCAGTTCGGGGCTGATGTCGGCGGCGCGGACGGCTTCGGAGGCGACTTTGACCTGGGAGTCGATGACGGCCTCCACGCGGTCGCGGATGCCGGTGCGGGTCAGCAGGGCGTGCAGTTTCTCCGGTTCCACGGCGCTGAGGTCGTCGCCGACCAGGGCGGCCACCTCCGGCTCGTCGCGCATGGCGAACGACATCAGCAGCGTCATCTTGTGCTGTTTGAAGTCCAGCCAGGTGGGCTTGCCGGTGGCCTGGGTAGAGCCGAAGGCGTCCAGCAGGTCGTCGCGGAGCTGGAACGCCTCGCCGGTCGCCTGGCCGTACTCCTCGAAGGTGCTGATGATCTCGTCGTTGTCGGCGAGGGCCGCGCCCACCGCGAGGGGGCGGGAGATGGTGTAGCGGGCCGACTTGAAGAGCGCGATATGGCGCGCGAGCCGCGGGTCGGGGCGGAACCTGGCGGCGGCCCGCATGTCGAGGAACTGGCCCGACATCAGCTCGGTGCAGAGCTCGCTCCAGACGGTGCGCACCTTGGGCGGCATGTCCTGCATCAGTCGGTTCGCGAAGACATGGGCGAGATCGCCGCCGAGGATGGCGACGCCCTCCCCGTACCGGCGGCTGTCCCCGCGCCAGCCGCGCTCCTCGTGCAGCCGGGTGTGCACGATATGGGTAGTGGGCTCGCCGCGCCGCAGGTCGGCGTCGTCCATCACATCGTCGTGCATCAGCACAAAGGTGTGCAGGAACTCCAACGCGGCGGCCGCGTCGACCAGTTGGGGGGACTCGGGGTCGCCGCCGGCGGCGAGGTACCCGGCGATGCAGAAGGCGGGCCGCAGCCGCTTGCCCCCGCTGCTGACCATGGCGGCGACGGTGTCGAGGAGTTCGACGGAGTCGGGCTGCTGCTTTTCGAACGTGTCCCGCTCGGCGGCGAGGAAGTCCGCCAGGCGTTGCTCCACGCGGGCGAGAATCCGGCCGCGCAGTTCGTGCGGTGCGAGGTCCTCGGTCGCGGCGACGGCCGCGTCCTGCGTTGGTCCGGTCACGGCATTCCTTCTGCTAGCGGGCGGGCGGCGGACCGCCGGGAGCGGGACCGCCGTCGGGCTCCAGAGCGCCGACGACTGCCGGCTCACCGGTCGGGATTCCCGGCAGGGGCGCGACGGGCGCCCGTCGTTCAGAATGTCCTCCAGCCTGGTCATCCGGGCATCGTCGGTCAATCGCAACGTCGGTGACAGACTTCTGCCAGAGCGCCCCTGACCTGCGACGATGGCGGGTTCGACGTCATTGCGAGGTCATCGCGAGGCACTGCGAGGCCATCGCGGGGTCACTGGGCCGCGGCCGTCCCCGGGGCGGACTGGATGACGCGGGCGACATGTACCCGGGACGGGCAGCCCAACTTGCGCATCACCTGGCGCAGATGGTTCACCACGGTCCACTCGGATATCTCCAGCTGTCTGGCGACCTGACGGTTGGTCAGTCCCTCGGCGACCAGCAGCGCTATCTGCTGCTGACGGGGCGTCAGTTCACGCAGTCGCGGGTTCACCTCGGGTGTCGGCCCGGGTGGCGGGGCCAGCGCCTCCCTGGCCTCGTCCAGCGCGGCGCCCGGGGCGACGCTTGAGGCCCGCAGCCGCAGTCTGGCCAGCGCGCCGTCGGGCAGCGCGTCGCCCAACCGCCGCTCCAACGCGCGTAGTTCTTCCTCGTCCTCGCCCGGCGGCAGCCCGTGCCGCTCGCGCGTCCCACGGGCGGCGTACAGCATCCGGGCGGCGGCGAGGCGTTCCTCCTTCCGCTCCGTCGGGGCGGTCAGGGCGGACACTTCGAGCAGTGCCGCCAGGCACCCGGGGGAGGAGTCGGGCGTCGGCAGTTCGCCCAGTGCCTCCAACGCGGCGCTTCTGGCGTCGGCCGACCGCCCCGCCATCCGGCGCACCCGGACGAGGTCGAGCCGCAGCGCGGCCCGGACGCCCCTGGCGTGCCAGGTGTCCAGGTCCGCCAGATCGTCCAACGCGCGGCGCAGCGGGGCCTCCGCGTCCGGTGCGCCCAGCGCGGCGGCCACCAGGGCCTGGGTGCGGCGCGCCGCCGAGGCGCCCGTGCGGTCCCCGACCGCCTCGTAGGCGTCGACCGCGTCGGCCGCCAGCGAGGCGGCGCCCGGCAGATCGCCGGCGCGGCGCGCCAGTTCGGAGAGCTGCCCGGTCACCCGGGCGACGCCGCATCCGTCGCCGCTGGTGCGGTAGGCCGTCTCCGCCTGTCGCAGCGCGGTGCGGGCCGCGGCCGTCTCGGCGGACAGCTCCGCCCACCGGCCGGCGCCCTCCAGGGCGCGGGCGAGCGGCGACGGCCCCTCGGGCGGCGCGGCCCGGACGGCCTCGATGGTCCGGTCGAGCAGCACGGCCATTCCGGCCACCACGCCGTGGGCCACCCAGGCGTCCTCCAGGCCGAGCAACAGCGCGACGGCCGTGTCGTGTTCGCCCCGCTGCTGCGCGGTGCGCACGGCCAGCCGCAGGTCCGCCAGCCGGCTCCCGATGTCGTCCAGCCAGCGGGCGCGTTCCGTCTCCCTGGCCAGTCCCTCGGCCGCTTCCCTGGCGAAGGCCGCGTAGTGCTCCAGATGCCGGGCGTGTGCCTCGGCCAGTCGCTCGGGGTCGCGGGCCAGCCGCGCCAGGTAGTGGTTGCGGGTGGTCCGCAGCATCCGGAACTCCGGCTCGCCGTCGCTCTCGCCCTGCCGGTCGACGCTGAGCAGCAGGCTCTTGTGGACCAGTCCGTCCATCACCTGCGCCGCGCGCCACCAGCTGAGGCCGCCCAACCGTTCGGCGACGGCCACGTCGACCGGCGACTCGCAGACCGCGAGGCGCTGGACCAGGGTCTGTTCCTCCGCGCTGAGCGCGCCCTCGCCCCAGGCCAGCGCGGTCGACAGGGAACGGTGCCGGCTGGCCACGTCCAACGGGCGGGTGCGGTACGGGTATTCGCCGCCGCGCAGTCGCGCCAGCAGGGTTCTGGGGCTGAGCGTGCCGACGGCTCCCGCCGTCACCTCGATGGCCAGCGGCACGCCGTCCAGCTCGGCGCAGATCTGGGCGATCGCCTCCAGATCCGCGCTGTGCAGCACCTGGTTGCGGTAGTACGCCTGCACATGGCCGAGGAACAGTTCGACGGCAGGACCGCCGCCCCTGGGCGTCCCCGCCACGGGGCCGGTCCAGGTCGGCAGGGGGGCGACGGGCAGCGAATCGACGGCGAGTGGATCGCCGGGCAGCGCGTCGAGGGCCAACGGGTCGATGGGGAGGGCGTCGACGGGGAGGGGTTCCAGCGGGAACAGCCGCTCGGCCGAGACGTCCAACGAGGTTCGGCTGGTGACCAGAACGCGGAGCCGTGGGCAGCGCTGGATCAGGGCGGCGAGGCCGAGCGAGAGCGCGGCGGCCACCAGATCGCAGTTGTCCAGCAGGAGCAGCACGGTCGGCCCGTCGGCGTCGGCGGCCAGCTCCTCGCCCAACTCCTCGGCCAGTTCGCTGGCTCGCCCGTGTGCGGAGGCCAGGGCCGAATCGTCGGCGGAGGCGCATGCCGTCCGGCTCGCGCCGGTGCCGCCGCCGGCGCGCGGGGGCGTGAGCCGTTCCCAGGCGCCGGTCCTGGCGACGGCGGGGGTGAGCGCGGCGGCGATCTCATGCCATGCGACGTCCGGCCGGCCGGTCTCGGCCAGGTCGACGATGACGACGCGGCGGCCGTCGAACGGCTCCTGTTCCAGGCAGACCGTCCTCGCCAACCGGCTCTTGCCCACCCCGGCGGGGCCGGTGAGAGTCAGCAGTGGCACGGTGGGGTCCATCAACAACCCGGTCACCGCGGCCAGTTCGGACTGCCGCCCCAGGAGTCGGGTCCGGGACGGGTGCTGCGGCGGCGTCTCCGCGGGCACCAGTTCCGGAACGCGACTCAGGAGAGCGGGCGAGGTGATGGAATCACGTCCCGACATTGGGTCCCTTCCCCGTATCCCCGTTCGGCCCGTGCGTGCGCCATGCCGGGCCCGGTCCTCGCGGCATGAACGCCCGTGGTCCCTGGGGCGAAACGCCACTGGGGTGATACTGCGGAGGCCTCAGGAAAGTCTGCTGGAGGCTCGGTGAATTCTCGCTGAAGTCCCAGCTCAGCGGGGCCGCTGGGCGCGGCGGCCTGACCGCCCCGGCGACGTCACGGGGTGGGGGGTTCCCGTCGAATGGGGGGACGCGGGGCTCGGTGCCGACGGTTGAGGGCCGGACCGGCGAGGGTGGCGGGTCGAGTGCGCCACGCAGGGGTGTTGTTCGGGGCGGTGGCGTACGGGAGTTGACGCGGGTGGGCGCGCCCCGCGCGACCGTTCCGGCCGGGGGCCGGGCCGGGCGCCGCAGCGCGGGGTGAACGCGCGGCGCCCGCCCGTCAGTTCGGGGTTTTCCTGGGCCAGGGGTGGGTGGTGAGGAGGTGGGTGGCGACGCCGAGGATGAGGCCCCAGAAGGGGGAGCCGACGCCCCACCACTCGATGTCGGACGCGGTCACCAGGAAGGCCACCAGCGCGCCGTCGCGGTGGCGTTCGTCGGCCGTCGCGGTGGCGAGGGAGGCGCCGATCGCGCCGAGGAGGGCGATGCCGGCGACGGCGGCGACGAGTTCGGTCGGGAGCGCGGTGAAGAGCCCGACCAGGGCGGTGCCGAAGATGCCGACCAGGAGGTAGCCGGCGCCGCAGGTGATGCCCGCGACATAGCGGCGGTTCGGGTCCTCGTGGGCCTCGCGGCCGGTGCAGATGGCGGCGGTGATGGCGGCCAGGTTGATGGCGTGGGCGCCGACCGGGGCGAGGACGGCGGAGGCGACTCCGGTGGTGACCACCAGGCGGTCGGGGTTGGTGTCGTAGCCGGCGGAGCGGAGCACCGCGATGCCGGGGGCGTTCTGGGAGGCCATGGTGACCAGGAAGAGCGGGAGGGCCAGCCCGACGGCGGCGTCCGGCGAGAAGCTGGGGGCGGTCAACTCCGGCGTGGCGATGGAGAGTTTTACGCCGCTGAAGTCGGCTTGGCCGGCCACGGCGGTGTAGAGGCAGCCGAGCAGCAGCGTCCAGGCGGTGGCCCAGCGCGGCGCGAGGCGGCGGGCGAGGACATAGCCGGTGAGCATGACGGCGATCAGTCCCGGGCTGGTGTCGGCGGCCCGGAAGACGTCGATGCCGAAGGAGAGCAGGATGCCGGCGAGCATGGCCGCCGCGACCGACTGGGGCAGCAGCCGCATCACGGTGCCGAAGAGCCCGGTGGCCCCGACCAGCACCGTGGCGAGGGCGGCCAGCAGAAAGGCGCCGACGGCCTCGCCATAGGAGTAGGCGGTGAGGCCCGAGACCAGCAGCGCGGCGCCGGGGGTCGACCAGGCGGTGAGCACCGGCGCGCGGTAGGCCCAGCTCAGCGCGATACAGGTGATGCCGGAGCCGATGGAGATGGCCCAGACCCAGGATTCGAGGCGGACCTCGCCGAGTCGGCCGGCGTCGGCGGCCTGGAAGACGATGGCCATGGGGCCCGCGTAGGAGACGATCACGGCGATCAGTCCGGCGGCGACCGCCGAAGTGGACATCGCGGCCCGCAGGTTGGGCCGGTCGGTCCGTTCGGTCGGTCGCGTCCGCAGCCTGTCACGCCACCGCACTCGTTCACGCCTTTCGCCGGCCGGTCTCAGATGAGATGCACGGCCAAGAGGTTACCGACCATGAAGGAGAGGACCCCGATCCGCTGGGTGCGGATGCCGAGGACGCGGGCGGCGAGCGCGTTGCGCTGGACGATGCCGGTGCGCACCTGCATCGCGCGGGAGGCGAGTACCGGCAGCAGCACCAGCGGGAACCAGCCGGGGACCGCGCCGACGGCCCAGGCGACGAGCACCGCGACGGGCTCGGCCACGGTGAACGCCACTATCACCCGGCGGTAGTTGGCGGACGAGGTGAGCGTCGCGAGGTTGCGGCGGCCCGCCAGCCGGTCGCCGTCGACATCGTTCATGTTGGAGTAGAGCGAGACCAGCAGGCTCCAGAGGCCGAAGAGCAACGCCTCCAGGATGATCAGGCCGGTGGTGGTGCCGGTGAGCAGTCCGTAGGGGAGCAGCACCACCATGGCGGGGCAGAAGAGGAGGAGCAGTTCCTGGCCGCCGTGGTAGCTGAGTTTGAGGCCGTAGGAGTACTGCACGGCCAGCACGACGGTGAGCAGCAGCAGGGCGCAGACCCAGAGCGGCTGGTGGGGTGCCAGCAGGGCGGTCGCGCTCCAGACGACCAGCCCCCAGGCGACCGTGCCCCAGCCGAAGAGCCATGCCTGACGGGCCGTCAGGGCGCCACTGAGCAGCGGCTTCCGGGACAGGTCGCGCAACTGCCCGGTCTCCGGCTGGTAGTTGCGGGCGTCGCTGCCGTCGCGGAGTCCGGTCAGATCGTCGAAGGCGACGGTGGCGGCGACCACGCCGCCCTGGCCGAGGACGAACAGCGCGAGCAGGGCGAAGCTCTGCCACTCCCAGAGCTGGTCGCCGGGGAGCGCCGCCCACACCAGCAGGACGCACAGATAGAAGTCGAAGAAGGCCAGCTTGCCCAGCTTGGCGTACGCCTTGAGTCGGTTCGACCGGGGGGTGACGCCCGTCTCGCCGGTCCGCACCGTGTTGACGGCCATGGGCCACGCCTTTCCGAGGAGGTGGACAGGGGGGAGCCTGGTCAGCTGGGGCGGCGGCCGTAGGTGGAGATCAGCACCTGGCTCAGCCAGCGGTGGTCCGGGTTGGCCATAGCGGCCAGCGCCTCGTCGATCCGTTCCTCGGTGAGCAGTCCGGCCTCGATCAGCTTGGGGCGGAGGTATTCCAGCCAGAGCACATACATCCGGGACCTGAGGGTGCCGCCCCTGACCATCACGGCGCGGCCTTCGGCGGAGACGTCGACCAGTTCGGTGGCGAGCGCGGCCTCGAAGTCGAGTTGGCCGCCACGGGCCTCGTAGCCGGCGCGGGCCATCAGGTCGTAGCAGGCGGTGTGGACGTCCCTGAGGAAGTCGACGGCGACGGCGGAGCGGAACAGGGTGAGCGAGTCGGTGTCCTCGACGAAGAGCACGCCGCCCGGCTTGAGGGCGCGGACCATCCGGCTGATGGCGACGTCCCGGTCCTCCAGGTGTTGCAGGACCATCCGGGCGTGGATCAGGTCGAAGGTGTCGTGCGGGAGTTGGTCGCCGCGCAGGTCGAGCTTGGTGACCTCGACCTGGGGGCGGTCGATCCAGTCGAGCGGCGCGGTCTCCAGGTCGGCGGCGACCACCCGGCCGCCGGGGCCGACGCGTTCGCCGAGCCAGTCGGCGATCGAGCCGCGGCCGGCGCCGACTTCGAGGCAGGTCCAGCCGGGGGCCACGCCGAGGCGTTCGAGGCGTTCGATGGTGCCCTGGTCCCAGAGCGCCTCGTTGGCGCGGAGCCGTTCGGTCTCGCGGTCCCAGGCGGAGTCGAATATGTACGGGCTGTCGTCCGCCGCGCCGGTGAGGCCGGGCGGTGTCGAGGAGAGGCTTTCGGCGACGCTCACGGTCAACCCCCGGGGTGCTCGTCAGGTGACGGGGGAGCGGTCGGCCCTCCCGCGGTTCGCCGGCCGGACTCCTCCGGGTCCCGCGCGCCGAGCGGCCATCGCGGCTCCGCGTTGCGGTCCCTGGGTAGCGTGCTCCGGGCGGCCGGACGGTGAGTCACCTTAGGAACGGAGCCGCGCGGGCCGCCATGGCAATAACGTGCCGAGCGGGGCGCGCCACGAGCAAGAACCTGTCACGGCCTCGGCGGCCCCCGACGGCCCTTCGGCGGCGGGGCGCCGCGACCCGCGCCGCGCCGTGCGGATTCAACGCGCGGGCGCTGCGGGCAAGTTGTTGCCGTTGTCGCGGTCCCCGCTTCTTCATACGGTCGTGAGGGCGCCCGTCCTCGGGGCGCGGGGGCGCCCGGAACCCTGTTGGCGCCCCGGTCCCCCGTGCCCGACAGCACGGCGCCGCGCGGACCGCGCACCCTCCCATGAAGCACCACGATTGAGGAGACCGGTGGGTACTTCGGCACAGGGACTGACAACGGGCGACAGGACCGGACCGGCCGGTCCGGGGACGGAAGTCCCCTTCTTCTCACAGGCGGACTCCTTCCGGGAGCTGTGGCCGCTGATCAGCCGGCATGTCGGCGAGGTCTTCGATCGTGGGAAGTTCTCCCACGGGCGGAAGGTCGCCGAACTGGAGCGGGCCATCCGTGACTACACCGGCGCCCGGCACGCCATCGCGGTCAACTCGGGTACGGACGCCCTGGTGTTGCTGCTGCGGGCGGCCGGGATCGGGCCGGGCGACGAGGTGATCGTGCCGGCGTTCACGTTCTTCGCGTCGGCGTCGGCCGTCACATTGGCGCGGGCCACCCCGGTCTTCGCCGACATCACGCCGGACGGCGACTACGGGATGGACGCCGCCTCGTTCGAGTCGAAGATCACCGAGCGGACCCGCGCGGTGCTGCCGGTGCATCTCTTCAGCCAGCTGGCCGACATGGCGGCGATCGACGAGGTGGCGAAGCGGCACGGGCTGCTGGTGCTGGAGGACAGCGCCGAGGCGATCGGGATGCGCTGGGACGGCACCCACGCGGGCCTGTTGGGCGCCGGCGGGGTGCTCTCGTTCTTCCCCAGCAAGACGCTGGGCGCGGTGGGCGACGCCGGCATGATCCTCACCGACGACGAGGAGATCGCCGAGCGCGCCGGGACGTTGCGGCACCACGGTCGGATGGGGAAGACCATCGACCATATCGCCGGCATCTCCAACCTGTCGGGGGCGAGCGGCACCAACAGCAAGATGGACGACATCCAGGCGGCGGTGCTGGTCGCCAAGCTGTCGCGGCTCGACGAGGACATCGTGCGGCGCCGGCGGCTCGCGGACGCCTACACCGAGCGGTTGAGCGGCGTCGACGGGGTGCTGGCGGTGCCCAGGCTGCTGCCCCGGGCCGTGCCGTCGGACCCGGTGTTCTATGTGTATCTGATCGAGGTCGAGCGGCGCGACGCGCTGGTCGACCATCTGACGCGGCGGGGCATCGGCACCGAGACGTACTACCCGCGTCCGCTGCACCACCAGCCCGCCTACGCGCCGGCGGACGGTTCGCCGCCGCCCTCGCTGCCCAACGCGGAGGCCGCCAGCGGGCGGACCGTGGCCCTGCCGCTGTACCCGGATCTCACCGAGGAACAGGTCGAGACCGTGTGTGCGGCCATCGTCGACTTCTACGCCGGGAGGCAGTGAGATGGCGCTCATCCCGTTCTTCCCGCCGGACCTGTTCGAGGAGGACCGGCAGGCGCTGCTCGATCTGCTCTACGAGGTGGGGACCGACCCCGAGCAGAAGTTCATCCTCGGCCGCCGTTCCGCGGCCCTGGAGGAGGAGTTGCGCGAGTCCACCGGGGCCGGCTCGGTGATCGCCTGTTCCAGCGGCACCGGGGCGCTGAACCTCGCGGTACAGGCGCTGGGCGTCGGCCCGGGGGACGAGGTCGTGGTGCCGGCGTTCTGTTGCCAGCCGGTGGCGTCGTCGGTGGCGAACCTGGGCGCCACGCCGGTCTTCGCCGACTGCGATCCGCACACCATGGTGATCGATCCGGAGGACATGGAGCGGTCGATCACGGACCGCACCAAGGCGGTGATGCCGGCGCATGTCTTCTCGATCATGGCCGACATGCCGCGCATCAACAAGATCGCCCATGACCGGGGCATACCGGTCATCGAGGATGCGGCGGTCGCCCAGGGCGCGGTGTTGGACGGGGTGCCGTCCGGGCGTTGGGGCGATCTGGGGGCGTTCTCCTTCTTCCAGGTGAAGGCGTTCGGCACGGTCGGCGAGGGCGGCGTGGTGCTCACCGACGACGAGGCGCTGGCGACCAGGGTGCGGATGCTCCGCAACCACGGGCAGGACGGGATCACCCGCTTCCTGCACCACGAGGTGGGGCAGAACAGCCGTTTCGACGAGGTCGTCGCCGCGTTCCAGCTGCACCGGCACGCGGGGTTCGCCGACCGGTTGGAGCGGCGCGCGAAGATCGCCGACTACTACACGGAGCGGTTCGCGCCGTTGGCCGACCGTGGGGTGACGGCGCCGCCGGCGGGGCGCAACGGCCGCTGCTACTACGTCTACTCGCTGTTGGTGCGGCGGCGTGGCGATCTGCGGGCGTGGTTGACCGAGAAGGAGATCGGCAGCCATGTGTACTACCCGGTGCCGCTGCCGCTGCAGCCGGCGTTCGCGGAGTTCGCGCCCGAGGGCCGCGCCTGGCCTGGCGCCCAGTACGCCAGCGACCACAACCTCGCCATCCCGATCTGGCCCCATCTGACCGACGCCCAAGTGGAGTACATCGCCGACTCGGTGTGCGAGTTCTTCGACTAAGGAGTACCGGGATGCAGCCTTCGATGGCCTCGAAACTGGTCGTCATGGGACAGGGCTATGTCGGACTGCCGCTGGCCGTCGCGGCGGCGGAACGCGGTTACCAGGTCGTCGGGTACGACGTCGACGAGGCGCGGATCAAGAAGCTCGCGGTCGGTGAGTCCTATGTGGGCGACATCGGTTCGGAGCGGCTTTCCGCGCTGCTGGACCGGGGCGTCTACCGGCCCAGCGTGGCGGACGAGGACCTGGCCGAGTTCGATATCGCGGTGATCACCGTGCCCACGCCGTTGCGTGACGGTGAGCCCGATCTGTCGTACATCGAGTCGGCGGGCACCACGCTCGCCGCCCATCTGCGGCCGGGCGCCGTGGTGGTGTTGGAGTCGACCAGCTATCCGGGCACCACCGAGGAGGTGTTGGGTCCGCTGCTGCGCCGGGAGTCGGGGCTTGTGCCGGGCCGTGACTTCCATCTCGGCTACAGCCCGGAGCGGATCGACCCGGGCAACGAACGGTGGACGTTCGAGACCACCCCCAAGGTGGTGTCGGGGGTCGACGACGCCTCGCTGGAGCGGATCGCGGACTTCTACGGTTCGGTGGTCCAGGAGGTGGTGCGGGCCGGCACGCCGCGCGTCGCCGAGCTGGCGAAGATCCTGGAGAACACCTTCCGGCAGGTCAACATCGCGCTGGTCAACGAACTCGCCACCCATGCCGAGGGGTTGGGCGTGGACATGTGGGAGGCGCTGGACGTGGCGGCGACCAAGCCGTTCGGGTTCATGCGCTTCACGCCGGGTCCCGGCGTCGGCGGGCACTGCCTGCCGGTCGATCCGCTGTATCTGTCGTGGAAGGTGGAGCGGCAGCTCGGCGCCAGGTTCCGACTGGTGGAGCTGGCCGCCGAGTTGAACAACCGGATGCCGGAGTATGTGGTCGAACGCCTGGGCCGTGGCCTGGAGCGGCGCGGCGGGGCGCTGGCCGGCGCGCGGGTGCTGATGCTGGGGCTGGCCTACAAGGCGAACAGCGGCGATGTGCGGGAGTCCCCCGGGGTCGATATCGCCCGGCTGCTCACCGAGGCGGGCGCGGCCGTCCGCATCGTGGACGCCCATGTGTCGGAGTACCCGTCCGGGTTGCTGCCCTCGGGCCCGTCCGAGCCGGTGCCGGTCGAGCTGACGAAGGACGAGGTCGCGGCGGCCGACGCGGTGCTGCTGGTCACCGACCATGACGGCGTGGACTACGCGCTGGTGACCGGGTCGGCCCGCTATGTGCTGGACTGCCGGCGGCGGTTGGCGCCGGGCGGGTCCGTGGAGTCGCTGTAGCTTCGTGGCCTCGGGGCCTCGGGGCGAGGTGCCGCGCCCCCCGATCCGTTCGCCGGATCGGGGGGCGCGGCCATGTCCGGGCGCCGCGACCCTAGTTGGGCGCGCCGAAGCGGACCTCCATGCCGGGTGCCAGGCCCTGCTCGGGGCCTGTCGTCGGGGTGTCGACGGCGATCAGCACGTTGTAGTGGTTGGGGAAGTGGCAGTCGTCGAAGCCGAGCACGGTGCCTATCCTGCGGCCGCCCGCCCACACCTCGTCGCCCCGGTCCAGCACGCCGGCGGACTCGATCTCGACAAAGCCGAGGAAGCCGACCCGGTCGACCACGGCGCCCGGCGTCGGATCCGTCTGGTCGGTGGTGACCAGCTCGTGGACCTCTCCCCTGCGCACACAGCGGCTGGCGAACTCCGTCAGGCTCATGCCCCGGTCGTCCCTGCGGTGGGTGAGGATCTTCACCAGGGTGGAGCGCACCGGGAACTTCAGCCCGTCCTCGTTCGGGTCGGGCCCGGGCACGGCCGTCGTCGGGGCGCCCTGGGAACGGTAGACCTGGTCGACCAGCTCCAACGCGGCGAGACCGTCCTCGCCATGGCCCCGGCCGGCCCGCACATCGGCGGCGAACTCGACCAGCACGCCCACATACTCGTGCCACAGGGACCGCTTGAACCCGTCGTGCCCGCCGAGCATGTCGGCGTGGTGCACGGTGCCGTCGGCGAGGTGCACCTCGATGTCCTTGCGTTCGCCCGGGTAGGCCCAGTCCAGCTCGATCCGGGCGGTGGCGCCCGAGGCGGCGCGCAGTTCGACGGTGGCCTGTCGGTCGACGCCCTCGGCGTCGCGCAGCACCTTGGCCTCGACCAGGGAGAGGTCGCCGATGAACTGGCGTGCGGTGTCGAAGGCGTTGGGCCCGTTGTCGGCGACGCAGCCGCCGCCGCAGCGCTCCGGGTCCAGATACCAGCGGTCGTCGCCGGCGTGCTCCTCGATCCGCTCCAGATAGCGGACGGTGATCGAGGTGACGGGGACATCGGACGGCAGCCGTTCCAGCAGCGCCAGCGCGTTGTCGTTGTAGCGGCGGTGGAAGGAGGTGAAGAGCACCACCCCGGCGTCCCTGGCGGCGGCCACCAGCGCCCGGCCGTCCGCGACCCTGGTGGTCAGCGGCTTCTCCACGCAGACGGCGACGCCGGCGGCGATGGCGTCCGCGCACACCGCGTGGTGCACGTCGTTGGGGACGTTGACGACGACCGCGTCGAGCCCGGGGGTGGCGAGCAGCTTCCGGTGGTCGGTGTGCACCGGCATCTTCGGCCGGAACGGGTCGAGCGCGGTCGGCCGCAGATCGCAGACGGCGACCAGCTCGACATCGTCCAGCTGCTCGAACGCGGCGACATAGAACTTCGAGATGACGCCGAGGCCGATCAGCCCGACGCGCAGCGGCCTGCCTTCGGTGGTGGTCCCGTCGGCGCTCATGATCGGTCTCCTTCCAGGCGGGCGGCCGGCGGGGCCTGGATGCCCAACCCGTCGGCCACCGTGGTCAGTTCGGCGCAGAGCGCGCGGCTCACCGGCACCCCGTCGCGGCGCGCGGCGCGCTGGGTCAGCGCCTCGCGGTGGCCCGGATAGCTGACGGGGCGCTCCGGGTCGATCGGTGGGCAGTCGAGCAGCGCCTGGAACAGGCCCTCGGCCTGGCCGAGGAAGCCGCCGTCGGGGCGCAGCGCGCCGGGGGCGACGGCGAGCGCCAGGATGCCGATGTCGTCGTCGCGGCCGGAGGGGCTGCCGTTGCCCGCGTGGGCCTCGGCGGTCGGGCCAAGACCCGCGCCGGGCACCAGCGCGGCCAGCACCTCGACCAGCAGCGCCAGGCCGTAGCCCTTGTAGGCGCCGGTCTCCGGGCGGCCGCCGAGCCACATCGGGTAGCCGTCGCCCCGGTCCAGGGCGTCCGGGTCGGTGACCGGCCGGCCCTCGGCGTCCTCCAGCCAGCCCTCGGGGATGGGCTGTCCGGCGCGGGCGGCCTGCCGCACCCGGCCGGTCGGCACCACGGTGGTGGACATGTCGAGGACGAACGGGGGGAGTTCGGGCCCGGCCGGGGCGGCGATGGAGAGCGGGTTGGTGCCGAGCATCGCGGCCCGGCCGCCGGGCGGCCGGCCGATCCGCTGGCCGCCGCAGTTGGAGGCGAGGATGCCGACCGCGCCCCTGGCGGCGGCGCGCGCGGTGTGCACCCCCGCGCAGCCGAAGTGGGTGGCGTCGCGCAGCGAGACCAGGCCGACGCCGTACTCGGTGGCCCGGTCGACGGCCAGGTCCATCGCGTCGCTGGCGGACCAGAGGCCGAGCGACCGCCGGGAGTCGATCAGCACGGCGGCGCCCTTGTCGGCGAGCACCTCGGGCTCGGCCGCCGGATCGGCCCGCTTGTCGTCGAAGAGCGGGAGATAGAGCCGGGTCAGATTGGTCAGCCCGTGCGAGCGCAGCCCCGCGAGGTCGCCGTAGACCAGCGCCTCGGCGGCGATCCGGGCGCGCGGCGCCGGCATGCCCCTGGCGACGAACACCTCCGTGGCGAACGTCAGCAGATCGTCGTAGGGGACGCGGACATCGTCGCGGAACGCCTCAGGGCCCGGCTCGGCGGGCGTTGGCTTCGTTGGCTCGGTGGCCGAGGTGGTCATGCGGCTCCGTTCGTTGCGCGGGCGAAGCGGTCGAGAAGGCGGGCGACGCCGCCGGCGTAGTGCTCCAGATCGGCGGCGTCGGCGAACTCGCCCTCGGCATGGGCCTGGTTGGCGTCCAGGTCGCCGGGGCCGAAGACGGCGGTGTAGGAGTCGTCGACGCCGGCCAGCCAGATGGCGTCGCAGGTGAACGCGGGATCGTCGGGGGCGGCCAGCGGGATGCCGGCCTCGGCCACCAGCCGTTCGGCCCACGGGTCGTGGGCGTCGAGCGCCGGCAGTCCGCGTTTGAGCCAGTCGAGGGTGACGACGGAGCGGGCGTCGGCGGCGGTGCGGGCGAAGTCGGGCAGCGCGGCGAACTCCTCGACGAAAAGGTCGAGCGCGGCGGCCAACTCCCGTTCCAGCGCGGCTTCGAGGGCGGTGCCGGCGGCCGTGGTCGGATAGGCGAGGTTGAGCAGCAGCCGGCCGGTGCCGTAGACGCGGTTGTGCAGCTCGCCGGTGTGCAGTCCGGCGACGCAGACCCGGGTGTCGGGCACCAGACCGGGGAGTCGGCGGGCGAGGTGCGCGGCGACATGGCCGAGCAGCACGGTGGCGTTGTGGCCGCCGCCGGGGCGGTCGTCGATGGTGTCCTGTCCGTGCACGGAGACGCGGGCGGTCATGGCGGCGGTGGAACGGGGCAGCAGCCGGCCGCCGGTCGGTTCGCAGAAGATGTTCAACCGGCCGGTGTGGCCGCGCCGGACGAGGTCCCTGGTGCCGAACACCCCCATCGCGCCGCCCTCCTCGCCGGAGACCAGCTGGATCAGCACCCCGATGTCCCGGCCCAGCATCGGCGTCCCGGCGACGGCGGCGCGGATGCCGGCGAGCAGCGCGACCGCCGGGCCCTTGGCGTCGATGGCGCCCCGGCCGTGGAAGCGGTCGCCGTCGAGTCGGGGCGGCTCGCCGCCGGCCACGGTGTCCAGATGCGCGTTGAACATCACGGTGCGTTCGCGCGGCAGTTCGGGGCCGAGCCGCAGCACCATGTTGGGCTGGCAGGCCAGGAAGTCGGGCGATGCGGCGGCCGCCTCCCGCACCGCCGCCGGGACCTCGGGCCCCTCGATCGCCGACGGGTCGGCCTCGGCGTGGTGGAGCACGGTGAAGCCGAGCGTGGCAGCGGCCTTGGCGTAGGCGCGTTGGGCGGCGGCGAGCCTGGGCGGCGGCCCGGCGGCGCCGACCTCAAGCGGCCCGGCGGTGGGCAGCTCCATCAGGCGCAGCAGCAGCTCCCGCTCGTCGGGGAGCAGCGGAACGGTCGCGGGGCCCTCGGTCACCGGGCGGCCGCCACGTCGGGAAGCACCTCGTCGGCGATCAGCCGCTCCAGGGCGCGGCCGTAGGCGACGAACCGCGAGACGCCGTCGGGCCCGGCGTCGGCCAGCGCCTCGTGCGGCCGGACGCTGATGTGCGGTTCGATGGAGAGCACGCCCCGGTAGCCGGCGGCCAGCAGATCGCGCAGGCAGTCGGCCACCCGGCAACGGCCCTGCCCCGGCAGGGTGTAGTGGGCGTCGTCGGGGGTGCCGACGGCGTCCTTCACATGGACATGGGCGACATGCGGGGCGATGTCCTTGAGCAGGGCGTGGGCCTCGTAGTCGTAGGCGACGCCGTTGCCGATGTCGAAGAGCAGCCGCAGCGCTGGGCTGTCGACATGCTCCAGCAGGTCGAGCATCCGGTCGGCTTCCCGGCCAGCCCAGCCGGCGCAGTTCTCGTGCACCAGGACCAGGCCCGCGTCCTCGGCGCGGCGGGCCAGCTCGGCGATCCGGCGCAGCGTCTCGGCGCGCCAACGGTCTTCCGGCAGGCCGTCGTTGGGGTAGGACATGATGCGCACCAGGTTGGTGCCCAGGGCGTGGCAGCGGGGCGCGAGGGCGGTCAGCTCGCGCAGGTCCTCGTCGAAGTCGCCGGTGATCGGGCGGCCCCAGTTGGCGATCCTGGCGTCGACGCAGGCCACTTCGAGGTCGGCCGCGGAGAGCCGTTGCCGTAGGTGGTCGAAGGCGGCGTCGTCCAGGTCGGCGAGCGCCGTGCCGTCGATGTTGCGCAGCTCGATCAGGCCCCAGCCGAGGCCGGTGAGCGCGGCGAGCTGGGTGTCGAGTTCGGCGCCCGCCTCGTCGCCGATGCCGGCGAGCGCGATGCCGTCGGGCGGTTCGATGCGGGCGGGGGCGGCGGGGGCGGGGTGGTCATCCGGCATGGTGCGTCTCCCTCAGGGTGGCGGAGCCCTGGATGTCGGTGCCGGGCTCGTCGGCCCGGCTCAGTTCCTTGGCCTCCTCCAGGACGGCCACCACCCGTGCCTGGAGTTCGAAGTCGGCGCCGAGGTCGGTGGCGCTGGCCAGCCCGCGGTAGGCGCGCAGCAGGCAGGCGGAGAGCGCGTCGTCCTCGAACACCTCGGCGGTGGCGGGGCGCCCGGTGGCGGCCACGCTCAGATGGGCGTAATGGTCGTCCTCGCTGATCGGGTAGTGGCCGACGAGGGTGCCGCCGTCGAAGTCGAGGGTGAAGCTGCGTTCGCGGACCGGTGAGGTCAGATCGCAGGTCAACTCGCTGACCACGCCGTCGTCATGGCGCAGCGTCAGCGAGGAGGTGCCCATCCGGGGCACCACCCGGCCGTCCGCGTGGGCGTGGGTCCAGGAGGCGTCGACGACCTTGGCGTCGCCGGCCAGCCGCAGCACCACGCCGACGGCGTGCGGCGGTTCGACGTCGAAGACGGTGGGGTGGCTCGGGGTGCTGAGCGAACGGCGCAGCCGGGGCTTGCGCTGGCGGACGGTGATCCGCCGCAGTCGGCCGAGCGAGCCGGCGCGCACCGTCTCCAGCATCCGCTGGGTGAGGGTGCTGGACAGCCAGGGCGCGACGACGGCGAGCGCGACGCCGTGCTCGTCGCGCAGGGCGCGCAGCCGGTCCACCACGGCGGAGCCGGTGCCGATGGGCTTCTCCACCACGAAGGAGCGGAACCCGAGGCCGATCAACTCGGCCATCAGCTCGACGCGTTCGGTGGGCGGGGTGCACAGGTGCACGACGGTGCGGGCCGGGTCGAGGCGGTCCCGCGCCTCGGCGAGGGAGGCCACCGGGGTGAAGCCACGGGCGGCCGAGCCCTCGGGGAGCGGCAGCGGGTCGTAGCCGAGCGGCGGGCCGGGATCGAAGAGGTCGGCGTCGACGGCGGGCAGCGCGCGCTCGCGTAAGCGGTTGAGGACGGGCAGATGCAAGCCGCGTCCCGATCGGCCCAGGCCGACGACCAGGGTCTGCAACAACGGACGACTCCTCACACTCCGGTCCGGGAAGCTCAGGCAGGGTAGTTCGGGTCCCTGAAGCGCGGCGTCCCCCGGGCGGGAGCGGTCCGCGCCCGGGGAACAACCCTGTCGTCAGTCGGCCTTGCCCGGCGGCGGTGTCGGCGTCGTCGGGGCCGGGGCCGGGATCTCGACGGACTCCCGCAGGCCGACGCGGGCGTGCAGCCGGCGCAGCGGCGCCGGCGCCCACCAGTTGGCGCGCCCGGCCAGCTTCATGAAGGACGGCACCAGGGCGCCGCGCACCAGGGTGGCGTCCATGACGACGGCCAGCGCCAGGCCGAGACCGATCGCCTTCAGATAGACGACGCCGCTGGTCAGGAAGCCGATGAAGACGATCGCGATCAGCACGGCGGCGGCCGAGATCAACCGTCCCGTGTGGCCGAGGCCCTGGGCGACGGCCAGTTGGTTGTCGCCCGTCTTGTCGTAGGCCTCCTTGATCCGGGAGAGCAGGAACACCTCGTAGTCCATGGAGAGGCCGAACGCCACGCAGAACAGCAGGATCGGGACGCTCCAGGTGATGGTGCCCGTCACCGTGAAGTCGCCGACGATGCCCTCCAGATGGCCGCTCTGGAAGCCCCACACCAGCGCGCCGAAGGTGGCGCTGAGGCTGAGGAGGTTCAGCACCAGGGCCTTGAGCGGCAGCAGCAGGCTGCCGGTCAGCAGGAACAGCAGCACGAAGGTGGAGCCGACGATGATGCCGAGCGCCAGCGGCAGCCGGGAGGTCATCGAGTCGATGGAGTCGACGAGTTCGGCGCTTGGCCCGGAGACCAGGACGGACGAGGGCGCGGGCAGGTCCCGCACCTCGTGCACCAGCCGCTCGCCCTCCTCCGACATGGCCTCGTGCTCGGGCACGATCTTCAGATAGACGCCGTCGCCGAGGTAGCCCTCGTGCTGCGGCCCCGGTTCGGCGACCTGCCGGCCGTCGTGGTAGCCGCCGGTGACCGTCTCCACATGGGCGACGCCGGAGAGCGTGGACAGCTCCCTGGCGTAGTCGTCGATGGCGTCGGCCGAGGCCGCCGCGTTCGGGACGTCCTCCAGCACCACCGTCATCGCCTGGTGCTCCTGGGAGGTGAACTCCTCCCGCACCACGTTGCCCACCTCGTGGGAGGCGGCCGACGTGGGCAGCACCCGCTCGTCGGCCAGGCCCATCTTCAGGTCGAGGAACGGCACGCCGAGGACCAGCAGCAGCGCCACGACGGTGAACGCGATGCGCCCGGGGAAGCGCATGACGCGCAGCGCCAGCCGGTACCAGAAGCCCTGCCCGTCGACGCCGCCGGCGAGGCCGTCGCCCTCCTTGCGCCTGCGGAACTGCCACTTGTCGATGCGCGGGCCGAGCACCTTGAGGAGCGCGGGCAGCAGCGTCAACGAGGCGGCGGCGGCCAGCAGCGCGGTGGGGATGCCGGCATAGGCGAGGGAGCGCAGGAAGTAGAACGGGAAGACCAGCAGCCCGCTGAGCGCGATGGCGACGGTCAGCGCGGAGAACAGCACGGTGCGCCCCGCGGTGCGCATCGCGATGACGATGGCCTGGTCGGTGTCGGCGCCGCGCCGCAGCTCCTCGCGGTACCGGCTGATGATGAAGAGGCTGTAGTCGATGGCGAGGCCGAGGCCGAGGCCCGTCACGATGTTGAGCGCCAGCACCGACACGTCGGTGACCTCGGTCAGCACCCGCAGCAGCAGGAAGACCGTGGCGATGGTGAACACGCCGACGCCCAGCGGCAGCATCGCGGCGACCACGCCGCCGAAGACCAGCACCAACGCGACCAGGATCACCGGGAAGACCAGGGCCTCGGCCTTGAAGAGGTCGCTCTCGGTCTGCCGGGTGATGTCCTCGTTGGCCTGGGCGACGCCGCCCGGCCGGACGGTGAGGCCGTCCACGTCGTCGCCGGTGAAGGCGTCGATATGGTCGTCCATCCACGCCTGCATCTCGTCTTCGTTGCCGTCGATCCGCGCCAGCACCAGCGCCCGGTCGGCGTTCTCGCTGCGCAGTTCGGGCGGGCCGCCCAGCGTCCAGTAGGAGTAGGACTCCCTGATGCCCTCCTCCTCGCCGAGCCGCTGGGTCAGCGCCGCACCGGCCTCGGCCACGGCCGGGTCGTCGACGCCGCGTTCGTCGGTGACCAGCAGCACCAGGTTGGGGTCGCCCGCGCCGAAGCGGGACTCCAGCGCCTCGGTGCCCCGTGCCGACTCGGTGGAGGAGTCCACATAGCCGCCGGTGGAGAGCTTGTTGAAGACGCTGCCACCCACCGCTCCCGAGACGGCGAACAGCAGCACCACCACATACAGCAGGCTTTTTCGACGTCGCAGGACGAACTGGGCGAGTCGTGCCAGCATCTTCTAACTCCTCCTGTGTGCCGTGCCGGTCGTACATGCCGTGCCGGAACACCCCACGGCGTTCCGCGACGTCGATGCCCGGCGGGGCGCGCTTCTACGCCTTCGCGAGCAGCGAGTTGGCCGCCCGGATACCGGTACGCATGGACCCCTCGGCCGTGGGGTTGGCGAGGAAGTCACCGGCGAAGACGACGGGGCCGTGCTGGTTCCTGGCCAGGGCGGCCGCCTTCACATAGCGGCCGGGCTCGGGCCAGGGCAGCCCGACCCTACGCTCCACGATGTGGAACGGCTCGGCGTCCTGGGGGAAATCCGGCCACAGTTCCGGCGCCAGCTCCAGGGCCCGCTCGTACTGCTGCTCCTCGGGCGCGCCCAGCAGCTCCTTGGTCGCCCGGCGGCCCATGTAGACGAAGGTCAGCTCCTTCTCGCGCCGTTGGTCCCCGTCGATGTGGGTCTTGGGCACGGTGATGATGCTGCGCACGATGCGGGTCCCGGGGCCGCCGGGGACGATGTGCTCGTTGGACGGCATCAGCCCGCGGTCGATCAGGAACGAGACGGAAAGGGCCGGTTCGTACCGCTGGGAGTCGGCGAACCTCACCATCTCCGGGTCCACCACGTCGCTCGGCAGCGGAGCGGCGAGCTTGGCGGCGATCGGCGCGGTGGTGGCGATCACCACCTCGTCGAATGCCTCGCTCGACGAGGAGCCGTCGGCCTCGGAGAACGTCAGCACGACCTCGCCGCCGTCCCGCACCGCCACCTCGGTGACGGAGGTGCCCAGCCGCAGCGTGGCGCCCTGGGCCATCCGCTCGGCGACGGTCTCCATGCCGCGCCCGAAGACATAGAACTTGGAGCCGACCACGTTCGCCAGCATGCCCATCACATGGGCCTGGGAGATCTCGTCGCAGCGCCACAGCCAGAACGATTCGATCAGCGGCCGGATGAGGTACTGGAAGGCGTCGGGGGACATCGCCCTGGACGCCCAGTCGGCGGCGTTGGTCCCGTCGTCGAACCGGGCCAGATGCTCGGGCTCGAACAGGTCGAGCTTCTTGCGCTTGGTGGTCAGCTTGGTCGACGTCGACAGGAAGCGCAGCCGGTCGCCCAGCTTGGTGTGCGGGTAGCTCAGCAGGCTGCGCATGGAGTCGGAGGCGAGCGGCACCTGTTTGCCGTTGGCCACGATGATCATGCTGTTCTTCATCTCGACCATGTCGTCCTGGAGCTTGTACTCGCGGATGCGCTCGAAGAGCGTCTTGTACATGGTGAGGAACCACAGGTTGATGCCCGTGTCGGGGGAGATCTCCGGGCGGTGCCAGGACCTGGCCCGGCCGCCCAGCGCGTCGGCGGCGTCGAAGAGGGTCACCTCACGTCCGGCGAGGATCAGTTCACGTGCGGCTGCGGTGCCTGACATTCCGCCACCGACGACGGCTACTCGCTTGGGCTTCGGCATGACGGGCCTTTCCGACTCGGGCTGTAGGGGCTGGGTGGAGCGCGACGAACTGGTCGCCGGAGGTGCGCGTTCGGGGTGGTTCGCGGGCGAACCCGCCGCACGTGGACGGGTGGTCCTGGGGCGCGGCGGGGTGCCGTGGGCGGGACATGCCGGGGCGCGGGGCTCAGGTGGCCCGGTGGGGCGGGGACGGGTGGGCGGCCACCGGCGCCTGGCCGCCCGAGGTGCCGGGCCTGGACAGGACGCGCGCGGCCGCGTGCGTTCCCGAGCGCACCGCGCCCTCGCTGCTGGCCCGCAGGAAGACCCAGTCCCCCGCGTACTCGACGGGGCCCGCCGGGCGGGCGGCAAAGGCGGGGCGGGCGGCGAGCGCCCGGGGCGAGGGCTCGACGGCGCCCTGCGGGAAGCGGTGCACCAGCGTGGTGTGGCAGGCGGCGCCGATGCCGGGCACATAGGTCTCGGCGCGCTCCAGCAGGGTACCGGCGATCTTCTCGTCGGACTCCTGGAGCAGTTCGGCGGTGACCTTGGTCGACGGCAGCAGGGTGATGACGCCGCGCCCGGCGGGGGCGCGGTTGCCGGCCTTGTTGTGCTCGACGGTCAGCCCGCCCAGCACGTCCTCCTCGCGGTGCGGCAACAGCAGGGCGTGGACCCGGGGTTGCCGCCGGCCGCGGGCCGGTTCGAGCGGCCGGTCCAGCAGGCAGCTGACCCGGATCATCGGCGCGTAGTCGCAGGCGTCGGCATAGGCGGCCTCGGCCGCCGGCATGGTGGGGTACAGCTGCCTGGCCAGCGGCGCCGGGACGGCGAGCACCACCTGGCGGGCGTGCAGCGTCGCACCGTCGAGGAAGCCGACCCGTACGCCCCGGTCGCCGTCCACGACGATCTCGGCGACCGGCCGTTCGGTCTCCACCGGCACGGTTTCGGCGATGGCCCGGGCGAGGCTGTCCATGCCGTCCCGGTAGGTGCGCCACTTCCAGATGCCCCGGGTGGAGATCATGCTCGCCACGAACGGGCCCATGGCGACACGGTCGGGCTGCCAGCCGAACGCGGTGCCGACGGCGGGCTGGAAGAGGTAGTCGTACAGCTCCTGGGGATAGTCCGCGGCGAACTCGGCCACGGTGGTGGCGCCCAGCGGGGTGGACTCGGGATGGTCCACATCGAACTTCCTGGCCCTGCGGAGCAGTTTGCCGATCATGCGGCCCATCCGCATCCGGCCGGGAACGGAGAGCCCGGCGCCGGTGATCCCGCCCAGCGGGTGGCCGACCCTGGGGTGGACCCGCCGGTCACGCCAGATGCCGACGGAGGCGGTGACGGGCAGCACCGCCTCGGTGTCGATGCCCAGATCCCTGATGAGTTCCCAGGTGTTGGGGTAGCCGTGGGTGCCGAGGGTTTCGGCGCCCTCGTCGACGAGGTAGCCCTCGTGGCGGGAGGTGCGCATCCTTCCGCCGATCCGGTCGGTGGCCTCGAAGACCCGGACGGAGCGGCCGGCCCGCCGCAGCCGGTCGGCCGCGGCGAGCCCGGCGATACCGGCGCCGATGACGGCGACGTCCAGTTCGGTCACCGCCCGACTCTCTTTCTGCCACGTGGGGTTGCGAGTCCCCGGGTGCGTCGCGTCGCCCGCATCAGGTCCACCGCCCGGTGCCGAAGGTCTCGGCGTCGTCCATGAAGCGCTTCCTCATTTCGCCGCGCCGCACCTTGCCGGTGCCGGTGCGGGCCACGTCGTCCCAGGTGACATAGATCGGGTCGGCCAACTCGGGGAGATCCGCGACGGCCTTGGCCCATACGTCGTCCGGCAGTTTCCCGTCCGCGGTGGCGACCACCGGCTGGGGCTTCCGGTTCGGCGAGCCCAGGATGACCACCTCCTCGATGGCGGGGATGCGGTCGGTCAGCACGTCCTCCAGCTCGATGCAGCTGAGCCCGGGGATGGTGTCCACCTCGCGGTCCAGCAGGGTGATGGCGCCGCTGCGGCTGCGGGTGCCGATGTCGCCGGTGTTCCACCAGTCGCCGTCGGCCTTCTCCGCCCAGCGGTCCTCCTCGCCCAGATAGGTGAGGCAGCGCCCCCTGGTTCTGGCGAAGACCACGCCGCGCTCGCCGGCGGGCACCTTGCGCATCGTCGCCGGGTCGCGCACCTCCAACTGCGTGAAGTACGGCAGCGGTCGGCCGGCGATCCGGGTGGTGGGGTGGCGTTCCCCGGTACGGGCCAGGGCGCGCCTGGTCAGCAGCCGGAACGCCAGCGGTCCGGCCTCGGACTGGCCCCAACCCTGCAGCCACGCGGGGAACTTACGCTGCGAGGCGGCCAGGAAGCGGCGGATGGTGGGCGGGTGCATCGCGTCGAAGGTGCTGACATAGAGCCGCACATCGCGGAAGACGCTGTTCTCCTTGGCGGCCAGGCCCTCCCAGCGGGTGAAGAAGGCGGGCAGCGTCTCGCAGGTGGTCGGCGGGTGCTCGGTGAAGACCCGTTCGGCGGTGGCCGGATCGCCGTCGGCGACCACCACGGCCTTGCGCGGTTCGAGCAGCAGGGTGCCGGCCGTCCACGGGATGCTGCGGCCGTGCACGAAGGCGATGCCGCTGGCCACGGTGTCGGACTTGCGGGTGGCGACGATTGGCCAGCGCACCGACTCGATCCTGCCCAGCGTGCCCAGGATGGTCTGGGCCGAGTGCACCACCAGCTTGGGCACTCCGGTGGTGCCGGAGGTGTGGGTGACGACCATGGGCTCGGACGGGTCCCGCCGGGGGACGGGCGGTTCGCCGTCGCCGCGTTCCCCGACGGCTTCGGCCAGGGTGACGGCGCCCGGGGCCTCGCCGTCCAGACAGATGGTGCGTCGGGCCAGCGAGGCCAGATCGGTCTCGGCGGCGCGCCCGCGCTCCAGGATGTTCCGCTTGGTGACGAGCACGGCGGGCGCGAGCCGCTTCAGCAGCGTCTCCAGCGCGTCGGCGCCCAGATGCCCGGAGATCATCGCGGGCAGCACCCCGATGCGGGCGGCGGCGCACGCCAGCAGCGTGCAGTCCCAGTGGTTGTCCTTGACGATCGCGATCCGGTCGCCCTGCCGGGCGCCGGCGGCGTAGAGCCAGGCCGCGGTCTCGCCGACCAGATCGGCGAGTTGGGGCACCGTGTAGCGCGTCCCACCGTCGGGGGCGATGTCGAAGGCACGGCTGAGATGGAAGATCGTTGGCTGTGCGCGCTCCGCGTGGTGCGCGAACAGCGCTCCTATGCCGAAGCGACTGACATCGGATGAGGCCACCTGAACACCCTTCCCTGTGTGGCGGGGTCGATCGTTAGTCGATCAGGGCCGACCGACATCCGGACGTGTGCCCCTAGCGGCATCAGGTGTCGCGTCCTGGACCAGCCCATCGGCTGGTCAACCTAAGCAGCGGCCCAACCGGGGGGCAATAGCAAGCTCTTGGCATTGTGGAAGGGCGCTCTAGCGGTGACACCCACCCTGCCGCCGGGGCAACCTTGGCCCCTGGTAGGCGGCTTGACGGAGCGTCGGCTGGGCGCGTCCCCGGGGCGCTTCGACCGGCGTTCGCCCCCCGTCCTCGGGGCATTGACCGGGCCGCGGCCATTGCTAACACCTGATGTCACCTTTAGTGAATGACGCCAGGTCACTTGAGTACCGCAGAGCGTGCCCGTACCATCTTCGCCATCCAACGCTGGACATAAACCGAGCCACCCTACCGTCGCCTGACACCTCAGGAACCAGCACAAAACGGAAAACGGGGATGTTTCACATAGATTCGGCACCTCGCCCCTCCCCTATGGCAAGCGAAATCACCGCCGTATCGGCTATCCGAATATTTCGCCCCTTTACGGAGGAGCTGTGCAGTTCTCGATTCTTGGCCCACTGTCTATGACCAGCGGGGGTAAATCCTTTACCCCCAGCGCGCCGAAGCAGCGGCAGCTCCTTTCGTTACTGCTGGTCAGCGCCAACCAACTGGTCTCCGTGGAATCCTGCGTCGAGGAGCTGTGGGAGGACCGGCCGCCCAACACCGCGCGGGCGACCCTCCACACCTATATCCGACATCTGCGCCGCGCGGTCTCCCAGCCGCACCGGGAAGGGCAGGCCGAGGGCGGGGCCGCCGACGGCAAGGAGATCCTGAAGACCCGCGATCTGGGCTACCAACTCATCGTCCAGCCGGGACAGCTGGATCTGCACGCCTTCGAACGGCAGGTCAAACGCGCCCTGTTGGCCCTGACCAAGGGCGACGACGCCACCGGCGCCGCGCTGTTGGGCGAGGCGCTGGCGACCTGGCGGGGTCCGGTGCTGGCCGAGGTGCACACCGGGCCGATCCTCCAGGCGTATGTGGCCAGCCTCGCCGAGTACCGGCTCAGCCTGCTGGAACAGCGGATCGAGGCCGATCTGCGGCTCGGTCGACACCACCAGCTGATCTGGGAGCTGACCGAACTGACCGCCCAGCACCCCACCCATGAGAGCCTGCACGCCCAACTGATGCTGGCGCTCTACCGGTCGGGGCGTTCGGCCCAGGCGCTTGAGGTCTTTCACCGGCTGCGTCGGGTGCTCGCCAGCGAGCTGGGCATCGAGCCGACGCCCCGCATGCACCGCTTCCACCGTGCGGTGCTCGCCTCGGACCCGGCCCTCGAACCACCGGTCACCACGGCCTATCCGCTGACCCTCGATCTCGTTCTCCGCGCCGGATAGCTCCGGCAGCTCCGGGCAGCGGAAAGAAAAAGGGGGGCATCCCGCCGACGGGCGGGGTGCCCCCTTTCCTTTCGCCGTGCGGTCAGTCGGTGGCCGGGGTGCCGGTGACGGTGATATCCCTGACGCGTCCGTAGTTGTCGAACGAGCCGAAGCCCAGCCGGCCCGAGGTGAACGTGGTGTCGGTCGCCGTCATCAGTGGCACGTCGGCATTGTCCACATACACCGCCATGCGACCGGTATCCGCGCAGAAGTCCACCCGGATGTCATGCCATTCGGCGTCGTCGATCGCCGGTGGGGCACCCTCGTCCACGCCGTTCCACTGGTCGTCGAGACGGAGCCGGTCGGCGTCGTCGACGACAAAGATGCCGTTGTGCGGGTAGATGGTGTTGTCCTGGGAGAGATGGACATAGGAGAACCGGGTCGGCGAACGGTAGTTGAAGATCAGCACCACATCGCGGTCGTTCCTGCTCACCGGCTCGTCGATGCGGACGGTCGCCGCATAGCTGAAGGACGAGTACTCCGGTCCCTCGGTGAGCACGGCGTACTCGAACGGCCGGCGCGGGCCCTCCGGTTGTTCGCCACGTTCGGTCTGGACGATCTCGCCGTTCTCGAACGCCCAGCGGTCGGGGGTCAGCGGCGCCCAGTGCTCGGCCTCGGTGACACCGGTAGTAACCGTGCTCCCCACCTCGCAGGGGGTGACGGCGGGTGATCCGCTGGCCTCAGTGACCCGCCAGATCTTGCCGTTGGCCTTGGAGAGCAGATACAGCCGGCCGTCGGCGTCCTGCCCGAACCGCAGATCGACCCGGTTGTTGCCGGCCAGCTCCCGCATGGTGGTGGGGTTCCCCGCCGCGTCGGCGAGGTTCACCCGGTAGAACGGCGCCCGGTCGCCGCCGCGCCGCATCTCGTCGGCGTGGGCGAAGCGCACCTCGCCGCTGACGATGTCCCCGAAGAGGTAACGCCCGTCCAGCGCCGGGTAGGTGGCGCCGCGCGGCACAAAGCCGCCGACCAGGGAGACCCCGGAGTTACGGCCCAGGGAGAGCACGGGATAGGTGTAGCCGTACCGCTCGTCGTCCGCCGGCAGCGGATAGACGTTCGACGGATCGGACTTCTTGAAGACAAAGCCGCCCTCGCGCTCGTTCCAGCCGAAGTCGTCGCCCGGCTCCACCTCGTAGACGGAGTCGATGGTCTGCTCGCCGATCATGCCGACGAACATCCGGCCGTCGGCCGGATCCCAGCTGAAGCGGTGCGGATTGCGCAGCCCCAGGGCGTAGACCTCGCCGAGCGCCGCCGGATCGCCGACGAACGGGTTGTCGGCCGGGATGCCGTAGGCGCCGCCGGGGCCGTTGTCGCCGGCCGGGTCGATCCGCAGGATCTTGCCCTGCGGCTGGCCGGGATCGCCCGGCCTGGTGGTGAAGTTGGGCACCTCGTCGCCGTCGCCGGAGGCGATGTACAACAGCCCGTAGTCGGCGTCGCCCGGTTCGGCGAGCGGGTTGAAGCCGATCTCCTGGAGCCCGTGCAGAAAGCGGCTGTAGCCGACGCGCAGCAGTTCACGCCGCTCGCCGGCGAACGTGTCGGCGGAGGGATCGTCCGCGATCCACTCGGTGACCACCCCGTGCACCCGGGTGTCGGACGGCGGGGTGTGCGTCGGCGTCGCCCCGGTCAGCGCGGCCCCGGCCTCGGTGTGCACGGTGTAGAAGGTGCCGTTGTCGGCGAACTCGGGGTGGAAGGCGACAAAGCCGAGCCCGGTGCCCAGGCTGGGCTGGATCACGAAGTCGGGGAACTCGGCCGCCGCGTCCAGATAGACCCGGTGGTCACCGCTCGCCCCGTCCACCAGATAGAGCGGCCCGTTGAGGTCCGGCACGGCCAACCGGCCGCTGCTGTCCGGGAGTTCGGAGACGAAGTTGATCCTGGCCTCGCTGCCGGCGCCGGTGGTCGGCAGATCGGCGACCTCGGCCAGCCGCAGCGTCACATCGGACGGCTGGGGCGTCTCCGGGATCGGCGTCTCGATCGGCAGATCACCGCCGTCCACCGTCTGGCAGTCGCCGCTGTCCCCGCTCGGCACCCGGAGGTTGACGCTGTGCCGGTCGACGGCGATGTCGTCGACCAGCAGCCGGCTGGCGCTGGTCGCACCGGTGATCGCGAAGAAACGGTCGAGGGCGGCGCCGGTCGACTCCCGGAAGGCGAAGTCGAGTTGTTCGTCGACGGGCAGCCGCGTCGTGGTGCGGTACGGGCCGCCCCTGCTGTGCACGGTGACCCGGTCGTTCGCGTTGTCGGCGACCAGCCACACGCACTGCCAGGCGTCGGCCGGCCAGCTGCCGACCGTGCTGAACGCGTCGCCGTCGCGAACGCCCAGCTCGGACGAGTTCTGGTTGTTGGCCTGCACCCGGAAGTCGGCGAAGACGCTCGGCGCGGCCACATCCGTCAGGCCGAGGGAGGCGTCGAGGCTCCCGGCGCGCTGGAACCGGAAGAAGACGGTGCCGGTGTCGCCCTCGGCGATCGACGGAACGGCGCGGTCGGCCGCCAGATCGTTGCCGGTCAGCTCCGCCACCTGCCCGGAGCCGCCGGGCCCGGTGGGGTCGGCCAGCACCCGCACGCCGGCGTCGGCGCGCCAGCCGTCCTGCCCGTCGAGGGCGCCCTGCTGGTAGTCGTCGAAGGTGACGACCTCCGCATAGGCCGGCGCCGGGTTCTCGGTGCTGACGGTGGTGGGGGCCAGCTGGATGTTGTCCAGATGGGTGTCCCCGGACGGCGGCTCGTCCGGGTCGTTGAGCAGCAGAAACGTCAGCAGCTCGGCGTCCGAGCCGCTGCGGAAGGCGAACTCGGTCTGCCCTTCGGGGCCCTGGGCCTGGCGGGCGGTGCCGTCGCCCTCGGCGACATACACCTGGAAGGTGTCGGCCGCGTTGTCGACGGTCAGCCACAGGCCGTAGCGGGCGCCGTCCTCGATGTCCACGTCCAGCAGCCGCTCCTGCCCGCCGTCCCGGGCCAGCAGCCCACGTTCGTCCAGCAGGACCTGGGGGCCGAAGTCGTCCAGGTCCAGCGGATCGCCGGTGGTGTCGGCGCCCAGGCCGGGCGAATCGTCGGCGCTGAGCCCGATGTTGAGCGCGGTGGCCGCCAGATCCTCGGTGACCAGCTCCAGGAAGAGGGTGCCGCCCGCATCGGCCGGGACCGCCAACTCCCCCAGCTCCGCATAGGCGTTGCCCCGGTACTGGACCGGGACGTCACGCTCGGACAGGAAGACGGTCAGCGCCTTCCCGGACAGCGATCCCGGGACCTCGTCCGACACCACCGCCCCGTCCGGCGCGCCCGGCGTGTTGACGAACCACGGCCCCTGACTGCGCAGGCTGCCGTTGGCGTAGTCGTCGAACACGGCCAGCGGCGCGAACCCCTCGGCGCCGGCGGCGGGTGGGTCGGCCAGGGCCTGGCCACCCGCCAACAGGGTGGTCAGCAGCGCGCCCGCGGTGGCCGCGCCGATGACTCCCCTTCTGCTCGTTCTACTCGTTCTCCTCATGCTTCTCCCGCTGAGCATGGACATTCCTCTCGACCTCTTCGTCGTCGGTGCTGCCTGACCGCGCTGTTCGCCAGAGGGACGGGCGCGCGGTCGAGGGGAGGGCCGCGCTGGATGAATGCCGAACTCAGAAGGAACGGGGGACTCGGGGGCCTTACGGGATCGGGGTCAGGCACCCCCCGTCTCGGCGCGCGCCGCCGGCCGGCCGCCCAGATACAGCTCGGACAGCTGCGGGTCGGCGAGGAGTTCGGACGCCGGGCCGCTGATATGGACCCGGCCGAGGTCGAGAACGCAGCCCAGATCCGCGGTCTCCAGCGCCCGGCGCGCGTTCTGCTCGACCAGCAGCACCGCGGTGCCGGCGTCCCGCATCCGGGTGACCTGCTCGAAGACCGTAGCGGTGGCCTTGGGGTCGAGCCCCATGGACGGCTCGTCCAGGAGCACCACCTCGGGGTCGACCATCAGCGAGCGGGCGAACTCCACCTGCTTCTGCTGACCGCCGGAGAGCAGCCCGGCCAGCTGCTTCCACCGCTCCCCGACGATGGGGAACAACTCCTGGACAAACGCGACCCGTTCGTCGATCCGCGCCTTGTCCCGCAGGGTGTAGGCGCCCAGCAGCACGTTCTCGGCGACGGTCATCTCACGGAACACGCTGTGCCCCTGGAGCACATGGGCGAGACCAGACGTCAGCATCTGCTGCGGGCCCTGCCCGGTGACATCGCGCCCCGCGACCAGCACCCGGCCGGTGCGCGGCTTGAGCAGTCCGCTGGCCACCTTCAACACGGTCGACTTGCCGGCCCCGTTGGGTCCGACCAGGCAGACCACCGTGCCGGGCGGCACCTCGATGGTCAGCCCGCGCAGCACCATCGCGGCCCGACCGTAGCCGGCCTGGATATCGTCCAGGACCAGCAGCGGTTCCGCTGCTTCCGGTGTGCTCTGGGGTGTCGGCTCAGATGCCAAGGTAGGCCTCCAGCACTCTGGGGTCCGCCTGCACGTCCGAGGGGGTGCCCTCGGCGATGGGCCGGCCACGGTCGAAGACGATGACATGGTGGGACAGGCTCATCACCATGTCCATGTTGTGCTCGACGACCAGGAACGTCTTGCCCTCGGCGTTGAGTTCGGTGACCAGGGTCCCGATCCGGCCGATCAGCGCCGGGTTCACCCCGCCCGCCGGCTCGTCCAGCATGATGGTCTCCGGGTCGCCCATCAGCACGCCGGCCAGTTCGAGCAGCTTCTGCTGACCGTAGGAGAGGTTGCCGGCCTCCACGTTCTCCAGATGGTCGATGCCGACCCGGGTGAGCAGCCCCCGCGCCTTGTCGATCTCGGCGGCGTTGCGGGCGCCGCCGATCAGCTGGCGCAGCCGGGTGGAGCGCACCGCGACCAGCATGTTCTCCAGCACGGTCATCCGGGGGAAGATCCGGCAGAGCTGGAAGCTGCGGCCGATCCCGGCGCGGGCGATCCGGTGCGACGGCTTGCCGGTGATCTCCCGGCCCCGGTAGGTGACCGTCCCGGCGTCCGGCTTGATCATCCCGGTGACACAGTTGAAGAAGGTGGTCTTCCCCGAACCGTTGGGCCCGATCAGGGCGTTGATCTTGCCGTGCCGGAAGGTGACCGTCGCGTCGTCGACGGCATGGACCCCGCCGAACGACTTGGTCAGGCCGACGGTCTCCAGATTGCGCGGCTCGGTCGCGGTGGCCGGTGCGGCCGGTGCGGTGGTGCTCATCGTTCCTCCCCCTTCGGGTGCCCGTCGGCGGCGTTCCCGGCCGAGGCGTCCCCGGTGGCCGCGGCCGCTTCCCGGTTGCGCTCCAGCAGCTCGGCCGCCGTGATCTCGCGGATCGACGAGTCCTGTGGGCCGAACCGCCGCACCAGATCACGCGCGGCCGGGATCAACCCGTCGGGCGTGAACAGCACCACGATGCCCAACAGCACGGCGGTGGCGACCAGATGGAGCTGGGTGTCGCCGAACTCCAACTTGAAGTACTCCAACGCGCTGCCCACGATGAGCGCGCCCAGCAGCGGACCGTAGAGATGCCGGACGCCGCCGAGCAGCGCCATCAGCACCATGTAGGAGCCGAGCAGGATGGAGAACTGGAAGATCGGGTCCAGATCGCCGAACCAGAGCGCGTACATCCCCCCGGCCAGGCCGGTGAAGAACGCGGAGACCAGATAGGCGACCAGCTTGTAGTTGCGCGTCGGCACGCCCAACGCCTGCGCCTTGTCCTCGTCCTCCCGCACCGCCTTGAGCCCGGTGCCGAACCGCGAGCGGTCGATCGCCCACCACACCAGCAGCATCACCGCGAGCAGGGCGACAAAGAGGTAGAAGAAAACCCGGTGGTGCTCCGGCCGCAGCAGGTCCGGGAACGGACGCGGCACGACCAGACCGTTGGAGCCGCCGGTGAAGCCCTTCCACGCCTGGGAGACCAGCAGCAGGATCAGGACGAACGCGATGGAGACGATCACAAAGGAGGCGCCGCGCACCCGCAGCGCCGCGATGCCGACCGGGATGGCGATCAGCACCACGATCACGCCGGCGACCAGCCACGCCAGAAACGACGGCATGGACAGATCCCTGATCAACAGCCCGGTGCCATAGGCGCCGAGGCCGAAGAACGCGGCATGGCCCAGCGAGATATAGCCGGTGAAGCCGCCCATGAAGTTCCATGCCGTGGCGGTGCAGGCATAGGAGGCGACGACCACCCCGGCGGAGAGCACATACGGGTTGGGCGCCATCTCGGGGAACGACAGGATCAGCGCGGCACAGGCGACAAAGGCCACCAGCCGGATCGACCGGCCCACCGTCCACCACTCGCGAACCGACCTGCTGCCGTTCGTGGTTGCGGCCGTGGTCGTCGCGGTGGGGGCGGTCTCGGTGTCAGAAGCGTTGCGCAAGGCGACCTCCGAAGAATCCCTGCGGGCGCAGCATCAACGTCCCGAAGAGCGCCACATAGAAGAGGGTCTGCGCCCAGGTGGTGCCGATCTCGACCTGCAGCAGGCTCTGCCCGATGCCCAGCACCATGGCGGCGATGGCCGTGCCGGGGATGGAGCCGAGTCCGCCGACGACGATGATCGCCATCAGCGGGCCGATCCAGTGCCAGTGCAGCGAGGGGTAGATGGTGGCGTCCAACGAGAGCGCCGTGCCGCCGACGGCGGCGGTGGCCAGGCCGAGGCCGAAGCCGAGCCCGGCGATCCGGTCGGTCTTGATGCCGACCAGCTTGGCGGCCTCCGGATGCTGGATGGTGGCCCGCAGCGCCTGCCCGAAGCGGCTCTTCTTGAGGATCACATAGAGCAGCGCGAGGGAGGCCACGGCCAACCCGAACGCGATCAGCTTGACGACCGCGATCCGGGCGCCGAAGAACTCGATGTTCGAGCCGGAGTAGGAGAGTTGGATACGGCGCTGGGTGCCGCTCCAGATGAAGCCGATCATGCCCTCGATGAACAGGGCGATGGCGAAGGTCAGCAGCACCGACATCATGGTCAGCGTCGCCGGCCGCAGCCGGGTGATCAGCAGGCGCTGCATCCCGATGCCGACGAGGAAGAACAGCGGCACCGTGACGACGAGCGAGAGCAGCGGGTCGAGACCGGTCTGCTGGTTGAAGTACCAGGCCAGATAGGCGGCGAGGATCAGAAACGCCGAGTGGGCGATCATCACCACGCGCATGACCCCGAAGTAGAGGGTCAGGCCCGCCGCCAGGAGGGCGTTGAGCCCTCCCAGCAGCACGCCGAGCACCAGGCTCTGGAAGAGAAGTGAACCCGACACGCGTCGCTCACCAGGCCGGCTTCGGGAAGACGAACTCGGCCTCGGCGGCGTCGGCGGGCAGCACGATCCGGATGTCGCCGTCCACATACTGCTGGATCAGATGCGCGCTCTGCGGCCGGCCCTTGTCGTCCCAGGAGAGCGGTCCGACGACGGTCTCGACCTCGTTCTCCCGCAGCCAGTCGATCAACTGCTGCTGGCAGTCGCCCTGCTCGGCACAGCCGACCGCCTCGACGGCGGCGGCCACGACCTGTCCCGTGGTGAACGCGTTGGCCTCGTCCTCGGACGGCGGGTTGCCGTGGATCTCGGTGTACGCCTCGACGAACTCGACATTGGACGGGTAGGCGGCGTCCGGGGTGTAGCCGGTGGGCGACAGGATGCCCTCCGTCTTCGAGCCGATGGCCTCGGGGAACTCGGGGTTGGTCGGCGCGGTGGAGAACGCGGCCAACTGCGGCTGGAAGTCCAGCTGCTGGAGGGCGACGATCAGGTTGACGGCGTCCTGGTACTGGGTGCCGCCGATCACCATGTCGGCGTCCGAGTCGTTGATCTTGGCGGCGATGCTGGAGAAGTCGGTGGTGTTCGGCGGGTAGACCTCGTCCACGACGATGTCCAGGCCGGCCTCGTTCAGCTGGTCGCGCAGACCGTAGGCGGTGCCCTGGGCGAACGGGTCGTCCATGGCGGCGACCGCGACCGTCTGCGGCCGCTCGCCCTCCGGCATCGCGAGGATGTGCTCGGCCAGGTGGTTGTAGTGGTCGTCGGCGATGGCGGGGGCGGCGTAGAAAAGGTTTTCGAAGCCCTGCTCGAAGACCTCGGTGGCGGCGCCGGCCGGCTCGACGAAGAGCATCCCGTACTCGGACGCCACCCGGGCGCTGGGCACCACGAGGCGGGTGGAGAACGGGCCGAAGACCAGGTCGACCTGCTCCTGCGCGATCAGCGCCTCGTAGTCCTGAACGACCCGGTCGGCGTTGGACTGGTCGTCCAGGATCTTCAACTCGACCTCGCGGCCGAGGAGGCCACCGTCGGCGTTGATCATCTCGGCCCAGACCTCGTAACCGCGCTGGACACCCTTGCCCGGCTCGGAGAAGTCGCCGGTCAGCGGCAGCGAGATGCCTATGACGATCTTGTCGTCGGAACCCCCGCCACCACCGGAGTCGCTGGAACACGCGGTGAGGACAAGCGCGGAGGCCGAGAGCGTGGCCGCGAGTCCCAACCCGCGTCGGCTCAACTTGAACATGAGGTGCCTTCTCCCTGCTTCGTTGCATCGGGTTCTGTGCATCGGGACCTCATTGGCAGCCCGTGGGGTGCCACCGTTGAGTAAGCGCTTTCGTAAGCGTTTGCGGTACCGTACTTGCGGCTCAGCAGCCTGGCAATAGGCATGACGAGAGACGGTGGTGCCGAGGATGGTCCGACACGCAAAGGGGGGCGGACCAGCTGATAAAGGACCGCCCGGCCAGGGCCCCGGAACACCGCGTCTGGTGGACGTCGCGGAGCGGGCCGGAGTCTCCATCGCCACCGCCTCCCGTTCCCTCCGGGGCCGGGACGGGGTCTCGGACGAGGTCGCCCACCATGTCAGGACCGTCGCGGCCGAGATGGGATATGTCCCCAATGTCCATGCCAGCACCCTGGCGGGCGGGGTGCCCCGGGTGGCCGGGCTGATCGTCTACGAGATCGGCGACCCCTACTTCTCCGAGATCGCCAGCGGCGCGGTCCGCGTCGCCTCCGAGAACGGCTGGACGGTACAGATCAGCCACACCGCGCGCGAACCCCGCGCCGAACTCGCCCAGATCAGACTGCTGCGCGCGCACCGGGTCGGCGCCATCGTGATGGCGGGCTCCGGCTATGTCGACCGGGCGGACGAGGACGGCGCCAACCGTGAACTCCTCGACTACCAGGCGGCGGGCGGCCGAGTCGCCGTGATAGGCCGTCACCATCTGCGCAGCGACGCGGTGTTGCCGGACAACCAGGGCGCCGGGGAGACCATCGCCGGCCATCTCCTCGGCCTCGGCCACCGCAGGATCGCCATCGCCGGCGGCCCGCCGAACCTCACCACCATCGCCGACCGACTCGCCGGCATCCACCAGGCGTTCACCGACCACGGCCTCGACCACGACCCGGTGCCCACCGTCTCCGGCGCGTTCACCCGCGAGGGCGGCCGGGACTGCACGGAGCGGATCCTGCGCGACTGGCCCGAGACGACGGCGATCATCGCCCTCAACGACGCGATGGCGACCGGCGTTCTCTCCGTACTGCGGGAACGCGGGGTGCCGGTCCCCGACCGGGTCTCGGTGGTCGGCTTCGACGACATCCAGGTCGCGCAGGACCTCGCCCCCGCGCTGACCACGGTGGCCCTGCCCATGCCGGACATGGGCGCCTGGGCCCTGGAAATGGCCCTCCGCCCCCGCTCGGCACGGCCCCGCCGCAAAACCACAGGCCACGCGCTACGCATCCGCGACTCGACGGCCCCGCCGGGGAGTTGACGGGACGTCGGCTGTGCCGCCTCCGCGAGGCCGCTGCGCGGGGCTGCTGCACGTGTCCGGCGCGCGGAGTTGGCCACGGGCCGCTGCGCGGGGCCGACAGGCGCGGACGGCACGGCACTGACGCGGCCTACGAATACGCGAAGTTGGCCACAGGCCCGCCGTCGCGGAGCCGCCACCCTGGCGGTGCGGGACTACTGCACGTGTCCGGCGCACGGAGTTGGCCACGGATCCGCTGCGCGGCGCCGACGGGCGCAGACGGCACGACACTGACGCGGCCTACCAGTACGCGAAGTTGGCCACAGGCCCGCCGTCGCGGAGCCGCCACCCTGGCGGTGCGGGGCTGCCGAGACACGGCCCGGTGCGCGAAGTTGTCGACAGGTCAGCCGTCGCGACACTGTCGCGCAGACGGCGCGATGCCGCCGAGACGCGGCCGGTGCACGAAGTCGGCCACGGACCGCTGCACGGCGCCGACGGGCGCGGACGGCACGGCACTGACGCGGCCTACGAATACGCGAAGTTGGCCACAGGCCCGCCGTCGCGGAGCCACCACCCTGGCGGTGCGGGGCTGCCGAGACACGGCCCGGCGCGCGAAGTTGTCGACAGGTCAGCCGTCGCGACACTGTCGCGCAGACGGCGCGATGCCGCCGAGACGCGGCCGGTGCACGAAGTCGGCCACGGACCGCTGCGCGGCGCCGACGGGCGCGGACGGCACGACACTGACGCGGCCTACGAATACGCGGAGTTGGCCACAGGCCCGCCGTCGCGGAGCCGCCGCCCTGGCGGTGCGGGGCTGCTGCACGTGTCCGGCGCACGAAGTCGGCCACAGGTCCGCCGTCGCGGGGTCGGCGTGGTGGCCTCGCTGGGGTAGCCGGCGGAGCTGGCAGCGGCGTTGACAGATGGCGCGGTCCATCGGCCGGTACCGGTGTAGGCGGGGGGCCGCCGCCCTACCATCGCCCCATGACGACGGACGGGGGCGGGACGGGGGCGGCGCCGGCCGCAGCGGGAGCGGTCGCGCCTGCGCCGGCGGAACGGGGGAGGGCCACGTTGGGCACAGCGGCCCAACCGACTGAGCCGCTGATCGACGCATCGGCCGGGCAGTCCGGGGCCACATTGGGCGCAGCAACGCCACCCGCCGAGCCAGATGCCGGCGAGCACAGCCAACCACCGGCACCAGCCGTCGCGTTGGCCGCCCAACCGGCGGAGCCGATAGCCGAGCCAGATGCCGGCGAGCACAGCCAACCGCCGGCAGCAGCCGTCGCGTTGGCCGCCCAACCGGCGGAGCCGGTAGCGGAGCCGCCGGTGGTCGTGTTGGTGGATGGCGTGGACGGGACGGTGGTTCGGCTCGGGGGTGTGGTGGTCAAGGTGCATGCGGCGGAGGGGGATCCGGTGGCGTTGGGTGCGCGGCTGCGGGTCGCTCGACACCCGGCTCTGCAGGGCGTGTTGTTGGCCCCCTTGGGTGAGCCCTCGCTCAGGCGTGGGCGGTTGGTCAGCCGGTGGCCCTATGGCCGTCCCGTGGACCAGCACGACCCGGACCGCTTTCCCTGGGCGGAGGCCGGGGCGTTGTTGGCCCGGTTGCATGCCGTGGCGCCGGGCACGTTGGGGGTCCGTCTCCCGGCCGCCGCCGGTCCCGCCCGGGCCGCGCGTGTGGTGGAACGGCTGCGGGCCACGGTCGGCGGCCGGCGGTACGCGTCCGCCCGGCGTCTGGTGCTCCGTGCCGCCGACCGCCCGGCTCCCGCGTCGTCCCCGGGCCCTGGAACGCTCTGTCATGGCGACTTCCACCTCGGCCAGTTGGTCTGGTCGGACGGCTGGCGGCTGATCGACGTGGACGATCTGGGCGTCGGCGATCCGGCCTGGGACCTGGCCAGGCCGGCGGCCTGGTTCGCGGCCGGCCTGCTGGATCCGGCGGACTGGCGGCAACTGCTGGACGGCTATGGCGTCGGGCATGACGACCCCTGGCCGTGGCTGGACGGGCCGACCCGCGCGTTGACCGTTCAGAGCGCGGCTCAGGCACTGCTCAACGCCCATCGGTCCGGGGCCCAACTCGACGACTCAGGAACGGCGTTGGTCGAGTCCTGTGGCCGAATCGCCGGCCTGCCGTAGGCTGAGGGGGACAGCAGATCGACCCTGGAGCCGATTGATGCAGTGTCCCAAGTGTCGTGCGCCGATGCACACGTTCAACCGAAGCGGAATCCAGATCGAGCAGTGCAGCGGCTGCCGAGGGATCTTCCTCGACTACGGCGAGCTTGAGCACATCACCCAGTTGGAGTCGCAGTGGGACTCGCAGGGCCGGCCGCCCGCCGCCGCCCCGCCGCCCCCGCCGCAGCAGGCGCACTACCAGCAGCCGCCCGGCCCGAGCTGGGGCGCGCCGCAGCACGGTGGTCACCACGGCGGGTATCACGGCAAGCGCCGCAAGCAGGGTTTCTCGGGTCTGTTCTTCTCCTCCTGAGCCGGTCGCCCCTCCCGAACCGTTTTCGCCATGAGCCGTCCGAGCCCGTCACCGGGCCCGGGCGGCTCGTCGCTGTACAGGGGGCGGCGCGGGCCGCGCGCCGGTGGTACAACCGTCGCCACCCGGCGCCCCGTAGTCCCACCGGCGCTGGCCGGTGGGCCGCACGATTGTACGGAGGGATGGGCTCCGAACCAGTGAAAATTCCCGACTCGGCACAAGCGGGGCTTCCGGTGGGTGATGGTGTGAGCACGGAAGGTAAGAATCACGTCGAGTTGGAGTGAGGATGGCAGGGAGCGGTCGGGGCGTGGTGTCGCGCGACCCTCGGCGAGGGCTGGTGGGGTCGGCGTGAGGGCGCGGATCTCGCTCGGCGGCATCAGCTTCTCGGGCGTCAGCGGCTGGCCCGTCCCGCATCGGGGAACGGGTGGCAACGAGTGGGTCACCGGGCGGTGTTGGCTCTACTGCCGACGGGAGAACATCAGCGTGCTGTGGATCGGCCCCATCCGCGCCCCGCGCGCGGACGGGGACCTCTACGCCTGCGGACAGTGCATCGCCGAGCTGGTGCACATGGTCTACGAGGAGCAGCACCGGGTGGACGTGCCCGCCCACCCGCTCGACTAGACGCCCCCGGCCGGAGCACTCAGCCGGTCCTGGTCAATCCCTGGTCGGCGGATGTCCTGTTGAGTCCGGTACCGCCCGGGGCGCCGTGTGGGCCGGAGAGGAGGATGGAGCGCTGCACCTGGGCGAGCGCGGCCGACGGTTCCAGGCCGAGGTCGCTCACCAGCGTCGTGCGCAGCCGCTGGTAGGCGTTGAGCGCCTCGCCTCGGCGCCCGGAGCGGTGCAGGGCCAGCATGAACTGTCCACACAGGCTCTCGTGGGTGGGGTAGCGGCTGACGAGCACGGTCAGCTCGGCGAGCAGTTCACGGTGCCGGCCGAGTCGGAGGTCGGCGTCGATGCGCTGGTCGAGCGCGCACAGCCGGCTCTCCTCCAACCGCTTGACCTGGAGCTCCAGATGGGGCCCGGTCTGGACGTCGGCGAGGGCAGGGCCGCTCCACTGGGCCAGTGCCTCGCTCAGGCGTCTGGTCGCCTGGGGGTAGTCCTCGGCGTCCATGGCCCGGTACCCGGCGTCGGCCAGCCGCTCGAACTCCCGGACGTCACTGCGCCCTTCGCCGGTGCTGAGCAGATAGCCGCCGGGGACCGTCATCAGCACGTCCTTGGCGGAGCGCGGCAGCGCGTCGTCGGACTGCCGCAGTGCCGTGCCGATCAGTTCACGCAACTGCAGGATGTAGGTTTGGAGCGTGGCTCGCGCGCTGCGCGGGGGTTCGGTGCCCCACAGCTCCTCGATCATGGTGGCGGCCGGGACGGCCCGGTCGGCGTTGAGGGCGAGCAGGGCGAGCACCTGCCGCGGTTTGGGAGCGGTGGGCGTGACCGAGAAACCCCGCTCCCGCACCGTCAGTGCACCGAGTACATCGATGTCCACGCTGTTTCCCCATCCTCTGTGGAGCGTTTGTCCAGCACACAACCGAGACGACGCGAACCCGAGGTCTCGCTGCACCGGTACGGTCCGCTCACCCCCACGGGTTGTGCGAGCCGGGCTCCTCGGTGGGAGGCCGCACGATGTCACCGGTTCCCCGGGCGGCCGTCGGGGACTGCTCGGCGTGAACGGCGGCCGTCGCTATCTGTGGGGCGATGCCGGTCATGGCGACTGCGAGAGGAATTGCGCATGCGGCATGAATCGACCGATTCTTGATCATGTGTATTGTCTCCCACTCCAGAAGTCCGGCCTGACGGCTGCTGCTTGAGGACTCCTATATCTTGGCAAGCCGTGACATCGGGTCGCGATCGATGAACTGGCCAAGACAATAGGGAGACAATAGAGGCGGTCATGAGCCGTGTGCATGGACCGATCAGAATTTCCTCAAAATTTGGTAAAACCGATGAACCCGCAGGTCGGCCGCTGCTGTGAGGGCGGAACGCCTCGGCCGGAAGACCGGGTACGCCGACAACTGTCGGAAATCGCCGCGCTGATCGAAGAGGGCCAGGAAGCGGCGGAACTCATCAATGAACTTCCGGTTTGACGGCCGTCTCGGCGGTTGCGAACGGGAATTCGCAGGTTGGCAAGCGCCCGCGTATCGGACGCCCCGGACCGGGCTTTGCCCTCCCGCTTTCAGGAGGTGGGTCGGCCAACCGTTGACGACGTCCGCGGAAAGCGCCCCTGACCAGCGAGGAGGGCAACAACGGGCTTACGGCCAAGGACACTCGCAACATCAAGACCTCCGGTCTGCCGGGTGTGCGAAAGATCAGGGCTAGAGTTCTTCGAGCCACACACGTTCCTGGGGGAGGTACCACGTGGAGCAGACCGTATTCGGGGACGATCGTGAGATCCGCCGACCCAGAGTCGCGTTCGGCATCCTCGGTCCCCTTCAGGCGAGCGTCGACTCCACGCCGCTGAAACTCGGCGGTACGCGCCAACGGATCGTGCTCGCCACCCTCCTGCTCAACGCCGGCCAAGTGGTGAGCACCGACCGGCTCATCCGTGCCATGTACGAGCAGACCCCGCCGGCGACGGCACGCGCTCAGCTCCACATCAGCGTCTCGGGTCTGCGGCGCCTGTTCGGGGCCCATGGCGTCGAGGACGTCATCAGCACGCACCCCAACGGCTACCTGGTCCACGCGGACGAGGAGAGCCTGGACGCCCTGCGCTTCGACGCGCTCGTCGCGAAGGCGCGCGAGCTGCACGACCGGGGGCAGGAGGAGAAGGAGGAGGCCATCTACCGGCAGGCGCTCGGGCTGTGGCGTGGCTCCCCCCTCGAAGGTCTGCCGGGCGAGGTGATCGAGTCCGGTGCCGGCCGGCTCACCGAGCAGCGCGTCACCGCCACCGAGGAGTACATCCGGCTCGGGCTCGCCCTCGGCCGGCACAGCGTGCTCGTCGGTGAACTCTTCGACCTGATCGCGGAGTTCCCGCTCCGCGAGCGACTGCGCGGCCAGCTCATGCTGGCGCTCTACCGCTCAGGGCGCCAGGCGGAGGCGCTCAACGTCTACCGCGAGACCCGAAGGCTCATGCTCGACGAACTGGGCGTGTTACCCGACGTCCGGCTGAGACAGCTCCAGCACTCCATTCTGGTCACGGACCCCCGGCTCGACCTTTCGGAGAACCGCGCGGCGCCCCCCGAGTACGGAGTCGCGCCGACCGATCCCGGCGCACCGGAGATGCTGCCCGCCGCCGTGGCCGACTTCACGGGCCGCGAGAGCCTGGTCGCCGACGTCCGCAAACTGCTGGTCTCGTCCCACGGCAGATCCCCGTTGGCGGTGCCCATCGTCACGTTCGTGGGCAAACCGGGGGTCGGCAAGACCGCAACGGCCATCCACATGGGGCACGAGGTCGCCGCGGACTTCCCCGACGGTCGGCTCTTCGCCGAGCTGCACGGCGGAGTCTCCCCGCCGGTGTCGCCCGCCCAGGCGCTCGAACGTTTTCTGCACGCCCTCGGTGTCAAGGGCACGGCGATTCCCGAGGACATGGAGGAGCGGGCGGAGATGTACCGCGCGCTTCTCGCGAAGCGACGCATGCTGATCATCCTCGACAACGTCGCCGAGGAGAGCCAGATCAGACCGCTTCTGCCGGGGAAGCCCACCTCCGCAGTCATCATCACCAGCCGACGCCATATCGGCAGCCTCGCCGGCGCGGTCCGGGTGGACATCACCACCTTCACGCCGGAGGAGTCCGCCGATCTCCTCGGCCGCATGGCGGGGGCGCAGCGCGCGGCGGCCGAGCCGGAGGCCACAAAGGCACTGGCCGCGCTGTGCGGGCACTTCCCGCTGGCCCTGCGCATCGCCGGGGCCCGGCTCGCCGCCCGACCCCACTGGGAGATCGCCGAGTTGGTGGAGCGTCTCGATGACGAGACCCGCAGGCTGGACGAGCTGAACTACGCCGATGTCGGCATCAGGGCCGGGCTCTGCCTCACCTACAACAGCCTGGGCGAGGGCACTCGCCGTCTGTTCCGGCGGCTGGCCATCCTGGAGGAGGGGCCGTTCTCCCTCTGGGCCGCCATGGCGCTCCTGGACCTTCCCGAGACGACGGTGCGCGATCTGCTCCACGAGCTGACGGACGCGCAGTTGCTCGACACCGTCGGTGCCACGACCGGACGCCACCGGCAGTACCGGCTGCACAGCCTCATCCGGCTCTTCGCCAGGGAACGGCTGGCCGCCGAGGAGAGTACGGAGGCCCGCGAGGCCGCCGTCGGCCGGCTGTTGGGCTGCTTCCTCTTCCTGCTGCGGAAAGCGCGGGACCGTGAGTACGGCCGGGACGTACTGATAAGGAGTCATGGCGTCTCCCTGTATACGCTACCCGACGCCCTGGTGGACGGGATCCTCACGGAACCCCTCCAATGGTTCTCCAGAGAGCGTTCCTCGCTGCTCGCCTGTGTCCGGCGGGCCGCCATGATGGGGTTCACCGAGCACTGCTGGGGGCTCGCCGTCACCGCGGTGACGTTCATGGAGACCCAGGTGTGCCTCGACGACTGGCGCGACACCCACGAGGTGGCACTCGCGGCGAGCCGTAAGGCGGGTGACCGGGTCGGGGAGGCGGCGACGCTCCACTCGCTGGGTTCGCTCGCCGTGACCAGGCAGGACTTCGCGTCCGCCGAGGGTCACTTCCTGCGGTCCGCCGCGATCTTCGAGGAGATCGGCGACGAGCCCGGCCGTGCCCTGGCCACCCGGGGACTGGGTTACCTGGCGCGGATCCGTGGCCGGCACGACGAGGCCACCGCCCACTACGAGGCGGCGCTCAAGGTGTTCCGGGAGGGCGAGGGGTCCGTCGCCGTGGCCTATGTCCTGCACAATCTCGCGCAGTTGCGGCTGGACAGCGGTGACGACGCGGCGGCCGGCCCGCTCCTGAGCGAGGCGCTGCGGCTGAGCCGGGAGGGCAACGGCCGCCGTGTCGAGGCGCAGGTGCTGCACCGGTTGGGGCAGACGTATCTCGACCGTGGTGAACACGAGGCCGCCCTGGACGCGTTCGAGCAGGTGCTGAACATCGTCCTGCTCATCGGCGACCCCACCGGTGAGGCGTACGCGCTCCTCGGCATCGGCTCCGCGCTGCTGACGCACGGGGAGACGGAGGCGGCCGGCAAGGCCCTGCGTCGCGCCCTCGCCCGCGCGGAGGCCATCGACGAGCGGCTGATCACGGGCCGCACCCTGGTGGCCCTCGGTGAACTGGCGCTCGCCACAGGGGACGTGGCGGAGGCGGGCGCCCATCTGCGGCGGGCGCTGCCCCTGTTCCGGTTGATGGATGCTCCCGCCGAGGAGGCCGGGGCGCTGATCGTCCTCCACGCGGCGCTGCGGGCCGCCGGGGACGCCGAGGCCGCCGAGCGGTCCCTGGCCGAGGCGCGGGAGTTGGTGTCCTCGATGCCGCCGGGGGCCGCCGGGCCGATCCTCGCCCGGCTCAGGGCGACGGCGGGGCCCGCGACCTAGGGGCGGCTCAGGGGCGGTTCAGGAGAAGGCCACGAAGTAGTGGTGGAGCGAGAAGTTGAGGCTCACCCGGCACTCCGCCTGCTCGCGGGAGATCCGGAACGTGGTGACGACCTCGGGGCAGGTGGGGATCACGCCGAGTCCGGAGAAGTACCGGTCGACGTCGAACACGATCTGGTAGAGCCCCTGGCTCTCGGCGGGCCCGTCCCAGTTGTCGATCCGGCCGCGTTCGTCCGTCTTGCGCTCGGCGAGCAGGACCCACTCCTGGTCGACGAGCGCCGCCAGCCGCACGCGCAGGCCGGCGGCGCTGCGCCCGTGGAGGCTCTCGAGCGCTTCTACGGTCAAGTCCATCATGATCAGCCCTCTGTTCGAACCGGCGGTGCGATGAGGGCTGAGGGGTCGGCCGTCGCCCGCGCCAGGCTCTGGGTGAAGTCGGATGCCCAGCTCTCCATCGTGGCGGGCTCGAAGAGGTCGGTCGAGTACTCGAAGGTGAGCGTCGTTCGCTCCGGACCGGGGGATACGACGACATACAGCTCGTTGCGGGCGGATGTGCGCGCGGAGACACCGCTGATCGTCGCCGTCAGACCGGACAGGTCCAGGACGGGCGGCCGGGCGGTGACGACCGTGAACAGCACCGTGGGGAACAGCTCGGAGTCGGGGCGGACGTCCAGCAGTTCCGCCACCTCGCTCAGCGGCAGGTCCTGGTGGTCGAGCGCAGCGAACAGCGAGGCGCCCACCTGGTCCACCAGATCGGCGAACGTGGCGGCGGCGCCGACGCGGGCGCGGAGGAGGACGGCGTCGCCGATGAAGCCGACGGCCCCCTCGCGGCCCGCCTGGGCCCGGTTGGCGCTTGAGGTCGCGAGAACCACGTCATCGGGTCCTTCGCACCGGCGGGCGGCCCAGGCGGCGAAGGCGGCCGCCCAGACGGTGGAGGGGGTGGTGCCCAGGTCGGCCGCCGCCTCGGCGACCTGTCCGGCCGTGCGGTCGGGCACGGTGTGGGTGTGCAGGGCGCCGCGCCCCGACAGGGTGGCGGGGCGGGGATGGTCGTAGGGCAGGTCCAACCGCAGGGGGGCGCCGTCGAGTTCATGGCGCCAGTACTCCTCAAGGTGGCGGCGGCGCCGGGGGGAGAGCTGGTGTTCGGCGCGCGCCAGGTCGGTGAACTGCGCCGAGGGGATGGGGAGTTCCGCCTCGGTGCCGCGGCAGGCGGCGTTGTACAGCTCCTGCAGCTCCCGCCACAGCACGTTCATCGACCAGCCGTCGCAGATCCCGTGGTGCAGCACGGCCAGCAGGATCCAGCGGTCCCCCGCGACCCTGGCCAGGTGGAACCGGAACAGGGGGGCCGCGTCCATGGCGAAGGGCCGGGACGCCTCGTCCCTGGTCCAGCGTGCGATGGCGTCCTCGTCCGTGGCGTGGGCGGTCAGATCGACGACGGGCACCGTGACGGGTACCTCGGCGAGCACTTCGAGGAGGTGGTCCCCGTCCCGTCGGACGCAGCGGCTGCGCAGCGCTTCGTGCCGGGCGACCAGAGCCGTCAGGGCCCGTGTCAGGTGGTTGGGGCGCAACTCCCCCCGCAGGTCGACGCGGTGGGTCACGTTGTAGACGGCGGGGTCGCCGCTCTGGTGGTGGCGGTGCCACAGCCGGCGCAGGCTTGAGGTCGCCGGGGCGGTGGCGACGACCGTTTCCCGGGCCGCGTCCCGGTGCGCCGGTTCGGCGTTCCCGGCCCGCGCCGCCAGGGCCCTGATCGTCGGGGTACGGAAGAAGTCCGCCATCGACAGCCGCAGGCCCAACTCGTCGGCCATGCGGTGCAGCAGGCGGATCGCGCCGAGTGAGTGGCCGCCCAGTTGGAAGAAGGAGCGGTCGACGGGCAGCGATCCGGCGCCCAGTTCCGCGCACCACAGCTCGTGCAGGGACTTCTCCAGGAGGGTGGTGGGCTCGGCGCCCGAGGGGTGCGGGGTCGGGGTCGCGCCCGGCTCCGGGAGGCGGCCCCGGTCGAGTTTTCCGGAGGTGTTGACCGGCAGCCGGTCCAGCGCGACCCAGCGGCCGGGAACGAGGTGGTCGGGGAGTTCGTCGGCCAGCGCGGCCCGCAGCCGCGCGAGGCCGGCGCCGTCGCCGTTCCCGGCGCGGCGGGGGACGACATACGCGACGAGTTCCAGGTCGCCGTGCGCGTCGCGCCGCGGCACCACGGCCGCGTCGCGCACCCCGGGCAGGGCGCTCAACGCCCCCTGTACTTCGGCGGGTTCGACCCGGTGACCGCGGATCTTGACCTGGTCGTCGACGCGTCCCCGGTACTCCAGGGTGCCGTCGGGGCGCCAGCGGGCCAGGTCACCCGTGCGGTAGCGCACCGCCCCGGTGCCGTCGTCGACGAAGCGGGCCGCCGTCTCCTCCGGGAGGCCGTGGTAGCCGTGCGCGACCGGTGCGCCGCCCACCCGGATCTCGCCGACCGCGCCGATCGGTACCTCGCGCCCGTCCGGGTCGAGGAGTTGGATGCGCGCCCCGGGCACCGGCGTCCCGATCGGCGGCCACTGCCCCTCGTCGGGCGCCACCCGGTGCGAGGTGACGATGATCGAGGTCTCGGTGGGGCCGTACTGGTTGTGCAGGGCGCACCGCGGGTGGGCGGCCAGGAAGCGGCGCAGCGCCGGGGTGAGTTGCAGCGCCTCTCCGCAGTGCAACACCTCGCGCAGGGCGGGCAGTTCGGGTGCGGTCTCCATCAGATAGCGCAGCGGGGTGCAGGGCATGAAGAGCCGTTGCACCTCGTGGTGGCGCGCCGTCCTGGTGAGCGCCGCCGGGTCGTGCCGCGTCTCGTCGTCGATGAGGACGAGGGCGGCCCCGGAGGCGAGGGTGGTGAAGATCTCCTGAACGCTGATGTCGAAGGCGTGCGAGGTCCACTGCAGGGTGCGCAGTGGTGGGTGCCGGGTCAGCTGGCTTCGGATCAGGGCGGCCGGGCCGCGGTGTGGGACGACGACGCCCTTGGGCCGGCCGGTGGAGCCCGAGGTGTAGACGCAGTACGCGGGGTCCTCGGCCCGTACCTCGCCGGCCGGGGCCGGGTGCGGAGGGGGCGTGGACGGGTCGGTGTTCTCGATGAGCAGGGTGGTCGGGCCGGTCAGCGTCGGGTGGCGTTCGAGGGCGGGCGCACCGGTGAGCAGGAGGACCGGGAGGGCGTCGTCGAGGAGTCCGTTCAGCCGGGGTGTCGGCGCGGACGGGTCCAGCGGAACGTAGGCGGCTCCGCTCTTGAGGACGGCGAGCAGCGCGGTGACCAGTTCGGGGCCGCGGGGCAGCAGGATCGCCACGCGCTCGCCCCGGCCCGCGCCGCGCTGCCTCAGCCGGTGGGCGAGTCGGTCGGCGTGGGCGTCCAACTCCCCGTAGGAGACGGTCAGTTCGTCGTGGATAAGCGCGGTGGCCGCCGGGGTGCGGCGGGCCTGCGCCTCGAAGAGGCCGTGCAGGGTGTCAGGACCGCAGGGGGCCTCTACGTCGAAGCCGCCCCAGCGTCTGAGCGTGGCGCGGTCGGTGGCGGTGGGGGTGGCCAGTTCGGCGACCGGGACGTCGGGCGTTTCGAGGGCGCGGCGCAGCAGTTGCTCCGTGTACTCCACGAACCGGCGCACCGTGGCCCGGTCGAAGAGCGCCGTGTCGTACTCGACCATGAACCGCAGCCCTTCGCGGTGGTGGGTCAGGTAGACGCTGAGGTCGAACGGGGCTCGTTCGCTCGGCGCGTCCAACAGCGCGGCGGTCAGCGGGTCGAAGGCGATCTCGCCCTCGCGTTCGTACTCCACCATGACCTGGAACAGCGGGTTGCGGCCCGGGTCGCGGCGCGGGGCCAGTGCCTCGACCAGCTTGTCGAAGGGCAGGTCGCGGTGTTCGTACGCCGCCGTGCTGGTGTCGCGGACGCGGCGCAGCAGGGTCGCGAAGTCCGGGTCGCCGCTCAGGTCCAGGCGCAGGGGAACCGTGTCGAGGAAGAGCCCGATGGCGTGTTCGGCGCCCTCGGGCCTAGCGGCGACGGCGGTGCCGAGCGCGAAGTGGGACTGGCCGGCGAAGCGGCCGAGGACGGCGCCGATCGCGGCGGTCAGCGCCATGAACACGGTGGCCCGCTGGGTGGCGGCCGACTGGCGTAGGCGCGCCATGAGTTCGGCGTCCAGCGCGTGGGAGAGGCTTGCCCCTTGGCCGGTGCGTACCGTCGGGCGTGGCCGGTCGGTGGGCAGCTCCAGGTCCGGTGCCCCGGTGAGTTCGCGCCGCCAGAAGTCGAGGGAGGCGGCGGTCGCCTCGGGGTCGACGGCGGGCTCGGGGTCGGCCTGGCCCAGCGGGGGAAGTGGGGGTTCGCCGTCGGGCCAGGCGCGGTAGTACGCGGCCAGGTCGCGGGCGAGTACCTGGGTGGAGGAGGAGTCGAAGACGATGTGGTGGGCGAGCAGGAACAGGAGGTGCCGCTCGGGGGCGAGGCGCAGCAGCCTGGCCGAGACGAGGGGGCCCTCGCTCAGGTCGAAGACACGTCGTCCCTCGGTGGCCAGCGCGGCCCGCAGCGCTTCCTCCTCGTCCGCCCCCGGGTGGTCGTCGACGGGGCAGTCGAGTGTCGTCCGGGGCAGTACCTGCCGGTAGGGGACGCCGTCCGCCTCGCGGAAGACGGTCCGCAGCGCGGGGTGGCGGTCGGCCACCCGCCGCAGGGCCTGGCCCAGCGCCTCGGTGTTCAGCGGCCCGTCCAGGCGGATCGCCTTGGGCTCGTGGTACATGCTGGTGCCCGGGTGCAGTTGCTCCAGGAACCAGATGCGGCGCTGGGCCGGGGTGAGCGGCCTGCGCTCGCCCGAGTCGGTTCCCTGCTCCCGGTGTTCGGGGGCCGGCTGTCGCCGTCGGCGCAGCCGGTCGAGCAGCGGCAGGGCGGCCAGTACCCGTTCCGTCGGCAGGCCGAAGTCGACGAAGCAGGCGATCTCGTCCGCACCCGCCGCCACCAGGCGGGCCACCGTCTCGGCGGCCGTCGACTCGTCGCCGATCAGCGCGCGCGAGGCGCAGTAGCGCTCGTAGGCACGGCCCAGCAGGTACTCGACGTCCTGTTCGGGGGTGTTGGCGAGGTCCACGTCGAAGCCGAGGCTGTTGGTCACCTGGTCGAAGAGGGACAGCGAGGAGCGCAGATACGTCACAAAGGGCCGTTGTGCCTCGGCCCTTGCCCGGGCCGCGTCCGGGCCCAGGTAGGTGTGGACCAGCACGACGACGCGGCCGGCGGCCGGGTCGAGGCCGTGCTCGGCGCGGGTCCGGCGGTAGAGGGCGATGTTGGCCGTCAGCTGCTCCACGGTCTGCGCCATCAGGTTGGTGACGATGCCCAGATCGTGGGCGGCGGCCCGCCGGTAGCTGTCGGGGTTGGCCACCACCGCCGCGTACAGGGGTGGTTGCTTCTGGAGGGGCCTGGGGTGCAGCGTGACATCGACGGGCTCGCCGTCCCCGCCGGTCAGGGTGAGCGGTTCGCCGGACCACAACCGGCGTACGGTGTCGGCCTGTTCGTACATCAGCTCGCGGTGGCGTCCGAAGGCGTCCGGGGCGAGCGCGAAGTCGGTGGCGTGCCAGCCGCTGGCGAAGCACAGGCCCGCCCGGCCGCCGGAGATGTTGTCCACCATCGACCATTCCTCGGCGACCCGGACCGGATGGTGCAGCGGCAGCACGACGGATCCGGCGTGCAGCCGGATGTGGCGGGTGCGGGCCGCCAGGGCGGCGGCGAGGACGGACGGGTTGGGGAAGAGCGCGCCGAAGGAGTTGAAGTGCCGCTCGGGGAGCCAGAGCGCGTGGAACGCGTGCCGGTCGGCGAACTCGGATGCCCGCATGATCAGTTCGTACTTGTCGTGGGCGGCGTCGTCCGGGTAGTCGCCGAAGAAGTAGAGGCTGAAGTCGACAGTGCCGGTGGGTGTGGCGGGGGGTGTGGCGGCGGGTGCCGCCCCGGCGTTCGGCGGGGCGGCGGACACGGTGGGCACAGCGGACACGGCGGACACGGCGGGCATGGCGGGTGGCGCCGGATCGGCGGGTGGCGGGGCATCGGCGTGGGCCAGGGCGTCCAGCTGCCGGTTGATGACGCCGGTGACCTGGTCGACCAGGTGTCGGGTGAGCTCCAGTTGCCGGGCGAACAGGTCGGGCGCGGCCGGTGGCGTGTCGTCCCCCGGGGCGGGTGCGGGCTCCGGCGTGGCCCGGGGTGGTCGTCCGGCCGCCCGCGCGCCCAGCCGGGCCAGGCGTTCGGCGAGCTTGCGCGGGGTGTCCGCGGTCTCGAAGAACTCCCGGACGGGAAGGTGCACGCCGTGGCGGTTTCGCAGTTCCGTGGCCACTCCCATCAGGGACAGCGAGTCGGCGCCCAGTTCCAGGAAGGAGCGGTCCGGGACGATCTCCGCGATCTCGGTGCCCAGCTTGTTCGCGGTCAACTCCCGGATGCTGTCGAGCAGTTCGGCGTCGCCCGAGGTGTGGGGCGGCGCGGGGGGCGCGATCGTCACGCGGCGCAGTGGGTGCCCCGGCAGCGGGATCCGGCCGCCGCCGCGTGCGATGAACTCCCAGTCCAGTTCCGCCCCGGCGCGGTACAGCTCGCCGAGTGAGCGCAGCACGCCGCGCTGTTGCCCGGCGGCGTCGTCGCCCGTGCCCTGACCGCGCAGCCAACGGCTCTCGGGGATCTGGTGCCGGGCCAGGCCGCCGAGGGTGTGCCCGGCGCCGATCTCGACGAAGCCGCCCCTGGCCAGCTCCGCCGCCGTGGCCACGGCGAGGTCGAAGCGGACCGGCCGCCGCGCCTGGGCACACAGGTACCGGGCGTCGACGGTCCAGCCCACGGGACGCGCCTCGCCGTCGAGACCGCTGACGAGGGGCACGCGCAGCGGCGCATAGGCCAACTCCTCGGCGAAGGCGCGGAATTCGAGCAACGCGGCGTCGAGGGCGGCCGAGTGGAAGGCCCGGTCGACCGGGAGGGCGCGGTGCTGGATGCCGTCGCGGTCGAGCAGGAGCGCGGCCTCGGCGAGGGCTTCCGAGGTCCCCGACAGGACATGCGCGCCTGGCCCGTTGACCGCCGCGATCTCGACGCCGGCCGTCGCGGCGACGCGTTCGGCCGTCGCCAGGTCGGTGTGGACGGCGAGCATCGCGCCGGGCGGGCAGGCGCGTTGCATCAGGCGGCCGCGCCGGGCGGTGAGGCGCAGCCCGTCGTCGAGGGTGAACGCTCCGGCCGCGTACAGCGCCGCGTACTCGCCCACGCTGTGGCCGAGCAGCGCGGCGGGCCGCACGCCGCAGGCGCGCCAGACGGCGAGAAGCGCCGCCTGGTGGGCGAACAGGACGGGTTGGGCCACCTCCGTGGGCCACACCCGGTCCCCGGCTTCGCCGAGCAGTACCGGCAGCAGGCTGCCGCCGAACTCCTCGGCGTAGACGCGCTCGCAGCGGTCCACCACCGAACGGGCCTCGGCGAACCCCGAGTGGATTCCCCGGGCCATGCCGCTCCGGGCGCTGCCCTGGCCTGGGAAGGCGAAGGCCGGCGGCCCGGACGGCGCGGGGGGAGCCGGCCGTCGCTCCAGGGCCAGGGCGAGTTCCCCGGCGTCGGCGCCCACCACGGCCAGGCGCGCGGTGTGGTGCGGGCGACCGCGCCCCAGGGTGGCCGCGACATCGGCGGCGGCCGTGTCCGGTGCGCTCACCAGGTGGGCGCGCAGGTTCTCCGTCAGCTCCCGCAGGGCCTCGGTGTCGCGCGCCGAGAGGGGGACGAGCGCGGGCCGCTCGGGCGCGGCCACGGGGCGGGATGCCGGGGCCTCCTCCAGGACGACATGGGCGTTGGTGCCGCCGACGCCGAGTGCGCTGACCCCGGCCCGGCGGGGTGTCCCGGCGGGCACCGACCAGGGCCGCAGCTCGGTGCCGAGGCGCAACGGGCCACCATGCAGGTTCAGTTGGGGGTTGGGCTGGTTCAGGTGCAGGGTCGGCACCAGGGTGCGGTGGCGCAGCATCAGGATCGTCTTGATCAGGCCCGCCATGCCCGCGCAGCTGTCGAGGTGTCCGACGGCGGGCTTCACCGAGCCGACCGTGCAGAACCCGGTCCGCTCCGTGCCCTCGGCGAGCGCCCGGCCCAGCGCCTCGAACTCGACGGGGTCCCCCAGCGGTGTCCCGGTGCCGTGCGCCTCCACATAGGTGACGGTGTCGGCCGGGATCGCGGCCCGGCACAACGCCTCCCGGACGACGGCGACCTGTCCCGCCACGCCGGGTGCGGTGAAGCCGGTCTTCTCCGCACCGTCGTTGTTGACGGCCGAGCCGAGGATCACCGCGTGCACCGTGTCCCCGTCGGCCAGCGCCCGGTCCAGGCGCTTGAGCAGCACGGCCGCCACTCCGTTGCCGCCCACGGTGCCGTCGGCTTCCGCGTCGAAGGCGCGGCAGCGCCCGGAGGGGGACAGGATCGAGCCGGGATGGCTGCGGTAGCCGGTTTCCTGCGGCAGGTGTACGGCGGCGGCGCCGGCGAGCGCCAGGTCGGCGTCACCGGTCAGCAGGGCCTGCGCCGCCAGGTGGACGGCGACCAACGAGGTGGAGCAGGCCGTCTGTACGCCGATGGCGGGCCCCGTGAGACCGAGCCGGTAGGCGACCCGGGAGGCGACGAAGTCCGGCTGCCGCCCGATGGTTTGCTGCATACCGGTGACGGGGTCGCCGCCGTCCTCACACTCCTCGCGCCCGGCGTACGGGGGGTGTCCGTCCTGCTGGTGGTCGTAGAGGTGCATGCCGGTGCCGGCGAACACGCCGATCCTGGTGTGCTGTCGGGCGCCCGCGTAGCCGCCGTCCTCCAGCGCCCGGTGGCAGCACTCCAGGAGGAGGCGGTGCCCGGGGTGGGTGAGCCGGGCCTCCGCGGGGCTGAGCGCGAAGAAGTCGGCGTCGAAGTCCAGTGCACCGTCGAGGACTCCGGCGACCGGGACGCGATCGGGAGCGTTCGCCTGCTCGGGGGTGAGGCCGGCGGCCGCCAGTTGGGCCTTGTCGAAGACGGTGAGGCAGTCGACGCCGTCGCGCAGGTTCCGCCAGAAGTCCTGTGGTGAGTCGGCCCCGGGGAAGCGCAGCGCCATGCCGATGACCGCGATCCGTCGGTCGGTCTCCTCGCCGCTGCCCGGGGCCGGCCGGGGAGTCCGCGTGGGGAGCTTCCTGCTCGCCGTGAGGTGGGCGGTGAGCGCGTCCGCCGTGGGGTGTTCGAAGAGGAGGGTCTGGGCTATCCCCCGGCCAAGGCGCTCTTCGATGCGCCCCCGCAGCCGCACCAACTGGACGGAGGTCAGGCCGAGTTCGTAGAAGGGCACGGTCGCCCCGGCGGGGCGACCGAGAACGGAGGCCAACTCCTCACGCACCGCACGCCCGATGGCGTCGCCCGACGCCTCGTCGTTCACCGCGTCGTCGTTCCCGGGAGAGGTGTCGTCGCCGGGGCCCGCGCCCAAAGTTCCCGCGACGAACCGGTCGCGCAGCTCGGCACGCCGCACCTTGCCGGCGGGCGTGCGCGGGAACTCGGCCCGGGCGACGGGTCGTATGTGTGCGGCGGTCAGGCCGAGGCGGGTGAACAGCTCCGCCCGCACCTGCCGTGCGACGCCGGCGTCGTCCTCGGTGCCGCCGCCGACGAAGAACACGGCAAGCTGCTCCGTGCCCCGTTCGGCGTCCGGTATCCCGCAGGCGGCCACCTCGCCCGGGCGTACCCCGGCCACCGCCGTCGCGACGGTCTCGACCTCGTGGGCGTACACGTTGTGCCCGTTGAGGATGATCACGTCCTTCCGGCGGCCGGTGATCACGACCTGGCCGTCGGCGAGAAACGCCAGGTCGCCGGTGTCCAGCCAGCCGTCGCCCCCCGGGTAGGCGGCGGCGTCGGCGTCCGGGTCGTCGACGTACCCCGGGGTCAGCCGCGCCGGCGAGCGCACCTGCAACCGGCCGATCCTGCGGCCGGGTCGCGGCCGCCCCTGGCCGTCGACGATGCGCAGGGTCGTCCCGTGGGCCGGCGATCCGGCGGCGACAAAGGTGACGCACCGGTCGTCCGGGGTGTCCTCGTCGGCGCTCAGCAGTTCGCCGTCGAGAGAGGACTTGACGAGGCGGTGCACGGTTCCCGGCCGGTCGAGCCGGCCGTAGGTGATCCCGGTGACCGTCTCGGCCATGCCCCAGGCGGGGACGAGATGGTCCGCACGGACGCCGAAGCCCGAGGTGGCGTCGAGGAAGGCCCGAAGGGCCGGCAGCACGATCTGCTCACCGCCGCAGACCAGCGTGGTCAGGGCGCTCAGGTCCCAGTGTCCTTCGGGTCGTTCGGCCAGCGCGTCGGCGACCATCCGGTAGCCGAAGGTGGGGGCCCAGCCATGCTGGGCGCGGTGCTCGTGGAGCAGGTCGAGCCAGCGCAGCGGCTCGGTCAGCACCGTTTGGGTCGGCGCCTGCACATTCGTGCAGCCGGCGAAGACCGGGAGCACGTGGTAGAGCAGGAACGCCCCGCTGTGGTCCACCGGCAGCCAGTTGACGAAGGTGTCGCCCGCCCGTACCGGCAGGATCCGGCGGGTGCTGGCGGCGAAGTCCGCGAGCCCGGCGTGGGTGAGCCGCGCGGCCTTGGGCGCGCCCGTGCTGCCGGAGGAGAGCATCAGGAGCGCGGTGTCCGACGCCCGGGGCTCATGGTGCTCGGATGTCGGCGGGTGCCCGACCCAGTCGGCCGCGACCGCCACCCGCCCGTCCCCCTCGGCGTGCGCCGGGCCGGCCGCGCCCCGGACATCGGTGACGACAAGGGGATCCTTCAGCAACGCGCGGGTGTGCCGCAGCCGTTGCGAGGCCGCCGAGCCGGCAGTCGGCGGGTCGGCGAGGGACACGGGCAGGGCCCCGGCCAGGACACAGGCCCAGAAGGCCGGGAAGAACTCGGCGAGCGGCAGCCCGCACAGGACCACGGGGTCCCCGGGCCGCACCCCGTGTGCGCGCAGCCCGGTCACGAACCGTCGTGCCAGGTCGAGGAGTTCGGGGTAGGCAAGCGTGCTGTCCTCGCCGCGCGACCCCACGGTGACCACTCCCGCCCCGTCCGCCGCGGCCGCGGCCGCGGCCCGCAGCAGGGCCTGGACCGCGTCGCGGGGGTCATCGGCGGTGAACTCCGGCTCAGGGCCTCGGCAAAGGGCGTGATCCCGTGCGCGTGCCATGTGTGTCCCTTCTTCAGCGATCGGTGGTGCCGGGAGTCAGGACGGCTGGTGGTGCGGCCGGAGCGCGTCGTGGCGACGGAGCGCGACATACAGCGCGAGGGCCAACGCCCCGCACAGGGCCGTGCCATGGAACGCGGCGACGACCGTGAACGCGGGAAGGCCCTCAAGTGCCGCTGCGGCGCCGAGCATTCCGACGCTGAATCCGGCCGTCTCGGCGGAGGCCGACAGGCCGAACAGCCGGCCGCGCTCCCGTTCCGGTACCGCCTGCAGGCGCGAGACATACACGATCTCGGTGCAGCCGTCGGCGAGGCCGGCCACCAGGGCCGCGACGATCAGGGCGGGCACCGGGAGCCCGGTGAAGGCGAGCGCGAACGAGATCGACATGACGCCGGTGCCGAGCGCGAACACCCGCGCGCCGTACACCCGCTCCCCACGGAAACGGCTGAGCAGCTGGTGGGAGAGGGAGGTGCCCACGGCCCAGGCGACCCAGAACTGGGTCATGAAGAGCGCCGGATTGTCCGGGAACCTGAGGTCGGCCACGATCGGCAGGGCCACGTTGTGGGAGGAGGAGGCGAACGCGTCGACGCCCCGCAGCAGCAGCATCCCGAGCAACAGCGCCGGAATCCCCGCCGCCGGGCGCCAGCTCAGGGCGCCCGGCGGCCGCCCGGGGGCCGACTCCCCCCGCGCCGCGTCGGCGGTCGCGCCGGCGTCGGACTCCGCCTCGACATCGGTACGCGGCCGCAGCGCCAGCACCGCCCCGGCCGACACCACGAAGGTGGCCCCGTTCACCGCGAACGCGAGGCCGTACCCGCCGACGGCGATGATGCCCGCGGCCGAGGCGTAGCCGAGCACGGTGGCGAACGAACGCGCGGTCACCAGCATCCCGTTGGCCCTGGTCCGTTGGTCATGGCCCACGATCACCGGCACGGCGCTGCGCAGCGCCACCGTGAACAGGGTGTTGCCCGCGCCGAGCACGACGACCGCGCCCAGCAGCAGGACGAGCGAGGGGTCGCGGGCGCTGAGCGCGAGCACCGTCATCGCGACGGCCTGCGCCAGGTCGGCGCCGATCATCACCGTGCGGCGGCCGAGGGCCGTGGTGATCGCGCCGGCGCCCAGGCCGGCCAGCACGCCGGAGAACAGCCGGAGCGCCATCACTGCGCCCAGGCCGAGGGCGGTGCCCACGACCTGGTACGTGAACAGGCTCAGGGCGATCAGGTTGAGGAAGTTCCCGTAGGCGGACAGGGAGTATCCGGCGACCAGGGCCCGGACACGCCATCCGATCGAGGCCGGTTCGCCTCGCAGGGTCTGCTCCACTGAACTCCCCGTATGCGTATGCGTGGTTCGGGTGGCACCAAGGAACCGGTCCCGAGCCTTGTGCCCCGGATGCGGGCACACGGCTCCGCCGTGCGGGCGGTCGGGGGCGCGGCACCACCTGACGGACCGGGTTTCACGAACGCGGCCGCTCAGGTCCTGGGAGGCGGGCCGGCCCTCACACCTTCAGCTCGGCGCGTTCGTGCTGGCGCAACAGCGGCAGCACCCGGGTGTAGAAGATCCGCATCTCGTCCCGGGTCGGCCAGCCGGAGAAGATGAACTCGCTGATCCCGGCCGCCTTGTACTCGTAGAGATAGGCGGCGACCTCCTCGTAGCTGCCCACCACGCAGAGGGCCGGCCCACCGCGATAGGCCACGGCGCCGGAGTACAGCATGGGAGAAAGCCAGTCGTCCTCCGTGGAATCGGCCAGCTGGAAGGAGGTGTTCACCGCCACGGAATCGGATGCGGCCACGGCGTTCGCGATCCACTTCCGGTGTTCCTCGTCGGGATCGCGCATCAGCTCGGCGAGATCCGCCAGCGCTTCCGCCCGGGTCTCCCTCGCCAGCACATGCATGCGCGTTCCCACCCGGCCGCCCTGCGTCAGGACGGACTTCGCGGCCGCCGCCATTCCCTCGGGGGTGTCGCCGTACCGCAGCCAGCAGTCGCCGTGGTCGACGGCGGTCTGCTGGGCCACCTCGGATGCCCCGCTGATGTATATCTCGGGCCGGCCGCCGCCCTTGTAACCCAGGCCGACCTGGGCATCCTTGACGCAGTAGTGGTCGCCGTCGTAGCAGAGCGGGGTCTCACCGCGCCAGAGTCGGTGGAGAATGTCCAGGAACTCGTTGGAGCGTGCGTAGCGCTCGTCGTGGGCGAGAAAGTCCCCGTAGTACGCCTGCTCGGCCGGGGAGGTGCCGGCGACCAGGTTGAGGGATATTCGTCCGTCCGACATCCACGAGACCGTGTTGACCACCTGGGCGAAAAGCGTCGGTGGGAGCAGCCCGGGACGGTAGGCGAGAAGGAACTTGACGCGTTTGGTCTCCCGGACCAGGGCGCCGAGCATCGGGAGCGGATCGGGCATGTGGTTGCCGATCCCCATGAGGAGCGAATCGACCCCCAGGCTGTCCGCCTCCTGCGCGAAGTCGACGATCCCGTCGAAGTCGAGCTCGCCGATCCGGTATTTCCCCGACGCCTTCTGCTGCCCGCTGAGCGGCGAGTTCCAGTGCACTCTCAGCTCGTTCGAGTCCGACCACGGTTGGCCTGGCAAGCCACTGACGACCACGTTCTCACCTTTCGATCGCTCAAGTTCTCTTGGTTTCACTCCGTCAGGACCCTCGCGGCGCCGCCGATCTCGACCCGCAGATCCGGTCCCGCCGCGGCGGTGACGGTGGCGGGGCTGCCGAGGGCGTCGCCCATGTCGACGGCGATCCGGTGGATGCCCCGGCCGGCCAGGTGCGCGGCGAGACAGGCCGTGCCGTTGGCGTTGGCGATGTCCTCGGGAACGCCGATCGAGGGGGCGAACATCCGGGCCGCGAGCGCGCCTTCGGGCGAGGGTTCCGAGTGGACGTAGGCGCCGAGCAGGCCGAACCGGTCGCAGGCCGCCCTGAGGCGGTCGAGGTCCGGGCGCAGCCCGGCGAGCGCGGCCCGGCCGGGGACCGGCACCAGAACGCGTTCACGGCCCACGCCGGCGATCCGGAGGTTCGCTCCGGTCTCGTCGGGCGCGAGGCCGAGGGCCGAAAGGACGAGGGAGCGTTCCTCATCGGTGGGTTCGCGCAGGTCGACGGGGCCCGGGTCGAAGGCGGCGGTGATCAGCTCGCCGTCGCGCTCGGCGCGCCCGGCGAAGACGCGTCCCCCGGCACGGAGGGTGGCCCGGTAGGGCCCGGCGCCGCCGTGCCGGGCGGCGAGGAAGGCGAGGGCGGCGACCGTTCCGTGCCCGCAGGCGGGTAGTTCCCCTTCCTCGGTGAAGAAGCGCAGCTCGGTCGTGTCGCCGACGTGACGTAGGTACACGGCGTGCGAGGCGCCCCGTGCGACGGGGATCCGGCGCCGCTCGTCGTCGTCCGGCGACGGGCCGTGCGGCTCGTCCTGGACGACGACCGTGGGGCTGCCGCCCGCGCCGCCCCGCAGGCAGGCGCGGACGACCGTCACGTTCGGCGTGCTCATGGGGCTGTCACTTCGCCTCCTCCAGCGTGGCGTACCCGGTGGTCGCCGTGACCTTGTCGGCGCCCTCCTGGAGCTGGAAGAGCGAGCCGAAGGGCCGCTCGGCGAGCGGGAGACGCCACGCCCCGGCCTCCACCCGGGCCGTGTCCGACACGCTGCCGCGCAGCAGCCGCACTCCCGGCTCGTTGTGGCCGGCGTGCGCGCCGAAGTGGATCGGGTAGGCGTCGGCCGCCCGGTAGGCCGGCAGGAAGGCGCGGCGGTACCGGTCGGAGGTGTTGGAGGAGGAGTAGTGCAGCAGCAGGCAGTGGATGAAGACCACGCTGCCGGCGGGCGCCTCGATGGGCACGGCGAGCGCCGGGTCGGGCGCGCCGGCACCCGCGACCTTGCCGCGGAAGTAGCCGTCGACGTAGTGGTCGGCGAGGCCGCGCCGGTGGGAGCCGGGGATGGCCTGGAGGGCGGAGTTCTCGGTGGTGGTGTCGTCGAGATAGACGAGGGCCGTCACCAGGTCGGTGTTGGTGTGGGGGTAGTAGGAGAAGTCCTGGTGCCAGTCCACGACGCTGCCCACCTGCGGGGCCTTGAGGTGGAGCTTGCTGTAGTGGAACAGGATGTCGGGGCCGATCAGCGCCTCGACATGGTCCAGCAGCCTGGGGTGGGCGGCGGCCCGCTCGAACGCGGAGTGCTGTTTGGTGGGCGACCAGATCCGGCGGGCCAGGCCGTTGTCGCCAGGCTCCACCTCGGCGACGGAGCCGATGTCGGGGACGTCCAGGATCTCCGTGATGGCGTTGTTGAGTTCGGCGACCTCGCTCGCGTCGAAAAGACGCTCGGCGACCGCGAAGCCGTTCTCCTGGTAGTCCTTGACGAGCGCGGCCGTGTCGGGTGCGGACATGGGCGGGTTCCTCTCTGCTGGGCGGCGGGATGCTCTCGGGAGGGGCGGGGTCCGTTACGGGGGCCGCCGGGCGATGACCGCCCGGCGGCCTCGCGGCGGTTCAGCCGGCGCCGCCCGGACACATGGGCCTGCCACGTGCCTCGAAGCTGTCGCGGGTCACGCGGCGGTCTTCACGTGCTTGGCGACGGTGTCCTCGTAGATCTCCCGGAAGAACAGCGCAAGGATCTCCTGGACGTCGTCGATGTACTTGAAGACCTTCTGGAAGTCCTCCTCGCTGAACAGCAGTTGGTGGAGGATGTCCCACATCTCCTGGGAGTGGTCCTCGGTGGTGTCGACGTGGAGGTGGGCGGCCTGCCCCTTGACGTTCTCCTTGCCGAGCCGCTTCTGGAGGTTGTCGACGATGGCCGGCTGCAGCTTGACCTGGGTGTACTCCACCAGGTAGTTGGAGACGACCGGGGCGATGATCGACTCGTGTTCCAGGGTGTAGTAGAAGAAGCCCTCAAGGAGGCGGGTGGAGAGGTAGGGCTCCGTGGCGAGGATCTCCTCCTCGGTGATGCCGGCGGCCGCGGCGTCGCTGATGTACAGCTTGTCGTGCAGCATCTCCTCGGCCTGGTACTCCGCGTAGTCGCGGGCGGCCCTGGGCGCGACCTGGGCGATCTTGTAGATGGCCTTGGTCTGGCTGACCCGGGAGAGGCGGATCCGCCACACGTGCTCGATCAGGGTGCGGCGGTAGTACGCCTGGTGGAGCTCGGGCTCGGTCAGGTGGTCGGCGAAGGGGACGGTCTCCTTCCACTCCGCCATCTTCTTGTCCATGTAGCGGTCGAGCTCGGCCTTCTTCAGACGGCTCTGCTCCTCGTTGTAAAACGGCTTCGGGTGGTTGATCCCGCTGTTCAGCACGCGGTTCATCGTGTTCTCCTTCACCAGAGGGTTCGCAAGAAGACGTTCTTTGCGAGGGGGCTTCGCGGGGGTCACGGAAGGGTCAGAGGGTGCCGCCCGGGCGCGGCGGCGGGTCCGGCGCGGTCAGCGGTAGCCGACATGGAAGTGGTCCGTCGCGTGTCGGTCGAGAAAGGCGATCTCGGCTTCGAGGTCGTCGGCCGCCACGTCCCACAGGGCGTCCATCAGGCAGATCCCCCGGTCGGACGCCGCGAGTTCGGTTCCCTCCGCCGCGTGGACGCGCAGGATCCGGGGCGGGCGGGTGGGCGGCTCGAAGCGGATCGTCTCGACGGTCCGCCCCTTCTCCCCGTACCTGCTGAGGAACACGGTCGCCCGGGTGGCCGCGCCGGTGCGCAGGGCCTCCAGTTGGGAGGCGCGGGTGAGCCGGTCGTGGAAGGCGTCCCGCTCGTCGTCGGGCAGCAGCAGGGACTCGGTCCACAGGTCGAGGAGGGAGTGCCCGGTGACGGTGTGAACGCTGGCGTCGATGAGGCTGCCGCCCATCCGGGGGTTGATCTCGATGATCTCCCAGCGCTTCTTCGACTCCCAGTACTTGACCTCGATATGGAAGACACCGGCGGTCGTCCCGAGTTCCGCCAGCGCGTCGAGGCAGCGGGTGACATGGTCGGCTCCCGCCAGGACGAGTGCACGGTCCAGGCTGACGGGCGGGCTGACCGACATCCCCTCCAGGGTGGTCCGCTCCCGGTGTTCCACGCGGGCCTTCTCGTGGACGCACAGATGGTGGACCCGGCCGTCCAGGACCAGGGTCTCGAAGCTGAACTCCGGGCCCTCGACGTACTCCTCGACGAGGAAGTCGTAGCGGTCCATGAAGATTGCCTTCATGGACCGGTCGGCGCGCATCTGCTCCTGGATCGCGGGCAGGTCCGCCAGGTCGTCGACATCGTCCAGGACGAAGGTCGCGAACGACGAGGCGCCGCGGACCGGCTTGACGAACCAGCGTGCGGACGGGTCGAGTTCCGGGATCGCTCCGGGGGCCAGCCGGTGGACGGCGACCTCGCTCAGTCCCTCGGCGAAGAGATGGCGGCGGAGTTCGTACTTGTCGAGGCACAGGCGCAACACGGCCTCGGCGCAGTCGCGCGCGCCCAGCCGTTCGTTCAGCTCGGCCATCAGGAGCCGGTAGCCCTCGAACGTGGCGAGGGCGGCCTCGACCTGGTAGCCCCGCTCGGCGAGTTCGCGCATGGCCTTGTCGAGATCGCCCGAGCCCAGCTCGCGTTCCTCGGTGACCACGCAGTCCGCCAGGTGGCGGCGGCTCTCGGCCATGGCCTCCGGCGACCGCGGCCGGGAGCTGAGCGCGACCAGGTGCAGGCCGAGCCCGGCGGTGGCCGCGGCGATCTCCTCGGTGTACGACTTGCCCTGGTGCATGAGGAGCAGGATTGCTCGCTTCATCTGTACGTCTCCTGGGAGTTCCGAGGCCGCCCTCAGCGCTGTCGGACCGGCAGCCGGTCCGCGGTCTCGCGCCGGTGGGTGCGCAGGATGTCCACGAGCCGGGCGGCGCCGCCCTCGCGGACCGGGTCGACGACGGGCAGTCCGGTGTCGGCCTCCAGCTTCTCGGCCTCGCGGCGGTAGTCCTCCTCGGAGAAGCCGATGCTGTTGACGCTGACGGCGGCGACCTTGGCCGGCCGTTCGAAGACGGTCAGCTCCTCGTTCATGCGGATCAGCTCGGGGATGGGGATGATGGGCGTCTCCCAGACCTTGGTGCGCTCGGCGCCGAGGCGGTGGCAGAAGACCAGGGCGTGCGGCAGGGCGCCGTGGAGGATGGCGAGGGCCACGCCGCTGAACCCGATGTGGTTGAGGGAGCCCTGGCCCTCGACGACGACCCATTCGTTGCCGGCGGCGGCGTCCATGACGACCTGTTCGACGGCGCCGGCCATGAAGTCGCCCGGCACGCCGTCGACCGCGATGCCACGGCCGGCGATCAGCATGCCGCTCTGGCCGGTGGCGGCGAAGCCGGTGGGGATGCCGCTGCGGTTGGCCTCGTTCCAGATCTGCAGGGCGGCGGTCTTCTTGCCGATGTTGGAGTCGCTGCCGCAGGTGTGGATCACCCAGGTGTCCAGGTCCAGGACGCGGGCCCGGTTGAGCGGCACGGTCGGGGCGTCCTTGGTCTCCCAGACGGTGACGCCCTTCTCCCGGACGGCACGGGCGATGTCCGGTTCGTCGGTGAGGCGGAAGTGGATCGAGTTGATCAGGTGGAGGCCGTTGTCGACGGCCGCGAGGATGTGCGACTTCCAGCCGGAGGGCAGTTCGCCGGAGTGCAGGCCCTTGCCGATGACCATGACCTCGGGACGCAGGTGCAGCGCCTGCTCGACGCGGCCGACGATCGGGATCGCGCCGCCGTAGCCGAGGACGTCCTGGACGGTCCGGCCGGCCCTGCGGCTGTCGATCACGGCGACGCAGCGGTCGCCGCGATAGCGGATCAGTGAGGCGGCGATCTTGCTGGTGAAAAGCCCGAAGCACCCCTCGGCGAACAACACGAAGTTCTTGTCGGCCAGCTTCGCATGGCTCTGATCCACGTCTTCCTCCACGGACTCGACGGTTCGGTTGCCGATGGCATGAGATGGTTCGGGCGGTCTACGGGACAGGCTCGGCCGTCAGGCGGAACTGGTCCCGCGCCTGGCGCACGGCCGCTTCGATCTGCTGCTGGGTGCCGCCCCTGAACAGGAAGCGGCCGGCCTGGAGCGTGGCGTACGAGCCGGGCCGGTGGATCAGGACCTCGCCCGCCCTGGGCACCAGTTCCCGGTACACATGGGGCACTTCGCCCAGCAGCGAGGTGGCCGCGGTGATCTTCTGAGGCAGCGGCCTGGGGCCGGGGATGATCAGCCAGCCGCCGCTCAGCTCCGGGTCGTGGACCGGCAGGTCCACCGGGCGGCCGAGCAGCACGTCGACCCACAGCCGGAAGAGGTTCACGCCGTGGACGTCGTTGATGACATAGGGCACCTCGGCGCCCGGCACCCGGGCTCCGACCTCCAGGAACACCAACTCGTCGCCGGTGTCGAAGAGTTCGAGGTGGAAGGCGGAGCTACGCAGGCCGAGCGCGGTCAGGCAGCGCACGGCGAAGTCCTCGCAGCGGCCGCGCACCGCCGGGTCCGTCTGGAAGACGGAGCCGAGCGGTTCGTTCAGAAGCTCGAAGTCCAGGCAGGAGGAGACATAGCGCGAGGTGCACAGGAACAGCGGCTTGCCGGTGGCGTCCAGGACGCCGTCGACATGCAGGATCTCGCCCTGTACGAACTCCTCGATCTCCAGGTCGTCCAGGCTCCGTTCGGCGCACAGGGCCCGCAGCTCCTCGGCCGAGGCGATCTCGCGCACCCCCTGGCTGGACGCTCCGCGCACCGGCTTGACGATCACGGGGTAGCCGAACTCCTCGGCGGCCGCGTGGATCTGCTCCTCGGTGCGACAGGACGCCCAGCGCGGCACTCGGAGGCCGGCCCGCGACAGGGTCTCCTTCATGACGGTCTTGTCGCGGAACCTGGAGGTCTCCTCGGTGCCGAAGCCAGGGACGTGGTACCGCTCGCGCAGCGTCGCCGCGAGGTCGAGAAGCATCTCGGAGAAGCCGATGATGTGGTCGAAGGGGCCCTCGTCGCGAACGACGGCGTCGACAACCTCCAGCACGCCCTCCAGATCGCCGAAGTCCGGTACGAAATGGACCCGTTCGGCGTCGGCCGGCACTCCGCTGCGGCCGCCCTCGTCGCAGATGTAGGTGACGCGGTCGGTCTCCGGGCGGAAGACGATCCCGGGATCCGCGAGGCGGTTCTCCCAGCGCCGCTCGTCCTCGTGCAAGGGCCAGCGGTTCAGGAACAGGATTGCGCCGGACATGGATATCGTCCTCACGGTTCACGGGATGCATGGACACGCCCGGCCGGGGCGGCCGGTTGACGGCGGCGGGCCTTTGGGGAACCGAAGAATGATCCCGAAACCGATTCCCGGGAACTCCCCCAACTGTTGTTCGCGCTGCCTCAGCCTCGCATGGGACCGGCCTGGTCAGAATAGGACCTATGTCCCAACGCCCCGGCGTTGCGGCTGCCGCCGGTTGCCGCGTACCGACCGACGGGCCCGACACCCGGGGTCACGTTCGCCGGTGAACGGCGCGTCGATGACGGCCCGGGCGCCTTTATGCCGGAAACGTCATGGGCAGATGGACCTATTGCCCGCGCGCCGCACGGGACACAGAATCCCTGTCACGCCCCCACCGCCGGAGGAGGGCTGCCGTGCACGCGCAGGACGCTTTTTCCGAACTGCCGCCCCGGCATCGAAGCGCCAAGCGGTGGGACGACATCTTCTCGCTCCGCGGAAATCGCCGGTACCGCGCGCGGCGGGGACACGGCCCCGCATCTTGGCTTCGAAACCGGACTGAATCTCGCAGGACAGGTGGTGGTGCTGCCATGAAGGAAGCGACGCAGACCGTACGGCCGGCGAGCTCCGGGGACTTCCGGGCGGCGATGGCCCGGTTCGCCGCCGGGGTCGTGGTCGTGACGACTCTGGGCGACGACGGGGTGCCGCGCGGCTTCACGGCGAGTTCGTTCAGTTCGGTGTCGCTGCGCCCGCCGCTGATCCTGGTCTGTCTGGCGAACTCGGCCGACTCCTTCGCGGCGTTCACCTCCTGCGAGCACTTCGCGGTGAGCGTGCTGGGCACCGAACACCGGCCGCTGGCCGAGCGGTTCGCGACCAAGGGCGTCGACAAGTTCGCATCGGACGACCTGTGCATGACGCCCGAGGGACTGCCGGCCGTCACCGGGGCGCTCGTCGAGCTGGACTGCGAGGTGCACGCCCGGTACCCGGCCGGGGACCACACGATCCTGATCGGCCGGGTGTCGGCCACGCGCCTGGGCGAGGACGCGGGGACCCCCATGGTCTATTACGAGCGGTCCTTCCGCTTCCTGGCCTGAGCGAGGGCCATGAACCCCGTTATGCCGGAAATTCCATAGGCAGATGGACCTATTGCCCGCACACCTCGGGGGACACAGAATTCATATCGCGCCCCCAACCGTCGGAGGAGGGCTGCCCTGCACGCGAAGAGCTTTCCGCGAGCTGCCGCCCCGGCAACTGAGCGCCAAGCGGTGGAAGACAGGTTCCTGCTCCGTGGACATCGCCGCCCCGGACGTCAAAGCGACATCGCTTGCAAAGCATCAGACGGCGAATGAGGGAAACAGGAGATACGAGGATGCTGCTGAGGGTTGATCCGGTTGATTCCTTTTCCGGAACGTTCCGTGTCCCTTCTTCGAAACCGGAGACGCAACGGGCCATTCTGACCGGCACTTTGGCCGAGGGCACGTCACGGGTTTTCAATGATCTCCGTTGCGACGAGACGGAGACCATGAAGAACGCCTGCCGTGCCTTCGGTGCCAAGATAACCGAGCACGACGGACACCTGGAGATCGAGGGCATCGGGCAGTCGTTCCCGCGCATCGGGCGCGTCGTCCAGTCCCGCGGCTCGGGTCTGGTGTTCCGCGTCGTGACGGCGCTGGCCTCCGTGAACCCGTCGCCGGTCGTGGTGACGGGCGACGCGACCCTGCGCAACCGCGTGATGGAACCCCTGCTGCAGGCGCTGCGCGAACTCGGCGCGGACATCGAGTCGATCGTCAGCGAGAACAAGGCCCCGGTCATCAACTGGGGGCGCGGCCTGAAGGGCGGCACCTGCCGGCTGCCGGGCGACATCAGCTCGCAGTTCATCACCGCCGTCCTGTTCGCCGCGCCGCTGGCCGAGGGGCCCGTGGAGATCGTGGTGACGGGCGAGGTCTTTTCCCAGTCGTACATCCGGCAGACGCTGGCGAGCCTGACCGACGCCGGTATCAAGGTCTCCGCGTCGGAGGACCTGCGTCACTACCAGGTGGAGCCCTCCCGCTACCAGGCGCTGGACGTCACCACCCGCGAGGACTACACCTCGGCCTCCTACCTGCTGGCCGCCGCCGCGCTCTTCCCGGGCCGGACCGTCCTGACCAACGTGTACGGCGACAGCATGCAGGGCGAGTTCGCGATCGTCCCGATCCTGGAGCAGCTCGGGGTGAGCGTCACCTTCGACCAGGCCACCTCGTCGCTGACCGTCGACAACCCGCCGGGCAGCCTCCGCGGCGACTTCGAGGTGGACGTGCGGGACTGCCCCAACATCGTGCCCACGCTGGCCGCCCTCGGGGCGTATGTGGAGGGCAGCCTGCGGGTGACCGGCGGACGCCTCACCCGCTTCCACAAGGCGTCACGTATCGAGGCCATGGCCGCCGAGTTGACCCGCGCGGGCGTGGACATCGAGGTCCTGTACGACGACGGGGTCTGCGACGGCTTCGAGGTCCGTGGCGCCAAGACGTACCCCGGTGGCGTCACGCTGTCCAGTTGGGGCGACCACCGCATCTTCATGTCGCTGTTCGTGGCCGGCCTGCGGATGCGGTCCGCCAACCAGTTCTCGGGCTTCGAGGACGTCCGGCTGTCCTTCCCCACGTTCCTTGAGGAGTTCGCCAAGGCAGGCGTGCGGACCACGACCGTCGAGGACGTGAAAGCGCCCGCCGAGCCCGTCGGCTGACCCTGGCAGCGATGTCGGCGTGCGGGCTGGATCCATGCCCGCGCGCCCCGTCGCGACGTCCGGCCCCGGCGGCCCCGGAGCCCCCGACGAACGGCGCCCCGCACCACCGTCCACGTCCCCCGCGTCAGGAAGTTCCGTCGATGTCCCCTGCACCTGCCCCCCGGCTGCGCGCCGATGTCTCCGGGTTGCCCCGCTACGTCCCCGGCCGGGCCGCTCCCAGCGACCAGGTGGACAAGCTGTCGTCGAACGCTGCCGTCGGTCGTCGCCGCGCTGCGCGAGGAGCTGGGGCGCGTCAACCGCTACCCCGATCCGACGAGCGGTGCGCTGGTCACGGAGCTGTCCGGGGACCTCGCGGTGCCCCGGGAGCACCTGGTGGCCGGCACCGGATCCCTCGGGGTCACCAGGGACCTGTTGCGCGCGGCGGCCGGCGAGGGGGACGAAGTGGTCTTCGCCTGGCGCTCGTTCGAGGCGTACCCGCCGCTCGTCTGGGGCACCGGGGCGACCGCGGTGCGGGTTCCGCTGCGTGACGAGCGGCACGATCTGGAGGCCATGGCCGACGCGGTGACGGACCGCACCCGTCTGATCCTCGTGTGCAACCCCAACAACCCGACCGGCACCGCCGTGCACCGCGCCGAACTCGGGCGCTTCCTGGACCGGGTGCCCGACCAGGTGCTGGTGGTGCTCGACGAGGCGTACCGCGAGTTCGTCGACGACACCGACGTGCCCGACGGCATCGCGTTGTACCGCGACCGCCCCAACGTCGCCGTGCTGCGCACCTTCTCCAAGGCGTACGGGCTGGCGCGACTGCGCGTCGGCTACGCGGTCGCCCATCCGCCGGTCGCGGCCGCGCTGCGGGCCTGCGCCGTGCCGTTCGGGGTCAGCGGACTCGCCCAGGCCGCCGCGCTGGCCTCGCTGAACGCGAAACCCGAACTGCTGGCGCGGGTGGCGACCCTGGTGGCCGAGCGGGCCCGGGTCACCCACGCGCTGCGGGCCGCTGGCTGGAGCGTTCCCGACAGCCAGGCCAACTTCGTCTGGCTGCCCCTCGGTTCGGGCACGCGGGCGTTCGCCGACGCGTGCGAGACGGCGGGAGTCATGGTGCGCCCGTTCGGCGACGAGGGGGTGCGGATCACCATCGGCACCCCCGAGCAGATGGACCGTCTGCTGAAGATCGCGGGCGACCTGCGGTAGTGGGCCGGCGGTTCCCCCGCCCGCTCGCCCACGGCCCGGCCACGCTCCCGTGCCGCCTCCCCCGTGTACTCACGCCACATCTTTCACAGGTAAGAATGGGAACGCCGCGAGTCGTCGACGCCGTGCCGGCGAAGCCGCACGCATCCGGCCGGCTTCCCGCTAGACGCTCGCTCGAGACGCGCCCCTGAATCGCTCAAGCCCGACTGATGACCCGCACGACTGTGCGAGCGACGGGCCGGAACAACGCATAGCTTGACCGGAGGGGGCCGGAGACGAGGCCGCCGCCCTGCTGGCGCGCCCGCCGCCGCGCCCGGGCTCCCGAAACCGCGGGTTCCGCGTGGATGAGGTCCCTTGAACGTTTTTCCTCATGCCCTTTGAGAGAGGCAAGGTGGAGGCGAACGTGGAAGAAGCACCGGTCATCAGGCTCACCTGCCGTGAGCTGGATGTACTCGGCCTGCTGGCCCAGGGGTTGAGCAACCGACTCATATCCCGACGGCTCGACATATCCGAGAAGACCGTCAAAAACCACCTCAGCAGCATCTACCTCAAGATCGGCGCCACCCACCGCACCCAGGCCGCCCTCTACGCACAGTACGTCGGCCTGATCGACTCCGGAAAAGCCGCTCCGTCCGCCGACTCCGCTCTCACCGCACGCGAGCGGGGCGTACTCGGCCTGCTCGCCCAGGGGTTGAGCAACCGACTCATATCCCGACGGCTCGACATATCCGAGAAGACCGTCAAAAACCACCTCAGCAGCATCTACCTCAAGATCGGCGCCACCCACCGCACCCAGGCCGCCCTCTACGCACAGTACGTCGGGATCGCCACCTGAGCGGCCGGCGGGGCGTCTTCTCCCACCGTCACGGCTCCTCGACGAGGAACCTCCGCACCAGCTCCCCCGCCTCGTCCCGGCACTCCTCGAAGTAGGCGTGCCGGGCGCCAGGGAAGAGGTGGGTGCGGGCACCGGGGATACGGGAGGCGAGCAGCGCGAGGTTGTCCGGCGGGGTCAGCCGGTCCTGGTCGCCGTGGAGGATCAGGGTGGGCGCCGCGATGCGCGGCAGTTCGTCCCAGGCGTTGTGCTCGTTGCTGGCGACGAGGTGGCCGCGGCGCGCGTGGGCGGGCATCCGCGGATCGCCGAGCGTGCGGTACGGGCCGGGGTGCGCGGCCCGCCACCGGGGTGTGTACATCAGATCGGCCAGCGCACGGTGCACCGCCGCCGCGTCGGGCTGTGCGAGGGACCGCCGCACCGAGGCGTCGCGTTCCACGGCGTGCGGACCGCCGGGGGAGGTGCAGCCCAGGACCAGCCGGCGGACCCGTTCCGGGTGGTCGATCGCGAGCCACTGCGCGACCCGGCCGCCCATCGAGGTGCCGTACACGTCGGCGCGCGCGATGCCGAGCGCGTCCAGGACCGCGACGACGTCCGCCGCGAACAGCCGGACGGAGTAGGGGCCTTCGGGCTTGTCGCTGTCGCCCGTGCCGCGCGTGTCCAGGGTGAGGGTGGAGCGCACGGCGTGGAAGTCCTCGCGCACGCCGTCCCACCAGTGGTGGTTGTTCGCCTGCCCGGCGAGCAGCAGCAGCGGCGGCCCCTCCCCCCGGTGCTGGTAGGCCAGCGCGGTGCCGTCCTGGGCACGGGCGAGGGCCGGGCCCTTCCGGTCGTGTTCGGTCATCGGCGTCCTTCGACCGGGCGTGCGGGGGGCGTTGGGTGGGTCAGTGGGTCGACTGGCGGGCTCGGGCCAGCTCGATGTCCGGGACATGCTCCTCGGCCCAGGCGCGTACCGCGCGCAGCGGGATGAGCAGGGAGCGGCCCAGCGGTGTCAGAGCGTACTCGACGCGGGGCGGGTTCTCGTCGTACACGTGACGGCTCACCAGACCGTCGGCTTCCAGGGAACGCAGGGTCTCGGTCAGGGCCTTCGAGGTGATGCCCCGGATATGTCCCTTCAGTTCGCTGAAGCGGCGCGGCCCGTCGTCGAGGGCGTTGACGACGAACACGGTCCAGCGGGCACCGATGCGGTGCAGCACCGTGCGACTCGGGCAGGTGGCTGCCATCACGTTGTACGCCCGACCCATCGCCGCTCCCGGTTTCGTTGAAGATACCGGTATGAAATCCATACCGTTGTTCCCGATCCTAGAAGAGGGAGTGCGGGACATGGAACGGATCCTGGTCATCGGCGGTGCACGGGCGCTCGGCGCGGCAGTCGCGAGGCGGGCCGCGAAGGACGGGTACGACGTGGTGGTCGGCGCCCGCGATCTGGCCGCGGCCGAGGCGCTGGCGAGCGAGATCGGCGCCACGGCCGTGCGGGTCGACCTCCAGGACGAGTCGACGCTCGCCGCCGCGGCGGAACGTCTGAACGACGGCGTCGACCACATCGTGACGACCGGTTCCGCGCCGCACGACGTCCGCGCGACCGAGCTGGATCGCGACAAGTTGCTGGCCGCGTTCACCGCGAAGGTGGTCGGCCCGATGCTGGTGGCCAAGCACTTCGCCCCCGTACTGCGGCCGACCGGTTCGCTGGTGCTGTTCTCCGGTGTCGTCGGCTGGCGCCCCGGGCCGGGATCACTCGTCAAGGGCGTCACCAACGGCGCCGTCGAGTTCGCCGCGCGCCACCTGGCGGCGGATCTGGCGCCGGTACGGGTCAACGCCGTCTCGCCCGGCGTCGTGGACTCGGGCCTGTGGGACCGCCTCGGCGACAAGAAGGCCGCCCTGCTGAGCAAGAGCGCGGACAAGACCCTCGTCGGACGCCACGGCGAGTCCAACGACATCGTCGAGACGGTGATGTGGCTGCTCCGCGCGGGTTTCGTCTCCGGCGAGACGATCCACGTCGAGGGCGGCTCCCGCCACAAGTTCTCCTGAGGCCCGGCCACTTACCAGAACCAGCCGCTCAGGAGGCAGACCATGTCCGAGCACATCCTGATCGTCGGCCCGGGCCGCGACTTCCCCCCGCGCCTCCGCCGGGCCAGGCCCGGCACCCGGACCACGGTCATCTGCGATATCACCTACATCGGCCGGGTCCGCGAGCCGGACGGGAACACCCGGGTCATCTGCCTCCGCAGGGACGCCCCCGAGCAGGAGTGGATCGCCCTGGCCACGGCCGTGCACGCCATCGATCCGTTCACCCGCGTCGGCTCGTTCGGTGAGTCGGACCAGTTCCCCTATGCGGCCATCGCCCAGGCTCTGGGGCTGCCCGGGCACAGCCCGGAAACCGTGCACCTGGCCCACGACAAGGCCGCGATGCGCGCCTGGCTGCGCGACAAGGGGATCGACGAGACGGCCTCGGCGCGAGTCGAGGACGTCGACGAACTGCGCGCCTTCGTACGGAAGCACGGCCTGCCGTGCATCGTGAAGCCGGTGACCAACGCGGGCAGCGTGGGAGTCAGCAAGGTCACCTCCGAGGACGATCTGGAACGCGCCTTCGAGCGGGCCGTCGGAAGCGCCCCGGGCCCGGCCGAAGCGGGCGTGCTGGTCGAGGAGTTCTTCGACGGCCCGCAGTTCAGCGTCGAGGCGTTCTCCGAGCGCGGCGAGCACGAGGTCGTCGGCATCACCCGCAAGTACTCCGACCCGGTGGGCTTTGTCGAACTCGGCCATGTATCGCCCGCCGACCTCTCCGGCGAACAGGGCCGGGACATCGGGACCTATGTGAAGCGGATACTCGAATCCATCGGCGTGCGCGACGGACCCACCCACACCGAGGTCGTCCTCACCCACCGGGGCCCACGGCTGATCGAGACGCATGTCCGCGTGGGCGGCGACCGGATCCCGGACCTGACCCTGGACGCCACCGGTGTCGACATCGACGAGTGCGCGGCCCGACAGGCCCTGGGCGAGCGGGTGTTGCCGGGGATCCGGGCCGCCCTGAACGCCCTCGACCGGCCGACCGGGGCCTCCTCGGTCTGGTTCGCCTCGGTCGATACGGCCGGAGTCCTGGAGGCGGTCGTCGGGACGGACAGGGCGGCGGCCGTGCCGGGCGTGATCGAGGTGTCGGTGCTCGCCAAGCCGGGCACCAGGATCGGCGCGCTCGCCGACTCCGACGGGCGGCTGGCGTCCGTCCGGGCGCGGGCGGACACCGCCGACGCCGCGCTGGAGGCCGCGCGGAAGGCCGTCTCCCACCTGGAGTTCCAGCTCAGGGCGCGTCCGCAGGGCAGCGAGACGGTCTGAACCCACGCCCGGCGCGGCGCCCGAGCCTGCCGCCCTCGGCAAGCGGCGCCCCGCGTAGCGGAGTTACCGACCGGGGTTCTCCACCAACTCCCCGGGAACGGGAAGTCACCCGTCCGGCCCTTCATTCAGAGATGGGAATCCTGTCATGACGACCGGCCCCCAGAGCACCAAGCCGCCCAGCGGCACCACGTCACGCGCGGGATTCTGGTATTTCTGGGCCGCCTCGGGAACCAGCAGCGTGGGATCCGGGATTACCGCCGTCGCGCTGCCGTTGATCGCCCTCGTCGCGCTGGACGCGTCAGCCTTCGACGTCGGTCTGATCACCGCCGCCAGCTATGCGGGGGCGGTCATCATCGGACTGCCGGCCGGCGTGATCGTGCAACGTTTCCCGATGCGCCGGCTGCAGGTGGGCATGGACCTGATCCGGGCCGCCCTGATCGCCTCGGTTCCGGTCGCGGCGTGGCTGGACATACTGACGCTCGCGCAACTCGTCCTGGTCGGGCTCTCCATCAGCCTGGCCAATATCATCTTCGACGTCGCCAACACGTCCTATCTGCCTTCCATTGTCAGCAAGGAGGATCTGACGGCCCGCAACAGCCTTATCTCCGGAACGCTGGCGACAACCCAGCTCGCCGGCCCGTCACTTGGCGGTCTTCTGGTACAGGCGTTCGGCGCTGCCATCACCCTCCTTACCGACGCGGTCAGTTACCTGCTGTCCGCTGTTCTCCTCTGGCGCATTCCCGGCGGGGCGTCCCGTCCCCCCGCGCGCAATCACGAGCCCTTCACCAAGCAGGTCAGGGAGGGCCTGGGGTTTGTCCTGCGGCACTCGGTGATACGCCCCTGCGTGATGGCTTCCACGGCGTTCAACCTCTCCTCCGGCGTGGTGCTGGCCGTCGCGCCCGTCTTCCTCGTCCGCACGGCCGATCTACCGGCGGGGACCGTCGGACTCGTGCTCGCCACCGACGGCCTGGGAGCCCTGGCGGGCGCCGCGATCACCACGCGCCTCGCGGCCAGGATCGGAACGGCACGCACCGTGGTGGCGGCGAGCGCCGCCGGAGGCGCCATCGCGCTGTGCATGCCGCTCGCCTACTCAAGCTGGACGATCCTCCTCTTCAGCCTGGGCCAGGCCGGTTTCGCGGCCGGCATCACCGTCCTCAGCATCATCACCCGCACCCACCGCCAGAGCATCACCCCACCGGAGCTGCTACCGCGCGTCGTGGCCTCGGTCCGCTTCTTCACCTGGGGAGCGATTCCGATCGGCGCGCTGCTGGGCGGCGTCATCGCCGACGCCTTCGGAACACGGAACGCCCTCTTCACCGCCTGCGCCCTCGCCTTCCTCGCGCCGCTGAGCCTCTACTTCAGCCAGATCCGCGGCACCAGGGACCTGGCCGGCTGACCCGGGGCCACGGGCCTATCGTTCTCCGGTATGCGTGGAGACAGAATTGACCGGCCGGCGGATCTGGACGTCGTTCGGGAGTCGTATGACCGGGTGGCGGACAACTACGCCCATATGGTGGTGACTACGGGGATCGGCGACATCAGGACCCACCCCTGGCTCAAGGCGTCGATCGACGCCTTCGCGGACTCGGTGCGCGGGCTGGGGCCGGTCCTCGACGTCGGCTGCGGGCCGGGGCAGGTGACCGCCTATCTCGCGGAGCGGGGGCTCGACGTGTCGGGCGTTGACCTCTCGCCCCGCATGATCGAGAACGCGCGCCGGCTGCACCCCGAGTGCCGCTTCGACGTCGCCTCTGCCACCGACCTCGACCTCGAACCGGCGTCGCTGGGCGGCGTGTTGGGGTGGTGGTCACTGTTCAACCTGCCGCGAGCGATACTGCCGCAGGTGCTCGCCGCCTTCGCACGGGCCCTGAAACCGGGCGGATACCTCATCACCGCGACCCACGCCGGCGACGAGGACACGGTCCGCACCGAGGCATACGGCGGGGTCCCCGTCCGCTGGACCACCCACAAGTGGCACCCGGAACAGCTGACGAAACTGATCGACACGGCCGGCCTGACCACCATCGCCGACCTCCGCCTCCCCCCGACCGACTACAGCGGCCCCGGCCTGGTACTGATGGCCCAACGCCCCGAGTAACGGCCGGCCGGCCGGCGCCCGGCGGTCGGGGGACGGCGGCTTCGGGGGTGGGGCGGTGGTGGGGGGTAGCGTCGGTGGTATGCGAGCGATCATGATTCCGGCGCCGGGTGGGCCCGAGCGGTTGGTGTGGAGTGAGGTGCCCGATCCCGCCGTGGGGCCGGGTGAGGTCTTGGTCGACGTCGTGGCGAGCGGCGTCAACCGGGCCGATGTGCTGCAACGGCAGGGGTTCTACGATCCGCCGCCGGGCGCCTCGCCCTATCCGGGGCTTGAGTGCGCCGGGCGGGTGGCGGCGGTCGGGCCCGGGGTGAGTGGTTGGCGGGTCGGCGACGAGGTGTGCGCGTTGTTGGCCGGCGGCGGCTATGCCGAGTTGGTGAGTGTGCCGGCCGGCCAACTGCTGCCGGTGCCGGGGGATGTGGGGGTGGTGGCCGCCGCCGGGCTGCCCGAGGTGGCCTGCACGGTGTGGTCCAACGTGTTCGAGCTGGCCGGCCTGCGCGCCGGGGAGACGCTGCTGGTGCACGGCGGGTCCAGCGGTATCGGCACGATGGCGATCCAGCTGGCCAGGGCGGTGGGCGCGCGGGTCGCGGTGACGGCCGGCAGCGCGGCGAAGCTGGAGCGCTGTCGGGCGCTGGGCGCGGAGATCCTGATCAACTACCGGGAGAGCGACTTTGTCGAGGAGTTGGCGGCGGCGACGGACGGGGCCGGTGCCGATGTGATCCTGGACATCGTGGGGGCGCGCTATCTGGCGTCCAATATCGCGGCGTTGGCGACCGGCGGGCGGCTGGCGATCATCGGTTTCCAGGGTGGTGCCAAGGCCGAGCTGGATCTGCGGAAGCTGCTGGCCAAGCGGGGTTCGATCCATGCGACCTCGCTGCGTGCCCGGCCGGCGGCGGAGAAGGCGGCGATCGTGGAGTCGGTCGGGGAGCATGTCTGGCCGCTGATCGCCGATGGCCGGATCCGGCCGGTCGTCGACCGGTTGCTGCCGCTTTCGGACGCGGCGGAGGCGCATCGCGTCCTGGAGTCGAGCGAGCACATCGGCAAGGTGGTCCTCACCAGAAGCTGACCTTCCCGCCCGGGAGTTCACCGGGAAGACCGGGACGACCACGCGTGGCGCCCGAGATGCCCGGACAGGTCCGGTATGCCAAGCTGATGACATACCGAGGACTATCCGGGCAAACCGGATTTCACCGCGAAGGGTCGGGACTCGTGAGGCTGTGGGTGGGAATCGTGCTGGCCGGAACGCTGCTGTTCGCCGTCGCCGCTCCATTCTCCGCGATGGCGGCGGCGGGCGAACGGGATCCCGCCGACGGGACGGACGGCCGCCGCGCCCCCCGAAACCCCGAACACACAGAGCGCACCGAGCGCACCGAGGAACGGGTGGCCGACTGGCGGATCGTCGATCAGCCGGCGACCCGCTGGGAGGGGCGCGGCGTCGGCGACGGCACGGTCGGGCAGCGGCTGGCGGCGACCGGCGGAACGGCCGCCGGCGGCGAGGTGGTCCCCGTGCTGCCACTGGGCGCCGGACTCACCTGCCTGGGGACGGGCATCGGCCTGCTGGGACTGCGGCTGCGCCAGGGCTGAGGCCGGCGGAGGCCGTCACATACCGAGTATGTTCTTCGGGTCGGCCGAGCGCCGGCCGAGCGGCGGCCGCCACCGGCGGCCTTGCCCGATGACGAACATACCGGGTATACATACTCGGTATGTCGATCCGTTTCGGGCTGTTGGCCCTGCTCGACCAGGGGCCGCGCTACGGCTCCCAACTACGTGCGGAGTTCGAGTCCCGCACCGGTACCACCTGGCCGTTGAACATCGGCCAGGTCTATACGACGCTCGGCCGTCTTGAACGCGACGGGCTGATCAGGCCCGAGGGCGGCGGCGACGCCAAGCAGCAGCTGTACGCCATCACCGACGCGGGGCGGACGGCGCTGGACAGCTGGTTCACCGAGCCGGTGGACCGGACCCAGCCGTCCAGGGACGAGCTGGCGATCAAACTGGCGATGGCCGTGGGCACCCCTGGCGTCGACCTGCCGGCCGTCATCCAGACGCAGCGGCGGCACACGCTGGGCGCGATGCGGGACTACACCCGGCTCAAGGCCGACGCGCTCAGGGCCGAGTCGACCGCGACCGAGCCGGCCTCGGCCGACGACATCGCCTGGCTGCTGGTGCTCGAGCAGCTGATCTTCTACGCCGAGGCCGAGATCCGCTGGCTCGACCACTGCGAGTCACGTCTGGTGCGGCTGGCCGCCGTCCGGGGACAGCGGCAACCGTTGCCGCCGCCCCCGACCGCGCCCCCGACCGCGCCCGCGCACCGTTCCACCAACCGACGGGGGGCTTCGTCATGAGCGAGGCGAACGAGACGAACGATCACCCAACCGAACGGGCCGGCGCCGGGCCGGACCGCGCGGCCGTGCTGGAGCTGCGCGGGCTGACCCGGGTCCACGGCAACGGGGAGGCGGCCGTGCACGCGCTGCGCGGCGTCGATCTGACCGTGCGGGCCGGGGAGTTCGTGGCCGTGATGGGCCCCTCCGGGTCCGGGAAGTCGACGCTGTTGACGCTGGCCGGCGGCCTGGACACCGCTTCCGGCGGGCAGGTGCTGGTCGAGGGCCGGGATCTGGGCCGGCTCAGCCGGGCCCGGCTGGCGCGGATCCGCCGCACCTCGGTCGGCTATGTGTTCCAGGACTACAACCTCATACCCGCGCTCACCGCGGCCGAGAACATCGCGCTCCCCCGCGAGCTGGACGGCGTCTCGCACCGCGCGGCGCGCGGGGAGGCGCTGGCCGCGCTGGCGGAGATGGGCCTGACCGAGGTCGCCGACCGGTTCCCGGACGAGATGTCCGGCGGCCAGCAGCAGCGGGTGGCCATCGCCCGGGCGCTGGTCGGCGACCGCAGGCTGCTGCTCGCCGACGAGCCGACCGGCGCGTTGGACACCGAGACCAGCGACGCGGTCCTCGCGCTGCTGCGCCACCGGGGCGACCAGGGCGCGGCCGTGGTGCTGGTGACCCATGAGACGCGCTTCGCGGCCTGGGCGGACCGGGTGGTCTTCCTGCGGGACGGCACCGTGGTGGACGAGTCGTCGGCCAGCTCGGCCGAATCGCTGCTGGCCGGCGGGAGCGCGCGGTGAGCGGACGACACAACTGGCGGCTGGCGCTGCGCATCGCCCGCCGCGACGCGCTGCGCGCCAAGGGCCGCAGCGCCCTGGTGGTGGCCATGATCGCGCTGCCCATCCTGGGCGCGACGGCCGTCGATCTGGCGCTGCGCAGCGGCCAACTCTCCACCGAGGAACAGCTGGACCGGGATCTCGGCGCGGCCGACGCGCACTTCGTGTGGTCCAACGACGGCAACCCGATCGTGCAGGCCCCCGACGCCGTCGAGTGGTCATCCGTCGAGGAGTGGTCCGAGGACTGGGAGGAGCCCACCTGGCGCTCCGAGGAGGAGCTGAAGGCCCTGCTGGGGCCGCTGCTCCCCGACGGCGCCACGATGGTCTACGAGAACAGCAACTGGATGCGGGTCGGCACCGAGCACGGGGTGACCGAGTCCGAGATCCAGGAGATGGACGCGACGGATCCGACGGTGGCCGGGATCCACGATCTGAAGGAGGGCCGGTTCGCCGAATCGCCCGACGAGATCGCGGCCAGCGAGGCGCTGCTCGACGAGGGCGGGCTCTCCGTCGGGGACACGCTGACCCTCGGCCACTGGGGCCAACCCCTGGACGAGGGCACCGAGTTCACCGTCACCGGCAGCTATGAGCTGCCCGACGAGATCGACCAGAACCATCTGACGGCGCTGCCGGGCAGCGCGCTCCGGCAGGAGCCCTGGGACCGCCCGGGACTGCTGGTCCAGGTGCCGGGCGAGGCGGGCGTCGACTGGGCGACGGTGCTGGCGGCCAACGAGCACGGCTTCTTCGTCACCTCACGCGAGGTCGTGCTGAACCCGCCGCCCGCCGACCAGCTGCCGCCCGGGACGGGGGAGCTGACGGCGGGGTCGACCGTCCAGGGGGAGGTCGTCGCGGTCGCCGTGGTGGCCGTCTCCCTGGTGATCCTGGAGATCTGTCTGCTGGCCGGGCCCGCCTTCGCGGTGAGCGCCCGCAGATCCCGCCGGATGCTGGGCCTGATCGGCGCCAACGGTGGCCATCGGCCGCAGCTGCGCGCGGTGATGCTGGCGAGCGGCGTGGTGCTGGGCGCGGCGGCGGCCGTCGTCGGGCTGGTCGTCGGCGTGCTGCTGACGGTGCTGGCGAGGCCGCTGATCGAGGAGCAGTTGGGCAGCCGGTTCGGCTCCTGGGACTTCCGGCCGCTGGAGCTGGCCGGCATCGCGGTCTTCGCGGTGCTGATCGGCCTGCTGGCCGCCGTCATCCCGGCGTACAACGCGGCGCGGAGCAGCGTGCTCGCCTCGCTGACCGGTCGGCGCGGAGTGCGCGCCGGCGGGCGGGCGTTGCCGCTGGTCGGCGGGATCGCCCTGGTGCTCGGCGCCGCGCTGGCCCTGCTGGGCGGGTTCTGGGGGGAGACGCTGGCGGTGGCCGCCGGCGCGGTGATCGCCGAGCTGGGCCTGGTCGCGCTCACCCCGATGCTGGTCGGCGGCTTCGGCCGGCTGGCGCGGTTCCTGCCGCTGACCGGGCGGCTGGCGCTGCGCGACGCGGCCCGCAACCGGGGCCGCACCGCGCCGGCGGTCGCCGCCGTGCTGGCCGCCGTCGCCGGCACGGTGTCCGTCGCCACCGTGATGGTCAGCGACGACGCGGAGAACCGCGCCCAGTACGAGGAGACGCTGCCGATGAACACGGCCGGCGTCTTCGCGATGATGCCGGACGCCGGCCGGGATCTGGGCGGCGCCCGCGCCGCCGTGGCCAAGGAACTGCCGGTGGAGAGCGAGATCGACCTGGCGCGGGCGCTGCCGGCGCCCGGCGAGTGCGCGTCGACCGGCGCCGACTCCGAGTACGGCGACGAGGAGTTGTACTGCGGCGAGGTGATCCCGCTGCTGCCGGGCGAGACGGAGTGCCCGCTGTACCGGGAGGGACAGTCGGAGCTGCCCGCCGCCGAACTCCGCGATCTGGCCCAGCGGCCGGTCTGCGGGGCCACCCAGTGGCTGCACGGCCAGAGCATGGTGCTGATCGGCCCCGCCGAGACGCTGACCGAGCTGGGCATCGGCGACGCGGCCGCGACCGCAGCGCTTGAGGCCGGCGAGGCGGTCGTCGCCCACCCCGACTATCTGACCGACGACGGGACGGTGACGCTCGGCCTCTACCGGACCCAGGTCGCCGACGACATCGAGTGGAACGACTCGGGCCAGCGCGCCGACCCGCCGGAGGAGGAGATCTCGCTGCCGGCGCACGCGCTGCCGGGGGACGTGTCCGCGCCGACCGTGGTGATGACGCACGAGACGGCCGCCGCGCTCGGCCTGGCCGAGTTCGACCTGGGCACCTTCTACCAGCTGAGCCGCGCCCCGAGCGGCGCCGAACAGCAGGCGGTGGACGCCGAGTTCGAGCGTCTCGGCAGCTACCTCTGGTTCTATGTGGAGAAGGGCTACGACGCGGACAACTCGCTGGCGCTGCTGGTCCTGGCGCTGGTCGCCACCGTGATCACCATCGGCGCCGCCGGGATCGCCACCGGGCTGGCCCAGGCCGACGCCGAGCCGGATCTGGCCACCCTCTCCGCCGTCGGCGCCACGCCCAGGATGCGCCGCAGCCTCGCCGGGCTGCAGTGCGGACTGATCGCGGCCATGGGGGTGTTCCTCGGCGCGCTCTCCGGGCTGCTCCCGGCGATCGGGCTGCGGCTCACCGAGTACCGGGCCAATGTGCGGAACTGGGAGCGCTGGTGGGGCATGGGCAGCGAGCTGGGCCCGCGTCCCGAGCTGCTGATCGAGCTGCCCTGGATGACGTTCCTCCAGCTGCTGGTGGTCGTCCCGCTGATCGCCTGGCTGCTGGCGGCGCTGCTGACCCGGTCGCGGGTGCCCCTGGCGCGGCGCGCGGGGTGACGCTCGTTGCATGATGGAGGTATGACTCAGCCGAGGAATGAACCACCGCAGGAGAATGCCCAGGTCCTGGTTGTCGGCCCGGACGGAATGGCCCTCAGCGGGCCCGCCGGGAACGGCGGCGGGAGCGACGAGGGGCCCTCCGAGACACCGCTCACGGAGATGGTGGAGCAGCCGGCGAAGGTCATGCGCATCGGCAGCATGATCAAGCAGCTTCTGGAGGAGGTCAAGGCGGCCCCACTGGACGAGGCCAGTCGGGTCCGGTTGAAGGAGATCCACGCCAGCTCGGTCAAGGAGTTGGAGGAGGGCCTGGCCCCCGAGCTGGTGGCCGAGCTGGAGCGGCTCTCCCTGCCCTTCACCGACGAGGGGGTGCCGACGGAAGCCGAGCTGCGCATCGCGCAGGCGCAGCTGGTCGGCTGGCTGGAGGGGCTTTTCCATGGCATCCAGACCGCGCTCTTCGCCCAACAGATGGCGGCCAGGGCCCAGCTGGAGCAGATGCGGCGGGCCCTGCCGCCCGGCGCGCTCGGCCCCGACGATCTGGGCCTCGACGAGCAGCAGGGCGGCGCCCGTTCCGGCCCCTATCTCTGAGATCTCTGATATTTCCGAGATCTCTGATATTTCCGGTGCCTCTGCCACGGACAGCGAGCGGCCCCCGGGCCCGGCGACGCGATGTCGCCCGGGCCCGGGGGCCGTCTCCGTGCTCGGTGGCTCGGTGGCTCGGTGGCCGACCGGTCAGCTCCAGGTGATCAGCTTCTTGGGGTGTTCCAGGACGGCCGCCACGTCGGCGAGCAGCCGGGAGCCCAACTCGCCGTCGATCAGCCGGTGGTCGAAGGAGAGCGCCAGGGTGGTGACCTTGCGGGGCTTGACCTTCCCCTTGTGCACCCAGGGCTGGTCCCTGATGGCACCGAACGCCAGGATGGCCGACTCCCCCGGGTTGAGGATCGGCGTGCCGGTGTCGATGCCGAAGACCCCGATGTTGGTGATGGTCACCGTGCCGCCGCGCATATCGGCGGGGCTGGTCCTGCCCTCCCGTGCGGTGGAGATCAACTCGCCCAGGGCGCGGGAGAGTTCCGGCAGGGTCTTGGCGCCGGCGTCCTTGATGTTGGGCACCAGCAGACCCCTGGGCGTGGCCGCGGCGATGCCGAGGTTCACATACTCCTTGTAGACGATCTCCTGCCGCTGCTCGTCCCAGGCGGCGTTGGCCTCCGGGTTGCGGCGCAGCGCCACCAGCAGGGCCTTGGCGACCAAGAGCAGGGGGTTGACGCGCAGCCCGGCCAGCTCAGGATCCGACTTGAGCCGTTCCACCAGCCGCACGGTCCTGGTGACGTCGACCGTGACGAACTCCGTCACATGCGGGGCGGTGAAGGCGCTGTCCACCATGGCCTGCGCGGTGGCCTTCCGGACGCCCCTGATGGGCACCCGGCGTTCCCTGATCGCCGCCAACGACTGCGGCTCGACCTCGGGGGACGACGGCGCCTCGGGCGCGGGCTCGACGGCGACCGGCCGTGCGGCCGGCGCGGCGGGAGCGGTGGGCGCCGGGGCGGCGGCGTGGACGTCGTCCCTGGTGATCACCCCGCCGGGCCCGGTGGGCACCACGGCGGCGAGATCGACGCCGAGATCCTTGGCCAGCTTCCGCACCGGGGGCTTGGCCAACGCGCGACCGGCGCCCTGCCCGGCGCCGCCGCCGCGGGGCGCCAACTCCTCGGCCGGCTCGGCCGGCTCGGCCGGAACGGGCTCCCCGGCGACCGGTTCATCGGCGACCGGCGTGGGCGGCTCGGCGACCGGCGCCGGCACGGCGGCCCGGCGCGGCCGGCGGCGGCTGCTCGGCGCCGAGACGCCATAGCCCACCAGCACCGGCTCCCGTGCCCCGGCGGCGTCCTCGGCCGGGGCCGCCGGCGCCTCGACGACCGCCGGCTCGTCGGGACCGCCGGTGTCCACGGTGATGATCGGCGTGCCGACGTCGACCGTGGTGCCCTCGGGGAAAAGGATCTCGCGCACCTCCCCGTCATAGGGGATGGGGAGCTCGACCGCCGCCTTGGCGGTCTCCACCTCCACCACGACCTGCCCGTCCGTCACCGTGTCCCCCGGCTGGACGTGCCATTTCAGGATCTCCGCCTCGGTGAGCCCCTCGCCCACGTCCGGCATTCTGAACTCGCGGTAGCGCTGTGTTGCCGCAGCCATCGTCACGACTCTCCTCAGCCTCTCCCTCAGTACGCCAAGGCACGATCGACACCGTCCAGCACCCGGTCGAGCCCCGGAAGGTACTCGTCCTCCAGACGGGCCGGCGGATACGGCGTGTGGAACCCGCCCACCCTCAGCACGGGGGCCTCCAGATGGTAGAAGCAGCGCTCCGTGATGCGGGCCGCCACCTCGGCGCCCACGCCCTGGAAGACCGGCGCCTCGTGCACGACCACCAGCCGCCTGGTCTTCTCGACGGACCGCTGCACCGTGTCGAAGTCGATCGGGGAGAGCGACCTGAGATCCACCACCTCGATCGACCTCCCCTCCTCCGCCGCGGCGGTGGCGGCCAGCAGCGCGGTGCGCACCGTCGGACCGTAGGCGAGCAACGTCAGATCGTCGCCCTGCCGCACCACCTTGGCGCTGTGCAGGCCGTCCGGGATGCCCTCCCGGTCGACCTCGCCCTTGTCCCAGTAGCGGGCCTTGGGCTCGAAGAAGATCACCGGATCGTCGCACTCGATGGCCTGCCGCAGCATCCAGTAGGCGTCCGAAGGGTTCGCCGGCGTCACGCACTTGAGGCCCGCGACATGGGTGAACAGCGCCTCGGGCGACTCGCTGTGGTGCTCCACCGCGCCGATACCGCCGCCGAACGGGATGCGGATCACCACCGGCAGCTTGATCTTGCCCAGCGCCCTGGCGTGCATCTTGGCCAGCTGGGTGACGATCTGGTCGTAGGCCGGGAACACGAAACCGTCGAACTGGATCTCCACCACCGGACGGTAGCCGCGCAGGGCCAGGCCGATGGCGGTGCCGACGATGCCGGACTCGGCCAGCGGGGTGTCCACCACCCGCTCCTCGCCGAAGTCCTTCTGCAGCCCGTCGGTGATCCGGAAGACCCCGCCGAGCTTCCCGACGTCCTCGCCCATCACCAGCGTCTTGGGGTCGGACTCCAACGAGGCGCGCAACGCGGCGTTGAGCGCCTTGGAGAGGGCCATCTTCTCCACCGTCATGTCAGTTCCCCTCCAGATCGGCGAAGGAGGCGAGGTAGCCGGTGTAGGCGGCGCGTTCCTCGTCCACCAGGGTGTGGCCGTCGGCGTAGACATGCTCGAACATGGCCATCGGCTCCGGGTCGGGCATGGTCCTGATGGACTCCCTGACCCGTTTGGCGAGCGCGTCGCTCTCCGCTTCCAACTCGGCGTGGAACGCCCCGTCGGCGGCGCCCTCGCGGTCCAGGTGGCGGCGCAGCCGCAGGATCGGGTCCTTGGCCTCCCAGGACTCCAGCTCCTCCTGGCGGCGGTAGCGGGTCGGGTCGTCCGAGGTGGTGTGCGCGCCCATGCGGTAGGTGAACGCCTCGATCAGCACCGGGCCCTGGCCGCTGCGCGCCTGCTCGGCGGCGGCCCTGGTGGCCGCGAGCACGGCCAGCACGTCGTTGCCGTCGACCCGCAGGCCGGGGAAACCATAGCCCCGGGCGCGCTGGTAGAGCGGCACCCTGGTCTGACGTTCGGTGGGTTCCGAGATGGCCCATTGGTTGTTCTGACAGAAGAAGACCACCGGCGCGTTGTAGACCGCGGCGAAGGTGAACGCCTCGGCGACATCGCCCTGGCTGGAGGCGCCGTCGCCGAAGTAGGCGACCACGGCGGCATCGCCGCCGTCCTTGGCCACGCCCATGGCGTAGCCGGCGGCGTGCAGCGTCTGGGAGCCGATGACGATGGTGTAGAGGTGGAAGTTGTTGCTGTTGGGGTCCCAGCCGCCGTGGTTGACGCCCCGGAACATGCCCAGCAGCTGGGTGGGGTCGACGCCCCGGCACCAGGCGACGCCGTGCTCGCGGTAGGTGGGGAAGACGTAGTCCGTCTCGCGCAGCGCGCGGCCCGAGCCGATCTGCGCCGCCTCCTGGCCCAACATCGAGGGCCAGAGGCCGAGTTCGCCCTGGCGCTGGAGCGCGGTCGCCTCCGCGTCGAACCGCCGGCTGAGCACCATGTCGCGGTAGAGCGCGCGGAGTTCGTCATGGCTGATGGTCAGCGGGTAGTCGGGGTGCGTCACCCGTTCGCCCTCGGGGGTGAGCAGCTGCACCATCCCGGGGTCGCCCGCGGCCCCCTTCGCCGTGCCCCGCTTGGCCGTTGCCTTCTTGGCGGGGGCTTTCTTGGCGGGGGACTTCTTCGCGGGAGCCTTCTTCGCCGCTGTCTTCTTGGCGGGGGTCTTCTTCGCCGGGGCCTTGGCCCGGGTCTGCCGCGTCCCGGCCTGTTTCGTCCCGGCCGGTTGGGACGTACCCGGCGCGGCGTCCGGCTCGCGCGCGGTGGACTGCTGCGTGGTGGTGCTGCGCGACGCGTCGCGCGAAGTGCTGGCCACGGTCACTCGTGTTCCTCCGTCGGTCCGTCCGGCCCCCGGGGTCCGCCGGGCGACCAGTGCGGCTCGCCCGGTCCGTACGGCGCACGGGGTTGGGTGCGGCGGACGGGAACCGAGCGGTTACCTTTCCCGTTCCCTGTCCCGCTCGTCCGCCTATGAGAGCACGGTATCCAGTGGGTCCACAAGCTGCGAAAGCGGCCCTGACCTGCGCAAATACCTGGAAATCCAAGTAACGGTTGGCAGCCGTGGAAATGCGCCGGTCCAAGCCTCACAGGGCATCGAGTCCCTCGCACGTTAACCCGCTCGACGGGTTCACGGGAAGGCGTGGGCGCCGCTCCTGTGGAAAACTGACAAGGTGCCCGAAAACGCAGAAGACGGTGTGATTACCGTGTTTCTCCTGGACGACCACGAGGTCGTCCGACGCGGTGTGCACGAGCTGTTGGCGATGGAGCCCGATATCGAGGTGGTCGGCGAGGCCGGCACGGCGGCCGAGGCGCTGGCCCGCATTCCGGCCGCCCACCCCCAGGTCGCGGTGCTGGACGTGCGGCTGCCCGACGGCAGCGGAGTCGAGGTCTGCCGGGAGATCCGCTCCCTCGACGACCGGGTGAGATGTCTGATGCTCACCTCCTACGCGGACGACGAGGCGCTGTTCGACGCCATCATGGCCGGCGCCTCCGGCTATGTCCTCAAGGCCATTCGGGGCAACGAACTGCTCTCCGCCGTGCGCGATGTGGCGGCCGGGAAATCCCTGCTGGACCCGGACGCCACTCGGCGGGTGCTGGAGAAGCTGCGCGGCGGCGAGTCGGGCGAACGCGACGAGCGCGAGGAACAGCTGGAGCGGCTGACCGACCAGGAACGCCGCATTCTCACGCTGATCGGCGACGGCCTCACCAACCGCGCCATCGGCCAGGAGCTGCATCTCGCGGAGAAGACCATCAAGAACTATGTCTCCAGCCTGCTCTCCAAGCTGGGCATGGAACGCAGGTCCCAGGCCGCCGCCTATGTCGCCCGGCTCCAGGAGCAGAAGCGACGCTGACGTCAGGGCGTGTGCACGGCGGCGTATCGGGGTGCGAGGCGGAGATAGGTGGCCTCCGGATGGCGCGCGTAGCGCGGCGCGGGCGGGAACGCGGAACGCGCGCCCCGCTCGGGGTCGGTGACCGAGACGATCCCGACCAGCTGGGCCTGCCAGGGCGCGGAGCCGGCGGCGTCCCCCTCGTGATGGGCCTCGTACGCCACCACCGTGCCGTCCAGCGGCAGCGCGGCGCCCCGCGCCGTCGGCACCCGGAGCAGCAGCTGGTCGCCGGTCACCAGATGGCTGGCGGGCAGCACCCAGGGCAGCGCCCGCACGGTGGCGGCGGCGCGCCCGTGCGGGACCCGGGGCAGCAGTCTGAGGGCATGGGCCAGCTCATGGGACATACCTTTCAGCCTGCCGCGCCCCGCCGCCCGCCACACCGGGCAGAAGGTCCCCTCTTTCCGGGTCTTCTCCCGGTCTTCCCCCGGTCTCCCCCGGGACCCTGGTCCCGTTGCCGCCGGGCGGGCGTCAGGCGCAGAACGCGTCCCTGACCGCCCGGGCGTGCCGGGTCCACCAGACCACCAGCGCGGACGCGGCCGGGAACTGGGGGTCGGCGCGGCCGTCCGCGCGCTCGTAGTGCCAGCGCAGCATCCAGAAGTCGTTCAGCCGCTCCCACCACACCCGGTGCACGGCCGCGGCCAGCTCGTCGGGGGAGGCGCCGGACGCCTCCCGGTAGGCCCGCGCATAGGCGCGGATCTTGCCCAGGGCGAGTCCGCCGTCCGGGCGGAGATAGAAGATGCAGGCGGCGCGGACGGCCTCCTCGGCGCGGGGCTGCACGCCGAGCCGGTCCCAGTCCACGATGGCGACGGGCTCCACCGGGCCCTCCGCCCGGTAGAGCAGGTTCAGCGGGTGGAAGTCGCCGTGCACCCAGCCCTCGGCCGGCACCTCGGCCGGGCCAGGGCGCAGATGGGCGTGGGTGCGCAGCAGCGCCCGGCGCTCCAACAGCCGGTGCTCGGCTAGCTCGTCGAAGCCGGTGCGGCGGGCGCGCGCCCTGATATGGGCCAGCAGCTGGTCGATCACCGCATGGGTCTCCAGCGGCGCCACGGCGGCCCGCTCCGCCGGTCCCGGCCTGGGGGAACGCCTTATCACCTGCTCAAGGGCGCCGTGCACCCGCCCGAGCAGGGCGCCGAGCCGGCGGCTCTCGGCCGGGCTGAGCTGGGCACCGTCCCGGTGCCTGCCCTCCACCCAGGGGTGCAGCGCGTAGCAGCGCCCCCGGTGCACCGCCACGGTGCGTCCCTCCCGGTCCGCCAGCGGCGGGGCGACGGGCAGGCCGAGATCGGCCAGCGCCGCGGTCGCCCGGTGCTGCCGGACCAGCGGGGCTATCGCCTCGGGATCACCGTCCAGATGGTGCTTGAGGAAGTACCGGCCCCTGGTGGTGGCCAGCCGGTAGCCGTGGTTGAGCAGACCCTCGGTGATCGGCTCGCAGCTCAGCGGCTCGCCGGCGCGGTAGTGGCCCAGCAGCTCGGTGAGGGTGTGCTTGGGGAGGGTGGGCCGGGTGGTGAGAAGCGGCATACCGGTCAGGGCGTGTTGCCACCCTCGCCGGGGCCGCTCACGTCCGCGCCGTCCGCGCCCCCGTTGTCGGCGCCGTTCGGGTTGCCCGGGTCGCCGGTGTTGTCGCCCGTGGCGCCCTCGGGGTCGCCGCCTTCCGTGGTGCCGCCGGCGTCCTCGTCCGGCGGGGTGGTGGGCGGCGTCTCGGGCTCGGTGGGGTCGTCGGGCTCCTCGGTCTCGGACGGGGGAGGCTCCTCCGTCTCGTCCGGGGACCCGCTGTCGCTCTCGGTCGGGCTGCCGCCCGGATCGCTCGGGTAGTAGCCGTCGTCCGTCGGCGGCTCGTAGGTGTCCTCGGGCTCGACCTCGTCCTCGTCGGTCTCCCGCTCCGTCTCCTCGGGCTCGTCGACCGGCGGTTCGGTGGTCTCGTTCGGGTCGGGCGGCGCCTCGCCGTCGGTGTCACGGTTGGCGGCGACCAGCACGCCGGTGCCGATGGCCACCACGGCGAGCAGGGCGAAGAGCACCATCTTGAGCCGGTTGGCCCGGCCGCGCCTGGCGGCGGCGCTCTCCTCGTCGGACGGATCGCCGGCCGGGTCGCCGAGCAGCAGCGGCGCGGTGAGATGGCCGGTGGGCGGGGTGTTGGCCCGGCCGGCCTGGGTGACGGCCTGGGTGCCCATCGGCGGGGTGCTGGACGGGGCGACGGAGCCGGTGTTCCACAGGCCGCCGGTGTGACCGCCGTGCTCCTCCAGCATCCGGGCCGCGTACTGCACCAGACCGCGCATCTCCTCCGCGGTCTGGAACCGGTCGTCCGGGTCCTTCGCCAGCGAGCGCATCACCAGTCCGTCCAGCTCCGGCGGCGAGCCCGGGGTGACCTCGGACGGCAGCCTCGGCTGGTCCTGGACATGCTGGTAGACGACGGCCAGCGGGGTCTCGCCGACGAACGGCGGGCGCTGGGCGAGCAGTTCGTAGAGCAGACAGCCGACCGCGTAGAGATCGGAGCGGGTGTCGACGGCCTTGCCCAGCGCCTGCTCGGGGGAGAGGTACTGGGGGGTGCCCATCACCATGCCGGTCTGGGTCATGGTCTGCCCGCCGCCGTGCAGCGCGCGGGCGATGCCGAAGTCCATCACCTTGACGCTGCCGGTCTCGGTGATGATCACGTTCGCCGGCTTGATGTCGCGGTGCACGATGCCGTGGTGGTGGCTGTAGGAAAGGGCCTCCAGCACTCCGGCGACGATCGCCAGCGCCTGCTCGGGCGGCGGCGGACCCTCGGAGTCGAACAGCAGCTCGCGGATGGTGTGGCCGTTGACCAGCTCCATGACGATATAGGGGACGACCTGACGGCCGACCTGCTCCTCGCCCGAGTCGTAGACGGCCACCACCGCATGGTGGTTGAGGCCGGCCACGGACTGTGCCTCGCGGGTGAAGCGGGCCTTGGAGATGGGGTCCTGCGCCAGATCGGAGCGGAGCAGCTTCACCGCCACCGGGCGGCCGAGACGCACGTCCTCGGCGGCGAAGACCTCGGCCATGCCGCCCTGGCCGAGACGGCCGGTGAGCCGATAGCGGCCCTCGCCGACCAACCCGTTGTTGCCCCACAGTTCCGGGGAGTCGGGCACCTGGTCGCCGGGCCGCTCCGACTCCTCGTCGCCGGAGCCGGCAGCGCCTCGCACCTGTGCCATCAGTCCTCGCCGTAGTCGCTGGATCGCTCAGCCATCAAACCCGTTCCGGGGTAGCGCTGACAAATTGAGCCCATCGCCGCCGGTCACGGAACGGACAACGTGCTTGACGTCCCGGGGTGCTGGGGCAGACTGGGGTCGGAAAACAACGAGTTCGTATGATGCGCGGTGCGCACCCCCGTCCGAATGGGGCGGTGCGGGAGCAACAGTGACGCCGCCCTAGGGGGATCAGTCGGATGAGTGACCACGCGCAGCCGCCTGCCGACTTTCCCGGGCGCGCGGTGGGAGGCGGCCGGTACCAGCTGCGGAGCGTGCTCGGCACGGGCGGCATGGCCTCGGTCCACCTCGCCTACGACACCATGCTCGACCGGCAGGTCGCGATCAAGACCATGCACAGCGAGCTGGGCCGGGAGGACGCCTTCCGGGAGCGCTTCAAGCGCGAGGCCCAGTCGGTGGCCAAGCTGGCGCACACCAACATCGTCTCCGTCTTCGACACCGGCGAGGACCATCTGGACGGCGCGCAGGTGCCGTACATCGTGATGGAGTACGTCGAGGGCGGGCCGCTCCGCGACGAGTTGGAGGCGGATATCGCCGCCCATGGCGCGATGCCGGCCGACAAGGCGCTGCGGATCACCGCCGATGTGCTGGCGGCGCTGGACATCAGCCATGAGATGGGCCTGGTGCACCGCGACATCAAGCCGGGCAATGTGATGCTCACCCGCCGTGGCGTGGTGAAGGTCATGGACTTCGGCATCGCCAGGGCCATGCAGTCCGGGGTCACGGCGATGACCCAGACCGGCATGGTGGTGGGCACCCCGCAGTACCTCTCGCCCGAGCAGGCGCTGGGCCGGGGCGTCGATGCCAGGTCCGACCTCTACTCGGTGGGGGTGATGCTCTTCGAACTCCTCACCGGGCGGCTGCCGTTCGACGCGGACTCGCCGCTGGCAATCGCCTACGCGCATGTCCAGGAGGAGCCCCCGGCGCCCTCCTCGATCAACGCCTCGGTGCCGCCGGCGCTGGACGCGATCGTGGCCCAGGCCCTGCGGAAGAACCCCAACGAGCGGTTCCCCTCGGCCGAGGCGTTCCGCACCGCCTGTCTCCAGGTGGCCGGCACGCTGAGCGGCGCGGCGCCGATGATCAACCCCAACGCGCACACCCCGACCAACAGCGGTTCGGCCGTTTCGCAGGCGGTCTTCCCTCAGTTCGGCGCCCCGACGCCGGCCGCCGGAAGCACGCCTCCCTCGCCCTATGCGCCGACCCCGCACGCGCCGCCCGGCGGCGGCTACGGCTATCCCAACGCGGGCGCCCCGGCGACCCCGCCCCCCGGCCCGGGCGCCACCCCCGCGTACACGATGAACACGGGGCAGGGCGCGGGCGGTTCGGGCGATGGTGGCTCGGGCAAGGGCAGCAACACCTGGATGGTGGTGGTGGCGGCGGTGGCGGCCATCGCGCTGATCGCGACGATAGCCATCGTGGTGATCGTCAACGGCGGGGACGACAAGGACGACGACCCCCAGGCGGGCGGCTCCGGCGGCAGTCAGGGCACCGAGATAGAGCCGGAGCCGGGGGGCGACGGCGGCCAGGGCGAGGAGACCGAGCCCGCGCAGCGGCGTTATGTCGAGGGCGACCCGGAGAAGACGATCGAGACCAGCAAGTGCACCGGCGCCAACGACCACTGGAACCAGGACGAGCACGAGGGCGCGGTGATGATGCCGGACTTCTACGGCATCCACATCAACTCGGTCAAGGACTGTCTGCGCGCCGCGGGTTGGGCCTATGACGAGGATCTCGTCTACAAGGACGAGACGCTGAAGGGCGATGGCATGGTCGTCGCCCAGGAGCCCGAGGCGAACGAGCCCTACGACCCCGAAGAGGACGGCTTCTACATCCAGTTGGTCGTCTCCACCGGCCTTGAGCCGATCAACTGACCGCACGCCCGGTCGGGACGTCGACCCGCGCGTTCAACCGGCGCGGCAAGCGGGGCGTTTCACGTGAAACGCCCCGCCCGGCGAAGAGTGTCGTTCCCGCTCACCACGGGGTGGCGAGGCTGGCCAGAATGCGGTCGGCCAACGGTCGTTCCCCCTCGACCCGCACCTTCTCGGCGGCGCGTCTGCCGCGCAGCCGTCCGGTGACCACCCGGGTGAAGGTCTCCCAGTCCAGCGTGAAGGTGACCAACGGGCCCAGCGAGGGGCTGCTGTCGACCGCGCCATTGCCGTTCTCGTCGACCCGCACCGTGCGCAGGAACTCGACGGGGCCGCTCACATCGAAGACCACGGCCGACTTGACGGGCGCCCCCGCGTCCTCGGCGACCACCTTGGGCAGCCGCTGCAGCAGCACATCGCGGGCGATCAGCGCGGCCGGCGTGTCCAGCGTGGTGGGTTGGCCCAACGCGCGCCGCAAGTCCTGTTCGTGGACCCAGACATCACAGACCCGCAGCTCCAGATAGTCCGCCAGCGGGATCTTCCCGTACAGCGGATGGGAGATCAGATCCGAGGCGCCACGGCGCTCGTTCCGCAGCTGCCGGGAGCGGCGGATGATGGTGTACTCCAGCTCGCTGGTCATCTCGGGACCGGTGTGGTGCCGCCGCACATCGACCTGCACCTCGTTGTACCTGCTGGTCTCGTCGGTGACGTGGTAGAGGTCCCGGGGCAGGGTGTGGATCGGCCGGGGGTCGCCCAACGCCTCGCACTCGCCGCCGATCACATGCGACACCAGGTCGCGCACCGACCAACCGACGCGTTCGGTGGGGCGGTTCCACTCCCCGTCAACGAGCGAAGCCGCCAGCTCGGATATCGACTCGATGGACTGGGTCCAGGCATCGACAGACGGTTGCAGGCTCGAATGCACGGTCACGGGACCCCTCGTGGCGGTTTCGTCGCTGGCTGGGTGTTCACACGGTACGCCGCGCGGGCGTAGCCGGTGAATGGTTTCTGGAGACGAATCCTAGGGTGCCCAAGCCGCCCATAGCCACTGAAGGGGTGCGCCGGAGGCCGGGCGGCGACGCCGTGCAGTGCGCCACCCCCCGGCCCCGTAACCTCACCGTTGCGCACGAGTTTCACCAAATGGCGACGGGGCCTCGTCAGCACGGCCACAGGGCCCCGTCGCCGGCGGCGGCTCAGCTCTCCTCGGCGCCCTCGCCCAGAAACGCCGCCATGGCGTTGGCCAGCAGGAACGGGTCGTTGGCCGCGCAGAGTTCACGCGCCGAGTGCATCGAGAGGATGGCCGCGCCGATGTCCACCGTGGCGATGCCGTGGCGGGCCGCGGTGATCGGGCCGATGGTGGTGCCGCAGGGCATCGCGTTATTGGAGACAAAGGACTGCCAGGGCACCCCGGCACGCTCACAGGCGGCGGCGAAGACGGCCCGTCCGGCACCGTCCGTGGCATAGCGCTGGTTGACGTTGACCTTGAGGATCGGGCCACCGCCGGCGATCGGGTGGTGCCCGGGATCGTGCCGCTCGGGGTAGTTGGGGTGCACCGCGTGGCCGGTGTCCGAGGAGAGGCAGAACGAGGCCGCCAGCGCCCGCGCCTCCTCCTCCAGGCCGCCGCCCCTGGATCGCACCGAACGGGCCAACACGGAGCCCAGCAGGGGGCTTTCCGCACCGGTGTCGGACTGGCTGCCCGTCTCCTCGTGGTCGAACGCCGCCACCACCGGGATATGGCGCGGGGAACTCCCCGCGACCGAGCCGAGCGCGGCGACCGCCGCGTGCACGGAGAGCAGGTTGTCCAACCGGGGTGCCGCCAGAAGCTCGCGGTCCCGGCCGAGATAGGCCGGCGGCTCCACGCTGTGCGCCATCAGGTCGAATCCCAGCACCTCGCCGGGCGCGACCCCGACCTCGGCGGACAGGAACTCGATCAACTCGCCTTCCCTGGGCCCGCCCAGGCCCCAGATCGGCATCATGTGCCGCTGCCGGTCCAGCTTCAGGCCCTCGTTGACCTGCCGGTCCAGATGGACGGCGAGCTGGGGCACCCGGAGCAGCGGGCGGTCGACGCGCACCAGGACATGCCGGCCGTCGCGCAGCACCAGCCGCCCTGAGACGCCGAGGTCCCGGTCGAGCCAGGTGTTGAGCAGGGTGCCGCCGTAGATCTCCACGGCCAGCTGCTTCCAGCCCAGCGTGCCCGCGTCCGGATGCGGTTTGATCCGCAGGTTGGGGGAGTCGGTATGCGCTCCCACCACGCGGAACGGCGTGCTCGGCGCGGCGCCTTCGGGCACGTACCAGGCGATCAGCGCGCCGCCCCGCACCAGATAGCGGCCCCCGGCCGTGCCGTCGAACGGCGCCGCCTCCTCGACCTGCCGGAAGCCGGCCTTCTCCAGGCGCTGGGCGGCGCTCGCCACCGCGTGGTACGGGGAGGGGGAACCCGCCAGGAAGCCCATCAGCTCATCTGTGTGAGCCCGGTCGAAAGGAGCGTTCATATCCCTCAGCATACGAATGCCCCGCGCCGGCCCACCGGCCCCGCCCCCGCACGGGCCCCGACGGGCGTCGCCCCGCTCCACGGGGGAGGAGCGGGGCGACGGGCCAGGAGGGGGACGGGACGGCTCAGAAGGCGGCCTCGTCCAGATCCATCAGGGAGAGGTCGGTGCCCTCGGCGATGCCCCGGGCGACCGCGACCGACGGCAGCACCGTGGCGGCGAAGTGCCGGGCCGCCGCGATCTTGCCCTGGTAGAACGGGATGTCCTTGGCCGAGGCCGAGGGCAGCTTGGCCGCCGCGACCGCGGCACCGCGCAGCAGCAGGTAACCGACGATCACATCGCCGGAGACCAGCAGCAGCGAGGTGGTGTTGAGGCCGACCTTGTAGAGCGAGCGGACATCCTTCTCGGTGGCCGCCAACTCCGTGAGGAGAACGCCGACCAGGGCCTCAAGCTCGGACGCCGCGCGCCCCAGCTGCTCCCTGGCGGCGGCCAGCTCCTCGCCGCCCGGGGCCTCGGCGAGGAACTTCTTGATCTCCTCGGCGACCCCGCTGAGCGCCACGCCCTGGTTGCGGACGATCTTGCGGAAGAAGAAGTCCTGGCCCTGGATCGCCGTGGTGCCCTCGTAGAGGGTGTCGATCTTGGCGTCCCTGATGTACTGCTCGATCGGGTACTCCTGGAGGTACCCGGAGCCGCCGAGGGTCTGCAGGGCCTCGGCCAGCTGCTGGTACGAGCGCTCCGAGCCATAGCCCTTGACGATCGGCAGCAGCAGGTCGTTCAGCGCGTTCTCCGCGCTGGTGTCCTCGCCGGCGGCCTCCTTGACGACGATCTCGTCCTGCACGCTGGCGGTGTAGAGGACCAGCGAACGCATGCCCTCGGCGTACGCCTTCTGCGTCATCAACGAGCGGCGCACATCCGGGTGGTGGGTGATCGTGACGCGCGGGGCGGTCTTGTCGGTGAACTGCGTGAGATCCGCGCCCTGCACCCGCTCCTTGGCGTACTCAAGGGCGTTGAGGTAGCCGGTGGAGAGGGTGGCGATGGCCTTGGTGCCCACCATCATCCGGGCCAGCTCGATGACCTTGAACATCTGACGGATGCCGTCGTGCTTCTCGCCGAGCAGCCAGCCCTTGGCCGGATGGTTGGCGCCGAAGGTGACCTCGCAGGTGTTGGAGACCTTCAGGCCCATCTTGTGCTCGACATTGGTGGCGTAGACGCCGTTGCGCTCGCCCAACTCGCCGGTGTCCCAGTCGAAGTCGTACTTGGGCACCACGAAGAGGGAGAGGCCCTTGGTGCCGGGGCCGTGGCCCTCGGGGCGGGCCAGCACCAGATGGATGATGTTCTCGGTGAGGTCGTGCTCGCCCGAGGTGATGAAGCGCTTGACGCCCTCGATATGCCAGGTGCCGTCGTCCTGGCGGATCGCCTTGGTGCGCCCGGCGCCCACATCGGAGCCGGCGTCCGGCTCGGTGAGGACCATGGTGGAGGACCACTCGCGGTCCACCATCAGCCGGGCGATCTTGCGCTGCTCCTCGGTGCCCTCGTCGTAGACGACGCGGCCGAAGCTGGGGCCGGAGGCGTACATCCAGATGGCCGGGTTGGAGCCGAGGACGTTCTCGCCGGCGGCCCACACCAGGGAGCGCGGCGCGTTCATCCCGCCCAGCTCCTCGCCGATGCCCATCCGCCACCACTCGGCGTCCATATAGGCGCGGTAGGAGCGACGGAACGTCTCGGGGACGGGCGCCGTGTTGGTCGTGGGGTCGAACACCGGCGGATTGCGGTCCGCGTCGGCGAAGGACTCGGCAAGCTCGTTCTCCGCGAGGCGAGTGATCTCGGCGAGCACGCTCCTCGCGGTGTCGGTGTCCGTCTCCGAGAACGGGCCGCTGCCATAGACGGCGTCCCTTCCCAGGACCTCGAACAGGTTGAACTCGATGTCGCGGAGATTGGACTTGTAGTGCCCCATGACGACGACTCCGTAGCTGGCGGTGGTACCGGTAAGTAACGCCATGATGCTACCCACTGGTAATAAGAAGCAAGCGGAAACCGGTCAAGTGTGAGTCAGTAGTCTTTCCGACATGTATGGCTACGACCAGCAGCCCGGCTATCCGGGACAGCAACCCTATGGTGCGCCTCAGCAGCCGGTCGCTGGCTACGGCGGCCAGAGCTACTACCCCGAGCAGCAGCAACAGCAGCCACCGCCCCCGGCCCAGGCCGGGCCGCCGGCGCCCCCGACGCTGGCGGACGCGCTGCGCGCCTACACCTCGGGCGCGATGTCGAGCGAGGAGTTCCACGACACCTTCCTCGCCGCCAAGATCTACTGCCCGCGCGGCGAGAACCCGGGGTTCCTGGCGCTCCACAACACCCAGCAGCCGGTGATCCCGCTGTTCACCTCGCTCAAGGAGCTGCGCCGCTACGCGGGCAAGGAGTCGCGCCACTTCACGGTGACCGGCGGCGAGGTGCTCGACCTGCTGCCGAGCGGCTACGGCTTCGCGCTGGACATGGAGGGCGAGCACCGGCTGGTGCTCGACGCCAAGTCGGTCGAGGAGATGGTCGAGTACACGATGCGCAGACTCTACGGCTGAGCCGAGGCCCACCCCCTCGACTAAAGTTGATTATTCAACTAACCTCGGACACACGTTCCCACCGGAACGCCGTTCGAGGAGGTTGTTTGCCATGCCTGCCATCACCGTCGAGAACACCCTGGCCCTGCCTCGCGTGGCCGCCCCCGCCGGCGCCGTGGCGCGCCCCGTGCTCGCCGTGACGACCGCCCCCACCGGCTACGAGGGCGAGGGCTTCCCCGTCCGCCGCGCCTTCGCCGGCATCAACTACCGCCACCTCGACCCGTTCATCATGATGGACCAGATGGGCGAGGTGGAATACGCCCCGGGTGAGCCCAAGGGGACCCCTTGGCATCCGCACCGCGGCTTCGAGACCGTCACCTACATCATCGACGGGATATTCGACCACCAGGACAGCCACGGCGGCGGCGGGACCATCACCAACGGCGACACCCAGTGGATGACCGCCGGCTCCGGACTGCTGCACATCGAGGCGCCGCCCGAGTCCCTGGTCATGTCCGGCGGCCTCTTCCACGGCATCCAGCTGTGGGTCAACCTGCCGGCCAGGGACAAGATGATGGCCCCCAAGTACCAGGACCTCCGCAGCACCAGCGTCGGCCTGCTCACGAGCCCCGACGGCGGCGCGCTGCTCCGCGTCATCGCCGGCGAACTCGACGGCCACGCCGGCCCCGGCGCCACCCACACCCCCATCACCCTCATCCACGCCACCCTCGCCCCCGGCGCCGAACTCACCCTCCCCTGGCGCGAGGACTTCAACGCCCTCGCCTACACCCTCGCCGGCCGCGGCACCGCAGGCCCCGACCGTCGCCCCATCCACACCGGCCAGACCGCCGTCTACGGCAAGGGCAACTCGATCACCATCCGCGCCGACGACCAACAGGACGCCCACACCCCCGACCTCGACGTCATCCTCCTCGGCGGCCAACCCATCCGCGAACCCATGGCCCACTACGGCCCCTTCGTCATGAACACCCGCGACGAACTCCAACAAGCCTTCGAGGACTTCCAAAAGGGCCGCCTCGGCACCGTTCCCACCGTCCACGGCATGAACGCGGAGGGGCCGGCGCAGGGCTGAGACCACCGCTCAGTGATAGGCGGGGCGAACCGCCACGACTCGCCGCCCGCGATGTGCACGGCCGCATCGCGCACAAGGGAGAGAAGGCGCCGAGCCAGCGGTGGCGTGGCGAGCGCACGCACGCATGCACGCCTGGCGGAACGCCTTCTTCGACCTCGCGGACACGATCATCACCATCCGTAGCCTGATCCGCCAAGCCTGGACCACCCGCCGCTGGGACGAGCGCCCCGAGCGACGCCCATGAGCGCCCGCCCAGCTGCGCGACCTCCAAGGCTGTCCTGGTGAAAGTGCGTTCCTGCGGATAGTGAAAGCTCGACGAAAGCGGCGCCCCTCACACTGAGTCGTCAGCAGGCGCGGTGCGGGACGGCTGCCGCTCACCGCCCGGCGCATGCCCGTCGCGTGGAAGGAAGGTATGCCATGGAACGAGAGCTGGAGATCGAGGAGACCGAGGTCTACGAGGCCCCGGTGCTGGCCGAGGCCGGCGGCTACACCGAGATGACTCAGGGCGGGATCGGCCACTGGTGGGACTTCTCCGGGTTCCGCCCCCTCGTCTGACCTGATGGGTCATTCCGTGGGCGGACGCTGGTTCGTGGTCCTTCCGGACCACGAGGCGGCGTCCGCCGTCTTCGAGCGCGTCCGGAACACCGGCTGCCAGGTGGTCCGGCACGCCTCCGGACGTCCCTGGCTGGCCGGTTGCTGGGACGCATCCGCGGCACGCCTCGCCGAGGCGGGTGACGTGCGGCTCGCCGTCCTGGGGGTCAGCACGCTGGACACCGAGCGACTGCGCGGGCGCGCACGGGCCGTACGCGCCGTCTCCGATGTGGAGACGGCCGTCCGGGGGAGCGCGGGCGACCACTTCCTGCTCGCCTCGGTGGCGGGCCGGGTGTACGCCCGGGGTACGGCGTCCGGCAGCCGGCGGCTCCACCGCGCCGAGGTGGACGGCGTCACCGTCGTCGCGGACCGCGCCCGTACCCTCGCCCGGTTCACCGGGGCCGCGGTGGACCTCCGCCAGGTGGCCTCGCGGCTCGTCTCGGTGGCAACGCCTCCGTTCCCTCTCGATCAGGCGTCGTTCTTCGAGGGCGTCCGGGCCGTACCCCCGGGGCAGGCCGTCCTGCTGGAACGCGCGGGCGAAGCCGCCGAACGCCGCTGGTGGCAGCCCCCGGAGTCCGAACTCCCCCTCGCCGAGGGCGCGGAGGGCCTTCGAGAGGCCCTGCGCGCGGCGGTGCGCGCACGGGTGGCGCCCGGCCGGCGGTGGGCTGCCGACCTCTCCGGCGGTATGGACTCGACCTCGCTGTGCTTCCTGGCCGCGGAGGCGGGCGCGGAGCTGGTGACCCTGACACTGGACCCGGGTGCGCCGGGTGACGAGGACGTCGCCTACGCGCGCCGCGCCGCCGCCGGGCTCCCGTCCGACACCCCACACCTGGTCTTCGATGCCACCGAGCTGCCCTCGTACTACACCGGCCTCGACGAAGGCGAGCCGGAGGACGAGCCGACGCTGGGCATCCGCGACCGGGCCCAGCAGGAGCATCTGGCCGGTGTGGCGCACGCGTACGGGGTGACGCGGCGGCTGTGCGGACAGGGCGGGGACCAGCTGGTGATCCCGCCGCCCTCGTACCTGCACGATCTGCTGCGGCGCGAACCGCGGCGCGCGACACGCCAGTTGGCCGCCTACGCCGCCAAGGAGCGTTGGCCCCGCACGGCCACGGTCCGGGCACTGGCCGACCGGCGCCCGTTCGGGGCCTGGCTCACCGCCGAGGCCGGACGCGTCACGGGGGACCGCGGACCGGCCGGCGATGTCAGGCTCGGCTGGGGCCTGGCGATGTCCCTCCCGCACTGGGCCACGGACCAGGCACGGGAGTCGACCGCCGGGCTGCTGCGCGAGGCGGCCACCCGCACCCAGCCGCTGGCGGACACCCGCGGGAGGCACCTGTGGCTGTACATGGCCCAGCAGTCCGGACGGGTCGCCTTGCTCTACGACCGCCTGGGCATCGCGCTGGACATGCCCTTCTGCGACGACGCCATCCTCGAAGCCTGCCTGCGGGTGCGACCGCACGAGGCCACGACCCCCTGGGCGTACAAGCCGCTGCTGGCCACCGCCATGCGCGGGATCGTCCCGCAGCCACTGCTGGACCGCACCACGAAGGGAAACGCCACCCCGGAGTGGCATCGGGGCATGCGGGTTCACCGGCGCACCCTCGCCGGCTGGCTGGAGGACTCGCGTCTGGTCGCCGCCGGGCTGGCCGAGCCACGCGCCCTGGCCCGCGCCTGGCTCAGCCCCGGCACGCTGCCCGCCCACGAGGGTCCCCCCGCCGAGGCCTCGGTAACCCTCGAATCCTGGCTGCGCGCCCTCGAACGGCACCCCGCCCCGCGCTACCTGGAGGAGCACACCCATGAGCCCGAGCCCGCGACTGAGTCCTGATGTCGTCAGCTGCGACACCGAGGACGGCCTGGTCCTCCTGGACAGCCGCCGCGGCCGTTACTGGCAGCTCAACGCCACCGGCGCCGCCATCGTCCGCGGCCTGCTCGGCGGCGCCGCGGTGGAACGGATCGCCGCGGAACTCTCCCGGAAACAGCCCGTCACCGCGGACCGGGCGGCCGAGGACATCCGCACGCTCGTGGACCAGCTCACCCGCGCCCGGCTGATCGAGGCGGGGAACGCGTCGTGAGCCAGATCCTGGACATCTCCGGCGAACGCCCGTCCCTGCTCCGCCGCGTCCCCGTCCACCTGGTGGTGCTCGCGGCACGGCTGCTGGCACGCCAGCCCCCCAGGCGGATCGTCGCCGTCCTGCGCGTTCTACGGAACCGCGCGACCCCCGCGACCCACGAGGAGACACTGCGTGCCCGGAGCCATGTGACGACGACCTCCACCCGCTGCGCCGGCACGTACTGCCTCCAGCGCTCCCTGGCCACGGTGCTGCTGTGCCGGATGCGCGGCGTGTGGCCGACGTGGTGCAGCGGAGTCCGCACCCCGCCCTTCGCCGCCCACGCCTGGGTCGAAGCCGAACGCCGCCGCGTCGGCGAGCCCGACGAGGTGCACTCCTACCGCGTCCTGCTGAGCGTCCCCCCACTCGGCGAGCCGGAGCGGACGCCCTGACGGTCAGGGGCGGGCGGGAGCCGAGCAGATCGGCGAGGAGCGCCGCGCGGGAGCCGTCCGGGTCGGGGTCGACGCCGGGCTGTCGTCGCCCTGGCGGCAGGACTTCGACGCGCCGGCCCGTGTGCTCGCCGGACGGGGCGGCGCCGGGGCCGGGCGGCTCGGCCGGGTGCCGGGCGAGGACTGGGGGCGACGGCGGGCCGGGTCAGTCCCGGCCCGCCGTCGAGTGTTCGCCCAGCTCGAACCAGGTGGTCTTGCCGTCGCCGCGTGGATGGGCGCCCCAGGAGTCGGCCAGGGCCTCCATCAGCAGCAGGCCACGGCCGGACGACGCCAGCTCGCCCGGCTCCCTGCGGTGTGGCAGCTTGTCGCTGGCGTCGGTCACCTCGACGCGCAGCCGACGGTCCCCGACCACCCCGCTGACCTCGGCGACCATCAGCGCGTCCCCGTCGGTGTGGGTCAGCACGTTGGTGAGGATCTCGGAGAGCATCAGCGCCGCGCCGTGCACCACGTCGTGGTCCTTCCAGTCGTGCAGCAGACCGGTCAGCTGGCTGCGGGCCTGGGCGATCCTGGCCGGCTCCGACTGGCCCACGTTCAGCACGAAACGACGCACCGGGGTGCCGCCGCGCGGCACCTCGCGGCCGGTCTCCTCGCGGCGCAGCAGCAACAGCGCGATATCGTCCTCGTTCCCGTGGTGGCCGTCGTCCTGGCCCTCGTCCTCCGCGATGTGCACGGACTCGATCAGGCTGTCCGCCAGCTGTTCGAGGCCCGATCCCGGGAGTCCGGCGACGACGCGGCGGATCCGCTCCCAGCCGGCGTCGAGATCCCGTCTGCCCGTCTCCAACAGCCCGTCCGTGCAGAGCAGCAGCGTCTGTCCCGGCTGCAGGTTCACCCGGGTGACCGGGTAGTCCATGCTCAGGTCGACGCCGAGCGGCGGCCCGCCGTCCGTCGGGCGTGGCTGCATCGCGCCGTCGTCGAGGAGCAACGCGGGCTCGGGGTGGCCGGCGCGGGCCATGTCGAAGGTGCCGGAGCGGGGGTCGGCCTCGACATAGAGGCAGGTCGCGAACCTGCTGTCGCTGGGCGCCGAGGGCTGCTCGGGAACGTCCCGCTCGTCCGGGCCCAGGCCCTCGGGCGGTTGGGGGGTGAGCGCGGCGAGAAAGCGCGAGGCGCGGGTGAGCACCGCGTCCGGGTGGTGTCCCTCGGAGGCGTAGGCGCGCAGCGCGATCCGCAGCTGCGCCATCAGCGCGGCGGCCCGCACATCGTGGCCCTGGACGTCCCCGATGACCAGGGCCACCCGTCCCGACGGCAGCGGGATCACGTCGTACCAGTCGCCGCCCACCTGCAGTCCGGCGCCGGTGGGGACATAGCGGGCGGCGATCGCGAGGCCCGGCACCCTGGGCATGGGGCTGGGGCCCATGGCGTGCTGGAGGTCGGCCGACAGTTCGCGTTCGGTGTCGTTGAGGGTGGCCCGGGAGAGCGCCTGGGCGGCCATCCGCGCGATGCTGCTGAACGTGGCGCGTTCCTGCCAGCTGAACTCCAGCTGGTAGTCGAAGGCCGCCAGCCAGACGCCGATGGTGCGGCCGGCCACCACCAGCGGCAGATAGGCCCAGGAGCTGCGCTGCAGCGGGGCGATCACCGGCCAGATATGCGGATAGCGCTCGGCGTACTCCTCGGGCGAGGACACATAGACGGCGCGCCCGGTGCGGATCACCTCGACCGCCGGATAGTCGCTGTCCATCGGCATCGGGAAGCCCAGGGCGGTGAAGTCCAGCTCGCGGCCCTGGTACTCCAGCATCCGCAGATGGTCGCCCTGCCGATCGTAGACGGCGACGCCGTCCGGGGTGAAGCCCGGCATGGTGAGCGTGGCGACCACCCGCAGCACCTCGTGCACGCTGTTGGCCTCGGACAGCGCCTGTCCGGTGCGCAGGACGAAGGTCTCCCTGGCGCGGGTGGTCTCCCAGTCGCCGCCCAGCTCCCGCTGATCGGAGGGGGTGGCCTCGACCATGATGCCGACCAGGGACAACGAGCCCGCCCCTGGCGTCGGAGTGCCGCCGCTGGGGTCGATGGTGCGCACCCGGCTGCGGAGCCGGGCGAGCACCTCGTTGTCGGTGCCGACCAGCCGGAACTCGACCTCTCTGGCCTTGCCCGCCTCCTCCTCGTCGCTGGCCGCGAGGGCGACCACCCGTTCGATCACGGTGAAGTCCTCGACATGGATCCGGGCCCGGACGGTGGCCTCGGTCAGCACCACGGGCTCCCTGGCCAGCCCGAACAACTCGGCGGCGACGGCGTCCATGGTGACGACGCCCCTGGCGTCGTCCCAGGTCCACACCCCGACCCCGGCGGCGGCCAGCACGTCCTCGGTGCGCATATCTGCGAATCTATGCTGTTTCGTCGGGCTTCGCCGGGCTGGATACGCCGGGGCGGTGTGTCAGCGGGCAACGGTAGTCTGAGGCCCGTTCCCCGGAATCTCGTTGACGACTTGGACTCACGATGCATCGGTACCGGTCCCACACCTGCGGCGCACTGCGTTCGGCTGACATCGGCTCCGATGTCCGGCTCGCCGGTTGGCTGCACAATCGCCGGAACCTGGGCGGCATCCTCTTCATCGACCTGCGGGACCACTACGGGATCACGCAGCTGGTGGTCCACCCGGACGCCCCCGGCGCCGACGCGGTCCTGGAGCGGCTGAGCTCGCTGAGCAAGGAGTCGGTGCTGCGGATCGACGGCCGGGTGGTGGAGCGCGGCGCGGAGAACGTCAACCCGGAGCTGGCCACCGGGGAGATCGAGGTGGAGGTCGCCGCGGTCGAGGTGCTGGGCGCGGCCGACCAGATCCCGTTCACCATCAACGCCGACGACGGGGTGAACGAGGAGCGTCGGCTTGAGTACCGCTTCCTCGATCTGCGTCGGGAGCGGATGCACCGCAACATCATGCTGCGCTCGCGGGTGATCTCGGCCATTCGCGGCAAGATGACGGACCTCGGCTTCACCGAGCTGTCAACGCCGATCCTCTCGGCTACCTCCCCCGAGGGGGCGCGCGACTTCCTGGTGCCCTCCCGGCTGCACCCCGGCACGTTCTACGCGCTGCCGCAGGCGCCGCAGATGTTCAAGCAGCTGCTGATGGTCGCCGGCTTCGACCGGTACTTCCAGATCGCGCCCTGCTTCCGCGACGAGGACGCCCGCGCCGACCGCTCGCCCGGCGAGTTCTACCAGCTCGACGTCGAGATGAGCTTTGTCGAGCAGGAGGATGTCTTCACCGTCGTCGAGAAGCTGATGACGGAGCTGTTCGAGGAGTTCGGCGGCGGCCGGCATGTCACCTCCCCGTTCCCGCGCATCCCGTTCCGTGAGGCGATGCTCAGGTACGGCTCCGACAAGCCGGATCTGCGGGCCAAGCTGGAGCTGGTGGATGTCTCGGACGTCTTCGCCGGCTCCGGGTTCAAGGCGTTCGCCGACAAGCATGTGCGGGCCCTGGCGGTGCCCGACACGGCGGCCCAGCCGCGGAAGTTCTTCGACCAGCTCGGCGAGTTCGCCATCGCCCAGGGCGCCAAGGGCCTGGCCTGGGTCCGGGTCGGCGAGGACGGCGCGCTCAGCGGGCCGATCGCCAAGTTCCTCACCGAGGAGAACGTGGCGGCGCTCACCGGTCGGCTGAAGGCCGGGCCGGGCACGGCGATCTTCTTCGGCGCCGGCGCGTTCGACGAGGTCTCCAAGATCATGGGCGCGGTCCGGGTCGAAGCCGCCAAGCGCGCCGGGCACTTCGAGGAGAACGTCTTCCGCTTCTGCTGGATCGTGGACTTCCCGATGTACGAGCGGAACGAGGACACCGGCGCCGTCGAGTTCTCGCACAACCCGTTCTCCATGCCGCAGGGCGGCCTCGAAGCGCTGGCGGAGAAGGATCCGCTGGACGTGCTGGCCTGGCAGTACGACATCGTCTGCAACGGCATCGAGCTGTCCTCGGGCGCGATCAGGAACCACGAGCCGGAGATCATGTACCGCGCGTTCGAGATCGCCGGCTACAGCAAGGAGGAGGTCGAGCGCGAGTTCGGCGGCATGCTGCGCGCCTTCCACTACGGCGCGCCGCCGCACGGCGGGATCGCCCCGGGTGTGGACCGGATCGTGATGCTGCTGGCCGACGAGCCCAACATCCGCGAGACCATCGCCTTCCCGCTCAACGGCAACGCCCAGGACCTGCTGATGGGCGCGCCCAACGAGGTCTCCGAGGCCCGGCTCCGGGAGCTGCACCTCAGCCTCCGCAAGCCGTCGAAGTGAGCTGACGGCTGACGCGTCGCCGCCCCCGGCGAGGGGGGCGGCGGCGCGTCAGCCGGCGTTCACGGGCCGAACTCGGTGGGCGAGACGTTCAGCAGGTCGCAGACTTCCAGGATCACCTGCCGCTCCGCGTGGGCGTAGTGTCCGTCGGCTCCGGCGATCACCACCCCGGTGCGGATCACCGCCCGGGCCAGTTCCGGCTGGTCGCGCACCTTGGCGATCTCCCTGAGCACCCCGCCCCGGGCGCAGCGGAAGTCGCGCGCGAGGCGGTCGATATGCCGGTTGAAGAGCCTCAGCAGTTGATCGGGCGGAAAGTGTTTCAGCCGCTCGTGTCCGGCGATCAACGACTCCACGCGCTTGCGCTCCGCGGCGTGCACACTGCCGTCCGCGCTGGCCACCAGGGCACACATCGCCATGCTGGCGTCCCGGTAGGGCGCGCCGCGAAAAGCCGCCTTCTTGGACACCAGCCACTCGTGCAGTTCCTTGCTCACCGTCTTCCCCCTCGCCTCCGCCGGGCCGACCACTCGGCCCGGTCCCCCTCGCTCCGACTCCGGATATCGACTCCGGTATCGACTCCGCCGGCCACCCGATTATTTCGTCAGCCGAGCCGGTGACCTCGTTCCGGTTCCGCAACTGGCCCTCTCGCGTGGCTGATTCGCGCTCCCCCGCGAACCCTCCCCAATGTACCCGCCGGGGGTATGCCCCCTCCCCGTCAACGCCGACGCGACCGTCACCGCCGAGGTGGCGAACCGGGCGGTTCGCTGCGCGCCTTCCGGGCGCGAGGGTCACCGTGAACCAAGCTGCCAGGCATCCGCAACCGTCGGAACGCCAACGGAACGTAAACGGAACGCCAAGGAGAGCGAGCACCACATGCAGGGCCATCGGTACAAGAAACTGAACGTGAACCGGTCCAGCGTCGTGCACAAGGTGCGTTACGCGACCCGCCACCCCGAGCGGGTGGTGCCCTATCTGCGCCGGACCGCCCGGGATCTGTGGCTCCGCGCCAAGCACCGCGACCATGTCTCCTACTACCGCGCGGTGATGGCCTCGGACGCGGGCCGCGACCCGGAGGCGGCGGTGGGCAGTCGCAACCACGACCGCTGGCTGGCGCTGGGGCTGATGCAGTTCGACTACCTCAGGCGGCACGGGCTCAGGCCCGACCAGCGCATGCTCGACATCGGCTGCGGCAACCTGCGCGCCGGCTGGCGCTTCATCGACTATCTGGAGCCAGGCCACTACTACGGCATCGACATCTCGCCCGACATCCTGATCAGCGCCAAGAAGACGCTGGTCAGCTACGAGTTGCAGGCCAAGCTGCCCTATCTGACCATCAGCGGCGACCTGACCTTCGACTTTCTGCCCAGCGGGCACTTCGACGTGGTGCACGCGCACAGCGTCTTCTCGCACTCCCCGATCGAGGTGATCGACGAGTGCCTGAGCCATGTCGGCAGACTGCTGGCCCCGGACGGCATCTTCGACTTCACCTACGACCGCACCGAGGGCCGCGAACACCAGGTGCTGCGCGAGGACTTCTACTACCGCACCGAGACGCTGGTGGCGCTCGCCGAACGCCATGGCCTCAAGGCCCAGTTCATGGACGACTGGGAACAACTCCCGCACGGCCAGTCCAAGATCCGGATCACCGCGCCGTAGCGGAAGCCCAGGCGGCCGGTCCCCGGGGGCCGGTCGGTGCCCAGGGGCCGGTCAGTCGACGTCCGTCGGGGGCCCGGTGACGACGGCGGTGAGCCGGGTGCCCCGGGGGAAACGGCCCCTGGCGGTGCGTTCGTACAGGCAGCGCAGCGTCTTCGCCACATAGCGGCGTTCGAGGCGGATGCCGTGCGTCCGCTCGAAGTCGTCCGTGAAGTCGGCCAGTTCGGGGGGTATGCGGCCATAGCCGCCGCCGTGGTGGTCGTGGTCGATCGTCCAGCGGGGGAACTCCCGCCCCCATCCGGCGCGGTGCAGCGCGGCGACCTCGGATTCCAGATACCCCGCCGCGCCGCGCAGCACCGCGACCCCCAGCGCGTGCGCGCCCGGCGGCAGGGCCGCCGCGATGCCGGCCAGCGTGCCGCCGCTGCCCACGGGGCAGCAGACGAGATCGCGTGGGCCGAGGCCGCCGGGGTGTTGGGCGGCCAGCTCGTCGACGATCTCTGCCGCGCCGCGCGCGGCCAGCGCGTTGGAGCCGCCCTCGGGCAGCACATGGGCGGCGCCGAACCGCTCGGCCAACCGGCCTCGGGTGGCCGGCTCGTCCAGGGCGCGCAGCGTCTCCCGGTAGGCGGCGCGGCTCAGGAACTCCAGCCGCATGCCGTCCCGTTCGGCCCTGGCCAGCGCCGGGTTGCGGGGCGCGGTGGCGAGTTCGTCGCCGCGGACCAGGCCGACGGAGTCGAAGCCGGTGGCGGCGGCCGCGGCGGCCACGGCGGTGAGGTGGTGCGAGTAGGCACCGCCGAAGGTGAGCAGCCGGCGATGGCCGGCGGCCCGGGCGGCGCGCAGATTGGGGAGCAGTTTGCGCCATTTGTTGCCCGGGACCAGCGGATGGATGAGGTCGTCCCTTTTGAGCCACAGGCTGACGCCGGCCCGGCTCAGCAGGGGATCGTCGATCTCCTGCGAGGGGGAGGGGAGTGTGGCCGACATCGACAACATCTACACAAGTGTACGAAGGTCGGATGGGGGTCCGACGCCGCTGACCGGGTAGGAGGCGACCGGGATCACCGTCCCCGGACGGCAACCCGGCCGAGTACCCCGTCGGGAGCCCCCCTACTCCCCACGGAGCGACCGAGCCACCGAGCAACCCGTCACCGAACACCCTCACCGAGCACCCCCCACCGAACGTCCCGCCGAACACCCCACCGAACACCCGAAAAACACCCTCACCGATCAACGCCCCCCGATCGACCCCACCGATGCGGAAGGCCACCATGAACCGAAGATGGCGAACAAGATGCTGCCCGGGCCCGCACCCACGGTGCCGAGGCTGTGGCGGTGAACGTATGGATGTGCGCGAGACGCTCTATCTCTCCGATACCGGCGAGGCCGAGGGCGTGGTCGCGCCGCATCGCTGTTGGCACTGCAAGGGCAGGGGCTACACCTGTCAGTCCTCGGTCACCTGCTCGCCCCCGCACGGCTGACCCGCCCCCGCCACGAGGACACCCGCCGGCGATCGGCGCTGATCGGTATGGATCAGTGTGGATCGGCGCCGGCGGGGAACTCGGCGCTGGCACACGTCCAGCACAAGCGATTCCGGCCAGGCGCCGGTCGACGGGTGGCAGCGATGACGAATCCATTGGATCCTGACGACTTCGGCCGCGATCCGCTGGGGGAGTACCTGGCGCGGCTCTTCGGCGGCGGCGCGCCCCTGGGCGGGGCGCGTCCTGACCGTGGCACGCACGACTTCCTGCGGCTGATGAGCGAGCCGGCCTGGCAGTTGGTCTCGGGCGCGGCCTCCTATGCGGCGCGGCACGGCAGTGACGATCTGGACACCGAGCATCTGCTGCGGGTCGCGTTGGTCACCGAGCCGACCCGGGGCATGGTCGCCAGGTCGGGCGCCGATCCCGACGCGTTGGCCGAGGAGATCGACCAGCACGCGGGGGGCCGGGGGGAGGGTGGGGCGCGCAGTTCGCTGTCGGTGAGTCCGGCGGCGAAGCGAGCGCTGTTGGACGCGCACCGGGTGGCGTTGGCCTCGGGCGCGAGCTATATCGGCCCCGAGCATCTGCTGCTGGCGCTGGCCGCCAACAAGGACTCGGCGGCCGGCCGGACCCTGGACGCCGTCAGGTTCGATCCGTCCTTCTCGGGCCCGCCGGCTGGTCAGGGCGGCGGGCAGGTTCCCGAGCGGGCGGGCACGCCGCGCCCTTCGGACCGGAGTCGGACGCCGAACCTCGACCGCTACGGCCGGGATCTGAGCGAGATGGCCAAGGCCGGCGAGATCGATCCGGTGATCGGCAGGGAGCGGGAGATCGAGCAGACGGTGGAGGTGTTGGCCCGCCGGGGCAAGAACAACCCGGTGCTGATCGGCGAGGCCGGCGTGGGCAAGACAGCGGTGGTCGAGGGGCTGGCACAGCGGATGGTCGACGGCGATGTGCCGGACAGCCTGCTGGGCCGACGGGTGGTGCAGCTCAACTTCTCGGCGCTGGTGGCGGGCACCCGCTATCGGGGTGATTTCGAGGAGCGGCTGACCGGGCTGATCGACGAGATCCGCGCCCAGTCCGACCAGGTGATCGTTTTTGTCGACGAGCTGCACACGGTGGTGGGCGCCGGGGGCGGCGGCGGTGAGGGCGGTGCGATGGATGCCGGCAATATCCTCAAACCGGCGCTGGCCAGGGGCGAGTTGCATGTGATCGGCGCCACCACGCTGGAGGAGCACCGACGTTATATCGAGAAGGACGCGGCGCTGGCCAGGCGTTTCCAGCCGATTCTGGTGCCGGAGCCGACGCCGGAGGACGCGGTGGCGATCCTGCGCGGGCTCCGGGACCGCTATGAGGCGCACCACCAGGCGCGTTACACGGACGAGGCGTTGATCGCGGCCGTCCAGCTGTCGGATCGCTATCTCACGGACCGGTTTCTGCCCGACAAGGCGATCGACCTGATCGACCAGGCCGGCGCCAGGGTGCGGATGCGGGCGTCCACCACCAGCACGGATGTCCGGGCGCTGCAGCGGGAGATGGAGCAGGTCGGCCGGGACAAGGACCAGGCGGTGGCCGCCGAGGACTATGAGCGGGCGAGTGAACTGCGGGACCGGCTGGCCGAGTTGGAGCTGCGGATCGAGGAGGACGGGGAGCGTCGTCCGGATCGGGAGCGGATCGCCGAGGTCACCGTGGACGATATCGCCGATGTGGTGTCGCGGCAGACGGGGATTCCGGTGAGCAGCCTCACCCAGGAGGAGCGGGAGCGGCTGCTGGGGCTGGCGAACCGGCTGCGGGAGCGGGTGATCGGGCAGGACGAGGCGGTCACGGCGGTGGCAGACGCGGTGCTGCGTTCGCGGGCGGGGCTGACCGGCGGCGACCGGCCGATCGGCAGCTTTCTGTTCCTGGGGCCGACCGGGGTCGGGAAGACGGAGCTGGCGCGGGCGTTGGCGGAGGCGTTGTTCGGCAGCGACGAGCGGATGGTCCGCCTGGACATGAGCGAGTACCAGGAGCGGCACACGGTGTCGCGCCTGGTGGGGGCGCCGCCCGGCTATGTGGGGCACGAGGAGGCGGGCCAGCTGACGGAGCCGGTGCGCCGCAACCCGTACTCGCTGCTGCTGCTGGACGAAGTGGAGAAGGCGCATCCCGATGTGTTCAACATCCTGCTGCAGGTGTTGGACGACGGCCGGCTGACCGACGCGCAGGGGCGGCGGGTCAACTTCAGCAACACGGTGATCGTGATGACCAGCAATCTGGGCTCGGAGATGATCAGCGCCCGGAGCTCCCGGGCCGGTTTCGGCGGCGGTCCTGACGGCGACGAGGAGGAGCAACGCAGGGAGCGGGTGCTGCGTCCGCTGCGGGAGCACTTCCGTCCCGAGTTCCTGAACCGCATCGACGAGATCGTGATCTTCCGGCAGCTCACCGGGGAGCAGCTGCGGGCGGTGACGGATCTGATGTTGAACGAGACCAGGCATCAGCTGCACGCCCAGGATGTGGCCGTGACCTTCACGCCGGCGGCCATCGACTGGCTGGCCGAGCGCGGCTACCAGCCGGAGTACGGGGCCAGGCCGCTGCGCCGGACGATCCAGCGCGAGGTGACCAACGAGCTGTCCCGCCGGCTGTTGCGCGGGGAGCTGACCCCGCACTCCGCGCTGACGGTGGACGCGGTGGACGACCGTCTTGAGTTCCGACAGCGGGACGGCGAGCCGTAGTCGCCCTAGTGAACATCGCCTGGTGACCGGGGGGAGCAGACCGGGAGGAGGAGCCGTCGGGCCGTTCCGCGCACAGCGGAACGGCCCGATGTGGTGCCCGCCCCGCTAGATCCGATCTGGCGGGGCGTCTCGCGCCTGAGGGGTGAGGACCGGGTGCGGATGGGCCGCGCCGGGCGCGTTCCTCGGGGGTGACCGGGATGGCCGTGGCCATGGCTCCGTTGCGGTTGGCGCTGCTGATCGGCAGCACCAGGGAGGGACGGGCGGGCCCGACGGTGGGCGACTGGTGCGTCGAGGTGCTGGGGGAGCGGGACGATATCGAGGTCGAGGTGCTCGACCTGCTGGACTTCTCGTTCCCCGCGCGGTTCCCGGCGGAGCCGACGGAGGAGATGTGCCGGTTCGCTGGCGCGATCGAGCGGGCCGAGGGCTTTGTGGTGGTGACCCCGGAGTACAACGCGGGCTATCCGGCGGCCCTCAAGCAGGCCATCGACTACGCCTACGACGAGTGGCACGCTAAGCCGGTCGGCTTTGTCTCCTACGGGCTCCGCACCAGGGGCCGGTTGGCGGTGGCGGCGTTGCGCTGTGTCTTTGTCGAGCTGCGGACGGTCACCATGCGGGACGAGGTGGGCATCGACATGTCCGGCCCCTGCGGGACTCCGGCCCAGGTCGGCGCGGCGTCGGCGATGTTGGACGAGCTGGTGTGGTGGGGCCTGGCACTACGCGAGGCCAAACAACGCCGTTCTTTTGTGGTCTGAGCGGCCGAGCGGTGTAAGCGATCACCGGCTCGGGGCGGTTACCCTGACCACCCCAAAATCCGAACGAAAATTCGACCGTACGGGCGATGAGTTCTTCTCCCCCGAACGGTCTACCTCAGCGTTCTCCCAGGTGAAAGGAATGTGATGAGTGAGCGCAACGACGGGTTGGCGATCGAGTCGTCCGGTCTCGTCAAGACCTTCGGCGCCCTGCGCGCCGTGGACGGCGTCGATCTGGCCGTACCGGCCGGCAGCGTCTACGGGGTGCTCGGGCCGAACGGCGCCGGCAAGACCACCACCGTGCGGATGTTGGCCACGCTGCTCCGCCCGGACGGCGGCGAGGCCAGGGTGTTCGGGCACGACGTGCTGCGGGAGGCGGACGCGGTGCGCTCTCGGGTCAGTCTGACGGGGCAGTACGCCTCCGTCGACGAGGACCTCACCGGCGCGGAGAACCTGATCCTGCTGGCGCGGCTGCTCGGCCACCGCAAGCCGGCGGCCCGGGCCCGCGCCGCCCAGCTGCTGGAGGCGTTCGGGCTGACCGAGGCGGCCGACAAGCAGGTGAAGAACTACTCGGGCGGCATGCGGCGGCGCGTCGACATCGCCGCCAGCATCCTCAACACCCCCGATCTGCTGTTCCTCGACGAGCCCACCACCGGGCTCGACCCGCGCAGCCGCAACCAGGTGTGGGACATCGTGCGCGCCGTGGTCGCCCAGGGCACCACCGTGCTGCTCACCACCCAGTATCTGGACGAGGCCGACCAGTTGGCGGACCGGATCGCGGTGATCGACACGGGCCGGGTGATCGCCGAGGGCACCCCGGGGGAGCTGAAGTCCTCGGTCGGCGCCGGCTCGGTGCGGGTCCGGCTGCGCGACCGGGACCAGCGCGAGGCGGCCCGCGAGGTGCTGGCCAGGCGCCTCGGCACGGAGGTCGCGCTGGATTCCGATCCGGTCTCGCTGACCGCCAGGCTGCTGCCCGAGGAGGGGACGCTCGGCCCGGCCGAGCGCGCGGCGGCGGCCCTGGGCGAGTTGGCCGCCGGCGGGATCACGGTGGACGACTTCGCGTTGGGCCAGCCCAGCCTCGACGAGGTGTTCCTGTCCCTGACCGGCAAGCCCACCCGCCCCACCCCGTCCGTCGGGGGCGCCCCGACCATCGACACGCAGCGGTCCGACCAGGAGGACCAGAAGAAGGAGACCGTGGCATGAGCACCGCGACGGACATCGGCAACGAGAGCGGCGTGGCCGCCCCGGCGGACACGGCGGACGACTTCGAGGCGGACCGCGCCTCGTTGGCCGCGGTGCTGGCCAAGACGGAGCGGCCGCCGCGCCCCAGCCCGCTCTCCGCCTCGGTCACCTTCGGCTGGCGGGCCATGCTCAAGATCAAGCATGTCCCCGAACAGCTGATCGACGTGACCATCTTCCCGGTCATGATGACGCTGATGTTCACCTATCTGTTCGGCGGCGCGCTGGCCGGCTCGACCACCGAGTACCTGCAGTTCCTGCTGCCCGGGATCATGGTGATGAGCGTGGTGATGACCACCATGTACACCGGCATCGCGGTCAACACCGATATCGCCAAGGGGGTGTTCGACCGCTTCCGCACCCTGCCGGTGTGGCGCCCCTCGGCGATGGTCGGCTATCTGCTGGGCGATGTGCTGCGCTACACCATGGCGTCGACGGTCATCCTGCTGCTGGGTCTCGCCCTGGGCTACCGCCCGGACGGCGGCCCGGTCGGCGTGGTGCTCGGCATCGCGCTGCTGGTCGGCTTCTCGTTCGCCTTCTCCTGGGTGTGGACCATGTTCGGTCTGCTGCTCCGCTCGGAGAAGTCGGTGATGGGCGTCAGCATGATGGTGCTGTTCCCGGCCAGCTTCCTCAGCAACATCATGGTCTCGCCCGACACCATGCCGGGCTGGCTCCAGGCCTTTGTCGACGTCAACCCGATCACCCGGGTGGTGGCCGCGGTGCGCGGGCTGATGGACGGCAACGTCGAGGCGGCCCAGCTGGGTTGGGTGGCAATCGCCGCCGCGCTGCTGATCGGGGTCTTCGGCACCCTGACCATGCGGCTCTACAACCGCAAGTAGCGAAAACCGCGGGCAGCGAAAAAGGGGGGCCGTCGGCCGCCACCGGATCACAGCCGCCAGGCGACGCCGTCCCTAGGGTGGTAGCCGCAGGTGGCGCCGGTGGCGACGGCGGCCCGCAGATGCGCGGCCAGCTCGGGGTGCTTGTCGTCCAGCCGGCGCAGGGTGTCCCTGATCCGCGCGGTCACGGTCTTCCTGGCCCGCTCCGCCTCGTCGCCCAGCCGCCTGGTGCGCCCGCCGAGACCGGCCGCCACCCGCAACTCCTCAAGCAGCGCCGCCCGTTCGGCGCCGAGGGCGGTGGCGGCCGCCTCGTCGCCGCGTTCGGCGGCCCGGTCGATCTCCGCGTCGAGCTGGGTGAGCCGACGCCGGTAGGCGGCCTTCGCCCGGTCGTCCAGCACCGGATCGCCGCCCAGCGAACGCGCGGCGGCCAGCGTCTCGCCGCCCGCCGGGTTGAGCAGCCGGACAGCGGGGATGTCCGAACCCGGCCTGGCCAGCAACTCCCGCAGATCGCGCAGCCCCTTGGCGTCGGGCAGCCGCACCGTGCGGCCGGCGTAGCGCAGCGTCCAGACCGTTCCCTCGAAGCGGAACTCGGCCTCGGCCGCCGCCCGGCGCTCCACCCCGGCGCGGCCCTCCCTGGCCGCCGACACCCGCTCGGCGACCTGTTCGAGGCCCAGCGCCTCGGCTTCGGAAGACACCGTCTGCAGCAGCTCGTTCGCCTCCGCCCGGTCCCCCGGCTCGTTCCTGGCCAGCAGCGCCTCCGCCTGCCGCGCCCTGGCCTCGGCCGCCCAGGGCCTGGACCGCAGCCAGTCGGCAGAGAGCGCGGCCCTGGCGAAGCCGTCGACGGCCGGCCCCCAGTCCCCCAGCGCGGCGTCCAACTCGGCGATCCACAGCGCCATCGGGCCGCCGACGTCGAAGCCGTAGACGGAGACCGACCACTGGTCCGCGAACGGTGCCACCGCCAGCCGCGCCTGCTCGCACCGCTCCCGTTCACCGAGCAGGGCCGTGCCCTGGGCGAGGAACCGCAGCCAGAGCCACCGCATATGGCGCGGATAGCGCTCGCCGCCGTCAGCCGCCGTCAGCACCCGGCAGACCGTCTCGGCGTCCCCGCGCTGCGCGGCCGTGACGCCCTCCAGCAGATCGACATGCGGATGGCCCGTCGACGCCAGCTCCCCGAGCAGCGCGTCCAACTCCCGGAACCTGCCCCGAAGCAGCAGCCGTGACCAGCGCAGATGCTGAACGAACCGCTCGTACCAGCGGTTTCTCGGCATCGACTGCACCAGCGCGCCGGCCGCCGCCTCCAGCTCCTCGGACTCGGCGAACTCGCCCTGCATGCTCCGCACGATGGCCAGATCGATCCGGCCCGACAGCTGGTACTGCGGCTGGGCCTCGCGCCGCGCGATCTCCTGGAAGATCCCCAGCTCCGTCAGGTACTCGGGATCGCCCAGCTCCAACAGCGCCACCCAGCGCAGGGACCGCGCGAAGTGCTCCAGCTCGGCATCGCCCGAGCGGCGCCCCACGGTGATCATCTCCTGGGTGAGCGCGGCGCGTTCGGCCGCCGAGCCCGGGCCCCAGATCGCCCCGTGCCGGGCGCTCAGGCCGAATGCCAACGTGTCGTCGTCCTGTCCCCGCCGGGCCAGCACGGCGACCCGCACCGCCAGGGCGCGGACCAGCCGGTCCTGGGTCGCCGGATCGCCGGGGTCCTCGGGCGCCGGCGGATCCCCCGGCAGCAGCCTGCGGTGGCTCTCCACCAGCAGCGAGGGCAGCAGCTCGGCCACCGGATCGCGCCTGGCCGCCCGCGACTGGTGCAGCGTGAGCGCCAGCCGCGCCAGCAGCATGGGATCGTCCACCGCCCTGGCCTCGTCGAGCACCTGCTGGAAGTACGGACGGGCCTCGTCCCAGCGGTCCACCTGGAGCAGCCCCTCCGCCAGCTCCAGACCGAGCATCACCCGACGGCGCGGATCGACGGCGCCCGCCAACTCGTAGGCGCGCCGCCGGTGGCCGTTGGCCTCGTCGAACGCCAGCCGCGCGGCGGCCTCCTTCGCCGCCGCGCTCAGCAGCGCCACGGCATGCGCCGGATCCACCTCGTCGCCGGCCAGATGGGCGTGCCGGGCGAGATCCGCCGGCACCACCCGCTCGGCGAGCGCCGGCTGTTGGTCCAGCGCGCGGACCACCGCCGCGTGCCGCCGGCGCGCCTCGGCCGCGTCCAGCGCCTCGTAAAGCGTCTCCCGCACCAGATCGTGCGCGAACGCGAACCGGCCGGCGCCGCGCTGCACCACGAGACGGGCGGTGACGGCCGCCTCCAGCAGCCGGTCGGCACGGGCCGTCGGGGTGGCCAGGCCGGCCGCCAACACCTGCCGGTGGAACTCCCGGCCCAACACGGCCGCCTGCGCCAACATCGTCACCACGGCGGGCGGCAGCAGCCCCACGCGCCGGCGCACGGCGTCGCGCACGCCGGGCGGAATGCCGGTGACCGCGCCCCCGCTGTGCCAGAGCCGAGCGGTCTGCTCGACGAAGAACGGGTTGCCGCCGGTGCGTCGGTGCACCTCGGCGACCAGCTCGGGCGCCGCTTCCCGGCCCACCGTGCGACTGATCAGGACGGCCACCTCGTCCGCTTCGAGACCGGTCAGCACCAACGTGGTCGCCTTGCTCAGCAGCGGGGTCATCGTCCCCCACAGCGGATGCCCGCCCAGCTCGTCGCCGCTCGGGTCCACCTCCGCGTCCCGATAGGTCGCCACCAGCAACACCCGCTCGAACCAGGTGTGTTGGGCCGCGAACCGGAGCAGTCGCAGCGAGGCGGCGTCCGCCCAGTGCAGATCGTCGAGCACCACCAGCACGGGCCGCCGCTGGGAGACCGTGACCAGCGCCGTGGTCACCGCGTCCGACAGCGCGAAGCCGTCCGGGTCGTCGTCTCCCGCGCCGTCGTCGCCGGCGCCGTCCAGCTCGGCCGGCGCTCGCGGTTCCGTGAGCAGCGCGTCCAACTCGGGCCCCGCAGCCTCCTCGACCGCCGCCCACTCCGCGGCGCTCGCGGTCCGCCGCAGCGCCCGCACCACCTGCGTCCAGGGCCAGTAGCCCGGCGCGTTGTCCGCGTCCCAACAGGCGCCGCCCAACACCAGGAAGCCCTCCTGGTCCGCCTCCCTGGCCGCCCCGGTGACCAGCGTCGTCTTGCCGATCCCCGCCTCGCCGGCGACCAGGACCAGTCCGCCGTGACTGCTTCCGGCCCTGGCGATCTCGGCCCGCAACACGGCAGCCGCGTGCTCCCGGCCGATCAACTGATCGAACACTTGTTCCTTCCGTTCCACCCTATGGTGTACGAGGATGGCACAATGCCGCAATCCACCCCCCGGTCCATCGCAGACGCATATGTCGAGACGATGGCCGATCTCGACCCCACCATCGGCTCCGGCCTCGGCATCCGTCCCGGCCAGGACACGCTGCCCGACTACTCCCCCGAGGGGTTCGAGGCGGTGGCCGACGCGCAGCGCGCCACGCTCAAGGAGTTGGACGCCGCCGAGGCCGCCATGGGTGGCTCCGGCCAACTGCCCGAGGACGAACGCCGGTCGGCCCGGCTGCTGCGTGAACGGCTCACCGCCGCGCTGGACCAGCACGACGCGGGCGACGACCTGCGCCAGGTGCGCAACCTCTTCTCCCCCGCCGCCCAACTGCGCTCGGTCCTGCTGGAGATGCCGACCGAGACCGCCGACGACTGGGCCGTGATCGCCCGCCGCCTGCGCAACACCCCGGCCGCGCTGCGCCGTTACACCGAGGGGCTGACCGTCGGCATCGGCCGGGGCCGCACCGTCGCCCCGCGCCAGGCACTGGTCCTCGCCGAACAACTCGGCGCATGGCTGGACTCCGACTGGTACCGGACGTTCGCCGCCGGCGGGCCCGAACCGCTCCGCCCCGAACTCGACCGCGCCGCCACCGAGGTCGAAGCGGCCCTCGACGACGTCCGTCGCTTCCTCCTGGACACCTATGTCCCGGCCGCCGACGGCACCCCGGACGGCGTGGGGCGCGAAGCCTACCTGCGGGGCGCCCGAGCCTGGACGGGCGCCCGACTGGATCCGGACGACGCCTACGCCTACGGCTGGTCCGAGTTCCACCGGCTGCGGGAGGAGATGCGCGAGGTCGCCGGGGAGATCCTGCCCGGCGAGTCGACGCCGGCCGTGATGCGCCATCTGGACCGGGACGGCGAGGCGATCGAGGGCGTGGACGCGGTCCGCGACTGGCTGCAGACGCTGATGGACCGCGCCATCGGCGCACTCGACGGCACCCATTTCGACCTGGCGGAACCGGTGCGGCGCGTCAAGTCCATGATCGCGCCCCCGGGCAGCGCGGCGGCGCCCTACTACACCCGCCCCTCCCTCGACTTCACCAGGCCGGGCCGCACCTGGCTGCCCACCAGGGGCGAAACCCGCTTCCCCACCTGGCAGTTGGTGTCCATCTGGTACCACGAGGGGGTCCCCGGCCACCATCTCCAGCTCGCCCAGTGGGTGTATGTGGCCGATCGGCTCTCCAGGTTCCAGGCCACCGTCGGCTCGGTGAGCGCCACCACCGAGGGCTGGGCGCTCTACGCGGAACGCCTCATGGACGAGCTGGGCTTCCTCACCGATCCGGCCCACCGGCTCGGCTATCTCTCCGCCCAGATGATGCGGTCGGTGCGGGTGATCGTGGACATCGGGATGCACCTGGGGCTGCGCGTGCCGGCGGGGGAGAGCTTCCATCCGGGCGAGCGCTGGACCCCCGAACTGGCCACCGAGTTCTTCGCGCGGCACACCGGGCACGCGGCGGAGTTCGTCGACTCGGAGATCGTCCGCTATCTGGGCCTGCCCGGCCAGGCCATCAGCTACAAGCTGGGCGAACGGGCGTGGCTCGCCGGCCGCGAGACCGCCCGCCGGCGCGCCGGCGCGGCGTTCGACGCCAAGTCCTGGCACATGTCCGCCCTCTCCCTCGGCTCCCTTGGCCTCGACGACCTGACCCCCGAACTCGCCGCCCTCTAGCCGTCCCGGGGGGCGACCGCCGGGCGGCGGGGCCGGGGGAGGCCGCGTCGTCCGGTGGATGACAGCCATGGGCGCGTCACACCCCTTTTGTCATGTTTCGCGCGCTTATTCTCCATGAGCCGGCGCCCCGAAGTGCCTCTCAGAAGGAGCCATGCACGCAATGCTGATCAACCGTCACCACCGCCGGCCGGGCCACCGAGCCGACCACCGGACGCACCACCGGATGCGGCGGCTCGCCGTCACCCTGGCCCTGGCCATGCTCCCGGCCGCAGCGCTGTTCGCCCAGGGGAGCGCACAGGCCGCGCCGGTCGAGGCGGAGGGGACGGTGGCCGGCGCCTCGGCCCCGCCCGTCTCCGACCCGACCCCGCCCTCCTCGCCGCCCAGGGCGGAGGTCGTCTACGACTCGATCCCGGCCGACCTGCCCCCGAACGTGACCTCCCTCGGCTACCAGGCGACCGGCACCAGCGAGTTCGGCGACGAGGTGGGGCTCACCGGCGCCCACAAGCGGAAACTGCGGTCCGTCGAGGTGGTGCTCTCCAGCTGGGCCTGCGAGAGCGGACGCTGGAACACCAACGACTGCCGGACCACGGCGGGAGCCACCTTCTCCCACCCGGTCACGGTCACCGTCTTCGCCGTGGACAACTCGGGCCCGACCCCGGTGCCCGGCGCGCTGCTGGCCAGCCAGACCCAGCTCACCGAGATCCCCTACCGGCCGTCGGCCGATCCGGTGAACTGCACGGGCCCCAACGCCGGCCGCTGGTACGACGCCACCACCGGCGGCTGTTACAACGGCATCGCCCACCCGGTGACCTTCACCTTCGACGGGAGCACCACGCTGCCGGACGAGGTGATCTGGACCGTCTCGTTCAACACCACCGGCTACGGCGACAGCCCGATCGGCACCGGGGCGCCCTGCTACTCCACCGTCCAGGGCTGCCCCTACGACGCGCTGAACGTCGGCGTCCAGGGCTTCCCCGGCTCCCCCTACGTCGGCGTGGACATCGACCCGGACGGTGTCTTCCTGGACTCGGCCAACGGCTCCTCCTACTGCGACGGCGGCGCCGCCGGCACCGGCTTCCTCCGCCTGGACAGCCCCTGTTGGACCGACCTCCGCCCCCTCGCCACCATCACGGCCGGCAAGCCCCACGGCAAGAAGTAGCCTGCCGGCCGACGCCGCACCCGGCGTGGCCCCACCGGGCCACGCCGGCCAGGGGACCCGGCCGCGTGCTCCGGCTCAGGCGAGCTGCCGGGCGAGGGCGGCGAGCCAGGCCGCCGGCTGGTCGATGTGGGCCATATGGCCGGCGTCGTCGAGGATCGCCGCCCGGGCCCCCGGGATCAGCCGGGCGGCCTCCTCGGCGAGCGCGGCGGGGAACACCATGTCCTGGCGGCCGTGCAGCAGCCGCACCGGCAGGCCGGTCGCGGCCAGCCGGCGGGCCGCGTCGTCGGGGCGGGCCGGCGGCAGCAGGCCGGCCCGGAACGGGCCGAGCCACTCGGCCGTGAACCGCACCCGCGCCAGCACCTCCAGGTAGCGCGGCAGCGCCGCCTCCCGCCAGATGTTGGCCGGCGCCCCGGCCAACGCGGCGGCCCTGGTCAACTCCGGCCCGTCCAAGCGTCCTTCCGCCCACACCCGCGCCTCGGCCGCCCGGCGCTCGGCCCGCTCCGGCCAGTCGTCCCACGCGTCCGCCGGCACGGGCAACACGCTGGACGAGGCCACGACAAGGCAGCGGAAACGCTCGGGAGCGGCGAGCGCGAGCCGCTGCGCGAGCAGCCCGCCGTAGGAGAAGCCGAGCAGATCGACCCGCCCCACCGGAAGGTCGTCCAGCAGCGCCAACAGATCCCCGACGACGGCGTCGGGGGTGTACTGATCCGGCGGCAGCCCGCCGGGCGAGCGGCCGCATCCGCGCAGGTCGGGGAGGAGCACCTGGCGCTCGCCCGTCCACTCCCGCAGCGGGTCGAGCAGATAGCTGTGGTCCCAGTCGGGGCCGCCGTGGACCACCAGCAGAGTGCGCTCGGCCGGGCCGGCTATTCGCCCCACATACGGCCGGACGACCGTCATCCCCGCCGCTCACCGCCCCCCGAGCCGCGCACCTCCAGATGCGCCAGCAGATGCCGCGTGGCGGCGGTGATCTCCTCGACTGCCTGATCGAAAACGGCCTGGTTGTGCGCCGCCGGCGCACGGAAGCCGCTCACCTTGCGAACGTACTGAAGGGCCGCCGCACGGATGTCCTCGTCCCGCACATCAGGCGTGACCGGGGCCCGAAGGGTCTTGATACTCCGACACATCTCCCCAGTGTCACCCACCCCACTGACACCCGCCGCCGCGACCGCACCCCGCCCACCGACAGCCCCAAGCCCGGACGGCCAGGCCCTCGTCACCCACACGGCCGGTGGCCGGCATCGTGATAGTCCACATGCGGACCGTCATCGTCCACAACTCTCCGCATAGCATCGAGGCGTTGCCAGGCCGCGCGGCAAGGTCCCCCCGTTACACCCCCCACAAACCGGACGGAGAATCTCATGCGCAGGACGAGCGCACGATTCAAGCTGGCCAGCGCGGTCGCGGTCACCGCTGCCGTGGCGACCATCGGCGGGCTGACCGCCGCGACGGGTACCGCCAACGAGCCGGCCGACGTCTCCCCCCTCGTCGTCGGGTCGCCGACGGGGTTCGGCGCCGGCGCCACCGGCGGAGCCGGCGGCCAGGTGGTCTCCGTGTCCACCGCCGACCAGCTGATCGACGCCGCCAACAGCGACGGGCCGCTGCAGATCGAGGTCAACGGCACGATCTCGGTCAGCTCGATGGTCCGGGTCTCGTCGGACAAGTCGATCGTCGGCGCCGGGTCGGGCGCCACGATCCAGGGCAGCGGTCTGAACATCCGGCAGGCCGACAACGTGATCGTGCAGAACATCACGTTCGCCAACTCGAACGACGACGGGATCAACGTCGAGTACAGCACCAACGTGTGGATCGACCACAACGACTTCACCAACCCCAACGACGGCGCCCTGGACATCAAGCGGGCGTCGACCGGCATCACGGTGTCGTGGAACCACACCTACGACTCCGACAAGAACATGCTGTTGGGGCACTCGGACGACAACGGGTCCGAGGACATCGGGAAGTTGAACGTCACGTACCACCACAACTGGTTCGACGGCGTCAACCAGCGCAATCCGCGGGTGCGGTTCGGCGACCCGGTCCACGTCTACAACAACTACTACAACAACATCGGCTCCTATGGCGTCGCCTCGACCGAGGACGCCGGCGTGCTGGTGGAGGCGAACTACTTCGAGAACACCGACGACCCGTTCCACCTGGGTGAGGCGGCGTCGGGTCCCGGCTCCATCGTGGCCAGGGACAACCACTTCGTGAACTCGGGCAGCGGGGAGGCGGGCGGTTCGGTGGCCGGCATCCCCTACGGCTACTCGCCCGACCCGGCCGCTGACGTCAAGTCCATCGTCACCGGCGGGGCCGGGGTGGGACGGCTGTAACGCGGTTGCCCGAGCGCGCCGACGGGTCGGTGTCACGGCGAAGGGTGCCGTGACGCCGGCCTTGTCGGCGTGCCCAGGCGGCGCTATCGTCCTCGCCACCTCGGCGGCGCCGCCGGGGTGGCGCGGCACGCCGCAGGCGCTGCCGTCGAGCGTTGCCGAGAAGCGAGGCTGCCGCCATGGTGGAACGCGGGCCAGGGGTGTCACCGGCACCCCGCGACCGACCCGACCGACCGCTGTTGGGGCTGGTCACGGCCAATATCCATCTGGGCGTCGGGGCGCCCCTCTGGTCCGGGGTGCGGGCCGCGGCCGAGCGGACCGGCGCCAATCTGGTCTGTTTCCCCGGCGACGCGATCCGGGAGAGCGGCGCCCCGCGCAACGCGCTCTACGAGCTGCTGGACGCGGGCGAGTTGGACGGCGTCATCTGCTGGACGTCGACCCTGGGCCTGCCGGCGCGCGGGGGGCGCGCGGCGCGGCTGGTGCGCCGGCTCGACGAGCTACCCGTGGTCAGCCTGAACCGCGCCCTTGAGCACCACGAGACGCTGCTGCTGGACAGCCACGCCGGGATGCGCAAGGCCGTCAGCCATCTGGTGACCGACCACGGTCGGCGTCGACTGGCGTGCATCCGGGGCCCGTTGACCAATCCGGTGGCGCTGGACCGCACCCGCGCCTATCTGGACGCGCTGCGCCGACACCGGATCCCCGAGGACCGTTCGCTGATCGCCGCCTCCTCGGACTACGCGGCGGGCGCCGGCGCCTCCGCGATGCGGGTGCTGATCGAGGTGCGCGGGCTGCGCCCGGGACGGGACTTCGACGCCGTGGTCGCGTGCAGCGACGCGCTGGCCGCCGACGCGCTGCGCTTCCTCACCGAACGGGGCGTGCGGGTGCCCGACGATGTGGCGTTGATCAGCTTCAACGACTCGGTGGAGGCCAGGGTCAGCGATCCGCCGCTGACCTCGGTGGCGTTGCCGTTCGCCGAGTTGGGCGAGCTGGCCGTGGACACCCTGCTGGCGCGGCTGCGGGGGACCGTGCCGCCGGCGCGCCGGGTGGTGCCCGGGACGCTGGCCGTGCGGCGGTCCTGCGGCTGTCATTCGCCGCTGGTCAGCGAGGCGGGCCCGGGGCCGGCGCCCGTCCCGCCGGGCCCGGTGCTGTTGGACGCCGAACTGCTGGCCCGGCTGCCCACCGAACCGGGCGACAGCGGGGTCGAGTTCCTGCGGCTGCTGGAACGCCGGGTCGGTGCGGGGCTGACGTCCTACGACGATGCCACGGCATGGGACCGGGCGCTGCTGCGGCTGCGCCACAGCCGCGACGACGGCGGCGGCGCCGATCCGGCGCGGTTGGAGCGGGTGATCGGCCAGGCCAGGCTGCTGGTCGCGGACAAGTCCCGGCGGCTGTTGGAGTACGAGCGCTGGGCGGAGGAGCAACGGGCCAGGCGGCTGCGCGAGTTGGCCACCACGCTGACCACGGTCACGGACGGCGCCGGGCTGCACCGGGCGCTGCGGCGGCATCTGCCGGGCCTGGGCGTGCCGGAGTACCGGCTGGCGCTGCGGGGCTCGGCCGAACCGCTGCCGCTGGCCCGGCTGCTGCCCCGACAGGGCCGGTTCACCGTGGTGTTGGAGCCGCTGCACATCGGCGAGGAACAGCTCGGCTATGCGGCCTTCGACGGCGGAACGACGTTCGACGGCGGCGCGCCGGGAGGCGACGGGGCACCGGGAGGCGGCGGGCCGCCTGGAGGCGACGGGCCTCCTGGAGGCGGCGGCCAGCGCGCGGCGGCGCCCCATGGCTCGCTCTACCGGGCGTTGGGCGACCAGATCAGCGCCGCGCTCAAGGGCGTGCGGCTCTTCACCGAGGTGCGCGGCGCGCGGGACACGGCGGAACGGGCGAACCGTTTCAAGTCCCGGCTGCTGGACAACGCGACGGACGAGCTGCGCAGCCCGGTCGAGGCGATCCTGCGGCACACCAGGGACGGCGAGGTGGCGCGCGAGCACGCGGGTCGACTGCTGCGGCTGATCGACGATCTGCTCGACCTGTCCCGCTCCGAGATCGACGCCCTCGACCTCTCGCGGCAACTCCTCGATCCACGCCCACTGTTGACTGAATCGTTTCGGACGGCCGGTGGCGACCCGGCCGCGCTGCGGCTGCCGGCCCGGCTGCCCGCCGTCCACGCGGACGAGGGCCGGCTGCGGCAGATCGTCCTCAACCTGCTGATCGCCGCCGCGGGGCCGGGACTGCGGCTGACCGCCGAGGTGGGTCCGGCGCAGCTGACCGTCGAGGTGACCAGGCCGGATCTGGTGATGCCGGAGGACGAGGAGGAACGGTTGTTCCAGCCGTTCGCCGCCGGGGCGCGCGGCGCGCGGCTCGGCCTGGCCATCGCCCGCCGGCTGGCCGTGCTGCACGGCGGCTCGGTGACGGTGCACCGGCACCAGCCGCATACCGGCTTCCGGTTGACGCTGCCGCTGCCCACCCCCGCCGAGGCCCCAGGACACGCGGCACCGCCGCCGGGCCTGGAACTGCTGGTCGCGGCCCCGAACGAGGCCGAACTCGCCCCGGAGATCACGGCACTGGCGCGCCGCCACCGGCTGCGGGTCCGACTGCCGGGGCCGGACGAGGACCTGGTCTCGCTGGTCGGCGCGCCGGGCCCCGCCGCCGTGGTCTGGGACACGGCGGGCCCCGGGGGCGCGCGGCACTGGGCGCTGGTCCGCCGGCTGCACGACCATCCCGCGCTGCGGCACACCCCGTTCCTGCTCTACGGTCCGGTCGCCGGGGACGATCTGCAGCAGGCGCTGCTCGCGCTGCGGCCCGGCGAGTTGGCCGATCCGGTGCTGGTGGTGGACGGTTCGGCCGCGCGCAGGGAACGGGTGCGGGCGCTGCTGACCGAGGCGCTGCCCGGGCGTCCGGTGCGGGCGGCGGCGGATGGCACCGCGGCGCTGGCGCTGCTCGCCGACGAGCCGCCGGGGCTGCTGATCGTGGACCGCGCGCTGCCCGATATGACGGGCTTCGAGGTGGTCGAACGGCTGCCGGGCGTCCCGGCGTTACTCCTCAGCGACCGGGGCTTCACGGTCGCCGACGCCCGACGCGCCGAACCGCTGCCGGCGTTACTGCTGTTGGGCCGGGATATTCTGGACGAACGGGAGGTGGCCGCGCTGTTGGACGGCATGGCGCGGCGCACCGATCCGGCGGCCCAGCGGGCCACGGCGCCGGTCCGATATGCCCTGGCCTATCTGGAGCAGCACTACCGGCACCGCTTCTCACGCTGGCAGGTGGCCCAGGCGGCGGGCGTCAGCGAGGACCATCTGGGACGGCTCTTCCACCGCGAACTGGGCCTGACGCTCTGGGAGTACCTCACCCGGCTGCGGATCCAGCGGGCCAAGGAGCGGCTGCGGCGCAGCGACGACAGCGTGGCGACCATCGCCCGCGCGGTGGGCTTCCACGACCGCGCCTATTTCAGCCGGGTGTTCCGCAAGCAGACGGGCATGGCCCCGCACGCCTACCGGGACGCACGGTCCGAGGAGGGCGGCGTTCAGCACCCCAGGTGTTGAACGTTTCGTTTGCATTGATGCGTTGACAACCTCGGGTGCGCCGGCCGAGGATGGGCGGATGACTGAAGTCCCCGACGCGGCCGACCCGTTCACGCCCCCGGATCCCGAGGCCGCCCGCGCGCACCGCGCGCACGCCGCGCTCTTCCGGATCGCCGAGCGCCATGCCGCCACCCCCGAGCAACGCGCGCGGGGTGCGCACCCGTTGGTGCCCGCCCCTCATGAGGCGGTGCGGCTGGTGGCGTTCCTGTTGAGCGGCGCCGCCGAGCGCGCCGAGGGCGAGGCGGAGGTCGATCGCGCGGACATCACCGCCGCGCTCAGCCTGGTGCCCCGGGCTCGCGCGGAGTTCGACGAGTTGGAGCGCGGCCTGCTGGAGATGGCCAGGGGGCGCGGCCTCACCTGGCAGGAGATCGCCTTCGGCCTCGGCCTCGGCACCCCCCAGGCCGCCCGCCAACGCCACGCCCGGCTCACCGAACGCCCACCGACCGAGGACAGTTGACCCGCCGACCCGCCGACCCACTGACCCGCTGCCGGGCGCGGCCCCCGGCCGTCCGCCTCAGCCCGCCTGGGTGGCGGGCGCCTCCCGGATCAGCTCGTCCACCGGGAGGGAACCGGCGGGCCGGCCCGCCGCGGCGAAGACGTTGGCCAGCCGCTGCAGCGTCTCGTTCCAGGGGGTGGCGACGCCGTGCAGGCGGCCGAGCAGCACGATCTCGCCGTTGAGGTAGTCGGCCTCGATGGAGCCGGCGCCGCGACGCAGGCTCTGCCAGGAGGAGCCGGCCCTGAAGTCCGTGTCGGGCACCGGGAGCATGTCCATCCGGCCGGCGCGCAGCTCGCGTTCCTCCTGCTCGCTGACATAGCCGATGCCGGCGGCGGCCAGCACCGCCTCGCCCTCTGCGCGCACCCGGGCGTAGATGTCCGGCAGCCGCTCGTCCTCGCCCAGTGGGCCGCAGACCGCCTCCAGGCTGTTGGCCAGATTGCCCAGCAGCTTGGCGTACTTCCAGCGCGCGACATCGGGCGCCAGCCGGGCCAGAAAGCGGGAACGTTCCAGGTCGGCGGCGATCGGGGCGAGGGTTTCGGTCAGGAACGCGTCCTGTGGCGACGGCTGTTCGGGGTAGGGACCGAGATGCAGGATGCCGGTGAGCGGGGAGCAGGGGGCGACCACCCGGCCCGGGGTGAGGTACTGGGCGGGGAGCCAGAGGCACACCGCGACCACCCGGCGGAACCGGCGCAGCGCCAACCGCTCGCCGGCGACCCCGTTCTGCGCGCAGAGCAGCGGCAGCCGCTCCCCGGCCGTGCCGCCGCCGGCCACCGGGCGGTGGGCCCAGGCGTTGAGCGCGGCCACGCTGTCCTGGACCTTGACGGCGAGGATCAGCACATCCTCCGGGCCCAGCGTGACCTCTTCCGGCCCTTCGACCACCGGAAGCTCCAGCCGAAGCGACTCCTCGGGGGTGTCCAGGCGCAGTCCGTCGGCGCGCATCGCCGCCGCATGCGCCCCCCGGGCCACCAGGACAACCTGGTGGCCGCCCGCTGCCAACCGTCCGCCGATCGCTCCGCCGACCGCGCCGGCACCGATGATGATGTACCGCATAGCTCCCATTCTGCGCCCACCCCCGGGGCCTCGCCTCACCAGTAGACGACGACCTTGTCGCCCTCCCGCGCCTCGTCGAAGAGGGTGGCGATGCCGGCCTCGTCCCGGACGTTCACACAGCCGTGGGACGCGCCGTTGTAGCCGTTGGCGGCGAAGTCCTCGGAGTAGTGCACGGCCTGGCCGCCGTCGAAGAACATCGCATAGGGCATCGGCGAGTCGTAGAGCGTGGAGTGGTGGTGCCTGGACTTCCAGTACAGCTCGAACTCGCCCTCGCGGGTGGGCGTTTCCTCGGCGCCGAAGCGCACGTCCAGCGTCATCCGGACGTCGCCGTCCACCACCCAGGAGAGGGTGTTGGAGGTCTTGGAGACACACAGCACCCGGCCCGTGAGGCAGCGCTCGTCCAGATCGCTCTCCGGCTCGACCTCCGGCACTTCGAGCGGCGGATACATCTCGTCCTCGGTGGGCTGACCGGTCTGGCCGGTGAGCGCGTCCCAGGTGTCGTCGAAGACGGTGCCGCTCGCCTCGATGCCGGCGGCGGTCTGGAAGGCGCGCACCGCCGCGGCCGTCACATCGCCGTAGTAGCCGGTGGGGTTCTCCGTGAAGTGGCCCAGCTGCGCGAGCCTGGCCTGCAACTCCCGCACCTGGTCGGTGTTGTCGCCATAGCCCATCACCTGCTGGCGCGGGAACAGTTCGTCCTGCGTCGGATCGCTGGTCTCGCCCGTGAGCGCGGCCCAGGTGGACTCGAAGACCGTGCCCGAGACCTCAAGATCCCGCTCCCGCTGGTACTCGGAGACGGCGCCGACCGTGACATCGCCGTAGTAGCCGGTCGGTTGGGCCGTGAAGTGGCCCAGCTGGGTGAGCCTGGCCTGCAACTCCCGCACCTGCTCGGACTCGTCGCCGAACTCCAGCAGGATCTCCTCGACCTCCGCCGGCTCCTCGTCGTCCGTATCGCCGCCCGCGTCGTCCGCGTTGTCGTCCGGGGTGGCCTCGTCCGAGGCCACCGGATCCGCCGGCGCCTCCTGCCCCTGCGCGGTGCAGCCGGTGACCAACAGCGCGCCGGCCGCCAACGCGGCGACGGCGGACAGCAGCTTGCCGCGCGGACTTCTCCGCGAGGACATGCGAACAGGCGCGGAGCGCATCAGAATTCCCCCTGGGATAACGGGACCTCACCGGACCTCATAGGTAAAGATGCGCGAAACCGGTGGTTTGTTGCGGCCACGGCCATAACAATGCGGCCACTTACGTCGCGATTCTGTCACCGCACCCGATACCGCCGGGAGGAACTACCGCAAAAGCGCCCGTACGGCCGCCACCGTATCGGCCTCGCGCGGGGACTTGTCCTCGCGGTAGCGGAGCACCCGGGCGAAGCGCAGTGTCACTCCGGCGGGATAGCGGCTGGAGCGCTGCACCCCGTCCACCGCCACCTCGACCACCAACTCGGGCCGCACCCGCACCCCCCAGGGCTCCCTCGCCACCGCCAGCTCCTGAAGGCGCTCGGTGCCCCAGGTCAACAGCGCGTCGGTGAGCCCCTTGAACGTCTTGCCCAGCATCACCGGGGCACCGTCCTCGCCCCTGGCGCCCAGATGCAGGTTGGACAGCCATCCCGACCGCCGGCCATGCCCCCATTCGGCGGCCAACACCACCAGGTCCAGGGTGTAGACCGGCTTCACCTTCACCCAGGAGGCGCCCCTGCGGCCCGCGCTGTACGGCGCGTCCGCCGCCTTGAGGAGCACCCCCTCGTGGCCGCGCGCCAGCGTCCGCTCGTTGAACTCCCTGGCCGCCGCCCGCTGCTCGGCGCTGTCGGGATCGGTCACCAGCAGCCGGCGCACCCGGCGCGGGTCGGGCGCGATCCGCACCAGTTCGGCGTGTCTGGCCTCGGTGGGCAGATCCAGCAGCTCCCTGCCGTCCACGGCCAGCAGATCGAAGAAGACCGGGGAGAGCGGCAACGCGGCCGACGCCGCCGCCACATCGAGCCGGGAGCCGACCCGACCCGCCGTCTCCTGGAACGGGCGGGGCCGCCCCGCCGCGTCCAACGCGATCACCTCGCCGTCCAACACGGCGCTCTCCACCGCGAGTTCCAGCGCGGCGGCGCGCACCTCGGGCAGCCGCTCGGTGACCTCGTCCAGCGTTCTGGTGTAGATCCGCACCGTGTCGCCCTCGCGGTGCACCTGCACCCGGATGCCGTCCAGCTTCTCCTCGATGGCGCACGGGCCCAGCCGGTCGATCGCCTCGTCCAGCGTGCCGGCGCCGCTGGCCAGCATCGGCGCCACCGGGCGGCCCACGCGCAGTGTGAACTCCGCCAACGCCGCCGGTCCGCGTGCCAGCACGGCCTGGGCGACCGCGCCCAGCGAGCCGCCCAACATCACCGCCCGCCGCACCGCCGCCGGGGTCGCGCCGACGGCGGCGGCCAGACCCTCGGCCGCCAGCGCGTCCAACGCGCCCTGCCGCAGCTCACCGCTGATCAGGCCGACGAGAAACGACTGCTCGGGCTCGGTGGCCCTGGCCAACAGCCCGTGCAGCAGCCGCCGTCGGCTCGCCTCGGCGCCGGCGCCGGCCGTGCCGCCGATCTCGGCCAGCGTCGCGTCGGTCTCGGCGACCGTCAGCTCCGCCGTCCCCGCCGGCGGCGGATGGTCGGCCAACGCGCGCCAGCCCACGCCGAGCCGGCGTTGCGGCAGCCGCCCGGCCAGCCAGGTGATCACCACCGGCGCCCGTTCCGGCTCGGTGCCGGCGAACAGCCGGGCCAACGCGGCCACCTTCGCCGACCGCGCGCGGGTGGCCGCCACCTCCCGCCAGGTCTCCGCGACATCGGCCAGCAGCATGCCTCCCATGCTGCCCCGGCCGGCCGGGACCGGCACCCCGGCCGGGCGCCGGGCGGCGGCGCCATGATGTGCTGGCGCCATGGACGTCCTCCGAATGGCCGATGTGGTCCACGGCTACGGGCGGCGCACCGTGCTCGACGGGGTGTCCCTGACGCTGGCCGCCGGGGACCGGGTCGCGCTGCTGGGGCGGAACGGCGCGGGGAAGTCCACCCTGCTGCGGATCGCGGCCGGCCGGGAGACCCAGGACCGGGGCACCGCAGTCTTCCGGGGCGAGCAGACCGGCGAGGACCGCCCCGCGTTCCGCGCCGAGGTCGCCTCTGCCCTGGGGCCCGGCGCCTGCTATCCGGATCTCACCGTGCGGGAACACCTGCTGCTGGTCGCGCTGGCACACGCCGTGCCCGACGCCGACGCGCTGGTCGACGAGGCCCTGGCCGAGCACCGACTGGCCGACCACGCCGACGAGTTGCCGGACGTCCTCTCCGCCGGACTGACCCAGCTGCTGTCGCTGGCCGCCACCCAGGTGCGTCCCCGCGCCCTGCTGATCCTGGACGAGCCCGAGGCCCATCTCGACGAGCGCGCCCGCGCCGAGCTCGCCGAACGGCTCGACCGGGCGGCCGCCGAGGGCACCGCGATCCTGCTGGCCACCCATGACACCGTGCTGGCCGCCCTGGTCGCCGACCGGCGGTACACCCTGCTCGACGGCCAGCTGCTGCCGGACACCCCGGCCGCGTCCCATGACGACTGAACCGGAGGAGCACGGCGGCGCGCTCGCCACCCTGGCCGCGCTACGCGCCCCGGCCCGCCGGGCCGGGCGCCGCCAGTTCGGCTACGCCCTCTACTGCGTCCTGCTGCTGACCGCCGTCTACGCCGTCCCCTATGTGGCGGCGCTGGCGAACGCCGCCGTGGAGGAGCGGTGGCGCGGGCCCGCCGCCGAACGGGTGCTGGTCTCGCTGCCGGCCACCGGGCCGGCGCTGGTGGCCCTGGCTTTGCTGGGCGCGGCCCAACTGGCCGTCTGGCGCGGCCCGGTGCGGCTGCCGGCGCCCGATATCCACTGGCTGCTGCCGCATCCCGTCTCCCGTGCCGCGCTGCTGCTGCCCCGGCTGCGGGTCGGTCTGCTGGTGACCGCCGTCGCCGCCACCGCGCTCGGCGGGGTGGCGGGGCTCCTGGTCTACGCGGTCGGCGCCGGCCGGCCGCTGCCGCTGCTGCTCGCCGGCGCCGGCGGCGGTCTCGCCGTCGGGGTGCTGGTCACCACCGTCTCCGTGCTGGTCCAGCGCGACCATCCCTGGCACCGGCGCGAGCGGTTGCGGCCCGTGCTGGCGCTGGTCGCCCTGGTGTTGGGGGCGTATGCCACGTTGGTGGCGGCCACCGGGCGGCCCGGTCCCGGGCGGATCGCGCTCTGGTCGGGCCCCTGGGGCTGGCCGGCGCTGCCGCTGGCGGCCGCCGGCGGGCGGGTCACCACGGTCGAGGGGGTCGTCGGCGCCCTGGTCACCGCGCTGACGGTGGGCGCCGCGCTGCTGCTCGCGCACCGGGCGGCGCGCGCGGTGCCGGCCCGGGTGCTGCGACAACAGGCGGCGGTGGCCGACGGGTTCCTCGCCGCGTTCTACAGCTTCGACGCACGCCAGGCCCAGGCAGCGCTGCGGCCGACCCGTCGCTCCCGCCGCGCGTCGGGGCCGCCGGCGACGTTCCTTCCGCGACTGCCCGTGCCGCGCGCCCGTTGGCTGCTGCTGCCCTGGCGCGACGCCACCGGGCTGCTGCGCGCGCCTCGACGGCTCGGCTCCGGCCTGGCCCTCTGGGCGCTGACGATCGGGTGCGCGGCTTCGGGACAGCCGGTCGCGCTGGTGCTCGCGCTGGTCACCGGCTATCTGGCGGCCGCCCAACTGGTCGAGCCGGCCCGTCTGGAGAACGACGACCGCCGGCGGGCCGCCCAACTGCCGTGGCCGCACGGGACCCTGGCGCTGTGGCATGCCGTGCTGCCGGCCGCCCTGCTCTGGGTCACCCTGCTGCCGGGCCTGGCCGCCGTCCACGCCGTGCACGGCCTCGGGGAGCCGGCGCTCGGCTGGCTGCCGTTCTGTGTGCCGGCGCTGCTGGGCGCCGCGCTGGTCAGCGCCTACCGCGGGATCATGCCGGCCTCGATGATGCTCGGCGTGGAGACCCCGGCCGGCAACTCGGGCCCGGCGCAGGCGCTGCTCTGGCAGGGCAGGGGCCCGCTGCTGACGCTGCCGGCGCTGCTGCCGACCCAGCTCGCGAGCGGCCCGGCCGCGCCGCCGGCCCTCTGGGCCGTCGCGGTCGGCACCGCCGCCCTCGCCTGGGCCCGCCACACGGCGCGGCGCCGCCCGAAGGGCCAGCGGCCGGCCGTCAGCGGAGCAGGTTGAGCGCGGAGACCGCGGTGAAGCCGAGGATCAGGCGTTGGAAGAGCTGCTGGCGGTCTCCCCGCTGGAGCACCTTGATCAGCCGGCGCCCCAGAAAGGCGCCGAGGAAGACGCCGGGCAGCAGGATCGCGTTGAGTGTCAGGGACTCGGTGCCGATCAGCCCGAGGCCGGCGCTGAACGGGACCTTGAAGACGTTCACGATCAGAAAGAACCAGGCCGCGGTGCCCAGAAAGGTCAGCATCGGGAAGCCCATGGCCAGCAGATAGACGGCCATCACCGCACCGCCGGCGTTGGCCACCATGGTGGTGAACCCGGCCAACAGGCCGTAGAACAGGGCCGACGCGGCGCCCTTGCCGTTGCGCTCGCCCTTCCGCCGCCGCTGCCACAGATGCGCCGCGACCACCAGCAGCAGCACCCCGCCGATGGTGCGCCGCATCACCGTGTCGTCGACCCGGGACATGAACCAGGTGCCCACCAGGATCCCGGCCGCCACCGAGGGGAAGAGCCGCACCAGGGCGCTCCAGTCGGCATGCCGACGGTAGGCCGCCACCGCCAGCAGATCCCCGACGATCAGCAGCGGCAGCAGCGCGCCGCTCGACTCCTTCGCCGGCAGCACCATGGCGAAGAGCGCCACCGTGATCGAGGCGACCCCGCCGATCGCCGTCTTCGCCACCCCGACCAGCACGGCCGCGACGGCCAGCACCGCCAGTTCCGCACCGCCGAGACCCATCACCATGTGGGCCATCGTCGCACCGGTGCCCCCGCGGCAGTCGGGGGTGCCCAGCGCCCGGGACACCGGCCCGACCGTGATAGAGGGCCGGTCAGAATGCCGGTTCCCGCGCCTTGGCCAGACGTTCACCCAGCGGATACTCGGTCGCGGCGAGGAGTTGGCGCACCCGGGCTACCTTCACTCCGCCTGAGCCCACCGTCGACATCGCGCGCGCTCCGCTCCGCCATCCCGTGCCGGCTTTCCGCCGGAGCGCCTCGGGGCCCGGTTGCCCCGCGGTCGGTGGACAGCACCGGCACGGCGCGGCATCCGTGGGCACCTCTGACGACTGACGATCGGAACCATGCCCAGCAACTCCGCACCCACGGCCGCCGTTTCCAGAAACGGCCACACCTCGGCCACCGCCGCCGCACCGTCGCCCCCCGCCCGGGAGCACCGCCACGACATCGACCTCCTGCGGCTGGTCGCCTCCTGCTCGGTGATCACGGCCCATGTCAGCGCCTCGTTGATCCACGCCGTCGACCAGCGGGAGTCGGAGGGCGCGGCGGTCTACTGGACCGGCTTCGTCGGCGACTCCATCACGTCGTTCGCGGTACCGGTGTTCTTCGCGATAGCCGGCTGGGCGGTGATCTCCGGCGCGCCGCCCCGGACCAGCGGACGACTCTGGCAACGCCTGCGGCGCAACCTGGTGCCGATGTTCGTCTGGACCGCCATCTACCTCCTGTGGGCCTGGCTGCGCGACCGCAACGAGAAGCCGATGACCGACCTGGCCGTCGACTCCCTCTTCGACTCGGTCGAGCCGGCCTACCACCTGTGGTTCATGTACGCCTACCTGCCCATCGTGGTGATGCTGGGCTTTGTGGTGCTGCTCCGGGCGGGGGCCCGGCCCTGGGGTCTCGGCCTGCTGCTGATGGGCATCGCGGGGCTGGGCCCGACACTGACCACACTCCACGAGATCACGGGGTGGACCATGCCCCGGGTGGGTTGGGGCTTTGGCACCTACTCGGTCATCTATGCGATCGGCGGCGCGTTCCTGCTGGCCAGCGCGAGCGCGGTGGCCACGCGGTACCGCTGGCCGCTGGCCCTCACCGGCCTCGCCGCCGTCGCCGGCATCGTCTGGTACAACACCGATATCCACTATGTGATCCCCAACGCCCACCCGTTTGTGGCGGTGTTGAGCGTCTGTGTGGTGCTGCTCCTGGTCCGTGTCCGGGTCCCGGAGCGCCGCCGCCCCCTGGTCAACAAGCTGGCCAACGCGGCACTCGGCGCCTATCTGGTGCATGTCCTGTTTGTCGAGGAGCTTGTGGTGCGCCTGCTGGAGCCCGACCTCTCGGGAGTCCAGACGGCCGTGTTCTTCCCCGGGGTGCTGCTGGCGACCATCGCCCTCTCCTATACCGCGAGCCTCCTCTGGGGCCGGTTCGGCCTCCGCCGCGCCCTCGGCTGACCCACCCGCACAACCCCCGTCCGGCGGGGGCCGTTTCACGTGAAACATGGCCGTCCCGGCGGGGGTTCGCGCCCGGGCCGCGAGCCGCGTCCGACTTACGGGCGCCGGGCGCTATCGACGGGTGGCCCTGCGGACGCGGCGGGCCACACGAAGGGCCGCGCCGCTGCCGGGGAGTTGGCGGGCCAGCTGGGAGCCGAAGCCGCCCGGCAGGGCCAACGCGGTGAGGCGGGCCCGCTTGAAATAGCGGTGGGTGGCGGGTCCCAGCTCGGCGTCCAGCCACTGCTCGGCCTCCGCGCGCAGCCCGGGGTTGGCCTTGGCCTGCATGCAGTAGCCGACGGTGCGGAGCAGCGGCTGCACCTCCTGGGCCAGGGTCGGGCGGTCCGTGACCACTTCGCCCTTCGCCGTCGCCTCCAGATCGGGCAGCAGCGCGTCCACCAGGGTCAGCGGCACCCGGTTGCTGTTCTGGTACGGCGTGATCCGTTCCAGCAGCGGCCCGGTGCCGACCCGGGCGACGGGGATTCCGTAGTAGACCGAGGCCGTCAGCAGCGCGGTGGAGAAACAGCCCACCACCAGACCGGGGCGGTAACGCGCGAAGACGGTCTCCGCCAGCATCGGGGTGTCCAGCACGGTGAGCCGCACCCCCGCCTCGGCCGCGGCCTTCTCCAGCAGACGGGAGTAGCGCACGGGCGCGGTGGGATGCGGTTTGAAGACCACCGAACGGAAGCCGGCCCGGGCCGCGCCCCGCAGCATCCGCTCGTGCAGCTGTTCCTCCTCCGCCTCGGTAAGGATGTTCAGCGCGGCCAGATACTGACCGAGCAGCACCGCCGGACGTTCGACCCCCATCTCCTCGGACGGCCCCGGACTGGCCTCGGTGATCTCGTCGAGGATCGCGCGGAAGCTGTCGCTCGGCACGGTCTCGGCCGGCACGCCATACTCGGAGAGCAGCAGCGGGCGCAGCCCAGGCACCAGATCGAGGTGGAGCAGCCGACGGATCCGACAGGCGGTGCCCACCGGCAGCCGTTCCCGGGTCGGCCCGTAGCTCATCAGGCCGTCCGCGTACACATGGAGGTCCGCGTCCGAGAAGATCGTCGCCAGGGCGGCGGCCGGAGCGGCATGCACCGACTCGACGACCAGCTCGATCGGCCCGTCGCCCAGCTCCCAGTAGCGGCGCAGCAGGCGCTGCCACAGCGGGGCGTCGCGGTCCACGGGGCGCCAGTCCCCCGGATGGAACGGTCGGATCGCCTCGTTCCAGTCCAGTACCGCGTCATACCGGGAGGCGACCTGCCGCCAGCCGGTCATATCCGGGAGCCCGGCGGCCGTTTCGGGGACGGCCGCGTTGTTGGAGAGCAGCAACAGCCGCCGCGCGGAGCCCCGTGGGCCGAACCGTCCGGCGTCCAACGCGGCGGCCAGGGTGGCCGCGCCATAGAGCGTGGACGCTTCGAAGATCTGGATACGCCGCCGCCCGGTCATGCGGTGACCGCCTTCCGGCTCCGGCCGGCCAACCGGCGGAGCACCCGCCCGCGTTCCTCGCCCATCGCCGTCAGCGTGCGTTCCAGCAGTGCCGGCGGGAAGCGATGAAGGGCGGCCGCCGCCTCCCGACGCAGCCGGCGAGCGGCGGTCGGCTCATAGCCGTCCGCGTTGGCGGCATGGAAGGCGATCATCGCGCAGTAGGTGCGGACGATCTTGGGCAGGAAACGCTCGCTCTCGTGGTCGGCCTGCACCTCGGCCAGTATCTGGTCGTGGGCGGGCAGAAAGTCCAACTGCCGCTCGTCCTTGATCTGCGTCAACGACGTGGTCACTCCCCTTCGGTAGAACACGCCGAGCAGCCCCACCGTGGCCATCGTGCGGGCGCGGAGATGCAACTGCCAGGTGAACAACCGGTCCTCGGCGGTCCGCAGGCCGGGGGTGAAACGCAGTTCCTGCTCGTCGAGCAGCGCGCGGCGGTAGATGCCGGCCCAGACGAAGGGGTAGTCCACCATGGTCTTCCGGTCGGCCGGGCCGATCGCCTCCCTGGGATCGAAGGCCGCGTCCCGGCGCGGTGAGGGAGCGCGCACCACGGTGCGCCTGCGTTCGGTCGACTGCACATGGTCGGTGCGCACCACATCGCAGTCCAGTTCCTCGATCGCGGCGACCAGCTCCCCGAGATAGCCGGGGGCGTACCAGTCGTCCCCGTCCAGGAAGGTGACATAGGCGCCGCCGGCCGCCTCGATCCCGGTGTTGCGGGCCTGGGAGATCCCCTGGTTGGTCGCGTGCCTGATCACTCTGGACCGAGGCAGCTCCCCCTCGGCACGGCCCAGGATCTCTCCCGTCGCATCGACGGAACGGTCATCCACCAGGATGAACTCCGTCTCCGGACCGGCGTTCCGGGCCAGTCCGCGCAGGGTGGTGGGGAGGAACTCCTGCACATTGTGGCAGGTGACGATCACAGAGAGTTTTGGCACCAGGTTTCCAGAAGCCGTAGGCAGAATCTATGCGACGGTAAACACCTGATCAGCGGGTCAGGATAAGGCCGGATGACCGGGTGGTGAACCATATGTGTACGCTCGGTGATTCATGGCATTTCTCCTGGTCAGAGGGTTGACCGGAGGGGTCGCCGGAGCGTCGGTCAGCGCGGGGGCGGCGGGCCGGTGGCGGCGGTCGCGCGCTCAGCGCGGGGGCGGCGGGCCGGGTTGGCAGTGCGGGCACCAGTAGGTGGGGCGTTCCCGGCCGGGTTCGCCATGGGCGTCGGCGGTGACCCGCACCGGGGTCCCGCAGCGCAGACAGGGCCGGCCGGCGCGGCCGTAGACATGGAGCCGGGAGCGCCGTTCGGCGGGCGGCGTGGTGATGCGGTCGAAGCGTTCCCTGTTGGCCGTGAGCAGCCGCTGGGCGGTGGCCAACAGCTCCTCGGGCTCGGCGAGTTCGCCGACGGGCAGCCAGGGGGTGACCCGGGCCAGGAAGCAGAGTTCGGCCAGATAGACATTGCCGATGCCGGCCAGGTTGCGCTGGTCGAGCAGGGCGTCGCCGAGTGGACGTTCCGGTTGGGAGCGCAGCCGGCGCAGCGCCTCCTCCGGATCCCAGTCGGGGCCCAGCAGGTCGGGGCCGAGATGTCCGACGACGCGTTGCTCCCGGTCGGTGCGCAGCAGGTCCAGCACGGGGAGGCGGTAGCCGACCGCGACCCGCTGCTCGTTGCCGAGGACGGCCCGGATCTGGTGGCCAGGGCCGCCGCGCCAGCGCTCACCGTTGTCGAAGACCCGCCAGGCGCCGTCCATCCGCAGATGGGAGTGCAGGGTGACGTTGCCCTCGACCCGGGTCAGCAGATGCTTGCCGCGTGGGACGACCTCCCGCACGGCCCGCCCACGCAGATCGACCGTGGCCAGCCGGGGGACCCGCAGATCGCACCGGACCAGCGTCCGGCCGCGCAGCGCCTCGTCCAGCCGGCGTGCGGTCAGCCAGACCGTGTCTCCCTCGGGCATCTCTCCATGATGCTCCGCGACAGCCGACGCCCGCACGCGCACCGGAAACCCCGGAAGACGCCGGCGCGGATCGGATCCGGCGCGGCTCGTGTTCGGCCTGGCACGTGTCCGGCGAGGCCCGGATCCGGCTAGCTGGCGAAGATCGCCAGCAGCGTGATGCCGACAGTCATCAGGGACAGCACCAGATAGCCCATGATGAGGCCGCCCTTGGCCATGCCGTCCCCGGTCTCGCCGGTGCGGCGGATCCTGGACCGGGCGCAGTGGCCCAGGATCACGGCGGGGATGGCCGTCACCCCGTAGGTGAAGAAGCCACACATGCCGCAGACCATGGCGGCCACGGCCATGCCGTTGGTCTGGGGCGGCGGGGGGAACGGCAGCGGACGCGGCGCGTGGTAGATCGGACGCGGCGGCCCGCCGTACGCCGGGCCGTAGGGGCCGGGGAACGGGGGCCGCTGGATGACGAACGTCGGCGCGACGGTCGGCGGATAGGGCGTCGTCGCCGGGGGAGGCGACGGCACGGGCATGGGGCCCTGGGGGAGATCGGCGAGCAGCGGCTGGATCTCCGCATAGGTGGTGGTCTGCTGCAGGCGGCTCACCCGCGCGTCGAACTCGTCCTTGCTCAGGCGGCCTTCCGCGAAGCCCGCCTTGAGAACATCGGCGGCACGCTCACGATCGCTGTCCGACGCGCGCATCATGGACGGCGACCCCGGCTGTCCCCCCTGCCAGTACTCCATGGACACAAGCAGCCTCCCCGATCGCCCCACCCACTCGACGGTCGCGCCGCGACAGCGCCCGCCAGAGCCGGAAGTCGCTATTCCCCTACCCAGCAGACGCCCAGGCCAGCCCGAAAGTTCCCATGGGGCCAAGCGCGTTCGCAACCGGATAAGCCGCCCTGGGCCGGCCTCGCCCTCCCCCGGGCGCGGGGCGGGCGGGGGCGGAGCCGGCGCCGCTCAGCCGCGTCGGGCGTAACTCCGCAGGTGGGTGGCGGTGCGGGTGTCGCCTTCCGCCACCATCTCGGCCGGGGTGCCGGTGAAGATCACCCGGCCGCCCTCCTGCCCGCCGCCCGGGCCCAGATCGATCAGCCAGTCGGCGTGCGCCATCACGGCCAGATGATGCTCGATCACCACCACCGTGTTGCCGGCATCCACCAACCGGTCGAGCAGCGCCAGCAGTTGATCGACATCGGCCAGATGCAGACCGGTGGTGGGCTCGTCCAGAACGTAGATGGCCGCGCGCTCCGCCATATGGATGGCGAGCTTGAGCCGCTGTCGTTCGCCCCCGGAGAGGGTGGTCAACGGTTGACCGAGCCGCAGATAGCCGAGGCCCACATCGTTCAGCCGCCCCAGGATGACCTCGGCCTGGCCGGAGGGGAAGAACGTGTGCGCCTCGGCTATCGACATGTCCAGCACATCGCTGATGCTCCTGCCGCGCAGCCGGTAGCCGAGGACCTCGGCCGTGAATCGTTTGCCCCCGCACTCCTCGCAGACGGAGGCGACGCCCGCCATCATGGCCAGATCCGTGTAGACCAGGCCGAGGCCGTTGCAGTTGGGGCAGGCACCGGCCGAGTTCGCACTGAAAAGCGCCGGCTTGACGCCGTTGGCCTTCGCGAAGGCGTTGCGGATCGGGCCCAACAGCCCCGTGTAGGTGGCGGGGTTGGACCGGCGGGAGCCGCGGATCGGCGTCTGGTCCGCGACCACCACGCCCTCCCGGCCGGGCAGCGAGCCATGGATCAGCGAGCTCTTCCCTGAGCCGGCGACGCCGGTGACCACCGTGAGAACGCCGGTCGGGATGTCCACATGCACGTCCTGGAGGTTGTGCAGCTTGGCGCCGGCGATCGACAGCCGGCCGGTGGGCCGGCGCACCGAGACCTTGGGACCGACGTGGTGCTCCAGATGCCGGCCGGTGAGCGTGCCCGAGGTGCGCAGCCCGTCGAGCGGGCCCGCGTAACAGATCCGACCGCCGTCCGTGCCCGCGCCGGGCCCCAGATCGACCACATGGTCGGCAATCGCGATCACCTCGGGCTTGTGCTCCACCACCAGCACGGTGTTGCCTTTGTCGCGCAGCCGCAGCAGCAGGGCGTTCATCCGCTGGATGTCATGCGGGTGCAGCCCGGTGGTGGGCTCGTCGAAGACATAGGTGATGTCGGTGAGGCTGGACCCCAGATGACGCACCATCTTGACCCGCTGCGACTCGCCCCCGGAGAGCGTGGAGGAGGGGCGGTCCAGGCTGAGATAGCCGAGCCCGATCTCCACCAGCGAATCCAGCAGCTGCCGCAGCGATATCAGCAGCGGCGCCACCTCGGGCGCCCGCAACCCCCCGACGAAATCGGCGAGTTGGTTGATCTGCATCGACGAGCAGCGGGCGATGTTGACGCCGTCGATGGTGCAGCCGAGCGCCGCCTCGTTGAGCCTGCTGCCCCCGCAGGAGGGGCACTCGGCGAAGACCACGGCCCGGTCGACGAAGGCCCGCAGCCCCGGGCGCATGGACTCCCGGTCCTTGCTGAGATAGATCCGCTGGACCTTGGTGACCAGGCCCTCGTAGGTGATGTTGCTGGTGCCGACCTTGATCTTGGTGGTCGGCTTGTGGAGGAAGTCCTCCCACTCGGTCTCGGTGAAGTCCTTGAGCGGGGTGTCGGGGTCGTAGAGCCCGGAGCCGGCCATCACCTGCCAGTACCAGGAGTCCACCTCGAACCCGGGCACCGTGATCGCGCCGTCCCGCATGGACAGCTCGCGGTCGACCAGTTGGTCGACATCGATCCTGCTGACCTCGCCGATGCCCTCGCACCGGGGGCACATGCCCTCGGCGCTGTTGAAGCTGAACCTGGTCGAGGTGCCGATATGCGGGGTGCCGAGGCGGCTGAAGATGATCCGCAGCATCGTGTAGGCGTCGGTGACCGTGCCCACGGTGGAACGGGAGTTGACGCCCATCCGCTCCTGGTCGACGACGATGGCGGCGCTGAGGTTGTGCAGCCCGTCGACGTCCGGACGCCCCTGGCTGGGCATGAACGACTGGATGAACGCGGTGTAGGTCTCGTTGATCAGCCGCTGGGACTCGGCCGCGATGGTCCCGAAGACAAGGGAGGACTTCCCGGACCCCGAGACTCCGGTGAAGACCGTCAGCCGACGCTTGGGGATGTCCAGCGAGACATCGCGCAGGTTGTTCTCCCGGGCGCCCCGCACCTGGATCTGATCGTGCTGGTCGGCGGCGAACGAGCCGGACGGTTCGGACAGATGCTGGGGTGACTGCTCGGCGGACATCATCATTCCTGAGGTTCTGGGACGGGCCCGAGGTGCGGGAACGCCGGGCGCTGGAGAGCCGGGCGGCGGGATCGGGTGCGGACTTCCGATGATGACACCCGGCACTGACAACGGCCCCGCGCCCGCCCTGGGTTGGGTGGTTACCGGACGGGACGGAGGAACGGCAGCGCGGCCGTCACGGGGCGGATCGTCGACTGCGCCGATCAGCGCCGGCAACTCCGGGCGCGGCACGGCGAGATCACCCTCCCTGCCCACTCGGCGACCTCGACCCCGGCTCGTGGCGGCTGGCCCTCCCCCGACGGGGCGGCCCGCTCAGCGCGGGCCCGAACCGCCCCGGCCCAGCAGCTCGGCCAGGCCACGTCTGGTCGCGGCCACCACCACCCGGTCCTCGGCGCGCAGCACATACCCCGGGTGGAGGTCCCACAGCAGGCCGGCCGGCTGGGGGCGGCCGCTCTCCGAGCGGAACGCCGTGAGATCCGGCTGGCGATCGGCCGGCTCGGCGGTGTCGAGGGCGAGCACCCGCCAGGCTCCGGGCCGCGACGCCTCGGCCACCGTACGGCCGTGGAACTGCGGGAAGCCCGCCACATCGAGCGCCGCGAAGAGCAGCACCTTGCGTTCGACCGGTATCGCGCCCAGGATCTGCCGGCCCATCATGGCGCTGGCGAACGCAGGCGCCGCCAGCGTGGACACGCTCCGGCTCCGCGTGAGCGCCTCCGGGTGGGCCGCCCGCAACGTGCGGTAGACCACGGTGGCGAAGTCGTCGTCGTACAGTCGAAGGGCCACCCGCAGATCCGGCTTGATGCCCCTGGCATAGAGCGCCGCCTCCAGATTGGTGGCGTCCTCGCTGGTCAGCGCCAACAGGGCACGCGCCCGATGGATCTTCGCCGACTCCAGCACATCCTCCTGGGTGACATCGCCGAGCACCACGGGCACCTGGAGCCTGCGGGCCAGCGGGATGCCCCTGGCCTCCGGATCCTCCTCCACACACACCACCGGGATGTCCATCTCGCGCAGCCGCTCCAGCACCCGGCTGCCGATCTTCCCGAGGCCGAGCAGCACCACATGGCCGGAGAGGCCGCGCGGTGGGCGCGGCAGGTTGGTCGAGCCACGGAAGGCGCCGAACGCCTGCAGCGCGCCCGCGATCAGGATCGGCAGCAGCGCCAACCCCACGAGCCCCGACACCAGTTGGATGGTCTGCCGGGGAACGGGCTCGTCCACGGCCGGGTCGCCGATGGCGAACAGATCGAGCAGCGTCAGATAGGCCGCGTGCAGCACATGGTGGTCCGTGGTCCGCCACAGCGCCAACGCCAGCCCGAAGACCGCGATGGCGACGCCGAGCAGGGAGAGCCGCAGCCGCCGGGAGAAGATCTCCGCCAGCGGGGCGCTACGCCTGGCCAACCGGCGCGGCGGCAGGCTGCGCCCGGTGTGTGCCACCGTCTCCAGCACCACGGTGCCCCGGCCGGTGGCCGCCCCCACCTCCTGGTCGTCGGGCAGCAGTTGGGGCCCCTGCGAACCGCTGCTGTCCGAACCCTCGGCGCCAGCCGGGTCGTTGACGGTGGAGGAGAGCAGCGCGAGGGTGCACAGCCCGGGGTCGGCGATCTCGCCGCTGGCCGGCGGGGTGCGCTCCACCGCGCGTAACAGCAGGCCGTCGGCCTGCACCACCTTGCGGGTGCCGGCCACGGCGGTGGCGGCCAGCGCGGGCGCGGCCGTGTCGGCGTCCGAGAGCACCGTGGTGGAGGCGTCCAGGGTGGTCGGATCGAGCCCGGGCAGGGCCACCGCGGCGGCCTGGTCGAGCAGTTGGGCCAGATGCTCCCCGAGGCGGCGGTTGTAGTGCCGGATCACCAGACGGAGCTGCGGATTGAGCCGACGGGCGGCCAACGCGCCGCGCAGATTGGTCTCGTCGTCGTCGTAGACCAGGGCGAGCGCGGTGGCATGGGCGACGCCGGCGCGCAGCAGCACCTCCTCGGTGGGCTCGTCGGCGCTCATCTCGCCTATGGGCATCCGGATGCCGCCGCCGGTGGTGTCGTCGGCGGCCGGCGCCGATCCGGCGGACGGGCGGATCACGGCGGCGGAGACCCGCCCCAGCAACGCCGAGACCCGCGCCCGCCCCATCACGGCCCCCGACCCCCCACCGGCACCGTCCGTCGCGGGCACCACCAGGGTGACGCGCTCCCGATAGACATCGTGCAACTCGGCGGCGAGCCGAACGGCTAACGCGTCATCGCCACAGACCACCATGTGGCCGGTGAGCACGGGGCGCTGCCCCTGGCTGGGTAGTGGGAACACATCTTGAAGACGCGCGAGCCCCACCCTTTGGTTGCACGACTACGATAAGTAACATCGGCCGGTCAGGGCGGTGGGCCGGCACGGTTGGTCGTCGGGGCCGGTCACGGCCGGCAGTTCACGAACAAATCACCGTAAATCGCGTCGCCGGTGCGCCGACCGGGCGGGCCGAAGCGGGGCTTCGGGCCCGCCCCATCAGTCGCAGGTACGCGTCAGTCGACCAACGGCAGGTACACGCGCCCACCCGCCTCGGCGAACTCGCGGGACTTGGTGAGCATGGCCTGTTGGATCTGTTCCTCGGTCAACTCCTCATCCCCGCCGGGGCCGTATTTGTCCACAACGGCTCTGCTGATTTTCATCGAGCAGAACTTGGGACCGCACATGGAGCAGAAGTGAGCGGTCTTGGCCGGTTCGGCGGGCAGGGTCTCGTCGTGGAAGGCGCGGGCGGTGTCCGGGTCGAGGGCGAGGTTGAACTGGTCCTCCCAGCGGAACTCGAACCGCGCGTCGGAGAGCGCGTCGTCCCAACGTTGCGCCCCGGGGTGGCCCTTGGCCAGGTCGGCGGCGTGGGCCGCGATCTTGTAGGTGATCACGCCCGTCTTGACGTCGTCCCGGTTGGGCAGCCCGAGATGTTCCTTGGGGGTCACGTAACACAGCATCGCGGTGCCCCACCAGGCGATCATCGCGGCCCCGATGCCCGAGGTGATGTGGTCGTAGGCGGGAGCGATATCGGTGGTCAGCGGGCCGAGCGTGTAGAACGGGGCCTCGTCGCAGATCTCCTGCTGGAGGTCCACGTTCTCCTTGATCTTGTGCATGGGGACATGGCCCGGGCCCTCGATCATCGTCTGGACGTCGTGGTCCCTGGCGACGCGGTTGAGTTCGCCGAGGGTGCGCAGCTCGGCGAACTGCGCGTCGTCGTTGGCGTCGGCGATGGATCCCGGGCGCAGGCCGTCGCCGAGCGAGAAGGTGATGTCGTAGGCGCGCAGGATCTCGCAGAGTTCGGCGAAGTGCGTGTAGAGGAAGCTCTCCCGGTGGTGGGCCAGGCACCAGGCGGCCATGATGGAGCCGCCTCGGGAGACGATGCCGGTCTTTCGGCGCGCGGTCAGCGGGACATAGCGCAGGAGTACGCCGGCGTGCACCGTCATATAGTCCACGCCCTGCTCGGCCTGCTCGATCACCGTCTCGCGGTAGACATCCCAGCTGAGTTCCTCTGCCTTGCCGCCCACCTTCTCCAGGGCCTGGTAGAGCGGCACGGTGCCGATGGGCACGGGGGAGTTGCGGAGCACCCACTCCCTGGTGGTGTGGATGTCCTTGCCGGTGGAGAGGTCCATGACGGTGTCCGCGCCCCATCGGGTGGCCCAGGTCATCTTCTCCACCTCCTCGTCGATCGACGAGGTGATCGCGGAGTTGCCGATATTGGCATTCACCTTGACCAGAAAGTTTTTGCCGATGATCATCGGCTCCGCTTCCGGATGACGGATATTGACCGGCAACACGGCCCGGCCGGCCGCGATCTCGTCCCGGACGAACTCGGGCGAGCGGTCCTCCCGAAGGGCGACGAACTCCATCTCGGGGGTGATCTCGCCCCGTCTGGCATAGGCCAGCTGGGTAACGGCCCCCGTGCCGTCGGCGTGCCGCTCCTCGATCCAGGGGCGCCGCAGCGGCGGCAGCCCCCGCTTGACGTCGGTGGTCACGGACGGGTCGGTGGCGGGGCCCGAGGTGTCGTACAGGGTCACCGCGTGGCCGTCGGTGAGGTGGACACGTCGCACCGGCACCCGGATATCGGGCCGTGATCCGGTGATATACGCCTTATGCGCGCCGAGGACGGGCGCGCCGGACGCACCGGTGTGCTGTTGATCGGTCATCAGACCTTGCTCCCTACGCCGGCATTACCCGGTAACAGGTTCGGCGGTCGGCGCAGCCGCAGCGCCCTCTCAGCCTCGTGCTCGAAGCTCCCGCGATGACATGTCGTGCCCCTCCACGCTAAGGGCACACCGGCCGTGATGAACAGAGGGCCCGGTTTCTTAGGTGATGATCGGAAGGTGACCGCACCCGATGATCCCCTGAGCAATCCCCAGGCGCACCCCCATGGCCACACCCATCAGCACGGCCCCGCCGCCCCCGTCTCCGCGCATCTGCGGCGGGTGATAGCCGCCGTGCTGATCCCGTTCGGCGTGCTGATGGCCGTCGGCCTGGTCTGGCTGTGGCCCGGGGGCGCACCCGAGCAGGACGAGCGGACCGGCGTCGGTTTCGACCAACAGCACGAGGATGCCCGGGTGACCGAGCTGGTGGAGCGGCCCTGCGCCGACCTCGGGGTCCAGGTGCCGGAGAGTGTCACGGGCGCCTGTGAGCAGGCGACCGTCGAGGTGACCAGCGGCCCCGACGCCGGACGCACCTTCACCGAGGTGGTGCCGCCGGACGCCACCAAACGCTTCCACGAGGGGCAGGGCGTGGTGGTCGCCTATGCCCCGGAGGCGCCCGAGGAGTTGCAGTACAGCGTCGTCGATGTGGACCGCAAGGTGCCGATGTTGCTGCTGGCCGCGCTCTTCGCGCTGGTGGTGGTCGCGGTGGGGCGGATGCGTGGGCTGCTGGCGCTGGTCGGACTGGTGGCGAGCTTCCTGGTGCTGACGCTGTTCATCCTGCCGGCGGTGCTCCATGGCTCGAACCCGCTGCTGGTGGCGGTGATCGGCGGCAGCGTGATCATGTTGGTGACGCTCTATCTGTGTCACGGGATCAACGCGCGTACGTCCGTTGCCGTGTTGGGCACGTTGGTGTCGCTGTTGTTGATCGGTGTGCTGGGTTCCCTGTTTATCGGGTGGGCACATCTGACCGGAAACACCGACGACCAGACCGGTCTGGTGCACAACCTCTATCCCGGGATCGAGATCAAGGGGCTGCTGCTGGCAAGCATCCTGATCGGTTCACTCGGGGTGCTCGACGATGTGACGGTGACCCAGACCTCCGCCGTCTGGGAGCTGAAACTGGCCAGTCCGACGGCGGGTTGGCGTCAGCTCTACGGTGCGGCGATGCGGATCGGGCGGGACCATATCGCGTCCGTGGTGAACACGTTGGTGCTGGCCTACGCGGGCGCGGCGCTGCCGCTTCTGCTGCTGTTCAGCATCGCGCGCAGCGGCGTGGAGACGGTGGCGTTCAGCGAGTTGGTGGCCGAGGAGATCGTGCGCACGCTGGTCGGTTCGATCGGTCTGGTGGCCTCGGTGCCGGTGACCACGCTGCTGGCCGCTCTGGTGGTGAGCGCCGACCGTGGCGGTGCGGAGCCGGCGGCTTCCGGCCAGCCGCCCGGGCGGGGGACTCCCCCGCCGTCCGGCGGGAGCGGGGCGGCGGAGCGGACCGGCACCAGCTGGGCGGATCAACGCTGGACGCGGGCGCCGGGGCGGGAGCGTCCTACCAGCCACCGCCGGAGGAGGAAGAGGTGAACTTCCGCACCACGAAGATCAACACGGCGACCACGGCGATAAACAGCAGGATGCGGAAGAGCAGCCCGACCACCCAGGTCAGCACGGAGATCAGCAGGCCGCCGAAGACCACCAACGCGACGGCGGGAATGGCGATCCACCGCACCCACCACGGCAGTGTCATAAAGGCTTCCTTCATGGACCCGGCTCCTGTTCCGCGCGATTCCTCCCGTCGGACGATCGGAAAACCGACCCGACGGCGTGCTGACTCGATGGTTCGATGCTAAGCGCGTACCCGGTGTTCGCGGGAGCCTCACCAGCCCCGGTCCTCCCCTGACCGTCCCCTGAGGAGAACCCTGAGACCTCCGTGCTCCGTCGACGGCCGGCCGGCCGGGGCTCACCCCTCGGGGGGCGAGAAGACGATCATCACCCGCAGGTCCTCGGTGATGTGGTGGAACCGGGCCGGGACCCCGGCGGGCACATAGACGACGCTGCCGCGCGCCACCATGGTGGTCTCGTCACCCACCGTCATCGAGGCGCGACCGCTGACAACGAAGTTGAGAACGTCCTGCCGCTGTGGACGCTGGGTGTCCTGCGCGCCGACCGCCAAAGCGTACAAACCGGCCGACATCGTGGGCTCGCGGAGAAACCGCAGGTAGGCCCCGTTGTGGGCAGCACGCTCCATGTCCAGCCGATCCAGCCGGAACTCCTTCATCGGCTCATTCCCCTTGCGCCGCCACTGCCATCTGAAACGATCTCCCGTATGACAACCATCCTCATGAAGTTCGTTGCCAATGCGGTTGCTCTGGCCGCAGCCGTCTGGCTGGTGAGTGACATCACCCTCGGTGAGAACGGCGACAGCACCAGCAGCAAGGCCGTGACCCTGCTTATTGTGGCGCTGATCTTCGGTCTGGTGAACCTGATCGTCAAGCCCATCGTGAAGCTCTTCTCCCTCCCCCTGCTCATCCTGACCCTCGGCCTGTTCACTCTGGTGATCAACGCCCTGATGCTGATGCTCACCGGCTGGCTGGCCGGCGACAGGTTCGACGTCGGGGGCTTCGGATCCGCGGTGCTGGGCGGACTGATCATCTCCATCGTGTCCTGGGCGGTCAACCTGGTCCTCGATCGCGACTGAACCGCGACCGAAGCAATCAGAAACGGGGTCAACGACCGTATGTACCGCATCTGTTTTGTCTGCTCGGGCAACATCTGCCGCTCCCCGATGGCGGAGGCGGCACTGCGTGCCCGGTTGGTGGACGAGGGTCTGGACACCGGCATCGTGGTGGAGAGCGCGGGCACCGGCGGCTGGCACGCCGGGATGCCCGCCGATCCGAGGGCGGTGGCCGCCCTGAACGCGGCCGGCTATCCGGCGGGGCCGAGGGACCACACGGCCCGCCAGTTCCTGGCCGACTGGTTCGACCGCTACGACCTGGTGATCGCGCTGGACTCGGGCCACCAGAGGGAGTTGCGCGGACTGGCGCCCGACCAGGACGCCGCGGACAAGATCCGGCTGCTGCGTTCCTTCGCCCCTCCGACGGACGACGGAACCGGCGGGGCCGGGGAGGCCGATCTCGACGTTCCCGATCCCTACTACGGGGACGACGAGGGCTTCGCCGACTGCCTGGACATCATCGAGTCCGCCCTGCCGGGGCTGCTCGGCACGATGCGGGGACCCGCAGAGCACGCGGAACCTTCGGAACACCCCGCCTGAGGCACCCCGGGCCGGGACGCGGACGGCCCGGGCCTCTCGCCATCGGCGGCACCGCCAACGCCGGGAGAAGGCCGATATGACGATCGCTGACGACGGGGCCGTCGCCCTGGGGCACCGGGTGGCGGCCGTCACCGGCGGCAGCCCCCGGGGCGTTCCCCGCCGGCTGACCGGGGGCGATATCTGCGACGCCTACCGGGTCCGACTCGACGACGGGCGCACCGTTTTCGCCAAGGTGCGGGACGGTGCGCCGGCCGACTTCTTCACCATCGAGGCCGCGGGCCTGGACCTGCTCCGGGCCACCGGAACGGTGACGGTGCCCGAGGTGCTGGCCGCGCTGCCGGGGCTGCTGGTCCTCGGCTGGGCCGATCCCGGCGAGGCCACCGCCGCCCAGGCGGAACGGCTCGGCCGCCAACTGGCCGCGCTGCACGCCACACCGGCGCCCCGTTACGGCACCGACGGACCGCTCCACCTCGGCACCCTGCGGCTGACCAGCGGCGCCACGCCCGTCGACGAGCCGGCCGACTGGCCCGTCTGGCACGCGACCCACCGGCTGCTGCCACTCCTCGCGATGGCCGTCGACAACGGCGGCATCGCGCCCGAGGACGCCCGCGACGTGACCCGACTCTGCGAGCGCGTCGAGGATGTCGCCGGGCCGCCGCAACCGCCGGCCGTGATCCATGGCGATCTCTGGTCGGGGAACATCCTCTGGACGGCGGACCAACGCCCGCAGCTGATCGATCCCTCGGCCCAGGGCGGCCACCCCGAGACGGACCTGGCGCTGCTCGACCTCTTCGGCTGCCCCCATCTGGACCGTCTGCTGGCCGCCTACCAGGAACTTCGCCCGCTGCCGCACCGGGCCCCCCGGATCCCCCTCCACCAGCTCCAGCACCTGCTGGCGCACGCGGTCCTCTTCGGCGGCGGCTACGGCCGACGGTGCGGCGAGACCGCGCGCCGCGCGCTGGCCGCACGGCCGTAGAGCCGCGCCCCGCCGACGGCCCCGACGCCCCCGACCGCCCCCCGACCTCGGACCGCGCGCCGACCTGTGGCGGGTCATACACTTGTGCGGTGATTTCGGCGCAGCCGTGACGTGTACACCGGCGTGGACGTGGGCGCGCGCGACAGCGGCGACGACAGCGGGAGTGAAGCGATGACCGGTGAGGGAACGCGCGCGGTGAGGGCCGGGCTGCCGGCCGCTGAGCCCTACCAGCCCCCGGTCCCGCCCCCCGTGCTGGCCGCGCACTTCCATCTGCCGGGCGATCCGGCCGTGGCCCCGTTCGGCTACGGCCGGGAGAACAACCCCAGCTGGGTCGCCCTGGAGAGCGCCGTCGCCGAGCTGGAGTCGCCGGACGAGCCGGCCCAGGCGGCCGTCTTCCCCTCGGGCATGGCCGCGATCTCGGCGGTGATGTTCAGCCTGGTGCGCCCGGGCGACACGGTGGTGCTGCCCGACGACGGCTACCAGATCTGGCCCAAGCTGCGCCAGCGCCTCACCGCCCTCGGCATCCACGCCAGGACCGCCCCCACCGGCGGCGACGCCCAACTCGCCGCGCTGGACGAGGCGCACCGGGACGGTTCGCCGGTGCGGCTGCTCTGGCTGGAGACGCCGTCCAACCCCGGCCTCGACATCTGCGATATCCGCCGGCTCGCCGAGGAGGCGCACGCCCGGGGCGCGTTGGTCGCCGTGGACAACTCCCTGGCGACCCCGATCGGTCAACGCCCGCTGGAGCTGGGCGCCGATCTCGCGGTGGCCAGTGGTACCAAGGCGCTCAACGGACATGGCGATGTGCTGCTCGGCTATGTGGCGGCCCGGGACGCCGAACTGCTGGCCGAGATCCGCCAGTGGCGCACCACCACCGGCGCGATCGCCGGACCGCTGGAGTCCTGGCTGGCACACCGGGGCCTGGCCACCCTCCAGCTGCGGGTGGCCCGCCAGGCGGAGAACGCGCTGGCCGTCGCCCGGGCGCTGGCCGAACGGCCGGAGGTCACCGGGCTTCGGCACCCCGGGCTGCCGGAGGATCCGGGACACCGGCTCGCGGCGCGACAGATGCGGTACTTCGGCTGTGTGGTCTCGTTCACGCTGCCCGACCGCGAGCACGCGGAGCGGTTCCTGGCCGAGTTGACGCTGGTGGACGACGCCACCAGCTTCGGCGGGGTCAGGTCGACCGCCGAGCGGCGCGGCCGATGGGGCGGGGACGCGGTGCCGGAGGGCTTTGTCCGTCTTTCGGTCGGCATCGAGGACGCCGCGGACCTGGTGGCCGATGTGCGTCGCGCGCTGGACGCCGCCGCGCGGAGCTGAAACCGCGCTGGTGCCGGCGCCGGAACCGCCCCGCTCGGCGCTCCGGCCCGGCGGGGAGGTTTCGCGGACCGGCCCATGGGCCACATCAACCCCATGGACCAGGAACAACCCGTGGTCAAGCGCACCGCACGGGCCATCCTGCTGGACGGCCACGAGCTCATCGTCATCAAGCGCACCAGGCCAGGCAGCCCGCCGTACTGGATCACGCCGGGCGGCGGGGTCGAGCCCACGGACGAGAGCGTTGTCGCCGCCCTCCACCGCGAGGTCTTCGAGGAGTTGGGGGCCAGGATCACGGATGTGGTGCCGGCCTTCGTCGACACCGTTCCGCATCTGCCCGAGCCCGACGAGAACGTTCCGCCCGGGCTCAAGGTCCAGCACTTCTTCGTCTGCCGGCTGATCTCGATGGATCCGGCGCTACGGCACGGCCCCGAGGTGACGCGGCCGCGCGGGACGTACGAGATCGTCCGACTCCCGTTCACCCCCGAGGGGTTGACCTCGGTCGATGTGGTGCCGCCCAGCCTCAACGCCTATCTCACCAGGAACATCGCCGGCATCCACGCGCTGCTCGCCCCCGACTTCGCGGTCGGGCGCGGCTGATCAGCCGAACCAGCTGCCGCCGCCGGCGGTCGGGGCCGAAGGGCCCTCGATCCGGCGTGCGCGCTCCAGCGCGCGCTCGGCCTCCGCACGCCACTGGGCCGCGTCCGGCGCCCCCGGCGCCCCCGCCCCGAGGCCGGGCGCGGCCACCCGGGAGAGCGCCAACGGGACGCCGTGCTGGTGGAGTTCCCTGGTGCGGCGGCGCTGCGCCTCCCTGGCCGCGCCGAAGAAGTCGCCGCCCTTGCGCCGCCCGTCGTCCGTACCCCAGTCGCGGGAGGTGCGCTTCGGGGCCCTGACCAGGTGCGGGATGTGCTTGGCGCAGTGGATGTACGCCTCCACCACATCGACGCGCACCCAGACCTCGGTGCGCCGGCCCGGCACCGACTCGACCGGCAGCCGGGGGTGGGCGGCGCGGAGTTCGGCCTCGGGCACCACCCGGGCGCGGCCGTTGATGTGCAGGCCGATCCTGGCGGTCTCGAAGTCCATCAACAGCAGCCCGGCGTGCGGGTTCTCGGCGAGATTGCCGAGCGAGGCGTGCACCCCGTTGCCCCGGTACTCGGGATAGACGAGCGTGTGCGGATCGAGGACCTGCAGGAAGCCGGGCGGACCGGCCCTGAAGGTGTTGTCGCACTCGCCGTGGCGGTCGGCGGTGGCCAGGAAGAACATCTCCGCGCCGGCGACGAACTCCCGCATCCGTTCGTTGAGATGGTCGAGTACCTGCTCCCGGTAGAAGCGGTCGGCGCGTTCCTCGGTGCCCCACCGCGTCTGGAGAGCGTGTTCGCCGTCGCTGCCCGGAAGTGCCGCGCGGCGGGTCGGCTCCGCCGGAGGACCGTTGCCCGTTGTGCCTGCCATGCCTGCGTACTTTCTTACTTTCCGGCGCCTGCCGAGCCGATCAGTGTGCCGATGAAGTCATGCCGGATCCGGTTGGCCGGAATGCCGCAGGACACCAGGGCGTCGACGCCCTTGCGGATCATCTGCGGAGGGCCGGAGAGATAGCCGTCGAACTCCTGCCAGGGGCCGAACTGGCGGACCGCCTCGGGGAGCTGCCCGGCGAAGCCGACCGTCGCGTACTCGGCGACCACGGGACGCACGGCGAGCCAGCGGTGTCGTCGCTCAAGGTCGAGAAAGGAGTCGAGATCGTAGAGTTCGGCGTCGCGGTTCGCTCCGAAAAAGACCTCGACCGGTCTCTGATCGCCACGTTCCGCGACATCCTCGACCAACGCCTTGATCGGCGCGATGCCCGTGCTGCCGCCCACACAGAGCAGGCCGCGCCCCGAGGTGTTGTCCAGGGTCATCGATCCCGCCGGCGGCCCGAGCCGGATCACATCGCCGCGCCGGGCGCGGTGCACCAGCGAACGCGAGACCCAGCCGGCCGGCACCGCCTTGACATGGAAGGACAACAGCCCGTCCGAACGCGGCCTGGACGCGAAGGAGTAGGACCGCCACACCCTCGGCCACCAGGGCGTCTCGATGCTGGCGTACTGCCCGGCGCGGAACGAGTACGGCTGGTCGGGACGGACGGTCACCACCGCGACATCGTGGGTGCGGCGCTCGTGCGAGACGATCTCCGCGTCCCACCACGGCGGCGCGTGCATCTCGTCCTCGGCGGCCGCGTCGATCATGGTCTGCGACATGAGGGTGTAGGTACGCACCCATGTCGCCTCGGCCTCGGGCCCCCAGGTGCCCGGGGCGTAACGTTCCAGCGCGTACATCAGGCACTCGCCGACCAGCGGGTACTGATCGGCCCTGGTGCCGTACTTTCGATGGCCACGGCCGAGATCCCGCAGATACTCGGTGAGCGTGCGGGTGTCGTCTATATGTTCGGCGGCGGTGAGCAACGCGCCGAATATCCGGTCGCGTTGTGCGTCCATGGCGGCGGGGAACATTTCGCGGAGTTGTGGATCGTAGGTGAACAGCAGCGCGTAGAAGTACGAGGTCGCCTCGTCGGCGACCGGCTCGATCTCCGCCAGCGTGCGTCTCACCACCTCCGCGTCGGGCGACGGGGGCCGCCCACTCCCGAACTCGCGTCGAGTGGTGGCACCGTCGTCGGCCGATATCGCGGTCATGCCCTGCCTCGCCTAGATCAACTCCCGGTCGCACAGCGTGTCAGCACGCTCACCGGCAGCGGGGTTGTTAACCGGAACCCGGCCAGCGAGCCCCCCATATCTCATAAACTGAACGGCTGCGCGCCGCCCCGATGCGGAACTGACCTTACCGTTATACGGCCGAGACACAAGTCCCGCGCGAGAACGCGGCGTTCACCCGTTTCCTACCCATTCTTTATGCTGGCGCCCATGGATATCGTTCTGCGTCACGCGACTTCGGCCGACGTTCCGGAAATCGTCGCCATGCTGGCCGACGATCCCCTCGGCGCCACTCGGGAGAACCCGGCCGATCTCACCCCCTACCGGGCCGCCTTCGCCCGCATCGAGGGGGATCCGCAACAGCATCTGCTGGTCGCCGACGAGGAGGGCGCGGTGGTCGGGGTGCTGCAGCTGAGCATTCTGTTCGGGCTCTCCCGCCAGGGCGCGTCCCGGGCACTGATCGAGGCGGTGCGGGTCAGGGCGGACCACAGGGGTGGCGGGCTCGGCAGCTGGCTGATCCGGCAGGCCGTCGAGGAGGCGCGCTCGCACGGCTGCGCCCTGGTCCAGCTGACCTCGGACCGGACCAGGGCGGACGCGCACCGGTTCTACGAACGGCTGGGCTTCGAGGCGACCCATGTGGGCTACAAGCTCCCGCTCTGACCCGCACCCCGGCGCGCCAGCGCGTGACGGCCCGTCCGCCGGGTCAGCGCCAGCCCTCCGGGTCGACGCCACCGGGCACGGCGGTGTCCGGTGCGTAGGGCTCCCTGGTGAAGGAGAACGACCCCAGATCGAGATGGCTGACCCGGCCGTCGGCGGCGCGCACCAGCCGTAGCGTCTCGCCGGCGAAGTACCCCTCAAGGCCGACCCACTCGTCGTCCGCCACCCGCCGGAACACCGAGCCGCGCGGACCGAGGCCACCGGCGGGCGTGAGCGACACCGAGCCGGCCCCGCCCAGCCGCAGCAGATAGCCGGCGGTGCCCCAGAACCAGCTGCCCGTCAGCGGCAGCAACGCCCGGTCGACGCCCTCGGCCGGCCGCCAGGGCGTGGCGAAGGCGGGCTCGTGCCGGCGCAGCGCACCCAGCAGGCCACGGGCCACGCCGGTCGTTCCGGGACCCGAGGTCGCGTTGGCCAGCACCACGGCGGCCGAACGTTCCTCCGGATCCAGCCAGAGCGCGGCCAGAAAGCCGGGCATGGACCCGCCGTGGCCGACATAGAGCCGCTCGTTCTCGCGCACCAGCTGCAGGCCGAGGCCGTAGAGCACCGACCAGTCGGCCGGCTCCGGCGGCACCGCCGGCACCCGCATCTCGGCCACGCTGTCCGCGCTCAGCACGGCCTCGTCCCCCGCCAGCAGAAACGCCGCGAACCGCCCCAGATCCTCGCTGGTCGACCAGAGTTGACCGGCCGGCGCCATCCGCCCCGTGTCCACCGCGGGCTCCGGCTGCCGCAGATCGGCGTACGGATGCACCGCCCAGCCGCGCACCGCCGGCTCCTCGGCCGCATAGGAGGTGCGGGTCATGCCCAGCGGCTGAAGCACCTCGCGGCGCAGCACCCCGAACCAGTCCTCGCCGCGCAGCCGTTCCACCAGCGCGCCGAGCAGCGCGTAACCGGGGTTGGAGTAGTGGAACCTGCGGCCGTGCGGATGCTTCTGCGGATCGGGGCCGAACACGTCGGCCAACTCGGGGCGCAGCGCACCGTCCGTCCGCTCCCACCAGGGGCCCGCCGCCTCGGACGCCAGGCCCGTGGTGTGCGAGAGCAGTTGGGCCACGGTCGCCTCGCCGCCGTACGGGGTGGGCAGCCAGCGTCCCACCGGCTGATCGAGATCGATCAGCCCTTCGTCGCGCAGCCGCAGCACCAGGACGGCCGTGAGCGTCTTGGTGATCGAGCCGATCCGGTAGCGGACCTGTTCGCTCGGCACCTCCGCCGGCAGCTCCCCCGCGCCCCCGTGCCATACGGGCGCGCCGTCGCGCACCAGGGTCGCGACCAACGAGGGCGCGCGCCCCTCGGCCTGACCGCGCGCCACGCGGTACGCCAGCTCGCGCCGGGTCTCCGGCAGCGGCTCGGCGGCGGTGGGCTCGGGCACAGCGGACTTCTCTGGCCTCTGGGATGCGGCGCGGCTTTCCGTCATGGTCACTAGATGTACCCCATGCCCCGTAGCGCGACGCTCGACGGGGGCGCCCGCGCCGATCGCGCTCCCGGCGCGAGCGCCGTCAGCGCCCGGCACATGCCGTCGGGCGCGGCGGGAGCATCGGGAAAACCGGTCGCCAACCCTCTCGGGACTCGTCCACTCTGAGCCGGTGACCTCCGCTGACGACCTGCCGATCCGCCGGCTCGCACTGGCCGATCTGAGCGCCTGCCTCGACCTGTCGGACGACCGCTCCTGGGGGCGCGAGGAGCACAAGTGGCGGCTGTTGCTCTCCGCCGGGCAGGGGTACGGCATCGACGCGCCGCCCGACGATCCGGTCGGCGGACTGGTGGCGACCGTGATCCGCACCTCCTACGGGGACCAGTGGCACGCCGTCGGGATGATGCTGGTGGCCAGCCGCTGGGAGCGCCGGGGCATCGGGCTGCGCCTGATGCGCCATCTGATCGCCGGGGCCGAGGGCGTACCGCTGCTGCTCACCGCCACCGACAACGGACGGCCGATGTACGAACGGCTCGGCTTCAAGGCCCTGGGCGGCATCACCACCCTGACCGGGACTTTCGCCGGCGACGCCGGTGACCCGGAGGCGGGGGCCGGCGTCCGGCCGGCGACGGCCGCCGACATGCCGGAGATCCTTGCCTACGACCTGCCGGCGTTCGGCGCCGACCGGACGGAACTGCTCACCAGGCTCGCCTCGTTCGCCAACCGCATCCTGGTCGCGCGGGCGCCGGACGGGCGGCTGACCGGCTTCGGCGCGACCTGGCCGAATGTGACCACCACCTCCGTCGGCCCGGTGCTCGCCGACGATCCGGCCGTCGCCAGGGCGCTGATCGCCCGGCTGGCCACCGGCACCGCGACCCCGGCCCGACTCGACGTGGCGGACGAGCACCCCGAACTGCTTTCCTGGGCGCGGGAGCACGGCCTGGCGCCCGCCGGCCGTACCACCCTGATGGTGCTGGGCGCCCCGGAAGCGCCGGGCGACCCGACCCGACGCTTCGCCCCCTACTCCATGGCCCACGGCTGAGCGGGCACGCCATCCGCTGGGGGGCGGTGCGGCGCCCGTCCGTTCAGCGCGGGCCGTTCGTCCCCGCCCCGCTCAGCGCGTCACCGGGCGCGCGCCGCTCGGCGGGCGCCGGCCCCGTTTCCCGCTCCGCGCGGTCCCAGCGGGTGGCGAGCGCGGCCAGCAGGAGCGCGCTCACCGCCATCGCCGCGCCCACCATGCTGGGCCAGGTGGGTCCGGCGCCGGCCGCCAGGACCAGCCCGCCCAGCCAGGCGGCCAACGCGTTGCCCAGGTTGAACGCCCCGATATTGACCGCCGAGGCCAGCGTGGGGGCATCCGCCGCCCGGTCGAGTATCCGCTTCTGCAGCGGCGGCACGGTCGCGAACCCGAAGAGGCCGATGAGCACCAGGGTGAGGGGGGCGGCGAGTTGGTGGTGCGCGGTCAGCGTGAACAGCGCCAGGGCGATGGTCAGCCCGGCGAGTGAGACCAGCAGCAGCGGCATCAGCGCCCGGTCGGCGAACCTGCCTCCGACCAGGTTCCCGACGACCAGGCCGAGCCCGAACAGCATCAGCAGCCAGGTGACCGCGCCCTCCGGGTAGCCGGCGGCCTCGGTCATCATCGGGGCCACATAGGTGATCGCGGCGAAGACCCCGCCGAAGCCGAGCACGGTCATCGCCATGGCGAGCAGCACCTGCCGGTCGCGCAGCGCGGCCAGCTCCCGTCGGACACCGCCGCTCCCGGCGCCGGCACCGGCGTCGCCCGCCCCCCTGGGGACCAGTGTGAGCACGCCCACCAGCGCCACCACGCCGAGCAGCGCGATCGCCGCGAAGCTCAGCCGCCAACCGGCCCGCTGCCCGAGCAGCGTGGCCGCCGGGACGCCCACCACATTGGCGAGGGTCAGCCCGGTGAACATCAGGGCGATGGCGGTCGCCCGGCGGTGCGGGGCGACCAGGCTGGCCGCCACCACGGATCCGATGCCGAAGAAGGCGCCGTGCGCCAGCGAGGCGACCACCCGGCCGACCAGCACCACGGCGAAGCCGGGCGCCAGCGCCGTCAGGACGTTGCCCACCACGAAGAGCACCATCATCCACGCCAGCATCCGTTTCCTGGACACCCGCGCCCCGGCGATGGCGGTGACCGGCGCTCCGACCAGCACCCCCAGGGCGTAACCGGTCGCGGTGAAGCCCGCCGTGGAGACCGAAACGTCGTACTCGGCGGCGATCTCCGGCAGCAGCCCGGTCACCGCGAACTCCGTGGTGCCGATGCCGAAAGCCCCCATGGCCAGCGCCAACAGCGCGAGAGGCATCAGTGATCTCCTTTGTCCGCGTAACCATGCGTATAGCTTCTATCCGCGTCAGCAATAGTTGCAGACGCTCTATAAATCTATACGTCATAGTTGCACACGCCGACTATTGCGGACTGGGTTAGGCTGGTCACACCAACGGTCCCGTCAGCGAGGAGGCCGCCATGCCGACAGCGGGCGACACATCCCCGGAACGCCCGAGGCTCGCCCAGGGCTGGTGCGCGCTCTCCGCACTGCACGACCGCATCGAGGCCCATATCGAACGGGCCCTCCAGGAGGCACACGCGCTGAGCGTCCGGGAGTTCTCCGTGCTCGACGTGTTGAGCGGACAGCACGAGGGGGAGGGCGGCCACTTCCGTATGACCGCGTTGGCCGACGCGGTTGTGCTCAGCCAGAGCGCGACAACCCGGCTGGTCAACCGCCTGGAGGAGCGCGGCCTGCTCACCCGCTATCTGTGCCCGACCGACCGCCGGGGCATCTACACCGAGGTAACCCCCGCCGGCCGGAAGCTGCTCGAACAGGCTCGTCCGTCCCATGACGCGGCCCTCGCCGAGGCCCTGACGCTGGCCGAGGAACGCCCCGAACTGGCCCCCCTGGTGACCGCGGTCCGCGCCCTCTGACGGGCCGGCGGCGTCGCCGTCCACAGCTTTCGCCGAGTTATCCACAGATTTCGGCGGCTGTGGACAACCTGCCGCATCCTGTGGATAACTTCTGCGGTCCGCCGACACCGCGCGCCGTCCGGGGTGGCGTCGGGCGAGCGTTCCCGCCATGGCCGATTCGTTCAAGACCCTGGCCCGTCGGGCTTCCTAGGGTGACGTCATGACACCACGTCTGAACATGATTGGCCTGGTCACAGACGATCTGCCGGCCTCCCTTGCGTTCTACCGCCGCCTCGGCCTCGACCTCCCCGAGGAGGCGGCCGAGCAACCCCATGTGGAGATCACCCTCCCCGGCGGTATCCGCATCGCCTGGGACACCATGGAGGTCGCGCGCACCACTTTCCCCAACTGGCAACCGCCCGCCCCCGACGGCCAGCGGATGGCGCTGGCCTTTCTCTGCGACACCCCGGCCGAAGTGGACGCGCTCTATGCCGAACTCGTCGCCGCCGGCCACCCGGGCGAGAAGGAGCCCTGGGACGCGTTCTGGGGCCAGCGCTATGCCGTGGTGCGCGATCCCGACGGCAACACGGTCGACCTCTTCGCCTGGCAGAACTGAGCCGGTCCCGGCGCCGCCGCGACTACAGCAGCCGGGTGATCGGTACGCCGGCCAGCTCCCTGACCTCGCGGGACAGATGGGCCTGGTCCGCATAGCCGGCACGGGCGGCCACCATGGCCAGCGCCATCCCGGTCCTCGCCTGGGCGAGAGCCCGCTGCATCCGCAGCACCCGGGCCAGGGTCTTGGGCCCATAGCCGAAGGCCACCAGGCTGCGGCGGCGCAACTGCCGCTCGCTGAAGCCCAGTCCCCTGGCCGTCTCGGCGACCGTGCGGCCCCGGCCCAGGGCGGCCACGGCGGCCGAACGCCAGGGTTCGGCGGGGGCCGCGTCCCTTAGCCGCCGCGCGGCGATCGTCTGCAGAAACTCGCCCGGGGCATCGGCCAGGGACACCCGATCCGTCAGCTCGCGCACCAGCCGGCCGGGCCACAGGTCCGCCAACGGGACCCGTTCGTCGACCAGCAGATGGGCGGCCTCGCCCAACACCTGGGGCCCCTGCCCCGGGGCGAAGCGCAGCCCGACATGGACCGTGCCGGCCGGCTTCACCGAGACATGGGCCCTGGTGTCGGGGCCGGCCACCAGAAGCCGGCCACCGGTGAGGATCAGATCCATCGACCCGTCGGGCAGCACCAGCCCCGAGTCCGTCTCGGGGCCGGCGACACTGCGCCACACCACCGCGCCCGGCACCCGCCCGGCGGGCCACTCCGTGTACATGTCCGCCAGCATGGCAGGCTCGGCTCATGCGCCATCTGGGACTGGTCACCCTGGTCGTACCGGAGTACGACGAAGCCATCGCCTACTACACCGGGACGCTGGGCTTCGTTCTACGCGAGGACACCCTGCTGGCCCCGGACGGAAAACGGTGGGTGGTGATCGCGCCGAGCCGGTCGGCCGAGACCGGTCTGCTCCTGGCCCGGGCAGTGGGTGAGCGGCAACGCTCGCGAATGGGCGACCAGACCGGCGGTCGGGTCGGCTTCTTCCTCCACACCGATGACTTCGACGCCGAGCTGAGCCGGCTGATCAAGGCCGGCGTCACCATCGAGGAGCCACCTCGGTCGGAACGCTATGGCCGGGTGGTGGTGTTCGTCGATCGCTATGGCAACCGCTGGGATCTCATCCAGCCAGCCCACGGCGCGGGCAGCCCGTCGGCATAGCAACGCAGCAGCTCCAGCAGCCGGTTGGCGGGCTGGGCACTCCAGTGCCCAGCCGCAGGATCGGGCGGGCTCGTCAGCCTGGGCACCGCCCAGCCCAGATGGTGCCAGAGCGCTCGGGCCGCCCAGGAGCGGCCGACCTCGGCTATCGCGTCCGGGTCGCCCAGATATCCGGTGAGGACCGCCGGCAGCAGCCGTGGCGGCACCTTGGCGAACTCCATCGCCGGATCGGCCCAGGCGGCATCGCCCCAGTCCAGCAGCGCGGTCAACGAGCCCTGGGCATCGAGCAGCAGGTTGTTGGCGGCGATATCGCCATGGATCAGGGTCGCCTCGGGACCCGGAGGCGCCTCCTCGGCCAGCCGGGCCAACCAGCCGCCGAGCCAGTCGGCCAACGAACCACTGAGGTAGCCCTGGCGGGCCAGCCGATCGACCATCCGACGGGGATCGGCCGGCCGGTCGACGGGCACCCCCTCCCGAACGTCCGGCGGTATCCGGGCGGCATGCAGCACGGCCAGCTCGCGCCCCAACTCCCGGCAGGCCAGCTCCCCCGGATCGCCGGGGTCGTCACCGTTCGCCCCCACGGCGCGGCCGGCGGCCCGCCGCAGCACGAGATAGGGGAGAGGCACGGGCCCGTCCAACTCGCCGCAGGCAATCATCTCGGGCGTGCGCACACCCTGTTGCACCGCGAACGGCACCACCAGGGCTTCCTTCCGCAGGTCATCGGCGAAATCCCCGCCGGGCCGGGCGACCTTGAGCACCAGTTGCTCGCCCAGCAGACAGACCCAGCCGGCCGCCCCCTGGAACGCCGCCGGACGCACCTCATCGGGGGCGACTCCATGACGACGGGCGACCGCCAGCAGCGCGTCTCGTCCGACCTGCTCGAACAGCTTTGTCTGGACGGGGAGTTCCGGCTTCTTCATCGTCGGCACGGTAGGCGCCGCCCAGGTAGCGGGGCGAACCGTTTTCCACGGCGACGCGGCCGGGCGCCCGGGAATGATTCACGTGAAACATCGGGGCGATGTTTCACGTGAATCATTGAGCCCGGTCCCCGGTCCCCCGGGCCCGCGCGTCAGGCGTGGTGGTCGAAGAGGCGGGCCAGCAGCCGGGTCAGTTCGGCGCGTTCGGTCGCGGAGAGCGGCCCCAACAGCTTCTCCTGCGCCTCCGCGAGCACCCGGTCACCGCTGGCCAGCTGGTTCCGACCCATGGGGGTCAGGGTGATCACATTGCGCCGGCGGTCCGCCGAGTCCTGACGGCGCAGCACCAGGCCGTCGGCGGCCAACTCGTTGACGGCGGCCACCACATCGCTCCGGTCGATGCCACAGTGACGCCCCAGCGCGGCCTGACTGAGCGGACCGAACTCGTCCAGCGCGGCGAGCAGGGCGTAGTGGTAGCGCCGGGCGCCGATCGTCGCGAAGGACTCGCTCACCAATCTGGACGCATGGGTCGCGGTGTGGGTGAGCAGCCAGCTGGGCATCGCCCGCAGCCTGGCCGGCACCCGATCGTCGGCGGCCGTCGTCATAGGAGGACCCTAACAACCGTGCACCGCCCAGGAGATCGATCCGCAGGGCAGTGCGGCTACGTGGTGTAGTCGGCGTTGATGCGGACATAGCCGTCGGAGAGATCGCAGCCGAAGACGGTGGCGCTGGCATCGCCGAGGCCCAGGGTGACGCCGATCTCCACCTCATCCTGGCGCATGATCTCCACCAGCTTGGCCAGCTGCCCCTCGTCCGTCTCGCTGGGATAGACCTCCATGGCGCCGAAGCGGACGGTCACCCCTTCCGGAGTGATAGCCAGGTCCTCTGGATGCTCGGTGTTCTTGCCGACGGCCATCACCACGCGGCCCCAGTTGGGGTCGGCGCCGTGCACCGCCGTCTTGACCAGGGGGGAGTTCAGCACGCTCTTGGCGATGCGCTTGGCCTGCGCGGGGCTTGCCGCCTCGGTGACCCGGACGCGCAGCAGCTTGGTCGCACCCTCGCCGTCCCTGGCCAGCTGCTCGGTCAGCTCCAGACAGACCTCGTGGAGGGCGGCGGCGAACTCCGCCGCGTCCACCTCTCCGGCGGCGCCGTTCGCCAGGACCGCGACGGTGTCCGAGGTGGAGGTGTCGGTGTCCACGCTCAGGCAGTTGAAGGTGCGGTCCACCGCGTCGCGCAGCGCGGCGTCCAGCGCGGCCGGGGGCACGGCGGCGTCGGTGAAGAGGTAGGCGAGCATCGTCGCCATGTTGGGCTCCACCATGCCCACACCCTTGGCCACGCCGAGGATGCGGGCGCCGCCCACCCTGCGGGTGCTCAGCTTGGGGTGGGTGTCGGTGGTCATCATGGCGCCGGCCACCTCCACCGGGCCGGCGTGGAACGCCTGCTCGGCGCCCAGATGGGCGCGCAGCGGCGCCATGGGCAGCTGGCGACCGATCACCCCGGTGGAGCTGATCAGCACCTCGTCCTCGGGGATGTCCAGCATCCCGGCCACCAGGGCGACGATCTCGGCGGAGTTCCGTTCGCCCTGGGGGCCGGTGGCGACATTGGAGTTCCCCGCCACGGTGACCACGGCGCGGAACCGTTGGCCTCCGGCATGGCTGCGGCTGAGCAGCACGGACGGGCCGGCGAAGCGGCTCTGGGTGAAGACCGCGGCGCTGACCGTGGGGCGGTCCGAGGCCACGATGGAGACATCGTCGCCGGTCTCCCGCACCCCGCCGTGCCCGGCATGGGCGGTAAAGCCCTGGGGCCACTCCACCGCGCCCCCTGCTGCATCAATATTCGCCATGCCACATAGATTTCCATGCACCGGGCGGTTCGTCCAGTCCTTATGGGCGCGCGGACCGGCCGACGGCGCCCGTCACCCGGCGGCCCCGTCCCCGGTGGGGCGGTGGGCCACGGCCTTGAAGAACGTGTAGTGGAAGACCCCGTCGTCCACCGCGGTCCGCCGCAGATCCGCGATGCCACGGTCGAAGTCCTTGGCGGTGGCGAGCCCGGCGTCCAACGCCTGTTCGCGCACCGAGGCGATCACCGGGATAAACGTGTCCCTGGTGAACCCTCGCACCATCTCCGGCCGGGTGCGGTCGGCGTAGACGGTGCGCGGCCGCACCGTGACGTCCGCGTATCCGGCCTCGGCGAGCAGCGGCTGGAGCTGGCGGCCGAGCTTCGCGTTTCCGCCGGCGGCGGCCTGGAGCCGGGTGTGGCAGTCGATCGCCGCCCGGGCGAGCGCGCTGTCCGGGTGGAAGAGGGCCGAGCCATGGTCCCCCTCGATCACGGTGATGGTGCCGCCCGGCCGGACCAGCGGCCGCAGCCGCCGCAGGGCGGCCACCGGATCGCCCAGATGCTCCAGGACAAAGCAGATAAAGAGGTGGTCGAACTCCCCCTCGGCGAAGGGCAGATCGAACAGATCGCCATGGCACCACTCCACCCGGGCCTCCGGCGCGTGAGCGGCGACATTGGCCCGGGCGAGCGCAAGCGACTCCCGCGAACGATCGACGGAGACGATCCGCGCCCCGGGGCTGGAGTCGAGCAGATGAACCGTCTGGGCGCCGACGCCGCAGCCGACCTCCAGCACCCGGCTGCCCGCCGGATAGGCGGTCCCCTCGTGCAACAGCGGGGCGAGCACATTGGCCTGGTCACCGAGCCGGGTGGCCTCGCGCTCGGAGTATCCGTGGATGTAGTCGACGCCCGCAGCGGAGGATTCCTGCGAATCCCGAGCGGGCGAGGGAGCCGGTGCGGCCGGCTGCGGAGAGGAGGAGATGCCGTTCATGGCCTCAGCCTGCCGGGCACTATGGCCTCATGGAAAGGTCCAAAGAGCATGGAGTCTCCTGGTCCAAAGAGCCGCGCGGCTCCGACTTCCTCCAGTTGGACATCGCCGAGGCACCCGCCGGAGGACGCTCCCGCTGGCTGGCCGGGCAGCTGCGACGGGCCATGGCCGAGGGGCGGCTCCCCGTGGGCAGCAGGCTGCCGGCCACCCGGGCGCTCGCCGGTGAACTGCGGGTGTCCCGGGGCGTGGTGACCGAGGCTTATCGCCGACTGATCGAAGAAGGCCATGCGGCCGGTCATCGACGAAACGGAACGGTCGTTGTCGCCGTCCCCGCCCCGGCGGCGACCGTTGACGCGCCCACCGCTCCCGGCCCGCCCACGACCGCGAACCCGTTCGACGGGGTCCCTGATCACGCCTCGTTTGACGCGCTGCGCGCCGCGCCCGCCAGGATCGATCTGTCGCCCGGCCTCCCCGATCTGGCCGCGTTCCCCCGGGCCGCCTGGCTCCGCACCGAACGCGCCCTGCTCTCCCGGTTGTCCGCGGCCGATCTCGGCTATGGGGATCCGCGCGGCACACCGGCCCTGCGCGCCGCCGTCGCCACCTGGCTGGCCCGTAACCGGGGCATCGCCGTCGCCCCGGACGAGGTGCTGATCGTCGCCGGCACCGCCCAGACACTGTCCCTCCTGGGCCAGTTGCTCTACCTGTCCGGGGTCGCAAGCGTCGCGGTGGAGGAGCCGAGTTCGCTCGGCGCCCGACAGCATCTGCGGCACCGTGGCCTGACGACGCCGCCGGTCGCGGTGGACGAGGAGGGGCTGCGGGTGGCGGAGTTGGCGGAGAGCGGGGCCGGCGCCGTGCTGCTGACCCCGGCCCACCAGTTCCCCACCGGCGTGGTCCTCTCCGGCGAACGCCGCCGGGAGCTGACCGCCTGGGCCCGGCGGCGCGACGGCCTGGTCATCGAGGACGACTACGACGCCGAGCACCGCTACGACCGGCCGCCGGTCGCGGCACTGCGGTCGATGCTCCCCGAACACGTCTGCTACGCGGGCAGCATCTCCAAGATCCTCTCGCCGGGGATGCGCATCGGCTGGGTCGTGGCGCCGCCCCGCTACCACGAGGCTCTGGTCGAGGCGAAACGGTACGCCGACCTCGGCAACGCCGTGCTGCCCCAGCTGACGCTCGCCCGGCTGATGGCGTCCGGCGAGTTGGAACGGCATCTGCGGCTGGTGCGCCAGCGCCACCGGCGCCGCCGGGACGCGATGATCGCCGCGCTGGCCGCGCACCTCCCCGAGGCGATGGTGCACGGAGCGGCGGCCGGACTGCATCTGACGGTCACCCTGCGGCCCGGCATCGACGACACGGCGCTGGCCGAACTGGCGCTGGCACGCGGGGTCCGCGCCCAACCGCTGTCCTGGCACCGCCAGCGCCCGGGCCGCCCCGGCCTGGTGCTCGGCTATGCCGCCAGCACACCCCACGCGATCGAGGAGGGGGTCGCGGCCATCGCCTCGGCCCTGCGCCAACTCCGCTGAGCCGTTTGTCCAGCCCCATCGGCTGGTTCAGCCGGGCTCGACCGGGCCATAGCGGGCCGCCGGCGCGCCGGTCATCAGGGCCCAGTAACGGTCCCCGTATGACCAGTGCCACCACTCCGTCGGATAGTTGACCAGGCCGGCGCCGGTCAGCGCGGCGCCGAGGCAGTCGCGGAGCGAGCGGGCCGCCGGCGGTATGTTCGGCGCCGCCGTGTAGCAGCCGCCTTCGCTCTCCTCGGGGGTCGCGTTGACCCGGGTACCGAGGTCGAGTTCGTGGCCGTGTCGATCGGCGAGCGTCACATCGAGGGCGGCGCCGGCGCAGTGCGGTGCGATCTCGGGAGGCGAGACATAGCGGCTGGCGGCCGAGCGCAGCGCCTCCTTCGACCAGGCGGGGTGCTCGGCCCGCAGCCGTGCGCAGTAGTGGTCGAAATAGCGTCGTTGCAGTTCAGGAGGGTGATACCCCTCGATGAAGAGCAACCGCCGGCCCTCCGGCAGTGCCGCCTGAGCGGCGATCAGCCGGTCGAGCACGCCCTCCCTGAGGTGGACGAAGGCGCCGTCCGAATCCCGACGCTTCCGCTCGTCGAGCAGCAACGGACCGTCCGCCCGCACCTCCGCCAGCGCTTCGCCGCACTCGCGGACGGGAATGGCCGCGACGCTCGGATCGGACATCAGCACAACCATGGACGCTCCTCGGTTCCGGCCATCGGGCTCAGGGCAGGGTCAGCACCCGGGGGCCGTCTTCGGTGATGGCGACGGTGTGTTCGATATGGGCCGCTCGGCTGCCGTCCGTGGTGAAGAGGGTCCAGCCGTCCGTTCCGGTGCGGTACCGGTCGCGACCGCCGGCCATCAGCATGGGTTCGATGGCGAGCACCAGACCGTGCCGCAGGGGGAAACCCCGGCCGGGGCGGCCTCGGTTGGGGACGGGCGGATCCTCGTGCATGCGCCGGCCGATGCCATGGCCACCGAAATCGGGCGGCATCCCACAGTCGACGGACCGGGCGACGGTGTCGATCGCATGCGAGATATCGCCCATCCGGGCGCCGACGGTCGCCGCCGCGATGCCGGCGTCCAATGCCCGCTGGGTGGCGTCGATCAGCTCCACATCGGCGGGCCTCGGGGTGCCGACGGTGAGGCTGATGGCGGCGTCGCCCGTCCATCCGTCCAGCTCGGCGCCGCAGTCGACGCTCAGCAGATCGCCGTCGCGCAACCGGTAGTCCGTGGGGATGCCGTGCACCACCGCGTCGTTGACGGAGGCGCAGATCACGGCGGGGAACGGGGTGGGCGCGAAGGAGGGGCGATAGCCGAGGAAGGGCGAGCCGGCGCCATGGTCGGCCAGGACATCGCGCGCCACCACGTCGAGTTCCCGCAACGACACCCCGACGTCCGCTGCCGCCCGGACGGCGGCGAGCGCCCGGCCCACGACACGCCCGGCCTCCCGCATCGCCTCCAGGGCCGCGTCGGTCTTGATCTCCACCATGCTCCGCCACTCCTTCGCTCTCCCGGCCCGGATCCGGCCGGGGGTTCACCCGCACAACCGGGGTCCAATTTTTATACCGGTATTAGTATCACAGGCATGGTGCGAACCCCCTTGAGTCCCTGGGAACGGCGACGCGGCGAGCTGTTCGGCGCGCTGCTGCGCCGAGCGCGGGGCAACCGGAGCATGGTCGAGGTCGCGGCGGCGGCGGGGATCTCGGCGGAGACCCTGCGCAAGATCGAGACGGGGCGGGCGCCGACCCCGTCCTTCTTCACCGTGGCGGCGCTCGCCACGGCGCTGGGCGTATCGCTGGACGAGCTGTCCGTCGCATGCGTGCCGGAGACCGCCTCCGGCGCGGAGGACGGCGTCGGAGAGCGGGCGCTCTCGGCCTGACCTGACCCGACCCGGCGGGCCAAGGTCAGGGTCAGGGGCGGCGGGTCGCCAGAACGCAGAACTCGTTCCCCTCCGGGTCGGCGAGAACCACCCAGCTCGTCTCGCCCTGGCCGACCTCGGTATGGCGGGCGCCCAGGTCGAGCAGGCGACGGACCTCCGCGTCCTGCTCCCGGTCGGTCGGGTTGACGTCGATATGCAGCCGGTTCTTGACGGCCTTGCCCTCGGGCACGCGCGCGAAGGTCAACACCGGCGGCACCGGGCCGGGGCGGTCGCCCCCCTCGGGGAAGGCGGGAGAGCCGATGGTGACGACATCACCGCCGTCCTCCTCGTCCAGCACCTCGTAGTCGAGCACCGAGCACCAGAAGAGGGCGAGACGGCGGGGGTCGGCGCAGTCGATCGCGAGCTCGGTGAACTTGCTGGCCATGGCGGAGCCTTTCGGTCGGGGCCGGTCGGGGGCCGGTCGGGTTGCGGCCCGGTGGCGGAACGGGGCCGGCCGGCGTCCGGGTTCGGCGGGCGGGCCTCGACCGCGCAGACGCCGAACGGTCAGGGGCGATGGTCCAACAGCCGGGTGAGCAGCCGCAGGAACTCGTCGCGTTCGGCCGCGCTCAGCGGCGCGAGCAGTCGGTCGTGGAGATCGTCCAGGACGGTGTCGAGAACGCGCAGATGGCGGTCGCCCCGGACGGAGATCCTGACGATGTTGCGGCGCCGGTCGTCGGGATCCGGCGCCCGATCGACGAGTTCGCGTTCGGCCAGCTCGTTGAGCACACCGACCATGTCGCTGCGGTAGATGCCGGTGCGCCGGCTCAACGTCGCCTGGCTGCCGGGCCCGTACTCCCGCAGTGAGGCGAGCACGGCGTAGTGCCACTTGCGGGCGTCGACCTGGGCCAACCCCTGGTTGATCAGGCGATCCGACCGCGCGGTCAGCTGCGACAGCTGTCGGCTCACCCGCCGCCGCAGCCCCTCGGGGGTCGCGCTCCCACCGTCGTCGGGCACGTCCGTGGCTTCGACCTGGGGCATGGGGCCAATCCTAGTCATTGCGTTAGTCAGACTAACGATATACGGTCGCTGACGCCGAGAACGTTAGTTCGACAAACGTTCACTCGGGGGGTCAGGGAAGGAAGATCCACTATTTCCACCAAGAGCGTGCAGATTCCCACCACGAACGGTCAGGCGGATGCCCTTGTCGCCTTCCCCGACGACGGCGAGCGGCATCCGGGGGTGCTGATGTACGCGGACGCGTTCGGCATCAGGACCGCGCTGCGGGAGATGGCCGACGAACTGGCCGGCCACGGGTACTACGTGCTCGCTCCCAACTTCTTCTACCGCCAGGGGCCGACGCCGCTGGTCGAACTCCCCGCGCATATCGGGGAGGAGGCCCGTCCCGCGATCGTCGCCCAGCTGATGCCCCTGATCGAGGCGCACACCGCCGAACGCGCCCTGAGCGACGCCGACGCCTATCTGGCATTCCTCACCAGCCAGCCCGAGGTCGGCCCGGGGCCGGTCGCGGTGACCGGCTACTGCATCGGCGGCCTGCTGGCGACGCGCACCGCCGTGGCGCGCCCCGACCTGGTGGCCGCCCTCGCTGCCTTCCACGCACCGGTGGCCGCCGACGGGTTCGAGAGCCTGCGCCACCTCGCCGCCGAGGTCCACTTCGGCCATGCCGCAACGGATCTGACGCCCGCGGACCTGGGCGAACTCAACCAGGCCCTGGACGCCGCCGGGGTCCACGGCAGCTCCGAGATCTACCCGGGCACCGTCCACGGCTTCACCATGTCCGACACCGACGCCTTCGATCCCGCCGCGCTGCGTCGCCACTGGGAGCGCCTGCTGCCGCTCCTCGCCCGCACCCTGACCGAGCGTTGAGGCGGCGGCCCTACACGGGCGCCGGCTCGCTGGCCCGGGTGGCCGAGATGAGCCCGGCCAGCGAGGTGCGGGTCTCCGACAGCGCGGAGATCCGGTCGTCCAGACCCCGGAGATGTTCCTGAAGGGTCTCCAACTTGCAGGCGGCGACCGTGCCGTCCTGGCGAACGCAGGGCAGCAGATCGCGGATGGCCCGGGTCGGCAGGCCGGCGTCCAGCAGCGCGCGAATGCGCCGGACCACGGCCGGCGCGCCGTCGGCGTAGCGGCGGTGGCCGCTGTCGAGGCGGTGGGACTCCAGGAGGCCCTGCTCCTCGTAGTAGCGCAGCAGCCGGACGGAGGCACCCGTCGCGGCGGCCAGCTCGCCGATCTTCATGTGACGCTCCTCACATCATCTTGAATCTCACATCCATGTGAGATCCTAGCGTGCGGGTCATGACGAACACGGATCACCCCATCGCCCTCTACGGTTTCCTCCGCCCCAGGCCGGAGCACTCGGACGAGGTCCGACGCGCTCTCACCGCCCTCGTGGGTCCCACCAGAGGGGAGCCGGGCAACCTCCAGTACCACCTCCACGAGCAGGAGGACGGCCGGTTCTTCCTGTACGAGGTCTGGCGCTCCCAGCAGGACCTGGACCGGCACAACGCGACGCCCCCGCTGCGGGCCTTCATGGAGAACGTGCCGCCCCTCCTGGAGGAGCCCCCGGAGGCCTACTTCGGCACCATGCTCAGCCCCTACCCCGACGCCGACGCCGAACGGAACTAACCCCCACCTGGCCCGGTTCACCCGGCGCGGCTCAGAAGCCGCCCTCCATGTTGACGAAGCGGGAGTAGTGGCCCTGGAAGGCGACCGTGATCGTGGCTGTCGGGCCGTTACGGTGCTTGGCGACGATCAGATCCGCCTCGCCGGCGCGGGGGGACTCCTTCTCGTAGGCGTCCTCCCGATGCAACAGGATGACCATGTCGGCATCCTGCTCGATCGAGCCTGACTCTCGAAGGTCGGAGACCATCGGCTTCTTGTCCGTGCGCTGCTCCGGGCCACGGTTCAGCTGGGAGAGCGCCACCACCGGGACCTCAAGCTCCTTGGCCAGCAGCTTGAGGTTCCTGGACATCTCCGAGACCTCCTGCTGCCGGCTCTCCGGACGGCGGCTGCCGCCGGTCTGCATCAGCTGGAGGTAGTCGATCACCACCAGCTGGAGGTCGTTGCGCTGCTTCAGCCGCCGGCACTTGGCCCGGATCTCCATCATCGACAGGTTCGGCGAGTCGTCGATATACAACGGCGCCTCGTTGACCTCGGCCATCTGCCGGGCCAGGCGGTTCCAGTCCTCGTCCGTCATGCTGCCGGAGCGCATATGGTGCAGCGCCACCCGCGCCTCGGCGGAGAGCAGACGCATGGCGATCTCGTTGCGCCCCATCTCCAGCGAGAAGATGACGCTGGGCAGCTTGTGCTTGATCGAACAGCTGCGGGCGAAGTCCAGCGCCAGCGTGGACTTGCCCATCGCGGGACGGGCCGCGATCACGATCATCTGGCCGGGGTGCAGGCCGTTGGTCAGCGAGTCCAGATCGGTGAAGCCGGTGGGCACCCCCGTCATCTCCCCGCTGCGGTTGCTGATCGCCTCGATCTCGTCGAGCGCGCCCTCCATGATGTCGCCGAGCGGCAGATAGTCCTCGGCAGTGCGCTGCTCGGTGACCTGGTAGATCTCGGCCTGCGCCGAGTTGACGATGTCGTCGACGTCGCCGTCGGCCGCATATCCCATCTGGGTGATCCGGGTGCCGGCCTGCACCAGCCGGCGGAGCACCGCGCGGTCGTGCACGATCTCCGCGTAGTACTCGGCGTTGGCCGCCGTGGGCACCGTCTGCACCAGCGAGTGCACATAGCCCGCGCCGCCGACCCTGGCCAACTCGCCGCGTTTGGTCAGCGCGTCGGAGATGGTGATCGGGTCGGCCGGCTCGCCCTTGGCATAGAGATCGAGGATGGCCTCGTAGATCGTCTCGTGCGCCGGCTTGTAGAAATCCCGGCCGCGCAGCACCTCCACCACATCGGCGATGGCGTCCTTGGAGAGCAACATGCCGCCGAGCACCGACTGTTCGGCCGCCAGATCCTGTGGGGGCAGCCGCTCGAAGGCCGCCCGCTCGTCCGGCGGCTCCTCCTCGTGGCTGTGCCGCGGCCGGGAGACGGACAACTGCTCCTCGGGGCCGGCCTCGTCCCACGAAACACCCGCGTGTTCGAGCTCCGCCATGGTCTCCGCCTCCTCCCGGCCAAAGGCACCGTCGCGCTCTCATGTCTACGGCACGGCACTGACAGTTGGCGCCTCGGCCGGCCTACGACGGAGCCCCGATCGGCGCGCGCGAACGACACCGGGAACCACGCCAGGCGGACCTACGGTAAGGCCCGGATCGAGGAGGACCAACCCGAGTTATCCACAGGCTATGTGGATTTCAGATCAGACCCTGTGGATAACTCCCCGGATCCTGTGGACGACCTGGGGACAGCCAACCGACCGGAAACCGACTCCCCCTCAGGAAGCCCGCTCCGACCTGCGGTTTCCCTCGATGGTCACGGTCTGTACGGAAGGTGCCGCAGCATGCCGGGGCTTTGCGAAATCTCGCACCGACGATCACACCGCGCACCCGGACGGCTGAGCGAAGGTAAGGATCCTAAGACTCTTGCATCCATTACCTGTGGATGTTTGGATCAGGCCATGTCATCCACCAGCAGGGCCGACGTGCCCTGCCCGCCCGACGACGGCGACCAGCCCGGGAAGCCACCCGGCGCCAGGGACGCCCGTCGGCTGCGCAAGCAGTCCCTGCGCCGGCACGACCGGGAGATCTTCGCCCTCGCCATCCCCGCCTTCGGAGCCCTGGTCGCCGAGCCGCTGTTCCTGATGGCGGACAGCGCCATGATCGGTCATCTGGGCACCGCCCAGCTCGCCGGTCTCGGGGTCGCCGCCGCGCTGCTCGCCACCGTGGTCAACATCTTCGTCTTCCTGGCCTATGCCACCACCGCCGCGGTCTCCCGCAGCGTGGGCGCCGGCGATCTCCCGACCGCCATCCGCCGGGGCATGGACGGCATCTGGCTGGCCCTGCTGCTCGGCACGGTCATCGTCGCCGTGGTGATACCCGGCACACCGGCCATGGTGGACGCCTTCGGCGCCTCCGACACCGCCGCCCCGCACGCCGTGAGCTATCTGCGGATCAGCGCCCTGGGCGTGCCGGCCATGCTGGTGGTGCTGGCCGCGACGGGTGTGCTGCGCGGACTGCAGGACACCCGCACCCCGCTGTATGTCGCCATCGGCGGATTCAGCGCCAATATCGCGCTCAACGCGCTCTTCATCTACGGACTGGACGGCGGCGTGGCCGGCGCGGCCTGGGGGAGCGTACTGGCCCAGTGGGGCATGGCCGCCGTCTATCTGCGGGTGGTGGTGCGTGGCGCCAGGGCACACGGCGCGACGTTGCGGCCCAGCGCGGCCGGCGTGCTGGCCAACGCGAGGGCGGGCGTCCCGCTGCTGGTACGCACCCTCTCGCTGCGCGCGGTGATGCTGATCGCCACGGCCGTGGCGGCGCGGATGGGGGACACCGATATCGCCGCGCACCAGATCAGCCTGACCATCTGGACGCTGCTGGCCTTCGCTCTTGACGCCATCGCGATCGCCGGGCAGGCCATCATCGGGCGCTTTCTGGGGGCCGGCGACGCCGCGGGCGCGCGGGACGCCTGCCGCCGGATGGTGTGGTGGGGCGTGGTCAGCGGGGCCGCTCTCGCCCTGCTGCTGACGGCCGCGAGCCCGCTGCTGCTGCGGCTGTTCACCGGCGACCCCGAGGTGCGCGAACAGCTGCTTCCCGTGCTGCTGGTGGTCGCGGTCACCCAGCCGGTGGCCGGCGTGGTCTTTGTGCTGGACGGGGTGCTGATGGGCGCCGGCGACGGCACCTATCTCGCCGGGGCGATGCTGTTCACCCTGCTGGTCTTCGCGCCGGTCGCCCTGCTCGTGCCGACGCTGGGCGGCGGCGTCACCGCGCTCTGGGCGACCATCGCAGGTCTGATGATGGGCACCCGGCTGATCACCCTGGGACTGAGAACGAGAACCGGGCGCTGGATGGTCACCGGCGCGGTCCGCGCCTGATCCGTCGGCCGGGGAACGAACGGGGGCGCGCCCCGCCGCGTCGCGACGGAACGCGCCCCTGTCGTTGCCGGAGCGGCGGGCGCCCTACTTGGAGGCGTCCACCGTGATGCCCACGTTGGCGACGACCTCGGGGTGCAGCCGGACCGAGATCCGGTGCGAGCCGAGGCTCTTGATCGGGTTGCTCAGCTCGATGCGGCGCTTGTCCACATCGGGGCCACCGGCGCTCTTCACCGCGGAGGCGATATCGGCCGGGGTGACCGAGCCGAAGAGGCGACCGCCGGAGCCGGCGCGCACCTTGAGCCGGACGGTGACGCCCTCAAGCTGGGCCTTGACGTCGTTGGCCTGCTCGATCGAGGCGATCTCGCGGATCTTGCGACCACGCCTGATCTGCGCGACGTCCTTCTCTCCGCCCTTGGTCCAGCGGATCGCCACCCCACGGGGCAGCAGGTAGTTACGGGCGTACCCGTCCTTCACGTCGACCACGTCGCCGGCCATGCCCAGGCCGGAGACCTCATTGGTCAGGATGATCTTCATAACGCGTCATACCATCCTTTCCGTTTATCGAGCGGTCGAGGTGTAGGGCAGCAGCGCCATCTCACGGCTGTTCTTCACGGCCGTGGCGACATCGCGCTGGTGCTGGGTGCAGTTGCCGGTGACCCGGCGGGCACGGATCTTGCCGCGGTCGGAAATGAACTTCCGCAGCAGGTTCGTGTCCTTGTAGTCGACGTAGGAGATCTTCTCCTTGCAGAAAACGCAGACCTTCTTCTTAGGCTTGCGCGCGGGCGGCTTCGCCATGGTGTTTCTCCGGTGAGTTCAAAAGAAGTTGGGTGCTTGTCGCCAAGCGCACCGCGATCAGAACGGGGGCTCGTCCGAGTAGCCGCCGCCACCGCCGCCACCGCCACCGCCGCCCCAGCCGCCGCCCTGCTGACCGCCGGCCGGCGCTCCCGTGGCCCACGGGTCGCCGCCGGACGCCGGGCCGCCGCCCTGCTGACCGCCGGCGGGACCGCCCTGGCCGCCGCCCCAACCGCCGCCACCACCACCCTGACCACCACGGCCGGCGGCCCTGGTGACCTTGGCGGTGGCGCTGCGCAGGCTGGCGCCGACCTCGTCGACCTCAAGCTCGAAGACCGTGCGCTTGACGCCCTCCCGGTCCTCGTAGGACCGCTGCTTGAGCCGGCCCTGGACGATGACGCGGGTGCCCTTGGTCAGCGACTCCGCGACGTTCTCCGCGGCCTGCCGCCATACCGAGCAGGTGAGGAAGAGGCTCTCGCCGTCCCGCCACTCGCTGGTCTGCCGGTCGAAGATCCGCGGCGTGGACGCGACACGAAACTTCGCGACCGCCGCACCGGATGGGGTGAAGCGCAGCTCGGGGTCGTCGACCAGGTTGCCGACGACCGTGATGACGGTCTCGCCTGCCATTGGGGGAACCTCTCGGCGGGGGTTAACTGCTGTTGCTGCGATGATGACTTATGGCACTGACAGTGCTACTCACACAGACCGACCGCCGCTGTCCGCCTCCTCGTGTCGAGGACGGCGGGAACGCGGTGGACCTGGGCAGATGACGCGTGGTCCCGGGATATGCCCGGGATTCAGCGGGTGAGCGGCCGGAGGACCTTGGTCCGCATGACCGACTCGTTGAGGTTCATCTGCCGGTCGAGCTCCTTGACCACATCGGGCTCGGCCTGGAGGTCGATCACCGAGTAGATGCCCTCGGGCTTCTTGTTGATCTCGTAGGAGAGACGGCGACGTCCCCAGGTGTCGACCTTCTCGACCTTGCCGTTGGCCTCGCGGACCACGGACAGGAACGACTCGATCAGGGGAGCGACGGCGCGCTCCTCAAGCTCGGGGTCGAGGATCACCATCACCTCGTAGTGACGCATACGTGAACCCACCTCCTCTGGACTCAGGCGGCCACGGACGATCCGTGGCAGGAGGGTCGTGATGCGTGTCCGCACCCGGCGTCGAGCCGGGCCCGGACAGTACACCGTACCCGCATTCGGCCTTCCGGTTGAAATCCTCCCGGGAAGCCCTGCAATCTGGACAGACAGGCATTTATGCCAACGAAGGGTTGCATATGACTCAGGCAGTGCATCGCGGTACGATCACCCATCCCGTCGGCACCCTGCTCAACACCGACGGCCGATCGCACCCCAAGGAGAACTCCTTCGCCTCGATCGCCCTGGTCCTGGGCCTGGTCGCGGCGATCACATCGATCTTCTCCGGACTGCATCTGATCAGTTGCTGGGCGGGTCTGGCCGGCCTTCTCGTCGGCGCCTGGGCACAGTTGATCTCCGCCACCACCGGACAGCGCTTCATCACCGTGATCGGACTCGGCGGCTCGGGGGTGGGGTTCTATCTGGGCATGGCACACGGCGGGCTGTTCGGCGGGGTTCTGGGCTAGCGCGGAGCCGGGGCACACGGGCGGTCGGGGCACGCCACGCACGGCCGTACACAAGCCACCGCGCCGTCCCCCGGACGGCGCGGCGCCGTTAGGCTTCCGGGCGAGACGCTGCGTTTGACGCCCAAGGAGCGCCCCGCATGAGCCTGACCCTGAGGACCATCAGCCGCGACGAACATCTCGCGTATATCCGCTCGCTCCCGTCCGCCAGCCATATGCAGGTGCCGGCGTGGGGTGATGTCAAGGCTGAGTGGCGCTCGGAGTCGCTGGGCTGGTTCGACGCCTCCCAGCGCCTGGTCGGCGCCGCGCTGGTGCTCTACCGGCAACTTCCCAAGCTCAAGCGCTATCTGGCCTATCTGCCCGAGGGCCCGGTGATCAACTGGTACGCGCCCAATCTGGAGGAGTGGCTGCGCCCGATGCTGGCGCATCTCAAGCGGCAGGGTGCGTTCTCGGTCAAAATGGGCCCGCCCGTGGTGATCCGGCGCTGGAACGCGGCGGCGATCAAGGCCGGCATCCAGAACCCCGAGGTCAAGCGGCTGCGGGACGTCGAGGCGACCACCCTGGAGCCCAAGGCGTTCGAGGTGGCCGACCAGCTGCGGCGCATGGGCTGGCAGCAGGGCGAGGACGGCGGCGCTGGCTTCGGCGACGTGCAGCCGCGCTACGTCTTCCAGATCCCGCTGCGCGACCGCTCGTTGGACGAGGTGCACAAGGGCTTCAACCAGCTGTGGCGCCGCAACATCAAGAAGGCCGACAAGGCCGGGGTGCAGGTCGTCAGCGGTGGCTTCGACGACCTTCCCGCCTGGCAGCACCTCTACGAGGTGACGGCCGAACGTGACAAGTTCCGTCCGCGTCCGCTGATGTATTTCGAGCGGATGTGGCGTGTTCTCAACGAAGAAGAGCCGGGTCGGATGCGTCTCTACTTCGCTCTCCACGAGGGTGAGCCCGTCGCCGCCGCGACGATGCTGATCGTGGGGGGACATGTGTGGTATTCGTACGGTGCTTCCGCCAACCACAAGCGGGAGGTCAGGCCCTCCAACGCGATGCAGTGGCGCATGTTGCAGGACGCGCACCAGATGGGCGCGCACGTCTACGACCTGCGTGGCATCGGGGACTCCCTGGAGGACACCGACCACCTGTTCGGCCTGATCCAGTTCAAGGTGGGCACGGGCGGCGAGGCGGCGGAGTATCTCGGCGAGTGGGATTTCCCCCTCAACAAGCTGCTCCACAAGGCGCTCGACATCTATATGTCGCGACGCTGATCCCCTTCGGCCGAAGACCCATCCGACCAATGACCGGCGGGCGTCGAACAGAGCGGTACGACGTCGCCCTCACCTCGCCCAGCCCGGCGAACACTCGCGGTAGCCGGTCACTCCCTACGGACTTCTCGGTAGCACGACTCAGCAGAAAGGCTCTCCCCGGCCATGGCGCTCACCCTTTACGTCGAAACCGACCGCTGGCGGGCGCACCAGCGGTCGGTGGTAGGCGACTTTCCCGGACTCATTCCCGTCTGCAAGGGCAATGGCTATGGCTTCGGCCATGACCGGCTGTCCGAAGAGGTCTCCCTGATGGAGATCGACATCATGGCCGTCGGCACCACCTACGAGGCCGCGGCGATGAAGGACAGGTTCAGCGGGGACCTGCTGGTGCTGACGCCCTACCGGCGGTCGGAGGAGCCGGTGCCGCTTCCCGATCGGGTGATCCGTTCGGCCTCCTCCGTTGACGGGGTCTACGGGCTGGTGGGATCCCGGGTGGTGGTCGAGGTGATGAGCTCCATGAAGCGGCACGGGGTGACGCCGCGCGATCTGGGCAAGCTGCACGCGGCGCTGGACGATGTGCGTCTTGAGGGCTTCGCGATCCACCTCCCGCTGGACCGCACGGACGGCACCGACGCGGTGGAGGAGGTCATCGGCTGGATGGACCGGCTGCGGGCCGCCAGGCTGCCGTTGGACACCATGTTCGTCAGCCATCTGACCTCGACCGAACTGGCCCGACTGCGGCAGCAGTTCCCGCAGACCAGGTTCCGGGCGCGCATCGGCACCCGGCTGTGGCTGGGCGACCACGGTGCCACCGAGTACCGGGGCGCGGTGCTCGACGTGACGCCGGTCGCCAAGGGGGACCGCTTCGGCTATCGGCAGCAGAAGGCCGCCGGGGACGGCTGGTTGGCGGTGGTCGCCGGCGGCACCTCGCACGGCGTCGGTCTTGAGGCTCCCAAGGCGCTGCACGGCATGACCTCGCGCGCCAAGGGCATGGCCCGCGCCGGTCTCGCCACGGTGAACCGCAATCTCTCGCCGTTCGTCTGGGACGGCAAGCAGCGCTGGTTCGCCGAGCCACCGCATATGCAGGTGTCGATCCTGTTCGTACCGGCCGAGGCCAAGGAGCCCAAGGTCGGGGACGAGTTGAAGGCGATTCTGCGGCACACCACCACCCAGGTGGACCGGCTGATGGACCGCTGACCCGCTGACCGCCGACCCGCCCCAGCGTCCCGACGTCCCGGCGGTGGGACGCGGCGGGCACAGAAACGGCGGCAGCCCCGGAAACGGACCGGGGCTGCCGCTCTTGTCATGAGGCGAGCCATGCGGCGTCGCGCTGTCGTCACGCCAGGCAGTCGCCGTGCGCGCCCCCACACCTGGGCGGCGCCGGGGTCATCCGGGCGTCCGGCTCCCGGGCGTCCGGCTCAGCTCTCGACCTCGCCGCGGATGAACTTCTCGACTTCCTCGCGGGCGACATCGTCGAAGTACTGCACGGGCGGCGACTTCATGAAGTACGAGGAGGCGGAGAGCACCGGACCGCCGATACCCCGGTCCTTGGCGATCTTGGCCGCACGCAGCGCATCGATGATCACACCGGCGGAGTTCGGGGAGTCCCACACCTCAAGCTTGTACTCCAGGTTCAGCGGGACGTCGCCGAACGCACGGCCCTCAAGCCGCACATAGGCCCACTTGCGGTCGTCCAGCCAGGCCACGTAGTCGGACGGGCCGATGTGCACGTTCTTCTCGCCGAGGTCCCGGTCGGGGATCTGGGAGGTCACGGCCTGGGTCTTGGAGATCTTCTTGGACTCCAGCCGGTCGCGCTCCAACATGTTCTTGAAGTCCATGTTGCCGCCGACGTTCAGCTGCATGGTGCGGTCCAGGATGACGCCCCGGTCCTCGAACAGCTTGGCCATGACGCGGTGCGTGATGGTGGCGCCGACCTGCGACTTGATGTCGTCACCGACGATCGGGACACCGGCCTCGGTGAACTTGTCGGCCCACTCCTTGGTGCCGGCGATGAACACCGGAAGCGCGTTGACGAAGCCGACCTTGGCGTCGATCGCACACTGCGCGTAGTACTTGGCGGCGTCCTCGGAGCCGACCGGCATGTAGCAGACCAGGACGTCGGCCTTGGTGTCCTTGAGCACCTGGACCACGTCCACGGGCTCGTCGTCGGACTCGACGATCGTCTCGCGGTAGTACTTGCCCAGCCCGTCGTGGGTCTCGCCACGCTGCACGGTCACGCCGGTGGGGGGCACGTCACAGATCTTGATGGTGTTGTTCTCACTGGCGCCGATGGCGTCGGTGATGTCGATGCCGACCTTCTTGGCGTCGACGTCGAAGGCGGCCACGAACTCGATGTCCGAGACGTGGTACTCGCCGAACTGGACATGCATCAGACCCGGGACGCGGCTGTCCGGGGCGGCGTCCTTGTAGTACTCGACGCCCTGTACCAGCGAGGCGGCGCAGTTGCCCACGCCGGCGATGGCTACGCGAACCGAACCCATTCCGGTTGCTCCCTGTGTGTGTTCTCGACGTGACCCCGCTTTGTCGCGGGGGCCTTAGATGGTGCTGTCGTCGGAAGGATCCGGGCGTGCGCGTTCCCGCGCACCTCCCTGTTCGCGCTGCTCGCGCTGATCCTGTCCTTCCCGCTCGCTCTCGATCAGCTCGTTGAGCCAGCGGACTTCACGCTCCACGGACTCCATGCCGTGACGCTGCAACTCCAGGGTGTAAGCGTCCAACTTCTCCCTGGTGCGGGCCATCGAGGCCCGCATCTTCGCCAGGCGCTCCTCAAGCCGACTGCGACGCCCTTCCAGGACGCGCATCCGCACGTCCCGGGACGTCTGGCCGAAGAAGGCGAAACGAACTCCGAAGTGCTCGTCCTCCCAGGCGTCCGGGCCGGCCTGGGCGAGCAGTTCCTCGAAACGTTCCTTGCCGTCGGCCGTGAGGCGATAGACGATCTTGGCCCGGCGGTTGGACAGCGGCGTCGCACGCGGATCAGCCGGATCCCGGCCCGACTCCTCGGCGAGCCAGCCCTGCTGGACGAGCGCCTTGAGGCACGGGTAGAGAGAGCCGTAGCTGAACGCACGGAAGACGCCGAGCGAGGTGTTGAGCCGCTTACGCAGCTCGTACCCGTGCATCGGGGCCTCTCGCAGGAGGCCGAGTACGGCGAACTCCAGGACACCTGAACGCCGGCTCACCCGGGAGGTCACCTCCGTCCGCATCTCTTGCGCCTTGCCTTGCCTTACCTAGTCCGGGCCGCCCACAGGGGTCGACTCGTCCATCTGTTCTGAGGGTGATGTCTGGTCGATGCATTGAGCCGATGTATCAGCTCGATACATCGCAAAGATAGAACGCCTCCTCCGGTCGAGCAAGCGGGCGAGCGGTGAAGGGGATCACATCTTCGCTTCACCGCCGCCGTAATGCCCCAATTGCCCGCTCTGGCAAGAAAGATGGTTTTTGGCGCTGCGTAGTCTGGGCCCGTGCGGATCAGCCCAACGGGGAACCTTGCGGAGCGCGGCGACGTCTTCGTCCTAGGTGACGTGCGCCCGACTGTGGGGACGGATCACACACCGGGGGAATGGGCCACCTGTAGCACCCGCCGCCAGCAGGCAGGCATGTCTGTCCGAGGAGTAGCTGTCCCATGAGCGAGCACCGTCGCAAGCCTCCGCAGTCTCGCGGTCGCCGCGCCGCGTCGCCTTCCGGGCGCCGCGCTGAACCAACGCCCGCTCCCCCCAAGGCTCCCGAGACGCCCCCCGGCGGCACCGCGGAGCTGCCCTCGCAACGACCGTATGGCAGCAGGGCGGAGGCCCGTCGCGCGGCACAGCGCGGCGGCGGCAGGCGGCGGGCGGCCAGCGCCTCCGAGGGCGCATCCGACGGCGCCACCGGCGGAGGCCGCCGGCGCCGCGCGGAGACCACCAACAAGAAGAAACGTCTGATCGACTATCCACGCGCCAACAAACACGGCGTGCGCCGCTGGCTCCCCTCCTGGAAACAGGTCACGGGCTCGGCGCTGACGTTCTTCGCGCTGCTGATCGGCCTGGTGGGCATCGCCTACTGGTTGACCGAGGTGCCCAACGCCAACGCCATCGCCAAGCAGCAGAGCAACGTCTACTACTGGGCCGACGGGTCCCGGATGGTGGTCTCCGGCGGCGAGGTGAACCGGCAGAACATCGCCTTCGAGCAGATCCCGGAGGCCATGCGGGACTCCGTGGTCGCCGCGGAGAACTCCACCTTCTGGGAGGACTCGGGCATCGACCCGATGGGCATCGGCCGGGCCGTGCTCAACATGGCCAGGGGCGGTGAGGTCCAGTCCGGCTCTACCATCACCCAGCAGTTCGTGAAGAACATGTACCTCACCTCGGACCAGACCATCGAGCGCAAGGCGCGTGAGCTGCTGCTCTCGATCAAGGTCAGCGCCGAGGTCTCCAAGAAGGACATCCTGGAGGGTTACCTCAACACCTCCTACTACGGACGGGGCGCACACGGCATCCAGGCCGCCGCCCAGGCGTACTTCGCCGTGGACGCCGAGGATCTCAACCCCAGCCAGTGCGCCTTCCTCACCAACCTGCTCAAGGGTCCCGGGCTCTACGACCCCTACGGCCCCACCGGCGAGGTCGACCCGGGCAACCTGGAGCGCGCCCAGGGACGTTGGCAGTATGTGCTGGACCGCCGCCTTGAGGTGGGCAACCTCTCCCAGGCCGAGTACGACGAGATTCGGCTTGAGGGGTTCCCCGACATCAACGAGCCGACGCCGGCCATGGAGAAGGAAGGCCAGATCGGCTATCTGACCAATCTGGTCGACAACTACCTGATGGCCAACGGCATCAGCGAGCAGCAGCTGTCCACGGGCGGCCTGCAGATCCACACCACGTTCGACGAGAACCTGATGAATCAGATGGAGGCGTCCGTCGACGCGGTGCGGGAGGAGCACATCGATCCTGAGGCCCGCCCGGAGGACCGCCATGTGCAGTTCGGCGCGGCCTCCATCGTGCCGGGCGACGGCGCGATCGTGGCCATCTACGGCGGCGCGGGCATCCCCGAGCACTACGCGAACAACGCGGACTCCCCCAACGCACAGGTCGGTTCGACGTTCAAGCCCTTTGTGCTGGCCGCCGCGATGCGCGATGGCGTCCGCGATCCGGAGAAGGGCCCGACCCAGTCCCGCGAGGACCGCACCCAGCTCTCCCCCGAGAGCACGTACCTCAGCGAGGACGGGCTCCAGATCATGAGGTACGACGGGGAGCCGCTGCTGGTCGAGGACGAGGAGACCGGCGAGGACGTCACCTGGGAGCAGGCCAACTTCGAGGGGCAGTCCCAGGGTGAGCTGACCCTGCGGGAGGCCATGGAGGTCTCGGCCAACTCGCCGTTCGTCCAGCTGGGCATCGATGTCGGCCCCGATGTGGTGGCCCAGGCCGCCATGGACGCCGGTCTGTTGGAGAGCAGCCTCGGCCCAGCCAACGATTCGGTGCCGTCCTTCGCCCTGGGCGTCTCCACGCCGGGGCCGATCCGGATGGCCACCGCCTACGGCACCTTCGCCGCCAGCGGCAAGCGGGCCGAGCCCTACTCGGTCACCCTGGTCGAAAGCTCCGAGGGCGTGCTCTACGAGCACGAGTCGGAGGTCGAGCAGGCCTTTGAGCCGGCCATCGCGGACAATGTCACCGACGTGCTGGCCAGCGTGGTGGAGAGCGAACAGGGCAGTGGCCATGACGCCCAGGTGCTGGGCCGGCCGGTCGCGGGCAAGACCGGCACCACGGACCAGAACCTCTCCGCCTGGTTCGTCGGCTACACACCGCATCTCTCCACCTCCGTCGGCATGTGGCGCTATCCGTCCGATCCGGACGACCTCGCGGAGGACGAGGAGACCGGCTTCCTCTCCATGTGGGGCACGGCCGGCAAGGAGCGGATCAACGGTTCCTCCCTCCCGCTTGAGGTCTGGATCGGCTTTATGCAGGAGGCCACCGCCGGCCACGACAAGACCGCCTTCCCGGAGCCCCCGGACATCGGCGAGATCGTCTGGGGCGGCGGCGCCACCAGCCCGCCGCCGGTGCCGGAGGAGACGCCCGATCCCACGGAGGAGCCCGAGGAGCCCGAGGAACCGGAGGAGAGCGAGGAGCCGGAGCCCTCGGACCCGCCGACCGAGGAGGAGCCGGACCCCGATCCCACCGAGCCGTGTGAGGACTGGGACTGGACCTGCGGCGACACCACAGGGCCCGAAGGCAGTCCCGGCGGTTCCGGGGATCCAGGGGGATCCGAAGGCCCGGGTGAGGGTGACAACACCGGGGATCCATCGGGCAACAACGAAGGACCGGACGGCGGGAACAACGACGGAGACTCGTCGACGATCTTCAGCACCTTCGGTTAGCGACAGAAACAGAGCCAGGCAAGGGCCCACCCCCCGGCGGGGGGTGGGCCCTTGCGGCAGGATGGGCCCATGGCGCATCCCAACCAGCGAGCGGTCGTACACCCCACCGCTCAGGACGAGGTGGCCGCCGCCGGCAGCGAACTGATCGGTGGCCCCATGGGCCGCCGGGCGGTGTCGACCGGCGGCAGTCGCAACCCGCTCCGAGTTGTCGCCCTGGTGCTGATCGGGATGTTCACCCTGGGGATGGCCCAGAAGGCGCCCTGCTATGAGGAGGGTTGGTTCTTCGGCGCCACCACCCAGTACAGCCACGCCTGTTATTCGGACATTCCGCATCTGTACGGCTCGCGTGGCTTCGCGGACGGGGTGATCCCCTACTACGAGAGGATCCCCGACGCCCTCTCGGACGGCATGGAGTACCTGGAGTACCCGGTGCTCACCGGACTCTTCATGCAGGCCGCTTCCTGGCTGACGCCCAATGGCGGCGCCCAGTTCGAGGCGCGGATCTACTGGTTGGTCAACGCCGGTCTGCTGCTGGTCTGCGCCCTGGTGATCGCCCTCTGCGTGTCCCGTATCCACCGCAACCGGCCCTGGGACGGTCTGTTGGTGGCCCTTGCCCCGGCCCTCGCGTTGAACGCCACCATCAACTGGGACCTGTTGGCGGGTGCCCTCACCTGTGCCGCCCTGCTGATGTGGTCCCGCTCCCGGCCGGCGCTGGCGGGCGTGCTGATCGGCCTGGCGACGGCGGCCAAGCTCTATCCCGTGCTCCTGCTAGGCCCCCTGCTACTGCTCTGCTGGCGGGCGGGACGCTGGCGCGCCTTCGGCGCCGCCACGGCGGCGGCCGCCACATCCTGGTCGGCGGTCAACCTGCCGGTGATGCTGCCCGCCTTCGAGGGCTGGTCGAAGTTCTACACCTTCAGCCAGGAGCGCTCGGTCGACGTCGGTTCTCTCTGGCTGATCATCGCCCAACGAAGCGATACCGGCCTGGAGTCGGTCAACGACTACGCGATCGTGATGATGGTGCTCGGCTGCGCCGGCATCGCCGCGCTGGCCCTGGCCGCGCCCCGGCGGCCGCGCCTGGCGCAACTCGCCTTCCTCGTCGTGGCGTTGTTCATCCTCACCAACAAGGTCTACTCGCCGCAGTATGTGCTCTGGCTCATCCCGCTGGCGGTGCTGGCGCGGCCCCGATGGCGCGACTTCCTGATCTGGCAGGCATGCGAGGTGTTCTACTTCTTCGGCATCTGGATGTATCTCCTCTACCGCCATGGCGAAGAGCATCATGGGCTCTCCGTCGGCGGCTACCAGTTCGCCATCGTGGTCCATCTGTTGGGAACGGTCTACCTCTGCGTCCTGGTCGCCCGGGACGTGCTGCGCCCCGAGTACGACATCGTCCGACGAGATGGCTCCGACGACCCCGGCGGCGGCGTTCTCGACGGCGCCCCCGATGCCTTCAGCCTCCGCAGGCGCCGGGAGGCGCCCGTCAGCACGCCATCCGCCTATGTCGCCTGGGGCGCCAAACCACCGGCGTCCCCGGCACCTCACCCCACCGCTTTCCGGCCTGAGCAGCCCTGGCCGGCCGACAGCTCGGACGACGTTTCACGTGAAACCTGAAAGACAGCATGGGACCCCCTCGGTCATCGGCGGCCTGCGCGTCCTCCTGCGTGGCGCCGGCTTCAAGCGGTTGCTGACCGTGCGGCTGCTCTCCCAGTTTGCCGATGGCGTCTTCCAGGTGGGACTGGCCACCTATGTGGTGTTCGCCCCGGAGCAGGAGACGACCCCCGGCGATATCGCGGCGGCCATGGCGGTGCTGCTGCTCCCCTACTCCCTGCTGGGCCCCTTCGCCGGGGTACTGCTCGACCGATGGCGCCGACGCCAGGTCCTCTTCCACGGCAATCTGCTGCGCTGTGCGCTGGTCATCGCCACCTGCTCCCTGATCCTGGGTGGCGCCCCGGACTGGCTCTTCTATCTCGCGGCGCTGATGGTCACGGCGGTGAACCGCTTTGTGCTCGCCGGCCTCTCGGCCGCGCTGCCACGTGTGGTGGAACGCGAGCAACTGGTGATCGCCAACTCGCTCTCGCCCACGGCGGGAACGCTGGCCGCGACGGCCGGCGGAGGAGGCGCACTCGCGGTGCAACTGCTCGCACGTTCCCAGGGAGTTCAGGACTCCCTGGCCCTGCTGCTGGCGGCGGGCATCTACCTCCTCGCCGGACTGTCCGCACTGCGGCTGGGACGGGACCAACTCGGCCCGGATCAGGCCGTCGCTCCACCGAGCCTCCGCAGCGCCATCATCGCCACCAGCCGAGGTCTGGTCGCCGGGCTGCGACATCTGAGGGAACGACCGCCCGCCGCATGGACCCTTGCGGGCGTGGGGCTGATGCGGTTCTGCTATGGCGCCCTGCTGGTCACCGTGTTGATGCTCTGCCGCTATGCCTGGGACGAGGGCGGCGACGAAGGAGTCGCCCTCCTGGGCATCGCGGTGGGCGTCTCGGGAGCGGGCTTCTTCGTCGCGGCCCTGGTAACCCCCTGGCTGGTGGCCCGGGTCGGCCGGCTGGGCTGGTATATCCGGTGCGCGCTTGCGGCCGCGATCCTGGTGCCGGCGTTGGGGCTCTCGTTCCGACCGGTGCCGATGCTGATCGCCGCGTTTGTGTTGGGGCTGGTCTCCCAGAGCGCCAAGATCGTCACGGACACGGTGGTGCAGTCATCCGTCGCCGACGCGTTCCGCGGACGCGTCTTCTCGCTCTACGACATGCTCTACAACATCGCCTTCGTCGGCGCCGCCGGAGTGGCGGCCCTGATACTGCCGGCCGATGGACGTTCCCCCGCCCTGCTCTGCCTGGTGTCCGCTCTCTACGCACTCACCGCGGCAGTGATCCACCGGCTCCGCCGTTCCACTGTTTCACGTGAAACAGTGGAACGGATCGGCTGAGCCAGGAGCTGATCGGGGCGGGACAGGCGATGCCGAGACGACGGGGTCGGCCTGTTACTCCGAGGCTTGGCCGGCCCACCAGTCCTTGAGGGCCGAAACGGCCTCCTCACGCTCCAGCGGGCCCCTCTCCAACCGCATCTCCAACAGGAAGCGGTAGGCGCGCCCCACCTCGGGGCCGGGGCCGATACCAAGGATCTCCATCACGTCGTTGCCGTTGAGATCGGGCCGAATGGCATCGAGTTCCTCCTGCTCCTTGAGCCGCTCGATGCGGTCCTCCAGGCTGTCGTAGGCCCGGGAGAGCGCCTGCGCCTTCCGCTTGTTCCGGGTGGTGCAGTCGGAACGGGTCAGCTTGTGGAGCCGGCTCAGCAGGGGCCCCGCGTCCCGCACATAGCGCCGCACCGCGGAGTCCGTCCACTCGCCCGTTCCATAGCCATGGAAGCGGAGATGGAGCTCCACCAGTCGGGAGACATCCTTGATCAGCTCGTTGGGGTACTTGAGCCGGGTCAAGCGCTGCTTGGTCTGTTTGGCGCCGACGATCTCGTGATGATGGAAGGAGACCCGGCCATCCGTCTCGAAGCGCCGCGTCTTGGGCTTGCCGATGTCATGCAGGAGCGCGGCCAGCCGCAACACCAGGTCGGGGCCATCCTCCTCCAGGTCGATGGCCTGCTCCAGGACGGTCAGGCTGTGCTCATAGACATCCTTGTGCCGATGGTGCTCGTCCCGTTCCAGACGCAGCGCGGGCACCTCGGGGAGGATCCGGTCGGCCAGGCCCGTCTCGACGAGCAGCGTGATGCCCTTCCGCGGCTGCGAGGCGACAAGCAGCTTGCTGAGCTCGTCGCGCACCCGCTCGGCCGAGACGATGTCGATCCGGTCGGCCATCTCCTTCATCGCCGCTCGCACCGGCTCCGCGACCGTGAAGTCCAGTTGCGCGGCGAACCGGGCCGCGCGCAGCATCCGCAACGGATCGTCGGAGAAGGACTCCTCCGGGGTGCCGGGCGTGCGGAGCACCCGCTCCGCCAGGTCCGAGAGGCCGTGGTGCGGATCGATGAACTCCTTGCGCGGCAGGGCGACGGCCATGGCGTTGACCGTGAAGTCCCGACGCCGCAGATCCTCTTCCAGGGAATCGCCGTAGACGACCTCGGGTTTGCGGGAGTCCCGGTCGTATGCCTCGGAACGGTAGGTGGTGATCTCCAACTGGTAGTCGCGACGATCGCCCGCCCCGTCCTCGGCCGGGGCACTCTTGCGACATCCCACGGTCCCAAAAGCGATGCCGACCTCCCAGACGGCATCGGCCCAGGGACGTACCAGTCGCAGCACATCCTGGGGGCGCGCGTCCGTGGTGAAGTCGAGATCGTTGCCGAGCCGCCCGAGGAGCGCGTCTCGCACCGAGCCCCCCACGAGCGCCAGGGTGAACCCGGCCCGCGCGAAGCGGGTGGCGAGATCGTCGGCGATGGGGGAGACCCTCAGCAGCTCGCCCACTGCGCGCCGCTGCACCTGGCTCAGTTCGGGCGCGGCGTGGCGGACGTTGGTGTCTTTCCTGTCGTTCGGCACAACAGCACAGGGTACGTGTCCCGGCCGGGGCCGCACCGTGGCCGGGGGCCCTACCCAGCCCTTGATCCCTGGCGTTCGCGCACGTCGATCATCGTTACCATAAAGGCGCGTTGAGGGTCGGGCACGACGAGGAACGGGGCTGACGCGTGGCAGAGGTGACGGGGACTACGTCGTCCTGCGGCGGTACGGATCGGCGTCCCGGCCCATGCCCGGGCCGTGGCCGGCGCCTCGCCGCGCTACTGGCCGCCATGCTGGCCACCGTACTGCTCAACGGTCTCTTCCCGGCGACCGCCGGGGCAGCGGCGCCCACGCCCGAGGTCGGCACGGAGTCCCTTACCGCCACGGTGTCCATCACGGAGCAGACACCCATGGTGCCGGAGGCCGACGACACGGTCTCGCTGCGGGGCACCGTCACCAACGAGGGCGCGACCGCGATCCTCGACAGCTCGGTCGCGGCCCGCCAGGGCGTTCCGCTGGAGAGCCGGAACGCCATCGACCAGGCGATGGCCCGTACCGAGTTCTCCCGCGAGAGCGATGGCGCCATAGTGCTCAGCCATGGCCAGGACATTGGGCGGATCGAGCCGGGCATGTCCCGGACCTTCTCCCTTGAGGTCCCGGTCTCCGCCCTCGCACTGGGCGCCGACGGCGTCTACCAACTCGGTGTCACGCTGACCGGACAGACCGAGGACCGCCAGTGGGACCAGATCCTGGGGATCGGCCGCAGCGTGCTGCCCTGGCAGAACTCCGGGGAGCTGCCGGAGACGGACACCAAGCTCACCGTCCTCTGGCCGCTGGTCTCCCGCATCCATCTGACCGCCCAGACCGGCGCGGACGAAGAGCAGACGCCCGCCTTCCGGGACGGCTCCCTGCTGGACGAGATCTCCCCCGGCGGCCGGCTCCACCAGATGGTCACCCTAGGCGCCGAGCTTCCCGTCACCTGGGTCATCGACGCGGATCTGCTGGCCGCGGTGGACGCCATGGTCGAGGAGTACCAGGTCTACGAGGGGGACGAGCTGGTCAGCGGCGACGGGCAGGAGGAGGCCCGGGCCTGGCTGAGCGCCCTCCGGGAGGCGGTGCGCGACGACGAGGTGGTCGCGCTTCCCTTCGGCGACCCGGATCTCGCCTCGCTGGCCCACCAGGGGCGCGAGGTCCAGGGCGCGCTGCGACAGCTGGCCGTCGCGACCGAGACCGCCGCGGTGACGGTGGACACGGTGCTCAACGTGCAACCCACCACGGACTACGCCTGGCCCGTGGAAGGAGCCATCGATCCGTCCATCGTCGCGGTGGCCACCTCGGCCGGCGCGCACCATGTGATCGCGCGGAGCGACAGCCTCCGGGACGACTCCCTCCCCCACACCCCCAGCGCGGCCCGACCGATCGGCGACGGCAACACCGCGCTGGTCGCCGACGACGTCATGTCGACGCTCTTCACCGCCGATATGAGTCGCACGAGCAATGTGACGCTGGCCCGCCAGCAGCTGTTGGCGGGGACCTTCTCGATCGCCCAGCAGGAGACCGACACCTCGCGCAGCCTGCTGATCGCCCCGCAGCGCATGCCGACCAGCGCCCAGGCCCAGGCGATGTCGGACGCGCTCCACGCGCTTCAGGAGCACGCGGACTGGATCACCTTCGCCGACCTCGACTCGGCTGCCTCCGCCCAGCCCGACCCGGAGGCCAACCAGCGGGTGCCGAGCGAGGAGGAGTACCCCTCGCGGCTCCGGCAGCAGGAACTGCCGACGAGCGCGTTCCAGACGATGCGGGAGACCCAGCGCACCCTGGACGACTTCAAGGTCATCCTCACCAGCCCCGACCGCGTGGAGCCCCCCTTCGGCAACGCGATCCGGCGCGAGATGTCCACCTCCTGGCGCGGCCACGAGTCGGAGGCCGCCGAGTACCGCTTCGCCGTCCAGAACGGCCTGGAGGACCTCACCGGTCGGGTGCGCATCATCCAGAAGAGCCCGATCACCCTCTCCGGACGCAGCGCCACCATCCCGGTCACCGTGGAGAACAACCTGGTTCAGGACGTCAAGGGCCTGGAGCTGCGGCTGACCTCCAGCCGCCGGCTGGGCCTTGAGGTCGGCGAGACCCAGGAGATCGCGGTCGGTGGCGGACACAGCCAGACCGTGAAGTTCTCCACCACCGCCCGTGCCAACGGACGCACCTTCCTTGAGGCCCAACTCTTCACCTCGGACAACAAGGCGTTCGGGCAGCCGATGGGTTTCCAGGCCAAGGTCACCTCGATCACCCCCCGGGTGTTGATGGTGATCGCCGGCGGCCTTCTCCTGGTGGTGCTCGCCGGCATCAGGATGTACACCCAACGCAAGCGCGCCGCCAGAGAGCGCGACGCATCGGACGACGACGCCCCCGTGGGTGAGAGCGAAGCCGACACCAGCGGCGTCAACACCGGCACCCCGCCCAGGGGTGAGAGGCTGGACTCCGACGAGTGAGCCGGAGTCCGGACCGTGATCCTTAAGGTGAGGTAGCGATGCAAGCGCCGTATGACCGTGAACGCGGCCAGGCGCCGGATGGCGGCGACCCGTCCGGCTGGTCGGAGGACCCCTCGGGCCAAGCCGACCAGTATCCGCCGGGGCCGCAGCACCGGCAGCCACCTGCCCACGACCCCCATCACGGGCCACACCAGGGGCCGCCCGGTTACGGCCAGCACGCCGGCTATCCGCAACAGCCGCAGCAGCCGCAACAGCCAGCCGCCGATCACGGCCTTCCGGGCTCGTACGGCAGCCAGCCCCAGCAGCCCACCGGCTACGACCCCTATCTCGCCGACAGCTATGGGCACGATCCCTACGCCGCCCGCGATCCGCTCGCCCAGGACCCGGTGGGCGAGGCCCTCTACGATCGGGCCGCCCATCCTCCGGGGCCCGACCCGCTCTCCGACCCATCGGGCTACTACCAGCAGCAACCGGCCGGGCAGCACTACCAGGACCCCGGCTGGGGCGGAGGCGCGGACGGCTCCTATCAAGGCCCGCCGCCCGCAGGGGCCCCCGGCGGAGGCGAGTTCACCGGCATCGACGGCCTGATGGGACGCGCGGGAGAGTACCCGCAACCCCACCAGCAGCAGCCCGCACCACAACAGCAGCAGCCGCAGCAGCCCGCTCAACAGCCCGACGACGCCTTCGCCTATCTCTTCCGCGACCAGCAGCACCCGGGCGCGGCCCAGCCCGCGCCCCCGGGCCGCCCCGCGCCGCAGGCACGGCACCCAGAGCCCTACCCCCGGCAGCCCGCCCCGGTGACACCGCCCACCGGTCCGCCCACGCCTCCCGCCGCCGCGCCGGCGCCGGCGGCCGCGCCCTCACCGGCGCCCGAGGCCACCGGCAGTGGTGGCGGTCGCGCCAGCAGCCTGCTGCGGTCCAGCGCCATAATGGCCGCCGGCACCCTGGTCTCCCGCGTCACCGGCTTCGTGCGTCAGCTGGTGATCGTCGCGGCCCTGGGCGCGGCGGTGCTCGGTGACACCTACACTGTCGCCTGGGCCCTGCCCTCGATGATCTACTTCCTGATCATCGGCGGTGGCCTCAACTCGGTCTTCGTCCCCCAGCTGGTCCGGGCGATGAAGGACGACGAGGACGGCGGCGACGCCTATGCCAACCGACTGCTGACCCTGGTCATGGTGGCCCTGGCCGCCCTGGTGCTGGCGGGCATGCTGGCCGCTCCGCTGCTGGTCCGGATGCAGACCGCGAAGTTCGCGAGCGACCCGGCGGCGAACGACCTCACCATCACCTTCGCCCGCTACTTCCTGCCCACCATCTTCTTCACCGGCGTCTACACCGTGCTGGGGCAGATCCTCAACGCCCGGGACCGCTTCGGGGCCATGATGTGGACCCCGGTCCTCAACAACATCGTGGTGATCTTCACCTTCGGGATGTTCCTCTGGGTCTACGGCGCCCAGGGCAGTTCCAGCATGAACGTCAACACGATCACGCCCGAGGCCGTGCGGCTGCTGGGCATCGGCACCCTGCTCGGGCTGGTGGTGCAGGCCGGGGCGATGCTCCCCTATCTGCGTGCGGCCGGGTTCCGCATCCGGCCGCGCTTCGACTGGCGGGGACACGGTCTGGGCAAGGCCGCCCGGCTCGCCAAGTGGACCGTCATGTTCGTGCTCGCCAACCAGGCCGCGCTCATCGTCGTCACCCAGTTCGCCACCTGGGCCGGCGACAACGCGAGCAACGCCGGGCACCCGGGCACCGGCTTCACCGCCTACAACAGCACCCTGCTGATCTGGCAGATGCCGCAGGCCATCATCACGGTCTCCGTGATGGCGGCGCTACTGCCCCGGCTCTCCCGTTCCGCCGCCGACAACGACACCGCGGCGGTCCGCGACGACCTCTCGCACGGTCTGCGCACCTCGGCGGTGGCCATCGTGCCCATCAGCTTCATGTTCCTGGCGCTGGGCGTGCCCATGTGCACCATGCTCTTCGGCTCCGCAGGGATCGATACCGCCCGTTCCTTCGGCTACATCCTCATGGCGTTCAGCCTCGGGCTGATCCCCTACTCCGCGCAGTACGTCGTGCTGCGGGCCTTCTACGCCTACGAGGACACCAAGACCCCGTTCTTCAACACGGTCGCCGTCTCCCTCGCCTGGATCGTTCTCTCGACGCTGAGCTTCCTCCTGCTGCCCGACCGCTGGGTGGTCGCCGGCATCGCCTTCGGCTACGGCATCGCCTATGCCCTGGGCGTGCTGGTGGCCTGGCGACGGCTCCGGCAGCGCATGCGGACCGACCTCGACGGCGCCCGCGTGGTGCGCACCTATATCCGCCTCTGCGGAGCCTGTATCCCCGCGGCGGCGGTCGGCGGACTCGCCGGCATGGGCGTGCTCAACGCCCTGGGGGAGGGCCTGCTGGGCTCCCTGGCCGCGGTCACGGTGGGCTCGCTGCTGCTGCTGGCGGTCTTCTATGTGGCGGCCCGCCGCATGCGCGTGCAGGAGATGACGGTTCTGGTGGGGATGATTCGCGGCCGGCTCGGACGCTGATGAGACGCGAAGCGCGCCGGATGGGCGAGGACGTCTGATATCGCACCGTTCGAACACCCGCCGTACAACCTCCCGGTGTTCTCACATGTCGTGCAGGGCGGCGGAGTAACGGCACAATGAATCTGGCAGAGTCCACGACCGATGGCCCGAAACGGGGAGGCGGAAGCGACGGTGGCGGAACGGAGCACGGCGAGCCCGCCGCAGGATCCGGCGAGCGCCAGGAAGGCCGCGGGGGGGCGGCAGTCCGAGGAGGGCACGGCCACCGATACCCCCGGCCCCGAGGGCAGAGGCCCTGAGACCACGGAGAACGAGGCCGAGGGCCCCGGGAGCACCGACGGCGGCGAGCGTCCCTCGCGCACCTCCCACTCGGCCGAGCTGCACAGCGGCCACAGACTCGCCAACCGCTACCGGTTGGAGGAGTGCATCACCCGACTGGACGGGTTCAGCAGCTGGCGTGCCGTCGACGAGAAGCTGCGCCGCGCGGTGGGTGTCCATGTGCTGCCGGCCGACCACGAGCGGGCGGCCACCGTGCTCTCCGCGGCACGAGCCACCGCGCTGCTCGGCGATCCGAGATTTGTCCAGGTTCTCGACGCGGTCGAGGAAAAGGGCATGGTCTATGTGATCCACGAGTGGCTGCCCGACGCGGTGCCCCTGCACACCCTGCTGCACACGGCTCCGCTCGATCCCCATGAGGCGCATGCACTGGCCGCCCAGATCTCCGAGGCCATGACCGCCGCCCACCGGGAGGGCCTTGTCCATCTGCGGCTGAACCCGGCCACCGTGCTGCGCACCGGTCCCGGCCAGTTCCGTGTGCGCGGGCTCGCCGTCGACGCCGCGCTGCGCGGCATCGAGTCGGATGCTCCACAACGCAGCGACACCGAGTCCATCGGCGCGCTGCTCTACTGCGCGCTCACCCAACGCTGGCCCTATCCCAAGGGTGTCTACGGTCTCAGCGGCATCGCGGAGTTCAGCAAGGGCGCCAGGGAGCCTCTGGTGGCTCCCGACCAGCTCAGGGCAGGAGTGCATCGAGGGCTCTCGGAGCTGGCCATGCGCGCCCTGGTCAACGACGGGGCGACCGCCACCAGCGAGAAGCCGGCCTTCACCACCCCGGAAGAGCTCAGCCAGGCCCTGGCCACCCTGCCGCGTATCCGGCCACCGGAGCCCACCCCCAACGGGCTCACCCGCTTCCATCAGACACCGCCCTACCCTCGTCCGGGGCAGGCCGTAGGCCAACCGCCCGCAGCGATGACGCGCACCCTGGCCCCCAGCAGCCCGGCGCCGCCGACGCTGCCGGGGCGGATGGGCACCGCGCTGAAGCTGGGCGTCTCCGCACTGCTGATCGCCGCCCTCGGGTTGGGGAGCTGGCAGCTCGCCGATGCTCTGCTCAAGGGAGACAACCCGCCGGAGGCGGCGCCGCCGCCCAGCTCCCAGGGCGAGGAGGAGGAGCCTCCGGCGCCCCCGGCCTCGGTCGAGATCGACACCATCACCGAGTTCGACCCCTATGGCCCCGGACAGAACCCGGATGCCGCGCCCCGGGCGATCGACGGTGACCCGGAGAGCTTCTGGCACACCAAGAACTACTACGGCCCGTCCTTCGGCGGCTTCAAGTCGGGACTCGGGCTGATCCTGGATCTGGGCGAGCCCCAGTTGGTCGAGTCCCTGCGGGTGGAGGCGCTCGGCGAGACCCAGGTGGAGTTCCGGGCCGCCGCCCCCGAGGCCACCACGGCACCCACGGACCCGGATGCCTTCAGCACCCTGGACAGTGGGGTGGGTGCCTCCCTCGCCCTGCAGGCCGAGGAACCGGTTGAGACGCGGTTCGTCCTGGTGTGGCTCACCGAACTGCCACAGGGGGAAGACGGCAACTACCGTGGGCGCATCACCAGCATCATCGTCAACGAGTAACCAGCCAGCGCACCAGCACACTGGTACGGCCGGTCGGGGGGAGAGGGGAGGTTCCGCCGTGAGCAACCAGGCGCCGAGCCAACCCGTCGTGGGTAGCGACAAGGAGCTGCTGGAGCAGCATGTCGCCGGAGACCCGGATGCCTTCTCCGAGTTGGTGCGGCGCCACCGCGACCGCCTCTGGCGGGTGGCCATGCGCACGCTCGGAGATCGCGAGGAGGCCGCCGACGCCCTGCAGGACGCCTTTGTCTCGGCGTACCGAGCGGCCCACACGTTCCGCGGGCAGTCAGCCGTCACCACCTGGCTGCATCGCATCACGGTCAACGCCTGTCTGGACCGGGTCCGCCGCGCACAGAGCCGACGCACCTCGCCCATGCCGGAACCGGAACGGTTGGAAGATCTCCTCGAACCCCATGAGTCCGCCGAAGCCCCCGCCGAACGACAGGACCTACGCAGGCAGTTGAATATGGCGCTCGCCGAACTACCGGTAGAACAACGTGCCGCGCTGGTCCTCGTCGACATGCAGGGGTATCCCGTGGCTGAGGCCGCTCGCATCCTGGAGACACCGGTGGGCACCATCAAGAGCCGCTGCGCCCGGGGAAGGGCTCGGCTGTTGCCTCTTCTCCGGCATCTCCATCCCAAGGCCTCGGAGCGAGAAGCGCCAAGGAACCAGAATTCACGTCCATCCGTCCCACCTCCCAGAGACAGGGGAGCATCCAGCGCATCCAGCGCCACCGACGAGGAGGTGGGCACGCATGACTGAGACACATCCGGAGCCTGCCGAGATCGCCGCGCTGGACGAGGACCTGCTGCCGGCGCCCGAAGCCGCAGAACTGCGCGCGCATCTCACCGACTGCGATCGTTGCACCGGCGTGCTGGCCGATCTTGTCGAGCTTCGTGAGGCTCTGCGGGACGACACCAACCCGGGCCCCATTCCGGAGGACATCGCGCTGCGGATCGATGCCGCTCTCGCGAACGAGTCCGCTCCTGCCCCCGCCCCTGCCCCCGCGCTCACGGTCTCCGTTTCACGTGAAACACCGCGGCCGCGTCGCCTGGCGTCCCACAAGATGGCACTCGCCGCGGCCGGTGCGGTATTGGCGGTCGGAATGGGCAGCGCACTGATCCAGGTGCTGGGCTCCGCCGATGGTGGCGCCGACGCGGATATGTCCAACGCGGATGCCGGCGGCGCGTTGGAGGCACGGGACGAATTCCCCGAGCTGCCGGTGGAATCGCTGGAGGGACAGGTCAGGGAACTGCTCGCGGAGTCCCCGGCGGCCGACACACCCAGCGCCGAGGAAAGCGCCCCGGAGGAGGAGTCCGACGAGCAGGACTCCCAACCCACTCCGCCCCCGCCGCCCGTAGAGCCCACCGAGGAGCCGACGGAGAGCGTGACCGAGGGAGCCGCGCCGGAGAGCTACCGGCCCCTGTCGGCCGTGCCCACCTGTGTGGATGAGGCGATCGGCCGCTCCGAGGCGCCGCTCGCCGTCAACGAGGAGGACTACAACGGCGTCAACGCCTATCTTGTGGTGCTCCCGCACACCGAGGACCCCGAGTTGGTGACCGCCTATGTGGTGGATGCCGCCTGCGTCTCCGCCACCCCGCCGGTCATCGGGGAGATCCTGCTTGAGGAGAGCTACGCCCTCGAAGAGTAGGGCCACTGCGCGGATGAGACACCCGGACGGCGGCGCCTGATCCAGACGAAGGGGCCCGGGCAGAGCATCGGGCTGGGAATGTCTGGGACCCTGGGAACCGTTAAGGCACTGAGGGCTCAGCCAGGGCCCCCGGGTGAGAGACCGCCAGACAAGGAAGATTCCCCGTGAGCGACGTCCGCAACGTGATCATCATCGGCTCCGGACCTGCGGGCTATACCGCCGCGCTCTACACCGCACGCGCCTCACTCAACCCGCTCGTCTTCGAAGGGGCGGTCACCGCGGGCGGCGCCCTGATGAACACGACCGAAGTCGAGAACTTCCCTGGTTTCCAGGAAGGGATCATGGGTCCCGACCTGATGGACAACATGCGCGCTCAGGCCGAGCGCTTCGGCGCCGAGCTGATCCCGGACGATGTCACCGCGGTGGATCTGAGCGGCGAGATCAAGACCGTCACGGACACCGCCGGAGCGATCCACCGCGCCAAGGCCATCATCGTCACCACCGGCTCCCAGCACCGCAAGCTCGGGTTGCCCCAGGAGGACGAGCTCTCCGGACGTGGAGTCTCCTACTGCGCCACCTGCGACGGTTTCTTCTTCCGTGAGCAGGACATCGCCGTGATCGGTGGCGGGGACACCGCCATGGAAGAGGCCACCTTCCTCAGCCGGTTCGCGCGGTCCGTCACGGTGATTCACCGACGCGACACCCTGCGCGCTTCCAAGGCCATGCAGGAGCGCGCCTTCGCCGACCCGAAGATCTCGTTCCTCTGGGACAGCGAAGTCGCGGAGATCCAGGGAACGGATGGCAAGCTCTCCGGACTTGTCGTACGGAACACCAAGTCCGATGAGAAGTCCGAGCTTCCGCTGACCGGGCTGTTCGTGGCCATCGGGCACGACCCGCGCGTCGAACTGTTCAAGGGTGTGCTGGACTTGGACGAGGAGGGCTACATTTCTGTGGACTCCCCCAGCACGCGCACCAATGTTCCCGGAGTCTTCGCCGCGGGCGATGTGGTCGACCACACCTACCGGCAGGCGATCACCGCGGCAGGCACCGGCTGCTCCGCAGCCCTGGATGCCGAAAGGTACCTCGCGGCCCTGGCCGATGCCGCATCCGTCACCTCGGAAGCCAAGGTCTGACCGCCGCTTCCACTCCCCATCGACCGCAAGGTCTGCCCTACCCCGTTCAAAGGAGAAGCATCATGGCTGGTGCCACCGTGACCGCCACCGACGCCGACTTCGAGGAGAAGGTCCTTCGGAGCGACAAGCCTGTTCTGGTCGACTTCTGGGCGGAGTGGTGTGGCCCGTGCCGCCAGGTCGCCCCGGCGCTGGAGGCCATTGCCGCCGAGCACACGGAGAAGCTCACCGTCGTCAAGCTCAACATCGACGAGAACCCGGCGACGGCCGCCAAGTACGGCATCCTCTCCATCCCGACGATGAACGTCTACCAGGGCGGCGATGTCGTGAAGACCATCGTCGGCGCCAAGCCGAAGGCCGCCATCGAGCGGGACCTCAGCGAGTTCATCGGCTGAACCCCATAACAACAGACGGAGGGCCGCTGGCGTTTCACGTGAAACGCCAGCGGCCCTCCGTCTGTTCTGGGACCCGCTCGGTCCGTTGCGGACGCTCAGCTCTCCTCGGCTTCGGCGGTCGAGGACTCGACGGCCGGGGTGGTGGCCGGCTCCTCCGGCGCCGTCCGCTGGTCCAGGACCGGCCCCTCGCCGGGGGCCAACTGCCCCAGGATCCGCTCCAGATCGTCTATCGAGGCGAACTCAACGACGATCTTGCCCTTCTTCTGGCCGAGGTCGACCTTCACCCGGGTCTCGAACCGATCGGAGAGCCGGGTGGCCAGTGTGTCCAGAGCCGGCGCGATCCGAGCGCCCGCCCTGGGGCCCCTGGCTCGCGCACTCTTCTTACTGGTGGACGAACCCTGGAGGGTGACGATCTCCTCCACCGCCCGCACCGACAGCCCTTCGGCGACGATGCGGTGGGCCAATTTGCTCTGCTCCTCCGGATCCTCGACCGAGAGCAACGCCCGGGCATGGCCGGCGGAGAGAACACCCGCCGCCACTCGACGCTGGACGGCGGGGGAGAGCCGAAGCAGCCGCAAGGTGTTGGAGACCTGAGGGCGCGAGCGACCGATGCGATCGGCCAGCTCGTCATGGGTGCACTTGAAGTCCCGCAACAGCTGGTCGTAGGCGGCGGCCTCCTCCAGCGGGTTCAGCTGGGCCCGATGCAGGTTCTCCAGCAGCGCGTCCAGCAGCATCTTGTCGTCTTCGGTGGCACGCACAATCGCCGGGATGGTCTCCAGACCCGCCTGCCCACAGGCACGCCAGCGGCGCTCGCCCATGATCAGCTCGTACCGGCCGGATCCCAACTGGCGTACCACCACCGGCTGGAGCAGGCCCACCTCCTTGATGGAGGTGACCAGCTCCGTCAGTGCGTCCTCGTCGAAGACCTCACGCGGCTGCCGGGGGTTGGGGGTGATCTCGCTCAGCGGCAGCTCCGCGAAATGCGCCCCCGCCACCTCCTGGACGGACGGAAGATCCTGCTTGACGGGGCCCAGGGATACCCGCCGCTCACCGTCTCTCGGCTGCTGCGCACCGGTCGAAGGGGGAACGGCGATGCCCCGATCGGCCGTCAACAGGGGTACCGAGCTGGGCGAGACCGAGGCGGACTGCTCCGCCCCGCTCGCCGCGTCATCGGAACTCTTGGGCGCGGCTGGGATCAGTGCGCCCAGTCCTCGGCCCAGCCCTCTACGTCGCTCACTCACTGAGGCCCCTCCACCGGGTTGTGCTGTTCCTGCTGCGGGATCGCGCCGCGAAGCGCGATCTCCCGGGCTGCCTCCAGGTAGGACAGCGAACCACTGGAGCCCGGGTCATAGGTGAGGACGGTCTGTCCATAGCTGGGCGCCTCCGAGATCCGAACGGACCGCGGGATATTGGTGCGGAGCACCTCGCTCCCGAAGTGCGTCCGCACCTCCTCGGCCACCTGCGAGGCGAGGCGAGTACGCCCGTCGTACATCGTCAGCAAGATGGTGGAGACATGGAGCCCGGGGTTCAGATGGCCGCGCACCAACTCGACATTGCGCAGCAGCTGTCCCAGGCCCTCCAGCGCGTAGTACTCACACTGGATCGGAATGACCACCTCGGCGCCGGCCACCAGGGCGTTGACCGTGAGCAGTCCCAGCGAAGGGGGGCAGTCGATCAGCACATAGTCCAGCGGCTGCTCATAGGCGCTGATGGCTCGTTGCAGCCGGCTCTCCCTGGCGACCAGGGACACCAACTCGATCTCGGCGCCCGCGAGGTCGATGGTCGCGGGAGCGCAGAACAGCCCCTCCACATCCCTGACGGGTTGGACCACATCGGACAGCGGCTTGCTCTCCACCAACACGTCGTAGATCGAGGGAACTTCGGCGTGGTGATCGATCCCCAGCGCCGTCGACGCGTTGCCCTGGGGATCGAGATCGATGACCAGCACCCGTGCCCCATGGAGCGCCAGCGAGGCGGCGAGATTGACCGTGGTGGTGGTCTTCCCGACACCGCCCTTCTGGTTGGCAACGACCATGATGCGCGTTTGGGCCGGCCTGGGAAGAGCGCCGCTGGTGCGGTGCATGGCGGCGATGGCCTGCTGCGCCGCCCGGGCTACCGGGGCGCCCTCGGCCGGTGGCGGCGCACTGGTCCCCATGTCAACGGCACCGCCGGGACCGTCAGCCGATTGGGAGCGGGGCCCCGGGACCGGATCGGCCGTCGGCCCAGCAGTGTTGGCGTCGGACCGCAATGGTTCACTCTCCTCGACACGCACAGCCTCTTTGGAGTCAAAGACTGCCATGTTCTTGGGGTCATGAACCAGCGAGGACCAGCTACCTGTGGATGACGGGCCCTCTGTGGATACCGGCGACCCACTTTGGGGTGAAGATCGAGGACGACGGGCGCGCGGCTCGGCGGTCGCGCGCCCGCGGCTGATGATTCCCTGGAGCAGCGAGCGGCGTTTCACGTGAAACACGATGCCCACGGCAACCCTCAGCAGAGGGCAGGACACTCCGCCTCGGAGATATTGGGTCCGTTTAACGTCGCTTCGGACGAACAGAGCCCGCCCCAAGGGGGCGGGCTCCGATATTCAGGGGTACCGAAACGGTCTCAGCGACGCTGTCGCCGGCCCGTTCCTCTGCGGGCGGCCTTGGCCCGCTTGGCGGCGAAGCGCACGCCCCCCGGGCTCTCGCCCACCTCCACACGGACCACCGTGGACGGCGGGTCCACGATGTCGACTCCCGCCTGGAGCACGGAGGTGCCCACCACGCCCAGCTTGGCCAGCGCGCCACGGGATGCCTTGAGCTCCTGCTCCGCGGTCTCACCCTTGATGGCCAGCATCTCCCCATAGGGACGCAGCAGGGGAACGCCCCATCCCGCCAGCCGGTCCAGCGGGGCCACCGCACGGGCCGTGACCACATGCACCGGAGTGAAGGTGGAAAGGACCTCCTCCGCCCGGCCGCGGACGATGGACATCTGCTCCAGGCCCAGCAGTTCGGCGACCTCCTGGAGGAAGTTGGTGCGCCGCAACAGCGGTTCCAGCAGGGTGATCCGCAGATCCGGTCGCACCAGAGCGAGGGGAATGCCCGGCAGCCCGGCGCCGGAGCCCACATCGCAGACGGTGACGTCCTCGGGCACCACCTCTGAGAGGACGGCGCAGTTCAGCAGATGCCGCTCCCAGAGCCGGGGCACCTCACGAGGGCCGATCAGCCCTCGCCTGACCCCCACATCGGCGAGCAGTTCCGCGTAGCGCACCGCGTCCGCCAGGCGCTCGCCGAACACCTTGTGGGCCGCCTCCGGCGGCTCGGGCAACGCCGATACCGGCGTGGTGTCCTGGCTCACGGCAGGACGACCACGCGGCGCTGCGGCTCCTCACCCTCGGATTCGCTGCGCAGGCCCGCCGCCGCCACCGCGTCGTGCACGACCTTGCGCTCGAAGGGCGTCATCGGCTGCAGCTTCACCGGCTCGCCTGACTCCTTCACCTGCTGGGCGGTCTCGGTGCCCAGGGTGGTCAGCTTCTCCCGCTTGCGGGCGCGGAACCCGGAGATGTCCAGCATCAGCCGGCTGCGCTCGCCCGTCTCCCGATGCACCGCGAGCCGGGTCAGCTCCTGGATCGCCTCCAGCACCTCGCCGTCGCGCCCCACCAGCTTCTGAAGATCACGAGACGGAGCGTCGGAGATGATCGACACCGCCGCCCGGTCACCCTCCACGTCCATATCGATATCGCCGTCCAGATCGGCGATATCGAGAAGCCCCTCCAGGTAGTCGGCCGCGATCTCCCCCTCCTGCTCCAGGCGGGTCAGATCGTCGGTCTCCTCGGGGGCGGCGGTTGAGGTGGTGTCCGTCACGGGTGAGGCTCCTTCTTACTTCTTGCTCTTGGCGGACGGCTTGGGCTTACCCGACGAGGACTTCCTGGCCTGCTGCCCTCGCTGCTTCTTCTGCGGCTGGCCCTTGCCGGAGGACTGAGCCTTGCCCGAGGCCGACGCGTTCCCGTTCGACGACGCGTTCCCGTTCTGCCCGGGCTTCTCCAGGTTCGGCGAGGCAGGCTTCTCAAGCTTCGGCGAACCGGGCTTCTCGCGGTTCGCGGAAGTGGGCTGCTGACCGCCGGACTGGCGCTTGGCCTTGGTCTGCCGCTTGGGCTGGTTACGGCTGGCCCTGGCGGCCTCGCCGGTCTTCTTGAGGTCGGGGGCGGGGGCCTCCTCCTCCAGCTTGCCCTTCTTGCGAAGCCGCTCCTGCCGCTGCTGGTACGCCAGGCTGCCCGGAGTGGGGTTGCGGGTGATCACATACATCTGCTGACCCAGCGACCAGACGTTGGTGGTCAGCCAGTAGATCAGCACGCCGACCGGGAAGTTGACACCGAAGACGGCGAACATGATCGGGAAGATGTACATCAACATCTTCTGCTGGTTCATAAACGGCGTCTTGACCGTGAGGTCGACGTTCTTCGTCATCAGCTGGCGCTGGGTGTAGAACTGCGACGCCGACATCAGCACGATCATGATGATGGTGACGGTGCGGACGTTGGCCTGCGTCGCGCCGAACTCGGCCAGCTTGGTGGCGCCGTCCATGAAGCGGCTGGCGATCGGGGCCCCGAAGATCGTCGCCTCGCGGGCGCTGGTGACCTGCTCCGCGTTGAGGACACCGACCTTCTTGTTGCTGGCGATGTGGTTCAGCACCTGGAAGAGGGCGATGAAGAACGGCGACTGCGCGAGGATGGGAAGACAGCTGGCAAGGGGGTTGGTACCCGTCTCCTTGTACAGCTTCATCATCTCTTCGGACTGACGCTGCCGGTCGTTCTTGTAGCGCTCCTGGATCTTCTTCATCCGGGGCTGCAACGCCTGCATGTTCCGGGTCGCCTTGATCTGCTTCACAAAGAGCGGGATCAGGGCGATCCGGATCACCACCACCAGGGAGAAGATCGACAGACCCCAGGCCCAACCGCTGTCCTCGTCGAAGACCAGACTGTAGAGGCTGTGGAACTGGACGACGATCCACGAAACGGCGATATAGAGAGGACTGAGGATCGAATTGATCGTGTCCACGGATCAGGCTCCTTGGGCATTGTTGGGGGCACCCCCGGGCGAGGCAGGATGGAGAGACCGGTGCCGCAGTCGGTCTCGGAGCGACTGGTGCCAGACCGGGCGCTTGCGCGGGGGAACGTGATCCACCCCACCGGGCGACCAGGGGTTGCAGCGCAGGATGCGCCAGGCCGTCAATGCCGTGCCCTTGAGCGCACCATGCCGATCGATGGCGCCGTATCCGTAGTGTGAACACGACGGATAGTAACGACAGACTGGGCCGAGCAGCGGGCTGATCGTCCACTGATACAGCTTGATCAGCAGCAGCAGCGGGTACTTCATGCGCGTACCCCTCCCAGCAGCCGCTCCAGCGCGGCGTCGAGCTCCCGAGCCAGCTGATCGGACGCGGCACTCTCCACGCCGGGCAGGGCCCGCACTACCACCAGGCTACCGGCGGGCAAAACCGACAACCGCGCACGCATCAGGTGACGTAGCCGACGCTGCACCCGATGCCGGACGACCGAATTCCCGATGGCTTTGCTTACGACGAAACCCGCACGTGGCGGAGGAGCGCTCTCCTCCGCCACGTGCGGGTCCGTTCCACCGTGCAGATGGACGACGAGGTGCGGGCGTCCGGCCCTGCGCCCCCGGCGCATCGCGGTCGCGAAGTCCTCTCGCCGCCTCAGCCGGTTCTCGGGGGGCAGCACCGCATGGACCTGTGGTCAGTGACTCAGGCGGACAGGCGGGCGCGGCCCTTGGCGCGGCGGTTGGCGACGATGGCACGGCCGGCACGGGTCCGCATCCGCAGCCGGAAGCCGTGGGTCTTGGCCCTGCGCCGGTTGTTCGGCTGGAAGGTGCGCTTGCTCACTCGGGGACTCCAGAGATCTTCGGTGTTCCGGCACGACTAGGCCGAGACAGCTTGTGGACCGTCGCTGGCTGTCACCGTGCGCCCGCGAGGGCAGCGCAACGCCCGAGTCAGCCGCTCAACACCTCTTGTATCGGAGGCGGGCCATCGGAGGCAGGCGGCAGCAGCCATCGACAACTCGACCTGGCAACGGTACGCGCGACGCGACCCACAGGTCAAACTCGGAGGGCGCACCCCTGTACACAGGCTGTGGACAACGACTTGATGCGCGCGCCTCGCGCTGACTAACGTGGCTGAACTCGGAATCTTTCCCGATCGCCCAAGGCGTCACACCCACGGGTGCCCGCCAACGCCAGCGCCACCCCTGCGAGTGAGAGAGCGTGCCTCGTGGCTGATCTACCAGCAGACCTCGCAGCGGTCTGGCCTCGGGCTCTTACAGCCATGCTCTCCGACGGTCAGCGGCTGGAGTCCAAGGACCAGCGCTGGCTCCAGGACTGCCAACCGCTGGCCCTGGTCTCCGGCACCGCCCTGTTGGGCGTGCCCAACGAGTACGCCAAGAACGTGCTGGAGGGACGCCTCGCCCCGTTGATCAGCGAGGCGCTCAGCCGGGAGTGCGGCCAGCCGGTCCGGCTCGCGATCACCGTGACGGCGCCGCCGCCGGAGGCCGCGCCCGCCGCCCCCGAGCAGCCGCCGGCGCGGCCCGAGCCGCCGGCGGACGAGGGTTACGGCGAGGACGGCTACCGTGATCGCGCCGGCGCTCCCGAGCTGCCCGACGCCCGCCCCGCCTACCCCGAGCGGCACCAGATCCCGCGCCAGGAGAGCCCGCAGTGGCGTCAGCCGCGCGGCGACTACTCGTCCTACGGCCGGCCCGAGGGATATGAGTCGTCCTACGGAGAACAGCAGTACGGCGAGCGGCGCTATGGCGAGCAGACGTACTCCGAGCCGTCCTTCCAGGACCAGCGGTACGCCGAGCAGGCCTATGCCGAACAGCAGTACGCCGGCGAGCGGCGCTACCCGGACCAGCGCTACGGGCGCTACGAACCGGGGGGCCAGCCCAACGCCTCGGGCGGTGCCCCGGGGCCGCTCGCCGCGCAGCCGGCGCCGGCGGCCGGGCCCGGCGAGCCGACCGCTCGGCTGAACCCCAAGTACCTCTTCGACACCTTTGTGATCGGCGCGTCCAACCGCTTCGCGCACGCCGCCGCGGTGGCCGTCGCCGAGGCGCCGGCCAAGGCGTACAACCCGCTCTTCATCTATGGCGAGTCGGGGCTCGGCAAGACCCATCTGCTGCACGCGATCGGGCACTACGCCCGAAGCCTCTACCCGGGGACCCGGGTGCGTTACGTGAGCTCCGAGGAGTTCACCAACGAGTTCATCAACTCCATCCGCGACGGCAAGGCGGACGCCTTCCGGAAGCGGTACCGCGACATGGACATCCTGCTGGTGGACGACGTCCAGTTCCTCGCCAGCAAGGAGTCGACGCAGGAGGAGTTCTTCCACACCTTCAACACCCTGCACAACGCCAACAAGCAGATCGTCCTCTCCTCCGACCGGCCGCCCAAGCAGCTGATCACGCTGGAGGACCGGCTGCGGAACCGCTTCGAGTGGGGTCTGATCACCGACGTCCAGCCGCCCGAGCTGGAGACCAGGATCGCCATCCTGCGGAAGAAGGCCGTGCAGGAGCAGTTGAACGCGCCTCCCGAGGTGCTGGAGTTCATCGCCTCCCGGATCTCCCGCAACATCAGGGAGTTGGAGGGCGCGCTGATCCGGGTCACCGCGTTCGCGAGCCTCAACCGGCAGCCGGTCGACCTGGGCCTGACCGAGATCGTCCTGAAGGATCTGATCCCCGGCGGCGAGGACGCCACCCCCGAGATCACCGCCGACGCCATCACCTCCGCGGTGGCCGACTACTTCGGCCTGACCATCGAGGACCTGGCCGGCTCGTCGCGCAGTCGGATCCTGGTCACCGCCCGGCAGATCGCGATGTATCTCTGTCGGGAGCTGACCGATCTGTCGCTGCCCAAGATCGGTCAGCACTTCGGCGGGCGTGACCACACCACCGTGATGCACGCGGACCGCAAGATCCGGGCGCTGATGGCGGAGCGGCGCTCCATCTACAACCAGGTCACCGAACTCACCAACCGCATCAAGAACGGCTGACAGGCGCGCAGTCCGACGGCCTCCCGGAGGGTTGCTCGCGCCCCCGTATGCCCTCAGGCGCCCGCGTATCCGGGTTCGCGCCTCCTTCGCGCGCCCTTCGCCATGCCCAACACCCGCCCCCGGCCTCGGCCACGGCCCGGCAGCCCGTGGCCGGGGCCGGCGGGGCTGTTCGATTAGCGACGTGGCCCACCATGTTTCCCACAGGTTGGGCGAGTTGTGACTGTCCACACCCTGTGAGGTTGGCGTGTCGTCCAGAATCGTGTCCACAGGCTGGCGCCTCGGAGACGAACTCCGCAGGTCAAGTGCCTGTGGATGTGTGGAAACCGATGATCCACAGCCTGTGGACAACCATCGCAGGCCGAAGCGCCGTGATCACGTTGTCCACCGCTCAGGACCAGATACCCACAGGAAAGGGGGAGTTGTACACAGGCAATCCACAGGTTTATCCACTGTTCGGCAACATAACGCGCCGTCTCACCGAGACGAGTGAATCAGGTCACAGCGAAGCGCCTCGTAGCCTGTTGAGAACTCTCCGAAATCTGGGGACGAACCTGTGGGTAACTCGGGGTCACCTGGGGATGGGCTGTGGACAGCCGGGCTCTGTCCACAGGGAGGGCTGGTTCATCCACCGCTCCGCCCACAGGGCCTGTGTACAAAAAACGGGGTCTGACCAGGGGATTCGGAGTTATCCACCGTTTCCACAGGCCCTACTACTACGACTACGGATATAAGCCGGGAGACTCGATTCGAAGTGGGGGCTGTGCACAACTGGCCCGGCGACGATCTACCCAGCGCGCCTCGATTTGACTCGCCGGAGCACCTACTGTCAGTGCCGTGAGTCAGACTGGTGGCCCAACAGGCAGCCGGCAGGGACGGGCGGCCAGCAACAGCGGGAGGCGGCTGAAGTGAAGATCCGGGTGGAACGCGATGTGCTCGCGGAGGCGGTGGCGTGGGCCGCCCGCAGCCTGCCGGCCCGACCTCCGGTGCCGGTTCTCGCGGGACTGCTGCTGAAGGCCGAGGAAGGGGCGTTGAGCCTCTCCGGCTTCGACTACGAGGTGTCCGCGCGGGTTTCCGTCGAGGTGGAGGTCGAGGACGAGGGCACGGTGCTCGTCTCCGGGCGCCTGCTGGCCGACATCTGCCGCTCGTTGCCCAACCGTCCGGTCGAGATCTCGTCGGACGGGGTGCGGGTCACCGTGGTCTGTGGCTCCTCGCGCTTCACGCTCCACACACTGCCTGTGGAGGAGTACCCCTCGCTGCCGCAGATGCCGACGGCCACCGGCACGGTGTCGGCCGAGGTGTTCGCCTCCGCCGTCTCCCAGGTGGCCATCGCCGCCGGTCGGGACGACACCCTCCCGGTGCTCACGGGTGTGCGGGTGGAGATCGAGGGCGATGTGGTCACGCTCGCCTCCACCGACCGCTATCGGTTCGCGGTCCGGGAGTTCCTGTGGAAGCCCGAGGTCGCCGACGTGTCCTCGGTGGCCCTGGTGCCCGCCAAGACGCTGCTGGACACGGCGAAGTCCCTCAGCGGCGGCGACACGGTCTCCCTGGCGCTCTCGGGAGCCGGCGCCGGCGAGGGGCTGATCGGCTTCGAGGGGGCCGGCCGGCGCACCACCACGCGGCTGCTGGAGGGCGATCTGCCGAAGTACCGCACGCTCTTCCCCACCGAGTTCAACTCGGTCGCGGTGATCGAGACGGCCCCCTTCGTCGAGGCCGTCAAGCGGGTCGCGCTGGTCGCCGAGCGGAACACCCCGGTCCGGCTCAACTTCGAGCAGGGCGTGCTGATCCTGGAGGCGGGGTCGAGCGACGACGCACAGGCTGTGGAGCGGGTGGACGCCCAGCTGGAGGGCGACGACATCTCCATCGCCTTCAACCCCGGCTTCCTGCTGGAGGGGCTGAGCGCGATCGACTCCCCGGTGGCCCAGCTCTCCTTCACCACCTCGACCAAGCCGGCGCTGCTGAGCGGCCGCCCGGCGGTGGACGCGGAGGCGGACGAGACCTACAAGTACCTGATCATGCCGGTGCGGCTGAGCGGCTGAGCGGCCTTCCCCGGCGTGGGGCTCGGTAGCGGCCGTAGGGCTTGAGCTGCGCTTTTGAGCGGTTGACCCCGCAGGTGTGCGAGCGGGGTCGGGCGTAGGCTCGGCGGCAGGTACAACGCTACGAAGGAGTTCCTGATGGAGCTGGGTCTCGTCGGTCTCGGCAAGATGGGCGGCAACATGCGCGAGCGCATCCGCCGGGCCGGTCACACCGTCGTGGGGTACGCCCCCGACACGGAGGCCGCCGATGTGCACAGCCTGCGGGAGATGGTGGACGCGCTGGCCGCGCCCCGGGTGGTGTGGCTGATGGTGCCGGCGGGTGAGGTCACCCAGTCGGTGGTGAACGAGCTGGCGGAGGTGCTGTCCCCCGGCGATGTGGTGGTGGACGGCGGAAACTCCCGCTGGACAGACGACGCCAGGCACGCGGCCGAGCTGGCGACCCGGGGCATCGGCTTTGTCGACTGCGGGGTCTCCGGCGGGGTCTGGGGCCTGGAGAACGGCTATGCGCTGATGTACGGCGGCGACGCCGAGCATGTCGCCCGGGTGCAACCGATCTTCGACGCGCTGCGCCCGGCCGGTGAGTTCGGCTCGGTGCACGCCGGCAAGGTGGGCGCCGGGCACTTCGCCAAGATGGTGCACAACGGCATCGAGTACGCGATGATGCAGGCGTTCGCCGAGGGCTGGGAGTTGCTGGAGGCGGCCGAGGAGGTCACGGACGTCCGGGAGGTGTTCCGGTCCTGGCAGGAGGGGACGGTCATCCGTTCCTGGCTGCTGGACCTCGCGGTGCGGGCGCTGGACGACGACGAGCATCTGACCGCGCTGCGCGGCTATGCGGCGGATTCGGGCGAGGGCCGTTGGACGGTGGAGGCCGCCATCGACCACGCGGTGCCGCTGCCGGCGATCACCGCTTCGCTGTTCGCCCGGTTCTCCTCGCGGCAGGAGGACTCGCCGCAGATGAAGATGGTCGCCGCGCTGCGCAACCAGTTCGGCGGCCATGCCGTCGAGAGTTCGAAATAGCTTGTCGACCGGGGAGGTTGGCGCACCGCCGTGCATGTGACTCATCTGTCGCTGGCCGACTTCCGGTCGTATGCCCGGGCCGAGGTGGAGCTCGGCCCGGGTGTCACGGCGTTCCTGGGGCCCAACGGCCAGGGCAAGACCAACCTGGTCGAGGCCGTCGGCTATCTGGCCACCCTGGGCAGCCATCGGGTGTCGTCCGACGCGCCGCTGGTGCGGATGGGCGCCGAGCGCGCGGTGGTCCGCGCCTCGGTGCGGGAGGGCGAACGCCAACAGCTGGTCGAGCTGGAGCTGAACCCCGGCCGGGCGAACCGGGCGCGGCTGAACCGTTCCTCCCAGGTGCGGCCCCGGGATCTGCTGGGCATCGTGCGCACGGTCCTGTTCGCGCCCGAGGATCTTCGTCTGGTGAAGGGCGATCCCGCGGAGCGGCGCCGGTTCCTTGACGAGTTGGTGACGGCGCGGGTGCCCCGTCTTGCCGGGGTTCGCGCCGAGTACGAGCGGGTGTTGAAACAGCGGAACTCGCTGTTGAAATCCGCGGCGATGGCCAGACGCCACGGCGGTCGCGGGATGGATCTCTCGACGCTCGACGTCTGGGACCAGCATCTGGCGCGGGTGGGCGCGGAGTTGGTGGTGCAGCGGCTGGCGCTGCTGGACGCGCTGCGGCCGCTGGCGGACAAGGCGTACGAGCAGGTGGCGCCCGGGGGCGGCCCGGTGGTCCTGGAGTATCAGGGCTCGGCGGGCGAGCGGTCGGCCGAGGCGGTCGGCCGCGAGGAGCATGTCGCGCTGCTCACCGAGGCGTTGGCCGAGGCCAGGCCGCGGGAGATCGAGCGCGGGGTGACGCTGGTCGGCCCGCACCGAGACGAACTGCTGCTGCGGCTCGGCGCGTTGCCGGCGAAGGGCTATGCCAGCCATGGCGAGTCCTGGTCGTTGGCCCTGGCGTTGCGGTTGGCGTCCTACGGGCTGCTGCGGGACGAGGGCCCGGAGCCGGTGCTGATCCTGGACGATGTCTTCGCCGAGCTGGACGCGCAGCGCCGCCGGCGGCTGGCCGAGTTGGTGGTCTCGGCCGAGCAGGTGCTGGTCACGGCCGCGGTGCCGGAGGATGTTCCCGAGGTGCTGGCCGGGGTGCGGTTCGGTGTCTCGGAGGGACGGGTGGAGCGTGAGTGAGGTGCCGCGCGCCCGGCAGGGCGGCGCCTCGGACGGCGGCCAGGAACGGGACCTGGCCGGGCGGGACGCGGCCGAGACGCAGGAGCCGACCGGCGTCGATCTGGCGCGGGTCGCGCTGCGGGCGGCCAAGGATCGCGCGCGGGCGCGTGGCGCCATGGTTCAGCAGCGCCGTGACGCGCGCCGGGGGGGCTTGCGCTCCGGCGCGCGCGCCGGGGGGCGTGATCCGCTGCCGCTGGGCGCGGCGGTGGCCCGGCTCTCCGTGGAGCGTGGCTGGGAGATGCCGCTGGCCGTCGGCGGAGTGCTCGGCCGCTGGCCCGAGTTGGTGGGCCCCGAGGTGGCGCAGCACTGCGCGCCCGAGGGATACGACGAGCAGACCAGGGTGTTGACGGTGCGCTGCGACGCCACCGCCTGGGCCACTCAGCTGCGGTTGTTGGCGCCGCAGCTGTTGGCGCGGCTCAACGCCGATCTGGGCCAGGGCAGCGTCAGATTGATCAAGGTGCTGGGTCCGGCGGCGCCCGCGCGGCCCCGGGGACGGCTGCGCGCTCCCGGGAGCCGGGGGCCCGGTGACACCTATGGCTAGAGCTGAGGTTCGGGTGTCCGGAAGTGACGCCGGTCACGTCTCGGAAGGTTGACAGGCGGAAGCGCTGAGCGCCGTTGTGAACGGATCAGGGCCCCGGGTCACATATGGGGAGTCGTCGGAGCCCGGTTGAGGGCGGCACATGCGCGGTGAGAGCCCCGCAAACCGCCGTTACGGTTGGCGCTAGCGGTAGACTGGAGACAACCGCCCCGTTGCGGACCATGTCGAACGACGCAGCCGCTCCTCTGAGCCGGAGCCGGCTTGTGCTGTGCCAGAAAGGGCGCTTCGTGGCCGATTCCGGCGATGCCAACAAGAACATTTCGTCCTCCCCCGGAGCTTCCCCCGGATCCGCTTCCGCACCGACCTCCGGATCGAGTCCCGCATCGACTCCCGCATCGACGGAGGAAGCCCCCTCGTACGACGCCAGCGCGATCACCGTGCTGGAGGGCCTCGACGCGGTCCGCAAGCGGCCGGGGATGTACATCGGATCCACAGGTGAGCGTGGGCTCCATCACCTCGTCACCGAGGTCGTGGACAACTCCGTGGACGAGGCCCTCGCCGGCCACGCCGACCGGATCGACGTCACCGTGCTCGCCGACGGCGGGGTGCGCGTGGTGGACAACGGCCGTGGGATCCCGGTGGGCATGGTGCCGTCGGAGGGGAAGCCGGCGGTCGAGGTCGTGCTCACCGTCCTGCACGCGGGCGGCAAGTTCGGCGGTGGCGGCTACGCGGTCTCCGGCGGTCTGCACGGCGTGGGCGTCTCCGTGGTGAACGCGCTCTCCACCCGGGTCGCGGTCGAGGTCAAGACGGACGGCTATCGCTGGACCCAGGAGTACGAACTGGGCGTCCCGACCGCCCCGCTGGCGCGGAACGAGGAGACGTCCGAAACCGGGACCACGGTCACTTTCTGGGCCGACGGCGACATCTTCGAGACCACCGACTACTCGTTCGAGACCCTTTCCCGACGGTTCCAGGAGATGGCCTTCCTGAACCGGGGGCTGACCATCAGCCTGACGGACGAGCGCGCGGCGGCCAAGCAGACCGCGGGCGCCGACTCCGCGGGGCCGGCCGACGACGACCAGCCGCGCACGGTCACCTACCACTACGAGGGCGGCATCGCGGACTTCGTGCGCCACCTCAACTCCCGCAAGGGAGAGCCGGTGCACGCCTCGGTGATCGAGATCGACTCCGAGGACCAGGAGCGGAAGATCTCCGTCGAGATCGCCATGCAGTGGAACAGCCAGTTCAGCGAGGGTGTCTACAGCTTCGCCAACACGATCCACACGCATGAGGGCGGCACCCACGAGGAGGGCTTCCGCGCGGCGTTGACGGCCCTGGTGAACAAGTACGCCAGGGAGAAGAAGCTGCTGCGCGAGAAGGACGACAACCTCGCGGGTGAGGACATCAGGGAGGGGCTCACCGCGATCATCTCGGTGAAGCTCGGCGAGCCGCAGTTCGAGGGTCAGACCAAGACAAAGCTTGGCAACACCGAGGCCAAGACCTATGTCCAGAAGATCGTTTACGAACACTTCACCGACTGGCTCGATCGCAATCCCAACGAGGCCGCGGACATCATCCGCAAGGGCATCCAGGCGGCCACCGCCCGGGTCGCCGCGCGCAAGGCCCGTGACCTCACCCGGCGCAAGGGCCTGCTGGAGACGGCCTCGCTGCCCGGCAAGCTCAGCGACTGCCAGTCCAACGACGCCACCAAGAGCGAGATCTTCATCGTGGAGGGCGACTCGGCCGGCGGCAGCGCCAAGTCCGGCCGGGATCCGCAATACCAGGCGATCCTGCCCATCCGCGGCAAGATCCTGAACGTCGAGAAGGCCAGGATCGACAAGGTGTTGCAGAACACCGAGGTCCAGGCGCTGATCTCGGCCTTCGGCACCGGGATCCACGAGGACTTCGACATCTCCAAGCTCCGCTATCACAAGATCATCCTGATGGCGGACGCCGATGTCGACGGGCAGCACATCAACACCCTGTTGCTGACGCTGCTGTTCCGCTTCATGCGCCCGCTGGTGGAAGCCGGCCATGTCTACCTCTCGCAGCCGCCGCTCTACAAGATCAAGTGGGGGCGCGACGAGTTCGAGTACGCCTACTCGGACCGCGAGCGCGACAGCCTGATCCGGCTCGGCCGGGAGCGCGGCAAGCGGATCAGGGAGGACTCGATCCAGCGGTTCAAGGGCCTGGGCGAGATGAACGCCGAGGAACTGCGGATCACCACCATGGACATGGCCCACCGGGTGCTGCGCCTGGTCACGCTGGACGACGCCGCCGCCGCCGACGACCTGTTCTCCGTCCTGATGGGCGAAGACGTGGAGGCCAGGCGCTCGTTCATCCAGCGCAACGCCAAGGACGTTCGGTTCCTGGACATCTGACGCCGGCCATCCGGCCCCGTACCGCTGATCGAAAGGAATCGGTCCCACAGCCATGGCCGACGAAAACGTCCCCACCCCGCCGAACCCCGAACTGCTGAACTCCTCGGGCGCTCTGCGGATCGAGCCGGTCACGCTCGAAACCGAGATGCAGCGCTCGTATCTCGACTACGCGATGAGCGTGATCGTCTCCCGCGCGCTCCCCGACGTGCGCGACGGGCTCAAGCCGGTGCACCGTCGCGTGCTCTACGCGATGTACGACGGGGGCTACCGCCCCGAGCGCGGCTACTACAAGTGCGCCCGCGTGGTCGGCGACGTGATGGGCACGTACCATCCGCACGGCGACACCTCGATCTATGACGCCCTGGTCCGGCTCGCCCAGTCCTGGACGATGCGGATGCCGCTGGTCGACTCCAACGGGAACTTCGGCTCCCCTGGCAACGACCCGGCGGCGGCCATGCGGTACACCGAGTGCCGGCTGGCGCCGCTGGCCATGGAGACGCTGCGGGACATCGACGAGGAGACCGTCGACTTCCAGGACAACTACGACGGACGGAACCAGGAGCCGACGGTTCTGCCGGCGCGCTTCCCGAACCTGCTGGTCAACGGCTCGGCCGGGATCGCGGTCGGCATGGCGACCAATATCCCGCCGCACAACCTGCGCGAGGTCGCGGCCGGCGCCCAGTGGTATCTGGAGCACCCGGACGCCGACCCCGACGAGCTGCTGGACGCGCTGATTGCGCGGATCAAGGGCCCCGACTTCCCCACCGGGGCGCTGGTGGTCGGCCGCAAGGGCATCGAGGAGGCGTACCGCACCGGTCGTGGCTCGATCACCATGCGGGCCGTGATCGAGGTGGAGGAGATCCAGGGCCGGCAGTGCCTGGTGGTCACCGAGCTGCCGTACCAGGTCAACCCGGACAATCTCGCGCAGAAGATCGCCGAGTTGGTCAAGGACGGTCGGGTCAACGGCATCGCCGACGTCCGGGACGAGACCTCGTCGCGCACCGGGCAGCGCCTGGTGATCGTCCTCAAGCGGGACGCGGTCGCCAAGGTGGTGCTCAACAACCTCTACAAGCACACCGATCTGCAGACCAACTTCGGCGCCAACATGCTCGCCCTGGTGGACGGCGTGCCGCGCACGCTCTCGCTGGACGCGTTCATCCGCTCCTGGGTCGCGCACCAGATCGACGTGATCGTGCGGCGCACCCGCTACCGGCTGCGCAAGGCCGAGGAGCGGGCCCATATCCTGCGCGGCCTGCTCGCCGCGTTGGACGCGATCGACGAGGTCATCGCCCTGATCCGGCGCAGCGAGACGGTGGATGTCGCGCGTCAGGGCCTGATGGGCCTGCTGAGCATCGACGAGATCCAGGCCAACGCGATCCTGGAGATGCAGCTGCGCCGGCTGGCCGCGCTGGAGCACCAGAAGATCACCGCCGAGCGCAACGAACTGGAGGCGCGGATCCGCGAGTACAACGCGATCCTGGCCTCCCCGGAGCGGCAGCGGGCGATCATCGGCGAGGAACTGGCCGCGATCGTCGACAAGTTCGGCGACGACCGGCGCACCGCGCTGGTGCCGTTCGAGGGCGACATGTCCATCGAGGACCTGATCGCCGAAGAGGACATCGTGGTCACCATCACCCGTGGTGGCTATGTGAAGCGCACCAAGACGGACGACTACCGCGCCCAGAAGCGCGGCGGCAAGGGAGTGCGCGGCACCAAGCTGCGCGAGGACGACATCGTCGACCACTTCTTCGTCTCCACCACCCACCACTGGCTGCTGTTCTTCACCAACAAGGGCCGGGTCTACCGCGCCAAGGCGTACGAGCTGCCGGACGCCGGCCGCGAGGCGCGCGGGCAGCATGTGGCGAACCTGCTGGCCTTCCAACCCGACGAGGAGATCGCCGAGATCCTGGCCATCAGGGACTACGAGGCGGCCCCCTATCTGGTCCTGGCCACCAAGTCGGGCCTGGTGAAGAAGACCGCGCTCAAGGACTACGACTCCCCCCGCTCGGGCGGCGTGATCGCCATCAACCTGCGGGAGATGCCCGACGGCGGGGACGACGAGCTGATCGGCGCCGAGCTGGTCTCCTCCGACGACGACCTCCTGCTGATCAGCAAGAAGGCCCAGTCGATCCGCTTCACCGCGACCGACGACTCGCTGCGCCCGATGGGCCGCGCGACGTCGGGGGTGAAGGGCATGAGCTTCCGCGAGGGCGACGAACTGCTGTCGATGAACGTGGTCCGCGCCAACACCTTCGTTTTCACGGCGACCGACGGCGGGTACGCGAAGCGCACCCCGGTCGACGAGTACCGGGTGCAGGGACGCGGCGGCCTCGGCATCAAGGCGGCCAAGATCGTCGAGGACCGGGGCTCCCTGGTGGGCGCGCTGGTGGTGGAGGACACTGATGAGATCCTTGCCATCACCCTGGGCGGTGGAGTGATCCGCACGCGGGTCAATGAGGTCAGGGAGACCGGCCGTGACACCATGGGCGTTCAGCTGATCAACCTGGGTAAGCGGGACGCCGTCGTGGGTATCGCACGCAACGCCGAGGCTGGTCGTGAGGCCGAGGAAGTCGAGGCCGAGGCCACCGACGAGGCTCCCCAGGAGTCCGAGGTGGGCACCGTGGCCCCGGGCGCAGAGGAGTAGAGCGTGAGTGGAGCCATCGGCGCGTCCGGAGGCGGCGCGGGGCGCGACGAGATGCCGCGTCCCCCCGAGTCGCCGCCCCCGGGCCGCCATGGCTCCGGTGTCGGGGATGGCGCCCCCCGGCAGGAGTCCGCAAACGACCCTTCTCGTGGGGGAACCACCATGACCAGTGCCAGACCTGCGGACTCGTCGCATCCGCAGGGCCAGGGCTACAGCAGTGCCGATCAACAGCACTACCACCCCCCGCAGGCCTACCCCGCGCCACCCGGCGCGGCGCCGACGGTGGGCCAGCAGCCCTCGCAGGCCCCGCCCACCCCGCGCGCGCGGGGTGGCAAGCAGCAGCCCCAGGGCGGCGTGCGCCGCCCGCGCACGGGGGCGCGCACGGTTCCCCGGGTCCGTAAGGCCCGGCTGCGGGTGGCCAAGGCCGATCCGTGGTCGGTGATGAAGGTCAGCTTCCTGCTCTCCATCGCCCTTGGCATCTGCACCGTCATCGCGGTCGCCGTGCTGTGGACGGTGATGGACGGGATGGGCGTCTTCTCGACCATCGGTGAAACGATCACTCAGGCCACGGAGACGGACGACGAGAGCGGTTTCGACCTTGTCTCCTTTCTGTCCCTGTCGCGGGTGTTGATCTTCACCTCGGTCATCGCCGTGATCGATGTGGTGCTGGCCACCGCCCTGGCCACGCTGGGCGCCTTCCTCTACAACCTCTCGGCGGGCTTTGTCGGAGGCGTGGAAGTGACCCTCGCCGAGGACGAGTGACCCCACCCAACCGATTTGGGCGGCAGCCCGGGCATGCGATAGCCTTGCTGCGCACGCGGGGCTATAGCTCAGATGGTTAGAGCGCATCCCTGATAAGGATGAGGCCACAGGTTCAAGTCCTGTTAGCCCCACTCGCGCGAACAGCCCCGGTCATTTCTGGTCGGGGCTGTTTGGTTTTCGGGCCTTGGGGAGCGACGGGTGGCCGCCGAGTTCTCAGATGCCGGCGAGCGTCGGCACCGTTGAGCGTCTGACCAGGAGGTTCGCGGTGTGCGGGATGGTGGGGTGGTGGGGGGACGGGGGCAAGCCCCTTGTGCTAGGACACAATTGGGTATCATCGGGCGCCAGAAGTCCGATCACGTTGAAGAAGGACGAGGTAGCGCGGTGAAGAAGCTCCTCCTGGTCGCGGTGGCCGCCATTGGCGGACTCCTTGTCTACCGTCAGATCCAAGCGGACAAGGCCGAGCAGGATCTGTGGACGGAGGCGACCGACTCCGTGCCGGCCGGCTCCACGGGCGCCTGACGCCCCCAACCACGGACTCCGAAGGACATCAGCAGTCGCCTCCGGGCCCCTGTCGCCTGGCGGCGCGGGGGCCCGGAGGCGTGCTCCGGCCTGTTCGGCGGCGGCACGGGTGCGGCGTTGTAGCGAGAACGTGACGCCCCCCGTCGTCCGGTTGCGACCGTGAACTCGTAACGTGCAGAACGTCGGGGAGCAGGGTTGCGGGATGGCCAGGAGAGTGTGGGATGGGAAAGATGAGCGCCGGCGCCGGAATTGTGGCGGCGATCTGCGCGACGGCGCTGCTGGGAGCCACCCCCGCGCTCGCCGCGACCCCCGACCCCCGTACCTACGCCCCGGCGTCGGACGCGATCGCCGTCGAGGGCACGGCCGGCAGCGCCGACGCGCCCGCCATCGAGGCGGGCCGTATCTACACCGACGAGATATCCCCGGGCGAGACGTTGCACTATGCCGTCGCCCTGGACGGCGGCTCCAGCGCCTATGTGACGACGGTCGCCGCCCCCGACCGGGGGTCGCCGGTGGGGCTCGGCGACGAGCTGCGGGTGGAGCTGCTCACCACCGGCAACGAGAGCTGTTCGACGGGCGTCGCCGACTTCGACTTCGGGATCGGCTATCTGGCCAGGCCCATCAGCGCCGGCGCCGACCGGACGGTCGCCCAGGGCGCCGAATGCCAGCGCGAGGGCAGCTATCTCTACACGGTGACCAGAACGGCCGGTTCCGATCCCGGCGACTGGCCCATCGAGCTGCGGTTCTCCCAGGAGCCGAGGCTGGCGGGGCTGCCGGAGGCCGCGCCGCCGGTGGACAGCTGGGAGACCGAACCGCCCAGCGCGCCAACGGGCCAGGCCACCAGGGTGCGGGGCGGCACCGGCTTCAACGACGCCCAGCCGATCGGCGAGGGCGTCTGGCGCGACGATATCCGCGCCGGCGAGAGCCTGATCTACCGGGTGCCGGTCGACTGGGGCCAACAGCTCACGCTCGCCCTGGAGTTGGGCAACGCCACCGGTGTCGAGGGCACCGTCTCGGCAAGCGGCGACGTGGCCCTGGAGATCTTCAACCCGGCGACGGTCAAGGCCCTGCCGATCGCCACCGAACGCTATCGGGGCGAGCAGCTCAGCGTCTCCGGCATTTCGCCCGGGGTGCACTACGGCAACCGTTTCGAGGACGGCGTCGAGGCCTTCCGGGTCGCCGGTTGGCACTATCTGATGGTCAGCCTGGGCTTCGAGGCCAACGAGATCACCCCGGAACCCGTCGGGTTGACGCTGCGGCTCTCGCTCGTCGGGGAGCGCCAGAGCGGGCCCTCCTACGCCTCCGACCTGGCCGAGACCGGCTTCGGGGTCACCCAGGACGATATCGAGCAGGCCGACCAGGGGCTGACGGACGAGGAAGTGGCCGCCCGACAGGCCAGCGACGACAAGCGGTTGCGCGGCTATCTGGCCATCGGGACCGGGGCGGCGCTGGTCGTCGGCGTCGGCGCCTGGTATCTCATCGGCTGGCGTCGAGCGGTCAGGGCCGCGGGGCCACAGCCCTGAGCCTGCCCGGCCGTCAGGCGGTGAGCAGCGACCAGAAGCCGTAGCCGAGACAGATCGCGGCCACCAACAGCACCGGGATCGCCACCAGACGCGGCGGCCCAGGGCCGCGCCGCACCGGCATCGGGCCCGTGGTGCTGAACGGGGAGGGCGCGGCGGCCGGGAGCGCGGTCAGTGAGCGGGTCGCAGGGGAGGCCCCCACCGCGCTCGTCGGCTGCTCCCCCAACGTCCCCCCGACGCCGACGCCGACGCCGACGCCGTTCCCGGGCGGAAGGCCGGTTCCGGCGGCGGGCACCGGCGGCGGGGTGGGCGGCGCCAGCCGGTAGCTGCCGGTGTTGGACGAGTCGTCGACCACCGCCGGGCCGTCGTCGTCGCCGCTGCCCGCCGGCCGGGGGCCCTCCGGGCCGTATCCGGGCGGCAGCGGGCCCAGTTGGTCGAAGACCTCGACGACCTCCTTCTCCAGGGTGGAGTCCGGCAGCAGCTCGACGGCGGCCAGCAGCGCCTTGCGGACCCCGGTGGCCGAACGGAACCGCGCCGTCGGCGACGGCTGCAACAACGTCCCCAGCACCTGCCAGAGCGACCCGGGCACGCCCTCGGGGGCCGGTGGCAGCCCCGACTCGGCGAACCGTTCCAACAGCGCCTGGGAGTCGGGCTTGGCCCCCGTCAGCAGATAGAGGCCGACCAGGCCCACGGCGTACAGGTCGGCGGGAAAGTCCGGCTCCGCGCCCTCAAGCTGTTCGGGCGCGAAGTAACCGGGCGTGCCGACCACGTAGTTGGTCTCGGTGAGACGTGGCTCACCCTTCCGCATCGAGATCCCGAAGTCGGAGAGCCGCAGATGCGGACGGCCGCTCCCCGTCGCCTCCAACAGGATGTTGGCCGGCTTGATGTCCCGGTGCACCACCCCTTCGTCGTGCACCGCCTGCAGCCCGGCCAGGAGTTGGTCGAGCAGCACACAGACCACGCTGGGCGGCAGCGGACCGTAGTCCCCGATCAGATGGGACAGCGACCCCCCGGTCATCAGGTCCATGGTGAAGAGGACCTTGTCGTCGTCCGCCGCCCAGCTGGCAGGGGCCAGCACATGGGGATGATCGATGCGCAGCGCCTGCTCCCGGACGAAGCGCAACAGCGTGTGCGCGTCGGACTGTTGCAGCACCTTGGCCGCGACATAGCGCCGGCGGCGGTGGTCCCAGGCGCGCCAGACCGCGCCCACGCCACCTCTTCCTATCGGGTCAACCAGCTCGTACCGACCCGCGAAGATCTCACCCATCGCGCCTTGTCCGCCCTTGTGATCGCGTCTTCGTCCGTGCGCCCGCGCCCGCGGTGAACCGTTGTCGCCGGCTCCTGTCAGCCCTGGTGGTTCTCATAGTGCTCGATGGCCTCGCGGGTGCGCGCCACGCCGTACACCCGAAGGAACTCGGCCAGTTCGGGATGGCTGTCGGCGAGCAGCCGGGCCGCGCTCTGGATCTCCGCCGCGTCCGAGACCGAACGCAGCAGCGACTGGATCTCCCTGACCACCCGCTTGCTCGGGTTGGCCGGCACCGAGGCCGAACCCGACCTGCTGGTCGTGGACGCCGGGCTCAGCACATTGCCGCCGGCGGTCCTGCGGATGTCGTCCATCGCGCCCGTGGCCTCGGCCGCGCTGATCCGGCCGCCCCGCACCTCGGCGGCGAGATCCTGCAGCGCGCGCACGCGCTGCACCACGGCCGGATTGCCGATCTTGGCCCGCTGTCCGCTCATCAACTGGGAGAGCATCGGCGCGGACAGCCCGAGAACACCGGCGAGTCTGGCCTGGTTGAGCCCGAGGTCGGTGATCAGCCGCCGAAAGAGCGTCCCCAGGGGCTCGCCGTACCAGGTCGTCTGCTGCTCCCTGGCCTTCTCGGTTGACTCTTGTTGGACCGCGTCCATCGTGTGTCTCCCCTGTCTCCCCTGATCGCTTCACGTGAGCGAAGTTGCGCGTCATCCTACGGAGGGAGCCTTCCCCGTCGCGATACCCGGTCGGCCTCACCGGAGAACATTGGGTAATCTGGGGTCCGGCCTTCCCCAAGGCCGAGCGGGGCCTTAGCTCAGTTGGTAGAGCGCCGTCTTTGCATGGCGGATGTCAGGAGTTCGACTCTCCTAGGCTCCACTTCTTCGGAGATCCCCTGACCTGCGGAAACGCGGGTCTGGGGATTTCTCGGCGTTTAATACGTCAGCACCGTGTCGACACCGGTATCCCGGGTGGATCATCCCGGCCTGGTGCCGACGTCGCCTCGACGGGGCTGGACCGGTGGGGGCGTCGGGGCGGGGCCCGAGGTGCGTGGGCGCGGGATCAACCAGCCGGGCCGGTGGGGGCGTGTGGGGCATCGGGGCAGAGCGTCGAGCGCTCGACCGTGAGCGCCGCGACCGGATGCCTGTAAGTGGGTGGCCGGCTCAGGGCGCGCCTGTCGAGCAGGACGATGTGCTGATGTGTATGCCCGGGAAGCCAATCCAACGCGCCCTATGACAGAGGCATATGACGACGCATCAACTGACGGTTCGTCTCCATCCGTGCAGCGTAGGCGTGTTCGCGGGATCGGCCCGTCCTCGGTCTCCAAGATTGGCAGCTTCTTGTAAGCGTTCTTGTACGCGCCCTCGGGGGTGTCGTAGAAAGGGCGGGGAACTCTCATATGTCGTTGGTGAGCAACCTGAAACCGGGCGGCGCGGGGCCGCGGTGAGCGGCGATCACGGTGTTCGATGTCGGCACATACGACGACGCTTGCCGAAGTGGGATCGTCGAATTCGCACCGTGGCCGTGGAACAAGGGCAACGCGACCGACCGTCGGATCCGGGCGATCCGGTATTCCGGAAAGATTTCTGTTGGCGCCACCGAGGGGGAATCCGGGGATCACACCGGGACGATCGAGTGACCATCGCGACCGCTCACGTGGCCGGCAGGTATGCCGTGGGCGACGGATTCCACGCCGTGCGGGAGGGCGCGGCCGAATTCGAGGTTTCACGTCTGAGGAACACGGTCACTTGCTGGTGATCGAGAAGGCGGAGCAGTTCGCCGCTGCCATCGGTCAGTTCCACGGCCCCCGACACCGGTCCCGGGCCTCGTAAGACATGCGGGAGCACGTTCCATGACCCTAGTCAGCGAAAGCGCCGGCGGGCGCTCCTCACCACCGAGACCAGCGGTTCGCCTCGTCCTCGTCCTGAGGGCCCCCACCCGGTCACCTCTGGTGATCGGGGCTGGTCACCCGGTGGCGCTGTTCCTGATCCAGGACGCGGTGAACGCCGTGCTCCCGGACCGGTCGGGCGAACTCGCCGGCGTGCTCGACGCGGGGGACAACGGTGGGTGGGAGGTCGTGCTGCGCGGGCCGTCGGCCTGTGCGGCGCACGTCCCGGCGGCCGGCAAGACGCTTATGGTCGGGCTGATCCGGCATGTCGCATGCCGCGGACGGAGAGACGGGCGGCCAGCAGGACGCACAAGTCCTGGCGATCGTGGGGCGGGCCTGACGGGGCGCCGTGGAGGAGCAGTTCGTCGACGCGCTGTACTTGGCCAGCGAGTTGCACCGGCAGCTGGGCGGAACGGACTCCCGCTGCGCGGTGCCGCGGTGAGCAACCGCACCGTGGACACGCTCAGCGACCCGAAGGCCGATGTGCGGCGACTGCTCGATACGGGGATGCGAGTGTACGCGGAGGAGCCCGGCCTGGTGGCGTATGGGCTGGACGGCGACGGAGCGTTGCTCGACGGCGTGCTCCGGATGCCGGAAGGTGGGGCGGCAGCCCGCTGGGGCGACCGCCGCATGGTGTGTTGCCTGTGACATCGAGCCGATGTCGCCCGCACGGTCGGGCGGCCCACAGCTACGCGCGCTGACTTCGACGATGAGCAGCGCTGCTTGACCTGGCCCGCATTAGTCGAGATCACGGCCGGCTGGACTTCGGTATTCGGGATCGAGAGCCGCAAGGCATGCCCTCGAATACATCGAGACAAACTGGACTGAAATGCGCCCGAAATGCCTGGTCGAGGCCATGGGCTAGGGGCTCTCACGGGTTCCCCGAAAGGCGGGACCCATGCCGTTTCTCCATCCCGGTGCGGGTTCCGCTTCGAGGCTGACAGCTTGCTGCAAAGCCGCTTGTTCCCCCTTCGCACGGCCCTGTTGGATGGACCAGGCCCACTTGCCGTTACCCGCGTAGTCCCCCTCACCCTGTGTGCGCCGTATCACGTGTTCGAGCCGCTTACCGTGTTGCGTTCCGTTTCTTGCGCCAGATCTCCCGATGCGATTGAGGACTATCACCGTGCTTGAGTACAAGGAAGATCGACTTCCCTTGACGGCCGCTCAGTCCGGGATCTGGTTCGCCCAGAAGCTGGACCCCGAGAACCCGATCTACAGCGCGGGTGAGTATCTGGAGATCCATGGCGCCGTCGATACGGTGCTCTTCGAGTCGGCCCTCAGACAGACGGTGGCCGAGGCGGAGGCGCTGCGGGTCGTGCTGTCGGAGGAGGACGGCCGGCTCTGGCAGACGGTGCGGCTCGACGCGTGGGAGCCGCACATCGCGGACCTGCGCGGGGAGCGGGATCCGAGGGCGGCGGCCGAGGCGTGGATGCGGGCTGATCTGGCGGTTCCCGTGGACCCGATGCGCGACCCGCTCTTCAGGTTCGCGCTCTTCCAGGAGGCCGACGACCGGTTCCTGTGGTTCTACCGCTACCACCATGTGGTCGTCGACGGCTACACCGTGGCGATGGTCGCGCGGCGCGTCGCCGACGTGTACTCGGCGCTGGTCGCCGGCGAGCCGACGGGGAAGAGTCCCTTCGCGCCGCTGCGTGAACTCGTCGCCGACGACGCGGCGTACCGGGCGTCCGAGCAGTTCGCGGACGACCGGCGTTTCTGGGCCGAGCGGCTGTCCGGGGTCCAGCCGCCGGTGAGCCTTTCCGGTAAGCAGCCGAGGATGGCCCGTGGCCTGGTCCGCAGGACCGAGATGCTTTCCGCCGAGCACACCGAGAGGCTGCGCGAGACGGCCCGTGCGGCCGGCGTGCCCTGGCCGGCGGCGCTCACCGCGATCACCGCCGCCTATCTCCAGCGCATCGGCGGCGGTGCCGAGGCGGTGCTCGGGATGCCCGTCACCACCCGGCTCGGCCGGACCCGCATGGCCGTGCCCGGCATGGTCTCCAATGTGCTGCCGCTACGGCTTCCCGTGAGCCCGCATGTCAGTGTCGCCCAGTTGATGCGGGATGTGGCGGGCGAGATGCGCGCGGTCCTCAAGCACCAGCGCTATCGGTACGAGGACCTGCGCAAGGACCTGGGCCTCCTCGACGACGACCAGCCTCTGGTCGGGCCGCAGGTGAACATCATGATGTTCGACTACGACCTGCGCTTCGGCGGCCATCGGGCGGCAGTTCACAACCTGTCGATCGGCCCGGCCGACGATCTGTCGATCGTGGTCTACCACCGCTCCGACGGCGCGGGGTTGCAGATCGACTTCGACGCCAACCCCGACCTCTACGGCGAACGTGAACTGGCCGGCCACCTCGCCAGGTTCGTCGACTTCCTGGGCCGGGTCGGTGACACCGACCCCGAGGGCCCGCTCGGCGCCATCGACATGGTGGGCGGCGAGGACCAGAGCGTGAACTCCCTGCCCACCTTGCCGGTGGGGGTGGGGGGTGGGGTGTCGTTGGGTGAGTTGTTTGCTGAGCGGGTGGTGCGGTCGCCTGGTGCGGTGGCTGTGGTGTGTGGTGATGAGTGGTTGTCGTATGGGGAGTTGGATGAGCGGTCTTCGGTGTTGGCTGGGGTGTTGGTGGGGTGTGGTGTGGGGCCTGAGGTGTTTGTTGGGGTGGCTTTGGAGCGGTCGGTTGGTGGTGGCGTTGTTGGCGGTGGTGAAGTCGGGTGGTGCGTATGTGCCGTTGGATCCGGGGTATCCGGCGGAGCGGTTGGCGTTTGTGGTGGGGGATGCGGGGCCGGCGTTGGTGGTGTCGTCGGTGGGTGTGTGGGCGGGGTTGGGTGTTGAGGTGCGGGGTGCGGTGTCGGAGGTGGTGTTTGTTGATGATCTTCCTGATGTTTCTGTTGGTGGTGTGGTGTTGCCTCGGGTGTGGGGGGATTCTCCGGCGTATGTGATTTATACGTCGGGTTCGACGGGGCGTCCTAAGGGTGTGGTGGTGTCGCATCGGAATGTGGTGCGGTTGTTTGAGTCGACTGGGTCGTGGTTTGGGTTTGGTGTGGATGATGTGTGGACGTTGTTTCATTCGTATGCGTTTGATTTTTCGGTTTGGGAGTTGTGGGGGGCGTTGTTGTCGGGTGGTCGGTTGGTTGTGGTGAGTCATGAGGTGAGTCGTTCGCCTGTTGAGTTTTTGGGGTTGTTGGTTCGTGAGGGTGTGACGGTGTTGAGTCAGACGCCGTCGGCGTTTTATCAGTTGATGCAGGCTGAGGCGGAGCTTGGTGGGTCTGGTGGGGTGGGGTTGGGGTTGCGGTGGGTGGTGTTTGGTGGTGAGGCGTTGGATGTTCGTCGTTTGGGTGGTTGGTTTGAGCGGCATGGTGGTGTGTCGCCGGTGTTGGTGAATATGTATGGGATTACTGAGACGACGGTGCATGTGACGTTTGCGCGGTTGGGTGTGGGGGGTGTTGCTTCGGGTGTGGGGAGTTTGATTGGTGAGGCGATTCCGGATCTTGGGGTTTATGTTTTGGATTCTTCGTTGCGGCCTGCGTTGGTGGGTGTTGTGGGTGAGTTGTATGTGTCGGGTGCTGGGTTGGCGCGGGGGTATTTGGGGCGGCCTGGTTTGTCGGCTGAGCGGTTTGTGGCTGATCCGTTTGGTGTTGCTGGTTCGCGGATGTATCGGACGGGGGATGTGGCGCGGTGGTTGGGGGATGGGGTGTTGGAGTATGTGGGGCGTTCGGATGATCAGGTGAAGGTGCGTGGTTTTCGGATTGAGTTGGGTGAGGTTGAGGCTGTGGTGGAGGGGGAGTTGTCGGTGGGGCAGGCGGCTGTGGTGGTGCGGGAGGATCGGCCGGGGGATCGGCGTTTGGTGGCGTATGTGGTGCCGGTGTCGGGTGGGTTGGTTGATGTGGGTGTGTTGAGGGCTGGGGTGGCTGGGGTGTTGCCGGATTACATGGTTCCTTCGGCGTTTGTGGTGTTGGATTCTTTGCCTTTGACGGCGAATGGGAAGTTGGATCGGCGGGCGTTGCCGGTTCCTGAGGTGGATCGGGTGGTGGGGGGTCGGGCTCCTGGGAGTCCGCAGGAGGAGATTCTGTGTGGGTTGTTCGCCGAGGTGTTGGGGTTGGAGAGCGTCGCGGCCGACGCGAACTTCTTCGACCTCGGCGGTCACTCGCTGCTCGCCACCAAGCTGGTCAGCAGGGTGCGGTCCGTTTTCGAGGTCGAGGTTCCGATCCGCAGCCTCTTCGAGGGCCCGACGCCGGCCGAGTTCGCCCGTCAGGTGCTGGTCGCCCGTACCTCCCGCAGCACCCTGCGGAAGACGGCGCGACCGGAGGAGATCCCGCTGTCCTATGCCCAGCGCCGGCTCTGGTTCATCAACCGCTACGACAACCAGAGTTCCACCTACAACATGCCCATCGCGGTCCGGCTCTCCGGCACGCTCGACCGGTCGGCCCTGCGGGCCGCCCTCGGCGATCTGGTGGCCAGGCACGAGACGTTGCGCACGGTCTTCCCCGAGATCGGCGGCGTGCCGAGGCAGCTCGTCGAGGACGTCGCGAACGCCACCCCCGAGCTGACCGTCTCCGAGGTCACCGAGGAGGGGCTGGCCGCGGCGATCGCCGAGCGGTCGCACCAGGGCTTCGATCTGGAGCATCTGCCGCCGCTGCGCGCCCACCTGTTCGCCATCGCGCCGGACGAGCATGTCCTGTTGCTGCTGCTCCACCACATCGCCGGCGACGGCTGGTCGATGGGCCCGCTCGCCGACGACGTGTGCACCGCCTACGCGGCTCGCTGCCGTGGCGGGGCCCCGCAGTGGTCGGCGCTGCCGGTGCAGTACGCGGACTACACCCTCTGGCAGCACGAGTCGCTGGGCGACGAGAACGACCCGGACAGCGCCATCTCCCGCCAGCTCGCCTACTGGGGTGAGCAACTGGCCGATCTGCCTGACCAGTTGGACATCCCAACGGACCGACAGCGGCCGGAGATGTCCACCTTCGAGGGCGGATCGATCATCTTCCGGATGGATCCGGACGTGCACGACGGTCTCACCGGGCTCGCCAGGGAGAACGGCGCCAGCCTGTTCATGGTGCTGCAGGCCGGACTCGCCACCCTGCTCAGCAGACTGGGCGCGGGCGACGACATCCCGATCGGCACGGCGATCGCCGGCCGCACCGACGAGGCGCTGACCGACCTGGTCGGCTTCTTCGTCAACACCCTGGTGCTGCGCACCGACACCTCGGGCAATCCGGACTTCAGGGAACTGCTGGCCCGGGTGCGCTCCACCGACCTGGCCGCCTACGCCCACCAGGACATGCCCTTCGAGCGCCTGGTCGAGATCCTCAACCCGGACCGGGCGACCAACCGCAACCCGCTGTTCCAGATCGCCATGGGCATGGAGAACAACGATCTGGACGAATGGGACCTGCCCGGCCTCAGGGCCACCCGCCAGCAGGTGGAGATGAAGGTCGCCCGGCTCGACCTGCTGTTCAGCTTCCGCGAACGGTACGACGACGACGGGGAGTCCGACGGCCTTTACGGCTTCATCGAATACAGCTCCGACCTCTTCGACCGCGACACCGTCGAGGGCCTGGCCCGGCGCCTGGAGCGCGTGCTGACCTCGGTCATCGCCGATCCCGGACGGCCCATCGATCGGATCGACATCCTGGAGCACGCCGAACAGCAACGGGTGCTCAAGGAGTGGAACGACACGGCGACCGAGGTGACCGGGGACACCGTGCCGCGGCTGTTCGCCGCACGGGTGGCGAAGACGCCCGACGCGCCGGCCGTGGAGTTCGAGAACACCGTGCTGAGCTATGCCCAGCTGGACGCGCGCGCGGACGAGTTGGCGCGCCGCCTGACCGCCCTCGGGGCGGGGCCGGAGCGCGTCGTGGCGCTCTCCCTGCCCCGCTCCGCCGAGCTGGTGATCGCGATACTCGCCATCTTCAAGGCGGGCGCCGCCTATCTGGCCGTGGACCCGGACCACCCGGCCGGACGCATCACCCACATGCTCCAGGACTCCGCCCCCGCGCTGCTGCTCACCGACACCGCGACGGTGGCCAGGCTCCCCGAGACCGAAGGGGTGCCGCAGCTGCTGCTGGACGACGCCTCGGCCCCGGCCGTGCCGGACGGAATCACCGTCGCCGGGCCGCCCGCACCCGAGAGTGCCGCCTATGTCATCTACACCTCGGGCTCCACCGGCCGCCCGAAGGGGGTGCTGGTCTCGCACGCGGGCGTCGCCAACCTCTCGGTGACCCAGGTCAGGGAGTTCGAGGTGGGCCCGGGCGCCAAGGTCCTCCAGTTCTTCTCGTCCAGCTTCGACGGGGCGTTCTGGGAGCTGTGCATGGGCCTGCTGTCCGGCGCCGCGCTGGTGATGGCCCCGGCCGAGCGGCTGCGCCCCGGCGCACCGTTGGCCGAGCTGATCGCCGAGCGCGGCATCACCCATGTGACGCTGCCGCCGGTGGCCCTCTCGGTCATGGCGCCCGACAGCCTGCCCTCCATCACCAACCTCGCGGTGGCCGGCGAGGCCAGCTCCCGCGAACTCGTCGCCCGATGGGCGGCCGGCCGTCGCATGATCAACGCCTATGGGCCGAGCGAGTCCACGGTCTGCGCCACGATGAGCGAGCCGCTGGCCGGCGAGCGGACCCCGCCGATCGGCCGTCCGATCGCCAACACCCGGGTGTACGTGCTGGACAGCGGTCTGCGTCCGGTCGCGCCCGGCGTCGTCGGCGAGCTGTATCTGGCGGGTGTGCATCTGGCCCGTGGCTATCTGGGCCGTCCCGACCTGACCGCGAGCCGGTTCTCCGCCGACCCGTTCGGCCCGCCCGGCTCCCGGATGTACCGCACAGGCGATCTGGCGCGCTGGCTGCCCGACGGGCAGCTGGACTTCGCCGGCCGCGCCGACGAGCAGGTCAAGCTGCGTGGTTTCCGGATCGAGTTGGGCGAGATCGAGTCCCTGCTCACCGGCCATCCCGAGGTGGCCCAGGCCGCCGTGCTGGCCCGCGAGGACCGGCCGGGCGAGCGCCAGCTCGTCGGCTATGTGGTGCCCGGCGGCGGTGAGGGCGACGGCCGCGACGAGGCCCGTGAGGAGACCCAGGTCGGCGACTGGCAGGCCATCTTCGAATCCGAGTACGGCGAATCGGGCCCCGCCGCGTTCGGCGAGAACTTCGACGGCTGGAACAGCAGCTACGACGGTGGGCCCATCCCGCTGACGGAGATGCGCGAATGGCGTGACGCCACCGTCGACCGGATCCTGTCTCTCAAGCCCCGGCGGGTGCTGGAACTCGGCGTCGGCAGCGGCCTGATCCTCGCCAGGGTCGCCCCCCGGGTGGATGCCTACTGGGGCACCGACTTCTCGGCCGAGGCCATCGGGAAGCTGAGCGCCCAGGTCGCCCGCGTCGCCGAGGTGCGCGACAAGGTGGAGCTGCGTACCAGCGCCGCCCATGAGACGGACGGGCTGCCCGAGGACTTCTTCGACCTGGTCGTGGTCAACTCCGTCGCCCAGTACTTCCCCGGCGCCGAGTACCTGGTGGACGTGATCCGCCAGGCGATGCGGCTCATCGTGCCGGGCGGCGCCGTCTTCCTCGGCGACCTGCGCAACCTCTCCTCGCAGCGGATCTTCCAGACCGCCATCAGGACCGGCGCCCAGGAAGTGCCGCGGAACACCGCGACGCTGCGCGGCAGCATCGAGCAGAGCGTCCAGCTGGAGAAGGAACTCCTGGTCGACCCCGAGCTCTTCCCCGCCCTGCGCGGCGTCGTCGACGAGCTGGCGGGCGTCGGCATCCACCTCAAGCGGGCCGTCCACCACAACGAGCTGAGCCGGCACCGCTACGACGTGGTGCTCCACAAGACCACCGCCGAGCGGGGAACGGCAGCGCCGCGCCCCGACGAAGACGCCCCGGGGCTGCGCTGGGGCACTGACGTCACCGACCCGGTCGCCCTCGTCGACCGCCTCACCGGGCACAGGCCCGCGCGGCTGCGCGTCAGCGGGGTGCCCAACGGCCGCTTGGCGCGGGAGATCGCCGCGGTCAGGGCCCTGGAAGCGGGCGAGACGATCGACGCGGTGCTCGCCGCCTACAACGGCGGACGGCCGCTCCCCGGCGATCTGGACCCGGAGGAGTTCCACGCGCTGGGCGCCCGCCTCGGCCTCCAGGTGGACATCACCTGGAACGCCGCCTCGGTCGAGGAGCTGGACGTCGTGTTCACCGACCCGGGGGCCGCGACACCGCTCGTGGAGCCCTATCTCCCCGGCGCCGAGCCGGGCGCCCCGCTCACCTCGTACACCAACGCGCCCGCCGCGTCCCGCGCGGTGAGCGGCCTGGTCCGCTCGCTCCGCACCTATCTGAGCGAGCACCTGCCCGCCTATATGGTGCCCGCCGCGCTCATCACCCTGGACGCGCTGCCCGTCACACCCAACGGAAAACTCGACCGGAAGGCGCTGCCCGCACCCGACTTCGGCACCGAGGCGGTCGGCAGGCCGCCCCGCACACCCGAGGAGAAGGTGCTGTGCGGGGTCTTCGCCGAAGTCCTCGGACTGGCGCAGGTCGGCGCCGACGGGAACTTCTTCGAGCTGGGTGGCGACAGCATCATCTCGATCCAACTGGTCAGCAGGGCCCGGGAGGCCGGGCTCGATATCACGGCGCAGGACGTCTTCGTCACCAAGACCGTCGAGGAGCTGGCCGCCGTCGCGCGCCACGTCGACGCGGCCGACCCTGCGCACACCGAAGCCGAAGAACGCGTGACCGGGGAATCCGTCGACCTCTCCCTGTCCGGTCTCTCCGGCACGGACCTCGACTTCCTCGACGACGACCTGGGGGCAGACGCATGAGCAAGTCCGACATCGAGGCAGTTCTGCCGCTGACGCCGCTGCAGGAGGGACTGCTCTTCCACGCCCTCTACGACGAGCAGGGGCCCGACCTCTACACCACACAGCTCTCCATCGACCTGCGTGGCACCCTGGACACCGCGACCCTGCGCACCGCGGCCGAGGCCGTGCTGCGCCGGCACGCCAACCTGCGGGTCGGGTTCCGGCACGAGAAGCTCGTCAAGCCGCTGCAGATCGTCCTCGGGACCGTGCGCCTGCCCTGGCAGGAGACCGACCTCACCGAGCTGGACGAGAGCGCGGCGCACGCCGAGGCGGCGCGCATCGCCGACGAGGAGCGCAACCACCGCTTCGACCTCTCCCGGCCGCCGCTGCTGCGCTTCGTGGTGCTGAGGCTCGCCCCCGACCTGCACCGGGTCATCCTGACCAACCACCACATCCTGTTGGACGGCTGGTCCATACCGCTGCTGATGCGTGAGCTGTTCACGCTGTACGCGTCCGGCGGCGACCTGTCCGTGCTGCCCCCCGTCACCCCGTACCGCAACTACCTCGCCTGGCTGGCCAAGCGCGACAAGCCGGCGGCCGAGGCCGCCTGGCGCGAGGCGCTCGACGGTCTTGATGGCCCGACGCTGCTCGGCCCCGCCGACCCGGGCCCGGCCACCGGCACCCCCGACCGGGTCCACGCCGACCTCTCCGAGGAGACCACGGCGGCGCTCTCCCAGCTCGCCCGCAGCCACGGGCTGACCGCCAACACCCTGGTGCAGGGCGCCTGGGCGGTGCTGCTCGGCCGGCTCACCGGACGCACCGACGTCACCTTCGGCGCGACGGTCTCCGGCCGCCCGCCGGAGATCCGGGGCGTCGAGAACATGGTGGGTCTCTTCCTCAACACGCTGCCCGTGCGCGTGGGGCTGCGGCCGGCGGAGTCGCTGATCGGCCTGGTCACCCGGCTGCGGGAGGAGCAGACCCGGCTGCTGCCGCACCACCACCTCGGCCTCTCCGATGTGCAGAACCTCGCGGGGCAGGGCGAACTCTTCGACACCCTCACCGTCTTCGAGAACTACCCGGTGGCCGAGGACGCCGCCGTCATCCCGGGCACCGACCTGCGGGTCGTCGGCACCAACGGCACCGACGCCAGCCACTACCCCCTCACCTTCTTCGCCATCCCCGGCAAACGGCTCCACCTGCGCCTGACCTACCGCCCCGACCTGTTCGACGGGGACCGGACGCGCGCCATGCTGGACCGGCTGGTGCAGGCCCTGACCACCCTCGTCGCCCAGCCGGAGCTGCCCGTCGCCCGGCTCGACCTGCTGGGCGCGGCCGAGCGCCACCGGCTGGTCGAGGAGTGGAACGACACCCGCACCGACGAGCCGAGGCTCGCCGGAGGCATCGAGCGGCGCTTCGCCGAGCAGGTCGGGGAGACCCCCGACGCCGTCGCCCTCGTCTCCGGCGACGAGGAGCTGACCTACGCCCAGCTGGACGCGCGCGCCAACCGTCTCGCGCATCGGTTGATCGGGCTCGGCGTCGCCGCCGAATCCCCGGTCGCCGTGCTCCAGGAGCGCTCCGCGGACCTGGTCGTCTCCACCCTCGCCGTGCTCAAGGCGGGCGGCGCCTATGTGCCGTTGGACGCACGGGCACCCCGTTCGCGTCTGGAGCGGGTGCTTGACGAGACCGGCGCCGTGGTGCTGCTCACCGACGCGTTCCTCGCGGACAAGGAGCTGACCCACGGGGCGCGGGTCGTCGTCGGCAGCGAGGACGACGGCACCCGGGACCTGCCGGACACCGCCCCCGACATCGTGGCGCACCCCGAACAGCTCGCCTACATCATGTACACGTCCGGATCCTCGGGTATCCCCAAGGGCACGGCCATCACCCATCGCGATGTGCTGGCCCTCGCCTATGACCGTTCCTTCCGCGGCGGCGCCCACGAGCGAGTGCTGGTGCACTCGCCGCAGGCCTTCGACGCCTCCACCTACGAGCTGTGGGTGCCGCTCCTCAACGGCGGCAGGACCGTCGTCGCCCCGCCAGGCGACCTCGACATCGCGACCCTGGAGCGGGTCGTCAAGGCGCACCGGGTCACGGGCCTGTGGATGACCGCCGGCCTCTTCCGGCTCACCGCCGAGGAGTCCCCCGGCTGCTTCGCCGACGTCCAGGAGGTATGGACGGGTGGCGACGTCGTCCCCGCCGAGGCCGTGCGCCGGGTCATGGAGACCTGCCCGGGAACGATCGTGGTGGACGGCTACGGACCAACCGAGACCACCACCTTCGCCACCCGCCACCGCATCGAGTCCGTGCACGAGTTGCCGGCGCAGATCCCCATCGGGACCCCGCTGGACAACATGCGCGTCTACATCCTCGACGGCGGACTGCGTCCGGTGCCCGCCGGCGTCGCCGGAGAGCTGTACATCGCGGGCGAAGGTCTCGCCCGCGGCTATCTGGGCCGTCCCGGCATGACCGCCGAGCGGTTCGTCGCCGACCCCTACGGCCCCGCCGGTAGCCGCATGTACCGCGCTGGCGACCTGGTGCGCCACAACGCCGAAGGCTCGGTCGAGTTCATCGGCCGCGCCGACGACCAGGTGAAGGTGCGCGGCTTCCGGATCGAGCTGGGCGAGATCGAGGCGGTCATCGCCGCGCACGAGGCCGTCGCCCAGGCCGCCGTCGTCGTCCGCGAGGACCGCCCGGGCGACAAGCGGCTTGTCGCCTATGTGACCCCGGGTGCGGGACAGTCGGTCGACACCGGCGAACTGCGCGACCAGGTCGCTGCCGCGCTCCCCGAGTACATGGTGCCGGCCGCGTTCGTCGAGTTGGACGTGCTGCCGCTGACCCCCAACGGCAAGCTCGACCGCAGGGCCCTGCCCGCTCCCGACTTCGCTCTGGAGGCCGTGGGACGCACCGCGCGTACCCCCCAGGAAGAGATCCTGTGCAGCCTGTTCGTCGAGGTCCTTGGCGTCCCCGCCGTCGGCATCGACGACAACTTCTTCGACCTGGGCGGCCACTCACTGCTGGCCACCCGCCTGGTCAGCCGGGTGCGTTCGGTCTTCGGCACCGAGTTGCAGATCCGCACCGTCTTCGAGGAGCCCACCGTCGCCGGCCTCGCCGCGCGGATGAACGAGGCGAAGAGCGACGCCCCGAGCACCCGGGCCGCCCTCGAACCGATGGAGCGGCCCGAGTTGATCCCGCTCTCCTTCTCGCAGCGCCGGCTCTGGTTCATCAACCGGTTCGACGGCCAGAGCGCCACCTACAACATGCCGCTGGCCATGCGGCTCACCGGCGATCTGGACCGCGCCGCGCTCCAGGCGGCCCTGGTGGACCTGGTGACCCGGCACGAGAGCCTGCGCACGATCTTCCCCGAGGCCGACGGCGTCCCGCACCAGGTCGTGCTGGACCCGGTCGCGGCCCGGCCCGTGGTCGACGTCATCGACACCACGGAGGAGCAGCTTCAGGAGGTGCTGTCCCAGGCCGTCCAGCGCGGCATGGACCTCACCACCGAACCGCCGCTGCACGTCTACCTGTTCGCGCTCGCGCCGCAGGAGCACGTCCTGCTGCTCTCGCTGCACCACATCGCCGGCGACGGTTGGTCGATGGCGCCGCTCGCCCACGACTTCACCTCCGCCTACGCGGCGAGGCGCGCCGGCGGGGCGCCGGAGTGGACGCCGCTGCCGGTGCAGTACGCGGACTACGCCCTGTGGCAGCAGCGGGTGTTGGGTTCCGAGGACGATCCGGAGAGCCCGATCTCCCAGCAGCTCGCCTACTGGAAGGAACACCTGGCCGATCTCCCCGAGGAGCTGAGCCTCCCCACGGACCGACCCCGCCCCGCCGAGTCCACCTACCGCGGCGAGATGTACTACTTCCGGTTCAGCCCCGAGCTGCACGGCAAGATCATCGCGGTGGCCCGGGAGAACCAGGCCAGCCTCTACATGGTGCTGCAGGCCGGACTCGCCGCGCTGCTCAGCAAGTTGGGCGCCGGGGACGACATCCCGGTCGGCAGCATCATCGCCGGCCGCACCGACGACGCGGTCGACGAACTCGTCGGTTTCTTCGTCAACATGCTGGTGCTGCGCACCGACACCTCGGGCGACCCCACCTTCCGCGAGCTGGTCGGCCGGGTGCGGGACGCCGGTCTCGCCGCCTACGCGCACCAGGACGTGCCGTTCGAGCGCCTGGTCGAGGTGGTCAACCCGGCCCGTTCGCTCTCCAGGCACCCGCTCTTCCAGGTGGCGCTCAACGTCCAGAACGTCGCCGGCTACTCGGTCGAACTCCCCGGGCTGAGCATCGCCCCCGAACGGGTCGGCCTCGGCACCTCGCGGTTCGACCTGTCCTTCGGCTTCGCCGAGGAGCGGGACGAGAACGGTGCGCCCGCAGGGCTCCGGGGCGATCTGGAGTTCAGCCTCGACCTCTTCGACCTGGAGACCGTCCAGGAGCTGGTGAACCGGCTCGAACGCCTGTTGGAGCAGGCGGTGGTGGGTCCGAGGCGTCGGGTGGGTGAGTTGGATGTGTTGGGGGTGGGTGAGCGTGAGCGGGTGTTGGAGGGGTGGAATGACACGCGGGTTGTGGGTGTGGCGGGTTCGGTGGTGGGGCGGTTCGAGGAGTGGGTGGGGTTGGTTCCTGGGCGGGTGGCGGTGGTGTGTGGTGATGTGGAGTTGTCGTATGGGGAGTTGAATGCGCGGGTTAATCGGGTGGCGCGGTTGTTGGTGGAGCGTGGGGTTGGTCCTGATCGGCGGGTGGCGGTGGTGTTGCCGCGGTCGGTTGATCTGGTGGTGGTGTTGTTGGCGGTGTTGAAGTCGGGTGGTGCGTATGTGCCGGTGGATCCGGAGTATCCGCGGGAGCGTATTGGTTATGTGTTGGAGGATGCGGAGCCGGTTTTGGTGGTGACGGATGTGGTGGGGCGTTCGGTGGTCGAGGGTGTTGGTGTTCCGTTGTTGTTGCTTGATGACGCGGGGACGGTTGAGGATCTTGCTTCGCGGGGGGATGGGAATCTCGGGGTTGGTGAGTTGTTGCGTCCGGTGTGTTCGGCGGATGTGGCGTATGTGATTTATACGTCGGGTTCGACGGGGCGTCCTAAGGGTGTGGTGGTGCCTCGGGGTGGTTTGGATAATTTCTTGGCCGGGATGGGTGGGTTGTTTGGTTTGGGTGGTTCGGATCGTTTGTTGGCGGTGACGACGGTGGCGTTTGATATTGCGGGGTTGGAGTTGTATTTGCCGTTGGTTTCTGGTGCGGGTGTGGTGTTGGCGTCGCGGGATGTGGTGGTTGATCCGGGGGCGTTGGTGGGGTTGGTGGTGTCGTCGGGTGTGACGTTGTTGCAGGCGACGCCGTCGTTGTGGCAGGCGTTGGTGGCGCATGTGCCTGAGGGGGTGCGTGGGTTGCGGATGTTGGTGGGTGGTGAGGCGTTGCCTGGTGTGTTGGGTGAGGCGATGCGGGGGTTGGGTTCTGAGGTGGTGAATTTGTATGGGCCGACGGAGACGACGATTTGGTCGACTGCGGCGGTGTTGGGTGATCGGGTTGGTGCGCCTTCGGTTGGTTCGCCGATTCGTAATACGCGGGTGTATGTGTTGGATGGTGGGTTGCGTCCGGTGGCGGTGGGTGTTGCGGGTGAGTTGTATATTGCGGGTGATGGGTTGGCGCGGGGGTATTGGGGTCGTCCTGGTTTGACGGCTGAGCGGTTTGTGGCTGATCCGTTTGGTGTTTCTGGTTCGCGGATGTATCGCACGGGTGATGTGGTGCGGTGGGGTGCGGATGGGCAGTTGGATTTTGTGGGTCGGGTTGATCATCAGGTGAAGGTTCGGGGTTTCCGGATCGAGTTGGGTGAGATCGAGTCGGTGTTGTCGGGGCATGTCTCGGTGGCGCAGGTTTCGGTGGTGGTGCGGGAGGATCGTCCGGGCGACAAACGCCTGGTGGCCTATGTGGTCCCCCGTCCGGGGCAGCGGCCGATCGCCGCCGAGCTGCGGTCCCATATCGCGGGCCTGCTCCCCGACTACATGATCCCGGCCGCCTTTGTGGTGTTGGACGCCCTGCCTCTGACGCCGAACGGCAAGCTCGATCGCAAGGCGCTTCCGGTTCCCGATCTGGGGCCTGCCGAGGCGAGCAGGGAGCCGAGGAACGAGGTGGAGCGCGCGTTGTGTGCGCTCTTCGCCGAGGTGCTTGGTCTGGAGTCGGTGGGTATCGACGACAGTTTCTTCGAACTGGGTGGCCATTCGCTGTTGGCGACGCGGCTGATGAGTCGGATTCGTTCGGTGCTGGGCGCGGAGTTGGCGATTCGGGCGATCTTCGAGGTCCCGACGGTGGCCGGTCTTGCCGAACGGCTGGCGCTCACCACCGGCCAGGCCAGGGAGGCGCTGGCGCCGGTGGAGCGGCCCGAGTTGATCCCGCTCTCCTTCTCGCAGCGCCGGCTCTGGTTCATCAACCGGTTCGACGGCCGGAGCGCCGCCTACAACCTGCCGATCGCGATGCGGCTCACCGGCGATCTCGATCGGTCGGCGCTCCAGGCGGCGCTGGGCGATCTGGTCGCGCGGCATGAGAGCCTTCGGACCGTCTTCCCCGACACCGACGGCATCCCCCACCAGATGGTGATCGACCCCACGCCCGCCACGCCGACGTTGCGGATCCGCGATGTCGAGGCGTCCGAACTGGACGCCCTGCTGGCGGAGGGCGCCGGGACCGGATACGACCTGTCGGTCGAACTGCCCCTGCGTGTCGATCTGTTCGCGTTGGGCGAGCGGGAGCATGTGCTGCTTCTGGTGCTGCACCACATCGCGGGTGACGGTTGGTCGATGGCGCCGCTCGCCCGTGATCTGGCCGACGCCTATGCGGCGCGCCGGGCCGGCGCGGCGCCGGAGTGGACGCCGCTGCCGGTGCAGTACGCCGACTACACCCTGTGGCAGCAGCGGGTGTTGGGTTCCGAGGACGATCCGGGCAGCCCGATCTCCCGGCAGATCGGCTACTGGACCGAGAACCTGGCCGATCTCCCCGAGGAGCTGAGCCTTCCCGCGGACCGTCCCCGACCTGCTGAGAGTTCGGGACGCAGTGGACGCGTGTCCTTCCGGTTGGACTCCGATCTCCACACGAAGGTGTTGGAGACGGCCCATGCCGGTGGGGCCAGCGTCTTCATGGTGCTGCAGGCCGGACTCGCGGCGCTGCTCAGCAGGTTGGGCGCCGGCGACGACATCCCGATCGGCACCGCGATCGCCGGCCGCACCGACGAGGCGCTGGACGATCTGGTCGGTTTCTTCGTCAACACCCTGGTGCTGCGTGCCGACACCTCGGGAAACCCGACCTTCGACGCGTTGCTGAGCCGGGTCCGGGAGAGCGACCTCAGCGCCTACGCGCACCAGGACGTGCCGTTCGAGCGCCTGGTCGAGGTCATCGACCCGGCGCGCTCCCTGGCCAGGCATCCCCTCTTCCAGGTGATGCTGACGCTGCAGAACACCGGCGGGGTATCGGCCGAGCTGCCGGGGCTGCGGCTCGACCAGTACCAGGTGGGCATCGAGGGCGCCAAGTTCGACCTCTCGTTCAGCTTCTTCGAGGCGTACGGGGAGGGCGGCGCCGCCGCCGGGATCGAGGGACATCTGGAGTTCGCCGTCGACCTGTTCGACCAGGACACGGCCACCGCCCTCGCCACCCGGCTCACCCGGTTGCTCACCGCGGCCCTCACCGAGACCGCCCGTCCGATCGGGAGCATCGATCTGCTCGACGAGGACGAACGCCGCGCGCTGCACCGGTGGAACGACACGGCCCTCGATGTACCCGAGGCCGCGGAGTCCGTGCCCAGCCGGTTCGCCGCCCAGGTGGCCAGGACGCCCGAGGCGGTGGCCGTCAGCGGCGGCTGGGGACGGCTGACCTACGCCGAACTCGACGCCCGCGCCGAGGCGTTGGCCCGCAGGCTGCTCGCCGCCGGGCTTTCCGCCGAGGGCCGGGTCGCGGTGCTCCAGCGCCGTTCGCCCGAGCTGGTCGTCTCCCTGCTGGCCGTGCTCAAGGCCGGTGGTGTCTATGTGCCGTTGGACGGCCGCGCGCCCTCGGCTCGCCTCGAACAGGTGGTCAGGGAGACCGGCGCGGTGGCCCTGCTCGCCGACGCCGAGTCGTGGACGGGACAGTTCGACTGCGCCGCCCAGGTGCTGCGCGTCGACGCGCCGGAGCCGGCGGCCGATGACCTCGCCGGCGCCGAGGCCGCCCGGCCGCTGCCCGACCTCTCGGCCGCCGGATCCCCTGACCGGCTGGCTTATATCATGTACACCTCAGGCTCAACCGGTGTGCCCAAGGGCGTCGCCGTCCGCCACCGTGACGTGCTGCACCTGGCCCACGACCGGGCCTTCCGGGGCGGCGCCCACGAACGGGTGCTGCTGCACTCGCCGCAGGCCTTCGACGCCTCCACCTACGAGCTGTGGGTGCCGCTGCTCTCCGGCGGCGAGGTCGTCGTGGCGCCGCCCGGCGATCTGGATGTGCCGGCGCTGGCCCGTACCATCGCCGAACACCGGGTCAGCGGCCTCTGGTTGACCGCCGGCCTCTTCCGGGTCCTCGCCGAGGAGGCCCCCGAAGCGCTCGCCGGCGTGCGCGAGGTGTGGACCGGCGGCGACGTGGTCCCGTCCGCCGCCGTCCGCCGCGTCAGGGACAGCTGCCCCGATCTGGTGGTCGTCGACGGCTACGGGCCGACCGAGACCACCACGTTCGCCTCCCACCATGTGCTGCGCCCCGACCGGCCGGTGCCGGACCTCGTCCCGATCGGGCGGCCGCTGGACAACATGCGGCTCCATGTCCTGGACGATGGGCTCGGCCGGCTTCCCGTCGGCTCGCCCGGCGAGCTGTATATCGCGGGCGCCGGGCTGGCCCGCGGCTACTGGCAGCGGCCGGGTGTCACCGCGGAGCGCTTTGTCGCCGACCCCTACGGCCCCGCGGGCTCCCGCATGTACCGCACCGGCGACCTGGTCCGCCGCGACCGCTCGGGGGACATCGTCTTCCTGGGCCGCGCCGACGACCAGGTGAAGGTCCGCGGCTTCCGCATCGAGCCGGGGGAGATCGAGTCGGTCGTCGCCCGGCATCCAGGGGTCGCCCAGGCCGCCGTCGTGGTGCGCCAGGACCGGCCGGGGGAGAAGCGCCTCGTCGGCTACGTGGTGCCGCGGCCAGGACAGCGGCCGCTCGCCACCGATCTGCGGTCCCATGTCGCCGACCTGCTCCCCGACTACATGGTTCCGGTCGCCTTCGTCGTGCTGGACGCGCTGCCGCTCACGGCCAACGGGAAGGTGGACCGCAGGGCGCTGCCCGCGCCCGACTTCGCCGCCGACCCGTCGGGACGTGCCCCGCGGACCCCGCGCGAGGAGGCCCTGTGCCGGCTCTTCGCCGAGGTGCTGGGCCTGGAGACGGTAGGCATCGACGACAGCTTCTTCGACCTGGGCGGGGACAGCATCATCTCCATCCAGTTGGTCAGCAGGGCCCGCAGGGACGGCCTCTCCCTCACCGCGCGGGACATCTTCCGGCACCGCACGGTCGAGGCGCTGGCCGCCGTGGCCACCGAGGTCGACGAGTCGGGCGAGACGGGAACGGTGCGTCCCGACAACGGTGTCGGGCCGGTGGCGCTCACCCCTGTCATGCACTGGCTGCGCCAACTGGGCGGCCCCATCGACGCGTTCAACCAGTCGATGCAGGTGCCCCTGCCCACCGGCAGCGACCCCGCGCAGCTGGCCGCCGCCGTCCAGACGCTGCTCGACCACCATGACGCGCTGCGGCTGACGCTCGTCAGGGACGAGGCGACGGACAGCTGGTCGCTGGAGGTCCGCCCGCGCGGCGCGGTGGACGCCGACGGCTGCGTCACCCGGGTGCGGGCGGCCGGCCTCGACGAGGCCGGGCTGCACGAGCTGGCCGTGGCGCAGCGCGAGGCGGCCAAGCACCGGCTCGACCCGGAGAGCGGCGTCATGCTCCAGGCCGTCCTCCTGGACGCGGGCCCCGAAGGGCCGAGCCAGCTGATCCTCGTCCTGCACCACCTGGTCGTGGACGGGGTGTCCTGGCGCATTCTGATGCCGGATCTCCAGGCCGCCTGGGAGGCGTTGGACGCGGGGCGTACGCCCGCGCTCGACCCGGTCGGCACCTCGTTCCGGCGCTGGTCCGAGCGGCTGACGGAGCTGGCGCACACCCAGGAGCTGGCGGCGGAACTGCCCCTGTGGCGGTCCGTACTCGAAGGGGCCGAGCCACCCTTCGCCGACCGGCCGCTCGACCGGACGCGCGATGTCGCCGCGACCGCGAGGGCGATACGGGTCAGCCTGCCGTTCGAACTGTCGGCGAAGCTGCTGTCCGCCGTTCCTTCGGCATTCCGCGCCGGACCCAACGACGTGCTGCTCACCGGTCTCGCGCTCGCCGTGGCCCGGTGGCGGGAGCGGCGCGGTACCGCCGCCGACCGGCTGCTCGTCACGGTGGAGGGCCACGGCCGTGCGGAGGCCGTCGACGGTGTCGACCTGTCCCGCACGGTCGGCTGGTTCACCAGCATGCACCCGGTGCGGCTCGACCTCGGCGGGCTCGACCTGGCCGCGGCGCGCGGCGGCGGACGGGCCGCCGGCGACGCGTTGAAGCGGGTCAAGGAGCAGCTGCGCGCCGCGCCCGACCACGGGCTCGGCTACGGGCTGCTGCGCCATCTCAACCCGGAGACCGGCGCCGCACTGGCGGACCTCGCCGAACCGGAGATCGCCTTCAACTACCTCGGCCGTTTCCCGCTCGACCTGGCGGCCCCGCTTGACGGCGGCCGCACGGTCGTGGAGTCGGCCGAAGGCGCGGCGGGCGGCAGTGGACCCGATATGCCGCTGGCCCACCTGCTGGAGATCAACGTCCTTGCCGAGGACTACGCCCAGGGGCCGCGGCTGGTGGCCACCCTCACCTGGCCTGGCGAACTGCTCTCCGAGCCGGACGTGCGGGAGTTGGGCGAGGCGTGGGCGGAGAGCCTGGAGGCGGTCGCCACGCATGCCGCGCAGCCGGGCGCCGGCGGCCGCACCCCCTCGGACCTGCCGCTGGTCCCGCTCTCCCAGGGCGAGGTCGAACGGCTTGAGGAGGCGTGGCCGGAGCTGGCCGACGTGCTCCCCCTCGCCCCGCTCCAGGAGGGGCTGCTCTACCACGCCCTATACGACGAGGGCGACACCGATCACTACACGGTCCAACTCACCCTCGATCTGCACGGCGCCGTCGACGCGGCGGCCCTGCGGACCGCGGCCGGTACGCTGCTGCGCCGCCACCCCAACCTCACCGCCGCGTTTTCCGGCGAGGGACTGGGGCGGCCGGTGCAGATCGTGCCCGCCGAGGCCGAACCGGCCTGGTACGAAGCGGACTTCAGCGGGCTCGCGCCGGAGGAGGCCGAGCGGGAGGTCGCCCTGTTCATGGCGCGGGACCGGGCCCACAGGTTCGACCTCGCGAAGCCCCCGCTGCTGCGGTTCGCCCTGATCCGCACGGCCGCCGACCGCTACCGCTTCGTCCTGACCAACCACCACATCCTGATGGACGGCTGGTCCGTGCCCGTGCTGATGGGCGAACTCGCCGCACTGTACGCCGGGGGCGGCGGTGCCGCCGAACACCACGTTCTGCCCAGGCCGACCCCCTACCGCGCCTATCTGGAGTGGCTGGCCGAGCAGGACGGCGACGTGGCGCGGGGCGCCTGGCGCGAGGTGCTGGCCGGACTCGACGAGCCGACCCTGTTGGGCCAGCCCGTCGCACCCGGTCGGGAGGCGCCGGCGCGGGAGCTGTCGGTCGAGCTGACCGAAGAGCTGACGGCGGCCCTCACGGCGGCGGCGCGCGGCCTCGGGGTGACTCTCAACACCGTGGTGCAGGGCGTCTGGGCCGTGCTCCTCGGCAGGCTGACCGGCCGGCAGGACGTGGTGTTCGGCGGCACCGTCGCCGGTCGCCCGCCGGAGATCCCGGGCATCGAGAGCATGGTCGGCCTCTTCATCAACACCCTTCCGGTACGGGTCCGGCTGGACCCGGCCGCGACGCTGGCCGATCTCCTCGGCGCCCTCCAGGACCAGCAGGCGGGCCTGATCGCCCACCAGTGGCTCGGCCTGGCCGAGGTACAGCGACTGGCCGGCCTCGGGGAACTCTTCGACACCGTGACGGTGTTCGAGAACTACCCGGCCGAGCCCGAATCGCTGCCGGTCGCCGACCGCGAGGTCGGTATCGCCGGCACCGGAACGCGGGACGGCACGCACTACCCGCTGAGCGTCTCCGCGATGATGTCCGGGACCCGGCTGCGCCTCAAGCTCGGCTACCGCCCCGACGCGCTGCCCGCCGGCCTCGCCGACGAGCTGCCGCCGCGGCTGCTCGCGCTCTTCGAGGCCGTCGTGGCCCGTCCCGAACTGCCGCTGGCCGCCTGGGACGTCCTCAACGAGCGGGAGCGCAAGCAGTTCGCCGACGCCAGGGAGAGCGGCGCGCGGCAGGTCGAACCCGCCGCGCTCGCGGCGCTCTTCGAGGCCCGGGTGGCGTCGGCCCGACTGGCACCGGCGCTGGACTTCGACGGAACCGTGCTCTCGTACGGTGAACTCGACGCCCGCGCCAACCGCCTCGCCAGGCGACTGCGCACCGAGGGCGCGGCCCCCGAGCGGTTTGTCGCCCTGGCACTGCCCCGCGGCGCCGACATGGTCGTCGCACTGCTCGCGGTGGCCAAGACCGGGGCCGCCTATGTGCCGGTGGACCCGGAGTACCCGGCCGAGCGGGTCGCGTTCATGCTCGACGACGCGCGCCCGGCGCTGCTGGTGACCTCGATGGCCTACGCGGAGGGGCTGCCCGGCGGCTCGTTCCCCCGGCTCGTCCTGGACGAGCCGGCGACGGCCGCGGAGCTGGGCGCCCTCTCCGGGGACGGCCTGTCCGCGGACGAACGCGGCGATGTGTCGTTGGACTCGCCCGCCTATGTCATCTACACCTCGGGTTCGACCGGCCGCCCCAAGGGCGTCATGGTCACCCACAACGGCGTGGCCGCCCTCGCCGCCGGGCTCCAGGAGCGGGTGCAGGCGCGCCCCGGCAGCAGGGTGCTGCAGTTCGCCACGCCGAGCTTCGACGCCGCCGTGCTGGAGCTGACCCTTTCGCTGCTGGCCGGTGCGACGCTGGTCGTACCGCCCGACGGGCCGCTGGCGGGCGAGACGCTGGTCGAGGTGCTGGCCGAACACGCCATCACCCACGCCTCGTTGCCGCCCGCCGCGCTGGCCGGCGCGCCCGAGGCGGAGCTGCCCGCACTGCGCGGCGTGGTCATCGGCGGCGATGTCTGCCCGGCCGACCTGGTGGCCACCTGGTCGCGGGACCGGCTGCTGATCAACGCCTACGGCCCGACCGAGGCCACCGTCGCCGCGACCGCCACCTGGCCGCTGTCCGGCGCCCAGGCGCCGCCCATCGGTCTGCCGCTCCCCGACACCTCCCTGTATGTGCTGGGCCCCGAGCTGCGCCCGGTGCCGGCGGGCGCGGTCGGCGAGCTGTATGTCTCGGGCCCAGGACTGGCCAGGGGCTACTGGAACCGGCCAGGACTGACCGGCGAGCGGTTCGTCGCCGACCCCCATGGCCCGGCCGGCTCCCGCATGTACCGCACCGGTGACCTGGTGCGTTGGGCGGAGGACGGCCAGCTGCGGTACGTCGGCCGGGCCGACGGACAGGTCAAGATCCGCGGGTTCCGCATCGAACTCGGCGAGATCGAGGCCGCGTTCACCGCCCTGCCGGAGGTCGCGCGGGCCGCCGCCGTCGCCAGGGACGACGAGCAGGGAAGGAAGCGGTTGGTCGCCTATGTGGTGGCCGAGGCCGGCACCGAAGCGGAACTCGACACCGCCACGCTGCGCGGACGGGTGGCGGCCACGCTGCCCGGCCACATGGTGCCCACGGCGGTGGTGGCGCTGGACGAACTGCCCCTGATGCCGAACGGGAAGCTGGACCGGCGGGCGCTGCCGGAGCCCGAGTCGGCGACCACCACCGACGGCGGGGCGCCGCGCACCCCCACCGAGGAGGTGCTGTGCGGGCTCTTCGCCGAGGTGCTGGGCCTGGAGCGGGTCGGTGCCGAGGACGGCTTCTTCGACCTCGGCGGTGACTCGCTGATGGCCACCAGGCTGATCGGCAGGGTCCGTTCGACGCTGGGCGCGAAGGTCAGCATCAGGGCGCTGATGGAGGCGCCGAGCGTGCGGGCGTTCGCCGGCCGGCTCGGCGACGGCGACGACCAGGACCCGCTGGACGTGCTGCTGCCGCTGCGCCCGCACGGTTCCCGGCCGCCGCTGTTCTGCGTCCACCCGGGCGCCGGCATCGGCTGGACCTACTCGGGGCTGCTGCGCCACCTGCCATCGGACCAGCCGGTATACGCGCTACAGGCCCGTGGCCTCGCCCGGCAGGACGATCAACTTCCCGGGAGTATGCGGGAGTTGGCCGATGACTATCTGGCGCAGATCCGTTCGGTGCAGCCGTCGGGCCCGTACCACCTGCTCGGCTGGTCGCTGGGTGGGATCGTCTCCCATCTGATCGCCACCGCGCTCCAGGAGGCCGGCGAGGAGGTGAGGCTGCTCGCGATGCTCGACGTGTACCCGGTCCAGGCGGACGAGCAGGACCGCCGGGAGGAGCCGGTCGAGCCTGTCGCCGAGGAGCAGGACCCCGAGTCCAGGAAGCAGGACGTGCTCGCCGCCCTGCTCCAGTTCCTGGGCCTGGACGCCGCCGAGTTGGGCGACGAACCGCTCACCTACAACTCCGTCATGGCGCTGCTGCAGCGAGGGGACAGCGCCCTCGCCGGCCTGGAGGAGCGGCACATCGTGGCCCTCGCCGATGTGGGCGAGAACTTCGCCCGCATCCTTCCCGGGGTCTCCCTCGGCAGCTACGGGGGAGATGTGCATGTCTTCGTGGCCACACGCGGGAAGGACGATCCGGCGGCGCAGGCCCGCCAGTGGGAGGCGCATGTCAGGGGCCGGGTGGAGGAGTACCCGCTGGACTGCGAGCACGACCACATGACCCAGCCGGAGTCCCTGGAGCGGATCGGCGCGGTCCTGACCCGTGTGCTCCGCGCGGCCGACTGAAGGGCCCGGCGGTCGGACCGGCCGCCGGGACCTGACCACACCCGATCCACCCGATCCACCCGAACCACGCCTGGTGACCCGACGAGACCGCAGAGTGCCGAAGAGTGCCGAAGAGAAGAGGCGGAAGATGCCCGAGAACACGCGGGAACTGATGGAGCGGGGGGTCAAGTCCCGGACGGTACCCCGTTCCTGGGCCGGGTACGCGGCCTGCGCCTGGGCACTCGGCAACACCGCCCTGCGACTGCACTGGGCCACGGTGGGGAAGGCGGACCGCCCGCGCAGCGCCGGCCCTGGCGGTGTCCCCACCGACCTCGCCGTCGCCACCGCCAGTGCCGTCGCGGCGACTTCGGCGTTCGCCTCGGTCCAGCCGCAGGAGCGGTTGCTCCCCGCCGGGGTGCGGTCGGCGGTCGGCTGGGGGGCGTGCGCGTTGCTGCTCGCCGCCGGCCCCGGCACGCTCATCCTCGACCTGGCCGGGGTCGTCACGCTGGATCTCGACGACATCGAGTGGGCGGACTTCCTGCACCGGGTGTTCCTGGTCGCCGGCGGTGTGGTGTTCGGACGCTCGGTCCTCAACCACCAACGCCGCGTCCGGGGCGCCTGCGCGCGCTGCGGGCGCGGCGCCGAGCGCAACGGTCCCCGGCCGCGGGTCAACTGGATCGGGTACGCGGCGGCCGCGCTGCCCCTGCTCGGCTTCGCCGTGCCGCACTGGCTCTGGGCGCTCGGCGTGCCCTTCGGCATCCCGCAGGAGAGCGCCGACCAGCTGAGCGAGCCGGGTCTCGCCGTCGCGGTGGCCGCGCTCGGCGGGGTGGCCTCGGCCGCCGGTGTCGCAACCCTCGCCCTGGTACGGCCCTGGGGCGAACGGGTCCCCGCCGCCGTGCCGTTCATCGGCGGCAAGAAGCTGCCGAAGGCGCTGGTGATGGGCCCGCCCCTGCTGGCCGCGGCCGCGTTGACGCCGTACGGGCTGTGGGGACTGGTGGCTACGGTCGGTTACGCCCTCGGCCTGGTCCGGCCGACCGAGGGAAAGCTGGAGGGTATCGAGCACTTCGGCAACCAGCTGACCTACGCGACCTTCTTCGCCTGGGGCGTGTCGCTCGGCGCCGCCGCCATCGCGTACCACTACCGAACGCGCGGTACCTGCCGCAGCTGCGGGCGCTCCGGTTAACGGCAGGTACCTGCCAGTACGGGTGTCCGAACGTCAATTCTGAAGCGTGAACTGTTTGTCTGGGAGCGGGACCGGAAGCCTTCCGGTTTCCCACCCCCCTTGTCCTGGATTTGTCCCCGATTTGTCCCCGATCGAGTGAGGTTGTTGGTGGACGTTGCCATAGAAGCGGAGGGGCTGCGCAAGCGATATCGCGGACACGAAGCCCTGCGCGGGATCGATCTCTCGGTGCCCGCCGGAACGGTTCTGGGCGTGCTGGGCCCCAACGGCGCGGGCAAGACCACGGCCGTCCGGGTGCTCACCACGCTGCTCGCGGCCGACGGGGGCAGGGCCAGGGTCGCCGGATTCGACGTGGCCGAGCAGCCCGCCGAGGTGCGCCGCAGGATCGGGCTCACCGGCCAGTACGCCGCCGTCGACGAACTGCTCACCGGGCGCGAGAACCTGACGCTGATCGGCCGGCTCCACCGACTCGGCCGCAAGGGCGCCAAGGCGAAGGCGGCCGAACTCCTCGATCGGTTCGACCTGACCGAGGCGGGGGACCGGCCCAGCCACACCTACTCGGGAGGCATGCGCCGCAGGCTCGACCTCGCCGCGAGCCTGCTCTCCGAGCCGCAGGTCATCTTTCTCGACGAACCCACCACCGGACTCGACCCGGCCAGCAGGATCGCCCTGTGGGGCATGGTCAGGGCACAGGTGGAGCGCGGCGTCACCGTGCTGCTGACCACCCAGTACCTCGAAGAGGCCGACCAGTTGGCCGACCGTATCGCCGTCATCGAGGCCGGACGCGTCATCGCCGAGGGAGCACCGGCCGAGTTGAAACGCACCGTCGGCGGCGAACGCCTTGAGGTGTCCACGGTGGACCCGGCCCAGCTGGGGCTCGCCGCCGAGACGCTGGCCAAGGTCGTGCCGGAGGACCGCGTCGTCGTGGAGGAGAACGAGGGGCGGGTCACCATTCCGCTCACCGACGGGGTGCGGGACATCGCGGCGGCCGCCGCCGCCCTGGAGGCCGCGGGGGTCGAGGTCCAGGACTTCTCCGTGCGCAGGCCGTCCCTCGACGACGTCTTCCTCTCGCTCACCGGCAGGTCCGACCGGAGCGAAGCGGCCACGGATCCGACCACCACCGAACCCGTCCAGGAGAGGACAGCCGTATGATCGGCGTGCTGAACGACTCCGGCGCACTGATCGGCCGCCAGATGCGGCACATCCGCCGAGTCCCCACCTAACTGCTGAGCGTCACCATCATGCCGGTGGCATACGTTCTGCTCTTCGGCTATCTGTTCGGCAGCGCCATGCAGGTGCCGGACGGAAACTACCGGGAATTCATCATGGCGGGCATCTTCGTGCAGATGATGCTCTCCGGAATCCAGACGACGGCCCTCGGCGTCACCTCCGACCTGAACAACGGCCTCGTCGACCGATTCAGGTCACTGCCCATGTCCCGGGTTTCGGTGCTGATCGGCCGCACGGTTTCGGACATGGCGCTGGCCGCCATCACCTGTGTGGTCATGGGATGCGTCGGCTATCTCATCGGCTGGCGCATGAACGAGGGAATTCTCAACGGTCTGACCGGATTCGCCCTGCTGCTTCTCCAGGGCCTCACGATGTCCTGGATAGGCTGCTGGATCGGACTCGCGCTCCGCAGCGTCGAGGCGGTCAACTCCGTTGGTTTCGTCCTGGTGTTCCCGCTGGCCTTCCTCTCGTCGGCCTTCATTCCGCTCACCGGGCTGCCGAGCTGGCTGCGTACCATAGCCGAGTGGAATCCGGTGAGCGCCGTGGCAGGTTCCTGCAGAGAGATGTGGGGAAATCCCGGCGCGTATCCCAGTGATTCCTTTCCCGCGCAACACCCCGTTCCCGTCGCCTTCGGATCGATGCTGATCCTGCTGGCCATCGTGATTCCGCTCGCCCTGCGGGCCTATCGCAAGGCCGTCGGTTGATTTCTCCCCATCGCCTCCCCCTCGTGGGGGACTGACGGTTCATCACCTGGCCGGATGCCCAGGAACAGGGCCGCTGGCAGGGTGGGAGAGGGATCACCCGCAGCAGAATCCTTTTCTACCGAGGACGGAACATGCGCTTAACCCCGGACGTCACCGCCACCGACCCTCCGCAGCCGACTCGTTCTTCCTCGGCTTCTCCCTCGGCGCCCTGGTGGTTGGAGCGGGCGGCGCCCGCGGCCGCCGGCTGGGCCTGCGTCTATGGAGTGCTCATCCTCTCCTGGGTGTTGGGCAGCGACTGGGGCCGGCCGTTCGGCGATGTCGATGTGCCGGCGGCGCTTCTCGGAGGAGTCGCCGCCCTGTGCGTGGCGGCGGCCGGGGCCGCGCTGGCGACGGTGCGGATCAGGCCGGGCACGGTGCGCCCCGGTCTCCCCGGCACCATGCTCTGGGGCTTCGCCGGGCTCCTCCTCACCGTCGCGCCCGGCACCCTCACCCTCGATCTGGCCAGCGTGTTCACCGCGCACTTCTATGCCATCGAATGGCCGTCCTTCCTGGTCAAGCTGTACGCCGTGCTGGGCGGGGCGCTCTTCGTCGGGGCTGCGGTCTCCTACCGCAGGCGACTGAACGGCGCCTGCGGTCACTGCGGTCGTTTCGGCGGCGGCAGCGCGCAGCGGCGCCGCTGGGAGAAGGCCGCGGGATATGCGGCCGTCATCGTGCCCACCCTCGGGTTCGCCCTACCGCACGCGCTCTGGGCGCTGAACGTGCCGTTCGGCGTCACCAAGGAGGGCGCGGCCGAACTCAGCGCCCCCGACACCGTCGCCGCCCTGTGGGTTCTCGTGCTGCTCACCATGGGCGGCTCCGTGCTCACCCTCGGCCTGGTCATGCCCTGGGGCGAGATCTTCCCGCGCTGGATCCCGCTGGTGGGCGGCCGCGTCGTTCCCCGGCTGCTCGCCATCGTTCCGCCCCTGGTGGTGGCGGCCGCGCTGACGCCCTACGGGGTGTTGGGCAATGTCGCCATGACCGCGCACGTCACCGGGATCCACGAGCTGTCCGCCGATCGCCTGGGCGAGATGCAGCCACTCGGCTTCTACGTCACCTATGTGAGCTTTGCCGCCTGGGGCGCGACCCTGTGCGCGGCTGCCTTTATGTACCACTACCGCACTCGCGGTGCGTGTGCCCATTGTGACCGGCACCGCGGTCTTTCGATGAAGGAGAGTTCCTGATGTCAGAGTCAGGTTCCGCGCCGAGCACCCTCATGGACGCGGAGTTCATAGCCAACCCGTACCCCCTCTTCGCCAAGCTGATCGAGCAGGGGCCGGTCCGGATGACGATGTACCCCGGCGGCCCCCAGACCTGGGTGGTCAGCCGTTACGACGACGTCCGGCAGGTCCTGACCGACCCCACCGTGCACAAGAACCCGCGGTACGCTCCCGACGTCCTGGCCGCGGGTGGCCCGCCGCCGGAGCCGGACGCCGACTCCCTCGACCCGAGCACGGTGTTGGCCCGGCACATGCTCAACAGCGACGGCGCCGAGCACACCCGGCTGCGCAAGCTGGTGACCAAGGCGTTCACCGCCCGCCCGACGAAGGCCCTGCAGCCGCGCGTCGAGCGGATCGTCACCGAGCTTCTCGACCAGCTGGCCGAGGGGCAGGAGGTGGATCTCATCGAGGCGTTGGCGCTTCCGCTGACCACCGCCACCATCTGCGGGATGCTCGGCATCCCGCCGGAGGACCAGGAGACCTTCCACGGCTGGTTCGACTCGGTCACCAATGTCACCGACCCGGAGGAGGCCCAGTCGGCGGCCACCTCGCTGATCGACTATCTCGTCAAGATCGTGGCCGACAAGCGGGAGAACCCCGCCGAGGACATCATCAGCGAGCTGCTCACGGTCACCGAGGACGAGGGCAGGCTCTCCGAGTCCGAGCTGCTGTCCATGATCTTCCTGCTGCTCGGCGCCGGGCACGAGTCCACGATCAGCCTGATCGGCAACGCCGTGATCGCCCTGCTCCAGCGGCCGGCCGAACTGGAACGAGTGCGGGCCGACCCCTCGACGCTGCCCGACGTGATCGAAGAGGTGCTTCGCTTCGACGCGCCGTTCCACCTGGCCACGTTCCGCTACACCACGGAGCCCGTGGAGGTCGGCGGAGTCACCATCCCCGCGCGGGAGTCGGTGCTCGCCGCCATCGGAGCGGCCAACCACGACCCGAGCCACTTCGAGCGTCCGGACGAGTTCGACGTGAACCGCTCGGCGCTGGGCGGCCATCTGACCTTCGGCCACGGCGTCCACTACTGCATGGGCGCGCCGCTGGCCCGGTTGGAGAGCGTGATCGCGCTCGGCGCGCTGCTGAAGCGCTTCCCGAAGCTCCGCCTCGCCGTCGACCCGTCCGAACTGCAGTACCGGCCGAGCTTGTTGGTCCGCGGCGTGGCCCACCTGCCGGTCGTCCTCTGACCCACCGCCGGGGCCCGGACCGGGAACACCAGGTCCGGGCCCCGGCTGTGCCCCGTGTCCATGGCGGGCACCGGCGCCCGCCCCTGTTCGGAAACAGAATCCCGGAGGCCCTCCCTTGCCCGCACGTTTACACATCGCCATGGCCGTCATCCCGGCGCACGGCCACATCAACCCCAGCCTCGCCGTCGTCAAGGAACTCGTGGCGCGCGGCCACCGCGTCACCTATCTCAGCGGCTCCGCGGTGGCCGAGGTCGTCGCCACGACGGGCGCCGAGTTCTTCTCGTACGACTCGGTGATCCAGACCACCGAGAACCCGGAGGGCAGCGACCCCTTCGAGCTGATGGACGTCTATCTCGACGACGGCATGGCCATGTTGGAGCGGCTGCGCGAGATCTACGAGGACGACCGTCCCGACCTCTTCCTCTACGACATCGCGGGATACGCCGCGCGCATCCTCGCCGACAGCTGGGGGATCCCCACACTGCAGCTCTCCCCGACCTTTGTCGTGTCCAAGGGGCAGGAGGAACAGATGCGGGCCGGCCACGAGGCCGTCCGGCAGGACCCGCGGGGCGCCGCGCATCTGGACCGCTTCGACAAGTGGCTCTCGGACAACGGCGCCTCCTACGATCCGATCGGGCTGATGAACGAGCCCGACCGGTCCGTCGTGCTCATCTCCAGCGTTCTGCAGCCCCTCGCCGAGCTGGTCGACAAGGACCGCTACACCTTTGTCGGACCGTGCTTCGGCGACCGTTCGCACCAGGGCGACTGGCAGCGCGCCGACAGAACGCGCAAGCTGCTGTACATCTCGCTCGGCACCTGGGTCGAGCTGCCCGAGGGCTTCGCCCGGGCCTGTCTGGACGCCTTCCGGTACCAGCCGGACTGGAACGTCGTCCTGCAGGCGGGCAGCCGGGCCGAGGAGTTCCTGGCGGGCGATGTGCCCGACAACGTGGAAATCCGTTCCTGGAGCCCGCAGTTCCGGCTGCTGGCCGAGGCCGACGCCTTTGTCACGCACGGCGGCCCGGCATCCGTCCAGGAGGGGATCTACCACGGTGTACCGATGGTCGCCGTGCCCCAGGCCAACGACCAGTTCACCATCGCCGACCGGCTGGTCGAGCTGGGCGTCGGACGGCGTCTCGACACCGCCGACGTCACCGCCGAAGCGCTGCGGGCCGCGGTGCTGGGGCTGCTGGACGACCCGGGAGTCGCCGAGCGGCTGGAATCCGCCAGCGCGCGGATGCGCTCCGAGGGCGGCACCGAGAAGGCCGTCGCCCTGATCGAGAAGCGGCTGGCGGAACGCACCCCCTGACCGTGCCCGGCGCCGCGACAGGCGGTCCGGCGGCGAAGAGGCCAACACCACATGCCCCTTCGCCGCCGGTCCGGCTCAGTCGGCCTCGCGCAGCTCCTCGGGGGGTGTGCGCTGGGCGTTGATGTGTTCCGTGCGCTCCAACTCGCCCCAGACGATGTAACGGTGGCGTGAGGTGTACACCGGGGTACAGGTCGTCAACGTGATGTAACGGCCGGCCTCGGTGGCGCCCGACTCCTCGGGGATCGGGTCCAGCACCTCGATGTTGTACTTGGACGTCTCCGGCAGCACGGCGTACACCCGGTACACGTACCAGGTGTTCTTGGTCTCGAAGACGATCGGGTCGCCCTCTTCCATCCGCTGGATGTTGTGGAACTTCGCGCCATGGCCGTCGCGGTGCGCGGCGATGGAGAAGTTGCCCTCCTCGTCCCAGGGCATCGCCGACTCGACCGGGTCGTTGTAGTAGCCGGCCACGCCGCCGTTGAGGGTGTCCGGGTGGGTGCCCTCCTTGACCAGGATCTCGCTGCCGGTCATCGTCGGCGCGTGCAGGAAGCCGATGCCGTCCTCCGGGTCGAACTCCGCGGGCGGGGTGGTGTCGTCCGCCTCCTCGTCCTCGGGCTGGGCGGCCCAGCTGTCCCGGACGGCGTCGCTGTCGCGCGCGGCCTCCTGGTTGGCTATGACGTTGGTCCACCACAGCGAGTAGACGACGAAGAGGCCGAGCACCACGCCGGCGGTGATCAGCAGCTCGCCGAAGAGGGAGATGGCGAAGGCGAGTCGCCGCCTGGCCCGGCTCACCGCCACGGGCGCGGCGGCCTTCGGCTTGTCCTCGGCCGGCTCGTCCCCAGGTCCGGCTGCTTCTTCGCGCTCGTCGGGCTCGTCGGGTTTTTCGGGCTCGTCGCGCTCGTCGGGCTCGTCGGGCTCGTCGGGCTCGTCGCGCTCGTCGGGTTCCGGAGCCTGGTCCTCGTCCTGGTCCTGGTCCTCGTCCTGGTCCTTGGGGTCGGGGCGGTCGCCCGGGAGGTCCTGGCTGTCGCGCGGGGTGGGGTCGGCGTCGGGGGCCGGCTGGGGCTCGCCCTTGGGCGTTGGGTTCTCGTTCTCCTCCGGCACCGCCGGTGTCCTCCGCTGTCGTTCCGTCATGGGTCAGTTGACGAGGGCATCCGGCTTTCCCTCGGCACGCGGCCGTTCCTCAGCCAGTTCTCCCCAGACAATCAAACGGTAAGTGGAGGTGAATTCCGGCGTGCACGTGGTGAGGGTGATATAGCGGCCAGGCTCGGTGAATCCGCCCTGTTCGGGGATGGGGTCGAGCACCTCGATGTTGGACGGCGAGGTCGAGTCCAACCGGGTGCGCATCTCGTAGGTGTAGTAGGCGCTCTCGGTCTCGATCACGATCGGATCGCCCGGTTCCAGGTTGTTGATGTAACGGAACGGCTCGCCATGGGTGTTGCGATGCCCGGCCAGGCCGAAGTTCCCCTCCTCGTCCCAGGGCATCGCGGTGGGCAGGCCGTCCCCCTCCGTGTAGTGGCCCACCATCCCGTTGTCGAGCACGCTGCCCGGGTCGACGCTCTCCGCGACCGGGACGCGGACGTCGAGGGTGGGCAGATAGAGGATCGCGAAGCCCTCGCCTGCGGAGAAGACGCCCGGGTCGCGGTTCTCCTCCTCCTCGCCGCCGCCCGTGCCGTCCGGATCCTCCCAGCGCTCCTGGAGCTCGTTGGCCTTGCCGTTGGCGTGCGCCCTGGCCTCGACGTTGGTCCACCACAGCTGGTAGACCACGAAGAGCAGGAGCACGACGCCCGTCGTGATGAACAGCTCGCCTATGACATTGCTGATCGCCGTGCCGGTCTGCCTGGCGGCCTTCGCCGCCGCCTTGGCCGCCTTGCGGCGGGCCGCCCGGCCACCGCTGACCTCGGGCTCCTCGGCCGGCTCCGCCGCCACCGCGGCGGAACTCGCCCTGCGGCCACCGCCCTTGGCCGCCCTGCGGCGCGCCGCGCGCCCGCCGGGCGCCGGCGCGGCCTCGCGGCCCTCGGCGCGCTGCGCCGCGCGGCGGCGGGCGGCCCGGCCGCCCGTGGGCGGCGCGTCCTCGGCGGCGGGCTCGCGCTCCTCGGCGCGCGCTCCGGCGCGCTCCCCGGCGCGCTTCAGATCGTCGGGGCGGCGCAGGCCGACCGTCTCCGGATCGTGTTTCCGCCGGGCGGCGCGGACGTCGAGCCCGACCGTCTCGGGATCGTGGGCGCTCGGCTGCTCCTGGTATCCCCCGAGGGCGCCGGAGGCGTCGCCGTAGCCGTCGAAGTCGGCGGCCGGCAGCCCGGCGTAGTCCTCGGTCCCGCCGGCCGCCGGCGCGCCCCGCTGCCCGGGAAGCGGATCCCGCAACGGGTCGTGCAGCGCGTCCACGGCGGAGTCGAGGCCGCCATGGCGGGCGGCCCGCTCGGGGTAGGGGGCGTGGTTCGGGTAGGGATCCTGGTCGGGATCCCAGGCCGCGCCCTCCCCCGGGCGCGACGCGGTCACGCCGCCGGCTCCTGCTGGCCCGTGCGGCCCACGATCGGGGCCAGGCCGTGGGACCGCTCGACCGCTCCGGCGTCGCCGCAGCGCTCCAGCCAGTTGGCGAGCATCCGGTGGCCGCCCTGGGTGAGCACGGACTCCGGATGGAACTGCACGCCCTCGACCGGGAGTTCGCGATGCCGCAGCCCCATGATCACCTGGCCGGCGCGCGCGGTGACCAGCAGTTCGTCCGGCAGCGTGGGCTCCTCGGCGGCCAGCGAGTGGTAGCGGGTGACGGTCAGCGGCGAGGGCAGTCCGGCGAAGACGCCGGCGCCGTCGTGGCCGACCTCCGAGGTCTTGCCGTGCAGCAGCTCGGGAGCCCGGTCGACCACACCGCCGTAGACCGCGGCCATCGCCTGCATGCCCAGGCAGACCCCGAAGACCGGGACGTCGGTGGCCGCGCAGTGCCGCACCATCTCCATGCTGACGCCGGCGCGTTCGGGGGTTCCGGGGCCCGGCGAGATCAGCACGCCGGAGAAACCGCCCTCGGCCACCCGATCGGTACCGACCGCGTCGTTTCGCACCACTTCGCACTCGGCGCCGAGTTGGTAGAGGTACTGAACGAGGTTGTAGACAAAGCTGTCGTAGTTGTCCACCACGAGGATGCGGGTGCCGCTCATCGGCTGATCCCCCCTTGGGCGTCGTCCACGGTCACGTTGTTGAAGGGCAGCAACGGCTCGGCCCACGGGAAGACATACTGGAACAGCAGGTAGACCACGCCCAGCGCCAGGATCAGCGAGAGCACCGAACGCACCAGCGTGTTACCCGGCAGGTGTCGCCAGATCCACCCGTACATGGCTTCCCGTCCCCATTTCGTGCGACGCCGCGTGCCCCAAGCGTACGACGCGGACGGACGGGACCGCTGCGGTCGCGGTCATTCCCCGGGTTCCACGGGGCGGGCGTGCCGCAGGGCGACGCTGCCGTCATAGCCGGGCAGCGTCACCGACGGGTGTTCCGCCACCTCCCAGCCGAGACCGTAGGCGGCCACGTACTGCTGGTAGTTGACGAGCGCCGGCGACTCGTCGAGGGCGGCGCGCAGCCGGTCCCGGTCGCCGACCGCGGTGATCGTGTAGGGCGGGGAGTAGAGCTGGCCCTGGAGGATGAGGGTGTTGCCGACGCAGCGCACCGCGCTGGTGGAGATCAGCCGTTGGTCCATGATCCGCAGCCCGTCGGCGCCGCCGGCCCAGAGGGCGTTCACCACCGCCTGAAGGTCCTGCTGGTGGATCACCAGGTCGTTGGGGGTCGGCTCCGGCACCCCGGGAAGCAGCGGTTCGGCGTCCGGCGGGGCGTCGGTGAGCGTGACGGTGAGCCCGGGCCCGGTCAGTTCGTTGAGGCCGGCCGCGGTCTCGGTCGCGTCCAGCCGCCTGGCCCGGTCGGGATCGTCCGGGTGGTCGCGCTCGGTGAGGGCCTCCACATCCGCGCGCAGCCGGGCGGCCGAGGTCTCCAGGGTGTCGTTCTGTCGCTCCCGCTCGCGAATGAGATCGGACATTTGGAGCAAGGAGTCATCGGTACGGATGTTGTTGCCACGGGAGACCGTGAAGCTGAGCCAGAAGAGCAGCCCGGCCAGGGCGAAGACGGCGACCGTGCCGAGCCGGGCCGGGCGGAACCGGAAATTCCTCACCGTACCCTGGTCTCCTTAAACAGCCGTGGAAGCACTACGCTAACGGACGATCCCCTAGCTACGCGCTCCGCAGCGCGATCAGGTAGCGCCAACGCAGCGCGATCGACAGGAGTCACTCTCGTGCCGAAGTCCCGGGTCCGGAAGAAGAAGGACGACAACTACGCGCCGTCGGAGAAGCGGTCGACGACCAAGCTCGACATGAGTTCAGGTCGCAGCTGGGTGGCGCCGCTGATGCTGGCGCTGTTCGTGATCGGCCTCGCCTGGATCGTCGTCTACTACGTGACGCAGGCGGATATGCCCATCGGAGCGTTGGGCGACTGGAACATCGTGGTCGGGTTCGGCTTCATCGCGCTGGGATTTGTCGTCTCCACCCAGTGGAAGTGAGACGACCGGCCCGGTGGCCGGCCGGGGATGCCGGTGGCGGGGTTATCCACAGGCTGTTCGAACATCACAGGATCTGTGGATAACTCGCCGAACCGCATCGCCTCCGCGCACCGGGGCCGGACGGCTCGCACCCCTGTTCGCCTGCGGAAACGTGGGTTGCGACGGGGATGGTCGCAGGTCGTCCACAGTGTGCACAGATCCCGCACCCGCTGTGGATAAGTCCGACCGTCGGGTCAGCCCACCAGCGTCGCCGGGTCAGCCCACCAGCTGAGCCGTGCGGACCAGGCAGGTCGCGACGATGACCAGCGCCACCGCCGCGCAGACCGCGATCTGCACCGCCGTCCGCCGCTGGCGCGGCGCGTGCACCATGCCGAAGGCGACCGCCGCACCGGCCACCAGGCCGCCTATATGGGCCTGCCAGGCGATGCTGGACCAGGTGAAGGTGATCACCAGGTTGATCGCCAGCAGCACCAGGATCGGCCGCATGTCGTAGCGCAGCCGCCGGGCCAGCACGGCCGTGGCGCCGAAGAGCCCGAAGATCGCGCCCGAGGCGCCCAGCGAGAGCTGGTTCGGCTCGGCCAGCGCATAGGACAGCGTGCTGCCGGCGAGCGCCGAGAGCAGATAGAGGGCTATGAACCTGGAGCGGCCCAGCGCGCTCTCCAACGAGGGCCCCAGAAACCAGAGCCCCAGCATGTTGAAGCCGATATGCCAGATCTCCTGGTGCAGGAACGCGGCGGTGAGCAGCCGGTAGACCTCGCCGTCGGCCACCCCGATCTCGTTGGGCACCAGCTGGAGCCCCTGCACGGTGAACCCGTCCGTGGCGAGGCCGAGCATGCCGAGGTTCACGACCCACTGGTCGCCGCCGGCGAGCACCGCGATGAAGACCGCGACGTTGAGCGCCAGCAGGACCTTCGTGACCAGGGCCGGATCGGCGGTGACCGAGCCGCCCGCCAGCGTCCTGGGACGGGCCGCGCGGCCGGCCCCTGCGGCGCCGTGGACGCACTGCCGGCACTGGTAGCCGACGGAGGCGGAGACCATGCAGTCGGGGCAGATGGGGCGGTCGCAGCGGGTGCAGCGCACCCCCGTCTCGCGCTCCTGATGGCGATAGCAACGGGCGAGCCCCGGCGGTGGCTGCGGATGTTGCTGGGCCATGGCGTCCCTTCGCGAAGTGTGGTGCCCCGGGCAGGCGCGAAACCGGCCCCCTGATCCTACGGACAGGGGGCCGGAATCGTTCCCGGTTCGGGTGATCCGCCGGGTGTGGGCCGAGGTATCGGTGCCCACACCCGGCAGAGGCAGAAGCCGTCAGCGGCTCTCGATGGTGACCGACTCGATCACCACGTCCTGCACCGGCCGGTCGGTGCGGCCGTCGGTCGCGGTGGTGGCGATGGCGTCCACCACCTGCTGGCCGGCGGCGGAGGTGACCTCGCCGAAGATGGTGTGCTTGCCGGTCAGCCAGGTGGTCGGGGCCACCGTGACGAAGAACTGCGAACCGTTGGTCCCGGGACCCGCGTTGGCCATGGCCAGCAGGTAGGGACGGTCGAACGAGAGGTCCGGGTGGATCTCGTCCCCGAACTTGTACCCGGGACCGCCGGTGCCGTTGCCCAGGGGGTCCCCGCCCTGGATCATGAAGCCGCTGATCACCCGGTGGAAGACCGTGCCGTCATACAGCTTCTCGGTGGACTTCTGTCCGGTGGCCGGGTGGGTCCATTCCCGCTTGCCCTCGGCCAGCTCGACAAAGTTCTTGACCGTCTTCGGCGCGTGGTTCGGGAAGAGCCGCACCTCGATGTCGCCGCGATTGGTCTTCAGGGTGGCGTAGAGCTGCTCAGCCACGATCTACCTTCCGTCTACGTTCAATGACGGTCACCGATCCTGCCACGGCCGCGCGACACGCCATGCCCCCGGATGGCCGTTTCGCGTGCTGGATCGCCAAGCACCCGGCATGATTTGCGCACGAGTGGACAAGAGGAAAAGTCAGTGAGAAAGCATCCTCAAGGATCACAAGGAGGAGAAAACAGTGCCCCAGAACGGGAAGTCCGGTGTCCGGCAGGCAGGGGACGTGGTGCTCCCCTACGCACTGAGCGCCAAGGAGAGCGCCGCCCGATGCGCTCAGCAGGCCGGCAGCTATCTCGGCCCCAAGGCCCGACTGGCCGCTACCCAGGCGCGGCTGCGTTATGACGCGGAGCTGGTGCCACGTCTGGAGCGGGCCAGGGTCGCCGCCGGGCCGGCCAGGGAACACGCCGCCAGGCGCTCGGCGGCCGCGATGGCCGCGCTGCGCGGCGACATCACCCCCAGGGAGATCCAGGCGGTGGTGCGGCGCAGGGAGCGCAGGGCCAGGGCCGGCCGGCTGGCCAAGCGTCTCGGGATGCTGGGGCTGCTCGCCGGCGGGGCCGTCGCCGCCTACCGGTGGTGGAGCGCCCAGACCGACCCCGACTGGCTGGTCGAGCCCTCCCCCGCCACCGAGGTGCCTACGGAGCCGGAGGAGCAGGCGCTGGGCTGACGGGGCCCCGCCCTCCGGTGGCCCCCGGAAGCGGCGGGGGCGGGGCCGCCCCGCCGCTTGGCCGTCGAAGACCAAGCGCTGGCGCGTCCCCGCCCCTCGGCGGTCCGCCGGATCCGTCAGCCGCCGAGGCCGAAGACGGTGTTGTTGTCCCCGCCGCCCGGATCACCCTCGCCGGGGCCGCCCGGGTCGCCACCGGGACCGCCCGGATCGCCGCCCGGGTCGACGGTGTGCAGGATGATCGGGGTGTCGGGCGCGACCGCCGTGCCGGCGATCGGATCGCTCACCAGCACCAGCGCCGTCGGGGTGTCCGGCCCCTGGATGGAGACCTGGTTGAAGCCGGCGGCCGCGAGGGTGGCCTTGGCGTCCGCGATGGACTGGCCGCCGACGTTGGGCACCTCGACCTCCTCCGGCGGCGGCGGGGCCACGGCGACCGTCAGCGTCACCAGACCACCGGGCGCGTGCTGGGTGGCGGCGGTCGGGTCCTGGGCAATCACCTGGTTCTCCGGCCTTGAGCCGTCCTCCTGCGTCTGCCGGGACACCTGGAAGCCGGCGCCCGAGATTATCGCCGACGCCTCGTCGAACTGGAGGCCCACCACATCGGGCACCGCCTCCGTGTCCGGAGCGGTGGCGACGACCAGCGTGACCTCGCTCTCCGCCTCCACCTCCTCGCCGGCGCCCGGGCTCTGTTCGAGAACGGTGCCCGGCTCGGCCTCCGCGTCCTCGCGCGGCTCCTGCCGCGCCGTGAGCCCCAGCCCCTCCAGCTCGGCGGCGGCCTCCTCGTAGCTGCGGCCGACGACATCGGGCAGCTCGACGGCCTCCGGGCCCTCGGAGACGATCAGGGTGACGGTGTCGCCCTCGTCCACCTCGGCGCCGGCGGCGGGATCGGTCTCGCAGACCGTGCCCTCCTCCTGGTCACAGGGCTTGCTGTCGCCGGTGGTCACCCGAAGACCGAGATCGTCGAGCCGCTGCTCGGCCGTCTCGACCGTCTCCCCCGCCATGTCGGGCAGCTGCAGCGTGCTGGGCGGCGGATCGTTGTCGAACATCACCCGCCCGATCAGGACGGCGCCGACCAGCACCAGGATGCCGGCCAGCACCAGCAGGATGGTCGAGGTGTGCCGGCTCCCCTGCCGCCGGTCGCCCCTGCCGTTGTAGTCGTCGTAGCCGTCCGGATCGTTGGCCGGCGGCAGCATGGTGGTGGCCGGGTCGGTCGGGCGCAGCATGGTGGTGGGGCGGTCGTCGTAGCCGTAGGCCCCGGCGCCCATCGCCGCGAGGGCGCCGACCGGCCGGCCGTCCAGCGCGGCCTCGATGTCGGCCCGCATCTCGTCGGCGGACTGGTAGCGGTAGTCCGGGTCCTTCACCAGCGCCTTGAGGACGATGGCGTCCGTCTCCTGGCTGATCTCCGGGTCGAAGACGCTGGGCTGCTGTGGCTCCTCCCGCACATGCTGGTAGGCCACGGCGACCGGCGAGTCGCCGATGAACGGGGGCCGCACGGTGAGCAGTTCGTAGAGCAGACAGCCCGTGGAGTAGAGGTCGGAACGCGCGTCAACCGTCTCGCCCTTGGCCTGCTCGGGGGAGAGGTACTGCGCGGTGCCGATGACGGCCGCGGTCTGGGTCATCGTCATGCCCGAATCGCCCATGGCGCGGGCGATGCCGAAGTCCATCACCTTCACCTGGCCGTTGCGGGTGAGCATGATGTTCGCCGGCTTGATGTCCCGGTGCACGATGCCGTTGCGGTGCGAGTACTCCAGCGCCTGGAGGATGCCGATGCACATCTCCAACGCCCGCTCGGGCAGCAGCTTCCGCCCGGAGTGCAACAGCTCGCGGAGGGTGGACCCCTCCACGTACTCCATGACGATGTACGGGATGGAGATGCCGTCCACATAGTCTTCGCCGGTGTCGTAGACGGCGACGATGGCCGGATGGTTCAGCGACGCCGCCGACTGGGCCTCGCGGCGGAACCTGGCCTGGAACGTGGGGTCGCGAGCGAGGTCGGCACGGAGCGTCTTGACGGCCACGGTGCGGCCCAGGCGGGTGTCGTGAGCCAGGTACACCTCGGCCATCCCACCGCGGCCCAACACCTGGCCCAGCTCGTACCGCCCGCCGAGGCGACGCGGCTCATCCATGTTTCCAGCCCTCTCCGTGTGATCCCGGGCCGCGCTCCCCGGCACCCGAGGGCGGAAGGGGAGTCAGACCCTGGCTTACGGTACCCGGCGAGCGTGAACCCTCCGGGTGGCGGTGTGCGGCCGATATCCAACCGGTATGGCCGTGCCCCGCAACCGGTCGCCGACGGCCGGTCCCAGATATGACGTGTGTTCGGTGGTTCGCGGTTGCCCGCGGGGCGGCGGACGGCCGCTGACCGGGCGGGATCACCGTCAGCTCTGCTCGTCCGCCAGCACGGCGGCCATCACGTCCATCGCGATGGGGGCGGCCAGGCCGCCGCCGGAGATCTGGTCCCGGTCGACGCCGGCGTCCTCGATCACCACGGCCACCGCCACCGGGGAGCCCTCGTCGGTGATCGCGTAGGAGATGAACCAGGCGTACGGCGGCTCGGAGTTGTTCTCGCCGCGCTGGGCGGTGCCCGTCTTGCCGCCGATCCTGACGTCGTCGCCGAACTGACTCCGGTCGATGCCGCTGTTCTCCTCGACCACCGTCTCCATGGTCTCCTGGACCTGGCGTGCGGTGTCCGCCGAGACGGCCTGGTGCAGCTCGCTCGGATCGTGCTGCTCGATCACGTTGAGGTTCGGCGTGACCAGCTTGTCCACCATGTACGGCTCCATCAGCGAGCCGTTGTTGGCGATGGCGGCGGCCACCATCGCCATCTGGAGCGGGGTGGCGCGGTTGGACGCCTGGCCGATGCCGGCCATCGCGTTCTGCGGCCGGTTGTCCTCCGGATAGGCGCTGGCGTCGGCGCGGACCGGGACGAAGTGCTCCTCGTTGAAGCCGAACGCCTCGGCCGTCTCGATCATGCCCTCGTTGCCGACGTCGTTGCTGAGCCCGGCGAAGACGCTGTTGCAGGAGTACCGCATGGCATCCCGGACGGTGGCCTCGGCGCAGACGTTGGGCACCTGGTTGGTCAGCGGGACGTCGTCGGTGTCCGGGAGGATGTACGGGTCCTCGTACTCGGTGGCGTCGTCCACATCGTCGATCAGCCCGTGCTCCAGCGCCGCCGCCGCCGTGACCACCTTGAACGTGGACCCGGGCGGATAGGTCTCGCGCAGCGCCCGGTTGAGCATCGGCTTGTCCTCGTCGCCGCCCAGGGCGTTCCACGCCTCCGCGTCGCTGTCGCCGTAGCCGGCGAAGCTGGACGGGTCGTAGGACGGTGTGGAGGCCAGCGCGAGGATGGCGCCGCTGCGCGGATCGAGGGCGACCACGGCGCCCTTGCGATCCCCCAGGCCCTCGAACGCGGCGAGTTGGGCATCGGCGCTGAGGGTGGTGATGACATCGCCACCGCGCTGGTCCTTGCCGGTGATCATGTCGATGGTGTTGTTGAAGAACATCCGGTCGTCGTCGCCGGTGAGGATGGAGTCGTTGACGTTCTCCAGCTGGGTGGTGCCGAACGCCTGCGACGAGTAGCCCGTGACGGGGGCCCACATCTCGCCGTCGACCCAGGTGCGCTTGTAGGTGAAGTCGTCGTCGTTGGTCTCCTCGGAGCCGGTGATCGGCTGCCCGTCGACGATGATGTCGCCCCGCGGGTTGGCATACCGCTGGATCAGCACCCTGCGGTTGTCCTCGTGGCTCTGCAACTCGTCGGCCTGGACGAACTGCACCCAGTTCACCCGCACCAACAGAGCCAGGATCAGGATGCCGCAGAACACGGCCACCCGGCGCATCGGCTTGTTCATGGACGGACCACCTGCGTCTGTTCGGCGTCGAGGGAGGGAGCGGGGGCGGGAGCGGGCCGTCTGGCAGTGTCGCTGATGCGCAGTAGGAGGGCGATAAGCGCCCAGTTGGCGATGACGGACGAGCCGCCCTGGGCCAGGAACGGCATCGTCATACCCGTCAGCGGGATCAGCCCGGTGACGCCGCCGGCGACCACGAACACCTGGATCGCGAAGACCCCGGCGAGGCCGACGGCCAGCAGCTTGCCGAACGGGTCCCTGGCGGCCAGCGCGGTCCGCATCCCGCGCTCGATCAGCAGGGCGTAGAGCATGAGGATCGCCATCAGACCGGCCAGGCCCAGCTCCTCGCCGACGGTGGCGAGGATGTAGTCGCTCTTGGCCGCGATGCCGCCGATCAGCCGGGAGTAGCCCTGGCCGAGCCCGGAGCCGAAGAGGCCGCCGGAGCCGAACGAGAACATCGCCTGCGCGGTCTCCGTGACCCCGTCGTCGATCCGGTCCAACGGGTTCAGCCAGTTGTTGACCCGCTGTTCCACGTGGCTGTTGGTGCTGGCCACGAAGACCGCGCCGCTGGCCGACAGCAACAGACCGAAGATGATCCAACTCGTGCGCTCGGTGGCCACATAGAGCATGACCACGAAGATCCCGAAGAACAGCAGCGAGGTGCCGAGGTCGGTCTCGAAGATCAGGATCATCAGGCTGATCGCCCAGATCACCAGGATCGGGCCCAGGTCACGGCCGCGCGGCAGATAGATGCCCATCACCCGGCGGCTGGCCAGCGCCAGCGCGTCCCGTTTGACCATCAGATAGCCGGCGAAGAACACCGCGATGATGATCTTGGCGAACTCGCCCGGCTGCAGGCTGCCGACGCCGGGGATCTGCACCCAGATCCTGGCCCCGTTGACCTCCTTGCCGACGAAGATCGGCGAGAGCAACAGCAGCAGCGCCACCACCATGGAGATATAGGTGTAGCGCTGGAGCAGCCGGTGGTCCTTGAGGAAGACCAGCACGCCGATGAAGAGCGCGATGCCGGTCGTCGACCACATCAGCTGGCCGGGCGCCAGCGCGCCGCCGAGCGACGGGGTGGTGATCTTGGGCTCCTGGTCCAGACGCCAGATCAGCACCAGGCCGAGGCCGTTCAGCAGGGTGGCGATCGGCAGCATCAGCGGATCCGCGTAGGGCGCCCAGCGGCGCACCACCAGATGCGCGATGCCGGCCAGCAGGCCGAGGCCGAGGCCGTAGCCGAGCATTCCGGCCGGCAGCGACTCCTCCTTGGCCAGGCCCACGTTGGCGTAGGCGAAGACCGGGATCACCACCGCGAAGACGAGCATCAACAGCTCGGTGTTCCGGCGACTCGGCAGACCGCCGGTTGAGACGGTGGTGTTGTTGCTACTGCTCATGCCTTCAGGTCTCTCGGTCCCGCTATGTCCCGCACTGCTTGGCCAGTTCCTGTTGTTCCTCGGACAGGGACGGGCCCCGCTGGCCGTCCCCCGGCTCCGCGGACTCCTCGGGCTCCTTGCCGTTCTCCTCGGCCTGTTCCTCGGGGGCTTCGGGCGCTTCCGGCTCCTCGGCCTCGGCCTCCGCGAGCGATTCGCAGATCGCGGCGTGCTCGCCCAGCGAGTTCAGCTGCTGCCTGGCCTCCTCAAGGCTGTCGGCGTCGATGTTGTTCTCCACCAGGCCGCGCTGATACGTCGGCAGATGCTCCAGCTTGATGTCCGGGCGGTCCTCCTTGACGCTGCTCAGGTCCAGCGGGCCGAGGCTCTGGCTCAACCCCTGGTAGAGCGCGAGGTGGTCCCCGTTGACCCCCACGTAGTACTGCGTCTGGGTCCAGCGGTAGCCGGTGTAGAGGCCACCGCCGACCACGGCCAGCGCCAGTCCGGCCAGCAGCCAGGTGCGCAGCGGGCGGCGGCGCGGGCGCTGCCGCACGTACTCGTCGTCGGTGAACGAGCCGAAGACGCCCGTCGCCTGGCCCTCGGCCCCGGGCGCCGCCGGCGGGGCGGGGGGGCGGCCCAGCTCGGCCGCCCTGGCGGCCGGCGTCCTGGGATCGCCCGTGGCGCGCTGCGCCTGCGTCTCGGCCACCGCGCCCACGACCTGGGGGGCGTCGTAGAGCTGCCGGGCGAGCGTGTCGCTCTCCTGGGTGTCGACGTTCACCACGTCGGCGATGATGCAGGTGATGTTGTCGGGGCCGCCGCCGCGCAGCGCCAGCTCGATCAGCTCGCTCACCGTGTCCTGCGGCGCCGACTGGGTGTTGAGGGTGTCCCGCAGCGTCTCGGCGCTGACCACCCCGGACAGCCCGTCGGAGCAGAGCAGATAGCGGTCGCCGGGCCTGACCTCGCGGATGGAGAGATCGGCCTCGACCCGGTCGGCGCTGCCCAAAGCGCGCATCAGCAGCGAACGCTGCGGGTGGGTGGTGGCCTCCTCCTCGGTGATCCGGCCCTCGTCCACCAGCCGCTGCACCCAGGTGTGGTCCTGGGTGATCTGGGTCAGCTGCCCCTCGCGCAGCAGATAGGCGCGGGAGTCGCCCACGTGCACCACGCCGAGGCGCTGGCCCGTCCACAGCAGGGCGGTGAGCGTGGTGCCCATCCCGTCCAGCCTGGCGTCGTCGGCCACCATGCCGCGCAGCTGGTCGTTGGCGCGCTGCACCGAGGCGTCCAACGAGGTCAGCAGGTCGGAACCGGGGATGTCGTCGTCCAGCGGCACCAGCGTGGAGATGACCTCGGAGCTGGCGACCTCGCCCGCCGCCTGACCGCCCATGCCGTCGGCGATGGCCAGCAGGCGTGGCCCGGCGTAGCCCGAGTCCTCGTTGTGCCCCCGGATCATCCCGACATGGGAGCCGGCGGCGAATCTCAGTGACAAACTCATGCGCGCCTCTCCCACCCTCCGGTCGTCATTGTGGTCGGACCTACTTCCGAAGTTCGATGACCGTCTTGCCGATACGGATCGGCGCGCCGGGCGGAATGGGGACCGGGGTGGTCAGTCGGCCTCGGTCGAGGTAGGTGCCGTTTGTCGAACCGAGGTCCTCGACGATCCACTGGCCGTTCTGGTCCGGGTAGATCCGGGCGTGCCGGCCGGAGGCGTAGTCGTCGTCGAGCACGATGGTCGAGTCGTGTGCCCGGCCGAGCGTAATGGTCTGCCCCTGGAGGGCGACAGTGGTTCCGGCGAGAGAACCTTCGGTGATGACGAGTTTGGTGGGGGCGCCACGGCGCTGCCGGCCCCTGGCGGCGGCCTTCGGCTGGGGCTGTTGCTGCTGCCGCCGCTGCCCGCCCGCCTGGTCGGGGCGGCGGACCGCGGCGCGCTGGGTGACCCGGGTGCCGAAGAGATCGCTGCGGATCACCTGGACCGCGACGATGACGAACAGCCACAGGACGGCCAGGAAACCCAGCCTCATGACCGTCAGGGTCAGCTCTGACATTGCCCCCGCTTACCCTTCGGCTTGCCGGTAGATGACTGTGGTGCTGCCCACGACGATCCGTGAGCCGTCGCGGAGCGTAGCGCGTTTGGTGTGCTGCCCGTCCACCACGATGCCGTTGGTGGACCCCAGATCACGCACCGTGGGGGGCTGGGTGGCCTGGATCTCGCAGTGTCGGCGGGAGACACCGGGGTCGTCGATGCGCACATCGGCCTCGGTGCTGCGGCCGAGCACCAGCGATCCCCGGGAGATCTGGTGTCGGGCGCCGTTGATCTCGACCCAGCGGCGGACATGGCTGGGCGAGGGCTGGGTGAAGGGCGCCGTCGGCGGGCGCGGGGGGGCGCCGGGCGGCCCCGCCGGGGGGCGGGACGGCGGGCCCTGCGGCGGCTGGGGCGGCGGATAGCCGGGGGAGCCGGGGAACTGCTGCTGCCCGGCTCCGCCGTGGTGCGGCATGGCCGGCGCGGTGGGGGGAGCCCCGGCGCCGTGGCCGGAGGCCGAGGCGGCGAGGGTGCGGCTGCGCACCCGGTAGAGGCCCGTGTCCAGCGACTCCACCTGCTCCAAGTGCACCCGGATCTCGCCCATGAACGTGTACCGCTGCTGCTTGGCGTACTCCTTGACCATGCCGGCCAGTTCGTCGCCGAGCTGCCCGGCGTAGGGGCTCAGCCGCTGGTAGTCGCCGGAGCTCAGCTCGACGATGAAGTCGTTCGGGACGACGGTGCGTTCGCGGTTCCAGATGGTGGCGTTGTTGTCGCACTCACGCTGGAGCGCGCCGGCGATCTCCACCGGCTGCACCTCGGACTTGAAGACCTTGGCGAAGGTGCCGTTGACGAGCCCTTCAAGCCGCTGCTCAAAGCGCTTCAGTACTCCCATGTGCACCTCCTTCTCCGTTGTCCCGACACGCGGCTGAAGTGGTAGGGCTTACTGATCGTATCCACGCGCGAGACGGCCAGGTGGTTCCCACCTGGCCACCGGACTCCCCCCGGATCGTAGGGGGGAGCTTGCAACAGTGTCGCGCATGTCCGGGGGGAATGCGGAAGGACCTGTGGGCGGCCGGTCGGCGGGGGGTGATCGGGGCGGTGGCGGGGGCCGGAAGGCGGGTGAGGGCACCCCGCCGGGCGTGTTAGCCTTTTGCACGTCGGCGGCGCTCCGGCCGAAGGGTTCGGGGCGAGGCAGTCGATGTGAGTGAACGCAAAAGAACAAGGTGCTTGCGCGGGTGGCGGAATAGGCAGACGCGCTGGATTCAGGTTCCAGTGCCCGAAAGGGCGTGGGGGTTCAACTCCCCCCTCGCGCACCAGAAGTAGTTCAGGAAGGCCCCAGTTGATCTGGGGCTTTTCCGCGTTGTGGGGGGCGCTCCCTGGCGCCGCCGCGCGCCCGCCGGCGTGCGAGCCCGGCGTCGCGCGCTGCCCCGGCCGTTTTGTCGGTTTATCGCAGAGTGGCCTTTTGTGTTTGTTTTCTGCGCGTTCTCATGATTTCTCCGGAGCTTTCTGCGAGGGTGCTCTCCGCTCTGCCGGTAACTGGGCGTGGAGGAAGCGTCATGGAGTGTGAACCAGCGACCTCGCTGAGGGTGGTGCACCTGGTGCAGCCCGTGAACGGCTCGATCGCCTCGGCGGTGGCCGATCTGGTGCGCGCCCAGATCGAGGCCGGACTGCGGGTGGTGGTGCTCTGCCCGTCCGGCGGCCGGCTGGAACGGGAGGCGGCCAGGGCCGGCGCCCGGGTCCGGCTCTGGCTGGCCGAACGCGCCGCCGGCGGCAACCTGCCGTGGGAGGTGCTGTGCGCATCCCGCGCCATCCGCCGGGCGGATCCGGATGTGGTCCATCTCCACGGCGACAAGGCCGGGTTGGCCGGCCGGCTGGCGCTGCGCGGCCGGTTGCCCACCGTTTTTCAGCCACACCGCTGGTCGTTCCAGGCGGCGCGTGGGCTGTCCGCGCAGCTGGCCCGCCACTGGGAGCGCCGGGCCACCGCCTGGACCGACCGGGTGCTCTGCCTCGGCGACCAGCAGCGCGGGGCCGCCGCGCGGGCCGGTCTCGATGTTCCGACCACCGTGCTGCGCGCGGCGGTCGACCTGGCCCGGCTGCCGCCGGCCGGGCAGGTGGCCCGGCGCCAGGCGCGGGCCGCGCTGGCCTCGGTGCACGGGCTGCCCCAGCGGGCACCGCTGGTGGTGTGCGTGGGCCGGCTCGACGAGCGGCACGGCCAGGATGTGCTGCTGAGGGCCTGGCCCCGGGTGGCGGCCCGGGTGCCGGGGGCGCGGCTGGCGCTGGTGGGGGAGGGCCCCGAGCGGGCCGCGCTGCGCCGGGCCGCCGGGCCCGATGTGCTGTTCACCGGGCGGACCGAGGACATCCTGCCCTGGTTCGCCGCCGCCGACGTGGTGGCGGCGCCCACCCGCTGGGGCGGGATCGGCGTGGCGCCCCTTGAGGCGATGGCGGTGGGCCGCCCGGTGGTCATCGGCGACGTGGGCGGCGCCGCCGACAGCCTGCCGCCCGGCATGTCCCGGCCCTGTCTGGTGACGCCGGGCGATCCGGTGGCGCTGGCCGGCGCCCTGGCGGAGCTGCTGGTCGACCCGGAGCGGCGCGGCGCGCTCGGCGAACGGGCCAGGGCGCATATGGCGGCCGTCGGTGATATCCGCCACACCGCCGCCACCTGCGCCCGGGTCTACCGCGAGGTGCTTGCCGGGCGCGCCGTCGAGCCGGCGGTGCCCGAGGTCAACGTCCGCGTTCCGCGCCGCCGTTGACCTGCACCACCTGGGCGGTGACATGGCCGGCGGCGTGCGAGGCCAGCCAGTGGATGGTCTCCGCCACATCGCCCGGGGTGCCGGCCCGGCCGTTGAGGGTCTCGTCGACCCGCGCCTGGTGCCGGGCCGGCGTCATCGAGTCGCCGAAGAACTCCGTGTCGTCGATCAGCCCGGGCGCCACCACGTTGACCGTGACGCCGCGCGGGCCGAGGGCGCGCGCCAGATCGAAGGCGTAGGGGTGCAGCGCGGCCTTGCTGGCCGCGTAGGAGCCGGAGCCCGAGCCGCGGTAGGCGGCGATCGAGCTGAGGAAGAGCACCCGGCCGCCCGGCGCCGCCAGCCGGTCGCGCAGCGCCTCCGTCAGCAGCACGGCGGTGAGCGTGTTGATGCGGAAGTTCACCGTCCAGTCGTGCTGGGCGACGGCCAGCGGGTCGTCGCTCGCCGCCGATGGCTCAAGGCCGCCGTTGCCGCCGGCGCAGTGCGCCAGCACGTCGACGGTGCCGAACCGTTCGGCGACCAGCGCGGCCACCCTGGCCGCGCCCTCGGGTTCGGTGAGGTCGGCGGGACAGGCCACCGCGCCCTCGATCGCCTTCGCCGCGTGGTCAAGCACCTCGGCTCTGCGTCCGACCAGCACCGGGATGTCGCCGTCCCGGGCGAAGGCCAGCGCCGTCGCGAAGCCGATACCGGTGCCACCACCACTGATCACCACCGTGCGATTCGCCATGGGCGGGACGCTATCCGGTCAGCGGGGCGTCTGCCAGGTCAATGTGGTGCCCGAGCCGCCGATGCCGGGGCCGACCTCGGCCGTTCCGCCCAGTGACTCGGCCCGTTTGACCAGGTTGCGCAGCCCGCTGCGGCGGGTCCGCCCGGACGGGATGCCGGTGCCGTCGTCCGCGACGGTCAGCCGCACCGCGTCCGTGCCGTCCGGCTGATGGGCGCCGGCGTCCAGCAGCACCTCCACCCGGGAGGCGTTGGCGTGCCGCGCCGCGTTGGAAAGCCCCTCGCGGAGCGCGGCCAGCAGATTGCGCGCGGCGCCCTCGCCGACCACCGAGTCCACCGGGCCCCTGAACGAGACGGCCGGCCGGAAGCCGAGCAGCTGGGCCGCCGCGCCGATCTCCCGCAGCACCCGGGTGCGCAGCCCGGTCGGCGCGTCGTCCGGATGCTGTTGCAGCGCGAAGATCGCGGTGCGGATCTCCTGGACGGTCGCGTCCAGCTCGCCCGTCGCCTGGTCGACCCGCTCCCTGACGTCCTCGGACGACGTCAGCCGGCGGGCGCCCGCCATGATCAGGCCGACGGCGAACAGCCGCTGGATGACCAGATCGTGCAGATCGCGGGCGATCCGGTCGCGGTCCGCCAACACGGCGAGCTGTTCCCTGTCGCGTCGTGCCCTGGTCAACAGCAACGCCAGCGCGGCCTGTTGGGCGAACTGGGTGGCGTTGGCGCGCTCGGGCACCGAATAGGGCGGGGCATCCGGGGCCCGGGCCAGGGACAGCGCGCCCAGCGTGGTCTCGTCGCTGGTCAGCGGCAGCAGCATGCTCGGGCCGTAGCGGCCGGCCAGGCCCAGCGCGCGGGACGGCGCCCCGGTGGGGCGGTCGTCGAAGACGGGCTCCCCGGTGAGCACCTGCCGCACGGTGGGCGAATCGGCGGGCACGGTCGAGCCCAGCAGCCCGCCCGGATCGTCGGCGCGGACCGCGACCACCGTCAGACCGCCGTCCTCGTTCGGTTCGAGCACCGCTGCCATGGCGGCCTCGGCCAGCCGTTTGGCCTGCTCGGCGACCACCGCCAGCGCGTTGTCCTCGGGCTCGGCCGAGAGCAGCGAGGTGGACAGCTCCAGGCTGCCGTCCAGCCAGCGGGCCTGGGCCCTTACCGCCTCGTGCAGCCGGGCATGGCCGAGCGCGAGACCGGCCTGGGCGGCGAGGATGGTGGCCAGCTCCCGATCGGCCTCGGTGAAGGCGCCCCTCGGCGGGTCGGCGAGCCAGAGCGCCCCCGACCGGGCGCCATGGACGCGGATCGGCGCCCACAGCACGCCGTCCAGCGGTGGCCGGGCGGCCGAGCCGGCCAGCAGCGCGCCGAGCAGCGGCTCGGGGTTCGGCCCCGGCGTCCGGCCGGCGGTGAGCAGCCGGTCGATCCGGTCTCCGTCGTCGCTCAGCACGGCCAGCGCGGCATGGCCGGCGCCGGTCAGCTCGACGGCGGCGCGAACGGCCCGGTCGGGGACGGCGTCCGGCTCGATATCGCCGCCGAGGGACGCCAGGGTCCTCAGCGGTTCCGCTGCCTGCCGCGTCGGGCCCGTCTGCCGCATGGGAAAAGCGTAGTTAGTCCCTTCTGTTGGCGAAAGTCGGGATCAGGCGGGCGCGGGCACCTCCCGCCGGCCTCGCGCCGGGGCCTCGCGCGCGAGGAGGGCGCGGAACGGTCCCTCGACGGCGGCGAGGGTGGCGGGGTCGCCGCGCTGCACCACCCGCCCCGCGTCCAGCACCAGCACCTCGTCCACGGCCTCAAGTCCGGTCAGCCGATGGGTGATCAGCACGGCAGCGCGGTCCTTGGTGGCCGCCAGCAGATCCCGGGTGAGGGCGTCGGCGGTCGGCAGGTCCAGATGCTCGGCCGGCTCGTCCAGGACCAGCACGGGGAAGTCCGCCAGCAGCGCCCTGGCCAGCGCCAGCCGCTGGCGTTGCCCGCCCGAGAGCCGGGCGCCGCGTTCGCCCACCGGGGTGTCGAGGCCGAGCGGCAGCGCGTCCACCCAGTCCAGCAGCCTGGCCCTGGCGAGGGCCCGACGGAGCGTCGCCTCGTCGGCGGAGGGCGCGGCCAGCAGCAGGTTCTCGCGCAGCGTGCTGTCGAAGAGATGCGCGTCCTGGGCGCAGAGACCGACCCAGCGGCGCACCGTCTCCCCGGTCAGCTCGGTGGCGTCGACACCCGCCAGTGTGTAGCGGCCGGCGCAGGGATCGAGAAACCGCAGCAGACAGTGGGCCAGGGTGGTCTTGCCCGCGCCCGAGGCGCCGACCACGGCGATCCGCCGCCCCGCGGTCAGCTCCAGATCGACGCCGGCCAGTGCCGCCTCGGCGCCCCCCGGATGCCGGGCGCCCACGCCGCGCAGCAGCAGCGGGAACGGGCCGGCCGGCGGCTCGGCCGGCCGCTCCGGCTCCCGCACCGGGGCCGGCGCGGCCAGCACCTCGCGCACCCGCTCTGCGGCGCGCCGCGCGCGCTGGCGGTGCTGCACGGCGAGCGGCAGCCCGGCCACCGCCTCGAAGGCGGCCAACGGGACCAGCAGCACGGTGGCCAGCCAGACGCCGGCCAACTCGCCGTCGGCCACCGCCGGCACACCGACCCAGCCGGCCGCCAGCACCGTCCAGCCGGTGACCAGGGCCGTCAGCCCGCCGGCCAGCGCGGTCACCCCGGCGGATCCGGCCGCGAGCCGGGTGAGCCGCCGGTCGGCGACGCGCACCGCCTCCCGTCTGGCCGGCAGCGCCCCGGCCACCCACAGCTCGTCGGTGCCGGTGAGCAACGCCAGGGTGCGCTCGGCGAGTTCGCCCCTGGCCGGGGCCAGCCGCCGCTCCGTGCGGCGGGCCAGCGCCCCCGCGAGCGCCGGCACGGCGAAGCCGGCGAGCAGAAGGCCGATCGCCAGCGCGAGACCGGCGGCTGGCAGCAGCCAGCCGGTGAAGGCGACCGCCGCCACCCCGACCGTGCCGGCCACGGCGGCCGGCAGCAGCCAGCGCAGAAAGTAGTCCTGGAGGGCGTCCACATCGGCCACCATCCGGGAGAGCAGATCCCCCCGCCCGGTGCGCCCGAGCCCCGCCGGTGCCAGCCGCTCAAGGCGCTGGTAGACGGCGACCCGCAGGGTGGCCAGCAGCCGGAGCACGGTGTCATGGCTCAACAGCCGCTCGGCATAACGGAATACGGCGCGCCCCAGGCCGAAGGCCCTGGTCGCGGTGACCGCGATCATCAGATGGAGCACCGGGGGCTGTTCCCAGGCGCGGGAGATCAGCCAGCCCGAGGTGGCCATCAGCCCCACCGCGCTGCCCAGCGCGAGCGCGCCCAGGGCGGTGGCCAGCGCCAGTCGGGGCCGCCGCCCGTCGGCCAGCCGCCGCACCCAGCCGAGCGCCGAGCCCTCCGTCGTGATGCCGGCCTCGGCCGCCGCCGGCGGGGTCGGACCGTCGGCCGCGCCGCCTGCGCCGGCCACCTGGTCGCGGTCCCCGACGGCCGGGGCACCGGCCACGCTCGGGCCGTGTTTCACGTGGAACATCCGGTCCCCGATCGCCGACAACGCGGTGCGGTGGGTGACCAACAACACCGTGTGTCCACGCGTCAGCCGGCGGATGGCGGCGACCACCGCCGCCTCCGTCTCACCGTCCAGCGCGGCGGTGGGCTCGTCCAGCAGCAGGATCGGGCGGTCCGCCAGGAACGCTCTGGCCAGCGCGATCCGTTGACGCTGCCCCGCGGAGAGGCCGGCGCCCCCCTCGCCCAGCCGGCGCTCCGGGTCCAACTCGCCGGCCGCCGCGTCCCCGAGCGCGGCCAGGACCTCGGCGTCCGAGGCGTCCGGACGGGCCAGCCGTACGTTCTCGCCGATGGTGCCGGCGAAGAGCAGCGGCTGCTGCGGCACCCAGGCGATCCGTCGATGCCACTCACCGAGGTCGAGCGTCCGGAGATCGACCCCGTCCACCAGCACCCGTCCGGCGTCCGGCGTGGCCAGACCCAACACCGCCCGCAGCAGCGTCGACTTGCCGCTCCCCGACGGGCCCGTCACGGCCACCGTCTCGCCGGGCCGCAGGGTGAGGCTGGTCTCCGGCAGGGCGTCGCCCGGGCGGCCCGGATAGCGGACCACCACCCGGTCGAGACGGATCTCGCCGGCCGCCGGCACCGGCGCCGTGCCCCGGGGCGGCGCCGGGGTCTCCAGGACGGCGAACACCTCCTCGGCCGCCGAAAGACCCTCCTGCGCCGCATGGAACTGGCTGCCCACCTGCCGCAGCGGCAGATAGACCTCGGGGGCCAGGATCAGCACCACCAACGCGGTGTAGAGATCCAGATCACCATGCACCAGCCGCATGCCGATGCTCACCGCGACCAGCGCGACCGACAGGGTGGCCAGCAGCTCAAGCGCGAACGAGGAGAGAAACGCGATCCGAAGCGTGCGCAGCGTGCCGCGTCGGTAGGCGTCGGTGATGGACCTGATGTTCTCCGCCTGCGCCTTGGCCCGGCCGAACACCTTGAGGGTGCCCAACCCGGCGACCACATCCAGGAAATGGCCGGAAAGCTGACCCAGTCGCCGCCACTGGCGGTCCATCTGCGCCTGGGTGGCCCAGCCGATCAGGGCCATGAACAGCGGGATCAGCGGCAGGGTCAGCACGATGATCCCGGTGGCCACCAGATCGTCCGTCGCCAGCCGCGCGAGCACCGCCACCGGCACCACCACCGCCAGCCCCAACTGCGGGAGATAGCGGCCGAAGTAGTCGTCCAGCGCGTCGATCCCCCGGGTGGCCAGATTGGTCAGCTCGCCGGTGGAACGGTCGACGAGACCGTGCGGGCCAAGCCGCGCGGCCTGGTCCAACAGCCGCAGTCGCAGCTCCGACTTGACCAGGGCCCCCGTCCGATGCGCGAGCCATTCGGTGCCATAGGCGACCAGCCCGCGCCCCAGCGCGGTCGCGCCCAGCAGCGACAGCGGGCCGGTCAGCTCGTCCAGGCCCCGCCCCTCGGTGACCGCGTCGGCGATCACCTGGGCGATCAACACGGCCTGGGCGATCAGCAGTCCGGCGCCCAGCAGCCCGAGACCGAGCGAACCGGCCAGCAGCCACCGGCTGGCACGGGCATGCCGCAACAGCCGGGGGTCGACGGGCTTCACGACGCCGCCCCGTGCGCGGCGGGCGCCAGATGCCTGGTGCCGATCCGCTTGCGGAACACCCAGTAGGTCCAGCCCTGGTAGAGCACCACCAGGGGGGTGGCCAGCACGGCGCACCAGGTCATGATGCGCAGGGTGTACGGAGTGGAGGCGGTGCCCTCGACGGTGAGATGCCAGTCGGCGCTCAACGAGGACGGCATCACATTCGGGAACAGCACCAGGAAGAGGGTGCAGACCACCGCCAGCACCAGAAGCCCGGACCAGAGGAAGGCCCAGCCCTCCCGCCCCCTGCCGTTGGCGACCAACGCCGCCACCAGGGCCAACGCCGCGACGGACACGGCCACCAGGCTGGCCCCGTCGCCGAGATCCGCCTGTGTCCAGACCAGGAAGGCCACCGCCAGCAGCCCACCACCAAGACCCAGCCGCCCGGCCGCCCGACGGGCCCTGACCCGGATATCCCCCTCGGTCTTGAGCGCGGCGAACAGCGCGCCGTGCAGGGTGAAGAGCACCAGCGTGCTGGCGCCGCCCAACAGGGCGTACGGCGAGAGCAGATCCGCCAGATCGCCGACATACTCGCCCTCGGCGTCGATCGGCACCCCGCGCACGATATTGGCGAAGGCCACCCCCCAGAGCACCGAGACCACCAGCGAGCACCAGAAGATCGCGTGCTCCCAGTTGCGCTGCCAGCGCTCCTCCGGGCGCTTGGCGCGGTACTCGAAGGCGACGCCGCGCACGATCAGACAGACCAGGATCAGCAGCAGCGGCAGGTAGAAGCCGGAGAAGAGGGTGGCGTACCAGTCGGGGAAGGCGGCGAAGGTGGCGCCGCCGGCGGCCAGCAGCCACACCTCGTTGCCGTCCCAGACCGGGCCGATGGTGTTGATCAGCACCCGCCGCTCGGCGCGGTCCCTGGCCAGCGTGCCGCTCAGCACGCCGATGCCGAAGTCGAAGCCCTCCAGGAAGAAGTAGCCCACCCACAGCACGGCGATGACAACAAACCAGAGGGTGTGGAGTTCCATCTCGTCAGCTCCTTTCGCGATCCATGGGGGAGGTCAGTAGGAGAAGGCCATCGGACGGTCCTCGGCATCGGCGTCCTCCGCGGCTCGGGCCCCGGGGATCGAGGGCGGCCCGCCGATCCGCGTCGGGGGATGCAGATCGGCCTCGGTCAACTCCGGTGGGCCCGCCTTGACATAGCGGATCATCAGCCGCACCTCGATCACCGCCAGCGCCCCGTAGAGGGCCGTGAAGACGATCAGCGAGGTGATCACCTCGCCCTGCGAGACACCGGGGGAGACCGCGTCGGCGGTCCTGAGTACCCCGTAGACCACCCAGGGCTGCCGCCCGGTCTCGGTGAAGATCCAGCCCCAGGCGTTGGCGATCAGCGGGAAGAGCATGGTGAGGGTGGCCACCCGCCAGTACCAGCGGGCCAGCACGCCGCTCAGCGGCAGCCGTCGGGTCAGCGCCAGCCGGGGCACCTCGTCCTCGCCGGTGCGCAGCACCGGATCGAGCAGGAACCGTCTGCGGGTGAGCCAGAGCCCGACGGCGCCGATCGCGGCCGAGGCCATGCCGAAGCCGATCATCCAGCGGAAGCTCCAGTAGGCGAGCGGGATGTTCGGCCGGTAGTCGCCGGGCCCGTACTCCTCCTGCATGGCCTCGTTGATGTCGTTGATGCCGGGCACCGGATCGGAGAAGTTGTCGTGCGCCAGGAAGGAGAGCAGGCCCGGCACCTCGATGCTGACCTTGTTGTGGCCGGCGTCCACGTCGCCGACCGCGAAGAGGGAGAACGGGGCGGGCCCCTCGGTGTCCCAGAGCGCCTCGGCGGCGGCCATCTTCATGGGCTGCTGCTCGTACATGATCTTGCCCAGCCGGTCGCCGGTCACGGCCGTGAGCAGACCGGCGGCGACCAGCGTGACCAGGCCGAGCCGCAGCGAGGTGCGCATCACCGCGATATGCCGGCGGCGCAGCAGATGGAAGGCGGCGATGCCGACCAGAAAGGCGCCACCCACCAGGAAGGCCGCCGTGATGGTGTGGGCGAACTGGGCGACGGCGGTGTTCTGCGTCAGCACGGCCACGAAGTCGGTGAGCTCGGCCCGGCCGTTCTCCTCGTTGATCCGGTAGCCGACCGGGTGCTGCATCCAGGAGTTGGCGGCCAGGATGAAGTACGCGGAGAGGATGGTGCCGACGGCGACCGTCCAGATGGTGGCCAGATGCAGCTTGGGCGGCAGCTTGTCCCAGCCGAAGATCCAGAGCCCGATGAAGGTGGACTCGAAGAAGAAGGCGATCAACGCCTCGAAGGCCAACGGCGCCCCGAAGACGTCGCCGACGAAGCGCGAGTAGTCCGACCAGTTCATGCCGAACTGGAACTCCTGCACGATGCCGGTGACCACACCCATGGCGATGTTGATCAGAAAGAGCTTGCCCCAGAACTTGGTGGCTCTGAGGTACTTCTCCTTGCCGGTACGCACCCAGGCCGTCTGCAACCCCGCCGTCAGGCTGGCCAAGGAGATGGTCAGCGGGACGAAGAGGAAGTGGTAGACGGTGGTGATACCGAACTGCCAACGGGCCAGGGTCTCCGGCGCGAGCGCGAGGTCCACGGTTCTGCTCCTCCGCTTGTGAACGTATTCACATTCACAAGCCATTATGCGCGGGGGCGCTGCGCGGCTTGACCGGGGGGTGCGCTTTTGGTGAAGATTCCGCGTTTGTGCAGGTGGCGGGGGTCGTCGGTGACGGCGCGCTGGGCGCGCGGCGGCGGCGCGCTGGGCGCGCCGCTGGGCGCCGGAGGTGGGCGGGGGTTGGGTACCTCTGCCCGCCCCCCACCCCGGCGCCCCCGCCCGGGCCGATGCCCCGGCCCGGTGGCCCCAGCCCCGGTGGGCGCGTTGCTGGGCCCGCCGGTCGACGGTTGTGTGGCCCGCAGCAGAGGTTGACGCCCTCCGGTCAGTGGCCCTGTGGCCCAGTCGGTCGTCCGGGCCGGTGGTCGGGCCCAGCGCCCAGTCCCGCGCTGGTCTGTGGCCCGGTCTCCCCGTGGTCCGGTGCCCTTCCGACGCAACGGTCGCGCCCCGGCGGCCGGCCTCCGCTGAGCGCACGGCCCGGAGGGGTGGGCAACGTCTCGGCGGTCAGCGGTCCGGCCCGGTGGCCCCAGCCCCGGTGGGCGCGTTGCTGGGCCCGCCGGTCGACGGTTGCGTGGCCCGCAGCAGGGGTTGACGCCCCCGGTCAGGGCCGGGCCTGGTGGGCAACGCCCTGGCGGCCGGTGTCGCGGTAGCCCGCCCCGGCGGCCGGCGGTCAGCATCCGCCGGGCCGGTGGGCCCGGTACCGGTCGGCTGGCGTTCCTCGGTTGGTGGCCTTGATCAGCGGTCGGTGTCCTCTGGCCGACTCCGCTGGGCGCGTGGCCCGGCGCCAGCGGTCGGTGGGTCGGCGGTTCGGCCGTTCGTGCAGGTGGTTAGCGGCCCGGTCCAGCGGCCGGCGTTCCGTGATCCGGCGTCCTCGGTCCGCGTGACGGCTGTCCGGCTCAGCGGATAGCGCCCCGGCAGCCGGCCGGTCAGCGCTCCCTGGCCAACCCGCTGGGCGCGTGGCCAGGGTCGGTGGGCCGGTGGTTCGGCCGTTCGTCCAGGTAGTTAGTGCCCCGGCGGCCCGGCCCGGGGGACACTGACCGCCGGTACCGGTCGGCTGGCGTTCCTCGGTTAGTGGCCCGGCGCCAGCGGTCGGTGGGTCGGCGGTTCGGCCGTTCGTGCAGGTAGTCAGTGGCCCGGTCCAGCGGCCGGCGTTCCGTGATTCGGCACTCTCGGTCCGCGTGACGGCTGTCCGGCTCAGCGGCCGGCGGTCAGGGTCCCCCGGGGCCGGGCCCAACGGCGCACAGGCCGGTGGCCCTGACCAGTGGTCAGCGCTCTCCGGCCGGTCCCGGTGGTTGGCGTTCCGCCCAGCGGCCAGCGGGGGGCGGTGGGCGGGGGTCAGTTCGGCTTGGCCTCAGCGGTCAGCGTCCCCGTGGCAAGTGTTCCCGCCGTGTGTAGGAGTGTGTCGTTCGCTTCGGGTTCGCCGATGGAGATGCGGACGCCCTCGCCCGGGAAGGGGCGGACGGTCACGCCGTTGGCTTCGCAGGCGGTGGCGAAGTCGGTGGTGGCGGTGCCGAGGCGGAGCCAGACGAAGTTGGCCTGGGAGTCGGGCACCGTCCAGCCCTGGGCGCGCAGTGCCTCCGTCACCCGGGAGCGTTCGTCGACCAGCGAGGCCACCCGTTCCAGCAGGGCCTCCTCGGCGCGGAGCGAGGCGACCGCCGCGTCCTGGGCGATCTGGCTGACGCCGAACGGGACCGCCGTCTTGCGGAGCGCGGCGGCCACCGGCTCGTGTGCGATCGCGAAGCCGACGCGCAGCCCGGCCAGGCCGTACGCCTTGGAGAAGGTGCGCAGCACACAGACCTGGGGCCGGTCCCGGTAGATCTCCACGCCGTCCGGCACGTCGGGATCGCGGATGAACTCGCGGTAGGCCTCGTCCAGCACCACCAGCACATCCGACGGCACCCGGTCGAGGAAGCGCAGCAACTCCGCGCGGTGGATGGGCGTTCCGGTCGGGTTGTTGGGGTTGCACAGGAAGATCAGCCGGGTGCGGTCGGTGATCGCGTCGGCCATCGCGTCGAGATCGTGCCCCTCGCCGGCCGTCAGCGGCACCTGGACGGAACGGGCGCCGGAGATCTGCACGATGATCGGATAGGCCTCGAAGGACCGCCAGGGGTAGAGGATCTCGTCGCCGGGGCCGGCCGTCGCCTGCACCAACTGCTGGGCCACGCCCACAGAGCCGGTGCCCACGGCGAGATGGCTCACCGGGACCCGCAGGCGTTCGGCCAGCTCGGCGAGCAGTTCGCCGCTGAACATGTCCGGGTAGCGGTTGAACCGCCCGGCGGCGGCGACCGCCGTCTCCAGCACCCCGGGCAGCGGGGGGTAGGGGTTCTCGTTGGACGAGAGCTTGAACGTCCTGCCAGTCGCCGCCCTGGCGCGACCGGGGACATAGGCGGGCAGCCCGTCCAACGCGGCGCGCAGCCGGGGGCCGGTGTCGGGAACAGAAGAACCGAGATCGGAGCGCTGAGAGGATGTGGTCACCCGTTCACCCTAAGGGCGGGAAGTTCGGCTGACAGTAGGGCGCTCAACGCTTGTTACGCGCCCCTGGCGAACTCCCTTGTGCGCTCCACCCGTACGGGTGAGCTGGCGCGCGTTGAAAGCTCCGGGGGTACCGCGTAACCGGGGGCGCTACCACGGGGAGCAGTGGCTGCCTGACCTCGTTGATCTTGTGATCCCAGGCGGGAGGCCCCCGTTGATCATGCAGAAACGTGTGCTCAGGGGAGGGTTCCCGGGCGTGCGACGCGCGCTGTCACCGGGCCTACCATCAGGTCGCCATGACAGCAGCGAAGCATCCGACGCCTCGGTCCAACGGTCGCCGGGCGAGTGGCCGGGCGGGCATTCGCGAAGTGGCGGCTGCCGCCGGAGTCTCGATCACCACGGTCTCCGACGCGCTCAACGGCAAGGGGCGGCTGCCGGACACCACCCGCCGGCATGTGCGGGCGATCGCCGACCGCCTCGGCTATCGGCCATCGGCCGCCGCCCGCACCCTGCGCACCGGAAAGTCGGGGCTGATCGGACTCACCGTCACCACCTACGGCGAAGAACCGTTCACCTTCACCGAGTTCGCCTACTTCGCCGAGATGGCGAGAGCCGCCACCTCGGCCGCCCTGGCCAGGGGCTACGCACTGGTGATCCTGCCCGCGGCCTCCCAGCACCGGGACTTCGACGTCTGGTCCAACGTGGCGCTCGACGGCACCGTCGTGGTCGATCCGGCGGACCATGATCCGATGGTCACCGAACTGGTCCGGCAGGGCATCCCGGTGGTCTCGGACGGCCAGCCGGGCGGCGATCTCCCGGTGACGGCCTGGGTGGACAACGACCACCAGGCCGCCGTGGCCGGGCTGCTCGACCATCTCGCCGCGGCCGGCGCCCGCCGCATCGGCCTGCTCACCGGAACGAGCACCGACACCTACACCCGGCTCTCCACCACTGCCTACCTCAACTGGTGCGAACGCAACGGCCAGGAGCCCGTCTACGAGGCATACCCCGCGCACGACCCCTGCGCCGGGGCGATGGCCGCCGACCGGCTGCTGGCCAGACCCGACCGGCCCGACGCGGTCTACGGCCTCTTCGACCCCAACGGAACCGATCTGCTGGCCGCCGCGCGCCGCTACGGGCTGCGGGTCCCGGAGGATCTGCTGCTGGTGTGCTGCAGCGAGTCCACCGTCTACGCGGCGACGGAGCCGCCGGTCACCACTCTCTCCCTGCAACCCGGCCGCATCGGGACGGCCGTGATCGAGCTGCTCATCGACGCCATCGAGGGCGGCGAAGGCCGAAACTACGGCCATCAGTTGATGCCAACCGAACTGCTGGTGCGCGCGTCCTCCCTGCCAGGAGGGCGCCGCACGGACCGCACCACTGTGGCAGCCCCCCGCAAGCCCCCTGCCGTCGAACGGTAGTTTCGGGTAAACAGTTAGCGGCCTGCCAACGGTCTCCCCCAGGTGTGTCACAACCGGCCACCGGGATTCCTATGATGGGCGAACGGCATTGGGGATCCGGCACGATCGGCCGGGTCCCGCAGGTGGAGGCGGCGCGCAGTGGTGGAGGGGTCGATGACTCAGGGGGCCGACCAGGGGCCGACGGCAGGGCGAGGCACGCTCCCGGGCGAGGCCGAGACGCCTCCGGACCTCTACACGCCGACGTTGCCCGACATCCCGGTCATGGAGGGCGGCGTCGGCCCCCTCTATGTGGTGGGCGATGTGCACGGCTATCTGGACGAGCTGCGCGCCGCGCTGCGCGACGCCGGGCTGACCGACGCCGAGGACCGCTGGGCCGCGGGCAACGCCAGGCTGTGGTTCCTCGGCGACTTCACCGACCGGGGCCCGGACGGCGTCGGGGTCCTGGATCTGGTGATGCGGCTCTCCGCCGAGGCGGCCGCGGCCGGCGGGTACTGCAAGGCGCTGCTGGGCAACCACGAGCTGCTGCTGATCGGCGCCCGCAAGTTCGCCGACACCCCCGTCGACTCCGCCGCCGGCACCGCTTCCTTCCAGGCCGCCTGGCTGCTCAACGGCGGTCAGCGCACCGACATGGAGCGGCTGCGGGACCATCACATCCAGTGGATGTCCCGGCTGGACTCGATGGCGGTGGCCGACGGCCATCTGCTGGTGCACTCGGACACCACGTCCTATCTCGACTACGGCGGGACCGTCGACGACGTCAACGACGCCATCTGGCAGGCGCTGCAGCGCAACGATGTCGCGGAGACCTGGGAGCTGTTCCGCAAGTTCACCAAGCGGTTCGCCTTCCGCGACGAGGACGGTGTGGAGAACGCGCAGGAGCTGCTCGACACCTTCGGCGGCCGGCGGGTGGTCCACGGGCACAGCCCCATTCCCTATCTGACCGGCGAGAACGGCGCGACGGAGAGCGATCAGGACGGCGCCGACGGGCCGGCGGCGCCCCGTGTCGAGGGTCCCTATGTCTATGCCGACACGTTGGCGATCGCGATGGACGGTGGCGTGACCATGGCCGGAAAGCTGCTGGTCGCGCGTCTTCCGCTGGCCGCCTGACGGCCCGCGTCGCCCGGTCCCGGCGGGGGTGGGATGCGGCGATAGTCGGGTGGAGGGGTGCGAACTCCGGGTATGTCCTGTCCGGAAACGTGTGTCGCCCTTTACCATCGTGGTCCTTGTTCTCCAGCTCTCTGGCTGAGTGCATCTGGGGGCGCCTGTGAACAGCCCAGCCGAACTGCCGTCCACGGACCGTGTCGAGGTCGAGCGGGTGCTCGACGAGGCGCTGCGTGCTGCCCGGACGGCCACCGGGGCCGGTCCCGAGCGGATGGCCCGGCTGCGCGAGTTGGTGGTCGACGCGCTGCCCGACATCCTGCGCACCGCCGAGCCGCAGTACCTGCGGTTCGCCGCGCTCCGCGACGAGCTGCGCGAGGCGCAGCTGCGGGAGGGATCGGCCGGCCCGCAGCCGGCGGGGGGCGGCGCGCGCGCCGGGCGTGCCGGATCCGGCACGCTGCTGGTCGCGTTCGCGTTGATCCCGGTGTTGGCCGGAGTCAGCGGTCTGGTCTTCCTGTTGCTCGGCTACGCGCTGCGCCTGGCCAGTCCCGAGCCCTCGTTGGCCGCGCCGATGCGCACCGTTGGCTGGGCCTTCGCGCTGGTGGCCGCCGGGGGCGCGTTGGTCGCCGCCGGTGCCCTGGTGGTGGCGGCGGTGCGCAACGGCGCCACCTCGATCCGGGCCTCGGGGGCGCCGGGCGGGGCGGTGCTCTTCGAGCGGGTGGCCAGGGCCCGCGCCGACTGGCGTCGGGCGCTGTTGGACGAGGGCATCAACCCGTTTCTGCGCGGCGAGTTGGCCGACGCCTGGCCGGCCGACGGACGGGCGGCCCAACCCCGCTATTCCAGCCCGCACTTCAGCAGTCCCGAGTTCTCCAGCCCGGCCAACGAGCGGAAGCGCGCCGGCGGGGGCCCGGCCGTCGGGCATCCGGACTTCGCCAGCCCGGACTTCACCGGGCCGGCCGAGGGCGGCGCCGACCGTCCCTGAGCCCGGTCAGCCGCGCCCGGCCAGCAGGCGTTCGACGACCTGCGCGACCCCGTCGTCCTCGTTGCTCGCGGTGTGCCGGTCGACGGCGGCCAGCACCGCCGGATGCGCGTTGGCCATGGCGTAGCCGGTGCCGGCCCAGGACAGCATCTCCAGGTCGTTGGGCATATCGCCGAAGGCCACCACCCTGGCCGGGTCGATGCCGGCGCGGGCGCAACGGAGCGCCAGCGTGCTGGCCTTGCTCACGCCGGGGGCGCTGATCTCCAGCAGGGCGTCCGGGCTTGATCTGGTGGTGCTGGCCCACCGGTCGGTGTGCTCCCTGGCCAGGGCGAGAAAGGCGTCGGGGTCCAGGGAGTCGTGGTGGGCGAGGAGTTTGAGCACCGGCGCGCCCCGGTAGGCGGCGCCCTCGGCCAGCAGCTTCTCCACCGGCGCCACCTCGATCGCCGGGTCCATCTTCAGCGGCGGATAGCCGGGCTCCTGGTGGATGCCGACGGTGCGTTCCACGGCGAACGAGACGCCGGGGGCGGCGACCCGCAGCGCGTGCACCACGGCCAGCGCGTTCTCCCTGGGCAACGGGCGTACCTCGACGAGCTGTCCGCCGTTGCGCAGGTCGACCACCGCCGCGCCGTTGCCGCAGAGGGCCAGCCCCTGACCGTGCAGATGCTCGGCGACCACGCCCATCCAGCGGGCCGGGCGCCCGGTGGCGAACACCACCTCGATGCCGGCCGCGTGGGCGGCGGCCAGGGCGGCCGAGGTGCGGGCGGAGACCGTGTGGTCGTTCCGCAGGAGAGTGCCGTCGAGATCGGAAACGATCAACTGGGGAAGGGGCGGGGGCGCGAGTTGTTCTGGCACAGTCACCCAGCATATGCGCGCACATCCGCGCGGTGACTCTCACGTCTGTGAGCCGGTCGTCCTTGCGGGGAAGCGGCGCGAGGCCGCCCGCCAAGGGCCTACCCTGCTGCCCATGGCTGTTTCCCCCGAGCCTCCGCTGCGGCTTTCCACTGTGATCCTCCCCGTCCACCGCTGGTCCCAGGGTGGGCGCCAAAACTGGGAGCGGGCCGAGGAGTTGGGCTTTCACACCGCCTACACCTATGACCATCTCTCCTGGCGCGGCTTCCGCGACAGGACATGGTTCGGCGCCCTGCCCACCCTCACCGCGGCGGCCACCGCCACCGAGCGGCTGCGGCTCGGCACCCTGGTCACCTCGCCCAACTTCCGCCATCCCGTCCCGCTGGCCAAGGAGTTGCTCAGCCTCGACGACATCTCCGAGGGCAGGCTCACCCTGGGCATCGGCGCGGGCGGCAGCGGATTCGACGCCACCGTGCTGGGCAACGACGCCTGGTCCCCCAGGGAGCGCGCGGACCGGTTCGCCGAGTTCCTGCGGCTGCTGGACCGGCTGCTCAGCCAGGGCGGCTGGGACGGCGATCCGGCCGCCGGCGCCCCCGGCGTCTCCTACCGTGGCGACTTCTACTCGGCGCACGAGGTGCGCACCTACCCCGGCTGTACGCAGCGGCCCCGGCTGCCGTTCGCGGTGGCGGCCACCGGGCCGCGTGGCATGCGGCTGGCCGCCCAGCACGGCCGGGCCTGGGTGACGACGGGCGACCCCAGGACCCTCGGCGTCGACGCCGCAGCCGCCGGCTTCCGGGCCGGCCTCGCCCGGCAGCTGGAGCGGCTGGACGGCGTCTGCGAGGACATCGGGCGCGAACCGAGCAGCCTGCACCGGGTGCTGTTGGACTCCAGCGACACCCCCAGCGGCATCGGCACGCTGGACTCGGTCGACGCCTTTGTCGACCACGCGGGCCATCTGATCGATCTCGGTTTCGACGAGCTGGTGGTGCACTGGCCGATCGGGGATTCGGTGTTCGCGAGCGACCCTGAGACCTTCGAGCGCATCGCGCTGGAGGGGTTGTCCCAGCTCAAGGCATGAGCGGTCGTCCCGGAGGAGGGGGGCCACCCCCCTCCGTGGCCTGACCGGGCCCCTAGGGGCCCGCCCGTGGAATGGCGACCGAAGGTTGACGCGCACGACCTTGGTCGCCGTTAGTGTCCTTCGGGTGAGCGTGATACAGACCAACGGCTTGACCAAGCGGTATCCACGGGTAACCGCCTTGGACGGCCTGACCATCGATATCCAGCCGGGGGTTACCGGCCTGGTCGGGGCCAATGGCGCGGGCAAGTCCACCCTGATCAAGATCCTGTTGGGCCTGGCGCCGGCCACCGAGGGCACCGCGAGCGTCCTCGGCCACGACTCGGCACGGGAGGGGCCGGCGATCCGGGCGCAGGTGGGCTATATGCCCGAGCACGACTGCCTGCCGCCCGATGTCAGCGCCACCGAGTTCGTGGTGCACATGGCCGGCATGTCCGGTCTGCCGCGCACCTCGGCCAGGGAGCGCACCGCCGACACCCTGCGGCATGTGGGGCTCTACGAGGAGCGCTACCGCCCCATGGGCGGCTACTCCACGGGCATGAAGCAGCGGGTCAAGCTCGCCCAGGCATTGGTGCACGACCCCAGGCTGGTGCTGCTCGACGAGCCGACCAACGGCCTCGACCCGGTCGGACGGGACGAGATGCTCGGCCTGATCCGACGCATCCACAGCGACTTCGGGATCTCCGTTCTCGTCACCTCCCACCTGCTGGGGGAGCTGGAACGCACCAGCGACCACATCGTGGTGATCGACGGCGGCCGGCTGCTCCGTTCGCAGACCACGGCCAGCTTCATCGAGGCGACGGCCTCCCTCACCGTCGAGGTCACCGACACCGAGGCCCATCCGGACGGGGCCGCCGCGCTCCGGGCCGCGCTCGCCGAGGCCGGCCTCACCGCCGCGCCGGCGCCGGGACACCAGCTCGTCCTGGAGATCACGGACGAGCGGGTCTACGACACCGTCCGGGACACCGTCGCCGATCTCGGCCTCGGTCTGGTCCGGATGGAGCAGGGCCGGCACGAGATAGCCGAGGTCTTCCGCCCCAACACCGCCGACAGCGCAGCGCCCCAGGCCGGCGCCGGCGCGGAGGTCACGCCATGAGCAGCGGCACGGACGCCCGCATCCACAACATCGGGTACCGCAACTACGAGGGCGAACGCCAGGGCGCCCGCTATGCCAGGCGGGTGCTGTTCACCCACTCGTTGCGCGGCGCCTTCGGTCTCGGCCGCTCGGCGCGCTCCAAGGTGCTGCCGATGGGCCTGTTCGGCATCATGACGATCCCCGCGATCGTGATCGTCGCCGTCGCCGCGTTCGTCGGCATCGACGAACTGCCCATCGAGTACACCCAGTACGCGATCTTCATGCAGCCCATCGTGGGCCTCTACATCGCGCTGGCCGCGCCGCAGATGGTCTCGCTCGACCTGCGGTTCAAGGTCACCCCGCTGTACTTCTCCCGCCCCATCGAGCGCTCCGACTACGTGCTCGCCAAGTTCGCCGCGCTGAGCGCCGCGCTCTTCCTCTTCTGCGGGCTGCCCCTGGTACTGGCCTATATCGGCGGGCTGTTGGCGGAGCTGGGCTTTGTGGAGCAGACCAAGGGCTTCGGCCAGGGCCTGCTGATCACGACGGTCTTCGCGCTGCTGCACGCCGCGCTCGGCCTGCTGATCGCCAGCCTCACCCCGCGCCGGGGCTTCGGCGTGGCCGCCGTGATCGGCGCGCTGACCGTGCCCTACTTCGCCGCCACCGCGCTGCAGGCGGTCGCCTGGGAGTCGGACAACCCGGACCCCATCGGCTGGTTGGGCCTGCTGTCGCCCGGCACGATGATCGACGGCATCCAGTCCGCCTTCCTCGGCGGCACCTCCGGCTTCCCCGGCGAGCAGCCGCCGAGCGACGCCGCCGGGCTCGCCCTGCTGCTGGCGGCCGCCGCCACCACCGCCGTCTGCTATCTGCTGCTGGGGCGCCGCTACCGAAAGGCCGGACTGTGACCACCCTCCATATCGGCAACGCCTCCCGCTGGTTCGGGAACGTGGTCGCCGTCAACGACATCAGCATGGCCATCGGCCCCGGCGTCACCGGCCTGCTCGGGCCCAACGGCGCCGGCAAGTCCACCCTGATCAACATGATGAGCGGCTTCCTGGCCCCCTCGGCCGGCACGGTCACGCTGGACGACCGGCCGATCTGGCGCAACGCCGAGGTCTATCGGCAGATCGGCCTGGTCCCCGAGCGCGAGGGGATGTACGACTACCTCACCGGCGGCGAGTTCGTGCTGGCCAACGCCGAACTGCACGGACTGCCCGACCCGCCGGCCGCCGCCAGGGAGGCCCTGGAGACGGTCGAGATGACGCATGCGGCCGACCGCCGCATCGGCACCTACAGCAAGGGGATGCGGCAGCGCGTCAAGATGGCGTCCGCGCTGGTGCACCATCCGACGGTGCTGCTGCTGGACGAGCCGTTCAACGGCATGGACCCGCGCCAGCGGATGCAGCTGATGGACCTGCTGGCCAGGATGGGCGAGGAGGGCCGCACGGTGCTGTTCTCCTCCCACATCCTGGAGGAGGTCGAGCAACTGGCCAGCCATATCGAGGTGATCGTCGCGGGCCGGCACGCGGCCTCGGGGGACTTCCGCAAGATCCGGCGGCTGATGACGGACCGCCCGCACCGCTATCTGATCCGCTCCAGCGACAACCGCGCGCTGGCCGCCGGGCTGATCGCGGACGCCTCCACCACCGGCGTCGAGGTGGACGAGGCCGAGGGCGCGCTGCGCGTCGAGGCGGTCGACTTCCTCCGCTTCACGGAACGGCTGCCCCTGCTCGCCAGGGAGCGCGGCGTCCGGCTGCTGACCGTCGCGCCCTCGGACGAATCCCTCGAAAGCGTCTTCTCCTATCTGGTCGGGGCGTAGCCATGAGTCGGCACAGAGTCGTTGACCGGCACGGAGCCGTTGACCGGTGCACAGCCGTTAAGGAGCCCCACCGCGATGTATAACCACACCGTCGCCCGGCTCACCTACCGGGCCCTGCTCGGTCGCCGCCGGGTGTTGATCCTGATCGCCCTGCCCGCGCTGCTGCTGGCCATCGCCGGCGCCGTCCGCGGCTTCGGCGGGGCCGACGACAGCTCGACCGTCGAAGTGCTGGGCGGCTTCGCCCTGGCCTCGATGGTCCCGCTGATCGGGGTGGTCGCCGGCACCGGGGCCATCGCCCCGGAGATCGACGACGGCTCGATCGTCTATCTGCTCGCCAAGCCGCTGTCCAGGCGCACCATCATCTTCACCAAGCTGGTGGTCGCCGTCGCGGTCACCGTGGCCTTCACCACCGCGCCGATCCTGCTCGCTGGGCTGATCCTCAACGGCAACAGCCAGCAGATCGCCTCCGCCTACACGGTGGCCGCCGCCGTCGCGGCCGTCGCCTACAGCGCCATCTTCCTGCTGCTGGGCACGGTCTCCAGGAACGCCGTGGTGTTCGGCCTGATCTACGCGCTGGTCTGGGAGGCCCTGCTCGGCAGCACCCTGCCGGGGGTGCGGGTGCTCAGCGTCCAACAGTGGTCGCTGGCCCTGGCCGAGGGGATAGCCGCCAGCGGCTCGGACGTCACATCCGATGTGGCGCTCCCCCTCGCCGCCGTGCTGCTGGTGTCCGCCACGGTGCTCGGCACCTGGTACGCCGGCCGCCGGCTCGCCGCCCTGACCGTCACCGGCGACGCGTAGTCGCCGGCGGCCGGCCCCCGGTCAGGGGGTCGGCTCGTCGGTCACGGTCAGCGCCAGATCGTGGTCGGCCGTGAAACGCACCCGGGCCCGAACGGGCCCGCGTTCCGGGTGCGTCAGCTCCGCCGCGGGGAAGTAGTCCGAGGCCCGCCGGTCGAACGTGTCACCGCCGACGCGGGCGAGCGGCGCCGAGTCGCCGTCCGGCGAGCGCAGCACCAGCCGCCAGTCCGTCCGGGGCGCGGCATGCGCCGCCACCGCCTCCGCCAGCGGGATCCGCAGCCGCACGCGGCCGCCGGCGCCGGCCACGCCGTCAGGGGTTCGCCCCAACGTCCAGTCGTGCCCGCCGTGTTCGCCCAGCCCCTCGGCATGCGCCGTCCAGCCGCCCGCGTCGATCCGGCGAGGGCCCATCAGCCGTGCCGAGACGGTCACCTCGGACTCCCCCAGCAGCACCTCGTCGACCTCCGCGTGCGCCGGGCGCAGCCAGCAGCGCAGCGTGAGGTTCCCGTCCTTGGTGCGGTAGGGGATCCACGACGAGACGCCGCCCGCCACCAGCCGGGGCGGCAGGCCGAGCAGCCGCGCCGACCGCGCCTGCTCGCCGACCATCCGCAGCCGCCGCCCGGAGCGCCGTCCGACGAAGAAGTCCCAGCGGCCCTCGGCCAGTTCCAGCTCGCCCGGGCCGAGCCTCGTCTCGACGAGCCGCTGGCCACGCGCCTTCGGCAGCGGCACCGTGATCTCCCGCCCCAGCGGATCGTGCCGCAGCCGCAACGTCAGCTCCAACTCGCCCTTGGGCAGCGATGCCGGGTCAAGCGCGACGCGCAGCCCACCGTCCGCCTCGCTCTCCCCGTACCCACGGGGCCGGCCCTCGGGCGGCGGCGACGAGCGCAGCGCGCGCAGCAGCCCGCCCAGCCGCCCGCCCCGCGCCCCCGGCGGCGGAACGGCGCCGGCGGTCGAGGCGCCCGGCGCCAGCTCCCGGAACAACTCCTCGTAGCGACGGGCGATCGCCGGCGGTTCGTAGGCGGCGGCCGACTCCCGGCCCCGCGCCGCCAGCCGGCGCCGCGTCCCCTCGTCCGCGAGCAGCGGGCGCAGCGCCTCGGCCAGCGCCTTGCTGCCGCCCTCCAGCGGGGACAGCACCCCGTTCTCCCCGTCGGTGATGATCTCCCCGGGACCGTGCGGGCAGTCGGTCGCCACCACCGGGACCCCGCACTGCATGGCCTCCACGATGGTCAGCCCGAAGGACTCCGCGTCCGACGAGACGGCCGCCACCGCGCCCTTGGCCCACTCCGTCTCGATCGGCGACGCCGCGCCCATCAACCGCGCCCGGTTGTGCAGTCCGTGGTACGCGATACGCTCCCGCAGCCGGTCGCGCTCCGTGCCGCGACCGTAGACGCGCAGCTCCCAGTCGGGGAACTCCGGCGCCAACTCGGCGAACGCGTCGATCAGTCGGTCGTAACGCTTCACCCGGGCCAACCGGCCGGCCGCCACGATCATCCTGGAGTCGCCGGTGGACAGGGGCACCGTCGGGGCGGGCGAACAGTTGGGCACGCACCGCACCTTGGCGCCGTGCTCCCCCAGCACCGAGGCGTATCTGGCGGTGTCGGCGGCCGAGACACAGACCAGCGCGTCCAACTCCCGAACCGCCGCCAACTGCACCTTTCTGGCCGCCGGCAGCCGGGTGTCGTACGTCATGTGCTCCTGCGCCACCCGGAGATAGCGCGACTGGCCGAGACGCGCCAGATAGGCGTTCAACACCGGCCGCGTGCCCACCACCACATCCGCGTCCACCCGCGCCAGGAAGTCCCCCAACCTCTGGTCGCTGAGTACGGACGGCGCCACCTTGCCGTAGTTCATCGGCAGATCGGCGAACACCTCGCTGGGCCGCTCCGCGACCGGCCCCTGCCCCTCGGCATCGCGCGCCCCCTCGCGCAGGTCGATCAGCGGGGTGATCCGCACCCTCGGGTCGAACCGCAGACTCGGCGTCCTGCGGGAGCGGTAGAGACTGGCGATCCGCACGGTGTGCCGATCGGCCAGCGACGCCGTGAGATTGGCGACGGACCGAATGGTCCCGCCGATCCCATAGGCGTTGTTGAGCAGAAAAACGACCTTCACAAGCCCCCCCCAGGGGTGAACACGGCTCCGCTACTGCGCGTTCGACGGTGCTTGACACCTGCCGGTTCCCAGGCCAGAGCCCCTTCCCGGGCCCGGCGCGTGGGCTACGAGGTCGGGAGGAGCAGCCTTTCGAGGACCAGCGCGACGCCGTCCGCGTCGTTGCCGAGGGTCACCTCGTCGGCGATCTCCTTGACGGCGGGGTGCGCGTTGGCCATGGCCACGCCGTGCGCGGCCCAGTCCAACATGGCGACATCGTTGGGCATATCGCCGAAGGCGATCGTCTCGGCGGCCCTGGTGCCCAGCCGGCGGGCGGCCAGCGAGAGGCCCCTGGCCTTGTCGAGCCCCAGTGGCAGCACCTCGACCAGATCCTCGCCGGAGACGGTCAGGCTCACCAGGCCGCCTACCTCCTCCAGCGCGGCCGCCGCCAACGCGTCGTCGCCCAGCGTGGGATGGCGCAGATACAGCTTGATGAGGGGTTCGGCGAAGAGGACGGAGCGGTCTCCGACCGGCCAGGGATCGCGGCCCGGATCCTCCCGGAAGCCCCGGCCCGGGCTGGCGCGGAACCGTTCGTCCAGGATCACCTCGCCGGCCAGCCCGTCCCGGTTGGCCGCCACCGCGAGCGGGCCCAGGGCCGCCTCCAGCTTGGCGACCACCGTCTGCGCCAGGAAGCGGTCGAGGGTGACCGAGGTGAGGATTCGTTCCTCGCCCGCGTGGTAGAGCTGGGCGCCCTGGCCGCAGACGGCCAACCCCCGGTAGCCGAGGTCCCGCAGGATGTCCCTGGTCCACGCGACGCTGCGGCCCGTCGCCACCACATGGTGGGCGCCGGCCTCCCGCACGGCGCGCAGCGCTTCCCTGGTGCGCGGCGACACCGTCTTGTCGCCGCGCAGCAGCGTGCCGTCCAGATCGGTGGCTATCAGCCGATAGGGGAGGACGCCCGTGGAACCCGGTCGGGTCATGCCGCGACCGGCTCAAGCACCTCGCGACCGCCGAGGAACGGCCGCAGCGCCTCGGGCACCCGCACCGAGCCGTCCGCCAGCTGGTGGTTCTCCAGCAGCGCCACGATGGTGCGGGACACCGCGCAGAGCGTGCCGTTGAGGGTGGCCACCGGGCGGGTCCTGCCGTCCTCGCGCATCCGCACCTGGAGCCGACGCGCCTGGAACTCCGTGCAGTTGGAGGTGGACGTCAGCTCGCGATAGCGGCCCTGCGTCGGCAGCCAGGCCTCGCAGTCGTACTTGCGGCTGGCGGAGGCGCCGAGATCGCCGCTGGCCACGTCGATCACCCGGAACGGCAGCTCAAGGGCGGTCAGCCACTGCTTCTCCCAGGCCAGCAGCCGCTCCAGCTCGTTCTCCGCCTCCTCGGGGGCGACAAAGGAGAACATCTCGACCTTGGTGAACTGGTGGACGCGGAAGATGCCCCTGGTGTCCTTGCCGTAGGAGCCGGCCTCGCGCCGGAAGCAGGGCGAGATGCCGGCGTAGCGCAGCGGCAGCCGGTCCGCCTCGATGATCTCGTCCAGGTGGTAGGCGGCCAACGGGACCTCGGAGGTGCCGACCAGGTAGTAGTCGTCCTCGGCGAGGTGGTAGACGCCGTCGGCGGCCTGGCCCAGGAAGCCGGTGCCCTCCATGGCGCGCGGCCTGACCAGCGCCGGCGTCACCATGGGGACGAGCCCGGCGGCCGTGGCCTGCGCGACCGCCGCGTTGACCAGGGCCAGCTCCAACAGCGCGCCCACGCCGGTCAGATAGGCGAAGCGCGCGCCCGAGACCTTGGCGGCCCGCTCGGTGTCGATGGCGCCCAGCGCCTGACCCAGCTCAAGGTGGTCCTTGGGGGTGAACCCCTCGGCCTCGAAGTCCCTGATCTCGCCATGGGTCTCGCGGACCGTGAAGTCGTCCTCGCCGCCCACCGGGACGTCCGGGTGCACGACGTTGGAGAGCTTGAGCAGCAGCTCGCCGGCCTCGGCGTTCGCCGTCTCGCGTTCGGCGTCGGCCGCCTTGACCGCCTGGGACAACTCGCCGGCGCGGGCGAGCAGTTCGGTCTTCTCCTCGCCCTGCGCGCGGGGGATAAGCTTGCCCAGCCGCTTCTGCTCGGCGCGCAGCTCGTCGAAGCGGGTGCCGGACGACCTTCGCCGCTCGTCGGCGGACAGCAGACTGTCCACCAGGCCGACGTCTTCGCCACGGGCGCGCTGCGAGGCGCGCAGGAGGTCGGGGTTCTCTCGGAGCAGTCGAAGGTCAATCACGCAGACAGGCTACCGGGGCACCCCCTCCGGTGTGGAAACGGAAAAGACGGGGCCGGCAGCCGCGGAGAGCGGGCGGGCTATTTGGCCCGATATGCGAGGCAAGCGGAGAAAATCGAGAGCCCCCGGGTCGGCTCCCCGGCGACCGTTCGCGGGCGTTGTTCCGTCGGTCGTCCACGGAAACCGATCAAGTTATCCACAGGCTGACGGGCCCGCCTGTGGATGACCTGGGGACGGCCGGCCACCCCGGTCGGTGCGCGGCGGATAATTCCCCGGGCAAACCTCGCGCACACGCACTTCCGGGGGAATCTACGAGAATCTATGGGAAACTTACTCGCCCTCAGGAGTTATTCGGCGCGATTCGGGTGACGAAAGTCGGTCCATTACCCCTTGGGGGATGTGGCCGTCAAGATCCGCATATGCGGCTAATGCCCGATTCCTCGGGCGGGGCTTCGTATCGACTTATACACAGCCACCGCGGGTGGCCTGTGGATAACCCCGTGCACAGTCCACAGGCCAGGGACGGTGCCCTCGCCGTCAGTCGGGGCCCGGACGCCCGTCCAGGCACCGGGTCAGCCAGTCGGCGGCGTTCAGGAAGTCCTCGTCCGAGGTGCCGGCCACCACATTCGGCCCCAGCTGGTCCGCGCGGGGATAGGAACCCAGAAAGCGCACATCCGAGCAGAGCCGCCGCAGACCCATCAGGGCCTCGCCCACCCTGCGGTCCCCGATATGCCCCTCGCAGTCCACCGAGAAGCAGTACTGACCGATGCCCTTGCCCGTGGGACGCGACTCGATGCGGGTCAAGTTGACCCCGCACGTCGCGAACTCCTGGAGCACTTCGAGCAGCGCGCCCGGATGGTCCTGATGCAGCCAGAGGACCACGGACGTCTTGTCCGCGCCGGTCGGCGCCGCCGGCCGGGCCGGCCGGCCGACCAGAACGAAACGGGTGGTCGCGTTCTCCGCGTCATGGATGTCGGTGACCAGCGGCGTCAACCCGTAGGTCGCCGCCGCGAACTCGCCGGCGAACGCCGCGTCGAAGCGTTCCTCCCGCACCAGCCGCGCCCCGTCCGCGTTGGACGCGGCCGACTCCCAGACCGCGTTCGGCAGATGCCGCGCCAGCCAGTTCCGCACCTGGGGCTGGGCCACCGGATGGCCGGTGACCGTCTTCACCTCGTCGAGCGAGGTGCCCGGCCGCACCAGCAGGGCAAACGCGATGGGCAGCAGCACCTCGCGGTAGATCATCAACGGCCGGCCGTTGGCCAGTTCGTCCACCGTGGCGGAGACGCCGCCCTCCACCGAGTTCTCGATCGGCACCAGCGAACCTGCGGCCTCACCACCGCGCACCGCGTCCAACGCCGCCGGCACCGAGATCATCGGCACCAGTGACCGGGTCGCCGCCTCGGGCAGGGTGCGCAGGGCGGCCTCGGTGAACGTGCCCTCGGGACCGAGGTAGGTGTAGCGGCTCGCAGAAGTCATGACGGTCACGTTAATGCGCGCGGAAGGGGGGCAAGCGCCCGTGCTCAGCCTTCGAGAAGGCGCTGGCCCACATACTCCCCCTCGGCGGCGCCGCCCGGCACCGCGAAGAGCCCGCTGGCCTCGTGCCGGATGAACGCGCCGAGCGCGTCACCTCGATCCAGCTTCCGCTGCACCGTGACAAACGAACGCGCCGGATCCGCCTGCCAGCAGACGAACAACAGCCCGGCGTCCGGGGCGCCGTCCTCGCGCGTCCCGTCGTGATAGGAGAACGGGCGGCGCAGCATGGTGGCGCCGCCGTTGGTCTCCGGCGCACTCACCCGGACATGCGCGTTGGCCGCGATCACCGGCGAACCGTCGGGGCCGGTCGCCGCCAGATCGACCGGCGTCCGCTCCTCGCCGCCGGTGAGCGGCGCGCCGTCCGAGACCCGACGGCCCAGCACCCGCTCCCGCTCCTCGACCGGCCGCGTCTCCCAGTCGTCCAGCAGCATCCGAATGCGCCGCACCACCGCGTAGGAGCCATGCGCCATCCACGCCGGCTCGCCGTCCCCGGGAACGAAGAGACGCCGGCCGGCGTCGGTGTCCTCCGGATCCGGATTGTTGGTGCCGTCGATCTGGCCCATCAGATTGCGGGTGGTCATCTCGCCCGCGGTCGCCCCCCGGCTGCGGTTGAAGCCCGCCATCTGCCACCGGACCGCCGCCGTCCCCTCGGCGGCGCGCTGCAGCTGCCGCAGCGCGTCGAACGCGACCAGCGGGTCGTCGGCGCCGATCTGCACCCACAGATCCCCGTCCGAACGCGCCGGATCCAGCTCGTCGTTCGAGAACACCGGCAGCGGGGCCAGCGCCGCGGGGCGCTGCGCCACCAGCCCGGTGGCGTCGAAGAAGCCGTGCCCGAAGCCGAAGGTGAAGGTCAACGAGGACGGGCCGGCGTCGGCCGCCACGCCGGTCGAGGCGTCGAGCCGGTCGCCGGCCATCAGCCCGGCGGCCAACGTCGACCACCGCCGCATCAGCCCGGCCGCGCCGGCGCGGCCGGCGTCCGGCGCCAGATCGAACGCGACCAGATGCCCCCTGGACTGCATGGGCGTGGTGATGCCCGGCTGGCGGACGCCGTGGAACGGCACCGCCGTGCTGCCCACGGTGCTGAGCGCCGGCCCACCGGGCTCGGTCGCGGCGGCGTGCCCGACGGCCCCGCCGACGACGCCGCCCACGAGCCCGACGGCTCCGGCGGCGCCTGCGGTGCCCAACAGCCGACGACGGGAGAGATGAGGGTGGTTCATGGCTGATCGGGTTCTGTTTCGTTCGGAGTGGTGCTCGGAATGCTGCTTGGAATGGTGCTCGGGACGGTCAGGGTGACGGTCTCGGTGGTCTGGTCGATTTCGGAGGTACGGATGGTCAACGCCACGTCCCACTCTCCCGGACGCGGCAGCGACACCTCGGACGCCGTCCAGTGCCCGACCGTCACCTGGGCCGGCTCGTGCCGCAGCGGGCCCAACTCCTCCGCCGGCAGGGTGAGGCTGACCCTGACCTCCTCCGCCCCGGCCGGCCGGCCGTCGGGGTCGGCGAGCAGGATGTGCAACGCGTTCTCCCCGACGGCGGACGGTGTCAGCTCCAGTGTCGCCGTACCCGACCCGGACGGGCCGCCGGTGTCATAGGGCACCGAGACCGGCCCCGACTCGGTGGCCTCGGGCATGGCCGGCGCGGCCGCCTCGGTACGGGCCGGCGTGGTGGCGGTGAGCGCGGTGGTGACCGCGAGCACGACGGCCGCGATGCCCGCCTCCAACAGCACCGAACGCCGCAGGCCGACCCGCGCCGGATCCGCCCCCCGCCGCCGAGCGCTGGCCGCGCGGGCCACAGCAGCCCGCTGCCGCGCCAACTCCTTCGCCCGCCCCACACTGACGGGTTCGCGGTTGGCCTGCGGCCCGCTGGCTGGTCCGCCGGCCGTGCCGTCGGCGGCGGGTTCGCGGTTGGCCTGCGGCCCGCTTTCTGCTGTCGCCTGGTCGGTCGGTCCGCTGGCCGTCTCGCCGTCGGCGGCCGTGCCGTCCACTGGCCTGTCCTTGGCCTCCGGCCTGCCGTTGGCGGCCATGCCGCTGGTGGCCTGCGGCCGGCTGGTCGGTTCGCCTTCGGCGGTTGGTCCGTTGTCGGTTGCCTTGCCCCGGGCTGTCGCTCCGCCGGCGGTGCCGTCGGCGGCGGATTCGCGGTTGGCCTGCGGCCCGCTTTCTGCTGTCGCCTGGTCGGTCGGCCCGCCGGCCGGTTCGCCCTCGGCGGCCATGCCGTCCACCGGTCCGTCGTCGGCCTCCGGCCTGCCGGCCGGTTGGCCGTCGGCGTCGGTCGGCCCGCTGGCTGTGTTGCCTTGAGCGGCGGCTCCTGTTGCTTCGCCGGCCGTCTCGCCGTTGGCCTGCGGCCCGCTTCCTGCTGCCGTCTGGTCGGTCGGCCCGCTGGCTGTGTTGCCTTGAGCGGCGGCTCCTGTTGCTTCGCCGGCCGTCCCGCCGTTGGCCTGCGGCCGGCTTTCTGCTGTCGCCTGGTCGGTCGGCCCGCCGGCCGTCTCGCTGGTGGCCTCCGGCCTGCCGTTGGCGGCCGTGCCGCTGGTGTCCTGCGGGCGGCTGGTTGGTTTGCCTTCGGCGGTTGGTCCGTTGTCGGTTGCCTTGCTCCCGGCGGTAGCTGCGTCTGCCGGTCCGCCGGCCGTCCCGCCGCCGCCAGCTGTCCCGCCGTCGGCGGCCATGCCGTTCGCCGGTCCGTCGTCGGCCTTCGGCTCGCCGGCTGGTCCGTCGTCGGGCTCCGGCTCGCTGGGCGGGTCGCCTTCTGCCTTCCGCTCGCTGGCCGTTCCGGCGAGTGTTTCGCCTTCGGCGGCATGTCCGGCTGCCGGCTTGTCCGTTGCTCCGGCCCCTTTGCCGTCGGCCGGCTCGTTTTCGTCCGCTGCCTTACCGGCGGAGCCACCCGCCGCTTTGCCACCGGCCGGCCCGCTTTCGTCCGCCGCCCCACCGACGGAGCCGCCCGCGGAGCCGCCCGCCGTCCCACCGGCGGAGCCGCCCGCGGAGCCGGCCGCGGAGCGGACCGTGGTGTGGCTGCCCGTCAGGGTGGCGGTCCAGTGGCGGGATATCCATGCGGTGGCCAGGAGGAGCGTGATCAGTGCGACCTTGGCGATCAGCAGGCGGCCGTAGGCCGTGTCGAAGAGGGCCGAGACGCTGCCCACCTGGCGCCAGCTCTGGTAGATGCCGGTGACCGCCAGGGCCGTCACGCTGGTGAGGGCGAGGGCGGAGAAGCGGCGTACCGCGTTCGTCGGTGGTGGGGAGTCGCCGCGCAGCAGTACCAGCAGGGTCACCAGCCCGCCCAACCAGCAGCCGACCGCCAGCAGATGGACGATGTCGGCCGGGATCGCCAGCTGCGTCTGGCGCCCGGTGGCCGCGTGTTCCGCCATCGCCCAGGTGGCGGCCAGCCCCACGGCCAGTGCCGCGCCGCCGACGCCCAGGCCGAACCGCAGGTCCCTGACCGTGGTGGTGTCCCCCGCCGCGTGCGCGCGGGCGAACCGCCCGTGCAGCAGCGCGACGAACAGCGCGGTGGCCGAGAGCAGCACCAGCCGCGTCAACAGCGCCGTGCCGGCCCGGGAGTCGACGACCTCCGCGAGGCCGTCCAGGTCGAGGACGTCCGCCAGTTCGCCGGTCGTGGTGTACGGGATCCGCAGCAGCAACAGCACCGCCGTCGCGACGCTCAACGTCAACCAGCCGATCAGGGTGACCCGTTGCGCGGCGCGCGCCCCGGCCGCCCCCGGCCAGCAGAGCAGCGCGAAGGCGCCGGGGCCGACCAGCAGCAGGAAGCCCGTGTAGGCGGCGTAGCGGAAGATGTCGTAGAGCAGCCCCACCAGGCCGTCGCCCGGGTTGCCCTCGGGGAGCGCGACGCTGGTCTCGGACGGGGCGCCGACGGAGAAGGTGAAGGCGCCGGCGATCGGATGGCTGTCGTTGGAGACGGCCTGCCAGGCCACCGTGTAGGTGCCGTTGGCGAGGTCGGGGCGGAGCGCGACGGCATAGCCGGCGCCGCCGCTCCCGTTGCCCTGGACGACGCCCCCGGTGTCGACCCGTTCCCCCTCGGGGTCGAGCACCCGGATGCCGTCGTCGTCCGACAGCGAGACCGGTTCGGAGAAGGTGAGGCCGACCTCGGCCGGGGCCGTGGCCACCACCTCGCCGTCCCCCGGGGTGCTGCCGGTCAGGCTGGCGTGCGCGGCGGCCGGGGTGGCACCCAGCAGCAGCGCCGCGAGCGCGCCCGCGGTCAGCAGCAGGAGGGTCAGGGGACGGGCGATGGCGGTGGTCATGGCGGGCTCACTCCCCGGTGTGGGTGGCGGCTTCGACCGGGACCTCGACGGTGAGCGGGGCCGAGGTGGCGAAGCGCAGTTCGACGGAGACCGTGTCGCCCTCGGCGATCGGCTCCCTGAGGTCGAGGAACATCAGATGGTCGCCGCCCCGCTCCAGCCGCAGGGTGCCGCCGGCCGGTACGGGCAGCCCGTCCACCTGCCGCATGGCGTTGTCGACGGTCTGGTGGATCTCGACCGTCTCGGTCAGCTCGCTGCTGACGCCGACCAGTTCGTCGTCGGCGTCCCCCTCGTTGCGCAGGACGAGGAACCCGCCCGCCACCTCGGCGTTGACCGGCTCCGGGATATACGCGTCGCTGACGGCGAGCCGGGGCCCGACGGCGGGCTCGGCGCCGCCCTCGTCCGCGCTCTCGTCGCCGGTGCAGCCGGTGGCGAGCGCCCCGGCCAGCAGCAGCGCGGCGAGCGGCCGCGCGCCTCTCGGGGCGGGGCCGCTCATGGCAGCTCCCCTTCGGTGAGCCTGGGCAGATCGCGTTCGAAGGTCTCCAGGGTGACGCCCTCGGTATAGAGGACATGGCCCATGTCGTCCCCGGGGAGGAAGGCCAGCACCTGGGTGCCGTGGGTGGAGACGATGTCGCCGTTCTCCTCCTCGTAGGACGGCTCGATGGCGACGCCGACGCTTCTGGCGGCCTCCTGGATCCGCTCGAAGTCGCCGGAGAGACCGATGAACTCGGGGTCGACGCCGTCCAGCCAGGCGCCGAGCGATTCGGGGGTGTCCCGTTCCGGGTCGGTGGTGACAAACACCACCCGCAGCTCCGCGCGCTGTTCGGGGGTGAGGACATTGGACGCGGCCACCGCGATGTTGCTCATGGTCAGCGGGCAGACGTCCGGGCAGTTGGTGTAGCCGAAGTAGAGCAGCGTGGGGTGGCCCGCCGTCTCCTCGACCAGATCGAAGGGTTGGCCCTCGGTGTCGGTGAGCACCAGCTCGGGCTTGGCGAACGGGGTGTCGAGGACGGTGCCCTCGTCCTCCGCCTGTCCGGCGGAGATCTCGGCGGCGGACGACTCCTCGCCGTTCTCGCCGGCGGAGCCGTCGTCCGAGCCGCAGGCCGTCAGGGCGGCGGCGATGGCCAGGGTGAGCAGGCCGGTTCGCAGGGTGCGTGTGCGCATGTCTGTGCTGTGTTCCAGTGCTTGAGGAGGAACGTGGGGCGGGGCGGGAACACCCCGCCCCACGCGTGGAGTGCGGACGGGTCAGTCGGCCGAGCGGCGGCGGCCCGCGAGCACGCCGAAGGCGACGCCGGCGACGCCGACCGCGATGCCGATGCCGCCCAGGACGCGGGCCGTGGTGTCGGCCTTGCTTCCGTCGTCATCGGCGGCGGCCTGCTCCGTGGCGGCCGACTCGCCCGGGGCGTCGTCGGTCTCCGCGGCGGTCTCGTCGGCGGTCTCGTCGCCCGCGCCATGGCCGTCGTCGCCGCTCGCCGGGGTGAGCCGGAGGACGGGGGCCGGGCTCTCCGGCTCGGAACCGTCGTCCGTCGGCTCGTCGATCCAGCGCACGACCTCGTCGTTGTCGTAGGTCTGGATCGCCTTCAGCACCAGCTGGTCGGTGGTGTCGGGCAGCCGGCCGAGGGAGAGCGGGAACTGCTGGAAGGTGCCGGGGGCGATCTCGCCGCCGGACCAGGTGATCACGCTGGGTACCTCGGTGATCTGGTTGCCGTGCGATTCCAGCGGCTCGTCCAGCTCCACGGTCTCGACCTCGACATCCCATCCGGGAACCGGCTGGGGCATCACCGAGGTCAGCGGGTACTCCGGGTCCAGATGCAGCTCGACCTCCACGGTGGAGGCGTTGTCCCGCTCGTTGGGCACCTTGACGTTGATCACGGTGTAGCCGCCCTGCTCGACCTCGCTCGGGTCGAGCCCGACATGGGCCTGGGCGGGCACGGCGAGGGCGAACAGACCGGCGGTGCCGGCCAACAGGACGGCGGCACGAGCACCGCTCCGGATGTGATTCATCTGATGAACACTCCATGGTGAGGCGTGGTCGCTCGCCGGCTGGGGCGATGGACCACGAGGACCGGGAAAAACCGAGAAAAACCGAGATGGGGCAGGGGGGAACGGGAGGGCCCGGATCCGGGATCTGCGGCGGCCGGGAGCTGCCGGGACGTCAGCAACGTCCTGGCCGTCAAGGGCCGGAGAATCCGGGACAATCGGGACACCGGGTGCGCGGCTCGACCCGCACTCCCGGCCCGTCCCGTGTTCCTTCGGGTTCTCTCGGGGTTCTCTCGGGTTCTTCCGGAGTGGGAGTGCGCTTCAGGCCGCGAGGGCGAACGAGGGGGCCGGCGGCCCGCGTCGGATCACCGCGTCGGGCAGCACGGTGCCCCGCGTCGCCGGCGTGGGATGGTCCTGCGCCAGCGCCGGACGGGGCACCAACGGGAGGCGCGTCGTGGTGGACGGCGGCGCGAGCGAGAGGCCGAGCGCCGTCAGCAGCCGGTGGGCCCACTCCGGGGCCACCGGGCGGGCGCCGGCCAGCCGCACCACCTGCCAGAGCGCGGCCTCGCCCTGCCGCAGCAGCCAGCCGGTGGCCAACGCGGCCAGCAGATGGCCGAGCAGCATCGGCCAGGAGGCCAACGCGCCGAGGCCGCCGAGCAGCGCGTCACCCACGCCGCCGGCGGCATGGCCGGCGAGATGCCCGGCCGGATGATCGGGGCTCAACCCGCTGTCGCTGAGCAGCTGGCGGGCGTCCCCTTCGGTGAGCGACGCCGCGTGGTCGCCGCAGACCAGCCGGCCGGCCAGCTCGATGGCACCGCCGTGCCCGCCCCCGCTCGGGGGGCCGGCGGCGAGATGCTGGCCGAGGCAGTAGAGCAGGTGGAGCAGGAGTTGGGCGGCGGCCAGAACGAGCGCGATGGCCGGCCAGGAACGGCGCTCCCGGCCCGCGAAACAGCAGGCGAACGCCAACACCGCGAGCCAGCCCAGAGCCAGCGCCCACAGCGGAACACCGGGCCCGCCGCCGGAGAGATGCCCGGCGGCGGCCAACGTGGCGGAGGCCGCGGCGAACACCGCGGCCCTCAGCAGACGCAGATCGGCTCCGGCACGCATGGCCAGAACATCATCGCACCGAGCACCGACAGCCGACCCCGAGGGGACACGACTCGTACACCTGTGCCGCGCCTCATCCTCAGTGGGGACAGCCCATATCGACCAATGTCTCCCGCGCCATCCGCCGAATGGGGTGTGTTGGGTCAATCACACGCTTACGGGACGGGTGGGTAGGCAATACCTAAGGATATGTCGAGCCGTGGCCAGGAGGCTGGAGCATGAGCATCTGGTGGTCTCTGCAACTCCGCCGTGAGGCGGCCAGCGTTCCGCTGGCCAGACGGTTGCTGCTCGGCGCCATGGACACGGCGGGGGTGGATGGCGACATCTCCCACGAGCTGTCCGTCGCGCTGTCGGAAGCCTGCGCCAACGCCGTCCAGCACGGCGGCGGCGTCTCCGAGGTCTATCGGGTCACCGCCTCGATCTACGGCGACATGTGCCGCATCGAGGTCACGGACAGCGGCCCCGGCTTCCCGCACGGGCGCCAGGCGCTGCCCGCCGCCGAGCCCGAGCTGCTGCCGGGCGGGCGCGGGCTGCTGCTGATCGAGGCGCTTGCCGACCGCGTCCGCTTCGGGAACCAACCGGGCAGCGGCGGCGCCGTCGTCACCTTTGACAAGATCCTCAAGTGGCGTGAGGACGCAGCCCTGTTGAAAGCTTCGTAAGGTTTGGGTCAAGGTTCTCAAAAGGGGGGCGAGGCCCGCTCGGTGATCGTCGAGCTGCTACGTTCTCCAGAGGCGTAGAAATAACCCTTTGGAGTGGCTATGGCACTGTGGGATCGAATCAAGGAGTCCGCGTCCTCGATGCAGACCCAGCTCAACGCCAAGAAGAACGATCTGAAGAGCGGTGCCTTCCGCGACGCCAGCATGGCGATGTGCGCGCTGGTCGCCGCCGCCGACGGGCAGATCGATCCGGCCGAGCGCCGCCGGGTGTCCCAGCTGATCACCAGCAACGAGGTCCTGCAGAACTTCGCGCCCGACGATCTGCAGCGTCGCTTCGACGGCTATCTCGACCAGCTGATCGCCGACTTCGAGCTGGGCAAGGTCAGCGTGCTGCAGGAGATCGGCAAGGCGAAGAAGAAGCCGGCCGAGGCGCGCGCGGTGATCCAGATCGGCATCGTGATCGGCGGCGCCGACGGCGACTTCGACGCCGGCGAGCGGGCCCTGGTCAAGCAGGCCTGCCACACGTTGGGCCTGCCGCCGGCCGAGTTCGACCTGTAGGCGAGGAGCGGGCGGGCGCCCTGGCGCCCGCTCAGAGCGGGGTCGCGGCCTTCAGCACCAGGAAGAGCGCCACGGCCGCGTTGAGGGCCGAGAGCGCGGAGGCCGCGGTGCCCGCCGTCGCTATCAGCGCGGCAAGGCCGGCCCTGGTGTTCGGCGGTGGCCAGCTGTGCGCCGGCGGGTCGGGGCGCAGCAGCGCCGCCACCCGGCGGGGCACGGGCCCCGCCGCGAAGCCGGGGCCGCCGAGCCCCGCCGGCGGGCGCCCCACCAGCGCGGCATGGCCGACCGCCCGCGCGGTCAGCCCCCGGTCGCCCACCGCGCTGGCCGCGTCCTCGTCCGCCCACCGCTCCGTCGCATAGGCGGCGGCGCCGCGCAGCGGTGTGAGCAACGGGTGGGCGCGGGCGGCCAGTTCGCCGGCGAGCAGATAACGGTGGTGGCGGCCGGCCAGATGGGCCCGCTCATGGGCCAGCAGCGCCCGGTACTCGTCGGCGCTCAGCCCGGCCCGCATCCCGCTGGAGACCACGATCCGCCCCGGCCGCCCTCGACCGCCTGGCAGCGCGTAGGCGTACGGATGCTGGTCGGGCAGCACGGCCGGGTTGGCGCTCGACGGCAGCCCGGCCAGCGCCCGGCGGGCCAGGACGCGCGTCCGTGCCCGCCGCAGCAGCGCGCCGCCGACGGCGGCGAGGATCGCCGTCAACAGCACGATGGCCGCGATGCCCAGCGTCGCGTCATAGGGAACGGCGGCCCTGACCTCCGGGTTCGACCAGCTGTCCGGCAGCGGGTTGCCGGGGAGTTGGGCGGTGCCCACCACGGCGAGCAGCACCAGCGAGAGCGTGCTGCACGAGGCCAGCACCACGGAGACGGACGTCAACAGCCGGACGGCGGCGCGTGGATGGGACTGCTGCTCGGCCAACTTCCCGATCGGCAGCGCCGTCAGGGGCGCCACCAGCGGAAGCAGCACCATCCATCCCATGCCGCCTCACTCCCCGTCCGGCGCCTGGCCGGGGTTGAGCAGCCGGCGCAACAGCCGTTCGTCGTCCGGGGTGAGGGCGGTCACAAAGCTCGCCAGCACGGCGTCCCTGTCCTCCCGGCCCTCCAGCACCCGGCGCATCCGCAGCGCGGCAAGGCCCGCCTCGTCCGCCGCCGGGGTCCACAGGAACGAACGCCCCGCGCGTTCCCGGCAGACCGCGTGCTTCTCGTGCAGCCGGGTCAGGATGGTGATCACGGTGCTGTAGGCGAGGCCGTCCAACTGCTCCCGGACCCAGCCCGCCGTCACGGGCCCGGGCGCCAGCCGTAGCGTCGCCAGCACCTGGGCTTCCAGCTCGCCGCGGCCCCGTTTGCGCGGGCCGGGCCCCCCATCCGCCGTCGCGTCCACCACCACTCCAAACTGCCGCCGCCGTGGGTCATCGTAACGAGGTGGGGTATGCGGAGATCAGGCCCGTCGGCCTGCTTCTACAGTGTTGTAGATTTTCGGCAGCGCTCCCGGTGCCCCCGGAGCGAGAGCACGAGCAGCGAGTTCAGGAGGAGAACGTGGGAGTTTCGCTTTCCAAGGGAGGCAATGTCTCACTGAGCAAGGAGGCGCCCGGGCTGACCGCCGTGGTCGTCGGCCTGGGGTGGGACGTGCGCACGACCACCGGCACGGACTACGACCTGGACGCCAGTGCCCTGGTGTGTGACGACTCGGGGAAGGTCATCTCCGACGGGCACTTCGTCTTCTACAACAACCTGACCAGCCCGGACGGTTCGGTGGAGCACACCGGGGACAACCTCACGGGCGAGGGCGACGGGGACGACGAGTCGATCAAGGTCAACCTGGCCGCCGTTCCGCCGGAGGTCTCCAAGATCGTCTTCCCGGTCTCCATCCATGACGCGCACGCCCGGCAGCAGAGCTTCGGCCAGGTGCAGAACGCGTTCATCCGCGTGGTCAACCAGGCCGGCGGCGCCGAGATCGCCCGCTACGACCTGAGCGAGGACGCGGCCACCGAAACCGCCATGATCTTCGGCGAGTTGTACCGGCGCGGCAGCGAGTGGAAGTTCCGCGCCGTCGGTCAGGGGTACGCCTCGGGCCTGGCGGGGATCGCCAGCGACTTCGGAGTGAACGTCTGAAGTACCCCGGGTTCCACGGGTCCTGCCCGCCGCCGTGTCGTGGTCATCTGCTGGCCCGGTGCGGCGGACCGGAACGGATATGGCTCCGGGACTTCTGTCTTCTCGGCCCCCGGCGCGCTACCGTGGCGGAAGGTGCGGAACATGCTGATACATCGCCGGAGGTTGGATCATGGGTCAGATCGGAATCAGGGAAATCCTGCTGCTGCTTGTCGTCGCGCTGCTTGTCTTCGGTGCGAAGCGGCTGCCTGACCTGGCCAGATCGCTGGGCAAGAGCGCTCGCATCCTGAAGAGCGAGACCAACGCGATGCGGTCCGAGTCGAAGACGAGCACCGCCACGACCAACGTCGAGGAGGAGCCGAAGCCGGAGCCCGCGCCCCGGACGATCCAGGCCGCGCCCGGCGATGTGACGAGCGCCCGCCCGGTGGACGAGGTCAAGCCGACCACCCAGCAGAGCTGAGCCCACGCCTCCGGCGCGGCCGCGCCGGACGGCTCAGGGCTGGACGGGTTGGCCCTGGCCGGGATCGGCCGGGGGCGCTTCGGGCTGGCCGCCCGCCGCCGGTGCCACCGTCGGTGGTCGTCCCGCGCCCCTGCGCGCCCGCAGCAGTTCCACCGCGATCGGCAGCACCGAGAGCAGCACGATCCCGACAAGCATCGCCTCGATGTTGTCGTGCACAAAAGCCACTTTGCCGAGCGAGGCGCCGAGGAGCGTCACCCCGGCTCCCCAGAGCGTTCCGCCGAGCACATTGAAGATCACAAACGGCCGGTAGGCCATCGCGCTCACCCCGGCGACGATCGGGGTGAAGGTCCGCACCACCGGCACAAAACGGGCCATGACCAGGGACTTGGGGCCGTGTCTGGCGAAGAAGGCCCGCGCCCTCGCCGCGTTCTCCTGCTTGAAGAGCCGCGAGTTCGGCCGCCGGAACAACGCCGGGCCCGCCTTCCGGCCGCAGAGATAGCCGACCTGATCGCCGACCACGGCCGCGATCACGATCAGCAGGCAGACCAGCCACAGCGGGTGATGCAGATAGCGGCCACCGGCGACCAGCAGCCCCGTGGTGAAGAGCAGAGAATCGCCCGGCAGAAAGAAACCGATCAGCAGGCCGGATTCGGCGAACACCACCAGAAGAATGCCGATCAGGCCGAAGGTCTGAATGAGCTGTTGCGGGTCCAACCAGGCGGGACCCAGCGCGAGAGAGATCATGGCGGCGCGTTTCCGGTGGGGGCGACCCGAGCGCTGCTGCGACCCGGGCGGCCCAGATTAACAAGGGCAATTACCCGGAGTGGCTGACCGGCAACGTTCGGTGTGGGGGGTGGTAATCGTTCACCACCGGTCACCACCGTTTCTCCCCGTCCCGGGGGGAGGCGCAGGGGGAAGCAGTGAGGCATGATGAGCCTGTTTGTTCTCACCCACCCCGCATTGGAAGGCATGTCAGATGATCCGTTCCCCACGGCGACTGGCCACGGCACTGCTCTGCCTCGGGCTGCTGACCGCGTGCGGTTCTGACTCCGACGACGGGGACGGGGGCGGCGGCGGACAGGACGGCAACGGTTCCGAGAGCTCCGCGACCCCCGGCGACGAGCAGTCGGCGCCTGGCGACGAGGGAACCGAGGAACAGCCGGCGCTGGAAGGCCCGGCCGGGGTGGAGCCGACGGACGTGACCAGCGCGGTGCTGCACACCAGCGAGGGCGATATCACCGTCACGCTCTTCCCCGACGAGGCACCGCTGACCGTCACCAACTTCGTCGGCCTGGCCGACGGCACGCTCCCCTGGCAGGGCCAGGAGGGCGACGCCCCGCTCTACAACGGCACCGTCTTCCACCGGGTCATCGACGGCTTCATGATCCAGGGCGGCGACCCCGCCGGAAACGGCACCGGCGGCCCCGGCTACCAGTTCGTCGACGAGTTCGAGTCGGGCCGGACCTTCGAGGAGCCCTATCTGCTGGCCATGGCCAACTCGGGCCCCGGCACCAACGGCTCGCAGTTCTTCATCACGGTCGCGCCCACCGAGCACCTCAACAACATGCACACCATCTTCGGCGAGGTGGCCGACGACGAGAGCCGCGCCGTGGTGGACGCCATCGCCGGCACCGAGACCGAGCCGGGCGACCGCCCGGTCGAGGACATCGTCATCGAGTCGGTCTCCGTCGGCTGACCGAACAGCGGGCAGCAGCACGCAGCACGGAGGGCCGTGGCAGCGACTGCCACGGCCCTCCGTCGTGTTCGGCCGGGGACGGCCGGCTCCGCTAGGACGGCTGGGACGGCTGGGGCGTCATCAGCCGCACCAGCAGATCGTCCAGGCTGATCAGGCCGGTCAACCGGCCTTCGGCGTCCCGCACCACGGCCAACGACGCGCGCCGCTGCCGCAGTTGCTCGACGGCGAAGGCGACCGTGTCCTCGGCGGTCAGCTCCGGCACCGGCCGGGCCAGCTCGGCGGCCGTCGTCCGCTGCCCACGCGCCCTGGCCACCACGGCGTCCCGCGCGTGCACCGAGCCGACCACCCGCTCGCCGTCCGCGACCAGCAGCCGGGTGTGGTCGCTGGCCGAGGCCGCGGCCAGGATGGCGTCCGCGCCCGCCGTCGCCGGCACCGAGACGATCTCCCGCGCCGGCACCTGGAACGCGCCGACCGGCGACTGGGGCTCGGTCAGCGAGCGCCTGATCAGACCGGAGTCGGCCTCACTGATCAGCCCCAACCGCTGGGACTCGGCGACCAGATGGGTCAGCTGCTCCCGGTCGTTGACGCTGGTCAGCTCCTCGCGCGGCTCGACCCGGCAGAGCCGGACCAGCCCGTTGCTGATCTTGTTGAGCACCCAGATCAGCGGCCGGACCGCGCGCACCGTCGCGCGGAACGGCGGCGCGAGCAACATCGCCGAACGCTCGGGCCGGGAGATCGCCCAGGACTTGGGCGCCATCTCGCCGACGACCATATGCAGAAAGACCACCACCGACATCGCGAAGACGAAGGCGATGCCATAGGAGAGGCTGGTGGGCAGGCCCAGGCTGTGCAGCACCGGATCCACCTCGTGCGAGATGGCCGGCTTGGAGATGCTGCCCAGGCCCAACGTGCAGGCGGTGATGCCCAGCTGGGCACCGGCCAGCATCAGCGACAGCTCCTGCATCCCGGCCAGCGCGGCCTTGGCGCCGCGCTGCCCTTCGGCCACCGCCGTCTCCACCCGATGCCGCTTGGCGGCCACCAGGGCGAACTCGGCCGCGACAAAGAAACCACTGCCGATCAGCAGCACCAGGGTGACCGCCGCGGCCATTCCGGGGCTCATGAAGGCTGTCCCTCCCGCTGACTGGTCAGTGCCGGCGTGGCCTCGGCGGCCACCTTCCGCACCGGCGTCGCCCGATCCTCGGACGCGGCCTCGGGAACCGCCGGCAGCGCCTGGAGCCGTATCCGCTCCGGCACCCGGCGATCCAGGGCCAGCACCTCAAGCACCGCGCCCCGACCGTCGCTCAACGCGACCTCGATCCGATCGCCCACGGCCGGGAACCGACCGCAGTGCTCGATCACCAGACCGGCCACCGTCTCGAACGAGTCGTCCGTGGGCAGCGGCAGACCCGTGGCTTCGGCCACCTCGTCCACCCGCCGGCCGGCGTCCACCAGCCAGCCGGTGCCGTCGGGCACGGCCAGCTCCTCGACCAGATCGCTCTCGTCGGCGATCTCCCCGACCAGCTCCTCGGCGATGTCCTCAAGCGTGACGATCCCGGCGAGCCCGCCGTACTCGTCCAGCACCGCGGCGAACTCCTCGCCCGCCGCCTGCATCTGCTCCATCGCGCCCGGCAGCGGCAGGGTGTCGGGCAGCAGCACCGCGCGCCTGGCCAGCGCGCCGGCCGTGCGGCGGGTGATCCGCTCGGGGCTGAGCCGCATCAGCTCACGCACCCCGACCACCCCGACGATGTCGTCGATCCGGTCGCCGATCACCAGATAGTGCGAATGGCCGTGGTCCCTGATCAGCTCCACCACCTCGGAGGCCGGGGCGAGCGCGCGCACCGAGTTGACCTCGACCCGCGGCACCATCACCTCGGCCAGATTGCGCTCGGAGAACTCCAGCGCGTGGTCCAGCAGCTCGGCCGTCTCGCTCGGCAGCTGACCGTGCTCGTGGGACTCGTCGATCAGATGGCCAAGCTCCTCCAGCGTCGCCCCGTGGTGCAGCTCCTCGACCGGCTCGATGCCGATCCGACGCAGCAGCCGGTTGGCGGCGGTGTCGAAGACCCGGATCAGCGGCCCGGCCACCCGCAGATAGGCCAGCGTCGAAGCGGCCAGGCTCTTCGCCAGCCGCTCGGGCACGGCAAGCGCCAGGTTCTTCGGGGCAAGCTCCCCGAAGACCATCTGGATGCCGGTGGCCAGGGCGAAGGCCAGCGCCAGCGCTATGCCGCTGACGGCGGCCGCCGGCAGACCGAAGCCGCCGACCACCGGATCGAGCAGCGCGGCCAGCGCCGGCTCGGCGAGGAAACCCACGATCAGCCCGGTGACGGTGATCCCGAGCTGGGCGCCGGAGAGCATGAACGAAAGCCGCTCCTGGACCTTCATGGCCCGCGCGGCGCGCTTGTCGCCCGCCGCGGCCTCACGGCCGAGGGCCAGCCGGTCGGCGGCCACGAAGGCGAACTCCTGGGCGACGAAATAACCGGTGCCCGCCGTCAACACGAGGACGGCGAGCAAACCGAGTGCGGCACTCAACTGACACCACCTCGCCGTGTGCCGCGATAAGCCAGATGCGGGCGAGGTGGTCCGGGACTATGCCCGTCAGGGTCCGTCGATTGGGCGGACACGAGCTCTCCTTTCAGAGATATGTGACTCGGTCAACGCGTCGGCGCGCGCCCGTGTTCCCAGGCTGTACCCCAAATGGCCCTCTTGACACCTGACCGCCAGTCTTGTGCCGACTCGCTAGCCGCGCAGCTGAGCCATCCAGCTCTCGACATCGTCCGAGGTGCGCGGCAACTGGGCCGAGAGGTTCACGTTCCCGTCCTCGGTGACCAGGATGTCGTCCTCGATCCGGACGCCGATGCCCCGATACTCCTCCGGAACCGTCAGATCGTCGAGCTGGAAGTAGAGACCCGGCTCCACCGTCAGGCACATGCCCGGCTCCAGCACGCCGTCCACATAGGTCTCCTGGCGGGCGGCTGCGCAGTCGTGCACATCGAGGCCCAGCATGTGGCCCGTGCCGTGCAGCGTCCACCGGCGCTGGAGGCCCAGCTCCAGCACCCGCTCCACCGGGCCCTCCACCAGGCCCCACTCCACCAGCCGCTCGGCCAGCACCCGCTGCGCGGCCTCGTGGAAGTCGCGGTACTTGGCGCCCGGACGCACGGCCGCGATGCCGGCCTCCTGCGCCTCGTAGACCGCGTCGTAGATCTTCTTCTGCAGCGCGTCGAACCGCCCGTTGATCGGCAGGGTGCGGGTGACGTCCGCCGTGTACAGCTCGGTGGTCTCCACGCCGGCGTCCAGCAGCAGCAGCTCGCCGTCCCGCACCTGGCCGTCGTTGCGCACCCAGTGCAGCGTGGTGGCGTGCGGCCCGGCCGCGCAGATCGAGCCATAGCCGATGTCGTTGCCCTCGACCCGGGCGCGCAGGAAGAAGGTGCCCTCGATATAGCGCTCGGAGGTGGCCTTGGCGCGGTCGAGCACCCGCACCACATCCTCGAAGCCACGGGCGGTGGCCTCGCAGGCGTGGGTCAGCTGGGCGATCTCGAAGTCGTCCTTGACCAGGCGCATCTCGGAGAGGAAGACCCGAAGCTCCTCGTCCCGCTCGGCCGTCACCTTGTCGGTGAGCGCGTCCTGCAGGGTCGCGTCATGCCCCCGGACCAGCCGCACCGGGCCGCTCGCCGACCGCAGCAGCTCCGGCACCGTCCGCACATCGGCGACCGGCAGGCCGTAGAGCCGCTCGGCCTCGGTGAGGCTGGTGCGCCGGCCGACCCACAGCTCGCCCTGGCCGCTGAGCCAGAACTCGCCGTTCTCGCGGTCGGAGCGGGGCAGCAGATAGAGGGTGGCCTGATGGCCCGTGTCGCCGGCCGGCTCCAGGACCAGCACGCCGTTCTCGGACTGGTCGCCGGTCAGATAGGCGTACTCGACGGCGGCGCGGAACGGGTAGTCGGTGTCGTTGGAGCGGGTCTTGAGGCGGCCGGCCGGGATGACAAGGCGCTCGCCCGGGAAGCGGGCGGAGAGCGCGGCGCGACGCTCGGCGGTGTGCCCGGCCTGCGGAATCGGCGCGAGATCCACGCGCTCGGTGTCCGCCCAGCCCTGCTTCATGTTCTCGGCCAGCTCGTCGGAGACGGACCTGGTGACGCCGTTCTTGCGCGGCTTGGCCGCCTTCTCGGCGTTCTCGGCCGGCGCGGCGGTGGTCTCCGACGTCGGCTCGCCGCCCGGGATCGCCGGATCGGTCTTCGTGGCCTGCTCTTCCGCCACCTGGGGCCTCCTTCACCGCCGGCCTGGCGCCTGTCGTCATCCGGTCGTCCTCCATGGTAGGTCGGGGGTCGGCGCCGGGACAGGGGCCGGTATGTCACATGCGACTGTCGGGTCGCTCGGAGGCGACCGGCCGATCAGTGGAAACGGGCCGCGAGCAGCACGGTGTCGGCGCCCGGGTGGCCGCCGTCGCCGGGGCGCCGGGGCAGCGCCGCCAGCAGGTGGTCGAGCAGCGCCCCCGGATCGGCGCGGGCCGCCGGCGGTGCGTCGGCGGCCGTGGCGCGCAGCCGGCGGAAGGCGGTGTCCGAGGGGCCGCCGGCGCGGCGCAGCAGCCCCTCGCTGTAGAGCAGGACCGTTTCGCCGCCGTTGAGCTCCAGCTCGACGCTGGGCGCCTCCCAGCAGGCCAGCATGTTGAGCGGCGCCGAGAGCGAGGTGTCGGCGTACTCGGCGCCCCGCGCCCGGATCACCAGCGGTGGCGGATGCCCGGCCGAGGCGAACACCAGCCGGCGGACGGCCGGTTCCGCGTAGCCGAAGAGCGCGGTGGCCGGGTTTCCCGGCTCGGTCAGCCGCAGCAGCAGTTCGAGATCGGAGAGGACGGCCACCGGGTCCTCTCCCTCCATCACCGCGTAGGCGCGCAGCCCGGCGCGCAGCCGCCCCATGGCGGCCAGCGCCTCGGGCCCGGTCGCCGGCGTGGCGCCGATGGCCAGGCCGAGCCCCGCGTCCGGCAGCGCCAGCGCGTCGTAGCAGACGGCGCCGCCCAGCGGCTCGGCGTGCTGACGCGCGGCGAGGGTGACGCCCGGCAGCCGGGGCAGCCGGGCCGGCAGCAGCTCGTCCCTGACCGTGGCGATCGCGCGCCGGGTGCGGCTCAGCTCAAGACGGCCGGCGAGATGGAGCGCGGCCGGCCGCAGACAGCGGGCGAGCAACCGGCGTTGGCGTGGCTCGGGGGCGCCCGGCCGGTCGTAGAGCCAGACCGCCGCGCCCAGCCGGCGCCCGGCGTCCGTGGTCAGGGGCAGCGCGTAGCTCGCCGCGCAGCCGAGGCGCGCGGCGACGGCGCGGTGCTGGGGGTGCAGCGCGCTCTCGCCGGCGATGTCCCGATGGCCGATCTCGGCGGGCTCGACACCGGGGACGCCGTCCAGCAGCCGGGTGTGGCAGGCGGAGGCGCGGGGGACCGTCTCCCACTGGCCCAGGTCGGCGCGGTCGAGGCCGAGCCCGGCGAGCTGTTCGCCGCCGGGGGGCTGCCCCGGGCCCTGGGGCTCCGCCGGGCGCAACGCGAGGAACGCGCGGCGCGCGCCGAGCAGGCTCGCGCCGGCGCGCAGGGTCTCGTGGATGGCGTCGTCGAGGGTGCCGGTGCGACCGATACGCTCGGTGAGCGCCTGGACGGTGGTGAGGTCCGAGATCCAGCCCGCGAGCCGGTCCTCGGCGAGGCCGGGGCGGGGGATCGCCGGGGCCCCGCGGTGCTCCTGGCTCGGCGGGTCGAGAGTGTGCTGTACCGGGGGGAGCGGAGGGTGGATTCCGGCCACTTTCGACGATGCTGGCGAGGGTGACGACGCTGGGGTGTTCATGTGGGAGGGCTTTCGTCGAGGCGCGCGTGCCGCGGCACCGGCCGCGAAACCCCCGCCGACACCGTGTCGAGGGACTGCCCAGGTGCGTGTGCCGCGGACGGGATGTCCGGGTGGTGTCCTGCCGTGTTGGATGATGCCCAGGGGCCCGCTGGGTTCCGGGCGCGACAGGCCGACCCGGGATCGGTTTGGCGAGAAGTGGCGGAGATTGGCGGAAAAAGACGGTCGCCCGACGTATCGCGCGGTCCACTGAGGCGTCTCGGTCTGGACATCGAGTTGAACGACCCGGGTGCATACTGGGTACATATCGGAACGGATCGTTGAGTTCTGACGTCTTACCGAAAGAGGGCGGCCAGGTCTGAGGCCCGCCGCCGGTTCGCCAACGCGACCCGCTACGTACGGTGATCTAAGTTCCACGTGAGGCCGAGTGACCCGCGAAGGAAGGGAACGAGCGCTGATGCGCGAGATCCTCGGAGAGCGACGCAGCAACGACAACGACAACGGCCTGGGGGACGAACGCGCCGCCGCCGATCTGGGCAGGGCCCTGCGGCAGGCGGCACTCGACTGCGCCGAACGCGGCTGGCCGGTGCTGCCCGGCATCGCCGCCGCCCCGGACGGCTCCTGCCGCTGCGCGCGGCCGGACTGCCCCGTCCCCGGCGCCCACCCCGACGATCCGCAGCTGCTGACGGCCACCACGGACCGTCGGATGGTCCGATGGTGGTGGAAGCGACGCCCCACGGCGCCGATCCTGCTCGCCACCGGGGGGCGCGCGCCCTGCGCCGTGAGCCTGCCGGCGGTGGCCGGGCCCGGCGCGCTGGCCGCGCTGACCGCCCGTGGCCTGGCCGCGGGCCCGGTGGTGGCCGGGCCGACCCGCTGGTCGCTGCTGGTGCGGCCGTACGGGCTGCCGGAGTTGGGCGAGCTGTTGAGCGTCCAGGACCGGGTGCCCAGCTCGCTGCGGTTCCATGGCGAGGGCGGCTATGTGCCGCTGCCGCCGTCGCCGACGGGGCGCGGCCTCGTCGCCTGGGCGAGAAAGCCGGCGCGGCCGGCCGCCGGGCACGGCGGGCTGCCGGAGGTGGCCGGGCTGCTTGAGGCGCTGATCGAGGCCGGGCTGAGCGCGCCGGATCAGGGCAGCCGGCTCGCCTACTGAGGCGGTGAACGCCCCGGGCCCCGGTCGGCACGCCCCCGCCCGGGCCCGGGCGTGCGGAACGCGTGGGCATGTACACGCGAACAGCGCGGGCGCGGACCCGCGGCCCGGACCTGCGGGCATGGAAAAGACCCGATCGCTGGCGACGGGGGATGCACCAGCGACCGGGCCCACTTCAGAAGGTAACAACTCATCGGGGATTCGCAAATCCCACGTCGGCCGGCACCGCGCCTAACTCCCGAAATGCGGGGCGAGTTGTGACTGGAATCACTCGTCCGGGCGTGCCGTCGGGCGTCAGTTCAGAGTGATCTGACGATTGGTGAGACCGCTGCGCGCGCGCCTTTCGTCCGCCGACAGCGGCGTTGCGTCGGCCAGTGCCTCGGCGAGTCGTTCGCCGAACGAGGCGGCCGGCTTTTCGCACTGCTCCGCGCTCATCGCGCTGGGCAGATCCCACACCGGAACCGTCAGCCCGTGCGCCCGGAACGAACCGACCAGCCGGGTCTCGTCGCCGAGCGAGGAGGCGCCGGCCGCGTGCAGTCGGGCCAGCGCGTCCAGCAGCGCCTCCTCGGGGTGGTCCATGACCCAGCGCAGATGGTTGCGATCCGGGGTCCTGCACCAGTACGCCGCGTCCACGCCGGTCAGTCGGGCGGTGGGCGTCGCGGCCTCGTTGGCGCGCTCCAGGGAGGCCGCCACCTCCGGGGTCGCGGCGGAGGCGTCGTCCAGCCAGAACTGGAAGCCTTCGTGCACCTCGGGAACGAAGGGCGCGTCGGGGGCGAGCAGGTCCTGGAGCCGGGGGCCGTCGCCGCCGGTGCGCTCGGCGGCCACCGGATTGCCGGGCTCGGTGGTGAGCGCGCGGCTCAGCACATCGGCCAGATCGCGGCTGAGGTCGCCGGTCGCGGTGTCGTTCTGGAGGCCGAGCAGCACCGAGCCGTCGTCCCTGCGGAGCGCGGGCCAGGCCATGGGGAGCACGGTGCCCAGGGTGACGGAGGGCACATCGGCCGGCGTTCCGTCGCGAAGAGTCAGCGGGACCGTGGCCGCCGGGACCAGCTCGCGGAGGGCGACCCAGTCGCATTCGCCGGCCAGGCCCTCGAACGGGCGGCGGACCAGCTCGGTGGCGGCCTGGGCGGCGGCCCGGCCGTGACACGCCTTGTAGCGGCGGCCCGAGCCACAGGGACAGGGCTCCCTGGCGCCGACCACGGGGATCTCGCCGGCGTCGGCCCCCGGCCTGGTCGCGGTGGTGTTCTGGTTGCGGGGGCGACGCTTCTTCGCCATGACGAACGGTTCTCCTGCGTGGGTTCGGCTCCGGGTGGTTCGGCGAGCCTAGCCGCCCGACGCCTGGAGGATCGCCCAGACCGTGACAGCGCTTCCCGCCGGGGCCTCCCGCACGCCCCAGGACCGGCAGAGCGAGGTGATGATCGTCAGCCCCCGGCCGCCCCTGGCGCTGATCGAGGGCGAACTGAGCCGGGGCCTGGTCGGCCCGCCACCGTCGGTGACGGAAATGGTGAGCGAGCCATCCGAATCCTGATGCCAGTCCGCCCGAATGAGTTGTCCACCGTCCAATGGCCGTGCGTGACGGTAGGAATTACTGAGCAGCTCAGAAAGGATCAACATCGCATCGTCGATGATCGTTTCTGACGCGCCATTACCTTGCAATTCCGAGCGCAATCGCCGTCGTGCGATCCCCACGCCACTGGGGCCATGGAGCACCGTCATTGACGACGTCCTTGGCACGTGCTGTGTGACCACGAACGCCACCCCCGAGACCTCCTTTTGCCCCACGCCACAGGATCGATGCCCTGAGAGAACAGGGTGGAAACCGGCCATGCGACATCCGTTGACGTACTCGTAATGATCGGATACGAAGCGAATGCGCCGGGGCACACGGGGTAAGAACGAATGATCAGGTTTAATCCAAGCCAGCGTTGAGATCCCGCAATTGCTCACGCACCGTGCGCGGGCGGTTGGTGATCAGCGCATCAACGCCCAGTTCCACACAGAGGGCGACATCCGCCGGCTCGTCCACCGTCCAGACATGCACCTGATGGCCGGCGCGCCTGGCCCGCTCCACATAGCCGGGATCGCGGCGCAGCATCCGCACGCTCGGGCCCGCGATGCCGACCCCGGTCGGCAGCCGGCCCGCCCGGTGCCTGGGCAGCGCGAAGTGCATCAGAAAGACCGTGCGCAGCGCCGGCGCCGCCCGGTGCACCCGCTGGAGCGAACGCGCCGAGAAGCTCATCACCCGCACCTCGCCCGGCACCGGATGCCGGTCCAGCAGGGCCAGCAGCCGCTCCTCCACCTGCCCGGCCCAGCGGGTGGGGTGCTTGGTCTCGATCGCCAGGTCAACCGGCCGGTCCGCCTCCGCCACCAGCCGCAACAGCCGCTCCAGGGTGAGCACCGAACTGCGCTCCGGATCGGCGACATCCGGCGCCTCCAGGCCGTCCCGCGCCCCCGCCGTGTCCCCGCTCCTGGCGGCGAAGTCCAGCTCGGCCAACTCCGCCAGCTCCAGCGCCGACACCGCCCCCCGGCCGTTCGACGTGCGGTTGACCCGGCGGTCGTGCACACAGACCAGATGCCCGTCGGCGGTCAGCCGGACGTCGCACTCAAGACCCTGTGCCCCGTCCTCGATGGCCCTGCGATAGGCGGCGAGGCTGTGCTCGGGCGCCTCCTCCGAGGCGCCCCGATGGGCGATCACGGCGATGCGGCGGCGGTCGGGAGTCACCCGCGCCATGGTGTCATGGTGGGGCGAACGGTGGACGCGGTCGCCGGCCGCGCGACATTTACGCCCGTCTGACGGGGCATGGGCAAGACTCCGAGATGTGGGCAGGAGTGCCCCCGAACGCTGATCGACCGGGCGCCGACCCCACCGGCGCCGACCCACCGGGCGACCGCGTTCCGACAGACGCCCTGAGGAGTGAGCAGTGAGCACCGAGCACAAAGGTCCCGGCACGCTGGACGGGCCGGCGGACGGTGCGTCGCCGGAGATTGAGCAGACGCCGACCGAGCAGGCGAACCGCGTTCCGACAAACGCCCTGAGGAGTGAGCAGTGAGCACCGAGCACGAAGGCTCCGGCAGGCCGGACGGGCCGGCGGACGGTGCGTCGCCGGAGACGACGGGCCGCCCGGCGGTTCCGCCCCCGGCGTCCCCCCCACCCGCCGCCGCTTCCGCGGCGCCTCCCGGGCCCCCGCCTTCTCCTTCTCCCTACGCACCGCAGTCCGGGCCTCCCGCCTCTCCCGGCGCCTCCTCCCACACGGGCCAGGTCGCGCCCGATCCGCCCACCCGGATGCTCGGTTCCTCGGCCCCGACCCCGCCACCGGTCGCCCCCGATCCGGCCACCCGGGTGCTCGGCTCCTCGGCACAGGCGCCCGGGCCGGCGCCGGCCGGCGCGGCCGGGGTCCCGAGCGGTGGTGCCGGCGGTGCCGCCGCTGCGGGCGGCTATCCCGCCGGCCCCGGCTACGGCGGCGCCCCGCCGCAGGGCACCGGCTCCTGGGCCTTCCCGCCGCCGCCCCCGCCGCGCAAGCGCCGGGTCAACGGGCTGCTGGTCGGCGTCGTGGCAGCCACCCTGGTGGCCGGCGGCATCGGCGGCGGCGTGGGGTACTGGGTCGCGGACGAGAGCAACGACAGCGCCTCGTCCCAGGTCAACACCTCCAACGGAGACTCGGTCGCCAGGCCGCCCGAGTCGGTCGCCGGCATAGCGGAGACGGCACTGCCCAGCGTGGTCACCATCGAGGCGGCCAACGGCGCCGAGTCCGCCGGCGGCACCGGCTTCGTATACGACGAGGCCGGCCACATCATGACCAACAACCATGTGGTGGCGGCCGCCGCGGACGGCGGCGACCTCTCGGTCACCTTCTCCGACGGCCAGCGCTACGACGCCGAGGTGGTCGGCCGCGCCGAGGGCTACGACGTCGCCGTGATGCGGCTGATCGACGCGGAGGACCGGGAGCTGGTGCCGCTGCCGCTGGGCGACTCCGAGCAGGTCGCCGTCGGCGACGCCACCATCGCGATCGGCGCCCCGTTCGGCCTCTCCGGCACGGTCACCACCGGCATCGTCAGCGCGAAGGACCGGCCGGTGGCCTCCAGCGACGGCCAGAGCGGCAACGCCTCCTATATGAACGCGCTGCAGACGGACGCCTCGATCAACCCGGGCAACTCCGGCGGCCCGCTGCTCAACGCCGAGGGCCAGGTGATCGGCGTGAACTCCGCGATCCGGTCCACCACGGGCGGTTTCGGCGGCGAGGCGGGCAGCGTCGGCCTCGGCTTCGCCATCCCGATCAACCAGGCCACCCGGGTCGCCGCCGATCTGATGGAGCACGGCGAGGCGGTCTATCCGATCATCGGCGCCTCGGTGGACAACGGCGCCACGGGCCAGGAGGGCGCCAAGATCGTCGAGGCCACCAACGACAACAGCGATCCGGTGACCCCGGGCGGCCCCGCGGCCGAGGCCGGGCTGCGGCCGGGCGATGTGATCACCGCCTTCGGCGGTCGCGCCATCGACAGCGGCCCCACCCTGATCAGCCAGATCTGGACCCATGAGCCGGGCGAATCGGTGGAGGTCACCTACGTCCGCGACGGAAACGAGAACACCACCACCATCGTCCTCGGCGAACGCGTGGGAGAGCAGTGACAACCGCTAGGCTGTCCGAGTGCGTTGGGCGACCGACGCGTCGGGAGGCTTGCCCGAGCGGCCTAAGGGAACGGTCTTGAAAACCGTCGTGGCGTAACCCGTCACCGTGGGTTCAAATCCCACAGCCTCCGCAGGAACAGCGAAACAGCAGGTCAGAGCGGCCCCCGGCCCCCCGGGGGCCGCTCTTTCGTCTACGGAGAGTGGGTGCGTGTCTCACGCTGTCTCACTGTTGATCAGCGTGTACGGCCAACCTGTGGCCAGACTGTCAGCCCTCCTCGTCGCCCAGGTGGGCCTCGATCAGCGCGTTGGCCTGGCTCTGCCCGCCGCGAAGGATCTTCGCGTAGAACCGCCAGAGCACCGCCGGACTGTGGCCAGCACGGCGGGCCACCTCGGTGGGGTCGACCCCGGCCTTGATCCAGCCCGAGACGCCCGCGTGGCGCAGCGAGTAGGGCACGTCAGCCAAGGGTGAGGCCACGTCCTCTGGGGCCAGCGCCCGCTTCCTCGCGCGCTTCCAGATCTCGGTGTACTCGGTGGACCGCACCCGGCCGCTGTTGACGGCCCGGAAGAGCCGGCCGTCCGGCGCCGTCCCGTACCGGTCGAGGTGGCGCCGCAGCAGACCAACGAGGGCGGGGGGGATCGGGACGGGCCGGGTCGTCTTCCGGGCACGCCGCTTGAGCGCCCGCGCTTCGAAGGAGGCGCCGTCATCGGTCCAGCCAGAGCCCACCTCGGGGCGGCTCCCTCGAAGCAGCAGTTCGCCCCACCCTTCCCTCGGAAGACGACAGTTGTCCCTCTTCAGGTCGGCCACCTCGGACGGCCTCATGGCCGCGAAATACAGGCACCCAAAGAACGCTTCCAGATGCTCACCACGCGGGCCATCCCCGGCGACCGCGCGCACCAACCTTTTCACCTGCTGCGGACTCGGAACATACTGGAAATCCACCTCGTCATCCGTCGGTGGTGGTGCCCAGTCGATGCGGCTCAGTGGATTGCCCTGCAACACGCCCTTTTCCACGGCATAGCGAAGCGCATTGCTGAAGACTGCGCGCTTTCGGCGGAAGGTGTTCTCCGCAGCGGGTCTCCCATCAAGTCGAAGCGAAAGGGCCGTCAGCGCCTGCCGTGTTTTCGTTGTGTCGGCCAGCTCGATGGCCTTGACGGAATGCTTCGCGACCCATGCCAGCGCGGACGCCTCCTCGTCCGGCGGATGCTCCACCGTCAGCCGGTTCACCAACTCTCCGCTCTCATCGCGCCGGCATTGGTAGGCCCACTGCTGGAGAGCGCGGCGCAACACGTCGGCCGCTGGCGCTCCACGTTTACGCCTGTCAATCAGTCCGACCGTCACTACTGCCAGCGATTCGGCGATACTGGCGCGTTGCTTTCCGGACGCCCCGGGCCACTTCATCACCACGTAGTCGCATGTGTGCGCGTACCAGGTGGGGGAGTTCTTTTCCCGAAGCTCGTTGGCTGGAAGCCCGGTCTCCGTATCGAATTGCTGCCCTGTTCGGAGAGCGGACATCAGCTCGGATCGTCGGCCATCAGCTTGGGTCCATGTCTGGAAGGGCTGTTGCTGTTTTTCCCCTCCAACAATCCATCGCAGCTGATATGGAGCGGACTTACTCTGTCGCTGCCTGATTCCCCAAATGCGAACGTCGTAGGTAAGCAACGTGCTCCTCAAGGCAAGGGAAGGGGCGCGTGCCGATATCGGCACGCGCCCCGGTGGGACTGGTTCGTTATTGGTCGTTGTCAGGCGGCGGCGTTCCCCTGCTCGTTCCACCACGCGTCAAGGTCCGCGCGCCGGCAACGGATGTGGCCGTTGGCCAGCTTGATCAGCACGGGGGCTCGTCCCCGCGCTCGCATTCGGTAGAAGGCGGCTCGGCTCACACGGATCTCGGCAAGTACCTCGGGCAGCGTGAGCATCATGCGCTCGGGGGGCATGGTCACTTCTCCTCGGGGGAGGCGGTGTTGGCTGTGGACGTGGCTCTCGTTTATTCGTCTGGCGTTGACAGAAATGACAGAAGTCGTGGATGTGGCCTTGACCTGTGGTTTTGTTGGCGTGGGGGTGTGTGACAGAAAGTTCGGGAAGTCCGACAGAAAGCGGGCCCTGGCTGTGGTTGCCGGTGGGGTGGGGTTTCTGTCGGACTTTCGCGGAGTTCTGTCAGCGCCTGCCTGTGGGGGTGAAGTTGCAGGTCAGGGGTGGTGTCGCTGGTTTCTGTCTTTTCTGTCAGTGGGTTGGGGTTTCTGTCAGCTGGGGTGGGTGTAGCGGGGGTGGGTGTCGTAGCGGGGGGAGGGGGGTCGGCCGCGTCCGGTGCGGGGCGGCTGGGGTTGGCGCCTGATCCAGCCGTGTTCTTCCAGGAGGTTCAGGGCGGGGTCGAGGTCGGCCATGGCGGGGAACTCGCTGCGGGGGAGCTGGCGGAACAGCTCGCGTTTGGTGAAGCTGTTTGTGCGTCGTGATCCGAGGTGGGTGTGGATGTGGCGGGCCGCGTCGTGTGCGGGGTCGGCGGCCATGGCGTCGAATACCTGTAGGGCGTGGGTGGTGAAGTAGTCGCCCAACTCGGTGGCGGCGGTCATGGTGGCCGCGTCGATGGGCAGGCGCATGGCGTCCTGGCCGTGGGTGGCGAGGTGGAGTAGCCCGGCGATGCGGGCGACGGCGCCGTCGCGTTTGCTGGCCCACTTGACGATCGGAGCGAGTGGGCCGCCCTTGCCGATGCGGGATTCGGTGACCTTCTGGTAGGCCAGCATCACGGCGTCGGCCTCGGGGGAGAGCGTCAGGATGGCGGGGTCGGTCCAGCCGGCCAAGTCCATGGCCAGGGCCCCGAGCTGGCGTGTGTAGGTGTCGGCTACCTCTTCGGGGATGAGGTCGGGGGTGAGGTTGCGGCGCCCGACGAGGGAGTCAGGCAGCGCGTACAGGAAGCGGGCCAGCAGGCCCCGCCCGTCCGCGCCCTTGATCTGGCCGATGGAGTCGAGGACTTCGGGTTGGACCGCGAGGCCCATCGTGACGGCGGGCTGTTCGATGTACTGCGCGTCGCGTCCCTGCCGGTTGACGCGCACCATGTCCCCGGCGTGGCCCTTGAGGAAGATCTCCATGTTGGGGGCGCCGGAGTAGCGGCCGGCGATGATGTCGAAGATGCCGCCCTCGGGCGAGAGCACCGCGAGACGGCCCTCCTGCTCGGCCAGCAGCGTGGCCAGGTTCTCCGGTGTCACATCATCAGCGACGAGCTGCGGCTTGGCCGGCACCTTGATGTCCTCGGCGGCCTGAGCCAGCGAGATCGCCTCAGCCGTCAGGGCATCACGCGTCTCCGGGTCGGCGTTCGCTGCCTTCGCCGCAGCCTTGTCAGCGGCGGCCTTCGCCAGACGAGCGGTCGTCTCGGCTTCCGCACGGGCGGCTGTCGAGGATTCCACCAGAGCCTTCTCGGCACCCATCAAGGGTGTGGTCATCAAGGAGAAGACGGCGCTCTTGCGATTGCCGGGCGGGAGCGCGACGGCGGTGTAGAGGTTGACCGGCTCGCGCCACCGACCACGCACCGACACCACGGCCCGACCACCGGCAGCGGCGGCCAGCACCGACAGCCCCAGACAACCGGCCAGGTCCACCGGGGTCTGGGTCTCCTCAGCGACAGCCGCCACCATGCCGCCCAACCACCCGGGCAACGCACTGATAGGGAACGGCGGCAACTCCCGCCGGGGCGAGAGCGGCACGGGCTCATCCCAGACGGGTTCGCCAGGGTCTGTCGAGGTGTCGGGCGGGAAGGCGGCCCACAGATCGGCCAGATCGGCTGGGGTACTCATGCTGCGGCCCTCCTTCCGGGCGGGCTGGTCTGCTGCTGGGGGCGTAGCGGGCAGGTGGTGCGGTGTGCGTGGTGGTCGGCGACCAGCTCGGCGATGCGGCGGGGGCCGATCGCGGTGCGGTCGTGTCCGCATTCGCACCACGACCGGGCGCTCGGGGTTGCTCCGCGTGGGGCGCTGATCCGCAGCCAGGCGACCGGGTACCTGCTGGTTCGCGGGCGCGGGTCAGGACCAGATCGGGCGCCTTCGGCGGCGTCCTTCGGGACGCCCACGGCCGTCGGGGGCTGGCCGGTCGGGGCGGTGTTGGGCTGGTGGGTCATGCGGCGTGCTCCGTCCCGTTCATGCCTCGGTGGACGGCGCGTGCGGCATACGGCTCGGGGACGCCTACGGCCATGGCGGCGTTGATGAGTTGGGCGGCGATGGCGTCCAGCCCGCACGGGCCGGGGCAGGCGGTGTGCTGGCGGGCGATGAACTGGGCGACGCCGAACGCACGGCTGCCGGCGCCTTGTTCGTGGCGTTCGCGGATCATCGCCAGGCCGCGTTCCAGGCCGGTGGCGATGTAGCGGGTGGTGTGGCGGCAGCCGGTGGCCACAGTGCGGTCCCACCGGGCGGGGGCGGTGGAAGAGACCAACCCCGCCCCCCGAGGCGGCGGGTTGGTCTCTTCCTTGTCCAACAGCCTGAGGACGGCGTCCGGGAGTGGGGTCATGGTGCCGATGCCGGGGCCCAGCCAACGGGCGTACTGCATACGCGACTTGATGTCGACGCCCGGCCGGACGCTGTTGGCCGAACGCGTGGTGCCGGTGTAGATCCAGTGCTCACCCCGAGTGGTGGCCACCCTCCGGGTGGCCGGGAGGGTGGCGCGGGCCCAGGCAACGGCCGCCTCGGTGTCGAGATCGACCACGGTCAGTCCGGCGCCGCCGGGGTGGTAGCCGACCCCTCCGGCCCGCGCCCAGGTGCGGGCCCACGGTGGGGAGCTGATGAGGGTGGGGTTGGTGGTGGCGGCGGCCCAGGCGTGGCACGGTTGCGGGCAGTGGCAGGGGCCGGCGGCGAGCATGTTCGGCCGCTCACCACACGCCCCGTTCTTGCAGGTGGGGCAGTTGGCCATGGGGCGCTTGCGGGCACTCAACGGGAGCACGGGCACGCCGTGCTTGGCGAGATTGAGTGCGGCGTTGAGCAGCGCCGCACGGGGGTCAGATGTCATGCTGGTGGGGTCCGTTCCTCTCGTAGGTACGGGTGGAACCGGGGCGGCGGACTGCATTGGCGTGGAGATCGCCGCCCCGGGCATTGCTGTTGGGACTGTTACGTGCTGGTTTTCAGGACGATGACGGTGGCGTCGTCGCGGTAGCCGTCGTCGTCGGGCTCGGCGGCTGCGACGAGCGCGTCGGCGAGGGCCTGCGGGTCGGTAGCGTGCTCGGTGACGACGCGCTCCATGTCCGGTACGTGGTCTGAGACGCCGTCCGACACCAGGAGGACGAGGGGGATACCGGGCGGGATGGTGGCCTCTCGGCAGGTGCTGGCCGATGCTTGGGCCAGGCCCAGGCGGGCCCACGCATCGTGGTGTTCGATCAGGTCGACTGCCACGCCGCCGTGTCGCCGGAGGTATTCGCCCATGGTCTGGTCGGTGCTGTACTGCCGCAGCTCGGTGCCGTCCCAGCCGTAGGCGCGGCAGTCCCCGATCCAGTGGATCGTGACCGGCTGGCCGGGTTCGGCAGCGGCGTAGACGGCCGATGCGTGTAGGTAGGTGTCGTGGGCGGCAGCCATTTGGCCGGCGGTCATCAGGCCGGCGAGTCCGCCGTGCTCCATGCCGATCATGGTGATGACGGGAGCGGCGGCCTGTACGTAGCGCACGGTGTCCGGCGCGTGTCCAGCTCCGTCCAGTACGGTCGCGGTGACCCGCTGCCCGCGCCACTGCACGTCCCAGCTGTCCGCGCACGGGGGCTCAGTCCCGGGGCGTTGGGCAACGCCGACAGTGATGCTCAAGTTCTGCAAGAGGGCTCCTCAGAAGGGGGGTTCGTCGCTGTAGCCGGTGCGGCGGAAGTGGGGCACGGGGAGGATCTTCCACCGCTTGCCGGAGTCCCAGCAGAAGCATTCGAACCAGTCGGTGCCGTCGTACTCCCCCTCAGGGCTCACACAGGTGTGGGCCCAGCCGCCGATGCCGTGGCAGTCCGGGCATCGGGGGCGGGGGGTGTCGGTCAGGATCAGGGCCGGTCGGGGCCACCTCTCCCGTTGAATGCGCAGTCGCACAGAAACCCTTTCCATCTCGGGCCCGGTCTGTCCGGTCCCTCGCCCGGCCCCGAGGCGCCGCCTTCGTAGGGGCAGGCGTTCGGGGCTGGACGAGCGGCCGTCAGCGCAGAGCCGCTGTGATGATGTGGGCGTGGTCGAAGGCCAGTTCGGGGAGGGCGTCGAGCGGCCACCAGGCGGCGGTGCGGGCGTCGTCTCCGGCGGTGGCGATGGTGTCGGTGGGGACGTGGGCGAGGTGGGCGACGGTGACGTATCGGTCGCGCGGGTCGCGGTCGGGGGTGTCGAAGGCCCCGACCTGGCTCAGGTCCGAGGTGTCGATTTTGACGCCGGTTTCCTCGGCCAGCTCACGGGCGGCGGCCTCAAGCGCGGTCTCCCCGGGGTCGACATGGCCACCGGGGAGCGCCCACGTACCTTCAAACGGGGGCCAGTTCCGCTCGATCAGGAGGATGCGCCGGTCGGGGGTGATGGCCAGGACATCGGCGGTGTAGCGGATGGTCTCGATGGTTTCGGTCGACACGGGTTCTCCTGTTGGTTGTTGGTGGCGGGTACGGCGGGTGCGTGGCAGGGGGATGAGGGTCCAGCGCCTGCCGGTGTTCCAGCAGAGGCATTTGTCCCGGCCGGTGCCGTCGTCGCTCGGGCAGTGGGTGCAGCGGGGGCGGCGGGTGTCGGTCAGGATCAGGGCCGGTCGGGGCCACCTCTCCCGTTGAATGCGGAGTCGCATCGTGGGCCTTTCAGCGGTTGTTGATGGTGCCGTTGGCCTTGCCGAACAGGCCGGTGGCGGTCACGTGTTGGGTGATGTGGGTGGTGGGCCGCTTCTTGTCCTCGCGGGCCTTGCCGGTGGTGTTGGTCTTGCAGGCGGTGCGGATGAGGGCGATGGCGGCGGTGATGGATCCGGTGGCGATGGCCAGGGCGATGGCGGCGGTCATCAAGCCTCCTGAGGCGGTGGCGATGAGGCCGGAGCCGTAGCCGATGCCGGCGCCGGCGGCGCCCAGCCCGGTTCCGCTGGCCGCCACGACAAGGGCGGTGTCTTTGGCGCGTCCCGACATACGCGTCTCGGTCGGGGTGGGCGCCACTGGGGCCGGGGTGGGCACGGCGGGGGTGGTGCCGGTCTGTTGGATCAGGGCGGCCAGGAGCGCGAGTTGCTGGGGGGTGAGGTCGGCCCCGGACCGAGGGTGCACCACCGGCCCGGGGGCCGGGCTGGGGGTGGGCTGGTCGGTGCGGGTCAGGTAGGTGGTGGGGTGGGTGTGCACGGTTCCTCCCGGTGTCCGAGGCGGGGCGCGGGATGTCACGGATTGTGTATCTACTGGGTACTGGGTAGTGGGTACTGGGTAGTGGGGGGTTCCTGGTGAAGGGGTGTTTCGGGCCCGGGGAGGGGGTTAGTGGGTAGTGGGGGGTTCCCCCCACTACCCACTACTCAGTAGCCGTGTGTGATGGCTCAGGCGTGGTCGGGGTGGACGTAGACGGAGTGTGGGCCCCGGTCGCGGTAGACCAACTCGCCGCGCGAGGCGGCGGCCTTGAGGGTGTCCCGTACGGTCTTGCGGTCCCGCCCAACCTGGTCCGCGATAGCTCCGGGCTTCATGCCGTCCGAGCCGGCCGCGTAGATGGCCTGGATGGCGTCGGGGAGCCACTCGGGCCCGGCCGAAGCGCTCTGGGGCGACTCGGTCTCGGGCGCGGCCTGTTCGGCTCGTTTGTAGGAAAGGTTCAACCCTTTTCCGGACGGGCCGGTGGTGCGGTCGGGTTCGGTGGTGGTGCCGAACTGGGCGTCGATCTCGGCGAGGAGGCGTGCGGCCATCTCGTCGGCGTCGGCCTGGGTGTGGTCGGGGGTGGGGGGTTGGGTGCGCTTGTAGGAGAGGTTCAGGCCGGCTTCGGCCGGACCGCTGGCGGGTGGCTGGGGGTTCTCCTGCGGGGTGAACGGCGCGTCCCTGGGGGCGGGTTGGGGGGTGTTGGCCCATAGCCAGCCGGCGCGGCCGGCGCTCCAGCGCTCGCTGTAGGCCGCGCCAGCCGCGCGGGCTGAGATCTCATCCAGCCGCGGGCGGGTGTCGTTGGTGGCCAGGACGACATCGCGGACCATGGTCGGGCCGGTCATCCACCCCTTGAACGGAGTGGGGGCGAACCCGTCGGCCCCGGCGTCGCCGATGACTCCGGCGCCCTTCTGCGACAACTGGCGGGTGTCCACCCGGGCGCGGGGGAAGAGCTTGCCGAGGTTGCTGACGGTCTCGCCGCTGGTCAGCGCCACCCCGACCGGGCTGAACTTCCTGACCTGGGTGTCGCCGATGGCGGAGACATTGCCGTCCACGGCGGTGAGGACGAACCGGCCACCCATGGCGCGGGTGGTGCGCATCCCCTGACGGATCAAGTCGCCCAACTCCTTGCGCCTGGGTTCCTTGAAGGTCGCGGCGAGCGCTTCGGCGCCCTCGTCGACCACCACCATGATCTGCGGGATCTGCGAACTGACCGGCAACAACGAAGTGTTGTTCTCGGCGAGAAGCTGCTGGTACTGCTGCTGGCGAGCCGAGCAGATCGCCAGCACCGCCTTCAGCATCACGATCGCCTCCTCCGGGGTGGACGCCAACCAGTCGATGCCGGGCCGGGTCCCGGCCGGCGCCGGGGCCGCGCCCGCCAGCGGCGCGACGTGGCCTTCGGCTTCCAGCCAGGGCCGGACCCACGGCATGCCCACGGCGCCGGCCTTGAGGTCGATCACGAAGGTCAACACATCGACGCAGCGCGCGAAACCCGCCAGCACCGCGTCCGTGAACGTCGACTTGCCCGATCCGGGGGGGCCGAGAATCAGCGCGCACGCCTCACGGAGGTAGACGCGGATCTCCTCGCCGATGGGCCGCACGCCCCAGGGGATGCCGGTCAGGATCGACAGCGGGGTGTAGGGGGTGGGGTAGGCGACGGTCTGGCCCATCACGTTCCGCGTGGCGACGTCGATCACCGCGCGGCCTTGGAGGTCGCCCTCCTCGACGGTGACCGTGCAGCCCAGAGGGAGGCGCGCGTCACCGGCCAACTGCCGGGCGCGGGCCTCGATCTGGTCGAACGTGGCGCCGCCGGGGAGTTCAGCGGCCAGGGAGTAACCGGCGCCGGTCGGCCAGTTCTCCACCGCGAAGATCCGCAGATTGATGCGGCAGACGCGGGCGATGCGCTCTTCCCATTCCTGGGCGATCGCGAGGCGGTCGCGGTTCAACTCCCGTGCGGCCTGGGCCGCTTCGGCGGTGAGGCGTTCGGTTTCGGCGGCCTCTTCCCAGGTGGCGGCGCTGCTGGCGGCGGCACCGATGCCGACACCGAGAGCGGTCAGGGTGCCGGCCGCCGCCCAGGACAGCGGGCCGGTGGTCATGGCCCAGGTGGTCCACCCGCCGGCCAGCAGCCAGGACGCGACCCTCGTGCTCGCCGTGCGCAGGGTCAGGCGGCGCCGGATGCTGGCGCCGATGCCGTGCCCGATCGCGCCGGCGGCGCCGATGGCCAGCGGCAGCACCTCGGGGGCACCGGTCGCGGCCCCGAGCAGTGCGGCGGCGCCAGCCCCGGTCGTCGCGGAGATGGCGCCGGAGACGGGGCCGTGTCCGGCGGCCCAGTCCCACGCCGGCCCCCTGCCCGGCTTCGCCTTGCCGCCGCCGGTGGTGGTGGTCTTGGGTTTGTTGGTGTTGGGGAGGTTGGTCAGGTTGAGCTGAGGCTCACTCACAAGCGAATCTCCGGGGAGAAACAGGCTGTGGCGCGACCCCCAGGGGATTGGGGGGCGCGCCACAGCGAACTGGCAGTAGGAGTAGGTCAGTTGTTGGTGGTGTCCCAGCCGGTCTCGTCGCCGTTACGGGGGTCCTCGTGGCGGCGAATGTCCTGCTCGTGCACGGCCCGGAAGGTGGTGCCCACCTCGTTGGCGGCGACCACCGCCAGCGACAGGTGCACATACACCTCGTTCAGCGCCTCCCCGACCTCCTTCTCCAGCGGGAACTCGCCGTCGGCGCGCTCCGCGAGAATCTGGAAGGTGTTCGCGACGCTTTGCAGCGCGCCGGGCAAGGACTCGCAGGTGGCCAGCACCGCCATCATCCCGACCGGCTCATAGGAGCGGGCCTGTGCCTCCATATCGGCCGCGGCCTCATCGAAGAGGAACCCACTGCTGGTCGTCTCGGAGAACCCACCGTCGGACACGTTCGCTCCCTGAGGGGTGTTGTGGTTGCGGGGTGCCCTGGGCACCACCGCCTCGATCTCTCGCTCTTCCTCGCGCTGGCCTTCCAGGGCTTCCTCGACGATCTGCTCGGCCCGGCCCTCATGTGCGGCGCGGGCAGAGCCCGACAGCCGCCGATACAGCCGCCGGCCCGGGTGGATCAGCCACCGCCAGCCCAGCCACCGCCCCAGCGGACTGGTCGCCATCCCCAGGACACCGACCGGCGCGGCCACCAGCGCGGCTCCCACCTGCCTGGCGCGATACCGCAACCAGGAAGCGGCCAACCTGCGGCGCATCCTCCGACGCGCACCCGCCACCTTCACCGCCTGAGCGGCCCGCCGCCGCGCGGCGGCACCACGGGAATCGCGCCCCGACCGCAACCGGCCCAACCCCGCATCCCGCAACCTGCGCGACCGCAGTCGGGCGGCGTCCGCCCCACGTCCGAACCGGCCGCGCGGCCGGCCGAACCTGCGGGCATCACCCGCCGCACGGCGCTGCGCACGCCGGTCATCAGCCAGCCGCCGCCGATCCGCGATCTGCCGCTCACGCGCGGCGGCCCGGGTCGGGGCAGCGGCCCGCGCGTCACGCCGCGCCTGGCGCACCCCACCCAACGCCGCACTGAGCCCCGAGCGGCCACCACCACTTCGCGAACGATCGCTAGGTGCGGTACCCGCAGAACCAAAAGCGCCGTGGGCGGCCTTGTTGCCCCGCAGGCCGCGCCCCGAGGAGCCCCCGGTGGTCGGCCCGCCGCGCGACCCCAACCCCAAACTGGCGGTACGAGCGGCCCGACCCGGCGAACCACCACCGGAGAACAGGCCACCACGCTGGCCACCACCGCCGCGAATGCCCCTGGAGTTGGGCGAGTTGAACCCGCCAGCGCGGTTCGACGTCTGGCGGGCCGGACTGAGAGGGTTGTTGTTCTGGCGCCGCTGCTGGCGGTTGCGGGTGGCGGCCCGGCGGCGCGCTATCGCCGCACCGGCTGCCACCGACACCACACCGACCGACGCGGCAGCCAAACCCACCGGCCCAGCCGCCAACGCCGCCGCCGACACCGCGCCAACCACGGTATTCGAGCCGGTCACCGCCGCCGGCATCGCCGGAATACCACCCGGCGTATGGCCCGGCGGCATGGGCCGCTCACGCGTCCGCGACCGGTCGGGAACCGGCCGATCCACGGCCGGCGGGGGCGGAGATTCCGCCACCTCCCGCACAGCCGTATCCGTATCCGTCATCCTGAAGACGTCCCTTCTGGGACCCCAAGAGGGCGGCCCTGTGCCTCGCGAGCGAAGGCCGCCCCTCCGGGGAGATTGAAGCTGCGCTGCTGGTCAGATCGTGACCAGCAGCGCAGCGGGGAACAGCCCCACGGTCAGGTGGAGTGCCTGGTCGACCAGTGGCATCCCGCCCTGGTCGACGAATCCGGTCGAGCCGGTGTGGGTCATCCACCACCGCACCGGCCACCGCCGGTCGATCAGACTGTGCGTGATGTGCACCCACCCGAGCGATGTGGTCAGGCCGGCCAGGGACAGCGGCAGACCAACGGTCCACGCCAGAAGTGTCAGCACCGCCACCGTGCTGATGGTGTGGATTCCGGCGTGGAGTTGGTTGACGCCCCACCCGTGGTGGTGACGTCCCGGGCCCGCCTCGTCGGCGGGCTCGGTCCAGCCGGCCTTCCGGCCGGACTGGTGATCGGACTGGAACAGGTAGTCCGCCGCGTGATGAGCCGTGTACAGCCCCAGGAACGCGGCGGCGAACACCGAAAGATCAGACATCAGGATCTCCAGAGAGAAGGAGAGAGGAGGGGTCAGGCGGCGATCGCCCAACCGGCGCCCTGGTCACAGGGGTTACACACACCGATCGACGTCGGGATGCAGTAGTCACGCACGACCCCGCAGTCGGGGCAGGTACGGCGGGCGGTTAGCGCCGCCTCGATCGCCCGCCACCGGGCCGGAGTCATTGGCCGCACTGGCACGGCGGCGGACACCAGGTAGAGGTAGGCGACCAGCGGCGGGCGGCCCCGACGCCGGGGCCGTTCGATCACCGCCACCGGGTCTTGGCCGCCGGGCCGCAGGCCGGCTGCGCGCAGCTGGCGGCGGGTGGCCAGTCCGTCAGGCGCGAGGCGCCAGCGGTAGACCGGGATGGTGCCGCTCATGCCGCCGCCTCGGTCAGGGCGGCTTCGGCCTGTTGGATCAGGTGGCCGATGTGTTCGGTGGCGGCGGGGATGACCTGGGCGGGGGTGTCGGACGGGAAGTCGGCCGTGAACTCGTCATGGCGGCCCCGGCCGGGGCCGGTCAGGAACGCGTCGCCGGCGGCCGTGCTGCCGACCACGGCGCCGCCCTTGCGGAGCACGCCATGCTGGTCCTCGGTCCACCCGCGCCGCAGAAGCATCCGGCGGACATCCAGGCGCTCGGACATCACACTCCCACCCCCTGCTTCAGCTCGGTGTAGCGGCCGGTGACCCATCCGGTCGACCAGCCGCACAAGTCGGCGGCCTCACGGATCGTCAGGCCCGCTTCGAACGCGGCGGCCACGATCTCCAGCGCGATCGGCTCATCGAGCCGCCGGCCCGCCGGGCCGGCGGCCAGCAACTCGGCCCGTCGTCGCGCGACCCGCTCCTGTTCGGCTCGGGCGGCGGCTTCCTTCCGGGCACGCTCGGCAGCCTGCTGCGCCTCACGCTCCCGCTCGGCCTGTTCACGAGCGGCGGCGGCCTGTTCACGGCGCTCCCGCTCCTGTTCACGCTCTCGCTCCGCGTGTTCAAGCCGCAGCCGCTCGCGTTCACGCTCGGCCTCTGCCTGTTCACGGGCGAGGGTCGCCGCGTGCTCTCGCTCCTCCCGAGCAAGCCGCGCCTCATACTCCCGCCGCTCCCGCTCCCGCCGCTCCTCACGATCCAAGGCGGCTTCACGGTCGGCCCGTGCCTGCTGTTCACGCTCGCGCTCGGCCTGTTCACGGGCCTCCTCAGCCGCTCGTTCCCGCTTCTCTCGGGCGGTCACGGCGGCGGTCAGAGCGCGGCGGTAGGCCAGGCTCGCCTCACTGCTCACGATCAGTAGAAGCGGCGCCACGGCATGGACCGCCACCCCGACAGGGTCGCCCTTGAGGGCGCTGCCGGCAGTGTTCAGGCCGAGGGTCATCAGCCCGGTCATCCACCGCAAAAGCACAGGCCAGCCGCCCGCACGACCCCCGACACGGGCCAGTGCCGCGTCCAGGCGGACGACGATGACGACGGCGGCATCCACCACGATGGGGAGGATCGGCGCGGTCCATTCCCACCCGTCCGGGGTCACCCCGCGAACCAGCGGAGTGACCGTGAGCACGGAGTAGACGACGGCGCCGAACACGATCATCCACGTGCCCGTGGACAGCACCCGGTCGGCCTGCTTGAGGGTTTTCTCATCCACGCTCGCCACCCCCGGCATCCCCGCTGTGAACACCCTCGGGCGCGTCGTGAACACCGGCCGCCGGGGCGTGAACACCGTTCAGGAGTCCGTGAACGCTGGCTCGCCGCATGATCCATTTCGGCCGTGGACCCTCAGCCGGAACGGGGACCCATGCACCCCACGGGGCGGGCGGGGCGGGATCGGTGGGGTCGTTCTCCGCCGCCGCCTGGGCCGCCTCCTCGGTCGCGTGAACACTGTGGACCCGGCCGTTGTAGAGGGTGATGAACACCGTCAACGGCGTCTCCTCCAGCGCCCGCAACTCAGCGACGAGTTGCGTGTTCTCCTCGCGCAGCTCCTTCGCCTGGCCCTCGGCGATATCCGCCCGGTACCCCTCGCTGCTCGCCGTGACCTCCGCAGCCCGCTGCCGCTCAGCGGCGGCCAACAGCTCGGCCATATGCCGGGCCAACGCCCGATCGGCACCGGCCCGCACCTCGGCCAAGCGAGCCTGAGCATCGGCCACCTGCCGCTCGACCGCCCGCAACCGGGCCGTCCGCACGATCCGAATCACAGGGCACCTCCATCGGCGTCGGTCTTGTCGGCGAGGCGGCGCAGGCGGTCTCCGACACCCAAGACGCCGTGCTGCTCGCAGATCTCGTCCATCTGGACGGCCGCCTCCCGCAGCACGTCGGCGCGGGACGGGCGAGCGGCCAGCTCGGCCAGCAGCGCGGGCACGTCCGCGCCAGCGGCGCGGCGTACCCACGAGGCGATCGTGGCGACGGTGCCCCAGCCCGGCCGCTGGCACAACCAGTCGACGGTGCCCCGCTCGTAGGCGCCCAGGGCCACCCCCGCACGCTCCAACTCGGCGACGAGCGCCGCCCGCTGGGCGGCCGGTTCGATGATGGCCAGCGGTTGTGGTTCCAGCTCGACCGGTCCATCCGGGACCAGCGGTACCTCCCGCTCCTCGCTCACCTTGTCACCGCCCGCACGATCACCGGCAGCGCCAGGTGCGCCTCGACGGCGCTGGTCGTCAGCAAGCTCAGGGGCTCGGCCAGGTCGGGGTCATCGGCCAGGATGTCGGCGCCGGCGTCCAGGCGGGCGCGGCGCTCGGCACCGCTCTCGCCCGTGGTGCCGAGCCACAGGGTCGGGTCCAAGCCCAGGCCCAGCGCCAGCTCGATCAACTCGTCGTCGGTGGCGACCGACTGGCCGCCGATGAAACTCCGCATGAGTCGTCCTCTATTTTGTTGGTGGCCCCGGGGCGGCGGATTCCGTGGTGGGAGAGCCGCGCCCGGGGAGTGTGGAAGGGGCCCCGACTGGCGTTGGCGCGCTGGTCGGGGCCCGCTGGTGCGAGGGGGTTAGAGGCGGTGCGGGTGACGGGAGATGGTCTCCCGCAACCGCTGCGACTCCTCCCGCGTGGTGCCGGTGAGGTGGATCGTCAGCCCGCATTCCGGGCACCGGTGCGTCACCGCACTGGCCCGGCCCGCCAGGTCGCCGGTCAGGCCGAAGACGGAGGCGAAGACCGCCGTGGCAACCGGGAACGTCAGCGACGCGGGCACCGCGTAACTGTCCAAGCCCACCCCCGCCCACACGGCGATGGCGGCGCTGACCAGGAACGCGGCGGCCATCAGCAGGTGATGGCGAATCGAGTAGCGCAACAGGCGCTCCCTTTCTCTCACGCCGGACCGGGCTGGCCCGGCTCCCCCCACCGCCCGCCCTCTCGCATAGACAGAACAGGCGGATCAGGCAGCCGTCAGACCGTGGCTGGGGCGAGGGAGAAGTGGATGGGGACCGCCTCGCGCATGGCGGGGTTCCGCTCGACCATCCGGCCAAGCAGGAAGTCCAGGACGTCCTGGCGGCGCGTGCCCGCAGGCAGCGACACCTCCCCGGTGTCGGCCGCCGTCTTACGGCCCGGCAACTCCAGCACCAAGATGTAGAAGTGCGTCATCTCCGGCTGCGGGGTATTGCTGTCATCCGACACGCTGGCTCCTCAGCGTCACACCAGACCCGACTGGCCCGGCTCCCCGTCACCGCCCCTCCGTCGTCCCGTGGCGTGGTCGGGACGACGGAGGGGCGGATCAGGCAACCGTCCAGTCAGGCCAGATACGACGCGGCCGTGTCGACGAACGCGTCATGCGCGGCCAACGCCGCCTCACGCGCCCGGTCCAACCCCGCCTGGGTGACCGCGTCCCGGAGCGCATACGTCGCGGACACCAACTCCGTGGCCGCCGCCCGCACCCGCACATCGGGAATCAACAGCCGCACCCGCACCAACGGCGCCGTAACAGCCGCCCGCGTCGCGTAGCTCTCGGCCTTCGCGGCAGCCAACTCGCCGCCCGTCGCCGTCCCGGAGCGTTCCAAGTTGAAGCGGGAGTACATCGTCCGGCGATGATCCGTCGCCGCACTGGACAACTCCGTCAGCGCGTCCACACGCCGCCACCGCAACTCACCACGCTGAGCCGCCACATACCCGAGCAGACCGGTCAACGCGGAGCCAGCCAGCGTCCCGACCACGGCGATGATCGCCGCGCTCACCGGCCACCGCCCCTCTGGGTGGTGACCGCCGCCCCGGCCTGGCCGTGACGCCGCAAATCCGCCTCAGCCTTGCGACGGGCCTCCTCCGCCTTCCGCGCGGCCTCAGCCGCCTCCTGCACACTCTCCGGCGTACCCGACGCCGGCGCACTACGATCCATACGGATCGCCCTCCTAATACTGGTAGGTGGGTTGATCAGCCGGCCGGGAGGTGCAACTCCCGGCCGGCGCATACGTGTTCGGGGCCTGGCGCCCCTCGCCCACCACCGTCGCGTTCCGCCCCCTCAGGGGACGGCTCGGCGGTGGTGCACGAGTAGCCCAGGCGGCTACGGGTGACGCGGCGGGCCACCCTCGGGCCGGTCCAGCACCGAGGGCGCACAGAGTCTTCGTTGGTGTCGTCGCATCGCGACCTCCCGGACAGAGATGGGGATGGTGCGATCGGTGGTGTCTCCGCAGGGCTGCTGGTGTACTCACGCTCTCCCACCACTGATCGACGTGGGGGGTCATCGCGTGCCGGTGTACGGCAGACGAGGCTGCGGGTTCTTTTGCGTCGGGCCAGTCCTGGCAGCAGCCGGTTCCCCGCCGTGAGGCGGGACTGTAGAACTGCTCGTCTTCGGCCCTCTCGGGCGACTGCCGACGGATCTCCCCTTCACACCAACCCAAGACAGGCCAGCGGGGGATCACGCTGTTCAATTCACAACCACCTGACGCTCACCGGGCCTGTCACCAGGCCCAGAGGCTTGGAGGCAGCCCAAACAGGACCCCTCCGATGTAGCTATTGTCCGTACAATGGCTACAGGCAGGATGTTGGCAGAGTCACCCGACGAAGCGCAAGAGGGACGGGCGGATTGACTAGACAATCCCTCCCGGCCAGGACTTTCATGGGAGGCATGGCAGTGAGCAGGCTCGGCCGAGCAGCGATGTATCAGCAGATCGCGGACGCGCTCCGCGCGCAGATCACGGACGGCACTCTTCCGCCGGGCGCCAAACTGCCCACCGAAGCGGAGCTACGTGGCGAGCACGGAGTCTCGCGCGAGACCGTGCGGAAGGCTCTCGCGCTGCTCCTCAACGAAGGGCTGATCGTGTCGGCCCGTCCGCAGGGGCACTTCGTGCGCCGGCGGGAGCCGATGGTGTTCCGGCCGCAGGCGGAGTTCCGCAAGCGGCCCTACACGCCAGAGATGGACGCCTTCATGACGGAGTTCTCCGAGGAAGGGCGGGAACCTCGGCAGGAAATCGAGGTGGCCATCGTGGAACCGCCGGAGGACGTGGCCACACGCCTACGCCTTCGTTCCGGCGAACTGGTGGCGGTACGGAAGCGCATCCGCTACTTGGACGGGGAGCCGTTCAACATCAACGACAGCTACTTCCCGCTCGACCTGGTTCGGGACTCAGAGATCATGCGGCCGGAGAGCATCGCCAAAGGCGCGAACGAGACGCTGGCCGATCTCGGCTATCGGCAGGTTCGGGCGTTGGACGAGCTTCACGTCCGGATGCCTACCCCCGACCAGGTTCACCGCCTGGACCTGGGGCCTGGAACGCCGGTGGCTTACCACATCGCGACGGGGTTCACCTCGGACGGTAGGCCGGTGCGCGTAGCGGTCTCGGTTCTCCCTGGCGACCGACACGTCGTCTCGTACGAACGTATCCGCGAAGACGAGAACGGAGACGCGTGACCCTGCACATCAGGACCGCCAACCCTGACCAGCTCGACACCGTCGAAGCGCTGTTGACCGAGGCATCCACGTGGCTCGCGTCGCGTGGAATCGACCAATGGCAGTACCCGCCCCACCGCGACCGGATCAAGTCGGCCCTCGAACAGGGCGTGTGCTTCCTGGCCCTTGCCGACGATCAGCCGATCGGAACGATCCAGGTGGACGACTTCGCCGACCCGGAGTTCTGGACGCCGGAGGATGCGCCGGACACGGCGTTCTACGTCCATCGCATGGCGGTCAGCCGGGCGGCGGCCGGAGAGGGGGCGGGTGCGGTCATGCTCGATTGGGCGGCGGACCGCGCGGCCCGTGCCGGGCGGGCCTGGCTGCGGCTGGACGCGTGGAAGGACAACGCGGGGCTGCACCGCTACTACAAGCGGCAAGGCTTCGCTCTGGTGAGGATCGTGGACCTGCCTCACCGCCGCAGCGGCGCTCTCTTCCAGCGTGCCGTCGAGGACGTGACCGAGGTTGGCTCCGACCCCTTTGGCCATCCTGTGGCCAAGATCTCGCCCGATCGGCGCGGCTTCCGGCATTCCAGCAGGTCAACCGGGTGAAACCACCCTACGCCCGAACGGTCTTGAAAACCGTCGTGGCGTAACCCGTCACCGTGGGTTCAAATCCCACAGCCTCCGCGGCAGCGGTAGAAGCGCAGGTCAGGGCAAGACGGCGCGGTAAGGGCGGCGGCCCCCGGAGCTCCGGGGGCCGCCGCCGCTTTTCGGGCTCCCGGTGCTTCCCTGTGCTTCCCTGTGCTTCCGGGGCCCCGGGCCGGCGCCCGGCGCCCCGGTCCGCTCGCGCCTGTGCGTGCGCCCCGGGCATCGCCGGAGCGCCGCGCCCCCGTGGGCTCCGGCACGCCGGTGCCCGCCGGCCGGACGTCCAACGGCGTTCCCGGAGCGGCCAGTTCACCGCCGCGCGCCTGGCGTACAGGTGACCGAAGACACGTGCGGGGGGCCGCTTTCGGGTTGGCAGGCCCGGGCGAGGAGCGCTAGCCTCCAATGCGGTTCGAGGCTTTGGTCCCGTTGCAGGGACGACAACGGGGTGTCCGGATCAGCCAGACGCCCTCTTCGTGTGTGTGGTTGGCGGTTCGGTCCGCGACAGTGATGAGCACTGGCCGCATCCCGCGGCTTCGATGAACGATCGGGCGTTGTCGATCGCTCCGCGTGTTCCCGGCTGTCGCGGCGGCGGGAACGGCGAGAGCGGTGGGAGGCGAGGTCCGCACGTGGGCGTCCCCCGGGAACGCCGGCGGCTCGGTTTCCCGCCACAACGAGGAGAGGACCCGGAGGTCCGTGAACGTTCAGCCCGCTTCAGGTGCCGGCCGGCGCCGGCCCGTGGCGTCGTGCCCGTCCGGCCGGGAGAGGAGTCTCTGATGACCGAGGCCGCTCCCCTACGCAGAACCGGAGTCGCCCCGCTGTCCCCGTTGCCCGCGGACTTCCGCGCCTTCCACCAGATGTACCGCCCGGCCTATGTGCGTTGGGCCGAGCTGTACCTCGGCACCAGGGCCGACGCCGAGGAGGCGGTGGACCGCGCCTTCGAGCAGCTTGCTGCCGACTGGGCCGACGCCCTTCGGCTGGACAGCCCGGCCAGCTACGCCTGGACGGTGCTCAAGCGGCATACCGTCGAGGCGGCCAGGGCCAGGGGCCGGCGCGCCGTGGTGATGGACACCGCCGCCTTCGAGACCCAGGCGCTGCACGAGGCCGTCGACCCGATAGGCGAGCTGGAGGAGAGCCTCAGCCTCTACCAGGCCATCAGCGAGCTGCCCGAGCGGCAGCACGATGTGATCGTGCTCAGGTACTGCATCGGCTACAGCACGACGGAGACCGCCGACATCCTCGGGGTCACCGTGCCCGGCGTGCGCTCCACCGCGCGCTACGCCAGGCACCGCCTCAAGGAGGCGCTGGGCCTGGAGTACCCGGACATCCCGGGAGACGATCCGCGCGGACTGGCGCGGCTGATCGAGGAGCCCGCCCGAAGGGGCGAGCCGGCCCAGGGGGCGCACGCGGGGGGCGCGCGGCCGCAGGGCATGCGAGAGGGGGCTGACGACCTTGCCGGTGACCATTGACCAACTGCTGGCCCGGGCTGTCCTGGCCCGCCGGCCGCACACCTACAGCGACCAGGAGATCGAGGCCGCCGAACGCCGGATCGCCGCCGGTGTCGGTGGCCATGGCTCCCTCAACCCCCCACCACCGCGCTGCGGCGCGGGCCCGAACGAGGGGAACGAAGGGCACGGCGCCGAACTGCTCGGCCTTCTGGACATCCTCTGTCGCACCGTGGTCGAGCAGGACGGGGCGCTGCAGCATATGGCGGCGTTCCTCGGCCGGCGCATTCTCCAGCCGGACGGCGCACGGGTGTTGGGCTGCGCCCTCCAGCTGGGCGGCCAGGAGGACTCGGCCCGCTTCTGGTGGCAGTTCGCCGCCGGCGCCGGCGACGGGGCGGCCGCCTACTGCCTCTATCTGCACCATATGGCGCTGGGCGAGGAGTGGGAGGCCGAGCTCTGGCACCGGCAGGCCGACCCGGAACACCATCCCCACCCGGAAGCGGACGAGCAACCCGACGGCAGCAGCCCGGCGTTGGTCCTCCGGGTGCTGGCCCTGCTCCACCGTGGCGAGGACTACCTCACGGCGGCCGCCTCGGCCGTGATCCATTACCTTCCGGACGCCGTCCAGTTCGTCGACGAGATCGAACTCCCTTTGCCCACACCGGATTTCGCGCGGAAAATCGAAGAACTGACCGCCACCGGTTGAACGTTTGGTCCAGCTCGTTCCTCCCTGCGGGGGAATCCCACGGGTATCTCGGTTCGTCAGGAAAGCCATGGGCAACTCTGGTCTCACGGAGGCGTGAACCGTCTTCATGCGCCTCCCGGCAGTAAGGCCAACTGCCAAGCCAGACCACCGCATCGCGTCCCATGGAGGAATCAGATGGCAAGCATCCGTATCGCCCGCGTTCTCGCCACCGTCGCCGCCGCGCCCCTTCTGCTGGGTGCCGTCAGCGGCGTCGCGCACGCGGCGGACGACACCGCGGTCGCCGGCAGTCTCGGAGGCGGTGTGCTGGGCAACACCGGAAACATCGCGAGCAACCAGCAGGCCGCCGCCGGTCGGGGTGCGAGCAACGAGAGCAACACGGCCAATGTCAACGAGTCGGCCTTCGTCTTCGTCGATCAGTCGGACAACACGTACTACACGCTGATCTTCGACGTCCTCTGACGGAGCCGGGGGCCGGGCCCCCGTGACGAGCCGATGGCGTCCGGGGTGTGTCATCGGCGACGGGCAAGGGTCGGAGCGCGGGCGTACCGTCAGGGTGCGCCCGCGCTCTTTCGTATGCCGGGGGATATGCCGTCCCGTGTTCCCCGGCATATGCGGATTGGCATATGCGAACACTCCGGGGGTCGCCGACCCGCATGCCTATCAGGTGGATCCCTGAGCCGTCCTGAGGGTCGGGAGGAGTTCCCCTCCACCCTGGGGAGGTGGCGACAACCCCACCTCTACGCCCTGGGGGGGAGAGACCATCGCGACCTCTGGCCGATCCGCTCGGGGGGTGAAGTCTCCTAGTTTGTAGAGCATGACCACGCCCAGGACAGTCCAGCCGGTGACGCCGCTGACTTTCACCTCCTATGTGCGGGCCCGCGGGCCGGTGCTGCTGCGCACCGCCCGTTCGCTTACCTCCAACCCCAGTGACGCCGAGGATCTGCTGCAGACCGCGCTCACCAAGACCTATCTGGCCTGGGAGCGGATCCAGGACCACCGGGCGCTGGACGGCTATGTCCGGCGCGCTCTGGTCAACACCCGCACGTCGCAGTGGCGAAAGCGTCGGGTGGACGAGTACGCCGTGGACGAGCTGCCCGAGCCCGATCCGCTGCCCGAGCCCGATCCCGCCGAGCAGCAGGCCGTGCGGGACGCGATGTGGCAGGCGGTGCTGAGGCTGCCGGACCGGCAGCGCGCCATGGTGGTCCTGCGCTACTACGAGGACATGAGCGAGGCCGCCACCGCCGAACTCCTCGGCGTCTCCGTCGGCACCGTCAAGTCCGCGGTCTCCCGGGCGCTGGCCAAGCTCAGGGAGGACCAGGAGCTGGCCGAGGTCACCCGCCACGACTCGCCCGCGCCCGCCATACCCGGCCCGGCCCCCCGACCCGACACGGCGATAGCGGCCTGAGGCCAGGGGGATCCGAGGCTGCAGCGGTACGGGGGCCGCGAGGGCCTACGGCCCTGGGGCACCCCGCGGCCGGGGCCCTAGTGCGCGCCGATCTTCGCCAGCAGATCCACGATCTTGGCCTGCACATCCGGATGGGTGGAGCGCTCGGCCAGGAAGAGCACCGTCTCGCCCGAGGCCAGCAGCGGCAGCTGCGCCGGATCCATCTCGGCGGCGGTGTACACGACGAACGGGGTGCGGTTCAGCAGCCCGTTCACCCGCAGCCAGTCGATGATGCCCGCCCTGCGGCGCCGCACCTGGTTGAGATCCATCACCACGAGGTTCGGCCGCAGCTGCGCCGCCAGCTCCATCGCCGCTGCGTCCGAGGGGGCGTGTGCCGCCCGCATCCCGCGCCGCTCCAGCGAGGCCGCCAACGCGTCGGCGATTGCCGGCTGTTCCTCGACCAGCAGCACCCTCGGCGGATGCTGATCGCTGTCCCTGGGCGCGAGCGCCTTCAGCAGCACCGCCGGATCGGCGCCATAGGCCGCCTCCCGGCTGGCCTGGCCGAGCCCGGCGGTCACCAACACGGGCACCTCGGCCGCCACCGCGGCGCCCCGCAGCGACTGGAGCGCGGTCCTGGTGATCGGCCCGGTCAGCGGATCGACGAAGAGCGCCGCCGGGTAGGCCGCGATCTGCGCGTCCACCTCCTCGCGGGAGTGCACGATCACCGGGCGATAGCCACGGTCGGTCAGCGCCTGCTGGGTCGAGACGTCGGGCTCGGGCCACACCAGCAGCCGACGCGGGTTGTCCAGCGGCTCCGGCGGCAGTTCGTCGTCGGCGGGACCGTTCGGCCGCAGCGCACCGGCGCCCGTCTCGCCGCCGCCCTTGGTCACGTCGACCGCCCCGTTGGGGCCGTCGAGCGGCTCGGGGCCCTCGGCCGTGCCGGCGGCGGGCGCGCTGATCGCGTACTCGCGACCGCGCCCCTGGGTGTCGGGCGCCGCGCTGGGCACGGGTTGGCCGCCCGGCGCGCCGCGACCGAGCCGCGGATCGCCCTCGTCCGGCGGCGTCGCCAGCTTGCGCCGCCGGGTGGGCGGCGAAACGGGCTGCGCGGCGCCGGACGGTCCTGGACCTGTGGCCGGTGCCGGGCCTGTGGCCTGTGCCGGGCCTGTGGCCTGTGCCGGGCCTGTGGCCTGTGCGGGCAGGACCGGTTGGCCCGGCTGCGCCGGGGACGGCGCCTCGGGCCCCGGGTGCGGACGGGGGGCGTGCGCCTGGGGCGGAATGGGAACACCCTGCCCCAGCGTCTGCACGCTCACGCCGGGCGTGCGCTGCTCGGGGCGGGCGCGCTCGCTGCCCGGCATGGGCAGGGGGCGTGACCGCACGGGCGCGGGCGCCGGGGCCATGCTGCCGTCCAGGATGGGGCTGGCCGCCACTACCGAGTGCTCGACGGACGGCGGCTCGTCGGCCGGCTGCTCGGGCGTGGCCGGCTGTTCCGACGCGGGCCCGGCCGCCCCGGACTCGGCCTGGTTCCGCTCGTAATCCGAGCGCTCGGCCTGCTCGTACTCGGGCTGCTCGAACGCCGGTTGGCCGGCGGCCGGCTGCTCGGGAGTGGCCAGCTCGTAAGCGGCCGGATCCGGCTCGGGGCCGATGGCCTGGGCCGGCGGCTGGACCGGCACGGCCGGCTGGGCCGCCGCCGGGGGCTGCGGCGCGGACGCCTCGGCGTTCCGCGCGCCGCGCGTGGGAAGCGCCGGCCTGCCCGGCTGCGGCACCACCGGCTGCGGCGGCGTCGCCGACTGGACCGGTGCGGCGGGCTGGACCGGTGGCTGCGCCGGCGCCGGCGCGCTGACCGGCGCCGGTTGGGGCGCGGCCGGATGTGGCGTGCCGGGCGCCTCGGCCGTCGGCTCAGGCGCCGGCCCGGTCGGGACAGGGCCGAGCGCGATCCGCTGCTGACCCGGCTCGGGCGCGCCCTCCGCCGGCTGCGGCGGCAGCGCCCGACGCCGGCGGCCGGTCGGCGGCGGCGCCGTGGCCGCTGCCGCCGGGATCGCCTCGCCGGGCGTCTCGTCGACGGGGGCCAACGCGCGCCGGCGGCGACCATTGCCTGTCCCACCGGGGGGCGTCTGCTGCTCGACCGCCGACGCGGGCGCCCCGGGGAGCGGGATGCCGGGCGCCGGCGTCTCCGCGCCGGCCGTCTCCGGCATCGGCGTGCCGGGCGCGGGAGTCGCCGAGGCCGTCGTGGAAATCGCGGTCTCGGGCGGCGTGGGCTGCTCGGGCGCGTGCCGACGCCGCCGCCCCGTCGGGGTGTCGGGCACCGGCTCGACGGCGGGCGCCGCCGGCCGTTCCTCCGTCGCGCCACCCGAGGGGGCGCTCGGACGTTCGGTGCCGCGCGCCGGCTCGGCCGGCACCGGCATCACGGTGGTGTCGCCGCTGGCGTCGCGCGCGCCGACCGGCGCCACCGGCGCCGTCCCGTCGCCCGCCGCGATCGGCACCTCAAGCACATAGGCCGAGGCGCCGCCCTGGCCCGGCATCTCGTGGGTCTGGAGCACGCCGCCGTGCTGCCGCACGATGCCCCGAACGATGGGCTCGTGCACCGGGTTGCCCCCCGGATAGGGGCCGCGGACCTCGATCCGCACCACCTCGCCGCGCTGGGCGGCGGCGACCACAATGGTCGAATCGCCACGCGCGGAGGCGGGAGCCTGACCGGTCGCGTCCACACCGGCCACATCGGCGATCAGATGTGCCAACGCCTGAGCGAGTCGTTCCGGATCGACCTCGGCCTCGATCGGCGGGGCGTGCACCGCGAACTGCGCACGCCCCGGGCCGATCAGCTCGGTTGCACCCTCGACGCCCGCCGCCACCACCGTGTCCAACGAGACCCGCTTGAGCGCCAGCTTCTCCAGGCCCTCGTCGAGCCGCTGATAACCCAGCACGTTGTCCACCAGCGTGGTCATCCGCGCATAGCCGGCGGCCAGATGGTGCAGCACCTGGTTGGCCTCCGGCCACAGCTGTCCCGCCGGATCGGCGGCCAGCGCGCTCAGTTCGCCACGCAGCTGGTCCAGCGGCCCGCGCAGCCCGTCGCGCAGCACCGACAGCAGCTGGCTGTGCCGCGCGGCCAACGTGTCGTAGGGGCGGCGGTCCAGGAACGTCATCACGGCGCCGACCAGCTGGTCCCCGTCGCGCACCGGCGCGGTCGTCATGTTGACCGGCACCGCGCGGCCGTCGCCCGTCCACAGCACCTGGCCGCGCACCCGGTGCTTGCGCCCGGAGACCAGAGTGTCGTGCAGGGGGGTCTCCTCGTAGGCCAACGGGGTGCCGTCGGCCCGCGAGTGGTGGGCCAGGGGATGCAGCAGCTGACCGCCCAGCTGACTGGCCCGATGCCCGAGGATCTGCGCGGCGGCCGGGTTGACCAGCACGATCCTGCCGGAGGTGTCGACCCCGACCACGCCCTCGGAGGCCGCGCGCAGGATCATCTCCGTCTGCCGCTGCTGACGCACCAGCTCGGCCTCGGTGTCCAGGGTGCCGGACAGGTCACGCACCACCAGCACCAACAACTCCTCGCCGGCGAAATCGTCGGCGAACGCGGCCTCTATGGCCGAGGCGTAGGGAGTATGGGCGGAGTTCAGACCGGCGCTGGTCACCTCGACCTGCAGCTCGGTGCCGTCCGTCCGCCGGGCGATCATGCGGGTCGGCTTGGTTCTGACACTGGGGTCTTCCTCCGGGCGACGCATCGAGCCCGGAATTCTGCGTGGATCGAACTCCGGAACGATGTCCAGCAGCCCGCGTCCGATAAGTGGCGCACCGGCGACCCCGAGGGTCTCGATGGCGATGGCATTGGCGTTGACGACTGTGCCGTTGCCGTTCACCAGCAACAGCGCGTCAGGCAGCGCGTCGAGTATGGCGGCGAGGCGAGCAGCGCCCCTCGCTGGCCTGCTGCTCACGACGTCGGATCCTCCCTTGACCCACGTTTTCCTGGTGCACGTACCCCGTGCGTGTCATGAGGGGGAGTCTACGGCCAGCCGCGCCGGGCGCGGAGGGGCCATGGAAAGTCGGTGCTCAGGCGGCATGGGTCGCCAGGCTGGGCAGGGCCGGAACCAGACGGTCCCAACGGCTGATCTCGCACCCGTTGGTACGGGTGAACTCCGCGTCCACAACCTCCCCTTGCCACCGTCCCTCGACCCGCGCGGTGGCCGCGCCGCCGTAGAGAAAGGTGCACCGCGTGCCCTCGGCGACGGGCGTGAACGGGCGCTCCACACCGCGCAGCGCGGCACAGGACTCGGCCGGCTCCGGGTGGTCGCCGCCGACGGGGGCGCACGTGAGTTCAAAGGTGCCGTCCGAGCCCTCCGTACCCGAAACGGTGATCACCAGCCGGTCCTCCCCGACGGCCCGCCCCCGCTCATGGGCGGCGGCCGAGGCCGGAACGGTGACGGATGCGACCAGAGCGACGAGGACGGCGAGGGACCTGCGTGACATGCGCGTGCTCCTGAGCGTTCGAGTACGGGTCGGGACGGGGCTCCGTCCGCACTGCTAACGCTGCAGGACGCCACACGTTGCGCAACTCGACTCGGCCTCCTGCCACCCATAGGGTGGAATCCGATTGGCTGCGGCCGTTCGGGCTGTGGCATTATTTGCTGGCGCGCTCGGCTCTCGCCGTGGCGCGAGGAGGCTTCGCCTAGTCTGGTCTATGGCGCCGCACTGCTAATGCGGTTTGGGGTAACCCCCCATCCCGGGTTCAAATCCCGGAGCCTCCGCCACAGCTCCCGTCAGCCCCGGTCCCCGACCGGGGCTGACGGCATTCCCGCAGGTCAGAGCCCCCCGCCAGTACTGATTTCACCACCGGCCCGAGGTCCTGTAATGTATCCATCGCCGGAACGGGCCCAAGGCCCCGCCCAAGCGCTCGTAGCTTAACGGATAGAGCATCTGACTACGGATCAGAAGGTTGCAGGTTCGAATCCTGCCGAGCGCGCCCCAGGTCGAAGGCCCTGTCGAGTGATCGACGGGGCCTTATCCGTGGGCGCTGACGCCCACGTTTGACGCCAACCGCCCGCCACGTCTGGCTCAGACGGTGGCGAGTGCCCCGGCCGTGCCGTCGTCCCCATCCCGGTTGTTTCTGCCGTTGGCGTCACCGCTGAGGGCAGCGCCCACGCGATCGATGGCGTCCCGTTGCGCGTCGAGGCGGACGAAGGTGTAGATGTCCATCGTCACCCGGATCAAGGGCGTGCCTTCGGCGCACCGGGCGGCTCGGCCGCCCTCGGCCGGGCGTGCGGTCCTTCGGCCGGTCCCGGCCGAGCGACCCGCCGCCCGCTGCCCGTCGGCCCCTTGCCCGTGATGTCCCGGCGATCCCCCAGCGCGAGGTGGCTGGGCCGGCGCCCTTCGAGGCTTTACGCAGCCACCAGGGGGCGAGCCTCGAAGAGCCGGGGGCCACTCGGTCAGAAACGCGGTCAGGCACGGGTGCCCGACTCGCCGCGCGAGCTTACGGCCCCCGGCTCTCTCGCCCCCTGGCAGCTCCCGCCCAAAGCCTCTACGGCCACCCGCGTGCCAAGGTGGCGGCACTCCGGGAGACTTCCGCCTCCAGGTCCACCACGGTGTACATGTCGAGCCGCATGATCAGTTGGCTCGCGCGGACCCAACGCACCCGGGGGTCGTCAAAGGAGACTCCGGCGGCCTCGGACTTGACGGGTAGGGGGAAGCCGGCACGGTAGAGGGCGCCCCAGACCCCGGCGAGGTGGAAGTCCCGCACGCGCAGCGCGGCATAGTGCTTGCTGAGGTGGGGGCAGAGCCGTACCGAGGTGGCGGCGCAGGGCAGGCACAGCGGGGGATGGGAGGTCTCCAGCTTCTCGGGCCAGGAGTCGGGGTCGTCCGGGTCCTCACCGAGGAGCCACAGCACCCCGTCGTCGTTCTCGTCAGCCGGATCGCCGCAGACCTGACACAGGAGCCGCCGCATGGTGCGGCGTTGCCGCAAACCGTGCACCTTGCCGAACTCCGGCCGCCCACGGCCAGGACGCATACCGAAACGCGACCACAACACCCCACCCCCGTCCCGGTCCTGAACCACCTCATCCGCATACGCGATACCACCGGCCCGCCCGATCACCACCGGCTGCTCGACGTGCTCCTCACTCCACTGAGCGATATACGGCACCACATCCGGCCGGGCCAGCGCACCCAACGGCGGGCGATGTTGGCGCTCGGTCAGCATGGGACTACCCCTCCCGACAACTCCGCCTTGGCCAACACGTAGGGACGGACCATCGGGAAGGGCGATCCGGTGGCGTCCATCGACGGTTCGGCGCACCAGCTCCAGAGCGGCGGCATGGTGGGTTCATCACCGGGGTGCGGGACGATCTCCGTTCCGGAGGCCCGATGTCGTCCGGGCGGGGGAAGCAACAGGCGCAACAGCAGTTCGACAATCCGCACGATCGAGTTCCGCATCTCGGCCTCTCATCCACTCGGGGAGAAGCGAGTGTTGCCGGACGGTTGGTGAATATGAACCGGGCCGATGGGGATACCCATCATGGGTAGACTCGGCGGTCGGTGCACGTGGTATTTCTTGATCAGCTCTACGCGGGGATGTGAGATGACCTACAAGTCTCCGGCAGCACTGCCACCCAGTGTGCTGGAACGGTCGGATGTGCGACAGGCGATCGCCCGTCACGACTTCGGCAAGGTCTTCGCACTCGCCCGTAAATGGGGTGGGATCAGCTTCGTCAAGATCGCTGGCGCCTGCGATATCAGCCCGGAGCGCGTGGGTAAACTGGCCAAAGGCGAGGGAGCGATCACCACCTATAAGAAAATCGCAGCCATCGCGGATGCTCTGCGTATTCCAGGTTCCATGATTGGACTGGCCCCGCGCCCATGGGAGGTTGAGCACTTCGGGGCAGTGCCGGAATCACGTGTCAGCACCGCGAAAGATGCAGAGGACGAAGCAGTGCGACGCAGGAAATTCATCACGGCGTCAATGGTCGCAGCAGGAATACCAGCGACATTTCCTTTCTCGGACGCGGGACGTGTCGGTTCGAGTACGGTGGATCGGCTGAAGGAGCGAACGGCGAGGATGCGTCGCCTGGATGACCTCCTTGGCGGTGCCGATACCTACTCCATCTATCTCGGCGAGTTCAAGGCGACCACAGATCTGCTGGAGAAGAGCAGTTACAGCGAGGCGGTGGGTCGGTCCCTGCTGAGTCTGAGCGCCGAACAGGCACAGCAGGCGGGATGGGCCGCTTTCGACGCTGGCCGCCAGCCCGAGGCGGAACGCCTTTATCGCACCGCCCACCGCATGGCCGTCGAGGCCGACGACGTGCCCCTGATCTGCAACTCCCTGGCATTTCTGGCATACCAGCAGGTGAGTGTAGAGCGGTCGGGAGTCGAGCTTGCGTCTGCGTCGTGCGAGCAGATGGGAAGGGACGTGCCGGCGGCGGTCCGTGCGCTTCTCCTTGAGCGCCGGGCGTGGGCGCATGCGCGAGCCGGGCAGGTGAAGGAGACGGAAAGCGCCCTCTCGGAAGCCGAAGCGGAACTCACCCGATCCTCAGAAACTGAGTCTGCCCCGCACTGGGCCTCATGGGTCGATATGCGGGAACTCCAGATCATGACGGGGCGCTGCTGGACGGAACTGGGCCGTCCTTTGCGGGCGGTGCCGGTTCTGGAGTCGGCCCTACAGACGTTCTCGGATACCCATGCCCGGGACAAGTCCCTCTATATGACTTGGCTCGCTCATGCGTACCTCGATGGGGGAGAGATCGAGCAGGCCGCAGCTGTGACGGGCCGTTCCCTGCAACTAGCCACGGGAGTAGGTTCTGTGAGGCCCCGTGAACGCGTTCAGACACTCGTGGGCCGACTGAAGCCGCATGGCAGGGTCCCCGAGGTTGCCGCCGTTCTCGAAGAAGCGGCAGCGTGACTCAGGTCCCGTTTCCTGAGGTTTCGCTGTCATCGGTTACCGTCCTGCGAACCCAGTCGAGATAGCCGGCGGAGCCGGCGGTAATGGGGACGGCGACGATCTCCGGGTTGTCCCAGGGGTGTTGGGCGATCAGGTGTGCTTCGAGCGCCGGGTACCGGTCGTTCGTGGTTCGTAGCAGAAGCTGCCACTCCTCGCCCGTGCCGAACTCACCGAGGTGCCAGAACACCGAGACCACAGGACCGACGATCTGTGCTCCCGCAGCGAGTCGGGCCTCCACCACCCCCCGGGCCAGGCTCTCCGCCGCTTCACGACTCTCGACGGCGGTGGACACCTGCACGCAGTCAGTCATGGTGCCGAGACTACTGGCGTTGACGCCAACGGCGACGCCAACGGCCCCACATGGCAGCGGTTTTCGGCACACGGGCAGCCACACCACGACGAGGGCGGGGGCCCATGTACAGGCCCCCGCCCGGTCCTACGGATCAGAAGGTTGCAGGTTCGAATCCTGCCGAGCGCGCAGCTCAGAGCCCCTGTCGATCACTCGGCGGGGGCTTTCGCGTGGGCGCTGACGGCGGTCTTTGACGGCAACCGTCTCTGTCGGGATCGCTCACGCGGGCACCTTCACTGCGCCGGGGCGGTCGGGCCGCCGTCGGTCGGGCGCGATCCACCGTCTCGGCGATCCTCAAGCGCGCGGCGGTCGTGGGGCTGGCGTCCTTCGAGGCTTTACGCAGCCTGGCCGCCAGGGGCGGCCTCGAAGAGCCGGGGCCACTCGGCCAGAGACGCGGTCAGGCACGGAGGTCCGGCCTGTCGTGCGGCTCCGCGCAAAGCCTCTGCGGCCACTCGAGTGCCAACGTGTCGGCAGTCCGGGAGACTCCCGTCTCCAGGTCCACCACGGTGAACGCGTCGAGTCGCATGATCAGTTGGCTCGCGCGGACCCAGCGCACCCGGGGGTCGTCGAAGGAGACTCCGGCGGACTCCGGCGGGGTGGAAGTCCCGGACGCGTAGTGCGACGTAGTGCTTGCTGAGGTGAGGGCACAGTTGTACGGAGGTGGTGGCGCAGGGTAGGCAGAGCCGGGGATGGGAGGTCTCCGGCTTCTCGGGCCAGGAGTCGGGGTCGTCCGGGGCCTCGCCGAGGAGCCAGAGCACGCCGTCGTCGTTCTCGTCCGCCGGGGCGCCGCAGAACTGGCACAGGAGCCGGCGCACGGTGCCGTGCACTCTGCCGAACTCCGGCCGTATGCCGATGCGGGACCACAACACCCGACCAGCGTCCCGGTTCTGAAGGACCTCATCCGCATACGCGGTACCACCGGCTGCTCGATGTGTTCCCCGCTCCACCTGGCGGTATACGGCACCACATCCGGCCGGGCCGGCGCGTCCGACGACGGGGGGCTGGTTTCTCTCCACGTCGATGTCGTCCTGTCCCGCATCGGGCGAGTCAGGAACGGGCGACCTGGGGGCGTTTGCGAAGTCCGGGCACCCTTCATGTGTCTGCGATTCGCCAGCTGGCGGGGACGAATCTCCCCATATGCAGCTCTAGTTGATGCACCTTGGCCGTATGGTTTGGAAGCGCCCAACGTCCCTATGGCTGACGCCGGGATCTCGCCGCGTCAGCTGGCCATGCGGGTAGGGGTCTCGGGGAAAACGGTCGAACGGTGGATCGGCGACGACGGGTTGATCCCGTACGCGGGAAAGCGAGAGGACGCCGCGGCGGCGTTGGGAGTTGAGGCAGAGATGTTGTTTCGGTGTGGGGTGGGTTGACCCAGGGCGCCACCGAAGACATCACCTTGGCCGGGTACACCAACTACTTCCTGTGGCTGGACCAGCCGACCTATGTGGAGACGCTTCGCAGCAAGGCCGAGGCCGGTTGCCGCGTTCGCTTCCTGATAGGTGACACGGCAGCGGCGTTCGGCGTACGGGCAGCCGCAACGTGACGAGGGTGGGGCCCCGATGCCGGCGCCGGTCCGGTCCTGACAATCGGAAGGTTGTGGGTTCGAATCCTGCCGACGAGTCGTCCGCGCAAGCGGTGCGGCGTGGATCTCTCGAAGGGGGGAGTCGTGGCGGGTGCCGGCGGTGGACCGGGGCCTGCCCCGCAGACGCGGCGCGACTCCAACTCCGTGTTCACGAGCTGTCCGTGTGTGAATGATGCGGTGGTCGCCGGGCGGTCGAGGCGCTGGTGAAGGGCCAGACGGTAGAGCGCCCGGGGTCCCGGGGGGCCGGAACGGGCGATGGGGGTTGCCGGTTCCGGCCGGTGGCGGGGCTCCCGGGGGTTACTCGCAGCCGCGTTGCCAGTTCCAGCCGATGAAGGTGTTGCGGAGTTGGACGTCGAAGGTGCAGGTCGCGGTGGTGTCGGGGTTGAGGGTTATGGATGACTGGTGGGAGTTGGCGTAGAGGTTGCCGATGGGGTCGAAGATGCCCTGGTAGGAGAAGTCGGCGACGGCCTCGTGTTGGACGGTGGCGCAGTCCTCGGCGCAGTTCTGGGTGTCGGAGGCGGATTCCAGGTTCCAGCCGGCGTTCCAGGGCTCGCGGTTCCACTCCTGGGTGGCCCCGGTGGTTGCGGTGAGGATGCGGTTGTCCTCGGTGGTCCAGTCGGCGGTGGTGTAGAGGCCGCTCATGCGGATGTTGCAACAGTCGTACATCTCGTTCCAGCTGCGGATCTGGCGGCTGGCGGCGGTCGAGGCGAGGTCGGCCGAAGGCGATTCGGCCGGGACGTATTCGACGGGGCCCAGCTCCGGCTCGCAGTCCTCGCCGATGGTGACGGTCTGCTGGACGGACATTCCCTCCGGGGGTACGGGGAGGGAGCCGGAGAGTTCGACCGGGCCGCACGACTGGGGGGTGTCCTCGTCGGTGGCGGCGGATGCCGTGCCGCTGAGCGCGGAGACAAGTCCGATGGCGGCGACCGCGGCGATGGCGACTCTCGGATAGCGCATTTCCCTGTTTCCTTCCTCAACCTGCAAGATCTTCGATCCCGGAGGCTAATGGATCTACCGCGTATATGGGGTGTCGCGGCAGATGTTGGCAGGAAGGTGTTAGGAGGGTTGAAATGCCGAACGCCCGTACCGCCGAAAGGATTCGGGGCGGTGCGGGCGTTCGGTCGGGCGGCTGCCCGTCGCGCGGGGGTGCTCAGGCGAGCTTCGACTGAAGGACCTCGTAGGCGCTCCGCAGGGAGGTGATCTGGCGGAGCTGCTGCTCCTCGAAGCGTATGCCGTACTTCTTCTCCAGGACGACCACGACCTCCAGGGCCATCAGGGAGTCGACCCCGAGGTCGTCGACGAATTTCGCGGTGTCGGTGAGTTCGCCGATCTGGACGTCGAGGGCGCCGGCGATGGCGGCGCGCAGGTCCTCAAGGTCCAGCTGGGCGGTGGTGTCGTTGGCGCTCATGGTGTGGTGTGCTCCTTCGATGCGTGGCTTGTGCCGGATGGCACGGATGGGCTGGTGTCAGAGGAACGACACCATCCGGTAGTCGGCCCAGCGCTCCGCCGTCCGGCGGGCGGTCGTCCGCTCCACCCCCGGCAGCAGGGCGTCGGGGCCGTCCAGACCCCAGGTGTGCAGGGCGGTCTCGTCGGCGAGAACGCGTAGTCCGGCCTCCAGCAGCCGTTCCACGTCGCGGCGCGGGTCGGTCAGGGAGGTGAGCTCGCGCTCGCCGACCCGCAGGGTCGGTACCTCGGCGTGCCTGGCCGCGTAGCTGACGGCCTGGCCGCGTAGCAGGATGTCCATCCCGCCGAGTTGGCGGTGGAGTTCGAGCGCCAGGTACAGCGAGTCGGCGTACTGCTTCTCGACGGCGCCCCGGTAGGCGCGGTCGACGATGGCCAGCACCCGCGCCGGCGTCGCGGAGGTCTCGGACGGTTCGGTCATCTCAGATCACCCCGAGCATCACGGTCTTGTCGGCGGAGGCGCTGATCCGGGCGAACTTCGACGGCCCGTACATCGGGATCTCCGGCAGATGGTCGGTGGCGCCCCGGTCCTCGCTGCAGAACTGGCAGCTGAACCACTCCAGTTGTTCGGGGAACGCGGTCAGCAGGTCCCGCACCAGCACGGCGGTGGTCGGGTAACTGGCGTGCCAGTCGGCGAAGTTGCGCTGCTTGCGCTCGCCCAGGTGTTGCTGGGTGAGATGGGTGGAGTCGCCGCACGACCAGACCCGGACCCGGCCGCCGCGTTCCATCAGGGCCTGGACGAGGCGCAGTACGCTGGTGGTCTGGTCCGACTGGTGTGGCGCGCCCATCACGATCAACAGCAGGTCGACGCGGCTCAGTTCGCGGGGCATCAGTGCCACACCACCCTGATCTCGGGGGCCAGTACGGCCTCGGCCACGTCGTCCATCGTCACCTGGGTCGCCCCGTGCGGCAGCGCCCGGCCGGCGAGGCCGCGTTGGGTCAGTGAGAAGTCGTCGACCCAGATCCGTACGCCGGCGGCGGAGAGTCGGCCGAGCAGCGGGGCGTGGGTGGGCAGGGTCCAGGCGACGGCGTCCTGGATCAGGAACAGCGTGACCTGGTGGCCGATCTCTGCCTGGGCCAGGCCGTCGCCGAGGAGTCCGTCGTCCTCCAGGGCGCCGGGGGTGCGGGTCTCGATCAGCAGGAAGTGGGCCGTCGCGGCCGTGGTCGGGTTCGACACCGGATTCAGCCCCGCCCGTGCGAAGCGACGGAGCCGGAGCCGACCAAGCCGGAGCCGGCGGAGCCGGAGCCCACGGAGCCGGAGGAGCCGGCGGAGCGGGACCGCTGCCGTGGCCCCGATCCGGGGGATGGCGGCGCCTTGACGGCGTTCTCAGTCACTGCGGTCATCGGTGGAACTCCCAGGAAGGTTTCGGGGATCGGAGGGCTGACCGGCCGGAGCCGGCAGTCGTCGCAGGAACCCGGCGACCAGGTCCGCGAAGGCGTCCGCTCGCTCGGTCATCGGGAAGTGCCCGCAGTCCCGCAGCGTACGGAATTCCGCGTCCGGCAGGTGCGCGGCCAGTTGTCGGCCCTCGTCGGGTGGCGCCGCGGTGTCGTTCTCCCCCGCGATCACCAGGCAGGGCACGGTGAGGAGTTCGGTGCGCAGCGCCGGGGTCCGCAGATAGGTGTCGAAGAACCGCAGCCAGCCGTAGGGGCCGACCCGGTCGCGTACCCGTTCGCCCAGCTCGTGCCGGAGTTCGGGGGAGAGCCGGCCGTGGTCCCGCAGCCGGATGCCCTCGGCCATCAGCCGGCCGAACCCGTCCAACGAGGAGGTCAGGCACTGCCAGTCGAACTCCTCACGGCCGCGCCGGAAGGACGGCGAGACCAGCACCAGGGCACGGATGCCGTAGGTGGTGAACGGATCGGCTCCGCGCAGCAGTTGCCGGTTGAGGAACTCCAGCAGCTGGCCGGCGCCCATGGAGTGTGCCACCACCAGGTCAGGACCGCCCGGCACCGCGCGCAGCGCGTCCGCCAACCGGGCCACCAGATCCTCGTCGCGGCTCAGCTCGGCCAGGGTCTCGGCCCGCCAGGGCAGGTCGGCCACCCACAGCTCGGGCCCCGTGACGGCGGCCGGCTGCCGCAGCCAGGCGTCCCACCCGTGGGCGTTGTCGGCCAGGCCGTGCAGCAACAGGGCCCGGCCGTGCGCCGGATCGCCCACCCCGGCACGCCGCACCAGCACCGGCGGGGCCACCCAGTCGGCCGCCCGGCCGGCGGGCGGGGGCCCGGGCAGGGTGCGGGGACGAGCCATCAGGCCGCCACCTGTCGCGCCGGTCCACGGGCGTCGGCGCTCCCGACTCGTGGCTCCTGGCCCCTGGCCCGCTCCACCGCCTCGTAGAGCGCCCGGATGTCGGTGCCGAGGAACTCGACGCCGCGCGCCTCGAACTCCAGGACGGCGGGCACGATCTCGTTCACCAGGAAGGCGAGATGCTGTACCTCGGAGCCGCCGTCGCGGTGCAGGAACTCGTCGATCCGGCCGGGTGCCTTGTGGCGGTCCGGCTCGATCATGGTGAAGGTGATGCCGCCGGTGGCGCGGCGCACCAGGGTGTGGGTGACGCCGCCGAAGCCGGACACCACCGGGGGCCGCTGTCCCGGCGCGGTCTCGGTGGCCGACTCCGCTTCGTCCGCGTGGATCTCGATGCAATCGACGCTGTGCGTGGTCACGGGTATCCCTCCAACGGATTCCCGACGGGATGGCTCCCGGCAGTTTCGGGACTGGTTGAGAAAAGCGCCCGGTGCGACGGGAGATGGGTCCGGGAGGTGGTTCCCGACGCCTTCGCTGTGGCGGGGCATCGGGCGAATAAACGGGACGGTAACGGTCACATCGGTCGCGGGTAAAGCGACGTATAGAAAACTTGAATATGCGTTGGTGGACCTTCGCGTGGAGGCCGTGAGGGGTTCACCGCGCCTTGGCGGAGCGAACCGTCAACGTTACCGATAAGGAACTTTTCGGGCTTTGGCGGGATCCATTGTGCGACCCGGCTCCTGGGCAGGCAACGGCGTCATCAATTCTTCTATGGAGAGAAGTGGCATGCCGTAATCCGGTTGTATGCGGGGCCGTTGACGATCGATGCTGCTGACGGCCCGACAGCTCTGCCGATCCATGGCCGGGCTTGGCGTGCCGGCTACGTCGACCGGCCGTCGGTCGCCGTCCGCCGGGACCCGCCTGCGGGAGACACCGCCACCCTGGCGATGCTGATCTCCCTCCAACTCGGCGAGATCGCCGCCTACCGCAACGAGAAGTCCGGCGCCCTGATACAGAACGTGGTGCCGGTGCCGGTGCCGGGCCGCGAGGCATCCTCCTCGTTCCCCCTGCGCCCGGGCGAGATGGCCTTCGTGCACCTGGACGCCGGGCGGACCGACCCTCACGACCGGGGAACGGTAACGTGCTTGTGTGATCGGGGACTTACCGTACGGAGCCGAGTGGTCGTCAGGTCCTCGGGTGGGAGATGGCCATGGTGTCGGACATAGCGCGGACCCGTACCGCTGACCGTGCGCCCTGGCCCGGACGGTGGCCGGTGTGGGCGCCGCCCGCCGCGCTGCTCTGGGCGTTCGGCTATGCCGCGCTGCAGCTTGGCTGGGTGCTGACCGACACCACGGTGCCCTGGTCCCCGACCGTCACCTACCCCGGGGCCGCCCACGGGGCGTTGGCCGCCCTCGCGATGGCCACCGCGCCGGTGGTGATCGGCACCCGGGGCGCGGCCCGGCGCCTCGGCGGACGACTGACGTCCGGCGCCCTGCTGGGCCTCCTCGCGGTGTTCGCCTCCGGGATGCTCAGCCTGCCGGCGCATCTGGTGACCATCGCCTCGTTCTCCGGCGTCGACAGCGTCACCGGGATCGTCCAACTGCTGGCGCACACCGTCGGCGTCTGCCTGCTGCTGCTGGTGCTGGTGAGCTGGCACCGGCGGACGCGGGCCGTCTGCGTGCGCTGCGGCCGGTCGCACACCGGCGGCGCCGAGGGGCCGCTGCGCCATCCCGAGCCCACCGTCGCCGCCCGCCGCACCCGGATCACCGTGTACCTGCTGATGTGCGGATTCCTGCCCTGGGCGGTGGCCAAGACCATCTGGACGCTGGGCGGCGACGCGCTGGGCGTCTCCGCCGAGGGCTGGCGGGAGGCCAGCGAGGGCGAGTCCGCGCTGACCCGGGCCCTGGCCCAGGTCGGGATCGATGTGACCGTACTGGCGGCCGGCGTGGGCGTGTTCCTGCTGCTGGGGCTCCTCTACCGCTGGGGGCAGGTCTTCCCGCGCTGGGCGCCGCCGCTGACCGGCCGCCGGGTGCCGCGGCTGCTCCCGCTGGCGCCGGCCTGGCTGTGCGGCGTCGGACTGGCGCTCTACGGCGTGGTGTTGGTGGTCTACGCCTCGCTCAGCGGGGTCGGCGTGCTGCCGAGCATGACGCCCGAGGAGCCGTTCACCTCCGCCTCGGGGCTCACCTGGATGACGCTCTTCGGCGGACTGGCCTTCGGCGGCCTCGGCTTCGGGATGCTCACCGCCGCGCGCTCCTACGCCGAACGCACCCGCCCCAGCTGCACGCCGGCGACGCCGGCCCCGGATCGGGTGCCCGCCGTCGACGGGGCCTGACGGGCCTGACGGGCGTGGCGGGCGTGACGGGCTTGGCGGGCTTGAACAGGGGCGGCCGGGCCGGTCAGCGGGTGCCGCGCACGGCGCGGCGGTTGGCCTCGGCGACGCGGGCGCGCAGCGACTCGCTGGCGCTGATGGGGCGCAGATCCTCCGGGCTCGCCGTCCACTCCCGGCCGCCCCCCGGCGGACGCAGATAGACCCGGCCGGAGAGATGGGCCATCACCCGGCCGACCTGGTCGCTGGTGAGATCGCGGGCCATCGAGCCGATCTCCAGACCGGACGATGCCGGCGCTCGACGCTCGGGACGCTGGGGGCTGCTGCTCATGGCCGGGCTCCGGACGCGTGGACGGAATGCCGTCTGATGTCGGCTTGGTCACCTCCTACCATGCCCGACTCCTCCGGGCACAAAAGAGCCAGGTCCGGTCTCAGAGTAAAATTTGAGGTTCCGCGCGCCCCCTCGCACGCCCGCACGCCGGCCGGCGCGGACCGCACCCCCCCCCGCACCGGACCGCCTACCTCCCCGGCGTTCCGGGGGATTCCCCGGCGGCCTTCTTGGCCCGCTGTTTGAACTCCCTGACCATCGCCAGGGAGTCGGGCCCGGTGATGTCGGCGACGGACCGGTGGGCTCCCTCCTCGCCATAGGGCCCGGCGGCCTCGCGCCATCCCTCGGGGGTCACCCCGAACTGCTTGCCCAGCAGCGCCAGAAAGATCCGCGCCTTCTGTTCGCCGAAGCCCGGCAGCGCGTGCAGCCGCCGGAACAGCTCGGCACCGCTGGGCACATCCCGCCAGAGCGCCTCGGCGTCTCCGTCATGGTGCTCGACCAGATAGCGGCACAGTTCCTGAACCCGCTTGGCCATCGAACCGGGGAAACGATGCACCGCGGGCTTGGCGGAGAAGAGCGCGGCGAACTCCTCCGGATCCAGGGCCGCGATCCGGTGGGCGTCGAGATCGTCCCCGCCGAGCCGCCGCGCGATGGTGTACGGGCCGGCGAACGCCCGTTCCATGGGCACCTGTTGGTCGAGCAGCATGCCGACCAGGGCGGCGAGCGGGCTGCGGCCGATGAGGGCGTCGGCCTCGGGCTGCTGGGCAAGGCATACACGGGTGGTCATGTTCCCCATCATGGCGCTCCCGCCCGGGGCCGGCGGCGCACGCCGGCGCGTGTCCCTCCGCGCGCGCCGGTCGGGCGTTCCGGACGTCCCGTGCCGCCGTGGCCGGAGCCCGCGTACCGTCGGTGCGCGAACATGTTCGGGGCTCGTCGGGTCCGTCACCTGGTGCGGTGCGCCGAGCGATCGCATGTGATCACGTCATAACTGACCCTGATCGGGGCCCCGTTCGGGCACCGTGGAGAGGACGGACGGATGGGACCCGACAAGGCCCGGGCGCGCTTTCACGAACTGCGGAAGCAGGAGGCCGGGGTGACCCCGGCCGAGCTGGACGAGGTCTGGGCGGCCCTCCCGACCGTCCGCGCCGAGGAGATACTGGGCGAGTGGCGGGGCGCCGCGTTCGCCACCGGACACCGGCTGAAGGAAACCCTGATCGGGTGCCGCTGGCGCGGCAAGATCTTCCGCTCGCTGACCGACGTCAAACCGTTGATCTGCCTCGACGAGGACGGCCGGCTGTTCTCCAACGTCGAGTTGGGCCTGGGCGAGGCGAGCCTGTGGAACGTCGAGTTCCGGGGCGAGGTCACGGCCACCATGGTCTACGACGGCCAGCCGATCCTCGACCACTTCAAACGGGTCGACGACCGGAACCTCATGGGCATCATGAACGGCTCCTCCGAACTGGTCAGGGACCGGGGCGAGCACTTCTACTTCCTGCTGTACCGCGCCCCGGTCCGCTGACCGCCGCCGCCCCCATCGGATCGATGGACCCCGCGGCTCGGCGGCTCAGTGGCTCAGCGGCTCAGCGGCAGGATCGGGGCCAGCGCACGGTATTCGGCCAGCGGGAACTCCTTGCCGATCCGGTCCGTGACGACCTGGACCGCCAGATGGTCGGCGCCCGCGTCGAGATAGTCCGCGACCCGCCGCCGGACGGTGTCCTGGTCGCCCAGGGCGAAGACCGCCGCCAGCAGCCGGTCGCTGCCGCCGTCCGCGAAGTCCTCCTCGGTGAACCCCTCCCGCTCCAGGTTCCTGGTGTAGTTGGGCAGTTGGAGATAGCGCGCGAGATAGCCGCGCGCCGTGGTGCGCGCCCGCGCGAGGTCGTCGTCGAGCACCACCTTCAGCTCCGGTGCCAACAGCGCGTCCTCGCCCAGCGCGGCGCGCGCCCGGGCGGTGTGCTCCACGGTGACCAGATACGGGTGGGCGCCGGCCGCGCGGTCCCGGCTCAGCTCCAGCATCCTGGGCCCGAGAGCCGCCAGCACCCGCCGCTCCCGGGGCACGGGACGCGGCGCCCGGTCCAGGGCCGTCAGATAGTCCACCATCGCGGAGTACGGCCGCCGGTACCCCTCGACAAGCGGGCCATGGCTGACGCCGAGGCCCAGCACGAAGCGGTTGCCATGGGCGTCGTTCAGCTCGGCGAAGTCCGCGGCCTCCGTCTCCGCCGTGTTGTTCCAGATGCTGGTGATCCCGGTGGCGACCCGGAGGGTGGAGGTGGCCGCCAGCAGCGGCTCGGCCTCGCGGACCGTCGGACCACCGCCGAGCCAGAGCGCCCGGTAGCCCAGCTGCTCCAACTCCTTCGCCGCGTCGAGAAAGGCGGGGTGCAGGGAGCCGTCGGGCGACTTCAGGGTGAAGCTCCAGACCCCGACGGGGCCGAACTCCGTAGCCAGAGTGTGTGTCATGCGAACGGGAACCCGGCTCCGCGCGCGGGGTATTCCGGGGCTTCCGCCAGTTGGCCGGTAGCCGCGTGCCCCCTTCGGGGTGCCGCCCCGCGGGGTGGGCCTCGAAGCCGGCCGGCTTCGAGGCCCGTGCTCCACGCTCAGTCGTTGGTGGTGACGCTCACATAGTCGACGACCATCTGCTGCGGGAAGGAGGTGCTGTCGTCCGGCGGGCCGGGCCACTGGCCGCCGACCGCCAGGTTGAGGATCATGAAGAACGGCTTGTTGAAGACCCAGGCGTTGCCCCCCAGATCGCCGGGGGTGAGCTGCTGGAAGACATTGCCGTCCACCGACCAGACGATCGAGTCCGGTGCCCAGTCGATCGCGAAGGTGTGGAAGTCGTCGGCGAAGATCTCGCCACCCGGCAGGCTGTAGCTGCTGCCGATGCCGCCGCCGCCCGAGTAGCCGGGGCCGTGCACGGTGCCATGGACGGTGCCCGGCTGGTGGCCGACCATCTCCATGATGTCGATCTCGCCGCTGTCCGGCCACGGCACACCGGGGAAGTCGGAGCCCAGCATCCAGAACGCCGGCCAGATGCCCTGGCCCTGGGGCAGCTTGATGCGGGCCTCGACGCGCCCGTACTCCGCCTGGAAGGTCTGGGACGTGTTCATCCGCGCCGAGGTGTACTCGCAGGTGCCGTAGTAGCACTGGTAGTTGGCGGCGCCGTCGGCGGTCGCCGTGATCACCAGATTGCCCTCGCCGTCCAGCTGGGCGTTCTCGGTGCCTTCCGTGTAGTACTGGAGCTCGTTGTTGTTGATGTTGTCGCCCGGATCCATCCGCCACTTGCCGCTGTCCACCGGGGAACCGGCGGGCCCGTCGAAGTCGTCGACAAAGACGACCGCGCTGGGCTCGGGGGCGGCGGACGGCTCCGGCTCCGCCTGGGCCTGGGTGGCCAACAACGAGCTGACTCCGAGGGCGAGAACCGCGCCGCCGACGATCCAGCGGCGGGCGGGGGAGCGCCTGATGACACTCATGGACATCACATCCAAAGGGTCGGTCCGTGGGGGGACCACTCATTGGACCGTCGCGCCGGAAGGCCCGCAAGACTTCGGGACCGGTTCCGGAACGGGGCTGAAAACCTCCGCCGCATAGCCGAACCGGGCACCCGTATCACCCTCAAAGCATGTCAAACCGCTTGTTGTTGCGGTATAGCGGGCAGTTCGGCGCGCGTCGAACGAGAAGGCGGGCGGACGCGGCTGTTCCGGTGGTCGGGGGAACCGCTAGGGTCGGCAGGCATGGCGCACAATCCCCAAGCACCGCAAGGCCCGCAGGGCTCCCAGGGCCCCCAAGGCCCCCAGGAAATCGACCCGGCCGGCAGCACCCAGATGTTCCAGGCGTTTGTGAACGACGGCCCGGCCCCCGCCGCCGGGCGTCCGGCCACGCCCCAGCCCGCCTCGTCCGGGCCGAACGTCGGCCTCATCGTGGGCGTGGTGGTGGGGGTGTTGGCCCTCGCCGCCGTCGTCTACCTGCTGGTCTCCTGAAGCCGACCCCGGCCGTCGGCTTTCCAACCGCACCGGGGCGCGCGTTCCAGGGCAGCACTGAGCGGCGCCGGGCGGGCGCGGGAACTTCGAAGGCTTGGCGGGCGGGGGCGATCCCGATGGATCCCCCGCCGGACCGGCGGCCACCCGCCGGTCCGGGCCACTTCACTCCTCGGCGGTCAGGCCCTCGCGCAACTGCTGAAGGGTGCGCGTGAGCAGCCGCGAGACATGCATCTGCGAGATGCCGACCTCCTCGCCGATCTGCGACTGCGTCATGTTCCCGAAGAAGCGGAGCATGATGATCCGCCGCTCACGGGCGGGCAGCCGGGCCAGCAGCGGCTTGAGCGACTCGCGGTACTCCACGCCTTCGAGCGCGGTGTCCTCGTAGCCCAGCCGATCGGCCAACGAGCCCTCGCCGCCGTCCTCTTCGGGGGAGGGGGAGTCCAACGAGCTGGCCGTGTAGGCGTTGCCCACCGCCAGACCGTCCACCACCTCCTCCTCGGAGACGCCGAGGCAGACGGCCAACTCGGCGACCGTGGGGGAGCGATCGAGCCGCTGGGACAGCTCGTCGCTCGCCTTGGTGAGGGCCAGCCGCAGCTCCTGGAGACGCCGGGGGACCCGGACTGACCAGGAGGTGTCGCGGAAGAAGCGCTTGATCTCGCCGACGACCGTCGGCATCGCGAACGTGGGGAACTCCACGCCGCGTTCGCAGTCGAAGCGGTCGATCGCCTTGATCAGCCCGATCGTTCCGACCTGGACGATGTCCTCCATCGGCTCGTTGCGGCTGCGGAACCTGGCAGCCGCGTAGCGAACCAGCGGAAGATTCAACTCAATCAGGGTGTCCCGCACATAGCCGCGCTCCGGGCTGTCCGCGTCCAGCCCGGCCAGGCGCTGGAAGAGGGAACGGGAGAGCGTGCGGGTGTCGAGGTTGTCGGTCTCGGCGGGAGCTGTGTGCGGCACCGAGGGTTCGTGCGGCGCGGGAACATGCGGCGTGCCGGTCGTGGTGAGCACCTTGGAGCTGCCCAGTTCTACGGACATGCCACCCCCTTGAGGTCGGCGGGACGGGTCGCGGCGGCCACCTCTGGCAGGACTCCCACGAGAGGCACCCTCTCGTGAATACCGGAGCTGCCGCCTTGGCAAACGCGGTTCCAACAGAATGTCACATGTCATCAACGCGACGTAGCTTCATGTCGATAAAACGGCACAGCTGATGTGTGAGTTCCCGTAGTTGGGTCCTTCGTAAGCCTTACTTCTCGATCGGGTTTGCGGAACGCAGCCTGGTGAAGCTGCGGGCCAGCAGTCGGGAGATGTGCATCTGCGAAAGCCCCAACTCCGCGCTGATCTGCGACTGCGTCAGGTTGCGGTAGTAGCGCAACCAGAGGATGCGCTGTTCGCGTTCCGGCAGTTGCACCAGCAGATGCCGGATCAGCGCCCGGTGCTCGACGCCGGCCAGCCCCGGATCCTCGTAGCCGAGCCGGTCGACCAGCGCGGGCAGGCCCTCCTCGCGGTCCCTGGTGGCCTCAAGCGAGGAGACCCGGTAGGCCCGTCCGGCGTCCATGCTCGCCAGCACGTCCTCCTCGGGGAGTCGCAGCCGCTCCGCCAACTCCGCCGTGCTGGGCGACCGGCCGAGCGCCGTCGTCAGCTCCTCGGCGGCGGCACAGACCCGCGCCCACAGCTCGTGCAGCCGCCGGGGCACATGGACCGTCCGCACGCTGTCCCTGAAGTACCGGCGGATCTCGCCCACGATGGTGGGCAGGGCGAAGGTGGCGAACTGCACGCCGCGCGTGGGATCGAAGCGGTCGATGGCATGGATCAGGCCGATCGTGCCGACCTGGACGATGTCCTCCATCGGCTCGTTCCTGCTGTGGAAGCGGAGCGCGGCATAGCGGACCAGCGGCAGATTGGCCTCGACCAGCGCGTCCCGCACCCTGGCGTGCTCGGCGGTGCCTGTTTCGAGCCGGGCCAGCCGTTCACAGAGCGACTGGGTGAGCGCGCGAGCTCCGGCGCCTTTGGACCGCGTCACCGCCACCTGCCGACCACCCCTTCACGGTGCGTTAGCCGCAAAAGCAGTCATAGCATCACAAGACATATCCACCGTGCGCAAGCACCTGATCACAACGTGTTGATCGCGCGCGCCCGATCCCCAACGCGCGGGCGGCGGTGGCGACTCGCGCTCACCTCAACGGGGCGAACAGGGCGTCGACCGCCCCCGCCAACGCGGTGAAGACCAACTGGGCGAACTCCCCCGAGCGGTCGGGGAAGCTGATCACGGAGTAGAGCACACCCACGACCAGCAGATAGAGCCCGATCTTCCGCGCCGTCACCAGGGTCATCGCATGCCTCCCGCGCCGAGTGTAGCCATATCCCACCCCGCGGAGGGGAGCGCCCACCAACGCCGAAGGCCCGACCCCCTCGCGGGGGCCGGGCCGACGAACGTGGTGCTCAAGCGCGGTAGCGGAGGGATTTGAACCCTCGGTGGAGTTGCCCCCACACTCGCTTTCGAGGCGAGCTCCTTAGGCCGCTCGGACACGCTACCGAGAGAGAGCTTATCCCACCTGGGTGCGTGGGCCGAAACCGGTCGAGGAGTCGCCCGGGTTCCCGGGGGCGCGGAAGAAGTCGGTCAGGAGTTTGGCGCACTCGGCGCCGAGGACATCGGAGATCACTTCGGGGCGGTGGTTGAGGCGGCGGTCGCGGATGACGTCCCAGAGGGAGCCGGCCGCGCCGGTCTTGGCGTCGGGGGCGCCATAGACCACCCGGTCGACCCGGGACAGCACGGCGGCGCCCGCGCACATCGTGCAGGGCTCCAGGGTGACCACCAGGGTGCAGTCGGTCAGCCGCCATTCGCCCAGCCGCCGTGCCGCGTCGCGCAGTGCCAGCACCTCGGCGTGCGCGGTGGGGTCGGCGTCGGCCTCCCGTTCGTTGTGGCGCTCGGCGAGCAGCGGCCCCTCGGGCCCGCCGGGGCCGAGCAGGACGGCGCCGACCGGCACATCGCCGGCCCGCGCTGCCTGCCGCGCCTGGGTCAGGGCCCGGCGCATCGCCGGGCGCCACGGATCACGCAGCGGGTCGCTCACCTGCGGGCCATCACCTGACCGCCTCCAGGACATCGGCGCAGCCGAGCGCGTCGGCGATCTCGCCGAGCGCGTCGTCCGGGCTGAGGGTGAGCACGGTGCCGGTGTCGATGCCGAGATCGCTCAGCAGGTCGGCGTCGCCGACCGGGCCGGGCGGCGCCGTGTCGCCGCCGGCCGTCTCGTCGTCCTGTTCGTCGGTCAACTGCTCCTGCTCGTCCGGACCTTCCTCGGTGCCGTCGAGATCCACCAGACGTTCGAGCGCGTCGGGTGCGGTCGGCGAGCGGCCAAGAAGCTCGTCGGTGAGCAGAATCTCGCCATACGCGCTGCGCAGCGCACGTGCGGCGTTCGAGACGAAGACGCGCGGGTCGTCCTCGCCGTCCACCCGGACGAGGCCGAACCAGGCCCCCTCCTGCTCGATGCAGACGAGCACCGTCTCGTCGTCGGCGACGGCGGCACGCGCCAGCTCGGCCAACTCGTCGAGGCTCTCCACATCGTCCAGCTCTGTATCACTCGCTTCCCAACCATGATCGGTCCGCGCGAGCAGTGCGGTGAAGTACACCGTGGTTCTCCCCACTCGGTTCGGCAGTGCCCTTAAGGCCCTTGAGCATCGTGGCAGATAAGGGGTGCGCTGTCGGGTAACTCGGCAGTTCGCCAACGGTATGTCCGCGGGTGTTGTTCCCGTCCGTGGGCGCGGCCCTGCCGATGTCCACTCTCTACGCCGCCGCCACACCGTGTCCACCGGGGGGTCACGGCTGACCTGCGAACGGGCCGGGCGAGGGCGCGGGCGAACGGGTGTCAGTGGCGTTCGCTAGTGTCGAACACATGCGGACCCATGTCGTTGACCACCCGCTGGTGGCGCACAAGCTGACCACGTTGCGCGACGAGCGCACCGATTCCCCCACGTTCCGGCGGTTGGCCGACGAGTTGGTCACCTTGCTGGCCTACGAGGCCACCCGCGATGTGCGGACCGAGCAGGTGGACATCCGCACCCCGGTCACGGGCACCACGGGGGTGCGGCTCTCCCATCCCCGGCCGTTGGTGGTGCCGATCATCCGGGCCGGGCTCGGCATGTTGGACGGCATGGTGCGGCTGCTGCCCACCGCCGAGGTCGGCTTTCTCGGGATGATCAGGGACGAGGAGACGCTGGAGGCGTCCACCTACGCCAACCGGATGCCGGACGATCTGTCGGGCCGCCAGGTCTATGTGCTGGATCCGATGTTGGCCACCGGCGGCACCCTGGTCGCCGCGATCGACGAGCTGATCAGGCGTGGCGCCGACGATGTCACGGTGATCTGTCTGCTGGCGGCGCCCGAGGGCGTGGAGCGGCTTGAGGGCGCGCTCTCCGGCTCCCCGGTCACGGTGGTCACGGCCGCGCTGGACGAGCGGCTGAACGAGGAGGGCTTCATCGTGCCCGGCCTCGGCGACGCGGGGGATCGGATGTACGGCACGGTCTGAGGGGTGCTTCCCCCGGCGCCGGCGGCGGGCTGGTCGGCCGGCCCCAGGTCAGCAGTCCTGGGCGGCGGGGGTGGCCGTGTCGGGGTGGGCGAGTTCGGCCAGCAGGGCCTCGGCCTCGTCGGGCGTGGTGAGTTCGGTGAAGCCGTCGCCGAGCACCAGATCGACCGAGGTGGCCGGGTCCGCCTCCGTCTCCGTCTCCTCGTCGGCGGCGGCCTCCTCGTCCGGGGTGGGGGCGCCGGTCTCGGCGCCGGTCAGTTGGGTGGCGAGGACATCGACGGCGCCCGAGGCGTTGGCCGCCTCGGTGCCGAGGAGCAGTCCGGATGCGGTGACCTGCCCGTCCAGCTCCTCGGGGGCGTTGGCCACCTCGCCGATGAGAAAGCCGCGTTCCGCCAGCAGCTCGGCGGTGTCCTGGGCCAGCCCGGTGCGGGGGGTGGCGTTGTAGATGTTGACGGTGATGGCGGAAGGATTCGGCAGTTCGGCGCCAGCCGCCTCGGCATCACCCTCGTTGCCGTTCTCGGGGGTGGGCACGCACTCCCCGGCCGAGCCGGCGTTGGAGCTGGCGCGGGTGGCGCGCTCGCCGTCGCCGTCGCCCGTGAAGACATCGATGAGCTGGACGGTGCCGAAGCCGAGCAGGCCGAGGGCGGCCACCGAGCCCACCACCGCCAGCACTCTGCGGCGATGACGCGGGCGGCGCATCCGCGGGTAACGGTCGCCCGTGACACGGAATTTCTTGCCGCCCATGCCCGGGGGCGTCAACATGCTCATGTCGGCAGCGTAGTCAGAGTCGCGGCGACTGCCCAATAAATGATCAGCTGAATTGCTGGCTGGGCCCCGAACGGGGCAACGGACGGACCGTCCCCCGGGTGCGTGGCGGCAGGGGAGCCGCCCGGAAACGGACCCTCAGTCCAGCTCCAGCACCCGCGCGTGCAGCACCTGGCGCTGCTGGAGGGCGGCCCTGACCGCCCGATGCAGCCCGTCCTCCAGATAGAGATCGCCCTGCCACTTCACCACATGGGCGAAGAGGTCCCCGTAGAACGTGGAGTCCTCGGCCAGCAGGGTCTCCAGGTCGAGCTGTTGTTTGGTGGTGACCAGTTGGTCCAGGCGCACCGGGCGCGGCGCGACGTCGGACCACTCCCGGGTGTGGTCCCGGCCGTGGTCCGGATAGGGCCGTCCGTTTCCGATGCGCTTGAAGATCACACGGAGAGCCTACCGGGCGCGGCGCTCCGGTCGCAGCCTCCCGGCGTGGTAAGGGCGGAGGGCTCCGATGTCGCCGCAGGTCACCGCTGTTCGGCCGCGGTTTCGGGATCCGTGCCCCGTGGCCCGACGGGGGTGTGCCAGGCGTAGCGGCCGACGGCGTGCGCGATGGTCCTGGCGTTGATCTCCAGCGCCTCGGGGCTGATGTTCTCCAGGTCGTCGCAGCCCCGGTGGTAGCAGGGGTCATAGGGTTCGCCGGCGGTGCCGCCCCAGAGCGCGGCCTCCTCCTCGGTCTTGATCCCGTCGCCACCGGTGTAGGTGCCACCGGCCGGGATGCCGGCGGCGAGGAACGGGGCGTAGTCGCTGCGGTCGTTGAACGCGGTGGGGCGGGCCTGTTGCCGCTGGTCGCCGAGGATGGCGGTGAGGTCGTCGGCGATCAGCGCGGAGTCCTCCCGGTGGGAGGCGCCGTCGTAGACGAAGAGCCCGTAGTTGGGCGAGCCGATCATGTCGAAGTTGAGGTAGAGGGCGATGGCGTCCCGCTCCGTGGGGGAGAGGTTCTCCACATAGTGCTCGGCGCCGCGCAGGCCCAACTCCTCGGCGGACCAGAGGGCGAAGCGCATCCGGTGCGGGTGGTCCCCTTCGGGGGCGGCCGAGGCCAGTTGGAGCGCGGCCTCCAAGACGCCGGCGGCGCCCGAGGCGTTGTCGTTGATGCCGGGGCCATGGCTCACGGAGTCCAGATGGGCGCCGGCGAGCACCACATGGGAGGGGTCGCCGGTGCGGGTCTCGGCGATCACATTGGTGGTGTGGCGCTCCTCCACCAGCTCCCTCAGCTCCAGACGGACGGTGGGCGGCGGGGCGTCGGCCGGGGTGTCGGCGAGGGTGGCGGAGAGCGCCTCGCCGTCCGTGCCGGAGATGCCGCCGGTGGGGACGGCGTTCGGGTCGGGATCGCCCAGGGTGCCGGAGAGCTGTCCCGGCCCGGTGTTGTAGACCAGGACGCCCACGGCGCCCGCCTCGGCGGCGTGTGCCTGCTTGGTGGCGAAGGTGCAGTCGCCGCGCCGGACCAGGGCCACCAGGCCGTGCCAGTCCCGGTCGGCGAAGTCCTCCGCCGCGCAGCCGGCGCCGCCGTCGCCGTGGGCGTGCGCCTCGGCGAGCGGCGCGGTGCGGCCGCCCTCCTCGGTGTTGCCGGTGTAGGACATGGCCTTGACCGGGATATCGCGCTCCTCGGGGGTCAGCAGGGTCAGCTTCTCGGCGAGCGGTTCCCGGTAGGGGAAGGCGAAGCGTTGGTAGCTGACCAGGTAACCGGCGTCGGCGAGCAGGGTGCCGGCGTAGCGGGCTGACTCCTCGTGCCCCGGGCTGCCGGCCGCGCGGTGGCCCTCGTTCGCCTCGGCGACGGCCTGGAAGGCGGCGAGGTGGCGCAGGGTGCCGGCGGCGGTGGTGCCGGCGGTCATCCGGTCGGCCAGCTCCTCGCCGCGCGCGAGGGGATCGTCCGCCCCGGGCGCGAACAGCAGCCCGACGGCCAGTAGCGGGGTGAGTGCCGTCACGAGAACACTGATCATGAGACCGGACGTTATTGCAGAAAAGTGCTCAATTTGCGGACCAGAGCCCTGGCGAATTTGGCATGTTTGATCGCTTTTGGATGGATCGCCGGGCGATCTCGATATCCGAGCGCCACATTGACCGTTGATCACCGGCGGCGGAGAGTTCCACCATGCGTGGGGTGCTGACCGGGTTTGTGATCATCGCGTCCCTCATCGGCGTCGGCTACGTCCTGGGGCGGCTCGGCACGTTGGGGGCGAACGGACGCGAGGTGCTGACCCGGCTCGCGTTCCAGGTGGCGACCCCGGCGCTGCTCCTGGTGACCGTCTCGGAGGCGGACCTCTCGGCCCTGTTCTCGTCCCGGCTGCTGGTCGCCGCGCTGGCCATGGTGCTGGCCGCGGGCAGCTATGTGACGGTGGCCCTGGTGCGCCGCTGGGGGGCGGGGCCGACGGTGATCGGGGCGCTCTGCGCCGGCTATGTGAACATCGCGAACCTCGGTATCCCGGTGGCCGTCTACGTACTGGAGGACATCTCGCTGGTGGCCCCCGTGCTGCTGTTCCAGCAACTGGTGGTCACCCCCGTGGTGTTGACGCTGCTGGACCTGACCGGGGAGCGGAGCGATCCGGCGGGCGGCGTCTGGCGCCGGGTGAGCACCCCGTTGCGGAATCCCATTGTGTTGGGAGCGCTGGGCGGCGTGGTGGTGGCCGGAACGGGATGGAATCCGCCCACTTCGCTTCTGGAACCGATCACCCTGCTGGGCAACATGGCCGTGCCCGCCGTGCTGCTGGCCTTCGGGATCTCCCTGTACGGCAGCGAGCCGCCGGGGCGCGGCCCCGACCGCGCCCAGGTGCTGCTGGCGGTGGCCCTCAAGTCCGTGGTCGCGCCGTTGCTGGCCTGGCTGTTGGCGCTGGCCTTCGGACTCGACCGGGAGGCCCAGCTGATCGTGGTGGTGACGGTCGCCCTGCCCACGGCGCAGAACGTCTTCACCTACGCCTCCCACTACGGCGTCGGCCTCCGGCTGGCCAGGGAGTCCGTGCTGCTCACCACGGCGCTCGCCGTCCCCGTCCTCACCCTGGTGGCGGCGCTGCTCGGCTGACGGGCCGCCACCGGGGGGTCGGCGGGCTGCCCGGCCCCGGTCAGAGCCCCGTCAGCGGTCGGACCGCCAGCCCCGCCAGGGCCATCAGCAGCAGCACCACCGGATAGAGCGACGCGCGGTTGAACACTGCGAGCGCGGTCCGCGGATGGGGATCGCGCAGCAGCCGGAAACCGGGGGTGACCAGGGCGTAGCCGCCGGCCAGTACCGTGCCGGCGACGCCGAGGAGCCCGAACGCCGGATAGGCGGAGACCATCATCCCCACGCTCGCCAGAAAGGCGATCAGCAGCGCGCCGAAGGCCAGCACCACGCTCGCCCGGCGGCCGTAGACCACCGGGATGGTGCGCACCCCGAGGTGGATGTCCTCCTCGACGTCCGCCAGATCGTTGACGATGTTGCGGCCCCCGATCTCCCAGGCCGCCAGCCAGATCGCGAACAGCCAGAGCACCGGCTGATCGATGGCGTTGGTCACCGCGAACCAGCCGACGCAGCCGCCGAGCGCGACCATCACCCCGGTGAGCAGCGCCTTGTAGGGGGTGACCCGGGCGAGCTTGCAGTACAGCGCCTCCAGCAGCGCGGCCGCGACGAAGAGGACCACACAGACCCAGCTGATCAACGCCGCCAGCACCAGCGCGGCCGCGCCGAGCGAGGCCACCCAGGAGGCGGCCATGGCCAGGCTGAGCCGGCCCTGGGCCAGCGGATGGCGCACCCCGGCGCTGTCGATGTCGAAGCCGTCGTAGTCCCTGAGGTGGTCGAACCGCTGCTGGTCGATCCGGGCGTCGATCAGGTCGTTCACCGCGAAGACCGCGAAGAACGCGGCGAAGGAGGCCAGCGCGCACAGCACCAGCCGCCCGGGGGGCAGGCCACCGGCGAGCAGCAGGCCGAGCAGCGGCTGGGCCACACTGAGCGTCGCCTGGGTGCCCCGGGAGAATCCGTACAGCACACGGACGTTCTCAGCCAGGAGGGTCATCGAACCCATCCTCCGCGCCGGAGCCGACATAGCGATGGGCGAAGGCGGCCGACTCCGGACCCGGCTCGGCCAGTCGGCGTATCGTGGCCAACCGGTCCGTCAGCTCGGCCCGGGGGGACCCGGCGTCCGGGCCCGCCGGCAGATGCAGCAGCCTCAGCAGCCACTCGGAGAAGCCCAACACCCGCCGGGCGTCGGCGAGTCGTTCGGCGCTGTAGGCGGCGAGCGCCCGACCGTCGCCGTGTCTGACGCGGTTCACCAGGGCGGTGGCCAGATGTGCCGCGTCCGCGATGGCCAGGTTCATGCCCTTGGCACCCGACGGCGTCAGCACATGCGCCGCGTCGCCGGCCAGCAGCAGCCGGCCGTGGCGCAGCGGCTCGGTGAGGCTGCTGTGCATCCGCAGCATCCGCACCTCGGGCAGCGCGCCGATCGTCGGCAGCGGCTCCGCCGAACCGTCGGTCAGCCGGCCGCGCAGCTCCCGGACGATCCGGCTCGCCGGCCAGGCCGCCGGCGAGTCCCCCGGCGGGCACTGGAGATAGAAGCGGCTGACGTTCCGGCCGCGCGGCATCATCCCGGCGAAGCCGTCGCGGTGCACCGCGTACACCACTCCCTCGGCCGGCCGGTCCACCTCGGCCAGCACCGTCAACCAGTCGTACGGATAGCGGCGGTTGTGAACGCGGTGCCCGGTGGCGGGCAGCGCGGCACGCGAGACGCCGCGAAAGCCGTCGCAGCCAACCACGTAGTCGCATTCGATCTCCATACCTTCACACTTGAGCCGGGGACGTCGGGACGCGATGTCCGTCACCGCCCGCACGGTATGGGAGAACAGGGGTGGGCAGCCCGCCTTCTCCAGGGTCCCGATGAGGTCGGAAACCAGGCGCTGCTGCGGGTAGACCCAGTGTTCACGCCCGCCGGAGCACGCTCCGTAGTCCACCCGAACGGTGTGCCCCAGACAGCGGAAGTCGCACCAGCCGTGGCGGGTGGCGCCGGCCAGCAGACCGTCGGCGAGCCCTTGCTCGCGCAGCCACCGCACGGTGCGGTGTTCCAGCAGACCGGCGCGCTGCCGCGCCTCCACCCGCTCCCTTGAGCCGCGCTCCACCACCAGACAGTCGACGCCGGCCCCGGCCAGCACATTGGCCAACGCCAGCCCCGCGGGACCGGCGCCGACGATGCCGACCTGGGTACGCATTCGCCGCATCTTCGAGGTCCCCTCAGCCGACCGGGACGAACGAGGGGTTGAACAGCTCGTTGATCAGCACCAGCGGCTCGTCGCCATGCCAGACCAGATAGGTCTTGTAGCAGGCCGTTCGGTGGTCGCCGTCCTGCTCCCAGGGGCGCCGGCCGGTGTCAAGCAGCGTGCGTCGGTGCCCCGTGCCGGCCTCGGTCAGCGCGCGGCCCAGCGGTATCGAGGTGCTGGTCAGACAGTGCTCGAAGGCGGGCGCCAGATCCAGCCGGGCGACCACGTGGTTGACGGACAGCGGCTCGCCGCCCGTCCTGACGGTGGCGGTGTGGCGCACCAGGACGCCGTTGTCCTCGCCGGTGCGCAGCAGCGCGGCGACCCCGGCGCCGGTCTGTCGGGCGGTGACCCGTAACTGGGCGAGAAAGCGCAGCCGCAACGATTCTCCGGACAGGGATTCCAACAAGGTGGTGGTCTGTCCCTCGCTGCTGAGCAGCATCCGGGTGAGGGGGGAGGCGAAGCCCCGGGTGCGGACGAGGGGGCGTTCGCGGGCCGCGGCCGCCGCCCGCTCCAGCGGGAAGGCCAGCGGGAACACCAAGGGGAAGACACCCGACGGCGTCGGCACGGACATCCTGATCACTCCTCACCGTGGGCATCCGAAGGGGCCAACGGTCGTCACGCCCGTCAGGTCACGGCCAAGACCCCGGGGCGAACGCACATGCGAGGATTCGTTCCGCTTGGGGAACCCGACCCGTCCTTTTCACTCGAACGGGGAAACGCGATCCGATCATCGATTCCGTGCTGATCGGATCGTGGGAGCGGGCCGGCCCGAGACTTCCGTTTGCGGCCGCCGTCCCGGCGGCCAAGCATGAACGTGACGGGGAACGCACGGGTGTGCCGCGCCGCCGATCGGAGGCTCAGATGGGGCAAGCCGAAGCAGAACCGTCACTGCGCTGTCTGGTCACGGGTGCCACCGGCTACCTGGGCGGCCGGCTGGTGCCCGAACTGCTCGCCGCCGGCCATACGGTGCGCTGCCTGGCGCGAAAACCCGCCAAGCTGCGCGGCCGCTCCTGGGCGGGACGGGTCTCCGTGGCACGTGGCGATGTCACCGACGCCGACTCGCTGACCGAGGCGCTGCGGGACATCGATGTGGCGTACTACCTGGTGCACGCGCTCGGCGGCGGTTCCGACTTCGCCGAGACCGACCGGCGCGCGGCGAGGATCTTCGGCGAACAGGCGCGCGCCGCCGGCGTGCGGCGCATCGTCTATCTGGGCGCGCTGACCCCGCCCGACGTGCCCGAGGAGGAGCTTTCGCCGCATCTGCGGTCGCGGGCCGAGGTGGGGCGCATCCTGCTGGAGTCCGGGGTGCCGACGGCCGTGCTGGGCGCGGCGGTGATCATCGGCTCCGGCTCCGCGTCCTTCGAGATGCTTCGCCATCTGACCGAACGGCTTCCGGTGATGACCACGCCGAGTTGGGTTCGTTCCCGGGTTCAGCCCATCGCTGTTCGGGATGTGCTGCATCTGCTGGTGGGCTGCGCCCGGCTGCCCGAGCATGTCAGCCGGCGGTTCGATATCGGCGGCCCCGATGTGCTCACCTACGAGGCCATGATGCGGCGTTACGCGCTGCACGCCGGGCTGCGGCGTCGGGCGATCCTGCCGGTCTCCGTGCTCACCCCCCGGCTGTCCAGCCTCTGGGTCGGCCTGGTCACCCCCGTGCCCCGGGAGCTGGCCCGGCCGCTGGTGGAGTCCCTGCGTCATGAGGTGGTCTGCCATGAACAGGACATCACCTGCTATGTGTTGCCCCCACCCGGCGGCTTCCTCAGCTTCGATCTGGCGCTGCGCCGCGCGCTCCGCCGGGTCGGCGGCGCCGAGGCGGTCGCCCCGCCCGAGGCCGTGGCGCCCAGCGATCCGCTGCCCAGCGATCCCGCCTGGGCCGGCGGTTCCCTCTACGCCGACCGGCGCGAACGGGTGGTGAACGCGCCCCCCGACGCGCTCTGGCGGGTCGTCGAGGCGATCGGCGGCCAGAACGGCTGGTACTCCTCGCCGCTGGCCTGGGCGGTACGTGGCTGGCTCGACACCCTCTGGGGCGGCTCCGGGCTGCGCCGGGGCCGCCCCGACCCGGCGCGGCTGCGGCTCGGCGACGCGCTGGACTTCTGGCGGGTGGAGGCGCTGGAACGCGGCTCCCTGCTGCGGCTGCGGGCGGAGATGCGGCTGCCGGGGGAGGCCTGGCTGGAGTTGGGAGTGAGCCGCGACCCGGCGGGTCGGACGGTCTACCGGCAGCGGGCGCTCTACCATCCGCGAGGGCTGGCGGGTCATCTCTACTGGTGGGCCGTCGCGCCCTTTCACGCCTGGGTGTTCGGCGGCATGGTCCGCAAGATCGCGGCGCGCGCCGAGGCGGGCCCGGTGGCGGTGCCCATGCCGGCGCACCCCTGAGAAGACTTTCCGAGAGGCTCCCGGAGGAGCGATGGATGTCTCGATCGCGCTGTTCACCGCCGACCTGCGGCTGCGCGACAACCCGGTGCTGCGCGGGGCGTTGGACGCCGCGCGGCGGGTGGTGCCGCTCTTCGTCGTCGACCCGGCGGTCGCCGAGGCCGGCTTCGTCGTACCCAACCGGGCGGCCTTTCTGGCCGACGCGCTCGCCGAGTTGGACGAGGCGCTGCGGGCGCGCGGCGGCCGCCTGGTGGTGCGGCACGGCGACGCCGTGGCCGAAACCGCCAGGGTCGCCGCCGAGACGGGCGCCGGCGAGGTCCATCTGGCGGCGGGCGTCAGCGCGTTCGCCAACCGGCGCGAACGGCGCCTGCGCGCGGCGCTCGAACGGGACGGACGCGCCCTGCGGGTCCATGACGCGGTGCTGACGGTGGTGCCGCCGGGCGCGCTGGTGCCCACCGACCGCGACCATTTCGCGGTGTTCACGCCGTACTTCCGCCGCTGGGACCGGGAGCGGGTGCGGGATCCGTTGCCGGTGCCCCGCTCGGTGCCGGTGCCCGAGGTGCGTTCCGAGCCGCTGCCGGAGGGCGCCTCGCTCGCCAAGGGGACCCCGTCGCCCGGCCTGGCCAGGGGCGGCGAGGCCCGGGGTCGACGGCGACTCTCGGCCTGGGTCGGCCGCCATCTCGACGACTACCACGAGGCGGCCGACGATCTGGCGGCCGACGCCACCTCGCGACTCTCCCCGTTTCTGCACTTCGGCTGCCTCTCGCCCACCGACGCGCTGCACCAGGCACGCCGGCGCGGCGGTCCGGGCGCGGACGACTTCGTGCGGCAGCTCGCCTGGCGCGACTTCCACCACCAGGTGCTGGCCGCCCGCCAGCCCGCCGCCCACCGCGACTACCGTCCCAGGAACGACCGTTGGCGCGACGACCCCGCCGCGTTCGACGCCTGGCGCGCGGGACGCACCGGCTACCCGGTGGTGGACGCGGCGATGCGTCAACTGCGCCACGAGGGGTGGATGCACGGACGGGCACGGCTGCTGGTGGCCAGCTTTCTGACCAAGACCCTCTATCTGGACTGGCGCGCCGGCGCGCGGCACTTCCTCGACCTGCTGGTGGACGGGGACATCGCCAACAACCAGCTCAACTGGCAGTGGACGGCCGGCACCGGCACCGACACCCGCCCGGGGCGGGTGCTCAACCCGCTCACCCAGGCGCGCCGCTTCGACTCGGAGGGGGACTATGTCCGGCGCTGGGTGCCGGAGTTGGCCGGAATCGAGGGGCGCGCGGTGCATCAGCCCTGGCGCCTGCCGGCGGCCGAGCGCCCCGACTACCCACCGCCGCTGGTCGATCTGGCCGACGGCGCCCGCCGCTTCCACGCCGCGCGCGACCGGGACTGACCCAAGCGTCGGCCGAGGGCCGGTGACGCCTCGGCCGGCCGGGCCGGCCGGGGGCAGGCGCCGGTCGGCGGCCTATTCGCCGCCGCCACCACCGCCCCCGCCGTCCGAGCCGCCGCCCCCTCCGTCGCCGCCGCCGAAGAAACCGCCGCCGCCCCCGTCACCGCCGCCTGACCCGCCGTCGCCGCCGAAACCACCGGAGCCGCCCGAGCCGCCTTCCGTCCAGCCGTCGCCCGAGGCGCCCGGCCCCGAATCGTCCTGGTGCTCGCCCAGCCCGGTGGGCCAGGCCTCCGCCCAGAGCAGGTAGTCGTCGGAGCGCGGCTGCGGCCGACGGTCGCCGAACCGGACGGTGCCGACGGCGTCGCCCAGGCCGAAGCAGGCCCCGAAGAAGTGGGCCACCACGGCATCCGACGGATCATCGGTGAGGTGCTGGACATCGGCCAACGGCAGCAGCGCCTCGGGCGCGTCCCCCGGGGGCCGCGCCGCTGGGCGGGTGAGCACCGCGACCGGCTGGCCGTTCCTGCTGAGCCGGGAGGTCCGGCGGAAGGCGCGGGTCAGCTGCCACTCGGACGTGCCGGCCCGCAGGGTGACCGTGTTCCTGGCGGCTCGCCAGCGGAACCTGGCGTCGAGCGTCGCCCGTTCCCCGCCGACCGTCACCACCAGGCCGAGCAGCGCGGACCTGTCGTCGTTGTGCCAGCCGGCGGGGCCGCGCAGCCGCACCGGTGGCGCGCCCTCCGTCCACACGTCGGCGCGGACCAGGCGGCGGTCGACGGCCACCAGGATCGGCCGGCCGTGCGGGCCGGCGGCCTCTCGGCGCGCGATCCACAGCGGGACGCCCTCCCGTTCGGCCAGCGCCGCCGCCCGCCGCACGGCCTTCCGGCCGCCCGACCACTGGACGGCCGTCTCGCCGAGCGCGGCGGCGAGGGCGGCGACGTTCCGCACCCTGACCGGCACCGTCGCGCCGCTGGCCCGGGTCACCGGCAACACGCCGGGTCCGTGCGGGAGTTCCGACAGCTGACGTTCGCTGCCGCCGCCGCCGAGCCAGGCGCCGCGCAGCCAGGCGTCGGCCATCGCCACCAGCCGCAACTCGGCCAGCGGGGTGCGCCGCCGGCCGATCCGCAGCTCGCTGCCGTCGAGTTCTACGGGCGGCGCCCCGAACGGATTCCAGGACCGTTTCTCGGAGTAACGCACGCTGGTGTGAGGGGTGTTGGTGGTGTTCGGCGTGTTCATCGGAGTGGTCTCCCCCTGTCGCTCACTCGCTCCGGCTTCCACCGGAAAGCCCAACTCATATGACTAATTAGCGACTTGGGTAGTTCCACCGAATGGCGGGTATGGCTGGGCCGATCGGGCGCGGTGAAACGCGAGGAACGGCACGGACAGGGCGGAAAAGACGAGACCATGGCACAACCGTTTGATTTGCCGGACTTCTATATGCCGCACCCCGCGCGGCTCAACCCCCATCTGGAACACGCGAGATCGCACACCAGAGCCTGGGCCCGCCGCATGGGCATGCTGGAGGGCTCGGGCATCTGGGAGGAGAGCGATCTTGAGGCGCACGACTACGCGTTGCTCTGCGCCTACACCCACCCGGACACCTCGGCCGAGGGATTAGCGCTGGTCACCGACTGGTATGTCTGGGTCTTCTTCTTCGACGACCACTTCCTGGAGACATTCAAACGCTCCCAGGACCGCGAGGGCGGCAAGGCGTATCTGGATCGGCTGCCCGCCTTCATGCCCATGGACGGAACGCCGCCCCCCGAGCCGACCAACCCGGTCGAGGCCGGGCTCGCCGATCTCTGGGCCCGCACCATCCCCGCGATGTCGGCGGACTGGCGGGCCAGATTCGCCGAGAGCACGGAGCATCTGCTCAACGAATCGCTCTGGGAGCTGTCCAATATCAACGTCGGCCGGGTGCCCAACCCGGTCGAGTACATCGAGATGCGCCGCAAGGTCGGCGGCGCCCCCTGGTCCGCGGGCCTGGTCGAGTACGCCACGGGCGCCGAGGTGCCGGCCAGGGCCGCCGCCAGCCGCCCGCTGCGGGTGCTCCGCGACACCTTCTCGGACGGCGTGCATCTGCGCAACGACCTCTTCTCCTACCAGCGCGAGACGGAGGAGGAAGGCGAACTCAGCAACGGCGTCCTGGTGTTGGAGACATTCCTCGACTGCACCACCCAACAGGCCGCCGACGCCGTCAACGATCTGCTGACCTCGCGTCTCCAGCAGTTCGAACACACCACGTTCACCGAGCTGGCGCCGCTCTTCGCCGAGACCGGCCTCGATCCGGCCGGGCAGGCCGCCGTCCTCGCCTATGTCAAGGGCCTACAGGACTGGCAGGCCGGCGGACACGAGTGGCATCTGCGCTCCAGCCGCTATATGAACGAGGGCGCCGTCGACGCCGGCGCCGGCGGGCCCAGGCTCGGCGCGCTGCCCCTGGGGCCCACCGGCCTCGGCACGGCCGCCGCCGATCTCCCCGGCGTCGCCGGCCGGTTGGGCTCCCGCCGGCTGCGCGCCTTCAGCCATCTGCCGCATCCGGTCGGCCCCTCCCGACTGCCGGACTTCGAGATGCCGTTCACGGTCCGGCTCAGCCCGCATCTGAACGCCGCGCGGCGCCATGTGGTCGAGTGGTCGCACCGCATGGGCCTGTTGCGGCCCCAGCCGGGCCATCCCGCCTCCTATGTCTGGGACGAGGCCGATCTGGTCGACTACGACTTCCCGCTCTGCGCCGCCGGCATCCACCCGGACGCCGCCGAGGAAGGGCTCAACCTCACCTCCTGCTGGCTCACCTGGGGCACCTACGGCGACGACTACTTCCCCGCCGTCTTCGGCCGGTCCCGGGATCTGGTCGGCGCCCGCGCCTGCGTCGCCCGGATGTCCGCGTTCATGCCGGTCGACGGCAGCGCCCCGGCCGCGCCGGCCAACGCGCTGGAGCGCTCCCTGGCCGATCTCTGGGCCAGGACGGCAGCCCCGATGGACCAGGAGGCGCGGCGCACCTTCCGGGCCACCATCGAGACCATGGTCAACAGCTGGATCTGGGAGCTGGAGAACCAGGCGTGGAACCGCGTCCCCGATCCGGTGGACTATGTCGAGATGCGCCGGATGACGTTCGGCTCGGATCTCACGATGAGCCTCTGCCGCCTCGGCCACGGCCGGCGCGTCCCGCCCGAGGTCTATCGCAGCGGCCCGATGCGTTCCCTGGAGAACGCCGCGGCCGACTACGCGGCGCTGCTCAACGACGTCTTCTCGTACCAGAAGGAGATCGAGTTCGAGGGGGAGATCCACAACGGCGTGCTGGTGGTGCAGAACTTCTTCGACTGCGACTACCCGACGGGCCTGGCCATCCTGCACGATCTGATGAAGTCCAGGATGCGCCAGTTCCAGCATGTCGCCGCCCATGAACTCCCGGTGGTCTACGACGACTTCAACCTGAGCGCCGAGGCCCGCGAGGTGCTGGACGGCTATGTGCGGGAGCTGGAGAACTGGCTCTCCGGCATCCTCCTCTGGCACCAGGACTGCCATCGCTACGGCGAGTCCGATCTGCGCCGCCTCCCCGGCCCCCGGGGCATCGGCACGATGGCCGCCCGCCTGCCCCGACCGGCCCTGGGGGGCGCCGCCGCCGGGCGCTGACCCAACTGGGCCGGCCCGCCCGGGAGGTTGTCCCGGGCGGGCCGGCGGGCCGTGGCTCCGCCGTCGCTACCGGCGGGGCAGCGGCACGGTCGACCAGTCCATGTCCGAGGCCAGATAGAAGCTCGGATAGGCCGGCTGGTTGTAGGTGGTCTGCTGCCTGGCCACCTCCACCCGGTACTGCGGATCATGCATCAGGGTGTAGAGCTTGTGCCCGGTCACCTCGGTGCTCAGATAGATCCGCATCGCCGAGCTGTCCTCGGTGCGCACCAGCAACTCCTCACGCCAGTCGCCCAGAACATCGGCGACCAACGAGGGGTTGCCCTTGGTGTGGTTGTTGGTGCGGGTGCCCTCGGCCGTCAGCAGTCGGCCGCGCGTCCAGTCGTCCACGGTCGGCGTCTCGTCCAACGCGCCGTTGACCAGCTGGGTGGTGGGCTCCGCCGCGAAGCGGATGCTCATGTTGGTTCCCGGGATCTCCGTGCCCAGCTGCTCGCCGGCCGCGCTCCACAGGCCGACCCCGTTGGACGCCCAGGTCTCCAGGCCCGGCACGTCCGGGTCGATATCGCCGACCATGCCGCGCCCGGTGTCCACGCCGGTGTAACCGCCGTAGATCACCTCGCCGTCGGCGGCGTCCCGCAGGGCGTAGCCGAGCGGGGCCCAGGCGCCGCCCTCGTGCACGGTGAAGATCTCAAGTCCCGGGCGGTTCGGGTCGATGTCCGCCACATGCATGGCGTCCCCGTGGCCCAGCCTGGCCTCCTCGCCCGGCGCCGCGCTCTCCGGCGGCATCAGATGGCCCGAGCTGTAGAGCAGACCGCCGTCGTCGTCGATGGTGGCGGAGCCGTAGACGATCTCCTGCCGCCCGTCGCCGTCCACATCGGCCGAACTCAGCGAGTGGAAGCCCTGGGTGGTCAGCGTGCCGAACTCCGGATCGGTGCCGTCGACGCCGTGCGGGGAGTCGTTGAACGGGTTGGACATCGGGGCGAACCCGCTGTCCACGGTCCACTCCTGACGCAGCTGCCGGCCGTCCCAGCGGTAGGCGGCCAGAGTGCTTCTGGTGTAGTAGCCGCGGGCGAAGACGGCCGAGGGGTTCCGCCCGTCGAGGTAGGCCACGGTGGCGAGGAACCGGTCGACACGGTTGCCCGGTTCGATCCGGCTCATGGCGTAGTCGCCCCACATCAGCCCGTCGTCATGCCGGTCGGGCCAGTACCGGACGGTGTCCAGCTCCCGGCCGCTCCTGCCGTCGATGACGGTGAGGTATTCGGGCCCGTCCAGAATGAAGCCCTCGAAGGCGCGCAGATTGTTGCGCTCGCTGCGGGACGGTGCGTAGACGTCGATGAAGTGGTCGACCAGGGCCTCCGCGTCCGCCGTGGACAGCGGGTAGGCATAGCTCGGCTCGATGCCGAAGGCCTCCTCCAGGGTGGCCGGCCAGTTGCCCGCCACCACCTCGGGATGCTCCGACCACCCCTCGAACATCTCGACCAGATGCTGGCGGTAGTCGTCCGCGCTGAGTCGGTAGTCGTCGCCATGCCCGTAGCCGGCCCTGACATCGCTTCGAGGCATGGTGATGTACTGCGAGGAACGCACCCGGCCGCGCTCGTCATAGCGGATGATCCGACTGCCGGGGGCGGTCTTCAACATCAGCTCGGAGCGGCCGTCGCCGTCGAAGTCCGAGACCAGGAACTGGGTGTAGTGCGCGCCGGCGCGCACGTTGACGCCCAGGTCGACGCGGTGCAGCAGCGTCCCGTCGAGCCGGTAGGTGTCCAGATAGACGGGCCCGGTGTAGCCGACCTGGGAGACGTCCTTGGAGTTCGACGGATCCCATTTGACGACGTACTCGTAGGCGCCGTCGCCGTCCATGTCGCCGACGCTCATGTCGTTGGCGTGGTAGGTGTACTCCTCGCCGGCCGGCGTCACCCCGTCCGCCGGCTTGCGCAGCGGGATCTCGTGGAAGGCCTCGGATGCCGGAGTGACGGGGGCGCTCGGCCGCTGCTCGCGTCCGTCGACCACGGCGGCCACCCGGTAGCTGGACTCCGCACTGCCGTCCGTGTCCAGGAAGTTGGTGCTGTCGGTGACCGTGGTCAGGGCCTCCCCGTCGCGGTAGACGACAAAGTCGGGGCCGGCCACGCCGGTCTCGGTATGGCCGGTGGCCTCGGGCCCGAGCAGCCGCCAGCTGAGGAACACCCCCTCGTCGGTATGGACGGCCACCAGGCCCCGGTCGAGTCGTTCCATCCGTGGGCCCTGGGCATGGCCGCCGGGCCCGCCATGGCCGCCGTGGTCGCCGGACTGGCCCTGGGCCACGGGGGCGCCGGTGGCCAGCAGTCCGGCCGCCAGCAGGGCGACACCCAGCCGGCGTCTCGCGCCGTAGGGGTGCCGGATGCCTCGCTGTCGAGGTCGCATCGGAGTCCTTCCGCCGTGCGGGTGCGTCGATTGAGTCGTTTCAATAGGGTTCGAGTGGGCGCGACAGTATGAGCGTGGCCGGGATCGGTCAAGGGGGTGGGCAAGGGCTTTCTACGGGGCGCTGTCGTCGGCCCACGGACGGGAGTCGGCCCGGCGCCCCCGCCCCCCCCGGCGGTGGGGTGCGGGGTGAACGGTCCCGGGTGTCGGCGGGTACACCCCCGTCCGGGGGGTGGCCGGGCTGACGTCCGCCCCCGGGCCCGGAAGGATTGTTGACACGCGGTCACCGGCTCCTGGCCCCGGCGGAGGAGCCGGCCGCGGCGGGGCCGAGCGGCCCGGGGAGCGGCGGAGACCCGGGGAACCCTCGGGATTCCGCGAGGACTTCACGGGAACGTCAACAGACTTGGGGGAGCGCGATGAACACGGCGAGCTTGATGGACTCGACTCGGGTCGGCGCCTCGGCGGGATCCGCGGTGCGGGGCGGGACGCCCGGTCGGCTGTCGGCGCCCTGGCGGGCGCTGGCGCTCGCGGCGCTCACGCTGGTGGCCTCGGTCCCGCTCTTCTGCCTGGCCGTGGTGTCCGTCTGCCTGATCCCGGTCGGGATCGGGCTCTACACCACTCCGGTGCTGCTGGGCTGGATCAGGGCCCTGGCGGATCAGCGGCGCGAGCTGGCGATCCGGTGGGCCGGGCTCTCGTTGCCCGCTCGGCAGGAACTCCCGGCGCGCGTCGACGCAAACGCGCCGGCGCGCACGCTGGCGCTGTTGCGGGACGGCAACAGCTGGCGGCAGCTGTGGTGGTTGCTGACCGATATGACCGCGGGATGTGTGGTCGCCCTGCTGCCCGCCGGGCTGATCGCGCAGGGCGTCTACGGCTATGTGTTGGCGGCCGGAGTATGGGAGCCGATTCACCGGGCGGACGGCACCCACTGGTATGCGTTTGTGCCCGTCGGCGATCAGCAGACGGCGAATCTCGCGGCGCTCGTCGGCACCGGGACACTCGTGCTGGGGATCCTCATCGGACGCGTCTGCCTGCGGGGTCACTTTCGGGTGGTCGGGGCGACGCTGGGGAGTTCGTGAATCGCGGGTGAACTCCGCCGTACAACGGAGGAGGCCCCGGATGGCGGAGACGCGATCCGGGGCTCGCTCCATGCCGCGGAACGCGGTCGGCGGCGCGGTGCGCGCTGGCCGGCCGGGCGGCCTGGACATGCGAACGGCCGGGGGCGCGCCCCCGGCCGGACGGTGTCTCCCCAGGTCAGGCGATGGGGGTGATGTTCTCGGCCTGCGGGCCCTTCTGGCCCTGGGTCACGTCGAACTCGACCCGCTGGCCCTCGTGGAGCTCGCGGAAGCCCTGGGCGGCGATATTGGAGTAGTGCGCGAAGACGTCAGCGCCGCCGCCGTCCTGCTGAATGAAGCCGTAGCCCTTTTCCGAGTTGAACCACTTGACGATTCCGGAAGCCATACCTTTTCCCCTGCTGAATTCCATGCCAGCCCCACACTTTGTGGGGCTGAACTGTCGCCGCAATGAGTCCGTCGGGAAATGGCCGGCACAAAAAACGCGCCTGCGGGCCATATCCCGCCAGGCGCATAAAACGTTCATGGGTAACATGACTGCAACGCCGCCCAGCCTAGCACGGGCGATGGCGAATCGGGGGAGCCAAAACGTTATCGCGTCGCCCGGGAGTCGGGCCGGTCTCAATGGGGGTGATCGGGCCGGGCGAGGTCGAGCGCGGCGCCCAGGCGGAGCCCGCCGGGGGCCCGCAGCGGGCCGGTGGCGAAGCGGTGCCAGGCGTCGGCGTCGTCGCCCAGCGCCTCGGTGATCACCGAGAGCACGGTGGGCCCGCTCGCGCCCGGCTCGGGCGCCGGCGCGGAGAGCGCGGCGTGCGCCGGCAGCGCCCTGATGGTGTGGGCGTCGGCCCGCCCGGACGCCAACACCGCCCGGGCCCAGGTCTGTTCCGCCCAGGGCTGGTCGGCGAGCCGGTCGGGCAGCTCGTCGGTGAGCCGGCGGAGCGCCTCGGTGGGCGCCGAATGCGCCTCCAGCAGTTCGGCGAAGGCGGGCCCCGAGCGGTAGCCGCGCACCGCGTGGCCCAGCAGCAGCCGCTCGGCCAGCGCGTCGGAGACGCCGTCGCGGACCAGTCGGCCAAGCATCTCGGCCGGCTGAAAGGCGAGTTCGGTCGGCGTGGGATCGGCCGGGATGCCGCGCCAGCCAAGGCCGAGCAGTTCCCTCAGCTCGTTGAGCAGCTCGTCGTAGGCGCGGTCGTCGGCCGCCGGGTAGGCGCCCCTGCGGAGGCGGCGGTGTCGGCGGCCGCGTTCGGCGTCGGCCAGCAGCTCGCCGGCGCCTTCCCGGAACGCCGGGCGCAGTGCCGGGAGTTCACGGGCCAGGGGGAGCAGCCAGCCGATCTGTTCCGGTCGGCAGAGCGGGAAGTCGGGGCGTGCGCGCCAGAGTTCGAGCGCCCGGAGCGCGGTCAGCGCGAAGCGCTCCCGCAGCGCGGCGCGGGTCTCGGGCGGGGTGCGCCAGGGGCGGGATTCGTCGGCGGTCAGCAGCGGGCCCCAGCGTTCGGCCACCGCGCGGGCGACCCAGTCGGAGGCCGTGCGCAGCCCGCGTTCCGGGGTGGCGCCGAACTCCCCGAGGTAGGCGAGCGGCAGCCTGCGGTCCCCGGCGGGCAGGGCCTCCAACTCGTCGGCGACCAGCTCGGCGGTCGCCTCCGACGAGTGGCCGGCCAGCAGACTCAGACAGATCCGGCTGGTCAGGGCGGCGCCGGCGAACCGCGCCAGATCGTCCTCGGCCAGGGCGACCAGCAGCTCGGGCTCGACCGTCCAGGGCAGCGCGCCCAGCAGCAGTTGGCGCACCACGGTCGCGGCCTGTTCGGCGTGCGCGTCGTCGAGCAGCGTCAGCAGCCGGGCATAGCGGGTGGGGTGGGCCGTCAGCACGCGGCGCCATATGGTGCGCCAGGCGGCGAGCGCCGCGCCGTGCCCGGTCACCCAGGCGCTCAACTCCTCTCCCTCCCGCAGCTGGGCCGGCGGCCCCGGCAGCAGCGGGATCGCGGCGTCGAAGACCTCGTCGGCGAGATCGGTGGAACGGAGCACCAGCTGGGCGGTGTCGGGCCGGTCAAGGGCCTCGGGGGTGACGGGGGCCGGCGGGGCCGGGGGCAGGCGGCGGCGCAGCTCGGCCACCACGCCGGCGCGCAGGGACGCGGGCGCGCCGGCGTGCGCGAGGGCGCCCAGACGTTCGTCCGCGCTCCCCCGCAGGGCGGCCTCCCGGATGGCGGGCGCGCAGTCCGGATGGGCGAGCGCGGTGAGCGTCAACTGTCGGTCGGCGTGCGGTGGTTCGGCCGTCGCGGCCGCCGTGAGCAGCCAGTCGGGTGCGGCGGCGGCGCAGGGCCCGGCCAACAGGGCGGCCAGCAGCGCCGTCAGGTCGGGGCCGGCGGGCAGTTGGCGGGCCGTGCGCAGGGCCAGCCGGACGACCGGGGACGCCGGATCGGCGTCGCGCGACAGCGCGGCCAGCAGGGGGACGGGCAGCCGCACCCGGTCCGCCGCCCGCCCGGGGCGCGCTTCGTCTCCCGCGAGGTCGTGCTCCGCCACGTCGATCTCCCCCTCCGCCCCGGTACATCCGGGCGTGAGCCTATGTCGTACCGGGGCGGGGGCGGTGGGGGCGGGGGTCAGTGCCCCCTGGCGATCCACTCGGGGAGGTGGGGCGCCTCCTCGCCGACGGTGGTGTTGTCGCCGTGGCCAGGGCGCACCACGGTGCCGTGCGGGAGGGTGAGCAGCCGTTCCCTGATCGAGTCGACGATGGTGGGGAAGTCGGAGAACGAGCGTCCGGTGGCGCCTGGGCCGCCCTGGAAGAGCGTGTCGCCGGAGAACACCGTGCCGAGCGCCGGCGCGTAGAGGCAGATCGCGCCGGGCGCGTGCCCCGGCGTGTGCAGCACCGTCAGCTCGGTCGCGCCGATCACCAGGGTTTGCCCGTCGGTGAGTTCACCGTCCGGGGCGCGGTCCGGGTGGGTGGCGGCCCAGAGCGGCAGATCGTCCGGGTGTAGCAGGACGGGCGCGCCGGTGCGGCGGGCCACCTCGGGTGCGGCGTTGACATGGTCGTTGTGCGCGTGGGTGGAGACGATCGCCCGCAGGGTGCGGTCGCCGACGGCCTCGACGATGGCGTCGGCGTCATGGGCCGCGTCCACCACCAGCACCTCGCTGTCGTCGCCGACCAGCCAGACGTTGTTCTCCACCTCCCAGCTGCCGCCGTCCAGTTCGAAGGCGCCGGCGGTGACCACCCGTTCCACCCGGGTGCCGCGCGCCGCTGTGTCGCCGCTCATAGGACCACCACCGAACGAAGCACGTCGCCCGCATGCATGCGGGCGAAAGCCTCCTCAACCTGGTCGAGGTTGATCGTCTCGCTAACGAAGGCGTCCAGATCCAGTCGGCCCTGGCGATAGAGATCGATCAGCATCGGGAAGTCCCGCGACGGCAGGCAGTCGCCGTACCAGGACGACTTCAGCGCCCCGCCCCGGCCGAAGACGTCGAGCAGCGGGAGATCGATCCGCATCTCCGGGGTCGGCACGCCGACCAGCACCACCGTGCCGGCCAGATCCCGGGCGTAGAAGGCCTGTTCATAGGTCTCCGGGCGGCCGACCGCCTCGATCACCACATCGGCGCCGAAGCCGCCGGTCAGCTCGCGGATCGCAGCGACCGGGTCCGTCTCGCCCGAGTGCACCGAGTGGGTGGCGCCGAGACGCAGCGCGGTCTCCAGCTTGCGCTGGTCGATATCCACCGCGATCACCTTGGCGGCGCCCGCCAGCCTGGCGCCCATGATCGCCGCGTCGCCCACGCCGCCGCAGCCGATCACGGCGACGCTGTCACCCCGGCCGACCCCGCCGGTGTTGATCGCCGCACCGATACCGGCCATCACCCCACAGCCGAGCAGCCCGGCGGCGGCCGGGGAGGCGGCGGGGTCGACCTTGGTGCACTGGCCGGCCGCCACCAGCGTCAACTCGGCGAAGGCACCGATGCCGAGCGCCGGGCTGAGCGGCGTGCCGTCGGCCAGCGTCATGGCCTGTTTCGCGTTGTGGGTGTTGAAGCAGTACTGCGGACGGCCCCGCAGACAGGCCCGGCACTGCCCGCACACCGCACGCCAGTTGAGCACCACGAAGTCCCCCGGCGCGACCTCGGTGACGCCCTCGCCGACCGACTCCACCACGCCGGCCGCCTCGTGCCCCAGCAGAAAGGGGAAGTCGTCGTTGATGCCGCCCTGCTTGTAGTGCAGGTCGGTGTGGCACACCCCGCAGGTGCTCACCCGGACCAGGGCCTCGCCCGGGCCAGGATCCGGCACCAGGATGGTCTCCACCCGGACCGGCTCGTTCCTGCCGGGCGCGATCACACCGCGTACCTCATGTGCCATAAGTGCCCCTCCGGCGCTTTTGTCGATCAGGAACCAGCCATTCTGGTTCACCTCGAAGACGTCGGAAACCCCCTACCCACGCACGTCGGCCAACTCCTGGGCCAACTCGCCGGGCGGGCTGTCGGGCAGGCAGTCGGGCGGGCTGTCGGGCTTTCAGCGCGGACGGATCGCAGCGGGGCCGCTCGGCGTCAGCGCGGTGAGCGTCCAGCCGGTGACCGCGCCATAGGCGGCGTGCGGGAGCAGATCGCTGATCCAGTCCTTCGCCGACCAGCTCCTGGGGTCGCTCACCCCCAGCCCGGCCATCGGCGCGTTCGCCGCGACCAACGCGCCCAGCGCCGCCGCCGTGCCGCCGAGCAGCGGCCCGGGCCGCCAGCCGGCCGCCCGGCCGAGGCCAAGCGCCGCGCCCACGCCGATGCCGGTCGCCAGGCCGAGGAGCGGCCCGAGCCCGGCGACCCGGTTGGCGCGTGCCGCGCCATGGCCCGGCACCGGCACGTGGCTGACCTCGGAGAGGCGTTCCACGGTCTCGCTCGGGGTGTCGCTCGACGCGCGACCGCGCAGCACCATGTCCAGATAGCTGACGGCGTTGAGCGCGCTGGTGCCGGCGGCGCCGGCGACCGCGCCGCAGAGCAGGCCGACCAGCGGGCCCGGCGGGAGATATGACGGGTTCTGTCCGGTATTGGTCACGGGTCGAGGCTACGACGGGCCTCGGGCGCGCGCAGCGCGAAGGCGCGGTGTCACGCCGTTGTCAGTGGCGGATGGCAGGCTGTTGCCGGTCGCTCGGGACAGCGACCCGCCGATCGCGCCGTAGGGTGTCCGATCCTGTGCGGTCGTCAGATCGCGGGGAACAACGGCCGCTCGCGGATGGCTGAGACAGCGGGTGCCGCTGTTCCGTTCCGGCGGCGGTCCGTCGTGTCCACGGGGGGCGCGGCGGGCCGCCGCCGGGGCGGTGCGCGAGACGCGCGTGGTTCGGGGGCGCCGCGGGGCCTGCCCGGGTTTACGAGGTTCACGAGGTTCACGAGGAAGAGGAACGAAACGCATGCCACTCACTTCCCAGGAGCGGGAGAGCTTTCTGGCCGAGCCGCATATCGCGGCGTTCTCCGTGGCCTCCGGCCGGGCGGATCGCGCTCCGCTGACCGTCCCCATCTGGTACCAGTACCAACCGGGCGGCGATATCTGGATCCTGACGGGGCGTGACTCCCGCAAACACCGGCTGCTCACCGAGGCCGGCAGGTTCACCCTGCTGGTGGAGCGGCTGGAGCCCAGCATCCGCTATGTCTCCGTCGAGGGCCCGGTGATCGGCGTCACGGACGGCACGGAGGCCGAGCTGCGCGAGATCTCCGCCCGCTATCTGCCGCCGGAGAAGGTGGAGGGCTATGTCGCCTTCGCCCTCGCCGACCACGGCTCCCAGGTGGTGGTGCGGATGCGGCCCGAGCGCTGGGTCAGCTCGGACCTGGGCACGGTCTGACCCGGCCGGCCCGGTCGGCTCGTTGTCAGTGCCTCGTGGCAAGGTGTGAGCATGCTGGAGATCACGGTGCTGACGGAGAATCAGGAGCGGCATGTCCGCCCGTCCGTCGATGAGTTGGCCGCACTGGTGCGGCGGGTCGGTGGCGCGGACGACAGGTTCCTCGTCGTGCGGCGGGTGCCGGATCTGCCCGAGTTCGTTATCCAGCTGTGGCACGAGGCGGGCGAGGACTACACCCTGGAGTACCGCGACGGCGGGCCCGAGCAGCACTTCGGGGTGCGGCTCGACGCGGCGGAGCCGGTGATCGCCGCGATGGTCGGCTGGGCGCGTCAGGAGAGCGGCTGGGACGCGGGCCTGGAGTGGACGCCGGTCGGGCTGCCGGTGCCCCCGGCGCCCCCGCCGCTCGAACTGTCGGAGAAGGACGCCGACGCGCTGCACGACCGGGTGCGCGAGCTGCTGCTCGCCGGCTATGCGACACGCGCGGAGCTGGCGGAGGCGGCCGAGGACTATCTGGTCACGGACGAGCGCCGGCCCGTCTCCCGGGGGCAGGCCAGGGAGTTGGTGGACCGGATGTGGCTGGAGCGGGTCGAGGAGCAGGCCGGCTGGGAGGGCGAGACGGATCCGGAGCGGATCACCCGCGCGTTCGAGGCGCTTGGCGCGGCGGGGATCACCGCCAGAGAGCATTTCGCCTGCTGCCGCAGCTGTGGTGTCGCCGAGATAGGCGGGGAGAGCGAGCCCGACGCGCGGGGCTTCGTCTTCTTCCACTACCAGAGCACCGAGTCGGCCGCCGGCGGCTATGGCCTGACCCTGCACTACGGCGGGTTCGACGGCGCGCCGGAGACCACGGCGGCCGTCGGCCGCGAGGTGGTCGCGGCGCTGGGCGAGGTCGGCCTCACCACGGACTGGAACGGCAAGCCCGATCAGGCCATCGCCGTCACCCCGCTGGACTGGCGCCGCAGGCTGGTGGGTTGATGCCCCCGGCGGCCGGGCGCCCGCGGGCGCCCGGCCGCCGGCTCAGGCCGCCTTCGTCGCGTGGAAGCGCCGCAGCCGCAGGCTGTTGCTGACCACGAAGACGGAGCTGAAGGCCATCGCGGCCCCGGCCAGCATCGGGTTGAGCAGCCCGGCGGCGGCCAGCGGAAGCGCGGCCACGTTGTAGGCGAAGGCCCAGAAGAGGTTGCCCTTGATGGTGCTCAGGGTGCGGCGTGCCAGTCGGATCGCGTCCCCCGCGGCTCGCGGGTCCCCCGAGACCAGGGTCAGGTCCGCCGCCTCGATGGCGACATCGGTGCCGGTGCCCATGGCCAGCCCGAGGTCCGCCGTAGCCAGGGCCGCCGCGTCGTTGACGCCGTCCCCGACCATGGCCACCGTCCGGCCCTCGCTCCGCAGCCGGGTGATCACCTCGGCCTTGTCGGTGGGCAGCACCTCGGCGATCACCTGGTCCTCGTCGATCCCGACCTGCCGGGCCACCGAGGCGGCGACGGTGGCGTTGTCACCGGTCAGCAGCATCGGGGTGAGCCCCAGCGCGCGGAACCGCTCGATCGCCTCCGCCGAAGTCGGCTTGATCGCGTCGGCCACCACCAACACACCACGCGCCGCGCCGTCCCAGGCGACCACCACGGCGGTGCGCCCCTCGGCCTCCGCCCCGGCCAGCGCCCGCTCCACCTCGGCGGGCAGCGTCAGGGCCCGGTCCACCAGCAGGCGCGGCCGGCCCACCAGCACGGCGTGCCCATCGACCGTGCCCCGCACGCCCAGTCCCTCGACATTGGCGAACTCCTCGGGCGCCGGCAGCGAGCCCACCCGTTCCGTCGCCGCCTGGGCGATGGCCCGGGCGATCGGATGCTCGGAGGCGTTCTCCAGTACCCCGGCCAGCCGCAGCACCTCGGTCTCGTCCTCGCCGTCCGCAGGCCGCACCGCCAGCAGCGTCATCCGGCCCTCGGTGACCGTGCCGGTCTTGTCCAGCACGATGGTGTCCACCCGCTGGGTCGACTCCAGCACCTCGGGCCCCTTGATGAGAATGCCCAGCTGGGCGCCGCGCCCGGTGCCGACCAGCAGCGCGGTGGGCGTGGCCAGGCCGAGGGCGCAGGGGCAGGCGATGATCAGCACGGCGACGGCGGCGGTGAACGCGGGGGCCAGGCCGCCGCCCGTGCCCCACCAGAAGCCGAGGGTCGCGGCGGCCAGCGCGATCACCACGGGGACGAAGACGCCGGAGATCCGGTCGGCCAGCCGCTGCACCCGCGCCTTGCCGTTCTGCGCGTCCTCCACGAGCCTGGCCATCCTGGCGAGTTGGGTGTCGGCGCCGATCCGGGTGGCGCGCACCACCAGCCGACCACCGGCGTTGACGGTCGCGCCCGTCACGGTGTCGCCCACGGCGACCTCCACCGGGGCCGACTCCCCGGTCAGCATCGAGGCGTCCACCGCCGATGAACCCTCGATCACCTCACCGTCGGTGGCGATCTTCTCGCCCGGACGGACGACAAAGGCATCGCCGACGACCAGCCGCTCGACCGGAACGCGCTCCTCGCGTCCGCCCCTCAGCACCCCGACGTCGCGTGCGCCCAGCTCCAGCAGCGCGCGCAGCGCGGCTCCCGAGCGCCGCTTGGCCCGGGCCTCGAAGTAGCGGCCGGCCAGGATGAACGTGGTGACGCCGGCCGCCGCCTCCAGATAGATGTTGGCCGAGCCGTCGGTGCGTTCGATGGTGAACCGGAACGGGTGGGTCATCCCCGCCTCGCCGGCCGTGCCGAAGAGCAGCGCGTAGACCGACCAGCCCAGGGCGGCCAGGGTGCCCATCGACACCAGCGTGTCCATGGTGGAGGCGCCATGCCTGAGGTTGGTCCAGGCGGCCTTGTGGAAGGGCCAGGCGCCCCAGACGACCACCGGCCAGGCGAGCGCCAGCGAGATCCACTGCCAGTTGGTGAACTGCCAGGCCGGAACCATGGCCAGGGCGATCACGGGCACGGTCAGCACGGCGGAGATCGCCAGCCGGTCGCGCAGCGCGCGCAGCCGGCCGTCGTCGGCGGAGGCGGCGGCCTCTTCCGCCGTCGGCGCCGAGCCGCCCGGAGCGTCGGGATCGGGGGGCGGGGGCGGTGGTTGCGCGGTGTAGCCGGTGGCCTCGACCTGCGCGATCAGATCGTCGACGGTGACGCCGTCGGCGAAGTCGACCCTGGCCTTCTCGGTGGCGTAGTTGACGGTCGCGGTCACGCCCGCCAGCTTGTTGAGCTTGCGCTCGACGCGGTTGGCGCAGGCGGCGCAGGTCATTCCGCCGATGGACAGCTCGACCCGGCTGGCGTCCCCGGGGGCCGCGGTCTCGGTGCTCATGTTCTCGGTTCCCTTCGGTACTGCCTGAGCTGTGTTCGCCGCCCGAGCCGTGTCCCCCGGCCCGGCCGCCGTCAGTGCTGGTGGTCGTCGGGCGCGTCTCCGGCGTCGGCGTCATCCGGAACGTCGGAGCCGTCGACCCGCACCGTGAACTCGGCGGTTCGCACCTCGCCCCGGTGTTGGAAGTCCAGATAGAGCCGGTATGTTCCCGCGCTGGGCACCCGGGTGTGGAAGGTGATCCCGGGACCGGCCTGGGTGACCCCGTCCCCCGGCTCGCCCCCGGGGTGGACATGCAGATAGCCGAGATCGCCGGCGCGGAGCGCCACCAGATGGCCGTAGGCGCCGAGGTAGGGCTCCAGATCCGTGACCGGCTCGCCGTTCTGGTCGGCGACGCGGAGCCTCAGCTCGTTCTCGACGCCGGCCTCGATCTCGCCGTCGAGGGTGACGGTGTAGCCGTCGACGACGGCGGTGCGCTCGGCGGCGGGCAGCGGTCGCGGCTCGTAGGGGCCCGTGACGGCGATATCGGCGCCGAGGGTGAGCCCGCCGGCGGGGTCGTCCGACGGTGTGAAGTCGGCGAACACCCGGTGGTCGCCGGCCTGTTCGAAGGTGAGCGGGACGCTCCAGGTGCCGTCGGCGTCCAGTTCGGGGTGCACATGCTGGAAGCCGGAGAGATCGCGGTTGACCACGATCAGATGCAGTTCCTTCTCGTGGCTCTCCGTGTAACCGGTCAGCGGGGCGCCGTCGGGGCCCAGGATCCGGAAGGTGAAGTCCGTCGGCTCGCCGGCGGGGAGCCGGGTCCGGTCGGGTGCCAGGGTGTAGCCGCGCTCGGAGATCCCCAGGCCACCGGGGGTCTCCGGCTCGCCGGCCGGCTCCGCGCGCTCACCGGCCCCGCCGGCCCCGCCGGCCTCACTGTCGTCGGCCGGGGAGCCGTGGTGGGTCGGCTCGGGATCGGAGCCGACCGGGCCCACCAGGCGGCCGACGCCGAACGCGGCGCCGAAGGCGAGAGTGATGCCGGCTCCGAAGGCGCCGACCCTGATGGCGGTGTTCATCGGGGGTTCCCTTCGTGGATACCCCCGGCTTCAGACGGGGGAGGAAACGAAGCTCCTGCGGAGCAGGGCAGGGAAAGCCGGTTCGCCGTCGGGGCGGACCGGCGTTCACCAGCAACTACCGGTAGTTGGTGGCGAAGATGCTGGGCTCTGCTGCGCTCGCTCCGGTGTGGTGGTCCGCCACCGGCCCGCGCCGGGCGCGAGCCGAGGGCGGCGTTCCCGTTCAGTGGCAGCCGCCGCCTCCGCAGCAGCCGCCGCCCTGCTCGGCGTCGACGGTCGGCAGCGCCGCCGGCGTCGGGCGGACCAGCTCGTAGCCCGCCTCCTCGACGGCCGCCGCCACCGACTCCTCCGCCAGCGGGGCCTCGCTGACCACGGTGACCAGGCCCTCGGCCAGATCGACGCCGACCTCGCTGACGCCGCCGATCCGGCCGATCTCGGCGCTGACCGCGCTGACGCAGTGCCCGCAGGTCATGCCCTTGACGGTGTAGCCGGTGACGGTCGTTGCCCCGGTGGAGGTGCTCATCTTCTCGATCTCCTGTCGTTGCTGGTCAGCGGCCCCGCTGTGGCCGCGCTGTGGCCGCGCGCCGGCCGCCGTCGAGCGACCGGCACGCCCCATGAAATACCCCTAGGGGGTATCTGTCAACCGAAGGGTCCCGGGTTCGGCCCATACCCTGCGAGGGTATGCCGGGCGGCCGTGCCCACCGGCCGCGACCTGGCGTCGGGAGCCGACCCGGACGGCGGTGGGTCATCGGCCGGCGCCATACCCCCCGGGGGGTATGGTCCCGGGCCCATGGAGACGAGCAGCCACCTTCCGCACCGCCCGAGGGCTGGGCGCCGGCCGTCCGTGCCACGGCGCACTGCCTCACCGGCTGCGCCATCGGCGAGGTGCTGGGCATGGCCATCGGCACCGCCCTGGCCTGGCATGCCGCGCCCACCATGGTGCTGGCCATCGTGCTGGCCTTTTTCTTCGGCTACTCGATGACCCTCTTCGCCGTGTTCCGGGTCGGGCTGCCGCTCAAGGCGGCACTGGGGGTGGCGCTGGCCGCCGACACCCTCTCCATCACCACCATGGAGATCGTCGACAACGGCGTTCTGCTGCTGCTCCCCGGCGCGATGGACGCGCATCTCGCGGACGGGCTCTTCTGGTGGTCGCTGGCGCTGGCCTTCGCGGTCGCCTTCCTCGTCACCGCCCCGATCAACCGTCGACTGATCGCCCGGGGCAAGGGGCATGCCGTGGTCCACCGCTACCACCGGCACTGAGCGCCGCCGGAGTGCGGGCCCGAGCGGCCCTCGGGCGGTATAAGCGCGCACTCCGTGTCCTGTTGTGAATTGACAGGATTTATTGAGGTCTCCTTGTTTGCCGGGTTTCCCAAGTTCCCAAGTTCCCGGGTTTCCCGGGTTTCCCGGCGAAATCGAATACCCGGCACCGTTGTCGCGCCCGCTTTCGTGTGGCAGGATGTAAGGCGATGGAGGGCGAGATGTGCACATCTCGTGAATCCGTACGGGGGATGGGGAATGCGGTATTCCGCTTCCGGGGGGTTTCTGACTGCGCCGAGATGTCGGGTTTTCGACTTTCTGGCGAGCGATTGTCTTTTTTCTCAGAGTATTCCGATTGAGTCAGGGAATCTTCCCGTCATTTCATGTCGCCGTTTCCGGGGATTCGCCCGTGGGGCCTTCTACGGTTCATCCGATCAGGAAAGGGGCATTCAATGACCGTGTCACCCGAGGTGCTTGAGGAAGGCGCCTCGACAGTCGAGTCGGGTGCGTTCGAGGTGCGCCTCCTGAGAGCGGACGACGTCGAGCGGCTGATGGTCCTTGAGCGGACCAAGTGGACGGACGACCAGGCGACCAGCCGCGCCGAGATGCTGCGGCGCATCGCCGCGTACCCCAGCTTCAGCGTCGGCGCCTTCTCCCTGCCGACCGGCGACGCCCTGGTCTCGGTCTTCACCAAGCCGATCACGGCCGAGCGGCTGGCCGGGGCGCGGACCTGGGAGGACTGCGCGCTGGTCGAGCCGCTGCCCGACAACCCCGAGCTGGCGTTCGGGATCAGCCTCAGCAGCGTCGACGCGGATGCCGTGCTCCCGACGTTCGCCCTCGGCTGCCGTCAGCTCCGTGCCGCCGGAATGCGGCGCGTCCACCTGGGTTCCCCGCTGCCCGGGCTGCGCGCCTGGAAAGCCGCCCACCCCGATGCGCCGGTGGCGGACTACGTGTTCGAGAAGCGCGACGGGGTCCCGCGCGATCCGCAGTTGCGCTACTACTTCAGAAAGGGTTTCACGCGTATCGAGGCATGCCGCCCCGACTATTTCCCCCATGCCGCCTCGCTCGACTACGGAGCCGTTATCAGCGCGAATATCCAGGACGTGCTCGACGCCTGCGCGGCAGACGGTTCCGAGGAGCGCCCATGACGAGTGGGATCTTCCGGCCACCGCCGTCGGCAGACGGTTCCCTGCTGGCCGAAACCCTGCGCGGTTCGAGCCCGACGGTCTTTCGCGGACTGGCCGCCGAATGGCCGGCCGTCGAGCGGTGGACATTCCCCTATATCGGTTCACTCGCCCCCGATCTGCCGGTGCGGCTGGTCGTGGGAAACAGGGAGAGCGATCCGACCCGTTTCACCCGTTCGACGCTGGGGAGCTATGCCGAACTCCTCGCGGGGGACGAGCCGGGGCAGGAGCCCGTCTACCTCAAGGAATTCGACCTCCTGAAGGAGTTCCCCCAGCTCAGGGACGACCTCAGAAACGGTGAACTCTTCCCGCGCGGTTCGATCACCTCCTGCACCACCTGGATCGGGCCGGCGCGCGCCCGCACCGGACTCCACTGCGACCTGCTGGACAACCTGGCCGTGGTCATCGCCGGACGGAAGCGCTTCTGGCTGGCCGGCCCCGAGGCGGTGGCGCGGGCCGGGAAGACGTCGGCCAAGTACGACGCCTGGGCCCGGCTCTCCTCCGTCGGCGCCGAGGAGTTGGCGGCCGACCACCCGGACGCGGGCGACTTTTATGTCGTCGATCTGGAACCCGGCGATGTGCTCTATGTGCCGGCCCGCTGGTGGCACGAGGTCGTCAACCTGACGTCGAGCGTGCTGCTGAGCGGGTTCTTCGGCCCGAAGACGCGGGTGCTCTCCCAGTGGCTCGCCGTCCAGGGCCGCGAGGGGCTGCACCGCACCGGCCTGCTCGGCCGGGGCAACTGCACCTGCCACCCGGGACGGGCCACCGCCAACGCCTGACCGGCGCCGCGCGACGCGCCCATGGGGACCGGACGAGGCCCGCCGGGAGGAACCCGGCGGGCCTCGTCACGGCGTTACCGCGGGCGCCACGTCAGCGCGTCACCAGTTCACCTGGCCGCTGCCGCCGTTGAAGACCACGTCGGAGCAGGAGTAGAAGTTCTCCTGGCTGTCCGACCTGATCCAGTGCACATAGAGGATGTGCTGACCGCTCTTGCCGGCCGGCAGCGTCACGTCCCAGTAGTAGTAGCCGCCGTCAGAGCCGGCGCCACCGCGCTGCGGCGGGTCGGTCACGCTGTCGATCAGCTCCAGATCGCCCCAGCCGAGCGACTGGGTGGGGGACCAGCCGTCGCGGGTGATGTAGACGTCGAAGTCGCCCGGGTGCGCGGCCCAGTTGCTGTACTGCAGCTCGATCGTCGAGCCGGCGGTGAGGCTGGTGCTGGGCCAGTCGGCGCGCGCCGCGTTGTAGGAGGAGAAGTCGTAGGGGCCGTTGTGGCCGCCGCTGCACAGCTCGCCGTCGGGGATGTAACCGACCGTGCGGCCACCGGCGTTGGAGTCGAGCACCGCGAACCAGTTGTAGAGCGGGTTGGTGCCGGTCTCGGCGACCGCGGCGGCGCAGGCCGGGTTGGACGGGGTCTGGTTCCCGCTGTCGAGCATGTCCCGGTAGCACAGATAGGTGCGCGAACCGGGCGACATGCTGACGCCGTGCGCGGCCGCTGGGGAGGGCAGGCTGGTCATCACCAGAGCGACCAGCGCGGTGACCAGGACGCTGAGAAAGCGTGCCCGGCGCGCCGGGGAGGCGCTGCGCGATGTGGGGGGTCGATGGGTCATGTGGGGGTTCCCTCTCAGGTACGCACCCCGGCGCGGGACGACCGCGGCATGTCGACGGCCCCGCCGTCGATCCAACCGGCCCGCGCGCCGGGGGACTCGGCCGCCGTCGCGCGCCCCTGCGCGACCGCCCGACCGTTCAACCGTCCGCCCGTCCATACACGCCAGCCAGCCGCGCCGACCACGTCCCATGCCGGAATGTGTCGACATGTTTCGTGGGAGCGCTCCCTATGGCAACGTACCGTCAAAAAGTGGTCCTTGGAACCGTTGCCTCCGCGCCCGGGGGCGGTTATACGCCGGGAAGGGCCGGCCATCGGGGCGGGGGTCGGGGATGTCCTCCCCCTCGGGCGCGGCATGGCGCGGAACGGTCCCGACGGGCGGAACGCTCATGACCAGCGGGGCCCCGGTCGGCAGAACCGGTCGAGAACCACGACGAGTGCGGTCGGTTCATCAACGGCGATGAAGAGAAGAGGCACCGGAATGACCGAAAACAGCACCGAGTCGGACACGGGCGCGGGGCCGGACGACGGCGCGGGGCCCGAGGGCGGCGGCGCGCCCGCCCGGGACGGCAACACCGAGTACGGCCGGCGCAAGTTCAAGCGCTCCCGGAGCCATTTCGCCGACCGCGTCACGGCGGCCGGCGAGGACGGTTGGCCGGTGGCCGCCGGTCGCTATCGGCTGGTGGTCAGCCGCGCCTGCCCCTGGGCCAGCCGGGTGCTGGTGTCCCGACGACTTCTCGGCCTGGAGTCCGCGCTCTCCCTCGCGGTCGTCGATCCCCTGCAGGACGACCGGAGTTGGCGCTTCACCCTGGACCCGGACGGCCGGGATCCGGTGCTCGGCATCCGCTATCTCAGCGAGGCATATGACGCGCGCGAGACGGGTTACCCCGGCGGGGTCAGCGTTCCGGCCATCGTCGATGTGCCCAGCGGGCTGCTGGTCACCAACGACTTCCAGCAGATGACGCTCGACCTGGCCACGGAGTGGACCGCGCTGCACCGCCCCGACGCGCCCGACCTCTACCCGGAACGGCTGCGGGACGAGATCGACGAGGTCGCCGACGGCATCTACCGCGATGTCAACAACGGCGTCTACCGCGCCGGGTTCGCCACCGACCAGGACGAGTACGAGGCCGCCTACGCGGATGTCTTCCACCGCCTCGACCTGCTCTCGGCGCGGCTGGCCGACCGCCGCTATCTGGTGGGCGACAGCATCACCGAGGCCGATATCCGGCTCTTCACCACGCTGGTCCGCTTCGACCCCGTCTACCACGGCCACTTCAAGTGCAACCGCAACAAGCTCACCGAGGACCCCGTCCTCTGGGCCTACACCCGCGATCTCTACCAGACGCCCGGCTTCGGCGACACCGTCGACTTCGACCACATCAAACGGCACTACTACGCGGTGCACACCGGCATCAACGGCACCGGCATCGTGCCCGCCGGGCCCGATCTCTCCGGCTGGCTCACCCCACACCACCGGGAACAGCTCGGCGGCCGCCCCTTCGGCGACGGCACCCCGCCGGGGCCGCCCCCCGAGGCCGAACAGATCCCACCCGCGGGACGCCCCTGACCGGGCCGAACGCCCCGACACCGTCGGGGCGTTCGGGCGGCGCTGCCGATCTCAGTCGACGACGGTGGCCTGGATCTCCGTGACCGGGACGGGGGTTCCGATCCAGTCGGTGGTGATGCTGTCCGGCAGTCCCGGCAGGTCGATCGGGGCGCCGTTGTTCTCGAACCGCACGTCGTAGACGAGTTGGGCGCGGGCCGGATAGGCCGGGCTGCCGTCCGGGGCCTCGGCGCTGCCGTTCACCGACGCGCGGGTATAGGTGTAGGCGCAGCGGTCCGAGCGGGAGGCGACCACGGGGCAGGTCAACGTGCCCCCGCCGTCGCCCGGGTCGACCGACATCCGGTTGGGCTCGGCGATGGCCACCATCGTGAACGCCGGGGTGCCGCGCACCTCGCCGTCGGCCGCGCCGGCGGCCCACCACCAGGTCTCCAGGTTGATGATGGCCTCGTCCGGCGGGTTGAAGGTCAAATCGAACTCGGGGATGACCAGTTGACCGTAGGCCGTCTCGGCCAGCTCCTGGAGCGAGGGCCCCTCCGGGGTGTGCCAGTCCCATGCGTCGTAGAACTCGCCGGCGGCGTTGACGCAGTACTTGTAGATATAGACCGAGTTCTCCTCGGGCTGATCCGCCGGCCACTCCTCCGGCGGGTAGGCCGCCGAGGGGATGTTGGCCCAGCAGGCGTAGTCGTTCTCGCACCACTGGGAGTCGCCGTAGCCGCCCGCCAGGGAGATGTCACAGGAGGGCGCGCCGTTGTCGCCCCGCCCGCCCGAACCGTCGCTACCGTCCTCGCCCTGCCCGTCCCTGCAGTCCGAATAGGTGCCGCCTCGGCCCCCGTTGGTCTCCCGCCACACGGGCGGATCGCAGTCGTCGGCCGCCGCCTCGCGCGCGCCCAGGGTGACCACCGCGCCGAGGAGCAGCGCGGCGATGACGAGAAGTCGAATCGCCAGAGGGCCCGCGCGGGCGGTCAGGTGCATGAGATGGTCGCCTCATCCGCTGTTTGAGGGTGCTCACTGATCAACCAACCGGACTCGCCACGCGTCGCCTTGACGATGCCGGGCACGGGGCCGTTGTACTCCCGGTCGATCGGCTCCCCCTCGAACAGGGGCTCCCAGTTCGCCGTGTCGACACAGGACTGGATCACGGCGCTGTCGCCGGTCACCTCGACCGTCACATCGAAGATCTCGGGCTCCCCCTGGCGGCTGAAGCCCTCCTGGACAAGCTGACGGATGCGCGCGCTCTCCCCCTCGCGGACGGTCAGCTCGGCGTACTCCTCCAGCAGCGCCCCGTCCGCGTTCCCGGCGTTCTCCATCTCGACCAACCGCGCGTTGTAGTCGAGGTAGAGCTGCTCCAGCGCCTCGATATCGTCCGCGGCTCCGGGCTCGGCCTCCGGCTCTTCGCCGGCCGCCGGGTCCTCCGCCCGGGGGCTCTCGGTGACCTCGGTCTCCTCCGGCTCGTCGCTGTCGGAGGAGCAGCCCACCGCGAGCAGCATGGCGGCGAGGGCGGGAACAACCGAAATACGCGACAGGCGGGGCAGCTTCAGCGAGTTCACCCCATAACGGTAGTCCGCCGGGGGTGCCCGAGGGGAGACCATGTCGCCCGGTTGGGATCCTGCTGTGACCGAACTATCACCGCCCCCGGGCCGCGTCGGCCATGGGTTCGCACTCCCGTTCCCGGGGTGGGCGGCGCGGGGCCTCAGGAACGGCGGCGGGGCTTGCCGCGCTTGGCCGGTTTGCCGGTCTTGCCGAGCCTGCCGGTTCGGTTGGGCTTTCCGCCCCTGCCGGCGGCCGGTTGGGATCCGGCCCTCGGCCTGGCCTTCGGCTTGCCTCCCCTGGCCTCCTTGGCACCGCGCGCCTCCTTGGCTCCGCCGGTCTCCTTGGCCTGGGCCGGGGTCGGGCGTCCCCGGGAGCTGTTGACCGTCCGGCCGCGCACGATGCCGATGAAGTCCTCCACCAGCTCCGTGGTCCGGTCCTCCCGCCAGCAGAGCCCGGCGCGGGACTCGGCCGCCTCGGCGAGCGGGCGGTAGGTGAGGTCCCTTCGGTGGTACAGCCGGGCGAGGGACTGGGGCACGGCGAGCACGCCGATGCCCGCCGCGACCAGCTGGATCGCGTCCTCCGTGGTGGCCGGCCGTTCGTTCGCCGGCAGACCCGGCGGCCGCTCCCAGGGGAGGGTGTCGTCGAGGGGGTGCAGCACGATCTCGTCGGCGAGATCCGCCGGCGACACCTCGTCGACGGCCGTCAGCAGATGGTCCCTGGGGACCACGACCACGGTCGTCTCGGTGTAGAGCGGGATGACGCTGAGGTCCGTCCGGTCCAGCGGCAGTCGCGCGAACCCGGCGTCGGCGCCGCCGGCGCGCAGCAGGTCCGGCGCCTCGGCCGCGGGTGTCTGCTGGAGCAGCAGCGGGATGTCCGGCCTGCGCTCCGCCCAGATCCGCAGCCATTTGGTGGGGGTCACCCCCGGGACATAGGCCAGCCGGAACGTGGCGGACGCCGGGGTCTCGGCGGCCGCGTCGGGGGTGTCCTGGCCTGTCATATCGCCAGGCTATCGGGTCGTGGTCGGGCGCGGCCCGCGCGCTCGGTACGGTGGACGGTATGACGTCGCACCCGAGCACCCAGACCATGAAGCCCGCGACCGCGGCGAAGAAGCTGGGTGTGTACCTGCAGGCCACCCCCGCCGAGTTCCAGGAGGGCGTGGTCTCGCGCGACGAGCTGCGCGCCCTGCAGACCGACCCCCCGGAATGGCTGCTGGAACTGCGCCGGAACGGTCCGCACCCCCGCCCGGTGGTCGCGGCCAGGCTGGGCATCTCCATCGCCGGCCTGGCCCGGGGCGGGGTCACGGAGCCGCTGACCACCGAGCAGATCGAGGAGCTGCGGCAGGAGCTTCCCGACTGGCTGCGGCAGGAACGCGCCACCCAGGCGGATGTGCGCAAGGAGGCGGCCCGCATCAAGGAACGGAACGAGGCCCGCGCCGCCGACCGGTCCCAGCGGTCCTAGCCGCCACGGCCGCGCCGCCCCCGGCACGGAACGCGCGGCGACCCTGGGGTCGCCGCGCGGGTGGGCCGAGGGGGGTCAGCCGCTCACGGTGATGTTGGAGTTACCGCTGCTCTGGAACCCCTCCGTCGCCATGATCATGTAGTAGTTGAAGCTGCCCAGGTTCATCCCGGCCTGGCTCCAGGCGTCGAAGTGGTTGCCGGTGTTGATCGTGCCACCGACCCGCGTGGACTGCCGGGTGCTCCAGAACTGGGGGAACGTTCGGGTGCCTTCGACGGACGGGGCGTTGTACCGCATGGTGTGGTAGATGTCGTACGTGCCGCCGTCGCTGTTGACCGTGCCCCGGTGCTCGCCGGTGGGCCGGTAGGAGCCCCAGGCGTCGACGATGTAGTACTCCACCAGCGGGTTCGACGTCCAGCCGTAGAGGCAGAGGTAGCCGTTGCCCGAGGGGTTGAAGCTTCCCGAGTAACTCACGTTCCGGCGGCTGCCGTTGCTCCAGCCCTTGCCGCAGACGAAGTTTCCGGTGTTGCTCCAGGACGTGCTGTAGTTCCCGCCGCCGCCCAGCGTCATGGAGACGGTGTTGTGGGCATCCGTCCAGAACGAGAAGTAGAACCCGTTGTGGGTGCCTTCCTGGTTGTCGATGATGGTCTGCCGGGTGCCGATGGAGTCCTGTGCCCTGGCGGCGTTCGGCAGCATCACGGACGCGCCGAGCGCCAGGGCGCCCGCCCCGCCGATCATGCTCCTGCGGCTGATCGGGCGGTTGGGGGGCGTGTTCCTTTCCATGCTTCCTCCTCGTGTGGGGCCTTGTGGGGGCCCGTGGGGGGTCGACTCGTGGGGGACAGAGGGGTGTTCGGGCAGCGCTGATCGACCGGGGTGGTTCTTCGGGGGTGCCCGGGGCGAGGCCGGCACGGGTCGGCGACGCGGAGGGGCGGCGGGGCCGGCCGGTCGGTGGTGCGGCTCGTGACCGGAGCGCGGGTCCCACGGGTGGGCCGGATCGACAGCGGCTCTCTGTCGATGGCATGACAATGTTGAGCTGACCCCCAGGGGCTGTCAACAGTTTCCGCAAGCATCCCGGAAAACTCCATCCGGCCATGGGTGGCGCGGATTCCAGATCATGCCTGTTCAAGGTCATGTCCCCACCCCTGAAGCGGAGTTGACGACCCCTGGGTGTGCCCGTCGGGTGGCGATTTCGGATCGGTGCCACCGAAAATTATCGGAGTTCTTCCGGGTCATCTCGGGCGCGGGTCACCGCCGTTGTCGAGCGCCGTTTCCGGAACGGGCGGCGGCTTCGGCCGGGCCGGGGGCGGCATAATCGCGTCGCATGACGATCAAGGACTGGACAATCGGCGAGATCGCCAAGGACCTGCACGCGTGGCTGCCGCCCCGGCGCGGCTGGGGGATGGCCAACTGCGGGCTGCTGGTCTCCTCGCGCACCGCCCTGTGGATCGACACGCCGTACGATCCGGCGTTCGCCCGGGCGTTTCTCGACCGGAGCCGGAGGCTGCTGCCCGAGGGGGTGGCGATCGACCGGGTCGTCGTCACCCATGCCAACGGCGACCACTTCTGGGGCGCCGGGGTGGTGCCGGACGCGGAGATCATCACCACCCGCGAGGCGCGCGAGCAGATCTGCTTCGAACCGTCGCCGCAACAGCAGCACGCGCTGGTGAACGGCAGCGACCCGGAGACCCCGCTGGGCAGGTATCTGCGGCGCCACTTCGGGGTTTTCGACTGGTCGGGCACCGAACCCGTGCAGCCGCACACCTACTTCACCGGCGAACTGGAACTCTCCGTCGGCGAGTATCCGGTGCATATCTCGTCCCTGCCCCCGGCGCACACCGCCGGCGACCTGTTCGTTCATCTGCCGGCGCAGCGCACGGTGTTCACCGGCGATGTGGTGTTCGCGTCGACGTCGGGCCACCCGGGCGACCATCCGGTGCACTGGGCCGGGCCGTTGAGCAATGTGATCGACTCCGTCGAGCGGGTGCTGGCGACCGGCGCCGAGATCTTCGTCCCCGGGCACGGACCCGTTCTCGACCGGGCCGGAGTGCGGCGCCACATCCGCTATCTCGACTATCTGCGGGAACGGTCCCATGCGTTGTACGCCGCCGGGGTGCCCGCCGGTGAGGCCGCGCGTCGGGTCATAGCGGAAGGAACATTTCCGGAACTGGAGTTGCCTGAGCGGCTGGTGGTGACCATCGGTACCGAGTACCGTCACCTCCACGGTGCCGCCGAGCGGCCCGGCATTCTTCAGCTCATGACGGAAGTCGCGACGCTGGCGGACGAGTTGGAAGCATAGAGCGGGATCACGACGGGGGAGTCATGACCAACGCTGCGCTTGCCGTGGTGCTGGCAGCCACGGTCGCGCTGGGCGCGATCGGCTGCGCGCTGTGGCTACGCCGTCGGGACCTGGAGCGACTTCGCGCCATGGAGGCGCGCGTCGCCACGGCGGGCACCGGGGAACGGATCGCCGTCCGACGGCTGGAAGCCGTCACCGGCGAGCTGCGGCGACTGGCCAAGGACCGGATCCCGGCGGGGGCCCTGGCGCTGAACCATCCGAACGCGCCGGTCCCCGCCCCACCCCGGGCCACGGAGATGGGCCCCGACGACGTGCGCGCGCTCGACGAGGCACTTGAGGCCGCGTTGACCGCCGTCAGCGAGGAACGGGAACGGGTCGACGCCGCGGCCCGCGCGGCGATGCGCGGCGCCACCGCCAAGGTGCAGTCGCTGCTCTACCAGATCCAGAGCCTGCTGCACGATCTCCAGCACGAGAACGACGACCCCCGCCTGTTGGAGCTGGACTTCCGGAACGAGCTGGCGCTGCGTCGAATTCAGGCCACGGCGGTGCTCTGCGAGGCGTGGCCGGGACTGGCCCGCACGGACTCGCCGCTGACCGAGATCGTCCGGGGCGCCCAGTCCCGGGTTCCGGGCTACGCCCGCGTCAAGGTCGCCAACCACCTGCGCAAACCGCGCATCGGCGTGGTCGCGCGCGCGGCGGAGCCGCTGGCCATCGCGCTGGCCGAGCTGCTGGCCAACGCCACGGCCTACTCGCATCCGGAGACCGAGGTCCCGGTCACCCTTCAACAGGGCGGCGGCGGCAGCGTGTTCGTCGTGATCGACGACGCCGGCGTCGGCATGGACGAGGACACTCTGGCCCGCGCGCGCAGGCTTCTGGCCAGCCCCGACGGAGTGCTGCTCACCGAGTTGGGCAACCCGCCGCAGGCCGGCTTCGCCGTGGTCGGCCGGCTCGCCGGGCAGTACGGCTTCACCTGCCATGTGGAGCCGTCCCCCTACGGCGGCGTCCGCGCGATGCTGCGCGTGCCGGTCGATGTGCTGACGGAGATCGAGGACGACCACACCCTCTCCATCCTGGCCCCCGAACCGGTGCCCTCCGGCCGGGTGGTGACCCCGCCCCCCAACACGGGTGCCTCCGGCGGTTCGGCCGCCCGGGGTGCGGATGACCCGGTTTCTGCTGGCGCGGCCGGTCTGGCCGCCGAGGGTTCCGTTGCCGCGGTTGCCTCCGGCGGTCTGGCCGCCGAGGGTTCCGTTGCCGCTGGCGCGGCGCCGGCGCTTGGGGAGGACGGTGTTTCCGCTGGCGCGGCGCCGGGGTCCGGCGGTGACGTCTCCGGCGGGTTGGCCGGGCAGGGCTCGACGCTCGGCGCGTCGGAGCAGGCACCTGCTACCGACAACCCGTCCGGCCAGGACGTCGCCGACTCGGCCGCTCGGCCCGGCGAGGGCCCGGCCGCTTCGTCAACCCCGCCTGGTGAGTCGGTTGTTGCTGCCGGTACGGCGGCCTCGCCCGGTCGGGGCCGGGGCGCCGCTGTTGCTTCCCCGTCCGGGCAGGGCGTCGTCGATTCGGCCGTTCGGTCCGGCGAGGGCCCGGGCGCTTCGTCAACCTTGCCTGGTGAGTCGGTTGTTGCTGCCGGTACGGCGGCCTCGCCCGGCGAGGGCCAAGCCGCCGCTGTTGGCCGGCCCGGCGAGGGCGCCGCTGCCGGGCCGACTCCGTCCCGGTCGGGCGCCGCTGTTGCTTCCCCGCCCGGGCAGGGCACGGCTTCCCCGTCCGGGCAGGGCGTCGTCGATTCGGCCGTTCGGTCCGGCGAGGGCCTGGGTGCTTCGTCAACCTTGCCTGGTGAGTCGGTTGTTGCTGCCGGTACGGCGTCGTCGCCCGGCGAGGGCCAAGCCGCCGCTGTTGGCCGGCCCGGCCAGGGTGCCGCCGTTGCCGCGCCGGCCCCGTCCCGGTCGGGCGCCGCTGTTGCTTCCCCGCCCGGGCAGGGCACGGCTTCCCCGCCCGGGCAGGGCACCGGGTTGCCGAGTCGGCGGCGGCGGGTGGCGCGGGTGCGGACACCGGCTGCCGCCGCGCCGGCCGCCGCGCGGAGTCCGGAGGAGGCCGACGCGCGTTGGAGCGCCCTGCAGCAGGGCACCCGCCAGGGCAGAAGTGCCGCCGGCGACAGCGCCGTTACCGGCGCGGTCGGCGATCGCGACGATATGGGAGGCGATGCCTCGTGACCACCCCAAACGCCAGAGCAGCCGATGGCCTGGCCTGGGTTCTCACACCGCTGCTTGAGCTGCCAGGCGTTCGACACGCGGTGATCGCCACCGGCGACGGTCTGGTCGAGGGCAGTTCACCCGAGTTGGGCCGGGCGTCGGCCGAGCGGGTGGCCGCGATGACGGCGACCCTGCACGCCGCCGCACGCGCCTTCACCACCTCGTTCACCGAGGAGGAGGCGCCGGGGCTGCAGCAGACGGTGGTGGAGTCCAAGGAGGGGTTCGCCATCGTGGTGCCCGCCGGGCAGAACACCTCGTTGGCGCTCTTCGCCGAGCCGGAGGCCCAACTGGGCAATATCGCCTACCAGATGCAGGTGCAGGTCGCCGCGCTGGCCAGGGCGATGGCTGCTCCCGCCCGCCACCCGGATGCCGCCGCCACGCCATGAGCCGAGCGCCGCGACGCCGACTGGTCCCCGCTTATCTGGTGACGGGGGGACGTCCGGTCGCGCCGCGCCCGGACCTGGAGCGGCTTACGGTGCTGATTCTGGTGGCGCCACCCGACCCCGGGGGTTCCTTAGGGCCCGAACACCGTAGCCTGTGCGAGTTGTTGGAGCCCGGGGCGCTCAGCCTGGTGGAGTGTGCGGCTCATCTCGGTCTGCCGGTGAGCGCCACCGTGATCCTTGCCGCCGATCTGATCGAACGCGGCCATCTGCATGCCCGTCCACCGGTGCCTCCGGCACAGGAGATCGACCGTTCGCTCGTCGAGAGGCTTCTCGTTGGACTCCGCGCCCTCAGTTGATCGGGTCGGATACCTGCCAGACGGCGGGCAGACCCTGATGAAACTCGTGGTCACCGGCCCCTTCGGAGTCGGCAAGACCACCCTGATACGTACCCTGTCCGAAATTCGCCCCCTGCACACGGAGGAGGTGATGACCCAGTCCAGCGTCGAGTTGGACGATCTGTCCGGGGTGCCGGCGAAGACGACCACGACCGTGGCCGTGGACTTCGGCCGGCTCACCGTGCCGGACGATGTGGTGCTCTATCTCTTCGGCACGCCGGGGCAGGAGCGGTTCTTCCCGTTGTGGGAGGACATCGCCAGGGGGGCGCTGGGCGCGCTGGTGCTCGCCGACACCCGGCGGCTCGGCGACTCGTTCCCCGTGATGGACGCGGTGGAGGAGCAGGGGTTGCCCTATGCCGTGGCCGTCAACCGTTTCCCGGACGCGCCGGAGTACGACGACGAGGTGCTGCGCGCACATCTCGATCTGCACCCCGGCACCCCGCTCGTGCAGTGTGACGCGCGTGACCGTCGAGGCGGCGTCGCCGCGTTGATCGCGCTGGCCGAGCATGTTCTGACCCGACTGCCCTAAGGACCACCAGCCATGACCACCGGCGTGCCACTCGCCCTGTACGGTCCGGATTTCGCCGCCGATCCCGCCGGCCACTACGAGCGGTTGCGGGCCCATGGGCCCATCGGGCCGGTGGAGTTGGTGCCGGGTATCGAGGCGCTGCTGGTCCTCGACTACCAGGCGGCGTTGGATCTGCTGCGGGACGCGGACAGCTTCTCCAAGGATCCGCGTGCCTGGCAGGCGACGGTGCCGCCGGACTCGCCGATCCTGCCGATGCTGGCCTACCGGCCGACCGCGTTGTTCAGCGACGGGGAGACGCACGCCCGCTACCGGGCGGCGATCACGGACAGCCTGGGCATGATCGAGCCCCATGTGCTGCAGAAGCAGGTGGCGCGGGCCGCGCGGCTGCTGCTGCGGGACTTCGCCGGGACCGGGCGCGCCGATCTGGTGGCGCAGTACGCCAGGCAGTTGCCGCTGCGGGTGTTCAACATCTGGTTCGGCGTGCCGGACGAGGACAGCGACCGGCTGGTCGCCGGCATGGCCGGCATGATCAACTCGACGAAGGACGCCGCGGCGGCCTACGCGGATCTGGTCGCGGTGGTGACCAGGCTGGTGGCCGAGCGGCGGGCGGCGCCGGGGCGCGATCTGACGTCGTGGTTCCTGGCGCATCCGGCGGGGTTGGACAACGACGAGGCGATCCGGCAGATCACCCTCACCATGAGCGCCGGCCACGAGCCGAGCACCGCTCTGATCGGCAACGCGCTGCTGCGGATGCTGACCGACCCGCGCTATGCCGGTTCGCTCTACGGCGGGGCGATGACCGCGCATGAGGCGATCAACGAAGTCCTCTGGGAGGACCCGCCGTTCGCCAACTTCTCCGCCCATTATCCGCGTCGCGACATGGAGTTCCACGGGCACCGGCTGCGCAAGGACCAGCTGATTCTGGTCTCCTATGCGGCGGCCAACCGTCAGTCGAGGCCGCCGACCGGGGACGATCTCGGGCGGGCCGGGGAGAACGCGCATCTCGCCTGGGCGGCGGGCCCGCACGGCTGTCCGGCACGCCAGCCGGCGTTGCTGATCGCGATCACCGCGATCGAGCAACTGACCAGCCATCTCAGCGATATGGAGTTGGCCACCGACCCGTCCGAACTGCGCTACCGGCCCGGCCCGTTCCACCGCGCGCTGGCCCAACTCCCGGTCAGGTTCACCCCGCTGGCCAGTGTCCCGGAGCCGTCCTAGGGCCTGTCGCCGTCGCGCAGTTCGCGGTCGACCAGGGTGCCCGCCGCGCCCGTGTAGCCGCCTGGCTCCAACAACCGCCCGACCTGTTCGTCGGTGAGGTGTTCGGCGACCTCGGGCAGGGTGGCGAGGGTGTCGGCCAGGGGGCGGCCGGTGCGGTCGGCCTCGGCGGAGGCACGGGTGAGCAGGGCCTTGGCGCGGGCCTTGCCGAGCTTGGGCGCCAGGGTGGCCGAGACGCGTTCCGACACCAGCTGGCTGCCCGTCAACTCCAGGTTGTCCCGCATGCGTTCGGGGCGCACCACCAGGCCCTCCGCGAGTTCGACGGCGGTGTGCGCGGCGCCGCCGGCCAGGCGGAGGCATTCGCGGAGCAGCTGCCATTCGGCGTGCCAGACGCCGGCCGAGCGTTCGTCCTCGGTGACCAGGCACTGGGTCAGTCCCGCGGCCAGCACCGGCACCTGGAGCGCGGCGCTGCGCAGCAGGGTGGCCAGCACCGGGTTGCGCTTGTGCGGCATGGCGGAGGACGCGCCGCGTCCCTCGACGGCCGGCTCGGTGACCTCGCCGACCTCGGTCCTGGTCAACGACTGGACGTCGACGGCGATCTTGCCGAGCGCGCCGGCCACAAAGCCGAGGGCGGCGGCCAGGTCGGCCATCGGGGTGCGCAGCGCGTGCCAGGGCAACGGCGGTTTGGCCAGGCCGGTTTCGGCGGCGTAGGCGTCGAGCAGCCGTTCCACATAGGCGTCGGTCGCCTCCGGGGTCGGGGGTCCGTCGACGCCGCCGAGGGCGAACTCCAGATAGCCGGCGAGGGTGCCGGCGGCGCCGCCGAGGGAGACGGGCAGCCCGCCGTCGAGCACCGCGCCGATCCGGTCACGGGCGTCCAGCAGCAGCCGGCGCCAGCCGGCGGCCTTCAGCCCGAAGGTCGTGGGCACCGCGTGCAGCGCGAGGGTGCGTCCGGCCATCGGGGTGTCGCGGTGGACGGCGGCGAGTTCGCCGAGCGCGGCGGCGGCCCGTTCCAGATCGGCGTGGATCAGGCGCAGGGTGCGGGCGGCAACCAGCATGGCGCCGGTGTCGAAGACGTCCTGGCTGGTGGAGCCGTGGTGGACATACTCGGCGGCCTCGGGAGATGCGGCGGCGACCACCCGGGTGAACGCGCGGATCAGGCCGACCACGGGATTGGCCGTCTCCCGGGCGGCGACGGCGAGTTCGCGCACATCGAGCCGTTCGGCGCGCGCGGCCTCGGTGATGGCGGCGGCGGCCGAGGCCGGCACGGTGCCGATGGTGGCCTGGGCGCGGGCCAGGGCGGCCTCGGCGTCCAACATGGCCTGGAGCCAGGCCGTATCGGAGGTCGCTGCCTCGGCCGGGGTGCCGGCCCGGACCGGGGAGAGCAGTCCGGCGTCCGGCCCCGGGACGGTCGGTTCGTCGCGCGGGGCGTTGTCCTTGGTCATGCGTTCACCTCGACGGGATCGGTGGGCGGGGCGCCGTCCCCGGACGGGACGGCCGCCGGGGTCGGGTTCGAGGGCGCCGCGTGGGCGGGGAGAGCGAGCACGGCGCGGGCGATGGCGTCCGCGTCGCCCAGCGTCACGGAGTTGACGCCGGGACGGATCCCGGCCGCCGTCACCCAGTGGACGGTTTCCGTGGGCACACCGTAGGCGAAGCGCCGGGGATGCGGGCGGCCGGCTCGGTCGATCAGCTGGTAGGGGCGTTCGGTGACGGCCAGCCCTGCCGTCTCGTAACGGGTGCCGCAGGTGCCGTCGATGCGGTGCCTGGCCGCCTGGCCGCGCCGCACCAGATCGCTCAGCAACGGATCGGCGGTGCGCGGCAGATCCGGCTCCTGGACCCGCGCCTCCACCAGGGCGGTGGCCCGCACGGGCGGCCCCGGCACGGCCGAGACGGCGGTGAACGCGGCCGCCCCCGGCGGGAGTTGGTCCCGGGGATCGGGGGCGGAGACCCGCGCGTCGGGGCCCAGGATCTCGACCACACCGGCCCTGAGCAGCGCGATCAGCTCCTCGATCCGGGAGGCGGGCGGGCCGATGGAGAGAAACGCGTTGAGCGGGGTGTACCAGGACTGCAGATCGTCGCGGTAGGAGTCGCCGGCCAGCCGGCCGTGGTCGACGGCGAGTCGGATCTCGTTGCGCAGATCCCGCAGCACGTCGAGCGCCGACTTCAGCGGGCTGTCGACATTGCCCGCCCTGGCCTCCCGGACATCGGCGGCCAGATGGTCGAGCAGCCAGGCGCGGAAGTCGGCGCGGTCGGCGAAGTCCCGGCCCCGGTAGGGGTGGGCGACGGTCTCCCAGTCCCAGCGGTCGCCCGGCGCGATGCCCGTGGCGTCCAGCAGTTCGGCCTCCGCCTCCGGGCCCCGGGCGGCCAGATAGCGGCGGACGAACGCCTCGCGTTCCCGGCTGCGCCCGCCGGCGGCGAGCAGCGTGCCGTAGTAGACGCTCTCCACCTCCTTGGCGATCAACGGCCAGAGGTCGGTTGCGAAATGCAGCCGTTCGCCCTCCGCCGCTCGCTCATGCAACCGGGCGATGCGCTCCAGGGTGAGCAGCCTGGGCATATAACGCCCGTAGGGACCCTTCTGGTTCTCGCCGCGCGCATGGTAGGGAACGCCGCGTCGTGAGCCGGCCACGATATGCGGCTCCCGGCCGGAGGGGCGGTAGCGCAGCGCGTCGCCGACCCGTTCGAAGGCTCCCCCGCGGCCCTCGGTGAGCAGCGCCAGCACATCGAAGAAGTTCAGCCCCAGGCCGCGGACCAAGGTCGTCTCACCCGGTCCTATCGCGGAGAAGTCCACATCGGCGGGGTTCGCCGGTGCGAAGTAGCGAAGGCCGTGCGCGGCGGCGGACTCGGCCAAAGCGGCCTCCCGCCGGGTGGGTCGGGCCGGCACATGGCCCAGCGCCAGCACCACGGCGTCGAGCCCGGTGAGCGTCCGGCCGTCGGCCAGGGCCAGCGCCTGGGCGCCGCCCGCGCCCGGGTCCTCGGTCAACTCACATGCCCGGGTGCGGTGTTCGACGACGGTGACATGGTCGGGCGCGCCCTGGACGATCGCCCGGAAGGCGTCCGTCAGATAGTCGCCGTAGAAGGCGCGCGTCGGGTAGGCGTCCGGGCCGAGGCGGCGCGCCTCGGCCAGCGTCGCCTCGGAGCAACGGGCGCGCACCTCGGGCGCGTCGGCGCGTTTGGCCAGGTCGGCGGCCCACTCATGGAGGCTGGGGCCGGCCTCCACCGGCCCGTCCATCACCACGCTGTCGTCGGTGTAGACGGTGACCTGCGAGGCCACGGTGTTCATCAGCAGCAGCCGCGACTGGTCGGTGCGCCACACCCTCCCCGGGCCCGGCGGGTACGGGTCCACGACATGCACGGTCACCGCCGGGTGGCTCGGCGATTTTCGTTCGTTGGCACAGACGCGCTCCAGCACGGAGAGCCCCCGGGGTCCCGTGCCGACGATACAGACGTTAAGCACCAGCAACTCCTCAACGTGGGTTCGGACGCCTTGCGGGCGGGCGGTGTCAGACCGCCCAGGGGCGGAGCTTCTCCGGGTTGCGCATGGCCCAGATGCGGCTGATCCGGTCGTCGGCGACCTCGAACGCCAGCACCGCGACGGTGACCCCCCGCCACTGGGCCACCAGCCCCGGTTGGCCGTTGACGGTGCGCTCCAGGAACGCCACTCCGGGGCCGTCGTCGGTCGCGGAGACGCCGTTGGCGAGGTCGACCAGGACCCGGGCGACCGACTCCCGGCCGTCGACGGGGTGCGGCACGGCGCTGGCCAGCCCGCCGCCGTCGGCCACGGCCCGCACCTCGGGATCGAGGACGGCGATCAGCGCCCCGATGTCCCTGGCCTCCCAGGCCAGCCTGAACCTCCGCACGACCTCGGCGTGTTGGGCCGGGGGGACGGCCCCCGTCGAACGCGCGGCGGCGACGCGCCGTCGGCCCGTCGAGGCCAGCTGCCGGCAGGCCGCCGGCGAGCGGCCGACGATCTCCGCCACCTCGGCGAAGGAGTAGCGGAAGACGTCATGCAGAAGGAACGCCACCCGCTCGGCCGGCGTCATCGACTCCAACAGGACGAGAAACGCCATCTGCACGGACTCGTCGAGGGTGACCCGGTCCGCCGGGTCGGCGTCGGCGTCGCCCCGGCGGCCGCCGATCCACTCCGTCCGGTCGGGCAGCGGCTCCGGGATCCACTCCCCGACATAGCGCTCCCGCCTGGCCCGCGCCGAGCCCAGCACATCGAGACAGATCCGGCTCGCCACCGTCGTCAACCAGCCGCCGGGCGAGGCGATCGCCGCCCGCTGCTCCCCGGACAGGGCGTACCAGCGGGCATAGGTCTCCTGCACCACGTCCTCGGCGTCGGAGAGCGAGCCGAGGAACCGGTAGCCGAGATTGATCAGTTGACGACGTTCCCCGAGGACCGCGCCCGGCCCCGGTTCGCGCCGCCCCTCCCCGGGCTCGGGGGGCGTGCTCACCGTTCGGCCGTCCAGGGGGACCTCACATCAAGGGGGTCCATTTCGTCGTACCTCCGAGCCCGCCGGGCTCCGACCCCAGCGAGGAGGAACCGTCTGTGAACGTTGCCCTGTGGATTGTCGCGTCGCTGCTGGCCGCGCTCTTTCTGTTCAGCGGCGTGCTGAAGCTGCTCCGGACGAGAGAGCAACTGGCCGCCGCCGGCTACGGGTTCGTGACGGAGGTCGGCGATCCGTTCATCCGGACCATCGGGATCCTGGAACTCCTGGGCGCGGTCGGCCTCGTCCTGCCGGCGATGGTCGATATCGCGCCGGTGCTGGTGCCGTCGGCCGCCGTCGGGGTGGCGCTGCTGATGGTCGGCGCGATGGTCGTGCACCAACGCCGTGGGGAACGTCAGGCCGTCGCCACCAATGTGGTGCTGTTCGCCGCGGCGGTCCTGGTGGCCTGGGGCCGCTTCGGTCCGCACGCGTTCTGACGGCCGGGCCGGCACCGAGCGTGCGGCGGCCCCGAACGTTCCCGTGTCGGGGCCGCCGTCGGTCAGGGGTGGGCGAGGGCGGCGGCCGCCGGGAGCCGGTCGGCCGCCTCGGTGGCCACCCCGAGCACGCCGGCCAGCCAGGGGGAGAACTCAGCCGGTTTGTCGGCCAGTTCGAGACGGAGCCGGTCCGGCCCGACCCAGCGGACATCGGCCACCTCGGCCGGATCCAGGCTCAGCCCCGGATTCACCGGCACCCGCCCGAGCACCACATGGTCGTACTCGTGCTCCACCCGGCCGGTCGCCGGGTCCTCGGCCCGATAGAGATAGACGCCGGTGTCGTGCAGCGTCACGCCCCGCACGCCGATCTCCTCGACCAGCCGCTGCTCGGCCGCCTCGACCACGCTCTGCCCCGGGGCGGGATGGCCGCAGCAGGCATTGGCCCAGCGCAGCGCGAACCTGGTCTTCACCGCCGCCCGTTGCTGGAGCAGCACGCGGCCCTCGTCGTCCAGCAGCAGCACCGAGAACGCGCGGTGCAGCCGGCCGGGCGCGGTGTGCGCCTCGGCGACGGTGGCGGAGCCGTTGGCCATGCCGTCCGCGTCGACCAGCTCCACCAGTTGCGATTCCCTTGCGATCATGCGTGGGCTCACCTGTCTCCCGTGATCCGGCGGCACCGGGCCGGCCGGAGATGAATACCGTCTGCGTATCGGCGTCGGGCGCCGACAACTCTCGAAATTCTCTGGAGAAAACAAACCGCCGGGCGCGTGAATTCCCGGGAACCGGCGTGGAATTACCCCGTTCCGGCGTGAGTCGGCGTGCATCGACGTGAATCAGAAAGGGGATGGGCGCCGGTGGCGAGTGGGCAGAGTCCGGGGTGCCAGTATATTCATAGGTTCTTCGGTGCAGGGTGTCAAGGTTCTTCGGGTGACTCAGCCGTCGATGTCCGTTTCGTGGAGATGGCGGAGATGCTGGAGCCGGGGCAGCCGGGCGAGTTGCCGCCGAGTTGTCGTCGATGTGGCGGTGTTCCGGTGCGCCGGCCCATCGGTCAGTGTTCCTCCCTGGTCAGCCCGTCGATCGTGGTCGTGACATCCTCGGGGTGGTAATAGGCGCGCCCGGTCTGGGTGTAACGGCGCCAACGGTAGGTGTGGGCATACCGATAGATGGTGCCCTTGGGAATGCGCCAGATGCTGGCGATGTCATCGGCGGTGAGGCCGGCGAGCGCGTTTCTGCGGTTCAAGCACGTTCTCCTTGCCTGGTGCGTATCCGGCGGGCGAGCCCGGTCCAACGGGTGGCGGGCCAGGAGTGGTCGGGGGAGACGGAGCAGACGATCTCGGACGGCGCCCGCGCGTCCCGGTGCCGCATCAGGGCCACCAGTTCCCCCGGGCAGCCGTCGTCCGGGCAACTGCCGATCGGGACCCGGCGCATATCGTTCGGATAGGCGATATCCCGCGCTCGGCGGGTCAGCTCCCGTATTTCGTCCGCCAGTTCGCCGGCCGCCGGATGGCGGCACAGCCATTCGATATGGCGGCCGAGAAAGTGCGCCAGCGTTGCCATGTCCCTGGCGGGCGGCGGCAGTCGACGTTCCTCGGCGACCAGGCCCGCCCAGGAGGCCAGCGCCTTTCGGATCGTTGAGCGAATCTCGGCGGCGGCGGGATTTATGACGTTGGCGGCCGCGCTTTTACGCGGCGCCTTCCGTATCACCCGCACCCCGTCGACGGCCGTCTCCCGATGGCAGTCCGCGTACAGGGTCGGTAACTGCAACAGCTGACGGGCGAGCCGATCCCGGCAGGCGCGACATAAGAAAAGGCCCTCGCCGGATCCGCCCCCGCTGTCCGCCGTGGTTCCGTTCCGTGCGCTTCGGCATGATGTGGCGCGACATGGTCCGCTTCGCACAGCAGTCCCCCTCCAGCGTGCAGGTCCACGGCCGGTCAACCGTCGACTGATGCTGCATGCCCCACTGGCGCGCGGGACGCTGGTGTGACGAGGGCCGCGCCGTACAACGGCCGCGAGTTCGCCGTGCGTAGAAGGGCGGACCCACGATCTTCGAGACTGCCGACGCTCGTCAAGGGGGCTCCGGCAGTTGCCGCCACAAAGTCCCCGGCGGATCCGCCCGGTTTCGGAAGGCCGGCAATTACCGTTCTTTTGCCGGTATTCAACGGCTATTCACCGACAACCGACCCTCGACGGGAGGGGATCAGCGCGGGGCGCGCGCGGCGGCGTCCAGCGCCGGCGCGAGCGCGGCCAGCGCCGCGCGGAGCCGCGCCGGCAGCGATCCGACGGGCACCAGCAGGGCCCCGTCCGGCGTCTCGTCCTTCGGCGGCGCGATCCAGCCGCGCACCGCGACCCGGACGGCCGCGGCCACCCCGGCGGCGAGCACCCGCGCCGTGACCGTGTCCACGCCCGGCGCGCGCCGGGCGATGGCCTCGGCCAGCGGCGCCTCAAGCGCGCCCGCCGCGTCCGCGTAACAGGCGCGGAGCTGGGGGCTGGTGGTGAGCAGCAGCAGGAACTCCCGGCTCTGGCCCGGGGGATCGGTGTACTCCGTCACCACGGCCTCGGTGACCGATTCGGCGAGGCCGGACCCGGCCGGCGCCGCGTCGACGGCCGCCGCGACCCGGGCCTCCCGGTCGGCGAGAACGGCCGCGACGATGGCCTCCTCGCGGCTGGAGAAGTAGTTGTTGTAGGTCCTCGGCGAGACGCCGGCGGCCCTGGCGATGTCGTCGACCCTGACCCGCTCGGCGCCGTGCTCGAGCGCCAGCCGCAGCGCCGCCGTGCGCAGCGCCTCCCTGGTGGCCTGCTTCTTCCGCTCGCGCAGGCCCTGTTGGTCCCGTGGGCCGTCGGCTTCCCTGGTGCGCTCGGGCGGTCCCGGGGTGGCGCGGTCCTTGGTCACGCGCACCAGCATGGCAGAGAAAGTGCGTGGACGCAATATTGCGTGCACGCAAGTTTGGCGCGTAGCGTCTCCTCCCGTTCGGGGCGCGCTCGCCGCGACCGCGCCCACCGAGAGAGGGGACATGCGTCATGCGGGCCAGAGGAATGACCTATGACACCGGCTTTGTCCGGCGGGGCGACAACTCCCGTCCGACCTTCGATCCGGCGCGCGTCGCCCGGGAGTTGGCCGTCATCAGGGACGATCTGCACTGCACCGCCGTCCAGATCACCGGCGGCGATCCGGAGCGGCTGGAGCTGGCGGCCCGCGAGGCCGCCCGGCTCGGCCTGGAGGTCTGGTTCTCGCCCTACCCGCTGGAACTGACCGCCGAGGAGATGCTGACGCTCTTCGCCGACTGCGCGGCACGAGCCGAACGGCTGCGCGCCGGGGGAGCCGAGGTGGTCCTGGTCACCGGCGTCGAACTCACCCTGATGAACCGGGGGTTCGCGCCAGGCGACAGCGTGGACGAGCGGCTGGCCGGGCTGCTGGCCGATCCGGAGGGCCGCGCCGAGCGGATCGCCGAGTCGGGCGGTCGGCTCGACGCCTTCCTCCGGACGGCCGTCGAGGCGGTCCGCCGGACGTTCCACGGACCCGTCACCTATGCGGCGATCCCGTTCGAGCGGGTCGACTGGGAGCTGTTCGACATCGTCGCCGTCGAACTCATCCGCTCCGCCGAGGTGGCCGACCGGTTCCGGGACGGCGTGCGGGCCGTCGTCGCCGGCGGAAAGCCCGTCGCCATCACCGGTTTCGGCACCGCCACCTGGCGCGGCGCGGCCGACCGGGCGCCACGCAGCATGGAGATCCTGGAACACGACGCGGCCGGCGTCCCCGTCCGGCTCTCCGGCGTCTTCGAACGCGACGAGCCGGGCCAGGCCGCCTATCTGCGGGAACTGCTGGGCATCTTCGACGAGGAGGGCGTCGACGCCACCTTTGTCTTCCTCTTCGCGCTCGACAACCTCCCGCACCGCCCCGACGGCGACCCCAGGCTCGACCTGGACCTCGCCAGCCTCGGCATCGTCAAGGTCCTGCCGGACGGGCACGGCACCAGCTACCCCGATCTGCCCTGGGAGCCCAAGGCCGCGTTCGCCGCCGTGGCCGAGGTCTACCGGGGCCGGTGACGGCCGCCCCGCCCCGGGCTCACGCCCGGTAGGGGCGGGCGGCGCGCGCCTCGCGCAGCGCGAGCGCCCACCAACCCAGCTGATCGAGCAGCGCCCTGGCGGCGGTGGCCGCGTCCTGGTCGCCGACGTCCCCGAAGTCGTCCCAGGGCCCGTGGTCCTTGGCGCTGAACCGGTGGAAGCTGACGGTGTTCCGCACGGTGGTGGCGTTGAGCTCGGCGAACACCTGCCGCAGATGCTCGGCGGCCCGCAGCCCGCCGGACACCCCGCCGTAGGAGACCAGCCCGACCGGCTTCCCCTGCCACTCCGCGTGGTGCCAGTCGATGGCCGTCTTCAGCGAGGCGGGAAAGCTGTGGTTGTACTCCGGGGTGACCACCACAAAGGCGTCGGCCGCGCCCAACCGGGGCGTGATCTCGGCCAGCGCCGCGCCGGTCGCCGCCGGCGGGTTCGCCGAGAGACGGTCGGACAGCTCGTAGTCCCCCAGATCGATCAGCCCGGCATCGAACTCAGGGAGCGCGCGGGCCTGTTCCAGGAACCAGGACGCCACCGCCGGGCCGACCCGCCCCTCCCGCACGCTTCCGCTGAGCACCTCGACGCGAATCGGTTGGTCCGTCATGATCAGCCCGTCTCCCTCAACTGTCCCGGCGCCGACGGTGATTCGCGCGGCGCGACGGCAACACCGTAGAAGTTCAAGCACAGTTGAAGTCAACCGTCGCCCCTTACGGCACCCCGACGGCCGTCAACCACTCAGCAGCGCACCCGAGATCAGCACCACCCCGGCGGCCACCGCCACCAGCCCGTGCCGCACCCAGCGCAACTTGACCGACGCGATACGGCTGTTGAACTCCAGCGCCTGGACCAGCCGCCGGTCCGGCGCCGCCTCGGTGGCCGACAGAGCCTCCCGTAACCGACCGCGCACCGCCGCCTGGTGTATGTCGCCGAAGTACGTCAGCGGCGCCTCGGGCGTCCACTCCCCCGACCCGAAGCGCGGCGCCACGGCCAGCAGAAACGCGGCCAGCGCCACCATCAGGGCCACCACCCCCAGCCACCACGACAGCCGGCCGGCCGGCGGCAGCGCCCCCGGCGACCAGTCGCCACTCGTCGTCATCCCGCCGAACAGCCCGGCGCCCAGCCCCAACGCCGCCACCAGCAGGGCCGCCTTGCTGTCGGCCCTGGCTATCTCCACCCTGACCTCCGCCAGCAGCTGCTCCGCCAACCGGCGAGGAAACTCCGGCTTCGCCTCCGCCATCTCCAGCCCCTCCCTCTCCCGCGGGCCCGGTGCGCCGGGCGCCGCATCACTGTCCGAACAGCAGGGTGACCGAGAAACGAGCCTCCCCTCCAGGGCAGGAGACGCGGACCGACTGTGACCGATGACGCACAACGCGCCTACCGTTGCGCACTCTCCTCCGCGCGGGCGATCCGGCGCAGCACCTCGGGCCGGCGCAGCCACATCCTCCGCCGCGCCGTCACCAGCACCCCGCTGCCCCGGAACTCCGTCAGCAGCCGCACGATCGCCTCCCGCGAGGCGCCGACCGAACCGGCCAACTCCTGCTGGCTCAGCGGCACCGTCAACAACAGCCCGTCCTCGGTGCGTTCACTGTGCGAACGGGCCAGATCCAGCAGCAGCGCGGCCAACCGTTCCCGCACCGTCATCGACGCCAGCTCCAACGCGCGCCGGTCCCCGGCCCTGACCCGTTCCACCAGCAGCGCGCTGAGCTTCCGATGCGCGGCCGGGCGCCGGGCCAGAAAGTCCAGAAACGCGTCCCTGCCGACCAGCACACACTCGGCCATCTCCAGCGCCGTCACCGTCGCCGAACGCGCCCGCCCCGTCAACGCCGCCGACTCGCCGAGCACATCCCCCGGCCGGCGCAGCGCCAGCAGCGCCACATAGCCGTTGGGCGAACCCGCCGTCACCATCAGCCGCCCACTGACGACAAGGTGCACATGCGAAGAGGGCTCGTGCTCCCTGATCAGCTCGCTGCGTGCCCGGTAGGTGACCTTGGGGCCCAGCGCCAGCAGTTCCTCCCGCTCCTGCTCGTCCAGGCAGGCCAGAAACGGGACGCGGTCCTGGAAGAACGGAACCCTGCCGTCCCCCGACGACGTGCCCCCGGTCATTGAGCCCCCGACGTGCTGATCGATCGACCCAGTGTAGGGAAAACGGCGCGCCGGACGCGGAGTTCGCCGCCCTCGGGTGCCCCGCCTCCTACCATCGGCCCGTGGCCCTCTTCACCGTCGAACGCCGGTCCCCGCTGCCCGCCGACGAAACCTGGCGGCGCCTCACCGACTGGCCGCGCCACGCCGCCCATATCCCGCTGACCAGGATCGCCGTCCACCCACCCGGACCCACCGAGGCCGGCACCACCACCGTCCTGGCCCGTACCGGCATCGGACGGGCCTCGTTCGACGACCCGATGGACGTCGTCCGCTGGCGGCCGCCCACCCGACACCGCGCCGGCATCTGCCGGTTGGAGAAGCGCGGCCGCGTTGTCGCGGGCTGGGCCGAGATCGAGGTGCACCCGGCGGACGGCGGTTCGCTCGCGCGGTGGCGCGAGGAGGCCCATGTCCTTCGCCTCCCCCGACGCCTCCTCGACCCCCCTACCGCCTGGGCCGCCCGCCTCCTCTTCGGCCGCCTCGTCCAGGCCCTCCTCCGCGACGCCGACGCCGACGCCCGGCCCTGAGCGGGCCCCCTCGGCGGCCGACCTCGGGCCCGCCCCTTGGCTATGCTCCACCAACCGGGCGCGGCCCGTTTCGGTAGGCACGGGGGCGGGGGACATGGCTGGACGACGGGTGCTGCGGCACCGATGGCGGTGTGCGGGCTGGGCGTTGGCGACGATCACCGCGGTTGTGTGTGCGGCGCTGAGTATCTGGGCCTCCACGCGCGATCGAGGCCCCTTCGCGCCCGAGACCTCGGTGAGCGCGGGGGAGTACGCGCTGTGGGCGGTGCTCACCGCGATCTGCCTACGGATCGCGTCGCGAAGGATGGTGCTGCGGGACGAGGGCGCGGTGCTGGTGGGCTCGGTGCGCAACCGGCGGGTGCGCTGGGCGGATGTCGTCGAGGTCGAGATCGCGCACCGCACCGGAAGCACCCAGCCCGGCGGCCGTTGGCGCGTCGCGCTGCGCCTGCGCGACGGCACGGCCCGCTGGGTGCCGTCCTTTGTCCACGGCGGGATGGGCCTGCACCAGGGCCCCGAGTTCGGCCCCGGCGACCGTGGCCACTACGGTCAGGTCCTCCACGCGGCGCCCCCGCACGCGCCCCGCGAACTGGCCCGTCTGCACGGGGCGTTGCGCGAAGCCTGGCTCCAAGCGGGCGGCGTCCCCCACCCCCCGCCCCCACCGTCGGCCCGCCGTCGCCGTGGCCACCGCGAGAACGGCTAGACGACGACAGGCGTACGGTGCACACCATGCCTGTGGGATACCTCGTGACAACCGCGCTCATCACGTGGTGCACCTTCTTTGCCGTTGTCGCCCCACGCAGGCCACGTCTCCTGGCGAACATGAGCTTCTGGTTCGGCATGCTGATCAACGAGGTGCCGTTTCTGGGCATCTACTTCCTGGTGGCCTCCACGGCGCTGGCCGCCGCCCAGGGCGATCTGCAGACGACGGGCGCCAGGATGACGGTCGCGGTGGCCGCCCTCGCCACCATCGGCCTGACCGTCTCCGCCTGGCGCGGAGTGCGCTCCGACGTGGCGGTCGGGCGGGCCCTCGACGACGGGCTCCGAGCCGGCTGGCGGGAGCGCGTCCGCGCGCCGCTGCGCCGCCACCGCCCCTGGGCCCGCATCCTGCTGCTGCCGGGCCATATGCGACGGCGGGACGTGACCCGCGTCCGCAACATCAGCTACGGCGACGCCGGCCGCCGCAACCTCCTCGACGTCTACCGCCGCCGGGACGCGCCGGGGAACGCCCCGGTCCTGCTCTACTTCCACGGCGGCGGTTACACCAGCGGGGCCAAGAGCCGCGAGGCCCGGCCCCTGCTGTACCGGCTCGCCTCCCAGGGATGGGTGTGCGTCAGCGCCAACTACCGGCTGCGGCCCGAGACCACGTTCCCCGGCCACCAGATCGACGCCAAGAAGGCCATCGCCTGGGTCCACGAACACGGCCCCGAGTACGGCGCCGACCCGTCCCGGCTGTTTGTGGCGGGCAGCTCGGCGGGATCCAATATGGCCGGCCTGTGCGCGCTCACCCCGAACGACCCGGCGTTCCAACCCGGATTCGAATCCTCCGACACCTCGGTCACGGCGGCGATCTGCCTCTACGGCTACTACGGCCACTACTTCGGCGACCCACCGAACGAGCCCCCGCCCCCGCCCCAACCCCAGGGCTATATCCACCCCGAAGCGCCGCCGTTCTTCATCGCCCACGGCACCAGGGACGGCCTCGGCACCGTCGAAGGCGCCAGACACTTCGCCGCTCAGCTGCGCGAGGCGTCGACCAACCCGGTCGTCTACGTCGAACTCCCCGGCGCGCAACACTCGTTCGACATCGTCCACTCCCCCCGCTTCGACGCGGTCGTCGACGGCGTCGAAGCGTTCACCGCGACGGTTCTCCTGACAGCCGAACACTGACGCCGGCCTCGGCGGCGTCCAGGGCTTCCTGGACGGCGGCGTTGTCGGCGAGGGAGGTGATGGGCGCCCAGCGGGCGTCGGCGTTGGTGTCCTCGGTGACGTCCGGGACGGTGTCGAACGTTCCCCCGTCCAGCACCCACAGTTCGCCGTCGTTCTCCGGTCCGGTGGGTTGCACGGTCCAGGCGCGGGTGATGTCGGCGAGGTGTCCGGTCTGACGGGCGAGGGTGAGCCGTCCGGTGAGCGCGAGGTCCCCGTGGGCCGGGACGGTTGCCTGCGGCAGCTCGTCGCGATCGAGGAGAACGTACCCGTTGCGGGTGGTGACGAGGACGATGATCTGCTGAGACATGCGTTGGCTCTCTGTTCTAGGTGTAGGCGGCGTCGGGGCGTTCGCCGTTGACGAGTACGGGGACGCGGCGTCGTTGGGCGGCGGCGGTGAGGGCGTTGCGGACGATGGGGGGTGGTTCGTGGAGTTCGCGGAGCGGGAGCCAGGCGGCACTGGTGGGGAGGTGTTTGTGTGCGCCGGCCGGGATGGTGGGGGTGTGTCCGCCGTCCAGGACGTAGGTCAGTGATACGTGGGGGTGGTGGGTGAGGCTGATGGCGTAGGCGTCGGTGACGCCTCGGTCGTAGCCGGTGGTGTCCATCAGCGTTTCGCGTGCGGTGAGGACGGGGCAGCGGCCGGGTGGGATGGTGCCGTGGGGCAGCGTCCAGCCGTCCGTGCCCTGGACCATCAGCAGGTGCCCGTCCCGGGTGGTGGCCAGGACCATGAAGGTGATGAGCATGAAGTTGTTAGTCCCTGTTGATCAGTTGAGGGAGATGAAATAGCCGGTCAGGGCGGTGAACAGACACATCAACCCGACGAACGCCGGCCCGAACGCCCGGTCCAGAAACGCCAGCACCGGTCTCTGCGGGGGCGGCGGGTTCTCGTCCTCATGCCGGCGGCGCACGACGCGCCAGTGCTTCTCCGCCCGCGCGAGAAACAGGTCGTGCTCCGGATGTTGGGCCGTGTGTTGAACGGTCCAAACCGCAACGGGCTTCGCGTCATCGTCGAAGAGCGGCGAACGGGCCTCGCAGACCATGCACTCCACGCCGTATATCCCGGTCGGCGCCCCGGGCCCGTGGTCGTCGGTGAGGACCCAGTCCGCACCCTTGATGATCGGCTGCGGGTGGGGGGCGTCCGGCGTCACGGGACATCCCCACTCTTGACGCGGTAGTTGGCCTCGCTCGCCGCGTTCCGAGCCCGCAACCGGGCAAGCAGCTCCGCGTGCGGGTCGGGTTCGGAGACGGGTTCGGGCTCCTCAGGCGGCGCTTCCGTCTGCTCGTTGGATGGAGTCGTCATCAACTGCCCCAGGTTCGGTGATCAATGGCGCACCGAACGTAAGGCGCCCAGCAGTGGGGCAGAGGCAGAGAATGTGTCCCTGGAACAGGCGTTCAGGGAGTGAGCAGGCCGATCTTCACTGCGAGTGTGGCGGCTCGCTCCCGCCGGGACGGGGACTTGGCCTCGGCCTCCTCCAGCACGATGCGCCTCGCGAACCCGTTCCACCGGATGGTTTCCGGGGCGGCCTCGTGGGCCCTTTCCAACGTGGCCAGCGCGGCCTCCGGCTGTCCGTCGAGTTGGTAGCCCCTGGCTTCTTCGATCCGGTGGCGTGCGCGTCGGGGCTTGGAGGGGATGGCCTCGCCGCTTGCTCGCGTCGCCTGCCGCACCGCCTCGCCACCGGCGTGGAGTTCGACGGCGATCGTCACCGCGTGTGCGCCCATGATGGCTTGCGAGAATGATGTGATGGGGTGGAAGTAGTCGGCGGGAAGTCGATCGGCGACCTGCCGGGCAAGGTCCCAGTGGCGCCAGGCGGAGCCGGTGTCGCCGCGCCGGGCGGCCGTGTAGCCGGTCTCGAAACTGAGCGCGCCCGCGATGGCGCGCACGTCGTTCGACGCGTCGGAGAGCCGGGGTTCGAGAAAGCGGACGGCGTCGCGGGTGAGTCGGTCGGCCGCCTCGTAGTGCGAAGGGCCGGTGTCCCGGTGCGCCTGAGCCATCAGCCAGGCCGCCACCCCGATCGCATGGGGGTCCTCGGATTCCTGCGCCGCCACCATCCCCCGTTCGGACACCCGCCATACCAGGGCCGAGTCAGGCTGGTAGGCGAGAAAGAACTGCGCCAGCTGGTAGGTCTCCGCGAGGAGGGCCTGGGCGCTCCTGCGGTCCGCGCCGGTCTCGGTGTGGCGAACGAGGAGTTGGGCGTCATGGATCAGCCCGGGCAGCATGCGCCCGATGACCTCGCGGTGGTGGGAGGACGAATGCCGGGCCGACCAGGAACGTGCCAACCGAGCCCTGAGGTGCGCCTTCGAGGGGGGCTCCCCGCCCTCCACAGGGAACGTGTTCAGCGCGTCGGCGACGGCGCCGAGGCGCTGGTGGCCGGGGCCGATGAAGAGAGCGGTGTGTGTGGGGTGTTCGCCGACCAGCTCTGACAGGTCGCGCACGCGCAGTGCTTCGGCGATGCGCAGGATCATGGGGAGTCGCGGGGTGTGGAGCTTGCCCGCCTCCACCTGTTTCACCCAGGAGGGGGACCTGCCGACCAGTCCGGCCAACAAGGGGCGGCTCATGCCCCTTCGGGTGCGTAGTAGTTGCATGCGCTGACCGAACGAGAGCGGATCGGTACTGAGGGCCGGGCCGGGTTCCGTGGACATGCCGTACGCCTCTCTCAGAAGGGCAGGACCCTGCCAGGGTAGAAGGGGCACGCCGCCTCCGGGTGCGAACTCGCAACAGGCGTCGCGGGGCTGGGATGACGCGGACGCCTGTGGTGCTCTTCGAGGCGGAGGCCGAGTCTCGGAAAGGGGAACGATTGTCCGCCTGTTCGGTATCCGTCATCAGGCGACGTCGCGTTGATCGTGCGCGTCGCGGATACTGATCCCCGGCGCGACCCGGGACTAACACCATCCGCCGATGGCCGGTGTCGGGTCATCCGGAGGGTGGGATGGGGCGGCGGTCCTGGCCGGTGAAGTGGGTGACAATGTGGGTCAGTTCGGGTGTGAGCCAGAGCAGACATCCTTCGCCCGGTCTGTGCAGCATCACCAGTCTGAGTGAGTCGCCCTCGTACTCGGTCAGCACGTGCACCACGACGGACAGTGCGTCGGCCAGTTGCGTGGTCGTGGCCGTTTGGAGTCGGCGTCGGTAGATGTCGAGCCAGTGTCGGGTGGGAGCCGGGGCGCCGGCGTGGGGCTGGTGGTCGGCCGTGCGGAGCAGGGCCGACCATGGTGTGAGTTCTGCCGTGCCCCGCTCTTCCAGCAGCCGGGCGAGGCGGGGCGCCGGGATCTCCGCACTGTTCATCGGCCGGGGGGTGTTGGGGAGCGTGGTGTCCTCCTCGATGCCCGGTTCGACGGCCGCCGACCCGCGGTGTGACTCGGCCCGGATGTCGGCCGGTTTGATGGGTAGGTCACCGGCGGGAGTGGTGGGGGAAGGTCACTCCCGTCAACTTCTCGGAGACGTCCCAGAGGCGGCGGGCCGCCTCCGTGTTCCTGGCCGCCTTCGAGCGGCCGACCAGCTTGGGGGCGCCGCGCTGCTCAAGGAAGCCGCGTGGGCCCGCGTAGCTGTCGCCCGGGATCTCCGCCACGGCCGCGTAGAGCGTCGGCAGGGCGCCGGCGTCGTCGCTCTGGGCGAACAGGCCGATCGTCGCGTTCTGTATGCGGTGGTGCAGGCGTTGCCGCCCGTCGAGCAGGCCGGTGGCCGCGAGGCCCGGGTGTGCGGCGGTCGCGATGACCGGTGAGTCGGTTGCGGCGAGGCGCCGTTGGAGTTCCGAGGTGAACAGCAGGTTGGCGAGCTTGGACTGCGCGTAGGCGCGCATCGCCCGGTACCGCTTGCGCTCCCAGTTGAGGTCGTCGAAGTCGATCGAGCCGAACCGGTGTCCGGTGGACGAGACGGTGACGACCCGTTCCCGGATGCGCGGGAGGAGCAGGTTGGTGAGCGCGAAGTGGCCCAGGTGGTTGGTGCCGAACTGCAGCTCGAAGCCGTCGGCGGTGCGGGAGAAGGGCGGGATCATGACGCCCGCGTTGTTGATCAACACGTCCACCGGGTCGGTGAAGTCGTCGGCGAAGGCGCGCACCGAGGACAGGTCGGCGAGGTCCAGCCGGCGGACCTCGACCCGGCCGGTCATCGCGGCGGCCGCCGCACGCCCCTTCTCCGGGGTGCGCACGGCGAGCACGACGCGTGCGCCGCTGGCGGCGAGGGCATGGGCGGCGGCGCGGCCGATGCCGCTGTTGGCGCCGGTGATGACGACGGTGCGGTCGGTCATGGCGGGAACGTCGGAGACCGAGAATGTAGTCATGGGCTACAAAGTAGACGCTGTCTACAAAGTAGTCAACGGGTACATCCTGCTATCGTGACCCCATGCCCGATGTGACCGAGGAACGTCCCTACCACCACGGGAACCTCAGGGCCGCACTGTTGGCAGCGGCCGAGCGCGGCCTGCGGGAGCATGGCGCGGACCAGCTGTCGCTCCGCGTGCTGGCCAGGGAGGTCGGCGTCAGCCATGCCGCGCCGCGCCGCCACTTCCCGGATCGGCAGGCGCTGCTCGACGCGCTCGCCGAGGACGGGTTCCTGAAGTTGGGCGCGGTGCTGCGGGCGGCGCTGGCGGGCGCGGGTGAGGACTTCCCCTCGCGGGTGCGGGCCACCATGACGGCCTACACCCGCTTCGCCACCGAGCGGGCCGCGCTGCTGGAGCTGATGTACACCAGCAAGCACCGGCCGGGCGCGACCCGGATCGTCGAGGCGGCCGAGGAACCGTTCGGGCTGATGAACGAGCTGATCGTCGAGGGCCAGCGACAGGGCGCGCTCCAGGAGGGCGCGCCCGAACGGATCGGGATCGTCCTGCTGGCGACCCTTCAGGGCATCGCCTCGCTCATCAACGGCAATGTCGTCAAACCGGAACTGCTCGACGGCCTGGTGGAGACGGCCGTCGAGCAGTTTCTGCGCGGCGCCCGGCCGCTTCCGTAGCCCTTCACGGACGGGCGACTCCCTCAGGGCAACGGGAAGTTGGTCAGGATCTGGTGCGCCGCGTGGTCCGCTCCGGCCAGCAGGGGGGAGGGGGAGCCGGGGGTGGCGCCGATGGCGGAGCCGGGTTGGACAGCCTCGGCGGGGATGCCCAGGACGATCACCCGTTCGTCGGGGACGCCGGCCGCGTCCAGGAGGTGGAAGTCGTCCGGGGTGACGTCCAGGGTGCCGCTGCACACGGCGGGTCCCTGGTCGCTGGGCCAGTGGTGCAGCCGGGCGCGGCCGGCGCGGAGCAGGCCGTCGAGGAGGGGGTCGTCGGTTTCGGTCACCACGCCCTTGGACATCCGGGTCTCCACAAAGGTGGTGGCCCGCACCGGGGCGTCCCGCAGCACCGCCGAGCGGCCGACGAACGCGCCGTCCTCGAAGGTCACCGACGTGTTCTCGCCGAGGAGTTCGAGGATGCCGGCGTCGATCAGGGCCAGCACCCGCGCGGTCCGGTCCGGCGGCGGGCCCGAGGCCAGGGCCAGCCCCAGCGGGGTGAACCAGCCGTCGATATCGCGGGCCACGCTGGCGCCGTCGACGGCACCCCGGTTGACCAGCGCGCGGGCCGGGCCGCGCACGGCGGCCATGGCGCGGTTGACGGCGTTGCGGGGGCTGGTGAGCGGGGCGTGGATCGCGTCCAGTTCGTCGTTCACCTGGTCGGTGACCCAGGCCCGCCAGGTCTTCTCGTCCACCGGGCCCGGCGCCGGCGGGCGGTCCAGGCGGCCGACGGACAGCGTCCAACGGGGGGACGTCACGGTGCCGGCGACGACACGGTCAACCTCGGCGTCGTCGCGCGCCGCGCGGAGCCGGTCCAACGTCTCGGCCTCGCCGGCGCCCGGCACCACAGCGGCCGGGTGGTGGGCGAAGAGCGTGGCGAGATGGGCCCAGGCGAACTCGCGGGCCAGCTGGGGCCAGATATCGCGGCGGAAGTCCTGCCCCGGCACGGTCGCGACCTCGGCGAACCAGGCGCGGGTGGCCAGGCGCGGCTCGTAACGAGGCGGGAAGCCCATCGGGTAGGTGGCCTTGGCGCGGTAGGGCAGCCCGCGCCGTGATCCGGCGACCAGCCGGGGCTCGCGCCCGCCGGGCAGATAGCGCAGCCGGGCCGGGTGGTCGCGGTCCCCGGCGGGCTCGAACCGGCCGCCGCGCCCCTCGGTGAGCAGCGCGACCACATCGAAGAAGTTCGCGCCCAGGCCGGTGACCAGCGTGGTCTCGCCGGCGGGGACGGAGTCCCAGTCGCGTTCGGCCGGCATCCCCGGCTCGATATAGCGCAGCCCGGAACGGCGCGCCGCCGCCACCAACGACCGTACGCGCGGGGACCGTTGGGCCTGGACCATGCCCTGGGCCAGCACCACGACGCGGCCGGTCAGCGTCCGGCCGTCGGCCAGCCGGACGGTGCGGGCGCCGTCGCCGTTCCGGTCCAGGCCGACGGCGGTGCCCAGCACCCGGGTGACGGCCACCCGTCCGGTGCGCTCGGCGCGTGCCAGCTGCTCGCGGTAGTAGACGCCCTGGATGCGGCGGGTCGGATAGGACCACGGCCGCAGCTCGGCCGCCTCCTCGGCGACCCAGTCGGGGCGGTCGGGCGGCGGGGTGCTCTCGCGGGCCCAGGTGATCAGGTCGGGGCCGGGCGCCACGGGGCCCGTCATCCGGGTGGACTCGTCGGTGTAGATGGTGGTGTGGGCGCTGTAGGTGTTGTTGAGCAGCAGTGGGGACTGGTCGGTGCGCCAGGTGGCGCCCGCGCCGACCTCAACCCGGTCCACCACGGCCACCCGCACCGGCGGCGCCCCGTCCCGGTGCCGGGCGGTCAGCCGCTCCACGACGGCCACCGCGCGCGGCCCGCCGCCCACCACCACCGCGTCGAACGTCGAGGTCACGCCCGCTCCTCGGCGGCGCCGGAAAGCAGCGGCCGCTCCAGCGCGGCCGGCCGCACCTCCACGCCCGTCTCGCCCTGCGAGACCCGGATGTCCAGACCGTAGACCCGGCTGAGCACATCCGCGTCGAACGCCTCGGCCGGCGGCCCGTCGGCGACGACCACGCCGCCGTCCAACAGCACCGCCTGGTCGCAGAAGTGCGCCGCGTGGTTGAGATCGTGGATGGCGATCAGCGCGGTCACGCCCTCCTCGCGGGTCACCGAGCGGACGATCCGCAGCGTCTCGATCTGGTACCGCAGGTCGAGCGCCGACGTCGGCTCGTCCAGCAGCAGCACCCGCGGCTCCTGGGCCAGGGCGCGCGCGATCAGCACGCGTTGGGCCTGGCCGCCGGAGAGCTGGGAGAGCGGTCGGTCGGCCAGCCCGGTCAGGCCGAGCCGGTCGATCGCCGCGTCGACCTTCGCCCAGTCCCGCCGGGTGGGCCGCAGCCCGATATGCGGGGTGCGGCCCAGGAGGACGGCCTCCCGCACGGTCTGCTCGAACGGGGTGGCCCCGGACTGCGGAACGTAGGCGACCACCCTGGCGTGCTCCCGGCGCGGCGCGGCCAGCAGATCGCGGCCGCCGAACGACACGCCGCCGCCGGCCGGTTGCAGCACCCGGGCGATGATCTTGACGAGGGTCGACTTTCCCGAACCGTTGGGGCCGAGCAGGGCGCAGAAGCCGCCCTCGTCGACCCGCAGATCGACGCCCGCCAGGACCTGGTTGCGCCGGTAGGCGAACCGGACCGACGCGATATCGAGGCTCACTGGGCGGCCCTCCTGGTCAGGATGAGGTTGATGAAGACCGGGGCGCCGATGAACGCGACGACGATCCCGACCGGGATCACCGAGGGCGCCAGCACGGTGCGCCCCACGGTGTCCGCGATCACCAACAGCAGTCCACCGGTCAGGAACGAGAACGGCAACAGATAGCGGTGGTCGGCGCCGATGGCCAGCCGCGCGATATGCGGGCCCACCAGGCCGACAAAGCCGATTACCCCGCAGAACGACACCACCAGCGCGGCCAGCACCACCGACACCACGATCAGCCCCACCCGCACGGCGGTGACATTGACGCCCAGGCTCTTGGCCGCGTCGTCGCCGGCGAACGCGATGGCGTTGAGATCGCGGCTGAACCAGAGCAGCAGCGGCAGCACCAGCACCGTGCAGGTGCCCACCACCGTCACATCGTTCCAGTCGGCGTTGTTCACCGAGCCGAAGGTCCAACGGACGATCGCCTGCAGGGTGTTCTCGTCGGCCACGAACTGCAGCGCGGCGGTCATCGCCTCGAAGAGCTGGGTGAGCGCGATGCCCAGCAGGAGCAGGGTCGCGGCGGACATGGCCTTGGCCGACGCCAGCCCCAGGACCAGTGCGGAGACCGCCAGCGCGGTGCCCAGCGCGCTGCCGATGACCAGCCAGGAGCCGGAGCCGGCCGCGCCGCCGGTGAGCAGGATCGCCAGCGCGGCACCGAACGCGGCGGCCGGCGAGACGCCGAGGGTGAACGGGCTGACCAGCGGATTGCGCAGCAGCCCCTGCATCACCACACCGGCCAGCGAGAGGGCCGCGCCGGCCACGAAGGCCAGCAGCACGCGCGGCAGCCGCAGGTTGATGATCACCGAGTACGTCTGGGCGAAGTCCGCCGGCAACACGCCGCCGAAGACCCGGAGTCGGACCGCGCGCCAGACGTCCAGGAGACCGGCGTCGCTGGTCCCGGCCGTCACGCACCAGCCGGTGACCAGGACGGACAGCACCGTGCCCGCCCACAGCACCGCCGGCCGGCCGCGCCACCACGCGGCGCGCCGGGACGAACGGTCACCTGGGCTCCGGTCCTCCGTCGGCGTCAAGGAGGGAGAAGAGGGGAGGGTGGCGGTCGCGGGGCCGCCGGGGGACAGCTTCATAGCGGGTCAGCCCACCCTCTGGACATACGCGTCGTCGCCCGGGAAGTCCGCCCCCTGGAACTCCTCGGCCCAGCGCCGCAGATAGTCGCCCGGATCGATGTCGGAGAACGCGTCGGGGTGCAGCCAACTCGCCAGGTAGAGCGCCCCGATGGCCTTGGAGAGGCCGCTGGTGGCCCAGCCGTTGGTGACGAAGACACGGTCGTCGGCGACGGCGGAGAGGTTGTCCCAGCCGGCCCGTGAGGTCAGCTCGTCGCTCAGGGTGTCGAACCGGTCCTGTCCGGTGGGTTCGGCGGAAGGACCGAACTCGTGGACCACCACCTCGGGGTCGCGCTCCAGGATCGAGACCGGGTCCACCGTGGTCTCGGCCTGCTCGTCGCCGCCGGTGTCCAGATCGCCGTAGATGTTCTCGCCGCCGGCGGCCACGATGATCTGGTCGAACCCGGAGCCCGGCAGCCCCGTGAGGTAGGGCTGCTCCGTCTCCCAGTAGACGCGGACCGGCTCGGTGTCGGCGACCCGGTCGGTGATCAGCCCGAAGATCTCGTCATAGAAGCCGGAGACGCGCCGTGCCCCCTCCTCCTCGTCGAAGACCTCGCCCAGCAGCTCGACCGTCTCGTGGAACACGTCGAAGTCCCAGGCGGTGGCCACCACCACGGGGATGCCGAAGCTCTCCAGCTGCTCGCCGGCCTCCTGCCAGGCCCCGTTGCGGGGCAGGATGAAGACGTCGGGGTCGAGCTGGACGACCGACTCGTAGTTGATCTCCTGCAGGTCCTCGCTGACGATCTCGTCGTCGGCTATCTCCAGATAGGGCAGCCGGGAGGCGGAGACCCGGTCGAAGCCCACGATCCGGTCGCCGGCGCCGATGGCCTGGGCGAACTCGTTGCCATAGCTGTTCAGGATGATCGCGCGCTCGACCGGCCCGTCGAGCTCCACGGTGCGGCCGACATCGTCGACCACGGTGAACGAACCGTCGCCGGCCGCGTTCTCGTCCGAACTCCCTTCGGACGTCGGGGACTCCTCGGTGACATTGCCGCAGGCGGCGGCGGTGAGCACGACGGCGGTGAGCACGACGGCGGTGGTGGCGGCGCGGAGGGAGCGCTGTCCGAGCTTCTTCATGGCGGTTCCGTTCGGGGTGGTGCGGGGTGGTGCGGACGGGTGGTTGTGGATGCGGGGGCGCGGACGGATCACGGGGATCGGCCGGCGGGTTCCGCTCAGGCGGGGGCCGGGGCCGGCCAGTAGGGGTCGCCGAGGCTGAGCATCAGCCGGTTCGCCCAGGCGAAGAACGCGGTGGCCGCCACCAGATCGGTCAACTCGGCGTCGGTCAGTCCCTCGGCGCGCAGCCGCTCCACCTGGGCGGTGGTGGCGGAGACCGGGGTGGTGGCCAGGGCGCCGGCGAACTCGACGATCGCGGACCAGCGGGAGTCCTGGCCCGCGCCCAGCGGGGCGGTGTCCTTCGGCAGCCAGTCGGCGTCCCGTTCCAGCGCGACCGAGAGCAGCCGGTCGACATCCGCCGGCCGCTTGGCCAGCTGGGCGGACTTCCGGGCATGCACCGAGGCGCAGTAGACACAGTCGGTGACCTTGCTGGTGGCGGCGGCCGCGAGTTCACGTTCGGCGCGCGGCAGGCCCTCCCGGGTGGCGAAGATCGCGGCGTCCAGCGCGGTGCGGGCGGCCAGCACCCCGGGCAGCCGGGAGAGCAGCCGGAAGTACTCGCCGTTGGTCTTGCCCTGGAACGCCGCCTCCTGCTCGGCGGTGAGTTCGTCCGTCGGCACCGGCGGCACCCACGCCGTCCAGGACAGCAGCTCCCGGGTGTACTCGACGGGCCTCGGCCGCCCGTTGGACGCGGTCGGCGCCGCGCTCTTGCGGCGGCCGCGCCCCGGCGTGTGCCGCGCCGGCGAGGCGGCGGCGGCCGGCGCCTGGCCCTGGAGCAGCCGCAGGCCCTGGATGGCGCGGGCCTGGAAGGCGGTGAACGCGGCCGTCTGGGAGATGGTCACGATGGCGTCGGTCGACCAGCCGGCCTTGACCAGCAGGTTCAGATCCGCCCGGCCGGCCAACGCCGGGGAGACGGTGATCAGATCGACATGGGCCACGGCGGCGCGCAGCGCGGGATCGTCGGGGAGTTCGTCGCGCCGGAGCGTCGGGTCGGCGCCCGAAGCGGCGTGGTGGTCGACGAGTTCGTCGACGCCGTGCCAGCGGGCGGCCAGCGCGGCCAGGCCCCGGCGCACCGGGGCGGCCACCGGCGCCGGCCCGTCGAACAGCGCGGTGCCCGCCTCCTCGGCCCGCTGGATCACCAGCGGCTTGCCGGCGCGCGCCGACGCGATCGGCTCGGCAAGACCGGCCAGCCGGCCTATGGTGTCGGCGCCGGGCGCGATGTCGGGAGTGCTGCTCATGGTTCCGCCTCGTCGTGCTGGTTCGCTCTGTCGCTGGCGACCGAGGCGGGGAGGCAAACGTGCGGAAGGCACCGGGGGACCGGGACGGGTTCTCACGAGGAGCACGCTTGCCGCGTCGCCGCGGCCGGGTCGTCGTCCCGGGGGCACCCCACCGTGCCGGAGGGTTGCCGGCCAGCTAGCCGGGACTTGGCGCTGGCACTCTTGACCTGCGGATCAAGCTAGCCGACGGCGGCGGTCAAGCAAACCTTTGCCCGAAATGCGAGACAAATCGTCCATGATGAGAGATAAACGATCTTCGGCGCCGGGTGCGGCGGGTGGTCGGGTGGGGGTGCTCCCCGAACGTGCCGGCCGGTTGCGTGACCGTGCCGACGTGTTCCGTATTCGTGCCGAACGGTGACAGAACCGGGGCCGAGACGGGGACACAAGGCTGGCTAAACTGTTGCTCGTTCGGTAGCCAGGGCGACGGCCGGCCAGGGCGATGGCGATGACCCGATGGGGGAAAACATGAGCGGGGACAGCGACCTCTACATAGACGGTGAAGTGCTCTCCCGGGTCCGAAGCAACCTGACCCACATCACCGACATCCTAGATGACCCGGCGGAGGCGATCGAATCCGTCGGCACCGCCTCGGCCGGCGTGCGGGCGCTGTCCGACCGGCTCGGCGACTTCGGCGACGAGTGGAGCTACGGCATCGGCCAGATCGGCGAGTTCGCCCGGGGGGCGGCGGACACCCTGACTCGGATCGAGCAGGAATTCGACGATCTGGACCTCAGCCTGGCGCAGGCGCTCAACGACGCCAACTCGGGATCCTGACGACCCCGCCGCCGTCCCACCGGGACGGCGTCGGCGTTTCGGCCACACGGCCACACGGCCACACGGCCACACGACCATTCGGCCACACGAACAACGGCAGCGACCGCAGCGACAGCAGTAACGGGGGACAACGCAGATGACGTTTCCGAGGGAACCTCACATATCCGACTTCCCGGCGCTCGGATTCGTACCGTGCCCCGGCGACCAGAACGCGATGGACACCGTGTCCGGGGAGTTCGGCGACACCGCCGAGGTGCTCGGCGAGGTGAACGCGGTGCTGTCCGGTTCCGACGAGGGCGAGTGGCGCGGACGCACCGCCCGCGAGTTCCGGCGGATGCTGCGCGACGACTTCCGCCCGAAGGTGGAGGAGGCGTACCAGTCGTTCAGCGGTGCGCACCGGGCGATGATCGACTGGCTGGTCGACATGGGCGACTTCCAGCGGCGGGCCGACAACCTGGAGCGGGACGCGGCGGCCGCGATGGCCGAGCTGGAGTCCGCGCAGGCCGGTCTGGACGGAATGCCGCCGCGCCCCGGGATCTTCGACCCGGAGCCGGAGACGGACGCCGAACGGGAGGCCGCCGAGCGCACCGAGGACGAGCGGGAGCGGCGGCAGAACTCCGTCCGGGCGGCGGAGGCGCAGCTCCAGCAGTTCAGGGAGCGGGCGCACCGGCTCTCGGAGGACTACGAATCGGCCGGCCAGAACATCGCCGGACGGCTGCGGAACGCCATGGAACTGGCGCCCAACGAGCCGGGGTTCTGGTCCTCGCTCGGGGACGCGATCGGCGATCTCATGGACGGCTTCGTCGATCTGCTCGACGATCTCGGCGCCGCGCTGATCGACATTCTCGCGGAGTGGGCGCCGATCCTGTCGAAGATCGGCGCCATCGCCGGTCTGCTCAGCTCGATCACCGGTCTGCTGTCGCTGATCCCCGGCCTGCAGGTGCTCGGCGTGGTGTCGCTGGCGCTGGGGGCCATCTCGGTGGTGGCCAACTACGGCGCCGCCGTGGGCGAGACGGGAAGTTTCACGGCGGCCCTCGCCGACCCGAACTTCCTGCTGTCGACGGCGGCCCTGGCGTTCGGCGTCGGTTCGTTCGCCGGAATGAAGGCGCTGACGAGCATGGGCGCGGTCGATGACGTGTTCGGCTTCGCCATGCGCAACGGCAGCGCCGCCAGCGCGGCGCCCGGCGTGATGGGGCTCACCCTGGCCACCAACTTCAACGCCGGCGGGGCCAGGTTCATGGACGGCTTCGGCAACGCGAGCACCATCTTCGACCTCGGCGGCACGCTCACCGGCTGGTCGCGGAACACCTCGCCGGTCCGGAGCCGGGACTGAGCGGGAACGAATGACAGCCGCCGTGGAACGGCAGCGGCGACGAGCGCCAACCGACAAGCAGGAACTGAGGACTGGGTGATGGAGACGACCGGCGCCGGGGGACCGGCAGAGCTGGCCAAGCCGGAACGGCCCGTGGATCCGAGGATCCCCAGCCAGCCCACGGGCGCCACCGGCGGTGTCGGCACCCCGAACGGTGCTGCCGGTGGTGCGAACGGTGCTGCCGGCGGTGCCGGTGGTGCGGGGCAGGCGCCGGAGGAGCACATCTTCGGTGCGGGGCCGCCGGCGCAGCTGTATCTGCCGACCGACTGGCTCAACTTCCTTGAGGACGGCGACAATCGGGACGCCGCCCGGCGGCGGTACGAACAGCTGATGGGGCGGCTCTACCCCAATATGCCGGCGGAGGGCCACCGGGAGATCGTCGACGGGCTGATGCTCTGGCGCGACAGCCTGTGGACGGGCGGGTTCCTGGCCCACGGCATCATCAGCGTGCCCGCGGACGGCGGGGAGAAGGCCGCGTTCTGGCAGATCCTGGTGGCGGCGATGAAGCTTCCCCCCACCAACGCCGAGTTGGACACCTCGGCGCTGCTGCAGCGGATGGTCGGCAGCTCGGAGCTGGACTACCTCACCCATGTCGAGCAGTACCAGACGGAGATGGGCCTTGGTCTCGGCCTGATCGGCCGCCCGCCGATCACGTTGCCGGGCGGCGATATCGCGCGGGGCAGCGACGGCGAACCACGCAGAACGGGCATGGCGGCCGCGCTCTCCTATGCGCCGGGCGCCGAGTTCGGCATCATTGCGATCGGCAGCTGTCTGGAGCCCGAACAGGACCGGCAACTCGCCATGATGGTGGCGTTGATCGCCGGCAAGTCGAAGCTGATCACCGGCGAGGAGGAGGCCGGCCAGGAGAACGCCGCCGTGCCAAGCGCCGGCCCGGTGCCGGCCGCCGGGTGAGCCGAGCGCCCTCCGCGTTACCGACCAGAGAGGCGGACCCGTGACCCGAGGCCCACTTCCCCATACACCACGGCATGAGTTCCCGTCGGATCTGCGGCGACAGCTCACGATCGCCCATATCCAGGAGTGCGGCATCGAGCGGGTCGCGCAGCATCCGGTGACCTTCCGCCGGTGGGGCGGCGCCGGCATGGCGATCGGGCTGACGCTCGGGGTGTTCCTGGCCCTGGGGATCGCGATCGGGGTCAGCGTGGCCAACAGCGACGAGGCCGATGTCCCGTTTGTGGTGGGGCCGTTGATCGGGTTGGGCTGCTGGGTGGTGATCTTCGCGCTGCCGATCCTGCTGCCACAGTCGATCAGGGCGGGGCGGGTCAGGCGCCGGATCGCGGCGGGGACGGGGCCCGCGGCGCAGAGCTACACCCAGGCGCTGCCGGGATATGTCGGGGAGACGGGCGGCCAGATCAGCTATGGCGACCGCTGGTTGCGGCTGATCACCCCCCAGGGGCCGGCGTGGGGAGTGCCGTTCGCCGACATCTATGTGGTCGAGGAGCTGCCGCCCAAGGGCCTGTTCGGTCTGCCGGGCATCGATGTGCTGGCCACCGACGGCACCTGGACGGAGATCCGCGCCACCGACAACAAGCCCCTGCTCACCACACTCGAACAGGCCGGCACCCCGGTCCTCCGCGCCGTCAAGCGCTACTGATCCGGCGGAGGACGGCTTCGGCGCGTCGGCTAGAGGTCATCGGGCAGCAGGCGGAAGGCATGATGGCCGGTGAGGGGCGTGAGAGCTCGGAAATCCCGGCGGTCGAGCGTCAGGACGATCTCGGTGTCATAGGACTCGGCCAGGATGACATTGACCGCGTCGGTGAGGTCGAGTCGTAGCGCCGCATAGCGGTTCTGAACCCGGCGGGCCATGCGCAGGGTATCGGCGGACAGCTCGGGGACGGCGACGCGGCCGGTGCGTTCCTGTACCAACAGCCAGTCGTTCACCGCGTGCGCGGCCCGCCGATCGATGTTGCGGGTGGTGATGTGCTCGGGGTTCGAGGCGTTGAGGGCGGCGACCAGTCCTGAGGTGTCGCCGATGCCGATCACTCCGAGTCCGCCATGCCGTCCGACACGGCCTGGTCGATCTCCTCCGCGGTGACCGGACCGCCGAAGTCCAGGCGGGGGATCTCCCAATCCTCGTCCCAGCGCCGGGTGCGCAGAGCCGCCAGGTGGAACGCCTCCCGGAAGTACTCCGACTCCGGGCGACCTTCCCGCGCGGCGGCCTCCTTGATCAGCGCGAGGTCCACCTCGTCGACCATGACGGTCGTCTTCTTCAAAGCCATATGGGTTGGTACCTCCGCCATAACTTCCTCGTGCGGTCCGGTGGGCGGAACTATCTGGGGGGAATTCCCCGATGCTGGCGGTCAACTCCCGTGCCACGGTTACTACTTCAGGGCATTACTGCCCGTCCCCCACCGTTGCACGACGAGTTACCCCAGAGAGTGACACATGTCTAGAACTGTATGTTCCGGACTTGCGCCGGGAGCCCTCAAGTTCTCGGTTCTGGGTCCACTGACCGCCGAGTACGACGGACGGCCGCTGGCGCTGGGGCCGCTCAAACAACGTCTGGTGCTGGCGACGTTGCTGCTCCGCCCCGGCTCGGCCGTCTCGGTCGACGCGTTGGCCGAGGCCGTGTGGAACGACGATCCGCCTCGGACGGCCAGAAAGAACCTCCAGGTGTATGTGTCCGGGCTGCGGCGGGCCCTCGCGCCCGCCGGTGACCGGCTGGTGCAGGCCCCGGGCGGCTATCTGTTACGGGTCGCCGAGGCCGAGCTTGACGTCTCCAGGTCGCGGGCCCTCGCCCAGGCCGGGCGGCGGGCGGCGGAGGACGGCGACTGTCGGCGGGCCGCCGAACTGCTGTGTCAGGCACGCCGGTTGTGGCAGGGACCGGCGCTGCCCGAGCTGACCTGTTCGGAGGTGATCCGGCAGGTGTCGGAGCGGCTGGCCTTCCGACATCTCACGCTGTGCGAGGACTGGGCGGAGGTGGCGCTCAAGGCCGGGCAGATCAACGAGGTCGTCGAGGTCACGGCGGAGCTGGTGGAACGCCATCCGCTGCGGGAACGGCTGCGGGCCGTCCAGATGATCGCGCTGCATCTGGCCGGGCGCCGCTCCGAGGCGTTGGCCACCTATGACGATCTGCGGCAGCGGCTGGCCCACGAGCTGGGCCTCTCGCCGAACGCGGCGCTTGAGTCGCGCTACCGTTCCATTCTCACCGAGCAGGCCGTGGGCCCGGCGACCACCATCGGGGTCGCGGCCGGTGGGCCGCCGCGTTCGCCGGTGGTGCTGCCGGTGGACATCCCGGACTTCACCGGGCGGGCGGCGGAGACCGCGCGGCTGTTGGAGAACGCCGTCGACGGCGCCACCGGCGTGGTGGTCGGCCCGGCCGGCGTCGGAAAGACCGCGCTGGCCGTGCACGCCGCGCACCAGCTCGCCGACGCCTACCCCGACGGGCGGGTGCTGGTGCGGCTGCGGGACGAGAACGGCGAGCCTCGGCCACCGGCCGTCGTCACCGCCGAACTTCTCGCCTATGCCCGGCTGACCGACGGGGGGTCGGCGCGGCTGGGCGATTCGGATCTGGAGGCGGCGCTCTGGCGCGGCTGGCTCGCCGACCGCCGGGTGCTGCTGATCCTGGACGACGCGGCCACCGAGAACAGCGTCCGCCCGCTGCTGCCGGGTGCGGGCCGCAGCACGGCGATCGTCACCGCCAGGACCCAGCTGGGCGGGATCACCTCGGCGCGGCGGATCACGCTTGAGTCGTTCTCCGCCGCCGAGGCGCTGGATCTGTTGGCCCAGGTCATCGGGCACGGCCGGGTGAACAGGGACCGTGCGTCGGCCCGCCGCATCGTGCTGGCCTGCGGCCAACTGCCGCTGGCGGTCAGGGCCGCCGCGCAGAAGCTGGCGGTGCTGCGGCATCTGCCGCTGGACGAGTACGCCGAACGGCTGGAGCATCCGGGCGCGGTGCTCGACGAGTTGACGGTGGGGGATCTCGATGTCCGGGCCCGCGCCGCCGACGCCTGGCGGGATCTGGCCGACCACCATCTGGCGTTGCTGGTGGCGCTGTCGTCGCTGCCGCTCAACCGCACGTTCCGGATGGAACAGGTCATCCGGATGTTGGGGCGCGGCCCGGGGGAGGCGCGCAGGGTGCTGGAGACGATGATCGAGGCGGGCGCGGTGCTCTCCCCCCGGGCGGAGGCCCGTTCGCACAGCGCGGACTATCTGCTGCCGTATCTGCTGCATCTCTACGCGGGCGAGGTCGGGTTGACCGGCGAGGTCGGACTGGCCGGATAGGTCGGCGGGGCCGCTCACGGCTTCGGCCCCTCCGAGGCCCGTGCCGCCTCGGTCGGTTGCTCCTTCTCGGCGCCGTCCTCGCCGTCTTCGCCGTCCTCGCCGTCTTCGCCGTCCCCGCCGTCCCCGCCGTCCTCGTCGTTCTCGTCGTCGAGTTCGGGCAGGGCGAACCTGGCGTAGACGCCGGAGGCCATCACGACCAGCCCGGACACGGCGAAGATGGTGTCCGTGGCGCCGAAGTCGATGCCGAGGAGGGTGGCGTCGAGATCGCGCAGCAACGATCCGGCGAGCCAGCCGGAGAGCGCGGCCGCGAGCATCGCGGCGATCCTGGTCACCGGGTAGAACACGGCCAGGACCCGGCCCCGGTAGCTGGCGGGGGCCGCGCCCAGCAGCAGCGGGGCCATCGCGGTGTTCAGCATGGTCAGCGGAAGGGTGAAGAGGAACAGCACCAGGATGCCGCCGATGAACTCGGTCTGCCGCGAGTAGACCACCAGCAGCGCGCCGCTCACCAGCAGCGCGATCCAGGTGGTGCGGCGGGCGCCGAACCACTGCACCGCCCGGCCGGCGCAGAGCGCGCCGATGATGCCGCCGATGCCCATGGTCATGCCGATATAGCCGTAGAGCTGGGGGGAGGCGTCCAGGGTCTCCGTCACAAAGAACACGTTGAGCGTTTCGAGCGCGCCCACGCCGAACTGGCCGATGGAGGCGAGGATCAGCAGCGCGACCAGGAACCTGCTCCGCGCGAAGAACCGCAGCCCGGCGACGAACTCCCGCCGGACGCCCTTCCGTTCGGCGGCGGACTCCGCCGAGGCCGCGGGCTCGGTGCCGGGTTCCGGGGCGGGTTCGGGTTCCGGGGCGGGCGGCCGGACCGCGCGGACGGCGAGGAAGGAGCCCAGATAGGCCGCCGCGTTGAAGAACAGCGACCACTGCACCCCGGCGGTGAAGAGCAGCGGCGCGGCGAGCGGAGGGCCGATGATCCAGGCGGTCTGGCTGGTGGCCTGCGTGATGCCGGCGGCGCGGGCGCGGTCGGCGTCCCCGGTCACCAGGTCGGCGATGATCGCGAACCGCGCCGGGGTGAAGAACTGGGCGGCGGTGTGCAGCAGCAGCACCGTCAGATAGACCAGACCCAGCCAGACGGCCACCGGCAGGGTGCTCGTCGGCACGATGGAGACGATGGCCAACGTGCCGACCAGAAAGCCCCGGAACGCCTCGGTGCGCAGCATCGTGGCCCGTTTGTCCCAGCGGTCGACGAAGACGCCGGCGAGCGGGCCGATGCCCAGCACCGCGACGCTGGTCGCCATCAGCACGCCGCTGACGGCCATCGGCGCCCAGGGCTCGCCGGCCGCCAGATCGGTGGCCACCCACAGCACCAGCGTGGTGCTGAAGACGGCGGCGCCGACGGACGAGACCGCCTGCCCGGCCCACAGCAGGGTGTAGTCGCGGTTGATCAGCACGAATCTCGACGGGCGCCTCATCGTGGCCTCGCGGCGGAGAGCGTCAGCGCCGTCAGGGCGGTCACCAGTGTCGTGTGGTAGGACTTCGCGAAGATCTCGGCGGGTGAGTCGGCGGCGGAGGCGGCGAGTTCGGGGCTGCGCCCGGGGAGCCCGCCGTCGGCCCCGGCGGCCCGGGCCAGGGAGTCGACGGCGGCGGCGCCGTCGGGGTCCCCCAACGGGTCGACGCCCAGCACGAACTGGGTGAGGACCAACTCGGCGGCCAGGTCCCACAGATCGTTGGCCACGCAGTGACGCAGCACCGTGGCCACCAACTCCCGTGCGTGGACGGTGCCCTGGGCGGTCAGCCCGGGGTCGGCATGGCCGAAGTCCCCCAGAAAGAAGGCCGCGTGGGTCAGCCGGTAGGCGTCCCTGGTGGTGAGCGGCGGGGCGTCGCGTTCCGCCGCCGCCCGCAGGGTGACCGGCGGGCTGTGCGGGACGAGGTCCCGCAGCGGCTCCATCTCGTGCCGGACGCCGGCCTTGTCCGCGTAGTAGCGGATCTCCAGGCGCAGATAGGGCGTCTTCTCCCCGGGGGTGAGGAAGTCGGGAGCCACGCCGGCGAGCGCGGTGCGGCGGTGGCTGTCGTCGATGCCGGGCGGGGCCAGCGCCGCGTGGATCAGCGCGTAGTAGGAGGCGACCGCCGGCCGGCCGGTGTAGAGGCGAAGGATCTCCGGGGTCTCCCACAGCCGCCGCACAAGCGCCGTCGCCGGCGCCAACTGGGTCGCGGCGGCGCCGAGTCGGGCCGCGCAGTGGCAGAGCAGCGCCAGTTCGAGCGCGGCCTTCGCCGGCAGGTGGGCCGCCGAGGCGGCCTGCGCTGAGAACGGGTCGAAGTGGTCGAGACGCGTCATGAGCCAGTCGAGCGCGCCCTCGGCGAGCCGGTCGACGCTGTCGGTGCGGCAGCGGGCAGTGGTCATCGCTACAGTCGCCCCGTCTCGTGCAGATAGTCGAGCAGCGCCGCGTCGACGCTGTCCCGGAAGGTGCGGAGCGTCGGGGCGTCGTCGTGGTAGCGGTAGAGGTCCTCGCAGCCGACCCACCGCTCCCTGGTGGTCTCATCGGGCAGATAGCCGTCGGTGACGGAGCCGACGTCCCAGTCGGGTTTGCCGGCCGTCTCCCAGCAGCTGGCCAGCGTCCCGTCGGCGCTGACCACCGCGCCGTAACGGCCGCCGGTGTGGCCGCAGGTGGCGCAGACGCGGTGGGCGTCCGGGCGGCTCACGGTGAAGCCGAGATCCAGCGCGCGGCGCTGCCAGCGGCTGAACGTGGCGGCCAACTCGCCGTTGTGCAGCAGGTCGTTGGCGTAGCCGATGCCCACATCGCCGACCCTGGCGAAGTACAGCGTGCAGCGCCCGGGGTCGACATCGGTCGCCAGCCGCTCCAACAGCCCGTCGATACCGTCGAAGTTCTCCTGGGAGACGTTCACCCGCAGCCGCCATCCGATCTCCGAGACCTGGGAGGCGCGGGCGATATTGCGGACGATGGTGTCGTAGGTGCCGCCGCCGTCGGCGCGCGCGATCCGGATGCGGTCGTGGTCGGGCCGGTCCCCGTCGAAGGTGACCTGGATCGAGTCCAGCCCGAGGGCGCCGAGTTGCCCGGCCAACGCCGGGGTGAGCAGTGTGGCGTTGGAGATCATCCAGGCCGAGTCGAGCCCGAAGTCCCGGGCGCGCTCCAGGAGTTCGAGGCAGCCCTTGGGGTTGAGCAGGGGTTCGCCGCCGAAGAGGAGGATGCGCAGCTTCTCCAGGCCCACTGCCGCCATCTGCCGGCGGGTGAAGTCCAGCACGGAGGTGATGGTCGCCGAGGTGAGCCGGGTCTGTGGCATCCGGGGCGGGCGGCTGCCGCCGGTCGGGTCCTGCGCGATGTTCTGGAAGCAGTAGCCGCAGCCCAGGTTGCAGTGGGTGCTGGTGAGCACGGTCAGCGCGTAGGAGCGGACGGCCGTCGTGGCGAGCAGTCCGCTCTCCCGCAGTTGGCGTCGGGCGTCGGGCCTGAGCGCGCCCTCGGGGGTGACATGCCCATCGCGGAGCCGGGCGACCCCGCCGGGGCCGAGGAACCACCAGTTCTTCGCGCCGGGCAACAGGCGTGCGCCGACGGCGCGTTCGGCCTGGTCGAGACTCATCGTGCCTCCCGCTCCGCCGCGCCGCCCGCCGGGGCCGGCGCGGCCGTCTGTCCACCGGTGATCAGCAGCGTCGCCAGGGCCGTGCCGAGGGTCGGCTGGTAGGCGTCGCGGAAGCGCCATTCCTCGGTCGCCGTCGGCGCGGTCCTGGCGGCGGCCGCTTTCCCCGGGATGGCGCCGTCCGCCGTCCGCGCCGCGTCGAGCATGTGGATGGCGGCCGCTCCCGACGCGGTGCGGGTCGGCCGCTGGCCCAGGCAGTGCTGGGCGAGGACGAGTTTCGCGGCATGGTCCCAGGTGCCGCCGCGCACGCTGATCTCGGTGAGCCGCCGCACGACGTCCCTGGCGCGCGTCAGGTCGTCGCCCGTCAGCCCGGGGTCGCGGCGGCCGAAGTCGCTGAGATAGAAGACGCTGTGGGTGATCTCGCAGACATCCAGCTCGTCGATCGGCAGGGTGTGGCAGCGCGCGAGCAGGCTCGCCGCGTACAGCTCGGCGTAGGCCGCCAGTTGGTGGGGGACCCCGGCCAGATCGGCGTGGAACCTGGTCTCCAGACGTAGATAGTGCGACTTCCGGTGCGGCGTCAGATAGCCGTTGGCCACATACCGGTCCAGCGCCGCGCGGGCCGGCTCGACACCGGGCGGCGCCAGGGCCGCCAGAATGAACCCCAACTGCTTCCCGTAGCGCGGATCGAGCCGTTCGACATGCGGGAAGTCGGGGCGCCGCCAGGCCCCTTCGACGATCTCGGTCACCGCCCGCAGCCCCTCGTCGGCCGGCCGGGTCCCGGCCCAGTAGTGACGCAGCAGCGCCAGCTGCAACAGGGCCTTGACCCGTGGGGTCAGCGGCAGTCGGGCGTGCCCGGCCGCCGAGTCGAGATAGCCCGCGTGCCGCACCAGCCACTGTCGGGCGTCCGTCGAAAGACGCGCCACGGCCTCGTCAGTGTCGACTGATCGTGTATCCATGGAACTCCTCGGGGTCGCGGATGCCCTGGGACACCCGCTCGACGGTGTCGGCCGCGCGGGCCGCGCTGTTGACCGCCCCCAGCCGCCGGCCGAGCGCGCGCGCCCGCGCCCGCAGTCCCTGGTCCCGCCAGGCGAACTCGACCGGCGCCGTCAGGCCGGCCGCCGCCCCGGGGACGCGCAGGGCGACCCCGGCGCGTTCGCAGGCGAGGGAGAGCAGCGGCTGTTCCGAGCCGTTGGGGGAGGTCACCAGGGGCCGGCCGCGCAGCAGCGCGCCCAGCACGGGAGTCGAGGTGCCATTGGTGAGGACCAGACCGGCGCGGTCGACGAGCGGCCCCAACCAGGGCTTGCGCACCAGCAGGATGTCCGCATCGGGCGCCGGCGTCGGATCGGTGGACCGGCCCCGTTCCACCACGGCCTGGAACCGGCCGCCGGTGAACAGCTCGTTGAGCCGGGGCCAGAGGCCGCCGCCGCCGAAGGAGCGGCCCAGATGGACGTAGACGAGGGGCTTCCCGGTCCGTGCCAGTCGGGCGTCGATCTCCTCGACCTCCGCCGGATCGGCCGCCGGCTCCCAGGCCAGCGGGCCCACCCGCACGACCCGGTCCGGGAGTTGGGCGCCCGGGTACTCAAGCCGCGCATCGCCCCTCAGCAGCAGCGCGTCGCCCAGCAGCGGATCGTCCCAGCGGGCGGCCCGCCCCGAGAGACCGGCCTCCTCCCGCACCCCGGCGTACAGCAGCAGGGACTCCCGGGTCCGGTTCGCCCTGGTCCTGCCCAGTTGTGGCTCGCCGTCGCCACCCGACCGGTAGTCCCACAGATGGGCCGCGAGGCCGACCACCACCACCGGAAGGTCCAGTTTCTCGGCGGCCAACAGGGCACCGTTGCACAGCACCGAGGTGACCAGCAGATCGGCGCCCGTCGCCCTGGCGGCGCGCACCGTCGCCCGGTACTGCGCCGGTCCCGTCGGCCCCCACCAGGTGGCGGAGAACGCCCGCCGCCCGCCCAACTCCTCGGCCGGCACGAACGGCAGCCCCGCCTCCGCCGCGAAGGGCGCGGCCGTCGACCGGCCCAGCACATCGACCCGGTGGCCCCGGCGGCGCAACTCCCGCCCGACGGCGATCGTCGGATAGAGATAGCCGCCGTCGCTGAGCGGACAGAGCAGAACCCTCACGCCTCCTCCCGCCCCGCCGGCCCCGACGGCCCCGACCGCCGTGGCGCCGCCAGGCCGAGCCGCGCGGCGGTGAACGCCAGGCACTCGGCCTGCAGGGCCACCGCGCTGGACGCGGCCCGCACGCCGTGGCCGACGCCGCGTTCCCGGCGCAGCAGCACCGGGCCCTGGCCCGAGGTGGCGTGCTGCAGCGCGGCGCACATCTTCCGCGCGTGCAGCGGATCCGTTCTGGTGTCGCCCTCGGACGCAGTCAGCAGCACCGCCGGATAGGCGGTGCCCGGCGTGACCCGGTGGTACGGCGAATAGCTCAGCAGCGTGCGCAGTTGCTCCGGGTCCCGGGCGCTGCCGTACTCGGGCACCCAGCTGGGGCCCAGCCCCGAAAGCTCGTAACGAACCATGTCCAGCAACGGGGACATGCACACGACAGCGGCGAATGTTCCCGGCCACTGGGTGAGGGCCGCTCCGACGAGGAGTCCGCCATTGGAACCTCCGATGATCCCGATCCGCCCCTCGGCCGCCCACCCCTCGGCGACCAGATGGTCGGCCGCCGCGGCGAAGTCGTCAAAGGTGTTCTGTTTGTTGGCGCCGCTGCCCGCCCGGTGCCATTCCTCGCCCTCCTCGCCGCCACCACGCAACCCGGCCCAGGCGAAGACCCCGCCGGCCCGCACCCAGGCCAACACCTGCGCCCGGTGCCGGGGGGTCATGGTCTGCCCGAACCCGCCGTAGCCGGCGAGCAACGCGGGCCGCGGCTCGTCCGGCCGGCCGCCGGGCGAGATCACAAACATCCGGGCCCGGGTGCCGTCCCCGGAGGTGAAGGTGACCCGACGGGTGACCGCGCCGCCCAGCTCGGGGGCGTCGGGCACGTCCCGCTCCCAGCGGGTCACGCCCAGGGTCCCGGCGTCGAAGCACAGCACCCGTGGCGGGGTGCCGAAGTCGGTGTAGGCGAACCACGCGAGACCGCTGCCGTGCGGCCCCGCCGTGAAGTCGCCGACCGCGCCGGTGCCCGGCAGCGGCACCTCGGCGAGCAGCCGGCCGTCGACGAGATCGTGCACGGTCACCTCGGCCGCCATATGCCGGACCCAGGCCACCAACCCCAGCGGGCGGTCGAGTTGGGGCCCCGACAGCACCACCAGATGGGTCAGCACGGCGTCCGGACGTTCCGCGACCACCTCCCGCCACGCGCCGGGACCGCGCTCCAGATCGACCGGGCGGCAGGCGACGACCCGACCGCGCGCCGCCCCCCGGTCGGTGCGCAGCCACACCGTGTCGCGCGGCCCCGTGCCCGGCACCGCGTGCAGCCGGGTGGCCGCGTCCATGCCCTCCTGGACGGGCCGCAGCCGGGGCCGGTCGGGCGGGCTCTCCGCCAGGTCGGCGAGGAAGAGATCGGTGCCGCGCCCGGTGCCCAGGGTCGCGGTGACGCAGAGCCAACGGCCGTCCGAGGTCACCGAGACGCTGTAGAACTCGGTCTTCTCCCGGCCCTCGCCGAACACCAGCACATCCGACTCGGGCGCGGTGCCCACCCGGTGCAGATACACCCGCCGGTGGTAGCGCTCCTCGCCGGGCGGCGCCCCCGGGCCCCGATGCCGAACGTAGTAGAACGCCTCGCCGCCCGGCAGCCAGGCCACCGAGGACCGTCGCATCCGGCCCACCGGACCGTCCACGACCTTCCCGGTCGCCACCTCGATCACCCGGAGCCGGGAGTCCTCGGTGCCGTTCACCGACACCTGGTACGCCAACAGCCCGCCCTCCAGGGAGGGTTGCCAGGCGTCGAGCACCGTGCGGCCCGACGGGTCGAGCGAGAAGGGGTCCAGCAGCACCCGTTCCGCGCCGCCCTCGGCCACCATCAGCACCGGATGCTCATCGTCTGCCAACTGCCGCTGCCAGAACGCCCGTTCGCCACGGACCGTGGGGGGCGTCGCGCGGTCGACGGCGGTGAGCCGGGCCACCTCGTCGTGCCAGCGCCCCAGACCCGGCCAGCTCGCGCGCTCCGCCTCGTACAGGGCGTCCTGCGCCTCGCCCCAGCGCACCGTGGCGTCCGCCGCCGGATCCTCCAGCCAGCGGTACGGATCCGCGACGCGCCTTCCGTGCAGCTCTTCGACAACGTCCTGCCGGACCGCTCGCGGATACCGGCGCTGGGCTGATGGGACAACGGAGGTCACTCGGCGCTCCCTTGACGGCTCGGCGACTGTCCGGTCACTGACCGCGCGGCCCGCCCGACCCCCGGCGCCTGAAACCGGGAGCCGGGCGGACCGCCTGCATCAGTTGAGCGCGCTGCTGTTGTTGATGACGCAGCCCGCCAACTCCTCGTCCTCGCTGTGCGCGACGACCTCGATCTCCTCGCCCTCGGTCTCAGCCGGTTCCACGTTCTTGTCCTCGGACATGCTGACCTCCTAACGGGGGTGACGGCGTCCGCTGCGCCGACTGACCGATCAACCTACGGAGCCCCGGTATGGGAACGACTGGCCGTCGGTTGGACACCGGTATAGGCGCTTTCGGGGCCTTGGACCGGGTCCCGAGGCGGGCGCCGGGCCGGGGCAGGTCTCGCACGACCCGTGCTGACCTGCGCATTAACCGCTCACCAGGCGTTACAAGGCCGGAAATCTCCCGACCGGGGCAGGATTCCGCACGGCTGTGTTGTCCCGGTGGCCCCCCTGTGCCGTCCCGGTGGCGGGAGCCGGCCGCGGCAACTCGGCGGAGGGGAGGGGCAGATGGAACTCGCGGAGCTTATCGGGCTGCGCCCCGCGCCCGGCGCCGGCCTGCTGGTGGCGCTCACCCGCCGCTGCCCGCTCAGCTGCGCACACTGTTCCACCAACTCGTCGCTGGCCACGACCGCACGGCCGGACTCCAGGCAACTGCTGCGGTTCGTCGACTCGTTCCAGCCGACGGACCGACCCGATGTGGTGCTGCTGACCGGCGGGGAACCGCTGCTGCTGCCCCGGCTCGCCCTCCGGCTCACCAGATCGGCCCAGCGGTCCGGAACCCGGGTCGCGCTGCTGAGCGGCATGTTCTTCGCCCGCCAGGGCCGCGTCCCCCGCCCCGTGCTGGCGACCATCGCCGCGCTCGACCACTTCTCCGCCAGCCTGGACGCGCACCACGAACGCGAGGTCCCCCGCGCCGCCGTGCTCCGCGCCCTGCGGACGGTGCTCGACGCCGGCACCCCGGTGAGCGTCCACCTCACCGGCAGCGGCCCCGACGACCCCTATCTGGCCGACGCCGTCGCCGAGATCAGACGCACGTTCGCCGACCGGGTGCCGATGCTGGTCAACGAGGTCAGGCCGCTCGGCCGAGGCGCCCGGCTGCTGCCCCAACCTCCGCACACCCACAGCGACTTGGCCGCCCCGCCGTGCGCCATGGCGGCCTGGCCGACCATCGCGTTCGACGGCACCGTGGTCGCCTGCTGCAGCCAGCGCACCATCGACCGCCGCCCCGTTCCCCCGCATCTGCGCCTCGGCCATATCGCGGACGACGACTGGCCCACCATCAGGGCCCGTTCCCTCGACTCTCCGCTGCTCCGCCTGGTGCGGGCCATCGGCCCGCGCCGACTCCATGCCCGCTATGCCCCGTCGCCGCCCGCCGAGGGCTACTGCCGCGCCTGTCACGGGCTCGGCGAACAGCCCACGGTCACCGAAGGCGCGACGCGGGAGGCGGCCGGCCGGGTAGGTGCGCTCCTCGATCGGCTCACCGCCGACGAGCAACGCGCCGCCGGACCGGCCGCCTTCGTCCGGCGCTTCGGCTGCGCCCGCTATGCCGACCTGGTGACGCTCGCCCCCGCCGAGGCGAAGGCCGGCCGATGACCGTCGCGCCCCCCGTCACCCCTTCCGCCACCCCTTCCGCCGCCCTCGGCGCCAAGCTCGCGCTCGCCACTCCGGCGTTGCACCGCGCCATCGAACGCCTCTGGCGCCCGGACGGGCTGAGGGAGCGCTATCTCCGCTATCTGGCCGCGATGCACCCGCTGTTGGTCGCCTCGGTGCCGCTGCTGGAACGCGCCGCCGCCCGCTGCGCCGACCTCGACGATCCCTGGGCACCCCGGCTGGCCGCCTACTACCGCCGGCACGCCGAGGAGGAACGCGACCACGACGTCTGGCTGTTGGCGGACCTGGCCGCCGCCGGCGGGCACCGGGACGAGGCGCCGCACCGGGCCGTCGTCGAACTCGCCGGGGCACAGTACTACCGCGTCGAGCACGAGCATCCGGTCGCGCTGCTCGGCTATATGGCGGTGCTGGAGGGCAACGCCCCGGCGCCCTGGCTCCCCGACCGGCTCGCCGAGGCGACGGGGCTGCCGCCCGCCGCATTCCGCACCCTCCGCGAACACGCGGCGCTGGACGACGGCCATCTCGACGAGCTGCTGCGGGAGTTCGACGGGCTGCCGCTGACCGCGCGGCAACGGACGGTGGTCTCCGTCAGCGCGCTGCACACGGCGGGGCTGCTCACCCAGCTCTTCCGCTCCCTCGCGAGCGACCCGCCGCCGAGCGGACCCCCGCCGGGCGACCTGCCGACGGACCAGGCGACCGACCAGGCGACCGAAGCACCGCACCATCCCGGAGGACACCCATGACCGAACCCACCCCGTCCGGGCCCACGCTCGACGATCTCGCGGCGGCCGGCGTCGACTTCGACCTGCTCAGCGACGAACAGCGGGCCGTGCTCGGCAGCCTGACGTCTGAGGAGCTGTCGCTGCTGATCGACATCAAGGTGCGGCTCGACGAGGCCGCCCCCGAGGTGCAGGCGCACGCCGATGTCGCGGGCGGCGCCCTGTTCTGACCGAGTCCTGCCCCGAGTTCTGACCCCCGAGGGTCCGGTCGTTTGGGAGGAACCCCATGTTCTGCGCCCCGTGCCGGCGCGAGCTGCCGTCCGACGCGCGGTTCTGCCATCTCTGCGGCAAGCCGTGCGGCTCCACCGCGGCCACCGGCAGGGCCACCGGACGCAAGGTGGTGACGGTGCTCTTCTGCGATCTGGTCGGCTCCACCGCGCTCTCCGGCACGCTCGACGCGGAGACCCTCCGCTCGGTGAGCCTGCGCTGGTTCGACCGGATGCGGCTGGGCATCGAGGAACACGGGGGCACCGTCGAGAAGTTCATCGGCGACGCGGTGATGGCGGTCTTCGGCGTGCCGACCGTCCGGGAGGACGACGCCCGGCAGGCCATTGCCGCCGCCCTCGCCATGCGCGCGGCGCTGGCCGAGCTGAACGACCGGCTCGCGACCACCATCGGCGTCCGCCTGGAGATGCGCATCGGCATCAACACCGGTCGGGCGGTGACCGGTTCGTCCACCGCGCGGCAGGCGATGGTCTCCGGCGAGATCGTGAACGTCGCCGCCCGGCTGGAACAGAACGCCGCCGCCGGCGAGATCCTGATCGGCGCCGACACCCTCCGCGCCGCGGGCCCGGGCGTCCGGGTCGCGCGGATCGCGCCGCTGCGGGTCAAGGGCAGGAACGAGCCGGTGCCCGCCCACCGGCTGCTCGGCCTGGACGAGGGGGAAAGGCCGGACGGGCCCCGGGGATCCGATGTCGCCCTTGTCGGCCGGGCCTCCGAACTCGCCGCGCTGGACGCGGCGTTGGCCCAGGCGATGGACGACAGGCTGGCCACCCGCATGGTGGTGAGCGGCGCCGCGGGACAGGGCAAGACCCGGCTGCTGCGCGAATGGCTGCGCAGGACCACCGCGAGGGCCGGCCGCCGCCGGCACGGCGTCGGCCGGGGCCGGGCACGCGGCGAACAGCCCAGCCTCGGGCCGCTCGCCGACGCCGTCGCCTCCCTGCTGCGCACCGAGGACACCCTCCCCGCCTCGCCCGAACTCGCGCTACTCCAGCAGGGGTTGCTGCGCAACGGCACTCCGCACCCGTCCGTCGACGCCACCTGCGCCGCGCTCGCCCAGGTCCTCACCGACCTCACCACCGCCACCGCGCGCCGGCCCGCGATCCTGGTGATCGACGACTGCCACTGGGCCGCCGACCCGTTCTTCGACGTTCTCGACCAGACGCTTGGCGTCCTCACCGACGCCGCCGTTCTCGTCGTGCTGCTCACCCGGCCCCAACTCCTGGACCGGCGGCCGGAACTCGCCGGCGAGGCGCTTCCGCTCGCCGGCCTCCCCGACGAGGAGGCCCGCCTCCTCGCCGCCGAACTCGCCGCCAGGGACGAGGGATCGCCGGCCCGACAGCCGCTCTCCGACGCCATCCTGGAACGGGCCGGCGGCAACCCGCTGCACCTCGAACACCTGCTGATCACCGAGGGCGCGTCCGGCACCGCCCCCGGCGGCGTCCCGCTCCCGCTGCAGGCCCTGATCGGCGCCAGGATCGACGCGCTCGACCCACCCGAACGGCGCGCCCTGGGCCTGGCCTCCGTGCTGGGCCGGGACTTCACCGCCGACGAACTCCTCGATCTGGCCGACCACTCCGAGTCGGCGCCCGGCGGCGCCCACCTCCGCCCGGAGCTGCTGGCCACCCTGGACCGGCTGGCGCGCCACCGTCTGATCATCCAGGACGGCGAGACGTTCCGCTTCGCCGGCGGGCTCATCCAGGAGGTCGTCTACGACAGCCAGCCCAAACGGGACCGGGCCCGTCGCCATGAACGCGCCGCCCGTTCGGACTCCGTCCGGACCAGCGGCGCCGCCGCCGTCGGCGCCCATCTGGAGCAGGCCCACCGCTACCGCGTCGAGTTGGGCGGCCAGGACCCGGGCACCGACCGGCTGCGCCGCCAGGCCGCCGACGCGCTGGCCGAGGCCGGCCGGCTGGCCCTGGCGCACGCCGACCCCGTCTGGGCCGCCGGCCTCCTCACCCGGGCCGTCGACCACTACCGGCCCCGCGAACCGCACAGCACCGGCGCCCGTAGACGACTCGGCCAGACCCTGCTCGACCTGGGACGCGGCGCCGAAGGCCGGGCCCTCCTCGAAGAGTTGCTGGCCACCGCCCCGGAAACCGAGGCCGACCGGCTGGAGGCAGCCCACGCCCGCCTCGTCCTGGCCTCCTTCGGCGGCACCGGCGGCCACTCGCCGGCCGAGGTCGCCCGGGCGACGCTGCCGCTCTTCGAGGCCGCCGACGACCACCTCGGCCAGGCCAGGGCCTGTCTGCGGATCGCCCAACTCGACCAGGAACGCGGCCAGCACGGCGTTGCCGAACGGTTCCTCGCCCGCGCGCTCGACCACGCCGTCAGGGACAACGCGGAACCGGAGCGCGCCGCGGCCCTCGGCGCCATCGGCGTCTCGCTCTGGCGCGGGCCCAAACCCGTCACCGCCGCCGTCGCGCACTGCCGGCGGCTCCTCGCCGACCACGGCCAGGGCCGCCCGGCCGTCCGGCTGACCCTCAGCTGCACCCTGGCCGTACTGCGCGCCCTCGACGACGAGGCGGACGGCGCCCTGGCCGACCTCGCCGAGGCCGAACGCCTCGCCCGGCGGCTCGGCTACGCCGAGGCCGACGTCTTCCTCCCGCTCTTCACCGCGACCGTCGCCGACCTCGGGGGCCGCCGCGCCGAGGCGCTGCGCCAGCTGGATCTCGCGGCCGCCGCCGCCCGGAGCCTCGGCGCCACCGGACTGCTGCGCGGCGCGCTGCTCGACGCCGCGCGCATCCATCTCGACCTCGGCGCCCCGGCCGCCGCCCGCCACGCGCTGGACGCCGCCGGCGACGCCTCTGCCGACGCCTTTTCCGACGCGGCTTCCGATGCCGCTTCCGATGCTGCTGCCGACGCCGCTTCCGGTAGCTCTGCCGATGCCGCCGGACCCCGTGCCGACTCCGCCGACCTCGACGGGCTGCGCGCCCGGATCGCCGCCGCCGAAGGCGACCGGGACGCCGCGATGCGGCTGGCCCACCGCGCCCGCGCGACCGCCGCCGGCACCGACTCCCCGATCGTCCAGGGGTACGCCGCCCTGGACTTCGCGCACACCGCACTCGCGTCCGGCCACCGGGACGAGGCCGCGGCCGCCGCCGTGCTGGCGCGCCGCCGCTTCGCCGCCAAGGGGCATCTCCCCGCCGTCCGCCAGGCCAGAGCCATGACCGACGCCGCCGGCGACACCGTCACCGACTCGTTCACCGAGTCCGTCACCGATGTCACGGCCGCGTCCGACACCGGCGTGGAGGTATCCCCATGACCACCGCCCGCACCCCACCGCCCGGCCTCACCTGGGGACTCCGTGGCCGTGGCCCCGCCGATGTGCCCGTCGAGGCCGACGCGCCCGATCCCCCGACCGCTGCCGAGGGACCGTTGATCGGCGGCACCGGACGCGGCGTCCGGGTCTGCGTCGTCGACTCGGGCGTCGAATCCGACCACCCCCTTGTCGGCCCCCTCGCCGGAACCTGGCGGGCCCTCAAGGACGACGAAGGGCTCCGGGTCGAGGAGACCGACCTCGGCGACGCCTGCGGCCACGGCACCGCCTGCGCCGGCATCATCCGCAGAACCGCGCCCGACTGCGAACTCTTCAGCGTCCGGGTCCTCGGCGAGCGGTTCTCCGGCAGCGGCGACGTCCTCCTCGAAGGCATCCGATGGGCCGTCCGCCAGCGGTTCGACGTGGTGAACCTCAGCCTGTCGACCACCCACGTCCGGTTCGCCGACGAACTCCGCAAACTCGCCGACGAGGCGTACTTCCAGCGCACCGTCATCGTCGCCTCCGCGCACAACACCCGGGTGGAGAGCTTCCCCTGGCGGTTCTCCTCGGTGATCTCCGTCGGCAGCCACCAGGAGGACGACCCCAACCTCCACCTCTACAACCCGGCGCCGCCGGTGGAGTTCTTCGCCCCCGGCCAGAAGGTCCGCGTCGCCTGGCTCGGCGGCAGCGAGATCCGCAGCTCGGGCAACAGCTACGCCACCCCGTTCATCGCCGGCCTCTGCGCCCGCATCCTGTCCAGCCGCCCCCGGCTGACACCGTTCCAACTCAAGAACGCCCTGTACACGTCCGCAGCCAACGTCCGCGTCCATGGACAACGTTGACGCCGCCGAGGCGGAAGGGGACCTCATGGCCCAGACGATCAAGCCCGCCGCGCCCACCGGACCCGGCCCCGATCCGGCGGTGACGGAACTCCTGCAGTCGGTGGTCGAAACCGCCTGCGCCATCTTCGGAGCGCAGGCCAGCTCCGTCCTGCTGCTCGACGCCGAGGCCGACGAGATGATCTTCGGCGCCGTCGCGGGGCAGGGCGAGGAGTTCCTGGTCGGCTCCCGCTTCCCGGCCGGCCGGGGCATCGCCGGCTGGGTCGCCGCCTCCGGCGAACCGATGGTCGTCGACGATCTGCACGCCAACCCGTCGTTCGACCGCAGCATCGCCAAGTCGACCGGGTATGTGCCGAACGCGCTGATGGCCGCCCCGCTGGTCCACGGCGACGACGTCCTCGGCGTCCTCGAAGTGCTCGACCCCTCACCGCAGGCCAGATCGGGCCTCTCCGAACTCGATGTCCTCGCCCTCTTCGCCCGCCAGGCCGCCGTGGCCCTCCAGGTCCTCACCCGCCACATCCCCCGACCGGCCGCCCCCGCCCCGGGCCCCGACGGCCCGACCCGCACCGAACTGCTCCGCCTGCTCTCCGAGGCCCGCCGCCTTCTCGACGGCTGAACGCCCGTGCCCCGCCGGCCGGTTCACAGAACACGCCAGCCGGCGGACAGGGCCACCGTCCACCCGCCCCCGGCGCCCGGCCGACGCCACAGAAGCCCCGGAGCCGCCACTCCCAACCGTTCGCCGCAGGGTCCCGGCCATGCCTGTCCCCCTGGGGGAGGAGTTCGGAGGTGGTGGCGGTGCCGGAGCCCGACCGAAGCGCAAGGGCGGTACTGGCCGCCGCCGCTCGCCGCGCGCGCGAGAAGGGCGGCGCCGTCGGCACCAGACATCTGCTGACGGCGCTACGGGACGACGCCTGGCGCGACACCGAGGCCGCCGAAGCCGCCGAGGCCGCCGAGGCCGCCGAAGCCGCCGAAGCCGCCGAACGGACCATCGCGGCCCGGGATGTCCTGGGCAACTCCGGTCGGCGAAACGTCAGTTACACCGGCGCCGCCGCGCGGGCGCTCACCGCCGCGATGGAGTTGGCGCGACGGGAGGGCGCAAGCAGGTTCGGCACCGCACATCTGCTGCGGGCCCTGCTGCTCGACCCCCGCCTGCACCCCACCCGTGACATCCTCCTCGGCCGCGCCCGCTACGCGCGAGGGCCCGTCCAACAGCCCTGGCTCACCGAGGAGACCCACGAGCAGGCCCGCCGCCGTGGCGACCGAACGGTCGGCACCGAACACATCCTGCTGGCCGTCCTCGCCCTCCACGAGGTCGCCCGGCGCTACCCCCATCTGGTGCGCCTACGCGGCCCGTTCCCGACCCGGTGGTACGCCGGCGGCGAGCGACTGGCCCACCGGGGCATCGACTACGCATCGGTCCACCACGCCCTCGACACCGACACCGTACGGCTCCCACCCACCGACCCCCGACCCCCCTCCCACTACCTCGAAACGACCACGGACACCGCCCCCCTGGTCACCACCCTCCTCCACGAAAACACCCGCGCCCGCCACCTCATCGAACACCTCACCCGCGACAGCGACATGCCCTAGCCGCGCCGACCGGTCAGGACGAAGGTCATCCTCCGGGCGTAGTCGAACCAGCTACGGGGACGATCCGGCGGGGGTGTTCCACGGGAGACGATGCCGCTGGGGAGTTGGCGCGAGGAGGGGGAACTCGGATGGTCGGCAGGGTGGTCGGGCTCCGTGGACGCGTCGCGGGGCACCCGTTGTTCCGGACGTTGCCCGATGTGCCGAGGTGGGCCAGGATCTCGGCGTTCGCGGTGGTCCTGGTCAACATTCCGTCGGTCCTGTGGCGCATCGCGCTGGTCGCGCGCGTTCCGGTGCACCAGGAGATGCGTCTGCACGGGTGGGAGTACCCGTACCTGACCGTGCTCAGCGTCGGCCAACTCGGCGTCGCCATGCTGGCCCTGGGGCTGGTGCAGTCCTGGGGCGAGGTGACGCCGCGCCGGCTCCCGTTCGTCGGCGGCCGTCGGGTGCCCCCGCCGGCCGCCACGGTGCCGGCGCTGGTGGGCGGCCTGATCGTCATCGCCGCCTGCGCCTATGCCGCCTGGGGCGTCCATGCCGGCTACGGCACCCCCGTCTCGGAGATGACCAGCCCCGGCGTCCAACGCGTCGCCCTCGTCGGCGCCTATCTCCCCCTCGCGGCCTGGGGCCCCCTGGTCACGGCCCTCGCCATCGCCTACCACCGCCGCCGCCACCCCAGCGCCCAACCGACCACACCCCGACCGGCCTGAACCGCCGGCGGGCGGTGTCAGGTGGTCGATTCCGCGCGCTGGGTGCGGAGTTCGGCGAGGAAGTCGAGGGTGCGGTGTTGTTCGTCCGGGGTGCCGATGATGCCGAAGAGGAGTTCTGTCACGCCGGCCGCCGCGAAGCGGTTGATCTCCTTGGCGAGGGTGGACTCGTCGCCGAGGAGGGCGGTGTCCTGGGGGCCGGAGAGGTTCTGGAGGTCGATGATCCGCCGGTAGCTCGCGAAGTCGCCGGCGATTCCGTAGGCCGCCGCGATCTCCTCGCGGAGCGCGTCGGGTCGGGCGGTCACGGCGCCGATTGTCGAAGCGACGACGCGCGGTGTGGGGCGTCCCGCCGCCTCGGCGGCCGTCCGGAGGGCCGGGGTGATGTGTTCGGCGATCAGGTCGGGCCCCGCCCAGGTGGTGGTGGTGCCGTCGGTCAACTCGCCGGCGATGCGCAGCATCACCGGCCCCAGCGCGGAGAGCAGCACCGACGGAGGACGGACGCCGACCGCGTCGATCGAGCCGTTCGCCGCGACCGTCTCCCCCCGGTACTGCACGGTCTCGCCGCGCAACAGCGGCCCAAGGGCCTCCAGATACTCCCGCGTATGGCGGGCCGGACGCTCGAAGGAGAGCCCGTAGGCGCCCTCGATGATCTGCCGGTGGCTGGGACCGACGCCCAGGGTGAGACGGCCGTCCGTCGCCGCCTGCGCGGTCAGTGCCTGGCCGGCGAGGGCCAGCGGATGGGTCGGGTAGGTCCGCACGATGGCGGTGCCCAGGCCGATGTCCGGCACCTCACGTCCGGCCAGCGCGGTCAGGGTCAGCGGATCCCATCCGGTCAACTGCGGGAAGTAGACGCTGTCCAGCCCGGCCGCCCGCGCGGCTCGGACCTCGTCCAGCACGGCGGGCAGGGTGGCGCCGACTCCCGTGACATAGGTGCCTATCAGCATGGGGACCTCGAATCGGAGGATCGGGAAGAGCGAGAAGGACGGAAGAAGCAGGAGCAGTACCAGAAGGTGAAGCTCGTCTTCAGGTTAGGCAGCATAACCTGAGCGGCGACGCAGGAACGACCCGGGAACGAACCCGGGAACGACTCAGTGGCTACGCGGGACGGAAGTGGATGATGCGGGCGGACGCGCGGCGTAACCGTGGGCGGATCGTCGCCGCCGCGCTCGGCCTGTTCGCGGCGCGCGGTCCGGCCGTCTCGATGGAGGAGATCGCCCATACGGCGGGCGTCGCCGTCGGCACCCTCTACCGGCACTTCCCCGACCGGCGGGCGTTGGTGATTGAGATCGCCGCGGACGCCATGCGGGGCCTGTTGGCCCTCACCCGCCAGGTCGAGGCCGAGCGGGCAGCGGGGGCAACGGGATGGCGGGACCTCAACGAGATCGCGCGGCACTGCGCCGGGCTGCCGTTGGCCCTGGTCAAGACCCTGACACAGGACCTGCCGAGCACCGAAGCTCTGGATGCGCTGAGCGAGGAGGGCAATCGGTCGCTCACGGCGGTCATCGTCCGGGGGCAGCGGGACGGCAGCGTCCGCGCCGACCTCGCCCCGGCCGAGATCCTCGAACTGTTCAGCATGGTCGTCTGCCGGCCCGGCGCCAAGGCCGATGACGCGGTCTCGACGGTGATACTCGACGGACTCCGTGGCGGCGCGCCCGAGCCGGGGCCGGTCAGCCCGCCAGCAGCCCGTTGATCCGGTACTGCATGACCCGGTAGTTCTGGTTGTCGTACCACTGGCTGACGGCGATATGGAGGTCGTCGAAGCTCGACCCCGGGATGATGAAGCCGCCGTAGGGGCTTGCCACCGCGTTGCCGCCCTCCAGTCCCGGCACGGTCGGAACGATCATCGTCTGTTCCGGGGTGGTGAACAGGTTCGACGTGGGCAGCGCGAAGATCTGCGCCCTGATGTCCAACGGGCTCATGTTGAGCCAGGTCAGCGCGTACCTGCCGGCCATGGCCCGGAAGCAGATCTCGCCCCAGCGGCGCGCGGCCGTCACCGAGGTCGGCGGATGGCCCCAGGCCCAGACGCCGCCCGCGTACCCCCAGGGCTCGTAGGCCGCCGGATCGCCCAGGGCGTTCTGTGGCACCCGGTGCAGCAGCAGCGCCGAGGTCACCTCGCGGTTGAAGGCCGTCGAGAGGACGTAGCAGTAGCCGTCGTCGGCGACCGCGTACGTCTTCTGCTGGAACTGGCCGCCGTGTTGGTCGCCCGGCCACTGGCAGAGGTACTGCCAGGTCTCGCCGTTGTCGTCGGAGCGCCAGAAGTCCGTGTGGTGGGTCTGGTAGATCACCCCGCGCATGAGGTGCATATACATCGTCGACCCGATGGTGAAGACATCGGACGGAATGGCGGTGGTGCCGCCCGTGTGACCCTCGGGGACGAGGCCGACGGCGCGGGCGCCGCCGACGCTGCCGTCGATGAGAAGCGATTCGGGCGCGGGATCGGACGAGCGCAGCCCCACGGGCGACCGCCAGTCGGGGCCGCCGACGCCGTCGCCGTCGAAGGTGTCGCCGCAGACGAAGAGCAGCGAGCCGTCGGGGCACCGCGCCGGGATGCCGAGGTCCGTCCAGGGCGCGGCGAACCGGCCGGTCTGGGCGGGCCCGGTGAGGTCGCGCACCTTCGCCCCGGTGGCCGGCGGCGCGGCGGCGGCCGCCCCCGGGGCGCCGGCGCCGACGCCCGCCAGCGCGAGCCCGCCGACCGCGCCGGAGCGCAGCAACGCCCGCCGGCTCGGCCCGGCCGGCCGGCCGGAAGGTGAACGTGAGGGTTCGTTCGATTCGCGCATGACGGGACTCCCGGGGCCGACGCGTGGGGGGAACGGGGGAGGTCAGGCCGTACCGGGGAGGTCAGGCCCTGCGGAGACGGGCGACGATCCCGTCCAGGTCGCGGAGGAAGAGGTCGGGGCGGACGAAGTGGCCGCCCGCCGGCTCATGCCATTCGTGCGGGATCCCGGCCGAGCCGAGAACGCCGCGGAACTCCCGCTGGCCGGCGAGTACCTGGGTCTCGTTGACGGTGTCGAACCAGTTGACCGGGTCGGGGCTGGTGCCGGCCACCAGGAACACCCGCTTGTTGCGGTAGCTCTCCACCCGCTGCACCGGGTTGTCGGCCGTGACCCGTGCCTCGTCCCACAGCGGCGCCCCGTAGACCGTGCCGCCGCCCAACTCCACGGCGGCCGACGAGACGTTGGCCCAGTGGGTGACCAGGCCGAAGTCCCGGCGCAGGCTGGCCGGTCCGGAGTGGGAGCTGACGGAGGCGAAGTGCCCGTAGTACTTGGCCGCGTACTTCAGCGCGCCGAACCCGCCCATGGAGAACCCGGAGACGGCGCGGCCGTCGTACTCCGCGTAGGTGCGGAAGTTGGCGTCGACCCAGGGCAGCAGCTGGTTGATATGGAAGTTCTCCCAGTTGCGGGGGCCGACATTGGTGTTGACCGGGTTGGAGTACCAGCCGGCGCTGCCGCCGTCGGGCATCACCACGATCAGCGGCTTCCCCGCCGTCCAGGCGCGGATGCCCAGCCGGTCGAAGCTGATGAAGTCCTGGTCGACGCCGCCGCCGTGGAAGAGGTAGAGGACCGGATAGCGGCGCCCCGAGGTGTGGTAGCCGTCCGGGAGAAGGACGTTGACCCCGGGGTCCCAGCCGATCTCGTCGGTGGCGAAACGGTAGTACCACATCCTGGGGTCGCTCTCGGCGCGGTCGACGATGCGCAGGCCGAAGCCGTCGCCGGCGGCGTGCGCGGCGGAGGCCGACGCCACGAGGCCGGCCCCGCCGAGGGCCGTCAGCGCGGTGATCCCGGCGGCGGCCTTCAGGGCACCCCTGCGGGTCGGACGGGTGGGACGGCTCGGACGGTGCGTGCTCAACATGGCCTCCGGGGGGGAATCGGGCCCTCACGCCCTTGACCGGGACGGCGGACGTGCGCGGGCGGGGCCTGGGGAACGGCCGTACGAGAGGCAAGGGTGCTGCCCCGCCCCGGACCGGCACAAGAGACGTAAGCCCAGGCTTACATGGGCGCCCCGCCGCTCGAATCTTCGCCGACCCCGCCGCCCGGATCCTCACTGACCCCGGCGCCCGGACCCTCACCGATGGCGCCGCCCGCGCCGCGGTCCTCCGCCGCCAGCAGCGCGCGCCCCTCCGCCGTCGCGAGATGGAAGGCGCGGCCGGCTGTGCGGACCGTGGTGATCAGGCCGGCGGCGCGCAGCACGTTCATATGCTGGCTGACGGCCGGGTGCGTCACCCGCAACATCCGCGCGACCTCCACCGTCGAGCAGCCGGTGCGGGCGGCCCGCAGCAGCTCCGCCCTGGTCTTCCCGAGGAGGCGCCCCAGCGGATCGCGGCCCGTCGCCGCCGACGGCCCGGCCGACCGCGAGGCCCAGTCGGCCGAGTGGTGGATCGGATGGACCAGGACGGGCGGCAGCCTGCCGTCCGCGAGCGTCGTAGGGGCCGGCCAGCAGAAGAACGAGGGCTGCAACACCAGCCCCCGGCCGGCCAGATGCAGCTGCTGGTCCACCGGACAGTTGACCTCCAGCACGGGCGGGCGCCAGCGGGTGTCGGGGCCGAGGCTCGCCAGCAGGCACTCGGTGCCGCCGTCCATCAGGCTCTGCAACCGCAGGGCGCGGTCCGCGTCGATCTCCGCGCGGACCTGCCGCCAGTGCGGGAGGAGCGCCTGCGCCTGGTAGGCGTGGAGCGCGTCGCCCAGCCGCGCCAGGGTGTCCGCGTCGCCCTCGGCGAGCGCGCGCGTCCAGCCGGGCAGCCGGGTGGAGGCGGCCAGCCGCGTCAACTCCTGGCGCAGCCGGGGGCGTGGGGTGCCGAGCAGGGTGTCGACGGCGGACTGGAGGGTGGTGCGGTCGCCGGACGTGGGGGTGAGGAAGTCCGGCGAGTAGCCGTAGGGCGGCAGCAGCGGCGAGAGCAGCCGTCGGCTCTGCGGCAGCCGGGGCCGCGCCCAACGGCGCCAGGCGCCGAACACCCGCTCCCCGTCGGTCCGTTGCAACGTCTGCACGCTGTTGGTGATCTCCCACAGGAAGTCAGGACCTGGCGCCACCCTGACCCGCGCCATGTCCTCGGGGGTGAAGTGGATTCGCAGCATGGACGCTCCATCGGCGAGCCGCACCCCGCCCTTCCCGGCCACCGCCGACGCGCCCCGAGGGACCGACGGCGCTCAGCCTCTACCCGCAACCACACCGGGATATGCCGAACCCGCCAACACCGCGCCGGACAGGCGGACTTGACGCGGGGCCCGATGCTGCATCACCCTTTCACTAATCAAGTAGTGAAAGGGGGTTGAGGTGATCGAGTACCGGATCGACCGGAGAACGGGTGTGGCCACGTATCTGCAGATCGTCCAGCAGACAAAGCAGGCCCTGCGTCTTGGCCTGCTCGAACCGGGCGACCAACTGCCCACCGCCCGCGCGGTGGTGGAGGCAACCGCCATCAACCCGAACACCGTGCTCAAGGCCTATCGCGAACTGGAGCGCGAGGGCCTGGTGGAGGCCCGACGCGGCCTCGGCACCTTTGTGCGGAAGTCGCTGGGCGCGGCGCCGAACCGGTCGCCGTTCGCCGCCGAGCTGACCGACTGGATGCGGCGCGCCCGCGCCGGCGGGCTCGCCCGCGATGACGTCGCCGCACTGTTCAGCTCCGCGCTGGAGCAGGAGTTCACCGAGGGAGAGCGGGGAGAGCGATGAGCAGGGAACCAGCCGCACTTGAGGCACGGCGGGTCGTGATGCGCCACGGCCGCCGCGCTCCGGTCCTGAGCGACTGCTCCTTCCGGCTGCCCGCCGGTCGGATCTGCGCACTGGTCGGCCCGAACGGCGCCGGCAAGTCCACGCTGCTGTCACTGGCGGCGGGGCTGCGCCGCCCGACGGGAGGAACGCTGCGGGTGCTCGGCGCGGGACCGGCCGAGTCCAGGGCGCGGATCGGCTATGTGGCGCAGAACCGCCCGCTGTACCCGCGGCTCACCGTGGCGGCCACGCTCCGCCTCGGCGCCGACCTCAACCCCGGGCGCTGGGACCAGCAGGCCGCCGAACGGGCCGCGTACGGCGCCGGTCTGGAGCCGAACGCCAGGATCCGCGCCCTCTCCGGCGGCCAGCGCACCCGGGTCGCCCTCGCGCTGGCCCTGGGCAAACGCGCGGAACTGCTGCTGCTGGACGAGCCGATGGCGGATCTGGATCCGGTCGCCCGCCAGGAGCTGATGGGCGCCCTGCTGGCCGCCGCCGTCGAGCACGGCACCAGCGTCGTCATGTCCTCCCATGTCGTCGCCGAGTTGGAGAGCGCCTGCGACTATCTGCTGCTGCTCGGCGACGGGCGGATCAGGCTCGCCGGGGAGAGCGAGCGCCTGCTGACCGCGCACACCCGACTCACCGGCACCTCACCGGACTTCGCGCCGCACACCGTCGTGGAGTCCGGCGCGACCGGCCGTGGCCACACCGCGCTGGTGCGCCCGCGGGGGCCGGTCGACGACGCCTCGTGGCTGGCCGAGGAGCCCTCCCTGGAGGAGCTGATCCTGGCCCATCTCCGCAACCCCGCCGCTCCCGCCCTGTTCACCGGAAGCGCCTCGCCCGCACCGAGCCAGGAGGCCGTCGCATGACGTTGCTCTCACGATCCCCGCAGTCCCCGAACCGTGGCCTGGCCCTGGCGGTGTCGCGGCTGCACCGGGCTCCGCTGTGGGGCCTGGCGCTGCTGGTCGTCGCCGGAGCCGTCGGGCTGAACGAGGTCCACGAACTCCGGTCCGCCCAACTCCTCGCCTGGCTGGCCCCCGGCATCGCCGCCTGCGTCGGCGCCGCGCTGATCGGCCGGGAGTGGGAACGCGGCACCGTCACCCTGGTCTGGACGCAGTCCGTCTCCCCGGCCCGCTGGCTCGCCATGAAGCTGGCCGTGCCTGCGGCGGCGCTCCTCGCCGGTACGGCGGTGCTGACCCTGCTCTTCCGGTGGCGCTGGCTCGCCGGCGCGGACGGTGGGGTCAACCGCTGGCACAGCGAGTACTTCCACGCCGCGGGACCGGTCGGCCCGGCGTATGTGCTGCTCGGCCTGGCGCTCGGCGCCCTGGCGGCGCTGCTCACCCGGCGCACCCTCCCGGCGACGGGCCTGGCCGTGGCCGGCATCGGACTGGCGTACCACCTGGGCGACCGTTTCCGCTCCTCCCTCTGGCCGGCGACGGAGCGACGAGGCCCGTGGGACGCCTCCCTCAACCATGTCGACCAACTCGAACTCGGCATGATCACGGAAGCCGGAGAACGCGTCAACGGCCTCGACTGCGGCGCCCGGGCCGCCTGCCTGGCGGAGCACGGAGCGGTCGACTTCTACGCGAAGTTCCACCCCACCGCGCACTACTGGCCCATTCAACTCGTCGAAACCGGCATCCTCCTCATCCTCACCGCCGCCACCCTCGCCGCCACCTTCCACACCCTCCGCCGCACCCTCCCGTGAACCCCCACCGCCGGGCCCCCGCCGGACCCTCGTCCGGCGGGGGTCGGCCGCCTAACTCGGGGCCGGGGCGTTGACGCGGACGGCCAGGTTGCCGGCGGGGTGTTTGTTCTCGTACATCAACTGGTGGGCCTCGCCCGTCTGTCGGAGGTCGCCGATCCAGGAGACGCAGGGGTCCAGCCGGCCGTTGGCGGCCAGTTCGATCACCTCGCGGCACTCCCGGTTGCTGGCGAAGTGCGAGCCCTGCAGGCGTTTCTGACGCATCCACAGAAACCGCAGGTCGACGTCCGCGTTGTACCCCGTGGTGCCGCCGCAGATGACGACCATCCCCGCGTTGTCGCACAGGTACATGGAGGTGGGAATGGTGTTCTGGCCGGTGTGTTCCAGCACGATCTTCGGCGATTTCCGTTCGCCCAGGATCTCCCAGAACCTTCTCCCGAAGGCGCGGGCGCCCTTCAGCCATTCGGCCATCGCCCCGGTGTCCCGGGTGTCCGGCAGACGCCCCCAGTGGGTGAAGTCGTTGCGGTTGATATAGCCCTCGGCGCCCAGGTCGACGCAGAACTTCCCCCGTTCGTCGTCCGAGACCACCACGACGGGCACCCCGCCGCGGAGTCGGGTGATCTGGATGCCCATCGTCCCGAGGCCGCCGGCGCCGCCCCAGATCAGCACCGGATCGCCCGGCTGGACCGTATGCGGCGCCCAGCCGCACAGTTGGCGGTAGGCGGTCGCGCCGGTCAACAGCAGGCCGGCGGCCTGTTCCCAGGAGAGACCGGCCGGCTTCGGATGGCACTGGTAGTCGTCGACCAGCGCGAACTGGGCGAACGAGCCGTAGTTGGTCTCGTATCCCCAGGCGGACTGGGTGACCGACGCTATGGGGTCCCCGCCCAGGCGGATGTCCGGCGCCGTCTCGTCCCACTGGCATCCCGACATCAGGATCTCGTCGCCGACCGCGACCGAGGTGACGCCCTCGCCCACCGCCCAGACGATCCCGGAGCCCTCGGAGCCGCCGATGTGGAAGTTCTCCGTCGCGCCCTGCTTCCGCCGGCCGCCGACGACGTCGTACGGGTAGCCGAGCGAGGCCCACACGTTGTTGTAGTTGATGCCGGCGGCCATCACATAGACCAGCACCTGGCCCCGGCCGACGCGCGGCACGTCCACGACCTCCATCGCGAAGCCCCAGCTCGGCTCGCCGTACCGCTCCGGGCGGATGACGGACGCGTGCATCCGCGCGGAAACCTCGCCCAGCGGAGGCCGCTCACCGAGTTCGTACAGATCCGTGGTCATCTCTCGCTCTTTTCCCGTCTTCCGGCGTTCGGTGGCGTTCGGTGGCGCGTCAGGCCGAGGCCCGAGCGGCCAGGGCGCGGGCCAGTCCCGCGGTGGTCGTGCCCCGGGTCAGCTCCGTCACGGGGACGTCGATCCCGAGGGCCTGCTCCAGGCGGGTGCGCAGCTCGGCGCCCATGAGGGAGTCCATCCCCAGCCTGTGGAGGGGCTTGTTCGGCTCAAGCCTGGCGACGGGCGTGCGGAGGACCGCGGCGACCTGCTCCGCCACCCGGTCAGCCAACGGCCGCTCGTCGGGGGCCGGTTGGGAGGCCGGTTCGGGGACCGACCGCACGGCGACATCCGGCGCCGTCCACGGCGTCGGTGCCGGTGCCGGTGCCGGTTCCGGTGCCGGAACGGGGGCCGCCGGTGCCGCCGGCGCCGTGGACTGCCCCCGGGAGATCCGCAGGCTGCCCCGCAGCTCGATGACGGTGGTGCGCGGCCCGTTGCTGGCCGCCACCGACACGTTCACCGCCAGCTCCCGATGAGTTGTTCCGCCTCGTCGGAGGTCAGGGCGGCCACCGCCATGGTGCCCCGGCCGGAGACCCGTTGGCGGATCAGCCGGCTGCGTCGGCAGATGACCGTGGCGCCGTCGGCGAGGCTCAGCGCGCCCGAGGCGCAGGCGGCGGCGACCTCCCCCATGCTGTGGCCCAGCACGACATCCGGTTCGACACCCCAGGCCCGCCAGGTCTCGGCCAGCGACACCTGGATCGCCCACAGCACCGGATGCACGACGGCCACGCTCTCCGCGACCAGATCGGTGCCGTCGCCGAGCCGTTCGATCACCGACCAGCCCGTCTCGGCGCCGACGGCCTCGTCGCAGCGCTCCATCGTGGCCCGGAAAACGGGGGAGACCGCCAGCAGTTCGCGGCCCATCCCGACCCACTGCGAGCCTTGACCGGAGAAGACGAACGCCACCCGCGCACCGTTCGCGTACACCGGCTCGCCGCCCTGCTCCCACGCCTCGCACGTTTCCCGCAGCCGGTCGGCCATCGCCCGGTGACTGTCGCCGACGACCGCCAGCCGGTAGTCGTGGTGGGTGCGGCGCACGGCGGCGGTGTGGCAGATGTCGTGAAGCCGCCCGTGGTCCGCGGCGCCGGTGAGGTGTTCGCCGAGGTGTTTGCCGAGGTCGCGGGCGCGGGCGAGCAGCGCCTCGGGCGACGCGGCGGACAGCGCCAACAGATGTTCCCCGCCTGCCGCTTGAGGGGCGGCTTCGGCGCCCTCGCGTCCGGGCTCGACACCGGAACCGGCCTCGCTCACCACGAGATGCACATTGGTGCCGGAGACGCCGAAGCCGCTCACGCCCGCCGTCAACGGCCGGCCCTCGACGGTCAACGGCCTTGCGGTGCGCGGGACATCGATGCCGAGCCCGTCCCAGTCGATCGCCAGGGTGCGCTCGGTCACATGCAACGAGGGCGGCACGACGCGGTGTTGGAGGACCAGCACACTCTTGATGAGGCCGAGCACACCGGCCGCCGAACCGGCGTGCCCGATATTGGACTTGACCGAGCCGACCAGCAGCGGCCGGTCCCCGGGACGTAGCCCCCGGCCACCCAACTCGGCGCCGATCGCGCCGAGTTCCACCGGGTCCCCGACGGGGGTGCCGGTGCCGTGGCCCTCGACATAGTCCACCTCGGTGACCGGGACGCCCGCGTCCTCGTACGCCCGACGCAGCATCTGCCGCTGGCCGCCGAGCCCGGGACCGATCATGGTGCCGCTGTCCGCCCCGTCGTTGTTCATCGTCCAGCCACGGTTGACTTCCCCCCTCGTGAGCGAGGGGATCCCTACGGCTCGCGCCGTGGGGTTTTCTGCTTCGTCGCCGACTGCCCGCCCGGAGTACTCCGTTGAGGTCTTACACCAGCTCCACAGACAGACACCGTCAGCCCGACGGCCAGAAGGTTGCGTGCCGCGTTCACGTCCCGGTCATGGGATGCCCCGCAGCCGGCGCACGTCCAGGTGCGGATGTGCAGCGGCATTCCGCTCCGCACGGCGCCGCAGGTCGAGCACAGCTTGGAGGAGGGGAAGAAGCGGTCGACCGCGATCACGTCCCGCCCATACCAGGCCGCCTTGTACTCCAACATGCCCCTGAACTCCGACCACGCCGCGTCCGAGATGGCGCGGGCCAGGGAGCGGTTCTTCACCATGTTCCGAACCGACAGGTCCTCGATCACGATCGTTTGGTGTTCACGAACGAGTCGAGTGGTCAGCTTGTGCAGGTGGTCACGCCTGCGGTCAGCGATCCGGGCATACACCTTGGCGACCTTGCGGCGGGCCTTGGCACGGTTGGCCCCATCCCCCTTGGCCTTACGGGCCAACTGGCGCTGAGCCTGGGCGAGACGGGCACGATCCTCACGCTCGTGCCTGGGGTTGGTGATCTTCCCCCCGGTGGAGAGGGTCAGCAGGTGATCGAGCCCGACGTCGATACCGACGGCCGTATCGGCGGCCGGGAGCCGCTGAATGGTGGGGTCCTGGACCACCAGGGACACATACCAGCGCCCCGCCGGGTCCTGGGAGACGGTCACCGTGGACGGCGACGCGCCCTCGGGAAGCGGGCGGGACCACACGATGTCCAACGGCTCCGCCATCTTGGCCAGGGTCAGCCGGCCGTTCCGGAAGCGGAACGCGGAGGTGGTGTACTCCGCCGACTTCCGCGATCTCTTCCGCGACTTGAAACGCGGGTACTTGGCCCGCTTGTCGAAGAAGTTGGTGAACGCCACCTGGAGGTGCCGCAACGCCTGTTGCAGCGGGACGGAGGACACGTCGTTGAGGTAGGCGTACTCCTCGGTCTTCTTCCAGGCCGTCAGCATGGCCGAGGTCTGGTGGTAGTTCACCCGCTCCTGCCGACCCCACGCCTCCGTACGCGCGGCAAGGGCCAGGTTGTAGACCTTCCGCACGCATCCGAAGGTGCGCGACAGCTCCGCCGCCTGCGCACCTGTCGGATAGAAGCGGTACTTGAACGCCCGCTTCACGTGGGTGGCCTTCACAGCTCACATGATACTGAATCAAATCACGACAATCCGCCGGTAGTTGCTGGTGGACGCCGGTCCGCCCTGGCGGCGAACCGGCTTTCCCTGCCCTGCTCCGCAGGAGCTTCGTTTCCTCCCCCGGCTGAAGCCGGGGGTATCCACGAAGGGAACCCCGATGACGGCCTGGACGGGATCCCCGTCCGCGAGCGCCCGTTCCAGCGGCTTGAGCAGCACGGCCCCCACGCCCTCGCCGAAGACGAAACCGTCCGCGCCGGTGTCACCGAACTTGCAGTTCTCGGCGGAGAACACGCCGGAGTCCGCATAGCCCCGGGTCTCGGTGTTGGCGACGAGCACCTGCGAGCCACCGGCGATGGCCGCCGTCGACTCGCCGGCGCGCAGGCTCTGACAGGCGAGCGCGATGGCCGCGAGCGAGGAGGAACAGGCGGTGTCGACGGACAGTCCGGGGCCGTTGACATCGAGGGCGAACGAGAGCCGGCCGGTGATGGCGGCCCGCGTGCCCGCGCCCAACGCCGCGTGCATATCGGGCGATCCGGTGGCCGCCAACAGGTCCCAGTAGTGGACGTTGCAGGTGCCGACGAAGACGCCCGTGGCCGTGCCGGCCAGCTTGGAGGTGTCCTGACCGCCGTTCTCCAACGCGTCCCAGGCGGCCTCCAGAAAGAGCCGCTGCTGCGGATCCATGGCGAAGATCACTTCCTCACGTATGGGAATTCGGAGAAGTGGCGCACCGTTTATCGCCCGGCGTCACAGGCATGGACGAACGACCATTCTCGGCCGAAGTCATATGCGTTTTCCCTGCGTTGCCCCACGCTACTCGCGGTGCTTCCCCGCCGCAGGCGATCCCTCCACCCCGCCGAAGGCCACAGCAGGAGGTCAGCGCCCTACGGTGCCGGTTTTCCCGATAACTCCTGTGGCTTTCCTCACAACGTCAAGCGCGAATCGATCAAATCCCGCCACCTGATGAAACAGTGGAGGAAAACGACAGCCGCAGCCGCTATGGCCCGGGCGACCCGCCGGTTCGACTATCCCTGCCCGTCCAGGCGCCTATCACGAAGCCGACGGGCGATATCCATGTCCCCCGCGAGCGCGCTGACGCGAACAGGATCTCTCGCATCGTCCAGGACCACGACATGCACGGCACTCCCGATCTCGGGGAGCGGTTCGTCGTCCAGCCATGCCGGAAGTTTCAGATTGTCGATAACCCCGGCGATACCATCGTCGAGCCGAATGAGAACACCCCAGGGAACAATCTCGGTGACGGTCGCCTCGAACTCCTCATGGACAGCGACCATCTCGCTCGTTGCCCTCCTCACCCGCCGATGATGCGTGAAGCCCGCCCCGGGGCGGTAGGGCGGGGGTGGTGCGGTGCCTGTCCGGGGGGTTGGGGGACATGCACCGCACCCGGGTGGGTTATGGGGTGGTTATCCGGAGGTTGATGGTGGTGGTGGCGGTGTTGAGGGTGGTGCGGACCGAGGTGGGGTCGGGGCCGGTGGCGATGATGTGGCCGAGGCGGTCGTAGGCGCTGGTCGCGGGGCGTACCCGGGTGCCCGGCTCGGGTGTGACCCGGACCTGTTCGACGCCCTCGGTGGCGGTGGCCTCGGCCAGTCCGTGGATCTCGGTCAGCACCCCTTCCCGGTCGGCCAGCAGGAACCGGATGCCGGCGGTGGTGTGGTGGGTCGGGGCCAGCAGCGGAGGCTGTCCGGCGGCGACCTTGAGCTGCTGTTCCAGCAGGTCGATACCGGTGGAGAGGCGCACCAGTTCGGGAATCATGCCGCCGGCCAACCGGGGGTTGATCTCGATGATCACCGGGCCGTCGGCGGTGAGTCGTACCTCGGTGTGGGTGGGCCCCGTCTCGACGCCGCAGGCGGTGAGGGCCGCCCGTACGACGGCGACGAGTTCGTCGGCCCGCTCCGTCGGCAGTGGGGCGGGGAAGACATGGCCGCGCTCCACGAAGTACGGTGCGCCGCCGACCTCCTTGGCGGTGATGCCGACGCATTCGGCGGCGCCGAGGTGGCTGAACATCTCGACGCTGAACTCGGGCGCGTCGACGAACTCCTCGACGAGGACGGTGCGGGCCGTCGGCATGCCACGGACGTTGGTGTGGATGCCGAGGACCAACTCGGCGTGCGCGCGCACCTGTTGTTCGTCGGCGCAGAGCAGCACGTTCTGGGAGGCGGAGTCGTCCGCCGGTTTGACCACACACGGCAGTCCGACCGCCGCCACCGCGTCCGCGACCTGTGCCACCTCGGTCACCACGGCGAACCGGGGCTGGGGCACCCCCGCCGTGGCCAGTGCCGCCCGCATCAGGGCCTTGTTGCGGCAGGTGGTCATGGCGTCGGCCCGGTTGCCTGGGAGCCCCAGCCAGTCGGCGGTCTCGGCGACCGTCGGTACGTAGAAGTCGCTGGTGGTGGTCACTCCGGCGATTTCCTCCCGCCGGAAGCCGTCCTGGATCGCGGTTCGGAGTGCGGGCGTCGAGTTGGTGTCGCAGGGCAGGATCGCGCAGCCGGTCTCGGCCAGGCCGCTGTAGCGTTCCGGCGAACCGGTCAGAAGCACCGGTCGCAGGCCGAGTTCGAACGTCCTGCGGAGGGCGATCATCCCGGTGCCGGTGGTGTTCGACTCGATGAAGAGCAGGTGTTGCGGGCTGTTCGGCGCGTGCTTCACGACCGCTCGCGACCATGAGTGGACCGGGGAGCCGTAGTCCACCGCGTCCGGGCACCGGGACAGCGGCTGCGTGCTCAGGGCCTGCTCCGCCCAGTACGCCGGGCTGTGCACGGTCTCGGCATAGCGGTCGCCCCGGTCGGGGAAGATGCCGACGATCCGGGTGCCCGGCTGTGCGTGGGAGGCGACCTCGCCGAGCACCCGGTAGACCGAGCCCGAGGTGTTGCCGCCGAATATCTGCTGTTCGAGGGCGAGCGCTCCGGTCGCCTCGAACGCCTCGCGGTCGTTCAGCCAGTGGATCTCGTCGACGACGCGGCGGTCGACGTTCTTCGGCAGCAGGCTGTTGCCCAGGCCGCCCTGCAACCGGCCCGGCCGGTCGGGCTGGTCGAAGAGGACGCTGCCGACGGAGTCCACCCCGACGACCCACAGGCCCGGTTGGGAGCGCCGCAGCGCCCTCGCCGAGCCGCACAGCGAGCCGCCGCTGCCGACCGAGCCGACCAGTACATCCACCCGGCCCAGGTCGTCGATCAGCTCTTCGGCGAGCGCCCGGTAGGCGCGGGGGTTGTCCGGGTTGCTGTACTGCTGCGGCCAGAAGGCGGCCCCTGGCAGCTCGCGTATCAGCTGGTCGAGCCGGTCCAACCGGGCGCCCTGCCAGCCCCGGTCCGTCATCGTGGTGACGACATGGAGGGTGCAGCCCATGGACCGCAGCTTGGCCCTGGTGACCGGGTCGATCCTGGGGTCGGTCACGATGTGCACCTCGTGACCGAGTGACCGGCCGACCAGGGCGACGCCGAGCGCCATGGTGCCGGAGGAGCTTTCCACGATCGGGTCCCGCGGGCGCAGCACCCCCTGTTCCCGCGCGCTCAGGATGATCTGCCGGGCCACCCGGTCCTTCATCGCGAACGGGTTCGCCAACTCCAGCTTGGCGTACACCTCGACGCCCTCGGGGGCGTCGACTCGCAGCCTGACGAGCGGAGTTCCCCCGATGACGTCGTTCATACTGTCGTAGATCACAGCTTCCCCTCACTGTTGGCCACGACGGGCCGGCTGTTGACCGCCTGCCCCGAGCGAGCGGAACACCGAGACGGTCCCCGGCAGCGCCGCACACGCGGCGCGCAGGGACTTGGTCTTGACGTCCAGTTCCGGGTCGTCCGAGGCGAACGCGACGCCGAGCATGGTGCCGCTGTGCGTCAGCACCAGGCCGATCCCGTCCAACTCGCGGCAGGCGGACCGGAGATGTTCAAGGTCGTCGCGCGCGCGGATGCGGCGGTTCAACTCCGCGCTGCGGGTACTGATGTGGCCCACTGTCGCGAGGTCACCGCAGGCGACGGCTTCGCGCAGCTCGGCCAGGAGACGGGCGTACTCCTGCCGCTCCGCGGCGTGGAACGGCGGGGGCCGACGGTTGTGGCTGATGGTGTCGACCCGGCCCCCCACGTCGTGCGCCACCACGGTCAGCGGCAGCAGGTGTCCGAACTTCCCCAGCAGACGGACCTGTTGGTGGCAGAAGGCGACGATCCCGTCGTACATGACGCCGTCGGACGGCTCGATCTCGCGGAGCAGTGCCTCGATCTCCTCGGGGGTGAACCGCACCCCGATCGCGTCCCCCACGGCGCGGACCGTCGCCACCAGGTCGGCCGACGAGCTGGCCAGCCCCTTGCCCTCCGGCAGGTCGCTCTCCAGGTGGAGCAGTCCGCCGCCCCGGCGGCCCACCGAGGCCAGGGCGAGCCTCGCGGCCGTGTGTGCCTTGCACTTGTGCGCCGGCACCACGTGCAGCGTCGGGTCCTCCTGCCGGTAGTGGAACCGTGCCCGCGCCCACCGGTCGATCGGCAGGGTGACCAGGAACGCCCGGCCGTCGGGCAGCACGCCCTGGAGCAGTTCCCCGAACGTGCCGAAGGTGGTGCCCGTCCCGAGGCAGCCGCCGGCCGTGTCGGTCCCGCTGGTCACCGAACGAGCCCGAGCAGGGTGTCCGTCTCGGCGAGCCCCGCGGCGACGGTCGCGGACCGCCGGGCCCACTCCGTCCGCAGCCGTTCGTACTCCACCGTCTGCTCGCGCAGCACCGCAGCCGTGGCGTCGGGATGTGCGGAGCCGGCCGACCGCATACGACGCGGTCCCGTGTCGGTGTCCGATACGGAGTCCAGTACGGAGGCGGGGGAGGAGAGGGCGAAACCGCGTTCCGACGCGACCCGGCACAGCAGGTCGGTGTCCGCCTTGTCCGGCGCGAGCCCGGCCTCCATCGCCGCGACGATATAGGCACCCGCCACCACCTGTGCCCGGCGCCAGGGCAGACCCTCCTCAAGGGTCAGCGCGTTGGCGAGAGCGAAGCCACCGAGGTACTCCCGCTCGCAGGCGGCCCGCATCCGGTCGGCGCGGAAGCTCAACCGCCCCATCACCTCGGTGAACAGACGGAGCACGCTGCGCATGGTCGTGTAGGCGGTGGCCAGGTTCGCGCCGGCCTCCTTCCCGACCTCCACCAGATTGGTGAAGGGGGTGTTGCGCTGGCCGAGCACCGCGTCGAGGTGGTAGGTCGCCAGATGCGAGGTACGGCCGCGAATCCGTTCCAGCACCGGGAAGTTCCTCTTCTGCGGCATCGCCGAGGAGATCCCGCACAGCTCGTCCGGCAGGTCTATGAAGCCGAGTTCGCTGCTGCCCCAGGTCAGCAGGTCGCTGCTGAAACGGCTCAACTCGGTTCCGAAAACGCCCAGTTCGGCGGTCACCTCGGCGACCCAGCCACGGGAGGCCACGCCGACGAGGGCAAGCGGGTGGGAACGCCGGAATCCCAGCAGCCGCGCCATCCGGTCGCGGTCCCAGGCGAGGTGCTGTCCGGCCATCGCGCCGGAACCCAACGGGCAGGCGTCGAGGCCGTCGTAGGTGTGCAGCAGCCGGCGGCTCGTATGCAGGATCCGGTCGGAGACGGCTGCCAGATAGAACCCGGGGGTGATGATCTGGGCGGCCTGGAAATGGGTGTGACCGGGCATCGGCAGCTCGCGGGTGGCCTCGGCCAGCTGATGCACCGCGGTGCCGAACTCCACCAACCGTGCGCCGATATCGGCCAGTTCGCTCCGTCCGAACATCAACTGTGCGGTCGCCTGGGAGTCGTTGCGGCTCCGGTCGACATGCCAGGCCGGTATCGGCCGCGGCAGCCGCTGCTCGACATGGCGTTCCAGGGCGAAGGAGATGTCCGACATGTTGGCGGCCGGACTGGCCGTCAGCGCCTCGGCGTCGAGGGTGTGCAGCGCCTGGCCCAGCGCCTCGGCGTCGGCCTCGGTGAGGACACCCAGCCGCGCGTACTCCACGGCCAGTACCTTCTCGATCGCCACGTACCAGGGCAGGAGGTTCTTCAACTCGTAGGCGAAGTGCGGGCCAAGGATCTCCTCGTGCCACAGCTCGCTCGGGGTGCCGGACACCCGCCCGCTGAGCGGTGCCCGCGCGGGGCCGGTGTCGTCGTCCGTGCCCGCACCGGTGTTGTCGGCAGCCTTCATGTCAGCTCCTTCACAAGCATGTCAGCTCCTTCACAAGGTTCTCGGCCCGGTCAACGAGGATCGCCAGGCGTTCGGGATCGGGCGTGCCCGATCCGAAGACGACGCTGAGCATCGTCACGCCGTCCAGCCGCAGTACGGCGTCGACGGCGGGGTCCACGACGGGTTCCGGCGCGTGACGGCGGTAACCGGCCAGCACGGCCGCCACGTCCGTGTCGTTCTCCGGCAGCAGGTCGTTCTCCCGGATCCGCGCCAACTCCAGGGCCGGGTGCCCGACCATCGCGCAGCCCCAGTCGAACAGTGCCGTCGGCGTCCCGTCGGTGGCGGCCATGTTGCAGGCGCGGACGTCCAGATGGAGCACCCGGGACTCGGCGGCCAGGGGTTCGAGCAGGGGGATCAGCCGGTCGAGACCGGGGAGCGGCGGAAGGTCGGGAAACTTGGTGGCGAGCCATGCCCAACGGGTCGCCACCCGGCGGGCGATGCCCACCGAGAACGGCCAGCCGTCGTGGTCCAGCGGGCGGAGATCCACCGGCGGTGTCCGGTGCAGCCGCGCCAGCAGCTCGCCGATCCGGTCGGGCGCCGGGGCGGTGCCGGCACCGGGATGGAAGCGGGACGCCAGTACGGGCGCGTCGGCGGTCTCCACCAGGGCGAGCGGTTCGGCGACCGGCAGTCCGTGGGCGTGGAGATGCGCGGCGATCGTCCGCTCCTGCTCCAGCGCGTCCCGGACGGTGAACGGGTCGCGGCCGGTGTAGCGCACCACCCGTTGCCTGGGCACCCGGAGCGCCACGTCGCCGTACCGGCCCCCCTCGGCCCGGAAGACGGCGAACTCAAGACCCGATCCCGCGAGTGTGGCCGCCCCGAGCCCCAGCCGCTCGGCCGCCTGCCCGGCCAGCTCGGCGACATCCAACTCCTCGTGGTCGTCGGCGAGTTCACCCTCGGGATCCCAGCGCCCGAAGGTCGGCCTGATCCGCCCAAGCCGGTCGGGGCGAAGCGCCGACGGATCGGCGGCGCACGCCTCGACGAGCCACCGCAGCGCCTCCTCCAGCGCTCCCGGGAGGCTGCCGTCGGCGCCCACGGCGCGCCGGGTCTCCAGCGGCGCCAGGCTCGCCTCCGGCCCCGCCACGACCACCGGCGGGCAGGCGGATCCCGAACCCCGGGGACCGCCCGAACCCCCGGGACCGCCGTGACCCGCCGCGTACGCCGCCCGCACCGCAGCGATCTGACGGGCCGTCAATGCCAGGCTCTCGACGGCCGGTTCGGGAAGCACAAGCACCAGATCGGGTCGTCCGACGCTCGAACCAGGGGTCGGCTCCCCGGGGCCGGAGAGCGTCACGGTATGGCCGTCCTTCTCCAGCAGAGCGGCGGCCCGGAGCACGGCGGTGTCCCGGCGGCCGGCGTCGGAGGGCGGGGTGGTCGGGGCGAGTAGACGGACGTGCACGAGGATTCCCGGATGCTCGGAGTGGTGGTGAGGGTGGGGCTTGCGGCGTTCCGGCCGGTACGCCGCTCAGTACCGGTAGTCGTCCCGCTTGTACGGGCCCTCCACCGGAACGCCGACGTACTCGGCCTGCTTTCGGGTGAGTTGTTCCAACTTCACGCCGAGCGCGTCGAGATGGAGCCGGGCCACCTGCTCGTCCACCCGGCGCGGCAGCAGGTGCACCCCGACGGGGTAGGTGTTGCCGGCGAGTTCGAGCAGCGCGAGCGCCTGATTGGTGAACGAGGCCGACATGACGAACGCGGGGTGTCCGGTGGCGTTGCCGAAGTTGAGGTCCCGGCCGTGCGAGAGCACCAGCAGCGACCGGCCGTCCGGCCATATCCACTCGTCCACCTGCGGCTTGAGCTCCCGTCTGCGGATGCCGGGCACCTTCGCCAGCCCGGCGACGTCGATCTCGACATCGCTGTGGCCCATGTTGCCGAGGATGCACAGGTGTTTCATCCGCGCCATGTGTTCCGGCCGGACCACCTCGCAGTTGGCCGCCGCGGTGATGAAGATGTCGCCGATCGGGGCCGCCTCGTCGAGGGTCGTCACCTGGTAGCCGTCCAGCGCGGCCTGGAGCGCGCAGATCGGGTCGATCTCGACGACGATCACCCGGGCGCCCAGGCTGGAGAGCGCGGAGGCGCAGCCCTTGCCGACGTCGCCGTAGCCGGCGACGACCCCCACCTTGCCGCTGATCATGCGGTCGGTCGCCCGGTTCAGCCCGTCGACGAGGGAGTGGCGGCAGCCGTAGATGTTGTCCAGTTTGGACTTGGTCACTGCGTCGTTGACGTTGATACCGGGGAACATCAGCTCCCCGGAGTCGGCGAGCCTGCGCAGCGCCCGCACCCCGGTGGTGGTCTCCTCGGCGACACCCCGGATGGACGCGGCGACCCCGATCCACCGGTCGGACTCCTCGGCCATCGAGTCGGCGACGAAGCGCAACAGCGCGGCGCGTTCGGCGTTGTGCGCGGTCGCCGGGTCGGGGGCCGTGCCGCTCTTCTCGTACCGGACGGACGTGTGCAGCAGCAGGGTGGCGTCGCCGCCGTCGTCCTGGATGAGGTCGGGGCCGCTGCCGTCCGGCCAGCGCAGTGCCCGGGCGTGGCACCACCAGTACTCGTCGAGGGTCTGCCCCATCCAGGCGAAGACCGGGATGCCCTGTGGGTCGGCCGGGGTGCCGTTCGGGCCGCATACGATCGCCGCCGCGGCGTGGTCCATGGTGGACAGCACGTTGCAGGTCGCCCAGCGCAGTTCGGCGCCGAGTTCGATCAGAGTCTCTATGAGCACGGCGGTCTCGACGGTCATGCCGAGCGATCCGGCGATGCGCACGCCGGCGAGTGGCTTGTCGGGGCCGTACTCCCGGCGGACGGCCATCAGCCCCGGCATGTCGTGCTCGGCGAGTCGGATGGCCGTCCGACCCTCCTCGGCCAGGCTGATGTCGGCGATTCGGTAGTCGAAGGTCACGTCAACTCTCCTGGGCGGTAGCAGCACGGACGTTGGAAACGGCGCAGCGCAGTTCGGTGGTGTAGCGGTGGCCGTCACGCCGCAACCACAGCTGGTCGGGGCCGGGCAGCATCTCGCTGAAGGTCACGAGTCCGCTCGCGCCGTGGGCGAGCCGGAACATCTGGCGTACGAGCATCGGAGCGGTGAAGTCCACGTAGAGCGGCTTGGGTTCGGAGTCGAACTTCACAAAGGCGTGGCGCGGCAGTTCGTGCCGTCGGCGCAGCTCGCAGGCGGCGAAGAACTCGGCGGCGTTGCCCTTGCGCCGCGCGCCGTCGGGGCCGAGTCCGACCAGCTCGGCGACCGGGACGCGCCATAGCCGGCGTTGCAGCACGATGCGGCCGGTGGTGATCCTCGGTACCCGGGTATGCCGGTCCGCCTCCAGCACGAGGCCGCCGAGCCGGCGGGGGAAGGCGAACGGGGCGAGCGGGTCCAGCCTGATGGTCGGGCCGCCGGACGGCGGGGCCAGCAGCCGCATCCGCCCCCGCACGCCTTCCGCGTACAGCCCCAGCCGTCCGCCGCTGACCCTGAGGTACATCGACGACGGCTGGACGACCTCGCCGCGTGGGCGGCTGGACCGGCCGAAGATCTCCACGTCGGCCATCTCCAGCGGGCCACGGGACGCGGTCTTGTCCGGATGGCTGCGGGCTAGGTCGTGCGGTACCTCGTCGTCCTCGACGAGCGCGCGGTACGCGGCGGTCACGTCCCGGGTGAAGTCCGGGCACTCCTCGGCGATCAGCGGCGCGAAGCTGGAGTGGCTGAGCAGCTCCCGCGTCCCGTGGCAGTCCCCGACGACGGCGAGGAAGTCACCGCGCGCCAGCGCCCCGGGATCGGCCGCGGCCAGCATGACGTCCGGGTTGACCAGCGCGGGCGGGCCGTCGGGACAACGGCGGAGGAACGTCTCCAACCGCTCCGGATCGACGATCACGTCGGCCGCGGTGGGGGCGGCGTCACCGAGGAGGAGATCCGTGAGATCGGCGTCCAGCGCGTCGACCTCCGCGTCGACCTTGTCGACCTCGTTCAGCAGCTCGTCGCGGTCGGCGAAGTACCCGGCGTAGAACCGGTCCAGCGGGATGTCGACGTCGGGGCCGAAGCGCCGGGTCGCCCAGCGCGTCAGCAGCTCGGTCTCCCGAACGATCCGCAGCCGGGGCGCTGCGAACGCCAACGCGTAGACGGGGGCCAGCTCCCGCTCGATCAGCGCGGCCAGGTCCGCACCGAGGCGCGGCCTGGTCACCTCGCCGTGGCACTCCTCGTAGAAGACACTGCGATCGGCGTAGTGCATCCCCGTACCACGGTTGGCCGTGGCGCCGGTGATCTCGGCGTAGCGGTGCTTCAACGCGGTGATGGCCGCGGGCCGTTCGGACGGTGCCGCGCGGGGAACGGCGGCCAGCGCCCGCTCCAGGCGTTCGATCGCCTCGGCGTCGCCGGTCTGCTCCCGCAGCGCGGACAGGGGGTCGGTCACCCCGACCGGCACCTCGAAACGGCTTACCACGAAGCCTCGTTCGACCAGCTTGGCGAGCGCCCGGTCCACTCCGTCGCCCAGTTCGTCGCGCAGCCGCGCCAGCGTGGTGCGCCCGTCGCACCGGCGGAACACCCGAAGCTCCTCCGCCGGCAGCGCCACCGGCTCCGAGTCGCGGAACCGCCAGTCCACGGAGAAGCCGTCCTCGGTGGTGAACGCGTAGAGCGTGACGACGCCATCGCGTTCGAACGCCCAGGGGCGGCGGCGCGGCATGATCCGTCCGGCCAACGCGGGGTCCGCGCTCAACGCGCCCGCGACCTTCTCCGCTGCCCAGTGGGCGAGGAACACCCGCCGGCGCAGCGGTGCCTCCTCCCAGGTGATGCCGCGCGCTTCGCGGTCCACCCGACCCGCGCTCAACGGACCGAAGTGCGAGGCCGTCTCGTTCTTGGTGGTGACGCGCTGGAGATAGCGCGTCAGCAGGTCGGTCATCTTGCGGCCGCGCGGTCCTCCCACGCCGTCACCGCCGTCACCGCCGTCGCCACCGTGACCGCCGTCACCGCCGTCCAACCAGTCGGCGAACAGACGGTAGTTGGCCTCGTTGGACAGCAGCAGCACCTCCCGCAGCAGGGGATCGTCGCGGAAGGCGTCCCGCAGCGCGGTCTTGGCACGGTGCAGCCGCCGCTCGTGGTCCTCCTCCCACCGCTGCCACAGACCGGCCAGCCGGACCGCGTGGTCCTGGTACCCGGCCAGGACCGGCCGCGCCTCGGTGGGCAGTCGCTCCCGCAGCAGTCGAAGCGTCTCCTCGGTCAACGGCCGCAGATAGCCGATGGCCGAGGCGGAGGCGCCGTTGTCGGCCAGCCGCGCCTGCCGGATGGCCGACTTGAGCTCGGGCGCCAGTTCCGTCAGCCGCTTCCCGGTCTCCCGCATACGGGTGGCCTCGGCCACCGCCTCCGGTTCGGCGTACGGCTCCAGCAACTCGAACCCGAAGCCGGACTGCCGCAACGCGAAGACGGGCAGCAGCCGCCAGTCCTCGGGCGTCCGGACCTGGTCAGACCCCGCACTCATCGAGCCTGCTCCCCTCGTTTGTTCGTCGGCCTTCTGGGCGTGGGATGCCCGCGCGAGCTGACGGGTCGTCATATCGCGTTGCCACAGCAATGGTTGTCGTCCCCGGTCGGTGACCGACCGGATCAGTCGCGTCTCTCATACAGGCGGTCGACCATGGCCTCGGCGTTCCCGACCGCCTCGGGGACGAGCCCGGGTGCCGGGGACCACGGCTTCAACCGGCCTCCGTGGAAGTCGGATCCCTGGGTGGGCACCAGCCCGAAGGAGTCGCACGCTTCCAGCACCCGGCGGGTGTCCTCGGGGTCGTGCCAGGTGGTCCACGCCTCAAGACCGGACACCCCGAGGTCCGCGAGCCCGCTCGGCGCGGTCCCCGGCTCCTCCCGGATCCGCCCCGGATGGGCCAGCACCGCCACCCCGCCCGCCTGCCTGATCCACCCGGCCACCTCGGCCAACCCGGGGCGCCAGGGGTGCGGGACGTGCAGGGGCTGTCCCGCCTTGCACCACTCGGCGATGAACCGGCTGTGCCGCCCGCCCCGTTCGTACCCGGCGAACCTCGGGTCGGTCCCGGCGGCGGCCAGGAAGGCGTCCAGGTAGTCACCGAGGTAGCCGACCCGGTCCTTGCCGAAGCGCCCCTCGACGGCGGCCCACGAGATATCCACGCCAAGGGCCTCCGCCTGGTCGAACCAGGTTCGCCACCAGCCCGTTTCGGCGTCGTGCACCCGGCCGACACGGGCCCGGAAGTCGGCGTCGTCGGGGTCCACGAAGTAACCGAGGCAGTGCACCTCCTGTCCGGCCCAGAGCGCGGTGATCTCGGTGCCGGCGACGACGGTGAGCCCGGCCGGTTCGGCGACCGCGCGGAACTCCTCGAAGCCGGCCATGCTGTCGTGGTCGGTGCACGCGGCGATCCTCAGCCCGGCCGCGACACACTTGCGCGCCAGCTCCGCCGGGCTGTCGTCGCCGTCCGAGACCACACTGTGCAGGTGCAGGTCCACCGTCGTCCGAACGGTGGCGACCGGACGGTCCGAGACGATGGTCACGCCGGGCCGATCCCGGCGGGCAGGTCCACCGTCCGGAAGCAGACACAGCGTTGACAGGTCTCGTCGGTGGCGACGTCCAGCTCGGTGCGCCACTTCACCGCGGCCGGGGAGTTCACCACGGCCTCCAGGCTCCCCGCCTCGTGGAGGTTGCCGTACTCCGGTTGGAAGAAGCACGGCCGTACGGTGCCGTCGACCTCCACCACAGCGGAGCCCCACGGGATGTTGCAGGAGACCGCCGGGTAGGGGTTGGCCCGGTGGAAGGCCGCGTAGTAGTCGCGGATATAGCTGCGCAGATGATCGGGGGACTCCTGGATCATCCCGCTGGAGAAGGCGTCCGCGCACTCGGTGAACAGCCGCTCCAGCTCCTGGTCGAGAGCCGGCAGCGCGTCCTCGGATATCACCAGGTCCTCCTGCCGGTCGGCATCCCAGCCGCCGGCCCGGTTGAACGCCTCGCTGGTCACGTCGGCCGGGATGAAACTGAACCGGTAGACGCCCAGTTCCTGTGCGGTGCGCACCGTCTCGGCGAGGTGCCGGTAGTTGTAGCGGTGCACGGTGCACCGTGCGGCCACCCGGAGGTCGGGCTTGATCGCGCGCACCGCGTCCAGGCCGCGGACCAGCAGCTGGTGGGCGCGCGGCACGCGACGGACGGAGTCGTGGATCTCGGGCGGTCCGTCCAGACTCACCAGGACGACGTCGTAGTTGTCCACCACCTGCTGGGCGTGACGCTTGAGGAGGATGCCGGTGGACAGCAGGACCAGCGCCATGCCCCGCTCGCGCAGCGGCGCGGCCACGGCGCCGAGGTCACGGTGCATCAGCGGCTCGCCGCCGGTGAGGATGACCTCCTTGATGCCGAGCTGTTGCCATTCGTCCGCCCAGCGTTCGATGTCCTCGGCGGCGAGCTCGCGACGGGAGGTGTCCTGCCAGATGTCGCAGGACACGCATCGGTGGTTGCAGCCGGCGTGCGGCCAGATGAAGAGCTCGGACAGTTCGGAGAGCGCGTGGGGCACGTGGGACTCCTCGGTTCGATCAGCGATATGACAGTTCTCGGTCGGTGTTCCAGTGGCTCGGGGTTCGCGGGCTTTCGGGTTCGCGGGCTTTCGGGCTCGTGGGCTTTCGGATTCGTGGGTTCTTGGGTTCTCGGGTTCTCGGACTTCGGGGTCCCGGGCTGTTCAGGTGTCCCGAAGTACCGTCCGGTGCACGGTGAGTTCGGCGCTGTCGAGGTGCAGCACATGGGTGGCGTGCGCGCGCAGGTCGGACCGGTCGGAGACCACCACGACCGTGCGGTCGCGCGACACCTCGATCAGCCCGGTGGCCAGTGCGCGGGAGGTGCCCGCGTCCAGCGCGCTGAACGGGTCGTCGAGCAGCAGGACATCGGCCCGGGACAGCAGGGCCCGGGCCAGCGCGATGCGCTGCTTCTGCCCGCCGGAGAGGGTGGTTCCCTCCGCGCCCAGCAGCGTGTTCAGACCGTCGGGCAGGGACCTGGCGAACTCGGAGACCATCGCCCGGTCGGCGACGGCGCCGATCTCCCCGGGGTCCGCGTCCAGCCGGCCGAGGCCGATGTTCTCCTCCAGCGTCATGGAGAACAGCGAGTCGTGGTCGGCGACCAGGATCACGCGTTTCGCCAGCTCGCGCAGGGGCCACTCGGTAGCGGCGACCCCGCCGACGCGTACGCTGCCGGACGCCGGTGGCTCGACCCCGGCCAGCAGCCGCAGCAGCGTCGACTTGCCGGAGCCGGTCGGACCCGTCACCACCACCAGTGAGCGTGGCGGCAGTGACACGTCGATCCTGGGCAACTGGCCCGCCTCCTCGGCCGGTACCGCCGCGACGGCCTCGATCGAGGGCACGCCCCGGGGGACCGGATCCGGGCCGCCGGGGGCCGTCGGCTCCTCCTCGCCCTCCGGCGCCAGGCGGCGGATCCGATCGATCGCCGCGATGCCGTTCGCCAGGGCGGGGAAGGCCGCACCGCTGGCGAAGGTCGGTGAGCCCAGCAGCAGGAGCATGCTGTGGTAGCCGACCATGTCCCCGACCGTCAGCTGGCCGTCGCGGGCGAGGAGCAGCGCGTGCGCGAAGCCGATGCCCTGCACCACGCCGAGGAGCAGGAACAGCGGGGTACGGCGTTCCGCGCGGCCCTGTCCGACCACCGCGTCGCGGTGGTCGCGCGCCGCGGACTCCAGGTCCGTCCAGACCGCCGCGGCACCGCCCGCGTCCCGTACCGCCTCGATGTTGTGCAGCGCCTCGCTCACCCGGTCGGTGAGCCCGGCGGACCGGTCCCGGGCGGTGCGGGCCGCGCCGGCGATGCCGCGCAGCAGACGCACGGAGAACCAGACGAAGCCGACCGCGTACACCAGCGGAGCGAGGACCAGCCAGGGCGACCAGATCACCGCGCAACCCAGCACCACCACCACGAACGCGGAGACGGACAGGCCCAGATCGACGCCGGGCGTCATCATGTAGCGCAGCGCCCTGGTGTCGCTGATCAACGTGGCGAGCCGGCCGCCGGCGTCCGCCGGGCGCGCGTTCCGCAGGACCTTGGTGAGCAGTTCATGGCGCAGTTCGTGTTCCAGCCGGGTGCCCACCCGGATGCTGGCCGTCTGCCGCAGGTAGATCAGCAGGGCCCGCAGGAGTTGGCTGGCCAGCAGCACGGCGGCGACGATCAGGAGCGGTCCCGTCGACACGCCCTCGTCGAGCGCCCGGTCCAGGGCCTCGCCGGTGGCCCAGGCGGCCACCACGGCGAGCAGCGCGGTGACGACGCCGCCGATCACGACGAGCAGCAGACTGCCGGTGGAACCCCGAAGTCGAGGGGCCAGCCAGCGGAGTTGTCCCGTGTCCCTCATGCGCCACCACCCGTGACCGACGTCCGGTCGTCGGCGGACGCGTATGCGAAGTCCTCGTGCAGCGCCGCGTACTCGCCACCGGCGGCGAGCAGTTCGTCGTGCGTCCCGGTCTCGGTGATCCGGCCCTCGCGGAGCACCGCGATCCGGTCGGCGTCGCGCACGGTGTTCAGCCGGTGGGCGATCACCACGCACGTGACGCCGTCCAGGAGCGAACGCAGCGCCTGCTGCAGATGCTCGTCCGTCGCCTTGTCCACATTGGCCGTCGGCTCGTCCAGCAGGACCAGGAACGGCCGCTTCGCCAGCGCCCGCAGCAGGCACACCACCTGGCGCTGGCCGTGCGACAGCGCCTCGCCGCCCGGACCCACCGGGGTGCGCATGCCCTGCGGGAAGGCGGCGAGCCAGGAGGTGAGGCCGGCGTCGGCCACCAGCCGCGTCAACTCGCCGTCGGTCAGCTCCGGAACGGCCATCCGGAGGTTGTCCGCGATGGTGCCGTCGAACAGCTGGGGGCGCTGCGGTACATAGGCCACTCCCCGGCGCAGCTCCTCCTCGGGCGCGTCGGACAGCGGCCGTCCGTCGAGCAACACCTCGCCGTCGGTGGGCGGTTGCATCCGGGCCAGCACCTTGAGCAGGGTGGACTTGCCGGAGCCGGACGGGCCGACCAGCCCCAGGTGGCAGCCGGCCGGCACGTCCAGGGTGACCCCGCGCAGCGCCTCGTTGCCGGAGGTGTACGTCAGCCGAAGCCCTTCCACCCGCACCGCGCCCCGGCCCGCCAGCGGCTCGGCCCCGGGCGGATCGTCCTCCCGCGCGGCGTCGATGAGTTCGAAGATCCGCTCGGAGGCGGCCAGCGCCGTCTGTGCCTGGCCGTCGAGCGAGCCCGTGGACGCCAGCAGCCAGGCGACCCGGTCGGTGGCCAGGACGAACAGGTACCAGGCGGGCGCCGTCAGCACGGCCTGCTCGACCATCATGCCGCCGGCGAACACCAGCAGCGTCGTGATCAGCCCGGTGAGGACGGCCAGCGAGGGCTGGAGCAGCGCGGCATAGAAGTCGGCGCGCCGATTGGCCTCGAACAGCCGGGTGTTGTGTTTGGCGGCGGCCTCGACGAGCGGCTTCTCGCAGCCGAACGCGCGTACCGTGGCCAGGCCGGAGGTGCTCTCCGCGACCGAGGTGGTCAGCGCCGCGGTCGCCGCGGCCGCCCGCCCCGCACGGCGGCGGGTGACCCGCCCGAACCGCCGGGTGGTCAGCGCGATCAGGAAGCCGCCGGCCAGCGTCGCCAGCGTGAGGCGCCATTCCAGGACGAACATCAGCGGGATCAGCAGCACGACGACCAGCAGCTGCTGCAGCAGCTCCAGCAGGTTGAAGGTGGACTCCCCGAAGGACTCCAGATCGTTGGTGACCCGGCTGGTGATCGACGACCGGTCGTTCCGGTCGTAGAACTCCAGGTCCTGGCCGAGCGCGGAGCGCAGCGCGTCCAGCCGCATGGCCAACACGGCGTCGGCGACCAGGCACTTGGTGAGGTAGATCCGCACCCGGTTGAGCGCCCACACCACCACGCCGATGAGCAGCACCCCGACGGCCAGCGCGAGACCGCCGGACGCGGAACGCAGCCCGAGGCCGGGGCCCTGCGCGATGAGCACCGGCCCCGCCGCGCTGACCAGGGCCATCCCCAGCGCGGCCAGGCACAGCAGGGTCAGTCGGCGACGGTCGCGGCCCAGATAGGCCGCCACCCGGCGGGTCGCGCCCACCGGCCGCCCCGTCCGGGCCGTCACCGGCGCTCCGGTCGGGAGAACACCGCGTAGCGGAACTCCGCGGTGTGCGCGTGGCCTTCGATCTCAAGCCACAACTGGTCGGGGCCAGGCAGCATCTCGCTCAGCTCCACGGTGTCGGTGTTCGGGCGGATCGCTCTGCACAGTTGGCGTACGAGGAGGGGCGCGTCCAGGTCGAGGTAGAGCGGCTTCGGCTCGCCCGGCACCTTCGCGAACAGGTGCCGGGGCAGCCCGTGTCGGTCACGCAGCTCCTGCACCGCGTGAAAGTTGGCCGCGTCGGCCACCCCGGAGCCGGGGAAGGGCCGTGCGCCACGGAACGCCGCGGCCGGCACGCGCCAGCTCTCCCGGCGCAGCACCACCCGCCCGCAGCGCAGCCGGGGAACGTGGTCCCGGTGCCGGGAACGGAGACTGACGCCGCCGTAGTGGCGTGGAAAACCCAGCGGGGCGAGCGGATCCTGGCGAATGCTCTGCCCACCGGCCGGTACCGAGAGCGGACGCAGCCGCTGGGCAAGCCCCTCCGCGCCCAGCCGTACCCGCCCGTCCTGGACGAGGACATACAGCCGGTCGGGGCCGAGCACCTGCTCGCGGGGCTTGCCGGAGCGGCCGGTGATCTCCACATCCAGGATGGGGAAGGGCAGTTGGGCACCGGTCTTGTTGGGATGCGAGCGGACCAGATCGCACAGCAGCTCGTCCGGTCCCAGCATCCGCCGGTAGGCCGCGTGGGCCAGGGCGGGGAGTCGCGGTTCGCGCTCGGCGAGCAGCGGCGCGTAGCTCGCGTGGCAGAGCAGTTCGCGTACCGCGTGGCACTCCCCGAGGACGGCGGTGAAGCGGCCGGCCGCCACCTCGGCGGCGCTGCCGGCGGCGAGGAGGATGTCGGGGTTGCACACCACCGCCGGATCGTCCGGGTGGCCGGGCGCCAGCGCGGTCAACTGCTCGGGGGTGACCACGATCTCGGACGTCCCGGTGCCAGCGCCGGCGAGCAGGGCGTCCGTGATCGAGTCGTCGAGCGCGGCGAGTTCGGCGTCCACCCGCTCGCAGGAGGCGACCAGTTCGGCGCGGTCGTCGAAGTACGCCGCGTAGAACTCCGCCAGCGGTACGGGGCGGTCCGCACCGAAGCGGCGGGTGAGCCAGTCCGCCAGGATCCTCCGCTCGCGCCGTAACCGAAGCCGGGGGCCGGCCAGGATCAGGTCGTAGACCGGCGACAGCTCCTCGGTGAGGAACCGTTCGACGTCAGGGCCGAGGGTCAGTCCGTCGACGCGACTGTGGGCCTCCTCGTAGAAGACCGCCCGGTCCGCGTAGTGCCGGCCCTGGTTGCGATTGGCCTCGGCCCCGGTGCGGGCGGTGAACTCCTCCCTGACCGCGGCGAGCGCCGCCGGACGCTCCGCCGGAGCGGCTTCGGCGAAGGCCGCGAGCCGTGCCGCGAACGAGGCCACCAGCCGGTGGGCTTCGGCGGCGTCCGCCGAACTGTCCTGCGGCGGCAGGCAGTTCAGTAAGTCTCGCAGCGGGTCGGCGGTGCCGACGGGGATCTCCAGCCGATCGACGGCCCAGTCGTGGGCGACGAGTTCGGCGAGTGTCTTCTCCAGGCCGGCCATGCCGGGCGTGGTGTGCGTGCCCGTCGTCGCGCCCTCCGGGGAGGCGCCGAACGGCCACTCGGCCGCCAGCTGGGCCAGCGTCGCGACGCCGTCGCACCGTGCCAGCAACCAGTACTGACGGTCCGTCAGCGTCGCGTCGGCTATTCGCTCGAAGCGCCAGTCCGCGAGGAATCCGGTTGTCGTGGTAGGCGCGTAGACCGTGACCCGGCCTTCGGCGAGGAAGGCCAACGGGCGGCGCCTCGGCCGCACCAGGGGGCGTAACCCCGGGCGTCGGCTGAGGACTTCGGCCAGCGCCTCGGCCGCCCAATACGCGCAGTAGACCTTGCGCCGGTGGGCGCCCATGTCCTGCCAGCGCACGCCCGGCCGGTCCGGGGCGAGTCGTCCGGTCGCGATCGGACCGAAGTGCGCGGTGGTCTCGTTCTTGCTCGCCACGCGTTGTAAGTAGCGGACCAGCAGGTCCGCGGTCTTCCGGTCGTTCTTGCCGAAGCGCTCCCTCGGCCGCTCCAGCCAGTCGGCGAAGCGGGGGTAGTGCGCGTCATTGGACAGCAGCAGGACCTCGCGCAGCGCGTCATCCGCCCGGAAGGCCGCGGCGACCTGCCGCCAGCCGGACTCCAACCGCGCCTGGTGGCGGGTTTCGAATCGCTCCCACGCCTCGACCAGCGCGGTCCGGGCGCGTTGGTACTCCGCCGCGTGCGGTACGCCCTCCGACAGCGCGGCGCGCATACCGATCCGGGGGCCGGCGGCGGCGAGTTCAGGCGTGCCGCGCAGCTTGTCCGTGAGTGCCGAACCCGCCGCCACCACACGCCGGACGGCCTCCCGCAGCTCGGTGGTCTCGTCCCGGGTGGTGGGATGGGTCAACCGGTCGAGCAGATCGAGTGGAAAGCCCGCATGGCGCAGTGCCACGACGGGCAGCAGAGCCCAGGGCTCGTTCGGGACATCGTCGCCCACACTATGCATAACGCTGAAATCACCCGCCAGTGTGCTACTTGCCTGTTTGCCGTGTTGCGGTTAGAAGCCAAGTATCGATCCAAAGCCGGTCAGATGCTGAAGATCGCACTGCGGTGAGAATTCCTCACCCAACTCGCCCTGTCAACGGGAAATTTGAGTTCCTGTCAGGAGGTTTAGCCTGGCTACGACGTCACTATGGGTGAGGCTTTGGGTGCGTGTTAGTGTTGCCTGCAAGGGGACTTCAAGGGGACTTTGAGTGAGCTGCGCGTGAGCGGCGCGCGCGAGCTGCGGGGAGCTGCGAGAGGGCTTCGATGGGGCGAAGTCGCCGCTCGGGGGCCCGCTCGGCGGCCCGCTCGGGGGGAGTCACATGAACGAGTTGCTTCTGGTCGGCATCGGCGTCATGGGCCGGCCATACGCGGACGCGGCGGCCAGGCTCGGCTGCCGACTGAGGATCGTGGACACGATCCCCGGCACCGAGGTCCCCGGGGCCGCCTATCACCGGATCGACGAGGCGATCCTGGACGAGTCCTGGTACGGCGGCATGGCAGCGGCGCTCGCCGCGGCCCCGTCACCTGACGCCATCGTGGCCTTCGCCGAATCGCAGGTGCTCGCCGGCGCACTGGCCCAGGATCAACTGGGCCTGCCGGGGCCCTCGTTGCACGCGGCACTGCTCTCCCGCAACAAGGCGCTCCAACGCGCCGCCTGCGCCCGGCAAGGCGTGCGCCAGCCCGAGCACCTGCTCACCCGCGAACTGGGCGAGGCGCGCCAGTGGATGCGCGACCGACTCCCGGTCGTCGTCAAACCGGTAAGCGCCAGTGCCAGCATCGGAGTTGAGCTGGTGACCGACAAGGCCGAGCTGGACGACGTCGTCGATCGCCGTTCGGGCGAGGGGAAACTGCTGGTCGAGCGCCTGGTGGCGGGCCCCGAGTACAGCTGGGAAGCCCTGGTCGGGGAGGGCGAGGTGCTTTTCGAGACCGTTACCGCGAAGGAGACGACTCCGCCGCCGTACTTCGTCGAGCTATGCCATCGCATCGGCCACCGCTTCGAAAGTCAAACGGCCCGCCAGGTCGAGGAGTTGACCCGGGGAGTGTTGCGTGCCCTCGGTATGCGGACGGGGCTTGTCCATCTGGAGTTCCGGATCGGGCCGGACGGGCCCGTGCTGATCGAGGTCGCGGTCCGGACGCCCGGCGACCACATCATCGAAGCGGTGGGTCGCGCCTATGACTTCGACCCGTACGAGGCCGTGGTCCGGCTTGCGGCCGGCCTGCCCGTGACGGGGCTACGCGGGCGCGAACTCCGTTCGCACACCGCCGTCATGTTCGTCACCGGCCCGCCCGGCAGGATCCGACAGATCTCGGGAGCGGACCGGGTCCGCGACCATCCCGCGGTCTCCCGGCTCACCCTCGACCTCGGCCCCGGCGACACGATCGCACCACTGACCTCCTCACTCCAGCGGGCCGGCCACCTCCTGATCGAGGCGGACTCTCCCGAACAACGCGACGAAGCCCTGGACTTCGCCCGCCACCACCTTCACATCGAGACCGAGCAACCGACGACCTGACGTCGACCGAGCGCCGTCCCCGTACCCCCCGGCGCGCTCGACATCCGCCCCGGCGTGGGCCGCGTCCGCCGACGCCCGTTGACGTGCCCGCGGACGCTCGGGACCCGGCTCGGAACTCTCCTGCCACCCGCTACCGGGCGTCGCTCCTGGGCCTGTCGGCCCGCCGGTGGAAGACATAGCCGGCGTGGTGGAGCACGTCGCCGTCGAACTCACCGTCGGCGGTGAAACCGGTGTCGTCCCGGTACATGATGCGCTTGCCGCTGATCCGGTAGCTGCCGGTGTAGGCGCCCTCACGTTCGCCGCGCGCCTCGTCGTACCGCCCGTCCGCCGACAGCCGCTGGCGGATGTGCCCGTCGACGGTGACCCACATGCCGACGTAGGGGTGGGGGTGCTCTTCGCTGTTCATGGTCTCCGCTCCGGATATGGAGGACTCGGACGAGGGGGCACGGCCCGCGGCGGTCGCCGGGCCCTCTGCGGGCGGCACGTCGCTCTGGTAGCCGCAGCCCGCCACCAGCGCGAGTACCAGCGGCGCGAGAGCGGCACCGGTTCCCGCACCGCGCCGCCGTCCGACCGCCTGGCGGCCGGTCACCCGGGCAGCTCCACGCGCTCGGTCGGGGCGACCTTCCAGTGGTGGCGTTCCCGAGCGGTGTGCCGCGTCGTCGGCGCCCTGAACCCGGGCCACGTGCTGATCGAGGGCGACACGGCCGTCGGCCGGCGGCTGGACGCCGGCACGGACGCCGACGCCGTCGTGATCGATGCCACCGGCCGCGTGCTCACCCCCGGTTTCGTGGACACCCACCGGCACGCGTGGCAGGCGCCGCTGCGCAGGAGCATGCCGGACGTCGCGGACCTCGGCGCCTATGTCACGACCACCCTGGCCGGGCACGCCCTCGCGTACGGCCCCGAGGACATGCGTACAGGCCTTCATGGCCCCGCACTTCGGGCCGTGGGACGGTCAGTGGCCGCAGGATCTGGGCCGCCTGCGGGAACGCCGCGCGAGTCCGCTGCTAACCCTGCGGCTGGCCGCCCTCGCCACCGACGAGATCGCCGGACCACGACTCGCCTACGGTCCGGCGCTGGCGCGGGTGGCCGGCGAACTGGACATCGGCGTCAGCGTCGACGCGGTGCTCGGCGCCTCCTCCTCGCACGCGGTGCGCGCCTGGGCCGGACAGGGACCGCTCGGCCCCCGGGTCACTCTCATCCACGCCACGGGGCTGACCGACGCCCAGCTCGGTCTGGACACCACGATCCCCGCGGTGGACGAGGCGCTTGCCGCCGGAGTGCGGCCGGGGCTGAGCACGGATGTCGAAGTCGCCCTGGCCGGCGACATGTTCACGCAGATGCGCACCCCGCACAACCGTGCAGCGCATGCGTGCCGTACACGGCGCGTACGGCACCGGCGCACGCCCGACCGGATCGGCGTGCGGGACGTACTCGGCTTCGCCACGCTCCAGCGCGCGCACCAACGGTCTGGACGCGGTGACCGGTTCGCTCACCCCGGGCAAGAAGGCCGACCTGCTGGTGATCACCGCCGGGGAAGTCAACAACATGCCGCTCGACGACCCGGTCGGCACCGTGGTCCTATGGTGGCCGCTCTCGTCCGCTGGCGCTTCTTGTGCAGGCCCCTCCACGTCGCCGCCCGTGGCTCGGCTCTCCGGTTTCCCCATGTCAGTGCCCGGCCGTGGAACGCAGGCGCCTCCCGTGGCGCACGGGGGAGACAGTGGGCCCGAGAGCTGCACCTTGGCGTTGTGTGGCGGGTCGAGGATGTCCACCAAGCGCTCGTGCCGCTTGATCCAGTCGACGCGGAGTGTGCCGTCGGGGGCCGGAACCTCAACGCCCGCGTCGGCCAGGACGAGGGCCCCGGTTCGACGATCCCGGAGAGGCAGCGCACCACGTCGAACGTGGCATCAGCAAGATCAAAGCCTGGCGGGGCCTGGCCACTTCGCTACGACATGGACCCCGCCAACTATCAAGCCGGCCTCGAACTCCGCGCAGTACTCCTCTGGAATCGCAGCCTGCGCCCCACCCGGTGAACTCGACATTCCGACAGACCCTAGCCCGCTACCCACATGGGCGACCAGAAGAGCACCCGGGTCATATGTCGGTCGAGCAGCACCAGGGTCGTCGCGCCCGTACTGCCCGTGGCTGTCACCAGCTTCACCGGAGCGCCGTCGAGTTCGTCGAGCCTGTGCAGCAGAGCCTCGACCTCCTGCCGCAGTGACGAGCCGGCGGGAAGCCGGCTCCCCCTTCGGCGGTAGGTGTGGCGCAGGGAATCGACAGGGATGTCCGCGTCAGCACCCCGTACGTGGGTCACTGTTACCAGCAGGGAGGCCAGGGCCGGCGACCGCTCGTACGATGCCACGGCCTCGGTGACCTTCTGGTTCAACTGGCTCAGCCCGGACACTGGAACCACGACCTTCCCCGGTCCGTGGTGACTTCCGCGCCGGTGACCTCGTCCCGGATGAGGTACTCGCTCTCGCCGTAGATGTCTTGCGACTCGACGAATCGGTCGGCGGGAACGTGGTCCTCGGGAATTCTCAGCACAATGCCTCCTGGGCCCAACTCATCGGCGGCGTCCAGGGCCACATCTTCGAAGTCAGTGGTCCAGGAGGTGAGATTACTGTTGGTATTCCCACCGTTGTGTAGGGCGGCGTCCGCGTCGCCCCCGAGAGGCACCGCTCGTCCCTCCATGCCCTCGGAGAACTTGTAGTGGTCGCGGCAGAGGCCGCGGTACAGGTAGCCGTCGCCCTCAAGTCCGAGCGGGTCCCTCCAGTGCAGCGGATTGGGGACGTACCCGTAGTGGTTGACCTGTGGTCGTGGGCCGAGTGGGTCGGGAGTGCAGTACCGGGCGACGGAAGGGTCGTAGTACCGGTAGTGGTTGTAGTGCAGGCCACTCTCGGCGTCGAGGACTTGTCCCGGGAAGCGAAGAGGGCAGTCGGCGGCACCGCCTTGGACCTCCCCTCCACGGTCAGGGGCCGGGACGCCCCACAGGGAGGTGTCGTTTCGCCACACGACATCGCCGCTCGTGTCGACAAGGTGAGTTGGTGTCCCCACGAGGTCGCTGACGATGCTGTAGAACGCACGGTCATAATCCTGCTGCTCGTCCAGCCTCAGCGCACCGGTCGTGACCGTCTGCGCGATGGGGACGCCAGCCAGGTAGTCCCACGAGGTAGTGCGCGGTGCCGCCGAACCGGAGAACTCCGTCTGCTCCGCCAGGGTGGTGCCGGCCCAGACGTAGTCCGTGCGGTTGACGGCTCGTCCCCGGGCGTCCCGCAACCATTTGGCAAAGCGACGGCCAAGTGGGTCGTAGCGGTACTCCCAAACATCGCCCTCCGGCGTTCGCACTTCCGTGAGCTGGTCTTCGGCGTTCCACCGGTACTGCCACACCGAGGGCGGACGGGAACTGTGCCGCCGCGTGCGCCGCACGGTGCGGCCAGCAGGGTCGTAGCCAAAAGCAGTGTCGCCGGCAGACAGCAACAGGCTTCCCTTGTGGGCCCGTTGGCCCGCCACGCCGGCATCGTCGTCACCTGCCCAGGCAGCCTCCGTCTGGTAGCCCCTGGAGTCGTAGGTGTAGCTCTCCCACCAGTCCTCGCCTGCCACGGCGGTGACCCGGCCCAGTGGGTCGCTGTCGAGCGTCAGCCGCCCGCGCGTGTCATCGTGCAGCTCCCTCAGCAGGCCGTTCGTACCATAGACGAAGCCACGCTCGCTGGACCGACCATCTGGAGCGATGATCGTCTGCCTGGTCAGCCGCCCCTCGCGTGCCCACTCCTGGCGCAGCGTGGGGCCGTGGTGCACGTGGCGCCCGATCTCACGCCCCATCGCGTCGTAGTCGAACTCCGTGCTGACCTCGTTCGAGACGAGGCACGTTGGCCGACCTGCCGCGTCATGTACGAACCTTGTGTGGTGTCCGCTCGGCGTGGTGCGTGAGACCAACCGTCCCGCTGTGTCGAAGCGTTGGTGTAGTGCCCGGCCGTTGTGGTGCTCGGCGATGACGCGCCCCACCGAGTCCCGGTCGAGTCGCAACTCGGACCACGGCCCAGTCGCCGACTGAAGTCGTCCGAGTCGGTCGTAGCGGAACTCGGTGCGGTCTCGTCCGGACTCCTTGACCGCGATCCGTCCCAGTGCGTCCCGCTGGTACCGCACTTCCTGTCCCGAGGCGTTCCGCCGGGACACAAGCTGGTCCGCGGCGTCGTAGGAGTAGGTGGTCGCGCGGCCGTCGAAGTCGAACTCCGCGACGAGCCGACCGGCCTCGTCGTAGGTCCTTCGCCATTTCTTGCCGTCGGGAGCCACGATACCGACCAGTCGCAGCTCGCTGTCCCGTTCGTACCTGGTCTCGGTACCGTCCGGCGCCGTGCTGCTGACGCGCTGGCCGAAAGCGTTGTACACGGCCCGGTGTACGGCACCGCCGGGGTCCGTGTAGGCGACGCGGTTGCCCTGCCCGTCGTACTCCCAGGTGCGGGTGTGGCCGGCGGCATCAGTGACCGCGACCAGGTGTCCCTCGGTGTCCCACCGGAGCCGGAACAGCGTGCCGTCCGGCTCCTCGACCAGCACCGGTCGCCCGAAGGCGTCGCGCTGTTCCGTGAACGTCTGCCCAAGCGGACCCACCGAACGGGTCGGCAGACCCGCGCGTCACACTCGATGTGAGTGATGGCTCCCGAGGGATCGGTGATCGACTCCAGCATCCCCCGGAGGCCGTAGCCGTAACGCACGGTGGCCCCTGACGGATCCGTGTACGAGGTGCGGTTGCCCGCCCCGTCGAACGTCTGCTCGCGGGCCGAGCCGTCGGCTTCCACCACCCGCGCCTCCAATCCCGGAGCCGCGTAATCGACGGTGACTTCGCCACCGTTCGGCCGACGGCACCAGACCAACTGCCCCCAGTCGTCGTAGGCGTACTCCGCCGTCCGGCCCAACGGGTCGGTGCGCCGCAGCAGGTTGTCGTAACGGTCATAGCGGTAACGGGTGACGTGGCCCAGAGGGCCGGTCTCGCTCTCCAACCGGTAGGCGTCGTCGAACCGAAACGACGTCACATGGCCGAGGGAATCGGTGTACTCGGTCGTTCCGGTGCCGTTCGGATAGGCGATGGTGCTGTGCAGCGTGCCGTCCGGCATACCTGTTCGAATACAGCGGCCCCGTTCGTCATAGCTGTACGTGAACGAGTTGCCGTTGCGATCCTCCCAGCCGGTGAGCCGTCGGTGCGTGTCGTGGCGCAGCGTGAACAGATCTCCGGAGGCGTTCCGCACGCCGCTCAACTCGCCGTCGGTGGTGTACTCGTAGCGCCGCAGCACGGGGCGTTCCGGGGCGCTCAGCATGACCAACTCGCGGAGCCGTCCATTCCGGATGGTCAGTCCTATTCGGTAGCCCCCCGTGTGTTCCAGCAGTACGGGGAGGCCGACCGGGTCATACCGCACGTCGAGCCTGTTGCCGTTGGGGTCGGCGACAGCGACCAGGGAGAGCCGGCTGGCGTCGCTGGCCACCGGTTCGAAGTGAAGCGTCCGGTTGCTCTCGTACTGTCGGACCGTCAGCCGGCCGCGAGACTCGCCGTCCCACATCAGGTCCCAGCGTGGTCCCTCCACCGGCAGCACCGGGGTCTCCCCGTCGGCAAGCGGAACCGGGTAGTGCAGCACCATGCCGTCCTCGGCGAAGAACCGCACGCCGTTGTCGTCCAGGACCAACCGTTGGTCAAGGGTGGAGAACCAGGCAGGTCCAAGCCAGACGCCGTTAGCCACACCGGATCGGTGCACCCGGCGGAACAGCAGGTCCAACCTGCCGGACAGCTCCACGTCGGTGACGGACATCACCACTTCGCCGGTGGCCATGTCGACGGGGTCGTTCTTGCAGAGGAGCCGCCGGAACTCGCGCCCCAGGTGGCGCAGCCCCTGCCCCAACCCCTGGACGCCGGAGGACATGCCCCTCAGACCGGTTCGTGCCGCTGACCGGAATCCGCGGGCCAAGCCGCCGAGGGTCGTCAGCCCCTTCATGCCGGGGATGCAGTCGAGGGCTGCGAAGGCGACGTCGAGGAGCCCGGCTTCTCCTCTGGCGTATTTGACGAGGGTGTCGGCGAGGACGACGAGTGCCGCGGCGAGGACGACCCAGGCCAGCGGCCCGCCGATGATCATCACGACGATGCCGAGGACGGCGACGATGACCTTGCAGATCTCAACGAGGGTGTCCCAGTTGTCGGTCACCCATTTGATGGCCTTCTCCCACCAACGCCGGTTCTGAATACCCGCGTCGGACGCCTCGTTGACGTCGCGGGCGCACTCTCGTGCCGCCTCCTCACGCATCTCCTGGGCGTCCAGCGCCAGTTGGCGTGCGGCGGAAAGCCGCTCCTCGGCGTCGTTGACCCGGCCCTGCGCCGCGGTGGCGGCTGCTTCGGCTGCTTGCGCGTCGCGGGTGGTGGCGCGGACGTCGGCCTCGTCGGGTGGTTCGGCGTTGTCGCGTTCGCCTTCGCGCTGGAGGCGTTCGGCTTCGTCGCCGGCGCGGCCGACCCAGTCGGTGGCGTCGCCCAACGCGGACTGGGCGGTGGCGAGGTCGGCCTGAGCGGTGACCGCCCGATCCAGCGCACGGTCAGCCATGCCCTGCGCGGTCTGGAGCTTGGGCCAGTAGCCCTGCAGGGCCTGTGAGCACAGGGAGTAGGACTCTTCGAGCTTGGTGAGGTTGTCGGGCACGCCGTCGAACTCACGCCGGAACGCGTCCGCCGACAACCCAGCCCAGTCCAACACCGCCCGCTCGGAGGCCAGCCCTCGGATCTTCCCCAATGCCTCGCCGACATCGTCGGCGAACCCCTGCAGGTTGTCCGCCAGCTCGCGGACTTCGTCCGGGTCGCCAGGCGTGGGATCCCGGCCCATGTCCACCGGTGACCAGTCAGACGGTCGAGACATCGCGTTCCCCCCAAGGCCGCGTCCCCAAGACCCAGTGAACGCTACCGAGGGGGTGTGGGAGGTGGCAATGCGTTACCGATCCTCAGATATTCGAGCTTCGCCCCACGACGAAGGCCCAGGTCAGGGACACCGTCCCTGACCTGGGCCTTAACCGTGAGAGCGGGCGACGAGAATCGAACTCGCGCTCTGAGCTTGGGAAGCACTGAGCTCTTGGCGCGCCCGTGGTCGCTGACCCGCCGGACCGCCGCCGACGGCGACGGTCCGGCAGGCCACGGAGAACCGCCGTTGACCGTGAACACCCGCTCTGACGGGCACGCGTCGGGCACGGCTCACCGGGCCACAAGGGCCCCCGCGGCCCACCGGACCTTACGCGGATGTGTCATTCGAACTGTGCGAAGAACCTCCAGATCTCTCCCTTGGTCCAGGTGGCGACGCCGCTTTCGCCGGGGGAGCCGTCGACCGGACCGGGGATGTGGTCTCCGTCGAACGCGGCCCACTGGACCGGGTACCCGGCACCGCAGTTCGAGTACGAGGTGGTGATGTGCGTTTGGCTCCCCGGCGCGGGCTCGCTCGGGCTCTGGGAAGTGCAGCCGTTGTTGCTGACGAACCTGTCGCGCAGGGACCGTCCTTGCGCGATGTTGAGGACGGAGTCGCTGATGCCGTGGATTCCGAAGTATGCGATGGGCTCGTTGCCGCCGCTGCACCCGCTGATCTGGGCGCCGGCGATGACCGCGACGGCCCTGAAGTCGTTCGCCCGGGCGCAGGCGAGTGCGTAGCTCATGCCGCCGCCCCAGCTGAATCCCGTGGCGAAACGCTGTGCCGGGTCGACGCAGAGGCCGGCCTCGATGCGCTGGATCATGTCGTCGACGAAGGTGACGTCCTCACCGCCCGGATTGGCCCATCCGTTGTCGAGGCCCTGGGGGGCGACGAGGATCGCGGTGTTGTTCGACTGTTCCTGCTGGCCGTAGTAGGACCAGGCGGTCCCGCTCGTTCCGCCAGAGGCGACGTCCTGGGCGGTTCCGCCTCGCCAGTGGAAGGCGAAGATCAGCCGGTAGGGGTGGTTGTTGTCGTAGTTGTCAGGGACTCTGAGGATGAAGCTGCGGCTCTTGCCGCCGCTCTGGATCGTGTGCGTGCCGCTCGTCAGCCCCGGGGTGCTGCCGCATCCGTCCTCGCCACCGGACGACAGCTTGATCATGAGCCACTGCTGGTGGGTGCCGTTGTGGTCGGCGTACTGGATGATGCTGCCGCCGTCGGCGGTGGAGGCGTCCCGCACCTCTACCGCCTTGCCGCTGCCGCGGTTGATCAGCCGGACGTGGTCCCCGTCGGAGTCGGCCAGGCTGAACTGCTGGTTGGTCCCGTTGTGGTCGGCCCACTGCTGGACCGCGGCACCGTCGGCGGTCGAGGCGTTGGCGACGTCGAGAACCTTGTCCGAATGCCGGGCCTTGAGCCGGTAGAAGCCGTCGCCGGAGTCCACGAACTGCCACTGCTGGTTGGTTCCGTCGTGGCGCGTCCACTGCTGGACCGCGGCGCCGTCGGCGGTCGAGGGGCCCGCGACGTCCAGTGCCTTGCCGCTGTTGCGGTTGACCAGGACGTACCAGGCGTCTGTGTCCACCGCCGCGGCCTCGGCGGACGCCGACAGCGCCTGGGCGGGCGTGGTGATCAACGAGGTGAGCAGGCCAGTCGCGAGGACCGCCGCCAGCATGGCGGTGACCCGGGACCACCATCGAGATCCGTGTGGGCGGGCGGAGCGAGCCGCACCATAGATCTTCATCGATTCACTCCTTTGTCAGCGACTCTGTCAGCGACTCTGGCCGCGACCGGCCCCATCAGGTGACGGTCCAGCGCTGGTTGCTGCCGTTCCAGCAGGAGTAGAGCTGGAGCGCGGCGCCGTTGCCGGAGCCTGTGGCGTCGAGGCAGAGGCCGGACTGGACGCCGACGATGGAGCCGTCGGAGTTCACGCGCCATTTCTGGTTGTCGCCGCCCCAGCAGCTGTAGATCTGGACTCTGGTGCCGTCGCTGGTGCCGCCGGCGTCCAGGCACTTGTTGCCGTAGACCCTGAACTCGCCCTCGGCGGTGTGCGTCCACTGCTGGTTGGTGCCGCCGTGGCAGTCCCACAGATGGACCTGGGTGCCGTCGGCGGTGCTGGAGTCGGGCACGTCCAGGCACCGCTCCGAACCGACGCCCCTGATCTGCCCACCCGGAGTGGGCGTGGACGAGTCGCCGTTGAGCGTGTTGAGGACGGCGTCGTAGGCGGGCTTCTTGCTGCCGTCGTTGTTGAACAGCAGCGGCGTGTGCTGCGATCGCCAGGAGTCGCTGTCGCGCACACCCCAGACGGTGATGCCGACGCAGCGCGCGACCGCCAGGCAGTCGTTGGTCACATTGGCGTAGGTCGTGGGCGAGGCGCCCTGGATGTCGAGCTCGGTGACGGACACGTCGACGCCGAGCGCGGCGAAACTCTGCAGGGTGGTGCGGAAGTTGCTGTTGTAGGGGTTGCCTTCGTTGAAGTGCGCCTGGAAGCCGACGCAGTCGATCGGCACGCCGCGCTGCTTGAAGTCCTGAACCATGGCGTACATGGCCTGCGTTTTGGCCGAGTTCCAGTTCTCGACGTTGTAGTCGTTGTAGCAGAGCTTGGCGGCCGGGTCGGCGGCGCGCGCGGTGCGGAAGGCGACCTCGATCCAGTCGTTGCCGCTGCGCTGGAGGTTGGAGTCGCGCCGGGCTCCCGAACCGCCGTCGGCGAAGGCTTCGTTCACGACGTCCCACTCGACGATCTTGCCGCGGTAGTGGGTCATCACGCCGTTGATGTGGTCGATCATCGCTTGGCGCAGCTCGCCGCCGTTGAGGTTCTGCATCCAGCCGGGTTGCTGGGAGTGCCAGGCCAGGGTGTGGCCGCGCACCTGCTTGCCGTTCTGCACCGCCCAGTTGTAGACGCGGTCACCGGCGGTGAAGTTGAACTGTCCCCGCTGGGGTTGGGTGGCATCGATCTTCATCTCGTTCTCGGCCGTCACCGAGTTGAACTCGCGGCTCGCGATACTCGTGTACACCGAGTCGTTCAACCTGCCCGAGGCGATGGCGACGCCGAAGTAACGATCGCTCTGCGCCGCCGCGGCGCCGAGCGTGCTCTCGGCGGCGTGTGCGCTCGGCGGGGTGACCAGTGAACCGACCACCCCGAGGACGCCGACGACCAGCGCTATCAGCAGACCGCGGAACTTCCGGCGGGCGGTGGGTGGAGCTATGGCATACGAGCCCATGACTGTGCCTCCAAGGTAGACGTCACGGAAGGGCTGAAGTGCGGCGGAGGCGTCGTCCGCCCCCACGCGGCAGGCGGACGAGGCGGCCGGAACCCGGGCATTACGGGATCACCGGACACCATGGGCGTGCCGAGGGGCAGCGGTTTCGGCGGGGAAGATAAGCGACGCCGACGCCAGGCCGTGGTGGCCGTAGTGGCCGACCGCGGCCGCGCGTACCGGACGCGGGGCCGTGGCGGGATTTCGACAGAGGCATGGGGCTACTCCATGGCGGCTCAACCGGCGGACCGCCACGCGGCGTCGCTTACCTCTCCAATTGTGCGAAGAGCCAGGATGCGCTGGCGGGAACCTCACCGGATCGGAAACGGGGTGGCGCGGGTGCTGTGGTGCGCGGCTCCGCCGTGCACCACAGATCGCTCGGGGCGGACCGTTCGAAGCTCGAACGGCAACTGTCTTCTCAGACAGCGAGATTGAGGGATTGACGGTGGCTCGTCAATCCTCCTCGCGGAAAATGTTGCGCGTCTCGACCGAAAATTTCCGGAAGCCTGGTGAGTTGGACGAGTACCGCCGGCCCCCCGGCGCCGCCGTCGGTGGTGGCCGTTGGCACGGACCCCACGAAAGGATCGAAACAGCAGGTCGGCAAGCTTGAGCGGCCCCTGAGGCGGTAGGTCCATGGGCCGGCCGGTCGCGCGAGGTCGAGTGCCGGCCAGGGTCGGACGGGCTCCCTCAAGCCTGAAGGAGCGGTGCTGTTTGTGGACAGATGGGTTACAGGCCTTGACCGGGAGGTCACATGTTCCTACCTTGTGGCGCCAAGGAGTCCGTGAAGTTTCGTAAGTTTTCGATGCTTGACGCTTCCCGCCTCGGAGGTCTCCATGGCCAACACCCAACGGACGCCCAGTGGATCCGCTGGCGTGACGGCGCCTGGCGGCAGCCGTCACAACGGGTCGTCAGCTGGGCCAGCTGAAGGCAGGAGGTATCCCTCGTCTCCGTCCACGGCGAAGCGCTCCGGTTGAGCGCCCAGCGCACCAACTCTTCGGCATACGCGGCCGCTTTCGCACCTCTCCCGTCCCCGACCCCCGGGGCGGCCGCTCCGGTTCATCCGGGTCACCTCACCCCCGACCCCAGAAAGGGATGCCCCTTATGTGGCTTCGCCGTCCGTCCCCGCTCCGCCTGAGACGCCTGCTCACCATCCTTGCGCCCTTACTGCTCGTGGCCACCTTCCTCGGTGCCCAGCCCGCCAGCGCGGCGACCATCGACCCCGACGCCTCGTATGTGCTGGTCAACCGCAACAGCGGCAAGGCCCTTGACGTCTACAACCAGGCGACCGGCGATGGCGCCCGCATCACCCAGTGGACCAGGAACGATCAGGCCCAGCAGCAGTGGCAGTTCGTCGACTCCGGCAACGGCTACTACCGCATCAAGTCCCGCCACTCCGGCAAGGTCCTGGACATCCACAACTGGTCCACCGAGAACGGCGGCGCGATCGTCCAGTGGGCCGACCTGAACGGCACCAACCAGCAGTGGCGGCTGGCCGACAGCTCTGACGGCTACGTGAGGTTCATTTCGCGCCACAGCGACAAGGCCCTCGAAGTACAGGGCGCCTCCACCGCCGACAGCGCGAACATCGTCCAGTACGACGACTGGGACGGCGCCAATCAGCAGTGGGAGCTCGTCAAGGTCGGCGAGGGCAACCCCGGCCCGTGCGCTCTGCCATCGACATACCGCTGGACATCAACGGGCGCGCTGGCGGAGCCCAAGCCGGGGTGGGTCTCGCTCAAGGACTTCACCGTCGCCCCCTACAACGGCCAGCACCTCGTCTACGCGACGACGCACGACACAGGGACGAGCTGGGGTTCCATGAATTTCAGCCTGTTCGGCAACTGGTCGCAGATGGCCTCGGCCAGCCAGAACACGATGTCAGCTTCCACCGTCGCGCCCACGCTCTTCTACTTCGCGCCGAAGGACATCTGGGTACTCGCCTACCAATGGGGCAGGACCTCCTTCTCCTACCGGACCTCAAGCGACCCGACCAACCCGAACGGCTGGTCAGCCGAGCAGGAGCTCTTCTCCGGAAGCATCTCCGACTCCCCGACCGGTCCCATCGACCAGACGCTCATCGCTGACGACACGAACATGTACCTGTTCTTCGCCGGTGACAACGGCAGGATCTACCGGGCCAGTATGCCGATCGGGAACTTTCCGAGCAGCTTCGGCTCGACCTCGACCGTGATCATGAGCGATACGCAGAACAACCTGTTCGAAGGCCCGCAGGTCTACAAGCTTCAGGGCGAGAACCGCTACCTCATGATCGTCGAGGCGATCGGCTCGCAGGGCCGCTACTTCCGCTCGTTCACAGCCACCAGCCTGAACGGCTCGTGGACACCCCAGGCCGTGACCGAGAGCAACCCCTTCGCCGGCAAGGCCAACAGCGGCGTCACCTGGACCAACGACATCAGCCACGGTGAACTGCTTCGCACGAGCGCCGATCAGACCATGACCATTGACCCCTGCAATCTGCAGTTCCTCTACCAGGGGCGCAGCCCCAACTCCGGCGGCGACTACGGTCTCCTCCCCTACCGCCCAGGCCTGCTGACACTGCAGCGCTGACGGCGTGACACGACTCCGGCTCCGGCATGGAGCCGACGTGGCGGGCTCGGCCTTCCGCCGAGCCCGCCGGGTCGCGCGACAACGTCAGGACTCCTACAGCGACGGAGCGCGGGCCGCACAACGCTCACCAGCGCGAGGGCTCCCACGACAGCGTCTCGACCTCGACCACCGCGGTGACGGAGAGGAGACCGCGTGGGACGAGCGGGTCTCGAAGAGCCCGGACTCCTGAGTCATGTGGTGATGATTCCCCGAGATCCCGCCTCCCGCAGTGGTGCGATTTCCTGACCAGCCAGCCGCGGGTCGGTCCTCGGACCAGAGACTTCGACCGGGTGCGCTCACCGCTCACGCGCCGCACCCGCTCGGCGACATCCCTGAACGACGCCACGGGCTCGGCTATGTCGCGCACGACTGCTTTCTCGGTCTGCCGTTCAGCCTCCAGGTACGGGGAGGTGCGGGCCCCAAGCCGGAGCTGACGGGGGGCGACGTCCGCCCGACCGTCGGGGCTTGACGCTTGGGTTCCTGCGGAACGAGGGCCGAAGAGTGGAGGTGCCGGAGCGACATGGCGACTGGGCGGCGCATGAGCAGGGAGCAGCGGCGGGCCCCACTGCTGGACACCGCGTTCGCGATCATCCGCGCCGAGCGCACCAGTGCGCTCACCCCCGCGCGGCTGGCGGAACGCGCGGCGGTCTCGCGGCCGGTGGCCTACGAGCACTGCACGCCGACCGAGGAACTCGATGACCTCCCAGCAGGTCTCCCAGCTCCTGATCGACCTCGGTACGACCAGAAGCCACTCCCGGCCCCGGATTCGGCCCGGATCTGGCACGCGACCCCATGCCGGCCTCGCTCAGCAAACAACCCCCAGGCCACTGACCTGGGGGTTTGAGATGGAGCGGGCGACGAGAATCGAACTCGCGCTCTGAGCTTGGGAATCAGAGCGCCAGATGGGCGCGGTATGGCGTCTGATCTGCATGAACGCACGCATTCTCAGCCTTCATCAAGCCGCTCGGAGACCCCTGCTACCCGGGACTGACCGTCCCATCGGGCACGCAGCGGGCACGGACTGAAGACGGTCCCGTGCCGACCCGCGGCCATGTGCAAGGGGTGGCAAAGCGTCGAGTGCGCACGCGTGCAGGCGCTGGAGGCGGGGGCAACGTCCCTGGTGGGGAGCGTTGACACGGGCATGCGATCAACTCGCCGGTTTCGTGGGCAGACAGCCCGGCTGCCCCATAGACTCTGTGGCGCCGAGCATAGACAATCAGTAGCTGGATACCGGCTGTGTGAAACATTCACCGAGGTGGGGGAGTGTAGGGGCGATGTTGGAGCCCGCTAATGGCGAGTCAGAGCAGCTAACTTTTGGTGGAGAAGCCAGTGTTAGCCCGGCCTCTTTCGTTCTTGCTTCTGCCGGAACGACCGACCTCGTGCCAGTCAGAATTTCTCTGGCCATCATCGAGCGGTTCTCTGAAGGGTTGTATAGTTCATCGAATAAGACTTTCGAAGAACTCGTCTCGAATTCATATGATGCCGGCGCGGAGCATGTCTGGGTGTATATGCCCGGTGACCTTTCGACTCATCATGCTTCCATCTTGGTCATCGATGATGGCGAATCGATGGATGTCCAGGGTCTCCAAGACCTTTGGCGGATCGGGAAGTCAAAAAAGCGAGATGAAGCACTTCGCGGGAAGCGCGAGCCGATTGGCAAGTTCGGTATCGGGAAGCTCGCTACGTATGTCCTTGCGGAAGAACTGACGTACATCGTCCTAAAGGACGGTATTTATCGGGCGGTCACCATGGACTATCAAATGGTCCAAGGTGATATGAGCGATCCTCACGTGCTCAATCTTGAAGTCGCTGAGCTCACTCGAGATGAAGCGCGCGAAGCGCTTTATGCCAATCTGCGAGATTATGGGGCACGTTCGAGCTCGGCCATGAACTTCCTCTTTCATGAGGAAGGGAAGGGGCCGAAGCACTGGACCGCCGCGGTTATGACACGCCTGAAGAAGCCGGCGCAAGATATTCAGCAAGGTCGCCTGCGCTGGGTGCTTTCTAGTGCGTTGCCATTGAACCCTTCATTTAACCTATTTTATAATGGCGAGCAGATCGAAGCTTCAAAGGCTCAGGGAGAAGAGACCTGGCGATTTACGGTCGGTCGCTCGGAGGAGACTTTGCCGCCGGCCAGTCAGATCGGCACCCCTCGCCGCATTGAACTGGACGGCGGGGAAAATCCGGCCTATGTCTTGCCGCTTGCCGGTACGGTGTGGGGGCAGGCGCAACTGTTCAAGGATTCGTTGCAGAAGGGGAACAGCGAGAAGCGTGGACGTAGTCATGGCTTCTTTGTGAGGGTGCGGAATCGGTTAATCAACCTCGACGATCCTACCTTCAATGTAGGCGTCGAGCTGCACCACGGAACGCTAACCCGCTTCAACATGGTCATCAATGCTGACGACCTGGACGGGCTTGTGGCTAGTCCCCGTGAAAGTCTCCAAGACTCTCCCGAAGTGCGCGAATTGAAGGAGTACATGCTTGCGGTGTTCAATAAGGCGCGCTCGATTCTGGCGACACTTGACGAAAAAGACAAGATGCCACTATTAACTCACCAGGGGCGCATTTCTAACCCGCCGCCAGGGCTTACGCAGGGACCCCTCAGGAGAATGCTGCGTAGGGCGTCGCAGGGAGATCAGGCGGTACGCGAGTCGCTTGGTATCAAGCCGAACGAATCGGTGATGCCCATGGAGCTGATCAAAGACGAAGAAGATGTTCTTGAACAGGTTCTGGTAGAACCTTCCAGCGAGCAGAATCGGCTCATCTCCTATGATCCTGAACGGCGAGCAGCAGTCCTCAATCAGAGTCATCCGTTCATCAGCAATTATATCGACAATAACGGTACCTAAGAAGCCCTTCAGCTATTAGGGCTCACAGAGCTTCTGACGCAGGCATATATGCTGGATGAGCATATTGATGCCGCGACCGTGAACCGCATCATGAAGCGGCGAGATGCATTTCTGCGAGATCTCGTCAGTTACTATCCGCGATCGGCTCCCGTCATTGCCAAGAGCCTGCGAGATTCCAGTAACGATGAAAAGGCGTTGGAAGACGCAGTAGCGGACGCACTTGGTATTATGGGGTATCACGTGCAGCGAGTTGGTGGCAAGGGGACTCCGGACGGAATCGCCACTGTACGGCTTGGGCGGCGCTCCTCAGAAAGCAGTCAAAGTTACGCGCTGACCTACGATGCCAAGTCGAGTGGCTCGGATGCTCGGCGAATGTTGGACCCGGAGAAACAGAAGCCCTCGGAAAGGCCTGCCAGAATTCAAGCTGGAACAGCCCGTACTTCTGTTCTGAGGGTTCACCGCGAGCGAGCTGCTGAGCAATTCAACTTGGACGTTGCGCCGAGATTCACCTTGCTGGTAGCCCCTGGCTTCCAGGGGGATGGGGACGAGAAGGCGTTAATTGGTGATATCTGTCGCAATGACGGCATTACTCCCATCACTGTGGAAGATCTGGCACGCCTTGTAGAGCTATTTCCTCTGCGTAGGCTGACGCCGCTAAAACTGCAAGAACTTTTCGCGAGCCACACGCCCGATGGTACAAGGGCCTTCGTAGACGCCGTTCAGGAGCAGGACCCGCCAGCGGCGCCGCCTGTTAGCGAAGTCATCGAACTCCTTGTGCAATACTCGGAGCGGCGAACACCTGTGACCGTCGATACAATCATGACTGCAGTCTATGAGCGTCGAGGTATCGATCTTGACCGCGACGAGACTGCTGCCATCGTGAGAGGGCTGGCCGCATTGGCGCCGGCCACGATGTATTTCGACGGACAAATAGTCGCTTTGAATGCGACTCCTCAAGGTCTGTTGGGAGAACTCGGACAGACTTTGAATGAGTATCCGCATCGACTTGCCGGAGCGTACAAAGTTGCCATTCCGGTTCCGAAGCAGCGCGGAGAAGAGAACCAATGACCACTGCCCGAGCCGCTGTTCACCCTTTTCCGGCACGTATGGCTCCGGAACTAGCGGCCACTAAAGTAGCGAGCCTCGCTGGTGGGTCCGTAGTCCTTGACCCCATGATGGGGTCCGGTACCTTCCCGATTATGGCCGCCAGGTCCGGCCATCGTGCCTTTGGCTGCGACACCGACCCTCTGGCTCTCTTAATCTCAAATACTCTTGCTGCTGACTACCATCTCGACGAGTTTCTCGAAGAAGCGTACGTCGTGCGCGAGAAGGCAGCTGCGTCAGAGGGATGTGATGTTGAAGTCGACCCAGAGACCTCCGCGTTCATTGACTTTTGGTTTGACCCCAAGGCGCGATCTCGTCTATCGGCTTTGACGGTTGCAATCGAGCAGTCGCCACGTCATCTGATGGCGCCGCTGTGGTGTGCCTTCTCACGTCTCATTATTTCCAAAGACGCTGGGGCGTCTCGAGCTAGAGACGTGTCGCATTCTCGCCCTCATAGAGTGAGAGACCACGCTTCATTTGATCCCGTTGACAAGTTTCTGTCATCTGCCCAGGCGGTCGCTCTGCGAGTAGGCAATTCAAGGGCGCATCGTCCTGTAGGGGGTTCCTCTGACGTTCCCGTGATATTGCGTGCTGATGCGCGTAAGCTGCCCTTAGGGCGCGAGAGCGTCGATGCTGTTATGACTAGTCCTCCCTACTTGATTGCTATCGACTATCTGCGTGGGCATCGCCTAAGCCTGGTGTGGATGGGGTATTCAATTTCCTACCTCAGGTCGCTGCGAGCGGAGAATATCGGATCTGAAACCGGCATTTCCGTTGAGGCACCTCTTGGTGAGATTGTGAAGTGCTCGTTCGAGGGAGCTTTGCCTGATCGATCTCTTCGTATCATCGGTCGCTACGTGACTGATATAGATCAAGTCATGAGTGAACTTTCGAGAGTGGTTAAGCCTGGCGGCGCCATCTCGTTTGTTATGGCTGATGCCCGAATGAATGGGGTCCCAATCTCGATCGAGGTAATTCTGCGGCGGCTTGGGCAGTGGAATGGTCTGCGAGTTCGATCGCGATTGTCCCGGGAACTTCCTGAAAATCGGCGCTACCTTCCTCCTCCTGGGAATGCGAAAAATGCGCTTTCCGGAAGGATGAAGGAAGAAGTGATCTTGACGTTTGAACGTGAGTAATATCGATACGTGCATGTGACTCGCCGCCGCTATCGAGGATGCGGTGATTTTCGGTGTTGCATATTATGTTCCAACCCGAGTTGCTGTGTGGTGCATATGAAGGTCAGGGCGCCCGGCGAACTGCTCGTTGAGTTGGTCGATGCTGGTGAGCAGCTGGGGATGGACGTCGATAAGCTGGAGGTCTCTGGAAGACCATCCGGACCCGTACCTGTGGACTCACCCTCGACCGCGTAACTCTTGAAATATAACCTGATAATGAGGGCCGCTGCTAATGGCAACGTTCTTTGATAGGGGGCACCGACTGCACCGTCGTCGGCTTGCCCCTCGGCGTATCGACGGCACTTTGATGAGTTATCAGAGCAGGGAGCGGAGGTGCGCGCTTGATATATCGATTATGGGCGGGATTCGTTGTCTCGGGGCCGATGGAGTACGCCGAAGCCCTCGTCAGGCCCGGGTACGGACGCTCAGTGGGGTCCATACATCGCCCGATAGCCATCCGTAGGAGTGTCGAAAGCGCATTCACTCACAGACGGACGCCACACTTGGAGCGTTGTATTGTGCCTGCCACATGTTATTCGCCATAATCCCTCCTGATTGGCGGCAGCACGGAGATGGGATGCTTCAGCGGCCTGCTGTCGGAGGAATGTGGTGCCCGGTGGGCCATTCTCCTTGCGCCCCATCGTCTCGCGTACGGCTCTCCGCATTTCGTCAGTGGGGGATGCCTTCGATGATGTTGCGGGCGTCTTGGCGGAGGAGGTCGGCGGCGACGCGGGTGCCGAGGACGGCGGGGTCGTTTTGGTGTTCGCCCCAGTAGTGGGCGTGGACGAAGCGGGAGCCGTCGCGGTTGAAGACCATGCCTTTGAGGGAGAGTTGGCCGTCGGGGTCGGTGACGCAGTAGCCGGCGATCGGGGAGTTGCAGTGGCCGCGTAGGCCGTGGAGCATGACGCGTTCGGCGGTGACCTCGCGCATGGTCTTCTCGTCGTTGAGGCGGGTCAGGAGGGCGGCGATGGGGTGGTCGTTACGTCGGCATTCCAGGCCCAGGACGCCGGCGCCGACCGGGGGCAGCATCTCGTGGACGGTAAACGTCTGGCGGGCGCGGTGGGCCTGGCCGATGCGGGCGAGGCCGGATGCGGCCAGGACCATGGCGTCCAGCTTCGGCCCGCCGGGCTTCCTGCCGTCGAGGCGGTCGATGCGGGTGCCGATCAGGCCGCGGACGCGGATGACGTTGAGGTCGGGGCGCACGCGGTTGATCTGGGCGCGGCGGCGGACGGCCGAGGTGCCGATGGCGGCGCCCGGTGGCAGGTCGGCCAGGGTGGTGTGAGTCGAGCCTTCGGGGAAGACGAGGACGTCGCGGACGTCATCGCGGGGCAGGTAGGCGGCGAACACGAGGCCATCGGGGAGGGGTTGGTCGCCGGGGACGTCCTTGACGCAGTGGACGGCCATGTCCACGTCTCCGCGCTGGAGCATGACGTCGATCTGCTTGACGAACAGGCCCTTGCCGCCGAGCTTGGCCAGATCTCCCTGCCAGCGGTCGGCCTCGGTGGTCACCGGCACCAACTCCACCCGTAGCTCCGGCTCGTGTTTCGTGAGGAGGCCGGCGACGTGTTCGGCCTGGGAGCGGGCCATGGGGGAGGAACGGGTGCCGATACGCAGCGGGCGGGCGGGCGGGAAGCCGGTCACGGGTGGTGCCTTTCTGGTGGCGGGAGTTCACGGTAGAGGGTGGCGCGCGGCTCGGTGGGCGTGGTGGGGAGGCGTTCAGCCACACGGGAGTGGAGCAGGCGCTGCGCCTGGTGGAGAGGGGCCATGCGCCAGGCGCTGACCTCCTCGGTTTGCAGACGAACGCGGCACAGGAGATCGGTGGGTAGGGATGGGGTGCTGAAAACGAGGGCGAGTCGAGCGCGACGGCCAGGGGTGCGGGGTGCAATCCAGTCGGCGGCGACCAGGTCGGTGGGTTGTATGTCGAGGCCGAGTTCCTCCCGTACCTCGCGGCGGGCTGCCTGACGCGGGGACTCTCCCGTCTCGACCAGGCCGCCGGGCAGTTGCCAGCGTCCGCTTCGTGCTGCTCGCACGATCAGCAGCCGTCCGGCCGCGTCGTGGATGAGCATCCCGACGGTGACAGGGAAGCCAGGAGCGGGAGCGAGGCGGGCTTCTCCGGTCATGGGTTGATGGCTTTGAACTCGGTGTCGAGATCGACGATGGTGCAGCGTTTGAGTTCGACGACGAGCTGGGAGGCGAGGAACCAGTTGAGGGCGCGGTCGCCGTAGGGGAGGTGGTGATCGTGGTGGGGGCGCAGGCATGCGGTGGGGGTGGGGGTGTAGATCGTGCCGAAGACCCCCCAAAGCTTGGGGCGGCGGGAGCGGACGCCGACCGGGTCGGTCAGGTGGGGGCAGTGGCGGGTGGCGAGGGCGGCGCAGCGCAGGCATACCGGGGGTTTGGTGGTCTTCGCTCCCTCGTAGATGTCCGAGCCGTCGTGGTTCATCAGGAAGAGCCAGCCCTCTCGGGTGTGGCTTGCGGTCTCGCCGCAGACCTGACACAACCGCTCGGCCTGCACCTGGCGTTGGCGCATCGGGTGCATGGAGGGGAAATCCGGGCGCCCTTCGCCGGGTGCCTGCCGCATGCGGGCCCACAGCACGCCGAACGTGTCCCGGTCGGCGGGCGTCTCGTCCCCGTAGCAGATGCCGGCCGAGTCCGGACGGATCATCACCCCCTGCCCATAAGGGCGTTCACCGCTCCAGTGCGCGGCGTAGGGCACCGGGAGACGGCGTGGACCCCAGGTCGTCACGTGTTCGGGAACGAGAACGTCAGGCACGGTGATCAACCTTCCGGATGGTGGCTGAAGGTGCGGGGTGTTGGAGGTGCACGGCGCCAGCGTCATCAGGCGGGCTCGTCCGGGCCTTCCGGCGCCGGCCAGCTGGCCGGCGGCTGGTCGCCGTTGACCAGGACGGGGACACGCTCACCGTGGGCCAGAGCCAACAGGGCGTTCTGCACCAGGGGCGGGGATTCCAGCAACTCCCGCATGGGGCGCCAGCCAGCACCGGCCGTGAGGGTCTCCTCGTCGCAGGGCGGGATGTCCGACTGGCCGCCGTCCAGGACGTAGTCCAGCGCGATCGGGAGTCCGGACGGGCCGTGTTCCAGGGTGATGGCCAACGCGTGCGTGGCCTCCTGGTAGTAGCCGGTCTGCGAGACGCTCAGGCGCTGCGCGGTCCGCACCGGGCAGTCCCCCGGCGACACCGTGCCGCTCGGCAACTGCCAGCCGCCCTCGACATGGGGATCGCGGACCATCAGCACGTGGTTGTCCCGCGTGGTGGCGAGCAGGGTCACCCGGACGGTCAACGGGCGTGTGATGCGCGGGAGTTCGGGGGACGGGGCCGACGGGCTGTCGGTGGCGGTCTGCGGCATGGGGACACTCCGGGTTCGCAACGGGAGGGATTCGGGGGTGGGCTGGGGCCGTTCCCCCGAGCGGGAGAGATCTTGGACCGGCCCGGGGGAACAGCGGGGTGTCGCCCGCACCCACCGCGAGAAGCGGGACGCCCGGGGCGGGCGACGGTCCGCCCCACACGTAGGCGGTTCTCCGGGACTGGGAGCCAGAGAACACGCCAGGCCGTCGGGCGGAGTCTGTGGGGGAGCGCCGTCAGGCGTCCGGGGCCGCCGTCGTCTGGTCGGGGACGGCCGCGGTGGTCTCGGCGGCGTAGCCGATGAAGGCCAGGCCGAAGACGTTCAGAAAGATCAGGGCCAAGCCGGCGAAGTGGCCGTCGATTGCAGGGAGGTGCTGGCGGCGATGGCGGCCGTTCACTGGGCCATCCCCGCGTGGTGACTGGTGACGCGGCTGCGCAAGTCGTTGGCCCTGGCGAGCAGTTCCTCGGTGGTCAGGGCCTGGTCGTCCGTCGCTTCCTCGGCCGGGGAGGTGGAGGGCTGGCGGCCTTCGGGGTTCGGGTCGGGTGCCTGCTGTGGGGGTGGGGGCATGGGTCAACTCCGTTGCCGCGTGGGTGGGTTCCTTCGTTTGGGCGGTGCCGTGGGGCGGGTTGTTCGGCTCGGCTGCTCGGGTTCGGATCGAAGGTAGAGCGGCCGTCGCTCGGGCTCCAAGGAGATTGCGCGAGTTTGCGGCAAGCAGATTGACGGCCTCGAACACCGAACCGACCATCGTCATGTCGCGCAAAACTCTGCAAGGCAGCAGACAGGGGAACGACCATGAAGCTACGGTTCCTTGGTAAGAACTCCACGGTCGGCGACTGCCCGACCCTGTACGCCACCGACCGTGACACCTACCTCGTCCAGGGCTGGAGGATCTTCGCGAACGACCTCTTGATGCGGCTCGACCTCCGGGAGGGAGAGACCGCCGTGGAGGTGCCCACAGAGCTGTTCGAGCACCTCACCGAGGACGGCCTGCCGGCCGGGGAGATCAGGCGGGTGGCGGACCCGATCATGATCCTGACGACGGGCGGTACGTTCGTCGTCCAGGGGCGTGAGGTGACCGACCCGGACGCCCTGGCCCAGATGGATATCCCGGACTACGAGACCGTGGTCGAGGTCCCCAGGACCGCGATCACCGCCCTACTGGAGGAGCCACGTGGAGCTGATCTCCAGCGCCGAGCGCAACCAGCTCTTTGAGAGCTTCGAGCGGGACGCGTTCCACCTGGAGCTGCGGGACGACTACTCCGTTCCCGACGAGGACAGCCCGTTCACCAGCTGGCTGCACGGTGAGAACGTCGACTACTCCTATATGGCGCCCTGGACGCGGCTGATACGACGCGTCACGAGCGAGGGGCGCACGGTTCGGCGAGTGCGCGTGGTCACCGAGCCGCCCAGCCCCTACATCCGCTGGGAACATGCCACCACCCGCCTCAATGAGGAGGCAGGCGAGGACATTCGCTGGCTGCCCCGACACCGACTGCCGACCGGCCTCGCTCTTCCTGTGGGAGGCAACGACTGGTGGCTGTTCGACGACCGTCTCCTCGCCGTCGGCCACTTCGATAACGACGGCCGGGTCCTCGGCTCGGAGTTGGTTCAGGACCCGGAGACCGTGGCCGCCTGCGTCCGCCTGCGGGACCGGCTCTGGGCCGCCGCCGTTCCGCACCGCGACTACCAGCTGTCCTGAACCGCCCGTGACCACCCAGGTAGAAGAGGCACTTCAGGCGCTCGGCGCCCGGCTGCGCGGCTTCCGCAAGGACGCCGGATTCACCAGCGGCCGGGCGTTCGCGCGCGCCACCTCCTGGCAGGAGTCCAAGGTCTCCCGGATCGAGAACGGCAGGCAGCGGCCCAGCGAGGACGACATCCGGATCTGGTGCCAGGCCACCGGACAGAACGACCAACTCGGCGACCTGATCGCGATCGTTCGCCACGTGGACGAACTCTGGCTCGACCTGCGCAGGTTGCTGCGCACCGGCGCCGAACAGCGACAGCAACAAGCGATTCCCGTCTACGGCAAGACCAGGGTGTTCCGCATCTGGCACCCCACGGTCATCTGGGGAACGATCCAGACCTCCGAGTACGCCGCGGCGGTCTTCGACCAGGTCGTCGGCTTCTACGAGGTCCCCGACGACGCTGAGGCAGCCGTCGCCAAACGGCTGGAACGCCAGCGCTACCTGTATCGGGGCGAGAAGATCTTCAACGTCCTCCTCGGCGAACAGGCCCTCTACACCAACTTCGGCGGCCCCGAGACGATGAAGGGCCAACTCGACCGGCTCCTCGCCGTGATGCGGCTGCCGCGCCTCAGCCTCGGCATCATCCCCAGGACGGCACCGGTCGCCATCTGGCCGGGCAACTCGTTCTCGATGTTCGACGACCGACTGGTCCTCGTCGAGACCTACTCGGCGGAGCTGTCCGTCACCCAGCCCCGCGAGATCGAGATGTACACCAAGGCGTTCGCCCTGCTCCAGCAGTCGGCCGTCTACGGCACCGCCGTCCGCGAACTCGTCCTTCGGGCGAGCCACCACTACGACCAACTGCCGACCGACTAGAAGGATCCCGTGAAGTCCGTGAACTTCTCAACACAGCCACTGATTTGGCGCACCAGCACCTACACCAAGTCCGACAACTGCGTCGAGGTGGCCGACAACGACCCCGAGCGGGTGAGGGTGCGAGACACCAAGGCGCGCGGGAAGGGAACGGTGACCGCTCGGCGGGACGCCTGGGGCGTGTTCGTCGAGTACGCGAAGCGGACTCCGGGCGCGGGGAGTTGAGGCTCGGCCGGGCTCAGCGGCGGCGTCGGGTCTGTCGAGGCGCGGCGGTGGGATGCGGGCGGGTGGACGTCGCGTAGGCGGTCAGGCGTTGGATGCGCCAGGTCAGGAGGCGTGCGGGGGCGTGCGCGTTGTCGAGGGGGCGTTGGTGGGTGGCCTGCCGGAGGAGATGGTCAAGTTCGTGGCCTGCGGCTTCGGCAGCGGAGAGCGCGGCGCTGAGGTGTGGGAACGCGGGGTCGTCGCTGATCTGTTGGGTGTGAGCCGGGAGGGTGCGGCGGAGGTGGTGGAGGTGCCGGGTGTGCGTGTCGGCTTGGGGCCACGGGTGGTGCGCGGCGCCCAGGGGAAGCGCCTCGGTGGCCTGGCGGTAGGCGGCCTGGAGATGGATGAGAGCCTGGTGCGCGGCAGCGGCCTGCTGATCGTGCTGGCGTGACCGGTGCCAATGATGGGCCGCGATGACGGCGAGGACGAGCGCGTCGACGATCACGGCGAAGGTCGCGTCGCCCGGAGGCGGGGGCGGTTGACGCAGCAGGGCGCGGATGGTTGTGCGCAGGGAGCGAGCGTGGTCGTGGTGGGCCCTGATGCGGGAGCGCGTGGCGCGTTCGAAGGCCGCTGCTGCGGACCGGAGTTGGGCCCGAAGGATGGGCGGAGCCAGGAGGGGCAGCAGGTCGAGGGTCTCGCCGAGGGCGTTGATGTGGGCTTGGGCTGCGGGATCGGGGCCGTGGTGGAGATGGTGCGGGATGCCTTCGACGGCGTCGGCGGTGCTGTGCCAGGACGCTGGGGCGGGGAATGACGCTGCGGGGAGGCGTTGGCGGATGCGGGGCCAGGAGAGATCCTCGGCGAGGGTGGAACCGGCGTACCAGACCGGCTGGCCGGCCGCGTTGGTGTCGCCTCGCAGCGCGGCCTTGTAGCCACGAATGTCGCCCGAAGGCAGGCGATGGAGTTCGACGAGGACATCGGAGGTGTGGGCCAGCAGCGCGAGGAACTCCTCGGGGCTGCTGGCCGCGGCGACGGCCGTGCGGATGAGGGTGCGGAGACGCTCGCGGGCGGTGCCGGTACGGCCCGCGCGGTTGGCCTTCTCGCGTTCGGCACGGGTGGGGCGCGAGGCGGCGGTGCGGTCGCCGCGTGGGACGCGCCGCAGCGCGTAGTCGATCTCGACCCGGGAGAGTTCACGGTCGGCGGTGAGGTAGTCGTTCCAGTGCCGGGCCGGCCGCAGGTCGCCCCGCACGGTCGTGGCCGCGATGTGGATATGGTCGTCGGCGTGGCGGACGGCAACCCAGCGGCAGCCGTCCGGATCACCTTCGGGCGCGATGCCGGTGGCGGCCACGACGCGGCGCGCGATGTCCGCCCACTCGGCGTCGGTGAGGAGGCGGTCCTGTGGCGCGGCACGGATTGAGCAGTGCCACACGTGGCGGCGATGCGCCCGCTGTCCGGCCTGATTGACGCGGAGGTCGAGGGCGTTGACCAGCTGCTTCCTGGCGGCGGTGGCAGTGGTGCTGTTGGTGCGGCCCGGATCGGGGGCGAAGCCGTCCCAGGAGGCGACCAGGTGCGGGTCGGTGTGTTCGTTGGCCCGGCCAGGGCCGTAGAGGTACGCGATCAGCTTCCCGGTGTCGCCGCCACGGGTGATCTTCGCGATCACGTGGCCGTCGGCCTTCCGATCGCGGTGCGGTGCGCTGCCGTGTCGAGCGCCACGATCGTGGAGTGGACGGTCTCCAGGAGACGTTGGGCGCGGGTAAGGACGACCGCGTCCACAGGCTGGGGATCGGCCTGGGAGCTCAACGCGCGGGCGATCTGGTTGACGTTGCCGCCGAGCCGTGCGACCTGGGCGCGCAACGCGGCCAACTCGTCGATCAGGTCGTCCATCGCCGTGCGCTGCCCCGGCAGCGTCAACTCGCCGTCCAGATAAGCCATCACCGCCGCGCCCACCAGATGGGCGCCCGCGATGTGCAACGACCGAGCCCGCGCCAGGATCGCCCGCTTCTCCGCCACGCTGTAGCGGACATCCACCCGCTCCGCCCGCCGCACGGGCTCACGCCGGCGACGTCGAGCGACCCGCCGCAGCGCCGCCTCCTCCGCGGCATGCCGCACCGACGACGGGCCCGCCCTCTCCCTCTCGGGCGCCCCCCGGCGCCCGCCCTCCTCCGCCACCCCCGGGGCGGAAAACTCCCCGTTGGACCGGCCCTTGGACGGTCCAACGGGATACCTTGCTCCGCCGTCGGTGGTGGCGGGTGGGCGTTGGTGGTGTGCGACCATGGTCAGTTTCCTGGGGTGGGGCGGGTGGTGTGGAGGTGGTGGAGGGCTTCCTTGATGCGTTGGTTGCCGGCAGAAAGGCCGGCGGCCTCGATGGCGGTGCGGGCCATGGCGCGGGTGATGTGGTCGGCGTGGGGGTGGGCGGCGGCGATGATGGTGGCGAGGTGGGGGATGGAGGCGTCGGCGCGGCGTCCTGGGCGGCGGGGCCGGTTCGTTTCGGCCGGGGCCGGCCGAATGGGGAGTGGCGGTTGGCCGGTTGGGGGTGGGCCGGCCGGAATGGAGGGTGATGCGGCGGGTGGGTGGCTGTGGCGGTTGATGAGGATGTGGAGGTGGGTCGCGCCGGGTTGGTTGAGGTTGATGGCGTGGCGGCAGTTGGCCCAGATGCTGGCGGTGGTGGCGGCGATGAACAGCGTCCAGCCGTAGAGGCGGGGGCGAACGGGCGCGGTGCGCAGGACGAGGAGGGCGCGGACGCCGTAGGCGATGAAGCCGTCGATCACGATGGGGAAGAGGTAGGTCAACGGCGGTCGGATGTGGGCGGCCAGCGCCATCTGAACGAGGGCGTCGTAGGAGAGGGCGCACCCGGCGAGGCCGAGGCCGATGATGGCGTAGCGGTCCCGGCGGGTGGCGGTGGGTGTGTTGGCGTTCATGGGTCCTCGGGGTGGTGCGTGGGGTGCCGTCTTGGCCGTCTTGCCGTTGCTCTCGCAGGTCAGGGCGGGTATGGCCGTGGCGGCTTGTGGTGCCCGGGACGGACGGGTATCCGTCTCGGGACGGGGGGCCGTCCCGTCGACTCCCCGTCTGAGCTGGGCTTTTGGGGTGGGGACGGCTGGGACGGCAGAAGACGGGTGCCTGGCGGGTGGCTGGTCCGCTTGGCCCGGGTTCAGGTGGTGGGCGCGGTCGCGTCGAGGGGGTGGACGGTGGGGCAGTAGCGGCGCCAGGCGTCGGTGAACTTGGCGCGGGTGTAGCCCTTGCGCTGGGTGTGGTCGGGCATCCGGACGTTGCCGGAGCGGATGTCGTAGTCGCGCAGCAGCCCGGCGAGGGCGCGGGCGGTGAGGCCGGTGCGGGTGTGCTCGCCCCAGGGCGCCTCGGGGTCGCTGTTGAGGGCGAAGAGGAGTTGGTCGGTGCTGAGGCAGTCGGGGTCGCCGGCAGCGGCGAAGACGCGGCGGACGTCGGCCAGCAGGCGGGCGTTGTCGGGGTGGTCCGCTTCGGCACGTGCCTCGTCGGCGACCATGTGCGCGCAGGCGGCGCGGGCGCGGGCCGGCCAGGGGCCGCCGGCGAGGTCGGCGACGATGATCAGGGGTTCCCAGGTGTCGGCGGCGCGGTCCTCGACGGGCATCTGGGGTTCCAGGCACAGGGCGTGGGCGGTCATCGGGCGGGCCCAGGCGGCGACTCGGTCGCGGATGGCGCGCAGGCGGGGGCTGTCTCGCTTGGTGCGGTAGGGGCTGACGCGTTCGCCGTCGGCGCGGCGGCGCATCCGGATCACGATCGATCGGTCCATGATCGTGTCGGGCAGCTCGCCGATGCCGGCGAGCGCGGCCATCGCGAAGGTTGGGAAGCGGTGCGGGGTGTGATCGTTGCCGATCACGCGCAGCACGTAACGGCCGCGTTGGTGACCGGCGTTGAGCAGACCGCGCATCTCCTCGTTCTTCTCGGCCATCCTGGGGGTGCCGAAGAGAGTGTCGGCCTCGTCCACCAGGAGCGTGGGCGGTTCCTCGGTGATGGAACGGAAGACGGCGGCCGGTGTGGAGTTGACGGTGATGACCGGGGCGTGGACGGTCTCGGTCAGCACGTCCAGCAGCCGGGACTTGCCACAGCGCTTCGCCGGGCCGACGACGGCCAGGCGTGGCGCGTGCTGCCAGGCGGCCTGGAGGTGGGTCGCGGCGACCCACAGTGCCGTGGCGTCCAAGGCGTGCTGATGGGGCGTGATGACGAAGCGCTCGATGGCGTCGCGGAGTTCGTCCAGGAGGGCGGCACCCGGCGACGGCGGGGCGTCGTGCTGGGTTGGTTGGGCGGTATTCTCGGTCATGGAAGATCCTCGCTCGGCGGTTTCGGGAGGCAACCCGATGCGCCGCGGGTGACTGTCCTGGGATGGGCGGTTGAAGGTATTCCGGCTTCAGGCCCCCGGTGTTCGTAGCACCGGGGGCTTTCTGCACGGGCATTACTACCCCCAAAACCACTGCACTGCCAAACAGTTGCGATGGGCCATGCTGGGAGGCGCCCCGGAACAGTTCGGAATAACCGCGTTCGACCCTGCCATCGTCGCTCCTTCTTGGAGCGGCCGTGAAACGGATGCTAGATTCCGACGCCCCCTGAGACGAAGGGCGTTGACCGACCATGCACCCCGCCTCTCTTTCGTCGCGGACCGTGAGCCGAAGAGCGCTCCTTCGCGACCACGTCCCCGCTTCAAAGGCCCGCTCGAGGGCCTGACCTGCGGGCATGTCCGCGCGCGCGTCCGCTTGGCCACGGTGCTACGAACGCCGTGAGTCGACACGGCTTGACGCCAACCGAAATCCGCCCATCCCGTATCTGTCACTTCAGCGGTCGGCTTTGCCTTGGGCCCGCTGAGAGGAGACCCATGACTTCTTGCCGCACCACATCCATGCCTTTTTCACGTTCCTTCGCTGAGGAGGTGGTGTCGCGTGGCTGAGCGAATGCTGAATGTCGCCCAAGCCGCCGATATACTCGGCACCACCGAGCGTTTCCCGCGCAGGCTGATAGCCGAGCGCCGCATCAGGTTCGTCCGCGTCGGGCGCCACGTGCGCATTCCCGAGAGTGCCCTTGCGGCCTTCGTGGAGGCCAATACCGTCCGCCCGCTTCAGCGGCGTGGTCGGCGGTGTGGAAGGGCAGCGTGATGGCGAAGAAGCGAACCTTCGGGCGTATCCGCAAGCTGCCCTCGGGCCGCTTCCAGGCGCGCTACCCGGGATCGGACGGCATTGATCGCCCGGCGCCCGACACCTTCGCCACGCGGCGTGAGGCCGATGACTGGCTGGCGGGGAAGCAGACCGAGCTGCGGCGGGGTGACTGGCGCGATCCCGACGCGGGAGCGGTCAACTTCGGTGAGTACGCCGCCCGATGGATCGACGAGCGGGACTTGGCGGCGACGTCAGAAGAGCTCTACCGACGACTCCTGCGGCTGCACCTGCTACCGACCTTCGGTGCGCTCGATCTCGACCAGATCACGCCGCCCCGGGTTCGGTCCTGGCGGGCCGAGCTGCTGAAGACGACCGGGGCGACGACGGTCGCGAAGTCCTATCGGCTGCTGAAGGCGGTCCTGGGGACGGCCGCCGATGACGAGCTGATCCGCCGCAACCCGTGCCGGATCAGGGGAGCGGGCATGGAACGTGCTGCCGAGCGTCCCGTCGCCACCGTGGCCCAGGTGGACGCGCTCGCCGACGCATTGGGACCGCGCTGGCGGCTGATGGTCTACCTCGGCGCCTACGGCCCACTGCGGCCGGAGGAACAGGCCGAGCTTCGGCGGACGGACGTGGACCTGGACGCGGTGGGCGTGTGGGTACGCCGGGCCGCGCCCGAACTGACGACGGGACGTCGGGTGGTCGGCGACACCAAGTCGGAGGCCGGCAAGCGGTTCGTGGTGCTCCCCGCCTTCCTGGAGAAGGACCTGCGGCGGCACCTGGACTGGTACGCGGAGAAGGGGCCGGACGGACTGCTGTTCGTGGGGGAGCGCGGCAAGCCGTTCCGCCGGTCCACGTTCGGGCGGAAGTGGCGGAAGGCGCGGGAGAAGGTGGGGATGCCGGAGGGCTTCCGCTTCTACGACCTACGGCACACCGGGCACACCCTCTCGACGCAGAGTGGCGCCACGTTGAAGGACACCATGGTCCGCGCGGGCCAGTCCTCGGAGAAGGCGGCGCTGATCTACCAGCACTCGAACCGGGAGCGGCAACGGGAGGTCGCTAAAGGGATCGACGCTCGGGTGCGGGCGCAGCGGGAGCGCGCCGGCTCATCGGGCACGCAACGGGCACGGGAGGGGTGGGAGCCTAGAGCATGCAGAAGGCCCAGGTCCGGGACGCCGTCCCTGACCTGGGCCTTACCTTCTGGAGCGGGCGACGAGAATCGAACTCGCGCTCTGAGCTTGGGAAGCTCATGTTCTACCATTAAACTACGCCCGCTTGAGCGGCCTGGGGGCCGTTCGTGGGGTACAGGTTACCTCATGTCCTGGGGTTGAGGGGCGTCGGAGTGCCGGCGGTGGGGTGTCGGTGTGGTCGCTTAGAGTGGTCTTCGTTGTCAAGAGGCAGGGGAGAAGGCCACGTTGTCTGGTGTCGGCGCCGTTACCGTTGTTCGTTGTGTTGAGGGGCATGTGTTCAGCACCGCTCGGTTTCCGATGCGGCAGTTGGGGAGTGAGCGGATCGGGCCGGGGCGGTTGGTGAGGTGTCCTCGGTGTGCGCGGTTGCGAAGTGTGGTGCCCGTGCGGGGGTCAGATCTTGGTGCGGTGGAAGTTGAGGTATGACCGCGAGGGGGTGGGGCCGCGTTGGCCCTGGTAGCGGGAGCCTGTCGCGCCGGAGCCGTAGGGGTGCTCGGCCGGTGAGGTCAGTTGGAAGACGCATAGTTGGCCGATCTTCATGCCGGGCCAGAGCTTGATCGGCAGGGTGGCCACATTGGAGAGTTCCAGCGTGACATGGCCGGAGAAGCCCGGGTCGATGAAGCCCGCGGTGGAGTGGGTGAGCAGGCCGAGGCGGCCCAGGGAGCTCTTGCCCTCCAGGCGGGAGGCCAGGTTCTCCGGGAGGGTGATCACCTCGTAGGTGGAGGCCAGGACGAACTCGCCGGGGTGCAGGATGAACGGTTCGTCGCCCTTGGGCTCGATCATCCTGGTGAGGTCCGGCTGTTCCACCGACGGGTCGATATGCGGGTAGCGGTGGTTCTCGAACACCCGGAAGTAGCGGTCGAGTCGGACGTCGATGCTGGAGGGTTGGATCATCGTCGGCTCGAATGGCTCGATCCGCACACGGCCAGCATCGATTTCGGCCCGGATGTCCTTGTCTGACAGAAGCACCCCCCGAGGTTACCGGAGGGGCGGACGGGTCAGAGGGTGCCCAGCTTGATCAGCATGAGCAGGCCCAGGAGTTGGATGCTGGAGGCGCCCAGGGCCCGGGGCCAGGCGATTTCGTGGGATCGGCTGACCATCATGGTGAACAGCAGTCCGGCGTAGAGCCAGGTCGCCCAGCCGAGGATCTGGACGATGGGGTCGCCGCCGCCCAGGAAGAGGGCCAGGGCGAGCCTGGGGATGTCGGTCAGCGTCATGATCAGCATGGCGAGGCCGGCCGTCGGGGCCCACAGCCCGTTGCCGCCGAGTTGGCGGGCCAGGTTGTGGGTCACCGTGCTGAGGACCAGCGCGCCCAGCACCATCGCCACCCCGGTGAAGAGGAGGTACGGGATCAGGCTGGAGATGGTGGTGTCGAGGATGGTGTCGCGGGAGTCGTCGAGGCCGAAGACCGCGATCAGTCCGTAGAGAAAGCTGACGATCAGCGCGGGCCACCACATCGGGTAGTCGCGCATGGTCCAGAACGTCTGGCTGGGGCGGAAGACGATGCCGGGCAGCAGTTGACGCCAGGGCAGTGGGTCGGCGGGCGGCGGGCCGGCCGGGGCGTGGTCGCCGTCGTCGCCGTATCCCCCGTACCCCGCACCGCCGTAGCCGTCGTCCTGGTAGGCGCCGTCGCCGTAGTCGCCGGGACGGTAACCGTCCGGCGGATACGGGCCGTTGCCCGGCGGCGGGCCTCCGTGCGGGCCAGGCCCGGGATATGACTGTCCGTCATATCCCGGCTGGGGGCCCTGACCCTGTGGGTAGGGGTGGGAGCCCTGTGGGTACTGGTTGTCGCGCTTCCTTCGGAATCCGGCCACGCCTAGAACGTACCTTCTCCCGGGGCCCCCGGTCTCCGGGGTGGCCCGCCGCCGATCGTTCGCCGTCAACTTCCGGTCGGCTGCGAGGCGGGCGAGGGCTCCGGCTCGCTGGCCTCGCCGGCGCTCGGGGTGCGCACGGAGTCCAGCAGCAGCTGCGCCACATCGACCACCCGCAACTCCTCCTTGGCCTGCTGGTCGTTCTTCTTGCCGTTGACGGAGTCGCTGAGCATCACCAGGCAGAACGGGCAGGCGGTGGAGATGATGTCCGGGTCCAGGGCGAGGGCTTCGTCCACGCGTTCGTCGTTGACGCGCTTTCCGATGCGCTCCTCCATCCACATCCGGGCGCCGCCGGCGCCGCAGCAGAAGCCGCGCTCCTTGTGGCGGTGCATCTCCTCGTTGCGCAGCCCCGGGACCCTGCCGATGATCTCGCGCGGCGGGGTGTAGACCTTGTTGTGCCGGCCGAGGTAGCACGGGTCGTGGTAGGTGATCAGGCCGTCGACCGGGGTGACGGGGACCAACCTGCCCTCGTCCACCAGGTGTTGCAGCAGCTGGGTGTGGTGGATGACCTCGAACTCGCCGCCCAGCTGCGGGTATTCGTTGGCGATGGTGTTGAAGCAGTGCGGGCAGGTGGCGACGATCTTCCGCGCCTTGGCCGCCTTGAGGGATTCGACGTTCTGCTCGCCCAGCTGCTGGAAGAGGAACTCGTTGCCGAGACGGCGCGGGGAGTCCCCCGTGCACGCCTCGTCGCCGCCCATGATGGCGAACTTCACGCCCGCGATGTGCAGCAGCTCGGCGAACGCCTTGGTGGTCTTCTTGGCGCGGTCCTCCAGGGCGCCGGCGCAGCCGACCCAGTAGAGGTACTCGACCTCGGTGAGGTCCTCGACGTCCTTGCCGACGACCGGGACCTCGAAGTCGACCTCCTTGGTCCACTCCAGGCGCTTCTTCTTGGCCATGCCCCAGGGGTTGCCCTTGCGCTCCAGGTTCTTGAGCATGGTGCCGGCCTCGCTGGGGAACGCCGACTCGATCATCACCTGGTAGCGGCGCATGTCCACGATGTGGTCGATGTGCTCGATGTCCACCGGGCACTGCTCGACGCAGGCGCCGCAGGTGGTGCAGGACCAGAGCACGTCCGGATCGATCACGCCGTGTTCCTCGGCGGTGCCGACCAGCGGGCGTTCGTTCTCGGCCACGCCGGACTCGGCGGCGGTGGCGGCCACCGGGTCGGGGGCGGCGCCGGGCAGCAGATAGGGCGCCTTGGCGTGCGCGTGGTCGCGCAGCGACATGATCAACAGCTTGGGGGAGAGCGGCTTCCCGGTGTTCCAGGCGGGGCACTGGGACTGGCAGCGCCCGCACTCCGTGCAGGTGGAGAAGTCCAGCAGGCCCTTCCAGGAGAAGTGCTCCACCTGGGAGGCGCCGAACTGGGTGTCCTCGCCGCCCTCGTCGTCGAAGACCGTCTCGAAGTCGATGGGCTTGCCGGCCGACGTCATGGGCAGCAGCGCGCCGAGCGCCGGGGCGCCGTCGGCGTTGCGCTTGAACCAGATGTTGGGGAAGGCGAGGAAGCGGTGCCAGGCGACGCCCATGGCGGTGTTGAGACCGATGGTGATCGCCCATGTCATGCTGACGCCGATCTTGATCAGCGCGACCAGGTAGACGACGTTCTGCAGGGTGCCGGTCGACAGCCCGTCGAAGGCGGCGACCAGCGGATACGAGACGAAGTACGCCGCCTGGTAGCCGTCGACATGGTGCAGCGCGCCCTCCAGGCCGCGCAGCAGCAGGATGGCCAGGCCGATCGTGAGGATGACGTACTCCACGAAGTACGCCTGCCAGGAGGTGGAGCCGGTGAAGCGGGACTTGCGGCCCGGGCGGCTGGGGAGGCTGAGCAGCCGGATCACGATCAGCGTGCCGATGCCGACCGCCGTCATCAGCGCCATGAACTCGATGTACATCTCGTAGGGCACAAAGCCGCCGAGCACCGGGAGCGTCCAGTCGGCCTGGAAGAGCTGGCCGTATGCCTGGACGATGGTGAGGATCAGGGTGAGGAACCCGATCGCGACAAACCAGTGCGCGACGCCGACGACCGCCCAGCGGTTCATCCGGGTGTGGCCGAGGAACTCCTTGGCCAGGGTGAGGGTGCGGGCGACGGGGTTGTCGGTGCGCAGACCCCTGGGGACCGGCTGGCCCATGCGCAACTGTCGGACGATCTGCGCGATCGCCCGGCTGAACAGCGCGATGGCGACCGCGGTGAGCGTCAACGAGATGACGATCGCGGCGAGTTGCATGGTGGCTCCTCGTACCTGCGGACGGGCGGGCGGCGAAGGCTAGACGATAGCCCAGGGGCATCCTACTGAGCGGTAACTCAATTGGCTAACGGCCCCGGTGTCGGGACGGTTCCAGGGGGTGGCGCCCGTTCTCCGGTCGTTGCCCGGCCGTCGGGGGGTTGACTTCAAGTGTTGTTGAGGTTCCAGGCTGATCCCTGTGTCCGAACGGCGCCCCTTCCCGGGGGCGCGGCGGCGGCTCGCCAGCGGAGTCCAGGAGGTCCCCCATGTCCACCGTCCTCACCAGTGAAGGCGTAGACACCAGTGAAGGCGTCGACGCGGGCGAGGGCCGCGCCGGTCCCGTGCGGGTGGCGGTGATCATCGGCAGCATCAGGGAGGGCCGCTTCGGCGCGACCGTCGCCGGCTGGGTGGCCGACCGGGTGCGCGGCCGGGGCGATATCACCGTCGACGTGCTGGATGTCGCCGAGGTGCCGCTCGGTCTCGACATGGCCGCGCCGTCCGCCGAACTCGCCCCCGAGGCGGCGCGGGCGCTGGCGGACGTGTCCGGACGGCTGGCGGCGGCCGACGCGTTCGTGGTGATCACACCGGAGTACAACCACAGCTTTCCGGCCGCGCTGAAGAACCTCATCGACTGGCACTTCACGGAGTGGCAGGCCAAGCCGGTCTCCTTTGTCTCCTACGGGGGCCTCGGCGGCGGGCTGCGCGCGGTGGAGCAGCTGCGCGGGGTCTTCGCCGAGCTGCACGCGGTGACCATCCGGCGCGGCGTCAGCTTCCACCACCCCTGGAACTGGTTCGACGAGACCGGCACCCCGGCCGAGGCCGAGGACAACGAGCGGGCGTTGACGGGGGTCCTCGACCAGCTGGTCTGGTGGGCCACCGCGTTGCGCGCGGCACGTGGCCTGACCCCCTACGAGCCCTGACCTGGCCGTATGGCGCCCGGCAACGCCGAGCGCGCCAAAGCACCGAGCACCGGGCACCGAGCACCGGGCACCGGGCACCGAGCACCGAGCACCCAGAGAACGCTGCCGAGAGTCGAGAAGAGCGCGCCATGTCAGTGCCATCCGGTATACCCGGGACATCCGATCCATCCGTCGAGTCAGGAGGGGGGTCCCGGTCCCGGCCGCGGTCGCCCGTGGCCATAGCCCTGGTGGCCGCGCTCGCGTCGTTCACCATCGTGCTGGACACCACCATCGTCAACGTCGCGCTGCACGCGCTCTCCCGTGAGTTCGACGCACCGCTCACCACCATCCAGTGGGTGACCTCGGCCTATGTGCTGGCGCTCGCCTCGGTGATCCCGGCCGCGCCGTGGGCCATGGGCCGGTTCGGCGCCAAGCGGGTGTACGTCTGCGCGCTGGGCATGTTCGTCCTCGGTTCGGCGCTCGCCGGCACGGCGTGGAGCGCGGAGTCGCTGATCGCGTTCCGCGCCCTCCAGGGGTTGGGCGGTGGCCTGATCACGCCGGTGGGGATGTCGCTGGTCCTGCGGGCGGCGGCGGCGAGCGGGGGTGGTCAGGGGAAGCTGATGAGCATCTCCGGGCTGTCCATCCTGGTGGGGCCGGCGCTCGGTCCCGTGCTGGGCGGCTGGCTGGTGGACGATGTGTCCTGGCGGTGGATGTTCCTGATCAATGTGCCGGTCGTGGCGGTGGCGATGACCCTGGCGCTGTGGATCTTCCCCAGCGATCCGCCGAGCCGGGAGCGCCGTCTCGATGTCGCCGGGCTGTTGCTGCTCTCGCCCGGGTTCGCGGTGTTGATCTACGGGCTGACCAGGGCCAGCGAGGGCGGGGGCGGCTTCGCGGCGCCCGGCACCTGGCTGCCGATCGGGGTCGGCGTCGCGCTGGTGCTGGTCTTCGTCCGGCGGGCGCTGACCGTGCCCGAACCGCTGATCGGTCTGCGGCTGCTGACCCACCGGCCGCTGGCCGTCGGGATGCTGACGCTGGTCCCCTTTGTGATGGGTTACTTCGGCTCGATGATGTTGACGCCGATGTACTTCCAGCTGGTGCGGGGCGCCAGCGTGCTGGAGTCCGGGCTGATGACGATCCAGTTGGGGCTGGCGGCCGGGATCACCATGCAGGTGGCCGGGCGGCTGGCGGACCGGGTGGCGCCGCGTTGGATCGTGCTGCCCGGGGTGCTGGTCGTGGCCGCCGCGATGGCCTGGTTCACCGTGCTGCTCGGCGGCCGGCCGGCGGACTGGGAGCTGCGGGTGGCGCTCGGGGTGCTCGGGGTCGGCGTGGGCATGACGATGATGCCGACCATCACGGCGGCCACCCGTTCCGCCGCCGCGCCGGATGTGCCGGCGGCCAGCACCTTGCTGAACATCGGCAACCAGCTGTCGGTGGCGGTGGGTTCGGCGGTGATGGCGGTGCTGTTGGCGAGCAACCTGGAGAGCCGGGAGGGGGCGGCCGCGGCCTTCCAGCACACCTACTTCTGGGCGCTGGTGCTGGTGCTGGCCGCCGCGGTGCCGGCCGCGCTGCTCTCGAAGCGGCCGCCGACCGCGCCCGACGAGGGGCAGGCCGCCGGCCCGCCGGCGGCTGAGCCGAATGACGGCCGGGAGGCCGCCCGATCGGAGGAAGCCGGCGGGGTCGGGTCCCAAATCCGATAAGCCGCCCATGGGGACGGCCACCATGGGCGGGCGGCCGGCGACGGATACCGGCCGTTCGCTCGTCGGAAGGGTGGACCGAGGTGGCTGTCCGGATGACCCCGCAACAGCGTTTCTGGTGGTGGCTTCTGCTGGCCGTCGGCGTGCTGCTGGCGGTCGGCGCCGGCGCCGCGCTGATGGCCTCGCCCGGAGTGGGCGGGGCCACCGGTCGGCACGGGGCCGGGGCCGTCGAAGCGGAGTGGAGGCCGATGTGATTCGACTGCGGCGGGTGTACGAGGGTCCCGAGAAGGACGACGGGTTCCGGGTGCTGGTGGACCGGATCTGGCCACGGGGCGTCAAGAAGGACGAGCTGCCGCTCGACGAGTGGCCCAAGGAGCTGACCCCGTCGTCCGAGCTGCGCCGCTGGTACCACGGCCCGGACGGCGACTTCGACGAGTTCCGCCGCAGGTATCTGGCGGAGCTGACGGCCGACGAGCCGAGCGCGGCGCTCGCCCGGCTGCACGAGGTGGACCGGTCCGGGCGCACCGTCACGCTGCTGACCTCGGCCAAGGATCCGGAGCACGGTCATCCGGCGGTGCTGGCCGAGCGGCTCGACGAGATGCGGGACGGCAAGGGGAGTTGACGCCGGGGCCGCCCGTTCCCTCGACGGCGCGGGCGGCCGGTCCCCCGACGGTCCCGGTCGAGATGCGGGGGTGGGGGTGACGTGCTGGCATAAAGGGGTGATTGTCACCATTGTGGGTGCGGGCGCCATGGCCCGCGGTATAGCGACCAGGGCCCTCGCCAGCGGGCATACCGTTCGGATCGTCGACCACTCGCCGCCGAAGGCCGCCGACCTCGCCGACCAGTTGCGCCGCGCCGCCCCCGAGGGAGATGTCGCGGCATCCGATGCGATCGCCGTGGAGGGCGCCGACCTGGTGGTGCTGGCGGTGCCCTATCCGGCCGGCCTCGCGGTGGCGGCGGAGTACGGCACCGCGCTCGCCGGGGCGGTGCTGGTGGACATCAGCAACCCGGTGGACTTCGCCACCTTCGACGGTCTGGTGGTGCCGGCCGGCACCTCGGCCGCCGAGCGGATCGCCGCCGAGGCCGCGCCCGGCGCGCCGGTGGTCAAGGCGTTCAACACCACCTTCGCCACCACCCTGCTCAGCGGCCAGGTCGCCGGACTGCCGCTCGACGTGTTGATCGCCGGGGACGACGAGGACGCCAAGGCCCGGGTGGCCGAACTCGCCTCGTCCGGTGGCCTGGTCCCCAGGGACGTGGGTCCGCTGCGGCGGGCCAGGGAGTTGGAGGCCTTCCAGTTCCTCCATATGGCCGCCCAGGAGCGGCTGGGGCTGAACTGGTCCAGCGCCGTCAAGATCCTCTCCTGAGACGGGGCGCCATGTCCGCACTGTCCCCCCAGCGGCTCGCCGTCATCGCCGCGGTGCTGCCCATCGCCCTCGTGGTGACCTGGGACGCGCCGCCTTTGCTGCCCAGGGGAGAGGCCACCGGGCCCAGGCGTCCGCTGCCCGCCGAGGAGCGGCCGGCACCGCCGCCCGAGGTGGTGACCCGGGCCGAGTGGGGCGCCGACGAGGAGCTGCGCACCGAGCCGGTCACCTATACGGGCCCCGCGCGCGCGGTGTTCATCCACCACACCAACCACCCGGACGACTACGACTGCGCCGACGCGCCGGCGATGCTGCGTTCGATGCAGGCCGACCATGTGGGCGCCCAGGGGTGGGACGACATCGGCTACAACTTCGTGGTGGACAAGTGCGGCACCGTCTACGAGGGGCGGGGCGGCGGCAAGGACCGGTTCGTGCTGGGGGCGCACACCACCGGCTTCAACATGGACAGCGTGGGCATCGCGGCGCTCGGCGCCTTCACCGATCCGGCGGCCGTGCCGGGGGAGTTGATCACCGCGATCGCCGAGGTCGCGGCGTGGAAGCTGCGCCCGGGGACCGATCCGCGCGGGCGGGTCCGGATGGTGTCGACCAACGACGACAGCCGGGTGCCGGAGGGCGATCCGGCGGAGCTGGACGTGGTGGCGGGCCATCGGGACATCGTCCAGACGGACTGCCCCGGCGACGCGCTGCACGCCCAACTGCCCGAGATCCGGCAGGAGGCGGCCCGACTGCGGGGCGCTGGTGGGCGGTGAGCTGGCCGGCGTTTCCGGGTGGGACACATACGGCGCTGCCCGGTCGGCTGTGGCTGTTGCCCTGGTCGATCCTGGTCGCGCTCGCCGGGATCCAGATGGTCGCGCCCGGCTGGGTGCAGCTGGCGTTCGTCTTCGCGGCGCTGCCGCCGCTGACCGGGCTGCTCTTCGGCCCCTGGCGGACGGCGGCCCTCTCGGTCGCCGTGGTGCTGCTGCTGGTGCTGCCGCTCACCCGGCCCCCGCATATCAACGATCCGGACGTGGCGGCGGTGACCGCCATCGCCGGGTTCAGCGTGCTGGTCTCCCTGGTGCGCGCCCGCTACACCCGCGAGCTGGTGCGGGTCGGCACGGTGGCCGAGGCGGCCCAGCGCGCGGTGCTGCCTCCGGTGGCGCCCAGGGTGGGGGCGGTCAGCTGCGCCGGGCTCTACCGCGCGGCGCAGGTGGCGGCGCAGGTCGGCGGTGACCTCTACGACGTGCGGGAGGGGCCGCACGGGGTGCGGGCGCTGGTCGCGGACGTGCAGGGGCACGGTCTCGCGGCGGTGGGCACGGTGGCCGCGTTGCTGGGCACGTTCCGCGAGGCGCTGCTGGACGAGCGCGAGCTGCCGGGGGTGGCGCTGCGGCTCGACCGGCGACTGCGGATCGAGGCGGGCGCGGGCGGGCCCGAGCCGTCCGAACTGTTTGTGACGGCCGTGCTGTTGGAGTTCCCGCCGGACGAGGACGCCGTCCGGTTGACGTCGTGCGGGCATCCGCCGGTGCTGTTGCTGCGCGACGGCGGGGTGCGGGAGCTGGCGGCCGATCCGGCGCCGCCCCTCGGGCTCGGCCTGGCGGAGCTGGCGCCCCGCCCGCTGACCGTTCCGCTCCGCCCCGGCGATGTGCTGCTGGGCTACACGGACGGGGTGACGGAGTCCAGGGACGCGTCGGGGACGTTCTATCCGCTGGTGGAGCGGGTGTCGCGGTGGTGCGGCGCGAAGGGGGGTCCCTCGCCCGACCCGCAGGCGCTGGTGGACTTCGTATGGCGGGACATGACGGGGTTCGCCGAGGCGGTGCGGGACGATGTGGCGCTGCTGGCACTCCGCCCGGCGTCGGAACCCGCGTGAACCCGCCTGAATCCGGCGTGAACCCGCGTGAAACGGACCTCGGGCCGGCCGTTGCGCGCGTCGACTGAACAAGGTTGAGCGGATCGGACTCAGGTCATTTGACTGGAGGCGCGCGCTCGGGCAGTCTTGAGCCAGTCACACTCAAGCAACGCGGCGAAGCAGCTGGAGGATCCGAAATGGCACGTGCGGTCGGCATCGACCTGGGTACGACGAACTCCGTCGTCAGTGTTCTCGAAGGCGGTGAGCCCACCGTCATCACCAACGCCGAGGGCGCCAGGACCACGCCGTCCGTCGTGGCCTTCGCGAAGAACGGCGAGGTGCTGGTCGGCGAGGTGGCCAAGCGCCAGGCCGTCACCAACGTGGACCGGACGATCCGCTCGGTCAAGCGCCACATGGGCACCGACTGGAAGATCGGCCTGGACGGCAAGGACTTCAACCCGCAGCAGATCAGCGCGTTCATCCTGCAGAAGCTGAAGCGGGACGCCGAGGCGTACCTGGGCGAGAAGGTCACCGACGCGGTGATCACCGTCCCGGCGTACTTCAACGACCACGAGCGGCAGGCCACCAAGGAGGCGGGCGAGATCGCCGGCCTCAAGGTGCTGCGGATCGTCAACGAGCCGACCGCCGCCGCGCTGGCGTACGGCCTGGAGAAGGACGACCAGACCATCCTGGTCTTCGACCTCGGTGGCGGCACCTTCGACGTCTCGCTGCTGGAGATCGGCGACGGCGTCGTCGAGGTCAAGGCCACCAACGGCGACAACCACCTCGGTGGTGACGACTGGGACCAGCGGATCGTCGACCACCTGGTGAAGCAGTTCGCCGCCGGCCACGGCGTGGACCTCTCCAAGGACAAGATGGCGCTCCAGCGGCTGCGGGAGTCCGCCGAGAAGGCGAAGATCGAGCTGTCCTCGTCCACCGAGACGACGATCAACCTGCCCTATGTCACGGCCTCGGCCGAGGGCCCGCTGCACATGGACGAGAAGCTCACCAGGGCCCAGTTCCAGCAGCTCACCGCCGATCTGCTGGAGCGCTGCAAGGCCCCGTTCAAGAACGTCATCAAGGACGCCGGCATCCAGCTGTCCGAGATCGACCATGTGGTGCTCGTCGGTGGCTCCACCCGGATGCCAGCCGTCGCCGATCTGGTGCGTGAGCTGACCGGCGGCAAGGACGCCAACAAGGGCGTCAACCCGGACGAGGTCGTCGCCATCGGCGCCAGCCTCCAGGCCGGTGTGCTCAAGGGCGAGGTCAAGGACGTCCTGCTGCTCGACGTCACCCCGCTGTCCCTCGGCATCGAGACCAAGGGCGGCATCATGACCAAGCTGATCGAGCGCAACACCACGATCCCCACCAAGCGCTCGGAGATCTTCACCACGGCCGAGGACAACCAGCCGTCCGTGCAGATCCAGGTGTACCAGGGCGAGCGTGAGATCGCCGCGTACAACAAGAAGCTGGGGATGTTCGAGCTGACCGGCCTGCCGCCGGCGCCGCGTGGCGTGCCGCAGGTCGAGGTCACCTTCGACATCGACGCCAACGGCATCATGCATGTCTCCGCCAAGGACCTCGGCACCGGCAAGGAGCAGCGGATGACCGTCACCGGCGGCTCCGCGCTGCCGAAGGACGACATCGAGCGCATGATGCGCGATGCCGAGCAGTACGCCGACGAGGACTCCCAGCGCCGCGAGGCCGCCGAGACGCGCAACCAGGCCGAGCAGCTGGTGTACACCACGGAGAACTTCCTCAAGGAGAACGCGGAGAAGGTCCCGGACGACGTCAGGACCGAGGTCGAGGCGGCCGTGGCCGATCTCAAGGAGAAGCTGAAGGGCGAGGACACCGCCGCCATTCGCGAGTCCTCCGAGACGGTCGCCGCCACCAGCCAGAAGCTGGGCCAGGCGCTCTACGCGGACGCCCAGGCGGCGCAGTCGGCCCCCGGCACGGAGTCGGCCGCCCCCGGTGGCGCCTCCGCCCAGGGCGCCGACGACGATGTGGTCGACGCCGAGATCGTGGACGACGAGAAGCCGAAGGGTGGTGCGGCGTGACTCAGGAGCCGCAGGGCTTCGACCAGGAGCCTGAGGTCCCCGACGCCGAAGCGGCGAGCTCCGAGGCGGCCGCCGAGCCGACCAAGCCCGAGGGGAGCGGCGAGTCCGCCGCCCCCGAGGGCCAGGCCGAGGCCGCCGCCGCGGAGGAGGCGGAGCCGGCATCCGTGCCCGCCGCCGAGGTGGCGCTCGGTGCCCAGCTGGATCAGGCCCGTTCGGCGCTGCACGAGCGCACCCAGGACCTCCAGCGGCTGCAGGCCGAGTTCCAGAACTACCGCCGCAGGGTGGAGCGGGATCGGATCGCGGTCAAGGAGGTGGCGGTCGCCAACCTGCTGACGGAGCTGCTGCCGGTGCTCGACGACATCGGTCGGGCGCGGGACCACGGCGAGCTGGTCGGCGGCTTCAAGCAGGTGGCGGAGTCGCTGGAGACGGTCGCGGCCAAGATGGGCCTGGCGCAGTTCGGCAAGGAGGGCGAGCCCTTCGACCCGACGGTGCACGAGGCGCTGATGCACAGCTACTCGCCCGACGTCACCGAGACGACGTGCGTGCAGATCCTCCAGCCCGGGTACCGCATCGGCGAGCGCACCATTCGCCCGGCCCGGGTCGGCGTGGCCGAGCCCCAGCCGGGGAAGCCCGCCGATCAGGAGGAGAGCGCGTCGGAGAAGGACGACGACGGCGGCTCGGACGAGGGCTGACGTGGCCGACGACCCCACGGGATCCGTCGCGCGAAGGGAGGGACGTCGGGGATGAGCACCAAGGACTTCATCGAGAAGGACTACTACAAGGTCCTCGGCGTCCCCCGGGACGCCACCGAGGCGGAGATCAAGAAGGCGTACCGCAAGTTGGCCCGGGAGAACCACCCGGACGCCAACGAGGGGGACGCCAAGGCGGAGGACCGTTTCAAGGACGTCTCCGAAGCCTATGACGTGCTCGGCGACGCCAAGCGGCGCAAGGAGTACGACGAGGCGCGGGCGCTCTTCGGCAACGGCGGGTTCCGTCCCGGCGGGCCCGGCGGCGCCGGCCAGTTCAACTTCGACCTGGGGGACCTCTTCGGCGGTGCCCCGGGCCAGCAGGGTCCCGGCGGCGCGCCCGGCGGTCCCGGTGGTGCGGCCGGCGGCTTCGGTGGTGGTCTCGGCGATGTGTTCGGCGGCCTCTTCAACCGGGGCGGCGCGCCCGGCGCGCGCACCCAGGCGAGGCGCGGTCAGGACATCGAGTCCGAGGTGACGCTCAGCTTCACCGAGGCGGTCTCCGGCGCCACGGTGCCGCTGCGGATGTCGTCGAGCGCCGCCTGTAAGGCGTGTTCCGGCACCGGCGACAAGAACGGCACCCCCCGGGTGTGCCCGACCTGCGTCGGCACCGGGCAGGTCAGCCGGGGCGGCGGGGGCGGGTTCTCGCTCACCGATCCCTGCGTCGACTGCCGGGGGCGGGGGCTGACGGCCCAGGATCCGTGCCAGGTCTGCCGGGGCAGCGGCCGGGCCACCAGTTCCCGCACCATGCAGGTGCGGATTCCGGCGGGCGTCGACGACGGGCAGCGCATTCGGCTGCGCGGCAAGGGCGCCCCCGGCGAGCGCGGCGGTCCGCACGGGGACCTCTATGTGGTGGTGCATGTCGGCGGCCACTCGGTCTTCGGCCGGCGTGGCGACAATCTGACCATCACGGTGCCGGTGACCTTCCCAGAAGCGGCGCTCGGTGGTGAGATCAAGGTGCCCACGCTCGGTGGTCCGCCGGTCACGCTGAAGCTGCCGCCCGGCACTCCGGGCGGGCGCACCATGCGTGCCAGGGGCAAGGGCGCGGTCCGCAAGGACGGCACCCGGGGCGATCTGTTGGTCACCATCGAGATCGCCGTGCCACGCGATATGGGTGACAAGGCCCGCAAGGCCCTCGCCGAGTATCGCGCGGCGGCCGAGGGGGAAGACCCTCGGGCAGGGCTGTTCGAGGCCGCGAAGGGAGAGTAACGAGATGGACGGCCGGTACGGACAGAGCAGTAACCCCTACGAACTCACCGATGACACGCCGGTCTACGTCATCTCCGTCGCGGCGCAGCTCTCCGGGCTGCATCCGCAGACGCTGCGTCAGTACGACCGGCTCGGCCTGGTCTGCCCGGACCGGGCGGCCGGCCGGGGCCGGCGGTACTCGGCGCGCGATATCCAGCTGTTGCGCCAGGTCCAGCGGCTCTCCCAGGACGAGGGGATCAACCTCGCGGGGATCAAGCGGATCATCGAGCTGGAGACACAGGTCGCCGCGCTGCAGGCGCGGGTGGTCGAGTTGCAGCAGGCGGTGGAGGGCGCGGCCGTCGCCATGCGGCAGCGGGAGGCGCAGGTGCATGCCTCCTACCGCCGCGATCTGGTGCCCTACCAGGACGTCAGCCAGTCCTCCGCGTTGGTGGTCTGGCGCCCGGACCGGCGCCGCTGAGCCCTGGCCGGGCCGGCCCGAACCGGTTCTTCCCCGCCCGCCCGCCCCTTCGGGGGCGGGCGGGTGCTGTGCGCTGGGCGGCCCGGGCCGGGGTTCCTGGCGGCCTCGGCCGGCGGGGGAAACCGGTTCAGCCGGGGTCGGGCCAGGTTCTGGCGACGAGGGGGAGGAGCGCGCTGGTCAGGGTGGCGGCGAGGAGCCAGCCGGCGAGGACGTCGGTGGGCCAGTGGACGCCGAGGTAGACGCGGCTGACGGCGACGGCCACCGCCCAGAGGGCGGGGAGGCCGACCGCCAGGGCGCGGGTCAGGGGGCGTCGGCAGCGCGGCCACAGGGCCGCCGCGAGCCCGATGGCGACCAGCGCCGAGGTGGTGGCGTGGCCGGACGGCAGCGCCGGGTTGTTCACCTGGATCACCCAGTCGGCCTCCGTCGGCCTGGGCCGGTCGATCGTCACGACCAGCGCGTAGCGCAGCAGTTGGGCCAGCAGCAGCGCGGCGCCGCCGGCCACGGCGCCCAGCCACCAGTGGCGGCCGGCGGCCAACGCGCCGGCGACCATCGCGCCGACGGTGGCCGGCACCCGGGTGCCACTGTCCGTGATCAGGGTGAACGCGTCGTTCCAGCCCGGGCTACGGTGCGCCGACGCCCAGTCGTGCAGGGCCGAGTCGACGGCGAGGGGCTCGTTCCCGCCGGCGATCACCAGGGTGAGCAGCGCGGCGCAGAGCGCGGCCGTCAGTAGGGAGAGTCCCGGCCAGAGGCCGGCCGGCGGTCGTGGGGACACCATCGCTCGCCCTTTCGCTTGGGCACTCGTTCGGCGGACGGCGGCTGGACTTCACCCCTGAGCGATCACAGGGTGTTCGGTATGAACCTACGCCTCCCCATATCCATCGCCGCCCTGGCGGCGGCGATGCTCGTCACGGCGCCGCCGGCGGTGGCGGCCGATCCCTGGGCACAGGGCACGGTGAGCACGGTGGGAAAGATCATCTGGGACGCGGGCGACGGCCGCCTCGGGCTCTGCTCGGGCTCCGTGGTCGACGCCCCCAACGGCAGCGTGGTCGCCACGGCCGCGCACTGCGTCAGCGGCGCGGAGAGCCCCGCCGCCCCCGGCGATGTGTACTTCGTCCCGGCCTACGACCACGGCCGGGACAGCTTTCGCGAGGACGGCTGGCGGGTGGCCTCGGTGCACACGCCCGAGGGGTGGGACATCAGCCGGGAGACCAACGACATCCTCCCGCACGACTACGCGTTTCTCACCCTGGAGACCAAGGACGGCCGGACCGTTCAGGAGGCCCAGGGCGCCAACGAGTTGGCGTTCGAGCCGATCAGGGAGAGCGGCGAGGTGGCCGTGCTGGGCTATCCGGCGGCGGATCCCTATGACGGCGAATCGCTGCGCTACTGCGCGGGCGAGACCAATGTGCTGGGGGAGGGCGAGGCGGAGGCGGTCAACCTGGGCGGGCTGCTGCTCGACGACTGCGATCTGACGGCGGGCTCCAGCGGTGGGCCCTGGCTGCAGGACTTCGACCATGCCACGGGGACGGGCACCGTGGTCGCGGTGATGTCCGTCGGCAGCGGCGAAGGCGCGGTGGTCGGCCGGCCCTTCCCCGACGCGGCCAGGCACCTCTTCGCGACGGCCGGCCAGGGGTAGCGGCACGGCGGTCAGGGGCGGGGCGCTTGAGGCCGTGACGGCGGGCGTACTCGGCGGCCAGCCAGGGGCCCAGATCCTCGATGAGGGTGCCCAGCACGCCGGGGTCGGGTGTTGGCCGGCGGGCGGCGCTCCTGGCGAGGGCCGTGCGTTCGGCGTCGGTGGTCGCGGCGGTGGCGCGGGCGCGCCAGCGGTCGAGGGCCGCCGCCAGATCGCCGTTGGTCTCCCGGGCGAGGAGCGAGGTGGGGCGGTAACGGGGCAGCCGCTCGGCGAGATCCGGGCCGTAGAGGGGGGGTGCAGAGGCAGGCGACAAAGAAGCCGAGGTCGTGTCGTTCCAGCTCGCTGAGCACGGTGTCGACCCCGGCGAGCAGCAGGCCGACGCCGTCGATCTGGTCGAAGCCACGGTCGAGCGCGCGCTCCACCGACCCGGCGTCGGCCCGATCGGCCTCGGTGGGCTCCCGGTGGAGGGCGAGCAGCAGGTCGAGGTCGGACGTGCCGGGGATCGCGGTGCCACGGGGGACGCTGCCGTAGAGATACGCGCTGTGGGCCCGTTGGACGAAGGTCTCGACGAGGCGGGCCCTGGCCGACGCGACCACCGGCGCGAACGCCGCCGTCACACGCTCCGGCGCGCCCTCCCGCGCGATGGTGCCATCCGCCGCGAGCCCCCTGTCCTGCATGGCGCCCACTCTGGCGGTGCCGGCCCATGGGTGTCGTACCGATATCGGGGAGCCGCATGGCGATTTCTGCATTGAGTGGACTAGACTCAACTTATCGCACGTTGACTCTGGCAGGGCCGGTCAGGCTGTCGGGGTCGGTCGCTGTTGTCGGGATCGGAGGAGTGCCGCGAAGTGAACGCCGAGTTGACCAACCGAAGCCGGGACGCCATAAGTGTGGCCAGCCAGCGCGCGCTCACCGGCGGGCATCCGGACATCACCCCGGCCCATCTGCTGCTGGCCCTGCTCACCGGGCAGGACAACGAGAACATCCAGGATCTGCTGGCCTCGGTCGAGGCGGACCAGGCCGCGCTGCGGTCGGGGGCCGAGCGGCTGCTGGCGGCGCTGCCCAGCGTCCAGGGCGCCTCGGTGGCCAGGCCCCAGCCCAACCGCGAGCTGCTGGCCGTGCTGGCGGACGCCGGCCAGCGGGCGGCCAAGCTGGGGGACACGTTCGTCTCCACGGAGCATCTGCTGATCGGCCTGGCCGCGCACGGTGGCCAGGTCGGTGAGCTGCTGTCCGGCCAGGGCGCGGGGGACCGGCGGCTGGTGGACGCGTTCCAGGCGGCGCGCGGCGGCCGTCGGGTCACCTCGGCCGATCCGGAGGGCACCTACAAGGCGCTGGAGAAGTTCGGCACGGATCTGACGGCGGCCGCCAGGGAGGGCCGGCTCGATCCGGTCATCGGCCGGGACCACGAGATCCGCCGGGTGGTGCAGGTGCTCTCCCGCCGCACCAAGAACAACCCGGTGCTGATCGGCGAGCCGGGCGTCGGCAAGACGGCCGTGGTGGAGGGGTTGGCGCAGCGGATCATCAAGGGCGATGTGCCCGAGTCGCTCAAGGGCAAGCGGCTGGTGTCGCTCGATCTGGGCGCCATGGTGGCCGGCGCGAAGTACCGGGGGGAGTTCGAGGAACGGCTGAAGTCCGTGCTGGCCGAGATCAGGTCGAGCGACGGTCAGATCGTCACCTTCATCGACGAGCTGCACACGGTGGTGGGCGCTGGCGCCGGCGCCGATTCGGCGATGGACGCCGGCAACATGCTCAAGCCGATGCTGGCCAGGGGCGAGCTGCGGATGGTCGGTGCCACCACCCTGGACGAGTACCGCGAGCGGATCGAGAAGGACGCGGCGCTTGAGCGGCGGTTCCAGCAGGTGCTGGTGGCCGAGCCCGATGTGGCGGATTCGATCGCCATCCTGCGCGGGCTGAAGGGCCGCTACGAGGCGCATCACAAGGTGCAGATCGCGGACGCGGCGCTGGTCGCCGCCGCCACCCTCTCCGACCGTTACATCACCTCGCGCTTCCTGCCGGACAAGGCGATCGACCTGGTGGACGAGGCGGCGTCCCGGCTGCGGATGGAGATCGACTCCTCGCCGGTGGAGATCGACGAGCTGCAGCGCGCCGTCGACCGGCTGCGGATGGAGGAGCTGGCGCTGGCCAACGAGTCCGACGTCTCGTCCCGGGAGCGGCTGGCCCGGCTGCGCGCCGAGCTGGCGGACCGGGAGGAGGAGCTGCGCGGACTGACCGCCCGCTGGGAGAAGGAGAAGCAGGGCCTCAACCGGGTGGGCGAGCTGAAGGAGCGGCTGGACGAGACCAGGGGCGTCGCCGAACGCGCCCAGCGCGAGGGGGACCTGGAGGCCGCCTCCAAGCTGCTCTACGACGAGATCCCGGCGTTGGAGCGGGAGTTGGCCGCCGCGTCCGAGGCCGAGCAGGAGGCCAAGCGGGACACCATGGTCAAGGAGGAGGTCGGCCCGGACGATATCGCCGACGTGGTCTCCTCCTGGACGGGCATCCCGGCCGGGCGGCTGCTGGAGGGCGAGACGGAGAAGCTGCTGCGGATGGAGGAGGAGCTGGGGCGGCGGCTGATCGGCCAGGTCGAGGCGGTGCGCGCGGTCTCCGACGCGGTGCGCCGCAGCCGGGCGGGGGTCGCCGATCCGGACCGGCCGACGGGATCGTTCCTCTTCCTGGGCCCCACGGGCGTCGGCAAGACGGAGCTGGCCAAGGCGCTGGCCGACTTCCTCTTCGACGACCCCAGGGCCATGGTCCGGGTCGACATGAGCGAGTACAGCGAGAAGCATTCGGTGGCCCGGCTGGTCGGCGCCCCGCCCGGCTATGTGGGCTACGAGGAGGGCGGCCAGCTGACGGAGGCCGTGCGGCGGCGCCCCTACACGGTGGTGCTGCTGGACGAGGTGGAGAAGGCGCATCCGGAGGTCTTCGACGTCCTGCTGCAGGTGTTGGACGACGGCCGGCTGACCGACGGCCAGGGCCGCACGGTCGACTTCCGCAACACCATCCTGATCCTCACGTCCAACCTGGGCGGTCAGCATCTTCTCGACCCCCTGGCCAAGCCCGACGAGCGGCGCGAGCAGGTGCTGGCCGCCGTGCGGTCGACGTTCCGGCCCGAGTTCCTGAACCGGCTGGACGATCTGGTCGTCTTCGAGGCGCTGGGCGGCGCGGAGTTGAGCCGGATCGCCCAGCTCCAGGTGGACGCGTTGCAGCGGCGGCTGGCCGATCGGCGGCTCACCCTGGACGTCACCGGGCTGGCGCTGGACTGGCTGGCGCTCCAGGGCTACGACCCGGCCTATGGCGCCCGGCCGCTGCGGCGGTTGGTGCAGACGGCGATCGGGGATCCGCTGGCCAGGAAGATCCTCGCCGGCGAGGTGCGGGACGGGGCCACGGTGCGGGTCGACGCGGAGCTGGACGGCGAGCTGACGGTCGAGGCGGTCGGCACCGACGACGCGGGGGGCGGCCCGGCCGACGAGGGGGGCGCGGTCGAGGGCTGATCCGGTTCGCGCGGACATGCCCCCCGCCCGCTGGTTGCCCCCCGGGGGCGGTGGTGGGAGAGGATGGGGTGCCCGCTAATCCGTACGAAGGGACCCCCCGTGTCCGTTGACCCGTCCGCCATCCCGAACTTCGGAGGGCGGCCCGACAAGCCGGAACAGCAGCGTGGTCAGGGCCAGCAGCAAGGCCAGCAGCCGACCAAGCCGACCGGCCCGATCATGCCGAACCAGGAGCTGCTGAAGCAGCTGTTGGACCGGATGCAGCTGAAGTACGTGGTGGACAAGCAGGGCGATCTCGTGGCGCCCTGGAAGCAGTTCCGTACCTACTTCATGTTCCGTGGCGAGAAGCAGCAACGCGTGCTGTCCGTGCGCACGTTCTACGCGCGCCCCTACACGCTGGACGACAAGCCCCGGCTGCTGGAGAGCGTGGACGAGTGGAACCACACCACGCTGTGGCCCAAGGTCTATACGCACACCAATGACGACGGCACGGTCCGGCTGGTCGGCGATGTGCATATGTTGCTGGGTGCCGGCGTTGCGTTCGATCACTTTGTGGCAAGCACGGTCAGTTGGGTGCGTGCCGCGATGGAGTTCGACAAGTGGTTGGTCGAGCGGCTGGGCCTGGCCGAGGACGTCGAGGGCTCGGCCGACGGCGGTGCCGACGCCGACACGGACGCCAACGAGGGCGGGCCCGCCGAGTCGTCGGACGGCGACGAGGCGCCCGGCGGCCCCGGGACCCCGGCGTGATCGTCGCCTTCTCGGTGACCCCGATCGGCACCGGTGAGGATGTCGGCGAGGAGGTCGCCGAGGCGGTGCGGGTGGTGCGGAACAGCGGCCTCCCGCACCGCACCGACGCCATGTTCACCTCGATCGAGGGCTCCTGGGACGAGGTGATGACGGTCGTCAGGGACGCGGTCGCGGCCGTCGAGGCCCGCGCCGGCCGGGTGAGCCTGGTGCTCAAGGCCGATATCAGGCCCGGCGTCACGGACGGCCTGGAGCGCAAGGTCCGCCGCGTCGACGAACTGCTCGCCGAGGAGCCGGAGCGGGACTGACCGGGCCGGCGCCGCCGATCGACAACGGGCGAGGCCGACCGCGGACGGAACGTTCCGTCCACGGCCGGCCTCGCCCGTTGTCCGCCCGCTCGGCTACTCCGCCGCGTCGGCCGTCGGTTTCCCGGCCGCCGGCTCGTCCGCGGCCGGCTCGTCCGCGTCGGGCCTCTCCGTCGCCGGCTCCTTGGCCAGGGCGACGGCCGCCGCCTCAAGCGCGGTGGTGCCCGAATCGGGGACCTCGGCGAAGTGGCAGGCCACCGGATGCCCGGTGCCCCGGTCGCGCAGCTCGGGCTCCTCCGTGGCGCAGATGTCCTGCGCCTTCCAGCAGCGGGTGCGGAACCGGCAACCGCTCGGCGGGTCCAGCGGGCTGGGCACGTCGCCCGTCAACACGGTGCGCCGACGCTGGCGCTCCCGCCGTGGGTCGGCCAGCGGGGCGGCGGACAGCAACGCCTGGGTGTAGGGATGCGACGGGCTCTCGTACACCTGCTCCCTGGTGCCCGTCTCCACCACCTTGCCCAGGTACATCACGGCCACCCGGTCGGAGATGTGCCGGACCACGGACAGGTCGTGGGCGATGAACACATAGGCCACGCCCAGGCGTTCCTGCAGGTCCTCCAGGAGGTTGACCACGCCGGCCTGGACCGAGACGTCAAGCGCCGACACCGGCTCGTCCAGGACCAGCAGCTTCGGTTCGAGGGCCAGCGCCCTGGCGATGCCGATGCGCTGCCGCTGACCGCCGGAGAACTCGTGCGGATAGCGGTTGCCGTGCTCGGGGCTGAGCCCGACCAGCTCCAGCAGTTCGGCCACCCGCGCCTTGCCGGTCCGCCGCCACAGGCCCTGCACCTTCAGCGGCTCGGCGATGATGTCGTTCACCGGCAGCTTGGGGTTGAGCGAGGCGTACGGGTCCTGGAAGACCATGCCGGCCTTGCGCTGGACCGGGCGCAGACCGCGCGCGCCGAGCCCGGTGATCTCCTGCCCGTCGAAGACGACGGAGCCCGAGGTCGGCTTGATCAGCTGCAACAGGGCCCGCCCGGTGGTGGACTTGCCGCAGCCGGACTCGCCGACCACGCCCAGCGTCTCGCCCTCGCTGACCGCGAAGGACACCCCGCTGACCGCCTGCACCTGGCCGATCGTGCGCCGCACCAGCCCGCCGCCGCGCACGGGGAAGTTGACCACCAGGTCCTTGACCTGGAGCAGTTCACTCGGTTCGCTCGGCTTGGTCGCCGTGGCGGTCATCGGCCCTCCTCGGTGGTGCGGAAGAACGTGGTCGCGTCCTCGGCCTCGGCCAGCCGGTCGCTGTGGTGGCAGGCGGCCTCGTGTCCGTCGCCCTGGTCGGTCAACCCGGGCTCGTCCTCCCGGCACTCCGTGGTGGCCAGCGGACAACGCGGGGAGAACGGGCAGCCCCTGGGCAGCTGGATCAGCGACGGCGGGGTGCCGCCGATCGGCCGCAGCCGCTCGGAACGGGCCCCGTCGAGCGCCGGGATGGAGCCCAGCAGGCCGGCGGTGTACGGCATCCTCGGATCGTAGAAGACCTGGTCGGTGCCGCCGATCTCGACGGGCTTGCCGGCGTACATCACCAGCGTGCGGTGCGCCATGCCGGCGATCACCCCGAGGTCATGGGTGATCATCAGGATCGCCGCGTTGACCTCGTCCTTGACCTCAAGCAGCTTCTCCAGGATCTGCGCCTGCACCGTGACGTCGAGCGCCGTGGTGGGCTCGTCGGCGATGATCACATCCGGATCGTTGATGATCGCCATCGCGATCATCACCCGCTGCCGCATGCCGCCGGAGAACTCGTGCGGATACGCCTTGAGTCGGCGCTCCGGCTGGGGGATGCCGACCAGGTCCAGCATCTCCCTGGCCCTGGCCATCGCCTGCTTGCGCGGCACCAGATGGTGGGCGAGTACCGCCTCGGCGAGCTGGTCGCCGATGGTGCGCACCGGGTTGAGCGAGGTCATCGGGTCCTGGAAGATCATCGCGATCTTCCGGCCGCGCAGCCCCCGTTGCTCCTTGGGCCGCATGGTCAGCAGCTCCTGGCCACGGTAGCGGATGCTGCCGTGCACCCGGGCGGACTTGGGCAGCAGGCCCATCACCGCCATCGAGGAGACGGACTTGCCCGACCCCGACTCGCCGACGATGCCCAGCACCTCACGGGCCCGCAGCGTGTAGCTCAGGCCGCGCACCGCCTTGACCAGGCCGTCGTCGGTGGGGAACTCGACCGTCAGGTTCTCGACGGTGAGGATCTCCTCGTCCGACGGCGGCTTGGCATCGGCCAACGTGTGGGCGGCGTGCACCTCTTCGGCGGCCTCGGTCACCGCCGCCTCGCCGCCGGGGGCCGAGGCGGTGGGGGTGTTGATGGGAGGAGTCAGGGACATCAGTCACGCACCCGGGTCTGTCGGGGGTCGAAGGCGTCGCGCAGGCCGTCGCCGATGAAGTTCACCGAGAAGGCGATGGCGACGATGAACGCGCCCGGCCAGTAGAAGAGCCAGGGGCGGACGCTCAACGCCGTGCGGTACTCGTTGATCAGCCGGCCGAGCGAGGTGTCCGGCGGGCGCACACCGAGGTTGAGGAAGGACAGCGCGGATTCCAGCAGCACCGCGCTGGCGATCATCAGCGTCGCCGACACGATGATGATGCCGATCGTGTTGGGCAGGATGTGCTTGAAGATGATGCGTCTTGCCGAGGTTCCGACCGAACGGGCCGCCTCCACATACTCCTTCTCGCGGAGCGAAAGCACCTCGCCGCGCACCAGCCGGGCGATCTGGGTCCACAGGCAGAGCCCGAGGAAGAGGGCGAACAGCAACACGCCCTTGCCCGCCACGATCACGCCGATCAGCCCGGCCAGCAGCAGCGTCGGCACGGCGATCAGCACATCGGTGATCCGCATCAGGACGGCCTCGGTCCAGCCCCTGAAGTAGCCGGCGACGGCGCCGATCACGGTGCCGACCAGGGTGGCCACCATGCCCACGATCACCGCGATCAGCAGCGACACCTGGGCGCCGCGCATGGTGAGCGCGAAGTAGTCACGTCCCACGTTGTCCTGGCCGAACGGATGCTCGCCCAGATGGACTCCGCCGCCGCCGAGGAAGCTCGGCACCACCGAGAGGGTGGGGCGGCCGCCCTCCACGACCGATCCCGTGGTGGTGGGGTCCTTGTCCCACCAGCCGGGTATGAAGCCGGCGCCGATGCTGGTCACGGCGAGGGCCAGGACCAGGAAGAACAGCACCATCCCGGCCAGCGCGCCCTTGTGCCGCAGGAACCGGCGCAGCACCAACTGCCCCTGGGAGCGGGCTACCACGTTCATGCCCTGGGCCTCGGCGATCTCCGCCGCGCTCGTGCCAGGTGCGTCCGGGTTCTTCTCGGCCCCGGCGCCTTCCGCGTTTCGCGTCATGGCCAGTCTCCTTTACGACAACCGGATGCGAGGGTCGAGGAACGCGTAGACGATGTCGGCGATCATGTTGAAGACCACGATCGCGCCACCGGCCACCAGGAAGAACGCCATGATGGGCATCGGGTCTCCCTGGTCGATCCCGTTGAACAGCAGCTTCCCCATCGCCGACCAGCCGAAGACCTCCTCGGTGACCACCGCGCCACCGACGATCGTGCCGATGTCGTAGGCGACCAGGGTGGTGATCGGGATCAGGCCGTTGCGCAGCACATGGCGGGTGACCACGGCGCGCTCGCTGAGGCCCTTGGCCCGTCCGGTGCGGACGTAGTCCTGGTTCATCACCTCCAGCATGCTCGCGCGGGTGTAACGCGTGTAGCTCGCCAGCGAGATCAGCACCAGGGCCAGCGTCGGCAGCGCCAGATGGCCCATCGAGTCGAGGCCCGACTCCCAGAAGGTGCCCGAGTAGTTGGGGGTCTGGGAGCCGATGGTGGAGATCGGCCGGCCGCCGACCGACTCGCTGTAGTCGGCGAACGACTGGAGCATCCGGTCGGTGAAGATCACCGCAGCCGTGAAGAAGCCGGTGAGCACCGCGGCCGGGATCGCCGATCTGCGGTACAGGTCGCCGCCGAGGAACCAGCCGATCGCGCCCGAGATCCCGATCGTGACCAGTGCCAGCAGCAAGAGGGTGATCAGCTCCGGGTCCTTCAGCACAGGGCCCAGCGTCAGCGAGGCGATCACGCCGAGCACGGCGGTGGCCAGCGCCGCCTGCAGCGGCGGCTTCCACTCCAACCCGCTGACCAGCGTGGTGAAGCCCAGCGCCGCGCCCACCGCGGTGAGCGCGATGACGATCGGGCCGAGCCCCGGGTCGGCGAACCACTCGGTGGCGGAGAGCACCAGCAGGAGCACGGCCATGCCCGCCGTGGTGGAGCCGAACGCGACCAGCCGCGACCTGCGGTCGCCCACCACGGCCGAGCCGCAGGCCAGGCCGAAGATCAGCGAGATGCCGCCGACGAAGAGCGGCGAGATGGTCGGCTCGACCAGCCAGTCGTTGAAGTCCAGGGCGAGGAACTGCTTCAGCAGGGTGCCGACCCAGAAGAGCGGCAGCGAGAAGCAGATGAAGGTGACGAAGGTGACGGCGTGGTCGAGCGCCGTGTACTGGCGCAGCGCGGAGAGCACACCCACGGCGATACCGATCACGATGGCCAACACCGTGGCCCCGGTGATCAGTTGGATGGTGGCGGTGAACGCGTTCTCCAGCATGGCGTTCACGTCCTGGCCCTGGCGGTTCACGCCCAGGTCGCCGGTGAGCACATCGCCCAGCCAGCGGAGGTAGCGAACGAGGGCGGGATCGTCGAGATGCATTCGCTCGGTTATCTCGGCTATGGCGGCCTCGCGGGCGCCGTCCGGCAGTTGCCTGGCTTCGGACAGCGGGTCACCGATGCGGGTGGCCAGGAAGAAGACCACGGCCGTGGAGGCGAGGAAGACCCAGATCGAGACGAAGAGCCGCCGCGCGATGAAGACGAGCATGGCGCTGACTCCTGTGGTTGCGGAGGTGGGGAGCTAGGGAGGGATGGGACGCGTGCTCGGCCGTCCCCCTGGCGGTGGTTCGGCGGGTGGCCGGAAACCTGGCCCCGGGTACGGGACGCGGGGCCGGGAAGTGATAGTTCCCGGCCCCGCTCAATTCGTTTGACGCGGCCCCGTGGTGGTGCCGTTGACCAGAGTCCTGAGGCTCACCGCCGGACGCGGTGAGCCGTCGGATCGGTCAGTCAGCTCTTGCTCCACGTGTGGGCGTTCCAGACGATGCCGTTCTGCGAGGGGTTGGGGACCACGTTCTGCACCGCGCCGTTCCAGGCGGTGATGCCCGGGTGCTGGTACAGCGGGATGGTCACCAGGTTCTCCCACAGGTGGGCCTCGATCTCGGCGGTGATGGCCACGGCCTCGTCCAGGTCACCGGTGCGCAGCACGTCGTCCAGCAGCTGGTCCAGCTCCGCGTTGCTGTAGCAGCCGTTGTTGTTGCCCTTGCCGTCGACCGAGCACTCACCGACGGTCCGGTAGGTGGAGTTCCAGCCGGAGCGGTCGGGCGAACCGGACCAGGCGTACATCGCCACGTCGAAACGACCCTCGGAGAGGGCGCCGTCGGTGTCGAAGAAGTCGGCCGCGGCGCTGAACTCGACGTCGAAGCCGGCCTCTTCACAGGAGGCCTCGATCAGCACACCGGCGTCGTTACGGCGCTGGTTGTCCAGGGTGCCCAGACGGATGGTGGTGCCGACGGCGTCCTGCTCCTCCAGGATCTGGCGGGAGCGCTCGACGTCGGTCTGGCCGTAGGCGTCGATCCACTCGGCGGAGGCGTCGATGGCCTCCTGGTAACCCGCGTCCCACGGCGCGACGTTACGGACCTGCTTGACGGAGGCGTCCGGCACGACCGGCTTGATCAGGTTGTCGACCAGCGTCTCGTAGGGCACGCAGAGCGCGAACGCCTCACGCAGCTCAAGGGAGTCCGCGAACGGGCCGTTGTCGAAGTTGAAGTCCAGGTGCTCGTAGGTGTATTCCTCGGCGACCTCGGACTCAAGACCGCTGGCCGCGGCGATCTGCTGCGCCATGTCCACGGTGGGCTGCGGCTCGATGATGTCCACGTCGCCGTTCTGCAGCGCCTGGACCTGCTCCGGCTCCGGAACCATGCGGATCACGATGGAGTCGGCCGCGCCGGGCTCGCCCCAGTACGCCTCGTTCCTGACCAGGGTCACCGACTCGTCCGTGACGTAGTCGCTGATCTTGTAAGGCCCGGAGGACGGGATCAGCGCCTCGTCCGGCAGCGCGCCGTCGATCGTCCAGCCGTTGTTGTAGAACTCGGCGGCGGGCTCCAGCGGAGCCGGGTCGTCGCCCTGGAGCGCGGCGAGGAACTCCTCCTCCGAAAGCCCGGCCTGCTCCGCCAGGACGTGCGCCGGCATCATCGTGGTGTTGCCGTGCCCGGGGCCCGCCGTCAGCCAGTCGGCGTAGGGCAGGGTGTAGAGCAGCGTGAAGTCCTTGTCGCCGGCGGCGCAGTCGGGCCGCTCGGTGTCCTCGATGCCCTGGGTGCCGGGGACGGAGAAGATGCCGTCGAAGGCGCCGCTCTGCGCGCTCCACCACAGCAGCACGTCGTCACAGTCGATCGGCGTGCCGTCCGACCAGACCGCGTCCGGGTTGATCGAGTAGTCGACCTGCAGCGGGTCGTCGGAGACCTTCTCGAAGGTGCCGAACTCCTCGTTGGCTATGGCCTGGCCGTCGCTGTCGCCGAAGTACCAGAAGCCGGACATGACCTTGGCCATGACCTGCCCGTTGGCAACCGTGTTGGCGCCCGCCGTGGTCTGGTTGTAGTTCTGCCACGGCTGGGCCATGGCGTAGGTCACCGTGCCGCCGGTGCCACCGCCGCCGCCGTTCGCGTCATCGTTGTCGTCGCCGTCGCTGTCGTCGCTGCTACATGCGGAGAGAACGAGCGTCCCTGCCAACATGGCCGTGACGAGTTTCGACGTTCTGCCGAATCGGGTCATCTTGGGCCTTCCACGGTGTCTGGCTTCGGGTGAAGTTGTCAGGAGCCTCCTCACAGTTGGAGGTCCTAACAAGTGCGTCAGAGTGACCGTTGTGCAGCCGAGATGTGAAGAACGCTGAGCTGTGACTATTGATTGGGTGGATTCATGGGCAGAGAAGGGCGATTCGCCCCGGTCTCCGCGCGTTGATCGAGCGCGGCCGTTCGCTATCCGGTCGGGGCTTTGGTGAACACCTGACCTAGCCTGCCCCCTGTAGGGGGAAATCTGGTGGAGTTGGGTAAAACGGCTGTGGGGGTTGGGAGTTCCGTGGTTCGGTGGATTCGTTGCTCTTGGGAGGGTCGGGCGCACCACCCTCAACTGCATGTCATGCGGGGGGCCGATTCATGCTCAAAGCCATTAACACCATGTTCACCGATACCCGCGCGGGCGATCTTGCCTGGGCGCTCGATCGGGGTCCGGAGCCGGCCCTGGCCACGCTCGACCTCGAACTGGGGGAGGTCTCCGTTCAGTTGCGGGTGCTGGGCGCCTCGCACCAGGTCCTGCTCAACAGTAGCCGGGGATCCTGCTCCGAGACGGTCGCCTGCATTCCCGGCGGCAACACCCCGCTGCCGCTGGGGGTTTCCCGCCGCCTGGGGAACTTCGAGTACGAGTTCGCGGCCCGGGTCGAGACGTTGAGCCCCGGCTCGTTCGCCGGCCGGGCCCAGGAGTTGCTGGCGCTGGTCGCCGAACACCCGCAGGGGCTGGCCGCGTTGTTCCCCGGCGACCCCAACGCCTTCACCGCGCTGCTGGCGCAGCGCCAGCAGGGCCAGGTGCACTGGCGCACCTGGCACTCCTATCCCCAGGAGCGGCGCCTGGTGGCCACCAGGACAAGGGTGTTGGGCGCGCTGCACGCGGTGGAGACCGCACCGAAGTCCACTCCTGTGGGTGACAGGGCGAGTTCGAGGTGTGACGTAACGTTCGGTTCATGATCGAGACGTCCGAAGCCGAGCGCGCGGGCGGGCCCGGCACCCGTGCGGTCCTCCCGGTTTCGCCCGGGGTGGGTCGGAGGCTGGTGCTGCTGGCGGTCTTCGTCTGTGCCGCCTGCGGGTTGGTCTATGAGTTGGAGCTGATCGCCCTCGCCGACTATCTGGTCGGGGACACGGTCACGCTCACCTCCATCGTGCTCTCCTCGATGGTCTTCGCCATGGGCATCGGCTCGCTGGGCGCCAAACGGCTGCGCGCTCAACCCTCGGTGAACTTCGGCCTGATCGAGGCGATGCTGGCCCTGGTCGGCGGCTGCTCGGCGACCCTGCTGCATCTCTCCTTCCTCTGGTTCGACGAGGTCAGGCCCACCCTGGTGCTGCTGTCGCTGGCCATCGGCCTGCTGATCGGCGCCGAGATGCCGCTGCTGATGACGCTGATCCAGCGCATCAGACGGCAGGACGCGGGGCGCGCCGTCGCCGATCTCTCCGCGGCCGACTACGTGGGCGCGCTGCTGGGCGGCCTCGCCTTCCCCTTTCTCCTGCTGCCGCTGCTCGGCCACCTCAACGCCGCGCTCTTCACCGGCGTGGTCAACGCGCTGGCCGGCGGGGCCGTGGTGCTCTGGCTCTTCCGGGGCGATCTCGGCCGGGCCAGCCGCGCCCGGCTCACCATGGTCGTCTGCGGGGTCACGGCGACGCTGCTGGTCTGCGCCCTGACGGTGGATTCGCTGGGGGAGCGGGCGGAGCGGGTCCTGCGCCAGCGGGAGGAGGCGGAGCGCGCCGAATCGGCCGCCTGCGTCCTCCCGACGCCTCGTGTTGCTTTTGGCCCGGCCAGTAACATATGTGCCGCTCAGTGGGTAGGCTCCGCGCCATGGAGCACGAGGTCCACCTCCCGTATTCCGCCGACGTCGTCCTGAGCGCCTTCGCCGAGCCGAGGCGGGTGGCTCGTTGTGTGCCGGGGCTCCAGCCGGCCCAGCCGGGGAGCCCGGCCGTGCGGGACACCGCCGCCGGCGAGGTGCGCGGCCGGCTGCGGCTGCGCGCCGGCGCCTCCACGATCACCTACCGCGGCTCCCTCACCTTCGCGCTCGCCGACGGCGGCTACACCGTGGCGGCCACGGGCGAGGAGGCCAGGGGGTCGGGGCGGGTCAGCGTGGTGCTGACGGTCCTGGCGCGGGAGCGTCCCGGGGGCGCGGGCTGCACGCTGGCCGTCGACGCACGGCTCACCGGGACCGGGCGTCTCTTCGAACTCCCGGCCGAGCAGCGGGAGTCGGTGGGCCGGCGGCTGCTGGATCGTTTCGCCGACGCGCTGGCCGAACTGCTCGCCGAGGCGGCGGCCGACACGGTGGTGGAGGCGGTAGCCGAGGCCGTCGTCGAGCGGCTGGCCGAGGAGACGGCTGTCGACGAGGCGCTGGCGAACGGCGCCTTCGACGAGACCCTGACGGAGGCCGTCGACGGGGCGCCGGGGGAGGCGGAGCCGCCGCCGACGCCCGGCGGCATCGGCGAGCCCGACGACAACGAACGGGTGATTCCCGGCATCCCCTCGGCGCAGAGCCCCGAGGCCGCCCCCGGGCCGGAGGCCGAGCCGGAGGCCGGGCGGGAGGCCGAGTTCGAGCGGGAGGCCGAGGCCGCGGACGGCGGTCAGGACGACGGAGGGCTTGGGCCGCGCGCGGCCTCGGGCGGCGACGCCGGCCGGGAGCATGTGGCGGAGCCGGGTGCGTCGCAGCCGGCCGTGGACGCTTCGGAGCCGGCCGTCGGCGGCCGGGGCGGCGAGGGCGAGGCACCGCCTCCGACGGAGGCCGAGCGGGTACTCGGCCGGGTCGAGGCCGGTCGGGGCGATTTCGCGCTGCCGGCGCCCGAGGCGGATCACGCCAGGCGCAGCATGATCGGGCGGAGCGCGGAGGAGGTGGATCACGCCCCTCCTCGGGGGCGTTACGCGCCGGAGGTCGCGCCGGGCGCCGCCGCCGGTCCCTCCCCCGTGCTGCGGTGGGCCGCGCCGGCCGCCGCGCTGGTGGTGGCGTCTGCGGTGGTCATCGGCCGGGCGCTGCGCCGCAGGCGTTAGCCGGGCCTGTCCGGGCCGCGACGCGCTGTCCAACATGAGGTCACCATTAGTCATTTCATAGAGTAGATCGTTATCGTCGAGGGGTGACCATCGATGACACCGAACGTGGGATTCGACTCCGAGCCGGCGATGCCGAGTTGACCGTGCGCCCCGACCAGGGGGCCCGGATCTCCTCGCTGACCGTCGGCGGCCTTGAGCTGTTGCGCCAGGGCGACCGCTTTGGCTCCTTTGTGATGGCCCCCTGGTGCGGTCGGACCCGCCAGGGCCGGTTCCGGGACGGCGCCAGGGACCACCAGCTGCCGCAGGACGCCGGCCCGCACGCCATCCATGGCACCGTCCGGGGCCGCCCCTGGCGGACCGTGCGGGCGGACGAGCGTTCCGTCGCGCTGGTCTGCGAGCTGACCGATCCCTGGCCCTATGCCGGGGCGGTCACCCAGCTGGTGGAACTGGCCGAGGACGGCAGCGGGGTCACCCTCACCCTCGGGATCGAGACGGCCGACAACTCCTTCCCCGCGCAGGCCGGTTGGCACCCCTGGTTCCTTCGGCAGCTCACCCCCGGCGGCCGCGAGGTGGAGATCGACTTCACCGCCGCCTGGCAGGAGGAGCGGGGCGACGACCATCTCCCCACCGGCCATCGGGTCGCCCCCAAGCCGGGCCCGTGGGACGACTGCTTCGGGATGCCGGACGGGGTGGACGTCACCCTGACCTGGCCGGGTCAGCTGGAGCTGAAGGTGGGCAGCCGGGCCGAGTGGGTGGTGGTCTACGACGAACTGCCCGAAGCCGTCTGTGTGGAACCGCAGTCGGGCCCGCCCAACGGGCTCAACACACACCCCCGTCTGGTCACCCGGCTGGAGCCGCTGGAGGTCTCGACCCGGTGGGACTGGCGGCTGGCATAGGCTCTGGGGTCATGAGCGCGCGTGCACAACTGCTCCAGCAGATCAAGAACAAGGCCGTTGTCCACGGCAAGGTGATCCTCTCCTCCGGGCAGGAGACCGACCGTTACCTGGACCTGCGCCGGGTCGCCCTGGACGGCGAGGCCGCCCCGCTGGTCGGCGAGGCGATGCTGGATCTCACCAGCGACCTCGACTACGAGGCGGTGGGCGGGCTCACCATGGGCGCCGATCCGGTGGCCGCCGCCATGCTGCACGCCGCGGCGGCCAGGGGTCGGCGGCTGGACGCCTTCGTGGTGCGCAAGGAGGGCAAGGCCCATGGCCTGCAGCGGCGGATCGAGGGCCCCGATGTCGCGGGCCGGCGGGTGCTCGCCCTGGAGGACACCTCGACCACCGGCAACTCGGTGCTGACCGCCGTCGAGGCGCTGCGCGAGGCGGGCGCCGAGGTGGTCGCCGTGGCGGTGATCGTGGAGCGGGCCGCGGCCCCGGCCATCGAGGCGGCGGGCCTGCCGTACTACTCCGTTTTCACCCTTGCGGACTTCGGGCTCGACTGAGCTGCGCCGATTACGGACCGTCATGGTTTCACGTGAAACTGCGGCGGGCTGTTATGGGGGCCTGCCGTCGTCTGGGAAGATGGGCGCGACGATGACGCCCGGGGGTGCCGACGACTGATGCCCCCGCCCTGACGCCAACGACGCACACAATGCCAACGACGCACACGACGCCAATGAAGACGTCTCCCTGAATTCGAGTAGCAGCCCGACGCACACTCTCCAAGGAGCGGACAGATGCCCATCGCGACCCCTGAGGTCTACAACGAGATGCTTGACCGGGCGAAGGCGGGCAAGTTCGCCTACCCGGCCATCAATGTCACCTCGACGCAGACCCTGCACGCCGCCCTGCGCGGCTTCGCCGAGGCGGAGAGCGACGGCATCGTCCAGATCTCCACCGGTGGCGCCGAGTTCCTCGGCGGCCAGTACAACAAGGACATGGTCTCCGGCGCGAGCGCGCTCGCCGAGTTCGCTCATGTGGTGGCCGAGAAGTACCCGGTCAACGTGGCGCTGCACACCGACCACTGTCCCAAGGGCAAGCTGGACGGCTATGTCCGTCCGCTGCTGGCGATCTCCCAGGAGCGGGTGGACCGGGGCCTGAACCCGCTGTTCCAGTCGCATATGTGGGACGGCTCCGCCGAGACCCTGAAGGACAACCTGGAGATCGCCGCCGAGCTGCTGGCCCAGGCCGCGGCCGCCAAGATCATCCTGGAGGTGGAGATCACCCCCACCGGCGGTGAGGAGGACGGCGTCTCCCACGAGATCAACGACGAGCTGTACACCACCGTCGACGACGCGCTGCGCACCGCCGAGGCGCTGGGCACGGGCGAGCGGGGCCGCTATCTGCTGGCCGCCTCCTTCGGCAATGTGCACGGCGTCTACAAGCCGGGCAACGTGGTGCTCCGCCCCGAACTGCTCAAGGACCTCCAGCAGGGCGTCGCCGAGGTCAGCGGCAAGCAGGACCCGTTCGACTTCGTCTTCCACGGCGGCTCTGGCTCGACGGAGGAGGAGATCTCCACCGCGCTGGAGAACGGCGTGGTGAAGATGAACCTCGACACCGACACCCAGTACGCGTTCACCCGGCCGATCGTCGACCATGCCTTCCGCAACTACGACGGCGTGCTCAAGGTGGACGGCGAGGTCGGCGACAAGAAGGTCTACGACCCGCGCAGCTGGGGCAAGTTGGCCGAGGCCGGGATGGCGGCGCGGGTCACCCTGGCCTGCAACCACCTCCGTTCCGCCGGCACCAGGCTGAAGTAGCCGACGGCGGGGCCGCCCGTCCCGTCCCGGCCCGCCGGAGGCTGCTTCCGGCCACTGGCGGGGGGACGGCTTGGGGGTGGCCTGGCCGGAGAGGCAGACTGGACGACATGGTCACGCACGAGAACCTTCTCGGGGGTCCGCCCCCCACCCACCTTCCCGACGATCCGGAGCCGCGCGAACTGCTTGCCTCCGGCACCTCGCCGGCCGAGGTGGCGGCCAAGTACCCCGCCTCCTCGCTGGCCTGGGCGCAGCTGGCCGACGACGCGTTCGGCGACGGCCGGGTCGTCGAGTCCTACGCCTACGCGCGCACCGGCTACCACCGTGGCCTGGACGCGCTGCGCCGCAACGGCTGGAAGGGGCACGGCCCGATCCCGTTCGAGCACGAGCCCAACCGGGGCTTTCTGCGGGCGCTGCACGCGCTCGCCCGGGCCGCCGGGGCTATCGGCGAGCAGGAGGAGTACGAGCGCTGCTCGCAGTTCCTCCGGGACAGTTCGCCGACCGCCGCCGACACGCTCTCCTGACCCGGGGCGCCGGCCGGGCCACCGCCGGGCCGCGCCCCCGTCACCACCACCGCGGGCGCCCCGAACACAACGGGGCCCCTTCGCCGTTGCTCCGCCTCCGGGACCACGGAGCCGACCACGGAGTCGACCACGAAGGCGAGGGAGTCCGGATGACCGTCCACGATCCCCGGGTGCTTGTCGCGCGCGCCCACGCGCTGGACGCGGCGGACCCGCTCCGCGCGGTGCGGGACCGGTTCGTCCTCGACGATGTGGTCTATCTGGACGGGAACTCGCTGGGCGCGCTGCCCCGCGCGGTACCGGCGCGGATGGCCGAGGTCATCGCCGAGGAGTGGGGCCGGCTGCGGATCAGGGGCTGGACGGAGGCCGGTTGGGACACCGCGCCCGAGCGGATCGGGGACCGTCTCGGGCCGCTGCTCGGCGCCGCGCCGGGGCAGCTGGTGGTGGGCGACTCCACCAGCGTCAACCTGTTCAAGGTGCTGGTGGGCGCGGTCCGGCTGGCGCCGCCCGGGCGCGACGAGATCCTTCTCGACGGTTCGACGTTCCCCACCGACCGCTATATCGCGGCCTCGGCCGCCCGGCTGACCGGGCGCACCCTCCGGGTGCTGCCGCCCGCCGGGATCGCCGAGGCGGCCGGCCCCCGCACGGCCGCCGCGCTGGTCAACCACGTGGACTACCGCACCGGGGAGCTGGCGGATCTGCCGGGCATCACCGAGGCGGTCCGCGGCGCCGGCGGTCGCACCGTCTGGGATCTCTGCCACAGCGCCGGCGCGCTCCCCGTCGAACTCGACGCGAACGGCGTGGACTTCGCGGTCGGCTGCGGCTACAAGTACCTCAACGGCGGCCCGGGGGCGCCCGCGTTCTGCTATCTGCGGGCCGAGTATCTGGACCGGTTCGACTCGCCGCTGCCCGGCTGGTGGTCGCACCGCGACCCGTTCGCGATGGCGGACGAGCATCTGCCGCATCCGACGGTGCGGCGGGCCCGCGTCGGCACGCCCGATGTGCTGTCGATGCTGGCGTTCGAGGCGGCGCTCGACGTCTGGGACGGCGTGGAGATCGCGGCGGTGCGCGCCAAGAGCCTGGCGCTCACCGACTTCTTCCTTGAGTGCGTCGCCGCGCTGCTGCCCGAGGGCGCGGTGGACTCGCTCACCCCGCGGGCCCACGCCAGGCGCGGCAGCCAGATCGCGCTCCGTCACCCGGAGGCGCGGCGGCTGACGGCCGCGCTCGGGGACCGCGGGGTGGTGGGGGACTTCCGGCCGCCCGATGTGCTGCGCCTCGGCTTCACCCCGCTCTACACGGGCTTCGCCGAGGTGGTGCGCGCCGCCACCGCGCTGGCCGACGAGGTCGCGGGGTGAGCGGGGTGACGGGGCCGGGGTGACGGGCGGCCCGGCCCCGGCGTCCTAGGCGCCGTTCTTGTCGAAACCGGCGTCGAGGCCGGCGTCGAGGCCGGCGTCGAATCCGTTGTCGAGGCCGGCGTCGGCGCCGTCGTCGAACTCCGTCGGCTCCTCCTCGAAGTAGTCGGCCGGGACGGTGTCGGTGAGTCGGGCATAGGCCACGATGTTGGAGTCGTAGCCGCCGTCCGCCGTCCAGCGACCGCCGCAGGTGATCAGCCGCAGCTGGGGAGAGGTGACGGAGCCGTAGACCCGCTGGTCGGGGAAGTCGGCCTTGGGGTACTGCTCCACCGAGTCCACCGTGAAGACGGCGATGCCGCCGTCCGCCCGGTCGATCTCGATGGTCTCGCCCGGCTGGAGCATGCCGAGGCCGGCGAACGCCGCCGGACCGTCATAGGTGTCCAGATGGCCGACGAGGATGGCCGCGCCGCGCTCCCCGGGGGAGACGCCGCCCGCGTACCAGGCGGCCCGCATCGCGTCCTCCTCCGACGGCGAAGGCGGGCCGCCGTTCGGCGCCAGATCGGCGCCGAACACCTCGACATCGGTGGCCAGATACGGAATCCGGACCCGGATCGGTGCCGCGCGTTCCAACGGCGCCGCCGGCTCGGCGTAGCCGTCGTCGCCCAGAAGGGCGGCGTCGGCCCCGGAGCCGGGGGCGTCCACCGCCTCGGGCCGGGAGACGCCCTCGGCGATATCGCTGGACGCGCGGGCCTCCCGCACGGCCGTCGCGTCGCCGCCCCCGCCGTGCGGCCCGAACAGCCCGACGAGCAGCCCGAGTACGACCACCGTGGTGGCGATGGTGGTCTCCAGCCGTCGGCTGCGCAGCGCCAGCCGCTGCTGCCGGGTGCGCCCGCCCGGCGGCCCGGGCGGCGGCCCGGCGGCGCCGCGCACCGCCGTGGCCACCGCGACCCTGGCCTGACGGAGCGTCGCCGGCCGCGCCCGGCCCCTGACCAGCCCCGTCGCCGCCCCACCCACCCGGCCGGCCCGGCCGACCAGCCGCCGGCCGGCCGCCGCCGACCAGTCGGCGGCCAGCCGGTACCGGTGGTGGGCGCGCCGGGCCACGGCGGCCAGCAGCAGCGGGCGTTGCCGGCGTTCGGCCGGCTCGCCGCCCCGCCGCCGGGCGCGCCGTGCCGTGGCGCGCCCGGCGAGGGACCGGAACGAGCCGGCGACGCCACGGGGGAGACGGGGGATGCGCGGCCTGAGCACCGCGCGCGGGATCCTAGGCACGCCGCGCTCGTCAGTAGTAGTAGTGCGAGCCGGAGCGGCGCCGCTTGGCGAGGAACACATAGCCGACGCCGCCGGCCACCGCGACGCCGCCGCCGATCGCCAACGCCGTGGCCTGCGAACCGGATTCGCCGCCGCCGCCCGAGCCGCCGAAGCCGGCCTCGGCGCCACCGCTCGGGGTGCCGGCCGTGGCGGTGAAGTTGGAAGAGAGCTGGACGCCGTCCGCGCACTCGACCGTCACCGGGTACTTGCGGCCGACCTTCACATCGTGCTTGATCTTGCCGGTGCCGACCCACTGGCCCGAGTCGCCCTGGCGCAGCGGGATCGGCTCCTTGAACGCGTCGGACCTGGCCGGCCCGCTGGGCCGGCACTGCGCCCTGACGGTGACCGAGGTGCCGGGACCGCCCGAGCTGGGCGAGATGGTCAGCGGAGCGACGTTGTCCCAGGCGGGCTTGGCGTCGTCCAACGCCGCCGGGCCCTCCGGGTCGATGCCCTCCGCCGCCTCGGTGACGGCGGCGATCTCCTGCGCCGGCGCCTCGTCCTCCTGGGCGAAGGCCGGACCCGCGAGAGCCAGGGCGAGTGCCGCCGTGGTGGCGGCCACGGCCAACGGCCGCGTCGGGGAGGCAAAGGTGAGTGACCGGTGGGATCTGATGGATCGCGTGGACTTCATGAACGGGTGACCTCCGTGGCGTCCGCCGCACGCGGAGTGCGTGACGAGCTGTCACCCATGCGAACAGTCCGTGACCGGGTCCGCATCCGGAGCGGGTCCTCGCGGGTGCCCCGCTGCTCCGTTGGGGAACGCGGCGGCCAGGGCCCCGGACGGCCCCGGGCGGGATCCGGACCCCGGCGGCGCGGGTCCGGCGGACCGAGCCCACGGCCAACCGGCCCCGGCGAACGGCAGGTTGGGCAGCTGTCCGAACGGCTTCCGGCGGAGCCGGTGCGGAACGACAGGGCTTCGGCTTCAGAAGCGCGTGAAGGTAGGAAATATTCAGGATGGGCCAAACGGCTGGCAGGATGGCCGGATGACCATGGAACGGAGCGAGGAGCACGAGGCACCCGGGAACGCGGAGGGCACGGAACCGGAGTACCCGAGGGACGTGGCCGCCTTTGTGGAACGCTTCGCGGCCGACCTCAACGCGGCTGGACTGCAACGGATGCCGTCCCGGGTCTTCGCCTGCCTGCTGGCCTCCGAGGACGGGGCGCTCAGCTCCGCACAGCTGGCCGAGCGCCTGCGGATCTCCCCGGCCGCCGTCTCCGGCGCGGTGCGCTACCTCAGCCAGGTCCACATGATCAGCAGGGAACGCCTCCCCGGCTCCCGCCGTGAGCAGTACCGGGTGGACCAGGACGTCTGGTACCGGTCCTTCACCAACCGCGACCAGATGTACCGCCGCTGGGAGCAGACCCTGCAGAGCGGGATCGAGGCCGTCGGCCCCACCACCATGGCCGCCGAACGGCTCGCCGAGACCGCCGCGTTCATGGCGTTCCTCGAAGAACAGATGGCCCAACTGCTCGACCGCTGGCACGCCCACCGCTCGGTCTCGGGGCGCCCGCTCGAAAGCGGGTCCCCCTAGCCGGGGAGGCGGCGGCGGCCCGGGCGGGCGGCCTGCCCGCTAACGCGAGCAGGCCGCCCGCCCGGGCCCGACCCACGGGGTCGCCTGGCGGGGTGTGCCGTTTGTGCCTGCGGCGCGGGGACCCGCCGGCCCGAGGCGTCCGCGCGGCCCAGGGCGCTTCGCGCCTGGTGGCGCGGGGTCCCCCGGGCTGGGGGCGCTCGCTGCGCGCGGTTGGCGTTCACCTGCTCTGTGCCTGCGGCGCGGGGGCCCGCCGGGTTGGGGGCATGTGCACGCAGGGGAGTTGGTTGCCTGTTGGCCGGGGGGCTCTGCGCCTGGCGGGGTGTGCCGTTTGTGTCTGCGGCCGGGGGCCTGCCGGCCGGAGGTGCCCGCTGCGCGCGGTTCGCCTTCGCCCGGTCTGCGCTTGGTGGGGCGTGGAGTTCGCGCCCGAGGTGTCGCTGTGCTGACCTGTTGGTCCGGGGTGCTCTGCGCCCGGCGGGGGGTGTGCCTTCCGTGCCTGCGGCGCAGGGGCCTGCCGGCCTGAGGTGTCCGCTGCGCGCGGTCTGCCTTCGCCCGGTCTGCGCTTGGTGGGGCGTGGAGTTCGAGCTTGCGGCGCCGCAGGCTCACGACGCCCCGCGCGATCCCCACCCGCCGCCGTTCGGGGTCTGCCGGCCTGAGGCGCCAGCCTCGCGTCCGGCGGGGGGTGTTTTTCCCACCGCCGCTCGGGGTCTGCCGGCCTGGGGTGTCGCTGTGCTGACCTGTTGGTCCGGGGTGCTCTGCGCTCGGCGGGGGGTGTGCCTTCCGTGCCTGCGGCGCGGGGGCCTGCCGGCCTGAGGTGTCCGCTGCGCGCGGTCTGCCTTCGCCCGGTCTGCGCCTTGTGGGGCGTGGAGTTCGCGCCCGAGGCGCCGGCGGGCCGGGGCGTCTGGCGCCGGTAGGCGTTCTGTGGGGGGTCAGGGGGCGGGGACGGTGAGGTGGAGGGCGGCGGGGCGGATGGTCCAGGTGCGGGTGTGGGTGGGGCCGAGGTCGACCGCGTTGGCGCGGTAGCTGAAGCCGGCGCCCGAGACGGTGATCGACGTGGCGCGGGCGCGGACCAGGGTGTCCTTGCGGCCGGTGCGGACGATCACCTCGGCCAGGCCGTTCGCCGGCAGCACCGAGACCTCGGCGACCGGCCGGTCCAGATCGGCCAGCACCCGGCCGTCGGCCTCCACGCGGAGCCGCTGGCTGGGGCGCGCGCGTTGGCGGGGGAACGGCACCGCGCGCCACCAGGCGCTGGCCTGGCCCTGGCCGCCGGGGGCCGGGATGCCGAGGCCGCCGAGGACCACGCCGCCGGCGTCGTCGGTCAGCACGTCGAGGCGGCGGGTGTGTCCGGCCAGCACCGCGCGGGAGGCCGAGACCGCGTCCGTCGGCACGCCGAGGGCGCGCGCCACGGAGACCGAGCGGCCGACCGGGACCACCCCCAACGGGCGGGCGTCCAGGGCGCCTTCGCCGTGCAGCAGGCGTACGGCGCGGAGCAGGGCGCGGTCGTCGCCGACGACCACGACCTGGCGTCCGTTTCTGCGGGCCAGCGCGCGGGGCATGGATCCCGGCTGGTCGAGGACGCAGACCTTGACCGCGTCGGCGGCGCCGGCGCACAGCACGTCCTTGGCGATGCGCACCGACTCCCCGTCCACGCGCCGGGCTGTCGGGTCGATGACGATGAGCACCTGACTGTTCGCCTCCCGGCTGCGTCTCCCGTAAGCTCTCTGTGCAAGAGCCCCTGTCGCGATTGCGCAGGGGTTTCGTCGATCCGGGGCAGCTGAAGCGTAGATGCCCCGCTCGAAAGGGGTGTACGCCTGTGCCCGCACTTGTGCTGCTCGGCGCTCAGTGGGGTGACGAGGGCAAAGGCAAGGCCACCGATCTGCTCGGCGGCTCCGTGGACTATGTTGCGCGCTACCAGGGCGGCAACAACGCTGGTCACACCGTTGTGGTGGGCGACCAGAAGTACGCGCTGCATCTGCTGCCGTCCGGCGTTCTCACGCCCGAGTGCACCCCGGTCATCGGCAATGGCGTGGTCGTCGATCCGCAGCAGCTGCTCGCCGAAGTGCGCGGGCTGAACGAACGGGGCATCGACACCTCCAGGTTGCTGGTCAGTGGCAACGCCCATCTGATCACGTCCTACCACCAGACTCTGGACAAGGTCTCCGAACGCTTCCTCGGCAAGCGCAAGATCGGCACCACCGGGCGCGGTATCGGCCCGGCCTATGCCGACAAGATCAACCGGCAGGGTGTCCGGATCCAGGACCTGTTCGACGAATCGATTCTTCGGCAGAAGGTCGAGGCCGCGCTCGACCAGAAGAACCAGCTGCTGGCCAAGATCTACAACCGGCGCGGCATCCTCGTCGAGCAGGTGGTCGAGGAGCTGTTGGGGTATGCCGACGCGCTGCGGCCCTATGTCTGCGACACCACGCTGGTGCTCAACCAGGCGTTGGACGAGGGCAAGGTGGTGCTGTTCGAAGGCGGCCAGGGAACCCTGCTGGACGTCGACCACGGCACCTATCCCTTTGTCACCTCGTCGAACCCGACGGCCGGCGGCGCGTGCACCGGAACGGGTGTCGGGCCGACCAGGATCGACCGGGTGATCGGGATTCTCAAGGCCTACACCACACGAGTGGGTGCCGGTCCCTTCCCCACCGAGCTGTTCGACGCGGACGGTGACCGACTGCGTTCCGAGGGTCACGAATACGGCGTGACCACCGGTCGGGACCGCCGCTGTGGCTGGTTCGACGCGGTGATCGCCAGGTACGCGGTCCGGGTCAACGGGCTCACCGACTTCTTCCTCACCAAGCTGGACGTGCTCAGCGGCTGGGAGCGGATCCCGGTCTGCGTCGGCTATCGGGTCGACGGCCGCGAGGTGAGCGAACTGCCCTACAACCAGAGCGACTTCCACCATGCCGAGCCGGTCTATGAATACCTGCCGGGCTGGCAGGAGCAGATCTCGGCGGCGCGGTCGTTCGAGGAGCTGCCGAAGAACGCGCAGGCGTATGTCGCGGCCCTTGAGGAGCTGTCCGGCGCCCGGATCTCCGCGATCGGGGTCGGCCCGGGCCGGGACGAGACCATCCAGATCCACCCGTTTCTCTGAGCCATCCGGCCCGGGCGGCACGAACGCGGGACCGGCGGGGACCACGACGGCCCGTGGGCCGGGCGGGGGCGGAAGCCCTCACCCGGCCCACGGGCCGTCTGTCGTGTCGGTCGCCGTCAGCCGCCGAGGGTGGCGGTGAAGCTGTCGTCCGGGTCGCCCATCGGGGAGAACGTGATGGACTCGGGGCTGTCCTCCTCCTCGGGCCAGTGCACCCGGTAGCTCGGCAGCGGGTCGCAGCTGCCGCTGGCGTCCTCCGGGGGACCGACGATGATGTGGTCCGTGTAGAGGGCGCCGGAGACCATGACGGACTCCCAGGTGCAGTTGCCGTCCGTGAACGTCATCGCCAGCTCGCCCGGGTAGCTGGTGGTCTCCGTGTCGATGGAGAAGTCACCCGCGGTCCAGGTCTTGCTGTGGATCGGGTACGGCATGGCGTCCCGGTCGGGCTCGCGCTGGGCCGGGACCAGCTCGCTCTCGGCCGCGAAGCCGGGCGCGGTCCAGGTCAGCGAGCCGCCGTTGTAGGCGAGGGTCTGCTCGCCCCAGGGCCCGCAGTCGGCGTCGGACGGCCACTGCTGGTCGATGTCGTCGCTGGTCAGAACGACTTCGTCGCCGTTCAGCTCGACCAGGGACGACTGTTCCTTGCAGAGCGAGTTGGCGAGCACCGTGTACTGGGTGGTGACCACCTCGCCGGCCGAGCCCTCGGTGACCTCGACGCGCTGGAACCAGACGGCGCCGTCGTTCCTGACGATCTCGCCCTCCCAGGCGCCGACCATCTCGTAAGGTATCTCGCCCGTGCCGAACGTCGGCGGGTCCTCGGTGGGCGGGTCCTCCGTCGGCGGGTCCTCGGTGGTGGGCGGGTCGGTCGGGGTGAACTCTTCCGTCGGCGTCGGCGTCGGCGAGCCCGTCGGGCCGGCCTTGTCGTTGTCGTCGTCGTCACCGCCGGCCAGCGCGAACACCGCGACGCCGGCTATCAGCGCCAGCGCGGCCACGCCGGCGACCACCAGCCACAGCGTCTTGTTGTTCCGGCCGCCGCCCGGGCCGCCGGGGCCACCCGGGCCCATCGGGCCGCCGGGCGGGCCGTAGCCGCCCGGGCCACCGGCGCCATAGCCGCCGCCGTACGGGTTGTTGGGATCGGACGGGTGGCCGTAGGGGTTGTTGGGGTCGCCCGGCTGACCGTAGCCAGGGGCGCCGTGCGCCTGCTGCGGATAGCCGTAGGCGCCGCCCTGCGGGCCGTAGCCGGCCGGCGGCACCGCCGAGGTCATGGTCGCCATCGCGTCGACCGGCCCGTTCGGATGCGGGCTCGGCGGCGGCGTCGCCGGAACGGCCAGCTGGGTGGGCGTCGGCGGCGCGGCGGGCGGCGGGCCCGGCATCGCGGACGGCGGCGCCGGGGTCGGCGGCGCGCTGGGCATCGCCGGCGGCGGGGAGCCGGCCGGCAGCGGCGGCGCCTGCAACGGGTCCTCGGAGTCCAGCAGCTCGACGGCGTGCCGGCCCAGCTTGGCGATCAGCGCGCCGGGCAGCCAGGGCTCGTCGTCCGCCTCGTCGACCGCGGTGGCCTCCAACAGCTGGTCGAGCGAGGGCCGTTCGGCGGGGTGGCCGGCCAGGCAGGACTCGATCAGCGGACGGATGCCCTCGGGCACCTCGGTGAGATCCTGCTGGCCCTGCACGATCCGCAGCATCAGCGCGGTCATCGCGCTGTTGGCGTCGCCGAACGGGGTGCGGCCGGTGGCGGCGAAGGTGAGCACCGAACCGAGGCAGAAGATGTCACTCGCGGCCGACAGGGTCTCGCCCCTGCACTGCTCGGGCGACATGAAGCCGGGGGAGCCCACGGCGGCGCCGGTCCTGGTGAGACCCTCGCTGGTCGCCTCCAGGGCGCGGGCGATGCCGAAGTCGATCACCCGGGGGCCGTCGATCGTGATCATCACGTTGGACGGCTTGAGGTCGCGGTGCACCAGGCCGGCCGCGTGGATGTCCCGCAGCGCACGGACCAGGCCGTTGGCGAGGATCCGCAGGGTGCGCTCCGGCAGCCGGCCGTAGGTGCTGGCGACCACCTCGTGCAGCGAGGGCCCGGCGACATAGCCGGTCGCCACCCAGGGCGTCGCGGCCTCCGTGTCGCCGTCCAGCACCGGGGCCGTCCACTCGCCCCCGACCCGGCGGGCGGCGTCCACCTCGTGCTGGAAGCGCTGCCGGAACTCCGGCTGGCGGGCCAGCTCCGGCTGCACCACCTTCACGGCCACCGTGCGCCCGCGATCGGAGCGGGCGAGATAGACGCTGCCCATCCCGCCGGCGCCCAATTTCCCCAGCAGCCGGTAGTGGCCAACGCGTTGGGGATCTGTCGGCCCGAGCGGTTTCATGCTGTGTTACTCCTCTTCGGTCCGGTAAGCCTCTTGAGAATACGGTCGCCCCTGCACAGAAAGGAGGACAGAAGCCGAACCGTGATCGGTTCCCGCAAACCGGTTCGGCTTACGACTGTGCCAGTTTGTGACCTGAGGCACGGCTAGTCGTCGCGCTCGTGCTCGGCCGGGTCCCTGTCCAGGTTGGTCAACCAGATGATCTGGAGCGTGTCATCGTCACCCTCCTCAAGGTTGACCCGGAACGCGGAGAAGACCCCGCAGTCGACGCCGTCGGCGGACTCCACCAACTCGTCGGGGCCGAAGGTGAGCCGGTCCCCCTCCACCCGGACCAGGCGGTTCTCCCAGACACACATCAGATCGTCCTCGCCCTGCTCGCGCCGTTCGAAGCGGAGCAGTCGCTCACCGACGGCGCCCTGTCGGATGGTGATCACGTCCGACAAGTCGTCTCCCGACTCCTGGGAGGTGAACTCGTTGGTCCAGTCGTCCAGCAGTGCCTCGGGTACATCCTGCCCCGAACTGGCGGGGCCGGCGTGCAGGGTGGCCTCCTGCTCCCCGTATGTCCACACCATCTCGCCACCGTCTTCGCCTCCCTCGACCAACCGCAGACTCTGCACGGTGCTGTTGTCCCGGCACGTCTCCGTCGTCTGGTCCTCGGGAACGCTCCAGTTCGACTCCTCCGTGAAGTTCAGCTGGTCGTCGAAGGAGTCGAGCCGAACATGATAGGCACAGAGGGTGTTGGGCGTGAGCGTCAGGGCGCTACCGACGAGTTCGCCCGTCCTGCCCTGGGTGATCTCGAAGCGCAGCTCCCGTGCCTCGCCGCTGGCGTTGTCGTACTCGCCCTGCCAGGTGCCCAGATACGCCTCGTCGATGGCGTCGCCCCCGCCGCCGCCCAGCCGCGTCACCAGCACCACGACCAGCACCGCCAGCACCAGGGCGGCGGCGACCAGCGCCGCGATCGGCCCGCGCCGGGCGCGCCAACCGCGGGCGCCGACGCGCGTGTTGGCGCCCGGGTAGGGGGTGCCGGGGCCGTAGGAGCCGGACCCCGGCAGCGAAGGGCTCGGCCGGCCGGCGCCGGTCGACGGATAGCCGACGCCCGGCTGGGAGTACGGCGAGGGGATCGGCCGGGGGCGCGCTCCCGGCCACGACCCGGCGGACCCCTGGGACGCCTGCGAGGGAGTGCCGGGCGGCCCGGGCGGATGGGGCACGGCGGACGAAGCGCGCGAGTCGGGCAGGGCGGGCGGCGCCGGCCGGGGCGTGCGCTCGGCGGCGGCGGGCGTGGCCGGCGGCGGGGTGCTCGGCCCCGTCTTCGGCTGTCCCGGCAGCACCGGGTTGTCCACCCGGCTGACCGGGTTCTCCGAATCCAGCAACCGCACGGCGTGCCGGCCCAGTTGGGCGACCAGCGCGCCCGGCAGCCAGGGCTCGCGGGACGAGGTGTCGGGCTGGGTGGCCGCCAGCAGCCGGTCCACGCCGATCCGTTGCTCGGGCTCCTTGGCCAGACAGCTGTTGATCAACGGGTGCAGCGCCTCGGGCACCCCGGTGAGATCCGGGCCCTCCTCGGCGATCCGGAACATCAGGATGTGCACGCCCGAGTCCAGCGCGCCGAACGGCGTCCGGCCCGTCGCCGCGTAGGCCAGCAGCGAGCCCAGGCAGAAGATGTCGCTGGCCGGGGTGACCCGTTGGCCGCGCACCTGCTCGGGGGACATGAAGCCGGGGGAGCCGACGGTGGCGCCGGTGCGGGTGACGCCGGGTTGCGGGCCGGGTTCCAGGGCGCGGGCGATGCCGAAGTCGATCACCCGGGGGCCGTCGATCGTCATCAGCACGTTGGACGGCTTGAGATCGCGGTGGACCAGTCCGGCGCCGTGGATGGCGCGCAGCGCGTGGCCGAGGCCGTTGGCCAGCAGCAGCACGCTGCGGTCCGGCAGCGGCCCGTGGTCCCGGCCGACCACCTCGTGCAGCGAGGGGCCGGCTATGTAGCCGGTGGCCACCCAGGGCGTGGCCGCCTCCGTGTCGGCGTCGAGTACGGGCGCGGTCCAACGGTCGCCGACCCGGCGGGCGGCGGCGATCTCGTCGGCGAACCGCCGCCGGAAGTCGGGCTCCTGGGCCAGCTCGCTCTTGATCGTCTTGACCGCGACGGTGCGACCGCGCTCGGAACGGGCCAGATAGACCTGGCCCATACCGCCTTCGCCGAGCCTGCCGAGCAACCGGTACTCGCCGATGCGGTGCGGGTCCTGCGGCCTCAGGCGATCCATATGGAAAGTGACTCCCCCGGTGATGACTTTGGTTCCCTTACCTGAGGATAGAGGTGAATATCGTGCCCGCCCACGCGGGTTCGGGCCCCGAGGAACGGGGCGCTAAGGGGCGCACAAGCGCTCCGGGGGGCGCGCGCTCGGCGCAGGTCGGTCACGGTTCGGCGTCGTTCGTCTACTGCTCGGGGACGGCCGGGAGTTGGGTCAGGGCCCGCGACAGCTCGGTGAGCGCGGCGAGGACCTCGGCCCCCCGGTCGACGCCGCCCAGCGCCTCGACCAGGGCGTGGGCGGCGTCCGCGTGCGCCGGGTTGATCCGGTCGATCGCGGCCCGGCCCGCCGGCGTCGGCGCCAGCAGCTTCGCCCTGCGGTGCGCCGGGTTGGGGTGGTACTCGGCGAGGCCGCGCTCGACCAGCAGATCGGCGACGCGCTGCACGCTCTGCCGGGTGACGCCCATCGCGCGGGCGATGCCGGCGGCCGGCAGCGGCTCGGGCAGCACCGCGCCGAGCACCTGCCACCAGGCGGCGGTCAGCCCGGCGGGCCGGGAGAGCCGTTCGGCCAGTTCGAGGAACTGCCCGTTGAGCCGGAAGACCGTCAGCGCGGTGTCCGAGAGCAGCGTCTGGGCCTCGGCGTCCGCCGCGGTCACCGAGCCGCCTCGGCGGCCGCCAGGATCGGATAGGCGCTGGCGTCCGAGTGCGCGTAGAGCCGGAACCGGGCCTCCAGCACCTCGGGTTCGAGGACATCGAGCCGGGCCAGGATCTCCCGGGCGAACGGCTCGGGATCGGTGGGCCCGGCCGTGATCACCCCGCGGTCCGTCACCGCGTCCGCCTCCCGGTAGTGGGCGCCGCCGGCGTAGCCCGTGAAGGTCAGCATCTCGGCGGCGCCGCTGGTGTGCGCGCGGTCGTCCAGCAGGCCGGCGCGGGCCAGGCCGACCGTGGCCCCGCAGATCGCCGCGACCGGCACGCCGGCGGCCACGAACTCCCGCGCCGCCTCGGCGAACGGCGCCAACGAATCGCCCGCCATCCAGGCCCCGGCGCCCGGCAGGATCAGCAGCGCGCTGTCGGCCGGATCGAGCCGGTCCAACGGGAGGTCGGGCAGCACGCGCAGTCCGCCCATGGTGGTGACCGGCTCCTCGCCCGGCCCGACGGACAGCACCCGGAAGCCGTGGCCGGCCAGCGTCGACGTGGCGTGCCCCGTCTCCCAGTCGGCCATGGTGTCGTAGACCGCCAGATGCACCGTGCGGCCGGTGCGCTCGGGGGCGGTGTCGGCGGCCCCGGCGGAGTGGTCGGCGGGGTGAACAGTGGGGTGGTCGGCGGGGTGGTCGCGCATCGGAACGGCTCCTCGTTCGGCGGTGTTATTGACAGCATGCTGTCGTAACGACAGTGGACTGTCAAGTGTGGGTCTGTAGTCTGGGCTGCCGTGATTCAACGCAGCACCCTGCGGGAGCAATTGGCGGACGCCCTGAGGGAAGAAATCCTGGCCGGACGGCTCGCCCCCGACGCCGAGTTCACCGTGCGGGAAATCGCCGAGCAGTACGGGGTCTCGGCGACCCCGGTGCGCGAGGCGCTTGTCGACCTGTCCGCGCAGGGGCTGCTTGAGGTCGAGCAACACCGCGGCTACCGGATCAAGCAGTTTTCCCTCGTCGACTTCGAGCAGATGGTCGAGGCACAGGCGCTGGTCAGCGACGGCTTCCTGTGCCGCAACCCGGCCTTATCCCAGCACTGGGCCGAGCCCGAGACGTTCACCTCGGTCCGCCGCCGCGCCGTCGCCGCACGTCAGGCGGCCCTCGCCGGCGACCTGGACATACTCATCGGCTACGACCTGCGGTACTGGCGCGAGCTGGACGCGCTCATGAAGAACCCCCATATCGGCGACTTCCTCGACCGACTCCGGGTGCGCTGCTGGGCCTATCTGGTGCCCGCGCTGCGCCAGCGCGGACGTCTCGCCGGCCGCCTCTGGGCCGGCCACCTCCCGCTCACCGACGCCGTGGAACACGGTGATGTCACCGAGACCCGACTGTTGCTCGGCGAGTACCGATCCCACATCCTGGCTCTGGCGGCCGAACTCGACACGGCCTGAGCCGCCGGCCCCTACCCCTGGACGCCCTCGGACACCCTCGGACACCCCCGGACGGAGAGTGAGCTTCCTACGTGGCCTGTGACCTCTGGTTGGTCCCCCTCGTCGATGTGCTGTGCCACAGCCCCGACAACCCGTTCGCCGAGGAGATCGCCGGCTACGACCGGGCCCTCTCCGACGCCGGACTGCCCCCGGTGCCCGTCTTCGGCTATGTGCCCGGCACGGTCGGCGAGGTCGCGCCCGTCGCCGGCTTCGACTACACCGCGCTGCATCTGCTGCGCCGCGCCTATCTGCTCCAGCTCAGCGGACTGCCGGTGACCCCGGCCGCCGAACTGGACGGCGACTACCAGCAGCTGCTGGAGATGTTCGAGAGCGGAGCCCAACAGGCCCATCTGGTCTGGCACTCCGACCACGCCGGCGTGTACCTGCCGGTGGACTTCCCGCATCCGCTGGTCAACGACGACCTGTTGGCCGGCGGCGGACCGCTCGGCTCCAGCCACGGGCTGCTGCGCGAACTGGAGCTGGTCGGCCCCGCGCTCGGCATCGACCCGGCCAGACCGCCCTCCCCACCGAGCCCGCCACAACGCCCCACCCGCCTCGACGAACCAGCCGCCGGCCCCACCGACGCCGGCCCCTTCGCCCAGGAACGCCACGTCTGGCTCGGCCTCCACACGGCGGCCACCCGCAGCCTGGCCCAGGGCTCGATGATCGTCTTCAGCTAAGCCCTCGCGCCGGGCTGGCGTTGGCGGGGTTGCCGCTGCGCGGCGTTGCGCTTGCGCGCGGCGGGGCCCTCGCGCCGGGCTGGCGTTCGGCGGCTTTGCCGTCGCGCGGTGCCCTCGCGCCGGGCGGGTGTTGGCGGGGTTGCCGCTGCGCGGCGTTGCGTTTGCGCGCGGCGGGGCCCTCGCGCCGGGCTGGCGTTCGGCGGCTTTGCCGTCGCGCGGTGCCCTCGCGCCGGGCGGGTGTTGGCGGGGTTGCCGCTGCGCGGCGTTGCGTTTGCGCGCGGCGGTGTCCTCATGCCGGGCTGGCGTTCGGCGGCTTTGCCGTCGCGCGGTGCCCTCGCGCCGGGCGGGCGTTGACGGGCTTGCCGCTGCGCGGCGTTGCGCTTGCGCGCGGCGGTGCCCTCGCGCCGGGCCGGCGTTGACGGGCTTGCCGCTGCGCGGCGGTGCGTTTGCGCGTCGCGGTGTCCTTGAAGGGGGCCATCGCGTCGGGCAGGTGTTGGCGGGGGCGCCGGTGCGCGGCGGTTCCCGTTCGGGGGGTGTCCTGTGCGCTCGTGCCCAGGCAGCCGGTGCTGGTTTGCCGCTACGCCCCTGCGCCGGGCGGGCGCCGGCAAACTCGCCCTGCCGCCCACCCACCGACCACCCCCGGCCCGGCACGCACCGCTGCGCCCCGCCGCCGCGCAGCGGTGCCCGCTCCGCGGCGGTCGGGCGGGGCCCTCGCGCCGGGTGGGCGCCTTGCGGGCTTGCCGCTGCGCGGCGCTGCCCTCGCGCCGGACGGGCGATGGCAAACTCGCCTGCGGCCCTGCGGCCCTGCGGCCCTGCGGCCCTGCGGCCCTGCGGCCCTGCGGCCCTGCGGCCCTGCGGCCCTGCGGCCCTGCGGCTCCGCCGCTGCGCGGTGGCGCCGTCCTCACGCCGGGCGGGCGGTTGCAAACGCACCCCGCCGTCCCGCTGCCATGCCGCTGCCCGCTGTCCCGCCGCTGCGCGGTGGCGTTTCTCTGACGCCGGGCCGGCGTCGACAGATCCGCCCGGCCGCCCCGCCGTCCCGCCGCCCTGGCGGGGCGGTGCCCGCCGCCCCGCCGTCCCGCCGCCTCCGCCGCTGCGCCGCCCCGCCGCTGCGCGGCGGTCGGGTCGGGCCGGTGTCGGGGTCGGGGCGGGGCCGGGGTGGGGTGGTCGGTGGGTGGACGGGGGAGGGGTGGGGGAGGGGGTGGCGGTTAGGCTGCGCGCGTGAGAATCCTTGTCATTGGTGGTGGCGCCCGCGAGCACGCGTTGTGTCACGCACTCTCCCGCGACATCGCCGTCTCCGAGCTGCACTGCGCGCCCGGCAACGCCGGCATCGCCGAGTTGGCCGACTGCCACCCCGTCGACCCGCTCGACGGCCAGGCCGTCGCCACGCTGGCGCTCCGACTCGGCGCCGAGCTGGTCGTCGTCGGCCCCGAGGCGCCGTTGGTCGCCGGCGTCGCCGACGCCGTCCGGGCCGCCGGCGTCGCGGCCTTCGGGCCCGGCGCCGAGGCCGCCAGGCTGGAGGGCAGCAAGGCGTTCGCCAAGGACGTGATGGCCGCCGCCGGGGTGCCGACCGCCCGGGCGCATGTCTGCGCCACCCCGGCGGAAGCCGACGCCGCGCTGGCCGAGTTCGGGCCGCCCTATGTGGTCAAGGACGACGGGCTGGCCGCCGGCAAGGGCGTGGTGGTCACCGAGGACCTCGCCGTCGCCACCGCGCACGCCCGGTCCTGCGAGCGGGTGGTGATCGAGGAGTTCCTGGACGGGCCCGAGGTGTCGCTCTTCGCCGTCACCGACGGCGAGACGGTGCTCCCGCTCACCCCCGCCCAGGACTTCAAGCGCGCGTTCGACGCCGACCAGGGCCCCAACACCGGTGGCATGGGCGCCTATTCGCCGCTGCCCTGGGCCGATCGCAAGCTCACCGACGAGGTGCTGCGGACGGTGCTCCAGCCCACCGTCGACGAGCTGCGCCGCCGGGGCACCCCGTTCTCCGGGCTGCTCTATGCGGGCCTGGCGCTCACCCGGCGCGGGGTGCGGGTGGTGGAGTTCAACGCGCGCTTCGGCGATCCGGAGACCCAGGTGGTGCTCGCCCGTCTCGAGACCCCGCTGGCCGGGCTGCTCAGGGCGGCGGCCGTCGGCGAGTTGGCCGGCCATCCGCCGCTGCGCTGGTCCGAGGGGTCGGCCGTCACGGTGGTGGTCGCCGCCGACGGCTACCCGGCGGCGCCGCGCGCCGGCGATCCGATCGAGGGGCTTGAGGCGATCAGGGCCGAGGACGGGCCCGGCGCCTATGTGCTGCACGCCGGCACCCGCAGGGACGAGGCCGGCCGGGTGGTCAGCGCCGGTGGCCGGGTGCTCTCCGTCACGGCGATCGGCGCCGATCTGACGGAGGCGAGGGAGCGCGCCTACCGGGCGGTGGGCCGGATCGAGTTGGCCGGATCACACCATCGAACGGATATCGCCGCGCGGGCAGCCTCTGACCAAAGCCCCACCATCGAGTGACCGAATCCCCGTCCGGCTGACGCGCCCGCCACACCCAACTAGGGTGCGGCGCACACCCAACTAGGGGGCGTCGCAACGTCTTCGACGCCAGTCACCGTGCTCTCAGGCGTTCGGCGCAGCGCGCCTTGCGATGTCCGAGCCCGGTGTCACAGTGGAGACAGATGCGGCGGTAACCGGACAGCGGAGGGCACGGGCATGGTGCAGCGCGAAGCGCGTAACGCCACTTACTCCGCGCGGGATCACGCGCTGGCCGTGCTGCGGGTGCGCAACACCGCGCTGGCGCTGGCCCTGACGCCGGCGGCGATCGCCGTGGTGCTGCTGGTCGTCGGCGCGCCCGGCGCGCTCGGCTGGTCCGTCGCCGCGGTGGCCGTCGCCGTGCTGGCGTCCGCCACCGCGCTCGGCCTCTCCATCGCCAGGGCCCGCCCCCGGCCGACGCCCACGGTGCCGGTCGCCGACGAGGCGGCGCCCGCACTGCACCGGCTGATACGCGAGTTGGCTGCCGAGCTCGACGTGCCGGAGCCCGGCGGGATCGCGCTCACGCCGGACTGCGACAGCTGGCTCGACGAGCAGGCCGCGCCGCCGGGCGGCGCCCCCGTGCTGGTGATCGGCTCGCCGTTCCTCTGGTGGCTGCGGGTCGACGAGCTGCGGGCGCTGCTCGCGCCCGTGGTCGCCGGCACCGGGCCGGCCGCCCATCCGGATATCGCCTCAGCCCGCCGCTGCCTGCGCGCCTGGGACGCGGCGGCCGGCCGGGCCAGGGGCCGGAGCGCCGCGCGGCATCCGCTCGCGGCCGTCGCCGGCCGGCTCGCCCGCCGGCTGCTGCGCGCCGGCGCCGGGCACTCGGTGGAGATGGAGCGCGGCGTCGCCGCGGCGGCCGCGTCCCGCGCCCGGGGCGTCGACCAGGCGCTGCGCGCCCTCGCCCAGGAGCAGGTCGGCCTCGCCTACGCCGGCTGGGACCGGCTGTTGACGCGGGTCGCGCTGCCCGCCTGGCGCACCGGGCGCTGGCCGAGCGGCCTGGACGCCGGGGTGGCGGCCGCGCTCGCCGAGCTGTCCAGCCGGGACCGGCTGGCCGACGGCTTCGCCGCCCGGCTCGACCGGCGGCCCGCCTGCGATCTGCTGGAACGCCCGGGCGAGTTGGACCAGCAGGTCTCGTTGCTGGCCGCCCGGCTCTTCCACGGCGTGCCCGACGACCGCTCGGCCGGCTGGGCGCCGGTGGAGTGGCCGGCCTATCCGGAGGAGGTGGTCGACCGCATCTGGCGGGATCGCGCCGCCCGCCTCTTCACCGCCCTGGACGCCACGGAGACGCCGACGCTCGCCCGCGCGCTGCACGGCCTCGCCGAGGCGGCCGCCGACGGCAACACGGACGAGCTGGCCGCGCGTCTCACCGCCGACGCGGCGCGCGCCGAGGCCGCGCACGCCCCCCGGCCCTGGTCCCCGCCGGACGGCGGCCAGGGGCCGCTGCCGCTGCCGCCCCAACAGCCGCGCGGGCGGCGGGAGTCGCTGATCGACCATGTGGCCGCCGCGGTCTGCTGCGCCGCCGCCGACACCGCCGGCGCCTCCCCCGGGCTCGACTGGCTGGACGGCCCAGTGCTGCGCACCGTGGCCGGCCGCCCCCAGGATCTCGCCGACACGGTGCACACCCTGGTCGAGGAGGGCGACGCGGGCCCGCTGCGGGACTGGCTGGCGCTCGCCGGCGTCCGCGCCGACAAACCCGTACGCCTCGTGTGACAACGGGGGTTGGGTAGCGGCCGGGGCTCGACAGGGGAGGCCCCCGGCGTCAGTATCGCGCCAACACCTCGCGGTCAATCCCACGACGAACGGTGATCGGACGCTCGCCATATGTGATGTGCTGGTGACGGCACGGCCACCGGAGGTGCAGGGAGGGGAGCTTGAGAGAGACCACCGAGCGTATTCGCCGTTGGGAGGCGGGCACGCTGACACACGCGGTATCCGACCCGTACGGGCAGGGCCCGCTGCCCTGGCTGCGGTCCAGCGAGGGGCATTTCTACGACGCCGGGTACGCGCTGCCGGCCCAGCGCCGCGATCCACCGCCTTCGGGGCCGCGCACCGCGGACGATGTGGCCTGTCAGATCAAGGGGTTTGTCACCGAGGGGGCGGTGGAGCCGGGCCAGGCGCTGGACTTCAGGGTCACGGTCGACCCGCCCCAGGAGTTCACCATCGACATCTACCGCATCGGCCACTTCGCCGGTGACGGCGCCCAGTTACTGTTGCGCAGCCCCAAGCTGATGGGGATCAGACAGCCGACGCCGCTGATCGCCGGGCGCACCGTCTCGTGTCACAACTGGTGGCTGTCCTGGCGGCTGCAGGTCCCGGAGGACTGGCAGCCGGGCGCCCATGTCGCCGTGCTCACCACGGCCGACGGCGCGTTCCGCTCGCATGTGCCGTTCGCCGTCCGCGACGACCGCCCGGCCGATCTGCTGCTGGTGCTGCCCGACGTGACCTGGCAGGCGTACAACCTCTTCCCCGAGGACGGCTCCGCCGGCGCCAGCCTCTACCACGGCTGGGACGCGGGCGGCCGGCTCCTCGGCGAGCAGGATGCCTCGGTCACCGTCTCCTTCGACCGCCCCTACGCCGGCGCCGGGCTGCCGCTGCACGCCGGGCACGCCTACGACTTCATCCGCTGGGCCGAGGGCTACGGCTACGACCTCTCCTACGCCACCGCCCGCGATCTGCACGCCGGTCGGGTGGACGCGGCGCGCTACCGGGGGCTGGTCTTCTCCGGCCACGACGAGTACTGGTCGGTGCCGATGCGCCGGGCCGTCGAGGAGGCCAGGGAGATCGGCACCTCCCTGGTGTTCCTGGCGGCCAACTCGATGTACTGGCAGGTCTCGCTCGGCCCGCTGCCCTCGGGCGACGCCGACCGGCTGCTGCACTGCCGCAAACGACAGGGCCCGGGCCGGGCCGTGCTCTGGCGCGAACAGGGCGCCCCCGAGCAGCTGTTGCTCGGCATCCAGTACGCGGGCCGGGTGCCGCGTCCGCATCCGCTGGTGGTGCGGAACGCCCACCACTGGCTGTGGGAGGCCACCGGGGCGGCCGAGGGGGAGGAGCTGGCGGGCCTGGTGGCCGGCGAGGCGGACCGTTACTTCCCGAGGACGCCGCTGCCCGCCACGGAGAGCCGGGTGTTGCTGGCGCACTCCCCGTTCCGCGACGAGACGGGCGTGGCCCGGCACCAGCAGACGTCGCTCTACCAGGCGCCCAGCGGCGCCTGGGTGTTCGCCTCCGGCACCTTCGCCTGGTCGCCCGCGCTGGCCAGACCCGGCCACACGGACCCCAGAATCCAGCGCGCCACCGCCAATCTGCTCGATCGCATCTGCAAACAGGGGTGATGAGTGGCGCTCTGCGGCCGGCGCACCCGGTCGCCGGCCTTTCGCCGCCATGCGGGACAATGAGGGCGGCGCGGCCCCATCAACCCCCCGAGTCGCCAGGAGACACAGTGCCAGGATTCATCGAGCGGCCCGAGCCCGTCCAGGTTCCGGGCCTGGTGCATCTGCACACGGGGAAGGTGCGGGATCTCTACCGCGACGAGGCGGGACAGCTGGTCATGGTCGCCACCGACCGGGTGTCCGCCTTCGACTGGGTGCTGCGCGGCGAGATCCCCGACAAGGGCCGCATCCTCACCCGGCTCTCCCTCTGGTGGTTCGACCAGCTGGCCGATCTGGTCCCGAACCATGTGATCGGCACCGACCCGCCCAGGGGCGCCCCCGACGACTGGGCCGGCCGCACCCTGATCTGCCGGTCGCTGGACATGGTCCCCGTCGAGGCGGTGGCCCGCGGCTACCTCACCGGCTCGGGCCTCGTCGAGTACCGGGAACACCGCACGGTCTGCGGACTCGCCCTCCCCGACGGCCTGGTGGACGGCTCCGAACTGCCCGCCCCGATCTTCACCCCGGCCACCAAGGCCGAGCTGGGCGACCACGACGAGAACGTCGCCTACGAGGAGGTCGCCCGCCGGGTCGGCGCCGAGACGGCGGCCCAACTCCGCCAGACCACCCTGGCGTTGTACCACCGGGCGCGGGACATCGCGCGGGACCGGGGCATCATCCTCGCCGACACCAAGTTCGAGTTCGGCCGCCCGACCGGCGGCGCCGCCGACCAGCCGCTGATCCTCGCCGACGAGGTGCTCACCCCGGACTCCTCCCGCTTCTGGCGCAAGGCCGAATGGCAGCCGGGCCAGCCCCAACGCCCCTACGACAAGCAGCTGATCCGCGACTGGCTGCTCTCGCCGGCCGCCGGCTGGGACCACCGGGGCGACACCCCGCCGCCGCAGCTGCCGCCCCATGTGATCGAGCAGAGCCACAGCCGCTACGCCGAGGTCTACCAACTCCTCACCGGCCAACCCTGGGACTGACCCCGACCCCCTCACTCGTCCGGGTGATTGGCCCCCGGGCCCATACACCTAGAGCCAGCCGCGCTCGCGGGCCCGGTGCGCCGCCGTGTGGCGGTTCTCCGCGTTCAGCTTGGCGACCGCGGAGGAGAGGTAGTTGCGGACCGTGCCGGGCGCCAGGGCCGCCCGTTCCGCGATCTCGGCGATCGGCGCGCCGTCGGCCGCCAGCTCCAGCAGCTCCGCCTCCCGCGCGGTCAGCGGCGAATCGCCCGCGCTGATCGCGTCGGCCGCCAGCTCGGGATCGATATAGCGGTTGCCGGCGCGCACCGTCCGAATGATCTCGGCGAGCCGCCGCGCCGACACCGTCTTGGGCAGAAACCCCCTGGCGCCCGCCGCCAACGCCCGTTTGAGATGGCCGGGCCGGCCGTGTCCCGTCACGATCATCGTGGCGCACTCCGGCAGTTCCACGCGGAGCGCGTCCGCCACCGCGACCCCGTCGGAGCCCGGCATCTGGAGGTCGAGCACGGCCACATCGGGGCGGTGCGCCCTGGCCATGGCCAGCGCCTCCGGCCCCGACGCCGCCTCGGCCACCACCCGCAGATCGTCCTCAAGCGCCAGCAGCGCTGCCAGGGCGCCCCTGATCAGATGTTCGTCATCGGCGAGCAGCACCCGGATCACCGCACCGCCCGGCTCCGTCGCCCGTTCCCCGCTCACCGTCGCGTCCTCTCCGCCGTCCCGGCCGCACCGGTCGTCCCGGCGTTCTCGTTGGTCCGTTCCACCGGAACCCGCGCGGTCAGCCGGAACACCCCGCCGGCCGGCCGCTCGACCGTCAGCGAGCCGCCCTGCCCGGCCAGCCGCTCCCGCAGCCCCGCCAGCCCGCTCCCGGCGGACTCCGGCGCACCGGCCGGCACGCCGTCGTTCTCCATCGTCAACTCCACCGCCGCCCCGTCGTCCGGCACCCACAGCCGCACCGAGCAGCGCGAGGCCGACGAATGCCGCAGCGCGTTGGTGGCGCCCTCGCGCACCACCCAGCCGAGCGCCGAGCGCACCCCCGCCGGCAACCGCGCCGCCGCCTCCTCGCCCACCACCTGGCAACGGATCCCGGCGGCGCTCAACACCCCGCGCGCGCCCGCCAGTTCGGCCTCCAGATCGGCCTCCCGATAGCCGCGCACCATCTCCCGGATCTCCCGCTGCGAATCCCGGGCGATCCGCTGCACCTCCGCCAGCTGGTCCATCGCCCGCGGCGAACCCCGACTGGCCAGCTCGGCCGCCAGCTCGCTCTTCAACGCGATCACCGACAGATTGCGGCCCAGCACATCGTGCAGATCCCGCCCGAACCGCAGCCGCTCCTCCGCCACCGCGAGCCGCGCCTCCATCTCCCGCGCCGCGTTCACCTGGTCGAGCACCCGCAGCGTCCAGCCGGAGACCCGGTAGATGCCGCCCATGATCGCCCCCACCAACGCGGTGACGGCCACCCCGACCAGCAGACCCGTCCACGAGGGACGATGCACCAGCATCGCCACCACCGTCGCCGCCGCCGGCACCCCGTACAGCTCGGCGGCCCGGGGCAGCGACAGCGCCAGCGACACCGGGCCGGCGTAGAACATGGTGGCGTAGAGCCCCAACACCACCGCCTCGTCGCCCAGCGCGTCCACCGCCACCGCCCAGCCGATCACCGCGATCAGCGTCAGTGTCAGCCCGAGACCCCACGCCAACGGCCGCACCGGCAGCGGCCCCGCGCCCAGATAGCGCGCCAGGCTCCGCCGGGTGGCCACCACCATCACACCGGAGTGCGCGGCGCCCAACAGGCCGACGACGACCATCGGGAGCACGTCCGAACGGTCGCTCTCCCGCACCAGCACCGCGCCGACCAGCAGCACCTCCTGCAGACCGATGAAGTACAGCGAGCACCGCGTGTAGTAGTGGACCCGCTCGCGGTGGTTGAGGCGCCGCAGCCCGGCCCACCAGTTCCAGCGTGGCATTCCGCCCGTCCTCTCCTACGCCCCGAACTCCGCACTCGCCCGCGCCCCGGCCACCGGGCCGGGACGCCTCACTGCCGAGGATCCCAGCGGAACCGCCGCCGCACGGCAAACACCCCGACCGCCACCCAGACCAGCGCCAGCGCCCAGGCGCGCAGCGCCTCCCCGTCCGAGAGCCCACCGATCCAACCGTGCCGCACCAACTCGAACGCCGGGGTCAGCGGCAGCAGCCGGCACACCTCGGCCAGCGCGTCCGGCAGCACATCCAGCGGGATGAAGATCCCGCAGGCCAGCATCGAGATCAGCAGCAGCGGCGTGGTGGTGATCTGCGCACTGTCCACCGTCTTGGTCAACGCCGCCGTCAACGCGGCCAGCAGCACCAGCGAGACCACCGCCAGCGCGACCCCGGCCACCAGGACCAACGGCGCGCCGGGCGCCGCCACATCGAACGCCATGCTGCCGGCCACCACCAGCACCAGGCACTGCGCCAGCGCCACCGTAACGGTCGGCAGCGCGGCGGCCGTCAGGATCTCCCCGTCGGTCAGCTCGCCGGTGCGCAGCCGCTTCAGCACCCGCTCCTCCCGCCGGGTCACCAGCGCCGGCACCAGGTTCAGATAGACCACCACCAGCAGCACCATCCCCACGCCGCCGGTCAGCACCACCTCGCCCTGGGAGAGCCCGGCCCCGGCCAGATCCAGTTCCTCCGTCGCCGAGTAGGCGCCGCCCACCATCAGCACCGGCATCAGCAGCGCCACCCACAGCGCCGAACGGCTGCGCAGCAGCAGCGTCAGTTCCGCCCTGGCCAGCGCCCGCATCCGCCGCAGCGACGCCGCGTCGGGCAGCCCCCACAGCGGCGGCCGACCGGCCGCCCGTTCCCGCGTCGCGCCGGTTGTTCCGGTTGTGCCGCTCATGCCGGCTCCTCCGCCCGCTCGTCACGTCCCGCGATATCGAGAAAGACCTCTTCCAACGAGGCCGATCTGGCGTCCAGCCGCTCCAACCGGTGCCCGCCGTCCTCGGCCCAGCGCAGCAGTTCGAGCAGCGACTCCTGCAGCCGAGGCGTCCTGATCTCCACCTGGCGCCCGTCCACCGCCGCCGGCAGCGTCAGCGGCAGCCGGCCGGGGACCAGCCCCTCGGGCAGCCGGAACCTGATCCGGGACGGCCGCTCCGCCATCACCTCGGCCGGCGTGCCGGCGACGGTGATCCGACCCTCGCTCATGATCGCCAGCCGATCGGCCAGCGCCTCGGCCTCCTCCAGATAGTGCGTGGTCAGCACGATGGTGCTGCCCTCCGCGCGCAGCGACCGCACCAACTCCCAGGTGGTGCGCCTGGCCTGGGGATCGAGACCGGTGGTCGGCTCGTCCAGGAAGAGCACCTGCGGCCGGCCCATCAGCGCCAACGCCAGGTCGAGCCGGCGCCGTTCACCACCGGACAGTTGCTTCACCCGCACTCCGGCCCGACCGCCCAGGCCCACCAGCTCCAGCGCCTCCGCCTCGGGACGCGCCCCGGTGACCTGGCCCGCCCACATCCGCGCGGTCTCGCCCGCGGTCAACTCGCTGGGCAGGCCGCCCTCCTGGAGCATGATCCCGATCCGCGGCCGCACCACGGCCCGGTCCCGGAACGGATCATGGCCCAGCAGCCGCACCGAGCCGCCGGTCGGCGGCGCCAGGCCCTCCAACACCTCGACCGTCGAGGTCTTTCCCGCGCCGTTGGTGCCCAGCAGCGCGAACACCTCGCCTTGCCGCACGGTGAAGTCCAGCCCTCTGACCGCCTCGAAACCGTCGTCGGCGCCGGGGCCTTGATACCGCCGACGTAGTCCGTTCACCTCGATCGCGTCGCTCATGACTCCAGGCTCACCCGTGGAGAGGAGCGAAGGCAGTGCGCGTTGTCATCAACGCGTATGACAGATGTCAACTCACCGCCGGGGCCGCGGAGCCCCGTACACATGAAGAAGGCCCCGGCACTGAGAACAGTGCCGGGGCCTTTCCACCGAGCGGACGACGAGATTCGAACTCGCGACCCTCACCTTGGCAAGGTGATGCTCTACCAACTGAGCCACGTCCGCATGGGCCACCCGCGAGCGGGTGTTGCTGCGCCTACTGTACCCGATCCGAAGACAGGTCCAGCGGCTGGAGCGGGTGACAGGAATTGCACACTGCGCCTCCCTCTTGGAAAGAGGGTGTTCTACTACTGAACTACACCCGCGCGATCCTCGGGGTTCCGGCCTTCCGGCCCTGCCCCTCGGCGCGCTCCAGACTTTAGCGGATCACCCCGGGGGCATGGCAAGTCGGCTCAACGAGAGGTCGCGTGCGCCTGGTTGAACGCGTCGTAGACCTTCCTCGGGATACGGCCCCTGGCCGGCACCCCGAAGCCGTTGGACTCGGCCCAGGCCCGCACCGCCTTGGGGTCGGGGGCGACGGCCGTGCGGTGGAACGTCCGGCCGGAGCGGGACCGCTTGCGGCCCGCCTCCACATACGGCGCGAGCGCCCCGCGCAGCTGCTCGGCGTTCTCGGAGCTGAGGTCGATCTCATAGGTCTTGCCATCGAGTCCGAAGGCGACCGTCTCCGCCGCCTCCCCGCCGTCGATGTCGTCGGAGAGAGTGACCACCACACGCTGTGCCACGGATATCGGTCCTTTCGGGAGTCGCCGCCGTTCCCCGGCATCCGGGGCGGGCTTCGCCGGTTTCCCGGCCGCCACGATCTCGGCGCTCCCCTCGTTTGTGAGCTTCTTCTTTATTTGTACTGTGCTCGACGCACTAAAGCGAAGCGACGAAATTGCCGTCGCGTGTCATCTCGGCACCATCTCGGGTGTCTCGTCAGTGACTCGACATGACTCTCGCGTACCGGGACCCTACTTATTTCCGCGCGTTTCTTGCAGGGGTTTGTGCGCCCGATACCTTAACGTGACCAGCCCCCGTCGCTCTACTCGCGTAGATTTCTTCGCCGGGTACGCTGATCCGTGCGGCGTCAAGCATCAGAGCCCCGCATCACCAGCACTCGCAACACCACCGGGAGTAAGCCAGTGGCCCGCGTCGTAGTTGACGTCATGCTCAAGCCCGAGATCCTCGACCCCCAGGGCCAGGCCGTGCAACGCGCACTGCCCCGTCTCGGGTTTGCCGGGATCACCGATGTCCGTCAGGGGAAGCGCTTCGAACTCGACCTGGAGGGGCCGGTCGACGAGGCGGCGTTGGCCCGGATCAGGGAGATCGCCGACACCTTTCTCGCCAACACCGTGATCGAGGACTTCGTGGTCCGCGTCGAGGACGTCGACGAGGCCGGGAACGCCACGGGCAATGGGGTGGAAGAAGGGGTGGCCCGGTGACCACTCGTGTAGGAGTCGTCACATTTCCCGGCTCCCTCGACGACCGGGACGCCGCCCGCGCGGTAAAGCTGGCCGGCGGCGAGCCGGTCGCGCTCTGGCACGGTGACAAAGATCTCCACCAGGCGGATGCCGTGATCCTGCCCGGCGGATTCTCCTATGGCGACTATCTGCGTTGTGGCGCCATCGCGCGATTCTCTCCGGTGATGGAAACGATCATTGCCGGCGCCAAGGACGGGCTCCCCGTTCTGGGGATCTGCAACGGTTTCCAGATGCTCTGCGAATCCCATCTGCTGCCCGGTGCGCTGACCCGCAACGACCATCTGCACTTCGTCTGCCGGGACCAGCGGCTGCGCGTGGAGAACACCGACACCGCCTGGACGGGGGACTTCGAGGCCGGCGCCGAGATCACCATCCCGCTGAAGAACGGCGAGGGCGGCTATGTCGCCGACGAGCGCACCCTGGACGAGCTGGAGGCCGAGGGCCGGATCGTCTTCCGCTACCTGGAGCGCAACCCGAACGGCTCCCGCCGGAACATCGCCGGGCTGACCAACGCGGCCGGCAACATCGTCGGCCTGATGCCCCACCCGGAGCACGCCGTCGAGTCCCTGACCGGGCCCACCACCGACGGCATCCCGTTCTTCACCTCGGTACTCAAGAAGCTGGTCGCCTGATGTCCGCACAGTCCAAGAACGTTCTGGACACCGTCAAGCACGCCACCGACACCCCGGACACCGCCCAGCCCTGGGCCGAGCTGGGCCTCAAGGAGGACGAGTACCTCCGCATCCGCGAGATCCTCGGCCGCCGCCCGACCGGCGCCGAGCTGGCGATGTACTCGGTCATGTGGTCGGAGCACTGCAGCTACAAGTCCAGCCGGGTCCATCTCCGCCAGTTCAGCGAGAAGGCGCCGCCCAGCGACGCCCTGCTGGTCGGCATCGGGGAGAACGCCGGCGTCGTCGACATCGGCCAGGGCTACGCCGCCACCTTCAAGGTCGAGTCGCACAACCACCCGTCCTATATCGAGCCCTACCAGGGCGCGGCCACCGGAGTCGGCGGCATCGTCCGGGACATCCTGGCCATGGGCGCCCGGCCCATCGGCGTGATGGACCCGCTGCGCTTCGGCGCCGCCGACCACCCCGACACCCGGCGGGTGCTGCCGGGCGTGGTCGCCGGCATCGGCGGCTACGGCAACTGCCTGGGCCTGCCCAACATCGGCGGCGAGGTCGTCTTCGACCCCTGCTACCAGGGCAACCCGCTGGTCAACGCGCTCTGCGTGGGCGTGATGCGGCATGAGGACATCCATCTCGCCAAGGCGTCGGGCGCGGGGAACAAGGTGATCCTCTACGGCGCCCGCACCGGCGGCGACGGCATCGGCGGCGTCTCCGTGCTGGCCTCCGAGACCTTCGAGTCGACGGGCCCCGCCAAGCGGCCGGCCGTCCAGGTGGGGGACCCGTTCCAGGAGAAGCTGCTGATCGAGTGCACCCTGGAGATCTTCGCCGAGCGGCTGGTCGCCGGCATCCAGGACCTCGGCGGCGCCGGCCTCTCCTGCGCCACCTCCGAGCTGGCCTCGGCCGGTTCCGGCGGCATGCGCGTCGAGTTGGACACCGTGCCGCTGCGGGACTCCTCGCTCTCCCCCGAGGAGATCCTGATGAGCGAGTCCCAGGAGCGCATGTGCGCGGTGGTCGAGCCGGACAAGGTCGACCGCTTCCTGGAGATCTGCGCCAAGTGGGATGTCATCGCCACCGTGATCGGCGAGGTCACCGAGGGCGAGCGCCTGGAGATCTACTGGCACGGCGAGCAGGTGGTGGACGTTCCGCCGCGCACCGTCGCGCACGAGGGCCCCGTCTACCAGCGTCCGCTGGCCCGCCCCGAGTGGCAGGACGCCCTCCAGGCCGACGATCCGGCCCGGCTGCCCCGGCCCGCCGACGGCGCCGCGCTGCGCGAGCAGGTGCTCCGCGTCGCCGGCTCGCCCAACCAGGCGTCCGTCTCCTGGATCACCGACCAGTACGACCGCTATGTCCTCGGCAACACGGTGCTCGCCCAGCCCGAGGACAGCGGGATGCTGCGGATCGACGAGGAGACCAACCTCGGCGTCGCCCTCGCCACCGACGGCAACGGCCGTTACGCGAAGCTCGACCCCTACACGGGCGCCCAGCTGGCGCTGGCCGAGTCCTACCGCAACGTTGCCGCCGGCGGTGCCAGGCCGCTGGCCGTCACCAACTGCATGAACTTCGGCTCGCCCGAGGACCCGGCGGTGATGTGGCAGTTCGCCGAGGCGACCCGCGGCCTCGCCGACGCCTGCCTCGCCCTGGGCGTCCCGGTCACCGGCGGCAACGTCTCCCTCTACAACCAGACCGGCGAGACGGCGATCCACCCCACACCGGTGGTCGGCGTGCTGGGCGTCATCGACGATGTCACCCGCCGCACCCCGATGGCGTTCCGCACCGAGGGCCAACTGCTGTACCTGCTGGGCGAGACGGCCGACGAGCTGGGCGGCTCGGCCTGGTCCCAGGTGGTCCACGACCACCTCGGCGGGCTGCCGCCCGAGGTCGATCTGGAACGGGAGCGGCTGCTGGCCGAGATCCTGGTCTCCGCCAGCAGGGACGGCATGATCGACGCCGCGCACGACCTCTCCGACGGTGGCCTGATCCAGGCGGTCGTCGAGTCCTGTCTGCGCGGCGGCGTCGGCGCCCGGCTGGTCGTCCCCGAGGAGCTGACCCCGTTCACCTTCCTGTTCTCGGAGTCCACCGCCCGTGCGGTGGTGGCGCTGCCACGGAGCGAGGAGGTCCGCTTCACCGACATGTGCACGGTGCGCGGCCTGCCCGCCGCCCGTATCGGCGTCCTGGACGGCGACGCGGTCGAGGTCCAGGGCCAGTTCGCCATCCCGCTGGCCGAGCTCCGCGAAACCCACGAACGTCCGCTGCGCGAGCTGTTCGCCTGAGGCGCGCCTGTCCACAGCCTGCCCATGGCCTGCCCACGGCCTGCTCACGCGGGCAGGCGGAGGAGAATCGATGCCGTCCGTCATCCGCCACATCACCTTCGACTGTGCCGAGCCGCACGAGCCCTTCGAGCTGGCCCGGTTCTGGAGCGGGGTGCTGGGCCACCCGGTCGATCCGATCGACGAACCGGGCGACGACGAGGTCGCGCTGGCCGTCCCCGACGGCCAGCCGACGCTGCTGTTCGTGCGGGTGCCGGAGCGGAAGTCCCTGAAGAACCGGGTCCACCTCGACCTGGAGCCGGGCCAGTCGCGCGACGCCGAGGTGGAACGCGTCCTCGCGTTGGGCGCGACGCTGGTGGACGACCGCCGCAAGCCCAACGGCCGGGGCTGGGCCGTCCTGGCCGACCCGGCGGGCAACGAGTTCTGCGTCGAGGCCAGCGCGCAGGAACGCACCGCGTCCTGACGCGGGGTTTTTTCCCACCCGCCCGCCCCTTCGAAGGGGCGGGCGGGCGCCCGCATCATCTCGCCCCCGGGCCGTCCGGTCCTGGCGTGCCGGAGCCCTTGGCCTTCTGAACGGCGGCCGGGCGCCCCCGGCGGTCCCGGGCTCCCGAGCGGCGGGCGTGTGCCCGCCTCTCGGGCCCGGTCCGTGCCGGGCGAGGCGTGCCCCGGGGTGCCGGGGCCTGGTCTTGTGAGCGGCGGGCGGGTGCCGGCGTCTCGGGTCCGGGCCGGTGGATCGGCCGCGATGTGGTGCGGGAGGCCCGGGGTTTCTTTCCCACCCACCCGTCCGTCCCCGAAGCGGCGCCTGGGTACCCGTGCTTCGCCACGGGCCCCGGGCTCCCTGAGCGACCGCCGGGTGTTCGCCTTTCGGGTCCGGGCCGGGCCGGTCCGGGCCCGGCTTTGTGAGCGGCGGCTGCCCCTTGGGGCCACTCGTCTGTCCCCGAAAGGGTGGCCGTTCCGGGCCGGCGGCCGAAGCTTTCCGCCGACCGCCCGCCCACCCCACAAGGGGCGGGTGGGTGGGCGAACCCCCGGCGGTCAGGCCGGGGGCGGCTAAGGCCCGCGCGGCAAGCGAGTGGTGTGTCGGCTGCCCCTCGGGGCCATTTGTCTGTCGCCGAAAGGGTGGCTGTTCCGGGCCGGCGGCCGGAGCTTTCCGCCGACCGCCCGCCCACCCCACAAGGGGTGGGTGGGTGGGCGAACCCCCGGCCGTCAGGCCGGGGGCGGCCAAGGCCCGAGCGGCCAGCGGTCAGCGGGTTTCGTAGCGGGGGCCCATGTCCGGGGTGTCGGTGTTCTCCAGTTTGGTGACGATGCGTTGGTCGGTCACCAGATCGTGCAGGAGGACCTTGGTGCGGTCGTGGGGGAGGCCGGCCGTGCGGGCGATCTCGTGGGCGTGGACCGCGTTGCCGCCGTGGCGGCGTTCGGCCGTGGCCACGGCCTGGAAGACGGCCTGGTGCTCCTGGTCGTAGCCGGGGTGGGCGCGCCCGGTGAAGTTGCGGCCGGGGGGCGGTTCGGGCGGCGGCTCCGCTCGTTGGACCTCCATCTCGGCCGCCTCCACCCGCTGCTTGCCCCGGTCCAGGGGTTCCGTCCGTTCCGCGTGGCTCCACGAGTTCCTGTCGGGCACATGGGTGCGCTGCTTGGAGCCCCCGGTGGTGACATTGCGTGCGCTGGGGCTCTCGCCCCGTTCGCGGGCGGCGCGGGCCGCCGCGCGGCGCTGTTCCTCGTTGCCCTCTACCTTCTTGCGGACCATCTCGCCCTCACTTCCTCTCCTGATGCGGGCTCCTGGTTCGGGTTCCCGGCGCGGGCTCCCGGTGCCGGCGGTCACCGCTGGTGGAGGCCGGTCAGCAGGCCGCTGGCCAGCCCGTGCTGGCTCATGGTGCGGTGCACCTGGGCGGCGGTGGCGCTGTCCGGCAGCGGGACCGGCTCGGGGACCGCGTACAGCCGGAAGCGGTAACGGTGGGCCCGGTCGCCGACGGGCGGTTGGGGGCCGTCCCAGCCCGGTTCGCCGAAGCTGTTGCGGTGCGCGGTGCCGCCGTCGGGCACCTCCCCGGCCGCGACTCCGCCGCTCTCCGGGTCGATGCCGGTGACCAGCCAGTGCACAAAGGTGCCGGACGGTGCGTCCGGGTCCTCGCAGAGCAGGACCAGCTCCTCCGTGCCGGTGGGGGGCCGCGACCAGGTCAGCGGTGGGGAGATGTTCTCGCCGTCCTTGGCATGGCGGCCGGGGATCGGTGTCCGGTCGTTGAATGCCGTGCTGCGCAGTTCGATACCAGCCATGCCGCCGGGGTACCCGCCAGCCGGAGGGACATTCAGGCGATTGGCCGTCTTTGTCGGTTTACTTCGGCGAGACGTACTGAAAGCCGACCGGTCGTCACGCTCCGTACGGCGGTTGGGCCGGCGGCTCGTCGCGGAGCCCGTCGATCGCCTGGTACACCTGGTTCTTCAGGGCCTCGGGGTTGGGCACATGCCGGAGCGTCATCATGCCCTGCTCGGACGCCGACTGTACGCGGACCGTCCCGTAGCGCATGATCCGCTCCCAGAGCGAGGCGGAGAACGCGACGTCGTTCACCCGCGCCAGCGGAATGCTGCGGCCGGACTTGGAGAGAAAGCCCGACCGCTTGTGCAGGCGCTTGGTGGTGAGGAAGTAGAGGGTGGCGCGCCACTGGAGCAGCGGCACCAGCCAGAGCCAGACCGCCGCGACGCCGGCGACGGCCAGCACCACCCAGACGCCGGTGCGGCCCCAGTCCTCGTCGGTCGGCAGCGCCCAGACCAGGCCGCCCGCCACCGCGATGATCACGCACAGCAGCAGGAACTCGCTGACCAGGGTGGTCCAGTGCTGCCGGGTCTCGTAGAGGAGTTCCTCGTCCTCGGCCAGATACCGGTCCGCGTATGCCATGTCGCGCATCCTAGGCGCGCCGCCTTCGTGGCGGTCCGGCGCGGGGTGATCCGGTATGACCTTGTCACCTTCACCCTCGGGGGGCCGTCGGTAAGCTCCGTGTCATGTCTGCCATCCGACGCAAGCCCCGCGCCTATCACCCGGATCGGGTCCGCGACGCGCTGCTCGCCCAGGTGGAGTTCGTACGGCTGGCCGCCCATGAGCTGCCCGACGCGAGCCTGACCCGTCCGGTCGGTCTCGCGGGCTGGGACGTCGGGCTGCTGCTGGCGCATATCGCGCGGCAGGTGGACTCGCTGCCCCGGCTGTTGGCCCAGCCGGCGCCCGAGGCGACCAGGCCGACCACGGGCCTGGACGGCTGGGCGGTCGCGGTCGGTGGTCTGGCCGAGACCCTGGACAAGGACGCGAGGGAGGCCGCCGAGCGGCAGCCCGACCACCGGGTGGCCATCGATCTGGCCGCCGAGGAGCTGGACGCGGTGGTGGAGACGGGGGTCAGGGAGGATCTGCTGATCCCGCACCCCTTCGGCGCGATGCGGGCGCTGGACTTCAGCGTCACCCGGGTGGTCGAGCTGGTGGTGCACAGCGACGATCTGGTCAGGGCCGGCGTCGCGGTGCGGCTGGACCGGCAGGCGCTGGCGATCACGGTGCGGATGCTGGCCGACGCCCTGGCGGTCAGGGCGCCGGGGGCCTCGACCGAGCTGCGGGTGCCCCCGTTTGTCGCGGTGCAGTGCGTGGCGGGGCCCCGGCACACCAGGGGAACGCCGCCCAATGTGGTGGAGAGCGATCCGATCACCTGGCTGCGGCTGGCGGCCGGCCGGATCGGCTGGCCGGAGGCGATGGCCGGCGGGCGGCTGCGGGCCAGCGGCGGCCGGGCGGAGGCCATCGCGGCGGAACTGCCCGTGCTCGGCTGACCGCCCAGCGTCCCAAAGCGCCCGAAGCCGGCGTCACATGGGGCATGTCTCACAATCCAGGGGTTCTCCTCGTCGGCCACTTCTGGCCTAAACTCAAGATGTGCCACGTGGTGACGGACGACTCAACCACGACCTCGACCCCGGCGAGAAAGGCCCGAGGGACGCCTGTGGCGTCTTCGGCGTCTGGGCCCCGGGCGAGGAGGTCGCCAAGCTCACCTTCTTTGGGCTCTATGCGCTACAGCACCGTGGACAGGAGTCCGCGGGGATCGCGGTCAGCGACGGAGCCAAGATTCTGGTCTTCAAGGACATGGGGCTGGTGTCCCAGGTCTTCGACGAGACCGCCCTCGGCTCGCTGACCGGCCATATAGCGGTCGGTCATACGCGCTACTCGACCACGGGCGCTCCCACCTGGGAGAACGCCCAGCCGACCTTCCGGGCGACGGGACATGGCTCGATCGCGCTCGGCCACAACGGAAACCTGGTCAACACGGCGGAGCTGGCCGAACTGGTCGCCGAACTGCCGGTCGGCCGGGGCTCGCGGCAGCGGGTGGCGACCACCAACGACACGGATCTGGTGACGGTGCTGCTGGCCGGCCAGCGCGACGAGCGCGGCGAGCCGCTGACCGTCGAGGAGGCCGCGCCCCGGGTGCTGCCCCAGGTCAAGGGCGCCTTCTCGTTTGTCTTCATGGACGAGAACACCCTCTACGCGGCCCGCGACCGGGAAGGTTTCCGGCCATTGGTGCTGGGCCGTCTCGAACGCGGCTGGGTGGTGGCCTCGGAGACCGCGGCGCTGGACATCGTGGGCGCCTCGGTGGTCAGGGAGATCGAGCCCGGCGAGATGATCGCCGTGGACGAGCAGGGTCTCCGCTCCATCCGATTCGCGGAAGCGAAGCCTCGGGGCTGTGTCTTCGAGTATGTTTACCTGGCCCGCCCCGACACCGATATCGCGGGCCGCAACGTCTATCTCTCCCGGGTGGAGATGGGACGCCGACTGGCCGCCGAGGCCCCGGTGGACGCCGATCTGGTGATATCGACACCGGAGTCGGGAACGCCGGCCGCCATCGGCTACGCGGAGGCCAGCGGCATCCCGTACGGCTCGGGCCTGGTGAAGAACTCCTATGTGGGGCGCACCTTCATCCAGCCGAGTCAGACCATCAGACAGTTGGGTATCCGACTCAAGCTGAACCCGCTCAAAGAGGTCATTCGCGGCAAGCGGCTGGTCGTGGTCGACGACTCCATCGTCCGGGGCAACACCCAACGGGCGCTGGTGCGGATGCTGCGCGAGGCCGGCGCCGCCGAGGTGCACGTCCGGATCAGCTCGCCGCCGATCAAGTGGCCGTGCTTCTTCGGTATCGACTTCGCCACCCGGGCCGAGCTGATCGCCAACGGCCTGTCCGTGGCGGAGATCGGCGCCTCGCTCGGGGCCGACTCGCTCTCCTATATCTCCCTGGACGGCATGGTCGAGGCCACCACGATCGCCAAGCCTGAGCTGTGCCGGGCCTGCTTCGACGGCGAGTACCCGATGGAGCTGCCGGACCCGGAGCTGCTGGGCAAGGACGTGCTGGAGCAGCCGGCCGCGCGCGCCGCCGGAGCGTCGGAGGGCACGTCGCTGCCCCTGCTCACCGGTCCTGGCGCGGCCGACGCGCTGCGCCGTCCGTAACGCGCGCCCGGCCGCGGGCCGGGCGTTCACACGAGAGAGACCTGATGACGACTAACGTGCCCGGAGCCAGCTACGCGGCGGCCGGCGTCGATATCGAGGCCGGAGAGACCGCCGTCGAGCTGATGAAGGAGTGGGTCGCCAAGGCGCAGCGCCCGGAGAGCGTGGGCGCGCTCGGCGGCTTCGCCGGTCTGTTCGACGCCTCGGCGCTCACCCGCTATCGGCGTCCGCTGCTGGCCTCGGCGACCGACGGCGTAGGTACCAAGGTTGCCATCGCCCAGCGCCTGGACGTGCACGACACCATCGGCCGGGACCTGGTCGCCATGGTGGTGGACGATCTGGTGGTCTGCGGCGCCGAGCCGCTTTTCATGACCGACTACATCTGCGTCGGCAAGGTCTACCCCGAACGAGTGGCCGCGCTGGTCAAGGGCATCGCCGAGGGCTGTGTGCTGGCCGGCTGCGCGCTGGTCGGCGGCGAGACCGCCGAGCACCCTGGGCTGCTGGGCCCCGAGGAGTACGACGTGGCCGGCGCCGGCACCGGCGTGGTGGAGGCGGACGCCCTGCTGGGCGCCGACCGGGTCAGGACCGGCGATGTGGTGCTGGCGATGGGCGCGAGCGGACTGCACTCCAACGGGTACTCACTGGTCCGCCATGTGCTGCTCAACCGGGCCGGTTGGGGCCTGGAGCGCGAGGTGCCCGAGTTCGGCCGCACCCTCGGCGAGGAGCTGCTGGAGCCGACCAGGATCTACTCGCTGGACTGTCTGGCGCTGATCGAGGCCACCGAGATCCATGCCTTCGCCCATGTCACCGGGGGCGGGCTGGCGAACAACCTGGCCCGGGTGCTGCCCGAGGGGCTCGGCGCCACGATCGACCGCGCCAGCTGGTCGCCGGCCCCGGTCTTCGGGGTGGTCGGCGAGGTCGGCCGGGTCGCCAGGGCGGAGCTGGAGAGGACGTTGAACATGGGCGTGGGCATGGTCGCCGTGCTGCCGCCGGAGGCGGTGGATCCGGCCCTGGCCGTGCTGGCCGACCGGGGGGTGCCCGCATGGGTCGCGGGCGAGATCGGCACGGTGCACGCCGACGACGAGTCGGTGACCCTCAGTGGTGACTACGCCCGCTGACCCCGGCCGTGGCCGGCAGCGGGCGCCGATAAGGATGTGGCCACCGCCGAGGACACGGTGGACGCGGACAACACTGAGACCGGTCCGGGATAGTCCCGGACCGGGCCAGTCGTGTCGCCATGCGAAGACGTGTGGCGAGAATGCGTGTCAGACGCCACGGCGTTTCGAGGAGTCGGGGGACGGCTCCTGGTCGTCCTCCTCGTCCTCTGCGTTGTAGATCTCCGCGTACCGTGCGTACAGGTCGTCGTCCAGCTCATCGTCGCTCTCGAACCGTTCGCCGTTGGACGGCTGCTGGTCCGGCGTCGGTGAAGCACCCAGCTCTTCGGCCAGACGAGAAAGGTCCGTCCTGCCGCTGTTGTACTTCAGCTGGCGGGCGACCTTCGTCTGCTTGGCCTTGGCCCGGCCGCGCCCCATTGGCTCGACCCCCTCAACGACGGGGCACGACGGCCCCGGAGTGTTGACATCCGTTCATGATTGAGAGCGGGCCCTTCAGAAGCGCCCAGTCCATCGGTCTTCAACCGTACCTGGTCCGGAGAGCCCGCGGTACGCCGTCCGCAGGACCCGAGCCGCCACGTCTGACGCCCGATGAACCCTCTCTGCTGGTCAACGGCGATTTTACCTTCTTTCCCAGTACGACTCGTCCGCGGGGGGTGACATGTCTTACGCAAACGGGCGATCCGCGCCCCTGGCCTGCGCGATTCGTGCCTCCGCGATCCGGTCGGCGGCCACGGCCGGAGGAACACCGTCCGCTTCGGCGCGTTGGAAGATCTCGCGCGTGGTCGAGCGGATGCCAGCGGCCTTTGCCTTTGCGCGTGCGAAGTCAAAACCGTTGAGTTCGTCGGCCACCTGGATCACCCCGCCGGAGTTCACCACATAGTCGGGCGCGTAGAGGACACCCCGGTCGGCGAGGTCCTTCTCGACGCCCGGGTGGGCCAGCTGGTTGTTGGCCGCGCCACAGACGATGCCGGCCCGCAGCAGGGGAACCGTCCGGTCGTTGAGCACCCCGCCCAGCGCGCAGGGGGCGTAGATGTCCAGCGTCGGGTCGGCCAGCAGCTCGTCCGTGGTCTCGACGGCCTCGACCGACGGATGCGCCGCCCGCACCCGGCGGACCGCGTCCGCGTTGACGTCGGTGACGACCACCCGGGCACCCGCCTCGACCAGCTGGTCGACCAGCAGCCGGCCCACCTTGCCGACGCCGGCGACCCCGACCGCGCGGCCGACCAGCTCGGGGGAGCCGAAGCGGTGTTCGGCCGAGGCGAGCATCGCCTGGAAGACGCCGTAGGAGGTGAGCACGGACGAGTCGCCGGCGCCGCCGTTCTCGGGGGAGCGCCCCGTCGTCCAGCGGTTGGCGCGGGCGATCACATCCATGTCCTGGACATAGGTGCCCACATCACAGGCGGTGACATAGCGACCGCCGAGGGAGGCCACGAAGCGACCGTAGGCGAGCAGGAGTTCATCGGTCTTGAGCTTTTCGGGATCGCCGATGATCACGGCCTTTCCGCCGCCGTGCTCAAGACCCGCCAGCGCGTTCTTGTAGGTCATGCCGCGCGCCAGCCTGAGCGCGTCGGCCAGCGCGGCCAGCTCGGGGTCGGCCGCCTCCGGATAGGCGAAGAACCTGGTGCCGCCAAGGGCCGGGCCGAGCGCCGTGGAGTGGATGGCGATCACGGCCCGCAGGCCGGTGGCTCGGTCCTGGCAGAGCACGACCTGCTCGTGGCCGCCCTGATCGGAGTGGAAGAGGGAGGTGAGCACGTCGGCCTCGGCGCCGCTGTCGCCTTCGACAGCGGGACGTACGTCGGTCACGGTGGTGACTCCTGTAGGTCGGGAGGGGTGCCCTCGGCTTTGGTGAGGGCGTGGGTGAGACGAGGGTACGGCGGCTTCGCCTTCGGGGATGCCGCGGGTGCGCCGGAGTGACACGATCGAGGGGTGTGCCCGATACCGGGGCGCAGGGGGCGGCCCAGGGCCGTGGAGAAGAGCGGGAGGGTGGCGTGCCGAAGGTTCCGTACGCGGCGTATCTGAGGGTCTACGAGCCGTTGGCGGCCTTTCCCGAGCCGGAGCGCGCGCACTGGGCCGAGTACGCGCGACGTCCCGAGCTGCCGGGCGTCCAGGACGAGTTGCGGCACGCGCTGACCGGGCTGCTCTCCTCGCCGCCCCGGGTGGCCCCGGCGGGGGAGAGCGCGGACGCTTTCGTGTCCTGGCTGGACGGGGTGCTCTGCGTCTGCCCCTGGCGCACCCGGCTGCGGTCCTGGGAGGCGCTGGACGATGTGGGCCACTGGCTGATGCCGGATTCGGTGCTGGACGCCGCGCTGCCGCCCGGGGTGCGCCGGCGGGCCGCCGACGACTACGCGGGGTGGCGGGAGCGCAACCCGGACGCGCGCCCCTGGATCCGCTCGGCGCTCTGGCATGTGCCGATCCGCTGGTTCGCCCTCTTCGCCGACGACGAACGGGAGTTCCGTGGGAGCCAGGAGCGGCCGGTGGGGGGCGCCGCCAGGCTCCGCTACCGGACGCCGATGGTCCAGGCGCGACGGAGAGTGGCCCGGGGGCTGCGTGCGGTCCGCGAGGCGCTGCCCGAGGGGCCGATGGTGGCGGCGCTCACGGACGTGGGTCGGTGGCTTGAGGAGTTCCACCCGCGTTCCCTGGTCGAACTGGACTACGGCGGGTTGATCTATACGATCTCCGATGAGCAGTTGGCGGCCGACCGCTCGGCCGCGCAGGTGGCCGAGGCGCTGGGCGCGCTGGCGGCGGGGGATCTGGAACGCGCGAACCGGCTCTACGAGGAGCTGACCGACCGCTGGATGATCATCCGGGAACGCCAGTTCGCCAACTGACAGAGGGACGTGAGGGGACTAAAGCCCCAAGCGTGATGGAAGGCACTGTACGGACTCTTGCCTTCAAGTACTCCCCTCGTGTCAAAATAGGACAAGGAGTTCGGAGGGGCTCCTTCTGTCCGTCGTGGGACGGATGGATTGGTATTGCGCTCCTTGGTGGGTCTCATGGTGACTCATCACGATGTGACTGATTGTTACGGACAGGTGACTGTCCGCTATGGCATGGTCCATCGGCTTCCGCCGAGGTTGAACACCTGAGAGGGCAATTCCATCGGTTTGGCCGACCCGGCTGGACGGATGGTGTAGTTGTAGTGCCGAGGACAAGCCGTTCGTCCTATAACCGACTCGACTCGCGTCTGTCATTTCGGGCAACGTGGGTCAAGGTGCAGAATTTAGAGGAAAGAACCGTGATGGTTCGGTTCTCCCGAGGAGGCCGCTCATGACCGCTCGCACCCCTGATGCCGAGCCGCTGCTGACCCCGGCTGAGGTTGCCACGATGTTCCGCGTTGATCCGAAAACGGTCACACGCTGGGCAAAGGCGGGCAAGCTCACGTCTATCCGCACGCTCGGTGGGCACCGCCGCTATCGCGAAGCGGAGGTGCGCGCCCTCCTGGCGGGCATCCCGCAGCAGCGTGGCGAGGCCTGAGAAACACAGCACATCCCAGGCCCCGGGGCCCCCACTCCGGACCGCTTGGCTTCGATCGCGCCGGACTCCGCCGGGTCCGGCGCGATCTTTTTGCGTTCTGTAAGCGGTTTCTGAGGGTCCGTGAGATCCCTCCGGGACCCGGTGCAATTGCACATATTAAATTGGCGGGTGTCTCTACGGGGTCGAACGAGTCCAGCGCGCAATCAAGTTAGGTGACTCCCGTCACACGGTTCCTCGCTTGATCGCCATGCCGTTCGCACGGTATTGCGCCCTCTCCTCACTCGTCACCCGCCCTCCGCAACCCCTACCCACAGCGAAAGCCCGGACCCCTGTGGGGTCCGGGCTTATGGTCAAGAGTTGAACTAATCTGAACTGAGGCGGTCCTGACGGGATTTGAACCCGCGGCCTCCACCTTGACAGGGTGGCGAGCACTCCAAACTGCTCCACAGGACCTTGCTGCGTCGGAGACTCTACCCCAGCCGACCGCCCCTCGGCCAATCGACTTCCGACCCGTGCCCGCGCTGGTCAGGAAGGGTGCGCCGGCGCCAGCGCGTCCACCGCCTTGATGATCCTTTTGTCCGAGATCGGATACGCGGTGCCCAGGGCGTGCGCGAAGTAGCTCACCCGCAGCTCCTCGATCATCCAACGGATCTCCCGGGCCCGTTCGGGCACCGGCTGCCCGGGCGGGAACTGCTCCAGCAGCCAGGCGTGTTCGTCCCGCATCTCGCTGACCTTGGCCAACCTGGCCCGGTCGCGCTCCGCCTGGTGCGGCAGCTGCTGCAACCTGCGGTCAACCGCCTGGAGATAGCGCAGCAGATCGGGCAGCCGACGCGCCCCGTGCGCCGTGACGAAGCCCGGGCGGATCAGCCCGTCCAGCTGCTCCCTGACGTCGGCCACGGACGGCCCCAGGGTGGCGCCGCGCAGCGAGGCCAGCCGCCGTTCGCAGACCTGCCAGGCGGCAAGCACCTCCCTGACCTGTCGGGTGAGCCGCAGCGTGAGATCCACGATGTCGGCGCGCACCGCGTCGAAGAGGCGGGTGAAGCCCTGTTCGTCCCAGGCCGGGCCGCCATGGGCCGCGATCAGCTGGTCGGCGGCGGCCGTCACCAGATCGTCGAAGAGGGCCGGCACACCGCCGTGCGGATTGCTCGACAGGGCCAGCTTCGCCGCGTTGTCCAGCTGCCGCTGGGCGAACTTCCCCGGATCGGAGGGGAGGTTGAGCACCAGCAGCCGCCGGGTGCCCCTGACCATCGCCTCGGTCTGTGCCGGCTCGTTGTCGAAGAGCCGCACCGCGACCGAGCTGCCCTCGTCCACCAACGCCGGGTACGCCTTCACCGGTTGACCGCCGCGTCTGGTCTCCAGCACGCGCGGCAGGGTGCCGATCGTCCACCGGGTGAGCCCGGTGCGCTGCTCGGGCACCGCGCCGGCGCTCTCGGTGGCCCGCGCGCCCCCCCGGGCGCCCCTGGCGCCCTTGGGGGACCGGTCGAAGGCGCGGTCCAGGGCGGCCTGCGCGCGTGGCTTGAAGCGCAGCTTGAGCGCCTCCAGATCCTTGTCCTCCGGGGGCGGGCCGCCCGTCACCTTGCGGTGCCGCTCGTCCACCACCCGGAAGGTGATCCGCAGATGGGCCGGGACCCGATCAGGATCGAAGTCCTCCGGACCGATCCGGACACCGGTCAGCCGGGTCAGCCCGGCGGCCAGCGCCACCCGCAGCGGCGCCTCGGTCGGCTCCGGCGTGTGCGCGAGAAAACGCCGCGCGAAGTCGGGCGCCGGCACGCAGTTCCGGCGCAGCGGCTTGGGCAGCGATCTGATCAGCTCCGTCACCAACTGCTCGCGCAGCCCCGGGATCTGCCAGTCGAAGCCGGCCGGGGTGATCTGGTTCAACACCTGAAGGGGCAGATGGACGGTGACGCCGTCCGCGTCGGAGCCTGGCTCGAACTGGTACGTCACCCGGAGCGAGAGCCGTCCCTGCTGCCAGACATCCGGATAGTCACTCTGGGTGACATCCCCGGCCCGCTCGTTGATGAGCATGGACTTCTCGAAGTTGAGCAGATCGGCATCCTCGTGGCGCTTCTTCTTCCACCAGGAGTCGAAGTGCGCTCCGGAAACCACGTCGTCGGGGATCCGCTGATCGTAGAAGTCGTAGAGCGTGTCGTCGTCCACCAGGATGTCCCGGCGGCGGGCCCGGTGTTCCAGCTCCTCCACCTCGTCCAGCAGGGCGCGGTTGTCGTGGAAGAACTGGTGCTTGGTGCGCCAGTCGCCCTCGACCAGCGCATGCCGGATGAAGAGGTCCCTGGACATCTCCGGGTCGATACGGCCGTAGTTGACCTTGCGGCGGGCCACGATCGGCACCCCGTAGAGCGTCACCCGCTCATAGGCCAGCACCGCCGCCTGCTTCTGCTCCCAGTGCGGCTCGCTGTGGGTGCGTTTCACCAGATGGCCGGCGAGCGGTTCGATCCACTCCGGCTCGATCCTCGCGTTGATCCGCGCCCAGAGCCTGGACGTCTCCACCAGCTCCGCCGACATCACCCAGCGCGGCGGCTTCCTGAAGAGCGCCGAACCGGGGAACACCGCGAACTTGGCGCCGCGCGCGCCCAGGTACTCGTGCTTCTCGGTGTCCTTCAGCCCCAGCTGGGAGAGCAGCCCGGCGAGCAGCGACTGGTGCACCACCTGCGGCGCGGCGGCCGGCGTGTCCTCCCCGGCCGGCTCGACGCCCATCGTCCGGCCGACGGAGCGCAGCTGGCTGAAGATGTCCTGCCATTCGCGTATCCGCAGGTAGTTGAGGAACTCGTTGCGGCACATCCGGCGGAACGCGGAGGAGGAGAGCGCGCGTTGCCGCTCACGCACATAGTCCCAGAGGGCCAACAGGGCCAGGAAGTCCGACTCCTCGCCCGGGCCCTCGCGGAACCTGGCGTGGTGGGTGTCCGCCTGCTGCTGTTTGTCGGCCGGCCGTTCGCGCGGGTCCTGGATGGAGAGCGCGGCGACGATCACCATCACCTCCCGCACACAGCCGTTGCGCTCCGCCTCCAGCACCATCCGGGCCAGCCGTGGGTCAACGGGCAGCCGGGAGAGCTTGCGGCCCGTCTCGGTCAGCCGGTCCCCGGCCAACGCGCCCAGCTCCTCCAGGAGTTGCACGCCGGCCTTGATGCTGCGATGGTCCGGGGGGTCGATAAAGGGGAAGCGCTCGACCTCGCCGAGCCCCGCCGCGTTCATCTGGAGGATCACCGAGGCCAGATTGGTGCGCAGAATCTCGGCATCGGTGAACTCTGGCCGGGCCAGGAAGTCGTCCTCGGAGTACAGCCGGATGCAGATGCCGTCGCTGGTCCGCCCGCAGCGGCCCTTGCGCTGGTTGGCGCTGGCCTGCGACACCGGCTCGATCGGCAGCCGCTGCACCTTGGTGCGATGGCTGTAACGGGAGATCCGCGCGGTGCCGGGGTCGATCACATAGCGGATGCCGGGCACCGTCAGCGAGGTCTCGGCGACATTGGTGGCCAGCACGATCCGCCGCCCGGGATGGCGCTGGAACACCCGCTGCTGCTCGCCGTGCGAGAGGCGGGCATAGAGCGGCAGCACCTCGGTATGCGGCAGCCGCCGTTTCTCCAGGGCGTCGGCGGTGTCCCGGATCTCGCGCTCCCCGGAGAGGAACACCAGGATGTCGCCCGGGCCCTCAGCCATCAGCTCGTCCACCGCGTCGCCGATGGCGGCGATCTGGTCCCGTTCGGCGGGATCCTCCTCGTCCCCCTCGTCCGCGTCCTCGACCAGCGGGCGGTAGCGCACCTCCACCGGATAGGTGCGCCCCGAGACGGAGACGATCGGCGCCGGGCGGCCATCGCCGTCGCTGAAGTGTCGGGCGAAACGCTCGGGATCGATGGTCGCCGAGGTGATGATCACCTTGAGGTCCGGGCGGCGCGGCAGCAGCTGCGCGAGATAGCCGAGCAGGAAGTCGATGTTGAGGCTGCGCTCGTGTGCCTCGTCGATGATGATCGTGTCGTACTGCCGCAGCTCGCGGTCCTGTTGGATCTCGGCGAGCAGGATGCCGTCGGTCATCAGCTTGACCAGGGTGCGCTCGCTGCCCTGGTCGGTGAACCTGATCTTGAAACCGACCGTTTCGCCGATCGAGGTGCCCAGCTCGTCGGCCACCCGCTGGGCGACGGTGCGGGCGGCGATCCGGCGCGGCTGGGTGTGGCCGATCAGCCCCCGCACGCCGCGCCCGAGCTCCAGGCAGATCTTGGGGATCTGGGTCGTCTTCCCCGAGCCGGTCTCGCCGGCGACGATCACCACCTGGTGGTCGCGGATGGCCGCCAGGATGTCGTCCTTCTTCTGGCTGACCGGCAGCTGCTCGGGATAGCTGATGGTGGGAACGGCGGCCAGGCGCTGCTCGACGCGCAGCTCGGCGGCCTCGATCGCCTGGCCGATCTCGGCGAGCACCGCCTGCTGGGCGCTCGGCTTCCGGATGCGCCGGGCACCGTCAAGACGGCGGCCGATGCGTCGTTGGTCGCTCAGCGTGAGCGCGGTCAGTCGCTCGGCGAGGGCCGGGACGGAGACGGGGGAGGGGTCGGTAGACATACGGAATCCAGAATCTCACCTTCGCGCGGTGACCGGCGAGCTGTTATCAGAGCAGGCGCGTTCTATCCGTTTTGCTCATTAAGGTGCCTTTTGTGGGTGGGAGTGGCGGGCGGTGGCGGGGCCGCCGAGCGGGCCGGAAGTTATCAACAGGCTGTGGACGGGATCGGGGCGCGGTAGACCCTGGCGGTGGTCCGGATCGGTGCGCAGGGCGCCCGGTGATGTCGTGGCGGCAGCAAAAAGCCCCGCCGAGTGATCGGCGGGGCTTGTCGGGGAACGCAGATGCGATGTGGCTGGGGCCGGGATCGAACCGGCGACCTTCCGCTTTTCAGGCGGACGCTCGTACCAACTGAGCTACCCAGCCGAGCGGTCCTGACGGGATTTGAACCCGCGGCCTCCACCTTGACAGGGTGGCGAGCACTCCAAACTGCTCCACAGGACCCGGCTGCCACCAGCGGGGAAAACGGGGAGAAATGTTCCTCGGAACCCTCACCGTGTGCCACCGGCTGGCATCGCTGGATCAGCGTATCACGGTGCGGGGCTGCCCCCGACCGATAGCCGACGGGCCCGGGGAGGAGGGGGAAAAGCCCAGCTCAGCACGGGAGTTGGGGGGTGAGTCGGAGGCGTCGGATGGTGATCGACGACGCGTGCCGCGCTCGCGTGGAGCGACGGCTGGTGAGAGGTACCCCCGACGGGATTCGAACCCGCGCTACCGCCTTGAAAGGGCGGCGTCCTGGGCCACTAGACGACGGGGGCCTTCGACGGCCCAACGAACAGCGCCGTGGGCCCGAGCAGCATAGGCGATGCCGGGCGTGATCGGCAAAACACCTGTGCCGCTTCCGGCCCTCCCGACGCGGGAGGGGGCGCGGCGCGCGGTCGTGATCGGTGCGGTGCCATCCGTTCCCCCGGTCGGCGGGGTGCTGGACAATGGACGGGTGCTGGAGATGACGCGCGAGGAGTTCGAGGGGCTGGTCAGCGAGGCGCTGGACCGGATTCCGCCGGAGCTGACCCGGCTGATGGACAACGTGGCCGTCTTTGTCGAGGACGAGCCGCCGCCCGAGGACCCCGAGCTGCTGGGCCTCTACGAGGGCACCCCGCTGACCGAGCGCGGCGAGTGGTACGCCGGCGTGCTGCCGGACCGGATCTCCGTCTATATGGGGCCCACCCTTCGGATGTGTGCGCGAGAGGGCGGGGACCACGAGCTGGTGGTGGCCGAGGTCGAGGTCACCGTGGTGCATGAGATCGCCCACCACTTCGGCATCGACGACGAGCGGCTGCACGCGCTCGGCTACGGCTGAGCCGGCCGCCGGCCGCCGGCCGCCGTCGATGGGGTCGGGCGATCGTCAACTCCCTTACGGGCGGGGCCAATACGGACCGCGTTTGCGCGTGAGGCGGCGGCCTGCGTATGCTTGTAGATCGTTTGATCCCACTTGCCCGGCGCCCACCACAGAAGCGCGCCGTGTGGCGCGTTCCTCGTCTAGCCGTGGCTGATCGCATACAGGCGGTCAAGAGCACTTACGGAGCTAAGGCGCGTGCCGACGATTCAGAAACTCCGGAAGGTTCTCACCCCGTATGTCTGTCACCACGCCCGAGGCTGTTCTGCCTCTGGACGAGCCCACCATGACCTTCGCCGATCTGGGGCTGCCCCAGGACATCGTCCGCAAGCTCGCGGAGAACGGCGTCACCACTCCCTTCCCCATCCAGGCCGCGACCATTCCTGACGCGCTGAACGGTCACGACATTCTCGGCAGGGGCCGCACCGGCTCCGGCAAGACGCTCAGCTTCGGCCTCCCGCTGCTGGCCCGGCTGGCCGGCGGGCGTACCCAGCCCAAGCGTCCGCGCGCCGTGATCCTGACGCCGACCCGTGAGCTGGCCATGCAGGTCAGCGACGCGCTGGAGCCCTACGGCCAGGTGCTGGGCCTCAAGCTCAAGGTGGTCTGCGGCGGCACCTCGATGGGCAACCAGATCTACGCCCTGGAGCGCGGCGTCGACATTCTGGTCGCCACCCCCGGCCGGCTGCGCGACGTGATCGGCCGGCGGGCCTGCTCGCTGGACGATGTGCAGGTCGCCGTCCTGGACGAGGCCGACCAGATGGCGGACCTGGGCTTTCTGCCCGAGGTCACCGAGCTGCTCGACCTGGTGCCCCCGGGCGGCCAGCGGATGCTGTTCTCGGCCACGCTGGAGAACGAGATCGACACCCTGGTCAAGCGCTATCTGGTGGACCCGGTCAACCACGAGGTGGACGCGGCCCAGGGCGCGGTGACCACCATGAGCCACCATGTGCTGGTCGTGAAGCCGCGCGACAAGGCGCCGCTGACCGCCGCCATCGCCGGCGGCGAGGGACGCACCATCGTCTTCGTCCGCACCCAGCTCGGCGCCGACCGGGTGGCCGGCCAGCTGCGCGAGGCCGGCGTGCGCGCCGACGCGCTGCACGGCGGGATGACGCAAGGCGCCAGGACACGCACCCTGGCCGACTTCAAGGACGGCCGGGCCAGCGTGCTGGTGGCCACCGACGTGGCCGCCCGTGGCATCCATGTGGACGGTATCGACGTCGTCCTCAACGTGGACCCGGCCGCCGATCACAAGGACTATCTGCACCGTTCGGGCCGCACCGCGCGGGCCGGCCGGTCCGGCACCGTGGTGTCGTTGGCGCTGCCGCACCAGCGGCGCACCATCTTCCGGCTGATGGAGGACGCGGGCGTCGACGCCGCGCGGCACACCATCGGCCGGGGCGACCTCTTCGCGCCCGATGTCGCCGACATCATCGGCGCCCGTTCGCTGACCGAGGTCCAGGCCGAGTCGGCCATGGGCGCCGCCACCCACGCCGAGCGTGAAGTCGCGCGGCTCACCCGGGAGTTGACCCGGGCCAAGGAGCGGGCGACCGAGCTGGTCGAGGAGGCCGAGCGGCTGACGTCGCGGGCCGCCAGGGAGCGTGGCGACGATCCGGCCGAGGCCGTCACCAAGGCCACCGAGGCCAGGGCCGAGGCCCTGGAGCGGGCGGAGCGCGAGGCCGAGCGGGAGGCGATCCGGGAGGCGCGGCGCGCCGAGAAGGCCGCCCGTGCCGAGGGTGCCCGCAACGAGCGGGGTGGCGAGCGCGGCGGCTTCCGTCGCGAGGGCCACCGCGGTGGCGGTGGCGGTTTCCGTCGCGACGACCGTCCGCGTGGCGGCGGCGAGCGCGGTGGGGAGCGGGGCGGCTTCCGGGACGACCGGCGGCCGTACGGACGTCGTGAGGATGGCGGCGGCTTCCGCCGGGACGACCGGGACGGCTTCCGTCGCGAGGGCCACCGGAGCGGTGGCGGCGGTTTCCGCCGTGACGACCGTCCGCGTGGCGGCAGCGCCGGCGGCGAGCGCGGCGGTGGCTTCCGCTCCGAGCGTCCGGCGTCCTCGTCCTCCTTCGACCGGCGCACCGAGAAGCCGCGCTGGAAGCGCAACGACTGACCGTCGACGCTGACCGCGTCGGCGTCCTAGGTCCTGTCCTGTCGATCTTTTCGGATCAGCCCGCGGCGTCAGATGCGGTGCATCTCAAGGCGCCGGATCGCAGCTCGTACTTGGCCGTACTCGCGCGATTCGGTAACGCAGCGAGGTGCCGTAGCTGGAGTCGCGGGCCCGACAAGATCGGCCGGACAGGGCCTAGCAGGTCCTTCGGCCCCGGTTCGCGTCCCGCGAGCCGGGGCCGAAGGCTTGCCGTCAGGTGGGTGCCGTCAGGTGGGTGGCGTCAGTCGGCCGAGTCGTGCGGCGGTCGGGCCGCCGGGGTGGGCGGTGTAGACGATCAGCCGTTGGTCGTGCTCCGGGCTCAACAGCACCTCGCAGTCCAGCTCCAACAGGCCGACGACCGGATGCCGCAGCCGCTTGACGCTGGCGCGGCGGACGGCGACCTCGTGCGCCTCCCACAGCGCCCGGAACTCCGCGCTGCCCGCCCGCAGCCGGCGCACCAGCTCGACCAGCCGGGCGTCGTCGGGGCGTTGGGCGAGGGTGGCGCGCAGATCGGCGACGCTGGCCCTGGCGTGCCGGTCGTGGTCCTCGGCGGGGAACAGCGCGCGGGCGCCCGGATCGGTGAACCAGCGCCATACGAGGTTGCGCTCCCAGCCGGGAGCGCCGGCCGTATCGCCGGTCAGCGCCCTGGACAGGGCGTTCTGCGCGAGAACGTCGCCCCGGTCGCTGAGCACCTGCGCCGGCAGATCGGTCAGCCGGTCGAGCACCAGCAGCAGCGTCGGCCGCACCCGTTCCGTCGGCGCCCGGCGCTGCGGCGGCTCCTTGCCGGTGAGATGGAACAGATGGTCGCGCTCGTCGTCCGACAGGCGCAGCGCGCCGACCAGGGCGGTGAGCAGCTGCCGGGACGGGCGTGAGCCACGGGCCTGTTCCAGCCGGGTGTAGGAGTCCGCCGACATGCCGGCGAGCAGCGCCACCTCCTCCCGGCGCAGCCCTGGGGTGCGGCGGCGGGTGCCGCCCGGCAGCCCCACGTCGTTCGGCGCGATCCTGGCCCGGCGGCGGCGCAGGAAGTCGGCCAGCTCTCTTCGGTCCACCCCACCACCCTGCCGCTCCGGGGAGCGGTTATCCAGGGAGTGCCGCTCCCTGGAAAAGTCGGTCTCTCCCGCCCGGCGTGGGCCGGGCGCAGTCTTGGCCGGACGAATCCCGAACGTTCCGTCAGGGCTGGAGAGAACATGCATGTGTTGGTGACCGGAGCGACCGGCCAGGTGGGCCGGCGGTTTCTGCCGAGGCTGCTGCGGTGGTCGGGACAGGACCGGGTGCGGGTGCTGGTGCGGGACGCGGAGCGTGCCGAGGCGTTCGCCGCGCTCGGCGCGGAGACCCATGTCGGGGATCTGCGCGACAGTGCCACGCTGCCCGGCGCGCTCGCCGGGATGGACGCGGTCGTCCATATCGCCGCCGCGTTCCGTGGGGTGCCGGACGAGGAGGCGCGCGCGGTCAACCGGGACGCCACCCTGGCGCTGGCCGAGGCCGCCCTGGCCGAGGGCGCGCGCCGGTTCGTCTTCGTCAGCACCAATCTCGTCTATGGCGCGGGGCGCGGCCGGCCGGCCGTCGAGACGGACGAGACCAGGGCCGACGGCATCCTGCGGGGCGCCTATCCCGACTCCAAGATCGAGGCGGAACGCGGCCTGGTGCGGCTGCACCGGGAACGCGGTCTCGACGTGCGGATCGCGCGGCTCTCCTTTGTCTACGGGGACGGCGATCCGCATCTCGAACAGTCGCTGCGCTGGGTCGTCGACTGGGCGGCCCACCAGCGGCTGCAGCTGGTGCACCACGCCGATGTGGCGCAGGCGCTGCGGCTGTTGCTGCGCGCGCCCGGGATCGGCGGCGGCATCTACAACGTCGCCGACGACGCGCCGGTCAGCGCCGTCGAGGTGCTGGAGCTGACCGGCACGCCGGTCCCGGACGGCATGGCGGAGCGGCCGTTGGCCGACGCCTGGGACGGGATCGTCTCCAACCGGCGCATCCGCGAGGAGCTGGGCTTCCGGCCGCTCTACCCGTCGCTTCGGACGGCCGACGACGCGGGCTGTCGCTGAGCGGCGGCGCCCGCGCCGGGGCGTGCGCCAGCCGGGGCGCGCACGCCCCGGCGCCCGTTCGGTCGCCCGGCTGTCGAGGCGCCGCCCGATATCGCCTTCGAGACGGGTGGGTGGGCCGGGCTATGCTGCTCAGTGCGGGCCGTTAGCTCAATTGGCAGAGCAGTGGACTTTTAATCCATTGGTTGTGGGTTCGAGTCCCACACGGCCTACCCGAAGGAGACGCCGTGCCGGAACAGTTCCGGCACGGCGTCTCCGCTGTTCGGGCCCGACGGCCGCCTGAGAGGATGACGGCATGGAGCGACGCGCGTTTGACAGGTTGGGACGACAGGTCTCTGTCGTGGGGCTCGGAACATGGCAACTCGGCGGCGACTGGGGCGAGGTGAGCGAGGACGCCGCGCGGGAGGTGCTGGACGCCTCGGTGGAGTCCGGCGTCGACTTCTTCGACACCGCCGACGTCTACGGCGACGGCCGCAGCGAGCGGCTGATCGGCGACTACCTGCGCGCCCGGCCGGAGCTCGACGTGCTGGTGGCGACCAAGATGGGCCGCCGGGTCGAGCAGCTGCCCGAGCACTACACCCTGGCCAACTTCCGTGCCTGGACGGACCGTTCGCGGACCAACCTGGGCGTGGACCGGCTCGACCTGGTGCAGCTGCACTGCCCGCCGGCCGCCGTGATCGACTCGGACGAGGTGTTCGACGCGCTGGACACCCTGGTGGCCGAGGAACGCGTCGCCGGGTACGGGGTCAGCGTGGAGAGCTGCGACGAGGCGCTGGCGGCGATCGCCAGGCCCGGCACGGCGAGCCTGCAGATCATCCTCAACCCGTTCCGGCTCAAGCCGCTGGAGCGGGTGCTGCCGGCGGCCGCGGCGGCCGGGGTCGGGGTGATCGTCCGGGTTCCGCTGGCCTCGGGCCTGCTCTCCGGCCGCTACACCGTGGACACGGTCTTCGCGGAGAGCGACCACCGCACCTACAACCGGCACGGCGAGGCGTTCGACCAGGGGGAGACGTTCTCCGGCGTGGACTTCGCGACCGGCGTCGCCGCCGCCGTCGAGTTCGCCGAACTGGCGCCCGAGGGCGCCACCTCGGCGGCGACCGCGCTGCGCTGGGCGGTCCAACAGCCGGGCGTGACCTCGGTGATCCCGGGCGCCAGGTCCGCCGAGCAGGCCGGGGCCAACGCGGCGGCGGCCGGGCTCCCCGCCCTCCCCGAGTCGACGCTGGCGGCGGTGCGCGACCTCTACGACCGGCGCGTGCGGGCGCAGGTTCACCACCGCTGGTAGCGCCGCGCGCGGGCCGGGTGCCTCACGCGCCCGGTTTCCGCGCCCGGGACGGCAGGAAAGGCTGCGGTGGGGCAGCGTGGCGCTGCCGTCGCGTGGGAACGCAGGGGGTCCGACGAGGCGGTGCGGGAAGCAGCCGGCGGTGGGTTCTGGGGTGCCCGTCCGGCTCTCTCCGGACGTGGCCGGGCCGATACGCGGCAATCGGCCCAGCCACGTCCACCCAGCGCGCCGCCCCCCAACGCGGCCGCTGCCCCACCCAACACCCCGCGCCTTGCCGGCACAGCCTGGGCGCCGGCCCGGCCGGCCTTGCCGGCGCTGCCCTGCCGGCGCGGCCGGCATCCGCGCCGCGCCCCGCCGGCGCGGCTGGCGCCTTGCGCCTTCGCGGTGCTGCCTGGCCGGTGCGGTGAGCGCAGTCGGTACCCGCGCTGTGCCTTGGTGGTGCGGCCCGGGGCATCAGCGTGGCCGGCGCGGCTAGCGCGCTGTGCGGTAGGCGTGGTTGTCGTCTCGCGGCCTGGCCTGGCCTGGCCTGGCCTGGCCGGCGCAGCCGGTGGCCCTACCCCGCTCCCTGCCGGCGCGGCCGGCGCCCGGCCCCCCGGCGTCCGGCAGTCGTGTTGAGCGCATCAGCCCCGCCGGCGCGGTCAGCGCGCCGCTTCCCGCCCTCTCGGGTTGGCGTGGCCGGTGCCTCTACTCCGGCCCCATCCGCTGGGCGGCCGGTGCCCGGTGCCCTACGTCCGGCAGGCGTGGGTCAGTGCACCGCCTCGGCCGCGCGGCCAGCGCGCCGTCTTCACTCCCGCCACCCTCCGCCGCGCGGCCGCGTTTGATGCCCAGCCCCGGAGCGGCTGCCCTGCCGGCGCGGCCAGCGCGTCGCCGGGGGTTGGGGTCGGGTCGCGGGGGGTGGGGAATGGTCGCAGAGTGGAGGGGTGCGGACGCGTGAGCCGGGTGGCGGCTGGTGGCGGCTGTATCCCTGGCTGCCGGGGGTACTGCTGGCGGTCGGCTGGGTGGTCGGGTTCACGACTCCGCCCCATGTCACGTTGACGCCGTTCTTCGTCGCCGCCCCCCTCGCCGCCGCGCCCGTGCTCTCGATCTGGCTCACCGCTCTCTACGGCACGCTGGCGACCGGTCTGGTCGTCGCCGAGATGATGCAGATCGACCCCTCGGGCCTGGAGGCCCTGATAAAGGTCGGCACGGTGGCGTCCATGGCGGTGTTCGCCGTGCTGTTGAACCGCATGCTGAGTCGGCGCGAGGAGCGCGTCGCGTCCGCGCGGCGGATCGCCGAGACGGTGCAGCGCGCCGTGGTGCCCGATCCGCCGGAGCGGGTGGGGCGGGTGCGGGTGGCGGCCTGCTACCAGGCGGCGCAGCGGAACGCGCTGATCGGCGGCGACCTCTACTCCGTGCGGGACACCCCGTATGGCGTGCGGATGCTGGTGGGGGACGTGCGCGGCAAGGGGCTCGGCGCCACCGAGGTGGTCGCCGTGCTGCTCGGCGCGTTCCGGGAGGCCGCCGAGGAGGAGCCCGAACTGGGCGAGGTGGCCGCCCGGATGGAGGCCACGCTGCTGCGCGAGCGGGGCGACAGTCCCACGTCGGACGAGATGGAGGGCTTCACCACGGCCGTGCTGGTCGAACAGTCGGACGATTCTCCGACGCGGCTGCGCATGATCAACCGGGGCCATCCGCCGCCGGTGCTGCTGCACCCCGACGGCGAGGCGCACTACGTGTACGGTGACGCCGCGCTTCCGCTGGGTCTGCGCGAGCTGTACGCGCACCGTGACCAGCCCACCACCGCCACGTTTCCGGTCGGCGCCCATCTGTTGCTCTACACGGACGGGTTGAGCGAGGCCAGGGACGCCGACGGCGTCTTCTACGATCCGGCCGCCCGGCTGGCCGGCCGGCGGGTGGTCGCGCCCCAGGAGCTGTTGGACCTGGTGGTGCGGGATGTGGTCGCGCACAGCGGCCGGGGGCTCAAGGACGATCTGGCGCTGCTCGCCGTGCGGCATTCACCTTCCGGCGGCTGACCCCCGGTGTTACGTTGACCCTCTGTGTCCGTCTGTATCCGCTGTATGCGGCCGTGAACAGAGCAGCATGCGTCCGGGACGGAGCCGTGGCGCGCCGGAGCCGGGGGCGCGCGGAGTGGCGCGGGTCGCGCCAGGGGGAGATGACGCTCGTGTCGGAGGCCGCCGACGGACCGCACAACATGCCGATCACCGAGTTACGGATCGGCGTCCGGGATGCCGAGCCGCGTGAGAACGACGCCGAGCTGTTGCGGCTCTGGCTCGCCGAGGACGCCGCGCTGCCGGCGCGCCGGCTGGAGCGCCCGGACGACAGCATGGGCGGCGAGGACATTCTGTTGTTCCTCCTCGAAGCCGCCGGCAGGGGCGTCGGCGCCGCGCTGACCCGTAGCCTCTTCAACTTCATCAAGAACCGGCGGAAGCGCGTGACCGTCACCGTGGCGCTCCCGGACGGCACCGTGGTCCTCACCATCACCTCGGACGTGGAGACCGTCGCCGAGCTGGAGGAGCTGAGCCGGGGGATCGCCGAGCACATCGAGCGGGACCCGGACTAGACGTCGCCATGGGCGAGGTGCCGTCCGCGCGGGGTTCGCGGATTCTGTTGATCGGCGGGTCGGACTACCCGCGGCTTGGCGATATCCCGGGGGTGCGTCACAACCTCCTCGGCCTGCGCGACGCGCTGCTCGCGCTGGACGAGGACGGCGAGGCGGTCTTCCCCGAGGGGCGGGTGGAGGCCGCAGTCGACGCCCGGACGGTGCGCCGGGCGGTGCGCGAAGCCGCTTTCAGCGCACGGGAGTTGCTGCTGGTCTATGTGACCGGGCACGGCCAGTCGGAGCCGGGCCCCAGGGGCGCGGGGCGGCGGCTCCATCTGCTGCCGGGGGACGCCTCGCTGCCGCTGGAGCCGTCCGAGGTGGTCAGTTACGCCTGGCTGCGGGACACGTTGCGCACCTCGCGCGCCCGGCGGGTGGTGGTGATCCTGGACTGCTGCTACTCGGGTCAGGCGCATCTCGAACAGCGCGATGACAAAAGGGAGTTCGGCCGCCCGTTCGCGCTGCTCACCTCGTGCGGCCCGATGGTCGACCAGTTCAAGGGCGACGGCACCGGGCCCACCCCGTTCACCGCCGCGTTGATCGACGCGTTGCGGGCGGCGCGGGACGCGAACCGGCCGGTGACCGTCGCCGAGTTGGCGCGGGAGCTGGGCGACGCCGCGCGGCGGCACCGGGAGACCGCCGGTGGCGACGCCTACGCCAACTTCTGGGAGCCCGAACTGACTTACGAGCCGGGCGGGGACCGGACGGTGCTCTCCCATGCCGTTCGTTCGCCCGGTCGGCCGCGCGCCGCGCTGACCGGGGCGCTGCGCGGCGGCCGCGCCCTGGGGCAGCGGCTGCGGGCCGCGCTGGTCGGCGCCAGGGAGCGGCTGTCCCCCTGTCCGCTGGCGCTCGGGCTGCTGCTGGTGGTCGCGTTGACCACGCTCGGCGTGCTGGGCCGGGTCGTCGACGAGGACGGCTATCCCGCGTCGAACTGCCCGATCCCGTTGCAGCTACGGGTGTTGACCACGCCCGAGTACGAGCAGCCGCTCAGCCGTGCGCTCGCCGGGTTCCAGCCGGAGGCAGCGGCCGCCGACCGGATCGCGCCGGCGGACGACGACTGTCGCCGCGTGGTGGTCGAGGTGTACGGGGCGCCGGGCGCCGACGTGGTGGACGCCTTCACCTACTCCGAGTACTGGGCCGATCCGGGGCTGCCCTGCGCGGAGGAGGCCGCGTGGCGCTGCCCGCAGCTGCTGCGCGATGTGGGGCCGCTGCCCGATGTCTGGCTGCCGGCCAGCTCGCTCCCGGTGGAACGGGTGCGGCCGGCCACGCTCTCCGCCGCCAGCCGCCTCTACCTGGGCGATCCGGTCGAAGTCGCCAGAAGCCCGGCGGTGTTGGCGACCTATGGCCCGCTGTCGGGGGTGCCCCGTTCGGGCGTCGAGCTGGCCGCGCTGCTGGCGGTGCTCGACCGGGACCCGCACCGCGCCGCGCCCGATTCGTCCGATGCCGCGCTGCTGCACGGCATGGCGGCGGGTTCGGCGACCTACAACGACGGCGCGTCCCCGGTCGCGGACGACGACGCGGCGCTGCTGTGCTCCCTGACGCCGACGGGCGGGACGGACGCGACGGACGGGACGGAGAGCGGCGACGGCGGGCCCGCCTCGGAACCGCCGCCGCTGCTGATCACCGAGTTGACGATGCTGACGCTGGTGAGCGAGCAGCCGCTGGCCTGCCTCCCGGAGGACGACGACTGGCGTTCCCGGCTCGGCAGCGGCTACCACGCGTACTACCCATCGGACGTGCCCGCGTTGGACCTCACCTTTGTCCCGGTGCACTGGCGCGACGCGAACGCCGACGCCGACGGGCGCGGTCGGCAGGCGGCGGTGGCGCTGCTGCGCGACTGGCTGACCTCGGACGCCGGCCGGGCCGCGCTCGCCGCGCAGGGCTTCCGGCAGGGAGCGGACGCCGAGGAGGAACCCACCGTATGGCCGGGCGAGGACGCCTCGCGGCTGGAGCGTCTTGACAGCACCTCGCTGCCCGACCGGCTGCGCACCTCCGCCCAGTTCGAGCGGTTGCCCCTGGTGGAGATGGCGTTACCGGACCAGGCGGCGGTGGCGGGCCATCTGGACGAGGCTTCGCCGCCCCATGTGCCGCTCGATGTGGCCTTTGTCGTCGATGTCTCCGAATCGGTGCTGGGCCCCGGGGGCGAGGAGCCGACCGCAGGGGGGAACCGGGCGACCGTACGGGCCACCCTGGAGGCGGCCGTCGACGTGCTGGACGAGGACGACCGGTATGCGGTGCTCAGCACGCCGGGCGCGGCGTCCGGGGGCGTCGGCTCCTACGACACGCTGCTGGAGTTCGACCGCCACTCGGACGACGAACTGGACGCCGCCTGGGCGGAGTTGACCCCCGTGCGCGGCGCCGTCTCGCTGGTCGAGCCGGGGCTCGCTGCCCTCGATCTGCTGGCGTCGTCGCGGAGCCGGCCCACCGAGACGGTGTTGGTGCTGATCACGGACAACGGCGACCGCACCGATCCGGCGGCGGGGCGCGAACTGGTGCTCGGGGACAGGGACCACACCCTGGCGGTGGTCTCTGTCTCGGACAACGTCTGCCGGGGATCCGGCGCGCTGGCCTCGCTCACCGGCGTCCACACCTGCGCCGACCTCGGCAGCGACCAACCCGCCGAACTGGCCGGTCTGTTGCGCACCGTCGGAGGGAGAGGCCGCGGATGAGACGAACCCGAGGGAGTCTCGGAAGAACAGTCGTGGCGGCCGTGCTGCCGGCCCTCGCCGTCGGCTGTGTGAGCGGCGGCCCACTGGACCCGGACGGGCCGGCGCTGCCCGTCCCACCGGACGACGTTCCGTTGGTGGTGGTCAGCGGCTCCGATCTGACCGGCCCCGACGGGGGAGTGCGGCGGGCGCTGATCGACCGGTGGAACGAGGTCGCGACCGTCAAGGCCGAGCTGGTCGAACTGCCGGCCACCGCCAACGAACAGCGGGCCGAGCTGATCGGCGGCCTCCAGTCGGGGGTGGCGCGGTACGACGTGCTCAACCTGGATGTCACCTGGATCCCCGAGTTCGCCGAGGCCGGCCTGATCGCCGAGCTGGACGAGGAGTTGGCCGCCCCCGCGTTCGTCGCCGACACGGCGGCCGGCGGATGGTGGCGCGACCGGCTCTACGCCGTCCCGTTCAACACGGACGTGGGACTGCTCTACTACCGCGACGACCTCATCAGCCCGACCGATGTGCGGAACGGGCCGCTGTCGGCCGTCTACCGGCGCATGGTGACCCGGGGCGAGGGCGTCTATGTCACCCAGCTGCGGCCCTACGAGGGCCTGACCGTCAACACCCTCGAAGCGCTGTGGAGCGTCGTCCCCGACGCGGAGCTGGTCGACGGGCGCGGCGCCTATGTCGGGCGGGTCGAGGAGTTGGAACGCGGCCTCACCGAGTTGGCCACCATCGCCGACACCGACGGTGGCGGGCCCAGGATCAGCGCCGCCTCCCTGGACGCGGACGAGTCGGCGGCCATCGATGTGTTCGCCGTGCCCGCCGGGGGCGAGGGGGACGGCCGGCCGGGCGCGGGCCCGGCGCTGATGCGGAACTGGCCGTTCGCGCTCAACCGGGTGGCCGAGCGGGCGGATCCCGCCATCCGGCTCGGGGCGACCACCCTGCCGGGGCCCGGCGCCCTGGGCGGGCAGAGCCTGGCCGTCGCGGCCAACAGCCCCAGGGCCGAGATGGCCGAGCGGCTGATCAGCTTTCTGACCGCCGACCGGGACAACCAGGAACGGCTGCTGGAGGCCGGGTTCGCGCCCGCGCTCGAAGCGGCGTACGGCATCGGCGAGCACGGTGCCGCCGACCCGCCGGACTGCGCGCGTCCGCGTCCGGTGGAGCGGGGGAGCGGGCTGCCTCCCGACGAGCCCTGGCGGCCCGACCGCGAGGAGTACGCGGCGCTGCTGTGGTGCGCGCTCGACGGCGCCCGAGCGCGTCCCGCCACGCCGTACTACCAGCAGTTCTCGGCGATCATCCAGGAGGAGGTGACCGCCATGCTGACCAGCGGCTCCGGCCAGAACGCCCGGACGACGGCGGAGAACCTGCACCGCCGACTGCCCCGCGCGCTCGAAGGCCGGCTGGACGAAGACCCGTTGGGCGAGGGCCGGTTGGGCGAGGGGGCGCCCGGAGCCGAAGATCACGCTGGGTAAGAGGGAAGCCTCGCTCCGCATAACGATTGATGCACCATCAGAATGCGAGACAGCCCACACCGGTTTGAAATTATGTCCGTTTTGCTGGAGTTGGCGGTTGAAAATCCCCTTGGATCTCGCGGGTTTTTGCCGTAGCCACTTGGAATCCAGTGGTCCCGTCTATTAACGTTCGATAACGCAGCGCGGTAGTCACCGCCGTCGCAGGAGACGGGGCCGTGTCGCATCGCCGAATCCGGCGGGTGTGTCACCAACGCACCAAAGGAACCGGGGAACCACCACTTGGGGTGAATCGGACGGCCGGGGGGACCACCCGCCAGCCGCCCGTAGGAGACCTTCCTGCTCCGAACCCGTCAGCTAACCCGGTAGGCGAGAAGGAAGGAAAGGAGAACGCCCCCGTGGCGTCAAATCGGCACGCCTCCGTGGACTCCCTGGATGCCCCACGCCCCGTGGAGCACACCCCCCAGGACACCCTCGGCGCCTATGGCACCGCCTACGGCACCCACCCGTCCTACTACGGCCCCAAGGTCGGTGACGACGAGTCCATCGCCGAATGGAACCCCAGCGAGGAAACGCTCCGCCCGGTCCGTGGCCGGCACCGCGTCGGCCGCCAGCGCGGCGGCACCATCGCCCGTAGCCGCGCCGTGCTCGGCGTCGGCGTGATCGCCGCCGTCGGCGCCGGTGGCATGGCCACCGCGAACGACGAGGGCGCGGGCTCGGTCCCCGGCATGAGCGGCGCGGCCGACAAGGTCAAGCAGATCCCGTTGCTCGGCTCGCTGGTCGACACCGGCGCTTCCGAACCGGCCGCCACCACCGCCGTGTTCACCAGCGCCGGCCTCACCGAGGCGGAGGTCGAGTCCGGCCGCGCCGACGCCGGCGAGGCGCTGCGCGCCCGCATCCTCCAGCAGGCCGACCAGCAGGAGACCAGCGCCGAGATCCAGGCGCGCACGGAGGCCGTCCAGCAGGCGCGGACCGCCGCCGTCGAGGAGGCCGCCGCCCTGGCCGAGGCCGAGCGGATCGCCGAGGAGGAGCGGCTGCGCGCCGAGGAGGAGGAGCGGCTCCGCCTTGAGGAAGAGCGGCGGTTGGCCGAGCTGCGCGCCAGCTACACGCTGCCGCTGAGCAGCTTCCGGCTCACCTCCGGCTATGGCGAGAGCGGCTCGATGTGGCAGTCCACGCACACCGGCACCGACTTCGCCGCCTCCACCGGCACCCCGGTCAAGAACGTGCACACCGGCGTCGTCAAGGAGGCCGCCTGGGCGGGCTCCTACGGCTACCGCATCATCGTGGAGCTGGAGGACGGCACGGAGATCTGGTACTGCCACCTCTCCTCGATGAACGTCTCCGCCGGCGCCGAGGTGACCACCGGGGACACCATCGGCCTCGTCGGGTCCACGGGCAACTCCTCGGGCCCCCATCTGCACCTTGAGGTGCGGCCGGGCGGGGACACCGCGATCGACCCGCTGACCTGGCTGCGCGACAAGGGCCTGTCCGTCTGACGGCCCCCATGAACGCCGGTGACTCTGGCGGCGCCCCCCGACGCCAGGGTCACCGGTTCATCTTCTCCCGGCCGTTCAACCCCTGTTAACAACCGCGACCCTAGGCTGGCGTCATGACAGCAACGACCCATGCCGTGGGTTCACTTCAGGTCTCTCCGCTCTGCCTGGGCGGCAATGTCTTCGGCTGGACGGCGGACGAGCCGACCTCCTTCGCCGTGCTCGACGCCTATGCCGCCGCCGGGGGCAACTTCGTCGACACCGCCGACGTCTACAGCGCCTGGGTCGAGGGCAACGCGGGCGGCGAGTCCGAGACGATCATCGGCCGCTGGCTGGCCCGCCGGGGCCGCCGCGACGACATCGTGATCGCCACCAAGGCCGGCGGCCATCCGGATGCCAAGGGCCTGGCCCCCGACACCATCAGGCGCGCGGCCGACGCCTCCCTCCGCCGCCTCGGCGTCGATCGTATCGATCTCTTCTACACGCACTTCGACGACGAGTCGGTGCCCGTCGAGGAGATCGTCACCACCCTCGACGAGCTGGTCACCGCGGGCAAGGTCCGGGAGATCGCCGCCTCCAATATCGCGCCCGAACGGCTCGCCCGTTCCCTGGAGTTCTCCGAGCGCGAGGGCCTGGCCCGCTATGTCGCCATCCAGCCGCACTACAACCTGGTCTCCCGCGCCACCTACGAGGGCGAGCTGGCCGAGCTGGCCGCGAGCCAGGGCCTGGCCGCCCTGCCCTACTACGCGCTGGCCTCCGGCTTCCTCACCGGCAAGTACCGCCCGGGCGCGGAGGTCGACAGCCAGCGGGCCGGCGGCGCCGCCCGCTATCTGGACACCGCCCAGGGGCCGAGGGTGCTGGCCGCGCTCCTGGGCATAGCGGAGGATCGCTCGATCGAGCCGGCCTCCGTCGCGCTCGCCTGGCTGGCCGGCCGGCCCACGGTCGCCGCGCCCATCGCCAGTGCCCGCACGGTCGAGCAGCTGGCCCCGCTTCTCGCCGGCGCCCGGCTGCGCCTCACCGAGGCCGAGACCAAGCTCCTGGACGAGGCCAGCACGGTCTGAGCCGCCTCCCGCGCGATCCGTTCGGTCAGGGAACGTTCATCTCGTCGGTGCCTCGGGGCAACGCGGGCGGGGGGCCGGCGCGGGAAGGTCGCGACCATGAAGGCCATCAGAAGGGTCAGGTCCGGCCACCGCGCGAACCCCTGGCCCGGAAGCGTCGCGCGGGCCGAGGATCTTTTCGCCGGCTGCGTCCGGGAGTGCGCCGGCCATCTGACGGATCCGACCCGCCCCCATGACCAGCCCCGGCTGATCGCCGCCATCGGCGAGCTGGTCAGGGAGCGGGCGGCCGTCGAGCCCTGCCAGGACCGCTCGTTCGCCGCGCTGCTGGCGGCCGCCGACAGCGCCATAGCCGCCGGCCAGGTGCGCCTCGCGCGCCGGCTCGCCGACGCGGCGGTCGCGCTGCGCGCCCGCTCCGACCAGGCATGGCTGCTCCGTGGGCGCGCGCTGGCGGCGGACGGCCGGGCAGTCGAGGCGAGCGACGCCTACCGCCGGCACCGCGCCCTGGCGGGCGCACCGGGCCAGGGCCCGGTGCTGGCCACGGCCCCCGAGCCGCTGACGGCCGACGGCCTGCGCGACTGGCTCGCCGACCGCTCGGTCTGCGTGGTCGGCGGCGGCGAGGAGGTCGCGGCCAGCGGCCTCGGCAGCCGCATCGACTCCTACGACCTGGTGATGCGGCTGGACTCCGCCGCGCCGCATCCGCCCGGCACCGGCACCCGCTCCGATCTGCACGCCGTCTCCCACCGGGGCGACGGCCCCGGCTGGCGCCGGCCGACCGAGGTCAGGCTGGTCTTCGGCGAGCGGGCCGACGCCTGGGCCGAGGCGGTGAGCCTCCGGCTGGTGCCGGCCGCCCAGACCTACCTCGGCGACCGTTCGCTGAGCCACCCGGTCCGGGATCCGGCCCTGCTCGGCGAGCCCCGCTGGGCGCTGGACCCCAGCACCGGCTTCTCCCTGCTGCGCCTGCTGGACCACCTCGATGTCAACCCCACCATCGACCTGGTCGGCCTGCTGCTGCCCGGCCGCCTCCGCCCCGAAGAATCCCAGTGGCTCCACGCCCACGCCCGCCACCACAACGGCCTGACCACCTCCCTCCGCGCGCCCCTGCGGGGGGCTTAGGCCCGTCGGGCCCGGCCCCCCCGGCTGGTCGGGTCAGGACATGTACAGGGACTCCAGCCTGGTCACCTGGCCGGCTCCGTCGAAGCTCAGGTCGTAGCCGAGGCCGGGGCGGGCCGAGGCCGGTTGGGCGGTCAGCCGGCTGACGAACTCGTCCTGGGAGTACGAGGCGGCCTGGGACGCGTCGCCGAGCGGGACCGACAGCATGACCACGGCGTCATCGGCCACCGGCACGGTGGTGTAGGGCCCCTCGCTCGGCACGACCACCCATGCCTCGTGCGGCTCGGTGAGCGCCTCCTTCTGGGCCGGCCTGACCGACAGATAGGTCTGCCCCTCGCTGGTCCAGCTGTCCTCGATCTGGACGAACTGCTTGGTGCCGGCCCAGGGAGCCGTGTCGTCCGACCCCGAGGTGTCGTCCGCCCCCGACCCGGACTCCGACCCCGACTCCGACGTGTCGTCCTGGGCCGCGTCGTCCTCGGTCGTGTCATCCGGGTCCTGGTCGCCGCCGGCGGCGTCGGACGAGGCCGACCCGTCGTCCGAAGGGGCGGGCGTTGTCGACGTCTCGGGCGCGGCGGAGTCGTCCTCGCCGCCGCCACAGCCGGTCAGGACCAGGGCGCCGAAGGCGAAGGCGGTGACGCAGCGCAGGACGGCCCGACGGCGTGAGTTGGACATGTTCAACGTTCCCCCTGGGATCAGGAATGGTCGCGATTCATGTTCTCTACGCGCCACCCGGCCCCCGGGTTGCATCCCCGGACGACGAGTTTCTAGTCGGCTTTCTACTCGGCCGCACCGCGCCCGGCTCACTCCGTGAGCCAGTACGCCTCCCGCAGCGATCGCACCTGGCCCTCGCTGTCGTAGTCGATGGCGAACACCCACCGCGGTTCACCGGCCAACTCGTCGACCAGCTCGCCCAGTTCCACATCCGCCGGGTCGCCACCGGCCAACTCCCTGGCCTCCACCGGGGTGTGTCGCGGCAGGGCCAGCGTGTGCACCACACCGGTGGGGGTCAGCGCGCCCGGCACCGAACGGACCTGCTCGACGGTGATCCGCACGGTGTCCCCGCTGGCCACCGCGCCGTGGACATAGCCCAGCTCGCTGCCGTACTCCTCCCCCGGGGCCGGCGTCGGCGGGACGAACGGCGAGGCGGTCGGCGTCGGGTCGACGGCGGGCGGCTCCGGCCCCTGGTCGCCCCGGGCCAGCGAGAGGCCGCCCACGGCCAGCGTCACGGCCAGCAGCGCGCCGCCGGACGCCAGCGCCGTTCGCCTGCGGCGCATGCGCCGCTCACCGTGCGCGCGGATCCGCTCCGCGGCCAGCGGCACGGCCGTCCGCCGACCTGAGTCGGCGAGTTCGGCGAGGTGGTGCCCCAACTCGGTCTGGTCAGTCATGACGCACCTCCGACCGTCGGTCCGTGCGCGGATCCAGTTCAGTATCGGCCAACAGCCGGGCCAGCGCCGTACGCCCCCGGCTCAGTTGCGATTTGACCGTGCCGACGGGGCACTCCGTCTCGGCGGCCACCTGCTCCACCGACAGATCGCACAGATGGTGCAGCACCACGGCCCGCCGTTGTGCCTCGGGTATCCGCCGCAGGGCCTCGACCAGCAGAACATGCTGCGGATCGGGCGGCGGCACCGTGGCGGGTGGGCCCTGCCGCCGGGCGAAGGCGAGCGCGGTGCGGACCCGCCGCCAGCGGCTGACCGCCAACCGCCAGGCGACCGTGCGGATCCATGCCTCGGGAGCGCCGTCCAGATCGATCGCGGCCCAGCGTTCCCAGGCGCGGACAAAGGCTTCCTGGACCACGTCCTGGGCCTCGGCGAGATCGCCTGTCATGGCGTAGAGCTGGCCGATGAGCCGGCCGACGCTCGCGGCGTAGAAGGCGTCGAAGGACTCCTCGGCCACGCCCCGACCCGGTGACTTGTCTGGTGGTCGCATACCTCTCCCGTCGGGCCAAATGCTGCCACTTGGTCCTCTCCCGCCACAAGAAGCCCAGCGATCCGGGCGGTCCCCGGGGTCTACCGCTCGTCGGGGGCGAGGGTGAGGGGCGCGGCGAGGGGGCGGTGCGTCCAGAGGCGGCGGAGCAGATCCCGTTCCCTGGCGGCGAAGTCGCCGCTGGTCAAACCGCGGGTGGCGCGGTCGCGGAGGAGTGCCAACTCGGTGGCCGCCGCCTGGTAGTCGGCGACCGCACGGGCGCCCGCCGGGCCGTGGGCGCGGCGGCCGAGCCGGCGCGCCCTGGCCCGCGCCCGGGCGCAGCCCAGCGCCTGCGGCTCCTGCGGCGCGAGCCAGCCGGCCGCCGCATAGTGCGTCAAGGTGCGCCGGACCACGCGCAGTTCGCGCCGCCGCGCGGAGACCGCCACCCGGCAGAGCAGGACCAACGTCGGCGCCATCAGCAGCAGATACACCGCGCCGAAGCCCAGCAGGCTCAGGGACGTGGACGCGTTCCACAGCGAGTGCAGGCCCATCGCCAGGCCGAGGCCGAGCGCCGGCAGGGCCAGGCGCAGCCGGCGCCGCCCGGGCGCGAGCATGGCGGCGAGCCCGAAGCCGAGCCCGGTGACGGCGGTGAACATGGGGTGCGCGAACGGGGCCACCACCATCCGCACGAAGAACGTCACGGCGATGGCCGAGTCCCAGATGCCCTGTTGGCCCAACTCCTGGTCCTGCGCGAACGCGCTGCCCAGATAGAGCACGTTCTCGGTGAAGGCGAACCCGGCCGCCGAGGCGCCGGTCGTGGCGAGGCCGACGAGGACGCCGTGCCCCAGATGCGTCTGGCGCAGCCAGACCCAGCCGACCACGGCGGCCTTGGCGGTCTCCTCCACCATGGGCGCGATCACCGTGATCTCCAGGGTGTCCGGATTGCTGGGGGAGAGCCGCGCGGGGCTGTCCGTCAGCAGGCGGACGAGGAGCCCGTTGGCGGCCAGCGCCAACAGCGTGGCGACGCAGGCGCCCCAGCCGAAGGCGAACGCCAACTCCCGCCAGCCGCGCGGGTGCACGGCCTCCAGCCAGTGGTAGGCGGCGAACAGCACGGGCAGCGGCAGCAGGGCGAGGCCGAGCCCGACCAGCAGCCCGAGGCCCCCGGTCTCGCGGCCGATGACCACGCCCACCACAAGCCCGCACAGCGCCAACGCGCCCCCGATCGCCGGGGCGCGCAGCCGCGCGGCGCCGCAAGGTGGGGGGAACGGGAGGCGCACCCTTCGACCTTAAGGCCCAGCGGCGGCGTCAGTCCCGGCGGCGGTGAACGAGATCCCGGACGCGGTGGCCCTTGGCCAGCCCCTGCCGTTCGAAGCGGGTCAGCGGCCGGTGCGCGGGGCGTGGCGCGAAACCGCCGTCCGGCGCGGTGTTCTCGAACGCCTCGCTGGCGTCGAGCACTTCGAGCATCGCCTCGGCATAGGGCTCCCAGTCCGTCGCGCAGTGCAGCGTGCCGCCCGGCACCAGCCGGGAGGCGACCAGCTCGACGAAGGCCGGTTGGACCAGCCGCCGTTTGTGGTGCCGGGTCTTGGGCCACGGGTCGGGGAAGAAGACGCGCACGCCGGCGAGCGAACGTTCGGGCAGCATCTCGCGCAGCAGCAGGATCGCGTCCCCGTTGGCCACCCGGACGTTGTCGAGGCCGGCGCGTTCGGCCAGCCGCAGCAGGTTGCCCTGGCCCGGGGTGTGCACATCGGCCGCGAGAACGCCGGTGTCCGGATCGGCGGCCGCCATCTCGGCGGTCGCCTCGCCCATGCCGAAGCCGATCTCCAGCACCACGGGCCGGCCGTCGAGGAGTTCGGCCGGATCGAGGCGGGTGCGGCCGTCGATCTCCACGCCCCAGCGCGGCCAGAGCCGCAGCAGCGACTGCCGCTGGCTGGGGGTGACCCGGCTGCGCCGGGGCTGGAAGCTGCGGATGGCGCGGTCGGGCGCGGTGCCGGCCGTGGGGTCGGCGGCGGGGCCGGCACCCGGCGGGAACATGCGGACCGGCTCGCGGGTCATGGCAGCCTTGGCGCTCCCGGCGGGCTTGTCGGGTTCGGCACTCTCGGCAGAGGTGGGCGCGGTGGAGGTCTCGGACACAGTGCCTTCGATGGTACGGCGCCCTCGATGGCGCGGGGCGGAGGAACCACCCACCGTAGCGGTTACGTCCGATGAGATGACCATGGGACGAAAAGGGGGTTGGCTGGGACGCGTCGCCAGGTGGTCAGGGACGCTCGGAGTGGTCGTCGCACGATCGGGGGGAGGGCGTGATGGCGGAGGGTGAGGGGCGGTTCTGGCTGATGGTGGCGCCGGTGGGCGTGGTGCTGCTGGCGCTGCTGACGGTGTGGGTGGTGGTGTTCAGCCGCGAGGAGGGGGAGGCGGCGGGGTCCGTCACCCCGACCGAGGCCGGCGAGGCCGAGACGCGAGGGCCGGGGGAGCCGGGCGAGCTGGCCGAGCTGTGGGCCGCGCCGAGGGTGGTGGCCCCGGTGGCGGGCCCCGACGCCGAGCCGATCCGGCTCTGGCCGCACGATCCGACCGTGGCGTTGGTCACGGCCACCGGGGTGCACGGCTATCGCACGGTCGACGGCGGACAGGTCTGGGAGCTGGCGCCGCCGCCGACGGCCGGCGCGCCCTGCGCCGCCTCGGACACGGCCAACTCGGCGGGCCTGGGCGCGGTGCTCCACCGGTCCCCGTCGGGCGGCTGCACGCTGCTGGTCGTGCTGGATGTGACGGACGGGACGACGCGCTGGTGGCGCGAGTTGCCGACCCCCGAAGGCGAACCGGCGGCCGAGGGACCGGCCGAGGCCACCGTCGCGATGGGCGAGACCACCGTCTCGGTGAGCCTGGACGCGGACGGTCACCCCGACGCGTTCCACCGGCTGGTCGGCGACACCGGCGAGGAGCTGCCGCTGCCGTCCCCGCCGGACGGCGCCGAGGGCAGCTGCACGGAGAACCGGCTGCCGCGCTCCGTCCATCAGGACGGCACCCGGATCGTGGTGCGCAGCCGCTGCCTCGGGGAGCCGCCGCGCGACGAGGTCAGCGTCTACCACGCCGACACCGGCGAATGGGAGTGGAGCTACCAGGCGGCGGAGGCGGACCGGGTCGAGATCGACGGCATCCTGGCCGGCGATCCGGTACTGCTGTCACAGGGCGGGGAGTTGGTGGCCTATGCGGAGACCGGGCAGGTGCTGTGGCGGCATCCGATCGGTCGGCCGGACGGCGAGGAGCCGAGCCCGGGACCGCTGCCGGGGGCGCATTCGGCGGTGACCGGTGAGGTGCTTTTCACCGCCTATGTCCCGGTGAACCCGGCCGGGGCGGACGACACCGGCTCCCCTGAATCCGAATCCGAATCTGAATCTGAATCCGCCGATGCCGCCGGTGGCTCCGATGCCTCCGAGGCCGATGACGGCGTGCTGCATGTCGCGGGCTATGGCCTGGCCGAGGGGGAGATCCGGTGGACGGCCGAACTCCCCGCCGGCACCCAGCTGTTGGGCGTCGACGAGGCGGGCAGCCCGCTGCTGGCCGAGCCGGCCGACGGCGGCGCGCTGCTGGTGTTCACGCTGGACTGGGCCACGGGCGAACGGGCGGACGTCGGCGGCGTTCCGCTCTCGGCCGAGCTGGCCGACCACCGGCGGGTCGCCGCCTTCGACGAGCACCAGCTCTATCTGCTCACCGCCCTCGCCGCCGAGACCCCGACCCTCCGGCTGCACGCCTACGAGCGCTGAGCCGGACCGCCGGGGCGACCGTTGGACCGGCTGCCTGTGCCGGTGTCATGTGCCTGGTCATGCCGGAGCGGCCAGGAGCGGACGAGCTTGCTCCTGAAGCTCTTTGACCAGCGGTTCGTCCCCGTAGGGCGCCAGCCGGTGCAGCAGGTTGCGGACATAGTCCGTGGTGCGCGCGGACGATATGCGCCCGGCGACCCGCACCGCGCGGGCCCCGGCCTCGCAGGCGGCGTCGAGGTTCCCCGACTCCAGCTCCGCCACCGCCGCCACCACCAGCCGCAGCCCGTGCGAGCGGACGAACTCCTCCGTCGGCTCGGACAGCGCCTGCTCTGTGAACCGCCGCACCTGGCCGGGCACCTTGAGGTCGATATAGCACTCGGCCGCGTCGGCGGCCAGCCGGTCGTAGGCGTAGAAGTCCAACCAGCCGGGGTCCCCGTCGCCCTCCCGCGAACGTTCGAGCCAGCTCTCCGCCGCCGAGAGCGCGGCCCCACAGCCCGGCGCGTCATGGGCCTTGGCCAACGCCCTGGCCTCCACCAGATGGAAGAAGCTCATGGTGCGCGCGGTGGCCAGCGAGCGGTTCCGCTCCAACGCGGCCTGCGCCAGATCGACGCCCTCGTCGGCGAAGCCGCGGTAGGTGGCCTGCAGCGACATCGAGGCCAGCACATAGCCGCCGAGCGGAACGTCGGCGGCGGCCCTGGCCAGCCGCAGGGCCTGTATGTAGTACCGCTGCGCGGCCTCCTGCTGACCGGTGTCGAAGGCCATCCAGCCGGCCAGCCTGGTCAGCTCGGCGGTCGCCCGGAACAGCGAACGGCCCACGTCGTCCGCGTAGGAGCCGAGCAGCAGCGGCACCGCGTCCGTGCGCAGACACTCGGGCACCATGGAGGAACGCCAGTCCCCGCCGCCGTACTTGGAGTCCCACCGCCTGGCCTCGACGGCCGCCTCCCGCAGCTTTGAGACATCCGAATGCCCCACCCGCCCGGCGGCCGGCGGACCCTGGCCCTGCGCGGCCCGACCCACATAGGCGTCGGCCGGATTGATAAGCCAGCGGGATACCGGCGTGGCATATGCCGTGACCGTGAACGAACCCGCGAGTGACTGCCAGATGCCCTTGCCCGGGGCAACGTCGAGGCGGTAGAGCTCCGTCGCCGCGTCCACCGCACCCCGGACGTCACGGGGGAAGGCGAGGCCCACCTCGGGCGCCGGATCCGTGTCCGCCAGCCCGATCTCGTGCAAGGGGACCCGACGGCCCAACTTGCTGCTGATGGCCGTGGCGATCAGATGGGGCGCCGCACCCTGCGGGATCATCCCCTTGGTCACCCATCGGGCCACGGACGTCTTGTCATATCGCAGCGTCAAACCCCGCTGCGCGCCTAAGTCGTTGACCCGGCGGGCGAGACCGGCGTTACTGATCCCCGCAAGGGCGAGAACCGCGCCCAGCTTCTCGTTCGGCCCGCGTTGCTCCCTGGACATGCGCGCACCCCTGACACACCAACGGCAGCCCCACGACCAGCGCAGGGCTCTTCCGTGCCTCCGCCAACCCAGCGTAGTTCGCCGCCTGCTTACCGTTAAGGGGGTGATTGCCGGATGGCGGGATTATGTCCGTACCCCAGTACGAGCGCTGCCCGCCCCGGTGATTGTGCTCCCGGCATGTGGCCGTGCGCCCGGGTGTGCGCTCTGGGCAGTTCCGAGGGGGAGCGCTTCGATGTTTGCGCGTGGGTCGGCCCGCTGCCGTGAAGGTCGGCGGGTCGGGGGAAGCCGTCGTCTCATTCCCCGCGGACGGCGGTGTGGTCCGGGAGACAGCCAGCGTCTCCCGGACCACAAGATCTCCGGACCCCCGCGTCAGTCGATCAAGTACCGTGCCCCAGCCAGAGTTTGGCCTAAAACAACCGGTTACCTTTGACCGTGATCACAGCACTCCCGCAACGGCCCTGACGGACCCACGCGCATCCGAGGTGGTTCGCCACACCAGGCGAACTACCTCCCCGGTATGCCCCGTTCACCCCACACCCATGGCAGCATTGGCCCCAACACCTACGTGACGGCGACTGGTCCGCGCGGGACCACAAGGCCCGAATCTTCAGTGGGGGAGGCGGCGATGCGGTGGTTGGTCGGGTGGAGCGGTGCCTCCGCCAGCGCTGCCAGGGACATCCAGCCGCTGGGCGCCCAACTGCTCTGGGAGGGCCCCGATCCGCTCTGGGCGGTCGGCGACTGGCGCCCGGACGAGATCCGCCTGGTCTACGCCGACGGCGACACCCACCTGGCCGTCTTCGGCTACTGCGGCGCCGACGACGCCACGCTGCGCCGCGCCCTGGTCTCGGCCCGCGCCGGCGCGCTCCGCCAACTCACCACCTGGCCCGGCAGCTACACGGCCGTGGCCCGCTTCGGCCGCCGCACCGTGATCCCCGCCGACCTCGCCGGCAGCCGCCCGGTGTTCCACACCGACTGGGCCGGCGGCACCGCCTACGCCACGGCCGCCCTGCCGCTCGCCGACCTCACCGAGGCCCAACTCGACGTCGGCCACCTCGGCGCCCTGCTCGCCTGCCCCGAATCCCCGGAGGCCGTCGGCGACGGCACCCCCTACGACGGCGTCAACCGCGTGCCGCCGGGCCACGCCCTGCTGTTGCGCGAGGGCGGCAGCCGCGACATCTCCGACTACGAGCCCGCCACCTCGCTGGTCGTCGCCGCGCCCCCGGTCGAGCGCGAGGCCGCCGTCGCCGGCGTCCGCGAGGCGCTGGTCGAGGCGGTCCGCACCCGGCTCGCCGCCCCCCGGCACGCCCCGGCCAGAGACGGCGGGCCCGTCCCCGGCATGGGCCCCGACGACCGCAGGGCCGCCCGCTCGGGCCCCGACCCGGCGGCCGGCGTCGGCGCCGACCTCTCCGGCGGCAGCGCCTCCGGCACCCTCGCCCTGCTGGCCGCCGGCCTGCCCGGCATGCCGGGCACCGTCTACGGCACCGGCGCCACCCTCGCCGGCGAACGACTCCTCGCCGTCACCTTCAACGACCTCTCCACCCCACGCACCGGCATCGGCGCCGCCGCCCTGGCCGCCGAGCTGGAACGCGCCCGCCTGATCGCCGAGAACCCACGCCTCCACCACGTGGTGGTCGCCGGCGGCGAGAGCGCCCTCCCCTACGGCGACCTGGAAACGGGCCCGCTCACCGACGAGCCGGGCCCGTCCCTCATTCTCGCCGCCCGCCACCGCTACCGCCTCGCCGCCGGCAGCGCCGACCACCTGATCGGCAACGGCGCCCGCGAGGTGCTGGACGCGCACCCCGCCCGACTGGCGGACCTGGTCCTCGACCGCCGCCGCCGCCATCTGCTGCGCCCCGCAACCGCGTTGGCCAAGGCCAGCGGGGGCGGCGGCCGCTCCATGCTGGTCCCCTTCACGGTCTACCGCGCGGCCCGCCGCCTCGCCCGCACCCCCTACAACGAGGGCCTGTCCAGCGCCGCGGGGCTGCTCAGACAGCCCATCGACGACGCCCTGACCGCCGACGGCGCGCTCGGCGCCTCGCTCTCCGCGCTCGCCTGGTGCCGCCCGGGGCCCGCCGCCCGCTGGCTGACGGGCGAGGCACTGGCGGAAGTATCGATTCGGCTCGACGCGGTCGCGGCCAGCCCACGCAGCGCCACCATGGCCGGCCGCCCCGGAGTCCGCCGCGCCCGCGCCGTGCTGGCCCGCCAGGCCGCCGACCACCGGGTCTTCGAGCAGGCCGCCGAACTGCGCCACCAGCGGCTGCACGCCCCGTTCTACGACAACCAGGTGGTGCGCGCCTGCCAGGCACTCCCGGAGAGCCTGCGCGTACAACCGGGCGCGCGCGCCGACGTGTTGCGCGCCGTCCTGACCGGCGCCGGCGTCCGCGACCTCCCGGCGGGCTGGGGCGCCACCAGCGCGGCGGCCCACACCGAATCCGTCCGCGCCGGCCTGCGCGCCCATGTCGGCCAACTCGTCGACCTCTTCGACGCGCCCCTGCTCGCCGACGCGGGACTCGTCGAGGCACGCGTGGTCCGCAAGGCGCTCAGGGCGGCGGCCCAGGGCGAACCCCTCCCGCTCGACGGCCTCGGCGAACTGGTCTCCACCGAACTCTGGCTCCGCCGCCTCCTGATGCGCCGAGGCTCCTGCTGGACCGCCGAGGGCAACCACGACCCCCGCGCCGTCACCAGCGGCGTCCCCCGCTGACCCCTGCGGGGAGCCGGCAGCCACCGGGGGTACGCGCCGCCGACGAAACCGTTTGGGGATGCGGTTCGACGGACGTTCTTGTACCGCGTTGTGAGCGGTCGGGTTTGTTCAACGAGCGGGTCTGCGTTGGCTCGATGGCTCAACGGTCCGGCCCGGTGGGTCGGTTGGGGCGGACGTGTCCCCGCGTGTGGCCGGGGCGTTCAACGGAAGCCGCGCTGTGGCCGGCCTGGTTGTTCCACCTGCCTGCCCGGCCGTGCCGCACTGCGTGTGGCCCGGTCGCGTGGTGGGTCAGGCTCGGCTGGTTGGTTGTGCGGACGCTGCGCTGCGCGGGGTGTTCGTTCCACGTGCCTGCCCGGTGGGTTGCTTCGGGCGGACGCGCCCTCCGCGCGCGGCAAGATGGTGCGACGGGCCGGCGGGAGCGTCCGGCGGGGCTCGGGGGCTTCCGTGTGACGCGCCTTCCCGGCAGGCCACTGCCGGGCTGACGCCGCCGCACTGCGCGCAGTCGGTACGTGCAACGGGTCAGTCCGGTGGTTTGGTTCGGCTGGACGCTGTACTGCGTGGCCGGATTGTCCGATCGCGCAACGGACTTGTTCCGGCAGGCCGCTGCCGGGCGGACGCCGCCGCACCGCGCGCGGCCCGGTTTGTTGCACGTGTCTGCCCGGGGCGGCCAGCCCGGGCGCGCGGCCGCCCCGCCCCGCCCCGCCCCGCGCCGGGGTGGGTGGGTGGGTGGGTGGGACGGCCTAGCCCAGCCGCAGGCGACCCCGTGGCCTGGCCTAGCCGCAGGCGATCTCGCTGGTGGCCCAGTTGGCCAGGGCCAACTCGCCGAAGGTGCCGCGTGGTTCGACGTCCAGGCGGAGTTCGCTGACGCCGTTGAGGTCGACGGAGAGCGGTGTCGCCGGGGCGCCGCCGGAGATCTCGGGGGAGCGCCACAGCTGGGCGCCGTCCCCGTAGACGGTGAAGACCACCGGGCCGAAGGCGCGCGTCAGATCGTCGACGCCGACCTGGGCGCGGTAGCTCAGACAGTCCCGGTTGAGGTCGATCAGCACCGAGGACCGCGCGGGGACGGTGATCCCGTGGGAGTGGTTCACGCCGCCGATGCTCAGGCTGTCCCGCTGCCATGGCGGGGTGCTCGCGCCCAGGCGCACCGTCGGCTCGTCCGTTCCGCCCAGCACGTCGAACGCCAACTCCCGCAGCTGGTACGGCTCGACGGCCGGCGGCGCGGGCGGCGTGGGTTCGGGCTCCGGCTCAGGCTCCGGCTCGGGAGTCGGTTCCACCGGCGGTTCCGGCGTCGGCGTCGGCGATGGCGTGGGTTCCGGCTCCGGCTCGGGCTCCGGGGTCGGCTCAACCGGCGGTTCCGGCTCGGGCTCAACCTCCGGTTCCGGCTCCGGCTCCGGTTCCGGTTCCGGCTCCGGGGCAGGTTCGGGTTCGGGTTCGGGTTCCGGCTCGGGTTCCGGCGCCGGCGGGGCCGGCTTGTGGTCGGCGGCCTCCGGCGGAGCCTCCGGTGTCGTCGCCGGGTCGCCGCCCATCAACGCCAGGGCCAGCACGGTGGCCAACGCCGTGGCCAACACACCTGAGGCGATACCGGCCTTGACCGGCCCGCCGAGACCCTCGCTCACCGCCGCCGAACCGCCGCCGGCACCGGCGGCACCGGCCGCACCCCCCCCGCCCGCCCCGCCCGCGGCCGCCGCTCCCGAGGAGCCGCCCCAGAGCAGGACGCCCTTGCCGCCGGCCTCGGCCGCGAACCAGCCGATAAAGGCCACCGGGAGCACCGCTCCGATGTTCTCGTTGATCGCCCGCACCTCGGAGGCCGCGCTGGCGCAGTTGGCGCACTCCGCCAGATGGCGACGGAGCCCACGTTCGGCCCGGGTGCGCAGCCCGCCGCGCGCGTAGGCGCCCAACCGGTCGGCGTAGCCGGCGCATTCGCCGCCCTCGGTGAGGGTGAGGCTCACATGTTCCTGGAGGAACGCCTGCTTGAGGCCCTCCCTGGCCCGATGCGCCAGCACCGCCGTCGCATTGGGGGTGAGCCCGAGCAGCGGCGCCACCTCCTTCGGGGTGGCCTCCTCGACGGTGGTGTGCCACAGCACGGTCTGCCAGCGCTCCGGCAGGCTGCGGAACGCCCGTACCGCCATGGAGCGTTCGGCCTCCCGCATGGCCCGCACCTCGGCGGCCAGCTCGTCCGGGTTGGCCCGGCCCGCGCGGGCCGCCGCGTCGGAGAGCGCGAACGCCGCGAAATCCTCGACCAGTTGCTCCCGCTTGGCGGTCCGCGCCCAGTCCGCCGCGACCCGGCGGACCGAGGTGAGCAGATAGGCACGTACCGCCGTGCGCGGTCCCGCGCCGCCGCGAACGGCCTGCAGCGTCGCGGCGAACACCTCGTTGGTCAGATCGTCAGCGGTGTCCGCGTCCCGGCAACACGTTCGCGCGTAGCGGCGTACGGAGTCGGCGTGGCGCCGGTACAGCTCGTCGTACGCCTCCTGTTCGCCCCGTCGGATGCGGTCGACCAGCTCCAGGTCGGCCGTTCCCTCGCCGCCGCTCCCGACCGTCCCCGCGCTCCCGCCGCCTTCGCGCTGTCGGGGCACGGTGGTCTCGCCGGAAAGGTTGTCGCGCCCGTCAAGTTCCATCAGGCCAGCCCCTATTGCCAGGTGCCACGGTCGGCAGCGGTTTCAACATCGGCAGCGGTCATGTGCGAAGCAAAGGTTATTTACAAGGTGTCAGCACCGTCGTCAGGCTGCCACGCCGGGGCCACGGGGACGGAGCAGCGCCCGGCAAACCACCCTTTCGGGCGGTGTGCCGAGCGCTTTCCCCACTTCCCGCGCGCTTCCCCGGCGCGCGTCCGCTATCGTCCGCCGGCGCGTAGCCCCTGGAGCAGTATCTCCAACAGCCTTGCCTCGGCGGCCGTCTGGCGCGTCGGATCGTCGAGCCGTGGCGGCGTGGTCGCTATCACCAACAGCAGGTCGGCGACCGTGACATCCGCCCGCAACTGGCCGGCCGCCCGGGTCCGTTCCACCAACTGTTCGACGGCGGAAAGCAGTTCACCCGAGTCCACGAGCGGACTCGGCTCGTCGCCCCTGACGGGCCCGGCCTCCCGCGCGCCACCGGAAGCGCCACCGGACGCGGCACCGGAAGCACCATTGGCCCCGCCCCCCGCCGAGGGTCCCCCCGCCGAGGGTCCCGCTCCCGGCGCACCCGTTGCCCGCTGTGGCGGCACCCGGTCGCCGCGCGTCCCGCCGACCGCCAGCAGCTCGGGCGGCAGCAGCCGCCCCGCGCCCGCCGCGGCCGACCGCTGGACAAAGCCGGCGAGCGCGCGCCACGGCTCGTCCTCGACGGCCAGCGCCTCCCGCGCCCGTTCCGTCAGCCGCTGGGTCTCCTCGGCCGCGATAAACCGGACCAGCGCCTCCTTGTTGGGGAAGCGCCGGTACACCGTGCCCACCCCGACCCGGGCCCGGCGCGCCACCTCCTCCATCGGCGCCCCGTACCCCTGCTCGCCGAAGACGGCCCGCGCCGCGCTCAGCACATGGCGCAGATTGCGCTGCGCGTCCACCCGCAGCGGCGCCGAGCGCGGCCCGCCGCCCTGCCACGGGGTGGCGGGCGCCGTGCTCGCCGCCGCGCTGTCCGAACCGTCGACTGATTCCCTGATACGCATGTTGACCCCCCGAGACCCGCGTCCCACGCCCACCGGCGCGGCCACGGGCCCGTTCATCGAAGAAGCGGTTGGAACGCTTCCACCGCTTCCACTACGTGTACGAACATAGTTGAGGAACCCGACGCCACAGACCGCGTCAAACTCCCCGAACCCACCAGAACCGCGCACCACCCGTCAGACGCGGACGTAGCGAGATGTATCACCACGGCCGTCGCCTCGGACTCGCCCGGAACGGAGCGACGCCCCGCCCGAGCTGTGGACAAAACTCCGCTTCCCGGTGCCTCATGGTCGGGTGACCAAGCACACCGCGCACATCGTCGTGGCCGGCGGCGGCTATGTCGGGCTCTACACCGCGCGCCGCCTCCAGCGCCGGCTGCGGCGCCGGCTGCGGAGCGGCGACGTCAGGATCACCGTGGTCAGCCCGGATCCCTATATGACCTACCAGCCCTTCCTTCCCGAGGCCGCCGCCGGCTCCCTCTCCCCTCGCCATGTCGTCGTTCCTCTTCGCCGCGTGCTTCCGCACTGCCGAATCCTCCCCGGCGAGATCATCGGTGCCGATCCCGAGAGCCGCACGGTCATGGTGCGCACGGCCGCGGGCGCGGAGGCGGGAAGCGAGCCCCTCCGGCTGGTCTACGACGAACTGGTGCTGGCCCCCGGTTCCCTCGCACGGACACTCCCTGTACCGGGGCTCGCGGAGGGCGGCATCGGCTTCAAGAACATCGAGGAGGCCATCGGGCTGCGCAACCACGTGCTGGAGCAGCTCGACATCGCCTCCTCCACCCGCGACTCCGCCGTGCGGGACGCCGCCCTCACCTTTGTCTTCGTGGGCGGCGGCTACGCGGGCGTGGAGGCACTGGCCGAGCTGGAGGACATGGCGCGCCACGCCTGCCGCTACTACCCCAACATCCGGCCCGAGGAGCAGAAGTGGCTGCTGGTGGAGGCCACCGACCGCATCCTGCCCGAAGTCGGCCGCGAGATGGGCGGCTACGCGGTGCGCGAACTTCGGGGGCGCAATATCGACGTTCGCCTCACCACCCGCCTGGTCAGCTATGAGCGGGGCACCGTTGTCCTGGACGACGGCTCCCGCTACCCGGTCCGCACCCTGGTCTGGACCGCCGGAGTGAAACCTCATCCGGTGCTCGCCGAGTGCCGGGTGCCGCTGGACGAACGGGGACGGGTCCGCTGCGACGCCGATCTCCGGGTCAGCGGCGTCCCCCATGTCTGGGCCGCCGGCGACGCCGCCGCCGTGCCCGACCTCGCCGCCGCCGACAGAGCAGGCGGCAGCGCCGGTGCCAGCGCCGGTGCCAGGGCCGACGCCGTAGCCCCCGGCCCGGACCCGACGCCACCGCCCACCGCGTTCGACCAGCCGGCCGACCCGGACGGCCCCATCCGCGAACGCGCCCCCCACGAGACCCCGACGGGAGCCAACGCGCCCGGCGCCCACCCCTCACACACCGGCGCCCGTCCACCGCTGTGCGCCCCCAACGCCCAACATGCCGTCCGGCAGGCGCGACGCCTCGCGGACAACCTTGCCGCCACCCTGCGCGGCAAGCCCACCACCGACTACCGCCACCGACACGCGGGCTCCGTCGCCTCGCTCGGCCTGCACAAAGGCGTGGCCCGCGTCTACGGCAGACGTCTCAAGGGGTTCCCCGCCTGGCTGGTGCACCGCGTCTACCACCTGAGCCGGGTGCCCACCGGCAACCGCAAGGCGCGCGTTCTCGCCGAATGGGCCCTTGCGGGATTGTTCAAACGTGAGATCGTCTCACTCGGCTCCCTGGAACACCCACGGGCCGAGTTCGAGCTGGCGGCCGATCCGGGCCGCCGCCGAAAGCGCCCCTGACCGGTCTCGTCCCAGGGCCAGGGCCGACCCCGGTCATGTGACCATGGGTGGGACGCCACGCAGCGAAGAGCAACGAAGACAGCACACACCCCAAGAACGAAGCAGGTCGGAACGCTGTGAATTTGACGCGCTGGGGAATCCGGCTGCCCGGAGCACAGCGGCGGCACGGCGCCACCGAGAGCCGCGCACAGGGCCAGACCGGCGCCGGCCAGGAGCCGGGCGGCGGCGTGCCGGCGGCCCGCGGCGAGCCCAGGGAGTCGGGCAAGGCCCAGCCGGCCGGCCCCGGCGTCGACGCCCTCGCCGTCCACGAACTGCTCGGACAGGTCCCGGCCCCGGTCGCCGTGGTCCACGGCCCCGACCACCGCGTCGCCTATGTGAACGAGGCATACGCCAACCTCTTCGGCTCCCGCCAGCCCGGCGCCCCGGCCCGCGAAGCGCTCACCGAACTGGTCGAGCTGGGCCTTCTCCCCCTGATGGAGCAGGTCCAGCGCAGCGGCACCCCACGCACCATGAAGTCCCGCAGCGTCCCGGGCGAACACCGCGACAGCTACTTCACCTTCACCTGCACCCCGATCAGGCTCACCGGGCCCGGCACCGACCGCGCCCAGCGTGGCGTCCTGGTCTTCGCCGCCGACATCACCGACCAGGTGGTCTCGGCCGAACGCCTCAGGGAGAGCGAGAGCCAGCAGCGCGCCGCCGCCGTCACCCTGCAACACAGCCTGCTGCCACAGAAGTTGGAACAGCCGGACGATCTGCGGGTGGCCGCCACCTACCAGCCGGGCGGCCTGGAGGCCGCGGTCGGCGGGGACTGGTACGACGTGATCACCCTCGGCGCCGGCCGCACCGCCGTGGTCATCGGCGATGTGATGGGCCGCGGCGTCCGCGCGGCCGCCGTCATGGGCCAACTGCGCACCGCCGTCCGCGCCTACGCCCGCCTCGACCTTCCCCCGCACGAGGTCCTCGGACTCCTCGACGGACTGGCCGCCGATATCGACGCCAGCCAGATCGCGACCTGCGTGTACGCGGTCTACGACCCCAACGAGGCCACCCTCACCTATGCGTCGGCCGGCCATCTCCCGGTGCTGATCCGCGATCCCGACGGCTCCGTGCACCGGGTCACCGACCCGACCGGCCCGCCGCTGGGCACCGGCGGCTGGATCCACGCCTCCGGCACCGTCCCCTTCCGACCCGGCGCCCAGGCCGTCCTCTACACGGACGGCCTGGTGGAACGCAGGGACGCCGATATCGACGTCGGCCTCGACGCCCTGGAACGCGCCCTGGCCGGCGCCGGCGACAGCCCCCAGATCATCTGCCACCGACTGCTGCGCGCCCTGGGCATCACCGAGGACCACGACGACGATGTCGCCGTGCTGGTGCTCACCTGCCCGGAGCGCCAGGGCGAGGAGGCCGACCTGTTCCGGGGCGCCGCGCTCGAACTCCTCGGCGGGGTGGAGGCGGCCCCACGCGCCCGCGCCTTCGCCGACGGGGTCCTCGCCAGCTGGCGCTTCCCCGAGGAGCTGCGGGAGTGGGGCGTGCTGGCCGCCAGCGAACTGGTCGCCAACTCCCTGAAACACGGCCGCGCCCCCATGCGGCTCCGGCTGCGCCGCACCGACCGCCGGCTGATCGTCGAGGTGACGGACGGGGACGAGCATCTGCCCCGCCACCAGCAGGCGGAGCCGGCGGACGAGGCGGGCCGTGGCATCGCCGTGATCGCCAGCATCGCGGCCGAGTGGGGCGCCCGCCGGCTACCCGAGGGCGGCAAGGCGGTCTGGGCCGAGTTCGCCCTGCCCGGCCCCGGCTGAACCCCCGGCCAACCCCGAGTTGACGCCGTTGGGGTGAACGCGTAACGTTGCCCGAGCGCTCGTCAAGGGCGCAACTCTGCCACCATGTGTGGCGCCTACTTTGTGAAAGCCTGAACCCGTGAGGGTCTGTTTCGGCGTGCCTGGAATAGATGCTTCGGGGCCGGATTTGGAATTCGGCGGGGGTTGGATCTAAAGTAGTGGACACACCGAAGGGAAAGCCCGGAGGGCCTTGGAAGAGGTTCGAAGGAAGCGTCCGTTCCTTGAGAACTCAACAGCGTGCCAAAAGTCAATGCCAGATTTTTGTTGTATTTTTGCGAGGATGTTCGAACATCCTTCGTGAGATGCCTTTTGTAGACATTCACGGAGAGTTTGATCCTGGCTCAGGACGAACGCTGGCGGCGTGCTTAACACATGCAAGTCGAACGATGAACCGGTTTCGGCCGGGGATTAGTGGCGAACGGGTGAGTAACACGTGGGCAATCTGCCCTGCACTTTGGGATAAGCCCGGGAAACTGGGTCTAATACCGGATATGACCAACTGTCGCATGGTGGTTGGTGGAAAGCTTTTGCGGTGCAGGATGGGCCCGCGGCCTATCAGCTTGTTGGTGGGGTGATGGCCTACCAAGGCGACGACGGGTAG
>NZ_BBOM01000007.1 GCF_000974485.1 Streptomyces sp. NBRC 109706 | reverse complement strand
CCGGCCTGGTCCAGGCTCGGGCGGAAGCCCGCGCAGGTGGTCAGCAGGTCCTTGTCCTTCAGGTGCCGCAGCATGGTGCGGACGCCTTCCGGCGCGGTGACGATCAGGTTCTTGACCTGCCGCTGCACGTCCGAGCGCTGCTGGACCGCGCTGCGGCGGGCGACCCGCAACGCCCGCAGGGCCTCGACCCGCCCGTCGCGGAACTTCGGTGTTCCCGTGCGGCGTTCGGCGAGCGCGGCCCGGGCCGCTGCCTCGGCGTCGACCGGGTCGGACTTGCCCTGCCACCGACGTGCCTTGCGGTCCGGGCGGTCGATCTCGACCACCCTCACGTCACTTTCACGCAGGTGGCGGGCGAGTCCGGCGCCGTAGGCGCCGGTGCCCTCGACCCCGACCACCAGCAGGGCCCCGAAGGACCGGAGCCAGGCCAGGAGCTTGCGGTAGCCGAGCGCGGAGGCGGGAAACTGGGCCGAGCCCAGGACCCGGCCCGCCGAGTCGATCGCGGCCGCGGTGTGGGTGTCCTTGTGGGTGTCGACGCCGCCGGTGACCTCGACCTCGTGCTGTGACATCGTGGGGTGTGCCGTCCTGTCCATTCGACCGGGTGGGTTGGCACCCGTCGGCCGGGAGGACGGACAAGACAGTGATGGGGCCTCTGGCCAGGCTCTTATGAAGTCACGTCCCCCGGCCCGACGGATGCGGGCGAGCGTCCCCCGGACAGAGCCGACAGATCCCGTTGAGGACCCTGAGTCAGTCAGGTGCTGGGTCAGACCCCGCCGGGGAACGCTCACGTACATCCTCACTGTCAGGTGCGGGGTGGCCGCCTGGCGGTCGGCGATCCGGGCGCGTTGGGTCTCCCGGTCGATCGGCAGATGGACCAGTTGGTAGGACGCGCCCACCGAGCGCGCCAGCCAGCGGATCGCTGACCGCTCGTCGCGGGACCAACAGCCGTAGTCCAGCACGACGTTGGTGCCCAGCCGCAGCGCCTGAAGGGCGAGCCAGAGCAGCCGGCCCTCCAGGACGTCGCGCTTTCCGTCCGCCTCCGGCTCGCCGAAGAGCGGGATCATCCACTCGTCGGGGGTCAGCCGCAGCGCGGCATGCCGCTCGGCGAGCCGCCGGGCCTCGGTGGTCTTTCCGGCGCCGGGCAGGCCGACCATCAGGAAGAGGGTGGTCACGTTCCGATCCTGCCAGGCGAACCGGGTGCCTACGGCGTGCGGTCCGGGGCGGCGGCCTCCAGGTCGGCGACGGTGCCGGACATGATGGTCCGCACCTGGGCGGTGATGTGCTCCGCCGGCCAGTCCCACCAGGCCACCGCCAACAGCCGGGCGATCTCCTCGTCGTTGTAGCGGGTGCGGATGAGCCGGGCCGGGTTGCCGCCGACGATGCCGTAGTCGGGCACGTCGGCGGTGACCACGGAGCCGGCGCCGATGATCGCGCCATGACCGATCCGCACGCCCGGCATGATCGTCGAACCGTGGCCGAACCAGACGTCGTTGCCGACGACGGTGTCCCCTCGGCCGGGCAGGCCGGTGATCAGGTCGAAGTGGTCGGACCGGGGGCCGCCCATGGTGGGGAACGGGAAGGTCGAGGGGCCGTCCATCCGGTGGTTGGCGCCGTTCATGATGAACCGCGTGCCGGTGCCGAGGGCGCAGAAGCTGCCGATGACCAGCTTCTCCGGACCGTAGTGGTAGAGGACGTTGCGGGTCTCGAACGCGGTCGCGTCGTCGGGGTCGTCGTAGTAGGAGTAGGCGCCGACCTCGATCAGCGGGGACTTCACCAGGGGTTTGAGGAGCACGACCCGTGGCTGCTCGGGCATCGGGTGGAGAACGGTCGGGTCCGCGGGCAGGGGCATGAACGGCGACTCCTGGTCAGGGGGCGGTCGGAACCGGTCCATGATCGGGACGACGGCCGGGTCGGTAAAGCGATTTATCAGCTGTGGGCGGGGAGTTACCGCTGGTCAGGCGCCCACCGTGCCGTCGATGGCCTCACGGATCAGGTCCGCGTGGCCGTTGTGGCGGGCGTATTCGTGGATCAGGTGCTGCATCACCAGGCGGAGCGAGACCGGTTCGCCGGTCTTGGCGTGCGGGGCGGTGATGTCGAGGGACGGCGCGGCCTCCTCGATGCGGCGGGCGGCGGCCATCTCCGCCTGCCAGGCGGCGAACGCCTCGGCGCGGGAGGAGGCGTCGGCGTCGTAGGCGGCCTGGAAGTCGCCGTGTTCCGACCAGACCAGGGGGATGTCCTCCCGGTTGATCGTGCGGCGGAACCAGGCGCGTTCGACCTCGGCCATATGACGGACCAGGCCGAGCAGCGAGAGCGTGGAGGGCGGCGACGCCCGGCGGCGGAGCTGTTCGTCGTCGAGCCCTTCGCACTTCCGGGCCAGGGTCGCCCGGTGGTAGTCCAGAAAGCCGCGCAGGGTCGCTCGTTCGTCGGCCGCCATGGGCGGGCCGATGCGTTCCACGGTCATCCGGCGATCCTGTCACGGCGGCTTTCGGCGGGCCGCGCCCCGCGAGGAGGGGGGCGGGCGGTTGACAGGGTTTGATCCGGTGGCAACATTTACGATCACGTCCAAACAGGCGAACGCGTTTAACGCGGCTCGGTACCAGCTCGGTACAGCCCGGTCCAAGGAGGTGCGCCCCCGTGGCGCCAGTCGTGCCCAAGTCCATAGCGCACCTGCGAGCAGCGGGCGTCAGCCTCGTTCTCGATCTCCGAGGCCCGCGGCTGCCGCGCGTCCTGCACTGGGGGGCCGATCTGGGCCCGCTGGGCGAGGACGAGTTGGCGGCGCTCGCCGAGTACGGCGCGCTGCCCGAGTCGCCCGGGGATTCGGACGATCCGATGAAGCCGGGGAACTGGAACATTCCGCCCGCCGTCGGGCTGCTTGCCGAGCACGGCGCCGGCTGGCAGGGCTACCCGGGGCTGCTCGGGCACCGCGCCGGCGGGAGCGACTGGTCGCCGCTGTTCACCACGGAGACCGCCGAGGTCACCGAGGCCGCGGAGGGCGGGACGGTCCGCGTCACGGCCGTCGACCGCACCGCCGCGCTCCGGCTCGGCATCGAACTCGAACTCACCCCGGAGGGCCTGGTCCGCACCCGCGCCACCGTCCGCAACGACGATCCGGAGCGCGACTACGCCCTCGACGCCCTCGGCCTGGCGCTTCCCGTGCCGGCCGAGGCCGCCGAGCTGTTCGACCTCACCGGGCGCTGGATCCATGAACGCTCCCCGCAGCGGCAGCCGTTCAACGTCGGCTCCTGGGTGCGGGAGACCAGGCGCGGCCGGCCCGGGCACGACGCGCCGCTGCTGCTGGCCGCCGGCACGCCCGGTTTCGGGTTCCGGCACGGCGAGGTGTGGGCGCTGCATCTGGCGTGGAGCGGCAACCACCGGCTCTGGGCCGACCGGCTGCCGACCGGGCAGGCCGTCCTCGGCGGCGGCGATCTCCCCATGCCGGGGGAGACGACGCTCGCGCCCGGCGAGGAGTACACCGCGCCCTGGCTCTACGCCGCCTACGGCGCGACCGGCTTCGACTCGGTCTCCGCCAGGTTCCACGACCACCTCCGCGCCCGGCCGCACCATCCGACGAAGCCCAGGCCGGTCGTGCTCAACACCTGGGAGGCGGTGTACTTCGACCACGATCTGGCCAAGCTCACCCGGCTCGCCGACCTGGGCGCCGAGGTCGGCGTCGAACGCTATGTGCTGGACGACGGCTGGTTCCGGGGGCGGCGCCACGACGGCGCGGGCCTGGGCGACTGGTATGTGGACGAGACGGTCTGGCCGGACGGGCTGCATCCGCTGGTCGACCATGTGCGCGGTCTGGGCCTGGAGTTCGGGCTCTGGGTGGAGCCCGAGATGGTCAACCCGAACTCCGATCTGGCGCGCGCCCACCCCGAGTGGATCCTCGCCACCGGCGGCCGGCTGCCCGGCGAACTCCGTGGCCAGCAGGTGCTGGACCTCACCCACCCCGGGGCCTACGCCTACATCAGGGAGCGGCTGCTGGCGCTGCTCGGCGAGTACCAGATCGGCTATCTCAAATGGGACCACAACCGTGAGCTGGCCGACGCCGGCCATTCCCCGCACGGCCGGGCCGCGGTCCGGGGCCAGACCCTCGCCGTCTACCGGCTGATGGACGAACTCCGCGCGGCGCACCCTGGGTTGGAGATCGAATCCTGTTCGGGCGGCGGCGCCCGCGTCGATCTGGAGGTGCTGGAGCACAGCGACCGGGTCTGGGGCAGCGACTGCATCGACGCCCTGGAGCGGCAGGGGATCAACCGTTGGACGCAGGCCCTGTTGCCGCCCGAGCTGATCGGCTCCCATGTGGGCGCCGCCCGTTCGCACACCACCAGCCGCACCCACGATCTGGCGTTCCGCGCCGGGACCGCGCTCTTCGGGCACTTCGGCATCGAATGGGACCTGACCGGGGCCGACGAGTTGGACCGCCTGGACCTGGCCCGCTGGGTCGCCCACTACAAGCGGCTGCGCGGCCTGCTGCACGGCGGCCGGATCGTCCGCGCCGACCATCCCGATCCGGCGCTGTGGGTGCACGGCGTGGTCGCGCCCGACCGGGCGGAGGCGCTGTTCGCGCTGGTCGCGGTTGGCACCCCGGAGACCACCCCGCACGGCAGGTTCCGGCTGCCGGGGCTCGATCCGGACGCCCGTTACCGGCTGGAGGTGCTGCCGCCGGGCGTCGAGGCGCCGGGCCTCGGGCGCGGCCGGCCCGCCTGGTGCACCGAGGAGGGAGCCGGGGGACTCCCGGGCGCTGTCCTGGAACGGACCGGCCTGCAGCTCCCGTTCCTGCATCCGGAACAGCTGGTGCTGCTCCACCTCACCAGGGAGTGAGTTCCTGGGGGATGAACCGGCAGCCGCATGGTGACCCGCGTCACATCCGGAAGCTGTCAGCAAGCGGAGCCCTGTCTCGTTCAAAGCGCACCCGAACGAGACAGGAGCAACGCCATGAAGCACCGCATCGTGGTACTCGGCGCCGGATACGCCGGGGCCTTCGCCGCCGGCAACCTGGCCCGCCGGCTCTCCCCCGCCGATGTCGAGATCACCGTCGTCAACGCCGTGCCCGAGTTCGTCGAGCGGATGCGGCTCCACCAGCTCGCGAGCGGCCAGGACCTCGCGTTCCGCAAGCTCGCCGATGTGTTCGCCGGCACCGGGGTGCGGCTGCGCCTGGCGCGCGTCACCGGCGTCGACCCCGGGCGCGGGACCGTCGCCGTGACCGGCGGGGACGGCGACGGCGAGTTGGCGTACGACACGCTTCTCTACGCGCTCGGCAGCTCCGTGGCCCACCACGGGGTTCCCGGGGTGGCCGAGCACGCCTTCGATGTGACCAGCCGGTCATCGGCGCTTCGTCTGCGCGAACGCCTGGCCGGACTGGGCGCGGGCGGCAGCGTGTTGATCGTCGGTGAGGGGCTGACCGGAATCGAGACCGTCACCGAGGTCGCCGAGGCCAGGCCCGATCTCTCGGTCGCGCTCGCCGCGCGCGGTGAGTTGGGAGCCTGGCTCTCCCCGAAGGCCGGCCGCCACCTCCGCTCCGCCTTCGACCGGCTCGGTGTCACCGTCCACGGGCACACCGATATCGAAGCGGTCGAGCCGCGATGGGCGATCGCCGCCGACGGCAGGCCGATACCGGCCGAAGTCACGGTGTGGACTGCCGGGTTCGCCGTGCACCCCATCGCGGCCGCCAGCGGCCTTGAGGTCGCCGGGACCGGGCAGATCGTCGTCGACCGCACCATGCGCTCGGTCTCCCATCCGGATGTCTACGCCATCGGCGACAGCGCCTACGCGATCGGCGACAACGGCCGTCCGCTGCCGATGTCCTGTGCCTCGGCCGGTTGCACCGGCAAGCAGGCGACCGGGGCGATCATCGCGCGGCTGACCGGCGGCGAGGTCCCGACCGTCGCGCTGACCTACGTCGGCAACCACATCAGCCTGGGGCGGCGGGACGCGATCTTCCAGATGGTGGACGGCCAGGTCAGGCCCAAGTCCTGGTATCTGGGCGGCCGGCCCGCCGCGCGGCTGAAGTCGGGCGTGCTCAGGGGCGCCGGCCTGGGCATCGCCCACCCGACCTTCGGCATGCCGAAGCGCAGGCGCCGACTGGCGAACGAGCCCGACCGGGCCGGTGCGGGTGCCGCCGCCTAGGTTGTCGGGCATGGACAGTGCGGCCGTCGACCTGTTCGAGGCCAGCCGGGGCCGGCTGGCCTCGTTGGCATACCGTCTGCTCGGCTCGGCGGCCGATGCCGAGGACGCCGTACAGGACACGTTTCTGCGCTGGCAGGCCGCCGACCGCGAACGGGTCGAGACGCCGGAGGCGTGGCTGACCAAGGTCCTGACCAATCTCTGCCTCGATCGGCTGCGTTCGGCGCGGGCGCGCCACGAGCGGGCCGCCGGTTCGATGCTGCCCGAACCGCTCCTTGAGGGCGATCCGATGCTCGGCCCCGCCGACACCGTCGAACAGCGCGAGTCGGTGTCCCTGGCCGTGCTGACCCTGCTGGAGCGCCTTTCGCCGGTCGAGCGGGCCGTCTATGTGCTGCGCGAGGTGTTCTCCTACCGGCACGCCGAGATCGCCGGCATCCTCGACATCACCGAGTCCATGAGCCAACAGCATGCCCACCGGGCCCGGACCCGGATCGCCGCCGAGCGCCCCCGACGCGCACGGGCCGATCCCGCGTCCGCGCGCCGGGTCGTCGAGGAGTTCCTGGCCGCCGCCATGTCCGGGCGTACCGAACGGCTGGTGACGCTGCTCACCGAGGACGTGACGGCGGTCTCGGACGGCGCCGGCCTGGGCACCAGGGTGGTGCGGATCGAGACGCGGCAGCGGGTCGCCTCCTTCGCGCGGGCGGGCTTCCGACCCACGGCGGCGAAACGTCGACTGGCCGGCGGTTCGCTCGCCATGCATATCGCTCTGGTCAACGGCGCTCCGGCCGTTCTCGCCGTGGTCGGCGATCGGGTCGTGGGCGCCGTGGCGTTCGAAGTCAGCGACGGCAGGGTCGCGTTCCTGCGCGGCATCGCCGCCACGGGCCGGCTCGCGCGCCTCAACGAGGTCTGGCGGCGGCACCCACCCGAAGCGCCGGTCATCGACGCGTGGTGAGCGGGCCCCGGTTCCGCCCGGCGTCGAGGCGGGGCAGCGGGAAGGCCCTTGACCGGTTCCGGTGGCGCTCCTAGATTCAGGGGCGGCTGGGGAAAAGCGTTTCCCTTTGTTGTACTTCGTTTGCTTGTCCGGCTGTTCCGCTCCGCGCGCGACCTGGGAGTCACCGATGCCCGACCGTCTCGGCCCGTTGCTGCCCACCGCCGCCGCCCATGGCGTGCTGCGGCCCGCCCGGGAGGCGCTGATCAGCGGCGGGCTGTGGGGCGACCGCCGCGCCGTCAACGCCGAGACCACCGTCCCCCGGGGCTACGACCGGCTGACGGAGGCCGGTAACTTCCACAATCTGCGGCTCGCCGCCGGCACCACCACCGGCGACTATGTCAACTTCCTGCCCTTTCTCGACTCCGACGTCTACAAGTGGCTTGAGGCCGTCGCCTGGCAACTCGGCGACCCCGCCACCGGGCCCGAGGAGGCCGCCCGGCTGGAGGAACGCTTCGCCGAGGTCGTCCAACTGCTGGCCGACGCCCAGGACGAGAACGGCTATCTCCAGTCCTACTACCAGGTGACCCGACCCGAGCGGCGCTGGGCCGAACTGGACTGGGGCCACGAGCTGTACTGCGCCGGCCATCTGATCCAGGCCGCCGTCGCCCATGTCCGCACCACCGGCCGCACCGAACTCCTCACCGTCGCCCGCCGGTTCGCCGACCATGTCGACCAGGTCTTCGGCTCGGGCGAGGGGAAGCTCGACGGGGTCTGCGGCCATCCCGAGATCGAGACCGCCCTGGTCGAGCTGTACCGGGTCACCGACGAGCGGCGCTATCTCGATCTGGCCCGCTACTTCGTCGACCGCCGGGGCCACGGGCTGCTGCCCGACGGCCGGTTCGGGCCCGAGTACTGGCAGGACCACGCCCCGGTGCGGGAGGCGGACCGGGTGACCGGACACGCGGTGCGGCAGCTCTATCTGCTGGCCGGCGTCGTCGACGTCTACGCGGAGTCGGGCGACCGCGAGTTGCTGACCGCGAGTGAACGCCTGTGGGAGGAGATGGTCGGCGCCCGTTCGTATCTGACCGGCGGCCTCGGCGCCCACCACAGCGACGAGGCGTTCGGCGACCCGTACGAGTTCCCCTCGGAGCGCGCCTACACCGAGACCTGCGCCGCCATCGCCGCCGTCCACTTCAGCTGGCGGCTGCTGCTGGCCACCGGCCGCGCCCGCTACGCCGACCATCTGGAACGGGTGCTCTACAACGGTTTCCTCTCCGGCGTGGCGCTGGACGGCGAGCACTACAGCTATGTCAACCCGCTCCAGGTGCGCGACGGCCACCGCCCGGGGGCGCACGCCGGGGACAACGGTGCCTATCGCGTCCGCTGGTTCAACTGCGCCTGCTGCCCGCCCAATGTGATGCGGCTGCTCGCCTCCCTGCCGCACGCCATGGCGGCCGGCGACGCGGCGGGCGGCCTGGTGCTGCACCAGTACGCGGCGGGCCGGTTCGCCGCCGGCGGGCTCGCCGTCGAGGTGGCCACGGAGTACCCGTGGCGGGGGAGCATCGAGGTCAGGGTGGTGCGAGCCGCCGAGCCCGAGGTGTCGTTGACGCTGCGGCTGCCGCACTGGATCGGCGCCGACGGCTGGCGGGCCACCGTCAACGGGCAGCCGGTCGAGGAGGGCGGGCCCGGCGCGGTCGTGGACGACGGTTGGCTGCGGCTGACCCGAACCTGGCGGCCCGGCGACACGGTGCTGCTTGAGCTGACGTTGACGCCCCGGCTGACCGCCCCGCCGTCCCGCGCCGACGCGCTGCGCGGCAGCGTCGCCGTGGAACGCGGCCCGCTGGTCTACTGCACCGAGTCGGCCGACCATCCGGACGGCACCGCGCTGGACGATCTGCGGCTCGACCCCGGCCACCCGCTGAGCGACGACACCGCCACCACCGCGCCCGGCGTCGCCGTCGCGGTGCGCGCCACCGGCTCGGCCGAGACCCCGAGGACCGACGGCTGGTGGGCCTATCCACCGGCCGACGCCGACGCCGACGCCCGCGCCGAGGCCGAACGCGGCGCGGAAGTACGGGAGTTCCAGCTGATCCCCTACCACCTGTGGGGCCACCGCGAGCAGGGCGCGATGCGCGTCTGGCTGCCCGTCCACCAGGGCTGACGAAGACCGGCCCCGCCGCCCGGTCGTTCAGCCGGCGGCGGGGATCCGGCGGTGCAGCTCCTCGACCAGGGTGTGGATCGACAGGCGGAAGATCTCGGCCTGATGCTCGCCCAGGAAGCCGGTGTGCCCGAACACCTCCAGGACGACCAGGCCGTGCAGCTGGCCCCAGGCCTTCAGAAAGAGCGCCATCGCCGGGGCCGGCAGCGCCCCGGGCGCCTCCAGATCGGCCAGGAACGTGGCCGAGAGCGGGGGAACATCGGCCCCGGCCAGCTGCTCGGCCGTGTAGCCGGCGAACAGCTCCCGCGCGAAGATCTCCGCCATCCGCTGCACCGCCTGCGTCGTCGGCCCGTCCACGGGGGCCCGGTAGTGGCGCAGCGGGGTGCCGTAGATGAGCTGGAACCGCTCCGGGTTGTCGATGGCCCAGCGGCGATAGCCCTCGGAGGCCAACACCACGCCGGGCGGCGCCCCTTCCCCGGCCGCGCCCTCGACGGCCGTCCGCACCGCGTCCGTCAGATCGTCGTACACCTTGGTGATCAGCGCCGTGACCAGGGCGTCCCTGCTGGGGAAGTAGTGGTAGAGCGCCTGCACCGACATCTCCAGATCGCGGGCGACCGCGCGCAGCGAGAGGGCGGCGGGACCGTGCTCGGTGATATGCCGCTCCGCCGCCTCCACGATCTCCCGGGTGGCGGTGGCCCGCCGCCGCTCGCGCAACGAGGGTCTGGCCGCCATGGGCTCCTCGACCGGCATGACCGCATCCCCAACTTCAGGTGTTGACCAAGGTGTTCGAAAAATCTAACACTGCCAAACTCCCGGCGATCTCACTACCGTCGTGCACAGCGACGAAGGGCGCGAACCGCGCATCCGCCGGCGGCGGCGCGCCCTGCCGACTCGGCCTCTCCGGCGTCGCTTTCACCGTCACGGTTGCACACCGTCATGTCGTAGAGGAGATCGTCCGTGTTCGATCGCATAGCCGAGCTGGCGATACGCCGGACCCGGCCGGTACTGATCGTCGCCGCCCTGGCCGTGGTGCTGATGGGCGTCGTGGGCGCCGGCGCGTTCGGCAAGCTGGTGGGCGGCGGCTTCGACGATCCGGCCTCCGAGTCCAGCCGGGCCGCCGCCGTCATCGAGGAGCGGTTCGGCGGGGAGAGCAACCTGATCCTGCTGGTCGGCGCGCCCGAAGGCGATGTCGACGCGCCGGGCGTCGAACGGGACGCCCGGGCCCTGCTGGCCGATCTCAGGGCGGAGCCGAACCTGCGGCAGGTCTTCTCCTACTGGGACACCGGCATCCCCGACCTCCGCTCCGAGGACGGCCGTCAGGCCCTGGTGTTCGCCCATGTCCTCGGCGACGAGACCGAACTGTCGGCGAACGTCGAGGACATCGTCGACGCCCACACCGGCGACCGCGAGGACGGGCTCACCGTCCGGGCCGGCGGTGGCGGCGGCGTGAACCACGACATGCAGACACAGCTCAACAGGGACCTGCTGCTGGCCGAGGGCATCGCCGTGCCGCTGATCCTCGTCCTGCTGCTGATCGTCTTCGGCTCCGTGGTCGCGGCCCTGCTGCCGCTCGCCGTCGGGCTGATCGCCATGGTGGGCACCTTCGCCGGGCTCGCCGTCCTCGGCGGCGTCACCGATGTCTCCGTCTTCGCGATCAACCTGACCACCGCGCTGGGCCTGGGACTTGGCGTCGACTACGCGCTGCTGATGATCAGCCGGTTCCGCGAACAGCTCGCCGCCGGACTCGATGTGCACGTCGCCGTCCGCAACACCGTCCGCACCGCCGGTCGCACCGTCGCGTTCTCGGCGGCGACCGTCGCGGCGGCGCTGGCGGCCCTGCTGGTGTTCCCGCAGTCCTTCCTCCGCTCCTTCGGCTATGCCGGGATCGGGGTCGTCGCCGTCGCCGCGATCGGCACGCTCCTGGTGATGCCGGCGCTGTTCGTCCTGCTGGGCCACCGGATCAACAAGGGCCGGCTGCCCTGGGCGAAGCCGGGGCGCGCCGAGTCGACGGCCCCGCTCTGGGGGCGGCTGGCCCGCACCGTGATGCGCCGGCCCGGCCTGACCGCGCTGCCCGTGCTCGCGGTGCTGCTGCTGGCGGCGAGCCCGCTGCTCGGCATCACCTTCGGCACCGCCGACGAGCGGGCGCTGCCCGAGGACGCCGAGAGCCGGCAGGTCTCGATCGCCCTCCAGGAGAACTTCGCCGGCAACGACGACGCCGCGCTGCATATCGTCATCGACCAGCCGTTGGCCGAGGCCGAGTTGGACGCCTACGCCGGACAACTCTCCGGGCTGACCGGCGTCGTGCGGGTGGAGACCAGCGGCGGCACCTATCTGGACGGCGCGGCGACGCCCGGCGCCCCGGGCAACGACGCCCTCGGCCTGCCGGAGGCGCAGCGGATCAACGTGGTGACGGCGCTGACGCCGAAGTCCGAAGCCGCCAGGGAGCTGGTCCACCAGGCGCGGGCGCTCACCCCGCCCGCCGGCGCGGAGCCCCTGGTCGGCGGCACCGACGCCGAACTGATCGACTCCAACGACAGCATCGGCGGCTGGCTGCCGCTCGCCGCGCTCCTGGTCGCGGTCAGCACCTTTGTCCTGCTCTTCCTCTTCACCGGCAGCGTCGTCCAGCCCCTGCGGGCGCTGGTCCTCAACCTGATCAGCCTGGGCGCCGCGCTCGGCGCGGTCACCTGGATCTACCAGGACGGCAACCTCGCCTCGCTGCTCGGATTCACCCCGCAGCCCATGGACAGCACGATGGTGGTGCTGATGTTCTGCATCGCCTTCGGCCTGTCGATGGACTACGAGGTCTTCGTCACCAGCCGGATCAAGGAACTCCACGATCTGGGCGCGGACAACGAGGCGGCGGTGACGGGCGGCCTGGGGCACACCGGGCGCGTGGTCAGCGCGGCGGCCTGCCTCCTCGCAGTGAGCTTCTTCGCCTTTGTCACCTCGGGGATCAGCTTTATGCAGATGTTCGGCCTGGGCACCGGGCTGGCCATCCTGATCGACGCCGTCGCCATCCGGGGCGTGCTGGTGCCGGCCGCGATGCGGCTGCTGGGCCGCTCGGCCTGGTACGCGCCCGCCGCGCTGCGCCGACTGCACGGACGCGTCGGCCTCAGCGAGGGCGGCGGGCCGGCGGCGCCGAAGCCGGAGCCCGAGGCCGCACCGGTGAAAAACCCCGTCTGAGCCCGCCCAACTCGCCGCCGGCCCGCCCCCCTTGATTCTTGACGTCGCGGGGGGCGGGCCGGCGGTTCAGCTCCAGCCGCCGCGGGACGGCCGGCGGGTCATCCGGGACGCGGGCGCCGCCCACCGGCCACGCCCCCGGCCCGTCGGCGGCGGCGCCGCGCCGCTCCCCGACGCGGCCAACACCGCGAGCACCGCCGTGATGGCGGCGGCCAGTTCGTCGTCCGCCGGATTGCCCCGCACCACCCTGATGCCCGACCGCTCCGGGACCACCCCGCTCACAGCGGTATGTTCCCGTGCTTGCGCGGCAGCCGCTCCACCCGCTTGGTCCGCAGCGCGTCCAGCGCCGACGCCACCCGCGCCCTGGTCTCGTGCGGCATGATCACCGCGTCCACATAGCCCCGCTCGGCGGCGCCATAGGGCGTGCACAACTCCTCCTCATACGCCGCCTTGAGCCGTTCCCGCTCGGCCGCCGGATCCTCCGCCCGCTCGATCTCCCGGCGATGGATCACCCCGACCGCGCCCTCGGCGCCCATCACCGCGATCTCCGCCGTCGGCCAGGCCAGATTGACATCGACCCCCAGATGCTTGGACCCCATCACCCCGTAACCCCCGCCGTACGCCTTGCGGGTGATCACCGTCACCATGGGGACCGTCGCCTCGCAGTAGGCGTAGAGCAGCTTGGCGCCCCGCCGGATGATGCCGTCCCGCTCCTGCTCCAAGGAGGTGAGGAAGCCCGGCACATCGACAAAGGTGAGCACCGGCAGATCGAACGCGTCGCACAACCGGATGAAACGCGCCGCCTTCTCACTGGCGTCGATGTCCAACGCGCCCGCGCCGTGCATCGGTTGGTTGGCCACCACCCCGACGCTATGGCCCTCCACCCGGGCGAAACCACAGACGATATTGGGCGCGAACAGCGGATGGACCTCGACGATCTCCCCGTCGTCCACCACCGCGTTCACCACCCGCGCCATGTCGTACGGCTGGTTGCGCCGATCCGGGATCAACGTGTCCAACGCCCGGTCCGCCTCCGTGACCTCGTCCCGTGACCGGCCCGGCGGCAGTGGGTAGACCGGCGCCTCGGACATGTTGTTCGACGGGAGATGCCCCAACACCGCCCGCACATAGTCGAACGCGTCCTTCTCGTCCGGCGCCAGATAGTGCGCCGCGCCGCTGGTCGCGTTGTGCAGCTGGGGGCCGCCCAGCGCGTCCCGGTCCACCGCCTCGCCCGTCACCGCGCGCAACACGTCGGGCCCGGTGACAAACATATGGGAGATGTCCTCCACCATCACCACCAGATCGGTGATCGCCGGCGAGTAGACCGCGCCTCCCGCGCAGGGACCCACCATCAGGGAGATCTGCGGAATCACCCCGGAGGCCGAAACATGGCGCCTCACCAACTCCGCGTAGTAGGCGAGCGCCACCACCCCCTCCTGGATACGGGCGCCCCCCGAGTCGTTGATGCTGATCACCGGGCAGCCGGTGCGCAACGCCAGATCCATCACCTTCAGGATCTTCTCGCCGAACACCTCGCCCAGGCTGCCGCCCAACACCGTGAAGTCCTGCGCGTAGAGACAGACCCGCCGGCCGTCCACCGTGCCATAGCCCGTCACCACGCCGTCGCCGTAAGGGCGTTGACCCTCCATGCCGAAGCTGGTGCAGCGGTGCCTGGCCAGTTCGTCCAACTCGACGAAGGAGCCGGGGTCGAGCAGCAGATCGATCCGCTCCCGCGCGGTCAACTTGCCCCTGGCATGCTGCCGCGCCGTCCGCTCCGGGCTGGACTGTGCCGCTAACGCCGCGCGGCGACCGGCCAGTTCGGCCAGCCGCCGCGCCGTGCCGCCGCTCTCCCCGTCCCCGGCCCGGTCCCCGGCCGCGTCCCCGCTGTCGATCCGCCCCGCTGTCCGCACGTTCTCGCTCTCCGTTCCAGAGTTCCGTCCCCCGCCCCCGGACCGGTGCCACGGCGATCCACGGCGGTCGACCGCCGTGGACGTGGACACCCGGCCGGTACCGAACCCGACCAGCGACATCCGTCCACCGCTGGGGAGTTCACCCGAGGCGACACAAGGCGCGTCCGTGGTCGGGCGGACGGCCGGTCGCCGGATGTCGGCGCAAGGTCACCACGTACTTGGCTATCACTCCGAAGGATGACAGATCCAGGTTTCCGCCAATCGGGTACGCGATCCTGACGTCCGCCGGGCCCCAGGGTCGGCGCGATGGCCGGAACCCCGCCGACCGGCCGTCGCATCGCGTTCACGCGGGCGTAGGCCGCGCCGACGATGCTCCGGGGTGCACCTGTCGCGCACGTTCCCCGCCGCACCCGAGGAGCCCGCAATGACCAGCCAAGCCCCCCGTGCCCGCCGCGCCCTGCTCGCCGCCGCGCTGCTGCTCGGCGCCATGTCCGTGGCCCCGGGCCACGCCGCAGCCGCCGACGGGACCTTCGACCGGATCGTGCTCTCCCCGACGGCCGACCCCGCCACCTCGGCGATCGTCACCTGGCGCACCGCGACCGCCGGCGCGTCCCCCACCGTCGAACTCCGGCCGGCCGAAGGCGGCCCCGTGACCACCGTGGCCGCCACCCCCACCGGCCAGGCCGGCGGCGGCCACTACCACCGCGCCGACCTCGCGTCGCTCACCCCCGACACCGCCTACCGCTACCGGATCGGCGACGGCACGGACTGGAGCGACTGGATCGACTTCCGCACCGCCGGCGCGGCCGGGGACCCGTTCACCTTCCTCTACCTCGGCGACATCCAGAACGACATCACCGAGGGCGCCGCCCCCCTGGTGCGCGCCGCGCGGGCCGACGCGCCGCACGCCGAACTCACCGTGCACGCCGGCGATTTGATCAACAACGCCAACGCCGACGACGAATGGGCCGAATGGTTCGCCGCCGTCGACGTGGCGCACACCGCCACCACCCACCAGATCGCCACCCCCGGCAACCACGAGTACGACGGCTGGAACCTCTCCGACCACTGGACCCGCCAGTTCCCCGGCGCCGGCAACGGCCCCGACGACGACGATCTCGACGGCACCGCCTGGTACACCGACTACCAGGGCGTCCGTTTCATCTCCCTCAACAGCAACTACACCAACGCGCCCTGGTTCGACGTCGTGGACTGGCTGGAGGACCAGGAGACCTGGCTGGACGACGTGTTGGCCGACAACCCCAACCAGTGGACCGTGGTCACCTTCCACCAGCCCGTGATGTCCAACAGCGAGGGCCGCACCGGCGCCCTGGTGCGCGCCGCCTGGCTCGACGTGCTGGAGGAGCACGACGTGGACCTCGTCCTCCAGGGCCACGACCACTCCTACGGCCGGGGCAACCTCACCGCCCGCCGCACCGACGACCCGGCCGTCACCACGGGGCCCGTCTATGTGGTCTCCGTGGCCGGCCCCAAGATGTACACCCCGTCCACCACCGACTGGCGCCTCGCCGGCGCCGAGGTCCGCACCCAACTCGGCGACACCCAGACCTACCAGGTCGTCGACGTCACCGCCGACACCCTGACCTACCGCGCCAAGACCCAGGACGGCACGGTCGTCGACGCGTTCACCGTCCACCGGGACGCGGACGGCAAGCGCGTCGTGGAGAACTGACCGACGGGTGCGGTGCCGCCGGGCTCAGCCCCCGGCGGCACCCGCCGCTCGGTAGGCGAGCCCGCTCTCGTTGGGCGTGGCGCCGTCGTAGAGCCCGGTGGCATGGGTCGACGTCGACAGCGTGAACCACGCGTACCGCTCCAGGAACGGCAACCCCTCCAACATCGCCGTGGACGCCCGGACGAAGTCCGCCTGCTCCGCCGCGCTCGGATAGCGCGGGTTCGGCCCGGAGAAGTCGATCAGCGCGTACTCCGTCAGCCACACCGGCTTGCCGTAGCGGTCGGCCACCGCCTGCAGATAGCCGCGCAGATGCTCCGTCGCGTCCGGACCGAAGTCGGAGCCGTACCAGTGCAGCGGAATGAAGTCGACCCGCAGGCCACGTTCCTCGGCGCCGGCCATGAACCGGTCGAGCCAGCCGCCGGGGGTGTCACCGCCGTAGGCGACCGCCGGCGCGCCGAGCCGCAGCCCGGTGGCCTCCAACCGCGGCCACAGATCCAGCGCCCGCTCCACGGTGAGATCGGACTGCTCCCCGAGATCGGGCTCGTTGAAGCCCAACAGCTGCTCGCCCTCCTCGACGGCCCGCGCCAGCTCGGCGTCGGTGACGGAGTCCGCGCCCCAGATCATCGGCACGAACTCCACGCCGTCGGGGGCGGTGACCTCGCCCGTGCCCGAGGCCCAGTTGTAGTACCAGCCGACACCCACATCGGCCAGTGCCTCAGGGACGCCGGGACCCGGGTTGAGGTTCACCCCCTTGCGCTCGCTCGCGGCCGGGTCGGCGTCCGTCGGGGAGAGCTGGGGGAGCAGGGCCACCAGCGTGGCGGCGACCGTCGCCACCCAGCTGCGGATTCGGCTTCTCGGCATCGTTCGTCCAGGTGGGGGAGGGGCGAGGGGCGCTCAGAGAGCGCTCTCTGTGCGGCCCGATGCTTGCACGCCCCCTCCGGGCCGTCAACGAGCGAGAGGGCGAACTCCGCACCGGAACAACCGGGTTGCTGGGGAAGCGGGCCCCTCGGCAGACGGCCGGGGCCGGGGCCTGGGCCTGGGGGTGGCCGAAAGCGGACCGCCCTTCCGTTTCACGGCTGGCCCGCATACTCCGGCGCCGACGGGGCACTCGGCCGGTCCGGAAGGCGAGGCGCCGGCGGCGTGACAGCGGAGGTGGTCCGGCGTGAAAGCGGCGGTGTGGCACGGCAAGCGCGACATCCGGGTGGACAACGTTCCCGACCCGATCATCCAACAGTCGACGGACGCGGTCATCCGCATCACCTCCACCGGCCTGTGCGGCTCCGACCTGCACCTCTACGAGGTACTCGCGCCCTTTCTGACGCCCGGCGACATCCTGGGCCACGAGCCGATGGGCATCGTCGAGGAGGTCGGCGCCGCCGTCACCGACCTCGCCCCCGGCGACCGGGTCGTGGTGCCGTTCCAGATCGCCTGCGGCGACTGCTTCATGTGCCGCCAGGGCCTGCAGACCCAGTGCGAGACCACCCAGATCAGGGAGCAGGACAGCGGCGCGGCGATCTTCGGCTACACCAGGCTCTACGGCTCGGTGCCCGGCGCGCAGGCCGAGTACCTGCGGGTGCCGCAGGCCCAGTACGGCCCGATCAGGGTGCCGGACGACGGGCTCCCCGACGACCGTTACCTCTATCTCTCCGATGTGCTGCCGACCGCCTGGCAGGCCGTCGAGTACGCCGGCATTCCGCCCGGCGGCAGCGTCGCCGTCCTGGGGCTCGGCCCCATCGGGGACATGGCCTGCCGCATCGCCAAGCACCGGGGCGCCGGCCAGGTGATCGGCATCGACCTGGTGCCCGACCGGCTGAAACGCGCCGCCGCGCGCGGGATCCAGACCCTCGACATCGGCGAGCACCAGGACATCGTGACGGCCGTCTGGGACGCCACGGCCGGCCGAGGCCCCGACGCGGTGATCGACGCCGTCGGCATGGAGGCGCACGGCGGATCCGTCGGCTCCCTGATGCAGCGCCTGGCCAACCTGCTCCCCGACCCGCTGGCCGGGCGGGCCGCCTCGACGGCCGGCGTCGACCGGCTGGCCGCGCTCTATCTGGCCATCGACATGGTCAGGCGCGGCGGGACCATCTCGCTGAGCGGCGTCTACGGCGGCATGGCCGACCCGATGCCCATGCTCAAGCTCTTCGACCGGCAGATCCAGCTGCGCATGGGCCAGGCCAACGTCCGCCGCTGGGTGCCCGAGATCCTGCCCCTGCTCACCGGGGACGACCCACTCGGCGTGGACGACTTCGCCACCGACCATGTCCGGCTGGACCAGGCGGCCACGGCCTACCAACGCTTCCAGCACAAGGAGACCGGCAAGACCGTGCTCACCCCCTGACACGCGGCTCTCCGCGTCCTCAGGGGCGGGGGCGTGCCCGCCGCAGCCGACGGCCGACGAGAATCAGGGCCGTCCCGGCGGAGCCGGCGGCCAGCCGGCGCAGCGCCGTCCTGCTCCGGCCGTGCCAGCCGCCGTACCGGGCGCCGGGCCCGGCCGGCGGGTGGAGCACACTGCTCGCGCCGTCCGGCGCCGACCGGTGCGGGGGAGGTGGTAACGGTCCATCCGGCGGGCGACGAACGCCTCCGTGGTGCCGGGCAGCACGGTAGTCAGCACCGCGAGACCGCCGGCCGCCGGGCCCACGAAGACCTCGCGACGCGGCCTCCGCACCAGACGGACGATCCGCCGGGCGGCCCGTTCCGGCGCGTAGACGGGCACCAACGGCCGGACGGCGCGCCCCGAGTAGTTGGCGGCGTTGGCGAAGAACGGGGTGTCCATGCTGGCCGGCGGCACGGTGCAGACCCGGACGTTCCGGTGGCCGCTCAGCCGCAACTCCTGCCGCAGACAGCCGCCGAGCGCCCGCACGGCGCTCTTCGCCAGCACATAGGGCGTGTTGTAGGGGACGGGCGCGACGGCGACGGCCGACGAGACATTGATCAGGACGCCCGCGCCCTGCTCCCGCATCGCCGCCAGCGCCGCGCCGGCGCCACGCACACAGCCCATCAGCCCGGTGTCCAGGACGCGGCGGAACACCTCGGGCGGAACGGAGGCCAGGCTGCCGAACGCGGCCACCGCCGCGCAGTTGACCCACACGTCGATGCGTCCGTACTCCGCCAGCGCCCGCCGGGCCAGCGCCGCCACGGCCCCGGTGTCGGTGACATCGGTAGGGACCACCAGCGCGCGGGCCCCCAGGTGCCGGCGGCAGCGCTCGGCGACGGCCGCCAGCTCCTCGGCCCGTCGAGCGGCGAGGACCACCGCGCAACCGTGGGCGGCGAACCGTTCCGCACAGGCGCGCCCCACTCCGCTGCTCGCCCCGGTGATGACCACCACGCTGTTCCGCAGCCGCATGCCCGTCCCTCTCCGCCCGTGCCGGCCCCGGGATTCCTCCGGCTGGTGGCCCCGAGGCTGCTGAACCGGCGGAAAAATGCTATCTCCATAGAAACAGTACATTCCTCCTGTTCCCGGCAGGGAGGCAGGCCCGGTACCCGGGAGCACGCATGGCCGTGAGACACCGACTGATCGCCCGACCGCCCGCGGCCGTCTGGGATGTGCTGAGCGACCCCTACCGGTACGCGGCCTGGGTGGTGGGCACGCGGGAGTCGACCCCGGTCGAGGGCGACTGGCCCGAGGTCGGCTCCGCCCTGGCCTACACGGTGCGGATCGGCCGCACCGATCTGCACGGCCGCACCTGGGTCCGCCGCTACGAACCGCCGCGCATCCTGGAGTTGGAGGCCTACAGCGGCCCGCTGGGCACCGCGCGGATCGCCCTGGACGTCCGGCCCTGGGGCGACGAGACGCTGGTGATCATGGACGAACACCCGCTGCGCGGCTTCGGCGGGCGCGTCCACAACCGTCTCCTGGACGCCATGCAGCAGCTACGCCACCGAGGCATGCTCAACCGGCTGGCACGGCTGGTGGTGGACGTCGAACCGGCCCCGGACGCGGGAGGGCCCGGGTCATGACCGACGCCGTGGTGATCGGCGCGGGCCCCAACGGGCTGGTGGCGGCAAACCTGCTGGCGGACGCCGGCTGGTCCGTCGAGGTGCTGGAGGCACAGCCGGAGCCCGGCGGCGCGGTACGCAGCGACCGCGCGGTCCACCCCGACTATGTGACCGACGTCTTCAGCTCCTTCTATCCGCTGGCCGCAGCCTCGCCCGTGCTGGCCGCCCTCCAGCTGGAGCGGGAAGGGCTGCGCTGGAGCCACGCACCCCAGGTCCTCGCCCACCCGTTGCTCGACGGCCGCTGCGCGGTGCTGAGCCGCGACCCCGCCGAGACCGCCACCCGCCTGGACGCGTTCGCCGCCGGGGACGGGCAGTCCTGGCAACAGTTGGTCGCGCTCTGGGACGCCATGGGCGAGCAGTTGCTCAACACCCTGTTCACCCCGTTCCCGCCGGTGCGCGCCGCCGCCCGGCTGGCGCTGCGGCTGCGCGCCGCCGGCGGACTGCGGGTGGCCCGCCGGATGCTGCTGCCGGTCCGCCGCCTCGGCGAGGAGGAGTTCCGCGGCGAGGGCGGCCAACTCCTGCTCGCCGGCAGCGCCCTGCACGCCGACCTACCGCCCGAATCGGCCGGCAGCGGCGGCTTCGGCTGGCTGATGTGCATGCTCGGCCAGACCCACGGATTCCCCGTACCGGTGGGCGGCGCAGGGGAGTTGACGGGGGCGCTCGTCCGACGCCTGGGCCGGCGCGGCGTCACCGTGCGCTGCGGCGAACCCGTGCGCCGCGTCGTGGTGCGCGACGGACGCGCCCTCGGCGTCACCACCGCCGACGGCGCGACGATCCCCGCCCGGCGCGCGGTGCTGGCCGATGTGACGGCACCACAGCTCTACCACGAGCTGGTGGGCCCCGAGCAGCTGCCGCCCCAACTCCTCGACGACCTGCGGCGGTTCCAGTGGGACCACGCCACATTCAAGGTGGACTGGGCCCTGACCGGGCGCATCCCCTGGGCCACGGCACAGACGGCCCAGGCGGGCACGGTGCATCTCGCCGCCGATATCGCCGATCTGACCAGATTCGCCGCCCAACTCGCCATGGGCGACATCCCCGACCGCCCGTTTCTGCTGCTCGGCCAGATGACCACCACCGACCCCACCCGTTCCCCGGCCGGCACCGAATCCGCCTGGGCCTACACCCATGTGCCGCGCCGCGTCCGCGCGGACGCGGGCCCCTCGGGGCTGACCGGACGGTGGGACGAGCGCGAACGGGAGGCCATGGCCGACCGGATGGAGCACCTGGTCGAACGGTACGCGCCGGGCTTCCGCGCGCTGATCGCGGCCCGCAGGATCCTGGCCCCACCCGCCTTGGAGGCGGCCGACAGCAACCTGCACGGCGGCGCGATCAACGGCGGCACCACCAGCCTTCACCAGCAACTCGTCTTCCGCCCCATCCCCGGCACCGGCCGCCCCGAGACCCCGGTACGCGGCCTCTACCTCGCCTCCGCCTCCGCCCACCCCGGCGGCGGCGTCCACGGCGCCCCGGGCGCGAACGCGGCCCGCGCGGCACTTTCGGGCGCGGCGGGCATCTTCACCACGGCGCAGCGGAGGCTGGGGCGGGGGGTCAGGTGATCACCCTGGTGTGCGCCCCGGGGATGTCGTAGCTGGTGACGGGGGTGCCGTCGGGGGTGTGGCAGTGGAAGAGAAGCACATATTCGAGGCTGCCCAGCCGCGCGAACGCATCGGGGTCGGCGGGCACAACGCTGTAGTAGCAGTGCAGCTCGGAGAGCGCGGGCGGGACGCTGCGGAGGGAGGAGAGCCAGGTGTCCACATCGTAGTCACGGAGCCAGAGGGAGGTGAGGCCCGTCATATCGGCCAGTTCCTCGAAGCCCGGCGGTGTGCCCGTGCCATCGCCCGTCAGGTCCACGTGCCTTAGCTTTGGCATGGCGGTCAGTACGCCGAGGTCGTCGGTCTCCATCGAGCCGCCGCACATGCTGAGGAAAGTCAACTCGGAGAGCAGAGGCAGGGCTTGGGGGGCTAGATCACCTTCGAGGGGAAGAGCGAGCTGCTTCAGCTGGGGCAGGTCGCTGAGCACGGCCGTGCCCTGTACCGAGCCGAGGCCGAACAAGCCGAGAGTTTCCAACTGCGGATGGCTGCAGAGCACGGACAGGTTGGCCTCCCCGTCGAGTTGGGACACCCATAGGTACCTCAGGGGTGGGAAGTCTGCGAGGAAATCGAGGTTTCGTACCGGGCAGGTGATGAACACATTGGTCAGCCCATGCAGCCGGCTCGCCACCCGCAGCTGCCCGGAGTGAGTCAGCCGGACCTCGTAGCCCTCCAACGGAAGTTGGGACAGCACCTCGTCGGCATAGAGATCCGCGTCGAAGTAGTTCCAGGCGGCGATCAGTGCACCGACCACCCCCTCCCGTTCGTCGCCCACCCAGTCGGCCAGTACCTTCAGCGACTCCTCGCCGCCGATCAGGGCCACCGTGCGGACCGTCTGGATGGCCGCCTTCTCCGACAGTTGGCCCAGTGAACTTGGCAGCTGCCGCAACAGGCTGGCCCCCACCGCCGCCAGGGCGGGCGGATCGGTCCGGCGCCGCGCCGGCAGCAGTCTCGTCACCGCCTCCTCCAGGCGGTCGGCAAGACCATCGGGGATCTCGGGCAGCGTCTCCTGGCAGGCCGCCGCCAGCAGGCGCAGGGTGCGGGCGTGGCGGGGCTCGGCGTCCGCGCGGTTGAGGATGCCGTCGAGTAGTTCCGTGCGTTGGGGGGCGTTGGCGTGGCCGGCCGTCATGATGATGGTTTCCCGCCAGAGGTCCAGATGCGCGCGGCCGACCAGGCTGCCGATGCGGTCCTGCTCGGCCGCCTCCTCGGCGGCCAGATACTCCTGGAAGGTGCGGTGGACGAAGTCGATCCGGCCCTCGGCCGATGAGCGCAAACACCCCGGCCCGATGCCGTAGTTGCTCCAGAACCGCCGGACCGTCCAGCTCGTCCAGATGGCGCATCGCCCGCAGTTTGGTCGTGACATAGCCGGCCGCGCGGTCGACGGCGATCTCGCTGCGGTTGTTGTCCGACAGCCGCCAGGCCAGATCGCGCAGCACGACCAGCTTGTCGCCGAGGCTCAGCCGGCTGTCCACCGCGCTGGGCACATTGCGGTCCGCGTCCCGGTCGTGGACCAGGGTGTGCAGGGCGCTGCGGTACAACTCCATGCGGTCGCGCGGCAGTTGGCGGCTTCGGTTCAGATGCATCGCGCAGAGCATGGTGGCCAGCAGCGGGGTGCCGGCCAGCGACTGGAGATGCGCCCGATCCTTGAGGCTGGCTAGCAGGGACTGTTCGTACCGCGGCAACTCGTCGACGCCGCACGGCAGTTCCTGGCCCAGCTCGCGTACCGCCTGGTGCCACTGGCGGACAAAGGCGGCCAGGTCCGGCGGGGTCATCCGGTCCAGGTGCAGGGCCGCGAAGCCCTCCCCGTGTAGCCACCGGGCGCTGGCGGCGGCCGGTCGTGAGGTGACGACCACCCGCGTCTCGGGGTACTGGCCCAGCAGTTTGCGCAGCCAGTCGCGGACCGCCCGCCGGTCCCGGTCCAGCAGTTCGTCCACGCCGTCGATCAGCAACAGCGCCTGCCCGTCCCGCAGTTGGCGTTCCACCCAGCCCTGGGGCATGATTCCGGTGATCGCGCCGGCGACGCCGTCCAGCATGGCGCCCGGGGCGGGCATCGGTCGCCCGCTGTACTCGCGGAGCTTGACGAGGACCGGCGTCAGCCCGTTCCAGTCGACCAACTCGCCCTGGAACGTGCCCCGTGCGGCCATCACGGCCAGCCAGCGCAGCAGCGTCGTCTTGCCCGAGCCGGCCTCGCCGCGCAGCAGCACCCGCTTCGTGTCGCGCAGCGCGGCCTCGACACGCATGCCGGAGCTGTCGTCGCCACCCTTCTCCCAGTTGCCCATGTCCGGTCGTGGCATGGGCAGTTCGCGGATGGCGCCCCGGCGGCGCCGGCCGTTGCCGCCGGTCGCCCGCAGGCTCACATAGGCGACGGAGAGCCGCATGCGGAGGCCGGTCGCCTGGTCGGACGGGCGGCGGAACAGCTCGACCTCGTCCAGATCCCGGCTGACCAGCTGCAGATACTCGCGGCGGAAGCCGGTGTCCTGGTCGGTGCCGTCCGGCGCGAACAGCGAACGGTCCGGGAGGCGTTCCAGGATGCGCGTCACCCCGTCGCCCAACGAGGCGGTCCGGGCCAGCAGTTCGCCGGTGGCGCGCTCCTCGAAGACCGGGAGGCTGCGGACGATATGCGCGTAGTACTCGACGCATTCGGCGAACAAGATCTCGTAGAGCCGGGTCTCCGCCTCGTTCAATCCCGTGGGGCTTTTCACCGATCCGGTGATGGCGCGGCTCAGCTCGGCCGGGCGCGCGTTCGCGGCGAACAGCGCCTCGTCGGTGAGGTCCGCCCGGGCGAAGGTGTCGGCCACGGCGTCGAGCACGGCCTGTCGGCCGCCCTCGTCCAGCCGTCCGAACGCGTGCCGCAGGAACGGCTCCAGGCGGTCGAACACCGCGTTGGTGATCTGGTCGAACTGCTGCTTCACCTCGCGCTGGTAGCGCAGCCCCTGCACCCGGAGCCGGATCAACTCCTCCATCGGCAGGTGGCGTTCCTGGTCCCGCCGCCGTACCCCCAGCCACCATCGGGCCGCCGCGCTCGCCACCTTTGTCCCCAGCCGAAACGCCGCTGCCTCCGCGACCACGCGCCCTCCCGATCCGTCACGCCAATCCTCAACCCCACCGCATTGTGGCAGCGAGGCGCGCTGCGGACCGGCCGTTCCCCGAACTCCCCTGGTGGCGCCGGGCGTTCCTCCTCCCCCCTCCCGAGGAGGACCGCCCCGCGCGACGGCACGGTGACGAAGGTACGGCGCGCGTCGCCCCCGGGGCATCCGGCGGCGGGTTGAACTCCGCTGTCACCCGGGGTGGCAGTGCTGCCGTTCCTCTACAACTCCTGTAGTACCGCGCTGGGTTGACTCCGCTCCGACGGGAGCGGCGTTACGCTGCGGTGATGCGCCCGAGACAGACGTCCCACCGGGACGGTCGGCGCCGCCCGTACCCGTCCCGTCTCGCCCCGGCCGTCGACACGCTGATCGCCCTCGCGATGGTGTGTGTGGCGCTGCTGCTCGCCGGCGAGTCCGAGGCGCAGGGATGGCCGGAACCGGACTGGCAGGCGCAGGTGTTGGCGACGCTCGCGCAGCTGCCGGTCGCGCTGCGCAACCGGGCGCCGGTGCTGGTGTTCGCCGCGACCCAGGTCGCCGGGCTCTGGTACATCAGCCTCGGCTACTGGCCGGTGGTGTGCACCTTCGGGCCGCTGCTCGCGCTCTACACGGTGGCCTCGGCGCGTTCCCTGCGGGTGGCCGTCGCCTGTGCGGGCGCCCTGACCTGCCTCTGGCTCTACGCGGGCGCGGTCAGCGAGAGCCAGGCGCCGCTCTCCGTGCTGGCGCAGGCGCTGCTGTTCTCCGTCGTGCTGGTGTGGTTCGGCACCCTGGCGCGGCGCTCCGCCGAGCTGACCCGCCGGCTCAGAGCCGAACAGGCCGAACGGGCCAGACGCGCGGTCGCCGACGAACGGCGGCGGATAGCGCGGGAGTTGCACGATATCGTCGCGCACCATATGTCGGTGGTGTCGGTCCAGACCGGGCTGGCCAGCTTTGTCTTCGACTCGGATCCGCCGACCGCCCGCGCCGCGCTCGGCACCATCGCCGAGACCAGCCGCGAGGCCCTGGACGAACTGCGCCGGATGCTGGAAGTGCTCAGGGACGACGGTCCCGAGGGCGGGCCGGGAGACGGCGGCGCGGGCGAGTCGGCGGCGCCCATGCCGGGGCTGGCGCGGGTCGACGAACTGGTGGGCCGGGTCCGCGCCGGCGGCCTCCCCGTCGAACTGCGGGTCGAGGGCGCCCCTCGTCCGCTCGCGCCCGGTGTCGACCTGTGCGCCTACCGGGTGGTCCAGGAGGCCCTGACCAATGTCATCAAGCACGCCCCCGGCGCGAACGCGACCGTGGAGATCCACTATCTGCCGCGCCAGGTGGCGGTCAGCGTCATCGACGACGGGAAGGGGGTGAATTCGGACAGAGTGCTGCCGGGGGGCGGTCACGGGTTGATCGGGATGCGGGAGCGGGTCAAGCTCTACGGCGGGACCATCACCATCGGCCCGCGGAGCACGGGAGGGTTCGCCGTTCGGCTTGCCCTTCCCACCTCGGCGACAACCCGAGAAGAGAAGGACAACCGCCGGGAATGACCAGGGTGTTGATCGTCGACGACCAGTTCCTGATCAGGGCCGGACTCGTCGGGGTGCTCGACGCGGCCCCCGGCTTCGAGGTCGTCGGCGAGGCCGGCGACGGCGAGGAGGCGATCAGGCTCGCCGCCGAGACCTCGCCCGACATCATCCTGATGGACATCCGGATGCCCGGCACCAACGGCATCCAGGCCACCGAACGCATCCTGGCCACCACCGACCGCGAACCCCCGCCCCGGATCCTCGTGTTGACGACCTTCGACCTGGACGAGTACGTCTATGGCGCGCTGCGCGCCGGCGCCTCGGGGTTTCTCCTCAAGGACTCGGGCCCGGAGCGCCTGCTCGCGGCGGTGGCCGCCGTCAGCGGCGGCGACTCGCTCTTCGCCCCCAGCGTCACCCGCCGCCTGGTCGCGGCCTACGCCCGCCGGCCCGCCGACCCGGTGGACCGCCCACCACGCCGCGACCTGGACGTGTTGACCTCCCGGGAACGCGAAGTGCTCCGCTTCACCGGCCTCGGCCTCTCCAACTCCGAGATCGCCGGCCGCCTGCACATCAGCATCGCCACGGTGAAGACGCACCTCAACCGCACCATGAGCAAACTCCACCTCGAAAGCCGCGCCCAAGCCGTCGTCATCGCCTACGAAACCGGCCTGGTCACCCCCCACCCCTGACCCCGACCGGCCGCGCCGGTGGGGTTGCCACCGGCGCGGCGCGGCGCGGCGGGGGGTCAGGGGGTCAGGGGGTTTGGGGGGTGTTTCGGGTGGGGCGGAGGAGGCGGTAGCCGGTGAGGGCGGTTGCGGCGGCGAGGATGCCGCCGGCCGTGGTCCAGAGCCAACGGTCGTTCCACCAGCCGCCGTTCCAGCCGTCGGACGGTTCGGGGACGGCCGCGAGATAAGGGCTCTTCGCCTCCTCGTGGTCGATGGCCGTCGCCTCGCCCTCGGCGGTCACGGTGCCAGCCGCGCCCACCGGCAGCAGCGGTTCCGTGAGGTCCCCGCCGACCGCGGCGGAGCCGTTGGCCTCGTCGGTGGAGACGGTCACCGTCACGGACACCGGCAGTCCCAGGTCGCGTTCCGGCAGGTCGGCGACCGAGAGGCGCAGGTAGTAGGCGCCGGGCAGCGGGGTGTTGGCCCAGGGGTCGGCATAGGGGAGGACGGGGCGCAGGGCGCAGTCCAGGGTGACGGTGGCCTCGTCCTCGTCGGCGGTGGCGCTCTGTTGGCCCGAGGTGCAGGACTGGTAGCGCCGCAGCCCGTCGTAGAGGTCGAGGCGCCAGGTCACCGGCCCGGTGCGGGTCTCCGGCAGGGTCACGGTCGCCTCGGCGGTCGGGATCTGCCCCGCGCCGGCGGGGAAGACCCAGTAGAGGTAGTCGCCGGTGGAGGCCGCGGCCGTGGCGGTCTGGTCCTGGTCGATGACGGTGGCGGTGCGGAACGCCGTGCCGGCCTCCGTCGGGGTCGACTCGTCGTCCGCGTTCGCGGGCGCGGCGCCGAGCAGAACGGCGGCCGCCGTCAGCAGGGCGAGGGCGAGCAGGCGCGGGGCGCGCCGTGTCAGCTGGGTCATATCGCCTTCCTCAACGCCGAGACCACACGGACCAGCACGGCGGCGGCGAGGCCGGCGAGCAGGCCGACACCGCCCAGCAGCAGCACGGGCACCCACCCTCGGGCGAGGCCGAACGCCGCCGCGTCGGGGGACGCCTCGGGCGCGGAGACCAGGTCCACGGTCAGCTCGACCGGCAGCCCCGGGGTACGGACCACGGAGTCTGGCGCGGAGAACGAGTTGCTGAGCACCAGGCAGACGGCGCGCGGCGCGTCCCCGTCCGCGCCGTCCTCGTCAGCCTCCGGCATCGGATAGCGCAGCCCGGTGGAGAGCACATCGGTGCGTCCGGTGCCGGCCCCGGCGCCGCGCGTCAACTCGCGTCCGTCCTCGTCCAACGCGCGCAGCAGCACGCCGTAGTCGCGGTTGACGGCCCGGTCGGCGGTCACGCTGGCCGAGACCCGCAGCTCCTGCCCCGGCTGGACCGGCACCCGGTACATGCGGTGCTCGTCGAACTCCTCCCGGTCCTCGTAGACGCCGATGCCGAGCCAGGGCGCGTTCCGGCACTCCTCGGCGCCGGTCACCGTCGCGGGCGTCTCGACCGGCAGATCCGCCCTTCGGACCAACTGGTTGATTCGGTCCGCGAGTTGGTCGGCGTCCTGGACGGCGGTGTAGGTGCCGCCGGTGGCCTCGGCGATGCAGCTCAGCTGCTCCCGCACCGCGTCGTCCAGGGTCAGGCCGAGGGTGTCGACGACCAGATCCGTTCCGCTGGCGGCGAGTTCGTGGGCCACCAGGCACGGGTCGGGGTCACCGCAGGAGTCCTCGCCGTCGGTGATCAGCACGACCCTGCGGGTGCCCTCCCCGTCGCCCAGGTCCTCGTTGGCGCCGCGCAGCGCGAAGCCGATCGGGGTCCATCCGGTGGGCCGCAGCGTGGCGACGGCCGTCTTGGCCTCGGTGCGGTCGATCGGCCCGACGGGGAAGAGCTGTTCGCTGTCCTGGCAGCCGATCTCCAGATCGTCGCCCGGATAGGTCGCCCCCAGGGTGCGGATGCCGAGGTGTACTTCGTCGGGGACGGCGTCGATGACCTCGTTGAACGCGCGCTGTGCGGCGGCTATTCGGGATTCGCCGCCTCCCATGTCGCGTTCTCGCATCGAGCCGCTGACATCCAGTACCAGATCCACCCGGGGTGGTGGGGCGTCCTGTTCGGGCTGGTCGGCCATGGCGCTCGGCGCCGGGCCGCTCACGGTGAGGATGGCGACCAGCCCGATGAGGAGAGTCGCCAACCGTCTTCTAACGATCATTAGTTGATGCTATTGGCCGGTGGGGCGAGGTTTCGAACCGGCAGGTCAGCGGGGCCTCGTCCGCCGGTCCTCGGCCCCGCCGGCCCCGTTCACTCGGGTTTCGCGAAGCGTCGGGCCGTCAGCGGGGCGAAGAGCGCGATCAGCGCGAGCGACCAGAGCACCGTGGTGAGCACGGGATGGGCCAGCGGCAGCGGCCCCTCGGGCACCGGCGCGTTGCCGAAGAGGGAGCGCGCGGCGGCAATGGCGGCGCTGAACGGGTTCCACTCCGCCACCGCCCGCAGTCCCGACGGCATGCCGTCGGTCGGTACGAAGGCGTTGGAGAGCATCGCCGCCGACCGGAGCCGCCCCCACCTCGCCGGGGCCATGGCCGCACTGCTGCGCACCGACCCGGCCGACGCCCACCCCGACCTGCTCTTCCGGCGCGGCCTGGACCGGCTCATCCACGGCATCGCCCCCCGATAGCCCCCCGCCGCAGCCCCTCCGCCGCAGCTCCTCCGTCGGTCCTCCCCCCAGCCCCTCCGCCGGCCCTTTCCGGAACGCGCCGGCGGCATATCCGTTGCATCATTCCCTTAGCGGATATCCAGCGCATGGCGCGCATCAGGGGCGGGCCCCCGTCGTGCCCGCATATCTGGAGGGTGAGCCCGATGGCTGAGGCAGGACCGTCCCGTTCGGGCCCCGGCCGGGTCCGGACGGAGGATCCCGGGTGACCGGCGAGCAGCCGCCGCCGCCCGCCGGGCCCGACGGGCCCGACGGGGGCGAGCGGTTGAACGCGGCGGTGCTGCGCGCGCTGTTCGGGGAGTCACCCGATGGGCTGCACATCCTGGACACCGAGCTACGGGTGGTCCGCTTCAACACGGCGGCGCCCGGCATGCGCGCCTTCGACCTGAGCTCCGCCGTGGGGCGGACCTGGGAGGAACTGGGCCTGCCCGGCGCGGAACCCGTGCAGCGGATGCTGCGGCAGGTGCTGGCCGACGGCGAACCGGTCCTCGAACACCACTTCATCCACCACGCCCCCAGTACACCCGCCCCCACAGCCTCTATCTGTCGGCGTTCCGGCTCCAGGAGCCGGACGGCCGGGTGCTGGGCGTCGCGGTCACCGTGGCCGACCGCACCGACCGGGACCGGCTCCGCGACGGACTCCGGCTGGTCAACGAAGCCGGACGGCGCATCGGCTCGTCCCTCGACGTCTTCCGCACCGCTCAGGAACTGGCCGACACCGCGGTGCGCGGACTCGCCGCGATCACCGCCGTGGACGTGCTGGACCTCGTCCTGCAGGGCGAGACGCCCAGGCCAGCGCCCCTGCCGGACCCCTTCGCCATGCGCCGCGCCGGCTTCGCACACTCCCTCAGCGACGATATCCAGGGCATCGTGCCCATCGGACAGGTACGGCTGATGCGCTTCGGCAGCCCCCAGGGCCAGTCCCTCGTCGACCTGCGCCCCCGCCTGGTCCGTCGGCTCCGCCTGGACGACGAGTGGCTGCTCCGCGACCCCCTGGTCACGCGCGTGTACCGGGAGGCCGACGTCCACTCCCTGATCGCCGTCCCGCTCACCGCGCGCGGCGCCGTCATGGGCCTGGTGTCCTTCTACCGGACGGGGGACAGCCCCTCGTTCGACGACGAGGACCTGACCGTCGCCACCGAACTGGCCGAACGCGCCGCGCTGTGCCTGGACAACTCCCGCCTCTACCAGCGCGAACACTCGCTGGCCGGACTGGTCCGCCGCCGCATGATCCCGCCCCGACTCCCCGGCCACAGCGCCGTGGAGACCGGCCACTCCTATCTGCCGGCCCGAGCCGGCGGCACCTGGTTCGACGTGCTGTCCCTCTCCGGCGCCCGGGTCGGCCTGGTCACCGGTGAGGTGCAGGACGGAGGGCTTGCCGCCGTCACCGTCATGGGAGGACTGCGCGCCACGGTCAGCGCGCTGGCCGCCCTCGATCTCGAACCGGGTGAACTCCTCCACCGCCTGCACGACCAGGCCGCCAACTTCTTCGCGGAACGCCCGACCGCGCCCGACACCGGGCCGGAAGCCCCGCGGACGCGCTGCCTGATAGTGATCTACGATCCGGTCACCACCCGCTGCACCCTGGCCGCGGCCGACCACCCGCCGCCGATGCTCCTGCTGCCCGGCAGCTCACCACAGCCCGTGGACGCCGTCGTCGGCCCGCCGCTGGGCCAGGGCGAACCCGACTACCCCACCACCGAACTCGACCTCCCCGGCGGCGCCGTCCTCGCCCTGCACAACTCCGCCTGGCCGCCCCACGCGCCAGGAACCCTCCAGGCCGCGCTCGCCCGCGATCCGGACGGCCCCCTCCAGGACGCCTGCGACGCGGCCAGTACCGCGCTCTTCCCCAGGTCTCCGGACCAGGACATCCTGCTGCTCCTGGCCCGCACCCGGCGGCTGGCCGCCGACCGCACCGCCGCCTGGGAGTTGGAGAACACCCCCGAGAGCGCCGCCGCCGCCCGCCGCATGGCCGCCCGCCAACTCCGCGACTGGAACCTCGACGAACTGACCTTCACCACCGAGATGGTGGTGAGCGAACTGATCACCAACGCGATCCGCTACGCGGACGGCCCTATCGGCCTGCGGCTCATCCGCGAGACCTCACTGATCTGCGAGGTCACCGACAACAGCAGCACCACGGCCCATATGCGGCGCGCCCCCGCCGACCACGAGGGCGGACGCGGCCTCTTCCTGGTCGCCCAACTCGCCACATCATGGGGAACACGCTTCACCACCGAAGGCAAGACGACCTGGGCCGAACAGCCACTCTCCGCCGACGCGTTGTCCCGGGACGGGATCACAGCCGAATGACCGCCAGACACACCACGCGTCATCGACTGCGGACAGCACCACACTCACCCCATCCGGAGCCGGCCCACCCATGGCGATGCCATTCCACCCCGTCGATGACGAGCCCCGGCAGGACGCCCCACGCGCCACTCACACGTGAACACCGGTGGACAGCGAAACAGGGCCGGACTCACTGAGACTGAGCCCAACCCTGGATTCGCGACATCTGTGCTGGTCAGCGGTGCGTTCACGCTGTTCCCCTTGAAGTGCCCCCGGCAGGATTCGAACCTGCGCACACGGCTCCGGAGGCCGTTGCTCTATCCCCTGAGCTACGGGGGCGCTTGGCGCCTTGGGTGGCGACGGGAAGAACATTACCAGCTTGTGGGGGGTGCCTCGCACCGGTTGTTTCCGCACGTGGGTGCGGGGCGCGCTACTCCCGGGTAGAAGTTGGGGGAAAGGCCGGACGAGGGCGGGGGAACGCGCTTACGCTGGCTGTGTGCCAGGCGTTCTCGGCCGGGTTCTGGTGGTGGACGACAGCCAGGTCATCCGGCAGCTGATCAGGGTCAATCTCGAACTTGACGGGTTCGAGGTGATGACCGCCTGCGACGGTGCCGAGTGCCTGGAGGCGGTGCACGAGTTCCGTCCGCATGTGATCACGTTGGATCTGGCGATGCCCAGGATGGACGGTCTCGCCACCGTCGCGCGGCTGCGGTTGGATCGGGGCACGCGGCATATTCCGTTGGTGTTGGTCTCGGCCAGCGCCGGGCGGGAGTTGCCCGGTGGTATCGACGCGGTGATGAGCAAGCCGTTCGAGCCGGCGGAGCTGGTACGGCTGGTCGGAAGCTTCTGCGTCGAGGGGCGGCGCCGGTGGGTCCAGCTGGTGAAACCGTTGGCGGAGTGCGGCCCCGCCTCTCGTACGCTTGCTCCGTGACTCCGGCCCAGCTCTCCCACGCCGTGCTGCGCTCCGTGCGTGGCGCGGTGGACAGTGGTGAGTTGCGCGCGCCGGTGCCCGAGCGGGTCGTGCTGCGTCGGCCGCCACGGCATGTGGACGAACAGCTGGGCCGTAAGAGCCGTAAAAGCCGCGAAAGCCGGGAGGCGCGGGAAGCCCCGGAGCCCCGGGAGCCCCGGGACGTATGGTCGTGCGGAATCGCGCTGCGGCTGGCCGGTCCGGCCGGGATGCCGGCCGACGAGGTGGCCCGGATGTTGAGCGCGCGGCTGGCGGAGCAGCCCGGCGTGGCCGCCGTGCACATCACCGGCGGCGGGTTTCTGACCATCGCGCTCGACGCCGGCGCCGGTGCCGCGCTGCTGCGCGAGATCCTGGCGGCGCCGCCGGCGCCCAGCCTGCCCGACGACCCGGCGCTGGACGCGGCCCGCTGGGCGGCCGTGGCCGGCGGCGATCCGACGGGCGCCCTGTTGACGCAGCGCGAGGAGAACCCGCTGTTCCTGGTGCGGTACGCGCGGGCCCGGTGCGCCGGGCTCGAACGGGCCGCCGAAGCCCTCGGGGTGGTCGCGGAGCCCGGTGCCGCGCCCTGTGAACTGCCGGCGGAGCGCGCCTTGTTGGCCGCGCTCGGCGAGGGGGGCCGGCCGGTCGGCCGGCTGACGCGGGTCGCCGACGGGCTGCTGACCGTGGAGGGGCTTCGCCCGACGCTGCCGTCGGGCGACGAGAAACCCGGGGTCGTCCACCGCGCCCGGTTGGCCCTCGCCCTGGCCGCCGGGACGGTGCTCGCCGACGGCCTGCACGCCCTGGGCATCAGCGCTCCCCACCGGCTGTGAGTCGCACCGTGACTCGTCGGCCGCCAGATTTGGAAAGAGTTCCGTCATGAGCCGTTCCGCTCACCCCGCCGGGCCCCGGCATGCCGATGTGCTGCCCGAGGGCCACTACGCCGCACCGCCGGTCGACCTCAACGCCCTTGATCCCAAGGTGTGGGCACGCACCGTGCATCGTGACGCCCAGGGCGTGGTCACCGTCGGCGGCGTCGATGTCCGTTCGCTGGCCGAGGAGTTCGGCACCCCGACGTTCGTGCTGGACGAGGCCGACTTCCGGGCCAGGTGCCGTGCCTGGCGGGACGCGTTCGCGCCGGACGCGGACGTGTTCTACGCCGGCAAGGCGTTTCTGTCCCGCGCGGTGGTGCGGTGGCTGCGCGAGGAGGGGCTGAACCTCGACGTCTGCACCGGCGGGGAGCTGGCCACGGCGCTGGCGGGCGGGATGCCGCCGGAGCGGATCGCGCTGCACGGCAACAACAAGTCGCCCGCCGAGATCGACCGCGCGGTCGGCGCCGGCGTGGGCCGGATCGTGCTGGACTCCTTCCAGGAGATCGACCGGGTGGCCGAGGCCGCCGCCCGGCACGGGGTGCGGCAGCGGGTGCAGATCCGGGTCACGGTCGGCGTGGAGGCGCACACGCACGAGTTCATCGCGACCGCGCACGAGGACCAGAAGTTCGGTCTTGCCCTGGCGGACGGCGCCGCGCTGGAGGCGGTGCGGCGGGCGATGGCCCAGGAGAGCCTGGAACTGATCGGTCTGCACTCGCATATCGGCTCGCAGATCTTCGACATGGCCGGCTTCGAGGTGTCCGCGCGCCGGGTCGTCGGGCTGCTGCGTTCGGTGCGCGACCAACACGGCGTGGAGCTGCCGGAGATCGACCTCGGCGGTGGCCTCGGCATCGCCTACACCCCGGACGACGATCCGAGCGAGCCGCACCAGATCGCCAAGTCGCTGCGGGACATCGTCTCCCGCGAGTGCGAGGCGGCCGGTCTTGCGCTGCCGAGGATCTCGGTCGAGCCGGGGCGCGCGGTGGTCGGGCCGACGGCGTTCACGCTCTACGAGGTCGGCACGGTCAAGCCGCTTGAGGGGCTGCGCACCTATGTGAGCGTGGACGGCGGGATGTCGGACAACATCAGGACCGCGCTCTATGACGCCGAGTACTCGGTGGCGCTGGCCTCGCGGACCTCGGCCGCGGCGCCGATCCTGGTGCGGGTGGTGGGCAAGCACTGCGAGAGTGGTGACATCGTGGTGCGGGACGCCTATCTGCCGGCCGATCTGGCGCCCGGCGACCTGATCGCGGTGCCGGCCACGGGCGCCTACTGCCGTTCCATGGCCAGCAACTACAACCACACCCCGCGTCCACCCGTGGTGGCGGTGGCCGGCGGCCTGGCGGGGACGATCATCCGCAGGGAGACGGAGGAGGACCTGCTCCGTCTGGACGTGGGCTGAGCGCTGGAGCGGGTTGATCGTTTCGGTGGAGTGGACGATCGGTAACCGACTGATCGCGTCCGCATGGTGAACGAAACGGGGCGGACCGCCGCCGGTAGGTGAGACTGATAGTTCCGAGTGAGCTGAAAGGCTGGGTCGAATGGTGCGCACTCGTCCGTCGCGTCCCCTGAGGGTGGCGCTGCTTGGCTGCGGTGTTGTCGGTTCCCAGGTGGCCCGTCTGATGCTGACGAACGCGGACGATCTCGCCGCCCGGATCGGCGCCCGCGTCGAGCTGGCCGGGGTCGCCGTCCGCCGCCCGGACAAGGCCAGGGGCGAGGTGCCGGCCGAGCTGGTCACCACGGACGCCGCCGGCCTGGTCGCCTCCGGCGACATCGATGTGGTGGTCGAGCTGATCGGCGGCGTCGAGCCGGCGCGTTCGCTGATCGACAGCGCCTTCGCGCACGGCGCGAGCGTCGTCACGGCGAACAAGGCGCTGCTCGCCCAGGACGGTCCGGCCCGCTACGCGGAGGCCGAACGGCACGGTGCCGACCTCTACTTCGAGGCGGCCGTCGCCGGCGCCATCCCGCTGCTGCGCCCGCTGCGGGAGTCCCTGGCCGGCGACAAGGTCAACCGGGTGCTCGGCATCGTCAACGGCACCACCAACTTCATCCTGGACCGGATGGAGTCCTCCGGCGCCGGCTACGGCGAGGCACTTTCCGAGGCCAGCGCGCTGGGCTACGCCGAGGCGGACCCGACGGCGGACGTGGAGGGCTTCGACGCGGCGGCCAAGGCCGCGATCCTGGCCGGGATCGCCTTCCACACCCGGGTGTCGCTGGACGAGGTGCACCGGCAGGGCATCACCGAGGTGACCGCCTCCGATATCGCCAGCGCCCGCAAGATGGGGTGCACGGTCAAACTGCTGGCGATCTGCGAACGGGCCCAGGACGGCCGGTCGGTGACCGCCAGGGTGCATCCCGCGATGATCCCGCTGAGCCATCCGCTGGCCTCCGTCCGTGAGGCGTACAACGCGGTCTTCGTGGAGGCCGACGCCGCCGGCCAGCTGATGTTCTACGGACCTGGCGCCGGTGGCGCGCCCACCGCCTCGGCGGTGCTGGGCGATCTGGTGGCCGCCTGCCGCAACAAGCTCACCGGCGGCCGTGGCCCGGGCGAGTCCGCGTACTCCCGGCTGCCGGTCAGCCCCATGGGCGAGGTGATCACCCGCTATCACATCAGCCTCGACGTGATGGACAAACCGGGTGTGCTGGCCCAGTGCGCGATGGTCTTCTCCGACCACGGCGTCTCCATCGACACCGTGCGGCAGACCGGCAAGGACGGCGAGGCCCAGCTGGTGGTGGTGACGCACCGGGCCCAGGACGCGGCGCTGAGCGCGATCGTGGCGGCCCTGCGCGAGTTGGACACGGTGCACGGTGTGGCCAGCATCATGCGCGTGGAGGGGGAGTAACGGTGATCGACACCGCCGAAGGGCCGGGCAACCGGCCGTCGGGCGAGGAGAAAGACGAGAGATGGTCATGAACGCATCCGTCGCACCGCGCACCAGCGCCCAGTGGCGTGGGGTCATCGAGGAGTACCGCGACCGCCTGCCGGTCACCGAGGGGACGCCGGTGGTCACCCTCGGCGAGGGCGGTACGCCGCTGGTGGCGGCTGGGACGCTCTCCGAGCGCACCGGGTGCGAGGTGTATCTCAAGGTCGAGGGCGCCAACCCGACCGGCTCCTTCAAGGACCGGGGCATGACCATGGCCATCAGCCACGCCAAGGAGGCCGGCGCCCAGGCGGTGATCTGCGCCTCCACCGGCAACACCTCGGCCTCCGCCGCCGCCTACGCGGTGCGCGCCGGGATGGTCTGCGCCGTGCTGGTGCCGCAGGGCAAGATCGCGCTGGGCAAGATGGGCCAGGCGCTGGTGCACGGCTCCCGCATCCTCCAGGTGGACGGCAACTTCGACGACTGCCTCACCCTCGCCCGTGGGCTCTCCGAGAAGTACCCGGTGGCGCTGGTGAATTCGGTCAACCCGTCCCGGATCGAGGGCCAGAAGACCGCGGCCTTCGAGGTGGTCGACGCGCTCGGCGACGCCCCCGACCTCCATCTGCTCCCGGTGGGCAACGCGGGCAACATCACGGCCTATTGGAAGGGGTACCAGGAGTACGCCGCCGACGGTCCGGCCAGCCGTACCCCCCGGATGTGGGGCTTCCAGGCGGCCGGTTCCGCGCCGATCGTGCGCGGCGAGCCGGTGAAGGACCCGACGACCATCGCCACCGCGATCCGGATCGGCAACCCCGCGTCCTGGTCCCAGGCGGAGGCCGCGCGGGACGCGTCCGGTGGCCTGATCGACGAGGTCACCGACCGTCAGATCCTGTCCGCCTACCGGCTGTTGGCCTCCCAGGAGGGCGTCTTCGTGGAGCCGGCCTCGGCCGCCTCGGTCGCCGGGCTGCTCAAGTCCGCCGAGGCGGGGCTGCTCGACCGGGGTCAGCGCGTGGTGTGCACGGTGACCGGGAACGGCCTCAAGGACCCGGACTGGGCGGTGGCCGGAGCGCCCCGCCCCGTCGTGGTCCCGGTGGACGCCGACGCCGCGGCCGAGCGGCTTGGCCTGGCCTGATGTCGTCCGGGGTCGGGCACGACACCTGACGGCCCTGTATCGCGTCTGAACCTTCCTTCGATAGGCTGGTATTCGTCCCGGAGTGGTACCGCTCGCCGCCGACATGCGCGGGCGGGTTCTCCACCCGACGCGTGCCGCTGTCCCCTGCGCCGCGCGTCCGCAGGGGACACGCGCCGCAATCTCACCAAGGAGAGTCATCGAGCGATGGCCCATCCCGCCTTCCGCGCCGCCGCCGTGCGCGTCCGCGTGCCCGCCACCAGCGCCAACCTGGGCCCCGGCTTCGACGCCCTGGGCCTGGCGCTCGGCCTCTACGACGACGTGGTGGTCCGGGTCGCGGAGTCGGGCCTGCATCTGGACATCGCCGGCGAGGGCGCCGACACCGTTCCGCGCGACGAATCCAACCTGCTGGTGCGGACGTTGCGCACCGCCTTCGACGCACTGGGCGGGCAGCCGCGCGGACTTGAGATCGTGTGCGCCAACCGCGTGCCGCACGGCCGTGGCCTGGGCTCGTCGTCGGCCGCGATCTGCGCGGGGCTGGTCGCCGCCCGCGCCGTGACGACGGGCGGCGAGGCGAAGTTGAACGATGTTGCGCTGCTGGAGCTGGCCGCCGAGATCGAGGGCCACCCGGACAATGTCGCCGCCTGCCTGCTGGGCGGATTCACCCTGGCCTGGGGCGAGTCGGGCGCCGTGCGCGCCATCCGGATGGAGCCGGCGGCCGGGATCGTGCCGCTGGTGTTCGTGCCGGGACGCCCGCTGGCGACGGAGACCGCGCGCGGCCTGCTGCCGCGCGCCGTGCCGCACGCCGACGCGGCGGTCAACGCCGGGCGCGCGGCGCTGCTGGTCGAGGCGTTGACCCGACGTCCCGAGCTGCTGCTGCCGGCCACCGAGGACCGGCTGCACCAGGACTACCGCGCCTCGGCGATGCCGGAGAGCATGGATCTGGTCGCCAGGCTGCGGGCCGACGGGGTGCCGGCGGTGATCTCGGGCGCCGGCCCCACGGTGCTGGCGCTGGCCACGGAGGGGCAGGCCGACAAGAGCGCCCGCCTGGCCGGCGACGGCTGGACGGCCAACCGACTGACCCTGGACACGGCGGGCGCCTCGGTGCTGCCGCTGACCGGGGCCGCTCCGTGAGGGGGCGTGCTCGACCCCGGGGGGCGTCGGGCGAAGCGGGGCCGGAGAGGGGGAATGAAGGCAGTATCCGGTAGTGTTAACCTCAAGTCCGCACGTACTGTTCTGTCGGGCGTCACACAGAATGCGTGCGAATCCGGGGTCCCATTCTCTGGGGCCGTCTCTTCTTCCGGGAGCCTCCCTCATCTGCCTGAGCAGCCTGCCTGGTAGTGCCGAGCACGCTCCGGAACCGGTGCGTCGGTTCGACGGTTCAACGTTCTCTCGACGTGTCTCGTCGATTTCCCCGCACCACCCCGCATGATCTTCCGCCGTGATCGAACAGGCGGGTTTACCGCACCGGCCGGTCCACCGCACAGGGGCCGCAGCCGGACAGCACGACCGGTCGCCGAGCCAGACAGGCCGACGTCCGCTCCAGGGAAGGACCCTTAGTGAGCGACACCACCGATCTGATGGGCGTGAGTGCCGACAGCGCCGACAAGACTTCCGGTGCTGCCTCCGCGTCCGCCACGGACGCTCCCGCCTCCGCTGCCCCCCGCCGCCGGCGTTCTGGTACCGGCCTTGACGGGATGGTCCTGGCTGAACTGCAGCAGGTCGCCTCCCAGCTGGGGATCAGGGGCACCGCGCGGATGCGCAAGAGCCAGTTGATCGAGGTGATCAAGGAGAAGCAGGCCGCCGGTTCCGGCGGCGGCGCGCCCGCCAAGTCGGCCGCCGCGCCGGCCGAGTCGGCACCGGCCGAGAAGCCGAAGCGCCGCAGCACCTCCAGGGCCCGCACCGGCGACGAGTCCGGTTCGCAGGGCCAGATCGACATCCCCGGTCAGACCGCGGAGGCCAAGCCCGAGGGCAAGGCGGCCGAGCGGAAGGCAGCCGAGCCCAAGGCCGCGGCCGAGCCCGCCGAGAAGGAGCGCAGGTCGGCCCGCGCGGCCGAGACCGGCACCGCCGGCAAGGCCGAGACCGCCAGGGCCGAGGCGCCGGGCGGCGACAACGGTCAGCGCGCCGAGAGCCGGGTCGAGAAGGCCGACAAGGGCGAGAAGGCCGCCGACAAGAGCGACCGGGCCGACGGCCAGTCCGACCGGCAGGCCAAGCGGGAGCGCCGCAGCAAGGGCAGCGACCGCCAGGGCAACAACCAGGGCGGTCAGGGCGGCAACCAGGGCGGCCAGGGCGGGGACCGTCAGGGCCAGAACAACCAGGGCGGTCGCAACAACCGCGACAAGGACGGCAGCCGCGAGCGGGACCGGGACGGGCGGGACAACCGCGAGAGCCGCGACAACCGCGACGGCCGGGACAACCGCGACGACGACTTCGAGGGCGGCCGGCGCGGCCGGCGCGGCCGCTACCGCGACCGCCGTGGCCGTCGGGGCCGCGACGAGATCGTCGAGCCGCAGGTCAGCGATGACGATGTGCTGATCCCGGTGGCCGGCATCCTCGACATCCTCGACAACTACGCCTTCGTCCGCACCTCCGGCTATCTGCCGGGCCCCAACGACGTCTATGTGTCGCTGGCCCAGGTCCGCAAGAACGGCCTGCGCAAGGGCGACCATGTCACCGGCGCGGTGCGGCAGCCGAAGGAGGGGGAGCGGCGGGAGAAGTTCAACGCGCTGGTCCGCCTCGACTCGGTCAACGGGATGGGCATCGAATCCGGCCGCAACCGGCCCGAGTTCAACAAGCTCACCCCGCTCTACCCGCAGGACCGGCTCCGTCTTGAGACCGACCCGGGCGCGCTGCTGCCGCGGATCATCGATCTGATCACCCCGATCGGCAAGGGCCAGCGCGGGCTGATCGTGGCCCCGCCGAGGACCGGCAAGACGACCATCATGCAGATGATCGCCAACGCCATCACGCACAACAACCCCGAGTGCCACCTGATGGTGGTGCTGGTGGACGAGCGTCCCGAAGAGGTCACCGACGTCCAGCGGGCGGTCAAGGGCGAGGTCATCTCCTCGACCTTCGACCGGCCGTCCGAGGACCACACCACCATCGCCGAGCTGGCCATCGAGCGGGCCAAGCGGCTGGTGGAGCTGGGCCACGACGTGGTCGTGCTGCTGGACAACCTCACCCGTCTCGGCCGCGCCTACAACCTGGCGGCCCCCGCCTCGGGCCGGATTCTCTCCGGCGGTGTGGACTCCGCGGCGCTGTACCCGCCGAAGAAGTTCTTCGGTGCCGCGCGGAACATCGAGGACGGCGGCTCGCTCACCATCCTCGCCACCGCCCTGGTGGAGACCGGCTCGCGGATGGACGAGGTGATCTTCGAGGAGTTCAAGGGCACCGGCAACATGGAGCTGAAGCTCGACCGGAAGCTCGCCGAGAAGCGGATCTTCCCCGCCGTCGACGTGGACGCCTCGGCGACCCGTAAGGAAGAGATCCTGATGGGCTCGGAGGAGCTGGCCATCGTCTGGAAGCTGCGCCGGGTGCTGCACGCGCTCGACTCGCAGCAGGCGATGGAGCTGCTGCTGGACCGGATGAAGAAGACCAAGTCCAACGCCGAGTTCCTGCTGCAGATCCAGAAGACCACGCCGACGCCGGGCAACGGGGACTGACCCCGCCGCGCCGCGTCCGCCGATGACGCCCCCGATCCACGCCGGATCGGGGGCGTCGTGGTGCCCGGGGTGACCGGCGGGTAGCCGCCGGGGCGCACCGCCGTCCATAACGGGGCACAATGGCTGAATGGTCCCTCCATCGGGTGAAGGGACGGCCCCGGCTCCCGGCGAGGAGGAGCCGCAGGACCGCCCGTCGAAGCCGCTCCGTCGCCGCCTGCTGCGCGTGACGTTGATCACCGTGCTGGCGCTCGCGCTGCTGCTCGGCATCGGGGGCACCGCGCTCTATCTCAAGCTCGACGGCAATATCTCCGGGATCGACATCGAGTCCGCGCTGGGCGAGGACCGCCCCGAGGACAGCGACAACGGCTCCCTCGACCTGCTGGTGCTCGGCTCCGACACCAGAAGCGGCGAGAACGGCGTCTTCGGCGGCGACGACCCGGACGGCGAGGCCCGTTCGGACACTGCGATGGTGGTGCACATCAACGAGGCGCACGACGCGGCGACGGTGGTCTCCATCCCGCGCGACACCCTGGTGCCCCGCCCCAGCTGCGAGCGGCTGGACGGCGGCGGCACCGCGCCCGCCAGCGAGCGGACCATGTTCAACGAGGCCTACGGCATAGGCGGCCCGGTGTGCGCGGTGAAGACGGTGGAGGCGCTGACCGGGCTGCGCATGGACCACTACCTGGAGCTGGACTTCGACGGCTTCGCCAAGCTGGTCGACACCCTGGGCGGGGTGCGCGTCACCACGCGTGAGGACATCGACGACGAGGACAGCCGGCTGCGGCTGACCGCCGGCACCCACACCCTCAGCGGCAAGGAGTCGCTGGCCCTGGTGCGCACCAGGAAGGCGGTGGGGGACGGCAGCGATCTCAGCCGCATCCAGCTCCAGCACTCCTTCCTCGACGCGCTGATGCGGCAGATCGAGGAGGTCGACCTGCTGGGCAACCCCAAGCGGCTCTACGATCTGGCGGACACCGCGACATCGGCCGTCACCACCGACTCCGATCTCGCCTCCGTCTCCAAGCTGCTCGGCCTGGCCCGCACCCTGCGCGAGGTGGACTCCGACGCGCTCCAGCTGGTCACCCTGCCGGTCGGCTACGATCCGGCCGACCCCAACCGGGTGGCCCCGCTCAGGGAGCAGTCCCGGCAGATGTGGACGGCGCTCAGGCACGACCGTCCGGTGCCCGAGTCCGCGATCAGGGACTCGGCGGCCGAGGAGGGCGGCGGCGACCAGCTGATCATCCAGGGCTGAGCCCGCGGGGAATGCCGGGAGCCGGCACCCCGTTTTGGTCGACGAGGACCAGTGCTGGCAGACTGGAGCGTCGGCCCCGGTTCACGGTGCGCAGCCCGCGCGCCGACCCGGTGCCCTCCCGAACCTAGGAGAAGCCTTGAAGCGCGACATTCACCCGGAGTACGTCGAGACCCAGGTCAGCTGCACCTGTGGCGCGTCGTTCACCACCCGCAGCACGGTCAGCGGGGGCAGTATCCGCGCCGACATGTGCTCGGAGTGCCACCCCTTCTACACCGGCAAGCAGAAGATCCTGGACACCGGTGGCCGTGTCGCCAGGTTCGAGGCCCGCTTCGGTAAGAACGCCGCGGCGAACCGCAAGTAGCGACCCCGTCGGCGCCGGCCGGCCGCTCACCGAGGTAAGCGGCCGAACCGGCGCCTTTCGTGTCCCCGTCACCCGCTGTCCCGCGATGTCGCTGTCCCTCGGGCCCGTGCCGGCCCGACCCAACTCCAGGAGCAACTGACCATGTTCGAGGCGGTCGAGGAACTGATCGGCGAGCACGCCGACCTCGAACGGCGGCTCGCCGACCCGTCGGTCCACACCGACCAGGCCGCCGTCCGCCGCTATGGCCGGCGCTATGCGGAGCTGACCCCGATCGTGCGGGCCTACCAGTCCTGGCGACAGCATGGCGACGATATCGAGACGGCCCGCGAACTGGCCCAGGAGGACCCGGAGTTCGCCGCCGAGGTCAAGACCCTGACGGCCCGCAGGGACGAGCTGACGGACGAGCTGCGGCTGCTGCTGGTGCCGCGCGACCCCAGCGACGACAAGGACGTCATCCTGGAGATCAAGGCCGGCGAGGGCGGCGACGAGTCCGCGCTGTTCGCCGGCGATCTGCTGCGGATGTATCTGCGGTACGCGGAACGCGTCGGCTGGCAGGCCGAGATCATCGAGGGCAACGAGTCCGATCTGGGCGGCTACAAGGACGTCTCGGTCGCGGTGAAGAGCCGGGGCACCCCCGATCCCGGCCTCGGCGTCTGGGCGCGGCTGAAGTACGAGGGCGGCGTGCACCGGGTGCAGCGGGTGCCGGCCACCGAGTCGCAGGGCCGCATCCACACCTCGGCCGCCGGCGTGCTGGTGCTGCCCGAGGCCGAGGACGTGGAGGTGGAGATCAGCCAGAACGACCTGCGGGTCGACGTCTACCGCTCCTCGGGCCCCGGCGGGCAGTCCGTCAACACCACGGACTCCGCCGTCCGCCTCACCCACCTGCCCACCGGCATCGTCGTCTCCTGCCAGAACGAGAAGAGCCAGCTCCAGAACAAGGAGCAGGCGCTGCGCATCCTGCGGGCGCGGCTGCTCGCCGCCGCCCAGGAGGAGGCGGACCGGGAGGCGTCCGACGCCCGGCGCAGCCAGGTCCGCACGGTGGACAGGTCGGAGCGGGTGCGCACCTACAACTACCCGGAGAACCGCATCTCCGACCATCGGGTCGGCTTCAAGGCGTATAACCTCGACCGGGTGCTCGACGGCGAGCTGGACGCGGTGATCCAGGCCTGTGTGGACGCCGATTCGGCGGCCAAGTTGGCGGCGGCGCAGTGAACGTAGGGTGGGCGATGTGACTGCTTCTTCCGGGTCTTCCGGGTCTTCCGGGGCCGTGGGCTCGTCCCCCGGCGCTTCGGGTTCCTCGCCGTCCGGGGGGCCCCGTTCGCTGTTGCTGGCGGAGGTGGCCAGGGCCACCCAGCGGCTGGCCGACGCCGGGGTGCCGTCGCCGAGGTTCGACGCCGAGGAGCTGGCCGCGCATGTGCACGGCACCAAGCGGTCCACGCTGCACCTGGTCGCCGACAGCGACTTCGACGCCCGCTACTGGGAGGCGGTGGCCCGCCGCGAGGCGCGCGAGCCGCTGCAGCACATCACCGGGCGGGCGTTCTTCCGCTATCTGGAACTCCAGGTCGGGCCAGGGGTGTTCGTGCCCAGGCCGGAGACGGAGTCCGTGGTCGGCTGGGCGATAGACGCGGTCCGCGCCATGGACGTGGCCGAGCCGCTGATCGTGGATCTCTGCACGGGCTCCGGCGCCATCGCGCTGGCGCTCGCCCAGGAGGTGCCGCGCTCCCGGGTGCACGCGGTGGAGCTGGACGAGCGGGCGCTCGGCTGGGCCAGGAAGAACGCCGAGGGCAGTCGGGTCGTGCTACACCAGGGCGATGCCCGCGAGGCGCTGCCCGAACTGGCAGGGCAGGTGGATCTGGTGATCTCCAACCCGCCCTATATCCCGCTCGGCGAATGGGAGCACGTGGCGCCGGAGGCACGCGACCACGACCCCCAACTGGCGCTGTTCTCCGGCGAGGACGGCCTCGACACCATCCGCGGCCTGGAGCGCGCCGCGCACCGGCTGCTGCGCCCCGGCGGGATGGTGGTGGTGGAGCACGCCGACACCCAGGGCGGCCAGGTGCCGTGGATCTTCACCGAGGACCGTGGCTGGGCGGATGCCGCCGACCACCCCGACCTCAACAACCGACCTCGGTTCGCCACCGCCCGACGGGTGGCCAGGTGACCGGCGACAGCGCCCCTGTGAGAGGAGCACACTGATGGCCCGGCGTTACGACTGCGCGGACGAGGTCGACCGTAAGCACGGTCTGCGCGAGGCGGCGTCCGCTGTCCGCAGGGGCGATCTGGTCGTCCTGCCGACCGACACGGTCTACGGGATCGGCGCCGACGCGTTCGACGCCAAGGCGGTGGCGGGGCTGCTGCGCGCCAAGGGTCGGGGCCGGGGCGTGCCGTCGCCGGTGCTGGTCGGCTCGCCGACCACCCTGCACGGGCTGGTCACGGACTTCTCCGAGCTGGCCTGGGAGCTGGTGGACGCCTTCTGGCCGGGCGCGCTGACCCTGGTCGCGCGGCACCAGCCGTCCCTCAACTGGGACCTGGGGGAGACCAGGGGCACCGTCGCGGTGCGGATGCCGCTGCACCCGGTGGCCATCGAACTGCTCAAGGAGATCGGCCCGATGGCCGTCTCCAGCGCCAACCTCACCGGCAAGCCGGCACCGCAGACCTGCGACCAGGCCCGGGACATGCTGGGCGACTCGGTCGCCGTCTACCTGGACGGCGGGCCCACCCCGGACAGCGTGCCGTCCTCGATCGTGGACGTCACGGGACGGGTGCCGGTGCTTCTGCGCGCCGGGGCGGTGAGCGAGGAGGAGCTCCGCAAGGTCGTACCCGATCTGGAGACCACGCATTGACGGCCTCCGCTGAGGGCCCCCCTGACCCCGGCATAGCGGCGCCCGGCACCGCGAGCGGGCGTCGCCCCGAAACCCCGGTCTTCCGGATTCTGCACGTCAGCACGGGCAACGTCTGCCGTTCCCCGATCACCGAACGTCTCACCCGGCAGGCCCTGGTCGACCGCCTGGGCGACCGGGCGCGGAGCGTGGTGGTGGAGAGCGCCGGCACCTGGGGGCACGAGGGCGCGCCCATGGAGGAGCACGCCGCCGAGCTGCTGGCCGAGTACGGCGCCAGCCCGTCCGGGTTCTTCGGCCGGGAGCTGCTGGACGAGCATGTGATAGAGGCCGATCTGGTGCTCACGGCCACCAGGGACCACCGGGCCCAGGTGATCTCGATGGGGCACTCCGCCGGGCTGCGCACCTTCACGCTCAAGGAGTTCACCCGGCTGGTGCGTGCCATCGACCTGGCGACCCTGCCGGCCGCCGGCTCCCCCGAGGCGCTGGTGTACCGCGCCCGCGCGCTGGCCAGGGCGGCAGCCGCGCTGCGCGGTTGGCTGCTGGCGCCGAACGTGGAGGCCGACGAGGTGCAGGACCCGTACGGCGCCCCGCTGCCCTACTTCCGCAGCGTGGGCGAGGAGATCAGGGTCGCGCTGGATCCGGTGGTCACCGCGCTCACCGGGGTGCCCGCGCGGCGGACGGATGCCGGGAACGCGGCGGTCTAGGCGGTTTCGGCCGCCCGGCGGGGCGGGGCCTACGCTGGAGTCAGGCCGATAACCGCCCTTGCGTGGCGCCGAGGTGGGGGTTGGGGCATGAGAGGGTGTTGCGCGGTAGACCAGCGAGACCTCTGGGGCAGCTTGTGCGCGAATACCTGTTGACGCTCTGCGTCGCGGCGGCCGTCACCTACCTGCTGACCGGCCCGGTGCGGAAGTTCGCCATCGCCTGGGGGGCCATGCCACCGATCAGGGCGCGTGACGTCCATCGTGAGCCCACGCCCAGGCTGGGCGGGATCGCGATGTTCGGCGGCCTCTGCGCCGGCCTGCTGGTCGCCTCCCAACTGACCAACGTGGGCGCGGTGTTCCGGCTCTCGGACGAGCCCAAGGCGCTGCTCTCCGGGGCCGCGCTGATCTGGGTGGTCGGCGTGCTGGACGACAAGTACGGGGTGGACGCGCTCGTCAAGCTGGGCCTGCAGATGATCGCCGCCGGGGTGATGGTGCTCCAGGGGCTGACCATCCTGTGGCTCCCGGTGCCCGGCGTCGGCATGGTCGCGCTGACCCCGATGCAGGGCACGCTGCTGACCGTGGCGATCGTGGTGATCACCATCAACGCGGTCAACTTCGTGGACGGCCTCGACGGGCTCGCGGCCGGCATGGTGTGCGTGGCCGCCGCGGCGTTCTTCCTGTACGCGTACCGCATCTGGTACGGCTACGGCATCGAGGCGGCGGCCCCGGCCACGCTCTTCGCCGCCGTGCTGGTGGGGATGTGCCTCGGCTTCCTGCCGCACAACGTGCATCCGGCGCGGATCTTCATGGGCGACTCGGGCTCGATGCTGCTGGGCCTGGTGCTCGCGGCCGGCGCGGTCTCCATCACCGGGCAGGTGGACCCGGACGCGCTCAAGCTGTTCGCCGGCTCGGAGCGGAGCGCGGTGAGCACGACGGTTCCCGTCTACATGCCGCTGCTGCTGCCGCTGACGATCATCATCGTGCCCTTCCTCGACCTGGTGCTGGCGATCGTCCGCCGCACCTGGAACGGCCGTTCGCCGTTCGCCGCCGACCGGGGGCATCTGCACCACCGGCTGCTGGAGATCGGCCACTCGCAGAGCCGGGCGGTGCTGATCATGTACTTCTGGTCGGCCCTGGTGGCCTTCGGCGCGGTGGGGTACTCGGTCCGCTCCGACGCCTGGGTGGTGCCGCTGGTGGTCGGGCTCTCCGCGGTGGGTCTGGTGGCGCTGCTGCTGCCCCGGTTCACCCCCAGGGTGCCGTCCTGGGCCGAGCGGCTGGTGCCGCCCCGCTACCGGGTGCGGCGCGAGGACGGGCCGGCGCGTCCGGCGGAGCCGGCGGCCCGCGCCTGGGCCGAGGAGCCGACCCGCCGGCTGGAGCCGGCGCAGCCGGCGCAGCCGGCGGAGGAGCCGGCGCGGGGCTCGGACGGCGCCCGGCAGGATCGGCCGACGCCCGGGTTGAACGGGGCCACGGCGGTGGGGGACCGGCAGCGGTTCGCGGTCCGCCGGAAGATCGACACCAGGTCGTGACCGGGGGCCTCGCGGCCCTAACACAGCTGGTCGGAGACGCCCGTCGGGGCGCGCCGACGGTACTCCTATGGGTGTGAGGTCCTGCACACGTTCGAGTAAAGACCTCATCAAAAAGATTGTGATAGCGTTCACGAAACCCCGTAGCTAGCCCCAGAGTCGGGGTGAAACCGCTCGTCAACGACGACAGTCCCCAAGCCCGTCGGAGTCACACTTCCATGCAGTCCATCGACGCCCGGATCATCCGAGGCGCCGCGATCCCCACTGCCGCCGTAGGCGCCGTCGCCACCGTGGTCGCCGCGCTGTTGGCTGGGGCCTCCGGAGCGGGAGGAACGGCGCTCGGAGTCTTCGTGGCCGCCGCCTTCTTCGCGATCGGGCTGCTCTCCCTGGGCTATGTGGGACAACGCTGGCCGGAGCTCTTCCTCGGCGCGGCGTTCCTCATCTACACCACGCAGATGGGTCTGTTGCTCCTGCTGCTGGTGTTGCTGAAGGACGCCGACTTCCTCAACGGGCGTGCGTTCGCCATCGGTGTCGTGGTGGGTACCGTCGTCTGGCTGGCCGGGCAGGCCCGGAGCCATCTCACGGCGAAGATCCTCTACGTCGAGCCTGAGGCCGACACCGACCGGGCCGCCGTCACGCCGGGTGGTTCCCCATGACCAGCCGTGGTGGCGAAGGGGGCTGTATAAGCACTGTCCTCGCGGGCTGCTATCGTCCGTCGCCGAGGGCTGGCCTCAGGGCGACGCGCGCGCTGTGCGGGACAACGCCACGGCCGCGGACCAGCCGCCCTTCCGTCACACCTAGTCCAGTGCCGCTCCGTGGTATGCCACCACGCCGACACATCGAGGTAGCCGTATCCATGCGTCACGCCGAGGGAGTCTCGCGGTGAGTAATGACCAGGTGCTCGCCTTCGAGACCGACTGCCATCTCTTCAAGGACTGTGGCTTCCCCGCCCCGTCTGAGTGGTCGTTCATCTTTGAGCCGCTGTTCACCATCGGGTCGTTCGAGGTCAACAAGCCGATGGCGCTGGTGTTTCTGAGCACCGTCATCATCTGCGGGTTCTTCTGGACGGCCTTCGCCCGGCCCAAGGTGGTGCCGGGGAAGCTCCAGATGATCGCCGAGGCGGGCTACGACTTCGTGCACCGGGGCGTCGCCCGCGAGACCATGGGTAAGAAGGGCGAGCCCTATGTGCCCCTCCTGGTCTCGTTGTTCTTCTTCGTCTGGATCATGAACATCTGGGCGATCATCCCGTTCGCCCAGTTCCCGGCGACCTCGATCATCGCCTATCCGGCGGCGCTCGCGCTGATCGTCTGGTCCACGTACATGTTCCTGACGTTCAAGAACCACGGTCTGGTCGGCGGCATCAGGAACCTCTGTGTGCCCGGGGGTCTGCCCAAGGGCATCTATGTGATCCTCACGCCGATCGAGTTCCTCTCGAACGTCTTCATCCGGCCGCTGACGTTGACGGTCCGGCTCTTCGCGAACATGTTCGCGGGCCACCTGTTGTTGTTGGTCTTCACCATCGGCACCTGGTACACCCTGGGTACCGTCATCGGGACGTTCTTCTCGATCTCCTCGCTGCTCGTGACGCTGCTCGTCACGCTCTTCGAGATGTTCATCCAGGCGCTCCAGGCGTATGTGTTCACGGTGTTGGCCGCCTCCTACATCTCCCAGGCCCTCGAAGAGGCGCACTGAGAGGCCCGTCCCGGTCGCCCGGGACCCGGCGGGTAGCCGCCACTGAAGAAACCGCAACGCATCCCGGTGGACATCCCCCGCCGGGTCACCACAGAGAAGGAATACACGGACATGTCCGCAGCTCTCGCCGCAGTTGAAGGCAGCATCAACACCATCGGCTTCGGTGTCGCGGCCCTCGGCCCCGGTATTGGTATCGGCATCATCTTCGGTAACGGTGTCCAGGCCATCGCCCGTCAGCCCGAGGCCGCCGGCCTGATCCGCCAGAACATGCTGCTCGGTTTCGCCGTCGTCGAGGCGCTGGCGCTGATGGGCTTCGTGCTCGCCTTCGCCCTCTGACGTAGGTCTCGAAGCCACTACCGAGGAAGGGTCCACCATGCTGTTGCAACTGGCCGCGGAGGAACCGCAGAGCCCTGTGGTACCGGTGGTGCCTGAGATCGTCATCGGTCTCATCTGCTTCGGTGTCGTCTTCTTCGTCTTCTACAAGAAGCTCCTGCCCTCCATCAACAAGACGCTGGAGGAGCGGCGGGAAGCCATCGAAGGCGGGATGGAGAAGGCCGAGGCTACGCAGGCCGAAGCCCGACAGACGCTGGAAAGCTACAAGGAGCAGCTGCAGGAGGCTCGGCACGAGGCCGCGCGCCTGCGCCAGGAGGCCAAGGAGCAGGGCGCCGCGCTCATCGCCGAGATGCGCGAGGAAGGGCAGCGCCAGCGCGAGGAGATCCTCGCCGCCGGCCATGCCCAGATCGACGCCGACCGCAAGCAGGCGTCCGAACTGCTCCGGCAGGACGTCGGAAAGCTGGCCGTGGAGCTGGCCGGTCGGCTGGTCGGGGAGTCCCTTGAGGACCATGCCCGACAGAGCCGCACGATCGACCGCTTCCTCGACGAGCTGGAGGCCAAGGCCGAGGCGGCGGGAACCGAGGCCGCCCGATGATGGGAGCGAGCCGCGAGGCGCTGGACGCCGCGCGGGAACGGCTGGACACGTTGGCCGACAGCACCGGCGTGGATGTCGCCGCGCTGGCCGGTGAGCTGGCCGCCGTCACCGTCCTGCTCGACCGCGAGGTCGGGCTGCGACGGGTGCTGACCGACCCCGCCCAGGCCGGTGAGGCCAAGGCGGAGCTGGTCGGCAGGCTGCTGTCGGGCCAGGTGGGCGGCGAGGCGGTCGACCTGGTCTCGGGCATGGTCCGGTCCCGCTGGTCCGCTTCGCGTGATCTGGTGGACGCGATCGAGGCGCTGGCGGACACCGCCGACCTGATCGTGGCCGAGCGGGACGGCAGCCTGGACTCGGTGGAGGACGAGCTGTTCCGGTTCGGCCGGATCGTCGTCACCGCCCCCGAGCTGCGTTCCGCGCTCAGCGTCAAGGACCGGGGCGAGCGCGCCGTCGCCGCCCAGACCGAGCTGGTGCGCCGGCTGCTGGGCGGCCGGGCTCACGAGGTCACGCTCCGGCTGATCGTCCGCCTCGTGGAACATCCGCGGGGACGTAGCCTGGAGGGTGGGCTCGAAGCGCTGAGCGCGGTCGCCGCCGAGCGGCGGAATCGTTCAGTCGCGGTGGTCACCTCGGCGGTGCCCCTCACCGACCAGCAGCGGCAGCGCCTCGGTGATGCCCTCGGCCGGCTCTACGGCCGGCAGGTCCAGCTCAATCTCGACGTGGACCCCGAGGTCCTCGGCGGGATCACGGTCCGGATCGGTGACGAGGTCATCCACGGCACCATCGCCGACCGGCTGGACGAGGTCACCCGGCGCATGGCGGGCTGATCGCGCACGGCGCGCACACCAACTCAACAAGCAGGACCAGCGGCCCGGGTTGGGCCGTAGCGGAAGAACTTACGGGCCCAACAAGGAGAGCAGGGAACCCAGATGGCGGAGCTCACGATCCGGCCGGATGAGATCCGGGACGCACTGGAGACCTTCGTCCAGTCGTACACGCCGGACGCGGCCTCGCGGGAAGAGGTCGGGACGGTCAGCGTTGCCGGTGACGGCATCGCGAAGGTCGAGGGGCTGCCCTCGGCCATGGTGAACGAACTGCTGGAGTTCGAGGACGGCACCCTCGGCCTCGCCCTCAACCTTGAGGAGCGGGAGATCGGCGTCGTCGTCCTCGGTGAGTTCACCGGCATCGAGGAGGGCCAGGCGGTGCGGCGCACCGGCGAGGTGCTCTCCGTCGGGGTCGGCGACGGCTACCTGGGCCGGGTCGTGGACCCGCTGGGTAACCCGATCGACGGCCTGGGCGAGATCGAGACCACGGGTCGCCGGGCGCTGGAACTCCAGGCTCCGTCGGTGATGCAGCGCAAGTCGGTGCACGAGCCCATGGAGACCGGCTACAAGGCCGTGGACACCATGACGCCGATCGGCCGTGGCCAGCGTCAGCTGATCATCGGTGACCGGCAGACGGGCAAGACCGCGCTCGCCGTTGACACGATCATCAACCAGCGTGACAACTGGCGTTCCGGCGACCCGAACAAGCAGGTCCGCTGCATCTATGTGGCGGTCGGCCAGAAGGGCTCCACCATCGCGTCCGTGCGCGGCGCGCTGGAGGAGGCGGGCGCCCTGGAGTACACCACCATCGTGGCGGCTCCGGCCTCCGACCCGGCCGGCTTCAAGTACATCGCGCCCTACACCGGCTCGGCCATCGGCCAGCACTGGATGTATGACAGCAAGCATGTGCTGATCATCTTCGACGACCTGTCCAAGCAGGCCGACGCCTACCGCGCGGTCTCCCTGCTGCTGCGCCGCCCGCCGGGCCGCGAGGCGTACCCGGGCGACGTGTTCTACCTCCACTCCCGGCTGCTGGAGCGCTGCGCCAAGCTCTCCGACGAGATGGGCGCCGGCTCGATGACGGGCCTGCCGATCGTGGAGACCAAGGCCAACGACGTCTCCGCGTTCATCCCGACCAACGTGATCTCCATCACCGACGGTCAGTGCTTCCTGGAGTCCGACCTCTTCAACGCGGGCCAGCGGCCGGCGCTGAACGTGGGTATCTCGGTCTCCCGGGTCGGTGGCTCCGCCCAGCACAAGGCGATCCGGCAGATCACCGGTTCGCTCCGGGTGGACCTGGCGCAGTTCCGTGAGCTGGAGGCGTTCGCCGCCTTCGGTTCCGACCTGGACGCCGCGTCCAAGGCCCAGCTGGAGCGGGGGCGGCGGATGGTCGAGCTGCTCAAGCAGGAGCAGTACAGCCCGTACTCCACGGAGAACCAGGTGGTCTCCATCTGGGCCGGCACCAACGGCCTGATGGACGACATCCCGGTGGGCGACATCCGTCGGTTCGAGCGTGAGCTCCTGGACTACCTCGGTCGTGAGCGCAAGGACCTGATGACCAGCATCCGTGAGGGCGGCAAGATGTCCGCCGAGACGGTCGAGGCCATCAGGACCGCCGTCACGCAGTTCAAGGAGCAGTTCGAGACCGCGGACGGCAAGCTGCTGGGCGAGGGCTGATCCATGGCGGCTTCACTACGCGTATACAAGCGCCGGATCAAATCGGTCACCGCGACCAAGAAGATCACGCGGGCGATGGAGATGATCGCCGCCTCGCGGATCGTCAAGGCGCAGCGCAAGGTGGCGGCCTCCTCGCCGTACGCGGACGAGCTGACGGCGGCGGTCACCGCGGTCGCGCACGGCTCCGACGCGAAGCACCCGCTGACCACCGAGGCCAAGCGGCCGCGGCGGGCCGCGGTGCTGGTGATCACCAGCGACCGGGGTCTGGCGGGCGCCTACTCCAGCAACGCCATCAAGGCGGGCGAGCACCTGACCGGGCAGCTGGCGAGCGAGGGCAAGGAGGTGGACACCTACATCGTGGGCCGCAAGGGCGTGTCGTACTACGCCTTCCGGGAGCGCCCGGTGACGCGGTCGTGGACGGGGTTCACCGACAACCCGACCTATGCCGACGCCAAGGAGGTCGCTGCCCCCTTGATCGAGGCGATGGAGCGGGACACGAGCGAGGGCGGCGTCGACGAGCTGCACATCGCGTTCACGGAGTTCGCGTCGATGATGACGCAGACCCCGGTCGAGCGCAGGCTGCTGCCGTTGAAGCTGGAGCGCACCGCCGAGGATTCGGCGGAGGTCTTCAGCAAGGGCCAGCAGGTGCACGCGCTCTACGACTTCGAGCCGTCGCCGGAGGAGGTGTTGGACGCGCTGCTGCCGCGCTATGTGGAGAGCCGTATCTACAACGCGCTGCTGCAGTCGGCCGCCTCCAAGCACGCGGCGACCCGGCGGGCGATGAAGTCGGCCACCGACAACGCCGAGGATTTGATCAAGTCGCTGACGCGGCTTGCCAACGCGGCCCGCCAGGCCGATATCACCCAGGAAATCTCTGAGATCGTCGGTGGCTCCAGCGCCTTGGCCGACGCGAGCGCGGGAAGTGAACGCTAACCATGACTACTGCTGCCGAGGCGGCCCCCAAGCAGGCTCTGCCGACCGGGCGGGTCGCGCAGGTCCGTGGACCAGTCGTTGACGTGGAATTCCCCGTTGACGCGATGCCGGACATCTACAACGCGTTGACCGTGCAGATCGCCGACCCGGCGAACGCGGGCGCCGCGAAGACGCTGACCCTGGAGGTCGCGCAGCACCTGGGCCAGGGCCTGGTGCGCACGATCGCCCTGGAGCCCAACGACGGCCTGGTCCGTCAGGCCGAGGTGACCAACACCGGCGCGGGCATCAGGGTGCCGGTCGGCGATGTCACCAAGGGCCGGGTGTTCAACACCCTGGGCAAGATCCTCAACGAGCCCGAGGCCGAGTCCGAGGTCACCGAGCGGTGGGAGATCCACCGCAAGGCCCCGGCGTTCGACCAGCTTGAGTCCAAGACCGAGATGTTCGAGACCGGTCTGAAGGTCATCGACCTGCTGACCCCTTATGTCAAGGGCGGCAAGATCGGCCTCTTCGGGGGTGCGGGCGTCGGCAAGACGGTCCTCATCCAGGAGATGATCATGCGTGTGGCGAAGCTGCACGAGGGCGTCTCCGTGTTCGCCGGCGTCGGTGAGCGCACCCGTGAGGGCAACGACCTGATCGCGGAGATGGCCGAGTCCGGCGTGCTCCCGCAGACCGCGCTGGTCTTCGGCCAGATGGACGAGCCCCCGGGCACCCGGCTGCGGGTCGCGCTGACCGGTCTGACCATGGCGGAGTACTTCCGCGATGTGCAGAAGCAGGACGTGCTGTTCTTCATCGACAACATCTTCCGCTTCACCCAGGCCGGCTCCGAGGTCTCCACGCTGCTGGGCCGGATGCCGTCCGCGGTGGGCTACCAGCCCAACCTCGCCGACGAGATGGGTGTGCTCCAGGAGCGCATCACCTCGACGCGTGGTCACTCGATCACCTCGATGCAGGCGATCTATGTGCCCGCCGACGACCTGACCGACCCGGCCCCGGCGACCACCTTCGCCCACCTGGACGCCACCACGGTGCTCTCCCGGCCGATCTCGGAGAAGGGCATCTACCCGGCGGTCGACCCGCTGGACTCGACGTCCCGCATCCTGGACCCGCGCTACATCTCGCAGGACCACTACGAGTGCGCCTCCCGGGTCAAGGGGATCCTGCAGAAGTACAAGGACCTCCAGGACATCATCGCCATTCTCGGCATCGACGAGCTGGGCGAGGAGGACAAGCTCACGGTCAGCCGGGCCCGGCGGATCGAGCGGTTCCTGTCGCAGAACACCCACGCGGCCAAGCAGTTCACCGGTATGGACGGCTCGGACGTTCCGCTGGACGAGTCCATCGCGGCGTTCAACGCGATCGCCGACGGCGACTACGACCACTTCCCCGAGCAGGCGTTCTTCATGTGCGGTGGCCTGGACGACCTCAAGGCCAAGGCCAAGCAGCTGGGCGTCTCCTGATGCCGTTGCCCGTGGGGCGGGACACCCCGCCCCACGGGTCCCGGAGATCGGGAACTATTCTTCGACCAAGCCAGTGACTATCCAGGATATTCAAAGGTGAACAGGAGCCATCGTGGCTGAGCTGCACGTCGAGTTGGTCGCGGCCGACCGACAGGTCTGGTCCGGCGACGCCAGCCTGGTGATCGCGCGCACCATCACCGGTGACATCGGCATCATGCCCGACCACCAGCCGGTGCTCAGTGTGCTGCGGTCCGGCCCGGTGACCATCCGCACCACGGGCGAGAGCGGCGAGGGCACGGTGATCGCGGCCGTGCACGGAGGCTTCCTCTCCTACACGGACGGTAAGCTGTCGCTGCTCGCCGAGGTGGCTGAGCTGGCCGACGAGATCGATGTCGAGCGGGCCCAGCGAGCGCTGGAGCAGGCCAAGGCGGAGACGGACGAGTCGGCCGAGCGCCGAGCCTCCGTCCGGCTGCAGGCCGTGGCGGCGGAGCGCTGAGACGGACGGAGTAATCGCGCCCCTCGGGGGCCGGTATGAGCACATGAGGCGAGGAGGTCGGTCGGGATGGTCCTCGCCTTGTCTGCGCTGGGCGCGGTGCTGCTGCTACTGGTGCTCGGACTTTTCGCCTTCGGGCTACGCCGCCGGGTGATCCAACGCTCCGGCGGCACTTTTGACTGCAGCGCGCGGTTCGCCCCGCCCCGCGCCGGCCAGTCGATGGGCAAGGGCTGGCTCTACGGGGTCGCCCGATACAGCGGGGATCGCGTCGAGTGGTTCCGCGTCTTCTCCTACGCCTGGCGGCCCCGGCGATCGTTGCACCGCGAGCGGATCCAGGTGCGGGACCGGCGTATCCCGCAGGGGGACGAGGAGCTGGCGCTGCTGCCGGGCGCTGTGGTGCTCAACTGTCGGCACGACGGCCTCGACGTGGAGCTGGCGATGAGCGAGGACGCGCTGACGGGCTTTCTGGCCTGGCTGGAGGCGGCCCCACCGGGGCAGCGGGTCAACGTCGCCTGAGCGGTTCGCCGCCGGCGGGCGGCGGCTTGGGCACCAGATCGGCGCGGACACCAGATCGGCGCGGAACACGAGATCGGGGTGGAACCGGCGGATGCCGGCTCCACCCCGATTTCCCGTGGGGGGCTTCCGTGGGGGAACGTTCCCGGGTGGGCTCAGCCGGCGTTCAGGCCGGAGTCGATGGCGTCCAGCAGGGCGCCGTCGCTGGTGTCGCCGGAGAACTCCCAGAAGAACGCACCGCCGAGACCCTGGTCGTTGGCCCAGGCCATCTTGTCCGTGACGGTGGCCGGGGTGTCGTAGCTCCACCAGTTGTTGCCGCAGTGGGCGTAGGCGGTGCCGGCGACGGTGCCGCTGGGCGGGCAGCTCTGCGCCAGGACCTTGTAGTCCTCGATGCCGGCCTCGTAGGTGCCGGGGGCCGCGCCGGTGGCGGTGCCGCCGGGCTCGGTCTGGGTGACGCCGGTCCAGCCACGGCCGTAGAAGCCGATGCCGAGCAGCAGCTTCTCCGCCGGCACGCCCTGGGCGATCAGCGCGTCGATGGCGTCCTCGCTGGTGAAGCCCTCCTGGGGGATGCCGTCATAGGAGGTCAGCGGGGAGTGCGGGGCGGTGGGCCCGGCCGCGTTGAAGGCGCCGAAGAAGTCGTAGGTCATCACGGCGATGTAGTCCGCGTACTGGGCGCCATAGGCGTAGTCCGATGCCGCGATCTTGCCGCCGTCGGAGGCGTCGGCGGTGATGGCGGCGGTGACCAGCTGGTCGCCGAAGACGCCCCGGAAGGCGCTCATCATGTCGCCGAAGGCCTCGGGGCCCGACTCGTCACAGCTGAGACCGCAGGCGTTGGGGTACTCCCAGTCCAGGTCGATGCCGTCGAAGACGCCGGCCCAGCGCGGATCGTTGACGAGGTCGTAACAGGACTGGGCGAACGCCTGGGGGTTCTGCATGGCCTCGGTGAAGCCGCCGGACCAGGTCCAGCCGCCGAAGGACCACAGCACCTTGATGTGCGGGAACTGCTCCTTCAGCTGGAGCAACTGGTTGAAGCTGCCGCGCAGTTCGCCGGGCTCCCAGCCGTCGGCCTCGCCGCTGACGCTCTCGGCGGCGGAGTAGGCGCGGTCGTAGGCGGCGTAGGAGTCGCCCATCACGCATTCGCCGCCGACCACGTTGCCGAAGGCGTAGTTGATGTGGGTGATCTGCTCGGCCGAGCCGGAGTCCACGATGTCCTTGACGTGGTAGTCCCGGTCGTAGATGCCCCATTCGGTGAAGTAGCCGAGGCGGACGTCGCCGGCGGCCTGCGGGGCGGCCTCCTCGGCGCCGGCCTGGCTGGGCCCGGTCAGGGCGATCAGCCCGGAGAGCGGGAGGGCGACGGCGGTGAGCAGGGTGATCAGCCGCCGGGTACGCCGGGTGCGCCGGGGGTGCGGCCGGTCGGTGGTGGGTTCTGATGATCTGAGGGAGAGTTTCACGGGGGGCTCCCGAAGTTGTCGGACAGCGGTGTGGGGACTGCTCCGTCACAGGAGCGCGCAGGTCAGCGAGTTGGGAACGGCGCTGGTGTTGTCATGGCGCGCTCACTGTGAATGCCGTGAGCGTAGAGTGGTCTGGACCACGGGTCAATAGGTCTGTACCAAAGCAGGGTTCGGCGCCCGACGGCTCGGCGGTACCGTCGACGCACACCCCGACCCGGTGCCGGGTCAGCGGCCGCTCAGCCCGGCCTCCTGCGCCAGCACCGCCGCCTGCACCCGGTTGCTGATGCCCAACTTCCCGAGGATCCGGCTGACATGGGTCTTCACGGTGGCCTCGGCCATGGTCAGCCGGTCCGCGATCTGCGCGTTGGACAGGCCCTCACCGACCTGCGCCAACACCTCGCGCTCCCGGGGGGTGAGGGTGTCGATTTTGGCGTCCTTCCCGGCGGGGTGGGGCGGCCGCGCGGGGTGACGGGCGAACTCGGCGATCAGCCGGCGGGTCACCGCGGGGGCGATCACCCCCTCCCCGGCGGCCACCGTGCGGACGGAGGCGAGCAGCGTCGCCGCATCGCTGTCCTTGAGCAGGAAGCCGCCGGCGCCCGCGCGCAGCGCGCCGAAGACATAGGCGTCGAAGTCGAAGGTGGTCAGCACCAGCACCTCGGCCAGCCGTTCGGCGACGATCCGCTCGGTGGCCGAGACCCCGTCCAGACGTGGCATCTGGAGGTCCATCAGCACCAGGTCGGGGCGTAGCTCGGCGGCGAGCGCCACCGCCTCCTCGCCGTCGCCCGCCTCGCCGACCACCTCGATGTCCCCGGCGTCGCGCAGGATCAGCACCAGGCCCTGGCGCACCGCCGCCTGGTCGTCGGCGACCAGCACCCGGATCGTCATGCGCTCGACACCCTTTCGGTCAGCGGTAGTTCGGCCGTCACCCGCCAGACGGGGGCGTCCGGCGATGGGCCGGCGTGGAAGGAGCCGCGCAGCAGTTCGGCGCGCTCAGCCATCCCGACCAGACCGGCGCGGAACCCGGGGCGGGCGGGGGCGGCCCCGGCCCGGTAGGGGCTGGTCACGGTGATGGCGAGCCGAACGTCGTCCTGGTCGAGACAGACCCGCACCTCGCCGGGGGCGGCGTGTTTGACGGCGTTGTTGAGGGACTCCTGCACGATACGGTAGGCGGCCAGCTCGACGGGCGCCGGCGGCCGGGAGCCCTTCGGACGCCGGTCGCTGGCGAGGAACCGCAGCCGCCCGGTGGCGTCGCTGCGCTCGGCCCTGGCCAGCAGCGTGCCGAGCGCGGCGAGGCTGGGGGCGGCCTCGGGAGGATCGTCGGCGTCGTTCCCACGGAGCAGGCCGATCAACCGGCGCATCTCGGTCAGGCCCTGGGTGCTGTTCTCGCGGATCACGGCCAGCGCCTCGGCGGTGGTCTCCGGGCGGCGCAGGGAGAGCGCGGCGGTGGAGTGGATCGCGATCACCGAGAGATGGTTGGCCACCACATCGTGCAACTCCCTGGCCATGCGGGCGCGTTCGGCGGAGACCGCCTGGACCCGGTCCATCTCGGCCAGCAGCGCCGTCTGCTCGGCCCGCAGCCGCTCGGCCGCCGCCTCGTCCCTGCGCTCCCGCAGCAGCAGGCCGGTCCAGGCCGGGGTGGACAGGACCCCGCCGATCAGCGCGCCCAACAGCAGTGCCTCCGCCTGGCGCAGCCAGACCACCAGGGTGAGCGCGGTGGCGACGCTGAGCACGGTGCTGCCATGGACCAGGGCCCGGCCGAAGCGGGCGGGGCCATAGAGGACCGACGCGTAGATCACATCAGTGAACATCACCAGCACGGCCAGCGAGCCGCCCGCCAGCGCGTCCAGGGCGAGGGCGGGGACGGAGAGCGCCAGCGCCGATCGGGGCAGCGCGCGACGGCCCAGCTCCGCCAGGCACATCAGCAGCAGGCCGGGCACCCGCGGCCAGTCGGCGCTCCGGTCCGGGGCCATCGTGTAGAGGTCGAGGACGATGGCGACCACCCCGCCGACCAGCCCCGCCAGGGCGATCAGCCCGTCGTCGCGGTGGGGACGGGGCAGCGTGCGCATGGCCCCATGACATCACCTGACGCCGTCCGGCGGCACCTGCGGTGGGGGTACATCGAACGGTGCAGGCGGGCGGTGCGGAAATCGTCGGGGACGACGAGGCGGTGGCCCTCCCCGGCCGGGGACGCTGGAGGAGATACCGGATGAGGGAGGGGAAGGGGGCGATGTCGGTGGTCGGTCTGATCCTCGCCGCCGAGGTGGGCTTCTGGGTGGTGCTCGGGGCCGGGCTCACGGTGCGCTACGGACTGCGGGCGCCGCGTGTCGGCGGGGCGTTGCTCTGTGCGGTGCCGCTGATCGACCTGACGCTGCTGGTGGCCACGGCGGTCGATCTGCGGCGTGGGGCGGAGATGGGGACGGGCCATGGCCTGGCCGTGCTCTATCTGGGGTTCACCGTGGCCTATGGCCACTATGTGATCCGGTGGGCGGACGGCCATGCCGCGCATCGGTTCGGCGGCGGGCCCCGGCCGGCGAAACCGCCGCGCCATGGCCGGGCGCGGGTCGGGCACGAGTGGCGGCTGTTGCGGTTGACGCTGCTTGCGGTGCTGATCTCCCTGGTGGTGGCCCAGTTGATGGTCTGGTACGTGGACCGGCCGGGCACCACCGAGGGGATGGCCGAGGTGCGGCTGCGGGCGCTGGGGATGCTGCTGGTCCACGGGCTGTTCGCGGCCGGCTACTCGGTCCGGGCCGGGCTGCCGCCGGCGTCGGGGAAGGCGCCGCCCCGGGGGGTGGGCGCGGGGGAGTGAGGGCCCCGCGCCCCTGGCTCCGGTGGGCGCTGATCAGCGGTTGTCGCCGGGGACCCAGAGCACGTCGCCCTGTTCGGCGTTGGCGGCCCTGGCCAGGATGAACAGCAGGTCGGAGAGCCGGTTGAGGTAGGTGGCGGTGAGCGGGTTCATGGTGTCGCCGTGTTCGTCGAGGGCGGCCCAGGTGGACCGTTCGGCGCGCCGGACCACGGTGCACGCCTGGTGGAGCAGGGCGGCGCCGGGGGTGCCGCCGGGGAGGATGAAGCTGCGCAGCTTCTCCAACTCGGCGAGGAAACGGTCGCAGTCGGCCTCCAGACGGTCGACATAGCTCTGCTCGACCCGCAGCGGGGGATGCTCCGGGTTCTCGACGACCGGGGTGCAGAGGTCGGCGCCGACGTCGAAGAGGTCGTTCTGTACGCGCACCAGCGTGGCGCGGACATCGTCGGACAGCTCGCCGAGAGCCAACGCCGTGCCGATCACGGCATTGGCCTCGTTGCTGTCGGCATAGGCGGCGATCCGCGAGTCGGTCTTGGCGGTCCGGCTCATGTCGCCCAGCGCCGTGGTGCCGCTGTCTCCGGTACGGGTGTAGATCCGGGTGAGGTTGACCATGGCGGGAGCCTACTCGGCTTTCAGGCGCCGGCCCGGCGGAAGAGGCGGATGCCCAGGGCGGCCGAGCAGACGGCCAACAGCGCCGCGGCCAGGGCTCCTTCGGCTATCGCGGCGGATCCGTAGTCCCCGACGAATGCCGCGCGCACCGCCTCCACCAGATAGCGGAGCGGGATGAGGCGGGAGAGCGCGTCCAACCAGCCGGGGGCCAGCGCCATCGGCAGCAGGATGCCGGAGAGCAGCATCAGCGGCAGGTTGACTGAGTTGATCACGGGCGCGAACTCCTGGGGGCTGTTCACACGCATGGCGAAGGCGTAGGAGAGCGAGGCCAGCGCGACGGCCAGGGTGGCGACGAAGACAAAGCCGATCAGCACCCCGAGGACGGGCGCGCGCAGGCCGAATGCCACCCCGGCCAGCACCAGGACCGTGGACTGGGCCACCAGCACGACCACATCGCGCAGCACCCGCCCGAGCAGCAGCGCGGTGCGGCTGACGGGGGTGACCCGCATCCGCTCCACCACGCCCGTCTGCTTCTCCATGACGATGCCGAAGCCGGCGAACGCGGAGCTGAACAGGCCGAGTTGGATCAGCAGCCCGGGGACCAGGGTCCCCCAGGAGTCGCCTCTGCCGCCCAGCGGCACCTCCCGGAGGAGTGGGCCGAAGAAGGAGAGAAAGAGCAGGGGCTGGATCAGCGCGAAGAGGAGGCCGATCCGGGAGCGCAGGGTCTGCCGCAGACAGCGGCCGAAGACCAGGCCGGAATCGGAGAGCACGGGGGTCATGACGGGTGGGGCCTTTCGGCGCGAAGACGGCGGAGGGCGGTGCGGAGGACAGCGGGGTGGGGCGCGGTAGGGGCAGGGGCGCGTCACAGGGCGAGGGGCGCGGACTCCTGTTGGCGTGGGCCGTGGCCGGTGATGGCGACAAAGGTGTCCTGGAGGGTGGCGTCCGGCGATCCGCCGTACCGCCGCTTGAGATCGCTCGGGGTGCCCTCGACGACGATTCGGCCGTGGTCCACGACCACCAGGCGGTCGGCCAGGGCGTCCGCCTCGTCCAGGTAGTGGGTGGTGAGGAAGACCGTGGTGCGCTGCCGGGCGCGGATGCGCCGCACCAGATCCCAGAGGTCGGCGCGGCTGCCCGGATCGAGCCCGGTGGTCGGCTCGTCCAGGAAGAGCAGCCGGGGGCGATGGGTCAGCGCCATGGCTATCTCAAGACGGCGGCGTTGGCCGCCGGACAGCTCGCGACAGCGCCGGCCGAGCAGTGCGGTCAGCTCCAGCTCGGCGGCCAACTCCTCGGCTCTGGCCTCGGCTTCGACGCGGCTCAGGCGGTAGAAGCGGCCCTGGAGCACCAGCTCGGCGTGGACCGACTCCTCCGGATCCAGGCCGCCGCTCTGGGCGACGAACCCGATGCGTCGGCGCACCTCTCGCGGCTCGGTGGCCAGATCGTGGCCGGCGACCGTGGCGCTGCCCCTGGTGGGCGGCAGCAGGGTGGTGAGCATCCGCAGCGTGGTGCTCTTACCGGCTCCGTTGGGCCCGAGGAAGCCAAGGATCTCGCCGGCCTCGACCGTGAGATCGATGCCTCGGACCGCCTCGACGGGGCCGCCCCTGGCCGGGAAGGTCAGGGCCAGATCGTGGGTGGTGAGGATCGCTGCGGATGCGGTGGTGGATGCCATGCGAACGAGAAAACCAGAGTCCCTGAAAAAATGCAATGCCCCCAAGTTTCAAGTCACCCAAGCGGGTTACGATGAGGTCATGACCGGGTTGCGGGAGCGGAAGAAGCGACAGACCAGGACCCATATCTCCGATGTGGCCACCGGGCTCTTCCTCGAGCGCGGCTTCGAGGCCGTCACGGTCGCCGAGATCGCCGAGGCGGCCGACGTCTCCGTGAACACGGTCTACAACTACTTCCCCGCCAAGGAGGATCTTTTCTTCGACCGCGAGGAGACCATCGTCGACCAGCCGTCCGCCCGGATCCGTCAACGAGCCGTGGGGCAGTCGGCCAGCGATGCCGTCCTCGGCGGCCTGCGTGACGACATCGCCGGTCAGTCCGTACGCCTTGGCCTGATCGAGGGGTTCGAGCGCTTCATGCAGGTGGCCTTCGAGTCCCCCGCGTTGATGGCCCGGTTGATGCGGATGCAGGCCCAGACGACGGAGCGGCTGGCCAGGACCCTGGCCCAGGAGAGCGGGAGTCCGCCAGGGGATCCGCTGCCCGAGCTGATCGCCGCACAACTCATGGCCGTTCACGGCAACATCCACCAGACCGTGCGCTCCCGCCAGTCGGAGGGCCGGGCGCCGGCCGAGATCGCCACGGAGTTGCTGCTGCGGCTGGAGATCAGCGAGCGGCTGCTGAGTCAGGAGGTGCGGGACTTCGCGCGTCGCCCGCCGGGCTGACGGGCCGCCACCGCCGAGCCTCCGTGACGCGTGTCTCTTCTCCCCCCATGAGCGCCCGGCGGCGACTAGGGTCTAGTCTCCCCGGACTCGCCGTGTATCAAGGGAGATCACTCGTGCCCAGGAAGCTCGCCGTCATCGGTTCCGGTCTCATGGGATCGGGCATCGCCCAGGTCGCCGCACAGGCCGGCTGGGACGTGGTGCTTCGCGACCTCACCGAGGACGCGTTGGGCCGAGGGCGTCGAGGCATCGAGGCGTCGCTCGCCAAGTTCGTCGAGAAGGAACGGGTGACCAGGGACGAGGCGGACGCCGCACTGGCCCGGATCGTCACCACCACCGATCTGGACGCCGCCGCCGACGCCGATCTGGTGGTCGAGGCGATCTTCGAGGACGCCGACACCAAGCGGGAGTTGCTGCGCACCCTCGACGGCCTGGTGAAGGACGAGACGGTCCTGGCCTCCAACACCTCCGCCATCCCCATCACCAAGCTGGCCGCCGCGACCCGGCGCCCGGACCGCGTGGTGGGCACCCACTTCTTCTCCCCGGTCCCGCTGATGGCGCTCTGCGAGCTGGTGCGCGGCCATCTGACCAGCGACCAGACCCTCGCCACCGCCCGGGAGTTCGCCGAGTCGACCGGCAAGACCTGCATCGTCGTCGAACGTGACGTGGCGGGATTCGTCACCACCCGCCTGATCGCCGCGCTGCTGGTGGAGGCGGTCAGCCTCTACGAGTCGGGCGTGGCCACCGCCGAGGACATCGACAACGCCTGCAAGTTGGGCTTCGGCCACGCCATGGGGCCGCTGGCCACGGCCGATCTCACCGGCGTCGATGTGCTGCTGCACGCCACCGACAACATCCATCAGGAGTCCAAGGACGGGAAGTTCGCCGTACCCGAGCTGATGCGGCGGATGGTGGACGCGGGCTCCCTCGGGCGCAAGAGCGGCCAGGGCTTCTACTCGCACTGAGCCACGCTGGGTCCCACGGGGGTTCACCGGCTCCCGGCGCCCCTCGGCGACTCCCGCTGATTCCCCGCATTCCCGCCGATGGGGCTCCCCGATCCGGGGCCCCGCCCCACCGCACAAAGGTCTCCCCAGGCATCGGCGCCGGCCCGCCCCCAGGGCCGGTGCCCGACCGACCCGCGAACCGACCCCACAGAGACACGAATCGCAAACCCCAACGAACCGCAAACCCCCACGAACCGACCGCGATCAACGGAAGAGTCAGCACCGTTTCCAGCACCGTCATCAGCGCAGTTGTCCATTCCGCGGCCGACCGGGACGCCCCCAGCCAGCGGCCCAGGCGGCGGACCCTCCTCTCCTCCCTTTCCCAACCGGCCACCCCAGCGAGCGGGGGAACGTATATGCACATCACGGGCGACCACGCCGAGTTGGTCGTCGGCGGTCGGCTGGACGTGCGCAGTGCGGCCGACGCGCGGCTCGCGCTGCACCGCGCCGTCGACGCGGGGGAGGGCGACCTGGTGCTGGACCTGAGCGGCCTGGACGCCTGGGACGCGACGGGGCTCGGTGTGATCATGGGCGCGCACCGCAGGGCCGGACGGCTCGGCCGCCGACTGGTGTTGCGGGATGTGCCGCCCCGGATGCACCGGGTGCTGGTCGCGGCCCGGTTGCACCGGATCCTGACCATCGCCTCCTGAGCGCCTTCGCCGGTCGGGGCGGTGCCGGAACGGAACGGGCCCCGATACGCCGGGAATTCACGGTACCGAGGTTCGCCTTGTCAGTGCCCACGGGTAGCGTGGAGGCCCACCACTGACGCGGCGCTCGCCGCACCACAGCCGAGAGACTCGTAACCCATGGACTCCAACCACCCCGCGTCACCCGCCGACCGGCCGGCGCAGCGCAGCGGCGCCGGCGAAGGGTCGGGACGGGCCGCATGGCTGATCGCGGGCGACTTCCTGGTCACCGTCAACCCGATCGACGGCAGCGAGATCGTGCCCTGTCCGCCGGGCCGCCGGCCCATCGCGCCGCGCCGGGCGTCCGCCGCGAGGGACGGGGCGGCCCAGCCGGGCGATGCCGTGCCTGGGCCGCCGCTGCTGGAACGCGAGGAGGAGCGCGCCAAGCTGCGCGGGCTGCTGGCCAGCGGTCGTTCGGTGCGGCTCGACGCGCCTTCGGGCGCCGGCCGCAGCGCGCTGCTGGCCGCCGTCGCCGATGACTGCGCCGGCCTCGCCCCTGATGGGGTGATCCGGCTCAGCGGCCATCGCCGCACCCCGCGCGATCTGCTGCACGAGCTGTACGCGTCGGTGCACCAGGTCACCAACTACCGCCCCGGCCCGACGGAGTTGAGCGCGGCGCTGCGGGGGATCGGCGCGGTGGTGGTGCTCGACGACATCGAGTTCGGCGGCGCCGCGCTGGACGAGATGCTTACCGCCACCCCCGAGTGCGCCTATCTGCTGGCGTCCCGCCCGGAGGCGGCGGCGCCCGGCGAGCGGGCCGGGCTTGAGGAGATCACGCTCGGCGGCCTCAGCGCCGACGCCTGCCTGGAGCTGCTGCGGCTGGCGGTCGCCCGCGCGCTGACGGCGGCGGAGCAGGAATGGGCGGTCGATCTCTGGCGGGCCGGCGGCGGGCTGCCCACCCACTTCATCCAGGCCGGTGCCGTGCTGCGGTACCGCTCGTTGACGACGGCCGGGCCGCTGCCCTCGGTCGGCGGGCTCCCGGCCACGCTGGTCGCCTCGATCTCGGAGAGCGCCAGGGAGTTGACGCGCTTCGCCGTCGTCCTGGGCGGCGAGCTTCCCGAGCCGGCCGCGTTGCCCGCGCTCACCGGCGATCCGGACGCCGTCGCCGCGCACACCGAGCTGATCGACTGCGGTCTGCTCAGCTCGGTCGGCCAGCGTCGCCGGCTCGCGCCCGATGTGCTGGCCGCGCTGTCCGAGGCCGATCGTTCCGTCGCCGAGCAGTCCCGAATAGCGGCCCTCACCCGCCACTTCAGCTGGTGGCTCAAGGAGTCGGAGGTCGACGCCCACGAGGCGGTGGCCCAGGCCGATGTGCTGATCGCCGCGCTGCGCACCGCCCAGCAGGCCGGGCTCGCCGCCGAGACCACGGAGCTGGTGCGGCTGACCGCCCCCCTGATGGCCGCCGGGCTCCGCTGGGGCGCCTGGGAGCGGGTGCTGCGCACCGGGCAGGAGGCCGCCAGGCTCGCCGGGGCCGTGGCGCAGGAGGCGTATTTCCACCACGAGTTGGGCGTGCTCGCCATCTGTGAGGGCCAGCTGGCCCGTGCCCGGGCCGAGTTGGAGGCGTCCATAGCCCTGCGCGGCGTGCTCTCCGACGCCGGTGGTGCCGTCGCGGGGCGCCGGGCGCTGACGCTGGTCGACGACCTCACCAGGCCGCCGGCGCCGCCCGTCGAGCACACCCCGCCCGTCGGCTCCCCGCCGGCGCTCGTCCAGGCGCCGCCTCCCGAGGTGAACGCGCCGGAGACGCCGCCGGCCGGCTCGACGGAGCTGACGCTGGTGATCCGCGGCGGTTCCCCCGAGGAGTCGGGGGCCACGCTCCGCAGGATGCTCGCCCGGGGAAACCGCCGCAACACCGTCGCCACCGGCGCCGGGGCGCTGGTCGCCGCCGTGCTGGGCACGGTGGTCGCGCTCACCCTCACCTCGGGCGAGCCCGAGGGCGACGCCGAGAACGTCACCCGCAAGGATCCGGCGGCCACCGCCGAGGACGAGCCGCCGGCGGTGGAGGAGAGCACGGCCGAGGAGTCCCCCAGCGAGGAGCCGGAGGACGAGGAGGAGAGCGAGAGCCCGTCGCCCAGCGAGGAGCCGTCCCCGACGGAGCCCGCCACACCGACGGATCCGCCGACCACGCCGGACCCCACCACGCCGGGGCCCACGCCCACCGAGACCCCTTCCCCCGGGGACGGTTCGGGCGGCGGCTCGGGTGGCGGGGACACCGATCCGCCCACGGAGGACCCGACGGACGAGCCGACCGACCCGCCGACGGAGGATCCGGATCCGCCCACCGAGGAGCCGACGGACCCACCCACGGAGGATCCGGATCCGCCCTCGTCCGGCGGCGGCGACAGCGGCGGCCCGGGGAGCACGCCCTCGGCCCCGCAGGACACCCCGCCGATCAGCACCCCGCCGGCCGAGACGGGCTGAGGGCCCGCCGTCGGCCGGCAACCACCGGCCGACGGCAGGCCCTGGAAGAGCAGGCCCTGGAGGGGGCAGCCCTAGAAGAGGCGGAGCTTGTCGTCCTCGACGCCGCGCAGCGCGTCGTAGTCGAGGGTGACGCAGCGGATGCCCCGGTCGGTGGCCAGGGTTCTGGCCTGCGGCTTGATCTCCTGGGCGGCGAACAGCCCCTGTACCGGGGCGAGATGGGGATCGCGGTTGAGCAGTTCGAGATAGCGGGTGAGCTGCTCGACCCCGTCGATCTCGCCCCGCCGCTTGATCTCCACGGCCACTGTGCCGCCGTCGGAGTCCCGGCCCAGGATGTCCACCGGTCCGATGGCGGTCGGGTACTCCCGGCGGATCAGGCTCCAGCCCTCGCCCAGGGTCTCCATCCGGTCGGCCAGCAGTTCCTGGAGATGTGCCTCCACGCCGTCCTTGATCAACCCCGGGTCGACGCCCAACTCGTGGGAGGAGTCGTGCAGTACCTCCTCCATGGTGATGATCAACTTCTCGCCCGCCTTGTTGATCACGGTCCAGACCGTGCCGCCCTCCTCGCCCTCGCTCTCCTTGAGCGTGCAGGGCGGCGACATCCAGTTGAGCGGCTTGTAGGCACGGTCGTCCGCATGAACGGAGACGGAGTTGTCGGCCTTGACCAGGATGAGCCGGGGCGCCAGAGGCAGATGGGCGGTGAGCCGGCCGGCGTAATCGACGGAACAGCGAGCGATGACAAGACGCATAGGGGCAGCCTAGAGGCTGGCGACACCTCGCTCGCGCGCCCCTCTGCCGGTGGCCCGGAACGCGCCACCGTCCGGATCCTCCCGTCGCGCGCCGGTGTGCGCCGTCCGGACCAGGGGGCCGGTCGAGCCAGGCCGCCGCTCCCCGGTCGGGGCGTTCGCCGAGTTCGCACGCGGTGTTCCGGCTCTGTTACCGACTGGTTTCGGTCAACGTCCGCGCTGATGACCCGGCGCGGCGTGGCACTTGCCCCGCGACCGCGCACGGGCGGGGCGCACAGGGGCGGGTGGGGGCGCGCGGGTTGCCGGGGACGCGGCCCGGGCGCCGGCGGCGCCGCGTTACGGCGGTAGCGGCCAGCATGGTGGCGGTGCGCCGGATCCGGCGGGCGCGGCGCGATCCCGGAGCGGATCGGCTGAGCCTTATCGGCCACACCGAACCCGGTTTCCCCGACCCCGACTTCACCATCTCCGCCGCCGGCCCACCCAGGCGCCGGACCCGGGCGGCGACCACGCCGGGAGGCGGCCCGCGAGGCCGGCCCCGCCGGGCGGGCGCCGGACGCCCCGACATCCCGGACGCGGGGAGTCCGGGCAGGTCAGCGCCGTCACCCGGCGCGGGCCCGCGGGGCGGGAAGGGGCGCTTGCGCGACGTTCGCCCGCGCCCCGACGGCGGGCGCCCGGCCTGAATGAGCCGGATGCGCGCCAACCGTCGGACGACGCGTCGCGCGGTACGGGAGGGACGGCTGCGACAGCGCCGGGATGGCCGGATCCCGACCAATGACCGCGCCGCCGAAGCCGGCCGGCCCGCCCGACGGCTCCGGTCGATCGAGGACAACACCGGTCCGGGACGGGCGGATTCGGGCGACGCCAACCGATCACGCTGCGCTACCAGGCGGAACATCGAGCGCCCTCCCCTGGGCGGGCCGCCAGGAACGGCGACGGGGCGAACGGGCAACACCGGACGCGGGCCGGCGATACAACGACGCCGGCAAGGCGCCAACGCCCCGCCGGGCGCTCGCCGCCCCGACCGCGCGCCGGGGAGCCGTTCCCGTCCCGGCGCGCCAACTGCCCCCGCCCGCACCGGCGTTCAGCCGCCACGGCGGTGCAGCCCCGCTCGGGCCCTGCCGTTCTGACGTCTGCATGGCGAGGGCCGCCGCGCCGTTGGCGGCAGTGCGCCCCCGACACCCGCGCCCGCGACGCTCCGTGATCGATTCGGTACGCCGGTCACGGTCGGGCGGCGTCGACGCCGCCGTTTCGGAGCCGGTCGATATCGGGCCGGCGCGGGGCGAACGGCGCCGACCGGGCACCGTTCCCGCCGGGCCGCGCCGCGGTCGATCCGGCGCTGGCCGGATGAGGATGGTTAGCCGGTGGTGGTGGGACGGTAACCGGGTGAGGTCAGAGGCGTCTGTTATGGGTGGGATTCATTGGGTTCGACAGTGGCCAGTTATGTGCCCAATCCACTGACACACACGTGCCAGGCGGCCTAACGTGACCCTCGGGGGTCACTGCTCGAACGCACGCACGTCAGTGTGGGGTTGGAGCGGTGGAGGTCCCTCGGGCCCGTCCGCGCCAGACCCCGGATCCGGGGTCGCGAGAGGAGAAACCCATGTCGCTCGACGTCTCACCGGCGTTGCTGGAACAGGCCGAGCGGGGCGAGGTCGACGAAGCGGAGTTCGTCGACTGCGTCCGTACATCCCTGCCCTTCGCCTGGGACATGATCAGCAATCTGGTAGCCCGACTTCAGGTTGACGGCGGCGAGTTCGCCGACAACACCACACCGCCGCCCGACGAGCAGGCCAGGGGCCAGCTGCTGCGGGCGCTCGCCAGCGACGCCATCCGGGGTTCCCTGGAGCGGCACTTCGGCGTCCGTCTGGCCTTTCAGAACTGCCACCGGGTGGCCGTCTTCCCGCTCGACGCGTCGAGCGACCAGCGGCACGCCCGGTTCACTTCCATCCGCGGTCAGATACTCAACCAGTCACCGGAGCTGCGCGACTGCTGAGAGCCGCTCACCGACGCGCTGGTCGCTGCCGCCTTCCCCGTGTGTCCGGGGAGGAGCGGCAGCACGTCGTCGGCCAGCCGACGCACGTTGCGCTCGGTCGCGGCCGTATCGCCCGATCCCTCGACCAGCAGGGCGAACCGGGTGATGCCGGTGCGTTCGCTCGTCCTGGTCAGCCGGTCGGCACAGAGCTGGGGATCGCCCACCGGGTGGATCTCACAGAGCAGTTCGGTGTAGGAGAGCGGATCCCGCATGGCACGGGGGCCGCCGTCCAGGGTCTGGTGTGCGGCCAGCCCCTGGCGGAGCCAGCCGGGCAGTGCGCGGCGCAGTGTCTGCACCGCCTCGCTGTGACTGTCCCCGACCTGGGCCACCCCGGCCGCCACATGGTCCGCCTGGCGCACCGTCTCGGCGGGCAGCCCCGCCTCCGTCGCCGTGGTCCGCCACAGCGCGACCATCTCTGCCTTCTCCTCGTCGCCGATATGCATGCCCAACAGCATCGGCAACCCGCGCCGTGCGGCCAGCCGCACCGTGCTCGGCGAGGTGCACGCCACCACCACCGGCGGCGGCGCCTCCGCGGCCTCGACCCCCGTGGGCACCACGGGCACCGGCCGGAAGCGATACCGCTCGCCCGCCGCGTCGACGACGGGCTCGGTCAGCCAGCGCAGCAGCAGGTCGAGGGATTCGGGGAAGTCCTTCTCCAGCGCCTCCCGGCCGGTGCCGAAGACCTCCAGGTCGACCCAGGGGCCGCCGCGTCCCACGCCCAGGGTGAACCGGCCGCCCGAGGTCATGTGCAGCAGCGCGGTCTGCTCGCCCAGGGTGACCGGATGGTTGGTGGACAGCACGCTGATCGCGGTGCCCACCCCGATCCGACGGGTGCGACCCAGCAGCAGCGCCGCCAGAGTGGTCGCCGAGGGGCACAACCCGTAGGGCACGAAGTGGTGTTCGGCCAGCCAGACGGCGTCCAGGCCCACCTCGTCGGCCACCTCGGCGGACCGGACCGCCCGTTGTAACGCCTCCCGCTGCCCCTGGCCCGGGTACTGACCGGCCAGCACAAAAGTCCCTATCCGTATCGTCGCCATGGCTCCCGTCCTTCGCGCACTCGCTGCGTGCTCCCCCTGACCTGCTACCTCCGGGTCTCCCCATGGGCCTTAACGCTTGACACGTGCCAAAGGCACGGGACAGCGGCAGGTTTTTCCGATGATCATCAATGGGGCTGGTGAAGGGCGCGCGTAAACTCGGTTGCGTACTCCCGCCAAACCACTCCGAGGTGTTCCGTGTCCCCGCGTCGCAACCGCCAGCGCGGTGCCAAGCAGCCGTCCCCCACCGGTGAGGGCCCGCGCGAGTTCGGTCTTGAGCGGACGGACGAGTGGCGGGGCGAGGAGTGGGTGGTGCGCGGGGTCACCGGCAGCGGGGCCACCAAGCACTACCGCTGCCCCGGCTGCGACCAGGAGATCCCGCCCGGCGTACCCCACGTGGTGAGCTGGCCCAGAATGGGCGCCGTCGACGACCGCAGGCACTGGCACCGCTCCTGCTGGAACGCGAGGGACCGCCGGGGCGCGAGGCCCCAGCGGTCCCGTAACGCGCCGCGCTACTGAGGGCGTTCGCCCGCCGATCCGGTCATCAGACGTCCGAAGTGGTCAACCTGGCCATCGCGCCGATCATCGCCGCCAGGGTCACGGCGGCCAACAGGCCCAACATCGGCCATCCGGTGGCCGTTTCGCCGCCGGCTATCGGAATGCGGAACAACGAGGCCAGACCGTTGAGCGGGGAGTACTCGATCAGCTTCTCCCTGGTCTCCTCCAGACTCTGCCCGAACATGAACAGCGCCGCGATCAGCGGCACCAGCACGATGCCCAGCATCGTGGTGATCGCCCCGGCCGAATGCCGCAGCAACGCGCCGACCGCCATGGCCAACAGCCCCAACGTCGCCACATAGAGCGCGGCGCCCACCGTGGCCCCCATCCAGTGGCCGCTGGTCGCCACCAGCTCCCCGTTCTCGATCGACCCCTCCATGAACGGGTCGTCGTAGTCGTAGCTGGGGACCACCTGGTCGCTCAGCATCGAGGAGTGGATCAGCGCGGTGAGCCCGGTGGAGACCAGGGTGACCGTGAAGGCCAGCGCGAAGAACACCAGCGCCTTGGCCAGCAACACCCGGGACCGCTTGGGACAGGCGGTCAACGTGGTGCGGATCATGCCCGTTCCATACTCCGAAGTGATCACCAGAACGCCCAAGGTGATCACGCAGAGCTGGCCGAACATCAGGCCGAAGAAGCCGCCGGACAGCAGCGGCATCCCCACATACTCCTCGGTGCTCAGCGCCGAGGCGAAGATCAACCCGATGCCGACGGTGAGCACCACCGTCAGCGCCAGCGTCCACACCGTGGAGCGCACCGTCTTGATCTTGGTCCACTCCGAGGCGACGGCATGCCCCAGATGCGTGGTGACCACCGGGATCGGCGAGCTGTAACCGGCGTTGCCGTCCCAGTACTGCTGTTGCTGTTGCTGTTGCTGGGGCACGGCGTGCGGCGGTGCCTGGGGCGGCGGTGTCTGCGCCGGCATGGCCGCCATGGTGGGCTGCTGCTGCGGGGCGTGCTGCGGGGGCGGGGGAGGTGTCGAGCTCATCGGGCGTCCTTGGGGCTGAACGGGGCGGGGCCTTGCGCGGGCGGCGGCGGAACCTGTCCGGGCGGCGGCGTCTGGTACCCGCCGGGCGCGGGCGGCACGCCGTAACCACCGGGCGCCGGCGGCGCGCCATAGCCACCGGCCGGCACGGCCTCCGGTACCAGATACCCGCCCTGCGGCGGCCCCTGCGGCGGGGCGTAGCCCTGTGCGTAGCCGACCGGCGGGCCCTGCAGCCCGGCCCGCTGGTCGACGGTCGAGCGGTAGTCGACCGCGCCCTGGGTCATCCGCATATACGCCTCCTCCAGGGACGCGTGGTGCGGGGACAGCTCCCACAGCCGAACATCGGCCTGGTGCGCCAACTCGCTGATCCTGGGCAGTTCGAGGCCCGTCACCTTCAACGTGCCCTCCGGCTCGGCCAGCACCTGACCGCCGGCCTCCCCCAACGCCCTGGTCAACGCTTCGCGTTGCGCTTCCTCGTTGTCCGGGACCCGCACCCGCGCGAAACTGGTCGAGTTCTGCTCGATAAAGGTCTTCACCGGCAGGTCGGCCATCAACTGCCCCCGGCCGATCACGATCAGATGATCGGCGGTCTGCGCCATCTCGCTCATCAGATGGCTGGAGACGAAGACCGTCCGCCCCTCGCTCGCCAGCCGCCGCATCAGCTCACGCACCCAACGGATGCCCTCCGGGTCGAGACCGTTGACCGGCTCGTCGAAGAGCAGCACCTGTGGGTCCCCCAACAGCGCCGCCGCGATGCCGAGACGTTGGCCCATGCCGAGCGAGAAGCCCTTGGAACGCTTCCCACCGACCTGCGAGAGGCCGACCACGTCCATGACCTCGTCCACCCGGCGCGCCGGAATGCCCGACAGCTGGGCCAGGCAGAGCAGATGCGAACGGGCGCTCCGCCCGCCGTGCTTGGCGTTCGCGTCGAGCAGGGCACCCACCTGGCGCGGGGCGTTGGGCAGTTGGCGGTAGTCGTAGCCGCCGATGGTGACCGATCCGTTGCTCGGCGTGTCAAGGCCGAGGATCATCCGCATGGTGGTGGACTTTCCGGCGCCGTTCGGGCCGAGAAAGCCGGTGACTTTTCCGGGCTGGACCCGGAAGGTCAGGTTATAGACGGCCGTCTTCGAGCCGAAGCTCTTCGTCAGGCCGATTGCCTCAATCATCGTGCGTCACCCTGGTCGTCTGGGGTGGGGCGTGGGTACGGCCACAACTCGCCCCGGTTTCGCAGACCCTAGCGGCTCGCCCTCACGCCAAGGCAAAGTTCCTGTACCAACCCCGCACCGGTCCCCTGCCGGGGGCTCGGCCACCCGCGGGCGGGCGTCCGGTTTTTGGGGTACGGATCGCGACGGCGGGCCGCTGCGCGGTGCCCGGCCGGGGGGTGTTGGTCGAACGGGGGCCGGCGCCCGTTCGCCGTCTTCCGGGGTGCGACGGGAACGGGCCACCGCCGGTTGCCGACGGTGCCCGGCCGGCCGGGCGGGAACACGGCCGGACGCGGGGGGAGTTGACCGCCCCGCAGAGCGGCGCGGGCCTGGCCCCGGACGGTGGCGCAGGTGGCTCACCCCCCGGACCGTTGCTTGTGCGGTAGCGGTGCGGCTCCTGCCGGGTTCGGGCCTGGCCGGCCGGCCCGTTGGCGTGGGTGGATCACCCCCGGGCCGTTGCCCGGGCGGTGGCTCCGCGGCCCGGGTGGTTCATGTCGGGGCAGGACCCGGCCGGGAGCGGTTCGGTTTCCTGGCGGTCGACCGCGAAGCGGGCGGGGCCCGGGCGGTGGCCCGTCGGTTCGCGGGACTCGTCCCGGGTTTCGGCCCCGGGCCGGGAGCGGGCCGGCCGTGTGGCGGTCGACCGCGAAGCGGCCGGAGCCTGCCCGGCGACCCGGCGACCCGGCGACCCGGCGACCCGGTGGCCCGGTGGCCCGGCGGCCCGGCCGGGTGGGGGTTCTTCCCGGGGCTGGCCCCGGGGCCGGCAATCCGGTGGCTGGTTCTGGCCCGTTCTCCGGGAGCCGTCCCCACCCCGTCCGGGGGCTGCTCACCCCGGCCCGGGGCGAGGGCTACGCGTCGCGGTGGCGGAGGACGTACCAGGCGCCGAGGAGGGCGGCGGCCACCCAGGCGAGCATGATCAGTAGGCCGGTCCAGGGGCCGTAGGGCCAGTCGCCGCTGTCCACCACCGCCAGCACGCGGGAACCCGCCTGGTCCGGCAGGTAGTCGCCGATGCGTTCCGTCGCCGGCACGTTGGCCAGGATGCTGGAGATCATGAAGAAGAACGGGATCTGCACCCCGAACGACAGCAGCGGGCTGCGCAGCATCCAGGTGACGCCCATCGCGAAGAGCGCGATCAGCCCCAGATAGAGGCCGGCGCCCAGCACCGCACGCAGCACGCCGGGCGCGCCCAGGTCCGTGCGGTGTTCGCCCAGCATCGCCTGGCCGAGCAGAAAGGTGGCGAAGCTGGTGACCATGCCGACCGCCAGAGCCAGGGCCGTCGCCACCGCGACCTTCGCGGTGAGGAGTTGGCCGCGGATCGGCACCGCCGAGAGGGAGGCGCGGATCATCCCCGTGCTGTACTCGTTGGACACCACCAGGATGCCGAAGGCGATCATCGCCAGCTGGCCGATCGTAAGGCCGGCGAAGCTGGTCAGGGTGGGGTCGAAGGTGAGCCGCTCCTCGCGGGAGAGATCGTCGAAACCGTGTCGGATCAGCGCGCTGATCAGCATGCCGAAGCCCACCGTCACCACCAGGACGCTGGCCAGCGTCCATCCGGTGGAGCGCACCGTGCGGATCTTGGTCCACTCGGAGTTGAGCACCTGGGTGGCATGGGACATGGCTCAGCTCTCCGTCCCGCCCGCGCCACGGGCCTGGTATTCGACGGACTCCCGGGTCAGCCGCATGAACGCTTCCTCCAACGACGCCCGGTGATGGGACAGTTCGTGCAGTACCAGACGGCGTTCGGCGGCGCGCTCGCCGATGGTCGCGGTGTGGTCGCCGGAGACCTCAAGAGCACCGGCGGTACCTTCCGTGCTCTCGGTGGCGTCCAGGCCCGCCTCGGCCAACAGGTCGCGCAGCCCCTCTGTTTCGGGGGACCGCACCCGGGTAAAGGAGCGGGCGTTCTCCTCGATAAACCGTGCCATCGAGGTGTCCGCCAACAGCTCGCCCTGGCCGATCACGATCAAATGATCAGCGGTCAGGGCCATTTCGCTCATCAAATGGCTGGATACAAACACCGTGCGGCCGTCGGCGGCCAGTCTTCGCATGAGATTGCGGACCCAGTGAATGCCCTCGGGGTCAAGACCGTTCACCGGCTCGTCGAAGATCAGAATGCGTGGGTCGCCCAACAAAGCGCTGGCGATGCCGAGGCGTTGGCCCATCCCCAGGGAGAATCCCCGGGGCCGCTTGGTGGCCACTTCGCCCAGACCGACCAGATCCAGCACGGCGCCGATCCGGCGGGCCGGAATGCCGTTGCTCTGCGCCAGACACTGCAGATGGTGGTAGGCGGTGCGGCCCGGATGGACCGCCCTGGCCTCCAGCAGCGCGCCGATCACCGTCAGCGGCTCGGTCAGCCGGGCGTAGGGGCGGCCTTCCACGCGGGCCTCGCCCGAGGTCGGACGGTCCAGGCCGAGGATCATCCGCATGGTGGTGGACTTGCCCGCGCCGTTCGGGCCGAGGAAGCCGGTGACCTGGCCCGGTCGGATCACACAGCTGAGGTCGCGCACCGCCGTCCTCGGGCCGTACCGCTTGGTCAACCCCGCCAGCTCGATCATGTTCCCGACGCTAGGACGCGAAAGGGCCCGCCGCCTGTTCAGGCGGCGGGCCCCGGCCCATTGGAGTGACCCGGTCGCGGCGACCAGGGACGATTCAGTGGGACTGCTGCGCGGGCACGCCCTTGCTGAGACCGTCGTCGCCGTCGTCGGTGTCCAGCGTGGCCGCGGCCACCTGGGCGCCGGTCAGCGTGGCCAGCATCTCGCGGACGTTGGTCAGCTGGGCGTTGATGCTGTCCCTGCGGTTGGTCAGCGCGGCCAGCTCACGCTCGGACTCGCTGCGGATCCGGTCGGCCTTGGCGTTGGCGTCGGCCACGATGTCCTCGGCCTGCCGCTGCGCCGTCTCCACCGTCTGGCGGGCCCGACGCTCGGCGTCCGTGCGCAGCTTCTCGGCTTCGAGACGCAGCTGCTCGGCGCGGTGCTCGATCTCCGCCAGCCGCTTCTCCGCCTTGGCCTGGCGGGACGCCAGATCCCGCTCGGACTGCTCGCGGCGCTTGGCCAGGTTGGTCTCGAAGTCCGCGGCCGCCTGCGCGGCCTTGGCCCGGGTGTCCTCGAAGAGGGCGTCGGCCTGCTCGCGCTTGGCCGCCGCGTCCTTCTCGGCGTCGGCACGGGTGGACGCGGCGTCGCCCTGGGCCTTCTCGACGATCCGGGCGCCGTCCTCCTCGGCCTTCGCCTTGCGCTCGGCCGCGTACGCCTCGGCGTCGTTGCGCACCTGCTGGGCCGCGCCCTCGGCCAGCTCCCGGTGCTGCTCGGCGGACCTGCGCGCTTCCTCACGCAGGTCCTTCGCCTCTTCTTCCGCGAGACGCAGGATCTTCTCGACGCGGGCACCAAGACCGGCGTAGGACGGCTCGGCATCGGTGATCTGGGCCTGGGCGTTCTGCGTTTCGAGGTGCAGCTCCTCGATCCGCTTCTCCAGGGAGGTGATCCGGGCCAGCGCACCGTCGCGATCCGCGACGAGCTTGGAGATGCGGTCGTCCACCTGCCCGCGGTCGTAGCCACGCCGAACTAGCTCGAAGCCGAATGGGGAAGAGGAAGTGTCGCTCATGGGGTTCCTGTCGATTCAGACGGGTGAGTGAGTAGGGGATCGGGGCTTGGCGTTCTGCGCTTCGAGGTGTGGCTCCTAAGCATGTGAATCAGCCTTCGATTCGGACGGGGTCCATGCCCTCGGAGGCTTCATCCTAGGGGGCGAGTCGGCGTGTCTTCGAGCGGATCTCATTACTCTGTGGAGAATGTTCGCCGCTTCCGCTCAAACGTGTGGCTAGCCGCCAGAGCGTTTGCCGCCGGTGCGAGTTGAGCCGGCGCCGGCGCCCGCGGTGACGGAGCCCGGCTGGCCCTTCGGCGGCTTCCCCGCCCCCGCGGGTTTGGGCGCCTCGAACGACTCCAGGGCCTCCAACACGTCCTGCACACGCGAGATCTCGGCGTTGATGTCCTCCCGCCTGCGCGACAGTTGGTCCAACTCCCGCTGGCCCTCCTCCACGGTGCGCTTGGCCTCCCGCTCGGCCTGTACCCGCGCCTCCCGCGCCTCGGCCAGCGTCGCCGTGCGCTGCAACTCCGTCTCCTTGAGCAGCGTCTCCGCCTTCCGCACCGCGGCGACCCGGATCTTGCTCGCCTCGGAGTTGGCCTCGGCCAACAACTTCTCGGCGGCCTCACGGGCCTCCACGCGCTGCTCCTCGGCCGCCCGCATCAGCTTGTCGACGCGCTCGCCCGCCGCCCTGGCCTGCTCGGCGGACTCCCGCCGCGCCCGGTCGTGCAGTTCCTCCACCTCGCCCTCGATCCGCCGGCGCAGCTCCTCGGCGCGCTCCCGGATCGCGGCGGCGTCCCGACGGGCCTCGTCCAGCAGGGTGTTGGCGTCCTTCCTCGACCGCTCCACCAACTCGCTGCCCGAGACCTTGGCCGACTCCAACAGCCGCGCCGACTCCCCGCGCGCGGCGGCCACCATGCCGTCCGCGTGCTCCTCGGCCTGGGCCGTGACCTTCCGCGCCTCGTCCCTGGCCTTCGCCACCAACGCGTCGGCCTGCGCGGCCGCCTCGGTGCGCCGGCGCGCGGCGTCGGCCAGCGCGCGCTCCCGCAGCGCCTCGATCTCGGCCCTGACCCGCTCGGCCTCGGCGGCGGCCCCGCTCCTGGTGGACTCGGCCTCCTCGATGGCCTCCCGGACGGTCCGCTCGGCCAGCGCGGCGGCGGCCTCCTTCTCCTCCGCCGACTCCCGCAGCACCCGCGCGGCGGCCCGCTCGGCCTCCTCGCGGTGCGTGGCGATCTCCGCCTCGGCCTCCTCGCGCAGCCCGGCGACCGAGTCCCGCACCTGCTGGGCCTTGTGCTCGGCGGCCGAGACCAGCGTCTCCGCGCGGCGCTCCGCCTCGTCGAGCCGGGTCCGCGCCGAGGCCAGCAACTCCTCGCTCTGCTCGTGCGCCTGGGCCCGCTCCCGGTGCGCCTCGTCCCTGGCCTCGGCCAGGAAGCTGTCGCCCTTGGCGCGCAGCCGCGCCGCCTCCTCCTGCGCGGCGCCCAACGCCTCGGCGGCCTCGCCGGCGGTGCGCTCGGCCGCCGAGGCGGCGTCGGCGCGCACCCGGTCGGCCGCCGAGGCGGCCTCCTCGCGCAGCCGGTCGGCCTCGGTCAGCGCCTCGCCGCGCAGCCGGACGGCCAGCTCCTCGGCCTCGGCGCGCGCCCGCGCCGCGTCGGCGGCGGCCTCCTGGCGCAGCGTGTCGGCGGACTGCTCGGACTGCTCGGTGAGCGTCCTGATCCGCTCGGCGGCCTCGGCGCGCACCTGCTCGGCGGCCTCGTGCGCCTCGGCGCGCAGCCGTTCCGCCTCGGCCCTGGCCTGCGTCAGCTCGGCCTCGGCCGCCGTCAGACGCTGGCCGGCCTCCTCGCGCAGCCGCGTCAACTCGGCGCTGGCGGCCTCGCGTTCGGCGCGGCCCGCCTCCTTGGCCTCCTCGCGCAGCCGGGCCGCGGCCTCCTTGGCCTCGCCCAGGACCCGCTCGGCGTGCTCGGCGGCCTCCGCGCGCAGTCGCTCGGCCTCGCCGGCCGCCCGCTTCAGCGCCTGCTCGGCCTGGTTGCGCAGGGTGGTGGCGCGCTCGATGGCCTCGGTGCGGACGCGTTCGCTCTCCGCCGTGGCCGCCGAACGGGTCTCCTCGGCGTCGGACTTGGCCTGCGCCAGCAGCTCCTCGGCGGAGGCGGCGGCCTGCTCGATCTGCGAGACGGTCTCCCGGCGGGCCTCCGTCCTGATCCGCTCGCCCTCCTCGACCGCCTCGGCGCGCAGTTGCTCGGCCTCGCCGCGCAGTCGGCGTGCCTCCTCCTGCAGTTCGACGGTCTTGGCGCGGTACTCCTCGGTGTCGTCCTGGGCGGCGCCCCGCAGTTGTTCGGCCGTCTCGTGCGCCTCGGCGCGCAGCCGGTCGGCCTCCGCCTCGGCCTCGGCGCGGAGCCGTTCGGCCTCCTCGGTGGCGGCCCTGGTGGTCGACTTCGCCTCGGCCGACGCCTTGTTGAGCACCTCCTCGGCGGTGCGCGCGGCCTCGGCGAGCTGCGCCGCGTACTCCTCGGCCGAGCGGGACCTGGCCTCCTCGCCGGCCTCGGCGGCGATCTGCTCGGCCCGCGCCCTGGCCTCGTCCAGCGCGTTCTGCGCCTCGGTCCTGCGGCGCTCGGCGTCGGCGGTGGCCTCGCTGACCATCCGCGCGACCTCGGCCTTGGCGGTCGCGGTGCGCTGCTCGTACTCCGACTCGGCGTCGGAACGGCGCCGTTCGGCCTCCTCCTCGGCCTCCCGGCGCAGCCGTTCGGCCTCCTCGCGGGCCGACCGCAGCGCGCTCTCCGCCTCGCCGGCCCGCTCCTCCGCCTTGCGGACCAGCGCGGCGGCCTCCCGTCGACCGCTCTCCGTCTCCTGGGCGGTGGTGCTGCGCAGCCGCTCGGCGTGCTCGGTGGCCTCCTCGGCCTGGCTGGAGGCGGCGGACAGCATCCGCTCGGCGTCGGTGCGGGCCCGGCGCAGCAGCTCCTCGGCCTCGGCCCTGGCGGCCTCGGCGTCGATCGCCAGCCGCTGCCGCGCCTCGTCGGTGAGCCGGGCCGCCTCGGCCCTGGCCTGGCTGACGGTGCGCTCGGCCTCGGCCCTGGTCTCCTCGATCAGGCGCCTGGCCTGGGACTCGCTGCGCGCCCGCAGCTGCTCGGCCCAGGCGACGTTCTCGTTGACATGGGCCTCGACGGTGGAACGCCGCTGCGCCAGCTCCTCGTCCAGCCGCTGCCGGCGGCCGACGGCCTCGGCGTGCAGCTCGGCCTCCATCCGGGACCGCTGCTCCGACTGTTCCTGGAGCACGCGCTGGCTCCGGGCGCGCGCCTCGCGCAGCTCGCGCTCGGCGTCGGCGCGGAGTTGGTCGGCCTGGTGCTGGGCGGAGCGCAGCAACTGCTCGGCATGCGAGGACGGATCGCCGTAGACCGGGCGCACGGCGAGCATCCTGCGAACCTCGTGCAGTTTGGCGCGCAGCACCTCGACCTGGTAGCCGAGGTCGTCGGCGTGGTCGACCGCCTTGTCCCGCTCCTTCTTCAGCCGCTCCATCTCGGCTTCGAATCGCGAGAGGTGGTCGTCAGCCTGGTAGGCGTCGTAGCCCCGCACCCTGCGGTCCCATCTGTCCCCTGGTCGTGGTCAAGCTGATCCGGTCGTCGGCTCATCGGCCGAACACGGGACGAGGAAAAGCCCCCAAAGCCCCGGCTGGGCCACTCTACCGGCCGGGGCGGCTGGCGTCAGTGGGCGTCCGGGTCCTCTGTGCTTCCCACGGTTCCCACGGTTCCCACGGTGTCGGGGTTTCCGGGGTTTCCGTCGGTACCGGCCGCGGTCACCAACTCGGTGAGCACGCCATGGCAGTCCTTCGGGTGCAGGAACGTGATGCGGGAGTCCATCGAGCCGCGCCTGGGCTGTTCGTAGAGGACCCGCACGCCCTTGTCCCTGATGGCCTCGGAGTCGCCGTCCACGTCGGCCGTGCCGAACGCGATGTGGTGCACACCCTCGCCGTTCTTCGCCATCCACTTGCCGACGGGGGAGTCCTCCCTGATCGGCTGGAGCAGCTGGAGCCAGGAGGCGCCGCCGTCGTCGGTGCCGTTGATCCGGATCATGGCCTCGCGGACGCCCTGCTCCTCGTTGACCTCGGAGTGGTGTACTTCGAAGCCGTAGGTGGCCCGGTAGAACTCGACGGTGGCGTCGAGATCGAAGCAGGCGATCCCGATGTGATCGATGCGCGTCAACATGCCCCAAGTCCACCGGCATTGGGGGTGCGAGCGCAACGTGCGCACGGTCACAGGTACGCACCGATGACCGGTCGACGGGGCCTGGGTAGATTGATGTGAACAGTCGTTTACTAGCCTGGTCGCCCGGCCGCTGTTCCGACCCGGCGCCGGTCGTTCCCCTCGCGAGGAGTGCATGATGACGGTTTCCCCAGCACGCCGTTCGGTGATCGTCGCGGGGGCGCGCACCCCGATGGGCCGGCTGCTCGGCTCGCTGGCCCCGCTGACCGGCGCCGAGCTGGGCGCGCTGGCGATCAGGGCCGCGCTGGAGCGGGCCGGGATCACCGGCGAGCAGGCGCAGTACGTGATCATGGGCCAGGTGCTCACCGCCGGCGCCGGCCAGATCCCCGCCCGCCAGGCCGCCGTCGGCGCCGGCATCCCGATGACGGTGCCGGCGCTCACGATCAACAAGGTCTGTCTCTCCGGGCTCGACGCCATCGCCCTGGCCGACCAGCTGATCAGGGCAGGCGAGTTCGACGTGGTGGTGGCCGGCGGCCAGGAGTCCATGAGCAACGCGCCCCATCTGCTGCCCAGCGGCCGGCGCGGCGTCAAGTACGGCGCGGTGCAGATGCTGGACGCGATGGCGCACGACGGGCTGACCGACCCGTTCGAGGGCATCGCCATGGGCGAGTCCACGGAGAAGCACAACACGCGGCTTGGCATCACCAGGGCCGAACAGGACGCGGTCGCCGCCGCCTCCCACCAGCGGGCGGCCGAGGCGCGGAAGAACGGCGTCTTCGACGCGGAGATCACCCCGGTGACGCTCCCCACCCGCAAGGGCGACCCGCTGGTCGTCGAGGCGGACGAGGGCATCCGTCCCGACACCACGGAGGAGACCCTGGCCCGGCTGCGGCCCGCCTTCGGCGGCGCCGGCGAGGGCACCATCACGGCGGGCTCGTCCTCGCAGATCTCGGACGGCGCGGCCGCCGTGGTGGTCATGGAGCGCTCCCGCGCCGAGGCGCTCGGCCTCGACTGGCTGGTCGAGATTGGCGCCCACGGCAATGTCGCCGGCCCGGACAACTCCCTCCAGTCGCAGCCGTCCCGCGCCATCCAGCACGCGTTGGGGAAGGCGGGACTGACGGTCGACGATCTTGATGTGATCGAGATCAACGAGGCGTTCGCCGCCGTCGTCGTGCAGTCAATGAAGGACCTTGGCGTTTCCCACGAACGAGTGAACCCAAATGGTGGCGCCATCGCGCTCGGCCACCCCATCGGCATGTCGGGGGCCCGGCTGGCGCTGCATCTCGCGCACGAGCTGCGCCGCCGGGGCGGCGGCACCGGGGCCGCCGCGCTCTGCGGCGGGGGCGGCCAGGGCGACGCCCTGCTGCTGAGCGCGCCGCGTGGCTGAGGGGCGGCCGGCCGGGGACGTTCCGGCGCTGCTGGCGGCGGCCAGGCGCGGCGAGCCCAGGGCGGTGGCCAGGCTGATCTCCCTGGTGGAGAACGCCTCGCCCCGACTGCGGGAGATCATGGCCGAGTTGGCCCCGCACGCCGGCCGGGCCCGGGTGATCGGGCTGACCGGATCGCCCGGCGTGGGCAAGTCCACCTGCACCTCGGCGCTGGTCGCCGCCTACCGCCGGGCCGGCCTGCGGGTCGGGGTGCTGGCCGTCGACCCCTCGTCGCCGTTCTCCGGCGGCGCCCTGCTGGGCGACCGGGTCCGGATGAACGAGCACGCGCTGGACCCCGGCGTCTATGTCCGGTCCATGGCCACCAGGGGCCAGCTGGGCGGGCTGGCCTGGGCGGCCCCCCAGGCGGTCAGGGTGCTGGACGCCGCCGGCTGCGACGTCATCCTGATCGAGACGGTCGGCGTCGGCCAGTCCGAGGTCGATATCGCCGCCCAGGCGGACACCACGGTGGTGCTGTTGGCCCCCGGGATGGGGGACGGGGTGCAGGCCGCCAAGGCCGGCATCCTGGAGGTCGGCGATGTCTTCGTCGTCAACAAGGCCGACCGGGACGGCGCCGGCACCACAGTCCGCGAGCTGCAGCACATGCTCGGCCTGGGCGCCCCGCGCGCCCCCGGCGACTGGCGGCCCGCCATCCTGCGCACGGTCGCTGCGCGCGGCGAGGGGGTGGACGAGCTGGTGGCCGCGTTGGAGAAGCACGCCGCCTGGCAGCACGAGCACGGCGCGATCGTCGAACGCCGCCGTCGCCGGGCCGCCCGCGAGATCGAGACCATCGCGCTGACCGCCCTCAGGGCCCGCATGGACGCCATCCGCGGCGACCACCATCTCGCGGCCCTGGCCGCCCGCGTCCAGTCCGGCGAACTCGACCCCTACGGCGCGGCCGACCTCCTCGTCGAGGAGCTGTCGACCCCCGAATGACTGCCGCCCACCCGCCCCGAGAAGGGGGACGGGTGGGCGGGAGCGCCCCGGCGGGGCCGGGCGTCAGGCGTCGTCGTGGTCGTCGTCCCGACCGTTGTCGTCATCCCGGTCGTCGTCCCGGTGGTCGTCGTCATCGTCGTCGTCGCGTTCCGACTCCTGGGCGACGATCTCGCCGCTCTGCAGGCTGATCTCGATCTCGTACTCGGTGCCGTCCTCGCCGCGCAGTTCCAGCTCCCAGCGGCCGTCGTCCACATCCGCCTCGCGGAGCTGCGCCCCGGTGTGGGCCTCGGCGATCGCGACGGCCGCCAGGGCGTCCGTGCTGGTCTCGGCGGCCAGCAGGCTGCGCGCGTCCGCGAGGTCGTCGTCGTCATCGTCGTCGTCCGACCGGCCCTCGCGGCTGGCCAGGATCTCCGTGCCGTCCTCGCTGACCAGCACCCGGTGCCAGCGCTCGCCCTCGCCGTAGATCTCGATCTCCCAGCCGCGCGGGTCGTCGTCGTCCCGCTCCAGGTCGATCTCGGTGACCACTCCCGGCGCCTCGGCCAGCGCGGTCACCACGGCGCGCTGCGCCGCCGAGTCCTCGTCCTGCACCAGAGGCGTATCGGCGCTCTCGTCGTCCCGGTCGTCGTCGCCCGCGCCGGCCGCCGTCCCCCCGTCGCGGAGCGAGACGCTGGTGCCGCTGAGCGCCGCCGACTCCGTCCTCGCCTTGTCGTCACCGCCCGCGCCGAGCGCGACGCCCGCCAGCGTGCCACCGGCGATCACGGCGCCCGCTGCCGCCATCGCGACGATCATGTTGCGCTTCATGAGGTCCTCCCCGAGCTTCGTTCGATGGTTGGTCTCGATGCCAACGGGTCACACCGTGTCGCATCCTTGCTGAAGCCGAGCTGAAGGCACCTGAAGACTTCTTCAGCATTCGTTTGCCAAGCTGGGCGCGTGCGCGTGTTGATAGTCGAGGACGAGAAGCGGCTGGCGAGATCGCTGGCCCAGGGGCTGCGGGCCGAGGGCTTCGCCGTCGACGTGGTGCATACCGGCACCGACGGGTTGCATCAGGCCACCGAGGGCTCCTACGACCTCATTGTGCTGGACATCATGCTGCCCGGCATGAACGGCTACCGGGTCTGTGCCGCGCTGCGCGCCGCCGGGGACGAGACGCCGATCCTGATGCTCACCGCCAAGGACGGCGAGTACGACGAGGCGGAGGGCCTTGACACCGGCGCCGACGACTATCTGACCAAGCCGTTCTCCTATGTGGTGCTGGTCGCCCGGGTGCGCGCGCTGCTGCGCCGGCGCGGGCGGGGCGCGGCGCCCGAGCTGAGGGTCGGCGATCTGGTGGTCGACCGGTCCACCCGGCGGGTGACCAGGGGGGAACGTGAGATCCCGTTGACCGCCAAGGAGTTCACCGTGCTGGAGCGGCTGGCCGGCCGGGCCGGCGAGGTGGTGTCCAAGGCGGAGATCCTGGAGCACGGGTGGGACTTCGCCTACCAGGGCGATCCCAATATCGTCGAGGTCTATGTCAGCGCGCTGCGCCGCAAGTTGGGCCCCGGGCTGATCGTCACCGTGCGCGGCGCCGGCTACCGGCTGGAGGCCGGCGGTGGTCGGCGTGCTGGGTAGCGTCCGGGCGCGGGCCACGCTGGGCGCCACGGCCGTGGTCGCGGTGGCGCTGGTGGCGGCCGGCCTGCTGCTGCTGTGGCTGCTGCGGAGCAATCTGGAGGAGCAGGTCGATCTCCAGGCCGAGGTCACGGGGCGTGATGTGGCGGCCCAGCTGGCCACCGGCCGGCCGCCGGACGAGCTGGATCTCGACGACGGCAACCCGGTCCAGGTGGTGGACCGCGAGGGGTTGGTCCACCAGGTCAGCGACGGTCTTGAGGAGATCACCGGCACCGGCGTCGCCCGGGTCACCCCCGACGCCCCGCCACGCGGCTCCACCGAACAGGACGAACGCCGCGCCGACGACGGTGATGACGACGGCGACGATGACGATGACGACGACCCGGGGGACGTCGACGAGACCCGTGACGACGAGGGGCTGCCAGGACCCGGCGAGCTGGACGACGAGATCGGCACGGTCACCGGCAGCGCGGTGATCGACGGCGAGGCCGGCGAGTACCGCTTCGCCGTGGTCGAGGTGAACACCCCCTGGGACGAGGATCTGATCGTCTACGCCGGCGCCCCGCTCGATATCGAACGGGCCGCGATCGACAGCGTGCGGACCTCGATGCTGGTGGGGGTGCCGGCGCTGCTGGCCGTGGTGGCGGGCGTCACCTGGCTGGTCACCCGCCGCGCGCTGCGCCCGGTGGAGGGCATCCGCCGGGGCATGGCCGAGATCACCCGCTCCGAGGACCTTTCCCGGCGGGTGCCGGAGCCGACCGCGCGGGACGAGGTGGGCCGGCTGGCCAGGACCACCAACGAGACCCTGGCCGCGTTGGAGTCCTCCGTCGAGCGGCAGCGCCGCTTTGTCGCGGACGCCTCGCACGAGCTGCGCAGCCCCATCGCCTCGCTCCGTACCCAGCTGGAGGTGGGCGCCGCGCATCCCGAGCTGTTGGATGTGCCGGGCGCCGTGCAGGACACCGTGCGGCTGCAGGTGCTCGCCGCCGATCTGCTGCTGCTGGCGCGGCTGGACGCGGGGGAGCGGCCGCTGGCCGGTTCGGTGCGACTGGCGCGGCTGGTGCGGGCGGAGGTGGACGAACGGCACGGGGACCGCCATCCGGTGGCGATCGACGAGTTGGCCGATGTCACGGTGCGCGGTTCGCGCGGACAGCTCGCGCGGGTGCTGGGCAACCTGCTGGACAACGGGCAGCGGCACGCGGCCGGCCGGGTGCGGGTCTTGCTGCGGGAGGCCGCCGGCTGGGCCGAGTTGGCGGTCGCCGACGACGGCGACGGGGTGCCGGAGGCGGACCGCGAGCGGATCTTCGAGCGCTTTGTCCGGCTGGACGACGCCCGCAGCCGGGACGACGGCGGGGCCGGCCTCGGCCTGGCCATCGCCAGGGACGTGGCGCTCCGCCATGGCGGCACCCTGGAGGTCGGCCGGGCCCCGGAGGGCGGCGCCCTCTTCACGCTCCGCCTCCCGATCGCCCCGGACGAGAACGATCCGCGGGCCGCGCCCCGCGGCATCGCCTAGCCTAGGGTTTGCCGCGCCGCTGGTGCAGATGGTCGGCGACCGGGCGCAGCGCGCGGTCCAGGGCGGCCAGGTCGTCGGCGGCCAGCAGGTCCACGAAATGGCGGCGGACCGAGGCCACATGGTGCGGGGCCACCTCGCGCATGGTGTCCCAGCCGTGCTCGGTGAGGACGGCGAACAGCCCCCGCTTGTCCGAGTCGCAGTGCTCCCGGCGCACGAGCCCGGCCTTCTCCATCCGGGTGACCTGGTGCGACAGCCGGCTCTTGGACTGGAGGGTGGCGGCGGCCAGATCGCTCATCCGCATCCGGCGGCCGTCGGACTCGGAGAGGTTGACGAGTATCTCGTAGTCGTTCATGGTCAGCCCGAAAGGCTGAAGATCCCGCTCCAACTGGTGGACCAGCAGCCTGGTGACTTCCAGATGGGTCCGCCAGGCCCGCTGTTCCTCTTCGGTGAGCCAGCGGGTGCCAGTGTCGGTGTCCATGGGACCGAACCCTAACGAACGGCACGGACCCCCCGACATTGATCGTTCCCGGGGCTGCCACAATGACGATGCTTGTGCATCCGTTCACATGCGCCGGCTCCCCTGTTCGTCCCTGTTCACCCCTGTTTGTAGTTTCGCAAGCTTTCGAGAGAGCGCGTTCCATGGACCTCAAGACCGTCACCGCCCTGCGCCGCCTGCGTCTGGTGTCCGCGCCGGAAGCGGTGTCCTTCCTCCTGCTGCTGGTCTGCTCGGTGCTCAAGCGCACCACGGACTTCAACGCCGTGCCCGTGCTGGGTGCCGTGCACGGCGCGCTGTTCGTCATCTATCTGCTGTTCTGGGCCGACGCCTGGAACCGCGCCAAGTGGCCGCTGAAGACGGCCGCCTGGTACTTCCTGATGTCCGTGGTGCCGGTCGGCGGCTTCTTCGCCGAGCGGCGGCTGCGCCGTTCCGAGGGTGACGCCGTGATCGCCGCCCGGGCCCGCAAGGAGGGCGTCGTCAACGCCTGACCCAGGCGTCTCCCCGGGGTGCTCCGCGCACCCCGGGTCGCTCGCTCGGACCGCTCCGGTTCGACAGAGCCCACTTTCTGACGTGACGTTGATATGTCGGCTTTGGGTTTCTGTTCCGATCCGGAGGACTTCGTGTGGCTTGAGCGGTATGAGTACGAGAGATTCAGCCGCCTCGCGGGCCCGCTCACCGAGCCGGGCCCGGCGTACCGGGTGGCGTACCGCGGCCTGATCACGCGCGAGCCGCACCGCAGACGAGCCACCCTGCTGATGACGCTGGCGCCGACGCTCTCCCTGGTGCTGCTGCTGTGGCTCGTCTGGCCCAGCCACTGGACGGAGCGCAGCCACGCGCCGCTCTGGCTGCTGGTCGCCGACGCCGTGATGCTCGGGTGCATCGCCCTGATCGAGCTGTTCCGGCTGATCAACGTGGTCTCGGTGGCGCATGCCACGCTGGTCGCCCGGGACCCCGTCCCGGTGTTCCCCGAGACGGGCACCCGGGTCGCCTTCCTCACCACCTATGTCCCCGGCAAGGAACCGCTCGCCATGGTGCGGGCCACCCTGGAGGGCGCCACCCGGCTGCGGCACGTCGGCCCGTTGGACATCTGGCTGCTGGACGAGGGCGACAGCGAGGACGCGCGCGAGATGTGCGCCGAACTCGATGTGCACCACTTCAGCCGCCGTGGCGTCGCCCACTGGAACCAGGAGAGCGGACCGCACCGGGCGAGGACCAAGCACGGCAACTACAACGCCTGGCTCGACGCGCACGGCGAGGACTACGACATCTTCGCCTCCGTGGACACCGACCATGTCCCGCTGCCCGGCTATCTGGAGCGGATGCTCGGCTACTTCCGCGACCCCGACGTGGCGTTCGTCGTCGGCCCGCAGGTGTACGGCAACTACGACGGGCCGGTCACCAAGGCGGCGGAGAGCCAGCAGTTCCTCTTCCACGCGCTGATCCAGCGGGCCGGCAACCGCTACGGCTCCCCGATGTTCGTGGGCACCAACAACGCGGTGCGGATCTCGGCGCTGCGGTCCATCGGCGGGCTGCGCGACTCCGTCACCGAGGACATGGCCACCGGCTTCGAGCTGCACCGTACCGTCAACCCGGAGACCGGCAACCGTTGGCGGTCCGTCTACACCCCCGACGTGCTGGCCGTCGGCGAGGGGCCCTCGTCCTGGACGGACTTCTTCACCCAGCAGCTGCGCTGGTCGCGCGGGACCTACGAGACGCTGCTGCGCCAGTACGGCCGGGGTGGCGCCCCGCACCGGCCCGGGACCCTGCTCAACTACTCGCTGATGCTGGCCTTCTACCCGATGGCCGCGATCACCTGGACGCTGGGCGTCCTGGGCTGTGTGCTCTATCTGGTCCTCGGCGCCTCGGGCACGCAGGTCTCGTCCTCCGTCTGGCTGATGCTCTACAGCGATGTGGCCGCGCTCCAGATCGGCCTCTACGTGTGGAACCGCAGGCACAATGTCTCGCCGCACGAGCCGGCCGGCTCCTCCGGCACCGCCGGGATGCTGATGTCCGCGCTCTCCGCGCCGATCTACGCGCGCTCACTGGCGGACACGCTGCTGTGCCGGAAGTCGACCTTTGTGGTCACGCCCAAGGGCGGCGCCGCCAGCCCCGACCAGCCGGCGACTTTCCGCTGGCATCTGGGCTGGGCCGCGCTGCTGACCGTGGCCCTGCTGGTCTCGATGGCGCTGGGCCACACCCACGCGGCCATGCGCACCTGGGCGGTGATCGCCCTGGCCGTCTCGCTGGCACCCCCCGCCATCTGGGCCTGGAGCAGCCGCGACCAGCGCCGACGCGCCGTGGGCCGACACCGCGCCCAGGGCCAGTGGGCCCGCCTCGGCACGGTGCGCCGACCGGCCCTGCTGCCCGCCGAGCCGCCGACCGACCACGATCGCCCGACCGAACCAGGCGGTGAGCGACCGCCGCGACGTCCCGTGGGAGCCGACCTATGAGCCACGCACGACGCACCCGATACCGCCCCAGCCCCCGCCTGCGGAAGCTCGCCCTGGGCAGTGGCGTCTCCCTGCTGCTGGTGGGCCTGAACGCGCCGGCCGCGGTGAGCTTCGCCCAGGAGCGGCTGCACGAGTACCGGATATCCAGGCCCGCGTACCAGGCGCGGTACGGCTCCTGGGAGGTGGTCGACGTCCCCGAGGAGTTCCGCACCAACGCCATCCACGCGGCCCTGCTGCACACCGGCAAGGTGCTGCTGATCGCTGGCTCCGGCAACAACGAGGACCAGTTCGACGCCGGCACCTTCGACAGCGTCCTGTGGGACCCGGAGGAGAACACCTTCACCACGGTGCGGACGCCGGACGACCTGTTCTGCGCCGGGCACGCCCAGCTCCCCGACGGCCGGATGCTGGTGGCCGGCGGCACCGCGCGCTACGAGGTGCTGGGGGACGCCGTCACCCACGCCGGTGGCGCGATGCTGATCAAGAACGAGGACCCGGACCAGAAGCGCGAGTTCCCCGAGGGCACCCGACTGCGCGCCCCCGACGGCCAGCTCTACGAGACCGTGGCGACGGTCACCGTCCCGCCGGCCGAGAAGAAGGAGACGGAGCCGGCCACCGAGGGGGAGGCCGCGGACGAGGGGGACGACGGGGAGGAAGCGGCCGAGCCCGAGATCGAGATCACCGCGAGCGAGGTGCGGGTCTTCGTCACCGCGGTGGAGGAGGGCGAGCAGGGCGTGGCCACCGAGCCGGCCCAGTACGAGATCCTCGGCCTGACCGGCGACGACGCCCGCAACTTCTATGGTCTGGCCAACCAACTCACCCTGGAGGACCAGGACTTCCAGGGCATCGACGTGGCCTACGAGTTCGATCCGGTGGCCGAGCGCTATGTCCCGGTCGACCCGATGGCCGAGGCCCGCTGGTACCCGACGCTGACCACACTGCCCGACGGCCGGGTGCTCACCGTCTCCGGACTCGACGAGGTCGGCGAGGTGGTGCCGGGCGTCAACGAGATCTACGACCCGAAGACCAAGACCTGGTCCGAGGGCCCCGAACGGTACTTCCCGACCTATCCGGCGCTCTTCCTCACCCAGGGCGGCAAGATCTTCTACACCGGCTCCAACGCCGGCTACGGCCCCGCGGACGAGGGCCGGACGCCGGGCCTGTGGGATCTGGAGGAGAACACCTTCGAGGAGATCGGCGGCATCTCCGATCCCGACCAGCTGGAGACGTCCGCGTCCCTGCTGCTGCCGCCGGCGCAGGACCAGCGGTTCATGGTGCTGGGCGGGGGCGGCGTGGGCGAGTCCGAGAAGTCGACCGAGCGGACCGCGATCGTCGACCTGACCGAGCGGGACCCCACCTACCGCGAGGGCCCGAGCCTGCCGCAGGGCACCCGCTATCTCAGCAGCGTGCTGATGCCCGACGACACCGTTTTCACCTCGGGCGGTTCGACGGACTACCGGGGGCGCGGCCACAGCGACGTGCTCAAGGCGCAGTTCTACGATCCGGCCGGCGACGCGTTCGTGCCGGCGGCCGATCCCACCGTGGGGCGGAACTACCACTCGGAGGCGCTGCTGCTGCCCGACGGCCGGGTGGCGACGTTCGGCTCCGACCCGCTCTACGGGGACCGGGACAACACCAGGATGGGCGAGTTCGAGAAGCGGATCGAGGTGTTCACCCCGCCCTATCTCTTCGACGGGCGCGAGGAGACCAGGCCGGTGCTGGGCAAGGGGCCGGAGGAGGTCGGGTACGGCGAGGAGATCGGCTACGAGACGGAGGACGCCGGCCGGATCGAGAACGCCCGGCTGATGCGCCCCAGCGCGGTCACCCACACCACCGACGTGGAGCAGCGGTCCATCCAGCTCGATCTGGAACGCGGCGACGGCGAGATCACGTTGACGGTGCCCGAGGACCCGTCCCTGGTGCCGCCCGGCTGGTACATGGTCTTCGTCACCGACGAGAGCGGCACCCCGTCCGAGGCCAGCTGGGTGCGGGTCGGGGACTGAACGGGCGGCGGCCGAGCCTCAGTCCGTGGCGCGCTCCGCCAGCCCCAGCGCGTACTCCGGCCACCACTCGCCGGCCACCGGGCCGCCCCGGCACTCGCCGTCCGACTCGCCGGGCCGCTTGATCCACAGATAGGCGTCCGCCAGCGGGTCGTCCGTCCGGGTGGTGGGCGGGGTGCCGAGGGCCCGGTCCGGCGGGTTGCACCAGCTCTCGTCGCCGCCCTCCTCCCAGGGGCCGTCGCCGTTGCGGCTGGTGTCGACGACGAAGTGCGCGCCGTCCAGCAGCCCGGACAGTTCGCGGCCGTACTCGGTGCTGCGTTCGAGCGACTGGAAGTTGGACACGTTCAACGCGAAGCCGTCCGCCTCGGCGATCCCGGAGTCGCGCAGCGCCTGCGCCAGCCGCCCCGGGTCGGTGATCCAGTCCGGGTTGCCGGCGTCGACATAGACCCGGGTGCCCGGCTGGCGCTTGAGCCGTTCGACCGACTCGGCGAGCAGCCCGTACCGGTCCTGCACGTACATCGGCGCCGTGCAGCCGTCCAGGGTGTGCGCCACCGCGTCGGGTTCCAGCACCACCAGGGCCTCCGCCTCGCCGATGCCGGCGGCGAACGCGTCGATCCACCGCCGGTAGGCGTCGTCGCTCTCCGCGCCGCCCTGGGAGTATTGGCCGCAGTCGCGGTGCGGGATGTTGTAGGCGACCAGCACGGCGGTGCGGCCCTCGGCGGTGGCGGCCTCGGCGACCGCGCGCACCTGTCCGCCCGGATCACCCTCCCCGGTGGGCCAGACGGCCTGCGGCCGGTCCGCGATCCGGCGCAGCGTCTGCGCGTCCTCGGCCCGCCCCGACTCCTCCCAGTCCCGCACCTGCCGGGCCGCCGGGCTCTCCGGATCGACCCAGAACTCCGACGACTCCTCGGCCAGCGGGGTGCTGCGCCCCTCGGCGCCCGAGCCGGGAGGATCCTCGCCGCCGCCGGACGAGCAGCCGAGCGCCAGCAGGGTGAGCGTCAGGGAGGACAGGACCAGGGCGACCGTGGGCCGGCGGGCAGGCCGGCGGAGCGTCACGAGGAGGGGGCCGGGCATGAGCGTCATGGTGCCACGGGCGGAACGCTCCGTCGGTGCGGCATGACGGAGAGTGTCCGTTCGGGGGTGGCGGCCGGGACCTCGTCCCGGTTCCGGTTGGGGTCACCGGAACGGCCGTACCGGCGCGCGGGCCAGCGGGTAGGGTCGCAGGCGTGTCGAAGTCGCTCAGCCTCCCGTTCGATCCCATCGCCCGCGCCGACGATCTGTGGAAGCGACGCTGGGGTTCCGTCCCCTCCATGGCCGCGATCACCTCGATCATGCGGGCGCACCAGATCCTGCTGGCCGAGGTCGACGCGGTGGTGAAGCCGTACGGGCTGACGTTCGCCCGGTACGAGGCGCTGGTGCTGCTCACCTTCAGCCGGGCCGGCGAGCTGCCGATGTCCAAGATCGGCGAGCGGCTGATGGTGCATCCGACCTCGGTCACCAACGCCGTGGACCGGCTGGTCCGTTCGGGCCTTGTGGTCAAGCGGCCCAATCCCAACGACGGGCGCGGCACGCTGGCCTCGATCACCGAGCGGGGGCGCGAGGTCTGCGACGCGGCGACGCGGGATCTGATGGCCGCGGACTTCGGGCTCGGCGTGTACGACGAGGGGCAGTGTCAGGACATCTTCGAGCTGCTTCGCCCGCTGCGGCTGGCCGCCAGGGACTTCGAGGACCCGGGCGAAGAACGACCGGAATGACCCGATAGGCTCGCCGGCATGAAGCGGAGTGTGCTCACCCGGTACCGGGTCATGGCCTATGTCACCGCGGTGATGCTGCTGGTCCTCGGTACCTGCATGGTCTTCAAGTACGGCTTCGACACCGGCGACGATGTGACGTTCGTGGTGTCCCAGCTGCACGGCCTGCTGTACATCATCTATCTGGTCTTCGCCTTCGACCTGGGGCAGAAGGCCCGCTGGCCGTTCGGCAGGCTGCTGTGGGTGCTGGTCGCCGGCAGCATCCCGTTCGCCGCGTTCTTCGTCGAGCCCAGGGTCACGGCCGAGGTCGAGGCGCTGGTCGAGGACGAGGACTCCGAGGAGCCGGTCAGCGCCTGAGGGCGTCCGCCCGGGGCCCGTTCCCGGTGTTCCGGTGAGGAGTTCCCGCTCTTCGTTCGACATATAGTTGGACGTCCAAGTAAATTGGTCGCATGGACGCTGACGCCATCACCGCGGGCCGCCGACGCTGGCAGGCCCGGTACGACGCGGCCCACACCAGGGACGCCGATTTCAGCACGCTCTCCGGAGACCCCGTCGAGCCCGTCTACGGCCCCGAACCGGGGGACAGCTACGCCGGCTTCGAACGCATCGGCTGGCCGGGGGAGTTCCCCTTCACCCGGGGCCTCTACCCCACCGGATACCGGGGCCGCGCCTGGACCATCCGCCAGTTCGCCGGCTTCGGCAACGCCGAGCAGACCAACGAGCGCTACCGCACCATCCTGCGCAACGGCGGCGGCGGCCTCTCCGTCGCCTTCGACATGCCGACCCTGATGGGACGGGACTCCGACGACCCGCGGGCCCTCGGCGAGGTGGGCCACTGCGGCGTCGCCATCGACTCGGCCGCCGACATGGAGGTCCTGTTCCGCGACATCCCGCTGGGCGAGGTCACCACGTCGATGACCATCAGCGGCCCGGCGGTGCCGGTCTTCTGCATGTACCTGGTGGCCGCCGAACGGCAGGGCGTGCCGGCCGAGGTGCTCAACGGCACGCTGCAGACGGACATCTTCAAGGAGTACATCGCGCAGAAGGAGTGGCTCTTCCCGCCGGAGCCCCATCTGCGGCTGATCGGCGACCTGATGGAGTTCTGCGCCGCGCGCATCCCGGCCTACAAGCCGCTCTCCGTCTCCGGCTACCACATCAGGGAGGCCGGGGCCACGGCCGCCCAGGAGCTGGCCTACACGCTGGCCGACGGCTTCGGCTATGTGGAGCTGGGGCTGAGCCGGGGGATGGACGTCGACACCTTCGCGCCCGGGCTCTCGTTCTTCTTCGACGCGCATATCGACTTCTTCGAGGAGATCGCCAAGTTCCGCGCGGCCCGGCGGATCTGGGCCCGCTGGATGCGGGACGTCTACGGCGCCACCAGCGAGCGCGCCCAGTGGCTGCGTTTCCACACCCAGACCGCCGGGGTCTCGCTCACCGCGCAGCAGCCGTACAACAACGTGGTGCGCACCGCCGTGGAGGCGCTGTCCGCGATCCTCGCCGGCACCAACTCGCTGCACACCAACGCGTTGGACGAGACGCTGGCGCTGCCCAGCGAGCGCGCCGCCGAGATCGCGCTGCGCACCCAGCAGGTGCTGATGGAGGAGACGGGCATCACCTCGGTCGCCGATCCGCTGGGCGGCTCCTGGTACGTCGAGCGGCTGACCGACCGGATCGAGCGGGACGCCGAGCGGATCTTCGCCGAGATCGCCGAACGGGGCCGCCGCGTCCTGGCCACCTCGGGACAGGCCGAGCACCCCATCGGGCCGATGACCTCGGGGCTGCTCAGCGGGATCGAGGACGGCTGGTTCACCGGCCAGATCGCGGAGTCCGCCTTCCGGTACCAGCAGTCCCTGGAGAAGGGGGAGAAGCGGGTGGTGGGGGTCAACTGCCACACCGCGTCCGTCACCGACGAGTTGGAGATCCTGCGGGTCAGCCACGAGGTGGAGCGCGACCAGGTGCGCGAGCTGGGGCGGCGCAGGGCCGCGCGGGACGGCGCGGCCGTGGAGCGGGCGCTGGCCGAGCTGGTCGCCGCGGCCAGGGGCGGGGGCGACACCATCGCGCCGATGCTGGCCGCCGTCCGCGCCGAGGCGACACTTGGCGAGATCTGCGGAGTGCTGCGCGACGAGTGGGGAAGCTATGTGGAGCCGCCCGGCTTCTGAGCGTGGCGGGACCGCGTTCCGGAACGATTCCCCGAGGGGGGAGACTGGTGCCATGCAGCCACGCAACATGTCCATGAGCGGAGCCGTCGATCTCTCCGCGGTCAAGGCCGCCGCGGAGGCCAAGCAGAAGGCCGAGCAGGCCCGCGCCCAGCGGGCGGCCCAGCCGGACGGGCAGGCGGCGGCCGTCCCCCTGGTGATCGACGTCGACGAGGCCACCTTCGAACAGGAGGTGGTCCAGCGCAGCGCCTCGGTGCCGGTGGTCATCGACCTCTGGGCCGAGTGGTGCCAGCCGTGCAAGCAGCTCAGCCCGGTGCTGGAGCGGCTCACCCTGGAGTACGCGGGGAAGATCGTCCTCGCCAAGATCGATGTCGACGCCAACCCGAGGATCGCCCAGCAGTTCGGCGTGCAGGGCATTCCGGCCATCTTCGCGGTGATCGCGGGGCAGGCCCTGCCGCTGTTCCAGGGGGCGGCCCCCGAGCCGCAGATCCGGCAGGTGTTCGACCAGCTGATCCAGGCCGCCGAGGAGCAGTTCGGCATCGTGGGGGAGCCGGTCGACCCGGAGGCCGCCGTCGAGGCGCAGGCCGCCGAGCCGGCCGAGCCGCCGACCGATCCGGCGTTGGCCGCCGCACACGCGGCGCTCGACGCCGGGGATCTGCCCGGCGCCATCCAGGCCTATGAGAACGTCCTGGCCGGCGATCCGGGGAACCAGGAGGCGGCCCTCGGCCTCGGCCAGGCCAAGCTGCTCGACCGGGTGCGGGGTCTGGACGCCGAGCGGGTGCGCAAGGCGGCGGCCGACAACGCCGGCGATGTCACGGCCCAACTCGCCGTCGCCGACCTCGACCTGGTCGGCGGGCATGTCGAGGACGCGTTCAGCCGGTTGATCGGCGTGGTGGGCCGGACGGCCGGCGACGACCGGAACACCGCCCGGCTCCGACTGCTGGAGCTCTTCGAGGTGTTGGGCGCCGACGACCCCCGAGTGACCTCCGCCCGGGCCGCGTTGGCCCGGGTGCTCTTCTGAGCAAAACCGCTCTCATACGCTGCCGGCGGTCACGTTTTACTAAAAATTGGTAATCGTGACCGCCGTCACATTGCGTCATGTGTGCGTTGCGCGACTCATTGTTTGGTCGCGCTTGGGGGCTCTATGGGGTGTTTTGGGGCCTGCACCCTCCGTGTGAGGGCGGGCGTGATCTACCTCGATCTGCCATATCTCCATTACTGGTAAGTAACGATCCTCTTGTGTCGTGCCGTGAGATAGACCACGATCGGCGGGGCCGACTCGGTCACGTGTCGGCCGTGGCGCGGGGGTTCCCGCCCGAGCGCAGGGCCTGTGTCACGTCACCGGAAGGCCGCTCCCCACGCGGCCAGTGGCTGCCGCCGGAGCGTTGTCGCCGGTGGCAAGGCGCTTCTCCCGCCCGGTGGTTGCCGCGCCTGTCGCGGCAACCGACGTCGGGGTCAGGGGAGATGTTCGTCCGAGAAGGAGGAAGTCATGGAGTCACAGGCTCGCGGCGGCACCAGATGGCGGCGATTCGGTCTGGTCATGGTGCCGAGCGTGGCCGCGACCGCAGCGATAGGCGTCGCCCTCGCCCAGGGGGCCCTCGCGGCCTCGTTCGCCGTGTCGGGTCAGCAGTTCAAGGTGAGCCTTGACGAGCTCGACGGCGAGGGGTTCGTCCAGTACGGGGCGTTGGTCACCCCGTCCGGCGGCGAGGAGAGGCCGGTGGTGGTCTCGGCGTTCGACCATGCCACCATCACCAACCTCTGTCAGTCGGTGGTCATTCCCGTTCCGTTCTTCGGGGATGTCACCGTGAGGATCGGCGCCGGCACCAACCCGGACAACCCGGTCGAGGCGGAGAACCTCTTCATCGACCTGGTGCAGCTCAACGGGGACGCCACGTTCGGCGACCTGGACATCGGCGTGGCCGTCGGCTCCACCACCAAGGGACCCACCCCCGAATCGGGTGCGCAGCCGGGGTCGTTCGCCCAGCAGTCCGACTGGGCCCTGCTGGAGGACGTCCGGCAGACGGCCTGGGCCACCTCGGCCGGCTCCTTCAAGCTCACCGACCTGAGCCTGTCGGTGCAGCGGGGCAAGAACGAGTGCTTCTGAGGGTCCACGCCTGACAGTCGCGCCTGGGGCAGGGCGGAGGTGTGTCTCTGCCCCAGGGATCGCCGCCGTATCGTGCATCCCGTTACTGAACCGCGCCTAGGGGAGTACGTGCCGTGAGCACCAACACCGATGTCGAGCCCAGCCTTTCGCTCTTCACCCGCGGAAGGCTGGCGTTCCGTCACTTCCGGTGGAGCCGCCCGTTCTGGTCCGGGCTCTTCACCATGATCGCCGGACTCCCCATCGCCTATCTCCCCTACGCCAACCTCACGTTGGGGCAGTTGACCATCCGAATGGCCACCACGGCCGGCGCCGGGTCGATGGTCATCGGCATCCTGCTGGTCGTGCTGGGGCTGACCATATGGTTCCAGCCGCAGGTGCGGATATTCGCCGGGGTGGCCGCCATCCTGCTGTCGCTGGTCTCGCTGGTCGTGTCCAACTTCGGCGGTTTTCTGGTGGGTTTTGTCTTTGGGATGGTGGGCGGCGGCATGAGCATCGCCTGGCTGCCGGGTGAGCCCGCCGAACCGGCCGAGTCGGCCCTGGACGGGGCCGATCACGCAGACCGGGAGCCGCCGGTCGCCACCCCCGGCACCGGGAGCGCGTTGTCCTCCTTCGACGGCGACGCGCCGGCGCACGGGGAGGAACCGGGGAAGGGAAACCAACGTGCCGACTGATGACATAGCGACCACGGAAGGCGAGGAGCCCCGGCACGCCGCTCCGCGTCGATCCCTGTTGCGCCGGTTGCACATGCCGGTCGGCAAGGCCATAGCGCTGGCGGCGATGCCGTCGGCCGCGCTGCTGGGCATGGGATTCACCTCCCCGCTGGCCAAGGCCGAGCCCCAGCCGGAGAACCCGTTCCGCCCCGGGGCGTGCGTGGAGATGCCCGACGAGCCGGCGGAGTCCGAGGAGACACCGGACGAAGCCTCCGACGAACCCGCCGACGGGGTCACGGAGGAGCCGGCAGACGAGGAGCCGGCCGACGAGGGGTCCGGAGGCGCGGACGAACAGCCGGCGGATCCGCCGACCGAGGAGCCACCGGACGAGCCGGGCACGGGCCAGGACGAGGCCCCGCCGCCCGCCGACGACACGGCCCCGCACCCCCCGGAGGAGCAGGACCCCGAGGAGCCGGCCGACGAGGACCCGGGCCCTGGCTGGGACCCGTGGGACCCGCTGGGCCTCGGGCGGGGCCTGGAGGACCTGGGGGAGGGCATCCTCGACCTGCTGACCCCGGGCGAACGCCGCGAGTGGGAGCGGGCGCGCCAGGAGGCCCTGGCCGAGGAGGAACTGGCGGATCCCGCCCGGGATCCGGAGGAGCCGCCCGAACAGGCCGCCGAGCGCGCCGATGCGGAGCCCGAGGAGCCGGCCCGCCCCGAGGGGCCGGACGAGCCGCGGGTGGCCGCCGAGCCCGACCCCGAGCCGACCGTCGCCGCCGACCCCGAGCCCGGCCGGCCCGAGGAGATCGACGAACCGGCGGGACCGGCCGCCGACAGCGGCGAACAGCAGCAGGAGCCGGAGGACGGCGAGGCCGGTGCGGAGGGCGCGGGCGACGACGGGCTGGAGCCGTTCCCCTGCCCCGAGGAGCGGCAGGTCCCCGGCGTGGCCGAGGCCACCGCGCTCACCCTCCCCGACGAGCCCTGGTACCTCGACGCCTCCTACCTCACCCTGCGCGGGCTGAGCTACCACGGCGTGGTCAACGTGACCACCGCCAACGGCACCGTCAAGCAGGTGCTGAAGTTCACCGCCGACAAGCTCGACATCGGCGATCTGCACCAGATCGTGGACGCCCCCGGCGGCCTGCGCTACCACGTGGCGACCGATCCGGGCTCCAACTCCACCTTCCGCGACGGCACGGTGACCATGTACACCGAGCGTCTTGAGGGCAATCTCTTCGGCGTGATCCCGGTGGTCTTCGACCCCGAGCACCAGCCCCCGATCGACCTGCCCATCGCGCACTTCACCGATGTCTTCGTGACCCAGGCCGGGCAGTTCGGCGGCACCCTCAACATGGCCGGCATGCACATCTACACCACGACCGACGGCCCCACCGTTCCCTGATCCGCCCCCCCACATACGAGGATCCCCCGGCCCTTCGAAGGGCCGGGGGATCCTCGTATGTGGTTCTCCGACGGTCAGACGCCGCCGTGGCCGCCCAGGTGGTGCACCCGGACCATGTTGGTGGTGCCGGGAACCCCGGGAGGGGAACCGGCGGTGATGATCATCGTGTCGCCGGTCTCGTAGCGGTTGAGCCGGGACAGCTCGGCGTCACACAGCTCCACCATCTCGTCCGTGTGGTTGACCAGCGGCACCACAAAGGTCTCCACGCCCCAGCTCAGGGTGAGTTGGTTGCGGGTCGCCGCCTCGGTGGTGAAGGCCAGGATGGGCTGCAACGACCGGTAGCGGGAGAGCCGGCGCGCGGTGTCACCCGACTTGGTGAACGCGATCAGCGCGCGGGCGTCCAGGAAGTCCGCCATCTCCGCCGCCGCCCTGGCGACCGAACCGCCCTGGGTGCGCGGCTTCTTGCCGGCCACCAGCGGCTGCAGGCCACGGGAGAGCAGTTCGTCCTCGGCGGCCACCACGATCTTCGACATGGTCTTGACCGTCTCGATCGGATACCGGCCGACCGACGATTCGGCGGAGAGCATCACCGCGTCCGCGCCGTCCAGGATCGCGTTGGCGACATCGGACGCCTCGGCGCGCGTGGGACGGGAGTTGGTGATCATCGACTCCATCATCTGGGTCGCCACGATCACCGGCTTGGCGTTGCGGCGGCAGAGGTCGATCAGCCGCTTCTGCACCATCGGGACCTGCTCCAGCGGGTACTCGACCGCCAGATCGCCCCGGGCCACCATGACCCCGTCGAAGGCCAGGACGACCTCCTCCATGTTCTCCACCGCCTGCGGCTTCTCCACCTTGGCGATCACCGGGACCCGACGGCCGACGCGGTCCATCACCCGGTGCACGTCCCGCACGTCCTCCGCGTTCCGCACGAAGGACAGCGCGACCATGTCGGCGCCGAGGCGGAGGGCGAACTCCAGGTCCTCCACGTCCTTGTCGGACAGGGCGGGGACGTTGACGGCCACGCCGGGCAGGTTGATGCCCTTGTGGTCGGAGATGACGCCACCCTCGATGACGATGGTGCGCACCCGCGGGCCCTCCACCTCCAGCACCTGGAGGGAGACGTTGCCGTCGTTGATCAGGATCGTCTCGCCCTTGGAGACGTCCCCCGGCAGGCCCTTGTAGGTGGTGCCGCAGATCGAACGGTCGCCGGGGACGTCCTCGGTGGTGATGGTGAACTCGTCGCCCCGCTCCAGCTCCACCGGGCCGTTGGCGAAGGTCTCCAGGCGGATCTTGGGGCCCTGGAGGTCGGCCAGCACACCAACGGCGCGGCCGGAGTCCTCCGTTGCCTTGCGGAGTCGGTGGTACCGCTCCTCGTGCTCCTCGTGGCTGCCGTGGCTGAAGTTGAAGCGGGCCACGTTCATTCCGGCGTCGATGAGAGCCTTCAGATTGTCGAAGGAGTCGACGGCGGGACCCAGGGTGCAGACGATTTTGGAGCGGCGCATGGAAGCGATCCTATCGTTTTGTTCCATGGTGGAATAATTTGCGGGCTCAGGCTAGCCCAGGTCAGCTTCCGACCAGGGCGAATGCCTGGATGGCGATCTCCAGTTCCTCGTCCGTGGGCACCACGGCGACCGCGCATCGAGCGTACTCCGGGGAGATGATCCGGGGTCCTCGGCCGGGCGCGGTGTTCAGCCGTTCGTCGACGGCGAGCCCCCACCCGTCCAGGCCGCTGACGGCGGCCGTTCGCACCCGGGTCGCGTTCTCCCCGACGCCGGCCGTGAACGCCACCGCGTCCACCCGGCCCAGCAGCGCGAAGTAGGCGCCCAGGTACGAACGCAGCCGGTGGATGTAGACGTCGAACGCCAGCCTCGCCCGGGGATCGCCCTCGTCCATCCGCCGGACCACCTCCCGCATGTCGTTGTCGCCGCACAGACCCAGCAGCCCGGAACGGGAGTTGAGCAGTTCGTCGATCTCCCCGACCGACATCCCCGCCACCCGCGACAGATGGAACACCACGGCCGGGTCCACATCCCCCGACCTGGTGCCCATCACCAGGCCCTCCAACGGGGTGAGCCCCATCGAGGTGTCCACGCAGCGCCCGCCCGCCACCGCCGCGGCGGAGGCGCCGTTGCCCAGATGCAGCGTGATCACATTGACCTCGGCCGGCTCCCGGCCCAGCAGCTCGGCGGTGCGCCGGGAGACGAACGCGTGCGAGGTGCCGTGGAAGCCGTAGCGCCGGATCCGGTGCTCGGCCGCCGTGTCGGCGTCGATGGCGTAACACGCCGCGTGGTCCGGGATGGTGGTGTGGAACGCCGTGTCGAAGACGGCGACCTGGGGCAGTCCGGGGTTGAGCGCCCGCGCCGTCCTGATGCCCGCCAGGTTCGCCGGGTTGTGCAACGGCGCCAGCGGCACCAGCCGTTCGATCTCGGCCTCCACCCCGTCGTCCACCAGCGTCGGCGCGGTGAACCGCCGACCGCCGTGCACCACCCGGTGGCCGACGGCCGCCAGCTCGGGGGAGTCCAGGCCGTGGCCGTCGGCGGCCAGCTCGTCGGCCGCCGCGCGCAGCGCCGCCGCGTGGTCGGGCACCGGCAGCTCGCGCTCCCTGCGCTCCCCGGCGGCCGGGGTGTGCGTCAGCCGGCCTGGCCCGCGCTCCCCGATCCGCTCCACCAGACCGAAGGACAGCCGCCGCTCGTCGGCCATGTCCAGCAGCTGGTACTTCAACGACGAGGAACCGGAGTTGAGCACCAGCACCAAACGGGCATTCACGCCGAGGCGTCCTTTCGGGTACGGGCGGCGGCCTCCTGGGCCTGAACGGCCGTGATCGCCACCGTGTTCACGATGTCCTGCACCAGCGCGCCCCGCGACAGGTCGTTCACCGGCTTGCGCAGCCCCTGCAGCACCGGCCCCACGGCCACCGCGCCGGCGGACCGCTGCACCGCCTTGTAGGTGTTGTTGCCGGTGTTGAGGTCCGGGAAGATCAACACCGTGGCCTGCCCGGCCACCTCCGAGTCCGGCAGCTTGGTCGCGGCCACCGAGGGCTCGACCGCCGCGTCGTACTGGATCGGGCCCTCCACCAGCAGGTCGGGGCGCGCGGCGCGCACCAGCTCGGTGGCCTGGCGCACCTTGTCCACGCCCGAACCCGAACCCGAGGTGCCCGTCGAGTACGACAGCATCGCCACCCGGGGCGTCACCCCGAACTCGGCCGCGGTGTGTGCCGACTGGATCGCGATGTCCGCCAACTGGGCAGCGTCCGGATCCGGGTTGACCGCGCAGTCGCCGTACACCAGCACCCGGTCCGCCAGGCACATGAAGAACACCGACGAGACGATCGACGCGTTCGGCTTGGTGCGGATCACCTCGAACGCCGGCCGGATGGTGGCCGCCGTGGAGTGCGCGGCGCCGGAGACCATCCCGTCCGCGAGGCCCTCGCGCACCATCAGCGTTCCGAAGTACGACACATCGGACACCACGTCGTAGGCCAGCTCCTCGCTGACCCCCCGATGCGCCCGCAGCGCCGCGTAGATCTCGGCGAACCGCTCACGCAGCGGCGAGCTGACCGGATCCACCACCCGGGCCACAGGGCCCGGTCGTCCCGTCGGCTCGTCCGCCCCCAACAGGCTGAGATCGAGACCGAGTTCGGCCGCCCGCCGGCGGACGACCGACTCCTCGCCGAGCAGCGTCAGATCGCAGACCCCGCGCCGCAGCAGCACCTCGGCCGCCCGCAGCACCCGCTCCTCGGTGCCCTCCGGCAACACCACATGCCGCCGGTCGCTCCTGGCCCGCTCGATCAGCTCGTGCTCGAACATCATCGGCGTCACCCGGTCCCCGCGCGCCACCGACAGCCGCTCGGTCAGCGCCGAGGTGTCCACCTGGTTCTCGAAGAGCCCCAACGCCAGCTCGGCCTTGCGCGGCGTCGCCGCCGTCAGCTGCCCCTCAAGGCCCGACAGCTCGGTGGCCGTGCCGAACGAACCCGCGCCGACGGAGAGCACCGGCGTGCCGGGCGACAGCCGCGCGGCCAGCGCCATCGTCTCCTTGTCCGGCTGCTCGCCCAGCGTCAACAGCACCCCGGCGATCGGCGGCGAACCGGCCGAATGCGCGGCCAGCGCGCCCACCAGCAGATCGGCCCGGTCGCCTGGGGTGATCACCAGGCAGCCGTCCGTCAGCGCCCGCAGAAACGTGGGCAACGTGGCCCCGCCGAAGACGTAGTCCCGCACGTCACGCGCCAGACCCGCGTGGTCGCCCAACACCACCTCGGCGCCCAGCGCCGCCCTGACCTGCGCCACCGTCGGCGCGGCCAGCGCCGCGTCCTCCGGCAGCACGTACACCGGCACCGGCAGGTGCCCGCCCAGCGCCTCGCCCACGGCGGGGGCCTCCCGCCCCGGCACCCGGTTGGCGATCATGGCCAGCACATCGCAGCCCAGCGCGGCGAACGCGTTGTGCGCGTTGCGCACCTCGGCGGCGATGGCGTCCGCGTCCTGCCCCACGCCGGCCACCACGGGCAGCACCGGGGCGCCGAACTCGTTGGCCAGCCGGGCGTTGAGCGTCAGCTCGGCGGGCAGCTGGGTGTCCGCGTAGTCGCTGCCGAGGACCAGCACCACCTCGTACTCCTCGGCCACCCGGTGGTAGTGCCGCACCAGCCGGGCCACCAGCTCGTCCATTCCGCGCTCGGCCAGCAGCGCCGCGGCCTCGTGATAGCCCATGCCGCGCGTCTCGGCCGCCGACTGCGCCAGCCGGTACCGCGCGCGCAGCAGCTCGACGACCTGATCCGTCCGCCCCTCGTGGGCCAGCGGCCGGAACACCCCGACCCGGTCCACCTTCCGGGTCAGCAGCTCCATCACCCCCAGCTCCACCAGCTGGCGGCCGTCACCGCGTCCGATACCGGTCACATACACGCTGCTGGTCACCGTTCCCCCTCCGTAGCTGCCTGGTTCCTACCGCTCTCGCCGCCCCCGCCCCGACCGTAACCCGGGGTGGGACGGGGGCGCGCGCCGGCCCGCGCGCGCCCTCGGGAGGGGTGTGCCGCGCCATTGGTCGGCAGCCAGCCTCTCGTGAAACAATCCCGTCGGCCCCGAAGGCGAGGCCGGTCACCCTCACCCCACCCCATCCAGCGCCAAGCAAGGAGAGCGGTCCTCATGCGCATCGGAGTTCTCACTGCGGGCGGTGACTGCCCCGGCCTCAACGCGGTGATCCGGTCGGTTGTGCACCGTGCCGTGGTGGATCGCCAAGACGAGGTGATCGGGTTCGAGGACGGCTTCAAGGGCCTCCTCGAAGGCCGTTACCGCACACTCGACATCAACGAGGTCAGCGGCATCCTGGCCCGGGGCGGCACCATCCTGGGATCCAGCCGCCTGGAGCGCGCACGGCTGCGCGAGGCCTGCGACAACGCGGAGGCGTTCCGGCACAAGCTGAGCCTGGACGCCCTGATCCCCATCGGCGGCGAGGGCACGCTCACCGCCGCCAAGATGCTGGCCGACGCCGGCATCCCCGTGGTCGGCGTCCCCAAGACCATCGACAACGACATCTCCGCCACCGACCGCACGTTCGGCTTCGACACGGCGGTCGGCGTGGCCACCGAGGCCATCGACCGGCTCAAGACCACCGCCGAGTCCCACCAGCGGGTCATGGTCGTCGAGGTCATGGGCCGGCACGCGGGCTGGATCGCGCTGGAGGCCGGCATGGCCGGCGGCGCCCACGGCATCTGCGTCCCGGAACGGCCGTTCCAGGTCGACGACATGTGCAAGATGATCGAGGACCGCTTCGAACGCGGCAAGAAGTTCGCGGTCATCTGCGTCGCCGAGGGCGCCCGCCCGGCCGACGGCTCCATGCCGTACGAGCGCGGCGAGATCGACCCCTACGGCCACGAGCGGTTCATCGGCATCGGCAACCGACTGGCCAGCGAGCTGGAGCAGCGCCTCGGCAAGGAGGCCCGCCCGGTCATCCTCGGCCACATCCAGCGCGGCGGCACCCCCACCGCGTACGACCGGGTGCTCGCCACCCGCTTCGGCTGGCACGCCGTGGAGGCCGCCCACCGGGGCGAGTTCGGCAAGATGACGGCGCTGCGCGGCACCGAGATCGTGATGACCCCCCTGGGCGAGGCCACGGCCGAACTGAAGCGGGTCCCGCAGAACCGGATGGACGAGACCGAAGCGGTGTTCTGACGAACGGTCTTGGCGGGACCCCGGGCCCGCCGGTTGCCTGCCGGCGGGTTGCCTGCCGGCGGGTTGCCTGCCGGCGGTTCGGCCGCTGGGGTGTCCGCGGCGGGGTGCCTGCCGGCGGCGGGAAGCCGACGTATCAGCGGGCCCCGCTGTGACCGCCGTGGCCGGCTGATGTCCGCCGACCGGCGGCTGTTGTTGCGGACTGCTCCCCGGACACCGATGGCACGGGGCCGGCGGAGCCGACACCGATCGCTCGGCAGAGTGTGCCCGGTACCGGCCGAGTCCCGGCGCGCCCGCCGGTTGTTGCTTCAGGGCGCGGGGCCTGGCGGCGCCTTTCCCGCCGGAGGCGGAGGCCGGCGTGGCGCGTCGGCTGCCCGTTGCTGGCCGGGTTGCTCCCGGTGCCCCCGGTGTCCCAGGTGGGGCCGGCGCGCCAGCGGATTGCTGCTTCCGGGGTGTGGGGGTGGCGGAGCCATTCCTGTCAGCGGGCCCCGCTGTCGGTGGGGCCTGGCGGCGCCTTTCCCGCCGGAGGCGATCACCGCCGGATCGATGGTGGCCGGCGTGGCGGGTCGGCTGTTCGTTTCCGCCGGCGCGCCAGCGGGTCGTCGCATCCGGTACGGGGCAGGCGCAGTCGTTCGTCCCGGTTGTCGGTGAAAGTCCGGCGTGCCCGCCGGTTGTTGCTTCCGCCGTGGGGGCGGCGCAGTCGCCGCCAGCGGGGGAGTGGTTCTGGGTGCGGCTGTGCCGCCGTCGCGGCTACGCCGTCGCCAGGTCGGTGGGGGTGGTGTTGGCGCCGCAGAGGATGGTGCAGGTTTCTTCGGCGGGGGTGGGGGCGGGGGTGCCGGCGAGGGCGGTGGCGGCGGCGTGTTCCACCGCGACGCGGTGCTCGTGCCAGAGCCGGCGGCGGGTGGCGACGATCGCCTCGTCCGTCACCAACACCGAGCGCACATGCGGCCGTTGGGCCGCGCGCAGCGCGTCCGCCGAGACGCGGCGGGCGCCGAGGGAGTCGGCGGCCACCGAGGAGACCGGCACATCAACCGGCGTGCCGGCGGCCAGCGCCGCGTGCAGCGCGCGGGAGCCCTCCGGCTCCACCGCCACCACGCGCAGGCCGCGCGCCTCGGCCGCCGTGGCCACGCCGGCCAGCAGACCGCCGCCGCCCACCGAGACCACCACCGTGGTGATCGTCGGGCGCGCGGCCAGGATCTCGTCCACCAGGGTGCCGGCGCCGGCGGCGATCAGCGGGTGGTCGTAGGCGTGCGAGCCCACCGCGCCGCTCTCCGCGACAAACGCGGCGCACGCCTCGGCGGCCTCCGCGTACTCCACGCCGATCCCTCGCACCTCGGCGCCCAGGGCGCGCAGCGCGGACACCTTCACCGGCGGGGCCGTGGTGGGCACGAACACCGTGGCCCGCACGCCCTGTCGGCCGGCGGCCCAGGCGGCGGCGAGCCCGGCGTTGCCGCCGGAGGCGATGGCGATACCGGCGGCCGGCAGCCGGCCGGCCGCCCGCTGGGCGGCGGTGAAGTTCAGCGCGCCCCTGGCCTTGAAGGAGCCGGTGTGCTGAAGGAACTCCAGGGCGAACCACAGCCGTTCACCGCCGGGCGCGAGCACCACGGGCCGCACCTGCCCGTCGATCCGCCCGGCCGCCGCCGCTACCTCGTCATATCCGAACATCCCGCCACTCTAGGCAGGCGGCCCCAGCAGAATGTCCGCGGCCAGTTCGACCTTGGCGCCGACGGACTCCGGCAGCACAAAGCTCTCGCCGGACAGATAGGTGGACCGCGTGCGGTACTCCCCGTCGCGTGGGTCGGTCAGCAGGCTGACCCGCCGGTTGCGGCGGTCCCCGATGAGGTAGACGGGGATGCCGGCCCGTGCGTAGGCGAGCGGTTTGTCCACGGTGTCGCTGCCGTGGTTGCTGGAGGTGATCTCCACGACCAGGCGAAACACATGTGGCGCATAGCAGTTGAACGCCACCAGATGCCGTTCGTAGTCGGCGTCCACAATGGAGAGATCCGGAACGACATAGTCGTCTCCACCGGGGAGCCAGAGGCCCCGTGCCTGGTGAAGCCGGGTCTCCTGGCCGTGCAGCACGGCAAGCGCCAGGGTGAGACTGGTCAACGCGTCGGCATGCCGACCGTCTGCGGGCGGGTTCACGACGAGTCTTCCTCCAACGACCTCCGGGCGGTAGCCGGGCATGGTCCGGTACACCGTTTCGGCAAGATCCAGCAGGGTCATGCTGTTCTTCCCCCTCGCCCTCTCGGCCATGGGCCCTACCCCGATTCCAGAAGCGGTCGTTGGCGCCAGAATCGATTCTGCCAGCTCAACTGGTGTGCGCCCGGGGGCGCGCGCCGGGGGTGGGATAGGTTCACCGACCATGGATATCGCGATCAGGTCCGGCTATGTGGTGCCGGTGGACGGCGCTCCCATCGACGGGGGCACGGTGTTGGTGGTGGACGGCAGGATCGCCGCCGTGGGTCCGGACGCGGAGGTGACGGTGCCCGACGGGGTGCGGACCGTCGACGCGGCCGGCCGGTGGGTGCTGCCGGGGTTTGTCGAGGCGCACGGGCATATCGGCGTGCACGAGGAGGGTGAGGGTTGGGCCGGCAACGACACCAACGAGATGACCGACCCCAACGGGGCCAGGATGCGGGCCCTGGACGCCATCAACCCGGCGGATGTCGGCTTCGGTGACGCGTTGGCCGGCGGCGTCACCAGCGCGGTGATCAAGCCGGGCTCGGGGAACCCGATCGGTGGCCAGACCGTGGCCGTCAAATGCTGGGGCCGCACCGTCGACGACATGGTGATCCGTCAACCCGCCAGTGTGAAGAGCGCGTTGGGGGAGAACCCCAAGCGGGTCTACGGGGACAAGAAGACGCTGCCCTCCACCCGGCAGGGCACCGCGGCGGTGATCAGGGACGCCTTCACCGCCGCGCAGGACTACCGCGCGCGCAAGGCGCACGCCGAGGAGGAGGGCAAGCCCTTCGAGCGGGATCTGACGTCGGAGACGTTGCTCGCGGTGCTGGACGGTTCGTTGCCGTGGTGTCAGCACAGCCACCGGGCGGACGATATCGCCACCGCGATGCGGCTGGCCGACGAGTTCGGCTACCGGCTGGTGATCAACCACGCCACCGAGGGGCATCTGCTGGCCGACGATATCGCCCGGCGGGGCATCCCGGTGATCACCGGGCCGCTCTTCACCACCCGCAGCAAGGTGGAGCTGAAGGAGCGGACGCTGGCCAACCCGGGGATCCTGGACCGGGCGGGGGTGAAGGTGGCGATCACCACGGACCATCCGGTGGTGCCGATCAACTTCCTGGTGCACCAGGTCACGCTGTGCGTCAAGGAGGGCCTGGACAGGGACCGGGCGCTGGCCACCATCACCACCAACCCGGCGCAGATCCTGGGCCTCGACGACCGGGTCGGCGCGCTCAGGCCCGGGCTCGACGGGGACGTGGTGATCTGGTCGGGCGATCCGCTGGACGTGATGAGCCGGGCGCTCACGGTCTTTGTCGAGGGCCGGGAGGTGTACCGCTACGACACCGGGGCGGGCCGGGGCGAGGTGCTGGACGCCTTCTACCGCGAGTCGCGCTGACTCTCGGCTACGCGGGTGCCGGGGTGAGCCAGAGGGTGGCCAGCGGCGGCAGGGTGGGGGTGATGCTCGCCGGATGTCCGTGGCTGGGTGTCGACTCGGTCTTGAGCGGTTCGGGGTTGCCCACGCCGCTGCCGCCGAACCGGGCCTCGTCGGTGTTGAGCGTCTCCCGCCAGGCGTTGACCCGGCCCGGCACCCCGAGCCGGTAGTCGTGGCGGACCACGGCGGAGAAGTTGCAGATCGCCAGCAGCGGGGTGCCGTCGGCGGCGAAGCGGAGGAACGCCAGCACATTGTCCGAGGCGGCGTCGGCGGCGACCCAGGTGAAGCCGTCGGGCACGGTGTCCCGTTCCCAGAGCGCGGGGTGCGCGCGGTAGCGGAGGTTCAGCTCGCGCACCAGATCCCGCACGCCCCGGTGGTCGCCGGCCGCCACATAGTCGTCGGCGAGCACCCACCACTGCGGGCCCTCGGTCTCCGACCACTCCGCGCCCTGGGCGAACTCCTGGCCCATGAACAGCAGTTGCTTGCCGGGATGGGACCACATGAAGCCCAGATAGGCCCGCAGATCGGCGCGTCTGCGCCACCAGTCGCCCGGCATCTTGGAGACCAGCGCGGCCTTTCCGTGCACCACCTCGTCGTGGGAGATGGGCAGGACGTAGTTCTCCGAGTAGGCGTAGGCCATGGCGAAGGTCATCTGGTGGTGGTGCCAGGCGCGGTGCACCGGGTCCTTGGAGAGGTAGAGCAGGGTGTCGTGCATCCAGCCCATGTTCCATTTGAAGCCGAAGCCGAGACCGCCGTGCTCGGTGGCCCGGGTGACGCCGTCCCAGGCCGTCGACTCCTCGGCGACGGTGAGCACGCCGGGGCAGCGGCGGTAGACCGTGGCGTTCATCTCCTGGAGGAAGGACACGGCGTCCAGGTTCTCCCGGCCGCCGTGCGCGTTGGGCAGCCAGCCGCCCTCGGGGCGCGAGTAGTCGAGATAGAGCATGGACGCCACCGCGTCCACCCGCAGCCCGTCGACGTGGTACTCCTCGCACCAGTAGACCGCGTTGGCGACCAGGAAGTTCCGCACCTCGGGGCGCCCGTAGTCGAACTCCAGGGTGCCCCAGTCGGGGTGTTCGGCGCGGCGCGGGTCGGGGTGTTCGTAGCAGGGGGTGCCGTCGAAGCGGGCCAGTGCCCAGGGGTCCTTGGGGAAGTGCGCCGGCACCCAGTCGATCAGCACCCCGATCCCGGCCCGGTGCAGCGCGTCCACCAGCAGCTTGAAGTCGTCAGGACCGCCCAGCCTGGCGGTCGGCGCGTAGTAGCCGGTGACCTGGTAGCCCCAGGAGCCACCGAACGGGTGTTCGGCGGGCGGCATCAGCTCGACATGGGTGAAGCCCAGGTCGGCGACATAGGCCGGCAGCTCCTCGGCCAGCTCGCGGTAGCCGAGCCCGGGCCGCCAGGACGCCGGGTGCAGCTCGTAGACGGAGAGCGGCGCGGCGTGCGCCGGGCGGTCGGCGCGGGAGGCCAGCCAGGCGGCGTCGTCCCAGGCGTAGGAGCTGCGGTGGACGATCGACGCGTTGGCCGGGGGGCACTCGGTGCGCAGCGCCATCGGGTCCGCGCGCAGGGAGTGCGCGCCGTCCGCGCCCAGCACGTCGTACTTGTAGAGCGCCCCGGCGTCCACGCCGGGTACGAAGAGCTCCCAGACGCCGGACGAGCCGAGCGAGCGCATCGGCAGCGCGGTGCCGTCCCAGTGGGTGAAGTCCCCGGTGACCCGCACGCCGCGTGCGTTCGGGGCCCAGACGGTGAACCGGGTGCCGGCGACGCCCTGGTGGGTCAACGGGCGGGCGCCGAGCGCCTCCCAGAGCCGTTCGTGCCGGCCCTCGGCGATCAGATGCAGATCCAGCTCGCCCAGCGAGGGCAGAAAGCCGTAGGGGTCGCGAACCACCTGTTCGTCGCCGTTCCGGTAGGCCACCACCAGCTGGTACTCGGCCGGTGGCGGGCCCGGCAGCACCGCGCCGAAGAGCCCGTCGCCGAGATCGGTGAGGGCCGCGTCCGCCTCCCCGGGGCGCCGCACCAGGACGCGGCGCGCGAACGGGCGCAGCGCGCGGAAGAGGGTGCCCTTCGGGACGGCGTGCGCCCCCAGCAGCGTGTGCGGATCGTAGTGCGCCCCTTCGAGCAGCAGGGCGCGGTCCTCGGCCGACAGGTTCACGGTGCGGGTCTCCTTCGGGCGGGCTGGAAAAGGGGCCGGCCGTATCAGTGGGGCTCGGTCAGCCGGCGGTGGCCAGACGGCGGATCGCAATCATCGGAACCGGCAGCCAGGAGGGGCGGTGCCTGGCCTCGTACAGCACCTCGTAGATCGCCTTGTCCGTCTCGTAGGCGAGCAGCAGCTCCCGTTCCCGCAGCGGATCGGTGCCCCTGGCCGCCGCGTAGCCGGCGCAGTAGGCGGCCCGGTTGGCGCGGGACCATTCGGCCGCGCCCCGGTTGCCCCGCACCTGGTGCTGGCAGGCCGCGTAGTCGAAGGAGCGCAGCATGCCGGCGATGTCCCGCACCGGTGGGCCCGGTTGGCGGCGGTCGGCCAGCGGTCTGGCCGGCTCGCCCTCGAAGTCGATCACCGTCCAGTGCGCGTCGCCGCCGCCGGCGGGCTCGGCGACGGTCAGCACCTGGCCCAGATGGAGGTCCCCGTGCAGCCGCTGCGCCAGCGCGGCGCCGCCGCGCGCCGCGTGGTCGGCCAGTGCGACATAGGCGCGGCGCAGCCCGTCGCGGTAGGGGCGCAGCGCGGAGACCACGTCGGCCGCCTCGTTGAGCCGTTCCATCATCGCCCTTGCGATTGCCTCCAGTTGGTGCCCGGCCAGCCGTTCCGTCGGCAGCGCGGTGGCCAGCGCGGCGTGCACCTCGGCGGTGGCCATGCCGAGGGCGTGGGAGGAGGAAGTGAAGTCGCCGCCGGTCTCCAGGGAGAGCTGGGCGAGCTGCCAGCCGTCCGTCGAGCCGGCCAGGAACGGTTGGAGCACGCCGAGGGTGAGCGGTTCGCCGACGGCGCCCGGCCAGCTGGCCTCGAACCAGGCGGCGGGTGCCGGCACTCGGGCGCAGCCGGCCTGGGCCAGGGCCAGGGGCAGTTCGAGGTCCGGGTTGATCCCGGGGCTGACCCGGCGGAACAGCTTGAGGATATGGGCCTCGCCGAAGACCACGGACGAGTTGGTCTGTTCGCCGGTGAGCACCCGGGCGGTGAGCCCGGTGGGGATGGTGGTGTCGGGCGCGCGGCCGAAGGAGAGGGTGCCGAGCCGTCCAGGGGCGCGCAGCCGCTCCAGCAGCAGCCCGGCCAACCGGGGGTCGTGCAGCGCCTCGTAGACCGCTCGGCCGCGCAGCGGACCCTCCGTCGGGCGGCCGACCAACGCGGGGGCCAGCGCTTCGGGCAGCGCCGGGCGGACCCCGAGCAGCAGTTGGTAGCAGTCGCCTTCGGCCGCTCGGGGTTCGCTCGCGCGGCCGGCGCTCGCGCCGGCGCGCACGATCAGGTGCAGCAGCCCGGGGGTGGTGCCCGCCGGGCCGCAGGGCAGGATCTCGGTCGCCGAGATCAGGGTCAGCTCGCCGAGCGGACGGCCCTTGCCGGCGAACCAGCGTTGTTCCGGCAGCCAGTTGGCGAGCAGCCCGGTCAGCGACCGCAGCAGGGCACTGCCCTGCCCCGTGGCGAGCTGGGGGATCTCGGCCGGGGCAGCCCGGGGCGCGGAGCTATCCGACATGACGTCCTTTCCCCGGGCGCGAGATATGTCACGAAGTGTCCCGGATTGAGGCGTGGGTTGCCTGATGGTGCGGGACGTGTCGTGCAGGAACGGCCGTGCGGGTGAGGCCCGTAACGCGGAGAGAGGCCCTGGCCAATGCCCTGCCAGGGGGAGGCTTCCCCCAGCGGACTGGGGGTAAGCCGGGAAGGCGCCCTTCTACGCCTTATGTCTCAGAAGCTTCACGCAGCCGAAACCAGTAGAAGCCGTGACCGGCGAGGGTCAGCAGATACGGGAGTTCGCCGATCGGCGGGAAGCGCACCCCGCCGATCAACTCCACCGGCACACGGCCCGTCCAGGGCCGCAGGTCCAGCTCGGTGGGCTGGGAGAACCTGGAGAAGTTGTTGACGCACATCACCAGGTCGTCGCCGTGTTCGCGCAGATAGGCGAGCACGGCCGGGTTGGACGACGGCAGTTCGGTGTAGCTGCCGAGGCCGAAGGCGGAGTTCTGCTTGCGGATCTCCACCATCCGCCGGGTCCAGTGCAGCAGCGAGGCGGGGCTGCTCATCGCCGCCTCGACGTTGGTGACCTGGTAGCCGTAGACCGGGTCCATGATGGTCGGCAGGAAGAGCCGGCCGGGATCGCAGGAGGAGAAGCCCGCGTTGCGGTCCGGCGTCCACTGCATCGGGGTGCGCACGGCGTCCCGGTCGCCCAGCCAGATGTTGTCGCCCATCCCGATCTCGTCCCCGTAGTAGAGGATCGGCGATCCGGGCAGCGACAGCAGCAGCGCGGTGAACAGCTCGATCTGGTTGCGGTCGTTGTCGAGGAGCGAGGCGAGCCGCCGCCGGATGCCGATGTTGGCGCGCATCCGCGGATCCTTGGCGTACTCCGCGTACATGTAGTCGCGCTCCTCGTCGGTGACCATCTCCAGGGTCAGCTCGTCGTGGTTGCGCAGGAAGATCCCCCACTGGCAGCCGGCGGGGATCTGCGGGGTCTTGGCCAGGATCTCCGAGACCGGATACCGCGACTCGCGACGCACCGCCATGAAGATGCGCGGCATCACGGGGAAGTGGAACGCCATATGGCATTCGTCCCCGCCCCTGTCGTAGTCGCCGAAGTAGTCGACGACATCCTCCGGCCACTGGTTGGCCTCGGCCAGCAGCACCGTGTCCGGGTGGTGGGCGTCGATCTCGGCCCGCACCCGTTTCAGGAAGCCGTGACTGGCAGGAAGGTTTTCGCAGTTGGTGCCCTCCTCGGCGTAGAGGTAGGGCACCGCGTCCAGCCGGAACCCGTCGATGCCCAGGTCCAGCCAGAACCTCAGCGCGGAGATCATCTCCTCCTGGACCGCCGGGCTCTCGTAGTTGAGATCCGGCTGGTGGGAGAAGAAGCGGTGGAAGTAGTACTGCTTGCGGACCGGGTCGAAGGCCCAGTTCGACGACTCGGTGTCGACGAAGATGATCCGCGCGTCCGCGTATCCCTTGTCGTCGTCGGCCCAGACGTAGTAGTCGCCGTACGGGCCGTCCGGGTCCCTGCGGGACTCCTGGAACCAGCGGTGCTGGTCGCTGGTGTGGTTCATCACCATGTCGATGATGACCCTGATGCCCCGCTGGTGCGCCGCGTCCACGAACTCGACGAAGTCGGCCAGATCGCCGAACTCCGGGAGCACGTCCGTGTAGTCCGAGACGTCGTACCCGCCGTCGCGCAGCGGGGACTTGAAGAAGGGCGGCAGCCACAGGCAGTCCACACCCAGCCACTGCAGATAGTCCAACCTCGCGGTGATCCCCTTCAGATCACCGATGCCGTCGCCGTTGCTGTCCTGGAAGGAGCGGACGAGGACCTCGTAGAAGACCGCGCGCTTGAACCACTCGGGATCACGGTCGCGGTCGGGCGTGTCCTCGAAGGTGTCGAGGACCGGCTCATTGACGCTCATGGTTGGGTGACCCTCCGGTCTGTGAGGACGGTCGCAGGGCCAAGATGTGCGCTGACGAGGCGTACGCATCCGCACGGCCCGGCTCAAGCCGCACATAGTTGTCCCTGCCCCAGTAGTAGGTCGTCCCGGTGAGCTGGTCGCACACCGGGAAGGGCTCGGCGCCACCTTCCTGCGCGGGCGTGAGGCCGCACCCTTGGAGTTGCTCCATATCCAACGAGACCGTCGCTTCGTGGGTGTGGTGTGGATCGAGGTTGACCACGATCAGCACGCAGTCGGCCTGAGGTGTCCGCGTCCGCTTGGAGTAGGCCAGGATGTGCTCGTTGTTGGTGCGGTGAAAGTGCAGATCGCGAAGCTGGCGCAGCGCGGGGTGGCGCCGCCGGAGCGTGTTGAGCAACGCGATCAGCCCGGCGATGCTCTCCCCGGCGGCCTCCGCGCCGGCCCAGTCGCGGGGGCGCAACTGGTACTTCTCCGAGTCCGCGTACTCCTCGCTGCCCGGCGCCGCCGGCGTGTTCTCGCACAGCTCGTAGCCGGCGTACATGCCCCAGCTGGGGGCGAGCGTCGCGGCCAGCACCGCACGTGTCCTGAACGCCGCCCGCCCGCCGTTCTGCAGATAGGCGTGCAGGATGTCCGGCGTGTTCACAAAGAAGTTGGGCCGCATATAGGACGCGGCGGGACCGGAGAGTTCCGTCAGGTACTCGGTCAGCTCCTCCTTGGTGTTGCGCCAGGTGAAATAGGTATACGACTGCTGGAATCCGATCTGCGCCAGCGTGTGCATCATCGCGGGCCGGGTGAACGCCTCGGCCAGGAAAATGACGTCCGGATCCGTTCTGTTGATCTCCGTGATGACCTTCTCCCAGAACACCACCGGCTTGGTGTGGGGATTGTCCACCCGGAAGATCCGCACGCCGTGCGCCATCCAGAACCGCAGGATGCGCAGCGTCTCCGTGACCAGTCCGCGGAAGTCCTGTTCAAAGGAGATGGGATAGATGTCCTGGTACTTCTTCGGCGGGTTCTCCGCGAAGGCGATGGTGCCGTCGCCGCGTCTGGCGAACCACTCGGGATGCGACTTCACCCACGGATGGTCGGGGCTGCACTGCAACGCGAAGTCGAGCGCCACCTCCAACTCCAGCTCGCGCGCCGTCGCCACGAAGGCGTCGAAGTCCTCCAGGGTGCCCAGATCCGGATGGATCGCGTCGTGCCCGCCGTCGGCCGAGCCGATGGCCCAGGGCGAGCCGACATCGTCGGAACGCGCGTCGAGCGCGCCGTTCCTGCCCTTGCGGAACGCCGTGCCGATGGGGTGCACCGGCGGCAGGTACACCACGTCGAAGCCCATCTGGGCGATGGCGGGGAGCCGTTCGGCGGCGGTGCGCAGGGTGCCGGAGACCGGCGGCAGATGGCGCCGCACCACCGCGCCCTCGGAGCGGGGGAACAGCTCGTACCAGGAGCCGAAGAGGGCCCGCTCCCGCTCCACCACCAGCGGCATCGGCCGTGAGGAGCTGACCAGTTCGCGCAGCGGATGCGCGGTCAGCACCTCGGTCACCTCGGGCGCCTGGGCGGCGGCGAGCCGGGTCGCCGGCGGCAGCTCGGGGTCCAGCAGGCCGGCCACGGCGCTCAGCACCGCCTCCCGGCCCGCGCTCTTGGGCACCCCGCCGGCCGCCCGCTTCAGCAGCTCGGCGCCCTCCATCAGGGTCAGCTCCACATCCACGCCGGCCGGCACCTTGATGGCGGCGCGGGCGCGCCAGCTGGTCACCGGATCGCCCCAGGACTCGACCGCGTAGGTCCAACGGCCCTCCCGGTCCGGGGTGACCTCGGCGCCCCACCGGTCGAGCCCGGGCGCCAGCTCGCGCATCGGCACCCAGGGGCCGCCGCGCCCCCCGGGGTCGCGCAGCACGACATTGGCGCCGACCGCGTCGGGCCCCTCGCGGAAGACGGTCGCGGAGACCAGGAAGGTCTCACCCGGCACGGCCTTGACGGGGCGGCGCCCGCAGTCAACGCGCGGCTGGACGTCAAGGACAGGGATACGACCGATCATGTGGGGATCACCTGGAAGCGTCGGGGGCGGGCTTTTTCCCTCGCCGTGAGGGGACGTTGTCCTTTGTATCCGTTGGATCGCTGAGTGACTGGTTTCGGGCATGGCCGCTCCGGTGCGCGTTCACTCGTGTGGGGGGTTCCGTGTGCCAAGCCTGCCCATCCGACAGGGCTATACAATCCGGTGACCGGTGACCGCCGCGTATCCACTCGGAGAAACTGTCGGGCGGTTCGCGAAGATCCGTTGATGTCGTATACATCGGCCGGCATAACAGCCGGAACAATGGGCGGGCGAAACCCCGGGCGAACCACCGGTCCCGACTCCCCGAGTGGGCACGGGAAAACCGGCCCCCACCTGCCGGAAGCGGGTGGAGGCCGGTCGGATGAGCCGGTCGGGAAGCGGCGGTCGGTGAATTCCCGCCAACGCCGAACGGGCCGGTCAGTCGTAGGAGATGTCGGACTCCGTGTACCGGCAGAACGTTCCGTCGGGGCCGCTGCCGGTCTCCTCCGGCTCGTCCCCGCTGTCGTTGCCGAGGTACCGCTGGCAGGGCACCAGATCGCGGTCGTCGTCCCCGAGCACCGTGATGTCCCGCAGCGTCGCGCTGTCGCCGTAGTTCTCGTTGATCCCCACCAGCCGGCTGGCCGGCGCGGTCACCTCGACCGACTCCAGCACCACGGAGCGCTGGTACTGCGTCGAGCAGTTGCCGCAGGAGCGGTAGAGCGTGGTGAAGTCCTCCGCGACGAAGTCGGTGACGGTCAGTTCGCCGCCGCCGTTGTGCTGGAACACCTTGTCGTCTGCGCCGCGTGCCGCGCCGCCGGTGACGGTGAACCGGGAGTCGTCGCCGCCCCTGAAGGTGGCGGCGTCCTCGCCGATGTCCTCCCACCAGACGCGCTCCAGCGTGCAGCTGCCCGCGCAGTGCACCCCGTCGGCGCCGGGGGAGCCGATCACCACGTCGCGCAGCGTCCCGCCCTCGGCGACCTCGAAGACCGGCAGTTGGTCCTCGCCCTGCCCGCCGTCGCCGAGCCCGGGGCCCGGCACATAGCGCACGTTGCCGCCGTCGAACTCGCCGTCCACCTCGATGGTCTCGTCGACCGAGACCTCGTCGGTCGGCTCCGGCCACGCGGCGGCGCGCACGCCGGCGTGCGTGTCCGTCCCCGCGCTCCCCGCGTCCAGCGCGAAGCTGGGGTGCGGCGGCTGGTTGTAGGCGGTGTTCTGCCACGCCACGCCCGTCCGGTACTGGCGGTCCTCCAACAGCGCGGGGAACGTCAGGTCGGTGGGGATGTCCGTGGAGTAGACCCGCAGCGCGTTGTTGTCCGAGGTGCGCCAGACGACCTCCTCGCGCCAGTCGCCCAGGATGTCGGCCGAGAGCACGGGCGTCGCCTTGGTGCCGTTGTTGGACGCCACCCCTTCGGCGGTCAGCAGCCGCTGGTCCCCGTCGGGGCCGTACTTGTCGATATGGGTGCCGTCCAGCAGTTCCCTGGTGGCGTCACCGTCCCACCACACCAGGAAGTTGGCGCTGCTCGGCTTGCGGCCGATCGGCTGGCCGGCGAGGTTCAGCAGCGAGCCGTCGGCGCTGGACCAGAACTCGGCGCCCGGGTTCCCCGCCCAGATGTCGCCGGCGACGCCCCGGCCGTTGTCGGTGCCGGACGGGGTCTGCCAGAGGATGTCCCCGTTGGCCGGGTCGATCAGCAGCGAGTTGGGCTGGTTGGCGGACTCGGAGACCTTGAAGTACTCAAGACCCGGGCTTGAGGGATCGAAATCGCCCAGATGCTGAGCATCGCCATGCCCGGTGCCGGTGGTCCACAGCGGGCTGCCGTTGTCGTCCACGGTCATCGCGCCATAGACGATCTCATCCCGCCCGTCGCCGTCCACATCGCCGATCGACAGGCTGTGCGAGCCCTGGCCCGCGTACTGGTTGCCCGCCTGGTCGCTGTCGAAGAACCAGCGCTGACGCAGCGACTGGCCGTCGAAGTCCCAGGCGGCGATGGTAGATCGGGTGTAGTAGCCGCGCGCCATGATCAACGAGGGGGTCGAACCGTCCAGATAGGCGGTGCCGGCCAGGAAGCGGTCCACCCGGTTGCCGTAGCAGTCGCCCCAGTCGCAGGTGTTCCCGCGCGCCGGAACGTAGTCGACGGTGTCCAGGGCGGCGCCGGTCGCGCCGTCGAAGACCGTCAGGAACTCGGGCCCCGCCAGCACATAGCCCTCGCCGTTGCGATGGTCGGCGCCCGCGTCGCCGATCACCGCGCCGGCGCCGTCGACCGTGCCGTCGGCGGTCTTCACCGCCACCTCGGCCGAGCCGTCGCCGTCGTAGTCGTACACCTGGAACTGCGTGTAGTGCGCGCCGGCGCGGATGTTGCGGCCCAGGTCGATCCGCCAGAGCCGGGTGCCGTCGAACCGGTAGGCGTCCAGGTAGACGTTGTCGGTCACGCCGGCCTGCGAGTTGTCCTTGGCGTTGTCCGGCTCCCATTTGACGACGATCTCCAACGCGCCGTCCCCGTCGAGATCGCCGACCGAACCGTCGTTGGGCGTATGGCTGTTCGACGGCCGGTCCAGCGGGATGTCGGTATGGGCGTTGGGCAGCGCCAGCGCCTCGGCCGCGTCCAGGGCCTCGACGCCGTCCGTGACGGTGGCCAGCGAGTAGCCGGCGTCCGCCGGCGCGCCCTCGTCCAGGTAGTTGGTGGCGCCGGACAGCGGGCTCTCGGTGATCCGGGTGCCGTCCCGGTAGAGATGGAAGGCCACCCCTTCCGGATCGGACGCCAGCGAACGCCAGCTCACCAGGTTGCCCTGGTCGCCCCCGACGCTGACCAGGCCCCGGTCCAGGCCGCCGGCCCGCGCCTGGGTGGGGGAGTCGGCCGGTGGGGCGTCCGTCTCCTGGGCCTGCGCCAGGGCCGTGAAGCCGCCGGCCGCCAGGACGCCGGCGAGGGCGAAGGACAGCAGCCTCCTCCGGCGCCCGCCGGTTGGTGCGTGATGAGGGGAAGGCACGAGGTCTCCTCGTATGTGGGGGAGTTGGTGCGTGATGGACGCCCCCAGGTGGTCACCGGGGCGCCCGAGGTTGCCGGGGACTCCCCTGATTCTTCGAGGCGCCACCCGGCGACGTGGGCGATTTGGGCGGTTTACGCGCCACGTCTCAGGTCGATATCGCCGGGCTGAACGCTGTTCACAGCCATATTCCCGAGCAGTAATGTGCCGTCCACCGGCTAACGCCCCAACCACCGTTCCGACCCTCTGAGGTGGATCAATGCGCATAGCAAGACCCCGCGCCGCGAAGATGTTCGCGGCGGCCATAGCGATCGGCCTGGTCGCGACCGGCTGCGCCAGTGAGCGGGACGATGACGACAACGGCTCCGGAGGCGACTCCGACGTGTTCGTCTTCGGCGCCGCGGGCAACCCCGCCTCCCTCGACCCCTCCCTGGGCAGCGACGGTGAGACGTTCCGGGTGACCCGGCAGGCGTTCGAGACGCTGCTGGAGCACGAGCCGGGAGGTACCGAGCTGGTCGGCGGACTCGCCGAGGAGTGGTCGAGCAACGACGCGGGCACCGAGTGGACCTTCTCGCTGCGCGAGGGTGTCAAGTTCCACGACGGCGGCGACCTGACCGGCGACGTGGTCTGCCAGAACTTCGAGCGCTGGTACAACTGGTCAGGCACGTACCAGAACACCACGCTCTCGTACTACTGGCAGAACATCTTCGGCGGCTTCGCCGAGAACGAGAGCGAGGACACCCCCGAGGCCAACTATGTGGGCTGCGAGGCGCCCGACGAGCTGACGGCCGTGATCACCGTGGCCGAGCCGTCCGCCAACTATCCCGGCGGCTTCTCGCTCCAGCCGTTCTCCATCCACTCGCCCGACTCCCTCGCCGCGTACGCGGAGGACGACCCGAGCGGTGGCGGGGAGGACATCACCTTCCCCGGCTACAGCCAGGAGGGCGGCACGGTCGCCGGCACCGGCCCGTTCCGGGTCACCGAGTGGAACAAGGGCAACGGCGAGGTCACCCTGGAGCGTTTCGACGACTACTGGGGTGAGAAGGCCGGCGTCGACCAGCTGGTCTTCCGCACCATCTCCGAGGAGTCGGCGCGCCGTCAGGAGCTGCAGGCCGGCGACATCCACGGCTACGACCTGGTCGCCCCCGCGGATGTGCAGACCCTGGCCGACGACGGCTTCCAGGTCCCGGTCCGTGGCGTCTTCAACATCTTCTACCTGGGCATCACCCAGGAGCGGCAGCCCGCCCTCGAAGAGCTTGAGGTGCGGCAGGCCATCGCCCACGCGCTGGACCGGCAGAACATCGTCGACACCCAGCTGCCCGACGGCGGCGTGGTCGCCACCCAGTTCATGCCGGACACCGTCGCCGGCTACTCGCAGGACGTGCGGACCTACGACTACGACCCGGAGCTGGCGCAGCAGCTGCTCGCCGACGCCGGGCACGAGGACCTGACGCTCGACTTCTGCTACCCGACCGAGGTCACCCGCCCGTACATGCCGGCCCCCGCCGACATCTACGAGCTGCTGCGCGCCGACCTCGAAGCGGTCGGCGTCACCGTCCAGCCGAAGGCCCTCACCTGGAACCCGGACTACACCGAGACCACCAGGGACGGCGGCTGTGACGTCTACCTGCTCGGCTGGACCGGCGACTTCAACGACGGCTACAACTTCCTCGGCACCTGGTTCGACGGCTACACCAAGGAGTGGGGCTTCGAGAACGACGAGATCTTCGATCTCATGACCGAGGCCAGGACCGAGCCCGACGTCGAGACCCGCGAGGGCCTCTACGCCACCGCCAACGAGGCCATCATGGAGTTCCTGCCCGGCGTGCCGATCTCCAGCTCGCCGCCCTCCATCGCCTTCTCGGCCGATGTCAACCCGCCCACCGTCTCTCCGCTGACCCAGGAGAACTTCGCCGAGGTTTCTTTCAAGTAACCCGCGCGAACAAGGGTGTGGGCCGCCCGGCCACGGCAACCGCCGTGGCCGGGCGGCGCCCTACCCGGAGCTGAGAGAAAGGGGAGCCCCTAGGTGCTCCGTCTCGTCGTCCGCAGGCTGCTCCAGCTGATACCCACGCTGTTCGGCCTGTCGGTCCTACTGTTCCTCTGGATCCACCGCCTCCCCGGCGGTCCCGCCTCGGCGCTGCTCGGCGAGCGCGCCACGGAGGAGTCCCGCCGGCAGATCGAGTCGCAACTCGGCCTCGACCAACCGGTATGGGTCCAGTACGGCCGGTGGATTCGCCGGCTGGCCGAGCTCGACCTCGGCAATTCCACCCAGACCGGACAGCCGGTCTGGGACGAGTTCACCCTGCGGTTCCCCGCCACCATCGAACTCGGCCTGACCGCCCTGCTGTTCGCCGTCGTCGTCGGCATCCCCCTGGGCTACTTCGCCGCGCGTAGACGTGGCACCTGGCTCGATGTCACCGCCGTCTCCGGATCGCTGATCGGGATCTGCGTCCCGGTGTTCTTCCTCGCCGTCATCCTGCGCTCGATCTTCGCCGTCAACCTGGGCTGGCTGCCCAGCGGCGGCCGGCTCACCACCGGGATCAACGCCACCGAGGTGACCGGCTTCAGAGTCCTCGACGGGCTGCTCACCGGGGAGTTCGACGCGTCCTGGGACGCCATCCAGCATCTGATCCTGCCCGGCGTCGCCCTCGCCTCCATCCCGCTCGCGGTGATCGTCCGGATCACCAGGGCCAGCGTGCTCGAAGTGCTCAGCGAGGACTATGTGCGCACCGCCGAGTCCAAGGGCCTGCGCAAGCGGGTGATCCGCGCCCGCCATGTGCTGCGCAACGCGCTGCTGCCCGTGGTCACCACCATCGGGCTGCTCACCGGCAGCCTGCTCTCCGGCGCCGTGCTCACCGAGTCCGCGTTCTCGTTCGGCGGGATCGGCAGCTTCATCAGAACGGCGATCTCCGGCCGTGACCACCCCACGCTCATGGGCTTCATCCTCTTCATCGCACTGGTCTATGTCCTCATCAACCTGCTGGTCGACCTCACCTACAGCCTCATCGACCCGAGAGTGCGGGTGAACTGATGTCGACCAAGACGGACAAGATCGACCGACTCGCCGAACTCACCGCCCAGCGGGAGACCGCCAGCGGTGCCAGCCTCTGGGTCGAGGCGTTCCGCCGGCTGCGGAGCAGCAAGATGGCGCTGATCGGCGCCGGCGTGATGGCGGTGTTCGTGATCATCGCGATCATCGGTCCCTGGGTCGCGCCCTACAACCCGACCTCCCAGACCTGGCGCGACGAGGTCTTCACCAACCGGGGCGTCTTCGTCGGCCCCCGGGACGGCAACTGGCTCGGCCTGGACCACCTCGGCCGCGACCAGCTCTCCCGGATGCTGGTCGGCGCCCGCCAGACGCTGCTGGTCGGCGTCGTCTCCACGCTGCTCGGCTTCGCCGTCGGCGCGCTGATCGGCGGCATCTCCGGCGCGGCCCTCTCCTTCGGCGGCCGGGCCGGACAGCGGCTCGACTCCGTGCTGATGCGCTTCATCGACATGATGCTCGCCATGCCGTCGCTGCTGCTCGCGGTGAGCATCGCGGCCGTGATGGGACAGAGCCTGACCACGGTCATGATCGCGGTCGGGGTGGTCCAGATCCCCATCTTCGCCCGGCTGTTGCGCGGCTCCATGCTGGCCCAGGCCAACGCGGACTACGTGCTGGCCGCCCGCTCGCTCGGCGTGCGCAGACGGCGGGTGGTGCTGGCCCATGTGCTGCCCAACTCGCTCGGCCCGGTCATCGTCCAGTCGACGCTGGCCCTGGCGACCGCCATCATCGAGGCCGCCGCCCTGTCCTATCTGGGCCTCGGCAACCCGGACGCCGCCCAACCCGAGTGGGGCGTCATGCTGGCCCAGGCCGAACGGTTCTTCGACAACGCGCCGCTGATGGCGATGTATCCCGCGTTGGGCATCATCATCACCGCTCTCGGCTTCACCCTGCTCGGTGAGGCCATGCGGGAAGCACTCGACCCGAAACTGCGGAGCTGATCCCATGCCCCTGCTTTCCGTGGACGAACTGAAGGTCACCTTCGCCGGACGCGGCCAGCGCGAGACCACCGCCGTCTCCGGCGTCTCCTTCGGCGTGGACGAGGGACAGGTGGTGGGCCTGGTCGGCGAGTCCGGCTGCGGCAAGAGCGTCACCTCGCTCGCCCTGATGGGACTGCTGCCCAAGAAGGGCGTCAGGGTCGAGGGCCGGGCCGAGTTCCGCGGCACCGACCTGCTGACCCTGCGCCCCTCGGCGCTGCGCGATCTGCGTGGCACCCAGCTGGCCATGATCTTCCAGGACCCGCTGTCCTCGCTGAACCCGGTGGTGCCGATCGGCGTCCAGGTCACCGAGATCCTCGCCCGACACCGGGGGATGCGCGGCCAGGCCGCCCGCAAGGAGGCCGCCTCGCTGCTCGACCGGGTCGGCATCCCCGACCCGACCCGGCGGCTCAAGGAGTACCCGCACCAGCTCTCCGGCGGTATGCGGCAACGCGCCTTGATCGCCATGGCGGTGGCCTGCGCGCCGCGCCTGCTGATCGCCGACGAGCCCACCACGGCGCTCGACGTCACCATCCAGGCCCAGATCCTGGAACTCCTCAAGGAGCTGGTCGACCAGCAGGGCACCGCGCTGCTGATGATCACCCACGACCTGGGCGTGGTCGCCGGCCTCTGCGACGAGGTCAACGTGCTCTACGCGGGGAAGGTGGTGGAGTCCGCCGACCGGCGCACCCTGTTCGCGGCCCCCGCCCACCCGTACGCGCACGGCCTGCTGGGCTCCATACCCCGGCTCGACGCCCCGCGCGGCGAACCGCTCAACCCGGTGCGCGGCTCCATCAACGACCAGATCGCCTGGGCCGACGGCTGCGCCTTCGCCCCGCGCTGCGACTTCTACACCCTGGAATGCCTCTCCGGCCCCCCGGGCCTCGGGCCGCTCGACGGGGCCGACGACCAGCCGGCCCACCACGCCCGCTGCGTCAACCCGGTGCGTGAACCGCTCGCCGTGGCCACGCTGCCCGAGTCCCCGGCGAGCGGGTCCGACCAGCCGGTCGGGGCCGCACCACCGAAGTCCGGCCAACCGGTCGAGGCCGCACCACCGAAGGGGGAGACCTCCGAATGAGCCTGCTGGAACTCCGCGAGGTCAAGGTCCACTTCCCGGTCAAGCGCGGCGTGTTCTTCGATCGCACGGTCGGCCATGTCTACGCCGTCGACGGGGTGACCCTCTCCGTCGAGGCGGGGCAGACCTACGGTCTGGTCGGCGAGTCCGGCTGCGGCAAGACCACGCTGGGCCGGGCCGTGCTGCGGCTGAACGACATCACCTCGGGCGAGGTCGTCTTCGACGGCACCGACCTGGCCGCCCTGCCCGACGAGGAGATGCGCCGCTCCCGGCGCCGCCTCCAGATGGTCTTCCAGGACCCGCTGGGCAGCCTCAACCCCCGGCAGAACATCGAGTCCATCCTGGCCGAGGGCATGGCGGCGCACGATATCGGCGCCAACCGCGAGGAACGCCGAGCCCGGATCGTCGAGGTCCTGGAGAAGGTGGGCCTGCCGGCCACCGCGCTCTCCCGCTATCCGCACGAGTTCTCCGGCGGACAGCGCCAGCGCATCGGCATCGCCCGTGCCCTGGTCCTCGAACCCGACGTGATCATCTGCGACGAGCCGGTCTCCGCGCTGGACGTCTCCATCCAGGCGCAGGTCATCAACCTGCTGGAGGAGCTGCAGGAATCCCTGGGGCTCACCTATCTGGTGATCGCCCACGACCTGGCCGTGGTCCGCCACATCTCGGACGTGATCGGCGTGATGTACCTGGGCGCGCTGGTCGAGGAGGCGCCGAGCGACGCGCTCTACGCGGAGCCGCGTCACCCGTACACCAGGGCGCTGATGTCGGCGGTCCCGGTGCCGGACCCGGAGGTGGAGGACAACCGGGAACGCATCCTGCTCAAGGGTGACCTGCCGTCCCCGGCCAATCCGCCTACCGGCTGCCGCTTCCACACCCGCTGCCCCTGGCGCCAGCCGGAACGCTGCGACACGGAACGCCCCGAACTGGTCGAACAGGCGGACGGCCACCGCGTGGCCTGCCACTACGCCGCCGAGATCGCGGCCGGCACCGTCCAACCGACCAGGGGACTGGCCGAACGCATCCTCCCTCCGGGGGACGCCGCAGCCGCAGCCGCCGACGATGCCCCCGCCGACGCCTCCGTCGTCGAGAGCGCGCCGGCCACCGGCGGGGACAGCGGCTCCTGACCCCGTCCCCCGGGCTCCCGACCACCGGTCAGGACCCCGGGGGACGCGCGGGGGCCGGCGTTCCGGGCTTCCGGCCTTCCGGCCTTCCGGCCTTGGCCGCGAGCTGTCGGGGCCCCTGGCGTGCCGGCCCCGGTTCGGGCGCCCGACCGTTGGCCGGGGTTCGGCGCCCCGACCACCGGTCAGGGCAGCAGTCCGGGCCCCTCGGCCCGCGCGGCGTACGTTTCGGCTCCCGGTCGACGCGCTGCCGGGCCGAAGGCCTGAAGCCCCGACTACCGGTCCGGGCCTCGTCCGAACCATTCGGATCGTCCCCCGGGGTGGCCAACCGTCCGCCGGGGTGGGGCGCCGCGTGGGGCAGCCGGGCCTCCGGCGGGGTGGTTGTGGGGGGCGATCCAGCTGAATCAGCCGCAATGCACCGCAACCGCCCCCGGCCCCCGGCTACGGTCGAGGGGTGAAGGCCATCCGTCGCTTCTCCGTACGTCCCGTCCTTCCCGAACCCCTGCGACCTCTCCAGGAACTGGCGCACAACCTCCGCTGGTCCTGGCACCCCGAAACCCGTGAGCTGCTGCGGTCCGTCGATCCGGACGGCTGGCAGGCGGGAGGTGAGGACCCGGTGCGGCTGCTGGGCTCCGTCACCGCCGGCCGGCTGGCCGCGCTCGCCGCCGACCGGGGCTTTCTGCGCCGCCTCGGCGTCGCCGTCGAGGACCTGCGCGACTATCTGACCGAGCCCCGTTGGTACCAGCGGGCCGACGCCAGGGCCGGCGGCGAACTTCCGCGCTCCATCGCCTACTTCTCCCCCGAGTTCGGCATCACCGCGGCGCTGCCCCAGTACTCCGGCGGCCTGGGCATCCTGGCCGGCGACCATCTCAAGGCGGCCAGCGACCTGGGCGCCCCCGTGATCGGCGTGGGGCTGCTCTACCGGCACGGCTACTTCCGGCAGAGCCTGTCGCCGGACGGCTGGCAGCAGGAACACTATCCGGTGATCGACCCGCACGAGCTGCCGCTGACCCCGCTGACCGAGCAGGACGGCAGCCGGGCGCGGGTCACGTTGGCACTGCCAGGCGGGCGCACCCTGGTGGCGCAGATCTGGCAGGTGTGGGTGGGCAGGGTGCCGCTGCTGCTGCTGGACTCGACGGTCGCCGAGAACGGCCCGGCCGAACGCGACGTCACCGACCGGCTCTACGGCGGCGGCAGCGAGCACCGGCTGCTCCAGGAGATGCTGCTGGGCATCGGCGGCATGCGCGCGGTGCGCGCGTACTGCCGACTCACCGGACACCCCGAGCCCGAGGTGTTCCACATGAACGAGGGCCACGCCGGGTTCCTCGGCCCGGAGCGGATCCGCGAGCTGGGGGAGCTGGGCGTCGGCTTCGACGCCGCGCTGCGCGCCGTGCGCGCCGGCACCGTCTTCACCACCCACACGCCGGTGCCCGCCGGCATCGACCGGTTCGACGAGGAGCTGGTCGCCCGGCACTTCGGCGAGGGCGGCGAGCTGGCCTCGGTCGATGCCCAGGCGCTGCTCGGCCTGGGCCGCGAGCCGCTTGGCGCGGCGGCGCCCGGCGGGCAGCCGGTCGACGCCCAGGAGCCGCCCCCGTTCAACATGGCGGTGCTCGGGCTGCGCACCGCGCAGCGCTGCAACGGCGTGTCCACGCTGCACGGACAGGTGAGCCGGGGCATGTTCGCCGGGCTCTGGCCCGGCTTCGACCCGGCGGAGGCGCCCATCGGCTCGGTCACCAACGGGGTGCACGCGCCGACCTGGACGGCCGACGCCACCCGGCGGCTGGCCGAGGGCCATCCGAGCGACACCGAGCTGTGGGAGCTGCGCCGGGGCCTGCGCGAACAGCTGGTGCACGACGTCAGGACGCGGCTGCGGGCCTCCTGGCGGCAGCGCGGCGCCGGCCAGGCCGAACTGGGCTGGGTGGACGAGGTGTTCGACCCGGACATCCTCACCCTGGGCTTCGCCCGCCGGGTGCCCTCGTACAAGCGGCTGACACTGATGCTGCGCGATCAGGACCGGCTGCGGGCGCTGCTGCTGCACCCGGAACGACCGGTGCAGATCGTGGTCGCCGGCAAGGCGCATCCGGCGGACGACGGCGGCAAGCGGCTGATCCAGGAGCTGGTGCGGTTCGCCGACGACCCGGAGGTACGCCATCGGATCGTCTTCCTGCCGGACTACGGGATGGGCATGGCCCGCTCCCTGTACGCGGGGTGCGACGTCTGGCTCAACAACCCGCTGCGCCCGCTGGAGGCGTGCGGCACCTCGGGGATGAAGGCGGCGCTCAACGGCTGCCTCAACCTCTCGGTGCGGGACGGCTGGTGGGACGAGTGGTGCGATCCCGACTTCGGCTGGGAGATCCCCACCGCCGACGGGGTCGCGGCGGCCGAGCCGGACCGGCGCGACGCCATCGAGGCCGCCGCCTTCTACACGCTGCTGGACCAGCAGGTGGCGCCGTGCTTCTACGACCGTGGCGTCAACGGCGCCGGGCTGCCCGGGCGTTGGCTGGAGATGGTCCGGGCCACCCTGGACCGGCTGGCGCCCCGGGTACGGGCGGAACGGATGCTCCGCGAGTACATCACCGGGCTCTACGCGCCGGCCGCGGCGGCGCACCGGGCGATGACCGCCGAGGCGGCGGGCGAGCTGTCGGCCTTCGCCGAACGGGTCACCGCCGAGTGGTCCGGCGTCGTGGTCGAGCATGTGGAGCCGGGCAACGAGCCGCCGACGCTGGGCGGTTCGGTCTCGCTGCGGGTGCGGGTGGCGTTGGGCGCGCTGGAGCCCTCGGCCGTCGAGGTGCAGGCGGTCACCGGTCGGGTCGACGGCGACGACACCCTGGCCGAGCCGGGCTATGTCCCGCTGAAGGCCACCGGCGGCCCGGACCTGGAGGGTCGGTGGACCTTCGAGGGCGAGCTGACGCTGCATCGGCCAGGACCGTTCGGCTACACCGTGCGGGTGCTGCCGGCCCATCCCCTGCTGGCCTCCCGCGCGGAGCTGGGCCTGGTCTCCATCGCCGGCGACTCAGCGATGCCGGGAGCCCGGCTGCCCTGAACCACGGCCGGCCCACCCGGGGGTTCGGCGGTAACGGTGGCGCTGGCTGCCTGCGCGGCGGCCGGCCGATCCCCGGGTGGGTCCGGCTCTATCGGCGGTACCGGTGGTTCTGAACGGTGGCCGGCCGGCCGGTGGATGGGGTCCCAGCCGCACCGGCGGCACCGGCTGCCAACGGCGGCCGACGGATCGCCGGGTGGGTCCGGCCGTATCGGCGGTGTTGGTGGCCGGCCGGCCGGTGGATGGGTCCGCCGCCCCGGTGGTGCCGGTGGTCTGCGCGACGGTCGCACGATCTCCGGAAGGGCGCATCCGCACCGGTGGCGCCGGTGGTCTGAACGGTGGTTGGGGCTCCGGGGGGTGGCGGGCCGGTCGGCGCAGGTGCCGGTGGGGTGGTCCGGCCCGCGTGGCGGTGCCGGTGGCGCTGAGCAGTGGCCGCCAGATCCCCGGGTGGGCCCACCCGTACCGACGGCGCTGGTTGCCTTGAACGCCGGCTGCGCCTTCGGGTGTCGGGGCGGCCCACCCGCACCAGCGGAGCCACCGCCGCCCGGCGGAACGCCGGACGGCGGGGCGCGGCTGCTCAGGGCAGCCGGGCCTCCGGCAACGCTTTCGGCAGCGTCAGGCCAGGGATTCGCGCCATGCGCGGTGGAGGTCGGAGAAGCGGCCGGTGCCGGCGATGAGGTCGGTGGGGGTGCCGTCCTCGACGATCCGGCCGTTCTCCATGACCAGCACCCGGTCGGCGATCTCCACCGTGGACAGCCGGTGCGCGATCACCAGCGCCGTCCGGTCGCGGAGCACCGTCACCATGGCGTCCTGCACGGCCCGCTCGCCGGGGATGTCCAGCGACGAGGTGGCCTCGTCCAGGATCACCACCGCCGGGTCGGCCAGCAGCACCCGGGCGAACGCCACCAACTGCCGCTGGCCCGCCGAGATCCGGCCGCCGCGCTTGCGCACATCCGTGTCGTAGCCGTCGGGCAGCGACTCGATGAACTCGTGCGCGCCGATCGCCCGCGCGGCCCGCTCGATCTCCTCCCGGCTGGCGTCGGGCTTGCCCAGCGCGATGTTCTCGGCGACCGTGCCGGAGAAGAGGAACGCCTCCTGGGTGACCATCACCACGCCGCGCCGCAGCTCCGCCAGGCCGAGCCGGCGCAGATCCGTGCCGTCGAGCAGCACCCGTCCCTCGGACGGGTCGTAGAAGCGGGCGAGCAGCTTGGCCAGCGTCGACTTTCCGGCGCCGGTGGCGCCGACCAGCGCGGTGGTCTGGCCGGCGGCCAACGTCAGGTCGAAGCGGGGCAGCACATCGTCGCCCGTCCGGTACGAGAAGCGGACGCCGTCGAAGACCACCTCGCGTCCCGGCTGGTCGCTGGCCCGTTCGGGCAGGGCCTCGGGGTCGGTCGGCTCGGGCACGTCCGGGCGTTGGGCGAGCAGACCGGAGATCTTGTGCAGCGAGGCGACGGCCGACTGGTAGCTGTTGAGCAGCATCGCGAACCGGTCCAGCGGATCGTAGAGCCGCCGGATGTAGAGCGCGCCGGCGGCCAGCGCCCCCAGCTCCATCTCGCCCGCGTTCACCCGGTGGGCGCCCCAGAGCACGATGGTGGCGACCGCGACGGCGGCCACCAGCCGGGAGAGCACCACGAAGCGGCACATCTCCATGATGGTGTCGCCGTTGATCCGCTCGTGGTCGCGGTTGAGCCGGTCGAACGAGCGGTCGTTGGCCCGCTCCCTGCGGAACGCCTTCACCGGCCGGATGCCGTTGATCGTCTCCGCGAACTTCACGATCACGGCGGCTATCGCGGTGGACCGCTCGCTGAACTTCTGCGCCGAACGCCGGCGGTAGCTGCGCACCAGCAGCGTCAGCGGGATGAACGACACCAGCGCCGCCGCGCCGAGGCCCACGTCCAGATAGAACAGCAGGCCGCCGATGTAGGTGAGGGAGACCAGGATCAGCAGCATCTCCTGAAGGCCCTCGTTGAGCAGCTCGCGCAGCGACTGGACGTCGCTGGTGGAGCGGGAGATCAGCCGGCCGGAGGTGTAGCGGTCGTGGAAGTCCAGGCTGAGCGCCTGCGCGTGGCGGTAGATCCGGCCGCGCAGATCGAGCAGCACGCTCTGGTTGATCCGCGCGGAGACCAGGATGAACACGGACTGGAACGCGCCGGCGCCCAGCGCGCAGAGCAGATAGGCGACGGCGACCGCGATCAGCGGGCCGTTGTTGTCGTCGCGCAGCGCGGGCACGCCCGAGTCGATGGCGTAGGCCACCAGCAGCGGCACGGCCTGCACGGCGGCCTGTTGGGTGAGCAGCAGGACCGCGGCCAGGGCCACCCGGGCGCGGTGGGGCCGCAGCAGGGAGAGCAGCAGCTGGCGGGAGGCGCCCCGGGGCGCGGGCAGCTGGTCCTGCGCGTAGGGGTCGTCCGGCGCCGGCGGCACCACCTCCAGCGGCTCGACCGCCGGCTCCGGCAGAGGTTGGTCGTCGTGGTTGTCGGTGTCCTGGTCGTTGACTGTGGTGGTCATGGGACGCGCGCCTCAGCGGATCGAGAGGGTTCGGCCGACGACGCTCCGGTCATCAGCCGGCGGTATTCGGCGTGGGTACGCAGGAGTTCGGTGTGGCTGCCGACGGCGATGACGCGGCCCTCGGAGAGCAGCGCCACCCGGTCGGCCAGCTGCACCGTGGAGGGGCGGTGGGCGACCACCAGCGCCGTGGTGCTGACCAGCACCTCGCGCAGCGCCGCCTCGACCTTGGCCTCGGTGTGCACGTCGAGGGCGGAGAGCGGATCGTCCAACACCAGGAAGCGGGGGCGGCCGACCACCGCGCGGGCCAGCGCCAGGCGCTGCCGCTGGCCGCCGGAGAGGCTGAGCCCCTGCTCGCCCACCTCGGTGTCCAGCCCGGCGGGCAGCGCACGGGTGAAGGCGTCGGCCTGGCTGATCCGCAGCGCGCGGTCCAGCTCGGCGTCGCCGCCGTCCTCCGCGCCCATCAGGACGTTCTCCGCGACCGTCGCCGAGAACAGCGTGGGCTCCTCGAAGGCGACGGCGACCCGGGCGCGCACCTCGGCCCTGGAGAGCGTGGCGGTGTCCACGCCGTCCAGCGTGATCCGTCCCGAGGTGACCTCGTGCAGCCGGGGGAGCAGCGCCAGCAGCGTGGTCTTGCCGCTGCCGGTGGCGCCGACCAGCGCCATCGTCTCGCCGGTGCGGATATGCAGCGTGACCCCGTCGAGCACCGGGGTCGCGTCGGCGGGGCCGTCCGGATAGCGGAAGACGACGTTCTCGAATCTGATGCCGTCGCCCGGCACTTCGGCGGCGGCGCCCTCGCCCGATGGGGCGGGCAGCGCGGCGGCCGGCGTCGGCGTGGGCTCGTCGGGTATCGGCTCGTCCAGCACCTCGAAGTGCCGGTCGGTCGCGGTGCCGGCCTCGTTGCAGAGGGCCAGCAGGAAGCCCATGGACTCCACCGGCCAGCGCAGCACCATCGCGGTGGCCATGAAGGCGACCAGGGTGCCGGCCGTCAGATCGCCGTCGGCGACCTGGGAGATGCCGAGCACCAGCGCCGTGCCGAGGAACAGCTCGGGCAGGGCGAGGATCACCAGCCAGATGCCGGCCAGCAGCTTGGCCTTGTGCAGCTCGGTGTCGCGCAGCTGCCCCGAGAGCACCTGGAAGGCGCGTGCCTGGCTGCGGTGGCGGCCGAAGCCCTTGATGATCCGGATGCCGAGGATGGACTCCTCGACCACGGTGGTCAGATCGCCCATCTGGTCCTGGGCGCGGCGGGCGACCAGGGAGAAGCGGGCCTCGAACATCGCGCACAGCACGATCAGCGGCACCACGGGCAGGACCAGCACCAGGCCCAGCGTCCAGTCCTGCACCAGCAGCACGCCGAAGCCGATCAGGATCGTCGCGCTGTTGACGATCAGGAACGTCAGGCCGAACGCGAGGAACATCCGGAGCAGTTGCAGATCGCCCGTGCCGCGGGAGAGCAGCTGGCCGGTGGGCCAGCGGTCGTGGAAGGTGACGGGGAGGCGCTGCAGATGGCGGTAGAGGGAGTCGCGCATGTTGGCCTCGACCTTGGCCAGCGGGCGCGCCACCAGCCAGCGCCGCAGCCCGAAGAGCAGCGCCTCCGCCAGGCCGACGAACAGCAGCACCAGACCGCCCCACCAGATGCCGGCGGTGTCGCCGTCGGCGACCGGGCCGTCGACCATCCACTTCAGCACAAGCGGCATGACGAGGCCCATGGAGGCGGCTACGATGGCCACCCCCGCGGCGCTGAAGACGCGCGCCCGGACCGGCCGCACATAGGGCCACAGCCGCAACAGGGCGCGGACGACGGAGCGTTTTCGAGGGGGGACTTCGGGGGCGGCGGAGGCGGGGGCTGTGGCAGACATCGTTCCCGAGCCTACGATTCGCCACTGACAACGCCCACGGGTTTTCGTCCTAGGACCTCCGACCGATACTCCTGGGTCGAGGCGTTCTCGCAGCTCAACGACGGGGTCGTCGCTTTCGGTCGACGCGCGGATACGTGGTGGCCGCCGGTGGCGGGTGCTGTTGCCGGTGGGGCCGTTGTCAGTGGCGCCGCCTACTGTGGCCGGCATGAGCGATCAGGCAGAGCTGCGCGCGGTGCAGTCGGCGTTGCGCACGGCGTCCGATGTGGCCTTCGACCAGGAGGCGCCCACGGGGGAGCAGGCGGAGGTGTTGGTGGACGCGCTGCGTCGGGCGCTGTCCGCCGCGTTGGCGTTGAGCGGAGGAGCGGGGGAGACGGGATGCCGGGAGCATCCCAGGGGCGCGGTGGATCCGTTGTACGGCGATCCGGAGGATCCGCTGCCGCCCGGTTGGGGGCGCTGCCTGCTGTGCAACGATCGCCGCCGCCGCGCGAGCACCCGCCGCCGGCCCGGGCGTTAGCGGCTGTCGGGGGTGTCAGCGGTGCGGCGCGCGCATTTCGAACCAGGTGCATTTGCCCTGGGGCAGCAGGTCCACGCCCCAGCGGTCCGCCAGGGTGTCCACGAGGAACAGGCCGCGTCCGCTGATCACCGCCATCTCGCGCACGGGCAGCAGCACCGGCAGCGCCCGGGACGGATCGCTCACCTCCACCCGCACGCGCCCGCGCCCCCGCCGGAAGCGCAGGCCGAACTCCGGTGCGCCGGCGTGCTGCACGGCGTTGCCGACGAGTTCGGAGACGAGCAGTACGGCGTTCTCGGTCAGCTCCTCGGGCAACTGCCAGCGGACGCCCAGCTGGTGCCGGGTGATGCGCCTGGCCAGCCCGGCGGAGGCGGGCTCGGAGGGCAGCAGCAGCTCGCCGAGCGAGGGGTCGTCGGCGGCGGGCGTCGGCGCCGCTGGCTGTGGCGGCTGTGGCGTGTCGTGCGGGGCGGTGCCGCACGGCTGTCTGCTGTCCCGCTGCGCGGACGCGCACGCTCCCCGGTCGCGTGGGTGGGTGCCTTCGATCTCGCTCGTGGGGACGTCCGCCGTTGCAGCCATGTGCACCATCATGGCCGCGCGGAGCCGAGGCGCGTGCCGTTTCCGGGCAACTACCGGCGCCGGCCGCGCATCGGCTCCCGGCGCTTCGGCCCCGCGTCAGTCGCGTCGGCCGAAGCGCGCCTTGCCGGGCCCTTCCTCGACGAAGGAGCGCATGCCCTCGGCGCGGTCGTCGGTGGCGAAGAGGCTGGCGAACCAGGTGCGTTCGATGGTGAGGCCGGTGTCGATGCCGGCGTCGAGGCCGCCGTCCACGGCCTCCTTGGCCGCGCGCAGCGCGGTGGCCGGGCCGCTGGCCAGCCGGGCCGCCCAGGCGTGTGCCTCGGCGAACACCCGGTCCGCCGGCAGCACGCGGTCGACCAGCCCGAGGGCCAACGCCTCGTCGGCGGCCACCTGGCGGCCGGTGAAGATCAGGTCCTTGGCGCGGGAGGGGCCGATCAGCCGGGGCAGCCGTTGGGTGCCGCCGGCGCCCGGGATGAGCCCGAGAAGGATCTCCGGCTGGCCGAGCCTGGCGTCCTCGGCGGCGAACCGCACATCGGCGGTGAGCGCCAACTCAAGGCCGCCGCCCAGGGCATAGCCGGTGATGGCGGCCACCACGGGTTGCGGCAGCCGGGCCACGGCGGTGAAGGCGTCCTGCAGGTCCCGGGCGCGCGCGATCATCGCGGCCTGGTCCATCGCCCGCATCTCCTTGACGTCGGCCCCGGCGGCGAAGGCCCGTTCGCTGCCCCGGAGCACCACGGCCCCGATGTCGTCCCGCCCGGCGATCTCGGTGGCCAGGGCGCGCAGCCGGTCCTGGAGGGCGATGTCCAACGCGTTGAGCGGCGGCCGGTCCAGCGTCAAGGTGCCCACGCCGTCCGCCACTTCGAGATGTACCGTCATGCGTCCGAGCCTATGCCCGGGGTGGCCGGCGCGGGCCCGGGCCGGCGCGCCGGAGCCCCGGTCGGTTCGCTGGTCGGCGATCCGGCCGGGGCTCGGGCGGGGTGTCTTTCGGTGGCGCGGGGCCCGCCTGTTACTGGCCGGCGCCCCAGTCCGCCCAGTCCATGTTCCAGCCGTTGATGCCGTTGTCGGGCGCGATGATGTCGTCGTCGGAGTTGATCACCTCGACGACGTCTCCGATGATCGAGTTGTCGTAGAACCACGCGGCGTCGGTGTTCGGATCGCCGGCGCCCTGGCTGTCCCGCAGGCCGACGCAGCCATGGCTGACGTTGTCGCTGCCGAAGGTGGCCGAGGACGCCCAGTAGTTGCCGTGGACAAAGGTGCCGGAGGTGGAGAGCCGCATGGCGTGCGGCACGTCGGCGATGTCGTACTCGCCGCCGAAGCCGACGGTCGACCCGTCCATCCGGGTCTCCTTGTGCTTCTCGGTGATCACCATCTTGCCGTTCCAGGTCTCGGTGCCCGGGGCGCCGGCGGTGATCGGCACGGTGCGAAGCGTTTCGCCGTCCCTGACGACATCCATGGTGTGCGCGGCGGCGTCCACGGTGGTCACCTGGCTGCGGCCCACGGTGAAGCCGATATCCTCCCGCAGGGTGCCGTAGACGCCGTCGGCGCCCTCGACGCCCCTGATCCGGAAGCGCACCTCGACCTCGGTCCCCGGCTCCCAGTACTCCTCGGGCCGGAAGTCCACGCGCTGTTGGCCGAACCAGTGGCCGCGCACCTCGACGGGCGGGTCGGTGGTGATCTGGATGGCGTCCCTGATCTCGGCGGTGTTCTCGATCGGGGTGTCGAAGGTGACCGACAGCTCCATGCCGACGCCCACCTCCGAGCCGTCCGGGATGTTCCAGTAGCTGGAGAAGGTCGCGTCGGCGGCCACGGTGGTGAAGGTGGCCGACCGCGTCTCGGACTCCCCGTCGGCGTTCTCCCCGACCGCCGTCAGGGTGTACTCGGTGCTGTTGGCAAGGGCCTCGGTGGGCTCCCAGGAGGTGGCGTCCTCGGTCAACTCGCCGGCTATGTCCTCGCCTTCGGGTCCGGCGACGGTGACCTCCGTCAGGGTCCCGTCCTCGGCGCCGACCGCGAGGGCGCCGGTGGTGGCCACATCGGTGGCGCCGTCCTCCGGTGTGATGGTGATGGAGATCGCCGGCGTCTCGGTCTCCTCCTCGGCCGGTTCCTCGGCCTTGTCGCTCCCACTGCACGCGGTCAACGCCAGCAGGACGACCCCCAGCAGTACCCCCGTCCCCCTGCGCGTCCGTCTGGCCCCGATCCCCGTTCGCACGTCGGAATCTCCCCTCGCAACCCCAGTTGATCAATCAGGTAATCACACCGAATCACCGAGATGGGACGCGGAAGTGTCACCGTTCCGTCGCAGTTCAGAGGGCCCTTCGAGCCGACTCCAGCACCGCCGAGTCCCACCTCGGACGGCGAATCATGGCAAAATGCCGTATTCCCGGACAGTGGCGCGTTCCCGTCAACTCGCGTGCCACGACACGTGCGGGCCGCCGTGGAACCGGGAACCATCCGGGTGAGAGACATTGGAGGGCGCCCGTGTCCCAGGCACCTGAGCACACCAGGACCGACGCCTGGCCCGGTCACCCCCAGCCCCTCGGCGCCAGGTTCCGGGTGGGCCCCGACGGCACCGAGGGCACCAACTTCGCCCTCTGGGCCGGCGGCGCCGAGGCCGTCGAGGTCTGCCTCTTCGACGACCAGGGGCATCAGACCCGCTGCCCCCTTGAGGAGCTGACCCACGAGATCTGGCACGGCTTCCTGCCCGGGGTCCGCCCGGGGCAGCGCTACGGCTACCGGGTGCACGGCCCCTGGGATCCGTTCGCCGGCGCCCGCTGGAACCCGGCCAAGCTGCTGCTCGACCCCTACGCCCGCGCCGTCGACGGCGAGTTCGCGCTGCCGCCCGAGGTCTACGGCCACACCAGGGACCATCCGCGCCAGGACATCGCCGACACCGTGCGCGACGAACGGGACTCCGCGCCCCATGTCCCCAAGGGCGTCGTGGTGCACGACACCGACACCTGGGTGGACGACCGGCGCCCCAAGACCCCCTGGCCCGACTCGGTGATCTACGAGCTGCACGTCCGCGGCTTCACCATGCGCCACCCCGAGATCCCGCCCGAACTGCGCGGCACCTACGCGGGCCTGGCCCACCCCGCCGCCATCGAGCATCTGACCGGCCTCGGCGTCACCGCCGTCGAGCTGCTGCCGGTCCATCAGTTCGCCCACGAGGACCATCTGCTGCGCCGGGGCCTCACCAACTACTGGGGCTACAACTCCATCGGATACTTCGCGCCGCACGCCGGCTACAGCGCCTCCGGCAGCCGGGGGCAGCAGGTCGGCGAGTTCAAGAACATGGTCAGGGCGCTGCACCAGGCCGGCATCGAGGTGATCCTCGACGTCGTCTACAACCACACCGCCGAAGCCGACGAGCGCGGCCCCACCCTCTCGCTGCGCGGCATCGCCAACCCCGGCTACTACCGACTCGCCGACGACCCACGCCGCTACGCCGACTACACCGGCTGCGGCAACACCCTCCATGTGGTCCAGCCCCAGGTGCTGCGGCTGATCACCGACTCGCTGCGCTACTGGGTGCAGGAGATGGGCGTGGACGGGTTCCGGTTCGATCTGGCCGCCGCGCTGGCCCGTTCCATGCACGACGTCGACATGCTCTCCCCGTTCCTCGCCGTGATCGCCCAGGATCCGGTGCTCCGCCGGGTCAAGCTGATCGCCGAGCCCTGGGACGTCGGCAACGGCGGCTACCAGGTGGGCGCCTTCCCCCCGCTCTGGACGGAGTGGAACGACCGCTACCGCGACACCGTCCGCGACTACTGGCGCGGTGCCCTGCCCGATGTGCGGGACCTCGGCTATCGGCTCTCCGGATCGAGCGACCTCTACGCCTGGGGCGGCCGACGCCCCTACGCATCCGTCAACTTCGTGACCGCGCACGACGGTTTCACCCTGCGCGACCTCGTCTCCTACCAGCACAAACACAACGAGGCCAACGGCGAGGACAACCGTGACGGCACCGACGACAACCGCGCCTGGAACTGCGGCGCCGAGGGCGAGACGGACGACCCCGAGGTCAACGCGCTCCGTCGCCGTCAGCTGCGCAATCTGCTGACCACCCTGCTGCTCTCCACCGGCGTGCCGATGCTGGTGGCCGGCGACGAGTTCGGCCGCACCCAGGGCGGCAACAACAACGGCTACTGCCAGGACAACGAGATCGGCTGGGTCGACTGGTCCCTCACCGGCAACCAGCACTGGCAGGCGCTGTTGGATCTCACCCGGCGGCTGATCCGGATGCGTCGGGAGCATCCGGTGCTGCGGCGGCGCGCGTTCTTCTCCGGGCGTCGCCAGGCCCCCGCCGGCATAAGGGACCTGGGCTGGTTCACCGGCGAGGGCAAGGAGATGACGGAGGAGGACTGGTACGCGCCCAGCCACACCGTGGGCATGTACCTCTCCGGTCGGGACATCCCCCAACGGGACGCCAGGGGACGCCCGGTGACGGATGTCAGCTTCCTCGTCGTGCTGCACGCGGGCCCCGAGCCCACCGACTTCCCGCTGCCGGGCCCGCCCTGGGGCGCCGTCTACCGCCTGCTGCTGGACACCTCACGGGAGCGCCAGGACACCCCACCCGACTCCACCCACCTCGGCGGCACCGCGCTCCGGGTGCCGGAGCGCTCGGTGCTGCTGCTGCGGGTGGAGCAGGTGGACGTCCCCGTTCGCGCCGGCGCGTAGCCGTCCGCGCCGCCGCGTAACCGTCCCGCGCCGGCGCCTAACGCTCCTCGTCCGTGAACCGGCCGTCGCGGGCGGCCAGTTCGCGCACCGAGGCGGGGGGTGTGAACCGTTCGCCATAGCGCGCGGTCAGCTCGTCGGCGCGGGCCACAAAGCCGGCCGGGCCGCCCGGGTGGCCGTTGACATACTGGAGCACGCCGCCCGTCCAGGCGGGGAAGCCGATGCCGAGCAGCGAGCCGATGTTGGCGTCCGCGACCGAGGTCAGCACCCCCTCGTCCAGACAGCGCACCGAGTCGAGCACGGGCGCCACCAGCAGCCGGTCGACGAGATCGGCGAACGGCGGCACCGCCTCGGGCCCCGCTTCGCCGCCGAAGTGCTCGCGCAACCCCGGCCAGAGGCCGGCCCGTTCGCCGTCCCGGTACTCGTAGAAGCCGGCGCCGGCGGCCCGTCCGGTGCGACCGAACTCGTCCACCATCCGGTCCAGCACCGCGTCCCCCGGGTGCGGCTGCCAGCTGCCGCCGGCCTCCTCGACCGCGCGGCGGGTCTCCTCCCTGATGCGACGCGGCAGGGTGAGCGTCAACTCGTCCAGCAGCGACAGCACCCGGGCCGGATAGCCGGCCTGTGCCGCGGCCTGTTCGACGGTGGCCGGCGGCACCCCCTCGCCGACCATGGCAAGGCCCTCGGTCAGGAAGCGTCCGATCACCCGCGAGGTGAAGAAGCCGCGCCCGTCGCGCACCACGATCGGCGTCTTGCCGATCGCCCGTACCAGATCGAAGGCGCGGGCCAACGCCTGCTCGCCGGTGCGCTCGCCGACCACGATCTCCACCAGCGCCATCCGCTCCACCGGCGAGAAGAAGTGCAGCCCGATGAAGTCCTCCTGCCGGCGTACCCCCTCGGCCAGCTGACCGATCGGCAGCGTCGAGGTGTTGGAGCAGAGCAGCGCGTCGGGCGCCACCACGTCCTGGACCTCCTGGAACACCTTGTGCTTGAGCGCCGGATCCTCGAAGACCGCCTCGATGACCACATCGCTGCCGGCCAGTTCGGCGGCCTCGTCCGTCGCCACCACCCTGGCCAGCACCTCGTCCCGCCGCTCGGCGGTCAGCCGGCCGCGCCCCACCGCCTTCTCCAGCAGCGCCTCGACCTTGGCCCGGCCACGCTCGGCGGCCTCCCGCGAGACGTCCTTGATCACCACCTCCAGGCCGGCCGTGGCACAGGCGTGCGCGATGCCGGCGCCCATCATCCCGGCGCCCAGCACCGCCACCCTGCTCGCCTGGGTCGGGGCGATCCCCGACGGCCGACTGCGACCGGAGTTGACCGCGCGCATATCGAAGAAGAACGCCTGGATCATGTTCTTGGCGGTCTGGCCGACCACCAACTCGGTGAAGTAGCGCGCCTCGATCTTGGCGGCGGTGTCGAAGTCCACCTGGGCGCCCTCGACCGCGGCGGCCAGGATGTTGCGCTGCGCCGGATAGGGCGCGCCGTTCAACCGCTCCCGCAGCCGCGCGGGGAACGCGGGCAGCGTGGCCGCCAGCCTGGGATGGCTCGGGGTGCCGCCCGGCATCCGATAGCCCTTGGCGTCCCAGGGCTGCCCGGCCTCCGGGTTCTCCTCGACGAACGCCCTGGCCCGCGCCAGCAGTTCGTCCCGGTCGGCGACGACCTCATGCACCAGACCCGCGGCCAGGGCGGCGCCCGGACGGTAGCGCCGGCCCTCCAGCAGCACCTTCGACAGCGCGTCGGCGACGCCCAGCAGCCGCACCGTGCGCGTCACCCCGCCACCGCCCGGCAGCAGCCCGAGGGTCACCTCGGGCAGCCCGAACCTGGCCTTCGGCGCGTCCAGCGCGATCCGGTGGTGGCAGGCCAGCGCGATCTCGAAACCGCCGCCGAGCGCGGTGCCGGCCATCGCCGCCACCACCGGACGCCCCAGCGTCTCCAGCGCCCGGAACGCCCGCTTCACCCGCAGCCCGCGCTCGAAGACCTCCTCGGCCTCGGCCGGCGTGGCCGCCAACAGATCGTGCAGATCGCCCCCGGCGAAGAACGTCTCCTTGGCCGAGGTGATCACCACACCCCGGATCTGATCCCGTTCGGCCACCAGCCGATCAACGGTAAACACCAGGGAGTCGATAAAGGCGGCGTTCATGGTGTTCGCCGACTGGGCGGGATCGTCCAGGACCAGTGTGACGATCCCGCTCCCGTCCCGCTCCCAGCGGATGGTGTTCCGCTCGGGCTCGGCGACGGACGACGCGGACGACGCGGGGGACACGGACGACGCGGGGGAAGGGGACGGCTGCGACGGCTGGGACATGCGGCTTGCTCCTCGATGACGGAACGGGCTGAACGGGCGAAGGGATCAGAGGCGTTCCAGCACGGTGGCCACTCCCATTCCGCCTCCCACGCACAGCGTCACCAGGCCGTACCGCCCGTTCCTGCGCTCCAACTCGTCCAGCAGCGTGCCCAGGAGCATCCCGCCCGTGGCGCCCAACGGATGCCCCAACGCGATGGCCCCACCGCTGACATTGACGATCTCCGGATCCAGATCGAGATCCCTGATGCAGCGCAACACCACGGCGGCGAACGCCTCGTTGATCTCCACCAGATCCAGATCGGCGACCGTCAACCCGGCCTTGGCCAGGGCCTTTCGGGAGGCGGGGGCCGGGCCGGTGAGCATGATCGTCGGCTCGGAGCCCGAGACCGCCGCCGAGACCACCCGCGCCCGGGGCGTCAGACCGTAGCGCTCGCCGACCTCCCGGCCGCCGACCAGCACCAGCGAGGCGCCGTCCACGATGCCCGAGGAGTTCCCCGCGTGGTGCACATGGTCGATCCGCTCCAGCCAGTGGTACTTCTGCAGCGCCACCGCGTCGAAACCGCCCTGCTCACCGATGGCCGCGAAGGACGGCTTGAGCTTCGCCAGCGATTCCGCCGTGGTGCCGGGGCGCACATGCTCGTCGCGGTCCAGCACCAGCAGCCCGTTGCGGTCGACGACCGGGACCACCGACCGGCCGAACCTGCCGTCCTTCCAGGCCGCCACGGCCCTGGCCTGCGACTCGGCGGCATAGCTGTCCACATCGTGGCGGGTGAAGCCCCCGACGGTCGCGATCAGGTCGGCGGACACGCCCTGCGGGACGAAGCCGGTGGCGAAGTTGGTCATCGGGTCATGCACCCAGGCACCCCCGTCCGAGCCGATCGGCACCCGCGACATCGACTCCACGCCGCCGGCGAGCACCAGATCCTCCCAGCCGGAACGGACCTTGGCCGCCGCGAGGTTGACCGCCTCAAGACCCGAGGCGCAGAAGCGGTTCTCCTGCACGCCGGCCACCGTGTCCGGCAGACCGGCCGCGAGCGCCGCCGTCCTGGCGATATCGGCGCCCTGATCCCCCAACGGGGAGACCACGCCGAGGACGATGTCATCGATGGCGGCCGGGTCGAGACCGGGAAGGCGGCGGCGCAGCTCGTCGATCAGCCCGACCACCAGATCGACGGGCTTGACCTCGTGCAGCGAACCGTTCGCCTTGCCACGCCCGCGCGGCGTGCGAATGGCCTCGTAGACAAACGCGTCGGTGCTCAACGTCGCTGCCCCTCTCTCCAGGAATCTTCTTCGGGATCCGTACCGGATGGGTACGGAATGCGTAAGGGATGGCTATGGGTCGGCGGTTGCCCTTCGGCGTCGGCCCCGCCGTGTCGCGTCAGTCCAGCAGGGAGCGGCCGATGATCTCCTTCATGATCTCCGTGGTGCCGCCGAAGATCGTCTGCACCCGGCTGTCGGTGAACGCGCGGGCGACCGGGTACTCCGCCATATAGCCGTAGCCGCCGTGGAGTTGGAGACAGCGGTCGACCACCCTGTTGGCCAGCTCGGTGGCCCACCACTTGGCCATCGAGGCATGCGCGGTGTCCAGACCGCCCGCGTTGTGCTCCAGCACGCAGCGGTCGATAAACGTCCTGGTGACGGTGGTCTCGGTGGCCAACTCGGCGATCTGGAACCGGACATGCTGCAGCTTGGACAGCGGCCGGCCGAACGCCTCGCGGCCGCGCACGTACTCCGTGGTCGCCTCCAGGATGCCCTCGGCCACCGCCGCCGCGCCCACCGCGATGGTCAGCCGCTCCTGCGGCAGCCGGGACATCAGATAGGAGAACCCGTGGTGCTCCTCGCCCAGCAAATTCTCCTTGGGCACCCGCACATCCGTGAACGACAACTCGGCGGTGTCCTGCGCGTGCAGACCGATCTTGTCGAGGTTCCGACCGCGCTCGAAACCCTCCATCCCACGCTCCACCACCAACAGGCTGAGCCCCCGCGAGCCGCCCTCCGGAGTGGTCCGGGCCACCACGATCACCAGATCGGAGAGGATCCCGTTGGAGATGAACGTCTTCGCCCCGTTGAGGAGATAGTGGTCTCCCTTGTCCACGGCGTTGGTCCTGATGCCCTGCAGATCGGAACCCGCCCCCGGCTCGGTCATCGCGATGGCGGTGATGATCTCGCCCGAACAGAAACCGGGCAGCCAACGACGCTTCTGCTCATCCGTGGCCAACTCGGTGAGATAGGGGCCCACGATGTCGTTGTGCACCCGGAAACCGGGGCCGGTGGCGCCGGCGCGGGCGAACTCCTCGGCCAGCACCATGGGAAAGCGGAAGTCCGCGCTGCCGCCGCCCCCGTACTCCTCCGGCACCGCGAGCCCCAACAACCCCTGCCGGCCCGCTGCCGACCAGACCGAACGGTCCACCACACCCGCCCGCTCCCACCGCTCGTGGTGCGGCGACACCTCCTGTGCCAGAAACGCCCGCACCGTCGCGCGGAACTCCAGGTGCTCAGGATCGAAGATCTCCCGACGCATAGCGCTGACCTCAGCTTCCCGCATCCGTCCCCCGCTCCGGCCGTTCGCCGGAGCTGTGAGCGGCCACCAGCGTAGGCACCGCCCAGTCGGCCGCCACCTCGGCCGTATGCGCCCCCGGCTCGGCCGGCGGACGGCGCAGGGCGCCGGGCGTGGCCGAGAAACGCGGGGCAGGCGCCGGCTGGCGCACCCCCGCCTCATCGACCAGGGTGCCGCGCGCCGCCAGATGGGGATGAGCGGCGGCCTCGCCCAGCGAGAGCACCGGCGCCACACAGGCGTCCGTCCCCTCGAAGATCTCCGACCACTCGGCCCGCGAACGCTCGGCGAAGCGCGCCGCGATCAGCTCCCGCAACCGGGGCCATCGGCCGACGTCCCCCCGGTCGGGAGCCTCGGCCGGCAGCTCCAACAGCCGTGCGAACTCCGCGTAGAACCGCTCCTCAAGGGCCCCGACCGCCATCCAGCCGCCGTCGGCCGTGGCATACACCGAGTAGTAGGGGCAGGCGCCGTCCAGGATGTTGACCCCGCGCGCGTCCCGCCAGGCGCCGGCGCCCAGCATGCCCCAGAGCATCGACGTCAGATGCGCCGTACCGTCCACGATCGCGGCGTCCACCACCTGCCCCACGCCCGTGCGCCCAGCGTGCAGCAGCGCCGCCAGCACCCCGCTGACCAGGTACAACGAGCCGCCCGCATAGTCCCCCAGCAGATTGACCGGGATCGAGGGCGGCCCGTCGGCCGGGCCGATCAGGCCCAGCGCGCCCACCGTCGCCAGATAGCCGATGTCATGGCCGGCCCGCGGCGCCAGCGGCCCGTCCTGCCCCCAGCCCGTCATCCTGCCGTACACCAGCCCGGGGTTACGGGCGAGCGCCGCCTCGGGGCCGACGCCCAGCCGCTCGGCGACGCCGGGCCGGAACCCCTCCAGCAGCACATCGGCGCGCTCCACCAGATCCAGCACCGCGCCGGGACCCGCCTCGGCCTTGAGATCCACCAGCACGGAACGCTTGTTGCGGTTGGTGAGATCGTGCGCCGGATCGATGCCCAGGGGCTGGCCGCCCGGGCGGTCAACCCGCACCACATCGGCGCCCAGATCGGCCAGCAGCATCCCGGCGAACGGCGCGGGGCCGATCCCGGCCAGCTCCACCACGCGCACGCCGGCCAGCGGCCCGACGTTCGGCCCCGTCCTGGTCAATGGGCCCCCCAGCATCGGCGAACGGCGACACGGATGCCGCCATGCCGGCGATGTTACGAACGAGTAGCGTCAGACGCAAGGGGGGTCCCGGGCACGCCGGGGCCCCGACGGCGTGCCACCGTCAGGGCCCCGGATATGGCCGGAACGAGCCGGCCGGGAGAGTGGTTGGGCGGGCTGGCTCAGCGGCCGTGGTTCTTGAAGTCGCCCACCTCGTCCAGCGTGATCACATCGGGATGGGTGTAGACGTGCTCCAGGTGCTCGCGCGAGTTCCAGTTGCCGTCGGTGAGGAACTCACCGGACCAGGTGACGAACCAGCTCCAGTCCGCCCGGTACGCCGTCAACAGGTCCGGGTCCGGGATCGGGCCGCACTCGGTGAGGGCAACCAGCTTGCTGTCCTGGCCCAACTCGACCAGCTGGTCGTAGGTGGCGCTCAGCGGACCGTGGTCGCCGGGCGGCGGATACGAGTCGGCGCTGACGATGTCCACCACGTCGTCGCCCGGGTACCACTCGGGGTCGACGGAGTTCCACACCCAGATCAGGTTGTCCAGCTCGTGGAGTTCGGTCAGCCGGTCGTACATCAGCCGCCACAGCTCCTTGGCCGGTTCGGCGCCCTTGGCACCCCACCAGAACCAGCCACCCTCGGCCTCGTGCAGCGGTCGCCACAACACCGGGATGCCCGCGTCCTCAAGCCGCTGCAACTCCTCGGCGATGGCGTCGATATCGCGCAGCAGCAAGCCGTAGTCCTCGGACGACGGATCGGCCAACGCGGCCTCGACGTCGAAGGTGGTCGCCTCGGTGTAGAAGCCGCGCCACCACTCGTTGCCCGGTTCGTCGATCAGCCCGCTGGGCGCGTTCCAGTGCCAGACGAAGGTGGTGATCCCGCCACGTTCGTCCCAGGCGAGCGCGTGGTCCACGTCCTGTCCGACCGTGCCGCGCTCGACGCGGCTGGGGGAGTAGTCCATCAGGTCCAGGCCGGCGATGGCCGGCGAGGTGTCGAGGTTCTCCTCGATCCACTCGATGGACGCCATGTCCTGCTGACCGCTGAGGATGGCGTTGCCGTAGTGGTCGGTCAGATAGCTCAGCAGCGACCGCGCCTCCGGCGAGGCGTCCGGGTTGACCGGCTCGCCGGTCACCTGGTGCGGCGGTCGTTCGGCCGCCGGCTCCAGGCTGATCGCGTCGATCTCGTACCAGCCCCAGTTGCTGCGCACCGTCAGGGTGTTGGTGCCCTCCTGGAGCAGCACCTTGCCGGCGGGCAGGGCGGTGAACTCGTTCGTCTCCGGCAGGGTGATCTCGCCCATGCCGGACCCGTTCAGCAGCAGCGTCGCATTCTTCTGACCGTTCGGTGTCCGGTAGTGAACGGTCAACTCGTGCAATCCGCCCGGGCTTTCCGGGATGCTGATGGTGACCTGATCGTGGTCGGCGTCAAAACCGGTCACATAGCCGCTGCCCGAGTACCCGGGGGCGGTGTTGTCCACCTCCACCCCGACCAACTCGCCGTCCTCGGCCTCGTAGACCTCGGCCTCGGCGGGGGCAGGCGTCTCGGCGGCGGGATCCTCCCCCGCGGTGGCGGCTGTCGCTCCCGTGGCGGCCAACAGGCCGGCCAGCGCCGCGCCGGCGAGCGCTGTTCGTATCGGCGTCCGCATCGTCATCGTCATACGTGATCACCCTCGTCCCGTGAGGTGTGTTCCTGCGCGATTGTGTTGTGGATCTTGCGAATGGGAGCGCTCCCGCACTCATTCGAACGCAGGGTCGCGAGCATGTCAATGACGGGGGTGGGGTGGCCGGGGAGTGTGGTGGGGGTGGGTGACGCTGTGCGGTTGGGTCGGAATCCGACCGTGGATGGCGGGCGACGGTTGGAGAGTTGGTCGGATGGGTTGGCGGCGGTCGCTTTCGGTGGTTCTATCTGCGCGTGTGCGTGCGTACCTGTGTGTGTGTGCGGTGTTCGGCCCCCAATGGTGGTGCGGCCGAGCGGTGGCCTGGCGCGGTGGGCTTGCCGCCGCGGGCGGCGGCGTGGCCGCTGGCGGCCACGCCGGGGGTGGTCCGCGTCGGCCTGGCGGCCGGGCGGTGGCCTGGCGCGGCCGGCGCGGGACGGGGGTGGCCCGTGGCGACCGGGCGGGGGTCGGGTTTCCGGGCGGTGGCTCGCCTCGGGCCGCGAACCGTTGTGGTGCGACGGCCGTTGTCGCGTCGACGCGTCGGGCTCGGCTCCGGCGTGGGCCCGTGGTCGTTCGCGTGGTGGGGTTCGTGTGGTGGCTCGCCCCGGGGCGTGAACTGTTGTGGTGCCGTGGTTGTTTCCGTGCCGATGCGCCGTTGGGATCCGGCTCGGGGTGTCCCGGTTCGGCGTGGGCCGGGGGTCGTCTGGTGCGCGTGGTCGGTCGGAGTGCCCGCCTCCCGCCGGCTCGGGGCGTCGGTGGCGTGTCGGGGTCGGTGCCGCAGGGGTGGGGGTGCGGCGGACGGGTCAGCGGGCCGTGCTTTCTCTGACCATCAGGTGGTGGGGGACCACGCGTTCGTGCGGTGGCGGCGGTGGTGCCGTGGTGGGGGAGGCGGGGGCGTTGGACTCGGCGATGCGTTGGACCAGCATGCCCACGGCCGCGCCCGCGATCGCCGCCTTGTCGGGGGCGACGGTGGTGAGGGTGGGAACGCTGAAGCGTCCCGCCTCGACGTCGTCGAAGCCGACCACCGCGACATCGTCGGGGACGCGCAGGCCGCGCTCGTGCAGGACGCGGATCGCGCCGATCGCCATCTGGTCGTTGAGGGCGAGCAGGCCGTCGGGACGGGCGCCGCTCTCCAGGGCGGTGTGGATCGCCGCCGCTCCGTCCGGGGTCGCGAACTTCCGGACCGGCAGGAGCATCGAGGGGTCGTAGGGGATGTTCGCCGCCGCGAGCGCGCTGAGATAGCCCCGGGTGCGCAGTTCGGCGGTGCCGGGGCCGGCGGCCTCCCTGCCGCCGATCACCAGGATGCGGCGGCGGCCGAGGGCGAGCAGGTGCTCGGTGGCCTCGCGGGCGGCCGACTCGTTGTCGATGGCGACATGGTCGGCCTGTCCGGCGCCCAGCGTCTCGCCGAGGAGCACCGTGGGCAGCGCCCCCCTGCGGTTTCTGAGGTCGTCGTCGACCAGCGCCAACGGGCTGAGGATGACGCCGTCGGCGAAGTCCGAGCCGAAGCCGTTCAGCGCGGACAGCTCGTGCTCCCGGTCGGCGCGGGTCTGGTGCACCAGGACGGTGAGCCCGTTGCGGTCCGCCTCCGCGATGATCAGGTTGGCCAGCTCGGCGAAGTAGGGGAGGTCCAACTCCGGTACCACCAGGGCGAGGATGCCGGTGCGGCCCCGTCTGAGGTGGCGTCCCGCGAGGTTGACCCGGTAGCCGAGGTCGTCTATGGCCTGGCGGACCACCCGCCGCGTGCGGTCCGAGACGTGGACGTAGTCATTGATGACGTTGGAAACCGTCTTCTCGGAGACGCCCGCCAGCTGCGCCACGTCCTTGATCCTGGGCCTCGCCAACCCGACCTCCCTGAGCCGCGATCGATCGTACCGGGCCCCCGGCCGGCGGGTCGAACAGTAACCATCTGTCGGGAATCTCCGACAGAAAGCAACGCGTACCAACCTCTTTACACGGCTTTCTACATCGCTGTAAACACGTATCAACAACCCAGCGTCGGGTGGGAAAGGTGCGAAATGAGCTTCGATCATTCCGGACATGGTGGCGGATTGCGGATGGGCCGCCGAGGACTGCTCCGGTGGGGACTCGCCGGGGCCGGCGCCGTCGCCGCGCCGGGTCTGCTGGCCGGCTGCGCCTCGCCGGCCTCGCCTTCCGGCTCCTCCTCGCTGCGGGTATGGGACCTCTTCTCCGGCGGCGACGGCGTGTTGATGGACGAGATGCTGGAGACGGCCACCTCGGGTGCCGACGCCTTCTCGGTCGACCGGACGATTCTGGAGTGGGGCCCCTCCTACTACACCAAGCTCGCCATGGCGGCGGCCGGCGGGCGGGCGCCCGAGGTGGCGGTGCTCCATCTCTCCCGGCTGGCGGGTTACGCGCCGGGCGGCCTGCTCGACCCCTTCGACCTCGATGTGCTGGCCGAGTTCGGGGTGGGCGAGGAGCACTTCGCCCCGGCGATCTGGGAGCGCGCGAAGTGGGACGGCGAGGTCTATGCGATCCCGCTGGACACCCACCCGTTCATCGTCTTCTACGACAAGGAGATAGCCGACCAGGCCGGACTGCTGGACAGCGAAGGGGAGTTGGCGCCGATCGGTTCGCCGGACCGGATGCTGGCGGCGAGCGAAGCGCTCGCCTCGGCGCAGAACGGCACCGGGGTGCTCTTCGGGCATGTGGGCGACCAGGCCCAGTGCTGGCGGCTGTTCAACGGTCTCTACGCGCAGACCGGTGCCAAGTGGGTGCTGCCGGATGGTGGCGAGCCCGAGGTCGACGTTGACGCGGCCGTGCGCGTGATCACTTTTATGACGGAGCTGTTCGACGGCGACCGGAACCCCAACCACCTTGACTATGCGGGGGCGATGGCTGCCTTCCAGGGGAGCCGGGGGGCCATGATTTTCTCCGGGGAGTGGGAGCTGCCCAACCTCAGGAGCACCGGGCGTCCACTGGGCGCGGCCCCCTTCCCCACGATCTTCGACCAGCCGGCGGTGAACGCCGACTCGCACGCCTATGTGTTGCCCCGGCAGTCGCGGGTGGACGAGGCCCGCCGCCGGGAGGCGCACCGTTTTGTCGCCACCATGCTCAAGGCCAGCTACACCTGGGCGTCCGCCGGCCATATCCCCGCGTACGAGCCGGTGATCGCGGACGAGCGGTACGCCGAACTCGATCCCCAGGCGTCCTACGCGGGGGCCTCGGAGGTCGCCGTCCTCGACCCGCCCAACTGGTTCACCGGTTCCGGATCCAACTTCCAGAACCAGATGACGCAGCCGATGCAGTCGGCGCTGCTGGGCAACATGTCGCCCGAGCGGGCCGTGGAGCAGATGGTCAGCGCGTCCGCCTCGATGCTCGACCAACCCAACCCGGTCGCGTGACGGAGACAAGGAGCCTGTGACGTGAGCACCACCGCATCGCGATCCAACGCGACCGACGACAGCGCGAAGGCCGGCACGGCCCCGCCGGCGAACCGAGAGCCACGCGACCCACGTGATCAACGCGGCCGGCGCCGTCAGACCGGCTGGTTGTTCGTCCTCCCCTTTGCTGTGGCCTTCGCGCTCTTTATGATCTGGCCGATCATTCAGGGCCTGTGGATGAGCTTCACCGATGAGTCGTTGACGCTCAGCGGCACGGACTTTGTCGGTTTTGACAACTTCGCCGAGGCATTCGGCGATCCCGATGTGTGGAGCAGCCTCGGCAACACCCTCTTCTTCACCGTGATCACGGTGATCCCGCTGGTGGTCGTGGCGCTCGGCATGGCGCTGCTGGTGCACACCGGGCTCGCCGGCCAGTGGATCTGGCGGCTGGCGTTCTTCGCGCCCTATCTGCTGCCGGTCAGCGTGGTCACCATCATCTGGCAGTGGCTCTACCAGCCGGACCTGGGGATGGCCAACCAGGCGCTGGAGAAGCTGGGGTTCGAGCCCATCGGCTGGCTCTCCGACGAGCAGTTCGCCATGTGGTCCATTGCGGCTCTGACCGTCTGGTGGACGGTCGGCTTTAACTTCCTTCTCTATCTGGCCGCTCTTCAGTCGCTTCCCGACCAGTTGTATGAGGCTGCGGCACTGGACGGGGCCGGCGCCTGGCGGCGGCTCTTCTCGATCACCCTGCCGCAGCTCAACCGCACCCACGGGCTGGTGGCGATGCTGCAGATCCTCGCCTCGCTCAAGGTGTTCGACCAGATCTACATCCTCACCAAGGGTGGTCCCAACAACTCCACCCGGCCGATCCTCGAATACATCTACGACGTCGGCTTCACCGGCTACCGGCTGGGCTATGCCTCCGCCGTCTCGTACCTGTTCTTCGCCCTGATCATCATCATCTCCATCGCCCAGCTGCGGATCTTCCCGCGTCAGGAGGGCTGACCGTGTCCGCGACGACGACGCGTCCCCGTCTCCACCCCGCCGGAGGCCCGCTGGGCCGTCGCCCCCGCCGCAAGGCGGACGACGACAGCTCCCCGCTGCTGCTGGGCCACGGTCGACTGCCCAGGATCCTGGCCGGCTGCGGTCTGGTGGTCTTCGCCGTCATCTGGCTGCTGCCCTTTGTCTGGGCGATCGCCACCTCGTTCCAGAGCGAACAGGATGTCGCCACACCCGGGTTCAACCCGATCAAGGGTGCGCTGACTCTTGAGCCCTACCGCACCATTCTCGATCGCGGGAACGTTCCGATCTGGGCGTTCAACAGCATTCTGATTGCCGTTCTGGTCACCCTGATCACCATTGTGATCTCGACCCTGGCCGCCTACGGCCTCTCCCGTGGCACCTTCAAGGGCCGCAAGCTGCTGCTGGGCGTCACGGTCGCGTCGATCATGGTCCCGCCGCAGCTGCTGATCGTGCCGCTGTTCCAGGAGATGCTCGCCTTCAACCTGGTGGACACCTACTGGGCGGTGATCCTCCCGCAGGTGGTGGCGCCGATGATGGTGTTCATCCTGAAGCGCTTCTTCGACGGCATCCCACGGGAGTTGGAGGAGGCGGCCCGCATCGACGGCGCGTCCGACCTCCGGGTCTTCTGGTCGATCGTGCTGCCGCTGTCCCGCCCGATCGTCGCCGCCGTCTCGGTGTTCGTCTTCATCGGCGCGTGGAACAACTTCATGTGGCCCTTCATCGTCACCAACGACCCCAACCTGATGACGCTCCCGGTCGGCCTCGCCACCGTCAAGGACGCCTACGGCGTGGTCTACGCCCAGAGCATGGCCGCGGCCCTGCTCGCCGCCGCACCGCTGATCGTCGTCTTCCTCTTCTTCCAGCGCCGCATCGTCAAGTCCGTGGCCACCACGGGCCTGGGCGGCACCTGATCCGCGAGCCGTGGAGCGGGACGGTGGCGGCGCCGGCGACCGCCACCGTCCCCGTTCCGCCTCCCGACCGCCGCGCCTACCACCGCCCTCATCACGAGCTTTTCTCGTTCGATGCGGAACCTCGCATCGGAAACAACCCATCTCACTGGAGTCTCTGTGCCTTCCCCCTCCGCCATTCCGCGGCCCGAATACCCGCGGCCGCAGTTCGTCCGTGGCGACTGGCTCAACCTCAATGGCACCTGGCAGTTCGAGTTCGACCGTGGCGACAGCGGAATCGATCGCGGACTGCTGGACCGTGACCTCAACGGCGAGATCATTGTTCCCTTCTGCCCGGAGTCGGAGCTTTCCGGTATCGGCGAGACCGACTTCCTTGAGGCGGTCTGGTACCGCCGCACCGCGACCGTCCCCGCCGACTGGGCGGGCCGCAGGGTGCTGCTGCACTTCCAGGCCGTCGACTACGACACCACCGTCTGGGTCAACGGCGCCCAGGTCGTCCGCCACCGTGGCGGATTCACCCCCTTCACCGCCGATCTGGGCGACGTCGCCCGGGCCGGCGAGGTGATCACCATCGTGGTCCGCGCCCGCGACCCCAAGTCGGGCCCGCAGGCGCGCGGCAAGCAGGCCGTCCGCTACGCCAACACCGACTGCCACTACACCAGGACCACCGGCATCTGGCAGACCGTCTGGCTGGAGCCGGTCGCCCAGGACCATCTCAAGCGGCCCAGGATCACCCCCGACCTGGCCGGTTCGGCGTTCCATCTGGAACTGCCCCTCTCCGGCAACCGCCCCGGGCACACCGTCCGCGCCGTGCTCAGCGACGCCGACGGCGAGGTGGCCACCGCCGAGGCCCGCGCCGACCTCGATCTCGCGCCCCGCCTCCACCTCCCCGTCCCGGCCGACCGCCGCCGGGTGTGGAGCACCGGCGACCCGCACCTCTACGATCTGCGCCTCGAACTCCGCGACGCGGACGGCACCGTGCTGGACAGCGCGGAGAGCTATGCCGGCCTGCGCTCCGTCGGCATCGACGGCAAGGCCATCACCATCAACGGTGAGAAGGTCTTCCAGCGCCTCGTCCTCGACCAGGGCTGGTACCCCGACGGACTGATGACCGCGCCCAGCGACGAGGCCCTGCTGCGCGATATCGAACTCTCCCTTGAGGCCGGCTTCAACGGCGCCCGGCTGCACCAGAAGGTCTTCGAGGAGCGCTTCCTCTACCACGCGGACCGCCTGGGCTACCTGGTCTGGGGCGAGTTCGGCGACTGGGGCTGCAATGTCGGCGGTCGCAGCGACGACAACCAGCAGCCCGACGCCTCCTATGTCGCGCAGTGGCTGGAGGCCGTCGAGCGGGACTACTCCCACCCGTCGATCATCGGCTGGTGCCCGCTCAACGAGACCTACCAGGGCCTCAGCGACCGCATCACCCAACTCGACGTGATCACCCGGGGCATGTTCCTCGCGACCAAGGCGATGGACACCAGCCGGCCGGTGCTGGACACCTCCGGGTACGCGCACCGCGTCCCGGAGACCGATGTCTACGACTCCCACACCTACGAGCAGAACCCGGAGGCGTTCGCCAAGCAGGTCGGCGGGCTCAGCCGGAACGAGCCCTATGTCAACGCCTATGACGACGGCAAGCCGTGGTCGGTGCCCTACAACGGACAGCCCTACTTCGTCAGCGAGTTCGGCGGCATCTGGTGGTGCCCGGAGACCGCCGCCGAGGCGCGCGGCGACGACCGCGCCGAGTCCTGGGGCTATGGCGACCGGCCGCGCGACGAGGAGGAGTTCCAGCAGCGGTTCGCCGGGCTCACCGGCGTGCTGCTGGAGGATCCGGACATGTTCGGCTACTGCTACACCCAGCTGACGGACGTCTTCCAGGAGCAGAACGGCGTCTACCGCTTCGACCGCTCGGTCAAGCTGGACGTCGACCGTGTCCGCGCGGCACAGCTGCGCCCGGCCGCCATCGAGAACGGCGAGCACTGACGGTCCCCTGCCCGGGTCGGCCCGGCTCGCCGAGGTCGCCCATGCCGACCGTGCCCCCGGATCTGGTTCTCCAGGTCCGGGGGCACGGTTCGTGGTCATCGCGGTTCGTTTACATCAGGTTCACAGGGTGGGGAGTTGAATGCTGATGCCGGCGCTGGCCGCCTCCGGGGACTCCCGGACGGCGTGGTCCTGAAGGTAGGGAGGTGATGGATGCCCGGAGTTGATGCCCAGCGTGCTTCGGGGGTGGTGTCCCGGTGACGTGGGAGGTGTGGGGGTGTTCAGCTGAGTTGGCCGGACTGGAGGGCCGCGTACGCACCCCCACGGGCGAGGAGTTCGTCGTGGGTTCCGGTCTCCACGATCTCTCCTTGGTCCATCACCACGATCCGGTCCGCTCCTCTGATCGTCGACAGCCGGTGCGCCACCACAAACGTGGTCCGGCCGCGCACCAGCCGTGCCAGGGCCTGCTGCACCAGGGCCTCGGAACGGGTGTCCAGCGCGGAGGTCGCCTCGTCGAGGATCAGCACCCTGGGATCGCGGATCAACGCGCGTGCGATGGCGAGCCGTTGGCGCTGACCGCCGGAGAGCCGCGCGCCGTGCTCGCCGACCACCGCGTCGAGTCCGCCGGGCAGCCGCTCGACGAACTCCAGCGCGTTGGCCGCGGTCAGGGCATCCCGGACGGTCGTCTCGTCCGCGTGGTCCATGCCATAGGCGACGTTCTCCCGAACGGTGCCCTCGAAGAGGATCGACTCCTGGGGGACGACGGAGACAAAGCTGCGGTAGGTCCGCAGATCGAGCCCGCTCATGTCGACCCCGTCCAACAACAGCCGCCCCCGAGTGGGCCTGACAAAGCCGATAAGGAGGTTCAGCACGGTCGACTTGCCCGCGCCCGAAGCACCGACCAACGCGATCGTCTCGCCCGGCGCGACGGCCAGACTCATCCGACGCACGGCGGGCCGCTCGTCGTCCCCCTCGTAGCCGAAGGACACCTCGTCGAAGGTGAACGCGCCCCGCACCTCGGTGACTTCGGCCTTGCCCTCGTTCTCCTCCAGAGCGGGAGCCTGAAGCACCTCGCCCGCTGAGCGCACCGATTCAAGGCCCTTGGTGATCACGGGGACCAGGGCGAGCAGGGTGGTGGTCGAGTTGGTCAGGGTGGTGAGAAAGGCGCTGAGCATCACCACATCGCCGGCCGTGACGTCCCACACCTCGTAGTAGGCGACCAGCGCGGCGCCGGTGAGGAACGACAGGCCCAGGGTGTTGAGGAGCACCCAGGAAGCCGAGGCCACCCGGCCGTTGAGCAGGTCGAGGCGCAGCGCCGAGTCCAGCACCCGCTGCAGGGTGCCGTTCATCCGACGCAGCGCGTTGTCCTCCAGGCCATGGGCGCGGGTGACCGAGATCAGTCGGGTCATCTCCGAGACCCGGGAGGAGAGTTGTTCGACATCACGGCGGAAGTGTTCGTTGCGGGTGCGAAGGCGCAGCCGCATCCGCATCACCAGCAGGGCCGCGCACGGCACCACCACCAGGAAGATCGGCAGGAACTCCGGTGCCCGTAGGCCGATGATGACCAGGCCGCCGATCAGCACGGTGCCGGCGCCCAGGCCCGACTCCGAGGTCTGCTGGACCATCTGCTCGACGGTCTCGACATCGCGCACCACCTTCGCCTGGAGGACGCCGGCGCTGACCCGGTTGTGGTAGCCGATGGAGAGCTGCTGCATCCGGGTGCAGAGCGCGGAGCGCAGCGCCGTGCCCATGCGTCGCACGCTGCCGAACATCAGCCGTACCCACAGCAGATGGAGAGGAAAGTTGACAAGCAGGATCGCCAGCACCACACCCGCGCTGGACCAGAGGTTGCTGACCGGTCGGTGGTCCACGACGGTGTCGACGATGGCGGCGGTGGTGAGCGGCAGGAGCCACAGTGGGCTGTGCTTGATCGTGAAGACCACGCAGGCGAGGGCGATCTTCCAGCGGTCGGGGTGGAGGAGCCAGAGAAGAGTACGGACCGGGTGTTCTCCCCGGTATCGATGTTCGAGCGGGGCTACCGGCGAGGCCACGGTAGATTGCCTCCAGATAGAAAGCGCTTTCGGCCGCCCACGACCCTACCCCGCCCGGGGGTTCTGTGTCCGCGTCGCCGGCGCATGAGGACGCTCCGGTCCCGCGGAGCTCCGGGCCCGCACGGGCGGTTGGGCGGGACGACCACCGTGCCGGGCGCCGGTGGGAGACGGAGGGTCTTGGTGGCTGCGACGCGAGAGACCTCCTCGTCGCGGGAGACGGGCGGGGCGAACTCCCGGCTGAATGTCATGCGGTGGCAGGCCGGGGCCGGCACCTTCGGGGTTCCGCAGGCGGCCGCGGGGAGCGCCTTCGGCCTGCTGGCTCTCCCGATCACCGGGACGGCCTCGGCCGGCGCCGCGATGGTCTTCGCCATGACGACGGCGCAGGTGCTCGGTTCCGTTCCGATATCGCGCCTGGGCGGGCGTTTCAACAGCGTGCGCTATCTGCGCGCGCTGATAGCCGTCCGGACGATCGCCCTCGCCGCCGTCACCGCGGTCAGTGGACTTCTCGCCCTCCTGGGGTTGCGGGCCGCGCTCGCCGGCAGCTTCGCGGTCCTGTTTGTCGCACTCTGTCTGGTGGTCCTGCCTGCGGCGTTCCCGTGCGGCGCCGCCGACGCGCCCCGGCGGGCGGGGCGGCGCGAGTAACCCCGGGCGGTGGCGCGGCGATCCGCGACATGGTGGATCAATGGTGAAGGTGTGGACGTTTCTTCACCGTCGGCGGTGTGGGCGAGTTGGGTTACCCGCCCGTAACTTGGCAGAGGCCCGTCACTGTGACGGGAGCCACACCAAGGTCACCGGGTGAGGAGAGCCGCCATGCCCTTCGGGAAGTTCGGACCGTCAGGCAAACCCCGATTCGCCCTGCTGGCGGGCCTGTTGGCCCTGCCGCTGCTCGCCCTGCCGGGCGGGACGGCGAACGCCTCCGCCGCGGGCGGGGGTTGGAACGAGACCGACTGTGTCTCCGAGCATCCGCGTCCCGTCGTCCTGGTGCACGGCACCGGCGCCAACGGCACGCTGAACTGGTTGGGCCTGGCCCCCTACCTGGTCGAACGCGGCTACTGCGTCTACTCGTCGGACTTCGGTCAGCTGCCGGGGCTGCCGGTCTTCCACGGCCTCGGGCCCATCGAGGAGTCCTCCGCGCAGCTGGCCGCCCATGTCGACGAGGTGCTGGCCGCCACGGGCGCCGACGAGGTGGATATCGTCGGCCACTCCCAGGGCGGGATGATGCCCCGCCACTACCTGAAGAACCACCCGGGCGCCGCCGACAAGGTCAACGCGCTGATCGCCATCGCGCCCAGCACCAACGGCACCACGCTGCTGGGGCTCACCGCGCTGCTCGACGCCTTCCCCGGGCTCGCCGACGCCATCGACGGCTTCTCCCCGGCGATGATCCAGCAGGTGACCGGCTCGGACTTCCTCACCGAGCTGAACGCGGACGGCTACACCGTTCCCGGCGTCGAGTACACCGTGATCGCCACCCGCTACGACGAGGTCGTCACCCCGTACCGGACGCAGTTCATCGACGAGCCGGGCGTGCGGAACGTGCTGCTCCAGGACCTCTGCCCGCTGAATGTCTCCGAGCATGTCACCATCGGCCTCACCGACCGGATGGCCTTCCACGAGGTCGTCAACGCCCTGGACCCGGCCACCGCCGAACCGACCGACTGCCGGCACATCCTCTTCTGAGAACGGTCACCCCACCGTCTCTGGGAACGGCCGCCCCACCGTCTCGGGGAACGGCCGCCCGACCGTCTCGGGGAACGGCCGCCCCGTCGTTTCCGAGGGGCGGCGCCCCGCCCGGCGGCTATCCGGTGAGGTGGCGGATGACCTCCGCGAGGCGGCGGTCCCCGGCGCCGGGCAGCACCAGGTCGGCCAGGGCGAACTCGGCGTGGTCGACAAAGGGGTTGGGGATGGCGACGGTGGCCATTCCGGCGCTGTGGGCGGCGTCGATGCCGTGCGGGGTGTCCTCGACGGCCACCGCCCGGGAGGCGGGGACGCCCAGGCGGTCGAGGGCGAGGAGGTAGACGGCCGGGTCCGGTTTGTGGGCGGCGACCTCCTCGCCGGTGGCCAGAACGTCGAAGTGGTCGAGGACATTGACCCGTTCGAGATGCGGGCGCACCCATCCCGACCAGGAGCTGCTGGCGATGGCGTTGCGCAGGCCCAGGGTGCGGGCCTCGGCGAGCCAGTCGCGGATGCCGGGGCAGAGGCCCAGCGACCGGTGCAGGACCTCGCGGTGTTCTCGGTAGCGGGCGTGGCTGGCCGCCCGGTCGAAGTCCGGCCCGGCCTGGGCGGCGAGCTGGTCTAGGCGGTCCTCGGTGACATTGCCGCCGTGGCCGGGCCAGAATCCGGCGTCGAGATCGAGGCTGAGGCCGTGGAAGGCCCACTCCCTGCGCCAGCCCTCGACCATGGTCGACTCGGTGTCCATCACCAGTCCGTCGAAGTCGAACACCACCGCCTCGAACGGTCCTGACGGCCGGTTCCGGCGGCGGTCGGTGGCGTCGTGGTGGGGCATGGGTCCTGGCCTCCAGTGTTTCCGACGTTCCCATGCGCCGGCTGCCGGCGCGGGCGGGTGGGCTTCGGCTGCCCCGGGCCCGCCGGCCGGTGCCCCGGCTCCCTGACCAGTGGAAGGGCGTCGCGGAAGAGGGTGTCGCGGGAAGATCGTTCGTGCCTTTTGTCACACTTGGGGCGGCGATCTCGTCAGTGCGGCCGGCGTGATGAAGGATAGTCGGGTTGCTGACGTTGTAGGCAGCATGAGCCGCCCCCAAGTGACCGTTGTCCGATCAACCGTTGTCCGACTACTTTCCGTGTCCGACCGACCGTTGGCGGATGGGTTTCGCGTGTCCGGGGCGTTCCGTCCCGGTCGGCGTGGTGCCGAAGGCGGCCCCCGGGGTCTGCCGTGTCCGCCGCCGGGGAGAAGCAACCCGCTCTGACTGACTCGTTGAAACGGAGTCCGTATGCCCACCGCCGAAGCCCCACGTCGGGCCCTGGTGATCCGTGGTGGCTGGGAAGGCCACGCCCCCATCGAGACCACCGACCTGTTTCTGCCGTGGTTGCGCGAACAGGGCTTTGAGGTGACCGTATCCGACACTCTTGACGTCTATCTTGACGCCGAGGCGCTTGCCGCGACCGATCTGATCGTCCAGTGCTGGACCATGGGCGAGATCACCCGGGAGCAGTCCGACGGGCTGGCCGCCGCCGTCCGGGCCGGTACCGGGCTGGCCGGTTGGCATGGCGGCATCTGCGATGCCTTCCGCGCCAACACCGCCTACCAGTGGCTCACCGGGGGGCAGTTCGTGATGCACCCGGCCGAATGGCTCGACCACACCGTGGACATCGTGCCCGAACGCGCCGACCACCCCGTGGTGCGGGAGCTGCCCGCCCGCATCCCGCTCCACACCGAGCAGTACCTGGTGCACACCGCGCCCGATGTCGAGGTGCTGGCCACCACCACCTTCGCGACCGACGATCCCGAGGTGCCGGCGGAGGCCAGGGGGGTCACCTGTCCGGCCGTCTGGACCCGGGCGTGGGGCGAGGGCCGCGTCTTTGTGAACACCATCGGCCACAAGCTGGACGATCTCCAGGACCCGACCGTGCGGACGCTGACCGAAAGGGGCCTGCTGTGGGCGGCTCGTTGAACCCGACCCGGGTGGGAATCGTCGGCGTCGGCGCCATCAGCGGTCAGTACCTCGCCTACTTCGATCAGCATGGGGCGGAGGCGGGCGTTCAGCTGACCACGGTCGCCGATCTCAACGCGGAACGTGCGCGCGCGGCTGTCGCCGGCCGGGACGGGGTGCGGGCCACCACACCCGACGAGGTCTACGGGGCGGACGATGTCGACATCGTCCTGAACCTCACCATCCCGGCCGCGCACGCCGCCGTCGGCCTGGCCGCCGTCGCCGGCGGCAAGCATGTCTACGGCGAGAAGCCGCTGGCCGCCAACGCGGTAGACGCCCGTGCCCTGTTGGCCGCCGCCGGGGAGGCGGGGCTTCGGGTCGGCTCGGCGCCCGACACCGTCCTCGGGCAGGGCACCCAGACCGCGCGGGCGCTGATCGACGACGGGCGCATCGGTCAACCCGTCGCCGCCACCGCGTTCTTCGCCTGCCCGGGACACGAACGGTGGCATCCCGACCCGGACTTCTACTACCAGCCGGGCGGCGGCCCGCTGTTCGACATGGGCCCCTACTATCTGAGCGCCCTGATCCATCTGTTGGGCCCGGTCGAGTCCGTCTACGGCGCGGCAGGCCGGAGCGGCGACGAGCGGGTCGTCGGCTCGGGGGACCGGGCCGGCGAGCGCTTCCCCGTCGATGTGGAGACCCATGTCACCGGGGTGCTGCGGCATGAGAACGGGGCGCTCAGCACGGTGTTGATGAGCTTCGACGTGCAGCGGCACGAGCTGCCCAGGATCGAGGTGCACGGCACCGGCGGCAGCGTCTCCGTTCCGGACCCCAACCGGTTCGACGGTCAGGTGCGGTTGGCCACCCCCGGGTCCGACGGATGGCAGGACATGCCGCTGACCCACGGGTACGCGGCGGCCGGGCGTGGTCTCGGCCTGGCCGATCTGGCGCGCGCCCTGCGCACCGACACGCCGGCCAGGGCGACCGGCGAGGTCGCGCTCCATGTGCTGGACGTGATGGAGGCGCTGTTGAAGGCGTCGGCGGAGAACCGGGTGGTGCGACCGGCGAGCGGCTGTGAACGTCCGCCGCTGGTACCGGAGTCGGCCCGGGTCGCCGTGGACTGACCCGGCCGGGTGCCCTCGACGCGGGCCGTCGGGGGCACCGCCCCGGGTGGGGCGAACCGGGAGCCGGATGGCGCTTTTCGGCCAGGGCTGTCACGATGCGGCTGTCTCTTCGTATCCCCTGGAGCGTCCGATGGCCTCAGCGATCGTCCTGGTTTCCCTGCTCGTCCTGGTCGCGCTGGGCGTGTTTCTGGCCATCAAGCTGGACAGTTGGCGGCCTCGCACCCCCCGTTTCCTGCGCGGGGCCAAGCACTGCCCCTCGTGTGGCAACTTCTGGAGCACCGTCGTCGAGTCCGACAACCGGCTCAACGGCATGCGGGAGTGCCGGGCCTGCCACTACACCTGGGATCCGGCGGCGCACTGACCGGCGGGCTGGTTGCGATTGAGGAACGTAGTGTTCCTGTATCGCGCCTACCGTTCGGGGCATGAGTGATCTGGTAGCGGAAGCACCCGAGTTGAGCTGGGCGGACGTGGTGGCGCGACGGGTGGAGCGGCACGGTCTGGCCGCGCCGTCCGCCGGGGTGCCGGCCCCCGTGCCCGCCGTGGTGGGGGCCATGTGCGGGGCGCACGCCCAGGTGTTGTCGGCGGCCGAGCTGTCCGTGGGGCTGCGGACCGTCGAGGGAACGCGGGCCGATGTGCGGCGGGCGCTGTGGGAGGAGCGGACGCTGGTCAAGACCTTCGGCCCACGGGGCACCGTCCATCTGTTCCCCACCGAGGAGTTGCCGCTGTGGACGGGCGCGCTGTCGGCGGTGCCGGCCGGCGGGAGCCTGTCGGCGGCGGTCCGGATGTCGGCGAGACAGACCGACGCTGTGGTCGCGGCGATCGGGCACGCGCTCGCCGACGCCGAGCTGGTGGTGGCGGAGCTGGGCGATGCGGTGGTCGCCGAAGTAGGCGACTGGGCAGGCGAGTTGGTGATGCCGGCGTTTGGCGGGATGTGGCCGCGCTGGCGGCAGGCGGTGCATCACGCGGCGCACCGTGGGGTGCTCTGTTTCGGCGCCGACCGGGGGCGGCAGGTCACCTACACCAGCCCGCACCGCTGGCTGCCCGGGTTCCGTCCGCTCGCGCCGGACGCGGCGCTGGCCGAGCTGGTCCGGCGCTATCTGTGGGCCTACGGGCCGGCCACCCCGCAGCAGTTCGCGCGCTGGCTGGCCGCGCCGAGGAGATGGGCGTCCGAGCTGTTCGTCTCGCTGGCCGATCGGCTGCGGCCGGTGCGGCTGGCCGGGGTGACCGCCTATCTGGCGGCCGACGATAACGCGCCGCCGCCGGCCTCGGCCTCGTCGGGGCTGCGGCTGCTGCCGTACTTCGACGCCTACGGGGTCGGCGGGCACCCCCGTGAGCTGCTGTTTCCCGGCCGGGCCAGGGAGCGGGCGCTGGCTCGGGGGCAGGCGGGGAACATGCCGGTGGTGTTGATCGACGGCGTGGTGCGCGGCATCTGGCACCAGCGGCGCTCGGGGCGCCGGCTGGCGGTGACGGTGGAGCCGTTCCAGCGGCTGACGGCGGGCCGGCGGCGGGAGTTGGACGAGCAGGTGGACCGGATCGGCGCGATCCAGGAGGCACGGCCGACGCTCACCCTGGGCACGGTTCCGGTCGGCCCACACGCCTGACCACCAGGGGTTTCCCGGATATGGGATAAGCTCTCGAATATGAGAGACGCCATGGAGTCCCGGCTGGCCGAGCGGCTGACCGAGCTGCGGCTCGAACGCGGCTGGTCGCTGGACGAGTTGGCGCGTCACACCGGCGTCAGCCGGTCCACGCTCTCCCGGCTTGAGCGCGCCGAGATCAGCCCCACCGCCACCCTGTTGAACAAGCTGTGCACGGCCTATCAGCGGACGATGTCCCGGCTGCTGGCCGAGGTGGAGGCGGAGCCGCCGCAGTTGGTACGCGCCGGGGCTCAGTCCGTCTGGCGCGATCCGGGCGCTGGCTTCACGCGCCGTTCGGTCTCGCCGCCACACCCGGGGCTGCGCGGCGAGTTGGTGGAGGTCGAGCTGCCGGCCGGCGCCGAGGTGGCCTACGACGGGCCGCCGGTGCCCGGTGTCGAGCAGCACATCTGGCTGCTGGCCGGCGCGGTGGAGATCACGGTGGGCGGCGTCGAGCATCGGCTGGCCGCCGGCGACTGTCTGCGGTTCCGGCTCTGGGGCAGCTCCCGTTTCCGCTGCGCGGGCCCGGGGTCGGCCCGCTACGCGCTGCTGGTGGTGCTGCCATGAGCGGCCCCGAGATCGTTCGGCTCGGCCTCGCCGACTTTGACGCCGCCGTCCCCGAACTGGCCGAGCTGCTGGGGGAGTTGGTCGCCGGCAGCGTCTCCCTCGGCTTTCTGCGCCCGCTGCCGCCCGGCGCGGCCGAGGCATGGTGGCGGGGGCGGCGGGCCGCCGTCGCCGAGGGCGGCCTCGCCGTCTGGGTGGCCAGGGAGCGGGGCGCGCTGCTGGGCACGGTCGGCCTCGCCCCGGTGCCCATGCCGGCCGGACGGCACCGTGCGGAGGTGGTGAAGCTGATGGTGCGGCCCGCGGCCCAGGGCCGCGGCCTGGGCCGGGCGCTGCTGGGCACGGTCGAACGGGCCGCCGTCGAGGCGGGGTTGCGGCTGCTGCTGCTCGACACCGAGAGCGACACGCCGGCCGAGGGGCTCTACCGCTCGGCCGGCTGGACCCGCTACGGCGTCGTCCCCGACTACGCGGCCGAGTCGGGCGGCGCGCTGCGGGACTGCTCCTTCTTCTACAAGAAGCTGCCGGTGACGGCGGGTTGAGCCGTCAGCGCCGGGTGTCCGTCTCCTCGTCCAGCCAGTGCAGATAGGCGTCCGAGCCCCGTTCGATCGCGGTGGCGATGATCTCGGGCACGTCATAGGGGTGGGCCTCGTTCAGCCGCGCCTCCAACGCGGGATAACGGACGTCCGTCGTCTTGAGGAGCACCCGCCACTCGGGATCGGTGTGGATCTCGCCCTGCCAGTGGTAGACGCTGGTGATCGGCGGCTCGATCTGCGCACAGGCGGCGAGGCGGGCCTCCACGGCGAGCCGCGCCAGTTCCCGGGCGGACTCCTCGCTGTCGGTGGTGGTCAACACGGTCAGATAGGCGGCCATCTCGCTGCTCCCGTGGGGCTCGTGGGTCGACGTCCTCGCGGAGAGCGTAGAGCCGAGCACGCCTGGTCGACGTCCCCATGCGCGGTCACAAACCGCCCCGCCGCCCGGGATCCGGCTCAGCCCGCCACCTGGACGAGGGCGTGGTCGCCGCCGGTGCGCCAGGGGCGGCCGGTGGCGTCGAGCGCGGTCACCGTCCCGGGCGCGAGGCCGACCACCACATCGGACTTGAGGGTGCGCAGCGCGGCGACCGGCCCCGGGAAGTCGGCGGTGCGGTCGGCGAACGGTGAGGTCGCCGGCCAGTGCCGATCGCCCACCAGACGGCGGTAGTTGAGATCGCCCTTGACGATCGTCAGATCGGCGCCGGCCAGTTCGTGCCGCAGCTCGTCCGGCAGCGCAGCATAGGGCAGCGGCGCGCAGAAGAAGGGGTGCGCGCCGACGGCGAGCCGGCCGGTGGCGAGCGCCGCCCAGAGCCGTTCGCCGACCGCTCCGGCCCGCCCCGGCGCGTCCCGCAGCCGGCGCAGCGCCGCGACCACATCCGCGGTGGTCGCATCGGACACGTAGTAGGGCCACGGTTTGACATGCAGCGTGACGCGCGCCGCGCCGCCCTCATCGAGGAGGTGGTCGATCAGCACCAGATCGGGGATCAGCTCCCGGCCCGCGTTGTCCGCGACATACGCCACCTCGGCCGCCGCCCTCCGGCCCAGCAGCGACCAGAGCGCCGCCTGGTCGTCCGCGACCAGCGGCGCGTCGCCCGAGCCGCTGCCGGCCGCCGCGTCGGCGGCGAAGCTGAGGTCCGCGCGGTTGCCCCAGAGCGCCGCCCCCAGCAGCGCCGCCCGCCGCTCCTCGACGGGCCGGCCCACCAGCTCGTCCAGCGCGGCGAGTTCCGCGTCCACGGCCGCGCTCGCCAGTTCGGCGGCCTTCGCCGGGCCGAACGGGTCCAGCCCCTGCCAGGGGCCAGGGGTGAAGTAGTCGACGCGGGCGAGGAGTTGACGGTAGAAATAGCTCTCGGCCCAGAGGAAGGGCACCTCAAGCCAGCGCCGTCCGAAGTGTGCGCGCCCCCGGACCTCCCACTCCCGGCGGTCGTGCGCGTCGGGCGCCGGCGGTTCGACGACCCCCTCGGTGATCTCCACCAGCAGCGCGTCCAGCGCGCGATGCTGCTCCGGCGGCCTGGGCGCCGCGTCCCGCACCTGCTGGATGATCGCCGGGTTCCGCCGGGTGAGCACACCATGCGCGAACGAGCCCGGCGGGTTGCCGAGGATCACGGGCGCTTCGTCCGTTACTGACACGCTGTCGTTCCCTCCGGTGACGCGGGCGGTGCTGCCGGCCAGTGTCGCAGCCGACCCGCCCGGTGACCGGTGCGGCCGTCAGGAGAACGAGTCGAGACGCACGGACGCCGGGTCGGCGCCGCCGCGTCGGCCGCCGTCCAGGGCGTCGATGGCGGCCACCTCGTCATCGGTCAGGGAGAAGTCGAACACGTCGAAGTTCTCCTTGATGCGGTGTTCCTTGACCGACTTGGGGATGGCGCAGAGGCTGTGTTCGAGATGCCAGCGCAGCACCACCTGCGCCGGGGTCTTTCCGTACTTCTCCGCGATATCGGTGACGGCTGGCGCGCGCAGCGGGTCGGTGGACTGGTCCGCCGCGTTGCTGCCGTAGCGGTTGACGCCGCCGATCGGGGACCAGGACTGGGTGATGATCCCGTTGCGCCGGTCGAAGTCCCGCAACTCCCGCTGGATGAACAGGGGATGCAGCTCCACCTGGTTGACGGCCGGCACGATCTCGGTGCGTTCCATCAGCCGGGTCAGATCCTCGGGAGCGTGGTTGCAGACGCCGATGGCGCGGACCCGGCCGTCGGCCAGCAGCTTCTGGGCCGCCTCGTAGGACGCCACCGTCGCGTCGAAGGCGGACGGCACCGGCCAGTGCAGCAGGTACAGGTCCAGGTAATCCAGGCCGAGTTCGCCCAGGCTGTGGTCGAAGGCGCGCAGCGCCTCGTCGTAGCCGTAGTCGGTCAACCACAGCTTGGTGGTCACGAACACCTCCTCCCTGACCACATCGGAGCGGCGCAGGCCCTCGCCGACCTGCGCCTCGTTGCCGTACGCGGCGGCGGTGTCGATCAGCCGGTAGCCGTCCCGCAGCGCCGCCTCCACGGCCGGCACGGTCTGCTCCGGCGGGCTCTGGTAGACCCCGAGGCCGAAGGCCGGCATCTCGACGCCGTTGTTGAGCTGGAGAACGGGCGCGAACGTGGTCATGACGCTCCTGTCCGGGAAGGGGGGGACGGCCGACAAAGGGGGACGAGTCCACCCTGCGGCAGCGGACGGGCCACGGCGACCGCAGCGGCGTCCTGCTAGGCCGACCGGACGAGGCGCCGTCCGTCACGGGGCGCCGTCCGTTACGGGGCGCGTTCCGCCCGCGTCTTCCAGCGAATCTTCCAGCGGACGTTCCAGCGGTCGGTCAGCGACGCCGCGTTGCCTGGTCATGGGCCCGACGGCGGGCCCGGCGCAGGGACAGAAGCGAGGAGATCCGGATGGGACAGCGGACGGACACCGGCCCGAGTCGGCGGCTGGCGATGGGCGCGGCGGCGGGGCTGGCGGTCGGCGCGGCGGCGATGGCCGGCACCGCGCGGGCGGAGGACCGGGAAGGCCGTGGCCGCGCCGGCCGGTTCGAGGGCAGGTCGGTGGTGATCACGGGGGCGACCTCCGGCATCGGCCGGGCCGCCGCCGTGGCCTTCGCCCGGGAGGGCGCCAAGGTCGCCTTCTGCGGGCGCCGGACGGAGCTGGGCCGCGCGGTGGAACGCGAGATCAGGGCCGCCGGCGGCGAGGCCACCTTTGTCGAGGCCGATGTGCGCCGCCCGGACGATGTGCGGTCCTTCGTCGACCGGGCGGTCGACCGCTACGGCGGCCCGGACATCGCCCTCAACAACGCGGGCATCCAGCTCCCGTTCACCGATCTGCACGAGGTGACGGTCGAGGAGTGGGACGATGTCGCCACCACCAATATCCGGGGTGTCTTTCTCGCCCTGAAGTACCAGATCCCGCACATGCGGGCGGCCGGCGGCGGGGTCATCCTGATCACCGGATCCAGCAACCAGTTCGCCACCAGGAACGGCCTCGGCTCCTATACGGCGGCGAAGAACGGCGTGACGGGCCTCGTCCAGGCGGCCGCCCTGGAGAACGCGGCGCACGGCATCCGGGTGGTCGCCGTCGCCCCGGGGATGACGGACACCGAGATGCTCGACGTGCACCGTCCGGACGGCCTCTCGGACGAGGAGTGGGTCGCCACCAAGGCGCTCTTCGCCGAGCAGGGGGTGGACGCGCTCAAGCGGATGGCCGCGCCCGAGGAGATCGCCGCCGCCGCGCTCGCCCTGGCCTCGGACGCCTTCTCCTACCAGACCGGCACCACCATCTCCGTGGACGGCGGCCAACTCGCCGGCCTGTGAGCCCCGTTCGGCCGCTCACCGTGATCTCCGCGCAGCCTCCTCAGCGGCCGGCGCGGTGCGCCAGCACGGCGGCCTGCGCCCGGTCGCGGCAGCCCGTCTTGGCCAGCAGCCGGCTGACATGGCTCTTGACGGTGTGCTCGGAGACCACCAGCCGCTCGGCGATCTCCGCGTTGCTCAGCCCCTCCCCGATGAGCGCCAGCACGTCCCGCTCGCGCGGGGTGAGCGTCGCGAGCAGCTCCGCTCGCGCCGGGTCCCGGGCGTGCGCCGCCCGCGCCTCGGCATAGCCGCGGATCAGTCGGCCGGCGATGCTGGGGCTGAGCGCGCCGTCGCCGGCCGCGGTGGCGCGCACGGCGGCGGTGATCTCCTCATAGGCGGCGCTCTTCAGTAGGAAACCGGCCGCCCCGGTGCCAAGCGCCTCGTCCACGTACTCGTCCAGATCGAAGGTGGTGAGCATCAACACCCGTGTGGTGTCCAGCAGTTGACGCTCAGCGAGGCGGGCGAGGGTCCACAGTCCGTCGCGTACCGGCATCCGCACATCCAGCATCAGGACATCGGGCCGCAGATCCGTGACGAGGCGCAGTGCGTGCTCGCCGTCGCCCGCGCTGCCGACGACCAACAGATCGGGCTGGGTGTGCAGCATCAACCGCAGCCCGTCCCTGACGATCCGCTGGTCGTCGGCGATCACCACCCGCACCCGGCCGTCGGCGGCGGGAGGCTCAGGGGTGCTCCAATGGTCAGCCGGGGGTGGCGACATGGGATCCCTCCGGAGTGGGCAGCGTCGCGGTGACCTCGAACCCGCCGTCCTCGGTCGGCGCGGCGGCGAGCGCGCCGCCCAGCGCGGTGACCCGTTCCCGCAGCCCCACCAGGCCGCTGCCGGCGCCGGGCGTCGGAAGGTGGTCGGCCGGCGGGGCACCGCAGTGGACCGTCACATGAGCCAGCCCGTCGGCGACATGACCGTCGAGCCAGACGGGCGCGCCCGGCGCGTGGCGGCGCGCGTTGGCCAGGCACTCCTGGAACAGCCGATAGGCGGCGAGTTGCGCCGGCCCGGTCAGCCGACCCAGTTCGGGGGCCAGCCGCGGCCGCACCGGGGTGCCGGCCCGCTCGGCCTCGCGCACCAGCTCCGGCAGCCGGTCGAGGCCAGGCGTAGGCCCGCGCGGCGCGGCCCGGCCGCTCTCATCCCGCAGCACGCCGAGGAGTTCCCGCATCTCGGCGGTAGCCCGGCGGCCGGCGAGGGCCATCGCGTCGATGTCCTCGCGGGCCCAGGGCGGCAGTTCGCCGGCCCTGGCGCGCAGTGTTTCGGCGTGCACCACCAGCAGCGTCAGCGAATGCGCCGCGACATCGTGCATATCGCGGGCGATGCGCCCCCGCTCCGCCGCCGCCGCGCGCTCCGCGCGCAGCCGCTGGTCGCGCTCGGCGTCGTCCGCGCGGCGTTCGGCGGCCGCGAGCAGATCGCGCCGCCCGCGCGCCGCCAGGCCCAGCGCCCAGGCGGCGGGTAGCGGCGCGACCAGCGCCAGCACATCCGAGCCGCCGCGCCAACCTTCGGGCGCCGTCGCATGGTTGACGCCGACTCCGAGCACGGTCAGCGCGGCCCCGCCGGCCAGCGCCAGCACCGAGCGGCGCGGCGGCGCATGGGCGCCGACGGCATGGAGCGCGAAGGCGAGCGGCAGCACGGCGAGCGGGCTCAGCTTGGTCTCGGCTGCGGCCAGCACCACCTCGGTGGTGGCCAACGCGGTGAGCAGGCAGCCCAGCGCGGTCAGCGGCCAGCGCCGGCGGACGGCGAGCGCGCCGGCGGCCACCGCGCAGTAGAGCCCGAGGCCCAGCCAGGCGGCGCCCGAGGTGTCGGTGGTGGCCTGGTCGATCAGCGCGGGCACCAGTGCGGCCGCCACGATCGCGGCGTCGACCTGACCCACCGCCTGGCGGGGTGAAGATGCGTCGAACACGGCTGCCTCCCGAACAGGTTGTGACCGCGAGCCTATGTGGCGGCCCGCCGGCCGCGCTTCACTCCCAGGAGTGGACCGGCGGCGCCCGGCTGGTCCTCGGGAGTGAGATCCCGGGCGCGGATCGCACTCCCCACGGCGATGCCGTCGGCCGGGTGCGGCTGGCGCAATGGGGGCATGACCGATCCGACCCCCGTCCCCGTTCCTGCCCCGTCTCCCGCCACGAGCGGTCTCGGCCGGCTGCTGCGCCACGCCAAGTGGCCGCTGCTGGTCGCCTGGTTGGCGCTGGCCGTGCTGGCGACCTCGCTCGCCGCGAACCTGGACGAGGTGCTCAGGGACGATTCGGCCGCCTATCTGCCGTCCGGGTTCGAGTCGAGCGAGGTGGCCCGGCTGGCCGAGCCCGACCCGGAGCACCCGGACGCGGAGACCGCCCTGGTGGTGCACAGCCGGGACGACGGGGCCGCGTTGACGGCCGAGGACCGCCAGGCCGTCGAGGCGGATCTGGCGGCGGTGGCCGGCGCGCCCGTGGAGGGGGCGGGCGCGCCGGGCCCCGTGCGGCTGTCGGACGACGGTCGGGCGGCGCTCTTCCCCGTGGCGATCCAGCCGTCGACGGCCGGCGACGACACCGTCGAGGGGGCGGTGGCCACGCTGCGGTCCGTGCTGGCGGAGCGCGAACGGCCGGCCGGCCTCGCGGTACGGGTGGCGGGCGAGGCCGCCCTGGGGGTGGACAACAGCGGCGGGGACGTGGACACGCCGCTGCTGCTCACCTCCATGACGATCGTCGCCGCGCTGCTGCTGCTCACCTACCGCAGCCCGGTGCTGTGGCTGGTGCCGCTCTTCGCCGCGCTGGTCGCGGTGTTGACGGCCAGGGGCGTCGCCTATGGCCTGGCCGAGGCGGGGCTGGCCGTGACGGAGCTGTCGTCGGCCATCCTGATCGTCCTGGTCTTCGGGACGGCGACGGACTACGCGCTGCTGCTGCTCAACCGCTACCGGGAGGAGTTGGCCCGCTTCGCCGACCGGCACGAGGCGATGGCTGAGGCGCTGCGCCGCACCACGCCGGCGATCCTGGCCAGCGCGGGCACGGTGATCGCGGGGCTGCTCTGCCTGCTGGTCGCCGATCTGGCGGGGCTGCGCGGTCTCGGCCCGGTCGCCGCGGCCGGGGTCGCGGTGGCGGCGCCGGCGATGCTGACGCTGCTCCCCGCGCTGCTGCTGTGCGGCGGGCGCTGGTTGCTGTGGCCCCGCGCCCCCCGCCCCGGGCGGCCCGCCGGCACCGATCGGCACCGTTTCTGGGGCGCGGTGGGGCGGGGTGTGGTGCGCCGACCACGCCGCTACGCGCTGCTGGTCACGGCGGGGCTGGCACTGGCCGTGTGGGGGCTGACCGGGCTGCGGGTGAGCGCCGATCCGGTGGACAAGGTGCCGCCGGGGGCCGAATCGGTCGCGGGACACGAGGTGTTGGCCGCGCACTTTCCCGACGGGGTGGCGGCGCCGCTGACCGTGGTGCTGCCGCCGGGCGCCGACGAGCAGCTGGTGAGCCGGGCCGAGCGGGTGATCGCCGGAGAGCCCGGGGCCGTCGGGGTCGCCGGGGTGTCGGGGGCATCGGTGGGGGAGGAGCTGGCAGGGCGGCCGACGCTGCGGGTCGAACTCGCCGTCGACCCCTATGGGGAAGCGGCCGGCGCGGTCGTCGACACGCTCCGCGCCGAGCTGGCCGAGGTATCCGAAGGGGTGCTGGTCGGGGGGATGCCGGCGGTCCAACAGGACTACCGGGACGCGGCGTTGGCGGACACCCGGCGGATCGTGCCGCTCGTCCTGCTGGCGGTCACCCTGGTGCTGGCACTACTGCTCCGTTCGTTGGTCGCTCCGTTGCTGCTGATGGCCGCCAATGTGCTGTCGTTCGCCGCCTCGTTGGGCCTGGCCACTCTGGTATTCACCCATGGCCTGGGCTTCGGCGGGGTGGCCGCCGACCTGTTCGTCTATATCTTCGTGTTCCTGGTGGCGCTGGGCGTGGACTACACGATCTTCCTGATGGAGCGGATTCGCGAGGAGCGCCGGCAGGTGCCGAACACGGAGGCGGTGCGGCGGGGCGTCACCGCGACGGGCGGTGTGATCACCGCGGCCGGACTGGTGTTGGCCGGCACGTTCGCGGCGCTGGGACAGATCCCGGATGTGACGGTGGCCGAGGTCGGCATCGCGGTGGCGATCGGCGTCCTGGTGGACACCCTGCTGGTGCGCTCGCTCCAGGTGCCGGCGCTGGTCACGCTGTTGGGCGACCGCACCTGGTGGCCGAGCCGAAGGGACTGAGCGGTCAGCCGCAGAGCGGGCAGCCGGGGGTGGGCGTGCCGGCGGTGAGGGCGGGGCGGGGGGTTTCCGGAGTGTTCGGGATCTCGGGGGTGCTCGGATTGCTCGGGGTGGTCGGGGCCTTCGGGGTGAGGGTCATCCGGAGCCGGCCGCAGGCGCAGCGGCTCCAACGGACCGTGCCCTCACTGGTGTTGTGCCGGGACAGTTCCGTGGTGGCGCGCGGCGGTTCCGGGGGGTTGGTCGGCGTGCTCGCCGTGGGGATCGTCGTGGTCATGAGGGAAGTCTGGGCCGGGGCGACCGTGTACGTCCATTGCATGTTTCCCCGGTCGTATGTGCAAAATGACTGTATGATTGATCTGCGGCGGGTTCAGGTGCTCCGGGCTGTCCACCAGCATGGAACGGTGACGGCGGCGGCCGCCGCGCTCCATCTCACCCCCTCCGCCGTCTCCCACCATCTGCGCGAGCTGGCCAAGGAGTTGCGGGTCCAGCTGGTCGAACCGCAGGGGCGCCGCATCCGGCTCACCGGCGCCGCCCATGTGGTGATCGAACACGGCGACCGGCTGCTCGCCGGCTGGGAGGAGGCCGAGTCCGCGTTGGAGTCCTTCCGCGCGGGCGAGGCCGGGCTGCTGCGGATGTGCGGATTCCCCAGCGCGGTGGCCAATCTGATCACCCCGGCGGTCGCGCTGCTCGCCAGAACCCACCCCGGGCTCCGCGTCCAGGTCACCGAATGCGAGACGGGCGACGGCTTCGACATGCTGATGTCCACGGACGCCGATATCGCGGTGCTCGCCCCCTCGGCCGACCTCCCCGACCAGGGCGACACCCGGTTCGACCAACTCCCTCTCGTCGACGACCCGTTGGATCTGCTGGTCGGCGCCGACCACCCGCTGGCCACCCGGTCCGCCGTCGCCCTGGAGGAACTGGCCGACGAGGACTGGGTGTTGCCGGCGCCCGGCAGCTGCGAGCACCATCAGCGCGTGGTGGTCTTCTGCGCCGTCGCCGGCTTCACCCCGCGCGTGCTCCACTCCGTCAAGGAGTGGAACGCCATCTCCGCGCTGGTCGGCCACGGCCTGGGCGTCTCGCTCGTCCCCCGGCTCACCGAGTTCCCGCCCAGCCACCGCGTGGTCCGCGTCCCCGTCGCCGGCGAGTCGGGACTGGCCCGCCGGATCCTCAGCTGTGTGCGCCACGGCAGCCGCTCCCACCCCCTCGTCCGGCACGGCCTCACCGCCCTCGAAGAGACGGTCGCCGGCCATCCGTTGCTCCTCGGAAACCAGTCGCTGACCACCAGGTAACTTCGCGTCAGCAAACACGCGGATCACATACCGCGCCGAACCGGCGTAGCGGATAAACCGCCGGGCCCCGGGCCGGCGGATCTGGTTAGGATGCCTGGCAGAACCTGTCCGGGCGGACCTCCCGGGCAGCGCACACGTGGGGTCATACGGGGGCTGACATGACCGTAACGTCGGGCACTTCTATGTGGGGGGACGGCATCTCGGGGGAAGCCGTCGCGGTGGTGGGGCTGGCCTGCCGGCTGCCCGGCGCCCAGGATCCGGACGCGTTCTGGCGCCTGCTGAGCGAGGGCCGCAGCGCCGTCGGTCAACCCCCGCCCGAGCGCGCCGGATTAGGCCCGGGGGGCTATCTGGAGGCGCCGGAACGCTTCGACGCCGCGTTCTTCGGCATCAGCCCACGCGAGGCCGCCACGCTCGACCCACAGCAGCGGCTCGCCCTCGAACTCGGCTGGGAGGCCCTGGAGAACGCCGGCATCACCCCCGCCGCGCTCGCCGACGACGATATCGGCGTCTTCGTGGGCGCCGACGCCGACGACTACGCCACGCTGCTGCACCGCCTCGGCCCCGAGGCCGTCACCCACCACACGGCGACCGGCACCCATCGGGCCATGATCGCCAACCGTCTCTCCCACACCCTGGGCCTCACCGGCCCCAGCATGGCCATCGACACCGGCCAGTCGTCCTCCCTGGTCGCCGTCCACCAGGCGTGCCTCAGCCTGCGCGCCGGCGAGTCCACGGTGGCCATCGCCGGCGGTGTGCACCTCAACCTCGCGGCGGAGACCGCCCTCGGCGTCCGCGCCTTCGGCGCCCTCTCGCCCCAGGGCCGCTGCCACACCTTCGACGCCGCCGCCGACGGCTATGTGCGGGGCGAGGGCGGCGGCCTCGTCGTCCTCAAGCCGCTGGCCGCCGCGCTCGCCAACGGCGACACCGTGCACGGCGTCATCCTCGGCAGCGCCGTCAACAACGACGGCGGCGGCGAAGGGCTCACCCTGCCCCGGCAGCGCGCCCAACAGGACTGCGTACGAAGGGCCCACCGCAGGGCCGGCGTCGCCCCCGCCGATATCGCCTATGTCGAACTGCACGGCACCGGCACCCGCGCCGGCGACCCCGTCGAGGCCGCCGCGCTCGGCGCGGCGCTGGGCGCCGCGCGCCCCGCCGACGCGCCGCTGCCGGTCGGCTCGGTGAAGACCAACATCGGCCATCTGGAAGGCGCCGCCGGCATCGCCGGCCTGCTCAAGGCGCTGCTGTCGCTGCGACACCGGGTGATCCCGGCCAGCCTCAACTTCACCGCGCCGCACCCCGACATCCCTCTCGACCGGCTGAACCTGCGCGTCCCCACCGCCCTCACCCCCATCGAGGACCAAGACACATCGGGCGGCCCGGGGCCCGTCGCCGGCGTCAGCTCCTTCGGGATGGGCGGCGTCAACTGCCATCTGGTGCTCGCCGCCGCCCCCGTCCAGCGGCCGGCGGACGAGCCCGGGGGCGCCACCCCGGGGCCCGTGCCCTGGCCGCTGTCCGCCGCCTCCCCGGACGCACTGCGCGCCCAGGCCGCCCGCCTCGCCGAGCGGTTGGCCGCCCACCCCGAGCAGCCCGCCGGGGACATCGCCCACACCCTGGCGACCGCCCGCACCCATCTGCCGCACCGCGCCGTCCTGATCGCCGCCGACCGCGAGGCCGCCGCACGCGCCGCCACCGCCCTCGCCGAGGGACGGCCGACGCCGGGGCTGGTCACCGACACCGCGGCCGAACCCGGGGGCCTGGGCCTGCTGTTCACCGGCCAGGGCAGCCAACGTCCCCGCATGGGCCTCGCGTTGCGCGCCACCTCGGCGACGTTCCGCACCGCCTATGACGCCGCCTGCGCCGCCGTCGACCGGCATCTCCACCGGCCCATCCAACAAGTGATCGCCGACCGGCCCGAGTTGCTGGAGCGCACCGAATACGCCCAACCGGCGCTCTTCGCTCTGGAAACCGGCCTCTTCCACCTGATCACTTCCTGGAGTCTCACCCCCGATGCGCTCCTCGGCCACTCCGTCGGCGGGATCAGCGCCGCACACGCCGCCGGCGTGCTCTCCCTCGCCGACGCCGCGCTCCTGGTCACCGCGCGCGGACGGCTGATGCAGGCCCAGCGCGACGACGGCGAGATGGTCGCCGTCGAGGCGTCCGAGGAGGAGATACGCGCCAGTCTCGCCGGCGAGGAACACCGGGCCGCGCTCGCCGCCATCAACGGCCCGAAGGCCGTGGTGATCTCCGGCGACGCCGAGACCGTCAACCGGATCGCTATTCACTGGCGCGAACGTGGGCGACGCAGCAAACGGCTGGCCACCTCGCATGCCTTCCACTCGCCCCATCTGGACGGAATGCTCGCCGAGTTCGGCGAGATCGCCGCCGGCCTCACCCTCGGCGCCCCCCGACTGCCGCTGATCTCCGACCTCACCGGCGAACGCGCCGACCCCAACGCGATCCGCACCCCCCGCTACTGGGTCGCCCAGGCCAGACAGCCCGTTCGGTTCGCCGACGGACTGCGGCACGCCCACGCCGCCGGCGTCCGCACCTTCCTCGAACTCGGCCCCGCCGCCGTGCTCTCCGCCCTCGGCCGCGCCTGCCTCCCGGACGACGCCGGGGCCGCGTTCGTCCCGCTGCTCCGCGCCGACCAGCCGGAGCCGGAGACGACGGCGACGGCCGCCGCCCGACTCCACGCGCGCGGCCAGACGCTCGACTGGTCCGCCTTCCCCTTCACCGAGGGCCGCCCACCCCGCCGGGTGCCGCTGCCCACCTACGCCTTCCAACGGGAGCGCCACTGGCTCCCGGACGGTGCTCCGGCACCCACGGCCGCCGTCGCCCCGGAGCCGCCAACGCCCGTGCGGGCAGCGGCCGTTGACGCGGGGGTCGATCCGCTGACCCGGGTCAGGCAGCAGACCGCGGCCGTCCTCGGGCACGCCTCGGCGGACGCCGTGGTGGACACCGCCACCTTCCGGGACCTCGGCTTCGACTCCTTCATGGCCGTCGAACTCCGCGACCGGCTCGCCGCCGACGCCCCACAGCCGCTGCCCAGCACCGTCCTCTTCGACTACCCCACGCCGGCCGCGCTGGCCGACTATCTGACCCATGGCGCGGCCGACACGACCGGCACCGCCGTTCTCCGGGCCTCGGACCACGACGAGCCGATCGCGATCGTGGCGATGGGCTGCCGCTATCCGGGCGGCGTCGACTCGCCCGAGGCGCTGTGGCGGCTGGTCGCCGAGGGCGGCGACGCCGTCGCGCCGTTCCCCGAGGACCGGGGCTGGGATCCGCGACACCTCGAAGACGCAGCCGTGCGAGAGGGCGGATTCCTCGACGGCGCGGCCGAGTTCGACGCCGAACTGTTCGGGATCTCGCCGCGCGAGGCCCTGGCGATGGACCCCCAGCAGCGGTTGCTGTTGGAAACGTCCTGGGAGACGTTCGAGCGGGCCGGCATCGACCCGCTGTCGCTGCGCGGCCGGGACATCGGAGTCTTTATCGGCGCCACCGCGCAGGACTACGGCCCCCGGCTGCATGAATCCACCGACGAGATCGGCGGCCACCGCCTGACCGGGATCACCCCCAGCGTCGCCTCAGGCCGGATCGCCTACACCTTCGGCCTTGAGGGCCCGGCCCTGACGGTGGACACGGCGTGCTCATCGTCGCTGGTGGCACTGCACCTGGCAGCCCAGTCACTGCGCAACGGCGAATGCGAGATGGCACTCGCGGGCGGCGTGACGGTGATGTCGACGCCCGGCATGTTTGTCGAGTTCAGCCGGCAGCGTGGCCTCTCGCCCGACGGGCGTTGCAAGGCGTTCGCCGAGGCGGCGGACGGCACCGGCTGGGCCGAGGGCGTCGGCGTGCTGGTGCTGCGCCGCCTCTCCGACGCCCGACGGGACGGCCAGCGGGTGTTGGCGGTGGTGCGCGGTTCCGCGGTGAATCAGGACGGGGCGAGTAATGGGTTGACGGCGCCGAGTGGGTTGGCTCAACAGCGGGTGATTCGGGCGGCGTTGGTGGGTGCGGGTCTTGGTGCCGGGGATGTGGATGCGGTGGAGGCGCATGGGACGGGGACCCGGCTTGGTGATCCGATCGAGGCGCAGGCGTTGTTGGCGACTTATGGGCAGGGGCGGGACGTTGAACGGCCGTTGTGGTTGGGGTCGTTGAAGTCGAATATCGGGCATGCGCAGGCGGCGGCGGGTGTGGGTGGCGTCATCAAGATGGTGGAGGCGATGCGGCATGGGGTGTTGCCGCGTACGTTGCATGTGGATGAGCCGTCCTCGCATGTGGACTGGGAGTCGGGGGCGGTGCGGCTGCTGACGGATGAGGTCTCCTGGCCGACGACGCCCGAGGAGGACCGTCCCCGCCGGGCGGCGGTGTCGTCCTTCGGCGTCAGCGGGACCAATGCGCATGTGATCATCGAGCAGCCGGCGCCTCAGCACGAGCCGGAGCCCGGGGCGCGGCCGGTGGTGGGTACTGCGATTCCGTTGGTGGTGTCGGGTGCGGACGAGGGCGCGCTGGATGCTCAGTTGGCGCGGGTGGGGTCGTTGGTGGGGTCGGTGGATGTGGGGTGGTCGTTGGCGTGTGGTCGGGCTGCGTTGGGTGAGCGGGCGGTGGTGTTGGGTTCTGAGGTGGTGCGTGGGGGTGTGGTGCCGGGTGCGGGTCGGGTGGTGTTTGTGTTCCCGGGTCAGGGTTCGCAGTGGTTGGGGATGGCGGCTGAACTGCTGGATGTTTCGCCGGTGTTTGAGCGGCGGTTGGTGGAGTGTGAGGAGGCGTTGTCGGGGTTTGTGGAGTGGTCGTTGGTGGGGGTGTTGCGGTCTGGGGATGAGGGTTGGTTGGGGCGGGTGGATGTGGTGCAGCCGGTGTTGTGGGCGGTGATGGTGTCGTTGGCGGAGGTGTGGCGGGGGTATGGGGTTGAGCCGGCTGCGGTGATCGGTCATTCGCAGGGTGAGATTGCGGCTGCGGTGGTGGCGGGTGGGTTGTCGTTGGTGGATGGGGCGCGGGTGGTGGCGTTGCGGTCGCGGGCTATTGGTGAGGTGTTGTCGGGTCGGGGTGGGATGGTGTCCGTTGCGGAGTCGGTGGGTGTTGTGGAGGGGCGGATTGCGTCCTGGGGCGATCGGCTGTCGGTGGCGGTGGTGAACGGTCCTTCGGCCACGGTGGTGGCGGGTGAACCGGCGGCGTTGGACGAGTTGTTGGCGGTCTGCGAGGCGGATGAGGTCCGGGCCCGCCGGGTTCCCGTGGACTATGCCTCGCATTCCGCCCAGGTCGAGGATCTGCGCGGGCGTTTGCTGGCCGATCTTGCGGAGGTGACGCCCCACTCCGCGCCCATACCGTTCTATTCGACGGTGACCGGACAGCTCGTTGATACGGCTGAGTTGACGGCCGAGTACTGGTTCACCAATCTCCGTAGCCGCGTCCGGTTCGACGAGGCGGTCGCCGCCGCAGGGCAGGGGACGTTTGTTGAGGTCAGTGCGCATCCGGTGTTGACGATGGCGATCGAGGACGCTCCTGCCGTGGGGACGTTGCGGCGGGGCGAGGGCGGCCTGGGCCGCATGCTCACCTCCCTGGCCGAAGCCTGGGTCCAGGGTGTGCCGGTCGCCTGGGAGCGGGTGCTGGCCGGCGGCCGGCAGGTCGACGTTCCGACGTATCCGTTCCAGCGCCAGCGCTACTGGCTGGACGCCGACAGCGGGTCGCTCGGCTCCGTGGATGGCCTTGGCCTGCGCGGCACCGAGCATCCGTTGCTGGGCGCCGCCGTTGAGCTGGCGGACGGTGACGGGTATGTGCTGACCGGCAGCCTGTCCCGGCGGACGCATCCCTGGCTGGTCGACCATGCGGTGAACGGGACGGTGCTGCTCCCCGGCACGGCGATGGTGGAGCTTGCCGTGCATGCCGGGGATCAGGTCGGCTGCGGGCAGGTTGAGGAACTGACCCTTGAGGCACCGCTGTTGCTGCCCGAACGGGACAGCGTTCAGCTGCAGCTGAACGTCGGTGCGCCGGAGGCCGATGGACGGCGTCCCATAAGCCTGCATGGGCGGATGGCCGGCGCGTCCGCCTGGACGCGGCACGCCACCGGCTCCGTCGCGGCGGTGACGCCCGCGCCCTCCGCGCCCGTCACGCCCTGGCCGCCGACGGGCGCCGAGCCGCTTGACGCGGATGGCCTGTACCAGCACCTCACGGTGGGCGGTTTCGGCTATGGGCCGGCGTTCCGTGGGCTGCGCGCGGTGTGGCGGCGCGGCGAGGAGCTGTTCGCGGAGGTGGAGCTGCCCGAGGCCGCCGCCGGCGTCGAGGGGTTCGACCTTCATCCGGCGCTGCTCGACGCGGCGTTGCACGCCCTGGCCGAGGATCTGCTGGTCGGCGAGGGCGGCGTCTGCCGTCTGCCGTTCGCCTGGCGCCGCGTCACCCTGCACGCCTCGGGGGCTTCCGCGCTCCGGGTGCGGTTGCGCCGGGCGGAGAGCGGCGATGTCTCCCTTTCCGCGCACGACCGGTATGGCAGCCCGGTGGCCGATATCGAGGCGCTGCGGCTCCGTGCCACGGATGGCCCGCTCCGCCCGGCCTCCGTCGCCGCCGGCGGTGGTGGCCTGCACCGCGTCGTGTGGCAGCCGCTGCCGACGGCCGCGCCCGCCGATCCGATGCCGCCCGTCGTGACCGTCGACTTCCGGGGCCCGCACCGCCCGGATGCCCTGCACCCCGTCATGGCACGGGCGTTGACGACCGTGCGGGAGTGGCTGGCCGACCCGGAGAACGAGGCGCGGCGGCTGGTCGTGGTCACCGGCGGCGCGATGCCGGTCGGAGAGAAGCCGGCCGAGGTGGACCCGGTGGGCTCGGCCGTCTGGGGTCTGCTGCGTTCCGCCCAGACCGAACACCCGGGCCGTTTCACCCTGTTGGACATGGACGGCGCGGGGGACCCGCTGGCCGATCCGGCGGTCGCATCCGCCCTGGCCACCGGGGAGCCCCAACTCGCCGCCAGAAACCAGCAACTGACGATCCCTCGTCTCGGCCCGGGCGAGCAACTGTCGTTCGCCGTAGGTCCGTTCACCGATGCCGAAGGCAGCGTGCTGATCACCGGTGGCTCCGGCACCCTGGGGCGGTTGCTGGCGCGCCATCTGGTGGCCGAACGGGGTGTCGGTGACCTGCTGTTGGTCTCCCGACGGGGTGCCGAGGCGCCGGGCGCCGAGGCGTTCGCCCAGGAGCTGTCGGCGCTCGGCGCCCGGGTGGAGCACGCGGCCTGCGATGTCGCCGACCGGGCCGCGCTGGCGGCGCTGCTCGCCGGCCGTCGGCTGTCCGGCGTGATCCACACGGCCGGGGTGCTGGACGACGGGGTCATCGGCTCGTTGACGCCGGAGCGGCTGGCCCGGGTGCTGCGGCCCAAGGCGGACGCGGCCTGGCATCTGCACGAGCTGACCCGCGAGCAGCCGCTGACCGCCTTTGTGCTCTTCTCCTCGGTGATCGGCACCATCGGCGGCGCCGGACAGGCCAACTATGCGGCGGCCAACGCCTTTCTGGACGGGCTCGCCGCCCACCGCAGGGCGCTCGGGCTCCCCGCCGTCTCGCTGGCCTGGGGGCTGTGGGCCGAACGCAGCGGTCTGACCGGCGAGATGAGCCGGACCGATGTGGACCGCATGGCCAGAAGCGGCATCGCGCCGCTGGAATCGACCACCGGCCTTGCTCTCTTCGACGCCGCCACCGCCAGCCATGACGCTCCGGTCGCCGTCGCCGTCGCGCTGCATCCGACCGTGCCCGCCGGCGACGAAGTGCCCACGGTGCTCGGCGATGTGGTGCGCTCCGCCGCCCCCGCGCGGCCGGCGCTGAAGGCGCTCGGGGGGCTCGCCGGCTCGCTGGCCGCGCTGCCGGCCGACGAACGGCGCGCCGCGCTTCTCACCCTGGTGCGGGAGCAGGCGGCGCAGGTGCTGCGACGTGGCGGTGCGTCCTCCGTCGATCCGGGGCGCGCCTTCAAGGAGTTGGGCTTCGACTCGCTGATCGGCCTGGAGCTGCGCAACCGGCTGAACGCCGTGACCGGTCTTCGGCTGCCGTCCACCGCCGTCTTCGACCATCCCACGCCGCTTTCGCTCGCCACGCTGCTGGAGTCCCTGCTGACGCCCGAGGCGCCGGCCGCCGCGCCGACCCCCGTGCGGACAGGGGCAGTTGACGCCGATGATCCGGTGGTGATCGTCGGGATGGCGTGTCGTTTCCCGGGCGGGGTGGATTCGCCGGAGGCGCTGTGGCGGCTGGTCGCCGAAGGACGCGATGCCATAGCGGAGTTCCCCACGGACCGGGGTTGGGATGTGGCGGCGCTCTACCATCCGGACCCGGAACACCCCGGCACCTCCTATGCGAGGGAGGGCGGATTCCTCGCGGGGGCCGCCGAGTTCGACGCCGAGTTCTTTGGGATCTCGCCGCGTGAGGCCCTGGCCATGGACCCCCAGCAACGGTTGCTGTTGGAAACCTCCTGGGAGACGTTCGAACGGGCCGGGATCGATCCGGCATCCGTGCGCGGCAGCGCCACCGGGGTGTTCGCCGGGCTGATGTACCACGACTATGCCGCGCGGCTGACGGTCGCGCCCGACGGCTTCGAGGGGCATCTCCTCACCGGCAACACCGGCAGCGTCGCCTCCGGAAGGGTCGCCTACACCTTCGGGCTTGAGGGTCCGGCCGTCACGGTGGACACGGCGTGTTCGTCGTCGCTTGTGGCGTTGCATCTGGCGGCGCAGGCGTTGCGCACCGGTGAGTGCGCGATGGCGCTGGCCGGCGGCGTCGCCGTGATGGCGACCCCGTCGACCTTTGTGGAGTTCAGCCGGCAGCGCGGGCTCGCCCCCGATGGCCGTTGCAAACCGTTTGCCGAGGCGGCGGACGGCACAGCCTGGGCCGAGGGTGTGGGCATGCTGTTGCTGGAACGGCTCTCGGACGCGCGTCGCAACGGGCATGAGGTGCTGGCCGTGGTCCGGGGTTCGGCCGTCAACCAGGACGGTGCCAGCAACGGTCTGACCGCGCCCAATGGTCCCGCCCAACAACGGGTCATTCGGGCCGCGTTGACGGCCGCCGGGCTGACCCCGAACGATATCGACGCCGTCGAGGCCCATGGCACCGGCACCGCCCTGGGCGATCCGATCGAGGCCCAGGCGCTGCTCGCCACCTATGGCCAGGGCCGGGACGACGAACGGCCGCTGTGGCTGGGCTCGTTGAAGTCCAATATCGGCCACACCCAGGCCGCTTCGGGCGTGGCCGGCGTCATCAAGATGATCGAGGCGATGCGGCATGGCACCCTGCCGCGCACTCTCCATATCGATGAGCCGTCCTCGCATGTCGACTGGGATGCGGGCGCGGTGCGGCTGCTCACCGAGGAGACGCCCTGGCCGGAGACCGAGCGTCCCCGCCGGGCCGCCGTCTCCTCGTTCGGGATCAGCGGCACCAACGCACACGCCATCATCGAACTCCCCACCGCCACCGAGACCGAGCCGCCGCCCCCGGCCGACGCGGCGCCCGCGCCCTGGCTGCTGTCCGCCAGGAGCCGCCGCGCGCTCACCGCCCAGGCCGAGCGGCTGCGCGGGCACCTCGCCGCCCACCCCGAGCTGCGGCCCACCGAGATCGCCCATGCGCTGACCGCGACCCGGGCCACGTTCGAGCACCGGGCCGCGCTGCTCGGCGGCGCCTACGCACTGGACGCTCTGGTCTCCGGCGCCGACGAGGACGCCGCCGGGCTGGTGCGGGGCGAGGTGCTGCCCGATGCCGGGGTCGTCTTCGTCTTCCCGGGGCAGGGCTCCCAGTGGGCCGGCATGGCCGTCGAACTCCTTGACCAGTCACCGGTGTTCGCCGCCAGGATGCGGGAGTGCGCCGACGCCATCGCGCCCCATGTCGACTGGTCGCTGCTCGATGTGCTCGCCGAACCCGGCGCCCCGCTGCTGGAACGGGTCGATGTCGTCCAGCCCGCGCTCTTCGCCGTCATGGTGTCGCTGGCCGAGCTGTGGCGGGCCCATGGCGTCCGGCCGGCGGCCGTCGTCGGCCACTCGCAGGGCGAGATCGCGGCGGCCTGCGTCGCCGGCGCCCTCACCTTGGACGAGGCGGCGGGGCTGGTCACGCTGCGCGGCAGGGCGCTGCGCGCCATCAGCGGCCTCGGCGGCATGACCTCGCTCGCCACCGACGAGGCGGACGCCGCCCGCCGCATCGCCCCCTGGGACGACCGGCTCGCCATCGCCACCGTCAACGGGCCGCGCACCACCGTTGTCTCCGGCGACCTCGACGCCCTGGACCAACTCCACGCCGCCTGCGCCGCCGACGGCATCCGGGCCAGGCGCCTCCCCATCGACTACGCCTCGCACTCCCCGCAGGTGGAGGCGGTGCGCGAGGACATCCTCGCCACCCTGCCGCCGCTCTCCGCGCGACCGGCCGCCGTGCCCATCCACTCCACCGTCACCGGCGCCCCCGTCGGCGGCACCGAGTTGGACCACGCCTACTGGTACCGCAATCTGCGGGGCACCGTCCGCTTCCGCGATGTCGTGGACGCGCTGCTCGCCTCGGGCGACACCGTGTTTATCGAGGTCAGCCCCCATCCGGTGCTCACCGTCAGCCTCTCCGACTCCATCGACGCCCTCGACCGCGAAGGGGAGCGGCGCGGCGCCGCACTGGCCACGTTGCGCCGCGACGACGGCGGCATCGACCGGTTCACCGCCGCGCTCGCCGAGGCATGGACGCTCGGCGCCCCCGTCGACTGGCCCACGCCGCCCGCCAGAAACGGCCGACCGCCGGTCGCCCTGCCGACGTATGCCTTCCAACGGGAACGGTTCTGGCTGGAGCCCGACCCGGCGCCCGCCCGACCGGCCGGCGTCGTCGACACCAACTCCTGGCGCTACCGCATCGGTTGGGCGCAGCTGCCGCAGCCGAACGAGCCGCCCGTCGCCCAGGGCCGCTGGCTGGTGATCGCCCCCGACGCCCATGCCGAGCATCCGCACACGCTGGTCGCGATCGCCGCGCTGGCCGCCCATGGCGCGGATGTCCACCCGCTCAACGCGCCCGCCACCGCCGACCGCGCCGCGCTCGCCGCACTGCTGCGGGACGCGCTTCCCGCCGGCGCGCCGCCGCCCACCGGGGTGCTGTCGCTGCTCGCCCTCGACGAGTCGCCGCATCCCCAACACCCGGAGGCGCCGGCCGGGTTGAGCGCCACCGTCGCCCTCGTCCAGGCCCTGGGCGACGCCGAGGTCGCCGCCCCGCTGTGGCTGGCCACCGCAGGGGCCGTCACCACCGAACCCGGCACCGCGCCGGATGCCGTCACCCAGTCCCTGATCTGGGGATTCGGCCGGGTCGTCGCGCTGGAACACGCCGACCGCTGGGGTGGCCTGGTCGATCTGCCGGCCACGCCCGACGAGGCGACCGGCAGCCGGCTGGTCGCCGCGCTCAGCGGCGCCCGGGCCGCCGACGCCCGCCCCGGCGACGCGCCCGAGGACCAGCTGGCGCTCCGCCCCGCCGGCATCTTCGCCCGCCGCCTGACCCGCGCGCCCGCCCGCGCCGTCCCCGAGTCGGCGCGCTGGCGCCCGCGCGGCACCGTCCTGGTCACCGGCGGCACCGGCGCGCTCGGCGCCCATGTCGCCCGCTGGCTCGCCGGCAACGGCGCCGAGCATCTGCTGCTGCTCAGCCGCCGTGGCCCCAAGGCGCCGGGCGCCGACCGCCTCACCGCCGAACTCACCGCCCTGGGCGCCCGGGTGACGGTCACCGCCTGCGATATCACCGACGGGGACGCGCTGGCCGCCGCCATCGACGGCATCCCCGCCGAGCAGCCGCTGACCGCCGTGGTGCACACCGCCGCCGTCCTCGACGACGGTCTGGTCGACACCATCCGCCCCGACCAGATCGCGCACGCACTGCCGGCCAAGGCCGGCGCGGCCGTTCAACTCCACCGGCTCACGCAGGCGTTGGAGCTCGACGCGTTTGTGCTGTTCTCCTCCATCGCCGGCACCCTCGGCGTCCCGGGACAGGGCAACTACGCGCCCGGCAACGCCTTTCTCGACGCGCTCGCCCAACAGCGCCACGCCCAGGGCCTGCCCGCCACCTCCATCGCCTGGGGCGCCTGGGCCGACGGCGGCATGGCCGGCAACGACGAGGTCGCCGACCTGCTGCGCCGCCACGGTCTGGCCGGCATGCCGCCCGAACGCGCCGTCGCCGCGCTCGCCGACGCCGTCGACGCGGGCGAGCCCTGCGTCAGCGTCGTGGAGATCGACTGGGAACGGTTCTTCCTCGCCTTCACCGCCTCCCGCACCCGCCCGCTGCTGCACGACATCCCCGAGGTCCGCGCCATCCGCGCCGCGCGCGCCGACCGGGACCGCGCCGAGCACGCCGGCGGCGCCCTCGCCCGACGCCTCGCCGACGCCACCGCCGAGGAGGCCGGGCGCGTCCTGCTCGACCTGGTGCGCCGCCAGGTCGCCACCGTTCTCGGCCACAGCGATATCGAGGCCGTCCCACCGGGGCGCGCGTTCAAGAACCTGGGCTTCGACTCCCTCACCGGCGTCGAGATCCGCAACCGGCTGAACGCGGCCACCGGACTGCGGCTGCCCACCACCGCCGTCTACGACTATCCGACGCCCGCCGCGCTCGCCGGCCAGCTGCGGGAACAACTCGTCGACGCCACCCCGACACCCGGCCCAACGACCGTTGTGGCCACGCCCGTTGACGACGATCCGATCGTCATTGTCTCGATGAGCTGCCGCTTCCCCGGCGGCGTCACCAGCCCCGAGGACCTGTGGCGGCTGGTCAGCTCGGGCACCGACGCGATGGGCCCGTTCCCCACCGACCGGGGCTGGCGGCTCGATGGACTCTTCGACCCCGACCCTGACACGCCAGGAACCTCCTATGTGCGGGAGGGTGCCTTCCTCGACGCCGCGACCGACTTCGACGCCGACTTCTTCAGCATCAGCCCGCGCGAAGCCCTGTCCATGGACCCCCAGCAGCGACTGATGCTGGAACTCAGCTGGGAACTGTTCGAACGCGCCGGGATCGCCCCCGACGCGCTGCGCGGCAGCCGCACCGCCGTCTACGCCGGCACCAACGGCCAGGACTATCCGGCGCTGCTCGCCGAGGCCAACCCGGAACCCGACGCCCAGGCCGCCTCGCTGACCGAGGGCTACCGTTCGACGGGCGCCGCCGCCAGCGTGCTCTCCGGCCGGATCTCCTACGCCTTCGGCTTCGAGGGCCCGGCCGTCACCGTCGACACCGCCTGCTCGTCCGCCCTGGTCGCCCTGCATCTGGCGGCCGGCGCGCTGCGCACCGGCGAATGCGATCTCGCGCTGGCCGGAGCCGTCACCGTGATGGCGACGCCCGACCTGTTCGTCGAGTTCAGCCGCCAGCGCGGCCTCGCCGCCGACGGCCGCTGCAAACCGTTCGCCGCCGGCGCCGACGGCACCGGCTGGGGCGAGGGCGCCGGACTCCTGCTGCTGGAACGCCTCTCCGACGCGCGTCGCAACGGGCACGAGGTGCTGGCCGTGGTGCGCGGCTCGGCCGTCAACCAGGACGGCGCCAGCAACGGGCTCACCGCCCCCAACGGACCCGCCCAACAGCGCTGTGTGACCGCCGCGTTGGCCAACGCCGGGCTCAACCCCGCAGAGGTCGACGCGGTCGAGGCCCATGGCACGGGCACCAGGCTCGGCGACCCCATCGAGGCCCAGGCGCTGCTCGCCACCTACGGTCAGGGACGCGATCCGGAACGTCCGCTCTGGCTCGGCTCCGTCAAGTCCAACATCGGCCACACTCAGGCCGCCGCGGGCGTCGCCGGCATCATCAAGATGGTGGAGGCGATGCGCCACGCCGAACTGCCGCCCTCGCTCCACCTCGACGAGCCGAGCCCCCATGTCGACTGGTCATCCGGCGCCGTGCGCCCGCTCGGCACCGCCCGGCCTTGGACCACGGACCCCGACCGGCCCCGCCGCTTCGGCGTCTCCTCGTTCGGCATCAGCGGCACCAACGCACACGCCATCATCGAGCAGCCACCCGCCGCCCCCGTCGAACCCGCCACCCCACAAAAGCCGTCGGGCGTAAGGCAGTTCGTCATCTCCGCGCGGGACGAGGAGACGCTGCGCGCCCAGGCGACGCAGCTCCACGCGCATCTGACGGCCACCCCCGAGCCACAGGTCACCGACACCGACCTCGCCTACACGCTGGCCGCCGCCCGAACCCAGCTGCCGTCCCGCGCCGTCATCACCGCCGACACCAGGGACGGACTGCTGCGCGGCCTCGCCGACCTCACCGAACGACGCCCCGCCGCCGACCTCACCGTCGGCCAGGCACACCCCGACCCCACCGTCGCCTTCCTGTTCACCGGGCAGGGGAGTCAACGGGTGCGGATGGGGGTGGAGTTGGCGGAGGTGTTTCCGGTGTTCGCCGATGCGTTGTATGGGGTGTGGGGGGAGTTGGATCGGCATCTGCCGCGGCCGTTGGGTGAAGTTGTGGCCGATGAGGGGGTGTTGGGGCGGACGGAGTTTGCGCAGCCGGCGTTGTTCGGGGTGGAGGTGGCGTTGTTTCGGTTGGTGGAGTCGTGGGGTGTGGTGCCGGCTTTTGTGGTTGGTCATTCGGTGGGGGAGTTGGCGGCGGCTCATGTGGCGGGGGTGTGGTCGTTGGTGGATGCGTGTGCGTTGGTGGTGGCGCGGGGTCGGTTGATGCAGGAGCAGCGGTCGGATGGGGCGATGCTTGCGGTTCAGGCCGCCGAGGTCGAGGTGGCGCCGTTCCTGGCCGAGCGTTCGACGCGTCTGGCTCTGGCGGCTGTCAACGGTCCGTTGTCCGTGGTGGTGGCGGGGGACGTGGACGCGGTGGAGGAGGCGGCGGCGCATTTCGCGGGTCTGGGGCGGAAGACCAAGCGGTTGCGGACCTCGCATGCCTTCCACTCCCCGCATATGGACGGCATGCTCGACGCCTACCAGCGCGTCGCCGCCTCCCTCACCCCCTCCGCGCCGCACCGCACCGTCATCTCCACCGTCACCGGCCGGCCGCTCACCCCGGACGAGGCCCGTTCGCCCGCCTACTGGTCGCGGCAGGTCCGGGCCACCGTCCGCTTCGCCGACGCCATCACCACCCTGCACGCCGAGGGCACCACGGCCTATGTCGAACTCGGCCCGGACACCGTCCTGTCCGGCACCGTGGCCGACTGCCTGCCGGCCGGCCACACGCCGCCGCTCACCGTGCCACTGCTGCGCGCCGACCGGCCCGAGCCCCGCGCCCTCGCCACCGCCCTGGCCGGACTGCATGTCCACGGCGTGCCGACCGACCCGGAAGCCGTCTTCGCCGACACCGGCGCCCGCCGACGCCCACTGCCCACCTATGCGTTCCGCCGCACCCGCTACTGGCCGCTGGCCGCCGACGCCGGCCGACCCGCCGACCCCTGGCGCCAGTGGCGCTACCGCATCACCTGGACGCCGCTCCCCGAGCCGACGCCGGGCACCCTCGCCGACACCAGCTGGATCGCCCTCGTCCCCCAGGACACCCCGCTCGCCGACGCCTGCCTGCGCCGACTCACCACCGCCGGAGCCCACGTTCTGCCGGTGACAGTCGACGAGTTGACGGAACGTCAGGGACTCGCGGAACAGCTGGGCGCCGTGGCGGGCTCCGTCACCGGGGTGCTCTCCCTGCTCGCGCTCGACACCCGCCCCCACCCCGAACACCCCGACCTGCCGGCCGGGCTCGCGCACCAGCAGACCGCCGTGCAGGCCCTCGGCGACGCCGGCTGCGAAGCGCCGCTCTGGCTGCTCACCAGCGGCGCCGTCACCACCGGCCCCGACGACCGGCCGCCGCACCCCGAACAGGCCATGACCTGGGGCCTCGGCCGGGTCATCGGTCTCGAACACCCCGAACGCTGGGGCGGGTTGATCGACCTGCCGGCCGACGCCCCGGAAGAGACCGACCTCGAACAGCTCACCACCGTCCTGGCCGGACTGCCGAGCCACAGCGCAAACGAAGACCAACTCGCCCTGCGCAACGGCCGTTTGCTGGCCCGCCGACTGACGCCCGCACCCATCGCCGGCCCCGCCACCCCCTGGACGCCACGCGGCACCGTCCTGATCACCGGCGGCACCGGAGCGCTGGGCGCCCATATCGCCCGCCGGCTCGCCACCAACGGCGCCGAACATCTGGTGCTCACCAGCCGCCGTGCCGACGCGGCCCCCGGCGCCGCCCAACTCGTCGCTGAGCTGGAGGCGTTGGGCGCCCGGGTCACCGTGGCCGGCTGCGATCTCGCCGACCGTTCCGCCGTCGCCACACTCCTCGCCGACCATCCGCCGAACGCCGTGGTGCACGCCGCAGGCGTCGACGCCGGCGGCCCGCTTCCCGCCACCGACCTCGCCGAACTCGCCGCCGTCACACGGGGAAAGGCCACCGGCGCCCGCCACCTCGACGAACTCCTCGGCGACACCCCGCTCGACGCGTTTGTGCTGTTCTCCTCCATCGCCGGCGTCTGGGGCAGCGGCGGCCAGGCCGGCTACGCCGCCGCCAACGCCCACCTCGACGCGCTCGCCGAACGCCGCCGCGCCCACGGCCGCCCCGCCACCGCCATCGCCTGGGGCCCCTGGGCCGGCGGCGGCATGGCCCATGACGAGGCCCTGGAACATCTGCGGCAACTCGGCGTTCCCGCGCTCGACCCCCACCACGCGATCACCGCACTGGAAGCGATCATCGCCGACGACACCCCCACATCGGCCGTCGCCGATATGCGTTGGGACCAGTTCGCCCCCACCTTCAGCGCCGCCCGCGCCCGGCCCCTCATCGACGCCCTGACCGCCGGCGACACCTCGCCTGCCAAAAACGCCAAGAACCCCGAGACCGCCAAGGCCGCCGGCGCGGCGGACAACCGGTTCGCCGAACTGCCGCCACACGACCGGGAACCGGCGCTGCTCGCCCTGGTCACCGCGCAGGTCAAGGCGGTCCTGGACCACGACCCGACGGCCGCGCTGCCCGCCGACCGCGCCTTCAAGGACCTGGGCTTCGACTCGCTGACCGCCGTGGAACTCCGCAACCGGCTCACCGCCGAGACCGGCCTACCGCTGCCCACCACCCTGGTCTTCGACCACCCCACGCCCGCGGCGCTCGCCACCCAGCTCGGCGCACTGCTCTTCGGCGGCGAACCGGACCGGTCCCCCGAACCCGCCGAGCCGCGCGCCGCGACCGCCGTGGACGAGCCGATCGCGATCGTGGCGATGGGCTGCCGCTATCCGGGCGGCGTCGACTCGCCCGAGGCGCTGTGGCGGCTGGTCGCCGAAGGACGCGACGCCATCGCGGAGTTCCCCACCGACCGGGGCTGGGACCTGGACGCGCTCTTCGACCCCGACCCGGACCGTGCCGGCACCTCGCACGCCAGAAACGGCGGATTCCTGCACCAAGCCGCCGAGTTCGACCCGACGCTCTTCGGGATCTCGCCGCGCGAGGCCCTGGCGATGGATCCCCAGCAGCGGTTGCTGTTGGAAACGTCCTGGGAGACGTTCGAGCGGGCCGGCATCGATCCGCTGTCGCTGCGCGGCCGGGACATCGGGGTCTTTGTCGGCGCCTCCCCGCAGGGCTATGGCGTCGGCCTCACCCCCGAGAACACCCCGCCCGAGGTCACCGGCTACCGACTGACCGGCGGCGCCACCAGCGTCTTCTCCGGCCGGATCGCCTACAGCCTCGGCCTTGAGGGCCCGGCCATCACCGTCGACACCGCCTGCTCGTCATCGCTGGTGGCCATGCACCTCGCGGCGGAGTCCCTTCGCAGGGGCGAATGCGGACTGGCGCTTGCGGGTGGGGTGACCGTCATGGCGACGCCCGAGGTCTTCACCGAGTTCAGCCGGCAGCGTGGCCTCGCCGCCGACGGGCGTTGCAAGGCGTTCGCCGAGGCGGCGGACGGCACCGGCTGGGCGGAGGGCGTCGGCCTGGTCCTCCTGGAACGGCTCTCGGACGCGCGCCGTAACGGGCACCGGGTGTTGGCGGTGGTCCGTGGCTCGGCGGTGAATCAGGATGGGGCGAGTAATGGGTTGACGGCGCCGAGTGGCTTGGCTCAACAGCGGGTAATTCGGGCAACGTTGGCGGGTGCGGGGCTCGGTGCCGGGGATGTGGATGCGGTGGAGGCGCATGGGACGGGCACGACGCTGGGTGATCCGATCGAGGCGCAGGCGCTGCTGGCCACCTATGGGCAGGAGCGTGAACGGCCTCTGTGGTTGGGGTCGTTGAAGTCGAATATCGGTCATGCGCAGGCGGCCGCCGGTGTGGGTGGCGTGATCAAGATGGTGGAGGCCATGCGGCATGGGGTGTTGCCGCGCACGTTGCATGTGGATGAGCCGTCCTCCCATGTGGACTGGGAATCGGGCGCGGTACGGCTGCTGACCGATGAGGTCCCCTGGCCGGAGGTGGAGCGTCCCCGCCGGGCCGCCGTTTCCGCGTTCGGGATGAGCGGGACCAACGCGCATGTGGTCCTCGAACAGGGCCCGCAGGAGGAGGCGCGGCCGGCATCGGGGGTTGAACTTCCGGTGGTGCCGTTGGTGGTGTCGGGTGCGGACGAGGGCGCGCTGGATGCTCAGTTGGCGCGGGTGGGGTCGTTGGTGGGGTCGGTGGATGTGGGGTGGTCTTTGGCGTGTGGTCGGGCGGCGTTGGGTGAGCGGGCGGTGGTGTTGGGTTCGGAGGTGGTGCGTGGGGGTGTGGTGCCGGGTGCGGGTCGGGTGGTGTTTGTGTTCCCGGGTCAGGGTTCGCAGTGGTTGGGCATGGCGGAGGAACTGCTGGACGCTTCGCCGGTGTTTGAGCGGCGGTTGGTGGAGTGTGAGGAGGCGTTGTCGGGGTTTGTGGAGTGGTCGTTGGTGGGGGTGTTGCGGTCTGGGGATGAGGGTTGGTTGGGGCGGGTGGATGTGGTGCAGCCGGTGTTGTGGGCGGTGATGGTGTCGTTGGCGGAGGTGTGGCGGGGGTATGGGGTTGAGCCGGCTGCGGTGATCGGTCATTCGCAGGGTGAGATTGCGGCGGCGGTGGTGGCGGGTGGGTTGTCGTTGGTGGATGGGGCGCGGGTGGTGGCGTTGCGGTCGCGGGCTATTGGTGAGGTGTTGTCGGGTCGGGGTGGGATGGTGTCCGTCGCCGAGCCGGTGGGTGTTGTGGAGGCGCGGATTGCGGCCTGGGGCGATCGGCTGTCGGTGGCGGTGGTGAACGGTCCTTCGGCCACGGTGGTGGCGGGTGAACCAGCAGCGCTGGACGAGCTGTTGGCGGTCTGCGAGGCGGACGAGGTCCGGGCCCGCCGGGTTCCCGTGGACTATGCCTCGCACTCCGCCCAGGTCGACGAACTGCGCGAGCGTCTGCTGGCCGATCTTGCGGAGGTGACGCCCCACTCCGCGCCCATACCGTTCTATTCGACGGTGACCGGACAGCTCGTTGATACGGCTGAGTTGACGGCCGAGTACTGGTTCACCAATCTCCGTAGCCGCGTCCGGTTCGACGAGGCGGTCGTCGCCGCAGGGCAGGGGACGTTTGTTGAGGTCAGTGCGCATCCGGTGTTGACGATGGCGATCGAGGACGCTCCTGCCGTGGGGACGTTGCGGCGGGGCGAGGGCGGCCTGGGCCGCATGCTCACCTCCCTGGCCGAAGCCTGGGTCCAGGGTGTGCCGGTCGCCTGGGAGCGGGTGCTGGCCGGTGGCCGGCAGGTCGACGTTCCGACGTATCCGTTCCAGCGCCAGCGCTACTGGCTCGAACCGGCCCCCGCCGGGGCCGGGGATCTCTCGGCCGTTGGGCTCGACGCCGGGGAACACCCGTTGCTCGGCGTGGAGTTGCCGCTTGCCGACGGCGACGGTCTGCTGTTCACCGGGCGGCTGTCCGTCGCGGAGCACCCATGGCTGGCCGACCATATGGTTCATGGCACGGTGGTCCTGCCGGGCACCGCGATCGTGGAGCTTGCCCTGCATGCCGCCGAACGCTCCGGCTGTGGCGGGGTGGAGGAGCTGACGCTGGAAGCGCCGGTGACCGTCCCTGAGGACGGCGAGGTACGGCTGCAGCTCACCCTCGGCGGCCCGGACGGCGAGGGGCGACGTTCCCTCACCCTGTACTCCCGCCGCCGGGCCACTCCCGACGAGCCCTGGTCCCGGCACGCGACCGGAGTCCTGGCCCCAACGTCCGGCAGAACAGCGGCATTTGACCTGTCCAGCTGGCCGCCGGCCGGCGGCCAGCCCGTGGATGTGACGGACCTCAGAGCCCGGCTGGCCAAGACCGGTCTCGACTATGGACCGACCTTCCAGGGCCTGCGCGCCGCCTGGGTGTCCGGCGAGGAGGTGTTCGCCGAGGTGGTCCTGCCGGAGGCGGCGGGCACCGGCTATGGCCTGCATCCGGCGCTCTTCGACGCGGCCCTGCACGCCATGGGCGCCGGCGACCTGATCGGCGAGGCGGACGGCGCGCGGCTGCCGTTCGCCTGGCATGGCGTCACCCAACACGCCCCCGGCGGCGCTGAGTTGCGGGTACGACTTTCCAGGGCGCTGGATGCGACCGGCGCCCAGGAGGGCGTGGAGCTGCGGATCGCGGACGCCACCGGCGCCCCCGTGGCCACCGTCGCCTCGCTGGCGCTGCGCCCGCTCGCCGCCGACCAACTGCCCGGAGCGCTCGGCCGGGACGGTCTCTACCGCGTGTCCTGGGTGCCGCTGACCACGCCGGCCACCGTCGCGGCGGTCGGGGAGCTGGTCCAGGAGGAGTTCGGCGCCGGTCGGGGGCGGCCGACCGGCGCCGTCCAAGCTGTTCACCGGCTGACGGTCGACGCCCTGACCCGGGTGCGGGACTGGCTGGCGGACGAGCGTGCGGAGACGGCCCGACTGGTGCTGGTGACCAGCGGCGCCGTGGCGACCGCTCCCGGCGAGGACATCCACGATCTGGCCGCGGCGGCGGCCTGGGGGCTGATCCGCTCGGCGCAGGCCGAACACCTGGACAGTTTTCTGTTGGTGGACATCGACGAGCATCCGGCCTCCCGGGCTGCCCTGCCGGCCGCCATCGCCGGAGCCGTCGCGGCCGGCGAACCCCAACTGGCCATACGGAACGGGGCCGTTACGGTGCCGAGGCTGGCCCGCGTCCCGGCGCCGGAAGGCCCACCCACCCGGCCGCGCCCCGACGGCACCGTGCTGGTCGTCGGCGGCACCGGCACCCTGGGCGGGCTGCTCGCCCACCATCTGGTGGCCGAACACGGGGCACAGAGGCTGCTGTTGCTCAGCCGACGCGGGCCCGAGGCGCCCGGCGTCGGAGAACTCGTCGCGCGGATTGGGAAGTTGGGTGCCACGGCCGAGGTGGTGGCCTGCGATGCGGGCGACCGGGCGGCCCTGGCCGCCGTGCTCGACACCATCCCGGCCGAGCATCCGCTGACCGCCGTCGTCCATGCGGGCGGCGTGCTGGACGACGGGGTGGTGCAGCGGCTCACCTCGGAGCAGCTGGCGCGGGTGCTGCGCGCCAAGGCCGATGTCGCCATCCACCTGCATGAGTTGACCGAACATCAGGAACTGGATGCCTTTGTGCTGTTCTCGGCGGCGGCCGGCACCTTCGGCCGTCAGGGGCAGGCCAACTACGCGGCGGCCAACGCCTTTCTGGACGCCCTCGCCACCCACCGGCGCGCCCGGGGCCTGCCCGCGACCTCCCTCGCCTGGGGCCTTTGGGAGCAGAGCAGCGAGATGACGGGCCATCTGGACGGTGACGCGCTCTCCCGGATCGCCTCGGCCGGGATGCTGCCGCTGGACGCGGCCGAGGGCTTGGCGCTCTATGACGCCGCGCTGCGCGGCGCCGACCCGGTCGTCACCCCGGCCCTGCTGGACCCCGGCGCGCTGCTCGGCGACGAGGTGGCGCCCCTGCTGCGGGACCTCGCCGCCCGGGCCAGGCCGCGCCGGAACGCCACCGGGCCCGGCATGTCTGCGACATCCGACGCCGGCGGCGAGGCCGAACTGCACCGACGGCTGGACCCGTTGAACGAGGAGGACCGCGAACGGGCCCTCGTCGAGCTGGTGCGCGGCCAGGCCGCCGAGGTCCTTGGCCATGCGACGCCGGGCGCGGTGCCGGCACACCGAGGGTTCCTTGAGGTCGGCTTCGACTCGCTGACGGCGGTCGACCTCCGCAACCGGCTCGGCCGCGCGGTGGGCCGCCGACTGCCCGCGGTGCTGGTCTTCGACCATCCGACGCCGGTCCGGCTGGCCCGGCATCTGGCGGCGCTGCTGTGGCCACCGGCCACCACCGCAGAACCCGCAGAACCCGCCGAGGAGCCCCAGACGGAACCCCAGTCGGGACCCCAGTCGCAACCGCGGCCGGAACCGGGGGCGGCCGACGCCGCGTCGCCCCCGACAGGGGAGGGCACGGACGTCGACGCCGTGCTCAAGGACGCGACGGCCGACGAGGTCTTCGCCTTCATCGAAGCGCAGTTCATCGACCGCGAGAAGGGCGGGCCACGGGGTGACCACTGAGGAGAAGCTGCTCGACTACCTCAAGTTGGTGACGGCTGATCTCCACAGGACACGCCAACGCCTCAAGGAACTTGAGGAGAGCACCCCCGAGCCCGAGACCGAGCCCGGCGCCGACACCCCCAGGACCCAGGAGCCCATCGCGATCGTCTCGATGAGCTGCCGCTACCCGGGCGATGTGCGGTCGCCCGAGGACCTGTGGCGGCTGGTCGCCGAAGAGGGCGACGCCATCTCGGAGTTCCCCGCCGACCGGGGCTGGGACCTGGACGCCCTCTATGACGAGGACCCGGACCGCCCCGGCACCTCCTATGTGCGGCACGGCGGATTCCTGCACGACGCCCCGGACTTCGACGCCGCGTTCTTCGGCATCAGCCCGCGCGAGGCGCTGGCCATGGACCCGCAGCAGCGGCTGCTTCTGGAGACCTCCTGGGAGGTGATTGAACGCGCCGGGATCGACCCGCTGTCGCTGCGCGCCAGCGCCACCGGCGTCTTCGCCGGCGTGATGTACCACGACTACGCAGGCAGGATGCCCACCGCGCCCGATGGCCTGGAGGGGTACTTCTACAACGGCAGCGCCGGCAGCGTCGCCTCCGGGCGGATCGCCTACACCCTCGGCCTCGAAGGCCCCGCCGTCACCGTCGACACCGCCTGTTCGTCGTCGCTGGTCGCGCTGCACCTGGCCTGCCACGCGCTGCGCGAGGGCGACTGCACCCTCGCCCTCGCGGCCGGGGCCACCGTGCTGGCCAGCCCGAACCTCTTTGTCGAGTCCAGCCGCCAGCATGCCCTCGCGGCGGACGGCCGCTGCAAGGCGTTCGCCGACGCGGCCGACGGCGCCGGCTTCGCCGAGGGCGTCGGCGTGCTGCTGCTGGAGCGCCTCTCCGACGCGCGCCGCAACGGGCACGAGGTGCTGGCCGTGGTGCGCGGCTCGGCCGTCAACCAGGACGGCGCCAGCAGCGGACTGACCGCCCCCAACGGGCCCGCGCAGGAACGCGTCATCCGGCAGGCCCTCGCCAACGCCGGCCTGACGACCGCCGATGTGGACACCGTCGAGGCCCATGGCACCGGCACCACCCTCGGCGACCCGATCGAGGCCCAGGCGCTGCTCGCCACCTACGGGCAGCAGCGGCCGGCCGAACAGCCGCTGTGGCTGGGCTCGTTGAAGTCCAACATCGGCCACACCCAGGCGGCGGCCGGCGTCGGCGGCGTCATCAAGTCGGTGCTGGCCATGCGGCACGGCACGCTGCCCAGGACGCTCCATGTCGACGCGCCGTCGCGGCATGTCGAATGGGACACGGGCGCGGTGCGGCTGCTCACCGAGGCCAGGCCCTGGCCGGAGACCGGGCGCCCCCGCCGGGTCGGCGTGTCCTCCTTCGGCGCCAGCGGCACCAACGCGCACGCCATCATCGAACTGCCCGCCGACGTACCGGAGTCGGCCCCCGTCGACGAGCCGCCCGGGACCGTGCCGCTCGTGCCGCTGGTCCTGCACGGGCACGACGCCGCCGCCGTCCGGGCGCAGGCCGGTGCGCTCCGCGACCATCTGCACGCGCGCCCCGAGCAGTCGCTGGGCGCCACCGCGCGTGCCCTGGTCAGCAGCCGCGCCGCGCTCGACCACCGCGCCGTCCTGGTCGCCGACGACCGGGTGGGCGCCCTGGACGCCCTCGCCGCGCTGGCCGACGGACGGCCCGCCGCCGCCACCTTCACCGGACAGGCGGCGCCGGGCGCCGACCGGCCGGTTCTGGTCTTCCCCGGCCAGGGCTCCCAGTGGGCCGGCATGGCCGTCGACCTGCTGGCCGCCGCGACCGCCCAACCGGCAGGCCCCGCAGGCGCGTTCGCCACCCGCATCGCGGAGTGCGAACGGGCGCTCGCCGCCCATGTCGACTGGTCCCTCACCGATGTGCTGCGCGGCGCGCCCGAGGCGCCGGGCCTGGGCCGGGTGGACGTCGTCCAGCCCGTGCTGTGGGCGGTCATGGTGTCGCTGGCCGAGCTGTGGCGCGCGCACGGCGTCCGGCCGGCCGCCGTCGTCGGCCACTCCCAGGGCGAGATCGCCGCCGCCTGCGTCGCCGGCGCGCTCACCGTCGAGGACGCCGCCCGGGTCGTCGCCCTCCGCAGCCGGGCCCTCCTCGGCCTCGCCGGCGACGGCGGCATGGTCTCGCTGGCCCTGTCCGCCCAGGCGACGGAGACGCTGATCGCCGGCTGGCCCGACCAGATCACCATCGCCGCCGTCAACGGCCCGCACGCCACCGTCGTCACCGGCGAACCCGACGCCCTGGACGAGCTGTTGGACGACTGCCGAAGCGTCGGCGTCCGCGCCCGACGGGTGCCCGTCGACTATGCCTCGCACGGACCCCAGGTCGAGCGGGTCCGCGACGAACTCCGCACCGCCCTCGGCCCGTTGCACCCCACGGCGGCCAGCGTGCCGTTCTACTCGACCGTTACCGCCGAACCCGTCGACACCACCGGGCTCGACGCCGACTACTGGTACACCAACCTGCGGCACGCCGTCCGCTTCGAGGACACCACACGGGCCCTGCTCGCGGCGGGTCACACCCTGTTTGTCGAGGTCAGCGCCCATCCTGTGCTGACCGCCGCGATCGAGGACACCGCCGCCGACGCCGAGGCGGCGGCCGTCGCCGTGGGCACGCTGCGCCGTGACGAGGACGGGCCGCGCCGCTTCCTGCTCTCGCTCGCCGACGCCTACGCCCATGGCGCCGACGTCGACTGGCCCGGCCGGGCCACCGGCGGGACCCCGGCGCCGCTGCCCACCTATGCCTTCCAGCGCGAGCGCTACTGGCTCGACGCGCCGGCCGGCGCAGCGAGCGCCACCGGGCTCGGCCTCGGCTCGGCCGAACACCCCCTGCTCGGCGCCCGGGTGGCGCTCGCCGACGGCGAAGGGCTGCTCTTCACCGGCCGGCTCACCCCCCGCACCCAGCCGTGGCTCGCCCAACACGCCGTGGATGGCACCGTGTTGCTGCCCGGGACCGCGCTGCTCGAACTCGCGGTGCACGCCGGCGACCAGGTCGGCTGCGGCCACGTCGAGGAACTGACGCTGCACGCGCCGCTGTTGCTCCCGGAGCACGGCGGCGTCACGCTCCAGCTCGGCATCGACGCACCCGATCCGACGGGCCGCCGCGCGCTGCGCGTCCACGCCCGGCGCGACGAGGAGGCGCCCTGGACGCGGCACGCCGAGGGCTTCCTCGCCCCCGAGCCCCCCGAGCCCACCGAGCCGGCCGGGACCGACGAGCGGCTTGTCGTCTGGCCGCCGCCGGACGCCGAACTCCTGCCGCTGGACGGCCTCTACGAGCGGCTGGACGCGATCGGCTTCGGCTATGGCCCGGCCTTCCGTGGCCTGAGGTCCGTATGGCGGCGCGGCGAAGAGCTGTATGCCGAGGTCGCGCTGCCCGAGGCGGCCGGCGACGGCGCCGCGCACTACGGACTGCACCCGGCGCTGCTTGACGCGGCCCTGCACCCGCTGGCGCTGGCCGCCCTCGACACGGATGCCGGCGCCGGCGGGGGCGAGCGCGGCCGGCTTCCGTTCTCCTGGAGCGAGGTCACCCTGCACGCCATCGGCGCGGCAGCGCTCCGGGTGCGCCTGCTGCCGACGGGCGTGGACCGGGTCGCGCTCACCGTCGCCGACGCCGAGGGCGAACTCGTCGCCCGGATAGGCGCGTTGGACCTGCGCCCGGTCGCCGCCACCCTGGCCGGGGGCACCGCCGAAGGCGCGGCGCTCCATGAGACGCGCTGGCGCCCATTGCCGCTGCCGCCCGCCGAGGAGCCGTCGGACGCCCCCGAACCCACCGTGCTGCGGCTGGCCTCTGACCCCTCCGCCGAGGACCCCGTCGCCGCCCTGCACGCGGTGGCGGCCCGCGCGCTGGCCGCCGTCCAGGAAGCGGTGACAGCCGACCGGCCGCTGGCCGTGGTCACCACCGGCGCGGTCAGCACCGGGCAGGACGACCCGATCACCGACCCCACGGCCGCCACGGCCTGGGGCCTGGTCCGCTCCGCGCAGGCCGAACACCCGGGACTGCTCACGCTGGCCGACACCGACGAGGACCTTGACCAGGGGACGCTGATGGCGCTGCTGCGCTCCGGCGAACCCCAGACGGCGGTCCGCGCCGGCCACGCCTACACCCCCCGCACCCAACGACTCCCCGAAGTCCCGCCGGGTACCACCGCGTTCGACCCCGAAGGCACCGTGCTGCTCACCGGCGGCACCGGCACCCTCGGAAGACTGACGGCCCGTCATCTCGTGGCCGAGCATGGCGTCCGACGCCTGCTGCTGCTCTCCCGCACTGGACAGAACGCCCCCGGCGCAGCCGAGTTGGTCACCGAATTGACGGCGGCCGGCGCGATCGTCACGGTGACCGCCTGCGATGCCGCCGACCGGGACGCGCTGGCCGCCGTCCTCGACACCATCCCGGACGAGCACCCGTTGACCGCGGTGGTGCACGCCACCGGGGCCCTCGCCGACGGTCTGGTCGCCTCGCTGACAGCGGACGGCCTGGCCGAGGTCCTGCGCTCCAAGGCCGACGCCGCCTGGCATCTGCACGAGCTGACCCGTGACCTCGATCTCGCCGCCTTTGTGCTGTACTCGTCCGCCGCCGGCCTGCTCGGCTCCGCCGGACAGGCCGCCTACGCCGCGGCCAACGCGGCGCTCGACGGCCTCGCCGCCCACCGGCGCGCCCTCGGCCTGCCGGCGATCTCCCTCGCCTGGGGCCTGTGGGCGGAACGCAGCGCCATGACGGGTGCCCTCGGCGACGCCGAGCTGGCCCGCATGAACCGCGACGGCTTCCAACCCCTCACCACAGCCCAGGGGTTGAGCCTTCTCGACCAGGCGCTCACCACTCCCCGCCCGGGCCCGGCCGACGCCACCCTGCTCGCCGTGCACCGCGCCGCGACAGCCACCGCTCCAACCAGCCCGAGGCGTGTCCGCCGGCGCGCGGCCGGCGCCGCCGGCACCCCCGAACTGCGACGGCGCCTCGCCGCGCTCCCCGCACAGGACCGGCGCGCCAAGGTCCTCGGCCTGGTCCGGGAGAACGCCGCCCTGGTCCTGGGGCACTCCTCGCCCGACACCGTCGCGCCGGGCCGCGCCTTCAAGGACCTCGGCTTCGACTCGCTGACCGCCGTGGAACTGCGCAACCGCCTCAACGCCGAGACCGGACTGCGGCTGCCCGCCACCCTGGTCTTCGACCACCCCACCCCCGAGGCGCTGGCGGAACTGATGGAGCGTCAGCTGCTCGATCAGGCGCCGGAACGTCGCCCCGCCGCCGTCGCGACCGCCGTGGCCGAGCCGATCGCGATCGTGGCGATGGGCTGCCGCTATCCGGGCGGCGTCGACTCGCCCGAGGCGCTGTGGCGGCTGGTCGCCGAGGGCGGCGACGCCATCGCGGAGTTCCCCACCGACCGGGGCTGGGACCTGGAGTCCCTTTACGACCCGGACCCCGAGCGCTCCGGCACCTCCTACACCCGGCACGGCGGATTCCTGCGCGACGCCGCCGAGTTCGACGCCGAACTGTTCGGGATCTCGCCGCGTGAGGCCCTGGCGATGGACCCCCAGCAGCGGTTGCTGTTGGAAACGTCCTGGGAGACGTTCGAGCGGGCCGGCATCGATCCGCTGTCGCTGCGCGGCCGGGACGTCGGCGTCTTCGCCGGCGTGATGTACCACGACTACGGCAGCCGACTGCGGGAGATCCCCGAGGACGTCGAGGGATATCTCGCCACCGGCGCCTCCAGCAGCGTCATCTCCGGCCGCGTCGCCTATACCTTCGGCCTTGAGGGCCCGGCGGTGACGGTGGACACGGCGTGCTCATCGTCGCTGGTGGCACTGCACCTGGCGGCCCAGTCACTGCGCAACGGCGAATGCGGCCTGGCGCTCGCCGGCGGCGTCACCGTCCTGTCGTCCCCCGGACTCTTCACCGAGTTCAGCCGCCAGCGCGGCCTCTCGCCCGACGGCCGCTGCAAGGCCTTCGGTGCCGACGCCGACGGGGCGGGCTTCGCCGAGGGTGTGGGGATGCTGCTGCTGGAACGGCTCTCGGACGCGCGTCGTAACGGGCACCGGGTGTTGGCGGTGGTTCGTGGCTCGGCGGTGAACCAGGACGGGGCGAGCAACGGTCTGACGGCGCCCAACGGTCCTTCCCAACAGCGGGTGATCCGGGCGGCGTTGGCGGGTGCGGGGCTTGGCGTGGCGGATGTGGATGCGGTGGAGGCGCATGGGACGGGCACGACCCTTGGTGATCCGATCGAGGCGCAGGCGCTGCTCGCCACCTATGGGCAGGAGCGGGACGTTGAGCGGCCGTTGTGGTTGGGGTCGTTGAAGTCGAATATCGGGCATGCGCAGGCGGCCGCCGGTGTGGGTGGCGTCATCAAGATGGTGCAGGCCATGCGCCATGGGGTGCTGCCGCGCACCCTCCACGTTGAGGAACCGTCCCCGCATGTCGACTGGGAGTCGGGCGCGGTGCGGCTGCTGACGGATGAGGTCCCCTGGCCGGAGACGGGGCGCCCGCGTCGGGCCGGGGTCTCCTCCTTCGGGGCGAGCGGGACCAATGCGCATGTGATCATCGAGCAGCCGGCGCCTCAGCACGAGCCGGAGCCGGAGCCCGGGGTGCGGCCGGTGGTGGATACTCCGATTCCGTTGGTCGTCTCGGCCGCGACTCCGTTGGCGGTGGATGCGCAGCTTCAGCGGGTGGGGTCGTTGGTGGGGTCGGTGGATGTGGGGTGGTCTTTGGCGTGTGGTCGGGCGGCGTTGGGTGAGCGGGCGGTGGTGTTGGGTTCGGAGGTGGTGCGTGGGGGTGTGGTGCCGGGTGCGGGTCGGGTGGTGTTTGTGTTCCCGGGGCAGGGTTCGCAGTGGTTGGGCATGGCGGAGGAACTGCTGGACGCTTCGCCGGTGTTTGAGCGGCGGTTGGTGGAGTGTGAGGAGGCGTTGTCGGGGTTTGTGGAGTGGTCGTTGGTGGGGGTGTTGCGGTCTGGGGATGAGGGTTGGTTGGGGCGGGTGGATGTGGTGCAGCCGGTGTTGTGGGCGGTGATGGTGTCGTTGGCGGAGGTGTGGCGGGGGTATGGGGTTGAGCCGGCTGCGGTGATCGGTCATTCGCAGGGTGAGATCGCGGCGGCGGTGGTGGCGGGTGGGTTGTCGTTGGTGGATGGGGCGCGGGTGGTGGCGTTGCGGTCGCGGGCTATTGGTGAGGTGTTGTCGGGTCGGGGTGGGATGGTGTCCGTCGCGGAGTCGGTGGGTGTTGTGGAGGGGCTGATTGCGGCCTGGGGCGATCGGCTGTCGATCGCGGTGGTGAACGGTCCCTCGGCCACGGTGGTCGCGGGCGAACCGGCGGCGTTGGACGAGCTGTTGGCGGCCTGCGAGGCGGATGAGGTCCGGGCCCGCCGAGTCCCCGTCGACTATGCCTCGCACTCCGCCCAGGTCGACGAACTGCGCGAGCGTCTGCTGGCCGATCTTGCGGAGGTGACACCCCACTCCGCGCCCATACCGTTCTATTCGACGGTGACCGGACAGCCCGTTGATACGGCTGAGTTGACGGCCGAGTACTGGTTCACCAATCTCCGTAGTCGCGTGCGGTTCGATGAGGCGGTCGTCGCCGCAGGCCAGGGGACGTTTGTTGAGGTCAGTGCGCATCCGGTGTTGACGATGGCGATCGAGGACGCCCCTGCCGTGGGGACGTTGCGGCGGGGCGAGGGCGGTCTGGACAGGTTCCTTACCTCCCTGGCCGAGGCCTGGGTCCAGGGTGTGCCGGTCGCCTGGGAGCGGGTGCTGGCCGGTGGCCGGCAGGTCGACGTTCCGACGTATCCGTTCCAGCGGAAGCGCTACTGGCTGGATGGCGGTCAAGAGGCGGTCAATGCGGCCAGGTTGGGCCTTGGCGAGACGCGGCATCCGCTGTTGGGTGCCGGTGTGGAGCTGGTGGACACCGATGGGTTTCTGCTGACCGGCAGCCTGTCGCCGGCCACCCACCCTTGGCTGGTCGACCATGCGGTCAACGGGACGCTGCTGCTCCCCGGCACGGCGATGTTGGAGCTTGCCGTGCATGCCGGGGATCAGGTCGGCTGTGGCTGGGTTGAGGAACTGACCCTTGAGGCGCCGTTGGTGATCGCGGAGAGCGGGGAGACCCAGCTGCAACTCGTCGTCTCCGCCCCGGAGGACGCCGCCGCCGCGGAGGACGCCGGGCGGCGCACGCTCAGTCTGCATGCCCGCCATGGCGTCTCGGGCGGGTGGACGCGGCACGCCACCGGGCTGCTCGCCGAGCGGCCGGTGCCGCCGGGCGGCGAGCCGGCGGCGGTCTGGCCGCCGGATGGCGCGGCCGCCGTGGACCTCTCCGACTTCTATGCGCGGGCAAACGACGCCGGCTTCCAGTACGGCCCGGCGTTCCGTGGACTGCGCGCTGCCTGGCGGCGCGGCGACGAGGTGTATGCCGAGATCGAGCTGCCGGAGGCGGCGGGCGACGGCGCGGAGTTCGCGTTGCATCCGGCGTTGCTGGACGCCGGATTGCAGGCGTTGCGGGTGGGCGGCGTCCTCGAAGGGGAGGGGCGGCTGCCGTTCTCCTGGCGCGATGTCACCCTGCACGCCGCCGGCGCCGCCGATCTGCTGCGGGTGCGGCTTTCGGCGCTCGGCCCGGACGAGGTGGCGATCGACGTTCGGGACCGGCAGGGGCTGCCGGTGCTGACGGTCGGCTCCCTGGTCGCCCGACCGCTGGCCGCCGGTCAACAACAGCCCAAGGCCGCCCAGGACTTCCTCTTCCGGGTCGTCTGGTCCCCGGTACCGGGCGGCGGCGAGGCCGCCGCGTCGGATCAGCCGGTCGAGCTGCTGCGCCTCGGCGCGGCCGACCCGGCACGCGGCGAGCTGCCGGACGCCGTGCACGCGGCCGTCGCCGACGCCCTGGACCGGGTGCGCGGCTGGCTGGCCGACGAGGCGAACGAGGGCACGCGGCTGGTGGTGGTCACCCGGGGCGCCGTCGCCGTCCAGGCGGGCGAGCCGATCGTCGATCTGGCGGGCGCTGCGGCCTGGGGTCTGCTGCGCTCGGCGCAGGCCGAACACCCGGGCCGAATAACCCTGTTGGACAGTGACAGTGACAGTGACAGTGACAGTGACGGCGACACCGCCACCGTTGCCCAGCTGACCCAACTAAGCCTCGGGGAACCGCAGTTGGCCGTGCGCGCCGGCACCGCATATGTGCCGCGTCTCGACCGGGGGACGCCGCCGCTCGCCCCGCCGGCCGAGGCGCCGGACGGCGCGTGGCGGCTGCGGCTCGGCGATGGCGCCGTGGGCGCCGGCACGGTCGGCGATGTGCGGCTGGGCGCCGCGCCGGAGGTTGGCGCGCCGCTGGCCGCCGGCCAGGTACGGGTCGCCGTGCGGGCGGCCGGGGTGAACTTCCGCGATGTGGTGCTGGCCCTCGGCATGGTGGCCGGCCGGGACGGCGGCGCGGGGCGGGACGAGTTGGGCGGCGAGGGCGCCGGAGTGGTGCTGGCCGTCGCCGACGATGTGCCCGATCTGCGGCCGGGGGACCGGGTGATGGGCCTGCTGCCAGGATCGTTCGGCCCGGTCGCGGTCGCCGACCACCGGATGCTGGCGTTGATCCCCGACGGCTGGTCGTTTGTCGACGCCGCCACGTTGCCGATCGCCTACCTCACCGCCGCCTATGGCCTGCGCGACCTCGGCGAACTCCGCCGGGGCGAACGGGTGTTGGTGCATGCGGCGGCCGGCGGTGTCGGCATGGCGGCGGTGCGGCTCGCTCGCCACTGGGGCGCCGAGGTGTTCGGCACCGCGAGCCCCGGGAAATGGCCGGCGTTGCAGGAACAGGGCCTGGACGCCGAGCACATCGCGTCCTCCCGGAACCTCGCATTCGAGGACGCGTTCCGGGCCGCGACCGGCGGCCGGGGCGTCGACCTGGTGCTCAACTCGCTTGCCGGCGCCCCCGTTGACGCGGGCCAACGGTTGCTGGCCGCCGGCGGTCGGTTTGTCGAGATGGGCAAGACCGACATCAGGGAAGGCGCGCTCAGGGACGATATCCGCTACCGGGCGTTCGATCTGATCGAGGCCGGGCCGGACAGGGTGCGGAGCCTGCTGGCCGAGCTGCGCGGGCTGGCCCAGGACGGCGTCATCGTGCCGCTGCCCGCCACCACCTGGGATGTGCGGCGGGCCCCCGAGGCGCTGCGTCATCTGCAGCAGGCCCGGCATATCGGCAAGGTCGTGCTGACCGTTCCGGCACCGCCGGCCGCCGACGGAACGGTGTTGATCACCGGTGGCACCGGCACGCTGGGCAGCGCGGTGGCCCGCCATCTGGTCGCCGCCCGGGGCGCGCGCCGGCTGCTGCTGCTCAGCCGCAGTGGCCCCGAGGCGCCTGGCGCCGCCGAACTCGTCGCCCAGCTGGCGGAGTTGGGCGCGACGGCGACCGTCGTGGGCTGCGATGCGGCGGACCGCGAGCAGTTGGCCGCTGTGCTGGCCGGGATACCGGACGAGCATCCGCTGTCCGCCGTGATCCACACGGCCGGTGTGTTGGACGACGGGGTCATCGGCTCGTTGACGCCGGAGCGGCTGGCCCGGGTGCTGCGGCCCAAGGTGGACGCGGCCTGGCATCTGCACGAGCTGACCCGGGCGCTGGATCTCGACGCGTTTGTGCTGTTCTCCTCGGCCGCGGGACTGCTCGGCGGCCCCGGCCAGGGAAACTATGCGGCGGCAAACGCCTTTCTCGACGCCCTGGCCCTGCACCGCAGGTCGCTCGGGTTGCCCGCGGTCTCGCTGGCCTGGGGTCTGTGGGCGGAACGCAGCGCCATGACCGGAGGGCTCGGCCGGGAGGACCTGGCCAGGATGGGGCAGGCCGGGATCGACGCGCTGTCCACGGAGGAAGGTCTCGCCCTCCTCGACGCCGCCCTCGCCTCGGCCGAGACGCTGCTGGCGCCGATCCGGCTGCGCACCGCCGCGTTGCGCGCCCGAGGCGCGGACGCCGCCGAAACCCCGCCGCTGCTGCGCGGACTGGCCCGCGCCGCGCGCCGCCGCCGGCTGCCCAGGAGCGGGGGCGGCGACGGCGGCGGACGCTATGCCACCGCGTCGGCCGAGGAACTGCTCGCGTTGGTCCGCACCGTGGCGGCGACCGTGCTGGGGCATGAGACGCCGGAGGCGGTCGATCCCGAACGCGCCTTCAAGGACGTGGGGTTCGACTCGCTGACCGCCGTCGAACTCCGCAACCGGCTGAACGCGGCGACCGGCCTCCGGCTGCCGTCCACCGCTGTCTTCGATCACCCCACGCCGCTTTCGCTCGCCGACCGGCTGGTGACCCTCCTCGCGCCCGAGGCGCCGGCCGCCGCGCCGACCCCCGTGCGGACAGGGGCAGTTGACGCCGATGATCCGGTGGTGATCGTCGGGATGGCGTGTCGTTTCCCGGGCGGGGTGGATTCGCCGGAGGCGCTGTGGCGGCTGGTGGCCGACGGCGTCGACGCGGTCTCGACCTTCCCCGACGACCGGGGTTGGGATGTGGCCGCGCTCTACCATCCGGACCCGGAACACCCCGGCACCTCCTATGCGCGGGAGGGCGGATTCCTTGCGGGGGCCGCCGAGTTCGACGCCGGTTTCTTTGGGATCTCGCCTCGTGAGGCGCTGGCGATGGACCCCCAGCAACGGTTGCTGTTGGAAACCTCCTGGGAGGTGTTCGAACGGGCCGGGATCGATCCCGCGTCGGTGCGCGGCAGCGCCACCGGGGTGTTCGCCGGGCTGATCCACGGCGGCTATGGCCATGGCTCGGCCGCCGCCCTTGAGCTGGAGGGCTATCTGGGCAACGGCAGCGCCGGCAGTGTCGCCTCCGGAAGGGTCGCCTACACCTTCGGGCTTGAGGGTCCGGCCGTCACGGTGGACACGGCGTGTTCGTCGTCGCTTGTGGCGTTGCATCTGGCGGCGCAGGCGTTGCGCACCGGTGAGTGCACGATGGCGCTGGCCGGCGGTGCCACGGTGATGGCCACCCCGACCGCCTTCGTGGAGTTCAGCCGGCAGCGTGGCCTCGCCCCCGATGGTCGTTGCAAACCGTTTGCCGAGGCGGCGGACGGCACGGCCTGGGCCGAGGGTGTGGGCATGCTGTTGCTGGAGCGGCTTTCGGACGCGCGCCGCAACGGGCATGAGGTACTGGCCGTGGTCCGGGGTTCGGCCGTCAACCAGGACGGTGCCAGCAACGGTCTGACCGCGCCCAACGGTCCCGCCCAACAACGGGTCATTCGGGCCGCGTTGACGGCCGCCGGGCTGACCCCGAACGATATCGACGCCGTCGAGGCCCATGGCACCGGCACCGCCCTGGGCGATCCGATCGAGGCCCAGGCGCTGCTCGCCACCTATGGCCAGGGGCGGTCGGAGGAACGGCCGTTGTGGCTGGGCTCGTTGAAGTCCAATATCGGGCATGCCCAGGCGGCGGCCGGAGTCGGCGGCGTCATCAAGATGATCGAGGCGATGCGGCATGGCACCCTGCCGCGCACCCTCCATATCGATGAGCCGTCCTCGCATGTCGACTGGGAGTCGGGCGCGGTGCGGCTGCTCACCGAGGAGACGCCGTGGCCGACGACGCCCGACGGTGAGCGTCCCCGCCGGGCCGCCGTCTCCTCGTTCGGCGTCAGCGGCACCAACGCGCATGTCATCGTCGAGCAGCCCGTCCCACCGGAGCCGCACGAGGAGCGGCCGCCGGCCGGTCCGGTGCCCGTGCTGCTCTCCGCCGAGAGCCCCGAGGCGCTTGCCGCCCAGGCCGGCCGGCTGCGGGCCCATCTCACCGCCCACCCCGAGCTGCGACCCGCCGATGTGGCCCGCTCCCTCGCCGACGGCCGCGCTGCCCTCACCCACCGGGCCGCGCTGACCATCGCCGACGGGACCGAACAGGCGCCGCTGCTCGCCGCGTTGGACGCTCTCGCGGAGGGCGCCGAATTGCCCCGCGTGATCAGCGGCACCCCCGCCGAGGGCGGCACCGCGTTCCTGTTCACCGGGCAGGGGAGTCAACGGGTGCGGATGGGGGTGGAGTTGGCGGAGGTGTTTCCGGTGTTCGCCGATGCGTTGTATGGGGTGTGGGGGGAGTTGGATCGGCATCTGCCGCGGCCGTTGGGTGAAGTTGTGGCCGATGAGGGGGTGTTGGGGCGGACGGAGTTTGCGCAGCCGGCGTTGTTCGGGGTGGAGGTGGCGTTGTTTCGGTTGGTGGAGTCGTGGGGTGTGGTGCCGGCTTTTGTGGTTGGTCATTCGGTGGGGGAGTTGGCGGCGGCTCATGTGGCGGGGGTGTGGTCGTTGGCGGATGCGTGTGCGTTGGTGGTGGCGCGGGGTCGGTTGATGCAGGAGCAGCGGTCGGATGGGGCGATGCTTGCGGTTCAGGCTGCCGAGGACGAGGTGGCGCCGTTCCTGGTCGAGCGTTCGACGCGTCTGGCTCTGGCGGCTGTCAACGGTCCGTTGTCCGTGGTGGTGGCGGGGGACGTGGACGCGGTGGAGGAGGCGGCGGCGCATTTCACGGGTCTGGGGCGGAAGACCAAGCGGTTGCGGACCTCGCATGCCTTCCACTCCCCGCATATGGACGGCATGCTCGACGCGTTCGCCGAGGTCGCCGAGCGGGTCACCTACCATCCGGCGCGCATCCCGATCGTCTCCGATATGACCGGAACCGTCATCGATGACGAGGAACTGAGCGATCCGGCCTACTGGGTGCGGCATGCCAGGCAACCCGTGCGGTTCGCCGACGCCATCGCCACCCTGCACCGGCGGGGCGTGCGGACCTTCCTCGAACTCGGCCCCGACGCGGTGCTCAGCGCGATGGCCGAGGACTGCCTCCCCGACGCGCGGGACGCCGCGTTTCTGCCCACCCTGCGCGGCGGGCAGGACGAGGCGCTGGCGCTCACCACCGCGTTCGGCCGGCTCCAGGTGCGCGGACTGGTGAGGAACCGCGCCGCCCACCCCACCGGCGGCCGGCGCGTCCCGCTCCCCACCTATGCCTTCCAACGCCGCCGCTACTGGCTCAACCCCGGTGCGCCCGGCGCCCATCGGGCCGCGCCCGACGCCCATCCGCTGCTGCCCGAGGTCGTCACCCTCGCCGACGGCGAGGGAACGCTGCTCAGCGGGCGGCTCTCCACCGCCGACCAGCCCTGGCTCGGCGACCACACCATCCATGGCACCGTGCTGGTGCCCGGCACCGCGCTGGTGGAGATGGCCTGGCAGGCCGGTCAGCACAGCGGCTGTGCGCTTGTTGAGGAACTGACCCTGGAGGCACCGCTGGTGCTGCCCCCGGGCGGTGCCCAGGCGCTGGTGCAGCTACGGGTGGGTGCCGCCGACGCGGCCGGCCGCCGGCCGCTCACCCTGCACTCCCGCCCGGCGGCCGACCCCGAGGCGCCCTGGACCCGGCATGCCGAAGGCGTGCTCGCCGACGCCCCCGACGCCAAGGCGCCGCCGGCCCCTGACGGTGCGGACTGGCCACCACCGGGCGCCGTCCCCTTGGAGACGGCCGACTTCTATCGGTGGTTCGCCGCCGGCGGCTTCGACCTCGGCCCCGCGTTCCAGGGCCTGGGCGCCGCCTGGCGGGACGGCGACGACACCCTCGCCGAGGTGGCCCTGCCGGCGGAACAGCACCGGGACGCGCCCCGCTACGGCATCCACCCGGCGCTGCTCGACGCAGCCCTGCACGCCGGCGGCCTCAGCGTCCCCGATGCCGGCGACACCGCCGAGGGGTCGGGCGGCGCCGGCCGGCTGCCGTTCGCCTGGCATGACGTCGTCCGGTACGCCCCCGCGCCCACCGCGCTGCGGGTGCGGCTGAGCCCCACCGGCACCGACGGTGCCCGGGTCACCCTCACCGACCACCGGGGGCGGCCCGTCGCCCGGATCGGCCGGCTGGTCACCCGACCCGTCAGCGAGGAACAACTGGCCCCGCGCCAGCACGCGTTGCACACCGTCGCCTGGCGCGAACTGCCGCCGGCACCGCAGCAGCCGACCGGCCGGTGGGCGGCCCTGGCCCCCGCCCAAGGACCGGACGGGCTACCGGAGTTGACGGGCCTGACCCGGCATGCCGAGCTGACCGCGCTGGCCAAGAGCCTCACCGACGGCGGGCCGCGCCCGGAGCTTGTGCTCGCGCCGCTGCCGCCCGATTCGGCGCTGCCCGTGCACGAGGCCGCGCACGCGCTGGTCCACCGCACCCGCGATCTCGTGCAGACCTGGCTCGACGGCGAGTTCGCGCCCGCCCGGCTGGTGCTGGTCACCCGGGGCGCCGTCGCCCAGCACGACGGCGAGGCGCCGCATCCGGCGTCGGCCGCCGTCTGGGGCCTGATCGCCGCCGTCCAGGCCGAGCACCCGGGCCGCTTTGTGCTGCTCGACGCCGCGCCGGACGCCCCCCTCGACGCCGGGCCGCTCGCCCGCGCCCTCGCCTCGGACGAGCCCAGGCTCGCCCTGCGCGGCGAGACGGTACGCGTCCCCCGCCTGGCCCGCCGCCACGACACCCCGGACCGGGCAGCATCAGAACGGGCAGCCCCAGAGGGGGCGTTGGCGGATCGGGGCCTGACCGGTACCGTTCTGGTCACCGGGGCCACCGGCGGCCTAGGCCGAGCCCTGGTCCGGCATCTCGCCGAACGCGGCGCCCGGCAACTGCTGTTGGTCAGCCGCTCCGGCGCCGACGCTCCCGAGGCCACCCAACTCGTCGCCGAACTGGCCGCGGTGGGCGCCACCGCCGAGGTGCGGTCCTGCGATGTGGCCAACCGCACCCAGCTCGCCGCGCTCCTCGCCGAACCGCGCGAGCATCCGCTCACCGCCGTCTACCATCTCGCCGGCGTCCTCGACGACGGCATCGTGGAGTCCCTGACCCCCGCGCGGTTCGACCGGGTGCTGCGGCCCAAGGCCGACGCGGCCTGGCATCTGCACGAACTGACAAGGGAGTTGAGCCTGGGCGCGTTTGTGCTGTTCTCCTCCGCCTCCGGCGTCATCGGCGGCGCTGGCCAGGCCAACTACGCCGCCGCCAACGCGTTCCTCGACGCCCTCGCCCGGCACCGGCACGCCCAGGGGCTGCCCGCGCTGGCACTGGCCTGGGGCGCCTGGGAGGCCGGCATGGCCGGGGAGTTGGCGGACGCCGACCGGGAGCGGCTGGCCAGATCGGGCGCGGCGCCGCTCACCGAGGCCCAGGGCATCGCCCTGCTCGACGCCGCCGCCCGGACGGGCGAACCGCATCTCGTTCCGCTGCGGCTCGACCCGGCCGCGCTGCGCGCCGCGGAGGTCCTGCCGCGGCTGCTCGCCGAGCTTGTCCCGGCGCCCGTCCGACGCCCCGGAAGCGCCGAAGCGGCCGGGGAGTCCACCGCGCTGCGCGGCCGGCTCGCCGGCCGGGAGACGTCCGAACGGGCCGAGATTCTGCTGGAGTTGATCCGGACCAAGGCGGCCCTGGTCCTCGGCCATGACACGCCCGAAGGCATCGAGCCCGGGCGTGGCTTCACCCAGGCCGGCTTCGACTCGCTGGCCACCGTCGAACTGCGGAACCGGCTCAACGAGGTCACCGGGCTCCGCCTCGCCTCCACCGCCCTCTTCGACCACCCCACACCGCTGGCGCTGGCCCACCATCTCGCGGAGGAACTGCCCTCGCCCGACACCGCGACCGGCCCGGCGGCGCCCCCGCCGGACGTTGCCGCCGCCGGCACACCGGCCGCCCGGCTGGCGATGCTCGAAGCGCTCGACGATCTGTCCGTCAGCGATATCGCCAGGGCCGACCGCGAGGCCGTCGCCGACCGGCTCGAACGCCTGCTGACCAGGCTGCGGCTGCCCACCGACGCGCCGGCCGGCGCATCGACCGACGAGGACATCGCCCGGGCCACGGACGACGAGCTGTTCGACCTCATCAACGAGGACTTCGGCCTCTCCTGACCCAGGCCCGCCGCCCGCCCGCCCGCACCTGCCCGGCCCCCCGGACCCGCCCCGGACCCGCCCGAAGAGGACAGATGTCGAACGAACAGAAGCTTCGCGACTACCTGAAACTGGTCGCGACCGACCTGCGGCACACCCGCGAGAAGCTGGGGACCGTCCAGGCGGCCGAGCGGGAACCCATCGCCGTCGTCGGCATCGGCTGCCGCTACCCGGGCGGCGCGCGCTCCGCCGAGGAGCTGTGGCAGCTGGTCGCCGAAGGACGCGACGCCATCGGCGACTTCCCCACCGACCGGGGCTGGGACCTCGACGCCCTCTACGACCCGGACCCGGCGAGCCCCGGCACCACCTATGCCCGGGCCGGCGGATTCCTCGACGAAGTGGCCGAGTTCGACGCCGAGTTCTTCGGCATCTCCCGCCGCGAGGCGCTGGCCATGGACCCACAGCAGCGGCTGCTCCTGGAGACCTCCTGGGAGGCCGTCGAACGCGCCGGCATCCGGCCCCATTCCCTCCACGGACAGGACATCGGCGTCTTCGCCGGCGTCGCCTACAGCGACTACGCCACCCAACTCGACGAGACACCGGCCGAGTTGGAGGGCTATCTCGGCAACGGCAGGTCCGGCAGCGTGGCCACCGGACGGATCGCCTACACCTTCGGCTTCGAGGGCCCGGCCGTCACCGTCGACACCGCCTGCTCCTCCTCCCTGGTCGCCATCCACCTGGCCTGCCAGGCGCTCCGCAGACGCGAATGCGGAATGGCCCTCGCCGGCGGCGTCACCGTGATGTCGACGCCCGGCATGTTTGTCGAGTTCAGCCGGCAACGCGGCCTCTCGCCCGACGGCCGGTGCAAGGCGTTCGGCGCCGAGGCCGACGGCACCGGATGGGGCGAGGGCGCCGGCGTGCTGCTGCTGGAACGGCTCTCGGACGCGCGCCGCAACGGGCACCGGGTGCTGGCCGTCGTCCGTGGCTCGGCCGTCAACCAGGACGGCGCCAGCAGCGGTCTGACCGTGCCCCGGGGACCCGCCCAACAGCGGGTCATCCGGGCCGCGTTGGACAACGCCGGGCTGGCGACCGGCGATGTGGACGCCGTCGAGGCCCATGGCACCGGCACCACCCTTGGCGACCCCATCGAGGCCCGCGCCCTGCTCGCCACCTATGGCCAGGGCCGGGACCCGGAGCGGCCGCTGTGGCTGGGCTCGTTGAAGTCCAATATCGGGCACACCCAGGCCGCCTCGGGCGTGGCCGGCGTCATCAAGATGATCGAGGCCATGCGGCACGGCACCCTGCCGCGCACCCTGCATGCCGAGCAACCGTCCCCCCATGTCGACTGGGACTCGGGCGCGGTACGACTGCTGACGGATGAGGTGCCCTGGCCGACGACGCCCGAGGCGGGCCGTCCCCGCCGGGCCGCCGTCTCCTCGTTCGGCGTCAGCGGCACCAACGCCCATATCGTCCTTGAGCAGGTTCCCGAGCAGGTTCCCGAGCAGGTTCCCGAGCAGGCCCCCGAACAGGCCCCCGAGCCGGACCCCGAACAGCCCCCCGGCCGGGACCCCGCGCCGCAGGCGTCGCCCGTTCTGCCGTTCCCGGTCTCCGCCAAGGACGAGACGGCCCTGCGCACCGGGATCGAACGGCTCCGCGCCGAGCTGGCCCGCCGGCCCCAACTCGACCGTCAGGACATCGCGTTCACCCTCGCCACCGCCAGGACCCCCTTCGATCACCGCGCGGTGCTGGTCGGCGAGGAGACCGTGACGGGAACGGTGGTGCCGGGGGCCGAGCGGACGGTGTTCGTCTTCCCGGGACAGGGCTCGCAATGGCTCGGGATGGCCGTCCAACTCCTCGACGAATCACCGGTGTTCGCCCGCCGCATGACGGAGTGCGCGGAAGCCCTCGCCGAGTTCGTCGACTGGTCGCTGCTCGATGTGCTGCGCTCGTCCGATCCGGGCTGGCTGGAGCGGGTCGACAGGGTGCAGCCGGCGCTCTGGGCCGTGATGGTGTCGCTGGCCGCCGTCTGGGAAGCGCTGGGCGTCGGCCCCCTGGCGGTCATCGGCCACTCCCAGGGCGAGATCGCCGCCGCCGTGGTCGCCGGCGCGCTGACCCTGACGGACGGCGCCCGGGTGGTCGCGCTCCGCTCGCGCGCCATCGGCGAGGTCCTTTCCGGCCTCGGCGGAATGGTCTCCGTCGTCGAGCCCGCCGACGCCGTGGAACGGCGGATCGCCCGCTGGGGCGACCGGCTCTCCGTCGCCGTGGTCAACGGCCCCTCGGCGACCGTGGTCTCCGGCGAACCGGCCGCGCTGCACGAGCTGTTGGCCTCCTGCGAGGCCGACGACGTCCGCGCCCGCCGGGTGCCGGTCGACTACGCCTCGCACTCCGCCCAGGTGGAGCGGCTAAGGGAACGCGTCCTCGCCGACCTGGCCGGGATCACCCCCCGCGGCACCGTGATCCCGTTCTACTCGACGGTCACCGGCGGCGAGTTGAACACCGCCGAGCTGGACGCCGCCTACTGGTTCACCAATCTGCGCGGCCGAGTACGGTTCGACGAGGCCGTCGCCGCCGTGGGCCAGGGGGTGTTTATCGAGGTCAGCGCCCATCCGGTGCTGACCATGGCGATCGAGGAAGGCACCGCCGTCGGCACCCTGCGGCGCGGCGAGGGCGGCCTGGACCGGGTCCTCACCTCGGTCGCCGAGGCATGGACACGCGGCGTCCCCGTCGCCTGGGAACGGCTGTCGCCCGGCGGCCGACAGGTCGACGTCCCCACCTACCCGTTCCGGCGTGAACGGTTCTGGCTGACGTCGAACGGCAGGGCGCCCACCGGCGGCGGGCTGGACGGCACCGGGCATCCGCTGCTCGGCGCCTGGGTCGGCCTCGCCCAGTCCGACGGCTGTCTCTTCACCGGGCGGCTCTCCCTCGCCCAACAGCCCTGGATCGCCGACCACTCCGTCAACGACGTGGTCCTGCTGCCCGGCACCGGGCTCCTCGAACTCGCCCTGCGCGCCGCCCATGAGGCGGGCTGCGCCACCGTGGAGGAGCTGACCCTCGAAGCGCCGCTGGTCCTCCCCGAGCGGGGCGAGCTGCGGCTCCAGGTCGAACTGGGCCCGCCCGACCCGGACGGCCGGCGGGAACTCGCCCTCCACTCCCGCCACCCCGACGAGACCGGGCCCGGCGGCTGGACCCGCCATGCCACCGGACTGGTCGGCCCGGCACCCCAACAGGCCGCGGAGCAGCGGGACTTCACCAACTGGCCGCCGGCCGGCGCGGAACCCCTCGCAACCGAGGGCCTGTACGCCCGCGCGGCCGCGCTCGGCCTCGGCTACGGCCCGCTCCTCCAGGGCGTCAAGGCCGCCTGGCGGCGCGGCGAAGAGCTGTATGTCGAGGCCGAGTTGGCCGAGGAGCTGCGCGGCGAGGCCGATGCCTACGGCATCCATCCAGCGCTGCTGGACGCCATCCTGCACGCGGTGGGCCTGGGCACCGAGGACGACGACGCGCAGCAGGCACGGCTCCCGTTCTCCTGGCACGGCGTGACCCTGCACGGGTCGGGGCCCGGCGGCCTGCGGGCCCGTGTGAGCTACCACTCGGCCGACTCCGTCGCCCTGGCCGTGGCCGATTCGGCGGGGCGTCCCGTGGTCACCGTCGACGCGCTCCGCACCCGGCCCGTCAACGCGGAGCGGCTGCGCGCCGCCGGCCGACCGGAACTGCGCGCGCTCCATGAGATCCGCTGGCGCCCCGCGCCGGCCGCCGACGATGCCGAACCCACCACCCGGGTGCTGCGGATGGCGCGGCAGCCGGAGGCATCGGCCGCCGCCGTACACCACGCCGTGGAACGGGTGTTGACCGCCGTCCAGGGCGCGGTCGCCGACGGCGACCGGCTCACCGTGGTCACCGAGGGCGCGCTCGCCGTCGACCCGGCCGACCGGATCGACCCCGCCGCCTCGGCCGTCTGGGGCCTGGTCCGATCCGCACAGGCCGAACACCCGGGCCGGCTGCTGCTCGTCGACACCGACACCCCCGAGGACACCTGGACCACGCCCCCCGACGAGCCGCAACTCGCCGTGCGGGACGGAAACGTGCTGGTGCCACGCCTGGAGCGGGTGACCGATCTCGGCGAAGCCGCCCCCGCGCTCGACCCGGCCGGCACCGTACTGGTGACCGGCGGCACCGGCACCCTGGGTCGGCTGACGGCACGTCAGCTGGTGACGGAACACGGAGTGCGGCGACTGGTCCTGGTCTCCCGGCGCGGACCGGCCGCCGAGGGGGCCGAGCAACTAACGGCGGAGCTGGCACAGTTGGGCGCCTCGGTCACACTGGTCGGCTGCGATGTGGGCGACCGGGAGGCGCTGGCGGCCGTCCTGGACGCCATCCCGGCGGAGCACCCGCTGACCGCCGTGGTGCACGCCGCAGGAGTGCTCGCCGACGGGCTGGTGGAGACCCTGACCCCGGACGGACTGGCCGAGGTGCTGAGGGCCAAGACCGACGCGGCCTGGCATCTGCACGAGCTGACCCGCGGCCTCGATCTCGCCGCCTTTGTGCTGTACTCGTCTGCCGCCGGCCTGCTCGGCTCCGCCGGACAGGCGGCCTACGCGGCGGCCAACGCCGCACTGGACGGCCTCGCCACCCACCGGCGCGGCCTCGGCCTGCCGGCGCTCTCCCTGGCCTGGGGCCTGTGGGAGGAACGCAGCGGTCTGACGGGCGCGTTGGGCGAGGTGGAACTGGAACGCATGGCGCGCGGCGGGCTGCGCCCGCTCACCACCGCCCAGGGCCTCGCCCTGTTCAGCGCCGCGCTCCGCGCCGACCGGGCCTGCCTGGTGCCGATCGCCCTCTCCCAGCCGGGGCTGCGCGAACGCGCCGCAAGCGGCGAACTCCCTGTGTTGCTCAAGGAGTTCGCGCCCGTTGTCGTGCCACGCGCCTCGAACGCGAACCGGCGCGACGGCGGCGGGCTCGCCCAACGGATCGCCGAACTGCCGGCGGCCGAACGTCTGGGCGCCGTCGTCCAGTTGGTCCGCGAACATGTCGGGCAGCTGCTCAAGCATCCGGCCCCCGGGACCATCGCCGGGGACCGCGCGTTCAAGGATCTGGGCTTCGACTCGCTGATCGGCCTGGAGCTCCGCAACCGGCTCAACGCCGAGACCGGACTGCGGCTGCCCGCCACCCTGGTCTTCGACCATCCCAGTCCCGAAGCGCTCGCCGTCCACCTCCTCGAACGACTCGCGGACGCGCCACCCGCCGCCGGCCCCGGAACGACGACCCCCCGACGCCGGCGGGCCGCCTCGGCGGACGAGCCGATCGCGATCGTGGCGATGGGCTGCCGCTACCCGGGTGGCGTCGACTCGCCCGAGGCGCTGTGGCGGCTGGTCGCCGAGGGCCGCGATGCGGTCTCCACCTTCCCCGAGAACCGGGGTTGGGACATGGCCGCGCTCTACCACCCGGACCCGGAACACCCCGGCACCTCCTACACCCGGCACGGCGGATTCCTGCACGAAGCCGCCGAGTTCGACCCGACGCTCTTCGGAATCTCCCCGCGCGAGGCGCTGGCCATGGACCCCCAGCAGCGGCTGCTGTTGGAGACGTCCTGGGAGACGTTCGAGCGGGCCGGCATCGACCCGCTGTCGCTGCGCGGCCGGAACATCGGAGTCTTCGCCGGCGTGATGTACCACGACTACGCGTCCCGGCTGGGCGAACTCCCGGACGCCGCACAGGGAATGGAGGGCTACCTCGGCAGCGGCAGCGCCGGCAGCGTGGCCACCGGCCGGATCGCCTATACCTTCGGCCTGGAGGGTCCGGCGGTGACGGTGGACACGGCGTGCTCATCGTCGCTGGTGGCACTGCACCTGGCGGCCCAGTCGCTGCGCAACGGCGAATGCGAGATGGCACTTGCGGGCGGCGTGACGGTGATGTCGACGCCGGGCCTGTTTGTCGAGTTCAGCCGGCAGCGCGGGCTCGCCGCCGACGGCCGCTGCAAGCCCTTCGCCGAGGCGGCCGACGGCACCGCCTGGGCCGAGGGCGTCGGGATGCTGCTGCTGGAACGGCTCTCCGACGCGCGCCGTAACGGGCACCGGGTGCTGGCCGTGGTCCGCGGCTCCGCGGTCAACCAGGACGGGGCGAGCAACGGTCTGACGGCGCCCAACGGTCCCTCCCAACAGCGGGTGATCCGGGCGGCGTTGGCGGGCGCGGGGCTCGGTGCCGCGGATGTGGACGCGGTGGAGGCGCATGGCACGGGCACCACGCTGGGCGATCCGATCGAGGCGCAGGCGCTGCTCGCCACCTATGGGCAGGGGCGCGAACAGCCTCTGTGGTTGGGGTCGTTGAAGTCCAATATCGGCCATGCGCAGGCGGCCGCCGGTGTCGGTGGCGTCATCAAGATGGTGCAGGCCATGCGCCATGGAGTGCTGCCGCGCACCTTGCATGTGGATGAGCCGTCCTCGCATGTGGACTGGGAATCGGGCGCGGTACAGCTGCTGACCGACGAGGTCCCCTGGCCGACGACGCCCGGGGAGGACCGTCCCCGCCGGGCCGCCGTCTCCTCGTTCGGGATGAGCGGCACCAACGCCCATGTGGTCCTCGAACAGGGCCCGGTCGAGAGAAGGCCCCAGCCGCCGGCGACGGCCGAACTGCCCGTGGTGCCACTGGTGGTGTCGGGCGCGGACGAGGGCGCGGTGGACGCCCAACTTCAGCGGGTGCGGTCGTTGCCGCCCTCGCTGGACCTGGGCTGGTCGCTGGCGCGCGGCCGGGCCTCCCTTGCCCGGCGCGCCGTGGCGCTGGGGTCCGAGGTGGTGCGCGGGGGAGTGGTGCCGGGCGCCGGCCGGGTGGTGTTTGTGTTCCCGGGTCAGGGTTCGCAGTGGCTCGGCATGGCGGAGGAACTGCTGGACGCCTCCCCGGTGTTCGAGCGGCGGCTGGCCGAGTGCGAGGAGGCGCTGTCCGGCTTTGTGGAGTGGTCGTTGGTGGGGGTGTTGCGGTCGGAGGACGAGGGCTGGCTTGGCCGGGTGGATGTGGTGCAGCCGGTGTTGTGGGCGGTGATGGTGTCGTTGGCGGAGGTGTGGCGGGATTATGGCGTCGAGCCGGCTGCGGTGATCGGCCATTCGCAGGGTGAGATCGCGGCGGCGGTGGTGGCCGGCGGGTTGTCGCTGGCGGATGGGGCGCGGGTGGTGGCGTTGCGGTCGCGCGCCATTGGCGAGGTGTTGTCGGGTCGGGGCGGGATGGTGTCCGTCGCCGAGCCGGTGGGTGTTGTGGAGGGGCTGATTGCGGCCTGGGGCGATCGGCTGTCGATCGCGGTGGTGAACGGTCCCTCGGCCACGGTGGTCGCGGGCGAACCGGCGGCGTTGGACGAGCTGTTGGCGGCTTGCGAGGCGGACGAGGTCCGGGCCCGCCGGGTTCCCGTGGACTATGCCTCGCACTCCGCCCAGGTCGACGAACTACGCGAGCGTCTGCTGACCGATCTTGCGGAGGTGACACCCAACTCCGCGCCCATACCGTTCTATTCGACGGTGACCGGACAGCTCCTCGACACCGTTGAGTTGACGGCCGAGTACTGGTTCACCAACCTCCGCAGTCGCGTCCGGTTCGACGAGGCCGTCGCCGCCGCCGGAATCGGAACGTTTGTCGAGGTCAGCGCGCATCCGGTGTTGACGATGGCGATCGAGGACGCCCCTGCCGTGGGCACCTTGCGCCGGGGCGAGGGCGGCCTGGATCGCTTCCTCACCTCCCTGGCCGAAGCCTGGGTCCAGGGTGTGCCGGTCGCCTGGGAACGGGTGCTGGCCGGCGGCCGGGGGATCGACGTTCCCACGTACCCGTTCCAGCGGAAGCGCTACTGGCTGGACGCCCCGCCGCCCGGTCGACGAGGGCCGGGCACCGACGACTGGCTGTATGAGATCGCCTGGCGCCGGCAGGCCGAGCCGGCCGGGTCCGCGCTCGCCGGCAGCTGGCTGCTGCTGACCGCCTCGGGGCTGATCGAGAACGACACGATGGGCGCCATCCTCGACGGGCTCAAGGACGCCGGCGCCGATGTGCTGCTGGCCGCGCCGGGCGAGACCCCGCCGCCGGGGCAGCGCATCGACGGTGTGCTCTCCCTGCTCGCCCTCGCCGAGACCGGCCAACCCGACCCGGACGCCGACCCGTTGCTGGCCACGGCGACGCTGCCCACCGCATTGGCCGACGCCGGGGTGACGGCGCCGCTGTGGGTGCTGACCCGGGGCGCCGTCGGCACCGGCGCAGCCGATGCACCGCCCGACCCGTGGGCGGCGCGCCTCTGGGGGCTCGGCCGGACGGCGGCGCTCGAACACCCGGAACGCTGGGGCGGACTCGTCGATCTGCCGGCCGTCCCCACGGTGCCCGAGCCGGCCGTGCTGGCCCGACTGGGGCGGGTACTGGCGGGTGGGCTCGGCGCCGAGGACCAGCTCGCGGTCCGCGACACCGGGGTGCTGGCCCGCCGCCTGACCCGGGTGCGCCCGCGCGCCGAGGGGGCGGGGCCCTGGCGCCCGGCGGAGACCGGCACCGTGCTGGTCACCGGCGGGACCGGCGGGCTCGGCGCCCAGGTGGCCCGCTGGCTGGCGCAGGCCGGCGCCGACCATCTGCTGCTGCTCGGCCGCCGGGGCGACAAGGCGCCAGGCGCATCCGAACTCGCCGCCGAACTGGGCGCGTTGGGCTGCTCGGTGACGATCACGGCCTGCGATGTCGGCGACCGGGAGGCACTGGCCGGCGCCCTCGACGGCATCCCCGCCGACCGCCCCCTCACCGCCGTCTTCCACACCGCCGGCGTGCTGGACGACGGCGCGCTGCGCGATCTCACCCCCGAGCGGTTCGCCGCCGTGGCCCGCCCCAAGGCCCTGGCCGCGCACCATCTCCACGAGCTGACGGAACATCAACAGCTCTCCGCCTTCGTGCTGTTCTCCTCGTTCGCCGGCGTCGTCGGCAACGTCGGCCAGGCCAACTACGGTGCGGCGAACGCGTTTCTGGACGCACTGGCCGAGCGCCGCCGCGCCGGCGGACTGGCCGCCACCTCCGTCGCCTGGGGCGCCTGGGCCGAGGCCGGGCTCGCCACCGGCGAGATCGGCGAGCGCCTGCGCCAGCGCGGGGTGACGCCGATGGACCCACGCCTGGCCATCGCCGCGCTCGGCACCGCCCTGGAACAGGACGCCCCGGCCGTCGCGGTCGCCGATATCAGCTGGGGAACGTTCGGCCCCGCGCTGAGCGGGATCCGGCCGACCCCGCTCCTCGACGAGCTGGCCGAGGCGCGGCCGACCCCCGAGGCATCCGGCCCGGCCCGGCCGACCCTCGCCGCCCGGCTGCTCGGCAGGGGCGTCGAGGAACGGCACGAGATCGTCTCCGAGGTGGTGCGTGACCAGGTCGCCGAGGTGCTGCGCCATGAGTCGGCGGACGAGCTGGACGACGAACGGGCCTTCCGCGACATGGGGTTCGACTCGTTGACCGCCGTCGATCTGCGGAACCGGCTCGGCGTGGCCACCGGCCTGGCGCTGCCCACCACCCTGGCCTTCGACCATCCGACGATCGCCGATCTCGCCGACCACCTGCTGGCCGAACTGACCGCCGCCACCGCCGAACCGGCCGGCGCCGACCCCGAGTTGCTGACGCTGGTGAGCCGCATCCCGCTGGACCGCCTCAAGGAGTCCGGGCTCTATGCCGCGCTGCTACGACTGGCCGACGAGACGGACAACAGGCCGGACGACGAGCCGGACGAGACGGACGCCGACGACGAACCGGCGCCGGCCCGGCGATACGACGACGGCTACGCCGGGGACTACGACGACGACTTCGACGAGGACGCGGTCGACGATATGAGCGTGACCGCCCTGATCCGCCTGGTCCTCGACGACGATGCCCCCGACACCCCCGACACCCCCGATACCGACACAGCCCCCGACACCGACACCGAGCACGACGGGGACACCCCGGGAGGAACCCGATGAGCCAGACCGAGGCGAACGTTGTCGCCGCCCTCCGGGCCTCCGTCAGGGAGAACAAGAAGCTGCAGCGGCAGAACCGGGAGCTGTCCAGGGCCGCCAGGGAACCGATCGCCATCGTCGCCATGGGCTGCCGCTTCCCCGGCGGGGTGGAGTCGCCCGAGGAGCTGTGGCGGCTGCTGGAGTCGGGCGACGACGCGCTGTCCCCGTTCCCCGCCGACCGTGGCTGGGATCTCGACCGGCTGACCGATCCGGCGGCCGATGAGAGCGGCAGCAGCGCCACCGGGCACGGCGGATTCCTGCGCGACGCCGGCGCGTTCGACCCGGCGTTCTTCGGGATCAGCCCGCGCGAGGCGCTGGCCATGGACCCGCAGCAGCGGCTGCTTCTGGAGACCTCCTGGGAGACGTTCGAGCGGGCCGGCATCACCGCCCAGGAGCTGCGCGGCAGCGAGACCGGCGTCTTCATGGGCACCAACGGGCAGGACTACGCGGCGCTGTTCTCCGGCGCGCTGGACGGTGTCGAGGGCTTTCTGATCACCGGCACGGCCGCCAGCGTCGTCTCCGGGCGGCTCGCCTACACCTTCGGCCTCCAGGGCCCGGCCGTGACCGTGGACACCGCGTGCTCCGCCTCGCTGGTGACCCTGCACCTCGCCGCGCAGGCGCTGCGGAACGGCGAGTGCTCCCTGGCGCTGGCCGGCGGCGCCACCGTGATGGCCACGCCGACGGCGTTTGTCGAGTTCAGCAAGCAACGCGGGCTGGCGCCCGACGGTCGCTGCAAGGCGTTCGCCGCCGGCGCCGACGGCACCGGCTGGGGCGAGGGCGTCGGCGTGCTGCTGCTGGAACGCCTCTCCGACGCACGCCGCAACGGGCACCCCGTGCTGGCCGTCGTCCGGGGCTCGGCCGTCAACCAGGACGGTGCCAGCAACGGGCTGACCGCGCCCAGCGGACCCGCCCAACAGCGGGTGATCCGACAGGCGTTGACCGCCGCCGACCTCGACCCGGACGAGGTCGACGCGGTCGAGGCCCATGGCACCGGGACCACCCTCGGCGACCCCATCGAGGCCCAGGCGCTGCTCGCCGTCTACGGCCAACGGCGGGACGCGGAACGGCCGTTGTGGCTCGGATCGATCAAGTCCAATATCGGGCACACCCAGGCGGCGGCCGGGGTCGCCGGCGTCATCAAGATGGTGCAGGCCATGCGGCACGGCACCCTGCCGCGCACCCTGCATGTGGACGAGCCGACGCCGGCCGTCGACTGGTCGTCGGGCGCGCTGCGGCTGCTCACCGAGCCGGTGCCCTGGCCCGAGGTCGGCGACCGGCCGCGCCGCGCCGGCGTCTCCTCGTTCGGCGTCAGCGGCACCAACGCCCATATCGTCCTCGAAGCGGTACCGGCGCCGGCGCCGGAGGCCGAGGAGACGGCCGGCCCCGACCCCGAACGGCCCCTGGTCTTCCCGCTGTCCGCGCGCACCGCCGCCGCGCTGCCGCTGCAGGCCGCGCGGCTGCGCGACCAGCTGGCGGCCGCGCCCGAGCGGCGGCTCGTCGATATCGCGCACGCCCTCGCCACCACCCGCACCCCGATGGACCACCGGGCCGCGCTGGTCGCCGCCGACCACGCGGGGCTGCTCGCCGGCTGCGCCGCGCTGGCCGCCGGCGAGCCGGCGCCCGGGGTGTGGACCGGGCGGGCCCGGCGCGGCAAGCTGGCGTTCCTCCTCACCGGACAGGGCAGCCAACGCCCCGAGATGGCAACGGCGTTGGCCGACGCCTTCCCCGTCTTCTCGGCGGCGCTGGACGAAATCGCCGCGCATACCGACCCGTTGCTCGGCCGGTCGCTGCGCGCGCTGCTGACCGCCGCGCCCGGCAGCCCGGAGGCCGAGGCGCTGCGCGGCACCGAGCTGGCCCAACCCGCCCTGTTCGCCTTCGAGATCGCCCTCGCCCGGCTCCTCGCCTCCTGGGGCGTGCGGCCCGACGCGCTCCTCGGCCACTCCGTCGGCGAACTGGCGGCGGCCCAGCTGGCCGGCGTTCTGACGCTCGCCGACGCCGGCGCGCTGGTGGTGGCGCGTGGCCGGGTCATGGCGCAGGCGCCGGCCGGCGGCGCGATGGTCGCGATCGAGGCGAGTGAGGCCGAGATCGCCGCCTCCCTCGCCGACAACGCCGATCTGGTGTCCCTGGCCGCCGTCAACGGGCCCGGCTCCGTGGTGGTCTCCGGCGACGCCGACGAGGTCGACCGGATCGCCGACGGCTGGCGGCAACAGGGCCGCCGCACCAAACGGCTGGCCGTCAGCCAAGCCTTCCACTCGCCCCAACTCGACTCGGTGCTCGACGAGTTCAGAACCGTGGCGGAGAGCGTCCGGTATGCCGCGCCCAAGGTGCCGCTGGTGTCCGATGTGACGGGTGCGATAGCCGACCCCGAGCTGCTGACCACGCCCGACTACTGGGTGCGGCAGATGCGGGGCACCGTGCGCTTCGCCGACGGCGTCGGCGCGCTGCGCGAGCACGGCGTCACCGCCGGCCTCGAACTCGGCCCCGACGGCGTGCTCTCCGCGATGGCGCAGGAGTGCGCGCCCGAGGCGCTGTTCGTGCCCGCGCAGCGCGCCGAGGGCGATCCCGTCGCCGAGATCACCGGCGCGCTGGCCAGGATCCACACGGCGGGACGGCGGCCCGACTGGGCCGCGTTCCTCGGCGAGGCAGCGCCGCGCCCCGTGGCGCTGCCGACCTACGCCTTCGCCCGCGACCGCTACTGGCTGGACGCCGAACTCACCGCCACCACCCCGCTCGCGGCCCGACCGGCGGCGTTCACGCCCGACGCGCCCGAGGCGTCCGACGCGCCGGCCACGCCGCTCGGCGCCGAACTGGCCGGGCTCCCCGAGGAGGCGCGCACCGCCAGGGCCCTGGGCCTGATCCGCCGGCACACCGCCGCCGTGCTCGGGCACAGCGATACCGAAACGGTCGACCCGGACGCCGCGTTCAGCGATCTCGGCTTCACCTCGCTCACTGCCGTCGAACTGCGCAACAGCCTGGTCGCCGCCACCGGCGTCGAACTGCCCGCCAGCCTGGTCTTCGACCACCCCAGCGCCCGCGCCGCCGCCGCGCACCTCGTCACCGAGGCGCTTGCCGCCCCCGCCCGCGCCCCCCGGCGCGCGCCCCGCGCCCGCACGGTCGACGAGCCCATCGCCATCGTCGGCATGGCCTGCCGCTACCCGGGCGGCGTCGCCTCGCCCGAGGACCTGTGGCGGCTGGTCGACGACGGCGTCGACGCCATCGGCCCGTTCCCCACCGACCGGGGCTGGGACCTGGACACCCTGCTGCACCCCGACCCCGAACACCCCGGCACCACCTATGTCGACGAGGGCGGGTTCCTCACCGGCGCCGACCGGTTCGACGCCGCGTTCTTCGGCATCAACCCGCGCGAGGCGCTGGCCATGGACCCGCAGCAGCGGCAGCTCCTCGAAGTGTCCTGGGAGGCGCTGGAGCGGGCCGGCATCGCGCCCACCACGCTGCGCGGCAGCGACGCCGGCGTGTTCGTCGGCGCCGCCACCCAGAACTACGGCGTCGGCCTGCCCGAACTGCCCGACGGCGTCGAGGGCTATCTGATGACCGGCAACACCGGCAGCGTCATCTCGGGCCGGCTCTCCTATGTCCTCGGCCTCGAAGGGCCCTCGCTCACCGTCGACACCGCCTGCTCCGCCTCGCTGACCGCACTGCACCTCGCCTGCCGGGCGCTGCGCGCGGGCGAGGTCGAGCTGGCGCTGGCCGGCGGCGTGATGGTGATGCCGACGGCGACGCCCTTTGTCGCCATGGCCAAACAACGCGGACTGGCCGAGGACGGCCGCTGCAAGGCGTTCGACGCGAGCGCCGACGGCGCCGGGTTCGCCGAGGGCGTCGGCGTGCTGATCGTGGAACGGCTCAGCGACGCGCGCCGCAACGGGCATCCCGTGCTCGCCCTCGTCCGGGGCACCGCCGTCAACTCCGACGGCGCCAGCAACGGCCTCACCGCGCCCAACGGGCCGTCCCAGGAACGGGTGATCCACGCCGCGCTGGCCGACGCCGGACTCACCCCCGACGCCGTCGACGCGGTCGAGGCCCATGGCACCGGCACCAGGCTGGGCGACCCCATAGAGGCCCAGGCGCTGCTCGCCGTCTACGGCCAACGGCGGGACCCGGAACGGCCGTTGTGGCTCGGATCGATCAAGTCCAATATCGGGCACAGCCAGGCCGCCGCCGGGGTCGCCGGCGTCATCAAGATGGTGCAGGCCATGCGGCACGGCACGCTGCCGCGCACCCTGCACCTCAAGGAGCCCACGCCGCATGTCGACTGGTCGCGCGGCGCGGTCGTGCCGCTCGCCGGCGCCAGGCCCTGGCCCGAGGAGGACGGCCGGCCGCGCCGCGCCGGCGTCTCCTCGTTCGGCGTCAGTGGCACCAACGCCCATGTGCTGCTGGAACAGCCGGCACCCGAGGACCGGCAACCCGTCGACGAGGCCCCGCCGGCCGACGACAACCGGCCCGTGGCGCTTCCCGTATCGGCCAGGACCGAGCCCGCGCTCCGCGCCCAGGCCGCCCGACTCGCCGGCTATCTCACGGGAGAAGGCGCCGACCACCGGCCCCTGGACATCGGCTGGGCGCTGTCCGCCGGACGGGCCGCGTTCGCCCGGCGCGCCGTCGTGGTCGGCCGCGACCGGGCCACCCTGACCGAGGCGCTGACCGCGCTCGCCGACGACCGCCCGCACCCGGCCGCCGTCCGGGGCGCGGTCGTCGACGACCCCGCCGGGCCGGTCTTCGTCTTCCCGGGACAGGGCTCCCAGTGGCGCGGCATGGCCGCCGAACTCCTGGACACCGCACCGGTGTTCGCCGAACGGATCGCCGACTGCCAGCGGGCCCTCGATCCCTATGTCGACTGGTCGCTGGCCGACGCGCTGCGAGGCGGCCCCGACGCGCCGTCCCAGGAACGCACCGATGTCGTCCAGTGCTCGCTGTTCGCCGTGATGGTCGCCCTGGACGCCCTCTGGCGGGCGCACGGGGTGCGGCCCGCCGCCGTACTCGGCCACAGCCAGGGCGAGATCGCCGCCGCCCACTCCGCCGGCGCCCTCACCCTCGACGAGGCCGCCCAACTGGTCGCCACCCGCAGCCAGGCGTATCTGCGGCTCGCCGACACCGGCGCCATGGCCTCCGTGCTGCTGCCGCACGGCCAACTCGAACCGCTGCTCGCCCCCTGGGACGGCCGGCTCTCCGTCGCCGCCGTCAACAGCCCCCGCGCCACCGTCGTCTCCGGCGATCCGGCGGCCGTCGAAGGGCTGATGGCCCAGCTTGGGGAACGCGACGTCAAGGTGCGCCGGGTCCCCGCCAACGCCGCCGGCCACTCCCCGCATGTCGAGGTGCTGCGCCACCAGATCGTCACCGCCTTCGCCGGCATCGCGCCCCGCGCCGGCGAGATCCCGTTCGCCTCCTCGGTGGCCGGCCAGGTCACCGACACCAGCACGCTGGACGCCGGCTACTGGTTCGCCAACCTGCGGCAGACCGTGCGCTTCGACCTGTCCGCCGGGGCCCTGATGGACGCTGGCCACCGGGTGTTCATCGAGATCAGCCCGCATCCCGTCGTCAACCTGTTCCTCCAGGAGACCGCCGCCGACCGGGGCCACCAACCCGTGGTGCTCGGCTCGCTCCGGCGCGACGAGGGCGGCCTCGACCGCTTCCTCACCAGCGTCGCCGAGGCCCATGTGCACGGCGTCGGCGTCGACCTGACCCGCGCGGCCCCCGGCGGGCGCCGCGTCGACGTGCCCACCTACGCCTGGCAGCGCACCCGTTACTGGCTCGCCCCCGGGCACGGCACCGGGGATCTCTCCGCCGCCGGCGCCGAGGCCGCCGAGCACCCGCTGCTCGGCGCGCGGGTCTCGCTGCCCGACGGCGGGCTCGTCCTCACCGGACGGCTCTCCGTCCAGAGCGAGCCCTGGCTCGCCGACCACGCCGCCGCCGGCACCGTACTGCTGCCCGGCGCCGGCCTGTTGGAGCTGGCGCTGCGCGCCGGCGCCGCCACCGGGGCCGAACGCGTCGAGGAACTCACCCTGCACACCCCGCTGGTGCTGCCCGAACGCGGCGGCGTCGCGCTGCGCGTGGTGGCCGAGGCCGCCGACGCCGCCGGCCGCCGCCATCTCGCGATCCACACCCGCCGCACCGACGACGAACCCTGGCTGCGGCACGCCGACGGCCTCCTCACGCGCCAGGGCGACGGCCAACTGCCGGATGACGACGACCCGTTCGCCGTCTGGCCGCCGCCGGGCGCCGAATCCGTTGCCCTGGACGGCGCCTATGAGCGCCTGGCCGAGGCCGGCTACGACTACGGCCCGGCCTTCCGTGGTCTGCGTGCCGTCTGGCGGCGTGGCGCCGAGACCTTCGCCGAGGTGCGGCTCGACGACAAGCCGCGCGCCGATGCCGAACGCTACGGGCTGCACCCGGCGGCCCTCGACGCGGCGCTGCACGCGGCGGCGGCCGGCCGCGCCGACACCCAGGTGCGGCTCCCGTTCGCCTGGGCCGGCGTCACCCTGCACGCCGTCGGCGCCGGCACCCTGCGGGTGCGGCTGACGGCGCTCGGCGACGACACCATGGCCGTCCGCGTCGCCGACGGCACCGGCGCGCCGGTGCTCAGCGCCGACGCGCTGGCCGTCCGGCCCATCGACGTCGCCGCCGTCCAACGCGCCGCGTCCCGCACCGACCTGGCGGCCGACCGGCTCTACGAAACGGTCTGGACGCCGCTGCCACCGGCCGCCGTCCCCGATGTGCCGACCGGCCGCTGGGCCGCCGTCGGGGACATCGCCCTCGCCGAGGGCCTGCAGTCCGTCGGCGTCCCCGTCGACTCCTATCGCGATCTCGCCGAACTCTCCGCCGCCGTCGCGGCCGGCACCCGGGCACCGGAACTGGTCGTCGCCGCCCCGGAAGCCGGCCCGGAAGAGGGGCGCGAACTGGCCGCGCGCACCCATGCGTTGACCCGCCACGCCCTGGCGCTGACCGCCCGACTGCTGACCGACGCCGGCCTCGCCACCACCCGTCTGGCGCTGCTCACCCGGGGCGCGCCCGGTCCCGGCAGCGACCCGATCGACCCGGCCGCCGGCGCCCTGTGGGGCCTGCTGCGGTCGGCCCAGTCGGAGAACCCGGGGCGGCTTCTGCTGCTGGACGTGGCCCCGCCCGACGTCCCGACCCCCTGGCGCGAGGTCGCCGCCGCGCTCGCCACCACCGACGAACCCCAACTCGCCCTCCGCGCCGGGACCTCGCACGCCCCCCGGCTGGCCACCGTCCCCCGGACCGAAGTCGCCGAAACCGACGCCCCGTTGGGGCCCGGCACCGCGCTGATCACCGGCGGCACGGGCACGCTCGGCCGGCTGGTGGCGCGCCATCTCGTCGAGCGACACGGCGTGACCCGGCTGCTGCTGCTCAGCCGCAGCGGCGGCACCGTCGACTTCGCCGACGAGCTGGCCGCGCGCGGCGTCGAGGTCAGCGGCGTCGCCTGCGATGTCACCGAACGGGCCGCGCTGGCCGCCGTGTTGGCGGATATTCCGGCGGAGCATCCGCTGACCGTCGTGGTGCACGCCGCCGGCGTCCTCGACGACGGCGCGGCCGTCTCCCTGACGCCGGAGCGGTTGGCCCGGGTGCTGCGGCCCAAGGCCGACGCGGCCGTGCATCTCGACGAGCTGACCGCCGACCATCCGCTGCGCGCCTTCGTCCTCTTCTCCTCCGCCTCCGGCACCTTCGGCGGCCCGGGCCAGGCCAACTACGCGGCGGGCAACGCGTTTCTGGACGCGCTGGCCGCGCGCCGGCACGCCGAGGGCCGGCCGGCGACCTCCCTGGCGTGGGGCACCTGGGCGCCCGCCAGCGGCCTGGCCGATCTCACCGAGGTCGACCTGCGCCGGATGGCCAGGGGCGGCGTGGTGCCGCTCGGCGCCGACGAGGGCCTGGCGCTGCTGGATCTGGCCCTCGCCCGGCGCGAGCGCCCCGTGCTGGTGCCGGTGCGCCTCGATCTGCCGGCGCTCGCCGCGCAGGCGGCGGCGGCCGGCGTGCCCGTGCCCGGGCTCTTCCGCGGCCTGGTCCGGACCGCACCGCGCCGGGCGGCGAGCGGCGCGGCCGCCCCCGACATGCGGCAGCGGCTCGCCGCCCTGCCGGAGGACGAACGGCTCGACGCGCTGCGGGAGTTGGTCCGCGAGCAGACCGCGACCGTGCTGGGCCACGGCTCCGCGGCCGCCGTCCAACCGGACGCCGGGTTCGGCGAGTTGGGCTTCGACTCGTTGACCTCCGTCGAGCTGCGCAACCGGCTCGCCACCGCCACCGGCCTCACCCTGCCGCCCACCCTGGTCTTCGACCATCCGACGCCCGAGGAGCTGGCCGGCCGGCTGGCCACCGAACTCGCCGGCGCGCTCGACGCCTCGGCCGGCGCGCCCGGCGGGGCACGGGCCGGCGCCGCCCCGGGCGGCGGCAGCACCTTGCTGCCGCTGTTCGCCGGCGCCGTGGAACGCGGCGCGGTAAGGGAGTTCGTCCTCGCGATGGACGCGCTCTCCCGGTTCCGCCCCTCGTTTGACGACGACCAGGGGCACGACGGCGCGGGCGAGGCGCCCGCCGTGCGGCTCGCCGGCGGCGACGCGGGGCCGCTGCTGCTCTGCCTGCCCCCGATCATCGGCGTCTCCGGGCCGCACCAGTACGCCAGGTTCGCCGCCGCGCTCCGTGGCCGGCGCACCGTGCTGGCGCTGCCGCACCCCGGGTTCCGCGCGGGCGAACCGCTCGCCGCGAACGCCCGCGCGCTGGCCGCCGCCCACGCCGGGACGGCGCTGCGGATCGCCGACGGCGCGCCGTTCGCGCTGGTCGGCTACTCGTCGGGCGGCTTTGTCGCCCAGGCCGTGGCCGAGGCGCTGGAAGCCTCGGGCACGCCGGCGGAACGGGTGGTGCTGCTGGACAGCTATCCGCCGGACGAGACCGAGCTGTTGGAACGGCTGGTGCCGGCCGTCGTCGGCGGCCTCCGGAGCCGCAAGGACCGGCTCCTCGGCGGCGACGACGACGCCTGGCTCACCGCGATGGGCCGCTATATGGGCTTCGACTGGACCCCGTCCCCGGTCGGGGCCGGCACCCTGCTGGTCCGCTCCAGCACCCCGCTGGACGGCTTCCCCACGACCGGATGGCAGGCCACCTGGAAGTACCCGCACGACGCCGTGGACGTGCCGGGCGACCACTTCACGATGATGGAGGACCACGCGGACGCCGCCGCCGACGCGGTGGACCGCTGGCTGCGGGACTGATCCCCCGACGGCCCCGAAGAGCACCCCGGTGCTCGAACTCGCCACCTCCGACGCGCAGTTGACGGTGCGTGTCGGCCCGCCGTTGGTGGGGTTGACGGGATCGAACACCGGGGCGAGAGTGACTTCAGCGTCGGGGAACGGGGCTCATGAGCGATACCAACAGGTCCATCGAGACAACCGGGAGCGCACGCGCCGGCACCCCGCCCGGGAGCCGATTAGCGGGCATGGGCTCCTTCACGCTGATCTGGGCCGGCCATACGATCGCGCTGGTCGGGAACTCGGTGATGCGCTTCGCCCTGATCATCCAGGCGTGGACGGACGGCGGCCGGGCCACCTCGGTGGTGCTGCTTTCCCTGTGTGCGCTGCTACCCCAGATCGTGCTCAGTCCCACGGCCGGAGCGTTGATCGACCGGCTGAGTCGGCGTACCGCGCTGCTGCTCGCCGACTTCGGCGGGCTGATCGCCGTCGCGTTGCTGGGCCTGGTCTATCTCTCGGGTGGCATGAGGCTGTGGCATGTGTATATCACCGTGGCCCTGGTAGGCGCCGCCGCCGCCTTTCAGTACCCCGCACTCTCCTCCGCCGTTCCGCAACTCGTCCGCACGGACCAGTTGCAGCGCGCCAACGGCATGCTCTCGTCCGCCAAGAGCAGTGCCGAGGTCGGAGGCCCCGCGCTCGGTGGCCTGTTGGTCGCGCTCTCCGGGCTCGGCTTCATCATCTGGGTCAACCTCGTCTGTTTCGGTCTCTCCCTGCTCGCCGTCTGGCTGGTCCGCTTCCACGAGACCGCCGTCGACCGCGCGGCGGCGAAGGCGCCGCGCAAACGGCTGTGGGCCGACTCCCTCGAAGGGCTACGGGAGTTGTTCGCCCGGCCCAGCCTGCGGGATCTGATGCTGGTGTTCTTCGTGGTCAACCTGGTGATGGTGCTCGGCTTCGCGGCCGTCCAGCCCATGGTGCTGGCCAGGACGGGGGACGACGCCGCCTCGCTCGCCGCCGTCAACACCTGTGTGGGGGTGGGCGGGATCAGCGGCGGGCTGCTGCTCGCCGCCTGGGGCGGGCCCAGGAACCGGGCACGCGGCATGATGTTCGGCATCGTCGGAATGTGCCTGAGTGCCCAGATCCTGATGGCCAGCGTGCATGGCGTGGTGGCATGGGGCGGGGCGATGATGCTGGGCGCCCTGCTGCTGCCGCTGGTCAACGGCGCGATGCAGTCCATCGTGCAGACCAAGGTGCCGCAACGGTTGCACGGGCGGGTGTTCGGCGCCGTCGTCTTTGTCTCCCAACTGTCGATCCCGCTGGCGATGGCCGTCTCGGGGCCCCTCGCCGACCATGTCTTCGAGCCACAGGCGGCCTCCGGGAGCGGCCTGGTGGGACTGCTGGAGCCGGTGGTCGGCAGCGGCAGGGGCAGCGGAATGGCCACCCTGCTGCTGCTCGCCGGCGTGCTGGGCGTCGCCGCCGCGATCTGGGGCATGTCCCGCCGCACCGTGCGCGATATCGACACCCTGATGCCGGACATCGACCCGAAGGACGCGGACCCGAAGGACGCGGACCCGAAGGACGCGGACCCGAAGGACGCGAACCCGACGGACGCGAAGCCGACTGATGCCGAGCCGAAGGACGCCGAGGCCGGCGAGAGCAGAAGCGCGGAGGGTTGACCATGCCATCCCCCACGATCGGATGCGTGCACGAGTTGGTGGCCCGGCACGACGCCGGAGCAACGGCGCTGATCGCGGGCGAACAGCGCGTCACCTACGGCGAGTTGACGGAACGGGCCGGGGACCTCGAAACCCTGCTGCGGCAGCGCGGCGTCCGACGCGGCGCCATCGTCGGGGTGCGTCTCGACCGTGGCGTCGAACTGGTGGTGGCGCTGCTGGCGGTGCTCGGGGCCGGCGCCGCGTACGCCGTGCTCGACCCCGCCCTGCCCGGGCGGCGGCTGCGCGCCATGATCGCGGACGCCGGCATCGAAACCGTCGTCACCGACCGGCCGGCACCCCTGGACGACGCCACCGTGCGCTGGATCGACGTCCGGGGCACCCCGGACGCCGGGCACCTGGCCGGGGACCGGGCGACACCGGCCGACGCCGCCTGTGTGATGTTCACCTCCGGATCCACCGGCCGGCCCAAGCCCGTGTGGGCGGCGCACCGGGCGATCACCACCACCGTCACCGGCCAGGACTTCGCCGCGTTCGGCCCTGGCGCCGTCTGGCTCCAGTGCGCGCCGCTCTCCTGGGACGCCTTCGCGCTGGAGCTGTGGGGGCCGCTGGTCGGCGGCGGCACCTGTGTGCTGCACCCACCGGGACGCCCCGACCCGCTGGTCGTCGGCCGGCTGGTCGGGCGGCACGGCGTCACGGACATGTATCTCTCCGCCAGCCTCTTCAACGTTGTACTGGACGAGTGCCCCGAGGCGCTTGACGGGCTGGCCCGGCTCACCGTCGGCGGCGAGGCGCTGTCCCCGCCGCATGTGGACCGCGCGCTGCGGCGCTGGCCCGCGCTCGAACTCCGCAACGGATACGGCCCTGTTGAGGGCATGGTGTTCCTCACCACGCACCGGGTCCGGCCGACGGCGGTCTCCCCGAGCGAACCGGTGCCGATCGGGCGGCCGCTGGCCGGCCGCCGACTGCGGGTGCTGGACGGGCGGCTGCGCCCGGTCCCCGACGGCGAGCCGGGGGAGCTGTACGCGGCGGGCGAGGGGCTGGCCTTCGGCTATCTGGGCCGGCCGGCGGCGACCGGGGAACGCTTTGTGGCCGACCCGTTCGGCGCGCCCGGGGAACGGATGTACCGGACGGGCGATGTGGTGCGGCAACGCCGGGACGGGGTCCTTGAGTTCGTCGGACGGGCCGACGCCCAGGTGAAGATCCGGGGCTTCCGGGTCGAACCCGGCGAGATCGAGGCGGTGTTGGCCCGCCGGCCCGGGGTGGCCAGGGCCGTGGTGCTGGCCGGGGATGACGAGCTGGGCGAGCGCCGACTGGTGGCCTATCTGGTGCCGGGCCAGGGCCAGGAGATCTCCACGACCGAGCTTCGGGCCCATCTCGCCGATGTCCTGCCGGAGTTCATGGTGCCGGCGGAGTGGCTGGTGCTGGAGAAGCTGCCGCTGCTGGCCAACGGCAAGCTGGACCGGGCGGCGCTGCCGGCCCCGGGACCGCCGGCCGTCGGCCGCCCCGACGGCGCCCCCCGCACCGAGACGGAACGGACGCTGTGCGCGCTCTTCGCCGAGGTCTTGGGGCTGCCGGCGGTCGGGGTGGCCGACGACTTCTTCGCCCTGGGCGGGCATTCGCTGCTGGCCACCCGGCTGTTGAGCCGGATACGCGCCGTGCTGGGCGCGGAGTTGGGCATCGGGGCGGTCTTCGCCACCCCCACGGTCGCCGGGCTGGCGCCCGAGGTCGCCGTCGCCCCGCGCGCCGCCCGGCGGGTCGTCGGGCCGCGCCCGGCGGCGCTGCCGCTCTCCACGGCGCAGCGCGGGCTCTGGTTTCTCGACCGGATGGGCGCCGGCGCCGCCTATGCCATGCCGCTGCTGGTGCGGCTCTCCGGCCCGGTCGACACCGGCGCCCTGGACCGGGCGCTGGCCCGTGTCGTCGACCGCCACGAGGCGCTGCGCACCGTCTTCGACGAGACGGACGGCGAGCCGACGCAGCGGGTGCTGCCGAGCGACGCCGCCCGCCCGCGACTGCACCAAACCACCGTGCGGGCAACGGAGTTACCCGGGAGGCTGAGGGAGACGATCCAAGGCGGCTTCGACCTGGCCACCGAACCCCCGTTGCGCGCCGCTCTCTTCGCCCTCGCCGAGGCCGAACCGCCCGGGGAGCATGCTCTGTTGCTGGTGTTCCACCACATCGCGGTCGACGGCTGGTCGCTGGCGCCGCTGCTGCGGGACCTCTCCCGCGCCTATGCCGGCGAGCCGTCCCCGCCGCTGCCCCTCCAGTACGCCGACCACGCCCTGGCCCAGGCCCTGGACCCGCACCGCGCGGAGCGGCAACTCGCCTACTGGCAACGGGCCTTGGCCGATGCCCCAGTCGGCCCCCAACTGCCGGAGCGCCCCGGCGCGCCGGCCGTCGCCGCGCCCGAGGCCGAAACGGTGGTGCGGGCGGTGGACGCCGCCACCCACGGCCGGCTGGAGGCGCTGGCCCTGGCGTCGGATGCCACGCTCTTCCAGGTGCTGCACGCCGCGCTGGTCGCCGCCATCGGCCGGGCGGGCGCGGCGCGGGACGTGCTGGTCGGCGCCCCGGTCGCCGGCCGGGGCGGCGCGGGCGAACTCGACGATCTGGTCGGCTACTTCGTCAACCTGCTGGTGCTGCGCACCCGTTGGGCCGGCGATCCCACCCTCGCCGAGCTGCTGGCCGAGGTCCGAAGCGCCGATCTGGCCGCGCTGGCACATGGCGAGATCCCGTTCGAGCGGGTGGTGGAACGGCTCAACCCGCCCAGGACGCCCGGCCGGCAGCCGTTCACCGATGTGGTGCTCGCCCTGCAGAACAACGCCAGGGGCGAGCTGACCCTGCCCGGTGTGGAGACCCGCGTCGAGGTGCCCCGCACCGGCGTCGCCCGGTTCCGGCTGCTGCTCGATGTGACCGAGGACCACGGCCCGGCGCGGGAGCCGGCCGGGCTCACCCTGACCTGGGAGTACCAGGCGGACGCCGTCGAAGGGGAGCTGGTCCGCTGGCTCGCCGACGCGTTCCGGACGGTGCTGCTGACGCTGCTCCGGGCCCCCGACACCCGGCTGGCCGCCGTCGCGCTCCCGCCGCAACCCGCCGTCCGACAGCAGAGCCGAGCGCCGGCGCCCGCCGCGCCCGACGGCGCCTTCGACCCGGCGCTCGCCGCCACCGTCGCCGGGGTCTGGGCCGAGGTGCTGGGCGTCCAACGGGTCGGCCCGCACGAGGACTTCTTCGCGCTCGGCGGCAACTCGCTACGCGCGGTGCGGGCCGCCGCCCGGATCGGCGCCCGGGGCGGACCCCGGGTGACCACCGCGCAGATCTTCGCCCACCCCACCCCCGCCGCCCTGGCCCACGCGCTGGCCCGGCAGCCGGCCACCGCGCCGGAGGCGCCCATCCCCCGTCAGCGACGCGTCCCCGCCCAGGAGAGATGACCACGGTGGAACTGAGCATCATGTTCTTCGGCGCCGACTCGGCCGGCCAACGCGCCGACCACGCCGCGAAATACCAGGACATCCTCGCCATCGCCAGGGCCGCCGACCGGCTCGGCTTCGCCGCCGTCTGGACCCCGGAGCGGCACTTCCAGCAGGTCGGACAGGTCTTCCCCAGCCCGCCGGTGCTCAACGCCGCACTGGCCGTGGCCACCGAACGGATCGGGCTGCGCGCCGGCAGCGTGGTGCTGCCGCTGCACCACCCGCTGCGGGTGGCGGAGGACTGGGCCGTGGTGGACAACCTTTCCGGCGGCCGGGTGGGCTTCTCCGTCGCCACCGGCTGGCATTCGGCGGACTTCGTGCTGGCGCCCGACGCCTACCCCGACCGCCGCGCGCGGGCCCTCGCCGATATCCCGCTGCTGCGTCGCCTCTGGGCCGGCGAGGCCGTCGAGTTCACCGACGGCGCCGGCGAACGGATCGCCGTCACCCCCCAACCGGTCCCCGTCCAGGGCGCGTTGCCGCTCTGGCTGACCACCTCGGGCTCGCCGGCGACCTGGGACGCCGCCGGCTCGCTGCGCACCGGAGTGCTGGGCGCCACCGTCGGCCAGAGCCGCGCCGATCTGGCCGCGCTGATCGGCCGCTACCGGGCCGCGTTCCATGCCGCGCCCGTCCAGCCGGGGGCGCGGGACGGCGGCATGGTCACCCTGATGGCGCACACCTTTGTCGGCGCGGACGACGCCGAGGCACGACGGCTGGCCGAGACGCCGCTCAGGGCCTATCTGCGCTCCTATGTGCGGCAGACCTCGGCGAACCGGGGGACGGCCGGCGACACCGCCGGGCTGAACGCACAACAGCTGGACGCCCTCACCGAGTTCGCGTTCCAGCGCTATCTCAACTGGGGCAGCCTGCTGGGCTCGCCGGACACCTGCGCCCGGATGCTCGCCGACCTGCGGGACCTCGGCTGTGACGAGGTCGCCTGCTTTGTCGACTTCGGACTCGAACGCGACCAGGTGATCGCGGGGCTGCACCGGCTCGCCGACATCCGAAAGGACCTGCTATGACGTCTTCGTCGCCCCTCGCGGACCGGTTCGCCGCGCTCACCGGCGAGCAGCGGCAACGGCTGATGCGGCGCCTGGTCGAGGCCGGCCAGGCCGAGGCGATCCCGGCGGTGGTCCCGCCCAGGGACGGCGACGCGCCGCTGCGGCTCAGCCCGGCCCAGGAGGACCTGTGGGTCTTCGACGAGCTGTATCCGGACACCGCCGCGCTCAACCTGTGCTGCGCCTACCACTTCGAAGGGCCCGTCGACCCCGCCGAGTTGGAGCGGGCGCTCACCCTGCTGCGGCGCAACCACGATGTGCTGCGCACCAGGATCGGCGGACCGCCCGAGGCCCCCGACGTCAGCTTCCCGCCGGCCGAGCCCTTCACGCTGGAACGGATCGACCTACGCGGCTCCGACCGCCAACTCGACGATGTCTTCGCCGAGTTCCGGCGGCGCCCGTTCGACCTGCGCGGCGAGGGCCTGATGCGCGGCCGGTTCGTCACCGTCGACGAGCGGCGCCGCACCCTGATGCTGAGCCTGCACCATATCGTCACCGACTGGTGGTCCTTCGACGTTCTGCACACCGAGTTCGCCACCACCTACCGGGTGGTCCGCGAGGGCGGCACCCCGCCGGCGCGGCCGGCCATCCAGTACGCCGACTTCGCCTCCTGGCAACGGGAGTTGGAACGAGCCGGGGTGTTCGAGGCGCGGCTGGCGTTCTGGCGGGACTATCTCGCCGACCCGCCCCGGCCGCTGGCGCCGCACGGCCCGCCCCGCACCGCGCCCGCCCGTTCCGCCGCCATCGCACAGCTCCCGTTCCGGCTGAGCGCCGACGTCGAACGCCGGGTGCGGGCGCTCGCCAGGGAACGCGGCACCACCGTCTACGGGGTGCTGATGGCCGCGTTCGCCGCGTTCGCCGGCCGGCTGGGCGACGTCGACGATCTGGTGCTGGGCACGCCCGTCGCCAACCGGGCGGCCAAAGGCCTGGACCGGGTCATCGGCTATGTGATGAACGCGGTGCCGACCCGCTGGCGGATCGGCCCCGACACCACCTTCGCCCAACTGCTCGCCGGGTTCGCCGCCGACTTCCCACGGGTGCTGGCGCACGCCGACGTGCCGGTCGGGAGGATCGTGGCGGCCACCGCGCCGGACCGCGACGCCGGCCGATCGCCGCTGTTCCAGTGGGTGTTCATGTATCTGCCCCGGCAGGAAAGCGTCCGGCGGATCAGGGAGTTCGCCGAGCCCGAACGGATCCACACCGGCGGCGAACACGATCTGGTCTGTGTCGTCCAGGACGCCGACGACGGCTTCGCCGGCACCATCGAGGTCCGCACCGACCGGCTGCCGCCCGATGTCGTCGCGCACTGGGCGGAGAGCTTCGCCACCCTGCTGGAACGGCTGCTGCACCACCCCGAAACGCCCGTCGCCCACCATCCGCTGGGGACCCACGAGGCACCCCACCGGCCGCCGGCCGACCCGCCGCGCCCGACCGACCAGCCGCCCGGCCTGCCGGCGATGGTGGAACGCTGGGCGGCGGAACGCCCCGGGGCCCCGGCGTTGGACGACGGCGAGACGGTCCTCGACTACGCCACGCTCGCCGACCGGGTCGCCCGGCTGGCCGGCCGTCTCGCCGCCCTCGGCGTGCGGCCGGGCGCCACCGTGGCGCTGGCCCTTGGCCGTTGCCCCGCCGCCACCGTGGCCACCCTCGCCGTGCAGCGCGCCGGCGCCGCGCAGCTGCCCGTCGACCCCGGCCATCCGGAGCGCCGGATACGTCAGCTGCTGGCGGACGCCGAACCCGTGCTGCTGCTGGTCGCCCCCGGCGCCCGGGTGCCGGCCGGCATCGGGACGCCCACGCTGGTGGTCGACGAGGCCGCCTGGTCGGGCCCGCCGCTGCCGGCCGGTCCGCCGCTGCCCGGGCAGCCGGCCTATGTGATCCACACCTCCGGCACCACCGGACGCCCCAAGGGCGTGGTGGTTCCGCACGCGGGCGTCACCACCCTGGCCGCCGCCCTGGTGGACGCCTTCGCGCTGGACGCCAACAGCCGGGTGCTGCAGGCCGGTTCGCCGACGTTCGACATCTTCGTCGCCGAGCTGGCGATGGCCTTCCACGCCGGCGGCACCCTGGTCGTCGCGCCGCCCGGCGGGCTGGCCGGCGAGGCGCTGGCCGAGGTGCTGCGCGACCGGGGGATCAGCGCGACCCTGCTGCCGCCGGCGCTGCTCGCCGGGGTGGCGCCCGACGAGGTGCCGGAGCTGCGCACCGTCGGCGTCGGCGCCGAGCCCTGCCCGCCGGCGCTGGTCGCGCTCTGGGCGGGCGCGGGACGCCGGATGGTCAACGCCTACGGCCCGACGGAGGCCACCGTCGCCGTCACCCTCTCCGATCCGCTGGACGGCGCGGCCGGGACGGTGCCCATCGGCCGGCCGATCCCCGGGGTGCGGGCCCAGGTGCTGGACCGGTCGCTGCGGCCGGTGCCGGTCGGGGTGGCCGGCGAACTCTATCTGGGCGGCCCCGGGTTGGCCCATGGCTATCTGGGCAGGCCCGCGCTCACCGCCGAACGCTTTGTCGCCGACCCACGGGGGCCCGCCGGCGCGCGGATGTACCGCACCGGGGATCTGGTGCGGCGCCGGCCGGACGGTCAACTCGACTTCCTGGCCCGGGTGGACGCCCAGATCCAGCTCCATGGCCTACGGGTCGAACCGGCCGAGGTGGCCGCCGTGCTCGCCGAACACCCGGCGGTGGAACGGGCCGTGGTGGTCGAGCGCGACCAACGACTCGTCGGCTACCCGGTGTCGCGCACCGGGTCGGCGCCCTCCCTGGATGAGCTGCGGGCCTTCCTCGCCGAACGGCTGCCGGCCGCGCTGGTGCCGGCCGCGTTCGTCCCGCTGGCGGCGCTACCGCTCACCCCCGCCGGCAAGACCGATCTTGCGGCGCTGCCCGCCCCCGAACCGGTCGAGCCCACCGACTCCGGGGAGGCCGCGCCCGCCGGCGTCGGGGAGGCCGCGCTCCGCGCGCTCTTCGCCGACGTCATCGGCGTGCCCTCGGTCGGCGCCCAGGACGGCTTCTTCGACCTCGGCGGCGACAGCATCATGGCCATCCAACTGGCCCACCGGGCCCGCGCGATCGGCCTCGCCTTCACCCCGGCGGAAGTCTTCGGCGCCTCGACGCCCCGCCAACTCGCCCTGCTGGCCAGGGAGGTCGAGGCCACGGCCGGCGCGGCGGGGGACGACGGGGTGGGCCGGGCGCCGCTGACCCCGATGATGCGCCGGTGGCTGCCACGCGCCGAGGAACCGGACCGCTTCCTGATGGCGGCGCTGCTGCCGACCCCCGCCGGCAGCGACGAGAAACGCCTCGACGCCGCCCTGCGGAAGCTCACCGAGCGGCATGGCGCGCTGCGTCTGCGGCTGCTCGGGGACGGCGAGGAAGGGCCGGCGCTCGAGGTGCCGCCCGCCCGGGCCGAGACGGCGCCGGGGGTCGAGCGGGTGGACGCGGCGGGCTGGCCGGCCGAGCGGCTGACCGCCCACGCCGGCGAACTGGCCGCCACCGGCCGGATCGACCCCGCATCCGGCCGGCCGTGGCGCGCCGTCTGGTACGACGCGGGCCCCGGGCGCGTCGGCCGGCTGCTGCTGGTCGTGCACCATCTGGCCGTCGACGGCGTCTCCTGGCGGGTGCTCGCCCGGGACCTGGCGGCGTTGCTCTCCACCGCCCCCGACGCGGGCGGCACGCTGCCGCCACCCGGTGTCTCCTTCCGCCGCTGGGCCACCCTGCTGGCCGCCGAGGTTCGGGCCGCCGACCGGCTGCGGGAGCAACTGCCCTACTGGCGCCAGGCGTTGGCCGGCCCCGAGGCCAGGCTGGTGCCCGGTGCCCAACCGGCAGGCGCCCAACCGCCCGGCGCCCAGGCGGCCGGCGCCCAGGCGGCCGGCGAACGTGCCATCTTCACCGTCGAGTTGACCGCGGACCGGACCGCGCCGCTGCTCGGCGAGCTGCCCGCAGCCTGGCGCTGTGGCACCGAGACACTGCTGCTGACCGCGCTCGCCGCCGCCGGCGCCCGCTGGCGCGGGGACGACGGCGCGCTCCTCGTCGATCTGGAGGGCCACGGCCGGGACGGGCTGCCGGACGGGCCCGATGTCTCAGCGGCGGTCGGCTGGTTCACCATCCAGTACCCCGTCCGGCTGGACGCGGCCGGCGAGGCCACCGGCGAGGCGGTGCGCCGGGTCAGGGAACGGCTGCGCGCCGTGCCGTCCGCGGGACTCGGCTGGGGACTGCTGCGCGAGATGGACCAGGAAGCCGGCCCCGAACTGGCCCGACTCCCCGCCCCCGACGTCCGGTTCAACTATCTGGGCGGCATCGCCGGCACCTCAGCCGGCACCTCCGGCGGCGACGGCGTCGAGCTGCTGGGGGCGGGCGCCGACGCCCTGCCGCTGGACCATCTGGTGGAGCTGGACGCGGTGCTCGGCGACGGGCCCGAAGGACCCCGGCTGGTGGCCAGCTGGTCCTATGCCGCCGGCTCCCTCGACGAGGCCGGGGTGCGGCGGCTGGCCGAGCTGTGGACCACGGCGCTGGACGAGCTGGTCACCCACACCCGGGGCGGCGCCACCGCCGCCCCCACCGCCGCCGACTTCCCGCTCGTCGACCTCTCCGACGACCAACTGCTGGCGTTCGAGGAGGAGTTGTGAGCGGCAAACTCGCCGATGTGCTGCCGCTCGCACCGGCCCAACACGGGCTGCTCTTCCACGCCCTCCTCGAACCCGAGGGACCCGACCCCTATCTGGTGCGGGCCAGATTCCATGTCGACGGCCGCCCCGAGCCCGGACGGCTGCGTCAGGCGGTCGCCGCGCTCCTGGAGCGCCACCCCAACCTCCGCGCCTGCTTCCGCCACCGGGGCCTCGACCAGCCGGTCGCGCTGATCCCCCGACGGGCCGAGGTGCCCTGGCGCGAGCTGAACCTGACCGGCCGCCCGCCCGACGAGGTCACGGCGGAGCTGGAACGGCTGCTCGCCCCCGCCGCCGAACCCCGTCTCGACCTCACCCGCCCACCCCTGCTACGAGCCACCGAGGTCCGGCACGACAACGGCACCGAACTGCTGCTGACGCTCCATCACATCCTGCTGGACGGCTGGTCGATGCCGCTGCTGGCCCAGGACCTCAACGCCCTCTACCGAGGCGCCCCGCTGCCGCCGCCCGCCCCCTACCGCGACTATCTGGTCTGGCTGCGCGGCCGGGACCGGCGGCCCGCGCTCGACGCCTGGCGGGACGCCCTCGCCGGAGTCACCCCGCTGACCGCCCCGCCGGCGGGCCAGGGACCGGCCGGCACCCTCGACGTCCAGCTGTCGGCGGAGCTGAGCGCCGCCCTGGCCCGCACCGCCCGCGCCGCCGGTTGCACCGCCAACACCGTCGCGCAGCTGGCGTGGGCGCTGGTGCTGGCCAGGAGTACCGGGCGCCGGGACGTGGTCTTCGGCGGCGTGGTCTCCGGCCGCCCCGTCGAACTCCCCGGCGTGGAACGGATGATCGGCCTCTTCCTCAACACCCTCCCGGTCCGCGTCCGGCCGCGGGAGGGGGAGAGCGTGGCGGCGTTGCTGCGCCGGCTGCGGGACGAACAACTCGCGCTCTCCGCCCACCACCAGGTGCAACTCGCCGATCTCCAGGCCGCCGCGCACCCCGGCGGCGGCCCGCTCTTCGACACGGTGCTCGCCTTCGAGAACTACCCCAGGGCCGGGCTCGCCGCCGATGCGGGCCCGACGTTGCTGGAGACCAGGGACGCCACCCACTATCCGCTCTCCGTCGCCGTCGTCGCCGGCCACCGCTGGCTGCTGAGGTTCGGGCACCGGGGCTCCGTCGATGCCCGGGGCCTCGCCGAACGGCTGGTGCGCGCCCTCGAACTGCTCGCCGGCACCGATATCGAGGCCGACGCGGCGCGGCTCGATGTGCTGCCCGACCACCAGCTGCGGGCGCTGCTCAGCGCCGGACGCGGCGCCGCCCAGGCCCCGCCGCAGCCCGCGACCGTCACCGCTCGGTTTGCCGCCGGACCGGCCGGGACCCCCTCGGCCCCCGCCGTCGAGGACGGCGAACGCACCTACAGCTACGCGGAGTTGGACGACGCCTCGGACCGGCTGGCCGCCCGCCTGACGGCCGCCGGGGCCGCCGGGGGGACGGTGGTGGCGCTGGCGCTGCCCCGCTCCGCCGAGCTGATCGTCGCCCAACTCGCCGCGCTCAAGGCCGGCGCCGCCTATCTGCCGATCGACCCGACACAGCCCCCGGCACGGCTCGCCCGACTGCTGCGGGACGCCGGCGCCCGGCTGGTGGTCGCCGCCGAACGGCCCCCCTGGGCGCCGAACGGAACCCAGTGGCTGACCCCCGACGGGCCCGCCCCGGCGGCACCCGGGGACCCGCCGGCAGAGCCGCACCCCGAAGCGGTGGCCTGTCTGCTGTACACCTCGGGCTCCACCGGCGCGCCCAAGGGCGTGCTGGTCACCCATCGGGGCCTGGTCGCCTTCGCCGCGGACCGCCACTTCCGGCGTCCAGGACACCGCAGGGTGCTCTTCCACAGCCCCCACACCTTCGATGCCGCCAGCTACGAGGTATGGGTGCCGTTGCTCACCGGCGGCACGGTGGTCGTCGCCCCACCAGGGCCGCTCGACCCCCGCACGCTCGGCGCCGCGCTCGCCGCCCACCGGGTCGGCGCGCTGCTGCTCACCGCCGAACTGCTGCGCGCCGTAGCCCAGTTCGCGCCCGACGCGGTCGCGGGCGTGCCCGAGCTGTGGACCGGGGGAGACGCCGTCTCCGCCGAGGCGGTCGCCACGCTCCGCGCCCACTGCCCCGACACCGTCGTCACCAACGCCTACGGCCCCACCGAGGCCACCGTCGCCGCCACCGCCCACCGTTGCGAGGCGCCTGGCGCCGTCCCCGTCGGCCGGCCGCTGGACCACGCGCGGGCCTATGTGCTGGACGCCCGGCTCCGGCCGCTGCCGGCCGGGGGCACCGGCGAGCTGTATCTCGCCGGCGAGGCGCTGGCGCGCGGCTACCACCGCCAACCGGCGCGCACCGCCGAACGGTTCGTCGCCGACCCCCATGGCCCGCCGGGCGCCCGGATGTACCGCACCGGCGATCTGGCCCGCTGGACCGAGGACGGGCTGCTGGAGTTCGCCGGACGGGCCGACGACCAGGTCAAGGTGCGCGGCTTCCGGGTGGAGCCGGCCGAGATCGAGGCAGCTTTGGAGAGCTGCCCCGACGTCGGACGGGCCGTGGTCACCGCCCCGCCGGCGCCCGGCGGCGGACGCCGGCTCGCCGCCCATCTGGTGCTCGCCGCCGGCGGCACCCTGGACCGGGCACGCCGGCACGCCGTCCGCACCCTGCCGGGCCATCTGCTGCCCACCCTCTGGGCCGTGATCGACCGGCCGCCGCTCACCCCCCATGGCAAGATCGACCGGGCGGCCCTTCCCGAGCCCGCCCCGGCACCGTCGACCGCGCTGGACGCCCGGCCGGGCAACGATGCCGAACGCGCCCTCTGCCGCGCCTTCGCCACCGTGCTGGAGCTGCCCGAAGTCCCCGTCGATCTGGACTTCTTCGGCGCCGGCGGCACCTCCCTGCTGGCGCTGCGGCTGGCCGCCGGGATCGAGGCGGAGCTGGGCGTCGCCCCACCCCTCGGCCTGCTCTTCCAGGCCCGCACCCCCGCCACCCTCGCCCGGCGCCTCACCGGAGACGACCGCGCGGCCCCCGCCGGCGGACTCGCCCCGCTGCTGACGGTCCGTCAGGGCAACGACGGGCCACCGCTGTTCTGTATCCACTCCGGACTGGGCATCGGCTGGGGCTATACCGCGCTGCTGCCGCACCTTCCCGCCGGCCGTGCCGTCCACGCGCTGCAGCTCCCCGGACTCGAAGACCCCGGGGCACCGCCGCCGGCGACCCTCGCCGAACTCGCCGACGAGCATCTGCGACGCATCCGCGCCGTGCGCCCCGAGGGCCCCTATCTGCTGCTGGGGCACTCGCTCGGCGGCCTCCTCGCCTATCAACTGGCCGCGCGCCTCACCGCCGAAGGCGAACGCGTCGACCTCCTCGCGGTACTCGATGCCATCCCCGCGACGGCCGACGAGACCACCGTTCCCGTCGACGAGAAGCAGCTCGAACAGGAGTCGCTGAGCGTCCTGTTGAGCCAGTCCGTCCCGGACGCACCCGAAGTACCGCCCATGGCAGGCCCGTTGGACCGTGCCGAGGTCATCGACGCCGTGCGCCGACCCGGCGCCGCCTTCGCCGGACAGCCACCGTCCGTCCTGGAGACCCTGCTGCGGCTGCGCCTCAACAACGCCCGGATCGCCCGCCGTTGGCGGCCTCCGCAGTACCGGGGCCGGCTGCTGCTCTGCTCGGCGAGCCGGGAGCCCGACGTTCCCACCACCGAGGCCAAGGCCGCCCGCTGGCGGGCCCTGGGGGCCACCGTGGACGCCCACGAACTGCCCTGCCGGCACGCCGACCTGCTCCGCCCGGCGTTCGCCGCCCGGATCGCCGCCCTGGTCGACGCCGCCCTCGTCAACGCCACGCCGGAAGCCCGGCCCGCTCAGGGAGGATCGCCGTGATCTACGAGTTCCCCGTCTCACCCGCACAGGGCCGGCTTCTCGTCCTGGACCGGATGCACCCGGGCACCGCGCAGTACAACGTGCCCGCCGGGTTCCACGTCCGGGGCCCGTTCGACCGGGCCGCGTTCCTCCGCGCGCTGGACGCGCTGGTCGCACGCCACGAATCGCTGCGCACCGTGTTCCCCGCGCGGACCGCCGGCGAGGGCGGCGTCCCCACCCAGGTGGTGTCGGCGACGGGGCACCCCGAGGTGGCGTGGCATTCCCAGGTGCCGGCGGGCGATGTCGAGGCGCTGATGCTGGCCGAGGCGGCCCGCCCCTTCGACACCGGAACCGGACCGCTGCTGCGCTGCTCCCTCTACGGGGTGGACGACGGCAGCCACCGGGTGCTGCTGGTGGCCCACCATCTGGTGTGCGACGGCTGGTCGGTGCAGCAGATGCTGCGCGAACTCGCCGCCGACTACGCCGCGTTCACCGGCGAGGTCGCCGACCGCACCGCCGGTGCCACCGGGCGGCCCGCCGAACCCGCCCTGCAGTACCCGGACTACGCCGTCTGGCAGCGGGAGCGGCTGGCCGCCGGCGGCTATGCCGAGGCCGTCGCGCACTGGGCCGGACAGCTGGCCGGCGCCCCCGACACCACCGCGCTGCCCGTCGACCGGCCCCGCCCCGCCCGGCGCGGCACCGAGGGCGGCGTGGCCCGCTTTGTGCTGCCGCCCGAGACCCTGACCCGGCTCGGTGAGCTGGCCAGGGCCAGGGGAGCCACCCCGTTCATGGCCCTGTTCGCCGCCTTCGCCGCGTTTCTCGGCCGGCTCTGCGACCAGGACGATCTGGTCGTCGGAGTGCCGGTCTCGGGCCGGGACCGGCCCGAACTCCACGACATGGTCGGCATGTTGACCAACACCCTGGCCATCCGCTGCGAGCTGACCGGGGAGCCGGGCTATGTCGAGCTGATCGACCGGACGCGGGACCGGCTGCTGGCCGGCCAGCCCTACCAGGACGCGCCGTTCGAGGCGGTCGTGGACGCGGTGGCGCCCCACCGGGCCATCGGCCATGACCCCCTGGTCCAGGTGATGTTCGCCTACGACGACGACACCCAACTCGTCCTCGATCTGCCGAACACCGACACCCGCCGCGTCGAACTCCCACTCAACGTCGCCAAGTTCGACCTGCTGCTCTATGTGGAGCGGATCGGCGACGAACTGGTCGCCTCGCTGATCCACTCCACCGACCTGATCGGCCATGACACGGCCCGACGCTGGGTGCGCGCCTTCGAGACGCTGCTGGACTCCCTGCTGTCCGCCCCCGAGGCGCCCGTCAGGACCGCGGCCCTGCTGCCCGCCGACGAACTGGCCTGGCTGGCGAAGGCCGGCGACCGCACCGCCGAAGCCGCCCCGCCCGAACCGCTGGTGCCTGACCTGATCGCCGCCCAGGCCGAACTGCACCCGGACGCACCCGCCCTCCGCGACCGGGACACCGCCCTCGACTACCGCCAACTCCTGGAGCGGGCCGACCTGTTGGCGGCCCGGCTGCGCGCCGCCGGGGTGCGGCCCGACACCGTCGTCGGGCTGCTGCTGCCCCGTTCCGCGGGAATGGCGCTCGCCGCGCTCGCCGTGCTGCGCGCCGGCGGCGCCTATCTCCCGCTCGACCCGGGACACCCGGTGGCCCGGCTGCGCTATATGGCCGACGACTCCTCCATGTCGCTGCTGCTGGCCGAGGAGACCACCGCCCCGCTCGCCGACCTGCTCGGCCCCCCGGTCCTCCGGATCGACCTACCCGACCAGCACAAACGCGCACCCGAACGCGCACCCGAGCCCGCGCCCGCGCCAACGCCCAGGAACCTCGCCTATCTCCTCTACACCTCGGGCTCCACCGGCACCCCCAAGGGCATCGGCGTCGAACACCGGGCGCTTGCCAACCTCTGCGCCGCCGTGCGCGCCGCGTTCCCGCTGGACGCCGACGACCGGGTGCTGCAGTACGTCAACTTCGGCTTCGACGTGGCCGTTTCCGATTTCTTCCTCACCTGGACCGCCGGCGCCGAACTGCATATCGCCGGCGACGACGAACGCCTCGGCGCACCACTGCTGGCCCGGTTGCGCGACTCCCGCATCAGCTATGTGTTCCTGCCGCCGTCCGCCGCCCTCTCCGTCCCCGACCCCGAGGGGCGGCTGCCCGAGCTGCGGAGCCTGGTGGTGGGCGGCGAGGCATGCCCGGCCGAACTCGTCGAACGCTGGTCCGCGCCCGGCCGGCGCATCGTCAACGCCTACGGACCCAGCGAGGCCACCGTCTACGCCACCACCGAGGACCTGCGGCCCGGCGTCCCGGTGGCCATCGGCGAGCCGGTGCCGGGCGCCCGTGTCATGGTGCTCGACTCCGGGCTGCGCCCCGTCCCGGTCGGTGTCACCGGCGAGATCCATCTCGCCGGCGCCGGCCTCGGCCGGGGCTATCCGCGCCAGCCCGGGCTGACCGCCCAGCGCTTTGTCGCCGACCCCTACGGCCCGTCCGGCTCCCGGATGTACCGCACCGGCGATCTGGGGCGTTTCGACGCGAACGGCCGGCTGCACTACCTCGGGCGCGTCGACACCCAGGTCAAGGTGCGTGGCTTCCGGATCGAACTCGGCGAGATCGAGAGCGTGTTGGCCGGCCATCCGGAGGTCGCGATGGCGGCCGCCGATGTGCGCGGCGACGCCACCGACCGGCATCTGGCGGCCTATGTGGTGCCGGCCGAAGGGCGTCGACCGACCGAGGCGGCGCTGCGCCGGCACCTCGCCGAGCGGCTGCCGAGCTATATGGTCCCCGAGTACGTCACCCACCTCGACGAACTGCCGCTCAACCGCTCGGGCAAGGTGGAACGCGCCCGACTGCCGGCCCCGCACCGGACCTCGGCCGACCCCGAGCGGGCCCATGTCGAACCCGCGACCGCGACCGAACGGCGGGTCGCCGCCGTCTGGGCCGAGGTGCTGGGCCACCAACGGATCGGCGCCCACGACAACTTCTTCGACCTGGGCGGCAACTCCGTCCGGCTGCTCGCCGTCCTCCAGGCGCTCAACGAACCCCTGGGCGAAGCGCTCGACGGGGCGCCAAACGAACGGGGCGACGGGGTGCCCGCACTCACCCTGGTCGACCTCTTCCGGCATCCCAGCCCGGCCGCCCTGGCGGCCCATCTGGACCGACCGCGGCACCGTCCGGCGATCCCGGACGGCGAAAGCGACGCCGCTCGGCGCGGCCAGGACCGCCGCCGACGCCGCACCGCGGCACGCGGCGCCCGACCCAGGAAAGGCAGCACACCGTGACGCATCCCGCCCCCGCCCCGACCGCCGACGACCTCGCCGGATCCGTCGCGATCACCGGCATGCACGGCCGCTTCCCCGGCGCCGCCGACCTGGACACCTACTGGGCCAACCTGCGCCAAGGCACTTGCTCCCTACGGGACTTCAGCGCCGACGAGCTACGCGCCGCCGGCGTCCCCGAGGACGAGCTGAGCCACCCCGCCTATGTCCCCACCAAGGGATGGCTGGCCGACGCCGACCGGTTCGACGCCGCCGCGTTCGGCTTCCACCGCGCCGAGGCCGCCGCGCTCGACCCACAGCACCGGCTGCTGCTGGAGAGCGCCTGGGCCGCCCTTGAGGACGCCGGCTACCACCCCGACAAGGCGCCGGCCAGGACCGCCGTCTATGTCGGCGGCAGCCTCACCGAGCACCTGTTCGCCGCCGGCCGCGACCGCCGGCTGGCCACCACCATCGGCGCCACCCAGCTGCGCATCCTCACCGACCGGGAGTTCCTCGCCCCCTGGATCTCCTACCGGCTCGGCCTGGACGGGCCCAGCATGACGGTGCAGACCGCCTGCTCCACCTCGCTGGCCGCCGTACACCTCGCCGTCCAGGCGTTGTTGGGCGGCGAATGCGACGCGGCGCTCGCCGGCGGTGTCGCCGTGGACGCCGTCGAACCGCGCGGCTACACCTACTACGAGGGCGGCATCTACGCGCCGGACGGCCGCTGCCGCCCGTTCGACGAACACGCCGCCGGCACCGTCCCCGGCAACGGCGTCGGCCTGGTGGTGCTGCGCCGCCTGGAGGACGCCCTCGCCGACGGCGATCCGGTCCACGCGGTCATCCGGGGCACCGCCGTCACCAACGACGGGGCGGGCAGGGTCGGTTTCACCGCCCCCGGCGTCGCCGGGCAGACCGCCGCCATCGAGGAGGCGTGGTCGGCCGCCGGGCTCGACCCGGCGCAGGCCCGCTATCTGGAGGCGCATGGCACCGGCACCCGGCTCGGCGACCGCGTCGAGGCCGAGGCGGCGGCGGCCGCCTTCGCGGGCGCCGGCCGGGGCCGGGTCGCACTGGGCTCCGTCAAGGCCAACATCGGACATCTGGACGCGGCGGCCGGCGTCGCCGCGCTGATCAAGACGGCGCTGATGCTGCACCACCGCACCCTGGTGCCGTCCGCCGGCGTCAGCAGCGCCAACCCCGAACTGGGCCTGGACGACGGCCCGTTCCGGCTGCCGCGCGCCGCCGAGCCCTGGCCTGGTGCGGTCGGCGTGCCACGACTGGCCGGCGTCAGCTCCATCGGCATCGGCGGCACCAACGTGCACGCGGTGCTCGCCGAGGCGCCGGAACGCCCGCCGGGCGCCCGCCGCGCCGCGCGGACGCCCCGCGTCTTCACCCGGCAGTCCTACCCGGCGCTGCGCCCGGCCGACCCGCCGCCGGCCACCTCGCCGGGCGGGGAACCCGTCGAGACGGCGGACGACCTGGGCGGCCGGGTGCACGCGCTGCTGATCGAGGCCCTTGAGCTGCCCGGCGAAGACGCCCTGGACGTCGGCTACTTCGAGGCCGGCGGCGACTCACTCACCGCCGTCCACCTCATCGGCCGGCTCCGCGACGAGCACGGCGTCGAGGTCCCCATCACCCTCTTCCTCGAAGAGGCCCCGCTGCGCGAGCTGGCCGCCCGCATCGTCGCTGAGGTGAACGGCACGGCGGAAGGCCCGTTGGCCTCGCTGCTCGACGAGATCGAGAACGAGAACGAGGGCTGACCGCCCACCAGGTGGCGGGGACAGGGCCGCACGGGCCCCGTCCCTAACCCTTGACCGCCCCCGAGGCGAAGCCCGAGGTGACCTGCCGCTGGAGCAGCAGGAAGATCAACAACGCCGGGATGGCGAAGAGCGTCGAGGCCGCCATCGTCGCGCCCCAGTCGGTGCCGAAGGTGTTCTGGAACGAGGTCAGCCAGACCGGCAGGGTGCGCGCGTCCTGGTTGTTGATGATCAGGAAGTTGGCATAGGCGAACTCGTTCCAAGCGGTGATGAAGCCGAACAGGGAGGTCGCCATCAGCCCGGGCGCCAGCAGCGGGAAGATCACCCGCCGGAACGCGCCCAGCCTGGTGCAGCCGTCGACCTGTGCGGCCTCCTCCAACTCCGGTGGCACCGTGGCCAGGAAGTTGCGCAGCACCACGATGGTGAACGGCAGCGTGATCATGAAATAGATCAGGGTCAGCGCCGGCAGCCGGTCCAACAGGTCGGTGTCCCGGTACATGATGTAGATGGGGATGATCAACGACTCCCAGGGCGCCATCTGGGCGGCGAACACCATCAGCAGGAACTGCCGCCGGCCACGCCACCGCATCCGGGCCACAGCGAACGCGGCCGCCAGCGCCACCACCAGCGCCAGCAGCACCGCACCCACCGTCAACAGCAGACTGTTGCGCCAGAACAGCCAGAACCCGTCGGCCGCCATCGCCGTCCGGAAGTGGTCGAACGTCCAGTTGAACGGAACCAGCTTGGGCTCGTCCGTCTGGATGTCGCCGGCCGGCTTCAGCGCCGTGGAGAACATCCAGTACACCGGGAAGGTGCAGAAGACGAAGACCACCACCGCCGCCGCGCCGCGCAGCGGACGCCTGCGCCGCCGGCGCGGTGGCACCGATGTCCGGAGTGTGCTGGTCACAGCTCGGCCTCCTGACGGTAGAGCTGACGGAAGTAGATGACCAGCACGCTGGACATCAACAGCACGGTGATCATGGAGGCGGCCGTGCCCAGGTCGTAGCGCTGCGCCGACAGCGCGGTCTGCACGGCATAGACCGGCAGGATGGTGGTGGCGTCCCCGGGACCGCCCTGGGTGATCACCCAGATCTGGACGAACGCCCGGAAGGTCCAGATCACTTCGAGGCAGATCACCAGCATGAAGAGCGGCCGCAGCATCGGGAAGGTGACGGTGCGGAACGTCTGGAAGGCGCTCGCCCCGTCCAGCCTGGCCGCCTCATGAAGCTCCCTGGGCACGGTGGTCAACCCGGCATAGAGGGTGATCGCCGCGAACGGCACTGACTGCCAGACCACCAGAAAGACCACGATGGCAAAGGCCGCCGTCCCGTTGGCAAACCAGGCATAGCGTTCGAAGGAGTCGAACCCCAGACTGGTCAATGCCCAGTTGACCACTCCGTACTCGGAGTGGAACATCCACTGGAAGACGGTGGTCGCCGCGATCACCGGCATCCCCCAGGCCAGCACCAGACCGCTGAGCACGGCCGTTCTGCCGAACCTGCCGAGCCGCTCGACCAGCAGCGCGATCAGGGTGCCGATGCCGACGATCAGTACGACGTTGATCGCCATGAAGAGGAAGGTGCGCCGGACCACCTCCCAGAACCTGGGGTCGCCGAGCAGCGTGCCGTAGTTGTCCAGGCCGACGAACTCGGCGTCCCCGTTGACCAGTTCGCGCAGCTTGAAGTCCTGGACCGAGATCAGCAGTCCGCGCAGCAGCGGGACCAGCAGCAGCGCGGCCGTGCCCAGCAGGGTCGGGGCGATCAGCAGATAGGGCCACCAGCCCGAGCCCCGCGCGCGGCGGCGCGGGGCCGGCTCCCCGGCGCGTGCCGGGGGAGCGCTCGGGGGCGTGGCGGCGGGAACGGGACGCTGTCCGGTGACCGACATCTTCAATCCCTTCGACTCCGGCCCGCCGACCCGGTCAGGGGTTCAGCGCCCGGGTGATCACCTCGGACGCCTCCCTGGCCGCGTCCGCCGGATCGCCGCCGGTCAGCACGGCGGTCATATAGTCCTTGATCGGGTTCTCCGCCTCGACCGCCGCCCAGTCGGGCGTGTTGGGCGTGGCGCGCCCCTCGGCGGCACCCACCGCCATCGCGGCGGTGCCCGGCTCGTCGGCGACGGCGTCGGCGAGCCCGGTCCGGTTGGGCACATAGCTCATGGCCCGGGACAGCTCCCGCTGCCACTGCTCGCCGGTCAGCTCCTGGACGAAGGTGTAGGCGGCGTCCTGTTCGCCGGACGCGGCCGGGATGATCAGGTTGGAGCCGCCGGTGAAGACGGCGCCCGGCTTCTCGGGAGTCTTGCCCGGGATCGGGAAGAAGCCGATCCGGCCCTCCAGTTCGGGGTTGCGCTCCACGATCAGGTTGGCGCCGCCCGGCACCGCGATGATCTGCGCCACCTCCTCGCCGGCGAACACCTCGACCTGTGGCGGCTGTGCCTCGTCCGAGTCGCGCGGGCCCTGGCCCAGGCTCTGCAGCCGCTGGTAGAAGTCCATGCCGGCCAGCGCCTCGGGCGTGTCGAGCGCGCCCTGCCAGCCGTCGGCCGTCTCGACGGCCAGCTCGCCGCCTTCGTCCCAGATGAAGCCGGCCAGGGCATACCAGTTCTGCCCCGGCAGATAGATGCCCTGCTGTCCATCGGGCTCGTTCAGCGTCTCCGTTGCGGCCAACCAGGCGTCCCTGGTGGTCAGTTCGGCGGGATCGACGCCGGCGGCCCCGAACAGGTCGGTGCGGTAGATGACCACTCGGTTGGCGGCGTAGTAGGGGATGCCGTACTGCCGTCCTTCGATGGCGCCCGGCTCGGCGAGGCCCGATATCCAGTCGCCGCCGTTCAACTCCTCGACCCGGTCGGTCAGGTCGACGACGCCGCCGCTGGCCGCGTACTGGGCGACCTGGGTGTTGCCGACCTCGATCACATCGGGTGCGTCATTGCTGGCCAGGGCGGCGGTGACGCGTTGGCCGATCCCGTTCCACTCCTGTATCTGGACGTTCACCCTGATGTCCGAGTGGGCTGCGTGGAAGGCGTCCACGAACTCCTGCTGGAACTCCTGGCTGACGCTGTCCCGCATCAGCCAGACGTCGATGGTCGTCCGCCCGTCCCCGCTGTCCGACGAGCCGTCCGAACAACCTGTCAGGAGCATGACGGTGGTAAGTGAGGTGGCCAGGGCCACGGTACGGATCTTCACGGTTCACCTCGGGATCGAGAGGCGGAAGGCGCTGAGTCGATTGACCAATTGGCTTGCCTGGGTCGTGAACGAGAAAGTTGGCATAGACCTTTGAGGGCGTCAAGGCCGCCGGTGCCGTTCTTGTGCAAACAGTCGGGGAAAAATGGAACTGGACGCGCCGGAAGGGGCGTTGGCGGTGAAACTAACTGCCACCCGTTGTCCCGTCGTGGCCGCGGTGGTCGAACGGGAAGCGTTGTCGCCGCCCTTGACACCGCTCGGCCGAGGCTGCCACTTTTCTTACCAGCACTGCCCTTCAGTTGACCAATTGGAAAGTCAAAGGGCTGGGCACGGTCGTCCGCACCGGGCCCGTCCGCTTCCGGAGGCATCCGTGCTCATCCCGCTGCCCCACCATCTCCTCGAACGCTCGGGTCACTTCACTCTCACCGAGCACACCGCCCTGCGCCTCACCCCGGGCAGCGAGCCGGTCGCCCGGCTGCTGCGCGAGACGCTCGCCCCCGCCACCGGACTGCCCCTGCCGGCTCATGCCGACGGCCAACTCGCCCTCGTCCTCGACCCGTTGCTCACCGGGCTCGGACCCGAGGGCTACGGCCTCACCGTCGGCGCCGAGGCGGTCCTGCTCCGCGCCGCCACCCCCGCGGGACTGCGCAACGGCGTGCAGACCCTGCGTCAGGCACTGCCGCCCACGGCCCTCGGCGACACCCCGGCGCCCGGCGTGCCCTGGCGACTGCCCCTGATGGAGATCACCGACCGCCCCCGCTTCCCCTGGCGTGGCGCGATGCTGGATGTGGCCAGGCACTTCATGCCGGTCGCGTTTCTGCACCGCTTTGTCGACCTGCTGGCCCTGCACAAGCTGAACGTCTTCCATCTGCACCTGACGGACGACCAGGGCTGGCGGATGCCGGTGCCCCGCCATCCCGCGCTCACCGAGGTGGGCGCCTGGCGCGCCGAGTCGATGGTCGGCCGGGCCGGCAGCCGCCGCTACGACGGCACCCCGCACGGCGGCGCCTACACCCGCGCCGAGTTGACCGGCCTGGTCGAGTACGCGGCCGAGCGGGGCGTCACCGTGGTCCCCGAGATCGAGATGCCGGGGCACACCCGCGCCGCCATCGCCGCCTACCCCCGGCTGGGCAACCGCCCGGACCGCCGGCTGCCCGTCTGGCCCGAGTGGGGCGTCTGCGATTCCGTCCTCGGCGTGCACGACGCCGCGTTGGACTTCTGCCGCGAGGTGCTGGACGAGGTGATGGACGTGTTCCCCGCCCGCCATGTGCACATCGGCGGCGACGAATGCCCCACCACCGAATGGGCCGCCAGCGACGCCGCGCTCCGCCGGATGCGCGCCGAGGGCCTGGCCGGCCCCGCCGCGTTGCGCGGCTGGTTCCTGCGGCAGATCGCCAACCATCTGATCGACCAGGGCCGCACCCCCGTCACCTGGGACGAGGGCGACGACGAACAGCTGCCGCCCGAGGTGGTCACCATGGCCTGGCGCACGGGCGCGCACGGCGCCCCCGCGGCGCGCTCCCTGGCGCGCGGGCACCGGGTGGTGCTCACCCCCTGGGAGCGCACCTATCTGGACTATCCGCGCTCCGCCGACCCCGGCGAACCGCTCGGCCAGGACGGCACCGTCACCGTGCGGGACATCCTCGCCTGGGACCCGGTGCCGGTGCCGCTGCCGGAGTTCGGCGCCGGCAGCGGCTCGGTGCTCGGCACCCAGGCCCAGCTGTGGACCGAGTTCGCGCCCACCCCGGCCGACGTCGAATACCTCGCCTTCCCCCGGCTCGCCGCGCTCGCCGAGGTGGCCTGGAGCCCTCGACGGGGCACGCCGGGGCGCAACTCCCGTTCGTTCACCGCGCGGTTGGCCGCGCACAGCGCCCGACTCGACGCGCTGGGCGTCAACCACCGCAAGCCCAGACGGCCACCGCGCCGCCGCGCCGACGCGCGCCTCGGCTGAGCCACGCGCCCGTGGGCCGGCCCCGGTTCGCCCCCCTTGATCTCGCTCTCTCGATCTCGCTCTCTCGATTTCGTCCCCCTGGTTTCGTACCCCCAGCGAAGGAGAAGTGACCCATGCGCCACTCCCCACCCCGAGCGCGGTTCCGGCGGCGGATCGCCGTCCTGGTGACCGGGCTCGCCCTGGTCGCCGGACTCGGCGCCGCCGGCGTCTCGCACGCCGATCCGCAAGCCTCGGACATCGAGGCCGCCGACGCCGCCGTGGCCCTGCACTACCGCAGCGGCAACGGCGGAGCCACCGCCGACCAGATCGAACCCTGGCTCAAACTGGTCAACACAGGCGACCAACCAGTCGTCCTGAGCGAGTTGACCATCCGCTACTACTTCAAGGCCGAATCGCCCGGCACCGACTACCGCTTCGGCTGCTCCTGGGCGGTCGTCTCCTGCGGCAACGTGCGGGGCTCCTTCGGCCTGTTGACCCAGCCGTCCGAGACCGCCGACCGCTACCTGGAGGTCGGCTTCTCCTCGGGCGCCGGCACCCTCGCCCCCGGCACGGACACCGGTGACCTGCAACTCCGGCTGCACCGCGCGGACTGGCAACAGGTGGTCCAGTCCGATGACTACTCCTTCGGCGCGGGCCAGACCTCCTACGGCCCCTGGGAACGGATCACCGTGCGGCGCGACGGCGAGCTGATCTGGGGCACCGCACCCGAGGGCGACGAGCCGGGCGAACCCGAGGAGCCGGGCGATCCCACCGGCGAACTCTTCGACGACTTCGACTACTCTGGGCACGCCGACCCCGCCCTGAGCCGGAACGGATGGATCGTGCGCACCTACACCGGCGGCCCCGGCGTCCCGGGCGCCAGCTGGCCGGCGGAGAACATCACCTTCCCGGCCGGCGAGGGCGGCACGGTGCTCAACCTGGAGTCCGCCACCGACGGCACCCCGGGCGGCACCGAACAGTCCGAGCTCTACACCTCGGAACTCAAGTTCCAGGAGGGCACCTACGCGGCCAGGGTGCGGTTCTCCGACGCCCCACGCTTCGGACCCGACGGCGACCATCTGGTGCAGACGTTCTTCTCCATCAACGCCCTCCAGGCGCCGATGGATCCGGACTACGCCGAGTACGACTTCGAGTACCTGCCCAACGGCGGCTGGGGCGAGCCGGACAACATCCTCTACGCCACCTCCTGGGAGACCTACCGCGCGGAACCCTGGGAGGCGGTCAACACCCACACCGCCGAGCGAACCAGTTTCGACGGCTGGCACGACCTGGTGTTTACCATCGACGGCCAGAGCATCAGGTACTACCTGGACGGCCGGCTCTTCGCCGTGCACGGCGAGCCCTATCTGCCCGAGAAGCCCATGTCGATCAACTTCAACCAGTGGTTCATCGACCTGCTCGGACAGCCCGGTACCACCCCGCGCGCCTATGACCAGCAGGTGGACTACGTCTACTTCGCCGCCGACACCGCGCTGACCCCGGCACAGGTCACCGCACGGATCGCGGAGTACCGGGGCGACGGCGTCTCGTTCGAGGACACCGTCCCCGCCGGCTAGGAACGGTCCGCCGGGAGCGGACAGCGGGCGCCGGCCGGCGTCGCGAGTCGCCGGCCGGCGCCAACTGGTCATATGCTGGTCAAAGTTACGTCGAACGAGCAGCAGTCGAGCACGGGGGAACGACCATGGCCAGACCGTCGCCCGGGGCGGCCCTCAAACGCGAACGGGTGCGGGAGCACCTGCTGGAGCTGATCGAGGAACGCCGCCCAGGAGACGCGATCCCCTCCGAACGTTCGCTCTGCGCCCGGCTTGAGGTCTCCAGGCCCACGCTGCGGGCCGCGGTGGACGAACTGGTGGCGACCGGCCAACTGGTCCGCGAACACGGCCGTGGCATGTTCATCGCGCCCGGCAAGATCACCCAGGAACTGGTCTCCGGCGGCGACTCCCTCGCCGTTCCGCTGGCCTCGGGCGCCTGGACCAGCCGCATCCTGGAGTTCACCGACCAGGCCGCCGGCGCCCGGGTGGGGCGCAAGCTCCGGATGTCGCCCGCCGGTCGGATCTTCTATATCGCCCGGCTGCGGCTGGTGGAGTCCATGCCCATGGCCGTCGAGTATCTGCACCTCCCGGCCGATCTGGCCCCCCGGCTGGACGAGCGCGATCTCGCCGCCGGCGATCTCTACGACCATCTGCGGGAACGCCATGGCGTCCAGGTGCGGGAGGCCACCCAGTCCATCGAGCCCACCGTGGTCAGCGAGGCGGAGGCCGCGCTGCTCGACGTGCCGGCGTTCTCCCCGGCGCTGCTCTTCGAACGCGTCACCACGGACAGCGCCGGCCGCACCGTCGAGTACTGCCACTCGCTGTACCGGGGTGACCGTTACCGCATCGTCTCCCGCCTCGCCCTCACCGGCGGCGCGGCCCCCGGCTCGGTCCCCGCTCCGGCCGGCGGCCACCACCCGGGAATGCCCCCGGCCGACTCCGGCACCGGCCGCCCCGTGATCTCCGCCACCACCGGCGACATCCAACCGGCGGACTGAGCCGACGCTTTCGCGACAGCGAGGAGTTGACGCCCGCCCACGCCGACGGGTCCTTCCCACCGGGGCGGGGCAGGGCGGGGCGGAGCGGCGCTTCGGGCTCAGGGCTGTTCGGCCGCGGGGCGTCCGGTGCTGAACGGGCCGCCGGGGGCGAAGGCCAGCCCGGCGAACCGTTCGCCCACCAGGCGATGGGTCGCGGCGTCCGGATGCAGCGCGTCGGGCAGCGGCAGCTCGGCGTGGTCCGCCTCGCCATAAAGGGCCAGGCCGTCGAGGTAGTACAGCCGGTGGTCGTCGACCGCCCGCCGGCTCACGATCCGGGCCAGCTCGTCCCTGATGACGGTGAGCGTCAGCTTCCCCGCGGCCCGCTCCGCCGGATCGCCGGCGGCGCGAAACCGCAGAATCCCGCTGCCGAGGTCGCTGAAGTCCGGGACGGACGGCCCGGGGGTGTTCTCGTGCAGCGGGCACAGCAGCGGCGAGATGACCAGCAGCGGTGCGGTCGGATGGCCCTCACGGATGGTGTCGAGGAAGCCGTGCACGGCCGGGGCAAAGGCACGTAGCCGCATCAGATCGTTGTTGACCAGATTGATGCCGATCTTGACGCTGAGCAGATCGGCTGGGGTATCGCGCATGGCGCGGGCCGTGAACGAGTCCAGCAGTCCGCCACCGCCCAGTCCCAGATTGACCAGCTCCACGCCGCCGAGGGACGCGGCCAGCGCCGGCCAGGTGCTGCTGGGACTGGCGGCGTTCGAACCCTGGCTGATCGAGCTGCCATGGTGCAGCCACACCCGACGGCCCGTCCGCTCGACCGGTTCGACGGGGGCGTCGGCGCGCAGCGCGACCAGCCGGGTGGTCTCGTTGTGCGGCAGCCAGAGGGCGATCTCCTTCGCGCCCTCGGGCAGCCCGGCGAACCGGACGGTGCCCGCGGGGCCGGGCAGCGTCTCGGCGGTGCCGGCCGCCATGTCAACGGAGAGCACCATGCCGCCGGACGCGCTCGCCTGCCCGACCCGATGCCCGTCGACCAGCAGGTCATAGACCCCGTCGGGGCGCGGCGGGGCACCCTGGTAGACCGTCTTGGTGGGGAGCGTGTCCAACTCGACGACGGTGGCCCGACTGCGGAAGACGAGCCGAACGCCGGACGGTTGGGACTCCGCCATGGCCAGCTGGCCGTCGTCGCACTGAGCCCTGGCCCGGGCGGGCAGCCGGTGCGGCAGCAGACCGTCCTCGGTCCGCTCGATATCGAGGGCGCCGAACAGCAGATCCTCGGTGAGGGGAATCTCGATCAACGGGGGGCCGGCCGGTGTGGGGTTGTCGTGCTGGTGGTCCATGGGCCCCAGGGTGTCAACGGGAGGGCGGGTCCGCACGCGGATTGCCGCCGGCCGACGGGGGTGTGTGCGCGAGCACCAGGCGGATGGCGTCGTCGAGGAGCCCGGTCTCCTCCTCGCTCATCGCGGGGTCCGCGGCCCGCCGAGCCCTGGCCTCCGCCAGACAGCCGGCCCCGGCCGGCCCCGGGCGGTGGGCGGCCGGCCAGGTCAGCGGCGCGGGGAGAGACGGAAGACGCAGCCGTCACCGCAGGGCCCAGAGGAGGCGACCGTGAGGCGCCCCCCATGGGCCTCGGCTATCTGGTAGGCGATCGGCAGGCCCAGGCCGGCCCCCGCATATCGTCGTGGCCACGCCAGGGCCGTCAGATCGGCGGGAGCCCGGTCGAGCGTGCGGGCCCGGCCCCGCGCCTCGATCAGCAACTCGTCGATGGTCGCCTGGAGTCGATCGGCCGCCCGCTGGAGGCGCCCCGACATTTCATGCCCCGAACCTAGGAACCCCCGTGCAAACGTGATGTGAACGAACCCGCCGCCCCTATGTTTTTCCGGACCGTCCTTCCACCCCCGATCTTCCACAGCGGGGATGTCAGTGCCCCTTGCTAACGTGGCCGAGCGAGTTCAACGGAGGCTGACCGGATGACAAGTTCGAGCACGTTCCGCATCGGTGGGGATCTGGAGGTGGGCCGGCTGGGCTTCGGTGCCATGCGACTGCCGACGGAGGAAGGCCCACCCCGCGAGGGCTCCCTGGCGGTGCTGCGCAGGGTCGTCGAGCTGGGCGTCACCCTGATCGACACCGCCTTTCTCTACGGCGGCGGGGCCAACGAGGAGCTGATCGTCGAGGCCCTTCACCCGTTCCCCGAGGGGGTCCTGGTCACCACCAAGATCGGTGTCGCCCGCTCGGCGGAGTCAGGCGAGTGGGCGCTCGACGGGCGCCCCGAGGTGCTGCGCGACCAGGTCGACCGGGCGCTGGCCCGGCTGCGGTTCGAACGCCTGGAACTGCTCCAACTGCACCGAATAGACCCCGAGGTGCCGCTCGCCGACCAGATCGGCACGCTGCGGGATCTCCAGGCCGAGGGCAAGATCGGCCGGATCGGGCTCTCCGAGATCAGCGTCGACGATCTCGACCAGGCCAGAAAGATCATCGATGTGGCCAGCGTGCAGAACCGCTACAACCTGTTGGACGCCGAGCACGAGCCGGTGCTCGCGGCCTGCGAGGCGGCCGGCATAGCCTTCCTGCCGTGGCGCCCGGTGCACACCGTCCACACCGCGACGTCGGCGACGGCCGACTCGGGAGCGGCCGAATCGGCAGCGGCGGAAGAGGTCGCGGCCATCGCCGCCGAACTCGACGCGACCCCCGCCCAGGTGGCGCTCGCCTGGCTGTTGGACCACTCCCCGGTGATCCTCCCCATCCCGGGAACCGCCAGCATCAAGCACCTGGAACAGAACGTCGCGGCAGCCGCCCTGCACCTGACCAAAGCCCAACGCACCCGCCTCGACCGACAACGCCCCACCCCGCCCCAGCCGTAGCGGACAACCAGGAACCAGCTGGCCACGGAGTCCATGGACAGCCGCACGCAACCGCATCGACCGCAGTGATCTCACGCTGCGGCATCCCATGGCCACCGTCCGCAGCGCTACTGGTAGGTTCGTGTTCACTCGTTGACCAAGCGTCACGGAACCCTGGGGGGAACACGTGAGCCATCAAGCGCCGTATGTCGCCAACCCGACAGCGGAACGGTCGGGCCCGCCGCGATTACCGTCCACGTACCGCCTGATCACACCGACGGATTGGTTCCGCGTACCACTGCGGTCGCGGCAGAAGCGTGACGCTTCCCTTCGGTCCCTGGTGGACGCCGCCTATCCGAATCGGGATCAACACGCCGCTCGCCGTCATGAATTCCGACAGATGCTCACGGCCATGGTGGAGTCCGCCGCCGAGCGTGACGGAATCGAGTTGTACCTTTCCACTCACGCTGTGCTCGGAATTCCCGTCCCTGCCAGCCTGTTGGTTACGGCGGCGTCCGGAGATCCCGAACATCCCGGGCCGCTGCCTGTCGACACCATCGCCGACAGCCTTCGTGGCGCGCACGGCCGGGCGGCCGAGATCGATACGGTCACGCTGCCCTCCGGGCCGGCCGTGCGTTGTAGACGCACGGAACACACGGAGGAGACCAAAGGGCTGGGCCAGCCAGAGGATCAGCCCAACACCGTCCTCGACTTCTATCTTCCTGTGCCGAACTCGGGCGCCTGGTTGCTGCTGACATTCAGTACGCCGATGCCGGTCCCTGAGATCGCCGACGCACAAGTGGAGATGTTCGAGGCCATCGCGGCCTCGTTGCGCTGGACCTACACGTCTTGAGCTCCTCGGGAGAGGAGCGGCTAGCGGAACCCTAATCGATATCACTGAGAGGGGAAAGGTATGTCCGATCTGACAGTCTCTGTCGATGACGTCCAGGAACTCGGTAACAAACTACGATTCGTTGCCGGCGAGTTCGAGGGTGCTGAAGACATCGCCTCGGACTATGCGGAGGAGGTCTGCCACGGCGACCTCGCCCACGAATTGGAACAGTTCGCGTCGAACTGGCGTGTTCACCGGAGCAAGTTGATGGAGGGCCTTACCAAGTTCGCAGAACTGGCCCAGGCGGCTGGAGACAGCTACGACGGCATTGAGTCCGAACTGGCCAACGCGTTACAGGGGGAGGGCTGAGCAATGAGTCGCCCGACGGACTGGTACCCGCTGATTGAGTGGGGCATCGATCCCCTTCCCGGTGACTGGGAGTTGGTGCAGGAGGCCGCAGCCCGTTACCGGCGCACTGCCGATTCCATCCAACGGGCCCGTGAGCTGCTGGAGGACGTGACCGACAGCGAGGACGGTTGGCAGTCCGACGCCGGGGAGGCCTTTCGCGAGAAAGCCACGGAGCTGTCCGACGACGTGTTCCACGCATACGGCCGCTATGACGCCACGGCCAACGCCTTAGCCGGGTACTGGCCCGAACTGCGCGAAGCGCAGGAGGAGAGCCTGGAACTCCGCCGCCAGGCACAGCAGGCTCAGGCGGAACTGGACCGGCTCGTCCCAAGGATTGAGGCAGCGGAAGACGAGAACTCTGAAACCCACGATCAACACGCTTCACTGCAAGGTCAGTTGGATAGTGCGCAGGCTGAGATACAGCGGCTGCGCCTGCGGTTGGCCGAAGTTATTGAGGACAAGGACGTCGCCGCCCAGCGAGCTGCGGATGCTATCGGTGACTTCATCGGCGGAGACGGCCTCACCGACGGTTTCTGGGACCGCGCTGGGGCCGCCCTCACTCAGGCCTTGAATCTCCTGGGGGCCCTGGCGGGCCAGATAGCGATGATCGCGGGCATAGCCTCACTGCTTCTCTGCTGGGTCCCGGTGTTGGGCGCGGCGCTGGGCGCCGTAGCCGCCGTTGCTACCGCGATCTCCCTGACGGTGAACGTCCTTCAGGGGAATTGGAAGGGGGTCCTGATGGATTCCATCGGACTTCTCACGTTCGGCATCGGCCGAGTAGCCGGAGTCGCGGCGCGTGCCGCGCGTGGACGAGGCGTCTATCGGGCGGCCAACAACGTACGGAGAACAACGGCTCCTGGAGCATCGGCAGCGGCGCGGCTCAGCAGGATCCGACGTCTTACCCGTGCCACTCCGGGCGAGGCGCTGCGGGGATATCGCTATGCCAGGGAGGTCACCAATATCGCCAGACAGCCGTTGAACGTGTTTGGGCGCTCCGTTCCGCTCGGCCCTCTAGGCTGGGGGCGGCACGCCTTCCGGAATCTCGGTCCGGATCTGGCCGGTAGCCTGCGTGCTCCCTTCACCGGGGGGAACCCCTTCTCGCGTGCGGGGGACTGGCGTCAGGCTATGAACTTGACGGACATGGGTGCCGCCACCAGTGCACGTGCAGGCAGCACCACCGCAGCACAACGGGCCAGCCTTTTCGAGGGTGTCGGGGTGGGCGTAGGTGCCGGGACAGCCGTTCTCACATCGGGGGATGATGCAATTATCCAGCCCAATATTCCAGGTGGTTGGAGTCCGCAGATTCCTTTCGCGGAGCTTCCTGGACTCTCGCTGAGCATGGACAGTCCGTGGTCCCAGGATGCCGCGCAGGTCGGTGAGTTCTCCTATCAGGAAAGCGAGGCGACCGTCCGATGAGTTGGGGAGACGACGCGATAGATGCCTGGGAGGTGTGGCCGTGACCCGATGGTATTCACGCTTCGCGTCCCCTGGGGACGGGTGGGTGCAGATAGGTAGTGCGGATCCGGACGGTGCTGAGACTGCCGCTCAGCGCATTGCCGACCGGGGTGGTGCGGGGGCATCGGAGTACGCCGAGGCTGTCTATCCCGAGCTCAAGGAAATCTGGGCGGAGATGGGGGAGAGGGAGGCTGCGCCCGTGTTGGCGTATGTGCCCCCGGTGCCGATCAGTACACGACCGCTGGTGCCGGCAGTGGCCTATGTGCAGGCAAGGCGGTGTACGGAGGAGGAGCGAACGTTGGACGCGGTGGTCGACATGGCGAGCCACCCTGTTCCTCATCGGCATGGTGAGCCGGAGATCACCAGGCTCGAACTGCCTGCCGGACTCGCCTGCAGGGTGCATGAGGTGCTCCTGAGCGAGGCGGACGAGGATGGGCGCAGTTTCCTCTCGGAACGTGTCGATCACTATGTTCTGCCGCCTCAGTGCCCGGAGGGCATGTTCAAACTATCCGTCCAGTGGGCGGGGCCGACGATCAGCGTGGCCATGGTGGAGATCGCCGACCGCATGGGCGTTTCGCTCGGCGTGTGGGCGGAGGGTGAGGGCGAGTGAGCCGGTTGCCCCGGAACGGAGAGGACGTACAGGTGACGGACTGGGTGCCGAGGGTCGACTATCCGGGCGGTGGCGAGTGGCTGTGGCTCGATGTGCGTCTTCCGGATCCGGTCGGGTCGGTGGTGGAGCAGGTTGTGGGGCGGGGGCGTCCGCTGCGGCGGAGTTACACGAGAGCCCTGGAGCGAGAGCTGCGGGACGCGTGGGCGGAAGCCGCGGAAGATCGGATCGAGCCGGTCACGCTGTATATCCCGACTGTGCCTCGGCACGCGGAACCCAGGTCGCCGGTCAGCATTCACGGTATGCGCGACACTCCCGACTATCCGCGCACGGTCGAAGCCATTGCGGAAGCGGTGCGGAGGCCGATGGAGATGCTGCCCGGGACGAGCCTTGCGTCGGAGCCTGAGGTCACGGTGGTCGATCTGGCGGCTGGGCCCGCCTGTCGCTATCGGTCCGGCATCGTCACGGAGACCGAGTTCGGGGACCGCGTCGAGATGGAGACGATCCAGTACTACGTGATTCCGGATGTGTACACGGAAGACATCTGGCTGCTGCAGGTGTACTGGGTTCGGGGGAGCGCGCCGGGGATGGTGGAGTTGGCCCAGCGGGTGGCGGAGTCGTTGGTGTTCGTGCCGCGTGGGGGGGGTGAAGCCGCGCCTCGGGCGGTGTTGGAGTGGAGCGATGTGGTGGCTTTCGACGAGGTGCAGATCGGGCGTGGGGCTCGGCCGTTGGCGCAGCACGGGTTCGTGGTGGTGGAGGACGGAGTGCTGTCGTTGCTGGGGAGCGATCGGGAGGTGATCGATCGGGCTGCGGTGGGGGAGGTGGTGGTGCGGTCGGCTCGGGGCGCGCTTGGGTCCGCGGTGGTGCTGGAGGTCAACGGCGTGGCGTACAGCGCGGCTCCGGGGCGCGGTGGTTATACGAAGGCGTTTACGCTGCCGACCGATCTGCTGAACGGGCGGCGGGATGCTGAGGAGATGGCGCGGATCATCGAGGAACGCGGGGGTCGGCGCGGCTGACCGGCTGGAAGGGGAGAGGTGATGCGGGTGAGGTCGGGCCGCGCGTTTCTCCGGCGGTCCGCCCTCACCGTCGAGTGGCGGGCCGCCGGAGCCGGGCTCGCCCGGTGTCGTGCTGGTCAGGGGTGCGTCGCCGCGTAGTGGGTGGCGATTTCGTCGCTGGTGGTGAGCCAGATGTCGGGGTGGTTGGCGATGTGGTCCAGGGCCTCGTCGAGGTATCTGGCGCGGAAGGCCTGGCCCATCACGAACGGGTGCAGGACCAGGGGCAGCACTCGGCCGCTGTCGGTCGACTCCGCGTGGAGTTGGGCCAGTTGGTCCTTGACGAGGCGGACGAAGTCGGGGCCGCTGAGGCTTTTGCCGACGAAGAGGCTGATGTCGTTGAGCTCCACCGTGTACGGGACCCCGTACATCCCCGGCACGTTCAGCGGGTAGGGCTGGTCGTCGTTGGTCCAGTCCAGGAGATAGCTGAGGCCGAGCTCGGCCAGCAGTTCGGGGGTGTGGAAGGTTTCCGTGAGGGCCGGTCCCAGCCAGCCCCGCGGTCGGGTGCCGGTGGTGCGTTCGATGCTGTCGACGACCTCGGTCAGATAGCGTCGCTCCGCTTCCCGGTCCGGTCCGTTCTGGAAGGTCGACTGGAAGGTCGAGTTGTTCCGACCGTGGGCGATCCAGGCCCAGTTCCGGTCGCGGCCCGCCCGGACGATGGCCGGATAGCGTTCCCCGGCGTCGGAGTTGAGCATCACGCTGGCCCGCACCCCGTGCCGGTCCAGGCTCTCGATCAGCCGCCAGACGCCGACCCGCGGCCCGTAGTCCCGCCAGCCGTAGTTCAACGGGTCGGGCGCGAACGCCGAGGTGTCGGGGAAGATGCTGGTCGCCGGGCGGTCGACCCGGTAGTGCTCGATGTTGAGCGCGAGATAGAACGCGATCCTGGCACCGCCCGGCCACCGGATCGGGGCGCGGTCCACGATGGGGCTGTAGTCGTAGAGTCGCTGCTCGCCGTGCGCGGGCCGGTACGAGGCCGGCACGGGGGAGGAGGGGATCGAGGGCTGGTCGGTCATGGCGTCTCACCTGTCGCTGGTGGGGTGGGCCGGGGCCCGGTGTCCGCCTATGCTCAAACCTTCACATCTGTGTGAGGGTAAAGCCGGCTCGGCGTGAGGTGGATCACATGCGCATCGGGGAGTTGTCCGAACGCACCGGCATATCGCGGCGGTTGCTCCGTTACTACGAGGAACAGGAGCTGATCACGCCGGTCCGGTGCGCCAACGGCTACCGCTCCTATGACGAGGTCTTCGTCGACCGGGTGATCCAGATCCGGGGCCTGTTGGAGGCCGGGCTGCCCACCAGGATCATTCGGCAGATCCTCCCGTGCCTCGATCGTCCTCGCGATATCCACTTCCGGGACGCCACTCCCGAGATGCTGGCGCTGCTGGAGCGGGAGCGGGACGCGATGACCGACCGGATCGCGGTCCTGCTCCGGAACAGGGACGCCATCGCCGACTATCTCGACGCCGTCCGCGCCCGCTGACCGCCCCCGGGTCGTCCGCCGCCCAGGGGGCGCGTCGGACAACACAGGGGGGTGTGCCCGGGGGGAGGACAGGGTGGTGGGCGCCGCGCTCGCCTAACATCGTCAACGCACCCGTCCCCGTGCGGCGCGCGCCGTCGTGGCGCTCGTCCCCGCCAGGGGTGGGGGCAGGTTCCCGTTACCGTGCGACAGACGTGAGGAATCCACGACCATGCCGACCGAGACGTTCGAGTTCCAGGTAGAGGCGCGCCAGCTTCTCCAGATGATGATCCACTCGATCTACTCGAACAAGGACGTGTTTCTGCGCGAACTGATCTCCAACGCCTCCGACGCGTTGGACAAGCTGCGCATCGAGTCCCTGCGTGACGACAGCCTCGACGCCGATGTCTCCGATCTCCATATCGAGATCGAGGCCGACCAGGACGCCCGCACGCTCATCGTGCGGGACAACGGCATCGGGATGGCGCACGACGAGGTGGTCGAGTTGATCGGCACCATCGCCAAGTCGGGCACGGCCGAGCTGCTGAAGAAGCTGCGCGAGGCGCAGGACGCCAACGCGGCCGAGGGCCTGATCGGCCAGTTCGGCGTGGGCTTCTACGCCAGCTTCATGGTGGCCGAGGAGGTGCAGCTGATCACCCGCCGCGCGGGCGAGAGCGGGGGCACCCGCTGGTCGTCGACCGGCGAGGGAACGTACACCATCGAGTCGGTGGACGAGGCGCCGCAGGGCACCTCGGTCATTCTGCGGCTGAAGCCGGCGGACGACGACGACCAGCTCTTCGACTACACCTCCACCTGGAAGATCCGGGAGATCGTCAAGCGCTACTCCGACTTCATCACCTGGCCCATCAGGCTGGCCACCCCGGCCAAGGAGGAGGCCGCCGAGACCGCCGAGGCAGCCGAGGCAGCCAAGGACGCCGAGGAGGAGACGGCCGAGGCGGAGCAGGACGGGAGCGCGGACGGCGAGAAGGCCAAGGCCGCCGAGCCGGAGACGCTCAACTCCATGAAGGCGCTGTGGGCCCGCTCGCGCGACGAGGTCGCCGAGGAGGAGTACCACGAGCTGTACAAGCACATCAGCCATGACTGGAACAACCCGCTGGAGACCATCCACCTGCGGGCCGAGGGCACCTTCGAGTACCAGTCGCTGCTGTTCCTGCCCAAGCGGGCCGCGCAGGACCTCTACTCCCAGGCGCACAAGCGCGGCGTCCAGCTCTATGTGAAGCGCGTCTTCATCATGGACGACTGCGAGGCGCTGGTCCCGGAGTACCTGCGCTTTGTGAAGGGTGTGGTCGACGCCCAGGACCTGTCGCTCAACGTGTCCCGCGAGATCCTGCAGCAGGACCGCCAGATCCAGCTGATGCGCCGCCGGCTGGTGAAGAAGGTGCTCTCCACCCTGCGCGAGATGATGACCAAGCGCGAGGAGAACTACACCGCGTTCTGGAAGGAGTTCGGCGGCGTCGTCAAGGAGGGCCTGCTCAGCGACAGCGACAACCGGGACGCGATCCTCGCCGTCTGCTCGTTCGCCTCGACCCACGACGAGGAGAAGCAGACCACGCTCAAGCAGTATGTCGAGCGGATGAAGGACGGCCAGCAGCACATCTACTACATGACGGGCGAGTCGCGGACCGCCGTGGAGAACTCCCCGCATATGGAGGCCTTCCGGGAGAAGGGCCTTGAGGTGCTGATCCTGACCGACGCGGTGGACGAGGTCTGGGTGGACGCGGTGCCGGAGTTCGACGGCCGGCAGCTCCGTTCGGTCGCCAAGGGCGACGCCGATCTGGAGACCGAGGAGCAGAGCGAGGAGACCAAGGCCGAGCGGGAGCGGCAGCGCGAGGACTACGCCGAGCTGCTGCGGTGGATGAGCGAGCGGCTGAGCGAGGAGGTCAAGGAGGTGCGGCTGTCGTCGCGGCTCACCGTCTCGCCGGCGTGTGTCGTCTCGGACGCCGAGGATGTGACCCCCGCCCTGCAGAACATCTATCGGGCGATGGGGCAGGAGGTGCCGATCGGCAAGCGCATCCTGGAGCTCAACCCGGGGCATGGCCTGGTCACCGGCCTGCGGAAGGCGCACGCCGCCGACACCGCGGACCCGGCGCTCGCCGCCACGGCCGAACTGCTCTATGGGATGGCCCTGTTGGCGGAGGGCAGCCAGCTCGCCGATCCGGCGCGGTTCACCAAGCTGCTGGCCGAACGCCTGGAGCAGAGCCTGTAGTCACCGGCTCTCCACCCGGCTCTTCACCCGGCGCCGCCCGGCGGGTCCGACCCGCCGGGCGGGCGCATGTCAGGGGGCATGTCGGGGCGGTCATGGACGGCGCCGGGCCGGGTAGGAGCCGGACGAACAGGTGCGCGATCCATGGGGGACGACCCGTGAGCAAGGAAGCAGACGCGAGGTTGTGGTGGTGGCTGGCGCCCAGCCTGCTGCTGGTGGCGGGGCTGACGGTCTGGGGGGTGGCGCGGTATCCGCATCTTCCCGATCGGATTCCGCAACATATCGGTGCCGGCGGTGTCGACGACTGGGCAGACAAGAGCGTTCTGGTCGCTTTCCTGCCGGTCTATGTCTATGCGCTGCTCACGGCCGTCATGGTGGGCGCGACCGTGGCGATGCTCCGCACCACGCCGGCCGACCAGTTGCCGGAGGCGGAGAACCGCTGGGCCCGGGCGGTCGCCGCGACGAGCAACCGTCCGGCCAGCGCGGCGTCCGCCCGCCGGGCCGCCACCGCGCTGCTCGCCGGCAACGCCCTGATGGGGATCGCCTTCATCCCCATGGCGCATGTGCAGTGGCGGGGCTCGGAGACCGCCCACGTCCCCGGCTGGATGTTCGCGGCCACGCTGGTACCGCTGTTGGGCGGCGTCGCGCCGGTGGTGGTCGCGGCCCTGCGGGACGCGGCCGAGAAGCGGACGGCACGCGAGGGCCGGGCGGCCTGACGCCAACGGCGGCCCCACGCGGCCCCACGCCGCCCCACGCGATCCCACGGGGCCCCACGCGGCCCCAGCCGGTCCCACGCGGCACGGCCGTCTCCGGGCCGGGATAGCATGCCGAGGTGGCTGGCAGCGGTGAGGGCGCGGAACGGAGAAGGCCCACGTCACGGGATGTGGCCAGGCTCGCCGGTGTCTCCCACACCGCGGTCTCCTTCGTGTTCAACGGGCGAGCCGACGGCAACCTCTCCGCCGAGACGCAGCGCCGCATCAGGGACGCCGCCGAGCGGCTGAACTATCGGCCCAATCCGGTGGCGCGCGGCCTGCGCAGCCGCCGCACGGCCGTCATCGGCATGGTCACCGACCACATCGCCTCCACCCCGTTCGCCGGCGCCCTGCTGCGCGGCGCCATGCGGACCGCCTGGGAGCGCCAACACCTGGTGCTGACGGTGGACTCGGCGGGCTCCCGGGAACGGGAGGACGCCGCCGTGGCCGAGCTGCTGGACCGCAGGGTCGACGGCATCATCTATGCCGCGATGTCCCTGCGGAAGGCGTGGCTGCCCGCGGGGCTGGACCAGTGCCACACCGTCCTGGCCAACTGCCTCCCGGCGGACGGCTCCCTGCCCGCCGTCATCCCCGCCGAACGGGCCGGCGGCCGGGCCGCCGCCCGCCTGCTGCTGGACGCGGGCCACCGGCGGGTGGCCCTGGCCGGCGGCCTCGACGACATCGCCTCGGCCGAGCGGCTGGGCGGCTTCCGCGACGCGCTGCGCACCGTCGGCCTCAAGCCCGCGCCGGAGAGCGTGGTGCGGACCGGCGGCGAGATCGCCAGCGGCTACCGGGCCGCCCGGCGGCTGCTGGACGGCGTGCCGGCGAACGAACGCCCCACCGGCATCGTCTGCTACAACGACCGGGTCGCCGCCGGGGTGTTGCTCGCCGCCGCCCGCCTGGGGCTCGATGTGCCGGCGGATCTCTCGCTGGTCGGCTACGACGACCAGGAGCATATGGCCGCCTTCCTCGACCCGCCGTTGACCACGGTGGCGCTGCCGCACGAGGCGATGGGCGAGGTCGCCGCCGCACTCCTGCTGGACGCCGTCGAGACCGGCACCCCACCCGCCGTCGAGACCACGGCGCTGCCCTGCCCCACCGTTTCCCGGGGCTCCGTGGGCCCGCCCGCCGACCGCTGACCGGGACCGCCGACCACGGACGCCGGCCCGTCGACCACGGGGCCCCGCCGGGGGAGAGCACGCCCCTCCCGCCGTCGGGGATCCCGCCTCCGTGCCATGGTGACAGGCGGCACCGACAACGGGCCGTCAGCCCCGGTCGGGAACGCCCAACTCCCAGCAGCGCGCCGAGAACGAGGCGGCCGGGCTCTGGGCGCGCACCACCAGGGCGCGGTGGTCGTCAGGGCGGAGATAGATCCGTTCGGTGGCCATCGCCCGGCCGTCGCCCGCCAGGATCTCGATCACCGAACCATCCACCCACACCCGCACCGCCAGTGCCCCGGCCTCCGAAACCGGGCCCGGGTACGGCACCGGTATGCGCAGCGGCCCGAAGTCCGCCTCCGCGCCCGGCCGTTGCCTCGGCCAGCCGTCCCGGGTGAACACCACCTCGCCGGCCGCCGGGTCGAGCCGCAGGGCCAGCGACCGACCGGCCCCGTCCCCGGCCAGCTCGGCCAGCACCGGGCCGCCCCGCGCCGTCAGCGCCACCTCGTAGGCGGACGGCAGCGGCACCGGGCCCAACTCCGTCGCGCCCTCCCGCACCACCAGCGGCGCGCCGGCGCGCAACGCCACCAGTTCGGGCGCCGGCGCGCTGCGCAGCGCGCCGTCCGGATGGGTGGCCACCTCGCGCGGCAGCGTCAACACCCCGGCCCAGCCCGCCTCGTCCACCTCGCGCTGCCCGCGCGCCTCCCAGGACCAGCCCCACAACAGCGCCCGTTCCTCCTGCTGGAGCACGGCCGGCGCATAGCAGTCCCGGCCCAGATCCAGCGGACCCGAGCGGCGCGGCCCGAACGTCAGCCCGGGCCCGTCCGCCCCGTCCACCGGCCGCAGTTCGCCGGAGAGCCAGACCACACGCAACGGGTCCCCGTCCCACAGCGACAGCACCAGCACCCACTCCCCGCGGCCCGCGTGGAAGAGCTGGGGGCACTCCCAACCCGTCGCCGGGAAACGCGCGTCGGGGTGCCTTCCGTCCAACAGCACGCCGGCGAACCGCCAGTCGGACAGGTCCTGGCAGTCGTAGAGCAGCACCGACGGCGTGCCGTCCGCATGGCCGGCGCCCACCAGCGCCCAGCGCCGCCCGCCGTGCCGGAAGACGAACGGGTCGCGGAACATCACCACGTCCAGCCCGTCCGGCGGCCCTTCCAGCACCGGCAGGGGCAGCGGCTCCCAGTCGAGCAGCAGCTGGTCGGCCGGGTCGGCGGCGCGCGCCAGGCAGATGGTGCCGAGCCCCTCGTGCCGCTCGTCGACGCCCGTGTAGACGGCGGTCGGCGTCCCGCCGTCGTCCACCACGCAGCCCGACCAGCAGCCCGCCGAGTCCGGCCCGCCGGGGGTGGGGGCGAGGGCCACCCGGTGGTGCTCCCAGCCGACCAGATCCGGGCTGCTGGCATGCCCCCAGTGGATGTTCTCGTGCACGGGGCCGGCCGGGTTGTGCTGGTAGAAGAGGTGGTAACGACCACGCCAACGGAACGGCCCGTTCGGGTCGTTGGCCCAGCCGGACGGCGGCCGGACATGCAGGCGCGGATCTTCGGGACGGGTCGCCCTGGAACGGGTCACCTGTTGACTCCTGCGGAAGTGATGCCCTCGCGGAGAGGACGTTGGCCGACGACGAACACGAGGACTGCGGGAATCATGGAGAGCACCACGCCGGCCAGCACCACGGAGATGCTTCCGGTGCCGAGGTTGCCCTGGAGGGAGACCAGGCCCAGGGGCAGCGTGAAGTTCTCCGTGCTGGTCTCAAGGATCAGCGGGCGGAAGAACTCGTTCCAGTGGTAGTTGAAGGCCAGCACCCCGATGATGGCCAGCCCGGGCGTGGCCAGCGGCGCGTAGACGGAACGGAAGATCCGCCAGGGACCGGCGCCGTCGATCATGGCCGCCTCGCCCAGGTCCCTGGGCATCCCCAGGAAGTACTGCCGCATCAGAAAGGTGCCGAACGCGGTGGGCCAGGCCGGAATGATCAGCGCCAGCAGGGTGTCGGTCAGCGACATCTCCTTCAGCAACAGGAAGACCGGCACGATGGTCACCTGCACCGGCACCATCATCGTCGCCAACACCAGACCGAACAGCGGTCGTTTGAAACGGAAGTCGATCCGGGCGAAGGCGTAGCCGGCGAGCGCCGCCGTCAGCATCTGCCCACCGGCCACCAGCGCCGTCACCAGGGTGCTGTTGAACGCCAGCAGCCAGACGTCGATCTGGTCGAAGACCTGTCGGTACGCCTCCCCGGTCGGGTCGGTCGGGATCGGCCGGGGCGGCAGGTCGAAGGACTCGGCCGGTGCCCGCAGCGAGGTGGACACCGTCCACAGCACGGGCCCCAGGGTGAGCAGCGCCACCAGGGTCAGACAGGTGACGCGCCCCACCAGGCCGAGGCGGGGGCGAACGGACGTGGATGTCGTGGTCATCGGAAGCAGCCCCGGCTCACTGGTAGTGGACGAAACGCCGGCTCAGCCGGAACTGGAGAGCGGTCACGGCGAGAATCAGGCCGAACAGCAGCACCCCGACGGCCGACGCGGAGCCGAAGCGCAGCTGTTCGAAAGCGCTCTGGTAGATCACCATCACCACCGTGCGCGTCGCGTCGCCGGGACCGCCGTCGGTCAGCACATACGGCTGCTCGAAGACCTGAAGCGCGTTGATGACGCCCACCACGGAGGCCACCAGCAGCGTCGGACTGAGCAGCGGGAGGGTGATGTGCAGATGCTTGCGCCAGCCCGTGGAGCCGTCCATCGCCGCCGCCTCGTGCATCTCCCTGGGGATGTTGTTCAGCCCGCCGATGAACAGCAACAGCGAGAAACCGAACTGCTGCCACACATACACCAGCACCACGGCGACCATGGCCCAGGTCTCGTGCGTCAACCACGGCACGGGGGAGACGCCGAGCTGCCCCAGCGCCCAGTTGACCACCCCGAAGTCCTGGTTGAAGAGGTACTTCATCACCACCGAGATGGAGGCCGCCGACAGCACCAGCGGAAAGAAGAACGCCGAACGGAACGCCGTCCGCAGCCAGTTGGGCAACCGCCCGTCCAACGCCAGGGCCAGCACCAACGCCAGCGAGATCTGCAGGCCCACCGCCAGCACCATGAACAGCAGCGTGTTGGTGAACGACACCAGCACCGTCGAATCCGTCGCCATCTCGCGGTAGTTGGCGGCGCCCGCCCAGCGCGGCGAATCGATCACGTTCCAGTGGAAGAAGCTCAGCAGCACCGAGCCCACGATCGGTACCACCGTGAACACCAGCACCCCGACCACCGTCGGCGCCAGGAAGACGGCCGCCAACAGCCGGGCGGCCCGCTGGTGCCGGTTCCTGGACCCGCCGCCTGTCGACGGCCGGCCCCTCGTCCCGCCGTTCCTCGGCGCCCCGGCCCTCGTCATGCCGCTCACAGCTCACGCTCCATGGCCGCCTCCAGGTCGTTCTGCATCGCGCGCAGCGCGGGTCGCACCGATCCGGGACTGCTCAGCGCGGTGCCGGTGTGCTTGGTCAGGGCGAGTTCGACCTCGGTGACCCGAGGCGGCGCCGGGATCGGCGCGGTGTCGGGGAACGCGTCGAGGGTGTCGTAGAAGGTCCGCCAACCGGCGGGACCCGTCTCCCGGTAGCGGGCCGCGTTCACCATCGAACGGCGCGCCGGCGTGGTCTGGTTGGCCTGGAAAAGCGCCTCAAGCACCTCGGTCCGCACCGAGTACTTGATGAACTCCCACGCCTCGTCGGGCTTGTTCGAGGTGCGCAGCAGTGCGTAGCCGGCGCCCCCGAACTGGTGACGCTGGGAGCGCCACCGTGGGAAGAACCGCACGTCGTAGCCGTCCGGATCCATCCCTGCCTCGTGCAGCCCACCGGCCCAGAAACCGCCGGCCGGGGTGACGCCGACCCGCCCGGTGGAGAAGACCCCGACCAGGTTGTTGCCGCTGCCGCCCTCGGGACGTGAGCACAACCCCTCCTGGATCAGCTCGGTCAGGTAGTCGTAGACCTCCTCCACCGGCGCCGAGGTCGCCTGGGGCGTGGTCCAGCGGTAGCCGCCGCCCCTGCCCGCGGCCAGCCCGCCCGGGTAGAAGTCGTCCCAGAGCCAGTCGCCGCCCGGCGCCCTGGACTCCGAGAGGATGTTGGTTTCGTTGACGAACAGCCAGGGCACCACCCCGCCCCACAGCCGGTTGGTCCAGTAGTAGGGGGTGAAGCCACGGCCGCCGGCGGCCTTCAACTCCCGCAGCAGTCCGGTGAACTCGTCCCGCGTCCAGTCGGCGGCCGGCAGTCCGCGGCCGGCCCGGCCCAGCACCGAGGTGTTGAGGTACATGTCGGCGGCGTTGAACTCGACCGGGAGCTGGTAGAGGCTCCCCTCGTACATCATCGACTCCACCAACGAGGGGTGCACGTCGGCGAAGTACTCGCGCAGCTCGTCCGCGTCCCGCCGCACGCGGTCGTCCAGCGCCACGCCCAGGTTCTCGGCGAACAGCTGGACGCCCTCGGTGGCCACATAGACCACGTCGGGGGCGGTGCCGGCGGCGATCTGGGTGAGGATCTTGGCGAAGAAGTCGGGCCAGTCGGTGGCCTGGACGGGGATCAGCCGCACCTTGATCTCCGGGTGCAGCCGCTCGAAGCCCTCGCGCAACACCCGTTGCGCCGCGGGGTCGATGGAGGCGCCGAGCGTCGCCACGGTGAGCGCGTCGCCGTCCCGCCCGGGGATGTCGGCGCCGGTCAACCGGTCCCAACTGGCGATCAAGCCGGCGGCGGTCGCGCCGTAGGCGCCATAGCGCAGCAGCGCGCGCCGCGAGGGGCCGATGCGATCTCGGTGGCCGGTACTGCTCATCGGGGGACCATCCTTTGTTCCACGGCTCGACCCGGGTCCGCTCCACGGCTGGGCCCGGGACGCCCGCACGGGCACGCGGTCGCATGGGGAGGCACGGTCGTCAGGGGCGCGGCCCTGGGGACCTAACTCCTGTTAGGTCTCTCGTGCCGGAAATCATGGGAACCGATCGGCGGCCCTGTCAAGAGGAGCGAACCAGGAAATGTCCCGCCGGTGTCGGCGACGGGGGAAGCTGGCGTCAGGGCTTGACCTTTAACGAGTTAGGTATACGGTCTGGGACACATCGACGGCGACCATCCGGCCGCCCCCGTGCCCCGGCGCGGCCATCCCCCACGGAGAGGACGAGTCCCCCATGGACCCTCAACGGCACACTCCCGCACGGCGGTTCGGACCGGGCAGGCGCTCCTTCATCGGGTTGGCGGCGGGTGGTGCCGTCCTCGGCGCGGTGCCCGTGCTGTCGGCCCGCGCCAGCGGCTCCGGCTCGTCCGAGCCGTCCGGCGGCGGGCCGGAGGCCGACCCGGCGGCCGTGACCTATCGGCCCGTCTACCACCACACCGTCCCCGACGAGTGGAAGAACGACCCGCAGCGCCCGCTGTTGATCGACGGCACCTACCACTACTACTACCTCTACAACGCCGACTACAGCACGGACGGCGAGGGCACCGCCTGGCGCCGCACCACCTCGACCGACCTGGTCACCTTCGCCGACCAGGGGGTGGCGATCCCCAAGGACACCACCCCGGCCGGCGACGTCTGGTCCGGCTGCGCCGTCCTCGATCCGGACGACACCGCCGGCTTCGGCGCCGGCGCGGTGGTCGCCCTGGTCACCATGGAGCCGGTCGAGGGCGCCGACACCCAGGCCCAGTACCTCTGGTACTCGACCGACGGCGGTCGGAGCTTCGTCTCCTACGGTGACGATCCCGTGCTGCCCAACCCCGGTGTACGGGACTTCCGTGACCCGAAACTGATCTGGGACGCCGAACGGGGTCGTTGGGTACAGCTGCTCACGGAGAACAACAAGGTCGGCTTCTATGTCTCGCCCGACCTCAAGAACTGGACCTATGTGAGCGGTTTCGTCCGGGACGGCATCGGCGTGCTGGAGTGCCCCGACATCTTCCGGATCGAGACGGGCGACGGCGAGGCGCGCTGGGTGCTCGGCGTCAGCGCCAACGGCAAGGAGGCCGGGCTGCCCAACACCTACGCCTACTGGGTCGGCGCCTTCGACGGGGAGAGCTTCACCCCCGAGGCCGAGGAACCCCGTTGGCTGGACCACGGTTTCGACTGGTACGGCGCTGTCACCTGGGAGAAGTACACGGATCTGACGACGGGCGCGCCGGACCCCACCACCCGCTACGCCATCGGTTGGATGAACAACTGGGACTACCCCCACAACACCCCCACGTTGGAGAGCGACGGCTTCAACGGGACGGACTCCATCGTCCGCGAGGTCACCCTCGGCCGGGACGAGGACGGTGAGTTCGCCCTCTTCTCCCGCCCGGTGGACACCTTGGCCGACCACGTGGCGCGGACGATCGACCTGGGCGACCAGACGGTGGACGGCGAACTCGTCCTGGACTACACCGGCGTGGCCTATGAACTCAGCACACAGGTGCGGTGGGAACAGCTCACCACGCTCGGCATCCAGCTGCGCCGCTCCGCCGACGGCAGCGGCCATGTCGACGTCGGCGTGCACGAGGACTATGCCTTCCTCAACCGGGGCGGCGTGCCCAATCCCGACACCGGCGGCAGCTGGCAGGAGAGCCGTACCCCGTTCGACCCCGGGCGGCGCGAGGTGACCCTGCGGATACTGGTGGACCGCACCACCGTCGAGGTCTTCCTGGACGACGGCCGCCATGTCCACTCCCAACTGGCCTACCCCGCACCGGAGGACGCCGGCCTGGCGCTGTTCACGGTGGGTGGGCCCGCGACCTTCGGCGCGATGGTGATCCATGAGTTCGACTGAGTCGGCGCCCCGCTCGGGGACGGCGTTCCTGGTGGTCGGCGAGAGCGTCGCCGACGTCGTCCGCACGGCGGGCCGGCCGGATGTGGTGCACCCGGGGGGCAGCCCGGCCAACGTCGCCTACGGCCTGGCCCGGCTGGGCCACGCGCCCACGCTGCTCACCCAGCTCGGGGACGATCCGCTGGGCGCGACCATCAGGGCCCGGCTGACGGGGGCGGGCGTCGCGCTGCCCGCCCCCGGCGGTCCCGCCGTCCGCACACCGTCCGCCGTGGTCACCCTGGACGCGGCGGGGCGGGCGGGCTATGTCTTCGACATCGTCTGGACGCTGCCGCCGCGGGTCGCGCTCCCCGGGCCGCGCCCCGGCCATCTGCACATCGGCTCCATCGCCGCCACCATGGAGCCGGGCGCGGCCGGGGTGCGCGAGCTGGTCGAGCGGCTGCGGCCCACCGCCACGGTCAGCTATGACATCAATGTGCGGCCCCAACTCCTGGGCGGGCAAGCGGAGTCGGTGACCCGGGTGGAGCGGTGCGCGGCGCGGTGCGACATCGTCAAGGCCAGCGAGGAGGATGTCGACTGGCTCTATCCCGGGCGGTCCCCCGACGAGGTCGCCGACGGTTGGCTGGCACGCGGCGCCGGCCTGGCCCTGATCACCCTGGGCGAGCGGGGCGCGTTCGCCCGCACCCGGACGGAACGGGTCACGGTGCCCGCCGGACGCACGGTGGTCGCGGATACGGTGGGCGCGGGAGACGCTTTTATGAGCGGGACGCTGGACGCGTTGGCCCATGCCGGTGCGCTGTCCCGCGACCGGCTGCGGTCGCTCTCCCGTGCCGAGCTGTGCACGGTCGTCTCGCATGCCACCGCGGCGGCCGGCCTCACCGTCTCCCGCCCCGGTGCGGCGCTCCCCACCCGGGCGGAGTTGGGCCTGCCCTGAGAGCGCCGGCCGGGCCCGTCGGCGGAACGCCGCGGCCGGCGCCGCGCGAGGCACGCGCGACGCCGGCCGCCCCCCGTTCCCCGGGACCCTCCGCGTCCCCAGCGGAGGGTGCCCGAAGTGTGAACGGCGGTCAGCCGCGCGGCGGCACCCACACGGAGACCACGCTGAACGATCCGAGGTCGGAGATGCCGGTGCCGGCGGGCACGGCGCTCGGACCGCCGACGCAGTTGTCGTTGGGGAAGAGCGCGACGTTCACGCTGTGCGTGTTGATCACCGAGCGCACCTGACCGTCCCAGCCGTGGTCGGCGAGGCTCACACAGGCGCCCTGGCTTGAGGAGCCGGAGCTGATGGTGGTGCTCTCGCCGGTGAAGCCCACCCCGGTGAAGAGACAGAGGGTGTCGCTCTGGGAACACGTCCCGTCGGGGCCCTCTTCGGGTCCGGACGCGGCGACGGCACCCGACACCGGTCCCATCGCCAGCACCGATGCGAAGGCGGCTGCTCCGGCGATCTTCCCGAAATGCTTGGGCATCGCGTATCACTCTCTTTCTGAAGACGGAAACGGCTGGCTGATCAGGCGGCTCGGAGGCGGCCGGCAGAAACGCGTTCGAGGATTTCCAGGTCTGGACGAACCCGGTCGAAATCTCGTAGAACGAACGGGACGTTCAGATCGGTCGCCTGTCGAGTGAAATTGCGTACGCAATCAATCATGGGGAACTCTGCCTGTCACGACGGGTGTTCCCCTCGTTCATCGCCAACATTATGTGTGCGTGCGCAAAGGTGTCAACGATCGACGGTAAGTTACTCGCGGATAATGTTCCGGCCGTCCTCTTTGGGGGGTGGATTCCCTGTTTCCGGGATATCGCGGTAGATCGGACATGGCGTGGAATCGTGAACCGCCCGCTTGGCGCCCTTTCCCCCTCTTGAGGCGCATGGCCGCGAGGTGAAATGGCCCGGCTCCTGGGCCACTTGAAGCGGCGGGTCGGAGGCGCGAGTATGGAGGATTCGCCGCCGCGTCGACTGCCCTGTCGCCCGACCACGGGGGTGCGGCCCGCCATGGTGAGGGGATTTGCCCGCCTTGAGATCTGTTCCCGCGATTCCAGCGATTCCCGCGATTCTCGCGCTGAGTGCGTCAATTGTCCTGGTGGCTGGCTGCTCCGGCGAATCCGGCAGTTCCGGCAGTTCCGGCGACCCCGGCGGCTCCGGCGAACCGGCGGCGAGTCCGGAGCCGTCGGGATCGCCGGACCCGAGCCCCAGCCCGTCCGAGGAGTCCGGATTCTCCGAGGAGATCCGGACGGTCGAGAACCTGGCGCGATTCTGCGGATACCGCGAGGGCGAGCCGTACGAGGACGCCGCGGAGTATTCCGGCGACGGCCCGCACTCCATGGTCGTCAACCTCTCCGAGGAGAGGACGGATCTCCTGGCCGGAAACCTGTTCCGGGTCCAGGACGGCGAGCCCTATTCCGACTGGATTCCGGACGAGCCCACCGAAGCCGAACTTCTGGGTTGTGTCGAGGGGATTCCTGGAGAAACCCCGGTCGACACCTGCGACTACGAGGAGCTCGGAGTGATGCCCGGCCGGTCCGTGCTCACCCTCCCGCTGCACGACCAGACGTTCCGGATCACCGTGTACGAGCTGAGCACCGCGGCGGTCGTCGCCGAGACCACCCTCGAACCGGAGCCCAACTGCCCTTCGGGCATCGAGTACTTCCAGCTGGAGGACGAGATGCCCAACCTGGTGTACACACCCGTGGTGATGTCCGATGTCGAGGACTTTCTGACCGACATCGTCAACGCCCCCGCCCGCTGAGGGCCGCCCGGGCGGCGCGCGCCGCCCGGGACGGGCCGGGTCACAGGCCGAGCCGCTCCAGCTGCGCGTGGTAGTCGTCGGTGATCTCCTCGATGTCCCGGCTCTTGTCCTCCCACATCGCGTAGAGCCGGGTGCGGGTCTCCTCGTCCAGCCCCTCCCAGCGCTGGCGCAGCTCCTCGGCCCGGTGCGTCCAGTAACCGACGGTGGTGTACGTGCCGTTGGGCAGCTTCCGCTCGCGGCGGAGGTTCTTGCGCACGTTCCGCATCACGCCGGTCTCGCCGGCGAACCACAGATAGCCGGGCTCGTCGGAGAGTTCGAGATCGGACACGATCCGGTCGAGGCGGGAGGGGGCGTGCCCGTTGCCGCCGTAGACCCATTCGACGGTGAGCTCGGCCCGGCTGCTGATGTCCTGTCGGTGAGTGGGGTCGATCACCTCAAGGATGAGGCGGGTGGGCAGGTCCGGGCGGGTGGTCTCGGCGATCCGCGCGGCGGCCGGCAGCCCGGCCGCGTCGGCGACCAGGATCTGCCAACGGGCCTCGGCCGGCGCCTCGTAGAGGCCGGTGGGGGAGGTGAGGCCGACGACATCGCCCTCGGCGGCGCCCAGCGCCCAGCTGGCGGCGACCCCGCCGTCGTGCACCACGAAGTCGATGTCCACGGTGCCGGCCTCGGCGTTCACGGCGCGGATGGTGTACGTCCGCATGGTCGCCGGCTGTTGGTCCTCGTCCCAGCTCCAGCCGCCCCGCTCGGTCGGCGTCGGCAGCTCCGGCTCGTGTTCACCGTCGGCGGGGAAGAACAGGCGGACGTACTCGTCGCCCACGCCGGTGGTCGGGTATGTGGCCAGGTCGGGGCCGCCCAGGGTGACCCGGACCATGCCGGGAGTCAGGCGGCGCGCGGCGGTGACCTCGGCGCGGTGAATGGTGAGAGGCATCAGCCCAGCAACTCCTTCTCATGGGGGTGGTTGGCGTCGTTCCCGACAAACGGCGGTTGCTTCCGAGGCAGGTGGCTCCATTGAGTGAGACTAAGGGAAGGCTTACCTTAGTCCAATGTCTGAAGCGCTGCCATCGTTGCCGCCATCCCCCACGACCTTCGGCGAGGTCTTCCGGCTGGCGGTGGTCCGCGATCGACGTCTGCTCCTCGTCCTCGGCGGGACGCTCGGGCTCAGCGGCCACCAGGTCGGCGAGGCCCTGGTGCCGGTCGCCATCGGCTGGGCCATCGAATCCGGCATCGTCGCCGGCGACACCGGCGCCTTCCTCCGCGATCTCCTGCTGCTCGCCCTGCTCTTCGCCGGCCTCACCCTCTCCTGGCGCCTCGGCTTCACCTGTCTCACCAGAAACAGCCTCTACGGGGCGCACGCCGTGCGGCAGCGGGTCGTGGACCGGGTGCTCGACCCGCATGGCTCCGCCGTCCGCCGCGCCCCCGGCACCACGACCGCCATCGCCACCTCGGACACCGGCCGGGTGGCCCGACTGGCCTGGTCCGTCAGCGAGTTGGTGTCGGTCCTGGTCGCCCTGACGGTCTCCACCGTGGCCCTGCTCCATATCTCGCCCGCGCTGGGCCTGATCGTGCTGGTCGCCACCCCCGTCTCCCTGGGCCTGATGCAGCTGATCTCGCGCCCCCTGGAGCGCCGCAGCGGCGCCGAACAGGCCGCGTCGGCCACCGCGTACGGGCTCGCCACGGAGTTCGTCTCCGGCGTCCGCGTCATCAAGGGCATCGGCGCGGAGGACGAGGCCGCCGCCCGCTACCGGACGGCCAGCCGCCGCTCGCTGGACGCGGCGGTGCGCGCGATCCGCTCCAAGGCCAGCTTCTTCGGGGTGAGCGTGGTCTTCTCCGCGCTGCTCACCTCGGTGATCGCGCTGATCTCCGGACTGCGCGCGCTGGACGGCGAGATCAGCGTCGGCCAACTCGTCGCCGTCGTCGGACTCGCCCAGTTCATCCAGGAACCCATGGCGCGGCTCGGCGTCTTCGGCCTCGACCTGGCCCAACAACGCGCCTCCGCGCGGCGGGTGGCCGACCTCCTTGCCACCGCACCGGCCGTCCGGCCGTCCGCGGCCCCGGCGCCCGAAACGGAGCCGACCGTCGGCACTCTCGTCATCTCCCCGCACCCGGATGGCCGTTGGCCCGCGATCACGGCCCGGCCCGGGCAGCGCCTCGGCCTGGTCTTCGACGACCAGGCCGAGGCCGTCGCCCTGGTCGAGGCCCTGGCACGACGCGTCCCCGTCGAACCGGGACGGATCACCGTCGAGGGCCGGGACCTCGCCACCCTCACCCCCGACCAGTCCCGCGCCAGCCTCCATGTACAGGGCGGCACCACCCGGGTGCTCACCGACACGCTGAGCGACAACGTCGTGCTGGACGCGCCACTGGACGACGAGGCGCTGCGGATCGCGGCGCTCGACGAGGTGGCACGGTTGCTGCCCGACGGCTATGCCGAACGGATAGCCGCCGGCGGCGGAACGCTCTCCGGCGGCCAGCGACAACGCATTCTGCTGGCGCGAGCCCTGCACGCCTCGCCGCCCCTGCTGGTCCTCCAGGACCCGACCACCGCGCTGGACGCCGTCACCGAGTCCCATATCGCCCACGGCCTGAAGGGGATCGACGACCGGGCCGTCGTGCTGGTCACCACCAGCCCCGCCCTGCTCGCCACCTGCGACACCGTCGCCGCCCGACTCGACGGCGGCTGGACCATGGCCGAACACGCCGACCTCTTCCAACAGTCCGCCACCTACCGAGAGTTGGTCGGAGCATGAACCTTGACGGCTCCGCGACTGGCTCCGCCGGTTCGGCCACGAACGGCCCCGCCGCCGTGCCCACCGCCGCAGGCGGCGGTGGGCAGGGGGCGGCGAACGGTGTGAACGGCTCCGCCGGCCCGGGGGGTTCGGCCGGCGCCGGCGGCGCGGGGCCGGTCCCCGGTGCGGGTGATGTCTCCGACGGTTCGGACGAGGCCGGTGTCGTGTTGCCCTCTGGAACCGTCGCGCGCCCCGAGGACGCGCCCGGCACCGGCACCCCTGGCAGCGCCAAGGACGACGCGGCCCCCGCCCCCGCGTCGGACGAAGGCGCCACTGGCTCTGCTGCCGCAGACGCCAGACCGGCCGACAGCGCCACCGCCGCCACCCCGGCCCTCACGCGGGGCGAGGGCGCCGATGTCGCCAGCGTTGGATCCCCGACTGCTGCCTCCGCCGGAGGTGTCACTCCCGCTCCCGCGCCGGTCGAGGGCGCCGACGCCCCCGCCAGCGGCGGCAACCCTGTCCCCGCGTCGGACGAGGGCGCCCACGCCCCCGTCGTTGGTTCCCCGACCGCTGCCCCCGCCGGAGGCGGCACCGCCGCCCCCGCGCCGGGCAGCGGCGCCGACGCCGCCGGCGTTGGTTCCTCCGCCCCCGCCGGAGGCGGGGATGCGGACGGGGAGTTGTTGCCGATCATGGGGCCGCGGGAGGCTCGGAGGGAGGCTTGGCGGCGGTTGGCGCGGCGCCCGTACGCTCTCGCGGGGGTCGCGCTGCTGTTTGTCGTGGCATCCGTCTGTGGCCTGGCCGCGCCCGCGTTGTTGGGGCAGATCGTCGCCGCCGTCAGTGAGGGGAAGTCCACCTCGTTCGTCGTCGGCGCCGCCGTCGGCATCGTTGTGGCGGGGGTGGTGGCCGCCTTGGTCGGGCGGTTCGCGCATGCCGTGCTGGCCCGGCTCTTCCAGTCCGCGCTGGCCGATCTGCGCGAGGAGGCGTTCGGGACCGCTCTCGGCCTGCCGCAGGCGCGGTTGGAGAAGGCCGGTGTCGGCGATGTGGTGAGCAGGGTCTCCGGCGATGTGGAGGCGGTCGGCGAGGCCGTCGGTGGCGTGCTGCCCGCGTTGACGGCGTCCGCGTTCACCATCGTGGCCACGGCGGCCGGGCTGGCCGTGCTGGACCCGAGGTTCGCGCTGGGCGCGCTGGTCGCCGTGCCCATCCAGGTGTGGGTCACCCGCTGGTTCCTGGCCAGGTCGGGGCCGGTCTACCGGCGGCTGCGGGTCGCCGAGGGGCAGCGCACGGGTGAGCTGGTCGAGGTGTTCAGCAGCGAGGACACCATCGTCGGCACCGGCCGTTCCGCGCGCCACTCGCGGCGGGTGGCCGCCGCTTCCGAGGCCGCGATCGTCCCCGGTCTTGAGGCCACCCGGCTCAGGGCCGGCTTCTACAACGGGCTGAACGGCGCCGAGTTCGTCGGTCTGGCGTCGGTGTTGGCGGTCGGCGCCTGGCTGACGTCGTCGGACAGCGTCTCCATCAGCGCCGCGACCACCGCCGCGCTGTTGTACTTCCGGCTCTTCGACCCGATCGGCATCGTGCTCGCCGAACTCGACGCGCTGCAACGGGCGATGGCCGGACTCAGCCGGCTGTTCGGCGTGGTCGGCATCCGGGAGACGACGGCGGTGCCGCGCGCCACCCGGCGGCAGCGGGAGGCGCGACGGGCGGGCGTTCCGGCCCGGTTGAGCATCGAGGACGTCACCTTCTCCTACCAGCCGGACCGGCCCGCCGTGCGCGGCGTCTCGTTGACCGTCGAGCCGGGCGAACGGGTCGCCGTGGTCGGCGCCTCGGGGTCGGGCAAGTCCAGTCTGGCGGGGCTGGTCGCCGGCATCCACGCGCCCGGCTCAGGACGGGTGTTGCTGGACGGCGATCCGGTGGTGCCGGGGGCCGCAGCCGAGGCCGGCGTGCTGCTGGTCACCCAGGAGGTGCGGGTCTTCAGCGGCACCGTCGCCGACAATCTGCGGCTGGCCGCGCCGGACGCCGCCCCCGACGCGTTGGCCGCCGCGCTCCGGGCGGTCGGCGCCGAATGGGTCTTCGCGCTGGAGGACGGCGCCGACACCCGGGTCGGCCCGGAGGCGTTGCCGCTCACCAACGAGCAGGCCCAGCAACTGGCGCTGGCCCGGGTGGTGTTGGCCAGGCCCCGGGTGGTGGTGCTGGACGAGGCGACCGCCGAGACCGGCGCCAGGGCCGCCCGCGCGCTGGACCGGGCCACCGCCGAGGCCATCGGGGGCAGCAGCGCCCTGGTGATCGCCCACCGGTTGACGCAGGCGGTGGGCGCCGACCGGGTCGTCGTCATGGCCGAGGGGCGCGTCGTGGAGTCAGGACCGCACGACGCGCTGCTCGCCGCCGGAGGCGCCTACGCGCGGCTCTGGCGGGCGTGGTCGCGGCGCGCCGTGACCGGGTGACCGAGGCGCCCCGGCCGGCGTCCCAGGAGGGCCGGGGCGCCGCCTCGGCCCTACGGCTTGATGCCGACCGCCGCCCACATGGAGACCTCGCGGCTCAACGCCTCGGCCTCGTCCGGCACTTCGTCGTCGCCCGGCCGCCACTGGTGCGGCGGCACAATGCCCGGGTCCACCAGCTCAAGGCCCTCGAAGAAGCCGAGGATCTCCTCCCGGCTGCGCGACTGGGCCGCCATTCCGCCCTGCTGGTAGATCGCCTCCACCCGCCGCATCACGTTCTCGTCGAAGTCGTGCGTGCCATGCGAGAGCACCAGCGCCGAACCCGACGGCAGCGCGTCCACCAGCGCCGCGACCACCTCGCGCGCGCCCTGGTCGTCGGGCACGAAGTGCAGCAGCGCGACCAGGGAGAGCGCCACCGGGCGGTCCCGGTCCAGCACCTCGAACGCCTGGGTGAGGATGCGCTCGTGGTCCCGCGCCACATCCGCCTGGATATACGCCGTGCGCCCCTCGGGCGTGCTGCGCATCAGCGCGTCGGCATAGACCAGCACCAGCTTGTCCTTGTCCGCGTAGACCACCCGGGAATCGGCGGCCACCCCCTGCGCGACCTGGTGCAGGTTCGGCTCGGTCGGGATGCCGGTGCCGATGTCCAGGAACTGCCGCACGCCGCGCTCGGCGAGGTGACGCACCGCGCGGTGCATGAAACGGCGGTTGGTCTGCGCGGCCTTCCGCGCGCCCGGCCAGACCTGGAGCACCGAGTCCCCGGCCTGCTGGTCTATCTCGTAGTAGCTCTTGCCGCCCAGGTAGTAGTCATAGACCCGCGCCGTGTGCGGCACTCCGTGCTGTTGCAACTCCATGGCTCTCCAACTCACTTACCGGTGCGACGCGGACATCCTCCCAGGTGCACCCCTGCCCCGGTCCTGTGGGTTCACTCACCGGCCGGCTCCCGGCCCTCCCCGGCCTCCCCGTCCCCTCGGCGCGCAGGTGTAGTCGCCCATCGCCCACCAGCGGAAGTGGTCAGGGACCACCAGGAACGTTGGCCGCCCCGACCGGGGCGGCCAACGTCCCACCGGTCTACGGGAGATGGACCTCGCCCTGGTTGAACACCCGGGGGTGGAAGTAGGTTTCCTGGATCTCGGCGTTGGAGTTGTTGCCGCGGAGCTGTTCGGACCAGATCATGAAGTAGCTCCAGCGGGTCTGGGAGTCCAGCAGCCAGGGCGCGGGCACCTTGCCCATCTCGGCCAGTGCGATGGGCCGGTCACCCGCGATGGACTGGAGCTGCCGGTAGTCGCCGTCGCTGGGCAGGTCCTTGTACCAGACGTCGAGCGAGGCGACCTCGACATAGTCGTCGCCCGGGTAGTAGGCGTCCCAGCCGCCGGCCGGGTTGTCCTGGACGTTCCACACCCAGATCAGGTTGTCCAGGCCCTGGGCGTCGGCGAGGTAGTCGTGGGTGATCTGGAAGAGCCGTGAACTCCCGTTGGGGCCGGGCCGGTTGCCCCACCAGTTCCATGACTCGTTCATCTCGTGGAACGGGCGGAAGAGCACCGGCACGCCGGCGTCCTGGAGTTGGCGGAGGTAGGGGACCACGGCGTCCAGCCGGCGCAGCCACTCGGCGTGCAGGCCGGTGCCCTCGGTGACGATCTCGGCGAACTGCTGGTCGGAGATGTTGGACTTGACGCCGCCCTCGAACTCGCAGGAGGTCCCGCCGGTCGGCGGGCAGGCGTGCCAGGTGAGCGTGACCAGGGAGCCGTTCTGCCATTCGGTGCGGGCCTGGTCGATCACGGACTGCCGGTTGGCGATGTCCTCGGCGCGGAACATCAGGTCCCCGCCCCACAGCCCCGGCCACTGGCCGGTGATGTCGTGGACCTGGCGGGTGTACTGGCCGGGCTGGTTTGCGGGCTCCTTGTTGTGCTGGCCGGAGACGATGTTCGAGCCGCTGATGCCGTTGAGGTAGGCGAGCACCTCCTGCTTCGGGGTCGGGGGGAACGCGGGTGCGCTGGCGGCGGAGTTGAGCGTCAAGGCGCCGGCGGTGACGCCGACGGTGGCGAGAGCGAACAACAATCTAGGCATGCGCATGACAAGTCGACCTTCCGGTTGGGGGTTCGCCCGCGCCCGCCGGGTGGGACGTGCGGCGGGTGCGGGATGTCGTCGGGCAACTGCCCTTTGTGGAAACGGTGGTTCAGGGGGGCGGCGGTGGTCCGGTGGAGGCGCGGGGGGTGAGGGCGGGCGTCGGCATCCGGCGGGCGGAGATCCGCCTGCCCGCCAGCAGGTCGAAGAGCGCGCGGGCCACCTCCGCGCCGAAGGCGTGCACATCGTGGCTCATGGCGGAGAGGGTGGGGCGGGTCAGCTGGCACAGCTGGGAGTCGTCCCAGGCCAACAGGGAGACATCCGCCGGGACCTCGAGTCCCATCTCGGCGGCGACGGAGAGCCCGGCGACGGCCATCACATCGTTGTCATAGAGAATCGCGGTCGGCCGGCGCGCGGCGGACAGCAGGGAACGGGTGGCCCGCGCGCCCTCCTCGCCGGAGAAGTCGGTGGCCAGCTGACGGCCCTCGTCCAGGCCCAACTCGGCGACGGTGGCGGCGAACGCGGCGGCCCTGATGGCGCTGTGCCCCAGCTCGGCCGAACCGCCGACCCGGGCCAGCGAGCGGTGCCCGAGCGCCGCGAGATAGCGCACGCATTCGGTGACGGCGGTGCCGTCGTCCGTCCAGAGCGCGGGGAACGGGCCGGTGAGGGAGGGGTGTCCGACGGCGACGGCCGGCAGGCCGAGGGCGGAGAGCACCGGCACCCTCGGATCCTCCTGGTGGAAGTCCACCAGCACCGAACCGGCGATCTGCCCGGAACGCCACCAGTGCCGCTGCAGGTCCAACTCCTCGTTCATATCGCGCACCAGACGCAGCAGCAGCGCGCTGGACCGCTCGGCGAGCACCCCCTCCATGCCGGAGATGAACTCCATATAGAAGGGTTCGAGGCCGAGTTGACGGGCGGGCCGGCAGATCGCCAACCCCACGGTCCCGGTGCCGCGTTGGCCGAGCGCCCGGGCCGAGAGGTTGGGCTCCCAGCCCATCTCCCGCGCGGTGGCGAGGATATGGGCGCGGGTGGTGGCGGAGACGCCCGGCTTGTCGTTGAAGGCCAACGAGACCGCCGCACGCGAAACCCCGGCCCGCGCGGCGACATCCCTGATCGTCAGCCGCGGCGAGCCCTGGTTCTCCCGGGACGCGGTCATCGGGATACCTCCGAAACGCTTGAACGTGGCGCTTAACGTAGACGCGTTCCGGGGGGCGCGTCCATAGCCCGGTCAAGTTGGTTCGGACCTTATTTCAGGCCCCCCACCTGCGACATTACTTAACCTTTACTCAACTTGTGACGCCTCTGGACAAGCCGACTTCGACCCCGCACAGTGGCCTCGCGGGCGGTGTGTCCCGGCTCCGGACGCCGCGCTAATCCTGCGCCTTTCCACTGGTGATGCGGGACATCACGAGGGCCAGCAGGATGATCGAGCCGTTGAGGGCGTCGATCCACTCCGCCGGGACGCCGCCGAGGGTGAGGACGTTCTGGATCATGAAGAGCAACAGGATGCCGGTGAACGCGCCGAAGAGGCTGCCGCGTCCGCCGCTGAGGCTGACGCCGCCGATGACGGCGGCGGCGAAGACCGTGAAGATGGCGCCGTCGCCCTGGGCGGCGGCGACGGAGCCGAGTCGTCCGGAGAGCAGCAGTCCGCCGAGGGCGGCGAGCAGTCCGGCGACGATCAACACGATGGCGACGGTGCGGCGGGTGCGGATGCCGGCCGCCCTGGCCGCGTCCTCGTTGCCGCCGATGGCGTAGAGCGAGCGGCCGAAGCCGGTGTAGCCGAGGACGAAGATCCCGATGGCGAACAGCGTCAGGCAGAGCCAGACGGAGGCCGGCAGTCCCGCCCATTTGGTGGTGCCCAAGTAGCTCATGGAACTGGGCAGTTGGAAGAACGTCTGGCCGCCGGATATCCCGGTGAGCATGCCGCGCAGCATGATCAGCATGCCCAGGGTGACGATAAAGCCGCTGAGCCCGAAGCGGACGATCAGCAGCGCGTTGACCAGGCCGATCGCCACCCCGACCGCCAGCGCGATCGGCACCGACAGGGCGCCGGGCAGCAGGTCGAGACCCTGTCCCGCCTCGCTCACGGTGAGCCAGGCCGCGACCCCGGGCGCCAGCCCCATGGTCGATTCCAGGGAGAGATCCATCTTCCGAACGATCAGCACCAGTGCCTGGGCCAGCACCAGCAGAGCGATCTCGGACATGGTCTGAAGGATGTTGATCAGGTTCTGTCGTTGGACAAAGACCGGATCGACGATCCAGCCGGCGATCGCCACCGCGACGATCGCCGGCACCAGGGCGAACTCCCGCAGTCTGGCGATCGGTATCCGGCCGCCCAACAGCCGGGGGGAGCCGGGGCCGCCGGCCCCCACCTCGCCCGTGGGACGGTCGGCGAGAACGGGTTCAGACATCGGCGTATACCCCTTCCATGGCGGTGACCAGCTCGTTGTCCGTCCAGCCCGCGGTGAACTCCGCGACGAGCCGACCCTTGAACATGACCAACACCCGGTCACAGAGCGCCAGATCGTCCAACTCGTCGGAGGCGATCAGCACGCCGGTGCCGGAGCGCGCCACCTCCTCCGCCTTGCCGAGCAGGAACTCCTTGGACCGCACATCGACCCCGGCGGTCGGGTTGATCAGCACCAGCAGCCTCGGCTGGTTGGCCAGCGCCCTGGCCATCACCACCTTCTGCTGGTTGCCCCCCGAAAGACCGGAGACGGGCATCGAGGGGCCGGGCGTCTTGATCGCGAGATGCCGGATCATCTCCCCGGCCAGCGCGTCCCGCCGGCGCGGGTCCAACAGGCCGCCGGGACCCAGGCGTTCGGGGACGGTCAGCGTCGTGTTGTCGCCGATCGACATCTCGGGCACCAGGCCCTGGTGGTGGCGGTCCTCGGGAACGAAGCCGACGCCGGCCGCCAGTGCCGCCGGCACATCGCCGGGACGGGGCCGGCGCCCGGCCACCTCGACCGTGCCGGCGTCCGCCGCCCGCAACCCGGCGACGGTCTCGGCCAGTTCGATCCGTCCGCTGCTCGCCGCCCCCGCCAGGCCGACGATCTCGCCGCCCCCGACGGTGAATCCCACCTGGCGATAGCGGTCGCCGAGGGTGAGTTCGGCCACGGTGAGCACCGGCGACGCGTCGGCCGGCGGAGAGCCGCGCCGCTCCCGCAGATGCCCCGACCCGGCGGCGTCCTCCCCGGTCATCGCGGCGACCAGGTCGTGCTTGCCCAGCTCGGACACCGGCGCGGTGACGATATGCCGCGCGTCCCTGAACACGGTCACCGTGTCGCAGAGGTCGTAGACCTCCTGCAGATGGTGACTGATGAACAGAAAGGTGACGCCCAGCTGTTGGAGGTCCCGGATCCGCCGGAAGAGCCGCGCGATGGCCGCCGCGTCCAGCTGCGCCGTCGGCTCGTCCAGCACGATGAACCGCGCGCCGCCCGAGAGCGCCCGCGCGATCTCCACGAACTGCCGCTGCTCCACGGTGAGATCACGTGCCAGCTGGTGGACGTCCGCCTCCACCCCCCATTCGTCCAGGAGTTCCCGCGCCTGCCGCCGCAGCGTCGGCCAACGCACCGCGCCCCAGCGGTTGGTGGGCTGCCGGTGCAGGAAAAGGTTCTCCGCCACCGTCAACCCCGGTATCACCGTGGACTTCTGGTAGACGCAGGCCACCCGGCGCCGCCAGCCCTCCCGGTCGGCCAGTCGGGGCGCCGGCTCGCCGTCGAAGCTGATCTCGCCCTCGTCCGCCCTGTTCAGGCCGGTGATGATCGAGACCAGCGTCGACTTGCCGGCCCCGTTCCGCCCGACCAGCGCATGGGTCTCACCGGTCGCGACCGCCACCCCGGCCCGGTCCAACGCCACCGTCGAGCCATAGCGTTTGCTCACCCCGACGGCCCGCACCGCGAACGTTCTCCGCTCGTCGGCCGTCACCCGCACCCGCTCCTCGTCCCGCACCGCTCACCCCTTTCCGGCCTGAACGCGCGCCTCTCCGGCGCGAACCGTGCTGACGGGCGTCAGCCCATGTTGTTGCCCCACAGGGACGCGTCGTCGTACTTCAGGCTCTCCACGCCGCCGTACGTTCCGCCGTCCCTGGTGACCAGCGGCGCCGGCAGCTGGTCCTCCAACAGGCCGTCCCTGACCTCGACGATGACGCTGCCGTGGTCGGTCGGGCCCGGCTCGAAGGTCTCCCCGTCGAGCGCCGCCCGGAGGTAGGTGAGCGCGTACTCGGCGTAGAGATCGGCCGGTTGGGACACCGTGGCGTCGATTTTTCCCTCGCCGATCAGCTGCAGCTCCTGCGGAATGCCGTCGTTGGAGATCACGAACACATGGTTCGGATCCTCCGGCGGCACCGCCATGTCCAGCTGCTCCAACACCTGGAGCGTGCCGGTGAGCGCGAAGCTCGCCTGCATGTAGACGCCCCGCACATCCGGATTGGCGATCAACGTGGTCTGGAGCTTCTGCGCCGCCGTGGCCGCGTCCCAGTTGGTGGCCTCGCCCAGCACCTGGACATCGGGATACTCGGCCGCCATGCACTCGTTGAACGCCTCGGTGCGGTCCCGGCCGTTGATCGAGGCCAGATCGCCCTGGAGCATCACCACCTTGCCCGCACCCCCCAGTTGGGTACCGAGGTAGTGGCACGCCTGCTCGCCATAGGCGCGGTTGTCCGCGCGCACCACCATGAACACCTCGCCCTCGTCGGGCCTGGTGTCCACGGTCACCACCGGGATGTCCCGCTCGGCCAGCGACTGCAGCACCGGCGCGACGGCCGCCGTGTCCTGCGGCGCGATGGCCACGCCCTCGACGCCCTGACTCATGAACGTCTGGACGTTGGATGTCAGGGTGGCGACATCGTTGCCCGAGTTGGTGGTCTTCATGTCGAGCCCCAACTCCTCGGCGTACTGGGGCACATAGTCGATGTACGAGTTCCAGAAGTCCGTGTCGGACCTGGGGTAGTCGACGCCGATCGTGCCCTCACCGCTGCCGCCGGTGTCGTCGGCGCAGGCGGTGAGCAGGACGGCGGTCAGCGCGAGCACGCCGGCCAGCCTGGTGGTCTGGAGCTTCACGTCGGTCTTCTCCTCGGGCAGGCTGACGGACGGTCGGACGAGGGACGGAACGCGCGGTGGGACGGACCGGGCGGCGCTCCGCCAACGGGTATGCCCGCAGCGGCTGTTGAGCCGCCGACGGCATATCGCTCATCGGGACTCTTTCGTGGATTCCCCCGGCTTCAGCCGGGGGAGGAAACGCAGCTCCTGCGGAGCAGGGCAGGGAAAGCCGGTTCGCCGTCGGGGCGGACCGGCGTCCACCAGCAACTACCGGCGGATTGTCGTGATTTGATTCAGTATCATGTGAGCTGTGAAGGCCACCCATGTGAAGCGGGCGTTCAAGTACCGCTTCTATCCGACGGATGCGCAGGCGGTGGAGCTGTCGCGGACCTTCGGATGTGTGCGGAAGGTCTACAACCTGGCTCTTGCGGCGCGTACGGAGGCGTGGGGTCGGCAGGAGCGGGTGAGCTACGGCCAGACCTCGGCGATGCTGACGGTCTGGAAGAAGACCGAGGAGTTCGCGTACCTCAACGATGTCTCCTCCGTCCCGCTGCAACAGGCGCTGCGGCATCTTCAGGTGGCGTTCAGCAACTTCTTCGGCAAGCGGGCCGGGTACCCGCGTTTCAAGTCGCGGAAGAGGTCGCGGAGGTCGGCGGAGTACACCGCCTCCGCGTTCCGGTTCCGAGACGGGTGCCTGACCCTGGCGAAGATGGATCAGCCGTTGGACATCGTGTGGTCCCGTCCTCTGCCCGAGGGCGCGTCCCCGTCCACGGTGACCGTCTCCCAGGACCCGGCCGGACGCTGGCACGTGTCCATCCTGGTCCAGGACCCGACCCTTGCGCCGCTCCCGACGGTCGATACGGCCGTCGGTATCGATGTCGGGCTGGATCACCTGCTGACCCTCTCCACCGGCGAGAAGATCACCAACCCCAGGCACGAGCGCCGCGATCGTGCCCGTCTCGCCAAGGCGCAGCGGCGGCTGGCCCGCAAGGCCAAGGGGGAGGGGGCCAACCGTGCCAAGGACCGCCGCAAGGTCGCCAAGGTGCATGCCCGGATCGCTGATCGCAGGCGTGATCACCTGCACAAGCTGACCACTCGACTCGTTCGTGAACACCAAACGATCGTGATCGAGGACCTGTCGGTTCGGAACATGGTGCGGAACCACTCGCTGGCCCGCGCCATCTCGGACGCGGCGTGGTCGGAGTTCAGGGGCATGTTGGAGTACAAGGCGGCCTGGTACGGGCGGGAAGTGATCGCGGTCGATCGCTTCTTTCCCTCCTCCAAGCTGTGCTCGACCTGCGGCACCGTGCGGAGCGAGATGCTGCTGCACGTCCGTGTCTGGACGTGCGACGGTTGCGGGGCGACTCATGACCGGGACGTGAACGCGGCCCACAACGTTCTGGCCGTCGGGCTGACGGTGTCTGTCTGTGGAGCTGGTGTAAGACCTCAACGGAGTACTCCGGGCGGGCAGTCGGCGTCGAAGCAGAAACCCCCACGGCGCGAGCCGTAGGAACCCCCCTCGTCCACGAGGGGGAGGAAGTCAAGCGTGGGGCATGACCTAGACATGGGATCGTTTTATAGACCCAGCGGGATGCGCTGTCTATGGCGCGCGCAAAGATCATCGCAACGTCGCAGGTCACGCGCGAGTTCCGGTTCCGAAGATCGTCGAGGGCGGGGGCGAGTGACCCTATGTCTGTGCCCTATGTCTGGGGCCCCCGCGTCGTGTTGCTGCCCGCGCCGCCTCGGCGACGCCGGCGCGTTTCGGCGCGGGGCGTCTCGGGCCCGGGGCGTCTCGGCGCGGGGCGTTCAGGAGAGGCGGCGTTCAGGTGCGGGACGCCGCCTCGATGGTGCTCGTCGGCGCCGTGGGCGTGTCGCCCGACGGCCTGGTCGCGAGGATGCCCGAGGTCAGCAGGATCACCACGCCGGCGACCGGCACCAACACCAGACCGAGCCGAATGGACTCGGCGTCCGCGATCAGACCGATCATCGGCGGCGACACCAGGAACCCGATCCGCAGCAGGAAAGCAGCCACCGTGATGCCCGCACCCGGCGTCAACCCCGGGATCTCGTCCGCCGCGTGGAAGGCCGCCGGGATCAGCGTCGCGATGCCCAGACCACAGAGCGCGAACCCGACCACCGTGGTGGCGACGGACGGCCACAGCAGCGCCACCCCCATGCCCACCAGCACCAGCAGCCCGCCGACCCTGGCCGTCGTACGGTCCCCGAGCCGCTGCACCACCCGGTCGCCCAGCAGCCGGCCGACGGTCTGCGCGCCCTGCAACGCCATAAAGGCGAGACCGCCGACAAACGGGCTGGAACTCAACTCGTTCTGCAGATAGTTCGCCCCCCAGGAACTGGGCGCGTCCTCGACCACGGCGGTGGCCGCCGTCATCAGCCCCAGCACCGCGAACGCGATCAGCACCGGCCGGGACAGCGCCCGCCGGCCGGCGACGACCGGCACCCCCTCGGCGGCCGGGCCGCGCTCGGAGTCCTCGGGCCCGGGCAGCAGGAACCTGAGGGTGGTGAGCGCGCAGACCACGGCCAGCGCCCCGATCACGGCCAGATGGACGACCAGGGCGATCTCCAACTGGGCCGCCCCGGCCCCGACTATGCCGCCCAGCACGGCGCCGACGCTCCACAGCCCATGGAAGGAGTTGAGGATCGACCGCCCGTAGCGACGTTGCACCCGCATCCCGTGCGCGTTCATCGCCACATCGGTGACCGCGTCCAGCGAACCGGCCAGGAACATCGCCGTGCAGAGCAGCGTGAAATGCGGCGCCGTGCCCACCAGCAGCAGGTTCGCCCCCGCCAGCAGCTGGGCGACGACCGCCGTACGCGCCGACCCGAACCGTCTGATCAACGGGCTCGCCGCCAACCCCAACACCAGCGCGCCCAACGGCATGGCCGCGATGGCGGTGCCCAACGCGGCGTTCGACAGGCCGAGATCGGACTTGATCTCCGGATAGCGCGGGACGACGTTGGCGAAGACGAAGCCGTTGACGAAGAACAGCGCGGCGACCGCGAGCCGTGCCTGGACGGGACGGTCGGGCGTGGTGCGGGGCATGGCGATCTCTCTCGGGGCGTGCGAGGTGCAGGCGGGGCTCGGGGGTGTGGGGGAGGGCGCTCGGGCGCTCTATCCGGCGGGGGGCGTGGTGATGTTGACGAAGAACAGCGCGGCGACCGCGAGCCGTGCCTGGACGGGACGGTCGGGCGTGGTGCGGGGCATGGCGATCTCTCTCGGGGCGTGCGAGGTGCAGGCGGGGCTCGGGGGTGTGGGGGAGGGCGCTCGGGCGCTCTATCCGGCGGGGGGCGTGGTGATCCGGATGATCGCCTCGACGGTCAGCGCGCGTTCATGCGGTTCGGTCTCCAGCGCGCGGTGGATGGAAAGCCCCTCGATCAGCGCGTCGAGCTGGCGAGCGGTGGCCGGATCGAAATGCCATTCGAGGGCCCGCCGACTGCGGCTCATCCAGGCGCGGGTCAGCTCCCGAAAGGCCGGCTCGCGCGCCGCCAGCGTGTACAGCTCATGGGTGAGGACGATGTCCCGCTGGTTGCCCTGGTCGCCGCTGGACAGATGATGAACGAGATCGGCGACCGCCTCGCGGGCCTCCTCGATGCCGCCGGCGGCACCGAGACGCGCCTCGAAAACGGCCACGACGGTGTCCGAGAAACGGGTGAACGCCTCGCGCAGCAGCTCGTCCATGCCGTTGAAGTGGTAGGTCATCGAGCCCAGCGGCACGCCGGCGCGAGCGGCGACCTTACGGTGCGAGGTGCCGGCGACGCCCTGCTCGGCGATCAGCTCCAACGCGGCCTCGATGATCCGCTCGCGCCGGTCCGGATCGTGCTGCCCGATCGCCATCAGCCCGCCCCGTGTCCCGGGTCTCCTATGGCCGTGGTGTCGTCCTGGAGCGGCCTGATCACCTTGGCCGGGTTGCCGAGGGCGAGCACATCGGCCGGAATGTCCCTGGTGACGACCGACCCGGCGCCGATCACGGAGTTGTCGCCGATGGTGACGCCGGGCAGCACGATCACGCCACCGCCGAGCCATACGTTGTCCCCGATGGTGATCGGCTTGGCCGCCTCCAGCTTGTCGCGCCGAGGCCCCGGCTCCAGGGGGTGGGTCGGGGTCAGCAACTGCACCTGGGGGCCGATCTGGCAGTCCTGCCCGATGGTGATCCTCGCCACGTCGAGCGCGGTGAAGTTGTAGTTGATGAAGGTCCGGTCGCCGACGGAGACATAGGTGCCGTAGTCGACGAACAGCGGTGGCCTGATGTGCGCCTCCGCGCCGAGATCGCCGATCAACTCGCGGATGATCGGCTGCGCGCCCTCGATATCGGTGGCATAGGCAGCCTGGTACTCGGCGGCCAGGCGGACGGCGCGCTGCTGCGCCCGCAGGATCTCCGGATCGTCGGCGATATAGAGGTCTCCGGCGAGCATCCGCTCGTGCTGGGTGCGGGAATCCCCGGCGAAGTAGTCCGTCACCCGGCCGAGAGTACACCTCGGGTGTACGAACGTACACCCACCCTGACCTGCTGTTTCTACCCGTGCGTGCGGGCGGTCGCCGAGGGGCTGCGGGGCGTGCCCGGGCGCGGGGCACCGCGCCGGCACGGGCCCCGCCGGCACCCGACCCGCCGGGCCGCACCGTCTCCGGACACCTGGTGTCCACCCCGGCCGTGCGTCAACAGCGCCGGAAAATCGGCTTGGTGACCGTGCGCAAGCATGCTACGGCTTTCCGTATGGACAGCTCACCCAGGCATGTGGCCATCGTGACCGGCGCCAACCACGGCATCGGGGCCGCCATCGCCGAGACGCTCGCCAGGAACGACATCGCCGTGCTCTGCGCCTATCTGCGGGCCGAGGACGAGGAGGACGGCAAACCCGCCGGCAGGCACGCCCACCGGAAGGACGGTTTCCACAGGGACCCCAGCTCGTCCGGTGAGGAGGTCGCCCTGGAGATCCGCGATCGCGGTGGTCGGGCCGCGGCCTTCGAGGCCGACCTCAGGGACCCCACCGCCCCGGCCCGGATCTTCGACGCGGCGGAGGAACTGCTCGGCCCCGTCGACATTCTGATCAACAACGCGTCCGGCTGGGTTCAGGACACCTTCCGCTTCGACGGCGAACCAGATCAGTTCGGTCGCACCACGGTCCCGGTCGATCACGAGACGATCAGCCAGCAGTTCGCCGTCGACGCCCACGCCCCGGCCCTGCTGATCGCCGAACTCGCCCGCCGCCACCGGGCCCGCGAGGCCGACTGGGGCCGCATCGTCGGCCTCACCTCGGGCGGCGACCTCGGTTTCCCGGGCGAGGTCTCCTATGGCGCGGCCAAGGCCGCCCAGACCCACTACACGATGTCGGCCGCGGTCGAGCTGGTCCCCGACGGCATCACGGCCAATGTCGTGCACCCGCCGGTCACCGACACCGGCTGGGTCACCGACGAGGTCCGCGACTACGTCAGGGCCAGCTCGTCCCACTTCCATATCGCCAACCCGGCGGAGGTCGCGGCCACCGTCGCGTTCCTCGTCTCCTACGACGCCGACCTGATCACCGGCAACGTCATCACCATGCGCTGACGCCCCGGACCACCGAGCCCTGGCCGTCGGCCCCTCGGGGCCGACGGCCGTTTACATCAGGTTCAGGCAGCGGGAAGTTGAATGCTGATGTCGGTGTTGGCGGCGTCGAGGGCTTCCTGGACGGCGGCGTTGTCGGTGAGGGAGGTGATGGGTGCCCAGCGGGCGTTGGGGTTGGTGTCCTCGGTGACGTCGGGGACGGTGTTGAACGTTCCGCCGTCGAGTACCCACAACTCGCCGTGGGCGGTGGTGGGTTGGACGGTCCAGGCGCGGGTGATGTCGGTGAGGTGGCCGGTCTGGCGGGCGAGGGTGAGTTGTCCGGTGAGGGCGAGGTCGCCGTGGTTGGGGACGGTGGCCTGTGGCAGTTGGTCGCGGTGGAGGAGGGCGTATCCGTTGCGGGTGGTGACGAGGATGATGACGGTCTGCTGTGCCATGTGCTTTTCTCTGTTTCTGTTCTAGGTGTAGGCGGCGTCGGGGCGTTCGCCGTTGATGAGTACGGGTACGCGGCGTCGTTGGGCGGCGGCGGTGAGGGCGTTGCGGATGATGGGGGGTGGTTCGTGGAGTTCGCGGAGGGGGAGCCAGGCGGCGTTGGTGGGGAGGTGTTTGTGTGCGCCGGTGGGGATGGTGGGGGTGTGTCCGCCGTCCAGGACGTAGGTGAGGGTGTTGGTGGGGTGGTGGGTGAGGCTGATGGCGTAGGCGTCGGTGACGCCTCGGTCGTAGCCGGTGGTGTCCATCAGCGTTTCGCGTGCGGTGAGGACGGGGCAGCGGCCGGGTGGGATGGTGCCGTGGGGCAGCGTCCAGCCGTCTGTGCCCTGGACCATCAGCAGGTGCCCGTCCCGGGTGGTTGCCAGGACCATGAAGGTGATGAGCATGAAGTTGTTTGTCCTTGTTGATCAGTTGAGGGAGATGAAGTAGCCGGTCAGGGCGGTGCCCAGGCACATCAGCCCGACGAACGCCGGCCCGAACGCCCGGTCCAGAAACGCCAGCACCGGCTTCTGCGGCGGGTCCGGGTTCTCGTCCTCATGCCGGCGGCGCACGACGCGCCAGTGCTTTTCCGCCCGCGCGAGAAACAGGTCGTGGTCCGGGTGTTGGGCGGTGTGCTGAACGGTCCAGACCGCAACGGGCTTCGCGTCGTCGTCGAAGAGCGGCGAGCGGGCCTCGCAGGCCATGCACTCCACGCCGTATATGCCGCTGGGCGCCCCGGGCCCGTGGTCGTCGGTGAGGACCCAGTCCGCACCCTTGATGATCGGCTCCCCGGTCATGCCACGTCACCGGCCTCGAACCGGTAGGCGCGGGTGATGTGTTCGCGGTAGCCGAGGTGATCCGGATGCAGCGCGCGGTGCTGACTGGCCCACTCGGCCCCGTCCTCCGCGTCCTGCCCCTTTGGCCCGAAGAACCCGCAGGTCACGCACTCCATGACGAACAACGTCGGCTGGTCCGCATCGACGGCGAACTCCGGGGTACTCACGGCACGTCCCCGCTCTTGATCCGGTAGTTGACCTCACTGGCGGCGTTCCGCGCCCGAAGCCGAGCGAGCAATTCCGCGTGCGGGTCGGGCTCGGGTTCGGCTTCCGGCGGCTCTCCTCGATGTCAGGCGAGGAAACCGAGTCCTCTCTTGGCGTGGTCATCCCGCTCACCCATCCTTCTCGCGCTCCTGGTCTGCGGCGGGAGACGGATGTGTCATCCCGCTGCGTGGTGGTTCGATCACAGCGTGGTGTATCGGTCGCTACGCTGACCAGAGGAAATGGCCTGACAACACCTGGGTCAGGCACGGGAGTTCAGCTAGGAGATTCACGGATGGCCGTTCGACAACCCTCCACACTGCGTAAGAAGTACGGCGACGAGCTGCGCCGACGCCGCCTCGCCGCCGGGATGACCCAAGAGCAGTTGGCCCTTGAAGTGGTCTGCTCACCGACCTTGATCAGCCACTTCGAAGCAGGTCGCCGCCTCCCCAACCCCGACGACGCCAAGCGGATCGACAGGGCGTTGAACACCGACGGCTGGTTCTCCCGATGGCTGGAGGACCTGAACCAGCGGTACGCCGACCACTTCGCCGAGGCCGCTGAGTTGCAACAGCAGGCGACGGAGATCCGTCAGTTCAGCGGTCTGCTGATTCCTGGCCTGCTCCAGACCGAGGCGTATGCCCGTGCGGTCTTTCAGACGTTTCAGCCGAACTACCAGCCGGAGGTGGTTGACCAGCAGGTAGTCAATCGAATGGAGCGGGGCCGCATCCTGGAAGACGCGCAGGCGCCCGTACTGTGGGCAGTGCTCGACGAGGGCGCGCTTCGCCGAAGGGTGGGCGGAGGCCGGGCCATGGCCGAACAACTGCGCAAGGTCGCGGATCTGGCGGAGTCCGGACGGCTCCGGCTCCACGTGCTTCCTTTCTCGGTTGGCGCGCATGCCCTTCTGGAAGGCATGCTGATGCTGATGAGCTTCGCCGACGCCGCCCCGGTGGCCTATGCCGAGGGCGTTCTGTCGGGACATCTCCTTGATGACCCAGCCCTGTTGGCACGGTGCCATGCGGCCTACGATGTCGCTCTGAGCGACGCTCTGCCCCAACGCGAGTCCCTAGCCCTCACCAGGGCTATTGCAGAGGAACACGATGAACCCTGAACCGACCTCCCTCCCCGACGCTTCTTCGCTCACCGGCTGGCGCAAGTCCAGCTACAGCGGCGGCAGCAATGGAGATTGTCTGGAGGTCTGCCCCGACCGCGCCACCGCCGTTCCGGTTCGCGACAGCAAGCGACCGACCGGGCCGGCGATCGTCTTCTCCTCCGATTCCTGGACGGCCTTCCTCACCACCGTCCGCTGACAGCGGCCCGCGACAACGGACGAGGCGACCACCGGCCGCCTCGTCCAGTCTCACTCCAGCACGGCATTCCCCTGGCACGTCGGCCTGAACGCCTTCCCAAGCCCATGATCGGCGTGCCTTCCGCGGCTGCCGTCGTCGTCGCTCGGCCAAATTCAAGTTCGGAGACCGAATGTTGTCCGACCAGGGAGCAGAGGGCCGTGACGGAGGAACAACGGGAGTTGGCCGTCTTGATCTGGGACTATCACCAGATGGGGCATCAGGTGCGGCCTTGTGATGTGGCGATCGGGTTGGGGAGTCACGATCTGGGGGTGGCCACGTTCGCCGCCGAGTTGTACCGGGCCGGGTTCTTTCCGACGGTTGTCTTCACCGGTGGCAACAGCCCCACCACGGCTGCCCGCTTTCCGCGTGGGGAGGCTGTGCACTACCGCGAGCAGGCGCTGGAACTGGGGGTGCCCGGGGAGGCGATCCTGTTGGAGACCCGCGCGGGCAATACCGGGCAGAACATCAGCCTCTCCCGCGAAGTGCTGGCCGGGGCCGGGATCGTCCCGGCGTCGGTGCTGCTGGTCTCCAAGCCCTATATGGAGCGGCGTTCCTATGCCACCGCTCGCAAGCTGTGGCCCGAGGTCGAGGTGGTCTGCGCCTCGGAGCCGCTGCGGTTCGACGACTACGTGAAGAGCATCGGCGACGAGAAGCTCGTCGTGGACATGCTGGTGGGCGATCTGCAACGGGTGGTCGACTACCCGAAGCTCGGGTTCGCCATCAAGCAGGACGTCCCGGAGGATGTGCGAGCCGCTTACGCGTCCCTCGTCCAGGACGGGTTCACCAGCCGTCTCGTCGCATCCTGACCGAAGCCGAAGAGGAGCGCGGCGGGCTGGTGCGCCACCGTTCCGGGAGGGGCGGAATGCGGGGCGGGTGGGGGGAGTTGTGGGGTGGCATGAAGGCAATCGGTGTGTATGACTTCGGTGGTCCCGACGTGCTGCGGGTGCTGAACCTGCCGGAGCCGGTGGCGGGGCCTGGCGAGGTGCGGGTTCGGGTGCGGGCGGCGGCGGTGAATCCGACGGATGTGCTGTTGCGGACCGGGGGGCACGCCGTGCGGATGGCCGACCGCCGGGGCCCGTTCGTGCCGGGGATGGACGCCGCGGGGGTGATCGACCAGGTGGGGCCCGGGGTCGGCGATCGGCTGGCGGTGGGGCAACGGGTGGTCGCCATGGTGCTGTTCACCGGTGAGCACGGTGGGGCCTATGCCGAGCAGGTGGTGGTGCCCGCCGCTTCGGTGGTGCCGGCGCCCGATGGGGTGGACTTCCCGGCCGCCTCGACGTTGCTGATGAACGCCATGACCGCACGGCTGGCGCTGGACGCGCTGGCGGTGCCGGCCGGCGGGACGGTCGCCGTGACCGGTGCGGCCGGTGCCGTCGGCGGGTACGCGGTCGAGCTGGCCAAGGCCGACGGGCTGACCGTCATCGCGGACGCCGCGCCCGGGGACGTCGAACGCGTCCGCCGGTTCGGTGCCGACCATATTGTCGAGCGTGGCCCGGAAGTCGCGGCCCGGATAAGGGAGTTGGTGCCCGAGGGGGTGCCGGGGCTGGTGGACGGTTCGATGCAGACCGTCGAGGTCGTTCCGGCCGTCGCCGACGGTGGGACGTTGGCGGAGCTGCGGGGCTGGTCGGGTCCGGCCGAACGCGGTGTGCGGGTGCGGCCGTTGATGGTGACGGAGGGCATCGAGGACACCGGCGGGCTGGACGCGCTCTGCCGGCAGGTGGAGAACGGCGTCCTCTCGCTGCATGTCGCCGAAGTGCTGCCGGCCGAGCAGGCGGCCGAGGCGCACCGCAGGCTGGAGGCGGGCGGGTTGCGCGGCCGGCTGGTGCTGGACTTCTCCTGACGGCAGGGGCGGCCGAACTCGACTGTGGCCGGGGCGCGTTGGCGCGCGCCCCGGTCGATCCGACATAGTTCCTGGCATGGTGATGACCGAGGACGAGACCCTGACCGCGTTGAACAGCACCCCGCTGGCCGAACTCCGCCGCCGGGCCGCCGTCGTCACGGACCTCTCGGGCACCGATGCGACCCCTTCGGCGCCGGCCCGCTGCTATCGCGTCGACGGGGCCACCCGTTATGCCACCAACGACAGCGGTGGGCAGTCGGTGATCTGGTACTTCGCCGACGACGGCCGGGCGTTGCTGCTGACCTACGAGCACACGTCCGATCTGAACGTGCCGGGCCCGGACAACGACTTCGATCTGCAACTCGCCTTCTACGGCGGCGTTCCCGACGATCTGCGACGGCTCGCCGGCGACCGGACCGAGGCCTATGAGAACCAGCTGCTGGAGGATCCGGCGACGGGGGACGCACTGCTGCTGGCCACCGGCGTGGTGTGGTTCGACGGCGATCGGTGGCGCGTCGCCGACGGGCTGTTGGAGCACTGTGAGACCGAGGGCGTCGACCTGGGCGAGGCCGGGCTCTATCTGCTGAGCCCCTATCTGCTCGGCCAGGACTTCACGCCCGAGGCCTATGTCGACGGCTACTTCCTGTTCGACGGCTGGGACGGACCGGACCGGGAGACGCTGCTCGCCCAGGTCGGCGCCGTTCTGGAACGGCATCGGGCCCACCACACCCAGGGCTGACGCGCTGCCGACGTTACGTCGGCCCCGGGGGTGGAGCGGGCTCTAACATGGCCTGGTCCGTCGGCCCTGCCACGGGCTGTTCTGGCGCTTCGGCCGGGGAGTTGAGGGAACATGAGCGGTGGTGGTGCGGCCGAGGGCGGCGACTGTCGTTCGCCTTCGCCCGGGGGGCGCCGCGCGGGCGAGGTCGTCGTGGCTCTCGGCGCGGCCGGAGCCGGGCGGGGGAGCACCGCCGGGATGGTGCGGCTGGACGGGGGCGCGTTCCTGATGGGAACGGAGGACGCCGACGCGTTGCCCGCCGACGGGGAGGGGCCGGTGCGGCGGGTCACCCTTCGACCGTTCCGGATCGACGCGCACGCGGTGAGCAACGACCGGTTCGCCGCGTTTGTCGACGCGACCGGCTATCTGACGGAGGCGGAACGGTTCGGCTGGTCGCTGGTGTTCGTCGGGCTGCTGCCGGCGGAGTCGCGCAAGGGGGCGCCCAGGCCGGAGCGCGCGCCCTGGTGGTGCGCGGTGGCGGGCGCGTACTGGCGCGCGCCGGAGGGCCCGGGCAGCGGCGTGGCGGAACGCGGCGACCACCCGGTGGTGCATGTCTCCTTCAACGACGCGCAGGCGTACTGCCGTTGGGCGGGCGTCCGACTGCCGACCGAGGCGGAGTGGGAGTACGCGGCGCGCGGCGGCCTGGAGCAGGCGCGTTACCCGTGGGGCGACGAGCTGACGCCGGGCGGCGAACACCGCTGCAACATCTGGCAGGGCCCGTTCCCGACCGGCGACACCGCCGAGGACGGCTACGCCGGCACGGCGCCCGTCACCGCGTTCGAACCCAACGGGTTCGGCCTGTTCAACATGGCCGGAAACGTCTGGGAGTGGTGCGCCGACCGGTGGGGGACCGACCAGCCGGGCGCCGCCCGCCCCGGCCCAGGGGACCGGCCAACCGGCAAGGACCGGGTGACGCGCGGGGGTTCGTATCTGTGCCACCGGTCCTACTGCGACGGCTACCGGGTGGCGGCCCGCGACCACGACTACCCGGAGAGCACCACGGGGGACCGGGGCTTCCGCTGCGCCGGCGACGCCTGACGCCCGAGCCGGCAGCCGGTGGGGTCACGCCCCGAGGGCGGCGTCGGCCAGGATCTCGCGGATCACATGGCGGGAGTTGGCGGCCAGCGCCGGGTTGGTGATCCGGTAGTAGGGAAGCTGGATCAGCGAGATGGACAGCGCCCATGCCCGGCCGCGCGCCCAGGTCACCTCGTCCGAGCCCAGCAGCGAACGGAACGTCGGCCGGGCCTCGGCGGGCAACAGGTTCCACGCCACGATCTGTTCCACGCTGGGGTCACCGATGCCGACGATGCCGAAGTCGATCACCGCGTTCAGCCGGCCGTCCGGACCGACCAGCACATTGCCCGGCGAGAGATCCCCGTGCAGCCACTGGTCGCCGCCCTCGTACGGGGGCAGCGTCAGCGCCTCGTCCCAGATTCGGGTGATGGCATCCAGGTCCAGCGGCTCGTCCTCCGGGGCCAGTGCGGCGAGTTGGGCCAACGCGTCCCTGGTCGGTTTGTCCCGGCCGGACAGCGGCTTCCCACGGCTGGCGCGAGGGCCCTCGCCGGGGTCGACGGCGCGCAGCGCGTTGACGAACTCGGCCAGATCCTCCGCGAGATGCAGCGGAGCGACGACCTCGCCCGCCACCGGGTTGACGCCCGGCAGCCAGCGGTGCACCGACCAGCGCCAGGGATAGCCCTCCGCCGGCTCGCCCACCTCCAGGGGGACGGGGATCGGCACCGGCAGATGGCTGGCGAGCCGCGTCGGCCAGCGCTCCTCGGTCTCCACCGCATCCGCCGCCCCCGACGTGCGCGGCAACCGCACCACCAGCGCCCCGCCCAGCCGGAACATCGCGTTGTCCGTGCCGGAGGACGGCACCGGGGTGACGGGCAGCCCGTCCCACCGGGGAAACCGTGCCGCGATCAGCCGGCTGACCAGCGACGTGTCGATATCGGGCTCATCGGCGTGCATCTTCACGGCGCACATGGATACCTTCTCTGGCCGGTCCTGCGGGCTTCTCGACGGTGACGGGGAACGGTCGTTCCTGGTCGCCACGCTCGGTGGTCGCCACGCTCGGTGGTCGCCCCGGCGGCGGAGCGCCATCGGCGCGCGGCAGGGGCACACGGCGGATCGTCCCGCCGCCGAGCCGCACCATCCGACCAGGTCACCAGGGCGCTGTCGAGCCGATTTCGCCTTCGCGTAATCCCATTCGACAACGGCCGTGTGCCGGTTGTTGGATGGGCCGCTTGTCGCGTCAACTCCCATGGCGAGGAAACCGATCACCCTTGTCCGGCACAGCACCCGCATCACTCGCAGCACCCACTGCGTTCTCCGGCCCCGTCACGCCCGAGATCGACAAGGAACTCGTCCGACGGCTGTTGGCCGACCAGTATCCGAACGGGGCCGCACTGCCGCTGCGGCGACTGACCCCCGGCGGATCCGACCATGTGATCTACCGCCTCGGCGAGACCCTGTCGGTGCGGCTCCCCCGAGGGGACTGGGCCGCCGGGCAGGCGGAGAAGGAGGCCCGCTGGCTGCCGCTGCTCGCCCCCCGGCTGCCACTCCCCGTCCCCGAGCCGCTGTTCGTCGGCCGCCCCGACCACGGCTACCCCTGGCACTGGTCCGTCGCCCGCTGGCTGGACGGCACCCAGGCCATCCCCGAGGCGCTGACCGATCCGGCCCGAACGGCCCGCCGGCTGGCCGACTTCCTCACCGCGCTGCACACCCTGCCGCCCGCCCACACCCTCGCCCCCGGGCCCGCCGGCCAGGACCTGGGCCTGGACGTGCGCCATGCCGGCCTTCCGGAGCGCGACCAGGCGACCCGCACCCATATCGAGGCCCTGAAGGACACCTTCCCCGCGGAAGCGCTCACCGCCCTCTGGGACTCCGGGCTGCACGCCCCGGCCTGGGACCGTCCGCCCGTGTGGTTCCACGGCGACTTCCATGTCGGCAACCTGCTCATGCGCGACGGCGAGATCAGCGCCGTGATCGACTTCGGCGGCCTGGGCGACCCGGCCTGCGACCTGGTGATCGCCTGGACACTGCTCACCCCCGAGACCAGGCCCCTCTTCCGCGAGGCCCTGGGGCTCGACGACGCCACGTGGACCAGGGGCCGCGCCTGGGCCCTGACCACCGGACTCAACGCCCACCACAGCTACGCCGCCACCCGCCCCGACGTGGCCCGCGCCACCACCCACCAGATCACCCAGGCCCTGACCGGCTGACCGGCCGACCGGCCACCAGAACCACCAGAACCGTCAGGACAACAACAGCTCGCCGACCACCTGCCCTTCCAGCGTCTCCCCCGTGGGCCGGAAACCGACCCGGAGATAGAACTCCTCGGGGCCGTGCTCATGGGGCAGCCACATGACCGTCACCCGCCGCTGCCCCCGCCGGCGGGCCTCCGCGCAGACCGCCTCGACCGCGAACCGGCCATACCCCCTGCCCTGCGCCTCGGCGGCTATGTTGAGCCGCCAGATGCCGCACCGGAACGCATCCACCGGACAGTCCGGATCGAAGCCGCCCATGACAAAGCCCACCAACTCCGAACCGTCGAAGATCAACCGGGGCCAGGCCGTCTGCGGCGACGCGTACGCCTCGGCCAACGACATGACGACCGGCGCCACCACCTTCTCCTGCTCGGGGCGTACCCGCAGGGCGCAGGCAGCCCTGACGTTCTCCGGAGTGACCTTCTTCAGGGACAGTGCTGAGGACATGCCGTCACAGTAAGGGCGACCACTGACAATCGCCCGCGCGCTCAGCCCGGTTGGGCGGCCGCGCTCCCACACCGCCCGCCGCGGGCGGTGACCGGCCCCCCAGCGAACCGGACTCCCAGCGAACCGGGCCCTCAGCGAACCGGGCCCTCAGCGAACCGGGCCGATCCATGCCTAAACTGCACACATGATCGGATTTCTGCATACCGCGGCGGTGCATCGGGCCTCGTTCCAGGGCCTGCTGGACGAACTGGCACCGGGAACGCCCGCCGAACATCTGATCACCGAACGACATCTGGAACGAGCCAGGGAACACGGCATCGACGAGGTGACCCACGCCGAGGTCCGCCGGGACCTGGACCAACTCGTCCAGCACGGCGCCCGGGTGATCGTCTGCACCTGCTCCACCATCGCCGGCCTCGCCGAGGAGTACGGCGCCCAGGCCGGCGGCCCGCTGCCCGTGCCGGTGCTCCGCGTGGACCGCCCGATGGCCGAGGCGGCGGTCCGCGCCGGCCGCCGGATCGCGATCATCGCGGCCACCGCCTCCACCATCGACCCCACCAGCCAACTCCTCGACGACTGCGCCCGGGCCGCCGACCGCGAGGTCGAACTGGTGCCGGCGCCCTGCCTCGGCGCCTGGGAACTGTTCACCGCCGGCGACACCGACGGCTACGCCCGCGAAGTCGCCGCCCACGCCCGCCGACTCGCGGCGGACGTCGACGTGGTGGTGCTGGCCCAGGCGTCCATGGCCCCGGCCCAGGACCTCCTGACCGATCTGAGCGTGCCCGTCCTCAGCAGCCCCAGGCTCGGCGTCCAGGGCGCGCTCCGACACCGCGCGGGCTGACCGCGCCGCGCGCCGTCAGTGGTGGTGGTAGTGCGTGCCGCCGGGGCCCGGCCCGTTGAGGTTCCATCCTTCGGTCCGCCACCGTCGACCCGGCGGCACGGGCGGCAGCCGCACGATCAACAGCACCACGGGGATGGCCAGCACCACCGACCAGCCGACCCGCTTCGTCCGCTGGGCGTCGCAGGCGGCGTTGACCTTTCCCTGTTCCTCGCCGCTGATCCGGCTCGACTGCCGGTCCCAGGCGTTGCCCAGCGAGCCCGACGGGCCGCCGAACAGCACAGAATCGCAACTGACCGACGGGGTGTCGGGGCCGGTGCTGTGCGGGCCGCTGGTCGGCCAGGTGTGGGCGGGCAGCGCGAGCAGCGATATCAGCGCCGCCACCCCCGCCGTGATCAGCGCCAGCCGCGTACGTCGAGGCCAGGGGGAATACTCTTCCTCGGCAGTTGACTCCATGGCCGACACCCTAGGTTCCGCCCCGACCCCGGCGCAGGGGGGTCAACGCGGCGCCGGCAGAGGGTCAACGCGGCGCCGGGGCCTCCGCCTTCGGCGTCGCCCGATCCCGTTCCGCCGCGACCGTGCCCGAGGCGAGCAGCGTCGCGCCGGCGAGGCCGCCCCACAGCGCCGCCGAACCGTGCGGCGCCAGCGCGGTGAACACCATCGGCGAGACCGCCAGCCCGAAACCCGTCGACAGCTCGAAACGGGCGAGCGTCCGCCCCAGCGCCCGCGCCGGGGCGAGGACCGTGACCAACGCGGTGGCGGTACCGGCATAGACGATCTCCCCGAGCGTGCACAGCACCGAAACCAGCGCGACGGCCGGCGGACCCCAGCCAGGACCCAACGAGGTCGCCGCGAGAAAACCCAGATAGGACACGGTGAGCACCACCCCGCCGAAGGCCAGCACGCTCCGCCGCGAGTAACGGGACAACGCCACGGTGACCGGAACCTGCAGGGCGACCACCAACACCGTGTTGGCCACGAAGATCGCCGCCGACCACATCGGTGACGCGTCCAACCGCGTCACCAGAACCAACGGCAGCGCGATCTCGGGCACCTGAAGACAGAAGGCGTAGATCACATTGGCCGCCAACAGCCCCCGCAGCCGCGGCGCCGGCCCCTCGTCCCCACCCTCGGCCGAGGGCGTGGCCGGCCGCACCCGCAGCCGGACCGACCAGGTCAGCACCGCCGCGACCAGACAGGCAACACCGGTGACGGCAGCCAGCACCCGCAGCGCCGTGCCACCACCCGCCAGACACACCATGGCGAGCAACGCGCCCACCCCCATGCCCGCGTTACGCAGCGCACGACCCCCGGCGAGCGCCGCGTCCCGTTCCCGGCCATGGGCGACCGTCGCCACCAGCGCCGCATGGGCCGCCGGCCACGCCTGGTTGCCGATGCCCAGCAGCAGCGCCGCCGCCGCGAACAGCCAGCTGTTGCCCGTCGGCGTGGCCAGCAGCACCACCACCCCCACCACCCGCACCAGCATCGACGCCGCCACCACCGCACTGCGCGCGCCCCGATCCAACCACCAGCCCACCGCCGGCACGCACAGCAGCCCCATCACGATGCCCGCCGTCATGGCGAAACCCGTGGCCGACGCCGGCAGATCAAGCACCAGCACGCCGTAGAGCAGCAGAAACGGCCGCAGCAGACCGGTACCGAGCGCATCGACGGCCAGGGCCACCGCATAGCGCGGCCCCCCGGAGGCCCGAACGAGGGCACGGAACGTGAACGTGGTGAGGAACGCCATGGCAACCACGGTGCGACCACCCCGCCGGACCGACGCCCTCGGTTGACGGACCCCGTCAACCGACCCGGAAGCCGACCGCCCGATCGGTGATGATGAGCGCGTGACGCTGAGGATCGACATCGGCGGCCTGCCGTCCGAACGACTACGGTTCGCCGCCTCCCCGCTGGCCGAACTGACCGCCATGCTGCACATGCTGGCCGAACCGGGCCACCACCCACGGCACGCCGGCCTGGCCGCGGACATCTGGGCCGAACTGCCGCCCGAACTGGCCGAAAGACTGAGGGAGGCGGAATTCCTCTGGCGCTCCTCCCAGGCCGACTTCCTGCTCCCCGCCCACCCCCGGCCGACCCTCGCCGAGGAACTGGACGACGTCGACCGGATCGACGACGAGACCTATGTGACCGCCGCGCTCGTCACCACCTGCGGCGGCGGCCGGGGCCACTTCACCGCACCCTCGCCGCTCACCGACGCGCCCACGCGAGAACGCGCCCTGGAACTCGCCCAGGCCCGGGGCCCACGCCAGGAAGCCTTCGCGGAACGGCTGCTCACCGACCCGACCGGCGTACGGGCGCGGGTGCGCGGGACCCTCGAACAGTGCGCCGTGGCCTTCTTCGACGCGGCCTGGGCGGACATCGCCCTGCGGCTCGCCACCGATCTGCGCCTCAAGAACGACCTGTTGCGGCGGCAGGGCCTCGGCCCCGCACTCGCCTCCGTCTCGGGCGCGATCACCCTGGCGCCCGACGGCGACCATATCGTCGTCGACAAGCTCCAGGACAAGGCGACCACCGCCCAGGGCTCCGGGGTCACCTTTGTCCCCAGCGTCTTCGGCCGCCCCCATCTGGTGGTGGTCCACGCCCCCGGATGGCAGCCCGTGGTGCAGTACCCCGTGGCGGAACCGGACCCGTCCCCACCGGTACCGCTGGACACCGTCACCCTCCGGCTGGACGCCCTCGCCCACCCGTTGCGGCTGCGACTGCTGCGCACCCTCGCCCGTGGCCCGCACACCACCGGCGAACTGGCCCACGCCTGGGAACTCACACCCCCCGAGGTGTCCCGCCATCTCGCCGTCCTGCGCCGATCGGGACTGCTCACGACCCGACGGGACGGGCGTTATGTCCGCTACACCCTCAACGTCCCCGATCTGACGGCGCTGGGCACCGACCTGCTGGCCGCCATCCTGCGCTGACCGACCGGCGTCCCGTTCAGCAACCGGCCGTCTGCCAACCGGCCGTTACTCCGCGCCGGTCGCCGCCTCGATCACCTGGTCAAGAACCTCCCGACTGGTCTCCAACTCGGCGATCAGCCGGTCGAGTCGGGCCCGGTGCTCGGTCAGGTCCGACATCAGCAGCGGCGTAGCCCGGCCGGACGGACCCCCGTCCTCGTCCCTGAGGCAGGGCAGCACCTGCTCGATCTTCGAACTGCACATCCCGGCGGCGAACAGCTCCTGGATGCGGATGACCCGATGCACCGCGCGCTCCGGATAGCGCCGATGCCCACCGGGGGAACGTTCGGCCGTCAACAGACCCTGCTGTTCGTAGTAGCGCAGCGAGCGCTCGCTCACCCCGGTATGACGCGCCAACGCCCCGATGGTGAGCCGGGGTTCGACGCGCTCCCCGCCGTCGGGCGGGACCTCGTCGACCGTGGTCTTGTCGGCCGTGGTCTTGTCGGGTGTGGCCTCGTCGGGTGTGGTCCTGCCTGGTGTGGCCGGCGGCGGGGTTGGGGTTGAATCTGACACCGGTGTCACCTCCTACCGTTCCGGCATGACCAACACCACGCTTTTCACCCCGTATTCCCTTGGCCCGCTGACCCTCCCGAACCGGCTGGTCATGGCCCCGATGACCCGCTACCGGGGAACGGAGGACGGCGAGCCGACCCCGATCGTCGCCACCTACTACCGGCAGCGCGCCAGCGCCGGACTGATCATCACCGAGGGGCTCTGGCCCAGCGTCCGTGGACAGAGCGGATGGCGCATCCCCGGCCTGGAGACCCCGGCCCACGCCGCCGCCTGGCGCCGCGTCACCGACGAGGTGCACGCGGCCGGCGGCCGGATCTTCGCCCAACTGATGCACGGCGGACGGCTCGGCCACCCAGGGGGACGGATCGACGGCTCACCACCGGCCGGCCCCTCCGCCGTCGCCGCGCCGGAACGTGTCACCCTGCGCGGCGGCGAACGGGAACTCGCGCCGGTGCCACGGGAGATGACGGAGGACGATCTCGACATCGCGGTCGCCGACTATGTCAACTCGGCCCGACTCGCCGTCGGCCCCGCCGGATTCGACGGGATCGAACTCCACGGCGCCAACAGCTATCTGCTGCACCAGTTCCTCGCCGACAACACCAATCTGCGCACCGGGGCCTATGGCGGCTCCCCGAAGAACCGGACGCGGTTCCCGCTGCGGGTGGTCCGCGCGGTGGCGGACGCGGTGGGCGGCGACCGCGTCGCGCTGCGCATCTCGCCGGGAAACCCGCAGTTCGGAATGGTGGAGGCCGACCCGGCGCCGGTCTACCGGCTGCTGGTCGACGAACTGCGGGAGATCGGCCTCGCCTATCTGCATCTGACCGACAACGACCGCTATCCGGCCCTCGACGACCTGGGCCCGCGCTGGTCCGGCACGCTGATCGCCAACGTGGGGGAGAACGGGCCGGCCACCACCAGGGAACAGGGCGACCGGCTGCTGGCCGCCGGCCGGGCCGACCTGGTCTCCTACGGGCGCGCGTTCCTGGCCAACCCGGACCTGCCGGCCCGCTTCGCCGCCGGTGCCGAACTGAACGCGATCGACACCGAGCGGCTTTACACCCGGGGGGCCGAGGGCTACACCGACTACCCCTCGTTGACGGATGCGGGCGCGGGCGCGGGTGCGGAGGCCGGTGCCGGGATCGACGCCGACCGGGAGGCGACGCCGGCCGGTTGAGGCGAGGACCCGGCCGTGGGCCCGGTGGCCGGCGGGGTCACAGGCGGGGGAGGGACGGAAGGGCGGGGCGGCGCCGGGGGGTGTAACGGCAGCGGCGGGAACGCCGGCGGGGGCGGGAAGCGTATCGCCCCGTCGCCGCCACCGGGCCCGGCCTCCCCGGCCCCGGCTCCGGCCCCACCGGAGGCCGACGGCGGCGCCTGCCCCTGGGACGGGTTGCCATCCGCCGGGCTGCCGCTGGCCGGGCTGCCGTTGGCCGGCGGCGCCTTGGGTACGAAACGGTTTCGTTCCGGTCCATCTGGCTCGGTGTCGTTGGCCGGGGGCGGCGTTCCGGGTACGAAACCGTTTCGTTCCGGTTCGTCCGAGGGCGGACTGCCCATCTCCGACGCTCCGCCGGCCTCCGGCAACTGCGATACGAAACCGTTTCGTTCGGCTTCCCCGTTCGGGGGCTGGCCCACCGCCGGCGGCCCGGTCGGTACGAAACCGTTTCGTTCCGGTTCGCTCGGTTCGGTGCCGCTGGTCGGGGGCGCCGCCTCGGATACGAAACCGTTTCGTTTCGCTCCTTCCGGCGACGGCGACGGCGACGGCGACGGCGACGGTGACGGTGATGGCGACGGTGGCCCGCCCGGCGCCTCCGACGGCTCCCCCGCCTCCGACGCGCCGCCCGCCGCTTCCAGGGAAGCGGCGGAACGCGGTCGCCGGGTCACCTTGGCCAGTTCCGCGTTGAACTGGGCGCCCGAGAGCAGCGCCAGGTTCGACACCCAGAGCCAGACCAGGAAGACCACGATGCCGGCCAGCGAGCCATAGAGCCGGTTGTAGGTGGTGACCTGCGAGGCGTAGAGCGCGAAGCCAGCCGAGGCAACCAGCCACAGGAACACCGCCAGCGCGCCGCCGGGCAGTCCCCGGTACGGCGGTCTGGCCCGGTCGGGGCCGGTGAGGAAGAGCATCAGCACCAGGGTCGCCACCAGGACCACCAGCAGTGGCCATTTGAGGACCGTCCACGCCGTGGTGCCGCCCTCGCCCATGCCCAGTATCCGGCCGATGGCCCGGACCGCGCCGCTGGTCAGGATCAGTGCGGCCGCGCTGGCCACCAGCAGGCCCAGCAGCCCGAGGGCGGTCAGCGTGGTGCGCGGGATCGCCCGCAGCGGGGGGCGCCGGTCGGCGACGCCGTGCATCGCGTGCAGGACCCGGCGGAAGATGCTCAGATAGTTGTACGCCGCGAGCACCGCGCTGGCCGCGCCGATCACCGTCAACAGCCAGACGCCCGAACCCGGTTCGGCCACATCGGTCAGGGCGTTGTAGACGTCCTCCCGAGAGTTGGCCGGAACCAGCGCGCTGACATGTCCGATCAGTTCGGGTCCTGCCGCTGGATGAGCGAAGTTGAGCAGTGAGAGCGCGACAAAGAGCGTGGGAAAGATCGCCAGCACCGAGTAGTAGGTGAGAGCGGCCGCCCAGTGGTCGATATCGTCCCGCCAGAGCGAGACCGGGGTGCGGCGGAGCGCCAGCCACCAACGGCGGCTCCCGCCCCGCGCGCCGTCCCGGTCGTGCGGATCGGCGTCCGGCCGGTCACGCGGATCGGCGTCCGCCCGGTCACGCGGATCGGCGCCGTCCCGGTCGTGCGGATCGGCGTCCGGCCGGTCCGGGGTGCGTGCCTCGGTCACCTGCCGGCCGCCTGGACCATCTGGACCAGCCAGATCGCGAGCCCGGCGGACACCACGATCAGCGCGGGGAGGCGGCGTTGCGACCAGTGGTCCTGGTGCGGTCCGCCGCTGCCGTCGGCGGAGCGGTGCGCCGCGTCGCCGCCGGGACAAACGCCGTGACCACCACCGCCGTGACCACCACCGCCATGACCGCCGCCGCCATGATCACCGTGACCCGGGGCGCCACGCCCCCCGCCCGGCCCGGCACGCCCGCCCAGGCCGCCGTCGCCGTGCCCGCTCAAGCGGCCACCGTGCTCATCCCAGCTGTGCATCCTTGCCCCTTACCGGTCCGCACCACTCCGCATCGGTTCCCACAGGCCCGTTGTCACTGCACCCGAGGCTCGTCGTCGTGAAGGTCGTCGTCCGGCAGTCGGACATCAACGATCGCGATGTTGACTTCGATCACCTCAAGGCCGGTCATGCGTTCAACGGCCACGATCACGTTCTCTCGCACCTCGCGGGCGAGATCGGCGATCGGCACGCCGTACTCCACCATGACATCGAGGTCGATGGCGGTCTGCCGTTGGCCGACCTCCACCTTGACACCACGGCTGACCTGGGCCCGGCCGCCCGGAACCCGGTCGCGGACGGCGCCCAGGGTGCGCGAGAGGGTGCCGCCGAGGGCGTGCACGCCGGGCACCTCGCGGGCCGCCATTCCGGCGATCTTCTCCACGACCCCGCCGGCGATCGAGGTGCGGCCCCGCGTCTCGGCCGGCTCCTGCGCACCGGACGAGCCCTCGCTGACGGTGGTCTCGCTCTCGCGCCCGGCGCCCTGTTGGGGGAGACGGCCCGCCTCGCTCTGCGCCTCCCCGCTCTTTCCCGCCCCGCTCTTCCCTCCAGGCCGATCCTCCGTGCGGTCGGTGGCGCTGTGGGAGGCTGTCTTGGTTGCCATGGCCTGCCTTTCGTTGCGTTGGCCCGCGACCAGGCGCGGTCGCGCTGACACCTGGTAGGACACCGGAGTACCGGAAACGTCACGCATGATCCGGAATCCCGTTGTCTTTCGGCCAAGGAGTCTGGCCAAGGAGCCTGGCCAAGGGGCTTTGGTCAGGCGCTGTGGACATGGTGCGCCCCGGGAGGCGATGGGTAAAGCCGGGACGGGAAGAGGTCCGGCGGCGTCAGGCAGCATGGAGGACGAGCAATGACCACCGAAGACGACTGAACAGACGACTGGGAGACGGTAAGGGTCATCGTGGACCACAAAGGAGCCATGGGTGACGGTTGAGGCCGATGACGCACTGTTGGCGGTGCGCGCCGGTGAGGGCGACGAGGCCGCGTTCGAGGTGTTGGTGCGGCGGCATGGGCCGCCGTTGCTGCGGCTGGCCGGGCAGTTGTTGGGCGGCCAGGAGGAGGCCGAGGACGCCGTGCAGGACGCGCTGGTCAGCGCGTGGCGGCGGCTGCCCGAGTTCCGTGGGGACGCGGCGTTCCGCAGTTGGATGTATCGGATCGTCACCAACCGCTGTCTCAATCTGTTGCGTTCCCGTCGGCCGGTCGCCCCGCTGGAGGCCGTTCCCGAGCCGGCCGCACCGGCCGCGCAGGCATCCCCGGAACGCACGGTGGAGAACCTCGCGGCTGTGCGGGCGCTGCGTGAGGCGCTGAGCGGGCTGTCGCCCGAGCAGCGTGCCTGTTGGGTGCTGCGGGAGTTCCACGGGCTGTCCTATGACGAGATAGCCGATGCGGTCGGCATCACTCGACAAGCCGTCCGGGGCCGGCTCTTCAGAGCCAGGCGCTACCTGATGGAGGCGATGGAAGCATGGCGCTAGACGGAGACGGCGCCTGGGACGAGGAGGACGGCGACCCGCCGCGACGCCGCCGCGACGGCGAGGACGGCCAGGACGGCCAACACGGCCAGGGCCGCCGCGACAGCCAGAACGGCCGCGACGGCCGGGAGGCGGCGCTGCATGAGGCCGGTCTCTGGCCGGATGCCGTGCCCGCCGATGACGAGGAACTGTTGGCCTGCGGGCGGTCCCTGATCGAGCTGTGGGAGGCATGGGACGAGGGCCGCGCCGCCCGGGACCCGCATGTGGTGGGCTGCCCCTACTGCGGCGCCGCGCTGGCCGAACTGCGCGCCCTGGGCGAGTTGGTGGCGCGGAGCCGCGCGGTGGAGGAACGGACGCCGGAGCCGCCGGGGCTGGCGTCGCGGGTGACCGCCCGGGTGATGGAGATCGTCCGCCTCGAACTGCGCCCGGGCCGGACGTTGCCGCTGGGCGAGCCCAACGAGGACGCCTGGATCGTGGAGGCGGCGGTCTCCCGGGTGTTCCGTTCCGCCGTCGAGGAGTTGGACGGGGTGCGGGCCGGGAGCTGTCGGATCGCCCCGATCAGCCGGACGCCGGTGGGCGACGGGCCGCCGCGTGGGCCGGTCGCGGTGCGGATCGAGGTGGTGGCCTCGCTGGCCTGGTCGGTGCCCGCGTTGGCCGAGGCGATCCGCCGCCGACTGGGCGTGGCGGCGGACGAGGAACTTGGCCTGGATGTGCGCACCATCGATGTTCATGTGCTGGATCTCACGGACGAACCGCCGCGTGGCGACAGGAGGTTGCGGTGACCCGCAACGGGTGGACAGAACGGCCGGGGCGCGTGCGCGCGCCGGGCACCGCTCGGGAGGTGACGTGATGAGCCGTGGCGAGACGGAGGCTCGGCTGCGGGAGGTGGTGGTGGCGGCGGTGCGGCGGGTGCCGGGGGTGGCGTTCCCGGCGTCGGGCATCGGCGGGTTGCTGCGCGGCGGGCGGCGACCGGTGGGCGAGGGTTCATCAGGCAGGGGTCCGTCGGGCAGGGGTTCGTCGGGCGGGGTGCGGGTCAGCGCGCTGCCGGGCGGTGGTTTCGCGATCAGGGTGGCGATCGCGGTGCACGGCGGCCATCGGGCGCTGGAGGTGACCCGCGCGGTGCGGCGCGCGGTGACGGCCGCGGTGGGGGACGAGTTCCCCGGCGGCCCGCTGGGCGTCACCGTCACGGTGACCAGCGTCGGTTGAGCCCTTCCATGGTCGGGGTCCGCGGTCACCGGGGCATCTCTCCTGACCGCTTTCGGCGGGGACGTCCGGCCGATGGCCGAGGTCCGAACGCACGCGGCTGGGGCGGCCACCACCGGTGAACGTGCCCGTTCGATAAACCGATCGGGCGTCGAATGAGACACGTATCACGCCACCCCGTTCGCGGCGGCGGCGGGCGTCGCGGGGGCGTCCGCCGCCGGCGCGCGGTTCCGGAGCGAACGCCGGCGCGGGCCGCTGGCCAGCGGGAACGGTGGACGGGACGCATGCCGCCGCCGTTCCGGAAGGGCCCTGAGCGGCGGTCATCGGACGGGCTAAACCCAGAGGCGCGGGGAGCGGGTCATGGGATGATTGGATCGTCCTAACGATTCCCGGAGAGGTGCATGACTCAGCTCGGCCAGCCCCCAACGGCCGTACCAGGTTCCGACGTTCGCCCGCCCAACGCATCCGAGATATCCACCGGAATCACCCCCGGGGTATCCACCGCCGCTCTCACCACCCCGCCCGCGCCCGCCGCTCAACTCTCCCGGCGCCGGCGAGCCGGACTGCTGATCGTTCTCATCCTCGGCAGCCTCTCCGCCCTCCCTCCGCTCTCCATCGACATGTACCTGCCGGCGCTCCCCGAGGTCGGCAACGCGCTGGGCACCGGCGCGGCCACCGTGCAACTCACGCTCACCGCCTGCCTGCTGGGCCTCGGGCTCGGGCAGTTGGTGGTCGGCCCGATGAGTGACCAGCTCGGCCGCCGCTGGCCGCTGATCGGCGGCATGAGCTGCTATGTCATCGCGTCCCTGGCCTGCGCCTTCGCGCCCAACGTCGAATCGTTGACGGCGTTCAGGTTTCTCCAGGGACTGGCCGGCTCGGCCGGTGTGGTGATCGCGCGCGCCGTGGTCCGCGACCTCTACTCGGGTGTCGCGATGGCCAGGTTCTTCTCCACCCTGATGCTGGTCTCCGGGGTGGCGCCCATCCTCGCGCCGGTCTTCGGCGGCCAGCTGATGCGGGTGACCGACTGGCGCGGGATCTTCCTCGTGCTCTCCGGCACCGGCCTGGTGCTGATCCTGGTGGTGCTCCGCTGGCTGCCCGAGACGCTGCCGCCCGAGCGGCGTCACAGCGGTGGCGTGCCGGCCGCGCTGCGCGCCATGGGCGGGCTCTTCAGGGACCGCGTCTTCATCGGCCATCTGCTGGTCGGCAGCCTGGTCTTCGCCGCGCTGTTCGCCTATGTGGCGGCCTCGCCCTTCGTGGTGCAGGAGATCTACGGTGCCTCGCCGCAGACCTACAGCATGCTCTTCATGGCCAACTCCATCTCGCTGGTGCTGATGAGCCAGGTCAACGGCAAGATCCTGGTCGGCCGGGTGCCCGTGCACCGCATCATGTCCACCGGGCTCGTCCTGGTCCTCCTCTCCGCGATCGCGCTGCTCGTCATGACCACCGGGCTGTTCGGCGAGGCGAGTCTGGTAGCGATCTCCATCGGCCTGTTCTGCCTGATGGGCGCGATGCCGCTGGTGCTGCCCAACGCCAACTCCGAGGGACTGGACCGCACTCCGCACGCGGCCGGCGCCGCCTCGGCGCTGCTCGGCGCCTCGCAGTTCTTCATCGGCGCCATCGCCTCCCCGCTGGTGGGCATCGCCGGCGAGGAGACGGCCGTTCCGATGGCCGTGGTGCAGGTCACCTCCGTGCTGCTGGCCATCGGCTGCTACCTGGCGCTCTGCCGGCCGAGGCGTTCCCCCGTCGGGCCTACACTTCCCGGGTGACCAGCACGTCCGACCAGTTGCGCGCCGCTCTCGACGGTCTGCTCGACGGCCTGCCGCCCAGCCGGGCGGCGGGCGCCGTCGAGCGGCTGATGGCCGGCTACCGAGGCACGACCCCCGGTCCCGCCCCCGTGCTCAGGGACCGCGCCGACGCGGCGGCCTACGCCGCCTACCGGATGCCGGCCACCTTCGAAGCGGTCTCGGCCGCCCTGGCCGAGCTGGCCGCCCGGCTGCCCGACTGGGCGCCGAGCGATCAGCTCGACCTCGGCGGCGGCACCGGGTCGGCGGTCTGGGCCGGCGCCGGCGTCTGGCCGGGGGAGCGGCCCGTCCAGGTCCTGGACCGGGCCGGGCCCGCGCTCGACCTCGGCCGCGAACTGGCCGGCGCGGCCGGCTCGCCGCCGCCGGTGCGCGGCGCCGACTGGCGACAGCACCGGATCGGCGAGGCCCTGCCCACCGCCGAGTTGATCACCGTCTCCTATGTGCTGGGCGAACTGCCCGCGGCGGAACGCACGGCCACGGTCGACGCGGTGGCCGCCGCCGGCCGCGCGGTGGTGCTCGTCGAGCCGGGCACCCCGGACGGGTATCTGCGCATCAGGGCCGCCAGGGACCAGCTGCTCGCCGCCGGCCTCACCGTGCTGGCGCCCTGTCCGCACGGCGCGACCTGTCCGATCGCCGTCGGCGACGACTGGTGCCATTTCGCCGCCCGGGTCAGCCGCTCGGCGCTCCACCGGCGCGTCAAGGGCGGGCAACTGCCCTACGAGGACGAGAAGTTCAGCTATGTCGCGGCGTTCAGGGATCCGCCGCCCCCGGCTTCGCCCGCCCCCCGGGTGGTGCGTCGCCCGCGCCTGCGCAAGGGGCAGGTCCTGCTGGACCTCTGCCGCCCGGACGGCGCCCTGACCGACGAGGTGATCACCAAACGGCGCGGACCGGCGGTCTACCGTCAGGCCCGCGACACCGCCTGGGGCGGCTCCTTCCCCGAGGCGTAGGGCCGGGCGCCGCCGTCCCGCCCGTGGCGGGGGTGCGGACGAGCCCGGCGAACACCGCCCGTCCGCACCCCGGCACGCCGTCAACGTGCCGTAGAACGTTGCGTCAATGTGCCGTCAACGTGTCGTCAGCATGACGTCAACGTTCCGTCAACGCAGCTCGGCCGTACAGCATTTGACGCTGCCGCCGCCCTTCAACAGCTCGCTGAGGTCGATCGGGATGGGCTCGTACCCCCGGGCGCGCAGAGGTTCGAGGAGGGACTGCGCGGCCTGGGGCAGCACCACATGGTGGCCGTCCGAGACCGCGTTGAGGCCCAGTGCCAGGGCGTCCGCCTCCTCGGCGAGGATCGCGTCGGGGAAGAGCCGCGCCAGCACCGCGCGGCTGCCGGCGGAGAACGCCCCCGGGTAGTACATGACGGCGTCGTCCCTTCGGTCGTCCAGCACGCACAGCGCCGTGTCGAGGTGGTAGAACCTCGGGTCGACCAGATCGAGCCCGATGACCGGGCGGCCGAAGTACTCCTGGGCCTCCTGCTGCGCCAGCGGGCTGCTGCGGAAGCCGTGCCCGGCCAGCAACCAGCTGGCCGTCACCGTGAAGTCGCCCTCTCCCTCGTTGGTGTGTTGAGCGCGTTGAAACTCTCCGTCGCCCCGGGCGCGATGCCAGTCCTCATGCACCCTGGCCTCGCCGAACCGCTCGGGGTGGGCGAATCGCGCGCCCAACACCCGGCCGTCCAGCACCAGCGCGCCGTTGGCGGCGAAGACCAGGTCCGGCAGTTCGGGGCGCGGCTCCAGCTCCGCCACCGAGTGGCCGAGCGAACGATAGAGGTCGCGCAGATCGCTCCACTGGGCCATGGCCAGTCGGGAATCGACCGGCTTGGTCAGATCCATCCATGGATTGATCGAATACGTGACACGGAAGTGCTCCGGCGGGCACATCAGATAGCGACGAGCTGTATACACCGAGGCTCCTTGAGGGTGTAAGGGGCGGTGCGCGGATGCGGTGTGCACAGTGTGCCCAGTCCCGGGGCGCGATCACCAGCGTTCCCCCGATTACCCATCCAGGGATGTGACAGGGCAGGATGAGCGCCAACCCGGTGGAATAAGACCGGGCCCCCGAGCGCTGGTGTGCATACGGGACGGAAGTGAGGCGGTAGGCACCTGATGACACGCGAGAGCAGATTTCCCCGCTGGATGCGTCGTGGTGGACGAGGTGCCGGCGATGGGGCCGCTGCCGCGCTGGCCCGTGAGGAGTCGCTGCTCGCCGTCGCCGAGGCGGGACTGCCGGTCGCCCCGGCCGCGCATCCGGAGGGGTTCGGCTGTTCCTGTGCCCGGATCGGCTGTCCGACGCCGGCGCGCCACCCCGTCTCGCTCACCTGGAACAACGAGGCGACCACCGACCGTGAACAGGTGCTGCGCTGGCTGCGGTCCGCCCCCGAGGCGAACTTCGTCACCGCGACCGGGCGGGTCCACGACGTGTTGGACGTACCGGTCCCCGCCGGTCAGGCCGCGCTGGAACGTTTGGCCGCCGAGGGCGTGGAGGTCGGGCCCGTGGCCGTGGCCGACCCCGATCGGATGCTCTTCTTCACCGCCACCCGGGGCACCCCGGACGACGAGGACGAGTGGTGGCCCTGCGAGCTGGACTGCCACCCCGAGACGATGGACGAGCACCCGGGGCTCCGCTGGCACTGTCGCGGCAGCTATGTGCTGCTGCCGCCCTCCCGGTTGAGCGAGGACGGCGCGGACGGCGTGCGCTGGCTGCGCGGCCCGGAGTATCCGCTGCCCGACCCGCTGGCCCTGCTGGAGACCCTCACCGACGCCTGCGCCAACCACCGCGAACCCGCCTGGCCCGCCGGCTGACCGACGCCCCGCACGGGACGGCCCCGGGCCCCGCACGGGACGAGGGCGGCGCCCCGGGGAGCACCACCCTCGTTCCTCCTGAAGCCGGCGTGAAGCCGGCGGATCCGGTGGCGGACCGGCCGGTTGTCCGGCTACTCGCCCAGCGCGTTGAAGACGCCCATATGCCGGGCCCGCAGGTCCACCGGGTCCTCGCCCGCGGGAACGTAGGCCGTGAAGTTGGCGTACCGCTGGAGCGTGACCGCGCGGTCGGCCGTGCCCTGCATCAGCGGCTTGACCATATCGTCCACCACCGGCGTCTCCCCCTCGGCCCAGGTCCGCTTCTCGTCCATCCGCATGGCGAACAGCACCAGCGCGCCGCCGTCCTCGGTGCGCACCGCGACCGTGGGGTACTCGTCCTCGGATGTCGTGGTGTCCGCGTAGTCGGTGTTCGACGCCACGCTCGCGTTGGCCTCCTCCCGGGCCGTCACCACGTCCGTGGTGTAACGGCCGCCGAGGAAGGGGCCGTTGGCGGTGTTCAGATAGTCCACGTAGGCGTCGCCCAGCTCGATGGGCGTCACGGAGAGCCCCGTCGACTCGCTGGCCACCTGGATGTCCTCCAGATAGCCGTCGTTGTCCGTCGCGAACTCCGGGATGGCGGACGGTTCGAGCGCCGACACATAGCGCACGTTCCAGGGCTCGTCGACGCTGTGCCGGGTGAAGGTGAGCAGCCAGTGGATCCCGCTGTCCACGATCTCGGTGTCCACGATGAAGAACTTGGGCCAGCCCGACTGCTGCGGGATGTGGTAGCGCGGATTCGCGTACTCGAACGGGACGAACGCGTCCTCGTCCTCCTCCTCGGGCGCCTCGGCGCCCTCCTCGGACTCCGTGCCCTCTTCGCCTTCTTCGCCCTCTTCCGGCTCCTCGCCCTCGGCGGTCTCCTCCTCGGCGGCCGACTCCTCCTCTTCCTGCCTGAGGGCCCCCTGGGCGATCAGCACGGCGCCGTTGATGTCGTCGAGCGCGCCGGTTTCCACCGTGGCGTTCAGCTCGGCGTCATAGGTCCTTCTGGCCTCGTTGCGGACCTCGAAGTAGTGCTCCAGGGCTTGTTCGGCCTCCGTCTCGGTGGCCGCCGGCACCACGGCTGTCTCGCCGCGCACCGTCATGCAGCCCGACAGGGACGTGACCGTCGCCAGGGCCACCAACAGCCCCGTCGTGGTCGTCGTCAGTCGTGCGCGCAGCCGCATTCTGGGCCCTCCCCGTCGTTTTTCGCTCCGGCCCACGCATCGTATCCGTGTGACGGGTCCGGCGGAGCAGCGGATGCGGGGGCGCGGCCCGTGGAAAGCCGGGGGGCGCCGTGGAAGGATGCCACCCATGGTGGGGACGGGGCGGACAGAGGGTTACCGGGCGGCGCTGGCGCGGTTGCGCGAGGCGCAGAAATCCGCCAAGGGGGTGTCGCTCTACTCCCGTTACGTCAACCGGCCGGTCGGCCGGCGGCTGGCGGCGGCGGCCTATCGGCTCGGCCTCACGCCCAACCAGGTCACCCTGCTCAGCGCGTTGAGCAGCGGCGCCGCGCTGGCCGCCGTGGCGCTGTGCGCGCCGTCCTGGACGCTTGGCGTCGCCGTCTGGGCGGGGCTCTTCCTGGGCTTCGCGCTGGACTCGGCCGACGGCCAACTGGCCAGGCTGCGGGGGGTGTCCAGCCCGGCCGGCGAATGGCTCGACCATGTGGTGGACTGCGCCAAGATCACCGCGCTGCACGGCGTGGTGCTGATCTCGTTCCACCGGTTCTTCGAACTCCCGGGCGACGGCTGGCTGTTGCTGCCGCTCGGGTTCCAACTGGCGGCCGTGGTGATCTTCTTCGGCGGTCTGCTGACCGACCAGCTCAAGCGCCGCGCCCCGCGCCCGGACGGGCCGCAGGCGCCGGTCTCCCGGGTGCGTGCGGTGGCGCTGCTGCCGGTCGACTACGGGGCGCTCTGCCTGCTGTTCCTGCTGCTCGGCGACGAACGGGCGTTCCGCCTCGGGTATGCCGCGTTCGCCCTGGCCTACGGCCTGTTCTGCGCGGCGTTCTCGGTGAAGTGGTTCCGCGAGCTGTCGGCGCTCAGCGCGTCCAGCGCGCCGCGCAGCTGAGTGCTGGAGGTGTGCACGGTGTAGGGGAAGTAGACGACGCGGACCCCGACCTCGGCGAAGTCGCGTTCCAACTTCTCGCCCTTGGCGGTGCCGCGCCAGTCGTCGCCCTTGAACAGCACGTCGAACCGGACCTGTTGCCAGGTGTCCAGCTTGTCGGGCACGGTCTCCACGAACGCCGCGTCCACATAGCGGATGCTGCGCACGATCTCCAGCCGCTCCACCAGCGGGATCACCGGCGGCCTGCCCTTGGCCAGCCGCGCCATCTCGTCGGAGACCACGCCGGCGACCAGGTAGTCGCAGTGGCCGCGCGCATGGCGAAGGATGTTGAGATGCCCCACATGGAAGAGGTCGTAGACCCCCGGTGCATAGCCAACGGTCTGCATACGCCCGAACCCCCCATGGCCGGTCGTGAAGCGGAACTCGCCTGTCGTTCCCCGTACTTGTGCCACTCGCCCTGTCCGTCCCCCGCCCCGCAGCCTAACCCGGACGGTCGGCCGGCCGGACCGGAATGGCGATACCCGCCGGCGATGGTCCAGGATGGCGGGCAACGCGGCCCGCGCGTCCGGGTCCTGACGCACAGTAGTGTTCTCCCTTGAGGCGCGGATAGGCTGGGCGCCACCGCTGCCGGGGGAGTTCTCCGCTGCCAGGGGAGGGCCCAGAGGGAGGACAGTCGTGCGCAATCCGCCGGGCTCTGGCGGCGAACGTCTGCTGCTGGTATCCACCAACTACGCGCCCGAGCAGGCCGGGATCGGGCCCTACGCCACCCAGCTCGCCGAGCACTGGGCGCACGAGCGGGGCGCCGAGGTCCATGTGCTCGCCGGCCTCCCGCACTATCCGGCCTGGCGCACCGACCCGGACTACCGGGGCCGTTGGCGGCTGGTCGACGATCACGCCGGGGTGCTGGTGCACCGCCGAAGACACTATGTGCCGGCGCGGCAGAGCGCGTTGCGGCGGGCCGCCTACGAGGGCACCATCCTGGGCCACGGGCTGCTGGCCCCGCCCCGGATCGCCCGCCCCGACGCCGTCGTCGCCCAGGTGCCCAGCCTCGCCGGCGGGTTGCTCGCCGCCCGCCTCGCCCGCCGCTACGGCGTCCCGTTCCTGCCCGTGGTGCAGGATCTGATGGGCGCGGCCGCCGCGCAGAGCGGTATCAGCGGCGGCGGGCGGGTGGCCGCCCTCGCCTCCTCCGTCGAGCGGCGGATGCTGGCCGGCGCCACCCTGGTCGGCGTGATCCACGAGAGCTTCCGCGAGCGGGTGCGCGCCCTCGGCGTGCCGGCGCACCGCATCCGGCTCACCCCCAACTGGTCGCATGTGCGCCCCCCTTCGCGCCCGCGCGCGGAGACCAGGGCGGCCCTCGGCTGGCCCGAGGGGCGGACGGTGCTGCTGCACTCCGGCAACATGGGCCTCAAACAGGGCCTCGACGTGCTGATCGAGGCCGCCGGGCTGGCGCCCGAACTGCTGGTGGTGCTGATGGGCGACGGCAGCGTCCGCGACCATCTCGAACGGTTGGCCGCGCCGCTGCCCAATGTGCGGCTGCTGGATCCGGCGCCGGCCGACGAGTTCCCCGAGATCCTGGCCGCCGCCGACGCGCTGCTGGTCACCCAGCGGGCCAGCGTCCTCGACATGAGCGTGCCGTCCAAGCTGACCTCCTACTTCGTGGCCGCCCGCCCCGTGATCGCCTCCGTGGCCGGCAACGGCGGCACCGCCCAGGAGCTGCGCAGATCGGCCGCCGGACGGCTGGTCCCACCCGAGGACCCCGCTCGACTGGTGGCCGCCGCACGGGAGTTGGCCGCCGATCCGGTGGCGGCCGACGCGCTGGGCGCGCGCGGCGCGGCCTATGCCGCCGGCCATCTCTCCCGCGCCGCCGGCCTGGGCCGGCTCTCCGCGCTGCTGGACGAGGCGCTGGCCGTCGGGGCGGCCGGCGTGGGCGCCGCGCGCCGGGCCGCGCCGCCGAAGGGAGCGCCGGCGTGAGCGCCGTCGGCGGCCAGGAGCCGCGTGCCGGCGCCCCGCACCAGCCGCACGACGAGCCCGATCTGCTGCGCGACCAGTTCCGCCAACTGCTGCGCTACCGCACGCTGATCATCTGCGGCATCCTCATCGGCCTGGCCGGCGGCGCCTGGCTCGGGCTGGCCGCCAACGAGAGCTACGTCGCCACCAGCGAGGTCACCGTCCGCACCCCGACGGCCGACCCGTTCGCCGCCGCCGCCATGGACCGGGTCGCCATGGGCTCCGAACGCCGCACCGCCGTCAGCGATATCGTCGCCGAGCGCGCCGCCCTGGCGTTGAACACCTCGGAGAGCCTGGGCCGGCTCAAACGCGGCCTCCAGGTCACCAACCCGCCCAACACCGAGGTGCTGCGCTTCGCCTACACCGCGAGCGACCCCGAGGTCGCCGCCCAGCGCGCCAACGCCTTTGTCGCCGCCTACCTCGCCAACCGGCAGGCCGACGCCGAGGACACCATCGCGCGCAACGTCGCCTCCCTCGAAGGCCAGCGGGAGCCCCTGCTGGAACGCCGCGACCAGCTCCAGGCCGAGTTGGAGACCCTGGTCGAGGGCGGCTCCGCCTACGATCTGGCCGTCGCCGACCTCTCCCAGGTGGTCGGCCGGATCTCCGAACTCAACTCCGACATCTCCGCCGCCCGCGCCCTGGACACCAGCGGCGGCCGGGTCATCACCGAGGCCACCCCGCCGGGCAGCCCGGCCGGCCCGGGGCTGCCGCTGCTGCTCGGCCTCGGCTATGTCGTCGGCATCGGCCTCGGCCTGCTCGCCGCCTGGGTGCGGCTGGTCTTCGACCCCACCGTCCGCTCCGCGGGCGATGTCACCCGCGCGCTGCGCGCCCCCGTCCTCGGCGTCCTGCCGCGCGCCGGGCGCGGCGACCCCGAACAGCTCCTCGCCGAGGGCCGCCTCGCCGAGGAGTACCGCTCCATCGCCTTCCGCCTCGCCTACGACGAGACGTTCGCCGGCCGCCGCCGGCTGCTGGTGCTGGCCCCGCGCGGCGGCATCGAGACGCCGCTCGCCGCCGCCGTCAACATCACAGCGGCCTTCGCCGAGATGGGCATGGACGCGCTGCTGGTCGAGGCCGATCTGCGCACCCCGACGCTGATCAACCAGCTCCGGCACGCCGACGGAGTCCGTCCCGGCTGGGCCCGCACCCCCGCGCGGCTGGACGGCGGCGGCTGGCCCGCCGGGCTGCGCGTCCCCATCGACGCCGGCGAGTCCGGCATCTTCGACCTGGTCCCCGGGCGGCGGGTGCGCAACGTGCCGCGCGCCCTGACCTCGCGCGCCGCCACCGATCTCATCAAGCACGCCGACGCCAAGGGCTCGGTCGTCGTGGTGCTCGCCCCGCCCGTCCTCTCCTACGCCGACGCCATCGCGCTCACCGACCGCGTCGACGGCGTGCTGGTCGTCTGCGACCCCAGCGAGGTGCGCCGCGAGGATCTGGCCCGGGTCCGTGAACTGGTCGTCGGCGCCGGCGGGTTGCTGCTCGGCGCGGTGCTCCACTCGTGGGGCAACGGCTCGGAGAACCCGCGCGGCCAGGCCGCCTCCCCCGATCTGCCGCCCCCCGCCCCCCAGCCGAGGTCCGGGGGCCCCACCGGCTCCCCCCGGGCCACCGGGCCCGACCACCATCGCGACCCCAACTCGGAGACCATGGGCCTGCGTGTCCTCGACCCCGCCGACCTGGAGGACGGCTCCTCCCGGTAGCGAGCCGCCCGCCGCGCCGCCGTCCCCTCCGCCGGCCGGGGCGGCGCGGCCATGCGGTGCCCGGAGAACACACCAGAAAGTGCCAAGAGAAAACAGACAGTGACCAGAGAAACCGGCGCGACCACCCCTTCGTCCGCGACCCCGCCCCCCGGACCCCCGAGAACCCCGAGAACGTCCTTCGCCTCCCTGGCGGCCGTGGCCGACCAGGGCGTCTCCGCGCTCACCAACATCGTCGTGGTGATCTTTGTCGCCCGCCAGTCGACGGCCGACGACTTCGCCTCCTTCGCCGTCGTCTACACCGTCATCGCGCTGCTGCTGGGCGCCACCGGCGCCTATGTCGGACAGCCGTTGGTGCTCCGCAAGGGCGCCGACTTCACCCTGCACCGGCACTGCCGCGAGGCCGCCGCCTTCACCCTCGTCGGCGCGGCCGCGCTCGGCGCCCCGCTCGCCCTGATCACCTTCGCCCTGCCGGGCGAGACGGCGGCCGGCTTCACCTCCGTCGCCCTGGTGCTGCCCGTCGTCCTCACCCAGGACGCGCTCCGTTACGCCTGCTCCCTGCTGTTGCTGCCGCAGCTCGCGCTCGCCGGCGACCTGCTGCGGCTGGCCGTCGTGGTGCCGGTCCTGGCCGCCCAGCCCTATGGCACCAGCCCGGGTCAACTCGTGCTGCTCTGGGGCCTGTCGGCGCTGCCGGCGCTGCTGCTGTGCGGCGGGGTGCTCGCCTGGCGCACCCGGGGCGTGCGGGGCGTGCGCCCCACCCGGCTGCTCGGCCACCGCCATCTGGGCCGCCGCTTCGTCATCGAGTTCGGCGTCGGCAACGCCGGCTCCCAACTGGCCATCGTCGGCCTCGGGTTGCTGGCCAACCCCCTCGCGGTCGGCGCGTTGCGCGGGGCCAGCACGCTCTTCGGACCGCTCAACGTGCTGCTCAACTCGGTCACCGCGTTCGGCCCGCCGCTGCTCAACCGCAAGCCGGGCGCGCACCGGCAGGCCCGCGCCGCGCTGGCCACCGGCGGGGTCCTGGCCGCCGTCGCCGTCTGCTGGGCGCTGCTGCTCACCGTGCTGCCGGCCGGCGTCGGTCGTGAACTCCTCGGCGACACCTGGGACTCCGTCTCCGGACTCCTCACCGCCACCGGCAGCCAGTACGCGTTCATAGCGCTGGGCACCTGTGCCCTGCTCCTGCTGCGGGTCCTCACCCCGCGCGCCACCCTGCCCATCCAGCTGATCTTCTCCGCGGTCTCGGTGCTCGCCCTGCTCATCGGCTATGCCGTCGGCGGCATCCTGGGCGCCGCCTGGGGCCTGGCCATCGGCTCGGCGGCCAAGGCCACCGCCTCCTGGCTGCGCGCGGCACTGGAACTGCGCACCGTGGTCAGGGCCTGATCCGCCCACCGGGGCACGTCCGCCGGCGGTCTGCGCGGCCGGGGGTGCGAGGCTGGGGGTGAACGGAGGTGGCCGCCATGCCTTCCCGAGAGCCCGACGCGACGCCGGACATCGAGGTCCCCGCTTCGCTGGTCGCCGCCCACGGCACCTACTTCGGGGACGCGGGCCTGGCCTGGCTGGCCGGGCTGCCGGCGCTGGCCCGCCGCTGCCTGCACCGCTGGGAGCTGCGGCTCGAAGGACCGGTCGGCAGCGGCGCGGTCGCGCTGGTGCTGCCGGTGCGGCGGCACGACGGAACGCCCGCCGTGCTCAAGCTCCAACCGGTCGACGAGGAGACCGTGGGCGAGCCGGGCGCCCTGCGGGTCTGGGACGGCGCGGGCGCGGTGCGGCTGCTCGCGCACGACCAGGACTCCGGCTCGATGCTGCTGGAACGACTCGACGCCGGCCGCTCGTTGGGCGGTGTCGCCGATGTGGACGCCGCCCTCACCGCCCTCGCCGAGCTGCTGCTGCGGCTCAACGCGCGTCCGGCGCCGGCCGGCACCCGGCGGCTCGCCGATATCGCGGCCGATCTGCTCGACCGGGCCGCGCGCGTCGGCCCGTCCGCGCTGATCGCGCGCTGTGCCGGGGCGTTGGCCGAGGTGGCGGCGGACGGCGCCGGCGACCGGCTGCTCCACTGGGACCTGCACTACGACAATGTGCTCGCGCCCCTTCCGGACGGTGACCACCGGGCTCCCTGGCTGGCCATCGACCCCAAACCGCTCGCCGGCGACCCGGCGTTCGAACTGCTGCCGGCCCTCCACAACCGCTGGGACGAGGCGCTGGCGGGCGGCGATGTCGACCGGGCGGTGCTGCGGCGGTTCGACCTGATGACCGAGGTGCTGGGGCTCGACCGGCCACGGGCCGTCGCCTGGACCCTGGCCCGCGTGCTGGAGAACCTGCTCTGGTCGGCGGAACGCGGCGAACGCGGCGCGCACGACGCCCCCGACGCCCGGGTCGCCGAGGTGCTGCTGAGGCATCGGGCCGGCATTGTCAGACCCCTGTCGTAGGGTCCGGCACATGAACAACTTCGTACTGGTGGCCGGCGCCTGGCTGGGCGCCTGGGCCTGGGACGACGTGGCGGCCGAGCTGCGGGCCGCCGGGCAGGAAGCGCATCCGTTGACGCTGCCGGGTCTCGCCGAGCGGCGCGCCGAGCCGGCCGGCCAGCAGGCGCATGTGCGGGCCGTCGTCGACGAGATCGAGCGCCGCGATCTGCGGAACGTCGTGCTCGTCGGCCACAGTTACTCGGGCGTCCCGGTGGGCCAGGCCGCCCGGCGGATCGGCGACCGGCTGTCCCGTGTCGTCTTTGTGGACGCCGATGTGCCGGTCGACGGCGTGCCGTTCGCCGACCCCGCCCGCGGCTTCGCCGCCGCCGTGCTCGACGCCGTCGCCGACAACGACGGCTGGTGGCCCCCGCCACCGCCGGAGGAGTTCGCCGGCCAGGGCCTCGGCGACGAGCGGATCTCCCGTCTCCTGGCCGGCGCCACCCCGCACCCGGGCGCCAGCCTCACCGAGCCGGCCGTCCTGGACGGCCCGTTGGCCGAGCTGCCCGCCAGCTATGCCAAATGCCTGCTCGACGGCGAGGAGCCACCTCCGGAGGTCGCCAGGCTGGTCGCCGACCGGCGCTGGCGGCTGGTCCGGATGGACACGGGCCACTGGCCGATGTTCTCCCGGCCACGCGAGTTGGCCCGCGTCCTGCTCGACGAGGCGGCCGTCGGCCGTGGCTAGGTGTTCTGGCCACGGCCGGCCCGGCTCAGGCTTCGTTCCCGCTGGTCGACGGGGGAGCGTCGGTCAACAGGGCGGCGAACTCCTCCGGGGCGGTGGCCCGATGCAGATCGCTGACCTGGGCATCCCCCACCTCGACCACCCGCCAGACGCCGTCGTCCCGCCGGGCGACATCCGTGGTGACAAAGCGGACGCCCAGGTCCCGCACCGGGCCCCTGAGCTGGTCGAGATCCGGGGTGACCATGGCATGGGCGTCGCTGTCCGGGTGCGGCGTCAGCAGACGCGGCTCGCCGTCCAGCCACCACACCCGCGCCTCCTCGCCGACGAACCGCTCGAACGCCCTGACCACCACCCCACCGGCCAGAAACTCCTCCTGCAGCTCCACCAGCCGGGCCACCACCCGCCGCAGCCCGGCCACATCCGTCAGCTCCGGCACAAAGCACGCCTCGTCCCACTCGTGCTTCCTGGACTTGACATAGTCCTTCACGATGCCGGGCCCGGCGGGCAGCGCCCTCGCCACCCGGGCCAGTTCCGCCGCCTCCGGCACGACGCCCGGCGCCGTCGGCAGCCAGCCGCTGGCCGGCGTCACGGCGGCGAACGTCCCGTACCAGCCGGGGAGTTGGTGCGCCGCGCGATAGTGCTCCGGCGGGACGAGCAGCCGGGCGTCGCGCGCCGCGAGGGCCAGGTCCAGCGCGGCATAGCCGTCGGTCGGGATCATCCAGCCGCGATACCAGGCCGCGCCGAGTCCGCGCGGCACCCGGGCGACGGCCCGCTCGGCGTCCCCGGCCAGCAGCGCGTCATGGTCGATCAGCGCGACCGTTCCGCCCGACGCGCGCACCTGACGGGCCTCGGGCGCGAAGTGCCCGTCCACCGCACGGGGGTTGAGCGGGTCAGCACAGAAGAGCACCGGTGTCGAAGACATGCCCCCACGCTACGCGGCCCGGGTCGCCCCCGCTGGCTCAGCGCAGTTCGGCGCGAGGATGGTGGCGGAAGGTGGTGACCAGCGCCAGACAGAGCACGGCGATGCCGATCCGTCCCGACGCCTGCAGCAGCGAACCGCGCAGCAGGATAAAGCTGTAGCCGGCGAGCACCGGCACCACCACCGCCAGCACATTGCCCGGCGACGGGTCGTCCAGCGTGCGGCGCACATAGCGGCGGTCGGTGCGGGCGGCCAGGTAGCCGATCCCGGCGAAGATCAGCGTCATGCCCAACGGGCCGAAGTCCAGCCAGAGTTCGGCCCACAGCGGGGAGGACAGGTTGGCGCTGTCGGTGCCCATCCAGCCGCCGACGAGGAAGCCGGTGTCCTCCGGCTTGTCGCCCCACACGCCGCGCGGCACGAAGAACAGCGCCGCGCCCGCCGACTGTTCGCCATAGGAGTGGCCATGGCCGTCCCCGGCGAAGGTGATGGTGTTGGCGAACATGTTGAGCTGGTCGTAGTCCTTGACCACCAGCGGCTCCAACACCGAGTCCGTCTCCAGCGGCCGGCGCCCCTCCTCGTCGTAACGGAAGCGGTCGGTGAACGGGAAGACCAGCAGCGCCACCGTCAGCCCCAGCGCCAACGCCGCCCGGTACATCACCGAACTGCGCGGAAAGACGGTGAACAGCAGCGCGAACAGCACCGTGAGGAACCAGTAACGCGGATTGGAGATCGGGTTGTTGACGATCGCGTTGACCACCAGCAGCCCCGCCCAGGGCAGCAGCACGGCCGGCCGGCGGCGCGCCGCCCGGGAGGTGACCAGCCAGCGGGTCAGGAACAGCAACGCCAACATCGCCGGCACCGTCCCGAAGCCGCGCAGCAAGGCGCTGCCCGCCTCCCCGCCGCCCTCGGCGCCGGCGCCGCCGGCGCCGCCCGTCGCCTCCGCCAGGCTGGCGCTGATCTCCTGCCGGCTGCTGAAGAAGACGGCGGGCCCGCCGAGTTGCACGATCAGCAGCCCGCTGGCCGCATAGGCGAACACCACCAGAAAGGCCAGCCGGCCCCGGTGGACCGTCGCCGGGCGCCGCCGCTCCCGCCCCGGCGGGCGCTGCCGCGCCAGCAGCGCGCCCAGGTCGAAGGCCACCATGCCGCAGAGCACCAGCGCCGTCGCCAGCTGGGTGTCCTCACGCGGCCCGAGCACCGGCGTCGGATCCCGCCCCAGTACGCTCTGCGCCAACGGCGCGATGCCCATGGCCAGATACCCGAAGAGCCAGAACGCGCCCTGCACCAGGCGCCGCCGCCCGGAGAGCACCATCGCGCACAGCCGCACACCGGCGTAGCAGGCCACCACCAGCTGCAGCCAGAACGTCGTGTCCCGTAGCCCGGGGCCCGGCTGCGCCGCCACGGCCAGGGGTAACGCGCCGACCACCGTGGCGATCAACGGAACCGAAAGCGGCCGGGAGAGCACCGCCCGCTGGGGCACCTCGATCGCCACCCGTCCCCCCTCCACCCGGGCCGCCCAGTCTATGCGGAGCCCGCTCCCCGGCCCCGGCCCGGCCATGGCGGCGGGGGATCACCCCATAGGAGACTGAAGACCCACCTTCCCACGGAATCGCACACAACCAGACGAGGTGTCGACGACCGCCATGACCGAACCGCACCGCCCCGAGCCGTTCGAGGAACCGACCGCCGAGCCGTCGGACCACGCCGAGCCGTTGGACCACGCCGCGCCCGACGACCCCCGACTCCCCGACGACCCCCGACTCCTGGACTACAACGGCTGGTTGTTCTGGCAGCGGGCCGACGAGGAGCGGAAGGCAGCCCAACTCGCCCGCCAACAGGCCATCCTCGCCGGCTGCCCCGGGGGCCGTATCGGGCCGCGCGCCTTCGTCTCCGAACTGGCCATGGTCAGCCCGACCAGCCTGCGCCTGGGCGCCGACTCCTATATCGCCGCCCACGCCTATGTGACGGGCACCATCCACGCCGGGGACGACTGCACCGTCAATCCGTTCACCGTGCTGCGCGGCACGGTCACCCTGGGCAACGGGGTGCGGATCGGGGCGCACAGCTCGATCCTCGGCTTCAACCACTCCATGGCCCCCGACCGGCCCGTCCATCGCCAGCCGACCAGCGAACGCGGCATCACCATCGGCGACGACGTGTGGATCGGCTCCAACGCCGTGCTGGTGGACGGGATCACCGTCGGCTCGCACGCCGTGATCGGCGCCGGCGCCGTGGTCACCAGGGACGTGCCGGACTGGGCCGTGGTCGGCGGCAACCCGGCCCGGTTCATCCGCGACCGCCGCACCCCCAGGGGCGCCCCGGCGCGCGACCGGCGCGCGAAGCTGGCCGGGCGCCTCGCCGAACTCGCCGACCGGGCCAGGGAACAGAGCGACGCCCTGATCGCCAGGAACTGGGAGCCGGCCGGGATCGCGCCCGACGGCACCCCGACCGGCCGCTACCTCGACGCCCCCGACGCGCCGCCGACCCTGCGGGCCCACGCCGACGCCGTGGAGATCTCCTTTCTGCTCCACGGCCGCCCCCCGGCCCAGCTGCCGGCCGGCGAGCACACGCGCCGCCTCCGGCAGGGCCAGGACCCGACGAGCGGGCTCACCCCGCCGCTCGACCACGAGGGCCGCCTCGGCCGTCCGGTCGCCGGACTCGGCTCGGACGGCGACGCCGACTACCACCTGCTGAGCCTCGGCTACGCCCTGGACCTGCTCGGCTCCCGATTCGCCCACCCGATCGGCGCACTCGCCGCGCTCGGCCCCGACGAACTCGCCGACGTGCTCGCCGCGTTGCCCTGGCGCGACGCCGGCTGGGCGGCCGGCGCCGGCGTCGACACCCTCGGCACGGCGCTGCTGTGGAACCGGGACCGGCCCGGGGCGCGACGCCAACTCGACGTCTACTTCGGCTGGTTGGTCACCCGCTGCCGCGTCGACAGCGGTCTCTGGAGCCCGCCGGGCGCGGCCGAGGGGCTGCTGCAACCGGTCAACGGCTACTACCGCGCCACCCGTGGCTCGTTCGCCCAGTTCGGCCTGCCCGTGCCGCACCCCGAGCGGGTGATCGACACGGTGCTCCGCCACGCCGCCGACCAGCGCCACTTCGGCCCGGGGCGCACCACGGCCTGCAACGACCTCGACGTGGCCCACCCGCTGTGGCTGGCCGGCCGCCAACTCCCCGACCACCGAAGGGAGGAGATCACCGGCTGGGCCGAGGAGCAGATCCACCAACTGTGCGCCCACTGGGTCGACGGCGAGGGCTTCCCGTTCCGCTTCCCCCCGCTGGCCGGCCCGCGCGACCGCTCCCAGCGCCCCGGCGCCCAGGGCACCGAGATGTGGCTGGCCACCCTCTGGTACCTCGCCGACCTGCTGAACCTCGCCGAATCCCTCGGCTACCGCCCCCGCGGCGTCCACCGCCCCGAGCCCGCGGTCACCCTGGACTGAGCCACCCGCCGGCCACCCTAGACCTGCTCCTGGCGGCGGCGGGCCTCCAGGACGGCCGGCATCTGGGATTCGAGGTGGTCGATAAAGGCCAGCAGGTGGTCGGCGGTGCTCTCGCCCATGGGGGTGAGGGAGTAGTTCACCTTGGGCGGCAGCACGGCCAGCACCTCGCGGTGTACGAAACCGTCTCGTTCCAGGGACTGGAGGGTCTGGGCGAGCATCTTCTCGCTGACTCCGTCGACCCGGCGGCGCAGGCTGTTGAAGCGGGCGGGGCCCTTGCGGAGACCGGCGAGGACGAGGGCGCCCCAGCGGCCGGTGACATGCTCCAGCACGCTCCGGGACGGGCACTCGCGGGCGAAGACGTCGAACGCGAAAGCCGCCGCCCGGCGCTCGTCCTCCGCCGCGTTCGGTTCCGTCATGCGCGTCTACCTCCCTGGACCCGTCCTGGACCCGTCCCCGCGTTCCCTGGCACCAGCCTACCGCCGGGCTGCACTGTGGAAAAGTTTGTGCTTTCTTTTGGTGCGTGTACTTTGGGGTGGCAACCAGAACCGGGCAACCAGAACCGGGCAGGCAGAACCGGATGACCAGGAAGAAGGACGTGGGCATGTTCGTTGTCACCGGAGCCACCGGCGGGCTCGGCCGCGCGACCGTCGAGGCGCTGTTGGCGCGCGGGGTGCCGGCCGAGCGGATCGCCGCCGTGGTGCGGAAGCCCGAGCGCGCGGCGGATCTCGCGGCCAGGGGCGTCCAGCTGCGGCAGGCCGACTACGACCGCCCCGAGACGCTGGCGCCGGCCTTCGCCGACGCGGAGCGGCTGCTGTTCGTCTCCTCGACCGGACCCGACGAGGCACGCGTCGCCCAGCACCGCGCCGTGGTGGCCGCCGCGACGGAGGCCGGGGTCGGCCTGCTCGCCTACACGTCCGTGCTCGCCGCCGACACCAGCCCGCTGGTGCTGGCCGAGGTGCACCGGATCACCGAACGGGTCATCGCCGAGAGCGGGTTGCCCTCGGTGCTGCTGCGCAACGGCTGGTACACGGAGAACCACGCCGCCGGCCTGCCACGGGCCGTGGAGAGCGGCGTGCTGGTCGGCAGCGCCGGCAAGGGCCGCGCCGCGTTCGCCGCCAGGGCGGACTTCGCCGAGGCCGCCGCCACCGTCCTGACCGGCGAGGACCAGGCGGGGAAGGTCTACGAACTCACCGGCGACACCGCCCACAGCCTGGCCGACCTGGCCGCCGAGGCGTCCGCCGCCGCCGGCCGGCCCGTCCGCTACGAGGACCTGACCCCCGAGCGGTACACCGAATTCCTCGGCTCCTTCGGGCTGCCCGACTTCGCCGTCGAGCTGGTCGTGGACGCCGATGTGCGCATCTCGGAGGGCGCCCTCGAAACCGTGACCGGGGACCTCGCCGAACTGCTGGGACGCCCCACCACGCCGCCGTCCGCCACCATCGCCGGGATACTGGCCGCGGCGGCCTGAGCCGGTCCCCCCGAAGACGACCCGACCAACCGACCGACCAACCGACCAGCTGAGGAGCCGAGACGTGGAGACGACCATGCGGATCGACATCTGGGGGGACGTCGTCTGCCCCTGGTGCTATATCGGCACCGCCCGCTTCGAGCGAGCCCTGGCCGGGTTCGAGCATCGGGAACGCGTCACGGTCGCCCACCGCTCCTTCGAACTGGACCCCACCCGGGTGCCGGGCGAGGTCGAGCCGAACGAGCGGATGCTGGCCCGGAAGTTCGGCCCCAGGGCCGCCGAAATGGAGGGCCAGGTCGCCGAGTTGGCGCGCGGCGAGGGGCTCGACTACCAGACCGACCGGTTGGTCGGCGGCACCAGGGACGTCCACCGGCTGCTGCACTTCGCCGACGAGCACGGGGCGCGCCACCAACTGCTCACCCTGCTCTACGAGGCCAACTTCGGCCGGGGCGAGAGCGTCTTCACCCCGGACGCGCTGGTGGCCGTCGCCGAGCGCGCCGGCCTGGACGCCGACGCGGCGCGCGCCGTCCTCGCCGACCCCGAGCGGTACCGGGACGCGGTCCTCGCCGACCAGCGGGAGGCGGCCCGACTCGGCGCGAACGGCGTGCCGTTCTTCGTGCTCGACGGGCGCTTCGCGGTCTCCGGCGGCCAGTCGGTCGCCACCTTCGAACAGGCGCTGCGCCGCGCCTGGGGCGACCGTCCCCTGGACACCCTCGGCGACACAGACGGCCCCCGCCGGCGGCGTCGCTCCGCCGCCGAGAGCTGACCCCCGCCCGCGCGTCCGTCGGCCGGGCGCGGCTACCGTGGGCGGTGCGGCGCCCGCCGTCAGGTTGGTGACCAGGGAGGGACGGTGGCCATGCCCCGGATCAGCGCGTTGTTCAGCTACCCGGTCAAGGGCTGCGCCGGGGTGCCGCTGAGCACCGCCGCGCTCACCCCGGCCGGAGTGCCGCACGACAGGTCCTGGATGGTGATCGACCCGTCCGGCACCTTCCGCAGCCAGCGCGCCGACCCCCGACTCGCCCTGGCCCGCCCCTCGGTGACCGCCGACGGCGCCCGGCTCACGCTCGGCGCCGACGGTCTTGAGCCGGTCACCCTCGATGTCGACGCCACCGGCCCGAGCCGACCGGTCTCGCTCTTCGGCCAGCCGTTCACCGGCATCGACCAGGGCTCGGACGCGGCCGACTGGTTCACCGAACTCCTCGGCCGCCCCAGCCGGTTGGTGCGGGTCCCGCCCGACCACCGGCGGGTCACCGACGGACGCACCCCCGGCACCTGCGGCTACGCCGACAGCGGCGCGGTGCTGGTGGCGAGCCTCGCCTCGCTCGCCGAGCTGAACGAGCGGATCGCCGCCGACGGCGGCCGACCGCTGCCGATGGACCGGTTCCGACCCAATGTGGTGCTCGACGGCCTGGACCGGCCGCACGACGAGGACGGCTACGGGGCGCTGGAGACGGAGACGGCCCGACTGGAGTTCGCCAAACCGGCGATCCGCTGCGCCGTCACGCTCGTCGACCAGCGCGCCGGCGTGCGCGCCGGCCCCGAGCCGCTGCGCACCCTCGCCCACTACCGGCGCGCGCCGGAGGGCGGCGTCGCGTTCGGCGTCAAGTTCTCCGTCACCCGGTGCGGCACCCTCGCCGTGGGGGACCGGCCCCGGATCACCGCGCTCGACGCCGCCGAGGTCTGAACCCGGCGAGGTCCGAACCCGGCGAGCCACGAAGCCGCGCCCGCTGCGATCATGGCCGGATGAGCGGAGCGAACAGGGACCGGCGGCTGGCCGAGGCGATCAGCGTCCGGGGGGCCGGCCGGCACGAGCTGGCGCGGGAACAACTGATCGCGCTGGCCGACGAGTTCCCCGACGATGTCGAGGTGGCCTTCCACACGGCGTGGGCGCATGACCTGCTGGGCCTGGAGGCAGCGGCGGTGCCCTTCTACGAACGTGCGCTCGGCCAGGAGGGACTGTCCCCGGCCGATCGTCAGGGCGCGTTGCTCGGCCTCGGCAGCACCTACCGGGTCCTCGGCCGGTACGAGACGGCCGTGGCCACCCTGCGGCGCGGCGTCGACGAGTTTCCCGACCACGCGGCGCTGCGCACGTTTCTCGCGATGGCCCTCTACAACACCGGCGAGCACCGGGAGGCCACCGGCCTGCTGCTCCATCTCCTCGCCGACACCAGCCAGGACCCGACGATCACCGACTACCGGCCGGCCATCGACTACTACGCCGACCACCTCGACGAGACCGGCGACTGAACCCCGGGGACCACCGTCCGACCGGCTCGTTAGGGTGGCCGGATGTCCGCCCCAGCGCCCGTGCTCCGCCCCGCCACCGCCGACGACCTGCCGGCCGTCGCCGAGATCTACGCCCACTACGTCGCCCATACCGTGGCCACCTTCGACGAGCGGCCGCCGCCCCTCGACACCTGGGGCACCCGGCTGACCCAGGCCGGCGAACGGGGGCTCCCGTTCCTGGTGGCCGACGCCGCGGGCGAGATCGCCGGCTATGCCCACGCGGGGCCCTGGCGGCCCAAGCCGGCCTATCGGCACACCGTCGAGGACAGCCTCTACCTCGCCCCGGGGCACACCGGGAACGGTCTGGGTAGTCTGCTGCTGGCGGCCCTGATCGACGGCGCGGCCCGGGCCGGGGCCCGGCAGATGGTGGCCGTGATCGCCGACACCGGCGGGCGGACCTCCGTCGGCCTGCACCGCCGCGCCGGGTTCGCCGACGCCGGCCGGCTGGTCGGCGTCGGTCACAAACACGGCCGCTGGGTCGACACCCTGTTGATGCAGCGCCCGCTCGCCGCCGACCGACCGGCACCCGGGCTCGACTGATCCGGTGCGTGCCACCGGGACGCGCCTGCCATGCTAGAGGGGCACAGTCGCACGCGAGGTGCGCATCGACTCCCCGGGGAAGAAGTACACGAGACATGGTGGAACAGGTTCGGCCACTGGCCGACGAGGTGGCCGCGGCGGTCTCCGCCGCGATGGAGAAGACCCTGCCGGCCGAGCTGGCCACGGCGGACCCGCTGGTGCGACCCTCCGACCGCGCGGACTTCCAGGCCAACGTCGCGCTGTCCATGGCCAAGCGCCTGGGGCAGAACCCACGTGAACTCGCCGGCGCGCTCCGTGACCATCTGCTCGCCAACGGTCAGGGCATCGCCTCGGTCGAGGTGTCGGGGCCCGGCTTCCTCAATATCGACCTCACCGACGCGGCCCTGCTGGAGCGGCTGGCCGTCCGGCTGACCGCGCCCCGCCTCGGCGTTCCCGCGTCACAGTCCGGCGAGTGCGCCGTGGTCGACTACTCGGCGCCCAACGTCGCCAAGGAGATGCACGTCGGGCATCTGCGGTCCACCCTGATCGGCGACGCGCTGGTGCGGGTCCTCGGCTATCTCGGCGCCCGGGTGGTGCGGCAGAACCACATCGGCGACTGGGGCACCCAGTTCGGCATGCTGATCGAGTACATCTTCGAGCACCCCGAGGCCAGTTGGCGCAGCCAGGACGCCGGCGTGGCCGAGTCCGGCACCGGCGGCGCGGTCTCCGCGCTGGACGCGCTCTACCGCGCCTCGCGTCAGGAGTTCGACACTGACCCGGACTTCAAGGAGCGGGCCCAACGGCGGGTCGTCGCCCTCCAGTCCGGCGACGAGGAGACGGTCGCCGCGTGGCAGGAGATCGTCGCCGAGTCCGCCAGGGCGTTCCAGCAGGTCTACGAACGGCTCGGGGTGCTGCTCACCCCGGACGACAACGCCGGCGAGTCGTTCTACAACCCCTGGCTGGACGAGGTCGTCGACGAGCTGGCCGACAAGGGCATCCTGGAGGACAGCGAGGGCGCCAAGGTCGTCTTCTTCGACGACATCAGGGGCCCCGAGGACAAGCCGGTGCCGATGCTGGTCCGCAAGCGGGACGGCGGCTACGGCTACGCCGCCACCGATCTGGCCACCCTCCGGCACAGCATCAGGGAGCACCACGCCACCCGCCTCATCTATGTGGTGGACTCCCGGCAGTCCCAGCACTTCGACATGCTGTTCCGCGTCTCCCGGCGGGCCGGCTGGCTCACCGACGAGGTCCAGGCCGTGCACGCCGCCAACGGCACCATCAACGGCCCGGACGGGCGCCCGTTCAAGACCCGCTCCGGCGGCACCGTCCGGCTGGCGGACCTGCTGGACGACGCGCTGGCCCAGGCCCGTCAGGTCGTCGCCGAGAAGGATCCGGGACTGACCCAGGAGGAGCTGGACGAGGTCGCCCAGCTGGCCAGCGTCGGCGCCGTCAAGTACGCCGAGCTGTCCACCTCACGCGTCAAGGACTACTCCTTCGACGTCTCCCGGATGGTGTCCTTCAACGGCCAGACCGGCGTGTACCTCCAGTACACCCACACCCGGATCGCCTCCATCCTGCGCAAGGCGGAGAGCGTCGAGGGCCCGTCGGCCGCGTTCCACCCGGAGCTGACGCTGGAGCCGGCGGAACACTCCCTGGGCCTGGCCCTGGACGCCTTCGGCCGCGCGCTCACCGAGGTCGCCGACACGCTGGAGCCGCACCAACTCGCCGGCTACCTCTACAACCTGGCGAAGTCGTTCACCACCTTCTACGAGTCCTGCCCGGTGCTGAAGGGCGTGGCGCCCGAGGTGCGGGCCAACCGGCTGGCGCTCTGCGAGCTGACCCGGGCCACCCTGGCGCAGGGCCTGGGCCTGCTGGGCATCGCCGCGCCCGACCGGATGTGAGGCGCGGGTGCGGGTCCTGCACGCGGTGACGTTGCACACCCCGAGCCACGCGTTCGGCGGGCCCACCAGGGTCGCCCTCGGCCTCTGCCGTGGGCTCGCCGAACGCGGGGACGACGCCGTCCTGTTGGCGCTCGGGGACGAGTTCCCCGCCGGTCCGCTGCCGCGCGTCGTCGAGGGCGCGCGGGTCCGGCTCCACCGGGCGCGGCATCTGCTGCCCCGGTTCGAGGTCAGCGGGATCACCTCCGCCGTGCTGCTGGCCGACGCGGCGCGCGCGGTCCGCTCCGCCGACCTGGTGCACGTCCATCTGATGCGGGACCTGGTGACCCTGCCGGTGGCGCTGCTCGCGCTGCGCGCCGGCACCCCGTTGGTGTTACAGACCCACGGGATGATCGACCCGACGGAGAACCGGGTGGCGCGGCTGGTCGACGGCCTCGGCGTGCGGCGGGTGCTGCGCCGCGCGGACGCGGTGCTGTACCTCACCGAACGGGAACGGCGCGAGACGGCGGCCGTGGTGGCGCCGGCGCCCATCGCGCCGGCCCGCCGCCTGGTCAACGGGGTGCCCGCGCGGGAACGCGCGGCCCCGCCGCAGGGGCCGCCCCGACTGCTCTACCTGGCCAGGGTGCAGGAGGGAAAACGACCCCGCGACTTCGTCGGCGCGATGCCGACGGTGCTCGCCGAACACCCCGACGCGCGTTTCGTGCTGGCCGGCCCCGACACCGGGGCGCTGGCCGAAACCCTCGCCCACGCCGACGAGTTGGGGGTGCGGCACGCGCTGGACGTGGTGGGCGCGCTGGACGGGCCCGAGGTGCTGGCCGCGCTGCGCGGCGCGAGCGCCCTGGTGCTGCCTTCGGTGCAGGACGCCTTTCCGCTGTCCGTGCTGGAGGCGATGTCGGTGGGCACGCCGGTGGTGGTCACCGACACGACGGGGCTCGCGCCCGACGTGGCACGGGCCGGCGCCGGCCGCGTGGTCCCGGCCCGCCCGCACGACGACAACGGCCCGGCCGTCGGCCGCGCGATACTGGACCTGCTGCCGCCGCCCGCCAGGGAACAGGCGTCACGGGCGGCCTGGGACCTGGCCCGCACCGAGTTCACCCTGGACACGGTCCTCGACCGACTGACCCAGATCTACACAGAAGTCCTCACCCACCGAGCCACCGCCACCCCCACCTGACCCGCCCCCCGCCCCCGGGCGGGGCATTGGGCCGACGGCTGGCGCGGCCGGTGGCCGGCCGGGCCGGGGGCGGACCTGACCTTCCCGGGCGGAGGAGGCGGCGGCCGTGTATCGGCCGGGCCACTCAAGGGCCTTGGCCTGCGGCAAGGCCCTCCCCCTCGGGTGCATTCACGACGGCCGGGCCCCTTGTGCAGATCCCCGACCGAGGGCCGGCCCTCACGGGCATCTCGCTCCTGGGCGTCACCCCGACCGTGCCCGACCGGGGCCACCCCTCGGGGGCCTCAGGGCAAGACAGCCGCCCGGCGGTTACCCGCCCGTGCACTACCGGTCGAGTCCCCCTCGGGGGCATCCGCTCAGGACAGCCGCTCAGCGGCTGGTCCCCCGGGACGGCGGTTGGCCGGGGTACTACCGGTCGGGTCCCCATCGGGGGGCATCCGCTCAAGACAGCCGCTCGGCGGCATCGTTCAGTTCGCGGGTTTTGAGGCCGATCTGCCAGCGGTAGAAGCTCATCGCCAGGGCGTAGTCGAGGCCGGCGCGGCCGTCGAGGAAGCCTCGGCGGTAGAAGTAGGCGTAGCCGAAGGAGACCAGCGGCTTCAGCGGGGCCCGGTGGAACAGCTGGCCCTGTCGGGTCTTGGCGACCCTGATCTCCTCCCGCACCTCGGGGTGCCGCTCCAGCCACGCCTCCCAGTCCGAGTAGCGGTTGTGCCGTTCGAACCAGGTGCGGACCGGATCCAGGTCGTTGTGCTCGATGGTGGCCCGCAGCCGATGGACCGGATCGGCCAACGGCTGGTAGTGGCCCTCCTGTTCGCCCATGCCGGGCGCGTCCAGATCGGCCGGCTCGGGGAAACGGGCGCGGGTGCGGTCGAGCAGCGCGCGTTTGACGATGGTGTGGCCGTGTCGCAGCCGGCGGCCGGCGAACCAGTACCCGAGCGGGATGTCGAAGGCGGCCGGGCGCACCCCACGACCCGCCAGGAAGATCCGGCGCAGTTCGGCCAGCAGCTCACCGCTGGGCGTCTCGTCGCCGTCCAGGAAGAGCACCCAGTCGATGTCGGTCCGCACCCGGTTCAGGCACCACTGCTTCTTCTTCGGGTAACGCCCGTCCCAGGTATAGGAGATGACCTCGGCGCCCTCCGCCTTGGCCAGCGCCCTGGTGTCGTCCTCGCTGTCGGAGTCCACCACGATCACGGCCGTGAAGTGGCCTATGACGGAGCGCACCGTGGAGACGATATTGGCCGCCTCGTTCTTGGTGGGGATCACGACCGCTATCGGTAGTCGGGTCACGCTTCTCCTAGCTGAACTCGGTGGCTCGGGCGGGCTCGGGCGGCTCGGGCGGGTCAGGGCAGCAACTCGGCGTGCTCGGGGCAGAGATGTTCGACGGCGCCCTCGGCCCCCGGGATCTCGCCGGCCTCGACGGCGGGCGCGGCGGCGGCCGGATCGTGGCGGGAGAGATAGCCGAGGCGATCGCATGCCTCCATGCCCAGATCCAGGATGGCGCCTGGATCGACCCCTACGGGCACCCGCTCGGCGAGGTAGTCGCTCTGCTCCTCGGTGAACTCGCCCTCGGGCGGCGCTATTTCGTCCGCCGGGAGAGTCGCCTCCGGCAGGCCATCCACGCCATCCACGCCGTCCACGCCGTCCGGCCGCCGATCGGAGTCGGCGTCGTCCGGCGGCGAGGCGGTGGCCTCGCTCGCCCCGGCCGAGGCGTCCCCGGCCGGGACTTCGTCAACCGAGGCGTCGTCCGACGAGCCACCGCAGGCGGTCAGCGCCGCGAGCAGCAGCGCCGCCACCGGCAGCAGGGCGCGGCGGCGCCCGCCGTGCGTCCTGGCCTTCATCAGGGCGCTCCAAAGGTCAGCAACAACTGGGGTCGCGCGGCCGTCTGTTGGCTCTCCCGGGCGCGGAGCCACAGACTGTCCGTGCCCTCGCCGGTGAGCGCGAGGCTCAGCTCCTGGCCGAGGGCGTCGGCTATCTCCTCGGTGTCGAGCGACGCCGTATAGGAGCCGCCCACGGCTTCCGGGGCGCTGAGCGTGCCCAGCACCTCGTCCGCCAGGGCCGGCCGGCTGGCCCAGGTGGTCTCGGCCTCCGACCAGGCCCCGACGGTGCGCCGCACGGTGAAGTCGTCGGCCGAGCCGGCCGCCGCGTCGTCGCTGACCCGCACGCGCAGCGCCGCGTTCTTGAGCACCGTCCCGGCCGGCGCGTCCGGCAGGGTGAAGGAGAGATAGCTCTCGTAGGGGCTGGAGCCGCGCACGGCGAGCTGTTGGTGGGTGCCGTGGTTGGCGTTGGCCGCGGCGCCGTTGACATAGGTGTCGGCGTCCGGGGTGAGCTGGGTGAGGGTGTCGGTTGGCTGGGAGGCCGCCGCGTAGTGCGCGGCGATCCTGGCGGCCGGCAGCTGCGGGGCGTAGACGGCCGTCTCGTCCAACAGGCCCTGGTAGAAGTCGCTGCTGGGGCGGTTGGGCCAGCTCTGCAGGCTGTCGCCGCCGGTGCGCCAGTATCCCTGGACCTCGCGGCTGGCGGTGATCGAGGTGTTCACCGCGACCTGCTCGCCGTCCAGATAGAGCCGCATCCCGGCCGGTCCGACGGAGGCCGCCGCATGGTGCCAGTCGCCGTCGTTGTAGCTGTTCTGGCTGATCACGGTGTGGTAGCGGCCGTCATAGACGCCGAAGGCCACCCGGCCGTCGTTGAGCAGATAGATGTTGTTGTCCCGGTTGGCGCTGAGCTGGAGCGTGCGGTCGCCGAGGCCGATCAGCTTGCCGCCCCTGGTGGTCGTGGTGTTGAACCAGGTCTCCAGGGTGAACTCGCTCAGCCCGCCGTATCGGACGTCCCCGTAGGTGTAGTCGTCGGTGCCGTCGTAGCCGATGGCGGCGGCACCAGGCCCCGGCACCGCCGGGGGAGTGGCGCCCCGCTGGGGGCCGCCCCGGTGCACGCCGCCCGAGTCGTTGCCCGAGGTGTCGGAGGCGAAGTTGTTCGCCGACTCGTCGAAGCGCCAGTAGAGCAGTGGATCGTCCGCCAACACCTCCTCCACATAGGGCTGTTCGCCGCTGGCCACGGTCACGGAGGCCGGCGCGGAGAGCGCGCTGGTGTTGCCGGCGCCGTCCGTGGCCGTGACGCGGTAGCTGTGGGTCAGGCCCGGGCTGGTGTCCGTGTCGGTGAAGCGGATCTGGGGGCGGCGCCAGGGCACCGACGACTCCCGCACGGTGTGGACGGGTGTGCTCTGGCCGTCCCGGTAGACCCGGTAGGTGAGCAGGCTGTCGTCGAGATCGACGCTGGCGCGCCAGCGCAGCTCCACCTCCCCGGCCGCCGTGGACGCCACATGGGTCTCCGGGACGCTGGGCGCGCCGATGTCCGGCTCGGAGGCGAATCTCGTCAGCCCCCACTGCGGCTGGCCGTTGACCGTGGTGAAGCCGCCGCCCACCCAGAGGAAGTTCCGCTCGTCCGCCGGATGGTCGGTGACCACGGCGAGGGCACGCGGCCCCAGCTGCTCGCCGAGGCCGTCGTTGGTGTTGGGGAACCAGCCGAGCAGCGTGGGATCGTCCACCCCCTGCCCGAAGAGGTGATAGCGCTCCTGGTTGGGGAACTCGCCCATGCTGGAGCAGTCGTGCGCGTGGTGGGCGCTGTAGAGGACCTCCTGATGGACGGCCACGGCCTGGGTGGCGCCCAGGCAGGTGTCCCGCCAGCGTTCCTCGAAGGTGTCCAGATCGAGGGCGATACGACCGTCGAAGACGCCGCCGCCGGTGCCCTCGTTGCCGGTGTAGAAGCCGCTGTCGTCCACCTCGATGGCCTGCACCGTGGAGCGCGGGTCGATAAAGCCGTCCGGGTAGGCGTGCGCGATGGCGCCGGTGGCCGCGTCGACCACGGCGAGGGCGTGCGAGCCGGTGCCGTTGACGGTGAAGAAGTCCCCGCCGAGCAGCACATGCTCGCCGTCGGGGGTGACCCGGACGGCCTTGCCCGCCTCGTCTGCGTCGGCGCGCCAGCCGAGCACCTGGCCGGCGAGGTCGACCGCGCCGAACTTCGCCCGTGGCTGACCGCTCAACTGGCCGAAGTCCCCGCCGAGATAGACCGTGTCGTCGGTGGCGGTGAGCGCCCGGACGATGCCGTTGGCGGCCACCGGGAACGGCTTGCGCGCGCAGCCGGGAAGCTCGAACGCGGCGACGCTCGACGCACCGGAGCCGGCCACCGAGCCGAAGGTGCCGCCGGCGTAGAGGGTGGAGCCGTCGGGGGAGACGGCCAGGGCGCGCACCGTGGCGCTGCCCGAGCCGACCGTGAACGCCAGGGAGCAGTCGGCGACGGGCGCGCCGGTGGCGGCGTCCAGCGCCACGAAGTTGACCGCCGGCTGCTCCTGGGTGCCGGACGCGGCGCCCGGCGGCCGGACGGTGGAGAAGGTGCCGCCGACATAGACCACGCCGTCGGACTCGGCCAGCGCGTAGACGATGCCGTTGGTCTGCCAGGTGGGCAGCTCGTCGGCCGTTATCCCGACCGGGGGCGTGACGGCGCCGGCGCCGCCGGAGACGGCGCCCTGCGTCAACAGGCCGGCGCCCAGCGCCAGTGCGGCCCCCACCGCCACGGCCCGGCGCGAGCGGCGCCGGCGATGCCGGGCGGGCTCGCCTCCCCGACGGCCCGATGTGCGCGCGAACCACGCGATGCGCGACGGCCGCGAACGACGCGTCAACCGACGCCAACCACCCCTGAGACTCACCTGGGTCCCCCTTTCACAACCACGTCCCCCATACTCCTTCACGGCACTGACACTCGACACCCGGAAGTCGCCATCTCCGGGTGCTGGACCGTCGGAAGAGGGCGCACGTTGTCGGCGCACGGTGGTGCGAAGGGCGCATTCGGCCCCGTGCGCCCCGCCTTTCGCGCCCCGGGGCCCGCCTCCTGAAGGGCCGTCACCGGTCGACCCGCACTCTGCTGCCGCTCAACTCGGCCTCCAGCGCCTCGATATCGGCGGCGACCATCAGCCCGGCCAGCTCCCGCCAGTGGGTTCTGGGCCGCCAGCCGAGGAGTTCGGCCGCCTTGCCCGGGTCGCCGATGAGCGCGTCGACCTCGCTCGGCCGCTCGTACTTGGGGTCGAAGCGGACGTGTTCCTCCCAGTCCAGGCCGCCGGCCGCGAACGCCGCGTGGAGGAAGTCCCGCACGCTGGCCGCCACTCCGGTGGCCACCACATAGTCGTCCGGCGTGTCCCGCTGGAGCATCAGCCACATCGCCTCGACATACTCCGGGGCATAGCCCCAGTCCCTGACCGCGTCCAGATTGCCCAGATAGAGGCGGTCCTGGAGGCCCGCCCTGATTCGCGCGACCGCGCGGGTGATCTTGCGGGTGACAAAGGTCTCGCCCCGGCGCGGTGACTCGTGGTTGAAGAGAATGCCGTTGACCGCGAACAGTCCGTACGCCTCGCGGTAGTTGACGGTCGACCAGTAGCCGTAGACCTTGGCGCAGCCGTAGGGGCTGCGCGGGTGGAACGGGGTGCCCTCGTGCTGGGGCGGCGGCGCCGCGCCGAACATCTCCGACGAGGACGCCTGGTAGAGCCGGGTGTCGATGCCGCTGGCCCGGACCGCCTCCAGCAGCCGCAGGGTGCCGAGCCCGGTGGCGTCGGCGGTGTACAGCGGCGCGTCGAAGGAGACCCTGACATGCGACTGGGCACCCAGGTTGTACATCTCGTCCGGGCGGATCTCCCGCAGCAGGTTGACGAGGGCGACGCCGTCCGTCAGATCCGCGTGGTGCAGCACCAGGGTGCGCTCCGGGTGCTGTGGGCCCTGGTAGATATGGTCGATCCGCTCGGTGTTGAACGATGACGAGCGGCGCAACAGGCCGTGCACCGTGTACCCCTTGGCCAGCAGCAGCTCGGCCAGATACGAGCCGTCCTGACCGGTGATTCCGCTGATCAACGCCGTTTTGGGCATGGTGCGCCCTCCCTCGTTCTGGTCTTCTGTCGGGGTGTCGACCGGCCGTGCCGGTCCCGTCGACCGCTGTGACCGCCCCGGCACTGTCAGTGCGGCCTGGCACAATCCGGAGGCATGGAAACGCTGTTGCCGCCGGACGCGCGGATCTTCGTCGCCGGGCACCGCGGGTTGGCCGGCTCCGCCATCGCCGCCGAGTTGACACGCGCCGGCCACGAGGTGATCACCAGGACCAGGAGCGAGCTCGATCTCCGGGACGCCGAGGCGACCGGGAGGTTCCTGCGCGCCACCCGGCCGGACGCGGTGGTGCTGGCCGCCGCCCGGGTGGGCGGCATCATGGCCAACGCCACGGAGCCGGTGCCCTTCATCGAGGACAATCTCCGCATCCAGCTGAGCGTCATCGCCGGCGCCCACGCGGCGGATGTCAACCGGCTGCTGTTCCTCGGCTCCTCCTGTATCTACCCGAGGCTGGCGCCCCAGCCGATCCGCGAGGAGGCGCTGCTCACCGGCCCGTTGGAGCCGACCAACGAGCCCTACGCCCTGGCCAAGATCGCCGGCATATCGCAACTGCGCTCCTACCGCCGGCAGTACGGCCGCTCCTATGTGGCCGCCATGCCCACCAACCTCTACGGCCCGGGGGACAACTTCGACCCGCGCACCGCGCATGTGCTGCCGGCCCTGCTGCGTCGGCTGGACGAGGCCGCACGGGAGGGGCGGGCGGAGGTGACGCTCTGGGGCAGCGGCACCCCGCGCCGCGAGTTCCTGCACAGCCGCGATCTGGCCCGCGCCTGCCTGCTGATGCTGCGGTCCTACGACGAGGAGCTGCCGCTCAACGTGGGCTGTGGCGTCGATCTGCCGATCGCGGAGCTGGCCGAAGCCATCGCCTCGGTGGTCGGCTTCCGGGGGCGGATCGGCTGGGACACCAGCAAACCGGACGGCACCCCGCGCAAGCTGCTGGACATATCGCGGCTGCGCGCGCTGGGCTTCGAGCCCGGCGTCCCGCTGGCCGACGGGCTCGCCGACACCTACGCCTGGTGGCGGGAGCGGCGCGCCGAGTGAACGTTCCATCAGTAGGCGCCCCGGCCGTTGACCACCGCGCGGACGGTGCGGGCCAGCACGTCGAGATCGCCGGTCAGCGTCCAGTTGTCGGTATAGGCCAGATCCAGCGCCAGGCCCTCGTCCCAGGACAGCTCGGAGCGCCCGCCGACCTGCCAGGGCCCGGTCAGCCCGGGTTTGACGCGCAGCCGCCGCAGTTCGACCGCGCTGTAGCGGGCCACCTCGTCCGGCAGCGGCGGCCGGGGCCCGACAAGCGCCATCTCGCCGCGCACCACATTGACGAGCTGGGGCAGTTCGTCCAACGAGGTGCGGCGCAGCAGGCGGCCCACCCGGGTGATTCTGGGGTCGGCGCGGATCTTGAAGAGCGGTGTCGCGGCGTGCTCGTTGGCCGCTTCGAGCGCCGGCCTGCGGCGCTCGGCGTCCGGCACCATGGTGCGGAACTTCCACAGCGTGAACGGTGTGCCCCGGTGGCCGATGCGGGTCTGCCGATAGAGCACGGGCCCCTTGGAGTCCCACCGCACGGCCACCGCCAACAGCGCCAGCAGCGGGGCGAGCAGCACCAGCGCGGCGGCCGCCACCACCCGGTCCGTGGCCGCCTTGACGGCCGTTCTGGTGCCGGGGCGCGGCGGCGGGGCGACATGCAGCAGATTGAGCCCCGCCGCGCTGGTCAGTGTCAGCCGGTGGCGCGCCACCTCGGTCAGCCCCGAGGCCACGACCAGGCTGAGCCCGGTGTCCTGCACGGACCAGCTGAGCCGCCGCAGCCGCTCGCCGGCCAGCCGGGCGCCCGGCACCAGCAGCACCAGGTCGGCGCACTGCTGACGGGCGGCGGCGAGCACCACGGAGCCGTCGGTGCCGGCCGGGATGAGATCGGGAACGGCCGGGTTCGGCGTCGGCCCGTCCAGCGGCAGTCGGGCCAACGGCGGTACGCCGCTGCTGAGTTCGCCCGGGCCGAGCAGCACGGTGCCGACCGCCACATAGGCATGGTCGGTCCTCGCGGCCAGCCGCGCGGTCACCAGCTCGACCGCGTCCGGCTCGCCCACCACCAGCACCCGGCGCACGGCCTGGGCCTGATGGCGCTGCCCGGTCAGATGCCGGTGCAGCCCGGCGGCCGTGAGCCCCGTCACCAACGGGGCCCAGACCAGCGCCAGCACGGCGGCCGACACCTCCGAGCTCTCCCCGGTCAGGGCCCGGGCCACGGCCAACAGCCCGAGCAGCGAAAGCCAGTCGCGGGCCGAGGCGAGAAGCCCCCTGCTCTCGCCCAGCCCATGGCGTCGATAGCGGTGGCGCGCCGTGCGTAACCCCACCCACGCCAGCGCCGCGACCAGCGCCGAGGCCAACGGACGCGGTTGGGCGGTGAGCTGATGGACCAGCAGGACGGGCACGAGGACGCCGAGCGTGTCGGCGGTCAGCGCCACCGGGGCGTACCAGCGGGCCGTGCCCGGCGGCAGCGCCGCGCGGCCCGCGGCGACCCGCGGTCTTCGCACGGCTCCGGAGCGTGAGATGTCTGGATGGCGCATATCCCCCCCGAACGGTGATGTGAACGTCGCCGAGCGCCGTGGCGCGGCAAGACCGAGCAACCGGGAACAACCGGGAACAACCCGAAACAAGCGAGGTAACCGAGACGGACGAAGCGAACGAGACGACGGCCGGACGACGGGACCGGCCGGTGGGCAGGACCGGCGAACGACGGGTCCTGGCGATCGAGGTGAGTGGGACGAGAACCGAGCGGACGAGCGGATGAACGGATGGCGCGGACGAGCGAACAGCGGGCTACAGCGCGAAGGCGCGTCCTCATCTCCCCGTGAGTGCGCGCCCTTGCCGCAGAAAAGGCTAGGGCATCGCACCGCTGTTTGCCCGCGGTTCGCCGGAACTTTCCACCGACTACAGCGCGCGCCGGCCGCCGTTCAGCTGGGCTGGTCGTGCGCGGGAGGGCCGGGGCGCGCGGGGCGCTCGGGGACGATCAGCGGGGCGTCGGTGTCCGGATCGACCAGCACCCGCACCGGGTGCTGGTACACCTCGGTCAACAGCCCCTCGGTGAACACCTCGTCGGGGGTGCCGGTGGCGGCGAGCAGCCCGTCGTGCAGCACAGCGGTGCGGTCGGCCCAGGCCGCGGCGAGCCCCAGATCGTGCAGGACCACCACCACCCCACGGCCGGCGGCCGCCCGCTCCCGGCAGATCCGCAGCACCTGCTCCTGGTGGCGCAGGTCGAGCGCCGCCGTCGGCTCGTCGAGCAGCAGCAGCGCGGTGCGCTGCGCCAACACCCGGGCCAGCGCGACCCGCGCGCGCTCCCCGCCGGAGAGCGCGGCGAACGGCCGGCCGGCGAACGGCAGTATCTCCGTCAGGGCCATCGCCTCGGCGACGGCCTCGTCGTCCTCGTCCTCCGCCTCGGTGCCCACCCAGGGCGCCCGGCCCATCCGCACCACCTCGGTCACGGTGAACGGGAAGGAGAGCGTGGCGGCCTGCGGCAACACGGCACGGCGCAGCGCCAGTTCGCGCGCGGTCCAGTCGGCCGCCGGCCGTCCGTCGATCAACAGCTCGCCGTCGGTCGGCGCCAGATCGGCCGCCAGGGCGGCCAGCAGGGTGGACTTGCCGGCGCCGTTCGGCCCGACCAGGGCCAGCACCTCGCCGGCCCGCACGGTCAGGTCGATCTCGCGCAGCACCCGGCGCTCGCCCAGCGAAACGGCCAGCCCCAGCACCTCGGCCAACACCGCCCCCGCCGGCGGCTCGACGGGCCGGCTGACCACTCGGGAACGGAACCTGATCATGCCCAACCTCCCTGGCGACGGCGGGTTCTGCGGAGCAGCCAGAAGAAGAAGGGGCTGCCGATCAGCGCGGTCAGCACCCCGAGCGGCAACTCGGCCGGCGCCGCCGCGGTGCGGGCCACCAGGTCGGCGGCGAGCAGCACCAGGGCGCCGCCCAGCGCACTGCCGGGCAGCAGGAAACGATGCCCCGGGCCGGCGACCATACGCAGCAGATGAGGAACCAACAGGCCGACAAAGGTGATGATGCCGGCCATGGACACGGCCGCCGCCGTCAACAGCGCGGTGACCAGGATCAGCGTCACCCGCAGCCGTTCCACGTCAACGCCCAGATGACGGGCCGGCCGTTCGCCCAGCGCCAGCAGGTCGAGACGGCGCGCGTACCAGGGGGCGACCACCAGCCCGACGAGCGCGCAGGGCAGCACCGCCAGCACCTTGGGCCAGGTGGCCTGGGCCAGTGAACCCAGCTGCCAGAAGGTGATCTCGGAGATCTGCGCGTTGTCGGCGAAGAAGATGAACAGACCGATCAGGGCGCCGGCGAAGGCGTTCACCGCGATCCCGGTGAGGATCAGGGTGACCACCTCCGTGCGGCCATCCGATCGGGAGAGGACATAGACCAACATCACCGTGCCAAGACCGGCGACAAAGGCGAACACGGTGATCGTCCAATTGCCAAGAAAGTCAAGGCCGAAGGCGATCGCCGCCACCGCGCCCACCGCCGCGCCCGAGGAGATCCCGATCACTCCCGGCTCGGCCAGCGGGTTGCCGAAGACGCCCTGCATCAGCGCCCCGGCGCACCCCAGCGAGGCGCCCACCAGCAGCGCCAACACCACCCGCGGCACCCGGGCGTTCCACAGCACGCTCTCGCCGACCCGGTCCAGCGGCTCCCCGCCGAGGCCGAAACGGTGCAGCACGGAGTCGATCACATCGCCCAGCGGGATGGCATAGGCGCCGGTGGCCACCGCGACCAGCGCGAGCACCACCAGGGCGCCGCTCAACCCCAGGGTCAGCGCGGCGATCCGCCCCGCGCCCCGGGAGCGCGGCACCTCGGGACGCTCGCCCGGCCCGGCGGGTTCGGACGGCAGCCCCCGTTCGACGGCGGTCGGCGCGGTCACTCGCCCTGGCCTTCGGCGTGGATCTACTCGGCCAGCGAGGCGAGCACCTGGTCGGTGCGCGGCCCGTAGTTCAGCAGCACCCCGTCCTCGATGGAGGCCACCCGGCGGTTCATCCCGGCCGGGGTCTGCGCGATCCCCGGGATCTCGACCAACCCGTCGATGCCGCCGACCGATTCGAGGCCCTTGGTCATCACCAGGATCACATCGGGCGCGGCGGCGGCCAGCGCCTCGCTGGTGATCGGCGTGAAGTCCTTGTCCAGGCCCGACTCCTGGCCCGCGTCCACGCCACCGGCCGCCTCGATCAGCGAGACCGCGCCGGACTCGGCGCCGCCCAGCAGATAGACCGAGGCGCTGCCCCGCAGATAGAGGAACGCGACGCGCGGCCGGTCCCCCTCCGTCGGCAGTTCGGCGCGGACCGCCTCGATCCGCTCGTCGGTGCGGGCGGCCAGCGCCTCGCCCGCCTCGGGGACGCCCAACACCTCGGCCACCGCGTGGATCCGGCGGTTGACGTCGTCCAGTTCGAGGGCGGGCTCCAGGACCACCAGCGGGACGCCGGCGGCGCGGATCTGGTCGATGGCCTCGTCGGGCCCGGTGGTGGATTCGGCGAGCACCAGATCGGGGCGCATGGAGAGCACGCCCTCGGCCGAGACGTCGTGCCCCCTGGTCACCACCGGAAGGTCCTCGGCCTGCTCGAAGGTGGCCGAGACATCGCGGGCCACGACCCGGTCGCCCTGCCCCAGGCTGAAGATCAGCTCGGCCAGCGAGCCGGAGAGCGGCACCACCTTGTCGACCGCCGTCACGGTGACCTCGTCGCCGTCGGCGGACTCCACCGTGACCGGCAACACGGGCTCGGCCGGCGGCCCTTCGAGCGGTTCGACCCGGTCCTGGGTCGTCGCCGCCGCGTTGTCCGCGTCGTCTCCTCCGCCCTTCGCGTCGCCGCCGCAGCCGGTGACGGCCAGGGCCAGTGCCAGCAGGGTCGCCCCTGTGCCGAGCAGTCGTCCGGATCGAAGGGCCACGGTGCGTCCCGCCTTTCTGACTGAAGTGGTGAGCGAGTTGAGCGGAGGGGGTACCACCCGAGCCCGGGAGTAGCTTAGGTTAGCCTAACCTGGCCGTTTGCTCCCGGGGTGCCCCATAGGAGGACCTTCGATGCTGCCCACAAGGCCGCGCAAAGCCGCGTTCACGCTGCTGGCCGTCCTCCTCTCGCTGCTCCTGCTGCCCGGTATCGCCCATGCCGCGCACGGCGCGGCGGAACGTCCGGTGGCCGGCGGCCGGTTGGACTGGGGGATCAAGACCTCGTTCCAGACCTACATCACCGGCCCGATAGCGAACGGGAGTTTCAGCCTGTCCGGCGGCGCCGCCACGGTGGGGCAGAACCAGTTCCGGTTCCACTCGGCCAGCGGGGGCTACGACCCCGACAGCGGCACGCTCGACGCCGCCTACGGTGGCGGCGTCCGCTTCGTCGGCCACCAGAAGGACGACGGCAGCTATGAACTGGACCTCACCATCAGCAATCCGTCGCTGTCGATATCGGGGCAGAGCGGAACACTCTTCGCCGATATGCGCTCAACGGAACGCGGCACGGGCCGGGTCACCGAGAGCGCCCAGGTGCCGCTGGCCTCGCTGAACCTGAGCGGCATCGACCTGCGCGGCGGCACCCAGATCGCGGTCTCCGGGGTGCCGGCCACCCTCACCGCCGAGGGCGCCACCGCCTTCGCCGGCTACTACCAGCCCGGCGACCCGCTCGACCCGGTGTCCTTCACCGCCGACAGCCAGGAGCCCAGCGAACCGGAGCCCGACCCCGAGCCCACGCCCGACGAGGACGACAACCAGAACGACGACCAGGGCGAGGACGAGGACGAGAACCCGGAGGCCACGGCCGAACTCGCCGACGGAGCCGTGGACTGGGGCGTGCGGCGCACCTTCCGCGAGTACGTCACCGGGCCGATCGCCGAGGGCGCCTGGGAGTTGACCGACGGCGCCGAGGACGGTGGCGCGCTCTTCCGCTTCGGCGCCGGCGAGGGCACCGTCGACCCCGAGGCCGGCACGGCGGAGGCCGCGTTCGCCGGCGCCGTCCGGTTCACCGGCACCGATCTCGATCTGAGCCTCGGCGCCGTCCGGGTCACCGTCGCCGACGGCGTGGGCACCCTCCACGCGGATGTCGGCAACGCCGGGGAGACCGCCGAGGACCAGCCGTTGGTCACCTTCGCCGCCGAGGACCTCACCCCGGAGGACGGCCTGGTGCTGCTCGCCGAGGTGCCCGCCGAGCTGACCGAGGAGGGCTCGGCCGCCTTCGGGGGCCTCTACCCGGCCGGCACCGCCATGGATCCGCTGACCCTGGCGCTGGCCGTGACCGAGGACGCCGAACTGCCGCCGCTGCCCGACCTGGGCGCCGAGCCCGTCGCGCCCGCCGAGCCGGCGGCCGACCCCGAGCCGACCGCCGACCCCGAGGCCACCTCGTCGGGGGACGGCGGGTCCAACACCCCCACGCTGATCGCGACCGGGGTGGGCGCCCTGCTGGTGCTCGCCGTCGCCGCATATCTGATCAAGCGCCGCAACCGCCGCGCCGCCCCCACAGCCGACCCGGCTGATTCGTCAGCCCCATCCGAGAACTCCGAGGAGACACCCCGCTCATGACCTCGCTCATGACCAACCGAACCAAGAGAGCCCGCGCGGCGCGCGGGGGCGCGACCCTGCTCACCGTGGCCTGCGCGACGGTGCTCGGCGTCACCGCCTTCGCCGGTCCGGCGGTGGCCGACGACACCCGCCCGGCGCAGGTCATCGACCTGGTCGACGGCACCCTCGACTGGGGTGTGAAGGAGTCCTTCCGCCGCTACATCACCGGTCCCATCGCCGGCGGTTCCATCGACCTGGCCGACGGTGCCGAGAGCACCGACACCGGTTTCCGTTTCACCGGCGGCACCGGCAGCTACGACCTGTCCACGCACGGCGTCGACACCGCGTTCGACGGCAGCGTGCACTTCACCGGGCACCACGGTGAACTCGACCTGAAGCTGGCCGATCTGAAGGTGGTCACCGAGGGCACCACCGGCGCCATCGTCGCCGATGTCACCGTGGCCGGCGAGACCACGGAGGACGTCGAGTTCGCCGCGCTCGACCTCAGCGGCGCGACGCGTGGTTCCGGCGAGGACGGCGCGATGGTGTTCACCGACATCCCCGCCACCCTCACCGCCGACGGCGCCACCGCCTTCGAGTACAACGGCACGCCGATGTACGCCGAGGGCACCGAACTGGACCCGGCGACGCTCAGCGTCACCCCCGACTCCACCGACCCGGGCACGGATCCCGGCACGGACCCGGGCACGGATCCCGGTACCGACCCGGGCACCGATCCCGGCACGGACCCGGGAACCGATCCGGGCACCGACCCGGGAGAGGTCCCCGGCACCGTGGTGGACGGCCAGCTCGACTGGGGCGTCAAGGAGTCCTTCCGCAACTACGTGACCGGCCCCATCGCCGGCGGTGACGTCGAACTCTCCGGCGGCGCCACCGAGTTGGTCGACGGCTACCGCTTCCCCGACGGCAGCGGCCAGCTGGACGCCGAGGCCGAGACGCTGGACACCTCCTTCGCCGGCGGCGTCCGCTTCACCGGCCACGACGGCGCGCTCGACCTCCAGTTCAGCGACTTCGGCGTGCAGATCAACGGCACCGAGGGCGAGTTGATCGCCGATGTGTCCTCCAAGGACCGGGAGACCGGTGAGGTCAGCGAGTACGACGACGTCGCCATCGCCGAGTTCGAGGTGCCGGCCGACGCGCTGAACCCCGAGGACGACGTGCTGACGCTCGACGGGCTCCCCACCACCCTCACCGCCGACGGCGCCCTGGCGTTCGCCGGCTTCTACGAGGAGGGTGACGAACTCGACCCGGTCAACTTCTCGTTGGCGCTCAGCGACGACGCCCAACTCCCCGGCGGCAACAGCCCCGGCGGCGGTGACGGCAACGGCTCGGGCGGTGGCCCCGGCCCGCAGGGCGGTGCCTCGGGCGGCGCCCTGGCCGCGACCGGCGCGGGCGAGGGGCAGTTCGCGCTCATCGCGGGCGCCGGCGCACTCCTGCTGACGGGCGCCGCCGCCGTGCGCGTCTCCCGCAACCGGCTGCGTCACCAGATCTGACGCGGCGGACTGACGTCAGCGGCTGGGCCCGACTTCGGGGGGAGGGTCCAGCCGCTGACGTCCGGTCACGGAACTCCGGTCACGGAGCGGACCGGTCGTTCCGACGGGCGAGATGAACGGTGAGGTCCGCGTCCACCTCGACCGTCGCGGGCAGCACCCGCAGGATCTCCTCGAAGGCCCGCTTCCGCTCGGCCGGCGGCAGCACCAGATAGGCCGAAACGGTCGAGAGATGGCCGATCCAGTCGTCGGCGCTCATCGTCAATCGCCGTTCGATCAGTGACTGTTGCACATCGGAGAACCACGGCGACCGGCTCAGCTCGGTGCCCGGCCACTGCATCGCCTCCTCCGGAGGTGTGCCGTCCGGCGACGGCACCTCGTCCGTCGCCAGAAACGGCGCCCGCGCGGCCCGCACCGCCTCCTCGACGGCGGGATCGGCCAGCCGAACGGGCCCGCCGAACGAAGCGAACACGCCGCCGGCGTCCAACAACGCGGCCATCCGGGACCACCGCCCCGCCGGCCTCGTCCAGTGCAGCGCCGCCGCCGCGTAGACCAGCCCGTACCGCTCGCCGGGCGGCAGCTCCTCGAACGCGGCCCGCACCGTCCGGACATCCGCCGGCACCTGTCTGCGCAGCTCGGCGAGCATCGCCCCGTCCGGCTCGGTCGCCGTGACCGCGACCCCACGCCCGGCGAACACCCGGGTCGCCTTCCCCGTCCCCGCGCCGATCTCCAACGCGGTCACCACCGGCCGGCCCGCGTACCCCAACACCGCATCCGCCAACTCCGCCGGATACCCCGGCCGGAACCGCTCATACGCTTGCGCCATCACACCGAAACTCAACGCGCGACCAGGCATGCCGTGCATCCTGACACGCGGTCCCTCCGCCCGTCAGTCCGGTTCCGCCCAGGGGCGTTCGGTGACCGTCTCCGTCAGGACCGCGCCGAACGCCGCGACCGGCTCGGCCGGCGGGGAGGTGCCGTAGACGGCGAGGGAGACGCAGCGGGTCTCGTCCGACAGGCGTTCCACCCGCACCCGTTCGTCCCGGTGCGCCGCCAGCGCCAGGCCCGGCAGCACGCTCACCCCGAGACCGGCCGCCACCAGCGACTGGACCGCCACATAATCGTCCGTCTCGAAGGTGATCCGAGGAGTGAACCCCGCCCGCTCGCATATCGAGACCAGATGGGCCCGGCACCGCTCACAGCCGGCGATCCAGCTCCTGTCGGCGTGCCGGGCCAACTCCCCTGGCGCCGCCGACGGTTCGCAGTCGGCCGGGGTCACCAGAAATAGCGGCTCCCGCATCAGCGGCAGCAGCGTCGTGTTCCGCTGGTCGCCCGCCGGCGGCTCGTCGTGCGCGAAGACCAGCGCCGCGTCCACGTCCGCGTTGCGCAGCGCGGTCAACGCCGCCGGCGGCTCCGCCTCCGTCAACGCCAGCTCGACGCCCGGGTGTTCGGCCGCCAGCCGGGCCACGGCCGGCGGCACCAGGGTGGCCAGCGACGAGGGGAACGCGGCCAGCCGCACCCGCCCCGTGCGCAGCCCGGCGTGCGCGGCCACCTCGGCCCGCGCCGACTCCACCCGTCCCAGGATCTCCTCCGCCCTGGCCACCAGCAGCCGGCCCGCGTCCGTCAGCAGCACCCCACGCCCCGCCCGGCGCACCAGCACCACGCCCACCTCGGCCTCCAGCCGCGCCAGGTGGTGGCTCACCGAGGGCTGGGCATAGTGCAGCGCCTCGGCCGCCCCGGTGACCGAGCCCTCCCTGGCCACCGCGACCAGCACCCGCAGCCGGGTCAGATTCCACATAACCGCAGGGTAGGCCGAATCCATAGATCAGATCTATGGAAGCAGAGAAATTCAGCATTGGAGCTATGTGTCCGCTCGTGGGACAGTGCCAGCATGCGCCCGCCGACCATCTCCGACGCGCTGGCCGCCCGCCACGCCCTTGCCGGTCAGCTGCCCCCGACGCCCATGTGGAACTATCCGGCCCTCGACGCGAGCGTCGGAGCCGAGGTCCTGGTCAAGCACGAGAACGTGCAGCCCACCGGCGCCTTCAAGGTGCGCGGCGGACTGACCCTGCTCGCCGGACTGGACGCGGACGAACGCGCGGCCGGCATCGTCGGCTACTCCACGGGCAACCATGCCCAGTCACTGGCCTACGCGGCCAAGCGGCACGGGGTGCCCTGCACCATCGTGATGCCCGTCGATCCCAACCCCACCAAGGCCGCGGCGGTGCGCGCGCTGGGCGCGGAGCTGATCGAGGCCGGCCGGGACATGACCGAGGCCGCCGAACGGGCCCGGGAGATCGCCGAGGAACGCGGCGGCCGGCTGGTCAGCGCCGCCGACGAGCCGGCCCTGGTCGCCGGCGTCGCCACCGCCTATCTGGAGATCTTCGAACAGGCGCCTGACCTGGACGCGGTCGTGGTGCCCGTCGGCGGCGGCAGCGGTGCGGCGGCGGCCTGTCTGGTCGCGGCGGCGCTGGCGCCCCGATGTCGGGTGATCGCCGTCCAGTCCGCCGCCTCGCCCGCCGCCCACGACTCCTGGCGCGCCGGCACCCTGCTCAGCCGCCCCAACCGCACCCGCGCCGAGGGCCTGGCCGTCGGCAGCGGCTTCGCCCTCACCCAGGGCCTCCTCCGTGCCCACCTCGCGGACTTCCTGCTGGTCGACGACGCGACCATCGGCAAGGCCCAGTGGCTCTACCTGCGCGACGCCCACACCCTCGCCGAGGGCGCCGGCGCGGCGGCGCTCGCCGCCCTGATCGCCCACCCCGCCGTCTTCGCCGGCCAACGCGTCGCCGTCGTCTGCACCGGTGCCAACGCGAGCGAACACGAACTCCGCACCCACCTCCCCCTGGCCACCGCGGCCTGACCGCTCTCGGCCAAGCGGCACGCCCGCCAACGCGCCCCCGGCCGGTGGGTGTGTGCGGCTCTCCGTGGTCGACCACGGTCACCTCGCCGTGGACCAACGTCTCCCGCGAGCCGCTTCCGGACGGGAACGGTCGCCGCCGGCCCCGCGCGGTCGACGAGGCGGATCGTGGGACGCCGCACGCCCGGCGCGGCCAGCCCCACGTCGCCGTCAACACCCCCGCGCGGGACGCGAACGGGTGGGCGCGATCGTCGTCGTCCTCGGCCGACGGCCAGTGGCTCGCACGGGCGTCCCACGGACGGGCCGTCGCGTTCACCACGTCGTCCAACGCCGGGCGCGGGCGGGCGGCTTGGCGCCGCAGGCTAGTAGCGGCGGAGGCGGGCTGCGGCGAAGTTGCCGACGAGGGCGTAGACCACGGCCGCCAGGCCGTAGCCGCCGACGACGCGGGCCCATTCCCGGTCGAAGGTGAAGAGGTCGTGTGACCAGGTGGCCAGCCAACGCGACGCGTCGTGGCTGAAGTTGACCAGGTGGTTCTCCGGGTTGGCGTCGATGAGGTAGAGCAGTATCCACAGGCCGATGATGGAAGCCACCACATTGGCGACAACCGAGATCACCGTTGCCAGCGGTCCGAGCTTCACTTTTGATGTGGCCATGACCGTCACCTAGCCGCTTCCGGCTGGCTCAAACGCAACGGTGCGGAACGCGCCGGTCAGAGCGCCTGTCCGCGCAGGCGGGTGTGGCCGAGGAAGGCCACGGTGCCGGTGGCGGCCGCCGCCAGGCCCATGGGGACCGCGAGGTGGAGGCGGAGCAGCAGCGCGCCCGCCACGGCGCCGAGGAAGATGGCGAGGATCGCGGCCGTTCTGCGGTTGACCAGCGCCGCCCGGCCGCCGCGCGGGAAGGACTCGCTGGCCAGCGTCGTCAATGTGGAGGTGACGACCACCGTGGTCATCTCGGCCACCCCCACCTTGCGGGCCACCGCCGCCTGGCTGCCCATCGGCGCTGCCGTGCCGGCGGCGACGGCGAGTTGGGCCAGGGTGCCGGGGTGCTCGTCCAGCAGCAGCAACGCCAGGGTCAGGGCCGCCAGCATGGCGGTCCCCGCCGCCAACAGAACGGTGACGCGGTCCGACCAGCCGGCGGGGCTCGCCCGGAGCAGCAGGCCGGCCGCCGACGCGCCGGCGGCGAACGCCACCAGGGCCACCGAGGGGCCCAGCACCGGCAGCGCGTCGGCGCCGGCCAGGCCCATGCCGAGGATGACGATATTGCCGGTCATATTGCCGGTGAAGACCCGGTCCAGGCCCAGGAAGCCCACCGCGTCCACCACTCCGGTGACAAAGGTGAGCACCACCATCAACAGCAGCGCCAGCCGGGCCGGTCGCGTCGAACTCACTGCGGACTCCTCAATCAGAACACGTCAGGACACCGGCGCGGCCAGCGCCGCCCGGGTCAACAGGCCGTCGGGGGAGGACAGTTCCCGCAGCACGGTGAAATGGTCGCGGTCGCGAATCTCCAGCAGTTCGCCAGGCGCGCCCGAGGCGGCCCGCAGCCGCGCCAGCGCCTTCGCGTCGGCGACCAGGGCCGGCAGCTCCCGGCTGCCGTAGGCGATGGTCAGCGGCTTGCGGACGGGCGGCAGCCGCAGCGGGGAGAGTCGCGCCAGCTCCTCGTCGGTCAGCGCCAGGGCGTCGTCGAGCGTGGTGTCCCGCAGCGGGCCGAGCTCGTAGACGCCGGAGACCGCGAGTCCGGCGCGCACCGCCGGATGGTCGAGGGCCAGCGCGGCGAGCTGCGCGCCGGCCGACCAGCCGGCCAGCAGCAGCGGGCCCGCGATGCCATGGGCGGGGCCGTGCGCGGCCAGCCAGTCCAGCGCCAGCCGGACCTCGGCGACGATCCCGGTCAACGAGGCGGCCGGCGCCAGGGTGTAGCCCGGCAGCGCGGCCGACCAGCCGTGGTGACGGACGCCGGCGGCCACGGCGGCGAAGTCCTCCCGCCCGTTGCGCTGCCAGTAGCCGCCGTGCAGAAAGACCAGACAGGGCGTCTCGGGACGGTCGCCTGGATAGAGGTCGACGCGGTTCCGTTCCCGTTCGCCATAGGGAACGTCCAGGCCGTGGGGATGCGCCGAACGGTAGACGGCCGAAGCCGCGTTGCGCTCCCGCACCAGGGCGGCGCTGTCCGCGACCGCCGCGTTGTTGTCATAGGCCGCCGTCCGCGCCGCCCGGTCCGGCGCCTCGGGGCCGCTCACGCCGGCACGGGTTCGGGCGTCGGCAGCAGCGGCGAGTCCGCGTCGAACCGTTCCCCGGCGCGCAGGCAGAACGCGGGGCGCAGCAGCCGGTCCGTCGCCACCTCGGTGCCCTCGTTGTCGCGCAGCAGGAAAGCGCCGCGTTCGTCGTCGAGCACGGTGACATCGGCGATCCGGCCCGGGGCCAGGGAGCCCAACTCGTCCTGGAGGCCCAGCATTCGTGCCGGGTTGGTCGTCACCATGGGCACCACCTCGTTCAGTGTCAGGCCCAGCGCCAGCATCGAACTCATCGCCTGCACCAGGCTGAAGCGGGCCTGTCCGAGGAACGGGTGGTTCTCGTCGTCCGGATGCTCCTCCGGCGTTCCCGGGGGAGCGGGCACATGGGTGTTGTAACCGTGCATATCGGCGCCCAGTGTGTCAGGGATGACGCCGGCCCCGAGCGCGGTGCGGGCCAGCCGGTAGGAGAAGTGGCTGCCATGGCCGACGTCCACCTTGAGCCCCCGGTCCAGCGCGGCCCTGATCACCGTGTGCACCTGGCCCTCGCGGTTGACGAAGCCGCCCGGGTGCCGGGTGAAGGGGTGCGCCAGCACATCGCCCTCGTCGAGCAGGGGGATGACCCGCTCGATGATGGTGTCCGCGTCCTCGCCGTTGTTGCCGCTCTCCGGCAGGCCCCAGAGCTGCCCGAAGTGCACATAGAGGGGGAGTTCGGCCCGGTGGGCGATGTCGGCGGCCAGCTCGATGACCCGGATGCCCCAGCGGGCGAAGCCGCCGATCTCGGCGTGCGCCTTGATGCCGCGCACCAGATCGGGGTTGGCGCGGGCGGAGGCCACGGTCGCCGCGACATCGACGCCGTCGGGGCTGTAGAGCTGGCTGTAGAGGTGCCCTTCGAGTCCGCCGACCAGATAGGCGGAGAGAAACGCCAGGCAGCGGGTCGCCGAGGACTCGGCGACATGGTGGCGGTAGCCGGGCAGCGTCATACAGGACGGGCCGCCCTGGTCCACCACCGTGGTCACGCCCGAACGGACCCCGACCAGATCGGCGTTGAGGCCGAAGCGGCCGGTGACATGCTGGTAGATATGGCCATGGGTGTCGATCAGCCCGGGCAGCACCAGCCGGCCGCCGACCTCGACGACCTCCCGGGCGTCGGCGGGGGAGATGTCGGGGGCGACGGCGGCGATCCGTCCGTCGCCGATCGCGATATCGCGCACGGCGTCGATGCCGGCGGCCGGATCGACGACCCGTCCGCCCTTCAGCAGCAGGTCGAACGGTTCCCTGGGGTCGTGGGGCACGGTCATGGTGGTGGCTCTCGTTCCTGAGGAGTGACGGGGGTGTGGGTCAGGCCGCCGCGGCCTCGTTGCCCTGGTGGACCAGGGCGTCGATGCGGCGCTTGAGCGCGTTGAACTCGGGCGAGGTGGTGTCGCGTCCGGCCGGCAGGTCGATGCCGACGATCTCCCGCACATAGCCGGAGTTGCCGTGCGCGGAGCCGCCGGCCATCACCACCACCCGGTCGGCGAGGTAGACGGCCTCCTCGATGCTGTGGGTGACGAAGACGACGGTCACCCCGGCCTCGCGGTGGATGCGCTGGAGTTCGGCCTGCATGGCCGAGCGGGTCAGCGCGTCCAGCGCGCCGAACGGCTCGTCCATCAGCAGAACCGCCGGGTTGTTGGCCAACACCCGGGCGATGGCGACGCGTTGCTGCATCCCGCCGGAGAGCTGGTGCGGGAACGACCGCTCCACCCTGGCGAGGCCGACGGCCTCCAGCGCCCGCGCGGTGCGCTCGCGCACGGTCGCCCTGGGCAGCCTGGCCTGTTTGGGGCCGTAGGCGATGTTCTCGGCGACGGTCAGCCAGGGGAAGAGGCCGTAGTCCTGGAAGACGACGGCCCGGTCGGGCCCGGGGCCGTTCACCGGGGCGCCGCCGACCCGGACGGTGCCCCTGGTCGCGGTCTCGAAACCGGCCAGGATGCGCAGCAGCGTTGACTTTCCGCACCCGCTGGCGCCGACCACGCAGATGAACTCGCCCTCGGCGATATCGATGCTCACGCCGTCCATGGCGAAGGACGCCGAACCGGGGTAGCGCTTGCCCAGCTCGTCGATCTCGATGCCGGCCGGCTCGGCCCGCTGGGTGGATGGGGACGTTCGCACGGTGACGCGCTCCTTCGCTGATGGTCGTCCAGGACTGGCGGTGCCAGGGGAACGGGGGGCCTTCGGGGGTCCTTCGGGGCCTTCGGGCGTCAGTTGATCAATGGACGTCGGCCGCCGATCAGGCGGACGAGCAGCATCAGAAGCCGGTCGGCCAGGAAGCCGGCCAGACCGATCACGATCATTACGGCCACGATCAGATCCGTGCGGGACTGCTCCCTGGCCTGGGTGATCATCGCGCCGAGACCGGTGCTGATCCCCACGGTCTCGCCGACCACCAGGATCACCCAGGCCAGTCCGAGCGCGATCCGCAGCCCGCCGATGATGCTGGGGACGGCGGCCGGCAGCACCACCTTGTAGAGGGCCCGCGCCGGCCGGGTGCCCAGCATCGCCGCCGCCTCGATCAGCCGTTCGGGCACCTCACGGACCCCGGCGATGGTGTTCAGCAGAATCGCGAACACCGAGGCCAGGAAGACCAGGAAGATCGTCGACTGGTCGCCGAAGCCGATGATCAGCAGGGACAGCGGGGCCCAGGCGGTCACCGGAATGGGCCGGACCAGGTTGATCGTCGGCTCCAACAGGCGGAAGACCGTGCGCGATCGGCCCATCACGATGCCCAGGGGAATGGCCACCGCCGCCGCCAGGGCGAACCCCTGGAGCACCCGCTTGGTGCTGGCCCACAGGTGCTCCCAGAGCGTTCCGCTGTAGGAGTCGTCGATGATGCCGCCGACGGCCAGGTCGGCGAACCGGCGGGCCACCTCGTACGGCGTGGGCAGATGCTCCATCTGGATGCCGAACGGCAGCAGCCAGGCGCCCTCCACGCCCCGGTCCCAGAGGATCACCAGCAGCACGGGGACGGGCAACGCGTACAGGGTGGAGACCAGCGCGGAGCGGAGGCGGCCGGCGCGGCGGGCCGAAGTCCTGGCGGGGCCGGGCGGTTCGGCGGGTTCGGCGGGCGGCGGCGCGGCCGGCGCCACCGGCGCGGTTTCGAGGGATCCGGTCGAGGTGGTCAAGGGAACTCCTTCGGGTCGCGGCGGCTGGTTCAGTCGGCGAAGCTGCTCGCCTCGACGAAGGTGCTGTCGAAGACGGTCTCCAGATCCGGTTCGCCGGAGATCTGGTCGAAGGCCACCATCTGCTCGGCGAGCGAGGCGGCCTGCGCCCGGTACTCCTCGTCGAGCGCGTACCTGGGCGTGATGTTCTCCACCGATCTGGCCGTCACCTCCGGGTCGAGCCCGAAGGTCTCCACCACGCCGTCGACCCAGGCCTGCGGGTCCTCGTTCATCAGGCCGATCGCCTGGATGAAGGAGTCGGTGACGTCCTGGACCAGCTCGGGATCGTCCTCGATGGTGTCGGCGCCGGTGGCGAAGACGATGTTCACGCCGCCGATGGCCGTGTCATAGGGCGAGAGGATCTCGTGCGCGCCCGCGTGGAGCGCGATGGAGACGCCGGTCTCGGCGCCGAGGAAGGCGTCGATCTGCCCCGACTCATAGGCCGGCGCCATGTCCGGGTAGGGCAGGTTGACCAACTCGACGTCCGTTTCCGGGTCGATCCCGTTGGCCTCCAGGGTGAGCTTCAGCAGGATCTCCTGGGAGGAGCCGGCCGGGAAACCGATCTTGGCGCCCACCAGGTCCTCGGGGCCGGTGATGTCGGGGCTGCCGACAAAGCCGGAACCGCCGTTGGCGGCCGAGCCGATGATCCGGATGTCCTCGCCGGCCGCCGAGCCGGCCAGCATCGAGGGGGCGCCCAGCACGGCGAAGTCGATGGCCCCGCTGGAGAGGGCGTTCTTGATGTCGGGGGAGTTGTCGAAGGTGGCGATCTCGTAGGTGATGCCGTCCTCGGCGAACTGCTGCATGAAATAGGGCGAGTAGAGATGGGGCTGGCTGCGCAGCGTGCCGATCTTGACGGTGCCGCCGCCGCCCGCGTCGCCGTCGTCACCCGACGATGTTCCACAGCCGGCGAGGCCGGCGGCGAGGGAGAGGCCGAGCACGGCGGTCGCGCCGGTCCTGAGCAGTCGGTGGTGTCGGTGGTTCACGGGTGTTCCTCCTGTGCATGGGGCGAGCGGCCGGCCGCCGTGGCCGTGGCGCTCAGGGCGAAGCGGATCAGTGCGCGGTCGGAGCCCGGGGGGCCCACCAGACCGAGCCCGACGGGCAGCCCGGAGGCTCGCCCGAGAGGCATCCCGGTGGGCATCCCGGCCGGCTTCGCGGCCGGCACGGTGAGGGCGGGCAGGCCGGCCAGGGACGCCAGGCAGGTCAGCCGCAGCGTGCGGTCCCTGATCACGGCCAGCGCCTCGGGGCCGATGCCGGCCGCCGGCGGCGGCCCGGTGGGCGTGGCCGGCAGCAGCAGGAACCGGTCCTGGACCGCGGTGCGGATGGCTTCGCTGGCATCCGCCAACTCCCGCCGCGCGGAAGCGTGTTCTTCGTCGGTGATGCGGGCGGCCCGGTCGAAACGGGCCGCCACGTCGGCGCTCAGCGCGCCGGGGTTGGCGGCGATCCAGGCGCCATGGGCACGCCAGGCCTCCCAGCCCTGGACGGTGCGGAAGGCCGCGTACCAGGAGTCGAGATCCCAGGCCACCTCCAGTGCGGTGGCGCCCAGGGCATCCGCCGTGCCCGCTACCGCCTCGGCGATCTCCCGGTCGGCCTGGGAGTTGAGCGCGGGCACCGTGACCAGCTCGGCGTGCCCGGCGGGCTCAGCGTGCCCGGTCCGGGCATCCTCGGGCAGCAGCGCCTCCGCCACCGCCAGCAGCGTCCCGCCGTCCCCGGCGAGCCAGCCGACCGTGTCGAAGGACGGCGCCAGCGGCAGCAGCCCCTCGGTGCCGATCGCCCCCGTGGTGGTCCTGATGCCCCACAACCCCTGGTAGGAGCCGGGCACCCGGATCGAGCCGGCCGTGTCGGTGCCGAGGCCGAACGCGACCTCGCCCCTGGCCACCGCGACCGCGGGACCGCTGGTGGAACCGCCGGGCAGCCGCCCGGGCGCGGCCGGATTGTCCGGGGTGCCCTGCCGCCCGCCACGCCCATGGACGCTGTAGGCGAACTCGTCGGTCTGCGCGATCCCGGCGATCGAGGCGCCCGCTTCCAGCAACACCCCGACCGCGTGGGCGTGTTCGGTCCGCACCCGGGCCTGGGCCAGATACCCGGCCACCCCGGCGCCGACCGCGTGCCCGGCCACCGCGAAGAGATCCTTGACGGCGAAGGTCAGCCCCCGCAGCGGCCCGGCGTCGCGCCCCGGCACCAGCGGGGCGCCCAGCACCCGCCACACCGTCCCGTCCAACGGCCGCGCCGGCGCCGTCACATGGGCCACGCCGACCCGCCAGCCGTCCGCGCCGCGCTGCCAGAGCTGGGTCTGCAACCCGGGGGCCCCGGCGGGCGAGACCACCTCGGCGACGATCAACGCCACCCCGTCGGCCGGCAACCGCACATGGACCCGCACCACCCGGCGGTTCGGGATGGCGGTGCGCGCCGCCCGGAACTCGCTGATCGCCCGGTGGCCGACCACGACGCCCGAGCCATCGGCCCGCAGGGTGTCGGCCCCCCGCGCGAAACTGCTGTCCAGCGCCGGGACGTCGTTGCCGAGCAGGGCACGGTCATAGGCCCAGAAAGCATCCATCAACCCCGCCGGAAGGGGCCCCGGCGCGAGTACTTCCACAGCGTTCGTGTCGCTCATCGGGTGTGCTCCAGAATCCGCCGCGCCAGCCGTCCGGCGCCGCCGGCCCCGGCCACGAAATCGGCCACCCGCAGCTCGCCATGGACGCCGGCCACCAGATCCACCGCCTGCGACACCTGGAAGTCGGCCGCCGCGCTCAGATAGAGATACGCCTGCCGCCGCTCCATGCCGAACACCGCGCCCAGCAGCGCCACGGCGTTGCGCACACAGCGGCGCAGCGCCTCGTTGAGATCGGCGTCGAGGCCCGTGGGGATCAACAGCCCGTGCCCGGCGGCGAACGGGCCCCGCACCCCGCCCAGTTCCTCCCTGACCTGGTCCCCCGGGAGCAGTTCGACGCTCAACTCGGCCCGCAGCGGTGCCTCGAACGCGGTCAGCGCCACCTCGCCGTTGCCCTGGGCGTAGTGCGGATCGCCGACATAGAGCAGCGCCTCCGGCACCTGCACCGGCAGGAAGAGGGTGGCGCCCGGGGTCAGCAGCCGGATGTCGATATTCCCGCCATGCAGGCCGGGTGGCACCGAGTTGGCCCGGTCGGCGGTGTCGGTGGCCACGCCCACCAGGCCCAGAAAGGGCTCCAGGGGGAACGTCGCCAGCGCCTCGTCGTCCCGTCCGGTGGGCAGCGTGCCCAGCCAGCGTCCCCCCGGTCCCGCCGTCACCCCGCAGAACGTGTGGTAGTCGCCGCCCAGTTGGGGATCGGCGGCGAGCACGCCCCGGCCGTGCCGGGTGGAGATCACCCCGTAGGGCGCGCGCATCGTCAGCCGCTCGGTGCGGACCGCCAGCAGATCCCCGGGCCTCGCGCCCTCGACCGCGATCGGGCCGGTGACCACATGGGGCCCGTCCGAGCCGGGACGCCGCCGGCCGGTCGCGGTGATCTCGACGGCGTCGGCCAGCACCTGCTCCCGTTCGACGCCGTAGCGCCCGAAGAAGGCGACGGGATCGGAGCCCTGGTCCTCCAGGATCCCCTCGTGGCTGACGGTGTCGACCAGGATGCTCTCGCCCGACCGCACCGTCGCCGCCGGCTTGTCCCCGGCGCACGGGAGGCGGCCCCAGAGCACATGGTCGGGGTCGGCCGGCAGATAGTCGACGCCCCGGGGCAGACCCTCGCCCGGTTGGAGAACGGGGAAGGCCCCGGCTGCCGTTGTCTTCACTGGTGGTCGCGCCCCTCGCTTCGCTGTCCCGCTGTGTCCTGCTGTCCCGCTGTGTCCCGTCGGCCGTCGACCGGAACCGAATTGGTCTGACCATCCGACGTCCCGGCCACAGTAGGCGGGCCCAGGCGGGGGGAGTCCAGGGGTGGCGGCGAACGTAATGGCCCTTTTACGTGGCCGAAACGGTGCCGGCCCGACGGGTGTTGACGCAGGTGAGAACGGAAACGCGCCGGATATCAACGGATCTCGGCCAACGGGGACGCTGTGCGTCGACACGTCTTGCGGTGCCGCGATACGAGGTGGTACTGATTGGTCAGACCAGTGGTCCCAGTCGGCTGGCCCTCAACTGGCCCTCGGTAAAAGGAGCCGGAATTGAGCTTCGCGTCCATCCCACCCATGCTGCGGCGTTCGCGCAGCGTCGGCGCCGAGGTTGCGGCGCATCTGGAGCGGCTGATCACCAGCGGCGAGCTGGCCGCCGGCGATCGGCTGCCCGCCGAGCGGGAGTTGGCCGCCAGCCTCCATGTCTCCCGGGCCTCGCTGCGGGAGGCGATGTTCGAGCTGGAGTCGAAGAAGCTGATCGAACGACACCAGGGGCGCGGCAGCGTGGTGGCCGACATCTCCGAGGATGCCGCACAACTCTACGAGAATCTTTCGGAGTTGGATGTGGAGATCGCCAACGCCACCGAGCTGCGGGATCTGGTGGAGCCGCGGATAGCCCAGCTCGCCGCGGTGCGCGCCGCCGATTCCAACCTCCTCTCCCTGGAGGATGTGCTGGCGCGTTCCCAGGAGGATCTTGGCCCGGCCGAATCCCTGGCGCTGGATGTCGAGTTCCACACCCTGCTGGCCCACGCCGCGCAGAACCCGCTGCTGGTCACGCTCTGCACCATGACCACCAACTGGACGCGGAAGACGCGTGAGTTGTCCCATGAGACGGCGGAGGGCCGGCGGATATCCGTCCAGGGCCATCGGGCCATCTTCGAGGCGGTGGTGGCGCGTCAGCCGGCGCCCGCCGGCGCCGCCATGGAGCGGCATCTGCGGGAGATCCGCGCCATCAGCACGGAGCACGGCCACCGCCGCGCCCCGTCCTGACCCCGCGCCCCCCGCTGGCCGCCCGTCGTCAGCCGCGCAGGTCGAAGACGCCGTAGCCGAAGCCGGCGGCCGAGATCCCGTCCGGGCCCACGGTGACGCCGTCGCCCAGCACCTCGCGGGCGGTCGCCAGATCGGGGCGCGGCAGCGGATGGTCGGCCCGCTCGCGGCGTGGGTTGACCACCACCAGGAAGCGCTCGCCGCGCAGATAGACCAGCGGATAGCCGGTGTGGAAGACCTCGACGCCGCAGTTCGCGCCCAGCTCGGCATGGGAGCGGCGCAGCGCGATCAGCCGCCGCACCAGATGCAACAGCGAGCGCTCGTCGGCCCGTTGGGCGGCCACGGTGGGCCGCTCCGGGTCCGGGTCGATCGGCAGATAGAGCTGGTCGGCCGGCGCGCTGGAGAAGCCGGCGTTGGGCGATCCGTCCCACTGCATCGGGGTGCGCGAGCCGGCCCGGTTGTAGCGCGGGCCGAGGCGGCTCCCCTCGTGGTCGGGCAGATCGGGCACATAGCGCATCCCGATCTCGTCGCCGTAGTAGATCGCCGGCAGCGAGGGCCAGGTCAGCTGGAAGGCGAAGGCCGCCGGCAGCTGCTCGGCGGTGCGGTCGCCACAGGCTAGCCGGGAGAAGTCGTGGTTGGCCGTCGGCAGTGTGACAAAGCCCAGATCGGCGACGATCGCGCCGACCGACTCCCAGGCGCTGACAAAGGTGCCGGCCGAGGCGGCGCCCTCGGCGGCAAAGTAACAGTGCTCCTGGGTCCAGTGCTCGGCCACCGTGCCCTGCCCGTTGTTCCAGAGCGACCGCAGCGGCAGGCCGTCCGACGGGCCGCCGAACTGGAGGAAGAAGTCGGAGTGGAACCCGGCCGGCACCGAGACGGAGGGGTCGCCCCATTCGGCCAGCAGCGCGGCGCTCGGATGCGTCTCGTCCAGCCAACCGCGCAGCTCCGACCAGAGTTTGCTGGTCTCCAGCATGTCGGGATCGTCCTTGACCAGGGAGTGCGCCATGTCCACCCGGAAGCCGGCCAGGCCCAGGCCCAGCCAGTGGTCCATCACCTCGCGCAGCGCCGCCCGGTTGGCCCGCGGGCCGACCGAGTCCACCGACTGCCGCCACGGCTCGTCCGGATCGGTGCGTGCGTAGCCGAAGTTCAACGCGGGCTGGCTGTCGAAGAAGTTGGGCAGATAGCCGCCGGGACGGCTGCCCGGCGAGGTGACAAAGCCCTTCGGCAGCGCCTCGTCCACCCGGTCGGTCCAGATGTAGCGGTGGTCGTCCGGATCGTCGACGGCCCGCTGGAACCACGGGTGCTGGTCGGAGGTGTGACCGGCCACCAGATCCAGCATCACCCGGATCGACCGCCGCGCCGCGGCCTCCACCAGCTCGGCCAGCTGCTCCTCGGTGCCGTAGCGGGGCGCCACCGACAGATAGTCGGAGACGTCATAGCCGGCGTCGTCGAACGGCGAGGCGAAGCACGGGTTGAGCCAGATCGTGTTGACGCCCAGCCAGGCCAGATGGTCGAGCCGCTCGGTGACGCCGGCGAAGTCGCCGATCCCGTCGCCGTTGGAGTCGGCGAAGCTCTGCGGATAGATCTGGTAGAGCACGGCGTCGGCGAGCCAGCTCGGAGCGGGGCGGAAGGGCGACATGCGGGGGACGACCTTTCGTACGGTACGGGGCCGCGTCGCGCGGCGGTCTCAGACGATCGACACGCTTTCAGACGTTCGACACAAACGAGACGATCATCGCCGATCACCCCCCACCCGGCCTAGGGTGCCGGGGCGCCCGGGTGGCCGCGTCAGCCCTTGACCGCGCCCGAGGTGAGGCCGGAGACCACCGCGCGGCGGAAGATCAGGACCAGCAGGGCGATGGGGAGGACGGAGACCGTCGCGGCGGCGAAGATCGTGCCATAGGGAACGGTGAAGGTGCTGCCGAAGAGCGCCACGCCCACCGGCATCGTCCGGTAGCTGTCGGCCGTGTTGAGGGTGAGGCCGATCAGGAACTCCGTCCAGCAGGCGGTGAAGGTGAAGATCGCGGCCGTGAACATCCCGGGCCTGGCCTGCGGCAGGATCACCTTCAGCACGGTGCGCACCGGGGAGGCGCCGTCCACCCAGGCGACCTCCTCCATCTCCTTGGGGATCTGCAGGAAGAAGTTCCGCAGGATCCAGATGGCGAACGGCACATTGAGCGCCGTGTAGACGAGGATCAGCCCCTGGTAGCTGTTCAGCCAGCCGATCTCCCGCATCAGCAGGAAGAGCGGCGCGGCCAGCGCGATGGTGGGGAAGAGCGAGATCATCAGCAGCGCGATCATGATGGGCGACTTGCCGCGCAGCGGCAGCCGGGCGAGCGCGTAGCCGGCGAACGAGCTGAGCGCCAGCACCACGCCGGTGGCCAGCAGCGAGATCACGGCGGAGTTCAGCAGATAGACCCCGAAGTGGTTGTCGGCGAACGCCTGCCGGTAGTTCTCGAAGGTGAAGCGCTCCGGCCAGGCCGTCGGCGGGTTGGCGCCGACCTCCTCCATCGGCTTGAGCGAGCTGACCGCCATCCAGTACAGCGGGGCGGCGACGAAGAGCGCCACCAGCAGGGCTGCCAGGTGGACCCAGCGGAACTGGAACCGCACAGCGGGCCGTCTCACGTCTGTGACTCCTCGTCTCCGACCCGGGCCCGGAAGGCCCGGAGAAAGATCAGGCAGCCGACCAGCACCAGGGCCGCGGTGCTCGCGGCCACGGCCGCCCCTGGCCCGAAGTCCAGGTTGGTGAACATCACATGCCAGCCCAGCAGCGCCAGCGATTCGGTGGCGTCCCCGGGGCCGCCGCCGGTCAGCACGAAGGGCAGGTCGAAGATGCCGAACGCCTGCAGGATGCGGAAGAGGACGGCGATCACCAACGCCGGCCGCAGCAGCGGGAGTCGCACCTTCCAGAACGCCGTCCAGGCGTTGGCGCCGTCCACCCGGGCGGCCTCCACCACATCGCTGGGCAGCATCATCAGGCCGGCCAGCACGATGATCGCCACAAACGGGGTCGTCTTCCAGATGTCGGCGGCGGCCATCGACAGCACCGCGGGGGTCGGGGTGCCGAGAAACTGGAACGGGGTGCCGGTCAGCGATTCGGAGATGGCGGTCAGCACCCCGTAGACCCCGTTGTACATATAGGCCCACAGCTGGGCCGAGACCACCGTGATCATCGCCCAGGGCAGCAGCAGCAGGGCCATCATCCAGCCCCGGCCGCCGGAGAGCTGTTCCAGCACCAGGGCGATCAGGGTGCCGAGGACCAGCTCGGCGACCACCGTGCCGATGGTGTAGAGCACGGTGAAGACGACCGCGTGGCGCCAGCGGTCGGAGCCCAGCAGCAGCGAGTAGTGGTCGGTGGTCATGCCCGACAGTTGGAAGCCGTTTGCCGAGACCGTGACATGGCTCAGGCTCATGGCCACCGAGAAGGCGATCGGGAAGAGGGTGACGGCGAGTACCACCACCAGCGCGGGTGTGGCGAAGCCCCAGCCCAGGCGCGCGAACTTCCGGTCGAGCGCCGATCGGCCGGTCTCCTGCGGCGTCGCCCTCCGCACAGTGCCACTGCTCATAGGGCCCGGTCCTCCAGCGCGCGTTGGATGTCGTCAGCGGCCGAGCGCAGCGCGCTCGCCGAGCTTGCCGAACCGGCGAGCGAGCCGTTGATGTTGGTGTAGATGCCGTGGCTGATCTGGGGATAGCGGGGGGTCTTCGCCGGGCGGGCCACGATGTCGAGATCCGCCGCCACTTCGAGCACCGGGTTCTCCCGCTGCAACTCCGGGTCGTTGAGGACCTCTTCACTGGCCGGCAGCACCGAGTTCTCCGCCATCATCCGCTGTGCCTCGGGCCCGGTCATCCAGTCGATGAAGACCAGGGAGGCGCCGATGGCCTCGCTGTGCGGGTTGACCATCAGGTTCCAGCCGCCCGCCGCCGACGGGCCCTCGTCCTCGCCGCCCTCGAACCCGGGCAGCGGCATCACGCCGACCTTGTCGACGATCCGTGAGGCCAGCGGATCGTTGGCCATGCCCCAGCCGTGGGACCAGTTCCGGTGGAACGCCGCCTCGCCCTCGACAAAGGTCTGGAGCGACTGCTGCTCCTGGAAGCTGGTGCTGGCCGACGGCACCACGCCCTCGTCCATCAGCTTCCGCATGAAGTCCAGCACCCGCCGGTTTTCCGGCGAGTCGATGGCCGCCTCGTCGTTGTCGGCCGAGACGCTGCGCCCGCCGGCGGCGGCCGAGAGCTCCGTCCAGTTGACGGTGAGACCCTCGTAGTTGGCCCACTGGCCGACATAGCCGTAGTCGACCTCGTTCTCGTCCTGGAGGAACTTGGCGCTCTCGGCCAGCTCCTGCCAGGTCCCCGGCACCGGCAGATCGTGCTTCTCCAGCAGGTCCTTGCGGTAGTAGAGGAAGCCCGAGTCCACATAGAGCGGCGCCGCCAGGTGTTTGCCCCGGTACTCGGTGAGGTCGGCGCGCTCCTCCGGGTAGCGGTCCCAGAAGTCGTCCGGGAGGTGTTCGTCCAGCGGCATCGCCAGTTGGGCGTCGCCGAACTGCGCCGGCCAGACCAGATCGCCGTTGTACACGTCGATGCTGCTGGACCCACCGGTGATCTCGGTGGTGAGGGTGGCCCGCATGGTGTCGGTGTTGTTGGGCGCCGGCTGGAAGTCCACGCTGATCTCGGGATGGGCCTTCTCGAAGGCCGCGATCAGCTGTTCGGGGAATCCCTCGGGGCCGAAGTTGATGGCGTACCAGGTGATGTCGCCGCTGGCCGGCCCGACGTTCCGGGGATCGACCGATGCCGCATTGGCACCGGCCGAGCCACAGGCGGTGGCGGTCAGCAGAACGGACACGGCCCAGAACGCCCCTGCGCTGCTGCCGATCGACGTACTCAGGGCGTGCTCCTTGAGGAAGACCCGCGTTCCAAAGGAGCCTCAGCGTCCCGTGTGCGCCTCCTCATACCAAGCTAAAAACGCGCTTATCAGAAATATTCACCGAAAAGGCCCCCGGTGGCGTTGGCCACCGGGGTCGTCGATCGGGCGCTCACCAGGGGGTGGGTCAGCGGGTGGCCTCGGCGAGGTCGGCGAAGAGCGCCGTGTTGAGCGCGAAGGCGCGGCGGCACTCGTCCACGATCCGCAGCCGCTCGGGCCCGTCCACCGGCACCGCGTCGAGCAGCGCGCGGTACTCCCGCTTGAACGCGGCCGGGTTGGCGATGCCGTCGAAGACGTAGAACCGCACGCCGTCGCCCTTGTGCGCGAAGCCCCAGGTCTTCTCGGCGATGCCACGGATCACCTGGCCGCCGGAGAGATCGCCCAGGTAACGCGTGTAGTGGTGGGCGACATAGCCGCCCGGCCAGCCGTTCGCCACCTCCAGGACCCGGGCCGCGTAGGTCTCGGTCGCCGGCAGCGGGCGGAGCGCGGAACGCCAGTCCGCGCCCTCGTGCAGATGGTCGAGATCGCGCTCCAGCGCCGAGGTACGGAACAGCTCGGGGCGCAGGAAGGGCGCGGCCACCGGATCCCCGGCCAGGGTGTCGGTGACGCCCTCAAGGGCGCGGTAGACGAACCACAGCTGCTCCGTGTAGCGGCGGAAGGCGGAGACGCCGAGCCGGCCGGAGAGCAGATCGCTCATGAAGGTCGAGTTCTCCGCCTCGGTGTGCTGCGCCTGCGAGGCCTCGCGTATCTGGGTGGAGAACGGAACGGTGACATCGAGCACGGTCACGGGTGACCTCCAGGGCCGTGGCGGCGGGGCGTGCCCAGGGCGGGCCGCGCCTCGCCATACTGTCTACTTAGGTTTGCCTAAGTCAAGCAGTTGCCGACAGCTTGTCGGTAAAACATGTCAGCGGACCGAGCCAAGGGCCTTTCCGGGGCCGGAGATCGGGGCGGGGTCAGGGCAGTGTCAGCACCTCCGCGCCCTGCTCCGTGACCACCAGGGTGTGCTCGAACTGGGCCGAGCGGGCACGGTCCTTGGTGACCACCGTCCACTCGTCGGGCCACATCTCCCACTCGTGGGTGCCCAGATTGAGCATCGGCTCGATGGTGAACGTCATCCCCGGCACCAGCACGGTGTCCGCGCCCGGCTCGTCGTAGTGCGGGACGATCAGCCCCGAATGGAACGAGCTGTTGATCCCGTGACCGGTGAAGTCCCTGACCACGCCGTAGCCGAACCGTTTCGCATAGGACTCGATCACCCGGCCGATCACATTGACCCGACGGCCCGGGCGCACCGCCTTGATGGCCCGCCGCAACGCCTCCTCGGTGCGCTCCACCAGCAGCCGGGACTCCTCGTCCACCGCCTCGGGGCCGCCCACCAGGTAGGTGGCGTTGGTGTCGCCGTGCACCCCGCCGACAAAGGCCGTGATGTCCAGGTTCACGATGTCGCCGGCCTTCAGCACCGTGGAGTCCGGGATGCCGTGGCAGATCACCTCGTTCACCGAGGTGCACAGCGACTTGGGGAAGTTCCGGTAGCCGAGCGTGGACGGATAGGCCCCGTGGTCGCAGAGGAACGCGTGCGCCACCGCGTCCAACGCGTCGGTGGTGACGCCCGGTTCGATATGACGGGCGGTCTCGGCCATCGCCCGCGCCGCGATCCGGCCGGCCACCCGCATCCGCTCGATCGTCTCCTGATCCTGCGCGTCGGGCCCGGTGTAACGGGCGGGAGCGGCCTTGCCCACATACTCGGGACGAGGGATGACGGAGGGAACGGAGCGCCGCGGCGAAACCGTGCCGGGCTGGAGAAGCGACTGGCCAGACATGCGTCCGAGTCTACGGGCGGGCCGAACAGCGGGCAGGATAAGGGACATGGCTCTCTTCAAGCGCAAGGCGACCGGCCAGCCGGGCGAGTGGTACTACTGCCTCAAGCACGGCAAGGTCGAGGAAGGCCCGGAGTGCCCGGCCAAGGACCGGCTCGGCCCCTACCCCAGCCGCGCCGAGGCGGCGCAGGCCATCGAGATCGCCAGGGAACGCGACGACCGCTGGCGCAACGACCCGCGTTGGGCCGAGGACCCCGACGAGCCCCGGGAGCCGGGCGAGCCCGACGACCGGGGCCGGGGCCCGGCGGACACGGAGTGATCAGCGCGACACCCGGTCGGCAAACAACCGCCCCGGTGGCACCATTTGGCGTATGACCACACGTGATGACGCCTCACCCCCCAGGCGGGACCCCTGGGAACTCCCCGACGTGTCAGGACTGGTGATCGGCGTGCTCGGCGGCACCGGTGACCAGGGGCGCGGCCTCGCCTACCGGCTGGCCAGGGCCGGCCAGCAGGTGATCATCGGCTCCCGCTCGGCCGAGCGCGCCACCGCCGCGGCCGAGGAACTGGGCCATGGCGTCCAGGGCGCCGACAATGCGAGCTGTGCCTCCCGCGCCGACGTGGTGATCGTGGCCGTCCCCTGGGACGGGCACGAGCGGACGCTCTCCTCGCTGACCGCCGAACTCGCCGGCAAGCTGGTCGTCGACTGCGTCAACCCGCTCGGCTTCGACAAGCGGGGCGCCTATCCGATCGTCCCCGAGGAGGGCAGCGCCGCCCAACAGGCCGCCGCGCTGCTGCCGGACTCCCGGGTCACCGCCGCCTTCCACCACCTCTCGGCCGTACTGCTCCAGGACCCGTCGATCGAGTCCATCGACACCGATGTGATGGTGCTCGGCGAATCCCGCGACGACTGCGCGGTGGTCCAGGCCATCGCCCAGCTGATCCCCGGGATGCGCGGCGTCTTCGCCGGCCGGCTGCGCAACGCGCACCAGGTCGAGGCGCTGGTCGCCAACCTGATCTCCGTCAACCGCCGCTACAAGGCGCACGCCGGTATCCGGCTCACCGACATCTGACCCGACGCGCGACAATGGCGGTCGTACGCGGTTCGCGTACGACCGCCATCCGTCGTCTCCCAGCTTCCGGAGCCCCGCCCATGTCCTCACCGACCCCGACCGGCCACCCCCGACGGCTCGCCGGCTTCGCGCTCGCGCTCTGCCTGCTCACCGTCGTGGCGGCGGTGGTCTCCTTCGTACAGGGCCACTGGATCGGGATCGTCTGGGTGCTGTTGGCCGGGCTCTCCTCCAACATGGCCTGGTACTACGGGCGGAAGGCCAGGGCCGCCTGAGCCCGTCGGTCAGTGGAAGCTGTGCTCCTCGGCCGGGTAGGCGCCGCCCACCACGTCCTCCGCGAACGCCCTGGCCGCATCGCCCAGCGCCGTGCGCAGCTGCCCGTACTGCTTGATGAAACGGGGCGTCCGGCCGCCCGGCCAGTCCGTCATCCCGGCCATGTCCGTCCAGACCAGGACCTGGGCGTCACAGTCGGCGCCCGAGCCGATGCCGACCGTCGGGATGTAGAGGCTGCGCGTCACCTCGGCGGCCAGCTCGGCCGTCACCAGTTCGAGCACCACGGCGAAGGCGCCCGCGTCCTGCACCGCCTTGGCGTCCCGCAGCAGCTGGGCCGCCGCCTCCTCGCCGCGCCCCTGCACGGGGTGGCCGCCGAAGGCGTGGACGGACTGCGGGGTCAGCCCCACATGCGCCATCACCGGGATCCCGGAATCGACCAGCAACCGCACCTGGTCCGCCGAGCGCTCGCCGCCCTCCAGCTTGACCGCGCCGACGCCCGCCTCCTTCACCAGGTGGGTGGCGCTGCGCAGCGCCTGCGTCGGCCCCTCCTGGAAGCTGCCGAACGGCAGATCGCCCACGATCAGCGCCCGGCTGGTGCCGCGCACCACCGCGGCAGACAGCATCGTCATCTGCTCCAGGGTGACCGGCACCGTGCTCTCGTAGCCCAGCGCCGTGTTCCCCATGGAGTCGCCCACCAGCATCACCGGGATGCCCGCCTCGTCGAAGACCGAGGCGGTCATCGCGTCATAGGCGGTGAGCATGGGCCACTTCTCACCGCGCCGCTTGGCCGCCGCGATGTCCCTGACCGTGATCCGGCGGCTGCTCTTGCCGCCGTAGAGCCCTGGCCGCTCCGGCTTCGCCGGTACCTGGGCAGGAGTGTGCTGCGTCATCACGCTGCTCCTGTTCTTGGTGATCTCGAAGCGCCGTAACGGCGTCCCCGGACTTCCTCCATCGTCGCACCGACCGCCGACGGCGGGAAGTGGGGGGCGAAGATCGCGACTGATATAACGGAACCCCGCGCCGTACCGTGGCCGTCCTGTCCCTTGAGGTAGCGCGGATTTCCAGCGGCGGAGCCCGGACGAACAGCACGACGGTCAGCGAGGGCGCGAATGGCACATGTGGACACCCCCAAGGCAGGCCGGAGGGCGCTCGACGTGACAGCCGAGACGACGGCCGACGAAGCGGGTGCCCCCGGGCCGAGATGGAGCGACCGGGTCGGACGCTGGCGGCGCGGCCTGGTGCCCGCGGGCCTGGCGCTGGCCCTGGCGCTGCTGCTGACCGTGCACGCCAGGGTGCCCAACAAGATCGGCAACCTGGGCAGCCTGCTGGAGACCTTCCTCCCCTGGACCGCGCTCGCCGTCCCGGTGCTGGCGCTCTGCGCGGTGCTGCGCCGCTCCGTCACGGCGCTGGCGGCGCTGCTGGCCCCGGTCCTGGTATGGAGCAACCTCTTCGGCGGGCTGCTGCTGGACAAGACGGGGTCAGGCGGCGCGTTGATGGTGGTCAGCCACAACGTGGACGAGGGCAACGCCGACCACGCCGCCACGGCGAGCCAGCTGGCCGACAGCGGCGCCGATGTGATCGCGCTCCAGGAGGTGCCGCAGCGGGAGCTGGCCACCTACGAGGAGGAGCTGGCCCGGGTCTATCCGCACCATGCCGTCGAGGGCACCATCGGGCTGTGGAGCCGCCACCCCATCGTCGACGTGGCCCCGGTGGACACCGGGATGGGCTGGACGCGCGCGTTCCGGGGCACGGTGGCCACCGGCGAAGGGCCCGTCGCGGTCTATGTGGCCCATCTGCCGTCGGTGCGGGTGGAGTTCAGATCCGGGTTCACCGCCGAGCGGCGGGACGAGGCGGCCGAGCTGCTGGGCCAGGCCATCGCCCACGAGCCGGTGGAGCACGCGGTGCTGCTCGGCGATCTCAACGGCACCATGAACGACCGGGCGCTGGCGCCGCTCACCTCCCAGCTGCGCTCCACCCAGGGGGCCGCCGGCGCCGGCTTCGGCTTCAGCTGGCCCGCCGACTTCCCCATGGCCAGGATCGACCAGATTCTGGTGCGAAGCCTTGAGCCGGTGTCCTCCTGGACGCTGCCCTCGACCGGAAGTGATCATCTGCCCGTCGCGGCCCGCGTGGACTTCTGACCGGCACGGATCACCGCGCGCAGGGGAGCGGTTGCCCTGGGTTGTCCCGGTCCCCTCCGCTCGCTCCTGGCTTTCTCTCTTTGTTCCGGTTTTCGCTCCGGTTGTTCTACTTTTGAGAGACGTCCCCGAGCTGTGAGCTTCTTGGGAAGGGAGCGGTATGGCACGCACGCGGTTCGCCTCCGATCACGGGCTCACCCGTCGCATGGTGCTCACCATGTTCCTGATCGGGCTGCTGTACGTGGTCTTCGTGGGGGTGCTGATCGCCGCCTTCGGCCAGGCGTGGCCCCTGATCCTGGTCCTCGCCGGCGGGCTGTTCTTCGTCCAGTTCTGGTTCAGCGACCGGATCGCCGCCTACAGCATGGGCGCCCGGGAGGTCACCCCCGAACAGGCGCCCGAGCTGCACGGCGCCGTCGACCGGCTGTGCGCGCTGGCCGATATGCCCAAGCCCAAGGTGGCCATCGCCGACACCGATGTCCCCAACGCCTTCGCCACCGGGCGCAGCCAGAAGAAGTCCATGGTCTGCGCGACCACCGGCCTGCTCCGCCGCCTTGAGCCCGACGAGCTGGAGGGCGTGCTGGCCCATGAACTGTCCCATGTGGCGCACCGGGACGTCGCGGTGATGACGGTCGCGGCGTTCCTGGGCGTGCTGGCCGGTCTGATCACCAGAATGGCCCTGTGGACCGGCCTCAGTCGGGGTGGGCGGAACAACCAGAACGTGCTCTTCCTGTTGATCCCGCTGATCAGCGCCGTCGTCTATGTGATCAGTTTTCTGCTGACCCGGCTGCTCTCCCGCTATCGCGAGCTGTCCGCCGACCGCGCCGGGGCGCTGCTCACCGGCCGGCCCTCGGCGCTGGCCTCGGCGCTCACCAAGGTCTCGGGGCAGATGGGCCGCATCCCCACCCGGGATCTGCGGCAGGCGGAGCCGTTCAACGCGTTCTACTTCGCCCCCGCGCTCTCCGGCGACGGGCTGAGCAAGCTGTTCTCCTCGCATCCCACGCTGGAGCAGCGTCTCGACCGCCTCGGCCGGCTCTCCGCCGAACTGGGCCGCCCCTGACCGCCGGGCCCCGCACAACCCGCCAACGCATATAACCCGGACAACCCGTACAACCCGCACAACCCGCACAGGAAGCCGACCGGAAGGCAGGCAAGCGACCACGTGGGCCTTTTCGACGCGATCCTCGGCCGGCGCAAACCGGTCACACCCGATCTCGACCAGCTCTTCGCCGTGCCGTCGGCCGCCATCACCCTCCAGGCCGGCGGCGGCTTCACCCCCACCGGGGCCGGCTCCGTCTGCTTCGCCAGCGTGGAGGGCGGCGCCTTCGCCCGGGTCCGCGACGAGGTGCACCAGCTGCTGGACGCCGATGTCGACCAGGGCTCGCCGCCCGTGGAGTTCAGCCAGGACGACTACGGCTACACCTGGCTGCTGGCCCGCCATCCCGCCGACCGGCCGGCCGATCTGGTCAACGATCTGCACGCCGTCAACACCCTGCTGAAGGACGCCGGGTTCGGGCCCCAACTGCTCTGCTCGCTGGTCGGCTTCCGCGACCCCGAGGGCCAGCCGCTGGCCCTGGTCTACCTCTACAAGCGCGGCACGTTCTACCCGTTCGCGCCGCTGGCCGGCGCCAAGGAGCGCCGGGACAACGGTCTTGAGCTGCGGGTGCGGGCGCTGCTCGCCGACGATCTCAGGGTGGAGAACGACCTCAGCCGCTGGTTCCCCGTCTGGGGCGCGCCGGGGCTGTGACGGCGGGCCGCCGCCCGCGAGGGTGGGGACGGCGGCCCGCCGCGTGGGTCACGCGGTGTGCAGGGTCAGCCCGTAGACCGACAGGATCTCGTTGAGCGGCTGGTACCAGGTCTCGCCGCCGCTGGAGCAGTTGCCCCAGCCGCCTGAGGTCACGCCCTGGGCCTGGTCGCCACTGATGTAGGAGCCGCCGGAGTCGCCGCCCTCGGCGCAGACGCTGGTCTTGGTCAGCTCGTACACCAGGTCGCCGTTGCCGTAGTTGACCGTCTCGTTCTTGGCCAGCAGGGTGCCGCAGTGCCAGCCGGTGGTGGAGCCCGAACGGCAGATGGAGGCGCCGACCGGGGCCTCGGCCGAGCCGCGCACCAGCTGGTCGGAGACCGCGCCCCAGCCCAGCACGACGGGCTCCGTCCACCAGCCGCTGCCGACGCTCACCCAGGCGTAGTCGTTGCCGGGGAACGACGAGCCCTGGAACTGCCCGATATGCGAGCGGTCCCAGCCGAACACGTCGGCGCCCTGCGGTCCGCAGTGCCCGGCGGTGACAAAGCCGCCGTGCACGGAGAAGCCGATGGAGCAGCGGACGTTGCCGGTGTAGTACGGGTCGCCGCCCACGGTGCCGGCGGCGAACGTCGCCGGTGCCTCGCCCACGGTGCGGACTGCCACCGGACCCGCCGCGCGGGCCTCGTCGAGGAACGCGGCGACCTCGGGGGTCGATTCGGTGCCCTCGACGACATTGACCACCACGCTGTTGGCGCGGGGGTCGACCTGCCAGCTGGCCACCGCGTCGGGCGCGCCCGCGCTGTCGGCCAGGGTGTCGATGGACGCCTTGGCGGTGTCGAGGGCGGCCTCGCTGTGCCGGACCAGGGTGGCCCTGGCGCCGGCCTCCTCGACGGCGTCGGCCTGGTCGGCGTCGGTGACGGCGACCACCAGCTCGCCGCTCGCCGGGTCGAACCAGCTGCCGCCGAGCGCCGGGCCAGCCGCCTGCCGGGCAGCTGGCTCGATCGCGGTGGCGGCGGCCTCGTCGGCGAGCCGCTGTTCGGCCTGCTCGGCGGTGAGGCCGTAGTCCTGCTGGAGGGCCGTCAACAGGGCCTCGCCGGCGACCGGTTCGCCGGCCGAGGCCGATGCGGTGGTGGCGGCGCCGGTGCCGGCCAGCGCGCCGGCGACCAGCAGCGCGGACAGGCCAAGGCGCATGCCTCTGGTGCGTCTCATGGTGGGGGTTCTCCTTCGAGTGCTCTACCTGCGATGGGGCGGAACAGCGGAGACCGAGAGCGCTCTCATACTCTGCGGGGAGCAGCGTAGAAGGATGTCGTGGACATGTCTAGACCAAGTGCGCCGTCAACCGGTGCGCGGCGCCGGCGCGTTCAGTCGCCCTCGCGCCAGCCGTTGGTGATGGGCAGCCTGCGGTCCTTGCCGAAGCCCTTCGGGGAGATCTTGGTGCCCGGCGGGTACTGGCGGCGCTTGTACTCCGCCCGGTCGACCAGCCGCAGCACCCGCGTCACCAGCTCGGGATCGAAACCGTCGGCCACGATCGCCGACCAGCCCTGGTCGCGGTCCACATAGCGCTCCAGGATCCCGTCCAGGGTGTCGTAGTCGGGCAGCGAGTCCGTGTCCACCTGCCCCGGGCGCAGCTCGGCGCTCGGCGGCTTGACGATGGAGTTCTCCGGGATCGGCGGCGTCTCGCCGCGCCGGGCGGCCGCCTCGTTGCGCCATCTGGCCAGCCGGTAGACGCCGGTCTTGTAGAGGTCCTTGATCGGGCCGAACGCGCCGACCGAGTCGCCGTAGAGCGTGGAGTACCCGACGGCCAGCTCGCTCTTGTTGCCGGGGGCCAGCACGATCTGGCCCTCCTGGTTGGAGACCGCCATCAGCAGGGTGCCACGCAGCCGGGACTGCAGGTTCTCCTCGGCGAGCCCGGTCAGCTCCACCTGACTCATATAGGCGTCGAACATGCCGCCGATCGGCACCGTCCGCAGATCGAGCCCGGTGCGCCTGGCCAACTCCCTGGCGTCGTCCAGCGAGTGCTCCGACGAGTAGCGGGACGGCATCGCCAGCCCGAAGACGTGCTCGGCGCCCAGCGCGTCACAGGCGATGGCCGCGCAGAGCGCCGAGTCGATGCCGCCGGAGAGCCCGATCAGCACCGAGGCGAAGCCGTTCTTCACCGCGTACGCGCGCAGGCCCGTGACCAGCGCCTGGTACATCTCCTCGGCGTCGTCGAGCCGTTCGGCCACCACGCCCGGGTACGCGGGCTCGTAGGGCTCGGCCGGCTCGGCGGTCAGCGTCAGATGGTCGATGGTGAGCCCGTCGTCGGCCAGCCCGGTGGGCGGCTCGTCCGGGGCCGCCGGCAGCGACAGATCCACCAGCAGGCACTCCTCGGCGAACTGCCGCCCGCGCGCCAGGACTTCGCCGTGCTCGTCCACCACCAGCGAGTCCCCGTCGAAGACCAGCTCGTCCTGGCCGCCGATCATCGCCAGATAGGCCAGCGCGCAGCCCGCCTCCCTGGCGCGCTTGCGCACCAGCTCCAGCCGGGTGTCGTCCTTGGCCACCTCGTAGGGCGAGGCGTTGACGGCCAGCAGCAGACCGGCGCCCGCGGCGCGGGTGGCCGGCACCCGGCCGCCGTCCTGCCACAGGTCCTCGCAGATCGCCAACGCCACATCGACGCCGCGCACCCGCACCACCGGCAGCGTGTCGCCCGGGACGAAGTAGCGGTACTCGTCGAACACCCCGTAGTTGGGGAGGTGGTGCTTGGCGAAGGCCAGCCGCACCCGGCCGCCCTGGAGCACCGCAGCCGCGTTGCGCGGGGCGCCGGCCGGCTGCCCCAGATGCCGCTCGGCGTGCTCGGTGCGGTCCAGATAGCCGACCACCACCGGCACCTCGCCGAGACCTTCGGCGGCCAGTCGTTCGGCCAGCGCGCGCAGCGCGTCCCGGCTCGCGGTGACGAACGAGCCGCGCAGGGCCAGGTCCTCCACCGGGTAGCCGGTGAGCATCATCTCGGGGAAGGCCACCAGATGCGCGCCCCGTTGGACGCTGTGCCGGGTCCAGCGCAGCACCGCTTCCGCGTTGCCGGCCAGATCACCGACCCGGGAGTCGATCTGATTGAGGGCAAGTCGTAGCTGAGGCACGGGAGTGAGTGTAATCGTCCGACTGACGCTATGGGGGCGTGGACGTCTCGTTTCGGTCGTTATGTATGCCGGCGCACGCCCCATCACCTGCGGTGATCTCCCGACTACCGAGGCGATCCGGCCAGGGGTGGACACGTCCCCCGGTTGCTCCTGCGACGGTTGGGGCAGAGCAAGTGCACGCGCAGAAGGGGGTTGGCACATGCCGCAGGACGTGCGGTTCTTCCTGCCGTTCGCGCGCCGGGTCAACCCGCTGGCCGAGCGGGCGCGGGCGCACCACCTCGGCTGGGTCCGCGCCCATGGGCTGGTCGCCGAAGGGCCGGCGCTGCGCGCCTACGCCGACTGGCGGCTCACCGATCTGGCCGCCTACGCCTATCCCGAGGCGAACGCCGAGGACATCGAGCTGGCCACGGACGCGGTCTGCCTGGGCTTCCCACTGGACGACCAGTTCGACGGCGAGTTGGGCCGCAGCCCGAGCAGCGCGTTCCGGCTCTCCACCGCGCTGGCCGGCATCCCCTATCGGCCGCCGGGCGAGCGGCCGGCCCTGGACCTGCCGCTCACCCGCGCCTACGCCGACATGTGGCGGCGCGCCTCGGCCGGCATGTCCGATGCCTGGCGGCGGCGCGCCGCCGACAACCTCACCCGCTTCTTCCGCTCCTATGTGGGCGAGGCGCGCAACCGGCTCTCGGGCGCCCCGCTGGACGAGAACGCCTATCTGTCGCTGCGCCGGCAGGCGGTCGGCACCGCCCCCTGCTTCGATCTGATCGAGCGCGCCGGCCGCTTCGAGGTGCCGGCCCGCGCCTACTGGAGCCGTGAGCTGCAGATCCTCACCCGCTGCGCCGGCGATGTGATCTTCCTCTGCAACGACGTCCACTCCCTGGAGCGGGAGGAGGCCCAGGGCGATCCGCACAATCTGGTGCTGATCCGGCAGCGCGCCCAGGGCTGCACCAGGGCCCAGGCGGTGCGTCAGGTCACCGCGCTGGTCAGGGGGCGCGTCGAGATGTTCATCGAACTGTCGGGCCGGGTGCCCAGGATCGCCGCGCGCCTCGGCCTTGACACGGCGGGCCGGGTGGCCGTCGAGCGCTATCTGGAGGGCCTGCGCTGCTGGATGGCGGGGAACCAGCGCTGGGGCGTGGCCTCCGCCCGCTATACGGGCGGTGCGGCCGGCCGGGGCGTGATCGGCGACCTCACCGTGCCCGGGCCCGCCTCGGGCCCCGCCTCCCCGCCGTCCGGCGAGGTCAGCGGCCCCGTCGTTCCGGTGGGCGCTCTGCCGGCGCCCGCTCCGTCGATCGGCCCAACAGCCCGCGTAGCACCGCCCAGGGCGACCGTCGCGCACTAGCCGCCGGCTGGTCCGGCGCCGGCGCCGCCGCCGGCGGCCCCGGCCGCCGCCCGGGCGCGGCGCGGCGCCCCGGCGCCGGCGGCACCAGCGACAGCCGCTCCGCGCGGGTCCTCGGGGTGAACTCCACGGGCAGCGCGACGAGATGGCGGGACCAGGTGGAGGAGGACCAGGTCAGCTCGTCCGGCTCCAGCATCAGCCGCAGATCGGGCAGCCGGGAGAGTAGCACCTCGATGCCCGTCACGGTGATGGCCCGGCCGATGTCCTGGCCCGGGCACTCGTGCGGCCCGCTGGTGAACGACAGATGCGAACGGTTGCCGTGCATCGGGGTGCTGGGGGAGGGGCGGATGGCGGGATCGGCGTTGGCCGCCGCCAGGCCGAGAAGTAAGATATCGCCCTTGCGGATGTTCTGGCCGCCCAACTCCACGTCCTCGCTGGCGAATCCGCCGGGGCAGACGGAGATCGGCGGCTCGTCCCAGAGCACCTGCTCCACCGCCGCAGGCAGCGTCATCCGGCCGCCGTGCAGCGAACCCCGGAACCTGGGGTGGGTGAAGACCACCCGCAGCGTGTTGACGATCAGGTTGGTGGTGGTCTCGTTGGCCGCGACCAGCACCAGCCGCAGATGGTGCAGCACCTCGTCGTCGGAGAGGTCGGCCGGATGGGCGATCAGCCAGGAGGCCAGATCGTGTCCCGGGGTGGTGTGCTTGGTGGCGACCAACTCCGTGAGGGCGCGCTGGATATAGCGGTCGGCCTCGATCGCCTTCTCGGTGCCGATCAGCAGCTGCCGACTGGCCTCCACCAGCCTCGGCCCCTCCTCCTCGGGCAGGCCGAGCACCACGGTCAGCACCAGCATGGGCAGTTGCTGGGCGTACTGGCTCAGGATCTCGCCCCGGCCCTCGGCGGCGAACCCGTCGATCAACTGGTGTCCGTAGAGCTGCACATAGCGCCGCAGCCCCCGGCGGTCGAAGCGTTCCAGGGACTCGTTGACCGCGCCGCGCAGCCGCTGGTGGGTGCCGCCGTCCTGGTGGGTGCAGTCCGGGCCCCACAGCAGCACCGGGCCGATCGGGGAGTCGGCGCCGATCTCGCCGCGCTGCCAGGGCGACAGGGCCCTGCCGTCCCTGCGGAACCGTCGGGGGTTGCGGGTGACCTGCAGGATCTCGTCATAGCCGAGCACCAGCCAGGCCGGCACGTCCCCTTCGAGCAACACCGGGGCGACCGGGCCGTGTTCGGTGCGCAGCCGTTCGTAGAGGCCCATCGGGTCGGTCGAGGCGGCCGCTCCGTAGAGCCGTTGCACGCCGCCCGGGCCGCCGGTGCCCTGGTGGGCCGGACAGCCGGGCGGCGGTCCACCGGACGGGCCAAAGGCGCGTGGCGGTTCGGGCGTGGCGGTCACGGGGCCTCCGAGGGGTGCGGGGGAGCGGCACTGGGTGGGTGTGGAGAAGCGGGATGGGACGAAAGGCCGGGGCCGGCCGGGGTGTTCTCGGTGGCGCGGGTGTAGAGATGGCGCAGCAGGGTCAGCAGCACATCCCGGCTGGAGTCGAACTTGCGGGCGTCACAGCTGACCACCGGCACCTGGCTCGACAGATCGAGGGCGGCGCGCAGTTCGGGCACGGGGTAGAGCGGGGCGTCGGGGAAGTTGTTGATCGCGACGACAAAGGGGACGCCGCACTCCTCCAGCCGGTCCATCGCCTGGAAGCTGTCTTCGAGCCGCCGGCTGTCCACCAGCACCACCGCGCCCAGCGCGCCCTCGATGACGCCGTTCCACAGGAACCAGAACCGCTGCTGCCCGGGGGTGCCGAAGAGGTAGAGCACCAGCCGCTCGTTGAAGGTGATCCGGCCGAAGTCCATGGCGACGGTGGTCTCCGTCTTCCGCTCCACGCCGGCCAGGTCGTCCACCCCGGCACCGGCCTGGGTCATGGTCTCCTCGGTGGTCAGCGGGCGGATCTCGCTGACCGCGCCGACCATGGTGGTCTTGCCCACGCCGAAGCCGCCGACGACGACCACCTTGACCGACTGCTCGGCCGAGCTGGGCAGCAGGTCCTCGTCGCGGGGCCCAGGGGTGAACTCAGAGTCGTTGTAGGCCATCGATCAGTGCCTTCAGGGTTTCGAGGTCGGGATCGGCGGCGGCCGCGTGCTGTTCCACCCGGGTCTGCCTGACGTCCACCTGGGAGCTGTCGAGCAGATCCATGAGCAGCACGATCACCGCACTGAACGGAAGGCCGACATAGGCCGAGATCTCCGCCACCGAGATGGGGTAGCGACACATGCGCAGCAGCGCGGCGTGCTCCGGGGACTGCCCGGCCTGCGGATCGGCCCTGGCCACCACGAGGGTGACCAGGTCGAGGGCCAGGGCGTCCTTGGACTCGCTGCGGCCACCGGTCACCACATAGAGCGGAACGGGCTGGTCGTCGTCCGGCTTGCGGCGCGACGGAGATTCGTCCTCCTGTCCCTCGTCGCCGACGATCACTGGGTGGCCTGCTCGGGTGTCCTGGTGCCGGTCGAGAGGTGCTCGCCGATCCGCAGCACCAGATCGCGCATCCGCTGGCTGATCAGCCCCGGGTCCACCTCGGCGTCGGCGGTCACCGCCAGATAGGAGCGCTCCCCGGCCGACATCAGATAGAAGAAGCCGCCGGTCAGCTCCAGCAGCACCATCTTCACATCGCCCTCGTCGCCCGGGAGTTCGGTGGCGATGGACTGGGCCAGGCTCTTGATTCCGGAGGCGGCGGCGGCCAGCCGGTCCCCGCTGTCCCGCTCGCTGCCGTGCTGCGCCATGCACAGCCCGTCCGCCGACAGCACCACGATGTGCCGGATACACGGGACGGAGGCGGCCAGGTCCCTGAGCATCCAGTCCATGTCCTTGAACCGACGCTGTGTCACGTGCTTCTCACCCTTAATTCCGACTTGATCCGAGGTCCGACGCCGTCGAGGCGGCGTTCGAAGCGGCGTTTGAGGCTTTGCGGCGCCAGGCCCTCACCCGGCCAGGCGCGACGTGGGGCGCCTCGCTAGGGGCTGGGCCGCTCGGCCTCGCCCGGCCCATCGGGGGACGGCGAGCCCTCGGGCTCCGACCTGATACCGGCGAAGAACGCGTCCACCCACAGGCCCGACTCCCGCCGCTCGGGCGCGGGGCGCCGCCCCGCCGGGCGCGTCGGCGCCTGGCGCGGCACGGGCTGGCCGCCGTTCGGCTCCGGCTGCCGGCGCCTGCGGCGCTGCGGCAGGCCGTTGGCGTTCCGCTCGTACTGCGGGGTGTCCTCGTTCAGTTCGCCGATCGGCAGATGCCACTGGGGGGTCGGACGCAGCGCCGGGATCGGGTACTTGGGCGGTGGCACCGCCGTGAGCAGGTCGTTGGGCAGGAAGACCACCGCGCGCACGCCCTCGCAGGTGGAGGGGCGGAGCGAGATCTTGACGCCGTGGTGGCTGGCCAGGATGCCGGCGACCCGCAGCCCGATCCTGGCCGTCTCGCCCAGATCCTCCAGATCCAGACCGTCCACGCCCTGTTGCAGCAGGAACTCGGCGCGCCGCCGCGACTCGTCGGTGAGCCCCGCGCCCTTGTCCTCGATGGACACCTCGATGCCGGACGCCACCTCCTCGGTGTTCATCACCACGGTGCTGCTGGGCGGGGAGTAACGGGTGGCGTTGTCGAGCAGTTCGCCCATGATCATGATCAGCGGTTCGACCGCGTGGCCGACCACCGCCGTCTCGATCACGCGGTGCTGCTCGACCCTGAGGTACTCGTTGATCGGTCCAGATCCGGCGCGCATCACGTCGTGCAGCGAGATGGGCCTGGCCCAGCGCCGCACCGGGGCGCCGCCGCCGACCACGGCCAGGCTGGTGGCGAACCGACCGGTGACGTTGATGCGGTGTTCCAGATGCATCAGATCGCTCAGCACGTCGGGGGTGCCGTGCCGGAACTGCATCTTGGCGATGTCGTCCTGGAGACGGTGGATCTCGGACTGGATGCGGTGCGCGATGTTGACGATGGCCCGCTTGGCCGAGTCCCGTTGCAGCTCTTTCTCCCGCAGCACGTCGAGGATGCCGTAGGCCATTCCCTCGAAGGCGGCGACGAGTTGGGGGTCGGAGGTGGTCTCCTCGGGGAGCTGGGGGATGACATCGTCCTCCAGATCGCCGTTCTTCATCCGGTCGAGCGCCACCGGGAGCAGGTCGTAGGCCATCAGGTCGGCGTCGGCGAGATGGCGGCTGAGTCGGTCCTCCAGAAAGGCTATGGCCCGGCCCCGGCGCGCGGTCTCGCCGACGATCAGCAGCACCGCCGCCGTGGCCAACCCGCCGCACCAGAGCACAGCGAGGCGGGCGTCGGCCGGGACCACGAACACGGCGCCCAGCGCGCCGAGCGCCACCAGGACCGGCGGCACGAACCACCGTCCGCTGGGCGGGACGGGTCGGCTGGTTCGCTGTAATGAACCGACGTGCACCATTGGGTCTTCCTCACTGGCTTGCGACGGACGGACGAACGGTGGCCCATGCCACTGACATAGGCGACAACTGGCCGTAGCGACCACAACTCGCTATGTGACACAGGAGAGTAGAGGTCCGCCGCCCGACGCCGCAGGGACTTGCCGGAAGCTCCCTCGATCGGGCGGCCCGGTCCACCGTCGAAAGCCCTGCCACCCCCGGAACACCGGGCGTTGACCTGCGGATTCGCGTCAACGGCCGGCTCGTCTGGGCCGAGTGAAGCTTTGGGTAAAGCCTGCCGGGCCGCGGCCAGGGAGTCGCCGGGGGGTCACCGGACGCCCGATCTCGGTCGACTTCGGCGCGGTGCCCCACAATGGACTCGAACGGCACCCGGGACGTCCGGTCGTCGAACCGCAACGCGGCGGAAATCCTGTGATGGGATGCTCTTCGGGCCCCGTCGGGTCCCGCAGCCGGGGACAGAGCCGTCTGACCAGCGAGGATGGGTGGAAATGGAGAAGCAGCAGGAGTTCGTGCTCCGCACGCTGGAGGAGCGGGACATCCGTTTTGTCCGGCTGTGGTTCACCGACGTGTTGGGCTTCCTCAAGTCCGTCGCCGTCGCGCCCGCCGAACTGGAGCAGGCCTTCGAGGAGGGCATCGGCTTCGACGGCTCGGCGATCGAGGGCTTCGCCCGGGTCCACGAGTCCGACATGATCGCCAAGCCCGCGCCCAGCACCTTCCAGATCCTGCCCTGGCGCGCCGAATCCCCGGGCACCGCCCGGATGTTCTGCGACATCCTGATGCCGGACGGCTCCCCCTCCTACGCGGACCCGCGCTATGTGCTCAAGCGCGCGCTGGCCAAGAGCTCCGATCTGGGCTTCACCTTCTACACCCACCCCGAGATCGAGTTCTTCCTGCTCAGCAAGAAGCCGGTGGACGGCACCCGGCCCACCCCGGCCGACTCCTCCGGCTACTTCGACCACACCCCGCAGAACGTCGGGATGGACTTCCGCCGGCAGGCCATCACCATGCTGGAGTCGATGGGCATCTCGGTGGAGTTCTCCCACCACGAGGGCGCCCCGGGCCAGCAGGAGATCGACCTGCGCTACGCCGACGCGCTCTCCACGGCCGACAACATCATGACCTTCCGGCTGGTGATGAAGCAGGTGGCGCTGGAGCAGGGCGTGCAGGCCACGTTCATGCCCAAGCCGTTCTCCGATTTTCCCGGCTCGGGGATGCACACCCACCTCTCGCTCTTCGAGGGCGACCGCAACGCCTTCCACGAGACCGGCGCCGAGTACCAACTCTCCAAGGTCGGCCGGTCGTTCATCGCCGGTCTGCTGCGGCACGCGGGGGAGATCTCCGCCATCACCAACCAGTGGGTCAACTCCTACAAGCGGATCTGGGGTGGCGCCCAGCGCACGGCGGGCGCCGGCGGCGAGGCGCCCAGCTATATCTGCTGGGGGCACAACAACCGCTCCGCGCTGATCCGGGTGCCGATGTACAAGCCGGGCAAGACGGTCTCCACCCGGGTCGAGGTCCGCTCGCTGGACTCGGGCGCCAACCCTTATCTCGCCTACGCGGTGCTGCTGGCCGCGGGGCTCAAGGGCGTCGAGGAGGGGTACGAACTTCCGCCGGGCGCCGAGGACGACGTCTGGGCGCTGACCGACCGGGAGCGCAGCGCGCTGGGCATCGAGCCGCTGCCGCAGAACCTGGGGGAAGCCATTCAGCTGATGCAGCGCAGCGAACTGGTCGCCGAGACCCTCGGCGAACATGTCTTTGATTTCTTCCTCCGCAACAAGCGCCAGGAGTGGGAGGAGTACCGCTCCGAGGTGACGGCCTTCGAGTTGCGCAAGAACCTGCCCGTCCTCTAAGGGGTCGGCAGCAGGCGGGTGGGCGTGGACGGGGGCGCGCGTGGATGGCCGTGCGCTCCCCGGTGATGCGGCAACGCTCATACGAGGGATGTAAGACGGACCTCCCGGGCTTGAGACTGTGTGCTCCCCAGCGCACTTCCGAGAGGACTTCACGTGCCCGCCCATCCGCTCGCCAAGCAGCTCGCTCGGCATCTGCGCGGCGCCGTGTTCGACCCGGGCGACGCGAGCAGCGCCGCTTCCGAACCCGCCGCCCCGCCCGCCCCCTTCAACGGCATCGCCCGCCACCACCCCGCGCTGACCGTCGCCGCCGAGGACCGGGACGACGTCCGTACCGCCGTCGCGCACGCGGCCGAACAGGGGCTGCCGGTCGCCGTCCGGGCCACCGGACACGGCATCACCCGGCCGGCCGACGGCGGCCTGCTGATCAGCACCCACCGGATGAACGAGGTCCGCGTCGACCCGGCCACCCGCACCGCGCGGGCCGCCGCCGGGGCCCGCTGGGAGCAGGTGATCAGGGCCGCCTGGGCATACGGCCTGGCGCCGCTCAACGGCTCCTCCCCGCTGGTCGGCGTCGTCGGCTACACCCTGGGCGGCGGCCTGGGACCGCTGGCCAGACGCTACGGCTACGCGGCCGATCTGGTCACCCGGCTTGAGGTGATCACCGCGGACGCCCGCGTCCGGCAGGTCAGCGCCGGCGACGAGGCGGACCTCTACTGGGGCCTGCGGGGCAGCAAGGACAACCTCGGCATCGTCACCGAGCTTGAGTTCGGCCTGGTCCCCGTCGACCGGTTCTACGGCGGCGGCCTCTACTTCCCGGGGTGGGCGGCGGCGGAGGTCTCCCACACCTGGCGGATGTGGACGGCCACCGTCCCCGAGACGATGACCAGTTCGCTGGCCCTGGTGCGGCTCCCCGACTGGCCCCAGCTCCCCGAACCGCTGCGCGGCGCGCACACCGTGCACCTGCGGGTCGCCCACACCGGGCCCGTCGCCGAGGGCGAGGCGCTGATCGCCCCGCTGCGCGCCGTCACCCGGCCGCTGTACGACACCGTCACCGAACGCCCCTATCTGGAGATCGCCCGGGTGCACGACGATCCGGTCGAACCGCTCGACCACCACGCGCACTCGGTGATGCTGCGCGATCTGGACGCGGCCGCGGTCGACCAGGTGCTGACCCTGGTCGGGCCCGAGGTGTCCCAGTGCCCCGCCTACATGGTCGAACTGCGCCACCTCGGCGGCGCCGCCGGACGCCCGCCGGCCGTGCCGAGCGCCGTGGGCAACCGGGACGCCGCGTTCAGCCTGATGGTGATCTCCCCGCCCGGCAGCACCAGCGCCTACGCCGACGCGCTGCTGAAGCGCATGGTCCCCTGGTCCACCGGCCGCTCCTACGTCAACTTCCTGACCGGACCGCTCGCCATCTCCTCGGCCCCCGAGGTGCACGACCCCTGCGATCTGGTGCGGCTCGCCGAGCTGAAGCGCACCCACGATCCGGACAACATGTTCCGTTTCAACCACAACATCGCCCCGGCCCGGGGGCGCGGTGCCTGAACGGGCGGGCCCGGAGCATGGTTACTCTCTATGCCGGAAGACGCCGACGGGACCGGCCGGCGACAACGGGCGGCCGGTCGTCGGGTCAGCGACCGAGAGGGGACGACCACGGTGCCGGTCGGAGGGCGACGGGACAGCCGCTTTGGACAACTGGCGCGCCGCGGGTTCACCGACCCGTCCGCCGCCGAACGACTGCTGGAGTCGACCCCGCTGCGCCCCGCGGCGCAGCACACCGCGCTGCTCGACGCGCTGGGCGCCACCGCCGACCCCGACCAGGCGCTGCGCGCCCTCGCCCGGCTGGTCGAGGCCCAGCCCCCGGACGAACGCGCCCGCCTGCTGGACACCCTGCTGGCCGCCAAACCCCTGCGCGACCGGCTGCTCGCGGTGCTCGGCGCCTCCGAGGGACTGGCCGACGAGCTGGTGCGGCACCCCGCCACCTGGCAGGCGCTGCACGCCTTCGAGACCGCCGATCTGCACCCGGGCACCGAGGAGTTCACGGCCGCGCTCGCCTCCGCCCACGACCGGGACGCGCTCCGCGTCGGCTACCACCGCGCGCTGCTCACCATCGCCGCCCGCGATCTCACCGGCACCGCCGGCTTCACCGAGACCGCCGCCGAACTCGCCGATCTGGCCACCGCGACGCTGCGCGCCGCGCTCCGGATCGCGGGCGCCGGCGCCCCGGCCGACGTCGCCCAGTGCCGTCTCGCGGTGATCGGCATGGGCAAGGCCGGCGGCCGGGAGCTGAACTACGTCTCCGATGTCGACGTGATCTTCGTCGCCGAGCCGGTCGAGGGCGTCGACGAGGAGGTCGCCCTGCGCGCCGCCACCCGACTGGCCTCGGCGATGATGCGGATCTGCTCCGACCGCACCGCCGAGGGCACCATCTGGGAGGTCGACGCCAACCTCCGCCCCGAGGGCCGCAACGGCCCGCTGGTGCGCACCCTCAGCAGCCATCTCGCCTACTACCGGCGCTGGGCCAAGACCTGGGAGTTCCAGGCGCTGCTCAAGGCCCGCCCGGTCGCCGGCGATCCGGAGCTGGGCGCCGCCTACTGCTCGGCCGTCGCCCCCCTGGTGTGGCAGGCCGCCGAACGCGAGAACTTCGTGCCCGACACCCAGCGGATGCGCCGCCGGGTGGAGAGTTCCATCCCCGCCGCCCAGCTGGAACGCGAGCTGAAACTCGGCCCCGGCGGGCTGCGCGACGTGGAGTTCGCCGTCCAGCTCCTCCAGCTGGTCCACGGCCGCGCCGATCCCGAACTGCGCGACGCCACCACCCTGGACGCGCTGGCCGCGCTCGCCGCCGGGGGCTATGTCGGCCGCACGGACGCCGCCGAGCTCGACCGTTCCTACCGTTTTCTGCGCACGGTCGAGCACCGCATACAGCTCTACCGGCTGCGCCGCACCCATCTGATGCCCACCGACGCGGCCGATCTGCGCCGGCTCGGCCGCTCCCTCGGCTTCACCGTCGACCCGGTCAAGGAGCTGACCGCCGCCTGGCGCCGGCACACCTCGGGCGTCCGGCGGCTGCACGAGAAGCTGTTCTACCGGCCGCTGCTGGACGCGGTCGCCCGCCTCGACGTCGGCCAGCAGGTCAGGCTCGGCGAGGGCGCCGCCAAGGAGCGTCTGGAGGCCCTCGGCTACACGGACCCGGCCGCCGCGCTGCGCCACCTCTCGGCGCTGGCCTCCGGCGTGACCCGCAAGGCGGCCATCCAACGCACCCTGCTGCCCGTCCTGTTGGACCGGTTCGCCGACTCGGCCGACCCGGACGCCGGACTGCTCGGCTTCCGCAAGGTCTCCGACGCGCTGGGCAGCAGCCCCTGGTACCTGCGGCTGCTGCGGGACGAGGGCGCGGCGGCCGAGAACCTGGCCCGGGTGCTCTCCGCCGGCCGGCTCGCCCCCGACCTGCTGTTGCGCGCGCCGGAGGCGGTCGCCCTGCTCGGCGATCCCGCCGGGCTCGAACCGCGCGGCCGGGCGGCGCTCACCCAGGAGGTGCGCGCCGCCACCCGCCGGGCCAGCGGCCCCGAGGCCGCCGCCACCGCCGCGCGCGGCGTGCGCCGGCGCGAGCTGTTCCGCACGGCGGCGGCCGACATCATCGGCGCGTACGCCCCCGAGGGCGCGCCCGGCTCGGCCGTCGACGTCGCCGCCGAACTCGACCGGGTCGGCGACGCGCTCACCGACATCAACGCCGCCACGCTGGTCGGCGCCCTGGACGCGGCGGTCGCTGCGCGCGGCGACGCCGAGCCGCTGACCCGCCTCGCGGTGATCGCCATGGGCCGCTTCGGCGGCCGGGAGCTGTCCTACGGCTCGGACGCCGATGTGGTCCTCGTCCACGAGCCACTGCCGGGCGCCGACGAGCGGGCGGCCGCCGACCAGGCCAGAAGCCTGGCCAACGAGATGATCCGGCTGCTCCAACTCCCCAGCGTCGACCCGCCGTTGCTGGTCGACACCGATCTGCGCCCCGAGGGCCGCAACGGGCCGCTGGTCCGCTCGTTGGCCAGCTATGCCGCCTACTACCGGCGCTGGTCGCTGATCTGGGAGAGCCAGGCCCTGCTCCGCGCCGAACCGGTCGCCGGGGACGCCGAGTTGGGCCGACGCTTTGTCGAGCTGATCGACCCCATGCGCTATCCGGCCGAGGGCGTGGCCCAGGAGGCGGTCCTGGAGATCCGGCGGGTCAAGGCGCGGATGGAGGCCGAACGGCTGCCACGCGGCGCCGATCCGACCACCCACACCAAGCTCGGCAGGGGCGGCCTCTCCGATATCGAGTGGACCGTCCAGCTCCTCCAGCTGCGGCACGCGGCCGAGGTTCCCGAACTCCGCGTCACCGGCACCCGCCCCGCGTTGACCGCCGCCACGGCGGCCGGCCTGCTGGCGGCCGACGACGCGGAGATCCTGGACGAGGCGTGGGTGCTGGCCTCCCGGGTCCGCAACGCGGTGATGCTGGTGCGCGGTCGCCCGCTGGACACGTTCCCCACCGACAGCCGGGAGACGGCGGCCGTCGCCCGCTACCTCGGCTACGAACCCGGCACCGCCGGCCGCATGCTCGACGACTACCGCCGCGTGACGCGCCGGGCGCGCGCCGTGGTGGAACGCCTCTTCTACGACTCCTGACCGGGCGGCTCGGCCCCGGCCCCGAAGCCCGTGGTGGGATAGGGCGGGTGAACGACTTTTCGAATGGCTCGCCCGGTTCGGTGCGGCGGCGGCCCAGGCTCCACCGCGGGGCCGACCTGCTGGGCGCGGTCTGCCTGGTGCTGGTCGAGGCCGTGGTGCTGGCGGTGGTGGTGTACGTGGTGGGAATCTCCGCCTGGGCCGACTCCTACGAGGCGCAGCCGACGAACGACGCCGGCGGGCGGCTGGTGCTGTATCTGGCCGTGGGCGCCCTGGTGGCCGGTCTGCTCGCCGTCGTGCTGTGGCGGGCCCGCGCGCCGTTCGGCGCCGGCGCGCAGCTCCTCGTGGCCCTGCTCCTGCTGGGGTTCTGCCTCCTCGGCCAGGCCGCGGAGTCCCGCGCCGCGGCCCCGCCGAGCGGCCCTGACGTCACCGCCGAGGACGGCCACGCCGGGGGTGTCGCCTGCCACGGCGGGGGCGGCGACGACTGCCGGCACCCAGGCCGCTGACCCCCGACCGGCCGCCGCCCGGCCACGCACCCTAGCCGGGCTGTCGCCCCGAGGGGGCGGCGCGCTCGGCGTCGGTCGCCGCTCGGTCGCCGGAGGCGACCTCGCGGGGGAGGCGGTAGCAGAGGCGGCCGTACCAGAGGCGCGCGACGAGGTAGCCGGCGGCGAGGCAGATCATGCCGCCGACCGCGTCCAGCCAGAAGTGGTTGGCGGTCGCGACGATCACCAGCAGGGTGACGATCGGGTAGAGGACCCCGAGCGCCTTGATCCACAGCGGCCTGGCCAGCACGGCTATGGTGATGCCGCACCAGACGGACCAGCCGATGTGCATGGACGGCATCGCCGCGTACTGGTTGGAGACGGAGGCCATCGCGCTGTCCTCGGCGGAGAGCGAGCCCCAGGTGTCGTGGACGAGAGCGGTGTCGATGAAGTCCATGCCCTCCATCAGCCGGGGCGGCGCCAGGGGGAAGAAGTAGTAGCCGAGCAGCGCCACGGCCGTGGTGGCGAAGAGCACCAGCCGGGTCGGCCCGTAGCGGCCGGGGTGGCTGCGGAAGAGCCAGACCAGCACCGCGATGGTGACCACGAAGTGCAGCGTCGCGTAGTAGTAGTTCATCGAGACGATCAGCCAGGTCACGCCCTCGACGGCATGGTTGACCGAACGTTCGAACGCCAGTCCGAGATGGCCCTGGAGGTCCCAGATCCATTGGGCGTGCTTCTGGGCGTCGGCCACCCGGTCGGGGGCGGCGTTGCGGATCGCCGAATAGATGGCGTAACTGACGCCGATCAGCAGCAGTTCGAACCAGATGCGGGGTCTGCCGGGGAGGCGCGGGCGAAGGACGCGTCTGGTGGGGGCGGTCTGGCTCGCTTGTCGGTCGGGCACGGACACGGCCGCTTCTACTCGTTCACTTTCAGGACTGACGCTGGTTGCCCCCATGGGCCACTAGTCTGCCAGAGCGATGCCGTCCGCCCGATCATCCTCCGGTCTGGTCTTCGGCCCGGTGGTTCTCCGACGTACGGGGGAGATGTCCCGGTCAGGGACGCCGGTTCGCCGGGGCGGCGGCGGTGGAGCCGCGCACCACCAGCTCGGGGAGGAAGACGAACTCGCTGGGCGGCGCCGGGGTGCCCCCGACCTCCTCCAGCAGCGCCCGCACCGCGGCCTGGCCCATGGCCGTGACCGGCTGGCGGATGGTGGTCAGCGGCGGGTCGGTGAAGGCGATCAGCGGGGAGTCGTCGAAGCCGATCACCGAGCAGTCCCCGGGGACGGCGAGCCCGCGTTGCCTGGCCGCGCGGATGGCGCCCAGCGCCATCATGTCGCTGGCGCAGACCACCGCCGTGCAGCCGGCGTCCAACAGGGCGCCGGCCGCGGCCTGTCCGCCCTCCAGGGTGAAGAGGGAGTGCTCGATCAGCCGCTCGGCCCGTTCGGCCGGCACCTTCAGCTCGGCGGCCATCGCGCTGAGGAAGCCCTCGACCTTGCGCCGCACCGGGACAAACCGGATGGGGCCCAGGGCTAGGCCGATCTCGCGGTGCCCGAGGGAGGCGAGATGCGTCACGGCCAGGCTCATCGCCGCCCGGTCGTCGGGGGAGACGAACGGGGCGCGCACGCTGGGCGCGTAGCCGTTGATCAGGACGAACGGGACGCCGCCGGCGCGCAGTCGGTCGTAGCGCTCCATGTCGGCGGAGGTGTCGGCGTGCAGTCCGGAGATGAAGATGATCCCGGCGACGCCGCGTTCCACCAGCATTCCGGTCAGCTCATCCTCGGTTGAGCCGCCCGGGGTCTGGGTGGCGAGCACCGGCGTGTAGCCCTGACGGGTGAGCGCCTGGCAGATGACCTGGGCGAACGCCGGGAAGATCGGGTTCTCCAGCTCGGGGGTGATCAGCCCGACCAGGCCGGCGCTGTGCTTCTGGAGGCGGGAGGGGCGCTCGTAGCCCAGCAGGTCGAGGGCGGCCAGCACGGATTCGCGGGTGGCCGAGGCGACACCCGGCTTGCCGTTCAACACCCGGCTGACGGTTGCCTCACTGACCCCCGCCTGGGCTGCGATATCGGCTAGCCGTGCGGTCACGCTTCCGGACCTTACCGGTCACCGCCGACCCTGCCCACCGCGCTGGGAAGTCTGTGGGTGAATGTGGTGATTTCCGGGACCTCGGACGGGGGGAACGCCGTCCGCCGGGCGGACGGCTGTGCGCTCCGTGGTGGGAAAAGTCCTGTACAGCGCACTCTTGCAGAAATTTGCCGCAAGGTCTTTCCAAAATCTTGCGGCACTGTTACGTTCCTGCTCGGCCCGGCGTCGCAGTGGCGCGGCGCATAGGGTGGAACACATCGCCCTAACTCGGGCGTAACGGTTGAAGGAGTTCACATGCGGCGCAGCATAGGGACCACGGCCGTGCTGGCAGCACTGGCTGTTGCGGCAACAGCTTGCGGCGGGGACGACGGTGGCGACGGCGGCGGTAACGGCGGTAACGGGGGCAGCAGCTCCGAGGGGAGCGGCGAGCTCTCCGGCACGGTCACCTACTGGGACACGTCCAACGAGACCGAGGCGGCCGTCTTCCAGGCCATCGCCGAGGAGTTCACCGACGAGCACCCCGGGGTGACGGTCGACTACGTGAACGTCGGCTTCGACGACGCGCAGAACCGTTTCAAGAACGCCGCCGGCGCCAACGAGGCCCCGGACGTGATGCGCACCGAGGTCGCCTGGGTCGCCGACTTCGCCAGCCTGGGTTACCTCTACCCGCTGGACGACACGGCCGCCCTGGACAACCAGGACGACTTCCTCGCCGAGCCCTGGGCCAGCACCCAGTACGACGGCCAGACCTGGGCGGTGCCGCAGGTCACCGACACCCTGGCGCTCTTCTACAACAAGGAGCTGCTGGCGGAGGCCGGCGTCGAGGTCCCCGAGTCGCTGGAGCAGATCCAGCAGGACGCCGCGGCCTACGAGGCCGTCGGCACCGTCCCGCTCTACGCACGCGGCGACGACCCCTACTGGTTCTTCCCCTTCCTCTACGGCGAGGGCGGCGATCTGCTGAACGCCGAGGAGGAGCGGGTCACCATCGACGACGACGCCGGCATCGCCGCGTTCGAGGCGATGAACGAGCTGATCGAGTCCGGTGCCGCGATCACCGACACCAGCGACGGCTGGGAGAACATGATGTCCGGGTTCGCCGACGGCGACGTGGCCATGATGATCAACGGCCCCTGGGCGATCGCCGACGCCACCGCCGCGCTGGGCGACAACCTGGGCGTGGCCCCGGTGCCGGCCGGCGGCCAGGCGCAGGGCTCCCCGCTGGGCGGCTGGAACTACGGCATCTACGCGGGCACCCCGGACGCCGAGGCGTCCATGGAGTTCGTCAAGTACATGAGCTCCGCCGAGGTCCAGACGCGGATCACCGAGGAGCTGAGCCTCCTGCCCACCCGCGAGTCCGTCTACGCGGAGCCGGCGGTCGAGGCCAACGAGATGGTGCAGTTCTTCAAGCCGGCGGTCGATGTCGCGCACGAGCGGCCCTGGATCCCGCAGGCGCAGTCGCTCTTCGAGCCGCTGCGGATCTCCATCGAGTCCATGCTGACCGGCTCCTCCTCCCCCGAGGAAGCGGCCCGGCAGACCGGGGACACCTACCGTGACCTGCTCGAAGACTGGAGCTGACCGGGACCTCGGCAGGACGGAGGGCCGACACCATGGCTGACGCTGTGCACACCCCCAGCACGCCCACGCCCGAACCGAGCCCGGCTCCGGCCGGGGCGGCGAGCGCCCCGAGCGCCCGCCGCCCCGGCCGGGGGCGCCCGCCGCTGCGGCACCGGCTCGGCGACTACTGGTACGCCTGGGCGATGATCGCCCCGGTCGTCGCCGTGATCACGGTGATCATCGGCTGGCCGCTGGTGCGGGGCATCTTTCTCTCGCTCACCGACGCGGACGAGTCCAACGTCGAGCGTCGGATCGGTGTCAACACCATCGAGGCGACCTACGAGTTCGTGGGTCTGGAGAACTACAAGGACATCCTGACCGACAACGCCTTCTGGGACCGGCTCGGTTGGACCGTGCTGTGGACGGTGGCCTGTGTCGGCATCACCTTCTGCATCGGCCTCGGCCTGGCCAACATGCTCAACCGGGCGTTCCGGGGGCGCACGCTCTACCGGATGGCGCTGATCCTGCCCTGGGCGATCCCGGCCTTCGTGTCGATCTTCGCCTGGCGGATGCTCTTCAACGAGCGCAACGGCATCCTCAACGGGATGTTGGAGAAGGGCGGCATCGAGGGCATCGCCTGGCTCTCCGACCCGACCTGGGCCAAGATCGCCGTGATCGGCGTCAACGTCTGGCTGGGTGTGCCCTTCATGCTGATCGCGATGCTGGGCGCGCTGCAGTCCATCCCCGCCGAGCAGTACGAGGCGGCCGAGATGGACGGCGCCAACGCCTGGCAGCGGTTCCGCAACATCACGCTGCCCGGGGTGCGTCCGGTCGCCATGACGGTGGTGCTGCTGAGCACCATCTGGACGTTCAACATGTTCCCGGTGATCTTCCTGTTGACCCGGGGCGGCCCGGCGGGCTCCACCGACATCCTGGTGACCGAGGCGTACCGCCTGGCCTTTATCGCCAGCCCACGGGACTTCGCCTCGTCGGCGGCCTGGGGCGTGTTGATTCTGCTGCTGCTGGTGCTGTTCGCGGTCGCCTACCGCAGAGCGCTGCGCCGCCAGGGAGAGGTGTGGTGACCATGGCGACCGATACCACCCGTGTCGACGGCACCGAGCCGTTGCCGGTGCCGGGGCCGGCGCGTCCCGCCGGCGGCGGGAGGGACGCCGGGCGTCCCCGGCGGGTCAGGGCGCGCGGCGAGCGCGGCCCGTTGGCCTCCTTCGGACTGCACGCGACCCTGCTGGTCGCCGCGGTGATCGCGGTGTTCCCGCCGCTGTGGCTGGTGGTGACCTCGTTCAAGCCGAAGAGCGAGACGTTCTCGCTGTCGCTGATCGCGGACTTCACCACCGACAACTACAACCATGTGATCAACAACACCGAGTTTCTGACCTGGTTCGGCAACTCCGTGCTGATCGTCGCCATCACCACCGTGATCGGCGTGCTGATCTCCTCCACCACCGGCTATGCGCTCAGCCGCTTCCGGTTCCCCGGGATGCGTCCGCTGATGTGGACGCTGCTGATCACGCAGATGTTCCCGATGGCGGTGCTGATCGTGCCGCTGTACAACCTGATGGCGCGTTACGGACTGCTCAACCAGCCGGTCGCGCTGATCGTCACCTACCTCACCATCGCGGTGCCGTTCTGCGCCTGGATGATGAAGGGGTTCTTCGACACCATCCCGGTCTCCATCGACGAGTCGGGACGGGTGGACGGCCTCAACCCGTTCGGCACCTTCTGGCGGCTGATCATGCCGCTGGCGCGTCCGGGGCTGGCCGTCACCGGCTTCTACACCTTCGTCACCGCCTGGGCCGAGGTGGCCTATGCCACCGCCTTCATGACGGGCGAGGACAACCTCACCCTGGCCGGCGGTCTCCAGACCTTTGTCAACCAGCACACCCAGGACTGGCATCTGATGACGGCCGCCGCCGTGCTGATCGCCGTTCCCGCGACGCTGGTCTTCGGATACGCCCAACGACATTTGCAGTCCGGACTCACCGCCGGCGCCACCAAGTCCTGACGCCGGCCCCGTCCCCCGACTGCCCGAACCCACAGGGATGTCATGACCCAGCACCTCGCTGACCGTACCCAGCCGACCAGCGATGCCCCCACCTCCCACCCCGGAGCCGAAGCGGCCACGCCGGGTGTGCCGACGCCGCCGGAGTGGTGGCGGGACGCGGTGATCTACCAGGTGTATCCGCGTTCCTTCGCCGACGCCAACGGCGACGGCATGGGCGATCTGGCCGGGATCAGGGCGCGGCTGCCCTATCTGGCCAGGCTCGGCGTCGACGCCGTCTGGCTCAGCCCGTTCTACGCCTCCCCCCAGGCGGACGCGGGCTATGACGTGGCCGACTACCGGGCCATCGACCCGATGTTCGGCGATCTGCACGACGCCGACGCGCTGATCAGGGACGCCCATGACCTGGGCCTGCGGATCATCGTGGATCTGGTGCCCAACCACTCGTCCGACCAGCACGAGTGGTTCCAACGCGCGCTGCGCGAGGGCCCGGGGTCCCCGCTGCGGGACCGCTACCACTTCCGGGCCGGCAAGGGCGAGAACGGTGAACTGCCGCCCAACGACTGGGAGTCCATCTTCGGCGGCCCCGCCTGGACCCGGGTGGCCGATCCGGACGGCACCCCCGGCGAGTGGTATCTGCACCTGTTTGCCCCCGAGCAGCCCGACTTCAACTGGGAGAACCCGGCGGTCAGGGACGAGTTCCGCTCGGTGCTGCGGTTCTGGCTGGACATGGGCGTAGACGGGTTCCGGATCGATGTGGCGCACGGCCTGGTCAAGGCCCCTGGGCTGCCCGACATGGGCCACGCCGGCCAACTCCGGCTGCTGGGCACCCAGAAGCTGCCGTTCTTCGACCAGGACGGGGTCCACGAGATCTACCGCGCCTGGCGGGGGATCCTCGACGAGTACCCGGGGCAGCGGATCGGCGTGGCCGAGGCGTGGACGCCCAACGCGGAGCGCACCGCGCTCTATGTCCGCTCCGACGAGCTGAACCAGGCGTTCAACTTCCACTATCTGAGCACCCCCTGGAACGCGGCCGAGCTGCGCGCGGTGGTCGACTCCTCCCTGGACTCGATGCGCCCGGTCGGCGCCCCCGCCACCTGGGTGCTCTCCAACCACGATGTGGTGCGGCACCGCACCCGGCTCGGCGGCGGGGTGGAACGGGCCCGCGCCGCCTCGCTGTTGATGCTGGCGCTGCCCGGGTCCGCCTATGTCTACCAGGGCGAGGAGCTGGGCCTGCCCGAGGTCGTCGACCTGCCGGACGAGGCGCGGCAGGATCCGGCGTTCTTCCGGCGCGGCACCGGCGGCGACGGTCAGGACGGTCAGGACGGGCTGCGGGACGGCTGCCGGGTGCCGATGCCGTGGAGCCGGGAGGGTTCCTCGTTCGGCTTCGGCGGCTCGGGCGGTTGGCTGCCGCAGCCGAGGGACTGGGGCGGGCTCTCCGTCGAGGCGCAGACCGACGATCCGGGCTCCACGCTGGAGCTGTACCGGCGGGCGCTGGCCGAGCGGCGGGCGCGCTCCGCGCTGGGCGCGGGCGACACCGTCGAATGGCTGGCGGCGGCGGACGGCGTGCTGGCGTTCCGCCGGGTCGGCGCGGACGGCCGGGCGGTGCTGGTCGCCGCCAACACTACGGACCGGCCGGCCCCGTTGCCCGAGGCGTGTGCCGCGGCCGGCGGCCTGGTGCTGGCCAGCGGTCCCTACCAGCAGGGTGCGCCGCTGCCGGCGGACACCACCGTCTGGTGGGAGGAGTGACCCAGCCGGCGCCCACGTTTCCGCAGCCGGCCCGGCTCGCCGACATAGCCGGGCAGGCCGGGGTCAGCGAGGCCACCGTCAGCCGGGTGCTCAACGGGAAGCCGGGCGTCGCCGCCGGCACCAGGCAGCGGGTGCTGGCGGCGCTGGACATCCTCGGCTACGAACGGCCGGTGCGGCTGCGGCAACGCAGCGCGGGGCTGGTCGGGTTGGTGATCCCCGAGCTGACCAACCCGATCTTCCCCGCCTTCGCCCAGGTCATCGAGCAGACCCTGGCCGGCTACGGCTATACCCCCGTGCTCTGTACGCAGAGCCCGGGGGGCGCCACCGAGGACGAGCTGGTGGACCAGTTGGTGGAGCGCGGGGTCACCGGCATCGTCTTCATGTCCGGGCTGCACGCCGACACCTCCACCGATCCGTCCCGCTACGCCAGGCTGGCGGGGCAGGGGGTGCCGTTCGTCCTGATCAACGGCTTCAACGACCGGGTGAAGGCGCCCTTCGTTTCGCCGGACGACGCGGCGGCCAGCCGGATCGCGGTGCGTCATCTGCGGGCCCTCGGCCACCGCAGGATCGGTCTGGCGGTCGGCCCGCAGCGGTTCGTTCCGGTGCGGCGCAAGGTCGCCGGGTTCGAGGGGGAGATCGAGGAACAGCGGGAGCGCGCGCTGGCCGCCGGCGAGCCGCCGGTCGAGGGCGTGGTGCGGCACACCCTCTTCAGCGTGGAGGGCGGACAGGCCGCCACCGCCGCGCTGTTGGACGCCGGCTGCACGGGGGTGGTCTGCGGCAGCGACATGATGGCGCTCGGCGCGGTGCGCGCGGTGCGCCAGCGCGGGCTGTCCGTGCCGGACGACTGCTCGGTGATCGGCTTCGACGACTCGCCGCTGATCGCCTTCACCGACCCGCCGTTGACCACCGTCCGACAGCCCGTCACGGCGATGGCCAACGCGGCGGTGAACGCGCTCCTTGAGGAGGTGGGCGGCAACCCGGCGCAGCACACCGAGTTCGTCTTCCAGCCCGAGCTGGTGGTGCGCGGCTCCACGGCCGTGGCGCCGCCCGGCTGAGGCGCTTTCCACGGCTGCGGCGCGTTGGCCGTCAGACGGCGGCCAGCGCGTCGATCTCCACCAGCATGGCCTCGTGCGGGAGTTCGACGAAGACGGTGGTGCGGCAGGGCAGCACCCCGCTGGGGCAGTGCTCGGCGACAAAGGCGCCATAGGCCTCGTTCATCGCGCCGAAGTCCGCCCGGCGGGTCAGATAGACGCGGAACATCAGCACGTCCTCGACGTCGGCGCCGCCGGCGTTGAGGATGGCCCGGACGTTGCGCAGGGTGCGCAGCGTCTGCTCGCGGACATCGCCCGGATACAGATAGGCGCCGGTCGCCGGGTCCTGTGGGCCCTGGCCCGAGACCTGCAGCAGCGGGCCCTTGCGCACCCCCTGGGAGAAGTTCCAGGCGGGCGCCGGGGCCTGGTCGGTGCTCAGCCGGATCTTCCGGCCCGGCGCGTCCTGCGGTTGTTCGGCCATGCTGCCTCTCGCCTTCCCTTGGGTCTTCTCACGCGAACGCCGTCACGTTAGCCGCTGTCGGCCTCTGGCCCGTTCGGGGAATGATCCCTAACCTGTGCGCAATGATCGCGTACATGTCATGAAGGGGATCGTCTCGATGCGTCTGAAGCGACGAAGTCCGTTGGCTTCCACCGGTGTCACGCTACTGCTCGCCCTGCTGTTGGCGGCTCTTCTACCCGCGTCGACAGCGGCGGCGGCGCTGCCGGCCTGGCCGTCCGTCAGCCAGGGGGCGAGCGGCGCCAACGTCACCACCGCGCAGTACCTGCTGCGCCACCACGGCCACAACATCGCCGCCGACGGCCAGTTCGGGCCGGCCACCGCGGCGGCCGTGACCAGCTTCCAGAGCAGCCGGGGCCTGCCCGCCGACGGAGTGATCGGCGCCCAGACATGGCCCCGGCTGGTCGTCACCGTCCAACAGGGCGCGAGCGGGGACGCGGTCCGGGCGGCCCAGGTCCAGCTCAACAAGTACGGCGCCGGGCTGACGATCGACGGCAACTTCGGCCCGTTGACCGACAACGCCGTGCGTTCCTTCCAGAGTTCACAGGGCCTCGCGGTGGACGGCCAGGTGGGCCCCCAGACCTGGCAGAGCCTGCTCGGCGGCGGCGGAGGCGGCGGCCCGTCAGGACACGCGCTGCCGCTGGACCGTTCCGCCGCCCCCCGGAGCGACTACGCCCAACCGCACTGGGGCAACACCCCCGCCATCGACCTCATCGTGACCAACCTCCCCACCTACGCGGTCACCGGCGGCCGGGTCGAGCACTACAGCAGCACCAGCTGCGGGATCGGCATCCGGCTGCTCCAGCCGGACGGCTCCCGGTTCGTCTACTGCCATCTCTCCGCCCGCTCCACGGCCGACGGCGCCCAGGTGTCCGCCGGGACCAGGGTCGGCACGACGGGTGACACCGGCAACTCGGGCGCCCCGCACCTGCATATCGAGATCAGGACCAGCGACGGCCTCGCCCGCTGCCCGCAGAACTACCTGCTGGCGATCTGGGACGGTCGACAGCCGCCGGGCCTCACCAGCCTGCCGACCAGCGGCTGCACCACCGGCTGACGCCCCCGAGGGTCCGCCCCGACCGGGTTACGGCAGTCTGGTGCGCATGACCGATCTGGTGATCAGGGGCGCCCGACTGTTCGACGGAACGGGCGGGCCCGAGCGGCGGGCCGATGTGGCGGTCACCGACGGGCGGATCGAGGCCGTGGGCGGCCCCGGGCTCGGCGGACGGCGGGTGCTGGACGCCCACGGGCTCGCCCTGAGCCCCGGCTTCGTCGACATGCACGCGCACTCCGATCTGGCGCTGCTCACCGAGCCCGAGCACCTGGCGAAGGTCGCCCAGGGCGTCACCTGCGAGGTGCTGGGCCAGGACGGCCTCTCCTACGCCCCCGTCGACGAGCGGACCCTGCCCCAGCTGCGGCGGGCCGTCGCCGGCTGGAACGGGGACCCGCCCGGGTTCGACTGGGACTGGCGGAGCGTCGGCGGCTATCTCGACCGGCTGGACCGGGGGATCGCCGTCAACACCTGCTATCTGGTGCCGCACGGCACCCTCCGGATGCTGGCCATGGGCTGGGCGGCTCGGCCGGCCGAGGAGGCCGAACTCGCCCGGATGCGGGAACTGTTGGCCCAGGGGCTGGCCGAGGGCGCGGTGGGCCTGTCCGCCGGGCTCACCTATCCGCCCGGCATGTACGCCCCGGACGCCGAACTCGTCGAGCTGTGCCGGGTGGTGGCCGCCCACGGCGGCTTCTTCGCCCCGCACCACCGCTCCTACGGCGCCGGCGCGCTGGCCGCCTACGCCCAGATGATCGAGGTGGCCAGGCGCGCCGACTGCCCCCTGCACCTGGCCCACGCCACCCTCAACTTCGGCGTCAACAAGGGACGTTCGGGCGAGCTGCTGGCGCTGCTCGACGCCGCCCTGGACGCCGGGCTCGATCTGACCCTGGACAGCTACCCCTATCTCCCCGGCTCCACCACGCTGGCCGCGCTGCTGCCCAGCTGGGCCGCCGAGGGCGGCCCCGAGGCCACCCTGGCGCGGCTGCGTGAGCCGGCGGCGCTGGCCAGGATCCGGCACGATCTGGAGGTGGTCGGCTCGGACGGCTGCCACGGGGTGCCGGTGGAATGGGAGACCATCAGCGTCTCCGGCTCCCGCGATCACACGGCCGTCGGACTGACCGTCGCCGCCCTGGCGGCCCGCGCCCACCGGGCCCCGTTCGACGTCTACCGGGAGCTGCTGCTGGCGGACGAGCTGTCCACCACCATCCTGCAACTGGTCGGCGACGAGGAGAACGTGCGCGCCGTGATGCGCCACCGCGCGCACACCGGCGGCAGCGACGGACTGCTCGGCGCGGCCCGCCCACACCCCCGCGCCTTCGGCACCTTCCCGCGCTATCTCGGCCACTACGTCAGGGAGTTGGGGGTGCTGGGCCTGGCCGAGTGCGTGGCGCACCTCACCGGGCGCCCGGCCCGGCGGCTGGGACTGGCCGGACGCGGCCTGGTCCGCCCCGGCCACCACGCGGACCTGGTGCTCTTCGATCCCGACACCGTCGCCGACACCGCCACCTTCGAGGAACCGCGACAGCCGCCGACCGGGCTCCCGTACGTCCTGGTCGGCGGCGTCACCGTACTCGACGACGGACGCCCCACCGGCGCGCTCCCCGGCCGCGCCCTGCGCCGCCGCCCCGACGGCACGGTGCGGTAGCCGGGTCAGGCGCGCCAGGCGCCGGCGGCGGCCGCGTCGGCCGCGAAGGCGGCGAAGCTCCTGGGCTCCCGGCCCAGGGCCCGCCGCACGCCGTCCGAGAGACGCGCGTCGAGACCGCGCGCCAGCGGGGTCAGCGCCAGCCCGAACTCCCGCGCCTCGTCGGCGTTCCAGCCGTCGGCGACCAGCTCGGTGACGAACTCGTCGACGGTCAGCGGGGTGTAGCGGACCTGCTTCCCGCTGGCCAGGGAGATCTCCGCCATGGCCTCGGCGAGGGTGAGCGACGCGGGCCCCGACAGCTCGTAGACCGCGCCCTGGTGCCCGTCCTCGGTGAGCGCGGCCACCGCGACCGCCGCGATGTCCTCGGCGTCCACAAAGGCCGCCGACGCCTCGCCGCCCGGGATCCGCAGATCGCCCGAGCGCACCCAGTCGCCGAGGTACCCCTCGCTGAAGTTCTGGCTGAACCAGGAGGGGCGGATCACCGTCCACGTCAACCCGCTGGCGCGCAGCGCCTCCTCGCCCGTCACATGGACGATCCCGGCGGGGTGGCCGGGCGGCAGATAGTCCGGGTCGTCCACGCCGCGCCCGGAGAGCAGCACCACCCGTTCCACGCCGGCCTCGGCGGCCCGCCGGAGGAAGGGCCCGGTGAGCCGGGTCCCGTCCAGCGGGACGAGATAGAGCCGCCGCACCCCGGCGAGCGCGGCGGACCAGGTGTCGGGGTCGTGCCAGTCGAAGGGCCGGGCGGCGGAACGGGAGGCGACGCGCACGGGGTGCCCGGCGGCGGTCAGCCGCGCGGCCACCCGCCGTCCGGTGATGCCGGTGCCGCCGACGACGAGGATCGGGTTCTGGGTCATGTCACCAGCCAACGGCACCGTCCGACGCCGGGCCATGTCCGACCGGCTCGGGTGGATGTCCACGCGTCTTGCCCCTCCGCCCTGGGCCCCTACCCTGGGCCCCATGACGTGGATCGTCGCCGACCGGCCGGCCGAGGCGCCCGAAGTCCCGGGGGCTCCCGATGTGTTGGCCGATCTGCTCGACGGGGTGCGGGCCAGGGGCGCGTTCTTCGGGGAGGTCGGCCTCGACCCGCCCTGGGGCCTGCGGTTCGCCACCGGCGCGTCGCTGACGCTCACCACCCTGCGGAGCGGCGCCGGCTGGCTGGTCCCGGCCGAGGGGGAGCCGTTCCGGATCGACGCCGGCGATGTGGTCCTCTCCCGGGGCCCCGCCGCCTTCACCGTCGCCGACCGGCCCGGGACCCGCCCCGGCCATCGGGTGACGGGCACCGACTACTGCGCGGATGCGCCCGGCCGCTCCTGCCGGGTGGGGCCGCGCGGCGGCACGGTGCTGCTGAGCGGCGCCTACCAGGGTGGCGGCGCGGTCGCCGAGCGGCTGCTGCGGACGCTGCCCGAGACCTTGACCCTGCCGGCGGACGCCAGGCCCGAGCCGGTCCTCGAACTGCTGACGGCCGAGCTGCGCCGCGCCGGCCCGGGCCAACGAGCCGTCCTCGACCGGCTGTTGGACCTGGCGCTGGTCTCCGTGCTGCGCGCCTGGCTGGCCCGGGCCCGGCCGGCCGCGCCCGGCTGGTACGCGGCCGGCGCCGATCCGGTGGTGGCCCGGGCGCTGGCGCTGCTGCACGCCGCCCCCGAACGCCCCTGGACGGTGGCCGGCCTCGCCGGCGCGACGGGGGTGTCGCGTGCCTCCCTGGCCCGCAGGTTCGCCGGGGCGGTCGGCGAGCCGCCGATGACCTATCTGACGGGCTGGCGGATCGCCCGCGCCGCCGATCTGCTCCGGGAGACCGACGCGACGGTGGCCGCCGTGGCACGCCGGGTCGGCTACGCCGACGCGTTCGCGCTGAGCGCGGCGTTCAAACGGCTGCGCGGCGTCTCGCCGACCGCGTACCGCCGGGCCACCACGGGCTGAACGCGCGCCGGTACAGACGACGTTGGGCCCCTCCCTGCCGGAGAGGGGCCCGTACGCCGGGTCTGCCGCGATCTCAAGGGGGAGGCCGGCAAGGGCATCAAGATCACACAGAACACTGGTGGAACAGAGCAGAAATTAACGGAAGAACGCGAAGCTGACTAGGTAACACGTGCACATCCGTTGGTACCTGAGTGGTTGACGGGCCGCTGCCGGTCGACGTCGATGGCACGCGATCCCGGCCGAACGGGCGCGTGAGGCCCTGACGGCCCTCCGCTCGACCGGGACCCGACAGGCAAGCTAGCAGCCCGCAAGATTTTGCGAAAGACTTTGCGAGACGGCCGACTTCGACGCCGTCGGCCGTGCCCTGGGCCGGGCCGGCGGCTCAGTCGCCCAGCATCACCAGCTCGCCGCCGTCCGCCAGCTTGCCCGTCAACCGGGCCTGGACGCCCTCCTCGGCCGGCAGCGCCATCGTGCGGCCCTCCCGTCGCCCCGTCACCCCGCCGTGGGCGGCGATCTCCGTCACCTGCTCGCTGCCCGCCGCCAACAGGAACCAGGACTCCTCGGGCGAACGCCACAACAGACCGCTGAGCACCCCGGGATCGCGCGGCCCGCAGGCCGTGCCGTCCTCCACCCGCGCCGTCACCACCTCGTGCCCAGGCGTCTCCGACGACGGATCGACAAACTGCGTCCAGGCCCGCGCCCCCGTGCCCCGCCAGGTCTCCGCCCGGCCGCACACCCAGCGCGCCGTGCCGCCCTCGTGCGGCAGCGACTGCTCGGCGAACTCCCAGGCGTTCACCGACCGCACCCCGCCCCCGCTCACCAGGGACAGCTGGCAGGCCACCCGCGCCCACTGCCCACGGGACGAGGTCGGCGCCGCCCCGTCCTGGCCCACGCCAGGCGCCCCGTGCGTCAACAGCGCCGGCGTCAACTCGCCCAGATCCGCCAGCAGAAACGGCCGCTCCACCCCCTCGGCCGTCAGCTCAAGCGCCGGGAAGCTGTCGCACGCGGTGTCCCCTGACGAGGTGTGGATGGGATCCGTCACGCCCTGCTCGTCCACCGCCAACCCGGCCGCCGGGCGCTGCGGTTCGAGCAGTTCGGCCACCGACACCTCCGTCACCCAGGGCGCCGTGAGATAACGGGTGTTGCCGTCCCCGCGCTGCACCACCACGGCCGAGGAACCGGCCAGCTCGGCACCGTCCACCCGGGCCAGATCCAGGGCGACGCCGCCCTCCCTGGCGCCGGTCGGCTCCGCGTAACGCACCAGTCGCAGCCCGTCGTACAGCATCACCACCGAGGCGCCGCCCACCTCCCCGGCGAACAGCAACTGCGCGGGCCCCGGCGGCGGACCGGTCTGCGTCCCCGGCGTCGACGACACCGTCACCTCGTCGCCCGGCCGCGCCCAGACCGCCAACGCCCGGCGCAGCAGACCCGTATCGTCCAACGAGGAGCCGCGCGCCGGCCACACCGAGAAGTCCGTCCGCGCCGCCTGCCGCCAACCGTCCGCCGGAATCCGCCGCAGCCCCTGCGGATCGAGCGCCGCCTCGGCCGCCGTGTTCTCGCTGTACGGGGGCGCGGCCGGCCCGTCGGGGCCCCAACCCTCGGGCAGCACCGCCATGGTGGTCAGCACCAGCGCCAACGCGGCCCCGCCGACCAGGGCCGTCCTGGTGTACTGGCGGCGGCGCAGCAGATCCGTCGGACGCGCCTGGAGCGCGCAGGGATCCGTCAACGGCACCGCGCCGTCCACCTCGTCGGCGGCCCGCAGCGCCGCGTCGATCCGCTCCTCCGGCTCCCCGGCGGCGGCCAGCAACAGCCGCGCCTCCGATGCCGGCAGGCCGTCGACCCGGCGCAGCGCGTAGACGGCGCGCGCCGCCGGCTCCAGCCCGCCGAGCCGCTGCTCCAGCGCGATCTCGTCCGACTCGCCGGCCCGGGGGAACAGCCGCAGCCCCCACACCCGGGGCAGCGGCGACGGCGCGCGCGGCAGCCACCGCAGCTCGCGCCCCGCCAACCGCGCCGGCCGCTGCGCGGCGAGCGCCGCGCGCACCACGCGCAGCCGCAGGAACACATAGCCGGCGTCGGTGCCCCGCCCCTGCTCCGCCGAGCCGTCCCGCTGCGCGGGCAGCACCGGCGGCACCTCGTCCGCCTCCGCCGACTTGCCGCGCGGCAGGGCCCGTTGGGCCAGCGCATGCGCGCTGAGCACCCGCCGGTGCCGGCCCAGGGAGGGCGGCAGGATCAGATAGCCGATCCTGACCAACCTCGGATAGTGCTCGACCAGCGCGGCCTCCGCCTGCTCAAGCGCCAGGGCGGGCGCGGCGCGCCGGGTGTCCACGGGGGAAATGTCACTGGAAGCCACACCCGCCCAAACGAGCCGCCCACCCAGCGGTTACGCGGCGCGCTGGCTTGGCGGGTCCTCGGGTGCGGCGCGCTGGCCGCGTCGGCCTTGCGGCCTGGCGCGGGCGTCGGGTGGCTTGGCGGCCTTGCGTCCTGGCGTGGGTGGCGCCATGTCTGCCGGGGGCCTGGTTGGGCTGGTGGTGGTCGGTTGGGCCTGCGGCGGGCTGGTGTGCTTCTCGCTGTTCCGGCCTCCGGCCGTTGCCGTCCAGCGCGGTGCGCTGGCCGCGTCGGCCTTCGGCCTGGCGGGGGTGTTGTCGTGTCTGTGGGTGAGGGCTCCGATCGGGCCCGTGGTGGTCCGTTGGCCTGCGGCGGGCTGGTCTGTTTCTCGCTGTTCCGGCCTCCGGCCGTCGCCCTTCGGCGCGGTGCGCTGGCCGCGCGGGCTTGGTGGGTGGTCGGGCGCGGGGCGCCGGCCGCGTCGGCCTTGCGGCCTGGCGCGGGCGGCGCCATGTCTGCGGGGGCCTGGTTGGTCTGTGGCGGGCTGGTGCGCTTCTCGCTGTTCCGGCCTCCCGGCCGTCGCCGTTCGGCGCGGTGCGCTGGCCGCGTCGGCCTTGCGGCCTGGCAGGCAGTCGCGTGCGCGGGCCTTGCGGCCCGGCCCCGGCCGCGCACGGGTGTCGTTGCTCCGCGCTGCCCGCGTTAGGGCTACCGTTCCAGGTAGGCGAGGACGGCGAGGACGCGGCGGTTGTCGTCGTCGGAGGGGGGGAGGCCCAGCTTGGCGAAGATGTTGGAGGTGTGCTTGGCGACCGCGCGTTCCGTCACCACCAGTCGTTCGGCGATGGCCGCGTTGGAACGGCCCTGTGCCATCAGCTCGATGACCTCCAGCTCACGCGGAGTCAGCTTCTCCAGCGGCGAGTTGTGGCCCTTCTGGGCCAACAGCTGCTGAATCACCTGCGGATCCATCGCCGTACCGCCGCTCGCGACCCGGCGGACCGCGTCGATGAACTGCTCCGCGTCGAACACCCGGTCCTTCAGCAGGTAGCCGACGCCGCCGTGGCCGTCCGCCAGCAACTCCCGTGCGTAGAGCCGCTCCACGTGCTGGGAGAGGACCAGCACCGGCAGCCCCGGCTGCTCACGGCGCGCCTGGAGCGCGCACTGGAGCCCCTCGTCGGTGAACGACGGCGGCAGCCGGACGTCGACCACCGCGACGTCCGGCTTCAACTCGGCCAGCGCGCGGGTGAGTTCGGGCCCGTTGTCGACGGCGGCCGCCAGTTGGAAGTCATGCGCCTCCAGCAGCCGGACCAGCCCGTCCCGGAGCAGAAACAGGTCTTCGGCAACCACAACCCGCACGGAACTCTCCGTCTCTCGAACCACGCCCGACCGGCCCTAGCCTATGCGCTGTGCGCTCCAGGGCCGGCCCCCCGGCACACCGCCGGGTTCGTGGGGTCAGTGCGGGACGACGGTGGAGAGGACGGACGGGAGTCCGTGCCAGTCGGAGCTGGCCACGGCCGCGCCGCCGGCGGCCAGCTCGGCGACCCGGTTCAGCGCCTCGGCCTCGGTCGGGTTGGTCGCGTCGATCGGCGGCGCGACATTGTGCGCGTTGGTCATCACCAGCAGGTAGTTGCGGTCGGTGTACCAGCCGGTGTCGACCTCGGGGCCGAGGAAGACGTTCGCGTCGCCGTCGAAGACGACGAACCACGGCCGGATGGACTCCTCCGCGTAGCGGGTCTCCCTGGGGTCGCCGGCCTCGGCGTGGTGGACGGCGGGGAAGGCGGTGGACTGCGCCAGCGAGCCGGCGGCGGCCAGATCCCGCAGGTGGCGGGCGTACTCGACGTCCGTCCAGAGGTTGTCGAACGGGTTCCCCTCCTCGACGGTTCCGGGTATCAGATGGATCAGGAACCTGCCCGCCAGCTCGTCCCTGGTCGGCCAGCCGTCGGCGGTCACCGCCGCGTCCAGGGTGGGGTGGTCGCCGGCGAGGTCGCCCGGGCCGAAGACCGCGTCGCCGAGAGCGTCGTTCACCAGGGCGTCGAACGCGGCGGGGCCCCGACCGAGGTTGTCGGCGAAGCCGTCCTTCATCTCGATCTTCAACAGGATCGGCCGGTGGCCGGGGTTGGCGTCGTGCCAGGTCCTGATGTCGGCCAGACAGCCGGCCAGGCTCTGGTTCCGCGAGCCGGAACGTAGCTCCTCCGGGCTGGTCGCGCCCACGCAGTTGTTCTGGTTGCCGAACGGGTTGTCGTGTCCGACGCGCCAGCCGGAGCCGAAGAAGTTGGTCCAGACGTCGATCTCCAGCATGCCGGCGCCCGAGTCCAGGGCGTCGGCGAAGTAGGGGAACGCGCTCTGCAGGTAGGCGTTGTGCACGCCGACCGAGGTGCTGGCCGAGTAGGCCGCCGGCCCGGGCTCGGCCGCGTGCACCCCGCTCGCCGCGACGAGCACCCCGACACCGCCGACCGCGACCGCGCCGCCGACCCGTCGCATCCTTGCCGTCCGCCTCATCGAACTCATCGAAGCCGCCTCCGCTGTGTGGGTGGGGAAGAGCCGCAACACGGCGTCAGCGTAGAGCAGTTGACATGCTCGCGAAATGATCCGAAGGCGAACTCCCGGAACACGCACGGTGGCTGGGGGAGCCGGCGGCGGCGCGTCGGTCAGGGGGCGCCGTTTCCCGGGTTCCCGGCGTCCTCCCGGCGTCGGCGGCCGTCATGGCGGCACCCCGGGCTCGGGGGAGCGGGGGCAGCCGGCGGCTCAGTCCGCTCTGACCTGGCCGTTCGGGGTCAGGGCGCAGGGGATCTCGATGGTGACCAGGGTGGGGCCGCCCTCGGGGCTGCTGACGGCGAGGACGCCGTCGAAGGAGCCGAGGCGGCGTTGGAGGCCACGGAGGCCGCTGCCGCCCTCCAGCGTCGCGCCGCCCCGACCGTTGTCGGTGACCGCGATCCGCAGGGTGTGTTCCTTGTGGTTGTAGTAGATGTCCAGCCAGGCGCGTTCGGCCCGCGCGTGCTTGGCCGCGTTGGTCAGCACCTCGCTGATCGCGAAATAGGCGGCGGACTCCACCGACTCGTCGAGCCGCCCCGGCAGCTCCACGTCCACCTCGACGGGCAGCTGCATGCGCAGCGCCAGGGCCCGGGCCGCGTCGCCCAGGCCGCGTTCGGCCAGCACCGGCGGGTGGATGCCGCGCACCAGATCGCGCAGCTCGGTGAGTGCTTCGGCGGAGTTGGCCCGCGCCTGGGCCAGCAGCTTCTTGGCCTGGTCGGGATCCTTCTCGATCAGCGCCTCGACCGCGCCCAGGCTCATGCCCATCGCGACCAGCCTGGCCTGCGCGCCGTCGTGCAGATCCCGTTCGATGCGCCGGAGTTCGGCCGCCGAGTTGTCCAGCGCGTCATGCCGGGTCTCCTGCAGCCTGGCCACCCGCTGCGCCAGCAGCTGCTTCTCCGGCGCGCCGATCAGCACCCGGGTGAAGTGGAAGTGGAGATGCAGGATCAGCGGGTTGTAGCGCAGGCCGGTCGCCAGCAGCAGGAGCCCGATCAGGCCGGCCAGCATGGCGGTGAGGAAGTTGCTCACCGGGACGAAGGCCCACCAGTAGGTGCCGATCGCGTTCACGATGGGCACCCAGACGCCGGCCGCGAGGACCGGACCCCAGACGCCGTAGCCGAGCAGCGAGAACGGCAGCAGGGCCAGGATGAACCCGACGATCGCGTCGGGCAGCAGCCAGAGCGCGTCGCGCCAGGTCGCCGGGTCCTTGAGCAGCCGGATCGCCCGGTCGACCTGCCCGGCGATCCCGCCGCGCGCGTCGTGCGGCACCGGCCGGTAGGCCACCGGGATGGTGATGCCGTACCAGTCGTTGGCGTACTTCCTGCGCAGATTGGCCTGCGCCCGGACGGCGACGATCACCACCGGCATGGCCAGCAGCCCGACCCCCAGCGGCACCAGTACCAGGCACACGACGAAGAGGACGAACAACAGCAGCGACGCGCCGATCGTCAGCACCGTCAGCAGCAGTCCGTACGCCGCCGCCAGCAGGCCGTCTCGCGCCCGTTCCCGGTTCATTGTGCCTGTCCAACCCCTTCGTGGTGTGCCATGCCCCACCCGCGACCACAGTCTGTCGCGTTCCCGAGGGGAACGTAACGGGGGGAGACCCCGGGGGCGCGGTGGTGCTGAGTACACCCGGATATGCGCCGCGCGCGCCAGTCGGGGGGGCGCGCGGACATACCGAAGGCGCCCGCCGCGAGGGCGAGCGCCTTCGGTGTCCCTCCGATGCCACGCCCGAGCTGCGACCGTGGGCCGAAGGGAGTCTCCGGGAGAAGGACCGTCGATACGACGAGGGCTGTCGATACGGCGAGGGCCGTCGGCGACGGCGGCCGGGTCAGACCAGGCCGGCCCTGTCCAGCTCGGTGCAGCAGGTCTCCACCAGCAGCCTGGTCACCACGTACGGGTCGCAGTTGGCGTTGGGGCGACGGTCCTCGATGTAGCCCTTCTTGTCCCGCTCCACCTGCCACGGGATGCGGACGGAGGCGCCCCGGTTGGAGACGCCGTAGCTGTACTCGTTCCAGGGGGCCGTCTCGTGCGCGCCGGTCAGCCGGTCCTCGACGCCCACGCCGTAGTTGCTGACGTGCTCAAGCGGCTTGCCCTCCAGGCCCAGGGCGTCGCAGGCGGCGATGATCGCGTCATAGCCCTCGCGCATCGCCTTGGTGGAGAAGTTGGTGTGCGCGCCGGCGCCGTTCCAGTCGCCCTTGGCCGGCTTGGGGTCCAGGGTGGCGGAGACGCCGTAGTCCTCGGCGGTGCGGTAGAGCAGCCAGCGGGCCACCCACAGCTGGTCGGAGACCTCCAGCGGGGAGAGCGGGCCGACCTGGAACTCCCACTGGCCGGGCATGACCTCGGCGTTGATGCCGGAGATGCCGAGACCGGCCTTGAGACAGTTCTCCAGGTGCGCCTCGACGATCTCCCGACCGTAGATCTCGTCCGCGCCGACGCCGCAGTAGTAGCCGCCCTGCGGCGCGGGGAAGCCGTTCTCGGGGAAGCCGAGCGGGCGGGAGCCCTTGAAGAAGGTGTACTCCTGCTCTATGCCGAAGATCGGCTCCTGCGCCGCGAACTGCTCGGCCAACGGGCGCAGCAGCGCACGGGTGTTGGAGACGTGCGGGGTGTCGTCGCCCGTGTTGTAGACCTCGCACAGCACCAGCAGGTGCGCGCCGCCGCGGATCGGGTCCGGGTAGCTGGCGACCGGCTTGAGGACGCAGTCCGAGGCGTGGCCCTCCGCCTGGTTGGTGCTGGACCCGTCGAAGCCCCACTCCGGCGGCTCCACGCCGTCCGCCAGGATCTTGGTCTTGGAACGGAGCTTCGCGGTCGGCTCCGTGCCGTCGATCCAGATGTACTCGGCCTTGTAGCTCACGGTCCTGCTCCTTGGGAGGTCGACGGGAGGTCTTCGCGGGTGCGTCCTTGCGTCTGCGGCCACCTTCGCCAGGGCCGATTGCCTTCCAGTTGCCCGGTTGTTAAGGCGCTGTGAACGAGGGCTCAGGCCATCGAATAGCGCTCCGTGCGCGGGCTCTGACGCGCGGCTGGTTAGGCTGGGGCGCCGGATCGCGTGCTCAACAGCGGCCCGGGAACGGCTCGGGAAATCCCAGGAAACCCCAGGCAAACCCCAGGAAAGGGGCAACGCGGAGATGAGGATCGGCCTGCTCGGCACCGGACCATGGGCCCAGCGCACTCAGGGTCCCGGGCTCGCCGAACATCCCGGCGTTGAGTTGGTCGGGGTCTGGGGGCGCCGCCCGGAGGCGGCCGGCGGGCTGGCGACGGCGCTGGGCACCCGCGCGTACGAGGATCCGGACGCGCTCTTCGCCGACTGCGAGGCGGTCAGCTTCGCGCTGCCGCCGGACGTGCAGGCGCCGTTGGCCGCGCGGGCCGCCCGGGCCGGCTGCCATCTGCTGCTGGACAAGCCGGTGGCCACCTCGGTCGCCGCCGCCCGTGAGGTGGCGGACGCGGTCGCGGAGGCGGAACGGGCCTCCGTCGTCTTCTGCACGCTGCGGTTCGCCGTGGAGACGGCCGCCTGGGTGACCGCGCAGTGCGGCTCCGACGACTGGCTGACGGGCCGCGCCGACTGGTACTCGGCGGCGTTCGGCGGCGCCGACTCGCCCTATGTGGACTCGATCTGGCGCCGGGAGCGCGGCGCGCTCTGGGACATCGGCCCGCACGCGCTCTCGCTGTTGCTCCCGCCGCTCGGCGATGTGGCCGACCTCGCGGCGGTGCGCGCGACGCGCGGCCCGGGCGACATGGTGCACGCCACCCTGCGGCATGTCTCCGGGGCGTCGAGCTCGCTGTCGCTGAGCCTCACGGTGCCCCCGCAGGCCGCCGGCGTCACCGTCGAACTGCGCGGCGCCGCCGGCGTCTCCACCCTTCCCGAGCGGGGGAAGGACGGCGGCCCCGCGCGAACGTTCCAACGGGCCGTGGACGCGTTGATCGCGTCGGCCGGCGGCGGTGCCGCCCACCCGTGCGACGTCCGGTTCGGGCTGCGGATCACGGAGATCCTGGCCGCCGTGGAACGGGCCCTCGACAGCTGAGCCGGCCACGCGCCCGAGGTGTCAACGGGCCAGGTCCAGCGTCCAGTTCTGGCCGATCTCGGGGCGGCCGAAATCCGTGTGCGGGGCGCTGTCGGTCAGGGTGAACCCGGCGGCCCGGTAGATCCGGCGGGCATGGCCGAGGCTCTCGTTGGTCCACAGGGTCAGCCGGTCATAGCCGGCCGCCCGGGCGAACTCCACGCATCGGGCGGTCAGCGCCGCGCCGATGCCCAGGCCCCTGGCATGCGGCTCGACCAGCAGCAGCCGCAGCCGGGCGGTCGTGCTCCCCGACTCGTCCGCGACGCAGAGCACCGAGCCGACGGGTTCGCCTTCCCATTCGGCGATCCACGCGGCCTCCGCGGCCGGGTCGCCGTGTCGCGCGTAGCGGGCGACGACCTCGGCGACCAGCGCCTCGAAGGCGCCGTTCCAGCCGTACTCCGCCGCGTAGAGCGCGCCGTGCCGCTGCACCACCCAGCCCAGCTCGCCCGGTGCCGGCGGGCGGAGTCGGGGGTCGGCGGCGGGGCGCGGGGCCAGGCCGAGCAGCCGCGCCAGGGAGCGGACGGCGGCCCGCAGCCGCGCCTGCTCGGCGGGGGAGAGACGGCGCACCAGGGCGCCGGTGACCTCCTCGGACCTGCGGTCCAGCAGCGCCGCCGCCTCCCGGCCCGTACCGCTGAGCGCGATCAGCTGCCGGCGGCCGTCGGCCGTGTCCCGCTCCCTGACCAGCAGGCCGGCCGCCTCGGCGCGGGACAGCAGCCGGCTGAGCTGGCCGGCGTCCATGTCCAGCCGCTCGCGGAGCGAGGCCACCGGCATCCGGCGGCCGGCAGCCAACTCGTAGAGCACCCGCGCCTCGGGCAGCGAGTACGGGGTGCCCAGCCGGTGCCGGTAGTCCAGGGCGCCGATCAGACGGGTGTAGTCCCGGTTGAACTCCCTGAGCGCCCCGACGACCTCCGTAGTTGTTTGATCATTCATTGACTCAGTCAAACGTATACGGTGGGACCGCGTCAACGCCCCCGTGGTCGCTGCCTGTTACCGGCGCGGCCCGGCCGGCGGTTCCCGCCGGCCGGGGGTCGGCCAGGGCTCGGTCAGGCGCGGGGGTGGTGGCCGAGTGCGACGGCCACCTCCTGCACGTTGTGGTAGGCGTGCTCGCCGGGCAGATCGTGCCGCACCGTCTCGACCAGCGGCTCCGGGGCGTGGTTCTCGTCGAGCGCCGCCAACACCTCGGGCCGGTCGGCCGGGAAGTCCGTACGCCGCAGATAGCGGGCGAGTTCGAAGCGGAACGCCTCGTCGGCCCGTTCCCGCGCGTCGTTGCCCGTGCCGGGGCGCACCGGGCCCGAGGCCAGCGGGGGATCGTCGTCGGCCGCCGGTTCGGGGTCGTGCCACTCCTCGGCTCTGGTCGGCTTCTCGCCCTTCAGCATGCCCTGAAGCTCATGCTTCATCTCGTCGTCGCGACGCGGGCTGTACTGGTCGCTACCACGCTGTTGCATGGCTTCCTCCTAACCCTTCGGGAGCGCTCCGGGTACCCGGGGCGGCGCGTTCCACACGGGGCGGCGCGTCCCGCCGGGGCTCGCGCGCCGGTGGTGGGGACCCGTCGGACCACGGCGGTGTTTGCCCGGCGGCCGGGCGGGGAAACCGGTCAGTCCGGGTCGGTGAGCGGCCTTGAGAAGAGGAAGAAGCTCCGGGGCGGGGAATTCAGGGGCCCCTCCCGGAGTGCTTCTCGCGTGAAACCGCCACCGGTCCGTCGAGTCCCCCGGGGGCGCGACATCCACTGCGCCTCGCGCCCTCCGGCCGGGACCCCGCCGCACAGCTCGAAGACCGGCCTAGCTCTCGCCGCCCCCGGCGTGGGCGCCGAGCAGGGACGCCAACTCCGAGTCCAGGCAACGGTCCTCGTCCAGCACCGGGTCCGGCAGGACCCTCGGTATGGCCCGGGCCAGCTGGGCCCGGCCCAACTGGCCGCAGTAGGCCCGGGCGGCGCGCAGCCTGGCGTCCTCCTCGGGCAGGTTGAGCGCCGAACGCAGCACTCCTGACAGCGCGTCCAGGCGCAGCGCTATCACCCGCTCCAGAACGGCGGCCACCCGTGGCTGGTCGGCGGCGGCGAGCAGCGCGACCTCCGACCGGTCCAGGGTGGCCCGCTCCGCGATGCTACGCAGCAACTCCCTTACCAGCGCGGCTGGTTCGATCCCGTTGGCGTCCAGAGTCTGGTTCAGCTCGCGAGCCGAGCGGGCCTCCCACTCGGCGAGCGCGGCGTCGATCAGCGCGTCCCGGCTGGCGAAGTGCCAGTAGAAACTGCCCTTGGTCGCGCCGAGGCGCGCAGCCAGTGGCTCGATGGCGATGGCGTTGAGACTTCCCTCGTCCCGCAGCGCGTCGAGCGCGGCGTCGGCCCAGTCCGCAGCCGTCAAACGGCGTCGGGCCCCCCGTCGTTGTGACATGGGAGAAAGGTAACGTAAAGTTAAAACCATGCGGCAGGGTATGGAGATATACCCGCATATGCCCCCCGGCGGATGCGGTGAGACGGTGGGCGCCCGCTAGCGTTCCTGCTTCTCCAGTGCGCTCCCCTCCAGTCCGTCCAGCGTGGCCGGCGCCGGACCCTCCGTGCGGACCTGCTCCACGCCGTGCAGCGACTCCCGCAGATCGGCGAGCCAGGTGTCGGTGTGCCGCTCCACCAGGCGCACGCACCAGGCCAGCGCGTCGCTGCGGCTGCGGGCCACGCCCCCGGCGATCAGGGTGTCGAGCACCAGCCGCTCGGGCTGCTTGAGACGGGTCATCACCGGGGCCGAGATATGGGTGAACATCTCCTGGCTGTGCCCGCAGCGCGCCCCCCACGAAAGCTGGCGCCGGAAGCGGAGTTGCGCCTCCCGCGCCACCTCGACGCGCTGCATCCTGGTGCGCTCGCGGAACTCCGTGATGCGCCCCTCGCAGGCGGCCTCGAACTCGGTCGTGGAGGCCCCCGGGGGCAGCTGCGGCTCCGGGATCCGGCCGATCAGGGTGATCTCCTCGCGGTCGGCCGAAACCTCCACGAGCTCGGTGAACCAGGACTCCGGCAGCCGCCCGGCGAACCAACCACGCAGCTCCTGCCGCCCCTTGTCTGTAATCATGTAATCAATATTACGCCAGCGTCGCTGCGACGGGTGGGGCAGGGGTGCCACAGGTAATCCCAACGCCCCGTGGACGCCCGGCAGTTGGCCGAGCGCCCACGGGACAGGGCAGGTTCTAGCGTGGTCTGCCGCGGAACTGGTAGGTCGCCCGCTGGTGCCGGACGATGGCCTTCCGGTGCTGGGCCAACTCGGCCCGCAGGCGCGCGTCGGTCCTGGAAGCCGACCAGACGTTCTCCCGCAGCAGCTTGCGGTAGCTGGCCAGCCGCCGTTCGGGCAGCTCGCCGGCCTCGATGGCCGCCAGCACCGCGCAGCCGGGCTCGGACCGGTGCGCGCAGTCGGCGAACCGACAGTCGGCCGCCAACTCCTCGATATCGGCGAAGACCTGCTCCAGGCCCTCGGCCGCGTCGAAGAGCCCGACGCTCCGCAGCCCTGGCGTGTCGATCAGCACGCCACCGTCCGGCAGCGGCACCAACTCCCGGCGCACCGTGGTGTGTCGACCCTTGCCGTCCTGGTGACGCACCGCGCCGGTGGCGAGCAACTCCTCGCCGAGCAGGGCGTTCCCCAGCGTCGACTTGCCGGCGCCCGAGGACCCGAGCAGGACCACCGTCCCGGACAGCAGCGCCGTCAGGACGTCGATCCCCTCGCCGCTGACGGCGCTGGTGGCCACCACATCGGCGCCCGGCGCCACCGCGCCCGCCTCGGCGACCAACTCGGCGCCGGCATCGGCCTGATCCATCTTGGTGAGCGCCACCACGGGGCGGGCGCCGCTCTCCCAGGCCAGGGCCAGCAGCCGTTCGAGCCGGCCGGCGTCAAGACCCTGCGCGGCGGAGACCGCCAGCACCACCGTGTCCACATTGGCGGCCAACACCTGGCCCCTGGAGTCGCGGGCGGCCGACGCCCGCACGATCGCCGTCCGGCGCGGCAGCAGCGCGACCAGCCGGGGTTCGGCACCGGGACGCAACGCCGCCCAGTCGCCGGTGCAGGCGCCGGGCACGGCCCCGCTGTCGGCGCGTGTCGCGCCCTCCGCGGTCAGCACCTCGCACCGGCCACGATCGACCCGCACCACCCGGACCGGCACCAGCCCGTCCCGCCGGTGCGCGGCGAACGCGTCGTTCAGCGACGCGTCCCAACCGTAGGCGGAAAGCCCGAAATCAGGGGAACTTTCGTCGCGTTGTTTGTCGGGGTGTTCGTTACGTCGTTCGTCAGGCTGTACTTCATGTCGTACTTCGGAACTCATGGAGGAGAGACCCTTGGGAAAGGGGTCCCGCGCGCGGTGAAGTGCGTCAGGCCGGGACCCGGGAGACAAGGACGTTCCGGGTGCTGCGCAGCGCAGCCGTCATCAGCACAGCCATCGTCCTCACCTCCCGTCCTCAGGGCCCCTCGTGCGGGCCACCGCCGTCGACGCCGGTCACCGTACCACCGTTGCGCCCCGCCGCCCATGGGACAGGGCGTGCGGGGCACGGGGTCCGGTGGTCCGGGGGCCGCCTCAGTGCTTGAGGAAGGTCAACAGGTCCTCGTTGAACTGCTCCTTGAAGCCGGGCACGTTGGCCAGTCCGTGCGGTGCGCCCGGGTAGACCTTGAGGGTCGCGTCCGGGATGATCTCCACCGACTTGCGGGCCGCCGCGTCGATCGGCACGATCTGGTCGTCGTCGCCGTGGATCACCAGCGTGGGGACGTCGATCCGGCGCAGGTCCTCGGTGAAGTCGGTCTCCGAGAAGGCCGCCACACAGTCCAGCGCGCCCCGGATGCCCAGCTGCATCGCCATCAGCCAGAACGCCTCCTTGTTGCCCTGGGTGACGTTGTTGTCCGGCCGGTTGGCGCCGAAGAACATCTCGGTGAGATCGATGTAGAACTGCGACCGCTCCTTGCGGATGCCGTCCCTGATGTCGTCGAACACGCCGATCGGCGTGCCCTCCGGGTTCTGCGGGGTCTTGAGCATCAGCGGCGGCACCGCGCTCAGCAGCAGGACCCGGCTGACCCGGTCGGTCCCGTGCCGGCCGATGTAACGGGTCACCTCGCCGCCGCCGGTGGAGTGGCCCACCAGCGTGACGTCCCGCAGGTCGAGCTGTTCGATCACCTCGGCCAGATCGTCGGCGAAGGTGTCCATGTTGTTGCCGTGCCAGGTCTGGGTGGAACGGCCGTGTCCGCGTCGGTCGTGGGCGATGGCGCGGTAGCCGTTCTCGGCGACCAGGTTGAGCTGGTCGTCCCATATGTCGGCCTGGAGCGGCCAGCCGTGGGAGAAGACCACGGGTGTGCCGATGCCCCAGTCCTTGTAGTAGATGTGCGCCCCGTCACGGGTCTTCACAAAGCTCATCGGTGCCTCCTCGAATGTCCTTCGGGCAGCCGTACAGTCCGGCGGGCCGGGCGCCCAGCTGCGCGCGAGGCCCGCTCCTTCGAACGTAGGAGCATCCGCCATTCGGCGCAAAAGCGGTGCTACCGGTCGGTAGCGGACAGGCTCGGTCGCCGGCGGCACTGGACAGAACCCCGGAAATGTTGGCAACGTGAGGGCATCGCCCATTATCGAACGCGTGGACGATTTTCTGGTTTCCCGCACCGCTTCGACCCTGGGGGGTCCGTCCGTCATGCCGTCAGCCGTTCACCTCGACCCCGAGGCCGCCGCCTTCTACACCACCCAGAGCACCTTCTCCGACCCGGGCGCGCTGGTCGGGCTCTATGCCGAACTGCCGCCCGATCCGACCCGACTCGCCCATATCGCCCGGGGGTTGGTGATCCACCGGTTGGAGGGGGAACACCTCGACTACGCGATACCGACCGACCGGCTGCACGACGACGCCGAGACGCGGTACGTCGACGACATCCTCCGGATCATCGTTGAACGAGACGACGCGCCACTGGATCGGGAGCGCCCGTACTCCGACCGTTTCGTCGGCATCTGCCGCGACTTCGCGCTGCTGTTCTGTTCGTTCCTGCGCCATGTCGGCATCCCGGCCCGGCTGCGCTCCGGATTCGCCGACTACTTCGCCGACGACGGCTTCCACGCCGACCATGTGGTCACGGAGTACTGGGACGAGACCAGGGGCTGGCTGCTGGCCGACCCGAATGTCGCGACCACCCCGCCGGACGGCATCGACCCGCTGGACGTGGACCGCGACCGCTTCCTGGTCGCCGGCACGGCCTGGCGCGCGATCCGGGAGGGCCGGGCCGATCCGGCCACCTTCGGCCTGCGCACCCCCGAACTCGACCTCACCGGCGAGTGGTTCGTCTGCGGCAACGTCCGCCTCGACCTCGCGGCGCTCAACCGCTCCGAGACCCTGCTCTGGGACGTCTGGGGCGCCGGCGCCGACGACGACGCCTCGATGACGGACGAGATCCGCGCCCTCTACGACCGCGTCGCCCAACTCACCCACGACGACGTCCCGTTCGCCGCCGCCCGGGAGCTGTACACCAGCCACGAAGGGCTCCGCACCCCGAAGACCGTCCTCTCCATCGCCACCTTCAACGGCCCCTCCCAGGTCACCCTCCGCTGACACCACGAGGGCCGCCACCCCCAGCCGTGGGGCGGCGACCCTCGTCGCGCGGTGCCGTGGACCGCCTACCGGCCCACCGGCCTACACGTCGAAGTACAGCTCGAACTCGTGCGGGTGCGGGCGCAGCTGCATCGGCGCGATTTCCTTCTCGCGCTTGAAGTCGATCCAGGTCTCGATCAGGTCGGATGTGAAGACCCCGCCGGCCTGCAGATACTCGTTGTCCTGCTCCAGGGCCTCAAGGACGGCCGGCAGCGAGGTCGGCACCTGGGGGACACCCGCGTGCTCCTCGGGGGCCAGCTCGTAGAGGTCCTTGTCGATCGGCTCGGCCGGCTCGATCTTGTTCTTGATGCCGTCCAGGCCCGCCAGCATCAGCGCGGAGAACGCGAGATACGGGTTGGAGGACGGGTCGGGCGCGCGGAACTCGACGCGCTTGGCCTTCGGGTTGGAGCCGGTGATCGGGATCCGCATCGCCGCGGAGCGGTTGCGCTGCGAGTAGACCAGGTTGACCGGCGCCTCGAAGCCGGGGACCAGCCGGTGGTACGAGTTGACCGTCGGGTTGGTGAACGCCAGCAGCGAGGGCGCGTGCTTGAGGACGCCGCCGATGTAGAAGCGCGCGGTGTCCGAAAGACCGGCGTAGCCCTGCTCGTCGTAGAAGAGCGGGGTCTCGCCCTGCCAGAGCGACTGGTGGACGTGCATCCCGGAGCCGTTGTCGCCGAAGATCGGCTTCGGCATGAAGGTGGCGGTCTTCCCGTTGCGCCAGGCGACGTTCTTCACGATGTACTTGAAGAGCATCAGATCGTCGGCGGCGGCCAGCAGGGTGTTGAACTTGTAGTTGATCTCCGCCTGGCCCGCGGTGCCCACCTCGTGGTGCTGGCGCTCGACCTCAAGGCCGGCGGCGGTCAGTTCGAGGGAGATCTCGGCCCGCAGGTCGGCGAAGTGGTCGACCGGCGGGGCCGGGAAGTAACCGCCCTTGTAACGGACCTTGTAACCCCGGTTGCCGCCCTCCTCGATGGCACCGGTGTTCCAGGCGCCGGCCTCGGAGTCGATGTAGTAGTAGCCGGCGTTCGACTTGGTCTCGAAGCGCACGTCGTCGAAGACGTAGAACTCCGCCTCGGGACCGAAGTAGGCGGTGTCGGCGATACCGGAGGAGGCCAGGTAGGCCTCGGCCTTCTTCGCCACGTTCCGCGGGTCACGGCTGTACGCCTCGCCCGTGATCGGGTCGTGGATAAAGAAGTTGATGTTGATCGTCTTGTCCTTGCGGAAAGGATCAACCCGCGACGTCGAAAGATCGGGAACGAGCGCCATGTCGGACTCGTGGATGGCCTGGAAGCCGCGGATCGACGACCCGTCGAACATCAGGCTGGCCGTCGGGTCGAAAGCCTCGGCCGGGACGGTCACATGCTGCATGATGCCCGGCAGGTCGCAGAAGCGAACGTCGATGAACTTGACGTCGTTGTCCGCGATGTACTTCTTGATCTCGTCGGCGTTTCGGAACATCCGAATGTCCTCCTAGCCCCGACCCGGGAAGGCGGGGGATGTGCAGCTCGGGAATGGCCCGTCGCGCGGGCCTGCCGGGGCCGACCCTAAGGACAGGCCATTTCTCGGGCATGACCCACTTGTTTCCCCAGTGTTAACCGGACTTCTCGCCGGATACCGGCGGCACGCCGGGAGGTGGCGCGCGCTACGGTGGGGGTGTGGACAACGGGCAGGCAATGGGAGCGCGGCCCTCCGGCCCCCGCGTGGCGGCCGAAGGAGTGGGAATCGACCTCGGCTATCGGGGTGAGCGGCTGGGGCTGCCCCGGGAGGGGCCCGGCTCCCTGGCCACGCTCGGCCGGCGCCTCGCCGCCCTCTGCGTGGACTGGGGGCTCAGCGCGCTGATCGCATACGGTCTTATCGCCGACGGCGATATCGCCGCCACTAACAACTGGACGCTGCTGGTCTTCACCGTGATGGCCATGTCGACGGTGGGCACGCTGGGGATGACGCCGGGCAAACGCCTGTTGGGGATCCGGGTGGTGCACCTCAGCGGCCAGCGGTTGACGTTCCCCCGCGCCCTGCTCCGCACCGCTCTGTTGGCACTCGCCATTCCCGCCCTGATCTGGGACCGCGAGGGGCGTGGCCTCCACGACCGCGCGGTGGGCTCCGTCCAGGTGCGGCTCGGTGGGGCCGTCACGGCACCGCCGTCGGAAACCACCGACTGACGGTCTCATCCGGTCGCGTTTTCGATCACACCCGGTCCGTCCCGATCCGGTTCGGGCGGGACGGACCGGTTCTGTCTCAGGAGGCGCGGAAGCTCACAAAGGTGCCCGCCTCGAAGCTGCGCAGCGTGCCGAGCGCGGTGGCCTGGCCCGAGCAGTCGGCGGTGCGGTAGGCGGTCACATCGCTGACGTTGCTGTAGCCGACCAGCAGCGCGGCGGTGGCCGGGAACGCGGTGCACTCGCCCGAAGGGTTGGGGAAGTGCGCGACCGGCGTGCTGTAGTCGGCGGCGTAGAAGACAAGACCGGTGCCGGGCGCGGACGTCGAGGCGGGAGAGGCCACGGCGGGGGAGGCGGCGAAACACAGCGCCGCGGCCGCCGCGGCGAGGCCCAGGGTGTTGCGCAGGATGCTTCTTGGCATGGGGGTTCCCTCCTGAGTCATCTACGGGACCCCATGATTGTTGCGGATTCAACGATGGAAGTAACCCCCTCGGCGGGCAGCAAACGGCCGTTGGCCGTGGTACCGGACCTCGGGGGTCCGGCACCACGGCCAACGGGCGTTTGCCGACGGCAGCCGGCGGGTGCCGGCGGGTGCTCGCCGGCGGGGGCTCAGCGGCCTCGGCGGGGAGCCTGGTTGTTGCCCTTGAGCCGCATCCCGCCCTTCGGCAACGGGCCTTTGGGGATCGGCATGTTGTTCATCAGATCGCCCATGGCGCGCAGGCGGTCGTTGATCTCGGTGACCCGGGGGCCGGCCAGCACCTTCGGGTACTTGATGACCCGCTTGCGCAGATGCTTCAGCTCCACCTGGCCCTCGCCGGTGCCCACCACCAGATCGTGCACCGGAACGTCCGAGATCACGCGGTTCATCCGGCGCTTCTCGGCCGCGATCAGGCCCTTGACCCGGTTGGGGTTGCCCTCGGCGACCAGCACGACGCCGCGCCTGCTGACCGCCCGGTGCACCACGTCCTGCTGACGGTTGACCGCGACGGCCGGGGTGAAGACGACGCCCCGCTTCATGTTCTCCAGGACGGCGGCCGCCGCGCCCGGCTGCCCCTCCATCTGGCTGAACGCCGCCCGCTCGGCTCGGCGGCCGAAAACGATCGCCGTGGTCAGCAGCGCGACCAGGAAGCCGAGGATGCCCAGATAGACCGGGTGCCCCCAGAGAATGCCAATGCCCAGAATGATCCCGAACGTGACCAGGAAGACCAGAATCAGCCATAGACCGATCCATCGATCGACCCGCTTGGCCATCTTGTAGGTCAGGCCGATCTGCTTCAATCGCCCTGGGTTCTCGGAATCCTGTTCCTTTTCCTTCCGCGCCATGCGGGCAAGTCTACGGCGCGCCCGGCCCCCCGGACGCCCGGGTGGTCGGCTGGGGGGCGGACAGCGCCGCCGGCGCCTCGGAGGCGGCCCCGCTCGCGCGCAGCGCACGCTCCGCGTCCCGGTGGGCCGCCGCCCGTTCCTGGTCCTCCCGCACCGCGGACCAGGCGTTTCGCAACGCCGTGCGCTGACCGCCGGCCAACAGCCGCTGCTCAAGCGCCCGCAGCGCGCCGCCCACGGTGGGCCGCTCCAGATGAATCTGATGAATGTGCCGCACCATTCCCACCACCGAGCCCCCACCCAGCCTGGACTGCCTGGACAACAACGTTCCCCCTCATCGTTACCGAACGGTGTTTCCACCCCATGACCCCGGGGTCAACAACCGGCCTCGGGGTCACCAACGCGCCGCCACCGTCAGGCCGCACGCGCCGCCTCGCGCCGCTCCATCGCCTGCCGGTAGAGCCGGCCGGCCCGGTAGGACGAACGGACCAGCGGACCGGAGAGCACCCCGGCGAAACCGATCTCCTCCGCCTCCTGCTGCAACTCCACGAACTCCTCCGGCTTCACCCAGCGCTCCACCGGGTGGTGCCTCGGGGTCGGCCGCAGATACTGCGTGATGGTGATCAACTCGCAACCCGCCTCGTGCAGGTCGCGCAGCGCCTGGCTGACCTCTTCCCTGGTCTCGCCGAGCCCCAGGATCAGGTTGGACTTGGTGACGAGCCCGGCCTCCCTGGAGCTGGTCAGCACCCCGAGCGACCGCTCGTAGCGGAACGCCGGCCGGATGCGCTTGAAGATCCGCGGCACCGTCTCCACGTTGTGGGCCAGCACCTCGGGACGCGAGTCGAAGACCTCGGCGAGCTGCTCGGGCACGGCGTTGAAGTCCGGGATCAGCAGCTCGACGCCGATGCCCGGCATCGCCGCGTGGATCTGCCGCACTGTCTCCGCGTACAGCCAGGCGCCGCCGTCCGGCAGATCGTCGCGGGCGACGCCGGTGACCGTGGCGTACTTCAGGCCCATCTGCCGTACCGAGTCGGCCACCCGGCGCGGCTCGTCGCGGTCCAGATCGGCCGGCTTGCCCGTGTCGATCTGACAGAAGTCACAGCGACGGGTGCACTGTTCGCCACCGATCAGGAACGTGGCCTCCCGGTCCTCCCAGCATTCGAAGATGTTCGGGCAGCCGGCCTCCTGGCAGACCGTGTGCAGACCCTCGCGCTTCACCAGACCGTGCAGCGCCTGATACTCGGGGCCCATCTTGGCCCGGGTCTTGATCCACTCCGGCTTACGTTCGATCGGGGTCTGACTGTTCCGGACCTCAAGACGCAGCATCTTGCGGCCGTCAGGCGCGACAGCGGACACGTCCGGCTCCCTACCACTTTCGATTCTGATGCGAACTACAGCCTACGCCTCTGGATGTGTGGGTGATTCGGGTCACACGGCCCGGGGCAGCAGGGTGGCGCTCGCCCATACCTCCCGCAGCTGCCGCTCGACCACGGGCAGCACCTCGGTCACCCCGATGTCCCGCCCCAACTCCTGGGAGAGCGACGTCACTCCGGCGTCCCTGATGCCGCACGGAACGATCCGGTCGAACCACGTGTTGTCCGGATCGCAGTTCAACGAGAAGCCGTGCATCGTGACGCCCTTGGCCACCCGGATGCCGATCTGGGCCAGCTTGCGGTCCTCGTGCCGCTGCCCCGCGTTGGACGGCGCGTACTCGGGCCCGTTCAGCCGGGGGTCGAACTCCTCGTCGTTGAGCCGGGGATCGAAGTCCAACGCGAGACCACCCCGATCGGGGCGCGCCCCCGCCGGCACCTCCTCGCCCAGCACCCAGACGCCGCTGCGCCCCTCGACCCGGGTGGTCTCCAGACCGAACTCGGCGCAGACCTGGATCAGGGCGTCCTCCAGCCGGCGCACATGGGCCACCACATCGACCGGACGTGGCAACTTCATGATCGGATAGCCGACCAACTGGCCGGGCCCGTGCCAGGTGATCTTTCCGCCGCGATCGACATCGATCACCGGCGTTCCGTCGAGGGGGCGCTCGCTGTCCTCCGTGCGCCGGCCGGCGGTGTACACCGACTGGTGCTCCAGGAGCAGACAGGTGTCGGGGATCTCATCCGCGAACCGGGCGGTGTGCACCCGGCGCTGTTCCTGCCAGGCGGTGTGGTAATCCACCGCCTCGGCTCCGAACCCCAGATGGACAAAGCGCAGCTCGTCCACTGCAACTCTCTCTTTCCGTACACGTGCTTGGCACACACGTTCTGGCGACACGCACTGGCGTCTCGGAATCAACTCTAAGCCCGCCCCGAGGCGGCGACGGGGGTGGCCTCCGGCTCACACATACGGATGAATCATCGGCCGCGGCGGCGTTGCGCCCTGGTGGGGCCGTTACATTCACGCCGTTCCAGCCGCACAGCCGTAAGGCAGGAGACCGCATCGCCGATGTCTACGGAACGACCCGGAGGCCCGGCCTCCCCGCAGTCCGCCACGCCGCGCAACCCGAACCGCCAGCTGGCCGCCCTGATCGCCGAAGCCGGCTTCTCCCACGCGGGGCTGGCCAGACGAGTCGACCAGCTCGGCCTTGAACACGGCCTCGACCTCCGGTACGACAAGACCTCGGTCACCCGCTGGCTCCGCGGTCAGCGCCCGCGCGGCACCACCCCGGCGCTGATCGCCGAGGTGTTCACCCGGCGGCTCGGCCGACGACTCTCCGCCCAGGACCTGGGCCTTGAGGCGTGCGCCCCCGTCTACGCAGGGCTGGAGTTCGCCGGCAGCCCGGCGGAGGCGGTGGACATCGTCGCCGGCCTCTGGCGCAAGGACACCGGCGGCTACGCGGAGCTGCGCAAGATCGCCTTCACCCCGGCGGGGCTCGTGGTGCCCAGCCGGGACTGGCTCATCGGCCGCCCCGACGAACGGGTCGCCAGGGGCGAGACCATCGACGGCGGCGCCGCGCACGACCACCCGCCACCCACCATCCGCGTCCCCGAACAGCTCCGTGGCCACGGCCCGTTGGCCCCCGGCGGCCGGCCGGCGGCCCGGGTGGGCCGCCCCAACCGCATCGACCGGGTCGAACGCGGCCCGGGCCAGCGGGTCACCGCGGGGGACATCGCCGCGCTGCGCTCGGTCGCCGACCTCTTCCGCGGCCTCGACCAGTCCTACGGCGGCGGCCACGCCAGACAGGCGCTGGTGCGCTATCTGGAGCACGAGCTGGAGCCGATACTGCGCGGCGGCTACGGCGAGCAGACCGGCCGAAAACTGTTCTCCGCCGCGGCGGAGCTGACCCGGCTGGCCGGCTGGACCGCCTACGACATCGCGGCCCACGGGCTGGCCCAGCGGTACTTCGTGCAGGCCCTCCGACTGGCCCAGGCGGCCGCCGACCGTGGCTACGGCAGTTATGTGCTGGTCTCCATGAGCCGACAGGCGGTCTATCTCGGCCACGGCCGCGAGGCCGTCCAGCTGGCGCGGGTCGCCCAACAGGGCATCGCCAGCTCCGTCGCGCCCGTGGTGCAGGCCCTGCTGCACTCGGCCGAGGCGCGCGGGCACGGCCTGCTCGGCGAGGTCAGATCCTGCACCGCCGCCATGGCCAGAGCGGAACGGGCCCTGGAGGCGGCACGGCCGGGCGAGGACGTTCCCCGCTGGGCACGGTTCTTCGACGAGGCGCAGCTGGCCGACGAGTTCGGGCACTGCAACCGCGACCTCAAGCAGTATCGGGCCGCGGCCCGGCACGCCGAACGCTCCCTCCAGCTGCGCCCGCCCGAGTACGCGCGCAGCCGGCTGTTCTGCCGGGTCGTCCTGGCCTCGGCCAGGCTCGGCCTCGGCGATGTCGAACAGGCCTGCGTGCTGGCCGCCGAGGCGGCCCAACAGGCCAACGAGATGCGCTCCGCCCGCGCCCACGAGTATGTGCAGGAGTTCGAGAGACGCCTGGAGCCGTTCCGTGACGCGGCGGCGGTCCGCGCCTACCGCGAGAAGACGGCGGTCCTCCGCTGAGCCGTCGGGCCCGGCCGGCCTCGGCAGACCCCGGCCGTGCCCGGGCCGCCGAGGGCGGCTGGGCACGGCCGGGGCGGGGGCGGCCCCGCCGGGGCAGGCCGGGCAGGCCGGCGTGCGCCGGGGGCGGGCCACCCTCCCTGCCGGGGGGCCCCGGGCCGTCGCCGCGTTGACACATCGGAGCGTCGGATGGTTGCCGGGGGCGGGTCGTCACTGGGGGCGTGGGTGAAGGTGGGGCGGTGCTCCGGGGAGAGGCCGGTGCCTGCCGGTGTCCGGGGTGCCGTTCCGCAGGGCCCCGACGAGCCGGCCCCGCCGGGGCCCTGCGGGCCCCACGTCCCGCTCCTTCCGGTTTCCCGCCCCGCCCCGGCTCGGCCGGTTTCGTCCCTTCCCTGGCTGTTGCCGCCCCGGCCCGGGCCCCGTGGTCGTCGCTGCTCCGGCCAGGGCTTCGCCTGGCCGCCGGGTTCCGGCTACGCCGCGTGGGGGGTGGGGAGGTCGAGGTCGGTGAGGAGGGCTTGGGTGGTGCGGTGGGCGGAGGCGAGGTCGCCGGTGATGCCGGGGGTGTCGCGGTGGTCGCCGCAGACGTAGAGGCCGTCCAGGAGTCGGACCGGTCGGCGTCCCGGGTGGGTCGGGGGGAGCACGGGGACGGCCCAGGGGTCGTGGTGGGTGGCCAGCAGCCGCCAGTCGTCGGCGGCCACGCCGTACAGCTCGCCCAGTTGGGGCCGCGCGGCCTTGTCCAGCAGGTCCGCCGGCTCGGCCGCCTGGGGGCCGAGGACCACGGAGGTCACCAGGGTGAGGCCGGCCGGCGCCCGGGTGGGGTCGGCCGCCGAGGCCGCCATCGTGTGCGCGACCGGGCCCCGCGCGCCCGCCTCGACCAGCAGCGCGGGGCCGGTCACCGGCAGCGCCGGGGCCGCGTGGTGGAGGACAGTCATCTGGTGGAAGCGCGGCATTCGTAGCCCGGGCAGCAGCCGCGCGGCGGTCGCGGCGCCGGTGGCCACCACCACGGCGCGGCAGCGGAACGCGCCGTGGGACTCCGTCTCCACCACCGTGGTCGCCGCCGAGGTGACGCGGACGCCGGTGCGGATGGCGTCGGGCGGCAGTTGGGCGGCCAGCGCCTCGGGGAGGGTGGCGGCGCCGCCCTCGGCGAGGGCCAGTCCCCGGCGGGCGAAGGCGCGGAGCACGGTGTCGCCCAGGCGGCTGGACGTGGCCAGTTCGGGGTCGTGCAGCAGCGCGGCCAGCAGCGGGCGCAGGATCTCCTCCGCGATCCTGGCCGGGATGTCCCGGCTGGTCAGGGCCTCGGCGGCGGTGACTTCCGGCCGCGCGCCGAGCTGTTCGTCGGGGAGCCGGCCGAGGCGCGCCAGGTTGGCGCGGAGCCACAGCTGGTCGAACGAGGCGACGTCGGCGCTCGCGTCGGCGTCCGCGTCGGCGTTCGTTTCCGGCGCGTCGGGGGTCGCCCCGAGCCGGGTGGTGGGGCCGGCGCCGTGCAGTTGGACGCCGCCGGTCAGTCTGCGGAGCGGTATGCGGCGCGGCAGCTGGGCCAGCGCCGGGGAGTCGGGGAAGGCGAGCTGGCTGGTGCGGTCGAGGCGGAAGCCGTCCCGGTGGTCGGTGACCAGCCGGCCGCCGATCCGGGGGGCCGCTTCGAGTACGGTCACCGCGAGGCCGGCGCTGTGCAGCCGGTGGGCCGTGGCCAGCCCCGCGGGGCCGCCCCCGATGATGACAACGTCGGTGTCCGTGCGTCGCGTTCGGCTGCTGAGCACTGGGCCTCCTGGTGAGGTGGTCGGTGCGTCGGAGCGGCTGATCAGGCGAGTGGCCGGTCGGCCTTCGTACCTGATGCCCACTGGCGGGCGAGCAATGCGTTCCGAACCGGAGCCGACCCTCTCACGCCGTACCGAAACCGGCAGAGCGCACGGACCGGGCACGGGCGCACAGGGGGGTGGCACGGTTGCCGCCCCCCGGCGGTGGAGGCTGGGGCGGGGCTCAGCCGAGGGCGGCGCGGACCGCGTCCTCGACGGTCGGGTGCTGGAAGGTGAAGCCGGCGGACTGGAGCCGGGCCGGGAGGACCCGTTGGCTGCCGGTGACGTCCTGGGCGAACTCGCCCAGCACCACGCGCAGCACGGGGGACGGCACGGGGAAGAGCGTCGGACGGTGCAGCACCCGGCCCATGACCCTGGTGACCTCGCGGTTGGTGGCCGGGTGCGGCCCGGTGAGGTTGACGGGCCCGGCCAGTTCGTTGTCCTCCTGGAGCAGGAAGCGCAGCGCCGCCACATGGTCGGTGAGGGAGATCGCGCTCCAGTACTGGCGTCCGTTGCCGATCCGGCCGCCGATGCCGGCGCGGAAGATCGGGAACAACTTGCCCCAGGCGCCGCCCTTTCGGGCGACGACCAGTCCGGTCCGCAGCTGGACGGTGCGGACACCGGCGCGCCTGGCCGGCTCGGCCGCGGCCTCCCACTCCTGCGAGAGGTCGGCCAGGAAACCGGTGCCGGGGCCGGCGTCCTCGTCCACCGCGCGGTCCCCGGTGTAGCCGTAGTAGCCGATGGCGCTGCCGCAGAGGAAGACGCGCGGGGGAGTGGGTTGGGCGGCGATGGCCTCGGCGATGGCGGTGGTGCCCAGCACCCGGCTGTCCCGGATCCGCCGCTTGTAGCTCTTGGTCCAGCGGCGGTCGGAGACGCCGGCGCCGGCCAGGTGCACCACGGCGTCGCAGTCGCGCAGCGCGGCGACGTTCGCGGCCCGGTCCTGGCCGCTGGGGTCCCAGCGGGCCTCCTGGCCGTTCCCCGGCGGGCGACGGACCAGGCGACGCACCTCGCCGCCCTGGGCGCGGAGCGAGGCGACGAGCGCTCCGCCGATCAGGCCCGAGGCGCCGGTGACGGCGACGCGTTGGGGGAGCCGGGAGGTGTACGGGGTGTCAGCTGCCATGGCGTCATCCTGGCGGATCAGACGGTGGCCGGGCCACCCGGGAGGCCCGGGGCGCCGGGGATGTCGGGTCCGACGCGGAACCGCGCCCACAGCCGGGGGTAGGCGTCGGCCAGCGCGGTCTCGTCCGTCAGGTCGACGGGGGCGCCCAGGGGTTCGACGCCCGGCTCGGGCAGTCCCGGGTCGGGGAGTTCGAGGCCGGTCAGCCGCTCGTAGGCGTCGAACGCGGCGTAGCCGACCTCCTCGGCCTCGCCGTCGACGGTCTCGTCGAACGTCGGGAGCAGTTCGGCGAGATCGTCCGGATCGGCCAGTGCGCCCTCGAAGAGGCGTCGGCCCTGGGCGATCAGCCAGCAGCGGAAGTTCTCGAAGGTGTTCTCGTCGGCGCCGCCGAGCAGCACCAGGGCGGCTCCCCTGAGGTCCCAGCGGTAGGCACGGGAGAACCTGGCCTCGAAGTGCCGGGCGAAGTCGTGCACGGTTTCGGGGTCCAGCTCGACGAGTCGTTCCACCAGCAGTTCGGCGTGCAGATCGGGGTCGCGGCCGGCCGCCTCGCGGGTGCGGTCGATCAGCGCCCAGAACTCCGTCTCGTCCATCACGGCAACAGGATCGGCGCCGGGGCGCGCGGGCGCACGCCGGGTTCACCTGTTCGGCGGGCGCGGCTGGCGCGGCGGGGGAAGGCGGTTCGGAAAGGACGGGTGTTCTCGGAAAGCCGGACAGAGGGTGTCGGGATTGGCTGTCAGGGTCGTCGGTATCCGGAGCCGAACAGGGCTTCCGAACGGATCGACTTGTCGATCAACCGACTGTGGAGGATGTGCGTGACGGAGCGGGAAAGGCCGTTGGCCGGACGGATCGCCCTGGTGGCGGGGGCGACGCGGGGCGCGGGGCGTGCGATGGCGGTGGAGCTGGGCCGGGCGGGTGCGACGGTCTATGTCACCGGCCGCACCACCCGTTCGCGGGTGAGCGAGGTGGGGCGGACCACCGAGACCATCGAGGAGACGGGCGAGCTGGTCACGGCGGCCGGCGGCGAGGGCATCGCGGTGCCGACCGACCATCTGGAGCAGGACCAGGTGCGGGCGCTGGTGGAACGCGTCGACCGGGAGCAGGGACGGCTCGACATCCTGGTGAACGATGTCTGGGGCGCCGACCATCTGCTGGATGTCGGGTTCACCCGGAAGCTGTGGGAGCTGGATCTGCGGCAGGGGCTGCGGATGCTCAGGCTCGGCGTGGAGACGCACATCGTCACCAGCTACTTCGCGCTTCCGCTGCTGATCAGGAACCCGGGTGGGCTGGTCGTCGAGGTGACGGACGGCACGGCGGAGAGCAACAGCAAGTACCGCGAGGAGTTCTTCTACGATCTGGCGAAGTACGCGCCGCTGCGGATGGCGCAGGGGCTCGCCGATGAGCTGAAGGGCTTCGACTGCACGGCGGTCTGTGTCTCGCCCGGCTTTCTGCGTTCCGAGGCGATGTTGGACACCTACTTCGAGGTCACCGAGGAGAACTGGCGGGACGGGATCGCCAAGGATCCGAACTTCGCGATCTCGGAGACGCCGACCTACCTCGGGCGCGGTGTCGCGGCGCTGGCCGCCGACCCGGAGCGGGCGCGGTGGAACGGGCGCTCGCTGGACAGCGGCGGGTTGGCCAGGGAGTACGGCGTGACCGATGTGGACGGCTCGCAGCCGGACAGCTGGGGCTTTATCGCCAAGACGGCGGCCGGCGAGCAGGTCGACGTGGCGGACTACCGCTGACCCGCGCCGGTGGGGTGCGCCGGCTCACCCCACCGGCGCGCGGATCGCATCGAGGACCAGGGCGAGCAGCCGCGCGGGGGGCGGTTGCCGCACGCCCCCCTCGGCGTCCCGCGCGGTGACCAGGGCGATGCCGACCACCAGGGCCAGCAGTTCGTCGACGGTGAGGTCGGGGCGGGCGGCGCCGTCCCGTTGGGCCCGGGTCAGGACGGCGCCGGCGGCGTCCCGCAGCCGCTGGTGGCAGTCGAAGCCGAGGCCGCCCGTCTCGGCCAGCAACAGGGCGCTGCCCAGGCCCTGTTGGTTGCGCGCGTGGTCGAGGAAGGCGCTCAGCCAGTCGGCCAGCGCCCGGTCGGCGTCGGGTTCGTCCCGCAGGGTCTCGGCGTGCCGGCAGAGGGTCTCGATCCGGTCGGTGAGGACGGCGGCGAGCAGTTCGGTGCGGCCGGGGAAGTGGCGGTAGAGCGTGCCGGGGCCGACGCCGGCGCGGCGGGCGATCTCGTTGAGCGAGGCGTCGGGGCCGTCGGCGGCGAAGGTCTCGCCGGCGGCCCGCAGGATGCGCGCGCGGTTGCGCCGCGCGTCGGAGCGCCGGCGGGATGCCGCCGTTCCCTCGGGGGTGGGGCCGGCGCCGTGCTCGGTCAGTGCCTCGTCCATGCGCCCATCCTGCACCGCCGGTGGGCGGACGCGCGCGGGGAAGGCCCCGGGGCTCATCCGGAGAACTTCTCCGGATGGGCCCCTCTCTGGTGTAGGGTGGCGCGACAGTGAAACGGAGAAGTTCTCCGCTTCATGGGACGTCTTCGACGCCGATGCGAGGAGTGGGATGACCGTGGGGTCAGGGGAGAGGGCCGCGACGGCCGGTCGGCCGCTCGGCGGGCTCGGGCCCGTGGGGCTGTGGACGTTCGCCTTCGACGCCCGGCCGGCCGGCCTGGTGCGGGCGGCCGCCGCCGAGGTGGACGAGCTGGGCTGGGGAGCGCTGTGGTTCGGGGAGGCGTTCGGGCGGGACTCGGTGAGCCAGGCGTGGCTGTTGCTGTCCGCGACGCGCCGGCTCACCGTCGCCTCCGGGATCGCCAACATCACGCTGCGCGATCCGATCGCGCTGGCCGGCGCCGAACGGGCGTTGGCCGACGCCTTCCCCGGCCGCTATCTGCTGGGCCTCGGCGGCCACCGGGTGGACGACACGGTGCATCTGCTGGACGGCTACCCCATGCCGGCCAAGGGCAACGCGGTCGCCACCATGCGCGCCTACCTCGACGCCATGGACGCGGTGCCCGCGCACGGCCCGCCGCCCGTGACCCCGCCCCGGCGGGTGCTCGCCGGCCTCGGGCCGAGGATGCTGGCGCTCGCCGCCGAACGCACGCTGGGGGCGCACCCCTACTTCGTGCCCGTCGAGCACACCGGGCGCGCCCGGGAGACGATGGGCCCCGACGCGTTCCTCGCCGTCGAGCAGGCGGTGGTTCTCGACCGCGACGTCGACCGGGCGCGCGAGGTGGCCACCGCCCATGTCGCCGGCTATCTGGCGGCGCCACACCAGCTGCGCAGCCTGCGCCGGCTCGGCTTCACCGACGACGATCTGACGCCGGGGCCCAGCCGGCGGTTGGTGGACGCGATCGTTGCCTACGGGGATCTTGAGGTCGTCGAGCGGCGGGTGCGGGAGCAGCTGGCGGCCGGTGCCGACCATGTCTGTCTCCAGGTGCTGACCGCCGATCCGTCGGCTCTTCCGCTGCCGGAGTGGCGGGAGCTGGCCCCGGCGTTGGTCGGTCCGACGGCCGGGCGCGGATGATCCGGCGCCGGGGGTCAGCCCAGCGGCGGCGGATCCCCGGTGTGCCAGACCGGCTCGATCGCGAGTGAGTCGAACCGCCAGCCGGCGGCCGTGCGCGCCAGCGTCCCGTGCCAGTAACCGCCCACCACCAGCAGCGGGTTGGCGTTCGGGCCGCGCCCGCGCAGCGTGGAGTCGTGGTGCACATGGGTCATCAGCGCGTTCCAGCCGGCGCGCGCCGTCGCCCCGTCCGGGGCCACCTCCACCAGCAGGTCCGTCGCCTGGTGCTGGGTGCGGTCGAAGCGGCCCAGCGCCTCCGCGTTCAGCCGCGCCACCGCGGCCCTGCCGCGCGCGGTGCCGACGGGGGTGGTGACATGGGCGTCGTCGGCGACGAACCGGGCGGTCGTCTCCTCGTCCAACTCCCGTCGGTCGTACGAGCGGAACATCCGGCTGACGAGATCGGCGATCTCCCGGCGGTCCCCGGCGTCCCGGGCGGTGGCCTCTGCTGTGGTCATGACGCCGATCGTGCTACTTCAAGCTCGGTTGAGGTCAACCGCCGCGCCGTTGTCGGGGCCCCGCCGGTAGAGCGCCGCCGCGTCCGCCGTGGCCCGGGCGAACCGGGCGCGCAGCTCGGGCGGCCGCAGCACCTCGGCGTCCGCGCCCAGCGCCAACAGCTGGTCGAAGGCGACATCAAGGGACTCGACGGCCAGCGTGACGGTCACCCGGCCGTCCGCGTCCGGCGCCCCGGCGCCGGCGACGGCCTCCTCGGCCGCCGCCCGGTCGGTGTGGTGGCGCAGCCGCCCGACCCCGGCCTCGGTGAGCCGCAGCCCGACGGTCTCCCGCAGGATCGCGCGGGCGAAGGCGGCGGCCTGCTCCGCCCAGAAGGCCGGCAGGTCGAACTCCGGCTCCCGGTCGAACGGTTGGCCCCCGAGCGTCACCTCGGAGAACCGCGCGACGCGGTAGATCCGGTGCTCGCCGCCGTCCTCGGCCGGGCGCGCGGCCAGATACCAGGCGCCGGCCTTGAGGACCAGGCCGTAGGGCTCCCACTCCCGTGCCGCCGTCGAGCCGTCGCCCCTGCGGTAGCGTCCGGCGAACCGCAGATCGCCCCAGACGGCCTCGGCGATCAACGGCAGCTGCTCCGGGGTCTCCGGGGCCTGCCACCAGTGCGGGGCGTCCAGATGGAAGCGTTGGGCCGCGCTCCGCTCGGCGTCCCTCAGCTCCGGCAGCAGCGCCGCCGACACCTTGAGCCGGGCGGCCGACGCGGTGTCCGCCAGGCCCATGTCGCGCAGCGCGGACGGGACGCCGGAGAGAAAAAGCGCCTCCGCCTCGTGCCGCCCCAGACCGGTGAGCCGGGTCCGGTAGCCGCCGACCAGCCGGTAGCCGCCGGTGCGGCCCCGGTCCGCGTAGACCGGGACGCCCGCCTCGGAGAGCGCGGCCACATCCCTGGCCACGGTTCGCTCCGAGACCTCGAGTTCGGCCGCCAACTCGCCCGCGGTCATGGAACGTCGCGACTGCAGCAACAGCAACAACCTGATCACCCGAGCCGCGCGCATCCCCCCACTCTCGCGGACCGGGGCGCCTACCGTCCACGCCGGGTCCCGGCAGCGGGACATGCGACGGCGGGTTCGACGAAACGGCTCGCGGGGTGCCGACGGGCTCTGGCACGATGGGCGAACCGTGAGGGCCGGGTCCCTGGGATCGTTGGCGCGACGTTGGGGACCCGGGCCTCGGGTAGAGCCGCGCCACTCGGCAGGACAGGTGCTTGATGTGGCGCGGCTCTGTCTTCTCCGAAACTCTAAGCCTCTGATCGATGATCGATCAAAGCATTCGGCAAAATTGACACCCCGTGCCAGGGCATAGGGGGACAGACCGGGGAAGATCAGGCACGCGGTGCACAGTTCAACACATGCTCCTTGACCAGCTGACCGATCCCCGGGTCGCGGCGCAGGAAGGCGTCGATCAGCTCCTGGTGCTCCTCGGCATAGGAGCGCTGGCGGGTGCCGAGCCAGCGGATGGAGAGCGCCGTCCAGATCTCGATGCCCAGCGACTCCCAGGTGTGCAGCAGCACGCTGTTCCCCGAGGCGCGCACCAGCGTGTGGTGGAAGGCCACGGTGTGCCCCACCTGGGCCTCCGCGTCCTCCCGCCGGTCCGCCTCGGTGAGCGCGGCCACCTCGGCCAGCAGCGCGGAGGCGTCGTCGGCCAGCCGGTCGGCCGCCAGTTCGGCCGCGATCTGCTCAAGACCCGCCCGCACCGGATAGATCTCCTCCAGATCGGACGCGGTCAGCTTCCGCACCCGAACGCCCTTGTTGGGCGCCGATTCGATCAGCCGCAGCGTCTCCAGCTCGCGCAGCGCCTCCCGTACCGGCGTCTGGCTCACCTCCAGCTCGACCGCGATCCTGCGCTCCACGATCCGCTCGCCCGGCTGCCACCGCCCGCTGACGATGCCCTCCACGATGTGCTCGCGGATCCGCTGCCGCAGCGAGGGGACGATGGGCGGGCTCATGGCATGCTCCTGTCCGGCCGTCGGCGGCCGCACCGCCGTTGACCTTCTCTTGACCTGGGGACAACGGGCCTTGACCCGAGGACCAACGGGCCGCGCCCCGCCCGAAGCAGTTCGGGCGGGGCGCGGCCGGCGTCGGCTCAGAGGCCGAGTTCGCCCTCGAACGCACCGGCTTCCAGCCGGGCCTTGATGTCCGTCAGATAGCGGGCCGCGTCGGCGCCGTCCACCAACTGGTGGTCGTAGGACAGCGTCAGGTACACCATGTCGCGGATCGCGATCGTCTCGCCCAGATCCGGGTGGTTGACCACCACGGGCCGGCGCACGGTGGCCCCGATGCCCAACTCGGCGACCTGCGGGTAGTTCACGATGATGGTGTCGAACAGCGCACCGCGCGAACCGGTGTTGCTGATCGTGAACGTGCCGCCCGCCATGTCGTCGGGGGCCAGCCCGCCCTTGCGGACCTTGCCCGCCAACTCGGCGGTCTTCTTGGCGATCCCGGCCAGGCTCAGGTCACCGGCGTTCTTGATCACCGGGACCATCAGGCCCTTCTCGGAGTCCACCGCGATGCCCACGTTCTCGACATCGTGGTAGGTGATGGTGCCGTCGTCGTTGATCTTTGCGTTGATCGACGCGTGCGACTTCAGCGCCTCGGCCGCCGCCTTCACAAAGAACGGCATGGGGGAGAGCTTGACCCCCTCGCGGGCCAGGAAGGACTCCTTGGCCCGCGCCCGAAGCCGCATCACCTTGGTGACATCGACCTCGACCACCGAGGACAGCTGCGCCTGGTTCTGCAGGGCGCGCATCATGTTCTCGCCGATCACCTTGCGGATGCGCGGCATCTTGACGGTCTGACCGCGCAGCGGCGAGGGCTGGGCCGGGGCGGGCGCCTGGGCGGCCGGGGCCGCCGCGGGAGCCTTGGCGGCCGCCGCCTTCGCGGCCTCGGCGGCGGCGAGCACATCCTGCTTACGGATGCGACCGCCCACCCCCGAACCCTTGACCTGGGCCAGATCGACGCCGTTCTCGCTGGCCAACTTGCGCACCAGCGGGGTGACATAGGCGCCGTCCGTGCTCGGCGCGGCCGAGGCCCTGGGGGCGACGGCGGGGGCCGGGGCGGCCTGCGGCTTGGGCGCCGCCGGGGCGGGCGCCGGAGCCGGAGCGGCCTGCGGCTTGGTCGCTGTCGGGGCGGGCGCGGCCTGCGCCGGCTCGGGGGCCGGGGCGGGCTCGGGCGCGGGGGCCGCCGGGGCGGGAGCGGCGGCGGGGGCGGCGCCGGCGGCACCGATCACGCCGAGCTTCGCGCCGACCTCGGCCGTCTCGTCCTCGCCGACCGTGATCTCCAGCAGGGTGCCGGCGGCCGGTGCCGGGATCTCGGTGTCGACCTTGTCGGTCGACACCTCCAGCAGCGGCTCGTCGGCCTCGACCTCCTCGCCGACCTCCTTCAGCCAGCGGGTGACGGTGCCCTCGGTGACGCTCTCGCCGAGCGCCGGGAGCAGCACCTCGGTGCCCTCGGCCGAGCCGCCCGAGGGGGCGCTCGCGGCCGGCGCGGGCGCCGAAGGGGCGGGCGCGGCCTGCGCCGGCTCGGGCGCGGGGGCGGGCTCGGGGGTGGACTCGGCCGCGGGCGCCGGCGCGGCCGCCGGGGCGCCCGAACCGTCGTCGATCACGGCCAGCTCGGCACCGACCTCGACGGTCTCGTCCTCGGCCACCTTGATGGCCGACAGAACACCGGCGCTCGGTGCCGGGATCTCGGTGTCGACCTTGTCGGTCGACACCTCCAGCAGCGGCTCGTCGGCCTCGACATGGTCGCCTTCGGCCTTCAGCCAGCGGGTGACGGTGCCCTCGGTCACGCTCTCGCCGAGCGCCGGAAGGGTTACGGAAACCGCCATGGTTTCTGTTGCTCCTTACGAAAAGTGGCAGTGGGTTACGCGCGCTCTGGGGTACGCGGCCAGGTCAGTCGTGGGAATGCAGCGGCTTGCCGGCCAGGGCCAGATGGGCTTCGCCCAGCGCCTCGTTCTGGGTCGGGTGTGCGTGGATGAGCTGCGCCACCTCGGCGGGCAGCGCCTCCCAGTTGTAGATCAGCTGGGCCTCGCCCACCTGCTCGCCGAGCCGGTCACCCACCATGTGAACGCCGACGACGGCGCCGTCCCTGACCCGCACGAGCTTGATCTCGCCCGCCGTCTTCAGGATCTTGCTCTTGCCGTTGCCCGCGAGGTTGTACTTGAGGGTGACCACCTGGTCGGCACCGTACAGCTCTTTGGCGCGCGCCTCGGTGACCCCCACCGAGGCCACCTCCGGGTGGCAGTACGTCACCCGGGGCACCCCGTCGTAGTCGATCGGCACCGGGGAGAGCCCGGCCAGCCGCTCCGCCACCAGGATGCCCTCGGCGAAGCCCACATGGGCCAGCTGGAGGGTGGGGATCAGGTCCCCCACGGCGGAGATGGTGGGGACGTTGGTGCGGCAGTACTCGTCGACCCGGACGAAGCCACGGTCGATCGCGACCCCGGCCTCCTCGTAGCCCAGGCCCTGCGAGACCGGGCCCCGGCCGATGGCCACCAGCAGCACCTCGGCCTCGTAGGTCTTCCCGTTCTCCAGGGTGACCCGCACGCCGTCGGCGGTGTACTCGGCGCCCTTGAAGAAGGAGCCGAGCGAGAACGCGATGCCCCGCTTGCGGAAGGCGCGCTCCAACAGCTTGGAGCTGTTCTCGTCCTCCACCGGCACCAGGTGCTTCATGCCCTCGACGATGGTCACGTCGGCGCCGAAGGACTTCCAGACCGACGCGAACTCCACGCCGATCACGCCGCCGCCCAGCACGATGGCCGACTTGGGCACCCGGTCCAGGACCAGGGCGTGGTCGGAGGAGATGATCCGGTCGCCGTCTATCGTCAGACCCGGCAGCGACCTGGGCACCGAGCCCGTGGCCAGCAGCACGTGCCGGCCGGTGTAACGCTGTCCGTTCACATCGACCGAGGTCGGGGAGGAGAGCCGGCCCTCGCCCTCCACATAGGTGATCTTGCGGGAGGCGACCAGCCCCTGCAGCCCCTTGTAGAGACCGGAGACCACGCCGTCCTTGTACTTGTGGACGCCCGCGATGTCGATGCCCTCGAAGGTCGACCGCACGCCGAACTCGGCGCCCTCACGGGCCGCGTCGGCGATCTCGCCGGCGTGCAGCAGGGCCTTGGTGGGAATGCATCCCTGGTGCAGACAGGTGCCGCCCAGCTTGTTCTTCTCGATCAGGGCCACGTCGAGACCCAGCTGGGAGGCGCGCAGGGCCGCGGCGTAACCACCGCTGCCGCCTCCGAGGATCACTAGGTCGAAAACGGTGCCGGCGTCGTTCGCCACGTCACGTTCCTCCATGGATGGGGTACACCTGCCGGTCCGCGCCGACCGGTCGGTGTCGTCTGTGGGCCGCGGGTAGTGCGGCTTGTTGTGGCTCGCCTGGGTGGTTGAGCCTGGCCCTGTCCTGCCGGAACACCATCTTCGCACCTGCCGGACGGTGGTGGGACGGCGGGCTGGTGACGACCGCCACACCTGCGGCGCCGCGCGCCGACGGCCCCAGCCCGCCTCCCGTCCCGGCCGTGTCGGGGCCGTCGGGCACGTCAGCCCAGGTCACCGTCCGCGGCGCGCTCCGCGAGCCGCAGCAGGGTGCGGATCGCCACGCCGGTGCCGCCCTTGGGCGTGTAGCCGTGCGGGGAACCGCCGTTGTACGCCGGGCCCGCGATGTCCAGATGCGCCCAGCGCAGGTCGGCCGGGACGAACTCCCGCAGGAAATGGCCGGCGAACAGCCCGCCGCCCAGCCGGGGCCCGACGTTCTGCAGGTCGGCGACCGGCGACTTCAGTCCCTCGGCGAGTTCGGCCGGCATCGGCATCGGCCAGGACTCCTCGCCGACCTCGGCGGCCGTCTCGTGCACCAGATCGCGGAACGCGTCCGTGCCCAGCACGCCGATGGTGCGCTCGCCGAGCGCCACCACCATCGCGCCGGTCAGCGTGGCCACGTCCACCAGCGCGTCCGGGTTCTCCTCGCACGCCTTCACCAGCGCGTCCCCCAGCACCAGCCGGCCCTCGGCGTCGGTGTTCAACACCTCGACGGTCTTCCCGCCGTACATGGTGAGCACGTCGCCGGGACGGGTCGCCGTGCCCGAGGGCATGTTCTCGGCCAGCGCCAGCCAGCCGGTCACATTGACCGCGAGGCCGAGCCTGGCCGCCGCCAGCACCGCGGCGTACACCGTCGCCGCGCCGCCCATATCGCACTTCATCGTCTCGTTGTGGCCGGCCGGCTTGAGCGAGATGCCGCCCGAGTCATAGGTGATGCCCTTGCCGACCAGCGCCAGCGTCGTGGTGGCCGCCGGGGCGCGGTAGGCGACCCGCACCAGCCGGGGCGGGGCCCCCGAGCCCTGACCCACGCCCAGCAGCCCGCCGAAGCCGCCCTCGGCCAGCGCCTCCTCGTCCCACACCTCGACGTCCACGCCGAAGCCGGGCGCGGTGGCCGTCACCGTGTCGGCGAAGACCGCCGGAGTCAGCGCGTTGGGCGGGGTGTTGACCAGATCACGCGCCCGGCCCACCTCCTCGGCCAGCACCAGCGCCCGCTGGGCGGCCCGGGTGTGGGCGTCGTCGGCGGCGCCCTCGTCCAGAACGGTCACCTGGCTCAGCGGCGCGCTGTCGGCGCCGTCGAACTCCCGGCCGCGGAACGCGGTGAACGCGTAGGCGCCCAGCAGCGCGCCCTCGGAGACCGCGGCGACGGCCGCGACATCGGCCACCGGCAGCGCGAACGCCGCGTGCGCGGAGCCGGCCAGCGCCCTGGCGGCGGCGCCGGCCGCGCGGCGCAACGTCTCCGGGTCGAACGCGCCCCCTTTGTCGGGGACGGCGCCCAGGCCGACGGCGAGCACCAGCGGGGCGGCCACGCCGTCGGGCGAGGCGATCCTGGTGACCTCGTTCTCACCGCCCTTGGCACCGAGGGTCTTCAGGGTCGCGGCCAGCGTCCCGCCGGTGGCGGCGTCCACGGCGGCGGCCGGCGTCGAACCGGCGGCCAACACGGGCCCCGACTCGCCCTTGGCGACGCCGATGACGACGGCGTCCGCCGGGACGGTCGCCGCGGAGAGGTTGCTGAGCGTCAGTGCAGTCACGGTGTTGGGGTTCCGTCCTCGTGTACGTGGTGGGCTGGTGGGCTCGGGATGGCCGGGGACCGGGGGAACCGGGGAATCCAGACAAACCGAAGAAACCGGACAAACCGGAGAAGCCGGGAAGAACCGGAAGCGGGGTCGGCGCCCGGCCATTCGGCACAGAAGACTACGCCGCGCCCGTCGGAGCCCAGGGGATCAGGTCGCGCCCACCACGAGCGTCACCAGCACCACGGCCGTCGCCGTCTCGCTCACCGCGCCCAGCACCCCGCCCGTCAGCCCGCCCAACCGGCCGCGCGCCTGCCAGAGCACCAACTCGGCGGCGGTCAGCCCCAGCACCACCGCGCTCGCCCCGACCACCGCGCCGGCGCCCGGCTCCCCGGCGGTCAGCGCGCCGACCGCGCCGGCCGCCGCGACCGTCAACGCGGCCAGCACCACCGCCGCCCCCGTCGACACGGAACGCGCCACCAGCGCGCCCAGCCCGGTGGAGCCGGCGGGGGGCAGCTCGCGACAGGCCCAGGCCACCCCGGTGCGCGAGGTCAGCACCGCGACGAGGACCGCGGCCGCCGCGTAGTCCTTGCCCTCGCCCGCCAGTTCGTGCACGGCGGCCACCTGGGTCAGCACGGCGAACAGCAGCGCCGGCACCCCCAGCCGGCCCACGCCGTGACCGCGCGCGATCCGCCGCGCCTCGTCCACCGGCCGGTCGCCGGCGAACGCGTCGGCCACCCCGGACAGTCCTTCGAGGGCCGACCCCCGGGTCAGCAACGCCAACGAGGCGACCGTCAGCACGCCGGTGAGCAGCCAGCCGACCTCGATCGTCAACAGCACCCAGCACAGCCCGCCGGCCGCCGCCCCGAGGGCGAGGCCGACCAGCGGCGCCACCCGCATCCCGAGCGCGGCCACCGCCCGCTCCCGGCGCGGGGCGCCGACCGGCAGCGCCGTCATGGTCCCGAAGGCGAAGCGCAGCCCCTCGCGCGGTGCCGCCATCCCGGTGGTCGGCGGCGGTCCCGGCGGCGGCAGCGGAGGTATCGGCGGCGTGGCGTTCATCAGTCCGCAGCGTAGCGCCGGAACGCTGAACGGTCATGAGCGACTGGTGGTATCGCAACATCGTGGAACCGGGCAAGCTGCCGCTGCTGCTCGCCCTGTTGGCCTTTGTGCTGACGTTTCTGATCACCCGTTGTGTGACCCGGCTGATCCGCGCCGGCAAGGGCCCGTTCCACGACATCTCGGCCGGCGGCCGCCATGTGCACCATGTGGTGCCGGGGGTGGTGCTCATGCTGGTGGGCGGCTTCGGCGGGGTGGCCACCGGCGGACGCGGCTGGGCGGCCGCGCTGCTGGCCGTGGTCTTCGGCATCGGCGCCGGGCTGGTGCTCGACGAGTTCGCGTTGATCCTCTATATGCAGGACGTCTACTGGTCCGAACGCGGCCGGCAGAGCGTCGAGGTCGTGCTGCTGACCACGGCGCTGGGCGGGATGCTGCTGGTCGGCTTCCTGCCGCTGGGCGTCGACGGCCTCTCGCCCGACGACCGGGACGACCGGGGCAATCTGATCGGCACCCTGCTGCTGCACTTCGTCTGCGCGCTGATCTCCCTGGTCAAGGGCAAGCCCAAGCTGGCCGTGCTCGGCGTGCTGGTGCCGGTGATCTCGATCGTCGGCGCGCTGCGCCTGGCCCGGCCCGACTCGCCCTGGGCGAAACGGCTCTACCGCCGCCGCCCACGCGCCCGCCGCCGGGCCGAACGGCGTGCCCGGCGGCACGACGCCCGCTGGGCCGGCCCGACCCGCCGCCTCCAGGACCTGGTGGGCGGCACCCCCACCGGCGAACGGGAGGGAACGTGAGCCGCTTCTCCGAGAGTTGACGGCGCGTCAGCCCGCCGCCGCCTCCGGCTCCACGGCCGGTTCATCCGTCGGCTGGTCGGCCGGCTCCGCGCGCACCGGCAGCTCGGCCGCCAGCGCGGCGGCCGCCCTGACCAGCGGGAACGCCAGCAGCGCGCCGCTGCCCTCGCCGGCCGTGACACCGTGGTCGAGCAGCGGCACCAGGGTCATCCGGTCCAACGCCTTGGCCTGCGCCGGCTCGCCGCTCACCTGCCCGGCCAGCCACCAGTCGGGCGCGCGGAACGCCACCCGCTGGCCGACCAGCGCACAGGCCACCGACACCACGCCGTCCAGCACCACGGGCGTGCGGCGCACCGCGCACTGCAGCAGGAAGCCCGTCATCGCCGTGAGATCGGCGCCGCCCAACGCGGCCAGCAGCCGCAGCTGGTCCCCCAGCACGGGGCGGGCGCGCCGCAGCCCGTCCCTGATCGCGGCGCATTTGCGCATCCAGGTCAGATCGTCGATCCGCACCGCGCCGCGCCCGGTGACCACCGAGGCGTCCGTGCCGCAGAGCGCGGCGACCAGCGCGCCGGCCGCCGTGGTGCCACCGACCGAGAGATCGCCGAGCACCAGCAGATCGGTGCCCGAGTCCGCCTCCTCGTCCGCGATGGCCATCCCGGCGCGGAAGGCCGCCTCCGTCTCCTCCTCGGTGAGCGTGTCCTCGATGTCGAGCCGGCCCGAGCCGCGCCGCACCCGGTGCCGGGTGACCTCGGCGGGGAACGCGTCCTCGGGACAGTCGACGGACATGTCGATCACCCGCAGCGGCACGCCGGCCTGACGGGCCAACACGGCCGCCGGGCTGACCCCGTCCAGCACCGCGCGCACCAGGCCCGCCGTGTCCCCTGGCCGCCGGCCAGAGACGCCGAGCTCGGCGACGCCGTGGTCGCCGGCGAACAGCAGCGCCCTGGGCCGCTCGATCGGCCGCACCGGCACCTGCCCCTGGGCCGCCGCCAGCCAGGCGCCGATCTCGTCCAGCCGGCCGAGCGCCCGGGGCGGCACCGTCAGCGTGGCCCGATGCCGCTCCGCCTGGCGGCGCAGCCGTGAGCTGGGACGTTCGATCAGTTCGCCGAAGTCGTCGAGTCGCAGACCACCCTCACTCATGCGCACGAGACTACCGTCGTGCCCACCGTGCCCCGCGGCCGCAGGGGGAGTGGGCGGTCATCTGCCCGGCGCGTGCGGGGAGTTCGCGCCGGGGGTCGGCCTCGTCCGCTCGCCGGGTCCGGGGTGGTGTCGAGGCGCGCGGGGTGCGCCTGTTCGCATCGCGCGCGGTGGTGCGTCCTGGCGCGAGGCGTGATTTAGTCTGCGAGCAAGGCAGTCACGGCGGTGAGTGGAGGCTTCGCATGGCCTGGGAGTGGCGCTTCGAGAGGGCGGACGGCTCGACGACCGAACCACCGCAGGATCCAGGGGACTTCGGCACCCAGGGGGACGCGGAGTCCTGGATCGGCGAGATCTGGCCGGAACTGATCGACGGGGGCATCGACCAGGTGACCCTTCTGGAGGACGGCAGCAAGGTGTACGGGCCGATGAGCCTGCACAGCGCCGTCGACGACTGATCCACCGACGAACGACCCACCGGCGGCGGGGCCGGCCGGGGGATCACGCCTCACCCAGCGTGACCTCGGCCTCCCGCCGCTCGTCGTTGCGCAGATACCGCACCTGCACGTCGCGTCCCGGGCGCTGCGCGGCCAGCGCCTCGGCCAGTGAGACCACATCGGCCACCTCCTCGCCGGCCAGCTCCACCAGCACATCGCCGGCCCGCAGCCCCGCGCGGTCCGCCGGTCCGCCGTCGGTGACCTCCACGACGGCCGCGCCGGCCGGCTGGAAGCCGTCGCCCAGCACGGTGCGCACCGAGATCCCCAGCGCCGCCCGGCCCGAGTCCACCACCCGCCCGTGCTCGATCATCTGGTCCGCCAGAAAGGTCACCGTGGACGCCGGGATCGCGAAGCCGATGCCGGGCGCCTGGCCGCCGCCCATCCCCGGATCCCGGGCGGCCAGCGTGGGGATGCCCACCACCTGGCCCGAGAGATTCACCAACGCGCCCCCGCTGTTGCCCGGGTTGATCGCGGCCGAGGTCTGCACCATGTTGCCCAGCGTCGCCTCGCCCTCGCCCTCGCTGACCGCGCGGCCGACCGCCGAGACGATGCCCTGGGTGACGCTGGAGGCCAACCCCAGCGGATTGCCCATCGCCAGCACGATCTGGCCGACCGCCACCCTGGACGAGTCGCCGAAGGTGGCGGGACGCAGCCGGTCCGGCGGATCGGACAGCTCGATCACCGCGAGATCCTGCTCGGGGTAGGAGCTGACCAGCTCCGCGTCCAGCGGCCGTTGACCGGTGGCCAGGGTGACCTGGAACGTCTCCTCGCGGCCGACCACATGCGCGTTGGTGACGATATGTCCCTCGTCGTCGTAGAGCACCCCCGAGCCCTGCTGCTCCTCGGTGGTGATCTGCACGACGGACGGCAGCACCTCGTTGACCACGTCCTGGTAGGTGCGCTCCAACTCCCCCGTCACCGTGGGCTCGGGCGCCTCCACCTGCTGTTCGGGGCCCGAGCCGGCGGCGTCGCCGGTGCAGCCCGCGAGCAGCGCGCAGAGAAGGAGAAAAGCGGGACGAAACGGATGCGGAAAGGCCATAACGGGCATTGTGGCCGCTGCCCCGCCGGCGGCGGCGGAGGGCCGCCGGGTCGTTCGGGGCAACTGTCCTCCGGCTACGGCCGGCTGCGGCCGCGCGTCAGCGGGGCGGTTCGCCGCGCTTGACCTGGGCCCTGGGCAGCCGCATCCGCCGCATCTGGAGCGTGCGCATCAGGGCGTACGCCTTGGCGCCGCGCAGGCTCTCGTTCGGGAAGCGCTCCGTCAGCTGCTTCTTCAGCTTCCTGGTGAGCACGATCGAGTCGAAGACGATGCCCAGGATCACACCCATCCACAGCAGCAGCGCGATGTTCTTGGCCGCGATGGAGGGAACCATGCTCATCACCAGGATCAGCACGGCGATGGGCAGGAAGTACTCGGCGATGTGCCACTTGCCGTCCACATAGTCCCGCGCATAGCGCCGGACCGGGCCACGGTCGCGCACCGGCAGATGCCGCTCGTCGCCGGTCAGCAGCGCCTGGCGCTGCTTGTCCAGCGCCTCGCGACGCAGCTTCTTGGTGCGCTGGGCGGCCTCCTTGCGGCTGGTCGCCGGCTTGGCTACGGCCTTGCGCAGGGCCTCGGCCTCGCTGCGCTTGGGCGTGGGACGACCCTTGGGCGCCTGTGGGTCACGGGTCGGCTGAGCCTCCGGCTCGCTCTGCGACTCCGTCTTGGCGTCTTCTTTGGCACGACTTCGGAACACGTTCACCAGCCTACGGTCTACTCCGCGCATCGCGTCCCGGCTCCCGGGGAACGATCCTGCAACGTCCCCGGTGGGGCGCCGCACGGCGTCCCGCCTAGTCCCGTGGCGGGAGAGCGGCCGACGGTGATCGTCCTTGGGGAGGAGCCATTCCCGGCGGAGCGGTGCGCTAATGGATACGGGCCCCGTAGGGTAGTAGGGGATCAGCAGGAAATGGCCATTGGTTCGAGCCCGGCATGAAGGGGGCGCGCGAAGCCCATGAGCGGTGTCATGAAGCGGATGGGGATGATCTTCCGCGCGAAAGCTAACAAGGCCCTGGACCGGGCCGAGGACCCGCGCGAGACGCTCGACTACTCGTACCAGAAGCAGTTGGAGCTGTTGCAGAAAGTGCGCCGAGGGGTCGCTGACGTGGCCACCTCCCGCAAGCGGCTCGAACTTCAGCTCAACCAGCTGAACACCCAGTCCGGCCGGCTTGAGGAGCAGGGCAAGAAGGCGCTGGCGCTCGGCCGGGAGGATCTGGCCCGCGAGGCGCTCACCCGGCGGGCCGGGCTGTCGCAGCAGATCAGCGACCTCCAGCAGCAGCACGAGACGCTGCAGACGGAGGAGAACAAGCTCACCCTGGCCGCCCAGCGGCTCCAGGCCAAGGTGGACGCCTTCCGCACCCGCAAGGAGACCATCAAGGCCACCTACACGGCGGCCCAGGCGCAGACGCGGATCGGCGAGGCGTTCTCCGGCATCTCGGAGGAGATGGGCGACGTCGGGATGGCCATCCAGCGGGCCGAGGACAAGACGGCCCAGCTCCAGGCCCGCTCCGGCGCCATCGACGAGCTGCTGGCGTCCGGCGCGCTGGACGACCAGACGGGCACCACCAAGGACGATCTCTCCGCCGAGCTGGACCGCATCTCCGGCAACGCGGACGTCGAGTTCGAGCTGGAGCGGATGAAGGCCGAGCTGGCCGGCGGTTCCTCCTCGGACCGGCAGGCCATCGAGGGCGGGACGTCGGCACAGCAGCAGGAGCAGTCGGAGACCCCGAAGTTCGACAAGCAGTGATCTCGGGGGCCACCGCTGGCCACGGGGAGTGCGGGATGGTTGGAATCACCGAAAGAGCCGGGAGAACATCGTGATCGTGCGGATCATGGGGGAGGGGCAGGTGAAGCTGGACGACAGCCACTTCCCCACACTCAACGGACTGGACGACGAGCTGCTCGCCGAGGTGGAGTCGGGCGACGAGGCTGGCTTTCGTCGCACGTTGACCGCCCTGCTGGAGGCGGTCAGGACGTTGGGTGCGCCGCTGCCGGAGGACTCGTTGGAGCCCTCCGAGCTGATTCTGCCGGCGCCTGAGGCCACCATCGACGAGGTGCGGGCCATGCTGACCGAGGACGGGCTGATCCCGGACTGACTGATCAGAAAACGGCCGGCGCGCCTGGCGCGCCGGCCGTCTTCGTATGCCCGCGACTGGTGCGGTGCGGTGCGGCAGCTCAGGGCAGTGCCAGCATCCGCTCCAGCGCCAGCTTCGCGTAGTGCTCGGTCTCCCGGTCGACCTCGATGCGGTTGACCACCTTGCCGGCCACCAGGGACTCCAGGGACCAGACCAGATGCGGCAGGTCGATCCGGTTCATGGTGGAGCAGAAGCAGACGGTGCGGTCCAGGAAGACGATTTCCTTGCCCTGGTCCGCGTAGCGGTTGGCCAGCCGGCGCACCAGGTTGAGCTCGGTGCCGATCGCCCAGCGGCTGCCGGCCGGCGCCGCGTCCAGGGTGGCGATGATGTGCTCGGTCGAGCCCACCTGGTCGGCCGCGTCCACCACCTCGTACTGGCACTCCGGGTGCACCAGCACGTTGACGCCGGGGATCCGCTCGCGGACCTCGCGGACGGAGTCCAGCGTGAAACGGCCGTGCACCGAGCAGTGCCCCCGCCACAGGATGATCCGGGCCCGGCGCAGCTGGTCGGCGGTCAGCCCGCCGTTGGGGCGGTGCGGGTTGTAGACCACGCAGTCGTCCAGCGAGAACCCCAGCTCCCTGACCGCCGTGTTGCGGCCCAGATGCTGGTCGGGGAGGAAGAGCACCTTGCCGTCCTGGCCGGCCTGCTCGTAGGCCCAGTCCAGGGCGCGTTTGGCGTTGGACGAGGTGCAGATCACGCCACCGTTGCGGCCGGTGAAGGCCTTGATGTCGGCCGAGGAGTTCATATAGCTGACCGGCACCGTGACATCTGCCACGCCCGCCTCGGTCAGCACGTCCCAGGCCTCGGCGACCTGCTCGGCGCTGGCCATGTCCGCCATGGAGCAGCCGGCGGCCAGATCGGGGAGGATCACCCGCTGGGCGTCCGAGGTGAGGATGTCGGCGGACTCGGCCATGAAGTGCACGCCGCAGAAGACGATGAACTCCGCCTCGGGGCGGGCGGCGGCGTCCCTGGCCAGCTTGAACGAGTCGCCCGTGACGTCGGCGAACTGGATGACCTCGTCCCGCTGGTAGTGGTGTCCCAGCACGAACACCCGGTCGCCGAGGCTGGCCTTGGCGGCGTGGGCCCGTTCCACCAGGTCCGGGTCGGAGGGGGCGGGCAGGTCCCCGGGACAGTCCACGCCGCGCTCGCTCGCCGGATCGGACTCCCGTCCGAGGAGCAGCAGCGCCAACGGGGTCGGCTTGACGTCAAGGGGCTGGGCGCTGGTCACGACAGACACCCTTTCTGTTGCGGTTCCGGTCGTCATCGTCCGGTTTATCAGTGGGTCTTTTCGTCGTATTGACGTTATGGAGCATAACTCCTTCGCGTCAGTTTGACGATGCCGCTGGCCTGCCGATCGCGTCACTCCCCCGGGACGCGCCGTCCCTCCCGCGTGGGCCCGGAAGCCGGCAGCCATGTTCCGACGCCGCGGGGTGTGCGAGCATGAAGGGGACAGACAGACGGGGAAGAAAGAGCACGGCGAGCCGGGAATAAGCACGGTGGGCCGTCCGTTCCCGCACTCAGCAGAGCATTCCGTACTACCCGGGAGAGACGCAGATGTCCGTAACGGAAACGACCGCTGTGAACGACGGCATCATCCTTTCCGACACGGCCGTGGCCAAGGTCAGGGGCCTGCTGGAGCAGGAGGGGCGCGACGATCTGGCGCTGCGCGTGGCGGTTCAGCCGGGTGGTTGCTCCGGTCTGCGCTACCAGCTCTTCTTCGACGAGCGCTCGCTCGACGGCGATGTGGTGAAGGACTTCGACGGGGTCAAGGTCGTGACCGACCGGATGAGCGCCCCCTACCTGGGCGGTGCCTCCATCGACTTCGTGGACACCATCGAGAAGCAGGGCTTCACCATCGACAACCCCAACGCCACCGGCTCCTGCGCCTGTGGCGACTCGTTCAGCTGACGGATCCCGTCACCGCGCACGACGCGAGGGGCGGCGCCCGGGTCACCCCGGTCGCCGCCCCTCGCCCCGTTCGGCGTTCGTCGACCGCCCCCTCAGCGGACGGCGAGCGCCGCGCCCTGGCCGTCGACCAGCGCGCGCTCTCCCACCGGGGAGTCCAGCGTCACCTCGGCGCTGTGCTCCTCGGCCAGCATGATGCAGGCCCGCTCCGGATCCGGGTTGAACGCGGAGACGGTGAGCGTGACCTTTTCCTCCGTCTCCTCGGCGACGATCTCGTACTCGTCACAGACGCCGCCCCAGAAGTGCACCGTCAGGGTGCGGTCGTCGGGGGAGTGGTCCGCCACCCGCATGCCGGCGGTCGGCAGCTCCGTCGGCTCCTGGGGGGCGACCTCCTCGCCGTTGTCGCCGGGCGAGGCCGGCTCGGACTGGCCCTCGTCGCCCGGCTCGCCGTCGCCGACCGGCTCGTCGGCGTCGGCGCCCGGCCGGTCCGACGCCCCCGTGCTGGGCCGCACATCGTGCTCGACCGCCGGCTCGGCGACCGTGTAGCCGGTACCGGCCTCGGGGTCCTCGCCGGCGATCCGGAAGAGCCAGGACGGCACCAGCAGCGGCGCGCCCTCGGAGTGCTGCAGCGAGAGCCCGAACTCCACGGTGGCCACCGCGGGTTCGGCGGGGACGGGCTCCGACCCACAGGGCAGATCGGGCAGGGCCGGCTCGATCAGGTCGACCGCCGGCTCCTCCACCGGCTCGCTCGGCTCGGGCAGTGCGCCCGGCTCGGGCAGCTCTCCCGGCTCGGGGAGCAGGCACGGCTGCGCGATGTCCCGGGCCAGCGCCGCGTCACCGTCGGCGCGGTCGGCGTTCACCCGGTCGAGCGCCTGCTGGGCGTCCGTCACGGCGCGTTCCTCGCCGGCCGTCGGCAGACCGAGGGTGCCGGCGGCGGACTCCAGGGTGCCGTCGGGCCCGATGGCGAACTCGATGTCCATCCCGATCACCGGCAGCCCGTCCAGCAGTGGCTCGGCGCGCACCAGCCGCTGGGAGCCGGCCGTCGCGGTCGCGTCGAGCCTGCCCAGGTCGAGACCGAGCGCCGCCACCAGCGCTTCGGCCGCGCCGAGCGCGTCCTCGGCGGAGGGGGCCGGAGCGCCGTCGGCCGCCGGCATCTCGTCCGAGGAGACCGAGGCGTCCGGATCGCTCGGCTCCTGACTCGGCATGACGCTCGGATCGGCCAGCGGGTCCCCGCCGTTCGCGACGACCTCGCTGTCGTGCACGGTGTAGAACCAGTGGCCCGGCGCCTCCTCGGCGACCAGCAGCGCGCCGGGACGCTCGCCCTCGGGGCCGCCGACCACCGTCCAGCTGCCGCCGGTGATCTGCTCGGCCTCCCCGTCCAGGCCCAGCCGGGCGGCGAGTTCGGCGACGGCCTCCGCCGGGACGGACGGCTCGTCGAACCGGTACACCGACGCGTCCGGCGGCCCGTCCGGCAGCTCGCCCTCCACGACCAGGGGCGCGTGCGGCCACCGGGCGAGGCGGTGCGCCGCGCTGTCCTCGGCCACGGCGCGGTCCTCCACGGTGTCGAGCGACAACGGCGCACCGGCCTGGCCGGCGGCATCCGAGGAGTCGTCGTCGCGCAGGGCCCCCACGCCGTAGACGCCACCGGCGAGCAGGACGACCGCCGCGGCTATCGCGGTCACGGTCGGCCAGCGCCGACGCGTCCCCTCCTGGCTCTCCTCGTCCGTCAGGTCGTCGTCCGTCACGGTTCTCTCCCTGGCTCGATCACCCGCGTACAGCAGTTTGACGATGACTGATCACTGTCGGTTCCCCGCACGGTAGCCTGGGCCGGTCGTCCGCTGACCCTTTCTGGGAGTGACCTCGTCGTGCGTATTGCTGTCTCAGGCTCGATCGCCAATGACCATCTGATGACGTTCCCAGGTCGGTTCGCCGATCAGCTGATGGGGGACCAACTGCACACCGTCTCGCTCTCCTTCCTGGTCGACGGACTCGATGTGCGGCGTGGCGGGGTCGGCGCCAACATCGCTTTCGGCATGGGCCAGTTGGGCGCCAAGCCCATTCTGGTGGGCGCGGCGGGACAGGACTTCGAGGAGTACCGCGCCTGGCTGGACCGGCACGGCGTGGACACCGAGTCCGTGCGGATCTCCGAGATGCTGCATACCGCGCGCTTTGTCTGTACGACCGATGCTGATCACAACCAGATCGGCTCCTTCTATACGGGGGCGATGAGTGAAGCGCGCCTGATCGAGCTGAAGACGGTCGCCGACCGGGTCGGCGGGATCGACCTCGCCCATATCGGCGCCGACGACCCCGAGGCGATGCTCCGGCACACCGAGGAGTGCCGCACCCGTGGCATCCCCTTCGCCGCCGACTTCTCCCAGCAGCTGGCCCGGATGCCGGGCGAGGAGATCAGGCTGCTGACCGAGGGCGCCGCCTACCTCTTCAGCAACGAGTACGAGAAGGCGCTCATCGAGAGCAAGACCGGCTGGAGCGACGAGGAGGTCCTCGCCAAGGTCGGCACCCGGATCACCACCCTCGGCGCGCGCGGCGTGCGCGTGCAACGCGTCGGCGAGGAGCCGATCGAGGTCGGCTGCGCGGAGGAGGAGACCAAGGCCGACCCCACGGGCGTCGGCGACGCCTTCCGCGCCGGCTTCCTCTCCGGCCTCAGCTGGGGCGCCTCCCTGGAACGCTCCGCCCAACTCGGCTGCATGCTCGCCGCGTTGGTCATCGAGACGGTCGGCACCCAGGAGTACACCCTCAACCGGGGCGCCTTTATCGAGCGCTTCACCAAGGCCTACGGCCAGGACGCGGCCGATGAGGTCCGCCCCCACATCGTCCCCTAGCCGGGGTCGAGCCACCCGCCCCGCCCCCCGGCCGCAGCGCGGCCGGGGGGCGGCGGCGGTTTCCCCCTGGCGGGGGGCTTGGGACCATGGCAAAACGGCGGAGGGCTCGGCCGCCCGGCCCGAACGGCCGGCGGCGGTGCTGCTGCCGGGCGGCAGAACACCGGTCTCCACGGTGGGCGGCGCCTCGGGCCCGCTCCGTCGCCCGCGAGCCGGAACGCCATCTCGGCCACCTCGGCGCCGGCCCACAGAAACCGCGCGGCCCCACCGCCGCCGGGAGGCCAACCGACCGGCCCGGCCGGTGGTCCGGGGTCGGAAGTCCGTGATGAGGGGGCCGGGTTCTGCCGGTGGTTCGCGGTCGACTCGCCGGCGGTGGTTGTCGGATGGTTCGAAGACGGCGTCGACCGGCCATCGGCCGACATCCTCCGTGCCGTGCTCCGTGACAACGAGCGGCCTCTGGCCCTCTGAGGGCCCGGGCCCGGTGCCCCTCCCCGTACGGGAAGACGCCTGCCGCCCGCCTCCACCTCGCCGGCCTACGGCCGGTGGTCCGCCCAGTGGCCAGTGGCTCGCGGTCAGTGGAGGCGGCGGACGCGGTGGGCGAATTCGGTGGTCAGTTCGCCCAGGTACTCGTGGCCGCGCAGTTCGCACCAGGCCGGGATGTCCAGGCGGGCCGCCACATCGTCGGCGAGGACCGTGATGGTGGAGCCGACCGGGACCCGGTCGATCGCCCTGGCCAGCTCGATCACCGGGATCGGGCAGAGCCGCCCCATCGAGTCCAGCACCAGTTCCGCCGGCCCGTCGTCCGCCTCGGCGGGAGCCGTCACCGCGCCCCCGGTCGGCGGGGCCAGTCGGGCGCGGACCTCGGCGACCACCCCGGGCAGCACGTCGAGCAGGCGCTCGACCTCGTCCCGCCGGGTGCCCGGCGGCAGCGACACGCGGACGTTGCCCTCGGACAACACGCCCATCGCGCGCAGCACATGGCTGGGGGTCAGCGTGCTGGAGGTGCAGGAGGAGCCGGAGGAGACGGAGAACTCCGCCCGGTCCAGGGCGTGCAGCAGTGTCTCCCCGTCGACATAGAGACAGGAGAAGGTCACCAGGTGCGGCAGTCGGCGGGTCGGGTCGCCGACCACCTGCACGTCGGGGACCAGCTCGGGGACCCGATGCCTGATCAGCTCGACCAGCCCGGTCAGCCGGGCCGCCTCCGCCTCGGCCTCCTGGCGGAAGGCGCGCAGCGAGGCCGCCGCCGCGACGATGCCGGGGATGTTCTCGAAGCCCGGCACCCGCCCGGACTCCCGTTCGTCCACCGGCGCCGGCGGCGCGAACCTGGTGCCCTTGCGCACGGCCAACAGGCCGACGCCGCCGGGACCGCCCCATTTGTGCGCGCTGGCCGCCAGCAGCGACCAGTCGCCCGGCACCCGGCCCCAGCCGAGCGACTGCGCCGCGTCGACCAGCAGCGGCACCCCCGCGGCCCGGCAGCGTTCGGCGATCTCGGCCACCGGCTGGACCGTGCCCACCTCGTGGTTGGCGGACTGGACGCAGACCAGCGCGGTCGGCCCCGGCGCCGCGCCCAGCGCCGCGCCCACCGCGTCGGGCGCCACCCGCCCGAGGCGGTCCACCGGGATCTCCGCCACGGTGCCGCCCGCCGCGCCGTGCGCCTCGGCGGCGAGCAGCACCGCCGAGTGCTCCACCGCCGAGACCAGCAGATGTCGCCCGGCCCTGGCCCGGCCGGCCAGGGCACCGGCGACACCCCGGTGCAGGGCGTCCGTCCCCGAAGAGGTGAAGACCAACTCGTCCGGTCGGCAGCCGACCGCGTCCGCCGCGGTCTCCCTGGCCGCGTCCAACAGCAGGCGCGCGCGCCTGCCTTCCCGATGGGGGCGGGCGGGGTCGGCCCAGCCCTCCTCCACGGCGGCCACCAGGGCCTGTTGGGCGATCGGGTGAAGGGGCAGCGCCGACGCCGCGTCGAAATAAGCCACGTTCGACACGCTAACAACCCCTTAGAGGCCCGCCACGGCGCGTTGGGCACCCTCCCCGCGTGACGCCCATAGGCGTCCAGTAGGGTTTGGACCGCATAAACATCCAAACCCTGCCCGTGCCAGGGCCGGCCCCGCTCCGTGCGATGGCAGCCCGGACCATGGGCGAGACTCTCGGGAAGGCGCTACGTGAGTCCCAACGGCTCCGACCGCTCGTCGCGGCGCCCGATGCGGCGGATTCTGCCGCAGGCGCTGATCGCGGGCCTGGTCCTGGCAACCGCGACAGGTTGCACATCCGAGGACTTTCCCCGTCTCGGTATGCCCACCCCGGTCACGGAGGAGGCGCCCCGCATCCTGGCTCTGTGGCAGGGGTCCTGGGCCGCCGCACTGGCGACCGGGGTACTGGTCTGGGGCCTGATCCTGTGGAGTGTCTTCTTCCACCGGCGGTCCAGGACCAAGGTCGAGGTACCTCCGCAGAACCGGTACAACCTGCCCATCGAGGCCCTTTACACGCTGGTTCCGCTGATCATCGTCTCGGTGCTGTTCTACTTCACCGCGCGGGACCAGACGGAACTGCTCAAGACCTCCGACGAACCCGACCATGTGATCAACGTCGTGGGTTTCCAGTGGAGTTGGGCCTTCAACTATCTGGAGCCCGTGGGCGTCTCCAACGACTACGCCCATGACGCACCGGAGTTGGCGTCCATCCCCGACCGCATGATGGAGCGGGTGCCGGAGAACGCGGACGGCGTCTACGAGATCGGCACCCCCGCCGACCGTGACCCGGACACCGGCAACCCCGGCCCCACTCTCGTGCTGCCCGAGGGCGAGACCGTCCAGTTCATCATCACGTCCCGCGACGTGGTGCACTCCTTCTGGGTGGTTCCGTTCCTGATGAAGCAGGACGCGATCCCGGGGCACACCAACACCTTCGAGGTGACCCCGGACCGGCAGGGCACGTTCCTGGGCAAGTGTGCCGAGATGTGCGGCACCGACCATTCCCGCATGCTCTTCAACGTCAGGGTGGTGTCGCCCGATGAGTACGACGCCTACCTCCAGGACCTGGCGGACAGGGGCCAGACCGGCTTCGCCCCGGCGGGCATCGAGCAGACCGACGCCGCCGTGAACGCCGAGACGAACGAGGGGCGCTCGTGACTTCCGTCGAGGAATCCAACACTTCGGTGAGCGCGGAGGCGACCCCACCGCAGCGCCCGAAGAAGCCGCGCACAGCCGGCACCGTGGTCATCAAGTGGCTGACGACCACCGACCACAAGACGATCGGCACGATGTACCTGCTGACGTCGTTCCTGTTCTTCATCATCGGCGGCGCCATGGCGCTGATCATGCGCGCCGAGCTGGCCAGGCCCGGCACCCAGGTGGTGTCGAACGAGCAGTTCAACCAGCTGTTCACCATGCATGGCACGGTGATGCTGCTGCTCTTCGCGACCCCGCTGTTCGCCGGGTTCGCCAACTGGATCATGCCGCTCCAGATCGGCGCGCCCGATGTGGCGTTCCCACGGCTGAACATGCTGGCCTACTGGCTCTACCTGTTCGGCGGCCTGATCGCGGTGGGCGGCTTCCTCACCCCGCAGGGCGCGGCCAGCTTCGGCTGGTTCGCCTACTCGCCGCTCTCCGACGCGATCCGTTCGCCAGGAGTCGGCGCCGACCTGTGGGTGATGGGCCTCGCGCTCTCCGGCTTCGGCACCATCCTGGGCGCGGTCAACTTCATCACCACCATCATCTGCATGCGCGCTCCCGGCATGACGATGTTCCGGATGCCGATCTTCACCTGGAACGTGCTGCTCACCGGTGTGCTGGTGCTGCTGGCCTTCCCGGTCCTGGCCGCCGCGCTGTTCGGGCTGGCCGCCGACCGATTGTTCGACGCGCATATCTTCGACGCGGCCAACGGCGGAGCGATTCTCTGGCAACACCTCTTCTGGTTCTTCGGACATCCAGAGGTGTACATCATCGCGCTGCCCTTCTTCGGCATCGTTTCCGAGGTCATCCCGGTCTTCAGCCGAAAGCCGATCTTCGGCTATATCGGACTGGTGGCGGCGACCATCACCATCGCCGGTCTGTCGGTGACGGTCTGGGCGCACCATATGTATGTCACCGGAGCGGTGTTGCTGCCGTTCTTCTCCTTTATGACGTTCCTCATCGCGGTGCCGACCGGGGTGAAGTTCTTCAACTGGATCGGCACCATGTGGAAGGGATCGCTGAGTTTCGAGACGCCGATGCTCTGGTCGATCGGCTTCCTGATCACCTTCCTCTTCGGTGGTCTGACGGGCGTCATCCTGGCCTCGCCGCCGCTGGACTTCCATGTCTCCGACAGTTACTTCGTGGTGGCCCACTTCCACTACGTGGTCTTCGGCACCGTCGTGTTCGCGATGTTCGCCGGATTCCACTTCTGGTGGCCCAAGTGGACCGGCAAGATGCTGGACGAGCGGCTCGGCAAGATCACCTTCTGGACGCTCTTCATCGGCTTCCACGGCACCTTCCTGGTGCAGCACTGGCTCGGCGCCGAGGGCATGCCCAGGCGGTACGCCGACTATCTGGCGGCGGACGGGTTCACCACGTTGAACACCATCTCCACCGTCAGCTCGTTCCTGCTCGGCCTGTCGATGCTGCCGTTCTTCTACAACGTCTGGAAGACCTGGAAGTACGGCGAGTACGTCAACGCCGACGACCCGTGGGGCTACGGGCGGTCCCTGGAGTGGGCGACCTCCTCGCCCCCGCCACGGCACAACTTCACCACCCTGCCCAAGATTCGCTCCGAATCGCCGGCGTTCGACCTGCACCACCCCGAGGTCGCGGCGCTCGACCAGTTGGAGAACGAGGCCCGCCACGAGGCCGGGGCGCTCACCGGAAAGGAGGCCGGCGAGTGAGGATCCAGGGACATCTCTTCAGCTGGCTCGCGGTCTTTTTGCTGGCGGTCGCCATCGTCTACGGCGTCTGGTCGAAGGAGCCGGTGGGCACCACCGCGCTCTTCCTCTCCTTCTCGCTGGCCGCGATGGTCGGTTTCTACCTGCTGTTCACCGCCCGCAGGGTGGATGCGGGCGCGCAGGACAACAAGGAGGCGGACGTCGCCGACGACGCCGGCGAGCTGGGCTTCTTCAGCCCGCACAGCTGGGCGCCGCTGGTGCTGGCCGGCGGTGCCGCGCTGGCCTTCCTCGGCCCGGTGTTCGGCTGGTGGTTCCTCTTCTTCACCCTTCCGGTGCTGGCCGTCGGCCTCTGGCTGTGGGTCTTCGAGTACTACCGGGGCGAGAACCAGACGCAGTGACCCCGAACCGTCCGTAGCGGGAGGCCCCCGGAACGCCCGCGTTCCGGGGGCCCACCCGTTTGCAGGCAGCCGCCGGGCCCTTTCGGGGCAATCTTCGTATTTTGTGGCTATGAGCCTCTCGACGTGGAATGCGCGGACTGCGCGGACTGGACGGACTGCGGTCCGGTGCACACTGATACTCGCCCCGCTGCTGGCCGGCATCACCGCGTGCGGTGCCAGTGCCAAGTCGCTGAGCGACCAGCCCTATGACGCCCTCGAACATCTCTCCTTCGGCGGCGCGGGCGGCGCCGCCGAGGTCGACCCCGACGCCCCGCTGAAGATCAGCGCCAAGGCCGCCGGCGCCCGCATCACGGATGTGGAGGCCGTCGACGCGGCCGGCCGCCCGCTGGCCGGCGAACTCTCCGCCGACGGCCGCGCCTGGCGCAGCAGCGACCTGCTGACCGCCGGCGCCGAGTACACCGTCCGGGTGAGCACGGAGAACGGCGACGGCGAGCCCGGCCGGGGCGAGCACGCCTTCCGGACCGCCGGCTCCAAGGCGGAGCGCATCGATGTCACCTTCGGCCCGGACGAGGGCACCTACGGCGTCGGCCAGCCCATCACCGCCGAACTGAGCGGCGAGGTCCCCGGCCAGCGCGAACGGGCCCTGGTGGAGGCGGCGTTGCAGGTCACCACCGAACCCGAGGTGACCGGCTCCTGGCACTGGGTCGACGACAAGGAACTGCACTACCGGCCCAAGGACTACTGGCCGGCCGACACCCGGATCACCGTCAGCTCCCAGCTGGAGGGGATGGCCATAGCTGACGGCCTACGCGGCGGGAAGGCCGAGGCCGTCGAACTCCGCACCGGGGAACGGGTGGAGGCGGTGGCCGACATCAGCGGCCACACCATGACCGTCTACCAGGACGGCGAGGAGATCCGCACCCTGCCCATCACCACGGGCAAGGAGGGCTTCCGCACCCGCAACGGCAAGAAGGTGGTGCTGGGGCAGGAGCCCAATGTGCGGATGACCGGCACCAGCATCGGCATCCCGGCCGGCAGCGCCGAGTCCTACGACATGGACGTCCAGTGGGCCACCCGGCTGACCTGGAGCGGCGAGTACGTACACGGCGCGCCCTGGTCGGCGGCCTCGCACGGCTCGGCCAACGTCAGCCACGGCTGCACCGGGATGAGCACCGAGAACGCCCAGTGGCTCTTCGACCTGCTCAAGCCGGGCGACGTGGTGGAGCACATCAACGGCGAGGGCGAGGACATGGCGCCCTTCGGCAACGGCTTCGGGGACTGGAACCTCTCCTGGGAGGAGTGGCTGGCCGGCAGCGCGCTGGAGGGGGAGGGCGACGACCACGCCCAGCCCGCCTCGGGGCGGGCGCGTCCGAGCCTGTGACGCCCGGGCGCGCCGCCTCGGGGCGGTGGCCGCGTCCCTCAGGCCGCCGAGGGCAGCCGCTCGCGCAGCAGACCCGTCAGGGCGGCGGTCAGCTCCGCCGGGTCGAGCGGGTGCGCCACGGCCGCCTCGGCCCGGCTCCAGGAGGCCAGCCAGGCGTCCTGGGCCCGCCCGATCAGCAGGAGCACCGGGGGGCACTCGAAGATCTCGTCCTTGATCTGCCGGCAGGCCCCCATGCCGCCGGCCGGGGCCGCCTCCCCGTCCAGCACACAGACGTCGACGCCACCCTCCTCCAGGGTGGACAGCAGTGCCGGCAGGGTGGCGCACTCGATGTACTCGACGGCCGGCAGATCCGCCGCCGGGCGCCGTCCCGCGGCGAGCCGCACCTGCTCCCTGGTGTTGACGTCGTCGCTGTAGACCAGCACCGTGGCGCTGCGCTGCATCGTTCCTCCGCCCGCTGGGTGGTTGTTCGTTGCGCGGATGCTACTCCGTCCGGCGGGACTTAAGGCAGGGGCACGGGGCCTCAACACACCGAACCCCACCCCCGAGACAACCCCCGGAAAAGCGACCGACATAATGACGGGCGTGGCGACAGCAACAGCAGTAGACACCGGGCATGCGATCCCCTCGGTCAACCGGCCGAACGTCACCAGTGTGGGGACGGTCATCTGGCTGAGTTCCGAGCTGATGTTCTTCGCGGCCCTCTTCGCGATGTACTTCACCTTGCGGTCGGTGATGGGCAGCGATTACTGGCAGGAGAACGCGGACACGCTCAACCTGCCGTTCTCGTTGACCAACACCACGATCCTGGTGCTCTCCTCGGTGGCATGCCAACTCGGTGTGTTCGCCGCGGAGCGGGGCGATGTGAAGCGGCTCCGCCGCTGGTTCATCGTCACCTTCGTGATGGGCGCCATCTTTGTCGGCGGTCAGGTCACCGAGTACGTGGAGCTGGTGGCGCACGAGGGCGTGACGCTGGCCTCGGGCCCCTACGGCTCGGCCTTCTACCTGACGACGGGCTTCCACGGCCTCCATGTGCTGGGCGGGCTGTTCGCCTTCCTGTTCGTACTCGGCAGGACCTACGCCGCCCGGCGGTTCACGCACGAGCAGGCCACCACGGCCATCGTGGTGTCCTACTACTGGCACTTCGTGGACGTCGTGTGGATCGGCCTCTTCGCCACGATCTACCTGATCAAGTAGCCCATCGCCGCACCGGGCGTTTGTCCCAAGCACCGACGCAGAAGATCCTGACACCGGGGTAATCCGTGAAAAAGCTCTCCGCACGACGGCGCCATCCACTGGCGGTGCTCGTCGTCCTCGTCCTCGCGCTGGCGGCCACCGGGGGGCTGTATGCCGCGTTCGCGCCAGCGGACGAGGCACAGGCCGAGACCTCGGCCCAGTCCCTTGCCATCGAGGAAGGTGCGACGCTCTACCAGGTCGGCTGCTCCAGTTGCCACGGCCGGGGCGGTGAGGGCGGTAGTGACGGCCCCAGCCTGGTCGGTGTGGGTCCCGCGGCCGTCCACTTCCAGGTCGGTACCGGCCGGATGCCGATGGCACAGCCCTCGCAGCAGGCCGACGAGAAGCCGCGGGTCTACACCCAGGCCGAGATCGAGCAACTCGCGGCCTACATCGGTTCGTTGGGCCCCGGCCCCGCGATCCCCGAGGCGTCGGCCTACGACCCCGCGGAAGGCGACGCGGCCCGCGGCGGCGAGCTCTTCCGCACCAACTGCTCGCAGTGCCACAACTTCACCGGCCAGGGCGGCGCCCTGACCCACGGTAAGTTCGCGCCCGACCTCGGCGACGTGGATCCGATCTACATCTACGAGGCCATGCTGACCGGCCCGCAGAACATGCCCTCCTTCCCGGACACCGTGCTGCCCGAGCAGGCGAAGCGGGACATCATCGCTTGGCTGGACGCGGTCAACACCTCCGAGTCCCCCAACCCCGGTGGGCTCACGCTCGGTGGCTTCGGCCCGGTGAGCGAGGGGCTTTTCGCCTGGACCATCGGTATCGGCGTGCTGGTCTCGCTGACGGTCTGGATCGGGGCCAGGAGCGCTAAGGCCAGGAAGTCATGAGCGATCGCGACCAAGACACCTCCAGAGACCCCAAAGAACCCCACGACCGCAAAGAAACGGAAACGCGAAAAGACGTGTCCGACGATCACCTCCCGGGTGAGCGGCGGCCCGGCGAACTGGCCGTGCCGGACGATCCGTTCGCCGACCCGGGCCTGCCCCCGCACGAACCCCGGCGGCAGGACATCGACGAGCGAGCGGCCAAGCGCTCCGAGCGCACCGTGGCGCTGCTCTTCACGGTCTCCATCCTGGCGACGATCGGCTTCATCGTCTCCTATGTGACGATCCCGATCGACCGGATCGTCTACATCTGGCCGTTGGGGCACATCGGCGCGCTGAACCTCGCGCTGGGCATGACGCTGGGCCTCGCGCTCTTCGGTATCGGGGCCGGCGCCGTGCACTGGGCGCGGACCCTGATGTCAGACGAGGAGCTCTCGGAGGACCGGCACGACGTGGCCGCTTCCCCGGAGGTCAAGGAGCGGGTCCTCGCGGACTTCAAGAAGGGCGCCGAGGAGTCGCAGCTGGGCCGCCGCAAGCTGGTGCGGAACACGCTGTTCGGCGCGCTGGCGCTGGTGCCGCTCTCCGGCGTGGTGCTGCTGCGGGACCTGGGCCCGCTGCCCGGCGACAAGCTGCGGCACACCAAGTGGCGGGACGGCTCGCTGATCGTCAACGAGAGCACCGGCGAACCGCTGCGGCCCGAGGACATCACGGTGGGCTCGCTCACCCAGGCGATGCCGAGTGACCTCGACCGGCACGACCACGACTTCCACGCCCAGATCGCCAAGGCGTCGGTGATGCTGGTCCGGCTCGAACCCGAGGACATCAAGGACGAGCGGTCCGCGGAGTGGGGGCACGAGGGCATCCTCTGCTTCTCCAAGATCTGCACCCACATCGGCTGCCCCGCGACGCTCTACGAGCAGCAGACGCACCACGCGCTCTGCCCCTGTCACCAGTCCACCTTCGACCTCTCGGACGGTGCGCGGGTGCTCTTCGGCCCGGCGGGACACCCCCTGCCGCAGCTGCGGATCACGGTGAACGACGACGGCTTCCTCCAGGCGCTCGGCGACTTCGAGGAGCCCCCCGGCCCGAGCTTCTGGGAGCGCGGATGAGTACGGCAACGGAACCCCGGAAGAGCACCAGGGGGAAAGCCCCGGCGGGCGAGAAGCTCGCCGACTGGGCGGACGGCCGGCTGGGCCTCTACGGCCTGGCCAAGGCCAACATGCGCAAGGTCTTCCCCGACCACTGGTCGTTCCTGCTGGGTGAGATCGCGCTCTTCAGCTTTGTGATCGTCCTGCTGTCCGGCGTCTATCTGACGCTGTTCTTCGTGCCGAGCATGGGCGAGGTGGAGTACACCGGCTCGTTCGCGCCCATGCAGGGCGTGATGATGTCGGAGGCCTACGCGTCGACGCTGGACATCAGCTTCGACGTGCGTGGCGGCCTGCTGGTGCGTCAGATCCACCACTGGGGCGCGCTGCTCTTCGTGGTCGGCATCTTCACGCACATGCTGCGGGTGTTCTTCACCGGCGCCTTCCGCAAGCCGCGCGAGGTCAACTGGGTCTTCGGCTTCCTGCTGCTGGTCCTGGCGATCTTCACCGGACTCACCGGCTACTCGCTCCCCGACGACCTGCTCTCCGGCATCGGCATCAGGTTCATGGAGGGCGCGATCCTGGCGGTGCCGGTGGTCGGCACCTATATCCAGATGTTCCTGTTCGGCGGCGAGTTCCCCGGGCATGACATCATCCCGAGATTCTTTGTCGCGCATGTGCTGTTGCTACCGGGCCTGATGGTGGCGCTGGTGGTGGGACACCTGATCCTGATCGTGTACCACAAGCACACGCACTACGCCGGCCCCGGGCGGCACAACGACAACGTGGTGGGCATGCCGTTCCTGCCGGTCTACATGGCCAAGGCCGGCGGCTTCATGTTCATGATCTTCGGCGTGATCGCCATGATCGCGGCGACGGTCACCATCAACCCGGTGTGGGTGCTCGGCCCCTATCGGCCGGACCAGATCTCCACCAACGCGCAACCGGACTGGTATCTGGGCTTCTCCGAGGGCCTGGTCCGGATGATGCCGGGCTGGGAGTGGGTGATCCCCGGCGGATACACCCTGAACTTCGGCCTGTTGGTGCCGCTGATGGTGTTCCCCGGCATGCTGGCGGTGATCGGGCTCTACCCGTTCTTCGAGGCGTGGGTCACCAAGGACCAGCGCGAACACCACATCGCGCAGCGGCCCCGGAACAACCCGACCAGGACCGGGCTCGGCATGGCCTGGCTGACGGCCTTCTTCATCGCGATGGTGGCCGGCGGCAACGACCTGTGGGCGGTCAACTTCCACCTGTCGATCAACGCCATCACCTGGTTCTGCCGGATCGGCATCTTCGTCCTCCCGGTGCTGGTCTTCTTCGCCACCCGTCGCGTCTGCCTCGGACTGCAGCGCAGGGACCTGGAGAAGGTGCTGCACGGGCGGGAGTCCGGCATCATCAAGCGGCTGCCGCACGGCGAGTTCATCGAGGTGCACGAGCCGCTGCCGCAGGACCGGCTGTACACGTTGGTCGCGCACGAGCAGTACCAGCCGGCCGAGTTGGGCGCCGCGACCGACGAGAACGGGGTGCGTCGTCCGATCAACCCCGTGGAGCGGGTGCGGGTCAGGCTCAACAAGGCGTTCTACGGCGAGCAGGCGCAGATCTACAAGCCGAGCGCCGAGGAGTACAAGGCGCTCACCGAGGGACACGGCGACGACCACCACTGACCGTCGCCCGCGCACCCGGCCGTGGCCCCACCCGTTTCGCGGGTGGGGCCACGGCCGTTTGGGACGTCCGAGGACCGAACAGGTGGCCGCGTGATTGGGGCGCGCCGCTAGGCTTCGGTGCCAGGGCCGCCGCCCCCGCCGCCGGGCGGGCGCGGGCGCCTGTTTCCCCACCGTCTCGTTCAGCTATCTCGCCAGGAGTGATTCCCATGAGCGTTGTGACCCCCGCCGGAGGCGACACCGGGGCGGCGCGCACCTGGCCGGACGTGCTGAACACGCTGCTCGCCGGCCGGGACCTGTCCAGCGAGGACACCGCCTGGGCGATGGACCGGATCATGAGCGGTGACGCGGGCGAGGCCCAGATCGCCGGCTTCGCGGTGGCGTTGCGCGCCAAGGGCGAGACGGTCGCGGAGATGACCGGCCTGGTTGAGGCGATGTACGCGCACGCCAACCTGATCGAGGTGCCGGGCCCCTCCGTCGACATCGTGGGCACCGGCGGCGACCGGGCCCGCACGGTGAACGTCTCGACCATGTCGGCGATCGTGGTGGCCGGCACGGGCACCCGGGTGGTGAAGCACGGCAACCGGGCGGCGTCCAGCGCCAGCGGCTCGACCGATGTGCTGGAACGGCTCGGCGTCAATCTGGACCTGTCGCCCGAGCGGGTCGCCGAGGTGGCCGTCGAGGCGGGTATCACCTTCTGTCCCGCGGTGCGGTTCCACCCGGCGCTGCGGCACGCGGGCGCGGCGCGCAAGGCGCTGGGCGTGGCCACCGTCTTCAACTTCCTCGGCCCGCTGACCAATCCGGCCAGGGTCACCGCGCAGGCCACCGGCGTGGCGGACGCCAGGATGGCGCCGATCCTCGCCGGGGTGCTGGCCGAGCGGGGGAGTTCGGCGCTGGTCTTCCGGGGCGACGACGGCCTGGACGAGCTGACCGTCACCGCCACGTCCACGGTCTGGGTGGTGCGCGACGGGAAGATCACCGAGGAGTCCTTCGACCCGCGTTCGGTGGGCGTCGCGCTGGCGCCCGTCGAGGCGCTGCGCGGCGCGGACCCGGGCTACAACGCCGAGGTGGCGCGGAAGGTGCTGGCCGGTGAGCGCGGTCCGGTGCGGGACGCGGTGCTGCTCAACTCGGCCGCCGGGCTCGCGGCGTTGGAGGCGGCGGACGCGCCGCTGGAGCGGCGCATCGCCGAGGGAATGGCCCGCGCCGCCGAGTCGATCGACTCGGGCGCGGCCGCGGCGGCGCTGGAGCGCTGGGTCGCCACGACCCGGCACCACGGCGGCCCGACCGGCTGAGGACCGCGGCGGCCCGTTCGCCGTCCTGGTGTGACGGGCCTAGGAGTCCAGGCCGATGGAGAACGCGGCCTCCAGATCGTGCTGGGAGTAGGTGCGGAAGGCGATATGGGTCTCGGTGGACGTCACACCGGGGATCTTGCTGATCCGCGCGGGGATCACCTCGGCCAGCTCCTCGTGCTGCCGCACCCGCACCAGCGCGATCAGGTCGTGCGGGCCGGTCACCGAGTACACCTCGCTGACCCCTTCGAGCGCCGCGATCTGCTCCGCGACCTCAGGGACCCGGTCCACGGCGGTCTTGATGAGCACGATCGAAGTGATCACGGCTTGCCCCTTCTTGTTGCGCGGTCTCGTCAGGTGGTGTTGTCGGCCGGTCTCGTACCAGGGCACACCCTAGCCCGAGTGCGACATGGGGGCGCCGAGCGGCCGGGGCCCGCAGACGTGGGGCGTACCAAGCCGTAGGGTGAACCTGCGGGGCGATGGACATACGCAGTGACGGGGGGTGCCCGGCCGACAGGTCGGCGCTCGACTCGATGGATGGTGTGCAGCGGTGGTGGAACCCTCGGATGGTGAGGAGGCCAGGGAACAGGCCGAGCCCGAAGTGTCGGAGCCGGCCGAGACCCTGGACCGCCCGCTGCCCGAACGGGTCAGGGGCCGGGTCATCGCGCTCGCCGGCGAGGCGTTCGACGGCCTCACCCTGGCGGATCTCCCTCCGCCCCTGCGGCAGTACGCCCGTTTCACTCCCTCCCGTCGGGTGAAGTTCGGCGGCTCGGCGATGGCGGCCGCGCTGGAGAGCGACACCTTCTTCCGGCATCGGGTGGGCGCGGTGCAGCGGGCCGTCCAGCCGGAGTTGGCGGACGCCGTGGAACGGGGCGCCCCGCTGCCGGCGGCCGATCCGGTCGAGGTGGCCGCGGCGGCCTTCCTGCTGCGCCCGACGGGTTGGACCAAGCTGGTCGCCGCCGCGGGCGAGGAGGCGCAGCGCGCCCAGGAGGAGCGCGCGGGCCAGGAGCGCGAGCGTGAACTGAGCGAGCTGCGCGAGGAGTTGGCGCGGCTCCGGGAGAGCACCAAGGGCGAACAGGAGCGGTCGCGGCACGAGTTGGAGAGCGCCCGCAGGGAAACGGACGCGGTGCACCGGAAGTTGCGCAGCGCGCTGGCCGATGTGCGCCGGGGCGAGGCCGCGACCCGCAAGGCCCGCGCCGAGTTGGACGAGGTACGGGCCGCCGCCGCCTCCGCCAAGGCGGTGGCCGACGCCGAGGCGCGCCGGCTGCGCGCCAGGTTGGCGGAGGCCGAATCGGCCCTGGAGGCCAACCGGAAGTCGGTGCGCGAGGGCCGGGGCATCGAGGAGACCCGGCTGCGGCTGCTGTTGGACACGGTGTTGGACGCGGCCCAGGGGCTGCGCAGGGAGCTTGCCCTGCCGCCGGCCCGGCTGCGCCCGGCGCAGACGGTGGACGCGGTGCGCCCTGGCGAGCCGGGGCCGCAGGACATCGCGCGCCGCGCGCTGTCGGGGGACGATCCGGCGCTGCTGGACCAGCTGTTGGCGCTGCCCCAGGCCCATCTGGTGGTGGACGGCTATAACGTCACCAAAACCGGTTATCCGACGATGCCCCTGGAGAAGCAGCGGGTGCGACTGATGGGCGGGCTCGCCGTGTTGGCCGCCCAGACCGGGGCCGAGATGACCTGCGTCTTCGACGGCGCCGAACTCGCCGCGCCGGTGCTGCTGACGCCGCCGCGCGGGGTGCGGGTGCTCTTCAGCCGGCCGGGGGAGACGGCCGACGAGCTGATCCGTCAACTGGTGCGCGCCGAACCGCCCGGCCGTCCGGTCGTCGTGGTCTCGACGGATCGCGAGGTCGCCGACGGGGTGGCCAAGTCCGGTGCCTGGCCGGTCCGCTCCACCCTGCTCCTCAACCGGCTCTCCCGGACGTGACCGACGTCATCGGCCGGACGCCGTCGCCGGACACCGTTGGGCGATAGGGCCGAATAGCGGGTCAACTGCCCCCTTGCGCTGGTTCATCCGATTGGCGGGGTTTGCTGCCCGCTTGTCTTCTACGGACGGTGGGCGGCGGACAACGGGCAGTGTGAGGTAAGTAAAATATGGCCGACAGGATTTGAACCGGATAAAGGCATCTCGCTAGGGTCACCTCGAACCTTCGCGCGGTAGATCACCCAGCCCGGGTGGCCGTGAGGGTACCGCCTAGTCCGTGCAGTCTCGCGGAGCCGGAGTTCCACGCGTCCCCCGGCGGGCGGCTGAGGAAGAAGGAGATCGCCCCAGTGGCGTCCCACCGTCGTCCCAAGCAGCCAAGCCGCGCACGTCTGACGATTCTCGGCGCTGCTGCCTCCGCCGCCGCCACCGTCGGCGTCACCGCTACCTCCGCCTCTGCCGACCCCGGTCAGAGCATCGACGACGTCCGCGAGGAGGTCGACGAACTCCACCACGAGGCGGAGGAGATCACCGAGGAGTACAACGGGGCCAAGGAGCGCGAGACCGAGCTCCAGGCCGAGATCGAGGAGCTGCAGGACTCCGCCGCGCGGGGCCAGGAACGGCTCAACGAGCTGCGCAACGGCATGGGTTCGATGGCTGCGGCGCAGTACCGCAACGGCGGCCTCGACCCGTCCGTGCAGCTTTTCCTTTCTTCCGACCCCGATGCCTTCCTGGACCAGGCGTCCGCGCTCGACCAGCTCTCCGCCAAGCAGGCCGAGTCCCTGCGGCTGATCCAGGAGCAGCAGCGCACCCTCGACCAGCAGCGCGCGGAGGCCGGTGAGCGACTGGCCGAGCTGGAGGAGGTCCGCTCCACGCTCGGCGACCAGAAGGAGACCATCCAGGGCAAGTTGGGCGACGCCCAGGCCCTGCTCAACCAGCTCACCGAGGAGGAGCGGCAGCAGATCGCCGCCGCCGAGGCGGCCGAGGCCGAGGAGGCCGCGCGCGCCAGCCGCTCCGCCGAACGCGCCACGGACCCGTCCGCGGGATCGTCCGACGTCTCCGCGTCCTCGCGCGGCCAGGCCGCCCTCAACGCGGCCGCCACCAAGCTGGGCGCGCCCTACGTCTGGGCCGCCACCGGGCCCAACTCCTTCGACTGCTCGGGCCTGACCTCCTGGGCCTACGCGCAGGCCGGCGTCTCGCTGCCGCGCGTCTCGCAGGCCCAGGCGAACGCCGGCACCCGGGTGGGGATGAGCGAACTCGCCCCCGGCGACCTGGTGTTCTTCTACCCCGAGCTGACCCATGTGGGGATCTACGCCGGCAACGGCCAGATGCTGCACGCGCCGAGGCCGGGCGGCGTCGTCGAGTACGCCAGCATGAGCATCATGCCCTTCCAGTTCGGCACCAGGGTCGGCTGACCGCGCCGAACTCCACGCGGCCCGACGTCCACTGGGCGGGTACCGCGTCAACTCCACCAAGCAGGTGATTCTCCGGGGCGGGTCCACACCGGCCGCCCCGGTGTGACCTGCGATTGCGCACCGGCGGCTGGGCCGCGCGGTGTTGCCTTGCCATGACTTCGGTCGGGACGCGGCTACATTCTGCTGCGCTCGGGTCCCCATCGAAGGAGCGCGGCTCGCAGTGGTTTCTCATGGACATTTCCCGACCGGGCTCTTCCCCTCCGCCGGCGGCCGGTTGATGACACGGCTGACCGCCTTCTCGGCGGCGGCGACGGCGGCGGCCCTGCTCTCCACCGCCCCGGTGCTGGCCAGCCCGGGCCGGGAGGGCGAGAGCGCCGACGCGGCCCGGCAGGTCGACCGGCTCTTCGCCGAGGCCGACCGCGCCGTGGACGCCTACAACGGCGCGGCGGAACGCGTCGCCGCCCTGGAGGCCGAAGTGGCCCTCCGCCAGGAGCAGATGGAACGCAGACAGCAGCAGGTCAACGAGCTCCGCGGCGCGATCGGCTCGGCCGCAGCCGCGCACTACCGGGCCGGCGGCCTGGACGCCTCGCTGGCGCTGCTGCTCTCCGACAGCCCCGACGACTATCTCGCCCGATCCGCTTCATATGAGCGGATGAGCGCACGACGAGGCGGCGAGCTGGCGGAACTCCTCGCCGCCCAACGCGGACTGGCCCAACGCCAGGACGAGGCCGACCAACGCCTCGAACTCCTCGCCGAGGAACGGGCGGAGCTGGAACGCCACAAGGAAGCCGCCCAGAACCGGCTGGCCGAGGCGAGGGAACTCCTCCGGGAACTCACCGAACGCGAGGAGCGCGAGGAACGGGAACGCCGGGCGGCCGACGAGAAACGCGAACAGGACGAGGAGAAACGTGCCGCCCGCGCCGCCGAACGCGACGGCACGACGGACGCGCCCTCCCCCGAACCCCCGTCCCCGCTCGGCGCCGACGCCGTAGCCCCTTCGGGCCGTGGCGGAACCGCCCTGGCCGCCGCCCAGACGGTGCTGGGCCGCCCCTACGGCTGGGGACAGGCGGGCCCCGACGCCTTCGACTGCTCGGGACTCGTCCAGTGGGCCTACGCCCGCGCCGGCGTCTCGCTGCCCAGGACCTCCCAGGCCCAGGCCGGCGCCGGCCGCCGCGTCCCGCTCGACCAGGCGCAGCCGGGCGACATCGTGGTCTACCGCGCCGACGCCAGCCATGTCGGCCTCTACGCCGGCGGCGGCCAGGTCCTGCACGCCCCGTCGACCGGCTCCACCATCCGCTACGACCCGGTCGGCATGATGCCCGTCTCCTCGGTGGTACGGCCCTGATCGGGGATCGGTAGTCTTCGGGTGATGCGAAAGACCCTGATCGTGACCAACGACTTCCCGCCCCGGCCGGGAGGCATCCAGGCGTTCCTGCACAGCATGGCGCTGCGGATGGATCCGGGTCGGGTGGTGGTGTACGCCTCCAGCTGGCGGCGGGACGCCGAAGCCGTGGCGGCCACCGGCGAGTTCGACGCGGAGCAGCCCTACCCGGTCTACCGGGACCGCTCATCAACGCTGCTGCCCACCAGGGCCACCACCCGCAGAGCGGTCGCGCTGCTCCGCGAACACGACTGCACCGCCGTCTGGTTCGGCGCCTCGGCGCCGCTGGGCCTGATGGCCCCCGCGCTGCGCGCCGCTGGCGCGCGGCGGCTGGTCGCCACCAGCCACGGCCACGAGGCGGGTTGGGCCGGCATCCCCGTGATGCGGGGGATCGTGCGCCGCGTCGGCGAGCGCAACGATGTCCTCACCTACCTCGGCGAGTACACCAGAAAGCGGATCGCCGGCGTCCTCTCCCCGTCGGCCGCCGCCCGGATGTCCCAGCTCACCCCGGGCGTCGACGAGAAGCTGTTCCACCCCGGCTCGGGCGGCGCGGCGCTCCGCGCCGACCTCGGCCTCGCCGACCGCCCCGTCGTCGTCTGCGTCTCCCGGCTGGTCCCGCGCAAGGGGCAGGACACCCTGATCCGCGCCATGCCCCGGGTGTTGGCCGCCCAGCCGGACGCCGTGCTGGCCATCGTCGGCGGCGGACCCTACCGCGCCGACCTCGAACGGCTCGCCGCACGCCAGGGCGTCGCGGGCGCGGTGCGTTTCCTCGGCGAGGTCTCCTGGTCCGAACTGCCCGCCCACTTCGGCATCGGCGACGTGTTCGCGATGCCCTGCCGCACCCGCAACCGGGGGCTGGACGTCGAGGGCCTCGGCATGGTCTACCTGGAGGCGTCCGCCACCGGGCTCCCCGTCATCGCCGGCGACTCCGGCGGCGCGCCGGACGCCGTCCTCGACGGCGAGACGGGCTGGGTCGTCCGCGGCGGCGGCCCCCACGCCCCCCGCGAGACGGCCGACCGCATCGTCACCCTCCTCCAGGACCCCGAACTCCGCACCCGCATGGGCACCCGCGGCCGCGCCTGGGTGGAAGAACGCTGGCGCTGGGACCTCCTGGCCGACCACCTCAAGCACCTGCTGCGGTGACGCCATGACGCTGACCGCTGTGGCTCGGCCGGGCGACGCCGGCCGCGGTGACGCTGGCCGCTGCGGTTCGGCCGCCGGCCGTTGACTCCCCGTGGTTCGGCCGCCGCGACGCTGGCGGCTGTGGGTTGGCTGCCTGGTTGGGGGGTTCGGTCGGGTTGTGGCTGGCGGTCGTTGTCTGATGTGTGCGTGGGCGCGGTGACGCTGGCCGCTGTGGCTTGGCCACCGGCCGGCAGTCGTTCGACCGCGTGACGCTGGCCGCTGTGGCTCGGCCACCGGACGGCAGTCGTTCGACCGCCCGTGGTTCGACCGCCCGTGGTTCGGCCGCCGTGGGTTGGCCGTCGGACGGCAGTCGTTTGACCACCCGTGATTCGGCCGCTGTGGTGTGGCCGCTGGGGGTCAAGTGTCCACCGGCCGTGGTTCGGTAGCCGCGACGCCGGCCGCTGTGGTTCGGTTGCCCGGTTGGGGCTGACAGCCGTTGTCTGATGTGTGCGTGGGCACGTGGCCGTGGTTCGGCGCCGGTGTGTTCGGCTCCGGTCGTTGACGCTGGCCGCCTGGTCGGGGTTCAGCTGGGTTGTGGCTGACGGCCGTTGCCCGGTGTGGGCGTGGGTGTGGTTCGTGCCAGCGTGCCGGCTGTGCGTGGAGTGCCGCGCATCGGCCGCGACGGCGGCCGTCCGTGCCCGCCGCCCACGGCGAGCGCCTGTTTGACGGTCGACCCTGCGGTGCGTCGCCGTGCTGGCTCGATGGCGTCGTCGCCGCGCCTGGCCGGAAGGCCGCCCAGGGGGCGTGCCGGCTCATTGGTGCGTCGCTGCGGCCGGTCAGCGTGGCTGCCCGTTCACGGTTGGCCGTTGGCCGTTGTCCGTGCGCGGCACGCCTCCCCGCCGGGCCGAGCGTTCCCGCGACTGCCGCCTGGGTGTCCGGCCGCAGCGCGGCCGGACACCCAGGCGGCGAGCGGGTGGCTCAGCGACGCGCAGCGTACAGCGCTTCGATTTCGGGGGCGTAGTCGCGGGCCACGGCGTTGCGTTTGAGTTTGAGGGAGGGCGTGAGGTGGCCGGACTCCTCCGTGAAGTGGCCGGGGAGGACGCGGAAGGCGCGGACGGATTCGGCGCGGGAGACGGCCTCGTTGCCCTGGGCGACCGCCTCGTCGAGGGCGGCCTGGAGGCGGGGATGCGCCAGCAGCTCCGCGCGGTCCAGGTCGCCGAGGCCCTGCTGGTCGGCCCAGCGGGGCAGGAAGTCGTCGTCGACGGTGAGCAGCGCGCCGACGAAGGGGCGGCCCTCGCCGACCACCATGCACTCGGCGACCAGGGCGTGTGCCCTGATCCGGTCCTCCAGCACGGCGGGGGCGACGTTCTTCCCGCCGGCGGTGACCAGGATCTCCTTCTTGCGGCCGGTGACCCGGAGGTAGCCGTCCTGGTCGAGGGTGCCCAGGTCCCCGGTGTGGAACCAGCCGTCGATCAGCACCTCGTCGGTGGCCGCCTGGTTGTTCCAGTAGCCGGTGAAGAGGTGGTCGCCCTGGAGCAGCACCTCGCCGTCGTCGGCGATCCTGATGGTGGTGCCGGGCACCGGGCGGCCGACCGTGCCGATCCGGGGCGCGTCCCAGGGGTTGAACGAGGTGGGCGCGCAGGACTCGGTGAGCCCGTAGCCCTCCAGCACGGTGAAGCCGATGCCCCGGAAGAAGTGGCCGAGGCGTTCGCCCAGCGGGGCGCCGCCGGAGATGGCGTGGGTGGCCCGGCCGCCGAGGACCGCGCGGAGCTTGCGGTAGACCAGCCGGTCGAAGACGCGGTGCCGCAGGCGCAGCGCCAGGCCCGGGCCGCCCGGGGTGTCCAGGGCGCGGCTGTAGGCGATCGCGGTGTCGGCGGCGCGGTCGAAGATCGCGCCCTTGCCGCTCTGCGCGGCGGTGGCGCGGGCGCCGTTGTAGACCTTCTCGAAGACGCGGGGGACGCCGAGCATGATCGTGGGCCGGAACGAGGCGAGATCGTCCGTCAGTTGGGCGACGCTGGGGACCAGGCCGAGCCTGATGGGCGCCAGCAGCGCGCCGACCTGCACGATCCGCGCGAGGACATGGGCCAGCGGCAGGAACAGCAGCACGGAGCTCTCGCCGGTGCGGAAGAGCGGGCCGAGGGCGCCGACCACGTTGCCGCAGTCGGCGAGGAAGGCGCGGTGGCTGAGCACACAGCCCTTGGGCCGGCCCGTGGTGCCCGAGGTGTAGACGATGGTGGCGGGGGAGTCGGGGGAGACCGTGGCGGTGGCCTGGGCCAGCCGTTCGTCGCTGATCGCGGCGCCGGCGGCGGTGAGCAGCTCGATGGCACCGGGCCCGGAGGCGGGCTCAAGGCACCAGCGTCGGGTCAGCTCGGGCAGCTGGTCGACCAGGGACTCCACCTCGGCCAGCTGCTCCGCCGTCTCGACCAGCACGGCGACGGCGCCCGAGTCGCCGAGGTTCCAGGCGATCTGCTCGGCCGAACTGCTCTCGTAGATCGGGACGGTGACCGCGCCGGCCGTCCAGATGGCGAAGTCGAAGAGGGTCCACTCGTACCGGGTGCGGGAGAGGAGGCCCACCCGGTCGCCCGGCTGGACACCGGACCTGACCAGGCCCTTGGCGACGGCCTGGACCTCGGCGAGGAATTCGGTGGCGGTCAGATCGTGCCAGCCGCCGTCCCGCTGGCGGGCGATCACCGCCGTGTCCGGATGGCGTTCCGCGTTGGACCGCAGCAGATCCGGCAGACCGCCGTCCGTAGGCACCGTGTACAGGGCCGGCAGGCTGAACTCCCTCACCGCTCCTCCTCTTCTCCCCCGATACTTATTCTTATATGTATCCGTAAGCGCCCCCGGTACACGCAGCCTACTCCCCAGTAGGAACGAGGGGCGGGCCGGCGTCCTCCGGTGCGGTGTCAGGCGGTCCTGGGGCGGCCTGTCAGGCGCGATAGCCTTCCCCGGGACGGCACCGGGAGATAAGCGCGAGGAGCCAGATCCGATGGCCGAACACACCAGGTCGAGCATCACCATCGAGGCCACTCCGGCCGAGGTCATGGCGGTGATCTCCGACTTCGACCGCTACCCGGAGTGGACCGGGGAGGTCAAGGAGGCCGAGGTGCTGGCCAGGGACGAGCGCGGCAGGGCCGAGCAGGTGCGGCTGCTGCTCGACGCGGGAGCGATCAAGGACGAGCACACCCTGGCCTACCGGTGGGAGGACGCCGACGCGGTCAGCTGGTCGCTGGTGAGGTCGCGGATGCTGCGGTCCCTGGACGGCTCGTACCGGCTGGCGCCGGTCGCCGGCGGGAAGCACACCGAGGTCACCTACCAGCTCACGGTCGACGTGAAGATCCCCATGCTGGGCAGCATCAAGCGCAAGGCGGAGAAGGTCATCATCGACCGCGCGCTCGCCGGGTTGAAGACCCGGGTCGAGGGCGGCGCGGGCGCCCCGTGACGGATGCGTCCCGCACGCTGCTGGTCACCGGTCCCGGCGGCGACGGCGTCAGCGCTGTGGCCGCCGCGACGGCGCTGGCCGGGGCGCGTTCCGGCCGGTTGACGCTGCTGCTGAGCCGGGAGCCGGCGGACCGGCTCGCCGCGCTGTTCGGCGGCGTCCGACCGCGGCCCGGCGGGGCGCCGACCGAGGCGGCGCCCGGGCTCTGGGTGGCGCGGATCGATCCGGCCGCCGACTTCCGCGCGGCGGTGCTCGGCGCCCAGCGCGCGGCCCGTTCCACGCTGGCCACGCTGGGCTCGGCCACCCTGGAGGACGACGAGCTGACCGAGCTGCCGGGCGCCGAACCCCTCGCCGTGCTGGCCGCGTTGCGCGCGGCGCACGCCGCCGGGCGCTGGCCGCTGGTCGTGGTGGATCTGCCGCCGGCGCTGGACGCCGTCAGGCTGCTGGCGCTGCCCGAGCAGCTGCGCCGCTATCTGCGGCGGCTGCTGCCCAGGGAGCGCCGCACCGCCAGGGCGCTGCGCCCGCTGCTGGCGCAGCTGGCCAGCATCCCGATGCCGGCGGACGGCCTGTTCACGGCGTCGGAGGGCTGGGACGAGGCGCTTGCCGACGGGCAGCGGCTGATCGAGGCGCCGGGCACGTCGGCGCGGCTGGTGTTCGAGCCGAATGAACGGTCGGCCGCCACGCTGCGCACCGCACTCGCCGGGCTGGCGCTGCACGGCGTCGGCGTGGAGGAGATCATCGCCAACCGCCTGGTGCCCGGCGGTTCCGATCCCTGGCTGGCCGGCGTCGCCGCCCGACAGGCGGCCGTGCTGGCCGGGTTCACCGAGGCCGTGCGGCTGGCCCAGCCGCCCCGGCGGCTGCGCACGCTGGTCGCCGAGCCGGACGCGGCGACGCTGGCCGAGCTGCTGCCGCCCCCGCCCACGGCGGACCTGCCCCGTCCGATGCCGGTCTGGGAGGACCGGCTGGCGGACGAGGGGCTGCTGGTGTGGAGGCTGCCGCTGCCCGGCGCCGCCAAGGACGCCCTGGACCTGGTGCGCCAGGGCGACGAACTCGTGGTGACCGTCGGCCCGTTCCGCCGGGTGCTGGCGCTGCCGTCGGCGCCGCGTCGCTGCACGATAGCCGGCGCGGCCTTTACCGCGGGCGAACTGACCGTGCGGTTCGCCCCCGACCCGGCCCGCTGGCCGGCCCGGTCGCCCGGGTAGGGGGCGGGACCCGGTCGTCCGGGCGGCCGCCCCGGGGACGGCGTTCCGGTAACGTCGAAGGGGACGCTCACCCTTCAGGAGGCCGCGATGAGCGACGCACCCGAGCACCCCGAGCATCCCGAGCGCCCCGTCGACGAGCCGACCGACCGGCCGGCGGCCGGGGCGTCGGACGACGGCGATCCATGGGCGGCGGCCTGTGCCGAGGATCTGGCCGCCGAGCAGGCCAGGCGGCGCGCCCGCTACGGGCCGCAGCCCGGGGACGCAGCCGAGGAGTTGCGCAAGCTGGCGGACACGCTGGCCGACCGGCTGGGCGATCTCGGCGCCCGTCTCGGGCCCCAGGTCGGCCTGTTCGCCAAGCCGTTGGCGCGCCAGGCGCGGTCCGCGGTGGAGCCGGTGATCGAGCGCAACGCGCAGGCGTTCGAGCATCTGGCGTCCGCCGGGCAGGAGTTGCTGGCCGCGTACCGGGCCGCGGTGTTGGATCAGGAGGGCCGTTGGGCCCGCCCGTCGGCGAGCGCGGACGAGCCGGCCGAGCCGCCCCGGCCGGAGTCGGCCGCGGATCCCGGCAATCGTGACGACCCGGATGATTCGGCCGGAGCCGGCGGCGCCCACCGTATCGACCTCGACTGACTGTCGGGGGACGCCCCCGGCCACCTCCGGTAACGTGGACAGGAGGCGGGTACCACTGACATTCACTTGAGGGACAAATGGGACTGACGATCGGCGTCGACATCGGCGGTACGAAGATCGCGGCCGGTGTGGTCGACGAGGATGGTTCGATCCTCGACACTTCTCAGGTTCCGACCCCGCCCACCCCCGAGGGCGTGATCGAGGCCATCGCGGCCGCCATCAAGTCGGTGGGGGAGGGGACTTCGGCCGACGCGGTGGGCATCGGCGCCGCCGGCTATGTCGACGACAAGCGGGCCACCGTGCTCTTCGCCCCCAACATCCGCTGGCGGCACGAAGCCCTCAAGGACAAGATCGAGCAGCGGGTCGGCCTCTCCGTCGTGGTGGAGAACGACGCCAACGCCGCCGCCTGGGGCGAGTACCGCTTCGGCGCCGGCGCCGGCCATGACGATGTGGTGTGCATCACTTTGGGCACCGGCCTCGGCGGCGGCATCATCATCGGCGGCAAGCTGCACCGTGGACGCTTCGGCGTCGCCGGCGAGTTCGGCCATCTCCGGGTGGTGCCGGACGGCCTGCTGTGCGGCTGCGGCAGCCAGGGCTGCTGGGAGCAGTACGCGTCCGGGCGGGCCCTGGTCCGCTATGCCAGGCAGCGCGCCTCGGCCACCCCGGAGAACGCCGAACTGCTGCTGGGCATGGGCGACGGCACCCCGGAGGGCATCGAGGGCCGGCATGTCAGCGACGCCGCCCGGCAGGGCGACCGGGTCGCCGTGGACTCCTTCCGGGAGCTGGCCCGTTGGGCCGGCGCCGGGCTCGCCGATCTGGCGTCCCTCTTCGACCCGTCCGCCTTTATCGTCGGCGGCGGCGTCTCCGACGAGGGGGATCTCGTCCTCGATCCGATCCGTAAGTCGTTCCGCCGCTGGCTGGTCGGGGGTCGGCACCGTCCGCACGCCCAGGTGCTGGCCGCCCAACTCGGCGGCCGCGCAGGGCTGGTGGGCGCCGCCGACCTGGCCAGGCAGGGCTGACGAAGGCGGGCGCGGCGTTGTCCGTCACGGTCAGGGTGCTCAGCTACAACGTCAGGTCGCTGCGTGACGACCGGCACGCCGTGGCCCGGGTGATCCGGGCCACGGCGCCCGATGTGGTCTGCCTCCAGGAGGTGCCGCGCTTCTTCCGCTGGCGCAAGCACGCCGCCCGACTGGCCAGGGAGAGCGGCCTGGTCACGGTCACCGGCGGGGCGCCGTCCTGCGGCACCATGATCCTCTCCGGGCTGCGGGTCGCCGTCGAGCGCGCCGAGGACATCACCTTCCCGCTCACCAGGGGAGCCCACCGACGCGGGCTCGCCACGGCGGTGCTGCGCTTCGGCCGGGACACCAGGCTGGCGGTGATCAGCTGCCATCTGAGCCTGCTGAACGCCGAACGCCGGGCCCAGGGCGAGCTGTTGCTGCGCCGGCTGGCCGCGATGGGCGTCCCCGCCGGGGTGGTGGCCGGCGATATCAACGAGCCGGCCGGCGGTCCCACCTTCCGCCGGCTGGCGGGCACGCTCAAGGACGGCTGGGAACGGGCGCCCGCCGGCGGCGAGTTCACCTATCCGGCCGGGGCGGCGCGGCGCCGGATCGACGCCGTGCTCTGCACCGAGCCGGTCTCCGTGCGCTCCTGCGGGGTGCCGACGGAGCCGGCCGCCGGGGATCTCGTCCGCGCCTCCGACCATCTCCCGGTGCTGGCCGAGCTGACCGTCTGAACGCGCCCGGCGTCAGACCACCGCGCCGTTGCCCGGGTCCTGCCAGTCGTCCTCGCCGTCGCGCAGCCGGGAGACCAGGGTCGCGAAGCCGCCGAGAAAGCCGCCCACGCCCAGCGTGACGACCCACCAGGACATCCGCTGCTGCAGCAGCACCGTGACGATCAGCAGCAGCGGGCCGCCGAGCACCGCGATCCAGGCGACCTTGGTGGTCAGATCGGTCTCCGGCAGCGGTGGCGGCTCGGGCGGCTCGAAATGGCCCTCGTCCTCCTCGTCGGCCACCCAGTCGCGCGGCCCCGGATCGCGCGGGCCCGCCTCGCGCGGCGTGAGATCCTGCGGCAGCTCGTTCAACACCTCTTCCGGCAGGCGGTCCGAGCGTTCGATCGGCTCGACATCCTCCGCGCGGGGCCAGACGCCCGGCGGATCGGCGGGCTCCTCGCCGTAGCCGGCGACGATCTCCGCCCAGGCGGCTTCCTCGTCGATCGGATCGCGGCCGTCACCGCGCTCCTGGTCACGTTCCGTCACGGGCAGTCTTCCTTGTCACGAGGCGAGTGATGAAGGCGTCCGTCTCCTGCAAGATACGCTCCGCGTCGTGGTCCAGGGTGGCCACATGGAAACTGTCCGTCAGCAGCACCTCCCGGATATCGACGGAGGAGACCGAGGACAGCAGCAGCGCCGAGTCCGACGGCGGCACCACATGATCCACCGCGCTGTGCGTCAGCAGCAGGGGCTGGGTCACTTGCGCGAGTTCGGCGCGCACCAGGGAGAACAGCTCGCGCAGCGAGTACGCGGCGTGCGAAGGCACCCGGTCGTAGCCCACCTCACGCACCCCCGGCCTGGCGATATCGCCCACCAGCCCCGGCGTGCTGGGCAACAGATGCCGCAACACCCCCAAAGCCGCGCCCTTGACGGCGGGAAAGGTGAGCGCCGGGTTAACCAACGCGAGGCCGTGGACATTCCCCGGCTGGCGCGCGGCCAGCCGCAGCGCCAGCGCGCCGCCCATCGAGAGACCGCAGACCACCACGCGGGCACAGAGGTCGTTCAGCGCCAGCAGCTCCCGGTGCACGGCCGCGTACCAGTCCGGCCAGCCGGTGTGCCGCATGTCCTGCCAGCGCGTCCCGTGCCCGGGCAGCAGCGGCAGCGAGACGGCGAACCCCTGGGCGGCGAGATGCTCGGCCCAGGGCCGCAGCGACTGCGGGCTGCCGGTGAAGCCGTGGCACAGCAGCACCCCCACCTCGGCCCCTTCGTCGGGGATGTGGCGATACGGCTCGGCGCCGGGCAGAAGGCGCATCGGCGACGGCTCCCTTCGACTGGGTACCCGTCAGGGGTACAGGCGGGCCTGGCCAGCCTACGTGGGCCGTTCCGGGGCGCGCCACGGATGGGAAAGCCCAGTAGGGTCAGCACCGGTCAACACGGGAGGTACGTCTTGTTGTACGGAGCGATGAAGATGTCCGTGGGAGCGGGGCTGAAGGCGGCCTTCCGACCCTGGGTGGAGGGCAAGGAGCACGTGCCCGCGTCGGGGCCCGCGATCCTGGCCAGCAACCACCTCTCGTTCTCCGACTCCTTCTTCCTGCCCGCGGTGCTCGACCGGCGGGTCACCTTCATCGCCAAGGCGGAGTACTTCAACGCCCCCGGGGTCAAGGGGAAGTTGACGGCGGCCTTCTTCAAGGGCGTGGGTCAGCTGCCGGTGGACAGGTCCGGGGCGCGGGGCGCGGGGGAGGCCGCGATCAACAGCGCGATAGCGGTGCTGGAGCGCGGCGAGCTGTTCGGCATCTACCCGGAGGGCACCCGCTCGCCCGACGGCCGCCTCTACCGGGGCAAGCCCGGCGGTCTCGCCAGGGTGGCGCTGGCCACCGGGGCCCCCGTGCTGCCGGTCGCCATGATCGACACGGAGAAGATCCAGCCGCCGGGGAAGGTGGTCCCCAAGCTGATGCGGCCCGGCATCCGGATCGGCGCCCCGCTGGACTTCACCCGCTACCAGGGCATGGAGGGCGACCGTTTCATCCTGCGCTCGCTCACCGACGAGGTGATGTACGCGATCATGAAGCTCTCAGGCCAGGAGTACGTCGACATCTACGCCACCGTCGCCAAACGGGAGTTGGCCGACGCCGCCAAGGGCGGCGCCGGCACCGAGGAGGGCTGAGCCCCGCCCCGGGGTCAGCCCACCGGGCTGGGGTTGGCCGTCGCGTCGAGCAGGTCGGCGACGATCTCCGGGCCCCGCAGGGTCAGCACCGACTCCGGGTGGAACTGCACGCCGGCGAAGCCGGGGCCGCGCAGCGCGTGCACCTCGCCGCTGGCCGCGTCCACGCTCAGCCGCACCCCGCGCGCGGCCAGCCGCTCGGCCGCCGCCGCGTCGCAGCGGGCGGTATAGGAGTTGTAGAAGCCGACCACCCGTTCGGTGCCGAAGAGGTCGATCCGCTCCTGCGCCCCCTGGTACGGCACCCGCTTGCGGACCACCGGCAGGCCCAGCTCGGCGGCGATCAGCTCATGGCCCAGGCAGACCCCGACCAGACCGTGTCGATGGTGCGCCAGCAGATCGGCGGTGAGCGCCCGCAGCGTCCGCATCCTCGGGTCGTCCGCGTCCCCCGGATCGCCGGGCCCCGGGCCCAGCACCACCCGGCCCCGATGCGCCAGCGCGCGCTCCCGCACGCCCGGCTCGTCATAGCGCACCAGGGCCACCTCGGCGCCGGTCGAGCGCAGCAGATGGGCCAGCATCGAGGTGAACGTGTCCTCGCCGTCCACCACCAACACCCGGGCGTCCGCGGCCGGTTGACGGGCGGCCGGCTCCGCCTCCCGGAGGCGCAGCCAGAACGGGGAGAGCTGGGCGCGGCGACCGGCCAGGGCCGCCAGCACCTCGGGGTGCTCGGCCAGCCCGGGGCGCGCGCCGCTGGCGCGCGCCGGCGCGGGAGCCGCGGGGCGCACGCCCAGCGCGGCCAGCACCCCGGCGGCCTTGGCATGGGTCTCCGCGATCTCGCCCCCGGGGTCGGAGCCGCGCACCAGGGTGGCCCCGACCGGGACCCGCAGCCGGCCGCTCGCCGGATCGATGTCCGCGGTGCGGATCAGGATGGGGGAGTCCAGGGTCTGCGCGCCCCCCGCGTCCCGGCCCAGCAGCGCCAGCGCCCCCGCGTAGTAGCCGCGCCCGCCCGCCTCGTGCCGGGCGATCACCCGGCAGGCGTTCTCCACCGGGCTGCCGGTGACGGTGGGCGCGAACATCGTCTCCCGCAGCACCTCGTGCACCCCCCGGGAGCTGCGCCCGCGCAACTCGTACTCGGTGTGCGCCAGATGGGCCATCTCGCGCAGCCGGGGCCCGACCACCGTGCCGCCCTGGTCGCAGACCGCGCACATCATCTTCAGCTCCTCGTCCACCACCATGGACAGCTCCTCGATCTCCTTGCGGTCGCCGAGGAACGTCAGCAGGCCGGCCAGGGAGGGGCCTTCGGCGGGATAGCGGTAGGTGCCGCTGATCGGGTTCATCACCACCGTGCCGCCGGTCATCCGGACATGCGCCTCGGGGCTCGCGCCCACCAGCACCCGGTCCCCGGTGTGCACCAGGAAGGTCCAGTAGGCGCCGCGTTCGGCCGCCAGCAGGCGGCGGAAGAGCGCCAGCGCGTCGCCCCGGTCGAACCCTTCGAGCACCCCGGTGAAGGTCCGCCTGATCACGAAGTTGGCGCCCTGCCCGGAGCCGATCTCCTCGGCCAGCACCGCGCGCACGGTCGCGCCGTACTCCTCGTCCGAGACATCGAAGGCGCCGTCGCGCACCGTCACCCGGTGCGTCGGCAGCGCGGCCAGCGCCTCGGCCAGCGGCAGCTCACGCACCCGCTCGGGGCGCAGCACCGTCAACGGGGTGCCGTCGTCGGTCACCTCGAACCCGCGCTCGGCCAGCTGGCGGAAGGGCAGCAGCGCCAGGGCGGCCGGGCCCCTGACGTCCGCCGGCAGCGGGATCTCGTCGATCCGCCCGACGGTCGTCACCGGGCCGGTCAGCACCTCGACGAGGTCGGTGTCACGCCCGGGCGTGCGGCGCCTGAGCAGGGCGAACGGGCCGTCGCCGGCGCGGAGTTCGGCCAGCACTGCGGACGCTTCTGGGGTGTCCTGCGAACGGTTCACGATGGGCCTCTTCCAGGGTGGGACGAGGCGAGGACCCTCCTCGGGAGGGCCGGGTGTCCGCCGCCGCGAACGCCGAAGGCCGCCCCTCGGGCGGCCTTCGCGTCGGTTGCTGGGAACGCGCGGTCAGTGGGCCGCCGGAAGTGCGGTCCACCACCAGGTGGTGATCAGTCGCGCGTTCATGCCCCGCACTGTAGGGCACGGGCGCCGGCGTGCGCCAGGCCCGGGCGCCCTCTGTGGCTCCCGTCTCACAGGGCGAGCGGAGGGAAACTCCGCCGACCTCACCCCGTAATCTGGAGGGGTGACCGTGAACGCTGACAGCAGCTCCATCGAGTCCTGGCGAGACCTGCCCGCAGCACAACAGCCGGAGTATCCGGACCCGGCCGCTCTGCGCGCCGTGACGGAGGAGCTGGCCGGCTATCCGCCGTTGGTCTTCGCCGGCGAGTGCGACCAGCTGAGGGACCGGATAGCCGAGGTCGCCCAGGGCCGTGCGTTCGTCCTCCAGGGCGGGGACTGCGCGGAGGCGTTCGACCAGGTGGGCGCGGACCAGATCCGGGCCAAGCTCAAGACGCTGCTGCAGATGAGCGCGGTGCTCACGTACGCGGCCGCGGTGCCCGTGGTCAAGATCGGCCGTATCGCGGGACAGTACTCCAAGCCCAGGTCCAAGCCCACCGAGACCAGGGACGGCGTCACGCTGCCCACCTACCGGGGCGACTCGGTGAACGGCGCCGAGTTCTCCGAGGAGGCCCGCGTCCCCGATCCGCGCCGGCTGCTGCGGATGTACAACAGCTCGGCCGCCACCCTCAACCTGGTGCGCGGCTTCACCACCGGCGGTTACGCGGACCTGCACCAGGTGCACTCGTGGAACCAGGACTTCGTCCGCAACAGCGCCGCCGGCCAGCGCTACGAGGCGCTGGCCCGGGAGATCGACAACGCGCTGAACTTCATGAAGGCGTGCGGCGCCGAGCCGGCCGAGTTCCAGTCCGTGGAGTTCTACGCCTCCCACGAGGCGCTGCTCCTCGACTACGAGGCCGCGCTGACCAGGACGGACTCGCGCAGCGGCCGGCTGTACGACGTCTCGGGCCATATGGTGTGGATCGGCGAGCGCACCCGGCAGTTGGATGGCGCGCATCTGGAGTTCGCCTCCCGGATCGAGAACCCGATCGGCGTCAAGCTCGGGCCGACGACCACTCCGGAGGACGCGCTGACGCTGATCGACCGCCTCGACCCGGACCGCCGTCCCGGCCGACTCACCTTCATCACCCGGATGGGGGCCGACAAGATCCGTGACCGGCTGCCGGCCCTGGTCGAGAAGGTCACCTCCTCGGGCGCCCAGGTGGCGTGGATCTGCGATCCGATGCACGGCAACACCTTCGAGGCGGCCTCCGGGCACAAGACCCGCAGGTTCGACGACGTGCTGGACGAGGTGAAGGGCTTCTTCGAGGTCCACAAGGCGCTCGGCACCCACCCGGGCGGCATCCATGTGGAGCTGACCGGCGACGATGTCACCGAGTGCGTGGGCGGCGGCGACGAGATCTTCGTCGACGATCTCCACCAGCGGTACGAGACGGCCTGCGACCCCAGACTCAACCGCAGCCAGTCGTTGGACCTGGCCTTCCTGGTGGCGGAGATGTACCGCTCCTGATACGGCCGACCGGCGTGTGAAACCGCCCCGGGACGTGGTGCTGACCACATCCCGGGGCGCTTTTCCGCTCACCGGAAGGGAGAGTAAGGTTAGGTTTACCTCACTGATCCTGTTCGTCCGGCCGATCCGCTCCAGGGAGTAACGCGTGTACGTCTGCTCGTGCTTCGGCGTCACCGAGGAACAGGTGCGGAACCATGCGGCGGCCGGTGCCTGTACGCCCCGGCGGCTGGCGGCCGAGTGCCGGGCGGGCACGGACTGCGGCTCCTGCGTCCGCCGTATCCAGGGGCTGCTGGCCCGGAACTGCCCGCCGGCGGAGGCCACCGCCTCGACGGTCGCCCCGACGGCCGCTTCGACGGGCGCGGTGCCCCGGGCTCCCGTGGTGCCGGCCGTGCCGGCAGCGCCCGAGGTCGGGCCGATGAGGGTGCCGGCGGCGCTGGGCGTCTGACGGGCCGCCGGGCGGGGCGTGAGGGGGCGTCAGGCCTCGCTGGGCTGCTCGATCTGCTGGGCCAGATAAAGCGCCTCGCCAAGCTTCTCCACCAACTCCAACTGGGTGTCCAGATAGTCGATGTGGTGCTCCTCGTCCTTCAGGATCGACTCGAAGATCTTGGCCGAGGTGATGTCGCCCTTGGCCCGCATGACCTCCACCCCGCGCCGGAGCCGGTCGATCGCCTCGACCTCGATCTGCCGGTCGGCCTGGAACATCTCGGTGACGGACTGGCCCACCCGAACGTGGAAGAGACGCTGGTAGTTGGGGAGCCCTTCCAGGAAGATGATGCGGTCGGTGAGCACCTCCGCGTGGCGCATCTCGTCGAAGGACTCGGCCCTGGTGTACGCGGCGAGCTTGGTCCAGCCGTAGTTCTCCTGGAGTTTGGCGTGCAGGAAGTACTGGTTGATCGCCGTGAGTTCGGCGGTGAGCTGCTCGTTCAGAAACTCGATGACCTCGGGATCACCCTGCATGCTGGGCATACTCCTTCCTGGGGCCGCGCCTGGTTTCGCGGCTGTGTGTCGCCGCATCGTGGCATTGGTACGGCAGTTCGTCCAGTAAGCGAAGGCTTACCGAATTGACCTGATTCGGGCCGTCGGGGGTGGCGGTGCGAGCCCGTCGACGGGGTCTGTCACCATGGAGGCATGGGTCAGCCGGAGAACCGCGGGGACCGGCTGCCGCCGGGGCAGCGGCTGCAACGCGGCTGGCCCGTGACGCACTACGGCCCGGTGCCCCGGTTCCGCCCGGAACGCTGGGAGTTCCGCGTCTTCGGCGCCACCGCTGACGGGGACAAGCACTGCTGGAACCACGAGGACTTCTCGGCGCTTCCGTACCATACGGTGGTCGCCGATCTGCACTGTGTCACCAAGTTCAGCATGATGGACGTGGAGTGGGGCGGGGTGCCGGCGGCGGAGATCCTGCGGTTGGCGCCGCCGGCCGATGGGGTGACCCATGTGATGATCTGGGCCGAGTACGGCTACAGCGCCAACGTCCGGATGGCCGATTTCGCCGCCGACACCACGCTCTTCGCCACCCACAGGGACGGCGAACTGCTCACCGCCGAACACGGCTTCCCGGTGCGTCTGGTGGTGCCGGGGCTGTACGCCTGGAAGGGCCCCAAGTGGGTGCGCGGCGTGGAGTACATGACCGCCGACCGCCGGGGCTTCTGGGAGGAACGCGGCTACCACAACGTGGGCGACCCCTGGCAGGAACAGCGCTACTCCTACCAGGAGTCCCCCCAGGACGGCCCCGAGCCGTAACCGCTGCCGCTGGGGTCAGCCGTGATCGCGCAGGGCGATCAGGCGGGTGATGTCGGCGGTGTGGCCGTCCGGGCCGCCCGGGGTCTCGATGACCAGGGGCACGCCGGCGGTGCTCGGGTGGGCGAGCAGTTCGGCGAAGGCGGCCGCGCCGATCGCGCCGGCGCCGATGTTCTCGTGACGGTCCAGGCGGCTGCCGACGCCGGCCTTGGAATCGTTGGCGTGGATCAGTCCCAGCCGCCCGGGCCCTGCGACCCGCTCCAACTCGTCCAGCAGCGCGGTGGCCCCGCCGGGTGCCGCCAGATCGTGTCCGGCGGCGAACGCGTGGCAGGTGTCCAGGCAGATCCCCACCCGGGGATGGTGGTCGACGGCGGCCAGATAGGGGCCCAGATCGGCGGCCAGCGAGCAGAGCGAGAAGCCCTGACCGGCCGTCGGCTCCAACAGCAGCCGGGGGCCGGTCTCGGACAGTTCCTCCAGCAGCGGCGCCAACAGGCGGCGTATCTGGGCCAGGGCCGTCTCCCGGGTCCTGCCGCCGGTGGCCGACCCGGTGTGCACCACCACGCCCGAAGCGCCGATGGCCGCGGCCCGGCGCAGGGAGTGCCGCAGCGAGACCACCGAACGTTCGGCCGTGGTCTCGTTGTGCGAGCCCAGGTTGATCAGATACGGCGCGTGGACATAGGCGGGCAGCCCGTCGGTGGCACAGGCGGCGGCGAACCGTTCGTCCTGGGCCGGATCGCCCGGCGGGGTGGCCCAGCCGCGGGGGTTGGCGACGAACACCTGAAGCGCCTCGGCCCCGATGGACCGGGCGTAACGCACCCCGACGGCGGCCAGGCCCCCCGCCACGGGGACATGACCGCCGATCGGATTGCGACCTCGACCGGTCGCCGTTGCCGTGCCGGCCGCTCGCCGTGCCTCTGCTGCCACGGGCCAAGCCTGCCAGGTCCCGCCGTCCCGCCGGGAGCCGGCTCAGTAGGGGCCGTTCACATTGTCGATGGAACCGTAGCGGTCCCAGGCGTAGTTGGCGGCGGCAACGATGTTGGCGACCGGATCGTAAAGGTCGTACGGGGTACCGGGAACGTGATACGCGTCAAACGTCGGCTGAATCACCTGGAGCAGACCGATGGACGGAGTTCCGTTGATCGCGTTGATATCCCAGAGATTGATCGCGTTGGGATCACCGCTGGACTCCCGGATGATGTTCCGGTGAAGTCCCTCATAGGTGCCGGGAATTCCGTTCGCGGCCATGATGTCCAGGGCCTCGCGGATCCAGCCGTCGAGGTTGTCCGGGTACTGCGGGGCCACCGGTTCCGGGGCCGGCTCCGGCTCGGGCTCGGGGGCCGGCGCGGGCTCCGGCTCGGGTGCCGGGGCCGCCGCCGGCTCGGCGGCCGGCTTGGCGTCGGCCTTCGCCTCGGGGGCCGGCTTCCTGGCCCGCTCGGCGCTGCGGCTCGCGGCCTGTTCGGCCGCTCGCTCCTCGGCCGCCCGGCGCTCTATCTCCGCCTGTTCGGCGGCCTGGGTCTCGGCGAGTTCGGCGCTCTGCCGGCGGAGTTCGGCGACCTCGGCCAGCGCGGACGTCAGATCGGCCGGCTCCTCGGTCGAACCGGCGGTCTCCGGGGCGGGGTTGGCGGCCGCGGCCTGTCCCGGCACGTCGGCCGCCTTGATATCCCAGGAGACATCGTCGCCCTGGGCGCCGGAAGTTCGGTCGGGGGAGCCGGCGGCGACCGGTGCGACGCCGAGGGCCACGGCGGCCAGGCCCGTGGTGGCGAGCGCCGCGGTGGCCGTGCGCCGCCATCCCTTCGCGCTGCTTCTGCCGGACTTGCCGGTCGTGTTGCCGGTCGTCGAGTTGCTGGTCCCGGCGGGACCTGGGTGAGCGGGCATTCAGGGGTCCTCGTGTTCTCGCGTGTTTCTCGCGGATCGCGATGGCCCTTGTTAACAGCCCTTAAAAACGAAATGCAATAACCCTATGTACTAGATGGCGTAGTGTGGCGCCGCGCCAGGAACCCGATTGGCGGCGTTATGGCCGGCGCCTGGAACTCGAAAAGAGCACTAACCGCTTTCGTATAGGACCTTAGTCCTGTGATGCGCGTCACGATAACCGCTGCTATGCGGTGGCAAAGGGTCCGAGCGTGTGAATTGGCGGATTCTGCCGCTGATTGGCGGTGTTCAGCGCACCCAGATGGTGATCGTCGAACCGCGTGGCGCCTCGTCGTCCCTGATCGACTGGTTGAAGACCGTGCCGGTGAAGAAGAGCTGGTTGACGTTCACCCGGAAGCCAAGGCCCTCCAGGACATCCTTGGCCTCGCCCTCGCTCATTCCGCGCACATCGGGCACCAGGATCATCTCCGGGCCCTTGGAGATGGTGAGTTCGACCGTGTCGCCCTCGGCCGCGCTCTGCCCCGAGCCGGGGGACTGCTCGGCCACGGTGCCCGACTCCTCCTCGGAGTGCACGCGCTCCGGGGCCACCTCGACCTCGAAGCCCGCCTCCCTGAGGCGCTGCATCGCCGTTCCCTCGGGCTCGCCGACCACCCGGGGCACCGGGATCTCCTGGCCCCTGCTGACCACCAGATCGATGGCGGATCCCGGACGGCGCTCGGCGCCGGGCTCCGGATCCGTCTCGATCACCGCGCCCTGCGGCACCTCGGCGGAGAACCGCCAGTCCTCCTCGCCGGCCACCAACCCCGCCTCGGCCAGCTGCTCCTGGGCCTCCGCCAGCGGGACGCCCCGCAGGTTGGGCACCTCGGAGATCGGCGGGCCCTGCGAGACCACCAGCGTCACCGTGGCGTTCTTGCGCACCCGCTCGCCGCGCTCCGGATCGGTGGAGATGACATGCCCCGCCTCGACGCTGTCGGAGAAGTCCTCCGTCACCCGGACGCCGAGCCCGGCGTCCCGCAGCACCTGTTCGGCCTCGGCGCGCGGCAGGTCGTAGACCCCCGGAGTGCGCAGGAACTGGCCGGAGTTGATGTACCAGATGCCGAGGCCGCCGGCGAGCAGCAGCACGCCGGCGACCACCAGCGACAGCACCCCGCGCCGGGAGAGCCGACGCCGGCGGACGGGCGGCTCGTCGGCGGGCGGCGGCGGCGCGCCGGCCGGCAGCTCGATCCGGGTGGTGCGGTTCGTCTCCCCGACATCCCCCGCGGGCCGCGCGGCGGCCGGGACCGGCACCCGCCTGGTCGCGTCCTCCGAACCCGACTCCGCGTCGTCGCCCCGGCCTTCGCGTTCCAGCCAGGGCGGCGGCGGCGCGTCCAGCTGGGCGTCGGTCAGCGCGGCGCGGGCCCCCCGCGCCTGGGCCAGCATCGCCGCCGCGTCGGTGAGCCGACGGGCGGGAACGCGGGCGGTGGCGGCGGCCACCAGCAGGTCGAGTTGGCCGGGCAGCCCGGGAACCGCCTCGGACGGCGCCGGCACCTCGTGGTTCACATGGGCGAAGAGGACCTGGGCGGGCGAGTCCCCCGTATGGGGCTTGCCGCCGGTCAGCATCTCGTAGAGCAGGATCCCGCACGCGTACACATCGGTGCGGGCGTCCACCGCGCCGCTCTCGATCTGCTCGGGCGCCAGATAGGAGACCGTGCCCAGCAGCGATCCGGTATGCGCGGACGTCTGCGTGTCCACCGTCCTGACCAGGCCGAAGTCCGCCACCTTGACCCGGCCGTCGGCGCCGATCAGCACGTTCTCCGGCTTGATGTCCCGGTGCACCAGGCCCGCGCGGTGCGCGGCGGCGAGACCGGCCAGCATCGGTTCCAGGATGTCCAGCACCGCGCGCACCGGCAGCGCGCCCCGTTCGCGCAGCACATCGCGCAGCGTGCAGCCCGCGACATACTCCATCGCCAGATAGACATAGGCGCCGTCGGCGCCCTGGTCCAACACCCCGACGATATTGGGGTGGTCGAGGCGGGCCACCGACTTGGCCTCGCGGATGAACCGCGCCACGAACTCGCTGTCGCCGACCAGCGAGGGGTGCATCACCTTGAGGGCGAGCGTGCGATCCAGCCGGGTGTCCACGGCGCGGTACACCGTGGCCATGCCGCCCACGGCGATCCGCTCGACGACCTCGTACCGGCCGTCGAGCACGCGTCCGATCAACGGGTCATGCACGGTGGTGTCCACAGCGCCCGATTTTACGCCGGAGCGGTCGGCCACCCGGCCCCCGCCGACCGGTTGGCGGCACGACCGCTGCCGGACCGCAGCACGACCGCAGCGGAACGGTGACGGAAACCGTCCGATCCGGCCGGTCGTCGAAGCGGCCGTCCCCACGGCCGCTTCGACAGCGATCCCGACGCTCAGCCCAGGGCGAGGCCCAGGGCCGACCTGATCTCCATCTCGACCTCGATGCCCATCGCCGCGTACCCCTCGTCGACGGCGGCCCAGAAGTCGTCGCCCGTCGCCCCGGCCGCCGCGTTCCAGTGGGCGAGGCTGCCCTCCCTGGCCGCCAGCAGCGATTCGATCTCGTCGGCGACCAGCGGCCAGTCGGCGGCCGAGAGCGCGGCCATCTCCGTCTCCATCGTGTCGACCAGCCCGGTCGCCCACTCCTGCTGGGCCGCCGTGTCGTCATCCGCCAGCGGCTCGTTCCAGAAGACCAGCTCAAGCGGCATGGTGAGTTCGAGGTAGGTCAGCGCCTCCTCGTCCAGCTCCGCCGGGTCCCGCCACAGCGAGTCGTCGAGCGAACCGCCGTCGACATGGCCGAAGAAGCAGAGGATCTCGCGGTCGCCGAGCCGCCAACTGGTGACCTCGGGGTGGTAGTAGTACGGCTGGGCCTCGGCCGGCAGCGCCCAGGTGTCCAGCACATAGGGCTGGACCAGCTCGGGGCACCGCTGGTCGGCCAGGGCGGTCAGCTCGTCGGCGCCGGGGAACGCGTCGTACCCGGTCACCTCGAACCGCCCGTACGCCTCGGCCTCGTGCGGCTGGTCGCAGGGGACCACCGAGACCGTCTGCTCCAGCGCGCCCTCCTCCTCGTAGGCGCCGAGGCCACCGGGCGGATCGAAGCAGTCGCGCACGTCGAGGTCGAAGACGATGGTGTCCACGCCCCCGGCGCCCGGCTCGTCGTCGTCCGGTTCCGGCTCCTCCTCCGGCCCGGTCGGCTCGGCGGGCTCGGGGGACTCCTCCTCGGGCAGCCCCTCGGAACTCTCCCGGCTCTCCGACGACGTGTCGTCCGAGTCGTCCAGCGCCAGCGGAACGGCCACCGCGAGGGCCACGATCTGCGCCGACGCCAGGCAGATCGCCGCGACGGCCAGGCCCTTGCCGCGCTCACGGCCGGTGCCGACGCGTCCCAGCGCGATGATGCCCAGCACCAGCGCCACCGGGAACAGCAGCACCAGGGACAGCGCGAACGCCGTCACCGCCAGGGTGTTCAGCGGCGCCTTGGGCGGCGGCCCCCAGCCGCCCTGGCCATAGCCGGGACCGGGTGGCGGACCCGGCGGAGGGTAGCCGCCGGGCGGGCCGTAGCCGCCCCCGCCGGGACCCGCGGGCGGCTGCGGCGGGCCGAACCCGGCGCCCGGCGGCGCGGCCGGTCGGTCCGGCGGAACGCCGTCCTGTGATCCCCCCGGCTGTGACGGTGTGCTCAACTGATCTCCCAAGGTCAGATCGTGTTTTCCCCCCATCCCGGGGCGAGCAGCGGAATCGTATATCAGTATGAGAAAGCCGGGCGTTCGGGGTCGAGAGCGGCCAACCCGTCCATGGGGGACGAGGCTTCGGCGAAGTGCCGACGGGGGATCCGCCCCGCCAGCCGGGCCAGCCGTCCCGCCGTCACCGCGTCCCGCATCGCCGCCGCCATCACGGCGGGACGCCGCGCCCTGGTGACCGCGGAGGCCAGCATCACCCCGGCGCAGCCCAGCTCCATCGCGAGCGCCGCGTCCGAGGCGGTGCCGGCGCCCGCGTCCAGAACGACCGGAACGCCGGCCCGCTCGGTGATCAGTTGGAAGTTGTGCGGGTTGCGGATGCCGAGCCCCGAACCGATGGGCGAGCCCAGCGGCATCACCGCGGCGCAGCCCACCTCCTCCAGCTGACGGGCCACCACCGGATCGTCGTTGGTGTACGGCAGCACGGTGAACCCGTCGTCCACCAGCGTCTCGGCCGCCTCCAGGGTGGCCACCGGGTCGGGCAGCAGGGTGCGTTCGTCGGCGATCACCTCCAGCTTCACCAGCTCGGTGCCCAACGCCTCCCTGGCCAGCCGGGCGGTCAACACCGCCTCGCCCGCCGTATGGCAGCCGGCGGTGTTGGGCAGCACGGCGATCCCCAGCCTGGTCAGCAGGGAGAAGACCGAGCCCCGGGTGTCGGGGGCCACGCGGCGCATCGCCACCGTGGTCAGCTCGGTGCCCGAGGCGCGCAGCGCCTCCTCCAGCACGGACAGGCTGGGTGCGCCCCCGGTGCCCATGATCAGCCGCGAGGAGAGTCGCGTCGCGCCGAACACCAGGGGCTCGTCCGCCAGGGGTTCGTCCGCCAGGGGTTCGTCGACGGGCCCGTCCTGTGGGGTGCCCGGGTTCTCGTTCACGTCAGCCTCCCTGGACCGCGGTGAGCACCTCGACCCGGTCACCGTCCGCCAGTGTGGTCTCCGGCCAGCGGTCCCTGGGGACCACCGTCTCGTTCACCGCCACCGCGATCCCCGCCGTGGCGCCGGTCAACTCGCCGACCAGCGTTGCCAGTACGGTACCCCCGGGCAGCGCACGCGGCTCCCCGTTCACCCGGACCGCCATCCGTCGGCGGGTGCTTTCGGCGCGTTCGGCGCGTTCGGTGCTCTCGGTCATGAGGGGACCCTCGCTTCGGTGCTGCCGGCGAAGCGGCCGGCGTGGAACGGGCGTGCGTGGTCGGGGAGTTCGCCGCCGGTCAGGGCGTCGGCCAGCACCTCGCCGGTGATCGGCGCGAGCAGCACCCCGTTGCGGTGGTGGCCGGTGGCCAGCTGGAGCCCGGGGAGCGCGGTCGGGCCCAGCAGGGGCGCGTTGTCCGGCGTGGTGGGACGGAGCCCGGCGCGCGTCTCCAGCAGCGGGAGTTCGGCGATGCCGGGCACCAACTCGTGTGCGTCGCGCAGCAGTTGGTAGACGCCTCCGGCGGTGACCCGGGTGTCCCAGCCGCGTTCGTCGGAGGTGGCCCCGACCACCAGCTCGCCGCTGACCCGGGGCACCAGATAGACCTCGGTGCCGCGCACCACCGCCCGCACCGTGCGGCCGAGCAGCGGGGGCCGGCCCGGCAGATCGCGCAGCCGCAGGATCTCGCCCTGCACGGGCCGCACCGGGACCGCCACCTCGGGCGGCAGCCCGGCCAGCGTCCCGCTGTGCGCGCCGGCGGCCAACACGGTCTGCGCCGCGGTCAGTCGGTCGCCGCCGGACAGCGCGACGCCCACCGCGCGGCCGCCGGAGACCAGCAGTTCGGTGGCCGCCTCCCGCCGCCAGCCGACGCCGACGCTTCGGCAGGCCGTCCGCAGCGCCTCGACCAGCGGGCGGGGGTCGACCTGATGGTCGCCGTCGACCCGTAGCCCGCCCCGGACGCCGGGGTCCAGCATGGGTTCAAGCCGTCGGCACTCCCGGCCGGTCAACCAGGCGACGTCCAGGCCGCATCGGCGCATGAGCAGATGCGACTCCCGCAGCCGGGCGCGGTCGTCGGCGTCCCTGGCCACGGCGAGGGTGCCGCAGGCCCGGTAGCCGACGTCGACGCCGGTGGCCTCGGTCAACTCGGCGGCGAAGGCGGGGTAGCGGTCCGCCGAGGCCAGGTTGAGCGCGAGCAACGTCTCCTCGCCGTGGTGGAGTTCGGTGACCGCGGCGAGCATCCCGGCCGCCACCCCGGCGGCGCCACCGCCGGGACGCGGGTCGACCACGACCGTGGCGAGGCCGCGTTGCGCCGCCCGCCATGCGGTGGTCAGTCCGATCACCCCGCCGCCGACCACCACCACATCGGGTGCGGCCGGTCCCGTTCGTCCGGTGTCGCGCGTGGCCATCACGCCTCCTCCCTTCGCCGGCATGACCCGGATCAGGTGCGTACGGTCGGAGGCCGACCAGCCTCCCTCTCAGCCCGGTTCGCCGGGCTCCCGTGGGTTCGTTCCCTCGCCAGGGTAGTACCGGCGCCCTCCGCCGAGCCCGCCGGGTTTCCCGGCCCGGGTCCCGGGACCAAGATCAGAGAGCGCTCTCTGATCTTGGTCTCTCCGCACCTCACGGGCAGTCAGCGATGCCTGCGGGCGAATAGGCGTCGGTTCCGGGAATCTGCGGGACTCCTTGACGGTGCCTCCTGGCACTTCTATGTTCCGCTTCCAGAGAGCGCTCTCTGGCCTCTCGCTCGATCACCGGAGTGCGAGAGGCCCCCCACACCCCCATAAAGGAGAGCCGTGAAAAAAATCCCATCTCTCACGTCGTTGTGGAGCAGACCGCGACGCATCCTGCTGGCCTCCGTGGCCTTCACCGGACTGCTGGCCTCGCTGGTGGTCACGGGCACGGCGGGTGCGGCCGAGACGGAGCAGCCCGCCGCGGGCGAGGTCGGGGCGGAGGCCGTGTACGTCGCCGAGTTCCTCGCCGAGTGCGAGTTCAGCCACCGCGCGCCCGACGACCCGATCATCTTCCCCGGCCTGCCCGGGGCCTCGCACTCGCACAGCTTCTTCGGCAGCAGGGCGACCAACGCCCACACCAACCTGGGCGATCTGCTGAACTCGACGAGCACCTGCGACCCCAATATCGACCTCTCCTCCTACTGGGTCCCGACCCTGTTCGTGGACGGTCAGCCGGTCGAGCCCCAGAGCGCCACGTTCTACTACCTGGGTGAGGGCGTCAACGATGCGGTCGTGGCACAGACACAGCCGCTGCCGCAGGGCCTGAAGATCGTGGCCGGCGACGCCGTCGCCACCTCACCCGAGGGCACGATCGCTCGCTGGTCCTGTCTGCACGCGGGGCATGTGAACCCCTCGCAGGACTTCGTGAACTGCCCCGAAGGCACCGCTCTTGAGTCCTACCTGGACTTCCCGCAGTGCTGGGACGGCGTCAACCTGGACTCGCCCGACCACAAGAGCCACATGGCCTACCCGGTCGCCGGCGAATGCCCCTCCACCCACCCCGTGCCGGTGCCCAAGCTGCGCCAGGTGCTGCGTTACCCGGTGAACGGTGATCCCTCTCGCTTCGAGTTGGCATCAGGACCCGGATACACGATGCACGGTGACTTCTTCAACGCGTGGCCGGAGGACGAAATGCTCCGTCGCGTCGAGGACTGCATCCGCCCCGTGATCAAGTGCGGCGCGGACGGCATCCCCGGCTGAGCGATCCCCGGTCCATCCGGGAGCGACGCGGCCTGAAGCAGGGCCGAGCAGTGGAAAGCGACCAGACAACGAAGTGACAAGGCATCGGCTCGTCGTCTCATACGGGCCGATGCCGGACCAGGGAGACCGGATGACGGGCAAGGCGGCCACGCGAGTTGTCGGGGCACTGCTCGCCGCGCTGCTGCTCGGCGGCTGCGGCGGATCGTCGGACGGGCGGGCGGGCGGGGACCCGACGCCCACCGAGGACGCGCCTCGAACGCCGGACGGCCCCTCGTCGGAGGACGAACCAGCTGACGGCCAGGAGTCGGACGCCGCCCCGGAGGACCCGGAGGCCACCGGGGACGGCGACGGCGGGATCGGCGGCCTGAGCGCCACCGACCTGGCCTGGACCCAGTTGATGATCCCGGTCAACGAACGCCTGTTGCCGCTCCTCGAAACCGTCGGGGAACGCGGCGAGAACCCGGACCTGCGGGACCACGCCACCGGCCTGGTCCCCCGCGTCCAGGAGGAAATCACCGCCCTGCGCGCCCTGTTGGAGGAGGCCGGCGTGGTCTACGAGGACCTGCACCGGGGGCACAACATGCCCGGCATGGTCACCGAGGAGGAACTGTCCGCGCTGGACGCCTTGGACGGAGCGGCCTTCGACGAGGAGGCCGTCGCCCACCTGCGCGAGTTCCTGGAGGAGACCGCCTCGGTCTCCCGTTCGGAGACGGATGCCGGCAGCCACCCGGGAACGATCGCCCTCGCCGCCGACCTCGACCGCGTGCGCACCGAACAGATCGCCGAGTTGGAACGCGTCATCGGCTGAACCGACCGCGGCGGTGCCGACCACCGCCGCCCGTACCCCCGTCGACGCCGCTCGGCGCGACCCCACCGACACGGTGGTCGACCCGTCACCGTCCCCCCGGACGGCTCGTCGGCCGCCACCCCCCACCGGAAAGGATCAGGACGAGATCATGCACGTCAGAAAACCGAGGAAGTACAGGTCGATCATGGTCGCCTCGGCCGTGGCCGCCCTGGCCGCGGCCCTCGGCCTCGGCACCCTCACCTCGCCCGCCACCGCGGCCATCGACCCCGACGCGGTGCTGCTGTCGTACAACAAGCCCGCCGAGGCGTCCACCTCGCAGAACGACGGCAACTGTTGGGAGTGCTTCCCGGAGCGCGCCTTCGACTACGACCCGGCCAGCCGCTGGGCCACCTCGGAGGACGGCGGCTGGGTCGACGACGGCTGGATCTCCGTCGACCTCGGCGCCTCCGCCGACATCAGCCATGTGGTGCTCCAGTGGGACCCGGCGTACGCCACGGCGTACGAGCTCCAGGTGTCCGACGACAACCAGAACTGGCAGACGTTCTACTCGACCACTGCGGGCTCCGGCTTCAAGGAGACCATCGAGGCCGAGGGCAGCGGGCGCTACGTCCGGCTGGTCACCAGCCAGCGGTCCAGCCCCTACGGCTACTCGCTCTGGGAGTTCCAGGTGTACGGCACCGGCGGCGCCCCGGAGGCCCCGCCGGTCACGCCGGACCCGCAGGAGCCGCTGGAGCTGGTGTTCAGCGACGAGTTCGACGGGCCGGCGAACAGCACGGTCGACCCGAGCAAGTGGACGTCCGACCCGGGCACCGCGCAGAACAACGAGCTCCAGGTGTACACCGAGGACGCCAACACCCGGATGGACGGGGAAGGCAACCTGGTGATCGAGGCGCGCCGCGAGGAGACGCCGGGCACCACCTGCCCGGTCGACCCGCTGAGCGGCTCGACCACCTGCCAGTACACCTCGGGCCGGATCAACACCTACGGCAAGTTCGACTTCACCTACGGCCGGGTCGAGGCCAGGATCCAGGTGCCCGAAGGCCAGGGCATCTGGCCGGCGTTCTGGATGCTGGGCTCCTCGTTCTACGACGACGGGCGGCCCTGGCCCTACACCGGTGAGATCGACATCATGGAGTACGTCGGTCTTGAGCCGAACGCCACGCACTCCACGCTGCACGCCCCCGCGTACTGGGGTGCCGGTGGCTACGGCAACTCGCTCGACCTGGGCGAGCCGGTGGGCGCCCGGTTCCGGGTCTTCGCGCTGGACTGGGACAGCCAGGGCATGGTGTTCACCGTGGACGACCAGGTCGTGCACACCGTGGACCGGGAGGAGCTGGAGAGCACCGTCGGCCCCTGGGTCTTCGACAACAACCAGTTCCTGATCCTCAACACCGCGGTCGGCGGCGACTGGCCCGGTCCGCCGGACGGGTCGACCGTCTTCCCGCAGCAGATGAAGGTGGACTACGTCCGCGTTTACCAGTGACCGTCACCCCTGACGGCTGAACTCCCTGGCCCGGTGCGGCGCTCACCCTTCGAGCGCCGTGCCGGGCCCGGCATGCGCCGTGCTGCCCGCGCCGTGCGGTTCCCGGCCCCGGGGGTCACGCCGAGCCGCGGACCACCAGCGACGGGTGGAAGACCACGGAGGGCAGCGGACGGCCGCCCGTCTCCGTCTGGCGCAGCAGCAGCCGGGCCATCTCGGCGGCCATCTCCTCCACCGGCTGACGCACCGTGGTCAGCGGCGGATCGCAGGCCAACGCCGAGACGCTGTCGTCGAACCCGACCACCGCCACATCCTCCGGCACCGAGCGGCCCTCCCGGTACAGCGTGTTGACCGCGCCGAGGGCCATCAGATCCGAGGCGACGAACACCCCGTCCAGATCCGGGTGTTCGGCCAGCAGCCGCTTCATCGCCGCCGCCCCGCTGACCTGGGTGAAGTCCCCCTCGATCCACGGCACCTCGCGATGCCCGCGCGCCGCCATCGCCGCCCTGAACCCGGCCAACCGCTCCTGTGCCAACGGCATGTCCTGCGGCCCGGCGATGGTGACGACGCGCCGCCGTCCGATCGCCAGCAGCCGCTCGGCGGCCAGCGTCGCGCCCGCCCGCTGGTCCACGTCCACATAGGTGATCGGCGTGGGCGCCGCCGGCCGGGCGGCCAGCACCGCCGGCAGCGCGGTGCCCGACAGCAGCCCCGGCAGCGGATCCTCGGCATGCGAGGAGATCAACACCACCCCGTCCACATGCCCCTGCTGCAGATAGCCCAGCAGCTGACCGCGCGACGCCTCGTCGTCGGCCAGCGTCAACATCACCTGGATCCCGCGCGGGCGCAGCACCTCAAGCAGCCCGGTGAGCACCCGCCCGAAATAGGGGTCGGTGAAGATCCGGCCGACGAACGGGCCGGTCACATCGCGCAGTTCCTGCTCGGACACCACCAGCGCCACCGAATCGGTCCGCCGGGTGACCAGCGAACGCGCCGCCCGGTTGGGGACGTAACGGGTGCGGGCGATGGCCTCCTCCACCAGCTTGCGCAGCCGGGGATCGACGGTGGACTCGCCGTTGATCACCCGGGAGACCGTAGCCCTGGACACCCCGGCGGCGCGCGCCACGTGCTCAAGCGTCACGGGCCGGGAGGTCGAGGACGGCTCCATGGTCACCAGCCCTTTATACCCTTGTGCCCCTGCCCGGTGGACGGCCGGGCGCCGGTGGAGGGGAATCGGGACCGGAAGGAGCCCTCGTAGGCTGGCGACGTGACTCAGGGACATGTGGTGATCGTCGGGGCCGGACTGGCGGGGGCCACCACGGCCCTCGCCCTGCGCGAAGGGGGGTGGCGCGGCCGGGTGACGCTGCTCGGCGCCGAACCGCACCGCCCCTACGACCGGCCGCCGCTCTCCAAGGAGCTGCTCCTGGGCCGGCCGGCGCCGCTGGATCTCGCCATCGACTTCGAGGCGCTGGACATCACCCTGTCGCTGGGCCGCACCGCCACCCGACTCGACGCCGGGGAGAGGCGGTTGGAGACGGACGCGGGGGAACTCCCCTACGACGCCCTCGTCCTGGCCTGCGGGGCCCGCGCGCTGCGCCTCCCTGGGACCGAGGACCTCGAGCAGGTGTGGAGCCTGCGCACCAGGGACGACGCCGAACGCCTCAGGCCGGTGCTGGACGCCGGGGGCGCCCTGGTGATCGTCGGCGCCGGCTGGATCGGTGCCGAGGTGGCCGGCGCCGCGCGCGCCGCCGGCTGTCCGGTCACCGTGGTGGAGGCGGGCGACCACCCGCTGGCCGGGGCGCTGCCGGCCGAGGTCACCGCCCCGATGCGCCGCTGGTACGCGGAGGCGGGCGCCGAGCTGCGCACCGGCCGGCCGGTGACGGGGGTGCGGGACGGCGAGGTGGAGCTGGCCGACGGCACGGTGCTGCGCGCCGACGCGGTGCTGGTCGGCATCGGCTCCCGCGCCGACACCGACTGGCTGGCCGGCTCCGGCGTCCCCCTGGACCCGGACGGCTCGGTGCGCGCCGACGCCCGGCTGGCCACCGGGGTGCCCGACGTGTACGCGGTCGGCGACTGCGCCTCCTATCCCTCGGCCCGGTTCGGCCGCCGGCTGGCGGTGCACCACTGGGACAACGCGCTGGTCGGCCCGCGCACCGTCGCGGCCACCCTGCTGGGCGAACCGGCCGGACACGATCCGGTGCCGTACTTCTGGTCCACCCAGTTCGGCCGCCACCTCCAGTTCGTCGGCCGCCCGGACGCCGGGGACCGGCTCCGATGGCGGGGCGATCCCGCGTCCGACGCCACCTGGAGCGCCTGCTGGACCCGCGACGACCGGCTCACCGCCGTCCTCACCGTGGACCGTCCGCGCGATCTGGCGCAGGCCAGACGGCTGATCGGGCGCGGCGTCCCGGTCGACCCCGACCGGCTGGTCGATCCGGACATCCCTCTCAAGGCGGCCGCGCGCTGACGGCTGTCAGTGGGAGATGGCAGGCTTGAGGGGTGACCGAGATCGATGCGAAGACAGACGCGCTCATCCCCGCCTGGCTCACCCTCCCCGATATCGCCGAACAGCTGGATGTCGAGGTGACCCGGGTCCGCCAGCTGGTCAGGGAGGGGCAGGTGATCGCGGTGCGCCGCGGCGAGAACCGCGTCCTTCAGGTGCCCGCCGCCTTCATCGGCGAGGGGAAGGTCGTCCGTGGCCTCGCGGGCACCCTCACGCTGCTGCGGGACGACGGGTTCACCGACGAGGAGATGCTGGAATGGCTCTTCACCCCGGATGACAGCCTCCCCGGCACCCCGGCGCAGGCGTTGCGCGAGAATCGTGGCACCGAGGTGAAGCGCCGCGCCCAGGCGCTCGCCGTGTAAGCCACCAGCCGGTGGCGGTGGCCCGCCACCGCCACCGGCGCCACCCCCGGGGGGATCGTCATGCTCGCCGACGCGCGGCTCTATCTCTGCACGGACGCCCGCCGGCGGCAGGGGGACCTGCCCGCCTTTCTGGACGCCGTGCTGGCCGGCGGCGTGGACATCGTCCAGCTGCGCGACAAGGAGCTGGAGGCGGCCGAGGAGCTGGAGTACCTGCGGGTCTTCGCCGACGCCTGCCGGCGGCACGGCCGGCTGCTCGCGGTCAACGACCGGGCGGATGTGGCGCACGCCGCCGGCTCCGACGTGCTGCATCTGGGGCAGGGCGATCTGCCGGTGCCGGCCGCCCGCGCCGTCCTGGGCGCGGGGCCGCTCATCGGGCGCTCCACCCACGCCCCCGAGGAGGTGGACGCGGCGCTGGCCGACCCCGAGGTCGGATACTTCTGCGTCGGCCCCTGCTGGCCCACCCCCACCAAGCCGGGACGCCCGGCGCCCGGCCTCCCCCTGGTCCGCTATGCCGCCTCGCTCAACCCCGAGGTGCCCTGGTTCGCCATCGGCGGCATCGACGCCGCCCGACTGGACGCGGTGCTGGACGCCGGCGCCCGGCGGGTGGTGGTGGTCCGGGCGATCACCGAGGCCGACGATCCCGGGGCCGCCGCCGCCTCGTTCGCCCGCCGTCTGCGGGAGCGTCCGTCCCCTGGACGACCCCCATCCTGAGGCCGAACGCTGGGTAGCCTGCACGCATGGCTCTAGGGATTCCCAGTACCATCTCGGATCGCGCGGCGACCGTCCGCGATCTGCTTGCCGCCGGCGAGCGATCGTTCTCCTTCGAATTCTCCCCGCCCAAGACCGAGCGGGGCGAGCAGACGCTGTGGAACGCCATCAGGCGGGTGGAGGCCGTCGGCCCCACGTTCGTCTCCGTCACCTATGGCGCCGGCGGCGGCTCGCGGGAGCGGACGGTGCGCGCCACCGAGCGCATCGCCACCGACACCACGCTGACCCCGGTGGCACACCTCACCGCCGTCCAGCACTCGGTCTCCGAGCTGCGCAACATCATCGGCCAGTACGCCGACGCCGGCATCCGCAACATGCTGGCGCTGCGCGGCGATCCGCCCGGCGATCCGATGGGGGAGTGGATCAAGCACCCCGAGGGCATCAGCTACGCCGTCGAGCTGGTGCGGCTGATCAAGGAGTCCGGCGACTTCTGCGTGGGCGTGGCCGCGTTCCCCGAGATGCACCCCAGGTCCACCGACTGGGAGACCGACATCCGGCACTTCGTGGCCAAGTGCCGCGCCGGCGCCGACTTCGCGCTCACCCAGATGTTCTTCTACCCGGAGGACTACCTCCGACTGCGCGACCGGGTGGCCGCCGCCGGCTGTGACACACCGATCATCCCCGAGATCATGCCGATCACCAATGTGCGGCAGATCGAGCGGTTCCAGCAGCTCAGCAACACCGCGTTCCCCGCCGAGTTGAAAAGGCGCATCCTCGCGGTCAAGGACGACCCGATAGCTGTACGCTCGGTCGGGATCGAGTTCGCCACCGAGTTGTGTGCGCGGCTGATGGACGAGGACATCCCTGGCCTGCACTTCATCACGCTGAACACGTCGAGTCACTCCACGGCGACGCTGGACGTCTACAAGAACCTGGGGCTGCACACGCGGTCCTGACCGAAGTGCGGAGAGGGGCGTAATGGGCTGGACGGTCCTCTACATCGCGTTTGGCTTCGTCGCTCTGTGGCTGCTCGGTGAGGTCCTGCTCCAGTACAAGGCACGGCTGCGCTGGCGGTTGGTCGCCTTCTTCGGCTTTCTCGGCGTCGTCGTCGGGGTGTTGATCCCCTCCGTGCCGGTGATCGCCCTGGGCGCCGTGGCCTTCGCCACCGGTCAGACCTTTGTCACGCTCTCCTTCCGCCGGGGCTTCTCCACCGGCTGGGCGCTGGGCGGCAAGCCCGGCACCAGCCGGCGGCGCCGGGCGCCCAGGGAGGACGAGCAGCCGGTCGGCGACGAGCCGGCGGCCGAGCACGGCGCCCCGCCCTTCCCGCCCCCGCCGCCGCCCGCCCCCGCCGAGGCCCCCGACGGTGCCGAACCGGCGCACGCCGGCGCGGAGTTCGGCGGTTCGGAGTACGGCGGCTCGGAGTACGGGAGTTCGGAGTACGGGGGCTCGGAGGTGGGCGGCGAGATATACGGCGGCCAGCCCTATGCCCAGTCCTACCAGGAGAGTTACCAGGAGCCGGCGGCCGAGACCGGCTACGGCGAGCCCTACCCCGGCGCCTACCAGGAGAACTACGCGGCGGCCACCGGCTACGCCGACCAGGGGCAGTACCCGGCGGGCGGCACCGACGGCTACGGCTACCAGACCGGTTGGGACGGCTCGAACGAGTACGCCGCCCAGGCCGACCAGCTGGGCCAGCCCACCGGCTTCGGCGGCACCGAAACCCCCGGCTACCCCGGCGAGTCGGGCACCGGCGGCCAGTGGCCCCAGGGCACCCCCACCTACCAGGAGACCCCGCCCGGCGGCGTCTGGGTCCCCCAGCAGCGGGAGCCGGCACCCGAGGACGCCGACGGCTACGGCTGGGCCCAGCAGCCCGAGGGCTACCCCCAGCAGACGGGCTACGACTCCTCGGGGCAGGGCTACTACTACAACAACGACGGCCGCTACTGAACGGCGCCCGCTGAAGCGCTGACCGAAGTCGGACCGGTGCCCGCCGGCCGATCCGGCGCCTTTTCCGGCCATTCTCAACGGGACTCCGGGACTCCGGGACTCCGCGGCTTTGGTACTCCGGGCGCCCGGGGAACGTCGGCCGCTCAGTACGAGCCGCGCCAGTCCGGCCCCTCCACGATCAACCCGGCCGCCAACGCCCCCGACATCCCCGCGTGCGCGAGACCGCCGCCCGGGTGGGCCAGGCCGCCCACCCGGTAGGCCCCCGCCAGCCGCCCCGTGTTCGGCGCGGCCAGAAACGCCCCGTCCGCCCCGGCGAGCGCCGGCGGACGCACCACCCCACCGGGCACCCCGGTGTCCCGTGCCACGTCCGCCGGCGTGCGCGAGAGCCGCCACCGCACCCGCGCGCGCGGCACGAGCCCGGCCGCGTCGGCGGCGTCCAACAGCCGCCCCGCGTGCGCCTCGGCCACCCCGGGCGCCGTCCAGTCGACGCCGCCGGGGCCATGCGCCGGCACCAACCCGGAGACCACCGCCGTATGCCCGTCCCGGCCCGGCCACAGCGCGGCGTCGTCCGGGCGCAGCACGGAGACCGCCGGCCCCTCCCCGTGCAGCACCGCGCGGTGCGCCGCGCCCTCGGGGCGGGGGCCGTCCAGGGCCACGAAGAGGCTGAACCGGCCGAGCCCCACCGCCTCGTCCCCCGGGCGCGCCGCGCCCCACACCACCGCGTCCGCCGCGACCGTCCCGCCGTCCGCCAACCGCACCCCGGCGGCCCGTCCTTCGGCCGCCAGCACCTCGTCCACCCCGACCCCGAACTCGAACCGGACACCGCGCTCCCGACAGCGCCGGAAGAGCGCGTCCGCCAACGCCCGCATCCCGCCCGCCGGATACCAACTGCCGAAGGTCCCCTCGACATAGGCCAGTACGGCGGCACTCGCCGGCGCCCGCCGAGGGTCGAGCCCGTACTCCTGCACGAGCCCGGTCAGCACCGACGCCAGCCGCCCGTCGCGGAGTTCGGCCGCGGCCAACTCGGCCAACGTGGGCTCGCGCCGGCGCAACAGACCGCGTCGGCGCGCCGGAAACGGGTCCCGCGACAGCGCGCCGCGCTCGCCCGCCGAGGTCAGCGGCTCCTCCAACAACGGACGCCTGGTCGCCTCCCATGCCTCCCGCGCCCGCCCCAGCAGCGCCCCCCACCGCTCGCCCGACCCGGCGCCCAGCGTCTCGTCCAGGGCCCGCCGCACCCCACCCGGCGAGAACCCGGGCAGCCGCAGCACCGTGCCGTCCGCGAACCGGTGCTCGATCGCCGGATCGGCCAACCGGTCCAGACGCACACACTCCGCCAACTCCCCGGCGTTCCGCCGCCCCTTGACCCGGGGCGCGGTCTTCAGAAAGAGATCCCGCCAGACCGCCGGCAGATGCAACACCCCGGGGCCCGTGTCGAACGCGAACCCGTCCCGCTCCAGCCGCCCCACCGCGCCGCCGTAGGTGTCGCCGCGCTCGACCACCGTGACCCGGCGCCCGGCCGCCGCCAGCCGCGCCGAGGTGGCCAGGGCGCCCATCCCCGCGCCCACCACCACGACGTCGTTGCCGTGGTTCCCGTGGTTCCCCCCGGTCGGCTCGCTCATCGCGCGCCGCCCTCGACCGGGCCGCCCTCGCCCAACCGGCCCCGCACCACCGTCGAGAGCGCCAGCCCCACATCGTCCAGCTCCCGCTCCGGATGGAACGTCAGCCAGTCGAGTCCGCCCAGCACCACCATGCCGACCAGGGCGCCGGAGACCAGCTCGATATCCAGGTCGGACCGCAGCTCCCCGGACTTCACCCCGTCCGCCAGCACGTCCTCCACGACCCCCGCCACCTGCCGCCGCACCGCCAACAGGGTCGGATGCCAGGCCCGGTTGGTGCGCCACTGCTCGGCCACCAACAGTCGGGTGAAGTCGGCGTTCTCCGTGATGAAGCCCAGACCGGCGCGCGCCATCGCGTCCAACGCGTCCAGGGCGCCGCCGGGCGCCGCCGCGGCCGAGAGCCGCAGCGCGTCCTTCAGCGGCTCGACCCCGTCCCGCAGCAACGCCTCGAAGAACTCCGTCTTGCTGGAGAAGTTGTAGTAAACGGTGCCCTTGGCGACGCCGGCCCGTTCGGCGATCTGCTCGACCGTGGTGGCGGAGAGACCCTGCTCCGCGAAGAGAGTGACGGCGGCCCGGTAGAGCCGCTGTCGGGTCGCGCTGCGCCGAGGGCTCGAAGCTGTCATGCAGCGATTCTCTCTCCCCTGGCCAGAGGCCATGCCCCCGGGATTGTCAGTGCCATGCGCCACCATGTGCACAACTGCGCTGACCGCGCGGAACCGTCGGACCGTTGGACCGCTGAATGGCGACTGACTGGAGGCTCGTCATGACCGGATTCCCGACTGATGTGCACCCTGTGCCGCGCCGGGCCCCCGCGCCCCCCGCCGCGCTCGATCTACTGGCCCAGGCCGAACGCGGCCTGGCCGAGGCGGAGGTGGCGCCCGATCCTGGCGACGCGTTCGTCGCCGCCCACCTGGCGGCGCTGCGCGCCGCCGCCGCAGTCCTCGCGGTACGCGCCCGCCCCGAGGTCGGCCCTCGGGGCCGCCGCCGCATCCGCAGCGTCTGGGAGGTGCTGCCCGAGGTCGCCCCCGAGCTGGTGGAGTGGAGCGCCCTGTTCGCGGCCAGCGCAGAGCGGCGGGCGCGGATAGACGCCGGCATCCGAGGCGTGGCCACCCGGGCCGACGCCGACGAACTCCGCCGCGCCGCCGGGTTCTTCCTCCGCCTGGTGGAGGAGATGCTGCTGCGCCAGCCGGTGCTGCGCGCCGACCACGGCGCCGGGGGGTCGCCCGCGAAGTAGGCTGGGGGCATTCCTTCCCGTCACAGCGAGGAGCCCCGCGCCATGCCGTCACAGTCGAGCGCCCGACACGTGGGTGATCCGCTGTCCGGGCCGCACGCCACATCGCGCACCGGGGTGGTCTGGGACGTGCTGCGGCAGGCCCTGCTGGACCGCTCCCGGCGGACCGGCAGCGCCTCGCTGGACGTCCTCGACATGGGCGGCGGCAGCGGCAGCTTCGCCGTCCCGGTGGCCGGCCTCGGCCACCGGGTCACGGTGGTCGATCCCAGCCCCGACGCGCTCTTCGCCCTGGAGCGCCGAGCGGCGGAGCGGGGCGTCGCCCACGCGGTGCGCGGGGTGCAGGGTGACACCCACGACGTGCTGGAGGTCGCCGGGCGTGGCGCGTTCGACCTGGTGCTCTGCCACGGCGTGCTGGAGTACGTGGACGATCCGGCCGCCGGGCTGCTCGCCGTCGCCGGCGCGCTGCGCCCCTCCGGCGGCACGCTGAGCCTGCTGACGGCCGGCGTCGGCGGGGCGGTGCTCGCCCGGGCGCTCGCCGGCCGCTTCACGGAGGCCAGGACGGCCCTCGCCGCCCCCACCGGACGCTGGGGCACGGGGGATCCGGTGCCGTACCGCTTCACGGTGGCGCGGCTCACCACCCTGGTCACCGGCGCCGGCCTGGTCCCGGGGCAGGTGCACGGGGTGCGGATCTTCGCCGATCTGCTGCCCGGCACCCTGCTGGACGGCGCGTCGGACGGCGTGGAGGCGCTCGCCGGCCTGGAGGCGGAGGCCGCCGTACACCCCGCCTTTCAGGCGGTGGCGGGACAGCTCCATGTGTTGGCCGAGCTTCCGGGCGAAGCATAGCCAGACTCCTCGTATCATCGGGATCAGCCCTCCGGCATGACCGATGGCAACCAGGGGAAGAAGAGGACCATCCCCGGGGTGTCCCGCGTGCTGGTTGGTGGGCGAAATTGGCGTACAGGGGTGGGTTTCACAGGAACACTTACCTGCCTATCCTTGAAGGGTCGGAAACGGTCGCCACCGCGACCGACGAGTAGGAGGACTCCGTGCCGCTCTCGGACCACGAGCAGCGCATGCTCGAACAAATGGAGCGCGCGCTGTACGCCGAAGATCCCAAATTCGCGACAACGCTTGAGGGCACCGAGCTGCGCACCGTGACGCGCAAGCGGGTCTATCAGGCGATCGCCGGTTTTGTGCTGGGCATCGGCCTCCTCATGGGGGGCATGGTCGCCCAGCTCATCTGGCTGAGCGTGATCGGCTTTCTGATCATGCTGGGCTGCGCGGTGATCGCGGTCACCGGATGGCGCAAGGTGCCCGTGCAGCAGGGCGAGCCGCAGGGCCGCCAGGCAACGGGCGGTCGCCGCCAGCGCGGCACCAAGCGGCGGTCCATGATGACGCGGATCGAGGACCGCTGGCAGCGCCGCCGGGACGCGCGCGACGAGTGACGGCCGGACCAGCCGGCACTTCCCGAAGCGCACCACACCAGGGGCCGCCCTCCCAGGGGCGGTCCCTCACCATGTCCTCCCCCTCACTCCTTCGGAGTAGACCCACCAGACAAACCCCTGCGGGCAGCCCCGACCGGGCTTCGTACCACCTGCCCAGGGCCACGACAGCCCGCTGGCCACCGCCACCGTCGCCCGGCCCGGTGGTGGGCCACCGTTGCCGCCGCCCGCGCAGGGCTTCGCGCCTGCGCCGCCCACGCCGGGGCCGCCCGACGGCGTCCCGCCGTCCACCGCCGCCCGGCCCGACGGCGTCCCGCCGTCCACCGCCGCCCGGCCCGACGGCGGCCTGCCGTCCACCGCCGCCCGGCCCGACGGCGGCCTGCCGTCCACCGCCGCCCGGCCCGACGGCGGCCTGCCGTTCACCGCCGCCCGCGCAGGGCTTCGCGCTTGCGCCGCCCACGCTGGGGCCGCCCGACGGCGGCCTGCCGTCCACCGCCGCCCGCTCCGGCGCCACCTGACGGCGTCCCGCCGCTCGCGCTGCCCTGCCCGGGGGTGGCACCCCGTTACCGTCGCCCGCGCAGGGCCCCGCGTAGGGCCCCGCGCGGGCGGCCGCACGGTTGTCGTTGCCTAACGCTGCCCGCGCAGGGCTCCGGCGTCGCCGGTAGGCAGGGAGCGGGGGAGGAGGAGGGCGCGGAGGCGGGTGAGGAGGGGGATGTCGGTGGCGAGGCCGGTGCGGGCGGCGGTGATGTGGGGGGTGTAGCCGGACGGGGCCGGGGCGCGGGCCTCCGGGGGCGCGTACAGCTCGGCCTCGACCGCGGCGGCGAGCTGGCGGACGCCCGTCGCCGACTCGTACGGCAGTTTCGCGACCTGGATGATCCGTTCGGCCGTCTGCCGGGGCGTCTCGCTGGCCACCGGGGTGATGCCGTAGTCCCAGGCGCTGGCGGTCAGTTCCCGCCAGGCGCCCAGCGGTCCCGCCTCCGGCCGCAGCCGGCGGGCCCGTTGTTTGGCCCGCCACAGCAGGGGGCCGGCGAGGGCCAGGGCCAGCAGCAGTCCGCCGCCGCCCCCGACGACCGGCCAGATCGGGAAGCCGGCCTCGTCGCGGTCCTGTTCGGGCGTGACGGGCTCGTCGCCGCAGTTCCCGTCGACGGCCGGGTCGCAGCGGTCGGGGACGGTGGGCGACGGGGACGGGGAGGGTTCGGTCGGCTCGGGGCGCTCCGTGGGCTCCGGCTCGGGAACGGGCCTGTCGTCGGGCTCCTCCGGCTCCGGCAGGGTGTAGGAGGGAGCGTTGCCCTGTCCCGGTGTCGGCTCGAACCTGACCCAGCCGACGCCCTCGAAGTACAGCTCGGGCCAGGCGTGCGCGTTGTGCGCGCCGACCTTGTAGTGGCCGCCCGCCGTGGGCCGGCCGGGGGTGAAGCCCACCGCGACCTGGGACGGGATGCCGAGGGTCCGTGCCATCGACGCCATGGTGAAGGCGAAGTGGACACAGAAACCTTCCTTCTGGTTGAGGAAGTTGACGATGGCCTCGCTGCCGCTGCCCGACTCCACCGTGGTGTCGTAGCGGAAGCCGCCGCTCGATGTGAACCACTCCTGGAGCGCCACCGCCCGCTCGTAGTTGTTGGTCGCGCCCGCCGTGACCTCCTCGGCGGTGGTGGCGACCTCGCCCGGCAGCGTGTCGGGCACCCGGGTGTAGTACTCCAGGAAGTCGTCGCGCGGCGTGGGCGCCTGGGCCAGCTGTTCGCGGGTCGGCGTCACCACCAGGTGTTCCACCCGGTAGCTCAGCCCGCTGGTGGTCAGCGAGGAGTCGTCGGAGACCAGCGTCTGCGAGCCCCGGTCGAACGACCAGTCACCCTCGGCCCGTACCGAGATCGCCGGGTAGGGCACCGGGAGGGACCGCTGGGCGTAGGCGGGCGACGCCTCTATGTCGGTCACCACGCGCTCCGTCGCCACCTCGGGCGAGAGCCCCGGCACCGGCCAGGGCACCTCGGGCGGCCTGTCCTCGTGCCATTCGGACGAGGCCCATTCGGTCCCGTTGAACTGGTCGAGCGCCACCAGCCGCAGATAGAGCTGCGACGGCGTGGCGTAGTCCGTGCGGTGGCTCAACAGCTCGATGTTCTGCGGCTGGTTCAGCTGGTCCTGGAGCGCCACCACCGGGTTGACGGCGATGCCGGAGGTGTTGTCGGCGCCGGCCTCGCCGTTCAGGTCCAGCACGCCCTCGTCGAGGGTGGGCAGCAGCACCGGGGCCAGCAGCGCGATGCCCAGGGCCAACGCGCCGATGCGCCGGCCGCTGCGCAGCCGGGGCCCGGCGGCCTGGGCGTGGTCCCTGGCGGTCATCCACCGTCCGCCGCCGAGGCCGCCGAAGAAGAGGCCCCACTGGGTGACCCGTTGGCGGCCCTCGCTGAGCAGCAACAGCAGATAGCCGGCCGCCGCCAGGCCGAAGTAGCTCCAGCCGGCGGCGCCCTGGCCGACGCCGGCCGCCACCGAGTAGAGCGCCAGCAGCGGCAGCCCCGCCGCCGCGGCGTTGCGGAGCGCGCCGGAGAGCAGGTCGACCAGCAGGCCGATCAGCAGCACCCCGCCGATCACCATCAGCCGGATGCCGTCGGTGGCGGGCGCCGGGGTGGAGTAGCGGCCTATGTCGTCGGCGCCCGCGCTGATCAGCTGCCCGAACCGCTCGAACACCGATGGCGACGGCAGAAAGCCGGCCACCGCGTACTCGCTGGCCGTGACGGCCGTGATCAGCACCAGGCCCAGGAGGAGTTGGCAGAGCGAGACCAGCCCGCCGGAGAGCCGGGTCAGCCGCAGCAGGACGCCCGATCCCGACTGCACCGCCAGCAGCAGCGCGGCCTGGAGCAGCCAGTCGCCCTCGTCGACCAGGGGCAGCAGGGAGGCGGCGGCCAGCAGGGTGGCCAGCCACGCCGCGGCGGTCGTCCTGATGTCGCCGTATGCCGGGGTGCCGGTCACGCCCGCCCTCCGCCCGTGCTCGACAGTTCGTTGGCCGCCTGTTCCCAGAGGGAGGCGAGGGGGACGCCGGGGTGCTGGGACAGCGCGATCCAGCCGGCCTGTCGCAGGGCCGCCACGCGTTCCTGCTCGATCCTCGGGTCGAGCTGGCCGGCGGCGACAGAGGCCACGGCGCCGGCGGCGCGTTGCCGCAGGCCGCCCAGCAGCGCGGCCGAGCCGGCGTCCACCGAGCCGAGGAAGGCGAGCAGCAGCGCGGGATCGGCGTCGCGCGGTGCGGCGAGCGCCCGTTCGAAGCCGGGCTCGTCGGAGTGGTCCACCACGGCCAGGAAGTCCATCAGCCGTCCGGCCAGCTCCATCGCGTCCCCACCGCCGCCCGGCGGCGGCAGCTGGGCGCCGGTGTCGGTCAACAGCGTGATCTCGTAGCCCTGTTGCGCCAGATGGGAGACGACGGACGCGGCGGCCGAAACGGTCCGCTCGAACGGGGCCGGCATGCCGCCCAGCACATAGCCCGCACGTCTGGTGTCCAGCAGCACCGTGCACCGTGCCTGGTGCGGGGACTCCTCGCGGCGCACCATCAGGGCGCCACGGTGCGCGGTGGACCGCCAGTGCACCCGGCGCACATCGTCGCCGTGTCGGTAGGCGCGGGGGATCAGATCGTCCTCGCCGGCCAGGGCCAGCGCCCGCGGCCGTCCCGCGCCCGCCCCGCGCGAGCCGCCGCCGAACCGCACCGGTGGCAGCGGCTCGACGGCGGGCAGCACGGTCATGGTGTCGTGCGTCCGGAACGATCTGGTCAGCTCGACCATGCCGAACGGGTCGGCCAGTCGCAGCTGCAGCGGTCCCAGCGGGTAGACGCCCCGCAGTTGGGAGCGGACCCGGTAGCTGACCTCGCGCTGTCCGCCCGGCTCGATCCGGTCCAGCACGAAGCGCGGCCGTGGTCCCAGCACATAGGGCACCCGGTCCTGGAGGAGCAGCACCCCGCTGGGCACCCGGGTGGGGTTGTGCAGCCGCAGGTACACCCGGCACTCCTGGCCGGCCGGCACCCTGGCCGGCGCCAGCCAGCGCGACGCGGTCACCCGGCCCCTGGTGCGGTGCGTCGTCAGCACGGCGATCACCGGCAGCAGACACAGCAGCGCGCCGACCCGCAACAGATCGGGCTGGCCCAGGAGATAGGCGCAGGCGGCGGACGCCACCCCGGCGGCCAGGAACGAACGTCCGCGCGTGGTCAGCCCGGAGAACGCGGCCCGCAGCGGCCCCCGTTCCTCCGCGTCCTGGCTCACCGGCGTCCCGGCGGCGGCGCCGGGCCAGGAGGCGGCCATCAGTAGCCCCGGGGCCGCTGGCCGCCATAGGGATCGGGCATCGGGGTCGCCCGCAGGATGTCGGCCACCAGCACTTCCGTGGAACGTCGGTTGAACTGGGCCTGTGGGCTGGGCAGCAGCCGGTGGGCCAACACCGGGATGGCCAGTCGCTGTACATCGTCGGGGAGCACGAAGCCGCGCCCGGCCAGCGCGGCGGCCGACTTGGCGGCCTGGACCAGATGGAGCGTGGCCCGCGGCGAGGCGCCCAGCCGCAGCTCGGGGTGGTTGCGGGTGGCCACGGCCAGGTCCACGGCGTAGCGCCGCACCGCCTCCGAGACATGCACCTGCCGCACGGTCTCGATCAGCTTGACGATCGCGCCCGCGTCGGCGGCCGGGCGCAGCGCGTCGATCCTGGGGCCGCTCGCCTGGTGCTCCAGCATCCGCATCTCGGCGTCGGGGTCGGGATAGCCGACGGAGACCCGCGCCATGAACCGGTCCCGCTGCGCCTCGGGCAGCGGATAGGTGCCCTCCATCTCCACCGGGTTCTGGGTGGCGATCACCATGAACGGCTCGGGCAGTTCGTAGGTGTGGCCGTCGGCGGTGACCTGGCGCTCCTCCATGGACTCCAGCAGCGCCGACTGGGTCTTGGGCGAGGCGCGGTTGATCTCGTCGCCGATCACGATCTGGGCGAAGATGGCGCCCGGCTTGAACTCGAACTCCTTGCGCGTCTGGTCGAAGACGCTCACCCCGGTGATGTCCGACGGCAGCATGTCGGGGGTGAACTGGATGCGCTGCACCGAGCAGTCGATCGACCGGGCCAGCGCCTTCGCCAGCATGGTCTTGCCCACCCCCGGCACGTCCTCCAGCAGCAGGTGTCCTCCGGCGAGCAACACCGTGAGGGACAGCTGGACCACCTCCGGCTTGCCCTCGATCACGCTCTCCACGGCACGACGCACCTGCTCCGTCGTGGCGTTCAGATCCGTGACCTTCGAATGCTCCTCATAGGTCGTCAACCGGCCATCCTCCACCCTTGTCCTTGTCCCGGTCCGAGGCACCGGCGCCCCCGAAGGGGACCTGTCGTCCACCGCCGACCCCCGCCGACCCCGGTGACCAGCCGTGCGACCGCCGTTCCACCGCGGTCGCGCGTGTCACCGGCCGGGGGTGGCGGACGGGTCGATCTCCCGCAGGAGGCCGGTGGTCACATCGAACACGAAACCGCGTACGTCATCAGTGTGGAGGAGGAAAGGCGATGTCCGCACACGCGCCATCGACTGCCGTACATCCTGGTCGAGGTCGGTGAAGGATTCCACGGCCCAGCTGGGCTTCTGCCCGACCTCGTGCTCCAGCTGCTGCCGGAAGTCCTCCGTCAGCTCCTGGAGCCCGCAGTTGGTGTGGTGGATCAGCACCACGGAACTCGTGCCCAACGCCCGCTGACTGATCGTCAGGGATCGGATGATGTCATCCGTCACGACCCCGCCCGCGTTACGGATGGTATGACAGTCACCCAGGTCCAGGCCAAGCGCGGCGTGCAGATCGAGCCGGGCGTCCATGCATGCGACGATCGCGACCTTCCGGACGGGGCGGGCGTTCATCCCGGGGTCGGTGAAGTCCTGCGCATAACGCAGATTGGCGTTGATCAACTCGTCTGTGACTGTCTTCGACATACGCGCGACGGTAGTACGAGCTTCGCGGGCGCATGCCCGGAACAGGGGTGATGCGGCTCACAGCGCCCGTTCCCGTGGGACGTTCGTCGGCGTTACGGCGAAACGCGGTACCCGATCAACCTCAGTGATTGACCGGGGAAACAGGTGGGCTAGTGTGACGCGCACGGGGAGGCGTGCGAGCAGGCCGCCGTCATCGTCCGCCACATGCCGTACCTCCCTCGAAACCTCTTTTCGAACACGGCGCGTGATCCCCTCGGAAGGCGCATGACGACCAGCAACGACCGGCCGCCGGAAGTCCGGCACAGCCCCGTGATGCTCCACCGCTGTCTGGAGCTGCTGGGCCCGGCACTGGGCGCCCCCGGAGCCGTGGTGGTGGACTGCACCCTCGGCCTGGGCGGCCACAGCGAGGCGCTGTTGGAGAGCCACCCCGACGTCCGGCTGATCGGCCTGGACCGCGATCCCCAGGCGCTCCGGCTGGCCGGCGAGCGGCTGGCCAGGTTCGGCGACCGCGCCACCCTGGTGCCCGCCGTCTACGACGAACTGCCCGACGTGCTGGCCCGACTGGCGCTGCCGGGTGTCGCCGGCGTCCTCTTCGACCTCGGCGTCTCCTCGATGCAGTTGGACGAGGACGAGCGCGGGTTCTCCTACGCCAGGGACGCCCCGCTGGACATGCGGATGGACCAGACGGCCGGCCCCAGCGCCGCCGATGTGCTCAACACCTATCCACCGGGCGAACTGGTGCGGGTGCTCCGCGCCTACGGCGAGGAGAAGTTCGCCCGCAAGATCGTCGAGGCGGTGGTACGACGCCGGACGAGCGCCCCGTTCACCACCAGCGCCGAGCTGGTCACCCTCATCAGGGAGGCGCTTCCGCAGGCGGCCAAGCGCACCGGCGGCAACCCGGCCAAGCGCACCTTCCAGGCGCTGCGCATCGAGGTCAACGGCGAGTTGACGGTGCTGGAGCGGGCCATGCCGGCGGCCGTGGACGCGCTCGCCGTGGGCGGCCGGATCGTCGTCCTCTCCTACCACTCGCTGGAGGACCGGCTGGTGAAGCGGGTCCTGGCGGCCGGCGCCGCGCATACGGCGCCCCCCGAACTGCCGGTGATCCCCGAGCGGTACCAGCCCAGGCTGCGGCTGCTCACCCGAGGCGCCGAACAGGCGTCCGAGGAGGAGGTCCAGGCCAACCGGCGCGCCGCGCCTGCGCGGCTGCGCGCCGCCGAGCGCGTCCGGGAGGGCCGATGAGCGGACGCCCCGGCCCCCAGACCCGGCTGGCCAGGATCGCCGGACTGGCCCCAGGACACGCCTCCACGGCCGCCCGCACCCCGTTCGTGCTGCTGGTCGTGGTGCTGCTGGGCGCCGGCATGCTGGCGCTGCTGATCCTCAACGCCTCGCTGAACCAGGGCTCGTTCGAGCTGAGCGAACTGCGCCGCGAGACGCAGGAGCTGACCGACGAACAGCAGCGGCTGCAGGCTGAGGTCGACGGCTACTCGGCGCCGGGCGCGCTGGCCGAGCGCGCCGAGGAGCTGGGCCTGGTCCCCGCAGGACCGCCCGCCTTCCTCGGCCCGGACGGGACCGTGCTGGGCGACGACTCCCCGGCGCCGGCCCCCGAGCCGGAGGAGGCCGAGGCGGAGGCCGCCGAGGAGAGCGCGGCGACCGAGCCGGGGGACGAACCGGCCGACCCCGCCGAGGAGACCCCGCGCGAGCCGATCGCCCCCCAGGCCGAACCGGACCGGAGCCAGGACCCGACCCAGGACCGGAGCCAGGAGCAGGCGCCGCCCGTCGAACAGCCCGTGCCGGATCCTCAGGACGCGCCCACCGACGCCGACGCCGCCACCGACGGTGCCGTCGACAACGCCCCACCGGCGGTCGAGCCGACGCCACCGGCCGCGCACCCGCCGGCCGTGAACCCGGCGGACGTGGCGGACGTACCCGGCGAAGGACAGACCCCGTGAACCACGCCCGTCCGCCGGCCCGTTCGGCCACACCGGCGGCGGCCGGCCGCGACCATCCAGCGAAGGGGAGGTGCCATGGGTTCCCCCAGACCACCACGGCCACGGCGGGGGCGCGTTGAGCGCGGCGGCTCCGGCGGGCTGCCGCTGGCCAACCCGCGCCCCCGGCTGCGGCTGGTCGGCCTCGGCCTGACCCTGGTCATGCTGGTCTTCGCGGTCCGGCTCTTCCAGGTGCAGGCCGTCGGCGCCGCCACCTATACGGAGCAGGCCGCGGTCAACCGCTATGTGACGGTGCCGCTGGCCGCCGAGCGCGGCGACATCACCGATCGTTCGGGCACCGCGCTGGCCACCACCGTGGACGCGTACGACATCACGGCCGATCCGCTGCTGTTCAGCGAGGAGAAGTCGGGCGTGCCCGACGCGCCCGAGCAGGCCGCCGCCCTGCTGGCGCCGATCCTGGACCGCGACGAGGCCGAACTCGTCGATCTGCTGGACGATCCCGGGACCCGCTACGTGGTGCTGGCCAGGGCGCAGACCCCGCAGACCTGGCGGCAGATCCGCGATCTGCGCGGCACCCTTGCCGAACAGGCCAGCAAGGGCACGGGCGATCAGGTGCTCTCCGGCGTCTTCGCCACCGAGACCGCCAAACGGGTCTATCCCAACGAGGATCTGGCCGCCGCCGTGCTCGGCTTCGTCAACAGCGAGGGCGTGGGCGCCGGCGGCCTTGAGGCGCAGCTCGACGCGCGGCTCGCGGGCGAGGACGGCCTCGTCACCTATGCGCAGTCGGGCGGCCGCCGGGTGCCCACGGCCGGCGAGCGGGAACAGCCCCCGGTGCCGGGCTCCGACATCGAGCTGACGCTGGACCGCGACATCCAGTGGGCCGCGCAGGACGCCATCTCCCGCCAGGTGGCGGCCTCCGAGGCGGACGGCGGCTATGTGGTCGTCCAGGAGACCACCACCGGCGAGATCCTGGCGCTGGCCAGCAGCCCCGGCTACGACCCCAACAACGTGGCCGCCGCCGACCCGGACGCGCTCGGCAACCCGGCGCTCCAGGACGCCTTCGAGCCCGGCTCGACCAGCAAGCTGATCACCATGGCCGCCGTGCTGGAGGAGCAGGCCGCCGCCACCGACACCCATGTCACGGTGCCCAACCGGCTGCCGCGCGCCGACCGCAGCTTCGCCGACCACGAGGAGCACGAGACGCTCTACCTCACCCTCGCCGGCGTGCTCGCCCACTCCAGCAACATCGGCACCATCCTGGCGGCCGAGGAGTTGGGCGAGACCCAGCCGGAGGCCAACGAGGTGCTGCACTCGTATCTGGACGCCTTCGGCTTCGGCCGCCCGACCGGGCTCGGCTTCCCCGGCGAGACCGCCGGCATCCTCGCGGCGCCCGAGGACTGGAACGCGTCACAGCAGTACACCGTCCCGTTCGGCCAGGGCCTCTCCGTCAACGCGGTGCAGGCCGCCTCGGTCTACTCCACGGTCGCCAACGGCGGCGAGCGGATCGCGCCCACCCTGGTGCGCGGCTGGACCGGCGAGGACGGCGAGTTCGAGCCGGCCCCCGAGCCGGAGCGGACCCGGGTGGTCGGCGAGGACACGGCCGAACAGCTGGCCCGGATGCTGGAGACCGTGGTGGCCAGCGAGGAGGGCACCGGCTCGGCCGCCCGCATCCCCGGCTACCGGGTGGCGGGAAAGACGGGTACGTCCAACCGGGTGGATCCGGCGACCGGCGCCTACTCCGGCTACACCTCCTCGTTCGCCGGTTTCGCGCCGGCCGACGCCCCCCGGGTCACCGTCTACTGCGCCGTCCAGAACCCCACCGAGGGCCCCTACACCGGCAGCGAGGTGTGCGGTCCGGTGTTCAACGAGGTCATGGCGTTCTCGCTGGCCGCGCTCCAGGTGCCGCCCACCGGAACGGAGTTCGGCGGTCTGCCCGTCACCTTCGAACCGGACGAGTAGTCCCGGGTACCCGGTGAACGACCACGGACCGACACGATGCGGACCAACCCGATCCTGGGACAGCACCCGGACGAACACGATGCGGATGAGACCAGACGAGTCCCGACCAGACACGAGACACACCCGTGGCCAAGGACACGCGGAGCACCCCATCCGACGAAAGCGGAGCACAGGCACGTGAGAACCACCACCGACCGGTCCACCTCGTTTCGCTCCACCCCCGGCCCGCCCGGTACGCTCACCGCCGTGGCACAAGCTGATCATTCCCCGGCGGCCCCACGTCCCCGGCAGCTGCGGCCGGTGCCCCTGGCGGCGCTGGCCCCGGCGCTGGGTGCCGAGCCGCCGGACGGACCCTCGGTCACCGGAATCACCCACGACTCCCGTGCGGTGCTCCCCGGCGACATCTACGCGGCGCTGCCAGGGGCCAGGTTCCACGGCGCTGACTTCGCCGCCCAGGCCGCGAGCCTGGGCGCGGTCGCCGTGCTCACCGACCCCAGCGGCACCGAACGCGCCGCGGCCACCGGCCTTCCGGTGCTGACCGTGCCCGAGCCGCGTGCCCGGATGGGCGCGCTGGCCGCCGCCATCTACCACGAGCCGGGCCGCGACCTGCTGCAGATCGGGGTCACCGGCACGGCCGGCAAGACCACCACCGCCTACCTGATCGAGGGCGGGCTGCGGGAGGCCGCCAAGGAGGGCGAGAACACCGGGCTGATCGGCACGGTGGAGACCCGGATCGGCGACGAACGGGTGAAGTCCACCAGGACCACGCCCGAGGCCACCGAACTCCAGGCGCTCTTCGCGGTGATGCGGGAGCGCGGGGTGCGGTCGGTGGCCATGGAGGTCTCCAGCCACGCGCTGACGATGGGCCGGGTGGACGGCTGCGTCTTCGACGTCGCGGTCTTCACCAACCTCAGCCCCGAACACCTGGACTTCCACCTGGACATGGAGGACTACTTCCAGGCCAAGGCGCAGCTCTTCACCAAGGCCAGGTCCCGGGCCGGCGTGGTCAACCTGGACGACGAGTGGGGCCGCCGGCTGGCCGCCGAGTCCGGGGTGCCCGTCACCACCTATTCGGCCGAGGGCCACCCGGACGCCGACTGGCGCGCCGACGACGTCGAACTGGGCCCGGTCGGCTCCACGTTCACCGTGCTCGGCCCCGGCGGCGTCCGGCTGTCGGCCACCGCGCCGCTGCCGGGCCCCTTCAACGTCTCCAACGCGCTGGGGGCCATCGCCGCGCTGGACGCCGCGGGCGTCGCCCCGGAGGTCGCCGCCCGTGGCGTGGCCGCCGTGCCCGGGGTGCCGGGCCGGCTGGAGCGGGTGCGGGCCGGCCAGCCCTATCTGGCCGTGGTCGACTACGCGCACAAGCCGGCCGCCGTGGAGTCCGTGCTGCAGGCGCTGCGCAAGGTCACCGAGGGACAGCTGCACGCGGTGCTCGGCTGCGGCGGCGACCGGGACCCGCACAAACGCCAGGCGATGGGCGCCGCCCTCGCCCGACTGGCCGACACCGCCGTGCTCACCTCGGACAACCCGCGCTCCGAGGACCCGCTCGCGATCCTCGCCACCATGCTGGCCGGCGCCGCCGAGGTGCCGGTGCACGAACGCGGCACCGTCCTCCTGGAGGAGGACAGGGCGGCCGCCATCGCCGCCGCCGTGGCCCGCGCCGAGCCGGGCGACACCGTGCTGGTGGCCGGCAAGGGACACGAGCAGGGCCAGGACATCGCCGGCGTGATCCGGCCGTTCGACGACCGGGTCGAGCTGCGCGCCGCCATCGAACGTGCCGTGGGGGAGCGGCACATCGGGCGGCCCACCCCAGACCACCGAGCGAAACCCCCGACCACCCATCCGACGCCAGGCGAGGCCCGCTGAAGTGATCCCCCTTTCCGTTGCTCAGCTCACCACGGTCGTGCGGGGAGAGCCGCACGACATACCTCAGGCGCCGCCCCGCGTGACAGGACCCGTGGTCATCGACTCCCGGCTGGTCGAGCCAGGTTCGCTCTTCGCCGCGCTGCCGGGCGACCGGGTGGACGGGCACGACTTCGCCGAGCGCGCGGTGGCCGACGGCGCCGCCCTGGTGCTGGCCAGCCGACCGGTCGGCGTGCCGGCCGTGGTGGTGGACGATGTGGTCGCCGCGCTCAGCGCGTTGGCCCGCCATGTGGTGCGGACCCTGGACCCCACGGTGGTCGCGCTCACCGGCTCCGCCGGCAAGACCAGCACCAAGGACCTGATCGCCCAGCTGCTGCGGCGCGTCGGGCCCACGGTCTGGACGCCGGGCTCCTTCAACAACGAGATCGGCCTGCCGCTGACCGTGCTCGGCGCCGACGAGACCACCCGCTTCCTGGTGCTGGAGATGGGCGCCAGGGGAGTCGGCCATATCCGTTCCCTCACCGAGCTGACCCCGCCGAAGGTCGGCGCGGTGCTCAACGTGGGCACCGCGCACATCGGCGAGTTCGGCGACCGGGAGACCATCGCCCGCGCCAAGGGCGAGCTGGTCGAGGCGCTGCCGCCGGCCGACGAGGGCGGTGTCGCGGTGCTCAACGCCGACGATCCGCTGGTGCGCGCGATGAGCGAGCGCACCGGGGCCCGGGTGGTCCTCTTCGGCGAGGCGGAGAACGCGGACATTCGTGCGGAGAACGCCCGCCTGACTCCTGAGGGATGCCCCACGTTCGCCCTCAGAACCCCCACCGGGTGCGCCGATGTGACGATGCGGTTGTACGGTGAGCACCATGTGTCGAACGCGCTTGCCGCGGCGGCCGTGGCGCATGAGGTAGGCATGTCGGCGTCGGACATCGCGGAAACGCTGGCCGAGGCCGGCCCGCTCTCGAAGTGGCGGATGGAGGTCACCGAGCGAGCGGACGGCGTGGTGATCGTCAACGACGCCTACAACGCCAACCCCGACTCCATGCGCGCCGCGCTGCGCACGCTGGTCCATATGGGCGGCGCCACCAAGGACGAGGGTGGCCGCACCTGGGCGGTGCTCGGCGAGATGGCCGAGCTCGGCGACGACGCGTTCGCCGAGCACGACGCCGTCGGACGGCTCGCCGTTCGGCTCAACGTCAACAGGCTTGTGTCCGTGGGCGGTCGCGAGGCCGCCTGGCTGGACATGGGCGCCAAGAACGAGGGTTCGTGGGGTGAGGAGTCGGTGCGTGTGTCCGACGCTCAGGCAGCCGTCGAGCTGCTGCGCGGTCAGCTGCGACCGGGGGACGTGGTGTTGGTGAAGGCGTCCAGATCGGTGGGGCTCGAACAGGTGGCCCTGACGCTGGCGGCCGACGCCGATGGTGAGGTCGCGGCCCGATGAGGCAGATCCTCTTCTCCGGAGCCATCGGGCTCTTCCTCACCCTGGTCGGCACCCCGCTGCTGATCAAGCTGCTCGCCCGCCGCGGCTACGGCCAGTACATCAGGGACGACGGGCCCAGGGACCACCACGCCAAACGCGGCACCCCGACCATGGGCGGCATCGCGTTCATCCTGGCCACCCTGATCGCCTACGCCGTCACCAAGGTCGTCACCAGCTCCCAGCCCACCATCTCCGGGCTGCTGGTGCTCTTCCTGATGGCCGGCATGGGCCTGGTCGGCTTCCTGGACGACTACATCAAGATCGTCCGAAGGCGCAGCCTGGGCCTGCGGGCCGGCGCCAAGATGCTCGGCCAGTTCATCGTGGGTGTCGCCTTCGCGATCCTCTCGCTGAACTTCGCCGACGCCCGGGGCCTCACCCCGGCCTCCACCCACCTCTCCTTCACCCAGGACTTCAGCTGGTCCATCGGCCCGGTGCTCTTCGTGCTGTGGGCGCTCTTCATGATCCTGGCGATGTCCAACGGGGTGAACCTCACCGACGGCCTGGACGGCCTGGCCACCGGCGCCGCCGTGATGGTCTTCGGCGCCTATGTCTTCATCGGCGTCTGGCAGTACGGCCAGACCTGCGCCGAGTTCGCCACCGCGGGCGCCAGCTGTTACGAGGTACGGGATCCGCTCGACGGGGCCGTGGTGGCGTCCGCGCTGATGGGCGCGCTCTTCGGCTTCCTGTGGTGGAACACCTCGCCGGCCAAGATCTTCATGGGCGACACCGGCTCGCTGGCCCTGGGCGGCGCGCTCGCCGGGCTGGCCATCGTCTCCCGCACCGAGCTGCTGGTCGCCGTCCTCGGCGGACTCTTCGTGCTGATCACCATGTCCGTGGTGATCCAGGTCGGCTCCTTCAAGCTCACCGGCAAACGCGTCTTCAAGATGGCCCCGCTCCAGCACCACTTCGAGCTGAAAGGCTGGAGCGAAGTGCTGGTGGTGGTCAGATTCTGGATCATCCAGGGCATGTGCGTGATCGTCGGCATCGGCATCTTCTACGGGACCTGGGTGGCCGACTGGTGAGCGGGACGGTGCGGGAGACCGAGTTCGAGGGCCGCCGGGTCACCGTCGCCGGGCTTGGCGTCAGCGGCGCCGGCGCGGCCCGCGCGCTCCTCGCCAGGGGCGCCGAGGTGACCCTGGTGGACGGCAACGACGGCGAACGGCAGCGCGCCCAGGCCGGCGAGCTGACCGCCGCCGGCGTCGAGGTACGCCTCGGCGACGGCGACACCCTGCCCAAGGGCGCCGAACTGGTCGTCACCTCGCCGGGCTGGCCCCCGGACCATCCGCTCTTCGCCGCCGCCGCCGAGGCCGGCGTGCCGGTCTGGGGCGACGTGGAGCTGGCCTGGCGGCTGCGCGGCCGGGACGCGGCGCCCTGGCTCGCGGTCACCGGCACCAACGGCAAGACCACAACGACCAGGATGCTCGCCGCGATCCTGGCCGCCGCCGGGCTGCGCACGGCCGCCGTCGGCAACATCGGCGTCCCGGTGGTGGACGCGGTGCTCGCCGACCCGCCGTACGACGTGCTCGCCGTCGAGCTGTCCAGCTACCAGCTGCACTGGGCGCCCTCGCTCCGCGCGCACTCGGGCGCGGTGCTCAACCTCGCGCCCGACCATCTGGACTGGCACGGCTCGATGGCCGCCTACGCCGCCGACAAGGGCCGGATCTACGCCGGCAACGAGGTGGCCTGCGTCTACAACGTCGCCGACCCGGCCACCGAGGAACTGGTGCGGGAGGCCGACGTGGTCGAGGGGTGCCGGGCCGTCGGCTTCACCCTCGGCCCGCCGGCCCCCTCCCAACTCGGTGTGGTCGAGGGCCTGTTGGTGGACCGCGCGTTTGTGGACCGGCCGGATCTGGCCGAGGAGCTGGCCCAGGTCTCCGATGTCGACCCGCCCGCCCCGCACAATGTCGCCAACGCGCTGGCCGCCGCCGCGCTGGCCCGCGCCTACGGCGTGCCGGCCGACGCGGTCCGCCGGGGCCTGGCCGCCTACCGTCCCGACCCGCACCGGATCTCCCATGTGGCCACGGTGGCCGGCGTCGGCTATGTGGACGACTCCAAGGCCACCAACACCCATGCCGCGCTGGCCTCGCTCGGCGCCTATCCGTCGATCGTCTGGATCGCCGGCGGTCTCGCCAAGGGCGCGACCTTCGACGAGCTGGCCGCCGCCTCGGCGGACCGGCTGCGCGGGGTGGTGCTGATCGGCGCCGACCGCCGGCTGATCGCCGAGGCGTTGACGCGACACGCGCCGGATGTGCCGGTCGTGGACCTCGACCGGACCGACACTGGGGCGATGGCGGCGGCGGTCTCCGAGGCGACCCGCCTGGCCGCCCCCGGGGACACCGTGCTGTTGGCGCCGGCCTGTGCGTCGATGGACATGTTCACCAACTACAACGTCCGCGGCGACGCGTTCGCCGCCGCCGTGCGTCAGCTGGCCGCGGACCCCGCGGACCAGGAACCGAACGAGCAGTAGCCCGCCGGCGGCCCGCGACCGCCGTCGCGGGCCCGAGGAGGGGACGACATGAGGTGGCCGCCGGCCGCGACGGCACACGTCCTCGGCCCCGGCGCCGTCGGCGCCCTGGCCCGCGCCGGAGCGCCGGCCGGCCGGGCCGGGCGCGGCGCCCAGCGCACGCGCCCGTCGCGCCCCGCGCCCCGGCGCCAGGCCCGGCGCACGCCGGCGCCGCGCCCCCCGCGCCGGCCGCGCTTCCTGGAGCGGCTCCGACAGGCCTGGGACCGCCCGCTGACGGCCTATTACGTGATCCTGGGCACCGCCCTGCTGATCACCCTGCTCGGCCTGGTGATGGTCTTCTCCGCCTCGCAGATCCAGGCGCTGCGCTACCAGCACCCGGCCACCTTCTACTTCCGCAAACAGCTGCTCGCCGCGCTGCTCGGCGGCGTGCTGCTGCTGGTCGCCTCCCGGATCCCGGTCCGGCTGCTGCGCGCGCTCACCTACCCGTTCCTGGCCTTCGCCGTACTGCTGTTGGTGCTGGTCCAGGTGCCCGGGATCGGTGTCGAGGTCAACGGCTCCACCAGCTGGATCGCCGTTGGCGGATCGTTCCAGCTGCAGCCCAGCGAGTTCGCCAAGCTCGGGCTGCTGCTGTGGGGCGCCGACCTGCTGGCCCGCAAGGGCGAACGCGGGCTGCTGACCCAGTGGCGGCATCTGCTGATCCCGCTGCTGCCCGGCGCGTTGCTCGTCTTCGGCCTGGTGATGGTCGGCGGCGACATGGGCACCGTGATGATCCTGGTGGCCGTGCTGTTCGCGCTGCTGTGGCTGGCCGGCGCCCCGACCCGGCTCTTCGTCGGCGTCCTGCTGGTGGCCGCCGTGCTGTTCACGCTCTTCATGGCCACCGCGCCGCACCGGATGGACCGGCTGGCCTGTCTCGGCGCCACCGATCCGGGCCCCAACGACCGCTGTTGGCAGGCGGTGCACGGCATCTACGCGCTGGCGTCGGGCGGCTGGTTCGGCTCGGGGCTCGGCGCCAGTGTGGAGAAATGGGGCGAACTGCCCGAGCCCCACACGGACTTCATCTTCGCCATCACCGGGGAGGAGCTCGGCCTTGCGGGCACGCTGTCCGTCCTCGGCCTCTTCGCGGCTCTAGGCTATGCGGGTATCCGCGTGGCCGGACGCACGGAGGACCCCTTCGTGAGGTATGCCGCGGGAGGGGTGACCGCGTGGCTGATGACCCAGACCGTGATCAACATCGGTGCGGTGCTGGGACTGCTGCCCATCGCCGGTGTACCCCTGCCGCTGTTCTCCTACGGGGGCTCCGCCCTGCTGCCCACCATGTTCGCCGTCGGACTGCTGATCGCCTTCGCGCGCGGCGAGCCGGCGGCCAGGGCCGCACTGGCCATGCGGGGACCCGGGCTGAGAAGAAAGACGATGAGACGGCGCGTGAAGTCGGCGCCGTCCGGAGAGCGGTGAAAATCGGTGCATGTAGTCCTCGCTGGCGGAGGGACCGCCGGCCACATCGAGCCCGCGCTCGCCCTCGCGGACGCCCTGCGCAGACATGATCCGACGGTGGGCATCACGGCGCTGGGCACGGAGCGCGGCCTGGAGACCCGTCTGGTGCCCGAGCGGGGATACGAGTTGGGGCTGATCCCCGCCGTGCCGCTGCCCCGTAAACCCACCCCCGAACTGATCACCGTCCCCGGCCGGTTGCGGGGCACCATCAAGGCGGCCGAGGAGATCATCGAACGCACCAAGGCGGACTGCGTGGTCGGCTTCGGCGGCTATGTGGCGCTGCCCGGCTATCTGGCGGCCAAGCGGCAACGGGTGCCGATCGTCGTGCACGAGGCCAACGCCCGTCCCGGGCTCGCCAACCGCATCGGCGCCCGCTACACCAAGTTCGTCGCCGTCTCCACACCCGACAGCAAGCTGCGGCACGCCCGCTATCTGGGCATCCCGCTGCGCCGTTCCATCGCCACGCTGCAGCGCGCCGCGATGCGGCAGCAGGCCCGTTCCTATTTCGGCCTGGACGCCAACCTGCCGACCCTGCTGGTCTCCGGCGGCTCGCAGGGCGCCCGCCGGCTGAACGAGGTGATCGCCTCGGCGGTGCCGGTGCTGCAGCGTTCCGGGGTGCAGGTGCTGCACGCGGTCGGCCCGAAGAACGAGCTGCCGCAGCTGGACACCATGCCGGGCATGCCGCCCTATATCCCGCTCTCCTACGTGGACCGGATGGATCTCGCCTACGCGGCGGCCGACATGATGCTCTGTCGGGCCGGCGCGATGACGGTCGCCGAGCTGTCGGCGGTCGGCCTCCCGGCGGCCTATGTGCCGCTGCCGGTGGGCAACGGCGAGCAGCGGCTCAACGCCCAGCCGGTGGTCAAGGCCGGTGGCGGCCTGCTGATCGACGACGCCGAGCTGACCCCGGAGTGGGTGCGGGACAACGTGCTCCCGGTGCTCACCGACCCGGGCCGGCTGATGGCGATGTCCAACGCCGCCGCCGAGTTCGGGCGCCGGGACGCGGATGATCTGCTGGTCGGCATGGTGCGCGAGGCGATCGCGGCGCGCAAGGCGTAGCGAGGGAGAGGGAGTTGGGGAGCGTGGCCGGAGTAACCACCGCCGAACGCGGCGGCGACCGCCGTCAGTCGGAGTCCGGTCCGCCCCCGGCGGATCCCACGGGGCGCCGTCCCCGCTGGCTGCCGAAGCCCTGGGTGCTGCTGCTCGGCGGCGCGCTGCTGCTCGGCCTCGGCGGCTTCGGCACCTGGGCGCTGTTCGGCTCCGACTGGCTGCGCGTCGAGCGGGTCTCGGTGAACTGGACGGAGGGACCGAGGGAGTTGACCGAGGAACAGATCCTCACCGCCGCGGCGGTCCCGGTGGGCTCCCCGATGGCCTCGCTGGACAAGGGGGCCGTCAGCGAGCGGCTGCTGGCCGCCCTGCCCCGTCTCGACACGGTGCGGGTGGTGCGGGCCTGGCCGGACGGCGTCTCGCTCAAGGTGGTCGAACGCGAGGCCGTCCTCCAGCAGCCCACGGACGACGGCTTCGCCGAAGTGGACGACGAAGGCGTCGCGTTCGCGGAGAACGCCGAGGCGCTGTCCGGGGTGCCGCTGCTGGAGCTTGAGGTGGGTGACAGCCCGAGCTGGCGTCGGTTCGGCGAGGACCGGATCAGGGCCGAGGCCGCCTCGGTGCTGCCCGCGTTGCCCGAGTCGGTCCGCTCGGACCTCGAGGTGCTGCGGGTCGCCTCCTATGACTCCATCACCCTGGAGTTGTCCGGCGACCGCACCGTGCGCTGGGGCAGCGCCGAGGACTCCGAGGCCAAGGCGACGGCGCTGGAGGCCGTCTTCAACGTGGCGGGAGACGCCCGGCACTTCGACGTCCAGGCCCCCAGCGTGCCCGCTGTGGCGGGTGGTTGACCGGGTGCCACATCGGCGCCGACCACACCCTGGTTGACTGACCGGCGGCGTGATCACATAGGGTGAAAAGAAAAACGGGAGGTTCGGCGTGTTCGTTGAACGCGCACCACTTATCGACTTAGTGTCCGTTCCTAGGAATCCAAGGAACGGCAAGCACAGGTAACCCTAAACTTGAGCGATAGGGTTCGGGGCGGCTTATCCATCCGTCCCATCGGCATCAGTCGGCGCGCTGCGGCTTCACGCGGAGCGGCGACACGTAAATCGAGGCGAGAGGCCTTCGACGTGGCAGCACCGCAGAACTACCTCGCAGTCATCAAGGTCGTCGGTATCGGCGGCGGTGGCGTCAACGCCATCAACCGGATGATCGAGGTCGGTCTCAAGGGCGTCGAGTTCATCGCGATCAACACCGATGCTCAGGCGCTGCTGATGAGCGACGCCGACGTCAAGCTGGACGTCGGGCGCGAGCTGACCAGGGGGTTGGGCGCCGGCGCCAACCCCGAGGTGGGACGCAAGGCTGCCGAGGACCACCGCGAGGAGATCGAGGAGGTCCTCAAGGGGGCCGACATGGTCTTCGTCACCGCGGGCGAGGGCGGCGGCACCGGCACCGGCGGCGCTCCGGTCGTGGCGAACATCGCGCGCTCGCTTGGCGCGCTGACCATCGGCGTGGTCACCCGTCCGTTCACCTTCGAGGGCCGCCGTCGTGCCAACCAGGCGGAGGACGGCATCGCCAGCCTCCGCGACGAGGTCGACACGCTGATCGTCATCCCCAACGACCGTTTGCTGTCCATTTCCGACCGTCAGGTGAGCGTCCTCGACGCCTTCAAGTCGGCGGACCAGGTGCTGCTCTCCGGTGTGCAGGGCATCACGGACCTGATCACCACCCCGGGCCTGATCAACCTCGACTTCGCCGACGTCAAGTCCGTTATGTCCGAGGCCGGTTCGGCGCTGATGGGGATCGGTTCCGCGCGCGGGGACGACCGCGCGGTGGCGGCGGCCGAGATGGCGATCTCGTCCCCGCTGCTCGAAGCCTCCATCGACGGCGCCAGGGGCGTGCTGCTCTCCATCTCCGGCGGTTCGGACCTCGGTCTCTTCGAGATCAACGAGGCGGCCCAACTGGTCAGCGAGGCGGCGCATCCCGAGGCCAACATCATCTTCGGCGCGGTGATCGACGACGCGCTGGGCGACGAGGTGCGGGTCACCGTGATCGCCGCCGGCTTCGACGGTGGCCAGCCGCCGTCCCGCAACCGCGACAAGGGGCTCGGCGCGTACGGCGGCAAGGACGAGTCCGCCGGGCTCGGCGCCGAGCGCGCGGTCGAGCCGGAGCCCGAGCGCCCCTCGTTCGGCAGCCTGGGCACCCTGTCCGGGCGGGAGCCGGCCTCGCTGGCCGACCGGGAGAGCGACGCGGGGCACGAGCCGTCCGTCGAGTCCACCCGCGACCAGGCGAAGACCCCTCCGCAGGTTCCCTCGGCCCGCCCCTACGAGGGTGGTCAGGTCGAAGAGCTCGATGTGCCCGACTTCCTGAAGTGATAACCCGACAGAGCCCCGCGAGCGGCGCGCACTACGCCTTCACCGATGTTCGAGGCGGGGTGAGCGCCGCTCCGTATGCCACCGCGAACTTGGGCGACGCGGTGGGGGACGATCCCGCCGCGGTCACCGTCAACCGGGAGCGCGCCGCCCACGCGCTGGGTCTCGCGCCGACCGATGTGCGATGGATGCGCCAGGTCCACGGGGGAGAGGTGGCGGTCGTCGACGAGTCGGCGCCCGAGGGGCCGTTGCCCGAGGTCGACGGTCTGGTCACCGCCCGCCGGGGGGTGGCGCTCGCCGTTCTGACCGCCGACTGCACGCCCGTGCTGCTGGCCGATCCGGTCGCCGGCGTCGCCGGCGCGGCGCACGCCGGGCGCCCGGGGCTGCTGGCCGGGGTGGTTCCGGCGACGGTCAAGGCGATGCTCGCGCTGGGCGCGCGCCCCGAGCGCATCGTGGCCCGCACCGGGCCGGCCATCTGCGGCCGTTGCTACGAGGTTCCCGAGGAGCTGCGGCGTCGGGCCGAGGAGTCGGTCCCCGGCAGCGGCGCGACCACCGGCTGGGGCACGCCGGCCATCGACATCCCGGCGGGGGTCGGCCGGCAGCTGGCGGAGGTGGGCGTGACCGATATCGCGAACTCCCCGGTCTGCACCCGGGAGTCCGCCGACCACTTCTCCTACCGCCGCGCGTCAACCACGGGACGCCAGGCCAGCTATGTGTGGGTGGCGCGATGACGGATTCGGGGGCGCGCGAGGCGGAGTTGGCCACCAATCTCGCCCATGTGGAGCAGCGCATCACCCGTGCGTGTGCGGCCGCGGGGCGCGCGCGGTCCGAGGTGACCCTGGTGGTGGTGAGCAAGACCTATCCGGCCGAGGACGTCAGGCTGCTCGCCGGTCTCGGGGTGCGGGAATTCGCCGAGAACCGTGACCAGGAGGCGGCGGAAAAAGCGGCCGCCTGCGCCGATCTCACGCTGAGTTGGCACTTTGTGGGGCAGTTGCAGACAAATAAGGCGCGTTCGGTCGTCGAGTATGCGGATTATGTGCATTCCATCGACCGGCTAAAGGTGGTCAACGCCCTCTCGGCGGCGGTGGGGCGCCGCTCCCGCCCCTCGCTGAACTGTCTGATTCAGGTGGCTTTGGAAAAGGATTCCGGGTTGGGCGAGGGGCGCGGCGGCGCCGCCCCCGACGAGGTCGGCGCGTTGGCGGCGGCCGTCGCCGAGGCGCCGGGGCTGCGCCTGGCCGGGCTGATGACGGTGGCTCCGCTGAGCGGTCGGTACGCCAACTCCCCTTCGGCGGCCTTTGCTCGGCTGATAGAAATCTCCAGGGACCTGCGCTTGACGGCTCCTGCTGCCACCATGGTCTCTGCCGGTATGAGCGCCGATCTGGAGGAGGCGATCGGCGCGGGAGCGACACACGTACGCGTCGGCAGCGCGGTGCTCGGTGTCCGACCCACCCTCGGGTAACGTCGCCAAACGAGGGGCCACAGTCGAAAATATGGTCATTCCCGATCAATTCGGGCGGATTGCGGATTAATGTGGATCTCCCCGGCCCAATTGGCCGAAGCCGATCCACCACAGAGCGGAGGACGCAGCGATGGCTGGCGCGATGCGCAAGATGGCGGTCTACCTCGGCCTCGTGGAGGACGACGGCTACGACCGACCGGGGTACGGCCCCGATGACGAGTTCGAACCCGAGCCGGAGCCGGAGCGGAATCGGCGTCAACCGACGCACGAACCACCCGCCAGGGAGCGCGCGGAGGAGCCGGCGCGGGTGATGCACCCACCGGCGCAGCGGGAGACGGAGCCGACACCCGCTCCCGTGCTGACGGACAGCAGACGGCCCGGGAGGATCGCTCCCGTGTCTTCCATCACACCAGAACGCCAGAACGTGGAGAAGAGCGCGCCGGTGATCATGCCCAAGGTCGTGTCCGAGCGGGAGCCGTACCGGATCACGACACTCCACCCCAGGACCTACAACGAGGCCCGTACCATCGGGGAACACTTCCGCGAGGGTACCCCGGTGATCATGAACCTGACCGAGATGGACGACACCGACGCGAAGCGACTTGTCGATTTTGCGGCTGGTCTCGTCTTCGGTCTGCATGGCAGCATCGAGCGGGTGACACAGAAGGTGTTCCTGCTGTCGCCTGCTAACGTCGATGTAACGGCGGAGGACAAGGCCCGTATCGCTGAGGGCGGGTTCTTCAACCAGAGCTGACAGCAGGCGCTTCGGAAGAGCAGAGTTGTGCCCCGGCCGACCGGCCGGGCATGGACCAGGGGAGAGGTACCAGCGGGATGGGCATCGTTCAACAAGTGCTGTTGATCGCCTTGTACTGCTTCCTGGCGCTGCTGCTCTTCCGCTTGGTGATGGACTGGGTGCAGATGTTCGCGCGCTCATGGCATCCCGGCAAGCCCATGATTGTCGCCCTGGAAGCCACCTACACTGTCACGGATCCGCCACTGAAGACGCTGCGGAAGGTCATCCCTCCGCTGCGCTTCGGGGGTGTGGCGCTTGATCTGTCCTTCTTCGTGTTGATGATCATCGTCTACATCCTGATCAACGTCGTGGCCAGCCTGTGAACCAGTACGGTCTTGCCGATATGCCGACGAACAATGCTGAGGTGAAGAGATGCCGCTGAGCCCCGAGGACGTGCGGAACAAGCAGTTCACAACCGTCCGTCTGCGAGAAGGCTACGACGAGGACGAGGTCGATGCCTTCCTCGACGAGGTCGAGGCGGAGCTGACCCGGCTGCTGCGCGAGAACGAGGATCTGCGCGCCAAGTTGGCCGCGGCCACGCGAGCCGCCGCACAGAACCAACAGAACATGCGGAAACCCGAGCCGCAGGAGCGGCCCGGCGGGCCGATGCCGGCCATATCGGGACCGCCACAGCCGCAGCAGCCCCAGCAGATGGGCGGTCCGCCGCAGTTGCCGGCCGGTCCCGGTGGCCCCGGGCCCATGGGCGGCCCAGGCCCGATGGGTGGCCCCGGTGGTCCGGGTCCGATGGGTGGTCCGGGCCCGATGGGCGGCCCCGGCGGCCCGGGTCAGCAGCAACACCCGGGCGCCCCGGTCCCCATGGGCGGCCCAGGGCCGATGGGTGGCCCCGGTGGTCCGGGCCCGATGGGCGGGCACGGTCCGATGGGCGGCCCCGGCGGCCCGGGACAGATGCCCCAGCCGAGCGGTGGCAACGAAAGCGCCGCGCGCGTGCTGTCGTTGGCCCAGCAGACCGCCGACCAGGCGATCGCGGAGGCCCGTTCCGAGGCCAACAAGATCGTCGGCGAGGCGCGTAGCCGGGCCGAGGGCCTGGAGCGGGACGCCCGCGCCAAGGCCGACGCGCTGGAGCGGGACGCGCAGGAGAAGCACCGCGTGGCGATGGGCTCGTTGGAGTCGGCCCGCGCGACGCTGGAGCGCAAGGTCGAGGACCTGCGCGGCTTCGAGCGCGAGTACCGCACCCGGCTGAAGTCGTATCTGGAGAGCCAGCTGCGCCAGTTGGAGAGCCAGTCGGACGATTCGCTCGCGCCGCCGCGCTCGCCCGCCGCTCCCGCGCCCTCCCTGCCGCCGTCCCCGCAGCCCTCGTTGGCCTCGGCGGGTGCGCCGACGGGCGGTCCCGGCAACGGCACCCTCGGCGGGCACCAGTCGCTCGGCGGGAACCAGATGGCGTCGCACGGCGGTGGACACGGTTCGCACGGCGGCCCCGGTGGCCCCGGCGGTCCCCCGTCCTACGGCGGTCAGCAGCAGATGTCCCCGGCGATGACCCAGCCGATGGCTCCGGTCAGGCCGCAGGGCCCGCAGCCGATGCAGCAGGCGCCGTCGCCGATGCGTGGCTTCCTGATCGACGAGGACGACAACTGACGGCGGAGCACGCCGGCGGTAGCAGCGGTAAAGGGGCGGGGCCCGGACTTTCCAGTCCGGGCCCCGCCCCTTTGTGGTCCTTCACGGTCCTTTGTGGTCCGCGCGGTCAGACCCGACGCAGCCGGAAGGTGGCGCCCAACGCCTCGTCGCCGAACGGGGCGAGGAACGTGTCGTCCCCCTGGCCCTCGGCGAAGTCGGGCGCCAGCACCTCGCTGCTGATCAGCGCCTGATGGTCGACCAGCGCCCGCGCCAGCTCCTGGTCCTCGGCCTGCCAGCGCACCGCGATCCGGTCGGCGACCTCAAGACCGCTGTTCTTGCGCGCCTCCTGGACGAGCCGGATCACATCCCGCGCCAGACCGGCCCGCCGCAGCTCGGGGGTGACCTCCAGATCAAGCGCCACCGTGGCGCCGGTGTCGGACGCCACCGACCAGCCCTCGCGCGGGGTCTCCGTGATGATCACCTCTTCCGGCGTCAACGCCACCGTCTCCCCGTTCACCTCCACGGTGGCAGAACCGGCGCGCAGGGCGGCGGAGAGCTTGGCGGCGTCGGCCTCGGCGATGGCCTTGGCGACCGGCTGGGTGCCCTTGCCGAACCGACGGCCCAGCGCACGGAAGTTGGCCTTGGCCGAGGTGTCGACGAGCGAACCGCCCATCTCGGCCAGGCCGCCGAGGGCGACCACGTTCAGCTCCTCGGCGATCTGCTCCCGCAGATCGTCGCCGAGCAGTTCGAAGCCCTGGGCCGCGACCAGCGCGCGGGACAGCGGCTGCCGGGTCTTCACGCCCGATTCGGCGCGGGTGGCCCGACCCAGCTCCACCAGCCTGCGCACCAGCAGCATGTCGCTGGAGAGGTCGGGGTCGACCAGCGAGAGGTCCGCCTCCGGCCAGGACGTCAGATGCACCGAATCGGCCGCCCCCGGGGTGACCGGGACCACCAGGTCCTGCCAGACGCGTTCGGTGATGAACGGGACCAGCGGGGCCATCAGCCGGGTGACCGTCTCCAGCACCTCGTGCAGGGTGCGCAGCGCCGCCGGGTCCGCCTGCCAGAAGCGGCGCCGGGAGCGGCGCACGTACCAGTTGGAGAGATCGTCGACAAAGGTGGAGATCAGCTTGCCCGTGCGCTGGGTGTCGAAGTTCTCCATGGCCTCGGTGACCATCTTGACCAGCGCGTTCAACTCGCTGAGCACCCAACGGTCCAGCAACGGCCGGTCCGCCGGCAGCGGATCGCCGGGGCTCGGCGACCAGCCTGCGGTGCGGGCGTAGAGGGCCTGGAAGGCGACCGTGTTCCAGTAGGTGAGCAGCGTCTTGCGCACCACCTCCTGGATGGTGCCGTGCCCCACCCGGCGCGCGGCCCACGGGGAGCCGCCGGCCGCCATGAACCAGCGCACCGCGTCCGCGCCGTGCCGTTCCATCAGCGGGATGGGCTCCAGGATGTTGCCCAGGTGCTTGGACATCTTCCGGCCGTCCTCGGCCAGGATCAGCCCCAGGCAGACCACCGACTCGTAGGGCGACCGGTCGAAGACCAGGGTGCCGACGGCCATCAGCGTGTAGAACCAGCCACGCGTCTGGTCGATGCCCTCGGAGATGTACTGCGCCGGGTAGTGCCGGTCGAACTGCTCGCGGTTGTGGTACGGATACCCCCACTGCGCGAACGGCATCGCGCCGGAGTCGTACCAGCCGTCGATCACCTCCGGCACCCGCCGCGCCGTCTGCCCGCAGCCCTCGTGCCGGCAGTCGAAGGTGATCGCGTCGACGAACGGCCGGTGCGGATCGAGCCCCGACTGGTCGGCGCCGGTCAGCTCGGTCAGCTCGGCGAGCGACCCCACGCAGGTGAGATGGCCGTCCGGGCAGGTCCAGATGGGCAGCGGGGTGCCCCAGTAGCGGTTGCGGGAGAGCGCCCAGTCCACGTTGTTGCTGAGCCAGTCGCCGTAGCGACCGTGCTTGACCGACTCCGGATACCAGTTGGTGCGCTCGTTCTCGCGCAGCAGCTGCTCCCTGATCCGGGTGGTGCGGATGTACCAGGACGGCTGTGCGTAGTAGAGCAGCGGGGTGTGGCAGCGCCAGCAGTGCGGATAGCTGTGCTCGTACGCCACGTGCGCGAAGAGCAGGCCGCGCGCCGCCAGATCGGCGGTCAGCGCCTCGTCGGCCTTCTTGAAGAACGCGCCGCCGACCAGGTCAAGACCCTCCTCGAAGGTCCCGTCGGAGCGGACCGGGTTGAGCACCGGAAGGCCGTAGCGGCGGCAGGTGCGCAGGTCGTCCTCGCCGAAGGCCGGGGACTGGTGCACCAGGCCCGTGCCGTCCTCGGTGGTGACATAGTCGGCCGTCACCACGTAGTGCGCCTCGGCGCCGCCGAAGTCCAGCAGCTCGAACGGGCGTTGGTAGGCCCAGCGCTCCATCTCGGCGCCGCTGAAGGACTCGCCGGTCGGCTCCCAGCCCTCGCCGAGCGCCTTGCCGACCAGCGCCTCGGCGACCACCAGCCGCTCCCGGCCGTCCGTCGCCACCACATAGGTCACCTCGGGGTGCGCGGCGACGGCCGTGTTGGAGACCAGCGTCCACGGCGTGGTGGTCCACACCAGCAGCGACGCCCCGCCGGCCAGCGGGCCCGAGGTGAGCGGGAGGCGGACGAAGACGGAGGGGTCGACGACCGTCTCGTAGCCCTGGGCCAGCTCGTGGTCCGAGAGGCCCGTCTCACAGCGCGGGCACCAGGGCGCCACCCGGTGGTCCTGGACCAGCAGCCCCTTCTCGAAGATCTGCTTGAGCGACCACCACACCGACTCGATGTACTGGGGGTCCATGGTGCGGTAGGCACCCGGCAGGTCCACCCAGTACCCCATGCGGGTGGTGAGCTCCTGGAAGACGTCGGTGTGGCGGGTCACCGACTCGCGGCAGCGGGCGTTGAACTCCGCGATGCCGTACGCCTCGATGTCCTGCTTGCCGGTGAAGCCCAGCTCCTTCTCCACGGCCAGCTCGACCGGCAGGCCGTGGCAGTCCCAGCCGGCCTTGCGGGTGACATGGAAGCCCCGCATCGTCCGGTAGCGGGGGAAGACGTCCTTGAAGACCCGGGCCTCGATGTGATGGGTGCCGGGTCGGCCGTTGGCGGTGGGCGGCCCCTCGTAGAACACCCACTCGGGGCGCCCCTCGGACTGCTCCAGGCTGCGGGCGAAGGTCTTGTCCCGCTCCCAGAGGTCGAGCACCTCGTGTTCGAGCGCTGGCAACTCCACCTGGGGTGGTACAGGGCGGTACTGCGTCATCGAGATCGTCCTCCGGCGGGACACACTGCGTTCTCCGTCCGGAGGGACGAGAGCGTCATCGCTCCCGCGGTACCACCCTCCTTGGCCGGACGATGGCTCGCCTCGACCCTCTCGTTGGCCGCGATGCCGGATCTACTCGCCCGGGTCCGGGCTTTCCGCCGGCGGCTCCGGGGTGATCTTCGCGCCGCGCTGACCCCCGGGCTCGCACCGTCCCCGGGTCGCTCCTGGCCGCTCGACGACGCTACTCGTCCCCATCCGCGCCTTTCGCTGTCGCCCAGTGTACGGGCCCCGAAGGAGCGCCGCCGACCCGGTTATCCGGAGGGCCGGGCGGGGCACAACGGTGATGCGGAACGGCGTGCCCCCGTCGCCGCACGCCGTGGTCGACTTATCGTTCCGGTCACGCTGTGCCAGCAAGATCACACTATGTGACGGGGATGCGTCCTGGACGCTGGGCCCCCGGCAGACAGGAGCCAAGAAGGTGGCAACCAAGAAGAGCAGTACGGAAGAGCCGGACGCCGGGACACAGCCGACGGGCACCATGGCCCCGGCGCCCCCCGGCGATCTCGCCGTCCGGGCGGGCGAGGACCCCTGGACCCCGGAGGAGGTGGCCGAGGCCCGCGCCGGCCTGACCGCCGAGGCGGACCGGCTCCGCGAGGAGATCAGCGCCGCCGAGGAGGCGCTGACCGGACTGATGCGGGACTCGGGCGACGGCGCCGGCGACGACCAGGCCGACACCGGCTCCAAGAACGCCACCCGCGAGCACGAGATGGCGCTGGCCACCAACAACCGCGAGATGCTCTACCAGACCGAACGTGCCCTCCGCCGCATCGAGGCCGGCACCTACGGCCTCTGCGAGAACTGCGGCAGCCCCATCGGCAAGGCCAGGATGCAGGTCTTCCCCCGTGCGACGCTCTGCGTCGACTGCAAGCAACGACAGGAGCGCCGTTTCTGACGGGTTTCCGACGCTCGCACGACCGTGTCGTACCCTCGTTCCGTGACCGAGGCGGAGCGAACCATCGAGACACCCGACGAGCCGGAGAAACTTTCCGACGAACCCGGAGGCGTTGTGCCGGACGACGGTGAGAAGCCCGCCGCTCCCCGGGGCAGGCGGCGGGTGGGGGTGCTGGCCGGCGTCGCCGTGGTCGCCTATCTACTCGATCTGGTCACCAAGATCTGGACCGTCGAGTATCTGGAGAACCCCAACCCCAACCGCACCGTCGAGGTCTTCGGGGAGTGGCTGCGGTTCGACGCGGTGCGCAACTCGGGCGCCGCCTTCGGGATCGGCGAGGCGTACACCGTCGTCTTCACCTGTGTCGCCGCCACCGTCATCGTGGTGATCATCCGGCTGGCCCGCAAGCTGTACAGCGCCCCCTGGGCGGTCGCCCTCGGCCTGCTGCTCGGCGGCGCGCTGGGCAACCTCACCGACCGGATGCTGCGTTCCCCGGGCGTCTTCGAGGGGCATGTGGTCGACTTCATCGCCCCCAAGCACTTCGCGGTGTTCAATCTGGCCGATTCCGCGGTCGTCTGTGGCGGCATTCTGATCGTCATCCTCTCCTTCCGGGGCCTGGACCCCGACGGCACCGTGCACCGGGACTGACCCCGTTTCGGGCATACTCGATCGGGTGAGCACCCTTCCCGAAACCCGAACCCTGCCCGTACCGGACGGACTGGAGGGGGAGCGGGTCGACGCGGCCCTCGCCAGAATGCTGGGTTTCTCCCGCACCAAGGCGGCCGAGCTGGCCGCCGCGGGGAAGGTCAGGCTGGACGGTGCCGAGGTCGGCAAGTCCGAGCGGGTGACCGGGGGTTCCTGGCTGGAGGTGGAGATGCCCGCGCCGCCGGCCCCGGTGCGCGTGGTCGCCGAGCCGGTCCCCGGCATGGCCATCGTCCACGACGACGAGGACATCGTCGTCGTCAGCAAGCCCGTCGGCGTGGCCGCTCACCCCAGTCCCGGCTGGAAGGGGCCCACCGTCATCGGCGGCCTGGCCGCCGCCGGCTTCCGCGTCGCCACCTCGGGAGCGGCCGAACGCCAGGGCATCGTGCACCGCCTCGACGTGGGCACCTCGGGGCTGATGGCGGTCGCCAAGTCCGAGCGCGCCTACAGCGATCTGAAGCGGCAGTTCAGGGAGCGGGTCGTGGACAAGCGCTACCACGCCGTCGCCCAGGGCCACCCCGACCCGCTCAGCGGCACCATCGACGCCCCCATCGGCCGGCATCCGACGGCCGACTACAAATGGGCCGTCGTCGCCGACGGCAAGCACGCCGTGACCCACTACGACCTGGTCGAGGCGTTCCGTTCGGCCAGCCTGCTGGACATCAAGCTGGAGACCGGCCGCACCCACCAGATCCGGGTGCACATGGCCGCCCACCGGCACCCCTGCGTCGGCGATCTCACCTATGGCGCCGACCCCACCATCGCCAAGCGCCTGGGCCTGACCCGGCAGTGGCTGCACGCGGTGCGCCTCGGCTTCGAGCACCCGGCGGACGGCGGCTGGGTGGAGTTCGTCAGCGACTATCCGGACGATCTGCGGCACGCCCTGGACACTTTGCGGGCCGAGAGCGCGTAGGAAGAGGCGTGGACCAGCTGACCCTGCTCCTCGCCCTTCTCCTCGGCGCCGTCGTGCTGGTGCCGCTGGCGGAGCGGTTGAGCGTGCCCCCGCCCGTGCTGATGACCGTCTTCGGTGGACTGCTGGCGGTGCTGCCGGTGGTCCCCCGGGTGCAGATCCCACCCGAGTACATCCTCCCGCTGGTGCTGCCGCCGGTGCTCTACGCGGCCGTGCAACGCACCTCCTGGCGGCAGTTCGCCGCCAACATCCGGCCCATCCTGCTGCTCGCGGTGGCCCTGGTCTTCGTCACCACGGCCGCGGTGGCGGTGGTCGCCCAGTCCGTGGTGCCCGGCATGCCGCTGGCGCCGGCCATCGCGCTGGGCGCGCTGGTGGCGCCGCCCGACCCGGTGGCCGCCACCGCGGTAGCCGGGAAACTGGGCCTGCCCCGACGGATGGTGTCGATCCTGGAGGGCGAGGGCCTTTTCAACGACGTCACCGCCATCACGCTCTACCACGTGGCCATCGCCGCCGCCGTGACCGGCTCCTTCTCCGCGCTCGGCGCCGGCGGCGAGCTGGTGCTCTCCGCCGTGGTCGCCATCCTGCTCGGCCTGGTCCTCGGCTGGGTGACCACCCGGGTGCTGGCGCTGCTCGGCGACGCCAGCCTGCGCACCGGGCTGACCCTGCTCGCGCCGTTCGCCGCCTACATCCTGGCGGAGGAGCTGCACGGCTCGGGCGTGCTCGCCGTCCTGGTCTCCGCGCTCTACCTGGGCGAACGGGCGGCCGACCCGGACGACGTCGCCGGCCGGCTCACCGGCCAGAGCTTCTGGGGCGTGATAGACCTCCTGGTCACCGGCGTCGCCTTCGGCCTGATCGGCCTGGAACTGAACGAGGTGCTGAGCGCCGCCACCGGCCGCTGGGGCGAACTGCTCCCGGCCGCCGGTCTGGTGCTGGTGTGCGTGGTCGTCGTCCGGCTGCTCTGGCTGCTGCCGGCGGCCTGGCTCGCCAAACGGCTGCACCACCGGGGCGATGTCGAGGACATCCCGCTCAGCTGGCGGGAGACCGTCATCATGTGGTGGTCGGGGATGCGCGGCCTGGCCTCCGTCGCGCTGGCGCTGGCCGTGCCGCTCACGGTGGACGACGGCGGGGCGTTCCCGGAACGCGAGGCCATCATCTTCATCGCCTTCGCCGTGGTCCTCGGCACCCTGCTGATCCAGGGCATCAGCCTGCCCTGGCTGGCCACCCGCCTCGGCGTGCGCGGGGACACCAGCGAGGAGGAGACCCTGGAGCACGATCTCGCGGTGCGCGCGGCGAAGGCCGCGAAGGCCCGACTGCGGGAGATCACCGCCGAACGGGACCTCCCCGAGGACGTCGCCGAGGCGCTGCTGCGCCGGGCCTACGACATCGGGCTGCGGATCTCCCCGAGGGTGGCCGAGGAGGACCGGCGCGAGCACGTCACCCAACGGGCCGAGCGGGTGCGGGAGATGCAACGCCTGCACGACGAACTGCTCTCCGCCGCCCGCAGGGCGGTGCTGAGCGCCCGCACCGAGCCGGGCACCGACCCCGAGGTCGTCGACCGCGTCCTCAACGGCCTGGATCGCCGCAGCCTCTAGCCTCCGGCGGTCAGCCGTTGTGGTTACAGCGGGTGGCCCACTCCTCGGGCAGTCACGTGGCCGGGGCGCGGTGGCCTGCGGCCGGCGCTTCTGGCCTTGGGCGGTCGGGGTGGTGTGCGTGCGGTGGGTGGCCCGCTCGTCGGGGAGTCACGTGGCCGGGGCGCGGTGGCCTGCGGCCGGCTGTGTGTGGTCGCCTGCGGCTGGGCTTCTGGCTTTTGGCGGTTGGCTGTTGTGGCTGCGGTGGGTGGCCCGCTCGTCGGGGAGTCTCGTGGCGGGGGCGCGGTGGCCTGCGGCTGGCTGTGGGGGGTGTTTTGGGATTGCCCCGATTCGGTGGGGCTGTCGGGGGCCTGTAGTCCGGCGGACGGCCTGGCGCGGTGGATGGTTCGGCTCGGCTGGTCCTCAAGTGGGCTTGGGCGGAGGGGGGGTGTCGGCTGTCGGCCGCTTGGTGGGGTGGGCGCTGTGGTCTCGCTGGCCGGCGCGGTCCTGGCTCTTGGACGGTTTCCCCGTCCGACGGCTGGGAGGTGACCCATGGGGGCACCCCGGCCTCGGCCGGGGGCCGGTTCGTTTGTGGGGTCGGTGCTTGTGGAAGCCGGCGTCGTGGCGTGCCGGGCAGTGGTGTTGCCGGGTGCCGGGGAGGGCTAAGGGGTGGTGGGGCGGGGGGCCGCCGGGGTGGTGGCGATGTGGGGGAGGGCGTAGGGGTGGTTGTCCCTGAGCCAGGCGATCAGTTCCTCGCGGACGGCGCAGCGCAACGTCCAGACGTCGCCCGCGTCGCGCGCGGACATCGCGGCGCGGACCTCGATCGTCGAGGCGGTGGTGTCCGTGATCACCAGGCTCCAGGTGCGGCCGTCCCAGTCCTTCCGGCCGAGCAGGAACCGCTGGAGGTGCTTGCGCAGTTCGGGGATGGGCGTGCTGTGGTCCAGCTGGAGGAAGACGGTGCCGGTGATCTCGGGGCCGCCGCGTGACCAGTTCTCGTAGGGGCGGCTGTTGAAGTAGGAGACCGGCATGGTCAGCCGGCGGTCGTCCCAGATGCGGATGGTGAGGAAGGCCAGCGAGATCTCCTCCACCGTGCCCCATTCGCCCTCGACGACGACCGTGTCGCCGATCTTGACGGAGTCGCCGAAGGCCACCTGCAACCCGGCGAACAGATTGCCCAGCATGGACTGCGCGGCGACACCGGCGATGATGCCGATGACGCCGGCCGAGGCCAGCATCGAGGTGCCCAGGGCCCGCAGGCTGGGGAAGACCAGCAGGATGGCCACCGCCGCCGCGACCACCGCCAGGATCGAGGTGACCACCCGGCGGAGCATCGCCAGCTGGGTGTGGAACTGGCGCACCCTCGCCTCGTCGTCGGTGCGGGCCGCGTAGCGGGAGAGGACGTTCTCGGCGAACGCGCCCGCCGCCCGGATGGCCAGCCAGGCCGCCGACGCGATGGTGACCGTGGCCAGCACGCTGTGCAGCACGTCGTTGCGGCGCAGCTCCAGATCGAACACGTCATAGGTGATCTGCATGGCCGCGGAGGCGAGCAGCACCTGGAGCGGCAGCTGGCAGCGGCGCAGCAGGCCCCAGATGCGGGTGTCGCTGTCCCTGGCGTCGGCCATCCGCAGCATGCGGTCGATCAGCCAGCCTATGAGCAGGGTGAGCGTGATGGTGCCGCTGATGACCAGCAGCGGTCGCAACACGTCATCCATGTCCTGTGTCAGCTCCTCGGGTCGGCAGGTGGCCAGGTCGTCGCCCGCAAGGCTAACTGGCAGGATGGGGCCCTTCCGTTCCATGTGTCTGTTCCATGAGTACCGCAGCCCCAGGAAGGCGACCTCAGACCGTGACCGATGTCATGCTCTTCCACTCCGCGTACGGCCTCAGGCCGGCCGTGCGTGAAGCGGCCCAGCGGCTGCGTGCCGCCGGCCATCAGGTGTGGACGCCCGATCTGTTCGACGGTCGAACGGCCGAGACGGTCGAGGCCGGGATGGAGATCAAGGAGGAGATCGGGCGGGACGAGCTGCTGCGGCGGGCCATCGCGGCCACCGCGCCGCATTCGGACGGTGGCCTGGTCTACGCCGGCTTCTCGATGGGCGGTTCGCTGGCGCAGACGGTGGCGCTCGGCGACGCCAAGGCGCGTGGGCTGTTGCTGCTGCACGGGACGGCCGATATCGCGGAGGACGCGGTCGCCGACGATCTGCCGGTGCAGCTGCATGTGGCGGACCCCGATCCGTTCGAGCCGCACGACTGGGTGAGCGCCTGGTATCTGCGGATGCGGCGCACCGGCGCCGATGTGGAGGTGTTCCGCTATCGCGGCGCGGGCCATCTCTACACCGACCCGGGGACGCCGGACTTCGACGCCGGGGCGGCGGACGCGACCTGGCGGACCGCGCTGGCGTTTCTGCGGGAGCTGGCCTGAGGCCCGGGCGCGGTCAGTCCTCCTTGACGCAGCCGCCGCTGCCGTCGGGGGCGCAGATCAGGGCGATGTCCGCCGGGTCCTGGCTGAGGTAGCGGCCGACGCACGCGTTGCGGGTGGTGAGGCCCAGCTCGGCGCATCGGCCGATCGCCTGGTGGCCGTCGGCGAAGGGGCCCGGTGAGTAGATCACCCAGTACCCCGGGTTGAGCGAGGCGTAGTCGTCGCTGCGCAGCACCTGCGCCTCGGGCGCGTCGGCGCGGACGGCGGCGAGCCGTTGGTCGCGGGTGGCGGTGCCGGTGCTGACCGGTTCGGAGAACAGCTGGGTCACCCAGCGGCCCGTCGGCCGGGTGGGCTCGGGGTCCGGGTCGGGGGCGGGATCCTCGGACGGTTCCGGCTCGGGATCGGGCTCCGGGTCCTGCTCCTGCTCGGACGGTTCCGGGTCGGGATCCGGCTCGGGTTCGGGGTCGGTCTCGGACTCGATGGGGGAGGGCGGCGGCTCGGGGGTCTCCGGTTCGGGCTCGGGCTCGTCCTTGTCCGGCTCGGCCGGCGGCGCGGTCGGGGTGCCGCCATCGGCTCGGGGCGAGGGATCGTCGTCGGGCAGCAGCAGCCAGGTGGTCAGGAGGGCGATCACCAGCGCGGCGGCGATCAGCGCCACGATCAGCGGGCCGCGCCTGCGGGCGGCGGCGGGCCGCTGGTCGGCCGTGGTCGCTGGGGCCTGCGGGGTGGCGGCGGGCGTCGGCGTCGGCGGCGACGGTGGTGGGGTGGCGGGCGGGGGTGGTGACCAGGGGATGTCGGGCTGGGTGGCGGGAGCCGCGGGTGTGGGGGTGGGGGCAGGGGCCATCGGGGCGCCGGCGAGGCGGGCGGCCTCCAGCAGCATCGCGTCCAGCGTGGCGGCGTCGGGGCGGGCCGCCGGGTCCCGGTCGAGCAGCGCGCGGAGCACCCCGGCGAGCGGGCCCGAGCGGACCGGCGGGGGTATCGGGTCCTCCAGCACGGCGGTCAGCGTGGTGAGGGTGTCCGCGCGGCGCAGCGGGCTGTGGCCCTCGGTCAGCACATAGAGCGTGATGCCCAGCGACCAGAAGTCGGCCGACGGGTGGTCGGGCGCGCTCCTGACGCGTTCGGGCGCCAGGAACTCGGGGGAGCCGATCACCCCGCCGGTCGCGGTGAGCGATGTGGTGTCGGCGACGGCGGCGATGCCGAAGTCGGTCAGGACGGCCGAATCGTCCTCGCGCAGCAGCACGTTGGCGGGTTTGACGTCCCGGTGGTGGATGCCGGCGGCGTGTGCGGCGCGGAGCGCGGCCAGGATGTCGCGCCCCCAGCGGACGGCGTCGGCCACCGGCACCGGGCCGCGTCGGGCGCGGGCGTGCAGGGTCTGGCCGGGGAGCATCTCCATCACCAGCCAGGGGTGCGGCGCCACGTCCACGATGTGGTAGATCCTGACCACCTGGGGGTGGTTGAGCCGGGCCAGGGCGCGTGCCTCGCGCAGCACCCGCTCCCTGAGCACCTCGGGCGGCGGAACGTGTTCGGCGCCCTCGGGCGGGCGGACCTCCTTGAGCGCGACCTCGCGGTGCAGCGCCAGATCCCTCGCGCACCAGACGGTGCCCATCCCGCCGCGGCCGAGCCGCCGCAGCAGCTCGAAGCGACCGTCCACGATCTGTCCGCGTTCCGCCCCTGCCATGGGGCCCAAGGGTATGGCACGCCAACGGGCGGGCGACCAGGGGTGGTTCGCCCGCCCGTCGGCGGTGCCGGGGTTCGTCCGGTGGCCGCGCCTCGGCTACTCGGTCTCCTCCTCGGTGTCCGCCCCCTCCTCGGCGTCGGCGTCCGCGTCCGCGTCGGCCTCCGCGTCGGGCTCGCCCTCGACCAGCGTGGTGGCCAGCATCGCGTCCCATGCCTCGGGGGTGCGGGGCGCCTCCACGACGGTGCCGTTGACCTTGATGGTCGGGGTGCCCTCCACCTCGGGGTCGGCCTGGAACTTGTCCGACATCTGCAGGGCCCAGGCGGCGAAGGTGCTGTCGTTGACGGCCGCCTCGAAGTCGGCGTTGCCCTTCAGGTCCGGCACGTTCTGCGCCAGCTCGATCAGCCGGGCGTCGTCGCCGAACTCGTCGGTCTGCTCGCTCGGGTGGTTCTCCGCCATGTACAGCTGCTGGTGGAGGCCCTGGAACGCCTCGGGGCTCACATCGAGCGCGGCGCCCAGCGCGGCGACCGCGTTGCGGGAGCCGCTGCCGCCGAGGCGGTCGTCCAGGAAGGTGCCGAAGACGAACTCGACGTTGTAGAGACCCTCCTCGATGTCCTCGTGGATGGTCTCGCCCACGCCCTGCTCGAAGTTGGCGCAGGACGGGCAGCGGGGGTCCTCGTAGAGGGTGATGGTGTTGACCGCGTCCGGGTCGCCGATCAGCACGGTGAGGCCGTCCTCGCCGCTGGCGTTGGCGGGCGCGTCGGTCGGGTACTCGACCTTGCCCTCCTCGGCCTCGCCCGACCCGTCGTCGTCCAGCTGGCTGCGGACCGCGCCCCAGTCGGTGGTGTCCTCGCCGCTGCTGCTGTCCATGTTGGCGACGGCCACGCCTATGCCGGCGGCTATCGCGAGAATGGCCACCACCGATCCGGCGACGGTCAGTTGCCGACGGACCTTGTCCTTCTTCTTCTGCTTCTGGCGCTCGGCGAGGAGCCGCTCACGCGCGGCGCGCTTGGCCTCTTGGGAGTTGCGCTTGCTCATGGGGTGTTGGTCTCCGTGTCTGGGTGGGGGCCTGGGGCGGCCGTCCCACGGGGATGGTGCCGAAACGATCGGGCGGGGCCGGTCCGCTCAGGACAGGCCGGGGGCCGGGATCGGCGGCCCGCGACGGAGCACCGAGTGGGTCAGCGGCGGGCTGGTCGGCCGGGCCGGCTGACGGCGGACGGCCGCGGGGGCCGCCGGCTCGTCCACGGTCACCCGGTGCGCGGCGACGGCGATCAGCAGCGGGCGGAAGGTCGCGGCGCCGGCCGCGCGCAGCAGCCTGGCGACCGCGCGCTCCCCGCCGCGCAGCCAGCCGGCGGCGATCAGGCCGACGGCGATATGCGCGGCCAGCAGCAGCCACGGTCCTGCGGCGTGGCCGGCCGGCTCGGCCAGCGGTTCCTGGCCGGCGACCAGCCGGGCCAGCGGGGTGCCGAAGTCGCCCCCTGCGCAGATCAGATCGACGCCGAAGAGCCGCAGCGGACCGACGGGGGCTCCCGATCCCGGCCCGTAACAGGCGTTCTGGCCGACGGTGAAGACGGCGTCGGCCGCCAGTTGCAGCGGGATCAGCAGGGCGGCGATGGCGGCGAAGCCACGTTCCCGTTCGCCGGCGAGGGTCCAGGCGAGGACGAACACGCCCAGCGTGACCATGATCACGGCCGGGACCGGCAGAGGTTGGCCGGAGAGCAGCACATGGGCGCCGGCGGAGAGCGTGACACAGAGCGCGGCGAAGACCGCCGCGCGCAGCACACGTATACCGGAAGTGGAGTCACCCATCGAGCCGAGTGTGCCACGAGCGACCGGGGAGAGGGTACGGGCCGGTACGAACCCGGAACGTGGGGATGTGGTGGCCGTCGGTGTCCGGCGGCGTCGTCGGTGGGTTCCGCCGTGGGTTCCGCGGTGGTTTTCAGTCGGTTCGGAGCCGGATCCGGGGACCGTGGCTGACCTCGGGAGTTACCCGATGCACCTAGTGTGACCTGCGGAAACACCCGGGCGGTTGGAGCGGGGGAGGGCGGGGGCAAGCCGTGGGACCAGAGGTAGGGTCGGTGTCCTGGCGGGCGCCCTCTCGTGGCGCGGTCCGCCCCTTCGACCCTGCCCCTGCTGCGGAAGGCCCGTGGAGTGACCCAGCCCTTCACCCACCTGCACGTTCACACCCAGTACTCGCTGCTGGACGGTGCGGCGCGGCTCAAGGACATGTTCCGGGCCTGCCAGGAGATGGGCATGTCGCATATCGCCGTGACCGACCACGGCAACCTGCATGGCGCGTACGACTTCTTCCAGCAGGCCAGGGCCGCCGACATCACGCCGATCATCGGCATCGAGGCCTATGTGGCGCCGGAGTCGCGGCGACACAAGCGGCGGGTGCAGTGGGGCCAGCCGCACCAGAAACGGGACGATGTCTCCGGCTCCGGCGGTTACACCCACAAGACCATCTGGGCGGCCAACGCCACCGGTCTGCACAACCTCTTCCGGCTCTCCTCGGACGCCTACACCGAGGGCTACTTCGTGAAATGGCCCCGGATGGACCGGGAGACGATCTCGCAGTACTCGGAGGGCCTGATCGCCTCCACCGGCTGCCCCTCGGGCGAGGTGCAGACCAGGCTGCGGCTGGGGCAGTACGAGGAGGCGCGCAGGGCGGCGGGCGAGTGCCAGGAGATCTTCGGCAAGGGGCGGTACTTCCTGGAGCTGATGGACCACGGCCTGTCGATCGAGAGCCGGGTGCGCGAGGACCTGCTGCGGATCGGCAAGGAGGTGGGCATCCCGCCGCTGGTCACCAACGACTCGCACTACACCTACGCCCATGAGTCGGACGCGCATGACGCGCTGCTCTGCGTCCAGACCGGCAAGAACCTCTCCGATCCCGACCGGTTCCGTTTCGACGGGTCCGGTTACTACCTGAAGTCGCCCGCCGAGATGTATGCGATCGACTCCTCGGACGCCTGGCAGGAGGGCTGCGCCAACACCCGGCTGGTCGCCGAACAGGTCGACATCACCGGCTGGTTCGAGTCCCGGGACCTGATGCCCAAGTTCGATGTGCCCGAGGGCTACACCGAGGTGACCTGGTTCCAGGAGGAGGTCAAGCGCGGCATGGCCCGCCGCTACCCGGGCGGGGTGCCGGAGGACCGGGAGCGGCAGGCCGAGTACGAGATGGGCGTCATCATCCAGATGGGGTTCCCCGGCTACTTCCTGGTGGTCGCCGACTTCATCATGTGGGCCAAGGAGCAGGGCATCGCCGTGGGCCCCGGACGGGGCTCGGCGGCCGGCTCGCTGGTCTCCTACGCCATGGGCATCACCGACCTCGACCCGCTGGAACACGGCCTGATCTTCGAGCGGTTCCTCAACCCCGAGCGCGTCTCGATGCCCGATGTCGACATCGACTTCGACGAGCGTCGGCGCGGTGAGGTGATCCGCTATGTCACCGAGAAGTACGGGGCCGACAAGGTCTCGATGATCGGCACCTACGGCACGATCAAGGCGAAGGCCGCCATCAAGGACGCCTCCCGGGTGCTGGGCTATCCGTACGCGATGGGCGACCGGATCACCAAGGCGATGCCGGCCGACGTGCTGGGCAAGGGCATCCCGCTCTCCGGCATCACCGACAAGGACCACCCCCGCTACAGCGAGGCGGGCGAGGTCAGGTCGATGTACGAGAACGAGGCGGACGTCAAGAAGGTCATCGACACCGCCAAGGGCCTTGAGGGCCTGGTCCGGCAGATGGGCATGCACGCCGCCGGCGTGATCATGTCCAGCGAACGGCTGGTCGACCATGTCCCGCTGTTCGCGCCGAAGAACGACGGTGTGGTCGTCACCCAGTGGGACTATCCGACCTGTGAGTCGCTGGGCCTGCTGAAGATGGACTTCCTGGGCCTGCGCAACCTGACGATCATGGATGACGCGGTCAAGCTCATCAAGCAGAACAAGGGCGTCGAGATCAAGCTGCTCGACCTCACGCTGGACGACCCCAAGACCTTCGAACTCCTGGGCAGGGGCGACACCCTGGGCGTCTTCCAGTTCGACGGCGGTCCGATGCGTTCGCTGCTGCGGATGATGAAGCCGACCGACTTCGAGGACATCTCCGCCGTCGGTGCCCTGTACCGCCCGGGGCCGATGGGCATGAACTCGCATATCAACTACGCGCTGCGGAAGAACGGCCAGCAGGAGATCACCCCGATCCACAAGGAGCTGGAGGAGCCGCTGCGCGAGGTGCTGGACGTCACCTACGGCCTGATCGTCTACCAGGAGCAGGTGCAGAAGGCCGCGCAGGTGCTCGCCGGCTACTCGCTCGGACAGGCGGACCTGCTCCGCCGGGCCATGGGCAAGAAGAAGAAGGAGATCCTGGACAAGGAGTTCGTCCCCTTCCAGAGCGGCATGCGGGAGAACGGGTACTCCGACGAGGCGATCCAGTCCGTGTGGGACGTGCTGGTGCCGTTCTCCGGCTACGCGTTCAACAAGGCGCACTCCTCGGCGTACGGCCTGGTCACCTACTGGACGGCCTATCTCAAGGCCAACTATCCGGCCGAGTACATGGCCGCCGTGCTCACCTCGGTGCGGGACGACAAGGACAAGTCCGCGGTCTATCTCAACGAGTGCCGCCGGATGGGCATCCGGGTGCTGCCGCCGGATGTCAATGAGTCCGAGGCGCACTTCACCCCTCGGGGTGACGATGTGATCGTCTTCGGCCTCACCGCCGTGCGCAACGTCGGGCAGAACGTGGTGGATTCTGTGGTGGCCACCCGGAAGTCCAAGGGAAAGTACAGCTCTTTTCCGGACTTCCTGGACAAGGTGGAAGCCGTGGTCTGCAACAAGCGGACGGTGGAGTCCCTGATCAAGGCGGGCGCCTTCGACGCGCTGCAGCACACCCGCAAGGGGCTCACCCAGCACTTCGAGTCGATGATCGACAATGTGGTGCAGGTCAAGCGCAAGGAGGCCGAGGGCCAGTTCGACCTCTTCGGCGGCATGGGCGAAGCCGAGGAGGAGCGGGACGGTCCCGGGTTCGGCATGGATGTGGTCTTCTCCGAGGAGGAATGGGAGAAGACCTATCTGCTGGCCCAGGAACGGGAAATGCTCGGTCTTTATGTCTCCGATCATCCGTTGTTCGGTATCGAGCATGTGCTGGACGAGAAAGCCGATGCGGCCATCTCCGCGCTGACCGGCGGGGATTACTCGGACGGCTCGATCGTGACCATCGGCGGCATCATCTCGGGGCTGCAGCGGAAGATGACCAAGCAGGGGAACGCCTGGGCCATCGCCACCGTCGAGGATCTGGCCGGATCCATCGACTGCATGTTCTTCCCCGCCTCCTACCAGCTGGTCTCCACCCAGCTCGTCGAGGACGCCGTGGTGTTCGTCAAGGGCCGGCTCGACAAGCGCGAGGACGTGCCGAGGCTGGTCGCGATGGAGCTGATGGTGCCGGATCTGAGCGAGGCGTCGGCCAACGCCCCGGTCACCATCACCATCCCCACCGTCAAGGTCACCCCGCCGCTGGTGGAGCGGCTGGGCGAGGTGCTGGGCCAGCACCGGGGCGCCACCGAGGTGCGGGTCAGGCTCCAGGGCAGCCGCACCACCACGGTGCTCCGCCTCGACCGGCACCGGGTGCAGGCGGATCCCGCGCTCTTCGGCGATCTGAAGGCGCTGCTCGGGCCCTCCTGCCTGGCCGGCTGAGGTACCGTCCGCCTGTTGGGCGGAAGATGGCGGCGGCTTTACCGATACGGGAACATTCGAGGTCTACCTTCGAAAGCGGAGAGAGAAAACCACGGAATCCGGTGACGGGATTCCGTGGGAACTCTTGGGAGAACCGTGGAAAAGGTGGGGCCCTGTGGAATCCCAGATGATCGAGAAAGCCGTGTTCCTGTTGCGGGAGGTGCACACGTCGGGGGAGGAGACGGTGCACGCCCTGGAGCGGTACTTCCCGGGATCGGCCTACGAGGACCGGCTGCGCTGCACGCACGAGGCCGGTGACATCGTGCACCGGGGCAGGCCGCCGGTGGAACGGGTGCCGTCCGAGGTGGCCGACGCCCGTTACTTCGCGGCGGCGCACGAACGACACGCCTTCGGCGACTGAACCCCCGCGCGAGCGCGCTGTCCGGAACGCGCCGGTGGGCCCCGCCGACCTCCTCCTGTGACTGCATGTAACGCTTTCCCCCTCGCCGCCCAAGTACGGGTGTAAGGCAGGACGAGGACGGGAGAGCGCGCGTGCGCATCGTCACCCGAAGTCGCGGCGGTCCCGGGGCCGCCGCGCGTGATCCGGAGCTGTTCGAGGAGTTCTACCGCCGTCATGTGGACGCGGTGACACGCTTCGTGGCCCGCCGGGTCGAGGACCCCCATACCGCCGCCGATCTGACCGCCGAGGTCTTCCTCGCGGTCATCGACTCCGGGCACACCTACCGCCCGCGCCTGGGCGACGAACGCGCCTGGCTCTTCGGGGTGGCCCGCAACGTCACCTCGGCGGAGCGCCGCCGCGTCGCCCGACAGCACGCCCTCACGGGCCGGATCGCCGGGCGCCGGCTGCTGGAGCCGGACGACATCACGCGCCTTGAGGAGCGGCTTGCCGCCGAGCGCCCGGGGCGCCGGCTGCTCGCCGCCATGGCCGATCTGCCGGACGGCGAGCGTGCCGTCCTCGAGCTGGTCGCGGTGGATCAGCTGTCCGTGCCCGAGGCCGCCAGGGCCCTCGGCATCAGCCAGGTGGCCGCCAGGGTGCGGCTGCACCGGGCCAGGGGGAAGCTGCGGGCGCAGGTCGGCCCGCCAGAGGAAGTCCCGCGGCGCCGCGTCGATTTCGCGAGGAGTGAGGCATGAGCAACTTCGAGGACCGTCTGTTGACCGAGCTGAAGCGGGAGGTCGCGCACGCCGCCGAGCATGCCTCGGCAGTGGCCGAGCCGGAGCCGGCGCGGCCCCGGGCCCGCACCGCGCGGCGGGCGGGTTGGGGGCTGGCCATGGCCGGCGCCGTGGCCGCCGCCCTGGTGCTGCTGCCCGGCGGCGGCGCCTCGCCCGCCTATGCGGTGGCGTCCGACGGCGCGGGCGGGATAGAGGTGCGGCTCTCCGACTGGCCGGACGGGGAGGAGGAAATCGAGTCGTTCCTCGCCGAGTTGGCGGCGGCCGGGGTCACCTCGGTGTACAACCCGCCGGCCGACTACCAGTGCCGGCCGTTCCCCGACGGCGTGTTCTTCCGCTCCTGGCTCGGCAGTCATGACGAGACGACGGGGTGGACGGACGCGGACATGATCCAGGTCGGCGAGGCGTTGGGCGGGGCCATACTCGTGGAGCCCGAGGGGCCCCACACGGGCAGTGCGAGCACCGCCTACTCCCGGAGCCCGGGCCGGGAGTTCCCCGAGGAAGCCATCTACCGGCTGTCGCCGGGGGACACCGTGGTGCTGGTGGATCAGCCCCACCTCGGTGCCATCGCCTTCGTGGAGGGAGCCTGCGCGCCCCTGCCCGGCGCCGAGGAGTGAGGTCGGCGTCGCCCCGGCCGGTGGGCCGGGGCGACGACTCCGGGAGCCGCGCGGTCAGTTGTGGCCGAACTTCCGCTCCCGTTGCTTGCGGCCCCGGGATTCCTCGCTGGGCGCCTCGGCCCTGGCGGACTCCTGGGGGCGCTCCGAACGGCCGGACTCGTTCGAGCGGTCGCGCTTCTTCTCCTTGGCCATGATCGCCTCCTGGCTGGGTGATCCCCCACGGAAGTTGGCGCCGTCACCAGACTCACATGTGGCGCGAAAGTTCGCATTCCGATCATGGGAAGGCGGTTTGCCACGCCGAAGATCGCGTAGGACAGATAACGGCCGCCTCGTCGGGCAGACTCAGTGAAACGTCCGGCGAAGGGAAGGTGCCACGTGGACCGCTGCGTCGTGCTGGTTGATGCGGGCTACCTCTTGGGTGCCGCCGCCAGCCTGCTCGCCGGAGAGCCCGCGCGTCCCCGTATCACCGTGGACCACGCCAGACTCATCCAGGGCCTCCGCGACCGCGCCGAGGAGGACACCGGCTGCAGCCTGTTGCGGATCTACTGGTTCGACGGCGCCCCCGACCGCGTGCCCCAGCCGGAACACCGCAGGCTCCGGGTGATGCCCCGAGTCACCGTCAGGCTCGGCGCGTTGACCCGCAGTGACGGTCGCTGGGCGCAGAAGGGCGTGGACGCCGCGATGCACGCCGAGCTGACCGAGCTGGCCCGCAACCGCGCCTGTGCCGACATCGTGTTGATCACCGGGGACGGCGATCTGCTGCCAGGGCTGATGTCGGCCAAGGAGCACGGGGTCGCCGTCCATCTGTGGGCCGTGCAGGCCGCCGACGGCGACTACAACCAGTCCGAGGACCTGGTCGCCGAGGCCGACGAGCGCCGCGTGCTGGACCGCGCCTGGATCACCCGCGCGATGCGGGTCAGCGAGCCGCAGTCCGCCGGCGGCATGGCCCGCCCCGATATCGCGGCCATCCTCTCCGCGCCGCTGCCCGAGAAGTCCACCGGCGGCGACGCCCAGCCCGCCGGCTGCGAGCAGCCGGCCGCGCAGCCGCTGTCGGCCGGTTCCGCCGGGCCCGCCGGGCCGGTCAACGGCTCGGCCGCCGCCACCGCCTCGGTGCCCTACCAGCCGTCCCAGGAGGAGGAGCCCGCCGCGCCGGCGGCCAAGGGCGTGCCGACGCCCAAGGATCTGGCCTCCCTGGGCCGCCCCGTCCCGCCGCCCCCCACCGCCACGCTGCGCTGGTCGTCCGACCGCGGCTGGGTGGAGCGCGGCCCCTCGGACGAGACGGCCGAGACGGCGGCGCTGCCCACGCTCGCCCAGCTGACCAGCGCCGAACAGCGCTGGGCCGACCGTGAGGAGGACATCACGGCCGTCAGCGGGGACCCGTTCGAGGTGGGGCAGGTCTTCGCCCGCCGCTGGACGGAGCGCCTGGCCGGCGAGTCCCCGCTGCGCCAGCTGTCCACCGAGTACCCGCGGATCCCGCACCGGATCGACGGCGAACTGCTCCGCTACGCGGCCAGGTTCGGCCTGCTCGCGCACAAGGACGACCAGATCGACGAGCAGGACAGATATGCCATCAGAGCCGGCTTCTGGCGCGAGGTGGACAGCCGCACCGGCGCCGAGCGCGCCCCGTCCTGACGCGGCCGGCCCGGCGCAGGCAGGGCCCGCCGTTCCGCGCGCCGACCGCGCCACGTAGGCTCGTGGCCGTGGCCTCCTCCATCGGCCGGGCCGGGCCCCAGACCACGATGGCACCGCGCACTCCGGACTCTCCAGCGACCCCGCTCGCCGCGGTGACGGTGCACGGCCTCACCAAGACCTATCGCTCCGCCCGCCGCAGAGGCACGGCCGGCACCGCCCACCCCGCCAACGACGACATCACCCTGCGGGTGGCGCGCGGCGAGATCTTCGGGCTGCTGGGCCCGAACGGCGCCGGCAAGACCACCCTGGTCAAACAGCTCACCGGGCTGCTGCGCCCCGACGCCGGCGGCATCTCGCTCTTCGGCCACGACCTCGTCCGGCATCCCGAGCGGGCCGCCAGGCTGGTGGCCTACCTCGGCCAGGAGGCCACCGCGCTCGACGAGTTGACCGTGTCGCTCGCCGTCGAGACCACCGCCAGGCTGCGCGGCCTGAGCGCGTCGGCGGCCGGCGCCGAGCGGGACGCCGTGCTGGACGAGCTCGCCCTCGGCGAGCTGGCCGACCGGCCGCTCAAGCGGCTCTCCGGCGGTCAGCGTCGGCTGGCCTGCCTGGCCGCCGCGCTGGTCGGCGGCCGACCGCTGCTGGTGCTGGACGAGCCGACCGGCAACATGGACCCGATGGCCCGCCGCGCGGTCTGGGCGGCGCTCGACCGCCGCCGCGCCGAACAGGGCACCACGGTGCTGCTGGTCACCCACAACGTGCTGGAGGCCGAGACCGTGCTGGACCGGGTCGCCGTGCTGGACGCCGGCCGGGTGATCGCCTGCGACACCCCCGAGGGCCTGAAGACGCTGATCGACGTCCAGGTGCGGCTCGACCTCGTCTGGCGTGGCGACCCGCCCCTCACCGTGCCCCGGATCGCCGAGCTGTGCGCCGAGGCCGCCGTCACCGGCCGCCGTTGGACGCTGCGGCTGCCGCCGGAGCGGGCCAGAGCCGTGGTCGCCGCCGTCACCCAGGGCGAGGCGTTCGCCGCCCTGGACGACTTCACGCTCGCGACGCCCAGCCTGGAGGACGTCTATCTGGCCCTCGGCGGCAGGGGCGAGGGGCTGGTCCGACAGTGACCCTGATCGAACAGGTGCGTGACCGCACGATGACCGAGGCCCCCGGGGAAGTACCCCTCGCGCCGGCCGCCCGTTTCCTCCCCTCGCTGGCCGCCGTCTACCGGGCCCAGCTCTCCAGGACGCGGGTGGCGAGGGTGCCGCTGCTGTTCGTCGCCACCTTCCAGTCCATCGGGATCATGATCCTGATGCGCGGCGTGGTCGACGGGGGAGCGGGGGACGAGGCCACGGCCGTGGTCGCCGGCTCGGCGGTGCTGGTGGTCGCGTTTGTCGCGCTCAACCAGCTCGCCCAGTACTTCGGCCAGTTGCGGGCCACCGGGCTCGACCACTACGCGACGCTCCCGGTGCCGGCCGGCGCCGTGGTGCTCGGGGTCGCCGCCGCCTATGCCTCGTTCACGGTGCCGGGGGTGGTGGTGACGGCGGTCACCGGGGCGCTGCTCTACCAGCTGCCGATGGGCGGGCTGTGGCTGCTGATCGCCGTGGTGCCGCTCACCGGGGCGGCGCTGGCCGGGCTCGGCGCGGCCCTGGGGCTGCTCGCGCCCCGCCCCGAGCTGGCCACCCTCTGTGGCCAGCTGGGCATGTCGGCGGCCCTGCTCCTCGGCGTGCTGCCGGCCGGCCGGCTGCCCGAACCGCTGCGTTGGACACGCGAGTTGCTGCCGTCCAGCTATGGCGTCGACGCGCTGGCCGAGATGTTCGGGCCGCGCCCCGACGCGGCGTTGATCATCGGCCACCTCGCCGTCTGCGCCGCCGTCGGCGTGGTCACCCTGGCCCTGGCCACCTGGGCCTATCGGCGCGCCGCGACCCGCTGACCAGCCGCCCCGATGAGCTGATCAGCCAAACGGTCGTCCCCACGGCCGAACAGGTGCCCGCACCTGGCAGGATGACGGGGTGGACTCTCCCCAGCCAGCACCGGATTTCCGCTCCGTCGCTTCGCCCCGGCCGGCCCACGACCCGTGGTCCCGGCCCGCCGCCCCGCCCGGGCCGGCCGGCGGCCCCGACTGGGGGCGCGAGATACGTGAGGGGCTGCTGGTCGCCGCGCCGGTGGCGCTGCTGACCGGGGTGCTGCTCGGCGCGCTGTGGGCCTGGCGGGCGCCCAAGATCCCGCTGGTCCTCCGCGGCCAGGACGTGCTGCTGGCCAACTCCGAGGGACAGCAGGCGATCGCCGCCGACGGCGTCTTCCTGCTGCTGGCCCTGGGCGTGGGCGCGGTCGCCGGGCTGGTCACCTTCCTGCTGCGCCGACGCGGCGGGGTCGCGGTCGTCCTCGGCCTCGCGGTGGGGGCCGGGATCGGTGCCTGGCTGGCCTGGCAGCTGGGCATGTGGCTGGGCCCGACCGACGACATAGCGGGGCGGGTCGCCGAGCTGGAGCAGAACGAGATCTTCGACGCGCCCCTCGACCTCGGCGCCAGGAGCGTGCTGTTCGGGCTGCCCTTCGGCGCGCTGCTCGTCCATCTGCTCTGCGTCGCCGGCTTCGGCCCCCGGGACCCCGCGCCCCGGCCGGCCCAGGCCCCACCGCGCTGGGACACCCCGGCGGGCCCGGCCAACCCCTGAACACGCGCGACGCCCCCGTGCGACGCCCCCAAGCGGCTCAGCAGGGTCAGCGGGCTCAGCGGGCGATGGGCGCCACCCGGGCCGCCGTGAGGGTCGCCAGGTCGGCGGGCGCCAGCTCGATCTCAAGACCGCGGCGCCCGGCGGACACCAGCACCGTGGCGTGCTCGTGCGCCGAGGCGTCCAACACCGTGGGCAGCCGGCGGCGTTGGCCCAACGGCGAGATGCCGCCCACCACATAGCCGGTGGCGCGCTCGGCCACCGCCGGCTCCGCCAGCGCGGCCCGTTTGCCGCCGACCGCCGCCGCCAGCGCCTTCAACGACAGCGACCCGGAGACCGGCACCAGCGCCACCGTGAGCGCCCCGTCCACCACGGCCACCAGCGTCTTGAGCACCCGCGCCGGATCGCTGCCCAGCGCCTCCGCCGCCTCGACGCCGAACGAGGGTGCCGCCGGATCGTGCGGGTAACGGTGCAGCGTGAACGGCACGCCGGCCCGGCCGGCCGCCAGGGTCGCCGGGGTGGAGCCGTCCGACCCGCTTCTTCGAGCCATCGCGCGTCGCTCCCTCCGCCCGGCCGGTTCGCCGCCGGGCGCCGTCAGTTGAGGCTGGTCGGCCGGATCGTGTACTCGGCGCCGGGCACCGAGGGCAGCTTGCTGATCAGCGCCGTCTCCTGCCGCAGCAGCCGCAGCTCGTCGGCCAGCCGGGTCGCGGTGTCGGCGGCCTGGAGCAGCCGCTGCTTGTCTGCGGTGTGCAGCATGGTCGCCGCGGCCACCAGATAGGACACCACCGAGGGGTCGTCGGGCAGCTCCTGCGCCGGGGCCAGGGTGCGCTCGTTGGCACCGGCGAGGGCCTTCTGGTACTTGCGGAAGGCCCGGAGCACCCCCGAGGCCAACGCCCCGGCGCCCTCGCCCGCCTCCTCGTCCAACTGCTCGATCTCGCCGACCAGATAGGGGCCGCCGGCGTCGACCGACAACAGCCGGAACCGGGAGGTGCCGGTGGCCAGCACCTCGTAGCCCGTCACCTCCTCGTCGGCGGCCGTGGAGTCCTCCGCCTCGCCGGGCACCTGTCTGGCCCTGATGGTGGAGGCGTCGGCGACACAGCCCACCTCGAAGAAGGAACGCATCGGATCGTCGGCGAAGCCGGCGCCGGCGCCGGCCGGCGGCTCCGCGTCGTCCGGCAGCCCGAGGCCGCTGGGCGCCACCTCGTGTCCGTCCCTGATCGCGATCACGCCGAACGGCCTGGGCTCGCCCTCCGGCAGGTCGAGAAGATCGCGGAACATGGCGCGATATCTGGCCTCGAAGACGTTGAGCGGCAACACCAGCCCGGGAAACAGCACGGTATTGAGGGGAAACAGCGGCAGGCGGGTGGTCGTCACGACCGGCCAGCCTATCGGCTGGTAAGCCCCCTCGGGACCGCATGGTGAAACGCGTCCCTGGCCTGTCGGACCCGTCTGCGACACTGACCCCGTGCTGAACCGAATCGATCTGCGCGCCGCCGCCTCCTCCGCCGAGGCCGTCGACCGCGCCCTGTTGCCCCGCGCCGAGTTGGACGTCGAGGCCGCCCTGGAGAAGGTGCGGCCCATCTGCGAAGACGTGCATCATCGCGGCACGGCGGCACTGATCGACTACGCGCAGCGGTTCGAGGGCGTTCGCCTGGAACGCACCCGGGTGCCGGCCGAGGCCCTGGAGCGGGCCCTGGCCGAGCTGGATCCCGCGGTGCGCTCGGCGCTTGAGGAGTCCATCCGCAGGGCCCGTCTGGTCCACCGCGCCCAGCGCCGCGAGGACCACACGGTGCGCGTGGTGCCCGGCGGCACGGTCACGGAGCGCTGGCTGCCCGTCCAACGCGTCGGCCTCTATGTCCCCGGCGGCCAGGCGGTCTATCCGTCGTCCGTCGTGATGAACGTGGTGCCGGCCCAGGAGGCCGGCGTCGAGTCGCTGGCCGTCAGCTCCCCGCCGCAGCGCACCCCGGGCCAGGAGTGGAGCGACGGGCTGCCGCACCCCACGATCCTCGCCGCCTGCGCGCTGCTCGGCGTCGACGAGGTGCACGCGGCCGGCGGCGCCCAGGCGATCGCGATGTTCGCCCACGGCACCGAGGAGTGCCGCCCGGTCAAGCTGGTCACCGGCCCGGGCAACATCTATGTGGCCGCCGCCAAGCGCCTGCTCAAGGGCATCATCGGCATCGACGCCGAGGCCGGCCCCACCGAGATCGCCGTGCTGGCCGACGACACGGCCGATCCGGCCCTGGTCGCCGCCGACCTGATCAGCCAGGCCGAGCACGACGAGCTGGCCGCCGCCGTCCTGGTCACCCCCTCGGTCGCGCTGGCCGACGCGGTGGACGCCGAGCTGCGCACCCAGGTCGCCGCCGCCAAGCACCACCAGCGGATCACCGAGGCGCTCACCGGGCGCCAGTCCTACACGGTGCTGGTCGCCGATCTGGAGCAGGGCCTGGCGGTGGTCGACGAGTACGCCGCCGAGCACCTTGAGGTGCAGACGGAGCGCGCCGCCGAGGTCGCCGCCCGGGTGCGGAACGCCGGGGCCGTCTTCGTCGGACCGCACGCCCCCGTCTCCCTGGGCGACTACTGCGCCGGCTCCAACCATGTGCTGCCCACCGGCGGCTGCGCCTGCCACTCCTCCGGCCTGTCGGTGCAGTCCTTCCTGCGCGGCGTCCATGTGGTGGAGTACGACCGCGCGGCCCTGGCCGAGGTCGCCCCGCAGGTGGTGACCCTGGCCGAGGCGGAGGATCTGCCGGCCCACGGCTCGGCGGTCAAGGCACGTTTCGCATGGAAGGTCCCGGACACCAAGTGACCCGCATCGACGAACTTCCCATCAGGGACGAACTGCGCGGCAAGACCCCCTACGGCGCCCCCCAGCTGGAGGTGCCCGTCCGGCTGAACACCAACGAGAACCCGCATCCGCTGCCCGAGGCGCTGGTCCAGCGCATCGCCGAGCGGGTCGCCGAGGCCGCGCGCACCCTCAACCGCTATCCCGACCGGGACGCGGTGGGCCTGCGCACCCAGCTGGCCGGGTATCTCACCCGCACCACCGGGCACGCCCTGGAGCCCACCCAGGTGTGGGCGGCCAACGGCTCCAACGAGGTGCTGCAGCAGCTGCTCCAGACCTTCGGCGGCCCGGGCCGCACCGCGCTCGGCTTCGATCCCTCGTACTCCATGCACGCGCTGATCGCCCGGGGCACGGGCACCGGCTGGATCTCCGGGCCGCGCACGCCGGAGTTCGACATCGACACCGAGGCGGCCGTCACCGTCATCGACGAGCACCGGCCCGATGTGGTGTTCCTCTGCTCGCCCAACAACCCGACGGGCACCGCCCTCGCGGCGGAGAGCATCCTGGCGCTGTACGACGCGGCGCAGCGGGCCAAGGGGGGCCGTGGCGCGCTGGTGGTGGTCGACGAGGCATACGCCGAGTTCAGTCACCGCCCCTCGACGCTGCCGTTGATCGAGGGACGGCCTAACCTGGTGTTCACCCGCACCATGTCCAAGGCGTTCGGCGCGGCCGGGCTTCGGCTCGGCTATCTCGCGGCCGACCGGGCCGTCGTCGACGCCGTGCAGCTGGTGCGGCTGCCCTACCACCTGTCGGCGGTCACCCAGGCCACCGCCCTCGCGGCGCTGGAGTTCGCCGACACCCTGCTCGGCTATGTCGAGGAGCTGAAGGCCGAGCGGGATCGGATGGTCACCGAGCTGACGGCGCTCGGCGTCGAGGTCACCGCCTCGGACGCCAACTTCGTCCAGTTCGGCCGGTTCGCCGACGCCCACGCCGTGTGGGGTCGGCTGCTCGACCACGGGGTGCTCGTCCGGGACAACGGCGTGCCGGGCCGGTTGCGGGTCACCACGGGCACCAGGGCGGAGAACGACGCGTTCCTCGACGCGGTACGCGCAGTCACGAAGGAGATCAACGAATGAGCCGCGTGGGTCGGGTGGAACGCACCACCAAGGAGACCTCGGTCACCGTCGAGATCGATCTGGACGGCACCGGCCGGGTCGACGTGTCCACCGGGGTCGGGTTCTTCGACCACATGCTGGACCAGCTCGGCCGGCACGGTCTGTTCGATCTGGCCGTCAAGACCGAGGGCGATCTGCACATCGACAGCCACCACACCATCGAGGACAGCGCGCTGGCGCTGGGCGCCGCGTTCCGGCAGGCGCTCGGCGACAAGCGCGGCATCGTCCGCTTCGCCAACGCCTCGGTGCCGCTGGACGAGTCCCTGGCCCGGGTCACGGTCGACCTCTCGGGTCGGCCCTATCTGGTGCACCAGGAGCCGGCGGGCATGGCGCCCATGATCGGCGCCTACGACACCACGATGACCCGGCACATCCTGGAGTCCTTCGTCGCCCAGGCGCAGGTCGCGCTGCATGTCGAGGTGCCCTACGGGCGCAACGCGCACCACATCGTGGAGTGCCAGTTCAAGGCGCTGGCCAGGGCGCTGCGCTACGCCAGCGAGATAGACCCCCGGCAGACCGGCATCCCGTCCACCAAGGGCGCCCTGTGAACACGACGTCCACGCTGTTGATCGCCGCCGGGCTCTTCCTCGGCACCGGCGTCTACTCGTTCGCCAAGCAGGGCCTGCCCCGGGGCGTCATCGTGCTGCTGGCCGTCGCCAGCGCGCTCTGCCTGGTCGCCGGCGTGCTGCGGCTGGAGGTGTGAGCGGCATGGCACCACGCAAGTCCGTGGTGGTCTTCGACTACGGCTTCGGCAACGTCCGCTCCGCCGAGCGCGCGGTGGCCAGGGCCGGCGCCGAGGTGGAGATCACCCGCGACCTGGACGCCGCACTGGACGCCGACGGCCTGCTGGTCCCCGGGGTCGGCGCGTTCGCCGCCTGCATGGCGGGGCTGCGCGAGGCCAGGGGCGACTGGGCGGTCGAGCGCCGACTCGCCGGCGGGCGCCCGGTGTTGGGCATCTGCGTCGGGATGCAGATCCTTTTCGCCCAGGGCATCGAACACGGCGTGCGGTCCGAAGGGCTCGACGAGTGGCCCGGCACGGTCGGCCCGCTCAAGGCCGAGGTCGTCCCGCACATGGGGTGGAACACGGTGGACGTCGCCGAGGGTTCGGCGCTCTTCGCCGGCCTGTCGCCCGAGGAGCGCTACTACTTCGTGCACTCCTACGCCGTCCACGACTGGGAGCTGCCGCCCTCGGCGAGCGAGGCCATCGCGCCGCCGCTGGTCAGCTGGGCGACGCATGGTCAGCCCTTTGTCGCCGCCGTGGAGAACGGCCCGCTCTGGGCCACGCAGTTCCACCCGGAGAAGTCCGGCGACGCCGGCGCCCGCCTCCTCACCAACTGGATTGAGAGCCTGTGACCTCCGCAACTCCGTCCCCGCGCCGCACTCTCGAACTGCTGCCGGCCGTCGATGTCCGAGACGGCCAGGCGGTCCGGCTGGTCCATGGCGAGTCGGGCAGCGAGACGTCCTACGGCGATCCGCTGGCCGCCGCGCTGGCCTGGCAGCGGGCGGGCGCCGAATGGCTGCATCTGGTCGATCTGGACGCGGCCTTCGGCACCGGCGACAACCGCGCCCGGATCGCCGAGGTGGCCGCCGCGATGAACCTCAAGGTGGAGCTGTCCGGCGGCATCCGCGACGACGACACGCTGGCCGCCGCCCTGGCCACCGGCTGCACCCGGGTCAATCTCGGCACCGCCGCGCTGGAGACCCCCGAGTGGGTCGCCAAGGCCATCGCCGAGCACGGCGACCGGATCGCCGTCGGCCTCGATGTGCGGGGCACCACGCTGCGCGGCCGGGGCTGGACGCGGGACGGCGGCGATCTCTACGAGACGCTGGCCCGGCTCGACTCCGAGGGCTGCGCCCGCTATGTGGTCACCGACATCAACAAGGACGGCACCCTCCAGGGCCCCAACCTGGAGCTGCTGCGCGATGTCTGCGCCGCCACCGACCGGCCCGTGGTGGCCTCCGGCGGGGTCTCCTCGCTGCACGATCTGACGGCGATCGCCGCCCTGGTCCCGCAGGGGGTGGAGGGCGCCATCGTCGGAAAGGCGCTCTACGCGGGGGCGTTCACCCTGGAGGAGGCGCTGGAGACGGTGGCCTCGGCATGACCGGCGGCGAGCCGGGGCGCGAGGGCGTCGCCGGGGAGTGGGAGCGCACGCTGGGCAGTGCGCGGGCGGTCGCCGCCGGCGAGCTGGTGCTGGTCGGCGGCACGCTGCCACCGGCGGCCGGCGCCTCGGCGCTGGGCGATCCCTACGAGCAGACCAGGTCGGCGCTGACGGACGCGGTGGCCGCGCTGGAGCCCTTCGGGCTCGACGCGGGCGCCGTGGTGCGCACCCGCCTCTATCTCGCGCACGCCCGCGACGGCGAGGACGTGGCGCGGGCCCATCGGGAGTTCTTCGGGGAGATCCGCCCGGTCAGCACGGTGCTGGTGGTCGGCTTCCCCGACTCCCGGGTGCTGGTGCAGGTCGAGTTGGAGGCGTACGCCGGAGCGACACACGCGGGAGGTGCGTGAGATGAGCGTGGCGGTCAGGGTCATTCCCTGTCTGGACGTGGATGCCGGCCGGGTGGTCAAGGGCGTCAACTTCGAGAATCTGCGGGACGCCGGCGATCCGGTGGAGATGGCCAGGGTCTATGACGCCGAGGGCGCCGACGAGTTGACGTTCCTGGACATCACCGCCTCGTCCGGCGATCGGGAGACCACCTACGACGTGGTGCGCCGCACCGCCGAGCAGGTCTTCATCCCGCTCACGGTGGGCGGCGGCGTGCGCACCACGGAGGATGTGGACCGGCTGCTGCGGGCCGGCGCCGACAAGGTCGGCGTCAACACGGCGGCGGTGGCCCGTCCGGAGCTGATCAGGGAGATCGCCGAGCGTTTCGGCCGACAGGTGCTGGTGCTCTCCGTCGACGCGCGCCGGGTGCGGCCCGGCACGGAGACGGAGTCCGGCTTCGAGGTCACCACGCACGGCGGCCGGCGCGGCACCGGGATCGACGCGGTCGAGTGGGCGCACCGGGCGGCCGAGTTGGGCGCCGGCGAGATCCTGCTCAACTCCATGGACGCCGACGGCACCAAGGACGGCTATGACACCGAGCTGACGGCCGCTGTGCGGGCGCGGGTCGCCGTCCCGGTGATCGCCTCCGGCGGCGCCGGCCGGCTGGCGGACTTCGCGCCGGCGATCGAGGCGGGCGCGGACGCGGTGTTGGCGGCGTCCGTCTTCCACTTCGGGGATCTGCGGATCGGCCAGGTCAAGGAGACGCTGCGGGAGGCGGGGCACCCCGTCCGGTGAGCCCGCGCCCGGTCAGGCGGGCGCGGGCGCCTCGGCGCGCTCCCGGTAGCCGCTGGGGCTGACCCCGTGGAACCGCTTGAACGCGGTGCTGAACCCGAACGCGTCGGCATAGCCGACCCGGCGGGCCACGGCGGCGACGGTCGCCTCGGTGTCGGTCAGCAGCTCGGCGGCCAGCGACATCCGCCAGTCGGTGAGATAGGCCAGCGGCGGCTCGCCGACCAGCCGGCTGAAGCGTCCGGCCAGCGTGGAGCGGGACACGCCCGCCTCGCCGGCCAGCGCGGCCAGCGTCCAGGGCCGTTCGGGCGCGGCGTGCATGGCGCGCAGCGCGGGGCCCACCGTCTCGTCGCCGAGGGCCCGCAGCAGACCGCCGGAGACGGCCTCCGGCTGGTCGAACCAGCCGCGCAGGGTGCAGACCAACAGCCAGTCCAGCAGCCGGTCGAGCACCACCTGCTGCCCTGGTGGGGAGTCCGAGACCTGCGCGCCCAACAGCTCCATGAGCGGCCCGCATTCGTCGTCGCCCTCGTCCGGCACCACGAGCAGCGGCGGCAGCGCCGCCAGCAGCCGACGCGCCACCCGGCCCCACACCCGGTAGCCGCCGACCAGCAGCACCGTGCCGTCGGCCGGCGCACCGTCTTCCGGGCGCCCGGGGCGGTCGGTCAGCAGCACCGGCCCCTGGCCGCGCACGATGGCGACGTCGTTGCCGCCGAGCCGGCGCGGCGCCTCGCCCTCCACGGAGATCCAGCTCTCGCCGCGCAGCGGCGCGTACAGCGTCAGGGGCGCCGCCCCGTCCGGGCGCAGCGTCCACGGGGGTGACAGCTCCACGCGGCGGAAGGCGACGACATCCGTGCGGACGCCGCGGAGCAGATCGTCGTAGGCGTGCATGGTGCTCACGTTAACCGTCGGACGATCGGACATGTTCCGCGTACGGTCGTCCATGTCGTCGGCGGTCTCCGGGCAGTTGACTCGGTGCCATGACAACGAACAGCAAGGACATCCTGGTACTGGCGGCGACCGGCAAGACTGGGCGGCGGCTGGTGCCCACGCTGCGCGCGGCGGGCCACCGGGTCCGGGCGGCCTCCCGTTCCGGCGAGGTGCGCTTCGACTGGGACGACCGGGACAGCTGGCCGGCCGTGGTGAGGGGCGCGAAGGCCGTCTATCTGGTGCCGCCGGCCGACCCCGCGCTGGCGGAGGTCTTCGTCGAACTGGCCGTCGAGGCCGGGGTGCGCCGCCTTGTCGCGCTCTCCGGACGCGGCATGGACCGCTACGACCCCGAACTGTTCCCGAGCGTCGCGGCTGGGGAGCGGGCGGTGCGCGGCTCGGGCGTTGAGTGGACGATCATCCGTGCCAACAACTTCGACCAGAACTTCGACGAGGACCTGTGGCACGCCCCGTTGCGGGCCGGCCGGCTGGCCCTGCCGACCGGCGGGGTGCCCGAGCCCTTTGTCGACGTCCGGGACGTGGCCGACGTCGCCGCCGCGCTGCTGACCTCGGACGGTCACCACGGCCGGGCGTACGACATCTCGGGGCCCCGGGCCCTCACCTTCGCCGAGGCGGTGGCCGTCATGGCCGAGGCGGCCGGGCGGAAGATCCGTTTCGAGGAGCTTTCGCCGGCGGACTACGCGGCGGAACAGCTGGCGGACGGGCTGTCGGAGGAGGCGGTGGCCGAGGTCGGCAGCATCTTCGACGTGATGCGCGCCGGCCATCTCGCCGACCCGGCCGACGGGGTGCGGCGGATCCTGGGCCGCGATCCCGTCCGCTTCGAGGACTACGCGGCCAGGGCGGCCGCCGCCGGGGCCTGGTCCTGACCGGACGGATGGTCCCGATCTGACGAGTGCCCGAGGGGCGGGCCGGGCCGTTGCGTTGGGGACGTCGGCCCGGCTCCGCCGGTCTCGGAGTCGGTCTCAGATGCCCTTGCGCATGGCCCGCAGATACTCGCGGTTCATGGTGGAGATCGACGACAGCGGAATGCCCTTGGGGCAGACCGAGGTGCACATGCCGGTGTTGGTGCAGCCGCCGAAGCCCTCGGTGTCCATGGTCTCCACCATGTCCAGCACCCGGCTCTCCCGCTCGGGCGCGCCCTGCGGCAGCACGTTGAGATGCACCACCTTCGCGGACGTGAAGAGCATCGCCGAGCCGTTGGGGCAGGCCGCCACACAGGCGCCGCAGCCGATGCACTCGGCGTGCTCGAACGCCGTGTCGGCGTCCGCCTTGGGCACCGGCGTGGCATGCGCCTCCGGGGCGCTGCCGGTCGGCGCCGACACGAAACCACCGGCACCGATCACCCGGTCGAAGGCGGAACGGTCCACCACCAGGTCCTTCACGACCGGGAACGCCGACGCCCGCCAGGGCTCGATGTCAACGGTGTCGCCGTCCTTGAAGTGCCGCATGTGCAGCTGGCAGGTGGTGGTGCGGTCGGGCCCGTGGGCCTCCCCGTTGATCACCATCCCGCAGGCGCCGCAGATGCCCTCCCGGCAGTCGTGGTCGAAGGCGACCGGCTCGTCGCCGCCGAGGATCAGCTCCTCGTTGAGGGTGTCCAGCATTTCGAGGAAGGACATCTCGGGAGCGATGCCGTCGACCTCGTAACTCCTCATGGAGCCGGGCTCGTCGGGTCCGGACTGGCGCCAGATGCGCAGGGTGAGTCTCACGCGTAGCTCCGCTGGGTGGGGTGGACGTAGGAGAAGTCCAGCTGTTCCTTGTGCAGCACCGGTGGGCGGCCCGGCTCGGTGAACTCCCAGGCGGCGGCGTAGGTGAACTCGTCGTCGCGCCGCTCCGCCTCGCCGTCCGGGGTCTGGCTCTCCTGCCGGAAGTGACCGCCGCAGGACTCCGCCCGGTGCAGCGCGTCCAGGCACATCAGCTCGGCCAGCTCCAGATAGTCGACGATCCGGTTGGCCTTCTCCAGGGACTGGTTGAGGTCCTGGCCCTTGCCCGGCACCTTGACCCGCTGCCAGAACTCCTCGCGCAGCGCCGGAATGCGTTCCAGGGCCTTGCGCAGCCCCTGCTCGTTGCGCGACATCCCACACTCGTCCCAGAGGAGTTCGCCCAGCTCGCGGTGGAACGAGTCGGGCGTGCGGTCCCCGTCGTTGGCGAGCAGCCGCTCCAGCCGGTCGGTCACCTCGGTGACCGTCTCCGTGACCGCCGGATGGTCGGCGGCGACATCGTCGTGCGGGTGCCGGGCCAGGAAGTCGGCCAGGGTGGCGGGCAGCACGAAGTAGCCGTCGGCCAGGCCCTGCATCAGCGCCGAGGCGCCGAGCCGGTTGGCGCCGTGGTCGGAGAAGTTGGCCTCGCCGACCGCGAACAGACCCGGCACGGTGGTGGCCAGGTCGTAGTCCACCCACAGGCCGCCCATCGTGTAGTGGATGGCCGGATAGATCCGCATCGGCACCTGGTACGGATCCTCGTCGGTGATCCGCTGGTACATCTCGAAGAGGTTCCCGTAGCGGGCCTCAACCGTGTCCCGGCCCATCCGGGCGATGGCGTCCGCGAAGTCCAGATAGACGCCCTGCCCGCCGGGCCCGACGCCCCGCCCCTCGTCGCAGACGTTCTTGGCGGCGCGGGACGCGATGTCCCTGGGCACCAGGTTGCCGAACGACGGGTACTGCCGCTCCAGGTAGTAGTCCCGCTCGTCCTCGGGGATCTCGCCCGGCGGGCGGGTGTCGCCCCGCTCCTTGGGCACCCAGATCCGGCCGTCGTTGCGCAGCGACTCGCTCATCAGGGTGAGCTTGGACTGGTGGTCGCCCGAGCGCGGGATGCAGGTCGGGTGGATCTGCGTGAAACACGGGTTGGCGAAGTGCGCGCCGCGTCGGTGCGCCCGCCAGACGGCCGTCGCGTTGGAATTCTTGGCGTTGGTGGACAGATAGAAGACGTTGCCGTACCCGCCGCTGGCCAGCACCACCGCGTCGGCCATGTACACGTCGATCTTGCCGGTGACCAGATCCCTGGCGACGATGCCGCGCGCCCGACCGTCGATCACGATCAGGTCCAGCATCTCGGTGCGGGCGTGCATCTCCACATTGCCGGCGGCGATCTGCCGGGAGAGCGCCTGGTAGGCGCCGAGCAGCAGCTGCTGCCCCGTCTGCCCCCTGGCGTAGAAGGTCCGCGACACCTGGACGCCGCCGAACGAACGGGTGTCGAGCAGCCCGCCGTACTCGCGGGCGAACGGCACGCCCTGCGCCACGCACTGGTCGATGATCTCCACCGAGACCTCGGCCAGCCGATGGACGTTGGACTCCCGCGCGCGGAAGTCGCCGCCCTTCACCGTGTCGTAGAACAGCCGGCGCACCGAGTCGCCGTCGTTGCGGTAGTTCTTGGCCGCGTTGATGCCGCCCTGGGCGGCGATGGAGTGCGCCCGGCGCGGGGAGTCCTGATAGCAGAACTGGACGACGTGGTAGCCCTGTTCGGCCAGCGTCGCGCCCGCCGCGCCGCCGGCGAGGCCGGTGCCGACCACGATCACCGAGTACTTGCGCCGGTTGGCCGGGTTGACCAGCTTGGCCTCGAACCGGCGCCTGGCCCACCGCTCCTCGATCGGGCCTTCGGGCGCCTTGGTGTCCACCAGCGGTTCGCCCACCCGGTAGTTGAGATAACCGAGGCCGTCCCCTGGTGCGTCGGGCTGACGGGCTGTGCCCTGGGAGGGCTCGCTGGGCTCGATGGGGGAGGTCATGGGTTACTCCACAATTCCGGTCATCACACCGATGGGTACCGAGAGGAAGCCGAGGGTCAGCACCAGGGCCAGGCCGTTGGCGACCAGCCGCAGGGAACGGTCCCGGGTGGCGCTGCCGGCGCCGAGGGTCTGGGCGGCGCTGAAGAAGCCGTGCCGGATGTGCAGACCGACCGCGATCATCGCGACCCCGTAGATCGTGTTCCCGTACCAGGTGCTGAACGTGGCCACGATGTTCTCGTACGGCTTGCCCGCCTCACCGTTGGGGTTGACCGTGTGCGTGGTCAGGTCCAGCAGGTGCCAGACGATGAACAGGGCCAGGATCACCCCGCCCCAGCGCATGGTGCGGGTCGCGTAGCTGGTGCGGGCCAGCTTGTGCTTGTACCCCACCGGACGGGCGGCCAGGTCCCGGCGGCTCAGCTGGTAGGCGGCGACCCCGTGGGCCACCACGGCGGCGAGCAGCACCACCCGGATGATCCAGAGCAGCCACTCGTAGTGGAGGATCGGATCGCCGATCGTCCGCAGCCAGTGCGCGTAGTGGTTCATCTCGTCGGCGCCGAAGAAGACCTTGAGGTTCCCCACCATGTGGGCGACCAGGTACAGCAGCATCACCGCGCCGCTGACGGCCATGACCGTCTTCTTGCCGATGGTGGAACGCCACAACCTGACCACGGTCGGGGTTCGGCGCTCGGTGCGCGTCGCCAGTGCCATGAGACCCGAAGGTAGGGGGCGATGCGGAATCGGTCCAAGACATAGATCGAGTGATTTCGATAGCGTTAGCCTATCGATACGGAGTCGGCCGCCATCGCGGGAGGTGGGAACGGGTGCAGCTGCAACAGTTGAGGTACTTCGTGGCGGTTGCCGACACCCGCCACTTCACCCGCGCGGCGCGTCGCGAACATGTGGCCCAGCCGTCACTCTCCCAGCAGATCAAGGCGCTGGAGCGCGAGTTGGGCGCCGAGCTGTTCCACCGGGCGCGCGGCCATATCTCCCTCACCGACGCCGGCGTCGCGCTGCTGCCCCTGGCCCGCCGCATCCTCGCCGACACCGAGACCGCCCGCCGCGAGGTGCAGGAGGTCGCCCGGCTGCGCCGGGGGCGCGTGCGCCTGGGCGCGCCGCCCAGCCTCTGCGCCAGCCTGGTGCCCGATGTGCTCCGCGACTTCCGCGACAGCTATCCCGGCGTCGAACTCCTCGTCCACGAGGACGGCTCCCAGGACCTGGTCCGCGCGCTGGCCGCCGGCCAGCTCGACCTGGCGCTGGTGATCACCCCGCTCAGCGGGCAGGCCCCCGCCCTCACCACCGACGAACTGCTCCGCGAGGAGCTGGTGGTGATCTCGTCCCCGACGGAACGGGACCCGCTGCCGGCCGGCCCGATCCGCATCCAGGACCTCCGCGACCGCCCGCTGGTGATGTTCCGGCACGGCTACGACCTGCGGGAACTCACCCTCGCCGCGTGCCAGGCCGCCGGCTTCGAGCCCACCTTCAGCGTGGCGGGCGGCGAGATGGACGCGGTGCTCAGCTTTGTCCGCGCCGGCCTCGGCGTGGCCGTCGTCCCCAGCATGGTCGCGGCCCGGTCCGGCCTCCGCACCGCGCGCTTCGCGCGGCCAGGGCTGTACCGCACCATCTCCCTGGCCCACCGCGGCGACGTCTCCCCGACCCGCGCGGCCAGAGAGCTTCAGCGCATCATCCTCACGACGGCGGCTGCGTAGCGCCTGCGCGGCGCGGCGCAGGCCAGGCCGCGCCGGCCTGGCGGCCGGCGACGGCCGGGGGCGTTCCCACCGACGCGGAGCCGGGCCGGCCCGGCGGCCACCTGGCGACGGCGAACGGCCCACGCCGCAGGGGGCGTGGGCCGGGTGTGGTGGGTTGCCGCTACTGCTGGAACGCGCCGGCCTTGACGCTCGCCAGGAAGGTGGCGAACTGGGCGCGGGTGTAGCGCTGGGGGGTGCGGCCGGGGGCCTTGGAGTCCCCGACGGCGACCCCGCCGTCGATGGGCATCAGCTGCACGCAGTCACCGCTGCTGCCGTTGCTGTAGGAGGACTTGACCCACACCCCGTCCAGGGGGGCGGAGCGCAGTCGTTCCTTCTCGTCGTTCATCGGCATTCTTTCTCAATTGTTCGCAGGAGCTGAAGCGTCTCGTCCGGGCTCAGCGCATAGTCCGCGAGACCGGTGAACCTGCGCCGGGCGCGCCGAACTTCGACAGGGTCATCGTGCAGCATCTCACCGGTGAGCTTTTCCTGGGAGACCACGCTCCGGTTGTCCGTTCCGGGGAAGTCCACGATGGTGAACAGCGTGCTGACGATGCCCGGCGCTCCGGCCGAGTAGGGGATCAGCCGGAAGGTGACATTCGGCAGTTCCATCATCGCGACCAGATGCTTCAGTTGGGCCCGCATGGCGTCGGGGCCGCCGACCGCCGCCCGCACCGCCGACTCCAGGCAGATCAGATCGACCTCGGTTGGGTTCTTCCGGGTCAGGATGGCCTGGCGGCGCTCCCGGGACTCGACAAAGGACTCCCGCCGCTCCGCGCTGTCCTGCTGCATCTCGAAGTCGGCGATGGCCTCGGCGTACTCCCGGGTCTGGAGCAACCCCGGGACATAGGTGCCCGAGTGACTTGCCAGGTGCTGGGCCGCGTCCTCGACATGGAAGTAGCGGTACGAGTCGCCCTTGAACAGATCCCGGAAGCGCTGCTCCTCCCACCAGGCGCGGCCGTATGACCGTCCCTGGTCAACCGTCACCTGCAACTTCGCCCGCTCCTCCGGGCTCATCGAATACAGCTTGAAGAAGACCTTCAGCTGAGAAGGCGTCGGAAACGCCTGCCCGCGCTCCAACTTGCTGACCGTGAACCGCGTGACGCCCAGCTTCGCGGCCACATCGTCCTGCCGCAGGCCGGAGCGGTCGCGCAGCGCCTGCAACTGCTCGCCGACGTCCCGCATGGCGAAGATCGCGTTGGTGTTGAGGTTGATGGACATGGGCCCCTCCCGGTGCTGCCCCGATGACGTGTGGGCAGCGTATCTCCGGGTTGCACGGGGCGTGCAACCCCAGGTCACCCGTTGGTGAAACGTGTTCGAATCCCGGTTAGAACACGGGAGTTGCGCTCCCCAGGTCACGTGACCCACACTGCCGTATGTGCACAGCGGTGTCGAACCACTCCGCTGTGTGTGCAGATTTCTGCTGCCCACGCCCGCGTTGTCGCGGCTGGAGGTGTTCCATGAACGTCCTGAGGAGTCCGAGGAGTTCAAGGCTCGCGCCCCCGGTGTTCGCCCGGGGGTTACTCGCCGAGGCTCGCCGGATGGAGGGCCTGCGCCGCTCGGCCGGACGTCGGATGGCCGACTGGGGCGCCTCGGCGGATGCCGTGGACCTCGTCCGGCTCGGCGTCACCGAACTGCTCACCAACGTCTGCCGCCATGTGCCCGATCCACGTTGCTGCCTCCGCATCAGCCGCGGGGGCGGGGCCGTGTTGGTGGAGGTGTGGGACCGGTCCGCCCAGCCGCCGGTGATCGGCGAGGCCCCGGACTGGACGGGCGAATGCGGGCGCGGGCTGTGGCTGCTGCGTCAACTGGCCGACGATCTCGGCTATATGCCGACCCCGTACGCCTCCCCGGACGGCCCCCTGATGGGGAAAACGGTCTGGTTCACCTGCCGTTCGGCGTTCCCCGACGAGTCGGGAACATGATCAAGGAGGGGGGCTCGTCATGAGCGAACACGAGATCGTCAAGGGCGCCGACTGGGTGCTGGTGGAGGAGCGGGGGCCGGGGGTGCCGGAGGGCATCCATGGTGCGGAGTGCATGACCTGCGACGCCAGGTCCCCGCTCTTCGACAACGATTCGCTCCCGGTCGCGGTCTGGTCGATCCATCATTCGCAGGACCATCCGGGGCACACGCTCTTTCTCGCCCGCACGGAACGGCACTGGCGGGTCATCGCCCGCGAGGACCTGCCGCCCGCGCCGCCGCCGGGAGACGGCGGGGGCGGGGTGGTGGGGCCGGTGTTCGTCGGGCTGATGTGCCTGCTCACCGCGCTGTCGGGGCTGCTGCCGGCCCTCGGCTAGCCGGCCCTCGACGCGAACCAACTGTCCAACCGAACCAGGGGAATTCATGCCACGCACGACGATCGTTCGTTCCAGCCTGTCCATCACCTTCCATGTGTTGGCGACCACGCGGACCAACCATGTGCTGATGGTGCGCGGCAGCTACGGGGGACGGGAGGACGGCTGGGTACTGCCGAACGGGCGGGTGCCGAACGGGCGTTGCCTGATCCTGACCGCCCGCGAGACGCTGATGGAGACGACGGGGTGCGACCGGGCGTTGTCCGACGTCTACGCCGTCAGCCCGGTGACCGACGAGGAGGGGGAGCTGACCGGCCTGGCCTATGTGCTGGACGGCGGACATCTGCCGGACCTGCCGTCCAACAAGCCCAAGGACGGCGCGAGTTGGGTGCCGCTGCGGGAGCTGCACGAGCCCCCGGCCCTCTATCAGTACGCCATCATCGCGGCGGGCCAACGCCGCAAGCTGCCCGTTCTCGTCAACGGAGACCGTCCCGAGGCGACGTTCTGCTGAGCGAACCCTGAGCCCCGAGGGGGGCGGCAGGGCCGTAGGGGCCCGCGGACGGCTCCCGGCACCAGACGACCTGGCGCCCCTCACGTTCGACGGTCATGCCGAAGTCGTAGACATCGGGCATCCCCGCCTCCGTCCACTGCGTCCAGGCGCGGTCGAGTTCGGCGGCGAGGTCGCGCGGTCCGCCGGTGTGGGCCACGGCCTTGGAGCCGTCGAGCGCCGCCCAGGAGGAGTCTCCGTCATGCAGCCAGGCCGTCACCGCTCCGTGTTCGGCCCGGGTGATGACCTGCACGGTGGGCAGGGCGATCCGCAGGGCGAACAGCAGATGCGCGTTGTGGTGCAGGGGGGCGAGATCGCGGCCGAGGGGACGTTCGTGTTCGGCGGGCATCCCCTCGCGAACCTGCGCCAGGGTCAGGGAGCCGGCGGTGCCCCGGGTCGGCATGAACTGGGCCAGGCCCTGGAACCAGCCGGACGCCGCGTTGCCGTCGGCGGCGACCGTCAGCGCGACATGACCCATCCGCCCCCAGGGGGTGACGATCCGGCCGCCGGGAGACGTCTGTTCCACCCACGCCCAGGGGACCGTCTCGACGGCGAAGGTGGAGATCAGCCGGTCGAAGGGCGCCCCGCCGGGCCAGCCGGCCGTGCCGTCGCCGACCTCGACCGCGGCCTTCACCCCCGCGCGCGCCAGTCGGCCCCGGGCGGCGACGGCGAGATCCCCGTCCACCTCCACGGAGGTGACCAGGCCGGGACCGACCCGATGGGCCAGCAGCGCGGCGTTCCATCCGGTGCCGGCGCCCAGTTCGAGGACGCGGTGCCCGGGCTCGACCAGCAGGGAGTCCAGCATGTCCGCCACCACGGCGGGGGCGGACAGGCTGGACGACGGGCGGCCGTCCGTGAGTTGGGTGATCGCGGCATCGTGCGGCCCGGCGTGGACCTGATCCGCCCAGCCGTCGGGATCGGTCGCGCGATCCACGGACCGGTACGCGTACCCGTCCCAGAACCACAGCCGGTCGGCGGCGAAGTCATGACGAGGCAGACGCTGCATGGCCTCCCTGATCCAGGGCGAACGCTCCGGCCAGTACCCCGACTCCACCATGACGGCGTCCAGTTCACCCCACCGCGCTGCGATTACCGACACGCTGGTCCTTCTTCCCCTCGCCGTCGTCCGACTCATGGTGACACGTTGACTACCCGTCGGAACGGGGGGCTCGGTGCCGGGTTAGACAACCGGGGGGCGGCCGAGGCGGGTCATCTGCCAGACGGTGCGCCATCGCATGGGATGCCGTGGCCCTCCGTTGACCCGGCATCCCTCGGCGAAGCCACCCGCCCAGGCCCGCAAGCCCGTTGACGACCGGGTGCGGGCCAGGGTGAGCAGCACCCATGTCCCTAGGTACAGCGGCACAAGGGGGGCCGGGAGGCGCCGCCGGGCGAGCCAGACCCGGTTCCGCGCGGTCAACCGGTAGTAGACGGCGTGCCGCGCCGGCGAGGCCCGATGCCCACGTGCCAGCGGGCGTCTCCGTCACGTCCGTCGGCGCGACGGGGTTTTCGTGGCCGGGACACGCTCTTGACGGCGCTGCACCTGACCTCAGTGTTCGTGGAACGACGTAGAACGCACGGCGATCTGGGGGCAGTCATGACGTTAAGGTTTGTCGCGAAGGACCCCGGCACGGACGGCGCGAACTGCCCGACGGTATGGGTGGACGAAGCCCGGCAGGAGTTGGTGTTCCAGGGTTGGAAGGCGGAAGCCGATATGCGTGCTGACTGCCTGACGACCGGCCCGATTCCGGACAGCGAAGAGATCGTGCGGCTACCCATGCGGATGGTGGCAGCAATTCGGGAGGCTTGTGATGTGGCGGACCGCTCCACCGTTCAGTGAACTGCTTGCAGGGTGCCGGCGGTCCGCGCTTCATCTTGAGATGCGTGACCACTATGACGATCCGGACGAGGCGCCGCGCGTTGCCGCCTGGGAATCCGGGTTCCGTCCTGACCCTGCCGACCGCAGTTCCTGGTGGCGGCCGTGGCTCGACATGGTTTCGGAGACAGTCGCTCGCGGCGTTGAAATTCGCCGCGCGCGAATTGTGTCCGAGCCGGTCAGCCGGTACACCCGCTATCTCTACGACGGGACATTTGCCAACATCCTGGCCGGGGAACAGATCCGTTGGCTTCCTCGCAAAAAGGCGTCAGCGATTGCCTTGCCCGGAAACGATTTCTGGCTCTTTGACGAAACTCTCGTTCGTTTCGGGTACTTCTCGGGTGAGGGCGCCTACCTGGGGGACGAGATGACTGATCAGCCCGATGTAGCGCAGCTTTGCACCGCGGCTTTCGAGGCTGTGTGGAACGTGGCAACGCCGCACGACGACTACCGGATCTGACGGCCGCAGAGAAACATGACGGCTTCCCCCTCGTCGAGCGTTCAAGCTGCACGCAAGGCCGTTGCGGATCGCTTGAAAGAGATCCGTCGCGACGCGAACTTGACGGCCAAGAGCGTTGCCGAGCGGACGGGCTGGTATAAGTCGAAGGTCTCGCGGCTGGAGAACGCCGTCACGCCGCCGTCTGACGATGACATTCGTGCATGGTGCGCAGCTTGTGAAGCGGACGGGATGGTCGCTGACCTCATCGCGGCATCCCGCTCGGCCGATAACGCTTATATCGACTGGCGCAGACTCCAACGCACGGGATTGCGGAGACTGCAAGAGTCGTATATTCCGCTGTTCGAGCGAACTCAATCGTTCCATATCTATTGCTCCAATGTCGTGCCTGGACTCCTTCAAACGGAAGGCTACGCCACCGCACTGCTGGGGTCGATCGCTGCGTTTCGCGGCACGCCAGATGATGTTTCCGCTGCTGTGGCGGCCCGCCTGCGGCGTTCTCGTGTTGTTTATGGGGGAAACTGTAGGTTTGCCTTGTTGGTTGAGGAGTCCGTTCTCCGGCATCGCGTCGGTGGTGCGGAAGTAATGGCCGGACAGCTAGGTCATTTGCTGTCTGTGATGGCTACTCCTTCTGTGTCGCTCGGAGTTATTCCCTTCACCGCCGATCGCGAAATGTGGATGGTTGAGACATTTAGTATTTATGATCGAAGGCAAGCGCAGGTGGAAACGTTGACAGCGCAGGTGAATGTCACTGCCCCCTCTGAGGTGGAGCAATATGTCAAGGCGTTCGGGAATTTTGCGAAGCTCGCTGTCTACGGCTCCCCCGCTCGCGCCCTGATCACCTCCGCCATTGATGCGCTTGCCTAACTGACGTGGAACTGCATAGAACTGGGTGGCTTGCGGTATTCAGCGCTCTCTAGCCTGGCCCCATGTCCATGTTCATGGGCCAGGGCAGCGCGGTGGGAGAGCCGAGACCCTGACCTCGCCACCGCCTGTGCGAACTCGCCCTTGTCGTGGCCGACGTGCCCGGCAAGGCCGTCTCTGACCGGTGATCACAAGATGTCGAGTCGCGGACGTGACGCAAGCCCTGCCGACAAGGTTGAGCAGCGTCACGGGACCGTGTTCTACGGTCCGCCGCAAGGAACGAAAGGTACCCGATGAACCCTGCCAAGCGCGCCGTTGCCGGAGCCTGGCGGCTCATCCGTGGCCCCCTGCAGTGGCGGGCGCTGTGGGTGGCGCACTCAAAGTTCATGGTGGGCGTCACCGGGGTTGTCCGGGACGACGCGGGGCGGGTTCTGCTGCTCCGACACCGGATGTGGCCCCCGGAGACCCCGTGGGGGCTTCCCACCGGCTACGCCGTGGCGGGTGAGGAGTTCACCGCGACCATCGTCCGAGAGGTCAAGGAGGAAACCGGGCTCGATGTGAAGCCCGGTGTTCTGGTCCGACTGCGGAGCGGGTTCAAGCTCCGCGTGGAAGTCGCCTACGAGGCGCTTCACGTGGGCGGAACTCTCAAGATCGACTCTTTCGAGATTCTGGAGGCACAGTGGTTTCACCCCAACTCGCTGCCGCCGGGGACGCAGGAAACGCACCGGGAGCTCATCGTGGGCAACACTCCTTCCTGACCCCGAACGAAACCGTCGTCGGCAGCGCCGTAGCGGCTTCCCTCGCCGCCTTGCGCGCCGACACGGCGCCCCTCACCCGCCGCCACCCTCACCACGTCTTCCGTACAGCCGGTGAACGGCTGGCACGTTGGAGCGCGTCCGGCGTGGATACCGAGTTGTTCCGTAACGGGCGCGAGTCCGTGCGAGAGCGGTTCGCCGAACTTGGCTTGACGCGGCCCCTGCCGCTCTCGCGGACGCTGCTCGGGGCCGAGTCCACCAGGGCCGGAGCGTTCGGTGGCTTCCACCACCCGGACCAGGGGTACCGGCACCTGCAAGCGGTGTCCGTGCTCACGACCTACGGGCCGATGGAAGGCGATACCCCCGCGCACCCCGAACTCGCGATGCTGGACCTGCTGCGTGCGTGGGCGCACGACTCGTTGCACTACGGGTCACGGCGTCGGTACCTGGATGTGGCCGGTGTTCCGACGCGCGTTCAGTACGGGATCAACTTCCGTCGCACGAACGGCGCTTCGTACTCGACCGCCGATACCGCCGACACACTTCACACGCGGAACCTCGGCGTTGTCATGGAAGGGGCGTGCGACCGCGAGGCCCGCCGACTCACCCGTGAAGCGGCGGTGCACGCCGGGGTGACGGAGCCGGACGACCCCGCCCGCCGGCTCGCCTTCCGCGACTTCACCGGGGGCCTGACACTCGCGGACGTGGAGACCGAACCCGGGGAAGGGGAAGGGGAAGAAGCAACGTACCTGGTCTCACTCGCTCGGTACGAGCGAGGCGTGAACCGGCGCTACGCCACCTTTCTCCGGGAGTTCGCCCCGGGCGAGGAAGACGAGTTGCATGGACTCATCCTCCGCGCGGTGATCAGCGGACGGACGGCGCGGCTCAGTGAGTGGCTGGACGAACGCCACGGGCCGGGAACCTTCTCCGGTGCGTTCCTGGCAGCCGACTACTTCGCCCCCGCGCCCGCCCCGTAACCGGACTGGTGTCCCTCCCGGAAGTCCCCGCTCGCCGCTACGCGTTCGTGCGCCGCCGGGTCTCGATGGCCAGGGCGGCGAGGGAGAGGAGGCCGCCGGTCAGGAGGAGGAGCGGGGGGAGCATCCAGACGAAGACGGTGCACATCAGCCAGGCGAAGGCCAGCAGCGTGGAGCCGCCCGGATCGCGGACCGCCCGTTCGGCCGTCGTCCGGAGCAGCGCGCGTGGCTCGGCGCCGGGGCGCCAGTCGGCCGCGGCGCGCAGGAGGAGAACCGCGAGGGCCAGCAGCAGGAGCCAGGTCAGCGTCCGCAGCCCGGACGAGCCTGGCACCACACCGGCCTGGGCCAGGGAGAGGTTCCACAGCAGCACCAGCGCGGCGCCCACCGCGCCGAGGGCCAGCGGCCACAGCTCGCGCACGGCCGTGGTGAAGTCGCGCCAGAGGTCGGCCATCCGGACGCTCTCGCCGGCGAGTTGACGTCGCAGATGGGCGGTGCCGGCGGTGAGCGCGGGCAGCGCGGTGACCAGGGGGGCGGCCAGCGCCGCCACCACGACGCCGGTGATCACCATCTCGCCGAACAGCGCGAGCGGGCCGCCCCACCGTCGTCCGTTGGTCCCGTCCGTGGCGCTCATCGCCGTTGACACCTCAGCCCTTCAGTCCCTGTGTGGCCACGCCCTCGACGATATAGCGCTGGAAAAGGACAAAGAAGATCAGCACCGGAACGAGAGCGAGCACGGCGGCGGCCATCTGTGCGCCATAGTCGGACACCGTCGTCTGGTCGGTGTACTGGCGCAGCATCAGCGGCAGCGGATAGCTGTCCGGGCTGCGCAGATAGATCAACGGGGCCAGGAAGTCGTTCCAGCTCCAGATGAAGGCGAAGATCGACGCCGTCGCCAACACGGGCCGCATCAGCGGCAACACGATGGAGAAGAAGATCCGGGGATGCCCCGCGCCGTCGATCCGCGCGGACTCGTCCAACTCCTTGGGCAGGTTCCGCATGAACTGCACCATCAGAAAGACAAAGAACGCCTCGGTCGCCAGGAACTTACCGATCAGCAACGGACCGTAGGAGTCCGTCCAGCCGATCTCGTTGAACATGATGAACTGCGGGATGATCACCACATGGAACGGCAACAGCAGGGTGCCGATCATCAAAGCGAAGAAGATCCGTCGCCCGGGGAAGTCGATCCTGGCAAAGGCATAGGCCGAAACCGAACAGGAAAGGCAGATTCCCACCACCGAACCGACGGCAAGAATCATGGAGTTGCCGAAGAACGTCCAGAACGAAATGCCGCCGATCCCCTTCAGCGCCTTGCTGAAGTTGTCCAACGTGGTCTCGTCCGGGATCAGTCCGGTCTGCCCGATGATCTGGTTGCTCGGTCGGAACGCCGAGAGCAGCATCCACACGCCGGGGTAGAGGACCACCACCGCCAGGCCCCAGGACAGCACATGGAAGAGGACGGTCCGCGCCCGCCGACGGCGCCTGGCCCGGCGCAGCAGATCCGCGTGGACCGGGGAGGGCGGCGGCACCGAGGGCTCGGTGGCCCCGGCCGCCGGCTCGGTGTGACTGACAGTGCTCATCGGCCGTCCCCCGAGTAGTGGACCCAGTACTTGGAGGTCTTGAAGAAGACCAGGGTGATGACGCCGACCACGATCACCAGCAGCCAGGCCATCGCCGCCGCGTAGCCGAGCTGCCCCTGACCGAAACCGCGCTGGTAGAGATAGAGGGTGTAGAAGAGCGTGGAGTTGGCCGGACCGCCGGTGCCACCGGAGATGATGAACGCCGAGGCGAACACCTGGAAGGAGTTGATCGTCTCCAGCACCAGGTTGAAGAACAGCACCGGCGAGAGCATCGGCAGCGTGATCCGGGTGAACCGGCGCCACGGCCCCGCGCCGTCCACCTGCGCCGCCTCGTACAGCTCGTTGGGGATCTGCTTGAGCCCGGCCAGGAAGATCACCATCGGCGCGCCGAACTGCCAGACCGCCAGCAGGATCATCATCGGCAGGGTGAGGTCGGGGTTCCCGACCCAGCCGCCGGCCGGCATCCCGAAGAACTGCCCGATGTCGTCGACGATGCCCTGGTCGTTGAAGACCGCCTTCCAGACGATCGCGACCGAGACGCTGGCCCCGATCAACGAGGGCGTGTAGAACAGCGAACGGTAGGTGCCCTGTCCCCGGCGCTTCGAGTTCAGCAGCATCGCCACCCCGAGTGCGGCGATCAGCTTGATGGGCGTGCCCACCACCGCGTAGATCGCCGTGACCTGGGCGGAGTCCAGGAAACGGGAGTCGTCGAAGAGTCTGCTGAAGTTGTCGAGCCCGATCCAACTACCGCCGCGGATCGGGTGGTAGTTGGTGAAGGCCAGATAGAGGGAGGCCAACATGGGGCCGGCGGTCAGCGCGATGAAGCCCAGCAGCCAGGGCGCGAGAAAGGCGTAACCGGCCCGGGTCTCGGCCGCCCGGCGCCGCGCGCCCGGGGGCTTCGGCCGGCGGGTGGGCCCGCCCCCCGGAGCATCCGGAGACGCCTGTTGCGTCAGGGACATGGACAGTTTCCGTTCACAGGGGTCGTCGTCAGCGATCGTCGTCAGGGCTGGTCAGGGAGGGGATGGCAGGGGAGGGGACGGCATCCCCTGGAGCGCGCGCCGCGACCGACGGGGGGCGGTCGCGGCGCACGCGGTCACCAGGCGGCCAGCAGGTTCTCGGCCTCGGAGAACCAGCGGCTGACGAAGTCGTCGACGCTGATCTGCCCGTATCCGAACTCGCTGCCCAGCACGTCGACATACTCGGCCTCGACCGAGCCGAAGCCGTCCGGGTGGAACGGGGCGGCCTCGGTCATATGGCCCTCGTCCCGCATCCGCTGCTCGAACTCCACGATCCGCTCGTCCGGGCTGCCCGGCTCGACCTGCAGCGAGTCAAGACGCTCCTGCGAGGCGGGGATGCCCAGCTCGGTGCCGATGATGTCGCCGGCCTCGGGGTCGTTGATCAGGAAGTCGATCAGCAGGGCGGCCTCCTCGGGATGCGAGGAGTTGGCGCCGACGGACAGCTGCATGGTCGGCTTGAAGAACGCGTGCTTCTCCCCGTCGGGGCCCGAGGGCAGCGGCATGAGCTGGAGGTTGTCATGGTCGGCGTCGTGCGACGCCTGGCTCAGCATGTTGTCCCAGTTGACCTCGGCCGCCGCCTCGCCGGCGGTGAACCCGCTCTTCGGCGCCAGCTGCTCGGTGCGGTCGGCGGGGAACGTCACGTTCTCCGGCTCCCGGAGCGAGTCCGCGCTGGAGATGAACTCCCGCATGTCGTCCTCGGTGAAGTTCATCTCGCCGGTCTCCGAGAACGGGTCGATGTCCCGCTGGATCAGATGGGTCATGAACATCCACCAGACCATCGTGTAGTCGGTGGAGCCGTAGACCCGGGGCTCGTGCTCGGCGCCGGCGGCGCTGACCTCCTGGATGAACGCGTGGAAGTCGTCCCAGGTGTAGTCCCAGTCGGGAGCCTCGACGCCCAACTCGTCCAGCAGGTCCGGGTTGTAGTGCAGCGACATCACATTGGTGCCGGTGGGCACGGCGACCAGCTGGTCGTTGGCCCGGCCGGAGGCCAGCAGGTTCTCCTCGATGGTGGAGGTGTCCAGCTGCTCGCCCTCGAACTCGCCGAGATCGTAGAGGAGTCCGCCGTTGCCGTATTCGAGAAGCCGGGAAAGATCCATCTGCAGCACGTCCGGCAACTCGCCAGAGGTGGCGTCGGTGTTGCGCTGGGTCCAGTAGTCGCCGAACTCGGCGAAGCTGGTCTGCACCGTGATATCGGGGTTCTGGTCCTCGAAGAGGTCGACGGCCGCCTGATAGCGGTCGGCCCGTCCCTCGGTGCCCCACCAGGTGAACTGGAGAGTGACCTTTCCATCGCCGCCCCCGCTGTCACCGCCGCACGCGGACAAAGTGAGCGCGCCGACCAGGGCCAAGGCGACACCACCCAGTGTGGTTTTCCTGATGGGCATCCCTAGAGCCTCCTTGCTCTGTCGTGTGATAACTCGCCGAAAGGCCGTGAATCGATTCATTTAGAAGGTGAAAAAATGCACGGCGCGGCGTGACCGGGTCGTGGGGGAAGAGGCGCTTGCCTCGTGCAGGAACGCAAGCGCTTTCGGTTCCCGGAGTCTGACAACGCCCCATTGGTCACGTCAAGAGCTGCGCGCCCACGGGTTCAACGAAGTTGCGCCACCGTGCTCTTCGTTCGACATATCGCACAAAATGCGGTTCCCCGCTGGTTGGGGGCTTCGGTGCACTCGCCATGGGGGCTGTCCCACCTGTACGTACACCCTGTGCGAAGGTGGGGAGCCACCCTAGGGAAGAGAGGATCTCGATGGCTGCGACCGCCAGGGGGATCGCCGACCGATTGCGGGAACGCATCGTCTCGGGCGAGCTGGCTCCGGGGGATCGGCTGCCGGGCGAGCCGGCGCTGGTGCGCGAGCACGGTGTGGCCAAGGAGACGGCGCGGCGCGCGTTGACGCTGCTTGTCACCGAGGGGCTTGCGGTGCGCCGCCAGGGCAGCGGCACCTATGTCCGGGAGTTCCGCCCGATCCGCCGAGTGGCCAACCGGCGGCTGGCCAGGGACGGTTGGGGTGCTGGTCGGTCCATCTGGGCCGCTGACCTGGGGGAACGGGAGCTGTCCGTCACCGACGTGCGGGTGGCGGAGGCGGCGGCGCCGGAGTGGGTGTCGCGTGGGCTGAACCTGGACGAGGGTGCGGTGGTGTTGGTCCGGGAGCGGGTGTTCGTGGTCGAGGGGGAGCCCGTCCAGGTGGCCACCTCCTATCTGCCCGCCGAGCTGGTGCGGGGCTCGGCGATCACCCGCGCCGACACCGGTCCCGGCGGGGTCTTCGCCCGGCTGGCCGAACTCGGCCTCGAACCGGTTCGTTTCACCGAGGAGTTGCGGGCGCGCATGCCGAGTCGTGAGGAGTCGGAGCGGCTACGGCTGGGCGAGGCGACGCCCGTGGTGGAGATCTGCCGCACCGCGTTCACGGCGGACGGCCGCGCCGTCGACCTCACCCGCATGGTGCTCGACGCCGGCGTCTACGTGCTGGAGTACCACCTGGACGGGTAGCCGAACGGTCCACGCCGCATCGAGGGGAGTCCGCATATCGCGGACTCCCCTTCTCGTGCTGCCTGAAGAGGACCTTGACATCCCTAGGGAGATTTCCTTAGATATCCCTAGGGATGTGACGTCGCGTCAGTAGGCGATCGTGATGAACTGGCGCGTTTCGGCGTGCACTGGTCCCGCGGCAGGTTCTCGCTCAGGAGAGGTGCACCCTCATGTCCGATACCGATACCGATACCGACACCGCGCCTGGTGGCGTCTCCGGGCGACCGCTCCCGCCCATGCGGTGGGGGCCACGTCAGCTGCCTATTCCGTATGCCGCCCGCTGGAGCGGCGAAGCCGCCGACCTGGGCATGCTCGCGCCTCGTCCGGACGGCCGGGGGATCTGCTATCGCGATGAGCGGCGGACGGATCGCGATGACAACGGTGTGCTGTGGTGCCGCTTGGACGACGCCCCGGGGCGGGGGCGGCCCAACTTCGGGCAGATGCATCCGAGGCGGCAACGAGAGGCCCAGCTGGGGCGGTTGTGCCAGGTATGCGGCGGGCCGGCGAGCCGGACCTCGCGTGGATGGCTCTTTCTGATGCCGCTGCCCGACCCTTCCGTGTGGCGGAACCAACCCGGCTGGCCGGAGGGGGCTCACTCCACCAAACCGCCGCTGTGTGTGCGGTGCGCGGTCGACTCGGTGCGGTTGTGTCCCCACCTCGGGCGTCCCTTCGCCGTCCGGGTGCGGAAGGTCGCCCGGTACGGCGTGTTCGGAGGGTTCCTGTTGCCTGAGGCGGGAGGTGGTCTGAGGCCGCTACCCGGGGAGGAGTACCTGCCGTACGGGCATGCGGACGCACCGTTCTTCCTGGCGCAGCAACTCGTGGTGGAGCTGCGGCGTTGCACGCCGGTTGATCTCGGTGGCGAGGGGTGAGCCGGGCTCATCGGGTGACTCGGCCTCGGTCGGGTGTGGGGTCTCGCGGTGGGGGATGGTCAGTCGGCCGTTGTTCGGCCGCGGGCCAGGGTGTCGGTGAGGCGGGTCAGGAGGATGGGTTCGGGGGGTGGGGCGAGGCCCAACGCCCGCCCTGCGGCGTGGAGTCGGGTGGGGGCGACGGGCGTGGGGGCGGGGTGGCCCAGGCGTTCCGGCCAGTGGGGGGCGCCCAGCATCAGTTCCAGCGCCTCGCCCAGCGTGTCGGCGATCAGCGTGCTCTCGCCCTCGGCCGAGATATGGAGGACGGCGCCGTCGACCAGATGGTAGGTGCCGCCGGCGGCGGAGCCGGCGATGGCGGTGGGTGGCGCGTCGGGGGCGGTGCGGTCGATGTCGAAGTCGCACCCGCTGGCCAGCAGTTGGGCCAGGCCGGCGTCCCCCGCGATCCGGGCGAGCAGCGTCGCGTCGTCGGGTGGGCGCGGTGCGCCGAGGGCCCGGGCGGCGACCCGGAAGACCAGCTGGTCGGCCGAGCGCTTGTTGTCCTTGAGCAGGTGGAGCCGTTCGGGCCCGAACCAGTCGTAGGTCGGATGCTTGGCCCACTCAAGACGGGGGCGGGACAGATCGCCCGTCACCTCCACCACGAAGTCGGCCTCGTGGCGGTGGCCGAGGTCGTCGTCGCCGACCCAGGTCTCGACGCCGAGGAAACGGGCCACCCGCCGCACCCGCCAGCCGGTCTCCTCGGCGACCTCCCGGACCAGGGCGGTCAGCAGGGTCTCGCCCGGCTCCACATGGCCGCCGACCAGATCCCAGGTGTCGGGGAACAACCGCCGTTCGGGGGACCGGCGTTGGGCGAAGACGCGACCGCGTCCGTCCAGGATGGCGGCGCCGACCACCCAGCGCTCGCCGGCGGCCTGGGTGGGGAACCGCACCCCGGGGGCGATCTCCACGGCGTCGGCCGGGGAACGTTCCTTCACGGGGACTCCTTCTTGGCCAGGGACTCCTCGGCCAGGGAGTCCTCGGCCGCCTCGGCCGGGGTGCGCCCGGCGCCCGCCGCGTGCTCCCGCGCGAACGCCGCGGCGCCCAGCGCCGCCAGCGCCGCCTCGGCCGCGCGGTCGACATCCCACCGCTCGGCCGGCGGCAGCGGCGCGCCGACCGCCCGGCGCGCGGCGTCGGCCGCGCCGAGCAGCCGGGCCGCGCGGGCGGCCCGGCCGAGCCCGGCCTCGGCGCCGGCCAGCCCCTCCAGGGCCAGCGCCAGGGCGCGCGGATCGGCCACCGCCCGGGCCGCCAGATAGCCGGCGCGGTGCAGCCGCAGCGCCTCGGCGTACTGCCCGCGCAGCTCGGCGACATAGCCCAACTGCGCCTGGATGAAGGCCGTTCCGGCGGTGCCTTCCACCCGGCCCAGCCAGCGCAGCCAGGTGGTGAGCAGCTGCTCCGCCGCGTCCAGCCGGCCCTCCCGGCGGGCGACCAGGGCAAGGCCCGTCTCGGCGAACTCCTGCCCGGTCCGGTCGGAGCTCTCGATGGCCAGCCGTCTGGCCCGCTCCAACAGCCGTTCGGCGCCCGGGAGATCGCCGGTGAGCAGCGCCATCCGGCCGAGCCCGGAGAGCCGGGACGCCACCTCCGTCCACAGCCCCAGGCCCTCGGCGGCGGCGACATCCTCGCGCAGCCGGCGGGCCACCGCCGCGTAGTCGCCCCTGATCTCGTCCACCACCCACAGCGAGTAGCCCGCCTCAAGCCGCCCCCAGGCGTCGCCCAACGCGTCGAAGAGGGCCAGCGAACGACGCGCGTCGCGTTCCATCGCGGCCCGGTCGGCGTCCCCGATGGCGAGCCTGGCGCGCAGGCCGAGCGCCGCCGCCTCCCCCCAACGGTCGCCCAGCGTACGGAAGGTCGTCAGGGCCTGCCCGATCCGCTCGCGGTGCACGGCGGGATCGCCATAGGCCCAGGTCAGCAGCGAGAGGAACCACTGGGCATAGGCCCGGCCGGCCGGATCGTCCACCGCCGTCCAGCGCCGCAGCACCTCGTCGCCGCGCTCCACCGGGCCGGCGCCGGCCTCCGCGCCGAGGCCGCCGGAGAGCGCGACATACCAGGCCAGCGCGGTGTTGCGGGCCGTCTCCCCGGCCTCGCCCCGGACGGCCAGGGCCCGTTCCAGGGAACGTCTGGCCTCGCCGTGCCGGCCGCGCAGAAACCACCACCACGCCAGGGAGTCGACCAGCCGCAGCGCCTGGTCGGCCGCGCCGGCGCCGGCGGCCCAGTCCAGCGCGCCGCGCAGATTCGCCGTCTCGGCGTCCAACACCTCCATCCAGCGCCGCTGTTCCGGCCCGCGCAGCAGCGGCGCCGCGCGTTCGGCCAACGCCACGTAGTACGCGGCGTGTCGACGCCTGGCCTCCTCCACCTCGCCGGCCTCGCGCAGCCGCGCCAGGCCGTAGGCCGCCACCGACTCCAGCAGCCGGTAACGGCCGAGCGCCGGATCGGCGACCACCAGGGAACGGTCCACCAGCCGCGTCAGCACCTCCAGCACCGACCACTCGCCGGCCGCCACCTCCTCGGCGGCGGCCAGGCGCCAGCCGTCCTCGTGCACCGCGAGCCGGCGCAGCACGGTGCGCTCGGGCCCGGTCAGCGGCTCCCAACTCCAGTCCAGCACCGCGCGCAGCGTCCGCTGCCGGGCCGGCGCGTCCCTCGGGCCCGAGGCCAGCAGCGTGAACCTGTCGTCCAGCCGGGCCGCCAACTCCCCGATCTCCAGGGCCCGCACCCGGGTCGCCGCCAACTCCAGGGCCAGTGGCAGGCCGTCGAGCCGGCGGCAGATCGCGGCCACCGTCTCGACATTGCCCGGATGCACGGCGAAGCCGGGGGCCGCCGAGGCGGCGCGGGCCGCGAACAGCCGCACCGCGCTGTACTCGGCCGACGCCGCGCCGCCGGCCGGCGGCAGCTGCAGCGGCGGCACCGCGCGCAGCGTCTCGCCGCCGACGGACAGCGGCTCGCGGCTGGTCGCCAACACCCGTAGCCCGGGGGCCGCCGCCAGCAGCCGGGACACCAGGGCGGCCACCGGATCCAGCAGATGCTCGCAGTTGTCCAGCACCAGCAGCGCCCGGCGGGCGGCCAGCGCCCCGGCCAGCCGCTCCGGCAGCGGCGCGGCGCCGCCCGGCCCGGGCGTCTCCCGCACGCCCAACACCGCGGCCACCGCGTCCGGCACCGTGTCGGGGCCCTCGGCGGCCAGCTCGACCAGCCAGACGCCGTCGGGGAACGCGGCCGCCAGGCCCTCGGCCACCGCCAGCGCCAGCCGGGTCTTGCCGACGCCACCGGGACCGGTGAGCGTGACCAGCCGGGCGGTGGAGAGCGTGTCCGAGACCTCGACGATCGCGCGTTCGCGGCCGATCAGCTCATCGACCCGGGCCGGCAGATTGCCCGGCGGCCGGGCCGCGAGCGAGGCGTCATGGTGGAGCAACGACCGGTGCAGCGCGGCGAGTTCGGGGGAGGGATCGGCCCCCAGCTGCTCGGCGAGGCCGGTCCGCAGCGTCTCGTAGGCGGCCAGCGCCGCGTCCTGGCGGCCCGCCTGGTAGAGCGCCCGCATCCGCAGCCCGGCCAGCTGTTCGTGCAGCGGATGCCGGGCCAGCGGCTCGGCCAGCTCGGCGAGCACCGCCTCGTGGTCCCCGAGGGCGAGCCGCGCCGCCGCCCGGTCGGCGAGCGCGCCGAGCCGCAGCTCGTCCAGCCGGGCGATCACGGGGGCCAGCAGCGGCTGATCGGCGAAATCGGCGAACGCCGGGCCCCGCCACAGCCGCAACGCCCCGTCCAACGCCGCCAGTCGGGCCGCGGGCGCGGCGGCGGAACCGCCGGCCTCGGCGACGGCCGCGGCGAAGCCGCCCGCGTCGACGGCGGTCGGCGCGACCTCCAGGGCATAGCCCGACGGACGCCACACCACCAGCGATCTGCCGCCCGGCTCGGCCCGCTCAAGGGCGCCCCGCAGCTGGGAGACCCGCGCCTGGAGCGTGCCGGCGGCGGCACGCGGCGGACGGGAGCCCCACAGCTCCTCGATCAGCAGATCCCGGGAGACCGGCGCCCCGGGCTCCGCGAGCAGCAGCGCCAACAGCGCCCTGACCTTGGTGTCGGGGACCGGAACGCCCCGCCCCTGATCCGTCCACACGGCCAGTGGACCGAGCACCCCGAAACGCATCCACCCACCGTAACCGCCCCCACTGACAGTCCCGTGGCGCACCCGTGGCGATCCCGAAGCGCCGCCGCGCACAGTGCCGACAGCGGGAACGAGCCGGCCCCGCCGGCCCCGGAAAACCGAACGAGACGAGGAGAACCACCATGGCGACACGCGAGCCGGTCACCGTCATCGGGCTTGGCCCGATGGGCACCGCGATGGCCGAGTCCCTGCTGGCCGCCGGGCACCCCACCACCGTGTGGAACCGCACGGCCAGCAAGGCCGAGCCGCTGGTGGCGCGCGGCGCCACCCAGGCCGCCAGCCCCGAAGAGGCCCTGCGCGCCGGCGAGTTGATCGTGATCAGCCTGATCGACTATGCCGCGATGTACGACATCCTGAACACCGCGGGAGGGGCGCTCTCCGGCCGGGTGCTGGTCAACCTCAGCTCCGGCAGCCCCGAGGAACTGCGCCGGGCCGGCGGCTGGGCCGCCGAGCGTGGGGCACAGCTGGTCACCGGCGGGATCATGGTGCCGCCGCCCGGCGTAGGACAGCCCGGCGCCTATGTCTTCTACAGCGGGCCGGAGGCGCCGCTGCGCGCCCACGAGGAGGCGCTGGCCGTCCTGGGCCGGGTCGACCACATGGGCACCGACCACGGTCTGTCGATGCTCTACTACCAGGCCATGCTGACCCTCTTCACCGGGACGCTGGTCAGCCAGATGTACGCGACCGCGCTGGTCGCCTCGGGCGGCGACCGGCCGGACCGGCTCCACCCCTACGCGGCCGAACTGGTCGCCGGGCTCGCCGACGAGGGGCCGATGGGCTATCTGCGGATCGTCAGCGAGGAGCTGCAGGCCCGTTCCTACTCGGGGGAGGAGAACAGCCTCCACATGCAGGCGGCCAGCGCGCGGCATGTGGAGGAGGCCTACCGGGAGGCCGGCCTCGACGCCGAACTGCCGCGCGCCATCCGCCGGCTGTTCGAACGCGCGGTGGACGCGGGACACGGTCACCACAGCCTGACCGCGTCCTACGAGGTGATCGAGAAGCCGCCGGCGCCGAGCGCCGACTGACCGGGGGGCGGGCGCGGGTCAGCCCAGGCCGAGCCGCGCCGTCCTGGCCCTGGCCACCGCGTCCTCGTCGCCCTCCAACTCCACCCGGGCCACGTCCTGCCGGCCGAAGGCGAACATCAGCAGCTCACCCGGCTCGCCGGTGACCGTCACCACCGGGGTGCCCTTGTGCGCCACCACGGTCTGCCCGTTGGGCCGGCGCAGCACCAGACCGACCGGGCTGCGCCGGCCCATGATCCGGCCGGCCGTCTCCAGGCGCTTCCACAGCGCGTCCGAGAAGACCGGATCCAGCGACCTCGGCTCCCAGTCGGGCTGGGCCCGGCGGATGTCCTCGCCGTGGACATAGAACTCCACGACATTGGCGGCCTCGTCGATCTGCTTGAACGAGAACGGGGACATCCGCGGCGGGCCCGTCCTGATCAGCTGCAGCAGCTCGTCGTAGGGCCGGGCCGCGAACTCGTCCCGCACCCGCTCCCCCCGGGCCGCGAGCGGCTTGATGATCACCCCGCCCGCCGCGTCCGCCCGGCGCTCCCGCACCACCAGATGCGCGGCGAGGTCACGGGTGGTCCAGCCGTCGCACAGGGTGGGGGCCTCGGGGCCCGAACTCTCCAACAGATCGGCGAGCAGTAGGCGTTCACGCTTGGCATGGGTAGACATGCGCCCAAGCCTAGGCGGTGTCCGGTCGTTTCCCCTGTTGCACCGGGGTTCCGGGGTTCGGGGTTTCCGGGGTCGCGGGTTCTCCGGGGTTCCCGCGACGGTTCCCGCGATTCCCCGGTTTCCGGGGTCGCCCCGGCGGAACCGGGCCCGGGCGTCGGCGGGGCAGAATGGGGGCATGTCCAGCACCCAGTCGCCCCGACTCGATCCCGCCATCGCCGCGCGGCTCAAGCGCGACCCCCAGGGCCTCTTCCCCGCGATCGCGCAGCAGTACGACACCGGCGAGGTGCTGATGCTGGGCTGGATGGACGACGAGGCCCTGCGGCGCACCCTGGTCACCGGACGCTGCACCTACTGGAGCCGCAGCCGCCGCGAGTACTGGGCCAAGGGCGACACCTCCGGCCATGTGCAGACGGTCAAGTCCGTGGCGCTGGACTGCGACGGGGACACGGTGCTGGTCCGCGTCGACCAGACGGGCGGCGCCTGCCACACCGGGGACCGCACCTGCTTCGACGCCGACGAACTCCCGCTGGGCGAGCGGGCCCAGGAGATCGCCCGGGGCCACGAGATCGCCTAGGGTCAGGGGCCATGACGACTGAGGACATCGACCGCTTTCGGGTGCTCGCCAAGGAGCGGCGGGTCATCCCGGTGACCCGTCGCCTGCTCGCCGACGGCGACACCCCGGTCGGTCTGTACCACAAGCTGGCCGCCGGCCGCCCCGGCACCTTCCTGCTGGAGTCGGCGGAGAACGGCCGCACCTGGTCGCGTTACTCGTTCATCGGGGTGCGCGGCGCGGCCACGCTCACCGTGCGGGACGGGCGGGCCCACTGGGTGGGACGGCCGCCGGCCGGGGTGCCGGCCGGGGGCGATCCGCTCGATGTGCTGCGGGAGACGCTGCGGGTGCTGCACACCCCGCGCGATCCCGAACTGCCCCCGTTCACCGGCGGCATGGTCGGCTACCTCGGCTATGACGTGGTCCGCCGGCTCGAGTCCGTCGGCGACTCCACCGTCGACGATCTGCGGCTCCCCGAGTTGACCATGCTGCTCGCCGCCGATCTCGCCGTGCTCGACCACCGCGACGGCACCGTGCTGCTGATCGCCAACGCCTTCAACGACGCGGCGGCTTCCGGCGCCCCCGACGACGAGCGGGTGGTGGCGATCCACGCGGACGCCGTGGCCCGCCTCGACGCGATGGCCGCCGATCTGGCCCGGCCCCTCGCGCTGCCCGCCGTCGAACTGCCGGCCAGCGAACTGCCCACGTTCACCGCGCGCTCGGGCGGCGCCCGCTACCGGGCGGCGGTCGAGGCGGCCAAGGAGTACATCAGGGCCGGCGACGCCTTCCAGGTGGTGCCCTCACAGCGGTTCGACGCGCCCTGCACGGCCAGCGCCCTGGACGTCTACCGGGTGCTGCGCACCACCAACCCGAGCCCCTACATGTACCTCTTCCGGTTCGCCGGCGACGAGGCGGCCGGCGAGAGCGGGTTCGACGTGGTCGGCTCCAGCCCCGAGGCGCTGGTCAAGGTCGCGGACGGGCGCGCCATGCTGCACCCCATCGCCGGCACCCGGCCGCGCGGCGCGACGCCGGGGGAGGACGCGGCGCTGGGCGAGGAGCTGCTGGCCGACCCCAAGGAGCGGGCCGAGCACCTGATGCTGGTCGACCTCGGCCGCAACGACCTCGGCCGGGTCTCGGTGCCCGGCACGGTCGAGGTGGTGGACTTCATGACGGTGGAGCGCTACAGCCATGTGATGCATATCGTCTCCACGGTCACCGGGCAGCTGGCCGAGGGGCGCACCGCCTTCGACGCGCTCACCGCCTGCTTCCCGGCCGGCACCCTTTCCGGGGCGCCCAAGCCGCGCGCCATGGAGATCATCGAGGAGCTGGAGCCCACCAGGCGCGGCGTCTACGCCGGCTGCGTCGGCTACCTGGACTTCGCCGGTGACGCCGACACCGCGATCGCCATCCGCACCGCCGTGCTGCGCGACGGGGTCGCCCATGTCCAGGCGGGCGCCGGGGTGGTCGCCGACTCCGACCCGGTCGCCGAGGACACCGAGTGCGCCAACAAGGCGGCGGCCGTTCTCAGGGCGGTGGCCACGGCGGGAAAGCTGCGCGGTAGCGTGGAGGGGTGACCCCTGACCCCTCCCACAGCCCCAGCGCCAGGGCGACGCGTCGGGCGCTCGGCCTGGCGCTGCTGTTCGGCGCCGCCGGGGCCGCCGTCGTCCTGATCTCGGCGGGGCAGACCTGGGGCGAGGGCGACGCCCAGGGCGGCGGCGCCGAACTGCCGGTGACGGCCAGCGGCAGCGCGGTGTCCGGACTGCCCAGCGCGCTGGCCCTCGTCGGTCTCGCCGCGCTGGTCGCGGTGTTCGCGGTGCGCGGAACGGGCCGGGTGGTCGTCGCCTCCGCGTTGGCGCTCAGCGGCGCGGGATCGATCGGCGCGGCGCTGCTCGGCGCCGGCGACACCAAGGCGCTGGACCGGGTGGCGGTGGACACCATCGGCATCACCGATGTCGCCGTCACCTCGGTGAGCCACACCGGTTGGCCCTGGCTCTCGGCGGTGGGCGGCCTGTTGCTGCTGTGCGCCGGGCTGCTGGCGTTGAGCTACGGGCGGCACTGGCCGTCCATGTCCAGCAGGTACGAGCGGGCCGGACGGTACGAGCGCGGCGGGCGCGCGCCGAGCGACCCGGACCGGCCCGAGGACATCTGGCGGGCCCTGGACCGGGGCGAGGACCCCACCTAGACCCCACCCAGGACTGTCGGTGTGGCCTGCCACAATGGAAGGCGGGCGAGGGAGACACCCACTCAAAACCTTCCGTTCGTCGTTTCGTTTTTCGAGGAGCACACAGCATGGCGGGCCACTACCACCACGGAAACACCCCTGCCGCCTGGACCGGGGTGATCATCGCTTTCATCGGGTTCTGCGTCTGCAGCTACTTCACCGTTGTCGCGCAGCCGTGGGGCGTCGCCGCCGGTGGCGCGGTGCTCCTGCTGGCCTGTGTGGTCGGCCTGGTGATGCGCTCGATGGGCCTCGGCCAGGAGCCGGCCGTCTCCCGGAGCCCGGGCGCGGCGCAGCTCGCGGCCGGCGGGTCGGCCGACATCCCGGCGCAGGCCGCCGGCGAGCCGGAGCGGGCCGCCGCCAACTGACCCGCCCTACCAGCCCCACCCGGCCTCGTCGGCCGACCCGTTCGGGCCGTCGCCCGGCGGGGCGAGCCGGCGGGGGCGCCCCGGCCGTGGTGAGACTGGTCACATGCGGCAGCGGCTGTCCCGGCTCGGTCCACCCCTGGCCGCCGTCGCCCTGCTGGGCGCGGCGGTCGGCTATGTCGCGCGGGTCGATCCCGGGCAGCCGGGGAACTACACGCCCTGCCCGCTGCTGACCCACCTCGGCCTGCACTGCCCCGGCTGCGGCGGGCTGCGCGCCACCCATGCACTGGCGCACGGCGACTGGGCGTCGGCTTTCGGCCACAACGCGCTGCTGGTCCTCGCCGCCGTGGCGGTGACGCTCGGACTGCTCGACTGGACGCTGCGCGCGGTCGCCGGTCGGCCACCCCGCCGGCCGACCCCGGGGCGCCGCGCCGGCTGGGCCGCCGTCGTACTGGTGGCCGTCTTCACCGCGCTGCGGAACCTCGGCCCGTTCTCGGCCCTCCGCCCCTGACCCGCGGGTTCATGGGCCGGCTGGCCCCCTGACCTGCGCGGACGGTGCGGTTTCCGGCGTCGGGACGAGGGGGTTCCGGCCCGCCTCGGGCGGGTGGTACGGGTGTCGGCGGTGCCCGATACTATCGATGGGGATTGCCCTCCCCACACCGACAGGAAGGGGCCGGTCGCGTGAGTGTGCTCGACGAGATCATCGACGGAGTCCGAGCCGACCTCGCCGAGCGGCAGGCACATGTCCCCCTCGACGAGCTGAAGGAACGCGCGGCTGCCGCCCCACCGGCCAAGGACGGTGTCGCGGCGCTCAAGGGCGACAGCGTCACGGTGATCTGCGAGGTGAAGCGCTCCAGCCCGTCCAAGGGCGCGCTGGCCGCGATCGCCGATCCGGCGGGCCTGGCCGCCGACTACGAGGCCGGCGGCGCCGCGGCCATCTCCGTCCTCACCGAGCAGCGCCGGTTCGGCGGCTCGCTCGCCGATCTCGGCGAGGTGCGCGCCCGGGTGGACATCCCGGTGCTGCGCAAGGACTTCGTGGTCACCGCCTACCAGCTGTGGGAGGCCCGCGCGCACGGCGCCGACCTGGTCCTGCTGATTGTCGCCGCGCTGGAGCAGCCGGCGCTGGTCTCGCTGGTCGAGCGCGCCGAGTCCATCGGTCTCACCCCGCTGGTCGAGGTGCACGACGAGGACGAGGTGGAGCGCGCCGTGGACGCGGGCGCCCGGATCATCGGGGTGAACGCGCGCAATCTGAAGACCCTTGAGGTGGACCGCTCCACCTTCGAGCGGGTGGCTCCCGAGATCCCCAACGGCATCGTCCGGGTCGCCGAGTCCGGGGTGCGCGGCCCGCACGATCTCATCGCCTACGCCAACGAGGGCGCCGACGCCGTGCTGGTCGGCGAGTCCCTGGTCACGGGCAAGAACCCGCGCGCCGCCGTCGCCGATCTGGTCGCCGCCGGCGCCCACCCGGCGCTGCGTCAGGGGCGCTGAGGAGCGATGGTTTCCGGACACCCGTACGGCACGCCGAGGCGCGGCACCCCGCCGCCCGCCGGCGGGATCGCGGCGCGCGGCGCGCGAGGCGCCCGCCCGCGTGGCTGCCGTGCGCCCGGTCGTCGGGTGTTGGGCCGTCGGGTGCGGTACCACATCGGCGCCGAGCCCGGGCAGGTGCGCGGCCGCCGATGGCCGGCCGCCCCGGGCCCGGGTGCGTTCCGCCTCGGCTGACGCACTCCGGCACCCCGTGCCCGTGCGGTCGCACGCCCCCGCGCGCCAGCGCTGACGGGCGCGGCCGCGCGCACCGGTGCGCCCGTTCACCCGAGCCACCCCCGGGTGCCCCGACACCCCCGCACGCTTCCGGGCCGAGCGCCCGCCGCATGCGAGGGTTGTCCGCTCCCGCCCTTCTTCTTCCTGCTTCTTCTTTCTGTTCGTCTGGGAAGGCACAGAGATCGATGCCCGCTGACTACTTCTTTCCCGACCCCGACGGTGGGGTGCCCGACGCGCGGGGCTACTTCGGCGCGTTCGGCGGCACCTTCGTCCCCGAGGCCCTGCGCTCGGCCATGGACGAGGTCGCCGCCGAGTACGAGAAGGCGCGGAACGACCCCGCGTTCCTCGCCGAGCTCGACGATCTGATGGTCAACTACGCGGGCCGCCCGAGCCCGTTGACCGAGGTGCCCAGGTTCGCCGAACAGGCCGGCGGCGCCCGGGTGTTCCTCAAGCGTGAGGACCTCAACCACACCGGCTCGCACAAGATCAACAACGTGCTGGGGCAGGCCCTGCTCACCCGCCGGATGGGCAAGACCCGGGTGATCGCCGAGACCGGCGCCGGCCAGCACGGCGTGGCCACGGCCACCGCCTGCGCCCTCTTCGGGCTGCGCTGCACCATCTACATGGGCGAGGTCGACACCGAGCGGCAGGCCCTGAACGTCGCCAGGATGCGGATGTTGGGCGCCGAGGTGATCGCGGTCTCCTCGGGCAGCCGCACCCTGAAGGACGCCATCAACGAGGCGTTCCGCAACTGGGTCGCCACCGTCGACGAGACCCACTACCTCTTCGGCACGGCCGCGGGACCGCACCCGTTCCCGGCCCTGGTGCGGGACTTCCACCGGGTCATCGGGGTGGAGGCCAGACGGCAGATCCAGGAGCGCGTCGGGCGGCTGCCGGACGCGGTGGTCGCCTGTGTGGGCGGCGGATCCAACGCGATCGGCCTCTTCCACGCCTTCATCCCGGACGCGGGCGTCCGCCTGGTGGGCTGCGAGGCGGCCGGGCACGGCGTGGACTCCGGCGAGCACGCGGCGACGCTGACCGCCGGCGAACCCGGTGTGCTGCACGGCTCGCGTTCCTATGTGCTGCAGGACGACGAGGGGCAGATCACCGAGCCCTACTCGATCTCGGCCGGTCTCGACTATCCGGGGATCGGTCCCGAGCACTCCTATCTCAAGGACAGCGGGCGCGGCGAGTACCGGCCCGTCACGGACGCCCAGGCCATGGAGGCGCTGCGGCTGCTGTCCCGCACCGAGGGCATCATTCCGGCCATCGAGAGCGCCCACGCGCTGGCCGGCGCCCTCGAAGTCGGCCGGGAACTCCAGCGGGAGAAGGGCCCCGAGGCCGTCCTGGTGGTCAACCTCTCCGGGCGCGGCGACAAGGACATGGACACCGCCGCCCGTTACTTCGGGCTCTACGACGGCGAGGAGAACGACCGGTGAGCGGCAATCTGAGGCTGCTGGAAGCGGCGTTGGCGGGGGCGCGCGCCGAGGGGCGCGCGGCGCTGATCGGCTACTACCCGGCCGGTTTCCCCAGCGTGGACGCGGGGATCCGCGCCACGGTGGCCATGGTCGAGGGCGGCTGCGACATCATCGAGGTGGGACTGCCGCACAGCGACCCGGTGTTGGACGGCCCGGTCATCCAGACCGCCGACGACATCGCCCTGCGCGGCGGGGTGCGGATCGCCGACGTGCTGCGCACGGTGCGCGAGCTGCACGCGGCCACCGGTGTGCCGGCGCTGGTGATGACCTACTGGAACCCGGTGGACCGTTACGGTGCCGAGCGGTTCGCCGCCGAGCTCGCCGAGGCGGGCGGGGCCGGCTGCATCCTGCCCGACCTGCCGGTCGAGGAGTCCGACGGCTGGCGCAAGGCCGCCGAACAGCACGGTCTGGCCACGGTGTTCGTGGTCGCGCCCAGTAGCGGCGACGAACGGCTGGCCACCATCACGGCGGCCGGCAGCGGCTTTGTCTACGCGGCCTCGCTGATGGGGGTCACCGGCGGTCGGGCCGCCGTCAGCCGGGGCGCGGCCGGTCTGGTGGCGCGGACCAGGGAGACCACCGAACTGCCGGTCTGTGTCGGCCTCGGGGTCTCCAACGGCGCCCAGGCGGCGGAGGTCGCCGGGTTCGCCGACGGGGTGATCGTCGGTTCCGCCTTTGTCCAGGCGGTGCTGGACCGGCTGGCGGACGAGCCGGCCGCCATCGAACAACTGCGGGCGCTGACCCGCGAGTTGGCCGACGGGGTACGCGCCGGACGCTGACCGGGAGCCGGGGCGCTGACGGCTGGTCAGCGCCCCGGCTGTCGGTGGCTGCGGGTACAGTCGGGCCATGGGGAACGAGGGGACCTCGGCCGATCTGCCGTGGCAGCCGCCGACGAGCGTGGAGCAACAGCTCTATGACGCCGGCCTGAACAGCGACTGGACGCGTTACTTCGAGGTGCTGGCCGGCACGGATCTCTTTCTGCCGATGTCCAGGGAGTTGGCGGACGCGGTGCCGGGTCGGCTGCGGTTCAGCCCGTTCCAGCATCCGGAGGTCAAGGGCACCTGCCTGCCGGTGTACACCCGGGGCATGCTGCCGCCGCCCGCGGCCGACCAGATCTTCGAGCGCTGTGAGCTGGCCGATCTCGCCAAGGGCTGGCCGCGCCCGGCGCGTTGGCTCGCCGTCAACCCGGGCACCCCGGTGGAGACGTTTCTGCCCGCCGATCCGCGCAAGTGGAAGCGGCGGGCGAAGAACAGCGCGGCCGAGAGCCAGCTGAAGACGCTCTGGACGGGCCATCGCGCCGGTCCGATGGCGCACGGCCTGGCCTGCGGGGCCCTGCTGATGGTCAACAACGGCGCCATCTGGAACCACCTGGGCTGGCAGTCCGGCGGCTACTCGGAGGAGAAGGAGCTGCTGCGGGCCTGGTGGAGCGTCACCAGCAGGGCCCAGTGGCTGGAGATCCTGGAGCGCCTGCTGAAGGGCGAACTGATATCCCCGGCCTGGGAGTTCGTGCTCCGGGTGCGGCAGGCGATGATCCAGGAGTACGGTGCGGTGCCCGATCCGGTCGCCTGGCGGGAGGCCGCCGAGCGGGTGCTGCTCTCCCGCACCGCCGAGGTGGTGGACCGCACGGGCAAGCCCCCCGAGTTCGATCTGGACGCCGATATCGCCCTGGCCCACCAGCTGATCGGCCAGGTGCTGCGCTATGAGGCGCGGTTCCGCGCCGACGGTCTGATGGCGGCGGACGAATGCGTCCGTTCCGTTCTCGCCTGGGACTTCGGCCGCGCCTCCTGCATGGCGCGCTGGGGCCTCGGCGCCCGCCTCGGCGAGCTGGCCGAGACGGAGCGCGCGGTGCTGCACGCCAGCGAGGGCGCCCGGCAGGTGTACCAGTCCTGGGGGGACTACGCCACCGGCTACATCCTGGGGCGCTGTCTGCACTTCGACAGCGAGGAGTTCGGCGACTGGTACACGGAGATGGTCACGGTCTTCCGGATCCTGACCACCGATCCGGAGAGCCCCTGGCTGAGCGTCCCCTGGGAACACCCGGCGGTGGATCTCACGGAACGCTGACGCGCGGCGCCGGCTCCCACGGTGTCGGGCCCCCGCTGACTAGCGTGTCCGCTATGCGTGTATTGGTCACTGGCGGAGCCGGTTTCATCGGCTCCCATATCGTTCAAGCCCTGCTGGCCGCCGGCCATGAGCCGACGGTGCTCGACATCCTGCCGCCGCAAGCCGCCGGCGCCCCGGCCGAAGTGCCCTGGATCCGCGCCGACGTGCGGGACGCCCAGGCCCTGGCCGGCGCCCTGCCGGGCATGGCGGCGGTCTGTCATCAGGCCGCGATGGTCGGCCTGGGCAAGGACTTCACCGACGCCCCCGAGTATGTCTCCGTCAACGACCTGGGCACCGCCCGGCTGTTGGCGGCCATGGCCGAGGTCGGGGTGCGCGATCTGGTGCTGGCCGGGTCCATGGTGGTCTACGGCGAGGGCCGCTACGACTGCGCCCGACACGGGCAGGTCCGCCCGGGCCCGCGCCGGGTGGCGGAGTTGGACGCCGGCCGCTTCGAACCGCCCTGCCCCGAATGCGGGGCGCCGCTCTCGCCCGGGCTGGTCGACGAGGAGGATCCGGTCGATCCCCGGAGCGTCTACGCGGCCACCAAACTGGCCCAGGAGAACCTGGCGGCGGCCTGGGCCAGGGATGTCGGCGGCCGGGCGATCAGCCTGCGCTACCACAACGTCTACGGCGACCGGATGCCGCGCGACACGCCCTACGCCGGCGTCGCGGCGTTCTTCCGTTCGGCGCTGGAGGCGGGCCGCCCGCCCCGGGTCTTCGAAGACGGCGCGCAGCGGCGGGACTTCGTCCATGTCACGGATGTGGCCCGGGCCAATGTCGCGGCGCTCGGCGCGCTGGCCGACCGTCCGGCGGGGAGCGCGCGGGCCTACAACGTCGGCAGCGGGCAGCCGCACACCGTGGGCGAGATGGCCGCCGCCCTGGCCGAGGCGCGCGGCGGCCCCGCGCCCGTGGTCACCGGCGAGTACCGACGGGGCGACGTTCGGCATATCACCGCCTCATCGGCTCGGCTGCAGAAGGAACTGGACTGGTCCCCCCGCGTCGCCTTCGCCGACGGGGTGACGCGTTTCGCCACCGCCCCGCTGCGTTCCCGCTGAGCAACGGCGGTGGCGCCGCCGGTCGTTGACGGCCCGTTGGCCGGGGTGTCGACGAACCCGGGGCTCTGCGCGGAGGAGTGAGCGCCGGCGCGTGTCCCCGGGGCGGCGCGCCGGCGTGTCATCTGTTCGAGACCGCCCCCGCCGGGAACGTCAGCCCGGCTCCCCGAAAACCACCGGATCGGGTGGCCGGCCGGCGCGTTGCTCCCGCGCCGCCCGCCGGGAACCCGCCGGGCTGCCACACTCCTCCCGCCATCCGCGACGGTCGCCCGGCCGGATGCGAACACCGGGATTCATCAGCACTGTTGCCCCGATATACGTTGTTTGTCTTTGTACGGTATGCCGGGTGAGTAACCATTCATCCGCGCGGGGCGACGTGGTGCTGCCCTGCCTGAACGAGGCCGAGGCCCTTCCCTGGGTCCTCGACCGCATCCCTGACGGCTGGAACGCCGTCGTGGTGGACAACGGCTCCACGGACGACTCGGCCCGTATCGCCGAAAAGCTGGGCGCGCGCGTGGTGTTCGAACCACGCCGTGGCTTCGGCGCCGCCTGCCACGCCGGACTCCGCGCCGCCACGGCCGAACTGGTGGCGTTCTGCGACTGCGACGCCTCCCTCGACCCCGGCGAGCTGCCCCGGGTGGCCACCCCGGTGGTCGACGGCGAGGCCGATCTGGTGCTGGCCAGACGTCAGCCCACCCGAAGAGGGGCCTGGCCGCTGCACGCCCGCGTCGGCAACCAGGCGCTCTCCCGGCTGGTGCGTCGCCGCACGGGCCTGAGACTCCACGATCTCGGCCCGATGCGGGTGGCCCGCAGAACCGACCTGCTGGCGCTCGACCTCACCGACCGGCGCAGCGGCTATCCGCTGCAGATGGTGGTGCACGCGGCCGACGCCGGCTGGCGGGTCGCCGAGACCGAGGTGCCCTATCTGCCCCGCGTCGGCACCTCCAAGGTGACCGGCACCTGGCGCGGCACCTGGCACGCCGTTCACGACATGCGGGAGGTACTCCGATGACCCGTCCGGCCACGACCCTGTTGGTCATCGCCAAGGAGCCGCTGCCCGGCCGGGTCAAGACCCGGCTCACCCCGCCGTTCAGCCCGGCCGAGGCCGCCCGCATCGCGGCGGCGGCCCTGGCCGACACCCTCGCCGCCCTGCTCCTGGTGCCGGCCGCGCGCCGCGTCCTGGTCCTCGACGGCCGCCCGGGCCCCTGGCTGCCCCCCGGATACCTGGTGGTTCCGCAGTGCGCCGGCGGCCTCGACCAGCGGATCGCCGCCGCGTTCGCCGGGTGTACCGGGCCCACCCTGTTGGTGGGCATGGACACACCGCAGCTGACCCCGCAGCTGCTGGCCCCGGCGACCGGACCCGACAGCTGGCCGCCGGGGCGCGCCTGGTTCGGCCCGGCCGATGACGGCGGGTTCTGGGCGCTCGGCATGGCCGAACCCCGCCCCGAACTGGTGCGCGGAGTACCGATGTCCACCGCCCGCACCGGCGCGGAACAGCGCCGCCGGCTGCTGGCGGCCGGGCTCGACGTCCGGGAACTGCCGTCGCTGTGCGACGTCGACACGGCCCGGGACGCGGAACGGGTCGCCGCCGCGCACCCGGACGGCCGGTTCGCGGCGACGCTCGCCGCACTGGCCGCCGGCCCCGGGCGACAGCCGGTCGGCGCGGCCGCCCACGAGGGAGGGGGACGATGACCACCGTCACCACCACCCCCGCGTGGTCCACCGACCTCTACACGCTGGCCCTGCGCACCGGCCGTGGCCCGCTGTTCCTGCGCGCCGCCAACGGGCACCGGCTCCGCCTCGACGTCGAACGCTGGTGCCAACGGCCCGACGCCGCCGACCGCACCGTGCTGGAACGCTGCGCGGGCAGCGTCCTCGACATCGGCTGCGGCCCGGGGCGGATGGTCGCGGCGCTGGCCCGCCGGGCCAGCCCGGCGCTGGGCATCGACACCGCACGCGCCGCCGTCCAGCGGACCAGGGCCAGGGGCGGCGCCGCGCTGCTGCGCTCCGTCTTCGACGTGCTGCCCGACGAGGGCCGCTGGGACAGCGTGCTGCTGATGGACGGCAACGTGGGCATCGGCGGCGACCCGCTGGCCCTGCTCCACCGCGTCGGCCAACTGCTCACCCCCGGCGGCCTGTTGCTGGTCGAAGCGGCACAGTCCGAGGTGGACGAACGGTTCGACGCCTGGCTCGACGACGACCAGGGGGGCACCAGCCCGGCGTTCCCCTGGGCCAGGGTCGGCGTCGACGCCCTGCGCGGCCGCGCTGAGGCCGCCGGCTGGACCACGGTCGCCCGCTGGTCCACCCACTCCCGCCCCTTCCTCGCCCTCCGCCACGGCCTTGCCGGCCCGGCCCTCGCGGCGCCCCCCACCGCGCGGGCATCGGGCTGACCCACCGGGACGGCGGGGCCCGGTCCCGGACCGTGTGGGTCGGGCCCCGCCGGCCTTCGTTACTGGTGCGGGAGCCGCACCGTCGTGACGGTTCGAGCGGCGGCGCCATGGGCGCCGTGGCCCGGGTCAGCGCGGTGGTCGCCCTCGTCGGCCCGCACCGCGCCAGCGGGGTTCGCGCCAGCGGCGCCAGCGGATCAGCACCACCGCCAGGGCCACGGCGGTCAGGGAGATCAGGAGGCCGCGTGGGTAGTCGAGGGGGAGCGAGGTGGGGTAGCGGGCGGAGTCGGCGCGCAGCAGTGGGGGGAGGGCCACCAGGAACAGCGCGCCCGCCGTGAGCAGGCCGCCGCGCAGCGGCCCGCGCCAGCGGCCCGCCGTGGGGAGGGCGAACCCGATCAGCAGTACCAGCGGGGCCAGCAGCAGATCGTGCGCCGGCAGCGTCCCCAGCAACCAGCCGGCCACCTGCCCGGGGGTGCCGTCCGCCGTGTCGACCCACAGCAGCCGCACCCCCACGCCGATCAGCAGCAGGCCCAGCCCGCCCGCCGTCAGCCGAGTCACCGTCATCCCCTCACCCCGTCACCTCGATGGTCCCGACCCATTTCGTCTGCCACACCCCGGGTCGGTTGGGCGCGATGATCCGGGCCGGGAAGCCATGGTCCAGGCTCAGCACCTGCCCGTTGAGGCGCAGCGCCAGCAGGGTCAGCGGATCGGCCGCGTACTGGCCCGGCATCTCCATCACCCGGTAGCTCCCCGTGGTCTGCGCGGAGCGCACCCGCACCGAGGTCCGTGCCGGCGCGCCGGCCAGCTCCAGCAGGTCGCGCAGCCGCACCCCCGTCCACTCCGCCGAGGCGCTCCAGCCCTCCACACAGGCGATGGGCAGCCGCGCCGTGTGCTGGCGCAACGCGCCCAGTTCGGCCAGCGAGAGGGTGTACTCCAACGGGCCCAGCACCCGCAGCCGCCACCGTTCGGACGTCAGCTCGGCACGGTCGACGCCGGCGGCCGCCGCCGTCCGGTTGATCGGCAGGCCCTGCGTCCCATGGTCGGGATCGCGCGGCGCCAACAGGACGAACGGGCGCAACGGCGGGAACGTCTGCCCCGCCGTCACCACCGTCACCGCGCCCACCCCGGCGACCACACCGCGCAGCAGCGACCTGCGGTCGGCCGATTCCGGATCGGCCGGATCGCGCCGCCAGTGCCGGGCGATCAGCGGCAGGCGCACCGCCACATGCAGCAGCACCGAGCCGACCAGCACCCAGGCCAACGCGTAGTGCACCGGCTTGAAGGAGAACGGCCACGGATACCACTGCGCGATGTTGACCAGCCCGATCAGCACCTCCAGCAGCCCGACCGACACCAGCACGGCCACCGAGAGCCGATCCAGCGCATGCGGCACCGAACGCACCGGCGGCCGGACCCAGAGCCGGGGGTAGACGGTCCAGAGCTTCGCCAACAGCAGCGGGACCAGGGCGATCCCGGTGGCCACATGGAGGCCCTGGCTCACCCGGTAGCCCCATACCGGGCGGGTCGGCAGATGCGGCGCCAGCCAGCCGGGCGGCGTCTGCAGACCGTGGCTGACCAGCCCGGTGAGGAAGCAGACCAGCACCCCGACGCCCAGCAGCCGCCCCACCGCCGTCGCCGTCCGCGCGTCGTGCAACCGCCCCCGGAAGCGGGGCCACGGGCGGCGCGGCCCCGGCGCGACCTTCACCAGCTGGTCCGGTACACATGGTTGACGGTGACCGCCATCACCACCTGGGCCGCCAGCCACCAGCGGGCCCGGTTCGGCGGCAACAGCGCCGTCGCCGGCAGCGTCCAGACCACGAACGGCAGCCAGATCCGTTCCGTCTCCGCCTTGCTCATCCCGGAGAGATCCGCGATCAGCAGCGCGGCCAGCGCCGAAGCCACCAGCACCACCAACGCGCCGGTGCCCCGCGCCGGACGCCGCTCGGCCGTCAGATCCCGCAGCCCGCCGGGCAGCCGGGGCGCCCAGTGCCGCAGCCCCGCCACCGTGGCCAGGCCGACCGTCAACACCTGGGCCGCCACGTTCGCCCAGACGAAATACCCGTAGGGGCGCTGGCCGCCCGCGCCCGCGTAGTAGCGCTCCACCAGCACCTGGTAACCCTCGTACCACCAGAAGCCGTTGGCCGTGAAGAGCGTCACCCAGGCCGCGACGCCCAGCAGCACATAGGGCAGCGGCCGCCACTCCCGGGTCAGCACCAGCACCGCCACCCCGACCAGCGCCATCAGCGTCAACCCGTAGGACAGATAGACCAACCAGCCGAAGAACAGACCGGAGCCGAGCGCCGCCCAGCGCCACCGGCGGCCCGGCGACCGCCGCCACACGCAGGCCAGGGTCAGCAGCGCCACCGCCCAGGCGGCCACCGCCGCGAAGTAGGCGTCGGCCGAGACCCCGAGCCAGACCGCCGCCGGCGCCAGCACCAGAAACGGCGCCGCGCGCCTGGCCAGCCGCTCGCCGCTGAGCGCCCGCACCGTGAGCAGCACGGCGGCCGGCACGCTGGCCGCCCAGAGGACACAGAACAGCGAGGCCCAGGTGCCGCCGGAGAGCCCGATCCGGTCCAGCAGGACGAACGTCAGCGTCGCCCCCGGCGGATGACCCGCCACATGCGCCGGCCAGTTGTCGGGCGCGTCGATGGGGATCTGGTACACGAAGGTGTCCAGGAAGTGGCCCAGGGACGGCAGCGCGTTGATGTCGTCGACCGAGCGCAGGTACTCGTGCTTGGTCTCCAGATTGTTGGTCACCCCGCGCCGCCAGCCGTCGATCGACGCCAGCGCGAGCAGCCAGCCGACCGAGCCCGCCCAGGTGCCGAGCAGCAGCCAACGCCAGGGCAGTCGCCGGGCCAGCGTCGGGCCGTAGAGCACCCCGAGGCCGGCGAGCAGCAGCGCCGGCACCGTGCCGGGGCCGATATGCGGCGCCCAACTGGCCAGCAGCGGCGGGGACTGCAGCCGCAGCCGGTCCCCGTCGTTGATGGCGGTGCCCAGCACCGCCGAGAGGGCGAACAGCAGCGCCGCGCAGCCGGCCGCGACCAGCTCCCCGCGTACCCCCGGCCGCGGGGGCCCGGACGGCGGAGGCGGCGGGGGGGCAGGGACGGCTTCCCGTGGAGGGGACGGAGGGGCGGGGGAGGACACTTTCTCGGGCATCACACCAGGAGGAACGAGGCCGGACGCCTCCCGTCACCTGCGCCGATCGTTGCGCGTGGCGTTCGGGCGTGTCCTGGCAGCCCCGGTGTCGTTGGCCAGGCGTGAGCGCACGGAACCAAGAGGGAAAGCGCAGCGCCAGGGAGCGGCTGCGGGAGGAACGCGAGCGGGAGCGGGCCGGTCAACGGCGGTTGCGCGTCCTCAAGATCGTCGGGGTCGCCGCCGTGGTGCTGGCGATCGCCGCGGGCGTCGGCGTCCTGGCCGCCGGCGGGGGACAGGACGACGACAGCGCCGGCCCGGCGGCCGAGCCGATCACGGTGGGCGAGGCTTCGGCCCCCGCCGTGCTGACGGTCTTCGAGGACTTCCGCTGCCCGGCATGCGGACAGTTCGAGTCCATGTTCCGAGAGACGATCAACGAGCTGACGGCCGCCGGTCAGTTGCGCGTCGACTACCACCTGGTCACCATCATCGACGGCAACATGCGCGGCAGCGGCTCAAGGAACGCCGCCAACGCCGCCGCCTGCGCCCGCGACCAGGGCACCTTCCCCGAATACCACGACCTGCTCTTCGACAACCAGCCCGCCGAGACCGACGACGCCTTCGCCGACAAGTCGATGCTGATCGACCTGGGGAGGCAGGTCGACGCGCTGGACAACGAGATCTTCCAGGCGTGCGTCGAGGACGGCACCCACGACGACTGGGTCTCCCGCGCCAACGCGGACTTCCTCAACGGCGACCACAACGCCACGCCGACCGTGCTGCTCAACAACGAGCGGATGGGTCCTGGCGGCGATCCGCTGACCCCCGACCACCTGCGGGAACGCGTCGCCGAGTTGACCGGCTGAGGCAGGGCGCCGGCGGCGGCGCACCGCCGTGACGGACGGGACGCCGGGTGACACGGGCAGTCAACCGGGCCACGGGATTCCACTGAGGACGCGGGGCACGGTAGCGTCGGGGGCACCATGGAGATCCTTGCGTCTATCCCCAGTCCCGGCGGCAGCGAGATCGAGCTGGGGCCACTGCCCCTGCGCGGCTACGCGGTGTGCATCATCATCGGCGTCTTTCTGGCCATCTGGCTAGGCGGTCGACGCTGGGTCCAGCGGGGTGGCCGGGCCGAGACGGTGGCCGACATCGCGGTGTGGGCGGTGCCGTTCGGCCTGATCGGCGCGCGGATCTACCACGTGGTGACCGACTACCAGCTCTACTTCGACGAGGGCAGGAACTGGGTCAACGCGTTCAGGATCTGGGACGGCGGTATCGGCATCTGGGGCGCGATCGCCGGTGGCGCCGTCGGTGCCTGGATCGCCTGCCGTCGGCGGGGCATCGCGCTGCCGCCGATGGCCGACGCCGTCGCGCCGGGCATCGCCTTCGCCCAGGCGATCGGCCGCTGGGGGAACTGGTTCAACCAGGAGCTCTTCGGCCGCCCGAGCGATCTGCCGTGGGCCGTCCGGATCACCGAGGAGGAGAACATCCCGCCGGAGTACCGGGGGATCCACGACACCTTCCAGCCGACCTTCCTCTACGAGTCGCTGTGGTGCGTGGGCGTCGGTGTGCTGGTGATCTGGGCGGACCGCAGGTTCCGCCTCGGCCACGGCCGGGCCTTCGCGCTCTATGTCGCGGGGTACACCGTCGGCCGCTTCTGGATCGAGTACCTGCGGGTCGACGAGGCGCACGAGTTCCTCGGCCTGCGGCTCAACAACTGGACCTCGGTGGCCGTCTTCCTCGCCGCCGTCGCCTATATCGTGATCTCCCACCGCCTCGCCCCCGGCCGGGAGGACGACGTCGAGCCACGCTCCGACGACCAGCCCGACACCCCGGACGCGACGGAAGCCAGGGGCGCCGAGAGCGCCGAAAGCGCCGGCGAAGCCGAGGACGGCGGTAGGGGCGACAGCGGCGGAACCACCGGCGAAGCCGAGGAACCGGGCGACGACGAGGGGACGACGGCGAAGACGACCCTCGACAAGGGCGGGGCCGCGCCGAAGGCCGGCGGCTCCGAGACGGCGCCCGCCACCTCCTCCTGACCCGCTCCGCACGCGATGTCGGCAGCCGAGGCGCATCACCGTCACCGCGACGTCCAGGGCGGCTGGCTGCGCCCGGCCGTCTTCGGGGCGATGGACGGACTGGTCTCCAACCTCGGCCTGATCAGCGGCGTCGCGGGAAGTTCGGCGGCCAGCGGGACGGTGGTGGTCGCCGGCATGGTGGGGATGGCGGCCGGCGCCTTCTCGATGGCCGCCGGTGAGTACACCTCGGTCGCCGCCCAGCGCGAGCTGGTGCTGGCCGAGCTGGCGGTCGAGCGCCGCGAGCTGACCCGCCATCCCGAGGCGGAGCTCGCCGAGTTGGCGGCGGTCTTCGAGAACCGGGGCGTGGATCCCGAGCTGGCCCGTGAGGTGGCCGGGCAGCTCTCGCGCGATCCCGAGCAGGCCCTGGAGATCCATGCCAGGGAGGAGCTGGGCGTCGGCCCGGCCGACCTTCCGTCGCCGGCGGTGGCGGCCGGCTCCTCGTTCGTCTCCTTCGCGGTGGGCGCGGTGCTGCCGGTGCTGCCCTATCTGCTGGGGGCCGAATCGCTCTGGCCGGCGGTGCTGGTCTCCCTGCTGGGGCTCTTTCTCTGCGGCGCGCTGGTGGCGCGGATCACCGCCCGCCCCTGGTGGTTCAGCGGCACCCGGCAGTTGGCCCTGGGGGCGGCGGCGGCCGGTCTCACCTATCTTCTCGGCTCGGCCTTTGGCACGGCGGTGGGCTGACCTACTCTGGACAAAGCCCCCACCCGGGACCACCGGGGCGGAGTCGGGAATACGGCCGCGATGGGTCACGTTAGGTCACTTTGACGTGCTTCGGGGTGAGCTTTGTTTCCGAGGGGTTTCACTTCATGGACGCCGGGCAGGTGCTTGGACGCCCAACGGACAGCGGCGTCCACGCCAGCCAGGTGATTAGGGTGGCCATGTCGCCCATATCCGGCGCGAATCGATGGCATGAAGTCCGTATCGTGGACTGACGTATCCGCTTCCCGGGAAACGGGCCATCGTGTAACCTGCGTGAAAATTTTAGCAACGCCAGGGCCAACGTCGTCCCTCGGAGCCACCACAGACCAAGACGACGACGGGAGAGCCGATGCGTTCTGCGTCCCACCCGGTTAAGCAGGGGATGTACGACCCGCGCAACGAGCACGACGCCTGTGGTGTCGGCTTTGTCGCCACTCTCACCGGCGAAGCCAGCCATCAGCTCGTTGACCAGGCGCTTGCCGTCCTGCGCAACCTTGAGCACCGTGGGGCCACCGGCTCTGACCCGGACACCGGCGACGGTGCGGGCATCCTGATCCAGATCCCCGACGGGTTCCTCCGTGAGAACGTCTCCTTCGAGCTGCCGCCCGTCGGCCGGTATGCCGTGGGCCTGGCCTTTCTGCCCGCCGAGGCGGACGCGGCCGAGGCCGCCGTCGCCCGGGTGGCGGAGATCGCCGCCGAGGAGGGGCTGACCGTCCTCGGCTGGCGGGACGTCCCCGTCGCCCCCGGCCTGCTGGGCGCCTCGGCCCGCGAGACCATGCCGTCGTTCCGGCAGCTGTTCGTCGCCGACGAGCGCGACGGGCGGGCCGGTCTTGAGCTGGACCGCATCGTCTTCGTCCTGCGCAAGCGCGCCGAACGCGAGGCCGGGATCTACTTCCCGTCGCTCTCCGCGCGCACCGTCGTCTACAAGGGGATGCTCACCACCGGGCAGCTGGAGCCCTTCTTCCCCGACCTCTCAGACCGCCGGCTGACCAGCGCCATCGCGCTGGTGCACTCGCGGTTCTCGACCAACACCTTCCCCAGCTGGCCGCTGGCGCACCCCTACCGTTTCGTCGCGCACAACGGCGAGATCAACACCGTCCAGGGCAACCGCAACTGGATGAGGGCCAGGGAGTCGCAGCTGGCCAGCGGCCTCTTCGGGGACCCGGAGCGGCTGGAGCGGGTGTTCCCGATCTGCACCCCGGAGGCGTCGGACTCGGCGACCTTCGACGAGGTGCTGGAACTGCTCCACCTCGGTGGCCGTTCACTGCCGCACGCGGTGCTGATGATGGTCCCCGAGGCGTGGGAGAACCACCCGTCGATGGACCCGAAGCGGCGCGCCTTCTACGAGTTCCACTCCACGATGATGGAGCCCTGGGACGGGCCCGCCTGTGTCACCTTCACCGACGGCACCCAGGTCGGCGCCGTGCTGGACCGCAACGGTCTGCGTCCCGGCCGGTACTGGGTGACCGACGACGGCTTCGTGGTGCTCTCCTCCGAGGTCGGCGTGCTGGATCTTGAGCCGGCGAGGGTGGTCCGCAAGGGCCGTCTCCAGCCGGGCCGGATGTTCCTGGTGGACACCGCCGAGCACCGGATCATCGAGGACGACGAGATCAAGGAGCGGCTGGCCGCCGAGCACCCCTACGAGGAGTGGCTGGCCGACGGCCAGATCGAGCTGGCCGACCTTCCGCAGCGTGAGCACGTGGTGCACACCCATGCCTCCGTCGCCCGGCGGCAGCAGACCTTCGGCTACACCGAGGAGGAGCTGCGGGTCCTGCTCACGCCGATGGCCAAGGCGGGCGCCGAGCCGATCGGCTCGATGGGCACCGACACCCCGATCGCCGCGCTCTCCGAGCGGCCCCGGCTGATCTTCGACTACTTCACCCAGCTGTTCGCGCAGGTCACCAACCCGCCGCTGGACGCCATCAGGGAGGAGCTGGTCACCTCGCTGCTCTCCGCGCTGGGCCCGCAGGGCAACCTGCTGGAGCCGACCGCTGAGTCCTGTCGCAGTGTCTCGCTGCCCTTCCCGGTGATCGACAACGACGAGCTGGCCAAGCTCATCCACATCAACGCCGACGGCGACCTGCCGGACTTCGCCTCCACCACGCTCTCCGGCCTCTACCGGGTCTCCGGCGGTGGCGAGGCGCTGGCGCGGCGTCTCGACGAGATCTGCGCCGAGGCGGACGCGGCCATCGCCGAGGGCGCGCGGGTGATCGTCCTCTCCGACCGGCACTCGGACGCCGAGCACGCCCCGATCCCCTCGCTGCTGCTCACCTCGGCCGTGCACCACCATCTGATCCGCACCAAGCAGCGCACCCAGGTGGGGCTGCTGGTGGAGGCGGGCGACGTCCGCGAGGTGCACCATGTGGCGCTGCTGATCGGCTACGGCGCGGCGGCCGTCAACCCCTATCTGGCGATGGAGTCCGTGGAGGACCTGGCCATCCGGGGCACCTTCCTGCCCGGGGTCGAGCCCGGTGTCGCCATCGGCAACCTGATCAAGGCGCTCGGCAAGGGCGTGCTCAAGGTGATGTCCAAGATGGGCATCTCCACCGTGGCCTCCTACCGGGGCGCGCAGGTCTTCGAGGCGGTCGGTCTGGACGCCGCCTTTGTCGAGCGTTACTTCCAGGGCACCGCCACCAAGATCGGCGGCGCAGACCTCGACGTGATCGCCAAGGAGGTCGCCGCCCGGCACGCCAAGGCATACCCGGCCTCCGGGGTGGCGCCCGCGCACCGCACGCTGGAGATCGGCGGCGAGTACCAGTGGCGTCGCGAGGGCGAGCCGCACCTCTTCGACCCGGAGGCGGTCTTCCGCCTCCAGCACTCCACCCGCGAGGGCCGTTACGACATCTTCCGCCAGTACACCCAGCGGGTGAACGAGCAGGCGGAGCGGCTGATGACGCTGCGCGGCCTGTTCCGGCTGAAGGACGGCGAGCGCCCGCCGGTGCCGTTGGCCGAGGTCGAGCCGGTGAGCGAGATCGTCAAGCGGTTCTCCACCGGTGCGATGAGCTACGGCTCCATCTCCCAGGAGGCGCACGAGACCCTGGCCATCGCCATGAACCGGCTGGGCGCCAAGTCCAACACCGGTGAGGGCGGCGAGGACTCCGACCGGCTGGTCGACCCGACCCGGCGCAGCGCCATCAAGCAGGTGGCGTCCGGGCGGTTCGGCGTGACCAGCGAGTACCTGGTGCACGCGGACGACATCCAGATCAAGATGGCGCAGGGCGCCAAGCCGGGCGAGGGCGGCCAGCTGCCCGGGCACAAGGTCTATCCGTGGGTGGCGAAGACCCGGCACTCCACGCCGGGCGTTGGCCTGATCTCGCCGCCGCCGCACCACGACATCTACTCCATCGAGGATCTGGCGCAGCTGATCCACGACCTGAAGAACGCCAACCCGGCGGCCCGGATCCATGTGAAGCTGGTCTCCGAGGTCGGCGTCGGCACCGTCGCCGCCGGCGTCTCCAAGGCGCACGCGGACGTGGTGCTGATCTCCGGCCACGACGGCGGCACCGGCGCCTCGCCGCTGACCTCGCTCAAGCACGCGGGCGGCCCCTGGGAGCTGGGCCTGGCCGAGACCCAGCAGACGCTGCTGCTCAACGGGCTGCGGGACCGGATCGTGGTGCAGACCGACGGCCAGCTGAAGACCGGCCGCGATGTGCTGATCGCGGCGCTGCTGGGCGCCGAGGAGTACGGCTTCGCCACCGCTCCGCTGGTGGTCTCCGGCTGTGTGCTGATGCGGGTCTGCCATCTCGACACCTGCCCCGTCGGCATCGCCACCCAGAACCCGGCGCTGCGTGAACGCTTCGCCGGCAAGCCGGAGTTCGTGGTGAACTTCTTCGAGTTCATCGCCGAGGAGGTCCGCGAGCTGCTGGCCGAGCTGGGCTTCCGCAGCCTGGACGAGGCGGTCGGCCACGCCGAGCTGCTGGACGTCTCCCGGGCCGTCGACCACTGGAAGGCGCAGGGCCTGGACCTGGCCCCGCTGCTGTACGTTCCCGAGCTGCCCGACGGCGCGGTCCGGCGGCGGGTCGTCGAGCAGGACCACGGGCTGGCCAAGGCGCTGGACAACGAGCTGATCAAGCTGTCGGCCGACGCGCTCGCCGCCGAGCGGGCCGAGGACGCCCAGCCGGTGCGGGCCCAGGTGCCGGTGCGCAACATCAACCGCACCGTGGGCACCATGTTGGGCAACGCCGTCACCAAGCGGTTCGGCGGCGCCGGACTGCCCGACGACACCATCGACATCACCTTCACCGGCTCGGCCGGCCAGTCCTTCGGCGCCTTCGTGCCGCGCGGGGTGACGCTGCGGCTGGAGGGCGACGCCAACGACTATGTCGGCAAGGGCCTCTCCGGCGGCCGACTCGTGGTGCGCCCTGACCGGGGGGCCGAGCATCTGCCGGAGTTCTCCACCATCGCGGGCAACACCATCGCCTATGGCGCGACCGGCGGGGAGATCTTCCTGCGCGGCCGGGTCGGCGAGCGGTTCTGCGTGCGGAACTCGGGCGCGACCGTGGTCGCCGAGGGCGTGGGCGACCACGGCTGCGAGTACATGACGGGTGGCCGGGCCGTGGTGCTCGGCGACACCGGGCGGAACTTCGCCGCCGGCATGTCGGGTGGCGTGGCCTATGTGGTCGATCTCGATCCCGATCTGGTCAACACGGGAATGGTGGCGGTCGAACCATTGGAGGAATCCGATCGGAGCTGGCTGCGCGGGGTGCTGCGCCGCCATGCCGAGGAGACCGGCTCCACCGTCGCGGACCGGCTGCTCAAGGACTGGGACAGCGCCGTCACCCGGTTCAGCAAGATCATGCCCACCACCTACAAGGCCGTGCTCGCCGCCAAGGACGCCGCCGAGCGGGCCGGACTCAGCGAGTCCGAGACCCACGAGAAGATGATGGAGGCGGCGACCCATGGCTGATCCGAAGGGCTTTCTCACCACCGAGCGCGAGGGCGCCAAGAGCCGCCCCGTCGCCGAGCGGGTCAGGGACTGGAACGAGGTCTACGTTCCCGGTTCGCTGCTGCCGGTGATCAGCAAGCAGGCCGGCCGCTGTATGGACTGCGGCGTGCCGTTCTGTCACAGCGGCTGTCCGCTGGGCAACCTCATCCCGGAGTGGAACGACTTCGCCTACCGGGGCGACTGGGCGGCCGCCAGCGAGCGGCTGCACGCCACCAACAACTTCCCTGAGTTCACCGGGCGGTTGTGCCCCGCGCCCTGCGAGTCCGCCTGTGTGCTCGGCATCAACCGGCCCGCGGTCACCATCAAGAACGTCGAGGTGACCATCATCGACAAGGCGTGGGAGGCGGGCGACGTCACCCCGCAGCCGCCGCAGCGGCTCTCCGGCAAGACGGTCGCCGTGATCGGCTCGGGCCCGGCGGGGCTCGCCGCCGCCCAGCAGCTGACCAGGGCCGGGCACACCGTCGCCGTCTTCGAGCGTTCGGACCGCATCGGCGGGCTGCTGCGCTACGGCATCCCCGAGTTCAAGATGGAGAAGCGGCACCTCAACCGGCGCATCGAGCAGATGCGCGCGGAGGGCACCAAGTTCCGCACCGAGGTGGAGATCGGCCGGGATCTGGACGCCGCCAGGCTGCGCCGCCGCTACGACGCCGTGGTGATCGCCGCCGGCGCCACCACCGCGCGCGATCTGCCCGTTCCCGGGCGGGAGTTGACCGGCGTGCACCAGGCCATGGAGTATCTGCCGCTGGCCAACAAGGTGCAGGAAGGCGATCTCACCCGCGCCCCGATCACCGCCGAGGGCAAGCATGTGGTGGTCATCGGCGGCGGCGACACCGGCGCCGACTGCGTGGGCACCGCGCACCGGCAGGGCGCCGCCTCGGTCACCCAGCTGGAGATCATGCCGCGCCCCTCCGATGAGCGCGCCGGTCACCAGCCGTGGCCCACGTTCCCCATGCTCTACAAGGTGACCTCGGCGCACGAGGAGGGTGGCGAGCGGGTCTACTCCGTCTCCACCACCCACTTCGAGGGCGACGAGGACGGCAACGTCCAGTGGCTGCACCTGGTCGAGGTGGAGTTCGTCGACGGCAAGCTCACCCAGAAGGCCGGCACCGAGCGGCGTATCCCCGCCCAACTGGTCACCCTGGCCATGGGGTTCACCGGCACCGACCAGGAGAACGGCCTGGTGCGGCAGTTCGGCCTCGAACTGGACGCGCGCGGCAATGTCGCCAGGGACGCCAGCTACGCGACCAATGTCGACGGTGTCTTTGTCGCCGGTGACGCGGGGCGCGGGCAGTCGCTGATCGTCTGGGCCATCGCCGAGGGGCGCGCCGCCGCCCGTGGCGTGGACCGTTTCCTCACCGGGGAGAGCGCCCTGCCCTATCCGGTGCGGCCGACCGACCGCTCGCTGGCGGTCTGACCCGGCCCCCCACTCGTGCCGTACAACGTGGTACGGACACCCCACGGCGCCCGCCCCTCCCCGACCGAAGGGCGGGCGCCGTCATGCGTGGGTACCGCTACGGCCGGTTCACAGCTCGGCGCCGCTGAGCGCGTCGACCACGGTGCGGTCGCCCAGCGCGGCCTCCAGCTCGACCGGGACCTCGTCCAGCACCAGGATCTCGGCGCACATCTCGACGTCGGGATCGGGCTCGATCCAGCCGCCGACGATCACCAGTTCGTCGGTCTCGGCGACCCAGGCGCCGAAGTCGGCGTCGCACTGGCCGTGGCCGAGCTGAACCGTCAGCTCGTCCGCCGTCGGATCGGCCTCGCCGAGCGCCGTCAGCGGCGCGAGGTGTTCGCCCTCGGGGCCCGCGGGCTCGGGCTCCGGCCAGGTGTCGACCAGCAGTTGGGCGCGCTGTTGGAACGCGGCCTGGCTGTGCGCGCCCGGCTCCTCGCCGCCGGGGTCGTCCGGGTCGGTCCCGTCGGGTTGCTCGCCGCCCGGCTGTTCCTCGTCGGGGTTCTCGTCGGGTGTCTCCTCCGGTGCCTCCTCGCTCGGGGCCTCGTTCCCCTGGCCGTTCTCGGCCGGCTCGTCGCCATCGGACGAGCCGCAGCCGGCCAGCAGCAGGCCGGCGATCGCGATGGTCGGCACGATCATCTTCTGTCGCACGACGTACCTCCTCTGCGTGTTCCGGTGGGACGCGCCGGGCCGGCTCCGGGTTCCGCCGGCCGCCAAAGGTCCAGCCCATAAACGGTGTTGCTCCTGAGGTGTGGAGCGATCCCCGGGTGGACATCGCTGTCACATCGCCGCCGCGCGGAAGGGCGGCCTGTGGGACCCACGGTGAGGACGGGAGAGGCAATGACGCACACCTCCGGAAGACACCCCCGGCGCGGGCGCCGCCGCCGGCTGACCGCCTGCGCGGCCGCCGCCGCGCTGACGCTGGGCGCGGCCACCGCCTGCGGCGGGGACGGCGATTCGGCCGACTCCCTGACGCTGTGGCTCATGGAGGGCACCAACCCCGACGCCCGGCCCTATGTCGAGGCGCTGCAGGCGGAGTTCGGCGAACGCACCGGCGCCACGCTCGACGTCCAGTTCATCCAGTGGGGCGACGCGCACGACCGGATCACCACCGCGATGGCCGGCGACGAGCTGCCCGACGTGGCCGAGATCGGCACCACCTGGGCCCCCGAGTTCGGCGAGGCGGGCGCGCTGCGCGATCTCGCCGGGGACATCGAGGCGGACGGGCTCGGGGACGATCTCGTCCCGGGGCTGTACGAGGCCGGCACGGTCGACGGGGCCACCTACGGGATGCCCTGGTACGCGGGCGTGCGGGCGCTGATCTACCGGGCCGACATCTTCGCCGAGCACGGTCTTGAGCCGCCCACCACCTGGGACGAACTCCGCGATGTCGGCCTGGCCCTGCGCGAGTTGGAGCCGGAGATGATCCCGTTCCCGGTCTCCGGCGGCGCCGAGCACGGGCTCTCCCCGTTCATCTGGGGCGCCGGCGGCGAGATCGCCGAACCGGACGGGAACGGCGGCTGGCGGGCCACCGTCGACGAGCCGGCGGCCATCGAGGGCATCGCCTTCTACACCTCGCTCGCCACCGAACACGACCTCTCCGTCGCCGCCGCCCAGACCTGGCTGGAGACCGACCAGTTGGAGAGCTTCCAGAACGGCCAGTCCGCCATGGTGATCAACGGCAACTGGACGGTGACCACCCTGCTGGAGTCCGATCCGGCGTGGGCGGAGCGGATCGGGGTCGTCCCCGTCCCCGGCCAGGACGGCGGGTTCAGCCCGTCGTTCGTCGGCGGCTCGCTGCTGGGCGACTTCAACAGCTCCCAGCCGGAGCTGGCCTGGGAGCTGATCACCCTGATGACCACCGGCGAGTTCGCCGCCGACTGGGCCGAGCAGACCGGCTACTTCCCCGGCCAGCAGAGCCTGTTGGCCGAGGTCCAGGCCAGGGACGAGCCGCTGGTCGCCCCGTTCGCCCAGCAGATGCTGGAGGCCGGCCGGAACCTGCCGGTCACCGAGAAGTACGGCGCGATCCAGGGCGAGCAGGTGCTCCAGCGGATGCTCCAGTCCATCCTCGCCGGCGACCGGAGCGTCGCCGAGGCGGCCGCGGAGGCGGCGGCGAGCATGGACGAGACCTTTGGCGACTGAGACGGGCCCGGCGGCCCGGGCCGCCGCCGCGCGCCGGGCCCGCGCGGCCCGGGCGCGGGCCCTCCGGCCCTGGCTGCTGCTGGCGCCCGCCCTCGGCGTGCTCGCCGTGCTGCTGTTCTGGCCGCTGGCGCGGGTGGTGCTGCTGTCCTTCCAGGACTACGGGCTGCGGCAGATCAACACCGGCGAGAGCAACTACACCGGCCTCGACAACTACCGGTCCATCCTGGGGGACTCCTTCCTGTGGACCACGGTGCTGCCCAACACCGTTCTCTTCGCGCTGAGTTGTGTGCTGCTCACGGTGGTGCTCGGTACCCTGGTCGCCCTGCTGCTGCGCCGTCTGGGGCGCGGCTGGCGGCTGGTCTGCGCGACCGCGATCATGACGGCCTGGGCGATGCCGGCCGTCACCGGCACCTATGTCTGGATCTGGATCTTCGACCCGCTCAACGGCGTGGTGAGCGGCGGCCTGGACGCGGTGGGCGCGATCGAGCCACGGGAGACCAACTGGTTCACCGACCGCTGGTCGTTCTACGCCATCGCCACGCTCAACGTGGTGCACCACGGCTTCCCGTTTGTGGCGATCACCGTCTACGCGGCGCTGCTCACCATCCCGAGGGAGCTGCCGGAGGCCGCCCTGATGGACGGGGCCAACGCCTGGCAGCGGTTCTGGCGGATCACCGTGCCGACCATCAGGCCGGTGTTCCTGGTGGTCACCATCCTCTCCACCATCTGGGACTTCAAGGTGTTCGCGCAGATCTATCTGATGCCGGGCGGCGCCGGCGCCAACCCCGATGTGCTCAACCTCGGCGTCTGGTCCTATATCCAGTCCTTCAGCCGCAACGAGTACGGCATGGGTTCGGCCATCGCCGTGCTGCTCACCCTGCTGCTGCTCGCCATCACCGTCGGCTATGTGAAGGCCCTGTCCAGGGAGGGGGAGCAGCTGTGAACCGGACGACCCCGCAGCGGCGGTTCGGGCTGGCGGTGGCCGTGGCCGCGCTGTTGGTGTTCACCCTCTTCCCCGTCTACTGGATGGTCTCCTCCGCCTTCGACCCGGGCGCCGACCACCGGGGCGCGGCCGTGCTGCCGCAGGGCTTCACCCTGGACCACTTCCGCCATGTCCTGGACACCGGCGAGTTCGGGCGCTATCTGCGGAACTCCGCGCTGGTCGGCCTCGGCACCGTGCTGCTCTCCGGGCTGCTGGCGCTGTTCGCCGCCGTGGCCGTGGCCAGGTTCCGCTTCCGGCTGCGCACCAAGGTCCTCGTGATGATCCTGGTGGTGCAGATGGTGCCCCTGGAGGCGCTGGTGATCCCGCTCTTCCTGCAGATGCGTGATCTCCAGCTGCTCAACAGCCTGTTGGGGCTGACCATCGTCTATCTCGCCTTCTCGCTGCCGTTCGCGATCTGGACCCTGCGCGGCTTTGTCGCGGCCGTGCCCGAGGAGTTGGAGGAGGCGGCCTATCTGGACGGCTGCGGCTGGTGGCGGATGTTCCGCTCGGTGCTGCTGCCGCTGGTGGCGCCCGGGCTCGTGGCCACCAGCGTGTTCGCGTTCATCGTGGCCTGGAACGAGTTCGTCTTCGCCTTCGTCTTCCTCCAGGACGACGCCAAGTACACCGCGGCCGTCGGTCTGCACCGTTTCTTCGGGCAGTACAGCACCGACTGGGGCGCGGTGATGGCCGGTTCCACCCTGATCACGCTGCCGGTGCTGGTCTTCTTCGTCCTGGTGCAGCGCAGGCTCGCGGCCGGGCTCGCCGCCGGGGCCATCAAATGACGGCCGGCCCGCGTGGGACGGGGAGCCTCGGGAAAGCGACAGGAAAGCGTGGCGGGCGACCATGGACCCGACGGCGGGCCCCGCGCCAGCCCGTCATATCGCACCCGGGGCCCGTCGCCACCACACCCGGCGGGCGTCGGGTGGCCGACAGCTCCCGCCGCGTCCGGGCGGCGGCCCGGACGCGGCGGGTCCCGTTCAGACGCGGGCCCCGCTCAGCTCGCCGGCCAGCCGCCAGGTGCGTCGGCGGGCCGCCTCGCCGCCCATGGCGGTCTGGGTCAGCACCACCTCGGTCGCGCCCGCGTTCCGGTACCGCCGGATCCCGGCCGCGACCGTCTCCTCGTCGCCGACCAGCGCCAGTTCACCGGCCCGGTCCGCGCCGCTCAGATCCAGCGCCCGCCGGTAGGACGGGATCGACTCGTAGAAGGCCAACTCCTCCGTGGCGACGTCCCGCACCCGGGCCACCTCGGCGGTGACCGCCGCCGGCACCAGCGCCACCACCCGGGGCGCCGGGCGGCCCGCCGCCTCGGCCGCCGCCGTCAGCGCCGGCACCACATGCTCCCCGAGGGCGCGCGGCCCGGCCAGGAACGGCAGGGTCCCGTCGGCGAGTTCGCCGGTCACCCGGAGCGCCTGCGGCCCCATCGCGGCCACCAGCACCGGCGGCGCGGGATCGGCCCCCGGCAGGGAGACCGGCAACGTCGGCGCGGCGCCCAGCAGTTCGCCCCGGAAGTCGACGGTGCCGTCGCTGAGCAGCGGCCGCAGCGCCGTCAGGAACTCCCGCAGCAGCGCGACGGGGCGCTCGTAGGGGAGCCGGAAGGCGCTCTCCACCAGCGGTTTGGCGCCCAGCGCGAGCCCCAGCTGGAACCGGCCCCGGGTGGCGGCCTGGGCGGTCAGCGCCTGCCCGGCCACCAGCACCGGATGGCGGGCGAAGACCGGGATCGCCGAGGTGCCCAGGGCCAGCCTCGGCACCACATGCCCGATCACGGCGGCCAGCGCCGCCGCGTCGTAGTCCAGCCGTTGCGCGAACCAACCGGAGGCCACCCCGGCCGCCTCCGCCTCGCGGGCCAGCGCGACGACCCCGTCCACGTAGTTGTCGCCGGTCACGTTCTGTCCTGACAGCACCACTCCGATGTCCATGCCACGGCCAACTCGCCCCGCGCCGCGCTTATTTCCGAACGGGTGGCCGCTCAGGTGACGTCCGCCGTGGGCAGGTCGCGCAGCTGCCCGTAGCAGAGACAGAAGGGGTGCCCGGCCGGGTCCGCGTAGACGCGGAAGCCGCTCTCGGTGCCGCCGCTGTCGTGCAGCGGGGTGGCGCCCAGGGCCAGTACCCCGGCCTCCGCCGCCGGCAGGTCGGCGCGGGTCGGCACGTCGAAGTCCAGATGGAACTGTTGTGGCCGGTCCGGGTCCGGCCACTGCGGGGGTTGGTGGTTCTCCGCCCGCTGGAAGGCGATCCGCAGCCCGGTGGGGGTGGTCAGCTCCACCCAGGGCGGCTCGCCGTCGGCCAGCTCACCGCCGAGGATCCCGTGGTAGAAGGCGCCGAGGGCGCGGGGGTCGGGGCAGTCGACGACAACGCACTGAAAGGTCGCGATCATGCGCGCAGCTTAGGCTGGGTTCATGGAGAACAGCAGCACGGACGAGGGCGTCGTCGCGCGGGGCGGCCTGGACGACAGTGTGCGTGGCGAGTTGGACTCGTTGCGCGACAGCATCGACAACATCGACGCCGCCGTGGTTCACATGTTGGCGGAGCGCTTCAAGTGCACCCAGCGGGTGGGGCGGCTGAAGGCCGACCACCGTCTGCCGGCCGCCGACCCGGCGCGTGAGGCGCGACAGATCATACGGCTCCGGGAGCTGGCGGAGAGCGCCAAGCTGGATCCGGCGTTCGCCGAGAAGCTGCTCAACTTCATCATCGCCGAGGTGATCAGACACCACGAGACCATCGCCGGCGAACGCCCTTCCGACGGCGCCGACAGCACCGAAGGACCCTGACGAGCCGACGACGCGCCCCCGCCTCGGCCGGCGGGGGCGCGTCGACGCGGGCCCTGGATCAGGGATAAGCGACCAGGTTGGCCACGGTGTTCTGGGCGTTGGCCGGGCCGCCCGTGTCGTTGATGATGTGCTCGATGGCGCCGGTGCCGCCGCCCAGCGAGACCGCCACCATATGGGTGAACCGGACGCCGGGCGACTCCGGTACGTCGAAGGCGCGTTCGGCGACCACGCCCGGGTTGGCGTTGAAGAAGCAGTAGGCGCCCAGCCCCCACGCCTGGTGTTCGGTCACCGAGTCGGCCACCTGGTAGGCGGCGTAGCCCCGGGTGTCGCCGTCCATCCAGGCGTCCTGGTTCGGCGGGTCGTAGGGCATCTCGTTCTGGTAGAAGTAGGTGCGCCCGCGCTCGCCGTTCCAGATGGTCTGGGTCTTCTGGTAGTGCTCGACGAAGAGCCCGTACATGGTGGCGTCGTCGCCGTTGACCACCAGCCCGGTGTCGGCGGTGTTCTGGTTCCAGCCGATGCCGGAGCCGTGGTCGCCGCGCCAGAGCCAGAGGTGGTCGCCGATCACGTCATGGCTGTTGATCACCAGGCTGGTGGTGGCCCGGCCGACATGCGAGCCGCCGATCCGGAAGAACACGTCGTGCAGCGAGATCGGGTTGTCCGAGTGGTCGGCGGACGAGCCCTCGGGGCCGACCTCCATCAGCAGTTCGGAGTTCTCCTCGCCGGCGTCGATCAGCACCCCGGCGACCTTGACGCCGGGCACGTCGGCGACCTCGACGGCGGTCACCCCGTTCCGCGGCACAAAGGTGGCCAGACCCAGGCCGAGCACCACGGTGTCGGGCTCGGTGATCCGCAGGGTGTCGTCCAGATCGTAGATCCCGGGGGTGATCAGCAGGTGCCTGCCGCTCTCCAGGGCCGCGTTGATCTCGGCCGAGCCCTGCCCCGGCAGCACCACATGGAAGTCCTCGATGGACAGCGACTCACCGTCGGCCGTGCCGTCCGCCCAGCTCACCCCGGAGGTGTCGGTGCGCAGGGCGGGGACGAAGACCTGGTAGTCGCCGTTGTCGTCCACATAGAGGAAGGGCTTCTCGCGGTGCACCGGGGTGGTGTCGACCCGGGTGTAGGGCGGGTTGGGGAAGTCGCCCGACGGTGCGTTCTCGGCGCCGACGAAGACCATGTTCCAGTTGGAGCCCTGCCAGGCGCCCCAGTCGGTGTTGCGGGAGAGCCACTGCTGCTGGGAGCCGGAGCGCACCGTCCCGTCAACCAGGGTGTCGGCCATGAAGCCGCCGCTCGACCAGCCGCCGTCGTCCAGCTGGAGATCGCCGCGGACATGCATCCGACGGTAGGGGGCGGCCTGGGAGACGGCCCAACGGTCGCTGCCCCCGGTCGGGTTGACCGAGAGGTTCTCCGCGGCGCGCCAGAAGTTGTGGGTGGCGTTGCCCTGGAACCAGTCGGCCTCCACATGGACGGCCCCGTTGATCGTCACATCGTCGGGGTGCGCGCCGAGCCCGGAGACCTGGGTGTAGTAGCCGACGTTCACATCGACGTCGTACTCGCCGGGGGCGAACAGGAACGCCTGCCGGCCGTTGCCGAACTGGCTGGTCTCCTGCTGCCGGAAGACCGCGTCGACCTCGCTCTGGATCTCCGCGTTCGACATCGACGGGTCGAAGACCGACACGTTCGGGCCCAGATCGGGCACGGCGCGCGGCTCCTCGTCCGCCTGCGCGGTCGGTGTCACTGCCACGCCGGCCAGTATCGCACCGAGCGCGACGGCCAGAATCGTCCCATTGCGGGTATCTCGTCCCATCGCTCAGGCTCCTTCGGTGACATAGCGGGCCAGCACCCCGGTGAACTCCCACGGCTGCTGGTCCACTCCGGAACAGCTGTCGGCGCCGCCGCCCTGGCAGGGCCGGTCGCGGTTGACCGACCAGAAGGTGAGGCGGGAGAGCCCGACCTCCTGTGCGTAGTCGAGCATGGTCTCGAAGTCGGCGACGGTGATGGTCTCGCCGACATCGGTGATGCCGTTCATGGAGGAGATGCCCATGTGCCGGTACGCCTCCGCCTCGCCGTAGCCGTAGGCGTCGATCAGCGCGTTCTTGAGGCCCTCGGCCGCCTGGACGGAGAGTTGGCCCATGTCCTGGCCGTTGCCACCGAAGTTGAACGGCATGATGGTCCAGCCGTCCACGGTCAGCCCGGAGTCGGCGGCGCGGTTGATCAGGCTGGTGTCCGGGCCGTTCTGGCCGGTGCCGAAGGTGATGTACACCTTGATCCCGGGGTTGGCCGCCTGGACGGCCAACAGCGCGTCCACGGTCCGCTGTTGGGTGGCGGGATCGTCGTAGGCGGCGGCCTCGATGTCGATGTCGATGGCGGCGAGCCCGTAGGCGTCGATGACCTGCTGGTACGCGGCGGCCAGCTCTCCGGCGGTGGAGCAGGAGCTCTCCAGCTTGTTGCCGCTCCAGCCGCCGAAGGACGGGATCACGTCGCCGCCCGCGGCCCTGACGGTCTCGATGGTGCCCTGGTCGACGCCGCCGGTCAGCGGGCGCCAGCCGTCCCACTGCGGGTCGCAGTAGCCGTTGCTGAGCACGAAGGCGAGGGTGAACCACTCGACGCCGGTGGCGTCCATGACGGTGGTCGGGCTGGGCGGATCGCCCCAGCCGTTGTAGAGGTAGGGCGCGACGGTCATCGGCTCGGCGGCCGGCCGGATCTGCTCGGCGGGTTCGGCGGCCGCCTCCTGGGCGCCGGCGCTCGGCAGTTGGCCGAGCGCGAGGCCGCCGGCGGCGAGCAGCGCGGCGGCGGTGCCGGCGAGCCGGCGGGTGGTGCGGTTGGTGCGGGCGTGGCGCTGTGTGGGGGACATGCGTTCACATCCGATTCCGGTGCGGGAGTGGGGGACGGTGCGTCCTCCGGGGACGGTGCCTGCTCCCCGGGGGCGGCGTCGGGGTCGGGGGCGGGCGACGGGCCGGGCGGAGTCCGTGCCACCGGTGGGTGATGACATCGGGTGGGTTTATGACAATCGGTGACCCCTTCGCTTCGGGCATGATTTAAGGAGCGGCCCCGGGGAGCGTCAAGGCTTTGGACTGGACCAATTCTCGGGTGGCTCCCCACGCACCCCACTGACCTGCGCCGTCCCCCCTTGTAGACGGCCGCGCCGCGAGTTCCGGTACCGCCGGTGCCCTCGGCGCCGGGCCATCGGGGCCCCGTACTCGGCCACGCCGACAACTCGTTGGGCCCCGCGCCCGGCGGTGCGGCAGCATAGGGCGTCATGGCGACACTCACCCGTCTCGAAGCCGAAGCCCGCGCCCGTCAGCTGGCCGTCGAGCGTTACACCATCGACCTCGACCTCACCCGGGGCGACACCGTCTTCGGCTCCACCACCACCGTGCGGTTCACGGCGCGCGAGCCAGGCGACACCTTTGTCGAACTCCGCCCCACCACCCTGCGCTCCGCCACCCTCGACGGCCATGACCTGGACGTCGAAAGCCTCGCCGACGGCCGGCTCCCGTTGCGCGAACTGACCGCCGGCGACCACGAGTTGGCGGTCGTGGCCGAGATGCCCTACTCCCGCACCGGCGAGGGGATGCACCGCTTCACCGACCCGGAGGACGGCCTCACCTACCTCTACTCCATGTGCTGCATGACCAACGCGCCGGTGGTCTTCGCCGCCTTCGACCAGCCCGATCTCAAGGCCGTCTTCGATGTCTCCGTCACCGCCCCCGAGGACTGGACGGTGCTGGGCAACGGCATCGCCACCCCCGACGCCGACCGGCCCGGCCGCTGGCGCTGCGCCGAGACCCCGCCCATCTCCACCTATCTGATGGCGGTGGCCGCCGGCCCCTACCACTCGGTGCGCACCGAGCACGCGGGCCTCCCGTTCGGCCTGCACGTCCAGCGCTCGCTCGCCGCCCAGCTGGACCGGGACGCCGAGGAGATCTTCGACATCACCCGCCGCTGCTTCGACCGCTACCACCAACTCTTCGACGAGCCGTACCCGTTCGACTCCTACGACCAGGCGTTCGTCCCCGAGTTCAACGCCGGCGCCATGGAGAACCCGGGCCTGGTGACCTTCCGGGACAGCTTTGTCTTCCGCTCCGCCGTCACCGACACCGAACGCGCGGTGCGGGCCGTCGTCATCGCCCACGAGATGGCCCATATGTGGTTCGGCGACCTGGTCACCCTGCGCTGGTGGGACGACCTCTGGCTGAACGAGTCCTTCGCCGAGTACCTGGGCTACCAGGTGCTGGACGAGGCCACCGACTACCGCCCGTGGACCGAGTTCGCCGTGGTCCGCAAGTCCTGGGGCTACGACGCCGACCAGCGCCCCTCCACCCACCCCGTCGCCCCCGAGGCCGACGCGGTGCCCGACACCGCGTCCGCCTGGCTCAACTTCGACGGCATCTCCTACGCCAAGGGCGCCTCCGCGCTGCGCCAACTCGTCGCCTGGCTCGGCCAGGACGTCTTCCTCGCCGGCATCAACGACCACTTCGCCCGGCACCGCTTCGGCAACGCGACCCTCGCCGACTTCATCGACGCCATGGCCCGCGCCTCGGGCCGCCCCGTGCCCACCTGGGCCGACGCCTGGCTGCGCACCAGCGGCCCCGACACCCTCACCCCGCGCACCGACGACGGCACCGACGAGTGGCGGCTCAGCCTGACCCACAGCGGCGGCCGACCGCACCGACTGCGGCTCGGCGCCTACGACATCGACCCCACCCGACCCGAACGCGCGCTGCCCCGCGCCCAGTACGAGATCGAACTCGACGCCACCGAGGGCACCACCGAGCACACCTACCCCGGCGCCCGCCCCGACCTGCTGGTGGTCAACGACGGCGACCTCAGCTACGCCAAGGTCCGGCTCGACCCCCGCTCCTGGGGGACCGCGCTCGCCACCCTCTCCAGCCTCCCCGACCCGCTCAGCCGCACCGTGGTCTGGAACGCGGCCCGCGACATGGTCAGGGACGGCGAACTCGCCCCGTTCGACTACCTGGACGCGGCGCTCCGGCATCTGCCGGGCGAACGGGAGACGCCGATCGTGGGCGGCGTGCTGGCCTTCGCCGGCGGCCCGCTGGCCGGGCGCTATGTGCCCGAGGAGCGCAGGGCCGAGGCCCTGGCCGTGATCCGGCGGACCACCGAACTGCTGCTCGTCGGCACGGGGGACGACCCGCGCCGGCTCACCGCCGCACGCTCCGCCATCGCCGCCGCCGACACCCCCGAAACGCTGCTGCACTGGTGGCGCGAGGGCACCGTCCCCGGCGGCCCGGCGCTCGACACCGACCTCCGCTGGCGGCTGCTGCACCGGCTCGCCGTGCTCGGCGCGACCACCGAGGAGGAGATCGACGCCGAGGCCGAACGCGACCGGGGCGCGAGCGGTGAGAAGGGCGCCGCCCGCTGCCGCGCCGCGCTGCCGGACGCCAAGGCCAAGGAGGCCGCCTGGGAGGCCATGTTCGACCCGGCCGACCGTCTCTCCAACTACCTCTTCGCCGCCACCGCCGAGGGGTTCTGGCATCCGGAGCAGCGGGAGCTGCTGGAGCCCTATGTGGAGCGGTACTTCCCGGCCGCCACGGCGCTGGCCGCCCGCCGGGGCCACGCGCTCACCATGACCGTCGGCTACGAGGGCTTCCCGACCCCGTTCACCGACCGGCGCACCCTGGAGCTGGGCGAGGACTGCCTGGCCGGCGACATCACTCCGGCGCTGCGCCGCAGGCTGGTCGACCAGCTCGACGACCTGCGCCGCGCGCTGCGGGTACGCGCCGCCCACTGACGCCGCCTCGGGGGTGGTTAGGCACCCCTTACCACCCCCGAGGGGTGGCGCGTCGGCCCGCTTCGCTCTATCGGGGGAAAGCGAGCCGAAGTGACGGGTGGGGCAGCAGGCACCGCATAGCGTTTGGGCGTTCACGACGTTCCCCCGGCGCCGCCTGTTGGAGTACTCCATGCCTGCCCTTCGCCCGCCCGATCCGACCGCGCTCGCGGGCGGCGGCTCCGGAGCCGCCGCGCTGCGCCCGCTGCTGGAGACGGTGCTGACCGCGCTGGCCGAGGGCGCGGCCGAACGCTGCGGGCCGCTGCCCGCCGGCGGTCCCACGTCCCCGCACGCCCGCTTCGGTGGAACGATCCTGCCGGCCCGGGGCACCGGCGCCCACGAGGCCCTTGGCACCCTGGTCCAGGCGCTGGCCCGGGGCGCGGCCGATCCCGCGGACCCGCACTGCGTCGCCCATCTGCACTGCCCGCCGCTGGCCGTGGCCACCGCCGCCGATCTGGCGGCCAGCGCGCTCAACCCCTCGCTCGACTCCTGGGACCAGGCGCCCGCAGCCTCCGCCCTCGAAGCCCGGGTCACCGCCGAACTCGCCGCGCTCGTCCACCCGTCGGGCCCGGCGCCCGACGCGCTGGTCACCACCGGCGGCACCGAGTCCAACCTGCTGGGCGTGCTGCTGGCCAGGGAACGGGACGAGGCGCCGCTGCGGGTGGTCTGCGGCGCCAACGCCCACCACAGCACCGCCCGCGCCACCTGGCTGCTCGGCCTGCCGCCCCCCGTCGTGCTGCCGACGCCCGCCGGGGTGCTGGATCCGGCCGCCGTGCACGCCGCCGTCGAGGCGCTGCCCCCGGGCGCGCACGCCCTGGTGGTGGCCACCGCCGGCACCACCGACACCGGCGCGATCGATCCGCTGCCCGCGCTCGCCGATCTGGTGCGTGCCCACCGCCGCCACCGGCCGGCCGGCCTGCACATCGACGCGGCCTACGGCGGGCCGCTGCTGCTCAGCCCCCGCCACCGGCACCAACTCGCCGGCCTGGAGCGGGCCGACACGGTCACCCTCGACCTGCACAAGCTCGGCTGGCAGCCGATCGCCGCCGGGCTGCTCACCGTCCCCGACCGGGCCACCCTGTTACCGCTCGGCTACCAGGCGGACTACCTCAACGCCGACGACGACACCGAGGCCGGGCTGCCCGACCTGCTGGGACGCTCGCTGCGCACCACCCGCAGGGCCGATGTGCTCAAGATCGCGGTCACCCTGCGCGCCCTCGGCCGCGCCGGTCTGGCCCGGTTGATCGAGGACACCTACGCCGCCGCCCACCGGCTGGCCGAGCTGGTCGACGCCGAGCCGGGACTGCGGCTGCACGCCCGACCCACCATCAGCACCGTGCTGTTCCGCCCCGCCGGGGCCGGCGACGAGCGGGTCGCCGCCGTACGTCGACAACTCCTCGCCGACGGCCGGGCGGTGCTCGGCCGGGCCTGGGCCGAGGACGAACGGGGCCGGCGCACGCTGTGGTTGAAGGCCACCCTGCTCAACCCGGGAGTGCAGGAGAGCGATCTGGTCGCCCTGCTCAAGCTGGTCCTCGAGCAGGCGGCCGAGCCCGCCCCTCCGCCGGGACCCGCCGTCACCCCCCTGACCCCCCGTCCCTGACTCCCTGCCCGACCACGGGTCCGACCCGTCCCCGACCGCTCGCCCGACCACACAACCACCCGTGACCGACCCCAAGAAGGAAGCAGCCCGTGACCGCCGCTGACCCCCGCTACCCCCTGGACCTCGTCGGCGTCGGCATCGGGCCCGCCAACCTCTCGCTGGCCGCACTCGCCGACGACCAACCCGATCTGCGCACCGCCTGGTACGAGCAGCGCCCCGACTTCCGCTGGCACCCCGGTCTGCTGATCGAGGGCACCACGCTCCAGGTCCCCTTCCTCGCCGATCTGGTGACCCTCGCCGACCCGACGAGCGTCTGGAGCTTCCTCAACTACCTCAGGCACCAACGGCGGCTCTTCCCCTTCTACTTCGCCGAACGCTTCCACAGCTCCCGCGCCGAGTACGACGACTACTGCCGCTGGGTCAGCGAGCAGCTTCCCGCGCTCCACTTCCACCACCGGGTGGACGCCGTCCGCTGGAACGCCGAGCACGCCGTCTTCGACATCGACCTCACCCCGCTCGGCCGCCCCGACGAGGGCGGGGCCACCGGCCGGGTGCACGCCCGCAACCTGGCCCTGGGCATCGGCACTGCGCCCCATGTCCCCGAGCAGCTGCGCCCGCTCATCGACGCGTCGGCCACCGCGCCCGTGATCCACTCCGCCGGATACCTGGAGCACCGCGACCGACTGCTGGCCGCCGGGCATGTCACGGTGATCGGCGGCGGCCAGTCGGGCGCCGAGGTCTTTCTCGACCTGCTGCGGCACCGGCCGGCCGGCGCCGAGCGGCTGCACTGGATCAGCCGCAGCCCGGCGTTCTCGCCGATGGAGTACAGCAAGCTGGGCCTGGAGCACTTCACCCCGGACTACACCCGCTACTTCCACGCGCTGCCCGAGCAGACCCGCGACCAACTCCTGTCCAGGCAGTGGCAGTTGTACAAGGCGATCGACGCGGACACGTTGGCCGCCATCCATGAGGAGCTGTACCGGCGCTCGGTGGCCGGGGGCTGGCCGGACGTGGTGCTCACCCCGGGCGTCGGGGTGCGCACGGCGGGCCGGATCGGCGCCCACCAGCTGGAGCTGCACCTCGACCACCAACCCGACGGCGGCCGCAGCCGGTTGCTCACCAACGCGGTGGTGCTGGCCACCGGGTACCGGGAGCGTCCCCTGGGCTCGGTGCTGGCCGGTCTCGACGCCGACATCCGCACCGACGCCGCCGGCCGGCCCCTGGTCACCAGGGACTACCGGCTGGTGCTCGACCCGGAGATCACCGGCGGCATCTACGTCCAGAACGCGGAACGGCACACCCATGGCGTCGGCGCGCCCGACCTCGGGCTGATCGCGCACCGCAGCGCCACCATCCTCAACGCGCTGACCGGCGAGGCGCGTTACCCGCTGCCGGAGCGGACCGCGTTCACCACCTTCGGCGCCGGGGCCCAGCCGGAGGCGCAGGGCTCCCAGGGGGCGCGGGGTGCGCGGGGCGCCCAGGAGACGGGGGGCCCCGAACCGCGCGCCGTCGCCCCGTTGCCGCCGCCCCGGCACATCCCGGTGTGACCCGCGCGGGCGGCGTCGACGGGTTTCACCGGGCGCGCGCCTGGCAAGGCTGTTCCGCGCGGGGTGCGGCTCGCGATAAAGCCGACGGATCTCCGCATTCCACTCGATTCGAGAGAAACGATAAGGCAGCGGAAAGCTCATAAGAGCGGAGTCGCGCTCATTCTGTTGTTTGTTGGTTCTCTGGTGAAAAGGCCGCCATCTCGTGGTCACTTCCGGATAGTCGGGTACTCACCGGTAACTCCTAGGGTTGCCCCATGCGCCGAGCCAAAATCGTTTGCACACTGGGCCCTGCCAGCGACTCGTCCGAGCGGATCACCGAGCTGGTGGACGCCGGGATGGACGTGGCCCGCCTCAACCTCAGCCACGGCGCCCACCGCGAGCACGAGCTGCGCTACCAGCGGGTCCGGCAGGCGGCCAGGGAATTGGGGCGCAGCGTCGGAATTCTCGCCGATCTGCAGGGTCCGAAGATCCGTCTCGGCCGTTTCGCCGAAGGTCCGGCACTTCTGGAACGCGACGACGAATTCACCATCACCACCGAGGACATCCTCGGCGACCACCGGCGTTGTGGCACCACCTATGGCGGACTCGCCCAGGACGTGCGCGCCGGCGAGCGCATTCTGGTGGACGACGGCCGGGTGACGCTCGAGGTGGTCGAGGCGACCGAGACCGAGGTGCGCACCCGGGTGATCGAGGGCGGCCTGGTCTCCGACCACAAGGGCCTGAACCTCCCCGGCGTCGCGGTCTCCGTGCCCGCCCTCTCCGGCAAGGACATCGAGGACCTGCGCTGGGCGTTGCGCACCGGGGTCGACATCGTCGCGCTGTCGTTCGTGCGCAGCGGCGACGACATCAAGGACGTGCACCGGGTGATGGCCGAGGAGGGCCGCTTCCTGCCGGTGATCGCCAAGATCGAGAAGCCGCAGGCGGTGGAGAACCTGCAGGACATCGTGGACGCCTTCGACGGCATCATGGTCGCGCGCGGGGATCTGGGCGTCGAGGTCCCGCTGGAGACGGTGCCGCTGGTCCAGAAGCGCGCCGTGCGGCTGGCCAAGCGGAACGCCAAGCCGGTGATCGTCGCCACCCAGATGCTGGACTCGATGATCGACTCCTCCCGGCCGACCAGGGCCGAGGCGTCCGACGTGGCCAACGCCGTGCTGGACGGCACCGACGCCGTGATGCTCTCCGGCGAGACCAGCGTGGGGCGTTACCCGGTGGAGACGGTGCGCACCATGAGCCGGATCGTGGTGGCCGCCGAGGCGGAGCTGCTGGCCGAGGGGCTGGCGCCGCTCACCGACGAGAACAAGCCGCGCACCCAGGGCGGCGCCGTGGCGCGGGCCGCCGCCGATATCGGCGACTTCCTGGACGCCCGGCTGCTGGTCGCGTTCACCCAGAGCGGCGACACCGCCCGCCGGCTCTCCCGTTACCGCTCGCCGATCCCGCTGGTCGCCTTCACGCCCGATCCGGCCACCCAGGCCCAACTCAGCCTGACCTGGGGGGTGGAGGCGCATCTGGTGCCCACCGTGCGGTCCACGGACGAGATGGTCACCGAGATGGACGAGGAGCTGCTGCGGGTGGGGCGCTGCCGGGTGGGTGACGTGGTGGTGATGACCGCCGGCTCGCCTCCCGCGACCCCGGGCACCACCAACCTGGTCCGCGTCCACCATGTGGGCGAGGACGACATGCCGCGCTGAGTCGCGGCGCCTCCCCGGGAGTGGGCACCGTCGACGGCCGGCCGTCGACGGTGCCCTTGTCAGTTCGGACGGTGCGTGGTTGGCTTGCTGACCGATCGTTGAAAGCGCTTACCATCCGGGTGCCCTTCCCGGGGCCCGGTGTCCGGATCGGGCCCAGGGAGACCGTGTGACCGCGCAGTTCACCGTCCAGCACACACTCGGCGAGCGCATCGCCCTCTCGGTGGAGGGCGACTCCCGCGTCGAGGTCCTTTCGTATGTCTACCGGCCCGATCCGGAGCCCTACGAGTCGCGCAAGCCGTACGCGCATCCGGTGCGCACCCTCGGCGGGCGGCTGGTCAGCGGCTACCGGCCCAACGACCACCGTTGGCACAAGGGGCTGCAGATGACCGCCAGTCATCTCTCGGAGCAGAACTTCTGGGGCGGCAACTCCTATATCCACGGCCGGGGTTACCAGCGCATCCCGGAGCGCGTCGGCTGGATGCGGCACGACGGGTTCCCGACGCTGGACGCGGCCGGCGACCGGGTGACCGTGGCCGAGGACCTGACATGGATCAACAACGGCGGCCAGGAATGGGCCAGGGAGCGGCGCACCCTCACCGCGCACAGCGCCGATCCGGTCGCCGGCAGCTGGGCGTTGGACTGGTCGATCCACCTCACCAACGTGCGCGGCGAACCGCTGCGCTTCGGCAGCCCGACCACCGCCGGCCGCGAGATGGCCGGCTACACCGGTCTGCAGTGGCGTGGGCCGCGTGACTTCACCGGCGCCCGGGTGCTCACCCCGGCCGGCGTCGGCACGGACCAGGACACCATGGGCGCCCCGGCGGCCGAGGCGCCCTGGCTCGCCCTCAGCTCGGCGCACGACGATGTGGACGCCCATTCGACCCTGGTCTTCGCGCACGCGCCGGAGAACCTCGGCCCCGGGGCCGTCCATCCCTCGCACTGGTTCGTCCGCGCCGAGCCGGTGCCCGTGGTGGCCTTCTCCTGGGCGTTCTTCGAGGAGTTCGAGCTGCCGCCGGGGGAGTCCTTCGACTACCGCTACCGGGTGCTTGTCGCCGACGGAGCCTGGGACGTCCCCGAGGTGGAACGGGCGCTGGCCGGCCACCGCTGGTAGCCGGGGCCAGGGGCCGTACGGAAGGGGTGCCGGGTGCGGGATTCGAACCCGCAAGCCCTTTCGGGCAGAGGTGTTTGAGACCTCCGTGTATGCCATTCCACCAACCCGGCTGGCGGCGCCACGGCAGTCTACCGGCTCTCAACGGGTGGATGCGACTCAGGGTCCGACCGGACTCTGGGTACTCTCATGAGTGCCCCAGCAGTGCCCCAGCGTGCGTGAAACCGAGGAGCATCGTGAGCACCCCCGACGTCCCTGACGAGCCCGACATCCCGGCGGAGGCCGCCGAAGAGGCGGCCACCGCGGACAGCGCCCACGTCCCGCCCAACACCACCCGCGTCGTGATCGCCGAGGACGAGGCGCTGATCCGGCTGGATCTCAAGGAGATGCTGGAGGAGGAGGGCTACACCGTCGTCGGGGAGGCGGGGGACGGCCAGCGCGCCGTGGAGCTGGCCCGGGAGCACAACCCGGACCTGGTGATCCTCGATGTGAAGATGCCGGTGATGGACGGGATCTCCGCCGCCGAGAAGATCGCGGCCGACAACATCGCGCCGGTGCTGATGCTCACCGCCTTCTCCCAACGCGATCTGGTGGAGCGCGCCAGGGACGCGGGGGCCATGGCGTACCTGGTGAAGCCGTTCAGCAAGAGCGATGTGGTGCCGGCGATCGAGATCGCCGTCTCCCGCTTCCAGCAGCTGCGCAGCCTCGCCGGCGAGGTGGCGGACCTGGCGCAGCGGCTGGAGACCCGCAAGCTGGTGGACCGGGCCAAGAGCGTGCTCCAGACCCAGTACGGGCTGACCGAGCCGGCCGCGTTCCGCTGGATCCAGAAGACCTCGATGGATCGCCGGCTCTCCATGCACCAGGTCGCCGAGGCGGTCATCCAGGACGCCGAGGAGAAGCGGCAGAAGCAGCAGAAGTGACGCCACGGGGAGCCGACCCCGCTCCCCGTGTTAACTCTCCGTAAAGAGCATCCCCTTGACGGCGCGCGCCGGGGCATTAGCCTCGACGCGCGCCGCCCTTATGGGAATTGGTCGGTTCCTACCACTGGACAGGTGTCCGGATCGTCCGCTAACCGGGCAGTTGTGTTCTGTTTCCGGCGTGTGCCAGAGGTCACGAGGCGATCACATCTGTCGCTCTGGTGTGTTCGTGCAGCTTGCGGGGCAATAGATTCCGCTGCACGCCGCACCAGTATGCGTGGTGCATGGACGTCGTGCGGTGCCGACATGGCTGGGCTCGTTCCAGGGGGTTTTACCAAGTGCTCAACAAATCCATCGTGCGACTGGCGATACCGGTGGCCGCCGGTGCCCTGCTGCTTACCGGTTGCGGAAGCGATGACGACGAAGGTGGCAGCGGCGGCAACGGCGGAGGTGGCGAGACCTACAAGATCGCCTACCAGGGGCCGCTCTCGGGGCAGAATGTCGCCCTGGGCGAGAACATGCAGAACGGTGTGCAACTCGCCATCAACGAGGCCAACGACAGCGGCGAGTACGACTTCACCATCGAATATTTCGCGGCGGACGACCAGGGTGCGGAGGGGCAGGCCACCTCGGCCGCCCAGTCGGCCATCGACGACCAGGACGTGGTGGCCGTCGTCGGCCCCGCCTTCTCCGGTCCGACCCATGTGGCCGCCCCGCTCTACGGGCAGGCCGGACTCGCCGCGGTCTCCTCCTCGGCCACCGACCCGGCGCTGACCGAGGCCGGCTTCCCGACCTTCCTGCGCGCCGTGCCCAACGACAACGCCCAGGGCAAGGCCATGGCCGACTTCCTGGCCACGCAGGACGGCGTGAACAGCGTCATGGTGATCGACGATGTCACGCCGTACGGCGAGGGCCTCGCGGACGTCGCCATGGAGGAGCTGGCCAACGCCGGTCTCGACGCCCAGCGGGAGAGCGTGCCGGCCGACACGGTCGACTACGGCGGTGCCGCCCGTACGGTGACGACCTCGGGTGTGGACGCGCTGATCTACGCGGGTTACTACGAGGCGTTGGCGCCGTTCGCCACCAGGCTCAGCGAGTCCGGCTTCGACGGCATCGGCATCTCGGGTGACGGCGCCAACGACGACGAGCTGATCAACCTGGCCGGCGGCGCGGTCGAGGACTGGTACCTGACCTGCCCGTGCACCGAGGCCACCGCCGAGGACGCCACGGCCGACTTCGCGCAGCGTTACCAGGACGAGTACGGCAAGGCTCCCGGCACCTACTCGGCCGAGAGCTACGACGTCACCAGCATGGTCATCCAGACCATCGCCGAGCTGGACGGCGACGTGAACCGGCAGTCCGTCTACGAGGCGCTGGCGGCCGTCGAGTACGAGGGCCTGACGAAGACCTTCTCGTTCACGGACACCGGTGAGTTCAACAACGAGGCGATCTTCCTCTACCAGATCAAGGACGGCGTGCGCGGTTATGTGGGCGCGGTCGAAGAGCTGGTCGGCGGCTGACATTTCGTGAGGTCCGGTGGGGCGCTGACTAATCGTCACGCCCCACCGGTCCTGTAATCCCCTGCCGCTCGTCACGAGGAAGTTTCGTCCATGTCCCTTTCCGATATCTGGGACGTTCTTGTCCTGGGCTTGGTGCTCGGCTCGCTCTATGCCGTCATCGCCATTGGGTACACGCTGGTTTACGGCGTGTTGCAACTGCTTAACTTCGCACACAGCGAAGTCTTTATGGCCGGCGGTTTCGGGGGCGTTATCGCGCTGACCATCATCGAACCGGTCGCCGATCCTTCGGGTATGCAGTCGGTGCTCTACATCCTGCTCGGCATGGGCGCCGGAGCACTACTCGGCGGAGTGATTGCCTTCGGTCTTGAGAAGGCCGCCTATCTACCGCTACGGAGACGGAACGCGCCACGCCTGGTCTTTCTGATCACGGCCATCGGCGCGTCGTTCTTCCTCTACAACCTGGCGGGCAAGCTCTTCGGCCGGTATCCCATCGCGATGCCGAACATGTACGAGAACAAGACCGTGTTCACGATCTTCGGCACCACGGTCAGCGTCACCCAGCTGCTGATCGTCGGCGCGGCCGTGGTGATGCTCGCGGCCGTCGACCAGATCGTGAACCGCACCAAGCTGGGCTCCGGGATCAGGGCCGTCGCCCAGGACCCCGAGGTGGCCGCGTTGATGGGCGTGAACATCGACAAGGTGGTCTCGCGGACCTTCGTGCTGGGCGGCCTGCTCGGCGGCGTCGCCGGCTTCCTCTTCGGCACCAACCTGCAGGTCGAGTACACGATGGGCTTCCTGCCCGGGATCACCGCCTTCGCCGCGGCCGTGCTCGGCGGCATCGGCAACGTCCGGGGCGCCGTGCTCGGCGGCCTGCTGCTGGGCGTGGTCGAGGCGTTCACGGTGGAGATCTGGAGCGACGCCTGGCGCTATGTGGGCGCCTTCGCGGTCCTGGTCCTGGTGTTGATGTTCCGGCCGACCGGACTGCTCGGTGAGCGTGTGGGGAGGACAGCATGAGCCAGTCAGCCACGGAGGCGGCGACGCCGTCGGCGGCCCGCCTGAGAAAGGGCGCCTGGTACCAACAGCCCCGTTGGAAGCGGCTGTTCGCCATGATGGTGACGGCCGTGGTGCTGGCCCAGGTCACCGGCGAACAGGGAGTGCGTGGCGATCTCTTCTACGCGCTCAAGGAGAACTTCACCGGGAGCGGTCTCTGGGTCTGGGTCGGGATCTTCCTGGCCGTCTGGTTGGTGCGGGAGTTCCTGCGCGACTGGGCGAAGGCCGCGTTCATCAGGTTCCGCACCGAGAAGTGGGAGCCGAGTCCGCTCGCCGCGCGCGGCCGAGAGGTCACCAAGACCGTTCGTACCGGGCGGTATTACCGCTGGGGCGGGATGGCGGCGCTGCTCGGCCTGCTGATCGTTCTGCCGCTGCTGGTCTCCACCTTCTGGCAGCAGGTGATGGTGGACCAGATCGGCATGTTCGTCCTGGTCGCCATCGGTTTGAATGTGGTGGTCGGCTGGGCCGGAATGCTGGACCTCGGCTTTATCGCGTTCTTCGCGATCGGCGCCTATAGCGCGGCGTTCTGGACCGGCGGCCTGCCGGTGGACTCGCCGATCGAGCTGAACAACTTCGTGGTGATGCCGGTCGCCGTGCTCACCTGTCTGATAGCCGGCGTTCTGCTGGGCGCGCCCACACTCCGGCTGCGCGGTGACTATCTGGCGATCGTCACCCTGGGATTCCACGAGATCGTCTACCTCACCGCGAAGAACTGGACCGAGTTCACCGGCGGCCCCCGGGGTGCCAGCCCCGACCGCTTCTCGATCGACCTGGGATTCTGGTCCTATGAGTGGGGCCTCGATCCGGCGCCCTACTACTGGCTGCAACTCGGCTTCGTCGTCGTGATCCTGTTCCTGTTCGTCCGGCTGGAACACTCCCGGGTCGGCCGCGCCTGGACGGCCATCAGGGAGGACGAGGTGGCCGCGGCGGCCACCGGCGTGGACACCGTCCGCTTCAAGCTGCTGGCCTTCGCCATCGGCGCCTCCACCTCCGGCATCGCCGGCGTGATCTACGCGAGCAAGCTCGGCTTCATCAACTCCGAGATGTTCCTGGTGCTGCTGTCCGTGCTGGCCCTTTCCTATGTGGTGTTCGGCGGGATGGGTTCCCTCCCCGGCGTGCTGCTGGGCACCGCGATCCTGGTGTGGCTCCCGGAGTACCTGCGGGACACCGTCGACCCCCAGGACCGCTACATGTATCTGGGCGGGCTGCTGGTGGTCATGATGATCTACCGGCCGCAGGGCCTGTGGCCATCGCGCCGTAGACAGCGCGAGCTACGCATGTCCCAGGAGGGCGCGGGCTCGGCCGACGGGCTGGGCGCGCAGCCGGGAGGAGCACAGGGATGAAGACCAAAGCGAGCCTCACGAAGCCGGGTCAGGCGGGAGGCGCGTCGGCCGATGTGCTGCACGCCTCCGGGGTGACCCTGCGGTTCGGCGGCCTCACCAGCCTCAACAACGTCGAACTGCGGGTCGGCCGGGGCGAGATCCTGGCCGTCATCGGCCCCAACGGGGCCGGGAAGACCTCCCTGTTCAACTCCCTGACCGGCGCCTATGTGCCGCAGGAGGGGACGATCAGCTTCAGCCCCCGCCGAGGCGGCAGCCATGAGCTGCGCGGCCGCAAGCCGCACAAGGTGAGCCGTCTCGGGGTGGCCAGGACGTTCCAGAACATCCGGCTGTTCGGCGCGCTCACCGTGCTGGAGAACGTCAAGATCGCGATAGAGACGCGGCAGAAGACGGATCCGATCTCCATCATGCTGGGCCTGCCCAACGCGCGCAGGGACGAGCGGGAGAGCGACCACAGGGCCCACGAGGTGCTGTCCTTCGTCGGCCTCGAACACCGGATCAACGAGCTGGCGTCCGCGCTCAGCTACGGTGAGCAACGCCGACTGGAGATAGCCAGGGCGCTGGGCACCGAGCCCGAACTGCTGCTGCTGGACGAACCGGCGGCGGGCACCAACCCGACCGAGAAGCACGATCTGGAACGGCTGATCCGGCGGATCAACACCGATCTGGACATCAGCGTGCTGCTGATCGAGCACGACATGCGGCTGGTGATGTCCGTCGCCGACCGGGTCGCGGTGCTGAACTTCGGCAAGAAGATCGCCGAGGGGACACCGTCCCAGGTGCAGCAGGACCCGGCGGTGATCGAGGCATATCTCGGCGTCTCGGAGGGCGAGGAGAGCGAGGCCGTCACCGAGTTGGTGGCCGAGCAGGCCGAACACGCCGAGGCGGCCCGGGTGCAGGCGGAGGCGGAGGCGGAAGCCGAGGCTGCTTCCGAGGCCGGTTCCGACGCTGGATCGGGGGCCGGTCCGGGGGCCGGTTCGGGGGCTGAGGAGAGCGCGGACGCGGAGGACCAGTCCTCCGGGACCGACGCCGAGAAGGAGCGCGGATGAGCACCACAGCGGACCAGGAGCAGTTCCACCGGACGGAGAACGTGGCCGACGACGGCGGCACCCCGCTCCTGGAACTGCGCGATCTGCGCGTCTTCTACGGCGCCATCGAAGCGCTCAAGGGCATCAGCCTCTCCGTCAACGAGGGCCAGGTGGTCGCCCTGCTCGGCGCCAACGGCGCCGGCAAGTCCACCACCCTCAAGGCCGCCTCGGGCATGCTGGCCCCCCGATCGGGCCAGGTGCTGCTGCGCGGCGAGCGGGTGGACGGCATCAAGTCCCACGAGCTGGTCCAGTTCGGCATCGGGCATGTCCCGGAGGGACGACGGGTGTTCGCCCGGATGTCCATCCTGGAGAACCTGAAGATGGGCGCCTACCGGCTGCGTCGGCCCGACCCGGCCGACATGGACCGGGTGTTCACCCTCTTCCCGGTGCTCGCCCAGCGGCGCAAGCAGATCGCCGGCACGCTCTCCGGCGGCGAGCAGCAGATGCTCGCCATCGGCCGCGCGCTGATGGGCAAGCCGGAGCTGCTCCTGCTGGACGAGCCCTCCATGGGCCTCGCGCCGCTGATCGTGCAGCAGATCTTCGAGATCCTCCGGGAGATCAACGAACAGGGCACCACGCTGCTGCTGGTGGAACAGAACGCCTCACAGGCGCTGCAACTGGCCGACCACGGCTATGTGTTGGAGACGGGAGCCGTGGTGATGGCCGACCGGGCCGGAGCCCTGCTCTCCGACCCGAGGGTGCGCGCCGCCTATCTGGGCGAGGTCGTCGAGTAACGCCGTCAGCGGTGCAGGACCACGACGGCGGCGGGCCCCGGCCCGCCGCCGTCACCGTTCCATGGGACGCGCGCGACAGCCGTGTCACAGCTCCCGCCTGCCGCGTCACGCGGCCGGGGGCCGCGCCTAGGCTCGGCCCATGACCAACGTGCCATGTGCGTACTGCGGTTCGACCCAGCGGGAGTCCGGATTCCTGGCCCCGGGAGGAGGGGCACCTCGCTACACCGGCTGGATACCGGGACCGCTGCGGCTGGGACCGCTCGGCAACGCCCGCGTCGCCGGGAAGCAGAAGTGGCGGGTGGAGGCGTGGCGTTGTGCCGGCTGCGGCCGGCTTGAGATGTTCGCCCGCGAGACGGTCTGACCCGCCGGGGGCGGGGCGCGCCGGCCCGGCGTTGTCTAAGCTCCGGGCATGAGCGACTTCAGCTGTCCGCGCTGCGGCAACGGGCAACACGAAGAGGGATTCGTCGAGGACGGCGGGCAGGGCTCCCAGGGCGCCCTGCGCTGGATCTCCGGCCCGCTGCGCCGTGGCCCGATGGGCGGGGCGCGCCGGATGGGCAGACAACGCTGGGAAGTCGAAGCGTGGCGCTGCACCGGCTGCGGCCGCCTCGAACTCTACGCCCGCGAACAGGCCTGACCCACCCCCCACCCCTGCCCGACACCACGGCCAACCCCGTTGCCCGTCCCCGCCATTGGCTGGCGGGGGCGGGGCCCTTGTGGCTCAGCTGGCGCCGGCGGCGCGGCGGCCTCGGTGCTTCACTCCGCCAGGCCCGTTGTCCGCCGGCCTCAATGGCCGCCCGTCGCTCGTGGCGCGGTCCGCCCCCGCCACCGGCCGGCGGCGCGTTCTTCCGCGGACGGCTTCGTTCCCGGCCCGGGGTCCGTCCGGTCATGCCTCGGCCAAGTCTCGCCCGCCGCCGGCGGCTTCACCCTCGGGCCGGTCAACCCCGCTGCCCGTCCCCGCCACCGGCCGGCCGGGGAGGTGTCGCTCCGCCGGCGGGTTCGTTCCCGGACCGGTCAACACCATTGCCCACCGGCGCCGTTGGCCGCTCGGTGCCCGCCCGGAGGGCGCCCGCTCAGCCCTCCGTCGGTTCGGCGGCGGCTCCGGCGCCGTCCGCGTTGTCGCCGTCGCGGGACGGGGTCTGTTGGGCGGCAGGGCGCAGGGCGCAGGTCAGCCGGGCGGTGCAGACCCGCTTGTCCCGCTCGTCGGTGATCACGATCTCGTAGGTCGCCGAAGTGCGCCCCGCGTGCGCCGGGGTGGCGACGCCGGTGATCAGCCCCGCGCGCACCGGCCGGTGGTGGGTGCAGCTGAGATCGACGCCCATCGCCATCTTGTTGGGGCCGCCGTGCAACATCGCGGCGATGGAGCCCAGCGTCTCCGCCAGCACCGCCGAAGCGCCCCCGTGCAGCAGGCCGTACGGCTGGGTGTTGCCCGCCACCGGCAGCGTGCCCACGACGCGCTCAGGAGCGGCCTCCAGCACCACCAGGCCCATCCGCGAGCCGAGATCACCGGCCGAGAACAGCGCCGGCAGATCGATGCCGAGCCCCGCCCACTGGTCGATCACCTGCGGGGAAAACAGCGTGTTGGTTCTTTCACCCATGGCCGACGTTCTATCAGGTCTCACTGACAAGCGGCCCCGGGGGTGAGGCGGATCACCACCGACTTGCTGACCGGGGTGTTGCTGGTGTCGGCGGTGGCGTCCAGCGGGACCAGCACATTGGTCTCCGGGTAGTACGCCGCCGCGCAGCCCCGCGCCGTCGGATAGTGGACCACCCGGAAGCCGGGCGCCACCCGTTCCGTACCGTCCGTCCACTCGCTGACCAGGTCGGCGTAGTCGCCGTCCGCGAGGCCCGCGTCGGCCGCGTCCGCCGGGTGCACCAGCACCACCCGGCGCCCGCCGGCGATGCCCCGATAGCGGTCGTCGAGGCCGTAGACCGTGGTGTTGTACTGGTCGTGCGAGCGGAGCGTCTGCAGCAGCAGCCGGCCGGCCGGCACCCTGGGGAAGGTGACCTGCTCGGCGGTGAAGTTCGCCTTCCCGGTGGCGGTGGGGAAGCGGCGCTCGTCGCGCGGGGCGTGCGGCAGGGTGAAGCCGCCGGGCTTCGCGACCCGCTCCTCGAAGTCCGTGAAGCCCGGGATCACCCGGGCGATCCTGGCCCTGACCTTCGCGTAGTCCGCCTCGAACTCCGCCCAGGGAGTGGCGCTCCGCTCGCCGAGCACCCGGCGCGCCAGCCGACAGACGATGGCCGGCTCCGAAAGCAGCGCCTCGCTCGCCGGGCGCAGCCGCCCACGCGAGGCGTGCACCACCCCCATCGAGTCCTCCACGGTGACGAACTGCTCGCCACCGGCCTGGACGTCCCGCTCGGTGCGCCCCAACGTCGGCAGGATCAGCGCCCGGGCGCCGGTCACACAGTGCGAACGGTTCAGCTTGGTGGAGACATGCACCGTCAACCTGGCGCGGCGCATCGCCCGTTCGGTGACATCGGTGTCGGGGCTGGCCGCGACGAAGTTGCCGCCCATCGCGAAGAACACCTTCGCCGTTCCGTCCCGCAGCGCCCGAATGGCGTTCACCACGTCGAGCCCGTGGTGGCGCGGGGGCTCGAAGCCGAACTCCGCCCCCAGCGCGTCCAGGAACGCGGCCGCCGGCCGTTCCACGATGCCCATGGTGCGATCGCCCTGCACATTGCTGTGCCCCCGCACCGGACAGACCCCGGCCCCCGGACGACCGATATTGCCGCGCAGAAGAAGGAAGTTGACCACTTCCTTGATGGTGGGCACCGCGTGCTTGTGCTGCGTCAGGCCCATCGCCCAACAGACCACCACGCTGTCGGCCGCCAGCACCATCTCCAGCGCGCGCTCTATCTCGGCCCTGGTCAGGCCGGTGGCCTCCAGGGTCTGCGCCCAGTCGGCCGCGCTCGCCGCCTCGGCGAACCGGTCGAAGCCATGGGTGTGCTCGCGGACGAACGCCTCGTCCACGGCGCCGTCCCGTTCGATGATCAGCTTGTTGAGCAGTCGGAAGAGCGCCTGGTCGCCGCCGAGCCGCACCTGGAGGAAGAGGTCGGTCAGCGCGGTGCCGCCGCCGACCAGCCCCTTGGGCGTCTGCGGGTTGCGGAACCGCTCAAGACCGGCCTCCGGCAACGGGTTCACCGTGATGATCCGCGCGCCCTCGGCCTTGGCCCGCTCCAGCGCCGTCAACATCCTGGGGTGGTTGGTCCCCGGGTTCTGCCCGGCCACGACGATCAGATCCGCGCGGTACAGATCCTCCAGCAGCACACTGCCCTTCCCGACCCCCAACGTCTCGGTGAGCGCCGAGCCGGACGACTCGTGGCACATGTTGGAGCAGTCGGGCAGGTTGTTGGTGCCGAACTCGCGGGCGAACAGCTGATAGAGGAAGGCCGCCTCGTTGCTGGTGCGCCCCGAGGTGTAGAAAACCGCCTCGTCGGGCGAGTCCAGCGCGGTCAACTCCTCGGCGATCAGCTCGAAGGCCGCGTCCCAGCCGATCGGCCGATAGTGCTCGGCCCCCTCGTCGAGATACATCGGCTCGGTCAGCCGCCCCTGCTGGCCCAGCCAGTAGCCGGAGCGCTCGGACAGCTCGGCGAGCCCGTGCTCCGCGAAGAACGCCGGCGTCACCCGCCGCAGCGTCGCCTCCTCCGCCACCGCCTTGGCACCGTTCTCACAGAACTCGGCGCGATGCGGCCGGTCGGGCTCCGGCCAGGCACAGCCCGGGCAGTCGAACCCGGTGGGCTGGTTCACCCGCAGCAACGTCAACGCCGTGCGACGCGCACCCATCTGCCGATGGGCCAGGCGCAGCGAGTGCGCCACCGCCGGCAGCCCGGCCGCGGCGTGCAGCGGCTCGCTGACCTCGGGGGCGTCCTGGACCGGATCCTTCGCGGGGGGCTTGGCTGACATCAGTGATCTTCCTCGATCTTCGGTGATCTTTTTCGGCCTCGGGGTTCCGCTGCTTTCTACGGGTTTTCGCAGGTTTCCACGGGCGGACGAGCCGTCGCAGGGCCGATGGTCGCACGGCTGAGGGCGAGTGTCAGTGGTCCGTGGGAGTATCGACGGCGTGGTTGAGAAAGCATCGCAACAGACCCAGACGCCCCGCCTGCTCCTCCTCGACGGGCATTCCCTGGCCTATCGCGCCTTCTTCGCCCTCCCGGCGGAGAACTTCACTACCGCGGTCGGCCAGCCGACCAACGCGATCTACGGGTTCACGTCGATGCTGGCCAACACCCTGCGTGACGAGGCGCCCACGCATCTCGCGGTCGCGTTCGACGTCTCCCGCAAGACCTGGCGCTCCGAGCGGTACGCCGAGTACAAGGCCACCCGATCCGCCACGCCGGACGAGTTCAAGGGCCAGGTCGAGCTGATCGGCGAGCTGCTCGACGCCATGCGGGTCCGCAGATTCGCCGTGGCCGGCTTCGAGGCGGACGATGTGATCGCCACGCTCGCCACCCAGGCGGCGGGCGAGGGCTTCCAGGTCTCCATCGTGACGGGCGACCGCGACGCGTTCCAGCTGATCACGGAGCAGATCACGGTCCTCTACCCCACCAAGGGCGTCTCCGAGCTGACCCGCTTCACCCCGGAGAAGGTCCTGGAGAAGTACGGCCTGCCCCCCGCCCGTTACCCGGACTTCGCCGCCCTGCGGGGCGACCCTTCGGACAACCTCCCCGGCATCCCTGGCGTCGGCGAGAAGACGGCCGCCAAGTGGATCAACCAGTTCGGCTCGCTGGACGACCTGATCGCCCGCGCCGAAGAGGTCAAGGGCAAGGCCGGCCAGAACTTCCGCGATCATGTCGCGTCCGTCCAGCTCAACCGCCAGCTCACCGAGCTGGACCGCGAGGTCGAGCTCGACTGCCTGCCGGCCGATCTGGCCCGCGAGCCCTATGACAACGCCGCCGTCACCGGCCTGCTCGACGCCCTGGAGTTCCACAACGCCAGCCTCAGGGACCGCCTCTTCGCCGTCGATCCGGGAGCCGACGAGGCCGCGCCCGCGCTCGCCGAGAGCGTCGAGGTGGTGGGCGAGCTGGTCGCCGCCGACGCGTTGGCCCCCTGGCTGGCCGCCCACGCCGCCGCGCCGCTGGGCCTGTCCACGCTCGACAGCTGGCAGTTGGGAGCCGGCGGCGTGCATGCCGTCGCCCTCGCCACCGCCGACGGTCCCGCGGCCTGGTTCGATCCCGCCGAGCTGTCCCCGGGCGACGAGCGCGCCTTCGCCGCCTGGCTCGGCGATCCCGAGCGGCCCAAGGTGCTGCACGGCGCCAAGGAGGCATTCCGGGTCTTCGCCGAGCACGGCTGGGCGATCGAGGGCATCACCATGGACACCGCCCTCGCCGCCTATCTGGTGCAGCCGGGGCGCCGTTCCTTCGCGTTGGACGCGCTGAGTGTGGAGTTCCTCGGCCGCGAGCTGGACAAGCCGGCCGACGACAACGGCCAGCTCGCCTTCGGCGCCGACGACGCGGCCGAGGCCCACACCCTGATGCGCCAGGCCCGCACCGTCCTCGATCTGGGCGAGGTCTTCCGGGGGCGGCTCCCCGAGGTGGGCGCCGCCGAGTTGCTGACCGACCTCGAACTCCCCGTCTCCGCATTGCTGGCCCGGATGGAGCGCGCCGGAATCGCCGCCGACCGCTCCCATCTGACGGCGTTGGAGGGCCAGTTCGCCGCCGCCGTGGCGCAGGCGATCAGCGAGGCGCACGCCTCCGTCGGCCACGAGTTCAACCTGGGCTCGCCCAAGCAGCTCCAGGAGGTCTTCTTCGGCGAGCTGGGCCTGCCCAAGACGAAGAAGACCAAGACCGGTTACACCACGGACGCGGACGCCCTGCTCTGGCTGGCCGGCCAGACGGAGCACGAGCTGCCGGTCATCATGCTCCGCCACCGCGAGCAGGCCCGGCTGCGCACCACGGTCGAGGGCCTGATCAAGACCATCGCGGCCGACGGGCGCATCCACACCACCTTCCAGCAGACGGTGGCGGCCACCGGCCGGCTCTCCTCCACCGACCCCAACCTCCAGAACATCCCGGTCCGCACGGACGAGGGGCGCGCGATCAGGGGCGGCTTCGTCGTCGGCGAGGGCTTCGAGACGCTGCTCACCGCCGACTACAGCCAGATCGAGCTCCGCGTCATGGCCCATCTCTCCGAGGACTCAGGCCTGATCGAGGCGTTCGCCTCGGGCGAGGACCTGCACACCACGGTCGCCTCCCAGGTCTTCTCCGTGGCCAAGGACGCGGTCGACGCCGAGATGCGCCGCAAGATCAAGGCCATGAGCTACGGCCTGGCCTACGGGCTCTCCGCCTTCGGGCTCTCCCAGCAGCTGTCCATCTCGCCCGACGAGGCGCGCAAGCTGATGGACACCTACTTCGAGCGCTTCGGCGGCGTGCGCGACTATCTCCAACGGGCGGTCAAGGAGGCCGCGATCGTCGGCTACACCCAGACACTGATGGGCCGCCGCCGCTACCTCCCCGACCTCGGCAGCTCCAACCGCCAGCGCCGCGAGATGGCCGAGCGCATGGCGCTCAACGCCCCCATCCAGGGCACCGCCGCCGATATCGTGAAGATCGCCATGCTGCGGGTGGACGAGGCCCTTGCCCGGGAGCGGCTGGCCAGCCGGATGCTCCTCCAGGTGCACGACGAGATCGTGCTCGAAGTGGCCCCGGGCGAGCGCGAGGCGGTGGAGGAGCTGGTGCGCCGCGAAATGGCCGGCGCCGTCCAGCTGCGCGCCCCGCTGGATGTCTCCGTCGGCTGGGGCCGGACCTGGGAGGCCGCGGCGCACTGACCGTTCTGTCCCGGTTGGTCGCGCGTTCTCCGTACCGTCACAGCAACCACTCGCCCCGTTCGTGCCGTGGGAACCAACCGTGTCGTACGGTCGTCGGTCACTGGGGGAGAGGCGTCAACGAGGGGAAGTACGCGTGGGGTTGCGCATCACCAGAATCCGTAGGGGGCTTTCCGGCTCGGCGGTGGCGGCCGTCGCCATGGCCGCGCTGTCGGCCTCTCAGGCGTCGGACGTCTTCGGCCAGGGGGCGGCCCCGCCGCCCGAGCCGACCGACCGGCCCGTCACCCAACAGCCCGACGAGGCGCCACCGGCCGAGGGGGTCGAGCTTCCGTACCACACGGATCTGCCGCCCCTCGACACGGTGGATCCCGAGGCGGAAAGCGACGATCCCGGCCAGGGCGGCGGCTCGGAGGTCGCCGACGGCTCCGGCATCCCCGCCACGGTGCTGGACGCCTACCGGCGGGCCGAGGCGCGGCTCGCCGAGACCACCCCGGGCTGCCGGCTCGAATGGCAGGTGCTGGCCGCCATCGGCAAGGTCGAGTCCGGCCACGCCAGGGGCGGCGATGTGACAGCCGACGGCACCACGGCCAGCCCGATCCTGGGCCCGGCGCTGGACGGCAACGGCTTCGCCCATATCGCCGACACGGACGGCGGCAGCTGGGACGGCGACACCCGGTACGACCGGGCGGTCGGCCCCATGCAGTTCATCCCCTCCACCTGGGCCAACTGGAGCGCGGACGGCAACGACGACGGGGTCGCCGATCCCAACAACGTCTATGACGCCGCCCTCGCCGCGGGCAACTACCTCTGCGCGAACGGCCGGGATCTCTCCGACCCCGACGAGCTCGACCAGGCGCTCCTCAGCTACAACCGCTCCTGGGACTACGTCCGCACGGTCCGCTCCTGGCTGGAGTACTACCGCGAGGGCGCCCACGAGGTCCCCGACGGCCAGGGCGCGCTGCCGGACAGCCCGGGCGCGGGCAACCCGGACGGCCCCGGTGACCGTCCCGCCGACCGGCCGGACCGTGGCGGCGCCGGTCGCGAGGAGACCGACCGGCCCGGTGGGGACGAGGAGCGTCCGACGCCCCCGCCGGCCGAGTCCGGCGGCGAGGTCCGCCCCGGCCCCGATCCGGACGAGGAGGAGCCCGACGGCGAGTCCCCGGATCCGGGCGGCGAGGACCCGGACGACCCCGAGGAGCCGGAGGAGCCCGAAGAACCGGAGGAGCCGGGCGAGGAGCCGGGCGAGCCGGAGTGCCCGGTGGATCCGGACGATCCGGATGATCCGGAAGACCCCGAGGCTCCCGTCGACCCGGACGACCCCGAGGTGCCGGAGAGCCCCGAGGAGCCCGGCGACGGCGAGGAGGGCGAAGGGCGCCCGGGCGACGGCGACGACGACGGCGACGAGGGCTCGGAGGAGTGCCCCGACCCGGAGGACCCGGAGGATCCCGACGACCCCGAGAGCCCGGTGGATCCGGACAACCCCGAGGGGTCGGGACAGAGCGACCCCGGCGGTCTCGTCGGGACACGCCGCGCCCTATGATTGATGGCCGCCGCGCCGGTGAAGGGCGTGGCGGCCACTCTCGTCGACGAGGGGCGCGCACGAGCGAGACGGGCGGGGAAGCACGAGTTTCGGCCCGTCCGCGCGCCTCGTGGGGCGAACCGCGCATTGACCCTGGTCGGATGCCCCCGTATGCTATAAGACGCGCTGCGGGCTTGCGCGCCTCGGACGGAGCAGGTCGCGCTCGTAACTGTTGTATGTCTCCTCGGTTGGCGAGGCGCGTGTCAGATCCCTCGGGATCGGGATTCGCGCTTCTCAGGCTGTCCGGCTGCGGCAGTGGCGATAGGGGTCTTCGGCGTAGCAGTGCCTACCAATATGTCCGTACCGGAGCCCTTTACCACATGACGAGCAGCACCGAGACCACCGCGACCACCCCGCAGGTTGCGGTCAACGACATCGGTTCCGAGGAAGCCTTCCTCGCCGCGATCGACGAGACGATCAAGTACTTCAACGACGGCGACATCGTCGACGGCGTCATCGTGAAGGTCGACCGGGACGAGGTCCTGCTCGACATCGGCTACAAGACCGAGGGGGTCATCCCCTCGCGAGAGCTGTCGATCAAGCACGACGTGGACCCCAACGAGGTTGTCGCCGTCGGCGATGAGATCGAGGCCCTTGTTCTCCAGAAGGAGGACAAGGAAGGCCGTCTCATCCTGTCGAAGAAGCGCGCCCAGTACGAGCGCGCCTGGGGCACCATCGAGAAGATCAAGGACGAGGACGGCATCGTCACCGGTACCGTCATCGAGGTCGTCAAGGGCGGCCTCATCCTCGACATCGGTCTCCGTGGCTTCCTGCCGGCCTCCCTCGTGGAGATGCGCCGGGTCCGCGACCTCCAGCCCTATGTCGGCAAGGAGCTCGAAGCCAAGATCATCGAGCTGGACAAGAACCGCAACAACGTGGTTCTCTCCCGCCGCGCCTGGCTGGAGCAGACGCAGAGCGAGGTCCGCCAGACCTTCCTCACCACCCTCCAGAAGGGTCAGGTGCGCTCCGGCGTCGTCTCCTCCATCGTCAACTTCGGTGCCTTCGTGGACCTGGGTGGCGTGGACGGCCTGGTGCACGTCTCCGAGCTGTCCTGGAAGCACATCGACCACCCCTCCGAGGTCGTCGAGGTCGGCCAGGAGGTCACCGTCGAGGTGCTCGACGTGGACATGGACCGCGAGCGCGTCTCCCTGTCGCTGAAGGCGACCCAGGAAGACCCGTGGCAGCAGTTCGCGCGGACGCACCAGATCGGTCAGGTCGTCCCGGGCAAGGTCACCAAGCTCGTGCCGTTCGGCGCGTTCGTCCGGGTGGACGAGGGCATCGAGGGCCTGGTGCACATCTCCGAGCTGGCCGAGCGCCATGTGGAGATCCCGGAGCAGGTCGTCCAGGTCAACGACGAGATCTTCGTCAAGGTCATCGACATCGACCTGGAGCGTCGTCGGATCAGCCTCTCGCTGAAGCAGGCCAACGAGAACTTCGGCGCCGACCCGATGGTGGTCGAGTTCGACCCGACGCTCTACGGCATGGCGGCGTCCTACGACGACCAGGGCAACTACATCTACCCCGAGGGCTTCGACCCGGAGGCGAACGACTGGCTGCCCGGCTTCGACAAGCAGCGCGAGGAGTGGGAGCGCCAGTACGCCGAGGCGCAGCAGCGCTTCGAGCAGCACCAGGCGCAGGTCATCAAGTCCCGCGAGGCGGACGCGCAGGCCGAGGCGGAGGCCGCCGGTGGCGGCGGCAGCGCCCCGCAGGCCGGCGGCGGTTCGGGCGGTGGCAGCTCGTACTCCTCCAGCCCGGCGGAGGACTCCGGCGCCCTGGCTTCGGACGAGGCGCTGGCCGCGCTTCGCGAGAAGCTGGCCGGCGGTCAGAGCTGACCCAGGCTGCCACGGGCTCGGTCCCGTGCTCAGGGGCCCGTTTCCTTCTGGAAACGGGCCCCTGGCCGTTTCTCGCCCCGGCTGGCGGCCTGTTCGGCTGGCTGTTTGACAACGGGCCGCGGACGCCGCCATGTTGACCGCGGGAATGCGCTTCGCGATCGCGGCGTTGACCCGGGAGACGCCAAGCATGCGAGGACACCGGAAGGAGAACGGGGACGGTGCGTGATCCGCAGGAGTTGTACGCATGGGAGCCCGACGGGGTGGCACGGGTGGAGGAGGCCGTCGGGGGAGCTGAGAGCGCCGGGCCCGTCCTGCTCTACCACTTCGACGGATTTATCGACGCGGGTGACACGGGCGGCCAACTGGTGGAACAGCTGCTCGCCGGCCCCACCGTTCCCGTCGCCCGGTTCGACCACGACCGTCTGGTGGACTACCGCGCCAGGCGGCCGACGATGACGTTCCGTCGGCAGCGCTGGACCGCCTACGAACACCCCGCGCTGGAGCTGCGCCTGGCCAGGGACGCCACCCACCAGCCGTTCCTGGTGCTCTCCGGACCCGAGCCCGATGTGGAGTGGGAGGGCTTCGCCGCCGCCGTGGGGCAGTTGGTGGAGCGGCTTCGGGTCCGTCTCGCCGTCACGTTCCACGGGATTCCGATGGGGGTGCCGCACACCCGGCCGGTCGGCCTCACCCCGCACGGCAACCGCGCCGAGCTGATCCCCCTGCAGCGTTCGGTCTTCGAGGAGGCACAGGTGCCGGGGAGCGCGGCGGCGCTGGTGGAGCTGCGGCTCGAACAGGGCGGGCACGATGTGGTCGGCGTCGCCGCCCATGTGCCGCACTACATCTCCAGGTCCCGCTACCCGGACGCGGCGCTGGTGGTGCTGGAGTCGATCACGGCCGCCACCGGCCTGGTGCTCCCGGAGGCGGCTCATGTGCTGCGCAGCCAGGCGCTGAAGACCCAGGACGAGATCGAACGCGAGTTGGCCGAGGGCGAGACGGACCTGGTCGCGGTCGTGCGCGGTCTTGAGCAGCAGTACGACGCGGTCGCCGGCGCGGCCACCCGGGGCAATCTGGTGGCGGAGCCCGCGGAGCTGCCCTCGGCGGACGAGCTGGGCGAGGTCTTCGAGCGCTTTCTCGCCGAACGCGAGGACGGCGACGGAACGCCGTAGCGTAGCCTGCCCGCATGGTGGCAGTGGGGTTGACCGGGGGTATCGGCTCCGGCAAGAGCGAGGTCGCGCGCGCTCTGGCGCGCCGTGGCGCGGTGATCGTGGACTCCGACCGGATCGCGCGCGAGGTGGTGGCCGTGGGGACGCCGGGCTTGGCCGCGGTGGTCGCCGAGTTCGGCGACGAGGTGCTGGGCGCCGACGGGGCACTGGACCGGGAGCGGCTGGGGCGTCTGGTCTTCGCCGACCCCGAGCGCCGCAAGGTGCTGAACGGCATCGTGCACCCCCTGGTGGCGCGGCGTTCGGCCGAGTTGCAGGCGCAGTCCGGCCCCGGGCAGGTCGTGGTGCACGATGTGCCGCTGCTCGCCGAGGAGCGGCTTTCGCACCGCTATGCGGCGGTGGTCGTGGTGGATGCCACCGAGGAGACCAGACTGGCCCGGCTGACCGGGTCGCGGGGGATGGGCGAGGCCGACGCGCGCGCCAGAATGGCGGCCCAGGCCACCCGCGAGGAGCGGCTGGCCATCGCGGACTTCGTGGTGGACAACGACGGCACGCTCGCCGAACTCGACGCGCGGGTGGGGGAGTTGTGGGAGCGGCTGGTGGTGCTGGCGGGGTCGGACTGATCCGCCGTTCCCGTGGCGGTGTCGGGGTCCGGGCCACTACCGTTGCCCCATGGACCTTCAATCCGTTGTCGGCCTGGTCACCGCGGCTGCGGCGAGTGCCGCGAATGAGGTGGGCCGGCGGGCCTGGGACGCGCTGTTGTCACTGACCCGCAGGGTTGCCGCCGGGGAGGACCCCGAGCCCGTCGATCCGGCGGACGACGAGGCCGTGCGAGCGCTGGCGGGGCGCCTCACGCAGCGCGCCGAGGGGGACGACGAGTTCGCCGGTCAGCTGCGCGACTGGGCGGACACCCACCGGCCCGAGCTCGGGGGCGGGGTGCACAACGAGATCTCCGGCGACGCGCGGGTCACCGGCCCGGTGATCCAGGCGGGCACCATCAACGGCAGTATTTCCTTCGGTTCCTGACCGGCCGTCACCGGCCTCGGCCGGCGGCCGGCGCCAGGGCTCAGCCGGTGCGGGCCTGCCACGCGCGTTTGACGCGCCGCTGCAGCCGCTGGGCGCGGCGGCGCATCCGGTAGAGGCGTGGATACTGCTCGCGCTCCTCCCGGGAGACGCGGTCCAGCTCCGCCGCCAGGTTGGTGGAACGCTTCTGGATGTCCAACTCCTCCAGCATCCGGTCCACCTCGGCGAGCAGCGAGCCATGCCACTGCCACTGCTTGGGGTGCTCCTGCACCCGGGCCAGCAGCAGTTTGGCGACATGCTCCCGGGAGATCCGCGCGGCCTCCAGCTCCACTTCCAGGAACGCCTCCGCCTCGTCGGCCGCGCTGCTGACCTGGCTGGTGATCAGGGTCGCGAAGCTGTCGACGGCGCCGGCCAGGTTGGTCAGCAGCTCCCGCATGGCCGGGGCCACATCGTCGGGGAAGAGTGGTTCGTCGGTGCGGCGGGCGGCCAGGTCGCTGATGTTGCGGGACATCGTTCGCAGGATCACCGCGCAGACCTCCAGGGTGTCGAGGCCGGTGCGCAGCACGATGCGGGTGAGCAGCGGTTCCTTGGCCCGGGGGTTGAACCGCAGGCTCTCCTCCGCCTGGGTGAGCGAGGCGTCCACCTGGGCGACGTCGTGGTCGAGCTGGCGCGCCTCCTCCAGTTTGTCGGGCAGCTGGGGGTGGGGGGAGTCGTTCTCGTCGGCCTCCTCGCTCAGTCGGATGAGGAGTTGTCGCATCCGTCGGGCCTGTTCCTCGATGTCCTCGCCGGCCGAGCGCACCCAGACGGGCGGGATGAAGACGAGGTTGAACAGCAGCCCGACCACCGCCCCGATGACCGTCTCCACCACGCGGTCCAGCGCGGTCTCCGCGACCTGGGTCACGCCGAGCACCAGCATCGCGCTGATGGCCACCTCGGGAACGAACTCGCTCACCCGCACCAGGTGGCCGGCCGTCAGCGCGGCGAGGATCAGCAGGCCCAGGCTCCACCAGCTGAGGCCCACCACCGCGCTGAAGGCGGAGGCCAACAGCACGCCCGTGACCACGGCGTTGACCCGGCGCACGCCGGTGGTGATGGTGGCGAAGAGGGTGACCTGGACGACGAGCAGCGCGGTCAGCGGGGCCAGCAGTGGGGCGGTGACATCCGTCAGCCAACGCGCGGCCATATAGGCGAGGGTGGCCGCCGCCGTGGATCGGAGGGTCTGCACCACCACGGGCTCCGAGCCCCGCTTGGCGAGGCCGGCGATATGCTCGGAGACATCCGGCATATATCTCCCCTTTCGCTCCCTGTGGTGTTGTTCGGAAAACACCTAGCAAAAAGATGACACCCGCCGGCCCGGTCGGGGCGAACCCCGGGGAGGTCTGCGCGTCCTCGCGTTCTCGGCGGGCCGGCGCGTTCGGGGTCAGGGGCCCCGATGGGCAGGGAGACGGGGAGTCGGGAGCGTTCCGGGGCGGCGGGGGAGGGGTGACGGCGGGTCAGGGGGCGGCGGTGAGTCGCATCAGGGTGAGCATCTCGCTCTGCAGTTCGGCGGTGAAGGGCTCGCGTTCGCCCGGCGGGTGCGGCACCAGGGGGAGACGCAACGCGCCACCGTCGGTGAGCAGGGCATGGAAGGTGCGCATCAGCAGAATGAACTGCTCCGGGGGTAACCGGGCGCGAAGCGTCTCGACATAGGGCTCCAGCCGGACCGGTTCCTGGTCGTGGGTCATGGCTCTATCGTGCGGCGCGCGGCGCACGGAGGGAAGAACGCGCCCCCCGGCGCCCCCCGGCAGCCCCGGGGGCGCGCGGCGTGCCGCTGCGGCGATGATGGGGTGATGCGACTGGAGGCGATCACCTGGGAACGGCTGGCCGGGGAGCTGACGGAGCGGATCCTGGCCCCGGCGCCAGGCCCTGACGCCGGGGGGCGGGATGCGTCCGAGCCGACCTGGCGGCGGGTGCTGATCGACGGGGCCCCGGTGGCCGGCGGCGGCCGGCTGGCGGCGGCCGTCGCCGAGGAGCTGAGGCTGCGCGGGCGGTCGGCGGTGGTGGTCGACGCGGCCGGGTTCCTCAGGGCCGCCTCGCTGCGCTACGAGTTCGGCCGCCGGGACCCGGACGCCTATCGGGAGTCCTGGTGGGATGTGAGCGCCCTCTGGCGCGAGGTGCTGACCCCGCTCGACCCCGGCGGCACGGGGCGGGTGCTGCCGGATCTCTGGGACCGGGAGCTGGATCGGGCGACGCGCAGCGCCTATGTCGAACTGCCGCCGGGCGGTGTGTTGTTGCTCCATGGTGTCTTTCTGTTGGGTCGGTGGTTCCCGGCCGATCTCGTCGTTCATCTGAGCCTTTCCGCGGGCGCGCTGGCCCGGCGTACGCCGGCGGAGTGGCAGTGGACCCTGCCCGCCTTCGCCGGCTACGCCGCCGACGAGCGGCCGGAGGAGGTGGCGGACGTGGTGGTGCGGGTGGACCACGCGGAGCGTCCCGCGTGGAACGGGGGCGCGGTTCGGCGGCCGTGACGCCCAAGAGGGGGAGCGGGGACGGGGCTTGGCGAACGGACCCATCCGGCGGACAAACCTGACACACTGAGTGCTCCACTGATCAGCGCACAGTGAGCAGGGAGTTGGGGCGTGGACGACGCGGTCAGGCCGTACAGCAGGGACGAGGTGCTGCACGCGGTGGCCCTCATCAAGGCCCATCTCGCCGAGGACGAGGAGGCCGTGCGGGCGCTTCAGGACGAGTCGGACGAGAGCGCGCGGCAGTGCGCCCGTTCGATGTTCGCGTTGGCGCACATCATCGTCTTCGGCCAGATCATCCCCGACATGTGGGTGATGCGGCGCAGCCTGGACTTCGGCCACACCGATCGCGTGCCCGAACTGAACCTCGCCATCCATGTGTTGAAACGTATGGAGGAGCGGGTCGGCCTGGCGCATGTCCACCCCGTGGTCGGGGCGCTGTCCGCCGGCGACGTGATGGATCTGATCGTGCAGTGCACGGGGACGACCATGGAGGACGTGCCCGTCTTTCTCGACAACATTCGCGAACGCACCCTTCGTTCCGCCGACTTCTGACACCACACCGGGATCAGGGGAGCGGGCACCGTCGCCGGCCGCCGCCGACGCCTCCGCCAACGCCCGTGACCACGGCCGAAGTCGACTACCCGAACGTTAACCCCCGCCACTGACAGTCCGGCTGGGCGGCGGCGATACCGTGGGTTCCATGGACAGCATCCAGTCAGACGAGATACCCGGCCGCCATGGCGCCTCCGCCACCGTCGAGGTCGAGCCGCGCGGCGTCGGCGCCGTCCGTACCGAGTACGCCCCGGAGCCCGACGGGGATCCCGATCCCGGCGAGATCGTCTGGACCTGGGTCCCCTACGAGGAGGGCGACGGCCGGGGGAAGGACCGCCCGGTGCTGGTGGTGGCCCGTGAGGCCCAGCGGGAGACGCTGCTCGCGGTGCAGCTCTCCAGCCGCGTCAAGGAGGGCGACGAAGAGTGGTTGCCCCTGGGCTCCGGCCCCTGGGACCGCTCCGGCCGCGACTCCTGGGTGCATCTGGAACGCGTGCTGCGGGTGCATCCCGACGGCATGCGGCGGGAGGCGTGCGCCCTGGACCGCGCGCGGTTCCAGCGCGTCGTGCACAACCTCCAGGCGCGCCACGGCTGGCGCTGAGCGCGCCCACGCTCCCCGTCTCCCTCGTCAACTGCCATGACTCCCATGGATCCCCCACCGAGCGACATACTGCGCGCCCACCGCTTCGTGGTGCTCGACTGCGAGACCACCGGGCTCGCCCCCGAACGGGGCGACCGCATGGTCTCCCTCGCCCTGGTCACCGTGGAGGACGGTCGGATCACCGACCGTTGGAGCAGCCTGCTCGACGCCGGCCGGGACACGGGACCGGTGCATGTCCACGGGATCACCCTGGCGCAGAGCACCGCGGCCCCGCGCTTCGCCGCCGTGCTGCCCCAGGTCGTCAGCAGGCTGGAAGGCGCGGTCCTGGTCGCCCATAACGTGGGCTTCGACCTGCGGTTCCTCGCCATGGAGCTGGAGCTGGCCGGGGCCGGTCGGCTGCCCGAGACGGCACTGGACACCCTGGCCCTGGCCCGCCGCTACCTGCCCGAGCTGGCCAACCACCGACTGACCACCTGCGTCGCCTCGTTGGGCATCGCCCATCGGGCGCATCGGGCGGACTCGGACGCCGAGGTGACCGCCGCGCTCCTCTTCGAACTGCTCGCCAGAGCCGAGGCCGACGGCCACACCGATCTCGCGCGGCTCACCGAACCCACGGCCGAGGTGCTTCACCGGGAGCGGCGCGGGCGGGCCCGCTGCGACGCGGAGACCGAGGGGCTGGGGACGGAGCACCGGGCCGCGCACCGGCTGATCGCCCACTGGCAGGGGGGCGCCGACGCCTGGACACGGGCGCTGACCACCCTCCAGCGGGACGGCTGCCCGGAGGCCGGGCGGCTCTGGGGCTGGTTCGGCGGCATGGTGAGCGGGCCCACCGCCGTCTTCGGGCCGGCACGGCCCGAGCTGGCGCGCGAGGCGCTGCACACCGCGCTGCGTCTGCTGCTGGCCGACCCACGGACCCGACGGTCCGATGTGGCGCCCTCGGTGACCTGGCTCGCCGCCCTGGATCAGGGCCCCGAACCCCCGCGCCACCTGCTGGAACTCTTCCCCGAGCCGGCCGCGGCCATCGCGGCGCTCGCCGACTGCGGCGGCTGCTGGTCCTGCGCCACGCTCGGTCTCTGCGCGACCGGCAGCGCCGGAGCCGCGCTGGTCTCCCACTACGGCGACGATCCGGCGTGGGTGGACGAGCTGGCCGCCGTCCTGCCGCTGCTGCGGGCGGCGGGCGATCTGGCGGCGCTCGGCCGGGCGGCCCGCTATGTCGGGCGGGGCCTTGAACGCCGGGGGCGTGACGCGGACGCCGCCCGGATCTGGCGGTCGGCCGTCGACGGGGGAGTGCGGGATCTGGTGGTGTTCAACCGGCTCTCGCTGCACCACGAGCGCCGGGGCGAGCACGCCGCCGCGCTCGCGCTGTGCGAACGCGCGCTGGCCTTCCGGCGGGGCGAGAGCGCCCAGGCCGCGTGGGAGACGCTTGACCGGCGGGCCGGCCGCTGCCGGCTGCGGCTCGCCCGGACGGGCGGCGGCACGACCGGGGGCGCCGACCACGGCGCTGGTTAGGGTGAGTGGGCTCCCGCTGGGCCCCTCCGTCGTCCGTCGCCCGCCGGCGAGCGGCCTCCGGCCCACCCCGTCGACCGTGAGGAGACCGTGGTGCCCGACCAACTGACCCCCCTGCCCCTGGACTGGCGAAGGGCACTGGCCGTCGTCGCCCACCCCGACGACCTGGAGTACGGGGCCTCCGGAGCGGTGGCCGAGTGGACCGAGGCGGGCAAGGAGGTGACCTATCTGCTGGTCACCAGGGGAGAGGCCGGCATCGACGGCATCGAGCCCGGGGAGTCGGCCCGGATCAGGGAGGCCGAGCAGATCGCCAGCGCGGCGGCGGTGGGCGTGGACACCGTGGAGTTCCTCGACCATCGCGACGGCGTGATCGAGCCGGGCCCCCGGCTGCGGGCCGATCTGGCGGCCGCCGTGCGTCGGCACCGCCCCGAGCTGCTGCTCACCCTCAACCACCACGACACCTGGGGCGGCACCTACTGGAACACCCCGGACCACCGGGTGGTGGGCCGCGCCGTGCTGGACGCCGCCGGCGACGCGGGCAACCGCTGGATCTTTCCCGAACAGCTCGCCGAGGGCGGCCTCCAGCCCTGGGGCGGGGTGCGCTGGGTGGCGGTGGCGGCGGCCCCGCATCCCACCCACGCCCAACCGCTCGGCGAGCGGTCGCTGGAGCGGGGCATCGCCTCCCTCGCCGAGCACCGCGCCTACATCACGGGGCTGGGCGACCACGAGCCGGTCGGCTACGCGCGGAAGCTGCTCACCAGGGCCGCCGAGGCCGACGCGCCCCGTTTCGGCGGCCGCCGCTGCGCCACCTTCGAGCTGTATCCGCAGTGACGAAAAGGCCGTCCCGAGGCTTCCGTCCGCGCTGTGCGCACCCTGAATTCGGCAATCCGACCGCCCTTTTCCGGGCCTGCCCGCCGCATTCCACGTGACGGTCGACACAGCCCCTCGGGGGCCTACGAGGGTGGATAGGAAAACCAGGTGACCAAAGGCCCGGGACTTTCGGTCCTGGCCGATGGGAATTTCGCCCGGCACACTCGCCGACTTCCGGACAGTCGGAAGAAATGACAGGTCAGCGGCGTGTGCCGGGCTTCCTCATGGCATGAACGGCTTCCGGACGGCGTTCCGTGGCGTTCTCGACGGCGGTGATCGGGCCCGTTATTCCGGCCGTGACGACTACGGGGACGGCTAGTAATGAGGGTTCTTGTGCTCGGGGGAAATGCCCGTTATCAATGAGATTCGCCCGGCTGGTTTCGGTCGGGATGCCCCCGAATCTCAGAGGATGTCCCTTCATGCTGAACACCACCACCATCACGACCCGCGCCCCCAGGACCCTCCGTGCCCGTGCCGCCGCCGCTGTCGTGGCCGGCGCCTGCGCCACGGTCGCGCTGACCGGTGCCGCGGTGGCCGCCGAGGGCACGAACGCCGACGCCTTCGCCTCCGGCACCGCGAGCGAGCTGGCCGACACCACGCGTGGCCAGGCCGAGGCGCTGCGGGCCGCCGCCGAGTCGGGCGAGGGCACCGCCAAGGCCGCCAAGGCTGCCGAGACCGACAAGGCCGCCGACTGGGTGTCGCCCATCTCGGACGACTACGAGCTGTCGGCCACCTATGGCAACAGCGGTGACCGCTGGGCCGCCAAGCACAGCGGTCAGGACTTCGCCGTGCCGAGCGGCACCGAGGTGCACGCCGTCCACGACGGCACCGTGGTCAAGGCCGGCGGCAACGGCGCCGGGGACGGCCCCGCGTACGGCAACGCCGTGGTGATCAAGCACGATGACGGCACCTTCAGCCAGTACGCGCACCTGTCGCAGGTCGACGTCCAGGTGGGCCAGCAGGTCTCCGCCGACGAGCGGATCGCGCTGTCCGGCAACACCGGGAACAGCAGCGGCCCCCACCTGCACTTCGAGATCAGGACCAGCGCCGACTACGGCACCGCCATAGACCCCATGAAGTTCCTGCGCGACCAGGACGCCGAGGTGTGAGCCGGCTGATCGACCGATCGGCGACCCGACGCCTCAGGATCCCTCCGGGGCATCCCCCAGCGCGGCGGCCCGCTGTTCCCGGCACTCCGGGCGGAGTGCCGGATAGGCCGCCGCTATCGCGTCGTAACACCGCTCGGTGAGCAGCCGCCGGCCCTCGGCCCGGCTGTCGCCGGGCGGTAGTGCGTCGAGCAGCGCGGCATGCGGGAGCAGCGCCTCCCACAGCCAGCGCACCTGCCATCTGCCCAGCTCGGCGGGCGTCAGCTCGTCCACCGTGCGCGGACGCGGCCGGTGCCCCCAGGACAGCGCGGCCCGCTGGGCATCCCGCAGATTGCGATGGGCCACCGCCCGCTCCGCCAGCTCGGCCTCCGTGAGGCGGGGCAGCCCCAGCGGCGCGGCCAGGATCGCCGCCAGCGCCTCGGCCCGACGGCGCTCGCCCGCCTCGCGCTGCGCCCGCGCCCTGCGCCTGCGCAGCTCCCTGGCGGCCAGGAACTCCGGCAGCGACTCCGCTTCCCTGACCCGGGCGCTGAGATACAGCTCCACCGGCGCCGTGCGATCCGGCCGGCCCAGAAAGCCCCGGACCAGGAACGGCGTCCAGCCACGGGCGCGCAGCGCGTCCAGCGAACAGTAGGTGATCGTCGGCCGATCCTGGGCCCCAGCCATCGTCGCCCTCCTTGCCTGGGGCCGGACGACGCTCGGCGTCGGGCTCGCGCCTGGCGAGGGCGCCGGGAAGAACCACGGATCCGGCGCGGCCCCGGCACCAGTATCGGTACAGAAGGGCGGAGACCGCCTCCTCAGAAGAGCGGGCTGGGCAACACCCCCTCCAGGGCCAGCAGCTCCCGCTTGGTCTCCAGACCCCCGCTGAAGCCGCCTATGCCCCCGCCGGATGCCACCACCCGATGGCAGGGCACCACCACCGGCAGCGGATTCGCCCCCATGGCCCCGCCCACCGCCTGCGCGGCGCCCGGCTCACCCACCCGCAGGGCCAGCTCCTGGTAGGTGACCACGCTGCCCAACGGCACCGACACCGCCAGCTCCCGCAGCACCCGCTGGGTGAATCCGGATGTCAGCGACCAGTCCAGCGGCAGCTCGAAGGCCCGGCGACGGCCCGCGAAGTAGGCCGCCAGCTGCTCGGCAGCCTCCGCCACCACCGGATGCCCGGCCGGCGCCGGCTCCGCCCGGACGCCCAGCTCCGCGGACAGCCGCGCCAGCGCCCGCCGCACCGTCCCCGGATCGGCGTGGAAGGCGACCTGCACCAGGCCGGCCGCCGAGGCCACCAGCAGCAGGGGGCCGATCGGGCTCTGCTCGACGGCCCAGACGCAGCCGCTCTCCTCAGTCATGGCGCTCAGCCTAGGGCGGCCCACTGACAATGCCGGTCGGTGAGCCGCCGGGCACGGGCGGCGCTCAGGAGGCCAGCGCCGCCCGCACCACCTCGGGGACGTCCGAGATGATCCCGTCCACGCCCAGCTCCGCCACCCGGGTGGCCAGCGCCCCGTCGTTGACGGTCCAGGTGTAGACCTTCAGCGGCCGGCCGTGCGGACCCCGCACCGCCTGCACGCTCTCCACATAGGCTGCGGTCAGATCTGCGTGGCGCGGGTTGATCTGGTCGGCGAACTCGGCGTAGTCCGCGATCTCGGCCACCGGGGGCGTGCCGAGGAAGCCGGTCTCGACGCGCGGCGCCAGCTCGTGCACCGTGCGCACCGAGGCGGCGTCGAAGCTCTGCAGCACCAGCCGCTGCCCCGGGTACCACTCGTCGAGCCAGCCCCGCTCGCCCAGCTCCGCCAGGATCTCCTCCTCGATGCCCGGGTAGTCGTCGGGGGACTTCAGCTCAAGCAGCAGCCGCTGATCGTTGGCGGAGAGCCGGTCCAGGAACTCGGCCAACGTCGGGACGCCCTCCCCGGCGAAGTCGGGGCCGAACCAGCTGCCGGCGTCGAGCCGGTCGATCTCCGCCAGGGTGAAGTCCGAGACCCGCCAGGGCGCGCGGTCGGGGAAGACCTCCTCCACGTCGGTGGTGCGGTTGAGGGTGGTGTCGTGCAGCAGGATCAGCTCGCCGTCCCTGGTGCGCTGTACATCGGTTTCCACCCAGGCGGTGTCCAGCTCGGCGGCGGCGTCGGCGGCGGCCAGGGTGTTCTCCGGGGCGTGCCCGGAGGCGCCCCGGTGGGCGACGATCAGCGGGCCCTGGCCGCGCGGGGACGCGGCGGCGGTGCTCGCCGGCGCGGCGGACGCGGTGGCGGGGGAGAAGCCGTGGCCCGGCAGCTCGCTGACCGAGAGCGCGGTGACGGCGACGGCGCCGAGCAGCCAGCCCGGCCAACCGGCGGTGGCGTAGCTCATGGGGAACTCCTCGTATCCGTGGGGGAACGGCGTCCGTGTGGGACCGCGAGGAGCCTGCCCGTCGCCGGGAAACCGCTGGGTAGGCGGACGGCGACGGTGAGTTGAACAGCGTGAGACCGGTGGGGGCGAGGCGGGCCGAGCCCGGTTGTCAGTGCCTCGTCGTACGGTGGGGACCATGCGGCCCGTCTCAGACATCGAACGCTCGTCGACCCCCTTCGAGGTGGTCAGCCCCTATCAGCCCAGTGGTGACCAGCCGGCGGCCATCGCCGAGCTGGAGAAGCGCGTCTCGGGTGGTGAGAAGGATGTCGTCCTGCTCGGCGCCACCGGCACGGGCAAGTCCGCCACCACGGCCTGGATGATCGAGCGGCTGCAGCGGCCGACCCTGGTGATCGCCCCCAACAAGACGCTCGCCGCCCAGCTGGCGAACGAGTTCAGGGAGCTGCTGCCGAACAACGCCGTCGAGTACTTCGTCTCGTACTACGACTACTACCAGCCCGAGGCGTACGTCCCGCAGACGGACACCTATATCGAGAAGGACTCCTCGATCAACGAGGAGGTCGAGCGGCTGCGTCACAGCGCGACCAACTCGCTGCTCACCCGCAGGGACGTGGTGGTGGTGGCCTCCGTCTCCTGCATCTACGGCCTGGGCACGCCACAGGAGTACGTGGACCGCATGGTGCCGCTGCGGGTGGGTGAGGAGACGGATCGGGAGGCGCTGCTGCGGCGCTTCGTGGAGATCCAGTACGCCCGTAACGACATGGCGTTCACCCGGGGCACCTTCCGGGTCAGGGGCGACACCATCGAGATCTTCCCGGTCTACGAGGAGCTGGCCGTCCGGATCGAGATGTTCGGCGACGAGATCGAGGCGCTGTCCACGCTCCACCCGGTCACCGGCGAGGTCATCTCCCAGGACCAGCAGCTCTATGTCTTCCCCGCCTCGCACTATGTGGCCGGCCCCGAGCGCATGGAGCGCGCGATCTCCCGTATCGAGGCGGAGCTGGCCGATCGGCTGGCGACGATGGAGGGCCAGGGCAAGCTCCTGGAGGCGCAGCGGCTGCGGATGCGCACCACCTACGACATCGAGATGATGCGCCAGATCGGCACCTGCTCCGGCATCGAGAACTACTCGCTGCATGTGGACGGCCGGGAGACGGGCAGCCCGCCCTACACCCTGCTGGACTACTTCCCGGACGACTTCCTGCTGGTCATCGACGAGTCGCACAACACGGTGCCGCAGATCGGCGCGATGTACGAGGGCGACGCCTCCCGTAAGCGCACCCTGGTGGACCACGGCTTCCGGCTGCCCTCGGCGTTGGACAACCGGCCGCTGCGCTGGGAGGAGTTCCAGGAGCGGATCGGGCAGACGGTCTATCTCTCCGCGACGCCGGGATCCTACGAGCTGTCCCGGGGCGACGGCGTCGTCGAGCAGATCATCCGGCCCACGGGCCTGGTCGATCCGGAGGTCGTGGTCAAGCCCACCGAGGGCCAGATCGACGATCTGGTCCACGAGATCCGGGTGCGGGCCGAGCGGGACGAGCGGGCGCTGGTCACCACGCTGACCAAGAAGATGGCCGAGGATCTCACGGACTACTTCCTGGAGCTGGGCATCCGGGTCCGCTATCTGCACAGCGATGTGGACACCCTGCGCCGGGTCGAGCTGCTGCGGGAGCTGCGCGCCGGCGAGTTCGACGTGCTGATCGGGATCAACCTGCTGCGGGAGGGCCTTGACCTGCCGGAGGTCTCCCTGGTGGCCATCCTGGACGCGGACAAGGAGGGCTTCCTCCGCTCGGGCACCTCGCTGATCCAGACCATCGGCCGCGCCGCGCGGAACGTCTCGGGCCAGGTCCATATGTACGCGGACCGCATCACGCCGGCGATGGAGAAGGCCATCGACGAGACCAACCGCCGTCGGGCCAGGCAGCTGGCCTACAACGAGGAGCGCGGCATCGATCCCCAGCCGCTCCGCAAGAAGATCAACGACATCGTCGCGTCGATCGCGCGCGAGGACGTCGACACCCAGCAGCTGCTGGGCACGGGCTTTCGGCAGGCGGTGGACACGGCCAGGGGCCGGGCGCCGGTGCCGAGCGTGCCGGCCGGCGGCAAGGCCAAGGGCAGGGCCAAGGAGCCGGAGCAGCTGACGGACCGGCCCGCCGCCGAGCTGGCCGAGACGATCGAGCAGCTCACCGAGCGGATGCGCGCGGCGGCGGCCGAGCTGCAGTTCGAGATCGCCGCCCGGCTGCGGGACGAGGTGTCCGATCTCAAGAAGGAGCTGCGCCAGATGCGGGAGGTCGGCCTGAAGTGAGCGCCCTGCCCCCGGGGCCGCGGCCCCGGGGGCATCGAGCGGGGTGCCCGGTCAGCGGGTGATCCGCACGGCAGCCTCCCTGGTCTCCCCGTTGACGGTCACCTCCAGGGTGACCTCGCCGGGCCGCAGGCCGGTCAGCTCGCCGGTGGCCGGATCGAAGGCGGCCACCGCCCGTCGCCCGGCCTCCTCGGCCGGGCCCAGATGCAGTGGCCGTGAGCCGTCCCAGTCCGCGCTCACCAGCGGGCCGACCGGCACCTCGCGCGGACCGCCCGCGCCGTCCTGCGCGACGGTGGCTTCCACGGCGGCCGTCTCGCCCACCGCCAGCCGGTCGGGCGCGGTCAGCGTCAGATCGTCGACCCGCGCCATGGTGCGCACGGACAGCCAGTCCGGCAGCGCCCGTTCCGGGTGGCGCCGTGCCTCGGCCTGTTCGGCGCGGGAGACGGCGTCCACCCCGACCAGCAGCCAGCCGTTGAAGCCGCCCTCCTCGGGCACCGTCGCCGGCTCCTTGCCGGAGTTGCCGCCGATCACATAGGGCACGCCGTCCAGCCGGTAGGTGTCGAAGATGCCGACATGGGCACCGAAGTAGGCCACCCCCTTGCCGGACCGGTGGCGGAAGTCGGTCAACCAGCGTTCCAGCACCGCCGCCTCCAGACGGTCGGTGAGCTGGCTGGCCGGCTGCGCCATGGTGTCCCGTGGCGGCACATGCCCCAGCACCACCACCGAGTCGATCGAGCGGTCGCCCGCCGCCGCGTCCAGCTGGGCACGCAGCTCCTGGATCTGTGCGAAGCCGCCGCCCCGCAGGGTCAACGAGGAGGTGTCCAGGGTGATGAACCGGGTGCCACGGTGGTCGAAGGTCTGCCGGGTCGCGCCGAACTCGTCGCGGAAGTTGTCGATGGAACCGCCCATCACCTCGTGGTTGCCCGGCACGTAGTACCAGGGCAGGTCATCGCCCAGCTCCTCCTCGATCACCTGCCGGGCGAACGCGAGGTCCTCGGGCGACCCCTCGTCCACCAGATCCCCGTTGATCACCACCAGGTCGGGTTCGGCATCCCTGGCCTCCCGGAGGCTGCGGCGCGCGGCGGCGACCAGTTCGCTCTCCGGGGCGCGCGCCACGAACTGGGCGTCGGAAACCACGGCGAACCGCCAGTCCCGCCCGTCGGTCCCCGCGGCCGAGTCGATCAACGGATGGGCGGCGGGGGCCTGTTCCGGCAGTTCGACCTCGGGCGGGGTGAGGGCGTGCAGCTCGTCGAGGACCACCTCGCTCACATAGCTCTGCTCGGGACGGGTTTCGGCGAGGTACAGCCGATGCACCGAGACCGGATAGGCGGTGCCCTCCGGCACCGCGAAGCTGAGCTGCCGCCAGCCTTCGAAGTCCAGATGGTCGCCGCGCAGGATCAGGTCGGTGCCCCGGGCGTCGCGGAGCTGGAGCGAGGGCCAGGCGCCCCGGCCGTCGCCCAGCACCCAGAGCGTGAAGCTGGCGGGCTGCCCCGGCACCGCGATGTCGGACGGCGGATAGGCGTAGGCCGCGCGGGTCGCGGTGCTCAGCGAGAAGTCGTAGGAGAGCCGGAGGCCCGCGCCGTCCGCCGCCTCGGGCTCGGGCGACACCGAGCCGTCCCCCCTGGCGTGGTCGAAGGTCCACTCCTCGGCGTCGGAGAAGTCGGCGACCGTCGTGTCGGCCAGGCCGACCGTGACGGCCAGCACGGTGGTGACACCGTCGACCGTCACCGTGACCAGGTCGGACGCGGAGTCGACCGGGCCGGCGGTCACGGTGAACCCGCCGCGGGCGACGTCAGGTTCGATGCTGAGAAGGTCCGCGTCGTACTCCAGCCGGATGTCCGCCGGCTCGATCGGCGCCGAGGTGCCGGCCGCGTCCACCCCCAGCACGCCGAAGGAGCCCCGGGAGCCGGCGCCGGCCAGGCCGAGACGTCGGGTGGTGGTGGCGATCTCCGTCAACTCGCCGATGACCGTCAGCTCCGTGGTGCCGCCGACGCCGCGCTGGCGGGCGCCGATCTCCACGCCGCCGGACGAGCGGGCCCGGAAGATCCCGTCCTCGACCGTGCCGACCCGGGGCCGGTCGGAGTGCCAGCGCGGGTCCGCCTGGGCCGGGCCATAGCTCTCGTCGTGGCCGACGGCGGACAACACCCGCGTCAACCCGGGGAAGACGCGCTCCGGATGGCCGCCGGGGACGGGGTCGGCCGTCGGCGCGTGAACCGGTGAGACCGCGCTCTCCACCCGGAGGCCCGACAGTTCGCCGCTGCCGGTGGGCGCGGTGATCGCGAGCCCGTTGGGCACCTCGCGCTCCTGCCCGTCGGACGGGCTGTTGACCAGCTCGGTCCCGGCCGCGCCCGGCAGCCTGGCCAGCAACGTGCTGGAGCCGCCACCGTCGAGGTTGAGCGCGCTGTAGGCGCCCAGATCGGCCATCATCACGGCCAGTTCGGTGAGCGTGGTGCCCCCGGAGTGGGCCTGACGGCCGTCCACGCTGAGCACGTACATCTCCTGACCGTCCCGGGAGAAGCCAACGGCCGTCCGCGGCGCGGTGGCGTTGTTGGGCAGGCCCTCCCAGTCCTGCGGCTCGCCCTCGACCACCAGCACGCCCCGGCCGCCGACCGCGCTGTGCGGCAGTTCGGAGCCGTCCTCGGTGCGGGGCGCGTACTCAAGGTCCACCGGGTCGCCGGCCTCCAGCGTGGCCAGGGTCCTGGCACCGGCTTCGCGCCCCAGCAGGACGACGGCGCCGTCGGGGATCGGGCCCGCGCCCGGTTTCTCGGCGACCGAGGTGACCTCGCCGTCCTCGACGACCACCTCCGTGGTCTCCTCGGCCTCGCCGACCGGGAAGGCCCGGTCGGCCTCGCCCCACCGGGGGGTGAACACCCCGATGCCGTCCGGTGGTACCTCGGGGGAGTTGTAGCCGTCCAGCTCGGCCTCGCCGTCGGGGAGGGTCGCCGTGCCCTCGAAGTACAGGCCCAGGACGCGGCCGGCGCCGTCGGGGCCGATCCCGACCGCCTCGGTGGCGCCGTGCGCGGAGCCGTGCACCAGCTCGCCGCCGTCGAGACCGGGGCCGAGCGGCGCGTTGGTGGCGTTGATGTCGAAGAAGTCGGCGTTGATGGCGGCCACCGTGGTGCGACCCTCGCCCGGGTCGTGCGCGGCGACCAGCTCGCTCAGCGGAGCGGCGTCGGCGACATGGGGCGGGCCGAGGTATTCGACGCCCAGCTCGGCGGTCAGATCCAGGCTGAGTGCGTGGGCGCTCAACCATTTGTCGGACTCCAGCCGTTGATAGCTGGTCAGCTCGGCGCCCGGCGCGAGCGGCTGCCGGGTGCGGGACAGTTCCAGCCCGTCGTGCTCGACGATCCCGGTGGGGACGGTGGAGACGACGGCCGGGGCCTGTCGCGGTGGGGTGACCGCGCCCGCGGGCTGGACCAACCCCATGGTCAGCGCGGACGCGGCTGCCACCGCGATCAGTGCGGGCGCCCGAAACGCTCGACGCACCATGAGTCTCTGCAAGGGAACTCCCTGGGAACGCTTGCCGTGTGCGTGCGGGGAGCACGCCCAGCGGCTCAGCGTTCCAAGGGAGTTGACGCTTCGCCAGACTCCGACCGGGAACTTCCGGGAAACAACTCGACGGGGGGTATCAGCGTTTGGCGGCGGCCTTCTTCCTGGCGGGCTTGCCGGCCGTGCCCGCCGCTCCCTTGCCCGCCGCCGTGCTCCTGGCGGTCTTCCGGCCGGCGGCCCGTGGCGCGACCGGGGTCGCGTCGCTCACCGCGTCGCCCAGGATGTCCCGGAGGAACTTCCCCGTGTGGCTGGTCGGAACGGACGCCACCTCCTCGGGGGTGCCCTCGGCGAGCAGCAGCCCACCGCCGGCGCCGCCCTCGGGGCCCATGTCCAGCACCCAGTCGGCCGTCTTGATGACGTCGAGGTTGTGCTCGATCACCACCACGGTGTTGCCCTTGTCCACCAGGTCGGAGAGCACCGTGATCAGCTTTCTGATGTCCTCGAAGTGCAGCCCGGTGGTGGGCTCGTCCAGCACGTACACCGTGCTGCCGGTGGCCCGCTTCTGGAGCTCGGAGGCGAGCTTGACGCGCTGTGCCTCACCGCCGGAGAGGGTGGGCGCCGGCTGCCCGAGCCGGACATAGCCGAGGCCCACGTCGTTGAGCGTGCGCAGATGGCGGGCGATGCCCGGCACCGCGGCGAAGAACTCCAGCGCCTCCTCGATCGGCAGATCGAGCACCTCGGCGATGGACTTGCCCTTGTAGTGGACCTCCAGCGTCTCCCGGTTGTACCGGGCGCCGTGGCAGACCTCGCAGGGCACATAGACATCGGGGAGGAAGTTCATCTCGATCTTGATCGTGCCGTCGCCCGAGCAGTTCTCGCAGCGACCGCCCTTCACGTTGAACGAGAAGCGGCCCGGCAGGTATCCGCGGACCTTCGCCTCCATCGTCTCGGCGAAGAGCCGCCGGATGTGGTCGAAGACACCCGTGTACGTGGCCGGGTTGGACCGGGGGGTGCGGCCGATGGGCGACTGGTCCACATGGACCACCTTGTCCACCAGATCGTCCCCGGTGACCCGGGTGTGCCGGCCGGGCACCGACTTGGCGCCGTTCAGCTCCCGCGCGAGATGGGTGTAGAGGATGTCGTTGACCAGCGTGGACTTCCCCGAGCCCGAGACGCCGGTGACCGCGGTCAGCAGCCCGATGGGGAAGCTGACGTCGATGCCGCGCAGGTTGTGCTCGCGCGCGCCGTGCACCGTGATCATGCGGTCGGTGTCCACCGGGCGGCGGGTGGCGGGGGTGGGGATCACCCGGGCACCGGAGAGGTACTGGCCGGTGAGCGATTCGGCGTTGGTGAGCAGCTCCGCGTAGGGGCCGCTGTGCACCACCTTGCCGCCGTGCTCGCCGGCTCCCGGGCCGATGTCCACCACCCAGTCCGCGGTCTTGATGGTGTCCTCGTCGTGCTCGACGACGATCAGCGTGTTGCCCAGATCGCGGAGCCGCACCAGCGTCTCGATCAGCCGGTGGTTGTCCCGCTGGTGGAGGCCGATGGACGGCTCGTCCAGCACATAGAGGACGCCGACCAGCCCCGAGCCGATCTGGGTGGCCAGCCGGATGCGCTGGGCCTCGCCACCGGAGAGCGAGCCGGCGGCGCGGTTGAGCGAGAGGTAGTCGAGGCCGACGTCGACCAGGAACCGCAGCCGCTCGTTGACCTCCTTGAGGACCCGCTCGGCGATCTTCTTCTCGCGGGCGGTGAGCCGCATCCGGCCGAGGAAATCGGCGCACTCGCTGATCGACATGCCGGCGATCTCGGCGATCGACCTGCCCTGGACCGTGACCGCCAGGATCAGCGGCTTGAGCCGGGTGCCCTGACAGGCGGCGCAGGGCACCTCGCGCATATAGCCCTCGAAGCGCTCCCGGCCCGAATCCGTCTCGGCCTCGGCATGCCGCCTGCGGATGAACGGCAGCACCCCCTCGAAGGCCGTGGTGTACGCCCGCTCCTGGCCGTGGCGGTTCTCGTAGCGGACGTCGATCTTGGTCTTGTGGCCGTTGAGCAGGGCCTTCTTGGCCCGCTGCGGCAGCCCCTCCCAGGGGATGTCGGTGCGGAAGTTCAGCGCGTCGCCGAGGGCGCCGATCAGCAGGTTGAAATAGCCCTTGGTGTGGCCGTGGGACCACGGGTGGATCGCGCCCTCCTCCAGCGTCTTCTCCGGATCGGGGATGATCAGCTCCGGATCGACCTCCATCTTGGTGCCGATGCCGGTGCACTCGGGGCAGGCGCCGAAGGGGGAGTTGAAGGAGAAGGAGCGCGGCTCCAACTCCTCGAAGGAGAGATCGTCGTACGGGCAGTACAGATGCTCGGAGAACATCCGCTCGCGCTGGGGGTCGTCCTCGGGGAGGTCGACGAAGTCCAGGATGACCATCCCGCCGGAGAGGCCGAGGGCCGTCTCCACCGAGTCCGTCAGGCGCCGCTTGGCGCTGTCCTTCACCGTGAGGCGGTCCACCACCACCTCGATGGTGTGCTTCTCCTGCTTCTTCAGCTTGGGCGGGTCGGCGAGCTGGATCGTGGCGCCGTCGACCCTGGCCCGGCTGTAGCCCTTGGTCTGCAGATCGGCGAAGAGATCGACGAACTCGCCCTTCCGCTCCCGCACCAGCGGCGACAGCACCTGGAACCGGCTGCCCTCGTCGAGGCCGAGCACCTTGTCGACAATGGCCTGGGGCGACTGCCGGGCGATGGGCCGGCCGCACTCCGGGCAGTGCGGCTTGCCGATCCTGGCGAACAGCAGCCGCAGATAGTCGTAGACCTCGGTGATGGTGCCCACCGTGGAGCGGGGATTGCGCGAGGTGGACTTCTGGTCGATGGAGACGGCGGGGGACAGGCCCTCGATGAAGTCCACATCCGGCTTGTCCATCTGCCCGAGGAACTGCCGGGCATAGGCGGACAGCGACTCGACATATCGCCGCTGACCCTCGGCGAAGATCGTGTCGAAGGCGAGCGAGGACTTGCCCGATCCCGACAGCCCGGTGAAGACGATGAGCGAGTCGCGGGGCAGGTCGAGCGAGACATTCCGGAGATTGTGCTCGCGAGCGCCACGAACGATGAGTCGGTCGGCCACGCCGGATGGACCTTTCGTTGTTGATCTGGGGTGATCTGGATGCGTTCGCCCGTGAGGCGAGCGACCTATCCCAGGGTATGGGGGACCACTGACAAACGAGTCCGGATGCCGAGTCCCGCCCCCGCACCCTATAGCACGTGCGTTCGATTCCCGGCCCCCGGCCACCTCCCCACCCGCCCTCGCCCCTTCTCTCCGGCGTTCCCTCGTCGTTCTTTCACTCGATGGGGTGGCGAGCTAGCGTGTGATCATGACCGCACCCGAAAGCGACCTGACGGCCGTCGAGGACGCCACCGTCCCGCTGCTGGCCACGGCCGCCGGGCTGGGGCCGGCGGAGCTGGCCGCCCCCTCCCTGCTGCCGAACTGGAGCCGGGGCCATGTGCTCGCCCACCTCGCACGCAACGCGGACGCCCTGACCCGGATCCTCGCCGGTCAGCCCATGTACCCGAGCGACGAGGCCAGGGACGCCGACATCGAGCGGGACGCACCCCGTCCGCCGGCCGCCCAGCTCGACGACCTGCGCACCAGCTCCGAGCGGTTCCTGACCGCCGCCAGGGCGCTGGACGAACAGCGCTGGGCCGAGGTGGTCCGGCTCCGCAACGGAATCACCGATCTGGCGTCCAGCCTGCCGTTCCGCCGCTGGGTCGAGGTCGAGATGCACCACATCGACCTCGGCGTGGGCCGCACGGTGGCCGATCTGCCCGGCGCCTTCCTCGACCGGGCGCTGCGCTACCTCGCCGACCGGTTCGTCGGTGCCCCCGGGCTGCCCCCGATCGAGCTGCGCGCCGAGGACGGCCGGCACTGGCCCACCGGCGGGCCGGACGGTGAGTCGCGGACGGTCGCCGGCACCCCGGCCGCCCTGGTCGGATGGCTCTCCGGCCGCACCCGGGGCAGCGGCCTGACCAGCGCCCTGCCGCTGCCCGAACTCCCCCCGCTCTGAGCGGGCCCCGACCACCTCCGAGTCGGACCCGAGCCAACACCGAGAGGCTTCACGCGCATGCCGTACACAGGGAACGTCCAGGTCGGCGGTCCCGCCGACGCGCACGAGCTGGCCCACCTGGTGATCAGCAAGATCGCCGTGGGGGCGATGGAGAACAACGCCTATCTGCTCCGCTGCCGGGCCACCGGCGAACAACTGTTGATCGACGCCGCCGCCGACGCCCCCGCCCTGCTGGAACTGATCGGCCCGGACGGCCTCGTCGGGGTGGTCACCACCCATCGCCACGGTGACCACTGGCAGGCGCTCGAAGAGGTCGTGCGCGCCACCGGCGCACCCACCTACGCCGGCCGCCACGACGTCGAGGGCATCCCGGTGCCCACCTCGGTCCCGCTGGACGACGGGGGCGAGGTCGCCGTGGGCCGCTGCCGCCTCACCGTCCGGCACCTGGTCGGGCACACCCCGGGCTCCGTCGCGCTGGTCTACGACGACCCCGACGGCCACCCCCATCTCTTCACCGGGGACAGCCTCTTTCCCGGCGGCGTCGGCAACACCCGTGGCGACGCGGACGCGTTCGCCAGCCTGCTGCACGACGTGGAGACCAAGCTGTTCGCCCAACTCCCCGACGAGACCTGGGTGTACCCGGGCCATGGCGCGGACACCACGCTGGGCGCCGAGCGACCGAGCCTCCCCGAGTGGCGCGAACGCGGTTGGTAGCCGTCCGGGGCCGGGCCGGGGAGCCGCGTGCTTCGCTCACTGTCAGTTGGCGGCAGTAGGGTTGCGGTCATGGCCGATCCTTCCAGCTACCGCCCGAGGCCGGGCGAGATTCCCGACTCGCCCGGCGTCTATCGGTTCCGCGACGAGCACCGCCGGGTGATCTACGTCGGGAAGGCGAAAAGCCTGCGTCAGCGCCTTTCTTCCTATTTTCAGGACATCACCGGGCTGCATCCCCGCACCGCCACCATGGTCACCACGGCGGCCTCGGTGGAGTGGACGGTGGTGGCCACCGAGGTCGAGGCCCTGCAGCTGGAGTACTCCTGGATCAAGGAGTACGACCCCCGATTCAACGTCAAGTACCGCGACGACAAGAGCTATCCGTCACTCGCGGTGACCATGAACGAGGAATTCCCCCGGGTCCAGGTGCTCCGTGGCGCCAAGCGCCGGGGCGTTCGCTACTTCGGCCCCTACGCGCACGCCTGGGCCATCCGCGAGACGGTGGATCTGCTGCTCCGCGTCTTCCCCGTCCGCACCTGCTCCGCCGGGGTCTTCAAACGCGCGCACGCCATCGGACGCCCCTGCCTCCTGGGCTATATCGAGAAGTGCTCCGCGCCCTGCACCGGCCGGGTCAGCCCCGAGGAGCACCGCGCGCTGGCCGAGGAGTTCTGCGATTTCATGGCCGGGCGCACCGGCGCCTATCTCCGCCGCCTGGAGGCCGAGATGGGCGAGGCGGCCGAGGCCCTGGAGTACGAGCGGGCCGGCCGGCTGCGGGACGACATCGAGGCGCTGCGCCGCGCCATGGAGAAGAACGCGGTGGTCCTCGCCGACGCCACCGACGCCGATCTGATCGCCCTCGCCGAGGACGAGCTGGAGGCGGCCGTGCAGATCTTCCATGTGCGCGGCGGCCGGGTGCGCGGCCAGCGCGGCTGGGTCACCGACCGGGTGGAGAACGTCACCACCGGAGAGCTGGTGGAGAGCGCCCTGCAGCAGCTCTATGGCGAGGAGACCGGCGAGAGCGTGCCCAGGGAGGTCCTGGTGCCCGCCCTGCCCGAGCCGGCCGAGCCGCTTACCGACTGGCTCACGGAACGCCGGGGCTCCGCCGTCAGCCTGCGCGTCCCGCAGCGCGGCGACAAGCGCGATCTGATGACCACGGTCGAGCGCAACGCCCAGCAGGCGCTGGTGCTGCACAAGACCAAGCGCGCCTCGGACCTCACCACCAGATCCCGCGCGCTGGAGGAGATCGCCGAGAACCTCGGCCTGGATTCGGCGCCGCTGCGCATCGAGTGCTTCGACATCTCCCATCTCCAGGGCGACGACGTGGTCGCCTCCATGGTCGTCTTCGAGGACGGCCTCGCTCGGAAGAGCGAATACCGTCGCTTCCAGATCAAGAGCTTCGCCGGACAGGACGATGTCCGGGCCATGCACGAGGTGGTCTCCCGGCGGTTCCGCCGCTATCTGCGCGAGCGCGAGCGCACGGGGGAGTGGGCGGTCGAGGAGGAGACGGACGACGCCTTCGCCGCCCCGGTGGAGGACGACGGCCGCCCCAAGCGCTTCGCCTATCCGCCGCAGCTGGTGGTGGTCGACGGCGGCCAGCCGCAGGTGGCGGCGGCCCGCCGGGCGCTGGACGAGCTGGGTATCGACGATGTCGCGGTCTGCGGCCTGGCGAAACGGCTGGAGGAGGTCTGGCTGCCGGCCGAGGAGGATCCCGTGATCCTCCCGCGCACCAGCGAGGGGCTTTACCTGCTGCAGCGGGTCAGGGACGAGGCGCATCGCTTCGCCATCCGCTATCAGCGCGGGAAACGGTCACAATCGATAAGAAAGGGTCCTCTCGATGCCATTCCCGGCCTCGGGGAGACCCGTAAGAAGGCGCTGCTCAAGCACTTCGGCTCGGTCAAACGGCTCCGCGCCGCCACCGTGGAGGAGATCAGCGAGGTGCCCGGCATAGGCCGCAGGACCGCCGAGACGGTCGCCGCGGCCCTCGCCGGCCAGGCCCCGGCCGCCCCCGCGGTCAACACGGCCACCGGTGAGATCGTCGAGGACTGAGCGAGCGCGGAAGAGGCCACCCACAACGACCCACTTCACAAAGGAACAGGCGGGGGATTGAGCATGATGAGTGAACACACCAGAGGCGAGGAACCCACCACCGGGCCGGCCGGCGACGACGCCGCCACCCCGGAGCTGGTCATCATCTCCGGCATGTCCGGAGCCGGTCGCAGCACGGCGGCCAAGTGCCTGGAGGACCTGGGCTGGTTCGTGGTGGACAACCTCCCACCGGCCCTGATCCCCACCATGGTCGATCTCGGCGCCCGCTCCCAGGGCAACGTCGCCCGGATCGCCGTGGTGGTCGACGTCCGGGGCCGCGGGTTCTTCGACAGCCTGCGGGAATCGCTCACCGACCTGGAGGCCAAGGGCGTCACCCGGCGCATCGTCTTCCTCGAAGCCTCGGAGAACGCCCTGGTCCAGCGGTTCGAGTCGGTCCGCCGCCCGCATCCGCTGCAGGGCGAGGGACGGATCGTCGACGGCATCGCCGCCGAACGCGATCTGCTGCGCGAGCTGCGCGGCGACGCCGACCTGGTGATCGACACCTCCAACCTCAACGTCCACGAGCTGCGCGCCAAGATGGACGCCCAGTTCGCCGGCGGGGACGAGCCCGAGCTGCGGGCCACCGTGATGTCCTTCGGCTACAAGTACGGCCTGCCCGTCGACGCCGACCACGTGGTGGACTGCCGCTTCCTGCCCAACCCGCACTGGGTGCCGGAGCTGCGCCCCTTCACCGGGACCAGCGAGGAGGTGGCCGGCTATGTTTTCAACCAGCCGGGGGCCAAGGAGTTCCTGGACCGCTACGCCGAGCTGCTGCAGCTGATCGCCGCCGGCTACCGGCGCGAGGGCAAGCGCTATGTGACCATCGCCGTCGGCTGCACCGGCGGAAAGCACCGGAGCGTCGCCATGTCCGAGCGGCTGGCCCGCCGGCTGTCGGCGGAGGGAGTGGAGACCGTGATCGTCCATCGTGACATGGGACGCGAGTAGGGATGCCGCGCAAGGCGATAAGACAGCGTCGCGCGGCAGCCGGCGGCGCCCCCCTGCTGGGGCGCCGCGGCGTCCGCACGGCGCGGGGCGGCCGTCGCGGGGCCCAGCCGAAGGTCGTCGCGCTCGGCGGGGGCATGGGCCTGTCCGCCTCCCTCACCGCCCTGCGCCGGATCACCGGCGATCTCACCGCCGTGGTCACCGTCGCCGACGACGGTGGCTCCAGCGGCCGGCTCCGCGACGAGCTGGGCGTGCTGCCCCCGGGCGACCTGCGCAAGGCGCTGGCCGCGCTTTGCGGCGACGACGAGTGGGGTCGCACCTGGTCCGAGGTGATCCAGCACCGCTTCCAGAGCGAGGGCGCGCTGCACGACCACGCGGTGGGCAATCTGTTGATCGTCGCGCTCTGGGAGCAGCTGGGCGATCATGTCGGCGCCCTGGACCTGGTCGGCAAGTTGCTGGGCGCGCACGGCCGGGTGCTGCCCATGTCCGCGGTGCCGCTGGCCCTGGAGGCCTCGGTGCTCGGGCATGATCCGGCGCACCCCGACGAGCTGGCCCGGGTCAGGGGCCAGGCGGCCGTGGCCCTCACCACGGGGGAGGTGCGGGAGGTGATGCTGGTGCCGCACGATCCGCCGGCCGTACCGGAGGCGGTGGAGGCGGTGCTGGACGCCGACTGGGTGGTCCTCGGCCCCGGCTCGTGGTTCTCCTCCGTCATCCCCCACCTGCTGGTGCCCGAGCTGCTTCAGGCCCTGGTCGACACGAAGGCCCGCAGGGTGCTCTCGCTCAACCTCGCGCCCCAGCCCGGCGAAACTGATGGCTTCTCACCGCAGCGTCATGTGGAGGTTTTGGTACAACACGCCCCTAAACTCGCCTTCGACGTGGTGCTGGCAGATCGGGCCGCCGTCCCCGACGGAGAGAGCCTGAGCCAGGCCGCCGCCGAACGGCTGGGGGCCGATGTGGTGTTGGCACCGGTGGCCGCGAGCGGTGGCTCCGGTGCCGGCGCCGGCTCTCCTCGGCACGACCCCGAGCTACTGGCCGCCGCGTACGACCGTATTTTTCGGATGCATGGAAGGATCGGCCCATGGCGATGACGGCTGCGGTGAAGGACGAGATCTCCCGCCTTCCCGTCACCCGCACCTGCTGCCGCAAGTCGGAGGTGTCGTCCATCCTGCGCTTCGCGGGCGGTCTGCACCTGGTGAGCGGGCGGATCGTGATCGAGGCGGAGCTCGACACCGGAATCGCCGCCAGGCGGCTGCGCCGGGACATTCTGGAGATCTTCGGGCACTCATCCGACCTGGTGGTGATGGCCCCCGGCGGACTGCGCCGGGGCAGCCGCTATGTGGTGCGGGTGGTGGCCGGGGGTGACCAGTTGGCCCGGCAGACCGGGTTGGTCGACGGCCGGGGCAGGCCCATCAGAGGGCTGCCACCACAGGTGGTCTCCGGAGCCACCTGCGATGCCGAGGCCGCCTGGCGCGGGGCCTTCCTGGCGCATGGTTCGCTCACCGAGCCGGGGCGTTCCTCCTCCCTCGAAGTCACCTGCCCGGGCCCCGAGGCCGCCCTCGCCCTGGTCGGCGCCGCCCGGCGGCTGCAGATCGGGGCGAAGGCCCGCGAGGTGCGCAGCGTCGACCGGGTGGTCGTCAGGGACGGTGACGCCATCGGCGCGCTGTTGACGCGTCTCGGCGCGCACGAGTCCGTGTTGGCCTGGGAGGAGCGGCGGATGCGGCGCGAGGTGCGCGCCACGGCCAACCGCCTGGCCAACTTCGACGACGCCAACCTCCGTCGTTCCGCCAGGGCCGCCGTCGCCGCCGGGGCCAGGGTGCAGCGCGCGTTGGAGATCCTGGGCGACGAGGTGCCGGACCATCTCGCGGCGGCCGGCCGGCTGCGGATGGAGCACAAGCAGGCGTCCCTTGAGGAGTTGGGCGCGCTCGCCGAGCCGCCGCTCACCAAGGACGCGGTGGCCGGCCGGATCCGCCGGCTGCTGGCGATGGCCGACAAGCGGGCGCAGGATCTGGGCATTCCGGGGACGGAGTCCAACCTCACGGAGGAGATGGTCGGCTGACCGCCGCCTGATCCGGTGTCGCGCGGCCGGAGTTCCGGGGGGCGAACACGCCTGGGCGATGTCTCCCCCCGGGGCGCGGCGCGGTAGGGTCGGAGACGGTCGGGGACATCCCAATACAGCATCGCCGGTATCTGTTTCGCCGGCGTACCAACGAGGAGATCGGTTCGTGACGATCCGCGTAGGAATCAACGGCTTTGGCCGTATCGGTCGCAACTACTTCCGCGCGCTCCTTGAACAGGGGGCGGATGTCCAGATCGTCGGTGTCAACGACCTGACCGACAACGCGACTCTGGTTCACCTGCTGAAGTACGACAGCATCCTCGGCCGCCTCAAGGAAGAGGTCAGCCACACCGACGACACCATCACGGTCGGCAACCAGACGTTCCGCACCCTGGCCGAGCGCGACCCGGCCAACCTGCCCTGGGCCGAGCTGGGCGCCGACATCGTGATCGAGTCCACCGGCATCTTCACCAAGCGCGAGGACGCCGCCAAGCACCTCGCCGCCGGCGCCAAGAAGGTCCTGATCTCCGCCCCGGCGAAGAACGAGGACATCACGATCGTGATGGGCGTCAACCAGGAGCAGTACGACCCGGCGGCGCACGACGTCATCTCCAACGCCTCGTGTACCACCAACTGCGTGGCGCCGATGGCCAAGGTGCTCGACGAGAGCTTCGGCATCGTCAAGGGCATGATGACCACGGTGCACGCGTACACCAACGACCAGCGCATCCTGGACTTCCCGCACAAGGACCTGCGCCGCGCCCGCGCCGCCGCGGAGAACATCATCCCCACCACCACGGGCGCCGCCAAGGCGACCGCGCTGGTGCTGCCGCAGCTCAAGGGCAAGTTGGACGGCATCGCGATGCGCGTCCCGGTGCCCACCGGCTCGGTCACCGACCTGGTGGTGGAGCTGGACCGCGAGGTCACCAAGGAAGAGGTCAACGCCGCCTTCCGCACCGCCGCCGAGGGGCAGCTCAAGGGGTACCTCGACTACACCGAGGACGCCATCGTCTCCTCGGACATCGTCAACTGGCCGGCCTCCTGCACCTTTGACTCCTCGCTGACGATGAGCCAGGGCAAGCAGGTCAAGATCGTCGGTTGGTACGACAACGAGTGGGGCTACTCGAACCGCCTGGTGGACCTGACCGTCTACGTGGGCGAGCGGCTCTGACCCGCTGCTGAACGTGGCGCCGCCCGGCCGCCGAATGGCAGGCCAAGGGGCCCGCGGAGTGCGTGAAGCGCTCGGCGGGCCCTCGCCGCGTCCGCCACGTCGATGGGGACAGAAGCGGGTTTCACCAGCCTCAAGGAGTCCAGACAACCATGAAGACCATTGACGACCTGAGTGTCGCCGGGCAGCGGGTGTTCGTCCGCGCCGATCTGAACGTCCCGCTCGCGGACGGCACCATCACCGACGACGGCCGGATCAGGGCCGCCGTGCCGACCATCAGCACCCTGCTCAAGGCGGGCGCCAGGGTGGTCGTCGCCTCGCACCTGGGCCGCCCCAAGGGCGCGCCCGACCCGGCGTTCTCCCTCGCCCCCGTCGGCCGTCGGCTCGGCGAACTGCTCGGCCAGGATGTCGTCGTCGCCACCGACACGGTCGGCGACAGCGCCAGGGCCGCCGTCGCGGGGCTGGCCGACGGCCAGGTCGCGCTGCTGGAGAACCTGCGCTTCAACGCGGGGGAGACCAGCAAGGACGACGCCGAGCGCGGCGCCTTCGCCGACCAGCTCGCCACCCTCGCCGACTTCTATGTCGGCGACGGCTTCGGCGCCGTGCACCGCAAGCACGCCTCCGTCTTCGACCTGCCGGCCCGGCTGCCGCACGCCGCCGGTGGCCTGATCGCGACCGAGGTGGGTGTGCTCAAGCAGCTCACCGAGGACGTCAAGCGCCCCTACGCCGTCGTCCTCGGCGGCTCCAAGGTCTCCGACAAGCTGGGCGTGATCGACCACCTGTTGGAGCGCGCCGACCGCATCCTGATCGGCGGCGGCATGGCCTTCACCTTCCTGGCCGCCCAGGGCCACGAGGTGGGTGCCTCGCTGCTCCAGACCGACCAGATCCCGACCGTCCAGGACTATCTGCGGCGGGCCGAGGAGCGGGGCGTGGAGTTCGTGCTGCCGGTGGACGTGGTGGCGGCCGAGGAGTTCCCCGACCTCAGGACGAAGGCCCCGGCCGGTCCGGTCGAGGTGGGCGCCGACGCCATTCCCGCCGGCCTCATGGGCCTCGACATCGGCCCCCGGACGAGGGAGCTGTTTGCCGCCAAGGTCGCGGATGCGGCCACCGTCTTCTGGAACGGCCCGATGGGCGTGTTCGAGCACCCGGACTTCGCCGAGGGCACCAGGGCCGTCGCCCAGGCCCTGGTGGACAGCGACGCGTTCACCGTGGTCGGCGGCGGGGACTCGGCGGCCGCGGTGCGGCTGCTGGGCCTGGACGAGAACGGTTTCGGCCATATCTCCACCGGCGGCGGCGCGAGCCTGGAGTACCTGGAGGGCAAGGCCCTCCCGGGCCTGGCCGCGTTGGAGGACTGAGATGGGGCGGCAGAGCCCCGACACCAGCACGCCGCGCGTCCGCGCGCCGTGGGCAGCCAGGACAGCAGGGAAGAAAGGGGCGGGCGCGTGAGTCAGCGCACTCCGCTGATGGCGGGCAACTGGAAGATGAACCTCAACCACCTTGAGGCCATCGCCCATGTGCAGAAGCTCGCCTTCGGCCTCGCGGACAAGGACTACGAGGACGTCGAGGTGGCCGTGTTGCCACCGTTCACCGATCTGCGTTCGGTGCAGACGCTGGTGGACGGCGACAAGCTGAAGATCAGGTACGGGTCGCAGGACATCTCGGCCTTCGACTCGGGCGCCTACACCGGCGAGATCTCCGGGCCGATGCTGGCCAAGCTGAACTGCTCCTACGCCGTCGTCGGCCACTCCGAGCGTCGCCAGTACCACGGCGAGGACGAGGAGATCTGCAACGCCAAGGTGAAGGCCGCCTACCGGCACGGCATCACCCCGATCCTCTGTGTGGGCGAGCCGCTGGAGGTGCGCAAGGCCGGTGGCCAGGTGGCGCACACCCTGGCGCAGCTCGACGGCGCGCTCGACGGTGTGCCGGCCGAGCAGGCCGCGAGCATCGTCATCGCCTACGAGCCGGTGTGGGCCATCGGCACCGGCGAGGTGGCCACCCCCGACGACGCCCAGGAGGTCTGCGCGGCGATCCGGGCGCGGCTCGCCGAGCTGTACGACGGCGCGCTGGCCGACGGGGTGCGCATCCAGTACGGCGGTTCCGTGAAGTCGGGCAATGTCGCCGCGATCATGGCGCAGCCGGATGTGGACGGCGCCCTGGTGGGCGGGGCGGCCCTCGACGCCGAGGAGTTCGTCAAGATCATCAGGTTTCGTGATCAGTAGACCCTGGGGCCACAGCCCGAGCTAGCGGTACCCTGTCCGGGGGCCGGCCGCAGGCCCTGTGCCGCCCTGGTCGGCTCCCGGAATTGTCCGTCGTTCGTCGTCGTAGAGAGTTGGTCCAGTCGTGGAAACGGCGTTCCAGATCGCGCTGATCGTCTTCAGCTTCCTGCTGGCACTGCTCGTGCTGATGCACAAGGGCAAGGGCGGCGGTCTCTCCGACATGTTCGGTGGGGGCATGCAGTCCTCGGTCGGCGGTTCGTCGGTCGCCGAGCGGAACCTGGACCGGATCACCGTGGTGGTCGCCCTGGTGTGGGTCGCGATCGTCGTGGTGCTCGGTCTGTTGATGAAGTCATAAGTCAGTAACTCCCAGCACTGGACGTGCGTTGAGCCTTGCATAGACTGAGGACTTCGCAGGATGGCAGGCAGGGAGTAACGACCGTGGCAGGTGGCAACGCGATCCGAGGCAGCCGGGTCGGGGCGGGGCCCATGGGTGAGGCCGAGCGCGGGGAGACCGCGCCCCGGCTCAGGGTCTCCTTCTGGTGCGCGAACGGGCACGAGACACAGCCCAGCTTCGCCAGCGACGCGCAGATCCCGGACACCTGGGACTGTCCGCGTTGCGGGTTCCCCGCAGGCACCGAGCGCGACGATCCGCCGGACCCACCGCGTACCGAGCCCTACAAGACCCATCTCGCCTATGTGCGGGAGCGGCGCAGCGACGCCGACGGCGAGGCCATCCTCGCCGAGGCGCTTGCCAAACTACGCGGTGAGATCTGAACGAACGCATCCTCGGTGAAACAGTTCGGCCCCGGCATCCGTGCCGGGGCCGAACTGCTGCTGGCCGCCGCCTCGGTGTGGTCGATCGACTAGCGTGGGGCCGGACGTAAGCACAAGGGATAACCGAGGCGAACATGACTACAGGTGGCCGGGGCCGTCTTGACCAACTGCCCGAGTGGGGCGCGCTGGCGAAGCACCGCGCGGAGCTGGGTGAGGTGGGCCTGCGGAAGCTGTTTGACGAGGATCCGGGGCGGGCCGACCGGTACGGCCTGACGGTGGGCGATCTCTACCTGGACTACTCCAAGCAGTTGGTGACTGACGAGACGCTTCGGCTGCTCCGGGCGCTCGCGCGGACCACCGGGGTGGCCGGGCTGCGGGACGCGATGTTCCGGGGCGAGCGGATCAACGTCACCGAGGACCGCGCGGTGCTGCACACGGCGCTGCGCGCGCCGGCCGACGCGGTGATCGAGGTCGAGGGCGGGAACGGCGGAAACGTCGTGCCGGCCGTGCACGCCGTTCTGGACCGGCTCTCGGAGTTCGCGGAGCGGGTGCGCTCGGGGAAGTGGCTCGGCCACACCGGGCAGCGGATCCGCACGGTCGTCAACATCGGTATCGGCGGCTCCGATCTGGGTCCGGCGATGGCCTACGAGGCGCTGCGCCCCTACACCGCGCGGGAGCTCGACTTCCGCTTCGTCTCCAATGTGGACGGCGCCGATCTGCACGAGGCGCTGCGCGATCTGGACCCGGCGACCACGCTGTTCATCGTGGCGTCCAAGACGTTCACCACCATCGAGACCATCACCAACGCCACCTCGGCCCGCCAGTGGCTGCTCGACGGGCTCGGTGGCGATCCCGCGGCCGTCGCCCGGCACTTCGTCGCGGTCTCGACCAACGCCGAGAAGGTCGCCGCCTTCGGCATCGACACGGCCAACATGTTCGAGTTCTGGGACTGGGTCGGCGGCCGTTACTCCTTCGACTCGGCGATCGGGCTCTCCCTGCTGGTCGCCATCGGCCCGGAGCGGTTCCGGGAGATGCTGGGCGGCTTCCGGCTGATGGACGAGCACTTCCGCACCGCGCCGCCGGAGGAGAACGCGCCGCTGCTGCTCGGCCTGTTGGGCGTCTGGTACGGCGCCTTCTTCAACGCCCAGTCCCATGCGGTGCTGCCCTACAGCCACTACCTCGGGCAGTTCACCGCCTATCTCCAGCAGTTGGACATGGAGTCCAACGGCAAGCGGGTGGACCGGCAGGGCCGGCCCGTCAGCTGGCAGACGGGGCCCGTGGTGTGGGGCACCCCGGGCACCAACGGGCAGCACGCGTACTACCAGTTGCTCCACCAGGGCACCAAGCTCATCCCGGCCGACCTGATCGGCTTCGCCCGCCCGGTCGCCGAGCTGTCGCCCGCGCTCGCCGCGCAGCACGATCTGCTGATGGCCAACCTCTTCGCCCAGGGCCAGGCCCTGGCGTTCGGCAAGACGCCGGACGAGGTGCGCGCCGAGGGCGTGGCCGAGGAGTTGGTGCCGCACCGCACCTTCCCCGGGAACCGCCCCACCACCACGATCCTGGCCGAGGAGCTGTCGCCCGCCGTGCTGGGGCAGCTGATCGCGCTCTACGAGCACAAGGTGTTCGTCCAGGGAGCGGTGTGGGACATCGACTCCTTCGACCAGTGGGGTGTCGAACTGGGCAAGGTGCTAGCCAAGAAGGTCGAGCCGGCCCTGACGGAGGGCGCCGAGGTGCCGGGGCTCGACGCCTCGACCGCCGGACTCGTCGCCCGGTACCGCGCGTTGCGCGGCAGGTGAGCGACGACCCCGGCGGTCGGGAGGCGGTCAGCCGGCCGTGGCCGCCGGGGGCAGCTCGACGGCGGCGGCCTGGTCGACGAGCAGCAGTGTCTCGCCGGTGCCCCGGACGCCGGCCGCCGGCGTCCGGGCGTCGCCGCGCATGACCCGGGCGGCCGCCTCGGCCTTGTCGGCGCCGGCCGCCAACAGCCAGACCCGGCGGGCGGCGTTGATCGCCGGGGGGGTGAGGCTCAGCCGGGTGGGCGGCGGCTTGGGGGCCTCACGCACGGCGACCACCGTCGTGTCCCGTTCGCCCACGGCCGGCAGTCCGGGGAAGAGCGAGGCCACATGGCCGTCCGGGCCGACGCCCAGCAGCAGGACGTCGAACGGGTCGGTGGCGGCGTCCAGTTCGGCGGCGTAGCCCCGGGCCGCCGCCTCCGGATCGTCGCCGAAGGGGCCGTCCGAGGCGGGCATCACATGGACCCGTCCCGGCTCCAGCGGGACCGCGTCCAGCAACGCCTGGGCGGCCTGGGTGTGGTTGCGGTCCGGATCGCCGGCCGGCAGGAACCGTTCGTCGCCCCACCAGAGGTCGAGCCGGGACCAGTCGACGGCCTCCCTGGCCGGGGAAGCGGCCAGCGCGGCCAGCAGGCCGTTGCCGTTCCGCCCGCCGGTCAGCACCACGGAGGCCGAGCCACGAGCGGCCTGGGCGTCCTGGACCACGGTGATCAGACGGGCCGCCGTGGCCTGGGCCATCAGCTGCTGGTCCCGGTGGACCAGCAGCCTCGGCACCGTCACGATCCCCCCTCGGCGGCCTTGCCGGCCCGCTCCGGGGCCCTGCCGGGGGCGGGCTTCGGCTTGTCGGCGGGGGCGGGCTTCGCCGGCCGGCCGCCGCCGTGACCGCTCCCGCTGCCGTTTCCGTGACCGTTCCCGCTGCCGCCGGCGATCCGGACGGCGTCCCCGTGGAAGCGCACCGCCTGGGCGTACGCCTCGTCCGGGTCGAGCCGGCGCAGCTCCTCGGCGATCAGCTCCGAGGTGGGGCGCCGGTTGAGCGCCACATGGCGGTCCGGCTGCCCCGGCACCGCGAGGGTGGCCAGCGAGGTCTCCGGGCGCTCCAGGCGGATCGTCCCGTCCTCGACCGTCAGTCGCACGGCGGTGATCCCGGGGCCGGCCGAGACCACCCGGGTGACCGGCACGCCGAGCCGCGCGCCGAGCCAGTCGGCCAACAGCTCGGTGCTCGGGCTGTGTTCCTCGCCCTCGACCTCGGCGGCCGAGATCGGGGCGTGCTTCTGGTCGAGCGCGGCGGCCAGCACGCTGCGCCACGGGGTGATCCTGGTCCAGGCCAGGTCCGTGTCGCCGGGGGAGTAGACCGCCGCCCGGCGCGCCAGCTCGGCGGCCGGGTCCTCGCTGGTCGCCGCGTCGGTGATGCGCCGCTGCGCCAGCGCGCCCAGCGGATCGTCCGACGGGTGCGCCGGCGCGTCCTCGGGCCACCAGACCACCACCGGCGCGTCGGGGAGCAGCAGCGGCAGCACCGCGCTGTGCGCGTGCGCGGCCAACTCGCCGTGCAGCCGCAGCAGCACCGTCTCGCCGATGCCGGTGTCGCCACCGACCCGCACCTCGGCGTCCAGCCGGGCCGAGGCCCGCTCGCGGCGCGATCGGCCCGGCCGGCCGATCACCACCAGGGTCCGCGACGGATGCTCCTTGGAGGCTTCGTTGGCCGCCTTGAGCGCGTCGTAGTGGTTGCCCTCGTCGGTGACGATGACCATGGTCAGCACCATGCCGACGGCCGGTGAGCCCGTGGTCCGACGGGCCCTGATCAGGGCGGAGTTGATCTGGCTCGACGTGGTGTCCGTGAGATCGATGTTCATGGCCGCCGCCAGCTCCGTCCGTCGCGCGCCAGCATGTCGTCCGCCGCCTTGGGCCCCCAGGTGCCGGCGGTGTAGGGCTCGGGCTTGCCGTGGCCGGCCCAGAACTCCTCGATCGGGTCCAGGATCTCCCAGGACCGCTCGACCTCCTGGTGCCGGGGGAAGAGGTTGGCGTCGCCCAGCAGCAGATCGAGCAGCAGCCGTTCATAGGCTTCCGGGCTGGACTCGGTGAAGGACTCGCCGTAGGCGAAGTCCATGGTGACGTCCCTGATCTCCATCTGGGTGCCCGGCACCTTGGAGCCGAAACGCACCGTGATCCCCTCGTCCGGCTGCACCCGGATCACCAGGGCGTTGCGCCCCAGCTCCTGGGTGTCGGTGGTGTTGAAGGGGGAGTAGGGGGCGCGCTGGAAGACCACGGCGATCTCCGTGACCCGGCGGCCGAGCCGTTTGCCGGTGCGCAGATAGAACGGGACGCCCGCCCAGCGGCGGTTGTCCACCTCCAGCTTTATGGCCGCGTAGGTGTCCGTGGCGGAGGCGGGGTCGATGCCCTCCTCCTCCAGATAGCCGGCGACCTTCTCGCCGCCCTGCCAGCCGGCCGCGTACTGTCCGCGCACCGTGTGCAGGCCCAGGTCGGCCGGCAGCTTCACGGCGTTCAACACCTTGAGCTTCTCGGTCACCAGGGTGTCAGCGTCGAACGACGCGGGCTCCTCCATCGCCGTCAGGGCCATGAGCTGGAGCAGATGGTTCTGGATCACGTCGCGGGCGGAGCCGATGCCGTCGTAGTAGCCGGCCCGGCCGCCGATGCCGATGTCCTCGGCCATGGTGATCTGGACATGATCCACATAGGAGCGGTTCCAGAGCGGTTCGAACATGGTGTTGGCGAACCGCAGCGCCAGGATGTTCTGAACCGTCTCCTTCCCGAGGTAGTGGTCGATCCGGAACACCTCGTGCGCCGGGAAGACATCGTGCACCACCCGGTTCAGCTCCTGCGCCGAGGCCAGATCGTGCCCGAACGGCTTCTCGATCACGGCCCGCCGCCAGCTGTCGCCCGGCCCCTCGGAGAGGCCGTGCTTCTTCAGCTGACGCACCACCGTGGGGAAGAACTTCGGCGGCACCGAGAGGTAGAACGCGAAGTTGCCCCCCGTGCCACGCTCCTTGTCCAGCTGGTCGATGGTGCCGCGCAGCCGGACGAACGCCTCGTCGTCGTCGAAGGTGCCCTGGACGAAACGCATCCCCTCGGCCAGCTGCCGCCAGACCTCCTCACGGAACGGGGTACGCGCGTACTGCTTGACGGAGTCGTGCACCACCCGGGCGAAGTCCTCGTCCGCCCAGTCCCTGCGGGCGAAGCCCACCAGGGAGAAACCCGGCGGCAACAGCCCCCGGTTGGACAGGTCGTAGACGGCCGGCATCAGCTTCTTGCGGGAGAGGTCGCCGGTGACCCCGAAGATGACCAGGCCCGAAGGCCCCGCGATCCGGGGCAGTCGGCGGTCCTGCGCGTCGCGTAGCGGGTTTGTGTGGTTCCCGATACCGCTCACCGGGGTCTCAACCCTCCTCGCGGGCCAGGCGTTCGAGCTCCGCCTGGGTGGATTCGAGCAGCGCGACCCAGGCGGTCTCGAACTTCTCCACGCCCTCCTCCTCCAGCACCCGGACCACGTCGTCGTAGTCCACGCCGACCCCGGCCAGCGCGTCCAGATCGGCGCGCGCCTGCCGGTAGGTGCCGCGGACGGTGTCCCCGGCGATCTCCCCGTGGTCCTCCGTCGCCCTGAGCGTGGGCTCCGGCATGGTGTTGACCGTGCCGGGCGCCACCAGCTCCGTGACATAAAGGGTGTCGGGGAGGTTCGGGTCCTTGACCCCGGTGGAGGCCCACAGCGGACGCTGTGTGTTGGCGCCGGCGCGCTCCAGCGCCTGCCAGCGGTCGGCGGCGACGACCTCCTCGTACGCCTGGTACGCCAGCCGGGCGTTGGCCAGAGCTGCCTTGCCGCGCAGCGCCTCGGCCTCCGGGGTGCCGATCGCGGACAGCCGCTTGTCGATCTCGGTGTCGACCCGGGAGACGAAGAACGACGCCACCGAGTAGATCGAGTCCAGATCGAGCCCGCGGGCCTTCGCCTGCTCAAGCCCCGCCTGATAGGCGTCCATCACCTCGCGGTAGCGGTCCAACGAGAAGATCAACGTCACATTGACGCTGATGCCGCGCCCGATCGTCTCCGTGATCGCCGGCAGCCCCGCCCTGGTGGCCGGGATCTTGATGAACGTGTTGGGCCGGTCGACCAGCCAGGCCAGCTGCTTGGCCTCGGCGATGGTCGCCCGGGTGTCGTGCGCCAGCCTCGGGTCCACCTCGATGGAGACCCGCCCGTCGAGCCCGCCCGTCGACTCGTGCACCGGGCGCAGCACGTCGGCGGCGTCCCGTACGTCGGCGGTGGTGATCATGCGCACCGCCTCCTCGACCGTCACCTTGCGGGCCGCGAGGTCGGCCAACTGCTCCTCGTAGCCGTCGCCGTGCGAGATCGCCTTCTGGAAGATGGCCGGGTTGGTCGTCACACCCACCACGTGCTGGGCGTCCAGCAGCTCGGCGAGGTCGCCGGACGAGATCCGCTTGCGCGACAGATCGTCCAGCCAGATCGCGACACCCTCCTCGGAGAGGCGCTTGAGTGCGTCAGTCATGGAATTCGCGTCTCCTGCTGTCTCGTGTATAGGTGTCAGCGCTCGGCGGCCGTCAGGGATTCCCGCGCGGCCTGGGCGACGGCCTCGGGGGTGATGCCGAACTCCCGGTACAGCGTCCGGTAGTCGGCGGAAGCACCGAAGTGCTCCAACGAGACCACGCGGCCGGCCTGGCCGACATAGCGGTGCCAGGTCAGGCCGACGCCCGCCTCCACCGCGACCCTGGCCCGCACATCGGGCGACAGCACATGATCCCGGTACGCCTGATCCTGCTCCTCGAACCACTCGGCGCAGGGCATCGACACCACCCGAGTGGGCACCCCCTCGGCCTGCAGCGCCTCCCGCGCCGCCACCGCCAGATGCACCTCGGAACCCGTGCCGATCAGGATGACGCGCGCGGGGCCGCCCTCGGCCTCGGTGTGCACATAGCCGCCCCTGGCCGTGTTCTCGTCGGCCGCGTAGGTCGGCACGTTCTGCCGGGTCAGCGCGAGGCCGTGCGGCGCCGGGTCGGTCCGGTGGCGCTTGAGGATCTCCCGCCAGGCGATGACCGTCTCGTTGGCGTCGGCGGGCCGGACCACGTTGAGCCCGGGGATGGCCCGCAGGCTCGCCAGATGCTCGACCGGCTGGTGGGTCGGGCCGTCCTCGCCCAGACCGATCGAGTCGTGCGTCCAGACATAGGTGACCGGCAGCCTCATCAGCGCGGCCAGCCGCACGGCGGGGCGCATGTAGTCCGAGAAGACCAGGAACGTGCCGCCGTAGATCCGGGTGTTGCCGTGCAGCGCGATGCCGTTCATCGCCGAGCCCATGGCGTGCTCGCGGATGCCGAAGTGCACCGTGCGGCCGTAGGGGTCGGCGACCGACAGCGGGTTGTCCGCCGGGAGGAACGACGAGGTCGCGTCGATGGTGGTGTTGTTGGACCCGGCCAGGTCGGCGGAGCCGCCCCACAGCTCGGGCAGCACCCCGCCCAGCCGCTTCAGCACCTGGCCCGACGCCTTGCGGGTGGCCACGTCGGTGCCCGCGTCGAAGCCGGGCAGCGCGTCCTCCCAGCCGTCCGGCAGCTCACCGGCCCGCACCCGGTCGAACAGGGCGGCCCGCTCCGGGTTGGCCTGCCGCCAGCCGTCCAGCTCCTTCTCCCAGGCGGCGCGCGCGGTCCGGCCGCGCTCGACGGCCGCCCTGGCGTGCCGCAGCACCTCGGGGGCGACCGCGAAGTGCGCCTCGGGGTCGAAGCCCAGCACCTTCTTGGTGGCCGCGACCTCCTCGGCGCCCAGCGCCGAGCCGTGCGCCGCCTCGGTGTTCTGCGCGTTGGGCGCCGGCCAGGCGATGATCGAACGGGCGGCGATGATGGACGGGCGGCCCGTCTCGGCACGCGCGGCCACGAACGCCTCGTGCAGCGCCGCCGGGTCGAGATCGCCGTTCTCCCGGGGCGCGACCCGCTGCACATGCCAGCCGTAGGAGGCGTAGCGGGCCAGCACGTCCTCGGAGAACGCGGTCTCGGTGTCGCCCTCGATGGAGATGTGGTTGTCGTCGTAGAGCAGCACCAGATTGCCGAGCTTCTGGTGGCCGGCCAGCGAGGACGCCTCGGCCGCCACGCCCTCCTGGAGGCAGCCGTCGCCGGCGACGACCCAGACGGTGTGGTCGAACAGGGAGGCCCCCGGCGCCGCTTCGGGGTCGAAGAGCCCACGCTCGTATCGCGCGGCCATCGCCATGCCGACCGCGTTGGCCACGCCCTGGCCCAGCGGCCCCGTGGTGGTCTCGACGCCGACCGTGTGCCCCTGCTCGGGGTGGCCGGGGGTGCGGGAGCCCCAGGTGCGGAAGGACTTCAGGTCGTCCAACTCCAGGCCGTAGCCGGCCAGGTAGAGCTGGATGTAGAGGGTCAGGCTGGAATGCCCGACGGAGAGCACGAAACGGTCCCTGGCCGCCCAGCCGGGGGCCGACGGGTCGTGCCGCATCAGCTTCTGGAAGAGCAGGTACGCGACCGGTGCCAGGCTCATCGCCGTGCCAGGGTGGCCGTTGCCCACCTTCTGTACGGAGTCCATGGCCAGGACGCGGGCTGTGTCAACGGCCCGCTGGTCCAGTTCGGTCCATTCGAGATCTGAGGTCGTCGGCTTCTCGCTCACCCTGCGTCAGGGCTCCTCTCCGGAGTTCTGTGGCTGGTGACATGACATATCCGCCCGACGACGGAGTCGGACTCACCTGGCCGTGTCGAGCCTACCTCTGGCACTGTCGGCGACTCCCGTGCCGTTCGGACAGGCGTCCCCAGTCCTTCCCCGGGCCGCCCCCAGCCACCCCAGGGGGTGCCGGGTCGGCGGGATAGAGGTCGGTGCCAACACGGCACCCCCGGCGCCAACACGGCACCCCCGGCGGCGGGCGGATGAAGTCGGGCGACTACAGTGACGGGGTGTGTGGGGGTCTCACTCGCCGACCTTCGGGCCGGTAGGGACCCGCCCAGCCAGCTCCCGGCAGACCCGTTCCACGGGCTCGGGGGTTGCCCTCCGATCGCTGATGTCGCACATCCAGAGGTGCCCGTGACGGCCGTTGATTCCCACCCTGTGGCAGGGTCCGCTCCGGGCTCCGACCATTGGTCAACGGGAGATCGGGTCAAGGCGTTCATCGCACTGACGAAGCCCCGCATCATCGAGCTGCTGTTGACCACCACCGTTCCGGTGATGTTCCTCGCCGCCCAGGGGGTCCCCGAGCTCTGGCTGGTGGTGGCCACCTGCCTCGGCGGCTATCTCTCGGCCGGCGGCGCCAATGCGCTCAACATGTACATCGACCGCGACATCGACGCCCTGATGGCGCGCACCCAGAACCGGCCCCTGGTCACCGGCGTGGTCTCGCCAGGGGAGTGCCTGGCGTTCGGGGTGACGCTCGCCGTGGTGTCCACCCTCTGGTTCGGCCTCACCGTCAACTGGGTGTCGGCATGGCTCGCCCTGGGGGCGCTGCTCTTCTATGTCGTGGTCTACACGATGCTGCTCAAGCGGCGAACCAGCCAGAACATCGTCTGGGGCGGCATCGCCGGCTGTCTGCCGGTGCTGATCGGCTGGTCCTCGGTGACGGGCGAGCTGTCCTGGGCGGCCGTGATCCTCTTCATGGTGATCTTCTTCTGGACCCCGCCGCACTACTGGCCGCTGTCGATGAAGGTCAAGGAGGACTACGCCCGGGTCGGCGTGCCCATGCTGCCGGTGATCGCCAGCAACAAGGTGGTCGCCCGGCAGATCGTGCGCTACAGCTGGGTGATGGTGGCCGTCTCCCTGCTGCTGTGGCCGCTGGGCTACACCGGCTGGTTCTACCCGGTGGTCGCGGCTCTTGCCGGCGCCTGGTGGCTCAGGGAGGCGCACGCGCTGCACGCGCGCGCCCGCGCCGGGGTCACGGGTGCGGCACTCAAGGAGATGCGGCTCTTCCACTGGTCCATCACCTATGTCTCGCTGGTCTTCCTCGCGGTGGCCATCGACCCCTTCCTGCGCTGACGGGCCAGCGCCCGACGGGGCTTACCGGCGGGTAGCATACGGGTCATGGCTGACACCGCAGAGGACGCAGAGGACTTCGCAGGGAACGACGAGTCCGGTTCGGTCCCCGAGGACGCGCCGGGCGGAAGGGCGGCCGAGCGCCGCGTGGCCCGGCTGACCAAGCGGCTGCGCGCCTTCACCGCCGCACACGGGGCCGAGACCGAGGGGCAGATCAGCTACCTGGGGGAGCGCGGCTACCGGCTGGTGCTGGTGGGCCGGGACGGCGCCTTCGGCGACCAGGTGGCGCCGAGCCGCGAGATCCTGGTCCGGGCCGCGGAACGCGCCGGCGTCACGCTGCGCGAGAGCTTCGACGGTGAGCTGGCCGCCCGGGTCCGGATCGGGCCCTACGAGTGGAGCCGGATGGCCGGCCTCCAGATCGGCGGACCGGCCAACAACCCCGGCTGAGCCCCCGGGACATCGTCTCGTCGGCCCGGCCCGGCCGACTGTCAGTGGCATGCGGCACGATGAACGGCATGGTTGAGAAGCCCGTTCAGAACGCCGCGGCAGGAGCGGCCGCGAGAGCCGCCGCGAGGGCCGCCCGGGCGGCCGAGGAGGTCATTCCGGTCCTGCGGGTCGGTCAGGTCGTCGCGGCGCTCGCGTGGTATGCCCGTCTCGGGTTCCTGCTGAGCTGGGAGCACCGCTTCGGCCCCGGGTTCCCGGTCTTCGCCGAGGTGGCCAGGGGCCGGCTGCGGCTGTTCCTCTCGGAGCACGAGGGGGATGCCGCGCCCGGTGGCCTGGTCTTTCTGCGGCTGGCCGATCTCGACGCGGTGGCCGAGGAGTTCGCCGTGGTGCCTCGGGACGAGCCCTGGGGGCGGGAGATAGAGCTGACCGATCCGGACGGCAATCGGCTCCGCATATCCGACGCCGCGTCGGCGAGCCCGGAGGGCTGAGCGCCGGCGCGGCGGGACGCGGCCGGCTCAGGAGGAGGCGGTCGTCGCCAGCGGTGGGCTGGGCTCGGGGGCGGGCGCCGCCGGCGCGAGATGTTCGCGCTCCCGGGTGGCGAGCAGCAGCCGCAGGGTGGCGATCCAGACCAGTGTGGCGCCCAGCAGGTGCATGCCCACCAGGAACTCCGGCTCGTCGAGGAAGTACTGGACATAGCCGATCACGCCCTGGGCCAGCAGCACCAGGAACAGCTCCCTGGCCCGCGCCCTGACCACGGGGGGAGCGTCCACCACGCGCAGCGCCGCCCAGATGGCCAGCGTGCCCAGCACCACCGCCCAGGCCAGGGCTGAGTGCAGCCGGGTGATGGTCTCCCAGTCGAACGGCATCCGCTCGATCTCGCCGTCGTCGCCCGCGTGCTTCCCGGAGCCCGTCACCGCCGTTCCCACGACCACCAGGGCGGCGGCGAGCAGCGTCAGCGCGGCCGCCGCGCGTCGCAGCGGCACCCCCACCAGGGGGCGCGGCGGAGCGTCGCCCTCCCGGGCGCGCACCCAGCTGAGCGTGGTCACGGTGACCAGCGCGGTGGCGGCGAGGAAGTGTCCGGCGACGATGAAGGGGTTCAGCTCGGTCAGCACGGTGATGCCGCCGACGATCCCGTTGGAGGCCACCACCCAGAACTGCGCCCAGCCCAGCCGGGTCAGGGACCGCCGCTCCGGCTCGGCCGACCTGGCGGCGACGATGAACCACCCGACGGCCGCGCACACCACATAGGTCATCAGCCGGTTGCCGAACTCTATGGCGCCGTGGAAGCCCATCTCCGTGGTGGCGACAAGGCTCTCGTCGCTGCACTTGGGCCAGGTGTCGCAGCCGAGCCCGGAGCCGGTCAGCCGCACCGCGCCGCCGGTGACCACGATGACCACGCTCATGACCAGGGCGGCCAGTGCCGCGCGCCGCACCGTCCCGGGCTGCGGAGTCCAGCGGGCGGCGACAAAGGCGAGGGGGTTTCGCACGACTTCCTTGAGCACCCACTCATGGTAGGCCCCCGCTTGTGCGCGGATTCACGAGCCCCCGCCGACGGGCCCGCCCGCTCACTCCCAGCGGAAGAAACGCGCCGCCCCGCCCAGGCCCACCACCGACCAGCCGACCAGCACCCCGATCTCCCGCCAGTCCGGCCAGTCGCCCTCGCGCAGCACCTCCCGCAGCCCCTCGGAGAGCGCCGAGACCGGCAGCAGCTCCAACACCGTCCGCACCCCGTCCGGATACTCCGTCAACGGGACGATCACCCCGCCGAAGAGCAGCAGCAGGAGGAAGACCAGGTTGGCCGCGGCCAGGGTGGCCTCGGCCCGCAGCGTGCCCGCCATCAGCAGGCCCAACCCGGAGAGCGCCGCCGTACCCAACAGCAACAGCACGGCCACCGCCAGCGGGTTCCCCCGGGGCGACCAGCCGAGGGCCAGCGCCACCACCGTCAGCAGCGCCGTCTGGAGGGCCAGGGTCAGCAGCACCGCGCCCGTCTTCCCCGCGAGCAGGGCCCACCGGGGCAGCGGGGAGACGCCCAGCCGCTTGAGGACTCCGTAGCGCCGCTCGTAGCCGGTGGCGATGGCCTGCCCGGTGAACGCCGTGGACACCACGGCCAGCGCCAGCACCCCGGGGGTCAGGAAGTCGATCCGCTCGCCCGGGCCCGTGTCGATCAGCTCGACCGAGCTGAACAGGGTCAGCAGCAGCACCGGGATGACGATGGTGAGCAGCAGCTGTTCCCCGTGGCGCAGCAGCATCCTGGTCTCCAGGGCCGCCTGGGCGAGGATCATCCGGGCGGGCGGGGCGGCGCCGGGGCGCGGGGTGTGGCGGCCGGTGGCGGCGGTCATCAGCGAAGTTCCCTGCCCGTCAGTTCCAGGAAGACGTCCTCAAGGGTGTGGCGTCGGGTGGTGATCCGGTCGGCCAGCACCCCGTGCTGGGCGCACCAGGCGGTGACCGTGGCCAGCAGATGGGGCCCGACGTCCCCGGTGATCCGGTAGCTGCCGGGGGTGGGCTCGGACACCTCGCTGTCGTCCGGCAGCGCGGAGCGCAGCGAGGCCAGATCGAGCCCCGGGCGGCCGGCGAAGCGCAGCACATCGGCGGCGCCGCCCCGGCCCAGTTCGGCCGGGCTGCCATGGGCGATCACCCGGCCGGCGTCCAGGATGGCGACCTCGTCCGCCAACTCCTCGGCCTCGTCCATCAGATGGGTGCTCAGCACCACGGTGACCCCGTCCGCGCGCAGCTCCCTGACCAGGTCCCAGGTCGCCTGCCTGGCCTGCGGGTCGAGCCCGGCCGTCGGCTCGTCGAGGAAGACCAGCTCGGGGCGGCCCACCACGGCCATCGCCAGCGCCAGGCGCTGCCGCTGCCCGCCGGAGAGCCGGCGGTAGGCGGTTCTGCCGCAGGAGCCGAGGCCGAGGCGTTCGACGAGCGCGGTCACATCGAGGGGGTGCGCGTAGAGCCTGGCGATGTGCCGAAGCATCTCCTCGGCGCGCGCTCCGGGATACACGCCCCCGTCCTGCAGCATCACCCCGATACGGGAGCGCAGCGCCGCGCTGTCGGCGATCGGGTCGAGCCCGAGCACCCGCAGCCGGCCGGCGTCCGGGCGTCGGTAGCCCTCGCACGCCTCGATGGTGGTGGTCTTGCCGGCGCCGTTGGGGCCGAGCACGGCCGTCACCTTATGGGCCGGGACGGTGAGGTCGAGGCCCTGGACGGCGATCCGGTCGCCGTACCGCTTGACCAGGCCGACGGCCTCCACGGCCGGTGGCTCCCCCGCGCTGCGCATGCGGCCGAGTCTAGGCGGGCGGGCGCGGGCGCCGGCCGCCCGGGTGGTCGCGGCCGGGCCCACCCGGGCGCGGGCCGCGGGTCAGCCGGCGATCCGGCAGCCGCCGTCGACCAGCCGTACCGGGGCCCCGGTACGGGCGGACTCGTTGGCGGCCACTCCCGTCAACACGCTGCGGACGCCGGCCGGATAACCCGCCTGTCGGCCCAGCGGATCGTCCGACGCGCCGCGGAGGACATCGTCGAGCAGCAGCCGGTCGCCGCCGCCGTGGCCGCCGTCGCCCCGCTCGATGGGCACCTCCTCGGGGCGCTCCCAGTGCCGGTGGAGGGTGAGCCGTTCCCGGTAGCCGTCGTCGAAGGCGTGCGCCGCCGCGCTCGGGTCGATGGCGGCCTCCCTCGGCGTCCAGGCCCGTTCGACCACGTCCAGCTCCAGCCGGCCGGCGGTGCCGTTGAAGACCACCCGGTAGCCCTCCCAGGGGGCGTAGGCGTGCAGCGCGTAGGTCAGTTGGGCCCGGTTGTCGTAGCGGACCAGCAGCGACATGGTGTCCGAGATCTCCACGCCGGGGGAGAAGACGTCCTGGTCGCGGAGGTAGCCGTCCTCGTGTTCGGCGTCCAGGTAGAGGGCCTTGAGGGTGGGGTCGGCGGCGAGGTCGAGCAGGAAGGGGTCTTCGCCGAGCCCGGGGGCGCCGTGGCCGCGCGGTGGGCGTGGGCCGAGTTCGGCGGCCGGTGGGTTGGTGTCGCCGTAGAAGCGGAGCCCCTGCTGGGCGAAGACCAGTTCGGGGGCGGCGTCCAGCCACCAGTTGACCAGGTCGAAGTGGTGGGTGGACTTGTGCACCAGCAGTCCGCCGGAGTTCTTCGGGTCCCGGTGCCAGCGGCGGAAGTAGTCGGCGCCGTGCAGGGTGTCGAGGGACCATTCGAAGTGCACCGCCGTCACCTCGCCGATCCGCCCCTCGGCCAGCACCTGGCGGACGGCGGAGTTACGGGGCGAGTAGCGGTAGTTGAAGGTGACGATCAGGCGGCCGGCGGAGCGTTCGGCGGCCTCGGCGATGGCGGCGCAGGCGGCCGCCTCGGTGGCCATGGGCTTCTCCACGACGACATCGCGGCCCGCGTCCAGGGCGGCGACGACATAGCGGGCGTGGGTGGCGTCCACGCTGGTCACCACGACGACGTCGGCGGCGTCCAGGACGGTCGCGAAGTCCTCGGGGGCGTAGGTGGGCACGGGCGGCAGGCCCGCGGCCTGGATGCGGCGGTTGTGGTAGGCCATACGGGTCTGGTTGCTGTCACACAGTGCGACGATCGCTCCGGTGTCCCGCCAGTCACCGAGCAGCGCGTCCACATAGAGATGGGCGCGGCTGCCGAGTCCGACCAGGGCGTAGCGGCGTGTCATCCGATGCTCTCCCAGAAGCGGTGGTGCGAGGGTGTGCGGCGCCCGTCGAGGTCGCGTCATGGCGCGACGAGGGCGTCGCCGGTGGTGGAGATACGAGGCCAGCTGGCTCGAAAGCGCTTTCTATACCCTTGCCCCCGCCTCGCGATCACGTCAAGAGGGGGGCGTCGCGCGGTCCCCGTCGTCCGGTCGGGGGCGTGTCAGGTTAGGTTCGCCTTACGTGACGCACTGCATCCCGGCTGGTCAGGACGTGGCTTGCTCGCCCCGCGCGAATTACGCAACAATGGCGTTGTGAAAACCGGGAGCGACGGACACGAGACCCCGATGGCCAGGCGGGCCACCGGTGGCTCCGCGCTGTCTCCCGTCCCCGACGAGCAGTCCGGCACCCGTCGCCGGGTGGCCCGTTCCATTCTTGACCACGGCCCGTCGACCGCGGCGCAGCTGGCCGAGCGTCTTGGGCTCACCCAGGCCGCCGTCCGGCGTCATCTGGACGCGCTGGTGGCCGAGGCGCTGGTCGAGCCCAGGGAGAAGCGCGTCTACGGTTCGCGGGGCAGGGGCCGGCCGGCCAAGGCCTTCGCGATCACCGATCTGGGCCGGGACGCCTTCGACCAGGCGTACGACGAGCTGGCCGTCGAGGCGCTGCGCTGGATCGAGCACGCCGCCGGCGGCGGCGAGGACGGCGCGGCGGCCGTGCTCGGCTTCGCCCGCGCCCGGGCCGCCGCCCAGGCGGAGCGGTATCGTTCGCTGGTGGAGCGGGTGCCGCCGGAGCGGCGCGCGCAGGCGCTGGCGGAGGCGTTGTCCCGCGACGGCTATGCCGCCGCCGCGCGCGGGGTGGCCGCGCCCTCGGGGGAGCAGATCTGTCAGCATCACTGTCCGGTGGCGCATGCCGCGGCGTCGTTCCCCCAGCTCTGCGAGGCGGAGACGGAGGTCTTCTCCGCGCTGCTGGGCACGCATGTGCAGCGGCTGGCCACCATCGCGCATGGTGACGGCGTCTGCACCACCTTCGTCCCACAGGCTCCACAGTCCGGACAGGACCCACCGGCCGCACAGGCCCCACAGGGTTCCGTCGGCCCCTCGCGGGTCGATCGCGAGCGGCCCGTCGCCGCGCCCGAGCCCACGGCGTCCGACGTCGCCGCGCCCGAGAACGCTTCACCGTAAGACCCGTCACACCACCAGGACCACCGCACAAGCACGCATCGCCGGGAGGAACCCCGCATGACTCTCCCCACGGAGACCGCCCACCCCGAGCTGGAGGGGCTGGGTACCTACGAGTACGGCTGGGCCGACTCCGACGCAGCCGGTGCCGCTGCCAAGCGCGGCCTGTCCGAGGAGGTCGTGCGCGACATCTCGGGTAAGAAGTCCGAGCCGGAGTGGATGCTCAAGCTGCGGATGAAGGGCCTGAAGCTCTTCGGCAAGAAGCCCATGCCGTCCTGGGGCTCGGACCTCAGCGGTATCGACTTCGACAACATCAAGTACTTTGTGCGGTCCACCGAGAAGCAGGCCCAGAGCTGGGAGGACCTGCCGGAGGACATCAAGAACACCTACGACAAGCTGGGCATCCCCGAGGCGGAGAAGCAGCGTCTGGTCGCCGGTGTCGCCGCGCAGTACGAGTCGGAGGTCGTGTACCACCAGATCCGCGAGGACCTGGAGAAGCAGGGCGTGATCTTCCTCGACACGGACACCGCGCTGCGGGAGCACCCCGAGCTGTTCCAGGAGCACTTCGGCACGGTGATCCCCGCCGGCGACAACAAGTTCGCCGCGCTGAACACGGCCGTCTGGTCCGGCGGATCGTTTATCTACGTCCCCCCGGGCGTGCAGGTGGACATCCCGCTCCAGGCGTACTTCCGGATCAACACCGAGAACATGGGCCAGTTCGAGCGGACGCTGATCATCGTCGACGAGAACGCCTATGTGCACTACGTCGAGGGCTGTACCGCCCCGATCTACGACTCGGACTCGCTGCACTCCGCCGTCGTGGAGATCATCGTCAAGAAGGGCGGCCGGTGCCGCTACACGACCATCCAGAACTGGTCGAACAACGTCTACAACCTGGTGACCAAGCGCGCCGTGGCCTACGAGGGCGCCACCATGGAGTGGGTCGACGGCAACATCGGCTCCAAGGTCACCATGAAGTACCCGGCGATCTATCTGATGGGTGAGCACGCCAAGGGCGAGACGCTTTCCGTCGCCTTCGCCGGCGAGGGCCAGCACCAGGACGCCGGCGCCAAGATGGTGCACATGGCGCCGCGGACGTCGTCCAACATCGTCTCCAAGTCGGTGGCCAGGGGCGGCGGGCGCACCTCGTACCGCGGCCTGATCGAGATCGCCGAGGGCGCCGAGGGCTCGAAGTCCAACGTGCTGTGCGACGCGCTGCTGGTGGACACGATCTCCCGCTCCGACACCTATCCGTACACCGACGTCCGCGAGGACGACGTGACGATGGGCCATGAGGCGACGGTCTCCAAGGTCAGCGACGACCAGCTGTTCTACCTGATGAGCCGTGGCCTCTCGGAGGACGAGGCGATGGCGATGATCGTGCGCGGCTTCGTCGAGCCGATTGCCAAGGAGCTGCCCATGGAGTACGCCCTGGAGCTGAACCGGCTGATCGAGCTGCAGATGGAGGGTTCGGTCGGCTGACCGCCCCACGCACTGGCCACCCCCTGTGGCCCGGCCCCGCCCGTGGGCGGCCGGGCCCCGAAAAAGAGAGCGAGCACGACGACACCCATGGCTGAGGCCCAGAGTATGCCCGGTGCCGACAGCGCAGGCGCGGCGGTCGCGGCGGCCGTCGAGTCCTCCGTGGTCACCCGGACGAGCGCTCCGCCGTCCTTCGACGTGGCGGACTTCCCGGTGCCCCACGGCCGTGAGGAGGAGTGGCGTTTCACTCCTCTGGAGCGGCTGCGGGGTCTGCACGACGGGACCGCCACGGCGGACGGTTCGATCAAGGTCTCGATCGACGCGCCCGACGGCGTCACGGTCGAGACGGTCGGCCGGGACGATCCGCGCGTCGGCCGCGCCGGCACCCCGGTGGACCGGGTCGCCGCCCAGGCGTTCAGCTCCGTCGAGAAGGCCACCGTGATCTCGGTGCCCAAGGAGGCGGTGCTCGCCGAGCCGGTGCGGGTCGGTCTGCACGGCGAGGGCGGCGTCACCTTCGGGCACACGGTGTTCGAGATCGGTGCCTTCGCCGAGGTGGTGCTGGTGCTCGACCACACGGGCGACGGCGTCCGGGCCGCCAACGTGGAGTTCCAGGTCGGCGACGGCGCCAAGCTCACGGTGGTCTCCGTCCAGGACTGGGACGACACCGCGGTGCACTGCTCCCAGCACAACGCGCTGGTCGGCAGGGACGCGTCGTTCAAGTCCATCGTGGTCACCTTCGGTGGCGACGTGGTCCGGCTGCATCCCCGGGTGAGCTACGCGGGTCCCGGCGGCGAGGCCGAGCTGTACGGGCTGTACTTCACCGACCAGGGGCAGCACCAGGAGCACCGGCTGCTGGTGGACCACAACGCCCCCAACTGCCGCAGCAACGTGGCGTACAAGGGCGCGTTGCAGGGCGAGACCGCCCGCGCGGTGTGGATCGGCGACGTGGTGATCCGGGTGGCCGCCACCGGCACCGACACCTACGAGCTGAACCGCAATCTGGTCCTCACCGACGGTGCCCGGGTGCACTCGGTGCCCAACCTGGAGATCGAGACCGGCGAGATCGTCGGTGCCGGACACGCCTCGGCGACCGGCCGCTTCGAGGACGAGCAGCTGTTCTACCTGATGGCCAGGGGCATCCCGGCCGACGAGGCGCGTCGCCTGGTGGTGCGCGGCTTCTTCGCCGAGCTGGTCCAGCAGATCGGCGTCCCGGACGTCGAGGAGCGGCTGATCGCGAAGCTGGAGGCCGAGTTGGCGGAGTCCATCGGATGAGCGCCGACACCTTCCGGCGGGTCTGCGCGTTGGCCGACCTTGCGGAGGACACCCCGCACCGGGTCGAGGTCGACGGCACCCCGGTCGCCGTCGTCCGCACCGAGGGGGAGGTGTTCGCGGTCAACGACATCTGTTCGCACGCGAATGTCTCGCTCTCCGAGGGCGAGGTCGAGAACTGCCAGATCGAGTGCTGGCTGCACGGCTCCAGCTTCGACCTGCGCACCGGCAAGCCCTCGGGGCTGCCGGCCACGCGCCCCATCCCCGTTTACCACGTCAAGATCGAAGGAGAGGGCCCGGCGGCGGCCGTGCTCGTCTCTCTCACCCAGGAGTCCTGAGGCATCCCCATGGCAAAGCTTGAGATCCACGACCTGCACGTCTCCGTCGAGACGGAGACCGGCTCCACCGAGATTCTGCGGGGTGTCGACCTGACCGTCCAGCAGGGCGAGACGCACGCCATCATGGGCCCCAACGGCTCCGGCAAGTCCACGCTCGCCTACTCGCTGGCCGGCCACCCCAAGTACACGGTCACCGGCGGCACCGTCACGCTGGACGGCGAGGACGTGCTGGAGATGTCCGTCGACGAGCGGGCCAGGGCCGGCGTCTTCCTCGCCATGCAGTACCCGGTCGAGGTCCCCGGCGTCTCCGTCTCCAACTTCCTGCGCACCTCGGCCACCGCGATCCGGGGCGAGGCGCCGCGCCTGCGCACCTGGGTCAAGGAGGTCAAGGAGGCCATGGAGCGGCTGGAGATGGACCCGGCGTTCGCCGAGCGCAACGTGAACGAGGGCTTCTCCGGCGGTGAGAAGAAGCGGCACGAGATCCTTCAGCTGGAACTGCTGAAGCCCAAGATCGCGATCCTGGACGAGACGGACTCGGGCCTGGACATCGACGCGCTGCGGATCGTCTCCGAGGGCGTCAACCGCGTCCGGGAGACGGGCGAGGTCGGCACCCTGCTGATCACGCACTACACCCGGATCCTGCGCTACATCAAGCCCGACCACGTCCATGTCTTCGCCGGCGGTCGGATCGTGGAGTCCGGCGGCGCCGAGCTGGCCGACAAGCTTGAGGCCGAGGGGTACGAGCAGTACACCAAGGGGGCGGGCTCATGACAGACGGGCGCCCGGTGGCCGGCGTTCCGCTGGACACCGAAGCCATCCGCAAGGACTTCCCGATCCTGGACCGCACGGTCCACGACGGGAAGCGCCTGGTCTATCTGGACAACGCGGCCAGCTCGCAGAAGCCGCGCCAGGTGCTGGACGCGATGTCGGACTACTACGAGCGGCATCACGCCAACGTCCATCGCGGGGTGCATGTCCTGGCCGAGGAAGCCACCGCGCTCTACGAGGGCGCCAGGGACAAGGTCGCGCGGTTCGTCAACGCGCCCAGCCGGGACGAGGTGATCTTCACCAAGAACGCCTCGGAGTCGATCAACCTGGTCGCCAACATGCTGGGCCTGGCCGACGAGCCCTATCGGGTGGACTCGGGCACCGAGATCGTCATCACGGAGATGGAGCACCACTCCAACATCGTGCCGTGGCAGCTGCTGGCGCAGCGGACCGGCGCGAAGCTGAAGTGGTTCGGCCTCACCGACGAGGGCCGGCTCGATCTCTCCCGGATCGACGAGGTCATCACCGAGCGCACGAAGATCGTCTCGTTTGTGCTGGTCTCCAATGTGCTGGGCACGCTCAACCCGGTGGAGGCCATCGTCCGCCGGGCCCAGGAGGTCGGCGCCCTGGTGCTGATCGACGCCTCCCAGGCCGCCCCGCACATGCCGCTGGACGTGCAGTCGCTGCAGGCGGACTTCGTCGCCTTCACGGGTCACAAGATGTGCGGCCCGACCGGCATCGGGGTGCTCTGGGGCCGGCAGGAGCTGCTGGAGGACCTGCCGCCGTTCCTCGGCGGTGGCGAGATGATCGAGACGGTCACCATGAGCGCGTCCACCTACGCGCCCGCCCCGCACAAGTTCGAGGCGGGCACGCCGCCGATCGCCCAGGCGGTCGGCCTCGGCGCGGCGGTGGACTATCTCACGTCGATCGGCATGGAGCGGATCGCCGAGCACGAGCACGCCCTCACCCGCTACGCCCTGGAGCGGCTGGCCGAGGTGCCGGGGCTGGTGATCGTCGGGCCGACCAGCCCGGAGGACCGGGGGGCCACCCTCTCGTTCACGCTCGGCGACATACACCCGCACGACGTGGGTCAGGTGCTGGACGAGCAGGGCATCGCGGTCCGGGTGGGGCACCACTGCGCCCGGCCGGTCTGCCTGCGCTACGGAATTCCGGCGACCACGCGAGCGTCGTTCTATCTGTACTCCACGACCGCCGAGGTCGACGCACTGGTCGACGGTCTTGAGTATGTGCGTGGCTTCTTCGGCTGAGCGGGCCGGGTCGGCCTGGTCGGTGGCCTGGTCGGCCTGGTCGGCCTGGTCTGCGGAGAAGCGAAACCGGACGGTGGCGGAGAAGAGGATCGGAACGAGGACGTGCAGCTTCAGTCGATGTACCAGGACGTGATCCTGGACCACTACAAGAACCCGCACGGCCGGGGTCTGCGCGAGGGGGACGCCGAGGTCCACCACGTCAACCCGACCTGTGGGGACGAGATCACGCTCCGGGTGCGCTACGAGGGCGAGACCATCGCCGACGTGTCCTACGAGGGCCAGGGCTGCTCCATCAGCCAGGCCAGCGCCTCGGTGCTGAACGAGCTGCTGGTGGGCAAGGAGCTGCCGGCGGCGCTGGAAGTCCAGCGGACGTTTCTGGAGCTGATGCAGTCCCGTGGCCAGATCACGCCGGACGACGCGATGGAGGAGGTGCTGGAGGACGCGGTGGCCTTCGCCGGCGTCTCCAAGTACCCCGCGCGGGTCAAGTGCGCGCTGCTGAGCTGGATGGCCTGGAAGGACGCCACGGCCCAGGCGCTGGGCGAGGACACGGTCACGGCCGGGGACGAGCGGCCGTGACCGCCGAGGCGAACGAGAGAGGTGCTGTGGCATGACCGAGACCGAGACCGTCGCCAACCCGGCGAGCGAGGAGGAGGTCCGCGAGGCGATGATGGACGTCGTCGACCCCGAGCTGGGGATCGACGTGGTCAACCTTGGCCTGATCTACGGCGTGCACGTGGACGAGGGCAATGTGGCCACCATCGACATGACGCTGACCTCGGCGGCCTGCCCGTTGACCGATGTCATCGAGGACCAGGCGAAGTCGGCGACCGAGGGCCTGGTCAGCGAGTTGAAGATCAACTGGGTCTGGATGCCCCCGTGGGGTCCTGACAAGATCACCGACGACGGCCGCGACCAGCTGCGCGCCCTGGGCTTCAACGTCTGAGGCTGCGTCTGAGGCTCAGCGCCGACGGCGGTCGTCCTCCGCCCCCGCCCCGAACCGCGCCGCGCGGGTTCGGGGCGGGGGCGTTCGTGCGCCCCGGTGCCCTGCCCCGGCGGGTCAGGCGTGGTCGACGAGCTGGGCGTGTCCCTGGGTTCTGGCGCAGTGCGCGCAGCAGAAGAACTGGCCGTTCTCGGTCTCCAGGCCGTGCCCGAGGATGCGGCACTGGCAGTTCTCGCAGATCGGGGCCATCCGCTGGGCGGCGCACTCCAGGCTGTCGAAGACATGGACCTCCCCCGCGGCGCGCACCTCGAAGGCCATCCGGTAGTCGTTTCCGCAGACCTCGCACTGGGCCATGGTCTCGTCACTCCCTCTGGTTCAGCCGGCTTGTCCGACAAGCTGTCCGGAACACCCTGGCGTCCCGTCGGGCGGGAAGGCCCGACGCCTCCCCGTGAGCCGTGGCGCGGCTCACCCGGCCGGCGGAGCACCGGCGTTGTGGACGCGTGTCCACAGCGATAAGTACTCTCGTCCGCATGGCCTATCTGACGCTGTCCGCCGCCATCCTGCTGGAGATCACCGCGACCACCCTGATGAAACACAGCGACGGTTTCAGCAGGCTCTGGCCCACCGTCGGCTCGTTGACCGGCTACGCGCTGGCCTTCGTCCTGCTCGCGCAGACCCTCAAGACGATGGACATGGGGATGGCCTACACCCTCTGGGCCGGCGTCGGCACCGCCCTGATCGCCGCCATCGGGATGCTCTTCCTCAACGAGCCCGCGACGACCGCCAAGTTCCTGGGTGTCGGCCTGGTGATCGCCGGCGTCGTGGTGCTCAACCTCGGCGGGGCGCACTGATGACCCCGCGCCGACACGATCCCGACCGCAGGGAGCGGATCCTGGCCGCCGCCGTCCGGGTGGTGGAGAGCAGGGGCGTCGACGGGCTCACGCACCGCGCGGTCGCCGCCGAGGCCGATGTGCCGCTCGGCTCCACCACGTACCACTTCGACAGTGGGGACGCGCTGCTGGTGGCCGCGCTCGAACGACTCAACGACGGCTGGCTGCGCTCCTTCGGCGACTGGCTCGCCGTGGCCGACGAGGCGCCGTCGCTCACCGAGCATCTGGTGCGGTTCGTCGACATCTCGCTCGGGCCGCACCGCGCGTCGACCGAATCCGTCTACGCGGTGTACTTCGCCGGCCTCAACCGCCCGGTGGTGCGGCCGACCGCCGCGCGCTGCCTGGACGAGATGGTGCGGCTGCTCCGCCCCCTGGTGGCGGACGAGGGCACCGCGCGGGCGGTGGTGTCGCTGTTGGACGGTCTGACCATCCAACTGCTGCTCACCGGCCGTCCGCACCGCCCCGAGGAGACCAGGCGGTGGCTCGGCCGACTGCTCCCCGAGACCGGTTCGCGGCCGACGCCTCCCACCGGTTAGCGTCGAGCCCATGACCGACGAGACCACCCGCACCACCACCGGCGCCGTCGCCGCCGGCCTCGCCACCCTGGCCGCCGACGGCACCGTGCTCGACAGCTGGTTCCCCGCCCCCGAGTTGACCGAGGAGGCGGGGCCCGCCGGCACCGAACGCCTCACCGCCGAGCGCGCCGCCGTGCTCCTCGGCCCCGACGCCCCCGACGCGCTGGGCCCCGACCCGCGCCGGGGCGTGGAGGTGATCGCGGTCCGCACGGTCATCTCCTCCATCGACGACAAGCCGTTGGACGCCCATGACGTCTATCTGCGGCTGCATCTGCTCAGCCACCGGCTGGTCAGGCCGCACGGCCTCAGCCTGGAGGGGATCTTCGCGCTGCTGGCCAATGTCGCCTGGACCAGCATCGGCCCGGTGCCCGTCGACGGGGTGGAGCGGGCCAGGCTCGCCGCCCGGGCCGCCGGGCTGTCGTTCTCGGTGAGCAGCGTCGACAAGTTCCCCCGGATGTCGGACTATGTGGTGCCCTCCGGCGTCCGGATCGGCGACGCCGACCGGGTCCGGCTGGGCGCGCACCTCGCCGCCGGCACCACGGTGATGCACGAGGGCTTCTGCAACTTCAACGCCGGCACCCTGGGCACCTCCATGGTCGAGGGCCGGATCAGCGCGGGCGTGGTGATCGGCGACGGCTCCGACGTCGGCGGCGGCGCGTCCATCATGGGCACGCTCTCCGGCGGCGGGACGCAGGTCATCTCGGTCGGCGAACGCTGCCTGCTGGGCGCCCAGTCGGGCCTGGGCATCCCGCTGGGCAACGACTGCGTGGTGGAGGCCGGCCTCTATCTCACCGCCGGCACCCGGGTCACCCTGCCGGACGGCTCGGTGGTCAAGGCGCTGGAGCTGGCCGGCGCCGACAACCTGCTCTTCCGGCGCCACTCCAGCACCGGAACGGTGCAGGCGCTGGTCCGCTCGGGCAGCTGGGGCGGCCTCAACTCGGTGCTGCACAGCCACAACTGAGCCGGCCGGCCCGCCGCTCGCCCACCCCGGTCGGGCGAGCGGCGGGCCCGCCGGTTGACTCTCGACCTGGTCGAGGTCCCAGGGTGAGGCATGTGGAGAGCGAACGACTCGGCATCGGTGAGCTGGCCAGGGCCAGCGGGCTGGCCGCCGGAACCCTGCGGTACTACGACGGGGCCGGCGTGCTGGTGCCCGCCTGGGTGGACCCGGGCACCGGATACCGCTGGTACGACCCCGAACAGGTGGACGAGGCCCGGCTGTTGGCCCGGCTCCGGCTGGCCGGCATGCCGCTGGCCGATATCCGGCTGGCCCTCGCCGGCTGGTCGGGGACGGACCCGGGCCTGGCGCCCCGGCTGCTGGGCGCGCATCTGCGCCGCCTCGAACGGGATGTGGCCACCGCGCGTCGACAACTCTCCGAGGTTCAGACACTGATCTCGCACCGGGAGAATCCCATGACCACACCATCCGACGCCCCCGTCACCCTGACCCTGACCGGCGGCGAACTCGCCCAGGCCCTGGACGCGGTCCGCTTCGCCGTCGGCTCCGACCCGGAACTCCCTTCGCTCCACGGTGTGTTGCTGGACCACGAGGGGGACGAACTGCGGCTGGTCGCGACCGACCGCTACCGGCTGGCCGTCGCCACCGTCCCCGCCGCCGAGGGGGCGGAGGAGCGCCGGGTCCGGGCGCTGGTGCCCACGCCCCTGGTGGACGCCATGCGCGCGCTGCTCACGGAGGACGAGTCGGCCACCCTCACGCTCAGCAGCGACGAGGTGTCGCTGAACGTGGGCGGGCGGCTGGCCTCGGGTGCCGCCCTGGAGCACGAGTATCCGGACTACCGCCGGCTGATCAGGCTGCCCGCCGGGCGCCGATGCCATGTGCACGCACCCTCGCTCGCCGCCGCGATCGCCTCGGGCCCGGTGCGGGACGAGCCGGGGGGCCAGGACGGCGCCCGCACCGCTGTCACCGTGCTCGCCGTCACCGACGAGGGCGTGGTCCGCGTCGCGGACGAGACCGCCGGTGAACGCGAACGGGTCGCCGTCAACCGGGAGTTCCTGACCCAGGCGCTGGCCGCCGCCGGGCGCGAGCAGGTGGTGCTTGAGGTGTCGGGGGCCACCGCGCCGCTGGCCGTCCGCCTCCCGAGGAGCGAGGCGCGCCTCTCGCTGCTGATGCCGGTCCGGCTGTCCGATCCCGTCTGACCTGCGGCGTAGGTCCCGAGCCCCAGGGGATCCCGACCGACCGACGGAGGCGAAGGCGCCCCGGAGTGCGGTGGGATGGTGTCATGACCGCACCCCGCTTCCCGAGCGAGCCCGCCGTCCTGGACCGACTGGCCGGGGACCGTAACGTCTGGCTGTGCACCACCCGTCCCGACGGCTCGCCCCATGTCACCCCGGTGTGGTTCGTGCTGATCGGCGGGAGCTGGTGGATCGGCGTGGACGCCGCCTCCGTCAAGGCGCGGAACCTCGCGCACGCGCCCACGGTCTCGTTGGCGTTGGAGGACGGCGCCCGCCCCGTGGTCGCGGAGGGGGAGGCCCGGCTGCACCGCGCCCCCTTCGCGACCGAGGTCGTCGACGCCTTCGCGGCCAAGTACGCCTGGGACGTCACCGTGCCGTACCGGCCGGGCAGCGACCGGCTGCTGATCGAAGTGCCGGTGCGGCGCTGGCTGTTCGTCGGCTCGGCCGACTGACCGCCGCCGGTTAACGCTCGGCCACGGCCAGACGCAGCGCCGTCGTCAGCCGGGCGGTCAGCTCCTCGTCGGCCGGCAGCAACGGTGGGCGCACCGGGCCGCCGGGCAGTCCGGCGGCGGCGAAGAGCGCCTTGACGCTCACCGTGCCCGGTGCGTGCCCGGTGAGCGCGGACACCAGGGGCAGCAGCGCGCGGTGACGTCGTGCGGCCGTCTCCAGCTCGCCGGCCGCGAAGGCGTCGAGCACCGCCCGCACCTGCGGGCCCACCACATTGGCCGCCGTGCTGACCACCCCGCTGGCGCCGATGGCCAACAGCGGCAGGTTCAGCTCGTCGCTGCCCGAGTAGTAGGCCAGCTCGGTATCGGCCAGCACCGTCCCGGCCTTCAGCAGGTCGAACGAACAGTCCTTGACCGCGACGATCCGGGGGTGCTCGGCGAGCCGGCGCAACGAGTCGGCCGTCAACGCGGTGCCCTCGCCGGTACGGGTCGGGATGTCGTAGAGCATCACCGGCAGCTCGGTCGCGTCGGCGACGGTCAGCAGATGCCGGACGATCGCCTCCTGGGTGGGCCTGGAGTAGTAGGGCGTCACCACCAACAGGCCGTCGGCGCCGGCGGCCCGGGCGGCCCGCGCCAGTTCCACCGAGTGCCGGGTGTCGGCCGTGCCGACGCCGGTGACCACCTTCGCCCGGCCGCCGACCGCGCCGGCCACCGCCCTGGTCAGGGCCGCCTTCTCGGCGTCGCTCGTGGTCGGCGACTCGCCCGTGGTGCCGTTGACCACCAGGGCGTCGCAGCCGCCCCGGCCCACCAGATGGGCGGCCAGCCGCTCGGCGCCTGCCGGGTCGAGGGTGCCGTCCTCGGTGAAGGGCGTGATCATGGCGGCCGCGCAGCGGCCAAAGGGTCCCAGTCGCATGGCACGGAGTCTGGGCCCCTTTGGCCCTTCAGGTCCACTTAGAAGTACTGCGCCCGATCGTTCAGCAGCGCTACGCGGCCGTCAGGGGCGGAACCGCAGCACCTGTGGGTCGTGGTCGCTGGCCTGGTCGGCGAACTCGGCGTTGATATGCACGATGTCCAGCTCGGGGCGGCGGATCGCGGGGGAGACCAGCGTCTGGTCGAGCACCTGTGAGTTGCCCTCGTAGACATAGGTATAGCGCTCGCGGGGCGGCAGCGTGCCCAGTGCGTTCACCAACAGCCCGTCGGCGGTCAGCTCGCGCGCGGTCGTGGAGAACTCGAAGTCGTTGAGATCGCCCAACACCACGACCTTCGCGGGCCGTTGGGTATCGGCCTCGCCGATTTCCCGAACGAACTCCCGCACCGCGCTCGCCTGGGCGTGCCGCTGGACCTCCGAACTCCGGTTCGGCGGCTGGAAGCGGCCGTGCAGCGGCTGGTCGCCGCCCTTGGAGGCGAAGTGGTTCGCGATCACCAGCACCGTCTCGCCCCGGAACCTGAACTCGCCGGCCAGCGGCTTGCGGCTGTCCGTCCAGGCCTCGTCCGCCGGCGCGATCCGACCGGGCGAATGGCTCAGCGTGGCCACTCCACCCCTGGTCACCACCTCCGTCGCGGTGGTCGCGTCGCCGCCGGGCCGGTCCACGAAGGACACCCGCTCCGGGTTGAACAGCAGCACCGTGCGGATGTTGCCGCCCGGCTGCCCGCCGTCCTCGCCGTCCGTCGGGTCGACGCCCCGCCAGGCATAGCTCGGGCCGCCGGCGGCAACGATCGCTTCCGTGAACAGCCGCAGTGTCTCCGTCGCGGTCACCGTGCCGTCGTCGGTCGGTCCGCTGTCGTCCTGGATCTCCTCGACGGCCAGGATGTCGGGCGACGCCAGGTTGGTCACCACGGCCTCAGCCAACCGCTCGAACTTCTCCTCGGCATCGCCCGGGTTGAGGTTCTCCACGTTGTAGGCGGCGATCGCCAACTCACCGCGCCGCTGCGGTCTGGTGCGCTCCGGCGTCAGACCGCCGTCGACCACGGTGCCCAACTCCCGGGCCGCCAGGGTGTACCCGCCGAACTCGTCATAGTCCAGCGGGCCGACCGTCGCACCCGCGAGCCGGTCCCCGACGTTCGCTTCGGGGAACGGCCGTTCGGCGAACGGGATCAGCGACTCCACCTTGAGCCGCCCCGGATTCGACGCCGCGTACGAGGCGTAACGGGTCCCGCCGCGCGCCGTGGGACGGTCGCCGGGGCGGAGCGTCACCCACAGCTCGCCGTACTCCGTGCTCGGGCCGACCACCGGCGCGTCCGTGATATGCACCACCATGCCCTCCCACGCCTCATAGGCGTCCAGCGCATAGCGATCAGGGCGCAGTCGGTGACCCTCGATGCTGCCATCCGCCGCAGGATCGCCCTCGGGGGCATAGCGTCCGGGGATCGCGGCGGCGTCCAACTCCACCGGCGGCGGAAGCGCGTTCCCCGACGAGAGCACCGTCACCTCGGGCCCGGTGAGCTGGGTCACCGACTGGCCGCCCCGCTCCTCGCCGCCCGGGTAGTACTCGCCGACGGTGCCGGAGACCAGCACCTCGTCGCCCACCGAAACCGTGGGCGCGTCGCCCGTGTAGACGAAGATGCCCTCGCTGGTGGCCGGATCCCCGTCCGCGTTCGGTTCCTGCACCCAGAAGCCACGCGAACCGAAGGCGCGCACCGCCGTCACCACCCCGGGGACGTCCTCGACCGACTGCCCCAGCAGCGGTGAGACCCGGGTGTCGCCCTGGATATGGTGCACCCGCACCGGCTCCCGCCCGGCCGCCGAGGTCGGCTGCGCCAGCAGCGGCACACAGAGCCCGCCGGCCACCAGACCCACCAACACGGCCGCGCCACGCGGTCGTTGGGGCCTTGAGCGGCTGCCGGCGGTTGGTTCAGTCGATCTCACGGGGCCCTCCGGGTGGGGGAGACAACAGTGGGGGAGGCCACGCTACGCGGGTAAAGCCGTGCCCGGCAGGTGCGTTGCCACTCGTCAACCAGTTGTTAACCGGAGGCTGAGCGCACCGCTTCCGTGTTGACATCCACCGGTCGCCGCCACCCGGAGCGGCGTCGGGTCCCCGCCCGGACACGCGACGTCCAGGTGAAGCGTGACGGAACCGCCAGGGAGGCGGGACGCTCGGTGGACAATCCCGTCTACGCTGGGGCTCGCCCGACCACCCCAACCGCCGGCGGGGTCAACCCCTGCCCGAGGAGTTCGCCTTCATGTCGCTCGCCCCCGGGGACGACCGTCCCGCCATGCCGCCCGTACGGCTGCCGTCCGAGGCCGAGTTGGCCAGGGAGGCGCTTGCCGCTCCGCTGCTCTCCCGAGCCGTATGGCTGGCCAGGTGGGTCGGCGAGGGCACTCCGGTGGGCGCCGGAGGCGAGTTGCTTGCCCCGGCGCTCAGCGAGGCCGTTCATGAACTGGGCCTCACCGGTACGCCCGATGGCGAGGCGGAGGTGGTCGAGGCATGGAACTTCGCCGTGGACACCGGCCTGGTCTCCATCACCGAGACCGGCGACCTCCCGGCGGGCGGAACCGGCCAGGCCAGGTCCCTGGTCGAGCACGAGGACCATCCGGCCGTCGGCGTCGCCACGGCGGACGAGGAGCTGGCCCGGCTCGTCGACGGCGCCCCCGAGGACATCCTCGACCTGTGGGCCGACGGTCTGGACGCGGTGCTCTCCGATGTCGCCACCCCTTCGTTCGAGGAGCTGCTGGGCGAAGTCGAGGGGCTGGAGGGCCTGTTCGGCGAGGACGGCCAACTCGCCCCGGACGCCATCGATCTGGACGCCCTCGACTGGGATCCGGAGGCCGAGGCCGGGCTGCTGGACAGCGTGTTGGGCAACCTCTACGTCTTCGGCGTCACCGACCAGGACGGCCAGGCCGCCTCCCTGCTGCCGCTGCCCATGATCGCCGCCGCCACGCTCCTCCCGGAGGAGATGGAGGAGTTGACCGACGAGGCGTTCGAGGATGTGTCGGCCCTGGTGGTGCGGCTGGACGAGCAGTTCCGCGTGCTGGCGGACACCGGACTGCTGGAGTACCACCCGATGGACGATTCGGTGGTCGGCGGTGACGAGGAGAACGACGAGGACGACGAGTCCGCCGAGGGGCTGCAGGACATCGGCGACGAGGATCTGGACGATCCGAGCCGCTACGGCCAGGTGCGGCTGACCCCGCTCGGCTTCTACGGCGTGCGCCGGCGGATGCGGGAGGTGGGGCTCGATGTGCCGCTGGTCGGGGAGTTGGCCGACGCGCCGGCCGGCGCACTCCTGGACGCCCTCACCGAACGTCCGCCGTCGGCGGTGACGGAGGAGGCCGAACTGTGGCTCGCCGGTCGTGAACCGGTCGCCGCCGCCGAGGAGTTGCTGGCCGCGGCGCGTGGCGCCGACCCGGCGGGCCCCGGCCGGCGGCTGGGCTGCCAGCTGACCCTCGCGCTGCTGGACGCGAGCGCCGAGCCGGCCCTGCGCGCGGTGCTGGACGACGCCGAACTCGGCGGCCTGGCCCGCGTCTGGCTGGCCGAGCGCGGCGCCGCCGATGTGCCGCCGCCGTCGGAGGAGCTGGTCTTCTGGCTGACCATCGACACCCTGGCGGCCCAGCTGGGCACCGGGGCCGAGGAGGATGACCTTCCCGAGCTGCGCGAGCTGGTGACCGGCCTGGTGGATCAGCACAGCGAGTTCTTCGACCGGGCCTGGCGCACCGACCACCCGGCCACGGCCGATGTCCTGGAGGCCGTCGGCCGGATGCACCCGGACCGCCAGCTCGCCAAGCAGGCGCGCAAGGCTGCGTTCAAGGCCCGGTCCCGAGGCTGAGCCGGCCCCGGGGCTGAGCCGGTCCCGGGGCTGATCCGTTGGCGGGGCTGAGCCTGCACGAGGGCGCCTCGGGGTGCGCCGCCCTTCAGGGCGCGTGGTCGGTGCTCCCCGCGAGCGCCGCCCCGACCAGGGTCTCCGCCGCGTCGAGGGTCGCCCGGGCGGCATCGTCGGCGTCCGCGAGCGCGGTGGCGACGATGGCGCCCTCGTGCAGGCTCAGCAACTGCACGGCCAGGGTGTCGGCAGGCGAGGGCCGCACGCCGGCCTCGATCAGCCGATCACGGAAGAACGCCCGTAGCCATTTCTTCTCATCGCTGATCACCTTCCGCCCAGGATGATCAGGATCCGGAAGTTCGGCGAAGGCGTTCACAAAGCTGCACCCTCGATCCGATTCGGCCAGCCAGGTGGGCAGCACCGCGAACGGGACCAGCATCCGGCGGACGGCGTCCTCTCCCTCTGCCGCCAGCCCGGCCTCGATGAGATCACGCCAGCGGCGGTCCCTGGTCTCCAGGTAGGCGGTCAGCAGGTTGTCCTTGGAGCCGAACCTGTTGTACAGCGTGCGCTTGGTGACCCCCGATTCGGCCGCGATGGTGTCCACCCCCACGGCGTGGATGCCCCGCCGGTAGAACAGCTCCGACGCGACATCGAGAATGCGCCGGGCACCCGGCGTGAGGCTTGTGACGTCCATACCCGACGAGTCACTGGGCATGGTGCGTATCCCCCCTTGCGTTTACAGATCTGTCTACTACGATTTCAAGTAGCTTTACAGATCAGTATATGAGGAGCTGAGATGAGGCGGACGTCCCTGCCTTTGGGCGCCTTTGTGCGCGAGTTCTTCCGTGGTGTGCACACCGGTCACGCCATCCGACACGGTGTCCTCGGCGGCGCAGGCGGCCGGCCGCCAAGCGCCCGGAAGATGCCGCCGGCCGCCGGCGTCGCCGACGGTGGACGGGGCGAGACCGCCGGCGGGGCCCTCGACGCCTGACCGGGCACCACTTTGCCGGGGCGACCCCGACCGAGGTGGGCGGGGGAAGCGCCGCCGCGCCGACCGCCCGGTGCTGGCCCGGCCCACCGGGGATCACTACCGTGGCCGCCGTGCACGCACGCGAGGTACCGGGCCCAGCCGCCCGCCGACGGACCCCGGAGCCCCCCGCCACCGGCCGCCGAAGCGCCGTCCCCCCGGGCTCCGGGCCCGCCCCCGAGCGCCCCGTGCGAGGAAGGGCGCCGCACGATGGCCGCTCTCGTTGACGCCGTCCTCGCCGTTCGGCGTGAGGCCCGGCACCGTACCGATCCCGCCGGCGACGCCGTCACCATCGCGCTCCGCCGCTCCCTGGACGCCACCCAGGAGAACGTCTGGCACGCCTGTGTCACCCCCGAACGCCTCGTCCACTGGCTGGGCCCGGTGACCGGGGACATCCGCGAGGACGGCGCCTTCCAACTGGAGGGCGGTGCCCGGGGCAAGGTCCTGCGCTGTGCCCGACCGGGGCTGCTCCAGGTCAGCTGGGTCGACGACGAACAGCTGCGGGCGCTCGACGCCGACGACAGCTCCGAGGTCACCCTGCGGCTGAGCGCCGCCGGCTATGGCGCCACCCTCCTGGAGCTGGAGCACACCATCCACGCGCCCGCCGGCTGGGACCGCTATGGCCCCGGGGTCGCCGGTATCCGCTGGGACCTCGGCCTGCTGGGCCTCGCCCGCCATCTGGCCGGGCGTGAACTCGCCGATATCGCCGCCTTTCCGAGCAGCCCCGAGGGCCGCACCTTTGTCACCGACACCAGTCAGCGCTGGCGCGCCGTCCACGCGGCCTCCGGCGCCCCCGCCGTGCGGGCGCGCGAGGCGGCGGCCAGATCCGCCGCGTTCTTCCTGCCGGAGGCATAGCTCCCCGACGCCGTGCCGGGCGTCACCGCTCTAGGCTGCCGCCATGGCCCTCCTCGTCAACGCCGCCGTGTCCGGTCGCCGATGAGCGACACGCCAATTCCCGGTCCCACCCCGGGCGTTACCGAGCCGGCGCCGGAGGCCGGCCCCGTGCCCGAGCGCTTCCCGGCGGACGAGGACCTGGTGCGTCGGCTGGTGGCGACGCAGTTCCCCCAGTGGGACGGGCTGCCGATCCGGCGGGTGGCGAACGAGGGGTGGGACAACCGGACGTTCCACCTCGGCGACGCCCTGTCGGTCCGCCTGCCGAGCGCGGCGCCCTATGCCCTGGCGGTGGAGAAGGAGCACCGCTGGCTGCCGGTGTTCGCGTCGAGCCTGCCACTGCCCGTCCCCGTGCCGCTGGCGAAGGGCGTGCCCGGGGAGGGCTATCCCCATGTCTGGTCCGTCTACCGGTGGTTGGACGGCGAGCCGGCGAGCGCGGCGGGGATCGCCGATCCCCTCTCGTTCGCCGTGGATCTCGCGGCGTTTCTGGCCGTGCTGCGCGGCCTCGACGCCTCGGACGGGCCGCCCCCGGGACAGCACAACTGGTTCAGGGGCGGGCCGTTGCGCACCTATGACGGCGAGACCCGCCGCGCCCTGGCCGCGCTGGACGGCCACGCGGACACCGAACCCCTGCGTGGCGTCTGGGAGACGGCGCTGCGGGCCGAATGGGACGGGCGGCCGGTCTGGTTCCACGGGGATGTGGCCATGGGCAACCTCCTGGTGCGGAACGGGGCGCTCGCCGGAGTGATCGACTTCGGAACGTGCGGTGTCGGCGATCCGGCCTGCGATCTGCCCATCGCCTGGACGCTGTTTTCCGGCCAGAGCCGCGCGGCCTTCCGCGAGCGTCTCGCCGTCGACGCGGGAACCTGGGCGCGGGGGCGGGGCTGGGCCCTGTGGAAGTCCCTTGTCGCCTGGGCCGGTTCGCTGCCGACCGGCGGGGGAGACGATCCCGCGCGGGGGCCGGAGGCACGGGGGCGGGAGGCGCGGCGGATCGTCGACGAGATCGTCGCCGACCACTACCGCCCCTGACACCTGCCGGGAGGGACCTCTCCGCATCTCTGTCGCGAAGCCCCCGACTCTTTTTCCAACCACTCTCGCTTTTCTCCCAACTTTTCTCCGCTGTGGGCTTCCCCAGACTACCCCAAAACTGTTACTCTCAGTTACGAGAGGTGACTCAAGGGAGCTCGGTGGGGGGAAAGATGGTCGAGTTGGGATCCATGGCGGTGGCCGCCATGGTGTGGATCTTCCGCAGTGTCGGTGGTCGGTCCGAGGCCGCGCCGGATCAGGCGTTGGAGGCGGCCCTGGGGCGTCTGCGGGCCACGGTCCAGGCGCAGTTGGGGTCGGATCCGGCGCTGGTCCGTCTGGAGACGGAGGCGGTCGAGGGGGCCCCGGCGCCCAGCGAGCAGACGCGGCGGCGGGTGGTGGGAGCCCTGGAGGCGGCGGGCAGCCGAGATGCCGCCTTCGCCGCGAAGTTACGACGCGCCGTGCTGGAGGTCCAGCAGACGGCGGCGAGCCAACGGCGCCTGACGGTATAGCAGTTGGTTGACACCGAGAGCGCACGGTCGAGCGCCGAGGCCGCCGACGCTGGCGCAACTCGGCCTGTGCGTGGGCGGCTCGGGGCCTGTCGGGAGTCGTGGGTCAGCGTTTGGTCAGATCGACGAAGGCGGACCAGCTTGCGGTGGGGAAGGCGAGTGTGGGGCCGTGGGGGTTCTTGCTGTCGCGCACGGGGACCTCTTCCGGTACGCCATCCGCGACCTCCAGGCATTCACCACCGTTGGGGCCGCTGTAGCTGCTGCGGCGCCAGGCATGTGTCAGGGGATGACTGTTGGTCATGAAGCATATTCCTTGAGTGTGGAGCCCAGCAGGCTCACCGAGTCGTCGGGCGAGAGCGCAACCGCCTTGAGCAGATCGTATGCCCAGTTGCTCGCCTTCACATCGTCTGGCTCGGCCAACAAATGGCCACGTGGGAAGGCGTCCACGTGGACCACGTCGCCACTGTCCTGGAAGCCGAGAATGACGAACGGTCCACCCGAGCCAGCGTGCACCGTAACCTCGCGAGGGATGATCTGGATGACATGAGCGGGATTCTCGGCGAAGGTGAGCAACCTTTCCAACTGGCCCCGCATGATGCTGGGTCCGCCCACCTCGCGATGGATCACCCCCTCTTCGAGGATCACCCACACCTCGGGCGCATTGGCCCGTTCCAGGATGCGCTGGCGGTCCATCCGAGCGTCCACCAGGTCGTCCAGTATCCGGGGGCGGCCCGCCCGTAGTACGGCTCGCGCGTAGTCCTCGGTCTGAAGGAGTCCGGGGACCAAGTAGGGGTGGGACAGCCGAACGGAGTTGGCGCGCATTTCCAACTCGACGTAGGGCCGGAACCACGCGGGGAACGCGTACTTGATGACCAGGGGCCACAGGCGTGTGAACCGACCATGGGCGTCGAAGAGGCGATCGCAGGTCTCCGCGAACCGGAACGAGGGAACCCGCTTGGCGGTCTCGATCTTCTGAACGAGTGTGTGGTGGCAGGGGACTTCGGCAGCCAAGTCCATCTGGGTCACCTGGTGGCGCTCGCGCTCCAGGCGGACTTCCATGCCGAAGTGCGCCAGGGTCGAGGCGTTGGGGTCGGTCGGATCATCGCCGTCATGTTCGGCTGGCATATGCGTTTCCTTAAGACGAATCAACTTGTCTAACGACAGCGCCAGTTGTCTGCCTGAATGGTATGGCAACGGCCACCCCCGTTCGGCAAGGTATTGGAAAGTGGGCGAACCAGCCCGGGGTGAGACGAACGTGCGAATCCTCGGGTCGGGTATCCCGATGCGGGAAACAAGCCTCATGGGCCCGAAAACCAAGGAGACAGGCGTGTGATCACCTACCTACGTCGCGACCAGATTGATCTGGAGTATGGCCAGGACGAACCCCTTCGGCGTGTTTCCGGAGCGGAAGAGCCTGTTCGCCGGCACGGGATCGGCGTGACCGGAGAGCAGCCTGAGAGGCCGGCCCAGACCCCCGATACGCTGCCAGTTCACGAGGAAGCGGGCCGACAGGGCGCTTCCCGCTGCCGCGAGGGGGACTCCTCGTGCTGATCTATCTCCACGACACCGATCTGGACTACGCCTACGACGAGACTGATCCCGAGGGGCTGGTCGCCGAGTTCCAGGAGATTGCTGATAGTCGCGGCATCAAGGTTGTCAGTACCGGTCTGAGTATGAGCTTTGTGGAAGTCCTCAGTCGAATCCACTTGAAGGTGGAGTGAGTCGACCGCCGTGACCGGGAGACCCCCTGCCAACGTTCCTTCGGTGGGGGGTCTCCCGTTGCGAGTGAATAGCCCCGGCCCGCGCCCTTCGCGGATTTCGATTCGGCGCCGGCGCGTTGCGAATGTGTCGCATGGCTGGTTCAACTGTGTTGCCCCCGGGGTCGGTGCGGGGCGTCAGTGGTTCCCGAGAGGCGGTCCGTTGCCGCCCCACCCCCCCGCCGACACCGGCCAGACGTCCGCCCGCCCGGCCGGCGACGGTGGGCCGGTTCCGGGTCGCGCGCCCCGAACACTCCGCCCGCTTGCCGTTGTTATTGACGTGCCCCGGGGGTAGCGGCATACTCGCCGCCAGTCAGCAAGCGCTTACCCCCAGTCGAGCCCACGGCTTCGTCGGCATGGCGCCCGCGATGCCCCGACTCCCCGGTGTGGCCCGCGAGTTCGAATCCCCGACCTCGTGTGCCGTGTTTCTGAACCGGCGAGTCACCGCACCACCGCCGGCAACACCAGCACCACCGTCGAATCACCGAGATGCAGGTCCCTGGACGAGGACGGTCTCAGCATGAATCGATTCACGCAACGCCCTGGCGCTGGCCGGTCCCCTGGCGTCCGCCGGCCCCGGGCGTTACTCGGCGCTCCCGGTCGGTGTGGGCCCGGCCCGGTGGCGAGGCGTTTGCTCCCCAACCCCCCACGAGGAGTCAACGATGGGAACCAGAGCCGCTTCTATTGGTAACCGACGCAAACTCACCCTGTTCGCATCCGCCCTGCTCGCGCTGGTGACCGGCGCCGCGACGCTGACCGGTTCGGCGCATGCCACCCCTGCCGCCCCCGCCGCCCCCGCCGTCAGCCCCGCCCCCGCCGCCGACCCCGGCACGTTGGCCTGTGGCGACGGCAGTTACCAGGCCGAGGCCGTACGGAACGGCAACACCTGGACCGCGCCCGGCTATTCGGGAACGGACATGCTGTCCGCGATGCGGGCGGCCGTCAACAGCCTCGATCCGGGTCGCACCAGCAAACAGGCGGTGGTGGTGCGCGGTTCGGGTTCGGTTCCGGGCAACCAGTCGCTCGACCTGCCCAGTCATACGGTGCTGGATGTGTGCGGCAGCATCGATGTGACCGGGTCCGTCGGCGCCAACCACGCGCCGGTGCGGATCAGGAACGCCAGCTCCGTCGAGGTGCGCCATCTCCAGGTCACCGGCGCCCCGTACTTCGGTGTCTTTGTCCGGAACGGCACGGATATCGCCCTGGGGCAGATCGATATGCGTCTCTCCGGCGGGCTCGGCATCCGGATCGACAACCACGACAACCGTAATGTCCGCACCCGCAATGTTCGCATCGACAATGTCTTCGTCTCCGGCAGCGGCAGCCATGCCGTGGAGACCTACGGGGTGGACGGGCTGACCATCGGCACGGTCACCGCCAGGAACACCGGCGAGTCCGGTCTGCTGCTCAACGACACCATCAATGCCACCGTCGACCTGGTGGACGGCGAGGGCACCGGCGCCGGAACCGGCTACGCCGCGTTCCGGATGGCCAACCGCAACGGACGAATCGGCGACAGCTACCCGGTCAACATCCGGGTCGGCGAGGTCCTCGCCAGGGGCGGTGGACGTGGGATCTTCTGCGTCTCGGAGAGCGGCGGAGCGGAGATCGGTCGGATCACCATCGCCAACACCGGCAGCAACGCCATCCTGATCGAGAACTGCTACAACGTGAACCTCGCGACCAACGGGGGGACGGTCCAGGGGCCGGGCGACATCCGCATCGCGGCCCGGACGGAGTTCGCCAACACCCGTGACATCACGCTTCAGAACCTCACGATCACCAACTCGGCCCTCAACGAGAACCCCTGTGGCAGCAACATCACCTATCGGAACCTGACGTTCAACAACTCGCCGCGCAACACCTGCAGTTGATCCGGACGGGTCGGTAGGGCCGCGTCGGCGGCCCACCGTCCTGCCCCGTCGAGCGGGCGCCTCGCCGAGGCGCCCGCTCCGACGTGTGCCCGGGCGGGGTGCCTCCGCAAACGGCGGCGTCGGCGGCGAGTTTTGTCAGAAGTGTTGACGCCGGCCGGGCACGGTCCTAACTTCATCGGGCCGCACGTCGTACGCCATATGTCATATACGAGATGCCATATGCGAGCACTGAGACCCGAGAACCGAGGGCCATCCCGCATGAACGCACCCCTGTCCGGCGCCGCCCCGGTGCCCATCCCCTCCCGGACGCAGTTCGTCCTGGAGCACCTGACGCACGCCATCCTCACCGGAGGGTTGGCGCCCGGGACCGCTCTGGTGGAGACCGAACTCGCGGCCCAGTTCGGGGTCTCCAAGACCCCGGTGCGGGAGGCGCTCAAGACCCTGGCGGGTCGGGGTCTTGTGGTGATGAGCGAGTACAAGGGGGCCGCCGTCCGCACCGTGGACGCGGACATGGCCAGGGCGATCTACGACGTCAGACTGCTGCTGGAGCCGGAGGCCATGCGCCGGGCGGTGAACCGGTCGGCCGCGTTGGCCGCCGCGCACGCCGCGCTGACCCGGGCCGACTCCGCCGTCGACAGCGCCGAACGTTCGCTGGCCAACCGGGACTTCCACCGCGCGCTCTATCTGCCGTGCGGGAATCCGCTGCTGGTGCGGATGTTGGACGATCTGCGCGATCAGGCCGCGCTGGTCTCGTCGTTCGTCTGGCAGACCGTTCCCACCTGGGAGCGGGAGGCGGAGGAGCATCGCGCGATTCTGGCCGCCGCCGAGGCCGGGGACGCCGACCGGGCGGGCGAGTTGCTGAGCGAGCACATCAGGGGCTTTGTCAACCGTGCGTTCCCGGGCCAGGCGGACACCGAGGCCGCCGACACCGAGACAACCCGGACAGAAGCCCCGGCGCGAGGCCCGGCAGCCGCGGGGACGACGGACGGGGCGAGGGGCGGGAGGACGGCCGAGCGTGCGCGAACCGCGCGGGCCGTGGAACGAGAGGGGCGGTCATGACCGATTTCGCACGCCAACGCGAGGCGTTGGCCGATGTGGTGGCGATTCCCGTCACCCCGTTTACCGAGAACGACCAGTTCGATCAGGAGAGTTATCGCATTCTGCTGCGGCGTCTTCTGACGTCCGGCGTGCAAGCGCTTACCCCCAACGGCAACACGAGCGAGTTCTACTCCCTCACCGCCGAGGAGCGTCGCAGCGAGGTCGAGCTGACGGTGACCGAGGTCGTCGCGGCCGGTACCGGGGCGCAGATCCTGGTCGGGGTGGGGCAGGACATGGGCACGGCCGTGTCCGCCTCGTTGGAGGCGCGCGCGGCGGGCGCGCAGATGGTGATGGTGCACCAGCCGGTTCATCCCTATGTCTCCCAGGAGGGTTGGCTGGCCTATCACCGGGGCATCGCGGAGGCCGTCCCCGAGCTGGGCGTTGTGCCCTATATCCGCAATCCGGCCATCGAGGGCGCGACGATCGCCCGGCTCGGTGCCGACTGCCCCAATGTGATCGGGGTGAAGTACGCGGTGCCCGATCCGGTGCGCTTCGCCTCGGTCGCGCGGGACGCGGGGCTGGAACGTTTCGTCTGGGTGGCCGGTCTGGCCGAACTCTCCGCGCCCTCCTACTTCGCCTCGGGCGCCACCGGCTTCACCTCGGGCCTGGTCAATGTGGCCCCCGCCGTCTCGCTCGCCATGCGGGACGCGTTGCGCGCCGGGGACTATCCGGCCGCGATGCGGGTCTGGGAGCTGATCCGGCCCTTCGAGGAGCTGCGCGCGCGGGGGCAGTCGGCGAACAACGTGACGGTGGTGAAGGAGGCGCTTGCCGCGCTCGACCTCTGCCGTCGCGAGGTCCGTCCGCCCAGTTCGACGTTGGCCCCCGAGGAGCGGGCCGATGTCGTGGCGATGTTGGAAGGGTGGGAGCTGCCATGAGCGCCGATTCGGAGGCGAAGCGGTCCCCGGACGAAACGGGCGGCGCCGGTCAACGGCGGTTGACCAGCGAGGAGTTGCGCAGCCACCAGTGGTACGGCACCGACGGGCTCCGCTCGTTCAGCCACCGGGCGCGCACCAGACAGCTCGGCTATCTGCCCGAGGAGCACCTCGGCAAGCCAGTGATCGCGATCGTGAACACCTGGTCGGATATCAATCCCTGCCACCAGCATCTGCGGGAGCGGGCCGAGGCCGTGAAACGGGGGGTGTGGCAGGCCGGCGGATTCCCGCTGGAGTTCCCGGTCGCGACGCTGTCGGAAACGTTCCAGAAGCCGACCCCGATGCTCTATCGCAACCTGCTCTCGCTGGAGACGGAGGAGCTGCTGCGCTCCTATCCGGTGGACGGCGCGGTGCTGTTGGGGGGCTGCGACAAGACGACACCCGCGCTGTTGATGGGCGCGGCCAGTGTCGATCTGCCGACCGTCTTCGTGCCGGCCGGGCCGATGCTGCGCGGGCACTGGCGTGGCGAGACGCTGGGCTCGGGCACCGACATGTGGAAGTACTGGGACGAGAAGCGGGCCGGGCGGATCGGTGACCGGGAGCTGTCCGAGCTGGAATGCGGACTGGCGCGCTCGCCCGGCACCTGTATGACCATGGGCACCGCCTCCACCATGGCCTCGGCCGCCGAGGCACTTGGGGTGACGATGCCGGGGGCCGCTGCCATTCCGGCGGTCGACTCCGCGCACAGCAGGATGGCCGCGTCGGCGGGGCGGCGGATCGTCGAGCTGGTCTGGACGGACGCCCGGCTCTCCCGTTTCCTCACGGCCGAGGCGTACGAGGACGCGGTGGCCACCGTGATGGCGCTGGGCGGTTCGACCAATGCCGTGATCCATCTGATCGCGATGGCCGGCCGCTCTCATGTCCCGTTGGATCTGGCCGACTTCGACCGGATCGCCCGCCGGGTGCCGGTGCTGGCCGATCTCCGGCCCGGTGGCCGTTTCCTGATGGAGGACTTCTACTACGCCGGCGGGCTGCCCACGCTGCTCGCCCGGCTGGGCGAGGAACAGCTGCATCTGGATCGGCCGACCGTGGCCCATGACTCGATGCGGGAGCAGCTGGCGACCGCCGCCACGCACGATGCCGAGGTGATCCGCTTCCAGGACGCACCCCTCGCCGAGCAGGGCGGACTGGCGGTGCTGCATGGCAATCTCGCCCCCGACGGCGCGGTGATCAAGCACATCTCCGCCGATCCCGAGCTCCACCGACACACGGGCCCCGCCGTGGTGTTCGACGACTACCGCACCATGCAGGCCACCATCAACGAACCGGCCCTCGGCATCACCCCGGACAGCGTCCTGGTGCTGCGCGGTTCGGGCCCCTTGGGCGGCCCGGGGATGCCCGAGTACGGAATGTTGCCCATCCCCGACTATCTGCTGAAACAGGGCGTCACCGACATGGTGCGCCTCTCCGACGCCCGGATGAGCGGCACCAGCTATGGCGCCTGCGTGCTGCACATAGCGCCCGAATCGCATGTGGGCGGGCCGCTTGCCCTGGTCCAGGACGGCGATCTGATCACCCTCGACGTGGCCGCGCGCACCTTGCGCCTCGAAGTGGACGACGCCGAACTGGACCGCCGCCGGGCCGAGTGGACCCCGCCGGCTCCCCGCTACGGCCGGGGGTTCGGGGCGCTCTATCAGGAACACATCACCCAGGCCGACACCGGCTGTGATTTCGCCTTCCTCTCCCGGGAGGGAGAGGTCCCCGGGCCCTACGCGGGCTAGCCCGGCGGATCGGATCCGATCCGCCCCGTCCACAACCGACCCGGGGTTCGCCACCCCCTCGCGGGAGCGCTTCCACGCGCTTGCCGCCCGTCGAGAACGGAGAAGCGGTCATGGCCGACGCCGTAAGGGAACGGACCCGGCCGCGGCGCCGCCGTGCCGGACGTTCCCCACGTTCGCTGCCCTACCTGCTGCTCGCGCCCGCCGGCCTTCTGATGCTGGGCTTTATCGCCTACCCGATCATCAGCGTCATCTATTACAGCCTGCAGAACTACAACGTCACCAAGCCCTGGCGAAACGGGTTCGCCGGTCTTGACAACTTCCGGGAGATCTTCACCGACGACCCGTTCTTCTGGGAAACCCTGGCCTTCAGCGCCCGGTGGGTTCTCGTGGAGGTCTCGCTCCAGCTGGTGTTCGGTCTGGCACTGGCCCTGATCATCAACCAGACCTTTGTCGGCCGAGGGGTCGCCCGGGCGCTGGTCTTCTCTCCCTGGGCGGTGTCCGGGGTGTTGACCAGCACCATCTGGATTCTTCTGTACAACCCCTCGACCGGGCTGAGCCGCTATCTGGCGGATGCCGGGATCGGGGAGTACGGAACGTCGGTCCTGGCCAATCCGGGAACGGCCTTCTGGGGGGCGGTGATCGCCGAACTCTGGCGCGGTGTACCGTTCTTCGCCATTCTGATCCTGGCCGATCTGCAGTCGGTCTCCAAGGACCTCTACGAGGCGGCCTCGGTGGACGGGGCGAGCCGTATCCGGCAGTTCTTCCATATCACTCTGCCGCATCTGCGGGACGCCATCGTGCTGTCCACGCTGCTCCGCGCGGTCTGGGAGTTCAACAATGTCGACCTGCTCTACACCCTGACCAACGGGGGGCCGGCGGGATCGACCACGACGCTGCCTCTCTATGTCGCCCAGACCGGAATCCACGGTAACGAGTTCGGCTATGCGGCGGCATTGACCACGGTGGCCTTTGTGATCCTTCTGTTCTGTTCGATCGTCTATCTGCGCCTGAGCAAGTTCGGAGGCGACGACAAGTGACCGCCGCACTCACGGAGTCGAAGGAAGCCGCCGCCGCGCCCGTGCCCCCGCCCCCCTCCGGGCGTCGGCGGCGCAGGTCGCTGGACGAGCCACCGCGCTGGCAGATCTATGTTCCGCTCGGGGTCTATCTGCTGTTCACGCTGATCCCGTTCTACTGGATGCTGTTGTTCGCGCTGCGCGAGCCTGGCTCGGACTCGTTGGTGCCCTGGCCCATCACCGGGGAACACTTCGCCAAGGTGTGGAACGAGCGTGGCTTCGACACCTATTTCGTCAACAGCATGTATGTCGGTATCGCGTCGATGCTGATGACCCTGCTGGTGGCTCTCTCCGGTGGCTATGCGCTGGCCAGGTTCAAGTTCCGGATGCGGATGCCCTTCATGCTGGCGCTGCTCTGCTCGCAGTTCATTCCGGGCGCGCTGATGCTGGTGCCGCTCTTCGAGATCTTCCGCGAACTCCAGCTGCTGAACTCCCTGTGGAGCGTGATCCTCGCCGAGACGGTGTTCCAGCTGCCGCTCTCGATGATTCTGATCAGTGGCTTCATCCGGAATGTGCCACCCAGTCTTGAGGAGGCCGCCTGGGTCGACGGGTGCAGCCGCCTCCGCGCCTTTCTCGCCGTGGTGTTGCCACTGCTGCGCCCCGGATTGATCGCGGTCGGTTCCTTCGCCTTCGTGCACAGCTGGAACCACTTCCTGTTCGCGCTGATGTTCCTCAACTCGCAGGACAAGCAGACCATTCCCGTCGGGCTGAACTCCCTGCTCGGTTCGGACAGTGTCGATCTGGGCGCTCTGGCGGCCGGTGGCGTGGTGGCCGCCGTGCCGGTGGTGATCGTGTTCGCCTTTATCCAGCGCTGGTTGATCACCGGCTTCAGCGCGGGGGCGGTCAAGGGATGAGCGCGCCCGTCACGCTGGTGTTGGCCGGTGCCCGCGGGCACGGTCACTGGCACCTGTCCAATATCCGCCGGTTGACCGCCGCCGGACTGGTGCGGCTGGTCGGCGTCTGCGAGTTGACGCCGCTGGCGCCGGAGGAGCTGGAAGGTCTCGGCAGCCCGGAGCAGTCCGATGATCTGGCCACGCTGCTGGACCGTACCGGCGCCGAGATCGCGATCGTCTGCACCCCCATCCACACCCATGCCGAGCTGGGGCTGATCGCCGCCGCACGGGGCGTGCACCTGCTGCTGGAGAAGCCGCCCACGCCCTCGCTGGACGCCTTCCACCAGCTGCGGCGGGGCCTTGAGGAGGCCGGCACCGCCTGTCAGATCGGCTTCCAGTCGCTGGGCTCCGGCGCGATCGACCACATCAGGGGCCTGATCGCGAAGGGCGCCGTCGGCCGGGTCACCGGACTTGGCGCGGCCGGCGCCTGGGTGCGCGAGGAGGCGTACTGGCGGCGCGCGCCCTGGGGCGGACTGCGCCGCCTGGACGGGAGGGACGTGGTGGACGGGGTGTTGACCAACCCGCTCGCCCACGCCGTGGCCACCGCGCTGCGGATCGCCGACGCCGACCGGGCCGACGATCTGGCCGGGATCGAGCTGGAGCTGTACCGGATCAACGACATCGCGGCCGACGACACCTCCTGCGCCAGGCTCACCACCACCTCCGGCGGCCGGATCGTCACGGCGGTGACGCTCTGCGCCGAACGCCCGGGGGAGCCGTCCGTGGTGGTGCACGGCGACGAGGGCCGGATCACGTTCTGGTACAAGGCCGACCGGGTGCTGCTGGAGCGGCCGGGCCGGCCGCCGGTGACCACCGAGCATCCGCGTACCGACCTGCTGGCCAACCTGGTCGCCCATCTGCGGGAGGGCGCACCGCTGTTGGTGCCGCCGGAACGGACCGGCGGCTTCATGCGGCTGGTCGAGGCGGTCCGCACCGCGCCCGATCCGGTGCGGCTGGCGCCGGAGCACTGGCAGGTGCTGCCCGGCGAACACGGGCCGCGCCGGGTGCTGCCCGGCATCGACCAGCTGACGGCGGACGGCGCCGACCGACTGGCCCTCTACTCCGAGTTGGGCGCCCCCTGGGCGTCCCCGGAACATGTAACGCATCGTGACTGAACTGACAACTATAGGTAACCGCAGCTAGCGATCCGCGATATACCGCAGCACAGGGAGAAGTCGTATGAGAGCAAAGTGGACCCGTGGCGCCACTGTCGTCGCCACCGGGCTGGTCCTCGCCGTCACCGCCACCGCCTGTAGCGACTCCGGCGACGACGGCGGTGCCGAGGGGGAGGGCGCAGGCAAGATCGTTTTCTGGGACAACAACGGCGGTGCCCGCACCGACATCTGGAACGAGATCATCGACGCGTTCGAGGACGAACACCCCGATATCGAGGTGGAGTACGTCGGGGTGCCGATCGCCGATGTGCAGTCCAAGTACGACGCCGCGATCCAGGGCGGCAGCGGCCTGCCCGACGTGGGCGGCGTCTCCACGTCCTATCTCGCCAATCTCGTCGCCCAGGGCGCGCTCGACCCGCTGGACGAGCGGCTTGCCGAGAGCAGCCTCGCCGACGAGCTGGCGCCCAACATGCTGCAGAGCGTCCGCTCCACCGTGGGCGGGGGTGACGAGCTGTTCTCCGTGCCCACCTCGGCCAACCAGGGGGTGCTCTGGTACCGCACGGACCTCTTCGCGGAGGCCGGGCTTGAGCCGCCCACCACCTGGGACAACTTCTTCACCGCCGCCGAGGCGCTGACCGACCGTGGCAACAACGCGTTCGGCTTCACCCTCAGGGGCGGTGAGGGCTCCATCGCGCAAGCCCTGGACATGATGTACGCGCAGTCCGGCATCGACAGCTTCTGGAACGGCGACGAGACCACGGTCAACGACCCGGCGAACGTCGAGGCGTTGGAGCGGTATGTCGGGCTCTATGGCGCGGCCACCCCGGAGGCCGACCTCAACAGCGACTTCACCAACATGGTCGCCACCTTCACCGGTGGTTCGGTCGGCATGCTGCAGCACAACCTCGGCTCCTACGGGGACCACACGGCCGCCTTCGGCGAGGGCGTGGTGGACGGGCTGCCGATGCCCACAGACGAGGAGGGCGGCAACCACACCTTTGTGTCCAACCCGGTGGACGGCCTCGGCCTCTTCCGGTCCAGCGACAACAAGGCCGCCGCCTGGGAGTTCATCGAGTTCGCGGCCTCGCACGCCATGAACAGCCGCTGGAACGAGTCGGCCGGCCAGATACCGGCCAACACCGAGGTGATGAACGATCCGTGGATCGCCCAGGCGCCGCCCACCCAGGCCGCCGTCGAAGCGCTCTACGACGAGAACACCACCATCGTCCAGCTGCCCTACTACCTGCCCGACTGGAACGACATCACCAAGGCCGGCACCGAGCCGAACTTCCAGCGGCTGCTGCTGGGCGAGATAACCGCCCAGGAGTTCGCCGACGACCTGGCGGAGCAGCTCAACGAGGCCCAGGCGGAGTGGCTGGAACAGCGCTGACCGCCCCCGGGGCCGGCCTCGGCGGGACGACGATGCCCGGCCGGCCCCACCGCTCCACCCGCGCCTTCTTCCGAAGTCCGCTGTGTTTTCCGGGGCTTCCCGGGGTTTCCCGGGGCTCCCGGAGTTGTCCACCATCCCTGTTCCCCTCTCATGGGAGTCGCCATGTCCGAAGAGAGAACCCAAGACACCAGAACCAACGGCAGATCCCACGGCCGAGCCGGTGCCCGATCCGCCGGCAGGTCCCGGCTGCTGCCCGTGGTCGCCACGGCCGGCTGCGCCGCGCTCGCGCTGGTCGCCCTGCCGCCGCAGGCCAACGCGTCGTCCGACGCGGCCGATGAGACGTCGTTCGACGAGGTGTCCGCCGCGTCGTTCGGGGTCTGGCCCGGCTCCGGTCACCGCCTGGAGCAGGGCGTGCTGCCGGCACGCGACGGCTGGGGCTCGGCCGAGGGCGGGGTCACCGGCGGATCCGGAGCGCCGCGCGAGCGGGTCTTCACCGTCACCGACCGCGCCGAGTTGGCCGACGCTCTCGCCGCGCCGGGCGAGGGGCCCCGGATCATCCGCGTCCAGGGCGCCATCGACGCCAACACCGACGCCGACGGCAATGCGTTGAGCTGCGAGGACTACGCCACCGACGGATACAGCCTGGATGCCTATCTGGCCGCCTACGACCCGGAGACCTGGGGTCGCGACGAGGAGCCCAGCGGTCCGCAGGAAGAGGCCCGCCTCGCCTCCGCCGCGCTGCAGAAGGAACGCGTGGTGCTCTCCGTCCCCTCCCACACCACCATCGTGGGCGCCGGATCGGACGCCAGGCTGCTGGGCGCCACCCTGGACATCAGGGGCGTCGAGAACGTCATCGTCCGCAACCTGACCTTCGAGGACACCTTCGACTGCTTCCCCCAGTGGGACCCCACCGACGGCGAGTTCGGCGAGTGGAACTCCGAGTACGACAGCGCCGTGGTGTACGGCTCCCGCCATGTCTGGGTGGACCACAACACCTTCACCGACGGCCGCCGCCCGGACGCCGACCAACCGCGTTACTTCGGGCGGCTGTTTCAGCAGCACGACGGTCAACTCGACATCGTGCGCGGGGCGGACCTGGTGACGGTCAGCTGGAATGTCTTCACCGACCATGACAAGACGATCCTGCTCGGCAACTCCGACGGCGCCGCCGCCGACGACCGGGGCAAGCTGCGCACCACCTTCCACCACAACCTCTTCCACAACGTCAACGAGCGTGCGCCGCGCGTCCGTTACGGCCAGGTGGACGTCTACAACAACCACTACCGGCAGGACGCCGGCGTCCCCTACGGCTACAGCTGGGGCATAGGCATCGAGTCGGCCCTGGTCGCCGAGTACAACGCCTTCACGCTGCCGGCGGAGATCACTCCGGACCGCGCGATACACCAGTGGACCGCGAACACCGGGATGACCGAGCACGGCAACCGCGTCAACGGGCGCTCCGTCGATCTGCTGGGCGCCTTCCAGGCGGCCAACCCGGAGCACACCCTGGGCGACGACGCGGGCTGGCGTCCGGAGTTGCGGCGCTCGGTGCACCATCCGCTGCTGCTGCCCCTGCTGCTTGACATCCACGCCGGAGCCGGCCGACTGTGACGCATGGCAACTGAGACACCCGAGGTGAGCGGCGCCGCGACCGCCGCGTTCGAGCCGTTGCGCGCGGAGTTCGCGGCGCTGCTGGACGCGGATCCCGGGCACGCGGCGCAGCTCGCCGTCCATTTCCACGGCCGACAGGTGGTGGATCTGTGGGGCGGTCCCGATATCGAGGGGGACAGCCTGACCGGGGTCTTCTCCTCGACCAAGGGCATCGCCTTCCTGGTGGCCGCGCTGCTGGTGCGGCGCGGCCAGCTGGATGTGCGGCGCGAGGTCCGCAGCTACTGGCCGGAGTTCGCCGCCGGCGGCAAGGGCGGGATCAGCGTGCACGATCTGCTGGCCCACCGCGCCGGCGCGATCGGCACGAAGGACGGCTTCACCCCGGAGGAGCTGGCCGACGACGCGGCGCTGGCCGACCGGCTGGCCGGGCACCGCCCCTACTGGCATCCGGGCCGGGCCCACGGCTACCACTCCCTGACGGTGGGCGCGCTCACCGGCGAGATCGTCCGCCGGGTCTCCGGCCGCTCGTTGCGGGAGCTGTACGACGAGGAGATACGTGGGCCGCTGGGCATCGACTTCCACCTCGGCCTGCCCGAGGCCGAGGAGCCCAGGGTCCGCGGCATCCTCCCGGCCCCGCCGGGGGAGCCGGGAGCGGCCGAGCCGGCCGAGGCCCCGGACAGCCTCGGCGGCATCGCTGCCAACCGGCACCACCGTGGCGCGCCGACCGTGCTCCAGGAGCTGCCCAACTCCCGGCTCTTCCGGGCGGGTGGTCAGTCCTCGGCCGGTGGCGTCGCCTCCGCCCGGGGCCTGTCCCGCCTCTACGCGGCGGCGGTGCGGGGCGTCGAGGGCGCCAAGCCGCTGCTGGACGAGTCCACGGTGCGGCTCTGCGGGCTGCCGTACTCGGTCGGCCACGATCTGGTGCTCGACATGCACCGGGCCTACGGGCTGGGCTTCATGGTCGGCTTCCCCCACCTGCCGGCCGGCACCTTCGGTCATGACGGCGCGGGCGGTTCGGTCGCCTTCGCCTCGCCGAGCACGGGCCTGGCCTTCGGCTACACCCGCCGTGTCTTCGCCGGCGGCTCGGCCCCCGAGGCGGATCGGCTGGCAGCCGTGGCCCACGCCTGCGCCCTGCGCGCCGGCTGAGTACCCGCCCCGCGCCGAGCCGCCCGGGGTCGGTGGGGCGGGGCCACCGCCGCACCGACCCCGGGCGGGGGTCCTCAGCCGGGCGGCAGGCCGAGGTGGTCGCGCAGGGTGGTGCCGGTGTACTCGGTGCGCACCGAGCCCCGCTCCTGGAGCAGCGGGATCACCCGGTCGACGAACTCGTCGAGGCCGGTGGGGGTGAGGTGCGAGCCCAGGATGAAGCCGTCGGAGCCGTCGTTCTGGACGAAGGAGTCGAGCCGGTCGGCCACCTGCTCGGGCGTCCCGACGAACTCGGTGCGGGAGTAGAGGTGGATGGCCAGTTCGCGCAGCGAGTAGCCCTTCGCCTCGGCCAACTCCCGCCATTCCGCGACGGTCTGCCGCGCGTCCTGGTGGATGGTGGCGCGCCCCTGGATGACCTTGGGCCCGTTCACCTCCGGTTCCACGTCGGGCAGTGGCCCGTCCGGGTCGTAGCCGGAGAGGTCGCGGTTCCAGACCGACTCCAGCAGGATCTGCGCCGTCCGCCCGGTGACCTGCGTTCGGGCGATCTCCCGCTGTCGTTCGACGGCCTCCGCCTCGGTGTCGCCGAGCACAAAGGTCGCCGAGGGCAGCAGCTTCACCGCCCCGGGCGGCCGGCCCGCGGCGGCGGCGCGCCGGTGGATGTCCCGGTAGAAGTCCCGCGCCTCGTCCAGCCGGTGGTACGGCGAGAAGATGGCGTCGGCCCTGGCGGCCGCGAAGTCCCGGCCGTGGGGGGAGACACCGGCCTGGAGCACGACCGGCCTGCCCTGGGGCGAGCGCGGCGTGGTGAACCGCCCGGATATCTCGAACTGCTTGCCGCTGAACGCGAACCGGCCCGCCTCGGCGTGCTCGGCTCGCAGGAACCGGCCGCTCTCCTTGTCCGCCACGATGGCGTCCTCGGGCCAGGAGTCCCAGAGCTGACGCGCCACATGGATGAACTCGTCGGCCCGCACATAGCGGTCGTTCCGGTCCAGGAAGCCGCCCCGGCGGAAGTTCTGCCCGGTGAAGGCGTCGAACGAGGTGACCACGTTCCAGCCGGCGCGTCCGCCGGAGAGATGGTCGAGGCTGCTGAGCTGGCGGGCCAGTTCGTACGGTTCGTTGAAGGTCGCGTTGATGGTGCCGACCAGGCCGAGGTGTTCCGTCACGCCGGCCAGCGCGGCCAGCACGGGGAGGGTGTCGGGGCGGCCTACGACGTCCTGGTCGAAGAACTGCCCGAGCCGTTCACGGATGGCAAGCCCCTCGGCCAGGAAGAAGAAGTCGAACTTGCCGCGCTCGGCGGTCTGGGCCAGGTGTTGGAAGGAGGAGAACGCGATCTGGCTGCCGGCCTCCGGGGCCGACCAGACCGTGTGGTGGTTGACGCCGCTGAGGAAGGCGCCCAGGATGATCCGCTTGCGCGGCTGCCGGGATGGCTGGGGCATATCGCTGTCCAATCTCACGATCGCGCGGGGCGGATGGTCTCAACCGGCGGCGGTGGCATAGCGGTTGGCCGGGCGCGGCAGCCCGAGACGGGAGCGCAGCGTCTCCTCGCCGTAGGCGCTGCGGAAGGCGCCGCGTCGTTGCAGCTCCGGCACCAGCCGGTCGGCCACCGTGTCCAGGTCGTCGGGCAGCACCGCGGGCCGCAGCCGGTAGCCGGTCAGCCCGGCGCCCCGCCACTCCAGCAGGGTGTCCGCCAACTCCTCGGCGGTGCCGGTGAAGACGAGCGCGTCGCTGGCGAGCGAGGCGCCGGCCCGTTCGTCCAACCGGGCGAGCCGGTCCCGGGCCGCGGCGGCGGTGTCGGCGAGGACGACCAGCAGGTCGGCGAAGACATGGACGGTGTCCCGTTCGCGTCCGGCGGCGGCCTGTTCGGCGCGGATCTCCGCGACGATGGCGCGCGCCTGGTCCGCGTCGTGCGGCGTCACAAAGACCACGTCCGCCTGTCGGGCGCCCAGCCGGTAGGGGACGGTCGCGTGCGCCAGCACCGCCACCGGCGGCTGTCCCTGCGGTGGGCGGGGCACGATGGAGGGGCCGCGCACGCTGAACCAGCGGCCGTGGAAGTCGACGGTGTGCAGCTTGGCCCGGTCGATGAAGCGGCCGGTGGCGGCGTCCCTGATCTCGGCGTCGTCCTCCCAGCTGTCCCAGAGCCGCCGCACCACCTCGATGAAGTCCTCGGCCTCGGCGAAGTTGTCGCCGACAAAGGCGCGTACCGCCGGAGTGCCGGGGTCGGCGAGGCTGACCTCGCCCAGCTCCTTGCGTCCGAAGTGCGCGTTCTCCGCCGGGCGGGAGACCTGGGCCCGCCAGCCGGCGCGGCCGAGGCCGACATGGTCCAGGGTCGCGATGGCCTTGGAGACATGGAAGGGCTCGGTGTGGGTGGTGGTCGCGGTGGGGATCAGCCCGATGTGCCGGGTCAGCGGCGCGACCCTGGAGGCGATCAGCACCGCGTCCAGCCGGCCGCGCACCTGGTCGAGCCGGTTGTCGGGGCCGTCCGGCACGGTGGACTGGAGGGCGAGGGCGTCCTCGATGGTGACGAGGTCGAGCAGGCCCGCCTCGGCGGTGCGGACCAGATCGGCCCAGTAGCCGGCGGATGTCAACTCATCGGGGCGCGCCCGGGATTCACGCCAGGCGGCGGGGTGCCAGCCGGCGCCGTCCAGGGCGACGGCCAGGTGCAGGGGGGCGGAGCCGTTCGGGGGTGTGTGCGAAGACGTCAAAGCGGACCTCACAGGCCGACGGTTTCAACGGAAGCCGGACGAGCCGGCAGGGAAACGCGCGCTGTTGGCAGCGCGGAGCTGCCCCGAAGCGCCCGCACCGGAGCGCGCGGTGCGGTGCGGGGTGAAGTGGGAAGAGGAAAAGAAGAGGAAAAGGGCCTCGGCGGCCCTGGGCGTCGCTCAGCTACAGAGAGAGCTGGCGGAGCGGCACAGATCGATGGGCAGCTGTCGGGTCAGCCGACGGGACACGGCGGTCAACCGCGGTGCTCCCATGGTCGGTTCCCTTCGCCGGAGCCTGTGCGGACGGGGCCCGTACCGGCGGGGCCCGCCCATCGACATGTGGTGCTTTTCATGTGCTGCTCTTCGAGGCGCGCGGGCCGGGGAACAGCCCGTCAGAACCCACACGCCGAAAAAACGGTAACGCGGCGACGGGCCGGCTGTCCATGTGGCATCGGTCGCTGACGGGGCCGGTGCGGCCCCGGCCGCCGGCGGGGTCAGTGCGGCCAGATGGGCGGGTCGGTGACAAACGCCCCGCCGAGGTGGGCCTGGTCGGGCTTGCCGGTGTCCAACTCGCCGTGCGCGGCGATCACTTCGGCGGCGAACACCTCGGAGTCGTCCTCGGAGACATAGCCGAGCGCCTCGGCCGGCGCCAGGTCCCAGACCCTGCGGGTGTTGTCCGAGGAGCCGTAGACCACGGTGTGGCCGACGTCGGGCGCGCTGATCGCCGCGTGGAAGAGCCGGGCTCCGTCGGCGGGGCTGAGCCAGACCGACAACATCCGGGCGGAGGTGATCTTCGGGAAACAGGAACCGATCCGGATGGAGACCGTTTCCAAGCCGTACTTGTCCCAGTAGAGCTGCGCCAGATCCTCGCCGAAGCACTTGGAGAGGCCGTAGAACGTGTCGGGCCGATGCGGGATGTCGACCGGGATCGGGGCGTCGCCGGGCCGGGGCCACGGGGTGAGGCCCACGGCATGATTGCTGGAGGCGAAGACGATCCGGCGCACGCCCTCCTCGCGGGCCGCCTCGTAGAGGTTGTAGGTCCCCTCGATGTTGGCGCGCAGGATCTTCTCGAAGGACGACTCCAGGGAGATACCGGCCAGATGCAGAATCGCGTCGGCGCCGCGCACCGCCTCGCGCAGCGCGGCCCGGTCGGCGAGATCGGCCACGATCGCGTCCGGATCGCCGGGTGTCGGGACCATGTCGAGCGAGCGGATCCGGTAGCCGTGCGGGGGAAGCAGCTCCCGCATCAGCGTGCCGACGATGCCCGAGGCGCCGGTGAGCAGAACGGTGGACGGGGTGTCCGTCTGTTCGGCATCTCGTTCAACGGGCTGATCTGCCGGCATGAGTTCCCCATCTCCGTGGCACCGCCGAATGGCTCCGCTTTGTTGGCCCACGCTATGCGTTGACCTCGGGCTCGTCAACGGTTGGGTTGACCGGCCAAACCAGGCTCATCTAGCGTTAGTTGTTCAGGAGTATGGACAGTGGTCATCATCATGCACGGTCGGAGAGAGGCACTATGACCGAAGGCACCCTGGCTCAGCGGTTGGACGGCCTGTTGTTCTTCCCCGTGACGGCCTACGGCCCCGATGGCTCGCTCAACCTTCCCGCCTTCCGCGCGCACCTCAGGGCCGGCGTCGACGCGGGCGCGGGCGCGGTCTTCGTCTGCTGTGGCACCGGGGAGTTCCACGCCCTCACCCCGACGGAGTTCGCCGAGTGCGTGGCGACGGCCGTCGACGAGGTCGCGGGCGCGGTGCCCGTGGTGGCCGGCGCCGGCTATGGCACCGCGCTGGCGGTCGAGTACGCCCGGCTGGCCGAACAGGCCGGCGCCGAGGGCCTGTTGGCGATGCCCCCGTATCTGGTGGTCGCCGACCAGCGCGGCCTGGTGGCGCACTTCGCGCGACTGGCCGCCGCCACCTCGCTTGAGGTGATCGTCTACCAGCGCGACAACGTCGTGCTGACGCCCGCCGCCGCCGTCGAACTGGCCGCCACCCCCGGCATCGTCGGGCTCAAGGACGGGCTCGGCGATCTGGACCTGCTGCAGCGGATCATCTCCGCCGTGCGCACCGCCCACCCCGACCGCCCGTTCCGCTACTTCAACGGACTGCCGACGGCCGAGCTGACCAGCCTCGCCTACCAGGGCCTCGGCGTGCGGCTCTACTCGTCCGCCGCCTTCGCCTTCGTGCCCGAGGTCGCGCTCGCCTTCCACCGCGCGCTGCACGAGGGCGACGAGGAGACGGTGCGCCGGCTGCTCGACGGCTTCTACCGCCCGCTGGTCGAACTGCGCGACCGGGGCCGGGGCTATGCCGTCTCCCTGGTCAAGGCCGGGGTGCGGATGCGCGGCCTGGACGTGGGGGAGGTGCGGTCGCCGCTCTCCGAGCCGCTGCCCGAGCATCTCGACGAACTGGCCGGGCTGATCGACCACGGCCTCGGGCTGGTGAACGGCTGATGCGCGCCGGCACCTTCGTCTACCCCTGGGACATCGTCGGGGACCCGGCGGCCGCCGAGCGGATCGCCGCGCTCGGCGTGCGGCAGGTCACCCTGGCCGCCGCCTACCACTCCACCCGCGCGCTGACCCCGCGCCATCCCGCGCACCGGATCGTCACCGCACGCCACTCCGCCGTCTACTACCCCTGGGACCGGGCGCGCTGGGCGGAACACCGGCTGCGCCCCTACGACCAGGGCTGGATCGCGGACGAGGACGCCTACGGCCGGGCCGCGTCGGCGCTCGCCGAGGCCGGTCTTGAGGTGCACTCCTGGGTGATCCTGGCGCACAACTCCCGGCTGGGGGAGGAGCATCCCGAGAGCACGGTGGTCAACGCGGTGGGCGACCGTTACCCCTGGGCGCCCTGTGTGGCCAGGCCCGAGGTGCGCGCCTATGCCGAGGAGTTGGCCGCCGAGGCCGCGGTGCGGCCCGGCACGGCCGGCGTCGAGCTGGAGTCCTGCGGCTGGTACGGCCTCGACCATCTGCACGCGCACGACAAGATCGGCGGCGCCGCGCTCGGCGGCGTCGGCGGGTTTCTGCTGTCGCTCTGCTTCTGCGCGTTCTGCGCGGCCGGCTATGCGGCGGCCGGCGCCGATCCCGAGCGGTTGCGGGCGTCGGTCCGCGCCGCCCTGGCGCCCTACTGGGCGGGCGTTGCCGGGCCGGCGCCCGCCGGGCGGGACGCCGAATGGGCCGGGGTGGTCGCGGCGCTGGGCGCCGAGCAGGCCGAGGCGGTGGCCGACTGGCGGCTGCGGACCGCCGACGCGTTCCAGCGGGCGACGGTCGCGGCGGTGCGGGCCGAGGCGGCCCGCCTCGGCGCCGGCGACTTCCGGGTGCTGTTGCACGCCGATCCGGCGCCGCACCGCTGCGGCGCCAACGTCGGGGTGCTGCCGGGTGGCGTGTTGGCGCACGCGGACGGCGTGGTGGTGCCGTGCGCGGGGGGCGCGGCGGCGCGGGACGCGGCGCTCACGCCGTTTGTCACGGAGCGTGGTGGCGAAGACGCGCCCCGTCGGGTGATCGCGGCGAACTTCCCCGTGGTCGCGGGGATGGGCGGCTCGCCCGGCACCCTGGCCGCCGACGCGGCGCACGCCGCTGAGCTGGGCGCCGACGAACTTCGGCTCTATCACGCGGGGTTGGCCACGGAGGAGGATCTGCGGGCGGTGCGCGCGGCGCTCGAAGCACTGGGCTGAGCCGCGGGCAAGATCATCGGGGCCGGGAGACCTCGGCGGAGTTCCCCCAGGAGGACGCAATTCCGTAACGGTGTTGCCCATTGTTAGACGCACCAAACCCAGAAACCCCACTGAGCGGGCAGAATCCCTGAGTCCCCAAACTCGCTCAGTCAAGGATTCAACAATGCCGGTAGATCGGCTGACAAAACTGGACAGCTTCTTCCAGATCTCGGAACGCGGGAGCACCCTCGGTCGTGAGGTGCGCGGCGGCTTCGCCACGTTCTTCACCATGGCCTACATCCTGGTGCTGAACCCGATCATCCTCAGCAGCGCCACCGATGTGCACGGTAACCAGCTCTCCCTGGAGCAGGTTCTGACCGTGACGGCCCTGGTGGCCGGCATCATGACCGTGCTGATGGGGATCACCGCCAACCTGCCGCTGGCGTTGGCCGCCGGTCTCGGGATCAACGCGATGGTCGCCTTCCAGATCGCGCCCCGGATGAGCTGGCCGGACGCCATGGGCCTGGTGGTGCTGGAGGGGTTGCTGCTCTGCGTGATCTCCTTGACCGGCTTCCGTGAGGCCGTGATGAACGCCATTCCGATGGCGCTCAAGCAGGCGATCGGCGTGGGCATCGGCCTCTTCATCGCGCTGATCGGCTTTGTCAACGCCGGCTTCACCGTGGGACACGAGGGCTCCCCGCCGCTCACCCTGGGCGGCGACGGCGAGTTGGCCGGCTGGCCGGTGCTGGTCTTCTGCCTGGGTCTGCTGCTGACGCTGGCGCTGCTGGCCCGCAAGGTCAAGGGCGCGATCCTGATCAGCATCGTGGCGATGACCGTCTTCGCGATGGTCGTCCACGGCATCGCCGATATCGACGACGGTGCCTGGGGTCTCACGGCGCCCAGCTGGCCGGATGCCCTGGTCGCGGCGCCCGACTTCAACCTGGTGGGCGAGTTCAGCCTGTTCGGCGCCTTCGGCGAGGTCAGCGCCATCACCGTGGTGCTGATCATCTTCACGCTGTTCCTGACCGACTTCTTCGACACCATGGGCACCGCCGTCGGCGTCACCAGCGAGGCGGGTCTGTTGGACGAGAAGGGCCGGGTGCCGCGTCTTGGCCGGCTGCTCTTCGTCGACGGTCTGGCCGCCGCCGCCGGTGGCGCCGCCTCCGCCTCCTCCAACACCTCCTATGTGGAATCGGCCGCCGGCGTGGGCGAGGGTGCCAGGACCGGCTTCGCCAACCTGGTCACCGGAGTGCTCTTCGCCGCCGCGCTGTTCTTCTCGCCGCTGGCCACCGTCGTCCCGGCCCAGGCCGCCGCGCCCGCCCTGGTCGCGGTCGGCTTCCTGATGATGGTGCAGGTCGCGAAGATCGACTGGGCGGACCACACCCTGGCCATCCCGGCCTTTGTCACCATCGCCGTGATGCCCTTCACCTTCTCCATCACCAACGGTATCGGCGCCGGCTTTGTCGCCTATGTGGTGCTCAAGTGTGTCACCGGCCGTGTGCGCGAGGTCAACTGGCTGCTGTGGATCACCGCCGGGCTGTTCCTGATCTACTTCGCGATCGACCCGGTCCAGCAGGTGCTCGGCGTCAACTGACGCGCGCCGACGCACCCTTTGTCCCTACCCTGATGCTCCTGGCCGACCCGGGCCAGGAGCATCGGCGGGTAGGGAAGGGACAGGTGCCGTGCGCGCTTCGGGACGGGTGCTGCTGGTGGACGGACGGGAGCGGCTGCTGCTCTTCCGCTCCACCGACGAGACGGGCGCCGACCCGCACTGGATGACGCCGGGCGGGGGAAGGCGCCGCCGGGAGAGCCTGGCCGCCACCGCCGCCCGGGAGCTGTGGGAGGAGACGGGACTGCGGGTGCCGCCCGCGGAGTTGGGCCCCCGCGTCGCCTGGACCGGCGGGTTCGCCGATCTCGGCTGGCGGGCCGGCCACTTCGAGGACCACTTCTTCTTCCTCCGGGTCGACCGCCACGAGGTGGACACCCGGCATGCGGAGAAGCACGAGCGCACCAGCCTGGCCGAGCACCGCTGGTGGCCGGTGGACGCGCTGGCGACCGGCGTGGAGCCCGTCGTGCCGTCCGGAGTGGCGCCGCTGGTCGGCGAGTTGCTGGCCGGCCGCATCCCGGCCGAGCCGATCCGGCTCCCCTGGCACCACTGATCCGTTCCCCCCCCCCGCCCTCGCGTTCACCCCCGCTTCACCCCCCTTACGCTGGCGTCGGGTTCGCGCCGCGCCGCACAGCGCGGCAGGGGAGGGGAAACAGGCACATGAAGCCGTTGACGGCGGGGGATCCACGCCGGCTGGGGGACTACCAACTGCTCGGCCGGCTCGGCGAAGGGGGCATGGGGGCGGTCTGTCTCGCCAGGTCGAGCCGGGGCAGAACGGTCGCGGTCAAGCTGGTGCGCGGCGATCTGGCCAGCGATCCGGACTTCCGCGAGCGGTTCGCCCGCGAGGTCGAGGCCACCCGGAGGGCCGGCGGCCAGTGGACGGCCGAGGTCCTCGACGCGGAGACCGGCACCGACACCCCCTGGGTGGCCACCGACTACATACCGGGACCCTCGTTGCACGAGGTGGTGGCCGAGACCCATGGCCCCCTGCCGGAGCGGAGCGTCTGGCTGTTGGCCGACGGACTGGCCCGAGCGCTGCGGGACATCCACCGGGTCGGTCTGGTCCACCGCGACCTCAAACCGTCCAATGTGATGATCACGATGGAACGGCCGCGGGTGATCGACTTCGGCATCGCCCGCGCCGTCGAATCGGCCGGCGGCACGCTCACCCGCACCGGAATGCTGGTCGGATCGCCCGGCTTCATGTCCCCCGAGCAGTGCCGTGCCGAGGCCGTCACCGCCGCCAGCGACATCTTCACGCTGGGCGCGGTGTTGGCCTTCGCCGCCACCGGCCGCTCGCCCTTCGGCTCCCGCGACACCTCGCCCCATGTGCTGCTGCTCCGCATCGTGCAGGGCGAGTTCGACCTCACGGGCCTGCCGGACGAACTGCGCGCGGTGATCGCGTGGTGCCTCGCCGCCCGGCCGGCGGACCGGCCCACGGCCGACGCCGTCATCGAGCGCACCGCACCGCACCACGACGGTGAGCCCTGGCTTCCCGGCACCCTGCTGGCCGCCCTCGGACAGCGGGCCGTCCAACTGCTCACCGCCGAGACCCCGGACGCGGCCCCCGGTCCCGAGGAGCCCCTGCCCGTCCCGCCCCCGCCCCCGTCGATCCCACCGGCCGCGCCGCAGGCCCCCGTCCGTCGGCGCGCGCGATGGCTGGTGCCTACGGCCGTCGCCGTGGCGCTGGCGCTGGGCGCCGCGTTGGCGGTCAGCCTCTCCGGCGGCGACGACCGGGACGGCGACCCCGTCGCCTCCGACACCGGCTCCGCCGAGGAACCCGGGGCGCCGGAGGACGCCGTGGACAACGGGATCCCCGAGGAGGAGCTGCGGTCCGACTTCGGCTACACCTATGTCGACGAGGGAGCCGCCTATCTCGGCACCTGGGAGGGCGTCTGGACCAGCGAGACCCGCTCGGACGTCGGGGTCTTCGGCCGGTTGGTGGTCGAGGAGATGGACCAGGGCGTGGGCAGCGGCACCCTCCGGCTGGCCAGGGCCGAGACCGGCACCTACTGCGAGCTGCGCTGGACCTCCGAGCGCAGCACCCGCCCCGACGAATGGGCCGTCGTCCGCGACACCGAGGTCGAGGTGGTGCGCACCGTCCCCGCGTACCAGGAGGAGCACTGCTGGCCCGAGGGGCAGGCCCTGGTGCTCAAGCAGTACGACGGGGAGCCGGAGCCCGAGCTGGCCTGGTGGGTGCCGAGCAGCGGCCAGTCCATCGACATGGTGCGGGTCCCGGAGGACGACGAGCTGGGCTTCCCGCCGGTGACCGGCAACTGGTCGATCGCACCGGCGAGTCTGGCCGCCCTGGGGGTCCCGGCCGGCGGGGACGATCCCTACCGGGTCACCCTGCGCTCCGCCGCGCCGGGCCGGACGGCCCTGGAGATCCGCCCGCCCGCCTCGCTGGACAGCGCCTGCGTCTGGGACGCGCTGCTGGTCACCTCCCAGGACGAAGGGGAGACCGTCCTGTTGACGGCGCCGGTGCCGACCTCCCGGGTGGACGTCGAGTACGACCCCGAGGTCTGCGCGGTGGCCGACGATGTGGTGCCGATGCTGCTGTCGAGCGAGGACTCCTTCGCGACCGTGATGCTGCGTGCCATCGACCGCGATCCGGACCGGATCGTCACCCTCACCAGGGAGGAGTGACCGGGTCGGGCCCCTGGCGGCCCGGCCCGCTCAGAGGTGCCGGGTGGCCAGGCTCAGCCGGTCGCGGGCGTCGAAGAGCGCTTCCTTGATCAACTGCTCGTGCCCCGGGGTGAGTCGGGCCACCGGCACCGAACAGCTGATCGCGTCCCTGGCCGGGGCGCGGTAGGGGATGGCGATGCCGAAGCAGCGCAGCCCCAGGGTGTTCTCCTCGCGGTCGATGGCGTAGCCGCGCTCCCTGACCTGCGCCAACTCCGCTATCAGCGCCTCCCGGTCGGTGATGGTGTGCTCGGTCAGCCGCTCCAGCGTCGCCGGCAGCATCGCCCGGACCCGCTCGTCCGGGTACGTGGCGAGCAGCGCCTTCCCCAACGAGGTGGAGTGCGCGGGGAGTCGACGGCCGACCCGGGTGAACGGGCGCAGGTAGTGCTCGGACTGCCGGGTGGCGAGATAGACGACGTTGATGCCGTCCAGGCGCGCCAGGTGGATGGTCTCGCTGGTGTCCTCGGCGATCCGGTCCAGCGTGGGGCGGGCCGCGGCCACCGCCTCGTCGCCGTCGATATAGGAGGTGCCGACGAGCAGCGCCCGCACGCCGATGCCGTAGCGGGTGCCGGTGGCATCGGTCTCCACCCAGCCCAACTCGACGAGGGTGCGCAGCAGCATGTAGAGGGAGGACTTGGGGTACCCGACGGCTGTCTGGACGTCGGCGAGCGAGTGCATCCCGGGACGACCGGCGAAGAACTCCAGCAGTTCCACCGTGCGAACCGCTGACTTGACCTGGGCACCGCCCGTCTCACCGGCTGACATCGACCTTGACCCCTTTGTTCGCAACGCTATAGAGTCCCAAGGAATTCACATATCGGGACGATGTTCAGTATCTCGAACGGTACGCACTATAGCGAACCTCGTCCCTCCCGGAGCAGCCGTTCAGGAGGATCGATTCCGGTGGCAGTACCAGTGTGGAGCGTGGACCCCCGATCCGGAAACCAGCGTGAGCAAGTGGCCTTCGAGGCCACCGCCGGTGAGGTGGACGCCGCGGTCCGTGCCGCCCACGCGGCGCGGGGCGCACTCGCCGACCGGGACGTCCGGATCGCCCTGTTGCGCGCCGCCGCGGAGGAGTTGACGGCCGACGGCGAGCGGATCAGGGCGACGGCCGACGCCGAGACGGCCCTGGGCCAGGTCCGGCTCACCGGCGAACTCGGCCGCACCACCGGCCAGTTGCTCTCCTTCGCGGACGAGATCGAGGACGGCGGCTACCTCGACGTGATCATCGACCACGCCGACGACTCCCTCGCCCCGCCCCGCCCCGACCTGCGCCGTTACAAGATCCCGGTGGGCGTGGTCGCGGTCTATGCCGCCTCCAACTTCCCGTTGGCGTTCTCCGTGCCCGGCGGGGACACCGCCAGCGCGCTGGCCGCCGGCTGCCCGGTGGTCGTCAAGGCGCACCCCGACCATCCGGCCACCTCCGAGCTGGCCGGGGCCGCGCTGCGCCGGGCCGCCGTCCGGGTCGGCCTGCCGGCCGAGGTGGTCACCGTGCTGCACGGTTTCGAGGCCGGCGTCGAGCTGGTCAAGCATCCGCTGGTCTCGGCCGCCGGGTTCACCGGCTCGGTGCGTGGCGGGCGCGCGCTCTTCGACGCGGCCGCGGCGCGGCCGACCCCGATCCCGTTCCACGGCGAGCTGGGCAGCCTCAACCCGGTGGTGGTCACCGAACGCGCCGCCGCCGAACGGGCCGACGAGATCGGCGCCGGCCTGGCCGGCTCGATGACGTTGGGCGTCGGCCAGTTCTGCACCAAGCCGGGCCTGGTCCTGGTGCCGGCCGGCGAGCCGGGCGACGCGCTGGTCGCCGCCCTGGCCAAGGCCGTCGCCGATGTCGCCCCCGGGGTGCTGCTGGACGGACGGATGCGGGACGCCTTTGTGGCCGGCGTCGCCGCCCGGGCGGAACTCGACGGCGTCCAGGCCCCCGTCGCCGCCGGCGGCGACGAGGAGCGCAAGGTCGCCCCCGGCTTCCTGACCGTGGACGGCGAGCGGTTGACCTCGGCCGGGGACCACGATCTGTTGCTGGAGGAGTGCTTCGGCCCGCTGACGGTGGTCGTCCGCTACGCCGACGCCGAGCAGTTGACCGTCCTCCTCGGCCGCTTCCCCGGCAACCTCACCGCCACCCTGCACCTGGGCGCCGACGAGGCCGGGGACCCGGCCGGCCAGGGCGCCCAACTGCTGGCCGCGCTCACCCCGTTGGCCGGCCGGGTGCTGGTCAACGGCTGGCCGACCGGCGTCGCCGTCACCCCCGCCCAGCAGCACGGCGGCCCCTACCCGGCGTCGACCTCGGGATCCACCTCGGTCGGTGCCACCGCCATCGAGCGCTGGCTGCGGCCCGTCAGTTACCAGAGCGCCCCGGCCGCGCTGCTCCCCCCGGAGCTGCGCGACGACAACCCGCTGGGCGTCCCCCGCCGGGTGAACGGCACCCGGCAGGTCTGAACGCGGGCTTGAACCCGGGCCTGTACCCGGGCTTGACCGCAGGTCCGAACGCGTCCCCCGGCCACCGCCGGTACGCGCGGTTGAGTGAACCGGCACGGTGAATCAGCCGTATGTGCGGCGGTGGCCGCGCGTTCACCTTGGTGGTCAGTTTGCGCCATTGTTGACTCCTAGCCTCACCGGAACATCTGTTCCGCCACATCAGCACGTGAGGACTCGCGATGTCAGCACAGCACCCGGTCACCCCGGTGACCGATCCGGATGACGTCAGCTCCAACAGCTCCGACAACCCGTCCTTCGGCGAGGTGGTCCAGCGCCGGATCTCCCGGCGCGACACGCTGCTGGGCGGCACGGCCGCGGCTGCCGCCTTCCTGATCGGGCCGGCCGTCGGCGGCGCCGCCGCGGCGACGCCCGCCGCCGCGCCGGCCCGTCCGGGCGGCGGGCGTGGCCGCCCCGGCGGCCGGCCGCTGTTGGGCTTCACCCCGGTGTCCACCAGTGACGCCGACGCGTTCGTGGTGCCGGACGGCTACCGGGCCCAGGTGCTGATTCCCTGGGGCACCCCCGTCCGCCCGGACGGCCCCGCCTGGCGCAAGGACGCCGGCAACACGGCGGAGGAGCAGGCCCAGCAGGTCGGCATGAACCACGACGGGATGCACTTCTTCCCGCTCGGGCACGGCCGGGAGGGCAACCGGCGCGGGCTGCTGGTGCTCAACCACGAGTACATCGACCAGGAGTTGCTCTTCCCCGACGGGCCCGCCGAGATGACCCGGGAGAAGGTGGCCAAGGCGCTGGCCGCGCACGGCGTCTCGGTGGTCGAGATCGAACGACGCGCGGACGGCAGCTGGGAGACGGTCAACTCGCGGCTGGCCCGCCGGGTCACCGGCGACACCCCGGTGAAGTTCTCAGGACCGGTCCGCGCCGACCACCCCGAGCTGCGCGCCGAGGGCCAGCCGCGCGGCACCCTCAACAACTGTTCGCACGGCGTGACTCCCTGGGGCACCTACCTCGCCTGCGAGGAGAACTGGAACAGCTACTTCGGCACCGAGGACGAGAGCTGGGAGCCGACGCCGGCCCAGGCCCGCTACGGCGTCGCCGCCGCCGGCGGTGGCTACGACTGGCATCTGGCCGACCCGCGTTTCGACCTCGCCGCCAACCCCGGCGAGATCAACCGCTTCGGCTGGATCGTGGAGATCGACCCGAAGAAGCCCGACTCCACGCCGGTCAAGCGCACCGCGCTCGGCCGCTTCAAGCACGAGGGCTGCACCGTCACCGAGTCCAGGGGCCGCGTCGTCGCCTACAGCGGTGACGACCAGGACGGCGACTACATCTACAAGTTCGTCGGCAGCGGCAACTGGCGCCTCCAGCGCGCCCTCGGCCGCAGCCCGCTGGACCACGGCACCCTCTATGTCGCCAGCTTCAAGGACGACGGCAAGGGCGAGTGGCTGCCGCTGACCCACGGCCGGGGCCCCCTGACCCGCGCCAACGGCTGGCGGGACCAGGCCGATGTGCTGCTGCGCACCCGCGAGGCGGCCGACGCGGTCGGCGCCACCAAGATGGACCGCCCCGAGTGGATCACCATCAACCCCAGGAACAACGACGTCTACTGCACGCTGACCAACGGCAGCGGCTGGGACGCGGCCGTCAACCCGCGCAACCCCAACCCGTACGGTCATATCGTCCGTTGGACGGAGAAGCGGCGCGACCACACGTCGACCACGTTCACCTGGGACATCTTCGTCCTGGCCGGTGACCCTGCCTACGACGACCAGGTCGACCTGGACGAGACCAATATCTTCGGCTCGCCCGACGGCGTCTGGTTCGACAACGACGGCCGGCTGTGGATCCAGACCGATATCTCCAACTCCTCCCAGCATCTGGCCGACAAGGGCTACGACAACATCGGCAACAACCAGATGCTGGCCGCCGATCCGGAGACCGGCGAGATCCGCCGCTTCCTGACCGGCCCCCGGGGTTCCGAGATCACCGGTGCCACCGCCAGCCCCGACCAGCGCACCCTCTTCGTCAACGTCCAGCACCCGGGCGAGGCCACCGTGCACTGGGGCGAGCCGAGCCCGGAGAACCCCAGGGCCGTCAGCAACTGGCCGGACTTCGACCCCGAGGGCCGCCCCCGCTCCGCCACCGTCGCCATCACCCGCGTCGACGGCGGCGTCATCGGCGCGTAGCGCTCCCGCGCCGGGCCCGGCGGCGCACCACGGCGCGGTCCCCGGCGGCGACATGCACCCGGGGACCGCGCCGGCGCGCACGCCGGCGCGGCCTCTTTCGGTCGGTGTCAGGGGACAAGGGCGTGTTTGCCCTCGGTGCGGCCGCCGGCCAACTCGGCCAGCACGGTGGGGCCCGCGGCGAGGGGGTGGAGGGTGGGCGTGCCGGGTGGGTAGACGCCCTGCTCGACAAGGGCGCGGAGTTCGGTCAGGAGGGAGCGGTACAGCGCCGGGGCCAGCTCGGCCAACGCGCCGATATGCAGGCCCTTGAGCTGCGCCCGGTGGCGGAAGACCAGGTCGTGGGTGGTGAGTTGGGCGTCGCCCGAGGCCGCGCCGAAGACCACCACCCGGCCGAGGAACGGCTTGGCGACGGCGAGGCTGGCCGCGAACGTGGTCCGGCCGACGGACTCCAGGACCAGGTCGACGCCGCCCGTCAGATCGGTGATCGCCTCGGCCAGGTCGGGCCGCGCCGCGTCGAGGACCGCGTCGGCGCCCAGCGCGCGAACGGTGGCGTGCTTGGCCGGTGAGGCCGTCGCGACCACCCGCGCACCGTAGTGGCGGGCGAGCCGGACCGCGGCCTGGCCTACTCCGCCCGCCGCCGCGTGCACCAGCACCGTCTCGCCCGGCGCGACACCGCCCAGCGGCCGGAGCGCGGCCAGCGCCGTCGCCCAGTTCAGCACCAGGCCGAGGGCCTGGGCGTCCGTCCACCCGTCGGGAACGGGCAGTGCCCCGGCCGCCGGCATCGTCAGATACTCGGCGAAGGCACCGGCGCCGGCCCCCACGACCACCGTGCCGACCGGCAACGGGGCGGGGACGTCGGCCCCGACGGCCACGATCTCGCCGGCCGCCTCGAAGCCCGCGACATAGGGCGGCCGAGGGCCGTCTCCGTAGGCGCCCCGGCTCTGCGTCACATCGGCGAAGTTGACGCCGGCGGCGCCGACCCGGACCAGGTACTCGCCCGGCCCCGGATCGGGGCGGGGACGGTCGTGGACGAGGACCAGATCCTCCGGGCCGGCGGTGGAGCGTTGGACCAGGGCGCGCATCGTGGTGCTGCTGTTCTCCATGCGCGGCACCGTAGAAGCCTCACGCCTGCGTCAGGGTCAAGCCCCGGAGTCGCGGAGGAAGGCGTCGAGCGCGGCCTGGCGCGCCTGGAGTTCGGCGATCCGGGCGGCGAGCCGATCCCGGTAGCCGGCGACCTCGGCCAGGAACTCGGCCTCCGACACGGCGCGCCCGCCGTCGTCGACGGCCGGCAGTGCCTCCCTGACCAGCCGCACCGGCAGCCCCGACGCCAACAGCGCGCGGACGGTGCGGACCCGGTCGATGGTCGGCCGGCAGTAGTCGCGGTATCCATTGCTGTGCCGCCCCGGGACGATCAACCCCTCGTCCTCGTAGTAGCGCAACGCCCGCACGCTTACGCCGCTGACCCGGGCGGCCTCCCCGATCCGCATCGTTCGCTAGCGGGCTTCGCCGGAGCCGGCGACCGGCGTGAACGGGTTGGGCGGCTCGCCGCTCCAGCGGTGGAGATGCACCTCGCCCTCCTGACCGGCGTCGGGCACCGCGCGCCCCCGGGCGCCGTAGTAGTAGCCGTCGCCGAGGGATTCCAGCCCGTAGGAGGCGTCGAAGTCCCAGCCCCAGACATCGGTGGCCTCGTCGTGCAGGCCACGCGGCAGCAGACTCAGCAACGTGCCCTCCTCGTACTCCGGTTGGCCCACGATCTCGCCGCGCTCCGGCCGCTCGGCGCCCTCCACCATGAAGAGCGGGTAGTTGGGGAACTCCTCCTTGACACCCGGGTAGACGGCCAGCAGCCAATGGCCCGTGTGCTGATCATATTCGAGGTTCTGCACGCCATAGGTGGTGTTGCCGGTGTGCAGGAAGTACTTCTCCTCCACCGAGCGGGGCCCGCTGCGGTGCGGGTCCACCTGGCTCAACGGCCGCTCGTAGCGCCGCCAGTCACGCGTGTCGTACTCCAGGATCACCTGGTGGTCGTTGTCCGTCCGCTCCGTGTTGGAGTACACCCCGTAGGCGACCATCAGCTTCTGCCGCCCGCCCCAGCGGTCCCCGAAGGACGGCCCGAACGAGACGCCGTCGATGCCGCTGCAGCCGTACCGGTGGTCGGCCGTGTCACCGGTGTCCCCGTCGAAGACGCCGTCACCGTCCATGTCGGCGGTGAAGTCCTCGACCACCTCCGCCAGATGGACGGTGGTGAGGACGCCGTCCGTCTCGGCGTCCATGCCGATCCGGTCGATCGCGGCCACGTCGAAGACGGCGATATAGAAGGCCTCCTCGGCCTTGTACTCCAGGGAGCCGTAGACCCGGCCGTCGCGGCGGTTGAGGTCGATGTCGCCGAGATGGCCGGTCAGGCCCTCGACGGTGCCGATGACGTTCCCCGCGAGGTCGGTCTTGACGAACATCTGGGTAAAAGACCAGTAGACCAGCTCGTTCTCGGTGTCCACCACCACGCCTTGGACATGGCTGGTGGGCCAGGTCCCGCCGTTGATGTACTCGGGCCAGCGGGGCTCGGGCGGGAGATGGGCGGCGGCCGGTGTCTCCTCGACCACCGGTGGGGCGCTGGGGGCGGGCTGCGGGGCGGCCCCCGCGGTGGGCGTCGTCGCGATGGCCAACCCGGCGGCGGCGAGGGCGGCGACAAGGATCAACCTGGCCTGAGACACGCGCTTCTCCCATGGTGTGACGGCATGACGAGCCAAGGGAACGGTAGGAAGCACGCGTTATCGGCTTCCCCGCCCCGGGCGACCAGCGGATAACGACGTCGTGAACACGCGAACGGCGAAGCGGCCCCGGGCCGGCCCGGCTCGCCGAACTGCGCCTTACCGTAACCGATTCGTTGTAGAACTGGAACCGTTTCCGGGGGCGGCGGCGGTGGCGGCGACGGGGCGGCGACAGGGCGGGGACGAGCAACCGCTTGTGTGGGCCGCCGAGTTGGGCCAATCTGAACCCCCGTCTGATACCCGGGGGGTTGCGGTAGATGCGCGGAACGTTGCTGGACGGCCGATACCGGATCACCGACCGCATAGGCGCCGGCGGGATGGGCACCGTCTGGGAGGCGTGGGACGAACGCCTGGGCCGCTCCGTCGCGGTCAAGACGCTCACCGGTCTGCCGGACGAGGTCGGCGAGGAGCTGCGCGCGCGGTTCGAGCGGGAGGCGCGGCTGGCCGCCGGGCTGGCCAGCCGTCAGGTGGTGACCATCCATGACTTCGGGCGCACCCGGGTCGACGACCGACAGGTGCTCTATCTGGTGATGGAACGCCTCCATGGCCGGCCGATGTCCGTCGGCGCGCCGTCGCCCGGTCTGGACGACATCGTCCGCTGGGGCGGTGACGTGTGCCGGGCGCTGGAGGCCGCCCACCGCGCCGGGGTGGTGCATCGGGACCTCAAACCGTCGAACGTCCTGGTCGACGCGGAGGGACGGGCGGTGGTCCTCGACTTCGGCGTCGCCCGTTTCCTCGGCGACGCCACCGAGTTGACCCGGCTGACCCGCACCGGCGCGGCCGTGGGCACGCCCGCCTATATGTCGCCCGAGCAGTGCCTCGGCGCCGAGCGTATCGACGCGCGGTCCGATCTGTACTCGCTCGGCTGTCTGCTCTACGAACTGCTCACCGGCCGCCCGCCGTTCGTCAACGGCCTGGTGCATGTGGTGCTGCGGATGCATATCGACGACGCGCCCGTGCCGCCGAGCGTCCTGCGGCCGGGACTGCCCGCGGCCTGGGACGCGTTGGTGCTGGGGCTGCTCGCCAAGCGGCCCCAGGACCGGCCGGCCGACGCCGCCACCGTCCGCGCGCGACTGTCCGCGCTGCCCACGGCGACGGCCACCGCGTCGGCCCGGACGGTCACCACCCATATTCCGCCGCCACCGACCCTGCGCCCCGGCCTTCCGACGGTTCCGCCCCCGCCACCGGAACGCGCCACCCCTGGCCGGGGGTTGGTGATCACGGCCGCCGTGGTGGGGTTCCTGCTGCCGAGCATGTGGTGGGGGTACATGGGGAGCGGTTGGGGCAACGGTCCCAGGCAGGAGGCTCTGCTCGCCCTGCTGGTGGGCGGCGCCCTCGCCCTCGCGGCCTACCGGGCGCGGCCCGAACTGGCCGGGGGACGGATCGCGCTCGCCACCTTCCTCGCCCTGGCGCTCGGGTTCGCGGCCGGCGGCCTGGTCCACTCGTTCGACGACGGGTCCAGGATGGGGCACTTTCTGGCGTGGCTGCTGGTGGCGGCCGTCGTCTCGCTCGCCCTCCAGCACTTCCTGGCGCCCCGCGCGCGGCATCCGCTGCCGCCGGGGCGTCTGGGCACCGCCCTGCGGCTCAACCAGGGTCGGCCGGCGGACTGCTGACGGGCGTCGGGCCCTGGGCCCCGTATCTCTGGAGCTGGTGGAACGTGGGGGACCGGTCCTATCTGCTGCGGTTCTACCTCCTGCTGGTGATCGTCCTCGTCCTGCACGCGGCGCTCTCCGCCCGGCTGATCCGCCGCTGGGCACCGCGCTGACGGCCCGTTCCCGTCCGGGTCCTCACCCGGCGTCGCCGGTCTCCGGGGAGTCGGGGGTGTCGAAGTGGACCGCCACCGCGATGCCGCGCCGGGTGATCCTCGGCACCACCCGGGCGAGCAGGCTGCCCAGGCGCATCATCCGGTACCGGCGGGACAGCACGGCGCGCGCCGCCCTGCTCTCCTCCGCGTCCAGGACCCGCGCGGTCGCGCGGTGTTCGGGGGTGCCGGGGCGCACCCGGCCCCGGATATCGCAGACGGTCACGGTGACGTCGGCGGTATGCCGCAGACGCTTCACCTTGCCGCTGTCGTTGTTGGTCCAGAGCACCATCCGCTCGCCGTCCGGGGCGAGCCACACGGGGGTGGCGACCGGGACACCGGTGCGGCGGAAGGTGGTGAGGTTGACGTAGCGGGCGGCGGCCACGTCCTCGGGAATGCTCACGGCGAACTCCGTCAGTTGTCGGGCGGCCAGGGCGCCCCCCGCGACGCCGGGGCGGCCCGTGGAAGATCACGGAATCCTACGGGAGTTGACCGAGGGACGTCATGCCGAGTCGCGGACCACCAGCTCGGTGGGGAGGATCACCGCCGAGGTGTCCTCGCCGGCGATCCGCGCCAACAGCACCCGGACCATCTCCTGGCTGATCCGGTCCCAGGGCTGGCGGACCGTCGTCAGCGCCGGCCGGCCGGCCAGCGCGGCGGACGAGTCGTCGAAGCCGCCGACCGCCACATCCCCCGGCACCCGGCGCCCGGCGCGGTCCAGGGCGTCCAGCGCGCCGCGCGCCATCAGATCGGAGGCCACGAACAGCGCGTCCAGATCCGGGTGTCGGGCGAGCAGCTGCTCGGCGGCGACGGCGCCGCTCTCCCGCCCGTAGTCCCCCGTGGCCACCAGCGTCTCCTCGAACGGGAGGCCGGCTTCGTCCAGCACCTCCCGATAGCCGGCCAGCCGCTGCACCCCGCCGGGGGTGTCCAGCGGCCCCGTCACCGTGCCGATCCGGCGCCGGCCGTGGGCCACCAGATGGCGCACCATCAGCCGGGCACCGTCCCGGTCGTCGGCCGCCACATGCGCCAGCCGGCCGGCGCGCGGATCCATCGGCTGGCCCGAGGCGACCACCGGGATCCCGGCACGGGTGAGCTGGGCGGCCACCGGATCCCCCGTGTGGCTGGAGACCAGCAGCACCCCGTCCACATGGCCGGCCGTGACATAGCGGGTGATCCGCCGCTGCTCGTCCCGCGAGCCGGCGATCATCAGCAGCAGCGGGATGTCGTGTGCCGCCAGCGCCTGGGTGCAGCCGCGCAGCAGCACATTGAAGTTGGGGTCCTCGAAGAACCGCTCCTGCGGCTCGGTGAGCAGAAACGCCACCGACCCCGACCGGCCGGTGATCAGGCTGCGGGCGGCCCGGTTGACCACATAGCCCGTCCTGCGGATCGCCGCGTTGACCGCCTCCGTGGCCGCCGGGCTGACATGGTGGCCGCCGTTGAGCACCCGCGAGACCGTCCCGCGCGAGACGCCCGCCTCGCGCGCCACATCGTGGATCGTCGGCCGCTGACGTCTCACCGGATTGCCCATGGTCACGACTCTACGGCGACCGACTGACAGCCGTCGTCCCAGGTCCGCCGGGTGCGGTCAGGACTTCACCGCGCCGGAGAGGAGGTCCAGGCTCCAGAACCGTTGGACGACGAGGAAGAGCAGGATCAGCGGCAGCACCGCCAGCAGGGCGCCGGTGATCACCAGGGTGTAGAGCGCCGGCGTCGTCGAGCCCTGGTTGAGGAGGGTGAACAGGCCCAGCGTGATGGGGAACTTCTCGTCGTCGCTGAGCATGATGTACGGCAGCAGGAAGTTGTTCCAGATGGCGACGAACTGGAACAGGAAGATGGTCACAAGACCCGGCACCATCATCGGCAGGGCGACCGCGCGGAAGATCCGCCACTCGCCCGACCCGTCCATCCGGGCCGCCTCGACGACATCCTGCGGGATGGCGGCGGCCGCGTAGATCCGGGCCAGATAGATGCCGTAGGGGGAGAGCAGCACCGGCAGCAACACGGCCGCCCGGCTGTCGGTCAGATGGACCTCGGCCAGCAGCAGGTACTGCGGCACCGCGAGGATCACCGGCGGCATCAGCACCCCGGCCAGCAGCACGTTGAAGACGGTCTCCCGACCGGGGAAGCGGTACAGCGCCAGCGCGTAGCCGCCCAGCGCGGAGACCGCGCAGGACAGCAGCGCGCCGAGGCCCGCGTAGAGTGCGGAGTTGGCCATCCAGCGCCAGTAGATCCCGTCCCGGTAGCCGTTGAGGTCCGAGACGTTGTCCAGCAGTCCGCCGCCGGGCGCGAAGGTGAAGGTCGAGAACAGCTCGTTGCCCGCCTTGGTGGCGGCGATCACGACCCACGCCACCGGCAGCAGGCAGTAGAGGGCGCCCAACAGCAGCGCGGCCGTGGGCAGCAACGCGATCCGGCGCGGACGGCGGACGTCCGCCGACGCGGTCCTGGCGGTCACCGAGGTGGTCGGGGCGCTCATCGGGCGTTCTCCTCGCGGCGGTTGCGGGCGGTGGCCAGCCGCAGAAAGCCGAACGACAGGGCCAGGGTCACCAGGGCGATCACCACGGCCGTCGCCGCGGCGGCATGGATGTCACCGCCGGTGAAGGCGTCCTGGTAGACCTTCATCAGCGGCGACCAGGTGGTGGACAGGTTGTTGGTCAACGGGCGCAGGGTCGTCGGCTCGTTGAAGACCTGGAGCGTGGCGATGATCGAGAAGAAGAAGGTGAGCACCAGCGACGGCAGCACCATCGGGATCTTGATCCGCAGCGCCGTCTGCCACGGGGTGCAGCCGTCCAGCCGCGCCGCCTCGTGGACCTCGGCCGGGATGGCGCGCAGCGCGGTGTAGATCACGATCATGTTGAACCCGGTGCCGCCCCAGATCGCGATGTTGGCCAGCGCCCCGTAGAGCGGGGCGCCCTGGAGCAGATCGGGGGCCGGCAGCCCCACCGCCTCCAACGCGTCGGTCAGCGGGCTGACCGAGGGGAGATAGAGAAAGCCCCAGAGCAGCGCCGCGATCACACCCGGCACGGCATACGGCAGAAAGATCGTCAACCGGCCGAAGCGGCGCCCGCGCACCCGCTCGTCGTCCAACAGCAGCGCGAAGAGCAGCGCCAGACCCATCATCACCGGCACCACGATCATGCCGTAGCCCAGCACCCGCAGCGCGCCGTCCAGCAGCTCGGAATCGGTCAGCGCCCGCCGGTAGTTGGCCAGCCCAGCCCACACCTCGGCGCGCCCGTCGGGGCCCAGGCCCAGGCCCCTGATCTCGACCTTCCGCACGCTGAGATAGAGCGCGTAGCCGATCGGCAGCGCGAAGAAGAGGAGGAACAGGACGGCGGTCGGGGCGAGGAAGCCGTAGGGGGCCGCCCTGGCCGACGTGCTCCGCCCGCGACGGGCGCCCGTCCCGGCGCCGCGCGCGCTCACTGGACGACCTCGAAGCCGAGCCGGTCCATGTCCTCGAACGTGGTCTGTTGCATGACGGCCAGGGCCTCCTCGAACCCGGCGCGGCGGCCGGCCGCCGCGCCGAAGGCGTTGTTGAACGCGCTGTAGGCGACGGTGACGTTGGGCCCCCAGGCGGCGGGGGCCGAGCCCTCGGCGACCTCGGCGACCGTGTCGTAGAAGTCGGGCTGGTTGGCGAAGAACGGGGGCGGCTCGGCCAGGGCGCCGCCGGACCGGGCATCGGTTGCGGCCGGATAGATGCCGCAGACCTGCACCAGGGCGGTCAGCGCGGCGGGATCGGTGTTGAGCCAGACGGCGAACTCGGCCGCCTCGGCGCGGTGGTCGGAGTCCGTGGTGACGGCGGTGGTGGAGCCGCCCCAACTGCCGGTGACGTTCTCGCCGGCCTCCCACTGCGGCAGCGGCGCCGCCGCCCAGGAGCCCTCGGTGTCGGGGGCCGCCGTGGCCAGGGTGCCGGGCGCCCACACGCCGCTGATCCAGGCGATCTGGTCGCCCTCGTTGAGCGCCTGGTTCCAGGCGGGCGTGTACATGGGCTGGTTGTCGACCAGTTCCTCGGCGACCAGCCGCTCCCAGAAGGCGCTCACCCGGCGGCCGGCTTCGTCGTCGATGGCCACCCGCCAGCGGTCCGTCTCGGTGGTCCACCACTGGGCGCCGGCCTGCTGGGTCAGCCCGGCGAAGAGCCCGGCGTCATTGGCGGAGAACGTGGTCAGCCGGCGGTCCGGATCGATCTCGCGCAGTTCGCGGGCGGTCCGCTCGAACTCGTCCCAGGTCTCGGGCACGGTCAGGCCGAACTCGTCGAAGAGGTCGGCCCGGTAGAAGAACAGCAGCGGGCCGGAGTCCTGGGGGAGCGCGTAGACCGCGTCGGTGCCGAGGGTGACCTGCTGCCAGACGGCGGGGGTGAACGCGTCCTCGGCGTCGGCCACCTCCTCGGAGATGTCGGCGGTGACATTGTTGCTGGCCAGCGTCGGCAGCGCCTGGTACTCGGCCTGGACGAGGTCGGGCGCGGTGCCGGCCTGGGCGGCGGTCACCGTCTTGGTGACCAACTCGTCGCCGCTGGCCTGCTTCTTGACCGTGACCTGAATGTCCGGGTTGGCCTCGTTCCAGAGCTCGACGACCTCCTCCATGCCGGGCGCCCAGGCCCAGTAGGTGAGGCGGACGGTGCCGTCGTCGGACGCGCCGCAGCCGGCGAGCGCCGTGGCCGCCAGCAGCGTCGCGGTGACGGCGGCGATCGCTCGGTGACGCATGTTCCCTCCCGGGCTATGACTGTGAACGTGCACAGTGAAGAAATGTTTCAGCCACTTGTCAACCGTTGGGTCTCTGTTGTTTCGTGGTGGAGCACGGTGGATTCATTCTGTGCACGTTCACATGGATCTGGAGAGAAGCTGATGCCGCACGCCACCCCCAGGGGTCCCCGCCGGCTCGCCTTCGGCGGCGACTACAACCCGGAGCAGTGGTCCGAGGAGGTGTGGGCCGAGGATGTCGCGCTGATGCGCGAGGCGGGGGTGAACCTGGTCAGCCTCGGCATCTTCAGCTGGGCCCGCCTTGAGCCGCGCGAGGGCGAGTACGACTTCGGCTGGCTGGACCGGGTGATCGAGCTGCTGCACGAGGGCGGCATCCGTATCGACCTGGCCACCCCGACCGTCGTCCCGCCGGCCTGGTTCTACCGGGCGCATCCGGAGGCGCTGCCCGTCAGTCGGGACGGCACCCGCTGGGCCTTCGGCTCGCGCGGCGCCATCTGCCACAGCTCGCCCGCCTATCAGGAAGCCGCCGCGCGGATCACCCGCGCGCTCGGCGAACGCTACGGTGAGCACCCGGCGGTGGTCATGTGGCATGTGCACAATGAGTACGGAGTGCCGGTGCTGGAGTGCTACTGCGATATCTCCGCCGCCGACTTCCGCCGCTGGCTGGCCGAGCGCTACGGCACCGTCGACGCGCTCAACTCCGCCTGGGGAACGGCCTTCTGGGGCCAGCTCTACGGCGACTGGGAGGAGATCCAGCCGCCCCGACTCACCCCGACCGTGGCCAACCCGGCGCAGCGCCTGGACTTCGCCAGGTTCGCCAGCGACAGCGCGCTGGCCAACTTCGGGCGCGAACGCGACCTGCTTCGGGAACTCTCCCCGAACGCGCCCGTGACCACCAACTTCATGGTCTCGCCCACCCAGTGCGACACCATCGACTACTGGGCCTGGGGCCGCGAGGTGGACCTGGTCACCAACGACCACTATCTGGTGGCCGAGGAGCCGCGCAACCACATCAACCTCTCGATGGCCGCCGACCTCAGCCGCTCCGTCGGCGGCGGGCGGCCCTGGCTGCTGCTGGAGCACTCCACCAGCGGCGTCAACTGGCAGCGGCGCGGGATCGCGAAGCGGCCGGGTGAGATGGCCCGCAACACGCTGGCCCATGTGGCGCGCGGCTCCGAGGGCGGGATGTTCTTCCAGTGGCGCGCCTCCCGCGCGGGCGCGGAGAAGTTCCACTCGGCGATGCTGCCGCACGCCGGCACCGACAGCCGGATCTGGCGCGAGGTGGTGCGCCTCGGCGCCGATCTCGACCGGCTGGCCGAGGTGTGGGGGAGCCGCACGGTGGCGGACGCCGCCGTGGTCTGGGACTGGCAGTCCTGGTGGGCGCAGAAGCTGGAATGGCGGCCCAGCGAGGAGTTGGACACCAGGGAACGCGCCGAGGCGTACTACGCGGCGCTCTTCGACCGGCACCTCACCGTCGACTTCGTGCCGCCCGAGGGCGAGTTGGCGGCGTATCCACTGGTGGTGGTGCCCGCGCTCTACCTCGCGACGGCGGCGGCCGGCGAGAACCTGCGCCGCTATGTGGCGGGCGGCGGCACCCTGGTCGTCTCCTACTTCTCCGGCATCGTGGACGAACACGACGCCGTGCATCCCGGGGCGCATCCGGGCGCGCTGCGCGAGGTGCTGGGGCTGACCGTGGAGGAGTTCCAGCCGCTGCACGCCGGCCGCAGCGTGCGGCTCACCGGGCCCGACCGGGCCGAACTCACCGCCGAACGCTGGGCGGAGACGGTGCTGCTCGACGGTGCCGAACCCGCGTGGCGCTACGCGGACGGGCCGGCCGCCGGCGGGCCCGCCGTCACCAGGCACCAGCTGGGCGAGGGCACCGCCTGGTATGTCTCGGCCCACCTCGGGCGGGACGATCTGGACGCGGTGCTCGCCGCCGCCTCGGCGGACGCGGGGCTGCCGGAGCACGACCCGCTGCCGCGCGACCTTGAGGTGGTGCGCCGCCGGGGCGAGCGGGGCGACTACCTGTTCGCCATCAACCACGCCGACGCGGAGGCCGCGCTGGAGCTGACCGCGCCGGGCGAGGAACTGCTCACGGGGGAGCGCGTGACGGGGAAGCTCGCCGTGCCCGCCGGGGAGGTGCGCGTGGTGCGCGTCGACCGCTGACCTCCGGCGCGGGCGGCCGCCGGGGCGGCCCGGGCGGCCGGGCCAGCCTCCTGGATCTTCCATCACCAGATGTATCGACCAACTCGGTATCGGACAGAGGAGTTCGAGATGAGCACCAGCAGGCGAACCGTCCTTCGCGCATCGGGCGCCGCGCTCGCGGCACCGCTGGCCTGGCCGCTGCTCCGGGGCGGGGCCGCGCACGCCGCCCCGGCCGCCCCCGCGGCCGACGCCCCGATCAGGGGCGTGGACGTCTCCTCGCTGCCCAAGGGCGAGGACCTGGGCGCGGTCTTCCGGCACGCGGACGGAACGGCCGACGACGCACTGCGCATCCTCCAGGGGAACGGCGCCAACTGGGTGCGGCTGAAGGTGTGGGTGAACTCCCCGGACGGCTATCACGACACCGCGCGGGTCGCCGGCCTGGCCGCCCGGGCCCACGCCCTGGGGATGCGGACGCTGGTCGACTTCCACTACTCCGACAGCTGGGCCGACCCCGGGCAGCAGCACAAGCCGGCGGCCTGGGCCGGACTGGACGCGGCCGGGCTCGACCAGGCCGTCCGCGACCACACCCGCGCCGTGCTGGGCGCGCTGGCCGACCAGGGCACCCCGGCCGACATGGCCCAGATCGGCAACGAGATCAACGCCGGGATGCTCTGGCCCGACGGCTCCAGCGACAACTTCGACCGGCTCGCCGAACTGCTCACCGTCGGCGCCGAGGCGGCCAGGGAGGTGTCCCCCCACACCGCCCTGGCGCTGCACCTGGCCGAGGGCGGCGACAACGGCGGCACCCGCTGGTGGTTCGACAACGCCGTGGCCAGGGACGTGCCGTTCGACGTGGTCGCGCTCTCCTTCTACGGCTACTGGCACGGCACCCTGGCCGAGTTGGACCACAACCTCCGCGATGTGGTGGCCCGTTACGACCGGGATGTGCTGGTGGCCGAGACCGCCTACCCGTTCCGGTTGGGCAGCCACGACGGCCACGCGGACATCATCGGCGAGGAGTCCCAACTGGTCGCCGGCTATCCCGCCACCCCCGAGGGACAGCAGCGCTGGCTGCGCGACATCTGCGCGGTGGTCGCCGGCGTGCCCGACGGACGGGGCCTCGGCGTCTTCTACTGGGAGCCGGCCTGGACCGCCGTCGCCGGCAACGGCTGGGACCCGGCCGACCCGTCCTCCGGCAACGCCTGGGAGAACCAGGCCGTCTTCGACTACGACGGCCGGGTGCTGCCCGCCGCCGGCTGGTAGACCACCGGCCCCGGGTGGGTTCGCGCTCCCGCGGGCCCACCCGGCGGCGCCTCGGCTCAGGTCTGCCGCTGTGGTGCGTAGGCATCCGCCTCCAGCCCGAACGTCCAGGCCACCCCCTCCCTGGCCGTCCTGGTCGACGGCGGTACCCGCAGCCAGTAGGTGCGGTTGGTGCCGTCCGGCTCCGGCGTGGAGTTGACCACCTCCACCATCACCACGTCCTCGTCGCCCGGCAGCGCTATGCGCCAGAGCACCCCCGTCTGGTCGCGGTGGATCGGCTCGGCGCCCGACTCCGTCAGATAGCGGTCATAGCCGTAGTGTTCGAGCATCACCCGGCGAAGCTCCGCGTTCTCCTCGTCCCTGATCAGCGCGGGCGTCAGGGTGTCCAGCCGGTCGAGGAACTCGCCCGGCACGGGCAGCCCGCGCCAGGCGTGCAGCGCGAACCCGTCCGGATAGGCCAGCGCGGGCCCGTCCGAGCGGTCCAGCCGGCCGGCCTCGTCCCGCCACAGCTCGGTGGGCCGCTCGCTGAGCACCACCACCTTCTCGTAGGGCCACCACCAGCCCGCCGAGTTGGCCACCACGGCCAGCCCGTCGAGCCCGGAACCGGGGCCAGGATCCAACGCGCTCAGCCAGGCCGCCTCGTGCTGACCGAGCACCGCGTCCAACAGCAGGACCCGGATCGCCGGCTCGTCCTTGGGCCCGCGCGCCGAAGCGGCGACCACCGCCGACCTGATCCGCTCCACCAGCGGGGCCGTCGTCTCCCACAGATCGGCGCCCGTCGCGCGCCAGTGGGTGCTCCAGCCGGTCGGGCCCAACCGGTCGTGCAGCAGCTCGCGTTGGGCCGCCAACGGCTTGTCGCGCAGGGCATGCCGCACGCTGGCGCCCAGCCGACCCGCCTCCTTGCGCAGCAGCCGGATCGCGGCCAGTGGCGACGCCACCCACACCACCCGCTCCGGCTCCGCCAGACCGGCCCGCCGATAGGCGAGCCTGACCCCCGCCTCGGCGGCGTCCCTGGCCCCGGGCCCGGTGGCCGTCGCCACCGACCGCCAGCCGGTCGGCTCGCCCCCGCCACCCGGGCCCTGCAGGCGCCGCATCGTCTCCCCGTCGTGCGTTTCCCCGTGTCGCATGACCGCGTGTCCCATTCGCCCCGTGCCTCCGTGTCCCCGAAATCCCGTGTCGATGTGCTGAGTTGCCGTGTTGCCGTGTTGCCGTGTTGCCGTGTTGCTGAGTTGCGCCGCGCCGTGCCGTGATGCCGTGCCGTGACGCCGTGCTCTGCCGTGGTGTTGCGCTCCGCCGTGGTGCCGGTCAGTCCGCGACCACCCGGACCGAGCCCGGCATGTACTCGCGCTGCCGCACCACGCGGTACCAGCCGCGGGGCAGCGGGATGACCGCGTGCTCCTCGTGCACCACCCGGGCGCCGTCCGGCACATGGAGCAGCGCGGGACCGAAGGCGCCGGCCTCCCGGATCAACCGCCCCGGGCCGACCACCGCATGCGCGTGGCCCGTGACCTCGCCGAGGGCGAGCACCAGCCGGCCGCGCCCGTCCCTCGGCTCCGACTCCGCCTCCAGCGCGTTGGCCGGCACCGCCTCCGCCGCCAACGGCACGATCAGCACATCTCCCTGTCGGTACATGGATCTCTCCCTCCCCGTGGCACCCGATGTGCCACGCCTCGGACAGTAGGCGGAGGCACTGACAATCGACGGTCACCGACCGCCGGACACGGGGTCACCGACCGTACTGTCAGTGGCTCTTGGTACAACTCCCGTACTGACATCGACCCACGACGAGGAACGGGCGCAGCATGACCATCGGGGACCACCTGCAGGAGTTTCACGGCCTGCCCTCCTTCGAATTCCCGGCCGAACCCCGGGAGCCGAAGGACGCTGTTCAACTGCCCGCCGCCGACGCGGTGGCCTGGCGGATCGCCGCCGATCCTTATGGCGACGACCTGGAGGAGTGGAAGGCCAGATTCGACAGGTTCGCCGCCACCGTCGACCTCAGCCGGGTGCGGGCGCTGATCATCGGCCTCTGGGGCGAGGCGTACGAGAACACCTCGGAGGCCGTGATCGAGGCCGTGGTCGCGGTGCGGGACCGGCTCACCGCGCTGCGCGCCGTGTTCGTCGGCGACATCGTGGCGGAGGAGGCCGAGATCTCCTGGATCTACCAGAGCCGGGTCTCGGATCTGCTGGAAGCCTTCCCCGCGCTGGAGGAGCTGGGCGTGCGCGGCGGCACCTCGCTCTCGTTCTCCCCGGTCCGGCACGAGTCGCTTCGTCGACTCGTCGTCGAGACGGGTGGGATGCCGGCCGAGGCGGTGCGCGGCATCGCGGCCAGCGATTTCCCGGCCCTGGTCCATCTCGACCTGTGGCTCGGCACCCCGGACTACGGCGGCGACGCCGAGATCGGGGATCTGGAGCCGTTCTTCTCCGGCGTCCGGCTGCCCGCGCTGAAGCATCTGAGCCTGTGCAACAGCGTGTTGCAGGACGAGATCTGCGCCGGCATCGCCGCCGCGCCCGTGGTGGCCCGCCTCGAATCGCTGGACCTGTCGATGGGCGTGCTCACCGACGAGGGGGCGTCCGCGCTGCTCACCGGCCAGCCGTTGACCCATCTCACATCGCTCGACCTGACGCACCACTACATCAGCGAGCCGCTTCTCACCCGGCTGCGCGAGACGCTGGAGCCGGCGGGCGTCGAGCTCGCCCTCGACCACGGGGGCGCCGAATTCGACGAGGACGCCGAAGGCAACCAGTGGCGCTTCGTCTCGGTGGGTGAGTAGCGCCCCGTCGGCGCCCGCACCGCGCGCGTGGGCGGTCGTCGGCAACTCGGAGAACCGGCGGGTCACGCGGTTCCTGGCGGCGGCCGGCGCCGCCGGGGCCGCGCCGCCCCGCGTCGTCCCCTGGTCGGACGTGCTGCGCGACGGCGGCCACGCCTTCGCCGACCACGAGACCGTCCGGCTGGACTCGCCGGGGGAGAACGCCGAGGTCGACCGCGCGCTGCGCGGCGTCGACGACCCGACCCGAGTGGAGGGTTCGGCGATCTGGTACGCCCGCTTCCTGGCCGCCGTCCGCTCACTGCGCGGCGGGCGGCGGCTGGACGATCCGGACGAGCTGGCCGTCCTGTTCGACAAGCGGCGCTGCCATGCCCGGCTGGCGGCGGCCGGCGTGCCGGTCCCGCCGTCCCCCACCTCGGGGTTGGCCCGGCCGGTGCGCGGCTGGGACGACATCAGGGCGATCACCGGGGAGCCCGGTTTCGCCCGGGTCTTCGTCAAGCCGGCGCACGGCTCGTCCGGATCCGGCGTGCTGGCCGTCGAGACCGGGCCCGCCGGCCGGGTCAGGGCCACCACACCGGTCGAGGTCACCCCCGAGGGGCGGCTCCACAACTCGCTGCGGATGCGCAGACTCGTCGACGAGCGGACGATCGCCGGCATCGTCGACGCCCTGGCGCCCGAGGGGCTGCATGTCGAGCGCTGGCTGCCGAAGGCCGCCCTCCGGGGCGGCGCGGCCGATCTGCGCGTGGTGGTGATCGCCGGCCGGGCCACCCACGCGGTGGTGCGCACCAGCCGGCACCCGCTCACCAACCTTCATCTGGGCGGCTCCCGGGGGGACTTGGCGGAGGTCGTCGCGCTGGCCGGCCCCGCCTGGGCGGAGGCCCTGGAGATCTGCGAGCGAGCCGCCGCCCGCTTTCCCGGCACGCTCTGCGTCGGCGTCGATCTGCTGCCGGCCGTCGGCTGGCGGCGGTTCGCCGTCGGCGAGGTCAACGCCTTCGGCGATCTGCTGCCCGGGCTGACGGGACTGCCCGGCAGCGGCGCGGAGACGATGGACACCTATGCCGCCCAGATCGACGCCGTCCACCGGGGCGTTCGGGGCCAGGACCGATGAAAGGAACCACCATGCGGCCCGCCGACCCCGCCGACGACCTGGACATGCCCGACATGAACGAGGTGGTCGGCCGGGACGATCTGCTGCTGCTCACCCTCGACACGCTCCGGTACGACGTGGCCAGGGAGCTGACCGCCGCAGGGCGCCTCCCCCACCTGACCGCCCAACTGCCGGGCGGCGTCTGGGAGGAGAGGCACGCCCCAGGCAACTTCACCTACGCCTCCCACCAGGCCATCTTCGCCGGTTTCCTCCCCACACCCGCCGCCCCAGGGCGCCATCCGCGCCTCTTCGCCGGCCGGTTCGGCGGCAGCGAGACCACCGCGAGCCACACCTTTGTCTTCGACGCCCCCGATCTGGTGACGGCACTCGCCGACCGGGGCTACCACACCGTCTGCGTCGGAGGCGTCGGCTTCTTCAACAAGCAGGGCGCCCTCGGCCGGGTACTGCCCGGCCTGTTCCAGGAGAGCCACTGGGAGCCGGAGTTCTCCGTCACATCCCCCACCTCCTTCGAGGCCCAGATCGCCCGCGTCGAGCAGGTCGTCGCCGAACTGCCCGCCGAGCGGCGGCTGTTCCTCTTCCTCAATGTCTCGGCGCTGCACCAGCCCAACTGGTTCCACCTGCCGGGGGCCACCAGGGACGCGGGCGACAGCCTGGCCAGCCACGCGGCCGCGCTGGAGTATGTGGACCGCCAGGTGGGCCGGCTCTTCGACGCGATGCGCTCCCGCCGCCGCTGCTTCGCCATCGTCTGCTCCGACCACGGCACCACCTACGGGGACGACGGATACACCGGGCACCGCCTCGGCCACCCCGCGGTGTGGACCGTCCCCTACCGCCACTTCTTCCTGGAGCCACCCGCATGACCGTCGCCGCCGCGCCCACCCGCCCCGACCAGCGCCCCCAGCAACGCCCCTATCAGCACTATGTGTACGCCTACCCGCACAAGACCGCCTACCGGGCGCTGCCCGACCGGCCCCGGCTCGCCGACCTATGGGCCGGCGAGTCCCGGCAGGCCCTCTCGCTGTACGCGCACATACCGTTCTGCGAGGTGCGCTGCGGCTTCTGCAACCTGTTCACCCGGGTCGGCGCGCCCGAGGGGCTGACCGGCCGCTATCTCGACGCCCTGGAACGCCAGGCCGTCGCGGTGCGCGAGGCGCTGGGCGAAGCCGAGCCGCCCAGGTTCGCCAACGCCGCGTTCGGCGGCGGCACCCCCACCTTCCTGACGGCCGACGAACTGTCCCGGCTCTGCGATATCGCCGAACAGCGCATGGGCGCCGACCTCGGCGCCATCCCGCTGTCCGTCGAGGCGTCCCCGGCCACCGCGACCGCCGACCGGCTCGCCGTCCTCGCCGAACGCGGCGCCACCCGGCTCAGCCTCGGCGTGCAGAGCTTTGTCGACACCGAGGCGCGGGCCGCCGTCCGCCCCCAGCGGCGCGCCGATGTCGAATCCGCCATCGCTCGCGTCCGCGACGCCCGCATCCCCGTCCTCAACATCGACTTGATCTACGGCATCGACGGCCAGACGGCGGCCAGTTGGCGCCACTCCCTGGACGCCGCCCTGGACTGGCGGCCCGAGGAGATCTATCTCTATCCGCTCTATGTCCGCCCGTTGACCGGCCTCGGCCGCCACCCCGACCGGCTCGCCGCCGATCTCGCCTGGGACGAGACGCGGCTGCGCCGCTACCGCGAGGGCCGGGACCATCTGCTGGCCCACGGCTACCACCAGGCGTCGATGCGGATGTTCCGCCGCTCCGACGCGCCGGCCCAGGGCCCCGACGACTACGCCTGCCAGACCGACGGCATGATCGGCCTCGGCTGCGGCGCCCGCTCCTACACCTCCTCGCTGCACTACTCCTTCGACTACGCGGTGGACATGCGGGAGATCCGCGGCATCATCGACGACTACGTCGCCACCACCACCGACGACTTCGGTCGCGTCGTGCACGGCCGCGCCGTCGACGCCGGCGAGGCCAGACGCCGCCATCTCCTGCAGTCCCTGCTCCAGGCCCAGGGGCTCGCCCTCGACGACTACCGCGCCCGGTTCGGCTCCGACCCGCACCAGGACTTCCCCACCGAACTGGCGACGGTCACCGCCCTGGGCTGGCTGGCCGACGACACCCCGGGCCTGCTGCGCCTCTCGCCCGAGGGGCTGGCCCACTCGGACGCCGTCGGACCGCTGTTCTTCTCGCCCGAAGTGCGTGCGGCGATGGCTGCCCACGAACCGAGGTGACGCCATGCACCTGACCATCCTCTACCGAGGCCCGCTCGCCTCCTGCGATCTGGACTGCCCCTACTGCCCGTTCGCCAAGCGGCGGGACAGCGCCGAGCAGCTCCGCGCCGACCGGGCCGCCCTGGAGCGGTTCACCGGCTGGGTCGCCGGCGGTCCCGAGGAGCGCCTTTCGCTCCTCTTCACCCCCTGGGGCGAGGGCCTGACCCGCTCCTGGTACCGCCGCGCCCTGGTCGAGCTCTCGCACCAGCCACATGTCGCGCGGGTCGCCATCCAGACCAACCTCAGCTGCCGCACCGACTGGTTGGCCGAAGCCGATCCGGACACCCTCGCCCTGTGGTGCACCTACCACCCGGGCCAGACGCCCTACGACCGCTTCGTCGCCAAGACCCGCCGGCTGGCCGAGCTGGGCATCCGGTTCAGCGTCGGCGTCGTCGGCCTCCCCGAACACCTCGCGCCCGCGCGCCGGTTGCGCGCCGAGCTGCCGTCCCCGGTCTACCTCTGGGTGAACGCCGCCGAGGGCCACCGCTACACCGACGCCGAGGCCGACCAGTGGACGGCGCTCGACCCGCTGTTCCCGTTCAGCCGCGATCCGCACCGCTCCGCCGGCCGTGCCTGCCGTACCGGCGACACCGTCATCTCCGTGGACGGCGCCGGCACGGTCCGCCGCTGCCATTTCGTCCCCGCCGAGTTGGGCAACCTCTACGACGGCTCCTACCGCGCCGCCCTTGCCCCCCGGCCCTGCCCGCTCGCCGTCTGCGACTGCCATATCGGCTATGTGCACCTGGAGACGCTGCCGCTGTACGACGCCTTCGCCGGCGGCGTGCTGGAACGCGTCCCCACGCCGGCCGCCCGCGCCGCGCCGCCGCCCGTCCCCGCCCCGCTCGCGATCCGGCGACTACCGTGAGTGCGATGGAACGCCCAGACCCGCACGAGGCGGGACCGCCCCGGCCCTGGGTGCTGCTCTCCTGCGCGGCATCCCTCGACGGATTCATCGACGACGCCACCGACCGGCGGCTGATCCTCTCGCATGCCGCCGATCTGGACCGGGTGGACGCCGAACGCGCCGCGTCCGACGCGATCCTGGTCGGCGCCGGCACGGTCCGGGCCGACAACCCCCGGCTGCTGGTGCGGGCCGAGGAACGCCGCGCCGTCCGCGTCGCCGCAGGGCGACCGGCCGACCCGATCCGCGTCGTCCTCACCACCGGCGGTCAACTTGACCCCGCCGCCCGCATCTTCACCGAGGGCGAACGCTCCCCGCTGGTGTACTGCCCGGCCGCCCACGCCGCCGCCACGGCGGCCCGGCTCGGCTCGGCGGCCACGGTGATCGCCGCCGGGGAGCCGCGGGCGGTGCTCGACGACCTGGCGCGACGCGGGGTGCGCCGGCTCATGGTGGAGGGCGGCGGCACGATCCACGGCGCCTTTCTGGCCGCCGATCTGGTCGACGAACTCCATCTGGTCGTCGCCCCGTTCCTGCTGGGCACGGCGGGCGCCGCCCGTTTCCCCAGGCCCGCCGTCTTCCCCCAGGGCCCGGACCGGCCGATGCGGTTGGCCGAGGCCAGGCCCATGGGGGACCATGTTCTGCTGCGCTATCTGCTGACCGGATCGGACCGGAGGGAATGAGCATGCCGGAACTCCCCGATGCCGCCGAACGGTCGCGCTGGCTGCGGGAGACCATCGCGCTGGCCGGCCGCTGCCCGCCCAGCGACACGGCCTTCGCCGTCGGTGCGGTGATCGTCGACGCCGACGGGCAACCGCTGGCCACCGGCTACTCCCGGGAGGCCGATCCCGTCGAGCACGCCGAGGAGGCCGCCCTGCGCAAGCTGCCGCCGGCCGACCCCCGACTGCGCACCGCCACGCTCTACAGCTCGCTCGAACCCTGCGGGGAACGCGCCTCCCGCCCCCTGACCTGCGCCGAGCTGATCATCGCCGCCGGCATCCCCCGGGTGGTGTACGCCTGGCGCGAGCCGCCGCTCTTCGTGGAGCGCGCGGGCGCGGCGCGGCTGACCGCCGCCGGTGTACACGTCGTCGAACACCCCGAACTCGCCGCGCCCGCCCGGGAGATCAACCGCGATCTGCTGGACGGTCGCTCGTAGGATGGGCGACATGACCCGGCGTCCCCCACCACCCCACCCGAGCGCCCACGGCGGTCGGCGCCGGGGCGCCGCGTTGTTGGTGGGGCTGCTGCTGTCCGGCCTCCTCGCCATGCACGGCCTCAACACGGGGTCCTCGCCGGACGGGCAGGCCACGACCGACGCGCGGCCAGCGGGGGCCGCGTCCGCGGAGGGCGGGCGGGAGGCGATGGCGCCGGGCGGTCATCGTGCCGACGCCGACGCCGACGCCGACGCCGACGCCGACGCCGACGCCGACGCCGACGCCGACGCCGACGCCGACGCCGACGCCGACGCCGACGCCGACGCCGACGCCGACGCCGACGCGGCGTCCGGGTACGGGTCCGCCATGCGTGCCGACACGAACGGGTCGGCCGCGCCGGCCGCGCCCGCCGGGAACGGGCAGGCCGCGTCGGCCGTGTCGGCGCTTGGTGGTCACCGTGCCATGGCGGTTGTGGATTCCGATGGTGTTTCGGCCATGGCTGGGCCGGTTGCCGACGGCGCCCCGGCTGTGCGGGATGTACCGGTCGCGGCGCCGGGGCATGGCGGGGCTGGCGCCACCGTCGGTGCGCTGCCGGTGCCCGGGCATGATGGGGCTGGTGCCTCAGCCGGGCGGGACGGGTACGCGGCGTCTGCCGGGTGGCATGGGCACGGTAGGGGTGCGTCGGCTGGTGGGTCCGACGGGGCCTGTGGGCATGCGGCCGGTGGGTCGGGTTCGCATGTGGAGCATGCCGATCCGGACTGTGTGGCCGGGGCGGTCGGTGGGGGGCCTTCGGCGCCGGAGCCCGGTGTGGGGTCGGCCGGTTTCGGGGGTGCGGCGGAGACGGTCGCCGGTCAGGCGCCGCCGGCGGCTGCCGGGCGTGGGCCGCCCGGCCCGAACGCGCCGCGAGTGCTGCGGATATAGGCGCCCCGCGCGGTAGCGACCGCGCCCGGCGTCCCCTTCCCTTCCCCTCACTCGCGGAAAGCAGTGAACACCCATGTCCATCAACCGAACCCGAACCCGAACCGGTCTTCCCGCGCTCGCCGTCGCCCTCGGCCTCGCCCTCACCGCCTGCGGCGGAGGCGACGGGGGTGACGGGGCCGACACCACCCGGCGTTCCGGCCCCGAGTCGGTGGCGGCCGCCGACCCCGCCGGGCCGAACGCCGCCGATGTCGCGTTCGCGCAGCTGATGATCCCGCACCACCAACAGGCCCTGGACATGGCCGGCCTGGCGGCCGACCGGGCCGCCGATCCGGAGGTGCTGGCGCTGGCCGAGCGGATCGGCGAGGCCCAGGGCCCGGAGATCGCCACCCTCGACGGGTGGTTGACCGAGTGGAACCAGGGCCATCCCGCCGACGGCGGCCAACTCGGCGACCACGGCCCCCAGCACGATCACGGGGAGATGAGCGGCATGCTCACCGATGACGAGTTGACGGCCCTCGCCCGGGCCGAGGGGCCCGCGTTCGACACCGCCTTCCTCACCCTGATGATCGAACACCACGAGGGTGCCCTGGAGATGGCGGAGCGCCAGCTGGCGGAGGGCGCGTACCAGCCGGCCCTGGAGCTGGCCGAGGAGATCGTCGCCGGTCAGCGCGCCGAGATCGAGCTGATGACCGAACTGCTCGGCGCCGACTGAGCCCTGACGGGCGAACGCCCCGGTGCGGCATCCGAGACGGGTGCCGCACCGGGGCGGGGTGGTGCTCGCCGGGTCGGGGGCTACGACACCGGGGTGAAGTCCCTGGCGCCGATGAACTCCGGCCGGGGCACGGGGGCCGCGAACGGCTCGACCGCCGTGTTCTCCACGCTGTTGAACACGATGAACACGTTGCTGCGCGGATACGGGGTGATGTTGTCGCCCGAGCCGTGCATGCAGTTGCAGTCGAACCAGGTGGCCGAACCGGCCCTGCCGGTGAACAGCCTGATGCCGTGCCGATCGGCGAAGCCGGTCAGGGCCTCGTCCGACGGGGTGCCGGCGTCCTGCATCTGGAGGGACTTCTTGTAGTTGTCCCTGGGCGTCTCGCCCGCGCAGCCCAGGAACGTCAGATGCGAACCCGGCATGATCATCAACCCACCGTTGGTGTCCAGGTTCTCGGTGAGTGCGATGGAGACCGAGACCGTCCGCATCCGGGGCAGTCCGTCCTCCGCGTGCCAGGTCTCGAAGTCCGAGTGCCAGTAGAACCCGGTGGCTCCGAAGCCCGGCTTGACGTTGATCCGGCTCTGGTGGACATAGACGTCCGAGCCGAGGATCTGTCGGGCGCGGCCCACCACCCGCGGATCGCGGACCAGTTCGGCGAAGACCGGGCTGATCTTGTGCACCTCGAACACCGACCTGGTCTCACCGGAAGCCGGCTCCACGATGGAGCGCTCGTCGGCGCGCACCTGCGGGTCCGTGACCAGCCGATCCAGCTCGGCCCGGTAGCGGGTGACCTCGTCGTCGGAGATCAACTGGTCGATGGTGGCGAAGCCGTCCCGTTCGAAACCGGTCAGTTCCTCGCCGGTGAACGGGCCCGCCGTGCCCGGCTCGGACCACACCACCGGGTCCTGCCGGGGGGTGGCCACCTCGGTGGCGCCACGGGTGGGGTAGAGGTCGGCGGTGCGTTCGGGTGCGGTGGTCATTTTGCTCCCTTCTTCTCGGTCACGCCTCGGTCAGCAGCGGGTAGACGCCGTTCTCGTCGTGGTCCTCCCGCCCCGTGACCGGAGGGTTGAAGACGCACATCACGCGAAAGTCCGTCTTGGGACGCACGGTGTGCTTCTCGTGGCCGTCCAACAGGTACATCGTTCCGGGCTTGATCAGGTGTTTCTCGCCGGTCTCGTCGTTGGTGAGTTCGGCCTCACCCTCGACGCAGAACACCGCCTCGATGTGGTTGGCGTACCACATCGAGGTCTCCGTACCGGCGTAGAGCACGGTCTCGTGCAACGAGAAGCCGACGCCTTCCTTGGCCAGCACGATGCGCTTGCTGCGCCAGGTGCCGGAGGCTGACTCCACGTCCCGGTCAGTTCCCTCGATGTCGCTGAGCGATCGGACGATCACGTCGGTGTGTTTCCCTTCCATGCGTACGCCTGGGCGCACTTCGCTGTCTACTGTTCTGCCGACTCATCTTCTGTTGTCGGACCGAAGGGACGGCTCGGCTGTGCTGTGCCTCAGTCGGTCTCCCGGACGGCCCGGGTCAGTACCCGCAGCCCCTCGTCCAGCTCCTCGGGGGTGGCGGTCAGCGCGGGAAGCAGCTTGACGACCTCGCTCTGCGGACCCGAGGTCTCCACCAACATGCCCAGTTCGAAGGCGCGTTGGCAGACCCGGCGGGCGCGGTCGGCCTCGTCGAAGGTCAGGCCCCAGACCAGGCCCCGGCCCCGGTAGCTGGCGCCGGCGTGGGCGTGTTCGACGGTCAGCGCCCGCAGCGCGGTCTCGATCTGCTCGCCCCGGCTGAGGGTCTGCTTCTCCATCTGCCCGTCCGCCCAGTAGGTGTTGAGCGTGGCGGAGGCGGTGACGAAGGCGGGGTTGTTGCCGCGGAAGGTCCCGTTGTGCTCGCCCGGCTCCCACACGTCCAGCTCGGGCCGGAACAGGGTGAGGGAGAGCGGCAGTCCGTAGCCGCTGATGGACTTGGAGACCGTGATGATGTCCGGGGTGATCCCGGAGTCCTCGAAGGAGAAGAACGCGCCGGTCCGGCCGCAGCCCATCTGGATGTCGTCGACGATCAGCAGCATGTCGTGCCGCTTGCACAGGTCGGCCAGGCCGCGCAGCCATTCGGGCCTGGCCACGTTGACGCCGCCCTCGCCCTGGACGGTCTCGACGATCACGGCGGCCGGCTGGTTGAGTCCCGAGCCGGCGTCCTGAAGCAGCCGCTCGAACCAGATGAAGTCCGGCGTCTGGCCGTCCAGGTAGTCGTCGAACGGCATCGGCGTGCCGTGCACCAGCGGGATGCCGGCGCCGGCCCGCTTGAACGCGTTGCCGGTGACGGCCAGCGCGCCGAGCGACATGCCGTGGAATCCGTTGGTGAACGAGACGATCGACTCGCGGCCCTTGACCTTGCGGGCCAGCTTGAGGGCGGCCTCGACCGCGTTGGCGCCGGTCGGCCCGGGGAACATCACCTTGTGGTCCATGTCCCTGGGCACCAGCACCACATCGCGGAACGTCTCCAGGAACGCCCGCTTGGCGGTGGTGGACATGTCCAGACCGTGGGTGATGCCGTCGCGCTCCAGGTAGTCGATCAGGGCGCGTTTCAGTACCGGGTTGTTGTGCCCGTAGTTGAGGGAGCCGGCGCCCATGAAGAAGTCGAGGTAGGTGTGGCCGTCCTCGTCGTAGAGGTAGCTGCCCCGGGAGCGGTCGAAGATCGTCGGCCAGTTGCGGCAGTAGCTGCGCACCTCGGACTCCAGGGTCTCGAAGATGCTCAGGTCGGGCTGGGTGATGGTCACAGCGGATCTCCAGGTTTCGCGAAGAGAGGTCGTCGGGTCAGCGCGCGGTGGCGGCGACTTCGGGGACGGCGGGAAGGGCGATGGGGCCGATCCGGTACAGCACTTCGGGCTGGTGGCCGCTCTCGGGGAACGCCTCGGTGTCGAAGAGCACCTCGCGGCGCACCTCGGCGCCGTGTCGCGCGGCGAACGCGGCGAACAGCCGGTTGGAGGCGGTGTTGTCCGGTGTGACGGTGGTCTCGATGGTGGTCACCCCCAGCTCCTCGCCCGTCCGGTGGACGAGGGCGTTCAGCATCGCGGCGGCGAGGCCGCGTCCGCGCTGTGCGTGGTCGACGGCGACCTGCCAGATCAGCAGCGTCGTCGGCGCGTCAGGGCGGAGATACCCCGTGATGAAACCGACCGGCTCGCCCGACGTGTCTCTGGCCACGATAGAGGTGCTTGCGTAGTCGCGACACCACAGTAGGTAACTGTACGAAGAGTTCAGGTCAAGTGCGCGGGAGTCCTTCGCGATCCGCCAGAGGGATCCGCCGTCGGACAGTCGCGGAGTGTCGAGTCCGAGCCCTTCCGGTACTTCCACTGTTCCAGGTATTTCCACGTTATCGACGGCACGTGCATGGTCTGCTTGTGCGGGGGTCATGCGAATCGAATTTACCCAGCATGAGTTGAAATTGCATCGCCGGAAGGGCTTAACAGCGGCCATCGGGGTGTGTTATCGCGCGCGCGTGGGCCTGCGCGTTGGACGGCGGCGAAAGGTGGGGGTTTGTCCGTTAGTTACCGGACAAAATGGGCACGATCATGACCTTGGTCACATGTTAGTAACGACGATGTGACCCGGCTGACCCGGTGGTGTGACCTTGCCGCGACTGCGGCATGAAGCGGTTTAGGCTCCGGAAAAGCGGGCAGAAGCGGCCTGTGTTCCCACTCCGATAAAGCTTCGGATTCGTCACCCGGAATTCTCGTCCAGTATTCCGGAACGTATGTGGCGCGAGTGCGCGGAGAGAATCGGAAAAGAATTATCCGAGCCGTTGTCCCGGTGCACCAGCCGGGCTGCTCCGGTCAGCTGAACCCACCACGCGCGGTCACCGGACCGGCCGGTCCCTCGCCCGTCACGCGGTAGCGGTCAAGCGCCGGATCCCGGGGCCCCTCGTCGTGGTCGTACTGCCCGGCGAAGACATGCCGCCCCGGCGGCACTTCGGCCCCGGGCCGCAGCTCCCAACGGAACACCAGGTCACCGCCCTCGTTGGCGGCGGAGAGGGTGAAATCCTCCCCCGGCAGCGTGCGCCACCCCCCGGTGGGCCGCATCCCCTCCTCGGCCACCACCCGCAGCTCCACCGTCAACGAGGTCAGCGGGTGGCTGGTTTCCACCGTGACATTGCTCTGCGACCAGTAAGGGTTGCTGCCCGGGTCCACCTCGCCCGACGAGGAGAGCGCCGGCCGGCCCGCGCCCGCCGGATCCGAACTCCGCCCGTCGTCGCGCAGCCAACCCGCCGTCAACAGCGCCAGACCGAGCACACACCCCAGCGCCAGCACGGCGCCGGCCACCCGCAGCCGGGGACGTCGCGACGGCCGATGCGGCTCGCCCGCCGGGTGGGCGGCCATCCCGTGCCGCACGCGCGCCAGCATCCGCTCCCGGTCGGGACGGTGCTCGGCGGAGGCGGCGCGCAGCAGCTCCCTGGTGTCGGGGCGGTCGGCCATCGGAGTCCTCTTCGTGGTCGGGCTTCCCGGCGGTCCGCGCGCCGCGTCGAGGTCGCGTGCGGGCGCCGGCGGGCTTCGTTCACCAGCCGCGGCGCTCGGGCGGACCGTTGGACAGCGCGCGCAGCATCTCCCCGGTGCCCCCGTCGGCGCGGGCCTGGGTCTCGCTCAGCAGCCGGTGCAACTCGGCCAGCCCGCGCGAGGTCTGGCTCTTCACGGTACCGACCGAGATCGCCAGGGTCCGCGCGGTCTCCCGCTCGGAGAGGTCGAAGGCGTGCCGCAGCACCACACAGGCGCGCTTGCGGTAGGGCAGTCTGGCGAGCGCGGCCCGCACATCGAGCACCGCCGGCACATCGGGTCCCTGGGTGGTGCCGGTCTCCGCCGCGCGGGCCCAGAACAGCGCCACCCGCCGCCGTTCCCGCACCCGCGAGCGGATCTGGGACCTGGCCAGATTGGCCACCACCCCACGGGCGTAGGCCAGTGGCCGGTCGGCGGAGGCGACCCGGTCCCAGCGGTGCCAGATCGCCAGCAGCGCGTCGGCCGCCAGATCGTCGGCGCCCTCGCTGCCGCCGTCGCCGCCGAGCAACAGATAGGCCAGTCGGGACAGTTCGGCATGGTGGCGCTCGAAGAAGGCGTGGAAGTCTTCGCTGGGGCTGGCCACGCCGGCCTCCTCGGGTTGTGGCTCTCCTGGAGTGGCTGTCGACCATCTTGTTCGACAGGTCGTGCGATGTTCGTATCCACGTTCAGCCCCGGCGGTTGGGAGCGTAGCAGGCGATCGGTAGGCTGCCGAGGCTCACGAACCGACCGGCTGCGGGAGTTTGCCACCATGACCGAGAGCCAGGTGATCCATGTGGCCGGCCGGGTGCTGGCCGGCCGGGGAGCGGCCCGGGACGAGGGCGAGGTCCTGGACGAGATCTGGGTGATCGACGGGCGGATCAGCCTCACCCCGCCCGCCTCGGGACGGGCCGTCACCACCGTGCGCGGCTACGCCCTGCCGGGACTGGTGGACGCCCACTGCCATGTCGGCCTCGGCCCCGAGGGCGCCGTGGACGACGCCACCTCCGAGGCGCAGGCCGCCACCGAACGCGACGCCGGCGTGCTGCTGTTGCGCGACGCGGGCTCGCCCGCCGACACCCGCTGGATCGACGACCGCGACGATCTGCCCCGGATCATCAGGGCCGGCCGCCATATCGCCCGCACCCGCCGCTATATCCGCAACTACGCGCACGAGGTCGAGCCCGACCAACTCGCCGCGTATGTCCGGCGGGAGGCCAGGCGCGGCGACGGCTGGGTGAAGCTGGTCGGCGACTGGATCGACCGCGAACGCGGCGATCTGGCGGCCTGCTGGCCGGCCGAGGCGCTGCGCGCCGCCATCGCCGCCGCGCACCGGGAGGGCGCCCGGGTGACCGCCCACTGCTTCGCCGAGGAATCGCTGCGCGATCTCGTCGAGGCCGGCATCGACTGCGTCGAGCACGCCACCGGACTCACCGAGGACACCATCCCGCTCTTCGCCGAGCGGGGCGTCGCCATCGTGCCCACGCTGGTCAACATCGACACCTTCCCCGAACTCGCGGCCGGCGGGGAGCGGCGTTACCCGGACTGGGCCGCGCATATGCGCCGGTTGCACCGGCGCCGCTACGCCACGGTCGGTGCCGCCTGGGACGCCGGCATCCCGGTGTTCGCCGGCACGGACGCCGGCGGCTCGCTGCCGCACGGGCTGATCGCGCGCGAGGTGGTCGAGCTGACCCGGGCGGGACTGCCGCCGTCGGCCGCGCTCTCGGCCGCCACCTGGGCGGCCAGGGAATGGCTCGGCCGGCCGGCACTGACCGAGGGCGCCCCCGCCGACCTGGTCGTCTACGCCGCCGACCCGCGCGCCGACCTCACCGAACTGGCCCGCCCCCGGGCGGTGTTGCTGCGCGGACGCCCGGTGGCCTGAAGCGCTCGCGCCCCGGCCGGCCGTCCGCGCGTTGAACGCCCGTGCGGGCCCGCTTCCCCCGTATGGGTGAAGCGACGCGTGATCACCCCCGGGCACCCGTTTCAGCACCAAAGATGGCGTGGTCCCGGTCGCCGCCGTGCCGATGTCCCTTCCGCACGGCGGCGGCGTTCACCATCTCGTGGGGGTTCTCACCCGTGTACAACTCTGCCTTCCGGCGGCCCGTCTCCGCTGCCCTGGCCATCGCCGGCAGCGCCCTGCTGGCCGCCGCCGGCACCGTGCCTGCCAGCGCCGACGAGGGCGCTGACCAGGAACGATCGGGCTCGGCGAGCGCCACGGTGCTGCGTACGGCACTGGAGGTCTCGCTGCTGAACGGAGGCGTCTCGCTGCCGCTGACCGTGGTGCTCAACGAGGTCGACGCCACCACCGACGGCGAGCACGCCGACGAGACGCTGCTCACCGCGACCCTCGACGGGGTCGACGACGGCCAGCCGTTCGAGGTGCTGCGCGCCGAGGTCGCCGGCTCCACGGCCGAGGTCGCTGACACCGCGGCGCACGCCGAGTCCTCGCTCACCGACGCCGCCGTCCAACTCCCGGGGCTGAGCGCCCTGCCGCTGGTCGAGCTGGACGTGATCAGCGCCCGGGCGCACTGCGCCGTGGGGGAGGAGCCGGTCGCCGAGACCACCATGCCGGCGGCCGTCAGCGTCCTGGGCCAGGAGGTGGCCCTGACCTCCGAGGGGCGGACCGAGGTCGATGTGCCCGGCGTCGGCCAGGTCACCCTCACCCTTTCGGAGCGCCGCACGGACGCCACCTCGGCGGCGGCCACCGCGCTCGATCTGAACGTCGAGGTCAACCCGTTGGACCTCAACGTGGCCACCGTCACCGGCCAGGTGACCCTGGCCGAGGCCGCGTGTGTCACGCCGGTGGCCGAGGAGACCGCCGAGGAGCCGGCGCCCGAGGGGCCGGAGCCGCAGAGCTGGGACGAGCGGGACGAGCCCACCACCGACCTGGCGCAGACCGGCGGCGGCTCGCACACGCCCTATGTGATCGGCGGCGCGGCCGTGCTGCTGGCCCTGGGCGCCGGCACCGTGCTGGTCGCCCGCCGCCGGACGGCAGCCGGCCGGAACGCCTGACCGACCCGGCGGACCTGGTACGGCGCGCCCGTCGAAACGGCGGGCCCCGGACTCCTCCCACACGAGTCCGGGGCCCGCCGTCTGCCGCGTGCGCGGCGCTTTCGGTCCTCGCTCAGACCGCGATGATCCAGATGCCGTAGCCGACCGCGGCGGCGCAGAGGGCGAAGGACAGATAGCCGGCGGGCCGGGAGGAACGTGTCCTGGCACCGCCCGCCCGGATGCCCAGCGAGAACAGGCCGACCAACGCCAGGGTCAGCAGCACCGAGACCACGATGACCTGGCCCAGCACATCCCATTCGATGTTCATCGGATTCGGATTCCTCTGCTCGCTCGGCTAGGAGACGGTCGGGGTGGACCGGTCGGGGGCTGGGGTCGCGGCGGGAGCGGCTGTCGCCGACGGCTCGGCCGGCGGATCGCCCTCGGCCGGAGCGCCGGACGCCGGCGACGGGGCCGATGCCGGGGTGCGGACGGAGATGATCACCGGCTCCGGCTCCCCGTTCGTTCCCGTGCCGTTCACGTCGTTCACGCTGTTCATACCGGTCCCGGCGGCGACCGGCTCCGGGGCGGCGGAGGCGTTGTCGGAGGGGGTGTCGTCGGCGTTCACGTTGGAGTGGTCGACCGGCTTGCGGCGCGACAGCATCCAGATCACCAGGCTGGACGCCACCAGCAGCACCGCCACCACGGCCACGCCCCAGTCGCCGCGTTCCGCGATCACCGCGCTCAACGCACCGACCAGACCGGCGGCCGGCAGCGTCAGCAGCCAGGCGGCCACCATCCGGGAGACCGTGTTCCAGCGCACCACGCCGCCGCGCCGGCCGAGGCCCGAGCCGGTCACCGCGCCCGAGCAGACCTGGGTGGTGGAGAGCGCGAAGCCCATGTGGGAGGAGGCCAGAATGGTGGTCGCCGCGCTGGTCTGGGCGGCGAAGCCCTGCGGCGGCCGGATGTCGGTGAGGCCCTTGCCCATGGTGCGGATGATCCGCCAGCCGCCCAGGTAGGTGCCGAGCGCGATCGCCACACCGGCCGAGGTGATCACCCACAGCGGCGGATCGGAGTTGGGGGCCAGCGAACCGCCGGCGATCAGCGCCAGGGTCATCACGCCCATGGTCTTCTGCGCGTCGTTGGTGCCGTGCGCCAGCGAGACCAGGGCGGCGGAGGCGATCTGCCCCGTCCGGTACCCCTTGGACGTCGCCTTCTCGTCGGCGCCCCGGGTGATGCGATAGGTCAGCCTGGTGGCCATCATCGCGGCGAAGCCGGCCACCAGGGGGGCGGCCACCGCGGGTATGACCACCTTGGTGATGACCGCGTCCCCGTTGATCCCGCCGAAGCCGACCGAGGCGGCGGTGGCCCCGATCAGGCCGCCGAAGAGCGCGTGGGACGAGCTGGAGGGGAGACCGGCGAGCCAGGTGAGCAGGTTCCACACGATGGCGCCGACCAGGCCGGCGAAGATCACTTCGGGCTTGATGCCCGCCTCCTCGTCGATGATGCCGCCGGAGATGGTTCTCGCCACCTCTACGGACAGAAAGGCACCGACGAGGTTCAGTGTCGCCGACATCGCCACCGCGGGCTTGGGTTTCATCGCCCCGGTCGAGATGGTGGTGGCCATCGCGTTGGCCGTGTCGTGGAAGCCGTTGGTGAAGTCGAACGCCAAAGCCGTGACGATCACGATTGCGATCAACAGCGTGAAGTGTTCCATGTACCGGACAATCGTTCGGCGGGGTGGGGATCAAGCGACGTTAACGTAGGGTGAATAGGTGAACGGAAGATGAATGAACGGCGGCGTAACGCTGTTGCTTCGCTCCTTTTTTGGACAGGTCGCTCCGCGGGTCGTTCGGCGGAAGCCGTCCGTCCCCCCGCGTCCTGGCGCACCGCCTGGCGCGACCTGACCGCCGCGGCCCGGCAGACGGTGGACGACGGCCTGGTCGTCGGCACCTCGGGCAACCTCTCCGTCCGCGTCGGGGACGCGATCCTCGTCACACCGAGCGGAGTGCCCTACGACCAACTCCGACCGGCCGATCTGCTGGCCGTCGACCTCCGGGGCCGCCGGCTGGCCGGCACCCTCAAACCCACCAGCGAACTGCCGCTCCACCTCGCGGTCTACCGCGAGACCCGGGCGCGCGCCGTGGTGCACACCCACGCGACCCACGCCACCGCCGTCTCCACGCTGGTGGACGAGGTGCCGCTGATCCACTACATGGCCGCCGCCATGGGCGGCCCGATCCGGGTCGCCGACTACGCCACCTATGGCTCGCCCGAGCTGGCCGAGGCGGCGACGGCCGCACTCGCGGGCCGCGACGCCTGCCTGCTGCGCAACCACGGCACCCTGGCCCACGGCCGCGACCTGCGGCAGGCGATGGACCACACGGCGCAGCTGGAGTGGATGTGCCGGGTCTGGCTGGCCGCCGCCGCCATACCCGGGCGCGAGCCGACCCTGCTCACCCGGGACCAACTGGCCGAGGTGGCCGAACGCCTCCGCGACTACGGCAACCCCGAGCGGAGGTAGCGGCGACCCGTTCCGGCGCGGTGCGGTGGCCGTCCGCCGCTTCCGCGCCCATGCTGGGGGACATGCGGCGGCGGATCACGGCGGCAGTGGCCGCCAGCACGGTGTTGGCGGCCGGCACGGGCCTGGCCACGGCCCTGGCGGGGCGATGGGCCAGCGGCACGGCGCTGGGCGCGGCCGGCGGCGGGCGGCCGGCCGGCTTCGCCGGCATCCGGTTCACGGTGCACGGGAGCACCGCCGACACCCTCACCCTCACCCGCTCCACCCACGCGCTGCGCCCCGGCACCTACCGGCTCACCGGCCGCTCCGGCAGCGCCGTGGTCGGCTCCCCGCTGGACGTGGCCGGCAGCCCCGACACCGTGGTGCGGCAGCTGATCGGCGTCGGGCCCGGGCGGCTCCCGACCGGCAGCTCCGTCGGGCTCACCCCACAGCTGTACACCGGCACGCCGCGCTCGGCGCTGGGCATCGAGCACACCGATGTCGAACTGCCGCACGGCTCGGTCCGGCTGCCGGCCTGGCTGGTGCCGGGGCCCCGCGACACCTGGATCATCGCCCTGCACGGCCTGGGCGCCACCCGTGAACTGCCGCTGAACGTTTTGCCGTTCCTCCAGCGGCTCCGCTTTCCCGTGCTGCTGCCCGCCTTCCGGGGCGACCCCGGCGCGCCCCGGCGCGCGGAACGGGCGTACCGGCTGGGCGCGGGGGAGTGGCGGGACGCCGAGGCCGCGCTGCGCTTCGCGGTGCGCGCCGGCGCACGCCGGGTGGTGCTCTTCGGCTGGTCGACCGGGGCGACCATGGCGCTGCACACCGCCACCCACTCCCCGCTGCACCGCCAGGTGGCGGGCCTGGTGCTGGACTCCCCGGTGCTGTGGCCCACCGCCACGCTGCGCGCCATGGCCGTGCGGCGCGGCGTGCCCGCCGTGCTGCGGCCCTGGGCCGTGGCCGCCGCCCAGCGCGGCGGCGCCCCCGCCGACCCGCCGCCCGTGCCGCCCCCCGGCGAACGGGGCGCGCCACCGCCGATGTTGCTGGTCCACGGCCCCGACGACACCATCGCGCCGTTCGCCGCCTCCCGCGAACTCGCCGGCCGGCACGAGCGCAACGTCGTCCTGCACACCGTCGCCCAGGCGCAGCACGCCGCGATGTGGAACGCCGACCCGGACGGCTACGAGGAGGCGCTGCGGCGCTTTCTCACGCCCCTGATGTGAGACGCCACCACCCCCGCGCGCGCCCCGCCGGCGCCCGGCTCATCTACGCCTCTGTACGCGGGGTTTGGGCTTTGACGGTCCGAGCGGAGAAACTGCTCGGGTGACGTCCCGAACTCCGCGTGAGCCCCGGTTGCGACTCGTCCCGCAGACTCCCGCGCAACGAACGCAGGTTCAGCGCCGCACGGCCGAGCGCAGACGTAACCCCAGACCGCCCAAAGGCGTGCTGCCACCCGACCAGCTGGCCCGCCAGGCGAGGAGCCTGCTCGCCGACGCGGTCCGGGTGGCGCACTGGGCGCGACGCGCCGGCGTCTCGCCCGAACAGGCCGGCGCCCCGGCCGCCGACGAACTGGGCATGAGCCGCGCCGAGCTGCGCGAGAACTGGAGCCGGGCGCGACTGGCCGGCCTGCTGGAGATCGACGGCGACGGGGACGGCCGCCCCGGCACCGTCCGCTCCGGTTGGCGGCTGCGCGCCTGGGAGCGCGACGACACCGCCGCGCTGCGCGGCTGGGTCGCGCTCTTCGACGCCTGGTGCCTGGCCAGGCCGGCCCCTTCGGACGCCGACCCCTCCCTGGTCACCGACGTGGTCGCGGCCATGCCCCAACTCCTGTCCGTGATGCGGCTCTCCGAGGGTCCGGTCACCGCCGCCGGCCTCATCGACCTGATGCGCCGCCGGGTGGCCGAGCTGCGCTCCGAGGGCCAGGAAGGCGCCCAGGCCGAGGCGCCGGTGCCGGACGAGGACCCGGCGACCACGGCGGAACGGGTGCGGCTGCTGGGCTGGGCGCTGGACGCGCTCGCCGCGGTCGGCGCGCTCACCCTGCACGCCAAGGGCGACCGCCCGGCCCGCGCCCGGCTCACCGATCTGGGCAGCTGGGCGATGTGGACCAAGCTGGAACAGATCTGCGTCGCCGCGCAGAGCCCGGCCGGCAACATCGAACAGTCCGCCGTCGCCATGCTGCGCGGCTGCGCCAATCTGACGCCGGGACCGGCCAGGGCCGAGTACCGCGCCTGGCTGGCCGTGCGCCCCACCGCGCCGGCCGTCGACGAACTGCTGGCCGCCGCCCGGGGGGAGGACGCGCTGATCCGGGGGCTCGCCTTCCAGGCGCTCCGGGTGGTGGGCGCCCCCGCGCTGGACGCGGTGCGTGCGGTGGTCGACGAGCCGGGTCTGCGCCCCTACGCGCTGCTCTGGCTCGCCGACCACGAGGGGGGCGACCCCAGGGACGCCGCCGAGTCGCCGCTCGGCGTGCTCACCCGCGCCGAGGCCACCTGGCTCTGGGTGGACACCGCGTCGGCCGCCCAGGAACACGGCGCCGAACGGCTGTTGCTCGACCATCTGGACACCGCTCCGCAGCCGACCGTCGGCGAACTGGTGGACGAGATCCGAACGTGTGGCCATCCCCGCACGGTGCAGGTGCTGCTGGCGCTCTCGGCGGTCCACCCGGACCAGACGGTGGCCAAACGGGTGCGGCGCGCCGCCTTCCAGGTGCACACGGGAGGGGCGTGACGGCGGCCCCCGGCCCCGCTCGACCGGACGAGGACCCGTTGTCGCGCGCGGCTAGAATGGCCCGCATGGACATTCTGCTCCTCGTGCATTAGCGGGCGTAAGCGCTGATCCGACCCCTGCCCACACATTCCGCACCTGGAGTCTGTCCATGATCACCGCCACCGGCATCGAGTTGCGCGCCGGAGCCCGCGTCCTCATCGAACACGCCTCGTTCCGCATCGCCCAGGGCGACCGCATCGGCCTGGTGGGCCGCAACGGCGCCGGCAAGACCACCCTCACCAAATGCCTGGCGGGCGAGGGCACCCCGGCCGGGGGCACCATCACCCGCTCCGGCGAGGTCGGCTATCTGCCCCAGGATCCGCGCACCGGCGATCTGGACGTGCTGGCCCGCGACCGCATCCTCTCCGCGCGCGGCCTGGACAGCGTCCTGCGCGGCATGCGGGAGAACGAGAACCGCATGGCCGGCGGGCAGGGCGCCACCCGCGAGAAGGCGATGCGCAAGTACGAGCGGCTGGAGACGGAGTTCCTCACCAAGGGCGGCTACGCGGCGGAGGCCGAGGCCGCCACCATCGCGGCCAGCCTCGGCCTCCCCGACCGGGTGCTCGGCCAGCCCCTGCACACCCTCTCCGGCGGCCAACGACGCCGGGTCGAGCTGGCCCGCATCCTCTTCTCCGACGCCGACGTGCTGCTCCTCGACGAGCCGACCAACCACCTCGACGCCGACTCGGTCGGCTGGCTGCGGGACTTCCTGAAGACCTACCGGGGCGGCCTGGTGGTCATCTCCCACGACATCGAGCTGGTCGAGACCGTCGTCAACAAGGTCTTCTACCTCGACGCCAACCGCGCCCTGATCGACATCTACAACATGGGCTGGAAGCGGTACCAGGTGCAGCGCGAGGCCGACGAGAAGCGGCGCAAGCGGGAGCGGGCCAACGCCGAGAAGAAGGCCGCAGCGCTCAACTCCCAGGCCGACAAGATGCGCGCCAAGGCCACCAAGGCCGTCGCCGCGCAGAACATGGCCCGCCGCGCCGAGCGTCTGCTCGCCGGCCTCGAGGAGCAGCGGCAGGACGACAAGGTCGCCAAGCTCCGCTTCCCCGATCCGGCGCCCTGCGGCAAGACCCCGCTCACCGCCGAGGGCCTGTCCAAGTCCTATGGCTCGCTGGAGATCTTCACCGATGTCTCGCTGGCCATCGACAAGGGCTCCCGGGTGGTGATCCTGGGCCTCAACGGCGCCGGCAAGACCACGCTGCTGCGGCTGCTCTCCGGAATCGAGAAGCCCGACACCGGCCAGGTCACCCCGGGGCATGGGCTCAAGCTGGGCTACTACGCCCAGGAGCACGAGACGCTCGACCCGAGCCGCAGCGTGCTGGAGAACATGCGCAGCGCGGCGCCCGATCTCGATCTGGTGCAGGTGCGCAAGACGCTGGGCTCGTTCCTCTTCTCCGGCGATGACGTGGACAAGCCGGCCGGGGTGCTCTCCGGCGGCGAGAAGACCCGGCTGGCGCTGGCCACCCTCGTGGTGTCGTCGGCCAATGTGCTGCTCCTCGACGAGCCCACCAACAACCTCGACCCGGCCAGCCGCGAGGAGATCCTGGGCGCGCTGCGCAACTTCACCGGGGCGGTGGTGCTGGTCACCCACGACGAGGGCGCGGTCGACGCGCTCCAGCCGGAGCGGATCATCCTGCTGCCGGACGGCGTCGAGGACCTGTGGAGCGCCGACTACGCGGATCTGGTGGCGCTCGCCTGAGCCCTGCGCATCCGCCGAAAGTGATCACCCCCGGTGGATCATTCGGCCCATGGTTGATCATTCATCTGAGTGAGTGCGGTCGTAGCCCGGCGTGTCGAAGCGCCGGGCCCACCCATCCCGCCACCGCTCTCGCCGGCCCCGCCGCAACCCCCGCTGACCTGCGCCTTCCTCGTCCGGGCCCGCCCGCGCCGCGCCGCACCCCGGAAAGCCCGCCGATCCGTTTGTCGTACGGACCGCTACGAATGGGTGGCCAGGAAGCCCGATAGGGGTGATCATGAGAGTCCAGAGCGCACTTCGCATGAGGAGGCACGAGTGGCCGAGACTCTGAAGAAGGGCAGCCGGGTGACCGGCACCGCGCGCGAGAAGCTCGCGGCAGACCTGAAGCGGAAGTACGAGTCGGGTGCCAGCATCCGGGCGCTGGCCGAGGAGACCGGCAGGTCGTACGGCTTTGTGCATCGGATGCTGAGCGAGGCGGACGTCACCCTGCGCGGTCGTGGCGGCGCCACCAGAGGCAAGAAGTCCACCACAGCCTGACCACCACACCCCACCCGCGCGGTCGGGTAGCCGGGTCGGTCGTTACTCTGCGAGGCGTAACTACTGCCGAGTAACGAGCGGAGGCCCGATGAGCCTGCTCGACCGGGACGGTGTGCGTGTCACCGTCCACAACGCCGTGGCAACCGTCACGCTCACCAACGCCGAACGTCGCAACGCACAGACCCCCGCGATGTGGCACGCCCTCGCCGAAACCGGGCGGCGGCTGACCGGCGACATCAGGGTCGTGGTGCTGCGCGCCGAGGGAGTCTCCTTCTCCGCCGGTCTCGACCGGCGGGCCCTCACCCCCGAGGGCATCGAGGGCCAGCTCTCCCTCTTCGACCTGGCCCGCTACCCCGAGGCCGAACTCGACGCCGCCATCGCCGGCTACCAGGAGGCGTTCACCTGGTGGCGTCGTCCCGATCTGCTCTCCATCGCCGAGGTGCGGGGCCATGCCATCGGCGCCGGCTTCCAACTGGCCCTCGCCTGCGATCTGCGCGTCTGCGCCGAGGACGCGCAGTTCGCCATGCGTGAGACCAGCCTCGGCCTGGTCCCCGATCTGACCGGCACCCATCCGCTGGTCGAACTCGTCGGCTACGCCAGGGCGCTGGAGATCTGCGCCACCGGGCGCGCCGTGCGGGCCGCCGAGGCGGAACGCATCGGCCTCGCCAACCTGGTCGTGCCCGGCGAGGAGCTGGCGGCGGCCACCGACGATCTGGCGGCCGCCCTGCTGGCCGCGCCCCGGGACGCGGTCATCGAGACCAAGGCCCTGCTCCGCGCCGCCACCCGCAACGACTACGACACCCAGCGCGCCGCCGAACGCGCCGCGCAGGGCCGCCGGCTGGCCGATCTGGTCGCCGACAACTGACCGGCCCCGGCCGCCGGTCAGCCGATCCCGGTGACCAGCACCGCCACCCGCACCGGCCCCGGCGGCGGCCCGCCCGAGGACGCCGCCGCCCCGGCCGCCGCGTCCCCGACCTCGGCCAACACCGCCGGCAACGCCCGTTCCCCGTCCCCTTCGAGCACCAGTTGCAGCCGCACCAGCCTGGACGGCGGGTCGGCCTCGTCGCTCACCCGCACCGCGCCCGGCCAGCCGTCCAGGGCCGAGGACAACTCCCGCACCCCCGGCACCCCCACCACCGCGTCGGTCACCGTGTCGGCGCCCGGGCCGCCCGGGCCGCCCGAGCCGAACGCGTCCGGCGGCGACGGCGGTTCGGGGCCGGCGGTCGCCGGCTCGGGCTCGGCGCCCAGCAGCTCGGTGACCGTCACATCCACGGCCACCACATCGAGCCCCAACCGTTCCCGCGCCACCTCGGCGAGGGCGGCGCGCAGCCGGCGGACCAGCTCGGGCAGCGGAAGCGCCGGATAGGCCGCCAGGGCGACGGTCATCCGCAGCGGCCCCGGCGGCACCGCGCCGGGCGGCCCCGGCACCGCGTCCCCCTCCTCGGGCAGGGACGCGGCGGGGTCGGCGGGCGCCAGCCGGAGCTCGTCGAGCCGCGCCATCGGCAGCGCGACGGCCACCGCGCCGCGCAGGGCCGCCCGCGCCGCCCGCTCCGTCAGCCAGTAGCCCCGCAGGGCCCCGCCGCCCAGCGGCAGCAGCCTGCCCAGTGCCAGCTGCCGCCGCACCGCCGCCAACACCCCGTCGCCGCCCATGCGTTCCCGCCTTCCGTCTACCCTGTCCGTACTCAACCGGCCCTGGGTGGGTACAGCATCTCCTAGGAACCGGCGTCGGCCGGCCGAGGCGTGCCACCCGTTCGGGGGGTCGCGCGAGGGGGCCGGAGGGCCGGCCGAGCATAGTGTGGCGAAGGAGCGGCGGGCGCGACTGCGGCTCGGAAAGGGGCGAAGGCACAGTGACCGACACCACCGCGGAGCACGGCACCGAGCAGGGCACCGAGACACCGGAGAGGACGCTCGGCACCCGTCGGGGCACCGGGGACCCCGCCACCAGAGGACGTACCACCATCGCCGACGGGGTGGTCGCCAAGATCGCCGGCATGGCCACCCGCGATGTCGTCGGCGTGCACGCCATGGGCAGCGGCCTGGCCCGCACCTTCGGCGCCGTCAGGGACCGTGTGCCGGGCGGCGGCAAGTCCGTCACCCGGGGCGTCAAGGCCGAGGTCGGCGAGGTACAGACCGCGTTGGACCTGGAGATCGTGGTCGAGTACGGCGTCTCCATCGCCGACGTATCCCGTACCGTACGGGAGAACGTCATCGTCGCCGTCGAGCGGATGACCGGCCTGGAGGTCGTCGAGGTCAACATCAACGTCGTCGACGTGAAGTTGCCCGACGACGAGGAAGACGACGACGAACGGCCCCCGTTGCAGTAGGCACGGGCGGCCGGCGTCGCCAGGCCGCCGAGGCGAAGGAGTACGAGATGAGCATGGCCATGATCGGCATGATCGCCGGGATGGCCCTGGGCTTCGCCGGATATTTCGGCGGGTTCGCGGCCTTTCTGCTGGTGGCGGCGCTGGGCGCGATCGGGTTTGTCGCCGGCCGCTTCCTGGACGGCGACCTGGAGCCCGGGGATCTCTTCCGGGTCCGCGAGCGCGGCGGCGACCGGCGGCGATGACGGTGGATCAGGTGGTTCCCGCCGGGGAACGCGGCGTGACCAGGATCGCCGAGCGGGTGGTGGCCAAGCTGGCCACCCAGGCCGCCAGGGAGGCCCTGCGTGCCGAGCCCGCCGGCCGGCCGCCGCGCGGCAGGAGCACCGGGCCGCACGCCTCGGCCGTGGTGCGGCGCCCGTCGGAGGGCGACGGCGTCGTCGGCATCGCCAGCGTCCGGGTCGCCGTCGAGCTGGTCTACCCCTCGGACATCGGCGCCCAGTGCGGCGCGGTACGCCGTCAGGTGGCCCGCCGCGTCGAGGAGTTGGCGAGCATGGAGGTCAGGGACGTGTCGGTGGCCGTCGAGCGGCTGCACACCACCGCCCTTGAGGGCGCGGCCCCGGGGAGGCTGCAGTGAGCCGGCACGCCGACCGCCGCCCCAGGAGCGAACGGAAGGCCGCCCTGGCGAGCGACCCGGAGCCGGAGCCGGTCGACGAACGGCGCCCCGCCCTTGCCAAGCCGTCCCCGAAGCCCTACGAGCAGCCGGAGCCGTACGAGCAGCCCGAGCCGTACGAGCCGCGACCCGCTGAGCTCGACCCGCCGGAGGCGGAGGACGACGAGTCCGGCGGGATGCGGCAGTCCGCCTCCACCGCGCGCTACGAGCCGAGCGCCGACGAGGACGGCCCGGCCAGCCGCTTCTGGTCGGAACGGCGGCTGCCGGCCGCGCTGGTCGCCGCCGCCCTGCTGGCCGGCGCCGGGCTGCTGCTCTACGACATCGCCTCGGTGCGCGCCGACCGCCCCGCCGCCGGCTGGCGGCGGGAGCTGGCCGACCAGCTGGCCACCAGGCCGCTGGACGACGCCTGGATCGTGGCGGGTGCCGTCGCGGCGCTGCTGCTGGGCGTCTGGCTGGTGGTGCTCGCGGTCACCCCGGGGCTGCGCCGGCTGCTGCCGATGCGCCAGGACGGCCCGGAGATGCGCGCCGGCATCGAACGCGCCGCCGCCGCCATGGTGCTGCGCGACCGGGCGCTGAACGTCTCCGGCGTACGCACCGTCCGGGTGGTCGTCGGCCGCCGCAGGGTCAGGGTCTGGGCGCAGGCGCACTTCCGCGAACTGGACGTGGTCAGGGCCGATCTGGACGCGGTACTGGACGACGGCATAAGGGAGCTGGGGCTGGCCCGCCGCCCCGGCCTCGCCGTCTTCGTCCGCCGTCCCACCAAACGCTGAGTCGACGCCGAGATGGGGCAGTGATGTTGCGCATCGTCAATCGGGTGCTGCTGGCGGTCAGCGGCGGCACGCTGTTCTGCCTCGGCCTCGCGGTGCTCGTGGGCACCCTGGACCTGCCGAGCCGCTGGGGCTTCACCCCGCCCTCCTGGTGGACCTGGCGCGGCCCGCAGGACGTGCTGCTCAGCGCGTCGGACCGGGTGCGGCACCGGGAGGCCGGCTGGTGGTGGCCGGTGGTGATCGGCGGACTGGCGCTGCTGGTCCTGCTGGCGCTGTGGTGGCTGCTCGCGCAGCTGCGGCGGCAGCGGCTCTCCGAGGTGCTGGTCGACAGCGGCGACGGCGTCGGCGCGCTGCTGCGCGGGCGGGCGCTGGAGGAGGTGGTGGCCGCCGAGGCGGAGGCCCTGCCGGGGGTGGACCGGGCCAGGGTGACCCTGGTCGGCCGCCGCGACCAGCCGCGCGCCGAGGTGGGTCTCTCCCTCGCGCCGCAGGCCAGGCCCGACGAGGCCGTGCGCCGGCTGCGGGCCGAGGCGGTCGAGCACGCCCGCGTCTCGTCCGGGCTCTCGGCGCTGCCGGCGGAGGCGCGGCTGCGGGCCGCCAAGCACGGGCCCGAACGCGTCAGTTGACGGTCACCGGCCACCGGCCGCCGCTCAGGCGGAGGTGGGCACGTTGTCCCTGGCGGCCGTGGGCCGCTCCGCCGCCGACCGCTCGGGGCCGGCGGCGGCCACGGCCTCCTTGGCGGCCTGCTCGGCGGCGTCCTTGCGGTCGCGCCTGAGCAGCAGGAACCAGCCGACGGGAACGCCGGCGGTGAACAGCCACCACTGGACGGCATAGGCGAAGTGCGCGCCGATGCCGGTGTGGTCCGGCTCCGGGAGCGGAGCGAGCGGGGGATCGGCCTCGTCCGGCGGGGCGGTCTCCGTCAGCTCCAGATAGCCGCCCAGCATCGGCCGGCCGAGGTCGGCCTCCCGCTGGTCGCTGTTGATCAGCATCACCATGCCGTCCGGCAGCCCCGACTTGTCCTTGACGCCCGTGTTGCCGGTGGTCTCGTCGGCCATCAGCCGGCCCGTCACGGTGACCTGCCCGCTCGGCGGCTCCGGCACCGGAGGGGCCTGCGTGGGATCGCCACCGGCCGGCAGCCAGCCCCGGTTCACCAGCACCGCCGGGGCGTCCTCCTGGAGCAGCGGGGTCAGCACGTAGTACCCCATGGCACCGTCGGCGTTGGTGCGCTGCCGCACCAGCACCTGGTGCGCCGGATCGTAGGAGCCGGTGGCCGTGACCCGGCGGTAGCGGTCGTCCGCCCCTGGGCCGGCGTCCACCGTGGTCAGCTCCGCCATGGGCACCGGCTCGGCCGACAGACTGGCGGAGATCAGCTCGTTGCGCGCCACCCGCTGGTCATGGCGATCCATCTGCCAGAACCCGAGCCGGATCATGGTCGGGATCAGCAGCAGCGCGATCAGGGTGAGGACCACCCACTGCCGGGACAGCAGAAACCGGTACACAGCCACTGACGCTACCCGAAGGCGGTCACTCCTCCGCCGCCGGGGCCACATCCCGCAGCAGGTGGGTGAACGCCGCCTCGTCCAGGATCGGTGTGCCATGGGTGCGGGCCCTGACCACCTTGCTGGTCATGACCTCAGGGGTGTTGGTGACCAGCAGACTGGTGAGCCGGGAGACGCTGGTCGCCACATGCAGACCCGCCTCCTGCGCCTGGTCCTCCAGCAGCTCCCGATCCACCGAGGTGTCCCCGGAGAACGCCACCCGCATCCCCTGCCGCAGCCGGCCACCCGGCTCGTACCGGCCCGGATTGGGATAGGGACAGGCCGGCCGCTTGCGGCTGGGCCGCCAGCCCCCACGCCAGGCGTCGCCCGAGCGGACGGCACCGGAACGGGACGACGGCTGGCCGGTGGCCCATTCGGTGATCGGCCGGCACACATGCAGCGGCAGCGGCAGGCCCAGCCGGGCGGCCTGCCGGAGACTCGGCCGGAACGCCTCCGCCAACACCCGGGCGTCGTCCAGCGCGTGGTGCGCCCGGCGCTGCGTCACCCCGTAGTACCCGACCAGCGTCTCCAACTTGTGGTTGGGCAGCGGCAGGGCCAGCTCCTTCGCCAACCGGATCGTGCACAGCCGCTGCCGGACCGGCGGTGTCCGCTCCACCCGGGCGAACTCCCTGGCCAGCATCGCCCAGTCGAAGACCGCGTTGTGCGCCACCAGCACCCGGCCGGCCAGCCGCTCGGCCAACTCCTCCACGACCTCCCCGAAGAGCGGCGCGTCGGCCAGCATCTCGGAGGTCAGCCCATGGATCCAGGTGGGCCCGGGATCGCGCTGCGGATTGACCGGGCTGTACCAGCTGTCCTCCACCTCGCCCCTGGCGGTCAGTCGGTAGACGGCGGCGGACACGATCCGGTCGTGGCTGGCAAGACCCGTGGTCTCGACGTCCACCACGGCATACCCCGACGGGTAGCCCTCCGGCCATGACCCCTCGTCCGGGGTCCTGGGGAGGGGGAGGTCGACCATGGGCGCCTGGTGGTGGTCTTCGAGCATGGTCCCAGAGGATACGGGCCGGCACCGACAGTGCCCCTCGCCCGCCCCGGAGTTGGGACGTTCGATCGGGTCTCCGGACCGCTCACGCCACCCCGCTGTCACAGGCGTGACGTACGCTGCCTGACATCTGCTCCCCACCAGGCGGAGGCGCCGCGATGTTGCTCGACACCCATGGCCGAGTGGCCACCGATCTACGGGTCTCGCTCACCGATCGGTGCAATCTGCGGTGTACCTACTGCATGCCGGAGGAGGGCCTTGCCTGGCTGCCCAAGCCGGAGTTGCTCACCGACGACGAGATCGTCCGGCTGGTGGGCGTCGCGGTGCGGGAGTTGGGCGTCACGGAGGTCAGATTCACCGGCGGGGAGCCGCTGCTGCGGCCCGGTCTCGTCTCCGTGGTGGAGCGCTGCGCCGCGTTGACGCCCCGGCCCCGGCTCTCCCTCACCACCAACGGCATCGGCCTGGAGCGGACGGCAGAGGCGCTGCGCGCCGCCGGGCTCGATCGGGTCAACGTCTCCCTGGACACGCTGAGTTCGGAGGTCTTCCACCGGATCACCCGCCGCCGGCGGCACGACGACGTGCTGCGCGGCCTCGCCGCGGCCAAGGCCGCCGGCCTCACCCCGGTCAAGGTGAACAGCGTGCTGCTGCCCGGCGTCAACGACACCGAGGCGCCCGAGCTGCTGGCCTGGGCCCTTGAGCACGAGTACGAGCTGCGCTTCATCGAGCAGATGCCGCTGGACGCCCAACACGGCTGGCAGCGGGCCAGGATGATCACGGCAGAGGAGGTGCTGGCCTCGCTGCGCACCCGGTTCACGCTCACCCCCGAGGACGGCCGGGGCTCGGCGCCGGCCGAGCGGTGGCTGGTCGACGGCGGGCCCGGGCGGGTCGGCGTGATCGGGTCCGTCACCCGGCCGTTCTGCTCGGCCTGCGACCGCACCCGGCTGACCGCCGACGGCCAGGTGCGCAACTGCCTGTTCGCGCACGAGGAGTCCGATCTGCGCGGGCCGCTGCGCGCGGGCGCGGACGACGCGGAGCTGGCGGAGCTGTGGCGCCGCGCGATGTGGGGCAAGAAGGCGGGCTCGGGGCTGGACGCTCCCACGAGCTTCGCCCAACCCGCCCGCCCGATGTCCGCGATCGGCGGCTGACCGCTGGCTTTCCCCACCCACCCGCCCTTGCCTTACCCACCCGGGGGCCGGCGCTGCGCGCGGCTTTTCCCCACCCAACCGCCCCTTTTGCGCCTGCGGCGCGTGGCGCTGCGCGGGCGCCTGCCTCGTCGCGCCCCGGGCCGCGCTGCGCGGCTTGTTCCCGCCCGCCCACCCCTTTTGCGCCTCCGGCGCCGCGCGCTGCCGCCAGCGTTGCGCTGCGCGCGGCTTGTCCCCACCCACCCACCCTTTTTACGCCTGCGGCGCGTTGGGGCCGGCGTTGCGCTGCACGCTGTTTCTCCCTGCCCGCCTGCCCCTCTCGCGCCTGCGGCGCTTGGGGCCGCGCTGAGCGCGGTTGCCTGCCGGCCCGTTGCGGCTTGTCCCGCTACCGGGGTCGTCGTCTTTGGGGCGTCTACGGGGCGGGCGCTGCGCCTGGTTGTCTGTCCCCTTTTGCGTTCCCGGGGCCCCGGCCCGCGTAGCACATGGCCGCCCCCCCCGGGCGCCCCCCGCGCGACGCCGCCCGTCCGGTCCGCGCTCCGCGCGGACCGGACGGGCGGCAAGCGCGCCGCGAGGCCAAGCGGTCAGCGTTCCGCTTCTTGGGCGCGCCAGTCCGGTAGGGGGACGACGTCCTTGAGGAAGTCGCGCAGGCTGAGGAAGCGGGAGAGGTATTCGCGGTGTTCGTCGCAGGCGAGCCAGGTCTTGCGGCGGTCAGGGGTGTGGAGTTTGGGGTTGTTCCACGCGAGGACCCAGACGGCCGGCGTCCGGCACCCCTTGGCCGAGCAGATCAGCTCGGCTTCGGCCGGTTCGTTCATCTCGTTCGTCAAGGAATCCACCCAGGTCCTTCGAGTCCTTCGGATGCCGCGACGCCACCCATACGACCAAGACGCTGACTGGGGTCGGAACATGATCGACGCCGGGCAGCCACGGGGGGAGCCGCCCGGCGTCGTTCTGTCGCTCCGACGGGGGATACGGAGCGCCCTTGAAGTATGACACGCGTGCGGGTGGTCATTGCAGGGGAATGACCCAATTGATGTGAGCCGTCTTCCAGATCGCCGCCCGGAAGCGTCAACTCCGCTTCTGCGCTTCCTGTTGTGCGGGCGGCAGCGCCCGCGTCGCGGAGGGGGCGGCGAGGGCCGAGGGCAGCGACGGCACGTTCTCCCGGCCCGCGTTGGCGATCACCACGGCGACATAGGGCAGGGCGACGCCCAGCGCCAGGGTGACGACCGCCAGCGGCAGGCTGACGTTCCACAGCAGCGCGGTCAGCAGCACCGCGACGGTGCGGATCACCATCGCCACGATGTAGCGACGCTGTCGCCCTCTGACATCGTCGTCCAGGCTCTGCCGGGCACCGGTGATCCGGTAGACCGTGGAGTCCTTCTCGTCCTCGCGCCAGCGCGCCATCTCACATCACCCCGCCCCAAAGTACGCCACCGCCGCGCCGGGGGCCGAGTCACCCCAGCAGCTGGGCGAGCTTCCGTCCGGCCTTGAGGTAGACGCCGGTGGGCTGCCCGGCCGGCGCGTCTCCGGTTCGTTCCGCGACCACCTCGGCCAGCGGGCGCAGCGCGTCCGCCTCGGGAAGCACCTCGGTCCGCTGCCCGTCCGCCCCCTCCAGCACCAGGCGCAGCCCGTTCTGCTTCGCCAGCCGACGGGCGGCCGACGCGCTCGGGGTGAATTCCAACACCTTGGTGAGGACGGTGGCGACCGTCTCGGCGCCGTGCTCGGCGAGCGACAGCTCGGGCAGGCTCGCCACGTCGGCGAAGCTCCTGCGGGAGAACTGCGCGGTGAACGCCTCGCGCGCCGCCATCGCCGCCTCCACCCCGTGGAGCGCGGCGACCACCTCTGCGGCCAGCAGCTTCTTCAGATCCATCGGGTGCAGCGTCGAATCCGCCAACCGGCCGTTGACCAGGGCGAGTTCGGCGTCCGTCCACTCCGTCCAGGCCCGCAGGTAGGGTTCCATCAGCCGGTCGGGAATGGACATGATCTTGCCGAAGACCTCGCCGGGCGCGGCGTTCAGGCCCACGTAGTTGTCCTTGGACTTCGACATCTTGGCGCCCGAGCCGTCGGTGCCCTCGATCAGCGGCATGCCGACGATCAGCTGCGGCGCGAGGCCGTGGATCTCCATCAGCCGGCGGCCCATCTGCATGTTGAGCAGCTGGTCCACGCCGCCCAGCTCGACGTCCGCCTCGATCTCGACCGAGTCCGTCGCCATCGCCACGGGGTAGATCAGCTCCGACATGGTCAGCCCGTGGCCGCCCTCAAGACGGGTCCTGAAGTCGTCGCGCTGGAGCAGCGAGGACACCGGCACCTGGGCCAGCACCCCGATCAGCGCGGGGAGCGTGATGCCCGCCAGCCACTCGCTGTTGTGCCGCAGCCGCACCTCGTCGAAGTTGAAGAACGGGCGCACCTGGTCGCCGTAGCTGGCCAGGTTGCGCGCGATGTCCTCGTCGGTCAGCGGGGGGCGCTCGGCCGAACGGCCCGACGGGTCGCCGATCTTGGCGGTGGTGTCGCCGATGATCAACGTCACCTCGTGGCCCATCCGCTGGAAGCGGCTGAGCACCGTCATCGGCACCGCGTGGCCCAGGTGCACGTCGGCGCCCGTCGGGTCGATGCCCAGCTTGACGCGCAGCCCGCGCCCCGCGGCCCGGGCGGCCTCGATCCGCTCCGTCAGCGCCTCCGCCGACGGCAGGACCTCGACCGCGCGGGCCGCGATCAGCTCCGCCTGTTCCCGGGGCGACAGATCGGACAGGTCCAGATAACGCCGCGTCCCCGCCTCCTCCAGCAACTGCCGGACGGTGGTGTCGGAGGAGAGGTCCTGAGCCAGCAGCGCACTGGCGCGCTGCACGGATTCGCCGAGGCGTGTCACTTTGTGGTCCTGCCGGTCGTGTCGTGTGGGGCGAGAGCCGATTCTACGAGGGTCAGACTCCCGGGCTCACGGAGCTCATATGGAACTCGGGCACCCGCAGCGCCGGCGTGGCCACGCGCGGGAAGTAGTCGCCCCACTCGCGCGAGGTGGTCCGCTCGGTGCGGCCGGCCTCGGTGGCCCGGGCCAGGACCTCGACGGGCGACTCGTTGAAGCGGAAGTTGTTCACCTGCCCGACCACCTCGCCCTTCTCGATCAGCAGCACACCGTCCCTGGTCAGCCCGGTGAGCAGCAGGTTCTTCGGATCCACCTCGCGGATGTACCAGAGCGAGGTGACCAGCAGCCCCCGTTCGGTGTCGGCGACCAGCTCCGGCAGCGTGCGGGTGCCGCCGGCGTCCAGCGTCAGGTTGTCGATCACCGGGGCCAGCGGGAGCCCCGTCAGCTCGGCGGTGTGCCGGGTGGTGGGCAGCGCCCTCAGCACCCCGTCGGCGATCCAGTCGGTGCGCGCCAGCGGCAGCCCGTTGTCGAAGACCGAGTTGCCCGCGAAGAACGAGGCCGTGGACGAACGGGAGAGGACGAACGGCGTGGCCGTCAGTCCGTCGGCCGTCGGGTCGCTGGAGAGGGTGAACGGCAGCTCGGTCAGCCGCTCCCCGACCCGGGTGCCGCCGCCGGGACGGCTGAAGACGGAGCGCCCCTCGTGGCTGCGGCGCGCCTCCGTGGTCATGTGCTGGTAGATCGTGAGGTCCGCCACCGAGGTGGGCGGCAGCAGCGTCTCGTACCGGCCGGGCGGCAGGTCGACGGTGCGCTCGGCCCAGGCGAGCCGCTGCGCCAGCGCGGCGTCCAGGGCGGCGATGTCGACATCGGAGAAGTCGCGGGTCGGCGCGTTGCCGTAGGAGGAACGCCGGCGTCCGTCGGACTTGGCGTTCAGCTCCAGATGCCCCGTCGGCTGGTCGTACCGCAGCCGCAGCCCCGTCGAGCTGCCCAGATAGCTGGAGACCACCTGGTGTTCGGCGAAGCCGAACAGCTCCCGGCCCTCGCTCGCGGCCCGGGCGAAGGTCTCGCCCAGCGCGGGGGCGAACTCCCGGAAGACATCGGACGAGGTCTCGGCCGGCGGCGCCGCGAAGTCCGGGCTCGGCTCGCCGCCCTCGACCAGCGGACGGGCGTCCTCGGCCGGCGGGGACTGGCGGGCCGCGTCCTCGGCGGCCCGCACCAGCTCCTCCAGCTCGTCGTCCCTGACCGCCGAACGCGACAGCACCCCGGCGGCCACCCCGGTCGCGCCGCGCACGGTGGCGATCACCGTCAGCTGACTGCCCCGGGTGACCCCGTTGGTGGTGAGCGTGTTGCCGGCCCACCGCAGATTGGTCGAGCTGTGCTCGTCGGCGATCACCACCATGCCGTCCGTCTCGGACAGCGCCAGCGCGCGCTCGACGATCTCCTGCGGTCTGCTGACGGTCATCGGCCGGCCTCCTGAGTGGTGTTGAGAACGTTGACGGAACGGAACAGCGCCGAGGGGCAGCCGTGCGAGACGGCCGCGGTCTGGCCGGGCTGGGCCTTGCCGCACATGAAGGAGCCGCCCAGCAGATAGGTCTCGGGGCCGCCGACGGCCTCCATCGAACCCCAGAAGTCCGTGGTGGTGGCCTGGTAGGCGACGTCCCGCAGCTGCCCTGCCAGCCGCCCGTTCGAGATACGGAAGAAGCGTTGCCCGGTGAACTGGAAGTTGTAGCGCTGCATATCGATGGACCACGAGCCGTCGCCCACCACATAGACGCCCTCGTCCACCCGGGAGATCAGCTCCTCGGTGCCGGGCCCCGCCGGATCGGGCTGGAGTGAGACGTTCGCCATACGTTGCAACGGCACATGCGCGGAGGATTCGGCGAACGCGCAGCCGGTGGAGCGGTCGGCGCCGGTGAGCGCGGCGGTGCGGCGGTCCGTCTGGTAGCCGACCAGCACGCCGTCCCGCACCAGGTCCCACGACTGGGCGGCGACCCCCTCGTCGTCGAACCCCGTGGTCGCCAGGCCGTGTTCGACCGTGCGGTCGCCGGTGACCCGCATCACCTCGGAGCCGTAGCGCAGCGTGTTCAGCTGGTCGGGGGTGGCGAACGAGGTGCCGGCGTAGGCCGCCTCGTAGCCCAGCGCGCGGTCCAGCTCGGTGGCGTGGCCGATCGACTCGTGGATGGTGAGCCACAGATTGGTCGGATCGATCACCAGGTCCAGCGGCCCCGGGGTCACCGAGGGCGCGGCCATCTTCTCCGCCAACAGCCCGGGCATGGTGGCGAGTTCGTCGTCCCAGTCCCAGCCGGTGCCCGTCAGGTACTCCCAGCCGCGGCCGACCGGCGGCGCCAGCGTCGACATGGTGTCGAACCGGCCCGTCGACCCGTCCACCGAGGTGGCCGTGAGCCCGGGGTTGAGGCGCACCCGCTGCTGGGTGGTGACCGTGCCGGCGGTGTCCGCGTAGAACTTGTTCTCCTGGACGGCCCACAGCTGGGCGTCCACATGGCTGATGCCGTCCCCGGCCAGCAGCCGCGCGCTGAAGTCCGCGAGCAGTTCGATCTTCTCGGCGTCCGGCACGTCGAACGGGTTGATCTCGTAGGAGGAGATCCAGGTCTGCTCGCCGTGCGACGGCTCGGGGGCCAGCTCCACCCGCTCGGCGGACCCGGCCGCCGCCGTGACCCGCGCGGACAGCTTCGCCATCGCGACGGCCTGCGCCGCGACCCGGGCGGCGCCGTCCATGGTCATGTCCACCCCGGCGGCGAACCCCCAACTCCCGCCGTGCACCACGCGCACCGCGAACCCGATGGTCGTGGTGGACGCCGCGCCGGACGGGCGGGCGTCCCGCAGCGACCAACGGCCGCTGCGCACCGACTCCAGGCGGAAGTCGGCGTGCTCGGCGCCCAGGGCCCGCGCCCTGGCCAGGGCGGCGTCGGCCAACGGGCGTAGCGGTAGCGCGAGAAACGCTGGATCGATGGTTCTGGTCACGGTGTCTCCTGTCCTGGGCCGTCACCGGGCCCGTCCGGCCGGCCTCGTCGGCCCGCCCGCGTCGAGGGGGTCACCCCCGAGCCCTACCCGGCGTGTTGGTGCGCGGACGCAGCAACAGGGTGATCATCGTCGCCAACAGCGCCCGGGCCAAGGCGTTTCGACCGCCGGCGAGGCGCCAGGACGCGTCCGTGGGCGGCGCGCGGGCTGTGGAGACCCCACAGTCGGACGGGGTGCCGGCTGTCATGCCTCGGTTATCGCGCGAGAGAGCCGAGGGACTAGCGTTGTCGGAAGCACACGAACACGAAAGAGGTGGTCCCTTGAGCCGCTCGGTATTGGTGACCGGAGGCAACCGCGGGCTTGGCCTGGCCATCGCGCGCGCTCTGGCCGAGGCGGGTGACAAGGTCGCGATCACCTACCGCTCCGGCGAACCGCCGCAGGAGCTGGTGGAGTTGGGCTGCCTGCCGGTGAGGTGCGACATCACCGAGCCGGAACAGGTGGAGCAGGCCTACAAAGAGGTGGAGACCGCGCACGGCAAGGTCGAGGTGCTGGTCGCCAACGCCGGTGTCAACCGCGACCAACTGCTGCTGCGGATGTCCGAGGAGGACTTCACCTCCGTCCTGGACACCAACCTCACCGGAACGTTCCGGGTGGTGAAGCACGCGGCCAGAGGAATGCTGCGGGCCCGTTCCGGCCGCATCGTGCTGATCTCGTCCGTCGTCGGCCTGTTGGGCTCGGCCGGGCAGGCCAACTACGCCGCCTCCAAGGCCGGCCTGGTCGGCTTCGGCCGCTCCCTGGCCAGGGAGCTGGGCTCGCGCAACATCACCTGCAACGTGATCGCGCCCGGGTTCATCGACACGGACATGACGAGGGAGCTCACCGAGGGCCAGCGCGACGCCATCATCGGCAAGATCCCGCTGGCCCGCTACGGCGCGGCCGAGGAGATCGCCGCCACCGTGCGTTTCCTGGCGTCGGACGAGGCCGCGTACATCACTGGAGCCGTCATTCCCGTTGACGGCGGATTGGGCATGGGGCACTGAGCATGAGTGGACTTCTCGCGGGCAAGCGGATCCTGGTCACCGGCGTTCTCACCGAGTCCTCGATCGCCTTCCACACCGCCAGGCTGGCCCAGGAGGAGGGCGCCGAGGTGGTGCTCACCGGCTTCGGCCGGCTCTCCCTGGTGCAGCGGATCGCCAGGCGGCTCCCCAAGCCGGCGCCGGTGATCGAGCTCGACGTCCAGAACAAGGAGCATCTCGCCGGGCTCGCCGACCAGGTCCGCGAACACCTCGGCGCGGGCGTCGGCCTGGACGGCGTGGTGCACTCCATCGCCTTCGCCCCGCAGGACGCGCTCGGCGGCAACTTCCTCAACACCGAGTGGGAGTCGGTCGCCACGGCCGTCGAGGTCTCCGCCTACTCCCTGAAGTCGCTGACGATCGCGCTGCTGCCGCTGCTGGAACAGCGCGGCGGGTCGGTCGTGGGCATGGACTTCGACGCCCAGGTCGCCTGGCCCAAGTACGACTGGATGGGCGTCTCCAAGGCCGCCCTTGAGGCCACCTGCCGCTATCTGGCACGGGACCTGGGAGACCGGAACGTCCGGGTCAACCTGGTCTCCGCCGGCCCGATCAAGTCGATGGCGGCCAAGTCCATCCCCGGCTTCGAGGAACTGGCCGACGTGTGGAACAGCCGCGCCCCCATCGGCTGGGACCTCGCCGACCCGGAGCCGGCCGCGCGCGGCGTCGCCGCCCTGCTGTCGGACTGGTTCCCCAAGACCACGGGCGAGATCGTCCACGTCGACGGCGGCGTCCACATGATGGGAGCGTGACGCCACCCGCGTGCCCGCGCACCCGGCCTGACCGCCACCACCCCCGGGCCGGGGGTTCTCCTTGCCCTCCGGCCCGGCCAGGGCTGGGGCTTTTCCCCGGCCCCGGCCAGGCCAGGGCCGCTGTTTGACGTTCGACGCCCACCCCGGCCGGGCAACCGGACCCACCGGGTGCGGCCTGCGGCCTGTGTTCGCCTGATGTCTGTTCCGGCCCGGGTTGGGCCGGTGTTGGCTTGGTCTTCAGTCTGGTTGGTTCGCCGGGGGCGTTGGGAGCGTGCGGTCGGTGTCCCCTTCCGGCCGTGTTGCCGGGGGCGGCTGGTTCCCTCGGCTCAACGGGCGCGGCCGGCGGTCGGGTTGGTTGGCCCGCTCGGGCCGTGGGGGGCGTTCGCGCGGGCTCCGGTCCGGTCGGTTTGCCGGTGGTCGCCTGACGTCTGTTCCGCCCGGTTTGGGCCAGTGTCGGCTCGGACTTCAGTCCGGTTGGTTCGCCGGGGGCGTTGGGAGCGTGCGGTCGGCGTTCGCTTGGCTCGTTCGGGCCGCCGGACGGGGCCGACGTTCGACCCGGTCGGTCCGCCGGGGGCGATGGTGCGGCCGGTGGTCGTTTCCGTTCAACGGAGGGATCGGACCGCATGGTTGGCGGCACGCCCTGCCCCTGGCAGGGGCAGGCGGGACCCGCCCGGCCGGCGCGGCCAGCGCACCGGGTGGCCAGTGCAACGATCAGCGGTGGCAGACGAGTGCGTAGGAGCCCGCTTCGGCGGCAGCCGTCTCCGCGTCGGCGGCGCGGATGGCGGTGAGGAGGCGGCCGTGGTCGACATGGTCGGCGGGGCGCAGTTCGTCGCCCACATCATGGCGCAAAAACGTCCTGACCACGGCGCCGAGATCGGCGTAGAGCGCCGTCAGCACCTCGTTGTGCGAGGTCTGCACCACGGCCATGTGGAAGGTGGCGTCCGCCTCGACGAAGCGCTCGACGTCGCCGGTGGCCCAGGCCGCCTCCCTGCGGGCCAGCAGGGTCTCCAACTGCCGTAGCTCGCGCGGCGTTCGGCGCCGCGCCGCCAGCCGGGCGGCGGACGCCTCCAGCGTGCTGCGCACCTCGGCGACGTCCCTGGCCTGTGCCCCGGCGAACCTCCGGTGCATCACGCCGGCCAGTTCGCTGGTCGCCGCCACATAGGTGCCCGAGCCCTGCCGGATGTCCAGCAGCCCGTTGTGTGCCAGCGCCCTGATCGCCTCGCGCACCGTGTTCCTGGCCACACCGAGCTGTTCCACCAGCTCGGGCTCCGTCGGAATGCGTGATCCGACGGGCCATTCGCCCGAGGTGATCTGCAGGCGCAGTTGGCTGATCACCTGGTCCGCCAACGCTGCGCGACGCGGCGCGGTCAGTGACATGACTCTCCCCGATGCCGACGTCCACGGGCCCAGCCCGTGAACGTGGATTCATCCCATGATTCTATGATGAGGTTCATGGGACCCACGCGGACTGACCGTACTCTGCGCCGAGCCGCCGCGGTCGTCGAACGAGCACAGCCCGGCCATCCCGTCGCCCCGGCGACCGCCGGCCGTTGGCTGATCGCTCTCGCACTGGTGCTCACCGCCATCAACCTCCGACCCGCCATCTCCGGGCTCGGCCCCGTCCTCGCCGAGGTCCGCGCCGACCTGGGGATGAACGCCACCGTCGCCGGCCTGCTCACCTCCGTGCCCGCGCTCTGCTTCGCTGTCTTCGGGTTCGCCGCGCCCCGGCTCGCCGGCCGCTTCGGGCCGGTGCGGATCGTGGTGCTCGGGCTCTGCACGATCAGCGTGGGCCTCGGACTGCGCGCCCTGGCCGGCAACACCGTCGTCTTCCTGGCCACCAGCGCGCTGGCGCTGGGCGGCATCGCGGTCGGCAACGTGCTGATGCCGGTGCTGGTCAAACGCTTCTTCCCGGACCGGATCGGGCCGGTCACCGGCCTCTACTCCATGGGTCTGGCCGTCGGCACCTCGGCGGCGGCCGCCTGCACTATCCCGCTCGCCCGCGCGGTCGGCGGCAACTGGCGTGCCGGCCTTGCCGGTTGGGCCGTGCTGGCGGCGCTCGCGCTCATCCCCTGGGCCGTGCTGCTGCGACGGGCCAGGAGCCGCGCCGCCCGCCGGGACCCCCTCCCCGGCAGGGCCACGGTGGCCACCGCGCCGCCGCCCCGGATGCGGCGTTCCCGGACCGCCTGGGCGCTGGCCGTGTTCTTCGGCCTGCAGGCCACCGCCGCCTACATCACCATGGGCTGGCTTCCCCAGATCTACCGCGACGCCGGGGTCTCCGCCGGCACCGCCGGGCTGTTGCTGGCCCTCGTCATGGGGCTGAGCGCGCCGCTGAGCTTTCTGATTCCCGCGATCGCGACCCGGATGCGCAGCCAGGGCCCGCTGGTGATCGCCATCGGCCTGTGCTCGCTGGCCGGTTATCTGGGCCTCTGGCTCGCGCCGGCCGGCGGCGCCTGGCTGTGGGCGGTGCTGCTCGGCGTCGGCAACGCCGCCTTCACGGTGGCGCTGGTGATGATCGGCCTCCGTTCCCGCTCCGGCCCCGGGGTGATCCGGCTCTCCGCGTTCGCGCAGAGCGTCGGCTATCTGCTGTCCGTGCCGGGCCCGCTGTTGGTCGGCGCGCTCAACGAGGCCACCGGCGGTTGGGACGCGCCGCTGCTGCTGATGACCTGTCTGCTGCTGGCCCAGATCACCTGTGGGGTGCTCGCCGGTCGGGACCGCTGTGTGGAGGACGGTCACTGAGTGCGAGACTGGTGTCATGCCAGTGCTTGATCCGAACCCCCGCAACGGCCAACGTTCCCTGCTGCTGATCCTGGGAGCCATGCTCGCCGTCACCGTGGTGATCGGTGTGATCGCCACCCTCGCCTCGCCCTGACCCGTCGGGGTGGGGCCAGCCCCACCATCCCCTAGGGGGCTGGGTTCAGGGACGACTGGGTGGCTCACCGGATGGGCCGCGGCCGTCGGGGTCCGTAGATTCGTGGTCATCGCGCAGGCCCCGCAACCGGCGGATTCGTGCCGCACCCGCGCCCCCCACGGATGGAGACCGCGTCATGACCGCTCGCGCCCAGTCCGCCGACCAGGAGATCCGCCTGCGCTGGTGGGCGGTCGCCCTGCCGGTCGCCGTCTTTGTCGCCCTGCTCGCGCTGCTCACCGCCGGCGGCCAGAGCGAGAGCGCCACCGGTCTTGAGCCGGCCACCAGGTTCCTTGAGCACCTGCACTCCGCCCTGCTCTGACCCGCCGACAGATCACGCCCGAGCGCGGCGGCGCGGATGCCCAACGCCCCGCGCCCACCGGTGCGTTTCGTGCGAAGCTGGGGCACATGAGCGTCAAAGCTGCCCGCAGGATCGTTCTTCTCCGACACGCCAAAGCCGACTGGCCCGAGGTCGCCGACCACGACCGACCGCTCGCCGAGCGGGGCCGGCACGACGCCCGCACCGCCGGACTGTGGCTGGCGGACGCCGGGATCACCCCCGACCTGACTCTCTGCTCCACCGCCGTGCGCGCCCGCGAGACCTGGAAGCTCTTCGCCTCCGAGCTGACCAGCCGCCCCAGGACCGCCTATGACGACCGGCTCTACGAGGCGTCCCCCGGCGAGGTGATCGCCGTGCTCAACGAGGTGGACGACGCGGTCGGGGATCTGCTGGTGGTCGGCCACAACCCGACCACCCACGCCCTCGCCGACCTGCTCGCCGGCACCGCCGAAGGGGACACCCGCGCCCGGATGCACGCCAGCGGCTACCCCACCTCCGCCCAGGCCGTGTTGACGCTGACCGGGCCGTGGAAGTCCGTGGAGCCGGGCGTGGCCCGGCTGACCGCCTTCTGGACGCCGCACGACTGAGCCGGCCGCCCGGGCCGACCGTTCAGCCCTGCGCGTCGGCCGCCTCCACCTCTTCCCTGGTGATGCCCAGCAGATAGAGCACGGTGTCCAGAAACGGCACCGTGACGGCCGTGTGCGCGGCCTCGCGGACCAGTGGCTTGGCGTTGAACGCCACCCCGAGGCCCGCCGCGTTCAGCATGTCCAGATCGTTGGCGCCGTCCCCGATGGCCACCGTCCGGGAGAGCGGCACCCCCGCCTCGGCGGCGAACCGGCGCAGCAGCGTGGCCTTCCCCGGGCGGTCCACCACCTCACCGGTGACCCGTCCGGTGAGCTTCCCGTCCACCACCTCAAGAGTGTTGGCGGCCGCGAAGTCAAGACCCAGGTGCTCCCGCAGCGCGTCGGTGACCTGGGTGAACCCGCCGGAGACCACGCCCACCTGGCAGCCGAGCCGCTTCAGCGTGCGGATCAGGGTCCTGGCGCCCGGGGTGAGCCGGACCTCGGCCCTGACCTTGTCGACCACCGACTCGTCGAGCCCCGCCAGCAACGCCACCCGCTGGTGCAGCGACTGCTCGAAGTCCAACTCGCCGCGCATCGCGGCGGCCGTCACCTCGGCGACCTGCTCCTCGCAGCCCGCGTGGGCGGCGAACAGCTCGATCACCTCGTCCTGGATCAGCGTGGAGTCCACGTCCATCACCACCAGCCGTGGCGCCCGGCGCTGCAGCCCGGAGGACACCACGGCGATATCGACCCCGCTGGCCGCCGCCTCCTTGGCCAACGCGGTGCGCAGCGCCTCGGTCGGCACCCCGGACACGTCGAACTCCACGGCGGTGACCGGGTACTTGGCCAGCCGGTAGATCCGGTCGATATTGCCGCCGGTGGCCGCTATCCGGGCGGCCACCGCGGCCGTCGTCGAGGCCGTCAACGGATTGCCCAGCACCGTCACATGGCTGCGCCCGGTGCCGCGCGAGGGGTTGTCGCCCGTGCCGGAGATGATCTCGGCGGCCAGCCCGGCGCCCTCGGCCCAGGCGTGCACGGTGGCCCGCAGCCCGCCCTCGCCGCTCCCGGCCGGCTGGCGGATGAGGACGCAGAGCGTGATCCGTCCCCTGGTGACCACCTGCTCGATGTCGATCACATCCACCTGGAAGGTGGCCAACGTGCGGAAGAGACCAGCTGTCAACCCCGGGCGGTCCCTGCCGAAGATCTTCACCAGCAGCGTGGGGGTTTCCTGGTCAGCCGTGTGTACGGAGGTCATGGTGAGGCCAACGTTAGCGGCTCGCGAGGAGCCGGCGGCGGCACGGTCCGGCTGCCGGACACCCCCGGTCCGGCCAGCGCGAACACCTTCCGGGAACCCGCCGCGACGGCGTCCAACGTCACGGTGCAGCCCACGCTTCGCGACAGCTTGGTGACTTTCGGGGGGCGACTTCCCGTTTCGCGCCGGAGCCTGGAATAGTTCCCCAACGATGTTCAACCATCCCTAGACTTCCGGCCGGAGGTCACTCGGGGGACAACTTTGTGGGGCATGGAGTGCCGGAACTCGTACTCGAATTGAACGGTCAAATCTGGACATTGGACCCTACCAGGTCATACAGCCTCGGTAGAGATCCCCAGGGCGACTTCGTCCTTCAGGACGCTCGCGTGTCCTGGCGTCACGCGACCGTGCGGTGGGGTGGTCAGGGCTGGGTGGTGGAGGACCACGGCAGCACCAACGGGACCTACGCGCAGGGCCAGCGCGTGCAGCAACAGGCATTGGCGCCGGGCTCCGTCATACATCTGGGGAACGCCACCGACGGGCCCCGCCTGGCGTTCTCCCTGGGCGGCGCGGCGCCCTACCAGTCGCAGCAGGCCCCCGCGATGCCCTACCAGCAGGGTCCGGACCCGGTCGCCGCCGCGGGCGGGCCGCCGCCCCAGCACCAGCCGCCGTTCCAGCCGCCCGGCGGCCCGCCCGCACAGCAGCCCTCCGGCGGTCCCGGCGACCAGCAGCGGGGCGGCAGCCACGGCGCGACCAGCCTGCACCGGCTCAACGTGGGGCAGGTCACCCGCATCGGTCGTGCGCTGGAGAACGAACTGGTGGTCTCCGACCTCCAGGTCTCCCGGCTGCACGCCGAGTTCCTGGCCCATCCCGACGGCAGCTTCGAGATCCACGACCTGGGCAGCCACAACGGCACCTATGTCAACGGTCAGCAGCTGCCCAAGAACGGCCGGGTCAGCCTCGGGCCCAACGACACCGTCGGTATCGGCCACTCCACCTTCCGGCTGGTGGGCAACCAGCTGCAGGAGTTCGTCGACACCGGTGAGGTCTCCTTCTCCGCCCGCCATCTGACCGTGCAGGTCAACAACGGGCAGACGACCATCCTCAACGACGTCTCCTTCGGCGTCCCGGAGAAGTCGCTGATCGGCGTGATCGGCCCGTCCGGATCCGGCAAGTCCACACTGCTGCGCGCGCTCACCGGCTACCGTCCGGCGACCTACGGCGAGGTGCTCTACGACCACCGGAACCTCTACACCCACTTCGCCGAGCTGCGCCACCGCATCGGACTGGTCCCGCAGGACGACATCCTGCACACCGCGCTGCCCATCCGGCAGGCGCTCCGGCTCGCCGCCCAGCTGCGGTTCCCCGGCGACGTCGCGGTCGCCGAGCGCGACAACCGGGTCGAGGAGGTGCTGGCCGAGCTGAAGCTCGTGCCACACGCCGACAAGCGGATCTCCTCCCTCTCCGGCGGCCAGCGCAAGCGGGTCTCGGTCGCCCTCGAACTGCTGACCAAGCCCTCGCTGATCTTCCTCGACGAGCCCACCTCGGGCCTCGACCCCGGCATGGACCGGGACGTGATGAAGCTGCTGCGCGGGCTCGCCGACGACGGCCGCACCGTGCTGGTCGTCACCCACTCCGTGGCCGAACTCGGCCTCTGCGACCGGGTCCTGGTGATGGCCCCCGGCGGCGGCGTCGCCTACTTCGGCCCGCCCGACGAGGCGCTCAACTTCTTCGGCTACGACAGCTGGGCGGACGTCTTCTCGGCCTTCGAGAACTACCGCGACTACGACTGGATGGGCCGCTGGCGCGGCTCCCAGCACTACCAGATGTACGCGGCCGACCTGGACGCCGTGCAGCCGCAGGCCGCGTTCCATCCCATGGGCGCCATGCAGCAGAAGGCGCAGACCTGGGGCTCCCAGGTGCTGACCCTGATGCGCCGCTACTCCGCCGTGATCCTCGCCGACAAGGGGTTCCTCGGCCTGACCATCGCGCTGCCCGTCATCCTGGGCCTGGTCAGCCTCGCCATCCCGGCCGACTCGGGGCTCGGCTACGGCCCCGTGGAGAACGGGCTGCGCAACGGCGACGCCAGCATCGTGCTGCTGGTGCTGGTGGTCGGCATGTGCTTCTCCGGAGCGGCCAACGCCGTCCGGGAACTGATCAAGGAACGGGTGATCTACGAGCGAGAGCGGGCCGTCGGCCTCTCCCGCTCCGCCTACCTGATGTCCAAGGTCTTCGTTCTCGGCATCGTCACCGTGCTCCAGGGCTCGATCCTCTGCGTCATCGGCCTCGCCCCGCGCGAGATGCCCGAGGAGGGCGTGCTCTTCACCAGCTCGCCGGCCATCGAGATGAGCCTGGTGATCATGACCCTGGGCTGCACCTCGATGATGATCGGCCTGGTCATCTCCGCGCTGGTCCGCACCTCCGAGATGACCATGCCGCTGTTGGTCATGATCTCCGTGGTCCAACTGGTCTTCACCGGCGCCCTCTTCCAGGTGCACGGCACCCTCGGCGTCGAACAGCTGGCCTGGCTGATGCCGTCCCGTTGGGCCCTCGCCGGCACCGGCACCACCGTCGACCTCAACACGTTGACGGCGTCGCCGACCGACGCACCCGATCCCGACCCGCTCTGGAAGCACGAGGCCGGGTACTGGCTGCTCGACGTCAGCGCCCTGCTGGTGCTGGCCGTCATCTGCGGTCTGCTGGTGATGAAGTTCCTCCGTCGGCACGAGCCCGAGGTCATGCGCGCCTGAGGCTCCCGCCGCACCCGACGGGCGGTGGCCCCCCCCACGACGGGGGGCCACCGCCCGTTCCCGTTCCCGTTCCCGCCGTTCCCGTTCCGTCCCGGGACCTAGGCCGAGCGCCGCACCCCGGCCGGGCCCGGGCCCGATCCGGTCGCGCCGACGGGCGCGCTACCGTTTCGGACATGGGCCCACGCACGGGGCTCGCCGCGGTCAGCGCGGCGCTGCTCGCCATGAACCGCACCCTCGCGGTGCACGACGTCCTCCAGACGATCGTGCGCTCCGCCAGGGAACTGCTCGACGCGCGCTATGCCGCGCTCGGCATCCCCGACGGCAACGGCGGCTTCGCCCAGTTCTTCGTGGACGGCATCAACGACCGCCAGTGGCGGGCCATCGGCCCCCTGCCCCGGCAGCACGGCATCCTCGCCGCCATGCTCTCCTCGGCCACCCCCGTCCGGCTGGCCGACGTCCGCCTCGACCCCCGCTTCGAGGGCTGGCCGGCCGCGCACCCCGAGATGAGCGACTTCCTCGGCATGCCCATCGCCGACGGCGAGGCCGTGCTCGGCGCGATCTTCCTCGCCAACAAACGCTGCCCGCCCGGCGGGCCGCAACCCGACGGCTGCGCCTTCACCGGCGAGGACGAGGAACTGCTCAGCCTGCTCGCCGAACACGCCGCCATCGCCCTCGGCAACGCCCGCCTCTACGAACGCGGCCGCGAGCTGACCATCGCCGACGAACGGGCCAGACTCGCCCACGAACTGCACGACGCCGTCGCCCAGAAACTGTTCTCGCTCCGGCTGACCGCCCAGGCCGCCAGCACCCTCCTCGACCGCGACCCCGAACGCGCCAGGGAAGAGCTGCGCCAGGTCACCGACCTCGCCGCCGAGGCGGCCGAGGAACTGCGCGCCGCCGTGATCGAACTGCGCCCGGCCGCCCTGGAGGAGGACGGCCTGGTCGCCACCCTCCGCGCCCAGACCCAGGTGCTCGACCGCGCCCACCCGGCCGCCGTCAGCTGCGACTGCCGCGATATCAGGGCGCTGCCGGCCGCCCAGGAGGCCGCGCTGCTCCGGGTCGCCCAGGAGGCGCTGCACAACGCCCTGCGCCACGCGGCGCCGAAGGCCGTGGACGTTCTCCTGACCCGAAGGGGCGGCGCCACCCTGCTGCGGATCAGCGACGACGGCGTCGGCTTCGACCCCGACGCGATGCGCGCCGCCGGGCGCCATCTCGGCCTGGTCTCCATGCGCGACCGCGCCGCGTCCGTCGGCGGCCGGCTCACCGTACGATCGGCGCCCGGCAAGGGCACCGTCATCGAGATGGAGGTGCCCGGTGGCTGACGCCATTCGCGTACTGATCGTGGACGACCACCAGGTGGTGCGGCGCGGACTGCGCACCTTCCTTGAGGTCCAGGACGATATCGAGGTGGTCGGCGAGGCGGCCGACGGCGCCGCGGGCGTCGCCAGTGCCCAGGAACTGCGCCCCGACGTCATCCTGATGGACGTCAAGATGCCCGGCACCGACGGCGTCGAGGCGCTTCGTCAGCTGAGCGAACACGGCAACCCGGCCCGGGTGCTGATCGTCACCAGCTTCACCGAACGGCGCACCGTGGTGCCCGCGCTGCGCGCGGGGGCCGCCGGCTATGTGCACAAGGACATCGACCCCAGCGCACTCGCCGGCGCCATCCGTTCCGTGCACGCCGGCCATGTGCTGCTCCAACCCGAGGTCGCCGGCGCGCTGTTGGCCCAGGAGAGCGGGGGCGGACGCCCCGGGGCGCTCACCGACCGGGAGCGCGAGGTGCTGGCGCTGATCGCCAGGGGCCGCGCCAACCGCGAGATCGCCCGCGCCCTGGTGCTCTCCGAGAAGACGGTCAAGACCCATGTCTCCAACATCCTGATGAAGCTGGACCTCGCCGACCGCACCCAGGCCGCCCTCTGGGCGGTCCGGCACGGAATCTCCGACTAGCACCCTTCGGGCCCCGCCCCGCGACCGTCCGACAACCGTCAACTCGGCTCTTCATACCATCGGGTGACCCTCGCACGAATGGCGTATCCACCGTCGGTCCCCGCCGTTCTTGATGGCGTGCCCTGGCAACCCCGCCACGGGCATGCCCATCACCAAGAACACAGAAGGACCCACTGTGAACAACCTCAAGAAGGCCGGCGCCGTCGCTCTCCTCGTCGGCGGGATCGCCGCCACCGGCGCCGGGGTCGCCCAGGCGGACAGCGCCGCCGGCGGCGCCGCCTTCGGTTCGCCCGGCGTAGTGTCCGGCAACAACGTGCAGGCCCCGGTCCACGTTCCGGTCAACGTCAGCGGCAACACCGTCAGCGTGATCGGTCTGCTCAACCCGGCGTTCGGCAACCTCGCCGTCAACAACTGACCCCGACGCGCGGCACCGTCACCGCCCGCGCGCGTTGATCCGAACGGGCGTATCGGGCCAAGGGCCCGTGCCGCCGCAGCGGTCGGCGCGTTGTGCAGCGCGCGACTCCGTCGGACGGGGTCGCGGCTCAGCATTCGTCCAGGAGGAACGCAACTCATGAACACCGCGAAGAAGGCCGCCCTGGTCCTGGCCGCCACCGGTGCGGCCGTCGGCGCCGCCGCCGGAACCGCATCGGCCGACTCCGGCGCCGCCGGTGCCGCCATCGGCTCGCCCGGCGTCGTCTCCGGCAACGTGATCCAGCTTCCGGTCCACGTCCCGGTCAACGTCAACGGGAACACCATCAACGTGGTCGGTCTGCTCAACCCCACCTTCGGCAACGCCGCCGTCAACAACTGACCCGGCCAGCCACCGAACGGCCCCCGGAACCCCTGGTTCCGGGGGCCGTTCCACGTCGCTACTCGGCGCGCTGCCGCTCCAAGTCCTCCGCGTAGGCGTTGTACGATGCCACCCGGGCCCGCCGCGCCGCCCGCTCCACCGGGCGCAGCAGCGCGTCCCGGCGCGCGATCTCCGCCGCGCTGACCGCGCCGACCGGCTCGCTCACCTCCGCGATCCCGACCAGCGCCGCCACCCGGTCCGCCAGCTCCAACACCCGCATGGCGCGCGGCGGATACCCCGGCGCCAACACCTGCCGCCCGCGCTCCATCCGCGCCCGATAGGCGGCCAGCGCGGCCTCCGCCACCGGCCCCGAGCCCGCCACGTCCAGCAGCGTCAACGCCTCCGTCGCGTCCCGCAGCGCCTGCCCCAGCTCCCGCTCCGCCTCACCCAACGACGGCACATCGGCCGGCGGCCCCTGGCGCACCTCGAAGACCCGCCACACCACCTCCGTCAGCACATCGCCCGGCGGCCCCACCTCCGACACCTCGGGCACCAACCCGAGCGCGGGCCCCACCACGACCACCGCCTCCCCGGCCACCAGCGCGGCCTCGTTGAACGCCGGCGGCCCCGAAAGCCCCAACGGATGCCCCGGCGCCGGCAGCGCGATCCGCAGCCCGACGGCACCCAGCGCGCGCAACCGGCCCAGCGCCAGGGTCAGTCCCACCGGGCCCGACTCGCCCGGCACGCCCACCACCCGGTGCGCCGCGTCGTCGTCCACCGCTCCCGTCACCGCGTCATCGGGTGACACCAGTCCGGCCAAGAGTGCGTTTCCCCAGGCGGCCAGCCGCCCCACACGAGGTTCCTCCCACATGCCATCTACCTTAGGGAAGAAACCGGAACAACCCGCCTGGCGCTCGATGACGAGGACGGGTGGCGTAGGTTTTGTTCCGGGGAAGTGCCCACAGGCACCGAAACGGCGATTGCAAGGGGAGAGACCGCGCGCATGAGCGATGTACTGGAGCTGGTGGACGTATCCGTGGTCCGCGAAGGCCGGGCTCTGGTGGACAAGGTCTCCTGGTCGATCGCCGAGGGCGAGCGCTGGGTGATCCTGGGCCCCAACGGAGCCGGCAAGACGACGCTGTTGAACGTCGCGTCCAGCTATCTGTTCCCCACCACGGGCACCGTCCAGATCCTCGGCGAGAAGCTCGGCGGGGTCGACGTCTTCGAACTCCGCCCCCGCATCGGCATGGCCAGCAGCGCCCTCGCCGACAAGCTCTCCCGCCGGCAGACCGTCCTCCAGACCGTGCTCACCGCCGCCTACGGCATGACCGCCGGCTGGCAGGAGAGCTACGACGAGATGGACGAGCGACGGGCCCGCGCCTTCCTCGACCGCCTCGGCATGAACGACCTGCTCGACCGCCGCTTCGGCACCCTCTCCGAGGGCGAACGCAAGCGCACCCAGATCGCCCGCGCCCTGATGACCGACCCCGAGCTGCTGCTCCTCGACGAGCCCGCCGCCGGCCTCGACCTCGGCGGCCGCGAGGATCTGGTGCGCCGGCTCGGCCGGCTGGCCCGCGACCCCTACGCCCCCTCGATGGTGATGGTCACCCACCATGTCGAGGAGATCGCCCCCGGCTTCACCCATGTCCTGCTCATCCGGGGCGGCCAGGTGCTGGCGGCCGGCCCGCTGGACACCACGCTGACATCGGCCCAACTCTCCCGCTGCTTCGGCCTGCCCCTGGTGGTCGAACGCCAGGGCGACCGCTGGACGGCCCGGGGCCTCCCGCTGTCCTGATCGGTCAGCCCTGCTCGGCCGGTCCTGACCGATCAGCCCTGACCGGTTAGCGACCTATCCCCGACCCCCACCGGCGAATTACCATGGCCGGGTGGACTTCTGGGTGTGGTGGCTGATCGCCGCCGGAGGGTTCGGCATCGCGCTGGTGCTCACCACGATGCCCGAGCTGGGCATGCTCGGCGTGGGAGCACTCGCCGCCGCGGGCGTCGCCGGAGTCACGGACAGCCTGGCGATCCAGGTGGTCGTCTTCGCCGTGGTGTCCACCGCGCTGATCCTCGCGGTCCGCCCCATCGCCCGCCGCTCCCGCCACCAGCCACCCGAGCTGAGCAGCGGGATAGACGCCCTGCGCGGCCGGTCCGCCCTGGTGCTGGAGCGGGTGGACGCCACCAGCGGCAGGATCAAGCTCGCCGGCGAGGAGTGGTCGGCCAGGTCGCTGGGCGACGAGGACTCCTACGAGCCAGGCAGTCAGGTCAGCGTCGTCGAGATCGACGGCGCCACCGCCGTCGTGATGTGATGGCTGTCCGCGACACGCAGCTGTCCCGACAATCGTCCCAACTCAACTAGCAGCAGGGGGAGTACACGATGGACGCCATCATCATCGTGCTGATCATCCTGGTGGTGCTTGTCGTCATCGCGCTCGTCCAGACCATCCAGGTGATCCAGCAGGCCAGCGCGGCCATCGTCGAGCGCTTCGGCCGCTACACCCGCACCCTGAACGCCGGCCTCAACATCGTCGTTCCCTTCATCGACCGCATCCGCAACCGCATCGACCTCAGGGAACAGGTCGTTCCCTTCCCGCCCCAGCCGGTGATCACCCAGGACAACCTGGTGGTCAACATCGACACGGTCATCTACTACCAGGTGACGGACGCCAGGGCGGCGACCTACGAGGTCTCCAACTACATCCAGGCCATCGAACAGCTCACCGTCACCACCCTGCGGAACATCATCGGTGGCATGGACCTGGAGCGGACGTTGACCTCCCGCGAGGAGATCAACGCGGCGCTGCGCGGGGTGCTCGACGAGGCCACCGGCAAATGGGGCATCCGCGTCAACCGCGTCGAGCTGAAGGCGATCGAGCCGCCGACCTCCATCCAGGACTCGATGGAGAAGCAGATGCGCGCCGACCGCGACAAGCGGGCCGCGATCCTCCAGGCCGAGGGTGTGCGACAGTCCGAGATCCTTCAGGCCGAGGGCGCCAAGCAGTCGGAGATCCTGCGCGCCGAGGGTGACGCCAGGGCGGCGGCGCTGCGCTCCGAGGGTGAGGCCCAGGCGATCCGCACCGTCTTCGAGGCGATCCACGCCGGCGACGCCGACCAGAAGCTGCTCTCCTACCAGTACGTCCAGATGCTGCCCAAGATCGCCCAGGGCGAGTCCAACAAGCTCTGGATCGTGCCCAGCGAGATCGGCGAGGCGCTGAAGGGCCTCGGCGGCAACCTCAGCCGCTTCGCCGGCACGGGGGACAACGACAACGGCGGTGGCGGCGAGCCCGGCAACGGCGGCTCCACCCTGGACAAGCCCCCGGCCCCGCGCGAACGCCCGCGCATCGAATAGCCGGTCGGGACAGTCGACGAGGGTGCGGCCCGGGAGACAACTCTCCCGGGCCGCACCCTCGTTCACATTCTCAGGCCGCCACCTGCGGAGCCCCGACCCGCACCGTCAACCAGTGCGGCAGCGACGCGCCTTCCGTCCAACTGTCCACGGCCAGGACCAGGGCGTCCGCCGGAGTGGGCTGGAACGGCTCGGCCAGCAGCCGCATCCCCGCCTCGGCCGGCGTCCGGTTCGCCTTACGCCGGTTGTCCTCGGCACACGCGGCGACGGTATTCAGCCACGTGTCGCCACCACCCCGCGAACGGGGCACCACATGGTCGATCGTGGCGGCCCGCCGCCCGCAGTAGGCACAACGGTGACGGTCCCGCACCAGCACACCCCGGCGTGACCAGGGCGCCTGTTGTCGGAACGGCACCTTCACGAAACGCCGCAACCTGATCACCTGGGGCACCGGCAGATCGACCGCGGCCCCCCGCAGCCGCAGCCCGGGCAGCGCGTGCTCCACCACCGCCTTGTGCTGCAACACCAGCACCACGGCCCGCCGCGTGGACACCGTCGACAACGGCTCATAACTCGCGTTCAACACCAGGGTCCGCCGCACCCCGACCACCTCCCCGTTCCCGCACCGCCCGTTGGCGGGCCGACACCCACTGTGCCGTCGCCCCCCTGACCGAACAACGCAATTTCCCGGGGTGCTTTCCCCGGGTACAAGGGCAGGGGTCCGGGGGAGTCGGCGCGGGAACGGAGGGCCGGTGGACCGAGCGGTCAGCCGGCCGCCGGCACCTCGTACTCGGCGATCAGCTGGGCACGGCCCACCGCGTGGAACCGCAGCATGAACCCGACCTGGGCGGGCGTCGCGTTCTCGTCCGGGCCCAGCTTCTCGGAGTCCACCGCGTAGACGGTGAACACATAGCGGTGCGGCCCGTCCCCGGGCGGCGGCGCCGCACCGCCGAAGTCCCGGGTCCCGTAGTCGTTCCGCACCCGCACCGCGCCCGCCGGCAGACCGGCCCCGTCGGCCCCGCCGGCGCCGGCCGGCAGCTCGGTCACGGAGGCCGGGATGTCGAACAGCACCCAGTGCCAGAACCCGCTCCCGGTGGGCGCGTCCGGGTCGTAGCAGGTCACGGCGAAGCTGGCGGTCCCCTCGGGGAAGCCGGACCAGCTCAGCTCCGGCGAGCGGTTGCCCCCCGCGTGCACCTGCGCCTCCGGCAACGCCCCGCCGTCCTGGAAGTCCGGACTGGTCACGGAGAACGAGGCGACCGGCGGATGGAAGTCATGCGGCAGAGGGCGACGACGCAACTCGGACATAGGACTGGAAACCTCCACGTCGAACGGTTCGCTGGCGCCGTTAGCCTAGTCAGCCAGACCGTTCCACCGACCCGATTGAGCAACGTGCCGAACCCACCCGCCGACCAGCCCCTGCCCCGCGCCTTCTTCGACCGCCCCGTGCTGGAGGTGGCGCCCGACCTCCTGGGCCGCACCCTGGTCCGGACCACGGAACAGGGTGTGATCACCCTGCGGATCACCGAGGTCGAGGCGTACGCGGGCGAGATCGACCCCGGTTCGCACGCCTTCCGCGGGCGCACCCGCCGCAATGCCTCGATGTACGGCGAGCCGGGACACGCCTATGTCTACTTCACCTATGGCATGTGGCACTGCCTCAACCTGGTCTGCGGCCCCGAGGGCCATGCCAGCGGGGTGCTGCTCCGGGCCGGCGAGATCCTTACCGGCACGGAGCTGGCCCGCGCCCGGCGGGCGACCGCGCGCAAGGACGCCGAGCTGGCCAAGGGCCCGGCCCGGCTGGCGACCGCCCTCGGGGTGGACCGGGTCCTGGACGGCACGGACATCTGTGGCGACGACCCGGCGGCCCCCCTCGGCGTGCGGGTGGGCACCCCGGTGCCCGCCCGTCGCATCAACTCGGGCCCCCGCACGGGGATATCGGGCCCGGGCGCGGTCCATCCCTGGCGCTACTGGGTGGCCGACGACCCCACGGTCAGCCCCTACCGGGCCCACCAGCCACGACGCCGCACGGCCAAACTTGACGCCGGGGCCACCGGGTCGTAATGTGGATCGAGTCGCCTGAAGCAGGTCCTCCAGGGAGCGTGTCGCAAGACCCTCCGGAGATGCTTCAGGGGCGGTCTACTACCTTCAGCAACAAATTTCCCTCCCGGGGGTTCTTTCGGTACGCCGAAAACAGCCCCCAAGGAACCGGATTAGGCGCTGGCCGGGAAATCGGTTAACGTAGTGGACACACCGAAGGGAAAGCCCGGAGGGCCTTGGAAGAGGTTCGAAGGAAGCGTCCGTTCCTTGAGAACTCAACAGCGTGCCAAAAGTCAATGCCAGATTTTTGTTGTATTTTTGCGAGGATGTTCGAACATCCTTCGTGAGATGCCTTTTGTAGACATTCACGGAGAGTTTGATCCTGGCTCAGGACGAACGCTGGCGGCGTGCTTAACACATGCAAGTCGAACGATGAACCGGTTTCGGCCGGGGATTAGTGGCGAACGGGTGAGTAACACGTGGGCAATCTGCCCTGCACTTTGGGATAAGCCCGGGAAACTGGGTCTAATACCGGATATGACCAACTGTCGCATGGTGGTTGGTGGAAAGCTTTTGCGGTGCAGGATGGGCCCGCGGCCTATCAGCTTGTTGGTGGGGTGATGGCCTACCAAGGCGACGACGGGTAGCCGGCCTGAGAGGGTGACCGGCCACACTGGGACTGAGACACGGCCCAGACTCCTACGGGAGGCAGCAGTGGGGAATATTGCACAATGGGCGCAAGCCTGATGCAGCGACGCCGCGTGAGGGATGACGGCCTTCGGGTTGTAAACCTCTTTCAGCAGGGAAGAAGCCTTGCCTTTTTGGGTGGGTGACGGTACTTGCAGAAGAAGCACCGGCTAACTACGTGCCAGCAGCCGCGGTAATACGTAGGGTGCAAGCGTTGTCCGGATTTATTGGGCGTAAAGAGCTCGTAGGCGGCG